>CAWAMR010000026.1:0-18266 GCA_963783095.1 uncultured Planctomycetota bacterium | reverse complement strand
ACTGTAGCCGCTTCAACCGTCGTCTTGCTATTGAAAACGGCTCAAGAGAATCTCTCCCGTCCATCTGCTTAGTGATTGTAGAAGTCGTGTCCGCGAATACAATCCTCACTCACCACTTCTGTTTAATCTTTGTCAATCAAACACCAAAAGGAATCAGCGGCATCGATCTTGACCATTCTGCAGAGTTCATCACCCAGAACATTCGCCCGTTCTTATTCGCCCAAAAATGAGGTTTGTGCAATGTCTCGATTCTTCATAAGGTTCGGTGGAAGTTTGGCTCTGACGACGATCCTCTTGCTGGCGGCTAGCCGAACCCCTGCAGGCGGCTCGCGGTGGTGCCCGCGGTGGCGGTGGTCGCGGAGGGGTGGGTCGTGGAGCGATGGCTGGCCGTGGTGCATACGTCAATCGTGGCGGATATTCGGGACGAGGCTACGGCGGCTACGGGCTTGGTTACGGAGGTTTCGGAATCGGCTTAGGTCTCGGCTATGGCCTCGGCAGCCTTGGCGGCTACGGCGGCTACGGTGGTGGCTATGGCGGCTACGGTGGTGGCTATGGCGGCTATGGTGGCGGCTATGGCGGTGATGGTTATGGCGGCTATGGTGCTTATTCAAACATGGGAAATGATCCCTATTATGGGGCCGGTTATGACCCCTACGTGACACCGCCTTCGACGTCGCTGTACCAGGATCCTTTTGCTCCATCAGCGACGGCTTCGGCAACGCAATCCGACATGACGACGCACATCAAAGTTATAGTCCCCGATCCCAATGCCGAGGTTACCGTCAATGGGATGAAAACAGATACGAAGGGGACAGTTCGAGAGTTTCAGTCTCCGGCGCTCGAACCGGGAAGATACACCTATGAGATCCTGGCAACCTGGAAAGAAAATGGGCAAGCCAAGACCAAGATAGAGAAAGTCAGCGTGGTTCCAGGAAGCTGGAAAGTCGTGAACATTCAATAGTTCACAATTCGATCGGAGAAGTAGCGGGCGGGGAAGCTATCAACGCTCTCGCCCTGCGTCACCGATGCTGTCGCCCGACAAACCGAGGGCGGCGAATCGAGCCGAAGGTGTGCGGAATGCGACAATACTTGCACTCTCGCATGGGCGATCCAGGTGTCCCAACTCCAAGGCGTCCGACTGCCCATGTCCTCACTTTGGCCATCGCAACCTCATTGCGGATGGTTGATTTCCAACTCGGCGACCTGGACATCAATACTCATCGTTTCAGAAGCGGATGAGTAGAGTGTGCCTGAAGTAGGTGCGACATCTCGATAATGCCGGCCATAAGCCACGCGGATGTGATTGGTGTTTGCCAGCACGCCGTTGGTTGGGTCGAACCCTTTCCAGCCAACATTAGGAATGTACAACTGAAGCCATGCATGCGAAGCGTTTTTCGACTGGGGCCCGCTGGTGCCGGTGTAGACATAGCCACAGACATAACGAGCCGGAATCCCGAGCAAGCGAGCCATGCAGATGAACAAGTTGGCAAAATCCTGACAGACACCCTTCTTGCTGGTTAGCACCTCGTATGGCGTGGTTTCAAGTCCGGTACTGCCCGGCACGTACTTGTATTCGCGGAAAAGAGTGAGGTTCATGTCGAAAAGCGTTTCCATCAGATCGAGGTTGTTGCGTTGGACGAACGACATGGCGTAATCGTAAATCTCCCGGAGTTGAGTTTCCGGCAACTCCAGCGGTGCCAGATAGGGGGAAAGCATCGTGTGCTCCCACGGCATCCAAACCAAGGGAAACGATGATCGGATGGGCCGTTGAGCAAACGCGAACAGATCGACGCTGGACAAGATGACTGTCGAGTTGGCCGTGAGGGTGAGATCCAGGTAGGGTTTGTCGATCTCAAACCGATTGGCCCAATTGCCAAAGACATCCTCAAAATCGGTGATGGGAACCTCGGGCACGATTGACAGGCAATCGGCGCTGACCCTCTGGTGGATGTCGTCGATTGGCCGTAAGTGAACGCAATGACTGCTGTGCTGAATAGGTTGACTATATCGAAAACGAGTCGAGTGTTTGACCGCAAATTGTCGGCGCACATCCGAAGAAATCGCTGGGACCGGCATAAATAATCCTCCTCAGGCATCGGTCCATCTGCCAAAAGCGGCAGCTTGACTGCAAATTCACTTCCATGTCCGACGCCTTACGTCCAACAAGTCATCGATGAGCTGCACCATCTGCTTTACTTGCCTCTCGATGATTCCGCTGACTTGCTGAACGACTGGGTCTGCGGTCCGGACTTGTTTCAGGATGCACAAGGCGTTGAGAATGGGGGAAAGTGGATTGCGGAGCTCGTGGGAAAGCAAGGCCATAAACTCCTTCTTCCCGCGGTTGGCCTCGGTCAGGCCATCCGCTCGCATGTGTTCGGCCTGCCGCGCCTGATCTTCGGTCAAATCGTGCATCATCCTCGCATAGGCGTCGATTTGTTTTTTTTCATCGTAGAGGGCAGTGTAGGTCGCCTTGCACCAGAATCGAGTGCCGTCCTTGCGAATCTGCCAGCGCAGGCTATCGGCTTGACCAAGCTCTCGGGCAGTGGCGAGTTCATACTCGGGCTGGCCGGCAATAATGTCTTCAGAAGAAAAGAAGCGGGAGAAGTGTTGCCCGATGATCTCATCGGCGCGGTATCCGAAGAGGCGCTCGGCCCCGAGGTTCCAGCAAATCAGCAGGCCATCTGGATCGGTCAGGAACAATGCGTAGTCGGTCGCTCCGGCGGCGAGAAGATCGAACCGCCGGGACAGAGCGTCGAGGGGGGCAACGAGTGCATCTTTCAGATTCAAGGTCTATCCTTCGTATGGATCCGCGAAAATCGACATAACCTTGCTCCTTGTTCCGGCGCGACACGATGCGACATTCCCGCCACTGGAAGTCAGGGGTCGGACGCACCGCGTCACCGCTACTCCTGCACATTGATCCGTGGCAACGGCCTGGTGCCGCGCCACTTGAGCCAGAGTTCCAACGTCACTGCCATAAGAAATACGGCATTGAAGAAAATGGCAAGGTGAAGCCAGAGTGTACCGCGCAAGTTCAATGGACTGACGTCGAGTCCGCGGTGGATATTCGCCGTCTCGCGCCCTCGGCCGTTTTCGCGCCTACAAGTTCCACCGCCTTGATCGTGTCCGCCTTGGCGGCAACAGCGGCTTCGAAGCCGAACCCCACCCATAGTTGAACCATCAAAACCACGAACGACCCGAAGGCCATTGTTCGCAAGAATCCTTCACGCCGCTGCCAAAGGGATTGGACGATGGGCCGAAAGGTTTGAACACGAGAAGCGGAGACCACCAGAGGTGCCAGAATCAAGAGAATCGCGAAGACAATGAACAAGATGTAAAGAAGCATGAAGGGATTCTTCTCGATCTTGTCAAACGGCTTTGCCGAGTCGAGGGCACTTGTCGCGATAGGGTTCACGGACACCCCACCCCAAATCGTTTGGAACGCGTTCTGAGTATAAGCCGGGTAGCCGCTCGGGTAAGCACCAGTCCACGGCAGGAACAGCAAGACAAATATCGCGACCACTGCGGTAGGCACGACCCACCGCAGCAAGCGCGGGCTGATCCAGACGGTTGCTGAGCGACCGTAGCCGGCTTCGGCCAATCCGTTCTCTTTCGTTTTTACTGTATCAGCGTTCATAAGTTGCTCGAGTTAGAAGTTTTTGACACATTCGCGTTGCTTGCCCCCTGGAGGGCAAGCATTTACACCTTGCGCGTAACTTCTTGTTACTTCTTGTCCACGCTGATCTTGAAATCGTGTGAAGCATCGGCACCCTTCGTGGGATGGCCCGTTACCTTGATCGTGAAGTCGCCCAATGGGGCATCGTCAACGGAGGTCAACTTGAGCTTTGCCTCCGTGTCGCCGTGTTTGATGACGGGGCTTACCGGATCGAGGGTCACTCCCTTGGGTAGATCCGCGAATTTGAGCGTCACATCCTGGTCGAAACTCTTGTCTCGATTGATGCCGATCGACACAGCTTTGGTTTCTCCTTGCTTGACGGACGTTGAAAAGGTCGGCACACTCAGCGTAAAAGTCTCTTCCTTGTCCACATTGATCTTGAAAGAGTTCTTTGCGTCCCCGCCGGTCGCCGGATGTCCCAAAACCTTGACCTCGAAAGTGCCCAGTGCCGCGTCATCCGCGGCTGTGAGTGTCAAGTCCGCTTCCGTTTTGTCGTGTGCGATCTGGGAATTCGACTTGTCGATCGTCACCCCAGTGGGCAACCCTTCAAACTTGAGCGTGACATCCTGATCGAAATTCTTGCCTCGGTTGATGCTGATCTTCACCTTCGTGGTCCCGCCCTGTTTCAGACTGGTCGTCATCAGAGGGAGATTTGAGGGCACGCTCAATGAGAAAGTGTTATCGGGATGTCCGACGTCGTAGAAATGCTTCTTGGATTCGGGTTCGGTCGTCCCTGGGCCTCCCGGAGTGCCTCGGTTGCAGCCGGTGAACACCGCCAACCCAAACACGATCCCTGCTGTGAATGAACTCTTCATCGCTACCTGCCTTTTTGAGACCGGAGACGGGTCGATCCCGCGATATGCGAGATCGAGAAATTCTCCGAAAAACGTTTGCTGAAACAGTCGAGACAAATGAACGGTTCCGCCGAAAAAGCGGTGTTCATCCGGGACAAGTTGTTGAGCCGAAGCAAAAAAAAACCGGCGCGGTTGAACACCCTGAAGTATTCAACCGCGCCGGTTTACTTTTTAACGAGCCTCCCACAAGTGAGTGGGATGCCCTTTAGTTAGTCTTCCGACAACTTCGACTTAATTCATTGCGGCCCAAAAGACTCGTTTCTGATCCGCTATTGAAGGATTGTAGGGGTGGTAACGTGGATTGCAAGTGAAATAAACCTTGTATTCCATAAAACCAAAGATAACCGGCCCACTCTCCTTATTAGTTCATTGTAACCAGCTGATCAATTGAACTACTCACCACCCTCTTCGGAGATGGCCATGAAAACGCAGGGTGAAATCGAGGCGGCCGTGTGTCAAACGATCGCACGCTTTCAGCAGGACTTTATGGGCCGGGGGCCGAAGGGCATTCATGCTTACCTACTGGACGACCTGCTGGTAGTGCGCCTCAAAGGTGTCTTGACCGCCGCCGAAGACCATTTGGTTCGATCCTCCCCAAGTGAAAGGGGAAGAGATTTGCTGAAGCAAGTTCGTACGCATCTGATCGAAACCGCCCGGCCAATGCTGGAAGGATTGATCCTCGAAGCGACCGGCGTCAAAGTCGTGAGCCTGCACCACGATGTCAGTACCAGTACCGGCGAAGAGGTGGTTCTATTCAGCTTGGCTGATGCACCGATCGTTCGCGAAGCCAAGAAGAAATAGGGTCTTTGGCCTCGGCGCGATCCTAACGACTTCTCGGTTCAAATAGCGCCTGCTCGCTAGCATCTTCCGCGATTGTTGAAACTGTTGCTGCCGGGCTGAATCGACCCCGGCCTATCCTTGGCCGCCGTCATCTTGCCAGCGATCCTCCGTTTGATTACGGTCAAGGTTCAGTTCATCCCATCCGGCGATGATGCGTTCGAGTTCTTCTTTATGCCGCGTTTCGTCGGAGAGTTGATTTTCCAACTGTACCTTGAGCCCCAGCTCGCCGCAAATCTCGGCCTGGCCAATGCGAGTCGTGTAATCCGCGATGGCTTGCATCTCCGCATTCAGCGCGCATTCCAGCATTTTCCGAGGCTGGCTTACGTGAGTTACCGGCCCGGGTTGTGTGGTCGGCTCACCTCCCATTGCAGCAATCTTGTCGCACAAGAACTGCGCGTGGCCCTGTTCGTCGGCGATTTCCGCCTGGAAAAGAGATCGTAAATCCCGGCGAAACGGTCCGGTCAGTATGGCCGAATAATGGATATACATCACGATCGCCTGATACTCGCCGGCCAAGTCGTGATTCAGGCCGTCGATCAGAGCCTGACGATCCGAAGGAACTACCGGTGCGATGACGCTTTTCGCATCGCTGGGCCTTCGGACGATTTCTTTCGGCGCTGCTTTCACAATTGCAGTCATGGTCGTGAACTCCTTAGGTTGTTGGTTCGCGGAATCTCGCTTGTCGGCGCAAGATTGCGTTCCGCAGCCGACGTGTAGTGTTTGATTATGACCTATTGCTTCAACATCTCGCTCAGTGCGCTGGCACAGGTCGCTACTCTCCTGTCTTCTTTTCCAGTTCTTTCGTCAATTCGTCGATCTTCTTTTCCACTTCCGCGAGGTTTTTCGAAAGATCTGCTTTGACGCTTTCAAACTTATCCTGACCCGAATCCTCGAGCCCCTGGATCTGCTTCTCAAGTCGCTCGTGTTTCTTCTTTAATTCAGCCAGTTCTTTCTGTATCTGCACTTTCCGGTCGCCGGTCAGCCCCTTGGATTTTTCCCATAGACTCTCGACACGCTGCTTCAGCGCCTCTGCTTTCTCGTTGACAGACTTGCTGAATTCTCTCCTATCGTGCTTAAATTTTGCGTCATCCACCTGAACCGCAACATCGCGATTCTCCCTGGTTACGCTGAACCATCCTCGCCAGTAGCCCAGTGCGCCTACGCCCGGCGCAAGAACCAAAACAACTCCCAGAAATTTCATCATGACTCTGTAGCTCCAATTACTTGATTTGAAACGAATAACATCGACACGCCTTTGGATCAGGCCATGGTGACCGCCTTCTCCCGCATAAGCTTGTCGATCACGACCAACTTGCGGCGAATGTGGAGGACGTTTCTTAGACCAATCGTCGGGCTGCCGCGAGCGCCGGATTGAATGAGCAGATCCCCAGCACCCAGCCCAAGTACCCAGTGTCGAAAGGCATCGCTCCGCTTCTTCTCAACGACCGCGCCTTCTGCCGGTATCACCACCTCGCTGTCCCCGACCTCCAGTACGTAGCGGATTTGCCCTCGGCCGAAGATGACGTAGGTCTGCCGGTCGTACATACACACCACTGCCAGCCAGGCTAGAAACAGCGGGATCGCGAAACACAAATAACCGGCCGCGTTGATCCTAATCTCCAGGCCGCCAAGGAACCCGAGGATGCTGCCCCACCAGCCGAACCATGCGAATAGCACGATCCCGGCGAGAATCGACACGATGGCAACCACCGATACCATGCCCCGAAAAATGACCGTACTGGAAATGGCGACCGCGAGCAGAGTTACCACGAATACAGCGCCCGGGATGTTCGTGTTACTCACGGTCACTCCCCCGGAATGATCGCCCTCAACATAAGTCGCGGCAGCCAAGACGAAAGATACCAACCAGACTGGCCACCAATACAGGAGACTCGAATGACCGTAGATCACGATCTGGTCGGCCTCCGCTTTCGGTCCAGGGCGGAAAACATTGTAAACCGCAACCGGCGCGGGTGGGGTAGGTGGAGGGGCGGGGGCAGGCGCGGCCTGAAGGTCGGTACTCATGGTCGAACTCCGATTGAAAGAAAAGCAAACGTCGGCCGCGATGATCGAAGCCGATGTGGTGGTTCCGAACGATCGCACGAATGCGATCAAATGGAGTGAACTGGGTCGGGCTCGAGGGCTTCTGCAATTGTTTCTGAAGTTACTTTAGGGACAACGGCTCCGGAAACTTTCGGCATACTCGAGGCAACTTTGGCATCCATGAACGCTTGAAATTCCGTGTCGTAGGTGCTCTTGCTCAGTTGCCAGGCTGCTCGAACATTTTCGCGGCGAATGATTACATCGAGATAGAGCTTCCAACCCGACCACTGCTTTTCCTTGAAGATCTCGGCTTGATCTCGAAACATCAAGAAGGCTCGTTGAAACAACGAAAACAAGATCGAATATGCCACCATCTCCTGCTTTCGCTTCTTATCGAACGCAAGAGAGGGTTCATTGTTTGGAACATCCAGGATATCGAGATCGTAGTGTTCGAGTGCCAGTTTTTGGTAGTCGAACAAGCGATTATCGAGTTCGTGGTACGTGTTGTATTCCTTCTCCTGGCGATCTCGTTTCTTTGACTTGAAGTACTCGATGAGCGCGAGCGGCCCCGCGATACTCAGAGCGATATAATAGACGATCTGTGCCAAATCTTTTACGTTTTCCATCGGCTGCCTCAACTTTCCGTAAGCGATCGTTTGAACCCTGCTGCCTGCGGGAACGATCATTCATTGGTTCCTGGACAACATTGCTCCAAGTGCTTCCTCGACTCGACGGCAGCACTTCCCAGCCCTAGCTCTTGATGAACTCGGGGGCAACATCCACTCTGTGTTTGGCGGGCGCAGTTCGAATATCCCAGACCAGACCTACCCACGACAGCATGCGGATGAAGTAGTAGCTGATATCGATTTCCCACCATCGGAACCCCTGCTTCGCGCTGCTTTGATAATGGTGGTGGTTGTTGTGCCAGCCCTCGCCCAGCGTGATCAGTGCTATCAGGAGATTGTTCCTGCTGGCATCGCCGGTTTTGTAGCGTTGACTGCCCCACAAATGGCAGATTGAATTCACTGTGAACGTGGCGTGGTGCGATAAGAGCGTACTGACCAAAAACCCCCACACAACACCACTCCACCCGCCCAGCAGATAACACAAGCCGGCCAGTACCAGCGGCGGAAACCAGAAGAAGCGATCCAGTAGGCGCATTTCGAAGTGTCCTCTCACATCTTTGACCGACTGCTCGTCCGTTCCGTCAGACTCCCGAGAGAGGATCCAGCCCACGTGAGACCACCAGAATCCATGAGCCACGGGTGAATGCAAATCATCTTTTGTGTCTGATGTTCGATGGTGGTGTCTATGCTGAGCTACCCACCAACTCGGTCCGTTTTGCGCCGCACTGCATCCCAGCCAGGCCAGGAAGAACTGGAACACCCGACTGGTCTTGAACGCACGGTGACTGAAGTAGCGGTGATAGCCCGCCGTAATGCCGAACATCTGGATGATGTAACAAACCGCGCACATCGAAAGCACCCATAGGTTGGTGCTGGTGAAGAACACCGTGATGCACGCCAGATGAAGCAAGATGAACGCGCCGTAACCAAGCCAACTCGATCCGATCCCCTTGTGGATGGGCTGCACTTCTGGCAACAGGGCCATTGAATCTTGTTTAATCTGAAGAATCGCACTCATAAATCACCCATTCCCTCTTGGGCTCGCCCATTTGTTTTTGAGATTGTCTGTTGCAGTAGTCGCCGGACAGAGCAAAGATCCTGAAGAGGCTCCTCACTCCGCCGAAATCACTGTCGTCAATAAGTCAATGTTCGCCAGTGAACGACTTCGAAGAGCATCAGGCAGATAAAAACAATCGCAAGTAATCCGAGCAGACCACTGGGGCCATAACCCCAATTTCGCGAATAGCCCCAGTTGGGTAATCCGCCTACGAGGAGGAGGATTAGAACGACGAGAAGTAAAAGACCCATAGTGACCTTTGGCGGCAAGCCGCATTAGTGAAATCCCAGTTTGAACTGGGTCGCATCCTGCCCGGTGGCGGATGCTGTGGTGAAGTCCAGCGACCCGGCAATGTTTTGAACCAGTCGCTGGTCTCAGGAAACCCTGATGAAGGGAGTGACCCCTTCGGCGCAATCGCTTCGTGGGCTGATACCACGGCTAAGGCCAAAAAAAAACCGATGTGGTGGAACGCTTGAGAGCATTGCACCACATCGGTTTACTCGTCAACGGGCCACCCTTTGAGTTGGGTTGCCCTTTGCCTAGTCTTCCAACGAATCAATTGCAGGTATGGGTCAATTCTTATTGAACCCCACAATTCTAATCTATGACTTGTGAGGGGTAAGTCAAGAGCATTTCCCACTCCAGGTTTCCCCAGGCACATCGCAAGCGAGCAAGAACACTTGCACCACCGTTCCGGAGGTAAACGCCTGGACCACCGTCCCAGTGGTCGGCTCGATTTCTGCTGCCGATTCGCGTACCTCGACTCCGGTGATTCTTTTGATCTCTTGCCGCAGCGAATCAGCAGAACTGGTGAACAACTGGCGGTGAAAATCCTGCACCTGGGCAGCGCCCGTCGGACTTTTGGCCAGGGCAATTTCTGCCGGCGACAGTGCGCCGTGCAGGGTGATCATCAATGTGTTGTCAGTCATGACCACGGTGACCGACTTGGGAGAATGGCCTGTGCGGCTCAACTCGAAAGCGATTGCCGCTTGCGCGATCTGTTGCGCCATGCCGGCCTCGGACTCGATCATTTTGTTCGTTCCTTTTGATCTCACAGGAATCAAGCTAGCCAACAAAAAAGCCGACGTGGAGGAACACCCGAAGGTATTCGACCACATCGGCTTACTCATGACGAGCCTTCCAGCAAACCTGGAGTGCCCTTCATCCAGTCATCCAACGAAGTTTGGACCAGTGATTGAAGAGAAATAAGTTTCGCTTGCCTCAATACACTATCATACGCCGACCGCTAGAGTCTGCAAGGCGAGTATTTCAGTCTCCAGCCTGCCATTCCTGAGCGAAAACTGGGCGCGACCAAGTTACCGTGCCCTCCCTCCTCTATTTCGGAGCGCGACTGATAGACCGTTACCGCAGCCAGATACTACAGTTACTTAGCGCGGTGATGCTCGGGGCGTGTTGATTGCTCTCGCCCCGACCTGCTGTGGAGCTGGTTGATATGGGGGATCCTGTCGACGTTGCTATTTGGAACTTGTCATCGGTAGACCTGGCAAGTCTCGGGGCGCGCTCCGCTTTTTGTCCGCCGGCAGTTCCACGACATCGCGAAGTTTCGTTCCGACGTTCGCAATCTCGCCGCCGGTGGCGAGAAAGAATCTATTCCCCATCAACCCTGCATTGATGTTCAGGACCGGATTGCTGTCGGCAGTGAAGCGAGCTTTCAAAAGGGGAACCCACTCCCCGCCGATTGTCTGAACCCAGCCATTGCCATAGACCGCTTCGCGGGTTTTTGTCGCGGAGACTTTGTCGCGTTTGAAATCTTCGATAAACGAGTAAAAGCCCCGCAGATTCTTTCCGCCCGTAATCGTCGAAAACGTGATAAGATGCCGCCATTTCTTCTCTTCGGGCACAAAGAAATAGCCGGAATACTCCGTTCGCTTCACGTTTACTGCGGACGTGAGTAAGAACCGATAGGTTGTATCGGGCTTCCAGTCATAATCGAAGAACGATTGCCCGCCCGTCCCTTCACCGCCGAAACGCCCGATGCGGACCTTCTCATCCCGATGAATCAATTTGACGCGCTTATCCTCCTCGACTGCCTTCGGATTGTTCTGCTGGGAATCCCATACCGAAAAGATAAGCAGCTTCTTGCCATTCCCAAGTTCCTGGATTCCGAAATAGCCGGCGTCCCAGCCACAGACCATGAAAAAGGTGCCGACGGCGGACTTTCGAACCGTGACTTCGTTGTAGAAAGCCTTCGCTTCGGGTGCCGGGTAACCGAGATGCACCAAGCGGCATGCAATCCCCTTCAGTTTTTCATCAGCGCTCGCAGTCGATCCTGGCTGCAAAGAGATAAGCGACGCCAGAAAACAGATTGGCAAAGCGCAACGTGCGGTCATGTGGTCATCCATCGAACGAGTTACTTCAAATCCACTTGCTCCACGTTCACACCAATACGGCCTTCAACCACTTTAACGGGCAGTTTTTCTCGTTTGCCGTTCTCCGGATTGATGAAAACGATTTCCGTATCGCCGTTGTTGACGGCCGACAAAGCAGCTCGAAGATCGTTGAGAGTTCGAACTCGGGTTGTACCGACACTCAAGATGGTATCGCCCACCCGCATCAGCGCCTTGTCAGCTGAACCTTTTTCTGCCACCGAGACGATTTTGAGACCCGTTTCTCCCACGGGTGGCGGCTCAGCGGTGGTGCCTTGCGGCGGTATCACACCGTTCGGTGGGCTGGCGACAACCCGAACGGATGGATAGGCGTACATCCAGGGAGATGCGTAGATTCCCACGCCCAACCCATAGCCGAAGCCGTAACCAAAACCGCCACCGTAATACGGATAGAATCCGCCCCGATAGTAGGGTCCATAAAAGCCCCGCCCGTAGAAACCTGGGCCGCCGCGGTAATAGACTCCGCCGCGATATTGGGCGAACCCCTCTTCAGGAATTGCCAGCCAGGCTATCGTGCCAAGAAGCATTAACATTACGGTACGCATCGCGAAACACCTCTCACAGAATGAGTATTGTTTGGCAACCCGGAAATCGCTTTACGTCTTCAAAGATGCAATGGGATTGCGCAAGATTCCGGTTACTCTGTTTCTTTCTCGGAGAAACAGATGGAAAAGGTGAATCGATGCTCCAGGAAAAATGATTTTGACTCAAGCCAGGAATATTATTGCAGTCCTACTCGACACAATCGACAGGCCCATGACGGTGCCCGAAAATATCCGGCAAGAAAAGAAGACCCCGGCATCGATCGATGCCGAAGTCTTCTCATATGAATGGGCGGCTGCGCTGACGCAACTCGTCAGCGGCTTCAAGGCAGCCGCACCTCTTGGTTACCACTACTACTCACGGGACCACCTCCTTTCACAAAGGACTCCCCGGTTCGTCCCTGGTATGCGGAACGTCGCGGGCCTCTGCCCATCGTGTTACGTTAACACGACCCATATTGGAATCATACTGGGTGATTTTTAGAAACTCAAGCTTTTTCGTGAAGAAAGGTAGACCCGCGCCAACAATTCTCCCTCAAGTTCGTTTCTACAAACATCAGAAGAATTGAAATCTCCTCTGGCATCCTAACGATAGAGTCGGCACAATACCGGAAGCAATCCTGTTGACCGATTTTACTTGCGAAAGGACTTCTACGACTATGTGGACCTCACTTGCATTTGTCGCTGCCCTTGGCATCGCCCCTGGGCAAGCCGCCGGCATCAAATTGAGTAATGCCCGCGTAACCTATGGCGAACTCGGGGCCATTCGTCCCGATACCAAATTCCTGCCGGGCGACATCTATTTCGTCGCCTTCGACATTGATGGCATCACCGTCGATGAAAGAGGCAGGGTCAAGTACAGCATGGGCATGGAAGTCGTCAACTCCAAAGGGCAGAAAATCTTCAAGCAAGATCCTCAGGAACGCGAAGACTTCTTGCCGCTCGGCGGCAGCACTCTGCCCGCGCGAGCATTTATCACCATTGCCACCGATCAGGAAGCAGGAGCCTATACCTGTCGAGTAACGGTTACCGATCGCGCCACAAAATCGTCGCAGATTTTGGAACACAAGTTCAGTGTTCTTCCCAAAAACTTCGGCCTTGTGCAGGTATTCACAACTGCGGATCGCGAGGCCAAGATTCCCGCCCCAGCGCTTGGCGTTGCAGGTCAGTCCATCTTCGTCCATTTCTCGACCTTTGCGTTTATGCGGGACGCGACCACAAAACAGCCGAACATTGATGTCGAGATGATCGTTTATGGGGCGGATGGGAAACCCACGCTGCCCAAACCCACGAGCTATACCATCGATAAGGGTGTCGATGAACTGGATATCGGAACGCCGCTGGTGTTCCTGTTGCCCATGAACCGGGCCGGGGATTTTACGGTTGAGTTGAAGGCCGTCGATAAACTCGCTAAACAAACCTCGAAGGTGGTGTTGCCGATCAAGGTGCTGCCTTCGAGTAAATAACCGAATCCAGGAAGACGACGGTCATCCGAACTTTCGCCGAGACATCTCCATGAGCCAACTGCAAGAGCGTATCGCCCAATTTCGCAAGATGGCCGCCGACGATCCGGATAACGAATTGGGCCATTTCCGTCTGGGCCAGTTGCTCATGGAGGCAGCCGAGTTCGAACCGGCGGTAGGTTCGTTTCGGCGCACACTCGAACTCAGCCCGCAGTTCTCGAAGGTCTATCAGTTGCTGGGAACCTGTTTGATCAAACTCGGCCGGCGCTCGGAAGCCGTCGAGGTTCTCACGAACGGCTGGAAACTTGCGGATGAGCGCGGCGACAAGATGCCCCGCGACGAGATGGGTAAGCTGCTCAAGGAACTGGGTGAACCGATCCCGGAATCGGCGAAGCCGGTCGTTGACGAAGGTCCGGGAACGGGCTTTCGCTGCGAACGTCCAACCTGTGCAGCTGGGAAAAACGCCCGTCAATTGCCCGCGCCGCCGGTGCCTGATGCGATCGGCGAACGGATTTATCGCACGATCTGTGCGGACTGTTGGACCGACTGGCTTCGCAACTTCAGTATCAAGGTAATCAACGAGCTGCGCATTGATTTAAGTACCGAGTTCGGGCAGGAAGAGTACGACAAGTACATGCGCGGCTTTTTCGGTTTCGATGAAGAAACGGCGCAACTATGATGTCTGAAGCTCTGGAAGAATATGTAATTCAGTACGGCCAAGGCGGGTTCCTTGGCCGTTTCCGCAATCGCTCGGAGCGAGCGTTTCAACGTGGCGACAGGGTTGTGGTGCAAACGGTTCGGGGCCTGGAAATCGGCACGATTCTCGAGCAAGCCACGAAACGATTCGCCTCGTTCATTGAACCTGTGCCAAGCGGCGAATTGCTCCGAGGCTCCACTTCCGAAGATGCAAACCGACTCAAACAACTTACGCTGCGAACTCAACTACTGCTCGACGATTCGCACCGTCTCGCCGAGAGCGGCGCCTGGCCGCTGACCATTCTCGACGGTGAAATCCTTCTCGACGGCGAACATGCGATACTTCAGGCGATTCGTTGGGGCGAATGCGATGCGACCCCTTTGTTCGAGGAATTATCGACACGACATTCCTTACAAGTTCTTCTGCTCGATCTCACGGCAATTCCTGAAAAGGAGAAGGCAGGATGCGGCGAAGCTGGGTGTGGTTCCGGAGGTTGTTCATCATGCGGAAGCGGCGGGGGTGGCTGTTCCACAGGAAGTTGTTCGAGCGGGAAAGTGAAAGATGCCAAGGAGTTGACTGCTTACTTCGCGGACCTGCGCGGCAAGATGGAAATTGATACTCGGCGAGTATCGCTGGTTCAATAGAATTTGCCTGAGGTAATTTCGTTAAGGCGGATTGCCATGAAGACCTTGATGCGAACCTGGTCGATGATCGACGTGGGATTGCCGAAATTGGAAACCGATTTTGCAAGGGTTCCAACCGCACTCACAATCAATTGAAAGGTAATCGTAAAATACGATTCGGCAGTGAGTTAAGACCAATGGGCCTGCTCGGATTCGAACCGAGAACCAAGGGATTATGAGTCTCTCTGGCCCGCATTCCAAGTCTAAAGCCGATCAAGAACTTACGTCAATTTCCGATTCGTGCTGTAGTGCCGGCTGTAGTAGCGGAGAGAGCGAAGGGGGAATTGCCGATCCCGAACTTGCCCGCGTAGTCGAGTTATGGCCGAATTTGTCCGAACCAATACGGGCCGCGATTTTGGCACTGGTGAAGACCGCCGAGCGATGACCGCGACGCAAATCCCTCCCATAGCAAACAAGCCGCGTGGGAGGGCTTTCACCGTTCTTACAGATTTCACCTTCGTTTGTTTCAGTTGCTTTGGAGTATGATATAAGAGACCGCAGGCTGACGCAGAACCGCCGGCGTATGCATCACAGTTGAGGCCGAGCATGGAAGTCTTCTTGTTCCTCTTTAGTGTACTTGCTTGTATCTTGCTGAGTTCTCTGCTTCGGTCGCCGAAAACCCCTGCCTTGGGACACCTTCCGCCAGCAGTGAAAAGATTGGGTTGCGTTTTTGGGCTGACGGTATTGACGTTGGCCGCCGGATTGGTGTTTCTTCTTGCGGTTTGCAGTTGACGACATTAAGAACCGGCAGAAGTCTTATGCGACGAATTTTGATCGCGGCATCTGCAACACTACCCAGATTCCGGCAACCTCGAACATTGAAGGGGTAATCGAATGAACACGTTGCACGAATCGGCAAACGGGACACATAACCGCCTGAACGGAACTGCAAAACCGGTTGCTGAACCCGAACCGTCGAAACCGTTAGTTGACGGTTCGACGGGCCGCGACGCTGGCGGGAAATTCACTGCCGGGAATCGGCTGGGCCGGGGAAACCCGCACGCCCGAAAAGTGGCCGTTCTCCGAACCGCATTCTTGAACGCACTGACCGAAGAGAAGTTGACGAAGATGGTAGCCCGCCTAATCGAAATGGCTTCGCATGGAAATATCAACGCTGCCAAGCTGGTTCTTGCTTATACCATCGGACAGCCGGCCCCTGCCGTCGATCCTGACCGCCTGGACCTCGAAGAATGGAAGCTGATCGATCAATCCCCAACGAGAACCGAGGCGATACGGGCCGCGCTCGATGGTATGTCGCCGGCTATTGCTGTTCAAATCGTGCGGGTAGCCTTGGAAGCGTTTGCGCCGAAAGATGAATTAGATTTGGTGAAACCGACGGACGGAACACCCGATCAAGCTATTGACCAGATAAAGAGGTTTTTTCAAGAACGTCAACACCGGATCGATCACAAGTGATTTCTGAAAGCGACGAAAGCAACCTTGTCGCGATGACAAACGTGAACAATTATGAACACTTTCCGGAGTCGCCAAGTCGCTCCAAAATGCTCCGAAAGGCTCCAATTTCATGCCGATTACCAAGAAACAAGCCGAGGCGATTGAGGCCCTTTTGGTGTGCAAAAGCTTCGATGCTGTCCATCGCAAAACAGGGGTTGCTCGAAGCACAATTCGGCGATGGCTCAACAATCCAGAGTTCTCCACTATCCTAAAAAACGCTCGTAACCGGCAATTCCAGCAAGCGATTCGCGGATACCAAGGTCTTGCCGGTCGAGCCGTAGTTGCAATCCAAAAACTTCTCAACGACCCAGATCCACGAGTCCGGCTCAAAGCCTGTCAAGTTGTGCTGACCGATTGCTTTGATTGCGACCTGGCTCTTGAGGTTTTTGAGCTACGCGATCAAACAAGAGCATCAGAATCGACCGCATCCGAGCTAGAGGCCGACGAATCAGAACACACCCAGAACACTTCGAGTTCTTGACGGAATCCGGCAATTCCTGACGCTTGAATCAACCGATCGAAGATTTCACGGGAGTTTCATCGCGCATTCCCCACAAACGTGGTAGTCCTCTCGGATCAGAAGACCAAGTAGGCATAGCGGGGTAAGTAATAAGCCGATTCCGCAAGTGAAAAGCGCGATGACAAGGCAAATAAGGACAATGATTCCCATGAGAATCCAACCGCCGACACCTACCCTTCGTCGGATGATTGGTCTGCCCTTGAAGCGGCAATAGGGACAACGAAACCCGTAGTCATCCTCATCATCGTAACGCTCGGATCGACGACTTTTGCGGCGACGAGAGGACCGTTCATCATCGTCTTCGTCGTCATACCGGGACGCTTTGCGTCGAGGCCGATCTTCATCGTCTTCATCGTCTCTGTTCCTTGCATCCGAAGACCTTGGTTGCACGCGGTCTTCTTCTCTGGGGGGAGGCAAGGGAGGCGGAGGCGGAGGTTGCGGTTTCCCCGTGTAAGGTTTTAGACAATGCGGACAATGAAGCGGTTTGCCAGTCCCAAGTTGATCCCGAAAAACGCCAAACACTTGCCCGCAATCCTGACAGGTAAGCGTTGCAGTTGGTTGACTTTGTTTGGGGGGTTCAGGCGTTGGCGCTGGCGGCAAGTATTCGCCGAGTACCGTTTTGTTCCGCACCTGGATTGGAGGAGGAATCAACAGACGTTGACCGCAACCGGGACAAGGAATTTTCTCCCCTGCTCGTTCATCCGGAGTTTCGAGATTCTTTCGACAAGTTGGGCAAGCGAATCGGATCATGGGCCGGAACTCAAAATAAAGAAGACCGCCATAGATGGAATGGGAAATTATCCATGCGCCGAAGGGGATGTCGGCAAGCGAAAAGTTGAATTGCTCGAACTTGGAAGTGTGCAGCAACACGGGTAGAATTATGGATGATTGGGTAGCCGTCTGATTCGAAGCGGACGGTTTATAGCTGGTCGATGTCGGCGTTGCTCTCACTCCACCGACATCGACCGGCTGGCCCAGTCGAGTGAGAAAGCGCAACATGCCGATCCTCATTAAACCCGGCGATTCCGCCGAGCGTTATGAACCCCCGCTGTACCACTGGAACACTACCCCCCAGCGCGTAAAGCCGGAGCGTTCACTGATCGACGCCGCGAAAGCTCTGATCCCTGAAACCGTCAATTGCGTTAACGGGGATCAATTTTGCAGCACTAGTCCCGGTGGACCTGGCGATCCTGTCATTCCTTCCGGGAATAACAAATTCATCTTTGCCAAACGTCTGATTCATTTGCTCGAATCGAAGGGTATTCGCAAGGATGCCGCTGAATGGGCCAGCCACGAATTGATCGTGGAGGGATGCTTCGTGGTTTACGGCAATTGGAAACCCGGCGTGCCACAAGTCTCACAATACGTCTATGGTGCTTCGTTGGTCGCCTGTATTGCTCTC
>CAWAMR010000025.1:0-33023 GCA_963783095.1 uncultured Planctomycetota bacterium | reverse complement strand
AGATTGAACGGGGCGATGAGCAAAGAGGCAGTTGGCAATCCCGGGGAACTGCCGGAAATCACGGCGATGCCGCCAGTTGTGCTCGCTGCCGTCGTGGAAAATATCGAATCGGGAGGATGATGTTGATGCAGCCCAAGACCAAGTTATTTGAGCAGCGAGTTTAGGACGGAGATCACCGAACCCGCTGCACCGCTGACGACAAAAGCCTCAAGCAGCACGGTCATAGCGACGACCACGAGAGATTCCAATCGCGAGATCGCCATTGTCGCCTGAGAGGTCGATCCGCACTCATGTCTTAGAACCGCACGACCGCAAATCATGTCGCTACCGATAAGTGCCCCCACCGAATCGGCGACGGTGTTGTTGATTATGGTATCGCACACTGAAGTGCAGCTATTCCAGTGTCGACGGTTGATCATCATCGTTCCTCCAAACCGCGTGCCCCCGGTTGGTTTCGGTGCCCACATTTTGTCGACCGGCGATAATTTTGATGAGCTCGGTCCCATCGGCGTGGTGACCGCACTCGCCATCCGCCAAGGGCATGTAGTATTCATTCGTATCCACATTGTGACAATTGAATTTACAGGTATCGGCCAATCCTGCTGAGTAACAGGAGAGTAGCAGCCCAAACACTGCGGCTGAAACGACAAACGACTTGATCGACATGGACTTCTCCTTGGTGAGACAGAAAGCGGTCGCCGTTGCGGCTGATCCCCGGAAAGGTTTGATCTGCCGGATCGACGGGATCGGAATCTTGGATCGCCAAGAAGGACACGATGATGATGACGATCACACAAATCCACCAGAACCAACGGCGAAAGGGCGTTGGAGTAGACAAGGTGCTACCCAGGGGCGATCACGTTCACCATCATCGGCAACAACGAAGTGTTTTCCTTCCTTGAAAACCAGCATCTTCGGTGAAAGGACAACATTAAATACTTCATCCTCTACTTTTTGATTCAGCGAAACATCATCGACTTGAATTTCTTCTGCAATGCCAACCGCAGTCAGATTATCAATGGCGCCGGGCCACAGCCAGTAGATATTCAAGTTCCATCGACTCGGTAGCCAGCGGTTAAAACGGTGTTGATACTGAATGTCAAGACTCACGCTCGTTCGCTTGGAGTCCCCCATCCGCCAGCGAAGGATCAAAGCATCTCGTTTCCGATCCACCCACCACTCGTCAAAACTTCCCTTGAGACTTTTTCGCCGAAGGATCGTACATTCCGACCATCGATAATTCCTTTGCCTTGCACCTCCAAGGACGAAACATCAGGGAGCAAACGCATTTTTTCAACCGTTGCCAAATTCCCGGAGGTCGGCACAATCCCAGCTGCGAATAGCATGGGATAGTCAGGCAACCTCAAATTGCCACGCCCCGACCCCCTTTTTCGCCATCCTGGACATCGGGCTGCAGTTCTGGAAGGGAGAAATCTGTTGTGGTGTTTTGGTCCCTCGGTTCGTAGGTCCGGTAATCTTTACCGTCGAAGACCCTCGTCGAGTGCCGGGGGATGAACTTAGCCTCCCCCACATATAATTCCGAGCGAAATGAATATCGCCGAGCTCGCCCCTTTTCGAGATCCAAAAGCAATTCGAGTTTCATCGAGTCACAGATGGTCCGAAGGTGGAAAATAATTTTTTGCATGCAAACGCCACTTAATCTCCTGAATAACTCCCTTTGGTATGCGTGCGAGTCCCGCTAATTTTAAACGCAATCATCTTGGTTTCTTGCTGCTGGTGTTTCCAAGCATTAACAACTGTTTGCACTTCCGAATCGGCTTGTTGTGAGTGGACTGTTTCGACCAGCAAAGCGCACAGGCGAGCGTGAGAATCGACTTGGTCAGTGCAATATGTAACATGGTTGAAAACCCTCATGTTATTCGACCGCATACCAGCGAATTTCCACTGGTAAGACAAATCGTTTCGACCAGCGTATTCGATTGCAAAATTAACTCTCTTCACATTTTTCCCTGGAGTCCGGACAGCTACACGAACCGTGGTGGAGAGATCGGCAGTTCCCGGTTCGTTCGCGATCAAGGAATGTTCTATCTGCGGATCGTCAGAAAGAATTTCACCCACCTTGAACGGAACCCCGGTTCGGATCGCAACAGGATGGTTTCCTTCACCGTGCTCCCGATTTTCCGAACTCCCAACTCCACGCAGTTGGGAGTTGCGGCTACCGGCTCCGTAACCACACCAGAAATTGCAATGGTCTGATCGGGAAGCGTTTCTCCATTCGGGCCAAGCAGGTGGAGGTCGATCTTGGCGTCGAGTATTCCCGAGGGAAGGTCTCGACTTGGTTGGATCACCAGTTGATAGCCCTCCCCACGCTTTTCTAAAACAGCTTGGATGAATCTGGATGATGATGAAGCGGTCACTTGGCCCAGCGGAATTCGGGGTTTAGCCAGAACAATTTGCGGTTGGGAATTAACTCCCCGAATTAATTTTTCTCCGAAATCGACCGAACGTTCGGAGATACTCATTAAGCTCCGTACTTTCCCTTTTAAAGTCCAAGATTGACTGGTCGATCCATCCGCGAAAAGAGCGGTTATAGTTACCGTGTGCATTCGCAAATCGGGAGAACCATCGTGCGTCAACGGATCCGCCAAATTGATGACGAGATTCACCGCGCTATCGCACCCGCTGGCAAATCAATTGAAGGAGGCTCGATCGAAGCACAGTTACACGAAGTATTGAACTGGGCAATG
The DNA here is from genome assembly GCA_963783095.1 of uncultured Planctomycetota bacterium. Classification (GTDB taxonomy): domain Bacteria; phylum Planctomycetota; class Planctomycetia; order Gemmatales; family Gemmataceae; genus CAWAMR01. The sequence continues at coordinate 30,315 of CAWAMR010000025.1, read as the reverse complement.
TGAATGGGCTGTTGAGTAGCGTTCTCCATTCTCAATGTGTATGTGAACCGTTTGTTTTCCAATACCTCCCCAAAATCGAGCGATGCAAGCTCAATGTGAATCGGGGAGAGTCGCTGCGGTTTAGAAGGGGGAGAGGCCCGATTCAGCGAGCCTATCCAATAGGCACCGATACAAAGGAACGGCAAAGCCACTAAACCCAAGATCCTGGCTCGCCAAACAAAAGACGATTTTCTCTGTTCGTCAACCGACTCCATGATCCACCTACGTTTCCGCAATGAGAAAAAGGGGACTGGGAAAAGGTAAATGAAAGTTTAGTTTAGGGCTAGAGGTAACAACGTCAACAAAAACAAACAAAAACTCGTTTAAATTGAGGAGGATAAATGGAGTCTGTCAGGGGGAACTGACTCCATTTTAGCCCGTATTAGCCCTGGCGTTAACAATATTGGTTGATTGACCGCATTTTGCCACAGAGTGGCTTTATTACTTTCCACGGGCGGAGTCCGAGTCTTGGGCACGGAGGTATTCGACTCCGATGACATCCCCAAGAATGTTCGTTGCGGAATGGAGTCTTTCGGAATGATGATAGCACAAATGTAACAATTAGGCCGGATTCCCACCATCGAAAAAGGGAAGGGCTGAAGTGTTGACAAAACAAAGCCACTATTTTCGTATATTTCCCAGATCAGACTTTAAGTTTGAAGCAAACATTGATGGGATTAGTCATGAACAGTGCCCAAACCAAGAACTTTTTGAAAAACATCCAGTTGATCAAAGCAATAAAAAACACAAAAAATGGCCGATTTTTTTGGATTTATCTTGACTAGGGATGAAGTGCGTAACTATTACTCTAATACACCTAAAAGTCGTGATTTAACCAGTCATACAAGTGAAGGCCCGGTGTTTTCCCGCGCCCAATGAAAGGCCTAAAACGATAGGTCGTAATCGGACAAGTAATCGAATCGTGCAACGAGTGAACTTCTGACGGAAAAATACAGATTCTCTAATTCGTTTATTCGCCAAGCTACTCAACCACAACAAAATCGGTCATGCCAAAAATGTTCAAAAGCCGCCAAAGAGTCAGAGTTAAGTGGTTCATTGGAGTTTTTCTTGTCTTGTTGACGATCATATCACTTTCGGGTCGACTTGTAGTACAAAGCCGAATTCGGCCTGTTCAAGTAGTTCCAGGACTTCATGTTGATGATGATAAAGTAAATATCCGGCGAGGTTTGGGCTACGAAATGGACTATCTGGTTGAACTTCCAGTGCGAAACGTCGGAAGGTCCCGATCACCGTGTTGGATTTTATCAGTTCGTGCAGTTGCACAGCGATAGAACCGAATACCACTCGATGTCGATCGAATCTGCCCACCGGCCAATTGGCCACGTGGAGATCCCACGTGAACCAGGCGTTTCCCGTCGCCGGAGGTGATAGCTGTGGCGGCGGGGGCACCCAGTTCCATTACTCCACTCCAATACTATCATGGCCCTGATTGCCTGCCCGGACTGCGGATCCCCCGCATTTCCGCAACGCCGCCCCCGCATGCCCCACCTGCGGATGCCCGAGCGAGTTTGTCCAGACCATCGAGAGGACCGGCAAGGTCTGGAAGGTGTACATGCTGCTCTGGCTTCATCGCAATCGTCTGCGGCGGCGTCATCATGGCCTCCCGGCCCCGGAGGTCGGCATTGTCACCTCGACCGGCGGAGTGCTGGTATTTATCGCCGCCGAAATAGGAGCCTGGTGGAATCACGGCTGATCGCACAAAAAAAAGGCCGGCCATCCCCATAGATGGCCGGCCCTACACCTGTTGTCACGCACATGCTGCTTTCCCAGGCCGGCATGGGCACGGCAAGTATATCACACTTTCGGGCCGCAGGCCAAATCGCCCCGATCGCGGCCGCAGGATCGACACAGCCTGTGGGTGCAACCCTAACCGAAACGATCACCTTGCGATCGGCGAATCATCAATCGTTTGAGGTTCTGACGCTCTCCGGAAGCCTGCCAGAGAATCCCGAACATGGGTGAGGATCAAAACGAAAAACGGTATCTTTGTTCTCTGCCGATCCGATTGGAAGGGAGGGGGAGATCAAGATACTCCTTTGATTCGCAAGCACAATGGCGGGATGGAAAACTTGAGGGTTCGGGTGAGTTACATTGGTGTAATCCAAAGGAACGAATCGGTCCCAAAACTCCTTTATTGGAGAGAACCAAATGCTTCGAAACACTTTGATCGTACCTGTCGGTGCTTGGATTGCTGATTTTATCCTTGCCGTTCTTTGATGAAGCACCAGATGCTTCTGCCGCCTGCACCGCACCCTGCAAGTCGGGGTGTTTTGTTTGGAAGGGGTGGTGTTGGAAGACCAAGGCCGGTATGACCGTGCACGACCAGTATGCTCAAGTGGTCGTGCCTTTCGTTGGCCCCAATAACTCATGCACAGACGGTGCCCTGCAGGCAGACCCGCCCTAATAGTAGTATCATGGGATCAATATGACGATTGTGATAGTGACTGTGCCGCTGATCTGGTCGCTGGTAACGGTATTGAGACAACCGCAGCAGCCAAGGGAAAAAAGATGGGTAATAACGCACGCGTTCTTCAACTTGTAATACAGGAGAGTAGCCGTCTGGCTGTGCTCCGAAGGTGATTTCAGATTTGTTCATTCGGCGAGTAATTGTCTCAGATTCACTCGAAGTGCAAGCAAGCATCCGACTTTGTTGTCTCGCTTTCTCTTCGGGGTGCTTCGTTTGGAAGGGCAAAGATGTGGGCATCGCGCACGACGAGTTTGCTGCGGGATGAGTTCATGGTTGCTCTTGGATGGTACTTGCTGATGCCCGTTGATCCAGGATGCATTCATTTGTGGTGTGTACGAGAATGCCAGTATTGACGAGCAATACATGGGTTGTCTATTGATGGGTGTGGCCACTGCCCCACGACTCCTCAGATTTAGGATCCAAAACCATGGAAAGCTTTGAGCCGAGAGCGAGTGGCAGTTGTGTTTAGTCTGCGTATTATGTTTGGATTGGTAGTGCTCTTGTGTCTGCTCAACCTAAACTCATCGATTTTCGCCCAAAACAAAAAGCTGGACGACACAAGGAAGCAACATTTAAAGAAAGTCATTGATGCGTGGCGCAGCCGAAGCAGGAACCTCCTCCTTTCTTGGTTATTGCCGAAGGCCAAGGTTTTCTGCCTCGCGAAGAGATAACGAAGGACAGAACTTCTCCGCGAAGGTCTGAAAAATCAGCAACCGTTTGTGGTGTCTGAGAAAACGTTCCCTTCTTCGATCACTTTTGCCCTCAGCTCTGCCGGGAAAGGTCGGTTTGAATATCGAGGAGAGATGCTTTCCCTCAAAAATCGGGGCTACATTGCAAATTATGATGTAGATATTTTTAATGGAACGGAACGCAAGTCCTTTTTTGGGACAGGTCAGGAAGAGTTCCCCAATGCTCATATTCGATCCGGGAAGTTGAGTGATGTCGTAGTGGACCGCCGTACCGCTCCTCTTCTCTTGATCTACCGAGCAGTTGATGGAGATTTAGCACAGTTTGACCCAGAACTCCTCACGATCACCGAGTTGCACGATATCCATGAAAGTCGCGAATGTTGGCTGATCAAATCCGAAAAAAAAAGGAACCGAGGAGCGAGTCTGGGTTGATCCGAACCGCAGTTTTCTCCCCATGAGATTTGAAGAATATCGCCGGGGGAAACTGATCCACCTCATAACACTGAAATATCGCCAAGATGAAAAGAACAACTGGATTCCCGCAAGCTGGACGAATGCATCCTATTACGGTGCCGACACCCTTCGAAGCTCCACCACAATGAACGTCAAAGAGTTTCAGCTCGGCGAACCTCTCTCCTCCGAATTATTCGAGATCCCGACCCCTGTGGGAACTTGGGTACGAAAATACGATACGGATGAGACCTATATTCTCCGAAACGGGGGAGAGAAGCGGAAAATACTCCCAGGCGAATTCAATGGAGAAAACTACGAACAACTCCTGAATAGTGAGTCGCCAACCAAAAAAACACGCTCGCTCACTTTCACGATTCTGGGGGCCGCTGTTCTGATTCTGGTTCTCATTGCCCTGTATCGGTACTGGAAGCATGACCGGGTTGTTCCTCCCCCAGGATGAGACTCGAAATCGACCTCCCTTTCGGATACACTGCTGGATCACCGTTCGGTTGAGTTGCATTGGTGTGATGACCGACTGACGGAATCGGTTCTAAAAACCCTTCTTGGAGAGACCATATGCTTCGGAACACTCTGATCATGCCCTCCTTGGTCGTTGGATTGTTGCTTTTATCCTGGGAGTTGTTTGATGAAGCACCCAATGCTTCCGCCGCCTGCACCGCACCCTGCAAGTCGGGGTGCTTTGTTTGGAAGGGATGGTGCGGAGTTCGGCGAGCGCAGATTCACGCGCAATACGCACAAGGAGTCGTGTCTTCTGGGAACACCAATAACTTATGCACAAATGGCACCCCTGGAGGGAGACCTGCACTCAAATTGGTGGGTGATTTCAGATTCATTCCCTCGGCGAAATGTAATCTCACTTGCACTCGAAGCATAAGCAAGCATCAGACTTTATTTTCTCGCTTTCTCTTCGGAGTGCTTTGTTTGTTTGAATCAGTCATTCATCTCTACACCCTTATCTTATCCGAGTGGATATGGTCTGTCAATGGCTTTCGGCAAAAAATATATCCATTTGGAAAAATATCCTTTTGGTTATATACTGTGGTGAAGGAGTGAATCAGAAATGGGAAAGAGTCAAACAGACAAACGCACGCTAGAGGACGTTATCCTTATATCCCGTATTAGGGAGCTCCGGATAGCTGCGGGGCTGACGTTGGAAGAGTTTGCCCGGCAGATCGGCATAGCGCAGCCGAACCTCTCGCGCTACGAGTCGGGCAGGCGTACGCCTACCTGGTCGATCGCGTGCCGGATGGCCGATGCCCTCGGCGTGTCGATAGCCGATTTTCGGAAACAGGCGGAAACGCCGAAGAAAAAGGAGAAGAAAAAGTGAATCGATTACTATGTTGTGTGGCGATGGCGATCTCTACGGTGAGTGTCGTTATCTCGCTATGGGCGAACGAACCATCCCCGCACAAGGGGAGAAAGGTCCGAATGACCAGAGCGCTTTTATTCTCGATTTTCGCGCTGGCAACTTTGCCCGCGTCATCGCACGCCCAAGCCGTTGTCTTCAACAAGAAAGAAAAGTTTGCAGTTGGAGCGATCGGCACATTTTCTTCAGGAAGCGGGCAGCCGGTCAACGGATTTGGGCTTGGGGGCGGCGGTCAATTCGAGGTAGTGAAGGTCATCGACAAGACCACCATGATCGTGCAACGCGGCGTGCCTGACTTCCCGCTGTTGATCGTGAAAGGTTATTCCACCAAAACCGCGAAAGATCCAGATGGCGCGATCGTCGCCATCAACCTTCCTGGCAAATGGAAGGTCTCAGGAAAAGAGAAGCGCGGCAAGACAACTTACTTTGTGATCGAGCCAGTCAAGGACGAAAACAAACCCGGCAAGTTGGACCGACGGTGATTACCACCGTTATTCTTTCCGCGTCTTAGGCTCACCGAAGTATAGTTAGTGAGCATCCAATTGGACACACCGATTTTGTCGCCTCGGTATAACAGCGCCGCGCTTTTGTGCAGGATCAGCGTGTTTCTTTTCGGGATAAGCGGGCAAGGGTAGAAATTCAGGCTGGTCTTTGCCCAGCACGATGTTTTGTTCGGGGAACGTCACTGGCTTCACGACGGCCCTCCGGTGAAGCCGTTCAATCCGCCCAGGCAAGAGCCGCCGTTATCGGACAGGGCACCTGGAGCGAGTAATTTCGTGAAAAACAGGCCGCGGCGTCGTTTGGTGGTGGCGATCGCTCCGGAGCCGGCGTAGGCATCGGCCTTGATGAGTTGATCGATCGGCTTGGCGGTAGCGCTCTGGCCGTCCGTCGTGAACGAGGCCGGGTCGCTGGCACCTTGCGTGATGTTGGGGGTGAGATCGGTAGCCATGCTTGCCGGAGTCGTGCTGGGCATCGCCCAATCTTGCAAGTTCACTTTGCTAATTTTTTACCCGACGTGGTGTGTTCTGTGGCTCTGCTTCGTCCTCCGTCGTCGCTGGATTGGGGAGAAACGTCCTGGACTGGGAACGAGCATCGGGCAATTAGGGGCGATCTTCGCGGCGAGTCTGTTGGTGATCAACCTCAGCTATGAGTTCTCCGGAACCGGCAAGCAACTGAAGGAGTTTCACTTTGTCAGTGAATCCCTGGCGGGGCCGAAGGAGCAATGGCAGGGAAGGCACTACTTCAATCGGTTTGAAGGCAAACTCTTGGGCGAGTTGATTCTTCCAGTGCCCGCAGCGATGATCAGTGGAATTGACGTGCAGCGCCTCGGCGTCGAGTTAAATCGTCAGAGGTCGAAGTTTATCGAGACGACCTTGAAGGTCGGCAATTTCGTCTTTGAGTTTTTTGATTTGGCCTTGCTTGTCTTTTGGTTCTTCAGAATGGGCGATGCTGAAAGCGGCCAAAGCGCAAAGAGCGAAAGCAACAAATGGAGAACTGTTCATAAATGATTCTTTCTTGTGAGGGAGCGTAGTTTCCGGCAACGATGGTAGACGGGTCACTTCTTCTTTCCCTTCGCGGTTTTCTTTGACTTTGGTTCGCCTTCCTCCCCTTCCGGTTCCTCTGCTTTTGGCCGTCCTGGCTTCCCCGGTTCGCCGGTGAGAGGGAGTTGGATGTCAGGAGTAACGAACACTCCGACATCAACCCCCAAGGCTAGGGCGATCTTCACGACGGTTTCCCAACTTGGGACAGTCTTCACCTTGTCATCAAGTAGCTTTGATACCGCTGCTCTTCCAACGCCAACCAACTGACTCAGCCGATAGGCAGTAATGCCCGCCTTCTCAAGTTGTTCCGCGAGCGCTTCTCGAAAAGTTCTTGCCATAGATTTTGTTCCGACTAGGGACGGATCGATGCATTTCATATGTATTGTACGGAAAACAAGTTTCCTATGCAAATCAGATTTTTACAAGATTCACGTTTTCTATAGTTGACATGTATCTTGTAAGATACTATAATACTATCACAACGCTAATGACTGATCTTTGACAACTCAACGCGGTTCCGGCTGACAAATGCACGGAACGGACTCCCAGCGGACCAGGGAGCAAACAAACAAACTCAAACCCCTTGGAGAGAGCCATGTACGACAACGACGACTATGATGCAAACCTCGAATCTACCTTGCTGGCCGTCCAGCAAGCCAACAACGAAGCCTCTGACGACTACGCCGCTTACCTCTATCACCGAGCAACTACCCCAGTGATGGAAGTAGCCACCACAACCGACGAATGCCCTTGGTAATCCACCAACGAAAAGAGCCGGGAACGTCTTGACCACGTTCCCGGCTCAGACTCAACCCCCTTGGAGAAGTTAAGCAATGACTACCCTACAGAAACCTGCTCGCAAGGCAAAGACCACGAAATCCATCGTTCGGACTCTCCGGATTATCCAACGACCGACCACCGTGGAATCGGGAATCGTCCGGCTGACGATCGACGGAAAGAGAACCGATTATCACTTCGATGTTCTTCACGTCGATCCTGAGATGGGCGCTTGTGCCGTCGAATGGGGTAAAGGTCCGAACGATCAACCCTATCACGTTCTCGTTGCTCGCGACGGATCAACATCTTGCGATTGCAAAGGCGGAAGTTATCGTGGGAAATGCAAACATGCTGCCGCTACCCCGATCCTCTTGAAGTGCCTGTAAACCTTCCCGGAACCGCTTGCCTATCGTGAGCGGTTCCATTCCCTTCCCACTACCTTGGAAGCCTCACATGAAGAATACGACAACGCTTCATTGCCCTCATTGCAGAAACCGGATGATACCTTGGAATGGCAAGCCGATCTGTGTCACTTGTCCGTTGCCGATCCTGATTGCACCGCCAACCTGTCAACCATCCGAGCAATTCCAGCCTAGTCCGCTTGGTCCAAAAAACGATTCAGTGACCGTACCGAAAACGGACCTTCCCAGTCAGAAATCTGACTGGGGAGCAACCCTGAGAATCCATCCTTAACCCTGAATCTCCAACCTCCCGAAAGAATCTTGACGAAGAAATCAGCGGTTGTGCCCACAACCGGAACGCATGGTTTTGAATGGTTTTGAAGGGCTACGAATGACCCAGTGATATGCTCAATTTCATCGAGAAAACACGGCAAATATCGACAATTTGTGGACAAGTTTAGATATGTGTAAACTTGTTTAGGAAACCGATGCTCTATCCCCTGAGCTACGGGGGCTTTACCAGACAATAGACAGCGAAGTTCAATGGAAAGTTCATTTACTTCGGGAACGATCTGGACGCTGCTACCCGTCTTTATCAAGAGGAACTCACCGATCGTCAAGCCGGACGCGATCCGAGAGCAAAGGTCCAGTCCAAGAGTACAACTCTGGGGGATGTCTGCAATCGCTTCCTGACCAGCAAGAAGGCACTGCTCCAAAATGGCGAACTATCTCCTCGGACGTTCCGAGAATACTACGACGCTTGTGATAACCTTGTGAAGGTTCTCGGAAAAGATCGCTCCGTTCCCGGCATGGAGAGCGCCGACTTCGAGAAAGTGCGAGCAGACCTTGCGACAAGGCGCGGCCCAGTTGCTCTGGGAAATGAAATCCAGCGTGTCCGCACGATCTTCAAATACGCTTTCGAGGATGGATTGATCGACGTTCCTATTCGATTCGGCACGCAATTCCGCAAGCCGTCACGCAAGACGATTCGCAAGGCTCGACAGGCGAGCGGGGGAAAGATGCTCGAATCGGAGGAACTCCGGAAGATCATCGAACATGTTGATGGTCAAATGAAGGCAATGGTTCTCTTGGCTCTCAACTCCGGATTTGGTCAGACGGACGTTTCGGGTTTGCCTAAATCTGCGATCGACTTCAAAGGCGGATGGATTGACTACCCAAGACCAAAGACCGCGACTATGCGGCGCTGCTCGCTGTGGCCGGAAACTATCAAAGCGTTGCGTGATGCGATGGCAAACCGACCGAAGGCGAAATACGAGAAGGAAGCCGATCTGGTCTTCATCACAAAATATGGGCATTCGTGGGTGAGAGTGAGAGAACGGAACCTGAAGGAACCCCGGCACGGCGAATGGAGTGGCGGCGATGGCCGTCTGTGTGTGCAGACCACGCTGCCTCGGCCACCAGCGGGGCAGCCCTCCGTGTCGATGGTAGCGTGGTCCGAACCATTGTTTGAGGGACAACAATGAAGCGAAAATCGAAAATGCCCCCTTTCCCACTTTCCTGAAACATTACATGCGGATCGCCTCGGCAACTCTCAGACCTTCGACCGCCGCCCACCGCTCCACAATCGCTCGTTCGTTGCCGCTCGGCAAGCGGTTGCACTTCCCTCGCAACTTACGGCGAAGCCTGCCGGGTCGCCGGTTGGGTTGAAGGGAGACACAAAGACAAGACGCCAGGTTCGTTGGTAGGATGGACCAATGAGAAAAAACCGGACGCATTGTTCGAGATGATGCAGGCGCATTGCGGTTTTCGAGTGCTTTGCGCGAGTTGCCATAGAATTTACTTCGACCATGTTCAGACTCCAAGGAGCTTTCGATGCGATTCTGGCCGTTCAAGCGAAAAGAACCCGAAGCCCTATCTGCCAACCCAGATTCGTGACCGGCTCATTGTGGCGGCGGCGTCTGGAGATCACAAGAAGCTCTTGGTAGCTTGCCAACAGTACAAAGCTCAAGTCGCCACAAACGTCGATCTGATGTGTACGAAGCCGGAGGGAATGAAGGCGGATGAAGCCTCTCTACAAAACTACATTCAATGCCTCGGTGCCGTTGCTGAGTGCTTGGCACGGGAATGCGGCGCTCCCGAACTTTGGAACCGCCTGATTGGAACACCTGCAAGCAATCCGCTGCTGCGGTGGGAAGCGTGGTTCGCAGAACTTCCGCAGCGTACCGAACGGCTCGAACATTCGATCCTGATTGAAGAAGCACGGCAGTTCATTGCCGAAGCACAGCGACTGCAAGGACACGTCGCCCGGCAGAATGAAGCCTTCCTTCAACGGTCGGCTCGGCGAATTGCTGTTTCATTCGGGGAAAGTTGCTGATTCCATTGAACCGTGGTTGGCGGCGTTGAGGCTCTGCCGGAAATGAACGATGTCGAGGGTCAGCGAATTTACCTGAACAACCTCCTTGAAGCTCAATTGCTACCTCGGACGATATCGAAGAAGCTGTTCGATTTGGCGAGGAAGCGATTGCCTTAGCAGACGAAGACACGGACTTGACTGTGATGCCTGCGCAAACAACTTCAACGGATGCGTCAGGGAGAACCTCTTTGCCGGGTTGTATTCGCCGAGAATGGCAAGGAATTTGAGCTTGACGAATTCGTTCCCAAGCTGGAGGGCCACTACCAATTCTCTGTTTCGCCGAAATCGCTTGTCGCTCCAGATGGCGACCGCTCTTGTTCGCCAGGGCAACGAATCTAGCCTCGTCGGGGAACCTTGCCGACGCAATGGAAAAATACCAGGCGGCGATGGAGGTCGATCCGCACGACCCCGACCCGGTGTACCAGACCGGGATGTGTTTGATGGAGATGGGGCTGTATGCCAAAGCACGGGAAGCATATGAAGAAGTTGAGCGGCTGGCTCCCGGCTGGTTCCGTTGTCGATTTGATCGATGGATGGCGGAAAAGCTGGAAACGGGCGAAGTATCGGACAATGAATTTCGCTTAGTCCGACTACTGGAGGATGGCGGTCTCCCGCCGGAGAAGGCCAGACCGATTGCGCTCAAGGCCGTTGCTGATAATCCACATTTTGCACCATTCCATTTGTTCCTCGGCGACATTCACCGAAACCAAGGCGATAACAACAATGCGATTGCTTCCTATCGCAATGGGCTTGAACTTGCCAGCGAACCCGATCTGGAAAGTCGGCTGCTCTGCGCACTCGCCGGGACTCTCCCTTCGGACTCGCCTGAAAGAACGAATCTCGTCAAACGAGCCGTCAATCTCAACGGTAGCCTGGTTGCCAAGGCCATGACCGCATTCATTCCGATTCGGTGACTATTCACCCCCCCATGCAGCGTTTACAATCAATTCCTTCCTGATTATCAGGGGACTACGCATGACCGCAATCGACCGTCCACAACAACCACGATGCTCGTCGAACCTCCGCAACTTCTTCCAAAAAACCATCTGCGCCTTGTTGTTGGGTGCAGTAAGTACCTTTCAAGCGTTTGCCGACGACGCTGAGACCGGGAAGCTCCTGAAGGAGAAGGGTGCGGAAATCACCGAATCGAAGGGCATTGTAACCGCAATCACGATCCAAGACGGCTCAAAACTGACGGCCGAGGATTTCCGACAGATCGCCGGTTTGACAAACCTCAAGAGCCTCACCATCAGCGACGGCCTGAACGACAAGCGGATTGCTCAACTGACCGCCCTCATAAAACTGGAATACTTGCAAACCAACAAAGCACAGATCACCGACGATGGTATCAAGCCGTTAGCCTGCCTCAAGAATCTTCGCAACCTGAAGTTCTTCCATCCCGGTAAATCGTTCTCCGGTGCGGGGCTTGTTCACCTGGTAGAAATGCCCAACCTTGAACAACTCACGGTCGCGGGTTCGCTGGAATTCAACGATGATGGGATGGCCGCTGTCGCCAAACTGACACGACTCAAGGAATTTCGCACCTGGCACGCGGGTTCGACGAATGAGGGCGTCAAGGCATTGCGAGACCTGAAGAATCTGAAGAGCCTGCACCTCGGACAGCGCCTTACCTACAAGCAACCCGCCAGTCCTAACGACGAGACAATCGCCATCCTCGCAGAATTCAAGTCGTTGGAATCGTTAAGACTCGAAGAGGCTCGCCTAACCTTTTCTGCACTTCAACGGCTCAAGCAATTGCCAGCCTTGAAGAAGTTGACGTTGGGAGGCATCGACATCGCCAAAGAGGACTTCGAACGGCTGAAAAAAGAATTGCCCCAGGTGAAGCTCGAATGGACTGAGCCAAACGAGGCATATCAAAAACGCATTCGAGCGTTATTCGGAAGTAGGTGAACGGGACGGTGGGCCAACCGTTCACAGCACCCCAGGGAATGTCCCGCCATCAATAAGTAGGCTTTGCCCCGTGATATACCCCGCTTGCGCGGCACACAGAAAGGCACACGCGGCACCAAACTCCGCAGGGTCGCCGAACCGTTTCGCGGGTATCGCATCCTGCCTCTCGGTTCGGATACTCTCCGGATTCACGCCCTTCCGGGCGGCTGCTGTCTCGATGGACGACCGTAGGCGGCGGGTATCGAACGCACCGGGTAGGAGGAAGTTAATCGTCACGTTGGCATGAACAACCGACCGTGCCACGCCAGCGAGAAACCCAGTCAGCCCAGCCCTGGCACCGCTGGACAGGTCCAAGCCGGCAAGCGGCATTTTGACCGAGGCGGAGGTGATGTTCACTATTCGGCCAAATCGCCTGGCGACCATCCCATCGATGACTCGTTTAACCAACTCGATCGGGGTCAGCATGTTTGCCGCAATGCCAGCCTCCATCGCTGCTCGATCTACCTCCCGAAAGTCGCGGAGCGGAGGGCCACCATTATTGTTGATGAGAATATCAACCTGCGAGACCGCCCCGACCAGAGCCAGTTGTCCTGCGACCGTTCCAACATCGCCCGCCACGGGGATAACCTCTACGCCAGTTTCGGCACGGATTGCGGTTGCGGTTTCCTCCAAGGTTCGCTCGTCACGACCATTGACGACGACCCGGCAACCAGCTCTCGCAAGTTCCAGAGCACACGCCCGCCCAAGCCCTTGGCTGGACGCACACACCACCGCTGTTCGACCGCTGATTCCGAGATCCATGACTGTATCTCCATGAACATTCAGGTGCTATTGTAGGTTGGGGAGTTGGGATAAGATGAATTCGCGCCATTTGGTTCTGGAGAGCTTCCCCCGAACCTGCCCACCGGCTTCGGTGTCCAAATTCTTATGGACACCAACCTACTCGACATGAAGTTCGCTCGCATCGGCGCACGGCTGAAGCTCGCCGACCGCCCTGCTCGGCGCAACCGCACGACGGGCGTGATCTCCCTTGACGTGCAGACCGACCGCAAGGGTGAGTTCTTCGAGATCGTCCGCCAGCCGGGGGCCGAGGCCGAGATCGCCGTCCTTGACGTACAGCCCGCCGACCGCCATCTGCTTCTGCTGGTTCGGGAGGGCAAGGACAAGAGCAAGTTCCTCTGCGGCCACGACGAACGCCACTGGTTCGTCGCCGGCATTCCCGAATCCGCTCCGGTCGGCACTGTCCGCCAGGCCAAGGAAGCGTTGAAGCCCGCCGAGGTCCTGACCGCCCAGGCCGGCAAGGCGACTCCGAGCCAAGGCACGCAACCGCCGCAAGAACGCCGCCTTCGTTCGCCAGGGCGAGTGGTTCTTCCTCCCTGTTCCCAGCTTCGTCGTGGATGAGAAACTGGTTCTACCGAACGAACCGCTGCGCCGGGGCAATGGCGGCAAGCCTCATTGGGCCGAGTTCTGCTATCGGACGGGCGGCGAGACGGTTTACGTCTGCTCCAGCTACCCGAACGGCGTCACCGAAACGCAGTACAAGGCGATCCTGGCCAGCAGCCCGAAGGCGAAGGGCTGGGGCTGGCGAACGATGCGTCGCAATCCAGGCGTCTACGTCCGGGGCCGCATCCGGCACGCCGACCATGCCACGATCACCCTGCACGGCTGGCACCGGGTTTTGATGAACACCGAGGGGCAGTCGAAGGCGATGAAGAACGTGGCCTTCCTCGATTGATGCCTTCGTTGATTGGTTGGGTCAAGAAGAGGCCCGTGGCAGGTTTGCGCCTGCTGCGGGTTTTTTTCTCTTTTTGGAGAATATGATGACCGAGACGGCAGAGGGTAGCCTGTCCATACGAGCGTGCCGCCTGGAAGATATAGGCGTAGTCCTCGAACTCTGGCGGCAGGCCGACGCCACGCCCAGCGTGACCGACACCGCCGATGACTTGCGACGGGCCGTCGCCAAAAGCCCCGCCCACGTCCTCGTGGCCGAGCTTGGGGGCCACGTCATCGGCTCGATCATTGGGACGTTCGACGGCTGGCGAGGTAACATCTACCGGCTGGCAGTCCACCCTGACCACCGCCGACAGGGAGTTGCCCGTGCGCTGGTGGTCGAGGTCGAGAAGAGGCTAACCCAGCAAGGGGCCAAGCGCATCACGGCGCTGGTGGAGAAGGATCATCCGAGGGCCATGAACTTTTGGCAGGCGGTCGGCTATTGTGTGGACGAGCGGATCGTCCGTCGTGTCCGCACCCTCTGAACGGCACAGGAGCGATCCATGCTCGTCGATGTCAGTCACGTCATTGAAGACGGGATGATAACCTACATCGACTCGCTGAACATTGACGACACCGGCGACCTGAGCCAGCCCGTGCATTCCCTCCTGCTTGCCAGCGAAGTGCCGATTCTCGATCACCTGCGAGGGTTGTGGAATTAAGGATTGGCAGGGTAAGAGTTCGGTAAATCTCGACAACACCCACCAATATCTTGTCGTTGTCCATGCTGTCTGGAATGGTAAATGCGCCTTGTTCGACACTGACACGAACGATCTCATTCCTTTTGGAGAAGGCTTGCCCCCTCAGCTTCAAAGGCTCAGGGCGTTATATAAGCGTTTATTCGCTGTTTTGCTATGACAATATTTTGATTGTATGATGCACAGGGTTGTTGAAGAAACAAATCACCACATTTCTTCACTTATCCGCTTCCGAAACTACTTCTCGATCAAATTCCTATACTGAAAGTTTGCTCTCCCAAGAAATGAAGGATCATTCCTCTTGTTGATAACGACTACTTCAGAACATCCGTCAAACAATCCCAACACCAACGAAAGCGAATTATTTGCACAGTACGAAACCGTCATCCACAACGAGATAATCCCCTGGACGACGAATTATCGCAAACTGCGCAGACTTGGCACCGGTGGCCAGGGTGTGGTGTACCTTTCCGAGCGATGCGGTACGGACGGCTTCGTCCGCCCGGTTGCGCTGAAAATCTTCTCGCCAGCACCCTACGCTGATGTTCGCAGCTATGAAGAAGACATGGCGCGCATTGCCCACATCGCTGCTTCGGCATCGGTAGCTCAGCATGACAACCTCGTCGACGTCCACGATTTCTTCGCGATCGACGGCATTCGCGTCATGGCGTTGGAATACCTGGAGGGTTACGATCTCAGCGAAGTCCTGACCCAAGGCATGTTGGACAGGACACGCGCCTGTGTCACTCCGGAGCGGTGGGACTACATCGATCGAGTCATCATCACCAATGGTCCGATACAGCCTCGGTTGAAACCAGGCGTGGCGATCCAGATTCTCCGCGAGTGTTTGTCAGGGCTGGCGGCGTTGCACTCAAACGCAATCGTTCATGGCGATTTGAAGCCATCGAATGTGATGCTGAAGCGCACAGGGAACGCGAAGATCATCGACATCGGCTCGGCGATCAACCTGGAGCACGGCCTCGCACGGCGGATGTGGTCGCCCTTGTATGCTGCGCCCGAGGTACTGGAGGGAGGGCCGAACTCCGAGAGAGCGGATCTGGCGAGCCTGGGTTACATTCTTGTGGAAATGCTCGCCGGCAGGTCTCCTTTCCACGGTTTGCAAACTTACCGAGAGTTGATCCATGCGAAGCGACGACTGGATCGCGATCTGCCTGGTTTGCTGCCTTCGGAGGTAAGTTGCAATGAAATGCTCATGAACCTGTGTCAGCGCCCGATTGCGCCTGATCCCAATCGGAGGTTTTCCAACGCGCTCGTTGCCGACTTTGGTCGCAAAGGCGCTGCTGAGTTCCACCGCCAACTGGTGAAATCTGATCTCTCCAGCGAATACGAAAATGACATCCGCGTCTGGTTGGAGCTAGTTGCATGAGTGGATTGAGTTGCCCGGCCAGAAAATCGAGGCGATCAGATTTTTCTGAGTAGGACTCAAGGAACGGGTGAGGTCTGCGAATGAAGCAAGTATTCTTCGTACTCGTCGGCATCTTCGGTGAGGGGGAACCATCGGCCTTCAGTCGGAATATGGAAAGTTCGAGTTTCGGAACATTCGAGTGAAAGAGATGCCATGACTTGCGGAGAGCAAGTGGAAATGAAGGAGCCGACCATCCGTGGAAACGAGCGACGAGTAACAATCGCCCAAGTACCGGAGACACAAGATGACGATTTAGAGTTCGTGGCGAAGAAGACGGGACCGAGGGGAAAGAAGACAAAACGATGAATGACAAGACCTCAATCCAGCCCGGTCGCTACCGTCACTACAAGGGCAACGAGTACACCGTCATCGGCACGGCTTGTCACAGCGAGACGCTGGTTCGGGGGTTAGTTCGATCATGAGCGCTCCTCCAAGTCGAGCTGCTTTATACACCGCGCGGTAAGAAATGAGACAAGCAGGTGGCATAACCCATCGGACCATGACGACGGACGTGCGGTGCCGATGGATAATCAAAGGGTGTCATGTCGACGGCTCGGTAGCCTGGGCCGCTTTTCGCTCAAATTCTTCAAGAAGTTGAGCTGCATGGGCGAGCGGAAGAGGAGCGACACGGCGACGGTAGCGTAACATCTGGTCCTGTAGGTCTTCGAGTTCCTTCTCTTCATCCGGACTAATCTTCGCATCAATCATTTTGTCGATCAACTCGCATCGACGATTGTTTTTGCTTTCCGTCCAACCTGATTTTTTTCCGGTATCGTCGTTCTGAGATGGGAACGCGCGGAGGATTTCCTTGCCTTCCAATTCCAGGATCGAGCCTCCTCGATCCACGGACAAAGCTAGGACGAATTGTTTGACGGATTCGTTCTGATTGTCGAGGCTAACGTGTGTCATGAGCATCACAGGTCGTGCAAGGGCGAATGGTTACATCGATTATATTCAGGGGCCGGCAGCGGTTGTATTTGAACATAACTACACTATAATAACACGATGAGATCAGTGACGCTGATGGGCCAAATTCTTGCAAAGAACCGAGTTAAAATCAAACAATTATCGATTTGATATGTTGACGAACTACTTTGGTGAGGGATGCTTATGCATCTGGCGTGACGGCTCCAAAATCCTTCCAAAGAACTTGGTAGTGGATCCGACGATTATCGATTTGATACACTGACGAAGTTCTTTGGTGAATGTGGCCCGTCCGTTGGGCTGGATTGCTACAAATTGTTACAAAAATCGGATTGTGCAGAAACGATTCGCAAATGCGAACGAACGAATTACCGAACGCCCTGCTACAAAACTGCTACACAATTTGGCTTGCGGATCAACGATTGAATAACCAAACAAACGAGGCGGTGATCGCCTTGCTTCCAAGAAACTTCGTCTCAATCCAACGATTATTGATTTGATATTCTGGCGAAGTTACTTTCAGATGAGGGCCCGAGCATCGGGCGCAGACGCTACAAATTGCTACAAGAATCGGTTTGTACATTTATGATCGCAAATGCGAACAAACGAACGATCTATCGAGCCCGGAGCTACAAATTGCAAATTGCTACAAAAAATGGCTGCGCATCAACAATTTAATAACCAAACAAACGATGATGCGAACGGCCATGCTACAAATTGCTACAAAAAATGGATTGTGCATCTGTGATCGCACATACGAACGAACGTATTCCCCAATGCCATGCTTCCAAGAACTACAGCCAATCAAACGCTTATCGATTTGATGGATTGGCGAAGTTTTTGCTGATGAGAGCCCGAAACCGGGGCAGACGCTTCCAAGAACTAAAGCCAATGAAACGCTTATCGATTTGATGGCTTGGCGAAGTTTTTGCTGATGATGGCCCGAATCCGGTGCAGACGCTACAAATTGCTACAAAAATTGGATTGTACACATGCGATCGCACATGCGAACAAACGTATTCCCCAATGCCATGCTACAAATTGCTACAAAATAGGTGTGGTGAATTCGTCCACGAATCGGATGACTCCTACAAGGCGTCGCAACAAAATGTTTCCAAAGAACTTGGCAATGAATCAAACGCTTTTCGATGTGATACACTGACAAAGTGCTTTGGTGAATTGGGACCATCCGTCCGTCTGGGTTGCTACGCTCAGGAAATTCCGCGGCCGTTGGCCCTGCTTTGGATTCGGCAGGTTTGGCTCATTCCTGGCCACGCCGAGTATAATTCTTGATTGCTCATGGAACTACAGAGATTTTCATCCACAGGAACGTATCATGACCAAGCCGATTTCTCGCCGAACCTTCGCCGCTGTCGCAGCCGGTATTACCGTTGGCGGCGCAACCGAAACACATGCACAAGGCAAACCCAAAGTGGATACTCCCAAAACACCCACTGGACCAATCGAGGCCCCATTTGAGTGCGACTACACACCACCCGACTTCAAACCATCCTGGAAAAAGCAGCAGATTCCCAGGCTGCTGGTTCAGGATTTCGTGATCTATGCCCATTCCGATCTCGGCATGGTGAAGAAGCTTCTGGAAAAGCAGCCTGCACTGGTCAATGCGATGATGGACTGGGGCGGCGGTGACTGGGAAGGCGGTTTGGGTGGAGCATCGCACATGGGTGAGAGGGGGATCGTAGATTATCTCCTGGAACATGGCGCTCGAATCGACATCTTTTGTGCGGCCATGCTGGGCTTGCTCGATGTCGTCAAGACATCCTTGACGCATCAACCAAAGTTGATCGATGCCAAGGGCCCGCACGGGTTTTCGCTCCACTTCCATGCCCAGGTTGGTGGAAAGGAATCCGAGAAAGTTCTCGACTACCTGCAATCGGTGAAGAAAATCGAATTGAGACCGAATCCATTCCTGAAGAAGTAAATTCATAAGCACGGAACACACGGAACACACGGAAATAAGAATTGAATTCTTCCGTGTTTTCTGTGTGTTCCGTGGTTATGAATAAATAACTAAAAATCAAGGTGTATTGATGCGTTTATATGTTGTTTTGTTGATCGCATACTTTGTCGGCATGAATCCGCTCGAAGCGCAAGAGGTTCTCTGGAAGGCGACACCTTTGACCAAAGACAAGGTTTTCACTCCGGGCATCGAGGGGCCTGCCTGCGACAAGGACGGCAATATTTATGTCGTCAACTTTGAAAAACAGCAAACCATCGGCAAAATCACTCCCGACGGCAAGGGTGAAGTGTGGGTGACTTTGCCGGGCAAGAGTACCGGCAACGGTATCGTCTTCGACAAGAAAGGGATGATGTACGTCGCCGACTATGCGGAACACAACGTCTTACGGATCGATCCTGCGACCAAGAAGGTGACCGTGTTTGGACACAACGACAAGATGAACCAGCCGAACGACTTGGCCATCGCCCCCGATGACACGATGTATGCCAGCGATCCAAACTGGGGCAATAGCACCGGGCAGGTCTGGAAAGTGGATCGCGAAGGAAAGATTACGCTGGCGGCCGGGAAAATGGGCACGACCAACGGTATCGAGGTCAGCCCGGATGGCAAAAAGCTCTATGTCAACGAAAGTGCCCAGCGCAATGTGTGGGTCTTCGATATCGCCGCGGATGGCAGTCTGAAGAACAAGCAACTGCTCAAGAAGTTCGAGGATGCCGGCTTCGACGGGATGCGCTGCGACAAGGATGGGAATCTTTACATCTCGCGCTACGGAAAAGGAACGGTAGTAAAACTTTCACCCAAGGGTGAGATTCTGCAAGAGATTGACGTGCTGGGCGAAGCTCCCAGCAACCTTTGTTTTGGCGGCAAGGATGGAAAGACTATTTACGTGACAGAGGTAAAACACCAACGACTGGTCCAGTTTCGTGTGGATACTCCAGGACTGGCCTGGCAGCGCTGGCAGATGAAGTAGATAATTCATTCCGGACACGAATGAATCGATAAGCGGAGAGAAATATGACCCTGCCGAGCGGTGGAGAAGGTTGCCTTGGGATGGGAAATTTGGCTGCGCGCTATCATTCGCTTTTGTCATGTGGGTTGCTTCAGCGATCTGTATTGGTCCCGATTTGTTCTTGTTGCTCGCCGGGCTACTAATGGTGGCACTGCTAATACTGGTGGCATTGGTTCTCGCGGTTGCTCTGGCTATTCGCACTTCGCGAAGACCGCGAATTCTCCCCCTTGCGACGGTATGTTGTTGTTTGGTGCTTGCGTGGGCCTCGGGGGGCATATTGGTCGACTTGCACCTCATTTGTCGAGTTTACATGGCAGGTGGCCCCGAGTCGCTTAGCGAATGGGGCCAGAATGTTATCAGTGAGCGAGCAAAGGAACGAGCCGACTCGGATTGGATCGATCGTGATCGGATTCCGATGGGTGTGCGGACCTTTTTGCCCGGACGGGTCAGTGTTGGAGGCACAATCTGGAGCGACTTGGTGAGAGTGCGAATTGAACTGGGTGGCGGGTTCTATCACTACGGGGTGGTGGTGTACCCTCGGGAGCGCGCCGATGCAACAACGATGGCAAAGGGTTATTGGTTGGCCATCTGAAGTCGCGATCTATAGGGAGGAGTAAGATCTTAGCACTACCTGCGGAGATTCACTCTTCCAGTCTCTTCATGGCTTCCTTCCACTTCTTCATCGATCGCCCAAGATGCTCGCTCGATGGCCCCGGCACACTGTACCCTTGCAG
The DNA here is from genome assembly GCA_963783095.1 of uncultured Planctomycetota bacterium. Taxonomy (GTDB): domain Bacteria; phylum Planctomycetota; class Planctomycetia; order Gemmatales; family Gemmataceae; genus CAWAMR01. The sequence continues at coordinate 9,713 of CAWAMR010000025.1, read as the reverse complement.
CCCAACCAGTCCGCTATACCCAGTTTTCTTCAGCAACGCGAGAAAAGCGTCAATGTCGTAATCGCCTCGATCGAGGGAGACAATCTTCTTCCCATCCAGTCCGTTGATCGTAACCGCGAACAAGTAAGGCAGTGCCTCTACCAGTAGGTCGGGCAAAGCTCTCTTTTGAGCCACCCATTTCCAGTGGACCAGGTTGAAGTGCGTTCCCACGTTCTTTCTCGCCACCAGCTTGGCAAGTCGGACACCATCCTCGACGCGCTCCGTTCAACTGCCGGTATGGGGATACACCGAGACAACTGGCCCCGTGTCGGAAGCCATATCCGATACTGTTTTGAGCAACTCCACACCCTGTTTATCGCCTTCGGGATCGGAGGATTTGTACTTCTTGCTTCCGATAGCCAGTTCGATCCGAGTCTTTCGTCCCTTCATACATCTAATCGAGTCGGCCAGGTTGGGGTCGAGCGGCCCCTCCAGCGCTGGAGTGAGATAAACCGCTGAAAGTTCCAGCTTGGCTTTGTCGAGTAGTTCAAGCAGTTGGGGTAATTCTGGATGATTGAGGTATAGCCGATTCCAACAAACCCCAGCTTCTTGACCAGTTCGACCTTCTTTTCGAGAGTTGGGACATCCGAGCCGCGAGCCCCGTATCCATCACATAGAAATCGAACTTGGCCGATTTCGGAGTTGGCGGTTCCGCCGCGTTGCAAGAGGCATCGAGTTGGGTGATCAGTGGCGGCGTCGCGAGAATGGCATAACTTTGATGAAGAAAGTCTCGTCGAGCTGGGTTCATAATAATCTCCGGTTGCGTGTTGAAGGGCCAGCCGTGCGACCCATTACGTAACGAATTACGTATCCCAGATCGTATTGGCTTGTGCACCAACACATTAACGTCAACCTATTTGTAGACCATCACTGGTCTTGCTCTTAGCTGGGGCAGAGACATCAAATCGCAGGCCGGGAACAGGCGTTTCACCAATATACACAGACAAAGTATCACCTGTCCGCAACTTTCCGTCAAGTATCAACTTTTCGATTGCGGAAGCCACATCATGATGCCAATAGCCATGTAACGTCTTGAGTGGGTTGAGCGACTCAATCCAATCAGATTGTTTCACCATCCACTCAATTACAAGCGGGGTGTAATGGACTGAAATGCCGCGTTTGCAGAGGCGGTCCACGGCAGCATTGAAAAGCTGTCGAATCAGGTTGTCGCCATCAGACAAATCCACAGACGTCTCACGAGTCGCTTCAAATGACCGGAAACCAACTGCCTTCAACCCCGATTTATCGCCCCGATAAAGTTGTTTCGGGGCCGACTGATTATATGCCGGCAACACTTGTTCTCCAACTTGACAGCAGCGATCGCCATCCACCTGGACATTATACACCGTCTTCCTGTGGCCGTTGTATTCTAGGCGGCAAGTCCTTGCAAATGGAATACGGCATTCAACGTCGAAACCGTGGTCTTGTCCTCCTTGCCATTACTACAGAAATTCCAAGTTGCGAGTGATGGTTTGCGTGCGCTTGCAGGTCTGAGTCCCAGCAAGCCTGCAAATAAGTCCGATTGACGATATGATCGAAATGACCAGGGCGATTTGCCCGGTGCCGGTGCACAGTTCCTCTATCGTGTCGCGGGCACGCTGATAGACTTGCTTAAAATCCTCGCCGCCGGGATAGCCGTGAACGGCGGGATTCGCCATGAACCGGTGATATTCCACGGGATGGCTTCGGCGAATCTCTTCCCACGATTTGCCTTCCCAGTCGCCGATATCGCATTCGGTCAGTCCGTTGATAGCAATCGGTGCCAGTTGGTGCGGCTCCGCAACGATCTGGGCTGTCTGCACCGCCCGCAGTAACGGCGAACAATAACAGGCATCGAAGGCCCGGATGGCAAGGAATTCGCGGGTGGCGCAGGCCTGTTGCGTTCCGATCGCCGAGGGGCGGGTCGCTGCGCCGACCCTGAAGTTTGGCCGGATGGGCCAGATTGGCGAGTGTCGCCGCGTGACGTAGCAAGTACAGAGTTGTCCGCATGGAGAGGACTCCTTTCCAAAAATCGCCCGACATCCTTGCCGGGCCGAGTTCGTTCATCGATTCGAGGCCAGTTTCACCGCAACTTTGGCAGCTTCAATGAGACTACTCGCATCCGCGCTGCCCTTGCCGGCGATGTCGTAGGCCGTGCCGTGAGCAACGCTGGTTCGTATGATCGGCAAGCCGGCACTGATGTTCACACAGCGCCAGCCCGACCGCAATTTCATGGCGATGTGCCCTGCATCGTGATACATCGCCACGATCCCGTCGAATTCCCCTTTATGAGCACGCACAAAGAGTGTATCGGCAGGCAAGGGGCCAACTGCATTGACACCCATCGCCTTGGCTTTCACGACCGCAGGAGCGATGATGGTCGCTTCTTCATTGCCGAACAAGCCGCCGTCGCCGGCATGCGGATCAGCGCTGCCGCGGCAATGCGAGCCGGGCGATCCAAAAGTCGAGGCAGCAAGTCGGCGAGCAACTGAATTTTTTCCAGGACCGCATCCGTACTCAGCTGCGAAAAGACATCTCGCAGAGCCATGTGAAGCGTGACGTGGGCAACCGCCAGGCCATCGCCGAAGAGGACCATCGCGTAAGTCTTCGTCCCGGTTCGCTCCGCAAGAATTTCAGTATGTCCCGGATAGTTCAAGCCGGCAGCACGCAAGCCTTCTTTATGTAATGGGGCGGTCACGATGGCATCGGCTTGCTTCGCCAGGGTGCGGTCGATCGCATCGCACAAGAAGTCATAGGCGGCCTGGCCGGCCGGGGCGCAGACCTTCCCCGGTTGGATTTCCGAGAGCGATTGCCGGGTTGAGCGAATGCAGGGAATCCGGCCTGTTGCTGGGAGTGCTTCGGCGGGAGCGCTTATCACCTGTACGAGCGCGGCAGATTCGCCAGTTGAATGCCGCGCTCAACCCAATGGGGATCGCCGATGACGATCGGTATCGCATCGCGCACGAGTTCGGGCCAGGCGCCACGACAATTTCCGGGCCGATTCCAGCGACGTCTCCCAAAGTGATCAACAAACGAGGTTTCAGCGGGGTGTCCATAAACGGTGGAATAGCGAAAATCGGTTTTCCGCACAAGATCAGCACGCAGCCAAAGATGAAGTATGAAGTGAAGAACTCCACCATGCTTTGGCCTGACTATTGCCCACAAGTGGAAAGAAAAAAGGAGCAATTGCTATTCCCCTCTCCCCGGTACTCCGGGGAGAGGGTTAGGGTGAGGGGATGAACCTTCACCCTTCCCATACGCGTCTTTTGTGGTGGCAGGTTCCTCCCCCTCACCCTAACCCTGTCGCCCGATTGCAGGTGGTGTCGGTGTCGAGACATGTCTCAGCACCGACACCACCTGCAATCGAGGGAGAGGGGATCAGGGCTCAGCCCGCTTTGGGATCGATGGCGACGGAAAATCGAGGAATCTCCTGGTCGCGGGTTCGCAATTCATTGACGACATCGATCGCGCGATGAAAGACATGGCTCGAAATGAGCTGGCGAAAACGTCCCATGCTTCGGCTAGATCCGACATACGTTCGGAAGGTAGCAAGGCCGCCCATAGGCAGGCGGGGTTGATCGACGTCAAATTCCCAAGGGTGGAAATAGAGCATCGCCATCGACGGCGCGAGCTTGAGCAATTGCCGAATGCCTGCCTGCATAAACGCCAGCGGAAAGAGCCGAAAATATCCTCCGCCCGCAACCGGTATGTTTATCCCGAAATAGCGCAGAGTCGTTAGTGGAAGTTCGAGGATGGTTGCGGATGGGCCGAGCGCAATAAACGGCGTTCGCGGTGCTTCGGGGATGCCGTAACGATCGTGTTGAGTGGGAAAGATGGACGAATCGTAGGCGAAGCCGCATTCCGCCAGCACGTCAATGGCCCACGCTGTTTGGCGGACGATACTGAATGTCGGTGCCCTGAACCCCACCACTGCCGCACCGATTGTCTGTTCCAGAGCGTCCTTGCTCCGCATCAAGTCCTCGCGAAAAGATTCCGGAGTGAAATAATGAACGCCTCGATGATCCCAGCTATGGCTGCCAACTTCGTGCCCGGCCGAATGAATGTCGCGGACGAGTTGCGGATGACTTCGGGCGATCTCGCCAACGATGAAAAAGGTCGCAAGTGCCTGGCGTTTGGCCAGCTCGTCGAGAAGCCGGCGGGTCATCGCTACCATCCGCTCCGCGTAGGTGCAGCGCAAGTCCGGGGGCCAAACCAATTTTTCTCGCCGCTTCAATACGGTTGTGCTCTTCGACGTCAAAACTCAGAATCACCGGTGCGTTATTCATAACAGTGTTCAGTGTTCAGTGTTCAGTGTTCAGACCTGTTTTCGTGGTTATTTGGAGTGTTTGCTTGCAATCCGCTTCATGTCTTCGATAGACTGAGGATTGATTGAACTGAACACTGAAAACTGAACACTGAAAACTATCATGAACACACCTAGCCGTCGCGAGTTTCAAGCCACACTCCTGAGTTTCGGCCTGATCGAGTTCCTTTGGGCACGCGATCTATTTGCCGATGACGTCAAGCCGGACATCAACAAGTGGTTTAAGGAACTCTACGAAATCGGCCAACAACTCCGCGGCTCAAAACTCAAAGACACCGCATTCCAGTCCAGGATGGAAGATCTGTATCGGCGGGTCGATCTCGAAACCCTAATCAAATACGTCGAACTCGACAAGATCGCTCAGCGCACCAAGCTCCCCGATAGTCAGCCCATTAAGCGCTTGGTTCAGCCTGAAAATCGAGGGAGTCAGCGGAGATGTCGGGTTCGGCAGACAAATCTTTTGCATGAAGAAGGGTCGGTCGGTTGTGCCGCACGGACATGAAAATATGTGTACTGGTTTTATTGTTCTGCGCGCACATTCAAAGGGAAGCACTACGATCGCCTCGAAACTGCGGAAAGATCATTACATCATCAAGCCGACGATCGACCGCGAGTTCAAACCGGGCGAACTTTCTACGATCTCCGATCACAAGGACAACATCCACTGGTTCACGGCCCTTTCGGACACGGGCTTCATCTTTAACACGCACTTCACCGGCTACGACAAAACGATCAAGGAGCCGAGCGGCCGGCTGTATCTCGACCCCGACGGTGAAAAATTGGAAGGCGGGCTGATCAAAGCGAAGAAGATGAGCGGGGTGGAGTGTCACAAGAAGTATGGCTGATTTCGGTGTTCAGATTTCAGTGTTCAGAGTGCAGTAAAAACCCACGCAAGCCTTGTAGCCGGAGTAGCACCCCTACCGAGCCGATCACGACGCACATGCGGCGTTACGAGAGGTGCAAGGCTGGCTGGATCAACTATGCGGACGACTTCGTGATCTGCTGCAAGCCGGGCAAAGCCGCTGAGGCGATGACGGTGATGCGGCGGATGATGGGAAAGTGAAGCTGATCCACGTGGAACATCGATTTCGAAACGAATGATGAACTATTCTCCACACGGCCCAAAATGCCTCATTCTCGACCGCATGGAGAATAACTACTACGAAATCTGTGAAACAACTAGTGTCCGGCCCGTTGGAGAGCCTGGAAGAGGTCCGACATCTTCATTCCCGCGCCAGGCAAATCCGGTAAAGCGTTTCGATCGAGGCTGAGTTCTTGCCGAGTTCGATCTGCGACAGGTAACCCAATGACACGCCGGTTCGATCCGACAGAACCTGCAACGTCATTTTGTGGGCCTTGCGGCGTTCGCGGATGATGGAGCCCAGCGATTCCCGCAATGCCTCTTCCGTCATCCGAAGCAGCCCTTTGTTCTCCAAACGGCCACCACGAGGTTTCGCAGTTGGTCGACCTGGAACGGCTTCGACAAATAGTCGTAGGTGCGAGCGAGAAGACAATTCAGGATGCTCTCTACCGATGGGTAGGCGGATACCACGATCACGCTGGCGTCCGGCTGAAAATCCCTGAGCCAATTGAAAACCTGATCCGGTTCCAATCCAGGGAGAACATAATCCATCAAGATCAATTGATACTGTTGTCCCTTGAGCCAGCCTTCAAGCTGGCTTGGGTCACTGAGGGTATCAATGGTGAACCCGTGATTGCTCAACAATGCCTGGATCAGATGGCACGTTTGAGGATCGTCGTCGCATACCAGGATGCGAATGTCGCTGGACGCCTGAAAATCCCCCAATCCCGCAGATGCTGCGGGAGCGATGCGGATCGGCGGTTTTGAAAAAACACTCATCGGGCTATCGGCAAGCTGCAAACTCATGATGTTTTGCCTCCTTGGGAGCGAAGAACTTCTGGTCCAATAACTGCAGAATCGGGAATGCGGGCGGCAAGCGGTAAGACGATGCAAACGGTGGTCCCACGATTTGAGACAGCCTCGACGCGGGCACCTCCGCGGTGTGCGGAAAGAACACGATAGACGATCGACAGTCCTAAGCCGCGGTGGCGAACCTTGATAGTAAAGAACGGTTCCACGAACATCTTGCGGCGATATTTGTCGCGGATAACCGGCCCCTCGTCGCTGATTCGGACGAGCACATACGGTCCCGCAGAGACCTGACCCAGATAATCTCGAGCTTCGGACTCGGAGAGTCGATGAGCGAAACTTCCAGCCGGACGACCCGCGCTGCGGAGAGGCTTCGACAGCGTTATCGAGGATGTTTCCCAGAATGAGCTGCAATGTTCCTGCTTCGACCGCGACAGGCGGCAGGTCGGCAGCGGCGCTGGTCTGAAACCGAATGAAGTTTGGCGTGGCCCGGCGCAGACAAACTTCCTCTTTGGCAACCGTCATCGAGAGCGTGCTTGGCATCGGTTTTGCATGACCACACCGACTCAGCGTGTGCAACTGCTGTGTGAACTGAATCCCACGATTGCCTGCGGAACTCACCTCGGCGATGTATTGGTGCGGAATGGAGCCGGTCTGAAGCATCGGCAAAACCATATCCGCAAAGCCGACACACCTGTGAGATGTTGTCGAAGTCGTGGGCGATCTTGCCGGCGACGACGGCGGCATCGTTGATCCTTTGAGCGACCCGGCTTTGATCCAGAACCGGCCCCATCCGCTGGTTAAATCGGGCCAAGGGCAATGATTTGCGCTGCGAGATCAATCCGGCGGTGTCGGATTCGGGCCAAGGTGAGGCTGCGTGGCGGGTTGCCCAAAAGGCCCGAGGCTGACGAGATTCCGGCAAGAGCGGCACAATCAGCCGCTCGGCGGATGATCTCTGAACGATGACCTTGGTGGCGGCTCGCGAGTACCGAGTTTTGTGGTGATATCCTCAGTCCACTCGGAACTTATATTGCGGTCATCCTGCCCTGCCTGAATATCGATTCGAGGTGTGCCAACTGCCGGCCAGCGAACCCCGGCAGCTCGCAAGCCAAAAACATTGACCAGTTCTGCGAGCGCAGTTTCCAGCGGTTTCGCTTCCCGGCCCGGTCGATCGAGGAGCCTGGAAAGAAGTTGAAATCTCGCGGTGACGCCGGAAGTATCCGTCACTGTTCATCTCGCTTACGAAGAGCATTTCCAACCGATGGATATGCTCACAAATGAATTTCCTGTCGGTAAAGAGTTCTTAGTTCGGGTTCGGAGATAAAGCAAATTACGATCACGCAGAAAACACCGGATATGCTGAAAATGCAGAGATTCGTGATAAAATGGATAAAATGAGAAAGATTTCCTGAAAAATGGCTTTGTAGGGTTGAAGTATTGCCTCATCTCATGTTTCAATCGGGCGAGAATTGAATTCCGATTCGGGCCGGAATTACCCTGGTAAAGTTGTTAGTGTCTGGAAGTTGTTTACGTAAAAAGATATGTGACTGTGAACACAAGAAGGTGCTCGCACGAGCACCTTCTTGTGTTCACAGTCACATAAGTGATTTCGTTGATGGAACAGCTTCACTATTCGATCGGAGGAGTTCCACAGGTTTCCCGTTTGCCGCCTTGAAGAGCGGGCTATTCTTGTCGTAACGCAAAAACGTCTTTTCATCCTTGGGGTCAATCGGCAAAGCAATATCGCTTGTTGCCGGCAGACAACCGACGGTCTTGACATCAGGACTGGTTGAACTGCGAACATTTTCAGAACTCTGGTTCTGAACGAACGGCAAGGCTGCGGGGTTGTCGTCCGCCACAAGGATTCCTTCTGTCGTGTTGAAGAAATAGTTCTGGATAACCGCGACTCTTTGTATGTCCGCCACGGCGGGTTGGAGAATGCCGGCGGAACTCTGGAAGTGGATGCCCTTGATCGAGTAAAAGGTATTACTCTGGATTTTGACTTGATAGGTGTATTCCGATTTGGACTCCTTGAAGAAAATCCGTCCGTGCATTGCCAGAAGCGATCGTGGAGAATTTCCAGATTTGTGCGCTTCATCGATTCGTATGGCCGACTTGAATGATCCTTCAAAGCGACAATTGCTTATCAGAATGATTCGTTCTTATTCGGGAGCGTTCGACCGGATACCGGGCTAACCGTCAAATCGATGGCTGCTTCGCATTGAGCTTGCTGCGACTGACAGCGAATTCGTTGCACCAGAACAGGCCGCTTTTCACGCGCCGACACAGTCGACGAAAGAGATGCAGGACTTCTTGAATTCCGAGAATTCGAGATTTCGAACGTCACGCCCGGGCATTTGCCGAAAACGCTTATGCCGGTGTGAACGATCCTTCCCCTTGAAATCGAATTCTTCGCACGACCAGATTCTCTGCCCGCGAAATGGAAATCAGCAGAGTTGGCTCTTTGCCCTTTTCGGGCTTCCAGGTCACCTGTTTTCCTTCGGCAGGCTCGATCACAAGACCTTTGGGTGGAGCTGATGAAATGATGAGCGATTCTTCCCATTCCTCGTCCATCAAGACGATGTGGGAACCTGGCGTGGCCTTGCTGATCGCATCCCTGATCTTGGAAAATTGCCCGACTCCCGCGTGCTTGGAAACCGTCAGCCTGGTTCCATCCGAATTTGCAGGGCCACCGGTGTCCTGCCCCTTGGGAGTGCGAATGACAAACCACCAAACAGAAACGCTCGCGACGACGGCAAGTACCAAAGCGATCAGCACTGGTACGGTCGGGAATTTTGCTTTTGCCTTCTTCGGAGGGGCATCTTCCATCACCGGCGGGAAGATCGTGGCTTGGGCTTGGGCTTGGGTTTGTGCTTCGATTCCGGAGGAGGTTGTCGTTGCGTGTCGTTGCGTGACGGTGTATTCGATTCGTCCGCGAAAGATTCCCAGACCGGGTCACCCGATTCGGGAATCTCCACGATAGGTGCCGGAGTCGGAGCAGGAACTGGAGGGGCTACTCGTTGAGTGTCTGACGTATGCGAGAATGCCGCAGGTTGAGGTATCGGCTTTCCCGAACCCGAACCGGGCTGCCTGAGTCGGGTTGACGCGCGGGATCGGCGTGATCGCGCGGGCGCCCCGGTCGCAGTTCGAACGGCAGCGGTGGGGTCAACTGGGTCCGGTTTCCGCTCGCTTGTGCAGCGGCGGAAAGCGTGGGCATTTCCTTTTCGGGAAGCAGGTGGAATTTGGGGTTTGCACAAACGGTGCCAGAGCTTCTGCAAGTTCCGCAGGCGTTTGATAGCGGTCTTGTCGATTTTTCGCCATCATCTTCAATATGATCGCAATCACCGCGTCAGGTACATCGGAGCGAACCTCTTTGATCGATTTGGGGGTCCGGTTTTGATGCCAAAGTAACTTCTGTGCTACGGTCCCTTCCATAAACGGCTGGTGGCCGACCAGAAGAAAGTAAAAGGTTGCGCCGAG
>CAWAMR010000024.1:0-13378 GCA_963783095.1 uncultured Planctomycetota bacterium | reverse complement strand
GGTCGGTGGGTGTGATGAGCTTGAGTTCAGCTGTCCAAGATTCGGAGCAGTTCCTCAAACTCTTTCGGGCGTTTGGCGTAGCCGGATGCTTCGAGCAACTTGTCGTGAGACTGCATGTCGCCCTTGATGTCGGAGCCTTGTTCGGGCAACAGCGCTTCGAGAACGGCTCTGGCAGCTTGCTGGTGGGGCCGATGGCGGCTGATGTTGAAGGTCTCTTCCAAAAACGAGACCCCGACCCCTTCCGTCCCGCCGACTTCTTTCAGCGTCGCCGGGGTCCAGGCTTTGCCCTTGACCATTTCCGCAAAAAGAGCGAGTCGAACGGAAATCACCCGGCCGTCTCGAGCCAAACCTTTGATTGACTTGATCCAGGAATGCCTCTTCGTCTTTGCTGAGGTTGTCCGTGAACCGACCGAAGGCACGACCAAAGGCTGCGAGTACATTTCGAGCATGGATCGGATCGACAAGTCTACCAGCGCTATGTTTTGACCCTGGACCAACTCGATATGCAGGTCACGCATGAATCGGCTCACGGCCAGCCAAAAGTCGTCGCGCACCAGGACGATGCATTGCACGCGATCGCCGTCGCACTGCCGGAGGGCCTGAGCAAGTGCGGTATTCCCTTCGCCTCGTTTCGCATGTAGCCACTGCTCGAATTGGTCCAACACGATACACCTTCACGCCCGGCTTCAAACCCTGCCCTTGTCGTAGGGCGGAAATGGTGATGGTTAAATCCAGGTCTTTCGGCAGATCGGGACTCCGTTTGCGCAGCGCATTGAGTAGCCGATGTTCGGTGTCTTCAGCGGTGGCCTGATATAAACGGCAATGACCTGACTGGCCAGGCGCGGCAACAGCCCAGCCTTTACCAGGACGATTTGCCGCAGCCCGACGGCCCATAGATCACTCCCACCGTGAAAGTTGCCTCTTCCTTGCTCTTCGATCCGATGTTTCCAAAACCGAATGCTTTCGGGAAGACCGCCTTGGTCGCGCGGGTCCAGGCAGAAGGTCGAGGAAGAAATCGGCATCCTTGGCGTCGAACGAGCGCAGACCCCTTTGGGCACGATTTTCGCCGATGCGAGGTCCGGCCCGAGCCATCGCAATGACTGGCTGCTGCGACGCCGTGAGCGTAGGCTTCTGACCAATCTTGTCGGGTTGCTCGACCGTCATGTACCATTTCAAGATCGTCATGATGTCGGCCAGCAAACAAGATGATTCCGACTTCGTGACTTTCTTCGTCGCGGTTCGGTTGCGAATCCGTTCCAGCTCTTTCGACGCACGGAAGTCACGCCGAGGTCGCTCGGGAAGATGCCGCGTTCGGCGAGGCGCTGGACCGAGCTGTTCGAGACTTCGATTCCCCGCCGGCTCGCCGATTCGTCGTTCGTACATTTCCCGAATGACGATTTCGAGTGCCGTGCGGGACGGGAGTCAGGCGATCTCCGGGATCGTCTTCAGCCGAGGTTGTTAGCCTTTTGCATTCTCTCGTCGAGTTCCTGTTTGTCGGTGAATAGCCGTTCCAAGCCTTGAATCAATCGTTTCGTCTGAAAATCGAACTCTGCGCCAGGCGGAACGATGGCGGCATTTCGGCGAGAAGTCCTTTCAGTTCGCCGGGCAAATCTGCTTCGGCGGGCATCGATGCATGACCGACCAACACCGGCACAACCGGGATGTCGCGCGCCAGGGCTGTCTCGATCTCGATACGGACCAAATCGTTGGGATTGTCCAAACGACGTTGACCGTCCTGAGCTTCGGCTTTCACCCAGTGTTCGCCGACGACGGCCAGGAGAACGTCGCATTGACTGACGGCTTTTTCGATATCCTTGCGAAAGTCGAGGCCGATGGGGATGCTGTCGACATCGTAGAAGACAGATTCTTCGCCGAAATGCGCCTTCAGGCGATCGTGGAGCCGACCGGTGGCATCGGCGCTATCGTGACGGCGGTAGGAAATGAAGAGTTTGGGCATGGTTGGATCGTAGTTGGAATTCTGGGCGATGTCCATCCTATTGTATAAGTATAAGCGACTGCATTTTCCGGCTTTTCCGGAGTTCCTCTGCCAATTCTTTGACCGCTTTGGTGGACCAGATAAGATAATCTTCGTCTTTACGCCGATACACCCCACCACCCCGAAAGCGAACCGATGGCTGGTAAGCGTTTCACCATGATCGCGGGCCGAACCTCCAAACAGGGCCAGCAAGTCAATGTTGGAAAAGATTACGCCGAATACCAAACGATTGTGACCACGCTGACCATGAACGCCGATGACATGAAAGAGGCCGGGATCATCGCAGGAGGAGCGGTTCGCGTTTGGTGGGAATTCGGCGAGGCGAATTTCCTATGCCAGTCAGGGAAAGTTCCACCCGGTTTGATTTTCGTTCCCTACGGACCGCCGACCTGCCGATTGATGGGCGGCAATACCGATGGTACCGGAATGCCGACTTCCAAAGGGTGGGAAGTGGAAGTGGAGCCGATTGCGGCAGTCCTACCGCCAAGCGTCTGAGTTCGTTTTGGAGAAGGAAATTCACCTATGAGCGTTATTCAAAGTCAAGAAGATGTTCCGGGACCGGATGGGGCAGCAGTTCCACAGATCTCGTTGGAACAGGACGAAAAGCCCGCGTCCTGGGAGTTGATCGGGGCCGGGCGTATATGCCGCGACGCACACGCGGTAGCTGCGTGGGCCGGGAACTGGGCTGAACCTTTACGGTTCCGTCCGGTTCGGACGCTCTCAAACCGTCAGAGTGACATTCATTCTCTCCAGTGGAACACTGCCATGAGTCTGACCGTTGTAAAGAACGCCACCTGCACGTTCTGCGGCTGCGTTTGCGACGACATCGAGCTGCACGCCGACGGCGAGCGCATCGTCGAAGACCAAGAACGCCTGCATCCTCGGCGAATCGTGGTTCAAGAACCACACCGCGGAGCGGCTCTATCCCGATGCCCTGATCGACGGCCAGCCGGCCACGGTCGATGACGCCGTCGAGGCGGCGGCCGATTATCTCCACCAGGCCCACATGCCGCTGGTCTACGGCCTGAGCAACATCACCTGCGAGGCCCAGCGCGAGGCTGTCTCCCTGGCCGAGATTGATCGGCGGGGTGATCGACAGCCACACCTCGCTCTGACACGGTCCAACCGAGATCGCCGCCCAGTTGGGTGGCAAGGTGACCTGCACGTTGGGCGAAGTCAAGAACCGGGCCGACTTCATCATCTACTGGGGCGGCAACCCGGCCGAGTGCCATCCGCGGCATTTCACCAAGTACACCCTGACGCAGAAGGGCAAGTTCGTGCCCAACGGCCGCAAGGACCGAACGATGGTCCTGGTGGACATTCGCGAGACCCCCAGCGCCAAGGCCGCCGACATCTTCCTGCAAATTCGGCCCGGGCAAGGACTTCGAGATGCTCACCGCCCTGCGGGCGCTCATCAAGGACCAGCCGCGTCGAGCAAGACCTCGTGGCAGAAACGGGTCTGACGCTCGAGCAGCTTCAGGACTTTGCCGACCGGATGAAGAAGGCCAGTTTCGGCGTGATGTTCTTCGGCATGGGCCTGTCGATGACGCGCGGCAAGCACATGAACTCCGCCGCGGTTCTGACGCTGGCCGCCGAGCTGAACGCCTTCACCAAGTTCGTCGCCATGCCGATGCGCGGCCACGGCAACGTCACCGGCGTCAGACGTGGTCATGCGCTGGACGACGGGCTATCCCTTCGGCGTCAACCTGTGCCGCGGGCTACCCGCGCTTCAACCCGGGCGAGTTCTCGACGGTCGACCTGCTGGTCCGCGGCGACGTCGATGCCGCGCTGATCCTGGGCGCCGATCCCGGGGCGACGATGCCGCAGCCGGGCATCGACCACCTGGCCCGCATCCCGACGATCGTGCTCGACCCCAAGGTGACGCACACGAGCCGCATGGCGCCGCGTGCACATCACGACGGCGGTGACGGGAATCAGCGCGCCGGGAACCGCTTATCGGATGGACGAGATCCCGCTGCCGCTTCGGCCGGCCGCTGAAGTCGCCGTATCCGACCGATGAAGAGGTTCTGCGGCGGATTCATGAGGCGGTAAATAAGAGGATTGGTTGAATATAATAGAACTTAGGAGGTGCTTATGATCGATCTAACAGAAGAGCAACGAGAACAGCTTGAGAGCGGCAAGGCTGTTGATGTTTCGGATTCGCAGTCGAGCCAACAATACGTGATCCTGAGAAAAGACATTTACGAGCGCGTTCGACATCTGCTCTACGACGACAGTGACTGGACTCGAGAAGAACTTCTGGATGAGTTGGCGCGTTTCTCAACGGTGAATGGTTGGGATGAACCAGGAATGGACGTCTATGATCGCTACGATAAGGAGATTGGAAATGTGCCCACATTGCGAGTCAGCGAGCAACGGTGATTTTGACGGCCTGCGCGAATTAGTTGCCAACGTGCAGAAAAACACCTACCTTTGCAGTTGCCGACACTGCGGTGCTCTTTGGATGGGTCACGCCTATACGCCGCAACTTATGTTGGAACTTGCGCCAACGGAAGCTGCACAGGAGTTTCCCGAATGGCGGTACCCAACTGAACCGCCCCACCATAAGTAGTCGGGCCGAGGGGCCAGTTGCTTCGAACTGGACTTTGAGGAATTCATGCTTCGGATCACCGGCGGTAAAGTCTACGATCCCGCGAACGGCATCAACGGAGTCGTCAAAGACATCTGCATCGATAACGGCAAAATCGTTGCGGATGTTGCTGCGGGTCGAGTCATTGACGCAACCGGCATGGTCGTCTTTCCCGGCGGCGTCGACATCCATACCCACGTCGCCGGCGCTGCACTCAATTTTGCCCGCGCCATGACCCCCGAAAACCAGCGCAAAGCCACACACTTTCTGCACACCAAAGATCGTCGGGCCGGGATCGGCGGCCCCACCCCCACGACCTTCGCCACCGGCTACCTATACGCCGGCATGGGCTAGACCACCGTCATCGAGGCCGCTGTACCGATTCTCTCCGCCAAGCACACTCACGAAGAACTGCGCGATACGCCGATCGTCGATAAGGCTTGCTGCGTCTTGATGGCCAATAACGAAATCGTCCTGGACCTGCTGGAAGCCGGCGACATGGAGCGGGCCAAGAATGTCGTCGCCTGGCTGATCTGGGCGGCCAAGGCCTATGGCGTCAAGGCGGTCAATCCCGGCGGCGTCACCGCCTGGAAGTGGGGCAAAGACGCCAAGTCGCTGTCCCAGCCTATCGATGGCTACAGCAAAGTGACGCCGGGCACGATCATCGCCAGCCTGGCCCAGATCGTCGATGAGCTGGGCTTGCCGCATCCGCTGCACCTTCACTGCAACAACCTCGGCGCGCCCGGCAATGTCGCCACCACCCTCGAGACCATGAAGGTTCTTGAAGGCAACGTGGGCACATGGCCCATCTGCAATTCCATTCCTACGGCGGCGACGACTGGCACACTATTCGCTCCGAAGCCAAAACCATTGCCGAGTATTTCAACGCCCACAAACACCTGACTGCCGACGCCGGCGCGGTCCTGTTCGGCAACGCCGTGACGATCACCGCCGATGGCCCCTGGCAACACTTGCTCTATCAACTCACCGGCCGCAAATGGGGCAACCTCGACGTGGAGAACGAGACCGGCTGCGGCATCGTTCCGTATACGTATCAAGGGCAGCAACCTCGTCAACGCCGTGCAATGGGCGGTCGGACTGGAACTGCTGCTCCTGATCGACGATCCGTGGCGGATTTTCCTGACGACCGACCATCCCAACGGCGCCTGCTTCTGGCGCTATCCAGAGATCATCCATCTGTTGATGAACGCGGATTTTCGTCGCGAGCAAGTCAAGGCGTTGCCGCCCGAAGTGCTCAAGCGAATCGTTCTCGCCGAACTCGATCGAGAGTACACGCTATACGAAATCGCCATCATCACCTCCGCCGGGCCGGCACGAGCTTTGGGACTGCGCAGAAGGGACACCTCGGCGTTGGCGCCGATGCGGATGTGACCATTTACAACGACACCAAGGATTCCGGGAAGATGTTCGGTTATCCGCGCTATGTCATCAAGGACGGCGAAGTCGTGGTCGAGGAAGGCGAGATCCGTTTATGGAAGGAAGGGCGGGAGTTTCTCGTTCATCCCGCTTACGATGCCACGATCGAAGATTTCCTACGCCCGTTGTTCCAGCAAGTCTACACGATGTCCTTTGAAAACTATCCGGTGGAAATGGAACGCATCCACCATGCCGAGATTCATCCCTGCCAAGAGGCGGACCCTCCGAGATGAGTACAGTCACACTGACTCTGAAACAACAGCCCACTGTCCCGCTCGAAGCCGAGGTCCTTTCACCGGACGTGATGGCGGGCTTGTCGCATGCCGAAATCTGTGCTCTCACTGTGTTTCTTGGGAAGCATCAACACCGGCTCGATGATTTCTTTGACGTCGAAGGCGAGGCGGCGACGACGTAGATGGTTCACGGCGATCTTCGACAGGTGAAATGGATCGGCCGCGGAATGACGTCGAGGCCAGCATCACGATCCACGGCAACGCCGGCATGCACCTGGGAGCCTACATGAAAGGCGGCACCATCGAGGTCACCGGCAACGCCTCGGATTGGGTCGGCGGCGAGATGACGGGCGGCCTGATCCGCATTCGCGGCAACGCCGGCGGGCAAGTCGGCGCGGCCTACCGAGGGAGCCTGGCCGGCATGAAGGGCGGCACGATCCTCATCGGCGGCTCGGCAGGCATGGAAGTCGGCATGCGGATGAAGCGGGGCACGATCGCCGTCGGCGGCCCAGTGCGAGACTTCGCCGGCTTGCAGATGAAGGGCGGCACCCTGTTCCTGATGGGCGGCGCCGAGATTCGCACCGGCGCCGTGGATGAATCGGGGGACAATTGTTTCACTCAAACCACTCAGGCTACTGCCGACCTTCGCTCGCGCCTGCACCTACAACCCATCCTTTTTACGGCTCTATGTCCGCCATCTCCAGACTTTGGGAGTGACCATTCCTTGCGAAGTCAAGGATGGCGGTTATCAACGCTATACCGGCGACACATCTGTACCGGGAAAGGGAGAGATTCTTATCTGGCAACCGACGCCCTTCAACAAAGAGCGACCCCGGCATCCGATCTGAGAGTTGTCGGAGTCGCTCCGCAATTCCGGCGCGGCTCCGGGTCAGGCTCTCACGCGCCGAGCCACCGATTTTGCCGTTGCCGCCGAGTGGAAACCTCGTACCTTCCGCGATAAGGGGTTTCGGGATCGGTGCAGCCTCAACAACGCTGATTCCCGACCGATTATCGAGAGCATCGAAAGATTACGATTCGCTGAAAAGTTCCGATTCGAGCCGCGGCAGACTGGCTCTATCCCGAAGATAACATAAAAGTGGAATCGAAAGAGGGGATTACAAGCATCGAGCTAACGGTGCCGGCAGGTGCAAGTCGAGTGATCGAATTGAGATGAAACGCGATCGATTTTTCCGCTGGAGTTTTCGGCACAATTGACGATAATTCGTTCCGCTCCTATACAATGAGTGAACTGCAAGGGTAGATAGCTCAGCTGGTAGAGCGAGCGACTGAAAATCGCTAGGTCCCCGGTTCAATCCCGGGTCTGCCCACTATACTGGATAAGGACTTACGTCAAATCAGTTTATTTCGGACCGCGTGCGTCCGAGAATTCTGTCCGAAAAGTGATCCCCCGGCGTGCCGCCAAGCTCCACCGGGAATCGCGGGCCTTCCGACCCGTCTACACGGGAGGCTCCTTCATGCCCCATTTTCCGAAACCGTTTTTCAAAGCCAAACGCGGTGTTTGGTATGTCGAAATCAACCGCAAACAGCACAATTGGCGCCGACAAGGACGAAGCGTTCCGTCGATACCACGAACTTATGCAGGAATATCCTGCCGAAGAGCAGGAACCTCCTGTAACCGGGCAACTCGTCGTCACGGTGTTTGACGAGTACCTGGAATGGTGCCAAAAGCACAAAGCACCGAGAACCTACGAGTGGTATCGCAACCACATTCAATCGTTCGTCCGCACTATCCCGAAACGGATGGTAGTTTCCGAACTCAAACCTATCGTTGTCGAGAAATGGGTCCAGTCATTACAACCTGGTCACCCTTGCATCAACGCGGAGCGAAAGTCGCTGTCCAACGGGCTTTCCGTTGGTCTGAAAAAATGGGTGTGATCGACACTAACCCGATCCGCTACCTTGAAAAACCGGAAGCAGGGAAGCGAGAGCAGGTCATCGCGCCCGAGCAGTACCCAGAAATCCTTGAATACTTCAAGGACGAGTCGTTCCGCTCATTGCTCGAAATGGCCTGGCATACTGGAGCCCGCCCACAAGAGTGCATCCGCATTGAGGCAAGGCACGTTGAACTTCAGAACCGGAGAATCGTCCTGCCTCCGAAAGAGGCGAAAGGCAAGAAGAGATTCCGGATCATCTACCTCAACGATGATGTCCTGGCACTTGTGCGGAGGCTCGCCGAAACTTATCAGGTTGGAACGATCTTCCGTAACCTTAAAGGTCGCCCGTGGACCGCTTGGGCTGTCAACAACCGATTCTGCCGGTTCCAACTCCACAAAGGCCGTTTGGAATTGCGGCAGCGAGGATTTACACTCGATCCAGACCAAGTTCGGGAACATGCGACCAAACTTCGAGCAGAAAAATCAGTCAGAGGAAAAGTTCTACCGAAAGACTCCAAAGAACTCAAACGGAGGCCCGAAAGAAAATGACAAACGGCGAAGCGCGGAAGCTCGGCACGAAATATTGCCTGTATGCTTTCCGGCACACCTTCGCCAACCGATTGCTCGGAGCGGGGATCGACTCGCTTACCGTAAGCACGCTGCTTGGCCATGTGGATGGAACCATGCTCTCGCGTGTTTATCAGCACCTTCAGCAGAATTCAGTGCTTTTGCTTGATGCGGTCAACCAATCATCTAAACGTCCAGATGTCGCAGTTTGATCGGCGGGCATGCGGACGAACGGTGGAGGTTACTTCAGCAACCTCCACCGTTCGGGTTCTGCGATACTCCTCAATCGCTTCTTGAGGAATGCGAATCGTCCCCCGGCCAACCCCAATGCGTTCGTGCCGAATTCGCTTCAATGCACACAAATCGTAGATCAAGCTTCGAGAAACACCGAGTGCATCGGCTGCTTGCTTCACGCTCAACATGGTTCACCATCACGTTTTGAACCATCCTTGGCGTTTGAGTTCGCGTTGGAAGATTGAGAAATCTCAAAGTAAGGAAGAAAGTAATCACCCGCGATTGTCCCGATCTTCACTGATATACTTCGTCGAATCGGACAATTCCCCGACTCTGCTTCGCAGTTCCTGGTTCATTTCCGTAAGTTCATTGGCGAGAGTTTGGCGTGGTTGATGCGCCTGCTCTCGCACAACATCCTTCATCTCGGGCTTCACGTGCCGACCGTTCAGCCCGGCGAGCGTCCGAAAGCGATCGGCAATCCAGTCGGCAACATTCCTGGTCCTGAATTCCGCCATCAGAAGCTTCGTTCCCGAATGAGCCGAATGTCTACTTCTACTGGAACATCCAGCCAGCGTGCCTCAGTTGTCAACACAGGGAGATTCAGGAGTTTCGCCGTCGCGAGCGCGCCCGGTCTCCGAGTCCCAGACCTTTCGGCTGAGTCTTCGTAATCATTGCCGCCGCCGATCGTGCGATATCCCAGCCGAAGGGGATAATCATTGGGATCAAGGTGCGGACTTCTCCAGACACTTCTTTCTCCGGGTTTCCTTCACGCACTAACACGGCGATTACTTCACAGATATTGACCATCGAGGCGGCACTGTTCGGAAGCCATTCTTCTACAATGTCTGAGCCCCTCTCGCCGTCGAGATAGGCGATGATTGCCGAAGCATCGAGAATGATTTTGGGGCTACTCGACATCCTGCCCGCATCTGCCGCAGTTCATCCAACAGTTTAACGCCCGGTTCCAGACCTTTCTGCAACTTGCTTCGGAACGCTCGGAGATGTTGAATGAGTGGAGTGAGATGAAGGCCCTCTTCGTCAACTCGCACCAGGAATTCTTCGTTTGCCGACAAACCAAGTTGCTTTCGACATTCCGCAGGTATCAGAATCCTTCCGTTTTCAGTAAGTCTTGTCGGTAGATCGTTTCCATACAAACCTCTTATTAAGTCCATTAAGGCCGAGAATGACACAGTTTAATTGCTCTGTCAATTAACAATCAATCGGCTGGCAGAATATAAATGACACTTACGCGACATCTGTACAAATGATTCGACAACTTGGATAGGAGTAAATAAAGGATGTTATTTACCCCATTCCGAATTACTCAGACCGGGATGGCGTTCTCCGTCGTTTCAAAACATTCCGGTCGATGAGTTGCGATAACGACGCATCCAGGTTTAATCGTCGTATGGATCGGAAGCGTAATCGCGTCGATCTGAGTCCTGATTGGAGGGTTGGCGACCAAGTAACGCCAAACAGACCAGCCCGATCGCAAGAATCAGCCCAAGCTCGATCACGATCTGTAATTTCTGTGCGACCCGAAACGCAGATCGCGCGGTTCCCCGGTCAGATTGGATCAACCAAATCACAAGCTTGCAAAGCGCGCAAACCGCGACAGCGACCAAAGGGCTCGCAACAAATCCCTGTTTCAACCTTCATGACTATTTTCTCCCGGTGAAGTTCTTGTTTCTGGACCATGTGAAATTCCATGATTCCGTATGTTTCCTGACGTTCGAGAATCCACCCATCCGCCAAACGAACAGTTGAAAGCCCGTTGCTATCAGAGCCGCAATGAACAAGGAGGCGATGAATTCTTTGTTGACTGTGATTCCGAATCTCCCTGGACCTCTCAGTAATCGGTTTTCGTATCTGGGAATTTGCATGTGCCCGTTGTTGCTCTCACGCTGAGTCAGATTCGACGATTGACGCTGGGGATGTTTCCAACTGAGCCGGGCGAGATTGTTCATCCAGCCTGGCTGGGGACACTATGTCATGGAGAACCGCTGGTGCCAATGACGAAAGCTTGCTTCGAATTGCCTCGACGAGAAATCTTGCGGCATCGCTGAGCGATTCCACATCGCGCGGCAAAAACAACCCAACCTGTTGTTGGCCCAGTTGCGGTAACGGGAAGAAGCGGAGGGGAACTGGTTCCCTCCATTCTCCCGCGAACGAGCAGATCAGATACAATTCCTGCCCCCTGATCCGCGTTGACCAAGGAGAGCAAAGAATTGAAGTTGCAGCACTCAACTTGATTCACCAGAGGAACATCTTGAAGTAACTGGTCCAGTCCCTCCGGCCTTTCTTCGATTGGGGCAAGAACAGTGGATGCCTTCGGATGATCTCTTCGCTTGTCGGACTATCGGAGCCGAGGAGTGTTACCGAAGCCACAAGGCTCCACCCGAACCCAGGAGCGAGAATCTCAGATGGGGACGTTTCCCGCTGTTGAAGCCGATCCCGAAAGTGGTAACGCCGGTATTGAGGTTCAAGTGAATTCTGGGAGATAACGGGCAGAATCGGACCCTGAGCCTGATCTCCCCAGGTTGAATGGAAACCCGGAAAAACCAGCGGAAGAAACCCGAGTACCTCGTCGATCTCGACCGTGATGAATTCGAGCGTTTCCTTGGAAGCGGAAGCGGTTCGGAACCGTTCAAGTTTCACGGCCAAAGAGTACAGTTCCCGTCCGTGGTCGGTCAGAACCAGTCGCCCATTTTCCATGACGATGAGTTGCGTCCGATTGCGTTTCTCTGGCGTTCACAAGCCCTGCGAATCTTGTCGTCTCCGCACCCCAGCGCTTAGCAGCCCCATGCCAGCTACCGGGGCCGTGCTTTGAGCGGGACTCAAGGTCACCGAGTTGACGAAGCCAATCCAAGTCATCTTGTTGTTGCGACATTTCCAAGCCTCTCATATGGTTTTGAAATTCGACACCGGGCATCGGGCGATCAATCATCCTGCTTGTCAGTGCTTTGGTCTAAGTTTGTTCTGCACTTCGCTGTTTCGCATCTGTTCGTGGCCTGTTCTTCGCCGCCTAAAGCCGTAACCAGCCCGCTTCAAGCTGCCAATTGGTTCCCCCTAAAGGTTCCCCAATCTTCGCTTGACCGGGCTGGTTAGCCCGGCTTTTCTAAAAAGGCGGAACAAAGCCACGAACAGAAGCCGGAAACATCAACAAGTGAGAGCTACATGAACCACCAAACTAGACCCAAATCCCTCCCGAAAACCAGTCTTTGTCGCCCTCGGCCAAAGCAACAATCTGATTCAATTCTGAAAACTTTTGGAGTATACTGGGCTTATGCTGCGTAACGGATTCGAAGACTCATTTTCCCGCACTGCCAGAGACTTCGTCCCAGTCAATGACAATCAGGATTGGACCCAGACAAAGCCCTTGCTTTTGCTCCGGCTGGTCCATGAGTATCGCTATCTCAAATCGCCGATAGCTCATCCCGATTCCTTGGACGAAGCTCACCAGCAACGGTTGATGCGGGACATCCGGGAACTCATTCGTGCGGTTTGGACCGCAATGGAAACAACACCCGATAAGAGTGGATGAATCCCGATGTCTGGGCAGGAATCACCTGCCCATTGGACGGTCAATCGTCGTCCACACTCTTATTCACTTCGGGCAATACCTTGGCCAGTTCCGGTGCCTCAAAATACTTGGCAGCTGGCCTCTTATCGGCGGTAGCCCCTTGGCGAGAACCAGACAAATCCCCTCGGAAAGTCGTAAAATCTCGTCCGGAAATAAAAGACGTCTCCCAGTTTCAGACACAGTTGTGCTGGTTCCCCAGTCCTAGATAACGGTTTGTCCGCAGTCCCCTTGACAAGGCTTTGCATAAACGGACCACCATCGCTCCCGCCTTCGCTGGTCGAGGTGCTGATCGTATGAGTAGTCGTTGTGCCGAAATGCTGGGAAAATTCTTCGGCGGTTTTCCAATCATTGATGCCGAAAGCAACGCGATGATCGATCGAGGATCTGCTGGTTTTGTTGTTGCCCTCTTTTGGGGAACAAAGACTTTAGCTTGGCCGCAGGACTGCAAAAACAGGAAAACACGCATTCCGTATCCACGACCGATCGTTATCGCATGGTAAAGACTTTGCATTTCCGGCCGATGTTGCCCACCTCGTCTAAGAGAAAAAGCACTTGCCGCTCTTCTTGGGGGCCATGGTCGAAGATGGCATTTACGATGGTTGCAAGCCGAGAGTCTCAAAAGGGCGAAAGCGATGACAAATATTTAGGCGGGAGAATCAGAAAAACGGGAAGAGGACGGTCGCCAGCCACCAGTCTCGAGGATTGAAAGTGCTCCGCGTCAGACTCGCGGCGATCAAGGGGCTATTCATCCACGCTAAGTTGCGGGTCACTGTTGATAAAATTGAGCTCAGTTCCCTCTCCTTCCAACTGCTCATTATTCCACCCATTCTCTTCAGAAGCGGG
>CAWAMR010000023.1:0-178609 GCA_963783095.1 uncultured Planctomycetota bacterium | reverse complement strand
CTTTCCTGCGCGAGACGCTGGGCCGCGAGCTTGCGGAGCTCGTCGTAGACAAGGGGCAATAGCTGAGCGGCGGCGTTCGAGTCGCCTTGCCCGGCAGCGGTCAGAATCCGGGTTACTTCATTCATGGGCTCAGAGCGGCTTTGCTCCGCATTTCCCTCTGTTCCGCAAAGCGACTGTCTGCTCCGCAATCGGAATCGACGAATTGACCTTATTCAAACAACTTGTCCCAGGTCGCCATTGCAGCAGTTCCGACAACAGCAGATTGCGGCTCGCTGGCCCATAACCGCATCTTTGGCGCTTGCATTATGCTAGTGCGTGGTTCTTCAGGAGCACCTTCTGTAACCGTTGGGGTTTGGATCGGTCGCAACCTTTCTGGATTGAATGCATTCCTTCTGTCGTCCGACGCCATTGCGATAGCTACACAGCCGAAACAAATGACAAGCAGAGCGGTGAAACGTGCCATCCGAGTATCCTCTTTGGGTTATGTGTGATGGGAGGATACTCGGATAGGTGGCATGACGCAAGAGGAATCGTCAGAATAAGTCTTTCACCTCCATGCCAAGCGCCTCCAAGCACGCTACCCTCGAATCACGGGGGAGGGTTAGGGCGCTAACCCGGGTTAGGGTGGGGGGAAATGCCTGCAACCATGAAAGAGTTTGCAACTACTGCGTCACCGCGTCACTTTCTGTGTTTCCCCGATAGACGCGGTCGATACGTTCCCGGTTCAACCCGAGCGCTCGATTGAAGCGGCTCAGCTTCATCCCCTCCAGGCTTGGATCGTGGCTGGCGAGTCCTTCCAGAATCTCCACGTCGAGATCGATCTTGCGAGCCAGTTTCTTGCGCATCAGAAAGCGAAATGGTTTAAGACCGCCCGAACGGCCAACCGGCCAGCGCGATTTGGCGTAGGAAAACGTGGTGACACGCGTTTCCTTATCATCAACGGGCGTGAAGAACATATATAACCGCCAGCGGACCATCGCTTCTTGGCCCGTTTCGGGATCGCTCCACCAGTGCTCGTAGACGGAATAGACCGGCGAGAAGTAAGTGGTCCAGTCGTCGTTGAAAACGTACCTTTTCTTGATCCCTACCAACATTCCCGTGAAAAATCCCAAAGACTTGGGCGGGCCGCAATTGATGACCCGCACGGTCGTATCGGTATATTCAAAACGGACGGTCACATCCTTCATCTGGTCGAGACCATATCCGAAAATCTCGTGGACGATCGGGGTATGTTCGATTTCGCAGAAGTTATCGACCGTGACATCGAGAGGAGCTTTGGCCCGATGTTCCAGGCTGCACATGTGGACGAAGCCTTCGGTATCGAACTTCGGAAACACCGGCTGAGAATCGCGGGATTTGACCCAGATGTAACCGTTTGCTTCGCGGACATCATAAGTGGAGGCGCAGGCCTGCAGTTTGGGCGTGCCGGGGCTTTCACCCTGCCCGTCGCATGTGAAAGTCCAGCCGTGATATTTGCACCGAAGCTTTTCGCCGGCCACCGTGCCGAGACTCAAACGCATCCGGCGATGAGGACACATGTCGTTGAGCGCACCGATCTCGCCCGTCGAATTACGAAATAAGGCAATGTCCTTTCCCGCAAGGCGTACCCCGACTGGTTTTTTCCGAAGCTGCCACGAAGGCAACATCGGATGCCAGTGATCCAGCATCCCCATCCGCTGCTCCTGAACTTAAGTGTTGAAACAGGATGACGATCCGGGATTCTTCGGACGTCAATCCTCAATATCGATTGTAGTTGGCTGCCGCCCGACCGTCGTGTCCGGAGCCGTCGAAACGTGGTCTAGGCTCCCGAGGTTTGGCTTCGTTGACCGTCAGTTTTCGACCGCCAAAATCGGCGTTGTTGACGGCCGAGATAGCTTGTTCGCCGCCGTCGGACATTTCGACGAAACCAAAGCCGCGCGAACGTCCGGTTTCCCGATCGACGACGATTTGCGCACGCGTTACGGTGCCAAAAGCAGCGAACATTTCCCGTAACTCATCCGCCGTAGCGGAGAAAGGGAGATTGCCAACATACAGATTCATACGAAAATCCTTGGACACTTCCAAAGTTGGTTGCACCGGCAGATGGGATGGAGAGCCGACTTGAGCAGATAAGAACGCCGGATTCCAAAACACGCGCCGTCATGAGAGACATATAGCATGGAACGGGATTGTCCCGTTCCAACCGACGAGATCCGTCCCGTCGTCAATGATCCGGCTATAGCGAGGGGAAAAAAGAAATGCAACGTGAAGAATCGCTGTCAATCCGTCATTTTTTGGCTCGTCGCTGTGGATCGATCTCCACGTTTCCGAAGACTTGTTCATGACGCGCCAAGGCCAGTTGTAATGCCGCCAGCAGCCTTTTGGCGGTGGGAAAACTCATTACCATCCGATGCGAGATCTTGACCGCTTCAGGTCCGCTCGGGGTGATCAGCCCGCTATGCAGACCAAAATCGACAATGAGTTCCTCGTAAGTTCCCGTAACCCGAAACAGGTTGGTGTAGGTCGTCGCCATTCCTGTTGCGTTGAGATCCACGCGCGCTTGCGCCCCCTGGATGGGGATGGGTTGCATAGCGCCGGCGCTGGAATGGATGGGATCGTACGATTCGTCATTCATAAAGCCGTCGAAGTATAAAGGATGCGAATCATTTTCGATTCCAAGATTGTATGACAACGAGGCTTCGATTTTCAGATGTCATTTTTAAGTGTCATCGTTTTCATAAAAGCAAATGAGGGTCCAATCGAAAATCTAAACTTCAAATGCTAATTCCCTACCACGCGAATCTTCAAATACTCCTGACCCATCGCTTTTTGCAACTGAATCGGCCAGTCCCATTGTTTTGCCTCTTCCGCCTTGGTGTACAGTCGAATCTGCTTTGGGAATGCCAGCGCCAGTGCCTGCGGAGTATCGAAGTGTCGCCGCACGTTCAGGAAGATCGGTCCTTCCTTTTGGGATGCAGGCAAACTCCACAAATCGAGCCGGGCAACGTCCGGCTCAAAGAGACTGGCATATAGGACGATTCCGGCCATAACCTCTTTGCCTTGCAACCACAGGGGCACACCCTTGAGTTCCGGTACTTGTCGAAGAACCTCCAAGCCTCGTCGAACATCCCAGACACGTTGACCGTCCAGAGTTTGCCCAATGAGTGCGAAGCGACGACGCATTTGAATGTCGGTTGCAGAGCCGGCAACGGCCCAGCGGGTCGGCCCGATTCCACGAGGACAGATGGCCGCAAATGCCCATTTCTGCGCTGCCAACACCCGCTGATTCTGGCGGAACTTGTTTTCATTGAACTTCGCCGGCCTGGGCAGTTGCAACGCCTCCGTAAATTCCGGTCCAAGATCTTCACACCACTCTTGCCTGCCTGCTTCATCGAGCGCATTCAGAACCACGAGTTTCGGTGGTTCATTACCCGCTGAGGCCATCAACCATAAACGCAAGTCAATGCCTTCCTCACTGGTGAAATCATAAGCCCGCAAACGAAGCCCTTTCACACTTCGATCCGAAGCGAGTTTGACGCCGAGACCGGGTGCTTTCTTCGTCCAACCCCGGAAGACGGAGTCCGTCAACACTTTGGTCAGGATCGGCTTTTGCCCCTGCCACCATTCTTTCAACACGTTCGCGGACTGGGGTAACTCGAGTTTGGCTGGTTTGATGAAGTAGTCGTGAAGCGTAGCGTTAATGTTTCCGTCGGGAGCCTTGGCCAGGACTTTGAGTTTTTCGGGCGGTAAAGGCTCGAACGGCTCATCCTTTACCTCGGAGTTGTCCTTCTTGAGCCAGCGATTCATCCATCGGAATGCTGGCACGCGGAGTTCGGCGGTATCGGAGTGTGGTCCTTTAGTTTCCAGCAGCACGAACCTATCGCCGGCACCGTAGAGTTCGTAGATAGTGCGGACCTTGTCGGCCAGCCGGCGATAGCCGGGCACTGGGAAAATGTCGTCCTTGTCGCTGTTGCCCAGCATCAACGGCCTGGGCGCGCAAAGGGCGGCCACCATCGGGAAATCCCAGCGATAGGTATTGACCATGAACATGCAATCGCAATGGCCCGCGATCACGCCCTTCTCGAATCGGCCGGGATAGCCTTCATTGAGTTGTGCCTGGAGATCGGCGATGCCCGCTACGGGAATGATGCACTGGGGCCGATCGTCTGCCGCAGCGATCCACCAACTGGAAGCGCCGCCGCCGGATCGTCCGGTCACACCGATCCGGCTCGCGTCTACTTCAGGGCGAGTTTCGAGGTAATCGAGCGCTCGAATGGCGTTCCAGCATTCGACTCCCGCCGGCGTGTAGCCGAGCGTCTGCCACCACCACATGCCCAGGCGCGATGTGCCATGATGAACCCCGGGGATTTCCGAGAGCTGCAGCGTGTCCAGAACCATTGCCACGTAACCGTTGGACGCAAACCAGGCCGGGTGCCTTTGATAAAATGTCTTGCTGCCGAAGGATACATCCGTTCCGTCGATCTTTTTGACGACGTTGCCGTGACCGCACAAATATAGGATCGCCGGTGCTTTTTTGGGAGCGGGCCGGGGGACATAGACATGAGCGGTGACATACAGATTCGGCCACGATTGGAAGTAAACCTTCTCGATGGTGTATTTGGGCATATCGACGATGCCGGTGATCTGGGCTTTCAAATCGGTTTTCGCGGGCAAAGGCCACAATCCAACCATCTCCAGAAATTGCCGTCGTAGTTCGGGACGAGCTTTTTCCCACTGTTCTTTGGTCTTGTATTCTTTGAGACAATCATCGGCAATTTGCCGCGTTTGTTTGCGGAAGTAGCCTTCAATCATCCTCTCGCCGCGCGAGTAGTCAATTGCCGTAGCAAGATCGGCAGCTGGAGAAACAGGGACAACGAGAATTGCAACGAGGAAAACAGTAACGGGTACGCGCATGACGAATCTCCAGCAAAGTCGGTTTCGATTGATGGTACTCCATCACATCGAAACTGCAAAGAGACAGGTAGGAAAGTGATTGAAAACAGGTATACTCATGAAGATAAGCGGAGGCCAAACCATGAGCATTGAATTAGTACCGAGTCAATCGTCAAATTTCGACATTCCAAACGGGCAAGCACAGTCCGAAAGTCATGCAGTCGTGGATAGGGAAGCGTGCATTGATGACAACACCGAGGAAATCCTGGATAGAAAAGGATTTGAATTTGTCGATGGACATTGGCTGGAGAAAAACGTGGGTGCGCAGGCAGACATGATTGGATTCCGTTTGGGCGGAGCGCTTCTTACCTATGTTGACGCACAACGACTAGGCCTCGTTTTTGGCCCCGAGTGCGGCTACCAGGCTTTCCCCGACGATCCACGGCGAATGCGAAAACCGGACGTTTCTTTTGTCAGGTTCGGTAGATTAGCCGATGATTGTCCACCGCGTGGCAACATTCGCATCGCTCCCGATTTCGCGGCAGAAATTATCTCCCCATCCGATAATGCGGAAGAAATCAATACCAAGGTGCAGCAATACCTTCGCGCCGGCATCAAGCTCGTTTGGGTGGTTTATCCAAAAAACCGGAGCGTTTGGGTTTTCCGTGCCGACGGCAGCGCGAACTGGATGATGGATGCCGGCGAGTTGAAGGGCGAAGATGTTTTCCCCGGTTTTGCCCTGCCTCTCGAGAAACTATTTGCAAACACTTAATCATCCGCATGGAAATCACCGCAATGAATCCTGCCTATCTCCTCCGCGAAACCGACAGCATCTTCACTCCGTCGCTGCTCTTTTACAAGGAGCTTATCCGCAACAACATTGCCAGAGTGATCGAGATTGCAGGCTCCGCATCGAAGTTGCGGCCTCACGTCAAGACGCACAAAACGCGCGAGATTGCCCAGATGGAACTCGAAGCGGGTATCACGAAGCACAAGTGTGCCACCATCGCCGAAGCGGAAATGCTGGCGATGGTTAGCGCCCCCGATGTAATGATCGCCTATCCCATCGTTGGTCCGAACGCGCAACGGCTCGGTGCCATGATAAAGAAATATCCCAAGACGCGATTTTCCGCATTGGTGGACCACCCGGTGGCGATGGCAGCCCTGGGAGGGACGATAACGCGCGCGGGATTGACCCTGGACGTGTTGATGGATTTGAATGTCGGTCAAAATCGCACCGGGATTGCCATTGGACCCAATGCCCTTTCGCTCTACGAACAAATGGCAAAGACACCCGGTCTAATTCCCACCGGGTTTCATGTGTATGATGGGCACAACCATCAAGAGAGCCTGGCCGAACGAAAAGCTGCGGTGGATAGTTTGCTCGCTCCGGTATTCGAACTCCGCGCCAAGCTGGAAAAGCAAGGCATTCCAGTACCTCGGCTCGTGTGCGGCGGGACGCCTACTTTCTCGGTATTTGCCAAGATGGAATTCCCCGGTCTGGAATGCTCGCCGGGTACGTTCGTTCTCTACGATCACGGCTATGGATCGAAATATGCCGATCTTTCGGGATTGGTCCCTGCGGCTCTATTGCTCACGCGCGTAATTTCCCGTCCATCCGCAACTCGAGTGACGTTCGATCTGGGTTATAAGGCAGTCGCCAGCGATCCACCCGCCGGCAAACGCTGCGTGCTGTTGAACGTGCCGGAATACACAGTGGTGCTGCAAAACGAAGAACATCTGGCCATAGAAACTCCAAATGCCGCGGATTTCAAGCCAGGGGATGTGGTTTACGCGATACCGACCCATATTTGCCCGACGTGCGCGATGCACCAGCGGGCCTATGTTGTGGAAGCGGGACGGGTTACGGGAACCTGGGACATTATTGGGCGAGATCGGGTGTTGACGATTTGAGGTAGAATGCTAATTGGACATTCGTCGTTCGGATGACGGAGAGATTCTATGATGCTGCATATTTTTGGACGGCGAACCAATGAGATCTGAACGCCTGTTTCGACTTGCTCATTCGAATTCGAACTCGTCACCGCCGGGGACCAATTTGACCGGCACGCCGAGTAAACCTTCCTTCTCAAATACCTTGATGCCTTCCTGCATCACCCGTCCAGACAACTCCCCAAGCTCATTGCGACGGAGCTTTGCCAAATCATAGGCTTGCAACACCGGGAGCTTCAGCACCCTTGGCCGCTGGCCATGCGCATTTTCAAATTCGGCTTCCGCGTCAATGATGGCATGCCACAAGTCGATTGGAGACGGCTCGAACAGGGATTCGAATTCATTCTTTGGTACGATGCCACCGTTTGCCATCGCGTTCCGGACGTCGAGTAGATCCACTGGCGTGAGAATCTCGTCGCGATCCATGCGCCGCATAATGATCGGCAAACTCGTGTCGGCGTGGCGAAATACGACTCGATTCCGACCCGGAGGATCGGGAGTATATCCTAGCCGAACAAGCACTTTTTCGAGCCGTCCAAAGGCTATTTCAGTCTTCATGCTGTACCTCCATCTGCAACATCCGGGCTTTTCTACCTTGCATATAATCGACTGCGCTCTCCGCGAATTCATTTGCCGTTGGCACGCGAACGGTAAATAGTCTTGGACGTTTTTGCGGGCCTTTTTCTTTTGGCAAAGTACGTCTGGACATACTCCCGTGTTCACGATCGATCACTTCGATTTCAACACGTTCATTGTACCGTACAACATAACCGATTCCATTCAAAGTTAGGTTCGAGTGAGGATCGCTTTCCTCGGAATCCGATCTTCTCGACCTGAACCTGTTCGCCTCGTTCCGTAAAACTATCCTTGAACAATTCGTTCCCTTGCTCGTCTACCATTACTGGAAATACTTCACTCCTCTCATTTGGAGTCGATCGCCGTGAAAAGGTTCGTATTGCCGATATTTTTCATTTGTGTCGTCTGGTTTTCGGGTGCTGATGCGGCCGAATGGCCGTTGTTCAGGGGCAATCCGCTCCAAAACGGTGTCAGCCCCGTTAAACTTCCCGAGAAACTGAAGATTCGCTGGAAGTTTTCCACCAAGGATTCCGTGGAAGGTTCCGTTGCCATCGTTGATGGGATCGTCTACGCCGGCTTATTCGACGAACATCTCTATGCGATCGATCTCAAAACCGGTGCGCAAAAGTGGAAAACCAAACTTGGCTCCATCAAGGCGTCACCGGCCGTCAAAGACGGTAAAGTTTATGTCGGCAACGACAGCGGGGATTTTTACTGTGTCGATGCCGCTCAAGGCAAAATCGAGTGGAAATTCGCGACCATGGGTGAAATCACGTCGGGAGCCAATTTTTTCGGCGACCGAATTCTCATCGGCTCCCACGACGAAACGCTCTATTGTCTGGACTCCAAAGGCAACAGCGTTTGGGCTTTCAAGACTCAGGGGCCGGTCAATGGGTCGCCCGCAGTGGCCAACGGCAAGACCTTTGTCGCGGGTTGCGACAGCAATTTGCACGTGATCGACATCAAGACCGGCAAGGAAGATTTTGCCATCAGTCTCGACGGACAGGCCGGTGCCACAGCTGCGGTGCTGGGAAACGATGTTTATGTCGGCACGATGAATAACGAGTTTCTGGCCATCAATCTCAAGAATCAAAAGGTATCGTGGCGCTTTGAAGCTCCCAAGCGCAAGCAGCCTTTCTATGCCTCGGCTGCGGTGACCGATGATCTGGTCGTCGTGGGCGGACGAGATCGCAAGGTCTGGGGGTTGGATCGAGTCAAGGGTACTTCCACTTGGGAGTTTCTCACGGGTGGAAAGGTGGATAGCTCCCCGGTCGTGGTCGGTAAGCGCGTCTATGTCGGTTCGCTGGACAAGGATTTCTATGTGCTCGATCTGAATACCGGCAACCAGGTGGAATCGATTACATTGGATGGCGGCATCTCGGCTTCCCCTGCGGTGGCCAATGGCTGTATTGTAATTGGGACGGAAAAAGGCACGATTTACTGCTTTGAGTGAATTGTTTCCCCGCAAGTTTCGCTCTTTTGATAAGGTTTTCCGAATGTCAACTGCAACCCTCGATCAGGAAAAAACCGGCCTCGGCAATTACTTCATTGCTAATTACCCTCCGTTTTCCTTCTGGAAACCAACTTACTTACCTGATGCCGATGCGGTTCTGCATAGCCCGCCCAAACCGGGCACTCCTTTGGGGCTATACCTGCACATTCCGTTCTGTCGCAAGCGCTGCAAATTCTGCTACTTTCGCGTTTATACCGACAAGAACGCCAAGGATATCGAGGTCTACCTCGACGCGCTGATAAAGGAAGTTGAGCTGCTGAGCAAACTGCCCTGTGTGGGAGGTCGAGCGCTCGATTACGTTTATTTCGGCGGCGGTACGCCCTCGTATCTCAGTGCAACTCAATTGCGTACGCTGATGGAACGACTCAAGGAGATCCTTCCCTGGGATCGGACACGCGAAGTCACTTTTGAGTGCGAACCTGGTACGTTGCAAGAACACAAGTTACAGACCCTTCGAGACATGGGGATCACCCGGCTCAGCCTGGGCGTCGAGAACTTCAAGGCCGAGATCCTGCAGTACAATGGCCGGGCACATCTTGAAGAAGAAATCCACCGCGCCTACGGCTGGGCCAGGAAAATGGGTTTCGAGCAGATCAATATCGACCTTATCTCAGGGATGGTGGGCGAGACCTGGGATAACTGGAAAGATTGCATCCGCAAAACGATCGCGCTGGCCCCCGATAGTGTGACGATCTACCAGATGGAGTTGCCGTACAACACCGTCTTTTCCAAGGAATTGAAGGTTATCGGCCAGGATGAACCGGGACTCGCTATCGCAGACTGGCCAACCAAGCGAGAATGGGTCGATTACGCATTCGGTGAATTTCAAAAGGCAGGTTTCGAGATTTCCAGTGCCTACACGGTGGTGCGCGACAAGAAGAGAACGCAGTTTGTCTATCGCGACGCCTTGTGGCACGGTGCCGATATGTTCGGCACCGGAGTGGCGTCCTTTGGCCACGTCAACGGCGTTCACCTTCAGAATGTCGATACCTGGGAACAATACATTGAGAAACTCGATAAGGGCGAAATACCTCTGGGACGTGCGCTTCCAGTGACCCCTCGCGATCTTCTGATTCGTGAATTGATCCTGCAACTCAAGACGGGCCGACTCGAAAAGAGCTACTTCCAGCAAAAATATGGGTTAGACATAACGCACGAGTTCTCCACGCCACTCGCTCAACTCGAAGAGGCAGGCTGGTTACGCGTGACGCCCGCTGGCGTCGAGCTTTCGGCAGCAGGCTTCCTGCAAGTGGATCGTCATCTGCCGATTTTCTTCGATCCGCAGTATCGCAGCAGTCGGTATACATAGAGGCCATGTTCCGGTCGCGGAGCGATCGGACTACTGTCGGCCGGTCGCTGGGCGACCGGTAATTCTCCCATATGCCTGAAATACTTACATCATAATTCAAGACCGTTTTCCGGTCGCTCCGCGACCGGACTACTGTAGGCCGGTCGCTCCGCGACCGGTAATTCTCCAAATGCCTGAAACGCTGACTTTCATGATGGGCAAATTCCCCGCCGAATTACCGGGAGATTTGCGCTATTGCCGCAATCATATGTGGTGTCGGCCCGGAGAATCTGCCCGGAATCGTTTCGGTTTCAGTGCCTATGCGATCCGGCTCATGAAGGATGTTTATTTCCTGGAATGGAGTGTCAATGAAGGCGATCGAATTGCTTTGAAACAACAGATAGGTAATATCGAGACTTCCAAAGCGACATCCGATCTTTTTACTCCGATCGCCGGCAAGCTCCTGGCTCTGAACCAGGAAGTGTTGAAAGACCCTTCCGCCATCAATGTCGATAGCTACGGGACCGGTTGGCTATTCGAGATCGAGGGAGATACCGAATCGACGATGGATGTGAAAGCCTATTTCGACTACCTTGCGTCCGGATGGGAAAATACCCAACGCATTCTGAAGGCGCAGGTCAATACCGCCGACTGGGAGGAATGAGCGATGCCATCACCTTTCCCTGGAATGAATCCCTACCTCGAAAACGAAAACACATGGCACAACTTCCATAGTTTGTTTCCGTTTGCCGTGTTTGAGATGCTCGTTCCTCAGGTCCGCCCGAAATATTACATTGCAACCGATGAACACGTATATATCCACGAACTGCCGGACCAACGAAGACGTGGGTTAGGCAAACCGGACGTGTCCATCGCGGAATCGAAAAGGAAGAGTTCAGAAACGCCGCTGCGCACCGAATCGATGGTGCAAACGGTTCCGCAACGAGTGACCTTGCCGGCGGTTGAAACGGAACGCGTGCCCTTCATCGAAATCCGAGATCGAGAGAATCAGAGATTGGTCACGATCATTGAACTGCTCAGCCCATCAAACAAGAAACGCGGAGCGGATCGCGAGCAATATGAATTGAAACGCAGCACGATCTTGGCGAGTCAAACTAACCTGGTGGAAATCGATTTGTTGCGAGCAGGGCCTCGCTTTGCACCCGCAGATGAAACGGAATCCGATTATTGCGTTCTCGTCAGCCGAACAGAAGATCGTCCTGTTGCCGATCTTTGGCCCATCTCACTGCGCGAGCGATTGCCGGAAATTCCCATTCCTCTGAATCCGGGCGAGGCGGAAGTGAAACTGGATTTGCAAGCAATCGTTCATCGCATATACGACGTGATGGGGTATGAAGATCGCCTTTACGATGCATCTCTTCAACCTCCGTTGAGGGTCGAAGACATCGAATGGGTGGCCGCACTCGTTCCGCAACGATGATGTTCACCGATCTTTCGCTCCGCAACGTACCTTCTCGTACAGCAACTCGACAAATTGCTCCAGAAAACACAGATACTGCGTTCCGGCAACTACGGAAACGTGTTGGAGTAACTTTCGTTTGCGTTCGATCAGTTCGATGTAGCGCTCGACCCCGACGCGCACGAGCGGCCCGTTCGGACCCTGGATGGCGATCAATTCATCTGCTTCTTCAGGAGATAATTGCGCAGCCCTCTCCAGGTTTTGCTCCACCCAACTTTGCAACTCCGGCTGCGTCGCTCGCTCGCGCAAGACCTTCAGGGAATCCAGTTCCAGCACGTGCTCGCCGCGCATGCGCGGCAACAGTTTGTCCAACGGCCATTCGCGCAGTTCCGCGACGACCAATCCCAGTGCCTCTGCGCACTTCTTCACAGTATCGTTGCGGAGTCGGCGTCCTTCTCCATGCTTGAGAATCTCTCGGACAGTGTGCCGATTGATCCCCGCGATCCTTGCCAGGTCTTCTTGATTCCAGCCTCGTTCTTCGACGAGCCGGGCAATCTTTACCGAAAGATCCATTCCAATTGCTGTTGCTGGGCTATCCATAAGTAAGCTAATGACCCCGGGCAGTCTTCGCATAATCCGTTGTGCAACGTGCCAACGACTGTTGGTTGATCGCAGAGACAGCCGGCCCCCTCTCTTCTCATAGGAGTATCTATAGAGTCAGGATGCAAGATAATCCATCGGGAAATGAATCATTCGACAGGATGAACCAACAAATCCGGTCGGTCATAGGTTTTACCCTGAATCACAATACGTCGTATGGGCCATTCGATGACCGGTGTGACCGGCGTCCAGCCGTCTTCCTGACAGAGATAGGTATCGCAAACCGCAGCTCCGCCGATGCGCGCCTGCCAGACGACCGCCTGGCCGGGGAGGAAACGATCGGGCGTCGTCGGGGTCAATAGACCTTCGGATGGTTCGCGCCCGGTCCAGCAGCCTGGCGCTGAGAGCCGCCATTCGTGCTCGAATCGTCCGTTATACAAGAGAGTTTTCCCTGCTTCCATGGCGACGGCAGGCCGGTCGTTGACTTTGGCTGTGGCGAGCCAGACGCCGCTGAGGCGTACTGCCGAATCGAACGCTTTCCGCGTCATTTCATCGGGTTCGCCGAAGCAAACCGATCGGCTGGCAGTGGCAAACAGACCGAACTTGGATCCGGTAACCTGGAGAACGCAGGAGTGCTCGACGGCCTCTTGCCGCGCTCCGACCCGGCGAAAGACTCGGCTGCGGCCATCGCCGGCAATGGACAAGGCCAGCGGTTCGATGCCGTGCCGCAACAATCGATGCGCGAGATGGCCCGCAATTTCCGTTTCGGTATCGCCCTGAGAAACATTGCGGGAAGTGGCTTCGAGCGCATGAACCATGAGCGCTCCCAACTCTTGATAGCGTTCTTGTTCGTAGGCACTGAGCCGTCGGCGCTCCTGGTCCAGAAACGCGCCCACATATTTGCAATCCCGGAATCCTGCATCGCAAGCCACGCGCCGACCCAGGCAAAGATCGGCGAGGAATTGTTCGCGATTCATATACCATTGCCATTCCTTGAGTTGAAACCCAAGTTGGTCGATTTCCTCATCGAAAATCCGTTGCGAATCGACGTTGCTCGAAAAAAGCCAGCGCTGATTGGAGTTGAAGTAAAGAGCGGGCATCTCATCGTAGCCGATCAATCCGCCGATATGGCCGCCGGCAGTAAGCCAGCGAAGATTACTCTGTTTCAGGATCAATAAGCCTTCGCAGCCTGCATCCTGAAGGAGTTGAGCAATGCGCTCTTGCTTGATTTCCATATCGATCCGACGGGGAGACAAGCCGATCAAATGGATATCCGATTCGGTCGCAAATTGCTCACCACCATCCATTCGGTAACTCTCCGTCGAAAAAGCCCGTTCCGCCCCAATGGAACGGTTTCCCGTAATGAAGTATACAACCATCCTGGATTTTGACATTTTCGCCCAGTGATACACGGGCCACTTCGCCTCGGATAATAGTACCGTACCACAGATTCACGCCGAGACCAAGAATGACATCGCCCGTTAGGCAAGCGGCAGAAACAGATTTACCCTCAACCGCTTACTTCGCTGCGCGGCTCCTTGGCGAGAGCCGCGCACGAAGTAAGCGGAAATGCCTTTCCGCCTCAACCGCTTACTTCGTGCGCGGCTCCTTGGCGAGAGCCGCGCACGAAGTAAGCGGAAATGCGTTTCCGCCTCAACCGCTTACTTCGTGCGCGGCTCTTTGGCGAGAGCCGCGCACGAAGTAAGCGGAAATGCGTTTCCGCCTCAACCGCTTACTTCGTGCGCGGCTCCTTGGCGAGAGCCGCGCACGAAGTAAGCGGAAATGCCTTTCCGCCGCTCGCCTTACCGCAACTCTATCGGCGAGATAGACTCCATTGATGTGCCGCATCATTCGGCAGCCCCTTGAATTTCGGAACTCCCGCAGGTCAGGCTATGAAAACGACGGTAGTGATATTTCCTTTCGATCTTTTCGGCAGCGCAGGCACCAGCGCTGGAGCCCAGTTGCTTGGCGATGCCATGCGTGAATTACTCGCCGACACCCGTGCCGAGACTCGACCGACGCGATCGCATATCTTCCGCGATCGAATACGGTTGCGGGAATTCACCTTTGAAACCATGACTGAACTATCCGGGTGGCAAAAAACAGGCCGGGGGGCGGTGCGGCAGGCCTGGAAACAGGATGATTTCCTTCTTTTTCTTGCAGGAAATCATCTCGGTGTTCTGCCGGTGTATGAGGAGCTTGGCGCAGGATTCCCTCGTGATTCAACTCGATGCACACCTGGACATCTATAACCTAACCGATTGCACTGCGGAATTGTCGCACGGCAATTTTCTGCTGCATGCCGAAGGCAGTTTGCCGGACATCGTCAATATCGGCCACCGGGATCTATTTCTTCCTGCGGACCACATCGAAAAGCATTATCGGCAGACCATTTCATCTCTGGAAACCACCCACGACCCTCATGGGACGCTTGCCAAGGTCGAGAAGTTGCTGCGACATGCCAAACGAGTGTTTCTCGACATCGATTGCGACGTATTCGACCCTGCGTTTTTCACGGCGACATCCCATCCGATGCCGTTCGGCCTCGCACCGGCGTTTGTGCCGCGACTGATTCAAACGATCGGCTCCCATCGGCTCGCCGGCGTTGCAATCTCGGAGTTTGAACCTGGTCGAGATCGCAACGACCAGAGCCTAAACACGTTGGGATGGTTGCTGGAATGGATCTTGTTGGAGCGCTACGAAAAACCGGGCGATAAGGGGAAGAAACGCAGTTGAGCTTTACAGCATCTACCATCGTCGGTATCTGTTCGCTCGGTGTCGTCCGAAGTGCAGAACGAGGGATGGCCGATGCAATTCCGTTGGCTCGCTTTGCTTTCGCTATGGACGCTGCTATCCGGCCCCATTTTGGCGATCCCCGTCACAAAAACCGGTGCCACGCCGACGGTCACTCCACGTCTTGAACGGTAACTCATCCGGCGAAACCGGCGCGACCTTTGTCGAGAAAGCCCATGCCCAAGCAACCCGGAATATTCTTGACTGCCGAATGGCGGTATCTGGCGATGCTCAATTATGAGATCGATCCGGACATCTTGCGCCCGTTCATTCCCTGCGGAACCGAACTCGATTTTTTCCGAGGACGAACTTTCGTGAGCGTGGTTGGTTTTCGCTTTCTGAAGACGAAATTGTGGGGTATGCCGATTCCATTTCATCGGAATTTCGACGAGGTGAATTTGCGCTTCTACGTCCGTCGTCGAGCGGAAGACGGCTGGCGTCGCGGTGTGGTATTCATCAAGGAAATTGTTCCCAAACGGATGGTCGCTTTGGTCGCGAGGTGTGTGTACAATGAAAACTACGTTTATCTCCCGATGAAGCACACGATCGAATTGCCGGGGACCGTTCGCTATTCGTGGTTCACGGGAAAACAGGAGCATTGGCTGGCGGGAGAGATTTCCGGGGAGTCAGTGTTCCCTTCTCAGGATACCGAGGAAAGCTTCATTGAAGAACATTATTGGGGCTATACCCGCCAGCGCGATGGAGGGACCGTAGAGTATCAGGTAGAACATACTCCCTGGCGGATTTGGCAGATGGAACGTCCCGAATTTAACTGTGATGTTGAGAACGTATACGGTAAGATGTTTGTGGAAAGTTTGTCGAAAAGCCCAAGTTCTGTGTTTGTCGCGGAAGGATCGCCTATAATTCTCCGAAGAGGTCGTCGGCTAACCGACAGCAGAAACGTCCTTGACGTCCCGTGAAGGCTATGTAAGGATAGATGAAAGATCACACCACCCACCCCAATTGCCCTTTGACCCTTACAACTCCACTGGTTCCCATGAGACGGGCCTCACACTTTTGGCGTCGAATTCGACATCGACTCATTCTGGCGACTGCCGCATTGGCGCTGTTGTCCGTCGGAGGTTGCAAGCCTGAGTATAACATTCAAGAATACGAAACCACTGTGCCCGAACCGACCGTCGACAAGGTTCAAGACGGCAAGATCAAGGAACGAATTCTCGGAGCTATCGTCCCGGCAGGGGGCGAAGGAGGCTGGTGGTTTTTCAAAATACGAGGAAAAGCCGAGAAGGTCGCGGCAGAGCGCAGTGCCTTCAACAAGTTCCTGGACTCGGTTCAATTCGAGAACTCCAGGGAAAACCCCATTTCCTGGGAGTTGCCGGCCGGCTGGACAGAAGCACCGAAGGGTAAAATTGACTTCGCTACGTTTCGCATTGCGAGCGAGGGTGCCGATCTATTCATGACTGTTACTTTCACCCGTGGCTCACTCCTGGCGAATATCAATCGCTGGCGGGTGGAGCAGGTCGGACTGGAACCGTTGACGGACCAACAACTTGAAGAGGGATTTCAGAAAAGGATGATCCACGGCCGAATCGTCCTGGTGTTGGATATCGCCGGACCAGGTGGTACTCCCGGAATGAAAGGTTTTCCGATGGGAAAACTCCCGGCGGGCCATCCCCAGATCGAAAAGCCAAAAACGCATTAAACAAAAACGCATTGACGAGATGGGGCAACAAGAATCAATAGACAGAATGCCCCATAACCTTACTTCTCGCTCTCGATGGTGCCAACGATGACTTCCTCCGCCACCATGACCGATGAAACCATCGCACAACCGAGCGCTTCGCGCCACGCAATCCGAATTTGCGAAGCAGCTTCGGCGCATCCTTCGTCCGGTCGCCTCGCTCCAGTTGACCGTGTCTTTGTTCGTGCTGGCTTTGCTGCTGGTCTTTTTCGGCACGATGGCGCAGATCAATTCCGGTGTATGGACGGTAATGCACGACTATTTTCGTTCGTGGTATGTGTGGATTCCATTCCAGCTTTTCGCGGAATTCGGCAAAGTATTCTTCGATTTGAACAAGGAAACCGAGTGGAGAGGTTCGTTCCCCTTCCCGGCCGGGACTCTCGTCGGTTTTGCTCTTCTGGCCAATCTGCTCGCCGCCCATGCGATCCGCTTCCGTCTAACCTGGAAGCGCTCGGGGATTTTTTTGATCCATGGCGGATTGATTATCCTGATGCTGGGCGAATACTTCACGGGCCGATGGGCGGTCGAATCCCGGATGGTACTCCAACTGGGAGAGACCGGAAATTTCATTGAGGATTCCCGACAGGTGGAAATTGCGATCACGCGGCCGGTGGACGGGAAGAAGGCACGGGTAATTACTATTCCCCAATGGATGTTTGAAAAGCCAGGTCTGGTTCGCGACGACCACTTGCCCGTGGATCTGAAGGTCGAGGAATACTGGTACAATTCCGACGTGATCAAGATCAAGGGAGAAAGCGACGACGATGTCCTCTTCGATGAATCCGGACAGCGCTATCTGATCGTGCCGACGGGTGAAGAACCGGGAGTAAAATCATCTCGCGAAGATGCCCCGATGGTCAGAATCGAGGTTTTCAAGAAGGGAACAGACGAATCTTTAGGCCGATGCCTTCTCTCCCTATGGCAGTATCGCAATTACGGCAATCGTTTGTTGATGACCATGCCGAAAACATTTGTCGTGGACGGGACGAACTACACGATGGAATTGCGCAATCGTCGCATGATTAAACCATTCACCATTGAGTTATTGAAGTTTGAGCACAAGCAGTATCCTGGAACGACCAAGGCGAAAGAATATGCCAGTACCGTTCAACTGCGAGATCCCGAAAACGGTGAAGACCGCGAAGTCCTGATCCGCATGAACCAACCGTTGCGATATCAAGGATTGACCTTCTATCAATCGGGTGTGCTGCCAGACAATACTGGAACCATCCTTCAAGTGGTGGACAACCCGGTCTGGATATTACCTTACATCTCCTGTGTCGTCGTGGCTGTCGGAATGATAATCCACTTCGGGCTTGCACTAACCAAATTTCAGCGACGGAGGATGGCAATATGAACTCATTCCAAAAAGCCTTGCCCTGGGTGGTCGCTACGCTTGCTGTGGCATTTGTCGGCCGGATGGCGATCCCCCTGCTGCCAAAGGCAAAAACGGGATGGACTACCGAGCGATAGGTCAACTGCCCGTGATGGAGGGTGGTCGGATCAAACCGCTGGATACGGTGGCTCGAACCGCGTCTTGGCGATCTCCGAACAAGAAGAATACAAGGATGCAGATGGGAAAAAGCAACCTGCGATTCGCTGGCTCCT
Source organism: uncultured Planctomycetota bacterium (assembly GCA_963783095.1). Lineage (GTDB taxonomy): Bacteria > Planctomycetota > Planctomycetia > Gemmatales > Gemmataceae > CAWAMR01. Next base: position 160,284 of record CAWAMR010000023.1, on the reverse strand, counting down.
CGACGTCATGAGTCACGATCGGATCGCGCAAGATCACCAGGTTTTCCGGATCACCAACGACCAGGTTCTGAATTTCCTGGAGTTGAAGCGAAAGCCCGGCTTCTATCGCTATTCTTTCGACGAGATGTTTCCCGACGAATCCAGGAAGCGGAAGTTCCATAACGAATTCGAGCGCGTCAAGAACATGGCCCCCAAGAAGCGCCAACAGTTCCACGAGAAGATACTGGAATTGGCCCAACGCCTAAAAATGTACGAAGAACTGAACAATCTGAAAATTCCGGGGATAGAGCCGGTCGCAGGACAGGAAGCCTGGAATTCCCTCGCTCAGGCCGATAATGAGATTATCAAACCCTTTGAACCAATGTTGCGGCAGCAGGCCGAACAACACGTGCTGGCAACCTTGCAAAAAGGCGGCATCGACGTCAACCCAAATGATCCAAGGCAACTTGAATTATTGATGGCTCTGGTGGAGCAGGAATTTCAGAAACGGCGTCGTCAACTAGCCGACGCCGAGCGCCCCGCGTTCAATGTTACTGCGGAAGAGTTCCACAATATACTTCGGAGTTATAAGGTTGCAGATGTAGAGCGTTTCAACCAGTTGGTTCGGGAGTTTTATCAGGCGCATCACACCAAACTGGAGTCACCCCTGGCACTCGCCGCAATATCGCCGCTTGTGCTCACGTTTCATGAGGCGCATAGTTCCAATCTGGATTCGTCCATTACCAACAAGGTGGATTTTGAATGGTATTTCAATCAGTTTTCTCCATTTAAGGTTGCTGCGCTACTGTACGTGATGGTCCTGATGCTTGCCTGCCTGGGGTGGTTGGTATGGCCTGACGCACTCCAAACTTCGGCGTTTTATCTGGCGATCGTTGCATTTGCCGTTCACAGTTTCGGATTGGGGGGCCGGATGTATCTTCAAGGTCGGCCGCCGGTTACCAATCTTTATGCTTCTGCGGTATTCATCGGCTGGGGTGGCGTGCTCTTGTGTCTGGGCATGGAACGCATCTACCGCAACGGCATCGGCAACGTGCTTGCGGCAATCGCCGGTGGTTCAACCATGCTGATAGCGCTGGATCTTGCGGAAAGCCTGGCATTGGGCGAGCAATCGGACACGCTTCAGACCCTGGTTGCGGTGCTGGACACGAATTTCTGGCTCGCTACCCACGTGACTTCGGTCACACTTGGCTACATGGCCACGTTCGTTGCGGCAATCATCGGTGTGATCTATATCTTCGGCGGCATTTTTACCACGGCGCTTGACGCGGCGCGAACAAGACCATCGGTCAGATGATGTACGGTGTGATATGCTTCGCCACCTTCTTGAGCTTTGTGGGAACCGTGTTGGGAGGTATATGGGCAGATCAATCCTGGGGCCGGTTCTGGGGTTGGGATCCCAAGGAGAATGGTGCGGTTCTCATTGTGATTTGGAACGCGCTGATATTACACGCTCGTTGGGCTGGGCTGGTGAAACAGCGTGGCATGGCCGTCCTTACCGTTGCCGGAGCCATGATTACTACCTGGTCCTGGTTTGGCACGAATCAGTTGGGTGTGGGCCTGCATGCCTACGGTTTCGACAAATCACTGGCCGATGCCTGCCGGACGTGTTGGCTGATTTGCCTGGCGATCATCGCCCTTGGGATGTTGCCTTTGCGATACTGGCGAAGCTTTGCCGAGAATAGCCAGACTGGCAGCGTACCAACTCCATTAGCATCGAACCCTAAGGGCCGAGTCAGAACATCGTAAGAACGTCGATCCAACCCGATGGGGCAAATAGTTCAATAAGGCTCGCCAAGTCAGGGTGCGCAACTGTGTTATGAAATGCAGTCCCAACCAAGCACGGCTACAGCACGTGTCTCCAGATCACGACTTTTCCGGTGCCAACCGCTTCCTGAACACCACCAAATCATCGCCGTCGGTGTAAAAATCCTTGATGACCGCTGCCTGTTCGTAGCCGTATTTGAGATAGAACTTCCGCGTCGGATCATACGAGGGGAGTGACGAAGTTTCGATCAAAAACAGCCGGCCCCCGCTTTGCCGAATGTCTTCCTCGACATAGTGCAACAGCTTGGAGCCGACACCTTTCGCTTGGGTCTGTTTATCGACGAAAATCCAGTACAAATACCACGTGCCATCGGTCATGACCGTCGGCGCGTAATACGCGAAGCCAATCACTTTGCCGTCTTCTTCGCAAGTAATGGCCTTGTGCCCGGCCAGGTGATTTCCTGCGTGATATTCGTCCAGAACCTCTTCCAAAGCATCGACTTCATGCGGCTTGAAAACCTTGGTTCCGTGGGCGATCGTTTTGAGGATTTCGGTTTCGGATTCGAGAGTGGTTCGGATCATGGGTAGACTGCCGGCGGGTTTAAATGGGCCTGGGCATCCCAGGTGTGATCTCAATTGATAATACAATTCCACTGTATCAGATTCGTTTTCTCAGCAAACACCAGCAAGGAAACTCAAGATGGCGGCGCTCGGCTGGCAAGAGTTGATTCCTCCCGAAGATTGTTTTCGCGGCGAAGACAAATTCCGCATCGACGCCTACTCCGAATTTATGCCGCCGCCGCGCGTGGGCTGGAAACCCTACGCCACGCAGCCGATCAACCCGCAGTTGTTTTCCGAGGATGATCCCTTTGGCTGGTATGTGACGGAACTGGAGGAAACGCGCGAATTGCAGCCCGGACTATTGCACATCGCCAAACAGGTTCTCGGGAAACTTGCACGTTCGGTCGATGGCGATCCCCATACGGGTATTCCCAAGCGATTCTTGACAGCGAATCCGTACTGGTCGGCGGAACTGGCGGGCAAACCTGATTTGCGGAACGACCCGCTTGTGACGCTCCTACCGCTGGCTTTGTCCCGAACTCTCGACGACAAAGGACGGGTGCGCTGGACTCTTTTCGGCAGCAGCGAACAGGGGCCGGGCAAAGCATTTTGGAAATCGTTTTATTCGGCACCGCAAAAAGAAATCCCGGCAGAACAAGGCGTTGGCTTTTTCTGTCGGTTGCTTCAGGCGGTCTACGGTGAAACAGCTCGCAGCACAGCAGAACTTCATTCCGCCGGGTTTCGCATATTGACGGATGAATTACCCCTGTACGATTTCTGGAATGAAGCTCCACTGCCTTCGTGGACAGAACCCTTCTTGCTTGGCGATCGTCCTGAGCTAGCCGAAGTAAAATACTTGCTCACTTTCCGACCCTACACAAAGCTTCCGGCCTCGATTCGCAAGGCTTATCTGGCGGGAGTACTCCGGTTGTTGCCGTTTCCGGGAAGTCTGGTTTTCTGGGGGGTGGAAGTGTACCAGACGCTCCAAAAGGAATTACCGGCCGGGCTGCAAATTCCGCTGCTGCTCGAAATCCCGCGCCACCGGACGCCGGGAGGGATTCGCGTTCCCCAGTCCGGCTACCTCCGCAAAGCCAATACAAAAGTTACGCAAGCGCAGGCGCATGCTTCCCACATTCGCAATACGTTCAAGCGGACGCATCGCTGGGACAAGATCCTTCGGGATGCGGATGAACTTGCCTTGATTAACAAAGAAGACAAGATGCTGCATGTCATTTTCAGCACGCTTCCCGATGACATCAGTCTTTACGACAAGCCGATGGCGCGGAATATCCAGCTTTGGACCAAGAAAGGGCAGTTGTTGCTCGACGGCCCAACCGCGACGCGCACCGAAATACAACAAGCGCTGAAGGCGACACTCGACGACACAAACGCGACGCCCGCCGAAAAAAAACAAGCGCAGAAGGCGACGCAGGAGGTTCGAGAACAATCGGATGGTTTGTTCGGCTATCGATTTATTTTTCCGGCCATGCGCGTGGGTAGGCACGAAGTATACTGGCATCGCCCACTGGTTGCCTATCGGAATGCGAACGGCGCGATGAGTGTGCTGCCGGATGCGCCTCTGGGCTATCTGACGGCGTACGATGCCGACAAGCCGAAACTGGCGGAAGCAATTGAATTGTGGCCCCGGCCGCATCGCCGGCCCATCCCGGTTGCCGCCATGGCTTTGCACGAAGCAGGCAATGGCCATCGGACGCTGCCGACGATTCTGAACATTCGCAAGTTATTCGATACCTTTCATTTGCGTGGGGCCAAACCGCTCCCACGTACGTTCGCACGCCAACTGTTGACTCTGCGCCGCGAAGAAACGCTGGACAGTTGGCTAAAGAGTTTACCCGGCAAGGCCTTGCAAGAGGGTGTGCCCACTCTCATTGAGCCGGAAATCCAGGCGCTGCCACGGCGTCGTGGTGCGAGTGTCCCCGATTCATTGACTTACCAGCAGACAGCCACGCGGGCCTTTGAAGAGAACTACTGGAAAACGATCGCATCGCTGGCGGAAGGAACATTTCTCAACAAGAACAACGCCGACTGCGTGGACGACGAAATCACCCGAAAGACCGCACCCTATCACGAGCGACAACTCGATATTCTCGGAGACTATCTGCTTGGGTACTACAACGAGCGAATTGGCGAAGCAGCCATGACCGGCAAGGCGCTGGCGGGCGAGATACCGTTTCAATGGCGAACCGACCTCGATTACTCATGGATGGGCGGTTGGCTCAAGAATCAGGAAGCCCCCTGCGAGCGCGATCTGCTCATCATGATTCCGGGACAGGATCGGAGCCGGGCCGTGGTCATGTCCGACCACTACGATACCGCATTCATGATTGACCGATACTACAAGGAGGATGGCGGCTGCGGTGCCCGGATGGCCGCGTGCGGAGCGGATGATAATCATTCGGCGACCTCGGCAATGATGCTGGCTGCGCCGATTTTTCTGGAGATGAGCAAGAAAGGGAAACTTCGCTACGACATCTGGCTTATCCATCTCACCGGCGAAGAGTTCCCTGCCGATTGCCTCGGTGCCCGAGCGCTGACCCAGCGCCTCGTCGAGCGCACCTTGAAACTCCATCTGCCCCGAGGTGTCGCCAAAGATTTGTCCAATGTGGAGATTCAGGGGTTATACGTTTCCGACATGATTGCCCATAACAACGATCGCGAGCGCGACATCTTCCAGATTTCGCCGGGAACCGATCCCGCCGCGATGTGGCTGGCCTATCAGGCCCATATTGCCAACGAGATCTGGAACGAGTCGGTCCCGGAATGGAACAAAGCGCCTGAACGCGCCGGCCGAATGCGGGGTCGGCGAAGTCCGCACGGTGCCGCGATCCCGGAAATCGCACCTTTCCTTGCCCTGTGCGGGCAAGTCCGGCCCGCCATCGATCCGAGGAGCACGCTCTACAACACCGACGGACAGGTATTTTCCGACGCGGGCGTTCCCTGCGTGCTGTTCATGGAGAATTACGATATCAACCGCAAGGGTTATCACGATACTCACGATACGATGGAGAATATCGATTTGGACTACGGTGCGGCCCTGTGCGCGATCACCATTGAATCGGTGGCGTGCGCAGCGACCTTCGAAAGGGCTTGAAGTTTAGAAGCCCGTACCGTGTGGTTTGTCGTTGTTTTCCGACAAACGAACTGTGTATTTCCCGACAGACAGTGACGCAGCAATTCCCGACGATTCATTATTCTTCATTCTCAACCTCATTTCGATTCGATAATCGGATCGTCCGGGAGCAACTTGGATGGGCATTCAAAAAGTGTCTGTGCGCAGCGTGGCATTGATCGCGCTTGCAATGATTTTGACGGGTTTCTGGGCGGGCAATACCGTGTTGCACACAGCTGCCCAGGACTCGGGTAATCCTGCCCCTTCAGCCCCAAAAACCAAACCTGCACCGCGCGTCGATGGCGTTTATCTTCGGCAAAGCCCCGGTACCCAGGTGGACGATGCCGGCAACGACTTCGGCCTGGGAGAACACCATGCTTCCAAACTCAAGACATATCCCCGGGCGAATTGCGGCGAGCGAACCCCCTTCGACCTTTGGCGTTATGCCGGTCGCGGCGGTAGTTCCTGGAGCCCGCCGACACTCGATATGTCCTGGGATGCGTGGTACAAGATGTGTAGCAGCCAGAAGCCCAAGCTGATGGCCGATTGCCGGTCCTATATGGACGGCAGATTCGATTTCCAAGGCAAGTCGATCCCCAACGTCAAAATGTCGCGCGGCAAACCGGTCATGGTTGGCCCTGTGGCACGCCTGCCCAAGGGAATTGTCTCCTGGGAAGAGCTTGCGAAACTGTCTCCCGACGAGATCAAGAAACGCGAACTTTTTCCGTACACTCCTCTCGCTCACCCGCTACAGACCACCGCGCACATGCTCTTCCCGTCTTCGTGGGTGCGCGTTCATCCCGAACACGAGCGCATCGACTGCGACCACGATATCCCGGAAGAATACCTCCCGGAATACCCGCCGCCGATGTTCCTTACCACGCACAAGGAACTGGGCGATGTGACCGGGGGCCGGGAAGTGACGCTGGGAAATCACTACGAGATCTTTAACGGGCTGTTGACCGGCGAGCAAATGGAGGGGTTGAAGGAACTCTTGCGCCCGTCACCGACAACCTGGTTCAATCACACGGAACACCGCGTTACCAAGGAGCCGAGCGCGGGTGTGGCGTGCATGTCCTGTCATGTGAATGGACACACGAACGGAGCGATCGAACTGGCACCGGATTCTCGCCCGAATCAGGCCCGATTGCGCGTCGACACACCCTCCATGCGCGGCAACTTCAACCTGATGCAGCTTTCCTCGAAGCGCTCGATTCGCAGCATGGATCACTTCGCGGAAATAGAAGAATACTTCGACGGCGACCCCGCTCTGATGCAGGCCCTTGGCCCACGTGGAGCCCAGAAACAGATCACGAACCGGATGGGCGACTTCAATGCAATCCTCGATTTCTCACCGGCCCCCAAGCTCGGTCCTCTGATGAAATTGATACCGGCGAAGGCTAATGCCTCCGAGTTGCGCGGCGAGGCATTATTCCACGGTAAGGCGCAGTGTATCACCTGTCATTCCGGCCCGGCATTTGTAGACGACTATCTGCATGACCTTCAGGTCGAGCGCTTTTACCCTGGACGCCCGGAAGGACCGATCAAGACATTTCCTCTGCGCGGCATCAAGGATTCTCCTCCCTACCTGCACGACGGCCGCTGCCCCACCCTGCACGACACGGTGGAGTTTTTCAACCTGATCTTTGAACTTCATCTCACGCGAGAAGAAAAGGAAGACCTGGTTGCCTATTTGCTTTGTCTTTGATTGGTTTTCTCCGGTTTACGCTTGGAATGCAGGAGACGATCAGTTAATCTCATTGATTATAGATGTTTTTGAGGTCGTTTTCATGCAGGGTTCACAGGCGTCGAGCCAATTGGATTCGGACGAACTATTACAGTATTTCAGGGACAACTCGTTCTTCTCGCATGAAGAAATGGAGAGCAAGGTTCTTCCCCTGTTCGTCAGTGAAAAAAACGCGGACGGGTCGAAACTTGTCAATTCCCTGCACCAGGCGGGGTTATTGACCGCTTACCAAGCCGATGCAATTTCTTCGGGCAAAGTCGAAGATCTCCGAATCGGGAATTACGATGTTTTGGACCGCCTGGGTGCCGGCGGCATGGGAACGGTGTTCAAAGCCCGCCATCGGCGCATGAAGCGCATCGTCGCCCTCAAAGTCATGTCGCGCCATCTCTGCAGCGATGACCAAGCGGTACAGCGATTTCAGCGGGAAGTCGAGACCATTGCCCGGCTTCAGCATCCCAATGTCGTCATGGCCTACGACGCGGACGAGGCAGAGGTGGGGCATTTCCTGGTTATGGAATTCGTGAACGGCAAAGATTTGAACTCGACCATCCACGATCACGGTCCACTCCCCATCGCCGAGGCTGTGGATTGCATCCTGCAAGCGGCAAGGGGGCTGGAGTATGCCCATCGCGAGGGGATTATTCATCGCGACATCAAACCGGCCAATCTTCTGCTCGACCAACAAGGAGTGGTGAAAGTCACCGACCTCGGTTTGGCCAGGCTCCACGAACAGAATTCTGCCGGTCAGACCAATCTTACCCAGGCCGGAGGGATTGTCGGCACGGCCGATTATATGTCGCCGGAACAAGCCTTCGATTCTGCCACTCTCGACCATCGCACCGATATCTACAGCCTGGGATGCACCTTGTATTTTCTGTTGCTGGGTAAAGCACCGTTTTCCGGCACGTCGATCATGGCAACCCTCCTGAAACATTTGGAAGGTCCGATCCCGCTCTTACCGGCGCTTCGCCCCGATGTCACAGCGGCAGTCGATCAGGCATTTCGCAAGATGATCGCCAAGAAATCGATCGATCGCTTTCAGTCCATGGGCGAGGTGGTTCAAGCCTTCACGGATATCGAGATTCCTGCCGCCACAACGATCCCAAAAGGCGCAAGCAAATTCGGCCTCAAAGGCAAGACCAGAAGCGCCGTCCAGTCGCCCGCAGCCCAGGCCTCGTCGGATGACCCATCAAGTCAGACCATGGATCTGCGTCCGGATGCGCCGGAACCTCGAACCCAGAAAGTTTCGATTCTTCTCGTTGAACCGTCACGAACCCAGGCGGGGATCATTCGCAAATATCTGGACAGCCTGGGCATTGATGTTTTGACCCCGGTCCAGAACGGTCGGGATGCCATCGAGATTGCCAAAAAGACTCCTTTGACCGTCGTCATCAGTGCCATGCACCTTAAAGACATGTCGGGCATTCAACTGGCACAATCGCTCACGGAAATCACGCCCATACCGGGTTTTATCTTGATTTCCAGCGAAAGCGAGTTACGGAACGCCGGTTCATTGAGTCAACTCAGAAACACGCTCGTATTGCACAAGCCGTTCGCCGTCGACAAATTAGTGCAAACCCTCAACGCCGTGACCGGGTTGAAACTACATTCGTCCTCGATCTCGACCGTGAGTACGGTCGAAAATCGAGTCACGGCCGTCGTGCAGCCCGTCACTGGTCGAACCACCGACCGTAGCAAGCTCCGGGTTCTGATCGTCGATGATAGCTCGGCCGCTCGTATGTATGCGAAAACCATGCTCCAACAGGTTGGATTTGCCTTGTTTGTGGAAGCACAAGATGGTGCGCAGGCAGTAGCGGTATTGGCGCGGGAAACCTTCCATCTAATTATCTCCGACTATAACATGCCGCTCATGGATGGTCAGGCGCTTCTGTCCTATCTGCGCTCCAATCCAGCGACAAGATCGGTGCCGGTGATCATGGTCACGACCGAGACAAACGCAACCAAATTGCAGTCGATCCGACAACTCGGTGTGGCGGGTCTGTGTGAAAAAGGGTTCAGCCTCGAAGCATTGCAGTCGATCGTGGATCGTCTGTTTCCATGACCTATTCGCCGACACGTTTTACCGCTTCATCAGCAACTGCACGGCAAAATCTCCGAGATCGCTCGCGAACATGATGGCGAGGCATTCCTTGCCCTTCATGGCCTGGATCTCCGCTCCATCGCTGAATCCGACGACCGGTGGAGAGAAGGAGAACTGATAGGGAGTTCCTGCCAGAATCGCCTTGGCCTGGCCCGATATCACATTTCCCATTTCGCCGAGACAATCATTGATGATCGCTGGATCGAGATTTTCCAGAACTCCTTCAAATACGCGTCGGGCAAGCCCGGCCGCGGTAGCCTGGGTCACGCCAAGAACAATGAAATCCTCGCTCTCGGATTTGAACCGAAGAATGGCGGCAAGGTCGCCGAATGACCGATCGAAAGTCGTGTGCAGGACATCTTTGACACCCACATCCGTCTTGCCCCATTCACTCATCGCCAACGAGGTAGCTGCAACGAACGGTTCGAGGAATTGTTCTCGAACCTCTGGTGAAACGGGTGGTAAATGATTGGCGGAGCTATCCAAACGAATCTCCTTAACTACCAGTTTTCAGTTTTCAGTTTTCAGTTTTCAGTAAATGCCATCAATTACTTGATCCCCGACTCTGGACCAATCTCTTTCCTGAACTGAACACTGAAAACTGAACACTGAACACTTTTCATAGAACCAGTTGATGAAATCCCGATTTTAACTGCTCGACCCGCCGAAACGAGTCGTTGAGTTGGAATGTCGTTTCCGCACCGCCCAGCAGAAGAAAACCGTCCGGTTTCAGCAGCTTGCTCAATTTCCTCAGGATTGCTTTTTTCGTGTCGACGTCGAAATAAATCATGACGTTCCGGATCAACACCAGGTCCATGGGCGGTAGAGCCGGCCATGATTTTGCCAGATTAATCTCCTGAAAATCGACCAGTTTGCGAATATCATCGCGGAGTTGCCACGATGTTCCGTGCTGTTGGAAGTGTTTTACCAGCAGCGTCGCGGGCAAACCTCGGTTGACTTCGATCTGGGAGTATTTCCCTTCCTTGGCGCGCGTCAACATCTCTTTGGAAATGTCGCTGGCCAGCAACGAAATATTCCAGTCCGCCAGTTGTGGAAAATGCTCGCGCAAGAGCAATGCAATACTGTAAGGTTCCTGCCCCGTCGCAGTTGCCGCACACCAGATATTCAGCCGGCGGGCACCGCCGCGCTTCTCGATTAATGTTGGAATCACGACTTTCCGCAGGGCCTCGAAAGGATTGAAATCCCGGAAGAACGATGTTTCGGTGGTGACCATCGCTTCGACAATGCGAGTAACCAATCCGTTCGAGGGTACCAATTGCAATTGTTGAACCAGTTCGCTGATCGACCCCAAACTCATTTGTCGCACGAGGGGTGCGAGTCGACTCTCTACGAGATATTGCTTGCCATTTTCCAGAACGACCGCGGCGCGATCCTGAACCAATCTGCAAATATAATCAAAATCCTGGTCCGTCATTGATTGCACCTTTGGCAACTGGCAAGGCGAACGTCGAGGTTTGAGCCTGGCTTGTTCGATTATTTCCACGTCGGGCCAAGGCACTGACGCTGCCCCGATCGGATTTATCGCCGCACTCGCTTGACGATTTCATCTGCAATTAAAGAAAGAGGCAGCACTCGATCGGCCAAGCCCGCGCGAGCAACGAACCCCGGCATACCCCAAACGACCGACGTTGCTTCGTCTTGTGCCAGGATCTGTCCACCAGCCTGATCGATCGCTTCACAACCGCGCAGGCCATCTTGTCCCATGCCGGTCAAGACAACGGTGAGCGCCCCGGAACCATAGGCCGCGGCCACCGACCGAAACAGTACGTCGGCCGCGGGCCTGCATGAGTTTTCGGGTGGCTCCTGATGGATCAGAAGTCGAGCTTGCGTGCCGTCCCGGACCACAGTCATGTGGTAATCGCCGGGAGCTATCCAGGCAGTTCCCGGCTGAAGCACGGCACCTGGGAATGCTTCCTGTACCCGAATCGCCGAGTGCGAGGACAACCGTTCGGCCAGTAGTCGAGTAAACATCGGCGGCATGTGTTGCACGATCAGGATCGGTACCGGAAAATCACGCGGCAATCCCGCAAAAATCTCCGACAAGGCGTTCGGCCCACCCGTCGAAACACCGATCGCCACCACTTCCACCAGAGCGGGCCCTGCGGCAGTTCGGCGCTGGGGCCGTGCTTGCGCGGGCGCTGGCGGCTTCGGCTCGGGTTTCGCACAAAGTGTCTTGATTTCCGGAATGAGTTGTTCTCGGATAACCTCCAAGGACTCATCGAGTCCGCCGACCGTGGTGGGTTTCGCGAAGTAATCGGTCGCGCCAGGCGCCAGCGCATCTAAAGTCGCCGCCGCCCCGCGTTCCGTAAGTGCACTGAACATGATTACCGGGAGCTTCGGGTAAATCTTTCGGATTTCAGCGAGAGCGGTCAGGCCGTCCATTTCCGGCATCTCGACGTCGAGAATCACCAGATCGGGGTTCACCTGCGGCAGCTTCGCCAGCGCAATTCGTCCGTTCGCAGCGGTAGCGACAGACTTCCAGAGCAGGATCTTTGGCCAGTTCCTCCGAGACAAGTCGCCGGAACACTACGGAATCATCCACCAGCAGGACGCGGATCTTTGCCATGTACTATTCCTCGAATACGTCGAGCATATTGAGTTTTGCCACCAGAACTTCTTTCGTGAAGGGTTTCATGACGTATTCGTTGGCACCGGCAGTCAAGGCGCCACCACCTGTGAACTCTCGGTTTCGGTCGTCACCATCATGATGCGCATGGAGTCATAAGATCGCTGCGACCGTACCGCCTGAATGAATTCGAGTCCATCCATGACGGGCATGTTCCAGTCGACCAGCACCAGCGTGATATCCGGATTTCGCTTCAGTTGATCCAGACCTTCTTGACCGTGCCCGGCTTCCACGACCTGCATGCCGATTTCTTGGAGGATCTTGCCGATAATGATCCGAACGGCGCGGGAATCATCGATGACGAGTGCACGCATGTCGGTCTCCGCCTGATTTAAAGCCTGTTGCAACGTAATCTGCAAGTAGGGCGGGTCGAGGCTTTGCGAGCCCGCCGTGAACGGGCATCTCGTCCCGGCGGGCCTCGCAAAGCCTCGACCCGCCCTACCGGATTTGCTTACTCAAGCCAAACGCTAACTTTCTTCGTTCCTTCCAGCAATTGGAACAACTCTCCCGGGGCGAACTGTTTCTGGACAGTTCGAGCAACGATCGTGTCGAGATCGATCGATCGAGCCCTCAACTTTTCCAGTAAGTCTTCGGGAATCAAATCAGAGAGGAATTCCGCTGCGCTTGCCCGAAAGGTCAAATCAACTTTGACATGACACGCTTCTTCCACGCGAACTCGTAAATGGCGGGAAAGCACAGGCCTGGAGCCTGGCTGGGTAGCTGAGACAGCAGTTGACATTGAATTGCTACTCCGATCGCGTGTTTCTTCCCACAATTCCGAAAGCGCCGCCGGAAACAACTGGCAAGGAATAATCGTAGCACATGAATCGCGATCTGTCGTCGATCTTCTTCCGGCCATCGACAAACTGCCGACCGGTCATCTCCTTGGATCCACGTTATCGTCAAAACGCCATCGGTACTCTAATCGTGGATGAGTACTTTGAAAGGATGAACGATGAAATAAATTCAGACAACCAACTTGTCTTTTTTCATCCTTCATCTTTCATCCTTTCTAATACTTAAACTGCGATACCAACTTCTGCAAGTCGAGGGCCATCTTGGACAGCTCATCCGAAGAAGTCTGAGTATTGGCAGCTCCCTCCGTCGTACTCTGTGCTGCCTGGGCCACCCCAGTAATGTTCTGGGCAATTTCGTTGCTGCCTTTGGCCGCTTCGTTGACGTTTCGGCTGATTTCGCTGGTCGTAGCGGTCTGCTCCTCAACCGCGCTGGCGATGGTATTCTGGATGTCGTTAATCTGGTTGATGATCTTACCGATCTGAGCAATGGCATCCACCGCACCCTTCGTATCACCCTGAATCGCCTCGATCTTGCGGCTAATGTCCTCAGTTGCCTTGGCTGTCTGCTTGGCCAGTTCCTTAACCTCATTCGCGACCACTGCGAAACCTTTCCCCGCTTCACCGGCTCGGGCGGCCTCGATGGTGGCGTTCAAGGCCAGCAAGTTCGTCTGTTGGGCGATCGAGGTGATCACCTTGATGACGTTGCCGATCTCGGCACTGCTTTCGCCCAGTTTCGCCACGGTGGTATTGGTCCGCTCGGCAACCTTGACCGCAGCGGTTGCAACCTTGGCCGCCTCATTGGCGTTCTTGGCGATTTCCTTGATGCTGGCTCCCATCTCTTCCGCAGCGGTCGAGACCGTGGTGACGTTTTTGCTCACCTGTTCGGCAGCAGCGGAGGCGACGTTGGCTTGGGTCGCGGTTTCTTCGGCATTCGCCGACATTTGCTGGCTCACTGCGTTCAGTTCCCGGCTCGAGCTTGCCAATGTTTGTGCAGTCTGCGCGATGTTGCTGATACTCGTGCGCAAGTTGGTAAAGAAACTCGAAAGCCCTTCTCCCATCTGGCCGATCGCGTCGGCACCTCTGATGGGCATCTCGCGGGTAAGGTCACCCTTGCTGGCCGCATTGACGACATCCAGCATACTTTCGACCTTGATGCGTAATTCCTCAGCCTGTTGCCGCTCGCGCTCACCTGCCTCTTTGATTTTGCGATCGGCTTCGAGTCTTTCCGTGATCAACTCCCAGGTAACCATTGGGCCGAGGTAGTTCTTGTTTAGATCATAGATGGCCGTGACCAACAGATCGGCAACTTCCGGACCGATGTTGATTTGTGCCCGAACCGGCAGGTTCTTGTCATTCGAAAGAATCTTCCGTTGATAAGCTGGGTTCTTGTGGAAGATATCGATATTGGAACCCAGAACATTCTCCGGCTTTACAGGTAAGTATCGCTCCAACTTTCGGAGGGTATTCAGAGAGGCAGGGTTCACAAAGTTGATATTCAGGTCGCGATCCGCCAGGAGGATGTTGGTAGGCGCATTCTCCATCATCGACTGAATGCGAGCTTGCTCGATCCGAAGTTTTTCTTGTTCCGTGATGACTTCCCAGGTGACCATGGGCCCAAGGTAGTTTTTGTTCTTGTCGTAAATGGCGGTGACCAGCAAATCCGCTATTTCTGGCCCGATGTTGATCTTGGCACGTACCGGCAGATTCTTGTCGTTGGAAAGAATCTTCCTCTGGTAAGCAGGGTTCTTGTGGAAGATGTCGATGGCGGAGCCAAGGACAGATTCCGCTTTGACGGGTAAATATCGCTCCAACTTGCGAAGGGTATTGAGCGAAGCCGGGTTCACAAAGATGATTTTCAGGTCGCGATCGGCCATCAGCACGTTGGTAGGCGCGTTCTCCAACATCGAAGCAAGACGAGCTTGCTCCGCTTCGAGGATTTGTTTCTGCGAGATATCTTCCCAGTTGACGATATATCCCAAAACTTCGTTAGCCTGACCGAATACCCCGTTAATCTTGGCTTGAAGGGTGATCGCTCCGAAGGCAAATTCCGCCTGATGCGGCAGCGCTGCCGGATTCCGCAGGATCCGCTCAACGCGGCGCTTGTCTTTATGGAAGCGGTGGATCGACGAGCCGAGGATGTCATCCACTTCGACATCGAATGCCTTGCGGACTTCGTCCTCGATACCGCGAAGTGTTTCCAGCGCGCGATCGTTGACAAAGACGATGTTGAACTTCGGATCGGCGACAAACACATTCGCCTGGACATTGGCAAGACTGGACTTCACAAATTCAAGTGAATCCATCTGTCCATTCGTGCTTGGAGAAGCACTTGCGGAAGAACGAGGATCGGATGAGGTACTCATGGATGTTGGTCCGTTCGGGGCCGGGATTACCGAGGGAGAAAAAGTATTGACGATATCAGCTTGTAATGGGGCGACGACGGCGATGACTTCATCAATCACGGGTTGGGCAACACCCAGAGATCGTAGGGAATCGATTAAATGGCCGGCCACACGGTCAAAGTGGCTTTGTTGAATGCCCATTTGTTCGTGGACCGTTTTCATGGATGGCCCTTTATACTTGGCCGGCCCACCCAGAACTTGCGCAAGAAACTGAACCTGACGTTTTTTCAGCCAGGTCATGTTGGTATTGGTGAAGAACGGGGACAAGTCCGCGTCGGCGAGTACCCGATCGTAAAACGCGGCAACCACCGAAGTAATAGAATCCTTGCCGCCGAGACGGTGGTAGAGACTCTGTTCGGTAGAAGATTCATTTACCAAAGCCACCGGGAAAACACCTTCAAGAAATTCGGTAGATCACAAGGTGACAATCAACCAGGGTATGATTGATCATTTCCCTTGTGCGGACTTGACACGACCCTTTATCCACCTTACCTTGTCACCTTGTCACCTTGTCACCTTGTCACCTTGTCACCTTGTCACCTTGTCAGAAATTTGACCCCGCCGCCAAATTCACGGTTCGTTCCGTGTCGAGAATTAAGAGCAGCCGATCCTCCAGTTTGTAGGCCCCGCGAATCAATTCGCGGGCTGTTCCTTTCAACGTCTCGGGCGGACGTTCGAACATTTTTTCAGATACTTCCAGGACGTCGCCGATTTCATCGACCAGCAGGCTCACCGCTCCGTCGTCGGTGTGGACGACGACATTCACCGGCAATTGATCGGCGGGACGATCGGCCAGTTCGAGGCGCAGACGAAGGTCGATTGCCGTCACGATCTGACCGCGAAGATTGATGAGTCCCCGGACCACCGGAGGAGACAGAGGCACTCGGGTCATCTCCTGATACCGGATGATTTCTTGCACCTTCAGCACATCGAGGCCAAAATAATGGCCGGCGAGATAAAACGTGCAATACTGATGCTCATCTGCCATCGGAACAACCCCCAAGCATCTGCTGCGCAAATGGATTCACTTTCTTCATTCCCTCGACCCGGTACGGCCAACCTTGAATCAGGAACCAAGAGCGAGGGCCTGTTTATCCTTGAGCGCGGTCCCCTGATCGCCCACGCCGGAATAAAACTGCGCATCCGCGGAGCGAACGATCCAGTCGAGGTCGAGAAACTCCGTAACCCGACCCTGAACTACTGCTGTGAAAAGCACACCCGGCCGATTGGCCCGAGAACGTGAAACGAGCGTTTCCTCAACGATGTCGAGGATCGTTGCAACAACCAATCCGACGCGCTGGCCTTTTCCGGCATAGACCACGACCTGAACGGTCTGGCGGGTTTCCGGATTTACCGATTGAGAATCGTCTGCGGTTTGCTTTTTTGTCCGCCGCTTCACTCGGCCCGTTTGATCCCGATGCAGACGCAAAGCGCGCGAGACATCGATCAACGGGAGGATTTCGTCCCGGTACTGCACCATGTGTTGCGTCCCGACCTTTTCGAGGGCCGAGCGCGGGAATTCTTCCAGACGGGCGACCATTGAGAGCGGTATGGCCATGCGTCCGCCATTCGCGGTAGCAAAGAGGAGGACGGTTTCGCGATCCGCACTGGTTTCCGTGCCGGCACTCGCTTTCTCGTTCAAAGCGCGCTCGCGAACGCCGGACACCACGTTGGCTCGCTGAGCCAGACCCAATACATCCAGGATCAATGCAACTTTTCCATCGCCCATGATGGTCGCTCCGGCGAAGGCGCTGATGCCCTTGACTTGTTTTTGCAAGCGGCTTGACGACGATTTCCTCGGTGTCGTGAATGGCGTCCACGACCAGACCGAATTGCCGGTCGTCGGCCTGCAACACCACGATGTTGATCTCGATCGCCTTCGGCACGCGGTTCGACGTTCGCAATTGCTTGCGGCAGATAAACCAGGGGGAGGAGGTGGCCGCGGAGTCGATAGACCGGAGCACCATGAATCAATTCGATGCCGCGCTGGGCCTGCTCGCCTTCGAGGCGGACCAGTTCCAGGAGGCTGACCTGCGGAATCGCATAACGATCGCCGCCGCTGGTGATCGTCAAGGCCGGGATGATCGCCAGGGTCAGCGGGATCTTCATCCGAACGGTCGTGCCGCGCACCGGTCGGCTGTCGATGTTCGACCGTGCCGCCGATCTTCTCGACGTTGGTCCGCACCACGTCCATGCCGACGCCGCGGCCGGAGAACTGGGTGATCTTGTCGGCCGTCGAGAAGCCCGGCAGAAAGACCAGGTTGACCAGCTCACGATCGATTGCAGACGATCGGCCTGCTCGGTGGTGATCAGCTTGGACTGGACCGCCTTGTCGCGAACGCGATGGGGGTCAATGCCGCCGCCGTCGTCGGTGATCTCGATGATGACCTTGCCGCCTTCGTGAAAGGCATGCAGATGCAGCCGGCCCTCTGCGGTTTTGCCTGCGGCGATCCGTTCATTCGGAGCTTCGATGCCGTGATCGACGGCATTGCGAACCATATGGGTTAACGGGTCTCGAATGGCCTCGACGATCGTCTTGTCCAGTTCCGTTTCCTGGCCCTCCATTTCGATTCGCACTTGTTTGCCGCAGGCAAGGGCCAGATCGCGAACCACGCGCGGAAACTTGGTCCAAATGTTGCCGATCGGCTGCATCCGTGTCTTCATGACGCTGGTTTGCAGTTCCGTCGTGAGCAGGTTAAGCCGTTGAACCGTTCCCAGAAACGGAGCATCTTCTTGCGAGGTGCTGAACTGCATAATCTGATTCCGGGCAAGTACCAGTTCACCCACCAAGGTCATCAGCTTGTCTAAGAGTCCCACATCAACCCGGATCGCGCTATCCGAGACAGTTGAGGCACGCGGCTCGCTGGGTTCCGAAGTTGGCGGTTCAGGCAGCTTGGAGGAAACCAGGCTTTGAGAATTGCCAACGGTGGGGAATGTAAACTGATTGGGAGGGTTCTTGGTACTCGTGCCCAGAGGGGTTATCGGAGGTGGCACTGGTTTTGTCGTCGGTTCGCCTTCATCGGCGATTGTGGGGGCAACAGGAATTGGCACAGAAGAAACCGGAGGAAAGACGGGTGGAGTGGGACTCGTTACCGGCGCAACGGGAGTCGCCACGGGCGAAACAAGAGTTGGAACCGGTGGAAGAGGCGCTGGCTCCAGAGAATCTGTGATTCGCAGACCAGCGACCGCAGGTGTGGTAAGGGGAACCACCGGTTCGGACGCCAACGGCTTGTTTTCAGTGAGTTGTTCCAGATTGTGGATCAACCCGGAATAATCGCCATCCCCATCCCGCTCGGTTTTCTCAACCGCGCTGAGCATCTGTCGGATTGCATCGACGGTCGCCAACAAGACACTGGCGATCTGAGCGTTAAAGACGAACGCTCCATCGCGCAAACGACTCAGAAGGTTCTCGCCGGCGTGGGCGACTCCTTGCAATTTGTCCAAGCCTAAAAAACCGGCCGTCCCTTTGACTGTGTGAATTGTCCGAAAGACGCGAGCCAGCGTCTCCCGTTCAGTAGGATCCTTTTCTAGGGTGAGGAAATCCTGGTCCAATTGCGAGATTCTCGTGAGTCTCCAAGAGAAATTCGCGAATCACCTCGTTCATAACAACCTTTCGATGGTCTCCCAGGGCCTTAATGCCTGGTTTGGGCATCCCGAACGATAAAAGTCAGCTCCTTCCTGAAGAGATTCCTCGAATCGGAGTGCTTGCCGAGAACATCATAATTTCCGATGCGTAATTCATCGAAACGCCGGTGCAGAATGGCATCGCATTGAAATGCCGTTAAAATGCCCGACTCTTGGAGATATTGGAGGGCTGCGTAACCGTCCTCGCCAACTGTCAATTTCAAATGAGATTCGATCTTATCAGCAGTGAATAGCCCGCTGTCCTTGAGGTTTTAGATCAAGTCGTGAAACGAAAACAGGCTGGTTCGCTATTTCATTATTTGTTTACCTGATTCAATCGGTGGAATCTACTCATTTTTCGCATTTTCACCAAATTTCCAACTATCCGCCTGGAACAACCCCGATAGTCCCTACTTCCCTTCGCGAATCTGAAGAAGATATTCTTTGACACCACGACGAGTTCCGTCATAATCACGTTATCGAAGCGCACTCGTTCCCTTCGGCATTCTCAATGAAGCAAGACAGACGCCATGACTCTACGCGGGGAATCACGACGGATGAACGGTGTGCTGCATCTCTTTGCCCTGGTGGGAGAATTCACGCAATTTGCGTTTCGAGCTTTGCATGCTTCGCTCATCGCCTGGTCGGCCCCTCTGTCCCTGGCCAAACAAGTATACTCGGTCGTGATCGGGGCACTTCCGCTTGGGGTCGTGGCGGGAATCACGCTGGGTGCCGTGGTCTGGATGCACACGCATTCGATCCTGGCCCGCACGGGCACAGTTGACTATCTTCCCACCGTTTTGGCGGCCGGGGTGCTTCTCGAATTGGCCCCCATTGGTGCCGGTTTAATCGTTGCCGCAAGAACCGGCGCTGCCCTGGGCGCTGAGTTGGGTGCAATGAAACTCGGCGAGCAAATCGATGCCCTGGAAATGCTCGGCATTTCATCGATGCGCAGTTCTGATCGGCCCGCGCGTTCTTGCTTGCATGATCGCTCTGCCGCTGTTGCACATTGTCATTTCGGCCATTGCGCTCTTGAGCGGATTCGCCGCGGAAAATATCGTCGGTTCAACCAACTGGCTCAAGTATCAATCGGCGTGCTTGCGCGAACTTTACCCCAACGAAGTCATCCCCGCCGGTCTGAAGACGATCGTTTTTGGCTATCTGATCGGCGTGGCAGGCTGCTTCGCCGGAGTGCGTGCGCACGGCGGTACGGAAGGCGTCGGGCGAGCAGCAACACAGGGAGTTGTCACGGCCTGTTTGCTGGTGCTGGCTTCGGATGTGTTCCTGGTGGGGATTATCCAGGCTACTCTTTAACAGTTCCAAGTTCCAAGTTGAAAAGTCAAGTTCTTAAGGGGTGGAATCTCTCTGGTGCGCTAAAAGTCTCGGGTTTTTCGAGCATCCAGCGCTGAATAACCCCTTGAGTTCCTTTTGATCTTGAAAAAATGCGGCGTTCCTCGTCTCGTAGTGTTTACCAGAACAACACGTGCGAAGGAACGCCGCATGAACTACTCTATCTATCTGCTTCTGAGTTTGGCAACTGCAACTCCCAAGTTGCCCAAGTTGCCGGATGATCTCGATGAGGAGAAAGACCGCACACCCGATCTCGATGATGTCCTGGATCTGATCGCTCAAGACCTACGGAAGTTCCTCGCAGAGTTCCTCACGCAGCCCGTCACGCCATCGGGCACTCAGACGTTTGAGCGAGAACTTCAGAAGCATCTTCGTGAAGCCGGCCGACAGTTGGTTCAGTGCGTTTACAATCATCGAGAGCCTGCTGCCGTGGATGAACTACCCAAGCATGCACAGTTTGAGGGTGATTCCTACACTCGGCTCAACCGCAAGACGTCGCAGAACGCCTGGACCCTCTTCGGGCAAATCCAGCTTTGGCGTGTCGGCTACCGCGATAAGGTCAAGGGCGGAGAGCCCTCGATCTTTCCGTTGGCATTAGCCTTGGGGCTCGTTCAGGGAGCCAGCCCGGCATTAAGCGAGCGCGTTTCCGAGTTGCTCGGCGAAGCCGGGGCGACCCAGAAACGGGTTTTGAAGCGATTGCGGCAGGAGTGCGCGGTGGGTTGGGGAGTCAAGAAGTTGCGACTCTTCAGCAACGCCATGGCGGCCGAGTTGGCACCCCAGCAACACGATGCTCAAGTCGAGCAAGTCCTTCAGTGGCTCCGACAGGCGGAACCATCACGAGGCCGACATAAACCGGTGTTGTGTGTCGGACGCGATGGGGTCACCCTGGGATTGCGTTATAAAAAATGTTGCTCCTTTGAAGTGGCCACCACCGGCACGGTCAGTGTCTTGGACCGGCGTGGCAAACGCTTGGGCACGGTCTACCTGGCTTACGTACCCGAGTTGGGTCAAGAGACGATGAGTGCGGCGTTGACGCGCTTGCTCCAAGACATCTTGCGTCGTTGGGATCAGTCGTTACCCCGACTGTGCTATGTCACCGATGCCGGCCACGGCGAAGCCGGTTACTACCAAAAAGTGCTGGCCCAGATGGTCCATCCCCGAACGGGCGCAGCGCTTCAGTGGCTGCGCGTCGTCGATTACTACCACGCCAGTCAACGCGTCTGGCAGATGGCGGAGTTGCTCTTCGGTAGTAACAAACGCGGCAAGAGTTGGGCGTGGAAGATGCTGAGATGGATGCTTCGCAAACCGCGTGGCGTGAATCGAGTGCTACACTCGGCGGCGGCGTTGCGGGATCAGGTCGGTCTTTCGGCGAAGAAACGAGAGGCGTTCCAGAAGGCCTACCGATACTTGCGCAAGCGGATGAAGTACATGTGCTATGACGAGTACAAACGTTTGGGAATGCCTCGGGGCAGCGGGGTGACAGAAGCGGCGTGCAAGACGGTTTACACGCAGCGTCTGAAGCTCAGTGGCATGCGCTGGAAAAAAGCAGGGCGCAAACGATTTTGGTGTTCCGAGTTCTGCAACTCAGCGGTGTTTGGGAAGCGGCGTACGCGCGAGTGCTGAAGGCTCGTAAGCAGCCGCAGATAAGGACAGAACAACCTCGTATAATGGGGGGTAAAGCAGGTGCAGGCCAAAAGATCGCAAAACGGGCGGCATAATCAGGCGCACCAGAGAGATTCCACCCTTCTTAAGGAAGGCTCGAAAAACAACCTCCCGATTCTGGGGTGGTCTCGACTTACCATTCCCCAGATTTCGAATCGGACGAACTTGCCGTAGCCGCGTTCGCGCAGAACGCGGGCAACCTCCCGCGGGCAATCACCTGAATGTTGACTCTTCAAGCCCCCGCGTTCTGCGCGAACGCGGCTACCCCGCACATTTGTCATTCGGGGAAGTTATTTTTCGAGCGTTTCTAACTTGGAACTTGGAACTTGGAACTATCGATTAGTGCGGAATGCCGAATGCGTAGTACATCAAACATAGCAATGCCAGCACGACCGAGCCGATATGAACTTCTCGCCCCCGCCTGGTAGCCAATTTCAATATGGGGTAGAGAATCAACCCGGCCGTCAAACCATTGCCGATGTTGTAAGTGAAGACGATTAGCCCCAGTGTCACAAACGCCGGAACGGCCTCGGTCAGGTCATCGAAGTCGATCTTCTTGACGGCCGGCATCATCAATACGCCCACAGCGATCAACGCCGGTCCATAGACATAACTCAATCCCTGCAACGGCTGGAATAAGGGGATGAAGAAGAGCGCGATCGCGAAAAGAAGCGCTACTGTCACTGCTGCCAACCCGGTCCGCGTCCTTCCCGGACTCCCGTTGCCGATTCGATAAATGCTCCGCTGGTCGAAGATCCAATCAGGGAACTGCATACACAAGTGACCGCATCGACCAGCATCGGCCGGTCCATCTGCGGGAAATTGCCGTCTTTATCCAACATCCCGCCAGCTGCGCCACTCCGACCAGCGTTCCCAGCGTGTCCAGAAAACTCATCAGGAACAATGTCAACAAAATGGGTAGGAAACCGAGCCGAAAAACGCCCGCGATGTCGAGGTGCAAGGCGATCGGCTTCAGACTGTAGTCACCCGAGAATGGTAATGCCACGATCCCGCTCGGTGCTTTGCCAACGCCCAGCAGGTAGCCTGCAAGCGCGGTGACGGCCATACCCAGCAAGATCGCCCCACGGATGCGCTGACACATCAGCGCTGCGGTGACGATCAACCCGAACACCGCTAACTGAACCTTGATTTCCCGGAATGCGCCCAACTTTACCGGCACAGCAGGACGAGACAAGAATTCCGTCGCTGGTGTACGCATTCCATCCACTGAACTGGTTACGATCCCGGTCTCATAAAAGCCGATGAATGCCAGAAACAGTCCGATGCCCACGGCAAAGCTGTGTTTCATGCTCGGTGAGATGGCATCCGCCAGCCAGGATCGAATACGCAACAGGGTAATGAGCAAAAAGATCACGCCACTGACGAACACTGCTCCCAGCCGAAGTTCCCAGCCGATCGCCAGAGCCGTCAGACCGAAAGCGATAAAGGCGTTCTCACCCATGTAAGGCGCAACGGCGAGAGGGCGATTGGCATACAAGCCCATCAACAACGAGCCGATCACGGCTACGAGAATGGTCGCCACCGTGCTTGGCCCGGGCGGCAAGCCGGCGAACTGGAGAATCGCGGGGTTGACCACGATGATATACGCCATCGTGGCAAAGGTCGTCGCGCCGCCCAACACCTCGGTTCGCAGCGTTGTGCCATGCGCTTTCAGTGCAAAGAACCGTTCGAGTCTGGCGGTGATGGACTTCACGGAGATCACGCGGCCTGTCGCTTGGTATCGTGGTGTACGGGGTGGGCGAGGTGCGTGGTGTCACTGCTATGCGCACGCGCCGGCTGGACGGTTGTCGCGGTGCCGGGAGCCTGTGAGTGTTCGCGGTGCGCCTGGAAATTCCGGACATAGGTTTCGACCAAATCGTAATGGCCTTTAACGATCAGGAGATTTTCCGCGTTCTCCAGTTCCGCCTGCCGGGTGAAATTGAAACTCCCGGTAATAAGGGTTCGACGATCGATGATGATGATCTTGTTATGGGCGATCGCATGGTGGGCATCGATCTTCACTTCCAACCCCTTTTCTTCCAGTGAGCCGAGTTCCGAATAGGTCTCTTTTTCATTGGCCTTGTCGAGAAGAAGCTGAACGGTAACTCCTCTGGCCCGCGCTTCGGTCAGCAGCTGTGGCAATAACCGGGCACGAGAACGAATAGGCTTGAACCAGGATTTCCCGGCGAGCCAGCCTGAGCTCCTTTATGATGGCGTCGGTGCAGCCTCCCTTGGGAGAGAAATGGGGTGTCAAAGAAGGAATGATTCCAAGTCGGTGGCCCAATCCCCTGACAAAGAACACGATTGTCAACGCGCCGGTAAAGCCTCGCACAAGCATTAGCCATTCCAAAGTCATGATTCACTCCCCAATATCTATGGGCGCGAGGGGGGTTATAACAAACGGCGCAGTCTGCACAAGGCGAAATAGAGATCGTGGGTACGGCAGCTATGCTGCACGCGGTCAAGATTGCCGCCTGCATCGGGAGGGCAAGGCTCCCGCCGAGCCAGGAGCGCACAAGGCTCGGCAGGAGCCTCGCCCTCCCAGCAAAACACCTCATTTCGTGCCGCGTGCCGTATGTTCTTGGCAAGGAGCAATGTACTCTTCACGCTCCGCGTGAAGAATTTCCTCACGCGGAGCGTGAGGACTACGCTACGAATTGGCCATCCTGCCCCACGAATTCCCCGACTACCGGATATAAACGAACTCGCTCGAATTCAACAACGCCCAGCACACGGCTTTCAACCCATGTTCTTTCGCCACCACCTGTGCCCGGTCGATCTCCTTGAGGCACAGGCACTCTTCCAAATGCGAGCCGATAGGCCAGTGCAATCTGGGATTTTTCAGATGCGCCTGCTTCCTTTATCACGCGATCCGCAAACGCCGCAGATTGTCGCTGAACGAACGAATGGTTCATCATCGCCAGCGCTTGAAGCGGTGTTGTGGTCGTACTTCGTCTCGGAGTTTTCACCAGAGGCTCAGGACAGTCCAGAACATCCAACAGTGGGTCTTTCGCGGAATTGACCTGAATTCGGTAAATCGATCGCCGATTCAACTCAGGTTTATCCGCGTCGAAGATCTGGTAAAACGCCGAATTGAATGCGCCGATCGTGAAGGGTCGAAAACCGGGACCACCGGCCTGACGATTCAACTTGCCGCTCACCGCCAGCATGGCGTCGCGCACCGATTCGGCAGGCAGCCGGCGCAAGGCATCGCGCAGAGCAACTTATTGTCTGCATCCATTTCTGCCGACTTTGCTTCGTATTTCGACGCCTGTTGATAGGTTGCCGAAAGCAAAATCAGCCTGTGCAGTTTCTTGAGACTTCCGCCATTGTCGCGCAATTCAGCGGCGAGCCAGTCCAGCAATTCAGGATGCGTGGGCCGTTCGCCATTGAACCCGAAGTCGTTCGGCATGCGGCCACGATCCCCTCCCCGAAATGATGTTGCCAAAGGCGGTTGACCATCACCCGCCAGACCAGCGGGTTATCTTTATGGGCGACCCACTCGGCGAACTTGAGCCGACGCTGTCCTTCCGCTGCGTCGGCCGACAATCCGAAATCATTATTGACTTCCTTGATCGCGGTAGGAGGTCCAGCGACGACGGCCTCGCCCGTGGACTCGACATTTCCGCGCTTAAGGACATAGGTTGTTCCGGGCTGGCGGGAATTCGCGGCATAGGCCAGCATTTTCGTGATCGGGAGCGGGCATTGCGATTTGAAGTTTGTGAATCTCCTTGTCGAGTTGCTGATGGCGCTGGCGTTGCTCCTCGGACAAGACGGCCAGGATTTCCGGAAGTGAGATCGCCTCGATCCCGGCCCGGAACGAGGCTTGTACTTCATCCGCCGTCAACGCTTTGTCGTAGAGCCGGGCTTCTTCGATTTCGCCTTTGAGAAAAGCGTTACCGCCCCCGGCATGCCGCATGCCGAACAGTACATGCGATTCTTTCGCCCGGAAACTCACCCATTTTGCGTTCTCAGGACCAACTCCTGTCGCTCCATACCGAATGCCGTTACGGTAAACGGCGATCGAGTTGTCGGCGCGGTAGACGATGGCGAGATGAACGAGTTGGTTTGGTTTCGCGGTTTCTTCCATCGCGCCGGCAAGGTCGCGGGTTCGGACAAAACCATTGCTTCCGGCTATCCAGCGCCTTGGTTGACGTTCACCATAGACGATGGCATCGAAGACCGCCCCGTCGCGGGTTTCGACGCTCACGACCCCACCGCCGCGCTGATTGAGATCGCCCAGTGCAACCCAGGCTTCCAGGGTTTTCTCGCGCAATTCGACCGACAAAGGCTCCGTTTCAACGTAAGCTTGTTTGCCATCGAGTATTAGCCGGCCCCGGGCGATATTGGCACCGCCCTTGAGCTTTCCGTGCAGGGTTCCCAAGCTGTCGCGGGCATCTTTATCGAAATTCCAGCGTGCCAGCGGGCGCGGAACGCCTTGAACCTCCACTGCGTCTTTCTTGCCCTTCGCAAGAATCTTGGCCCGGCCCGCGAGTTCCAACAAGACCTGTTCCCGATGGAGAATATCGATTTGCTTCTGAAGTTCACTTGCGCAGATCGATTCGGCGCTGTTCCTCGGCAGAACCTACCGATCGTTCGCCATGATGAACACCATCGAAAACGGCTTTCAGGCGGTAGTAATCCTTCATGGGAACGGGATCGAATTTGTGGTCGTGGCAGCGAGCGCAATTGATAGTCAGACCCAAAAATGTCTGGCCGACGGCGGAGAGCATATCCTCGAGTTGATCCTCGCGCACCTTGGCTCGAATCAGTGAACTGGCAGCACCGCTCCCGGCCTGATCGAACGGACCGGCAACCAGAAAGCCGGTGGCGATCGTTCCCTCACTCGTGACCGGCTCCACCACATCGCCCGCAAGCTGCTCCTTGACGAACTGGGCATAGGGCTTATCGTCGTTGAGGCTCTTGATGACATAATCCCGATAGCGCCAAGCGTTGTCGCGGATACGATCGTATTCAAAGCCCTGGCTCTCGGCAAAACGCGCAACGTCGAGCCAGTGTCGTGCCCAGTGCTCGCCATAAGCAGACGAAGCAAGTAGATGATCGACCAGTTTCGCATAAGCCTCGGCCGATGTATCCTTGAGAAAGTGGTCGATCTCCTCGGGAGTCGGCGGCAGGCCGGTCAGGTCGAAGGCAACCCGTCGAATCAGAGTTTCCTTATCCGCAGGAGAAGAAAGTTTTAACCCTTTCGCTTCGAGTGAAGCAAGTACAAAAGCATCAATCGGGTTGCGAACGCCGGCCTGGCTTTTCACCTTCGGAGCTTGCGGGCGCACGAGCTTTTGAAGGCACCACCAGTCGAGACCGGCCCTTGTCGAAGGTTCCGCAGATTGCACCCCTGGTACGAAGACGAATACGACGATTACTAAACTGAGAAAGCAATGACGCATGACCGAACCTCAAAATGCACGACTTCTTGATACGTTGATGATCCGTTGATTGGTGCTCCACGTCAAGCAAGAAGAAAGAAGACCGAAACAAACTCGCCGATTCCGGGGGTGCTCCTTAAGTGACAGCGACCGACACGTGACGTCAACGCCACCAAGCCGCATTGCCTCCGGAGAACGCCGCATGCACTAAAACCCCGCTCGCCCAAATTCTCATTCGTCTTTCATTCGTCCGATCGGCACGCACCGGCTTCAAACGTGGGCGGCCAGCAAGACTGCGAGCAATCTACGCGCCTGATCGAGTGATAACCGTCCCAGAAATAGACAGCCCCGAGTTCCATCATTACACTCGACGGCCCTTGACAATCATCGGTACATCTCACCCTAACCCTCTCCCCGGAGTACCGGGGTGAGGGAAGAAGAGGCGCAACCAGCATCCTGCCGCAAAAAATTGCCTTACTCGACTGCAACCGATCTGGGCTGACACCATTCTTCCTTCCCTCTCATTTTATAAAATGATACGATCCCCTTATGCATTGTCTTGTTCTCTCTCTTCGAAGGATTTCGTGATGTCTCGCTTTTTCATTGCTGCGATTTTACTCATCCCCAGTTTTTCTTCATCTTATTGTGCCGAACCGAAAGCACTAAAGTTGCTTTTCCTTGGCGACAACGGGCATCACAAGCCGGCCGATCGATTTATCCAGGTTCAGGCGCTTCTGGCGAAACGCGGCATCGATCTGACCTATACCGATCGGGTCGAAGCGCTCGCGCCAAGACGCTCGCTGCGTACGACGGCCTGATCGTTTACGCCAATCACACCAAGATCACTCCGGAACAGGAAAAGGCGCTTCTCGAATACGTTGCCTCCGGCAAGGGGTTTATTCCGCTGCATTGTGCCTCGTACTGTTTCATCGATTCCAAAGCCTATGTCGATCTGGTGGGCGCGCAATTCAAGAGCCATGCCACGGGAACATTTCGAACGACGATCGCTGCGCCGGATCACCCGATCATGAAAGGCTTCAAGGGCTTTGAAAGCTGGGATGAAACCTACGTTCACACCAAACACAACGAGAAGGATCGCACGGTCCTGGAATACCGCGTTGAAGGCAACTCCAAGGAACCCTGGACGTGGGTTCGCACGCACGGCAAGGGGCGGGTTTTCTATACGGCGTGGGGCCACGACGAGCGTACCTGGGGCAATGCCGGGTTTCAGAACCTTCTCGAACGGGGCATCCGCTGGGCTTGCGGGGATGATCCGGGTTCTGTTGCCGCTTTCGTCGATCGCCCGGAGATGACTGCTCTTGCCAAAGATGCGAAGCCATTTGAATATGTTGATGCAAAGGTTCCTTTTTATCCTGCGCAGGCCTGGCCGCAACAGGGAGCCTTTGGGCAAGATGCAAAAGCCGCTCTCCCCGGAAGAATCGATGAAGCACATCGTCCATCCCAGCGACTTTGAATTGAAGTTGTTCGTCGATGAAGCAGCTGTTGCCCGGCAAGCCCATCTGCATGAACTGGGATGAGCGCGGCAGACTTTGGGTGGCTTGTACCATCGACTACCCCAACGATCGCAAGCCGGAAGGCCAGGGTCGGGACAAGATTGTTATTTGCGAGGATACCAAGGGAACCGGACGGGCCGATAAAGCGACCGTTTTTGCCGAGAATTTGAGCATCCCCACCAGTTTGACTTTCTCGAAGGGGGGAGTAATCGTTCAGCAGGCACCAGACACGCTGTTCCTGAAGGATACCGATGGCGATGACCGGGCTGATCTTCGTGAGAAACTGTTCACCGGCTGGTCCACGGGCGACACTCATGCGGGGCCAAGCAATCTTCGCTACGGCCTGGACAACTGGATTTACGGCATGGTGGGGTATGCCGGTTTCGACGGCCTGATCGGCGGGCAGAAGCAATCGTTTCGACAAGGCTTTTATCGCTTCAAGTCGGACGGCTCCAAGTTCGAGTTTCTGCGCAACACCAACAACAATTCCTGGGGAGTCGGTTTCAGCGAGGAGGGAATTCTCTTCGGTTCGACGGCAAACGGGAACCCCAGCGTTTATCTGCCGATCCCGAACCGCTATTACGAATCGGTGCGAGGCTGGTCGTCGAAGGTGCTGGGCGGCATCGCGGGCAATGCGCCGATGTATCCCATCACGGACAAAGTTCGTCAGGTCGACTGGCACGGACATCATACCGCTGCTGCGGGACATGCACTCTACACCGCGCGGACCTACCCGGCGGAATACTGGAACAAGGTCGCATTCGTGGCCGAGCCTACCGGGCATGTGGTTTCCACGTTCAGTATCACCGGCAAGGGTGCGGATTTCACGTCGCGAAATGCCTGGAACTTGCTGGCGAGCGACGATGAATGGGTTTCGCCGATCATGGCGGAAGTTGGGCCGGACGGGAATGTGTGGGTCATCGACTGGTACAACTTCATCGTCCAGCACAACCCGACGCCCCAGGGCTTCCAGAACGGCCCCGGCAACGCCTACGTGACCAGTCTGCGCGACAAGAAACATGGCCGAATCTATCGCCTGGTTTACAAGAACGAAGAAGCCAAGAAGCTGCATGCTCCCAATCTGAAGGACGCTACTCCGGAGAAGCTGGTCCAGACGCTCACACATCCTAGTATGCTGTGGCGGACCCACGCACAACGACTACTGGTTGAGCGCGCTAACAAGGATGTGGTTGGAGCACTGGCCAGGCTCGTCGAATCACCGGATGTGGACGCCATCGGCTTGAATCCCGGTGCCATTCATGCCATGTGGACTCTTCAAGGGCTGGGAGTTCTGGATGGAACGGATGAGCACGCCACGAAAGCCGTGGTCGCTGCATTGGGGCACAAATCGGCAGGTGTGCGCCGAAACGCGGCCATGACATTGCCAAGGACTGACCTGGGGCTGAGTGCTCTACTGAAGAGCGGCCTGTGCGTGGACAGCGATGCCCAGGTTCGACTTGCGGCATTCCTGTGCCTTGCCGATATGCCCGTCAACCCGGATGCGGCGAAGGTGGTAAGTCTGGCGCTGGCGAAACCGGAAAACATCAACGACGCCTGGATACCCGATGCTTTAACGAGCGCTGCTGCGCATCAGGATTTCGGGTTCTTGAAAAGTTTGACGACGCGAAACGAAGCACTGCCGGAGCGCGCCTGGGGAGTGATCGCCATCGTGTCGGAACACTACTCTCGCGGCGGCCCCAGCGATTCCATTGGAGAATTGCTCATCCTTTTGCCGCATGCGAACCCCAAAATGGCGGAAGTGATCGTGGGCGGTTTGGCCAAAGGCTGGCCGAAGAACAGGACGGCAACGCTGAATGAGGCTTCCGATAAGGCGCTTGCTGCCTTGCTGGTGATGTTACCTTCGGGAGCGAAAGGCCAACTGCTGAGATTTGCCAATGCGCTCGGCAGCAAGGGCCTGGAAAAGTACCGCAAGGAAGTTGCCGAATCGCTCGTCAAGATCGTCGCCGATGAGAAGCAACTGGATGAGTCTCGAATCGGATCGGCCCGGCAGCTGATCGAGTTTGAGCCGAACAACAACGACTTTCTCGAAGCGTTGCTGGATGTGGTCAATGCCCGCAGTTCGCCGCAACTAGCCGCCGGCATCATCGATGCTCTTTCTGCGTGCGAAGCCCCAGGTATGGGGCCGGCGATGCTGAAACGATTTGCCGGGTGGTCGCCGGGCGCACGCTCGATCGCTATTCGCGTCCTGGTGAGCCGGCCCCAGACGGCGCGCGTGCTGGTGGAGAAAATCGACAAGGGCGAAGTGGGAATCGCCGAGTTGACTCTGGATCAAAAGCAGGCACTGGCGAACCACTCCGATCCGCTGATTGCAAGCAGGGCCAAAGCGATTCTGGCGCGTGGCGGCGGCTTGCCCAGCGCCGACCGGCAAAAGGTGATCGACGAATGGATGGCCACTACGAAGAAGACCGGCGCGATCGCACCCGGCAAGGAGATGTTCAAGAAACACTGCGCGGTCTGCCATCAAATCAACGGAGAAGGTAACAAGGTTGGTCCCGATCTGACGGGTATGGCCGTCCACCCCAAGTCGGAACTGATCATTCACATTCTCGATCCGAACCGCAGCGTCGAGGGGAACTATCGGCTCTACAAAGTCACGACTCTTAGCGGCAAGAATTTTGAGGGGCTCCTGGCATCGGAAACGAGAACCTCGGTGGAACTGATCGATGCCCAGGCCAAGAAGCAAGTCATCCTGCGCGACGACATCGAACAACTGCTCGCGACCACGAAATCACTGATGCCGGAAGGCTTTGAAAAACAGATGAAGCCGGAAGAGTTCACCAACCTGCTGGAATTTCTGACGCAAAAGGGTAAATACGTGCCCCTGGCGCTCGACAAAGTAGCAACCGTCGTCAGCACGAAAGGGATGTTCTACGACGAGAAGAATCTGGGAGAGACCATGATCTTCCCGGACTGGAAGCCAAAAACATTTGAAGGCGTGCCGTTTTTGCTGGTCGATCCGCAGCAAGGAAAGGTTCCCAACGCGATCCTTCTTTACAGCCCCAACGCCAGGCTTCCGGCAACGATGCCGAAAGCCGTCACGCTTCCCTGCAATACTGCCGCCAAGGCGATTCACTTTTTGAGCGGGGTAAGTGGCTGGGGTTCCACGGGCGGCGACCGGGGCACGGTTTCGATGATCGTGCGCTTCCATTACGAGGATGGGAAAACCGAAGATCACGAGTTGGTGGATGGCCGGCACTTCGCGGACTACATCCGCAAGATCGAAGTACCCAAGTCGAAATTGGCCTTCATGATGACGGGTCGGCAACAGATTCGTTACTTAGCGGTCGTTCCCAGGCGCGATGCAGCGATCGCGCAAATCGAGTTGCGCAAGGGCAACGATCGAACAGCGCCCATCGTGATGGCGGTAACTGTCGAGACCAAGTAGCTGTGGTGGCGATGTCTGCGCCACTTCTGACTATTACCCGCAAATTGAAAAGAGGGCGAGCAAGCACTAATTCCCTCTCCCCTGTACTCAGGGGAGAGGGTTAGGGTGAGGGGCAAGAGCCTCTCACCATAGAAAACGCGCGTCCCGGAAGGTTGAAGGTTCGCCCCTCACCCTAACCCTCTCCCCTGAGTACAGGGGAGAGGGGATAGCCATCGCCCGCGTTTCTTAACGCAACGTCAGGACGCTCTGCATCACGTTCGTCTGCGGTTAGATGCATCGCTGGGAACCAATCGCGTATTGGATCGACCGCGACGCGGAGCGTCCTGACCTTGCGTTACGAAGTCCAACTCGGACGCACACTCAAATTCATCATCGACCACTTCGTTGTCTGCCCCGGCGATGGCATCGCCCCGATGCTCGATGAATTGCAGGATCGGGGCGATGCCTTATCCGGCAGTATCGACGTTTATGCCGAGGTGTTGGGCCC
The DNA here is from genome assembly GCA_963783095.1 of uncultured Planctomycetota bacterium. GTDB lineage: Bacteria > Planctomycetota > Planctomycetia > Gemmatales > Gemmataceae > CAWAMR01. Next base: position 127,708 of record CAWAMR010000023.1, on the reverse strand, counting down.
GTTGGCACGCTCTGCGGGCAAGGCATGAATCGTTTCTGGGTATTCAAGGCTCATCGTGCCCGCCGCTGCCGAGTTGGATCGTTATTGCGCTGCGTCAATCGCAGCACAATAGCTGTCAATCCAGTGATCCTGGAGAAGCTGGGCAGGATCGAAGAGCATCGCAGTTGCCAAGCCGATCAGCCGATCCCGGTCATCGACCTCATCCAGTAGCCTCCCCTTGGAATTGATGTATCGCAGTTCGCCGATAGGCCCGAAGTTCATCTCCGGAAAATCCGGACCAAACCACCTGCTCAGCGCCTCTTCAATGTCGGAGGAAAGCATCCTCATGGCGGTGATGGCGTGTCCGGCCGGCGGCAGATGGGGCAATAGATCGTTGCGGTTCTCAAAGCGATAGAGTGGCGCTGGATAATTGAGCGCGAACGCGACATCGACCACTCGAGGCGCACCGAACGTATAAACGCCCGCCGGCTCAAGGTTGTTTTCCCACGTTGCCAGCGCTCCCGCCAGGGCGGCCAGACCACCTCCCAGACTGTGGCCGGCGATCCAGAGATTCTTGTCGTGCGCTCCGTGGTCTCGGAGGAGCCTGGTGATTTCCGGCCAAATCGTCTGTAGCGAGTCGAGGTAATTGCCCTGCACCTTGCCGCTATGGTACTGCTTCGGGCGCACGTCGAAATGGGCGTTCCAGCTGGTAAGCGCCTGATCCAGCCAGGTGAGAGTGTCGTACTGGCCCTGGGAACAGCTGCTGCCTCGAAAAGCCAAAATAGCCTTCTTTCCGGTTGAACCCACGAATCCCTCCACTGGGCCTGCCCCGAAAGGCTCCCAGGCATCGAGTTCGAGTTCGGAAATCTGCTCGCGACTTTCCGCATAGGCACAGCGCGCTGCCAGGGCCAGTTCCATCGCCTTGTTCATCTTGAGTCTGGGCATGGTCGATCCTCCTGTTTCAGGTTCGAGTGGTCAGTGATCGGTGGTTGGTGGTCAGTGGTCAGTGAATACCAAAACTTGCAGGGTTTCTGTCTTTGCATTTACTGACTACCGATTACCGGCTGTCTTCCCTCCATTGTCTCTCACGAAAAGCGCCGGGAACAGAGCGATTTCACCATATCGTCGAGAAGAAAACTCCGATTTCCGAAATCGCCGGCCCCGCTCTTTTCCCGGCGAAAAACAGGTGAAAAAACCGAAAACGACCATTTTTTTCACTTTTTCCGGGGAAATTTCACACTTTTCATTGACATTATGGGTCTAGGTGCTTACCTTTCGCTGTGTTGGTTGTTGATAAATTCCCCATAAACCCCGAGGAAACGCATCATGGCAAAAGCAGCCAAACCCGCGAAACCAGTCAAAGGAATTACCAAATCGGAGATCTATGCAGAGATCGCGCAGACGGCAAATGTGACCAAAGCACAGGTCAAATCCGTCTTCGAAGCGGTCCATTCTCTGGTAGTGAAGCAACTCGCCAAGAAGGCCGGCAAGATTATTTTGCCGGGGTTGTTGCGCTTCACCGCGAAGAAGACGAAGGCCGTCAAGGGCGGCCAGACCAAGGCACATCCCTTCCTGAAGGGCGAGACTTTTGTCACCAAGGACAAACCGGCCTCGATCAAGGTCAAAGCCTTCCCGGTCAAGGCTCTGAACGAAGCAGTCAAGTCCGCTGCCGGCTAATCGTTCCCGCCCGGAAGACAAAGAATTTCCACGCCCCGAATTCGCTCTGGTAAAGCGATTCTCCTTGTCGGTATCATCGTTCCCAGTCCTACTCTGGGACGCGATCGATTTTTCCGCCAAGGAGATTGCAATGCGACGACTTTTCTGGTTTGCTCCCGTTCTGGGAGGAGTGATCCTGTCGGCAGTTCTTCTCACTCAATATGCCAACTCAGCTCCCGACAAACTTACAAAAACCGACCTCAAGCCGGCCACAACACTACCGATCTCGCGCGTGATTCTCTTCTCATCGGGAGTGGCTCATTTTTCCCGTTCGGGCGAAATTGAAGGTGATGCGCAAGTCGATTTGACCTTCCCGGAACAGGACATCAACGACCTCATAAAGTCGATGGTCCTTCAAGATTTCTCGGAGAAGGGCCGCGTTTCGGCGGTCACTTACGATGGCCGGGAGCCTATCGATCGAACCTTGAAGTCATTCGCCATCGACCTCAGCAGCAACCCCAGTTTCCTGCAAATTCTGCATCAGGCGCGTGGCGAACAGGTCGAAGTGGTCACGCAGCAAGCCGCGGTCGCAGCACCGGGAACGCTCACCGGCAAGATCATGGGGATCGAAGTTAAGCGCACCACCGCCAAGGAGGTTACCCAGGAGATCGAAGTGGTCAACCTGTGGTGTCAGGAGGGGATGCGCAGCATCAAGTTGACCGAGATTCAACGCATTCGCTTCACCAATCCCGTTCTTGAAAACGAAATGCGTCGGGCGCTGGAAACACTGGCTCAGAGCCACGACGCCCAGAAGAAAGCGGTCAGCTTGCACTTTAGCGGCGAGGGGAAACGGAAAGTCCAGGTAGGCTACGTCATCGAAAACCCGATCTGGAAGACCACGTATCGACTGGTGTTGGACCAGAAGAACAAGCCATACCTTCAAGGCTGGGCCGTCGTCGAGAATCCAACCTCGGAAGACTGGAACGGCGTCGAGATGGCGTTGATCTCAGGTCGGCCGATTTCCTTCCAGATGGATCTTTACAATCCTCTCTACATCAGTCGGCCCAACGTGGAGCCGGAACTTTTCGCATCGTTACGGCCCCAGACTTACTCGGGGGCATTGAGACGAGATATGCTTGCCGCCAAAACCAAAGACGAACAGGTGGCTGCGCTGTTGAGAGAGTATAATCGGTTGGTCAAGGAACACAAATTCGAGGAAGCTAAGAATATAGCGACCCAAGCAAACGAACTCGACCCGAACAACCCCGCTACTACGGCGATGATGGAAATGTCGAAGATTGTGCATCGCAGGGACATGGTAGATAAGGGCCATAACGACAATGAGGAAATGAATTTCCTCCAAATTCAAAAGACGTTGGAACTCGGTTCTGCTCCCACGGAGCCCATCCCGGTGACGTCAGGCAAGGATCGTTGGGCACAGATAAAGAATCGCAAAGAATACGCCGGCAAGGTCGCCGAACAGATGAAACAGCAACTCGATGCCGGGCGTAGTGTTCCTAATGTCGCCTCGGCCTCCCAGTTGGGCGATTATTTCCAGTATGTCATCGACCAGCCGGTCACCCTGGGCCGGCAAAAATCGGCGTTGCTTCCTATCATCAACAAGGATGTCGAGGGTCAACGCGTCAGCATCTATAACCCAACTGTGCAGGCCAGGCATCCGCTGCTCGGTTTGAAGTTCAAGAACACTTCAGGGAACTATCTTTCTCAAGGCCCCATCACCGTATTCGAGGGTTCGACCTACGCGGGCGATAGTCGAGTGCTCGACATGCAACCCGGCGAAGAAAGGCTCATCTCTTACGCCATCGATCAGGGCACCGAGGTCAGCTTCGTGATTGGCAGCTTCACCCCTCGTATCACCAAAGTCAAAGCCAACAAAGGGGTCATCACCACCGAAACGCTGATCCGCGAGGAAACCGTCTACGACATCAGCAATCGCTCCACGACGGATCGCGTGCTGTTGCTGGAGCATCCCAACCGCAAGAGTCAAGGGTTTACGTTTGTCGGCGACAATAAACCAGCAGAGGAAGCTGCGGACACCTTTCGTTTCCAGGTGTCGGTCGGGTCCAAGAAGGATCTGAGCTACACCGTTCGGGAAGAACGAACTTTAGAGACTCAAGTCTCGTTGACCAACAACACCGACGATCAAATCCGCTCCTTCATCAACCTCAATGCGGCATCGCCGGAACTGAAAGCCAAGTTGGCGGAGGCGTTGCAAGTGAAAGGGGTCTGGGACTCGACTCGCCGGCAAATCGAAACGGTCGACGAGCGCATCAAGACGATCACCAAGGATCAGGATCGGCTGCGTCAGAACCTGCGCGAATTCCCCAGAGATTCGGAGATCTATATCGCCTATCTGGCCAAGTTCACCAAACAGGAAAAAGAAATGAACGACCTCGATGCCAAGCTGGCAGACCTTCAGAAAAAGGAAGTTGGCGACAAGATGGCCTACGAAACCTTCCTGGGCAACATTTCTGATTGATTCCGAAGGCCGAAGAACAGAAGTCAGAGGCCATAAAAGCCCGCAAGCTCTTGTTCCGGCCTCTGCCTTCTGTTCTCTGGCGTGTTTCTATTACCTTCCGGTTCGAATTCTTCGAGACTTCTCGCTAGACGCGAATGCTTGAGGCAGCGCAGCCCGCGTTCTGCGCGAACGCGGCTACAGGCGAGCAGCTTCTGGGGTGTAGCCGCGTTCTCGCAGAACGCGGGCTGCGCCGCCCCAGGGCCCGGCTGCATTGAAGTGCCGCGACCTCCCGGGTAGCCGCGTTTGCGCAAAACGCGGGGATCGCCGGACCTATATGAGCGTCGCGTCCAGCGAGAAGTCTCAACTTTTCCGACAAATTTCTTCGCGGAGGCGTCCGCTGAGCATCTCCCATTGCGATTAACTTTGTGGGTAGCCGATCGCAACGCTTTCGGATCGGCACCGATGAAGATTCGTTCAATGGGAGATGAGGTATGTTTACCAACTGCAAAACCCGCGCAAACTGGCTGGTCCTGGCCGGTTTCGTCGCAGGTACGTTCGCTTTGCCGGACGTTGCGGTGGCTGCGGCTCCGGCCAACCAACTGCAAAAGATCGATAATGAACTCAATCAATTCCTGGCGGGATTGAAAAAAAGACGCCATCATCGCAGACACCACCACAACGGAGGACTGACTGCTGGTGAGCTTCAGTGGATCGATAATCAACTTAACCAGTTCCTTGCTTCGGGCGGCGGCGGTGGCGGCGGCGGCGGTTCATCTGCCGGCTCCGGTGGTAACTCAGGCTCCGGATCATCCGCCAGTTCAGCAGCACGCGCTGAATTACGGAAGATCAAGAGTCAACTCAATCGGTACGTATCGCGGAAAAACGCCAGTCCGCACCGCCGGACGACATCCAACAATTCCAACGGACCGCGGCAGGGCGGCGAAACACCGGCCCGTCGCGAATTGAGCAAGGTCGATCATCAACTCAATAAGTACCTGTCGTCGCACAAGAATTCGAAGCACCAAAAGAGCGCTGCAGCGCGAGCGAAGGCATCCTCGCACCGAAATGCGAAAGCCAATCATTCTGCTTCTCGCCACAACGCCGCGCGTAGGAGCGTTGCGCATAGGAGCGTCGCACACAGGACCGTCGCGCACAAAGGTGCAGCACACAAGAGCGTCGCACACAAAAGCGTCGCGCATAGAGGTGCCGCGCACAAAAGCGCCTCTCGCCACAGCAAGAGAAGGTGATGACAGCTGTCGTCGAATCGATCATCCGGTGAAAGGATGCCGATCCGCACCGGAATTTCCCCCCGATTATTGAATCCGATCCCAACCTTTACCTTGTGAGGAGCCAATCATGCCGAGTAAGATATATCAAACGCTATGGGCGCTGATCTTTTCCTCGATCGCCGCGCAGAGTTGCCTTGCTGCCGATCCCAAGACAAAAGATGTTTCGCTGAGCCAACTAAGCCTTGAAGTTTCCGCCCTGCAAACCTTGCATCGCTTTCAAATGACATCCGAACAACTCGCCGCGCTCAAGAAACTGACGGTGGAGACCGCGCCCAGGAACGATACCAGGATGGATGGAAAGGGGAGTGAGAAAGTTCGAAAAGCACTAGCGGATCTCAGGGCGGCGCTGATCCAGAAAGACGATGAAAAGATTCTGGACCTGGAGGATCTCCTCAGCGATACGCTGGGAAAAGAGGAGGCCGATCTGGACGATCACCTGAGAATCACGCCGGCAGCGAAAAAACGAGCTGTCGAGCTGCTGCATAATTTGAAGCCCCATCAGGTTGCGGCGTTTTACGCTTCCCAGATCGAGGAACTGCCCGATCCGGATGAAGAGCTGCTTGGAGTCCTCGATATTGTCGGGAAATTGAAGGATGACCAATGGAAAGAGGTTGCCGAAAATCTTGCCGACGAGATAAGCTGGCAACTCGGAGGTTCCGATTCGGTTCGCAGCCGATTGGTTCGCGAAAGGGTGGATCAATACCTGAAGAAAGTTCGCTCTTTGAATGCGAAGGATCTTGCGGCACAACGTGGAGAACTGGAAAAGATGGTGCGACAATTCATCTCCCAGTTCCCTTCCACCGCGATCCTGCACAATTACGCAGAGCACCACCTGGCCGAAATGTTATCGAATCCCCGATTGAGTGCAGCGCTCGAGGTCTATCCGTAAATCGGGAAAAGTCGAAACCACCGGATTCGAGGCAGACGTGACCAAAGTCGATTCCTTTCACGATTTAGTACGCGGAGTTCGATCCGGTGATGCGGTTGCTGCTGAGCAAATCGTCCGCCAGTATGAACCTGCGGTTCGCCGGGCCGTTCGCATCTGGATGTTGAACGCCCGGATTCGACGATCCATCGATTCCATCGATATTTGCCAGTCTGTGCTCGCCAGTTTCTTCATACGCACAGCACTGAGTCAATACCACATCGACACACCCGCCCAACTGGTCAAACTGCTCGTCTCGATGGCTCGTAACAAACTGATGGACAAAGTGAGAAAAGAACAGGCGGAGTGTCGCGACGTCCGGCGGATCGAGCTTCGAGACGTTCGAGAGCACGATCCCGCCGGCAATGCTTCTTCCCCCAGTCAGGTCGTGTTGGCCAAGGATCTTATCGAACAGTTTCGAAAAAGAATGTCCGACGAGGAGAGAGCGCTCGCCGATCTTCGCGCCATCGGTAAGGAATGGTCTGAAATTGCCGACCAACTGGGCGGCCGGCCCGATGCTTTGCGAAAGAAGTTCGATCGAGCGCTCAATTGAATCGCCCGCGAGCTCGGGTTGAGCGACTTCCATGATGAATAATTCCACTTCCGGACTACTCGTTCGACTTCTGACCGATCAATCCGAGCGGTTCAGAAGGGGTCAACGAATTCTCGTCGAAGCCTATCTCCAGAATTTCCCGGCTTTGCTGGGCGATCAGGAACAACTCCTGGATTTGATCTCCAACGAAATCTATCTTCGCATTACCTACGACGATAACCCTTCACTTCAGGAGTATCGGCAACGGTTCCCGGATCATACCGCTGCGATCGAATTGCAATTTCAACTGCATCAGACCGCCGGTTCGCAGCCTCAGTCCACAACACCTCTCAGTTCATCTGCGATTCTCCGGAGCACCCCAGTTTTCTCAGTGGATCCGTTCCCCCAAGTTCCCGGTTATGAAATCCTCAGCGAATTGGGGCGCGGTGCCATGGGAGTGGTCTATAAGGCGGCGCCAGCTTAGCCTGCGACGGGTGGTGGCTTTGAAGATGCTGCTGGGCGGCCAGGAACGCGGCGTCTCCCTCAGAGAACGATTTGCGCGGAGGCCGAATCAGTCGCCAGGCTGCAACACAGCAACATCGTGCAGATCTTCGAGATTGGCGAACACGATGGAACTTGCTATTTTTCGCTGGAACTGGTCGAAGGCGGCAGCCTGTCGGATCGACTCAAGCATGGACGAGCCTATTCTCAAAGAGCTGCTGCCCAGTGTGTCATGACTCTGGCGCAGGCCATGGACTATGCCCATCAGCGGGGTGTTGTCCATCGCGATTTGAAACCGGCGAACATCCTTCTGACGGCGGATGCAAATCCGAAAATAAGCGATTTCGGCCTGGCCCGCCAGGTTCAAAACCGCGCAGACTCACCAGGATGGGCGATGTTCTGGGAACCCCCAGCTATATGGCCCCCGAACAGGCCCGCGGCAACGGCGAAGCTGGGGTGCCTGCAGATGTATATTCCCTGGGTGGGATTCTCTACGAACTCTTGACTGGTGTACCTCCCTTTCGCGGTGAAACGGCGATCGCCACTCTGCTGCTGGTTGGGACCACCGACGTCGTTCCACCCGTGGAAGTCAATCCCGGCCTGTGTCCGGATTTGAATGCGATCTGCTTGAAATGTTTAAGCAAAGCGCCCAAGGATCGATATGTCTCGGCCGCCGAGCTGGCCGGCGATTTACAACGGTTCCTGGATTTTAAGCCCGTGCGTGCCCGACCGGTGGGTATGGGAACCCACTTCCTGAAGTGGGTCTGGAGGAAGCCCACTCATGCAATGTTGCTGCTGATGGTGTTGGTCATTGGTTTGGTAAGCCTGGGGGAACAGCTTTTTTCCGGGAAGCCGGTGGTGGGAAAGGAAGAATCTCCTGCTGTGGAAAAACCCTCCGTTGATGTTGTCGATCGACCTCCTCCGCAGTTGAAAGTAATCCCCGAGCCGAAACAAACGGTTTCGATCGTGGTCCCCAAATCGGAGGTAACACCGAACCAGGAGATTCTTCGCATTCTCGAGACCGAGCGCGATGGGGCATTGGAATCGAATCGGATTTTGGAGGCTCAGCGCGAGTCCGCTCGACAGGCGCTCGCGGAAGGGGAAAAGCAACATCGAGCGGTTGAGCGTTCGTTGGAACTGGCCCGCCGGCTGGACTACGCCCGACAGTTGGCAGAGGTGGACGGCCTGCGCCGGCACGATCCCGAACGAGCCGGACGAATGTTGCAAGATGTGTCGCGCTGTCCGCTCGATCTGCGCGATTTTACCTGGGGATTGCTGGTGCGAGCGTGCGACCCGCCCAGAACCTCCTATCGCGTACACGCGGGCGACGTCCTCGGGTTCTCGATCGCTCGCGATGCTCGAACGCTGAGCGCGACCACAACGGATGGATTCCTCCGAATCTACGATTATGAGTCGGGAAAAGAGCTGCAAAACCATTCGATCCAGCAGACAGGTCAGCTCTCTGCGACCGCTTTTGATCTCGCAAATCAGAAGATAGCCACGGGAAGTTCGGACGGCTCGGTGGAGATTCGCGATTTTCAGGGCAAATCGCTTTGCAGATACTCAGGTCACAATCGCCCCATTTATGCACTGGCTTTTGGAGTCCGCCATTCCGAACTCGCCTTCGCCGGAGAACACGGCGCTATTAATCGGTTGGAGATTGCCTCGAAGAAAAGCATCGCCGTTGGGGATCATCGTTCAACCGTCTATGCACTGGCATTTCTCAAATCTGAAAAGACCTTATTATCCGCAGGCGATGATGGATTGATCAAATTTTGGCACTGGGATGATAAAGCAAAATCTTATAAGCTCAGCGCAAACCCACTGGTCCACCCGGGCCGAATCTATGCTCTTGCTTTTGCCAAAGATGAAAAAATACTGGCCTCTGCAAGCATGGACGGCACCATACGTCTATGGGATCTGAGAACGAATAGGCTGATTAACATCCTCATCGGTCATACCGGCCCGGTGTATCAGCTGGCTTTTTCACACGATGGAAAATTACTGGCCTCCGGCGGTGAGGAGACTGTCCAGTCTTCTTTGCAGCTGTTTGGCTCGGTGCGAGTGTGGGACACCATCACGGGCGAATCGCTGGCGAAGTTGCCCTATCCCGCTCCCGTCGTTTCCGTTGGCTTCTCGACCGATGATACTCAGATCATAGCGGCTACCAAAAAGACGATCGAAGCAAGGCCGGCTTCCATCACTTTGGAAAAGAAAACCATCGATGCCGGCCCGCAGTGTCTGCCAATGACGCTCGCAGAAAACTCCTGGCCTGTCCGCCACTTGGTTCGTTCCAGCAATTCGCGATTTCTCTTGACCACCCGCAACGGTGTTCCTTCTCACTCATCGTCCATAATCGTCGTGCGGGACGCAACAACAGGCCAGGAAAGGTGCAGGATTCTCCCAGGGACAGCACCGATTACCAGGATGGCCTTTAGCCCGGACGGTCGAACCGGTGCATCACTCGACAGCCAAGGCGATATTCAACTTTGGGATACGTTGACTGGGGCGATAAAACCGATCACCTTTCCTCGACAATCGATCGCTGCGACAGCACTGGCTTTCTCCGGCGACGGTAAAGTCCTCATCCTGGCTGGTCGGGATCGAAACTTGCGGATTCTTGCGGTGGAGACCGGAAAGCAACGAGCGCTCATTCGAGGAACCGGTGGTCCGGTCATTACGCTCGTGCCGACTGCAGATGGGACTCGGTTCGCTACGGGTGGTCTCGATGGCAGTGTGTTTGTCTGCGACAGCGCAACGGGAAAAGTGTCTCTGGTCGGTCAGCATCACGGCGCGGTAAGGGCGATGGCATTTGGGCCGGGTAACAAGCTGGCTTCCGGCGCGGGTCGTTCGACCATCTCCATTCAAGCTGGGATGGGGAATTGATTGCCTGGGATCTTAACGATGGAAAATCGGCTTCGTTGAAAAGCCGGCTCCTCCCGGTCATTTCGGTTTCGTTTTCCGATGACGGAAAAGCGATCTCGACCGTCGGTGAAAACAGTCTGAAGGGTTCGGGCGAGATCAAGGAATGGGAACTCGCTTCCGGTAAGGAACGAAGCAGTACGCCCTGGCCGAAGAACACCGCGGTTGCCGCGATCGGGACCAGGCGTGGCCGGCCCATCTTTGCAGGGAATCAAAGCACCGGGGTTTTCTTGTTCGATCTGGTTAATAGGCGCGACCCCATCCCGATCGCTGAGGACCAGAAATCCGCGACGACAGCGGTATTCAGCCCGGATGGTAAATTGCTTGCCGTCGCAGCTCAGTTGCAGCAGAAAGAACGTGATCGAGTTGGCGAGGCAACCATTTACGATTATCTAACCGGCAGTCAAATATCCACGATTCGAGGGACTGGTGTCGAAATCACCTCGGCAGCAATCTCGAACTCAGGATCGAATGCTGCGATAGGCACAAGTTCAGGCACCATTCATCTCTGGGAAATTGGGGAGGGTCAGGTTCGACAAGTGATTCAGGCCCACCGGGGGACGGTTGAAGGACTGGCCTTCGGCCCGGATGGCCGAGTACTTGCATCCGCTGGGACGGATGGGGGACCAAAGCTCTGGGACGTCGCAACGGGTCAAACTCTGGGTACTCTAAAAGGGCATGCCGGCGCTGTGGTCTCGATCCAATTCGGTCCCGACAACCTCACTCTCATGTCGTCGGGGCACGACGGCACAGTTCGCCAATGGGATGTTGTCGCCAAGAAAGAAACCGCCCTTATCAGAATCACCAGCGGTTCGATCCGGGACTTGCAGGTCGCGGCGAATGGGCGAATCGTCACTGGGTTGGCGGATCACAAACCGGTGATGTGGAAACGAGGCATAGACAGCCGGTTCCATCAACTGCCAATTCACATTCCTTTCGCCCGGTCGATCACTCCAACTCCCGAGGGGAACAAGCTGTTGTACCTGGATCGGGGCGGCAAATTGCATCTTTGGGATGTCCAAGCAAACAAAGAAGTTGCCGGATTATCGCTTCCGAATGAAACGGAAATCACCCATCTTTGTGATCCGTCGAAGGGCCAGTGCTGGATATACGCCAGGGAAGATGGGACTATTCGAGTATGGAATGATCGACGTGTGCGTTAAATATGCCCACGGTTTGGAACCGTGGGCATAAGCGCCTTGTTACCGAAGAGGTACCTCTAGTGCCCTGTCAAGGCTAAGAATTGGGGTTGGCAAGCGCGCAAATGTGCTGCGTAGCCGCGTTCGCGCGGAACGCGGGGGCTTGAGGGGGCAACATTCAGGTGATTGCCCGCGGGAAGTTGCCCGCGTTCTGCGCCAACGCGGCTACGGCAGCGAATTGTCCGGCGTTTTAAGCGAGTTCCAAAATCACCAACCCCAAAATTAGGCTTTGACAAGGCACTAGGTTACTTCACTTCTCGGACCAGCTTATCGAACCGGATTGCTTCATCCAGGCTAATGAGTCCATCTCCATCCGTATCGATCTTCAGGAATTGCTCGCTGGTGCCCAGGAACTCTCGGCGTGAGATGTCCCCATCTCCATTGCGATCCATCTTGCGGAACCACGCCGGGCCAGCCGTCGAAACACTCTTCTGCTCGGTGTTGTAGTTTCCGGAATAGAGACTTGCAAACGCCGCTGCCGCCCCACCCGCCAAAGAATTGAGAGAACCTTGCTTAATCGAGATCCTGTAGGTGCGGGGAATATCATCCTGGGTTAGATAGCCTCTACCGACGCGATCGAGGTGAGCGAGAATCTTTGCTCCTTGCCGCATCTCGCGCAGACTGAGCCGGCTATCGCGATCGCTGTCGATGATGTCGAATAGCCCCCGGCTCTCATCGGTGATCGTCAGCGTGACCGATGCCAGCGCCTTGGCCTGAATCTTCTTGTAATCCTGGAGATAGTCCGCCACTTCCTTTTCGGTAAGTTTTCCATCGTTGTCGCGATCGATCGCTTTGAACAGAGTGCGGAAAACCCGACTCGCTTTGGCTTCTTTTTCATCCAAAGTACCGTTGTTATCGGTGTCGGCCTGTTTGAACTGAATCAGGTATTGCTGTTTGACCAGTTCGGCGAGTTGATCGACCGGCTCCACATCATCCAGGCGAAGTTCCCCTCGGCTCAATCCCAAGTCGACCCAGAGCCGATCGTTTTTGATCGCGATCTGGTTCGCGGGCAACGATGCCGATCCTTTACCTGCGACGATCTCGATCCGCTCTTGCGCAGCGTCCTTGGACCCTAGCCGAAGATTCAACACCAGGTCGGGGTTTCGGCCCGCAAACCCCGCCAACTCCTTATCGTCCAACACTCCATCCTTGTCGGTGTCGAGAGTGGCGAAGGTTACTTCATCCAGCCCGATTTGTTTTCGGGAGAGCTTGCCGTCTTTCGACTTGGCATAACGCTCTTTGAGCCTGCGAACCAGGCCGGTGGTGGTTCCGTTTGCGTGGATCGGCACCAGCAGGATCGAATCCAGCACCGCATCCTTCTTTGGCCTCGGCCCCCCCTCATTCCGGCAAAAGCTGCCAGTGGGTTTTCAGCAGGGGCACTGGTGACCACTTCCCTGGTGGTGATGATTTCGTCATCATCCTCGTCGCGTTTGAGAAGAGTCGAAGCAATGGCCGTCAACTCATCTTTCGTAAGCTTGCCATCCTGATTGGTGTCGAGTGCGGAGAAGATTTCAGCGCGCACTGCCGCAACGGTCGGTTCGCCGCGCGCACCACCCAGAATCGTTGCAATGTTGAAGCCTCCAGCGCGAGTCTGTTCGAGTTGGAACTGGAACGAAACAAAGCCGCTTTTGCGATAATAGGCTGCAAGCTCATCAGCACTGACTTTTCCATCCTTGTTGGTGTCGAGATCGGCCAGAGTCGGCGCAACCGGTTCGGTTTGGGCTGGACGACCTTTGCCTCCGCCTCCGCCTCCCCCTAATCCCACGGAAACGCCGCCATTCAAGATCTGGTCGAGTGTTGGAGCGCGTTCTACTTCCGCTTTGTTCAGGAAGCCGTCGTTATCGCGATCGAGATAGCGGAATACATACAAAAACAGTTCATCGCCGGCCTCGCGCAGAGTCTTGCCGTCCAGTCGAACGTGAACGCGAATCAAGAGTGGTCGAACTTCGGTAAGGAACACAAAGTCTTGTGCATCATCGGGCGTCTTGGCAACGGCCCCTTTGGCCTTTTCCGGTTCAACGGATCGTGCCGAAGGCGAGCCTATCAGTCCCAGGCTCAGCAAAATGACAGCGGGCAAGAAGAGGGGTTTCATGCGAGCACCTCCTTGATCGGCTTGGCGGTCGGCTCGACGATGCGGATGGGCCGGCCGACGTTGGAATTGTTCTGCTTGGTGATGTCGATGCCCAGCGCCAGGCCGGCGGTGGCCAGCAAATCCTCGACGCTGACCGGCCGTTCCTCGACCGCCATGCCGTCCTTGCTGGTCTTGCCGATGACCTGGCCGCCCTTGATGCCGCCGCCGGCCAAGCACGGCGCTCCACGAATTGGCCCAGTGGTCGCGGCCGCGGTTGCCGTTGATTTTCGGCGTCCGTCCGAACTCGCCCATCCAGACGACCAGGGTCGTGTCGAGCAGACCCTTGGCTTTCAGGTCGTCCATCAAGGTGGCCCAGGCGGGATCGAGCACTTCCGCTAAGCTTGCGAACGCTGTCGAAATTGTTCAGATGGCGTGTCCCAGCCGAGCGTCAGGTTGCCGGCAGTGGCCAGCGACACTTCGACGAACGGCACGTTGCGCTCGACCAGCCGGCGGGCCAGCAGACAGCCCTGGCCGAAGAGGTTGCGGCCATAGCGGTCGCGCAGGCCCTTCGGCTCTTCGTCGAGGTCGAACGCCTTGGTCGCCTTGGAGCGCATCAGAGTCACGGCACGTTCGTAAGCGCTCTGTTGGCTCTGCGAAGGGAGCGAGCGGATGCTGTTCGACGAAGTCCTTCTGCATTTCGCTTCAGCAATCCGACGCGGGAGGACGATCGAGTTGCATCGACGCCGCCGGGCAGATCGACGTCCTGCACCTTCAGGGAGTCTTCGTAGTTGTTCTCTTGCTGCCGGCCGGGGATCGGGATCAGGCTCTGCTGATCCTTCGCCGACGACCAGCGGAGCGTATTGCGGGCCCAGAAAGCCCGGCCCGTAAGCCGCCGGGCTGAAGAATCGATACGGTGCGATGCTGACGAAGTTCGGGCAGCTCGGCGCCCGGTTGCTCCAGTTCCTTGGAAAAAAGCGAGCCGAGCGTGGGATACTGGACCGGGCCGCCGGGAAGGTGGCCGGTGCGCATCTGATAGGTGGCCCGGCCGTGGTCCGCCTCCTTGGTGCTCATCGAGCGGATCAGGGCCATCTTGTCCATGTGCTTGGCGACCTTGGGCAGATGTTCGCTGATCTTGATGCCGGGACGTTGGTCTCGATCTCCTTGAACGGCCCGCCGTTGCTCCGTGGCCGGGCTTGAGATCGAAGGTGTCCATCTGGCTGGGGCCGCCGTTCATCCACAGCAGGATGCAGGAGCGTTTCCGCTGGGGATTGGTCGCGGTTTTCGCGGCGAATGCTTCCAGCCAGCCGGACAGGGAACAGCCAACGACCCCGGCCGACGAAAGCTTGAGCCAGTCGCGGCGCGACAACTGAAACGAGCAGAAGTGGCCATAATAATTCTCCGTCAAAATAATGGATAATTGATAATTATTAATGGACAATTGACAATTGACAACTGTCCATTATCCATTGTCCATTGTCCATTGGTTAATGATTCAGGATAAATTCAGGACTGTTGAGCAATGCCCAGAAGACATCGGCCAGTGCATTGGCGTTGGCATCCTTGCTTCTTGGACGCCTTGACCGCATCATCGACGAATCTTGTCGTTCGGGCGAGTTCCTTCGTCTCGGCTTGCGCGACAAGGTCGCCAGGTAGAGCGTCTCGATGCGCTCGGCAGTGGTCAGGAACGGCGCATCGACCATGGCGGCAAGAGTCTCGCTTCGATTTCAGGGAAGTCGCGTCGGCGATGACTTTGCCGTTCATCAGCGTCAGCGCTTGCAGAATCGAGGTCTGGGCCTCGGTCGCCCGCTCCGAACGGGCAAACTTGGTGAGAAACTCGGAACGGGCCGATCGATTGCCGCCCAGAAGGCCGGTGATCAGGTCGTCCCCGCCGCCCGAATCGCGGTAGCCGGTCGCCGTGCGACAGGCTGTCGAAGAGCTGCTCGGCGCGTCAGACCGCGCAGCGGCATGCGGGCGAAGAGCGCCGATTCGTCCTGGCTCTTGTGCGTTGCAACGCTGCTGAGCTGATAGGCCTGCGTGGCGGTGATGGCCCGGAAGAGGAACTTCATGTCGAATTTGTGTTCGGCGAACTCGCTGGCCAGCAAGTCGAGCAGTTCGGGATTGCTGGCTGTGGTAGAACTGCCGACCATCTCATCGATCGGCTCAACCAGGCCGGTGCCGAAAAAGTAGGCCCAGGTGCGGTTCACGGTCGGCGCGAGCGAAATACGGGTTGGTGGGAGAGGTAATCCAGTCGGCCAGGGTGGTGCGAGCAGATGTCTTATCCTTCCATGCGGGCTCGGTGCCGTCGAGGAACCGTGCCGGAGATCTTCTTTTCGGTCCCCGGCATGGAGATTTCATGCTTCATGCGATCTTCGGTTCCGGGCACGAGGAAATCCATCAGTCGTTGCGACTGAATACCGGAGAAGAAAGCGGCAAAGCCCCAGAACTGCTCGCGCTTCCACTCGGCGAAGGGGTGATTGTGGCACTGGGCGCACTCGACGCTGATGCCGAGGAAGACCCGCGCTGTGCCGGCAGCCAGGTTCTCCGGCTTATATTCCTTGGCCAGATAGTAGGTCAACGGCCCCGTAGTTCCGACCAGACCTGCCAGGGGGAATCCGCCGCCTTCTTGCCCGACTTTGGCGCTGATTAACTCATGGACAACGGCATCGTAACCGGCGTTTTTCGCCACCTGCTTTTTGAGCCATTCTTCGAATCGACCCTGTTGCAGCTTGACCTGGAAATTGTTGCCTGCTTCCGGCAGCATCAGCGCACGCCAGACATTCGTGAAGTGCGTGACATAACGCGGCCCATCCATTAACTGCTCGACGAGTCGAGCTCGTTTATCGGTCGTGGGATCTTCGAGGAAGGTTCGAGCTTCGGCGACGGTGGGAATTCTGCCCGCGAGATCGAGATAGGCACGTCGAAGGAATTCCGCATCACCGGCTCGCGGCGCGATCTGGACCTTGGAAGATTCCCATCGTTTCGAGACGAGTCGATCGATCTTGCCGGCAAGGGCCAGCGCATCGCGCGACCCGGTATCCTTCACAGGCTCCGCGCTGGAGCCGGGATCGGCGATGACGAGCATGATCAGAACACTAAGCCATCGAGCAAAAATGGACATGGAGAAACCTCCTCTGGAGGGAGCTGGAAGCTAGACAGTGAAAAGCATCGATATAGCTACAAATATACGATCAAATTTCGATTTTGGAAGCCGCGAGTATCTGGATAGAGTCAGGGGGCGATGAAAATACCCGATTCTCTGGAAGGATGTTTCAAGAATTATGGGTTGCTCCACGATTCAAAAGGCGCAAGTACGGATGAGCCAGCACGGGAGCAGCTGAGAGTATGCCGACCAACCATCGAGTCAATCGAGGCGACCGCAGTAGCCAGGACATCCAGCGACACAGATATTGTTTTCTGCCAATCAATCGAAGGTGCGTCGAATTCCACTCGCCGACATAGCGCGGATGCCAGCAATCGATCGCCTTATCGACAATTCCTGCCAGAGACACAGCGGAACGAAGCGCCCAGGCCATTCCTTCTCCGGTGAAAGGCTCAACATACCCTGTTGTGTCGCCCACCGCGAAGAGACGATGTTCGGCAACCTGGACTCGTCGGCGCGTCAAAGCGGGTGTGCCGCGCCAGGGAAGTTCCATCAATCCATCGATCGCCGGCCAGCCCGTTTGCGCGAGAATTTCCTGGACGGCCTCCGCCAGACCACCGGCGGTGCGGACGGCTTCCGGGTCGAGCACTGCACCAATATCGAGTTGATGATCCTCCAATCGTACCAGTCCGACGTAACCCGTTGAACCGCACGCCATGTAGACCGTCCCCGTCCGAAAGAAATCGGGGGCTTTGTGGGCAATCGCCCCCGCGCCGATCCGCGAACCGGGAACCGATTCCGTTGCACCATTGAGCAGCCTGCCATTCAACCCGTCGGCTGCGATCGCAATCTTGCCTCGAATGCGGAGCGATCGATCGTTTCGCAACTCCAAGCCAAGACAATCGGCCTCATCCGAGATGCGGGTGACCGGCATTTCCGGAAGAAAGTGCGATCCTGCCGCGATGGCGTACTCCACCAGCGCCGAATCGAAACGATGCCGTGAAAGCGAAACTCCACCGGGTAGCGAAAGCGTTGCCGATTTTTTGCCCGCTGCGAGAAGAGTTCTTTGTAGGGGAATTGCACCTTCGCGCGCAGGCAGTCCGCCCAGTCCCACCGAGCGCAATGTCGTCAAAGCCGATCCGCTCAAACAGCAGCCACACACCTTTCCACGAGGGAAGGCCGCTTTATCGACGAGTAAAACCTTTCGGCCGAGCCGGGCCAGTTCACGCGCAGTCATTGACCCTGCCGGTCCGGCCCCGATCACTACCGCATCCCATAATTCGGATGTCGCGGCCCCGATAGGGAGTGTCGCGGAAAGACTCATGTTCGCCTCCACGAAAGCAGATAACGACATGGCCAGCGCCGAACGACCGTTGCGCCGGTCATGCCGGCTCGTTCGGCCAATTGCAGAGCCTCACGCGGCGTGAATGCAGCCCGAACCGACAGCGGCCCATCGACATGAACCACATCCGAACGCGACAGCAATCGGGAACCAACCCAGGCCAGCAAGTAACCGAAGCGCGATCGGCTCAAGTCATTTATGAGTATGAGCTTCCGCGCCGCTCGTTGCATCGCGCTCAGCACGGGTACGGTATCCGCATCATCGAGATGATGCAGGAATAGGGAACAGGTGATGATGTCGTAGCCTTCGGGAATGCCGTGCTTCAGAATGTCGCGCTGAAAAAAATCGATCTGGGCACCATGATGCTGCGTTGATTGCCGAGCAAGTTGCAAAGCGGTTGGGCTGAGATCGCAGCCTGAGAGCGCGATTGGCAGTCCCAGGCACTCGACGCGCTTCCAGAGGCGAATCGGTACATCTCCTGCCCCGGTTGCAACATCGAGTACACGAACCGGCCCAGGCGAGTCGTTGGCAGCTCGTGCCAATTCGGGCCAAAGAATGCGAGCACTGCCGCTTAAATAGTTGATCCATGAAAGCCCTCGTAAGGCATGAAGATGCCTCTGAGGATCGAGATCGGGCTGATCCATGATCTCTGGCTGTCGATCGCGCTGATTGAGTGACGCCAGAAACATTTGTCAGGCAAGCTCCTCGGAAGCTGAAGAGTCCTCGATCTTGGCTGATCACTGGTGACCGTTCCATTATGGATTAACTCACGACGTTTGCCAATCTTCAATGATTAGGCCGGCAACGCGGCTGAATTCTGCGGTATTGTGCGTGACCAACGTGCATTGGTTCGTCAATGCAATGGCTGCAATTTGCATGTCATACGGCCCGATGATGAGCCCGGCCAGCTCAAGGGCACGACGGATACTTGCAAATGTATCCGCTGCTGCATCGTCGAACGGAAAGCTGGTGAACGGGGCCAATAGCGCATCGACGGCGGCGCGGTTTGCTTCCGGTTTCGCGCTTCGAAGACACCCGTGACGCAACTCTGCGACGACGATCGAGCAAATCCGGATATCGGCGGGAACTACCGCGCGAAAACGTGTCGCCAGCGTTGACGTTGGCTGGCGTAGCGCGGTAATCAACACGTTGGTGTCGACGAGGTAGAGCACTACAACTCCACCGGCAAAGGCAGTTCGCCCTGCGGCGGACGCACGAATGTCTCATCGGCGACGGAGCCGAACAAATCGAAGTAACCGGGCGGCCAGTCTTCCGCAGGTGACTTTCTGGGACGGACCACCACCTCGACCTCAAACTCAGTATTGGGTTCTTGCACCGAGATTTCGAGATGGAGTTTGCTATCCGGGCCACTGCGCGATTGCATCAGAATAGTGCTCATGCAGGCTCCTTTCGATGACTCTCATTATACCAAGTATGAAGAGATGTCGAGCAGGTTCGTGGCTCCGCGTTCAGGCGGCCTTCCCACTCCGGGAGAAGCCGGAACTGATTGGCGGGGTTTCACCCAGTGTTTCAAAGCAAATCTCCGTCATTTCCGAGCGCTAATCGCACCAATGACTTGCCAGCGCACAATGGTTTCCGCCCCGCCTCCAGGCTCATCGCCTCGTCAAGCCGCATCGTAGGCGCGCCTAAGCCACGCTATCAGTTCTTTGTCCACGTCGCCAGGTTTCGCGAGGCGTACGCGGTGACTTACCATCGCATTAAAGCTTCCGGAAGCTTCGAGCCGTTCTTCCGGCTCGACACCCTTCAAGACGATCCCGACATCAACGCGCGTGCTCGTCGTGGGCTGGACGATGGCGAATTGCTTACTGCGCCGCAGGCTGACGTAAGCTTTCTTCGGCGAGATCTCGATGTCCGCGCCAAACTTCTTCACCGCTGCGAGAATCGCTTCGTAAATGGGCCGCAATGCCGCTTTGGCCCCGGCATATTGGGCGTCGACAAGAGAGTCGGTATCCGTTGTTGTCTGGCTATCGGAGCGGAGTGCCTGAAGCGCGATCATGTTGGCAAAACCATGCGTCAGCCCGTGTTCCGACTTGAGCAAGGTCACAAATTCCTTGTGCTTGGCCAGCCCGCTGGAGCGCAGGATTTTGAGCCACTCGCCCAGAGGCTTGCCGGTCTTTTCCTTCAGGCCTGCGATCATCGCAGCTTTCATTTCTTCCGGAGATTTCGCCATGTGCTTGCCCCGCATTTTTTTCGCGAACAGGGATTGGTGCTTTTCTGTGGTACTACTCGATCATTCCCGTCAACGATTGGATGTTCGGTTGTTGCCGGCTTAACTGAGTTTGGTTCACCGTGTGTCGTTTTCCTTGGATGACATGTTGGCCGGCAGCTAGTTGGATGATTGGAACACCCAGCGCGCTGGACACAACGGATGCACTATTGGCATCCACAACCTCAAACTGAAACATTTTTCGAAAGGTTTTGCGATTGATTGGAACAGGGCTTCCTTGCGGGTGAATATGAAATGAACCTGCGCTCGTTTGCCAAATCGACCAGATTTCATCACCGATTGCATTCACCACCGTTTTGAACGCTGCCGCCGACGTTCTGTACTGAGTCAAGCGGTTGCCAACGTAGCAGTAGATTTTCGGCACACGAAGGTTGAATTGCTCTGACAAGCGAACAAATTCCGATCGTTCGCCGCCCGAAATCCTGGTCGTACCGTAAAGTAGTGCCAGGAGCGTACGCACTGCGCGTTTGGAGGAGCCGTCCGCTGAAAACGGAATAATCAGTCTCTCCGCTGCTGAAAGCCCCAGTTCGGTGTAGATGCCAAAACTTGGATTGCAATCGATGAAAACCGTAATTTGCTGGATGTTCCAACTCTGTTTAACGTCGTTGATTAGATTGAGAACCCATTGATGCACCTTGGCCCAGGCGTCGTCGGGGCCTGGTGCGGTCGCACCTCGAACCCGGGAAGAGAGCAACTCGAGTTCGTAGTCCCCCACCACCAGGTAAAGGTTCCCAGGGATTTCGGGATTCAAATCCTTCACCCGATGAATGTAGGTAGCTCCCGCATGAGGATCTTGATAGGGAGAAGCGATCCGCTCTCGAATGTAACTGGCAATCGTCAGTCTCGGATTGGCATCATAAATTGCTTCCAGTCGGCGCTCTCCGGATTCCATGCCGCCAAGAAACATGCTCGATGAGTCTGCTTGCGGGCACAAGTCCACCACGAGAATTTTTTGGCCCGGATGGGTTCTGGCATATTCACTCGCGATTTGAAAACTCAGATAGCTTTTCCCTACCCCACCCTTATTGTTCCAAATCGCATAGACAGCCATGCTGCGCTCCAACATCAAATCGATTCTGGACAAACTTTCATTTGTTTATAACCAATCTCATTTTAGCGACCCATCCATTACTATTGTTACTAAAAACGAGTTCATTGGCGGACTGCGCCAATGAACGGATCGTGCACTCATAGCAAATCCGCTTCATTTCCCAGCGCTAACAGATGGCCAAGAAAGTACACCAGGGCGGCCTCGCGATGTTTGGTTTTGGTTGGTCCGCCCAATTCATCGATCCATTCATTGATCCCCGCTTCACTATTGTTTTCTGGGGATTTTTCCGACAATTCGTTCAATTTGATCGTCTTTGAAATCGACTTCAAGGCGCTCAAGATTTTTCAGATTCGTGAGATGACCCAAACCATCCTCGGTGAAGTTGTTGTAAATCATGTCGAGTTCCCGGAGTTCCGTCAATTTTCCAATATGGCGCAACGGCGTATCATCAAAATCGCAGAAACGCAGAGTGAGACGTTGAAGACTCTTCAGCCCGGCGAGATGTCGAAAGCTCCTTGGATCGAGTCGGTTCAAGGAATCGAGTCCCAATTCTTCGAGATTGGTCAAATATTTCAACGGTGCCAGGTCGGTCACGCCGCTTTCCGCCAGTCTCAATTTTCGGAGTTTCTTGAGCGGTTGAAGATGTTTCAGACCCTTCTGAGTCACCCCGGAACACTCGAAGAAGTCAAGAGACTCGACTTCGGGAAAGGCCGAGAGGTAAGAAAGGTCGGCATCGGATGCCCATGATTGCGAGAAGCTTATTTTCGAATACCTATCTAGTTCATCGGCAGGCAAGTAGCCAATTATGATTCTGAGCGCTCGTAGCGCTTCTTTTCGGCGTCTGGATACCGGCAAATCCTGAAAACGTTTGTTTCGCAGTTCCTTCAAGGTTTCAAGTTCCGGAATCTTCTCATTCCCCCATTCGTAGTTGTAGACTCTGATAAGACGTTTCAAAACCCGCAATTGTTTCAAAGACTTCACCGTAACGGCTGTTTCGCTCAACCTGAGGTCGGCCAAGTTCGTAACACGTTTGAGATGTTGGATCCCGTCATCGTTGACGTTGCTTCCGTCTAGGTCCAGTTCTTCCAGTTCGGGTACGAATTGGAGCGCCTCCAGAGATTCGTTGGTCACATCAATGCTTCGAAGAGCCAGCTTGAACAAGAATCCGCGTTCAAAGACGGTTTGTCCTTTGTTGATCTTTAGCGCGGCAAGCGGGCGAGTCCAAATTTCAAAGTATTTCTCCAGGAGCGATTGCTCGCCCTTGGTGAGTCGATCTCTCTGAGCCTTCTCTTTTGCGTTGAGCTTTGGATTGGACCGCAATTGTGCCAGCTGACACTGAATCTGGATGAACTCCCCACGCGGATTATCTTGAGCAGTAAGCCAGTTTGCGTATTTGATCCGAGGGCGGTCGTCGTCGGGGCTAGCGATTATTTTGGCGAGCATCTGGTCTTCGTTTTTGGAGCGCGGGATCGGCTGGATTTCCGAAGATTGCTGGACCGTTGAACTTGGGATGGCACCAAGTTTGAACTTGAGAATACTCACCTCGTTGTTGATAGTATGTACAGCGGTCAGATGCTCGCCATCCGGTGAAAATGCCATTTCGATAAGGTTCATGTGCGGAAACGAATGTACGCCGACGCAAGTCGCACTCTTGACATCCCAAAACCGAAGATCCAGGAAGTCCGAGGAGATCAACAACCCACCATCGGCGGAAAACGCAATTGACCGCACGGTTTGCTCATGACCTTTGAGAATTGCGTGTGGTTTTCCGGTTACCACGTTCCAAATGGCTACGTTGGTATCGCCGCAAGATGCCAGCAACTCCCCGGTCGGAGAAAATACAACCGCAAGATGACTCGCTTCCGAATGCGCTTTGGTCTGCCAGAGTTTTGAACCGTCAGGTACAGACCACAGTGACACGATTCGCTGACCTGCCACACTTGCAGCTAGCAATTTGCTATCGGGAGAGAATTGAAGTCCGGAAATGTCATTTCCAAACTTCCCGAACATTCGAAGCCATTGATTGGTCTGCGAATCCCACAAGTGTAATTTGTCATCGCCATCGCCACTGAGCGCGGTGCCGGTAGCGAAGTATTTGCCGTTGGGCGAAGCGGCGACTCTGCGCAACGACATAATTCCCTCGCCTTCAATTGTCGCCAAGTTTTCCCAGGCCTGGGTGTTCCAAATTGCGATTTCTCCGCCCATGAAACGGCTCTTTGAACCTCCCACGCAGATGAGTGATTGCCCATCCGCTGTAAAGGCAAGATCGTCCACATGGTCGCTGCATCCATCAAAGGACGTGACAAGTTCCCAGTTCGCCAGGTTCCAAACAATGACAGGCATTGGCCTATGATGGCAGATAGCGAGCATTGAACAATCGCCCGAACAAGCAGCGGTGATGGCATGTCCGCACTTTTTGGATTGATATGAATTGATCAGAGTCAGCAGTCTGTCTGATTGAGTCGGCTTCGGCATAGTTCACCTTGCATTTGCGAACATTAGTACCTCTTCCACCAGCGTCATTGATGCGGCTTGGGCTAGCCGCGGGCAATGTTCGAGGATCCCTCATACTCGACGGAACGTTCGGTCGGCTCCTCCCGCTGCCCAGGGTAGCCCCTGGGTCTTGGCATATTTATTCCCCACCTTGTGATCCAGTCCTCACGTGCAATCTCTCCCACTTCGGTCTTTTTCCTGACCGACTGATCACCGCCAGGCGCGGACCTGTGCCATTTTGGCATATATCAATCCGTGTCCTGAAGCCCTCGTTCCGCCGCGTTGGAACCCCAACCCCTGAAAGTTTCGTCAGTTAAGCCACATTGGCTAATCGGGCACGGCAATTGCTCCTTCATTTCTCAATAACAGGAGAAATATCAATGGACATCAATCGATTCACGGAGAAGGCCCAAGAAGCGCTCCAAGGGGCGCAAAAGCTGGCCGTCCGTGCCGGACATCAGCAGGTCGATAATGAACACCTGCTCATGTCCATGTTGGAACAAGATAAAGGACTCGCACCGGCAATTCTCCAGAAAGTCGGCGTTTCGATCGACCCATTGCAGATCCGCGTAAAGCGCGAACTGGAAAAGTTGCCGCGCGTCACCGGCTCAACCGGCGGTCCCGATCAATTTTACCCCACGGGCCGGCTCCAGCGCCTGTTGACCCAGGCCGAGGACGAAGCGAAGAAATTGAAGGACGATTTCGTTTCGATCGAACATCTGCTTCTCGCCTTGACCGATGATGGTGGTGCAGCCGGCAAAATTCTGAAAGAATTCGGCGTTAGCAGGGATCGACTGCTCAAGGGCCTGCAAGAAGTTCGCGGTCATCAACGGGTCACTTCGCAAAATCCGGAAGAGACCTATCAGGCCCTCGAAAAATATGGACGCGATCTCACGCAATATGCCCAGCGCGGCAAGCTCGATCCGGTCATCGGGCGCGATGAAGAGATACGCCGGGTAATTCAGGTTCTGTCGCGCCGAACCAAGAACAACCCCGTTTTGATCGGCGAGCCTGGCGTGGGCAAGACCGCCATTGTGGAAGGACTGGCCCAGCGCATCATTCGCGGCGACGTGCCCGAAGGCATCAAGAAGAAGCGAGTGGTAGCTCTGGACATGGGCGCACTCATCGCCGGTGCCAAGTATCGCGGCGAATTCGAGGAACGTCTCAAAGCGGTTCTCAAAGAGGTGACGGAATCGGAAGGTGAGATCATTCTGTTTATCGATGAGCTGCATACCGTCGTCGGGGCCGGCAAGGCCGAAGGAGCGATGGACGCAGGCAACCTGCTCAAGCCGATGCTGGCACGTGGCGAGCTGCACTGCATCGGTGCCACGACGCTGGACGAGTACCACAAATACATCGAAAAAGATGCAGCTCTGGAACGGCGCTTCCAGCCCGTAATGGTCGATCAGCCCAGCGTTGAGGATACCATCTCGATCCTGCGCGGGCTCAAGGAGAAATATGAAGTGCATCACGGCGTGCGCATCAAGGATAGCGCGCTCGTTTCCGCAGCAGTGTTATCGAATCGCTATATCGCCGATCGCTTCCTGCCGGACAAGGCAATCGACCTCGTGGACGAAGCATCCGCCAAACTGCGCACCGAAATCGACTCCATGCCCACTGAACTCGACGAGATTTTGCGCCGGGTCATGCAGTTGGAGATCGAGAAGCAGGCACTCAAGAAAGAAACCGATGAGGCCTCGAAGAGCAGGCTGCACAAGTTGGATAAGGAGCTGGCCGATCTGAAGGCCAACAGCGACGCCTTGAAGGCGCGCTGGCAAGCCGAGAAGCAGGCGGTCCAGCAGGTGCAGACCATCCGCGAGCAGATGGATGAAGTCAAGCGCAATATCGAGCAGGCGGAACGGGTCTATGACCTGAACCGTGCTGCGGAATTGAAGTACGGCAAGTTGCCGGACCTGGAACGTCAGCTCCAGGCCGCCCAAGCGATCGTTTCCGGACAGGGCGGGCAAAAACTCATCAAGGAAGAGGTGAGCGAGGAAGACATCGCGGCCGTGGTGAGCCGATGGACCGGTGTGCCGGTGACGAAACTTCTCGAAGGAGAAAAGGAAAAACTGCTGCATCTCGAAGATGAGTTGCACCAGCGAGTGATCGGTCAGGATGAGGCCGTTAGCGCAGTCTCCGAGGCCGTCATTCGGGCGCGATCGGGGCTGAAAGATCCTCAGCGCCCGATCGGTAGCTTTATCTTCCTGGGGCCGACGGGAGTGGGCAAAACCGAGTTGGCCCGAGCACTGGCCCAGTTCCTCTTCGACGATGAAAAGGCGATGATCCGCATCGATATGTCGGAGTATCAGGAGAAGCACAATGTTTCCAGGCTCCTGGGCGCTCCGCCGGGTTACATCGGCTTCGAGGAAGGCGGTCAGCTCACCGAGGCCGTGCGCCGGCGGCCTTATTGCGTGATCTTGTTCGATGAGATTGAGAAGGCACACGCGGACGTCTTCAATGTGTTGTTGCAAGTGCTGGATGACGGGCGATTGACGGATGGCCAGGGCCGGACGGTCGATTTCAAGAACACGATCGTGGTGATGACTTCCAATGTCGGCAGTCAGCGCATCCTGCAATATAAGGGAAGTGTGATCGGCGAAGTCTACGATCGCATGAAGGAAGCGGTCTTCGACGAGTTAAGAAAACACTTTCGGCCGGAATTCCTGAATCGAGTGGATGAAACGATCGTTTTCCACGCCTTGACCGAAGCCGAATTGAAGAAGATCATCGAAATCCAAATGGCCCGCCTCCGCGAGCGCTTGGCGGAACGGCGAGTCACGATCGAATTGACGGATGAAGCGAAGGGCTATCTGGTGCGCAGAAGCTTTGAGCCGGCGTATGGAGCACGACCCCTGAAGCGGATTCTGCAAAAGGAAGTCGAAACAACGCTGGGCCGAATGCTATTGAAGGGCGACATTCACGACGGGCAGAATGTGAAGGTAGATTACGACATCTCGCGCGATGGGTTGGAGTTTAAGGTGGGGACGTGAGCCGTGTCTTCGACAGTGATTCGCAGGTGTCGTAAGATGTTGATCCGATCTCGAGCCAATGCTCTTGACTAGGTTCATCATTGCGTGAAAATGGGAATATTGAAAGTTAATGGTATGCGATCTTAAACCGAGGATGGTCCATGTCACATTCCAAATGTCCGGAATGCGGATTGGAGTTAGAATCTTTGCCGTGTTCTTGCCCGAAATGCGGCAACATGGTCAATGGCGTTGCCACATCAAACGGGATCGAACGCATCCCTGTGCCCCCGGAAATCATGGAGTGGGCCAGACGCGCAGGAGTTCCGGAAGATCTCGGCGCAGTGCTGTGCGGGAACGGCGGATGCCTTCAGGAATCTCGAAGGAACTGGAATTACAAGGAACGGGTTGTGCGTGATGAACGACAACTACTTTTCCCCAGCGCATTGACTCACGGTTTTTGTTACCAATGGCGGGTCGTTGCCTCATGTTGATGTTACCGAGATCTGAACGAAAACTGGGGGTATTTGTAGCGGAGTTGGCGTGATTTCGTTGGATTTATCGCCTGGATGCCAAACCGATGCGATGGGGCAACGTCGTCCTGCCGAACTGACACGGCACCCGAGTTGGTTCCCGGCCGCCAAGGGTTCTCGGTAACATTCTCCGATGAGGCAACACGGTGGGGAAAAGTAATTGTCGTCAAACATGCCAGCGATGAAACCGCGTGATCGTTTTCGACGCCTGCCCATGTGCGTTTTACCTTGCCTGTCGTTGGGTCCCAAAAACGAATCGTATTTCGTCCATGTCCCGAAGCAATCATCTTGCCGTCAGGAGAAAAGGCAACCGAGAAAGTGGCTCCGATAACGCCGCCGAGGCTATGAAGACACTTTCCGGTGGCGCTGTCCCAGAGTCTCAGATCACCATCAGGCCCATTCTGGCTGCCAGAAACGAGAAGTTTGCCATCTGGGGAAATGTCCAGCGTTCTGACGGGCTCGAACTGCCGAATCTTCTTGCCGGACTGGGCATCCCAAAGCACGATAGCGCGATCGAGACAGCCTGAAGCGAGAAGCTTTCCATCTGTCGAGTACGCAAGGCAAGTAATTCCGCCTCCGTGCCGTAAGCGTTCCGTTCCGAGACGTGCAAGAGCGCCAGGCGGAAGCGGATCGTTGTAACGATCTAAACGGACAGGCTCCAACGCCAACAACGACGAGGTTTCTATCAAGATTAAGTAGAGGAATGAGAATCTAAAATGATCGCGCCGCTTTCGCATCGTGCTTCCCTCGAAGAGTGTCGCCGAAATCCGATGGAACAATCTAATTCATACCACGCTTCGTGTACAGGCGAGACGATCGTCTACCCGCTAGTTAACCGCCAAGGGAAATGTTGAGAAACGCATTGGCAGACCAAATTTGGGCGCTTCGGTCTGATCGACCGCGTTGGCCAAATCACATGTTGAAAACAGAGGGCGGGCGGATCGATGCGCGAAAGGTTGTCCACGACAAGGCGCGGCTCGCCCGACGGATCAAGAACTTTTACATGAAGCGATTGCTGGCGGTGCCGCTACTTCCCGACCTTCGGGCTCTCCAGTTCCATGAGTTCTATTTCCAATTTCTCGAGCCGTTGCTTTGTCGTTGCTATTTCCTTTTTGATGGCGCTTATGTCCCGTTTCTGGGCTAAATCCGTGGCCAGGACAGTATAATCCCCCCCGAAATCTGAATAGACTGCGATCTTATAAACTCCGGTGGCGGGGATTTCTCCAACTAAAAGCTTTACCGTTTTGTTGGAGAAACCGATAGGATGGTACTTGTTGCCCATGTTGTTGGGAGTAACCTTTGCCTTTACCAGTTCAAACCCCCCCGGTGCAGATAGCCGGTCTTTGTTCGGGATGGCTTTCGGGGTCCAGCTGGTTTTGAGCCGCTGGTCATCTGCATCCCATAGAGCAACTGCCACTTTCCTGTCCTCCCCGACTCCTTTCACTGTCAACTCCAAGCGCATGCCCGCCTTCAAGGTGATCGGCACGTAGTCGACGGTCAGGCTTTGAGTTCTATCATTTTTTTCCTTTGAGGCCGATGTCTTTCCCCTGTACTCTTCGTTGACCGCGATCGAGTCATCGCCGCGCACGTTTGGTACGCCGCAGAAGATCACAGCGAGAATCATCAATGCGATTCGTTGCACACACACAGTCCATCTCCTCGGTTAGGGAACTGTTTACTCGGTCACTTCCCGACCTTCGGGCTGTCCAGTTCCATGAGTTCTTTTTCCAATTCTTCGACACGCCGCTTTGCCGTTGCCAGTTCCTTCTTGATGGCGATTGCGTCGCGTTTCTGGGCCAAATCCGTGGCCAGGACAGTATAATCCCCCGCGAAATCTGAATAGACTGCGATCTTATAAGTTCCGGTGGCGGGGATTTCTCCAACCAAAAGTTTGACCGTTTTGTTGGAGAAAGCGATAGGATGGTACTCGTTGCCCATGTTCTTGGGAGTAACCTCTAACTTTGCCAGAACAATTTTGCCCATCCCCGGGTCTCTCCGGATGGCTTTCGGGGTCCAGCTGGTTTTGAGCCGCTGGTCATCTGCATCCCATAGCGCAACGGCCACTTTCCTGCCCTCCCCGACTCCTTTCACTGTCAACTCCAGGCGCATGCCTGCCTTCAAGGTGATCGGCAGGTAGTCGGAGGTCAGGATTTGATCTCTTTTATTCTTTTCTTTCTCGGCCGACGTCTTTCCCCTGTACTCTTCGTTGACCGCGATCGAGTCATCGCCGCGTAGGTTCGATACGCCGCAGAAGATCACTGCGAGAATCATCAATGCGAATCGTTGCACACACATGGCCCATCTCCTCGGTTAGGGAACTGTTTGCTCGGTCACATGGACGGTTTGGAACAGCAGTCTTGACGAACCCAAGCTTTGTTGCCATCCTCAAATCGAAGACAATACATCTTCTTTTTTTCGTCGGTATCGACAATGGTCGCGATCGTCCCTTTTCGGACGATTTTCCAGTTTGGATGGACTTCGAGTTCGTCACTGTCAAGAGAGCCGGACGTCGCAGTCGTGATCGTCACCTGGTTTGTTTTCGCGGGCGGGACTTTGTTTGGCGGCGCAAGTGCGGGATTTGAGGCATCCGCTTTCATGGAAAAGAACGTTCCCAACTCCAACACCCGCACAATATCCTTGAAGGCGGCAGCGTATACATCTCGTTGCACCGTGCCGCCTGCCACAATCACCGACCCAATTGTCCGGCTCAGATTTTCCGAGAGTTTCACTTTCCTCTTGAATTCCTCCGCTTTGAGTCCCGCTTCGGCTGCGGCCATCGCCAAGTCCAACTCTGCTTCAAATCGCAAGGTAAGAGCCACATTCGGTTCCGTCGCCCCTTCCTTGCAGCCGGTTTCTTTCAGTGCCTTGAGAAATCGCTCCCTATCGACTTTCAGCGCTGCCGCCAGTTTGTCCTTGGCGGGATACAAGGCAAGAATGGTGTCTCTTTCCGTTTTCTTGAACCGAACGTCGTTCTCTTCCACATGAGCCCGAATTTGATCCGTCTTGTCGATCATTCCTTTGACGTGACAGGACATGCAGGACAGGCCATTCACAACCGTTTTGTCGGGCCGCTTGGAATCGCTCACGATGGCGATTGGCCCTTTATCCAGTCGGTGCCCCTTTCCGTCAACGAGCATGTAGCCTTGCATCCCATTGGGCAAATTGAAAATGATTTCGCCACCATCGTGGTGGAAGTTCATTTCCCCTTTCCCTGGCCCCAAGGGATAGTCAAAAAGGTTCTTGTTCCCGCGCTGCTGGAGAAGTCGTAGCTCTTCCAGTAAGCTCCGTACCCGGTTTCATGTCTCTCAATCAAGCGGTTGTGGCGCGATATACCGGAGCTATTGAAACCGGCACGAAGCACTCGTTCTCCTTTGATGTCCTCGTCCACATCGACCTTCAACAATTTCTCCAATTCCCGATCCGTCGCTGGAATGTCGAGAATATGATGGTAGAGCGGAGGTTGTGTGGCGTTGGCGACAAACCAATCGCCTCGAACAAAAGGCAACTTCGTTCCGGTCATCGACGAGCAGTTTTCGGCGATTTTCGAATCGAAAATGATGCCATAGGGATACTCTGCCAGGATGGTGTTCCAGACGGCGGCATTCCATTTGAAGTCGCGCAAGTCGATGCGGAATACTGTCTTGGCGGGATCAATCGGGTGCAGCCCGACGATCTTGCTGCCCCAGGAGAGGCTGTTGAGAACTTTGGAAAGGCCATTGCGATACGTTTGCAATTGGTCTTCGGAGATTCCGGCGTTATACAGATGGGTGATGGTGAAATAGCGGATGAAGCGGCAATCGGTCTCTCTTTGGTCCTGAAGGTCGGTTTGGATCGTTTTGACCAGGCTTTCATCAGAGATGAATTTCCTCGCCGGCACAACGACGCTATCGGCGGCACCCGATTGAATCCACTGTTTCAGGATGGCAAGTTCCTTGTCGCTGGGCCGTTGCTTTTCTTCTTCGGGCGGCATTTCTCCCAGGACGATTCGCTGGATGAGTTTTGACTTGGTCGAATTTCCTGGAATCACCTTCTTGCGTGCAATTAACGTCTTGACGTCGAGGATGAAATTCATGCCCCCCTCGACGGTGCCGTCCTGCCCATGGCAGTGGTAGCAGTTCGTCTTCAGAATCTCCTGGGCTTGCTTCGACAGTGCGGCCTTGTCCTCCTGTGCCGTACTTACGGAGGGAGCAATGGCCGTGGCCATGAGCCAAGCCAATCCACAAAACACATAGGTCTTCATCTTGAACATCCTCTCAGTACCAGTCAGCTCGATGGTCTACCCTGGCGGAAAATTCCGACCTGGAACCGCCCATGACAATCCCGGCGGGCATGACCGCCCGGTACGGACGGGCAGCCTCAACGGGACCGAAGTCGCGTGGTGCTGGACTTTGGAAGCACTTTCGTACTTTGCTTTTGGGGAACCCTGACGTGAGAAGGAGGGAAGTCACCCCTTGAGACGCATCCGCAAAGTGCTCCGAACCGACAGGGGTTCGTGGTGCGGCAAAAAGAAGTATCCTGGTGGACACCGCGATCAGGTTGTTGGGCCGACAATACTCTAAAACTCAAATAGGAGTTGGTATGCTATTCGATCAAAACACTCATGTCAATCAAAAACCAACAAAAATGGCCAGTTGGTACGGTCTCTATCCGGCGATTATGGATTGCCCCAAGCAAAAACATGACCGTCGCGCAGCCATTAACTCACCTTGCGGCGTCTTCGGCGAGCGTTTGCTCGATTCGTCGTGGAGAGCGTTGGGCGCGTCGGTCTGAACGACCGAAGCATCGAATAGCCGCGTGGAAGCGGATGGACGCCGTCCGGAATTGGCCGACGTGGATCAAGAAGGCGAAAGATTCTGGGAAAGAAGGCGCAAAATGATCATCCGGAATCCATCTTAAGGTGCGGCTGGGTGGAGGACTTGATGCCGCCGAAAGGGATGAACTTGACATAGACTTTCCGCGCGACCATCACGAATTGCCCGGACGTGCATCGCCTGCTGAAGAGCGAGGCCAAGAGAAAATCGGAAGTCGCTTGGCTTTTCCGGCCCATAACAACTGTTGACTCGTAGGACATTCATGAGAAAATAAAGGCATGAATGATACAATCGATCTTGACGACCCCGCCCTCCGCAACGCGGATGAACAGGCCATCATGGAAAAGATCGCCTCGGGCAAACAGGTCGGCCCGGAAATCGCGGCCCGCGTCCTTGCTCGTGCCGACAGGATCACCAAGAGGGTTCGCGACACATACGGCGATAAGGAATCAACTGTCGATCTCATCCGTGAAATTCGTGACGAATGAAGTAGATCGGGGCTTTACTTCATCCGCCACATCTCCACGCCGGTGAAGATGATGGCCGGATCGAGCCGATCCGGGAGAATGGTTTCCGACGGGTTATCGAGAAACATCTCCAACGATTGATGCACAACTACGTGACGATCGAGTTGCCACAAGGGTATGAACGGCATTCGAGCGTTGAATTGATGGTGAATATCCCAGGTCTTTTCTCGCAACTTGTCGCGGAAATCGCGGTAGGTCGCGAATCTTCCAGGGTTTGCCGCAGCCGGGAATCCTCATCCTTGACTCCGGTTCCGTCACCGAGATAACCGAGGAAGTTTCGGCCGTAGGCTGCAGTGGCCGATGGATCCAGAAGACCGCCCAGCCAGAATTGATCGTCGCGGTAATCGAAAGTGTAATAAGCAAGTTCAAAATCGTGTTCGACTTCCACCCGTTGCCGCAACAAAGCCGGTGAAAGTCCTTCCAATGTGATCTCGATCGTCGGTCGGCCGGCCACCTGGCCGGCGTTTTTCTCGATCTGCTCCTTGATCTTTTGACATGCTCTTGTCGAATAGGGGTCGTCGGGATGCCGCAATGAGATCCGTAGGGGAGCATCTTTTGCGATCAGGCTGATCAGGCCGGCAGAAAGAGCCGGGTTCGTCAACGGCACCTGTTGCGACTTGCTCGGCGTCGCCCAGGTTTTGAGCGGAAAAGGCCCGGTCAACGCGGTGTGTTCTTTTTCATGGTTTTGGATGCGAAAGACATCCTTCAAGATCTCTTCACGCTCGATACCCGCCGACAGTCCCCGGCGCAATTCGACGCTTTGCAGGATCGGCCGGCGATGGTTGACGGCCAACATGTGGATGCGCCGATTGGTATCGAGTTTGTATTCCTTGAAGATGTTTTTCCCGATCGTGTCCGCGGTATACATCGGAATGTCCCCGACCGGCACATCCAATATCATGTGGACCTGCCCGGAGGCAATCTCATTGGAGATCGACGATTGCTTCGGGACGAAAAAGCGGATTTCGGGTATACGGGGTTTGGAAAGCATCCCGGTGCGCTGGGCGAAATAGGGATTGCTGCGAAAGATTGCGACTTCGCGGTCGGCAGTCTCTTTTTCTCGACCGGAATAGCGATAGGGTCCGCTACCGAATGGGTTGAGGCCAAACTCGTTGTCATCTGCCTTTTTGTCCTTCGCTTCGAGATACCGCGCCGGCAGGACTTTGAAAGTCGTCCGGCTCAACGGTTCAAAAACGCCTTGGGTGAAGTTGAGCCGTAAGCGGAACGGATCATCAATGCGCACTTCACGGGGGTCGAATACTTCCAGACCCTCGGAACACCATCGATCCGGAACATGTTTCAGCAGCCTTAAGGTTCCTTGCACATCGCGCGCATCGACGAAGCTCTTGCCTTGATCGCCGGACCAGCGGACATTGCGATACAGTTGAAACTCTCTTCCCAGAGGCACCATCGAAGGCTGCGCCGTTGCCAATACGGGACGATAATGCCGGCCCAGTTTCCGATCGGGAACCATCTGCATCAGGCTCTCGAACATCAACTCCACTGCCCAGCGCTCGGAATCGCTCTTGGCCGTGGCCGGCGACATCAGATCCGGTAGCTGGGAAACTCCGATATAGAGAATGCGGTCTTTCAACTTGCTGCGCATGATCGAAATATCGTCGAGTTCGGGGGCGAGCGCTTCCGCACTGCGTAGTTTTTGAAATGCGGCCGCGGATTGATTCGCGGATGCAAGTTCTTTGGCTTGATTGATAAAGTCTTTGGCTCGGTTCATCAACTTCCGCCGGGCGGCAGTGGCGCACTCTTCCCCCTTGCCGCCGGGAAGCTGTTCGAATTGGAGCAGCGCCTGATAGAGATTCAGGTAATCATCGTCGCGAGTCGGATTGAGCGACTGATCGGCTTTGATCAAGATGAGTCGATAAATGTCCTTCTGCACGTCGGTATCGTCCGCGAACGTGGCACTCAGTTCCAAACTCAGCTCATCCGCGCGATTCCAATCCTTCGCATCGATATAGGCTTTCAGTTGATCGCGCCGCAACATCACGAGCCTTTTTTTGAGCTTGTTCTCGACGACATCCCACCCCCTGCCGACTCGTTTTTGCCGCTCCGCCCAGGAAGCGTGTTGCGTGCGAACCGAGCCCAGCACCTGTACCACCAGTTCGAGTTGGTCGAAATGGTTAAACCCGTCGATTTTCTTCTTCAGAAACAGTTCGACCTCATTCAGAACTACCTCTTCATAAGGCAATAGGCTGTAGCCGGCACTCGACGCAAGTTCTTTCTGCTTGCCGTCGAGAAGGTTGGCGTTCAGTTCAAAGTAGGGTACCTTTCCTTCGGGCAGTTCCCGATCTTTCATCAGCGCGATTTTGTATCGCCGGTCCGATGCGGAGATTAACACGTCGTAAGGAATCGCGATTCGCCGCAAGAATTCCCGAACCGCAACAGGATGACTTTTCTTTGCGGCTTCGGCAACCATGTCGAACTTCACAGTGGGGACTGCGGGACGAGGGCGTTCATCTTCTTTTTCCTTGGGTGCCACGTCCTGAACTTTGGCGGGAACCTTGGTCTTCTCTTTGGGTTCTTCTTCCTCTTCTTTTTTGGGAACCTTGGGTTTCGCCTTCGGATCTTCCTCTTCTTCTTCGCGGACTTTCTTTTTGGCGGGTTGAGCGCTGGCATTCTTTTGAAGGGCGGACCAACTCAGCCCAAGGAAGCCGATGAGGAGGATCGTGAAGCCGAAGCGGCAGAAGCGGGTGGTAGCCATATTCTAAATCTCAAAGTGGAAACGCTACTTCTTTTCCTGAAGTGGGTTTATTATAGCATACCACACCAGGTGTGCTACAAGACACTTGTTGGTATTCCCACCAAAATCGATGGATCCGGTCCCTCCTCACATTGTGTGAGTTGCGTGAATCTCGAAACGGAATCCATCATCTCAAGGAGCCGACTCTGATGTTTCGAAAATGCTGCGCAGCTGTCGTAGTCGCCCTGGTAACGATCGGCGGATTGTTCGCCGATGATATCAAAGGTGTCTCTTCGTGAAATACGACGAGAAAGAAGGGGCCACCTTCAAGATTCCGGACGAGAAGGACAAGGAAAAATTCAACGAGAAGACATACAAAGTTGACAAGGACTTCACAATCAAGGTGAAGAAGGTAGACACGAAATTCGTCGAATACCTGCCGAAGGTCAAAGCCGACACCAAGTTTGACTTGACCGTCACCGATGGTACGATCACCGCTGCCAAACGAGTCCGAGGCAAGTAGTATTTCACTGCCGGAAAACGAGTGAACCCGCCGGATCCGGCGGGTTCTTTTCGTTGGAGGATGCCGATCGAAGCGATTGCGAGTATGTGAAATGCTGCACGCAGTCAAGATTGACATGAAACCGCGGCGAATCGAGGAGCCCATGACACGGTTTGCGCATTGCAGTTCAAGCGTCGCTACGCGACGCCGGAAGTTAACCTGGACTTATCCGGGCGTTAAAACGCCCGGCTACCTTCAAACAGCCGCTACGCGGCGATCAGTAACCGCGTAGCGGTTGGATGAAGGTAGCCGGGTGTTTCAACACCCGGCTTCAAACAGCGAGCAGTAACCGCGTGGCGGTTGGATGAAGGTAGCCGGGAGTTTCAACACCCGGAAATCGGACGCATGCTTGTTTTTGCGTCGCATAGCGACGCTTGAGTTGCAATGCGCAAACCATGACGTGCATCCCAAATCCAGTTATCCTCTTCACGCGACCTTCTTTGTCGATTATGATGATTCTGCTCCATCACAAGGAAATCGAAACGATGCATAAAAGATATGAGCTTCTTCCGCTATTAACTCTCCTCGCAACACTCCTCAACACAAATCAGACTCAGGCAGTCATCACTGCTCTTACGCCTTTGAAGCAGCCCCTGCAGCAACAGCAGCTTATTTTCATTGCCAAGGTGAAAGAAGTTTTGCCCGATAAGCCCGCCATGGTTCTGGTCGTCGATGAAAACTTGAAAGGCAAAGTCTCGTTCGAGCGGCTTCCCGTGAATCTAAAGGGCGCGGTGGCCAAGGGCGATGATACCAAGATCCTCCTGGACCGAGTTGAAAAAGATCTCTCGATCGTGATCTTCGCGAACAAATCGAATAGCGGCAAGAAATACGAGGCTCTGGGCTTCACCAATGGGACGTGGTTCCAGATGGAAGGGTTCATCGAAGGTGACAATGTGCGTTGGCGATTGCTGCACATGGAGCCTTACCTGCGGCGGACCTTCAAGGGCACGACCGGGGAAATGAAGGAAGTCATCAACGCCTGGGTGAAGGATAAAAAGGAGCCTCCCAAGCCGGATGAGAAGGAAAAGCCCGGCTATGGGCCGGCGATCAAGAAGCCGACCAGTCTCGATCGAGCTCCAAGCACCTTGTTCGGAGTGATTCAACTTCCCTTTCTGGGGCTGATTGCCGGACTGGCAGCATTGTTTCCCACAGTCTTTGGCGGCTTGGCGCTGTTCATGCGGCGCTGGATGGCGCTGCTGTCGATCGCCGGCGTCATTAGCCTAATTTACTGTCTCTACACGCAGTCTTGCGCCGGGCTGGATTTCCTGGACCGGCATTAGTTCAATGGAAAGGATGTGGGTAAGCTTCGCATTCCTTTCTGCATTGGGTGGACTTTGGGCTTCCCGGCGCTATCAGCGCTCGTTGCAAGAATCGAAAGCGGAGGATATGCAGCCTCGCAAGGCGGATCGATCGGTGTTGTTCACGTTATTGGTTGTGTGTGTTGGGGCGCTGGGCTACGCCTGGTTCGATCGAGTGTCGTTCCGTTCGGAACCCTGGCCAATGGTCTTGTGGTCGCCGGGTCGATTCTTGCGGGCAGCTTGTCGCGCTGGCTTATCACCTGCAAACCCGTCATGCTTCCGAATCCCGACCATTCATCCGCTTATCGGTCGAGACGGGAATGCTTTGGGCGTGGCCCTGGGGTTCTCTTGTGTGAGTGCTTACGAAATCGGTCGGTCGGCTGTGAATAAAAGCGGAGTCACGCAAGGCTCGGCCGGCATTCATGTTCGATTATCGCCGGAGCCCAAGTGGGTGTTTGAGCCCAAGGACAGCGGCAAGTTGCTTTCTGTTCCGTGTGTCACCAAAGATGCCATCTATATTTCCGTCTACCATTCCAAGGGGTTCAGTCAGTTTGGTCGAGTTTATGCTCTCGATCCGAAAACGGGTACCGAGTTATGGCGGTTCGGAGATGATGAGGACATGAAAGCGGTCTTCTGTTCTCCGGTGTTCGATGATGGGAAAATCTTTATCGGTGAAGGGTTCCACAAGGATTCCGAGTGCAGGCTGTTTCTGTCTCGATGCCAACGATAAGGGGAAAAAACTTTGGGAGTTCAAGATTGACAGCCATGCCGAATCGACGCCGAGCATCAGCAATGGGAAAGTCGTCTTCGGTGCCGGCAACGACGGTATTTATTGTCTCGATGCCAAAACCGGTAAGGAAGCATGGCACTATACCGCCGCCAATGGGATCCACATCGATGCCAACCCGGTGATCTGGGACGGCAAAGTATATGCGGGAAGCGGTTTGAGCAAAACGCATCAGGTCAATCAGATCTTTTGCCTCGATCTGGCCACCGGCAAGGAAGTTTGGCCCGCGGAACGCGTGGAAATGTCGTGTTATGGTGCTGCGACGGTATACGATGGGCAGGTCTTCTACGGCCTGGGTAACAGCACATTCTCGGAACACCGCGATCCCGCTGCCGGCTACGTATTGTGCCGGGATGCGAAGACCGGCAAGGCGATCTGGGATTGCCAGCTACCGGATACAGTGATTGCCAGGCCGGCAGCAGACAAGACCTATGTCTATGTCGGCTGCTACGACGGCTATTGCTACGCCATCCATCGCCGGACAACCCGCGCAGGAAAAGCCGGAACGATTGCCTGGAAGACATCCATCGGAGGTGGGCCGATCGTGGCTGGAATCGCCACGGCAGGTCTTCCCGATGCTCGAATCAGCGATGTCATTTATGTGGCGGGCAAGCAGGGCGTCCTGGCAGCTCTCGATCCCTACTCCGGCGGATTACTGTGGAACATCAGTATCCAGGCGAAAACCGACATGCCGAATGTCGATCTCGATGCGACGCCCGTCGTCGTAACCGAAGACGATTTTCCGCATGTTAGCCGGCGAATCTATATCGGGGTTGGGATAGCACGCGGAGAAACCGCACTACCCAGCGCGCAACTTTATTGTTTTGAGGAAGAAACCTCTTTAGCGCCGTAAGCGCGCGGCAGATACAAATTTACCCGCAACCGCTTACTTCGTGCGCGGCTCTTTGGCGAGAGCCGCGCACGAAGTAAGCGGAAATGTCTTTCTGCCGCTCGCCTAAACCGCTTACTTCGTGTCGCGGCTCTTTGGCGAGAGCCTGCGCATGAAGTAAGCGGAAATGTCTTTCTGCCGCTCGCCTAAACCGCTTACTTCGTGCGCGGCTCTTTGGCGAGAGCCGCGCTCTTTGGCGAGAGCCGCGCACGAAGTAAGCGGAAATGTCTTTCTGCCACTTGTCTAAGAACGATCAAGAACGAGAAGCACCGAATCCCTCCTGTGAGCACCATGTCCGACCTTCGATCGTTTACCGAAATCACTGCCTCGGATGTTGACTTGGTTGGAGGCAAAGGCCTCAGCTTGGGGTTAATGGCCGGTGCAGGCTTGCCCGTACCTGCGGGTTTCTGCATCACCTCCCATGCCTATCGCCGGGCAGATAACCAGCGAATCTCGGACTCCCTCGCAGATGCTTTAACTCATGCCTATCGCTCGCTCGGTGCCGGCTCGGTTGCCGTTCGCTCCTCCGCGACCGCGGAAGATGGCGTCGAAATGAGTTTTGCCGGTCAACAGGAAACGATTCTCGGTGTCGAAGGCGATGAGGCGTTGCGACAAGGCGTCGAACGCTGCTGGCGCTCTCTGCATACGGAGCGCGCCATCGCCTATCGGCAGAAGCAGGGTGTGGACGAGAGTGGCTTGGCCATGGCCGTGGTCGTGCAACGTCTCATTCACGCCGAAGTGGCGGGAGTCCTGTTCACCCGCGATCCTCTCGACCCCAGTGGCGAGCGAATGCGCATCGAGGCATCGTGGGGTTTGGGCGAAGCCGTCGTCTCCGGGCGCGTGACTCCCGATCAATTCCAAATCGATCGACAAAGCGGCGAGGTTCGGGATCGGCAACTCGGTCGCAAACAGATTTGCATTACGGCCAAAGGCGAAGAAACGGTTTCCAGCGATCGACAGAGTCGCTTTTGCTTAATCGATCGGCAACTCGCGGAATTGGCGGATTTGGGCCGCAGGGTCGAGGCTTTCTACGGCGATGCACGCGATGTCGAGTGGGCTTATGCCGAGGGGCAATTCTGGCTATTGCAGGCCCGCCCCATCACCACCGCCAGCGCCGCCGAGCGCGAGCAGGTTCGCCGCGACGAGATCGCCCAGCTTCGAGAATTGCCGCATCCCGGCGGTACGGTCTGGAGCCGATATAACCTCATCGAGGTTTTGCCGGAGCCGACGCCGATGACCTGGTCGATCGTGCAGAAGTTATTGTCGGGCGGCGGCGGCTCCGGCATGATGTACCGCGATCTCGGCTTCGCGCCGATCGCGCGCTCGATCGATCACGGTTTACGATTTGATCGGGGGCCGGCCTTACTGCAATTTGAGCCGGGAGCCTCACCTGCAGGCGCAAAACCAATATTTGCCTATCCCATCGACCAGTACCCGCAGAACCCTCACCTGGCCCTCGACCCGAAACCGGACACGTCCCGAATGCTCGGCGGATTCTGGCGCTGGCTTCGATTGCCGAGGATTTACTGGAACCTGATCCGTTCTGCGACCAAGATTCAGAGTCAAAGCAAATCATTCGCCGATCTCTTCCGAAAAAACACCATCCCCGCATTCGTCGCCGAGACAACCTCAGCTGTGCGCGACGATCTCGTCCGAAACTCGATCCACCTGAACTGCGGACTCGCCTCGATTTCTGGATTCAACGAACGCTGGTCGAGTTTGCGAGGGATAGTCTGAAGCCGACGCTATTCGCTCAATTCTCGATGCAGGTGCTGGAACTTCAACTCAAAAAACCTCTCGGTATCGATCGGACCGGGCTGCTCTCGCGGAATTGAGTACAGGCGCACACCCCGATCCGGATGCCGATCTTCCTCTGGCGATTCAGGAACTCTCGACGGGAAAATTGGATCGGGCCGCATTTCTGGAACGCTTTGGCCATCGCGGCAGCCACGAGATGGAACTTTCCCAAGCCCGCTGGTCGGAAGATCCAACTGCGCTCGATCGCTGGAAAACCACACCGGCAAGCCAGTCGACTAAGGAGATGCCGACACCCAAAGAACGCTGGGAGAAACTGGCGCAGAGGCCAAGCTGCATCGATTTGTGGTAAATTCGTTAAGCTCGCACGTCGATCGATTGCACACCTATCTCGGACTGCGCGAAACCGGAAGCACTATCTCATGCGCGGCTACGCACTGATCCGGCAAGCTCTTCTGGAACTCGATCGACGCTTCCATCTCAATGGCGGCGTTTTCTTCCTCGAATGGAAAGAACTGGGGGATTTGCTTGCAGGCAAGGACGTCGCCACTCGCATTGCCCAGCGAAAGAAACGACGCTCGATTGCTTTGAGCCTGGAGGTTCCGCCGGTGCTCATTAGCGACGACCTCGAAGCGATTGGCCGGCCGACTCCACCTCCCGAGGGAGCAACCCAGTTGCAGGGCGTCCCCTTGTCGGCGGGGGTGGCGGAGGGGCCGGCACTGGTATTGACGGAACCCGTTTCGGTTTTGGAAATGGAGCCGGGTTACATTCTAGTGTGTCCCTCAACCGATCCGGCCTGGGTTCCGCTGTTTATCCAAGCCAAGGGGCTGGTCATGGAATCGGGTGGAGCTCTATCGCATGGGGCCATCGTCGCGCGGGAGTTCGGATTGCCTGCCGTCGCCGGATTGCCGGGCGTCCATCAGCAGTTGAAGACAGGACAGCGTTTGCGCGTGGACGGTGGGAGCGGAACGGTTACGCTGTTGGAATGATCGGTTCATAGTTCCGCCTTTAGGCGGTTCTTCCGTTTGTAGTTCCGCCTTTAGGCGGTTCTTCGGTTTGTAGTTCCGCCTTTAGGCGGTTTTTCCGCTATCATCGTTTTGTTCCAGAACAAAATCATCCCAGACCGCTCCATAATCAAGTACCGGATACAGATTCCAAAGGTCGTCCAGCCAGTCTCGTCCACTGGTCTGCGAATACCAAGCGAAACTTGAAAACGGCCAATCGCTCCAACTCGAAACATAGCCGTGCTTGACTGGATTATTGTGAATGTAATTCAAGGTCGTGTAATAGTGCGAATCAGATCGCATGATGCGATCCTGGCAGCGATACCACACCTTTCGCTTGCGCTGGCCGTCCTCGAGATTCATCTGGTATGAAGTCCGTCCGTGCAGTTGTCCCAGTTTTCGAGTAAAGTTGTGCATGTTGTCGATCTGGACTAACACGTGATAGTGATTCGACAAGACGCACCAACCAGCGCAATTGCATTGTAGATCGTGCAACGTACTGAGTAGTTCCTCCTCGAACCATTGAAGTCGTTCGACTGTACCCAAGATATGTCGATGCTCGTAACACGTGGCAGTGACTAATCGATAAGCATTCGGTTGTTCCGGATGGGGCGGTCCATGCCAAGGAAAGCCGCGCCGTTGCGCTCCGCCACGAGGGCTGCCTGATCTTCAGGAGTGAGGCGACGATACTTATACATCATGGAGCTCCAACGGTTACTTCTTAACGTGGGCTTCGCCCACCGCCCAAAAGTAATAGTGAACCCAATTCCGCTGAACCGCCTAAAGGCGGAACTACAAACCTCAAACCACCTAAAGGCGGAACTACAAACCTCAAACCGCCTAAAGGCGGAACTACAAACCTCAAACCGCCTAAAGGCGGAACTACGAACCCAATTCCCCTGAACCGCCTAAAGGCGGAATTACAAACCCCAAACCGCCTAAAGGCTGAGTTGCGAACGGCAGTCCGACTGACTTTCGCCACTTATCGACATGGATAATATACAAGTCTTATGCGATTAACTGCACCACTCCACTCACGCATGCTGAGGATATCGAAATGGAATACCGACAGTTGGGTCGTTCGGGTCTGAAAGTTCCCGCCCTGAGCCTTGGCACCGGCACCTTCGGCGGTGGCAACGAGTTCTTCAAGGCCTGGGGAACACCGATGCCGCCGGGCGCAAGCACTCTCGTCGATATTTGCCTCGACGCAGGCTTGACCATGTTCGATTCTGCCGATATCTACTCTGCCGGGCTGGCGGAGGGAGTGCTCGGGGCGGCGATCAAGGGCCGTCGGGACAAGGTGTTGATCTCGACCAAGGCCACCTTCCGCCACGGCGATGGGCCGAACGACGTCGGCTCATCGCGGTTTCATTTGATCCGGGCATGTCGAAGGCAGTCTCAAAAGGCTGGGGACCGATTATATCGACTTGTATCAGATGCACGGC
Source organism: uncultured Planctomycetota bacterium (assembly GCA_963783095.1). Lineage (GTDB taxonomy): Bacteria > Planctomycetota > Planctomycetia > Gemmatales > Gemmataceae > CAWAMR01. Next base: position 84,649 of record CAWAMR010000023.1, on the reverse strand, counting down.
TTCGACGCGATGACCCCGATCGAGGAGGTCTCTCAGCGCTCGACAACCTCGTTCAAAGCCGGCAAAGATTCGCTACATAGGCTGCTCGAACTTCTCGGGCTGGCACCTCATGAAATCGCTGGCCGTCTCGGAGAAATACGGACTGGCCCGGTATGTCGCTCACCAGGCCTACTACTCTCTCATCGGGCGGGAATACGAGTGGGAGTTAATGCCGCTGGGACTCGACCAGGAGGTCGGGGCACTGGTGTGGAGTCCACTGGGCTGGGGCCGGCTAACGGGCAAGATCCGTCGCGGTGCCCGGTGCCCGCAGACGAGCCGGCTCCAAAACCAGCGGGTCGTTGAAATCGGCCCGCCGGTGCAGGACGATTATCTTTACCGCGTGGTGGACGCCCTTCTCGCGGTTGCGGCCGAGGTGCGGCAAGACCGTTCCGCAAGTAGCTCTCAACTGGCTTCTTCAGAGGCCGACGGTGGCCAACATTATCATTGGTGCACGCGACCAGGTGCAGCTGCGCGATAACCTTGGAGCGGTGGGCTGGAAGCTAACCACCGAGCAAGTGGGCCGACTCGATGCCGCGTCCAAAGTCACACTCGGCCTACCCTTACTGGCATCAGCGCGGGTTCGTCGAGCGAAACCCGCCGCCCGTTTAATCCCAGGTAAACCAGTTGATGCTATCTGCAACGAAACCGGCACTGATTCTGGCACCGATGGAGGGTGTTACCGATGCTCCCATGCGGGCGGTTCAAGGAGAATTGGGCGCATTCACTCACGCAGTCTCCGAGTTCTTGCGGATCAGCCAGGTCGTTCCACCTCGAAGCCTTTTCTATCGCCACATACCCGAACTTCGTAATGGCGCAATGACACCGAACGGGCTCCCCGTGCAGGTTCAATTGCTCGGAGGGGATGCCGGTCGAATGGCGGCATCGGCAGCCGTCGCGGTGGAGGCCGGCGCAACTGCGATCGATATTAACTTCGGCTGCCCCGCTCGTACCGTCAATCGACACGATGGTGGGGCCACGCTGTTGCAATTCCCGGGTCGAATCCGAGAAATCGTCCGCTCGGTTCGGGCAGCTGTGCCAAGTGAAGTTCCGGTCTGGTCAAAATGCGTCTCGGTTGGGATTCTATCGATTCGATCGATGAAAACGCGGAAATGGCGGCAGAGGGAGGAGCTTCCTGGCTGACGATTCACGGCCGAACTCGTGATGCTGGATATGCTCCACCCATTCACTGGGCACCCATCGGCAGAATTCGGAAACGCCTGAAAATTCCCGTAGTTGCAAACGGGGATATCTGGACCCTGGAGGGATTTCGCCGGTGCCGGGACGAGACAGGTTGCCTGCATTACATGCTCGGGCGAGGAGCACTGGCCAATCCAAATCTACCGCATCAAGTTGCTCAAGAACTCGGCATCATTCCCGCCGGCAGGATCATTCCGACGAACCGGCCACTGGATTGGATCGCCAATCTGAATCGACTGGTAGAGTGGATGAATCGACTCAAAACCTATCCCGCTGAGTTTATTCTCGCTCGACTCAAACAATGGCTGCACATGGCAGCAAGATTCGGAACCTTTACCCGGTTCGACGCGATCAAGAGGGCCAAGAGTGTCGAAATGCTTTTCGCGGACCTTCAACACTCTTAGCCTGTTTCTTTGCAACTACTGGCCTTATTTCTTTTCCGTCAACTTGCTTTCCAGCAGCTTGATTTTTATATCCTTGAACTGAATATCCATCGTGAACCCTGCGTGGCATTGCAGCGCCAGCACGCCCTCCTTGAGCGCCTTGGGACTCTCATCGATAAGATCGGTCATGAGTTCACCATTGATGCTGTAGGTGATGTGGTTGCCTTCTGCCCTCAGGACGACATCGTTCCAGTCGCCAACCTTGATGACCTTTTTGAGATCCTTCTCGCCCAGTTTCTCATTCTTGCGCTTGGTATCGGCATCCCAAACCGTCTTCTCGCCGCGCGTGCTCATGATGCCCCGGCCGCCGGCGACGCTGCCTTCGTCATAAATGCAGCCATCGTATCCGCCGCCAGCGTCGAAGTCAGCCTGGTAGCCGCCAACCCGGAAGTCCTTGGCACCGAGAACCTTCGATCGGAACTGAATGCCCGAATTCCCTTCCTTGGTTGCGAACTTGTATTTCAAACGCAATTCGAAATCGCTGACATTGCTTCCCTTCCAGATCAGGAACGTCTGCTTCGATTTGTCTTTCGTCTCGTGGCCTGAGATAACGCCGTCCTTGACTTCCCAGTAATCGGTGAGACCTTCCCATCCGGTCAGATCGGTGCCGTTAAAGATGGTGATGAAGCCTTCAGCATCGGGCTTCGGCAACTCGGTCTTTTTATCTTCGGCGTCAACTTTGGAGAGAGTGCTGTACGCGGCGAGACCGATCGCAACGAACGCAACAACGGAAAGCTTTTTCAACATACATGCTCCTTCTATGGCGAGAGTCTACTTGAACCACCCAGAATAGACTACTTCCCGGAGCGAAAAAGTAACGGCCTGACGCCGAGAATCTATCGTTTGGGTGCCAGCTTCACGCCCTTCTTTTTTAATGCCGCTTCAAGCGCAGCGCGATCGGTCTTCACCGGATCGATCAGCGCCAAGACCCGCCCCGCTTTGAAACTTACCGTTGCCTGGACCACGCCATCGATGTTGCAGAGCGACTCGTAAGTTGCCAGGCGCATCCCTTACAGTCGAGGCCCACGACCGGTATCTCGATACTCTTCAACTTGTCCCTGGGCGTTGTCGAAAGCGGTTTGACTCCAAAGGTGGCAGATGACACCGACCTCAGCATTTCATCGAAGCGCCTGACGATTTCATCGGGTTTCGCCTTGCCAAAAAGCTTTGCGGGATCATACGCGAAAGTCGCTTCGGCAAATGCGAAATCGATGCCGATGAGCTGGACGTTCGGCAATAGCGCAACCGCTGTCCGGAGATCATCTTCCCGGTCGGGAGAAAACAGCCCCGTGACCCGGTGCTTGATCTTCTGGAGCTCCGCCGATTTGTCATCGGCGGCCTGGCTCGCCGTTGGAAACAGCACCGAGCCGATCACGACCACAAGAGCGGCAAATATTCTGCGACATCGTGTAACCACTCATTTGGTTTGGAAAAGACTGCTCTGGACCAACTCGTGAATGAGAGAGCGAACCCCACCACCTTTTTTCTGAGTCTTCTCGAGGATGCTTGCGATGTTCTCGCGGTCGGAAAAAGCGATTTCTCGCCCGGTTCCGTAGACCGCCAACTGTTTCGCCAGGTTCTTCAGCAGCGGGGCTGAATCTCGGGCAAGCAAGGTCTGAAACTCGGCGATTCCACCAAATTTTCTGCCGTCGGGAAGAACGCCGGAGGCATCGACTTTGGGGCCGAGTTTGAAGGAGATTCCGATGAACGGATCGATGGAGCCTCGCGGTGCAGGATCGCCGTTGCCGATGGAGCGGTAACGATCGCGGAAGCCGCCGATGACGTCGAACGATTCCAGGGCAAAGCCGGGCGGATCGATCTTCGCGTGGCACGATGCGCAGATCGCTACCGAACGATGCTTCTCAAGTTGTTCGCGGATCGTGGTTGCGCCGCGCACGTCCGGCTCAACTGCGGGAATGTTAGGCGGCGGCGGTTCGGGCGGCTGGCCGAGCAGGCGTTCCATCACAAACGCCCCACGCGGCACCGGCGATGTAGTGGTGCCGTTCGCCGTGATCTTCAGGATCGAAGCCTGAGTGAGGAATCCGCCGCGCGGGCAATCCGGCGGCAACGGAACCCGCCGAATCGCCGGGCCGCTGACGCCTGTTATTCCGTAATGCGCGGCCAGCTTTTCGTTCAGCATGGCGAAGTTGGAGCGCACCAGATGGCCGGCATCGAGATCCTTATCGATCATCTCGCGGAAATAGGCCCGGGTCTCGGCGACCATCGAATCCTGCAAATAGGGACTGAATTCGGGATAGAGCTTGCGATCGGGATCGTTGGCGGCGATCTGCCGCAGCTTTAACCACTGGCCCAGAAAATCTTCGACGAAGCGCTGCGATTTTCGATCCTTCAGCAGCCGATCGACTTCGGATCGAAGTACTTCCGGATCGTGGAGTTTCCCGGAGCCGGCGAGATTCGAGAGCATCTCATCGGGCATTGAGTTCCAGAAGAAGATACGACAGCCGGCAGGCCAGTGCATGGTCATCCAGCTCGGCCCGCCGGTTCGATGTGATAGAGAAAATCGGCAGAACATAGTGCTGCGCGATAGGCCCAGCGCATGGCCGTCTCGAAGCAATCGCCGGCCTTGAGTCGCTCGTCCACCTTGGCAACGTAGGCCTGTCGAACCGCTGAGTCAACGGGCCGACGAAAGGCCTTCGGCAGAAAAACGGCGAGCAGCCGATCGGCATCGGCCAGTGGCTTTTCGCTGCGAACCGTCCAGATGCCCGAGATCGGGATCGAGCTTATTCTTGGCACCGATAATCTCTTGCCGGACTTGTTTGCGTTTTGGCGCACGAATCGCCGGCGTGCTCGGCCGGCTTGAACTCGACGATCGGCAGATCGCCGAAAAGGAGCCGATGGCCGGCCGGCGGCCAGACATCGTGGAGCGGCCCTTCGATGTCCAGCCAGTCGCAGGCGATGCCCGGCCCCGTGAAAGCCATTGCACGGCCCTTGCGCGTGTAATTCACGACCGGTGCGAGCGAGGCGGCATTGAAGCCGATGGTTTCCTTGAAGTTCAGCCAGGTCACGAAGTCATGTACTTTGGGTTCAAGAGAAGGAGCATCGTAATAGCCCAGGACATAGCTGGGATGACCGCCGCCCCGACCGTCTCCGGTCAACTGCACCACCGAAAGCCGTGCCGCCTCGGTGCCGCGCGACGGCAACACTTTTCCCTTGTCCCAGCCGAAACTCCAGAAGGATGCGCGAACGCGATAGCGTCCCGGATAAATGGTGGCAAATTCCATGAAGTAAGGGCTGAACGACTCATCTTCGTGGCGAAACAGGCCCACGCTGCTGTCGTTGCTGAACGACCCCATTCGCCCGTGCGCGCCCATGTCGATATGGCCTTCCTCGCCGGCGGGCAGGAAATTCGGGTCGGGCTTCTTGTCCTTCAGCAATACGGCGTCGCCGTTCATGAGGATAATCTGCACGATGTATTGGCTGGCCAGCGAGATCCGCTGCCTGGCGAATGCCGGCGGCTTCGGCCGGGTGGCGATGGCCAGTCGAGCGCCTGGTCGGCCGCCTCCACGTACTTCGCCATGTTGACATGCGAGATGTCCAGGGCGTCGCTGTTCTTGTCGAAGCCGTGCGCGGAGCCGTCGGCCGGCAGTCCGCCTTGAAGCGCGATGCCGGGCAGGTCGAACAGGTCGCGGATCGTGTTCTCGTACTCAGCGCGCGTCGAGTCGGCGCAACGCCGTGCGGCCCCCGCCCTGAAAACGCTTTCGTTCCGCCGCGATCAAGGATTGCTGCAACCACCTGGTCACAGCTGTCGATCTCGGCGACGGGTGGGCGTTCTTGCTTCTTGGGCGGCATCTCGCCCGATTCGATGCGGTCGTGGATCTTCACCCAGCGCGCGAAGTTGTCGGGTTCGGAGAAATCGAGTTTCAAAGAGGTCAGGTCGAGGCCGCCCTTGTGGGTGTCGTCGTCGTGGCAGCCATAGCAATGCGCTTCGAAAAACGCCTTTGGGTTGACCGTCCGCAGCGCACATCAAGTTTGGCACCAGAAGTAACGCACAGACCAACGCAGACCAAGCGCGTGAAGTACTGTCGACTGGCCGCTCTCATGCCATCTCCAGTCCGGTGAAGGTTCCCTTGGCCGTGGAGAACTCTCTGGTTTCGATGCCCAGCCGTTGCAGCATCGAGACGTACAGGTTGGTCAGCGGATAGTTGTTCTGCTGTGTCGAAGGCGAGGTGCTGGCCATGCTTGAAGCCGCCGCCGGCGAGCAGCACCGGCAGATTGACATTGGAGTGCGAATTGGCGCTGCCCATGCAGGTGCCGTAGAGCACCATCGTGCGGTCGAGCAGCGTCTGGCCTTCTTCCTTGGTCTCGTTCAGCGCCTTTGAGAAAATCGCCGAGAGCGTCGAACTGCGCCTCTTCCTTGGAGCGCAGTTCGGCGATCACTTCGGGCCGGTTGCCGTGATGGGTGATGTTGTGAATGACCGTCGTGTCGATGAACAGCGTGATGAGGCGCGAGGAGTCGGTCTCCAGTGCCAGCTTGATGACGTCGAACATGAGCTTGGTCTTCTGGACGAACTGCCGCGAATCGTCGATGTCATTCGGGCGGCTGCGCGTTCACTTTCGGCTTTGGCTTGTATTCCCACGCCTCCGAGCTGTGCAGACGCTGTTCGAGTTCGCGAACCGAAGTGAAATACTGGTCCATGCGCTGCTGGTCGGCCTTGGACAGCGACCGATTGAGCCGCTTTGGCCTGGTCGCCGACGAAATCGAGCATGCTCCGGCCCTGTCGCAGCGCCTCGACGTTGGCCTTCACTTCTTCGGGCTTGCCCTGCACGAAAAGTTTCTGAAACAGCTTGCGCGGGCTTCTCTCGGCGGAGATCGGTGCGCCGCTGCGCGTGTAGCTCAGGGTCATGCCGCCCTCGCTGCTCATGGCCAGCGTCAGCGATGGATAGCGCGTGCGGTTGCCAACTGCTCGGCGGCGAATTGATCGAGCGACACCCAGTTGCGAAAGCCGCCGCGTTCGGGATGCGGCGTGCCGGTCAGAAAGCATTTCTCGGCCGCATGGGCGCCCGGTCACGCCGGGCAGGCTGACGCCGGAGAATACCGTCATGTTTTTTCGATGCGCGCCAAGACGTTCAAGATAGGGAGTCAGCGCGTAGTCCTTACCGGCCTTCTCCGGAAAGAAGAACTGCGGCAGGATGCCCATGTTGGTCTCGATCGCCACCATGCGCCGAGGTGTTGCAGTTGGGGATGTTCCAGCCCCGTGCGCCGGCTGCATGGCATCGAGTAAAGGCAGCGCAAGACAGATGCCCGAGCCTCGCAAGAAAGCTCGTCGGTTCAGCGGATGCGGCATGAAAGGCATCTCCAGGTTCGGCAGGATGGATGAAACTGTCAATACGGCGGGATCAAACAAAAGCGTGACGACAAGTTATCGGGCCACTGTTTCCGGTAGTGTAGCAGTTTCAAAGCGGCCCCGGCAAGGAGATTTCCGCCTTCCAACGATTCGGCTCGCTGACTCGCCCCAATCAGAATAGCTCGTACATATGTTCACCGCCATGCGCTGGATTGCCGATCAGCGTTCGGCTGCGCATGTCAATGGTAAAATCCAGGTGTTCAAGCGGGATTTGTCCGACGAGCACAGGCATCGTGTCGGGCACCTCAAGTACGTCCATTCCGCAGGAACGACCCTGCACCGTTAGCCGTGCCGTGTCATATATCATCGCTTCGCCGATTCCGGCGCTGCTGGTCACCCGCTTCGTGGCTACCGGCTGCAAACCTAACTCTCGAATCATGCGAGTCGGCAACGAGAGGAGCGTCGCCCCTGTATCGACGAGAGCGTCCGGGACAACCACGCGCCGCACCTGATCCGCCGCCAGCGTACCCCTACGGACGGCCCACAAGTCTTCCAGGTTTTCGATCGTTACCTCGACGACCACTCGACCCGTCATAGCGCCTCCGGTGCAGTGCATGAATGAAAGTTTGTCCTCAGTGGATTGTATCCGCTTACGATTCCCGGTCGATGGCCGAATCCGGTTCTCCACTCGGCAGAGTCGGTCCTGGTCGACAATTTAGTACAGAGTTCAGTGTTCAGTTTTCCGTTTTCCGTAAAAACTTAATGTCTCCAACTGAACACTGAACACTGAAAACTAAAAGAGAAATGACCCAACCGATCAACCTTCACGAATACGAAGACTTGGCCCGCGCCGTGCTGCCGAGGATGATCTTCGACTATTTCGCCAGCGGCGCGGGCGATCAAATCACGCTCCACGATAATCGCCGGGCCTTCGATCGAATTCAACTTCGCCCGCGCTTGTTGCAGCCGGTCGGGACGCGGGATCTTCAAATCACCCTCTTTGGCAGGACGTTGCCATCACCGATTCTGATTGCACCGATGGCCTTTCAAAAGTTCGGCGCACGCCGATGGCGAGCCTGGAACCGTTCGGGCGGCGAATGCTGCCGGGGTGACCTTCGTGGCCAGCACGATGGCGACGACTTCGCTGGAAGAAATTGCGAACACGACAAAAAGCCCGGCAATTTTTCAACTTTACGTGTTCAAGGATCGGGGCGTGACCCGAGCGCTGGTGGAACGAGCGGAAGCCGCTGGTTTCATCGCTTTGGAAGTGACCGGTGATGTGCCGGTCATGGGCCGGCGCGAACCCGATATGCGTAACGGCTTTCATCTTTCGCCCGAATTCACCGTCAAGAATCTCGAAGAGTCAGGCTTTGGGATGCTGCCGATCGGCGATGGAGAAAGCGGCCCCGCACTCTACACACGCTGTTGTTTCGATGCCGACCTTACATGGAAAGACATCGAGTGGCTTGCCGGGTTGACGAAATTGCCCGTTCTGGTCAAGGGAGTCTTGCGCGGCGACGATGCGGTCACCGCTTTGAAATCGGGTGCAGCTGGGGTCGTCGTCTCCAATCATGGCGGGCGACAACTCGACACCGTTCCCGCAACGATCCAGGTGCTTCCGGAAATTGTCGAGGCAATCGGCGATGGAGGCGCTGTGCTCTTGGATGGCGGCATTCGTCGCGGCATCGACGTTTTGAAAGCTCTGGCGCTCGGAGCCAGTGCGGTGCAGGTGGGAAGGCCCGTATTGTGGGGACTGGCAACGGGTGGCGAGCAAGGTGCCCAACGAGTAATGACGATCTTGCGCGACGAGTTCGATAATGCGATGGCGTTGTGTGGTTGTTCGAAAGTGGATCAAATCACGCGAGATTTGGTAAAACTACCGAAGTAGTTTCTTATCTCATTGGGCGATCTCTATGCCTCTACCAGAAACATTGAAACCTCTGTCTTTGCGTCGGGAGGCTGATGGGCTTAGCATCGACTGGAGCGACGGCATCCGTACCTTCGTGACCTGGCAGAAGTTACGAAAAGAGTGTCCGTGCGCATCCTGCCTGGAAGAACGCGGCAAACCTGCCGATCCGTTCCGATTGTTGAAACCTGCTGAAGTTGCTGCCGGCTTGCCGCAGCCCGTCAAAATGGTGCCGCGCGGCTACTATGCGTATCAAATCGTCTGGAACGATGAACACGACACGGGGATCTATACCCTTGAATTGCTCCGACAGTTGAGTGAATCCAAAGTATAGTTTCGTTTTGTAGGTGGGTGGTGGGTGGAGGCTTCCGAACGTCATAGTTAAGATCGACGGGCTAGTAGCCCGTTTGGTCTTCAGGGAAACGTCAACACATGCCCCAATTACCAGAGCCGCTAACGTACCATCGTGCGATTGTCGCGCATCTCCAGGCCCTAGAACCAAAGTTGTGGACATGGTTCGCTTCGGCACGCAAAGACAACGCAGAAGCAGATGCCGTTCGCCTCGATCTGCTCAAATCAACTTATCGACTGGAACAAGCAATCCCAGCCGGAACTTTATGAGATTGTGAACCGCGTACGGGAGTGCATGCAACTGAACTGCGTCGTAACACTCTATCAGGCCGCAGACCGAGCAACGCGCTGAATGCTTCCCTGGCATACCTGCCCGGCGAAGCTCATATTGTTCTGGCTGGGCCAGTGGCAGAGCGTGCTTTCCCAAGCAGAAGTGCGAGCAGTGCTGGCCCATGAACTTGCCCATTTCCGAATGTTCGAAGATCGGCAGGGCGCATATCTGATCGCCGCCGACCTGCTGCGCGCGCTTTCCGCCGATCCGGCAACGGGTGCCGTGGCCTCGGAAAGCGCCCGGCTTTATAGCCTTTGGACTGAAATCTACGCGGATCGCTGGGCGTATCACGTCAGCGACGACGTCGCAGCTGCCGTTGCGCGCACTGATCAAAATCGAAACGGGATTGAACGAAGTCAGCGCCGAAAGCTATCTGCGACAGGCCGAAGAGATTTTCGCCAAGAGCAACGTGCAGGCCGAGCAGATCAGCCATCCGGAACCGTACATTCGCGCCCGAGCACTCCGGCTCTGGGCGGATCGAGGTAACGAAGCTCATGCCGAGATCGAGCGGATGATCGAAGGCGGATTGAATCTGCACCGACTCGATCTGCTGGGCCAGAAGCGCGCCGCCGAATTGACGCGGCGATCTCCTGCAGGCGTTGCTGGTGCCGGCATGGTATCACACTGAAGCCGTGCTGGCCCATGCGAAGCAGTTCTTTGCGGATTTCAACATCGACCGGAGGCATCAAGGAATGAGTCGCGACTCAAGGCCGAACTGGACCGCGGCGACGCCTCTCTTGCCGATTATTGCTGCTATCTTGATGCTCGATTTCGTGACCGTCGATCGCGACCTGGGCGATGTTGCTCTTTCCGCGGCGATTGTCCTGGCTCGTCGCCTCGGCATCGACAAGCGGTTCGCCGAACTCGTCCAGAAAGAACTGACGCTTGGCAAGAAGGCGTTTGCCAAGATCGACAAAGATGCAGAATCCCTGCTGGCCAGATCGGAAATGTCTCAACCATCATGACGAGTTTCACCGACTATCTCGAACGTCGACTGGAAACGGGCGGCTTCACGACCGAAGACGCTCTGGCTAGCTTCTTGCCTCTGGTCCGGCAGGTGGTAGCGGCACACCGGGCGGGCCGGGTCGCGCCGTTGCAAGGCATCAACGCCATCCAGGTCGAGAACAACCGGCTCTGGTTCGAGGAAGTCGCAGCTTGCCGCCAAGCCGACGCTGCAGCCGGGCAAGCTCCGAGAGGTCGAACGGCCTGCCGCGCGTGCCGTTGACGTCGATCGGGTCGTATCGCGTTGACATGCACGTCAATGCCGGGACGGAGTCCGTTGTCAACATGCAGATCGGCAAACGCGGCGAGCCATTCGAGCAACCCGTGTATCTGCCGGGATATGTAGGCTGGGAACACGAGCTCGGCCATCACGACCCGCTGACCGACGTCTTCGTTCTTGGCATGCTGTCTCGCTTCGATGGCCTGCGGGCTGGACCTCAACGACCCGCAGGATCTCCTTGCGTTCGTGCAATGCCGCCGCAACTTGTTCGAACTGAACCCAAATCTCCATCCCGTGCTGGCCAAGGCAATCGCCCGAATGACGGAGCTCGATCGGCATCGCCGTCCGCAGGATCTCTCCGCAGTTCTGCGAACACTGGAGAACTATCGCGATCAGGACGTCGATTTCGATTTCGACCTGGCCCGCAGTCCGGGCTTCCAGAGCATCGATCGGCGGGGCCGGCGGGCTCTGATCCTTGTCGTGCTCTGCAGCAGCGCCTCTTCGAGATCTCGAAGCGCAATCGGTTGCTGCAATTTCGCGCCACGACGCAAACCGTCAATCTGACGTGGGCCTCGGTGCCCTTGTCGTTCGACGTGCAGAACATCCGGCCCGAACAGATTCTGACCTGGGGCCACGACTTCAAGGATGCCGTCGCCGCCGGAGGACAAGTTTCGCTCAACAAGTATCTGCGTTTCGAGGAAGCGCTCTATCTGCCGGCTCAACTCGATCAGATCCGCAACGAAGCGCGCCGCGATCAAACGGAATACGGCTTCGCCCAACTTCGATTGGTTGTCTGCTTCCTGCGCTGGACGAACCTGAAGGAAAAGCCGCCGCAGCGGTTCGATTCGCCACTGGCCTTGCTGCCCGTCGAACTGGGTAAAACCAAGGGAGTGCGCGATGTCTATACGCTTGAACCGCTCGAGTGCCGAAGCAGAAATCAATCCGGTTCTGCGCTTCTATCTCAAGCAACTGTATGCTGTGGATCTGCCCGAATTCGTCGATCTGGCACAGTCGTCGCTGGACGAATTGCACGCTCACATCGCGGCTAAAGTGCAATCGAGCGAGCCGGCAGTGACCGTGGAGATGATCGATAAGCCGAGGATCAACCTGATTCATGCCAAGGCCCAGCGGCGGTTGGAACAATACCGCCGGCGCGTGCGACTTTCCGGGCGGGGCGTGCGGTCATTTTTCGACATCGACTACAGCTACGATCGTGCGAACTACCACCCGCTGGGTCTGCGCCTGTTTCAGACGCGAATCGCTCCGGGAGAACCGAGGCTGCGCACCATGGTGGAGGAAACGCCACGGCCGCGCACGCACATATCGCCCGAACACGAGACGGGTAGTGGCGAGAAAGAGCGCCGACTGTACACCCAGGTCGAGGAGCAGACTAACCCGTATCGGTGGGAGTTCGATCTCTGCAATGTGACACTCGGCAATTTTCACTATCGCAAAATGTCGCTGGTGCGCGACTACACGGTATTGCTCGATAGCAGCGAGGACCATAGTGCCTTCGACGCGATTTTTTCACTGGAGCCGCGGGATGCACTGGCCGGATCACCCGGTCCTCTGCCAATCGAGGAAAGCTATCCCATCGTCAACTGCGATCCGACCCAGGCTTCGGCAATCGCACTGGCGAGAATCGGCAAGCACTTCATCATTCAGGGGCCCCCCGGCACCGGCAAGTCGCAGACCATCACCAATCTCATCGCCGATTACGTGGCCCAGGGTAAACGCGTTCTGTTCGTTTGTGAGAAACGCGCGGCGATCGACGTTGTCTACCATCGCCTGCACCAGTCGGGACTGCACGAAGTATGCTGTCTGATCCACGACGCCCAGAACGACAAGAAGGATTTCATCTTCGATCTCAAAACGACCTACGAAGCGTTCTTGAATACGCAGATGGAACCGATTGCCAAGCTTGAGGAAAAGCGCCACCGACTGCTCGACGGACTGAAGAAGGAACTGGCACCTCTGGAACGTTTCCAATCGGCCATGCGCTCGACCCCGGCGCAAGCGGGATTGCCGCTGCACCAGCTTTTGCAGCGCGCCATCGAGTTGCGCACTTACGCACCCGAGCTTGGGCCACGCGAGCGCGAACAATTGCCGTCTTTTCAATTGTGGCAGGGAAACCGGGAAGCTGTTGGGCGATTGGTCGAACATCTGGCACAGTCAGGGCGCGATGGTGTCCTGGCGAACCATCCCTTGCGCCGCTTGCACCCTCGATTCAGTCAAGTCGATGAACCGCTGGCGGCGATTCACGAGATTCTTCCGCGGGTTTTCAGGCCTATCGAGAAAATAACGGACGAAATGCAGTCAATGAATGTGCCTGAAGATTGCCGGGACACCTTTGCGAAGATCAGAGAATTGATGGAATATGCGTCGCGGATTGAATTCCTGGCCGAAATCCAATTACTCCCCGTGCTGAACGGGAAGAGCCATCTCGCCAAGAAACTGAACGCTCATCGCAAGCAGTACCGTGTGCAGGAACAGGAATTGGCAACGGCACGTATTGCGACGACAGGCTGGCACCTTAAGCTGTCACGCGAAGAAGTCAACATTGCTCTTCAGCAGGCCCGACGTCAAGAGCGGTCGATCTGGCGGTTTTTCCAGCCAGGTTGGTGGCGGCTGCGCAGCTTGTTGCGGCGGAGTTACGATTTTGGATCGCATCCAGTGCAACCGACTTATTCGCATGTTCTGGAACCGCTTCAGGCTGAGCACAACGCCGCAGCGCAACTCGATGCTGTGGAAGCCGCAGCGCGTGCGGAACTGGCCTTCGAAGGAACATTCGCAAGTTTTTCGGATCGAATCACAGCACTGGCTGATGGTGTGGACAAGTTATCGCCGGCCTTACAGGCATTCCACCGCCGCGTGCTGACTGTGTCGGACGGCAGCGACACAGTGCTGGCGTTGGCTAAGTTGAAGCCAACGGTGGAACAGTTGGCATCCGAAGTCGATCATTTGATGGTGGACACGAATGACCTTTCGTTACTCGCACTTCGTCAGGATGTGAATCAGATCGGGGAATCGCTGAGCGAACTTGCCGACTTTCTGCCGTGCCTCAAGGAATTGAGTAACCTGCCCGTCCCGATCGCCAATGCCTGGCGGCGTTTTCCATTGAATGAGAACCAGTTGGAAGCGGCGATCGCACATCATACGATCGACGGCCTGCTTCGCGCCGATCCGCAGGTGGCACGATTCAACAGCGGCACTCAGGCCGCTCAGCTCGGCAAGCTGGAGCAGATCCACGATCAGTGGTATGCAGTCAGTGCAGCGGCGATCCGCGCTCGCGTTTGCCGGCGATTCCTCGAGAACGTGCGCATTGCCTCGTTGCCTCACGGCCAGCTGAACGCGGATCAGAAGAACGCTCAAAGCGCGATACAACCGGGGCCGGCGCGAACTGGAGCACGAGTTCAATAAAACGATGCGGTTCCGCTCGATCCGCGATCTGGTGGATGGCGACTCGGGTTTGGTCCTGCAAGATCTCAAGCCGGTGTGGCTTATGAGCCCGCTGAGCGTTTCCGATGCTCTGCCGCTGGCCAATTCGTTCGATGTCGTCATCTTCGACGAGGCCAGCCAGGTGACGCTGGAAGAAGCGGTTCCGGCCATCTTCCGGGCCAGGCAAGTCATCGTCGTCGGCGACGAGATGCAATTGCCGCCGACCAGTTTCTTTGCTTCCAAAGGAGCCGAGGACGAGGAGACATTGCTGGTTGAAGATGCAACCGGCCAAAAAGTGGAATATGATCTGAGCAGCAACAGCCTGCTCAACCACGCTGCTCGCAATCTGCCTGCCACAATGTTGGGCTGGCACTACCGCAGCCGATCGGAATCGCTCATCAGCTTCTCCAACTGTGCCTTCTACCAGGGCCGGCTCTTGACCGTTCCCGAAGTGGAATTGCCGGCTGAGAGTATGAGCAGAGATTGTCGTTCATGCTGCAAACGAAGGATTCGCCGGCATCGATCGACTGCTCGAACGACCGCTGAGCTTCCACTTGCTGGAAAATGGGATCTACGAGCAGCGGCGCAATGCGAGCGAAGCCGACTATATTGCCCATTTGGTTCGCGGCCTGCTGGTCCGAGAAACCGGACTGTCGATCGGCATCATCGCCTTTTCGGAATCCCAACAGGATGAGATCGAGCAGGCGCTGCAGCGCCTGGCCCGCGAAGACGATGATTTTCGCGGCCGGCTCGAAGCGGAATGGGAACGCGAACAGGACGAGCAATTCGTCGGGCTTCTGGTCAAGAACCTCGAGAATATCCAGGGCGACGAACGCGATGTCATCATTCTAAGCGTGTGCTATGGTCCTGGCCGCAATGGCAAGATGCTAATGAACTTCGGCCCTATCAACCAGAATGGCGGCGAACGCCGGCTTAACGTGGCGTTCTCGCGGGCCAAGAAACAGATGGCCCTGGTCTCATCGATTCGCCATCACGCTGTCACTAACGATTACAACGACGGAGCCCGCGCCCTCAAAAACTATCTACGCTATGCCGAGGCGCTCTCCGCGCGGCGATCTGCAAACGGCCCGCCGTGTGCTTCGGGAAATCAACCCTGCCGAAGGCTCTCGTGCCGACAATGCCGGATCAACCCATATCGTGATTTACGAATTGGCGGCACGCATGCGCGATTTGGGTTACGAGGTCGATTTCGACGTCGGCCAATCCGCCTTCCGTTGCGATCTGGCGATCCGCCGGATGGATGAACGCCGGTATCGACTCGGCATCATGATCGACACCGAAAGCTTTTACCAAATTGACAATGTGCTGGAACGGGACGTGCTTCGACCGCGTCTGCTGCGCAACTTCGGCTGGAGCGTTGTGTTGGTGCTGACGAAGGATTGGTTCGAGAATACCGACGCCGTGATGAAAGCACTCGCAACCCGTCTGACTCATTCTGTGTAGAATCGAATGTCTCTGCATCACAATTCGCCGGATGGGTTAGTCAAATTGAGCGACAGGCGCTCATTGACATGCGATACTGCTGTAGCCCTCACGCGGAGCGTACGGAGTATAGCTTTAGCCCTGCAATATTGGCTGCAATGCTCTCGAATTAGCCGGCAAACACCGGCAAAACTTTCGCCGTCCGAGCGTCGTCGCTTCGCACGCTGTGGCCGATTCTGCAACCGTTTCAATTCCGGCTTCGCATCCATGTATTTTTGCTTCCACTTCGCTTGCCTGTGGTGCAAAAACCAAACTTGCACTGGAGCCCATTCTAGGGCCATCGTGGTCGGTCGCATCCATCCGAATATCCTGATCCTAGATATCCGTTGATCGAAGACCTACCAGCGCAACAAAAATGGCGAAGAAGGACAAAGCCCAAAATGCTCGAAAACGGTATCATTTTGCGAAGCAAAGCCAATGACAAGATTTCACTTGGAAGTCGTTCCTCGTCGGGGATTCTCTTTTCAGTCGGCATATTTCCACGATAAGATTTGTTTAGGGTCTGGCTTGAAAGAATCATTGTTGCGAGCTTTTTTGCTCGTTGGATGGGAAACTATGCCCCGCAAGAAGAAGACGAAGGCGAACCGTCCCAAGGTTCCGATTAAGATCAAGGAGGCTCTCTACTGTGAGGCTGGCAACAAATGCGCCGATCCCGGGTGTTCAAGCAGTCTGTTGGAGTTGCACCACATCAAAGAATGGCATGTTTACAAGACCCATGATGCAGCCCATATGATTGCTGTCTGCCCGACATGCCATACACATGCTCATCACGGGCTTCTACAAATCGACGACGCAACTATTCGATCTTGGAAGTCAATTCAACGCTCTCCTTCCCACCAGGGACACATCTACATCGAACCCGGCGAAAGTTGTCGAGTACTCTTAGGCTCGATATTCATGACAAATGGACCGAAATCCACAGAGGGCGTTACATTGTTTCGTTTCTCTTCTGAGAACAAACTGGGATTTCGCGTATCCGGTGGCGAAATCCTGATGATGAACCTGACCATTACCAACAGCGTTGGTCACGAGCTTCTGCGGATCGTCGACAGTCACATTAAACACAATGCCATCGAACCTGTTCGGTATGAGGAACGCAAGGGCAGAGCGAGGGTGACCGCGCCCGCTACCACTGAATACTTGCCAGATTGGTTAACAGCGAAGTATAACGAAAATCCTCCAGCCAGCTTGGTGGAAGATGGCCGGTTTACGGTCCTTGACATCGAAGTGCTTGATAGAGGGTTGGTTCAAGTTCAAGGAGTTTGGTTCGAGGATCAGAGAGCAGTTGTTGTTACTCGGGATTGTTTGTCAGTGTGCCTTGCCCGCACGAACGGATTCGTGCATATCCGTGGTTACGGAGAACGCCGCGGAGAACCAAAGAACCTGAAAAAACTTCCAGTTTGCCAATATGATGGTTTGATTGATTACTCTGTTCTCGGATCCGTTTTGCATTCCGGTGAGCTTTGAATTGATAGATTTCTATTACTCTCCGAAATATTCTCGGTAAGAAGTACGACCTCGTTGGTCGATTCCTCAGTGAGCAAATGAACAAGCAGATGGCCGCGACGCTCAAAAGAGTGATCCCGATGGGTGTCGCCCGGTCATGCAATGTGCGCTCGCAGATACATTTTTTTTCATTTCCGTGACGACAAATCGCATGGCCTTAGCTCTCTGGCCAAAATGCGATCGCGTCATCAGCGTTCCCCGTTGTCAATAAAGCATCACCGTATGGAGCTACCCAGAGCTTTTCAGCCGGGGGAAGAGCGGCCGAGGCACAAACCATCGTCCATAAGTCAGCCATGTCGCTAACTATCGCCTTAAGAACAGGAATCAGATCAGGTCGAAATTCAGAGCTTGCACCGGGAACACCTAAGTCGGCAATTAATTCCCACGGCCCTTCTCCCACTTTGGAGTGACGGACAGTCACCCAAATTGGGTGGTGTTCCATGATGTCTCGAATGCCTTTCAGAGGCGAAACTCTGTCCGCCCGAACGGAATCCCGGAGTTTGTCCAGCCAACCCGAGTGACGCTCGAAGGCTTCTCTGAGCACGTTGATATCGCATAGGGGATCCAATCGCCGAAGTTTCGCTTCATCAGCGATGAACGGGCGAAGTTTTTTGTATTCCCTCGGTGCCTCCTCTGGCTTCTTGAACAGCACATGGCGGCTTGCTCTGGCGAAATGGTCGGCGATTCTTCTCGCATACACGAATACCAGGTCAAGATGCAAGGGGATCAAATTACGCGCCTCGTAACTCGCAATCTTCTCGTCGTTCTCGTCGTGCGTATACCACGGGACCGAAGCGAGCCTGATGCATTTTGCCAGTTCGCGGAGTGTTAACACGAAGTGCCTGAGCGTTTGATTGAATGCTTCGATTTCAATCGACTGCCCGCGCGGAATTGGTTCGGAAAGCCTTGCTTTCCGTTCGTGGGCCTCCTTGAGAAGACGAAGAATCGGAAGCCAAAGAATCTTCAGCCCTTGGCTGTTTTTTGCCCAGCCGTGTCGAGGAACGCGGTCGGTGTGGGCGGGATCGGCAAAATCGATGGCTATTTCCATGACAAAACCCGCAATGAAAGTCCACCAGCGAGTTGTTCCGCTTCGACGGATGACTAGACTGACGAACAATAATAGTGGGATCCAACCTACAAAAGCTATTGCATTAGCCAGCCAGCACCGGCAACTTTCGTCGACCCAAGCTTGTCGGCTCGTTGTTCATTTTCCCAGGGTTTGACTTCTCCCATAAGAGCACCTCTTCGAGCAGCGCATCGACCATCTCGGCCTCGACGACGTGGCGGACGATCTCGCCGTTGCGGAAAATCACGCCTTTGCCATTGCCGGCCGCGATGCCGATGTCCGCCTCTCGCGCCTCGCCGGGACCGTTGACCACGCATCCCAGGACGCTGATTTTCACGGCGTGTCCTTGCCCTCGAGGCGTTTTTCCAGATCGGCGATGATCTTTTCCAGGTCGATCGCCAGCCGGCCGCAGGTCGGGCATGCGATCAATTCCGGCTTGCGGACCCGCGCGCTGCGTCGCTTGCAGAATGTCGAAGGCGGCGGCGATCTCCGGCACCGGGTCGCCCAGCAAGCTGATCCGGATTGTGTCGCCGATGCCGTCGAGCAGAATCGGAGCCAGTCCCGCCGCCGACTTCGTCACTGCGTAAGGCGGCTTGCCGGCTTCGGTGATGCCGATGTGCGTCGGGTAGTCGCAATGCTTGGCGAACAGCCGATACGCTTCGACGGCTGTCAACACGTCGCTCGATTTCAGCGAGACGATCATTTCGTGATAGCCTTCCGACTCGGCGATCTCGATGTAGCGGATCGCGCTTTCGACCATGGCCGGCGGGCAGGGGAAGCCGTGCTTTTCGACCAGTTCGCGTTCCAGGCTGCCGGCGTTGACGCCGATGCGCATCGGCAGGCCGCGTTCCTTCGCCTTGCGGATGACCTGGCGAAAGCGGTCGTAACCGCCGATGTTGCCGGGGTTGATGCGGATTTTGTCGACCGGATGATCCAGGGCGGTCAGCGCCATCTTGTAATCGAAATGAATGTCGCAAATGAGCGGAATCCTGATCTGTTTGCGGATCTCGCGTCAGGATCGGCCGCGTCCTCCGGCTTTGGGCACGGTGACGCGGACCAACTCGCAGCCGGCCTCTTCGAGGCGCTGAATCTGCGCGATGGTGGCCTCGACATCGAAGGTGTCGGTGCGTGGTCATCGACTGGACCCAGATCGGGTTGTCGCCGCCGAATACTTTATCGCCGACGCGCACTTCGCGCGTCTTGTGACGCGGTTTGCCCGGTATGCCTGGGGGCCTGTTTGCAGTAACGAAAGATCGCGCTGAGTCGTCGTAGTCATGAATGAATCCATTTGATTCGGGAAGCGGGATTTCGCGAACGCTTCGCGTCCCGCGCCCCGCACACCGCGCCCCGTTCCTATAAGACACTAACCGCTGACATGGTAGTTCCGTAACCTAACCTTCGTCAAGCCGTACTCGCATCCTCAGACACTGCAAGCGCCGGATCCTCGCCACTCATGCGGAACCTGCAAGCGTTATGCAGCAGACCATCGCTACCTTCTTGAGCAAGTGTCGAGACAAACCGGTCTGGAAGATCCCTGTGTCGATCGACCTCGACGAATTCTACGGGCCGCTTCTGCGCCGATGCGAAAAAGTCGGCATCTACTCCCGATCGAAGGTGTTCTGATCCGCGACTGGGACCCCGACAATCGCCGAATCTTTCCGGGAGTCCAACTCGGACTGCATCTCTACGAAATTCAAGGCATCCATTTCGCTCGCGTTCGTTTTGCCTACGACAACCATCAGAATGGCTGGGCCTTCGATTTCTTCGCGGTCGAACGCAAAAACTACCTTCGCCTTTATAGAACTGCACTGAAAGCCCGAAGAGATCCGGAACCGCCCAGCCAGCCCCCCGTGTTGCAGCCGGATCAAATCGACCTGCTCTGGCAGAACACCATCGGCTATCTCGACCGGACCAACCTACGGAAGATCAAGGAATACGGCGGCCAGCCAAGCGCGGCGTGCTCCTGATGGGGCCGCCCGGCAACGGCAAAACTTCCGCATGCCGCTGGATCTGGCAGGAATGCCGGCGGCGTCGCTGGGAATGGCGGCTCGTTACGCCCGATGCCTATCGGCAGGCGCGGGCCAGTGATAACATCGAGGAATTGTTCAGCGTCGATCGTCGCGGCATCGTCTTCTTCGACGACATGGACATCGCCCTGCGCGACCGCGAAACCGTTCATGAAACCGAAGATCAAGCCGTTTTCCTCAGTGCTCTCGACGGTATTACGGTCAACGAAGGCGTCGTGTTCGTCTTCACGACCAATTGCTCGCTCAATCTGATCGACCGGGCCTTCAAACGACCGGGGCGAATCGACCTGGTGCTTCACTTCGAGACCCCGACGCCCGAACTTCGGCGCGAGTTGGTGTATGCGCTGGCATCGCGACATTATCGCCGGTTTGAACCTGGACGAAGTCGTGAACACTACCGAGGGATTCAGCTTTGCCGAAGTCGATGAGATGAAGAACCTGCTCATCATGCACTACATGGAAAATCAGTCCTGGGATTGGAACTGGGCGTTACGTCAGCTCGAGATCAACCGGGCCGATTTGAGCACAACCCGCAAGCGCCGATCGGTTGGCTTTACCAAAGCGACTTCGGATGGCGTCTTGCCGGATTAAATCATCGTCGTTAGATTACCTGTTGACCCAGGGTGCGCCTAAGCGCCGACCCTGGGCTTTGATGTGGTACCCCTTCAGGGTAAAAAGACCGGGATGTTTCGCATCCAAGGCCAGGCTCGCCCGCTTTGCGGCACCTGGGTGTCTCTTCATCATTGACTTCCGGGTTTATCCGACAGTCTATTCAGTCCGCGCACTGGTGTTATCGATGGGAGGATCATTCTGATGGGACGGAAACGCACTTTGAACCGCATGGATTTTCGTGGCGATTTCGACGAAGAAGGAGCAGAGAAAGCCGAGGCGGAGGAAACCGAAGAAGATGAAGAGGAGGTCGAGGCGGAGGATGACGAGGAGGCTGAGGCAGAGGCCGAAGGCGAGCCCGATGAAGAACCTTCCGACGACGAGGAAGAAGCGCCCAAGCCGGTCAAGAAAAAGAAGAAGGCTCCCGCCAAGCCGGCCAAACGTCGTGCTGCCAAGGTTGTCCGCCTCAAGGCGGTTTGGGTGGTCTACGATAATTCGAGCAAGCAAATCGAGACTTTCGCCTACAACGCCAAGGGAGAAGCCGAGGCGTTAATTGAGACGAAAAACACCGATAAGAAAGGTGCGTATTACCTGCAACTCGTTAAGGTGCCGTACGAAGAGGCGACCTGAGACAGTCGGGATGCGGGGCGCGGTGAGCGGGACGCGAAAAGGACAAAGAGGACTCGAAAAGACGAGTCGAAAGAGTTTCCGACATTTTTTGTCTTCTCCCGCGTGCCACGCAACCCATCCCGCGTCCCGACAGATCACACCGCGTGCTGCTGCCGTTGTCGCAACATTTGCTCGACTCTGCCAATCTTGAAGCCGATGAAGGCCACGTTCGGCATCTCGATTTCATGTCGATCGGCACCCGCCGTCCGCACAATTAGATCCCCCGTTCCAAAACCCAGAACGATGTGCCGGAACCAGTCGTCCCTCTTTTTCTCAACCGCCATTCCGGTGGTGTCGTACACTTTTTCCCGTCCGCCAATCTCCTCACAAACCTTGATCTGACCGGGTGTAAAGATGATGTAGGTCCGGTTGTCGAATAGTTTCACTGCCAGAACCCAACCGATGAAAAGTGCCGTGCTCAGTGTCAAATAGCCCGCCATATTGATGTAAATGTGTAGATCGCCCATCGCCGTCAGTAGCTTGTCCCAGAGATCGAACAGCGACAAGACCAGAGCGAGTACCACGATCCCGATGACTGCCACCAAAGACCACAAACCGCGCAACGGCACGTTGGTAATGAAGATGACCAGTATCAAAATGAGAAAGAAAAGCGGCCCCATCCACGCATGAGTGCTGATGCGCCCTTTGGGGTATGCTCGAGTCTCCTTCCTTGCATCATCTTCTTTCGAATCTACAAGTAGACGCAGTTCTTTATGGAGATCCTCATTCGTCTTGTCCTTCGGAACGGCAACTTCGATGGTGACCTTTGGTTTCTTCGGGTCGGTATTATCGATCTCAATCGCCGATCCATTGGGAACGATCGCCAATCGGTTATTTTCGAAGTAAGTCCAGATGGTGAAGATGAAACCGAAAAACCAGATTGGCCACCAGTAGAACAGGGTGGAGTGGCTGATGATTCGGATGTCTTTTGGGCCGGACGGGACCGGCGGACTCGCAGGAGCTGGCGTGGGACTGCTCGACATACTTGGATCGCCTTTATTGGTTAAAGAACACGTTGGCGGGCGACAAGAAGCCCACCCTTTTCTGTTTATTCGCAATCAACGCAGAAATCTTCGCAGGATTCGGGACAAAGTAGCCCGCTGACATCGGGTTGTCAAGCAGTTCCAAGTTCCAAGTTCCAAGTTCTAAGCCAAATGTTGGCTCGTGTTGGCACCAGAAAAACAAACTTTCTGAACGATCCAAAACTTGGAACTTGGAACGATTGAAAATTGCGAGTCTTTTTCCCGACCTACCAACCTTGTTTTATCAACCGCGATGGGAAATATTACTTCCACCCAGCGAATTACCTCTTATGGCAATGCTGAACTGAAGAGTAACCCCAATGATAACCGTCGATGAATTGATCCAGGGAACCCAGGTCGAACCTCGACCCTATCAGGGGCGAATCGTCACCAAGGCCCTCGACTTGTTCCTGAACAAAAATCTGCGATCGATCCTGATCGAAAGCCCCACCGGCAGCGGCAAGACCGTGATGGGGCTACTCATCGCTCAGGGGCTGCAACAGGTGCTCGGCATCAAAGTGGGCTGGGTCGCCATGCGGCGAAACCTGCTCACTCAGGCAGCGGAAGAAGTTGCCGAGCGAGGTCTGAAACTGGATGCATCTTTCATCTCGATGTTCGAGAAGGAGCCTCCGAGAAATCTCGATTTGTTGGTGGTCGATGAAGCCCAACACGACGCCGCAAGCAGCATGGCGCATTTGCATAGCCTTATCCAGCCCAGATTTATTTTGGGACTTTCAGCCACGCCGTTTCGGGCCGACAAGGTCAAACTTTGCTTCGATACCGTCATCCGCGACGCGGGGATTCAACAACTCATTCAGGAAGGCTACCTGAGCCAATATCACCACTTTACCATCCCGAACTTCGCTCCCAAGACGATCGCCGAATTCTACTGTCGGGAGCCGGAGCGGTGGGGCAAAACGATTTTCTACTTCCACACTTTGACACAATGTCTCGAACTGCAAAACCTCTTGGCAGCGAAAGAAATTCGCAGCGAAGTCGTGACCGGCTCAAGTGACCGCGAGGCGCAAATCGATCGTTTTCGCGAAGGCAAGGTCGATGCCCTGATTAATTGCGTCGTGCTGGCGGAAGGATTTGACTTTCCCGCGTTGCAAACCGTCTTTTGCCGGCCTTCCACCAAGTCGATCACCGTGCAAATGTGCGGGCGGGCTTTTCGGAAACATCCGGATGTGCCGATCAAGCAAGTGGTGCAGTGTCAGCAAACGCGGTGGCCGTTTATGCGGACGGCATCCGCCGAGTTGCATTTCGTCTGGAGCAACGCAGGCTGGAAAACTTTGCAAGCAAACCCGCTCATTCAGCAGATTGGCTTGACGACCCTCCGCGCCCTTGCCAAGAACGAAGTAGCGCTACCCGAGTTCCTGGCAAAGAAACAACGTAGAGACGAGCGAGACTTCGAACGCCGAGAAGAAATCCCCGTCGGACTGTGAAAACCTGAACAATCCATAAGTAACACTCTTTTTTCAAAGGAATCTGAACATGGCCAAAGCAACGACTTTCGAGTATGGCGTATCTCGACTCCGGGACATCAAGGTCTGCGCCGGAGTCAACAAAGCAGGACACACCGCTGTCGATCATCTGACGTTGAACGATCGGCCCGTCAAGCCGAGCAATCGCTTCTGGCTGAGCCTGCAATGCCGGTTCGGCTTCACGCAGAACATCTTCAAATACTTCGGCCACGAAGAAGTCTTTGACCGAATCAGCAAGAAAGCTCCCAACGACGAGCTGCGCTGGTGCGTCGAGAATTCGGAAAGTGCCGTGATGCCGACCATGTTGGCAGTGACCAACCCACGAACTTCCGCAGTGCGACACGACGATCTCTGTGGCCTGCTGAACCGCTTCGGCAACGAGGAGCACTCTTATTCCAACGGCATCGTCCGAAGCACCCACGCACCCCGGCACGATTCGCCCTTCTCGATCGCAGGCGATGATTTTCGATCGAAGTTCGTGATCGACACGCCGATCGACGGCTTCGGCCGGCCCGCGATCTACCTGTCGCTGCTTCGGCAGATATGCGCCAACGGTGCTATCGCCTTCACCCCGGCGTTCCGTAGCGAACTCAGCACCGGCAAGGGAGTTCAAGGTGCGACCTTCGCGCTGGTGCGCGCCCTGGAGGGCTTCAACAACGAGGAAGGCTTTGCAGCGCTGCGGCAACGCTTTGAGTCCTCGACTCGATCGTGGGCATCGGTTGCCGAGGTGAATCGCCTCTACAAGTTGCTGCTGAAGTTATTCCACGGTAAACAACTTTCGAGCAACGCGCCGAGTAAGGGCAAGTCGAAAGTGCTCGGAAGCGACGGCGCATCGCTTCTGGACGGGGCTTTCTTCCGAGACTTCCACCAGATGACCGGCGACCTGACGGAAATCTATGGGCTTGCCAACAT
Source organism: uncultured Planctomycetota bacterium (assembly GCA_963783095.1). GTDB lineage: Bacteria > Planctomycetota > Planctomycetia > Gemmatales > Gemmataceae > CAWAMR01. The sequence goes on along the minus strand of CAWAMR010000023.1, from coordinate 59,618 downwards.
CGATGCCCTCAGCGTCAAGCGACAACGGACTCTGCCGGCAGCCTGCCGGGTCTACGATCTGCTCAACTTCACCAGCGAAATGGCGACTCACCACGCCGGGGAAGGTGGCGCGCGAAATCTGCAAGCATTTATCGGCCAGGTGGTCAGCGCGGAGTACGATCTGGAAGGGACAACCGACCAGTTCGCAAGCTGGAAGGATTTCTTCATCAAGGACGCGTCAACGATCGATACGATGACGAAGATGAGATGAGTAGTGGTCAGTGATCAGTGGTCAGTGGTCAGTTTGAGTGCGGAACGTAAGTTGATTCCCAAAAGCCTCCAGTCCGCATTACTGAACACTGAACACTGAACACTAAGATGGAGCACATTCTCGCATTCGGGCTATTCGCGTTCTGGCAAGTTATCCGTTTATTCGGCCAAAGAGCTTAACCACCAGAGGATGGTGTGGAATAAAGCTCGAATATTTCGCTTAACTCTTTGTACAAATCATCGTAGGTCTTACATACCACATGGTGCGAGTTGACGATCACGTGGTGAGTTCTTCATCGCAACCGGCGGATATCGTCGGCGTCCAAACCCTCATTCCGACCAACTAACAGAATGCCAATGAAGTCAATATGGCCGTATCCGAAGCTTTTGTGAAACCTGTCGGTCTTCTTGAAATCGTCCAGATGACAAAACCAATCAACAATCTGGCTAAATCCATGTTCAAAGCGCCTCGACCATTCTTTAGTCGCTTTTTTGCCAACCTTTTCAAGGACTGAATCTGGATCCCCGTTTTCAAGTTCCACGACGCAAAACTGCTTTTCTCGATTGCCGAGGACGATGTCCGCGCTGAAATCTCCCATAATTTGAAATTCGTAAGCCACCTGTTTCGCTACGCCGATACTCCCAAACGTCGTTCCAATGTAGGCAGTAAGATGCAAGGAAGCCTTCATCAACTCCTGAATCTCCCGCTCATCAATGATCTTCTTTGCGGTCAGGAGATCTCGGAATTGATCCAACTCTTTCTTGAACTGACCGTGGTTGAACGCAACGTCCGTAAAGTCTTTTGACATCACAATGCTCCAGTAGAGACGCCAACGACGCCGCCTGACGCATGGATCGTGTCTTTTGTCGCTATGGCCACCACATAAACGGTTTTGGCCTGTAGGTCGACCGTGTAGAAAATGCAGAATTCGGTGCTCGTACGAAACATGTATACGGTCTGCCCGCGCACATTCAACGTAGTCGACTGCGACTTCACATATGCGTCGTCTTCCCAATTCTCGAGATAGCCAAGCCAGGCGCGAACCCTTTCTCGATCGTCATGGCCAAGCGTATTCAGAAAGATTTTGACGCGCTCCGACAAGATAATTTGCATCAATTTACTCCTTGCGATCGATGATCGATGAGACATCTATCCGGTCTTGGCAGTTTATGCATCACCCAACAAACCAGTGCCACCGCTCTTTGAGCCACTCAAAAAAGGTTTCGCCAAACAGGAAGCCCAGGATGCCACAGATGATCGCTCCAAAGAGCATTGTATCACCGGGAAATAACAGCGTACCCTGTATGAGCCACATGCAGACGCCGAGGCCAGCAAACGCGCCCAACAACATTCCAACCCACAGACCTTTTGCTCCTTCACCCCACATGAAGCGCATGGACCGAACCTCCCATTGTCGAACTTCTTCATCAAGGACGAGTCAACGATCGATACGTTGACGAAGATTCGGTGAATGGAGTTCACAGGTCGTCAAACCCCGCGCTGTCCTGCAACGACCGGCACGCACCTGTTCTTCGGCGCGAGCTGCCAAAGCCGCCAATTTTCCCGGCGTGCGGGCCAGCGTCTCCTCCCAACGCCGGTCATCCTCAATTTCTTCCAGTATGAGCGCTGCAATAGCATCCTGCTCAGGGTCGGGTAGTTTTCGCGCTTCCGCGACCGCCTGATCGAGCAACTGCGACATAAACGTATCTCCTCAACGAAAACTAGTCATCGTATACCCTTGCGCGTCATTGTACCGCCTAAGAATTCATCCGGGCAGCCTAAGTTCTTATGTAGGTTCGTCCCTTTGGTTGAACGACGTATCCGAAATTGAAAATGTACCAGATGATCACAATTGTCAGAATCAGGACAATAACGAAAGCCCAGAACTCGAGGAAATACCAATAGCTTTTGTGAGCTGCCCGCTTTCTCTCTCGTGGGAATTCAAAATCGTCGCTCATTGTGGTTCCCATCGATCAACTCAATACCTTGCTCACAACCTCCCCATGCACATCGGTCAATCGGCGGCGAATGCCGTTGTGATAATACGTCAACTTCTCGTGATCGATCCCTAACAGATGCAGCACCGTCGCATGGAGATCGTAGATGGTCACTTCATTGCGATCAACTTCATAGCCGATCTCGTCGGTTTCTCCATAAGCAAAGCCGGGCTTCAAACCTGCGCCTGCCATGAAGACCGTGAAAGCGTGCTGATGGTGATCCCGGCCCGGTTTGCCGAGCCCCTGCGTAAACGGCGTTCTTCCAAACTCCGTTGTCCACAAGAAAAGAGTATCCTTGAGCAAACCGAGTTGCTTTAAATCCTTCAAGAGACCCGTCATCGGCTTGTCGAGAATCGCGGCCTGCTTGCGGTGATTTTCCACGATGTCTTCGTGGGCATCCCAGTTGATGCGCGGCGATCCAAAGGCCCCTCCGTGCCAAAGCTGCACGAAACGAACGCCTTTTTCGAGAAGCCGGCGGGCAAGCAGGCAGTTTCGGCCGAACCCTTCCGTAACCTTGTTGTCGAGTCCATAACTTGCCTTCGTCGCCGCGGATTCCTTGTCGAGATTGACCACTTCCGGCACTTTCAATTGCATGCGTGCGGCCAGTTCATAGGATCGGATACGGGCCTGAAGCGTTGAATCTCCTGGATTTGCCTGAAGGAAATCTTTTTCCATTTCAGCGAGTAAGCCCGATTCAGCTTTGCGTTCTTCGGGCTTGGTATTGGCGGGGGTTGCCAGGTCCGCGATCGGTTCTCCAGTTGACCGAAAGGCGACACCCTGATGACTGGCCGGAAGAAAACCATTCGACCAGTTGATCGATCCGCCGGCCGGCAAACCACGTGGATCGGGCAGGACCACGAACGTCGGCAGATCTTCGTTCAAGGTTCCCAGACCATAGGAAATCCAGGAACCGATGGACGGGAAGCCATTCAACACGAAACCGCTGTTCATTTGAAATGCCGCGGGAGTGTGATTGGCACTCTTGGCCTTCATCGAATGAATAAAGGTCAAGTCATCGACGCAGCCTGCCAAATTCGGAAAAAGGTCGCTGACCCAGCGCCCGCAGTTGCCGTGCTGTTGGAAGGCGAACGGCGATTTCATCAAATTGCCAGGCTGACCGAAGAAGGTATCGGGCTTGCCCTTCCCGATCATTGCTTTGCCATTTTGTTTGATGAGTTCGGGTTTGTAATCGAATGTGTCGAGATGGCTGACGCCGCCTGGGCAGAAAATCTGCACGACTCGCTTTACCTTGGCTTCGATAGGCTTGGCGTGCAGATCATCTTTCTGAAGGAGCCAGGCGAGCGAGATGCCGCCCAGTCCCGAAACGAATTGACCAAAAGCCTGTCGTCGATTCAACATGGTTGTTTCTCTTTTGTGATACCGGAACCCGATGCGTTTCGATCTTCATCAAAAGACCGCTCCCAACGCAGCATACACCAAAAAGATCTCAGGCCCAACGATTTCCAGCGGCAGCCACAGCGAATCCTTCGACTCCCAGCGCATTACTTTGCCGTCATCACGGGCCCAGGCAATATTTGGAAACAACGGCTTGCACACCGCCTCCGAGTGGGGAAATAGGCCAACGTCGAACGCATCGTTCCGCCTCGAGGCCAATCCCCCAAGTATCGGTGCCGTGTTAAGCATCAATGTCAATGCCGGCGCGGGTCGGCGTATTGGAGCATCATCCGATCCTGTGGAACCTTGGCCAATGTCGCCTCGGTTCTGGCATCGGGTTTCCAGGTTGGCAGTTCACCCTTGGCGCGCAGGATGAATCCCTGAACCGGTTGCGGCTGAAAAGCCAGCACCAGCCAACCATCGACAACGGCATAAGCAGGAGTGACAGGGCTGCGTTCCTTGATGGCCATTTTGCGCATCTCAACGCCGTGGAATAATCGCTTCCGAATACGAATCGTTCCACCCCCCGCAGCAGATTCCGCTTTACGCATCAACAAATCCATATATTTTCGTACCGCTTTCTCATCCTTGACCGAAACGGCGATCACTTGACCGATACTGAATAATCCATCGCTGGGGGTCGAGTAGCTCACCATTTTATCGCCCAGGGCATTGAATAATTCCTTCAACTTGAAGCCGATCGCGTCGTCAATGAGGCTCGACAGTTTCTCGCGCTGAATCCGCAGTGCTTCTTCGGGAGTGAGCTGTTTAGGGTCGGCCAAATCCCGCAGATCGCCATAGGCTGCCGGGATGAGCAAGAGCGTATCCACGACCGACTGTATATCCATGCGCACGACGATCCAGCGCGTCGCCTCGGCCGGCAGTGGCGGCAGATCTTTCGTTGTGATCGGGGCTCCTCCGAAGATCTTGGTCAGTCCTTTGCGGGGGCCTGGAATGTCGATTTCGATCGCGCCGCGCGAGTATTCACCTTCAAACCCCTCATAGAGTCGGACGGCCTTGACGCCAAGGATACCTGTTGCCTCCAGGGCGGGGGCCGTTTCCGGTGCGCCAAGCCTGAGCGCCAATTTCGCCAGAGCGCCGATTGCTGCCACATCAATGAAGCCGCGCGTGACCGTGGGAAAGTCCTTGAATTCCTGAAGTTGATGGTAAAGAGGATGCTTGGTAAGCCCATTTCCACCCGGTTTGATGTGGGCCGCGACCGTTTCGGGCTTCACATTGCCGATCGCCAGTACAAAGTGTTTGCCCTCCGCCCACCACGTAGCCCAAAGCTTGTCTTGCAACTCTACGGCAAAAAGAGTCCTTTCGCGCTGCTTGAGCTCTTCGACTTTCAATTTCTTGGTGAAAAGTCGCAGTGCGGCGAACGGCTCCGGATTTCGGCCAAGTCTTGGGAAAATGAATGTTGCCTGGATCGTGGGAGCCAACTCTTTGGAGCCATTGCGATCCAGCAACAACTTCATCATATCCAAACCGGAAGGCAGACGAATTTCGAGACCTGCGACAATCCCCGAATCCAAAAGCAAGCCCGGAACCTTGAATGTGGCCTTGAGATCGTCGCTGATTTTTTGCAGCTCATCGGGGAGCGAGCCGTCCAGCAAAGGCTGGCCGATGAGACCGGTCCGAAGCGCGGTTTGAGCGCGGTCCATCAAACCGTCAAAGGACTTGCCGATGTCTCCCGAGAGCATCTGCCCGCGCGCGACTTGCGATAGGCATCCCGATGCTTGGTGTATCCATCCCAGCGAAGGTAAACTTGTGTTGTGGGGGAAAGGAGCGTTTCCGGAATCACCTCCTCGGCACGGAGGGCATAGGGCAGGGCGGCAACAGCGAGACCCGCCAAGATCAAGCGAAACATGAAGAACCCTCCCGGTGAATGGTTAATCTGTAAGACGAGGCTTAAACCCAACGGTTGCGAACAGCCGGTTGCCGGGTTTGTAGTTCCGCCTTTAGGCGGAAGAATGCCGCCTAAAGGCGGAACTACAAACCGCCTCAAGGTTTGGGGCAATCGTCCGCGTGTTGGTTCCGAATTCCTGTACTGCTCCTCACCGTATTTTGGGAATTTCTACCGGTCGGCTCGGCTTCGCCGCCGGGCCTTTCGCCAGCAGTTCGACGTGATCGAACTTGCTTCCGAGCACTGCTTTGCTGTCGCATTCAAGCCACCGATCGAGGAGCGTTGCATACACGCGCCGGAAATCGATCGCGTATTTCAAGTCGCCATCGTCGAGGTCATCGAGACGGGGATGCTTGCCCACCGCGCCCCCTTTGACCGCTGACCCGGCAACGAACATGCACGATGCTGCGCCGTGATCGGTCCCTTTGCTGCCGTTCTCCTTCACGCGGCGGCCAAATTCAGAATAGGTCATCAGAAGAACACGTCTGTTCCAGTCATCGACCTTGAGTTGGCTGAAAAAGTTTGCAATGGAGGAGCCGAGCGTGAACATCAAATTGCCGTGCTCTTCGGCCTGGCCGGAATGCGTGTCGAAACCGTCGATCGACACATAGAAGATTCGCGCCCCCAATCCTTTGCGAATGAGCCGGGCAACGATTTCGAGTTTCTGGTTAAGGTCCATCTTGCCGAGATCGTTTTCATCTCTTCCTTGACGAAAACGCGCAGCGTTCATCGGGATTCTTGCCATCGTCTTTCAATGCCTCTCGAATCTTCGCCACTGCTTGAAGCGATTGAAGTTGTCGGCGCTGGACGAACGCAGTCAGGTCATCGGGACCACTCGATTGCGCGTTCAAATCTTCCAGCAATTTCTTGCGACTTTCGCTTGCGTTTCGGGGCCGCTGAGTTGTAAGTCGAACGTCTGCGGATTGCCCAGACTGATGACCCCGCCTGGCCCGCCTTGCAGAATCAACGGGGCTTTCCCCGTCCCAACCTGCATCGCCTGGAATCCGGTATCCTTATTGGGCAGATTACCCAAACACCGACCAATCCAGCCGGACTTGATCTGTCGCTTGGGATCTGCGGAATGCCAGACATCCATCGACTCGAAGTGGGATCGATCCGGATTCGGATATCCTACGCCCTGAACGACCGCCAGGTGACCTTCCGCGATCATCGACCTCAAGCCGTTGAGACGCGGGTGCAGGCCGATGGTGTCGTCGATCTTTACCACTTGGGTCTTGTTGACGCCAATGGTGGGACGGTTCTTGTAGTAGAGGGGATCGGTGTAGGGAATGACGGTATTTAGCCCGTCGTTGCCGCCGGTCATTTCCAGAACGACGAGGATATTATCTTTGCCAGGCTCCGCAGCCAGAGCGGTGCGCACAGGAATTCCGGCACGACCGATCCGACGGCGATGAGAGAAGAGTTTTTGAAGAAATCGCGGCGGTTCATGGAGTTCTCCAGGGATGTTCAAGAAGTTCTAAGCAACAATCGTAGCCGCGGCTTCCAGACGCCGTCTGCAAACTCTCGGCGGCAGGATGCCGCCGCTACGCGGCTGGAACGGATCGTAGCGGCGGCTTCCAGACGCCGTCTGCAAGCTCTCGGCGGCAGGATGCCGACGCCTTCGGTCTTGCGCGTAAAAAACCCGCTCAACACAACTGGTATTCCGGCATGCACATGACCGCATGAGCAGCCTCGCGAATGCGCACATCGAGTTTCTTGCCCGTTGGCTTTCCTTCGGCAAGAAACGCTTGCAGCTTCGATTTGCGCGATCGGGAAGATAACTGGGAAGGAAAAGTTCGCCGAGACGTTTGACGAGCAGTGCTGGTTCGGAGGTTTTCTTCATGTCAAACCGCTTCACGACATCGAAGTTGGTATCGGGTGGAGGAAGTTCTGGGGATTCTTTGGGGCTTTTCTCATCGATGAACGCCTCCTTCTTGGGAGCCTCCGTAAGACGCACGCTGCGACCATCGGATGTCCGAAGTCCGGATCCACCCATTGCAACTTGTTCTGCGAAATTGTTCCGCGCCAGTAAGGTTGAATTGTTCAGCCAGGTTTTTCCACCAATCCAGCCCTTCACATTCGGCGGCGCAAACAAAGGCTGACCCATTCGTTCGAGCGGTTCGTTCAAGGCCGATGGTGCCGCCGGCCCCGGCCACGCAGAATGTATCGCCAAGAGTAAACTCAACCGGGTTCTTGATTCGCTTCAAAAACGCATGTTCGGAGAAGAAGAGCTGGGAGCCGAGGATCGTTTTCATCAGCGCTGCGATGTCGTAATCGCACTTTCGGAATTGCTCGCACAGGGGGTCGAGCAAGCCTTTCGGCGGCGGAGTCTCGCTCACAAAGTCGCGATAGATTTTCCCGACCAGGAAAGTCGCCGCACAGGGTTGTTTCAGAAGGATGTTCAGGACATCCTCACCTTCCCATTTTCCGCGTTTGCCCAGGACGGTCTTCTCGCCGAAATCATGTTCTTCGCGGTTGAACTCGAAAGCATCCTGCGTGGAGTCGGTGTGCCAGCCGGTGAACGCCCGCGTGCTTCTTGAATGTCCTTTTCCTTGTAGTTACCAACGCCAAGCGAAAACAACTCCATCACTTCACGAGCAAAGTTCTCGTTGGGATGTGACTTGACGTTCTCATTGGAGTCGAGCCAGATCAGCATGGCAACATCCCGGCTCATCTCTTTCAAGAACGGCCCAAAGTGCCCTAGAGCATTTTTGCGGATGATCTGATTCTGCCGATACATCAACGACGGGCGTTGAACCTTGGCGATACTGGTAGCGAAGTGGTTGTGCCAGAACAGCGCCAATTTCTCACGAAGAGGATGACCTCCGTGAAGCATCGCGTAGAGCCACCATCCGCGAAGGGATTGGATTTCCTCGCCATTTGCGAAGGTCTCGGCGATCTCTTCCATCATTTTGAGACGTTGAACTGCCTGCGGTGAGCCGATCAGCAAAGTCTGAAGCGTTGAGGGAAAACCGGCCTGAACTGCGTGTTCGATTTCCTTGATACTCGCTCCAAATCCAGCTCGCCGCGCGAGATGGCCGGCCCACTTTGCGTCCCAGGGTTGCCGGTCGTTGGGTACCCACGGTTGCCAGGCTTCCTGTGGATCCACCTTCGACAAATCCGATGCAAGTAGAACGGACATGTGCCAATCCTCATGGTGTCGTTCCGGATTTGTAGAGTAAGACGATTATCGCAGCGGATCGGGCAACCCGCAAGGAGCTTCGCGCAAAAACTCCAAATCCCAAATCCCAAATCCCAAACGAAGCCTGTCTGTCTCGGTGCTGCACAGGCTCATTTTGAGATTTTCTATTCGTTTGTGTATTGAGATTTGTTTGGAATTTGTTGATTGAGATTTGGATTTTTTGTGCAAAGCACGCTTAACCGCGCTTGACCTCATCCGTCACCGACGCTATCGTCCTCCCTCCATAAGAGAACACTATCGATCGGGGAGGGAGGATCATGTCCGCTTGGAAGAAGCAATTACGAGAGTGGGCCGTAACCGGCACTCTCAGCGCGCTCGCACTCGTGGAAGCAGGCTGCGGACAAAAAGGCGATCCTGTCGTTACTCCAGTTGCGAATGACACACCTTCAGCAGAGGTCCAACCCAACAAAGAAGCGCAGGATGCCGTCGCAACGATGAGCGTCACCGCACTTACGGTCGGCTCCAACATCGGCAAATATACCGAGTCCTTTGAAGATGCCGTCCTCACGGAGGGGCTGGATGGACTGTTGCAGCCTCCCGATATGACCGTTGCCGGCAAGGGAACCGGAAACTGCGCTTTGAACTGGAGAAAATCTGGCCGTTGATTCCTCTGACCTCGAAAGGGATGACCATTCCCTACGTCCTTGAGATTGAGACCGAGGAAGGCTCCATCGAGATTGCGCTGCAAACCCACCTGGCTCCGAATCACGTCAGGAATTTCGTCGCGCGTGGCGAAGATCGGCTACTACGACGGCTTGCGTTTTGATCGGCTCGTTCATCAGTTGTCGGACGATAAAACGGAACGATTTGACATGGTGATTGCCGGGTGTCCTCTCGGGACCGGCGAAGATGGCTATGGGCATCTCGGCTACGCCATGAAGTCCGAAACCAGCCCAGGACTAAAGCATGAGGAAGGGACGGTCGGGTTTTGGTGTGAAGTAGCGGACAAGAACGCGCACGGCGGCTGTTGTCGCTTTTACATAGCGCTCGGCCCCGCAGCGTCGCTGGATGCTTACTCCAGTATCGTCGGTAAGGTCATCAAAGGACTTGAAGTCGTGAAAAGGATTGCCGCGAAACCTGTGAAAGGTATGACCGAGCTCGAAAGTGAACGGCCCCTTCGTCCGATCGTCATGAAAAAGTCACCGTTCGCCCCGACCCGCTGGAAAAATCACCTCCCGTCGCACAGAATATTCCGTAGATCACATCTGTCTTGCTGACTTCGAGCATGTAGCCGAATTCGCCAGAATGCGGGGATGCTCAAATGCGCAAGGAGTGATTGCCGCACTCGGGCCCGAATTCTGGCGAATTCGGCTACGGAACAGTCGAAGAACTTAACAATCATGGCCAAACGCCAGGCAAAACCAGCAGAGATCGAGGAGTCGGCTCTCGAAAAAGAGTCCGAATATACCGTCGTTGCCCGGCGCTATCGGCCGCAACAATTCACCGACCTCGTAGGGCAAGAACCGGTCGCCCGAGCTTTGATGAATGCGATTCAAAGCAATCGCGTCGCTCATGCCTATCTTTTCACCGGAGCGCGCGGCGTTGGGAAGACCTCTGCTGCGCGGATTTTGGCCAAAGCACTCAACTGCGTGACAGGCCCCACCGCAACACCCTGCGACAAGTGCGAAATCTGCCTGGGTATCGCATCCGGCCAGGATATTGACGTGCTGGAAATTGACGGCGCAAGCAACCGAGGCATCGATGAAGTCCGCGCCATTCGGCAGAATGTTTCCACGCGACCGAACCGGGCCAGGTACAAGATCTACATCATCGACGAAGTTCACATGCTTACTACCCAAGCATTCAACGCCTTGTTGAAGACCCTGGAGGAGCCGCCGCCGCACGTCAAATTCATTTTCGCAACCACCGAAGTCCAGAAAATCCCAATCACGATCCTCTCGCGGTGTCAACGATTTGACTTCTCGGGCATCGGGGCCATCAAAATCGTCGAACGCCTGAAGCAGGTGGTACTTGCGGAAAAGATGGAAGCGGATGACGAGGCACTTCAGATCATTGCGCGCCGGGCAGGCGGATCGATGCGCGATGCGCAATCCTTGCTCGACCAACTTCTCGCTTTCGGCAGCGACCGGCTCACGACCGAAAAGGTCCATCAGTTACTGGGTACCGCGGCAGATGATCGAATCCTGACTCTTGTCAATACGATCGTCGAACGAGATGCCAATCAGGCGCTGGCCATACTGTCAACTTCCGCAGATGAAGGGCTGCAGCTCGGAGAACTCCTCGATCAATTGATCGAGTACTGGCGCGGCTTGATGATATTGAGTTGCGCGGGGTCGGACTTCCGAGATGTCAACCTCTCGGAGAAAGCGCGCGAGACGGCGATCCGCCATGCCCAACAGATGACGCTCGACACCATACTTGCCGGCCTGGACATTTTGACAACCACCAAAAGTCGGCTGCGGGGGAACAACTATGCCCTGGTCTTGCTTGAGATGGCTATGATTCGTCTCATTCGTCTGGAAGATCTCCTGCCGATCGCCCAACTTACGCAATTGTTGTCGCAGGCAGGGGGAAATTCTTTCGCAATTCCTGTAAAATCGCCAACGAATGCACCGACAAAATCGATTCCTTCCACCGATCCCGCAAAAAAAAACGACTTGAGTAAACCCTTTTCGGCGACGAATCCGATTAACGGCAAGGCAAATCCCGTCACGCAACCTATTGTGCATCAAGAACTTGACGCGAGTAATCTGGAAAAACTATGGGCACAGCCAGGGAAAAAGTAGGGACTATACTGTCCGGCCACCTGGAAAAGGCGAATTTACCTGCAATTTCTGGGCCAAAATCTCTGGCAATCCGCTTCCCTTTCCGGTATAATCACTCCAAAGAGTATTGCGAGCGGCCTGAGAACGTCCGGTGGATTGAGGAAGCGCTCCGGGAAGTTACGGGGGCAAAGTGGGCCTTGCGGATGGAAGTCGAACCCGCACCCCCGGTAACAGAGGAACCTGCATCCTCAACGATTAGTGGCGGAGTGGCCAAACGACAGCGACGAGAGGAATTGATGAAGATCCCTCTCTTGCAACGTGCCGAGGAAATCTTGGACGCCAGGCTGCAAGATTTTCACTCGGACTTTGGAACCGATCAACCCGGTAGCGACGCGACAGACCCCACGGAGACCTGAACAATGTTCAAGGAAATCGGCCAGATTGCCAGCATGATGAAAAACCTCCCGAAGCTCAAGGCCTCGATGGAGGAAATGCAGCAAAAAATGGGTCAGCTCGTGACCGAGGGCGCATCGGGCGGCGGCATGGTGACCGCGAAGGTCAACGGCCGAATGGAAGTCGTGAGTTGCGTTATCAGCGAAGAAGCGATGAAGCTAAACGATCGAGAGATGCTCGAAGATCTGATTGTTGCCGCGCTCAATCAGGCAATCACAAAAATGACGCAGTTACGCGCACAAGAAGCACAAAAGGTAGCCGGCGACCTCGGCATGCCGATGCCTCCCGGCGGATTGCCGGGCATTATGTGAGAGAGCCTTGTCGCCGTGTCATGAAGGAACGGAGTGAGAGTTGACTGAGGAACCTGGGCCAATCGCTCGCCTGATTCAGGAGTTTACCAAGCTCCCCGGCATCGGTCCAAAGTCGGCGGAACGGATCACTCACTTTCTTCTTTTGGGCGATCGGAGAATAGCCGCCACCCTGGGAGAAGCGCTGAAAGCCGTCATCGAACAGGTCAAACCCTGCAAGGAATGCTTCAACCTGACCGATGGCGAACTATGTTCCATTTGCGCCGATGCCCGCCGGGACGCCGGATTGATCTGTGTCGTCGAAACGCCGCGCGATCTGGCAGTGTTTGAACGGGCAGGGAATTATCGCGGACGGTACCACGTCTTGAATGGAAAACTCGCCCCACTCGACGGTATCGGCCCCGAACAGTTGACTTTTGACGCTCTCGTGCGAAGAGTACAACGCGGAGGAATCCGCGAGGTAATCCTGGCGACGAGTCCCACTATGGAAGGCGACGGCACGGCCCTGTTCGTGTCGAATATCCTGGCTGGAACAGGAGTTATGATTACCCGACTGGCGCGGGGACTTCCCTCCGGCTCGTCGTTAGAGTTGGCGAACTCACAGATGTTGGCGGATGCCCTGGAAGGTCGAAGAGTGTTTTGACATGGTTCTGACGGAAAGGGGTTCACGATGACCTCCATGCGTATGGAAATGAGGCCGACCCTCGGCCTGCATCAGAAATTAGCGCCGCGGATGATCCAGTCCATGGAGATTCTGCAGCTTCCCATAGTCGCCCTGCAAGAACGGATCGAGCAGGAGATGGAGAAAAATCCGGTGCTCGAACTCCGGGAGAAAGATCCGGACGTTCACGAGCCGGAAGAAGCCCCGGCCGAAGAAACCTTCAATCCCGATGCCCCGATCGTTCACGACGCCGACAACGAAAACGATTTCAAAAGGATGGAAGCACTCGATCGCGAATGGGATGGACACTTCAACGAAGATCATCGTCCTTCGCGCGGTGCGATCGATGAGGCCGGCGACAAAAAGCTTGACGCGATGCAAAACATGCCGTCCCGGCCGCAATCGTTGCAGGATTATCTCGACGAACAAATCCCATTTCTGGATTTATCGCCCGATCAACACGAGGCGATCGAGTATCTGATCTCCAACCTCGACGATCGCGGCTATCTCGATATCAAGAAGACTCCATTTGCCGATCTGGCCGCAGGCTTTGGCAAACCGATCACGGAAGATCAACTCGAAGATGCGCTCAATTTGCTTCAGAAACTCGATCCGCCCGGTGTGGGAGCGCGAGATTTGAAGGAATGTTTGCTGTTGCAAGTCACTCCGGATATGCCGTGCCGCGATGTTCTTCGGCGCATCATTCTCGACCATCTCGAAGATGTTGCGTGCAATCGAATTCCGGTTATTCAGAAGCGAACGAAGTACGATGTCAGCGCGATCAAGGAGGCGATCGAGGTTTTGCATCGTCTCGATCCGAAGCCGGGCTCGCGGTTTATTTCCGAGAATACGCACTTTGTGGTTCCGGATGTGATCGTCGAGCAGAACGATCACGGCGAGTTCGATGTTCGTCTCACCGAAGACTGGATTCCCAGCATCAGGCTCAATCGGCGCTACATGGAATTGTTCCGGGACAAGGATTCCGACAAAGTAGCGAAAGACTATCTGCGCAAGAATATCCAGGCCGCGAAGTGGCTGCTGGAATCGATCGAGCAACGACGGACCACGCTGGCCAATGTTACCAAGGCGATCATCTCGCATCAGAAGGCGTTCTTGACGCGCGAGCAGGATTACATCGAACCATTGAAGATGCAGCAGGTCGCGGACCAGGTCCACGTCCACGTCACGACGGTGAGCCGGGCGGTGGACGACAAGTGGGTTCAGACCTCGCGCAGGCGTCTTCCCCTTGAAACGATTTTTTGGAGGCGGCACGCGCAACGAAGTGACGGGTGAGGATGTCGCCTACGAGAAGATCAAGCAGAAGCTTCTCGAACTGATCGATCACGAAGGAAAGACCGCTCCTTTCTCGGATGAGGATCTTGTCCACAAGCTGAACGAGGCCGGCTACCCGGTAGCACGCCGAACGGTGACGAAGTATCGCAAAATGTTGAAGATCCCATCTTCCCGTCAACGCCGAGACTGGGCAGCGGCAAAATAAACTGAAGCCACGACTAACCACAGAGTCACAGAGAACACAGAGAAAATCCAACGGAGCCTGAAGCGTAAGCGAAGTGGAAGGCTTCTCTTCGCTTACGCTTCAGGCTCCGTGATTTGTCTTCTCTGTGTTCTCTGTGACTCTGTGGTTAGAAATGTCTTCTCATTTTCTTGGAAGACACAATGCACGATCTCACCTCGGAAGAACACATCCTGATGCAAGGCGGTGGTCCAAAGGCTGCCGATCGGCAACACGAAAAGGGCCGGCTCACCGCACGCGAACGCATTTCTAAACTGATCGATCCCGATTCCACATTCTTTGAACTTGGTCTTTGGGCCGCCTGGAAGATGTATCAAGAGTGGGGTGGTGCGCCCTCCGCAGGAGTCGTCACCGGCATTGCCACGGTGGCCGGTCGACAAGTTATGGTCATCGCCAACGATGCCACCGTCAAGGCGGGCGCGTTCTTTCCGATGACCTGCAAGAAAGTGCTCCGCGCCCAGCGGATCGCGATGGATAATCGATTGCCGCTGGCTTACCTCGTCGATTCCGCAGGGGTCTTTCTTCCTCTGCAAGATGAAGTCTTTCCCGATGAAGATGACTTTGGCCGAATCTTCCGCAATAACGCAGTAATATCGGCACAGGGAATCCCACAGTTTAGCGCCATCATGGGCAACTGTGTCGCGGGTGGCGGCTACCTCCCGGTCCTGTGCGACAAACTGCTCATGACCGAAGGAAGCGGCCTGTATCTTGCTGGTCCAGCCCTGGTGAAAGCCGCCATTGGGCAAACCGTCAGCCATGAAGACCTCGGCGGTGCAGCGATGCACGCCGGCATCAGCGGTACGATCGACTTCCGCGAGAAGGATGAGAGTACTTGCCTCGATCGTCTGCGCCGGCTCATCGAAGGCATCCCCACCGATTCCATTCGCGTGGATGGGTCAATCGCAGGTGGTGCCGGCACGGCTTGGTCCAAGTTCACGGGCAACGCCGAATATGATGTCCGCGACATGATCTCGGCAATTCTTGATCCAGCGCCCTTCGACGAGTACAAGTCTGAATTCGGCCAAACTCTCGTCTGTGGTTATGGCAAGCTGGGCGGCGTTGCCGTTGGCGTCGTCGCGAGTCAACGAAAGCGCTGCAAGCCGATGCAAGGCCCAATTCAATATGGCGGCGTGATCTACGTTGACAGCGCCGACAAGGCAGCGCGCTTTGTAATGGACTGCAATCAAACGAGAGTGCCGATCCTGTTTCTGCAAAACGTGAATGGCTTCATGGTAGGCAAGGATTCGGAGCAGGCCGGCATCATCCGAGCCGGGGCCAAGCTGGTCAACGTGATTTCCAACAGTGTGGTGCCCAAAATAACCGTCATCACTGGTGGTTCCTTTGGCGCGGGCAATTACGCCTTGTGCGGCAAAGCCTTCGACCCACGCCTCATCATGGCCTGGCCCAATGCACGCTACGCAGTGATGGGCGGAGATCAGGCAGCGAACACTTTGCTCGACATCACGGTCGGTGCGCTCAAGCGCGGCGGACACGAACCGGATGCGGTGGAACTGGAACAATTGCGCGACAAGGTGAAGGCTTCGTATGAGGAGCAAACCGACGTGCGGTACGCCGCAGCGCGACTATGGGTGGACAAGATCATCCAGCCAGAAGAGACGAGGTCGGCATTGTTGACGGCGCTGCTGGTTGCTACGCGCTACGATGATGGGCGACCTTTCAAGACGGGCGTTTTGCAGGTATGATATTCTTGCATGGCATTAAGTCGTGTCCGAATCAGGAGTTCTAATGAACGTCACCTACACCGAAAAAGCCAGGCAGGACAGCGAGCAGTTTGTCCTTCTTCAGAAGGCGACAAAGCGGTTAGAAGAGGCTCTGGAGGAATCGGCTGAGCATGTAACGGCCTCATGGGACCGCATTGAAGACGATAAGGGCCGCACGTTCTTCGTGCTTCACTTGAAGGATCCCACCGACGAGATAACGGGCCAGTTCGCCCTGGACGACCTTCAATCTCCGGGACAAACGTCCTTCCGCATTCACCGCCTCTGGGGTAACTTGCTCCTAAATCGCGAAAAAAGGGAGATCAAGAAGCTCAGAGAACTGATCGGAACGGGAGGCTGAAAGTGAAGATCGAAGACGTCCACAAGACCGTCGTCGAAGTGGAGAAACGTATCTCCGGTATCCTTGAGCTACTCACGCAACTTGGCAAGTCCGTGGAGTCCTTAGACGTAGCCGAAGCGGAAATCACCCAGCAACTCAACGACCTACGGCGGGAATGCGAGAAGGAAATCGTAGCCCTTAAGAAAGACGTCGAGGAGTTTCGAAGATGGATGGAAAAGAACGGCATATCCGAACTCAAGTCTAGACTCGACGTGCTGACCGAAAGGGTTTCAAAGGTTGAGGCGGCTCAGGAGAAGATCGGCACTCGCGCCTGGTCGGTGGTGCCGAACATCGTCGGTGTGATCCTTAACGTCATCCTTACCGCAATTGTGGCTTTTGTTGTGACCAAATTGGCGAAGTAATCAATCTAAACCCGATGCGGTCGCAGTTGTTGGTTGCCGCACGATACGATTGCGTGACCTTTCAAAACAGGCGTTCTGCAGGTATAATCCTCGAAATAGGTTTCACCTAATGCTTAGGCTGTCCCATGAAAGCCCGCACCTTATTCGACCGCCAGAAGACAAAGATCCAAGTGGTGCTGTATACCGACATCATCATCGTTGTTCTCGCCTGTATATTCGCTTTGTCGATTTCTCGCCAAGTCTTTTCGTGGGTCTTTCTTATCGGATCAGCATCTTTGGCCGTCATCAGTTTATACGCACAGTACTTTTCATTCGGCTGCCCTCGTTGTGGCGAGCCGCTCGGATTTCTATTTACGAGGAACGGTCGAATGTTCATCGAGAATGATCCACTTATCAAATCCTGTCCATACTGCCAACTTGACTTCGACGCCAATTTGAGTGATGACAACAAAAGGATCCGACTTTGAGCTGAGTCCAAACAGTCAGCAAAAACTTCTCCTCGATAACGCTTTGAGGCCTGAAGAGGTCGAGTCCGTACTCTGGGGCGAGAACACGACGTTCGACGTAAGCGACTCGTCTGGTCGTCCCGTTGCTTTTGGCAGCACTGACACAGGCCGGTTTATTGTTGTCGTGTTCGAGATCTTGAACCTGGCCGATCCGCTTATTATTCGTCCAATCACCGCATACGAAGTTCCTGAGCCGACGAAGTGAAGACATGAAACCAACGACCAAGCCAAAACAAACTGCCGAGGAGCGGGTTGAGGAAGAAGCCATTCGCCGTCAACACGCGGCGAACCCGATTCGACAACCACCAAACGGTGCCATCAATCAGCGGAGTTTTTCTGCGATTTTGAGCTTGATGGCGCGATTCAAAGCCGCGCGGGAAAGCCAGAGACTAACATTGGCCGAGGTCGCCGGACGTATGGGAATCGATGCGCCGGCTTTGTCCCGACTGGAAACCGGCAAGATGCTCAACCCCACGCTCGCCACGCTGCACAAGTGGGCTGAAGCATTGGGGCAAAAACTCGAGGTGAACTTGTCATAACGGGCGCGTTGATCCCGCCACGGAGTGTCGGGACTACGCTCTACTTCTCAAAGCCCTTCTCGAACAATTTGCCCAACTCAATCTTCGTGAGCGGCGTTTCCGTTGCCGATTTGCCGACGCCGATCGATAGATGCATTGTCCTCAAGGCGGGTTCAAATACGATCGCGTGAATCGTGTACTCTTTTTGATTTACTTTGTGCAGTTCCTTCGCCACATCATCAACGCCCAGCTTCGCGCCGCCGTTTTGGACTTTTTCGAGTTTTGTGTAACGCTGGCACTTGTTGTCCACGCACAATAACTCCGTCCGGAAGTGGTTGGTGCAACAGCATACTCCCTTGTCGCCATCTCGACGGACCACGTTCTTGGGCGTTACTTCCAATACGCAGCCGCCTTCCTTATCGCAAACCGTCAGGGAACACCAGATCATTCGCTTCGATTCGCGCAACATCTTCTCGGCCTGCGCCACCGTCGTGCATTCTTCCAAAACCTTTCGCATCAATAATAAGGTTGGTGTTCCTGAGACGTTGAGCCGGGTCGATTTGTCCTTGGTTTCATCGATCTGATTCATGGCGATACAAAGGCCCGCATCGTTCATGCCGCTGATGCAGCCCAAAATGGGCGGAATCGTGACCACAGCACACGCATGTTTTCCGGTCGGCCGAATCACCAGGACTACCGTATGTTCGGGCACACCTTCGTACGGCGGCCAGTCGAGCAGCCGCCCGTAAATCGCCGACTTGGTCTTGCTGCGCTCGGGTCCGACAATCAATGTGGAGCAGCCTCCAATTTTCATCAAATCGGGAAAAGCATTGAGCATCGCAATCAGATCGCGAGGTATACCCGATGCTCTGGAAGCACTCTCAATCTCCTTGCGATACTCTTCCGGATACGTCCTGAGCATGTTCCCCGCGGCGATCAGCATCAATGGATAGGCTTTTTCCAGGCCGATTTGCTTCATGTATTTCTGCGTGAGCGTCAACAGCGGCTTGGCTTGCTTGACGGCGAGCATTCCGAATTGTTCGCCAATCTCTTCGGGCGTGCCTTGCACAACCACGATGGGAATGCCCTTGAAATTCCTGAGCGTCCCTTTGCCGTAGGTGCCTTCGACATACTTCGCCGGCTCTCCCGATATCGCGGTAAAAGGAGCGAGGAACAACACGAAAGAAGAGAGTAACCAGCGAGACATGCGCTCACTCCGGGAGGGGAAATCAATAAGAGGGCCGATGAATGTGAGTGTACTGCGAAACCAAAAAGTCCGCAACCAGAGAACACATTAAGACGGGCTAACCGCAGAGTCAAAGAGAACACATCAAGACGGGCTAACCACAGAGTCACAGAGAACACAGAGAAGACAAAAGAAATCCAGATTAGCCACGGATGAACACCGATGAATTCATGAATTTATTATCTGTGTTTATCTGGTTCATCCGTGGCTCAAGTTGTCTTCTCGGTGTTCTCTGTGACTCTGTGGTTAGCCACGTATTAATTCATCTTAAGCCAGTTCCGCCAGGCCAGGATGGCTTTGATCTTCTCACTGTCGGCGGCGTTTGGTTCTGGGCCGAAATCTTGGCCGGTAAGGCTCTTTAACGACACGTGCGCATCAGTTACGATTCGAGACTCTTGGTCCGCCAGCAGGCCGATCAGGTCGGGGACGTGCTGCTTGTCGGCTTTCAGGCCGCAGGCCCGCGCCGCAGCCGAGCGTATTTCCCTATTAGGGTCGATGAGCATTTCCCGCAACGTACCTGCCGTCATGCGCATCAGCCGGCGTGCCAGGGCATCGCAGACTTCGGTCTTCCCCGCACCTGTCGATTTTGCTGCAACTCGCGCAAGAGCATCGGTGTAGGCAGATCCCTTCGTGTCTCGAAGTGCGTTGAGAAGCTCCTTCCTTTGATCGCCGCTGGCGGCGAGCATGCCGTCGGCGAGCCGGGCAACCTTGGTTTCATATTCCTTGTCGGGATTGGTGACATCCGGGCGCGGTTTGGTGGTCTTCACCGGCTTGGGATCAGCCCCATTGGCGGGTTTCTTCAATGGATCTTTCCGGAAATTCTTCAGGAATGCCTTGCCGGGATCTTGCACCTTTCCGACCAGCACGGCGGTCAAGTCCTTGGCGACGTTGGTTCGATGCAGAAACAAAAGAGCGAGAGAGGCGTTGATGTCGGGTTCGGAGCCGGTAAAGAAGGAATTCCAACTGCCATCGGGGAGCTGTGTGCGGACCAGAGCATCCGCGCCCCAGAGATACCAATCGACATTGCCGATGGTTTCCAGTCCATAGATGACGGCAACTCGTTCGAGTGACCACAGTGCATAGAGATTCGCTCGCATATCGCCGCCATCGGCCGGGGCAATCTCGAGCACGCCCGGAACGCTCAATTCAGGCTCCGCGCCGCGCTGCCCAGTAACAAACATTGCGAGTACGGTTAAACCTGCTTTGATCGATGCGGCATCGTTGATCTCATTATGCGGCACTTTCTTGGGCTGAGGTTTCGGTGCGTCTAGTCGGTTTCTCAATACTGCTTCCGTCGTTCCGCTCGAAACGGCCAGGCCGATCAAACCCGCGCAGGTCATCGCCGCCGACGAGTTGATCTCAACCGCGATAGGCAAATCGAGTTGTTTGATGTAAGCCCAGCCTCCATCCGGCAGTTGCATGTTGCGAAATCGTTGCCGAAGGAGCTTGGCCGAACCCTCCATCGGGACGCCGTGCCGCCGGGCGCACGAGAGCGCCAGCGCTGCAAATTGAGTATTGGAATTGTCGCCGTCTTTCACAATGTCGGTTATGAGATCGCCGCCGATTCCGATCTGATTGCGAGGATCCTGAAGACGATTGATGATCTTTCCGACCTCCGGATGCAGAGTTGGCCGAACGGTTTCGGCTTTTGGCTCCGCATCTTTTTTCGGTTCGGGTGCGGGTTTCGCATCCTTGACAAACACACTGCGAAGTCGGGATTCCTCTTTCTTGGAAAGCAGCGCACCCGATTGATAGCTCCAGCCGCCGGTTGCACCCTGTCCGTACATGAGCCGGGCACCCAGCATTTGAATGAAGGGCTCATCCTCGGGCTGACCGAGCCGATCCAGAAACATCAGGCATAACGAGACTTCGTAGGTTCCCGTTTGTTGCAGGCAACCTGCGCGAACATACTTGATGATGTTTTGCATCGATGGATTCTTCTCATCCACACCGCTTTCCAGAAGCGCCAGGCCGGCAAGGGCTGCGGTCCCCATCTGCTTGGAGCCGCCGGTATAGTCCGCGCCGGGTTTGTGAACCTTCAGCAGATACTCAACACCTTTGCTGACCACCTTCTGAATCGCTTCTTTCTGCTTGGCTGTTTCTGCCGAATGAGATGGCGTGCAATGAACTAAGATTGCCAAATTGGTTATAAACAACGTGAGTTGAGATCGATTTCGCATGGAAAAATCTCTCGAAATGATTTAACCACGGAAGACACGGAAAACACGGAATAAATTCATTTTGCAATGCATTATTTCCGTGTTTTCCGTGTCTTCCGTGGTTTAAGTCGTTAGTTTCATAGCAGTTCCTTGACCGGCTCGCGGTCGTCGAGGATGTACATCGGCCGGCCGGTGCCGTTGGGGAACGTCTGCGCCGGATCGATGCCGAGCGCCTGGTAGATCGTGCTGAGCACTTGCGGAACGCGGTAGGGCCGATCCTTGGGCAACTCGCCGCGGGCGTTCGTGGACCCGATGGCCTGGCCCATCTTCAGGCCGCCGCCGGCGATCAGGGCCGACATGACCGGCGACCAGTGGTCGCGGCCATCGGCGGTCGAGTCGCCGATCTTCGGCGTGCGGCCGAACTCGCCCCACATGACCGTGACCACGTCGTCTTCCATGCCGCGATCGTGCAGATCCTGGATCAGGTTGGCGAGGCCAATGATCCACCGGCGGCAATTGCTTGCGCAAGGTCTTGAAGTTCTGGCCGTGCGTGTCCCAGCCGCCGAAGGACAGCGTCACGCAGCCGACGCCGGCTTCGACCAGCCGGCGAGCGGTGAGGAACTGCTCGACGCCCTTGTAGCGGTCGCGGACTGCGGGCTCCTCCTTCGTCAGATCGAGGGCCTTGCGGACGGCGCCCGAAGCGACCATGTCGAAGGCCCGTGTCGTGAAGGAGTCCAGCCCCTGCATGGTGCCGCTGGCGTCGATGTCCCGGCGGGCATTGTCGAAGCTGACGAGCAGATCCTTGCGATCGTCGACACGGCATTGTCCGACGCCGTTGGCAAGGCGCAGGTTTTGCAGGCCCGGGCCGTCCGGCGTGAACGGCCGGTGGGCGACGCCCAGGAAGCCGGGTTCGGTGCCGACGCCCATGCCGCGCAGGCTGACGAACGGCGGGATGTCGGAGGTTTGCCCACTGCGGAGCTTCGACACGACCGAGCCGAACGACGGGTGATGGGCGGTCCGGTTTTCAGCTCGCTGTAGCCGGTATGAGTCTAGCGAGTCGGAGTGCTCGTGACCGCCGACGACCGAGCGGATGCACGGCGAACTTGTCCCACATCTTGGCCTGCAGCGGGAAGTGTTCGCAGATCTGCACGCCGGGCACGTTGGTCTGGATCGGCTTGAACTCGCCGCGGAACTCCATCGGGGCTTCCGGCTTGAGGTCGTACATGTCCATGTGCGACGGGCCGCCGGGCAGATAGATCATGATCGCCGATTTCGGCCGGGTGCGAGCGGATGGGGCAGCAGAGGCCCGCAGTCGAAGCATGTCGGCAAGGGTCAGACCGGCACCAAAAGCACCGATCTGAAGAAAGCTTCGACGGCTCAACCCGTCGCAGAAGCGTGTCTTACCTCCGAGAATCGTGAACATGACTAACTCCGTGAAGTTAAGAAAGATCGAGACCTTTGAGGATAGGTTGATCTTTCGCGTGGGCCAACCCTTTGGGTTGACATGGGGTGGGTAATTCCTTTGAGAACCTGTTCCTTAACTAACTATGTAATACTGTCGCACCTGCACTTTGGGAAGTCAAGCATTGTTTGGAAACGACCATTTTCTGAATCCAATGTTCCCGTCGCCAATCGCGTCCGCATATTAAGTGATCGCCGCGTGTTGGAATTCGCGGCGATCATCCCATTAGCCGACGAGAATGTCAGATGGGCCTAAAACTCCGGACCTGTTCTCTCTGTCAAGGGGAAATGAAACTCGAACATCGGCTCGTGCATGTTCATGGCCCGCAGCAAGTGGTGTTGCTCGTTGGCAGGCATGTCCTTAGCGGCCTGTATAGCCTTGCGGATCTCTTCGCGCGTCCCTTCAAAAACCTTGTGTTCCTTCTTGGCCCCTTTATTGCGGTAGTCGATCTCAGCGCGCCAGCGTTTGGTATCGAGTCGGGTCAATTTGAGGGCATCGAACGATTCCCACGTTACATTGCCGTTCTTGCCGGCAAACTCCGCGAATGCACGCCGCAACGCATCATCGGGAAATTGCGGAATTCGCGCCGTCGATCCCGACGCTTCGGGCACTTCATGGGTTCCCAACGTAGCTTTGCAGCTTTCCGACTTGCCGCCGCGAATGATTCCCAGAGTGACCTGTTGATTCGCTTTGTCCCCATGCACCAGCTTGGCTAATTCTTCAGGAGCGGTAACTTTACGGTCGCCGAAGCTCACCAGGATGTCGTTCTCTTGCAGACCGGCTTTGGCAGCTGGTGAGTCTTTTACCACATGCCTCATCAGGACTCCTTCGCCCTTGGGAACGACTCCCGTAAGTTGACTCGCCAGCGAAGCAGGAAGCGCCTGTACGCTCACGCCGAGATAAGTTTGTTTCTGTCCAGCTTCGTTTGCACCTTTTTGCTCATCCGCCAGCGCTGGACCAATGCTTCCAAACGCCGTCAACATCATGACTGCTAATGCTTGTCTCATCGCTATTCTCCTTTTTCCTCGAAATGGCACTCAGAGGCGAAATGCGCCAATTCCGCCATGATCTCTCATTTCTTCGATCTCATCGGCGGAATCGACAGGTGACAACCCTCATTGAGATGGTGCTGATCCCCTTTTTTGAAGGAGACTAAGCGTTCCCACAGGTGGGACGGGAAACTACCTTTCTCATTAAGGATGTTCTGCAAGATTTGTGCCACTTTTCTGCCTTGCAGGTCGAGATGCGGTTCAAACCATAGATCGACTTCAAGTGCTGGTGGCAAATCCAAAACGCTGTTGACTCATTACCATCCAATAGAGAAAATTGAACTATGAAAGACACGCTTGCTATTGATCTTCTCGATGATCCGATGACCCGTGAAACCGATGCTCAGGCGGTCATGGATCAATTTATTTCCGGAAAGCCACTCGACCCTGAGGTCGCGGCTCGCGTCCGTGAGCGATCCGCGCGTGCAACCGAAGCCATTCGGCGCAAGTTCGGCACGGTCGATGCCGCTGTGGATTTCCTCCGTGAAGTCCGCGATGAAGAATGAAAAACGTAATTGACGCCGGTGTCGCCTTGAAATGGACTCTGCCCGAGACGCATTCGGACAAGGCCCTCCGTCTTCAAACCGATTCCTTCAACATCTCCTCAAATTCTCGCTGAATCCTTTGTCGGACGCGTTGCTCATCGTCGATGAGCCAGTTGCGAACCATCGGAGCCAGTGAGAAATTGTGATGCACGATGCCGCGGATCATCGTGTCGATCAGTTCGAGCGGTTTCAAGGTGTAATGGGTGTTTGTCGTACCGCTTAGCGTAATGCTCTGGAGACGTTGAAACAATTCTTCAAATCGACCCAGCGCCAGTCGAAAGGATAGTTCCCCCAGACGTTGGCTATAGGTCAAAGCGAGGGCAGTCCGATCCCGACTCGAGAGAGTCGGACCATACAAGTCTCTGCGGATTTCTTCCATCATGGCGTGGGCTTCATCTTCCTTGCCACATGCGTTCCAACCACCCGCGATGTGACAACCCATCCGCAGAATCACCGGCCAGTGGCTGGGGTTTGCACTGCGAACCTGCGCCAATTCCTGACCGCGAAGAACTCTCTTCATCACTTGACTCAGAATGCGGTTCATCTCGTTTCGTAATCCCAGCCGGCGGAGGCAGTCGACAACCCGGCCCGTCAACGTATCGATTCCCGCCATCTCGGCCGGAGCACGAACCTCGTCGAGCAGCCGGGAAAATTGACCCACTAGGAGGTGGGCCAGAGGTATCTTGTCGAACTCGCCGGCGGCCTGAAATGCCTTCTCCAACAAGGGAACCTGGATCTGAAGATTTCCCGCCACCCGATCCAGAACGGATGAGATCTGTCGAAAGATGCGATCGGCGAAAACCGGCGCGAGTCGATCCATGTGATCGATGGCCAGGGACAGCACGGTTGCTTGTGGGATCGGCTCCAGGGAATTTGCCGTCAAAAGAGCTTCGAGTCGAGAATTCAGGCTCGAATTGTCCAGGCCCGGCAAGTCGATCGACTGTTTTCACAGGTGATCCCAGCCTGCAAAATCTCGGAAAGTAGAGGCCCAATAAGCCTGAAGTCGTTCTGAGGAATCGAGGATCCCGGAGTGTTGGCGAAGTTTTTCGACCCGATACCGGGCAAGCGTGCCGAGTTTCCCCAATTTCGCAAACCATTTGGAAGGGAATGGTTCGTTCTGCGATTTCCCTTCCCGCGCCAGTTGAATGCGAAACGTGAAGCCTTCCATCAGGAGCGCATGCACGGGATCATCCGGAAGTTTTCAACGCGCTGCTCCACCAGAGGATCGACATCTTCTGCGTCGCGCAGCCGGGCCAGTCCCCAGGCCAGCATCAAATCGGCATAGGCACAGGTGTTGGGTATTTCAGGCTTCAAGCCAACCGACTGCACCGCGTCGAGAATAGGGCGCAGCGTTTTCCTTGCTCGCGCCGGCATCGGCCAGCGAAACAACCCAGCGCCGCAGAAAATCCTGTCTCGATCGCAACCAGTTGCGAACCAACTGGAGGCGGTTGCCGGCACCGGCCTCACTGAATTGCAGGAAGGCGGGGAGATCGAGATTGCCGGCAAGACCGGCATTGCGAAGTCGATCCAGGAGCCGATCGCGGGTTCGGCGAGGGAAAGAACATCCCCTTTCGCGAGCCTGGCCAGCGCGATCTTGGCAAGCCAGGCACCGCGAACGGAGAGGTGGGACTCGTTGGTATCGATTTGCGACTGCAATCGACCAAGGTGTTCCAGCAAAGCGCCGTGGTACGGGGCTTTGCAAGGTTCCCCAAACCACGAAGGCCGCAATGGTGCGTGTCCTCTCGGGCGAGGCAGGAAAGGACAGGAATTGGCCCAGATCGGCTTCACTCGGCTTCCAGCGCTGGGTAGCCTCGGCCCGAAGCCAACCCCATGCCCAGAGCGGCGACAGCTTTTGCTGTTCCCACAGTCCATTGATCCAGCAGATCGCCGCATCGACATGGTTGTTGAGTTGCCCATAGACCCCTGCAAGTTCCGACCACCCTTCGAGCTGCTGTTCCGATGTCAGTTGAGGCAATTCCTTGAGAAACCTCGATTCCAGTTGTTCGCTGCGCTGTCGCATCTCCGTAACACGAGCATTCGAGGTAGGAGGTTTATTTGCGGGAATTGCAAGGCCGCCGGGACTGCCGTGGCGATGGGTATGGTTGCAGGTTCCTGAGTTTCCGTTGCTTGAATCTGGGGCTTTCGACTCGTCAGCCAACTGAAAACCCGCCCCAACAATCCCGACTTGGCAGTGACTGGTTCAGGAATCGAAACGGGAGGGGGGGCAGGAACCGATGCCGCTTCGGGTGCTGGGAGTTGTCGACGACTCAGCTCAGGGCGGACAGAAAACCGCTCGAACGACCAGTCTTCAGCTTGCATCCAGGCGGATCGGATGCGCGGGGAAGCGTCGATTCGATACTGCACCCACTCCGCGAGTGGATGAAACGCCGTCATCGGCAAGGTTTCGGGACGAAACGAACCATCGGGCAACATCCGGAGCCAGGTCAGCCGGCGCGCATCCGGTGCCAGGAGTTGACGAAGTGCATCCCGTCGAAGTGTCGGCCTCAAGCGATAGTCGCAAGGAATGTAGAGATTCGGCAATTTGAGTACCGTCTTGTAAGCCAGCACTCCCGGAAGCAGAACGGGCAACACACCCTTGCTGCGCCGGCCCGGATCAAGACCATTGGGCCGGACTCGGTTGAAAAAACAGCAAACGAGAGAAGGGTGAGCATTCGCTGGTCGGAGGTTCGGACCAGTTCGGAGAGCCGCAGCAAGTGCGTTTTCCGGGATCGCCCAGAGTTCAGGAGTGTCCTGGTCGGCAAAAGGGACCAGCCGAAGGGGCGTGACCAGCTTGCCTCTATCACGATGCGTCCCTCGCGCAGCGGCTTCAGCCAACCCCGTGGATTTGCGATGCTGGGCAGCAGCGCCGGCGACTGCGAAACTGGGTACTGCTCCGACCCAGTGCCGATCGTCCACGATCTCCCAGCTTCGGGGCGGGCGGAGAAACAACAGCTTCTCGGCGGGCACCAGTATCTGGTCAACGAGCGGATGCCGATACCCCGCCCGTACCCAGACTTGCCGCGCCATTTTCAACGTAGGCACTGGTGCTTGCGGAATCGGCTTGCTCGAGTAAGCGCGACAAGGTGAAATAGGGTGCGATGTAACTCTCGCCCATACGCGCAATGATTCGGAATCGTCCTGTTCGAGATCGGTTGACCAGGCCAATTCCAATGTCTCTTTGGCGAGCCGATGAATCTCACCGGCCAGTCGAGATAATTCGTTGCCGGGAAGATCGAACAAAACCCGGGAAGTAAGCGAGCCCGGCGGCAACGATACCGGCTCCAACGGAATGAGCTGATGCCAGCACTCGAAGGTTTCCCCGTCGATCGGAGCAGGCCCGGAAAGCAACCTGCCACCGTGCTGAACGATGCCGAATATCACCTCATCCGAAATGGGGATGGACGATGTGAGTCGATATTGCCCCTGTGTGTCGAGATGAACGGTGACCGGGAATTGGCTAATCGACGAAGGCACGATGCCTTGAGCAAGGACATGCCGAAGAGTCTGAAGATCGGGAAAGAACAATGTCGGCATTGGATATGCAGAGTAATTATCGAACGATTCTCTTGCCAGCTAGCCCCACCTGATTAAGTGGGCCGTCACCATACAACCGTAGGGTTATCGGCGCAAGGTTCGCGCACGAGTGGTGGCAGTCCACATCGAGCTTACGCCTCGACGCTCGCCTTCTGCCAAACACCGTAAGTTCCGGGTAATGTATACTTCGGCGCAACCCGTTCAGGCGCTGAACTCCGCTGAGCGGATGCTTCGACACTGCTTCCCAGGCCAACTCTTGAAGGATACGATTCACTTTCGCTTCATTCTCTCCGAGCTTGCTTGCTTTCAGGACGTTGGGAACGGGCAATCCAACCGGGCTGCGGCGATACATCACTGCGTAATTGCAGTAAGAAACCAGCAGTGTCAACGGGGGTTTGCCGTGGCCCAAAGCATCGGTGAATAACTCTTCCTGAGTCTTGATTCCCGGCACTTCGCCCGCGATGATCTTTTCGCGCAAGGCGATCACGGCCTGCGGGACGGGAACTTCATAGAGAACGGTCTTACCCAGTTTCTTGTTCAGTTCGCCGATGTATTCGTCCATGCTCTTGAAGTATGGTTCATGTCGTTTCCGCAGTTCCGCGCCGGTGATCGCATTGTGGTCCACTTTTGCGGGTCTTTTCGTGGTTGGCTCGTAGATGTCCCAGCGCAGCCAAATCGGCTGAACCAGAATGCGGATATCCTTGTTGTGCTCCAGGGCCAGGTTGGTGAACTTCTCGATGCCCGGATCGGGAAGGAAAATCGGCGAGAGGGTCAGCACGTCCACTTTGCCGGTCTTCAGGGCTTCTTTGGCCTGGTTCTTTTCTTCCATACATCCCAGTGCTGAATGATGCGTGAGCCGCCAATCGAAGACATTCCGACTTGAACGTGATCTTTGATCCCGGCTTTCCGCGATATCGGCGAGAATATCGGGAACAAAGACGTGAAAACTGTGACCGCAGGTGAATACCCGCTGTCCCTTGGTAATAGGCTCCGCAGATTTCTTCTCTTCAGATGTAACCAAGTCCGGAAATAAGACGATGCCTGTGAAGGCGGCCAGGATCCAGAAAAAGTATGCGAGAAGTTTGGCCCGGTTGCGTTTGAACATGAGAGACTCCTTGCGGTGTGACTTTGGGGAGAGGGGTGAGGGTGCAGCCATATTCTCTGGGGCCAATGTACTCTTCACGCTCCGTGTGAAGACTTTCCTCACGCAGAGCGCACGGAGCGTGGAGTACATTTAGCCATCCCCAGAGAAGTTGGTTACACCCAGGGGTGGAGTATAAAGCAAGGAGCCGCGGAACGCTAATGCTTTCTGGTCGGAGGAATGCCCGGTTAATTCTTCTCAAGCCCCACGATGATAGCACTCCTCGAATCGCGCCAACACATTTCTGAGCGGCTCGTCCAGACGGGCCATGACTTCATCGCGGATGTGATTGGGAATTCCGCCATAATATGCCTGCGCAATCCCGCCCGCGATACAGGCGATGGTGTCGCTGTCGCCTCCGATCGAAATCGCTTTTCGCACCGCATCTTCATAGTCGTTCGACTCCAGAAATGCACGGATTGCTTGCGGCACCGATCCCTGGCAGGAGACATCGAACGTGTATCCGGGGCGGATTTCATCCAGCGTTGTTGAGAAGTCATAACAGAACTTCGATTCGATGTACTCCTGAATCTGGTTTTTGCGTTTTCCGGTGCGGGCCAGAAAGACCGCGGAGGCCGTGGCTTAAGCGCCCTTGATTCCTTCCGGGTGATTGTGGGTCACCGCAGCACTCACTTCCGCCTGTTTCAACACTTCTTCCAGCGTGTCAAATGCAAAACCGACCGGGCTGACGCGCATCGCAGAGCCGTTCCCCCAACTGTTATAAGGCTCCCGTGAACTTGACGCGCACCAACGTAAAAAGGTCGCCCCATAACCCGCAGCGGGAAAATAGTGGAACCATTTCTTCAATTTGTCCACGAGGTCTTCAGCCATCGCGCCGTCGAGAATCCATTCCGCGACGGCGATGCTCATTACCGTATCATCTGTGGCGCGTGCGTACTGCGAAAAAAGCGGGGAAAAATCGGCAAACTTGATATTGTCTCCTTCATAGGTCGAGCCAATGATGTCCCCTGCTATAGCACCGATCATAAACTGCCCCTTATATAGAGCCTCAACCTCCCGCAGCCTGATTGATGGCTCCCAAATAGACGCTGGCAATCGAGAATATCGCCCAGATCATCCCCGCTGCGATGACGAACCAGACGCCAAAACTGGCCATTTGCGTGAGCGTTTTGAGCCGACGGCTCGCTTCCTCGCGGTAGTAAACGGCCTGCCGAGCCATTGCTTCCGGTATCTTGCCGCTGATTTCCGCCACTTCAAAGATGTCGGCAAAATCGGCAGGAAATACCGTACAACGGCGCAGACCCGAAGCCAGATCATTGCCGCCCTTCACCGTCGCGACCAACAACCCCTCCTGGGCCATGTATGCTCCGTTCGCCGAAGCACGCAGGCTTTGCTGCACCGCCTCGTCCAGGCCCATGCTGGAATCGGTGGTCAATTGCAGGGCTGTGCAGAGCCGGCCCATTGCAAAGGCTTCAATACAGGGACCGATGCTGGGAATTTTCAGCAAGAATCCTTCCACCGCCGCGCAGCTGTCGCAGGCTCCGGGTCAACAGTCGATAGCCCAGGTATACGCCGGCAATAAATCCGACCACAATTGCCAGGAATTTCACTGCTCCACTCGCTCCGACCAGCCCAAAGCCAATCGGTGCGATCGGTGCTCCGCCTCGTGTCTCGGCGATAAAGCCAAGAATCCAGATCAGCCCGGCGATGACCAGAACTCCCATGACAAATTGCATCACCGGCAAGGTGATCTGGGAGCGGAACTGCCGGGTGAGCGATTGCTGCAGCGTGTAATACTCTTCGAGTTCGCGAAAGACATCGACCATATGCCCAGTTTGTTCGCCGACCACCGTCATCTGCAAGAACAGCCCCGGGAGCCTGTTGGAATGGGTGGTTAACGCATCTTCCAGTGCTTCCCCCTGCTCAAGTGAAAGCGCAATGTCGGCTGCAAGCCAACGGCCTTCGGGCGGCCCCTTGGTAGCCTGAAGTCGAAAGATGCGCGGCAACGATAACCCCGCATCGAGGCCATGATGCAAAGCCCGCGACCACGCTGCCAGAGTCCCCTGCGAGAGGGTCGAAGAAAAGAACATAGGCAAGACTCGGTTTTATGCGAATTCAAAGGGAATCTACCCTGTAGAATAACGGAATGACCGATCTTCCGGAATACGATCCTCGATATCTTGCGGGAATCCTCTTTTTCAACCGGCACGACTTTTTCGAGGCCCACGAGGTCTGGGAGGATCTCTGGCGGCGAATGCGCTGCTGAGCCTCGGCGCTTCTATCAGGGTTTGATTCAGGCGGCGGTTGCAGTCTATCATGGAGGAAATGGCAATGTTCGAGGGGCAGAGCGCCTGTTCCAGTCCGGACGAAAATATATGTCTGCCTATTCGAACCCGTATCTTGGGCTGGATTGGGTCGCGTTCTGGCTGGAAATGGAGCCGGCATTCTCTGGACTTCGAGAAGGGACCGAATCGCGACTCGATTTCGCGCGGTTACCGGCAATCCAGGTAAACCCCGCACCGTCGGTGTGGCCCGATCCTTCGGCGTTACTTTGTGTTGAATGATTTTGGCGGATGGAAAACCATGAATCAGGACCAAGAAGCCCTGAACGAGTTCAACGGCGTCACCCGGCTCTTTCCCTTGCCGAATCTGGTTTTTTTCCCCCAGGCACATCAGCCGTTACACATCTTCGAACCCCGCTATCGAGAAATGATCGCCGACTCACTCGCGGATGATCGGCTCATCTCGATCGTATTGTTGCAGCCCGGCTGGGAAAAAGAGTACGACGAGAATCCCCCCATCCACACCATTGCTTGTCTGGGAAGAATTGTGGCCGACAAACTCTTACCCGACGGCCGATACAACCTCTTGTTACGAGGCTTGAGCCGGGTCCGGATTCTGGAAGAGGTCCCATCGGGAAAAATGTATCGCAGTGCCAGGGTGGAATTGCTTTCCAGCCAAACCGACTCATCGATCGAGGAATTGACGGAACTTCGCAAACAACTGACCGAACGATTGTTGCCGCGTTTCGGGGACGGCCAGATCGCCCGACAGATTGCCGATCTCTTTCAAAGCGAGTTGTCGCTGGGTACGGTTTGCGATGTCCTCTCGTTTGCGTTGCCGTTGCCGATCGAGTGCAAGCAATCGATCCTGGAGCAGCTCCGGGATGAGGAACGATGCCGAATGCTGCTGGAAGGCATCGGCAATTTGAATCCGGCCAAGGAAATGGTCGTGCAAAGCATGAATCGGAAATTCCCGCCCGATTTCAGCAGCAATTAGTGTTTCAAAAGACGGGTTGCACGAACGAAACGAGTGAGCTATGAGGGTAGTCGGTTTGGGTAACTTGGCGCAGCAACCCGTTTGCTGCGAACTTCCACAGGACTTGGAAGAGCCGATTTCGAGGAGCCTTGACTATGTTCTTGCGAAATGCCCGGCTATGGAAAGCGGGAATCCTTGTCGTCCTCCTGGGTGGGCTGGGATGTCAGTTGTTTTCCGATCACATTTCGCGCTGGCGAATGCTCGACAAAAGCGCCCTCGATGATCCGATTCATGCCATTGGCGGCGACGGCATCATCTACAGTCCGAAAGAAGATCGGGCCATGACCCGGCAACAACTGGAAGATGCCAAACCGGACGAGTTGATCGCTTACTATGCGCCGATTTTTATCCAGCAACGCGTCGACTCGAACGGTCAGCCTTTCCCCTATCCGAGAGAGTACGATGAGATCGGTGAGGCCAGTTGCGCCGCGACGAAAACGGCAAATATCAGGCAGTCATTTCGGGACAGCCGAGACTCTACACCCTTTTCCAGCGCCGGGAAATCGATGCTTCCGACCACGTGCAGTTGACGTACACTGCCTGGTATCCTGCCCATCCCCGCATGAAGACGATCGACCTCGAGAGCGCCAGCATCGATAGTTGTGTCGTCCGAATTACGCTCGACTCGACCAATGTGCCCCTCTTCTATGAAACCATTGCCGCCGGCGGGTTCTACCACAAGATTTTCATTCCGCGCTGGCTGGAGAATTCAGCCCGAGTCCAGTTCGGAGCTCCGGAATCGGGGAAACTGTATTCGATCGAACGCACGGCCAGCGGCAAAATTGATTGGGAAGTGGCCGGGCTTGTTGAAGAATTACGCGACCAGCCGAGACGGCCGGTTTTTTTCATTCGCTCCGGCGATCACAAGGTCATCGGCATGGGCAACCGATCCCGTCTCAAACTGCCGCCGACCGCGGAGTTGCGGAAGTACGAGTTGACGGAGTACACCGAATTGTTCAATGTCCGCGTCGAAGGCACAACTGAGAAGAAACCCTTTTTTGACATCAACGACGGTAGCAAGGTCTACGGAGCCGAAAGAAAAGAACGATATCTCTTTTCTTTACTGGGCGTGGATAGCGCTGGGCAGCCTCGCGACTACGATCAAATCAAGATGCACTTCGACCAGAGCGACTGGGACGACATGACCGCCTATTCCCGGTACTTGCGGCTCCCACCTGCGGCCCTGCGGCCGCCCGTCGGCGCAAAACCGCATGCCAGTCAGAACGCATTCATGAAATGACCGTTACTGGCAGAAAAACATCGGCGTCTGAAGCTGAGGAATGGTCATCGTTGTTACATGCCCGTCGCAGAACAGCACATTGTAGACGCCGTTATGCCGGGATTCCGGATAGTGAAAGGGGGCATCCGGATCGGTGACCGGCCAGGGAATGCCCCCTGCCGGCAAACCGTTGACGCTATACACGCAGCCGGGATCGCGCGAATGCTCCCAGATGAGCATGACCTGAGAGGTTCCATTTCCGTTGACGATATCGAGGATTCTGGCACTCTGGGGACCACCCAGAAAACTGCCGATCGCATAGCTCAGTTGCAAAGGCTGGCCAAGAGTCGGACTACCCGGTGTGTTGTCGATGCCGGTGGGGCACTTGAATACTTTCCCGTTGCCTTCGACGTAGAACCAAATGAATGTTTGCGTCGGATCGTAGTCGGGAAGCGGGGGACTGGCATAACCGGTGCGGTTGTCGTAGGGTGCCCAGTAGAGACTGGGCCCCACCATGTAAGGTGGGAAAGTATCGTAGTTTACACCGGCATAGTTATGACAGGCCAGGCCGATTTGATGTTCGTTGTTCGCGCACTTGATACGGGCCGCGGCGTCGCGCACCTTTTGAACCGCAGGCAACAGTAGACCCACGAGAATGGCGATGATGGCAATGACAACCAACAGCTCGATCAGAGTGAAACCTTCGCGGCGGCGATTGGACATCGGAACCTCTTGAAAGGAGTCGACCTACCCTTTCTTGACTCGCCGAAAAAACAACCCATCATTATTATATATTGATCGGTGACTACTCCTTCGGACGAAGGAAACGAGAAGTCAGTTCCAATCGCAGCTGCGTAAATCTATTGTGTCCGAAAGCAAAAGTAAGGCGCGAGACGACATTAGCAATTTGTTCGGAACTGGCCGGCTATACTTACCTTGACTCGCCACAAGAATAAAATTCTCCGGAGCCGATTTCCGTGAACGTCAATTTACCTATGGTATTGGCACATCTCCTCTTGTTAGCAATAGTGTTGCAACAAGTCCCGATTGCACTCAGCGCTGAGCCGGTACAAAAAGCTCCTGCCGAGGTTGAAGCGGCACTGAGCAGGGCCGGGAAAAATCGTCCAGCACTGGAAAAGGCTCTGAAAAATGCGCCCGCAGAGCAGCATCAGGGAATGGAGTTTCTCATCGCCAATATGCCTGATGCCGATCTGCAATCGCTCAGCGCCGATTTCTTGCTGGAGAACGTCGCCCTGGCCTATCGGGCGAAAAAGCAGTTTGCTTGGGGAGCAAAGTTTTCCGATGAGATCTTCTTCAATAATGTCCTGCCCTATGCCAACGTCGATGAAGTCCGAGACCCCTGGCGCAAGGAACTGTACGACCTCTGCATGCCGCTCGTCAAAGACTGCAAAACCTCGTCGGAAGCAGTTCACATTCTGAACTCGAAACTGTTCGAGAAGCTGAAGGTACGGTATTCCACCCAACGCAGGAAGCCCCAGCAAAGCCCGAAGGAGTCGATCGAAACAGGAATGGCCTCGTGCACTGGGCTTTCCATTCTGCTGAGCGATGCTTGCCGTAGCGTCGCGATACCCACGCGCGTTGTCGGCACACCGCTCTGGGCGAACAAACGAGGAAATCACACCTGGCTGGAAATCTGGGACGGCCGTTCGGCGCTTCACGGGGCATTGCGAACCCGATCCGAAAGGACTCGATCACGGCTGGTTTGTGGGCGACGCCGGACAGGCCAAGAAAGACACGCCGGAACATGCCATCTATGCGGCGAGTTTCCGGAAGACCAAAATCGTCTTTCCGCTGGTTTGGGCTCCGGGCCAAAAAGAGGTCTTCGCCGAAAATATCACCGAACGGTACGCGCGCACAGAACCGCCCAATGACAAGCAAGTTCTCGAAAACGAAGCCCTTCGTTTTTTCACTGCCGGTGCGGAAAAACAGGCGCAATGGTCATTCGATGCCAATCTCGATGCGCTGCTAAAAAGTGATGAGGCAGCAGCGCGAGCGCTGCCTGGAAGGCATATAAGACCGTTTCGCTTCACGAGAAGCTAAGGAAGGATTTCGAGGCCAAACAAGTTCGTTTCAACCGGCATCTTAGCCCCTACACCGTTCGCGAGGTCGGCAAAAGGCCCAAGGATGGTTGGCCGCTGGTCATTGCCATGCATGGCGGCGGGGGAGCCCCGAAGGAGGTAAACGACGGTCAATGGCAACATATGCAAATCTACTACAAGGATCAGCCGGGGGGCACGGGTTACAAGTATCTTGCGTGCCGCGCCCCCAATGATACCTGGAATGGCTTTTACGACGATTACGTTCCTCCCCTGATTGGCAACTTACTTCGTCAATTTGCCCTCTTCGGAGACATCGATACCAACAAGGTCTTTCTGATCGGGTATTCCCATGGCGGCTACGGTGCCTTCTTTATCGGGCCGAAAATTCCCGATCGCTTTGCGGCCATTCACGCCAGCGCTTCAGCTCCCACCGATGGAACCATCTCCCCGCGAAACCTTCGCAATACGCGATTCACTTTTATGATCGGTGAGTTGGACGACGCTTTTGGACGACGAGAACGCTCTGAACGATTCGACAAAGAGATTCAGAAACTCCGATCGGAGTCAAAGGGTGATTACCCCGTAGAGATGGAGTTCAAGAAAGGGCTTGGTCACGGCGGCCTGCCCGATCGGGACAAAATCAAGAGCTTATACGAGTTTACCCGCAATCCTGTCCCAGGTCATGTCACCTGGGATTTGACCGATTCGGTCATCGGCGATTTCTTCTGGCTTTCGGTTTCCAAACCGGAGCGCGGGCAGAAGTTCGATGCCACGATTCGCGATAACCAGGTTCAGATTACGACACAAAACGCAAAACAGTTTGATCTGAATCTGGATGGCAGGCTCGTCAACTTTGACAATCCGTTGCGGGTTGTAGTCGATGGAAAAACCCAGGAAATGAAGGTCCGGCCCAGCCTGTTGACGCTCTGCCAGTCCATTATTCAGCGTGGAGATATACAACTTTCGTATAACTGTCGGGTCCATCTCGATGTCGAGAAGAAATAGATGCTAAGTCGAGCCGAACCCCGACCGGTGCGGTTGGTGAGCGGTGCTGTTTGGCTTATGGCATTTACTGCCGCCATTAAAGGTCATAAACCGACGCAAAGTCAAGTTGGTGATGCCCGGCACCGGAGTTCGTCACGAGAACTGGAATTCAAGAAACTGCCAGCAGAATGGTCGGATGCGAGAGCGACACTCGCTTGAGCGGTCCAGCGTCAGGCTAACAAACCCATTTAGATTCGCCTTCCCTTCTTTGACTTCCAGTGGTAACAACACCCCTCATCAAATCGCCCTGGAAAGGTCTTGGCTTGGTTGAAGGTTCACTTCACAACGTGTCGATTGTATAATAGTGAATGTCGTTTCCAGCCGGTTTTGCCCAATTTGCCGGTTTTACCTTGTCCAGGCGGTTCGCGGCAAGGCTCCTAACTCACTGAGGATCAGACGATGCGACGAACGTATATCATCTTCACTTGTTGCATCGTGCTATTGTTTGTGCCAATTTATTTGTGGCAGGTGAAGGGATGGGATCTGTCGCGTTTGTTTTCTGAGAAACCGACCGAGATAATTGTGACGCCTCCCGTGGCAGTTGATGTCAAAGTCGACGCGGAGTTTTCGAGGGAGACGATTGCTCATTTGGCGCAGACAAATCCGGTCGAACTGCTGAAGCGATCACTGGCACATTATCGTGATAATGTTCACGGCTACTCCTGCGTTCTCACCAAAAAAGAACGAGCCAACGGCAAGCTGGGCGGTCGAGAGGTGATTCAGGTTTGGTTTCGCGAGCAGCCTTTCAGCGTGCTGATGGTTTGGAAAGAAGGAAAGGGTCGAGCTGCTGCCAGCTTGTATGCTGTGGAAGAAAGTCGCGAAAAAATGTTTATTCGACCGGATGGGCTTCTCGCAAGGAAGATCGTTCCGATTGCAGAACGTCGCCGGACTGTTCCGAGGCCAAAGCCACCAATCGTTATCTCATCAATGATTTTGGAATCCGCAAAGGAACCGAGCGGACCTACACGGCCTGGAAAGAGATTGAAGAGCGCGGTTTGCTGAATTGTAAATACGAGGGCATTCAGAAATGCGAGCCGGCCGGGAACCGGGATTGCCACGTCATCACTCGCCATTGCCCCGACCCGAATGTCCACAAAGATCCCCGTGAGCGTGAAGAAGGTTTGACCGACCTCACCCTATTTATTGATGTGGAAACCGGGCTTCAGGTCGGCACCATCTTGAAGGCGAAGGATGAGTTGATCGGCGAATACTATTTCGGCGACGTTCACATCGACCCCACATTCGATCCAAAACTGTTCACGCGGGAGAATCTGAAAAGCTATTAAAGGGCGCGGATGCGGGCGCGGCGGCCGTAGCCATGTCTTCTGCGAAAATCTCACCTTGGAAACACCTCGTTCCAAAGCTCGTATCAGTTTAGCCAAAGGCGAGCGTCGAGGCGTAAGCTCGACGTGGACAGTCACCATACAGCGGTTGGGTTACCGGCGAAAAATGAGCGCAGGAGTGGTGGCAGTCCACGTCGAGCTTACGCCTCGACGCTCGCCTTTGGCTAGATACGGAGCTTGGGAACGAGGTACTTCGAGCGAAACATCCCAAGTGATTTGGGTTGTGGCCGGCTTCACAATTCTCCCCATCGTGCCTTGCTCCTCCTATCCCCTATCCACTAAACTAATTCCTACTCTCACCCCAAACTCACTTTTCGGAGTCCCACCTTATGCAGCGATCTTCTTATCGCTTCTGCATCGCTCGCGCTTCCATCGCCCTGCTGTTTCTTGGGCTTGCGTTCGGTCGCACTTCCACAGCCAGCGTCAGCCCAAAGCCATTAGTTTCATCAACGACGTTGCCCCGATCCTCAAAGAAAACTGTTTTGCCTGTCACGACGCCAAGAAACGCTCCGGCAAATACGAGATGACCAACTTTGAAAAAATGCGTGGCGACGACCACATTGTTGCCGGCAAACCGATGGATAGCGAACTCTATCAACTCATCACCAGCACCGGCGATCGTCGCATGCCGCCCGAAGAAAGACAATCTTGCTCCACTGAAGAAAGAGCAGGCCGAGACTATCAAAACCTGGATCGAGCAAGGAGCAAAACTCGACGGCGGGATCGACTCCAAGGCCGATCTGGTCAAGGAACTCCGGATGCGCTGGAAGCCGCCGGTGCCGAAGGCCGCCTACGACAAGCCCGTTATCGTAAACTCCATGGCATTCACGCCGGATAACA
Source organism: uncultured Planctomycetota bacterium (assembly GCA_963783095.1). Classification (GTDB taxonomy): domain Bacteria; phylum Planctomycetota; class Planctomycetia; order Gemmatales; family Gemmataceae; genus CAWAMR01. The sequence goes on along the minus strand of CAWAMR010000023.1, from coordinate 20,761 downwards.
AACAGCTCGTGGTCAGCGGGCACCACGAATTGACGGTCTGGGAAGTTGCTACCGGAAAACTGCTCAAGCGAATCTACACGCGGGCCGAACGCGCCATGGCGATGCTGTTTTTGCCGGACGGCAAACTGGTGGTCGCCGGGAGCCGGCCGGGCCAGGAAGGCGATGTCCGAGTCTTCGATATCAACGCCCCAGGAAAAGTGGAAAACGGTGTAACGATTCTGGACGGCGTCAACGATGCGAAAGTGATGCTCAAGCAACTGCTCGACACCGACGATTCCGTGCTCTGTTTGTCGATCACTCCCGACGGCAAGAAACTGGCATCCGGAGGCTGCGATCGTATCGTGCGCAGTTTGGGATCTCAGCGCGGGTGTCGCCGCTGCGAAACTGGAGCAAACCATCGAGAACCATGCCGATTGGGTGTTCGGTATTGCCCTCGCTCCCGACGGCAAGCATCTGCTGACCAGCAGCCGGGATAAAACGGCGAAGGTGTGGGATCTCGTCGCCAAGGAATCGGTTCTGACATTCCCCGAACATCAAGCAGGTGTTTGGGGCGTGGCGGCCAAAGCAGATAGCAAGGTCGGTTTCTCGGCCGGTGCCGACAAGCAATTGCGCATGTGGAACGCGGTGGGCGACGGTAAGCAGATACGCGTCCTCGGCGGTCACGGCGATGAAATTACCAAGCTCATCGCACACCTCACCAAACCTCTTCTGGTGACGACTTCCGCGGACAAGACGGTGAAATTGTGGGATGCCGGCAGCGGCGCGAATACGAAAACCTTCCCTGCGATGAACGATTACGTCTTCACTGCCGCGATCAGCCCGGATGGAACTTTGGTGGCAGCAGGCGGGTATGATGGAGAAGTGCGGGTCTGGAAGGTGGCGGATGCTTCGGTCGTCAAGGCATGGAATGCTTCGCCCGGTTATGCGCCTCCCATGCCGGTGACTCCACCGAAAAAGAAATAATTAGAGTGTTCGGTGTTCAGTTTTCAGTGTTCAGCCAAACCAATGAACTGAACACTGAAAACTGAAAACTGAACACTTGCCGCAGAGAAGAATGGTGAACGACTTTCCCAAGCTTCGCCCCGGTTTCGCGCTCTCACCCTGCGGAGGATCGTCGATACTTCCTGCTCGTGGATGAGTATCGCATCGGCGGTCCGCTTCAGATTTCCCGCGCTGCCTTGCCGATTCTTCAATTGTTGGATGGTGAAAAATCGGTCGGCGACATCCACACCATTGTGAGTGTTGCTGGTCGTGCGTCCATTCCTCAGGAGACGATTCGCCACCTCATTGCCGTTCTGGATGAATGCCATTTCCTCGAATCTCCCCGACTGCAAGCCTATTTCGACCACCCCGACCGAGAACCCTTTCACATCGGCTGCTATCGCGCCAACCTTCCCGAATTGAGAGAGCAACTCCGTGAGTTATTCACAGCTCCCGGCGGCCCAGGATTACCAAACCCAGGTTCCAGGCTCAACGAAGGTCGGCTTCAAGGGGTATTAGTCCCGCACATCGACTATGCGCGGGGAGGCATCACCTATGGCTGGGGCTTCAAGGAATTGATCGAGCGAACCGATGCGAGCCTATTTGTCATCATCGGCACATCGCATTATTCTTTGAATCGGTTTTCGCTCACCCGAAAGAATTTCATCTCGCCGTTCGGCAAAATCCCAACCGACCAGTCCTACATCGATCAGCTCGTCCTTCACTATGGCGACGGGCTGTTCGACGACCCGTATGCACACCTTCCGGAACACTCAATCGAGTTGGAAGCGGTGATGTTGCAGTATCTGCTCGAAGGAATCCGTCCATTTCGGATCGTTCCCTTGCTGGTGGGTTCGTTTAGCGATTGCGTCGAGACCGGCTCCGCTCCCGAAACGCAGGACGATATTGCTCGAATGATAACGGCATTACGCACCATCGAAGCCGAGTCAAACGAACCCATCTGCTATATCATTAGCGGCGATTTGGCACACATCGGGCCGAAATTTCACGATCCGGAACCCGTCAGCGCAGGGCTGCTCACCCAAAGCCATTTCCAGGATCATCAACTATTGAGTCAGACCGAGTTTGCTTCGGCAGAGGGATATTTCAGAGTCATCGCGAAAGAGGAAGATGTGCGCCGGATCTGCGGGTTCCCACCGACCTATACGTTTTTGAAGGCGATCGCACCGAAACGCGGCCAGATGTTGCATTACGGTCGATACGTCGAGCCAAAAGGTTTTGAAAGCGTCAGCTTCGCCAGCGTTGCCTTTGGCGGATGAATTCAGTCCGGGATTTTTCGGCATATGTGAAAGCGTTGGATACCTGGATGACTATGCAGCAACGACCAAATGTGGTAGGCTTAAATTCCCTATTGACGGAGAGCCGGTAGCTCGCACTCGCCTACAAATTGAGAGTGCATGAAAAGGAGTGGGACAATGTCAGCGCGACCCCAGAAAACGATCTTTACCAATGACGCGGAGATCGTCATCCTGGACGAAAGCACATGCGTGAAGGATACCACACATCGTCCCGCGACCGGTGCAAGCCTGAAAAGTGCACTGGAGCGATTGGCGAAAGACGCGGAGCTTCGAAAGCTCATGAAGGAAATGAAAAATCAGCAATCCGAAGCGAAGCCAAGCGACACAGACCCGAAGACTGTTTCAGCGCATTCCCAAAAAACGATCATCTGCAACGAAGAGGTTATCGTCCTGGACGAAACCATGGGTGTGTCGGACAACACACATCGACCGGCAACAGGTGCAAGCCTGAAAATGGCAATGGAGCGATTGGCGAAAGACGCGGAGCTCCGAAAGCTCATGGAGGAAATGAAGAATCAGCAATCCGAAGCGAAACCGACCGACACGGACCCGAAGTGACGAGCCGACATCGCTCGACTGATCGAGGCTTTACGTGCCGTGAAAGCCGAGTCATGGAGATGTGCATTGTTTCGCCCATCTCATCGGTTGGAAATCACCAGCACAGCATAATTGCGCAGGAAGTCATAGTGCTTTGCCACAATTCGCGACGCCGGCACATCGCTGCGCTGCAATACGAGGTTCCATTGTTCTTCGGGAATGAACAGATAGACCGGCAATTTGAGGCGTAGAAAGTCGAGCAGCTCATCGTGACTTTGAAGTTTTCGCACCTCTCTCTTGCCGTAAAAAACGACGCTCGGCTGGAACCATTCGAAACTTCCCAGCCTAATCTCATCTTGGGGGCGACAAGCCTGGGCGGATTCAACCAGGGCCTTGGGGGCCTTATACGCATCAAATGTTACCGATGGGAAGGCAGCGTTCCCTGCCACAAACAATACTGATGTAACTGCAATCGTTCCAACCAGGGCAGATCGTTGGTTGCGACGAAGGAACCAATAGCCGGCGATCGTGCCGAACAATGGAATCGCTCCAAGGAAGGCCCGGCGCTCGACGCCGGGAAATAGGCGCATTTTGCCAAAGGGCATCGGAATGCTGCCACCCGCAATCATCAAGCCGATAACGGTCACAGCACCGACAAAAGCCAGGCCCGTTACGCCTGCCGGCATGATCCAGCGTGGCAAGACCAATTCGCCGATGCGCCATTGATTCAGAAATCGCGCGGTGAGCAGCGCCAAAGCGGGATAGACCGGCAGGACATAGTTCGGCAACTTGGTCGCCGCGATCGAGAAGACGAATAGATACGACACAATCCAACATAGCAAGAACCGATGGCTTCGCACGATCGGACTGTGTTCAGCGTCAGCGATTTTTCGAGCGGCACGAGCCGCATACCAGATCGTCGCGCAGGAAGATACTTCCAGGGCGCGAAACAAGATCAGGATTGCGACCAAGTGGTAGAACGGCGGGCCGTTATGATTCTCCATAGGCTGCATGAATCGGGTAAGGTGTTCGCGCCCAAAGAATTGCCGGGCAAATTCCCCGCGGTTTCGACAGTTACAAGGATGTACCACGGCAGCGCAATCGTCAGGATGGCAACGATACCCCAGACGAGTCTTTTGTCCCATATTCGCCAAGATTCTCGATTCCACAACAGGTAGAGAAACACTACCATACCGGGCAAGGCGAAGCCGACGATACCCTTGGTAAGCACCGCAAGACCGCTGGCGGCCGCGGTCGGCACGAACCACCAGCGACGGTTCGGCTCGGAGCCGACCCAGAAGAAATAGAACGTCAACAAGGTAAACATCAACAGAGTGCTGTCGGGCGTGGCGGCATGGGCCAACATGCAAAACTCGATGCAACTGGCAAGAATCAACCCGGCGCAGAAGCCGGTGACCGCGCAGAACATCCGCCGGCCCAACTCATAAAGCAACAACACGGAAACCAACCCCGCCAGGACGGAAGGGAAGCGGGCAGCAAATTCGGTCACACCGAAACAAGAATAGGAAGTTCGCTGCAACCAGTAGAGCATGACCGGCTTGGCAGCGCGAATTCAAAATTGAATGTCGGCGTGACCCACGTGCCCTTTTCCAACATCTCCCGCGATGCCTCGGCGTTGACCGCTTCATCGACATCCCAGAGACTGGAAACCCCCAGATTCGGGAGTGTGAGAATTGCCACGATCAACGTCAGAGCGGCGTGATGAATCAATCGATGTTGCAAGAGCGGATGCATAGTGTGTTCCCATCCTTGGGAGTCGAGCGCCGTGAACGAACGCACGGGTAGATGATTATAAACAGTCTGCGAAACTGTGCGAGGCCACTTCCGCATTGGCGTATGGATTCGTCGTTGCTCATTCGTTTGGTAGAATGAACGGTGAGGAAACCGTGTTCAGTTCGCTTGCTCGGAACCTGAAGCAATGAACCGACGGGCGGCTCTAACGAGAATTAAGGGATTGGCTTTCCAAGTGGAGTTGCATCTTGCCTGCAATCATCGAGTCAACTCTTGGAGAGTTGTTCGACTCTCAAAGAGAAGAATGGAAGGAAAAGCTAACTGGGAAGGAGTTCGATCGTCTACGGCACGAGTTCATCTTTCACATGACGGACTGGCTAAGCGACCTTCAGCAATTTGCTGCGTGGGTAAAGCACCCTGAATCTCTCGATGATAATGCCGCGTCGGCACTCGTAATGGGGTTTTTGTATCATGTAGTTCCCCATATTGGCGCAGCCGGAAGGTTGTTGATTGGTCGGATTGATGATCCGTTCGGTACGACGCCATCAACTTCAGCGGGAACATAAAGCGCAAATTTCGCAATGAACAAGCCTCGACAAGATTAATGGCGCAGGCCAAGGCGGTAGTTCAATTCGACAAATCCCTCATTTTTCTGGACCTTGGGTTTGGAAACCGATACGCTGTCCAACATCACGCCTACCCGTTTGCCCTCACTCTCATCCTGATGGAGCAACCTATGCGACTCTTCCGACTTGGTGTTATTTTCCCGATGGCCATCGCCATCCTCGCATTCTCTACCGCCTGCGGGCAGAAAGAGAAGCCGAAAGAAGTCTGGACCGATCCGCCGATCCTACCTTACCGGTCGATTTCAAGATCCAAGGGGAATATGTCGGGCAAATCGATGGCGGAGGAAAGCTCGGGGCCAGGTGATCGCCCTGGGCAAGGGCACATTCCAGGCCGTTGTCTATCCCGGTGGATTGCCCGGAGCGGGCTGGGACGGCAAGAGCAAGATTCTGATGGACGGCAAACTCGATGGCGACAAAGCCACCTTCGTACCCACCACAGGCAAGCGCAACTATCTCGATAAATCGCCGGAAGTCTTCTCGGCAACGTCCAAATTCCCGCCGGCCGGTCAGAAAGATTACTCGGGAACGATCGCCGATGGGAAACTTTCCGGCAAAACGGATGATGGCAAAGCGTTCGATCTCAAAAAGACGGCCCGTGAAGTTTCCACGATAGGTGCCAAGCCGCCGAAGGGGCAATCGTTCTTTTCGACGGCAGCAGCAAAGACGAGTGGAATGGTGGTCGAGTCGATAAAACGACCGGTTTCCTGAATACCGACGGCAGCGACATTTCGACCAAGAAAAAATTCAACAATTACACCATGCATGTTGAGTTCATGCTGCCGTATCGTCCAGATGCGCGCGGGCAGGGCCGCGGCAACAGCGGGTTTTATCAGGTGAATATGTACGAAGTCCAGATTCTCGATTCGTTCGGACTCGACGGCAAGAACAACGAGTGCGGAGGGATCTACACCCTTGCCGAACCGAAAGTGAATATGTGTCTGCCGCCTCTGCAATGGCAGGCGTACGATGCAGACTTCACCAACGCCGTGGCCGAGGATGGGAAGGTGGTCAAGAAAGCGATGTTGACCTTGAAACACAACGGCGTGTTGATTCACGATAATCTCCAGATTGCCGGCAAGACGGGTGGTGCTCGCAACGAACCGGAAGGCACACCTGGCCCTATCCTGCTTCAAGGCCACGGCAACCCGTTGCAATTCCGTAATATCTGGATTGTCGAAAAGAAATGAGCAAGCTCACACAAGGACCACACAACCACGAAAAACACGAAAAACACGAAAGGAAATACGGATCAATAAACGAGATGCCACTTTCGCTTTTGCGGCTGTCGATTGATTTTTCCAACTGTCTTTTTTCGTGTTTTTCGGAGACTTCTCACTGGACGCGACTGCGACGTTCGACTCTGACAGAGCCTGAAGCGTTAGCGAAGAGAAAGCCCTAATCTTCGCTAACGCTTCAGGCTCTGACAGAGCCTGAAGCGTTAGCGAAGAGAAAGCTCTATTCTTCGCTAACGCTTCAGGCTCTGTCAGAGTCTTCTCGTTCCCACGCTCCGCTTACCCAAATAATCCCCGTTGCCGGGTGCTTTCCGAACCCGGCATGGGGGCGCTCGGGACGTGACGGAGCCAGAGCGCATCGTTCGTTTTGCGAAAATCGCTGCGGAAATGCGTGCCGCGCGATTCTTCGCGCATCAGTGCCGCATCAATCATGAGCCTGGCAACCGTGAGAAGATTCTGCAACTCCCAACCTTTCCGCTCGTCGAACTCGCGGATGAGCACATATCGGCACCAGAACTCGACGTCCTGCCGGGCTTCGAGAAGGCGTTGACGGTCGCGGACGATGCCCATTTTTCGCACCATCAAGCTGCGCAGCGAGTTGGTCAAGTCGGCGATGTCGAGAATGTCTCTGCCTTCATCCGGATCGGAATGAAATTCCAGAGGAAGCGCTGCCAGATCGGGATCCAACTTGATCGCAGCGTCCGAAGCACCTCGGGCACAAAGCGTCCCGTAGACCAACCCTTCGATCAGGCTGTTCGAAGCGAGTCGATTGGCCCCATGCAGGCCGCTGGAAGTTACTTCACCCGCCGCCCACAAGCCCGGCAACGTCGTTCGCCCTTTGCGATCGACGGTGACGCCGCCAACCATGTAATGAGCGCCGGGCCGCACCGGAATGCGGTCTGTGGTGATGTCGAGGCCGAAGCTTCGGCAAACGCGGTTGATGCCCGGAAAGCGCTCGCGGACTTTCACCGGGTCGAGGTGCGTCAAATCGAGATAGACATTCGGATGTTGCGTGCGCTCCATGCAGTGGAAGATGGCGCGGGCCACGATGTCGCGCGGGGCCAACTCGGCCCGCGGATCTTCATCCGGCATGAAGCGTTTGCCGTGAACGTCGCGCAGATAGGCTCCTTCACCGCGCACCGCCTCGCTGATCAGATAGCGCGCCGAACCCGCGACATAGAGGACGGTGGGATGAAACTGCATGAATTCCATATCGCGCAGCTCAGCGCCGGCACGATAAGCAGCGGCCATGCCATCCCCGGTAGCAACCGGCGGATTGGTGGTTTCGCGATAGACCATGCCGCAGCCGCCGGAAGCAAGGATCACTTGCTTGGCCCAGATCAGCGATTTCCCCAAGCTCGGCCGCCAGACGATCGCTCCGACACAGACGCCGTCGATGCGTCAATAAATCGAGTGTGAACGTCTCATCCTTGAGCACAATGTTTGGCGTTGCGCGGGCCTTGGCGATCAGGGCACGCATCACTTCATGGCCGGTCTCATCGCCCAGGGCATGAACGATCCGCCGATGGCTGTGCCCACCTTCGCGGGTCAAGGCAAGCTCGCCATCCTCCATGTCGAAATTCGTCCCAAAGCGGATCAGATCGGCGATTTGCTCGGGCGCTTCGCGGATCACTTGTTCGACAATTTCCGGATCGCACAAGCCAGCTCCGGCGACCTTGGTATCTTCGATGTGACTTTGGAAATCATCTTCGGGGGATAAAACACCCGCTATACCGCCCTGCGCATAGGTGCTGTTACTCTCCCGGATGCTGTCCTTCGTAATAACGAGGACATCCAGCCCGGCAGGCACCTCGAGCGCTGCGCGGATGCCGGCGATGCCGGCACCAATAATGAGGATATCGGTGAATTGGTGATACTCTCGACGGGCATTAAAGGAAACGAGGTAACGATTCGGAGAGGTCATGGATTGGCCTGCTCTAAACAACGGACGCCGACGGGACTGTTAGGTACTCCTCACGCTGCGCGAGGAGTACCACGAAACAGGTTCCTATTTTTTCGGCGGCGTCTTGACGCCGGTAATATCCTCCGTGAATTTTTTATATGGATCTGCGAAGCCCGGCGGCGCGGTATACCGTCCACCCCTGAGCGGATCGTCGGTCTTTCGTTCCTCAGCCTTCTTGGTCGTCGTCTTGTTGAGGATCGTGTTCCCACTGCCTCGATTGATGACTTCCTTCTGCATCTGGCCAAGATCCTTTCGAAGTCTTGAAAGATATTCCTCGTACTTCTTCTGGAATTCGGCAAGTTGTTCCGGCGTCATCTTCGACTGCTTTTGGAACTCCTCGTTGGTCAATTGTCGCCTAAATTTTTCCAGCAACAACTCACCGGCATGGAGTTTGTGTTTCAACTCCGCGATCGCGGGCGGATCGTTGCTGTCGTGGGTTTTGGGTTGCGCAGAGTCGCGATCGTACTTCGCCAGTTTGTCGGCCAGTTCATTGATCGACCTCTCGAAATCCTGCCTGGCTTTATCATCCTTGATATTCTTCTTGAAGTCGTCGAGCTTATTCTTGATCTGTTCCCGGGCTGTGAGATCCTTCATCATCTCTTCGAGTTGCTGTTTCGCCGCCTCGCGCTCCTGCTTATCCATCTGCTGCAACTGCTCGGCCAGCTTCTCAATTTGCTCGGCGTTTGGCAATTTCGGATCTTGACCCTTGGGCTGCTGAAGGTCTTTGGCCATCTGCTTCATGGCGTCTTCGAGATTCTTTTTGGCGGCCGCGTCAGAGAGATTTTTCTTCATTTCTTCCAGTTGCTTTTGAATTTCCTGACGTTGCTTGGGATCCTTCAGGCCGTCCTCAAGCTTCTTCATGGCATCTTGCTTGGCCTTGCTGTCGCCGCCGGCCTGTAGTTCCTTGGCAAGTTTCTCAACTTCTTCCGGCTTTAGTTTCGGAGTATGGTCGCCTTTGGGTTCTGACTTCTTGGCCAGATTCTCCTTGGCTTCTTTCAGCGCTTTTTCCAGATTGTTTTTCTGGTTCGGATCTTTCATCTCCTTCGCGAGCTTATCCATTTCCTTCTCGACCTGCTCCTTGTTTTTCGGATCCTTCATCCAGTCTTCTAGTTGTTTTTGAGCATTCTTCTTCTCAGAAGAGTTGCCTTCTTTGGCCAGTTTCTCGGCGTTCTTTTTGATGTCGTCGGGCTTGGGCGCTGTCTTTTCACCGCTCTGCTGATCCTTCAGATGATCGGCGATTTGCTGCATCGACTTATCGAAATCAGCCTGCTGGTCTTTCGGCAATTGGTTGCGAACCTTGTCGAGTTCCTTCTGCATCTGCCTGACCCTTGGGATCTTTGGCCGCTTGCTTCATGGCCTTTTCCAGTTTTTCCTGTGCTTGTTTCTTCTCCATCGGATCTTTGCTGTTCAATTGGTCGGCAAGCTTCTTGGCCTGTTTCCCGACCTCTTTCGCCGCTTCAGCGGCTCGATCTTCTTCCTGACCCGATTTCTTCGCTTCTTCAACAGCTTTGTCGAGATTCTTCTGCTCCTGAGGATTCATTTGCTTCTTGGCATCTTCCAGACCCTTCTCGACTTGATCCTTGTTCTTGGGATCCTTCAGCCAATCTTCGAGCTTCTGCTGAGCCTGCTGCTTCTCGGGAGAGGAGCCTTCTTTGCCAAGCTGCTTGGCGGCCTGCTGAATATCGTCCGGCTTGGGCCGTCTGGCGTCTTCTTGCTTCTGCATTTCGCCGGCAATCTTTTGCTGCGCCTGGTCAAATTCCTTCTTCTGGTTCTCGTCCTTCAAATTGTTGCGCAGGTCGTCCTTCTCCTTTTGAGCATCTTCCGGTTTGGTGTTGGCCTGCTCCTTGCGGATTTTTTCGAGCTGATCCTGGGCATCTTTCTTAACTTTCTCATCCTTGCTGTCGAGATCTTTGGCCAGGTTCTTCATGGCATCCAATTGCTGCTGCGCCTGCTCCTGTTTCTGTTGCCGGCCCTTTTTCTTCATGGCCTGATCGACCCGGTCCTTGGCCTTGTCGTAGTCTTTGCGCTGTTGTTCGTCCTTGAGATTCTTGCGAAGTTCCTCTTCCTTTTTCTTTTCCGCCTCGGCATCCTGCGGGCTTGGCTTGGGTTTGTTATTTTCCCGAGTGAGCCTTTCGAGTTCTTCCTCCGCTCGTTTTCTTTCGTTTTCATCCGGGCTATCGAGGTTCTTGGCCAACTCCTGCAAACGATGGAGATGATCCTCGGCGTCGTCCTGGCGCTTTTGCTGCGAGCGTTGCTTCATTGAGTTCTGGAGTTGCTGTTGGGCCTGATCGAACTCCTTTTGCTGCTGTTCGTTGGGCAGGTTATCGCGCGTCTCCTGAGAGTGTTTTTCCGATTCTTCCGGCTTGGCTTTGGCCTGATCCTGCATTAGTTTATCGAGCTTTTCTTGAGCCTGCTTGCGCTCGTTTTCGTCCTTGCTCTGGAGCTTATTGTTGAGATCTTTCATCTCGTTGAGTTCTTGTTGAGCTTGCTGTTCCTTTTGCTTCTGCACCTGTTTTTGCATCTCGTCGTTGATCTTCTCGCGCGCCTTGGCGAGTTCCTTGCGCTCTTCTTCGTTCAGATGTTTCTTGATGTCATCCTGCTTTGGCTGCCCGGAATCGGGTTTGGCTTTCTCCTGCTCCTTCATCATCTTCTGAATCTGTTCTCGCGCCTGTTTCTGCTCGTTCTCATCCTTGCTTTCGAGCTTCTTGGCAAGATCCTTCATCTCTTCGAGTTTCTGCTTGGCCTGCTCTTTTTGCTTCTGCTCTTCCTGCGCCTTCTCCTGTTGCAGCTTTTCCTGCGCCTTCTTCATGGCATCGTCGAGCTCTTTCTTCTGCTCGGGCGTCATCATTTTGCGAGCTTCTTCCAGCTTCTTCTCGGCCTCTTTCTTGGCTTCGGGATTTTTCTCCAGCTGCTTCATCGCCTCTTCAAACTTCTTCTGTGCTTCCTCGCGTTCCTTGGGGTCTTTGCTTTGCAGTTGATCGAGGATTTTCTTGACATCTTCCGGCTTGGGGGGCTGGTTCATGTCGCTCATTGGTTGAGGGTTGGGAGGCATGTCCGGCGGTTTCGGAGTTTCTTCCTTCTTTGGCTCGGGCTTTTTAGGATCCTCAGGCAAGTTCTTGGCTAATTGATCCGCCGTCTTCTCGACATTCTCATCTTCTTTAGAGTTCTTGCGCGGTTGAGGCTCACCTGGCTGACTTTTAGCGTTCATGGGGTTCATCGGGTCGGGATTCCCCTCTTGCGGCTGCGCTTCACCACCGTTGGGCTGCCCTTCTTGGCGATCTTTCGGTTTGGGCTGATCGCCTTGTTTGGGCTTCTGCTTGGGATCGCGCTTTTCGTTCTGCAACTTCTGATCCTGTTGTTTCTCGTGTTCTTTCTGTTCCTTTTGCTCCTGCATGTTCTGTTGTTCCTGCTCCTTCTTCTTTTCGGGAGCTGTCACAGCGGGCAGAATCTTGACGCGCTTATGGGGCGAGAATCCGACATTCGGACCCGGTACCGTGCAATTGTCCTCGGCTTCGAGCCAGTATTCGATGACCATTCCCGGCCGAAGTTGGAAGCCCGCCGCTGCGTTGCCGTCTGGTTTAACCTTGGCCAATTCAACGATGTCGAGGTATTCCAAATCGGTTGGATAGGAGCCGTCTTTTTCTCTCTTGAGCGATTTGCCTTCGCGGTAGGGTTTGGGTGCAAGGGGCTGATTGCCACCCTCAACCACTTCCATGCGCAGCGTCACCTTGGTGATACCGAAATCGTCCCTGGCTCCGCCTTCGACGTGGAGCGTTCCGTTGGCCGGAAGTTCGACGATCTCTTCCATCGGTTTCACGATGAACGCGGTCGGCTTTTCATCTCGATTGACCTTGATCGTATACGGTGTCGATGTCATCTCCTTTTCCCCAGTGTCGGGAACGAAGGAAACGATATATGAGCCGTCCTCCATCAAGGGAGGAAGTGAGAATTTCACTACGGTAGGCTCTTCTTTGTTGAGTTGGCCGGGAATGGGTGCAAAGCCCTTGATCGTCAGTTGAGCGGAATTGATAGGGCGATTGGCGTAACCGACGATCCCAACTTCAGTACCGGACATCGCTTCCAAGTGAGGTTCGCGCACAGTGATGCGTTCATCCTCGAAGCGCAGATATTTCGGATACTTGAAACTCACGTCGTATTCCGAGAGTCTCGGCTGCGCATCGAGAACCTTGATGGTATAGGTCTTGGCATCCGAATTTTTCTCATTCTCGGTCGTCACGAAGCGGATCCGATAGGACGCATTTTTCTCCAACTTGAAAGAGAATTTCAGCGTATCCTGACTTTCGTTGACCACTTCGCCCGGTATAAGTTGGACCTGGCCATCGACTTCGAGACTCCCGCTCTTGATCGGTTTGTTGATCTGAGCAGTCAGCGTGATGTCCGTGCCATAAAAACCGACAATATTCGGATCGTTGGTTGTTTCCGGGGCACGTTTGCCCCACGACGGCGGAACGTAATTCACAACAAAACCCGCGAACTCCGGCCGGATGCGGAGCGTGACTTGAAAATCCCTGGTCTGTACTTTGCCAGCGAGCAATTTGTATTGAAACCCACCCGAGCGAATCTGTTTGGCGGGAATCGTGAGTTTCCAGACTTTCTTGTTGTCTTCGCTAGGCTCAAGCGGCCTTTCCTCGTAGTCGTTCGGGTCTTCGGGGTTGGTCCACATGCGCATCCGGGCGGCGTCGGGTTGGCCCTTGGCCGGTATGCGTCCCTTCAGTTCCACTTCAATTTTCACATCTTCACCCTGCACGACCGTAACATCGCCATTCTTGGGAGTCAGCAACGTCATCTGGGTTCGGGTCGGGGGCAGGAATGCGACCACGAGCGAAGCGAGGAATAAAACACCTGCTACTCCCGCCAACCACAGCAAATGCTTTTTCTGAATGACCTGATTCAAATCGACATGTCGTAAATCTTTGGCGGCCTTGTTGCCCAGAGCAGACCGGACGGAACCTGGAATTCTTTCATCATCTTTGAGATCGACCCAGTTGACGACGCTATTCTTCGCATCGGTCAGGGTATCTTCGACCTGTTTGGCGGCGTAGTAGGGGTTAATGGCGCACGACTCGGCCGGAAAAGCGAAAGGTAAAGATAGCCCGCTGCGCTTAGAAGGTAGAAACCCACGACAGCCCAGGTCGTCCATCCGGGAGTCTCGATATAGCGATCGACGACGAGATAAGCCAGGACGAACAACAGGGAAGCAATCAGCAACACTCCGCCCGTGGCAAAGTAATCGAGTTGTCGAATGCGTGTTCGGGCCTGATTGATTTGCTTTTCGACAAATTCTTCTTGCTTGCCGACAGGTTTTGGCGATTCCAGGACAGCGGCCATAAACGGACTCCCTCTCAACCTGCGGGGCTGAGAAACTTGGAGGATGTGCTTGATGGTGATTATACTCGTCAGGTTCGGGCGCGCCCACCATTATTATGACGAGCGGCCGGAAGAAGATGATTAAAAGATCGTTCGCCAGCAGGAAGAAATTATTTTCTCAAATTCCAAATTCCAAACAACAAATCTCAAACAAATCTCAAAATTCAATGACCAAACAGTTAGGCGATGGACGCTTACTCTTGGCTAGAGAGTGCCCACACCTGGGCTGCACGGAATTTGTTTGAGATTTGTGAATTGGAATTTGTTTGAGATTTGTTACTTGTGATTTGAAATTAACCCCAACGGGGTTGGAGTAAGGATAGCCACACCGCAACATCCATATCGCGGCGTGACTTTCCTTGAGGTTCAACACATCCATGCATCGAAACCCCACGAAGTCCGGAATTGACTGGAGTCCTAATGGGTTTGCATTAGGCAAAAACCCGCGCCGTCCTTGGCGCTTTCTCATGCGCAGTCCGTGCGCAAAGGTGACCCCGGTGAATCCGGACCAATGGACCAATCATCCAAAGCAAGAGCCAATGAGTCCAGTCACTGTTGTGCTCGGAGATTGAATGAATAAGGCAGATAAAATAAAACAGACCGAATTACAAGGCTGAGAATGATACCGGACCCCGGAATGGGGTGAGACCGGATATAGCGTCCGAGACTGGTGGTACACCGCTGAGGGTCAAGCACTCTGAGGCTGGGCGTCGGGTGGAGCGAGCGGTCCTGGTGAGTAGCTTGCTGAGTTCCATCCTGCGATCCATTCAGTTTCGAGAACCGGGCAACTTGGAGCGATGGGCTAAAAAATACCGTTCGTTTTTTATATGTCAACCCGTCTTCTTTGGAAAAACCCAAAAAACCGCAATTAACATTTTCTCGGAAAAACCCGAGGGATTTTGAAAATAACGAAATCTACACATAGAAATGTGTTCATTCGTTGATGATCGGCGCGGTTTTGGCGAAATCGCGCTAACTCACGGCGCGACAACGTGTTTGGAGATTTGAGGCGTGTCGACGATTAAGGCCGAGAAAAAAATGAAAAAAACCTCCACCTGTGCCGTGTGATTGTCCTTTTGGGAACCCGTAATTGAAGAGGGTGCCTCACGTTCGGTTTTTGGATCCCACGGTAGGGACCTCCGAAGAGGTATAGTGGGCTTGCAAGCTCCGAACCGCATATCGGCCCCCAACGGGTTACACATCGGTTCGCCAAAAAAGCAGACCTTCATCACGAACACCGCAGAGGTTTCGGCGGCAAAACCGCCATTGCAATCGTAGACAAGCCAATGCCGCCGGACAAGAGCGAACCTTTTTTCGATTGGGTTTCTTGCTTCTGAACGATGAGCTGTTAGGTTAAGGTAGACTTTACCAACTGAAAATTCGCGAGGTGAGACGATGGCGAAATTCGCCTTGCTTTTTGGCGCTTTATTGATCGCAGTCGGCTGCATCGGCTATTATGAGCCGAGCCTTCTCGGTGAAGGAACGCCACAAGCATCCATGACAGGTCTGATTCCAGCGTGGTTTGGAGCTGCGCTGGCGTTGTGCGGGCTTATCAGTCTGCTGCAACCCTCTCTGAACAAACACCTTATGCACTTTGCCGCGATGGTGGGCTTATTTGGCGCGATTGGCGGTTTCGTGCCGGTGATCATGGCGAAATTCAATTTCGCGAAGGCATCGAACGTTGCGGGAATGCTGATGACGGGACTATCGATCGCGTTCGTGGTTCTGTGTATTCGTTCGTTCATCGAGGCCCGCAAGGCGAGGCAGTCTGCTGGTCCCGCCAATAATTTGGGTTCGTAGTTCCGCCTTTAGGCGGAATTCCAAATGAGGTTCGAAGTTCCGCCTTTAGGCGGAATTCCAAAACCGCCTAAAGGCGGAACTACGAACATTGAACATTTGCGTCACGGCAGAAAAATGGGATAGCCACAATCATGGCCTTGGGTTGTCGCCAAGCCAATGAAGAATAATCCCTGCAAAATAAGTCCCGCCCACGCTGGACGGTTTGCCAGGCTCAACACCATAACCGCCGTCCTTGTTGCGGCACTGGCCGATGTATGCCCGTAATCGTCCCGCATCCGCCGGCGCTTCTTTCAGAAGATGGAATGCGCGCATCACCCGATAAGTCGTCTCCAGGTCCGATCCTTGAACGCCATCTTTGCCAAAGCCGCCATCGGCTTGTTGTCCTTCTTGCATGGCGCGGATTGCACCTTTGCGTTGTTCCTCCTTCAGCGAGCCTCCCGATCGCAAAATCAGCGCCACGGCACTGCCGGTCAGCCGCGACTTGCCGTCCGCCTTTCCAAAACTGCCATCCGGATTGCGGAGTTTGTCGATGTCCTGCAACCAGTTCTTGAATTCCGTTGGGAAGGTCTTGATCGCTTCAAAACCTGCGGTGGCGATCCGGTAGTCCTCGAAACCCTTGGCGTTTTTCACCAGATATTCCGTCGCCTTTGCAGCGTAGGGTTCGAGCGGCATTCGCGCCTCGACCACTGCCATAAGCCCAACTGCAGTTAAAGGCACCGAGGGTTTGCCCTGCGGAGTATCGCCAAAACCACCGGTTTTTTCATCGAAACAGCTCTTCACAAACTTGGCTACAGCTTCTTCATCGGAGACTTCACCGCCAAAATACTTGATTGCTCGCATCGCCGCAGATGTGGCACGAAGCGTCGAATGAACTTTCTCAGGCTGCGGGATTTCTCCGACGAATCCGCCATCCGGTTGACGGAGATTTTGAAGATAGTGGATCGTTGCCTTCTTCTCCTGTGCGGTCTGGGCACAGACCAAACCGGGAACGATCATCAGCCAAGAAGCACAAAGTAAACGCATCATCTTCTCCTTCGTAGACAGGTCCGAATTTCAACTTGGAACTTGGAACTTGGAACTTGGAACTATTTCATGGGTCGAAATGCCTTGACGACGTTCTCGTGGGTCGTCAAATACGGGCCTTCAATCAGGTCGATGCAGTACGGTATCGCCGGGAATACTGCGAGCAAACAATCGCGGATCGCACTGGGTTTGCCGGGCAAATTGACGATCAACGACTTGCCGCGAATTCCCGCGATTTGTCGAGAAAGTATCGCCGTAGGCACCACCTTGAGCGATACGGCACGCATCAATTCCCCAAAACCGTCGAGTATCTTTTCGCAAACATTGACGGTCGCCTCGGGCGTAACGTCGCGCTTCGCTGGTCCGGTCCCACCCGTCGTGACAATCAGGCAACAGCCTTCTCGATCGCAAAGACCCCGCAAAGTCGATTCGATCAGAGATTGTTCATCGGGGACGAGTTTCGGTACCGCCTCCCATTCACAGGAAAGAATCTCCGCAAGGCACTGTTGGATCGCGGGGCCACCCTTGTCCTCGTAGACTCCTTGACTGGCACGATCAGAGATGGTGACGATTCCGATTCGGATCATGGGGGTTTCAGTTGTGATAGAGTGGTTGCGAATATACAAAGAATAAGATAGGCAAAACCTGTGCCGAATTGCAGTCTTGGTAGGATAGTGGTAACCAACAGGAACTTCCATGAGAACGACTTTTACCTTCCATTCCGCGGGTCAACTGGTGTTCGGTCGAAACGCCATCCAGCAACTCGGCGACATCGCCGGCAGGCTGCGTGCACGGAAGATTTTCCTGGTCAGCGATGGGATCCTGGGGAAAGTCGGCATCACTGCCCAAGTCCTGGAGCCTTTGACGCGCTCCGGAATAAGCGTCGAGGTATTTCATGGCGGGGAGCCTGAACCATCGCTTGAAATGGTGCTGCGCTGCATGGATGCCGCGAAACGGTTCGGCCCCGATTCGATTATCGGCCTCGGCGGCGGCAGCAACATGGATGCGGCCAAACTGGTGGCGATCGTCCTGAGTCACGGCGGCGATCCGCGCGATTACGTTGGCGAAGAAAAAGTGCCCGGCCCCATTCTTCCGCTGATCTGCATTCCGACGACGGCCGGGACCGGTTCGGAAGTATCGGCGGCGGCAGTGTTTACCGATACCGAAAAACAAATGAAAGTGAGTTGTTTGAGCAATTTCATTCGTCCCGCCAGCGCCATCGTCGATCCGCTTTTGACTGTCAGTTGTCCCCGCAAGGTGTCGGCGGATAGCGGCATCGACGCCTTGACTCACGCCATCGAGGCCTACACTGCCATCGACAATTCCGTTTACGGCGTTCCGCCGGGAGAACGATCGGTCTATCAGGGCAAGAACCCCTTTGCCGATATGGTTGCGGAAAAAGCCATCATGTTGGTGGGCCAATACCTGCGCCGGGTTTGCCGGGATGGCAGCGATCTTGAAGCACGCGACGGCATGGCGCTGGCGGCAACGCTGGGCGGGCTGGCATTTTCCAATGCCGGGGTTGCGCTCATTCATGCGATGGAGTATCCGGTCGGTGGAGTAACACACTGTTCGCACGGAGCCGGTAACGGGTTGCTGTTGCCTTATGTTATGCGCTACAATTTGCCCGCCCGCTGGCAGGCAATGGCGGAAATCGGTCAATTACTGGGGATGAATCAGAAGGGCCTTGATGAGCTTGAGTCAGCCCATCAAGCGATCGAGGCCGTCGAGCAACTTCGGCGCGACATTGGCATTCCGACCCGGTTAAAGGATCTGGGAGTAAAGGAAGAACATTTCCAACCCTTTGCGGAAAAAGCATTTTCGATCAAACGGCTTATGCGCGTCAATCCACGCTTCCCGACGCAGGCGGAAATTGAAGCGATTTATCGGGAGGCGTGGTGAGTAATCGTGCCTTGGTTAATTACATCGTCAACCGTCGCGCCACGAAGCCATCGGAGCACCATGGACTGCGCCGCAATCGAACTCATCCACCCAGACGGAAAGCACGCGCTCGCTAAGGTCATTTAGCCAAATTTCCCAACGTGTTTGGGAACTGCCTCCGAGCCTGCCACGATACAGGATCCATCCCGATCGATTGTTCTCGGATTCGACTCGATATTCCGCATCCGCGAACTTACAGGGCCGGAAGCCGGACTGGAGTGCCTCATCCAAGAAGCGAACTTCCTTCCAGTGCTGCGCGGTGCGTTGCTCCGGCGGCAAAACTGGAAACGGCCAGTATCTTGCGTTAGGTTCAATCATGATTAGGTTCCCGGTACGCGGTCGATTGTAACAAAGTAACCGTTGGCGGGATTAGCGGGATCCTTCAGTTTTCGACACTGACGACGCATTCCATTTTTTGCGACCAAAGCGTGGACGAAAAATTGACCCGGCCACAACGTCAAAACTCTGGAATCGCGACACGATCGCCGCATTTTTTAGGCGTGAGTCAAGAAAGAACACTTCCAGCCCATCGCAGAAAAGGCGTATTCCATTAAACGGCTCATGCGCGTCAATCCACGCTTCCCGACGCAGGCGGAAATTGAGGCGATTTATCGGGAGGCGTGGTGAGTCAGACTCGGAACCGATTATTCAGGTTCGATGGTAACTCGACATTTTGGCAATGCTTCACGGAGTTCCTTCAAGCCGGCATCCGTCACTTTTGTGTCCGTCAATTTGAGGTAGGTGAGTTGCTTGAGATCCTTTAGCTCCTTCAAACCCGCATCGCCCACTTGCGTGTAGCCCAAATTAAGGGAAGTGAGCTGCTTGAGTTCCTTCAGTTCCTTCAATCCTTTGTCCGTTACCTGCGTGAACCCGAGGCGGAGGGAAACAAGTTGTTTGAGTTCCCTTAATTCCTTCAGCCCTGCATCCCCCACGCGCGTGTCACCCAAGTCGAGGGAAGTTAGTTGCTTGAATTCCTTCAGTTCCTTCATGCCCGCATCCGTCACCTGTGTGTAGGCCAAGCCGAGTGAAGTGAGATGCTTGAGATCCCTCAATTCTTTCAAGCCTGCATCTGTAATTGGCGTGCTGTAAAAGTCGAGGGACGCGACTTGTTGGAGTTCCCGTAGTTCCTTCAGCCCCGCATCCGTTATTTTCGTGAATGTGAATGCGAGGGAAGTGAGTTGCTTGAAACCCTTCAATTCCTTCAAGCCGGCATCCGTAACTTTCGTCCAGCCCAAGTTGAGGAAGGCGAGTTGTTCACATCCCTTCAGGTTCTTCAAGCCTGTATCTGTAACCGGCGCGTGGCTTAAGTCCAAGACCAGGCGAGTGAGTTGCTTGAGTTCCTTAAGTTCCAACAAACCTGCATCTGTCACTCTTCGTGCTACCCAAGTCGAGTCGCCTGAGTTGCTTGAGTTCCTTCAATTCCGTCAAGCCGACATCCCCGACTTCTGTGTGCAACAAGTTGAGTATCGCGAGTTGCTTAAGTTCCCTCAGATTCGTCAGATCTGCCACACTTGTAACCATTAAGTTGAGGGAAGTAAGTTGCTTGAGATCCCTCAGATCCTTTATTCCCACATCTGTCACTTTCGTAAACATCAAGTTGAGGAAAGTGAGTTGTTTGAGATCTTTCAGTTCCTTTATTCCCACATCAGTCACTGCTGTGCCAGCCAAGTCGAGAAAGGCGAGTTGCTTGATTTCCTTCAGTTCTTTCACCCCTCATCTGTCACTTTCGTGACCCTCAAGTACAGCCCAAAAGGTTGTTCAATTGGCCGAAGTTGCTTCAAATCCGCGTCTCGGGTCATCGGATCGAACATGAATGCAGGAATGGCCTCGGTGAGTTTGTTTCGGACTTTGGCAAATCGCAGATAACCATCCTTGTCCTCCCAGCACCACCCGTGAGTAGCACCACGCTTGGTCCAGTCCCTCGATCACATTTGCCGGGATCGGCTTCGGCTCTTCCTTCATTGGCTTTGGAAAGGCGAACACAGCCGTGTGTGAGCTGAAACTACCTAGCAAGAGGACAAGCCAGGTCAAACCGTTACGCCGTCGGGTATACATGGATTTCTCCCCTTTCGCGGAGCTCGATGAAACTCGAGAACATCCCCATGAAATGGAAATGCGAAACTAAAACTCCGGAATCGCTACCTGCGCTCGCCGCCTTTAGCAATACGAGAAATGTGTCAGGTATACATAAAAATGAAC
>CAWAMR010000022.1:0-111708 GCA_963783095.1 uncultured Planctomycetota bacterium | reverse complement strand
AGAAACTTCGCCTCAATCCAACGATTATTGATTTGATATTCTGGCGAAGTTACTTTCAGATGAGGGCCCGAAACCGGGCGCAGACGCTACAAATTGCTACAAGAATTGGCTTGTGGATCAACGATTTAATAACAAAACAAACGACGATGTGAACGCCTGCTACAAATTGCTACAAAAATCGGATTGTGCAGCAATGGTCGCTAATGCGAACGAACGAATTTCCGAATGACGTGCTTCCAAGAAACTTCGCCTCAATCCAACGATTATCGATTTAATATTCTGGCGAAGTTACTTTCAGATGAGGGCCCGAAACCGGGCGCAGACGCTACAAATTGCAACACAAATTGGTTTTTGGATCAACGATTTAATAACCAAACAAACGACGCTGGTGTAACCAGATTCTCTGGGGGTGCGGCCGAATTCGCCAGAATTCGGGGTGTGGCGAAACCCGAATTCTGGCGAATTCGGCTACCTCCAGAGCAGCCCCGCTGAACCGCCCACGTCACCAGAGGCCGGCTAGCACGTCAAAGGTTGGGGCGTGCCCCGCGTTCTTGGCGAACGCGGCTACGGAGAAGCGACGACCTCCGCCGCCGTAGCCGCGTTCGCCAAGAACGCGGGGTATCGGCGGCAAGCCGTCGGCAACTCATGCTAGGGTAATGACTTAGGTGTTTGTAACGGAATTGTAACAGAAAATGGCCCTGGCCAGAATATGGCTGCAGCCAAACGACGCGGTCGGTTACATTTGAAATTGTTTTACGTGTTGGAATTGCTAATTTACCCTTTAAGATTTGTGGGTTATTCCACTTTGAGTCGTCTCTATTCTTGTGAACCACTCCCGGAGAATTGCATCTCATGGTATCTGCGCGCACGCTCTGCATCTTGCTTTTTGCCGCATCATTCAGCCACGCTGCGGAACTTACGACCTTCGACGGCAAGAAATCGAACGGGGAGTTGGTCTCTGCGGACGCCAAAGAAGTTATCTTCAAAAGTGGCAGCGCGGCCGAGACCTTTGAACCGAGCAAGGTTTCCATCATCGATTATCGCCCGGTAGCGGAACCCGCCCAGGGAGCCGCCTGGATCGAAGTGCAACTCGTTGACGGCTCCCAGTTTCATTGCTCCGACGTGCAGATCAAGGGCAACCAAGTCGGTTTGACATTGATGGTCAACAACCCCAAGGAGATCCCGGTCAAGGTTACAGTGCCGTTGACATCGCTTTTCTATCTGATTCGGGATTTCCAGGATGTCAAAATCGCCAATCGATTTCGCGAGATCCTTTCCAAGCGAGCCAAACGCGATGTCTTCATCTTCACCATCAACGATGGCTTGGATCGGTTTGACGGCACGTTTGGCGATGCCGATGAAAAAGGCGAGTCGATCCAATTCGAGGGCGAAGACGGCTCGAAGAATCCGATTGCCATGAAACGAATCATGGGCATGATTCTCAATCCGCCCCGCGCGCGATTGCCCTTACTCTTTGCAAGGTCATCGATCTCAACAAGAACGAGATCTATGCCAAAAGTATTTCGGTGCTGCCCGACCAAAAAATCACATTGGCCAGCACCGCCGGCGTGAATGTCGAGTATCCTTCATCGGCTGGCATCGCCAAGATCGATTTCAGCGTGGGTTCGGTGAGTTACCTTTCCAATCTCCAGCCCAAGAAAATCGATGGGGCCGACCATCGTTTCAGCCGTGATGGCCTTCTGGACAAGACCGAACTGAAGATCGGCGAACAGAAATACAACAAGGGACTGGCAATCTGGGCCGGAACGATCTTGACCTACAACATCGAAGGAAAATTCAAGACGTTCGAGGCCGTTTTGGGAGTCGATGCCAATGCCAGTGAAAGCATCTTGAACGATGTCAGCGTTATCCTGACCATTGAGGCCGACAACAAAGTTCTCTTCAAACAGAAGGTCCAAAAAACCGACGCCGGGCGAAATCTGAACCTGAATGTGGTCGGTGTGAAACTGCTCCGAGTAACGGTGGAATCCGAAGGGCTCCTCGACTTCGGCAATCAGGTCGATTTGGCAGATGCCAAGTTGCGTAAATAAAAGACATGGCTAACCACAAAGTCACAGAGGACACAGAGAAGACAAAAGCAAAGAAGAGCACACTTTGCCACGGATTAACACGGATAAAACGAAGAATAGTTGATCGGTGTTTATCTATGGTCGATTTTGTCTTCTCTGTGTTCTCTGTGACTCTGTGGTTAATCGTATTAATGTTTTCTGCGACGGTTGTTATGCCCAACTAAGTTTCAAGAACATAGGTATTTTCCCATGATGCGCAAGCATATATTGATGAGTTTTGCTGCGGTGGTCGGTGCCGTGGCGGTCTTGTTGGCGGTTGGGAAGCAGTCGAACGAACTGCTCGCCGATAACCTGCCCGCTTCGGTCAAGAAGTCCGAGGCCGATCGCGTCAAAGTCATCAACGATGTCAAGGACTCGGTGGTAGCCATATACGCTCGTGGCGGCGGTGGTGGCGGTTCGGGGGTCGTCATCGATCCGGAAGGCTATGCTCTGACCAACTTCCACGTCGTCAGCCGGCACGGGTCCGACCATGGACTGCGGCCTGGCCGAACGGCGTCCTGTACGACGCCGTGCTCGTCGGCATCGACAAGGTCGGCGACGTGGCCCTGATCAAGCTGCTGCCGGAGAAGCCAGGCGACAAGTTCCGCGCCGTCAAGCTGGCCGACAGCGACAAAGTCCAGGCCGGCGACTGGTCGCTGGCGATGGGCAACCCGTTCCTGCTGGCCACCGACTTCACGCCGACGGTGACTTACGGCCTGGTCAGCGGCGTCCACCGCTATCAGTATCCCGCCGGCAGGGCACTCCTCGAATATACCGACTGCATCCAGATCGACACCTCGATCAACCCCGGCAATTCCGGCGGCCCGCTGTTCAACATGGACGGCGAATTGATCGGCATCAACGGCCGCGGCTCGTTCGAGACAAACGCGTCCGCATCAACTGCGGTGTCGGCTATGCCATCTCGATCAACCAGATCAAGAATTTCCTCGGCCATCTGCGGGCGGGACTCGATACCGATCATGCCACGCTCGGGGCAACGGTTGAAACGGCCAGTGAGGATGGCTCGCTCGCCGAAATGGTCGTCAAGCAGGTTCTCGATCCGTCCGATGCCCAGCGCCGCGATTTGCAGGAGGGCGACAAGTTCCTCACCTTTGCCGGTCGGCCGCTGGGGAGCGTGAACCAGTTCAAGAACATTCTCGGTATTTTCCCGAAAGATTGGCGCATGCCGATGGTCACGAGCCGGGAAAAGGAACCCGAACTGCGACAAACGCTCGTTCGTCTTATGAGTTACACCCCGGCCGTCATCGCCGATCCCAAGAATCCAACTCCCCAGCCGCAACCCAAGGGGCCTGCTCCCAAGGGGCCGGCGGGCAAGGGGGCGGCACTCTACAAAGCCAAAAAGGGATTCGCCAATTATTACTTCAACGAGTTGGAGCAGAAACGCCTGTTGGAATCGTTCAAGACGCATGGCGACTTCAGCAATGTTGCGGGCGACTGGGTTCTCGAAGGAACGTACAACCGCGATGACAAGATCGGCAACATGAAGATCGCTGTAACCGAGGTGAAAACCGAAGACGGCAAGAGCACCAAGCCGCTGATCAAAATGGCGATTAACGTCGACTTCGAACTCTGCACCTTTGAACTCCGACCTAAAGCAAGAGGAGCGTATGGTCCCACCCTACAGCGGCGGCTTGATGATGGCGATGTATCACTATCGCCGGTTCCTGACCCAGGGACCGAAGGGCTTTGAACTGGGGAATTTCTATCATGGCGGCTATGAGCCGTTCTACGTGCAGCCTTTGACCGGCCCGACGGTCAAATCGTTCAGGGACATCCGCCTGATGACGGAAGTGATCCGAACCGAACACGCCGCAGTGCCCTGCAAGTGGTATTTCTATCGTGCGGATTTGAATCCCGACCGCGCCGGCAAGCATCCGTATCAGGACGGCCAGTTGGTCGGCTTCGAGGCGTTCCTTGATCCCGATCTCGATCCCTGCGAGGTGTATCTCCACGAGTACAAAAAAGATGAGAAGGGCCGTGAGTTGCCCGGGAAAATGGAAATTCGCTACGGCGACAAGCGCTACGGCGTACTGGCAATCAAGACCTTCTCAATGGGCGCGACAAAATAACCAAGAATATCTAACCACAGAGTCACAGAGAACACCGAGCAGAATGAGAAATAAATCCAATGGACGAACGCGATACCTTAACCGAATCCGTGATTGGCGCGGCCATTGAAGTGCATCGAGAAATGGGGCCGGGACTACTCGAATCGGTGTATCAGAAGTGTATGGTTCGTGAACTGGGATTGAGAAAGATCGACTGCCAGCCTGGAGCTCGGCTGCCCCTACTTTACAAGGGCGTAATTATCGACGACGATGAATTGGT
Organism: uncultured Planctomycetota bacterium; assembly: GCA_963783095.1. Taxonomy (GTDB): domain Bacteria; phylum Planctomycetota; class Planctomycetia; order Gemmatales; family Gemmataceae; genus CAWAMR01. Next base: position 107,290 of record CAWAMR010000022.1, on the reverse strand, counting down.
CATGGACATCTTTTTTCCCGATCGCTTGGTTGTTGAACTGAAAGCAGTGGAGAAGATTATCCCGGTCCATGAAGCACAACTTCTAACCTACTTGCGACTGAGCAAGACGCACACGGGATTGCTGATCAATTTCAATGTCCGTCTCCTGAAAGATGGGTTGAAACGAATGGTTCTCTAAATCATTGTTTTCTCTTCTTGGTGTTCTCTGTGACTCTGTGGTTAGAACTTCTTCATTAGTCTTTGCTTGTGGTTGCATCCATGAAAATAGATCGAACGATATTCGCTGGTGGTTTGCTGGTTGGGGTGTTGATGCTGGGGCAGGTTCGGACGGCCAGTGCCGATGATCCGTTTACCAAGGTTTCCGGTGAGGTCAACAGCAAGCTGGTGAAGCTGTTCGGCTCCGGCGGCTTTCGGGGTAACGTCTCGTACGGCTCCGGTTTCATCGTTTCGCCGGAGGGACATATCCTCACCGTATCGGGATCGTTGCTCGATACGCAGGATCTGCGCGTTCACCTTGCCGATGGCCGGCGCTTTCGGGCCAAGGTGCTGTTCATCGAACGCGAACTCGACGCAGCGCTGTTGGTAATCAAGCAGGATCCCAAGAATGAGATCAAACTCGATCTCCCGTATTTCGATATCCCGGCAGTGGTCAAACATCTCAACGAGCACAAGCCGCAACCTGGCGATTGGGTATTGGCCTCGAGCAACCCCTTCCAGATTGCCACGCGCGATGAGCCGATGACGCTGCAACGGGGCATCGTCTCGGCCTATACCAAGCTCGTCGCCCGCCGAGGTATCTTCGAGGCTCCCTATCATGGCGATGTGATCTTCGTCGACACGATCATCACCAATCAAGGATCTGCGGGCGGCGCTTTGACCACGCGCAAGGGCGAGTTGCTGGGTATGATCGGCAAGGAGTTTCGCAGCGTTCAGACCGATACCTGGACCAATTATGCGATCCCGATCAATGCCAAGCTGGAAGTGAAATACAAGGAAAAAGTGGGTGAGGAATTCGTCGATAAAACCCGGACCGTGTCGATCGAAGAACTGGTGGTTGAGGGAATGAAGGGAACTTACAAGATCATTAAATCCCATGCCAAGGATGAAAAAGGCCCGGGTGTGTATCACGGTATGGTCTTCGTTCCTTCGGTGATCCCGCAGACGCCTGCGTTCATTGACCGGGTCGTCAAGGGATCGCCCGCTGCGAAAGCGGGTTTGAAGCCCGATGACCTGATCATTTACATGGACGGCGAACCGGTCTACAGCATCAAACAATTCAAAGACATGGTGTTGAAGATCACACCGGGAACCAAGGTGCAACTGGAAATCCGCCGAGGCGAAAAGCTCACCGCAGTGGAACTGGAATTTACCGATTTTCCCAAGAAATAACGCTTTACGTCAACGAGGCGAACCCGGTGCGTAAGCTCCGGGGTGGCCACGAAGTCTCTGAGACACACTGTTTACCCCGGAGCTTACGCACCGGGTTCGCCTCGGAAGAGGCAGGATACCCACTTATGAACCGACTAATTCTGACAATGGCGGTGGTCTGGTTGGCGGCTTCGCTGCCGGTGCGTGCCCAGGATACTAATGAAGACACCGAAAAAAGCATGAAGGCCGCGGTCGCCAAGGTCGCGCCGTGCGTGGTCCGCATTGAGACAAGTGGCGGGCAGGATCTGATCGTCTGGACCGATCGGGCAACGGGCGCTCCCATCCGAAAAGTCGTTGGCCCGACGACGGGGCTCGATCGTCGATGCCAATGGTTACATCATCACCAGTTCTTTCAACTTCATCAACAAGCCAACCGACATCTTCGTGACGATTCCGGGCAAACCGCGTGCCGTGGCCAAGGTCGTCGCCACCGACCAGTCGAGGATGCTGACGCTGTTGAAAACGGATTTGAAAGGATTGCCGGTTCCGGTCCCGACACCAAAAAAGGAGATTCAGGTCGGCCAGTGGTCGTTGGCGCTGGGCCGTACTTTGAACCCGAACATCGATCAACCGCCGTCCATGAGTGCCGGGATCATCAGTGCCGTGGGACGAATCTGGGGCAAGGCAGTCCAGTGCGACGGCAAGATTTCCCCGGTCAACTATGGCGGCCCAATCATCGACATCGAGGGGCGCGTCCAGGGAGTCCTCGTTCCCGCTTCGCATACCAGCGAAGGCGATAATGCCGGCATCGAATGGTACGATTCCGGCATCGGCTTCGGCATTCCTCTGGAAGACATCAACCGCGTTCTGCCGAAACTGAAAGCCGGTACACCCGAGAAACACGTCACTCTGCGCGGGATTGTTTGGCATCCCGCAGCCAAGTCCTGCGGAATATCTCAATCCGCCGATTATCAAGGTCGTCATTCCCGACTCGGCAGCGGCCAAGGCCGAGGTGCAGGCCAACGATCGGGTTCTTGAAGTTGATGGCAAACCGATCCATACGATGGCCCAGTTCTTGCACGCCTTCAAGCCGCTCTACGAGGGCGATTCATTCTCGATGAAGGTCAAACGCGGCGACAAGGAGATGGTGCTTCCCAAAAAAGTCATACTGCAAGGCTCACAGGCATCGTTTGAAACAGGTTTTCTCGGCATTTTGCCGATGCGCGATGATCCCGACCCCGGCGTCGAGATTCGCTTTGTCTATCCCGATAGTCCTGCCGCCAAGGCGGGCCTGAAGGTGGGCGATCGAATCATGCAAATCGGCACAGCTCTCCTGCCCATGCGGGCGTTCAACGGCCGAAACCAGTTCGCCGCCCTGATGAGCGGGCTTCCCTCGGCCACCGTGCTTGAGATGCAGGTCAAACGAGCTGACGGCAAGTCGGAGAAATTGTCCGCCAAACTGGTCGCGATGACTGAGGCCATACCCGCAGAATTGCCCAAAGAAAAACCGACCAAGGAACGGGTGCGCGAGCAGCCCAAGGGCAAAGATGGTCCCAAGAAAGACGGCCCAAAGAAAGGCCAGCCGAAAAAGGATGACTCCAAGAAGGACGAGAAGGTCGAGACCGGCAAGGTGTTGAACCGTGTCAACGAAGCCACCGGGCGAGAATACTGGCTCTATGTGCCGCGCGGCTACAACCCGAATATCAGCTATGGACTGGTGGTCTGGCTGCATACCGCAAGCCGGGCGGGCCGGGATGCCGATGACATGATGAAGCTCTGGGACGATTTCTGCGACGATCATCAGGTGATCATGATGGGGCCGATCTCTCAGAACAAGGACGGCTGGGTTCCCAGCGAAGCCGACGACATCGTCACCAATATGAACCTGGTATTGGGCCACTACACCATCGATCGACAGCGGATCGTCATGCACGGGCACGGCATTGGCGGTCAGATGGCCTATTACATGGCGTTCCATTCCCGCGATCTGGTGCGGGGCGTGGCGACGGTGAGTGCGGTATTGGCCACGCAGTCGAAAGATTCGGTCCCGAATCAAAGACTCCAGTTCCTGATCTTCGGCGGTCAAAAAGATTTGCTCATCAAAGAAATCAAGGAGAGCAAAACCAAGCTGGTGGACAAGAAATACAACGTGATCTTCCGGGAGATGAAAAACATCGGCAAGCAGTACCTCGATGAAGATGCCGATGAATTGAAGGAACTATTCCGCTGGATCGATTCTTTGGATCGACAGTAGTAATTGGACGCCGTTGGCCATGCCGAAAAGCTTTCCCATTTATACGGTCGATTCCTTCACGCAGAAGCGCTTTCACGGCAACCCGGCAGCCGTTTGTATTCTGGATGAAGCGAAGGAATCCCAATGGAAACAGTCCATTGCCGCAGAGATGAATTTGTCGGAGACCGCTTTCTTGTTTCCTCATCCGGCCGGCTGGGACTTGTCGTGGTTCACACCGAAAATTGAAGTCGATCTCTGCGGACATGCAACCCTTGCCACTGCTCACATTCTCTGGGAAACCGGTCGGCTCAAAGAGAACATGCCTGCGGTCTTCAGCACCCGTAGCGGAGTTCTGACTTGCCGGCGTCGCGGTTCGCTGATTGAGATGGACTTTCCCGCTGAACCTCCCCAGGAAACCGAACCACCCAAGGTGTTGCTGGAAGGTCTGGGAGTGCCGCTTCGTTACGTCGGGAAGAATCGGCTCGACTACCTTGTGCAGCTCGAATCGGAAGAACTGGTTCGCAACTTGACGCCCGATATCGGACTCTTGGATCAACTACCGGTACGCGGCGTTATTGTTACCGCACAGGCATCCGAGAAGGGCTATGATTTTGTGTCGCGGTTTTTTGCGCCGCAGTGCGGTGTGCCGGAAGATCCGGTGTGCGGCTCCGCGCACTGCTGTCTCGGCCCCTTCTGGCAATCCCGCCTCGGCAAAACGCAAATGGTCGCGCATCAAGTGTCGCCGCGCGGCGGCGTGATCCACGTTGAATTTGCAGGAGACCGCGTGATCCTCGGCGGACATGCAGTCACGATCATGCGCGGCGAAATCTTGGATTAGTGTTCAGCAAATGCAAAACTGATGGCTGGTTCTTGTATTTCATTAGCCAATGTGCGAACATCTCGGAAGAGAATCTAATTCCTGCATCGTGAGGTGCTTCATCATGCGTTTACTCTTTTTCAGTTTTTTGATGGCGAGCATCTTGGTGTGCTCTTGCAATTTTCGCTCGAACCAAGGCGAAGGTGGCGAACAAGGCGAGGATCTCGATCCAGAAAAAGCAGCATGGGGCGGCGAACAAGAGGCGGGCGGAATCCTTGTCCGTGCAGAATACAAACAGTTTGTACTCAACCACGATTACAGCCCAAAGTGTGCGTTTCAGACACCCTGCGGAGAATTCAAGTTTGTTGCCGTGAAAGGAAACCTGCCTGGATTGAAGTCGATCAGAATTGACGGGATTGAACCTAATCAAAAAACACTGAAATCGGGTTCAACGTATATCCTTCGCCTAAAGTTCTCGGCAATGACCAATCAAAACCTGCTCGATCTTCAAAAGGACGGCAGCACTGGACTTTATGTTGATAAAAATGAAGTAGAGGTGCTGCGCGAAGTGAAATAACGCGTGTGTCCAACCAAGTTCCAAGTCACTTGTTTTAACTTGGAACTTGGAACTTGGAACAAAGGTTATGGGAATACCGGCACCAAGCCAACTGCCACACCGGCTTCTGCAGCGATGCCGCTCAAAGTAATTTCCGGTGGATAAAGGATGTATGGCACCGAATCGCCCGGCAGACACTTGCCGGCACTCGTTTCAAATTGGCGGTGCGGGTAAGATGCCAGTTCATACGGCAAGAACAGGAAGTCCTTGTAGAAGTAAGCAGCGGAGACCATCGGCTGGATCCAGCCCAGATTCCAGCCGTATCGTTCGGCGTTGAGTTCCTCGAAATGCAGCCGATCGTAGCTGACATAGCGCGGCTCAGCACAAATCTTGGCGACGGCGTAATTGCGCGGCGTGTAAGGATGCGTTGAAACAGGTGCTTTGGCAGGGAAGCGAATTTCTGCGCCGCCGCGCTGCATTGCCTCCTGTCGCATCCGCTCTTCAAGAGCTTTTTCCGAGCCCATCTGGGTCACGATGTCAATGCTGGGAGGCTCCAGTCGAATTTGGTATTCGAGCAAATCGTCGGTTTGGGTTCGCGGAATTCCACTTTCGGGAAGTAAATCTTTGGTTTTGGGCTTCGGCTGAAATGCCTGGGCCTGCACGATGCGCTTGGGCGGGGCGACACTCTTGGTCTCCACAACCGCATGAGCCTGCACCACGGCCGGGTCAGGTTTTGACCCGGTCTTTTGGAATTGAACGGGGCCGGTCGGCATCTGATCCGATGAGCGAAACACCGGATCTTGCGGCAGATACCGGGAGACGGGCTCTTGCCCGAACACTGGTATCGCCAACAAGACGGCCATCAGGCCGGCAATCCTAAACGCCATCCGACTTCGAGTACTCTTCTCGAGAACTGTAGTTTGGCGCTTCCTGCGTAATAAGGATGTCATGCGGGTGGCTCTCCTGTACCGATGCTGCGCTCACTTGAATAAAGCGCGACGCGGGTCCGCAACTCTTCCAAAGTCTTGGTGCCGCAATAACCCATTCCCGCCCGCAACCCGCCCACGAGCTGATAACAGAAACGGCGACAACGGCCCCTTGTAAGGCACTCGACCTTCCACGCCTTCCGGCACCAGTTTGCCGGTGCCGGTGCCGGTCCTTCCTTGGCCGCTACCTGCTGATACCGATCGCTCGAACCGGCCATCATCGCGCCGAGCGATCCCATGCCGCGATACTGCTTGAAAGTCCGGCCCTTGTACAGGATCGTTTGCCCCGGGCTTTCCTGCACGCCGGCAAACAAGCCGCCGATCATCACCGCGTGGGCACCCGCGGCGAGGGCCTTGGTGATGTCGCCCGAATAGCGGATGCCGCCGTCGGCGATCACCGGAACATCCGCTGCCGGCAATGCCCCGGCAAGCCTGGGAAATCGCCGAGAGTTGCGGCACGCCGACGCCGGAGACAATTCGCGTCGTGCAAATCGAGCCCGGCCCGATGCCCACCTTCACTCGCGTCCGCCCCAGCATCCACCAGGGCCCGCGCACCTTCCGCAGTCGCCACGTTCCCCGCGATCACGTCGATGGCGTAGCGCTTTTTCAGATCCCTGCACCGTCGCAATCACATTCTTCGAATGTCCGTGGGCCGAATCGACCACCAGCACGTCGACGCCGGCCTTGATCAGCGACTCGGCCCGCTCGAAGTCGTGAACGCCGACGGCCGCACCGACCCGCAACCGCCCGCGCCGTCTTTGCAGGCGTGCGGGAAGTTCAGCATTTTGTCGATGTCCTTGATCGTAATCAGGCCCTTCAGTCGATATTGATCGTCAACCAGAAGAAGTTTCTCCACTTTATTTTCCGTTAAAATCCTCTCAGCCGTCTACAAGTGTTGTATTTTCCGGGGCAGTTACCAGATTTTCCTTGGTCATGACTTCAGAAATCTTCTGGGAGCTGTTGGTAAGGAAGCGCAGATCCCGTCGGGTCAGGATGCCCCTCAAGTAACCGTTACTGGTAATCGGCACGCCGCTGATGTGGTGCTGCTCCATGATCCGTTTGGCGGTTGCCACGGTTTCGTCCGGCGGCAGAGTAATCGGATCGGTAATAATGCCGTTTTCCGAGCGCTTGACCTTATCGACTTCGCTGGTCTGGTTGAGGATCGGCATATTTTTGTGGATGATGCCCATGCCGCCTTCTTGCGCCAGCGCGATGGCCAGTTCGCTTTCGGTGACGGTATCCATCGGCGCGGAGAGAATGGGAACATTGAGGCGGATATTGCGCGTCACGAAGGTTTTTACATCGGTATCTTTCGGCGTGATCTCCGAATAACCGGGCTCCAGCAGAACATCATCGAAGGTAATGCCCTGATAACTGATCCGATCCTGCATGGCAATAATCCTCTGGATAGGGCGATAGCCGGGCAGTGCGGGAGGAGTTGGGCATCATCCCCACGCTCTTCCCTCCCAGGCCGGCTACACCGTTCAACGGACATCTCTGGAGTTCGCAGATGTTGGAATGAATTATACGGAATGGTTGCGATGAGGCGAAATCTTCGGTAGGCTACTGGTTTGGAGTGTTATTGCCATCGACCACCGGACGCCAAGACATTTGACCACGAAAAGCACCAACAACTTCCAATCTCAACCATTTTTGTGGGGATTACCATGCTGCAACAGTTTTCTCGCCGTCGTTTCCTGCAAACTTCCGCTGCGGGAGTTTTTGGCGGAACGACGTTACCGCTGTTGGCCCAGGAAAAAGTGCCCGCTCCGAGCGAAAAGCTCCACGTTGGAGTGATCGGCGTCGCCGGTCGAGGAGAAGGCAACTGGGTTGATCTTGCCAAGACTGGGGTGGAAATCGTCGCCCTTTGCGATGTCGATGAATCCCGCATCGGCAAGGGGCGCACGACCTTTCCGAAGGCGGCGTTCTACACTGACTTTCGCAAACTGATTGACGCAAAGGGCCTGGATGCGGTGCTCATCGCTACTCCCGATCATACCCATGCGCCCATTACCCTCGCCGCGCTGCGAGCGGGATTGCACACTTACTGCGAAAAGCCGCTGACGCACACCGTTGCCGAAGCCCGGCTCATCGCCGAAACCGCGGCAAAGCAAAAACGGGTGACGCAGATGGGTACGCAGATTCACGCCGGCAGCAATTATCGCCGCGTGGTCGAACTCATTCAGAGCGGCACAATTGGCAAGGTGAGTGAAGTGCACGTATGGGTGGGAACGTCATGGGGCGGCGACGGCAAACGGCCGCCGACCGATGAGATTCCGAAGACGCTGCACTGGGATCTCTGGCTGGGGCCGGCCAAAGTGAGACCTTTTAGCAAAGCTTACGTCCCATTCCACTGGCGGCGCTATTGGGCGTTCGGCGGCGGAGCGCTCAACGACATGGCCTGCCATCACATGGACTTGCCCTTCTGGCGCTAAAACTTCGTCATCCCACACGAATCGAATCGACAGGCTCGGAGCCGAACGACGAAAACTGTCCCAACTGGACGAGCGTGAAATACGAGTTTCCGGGCGGTCTGAAAGTGACGTGGTACGATGGCGGCAATCGCCCCAAACTGTTTGAAGAAGGTAAACTCCCCAAGTGGGGTGATGGTTCAGTCTTCATCGGCGATAAGGGCATGCTCTTGGCCGGCTATGGTTCTTATAAGCTCTGGCCCGAAGCCGATTTCAAGGGGTTCACGCCGCCGAAACCGTTCATCAAGGACTCGATCGGCCATCACAAGGAATGGGTCGAAGCCTGCAAGAGCGGCGACCCGACAACCTGCAACTTCGATTACAGCGGTGCGTTGACGGAAGCGGTCCTGCTGGGAACGGTTGCTTATCGCACCGGCAAAGTGATCGAATGGGATGCAGCAAAGATGAAGGCCAAAGGAGTGCCCGAAGCAGATCGCTACATTCACAAGGAATATCGCAAAGGCTGGGAAGTGGCGTGATGCAAAAGTGATACGAAAATCTTTTCGCGGATGCGGCAATCGCCCAGTGATCGCGAACTCGGACCAAAACGGTTTACTCATTACCGCAGCCAATACTTCGCTGCACCGATCAACGCTACAACATAGATCACACCGACCAAAGCGATTCCGATGAACAAGGCCCAGTCCCGGAACGTCGTGCGCCGACGCTGGGGCCTGGCTTCAATCGCTTGACCCGCCAGAAACCGTTGCAAATCGGCAACCAATTCCGTAGCGCTGGATAGCGCTGCGACTTGTCTTTTCGCAAACACTTCAGGCAGATCGTCTGCAAATCCTTGGGGATTCTACCGACTAGCATTCGCGGCGGCACGACCTCTTGAAGTCGAAGTTGCTCGATCGTTTCCATGGCGGTTGCACCCTTAAACGGCGGACGGCCCGTGAGCATCTCATAGAGGATTGCTCCCAGGGCATAAACATCGACCTGTGCAGTCAAGGTCTTGCTGTCCTCGAAAGCCTGCTCGGGGGGCATGTAGTTCGGGGTGCCCAGAATCGAGCCGGTGTCGCGTGTTGCCGTCGTCGCGATGGAGATTCTTGGCAACTCCAAAGTCGGTGACTTTGGGTTCGCCTTCAGGAGTGAGAAGGATGTTCCCAGGCTTCAAATCCCGATGGATGATGTCGTTCTGATGGGCCGTGGCAATGGCCCGCGCCAACTTTTCGGCCAGGCCCGCTGCCGCATTGGGGGGCATCGGGGTTGCCGAGATTTTCTTTGCCAGTGAACCGGCCGAGCAATACTCGAAGGAAAAATACGGCATTCCCTCAAATTCGCTGACCTCATAAAGTGCGATAATGTTGGGATGCGACAAGGAGGCCAGTGTTTTCGCCTCGGCCACAAAGCGCCGGCGGCGGTTTTCGTCTTCGACCGAATGCTCCAACATCATCTTGATGGCGACAAACCGCTTGGTTCGAGTGTGCCAGGCCTTGTAAACGACACCCATGCCGCCCCGACCCACCTCGCCCATGATTTCGTAGCCCGGAATCGTCACGGGGCGTGAAGATTCCGGGCCGGCTAACGATTTCGGGTTTTGGATCGCAGGTGAGTCATGCGTTCCAGTCACCGGCTCTCCCGGCGACACCCCTTCCTGGGTTATCGAAAGAGTGGGTGTGTTTTCGGGGTCCGGGCTTTTGTCGTCCATAGCCGCCTTTGCTGGGAAAGCCCTATTTTATCGCAGAAAACTTGTACAGGGTGGTTTGGTTATAGACCGCTTTGGGCTGTAGAATCACGGTTGGGAAATCCTTCTGGTTGACGGAATCGGGAAAGTGTTGTGCCTCCAGGCAGAACCCGGCGTGCTTCTTATACACTGCGCCGCCTTTCCCCTTGTTTGTACCATCGAGGAAATTGCCGCTGTAGAACTGGATGCCAGGCTCCGTAGTGAATACTTCCAGGACTCGCCCGGATTTCGGCTCAACGACCTTGGCGGCAAGCCTTGAGCCTTTTCCTGCCCGCAAAACGTAGTTTAAATCATAACCGCCCGGCTCGCCCTTCAAAGCGCCGATACGTTTGCCGATGGGCGTTGATGCCGTGAAGTCGAAAGGTGTCCCCTTGACCGGGACAATCTTGCCGGTGGGGATCAAAGTATCATCGGTCGGGGTATACTGGTCGGCGGCGATGAATACTTCATGCCCCAGAATGTCGCCGGAAGCATGCCCGCCAGATTGAAATAGCCATGATGCGTCAAATTGACGGGCGTGGCCTTGTCGGTCTTTGCATCATACTCAATTTCGAGGGCGTTCTCATCGGTGAGCCGATGAATCACGGTCACGATCAACCTTCCCGGATAGCCTTCTTCACTATCGGCACTGACGTAACTCATCGACACCGCGGGCTTTCCTTTGACGAACGAAACATCGGTCCAAACTCTCTTGTCGAAACCCTTCGTGCCGCCGTGCAGGGTATTCGGCTTGTTGTTGAGCGCCAGGGTATATTCTTTCCCATCGAGCGTGAACTTGCCCTTGGCGATTCGGTTGCAGACTCGACCGATGATAGCGCCAAAATAGGGATGCCCGCCGAGGTAGCCTTTCAAGTCATCGAACCCAAGGACGACATCGGCAAACTTGCCGTTCTTGTCGGGCACATGCAACTCGGTTACGATGCCGCCGTAGTTGGTGATCTTCATTTTCATCCCATTGCTATTCGTCAACGTGTAGATCTGGACTTCGGTGCCATCGTCGGTCTTGCCGAACGGTGCCACCTGCACTCCCGGCTCAACTTTAGCGGGGTCTTTCTTTTCGTCGGCATTCGCAGGGAAAATGGACATGAAACTGATACCCAGGATTGTGAAACAGATTCGCATACAAGCATTCCTTGAAATGGGAGAGTTTATTTGAACCTAACACTCCGATTATATCACTGGATTGCCCAGCGGGTTTTCGGCAAAGACCCAGTCCTCAATCGGTTTTCCTTCAACGATGTGCTGTTGAACCAAGAGCGGGATACGATCCGCCGTCATGTCGCGATACCAAGTTCCTTCCGGATACACGACGACAATAGGGCCGTTCTGGCAAATCCGCAAGCATCCTACCTTCGTGCGATAACAGGCGTTCGGCCCCTTGCTCAGCGACAGGTTCTTGTCCTTGAGCTCTTTTTTGAGCGTTTCCCAGGCCTTGGTCCCTTCCTCGGTGGAACAGCATTTATCGCCCGTGCAAAGGAAGACATGGCGAACGTAGTGGCCGATGCCGAGCTTTTCGGCGACATCTTCCAGCTTTGCATTTGTTTCAGACATGGATGCTCCTGCTCTTCTGCGGCTTCATCCCTGGTTAGGATGGGCGATTCTTCACCAGAGTAACGGCTCTTAGATCGTCGCTGGGTCAACCGCCACTATTCCAGGGCCAAAACTTGCCATCCGGACAAAGTGCGCACGTTGAACGTCAGCAGACTCTTTACTCCATGAGCGTGGCAGACCGCGACCAGACGAGCATCGTGGACCTGCTTGCCTACGACTCCAACCGCAGCAACAAGAGATTTCCAAGCCGTGTAGATATCCAGAGTATCTCCAAGCAAAGGAAATATTGCCTCGAATCCCGCGGTTTTCGCTTCTGTCTGCGTCACGGATAATCCCAGACCATTGACTGCAACAGGTCGCGTAGCAACATTGCGGAACTCGATCAATACCTGTGGTGTCACGTACAAGATGTCGCCGCGACGATGCAATTCTGACAGCGCACGTGATGCAACGGCATGGCGAACATCCGCCGTATTCGCCAACCTAACCAAGATGTTTGTGTCGATCAAATACGGCATTAGTCGTATAATTCCTCACGACTAAGAGTTGCATCGGACAAAGATACGCCGCAATCCGTCGCCAACCCCAGAAGCTGTCGTTCCCAGTCGTCTCTTGGCTGGAACGGCATGGCTGCTGTGAGGAATCGTTCCGCCAGCGTGGCGATGACCAATTGTTCCGGAGTCACCCTCTCGCGTTGGGCCGTTTCGATGAGCGCGTTCTCCAGTTCGGGACCGAGAGTAATAACCATTTTCCTTCCTTCATTCTACATGGACAAACTCATTCAGACACAACAAAACTCTTGCAGAAGTCCGCGATGGCGATCCTTCGGGCATCTGGATTTCCCTTATGTGATGCTGTCTGCTCCGTCATGAACGCGACTTCATCATCCTTACTGCTCGGCTCCTCTGCTTACTCTATTACCGAGGGCTTCCTTCGGATCCTTCTCGCCACTTCCGCGAATACCAAGACGGACGCCGTTCCGGCGGCGATGCCAAGCCAGTCGAGCAGCCCCAGCGGTTCCACTTCAAAGACCGCTCCGCCGATGGTCACGATAATCAACTGGCCAATCACAATCAGCCCGGCGATCGTCAGGAACGATGGGTTTCGGAAGAACCCTTTGAACCCGCTGGTGTCCGGCGTCAGCGACCGGCAATTGATCTGGTTCCAGACCTGGAAAAACACATAGATCGTGAAGAAAAACGCTACCTGTCTTAACGTCAATTCGGGGAACGCTTTCGACGGCGTTCCGCCATCGTTGAACCATTGCCACTGATCCATTCCGATCAGCAGGATCAACATGGTGATGACGAAGAAGACCGCGGTCGAGATGATGGTGCCGCGCATCGCCGGCGTGATGATGTTTTCGTCACGCCGCTTGGGCTTGGCCTTCATCAACCCGTCCCTGCGGCGGCTCCGAGCAAAGTGCAATGGCCGCGAAGGTATCCATGATCACATTGATCCACAATAATTGTAGCACGGTAAAGGGTGGTTTCACACCCAGGAACGGCCCCAGGAACGCTATCACCAGCGCGCTGACATTGATCGTCAATTGAAACTGAATGAAGCGCTGAATGTTTTCGTATAGCGATCGGCCCCAGTGGACGGCCTTGACGATCGTCGAGAAGGAATCGTCGAGCAATACGATCTTGCTCGCTTCCTTGGCTACCTCTGTCCCGGCAATGCCCATGGCCAGACCGACATCGGCTTTTTTCAGCGCCGGCGCATCGTTGGTGCCGTCACCCGTCACGGCCACGACGTGCTGCCTGTCCTGAAGCAACTTCACCATGCGGAACTTGTCGAGCGGCCGGGCGCGGGCCATGATCCGGATCCGATCGATGTTTGCTTTCACCTCGTCGTCCGACATGGCGTTGAATTCGGCCGAGGTGATGGCCATCGCATCGGGAGCATCGAGCAAACCGATTTCCCGACCAATGGCCCGTGCCGTTTCGATGTTGTCGCCGGTAATCATCATCACTTCAATGCCGGCATCCCGGCATTCCTGCACGGCCGACTTGACATCGGGCCGCAGAGGGTCGCGGATGGCGACGAAGCCGCAGAAGATCAAGTCTTTCTCGATCTCTTCACGCTGGGCGTGGAGCGCATCTTCATCGCGCGGGCGTTCCAGCCGGTAATTTTGCGAAAGCGAATGCCAGGGTTCGCATCGCCAGTGCGGAAGCATCGGCCAGCCCTGTTTGGATGGACTGCCAGAACTTGTGCAGTCAGTTCATGGGTTGAACCATCCGATGAAAGGTAATGCGTGCAGTGTTGCAGTACGATTTCGGCGCGCCTTTCGACCAGCGCAATCAACTCGCCACCGTGCTCGATCACGGTGGTCATGCGCTTTGCGCTCGGACGAAAAATGCATCTGGTAGAAGATCGGATACTGTTCTCGCAATTTCGTATATTCATATCCCGATTCGCTGAGCCATTGCAGCAGTGCCCCTTCCGTGCTGTTGCCAATGACCTGAAGCTTGCCGTCCTTCTTCTCCAGATTGGCCGTCGAATTGATCGCACCATTCAAGCCGATCCACTCCGCCGGGGTCCACGATCCTGTCCAGCGCAGATCGTTCGGCCAATCGGATTTGTCGCGCTCGAAGATTCGACCATCCCAGCCCAGTCGTTCGACCTGCATCTTGTTCTGCGTCAGCGTGCCGGTCTTGTCGGAACAGATGATGGTCGCGGAGCCGATCGTTTCGCATGCGACCAGTTGACGGACGAGGCTATTGGCGCGCGTCATCTTGCGCATGGCCAGCGCCAGCGAGACGGTCACGCTCATCGGCAACCCTTCCGGGCACCGCGACCACGATAATGATGACCATGTAAACGAAGTAGCTGAGCAGGTTGCTGATCGTGTGTTGAAGAGCGCTGGGTTCACTGGAAAACTGAACATCACCCTTGATCAAACCGTGAACCAGCATGGCAATGAAAATCGCGACGGCAGCGATGTAACCGACGGTGCTGATGAGGTCTGCCAGTTTCGTCAGTTTCTGTTGAAGCGGGGTCAACTCCTTGGAAATGGTCAACTTCTTCTGAACTCGGCTCTCCGAGCTTTCGGATTGGTCTGCTTCTGCCTTTTCCGGCTCCTCGGCATCTGCCGATAATCGACGGGCGATTTGGCCGATCATGGTCATGTCGCCGACTTCGGCGATGACCATGTCGCCGACACCATCGACAACCTGCGTTCCGCGATACAGACAGCCGGCCTGGTCCGGCCCCTCGGCGGTTTCCTCTTCTGCTCGAACGGTCTTTCGGACGGCTTCGGATTCGCCCGTCATCAAAGACTGATCGATGTACAATTCGTTGGCTCGGATGAGCCGGCCGTCGGCGGGTATCTCATCGCCCATGTCGAGCTTGACGAGATCGCCGACCACGACCTCTTCGAGCGGAATCGCATGGACTTGACCGCTGCGCAAGACCTTGACGCGCAACGACTCCTTCTGTGCGTTGAGAACCTCGAACTCCCGGTCGCTTTTGT
This sequence comes from uncultured Planctomycetota bacterium, assembly GCA_963783095.1. Classification (GTDB taxonomy): domain Bacteria; phylum Planctomycetota; class Planctomycetia; order Gemmatales; family Gemmataceae; genus CAWAMR01. Next base: position 92,146 of record CAWAMR010000022.1, on the reverse strand, counting down.
ACTCGCTGAGAAAAGCCACGCCGGTGGCGAGAATAACGGCCAGCATGACGGCCAAGCCCTCGTAGGAGGGATGGCCGCTGATGACGCTGGCAGCAACCATGACCACCGCCAACCCGAACAGAGCTGATGGGATCCATTCGCCGAGCTTCAGTACCGACAATACGACCAAGGCAATGACGACAATTCCCAATCCGACCGCGCCGAGCAGCGTCGATATGGCAAAAAGATCGACGGTTGTTTTCAAGAGCGTAGCGCCGAGGAGAATCTTGATGATCGGCTCATCGAATTTACCGAGGAATTTCTTCCACATCGGCTCGCGCGGCAACGGCGTAAGACGATTGGCACCGAATTGCTGCAGGCTTTGAGAAACCTCGGTGGAGGCAAGCCCCTTTTCGCGTGAGGTGGGATATAGCTGAAAAATCTCACGGAGTGAGCGCATATTTTAGTTCCAGGTTCCTTCGTAAGTTCCAAGTTCCAAGCTCCAAGTTCCAAGTTGGAAGACATCGACTCTGGAACTTGGAACTTGGAACCTGGAACCTGGAACTATTAGCTTATGATTCCGAGATTTCCTTCGACTTGGCCGCTGCAAGCTCGTCTACTTTGGACTCGTAGGTCTTCAGAAGTTTTTGGACTTCTTCTTGTCCCTTCTTGGCTTCGTCCTCGGTGAGGGTTTTATCCTTTTCACCTTGCTCGAAATGTTTGTTGCCGTCGCGGCGGATATTTCGGCACGATACTTTGGCGTGCTCGCCCAGCTCTTTCACTTTCTTGACCATTTTATTGCGCTGGTCGCCGGACATAGGCGGAATCTGGAGGCGAATGACTTTGCCGTCGTTGTTCGGCGCAAGCCCCAAGTCGCTGCTGCGGATCGCCTTCTCGATGTCCTTCAGTGAGCCGGCATCGAACGGTTTGATGAGCAATTGCTGCGGATCGGGTGTGGACACTGCCGCCAATTGCTTGATGGGCGTCGGGGAGCCGAAGTAGTCGACCCGGATCGCATCCAATAGCGCGGGGGAAGCCCGGCCCGTGCGCAGGCCCTTGAGTTCGTTGCGAAACACATCGATCGCCTTTTCCATACGATCGCGTGTGTCCTTGATAATTTGTGCGTGAGTCATGTTCGATCAGATGTTAGGGTTCAAGATAGTGTTCAGGAGTGAGTGTTCAGTCTTCAGTGTTCAGTGTTCAGTCAATAACCGATGGTCAAAGATATAAGTCCAATAACCCTCGTCTTCAACTGAACACTGAATACTGAACACTGAACACTATCCATTATTCACTGACAAACGTTCCAAGCTTGTGCCCTTCGATGGCACGTTCGATATTGCCTTCCTTTTTGTAGTTGAATACCAGGATCGGCAGTTTCACGTCGCGACACATCTCGATGGCGGCAAGGTCCATTACCTGTAAATTATCGCGGAAAATCTGGTTGTAGGTCAACTTCTCGTAAAGGACTGCATGTGGATTTTTCTCGGGGTCGGCACTGTAAACGCCATCGACGCGAGTGGCCTTGAGCAGAATATCGACATCGAGTTCCCGGCCGCGCAGCGCAGCAGCGGTGTCGGTGGTCACGAAAGGGTTGCCGGTGCCGCCGGCCAAGATTACGACTCGCCCTTTTTCCAGATGGCGGACTGCCCGGCGGCGGATGAAGAATTCCGCGACGTTATCGAGCCTGAGTGCGGTGACGAGGCGGGTCTCGCAGCCAATGCTTTCGAGACATTCCTGCAGCGCCAGTCCATTCATGATGGTAGCGAGCATGCCCATGTAATGGGCCGTCGCTTCCTTGATAATCTCGCCGCCTTGAGAGAACTGATGTCCGCGCAGGATATTGCCGCCACCGACGACAACCGCAAGTTGTACCCCGCGATTGACCAATCGTTTGAGGGGAGCAGCGATGGCGAGGGTTTCGTCGATACTGATACCGCTTTTGCCGCCTTGCCCGAAGGCCTCTCCGCTCATTTTAAGCAGCACCCGGCCATATTTCGGTTTCGGTTGATCGGAAGTAGATTCAATCATCGCGGAAAATCCCTTGGTCATGCGGTTTGAGGGATTATAGAAACCCCGGCACGAAATGCCGAGTGCCGCGTGTTGCGCCCATGTGTTATTAAGGCTATTTGAGGCTGTCGAGCGTATTAGCTGCACTCGGATTCATCCGTTCCCACTGTTTGACTCGGCATGGAAACGGAATCCGATAGAATCTCTCCATGCCAGGCAATACATTCGGCGAACGATTTCGCGTGACCACTGCCGGGGTCAGTCATGGCCCCGGATACATGGTCATCATTGACGGCTGCCCGCCCGGTCTGCCCCTCGTGGTGGAAGATCTTCTCTTCGATCTGCGCCGTCGTCGGCCCGGTCAATCCAAGATCGTCACTCAGCGGGACGAATCCGATGAGCCGGTGATCTGGTCCGGAGTCTTCGAGGGGCGCACCGACGGCACGCCGATCGGGATTCTCTTTCGCAATCAGGATCAGCGCAGCAAGGATTACGGCGATATTGCCGAAAAATACCGCCCCGGCCACGCCGATTTCACTTTCGATGCCAAGTTCGGTTTCCGCGATTTTCGGGGCGGAGGCCGATCCAGCGCCCGCGAAACGGTGTGCCGGGTGGCAGCTGGAGCTATCGCCAAGAAACTGCTTGCCATGCAAGGCATTCGCGTCTTGGGCTACGTGAAGCAGGTTGGCAATGTCATTGCGGAGGTTCCCGATCCGGCTTTGGTAACCCTCGATCAGGTTGAAGCCAATATCGTTCGCTGTCCGGATGGCGGTGCAGCGGATCGCATGATCGCCTTGATCGAAGAGGTTCGCAAAGATTGCGATTCCATCGGCGGCATCAGCGAAATGGTCGCAGTGGGCGTGCCTCCAGGATGGGGCGAGCCTGTCTTCGATAAGTTGAAGGCCGATCTGGCCAAGGCGATGCTTTCTTTGCCTGCAGTGACGGCATTTGAATATGGCGCTGGTTTTGCAGTGGCAACCGCACGCGGCAGCGAAAACAACGACCTTTTCATTCGCAAAGCAGATGGCGCGATCGGCACCGCAACGAATCGTCACGGCGGAATGCTGGGAGGGATTTCCAGCGGCGAGCCGATCGTTTGCCGCGTGGCGATCAAACCGACGAGCAGTTTGTCCCGCAATCAGCAGACCGTGAATCGAGCGGGCGAACCAACGGAAATTCTGACCAAAGGCCGGCACGATCCCTGTTTGTTGCCGCGCTTCGTGCCGATGGGCGAAGCGATGATGGCGCTGGTTCTGGTCGATCACTGGTTGCGGTGGAAAACTCTTGAGTAGTTCCAAGCCCAATCGGAGCCTGAAGCGTAAGCGAAGAGAAAGTCCATCTCTTCGCTTACGCTTCAGGCTCCGATTGGACTTGGAACTAACTCAGTGCCTGGCGGATTTCCTCCGCCACCGCCCGAATGGGTATTCGGCTCTGCTTAGTGCTATCCCTCTCGCGGATAGTCACGGTATCATCCTGCATCGTCTGACCATCGATCGTGATGCAAAATGGCGTACCAGCCTCGTCCTGCCTGCGATAACGTCTCCCAACCGCACCCTTGTCATCGTAGAAGACGTTGAAATGTTTCTTCAATTCCCGGTACAAACCCTCGGCCTTTTCCGGCATTCCATCCTTATTCACCAACGGAAATACCGCCGCTTTGATCGGTGCCAGCCGGGGATGAAAGCGCATCACCGTTCGCTTCTCGCCGCCAATCTCGTCCTCACAGAACGCCTCGCATAACACCGCCAGCGTGAAGCGATCCGCCCCGGCGCTTGGCTCGATTACGTGGGGCATGTACTGATACTTTTCCATTTCCGCCGGCAGTGGTCCCTTCTTGACCCATTCCTTGAACGAGTTGGTTCCGCGCGTTGATTTGTCGCGTTCCCAGGCTTCCTCGTCGAAGTAGCTCAAGTCCTTGCCGCTGTGTTTCATGTGTGCGGTAAGGTCGTAAGCTCCGCGATGGGCGACACCTTCCAGTTCCTGCGGCTCCTCTGCAAAGGGAAACATGTATTCGATGTCGGTCGTGGCGATGGAGTAGTGCGCTAATTCTTCCTTGGCCTGTTCTCGGGGTCGGAGTTTCTCGGACTTGATGCCGAGTGTGGAGTACCATTTGATGCGCAGCTCGCGCCACCACTGATACCATTTCATCGATTCGTCGGGATGACAGAAGAATTCGATTTCCATTTGCTCGAATTCCCGGCTGCGGAAGGTATAGTTCCGAGGGTTGATCTCATTGCGAAATGCTTTGCCAACTTGGGCGATTCCGAAGGGAATCTTGAGTCGAGTGCTATCGAGAACATTGCGGAAGTTGACGAAGATTCCTTGCGCTGTCTCAGGACGAAGGTAGGCCTTGTTGGCCTCATCCTGAATGGCACCAACAAAGGTTTCGAACATCAGGTTGAAGGCACGGGCATCGGTCAACTCGCCTTCCAAACAGCTCGGACATTTCCTTTGAAACTCGATGGGGATATTTAACAGGGGAAACGCAAGGGCTGACGGCTCCAGTTTGAACTGCTTCTTCTCTGCTTTACTCAGTTCATATTTGAGTGCATCCTCTCTCGAATCTGCTTCCAGTGGTTTGATGAACAAAGGGAGTACACTGGTGGGAGTGGGTTGAGGACCATCGAAGTAGCCAACCAGCCAAACTTTGTCGGCGCGGAAACGCTTGCGGCATTTCTTGCAATCGACCATCGGATCGCTGAATCCGCCGACGTGCCCGCTCGCTTCCCAGACTTTCGGGTTCATGATGATCGAGCAATCGACCCCGACCATCGATACCTCTTTCCCATCGGGGCCGGGAGGCGGATTGCGCACCATGTCCTGCCACCAGGCTTCCTTGATGTTCTTCTTGAGTTCCACGCCAAGGGGGCCGTAGTCCCAGAAACCGTTGATGCCTCCGTAGATTTCGCTCGATTGGAAGATGAATCCTCGACGACGGCACAACGCGACAAGTTCTTCCATGTTCATGACTTTGCCCCTGATCTATCGTTTCGGCATCGAACGCACTGGCACGTCTCGATGCAAATTCTCTCCACTCGTGACGAATCATTTTAGCTTATCCGATGCCGTTTTGCAGTATTCGTCGTTTCAAGAAAAGAGATTGGAGTATTGGCGGAAGGGTTCATGAAAAGGCCCTCAAATCTCCAGATTTGTTGTCGGATGTTGCCGTTTGTTGTCTGACAATCTTCCGAGTTTAGTAACATTGCGTTCGACGCTTCGTTTGTTTTGTTATTCAATCGTTGATCCGCAAACCGGTTTTTTTGTAGCAATTTGTAGCGTCTGCGCCCGGTTTCGGGCCCTCATCTGAAAGCAACTTCGCCAGAATATCAAATCAATAATCGTTGGATTGAGGCGAAGTTTCTTGGAAGCACGACATTATGAAATTTGTTCGTTCGTATTTCCGATCATTGCTGTGCAAACCGATTTTTGTAGCAATTTGTAGCATCGCGTTCGACGCTTCGTTTGTTTTGTTATTCAATCGTTGATCCGCAAACCGGTTTTTTTGTAGCAATTTGTAGCACGACATTATGAAATTTGTTCACTAGTGCTTTCTGTAGTCGATGTACAACCTGATTTTTGTAGCAATTTGCAGCATGGCGATCACATCCTCGCTTGTTTGGTTATCTAATCGTTGATCCGCAAACCAAATTCTGTAGCAATTTGTAGCGTCTGCGCCCAGTTTCGGGCCCTCATCAGCAAGAACTTCGCCAATCCATCAAATCGATAAGCGTTTGATTGGCTTTAGTTCTTGGAAGCACGGCACGACATCGGGAAATCTGTTCGTTCGTACGCGCTTTTATTGATGTACAAACCGATTCTTGTAGCAATTTGTAGCGTCTGCGCCCGGTTTCGGGCTCTCATCAGCAAAAACTTCGCCAATCCATCAAATCGATAAGCGTTTGATTGGCTTTAGTTCTTGGAAGCATCTGCGCCCGATCACGGGCCCTCATCGGCAAGTAACTTCGCCAGAATATCCAATCGATAATCGTTAGATTGAGGCGAAGTTACTTGGTAGCAACCCAGCCCGACCGACGAGCCCCATTCACCAAAGAACTTCGTCAGTGTATCAAATCGATAATCGTTTGATCCACGGCCAACTTCTTTGGAAGTCGGTGGCTCGCACCCTTTGCCCGAATGAGCCAATGGACCAAACTACGGTTCTCACCATAAATTATAGGTGTACTTACATTCAAAACAAAAGGCCTGTTTATGAAAAATGGTTCTCCGCGAATTGTGTAGAAGCGATAGTAATACGGCGAGCCGAAGGCGAGCGTCGGGGCGTTAGCCCGACGTGGGCTTCCGCCCCGAAAAACCGATCGGATTCCCCGGTTACCTGGGAAAAACCAAGCGTTTTGATGGAGGAAGCGCACGTCGGGCTAACGCCCCGACGCTCGCCTTCGGCTCGGTTATCAGCAAATTGCATGGAACAAAGATCGAGTTGCTCTCCACAACTTTGGCGGAGAACCTGAAAAATGATGAACAAGAATTGGCCTTTAAGCGAGAGTGTAAGACGGTCTTCCCAGCCCACCGAGACGGCCTGGGAAGCCCGTCCTACTCCGCCATCACTTCTTCCAGCGCGACGAGCCTGCCCTTTTCTTTCAAGGACTTGGCTCCCGCGTGAACGATGGCCGTCACTTCCAGGATTTCCTTATGCGGCACCGGCTCCTTGCGGGTTTTAACCATCTCACGAAAGGTGTGTGCCATCCGGAACATCTCATAATGATGACCGTAGGCAAAGCTACCTTCGATCGCCGGAGTATATTGGTAGGCCTGTTTGGTGAAATAGACCGTCGTATGGCAGTATTGCCCCGACATGTCCGGCCGGCCATACCAGACCTCGGCCGGCATTCGGTCCTTGTAAGTAACAAGAGCATGAGCGGTTGCCTCGCGGGCATACATGCTCACGGCCTCCGCACCCGCACCGCAAAGCGTCACTACCGTCCAGATGGGATGCTGACCGTAGATAAACCAACTCGGGTGAGAATAGCCGCCGGCCATGCTCGCCAGCACATATTGGATTGGCCCAAACTCGCCCGAATCGCGCATGCGCAGTGCCTGCTCCATGCCGAATTCGTGCCGGAACAGACTCGACGACATCAGCGGAGTTCCGGTTTTCTTGGCCAGATCCAGTATCTTTCGAGTGCCCGCGACCGTCTCGCCGATCGGTTTGTCGCAAAAAGTCGGTAATCCCTTTTTCAACGCGGCCTCGATCAGCTCGTAGTGATCGTTGCCCTTGCCTGAAGCGTCCCCCAGCCAGACCGCATCCACGGAATCGACCAGTTCCTCCACGGTTTTTGCGATTTTCACACCCGGAAAGGCTTCGACGTAATTCGTCAATCCATCCGCCGGGTTGGAGTAAACGTGCGTAATGCGCGTATCGGGAAACGGCAGTTGATCGAAACGATAGCGGGGATTGCGAAGGTATTTCTCGAAAAACATCGCCGAACCCGGATCGAGGTATTTCTTGATGGCCGGAAGGTTGATTTCCGGGTGAAAATACTGGGCGAAATGCCAGGTATGGCCGTTGGTCTTCTGCGGCTTGCCGTCGATGCTGGCGGAAATAACGCCGATGCGATAGGTCTTGTTCTCGGCTTTTGGTTCGAGCGCCACGCGGACCCTGTGGCAAGGGCAAGAGCACCCGCACCTGCAACCAGTTCCCGACGAGAAAGACCTTGATCGGAGGACATGGAGAGGTTCCTTTATGAGCAGTGGTCAGTAAATACCCGACACTCACAGGTCTTCTTTCTTCGCATTTACTGACCACTGACCACTGACCACTGACCACTGACCACTATGATTTCCTGACCGCTATTCGTTGTCGTCCTTCTCTTTCCCGCCGAGTTTCTTCAGTTCTTCCTCGTTCGCCGTGAAGTTCCCTTCCGCCTTGAGTCGATCCAGATAATCCTTGTAGTACGCGGGAACCACGGTCTCGCGGATGGCCGAATAGTGCCTGCGATCTCCGGCACCGTACAGAAATGTATCGTACCTGCCAAAAGCGTCGGTCGCTGCCTTTTCTTGGAAGAATGAAAAAAACTCTGGGTTTTGCAACAACTTCGGGTTTTGTTGAATCATATTTTGGAAACTCTGGCGAGCTTGATTGAGTAGAAGTTCGTACTGCCGGTGAGCTTCCGGCGGTATCGAACTCTTGAGGTACACGCCCGATATAAAGTCTCCCGGCTTTTTCTCTTCTCTCTGAATCAAACAGGCCACATAGAAGTGCGATTTCGGAGCATCGTTGAGCACGATCGTTTCTCCGAGCGGTTTATTGAGCATCGCCAGAAGCGTTGGAATCATCTTGTCACCGGGGTATCGAACATCGCGAACCGGTATTTCGGGCGGCGTATAAAAAACTTGCTCGCCCGACATTCGGCTGTTATTGCCGATGCCGCGCTGGCGTTTGAGTTTCGCAAATCCCATCAGATTGAAGGTGCGATAGGTTTTGTGTTGCTCACCCTCCATTTGCTTGAGAACGTCGAGCAATTTCTTTTGGAAAGGAGACTCATCGTACGTGGGCGAGATATTGTCGGTTTTCTGAAGTTCCGTCCCGGCCCAGCTGCGAAGATTCTCGGCGATGGCTTCGGCCTGCTTGCCGGCCAATTCACGGGGCGCTGCATCTTCCAGGCACGTATGACCCGGTCCTTCATGTCCTTGGGTAAAGCATCCCACCGATAGGGCTTGGCAGGAACATCTTCAATGCGCCAGACCAGGTATTCTTTTGTGCTGTTTTGATCGACGAATGAGCTGATCTCCGAATCGTCGTACTCGGGGAAACGATTCGTGCGATAGAGCTGAGCTTCAGGGTTCGCAAACGGCGAGGGCGCAAACAATTTTTCCAATTCGTCGTAACCGGGCGGCAAATTCATCGGCGCGAAGCGCTTCTCGCGGTAAAGTTGCGCATCCCAGCAGCAACATCGATCAGGGGCTTCATGCCCGGATCGTCGCGGACATCAAATTGATCGTCGAGTTTCTTGCCGCGATACACTTGAAATCCTCGTGCCTTGGCAAAGTCGTCGATATACTTCGCGGCTTCGGCTTTGAGTTCTTCAGGGCTCTTCGGCTTTTCCTTACCGTCCTCGGGCGGTGTAAGTGGCTTCGGTGCGCTATTTTTCGACTGAATTCAGCCAGTTTTCGCTCAAAGTCATTTTTGTCCTGTTGGAATAGCCGCTTCAGAGTATCTTTACGATCCTTTTCCTTGATTTCCTGGCGATAGATAGAAGCTGGAAACGCGGCTTGAACACCCACCGCTGCGGGTGCAAGGGCGGTCAGCGGAAACGGCGGAGAGATGGTTGCGGGCAATCCCGCCCAGCCATATCCCGCCAGGAACGCCGGCAACCCTGTTTTCAGGCGATCCTGAGCATCCAAAAGGTACATCAACTCATATTGATTTGCCGCTGCGCCGGTGACGTTGGCGAGTGTTGGGGGAAACGCGAGTTGACTTGCCAGCGCTGCGAACGGCAGCGGATGGTACACAACGTTGTCGCGGAACCTCGTCGCATTTGGGTTTTTAAATTCTGGTTTCGGGAACATGAATGTGGACGGAAACCCTTTGTCCTGCATCTCCTGCACCTTCTTTTCCACACTTTCTTCCAGGGAAAATTTTTCGTGAAGAATCGGCTGCATCACGTACATCGATGCAGCGACCGGGCTGCCTCCCAACATTGTCGGTGTCATGCCGGCCGCGATCGTACGGGCCGCCTGAGTCAACGGAGTGACCTTCTCATAGAAGGGCGACTTCGGATCGAAGCCCATATACTCAAAAATGGCCCGGTTGGGTTGTTTGAATCCCGGTCTTTCAGATGACGGCGAAGCTTCCGTGTTGCGGTTGTTATTGAACAGTTTTATCTGCTCACTTACGGTGGGTTCTGCTTTCACCTCGGCCAGGAACGGCTCGACCGGGACTTCAATATTCAAGATGGAACATTCCGAACACTGATCCTGATAGTACTTGAAGAATTCCCAGGGGGTCATCGCCATGGGGCGGGCCGTCAACTGTTCGGAATTGTTGAGTCGATCGCCGCGCAGCACGGCGACCATGGTGCGAGCGCGAAATTCGTTGCCGATCGCCTGCAGGAGATCGGAGCTTGAAAGACCGCCGGATCGGCCTTGCACGTCGCGACGAACCTGCGTTTCGACTCGGGCCGCGTCTTGCTCGGTGAGAGCATAATCGGTTTCGACGGCAATCAGGTTGGTAATTTGGTCATCGGTATACTTGAAGCCCATCTGGTCGGCTTTGCGCAACAGAAGATCGAACTCGAGAGCGTCCAGGTCGGTATTGTTCGGAGCGGTCAAGAAATACAATCCTCCCTTGGACTGTGCCGCATCTCTGTACCGCCTTTCGTTGTCGAAGACACCCATTAGCTTGTTGATGGCCTTGAGTTCTTCCGGCTTGGTCTTTTCGTCGAGTTTGGTGCGGAGATTCTCAAGCATCTTGAAAGACCCTTCAATCTGCCGCCGAACCTCTTCTATCTCAAGCCGGCTGGTATCCTTGTTGAATGTTTTTTCCTGTTCTTGGGCCTTGAAAAATTCGGAAAAAGCCCGCAAGGTATCGGGATCGGTGATTTTCGATTTGGTCTGAACATCGCGTTCGAGTTGCCGAAGGCTTTGCCTTCCGGCCAAAAGGGTCGCTTCAAACATATACTGGTTGGCGGCAACACGACCCCGGCGAATGCGGTCGAGTTCCGTTCGAGTGATCGCCTTGCCGAAATAGGTGGCGATTTCATCCTTGGAAGTGCCGCGCTTGCCCTCGCCGAATTGGCGACCGAGCCAGTCGAAAAAGTCGCCTCCGCCCATGCCGCTGGACAGAACAAAGGTAAACATGCAAACGATTGCCATGACGGCAATCAGCATCTTGCTATTCTTTCGGAAGGATTCGAACGGATTGAAAGCCATTGCCGTTCCTTGGTTTAGGGCTGATGTTTCGCAATGAATTCCCGCTACCGGTCTTGACACACTTGCAAGACTGTACTATGGGTGAGGGGAGTATTATATTCCTCAACCATGCGATTGTAGCGATGGAAACGATTCGCACAACCCTGGCGAACCGCGACCGAGAAAGAAAGATTTTGCCCAGCCGCTATATAGTGTGAATGTTGAGCGACTTTCCTTTTCCTGACCTCGCCCGTCCCAAAGCCCCGCCCTCTGCTGCATAGGAGACGATGTGCCGCCGCGCAAGAAGCCAACCACGGAAGATGCTGCAACCCCCGTCAAAAAAGGACGCGCCAAGAAAGCGCCCGCAACGGCGGTGGCAAAACCGGCAACCCGCAGAAAAACCAGCGCCGATGCCGGGCCCGATGATGCTGCGCCCCCGAAAGCCGGGCGCGGGCGGAAGGGCAATCTCGTGATCGTCGAATCGCCTGCCAAGGCGAAGACGATCGAGAAATATCTTGGCCCCGGCTTTACGGTGCGGGCCAGCTATGGCCATGTCCGCGATTTACCTTCCGGTCGGCGCGTTCCGGGCGAAGAGGTCGTGGGCGTCAATATCAAGAACGGCTGGGTGCCGCCTATCTCGTTCAGGACCGCAAGGAAGGCAAGGGCCGGCGCAGTCCGAAAGAAATCCTCGACGAATTGAAACGCGAAGCGAATAAGTCGGCGATCGTCTACCTCGCCACCGACCCGGATCGCGAAGGCGAAGCGATCGCCTGGCACATCCTCGATGAGCTGGGACTCAAGGACGAAACGACGTTCCGGATCACCTTTAACGAGATCACAAAATCGGCGGTGCAAAAGGCGCTGGCCGCTCCCGCGAAGATCAACATCGACCGCGTCAAGGCCCAGGAAGCCCGGCGCGTCCTGGATCGCGTGGTGGGCTATCCGCTCAGCGGTCTGCTCGGCAAGAAAGTGACGCGCGGCCTGAGTGCGGGCCGGGTGCAGTCGGTCGCGGTTCGTCTGGTCGTGGAGCGCGAACGCGAAATCGAAAAATTTGTCTCCGAGGAATTCTGGAAGATCACGGCCTGGCTGTCCCCGCAGGGAACGGTCCGGTTCACGATGGACCCGAAGAACGCCAAGGTATTTGCCAAGAAAAAGGGCCGACCCGGCCCAAAAGGCTTCCACTCCGTCGGAAGAAGACGCCCAGGAAAAGGCCGAAGAGGATGGTCCGAAAGGGCTGCCCGCTGGTGCTTTCAGCGCCGAGCTGGCACGCTGGCAGGGTGGTGAGTTCAAGGCCGTCAACGAAGCGCAGGCCGATGCCATCTACGCCGTTTTGAACGGTGCTTCGTACATCGTCTCGAAGGTCGAGCAAAAGGATCGCTCCGAGAGCGCCGCCACCCTTCACGACTTCGACCTTGCAGCAGCAGGCGAACATTCGTTTGCGAATGTCATCCAGAACGACGATGATGGTCGCGCAAAAACTCTACGAAGGTGTGAACCTCGGCAGTGAAGGCCAGGTTGCGCCGATTACCTACATGCGTACCGACAGCACGCGCATCTCGGCAGATGCCTTGAGCATGCGTGCGCGCCCATATCGACGCGACTTATGGTCCAAAATACCTTCCTGCCAAGCCCAACACCTATGCCAGCGGCAAGAGTGCCCAGGAGGCTCACGAAGCGATTCGGCCCACGGATTTGACCTATACGCCGCAGCGGGTCCAGCTTCGCTTACCGAGGAAGAGTACAAGCTCTATAAACTCATCTACGAACAGTTCGTGTCGAGTCAGATGACTCCGGCCCTCTTCGCCATCACCAATGTCGAAGTCGAGGCCGCTCAAGGTCTCTTCAAGGCCCAGGGAAAGATCGAAAAATTCGACGGTTATCGCCGCGTCTTGGCACCGATCGGCAAGCAGGAAGACACCATGCTGCCGGCGTGGCGGAAAAGCAGCAACTCGACAAGCTGCAACTCGCTGCGAGCCAGCATTTCACGCAGCCGCCGCCGCGCTACAACGAGGCGTCGCTGGTAAAGATGCTGGAAAAGGAAGGTATCGGCCGGCCCAGCACCTACGCCACGATTATTTCAACCATTCAAAAACGCGGCTACGTGGTCCAGGAACATCGCCGCTTCCGCGCCACGGAAATCGGCAAGGTCGTGAACGATCTGTTGGTGGAACACTTTCCAAAGGTATTAAATGTCAAGTTTACCTCGCACATCGAGGAGGAACTCGACGAGATCGAGACCGCGACCAAGCAATACGCGGAGGTTCTGAACGAGTTCTGGGAGCCTTTCTCGACGGCGCTGAAGGAAGCCGAAGTCAACATGCCCGCCAAGAAGGGCGTCGAGATCGGCGAGAACTGTCCCAAATGCGGTCGGCCGTTGGTCGAGCAATATAGCCGGCAAACCGGCAACAAGTTCATCGGCTGTTCCGGCTGGAAGGACAAGGAGAAACCCTGCACTTACAAGCGGACGATCGAAGGTGAGGAGATTCTCGGCCCCGTCGAGACGGAACACAAGTGTCCGGTTTGCGGCAAGAACATGATGCAGATGACTGGTCGATTCGGCGTTTATCTGCGCTGTTCGGGTGCTCCCGAATGCAAGACGACCATGAACCTCAGCGCGGACGGCAAGCCGATCATTACAGCGGTCGCCACGCAACACAAGTGCGAGAAGTGCGGCAGCCTGATGGTCTTACGCGAATTCAAGGGGAAAAAGTTCCTGGGTTGCAGCGGCTATCCCAAGTGCCGCAATGCGATGGATGTCGATGACAAGGGCCAGCCGATCAAGCCGGTCGAGACGGGGGTCAATTGCGAGAAATGCGGCAAGCCGATGCGCGTTCGCAACGGTTTTCGCGGGCCGTTCTTGTCGTGCAGCGGTTACCCCAAGTGTCGCAATGCCAAGCCGCTTTCGGCGGAGTTGAAGGAGAAATTGAAGGATCAGCTACCTGCTCCGCCGGCGAAGAAGGCGACGCCGCAAATTGAGGTGTCGGAAACCTGCCCGGAGTGCAGTTCGCCGATGAAAGTCCGCACCGGTCGAGGCAAGCCGTTTCTGGGGTGCAGCAAATATCCCAAATGTCGGGGAACCCGCGAAGCACCGGCAGCGGTGGTGGAGGCGTTGCAAAAAGAGACGCAAGCATAAGCGTCAGACCTCGGATTTCACGACATGGTGACATTTACTCCCAGATTCAAACGCAATTTCCGGCAAGGGCGGGAAGATCATGACCGAGCAAGAACAACATCGCTTCGACATGCTTCGCCATGGCCCGTGTGCGCCTATTGAGTATGTTTCAAGTTATTACGGGCTTTCCTGGCCGCTGTTGGGCGATGCACACACAGATTATGCGGAATGGGTTGGCCACTTGAGGCGACGACGCAGCTGCGGAAATGGAAGAATCTCTCGATATGAACTAGAGAGCTTCATGCAACAGAAAAGTGTCGTCCCAAAGAAATGGATGGGCGCTCGACTGGGAATGAATGTCGCCTCGCTTGACGAATTGTTGGCCAGGCTGAAGGCGATCGGGATGCAACCGCAACGCTACGTTGTTTCTGTTCCGTCCAAAACCGCGCAAGCCGTTTCTTGCTCTTACTCCTAAAACAAACCATATCTTCCCTGGAACCCGAATATCGGTTCCGTCGGTTCGATCCTGTTTGCTCTCCATCGCCTTTTCTGAGGTTGCTTTTTCATGACCAATCTATGCTCCCGCTTCGATCGCTGTCGATCGATTCCTCTCCTGGCGCTAGTCGGCTTGTTGGCCCCGACGACGGTGCATTCCGAAGAGCCTAAACTCGAAATCCGATCGGGCGACCATATCTGCATTATCGGCAATACTCTTGCAGATCGAATGCAGCACGATGGCTGGCTCGAAACCGATCTCTATAACCGATTCCCCAAACACGACCTCGTGATTCGCAATCTCGGCTTTGCCGCCGATGAGGTCACGCTCAACAATCGTATGCGCTCGATGTCCTTCGGCACGCCCGATGAATGGTTGACAGGCTCCTCGCCCGTGCCGCAGCCCAGAAAGCTCACTCACCACAATCCGGTTTTGGCCAATCGCTTTGAAAATACCAATACCAAGGCCGATGTCATTTTCGCATTCTTCGGCTACAACGAGTCGTTCGCCGGCCAGGCCGGTTTGGCGGAATTCAAAAAGGATTTACAGGAATTCATCACCCATACCTTGGCAACGAAATACAACGGTAAGTCCGCACCCCGTTTGGTTCTCTTCTCACCGATTGCCCATGAAAATCTCAATAGTCCACACCTCCCCAACGGCATCGAAAACAACAAACGACTCGCTTTGTACACTAATGCGATGGCGGAGGTTGCCCAACAAAACAAGATTCCCTTCGTCGATCTCTTCAAGCCTTCGCAAGAGCTGTATAGCAAAAACACCAGGCCTTTGACGATCAACGGTATCCACCTGACCGAAGAAGGAAACAAGCTGATCGCGGAAATCATCGACCAATCTCTGTTCGGCGCGGTCTCGAAAACCGATCCTGCCACAACGCAGAGATTGCGAAAAGCTGTCCTCGACAAGAATTTCCACTGGTTCAATCGCTATCGTACGCTCGATGGTTATTCGGTCTACGGCGACCGGGCCTTCATCGAGTACGGCCCCGATCGACAGTCGAACTATGAGGTCATGCAGCGCGAGTTGGACATCCTCGACCTGATGACTTCCAATCGCGACAAGCGAATCTGGTCGGTGGCGCAGGGTGGCGATTCCCAGGTCGATGATTCCAAGCTGCCGCCGCAATTTCCGGTCAAAACGAACTTTCCCGGGAAGCTGCCGGGCGGCAGACATCTCTTCCTCAACCCCGATGAGGCGATTCAAAAGATGGTCGTCGCCAAGGGTTTCAAGGTCGATCTGTTCGCATCGGAACGAGAGTTCCCGGAGCTTACCAACCCGGTGCAGATGGCCTGGGATACGCAGGGTCGGTTGTGGGTGGCAGTGTGGCCGAGCTACCCGCACTGGAAACCGGGCGATCCCTACAACGACAAGCTCCTCATCCTCGAAGATACCGATGGCGACGGCAAGGCCGACAAGTTGACCGTTTCGCCGATGGCCTGCACTGCCCAACCGGTTTTGAGTTTGTCCACGGCGGCGTGCTGGTGGCCCAGGCACCCGACATCATGTTCTTGAAAGATACCGAGGGTAAAGGCAAGGCAACGCTGCGACAGCGCGTTGTTCACGGAATCGATTCCGCGGATACGCATCATACCTCGAACAGCTTTGTGCTCGATCCGGGCGGCGCGGTATATTTTCAGGAAGGAACCTTCCACCGCACGCAGGTCGAAACGCCTTATGGACCGGCGGAGCGTTGTGCCGATGCCGGCGTCTTCCGTTACGATCCGCGCCGCCAGAAGTTTGAAGTATACGTTACCTACGGCTTCGCCAACCCGCACGGCCATGTCTTCGATCGCTGGGGCCAGGACATCGTGGTCGATGGCACCGGATCGGACCCCTATCACGCCGCGCTGTTTTCCAGCCGGCTGGAGCATCCCAACAAGCACAATAGGCCGCCAACCGTGTACAACCGCTGGGCCCGGCCTTGCCCAGGCATGGAGTATATGTCGAGCAAGCACTTCCCCGATGAGTACAACGGCAATCTTCTGGTTGCCGACGTCATTCAGGCGCCGCGGCATCCTGATGTACAAGATCAATGACGATGGTGCCAGTTTCAAGGGAACCGAAGTCGAATTGGGTTTGAATCGGAACACTCTGCTCACCTCGACCGATCCGAACTTCCGCCCTTCCGATTTGAAGATCGGCCCCAACGGCGCGCTCTATTTTCTCGACTGGCACAATCCGATCATCGGCCATTTGCAGCACAACTTGCGC
Organism: uncultured Planctomycetota bacterium; assembly: GCA_963783095.1. Taxonomy (GTDB): domain Bacteria; phylum Planctomycetota; class Planctomycetia; order Gemmatales; family Gemmataceae; genus CAWAMR01. The sequence continues at coordinate 75,449 of CAWAMR010000022.1, read as the reverse complement.
GATCCCAACCGCGATCACGAGCATGGCCGGATCTATCGCCTCTCCGCCTGGGCCGGCCGTTGGAGAAGCCCATCAAGATTGCCGGCGAGCCGATCGAGAAGTTGCTCGACTTGCTCAAGAGTCACGAAGATCGCGTGCGCTCTCGAGCCAGAATCGAGTTGGGCGGCCGCGACTGCTGAGGCGGTGCTTGCCGCTGTCACGAAATGGCTCGACGGACTCGATAAGAAAGATCCCGACTACGAACATAATGTTCTGGAAGCGCTCTGGGTTTATCAGAATCAGGATTCCGTCAATCCCGAATTGCTGAAACGGGTTCTGGCATCCCCGGATTTTCGGGCCCGTGCCGCAGCAACCCGGGTCGTTTGCTACTGGCGCGACAACCTGCCCGACGCTCTGGACATTCTGTTGAAATGCGCTGCCGATGAGCACCCGCGCGTCCGGCTCGAAGCGGTCCGCGCTGCCAGTTTCTTCAAGGCACCGGAAGCTGTGGAGGTCATTCTCGTCGCGGGCGAGAAACCATTCGACGGTTACGTTGACTTCGTGAGCAGAGAAGCGATGCGGACCATCGATCCGCTGTTCCAGAAGGCGATCGCGGACAAGAAACGCATCAACTTCAAAACACCGGCGGGAGTTCGTTACTTCTACAAGACGGTCGGCACCGATGAATTGTTGAAGCTCGAGAAAAACGCGGGCGTCTACATGGAAATGCTGTTCCGCAAGGGCATTCGCGATGAGTATCGCCGCGAAGCTCTGGTGGGACTTGCCAAATTCGACAAGAAGCCGGAACTGAAGGTGCTGATCGATTCCTTGAAGATGCAGGATGAATCGAGCAGCGCCCAGGATGAGAGTGTTCTCTTCGATCTGGTGCGACTAATGACCAGCAGACCGGCAACGGAGCTGCAGGCTTTTCGCGGCGATCTCGAAAAGTTCGCAACGACGGCGAAAATGCCGGTCATGCGGCAACTCGGATATGTGGCCATGATTGCCGTCGATGGCAGCGTCGATAAAGCCTGGGCGCTGGCAAGCAAGTCGGTCGCATCGCTGACCGATCTGGTGAACGCCATGCCGATGATCCGCGATCCGGGCCGGCGAGCCGATCTCTATCCCAAGGTGGAGCTGATCCTGGACAGTTTGCCGAAGGAACTCGGTATACCCACCAGCAAGGGCAAGACGGTTATGGGTCGTTATGTGCGGATCGAAATCCCCGGAAATGGCAAGACCCTGACTCTGGCCGAAGTGGAGGTTTACAGCAACGGGAAAAATGTTGCACGCCAAGGCAAAGCCACACAGAGTACCACCGGCTACGGCGGTGAGGCTGGCAGGGCTATTGATGGAAACAAGAGCGGCACCTACGGCGATGGCGGTCAGACTCACACAGCTGAGGGCGGCAGAAATCCATGGTGGCAAGTCGATCTTGGTTCGGAGATGCCGATCACTTCGATCGTGATTTACAACCGCACCGATGGCGGGCTTGGCCAGCGTCTCAGCGGCTTCACCCTCAAGGTTCTGAATAATCAAAAGCAAGTTGTTTTCCAGCAAGCGAAGATTCCCGCACCGACCGAGAGAGCTGCGTTTGCCATCGGCACCGATGCTCCCGACCGATTGGTTCGCCGCGCAGCCATGAGCGCCCTGGTCACGGTGCGCGGTCAGGAAGAAGCCGCCTTCAAGGCGCTGGCAAGGTTCGTCAAGGATAGTCCCGATCGGGATGTCGCTATCGTTTCCATTCTGCGGATTCCAACGAATCGCTGGCCAAAGGCCGAAGCGAATGCACTCCTGGACGTGGTCCTGAGCTACATCCGCAATTTGCCTGCCACGGAACGGACATCGCCCGTCGCGGTCGATGCCATGCAGCTCGGCGATAACCTCGCGTCGCTGCAACCCATCGAAGAGGCTCGCAAAATCCGCAAGGAACTGGGCGAACTGTCGATTCGCGTTTTGCGCGTGGGTACGTTGCCCGAACAGATGGCCTACGACAAAGAAAGGCTCGTCGTCCAGGCCGGCAAGCCGTTCGAGATTCTGCTGGATAATGCCGATCTGATGCCGCACAACTTCGTTATCACCATTCCGGGAGCGATGGAGGAGATTGGCATGCAGGCCGAAGCCGACGCCACGAAACCGGGCGCAGCGGATCGACAATATGTGCCGATCTCGAGCAAGATCCTGCTTTCCAGCCGGCTGATTCAACCGAGAGAGTCGCAACGACTGGCCTGGGTCGCACCCAAGTTGTCCGGTGTTTATCCCTACGTCTGCACCTATCCCGGTCACTGGCGACGCATGTATGGTTCCTTATATGTTGTCGATGATCTCGAAGGGTATCAGGCCGATCCGGAAGCCTATTTGGCCAAGCATGCCATGCCGATCAAGGATGAATTGTTGAAGTTCAACCGTCCGCGCAAGGAGTGGAAATTCGACGATCTGACAGGAGAGGTCAAGAAACTGGAAGGGCGATCCTTTGCCAACGGCAGGCAACTCTTCAAGGTCGGGGCGTGCATTTCGTGTCACAAGTTCGGCGGAGAAGGACAGGACTTTGGCCCGGACCTGACCAAGCTGGAAATGAAAATCGATAACCCTCTGGAAATTCTCCGGCACGTTCTGGAGCCATCTCTCAAGATCGATGACAAATACCGCGTCTGGAAGATCGAGACGGCCGCCGGCAAAAATTACAACGGGATGATTTTGCTGGAAACCAAACAGGCGGTGAAGATCATCGAGAACCCGCTGGCGAAAGCAGATGCCATCACGATCAAGCTGGAGGACATCGATCGACGAACGAAATCCGACGTATCGATGATGCCCAAGGGATTGCTGGACAAGTTTACCAAGGATGAGATTCTGGATTTGATCGCCTACGTGGCATCGAAGGCAAACTTGCAACACAAGTATTTCCAGGGCGCACACGACCATGGGCCAAGCGGGCATAAGCATTAGGACGAAAACGAAAACGGACAAACCACAGAGTCACAGAGACCACAGAGAAGACGGAATACAAGAGAGTAACCACCGACACTGAAGACCGTTCGGTTGATAGGCTGATTTCACTCTTCTCTTAAGTATTTGTCTTCTCTGTGTTCTCTGTGACTCTGTGGTTAGTTTGCCTTGTGTCTTTGGAGGGACCAAATGCTCGATACCATTTTGCAATCGGTCGGCCATACACCGTTGGTCAAGCTCAATCGTCTTACCGAAGGATTGGCCGCGACGGTGGCTATCAAAGTTGAATCGAGTAACCCCGGCGGCAGCGTCAAGGATCGCGTCGCGATGTCGATGATTAGTGAAGCGGAACGACGCGGTCTTTTGCGGCACGGGTGGCACCATCATCGAAGCCACCGCGGGAAATACCGGTGTTGGGTTGGCGATGGTTGCAGCGGTTAAAGGATATCGCTGCATCTTTGTTCTGCCCGATAAGATGAGCCGGGAAAAAATCGCGCTGTTAAAGGCGTATGGGGCGGAGGTGGTCATAACGCAAACCAATGTGCCGCCCGATTCGCCGGAAAGTTACAACGGCGTTGCCGATCGATTATCCCGCGAGATTCCCGGTGCCTGGCGGCCCAATCAATTTGCCAACATGGCCAATCCGGAGGTTCATTATCGAACCACGGGGCCGGAAATCTGGGAGCAAACCGATGGAAAAATCACCGTCTTTGTCGCGGGAGTTGGTACAGGCGGCACGGTCTCCGGCGTGGCGCGCTATCTCAAGGAGATGAATCCCGACATCAAGATCATAGGTGCTGATCCCGACGGCTCCGTGTTGTCGGGCGGCGTTCCGAAAGCCTGGAAAGTCGAGGGGATTGGCGAAGATTTTGTGCCCAAGACCTTCAATGGCCAACTGGTCGACGAATGGATTCGCGTCGGCGATGCGGAATCATTTCGCGTGGCGCGCGAGTTGGCCCGCCGGGAAGGATTATTGTTGGGAGGATCATCGGGGACGATCGTGGCGGCTGCGCTTCGATACGCGCAGCGCCTCGGTCCGACTCACTTAATCGTGGCGTCATCGGCTGCGATACGGGCCGTAATTATCTGAGCAAGTTTTTCGACGATCAGTGGTTATCCGAAAATCATCTCACCACTACCGAGGTTCCGAGCGCATTCGATCGGCGACTCTGCTGCGCAAGCGTGGCCCGCGACAACTGGTCAAGATTTCTCCCGATGTCACTGCGGAGAAAGCGATTCAATTGATGGAGGCGACAGGAATTTCCCAGTTGCCCGTCATCACCACGGACGGCAAGCCGGTGGGAAGTATCCAGGAAGTGACTCTGGCGCGCGTTCTGCACGACAACCGCGATCTGAACCAGGTTCCCATCAATGAAATCATGGCCCGCCCGCTGCCGACGCTCGACATCCAAACGCATCTGGACGAAGCCTATCGACTTTTGCTGGCCGGCTACACGGGCGTGTTGGCAACCCAACAAGATCAGGTGATCGACATCGTGACCCGTATCGATTTGATTCATTACTGGGATAGCAACCGTAAGAAGTGAAAGGCGCAGCCATGCCCCTACTCGATCATTTTCGCGCCTGGATCTGACGAAGCACCCTGGGAATCGTTCCATAGGAGAAACACACAATGCCTTTGCTCGATCATTTCATTCAACTCGCTGATGATCCTCGTGCCAATTGGGAGTCGTTTCACCATCGTTGGGCTAACGCCATTGCGGACCATCTCGATCAGATTCTCCCTCAACGATTCTGTGCCAGTGTCGAGATTCATCTGGGCAGCGAAGTTGTCGCCGATGTCGGCGAATTTGAACCTCTGCCGGATCATCTTCCTGACGTCACGAGCAACGGAGCTGCTCTCCAGACTATCGCACCTCCTGTTACTGCCATGGTGATGCCGGGGGTTGAGGACGATGAGACCGAAATTCAAATTCGCGAATCGAGGCCTCGAGCCCGTCTCCTCGGGGTGATTGAGCTTGTTAGTCCCTCCAACAAGCATGGACCCGAGGAGCGAACCAACTTCGTGGCGAAGTGCGGCTGCCTATCTTCGACAAGGTGTTGGCGTCGTCGTAGCGGATGCGGTCTCGATACGTCATTTCAATCTTCACAACGAACTGATTCGATTCCGAAATTTGGGCGAATCGTTCTTGCTGCCGAATGATCCGCCGATTTACGTTGTCTCGTATGGACCGACCACTCGGCAAGGAAAAGAAGTTGTGGAAATATGGCCCCACATTTTAGAGTTGGGACATTCACTTCCTACCGTCCCGCTTCGCTTGAAAGGATTCGGCTGCATTGCTCTGGATCTCGAATCAACGTATATGGAAACGTGTCGCCGAAGCCGCCTGCTCTAATCTGGAAAGGAACCCGCAATGCCATCCGACCCACTTCGCCGCAATCAAGGCTTCGCCACCCGCGCCATCCATGCCGGCCAGGAACCCGATCCCACGACGGGCGAAACCATTGTCCCCATCTATGCGACTTCGACCTATACCCAGGCTGCACCCGGCGATCACAAGGGCTACGACTATTCTCGGAGCGGCAACCCGACTCGAACTGCGCTGGAAACCTGTCTCGCAGCGCTCGAAGAAGGTGAACGGGGGCTGGCCTTCGCGTCGGGCCTGGCCGCAACGACTGCGGTATTTTCGAGTCTTCTTAAGCCTGGCGATGAAGTTGTTTCATCCGCCGATCTCTATGGAGGAACCTTTCGGCTCCTGGAACGAGTATTCAAACCCTGGGGCTTGAAAGTGAGCTACACCGACGATTCCTCGGTAGTGGGGTTCGAGAAGCTGATTACTCCGGCGACTAAACTTCTCTGGATCGAAACTCCGACCAACCCACTTTTGCAGATTCTCGATATTGGAGGCCTGGCTGAAATGGCCCATCGACACAAACTACTATTCGCGGTGGATAATACCTTTGCCTCGCCCTATCTTCAACAACCCTTGAAACTCGGCGCTGATCTGGTCGTTCACAGCACCACCAAGTATCTGGGCGGACATTCGGATGTTGTCGGAGGGGCGGTAATCGGGAAGAACGAATTATTGCAGCCTATCAAGTTTTATCAGAATGCCGCGGGCGGAGTGCCCGGCCCCTTCGATTCCTATCTCACGCTTCGCGGCCTGAAAACACTGGCAGTCCGTATGGACAAACACTGCGAAAATGCCATGACCTTGGCGAACTTTCTGGTCAAGCATCGGCAGGTCGAAAAAGTGTATTATCCCGGTCTGGCGGAACATGCCAACCACGCCGTCGCTGTCAAACAGATGAAGGCATTCGGCGGCATGATTTCGATGCAACTCAAAGGCGGATCCGAAGCCGCACGTCGATTCCTGTCGCGAACGCATCTCTTCAGTCTGGCGGAAAGCCTGGGCGGCGTGGAATCACTGGTCTGTCACCCGGCGACGATGACGCATGCAAGTATCCCCGCTGAGATTCGAATGAAACGCGGTGTCGATGATGGACTGATTCGATTGAGCGTTGGCATTGAGGATGTCAAAGACTTGCAGAAGGATCTGGAAGGGGCGATTGGAAGCACCTCATGAGGAAGGGAACCACTTTTGAAGTATCGTCTTAAATCTCAAGAAGGCGGAATCGGAACATCGACTGAGGCCAACTTTTTGAGCCAATGAAAGATAGATCGCTGAGGAGCGTGGCTTCTTTACCTTCCTCAACACGGCCTCCATCGCCTCTTTCGGACGAGTGGGTTTGAATTGCTTCTCATCATCGAGAAAACCCTGTTCGACCAGCCAGGTTCGGATTCCTTTCTTGGCGTCTTTCCATCCCAATTCAGTAGCGACGTGAGGAGAATCCGACCAAACCCACATCTCGAGTTCCGGATCAATGACAACGACCGCAACCCGATCTTTCCAGCCTGATTTTTCCAGTTGACCGGCTACCTGTTGCTCCAGTTCTTCTCTCGTTGACTTGTCGCGCCCACAACCTTCTTGATCGAAGACAACCATTGCGTAGGAGTGGGTCCGCAGATAGAGACTCAAGAGATCTACTGAGTGCTTTAGGCACCCAGGATCGTGTTCGGGATGAACGAGCCTGTCCGTAGTGATAGGACGGATTTGCAACGAGGCGAACCGATCGATCAATCCTTCTACGGTGCTCTTGGTATCCTTATCGGCAACAAGCAGGACCAGATCAGACATTCTTACCGGCGGCTTTTTCTTTTCTTGTTTCCTGGTCATCCAAGAACTCCCGCCGCGAACAGAACGCCAAGGTTCGTTTCTCCCTTCCAATCTTGAAGCCGGGGATGCAGGTCGCCGCGAACTATATCGGTGGCACCATCCTCGGTCTTGGCAAAACAGAGAACGGATTTCGCATCGGCAATGCCCAATATAACGGGAGAATGCGAGGCGAGAAGAATCTGTGCATCATAAACCGAAGAGAGAGATTGGAACACACATTCCACTGCTTTTGGATGAATCCCGTTTTCGGGTTCCTCGATGAGATAGATACCGCGAAAATCAGGCATGTAAGCGGGAAGAGTGAGCGAGAGCAATCGCAATGTTCCATCCGAAATCATCCAGGACGGCACACTGTAACCGCCTTGGTATTGGATCACCAGGTATCGATGCCGATCTTCGGGTCGGAGAACAACGTCGATTCCGACGATGTCGGGAAGGGCCGTGCGCAGATGATCGAGCCATGAATGGAAGCGATCGGGATTTTGCTTGAGTTGTTGAACGACCCAGGGGAGATTGGATCCATCGGTTTTGAATCCTCGTCGTTGGTTAGGTGGGCTGGCTTTGCGTATGGCCAGACTATTCAACACGAACGGTTGGACTCCGTTCGCGAGGAGAGATTTGAGCCAGTTTGAAACCGGGAATTGATCGTCATCCGAAGGAAGATTCCGCAATGCAGAATTCTGAGCCCCAAGTTTAAAGGTATGTGCCCATCGGCTGGGTTTTGATTTTGTCTCGGGAGTGTAGTGGTCATTCCCGTCCGGCGATTTGCTGATGATGGTCTTTGTCCCTTTTTTGGCGGGCTGAATCACCGCTGCGGGACGCTTTACTTCCATCGGGAAGAGCGACGGCGACTCGGGAACCTTGGTTTCGGATGGCATGAGAACGACTTTTTCCGCCAAGATGCCAATCTCTTTCGTCTCTGCCGTGAGTCCGACCGCGACCTCATAACGAACCCGGTCGAGAGTTTTGCCCTGATGGGTGCTTACAAATTCATCCGGTATCGTTGCCTCGATGGCCAATTCAAAACGATCCCCCTCGCGTTTCCATACCAAATCAACGAAATTGTCGGTGCGTTCCAGACATGCCTGTTCGACTCCATCGGAGACCAACTTGCCGAGGAAAGCGATCACGTCCAGGAAAGTCGATTTTCCGCTGGCATTTGGTCCAATAAGGACGTGAAAGGGATCGAGCGATTGTCGAACATAACGAAGGCAGCGAAAATTCAGGGCCTCGATCAACGCAATCATTTCGCGATCCGATTAAGAAAACAGGATATTTCTGGTTATCTTATGCGATTATCTCCTTCACCACATTCCCTGCAACATCAGTCAGCCGAAAATCTCGACCGTTGTAGCGATACGTCAGCCGCTTGTGATCCAAGCCCAGCAAGTGCAAAATCGTTGCGTGGAGATCGTTGACGCTCACGCGATCCTGGGCGGCCTTGAAGCCGACTTCGTCGGTGGCCCCGTGATGCGTCGCCCCCTTTCACGCCGCCGCCCGCCATCCAGACCGTGAACGCGTGCGGATTGTGGTCCCGGCCCGCCGCTGCCTTTCTGGACGATGGGCAGCCGGCCGAACTCGCCGCCCCAGATGACCAGCGTTTCATCCAGCAAGCCTGCTGGGTCCAGATCGGTCAACAGTCCCGCGATGGGCTGGTCGGTCTCTGCCGCGAAACCGCCGTGATTTTTGCGCGATGTCGTTGTGGCCGTCCCAGCTCAGGTCGTTGTCCATGCCGCCGGAGTAGATCTGCACGAAGCGAACGCCACGCTCGACCAGCCGGCGCGCCATCAGACATTGCTTGGCGAAGTGCGTGGCCTTCGGATTGTCCAGACCGTAAAGCTTTTGCGTTTCTTTCGTTTCTTTGTTGATGTCGATCGCCTCGGGCGCGGCCATTTGCATTCGATAGGCCAGTTCAAAGGATTCGATCCGCGCGGCCAGGTCGGCCTCGGCAGGGGTCCGTGCCATTTTCTGCTTGTTGAGCTTCGCCAGCAGATCGAGTTGTTTGCGCTGCTGGGCATCTGCCATTTCGGGGGGCCGTTTCAGATTGTCGATCGGGTCGCCCTGAGGTTTGAATGCTGTCCCTTGATAGATGCTCGGCAGAAAGCCAGCCCCCCAGTTGAGCGAATGACCCTTAGGAATACCGCGACCCAGCGTATCGTACATCACCACAAAAGCCGGGAGGTTTTGGCTACTGCTGCCCAGGCCATAGGTGACCCACGATCCCACGCACGGAAAGCCCATGCGCGCCATGCCGGTGTTGACTTTGAAGAGGGCGGGTGAGTGATTGTTGGAATCGGTCCAGCACGAATAGAGAAAGGCCATCTTGTCGACGTGTTTCGCCATATTCGGGAAGATTTCGGAAACCCATGTTCCACTTTGCCCGTACTTTTTGAACGTGAACGGCGATTTCATTAAAGGGCCGACTTGTTCGGTGAAAAAGCCGGTGTTTTTGTCGAACCCTTTCAAATCCTGGCCAGCACGCTTTTCCAGTTCGGGCTTAAAATCCCAGGTATCGACATGGCTGGGACCGCCGTTCATGAATAGCCAAATGACCGACTTGGCTTTCGTGGGAAAGTGGGGTTTCTTGGGAGCCAGCGGATTGTTGAGCTCATCCTCCGCGAAGCCCTGTTGCGCCAGCAACCCGCCCAGCGCGAGCGTGCCGAAACCGACACCCGCACGCGCAAGGAATTCCCGGCGTGAGGCATACATCGGATGCGGAGGAGCGAAGTAACGAGGAATATTCATAGGTTTGACTCATTTGACCGAAGGAATTCCAAGCTGCTTACAGATTTGCCGTGAAGTAAATCGGTTCTTCGAGGTCGGCATCGAGGTCGGTGGCATTCGGATTGGGAATTGGAAATGGCGATCCATCAGCCATGTGAGATTCCGCCATGGTAATCAAGGCATCCGCCAACATCTCGCGTGCATCGTCGAGGTCTTTCCCCTCCGTGAGAACCCCCGGAAAATCGATTACCTGTGCCAATACTGTTTTTTTCAAGAATTTGAATGATGCCTTGTACGTAATCATCTGCCCCTCGCCGTTTTCGATCCGAAGCAACATTAGCGACCGCGTCCGTTGCCATAACCCTATCATACAGCAAATCACAACAGTTCACGCCCGCCTTCATGCGTCTCGTCAATCGACGGCTCCCAAGCCCTTGCAATCTGTTCGCGAACCCATTGTTGGAATGCCAGCATTAACGCTGTCTCGCTCATTTGGCCTCGACGCAGGAGAAAACCCTGGAACTCCGCCAGCGGTAAGAAAGGAAACTGGCCGCTTCGATCCGTTTGAACGTACTCACCTTCTCGATTCAAACAATGAACGGTCAACGTCGCCCCATCGAACCGCCAGACTTCCGGTACTCCCATCGAGGCGTAAATACTCATGCGATTCAAGGCGCTTCGGCTGATTTCAATCTCTACCGCCAAGTCGGGAGGCGGATCAACCGATAGATCGATCTGATCCTTGCCGCGTACGCGCGGTTCGTTCGCCAGGTAATAGCACTGATCCGGTTCGAGTCCTCGTTCCAGATCTTCCCGGCTAAAGGTTGTGGCACCACCACTTTGGATCGGCAACTCGAGTTCCAAGGTCAGCGACTCAATAAGCCGACCCAGCAATTTGTTCCACGATTCATGCTCGAAGGATAGTGTCATGATTTCGAGATTCGGTTTCTTGAAGGTCACGCGCAAGTGGGATTCACCGAGCCAATCCAGGAGAAAGAGATAATCCTTCCACTCTTTGCAATGAAAGGTAAATCGCTGGCCGGTCTCGTTCACCGAGGGTGCCGTCATTGTCGCATTCATGAAAGGCGTTCTCCTGCACGTTGATCCTTGATAGCCGAAGGTCGATCCCTTCACGATTCGCTGGTTCCCATCTCAAGTTCAGCCTTGCGGGCTTGAAGTGCCGTCAGCTTTCTTTTGAGGCTGGCTATCTGCGTCTTGATCTTGCGCAATTCTGCCCGATTCTTTATCTCCATCAAGTGCTTCTCCCCAAGTTGTTCGATGATGTACCGTTCGAGCTGACTCCGCAGAATTCTGAGAGATGGATTTCCCCACATGGATGTCTCACGGACCTCCAACTTGCTTGCGCGAATGCCTTGTATGATGAATTCGCGGCTAACGCCATATTCTTTGTTAGCGGTTGCATCAGTGAGCGTTGCGCCTTTAAGAATCCATTCGCCATGTTCCGCCATATTAAACTCCTGGACTCAAAGTCAACAATGCATACTGCTGACCCCCCATTAAAACGGTGATACCGCCACAATATCGCCACTTTGGCTCATTTGAAATACACGCTTCCCGGAATGACGCATTAGACGTTTGGTACGCGTCTCGCGTGCCTGTTCGCCGAAGGCAAGGCCGTCCGAGTACGCGAGACGCGTACTCCACGCTGCTGTCTCTGACTCACTCCACATACACAAACTCATTCAGACACAACAACGTCTGGCAGAAGTCCGTAATGGCGATCCTGCGGGCATCTGGCTTCCCCTTGTACGAATCGGTCTGCTCCGTCAGGAACCCGACCCCATCGCGCACTTCATCCTCGGTCGCCTCACGCGACAGTGCGCTTCGATAACCGGCCTTTACCACTTCGGCGAAAGATGTCTTGTCATCCGGTGCAACCCTGCCGGCAAAACTCCTGGCCCACGAACGTACGTTGACGTTATTCATCAGATACAACGCCTGCGGTGCAATGGTCGTACTGGGACGGTCGCCGATGCCTACCGTTCCATCCGGTGCATCGAAGATCACCATCATTGGAATCAGTTTGCTGCGCTTGACCATGAAATAAACGCTGCGGCGTTTGCTCGCTTCATCCAGTGTGCCCGGGCCGTACATCTTGGGATCGAGTACGCCGCTCACCGTCAACAGCGAGTCGCGGATTGCTTCCGCTTCCAGCCGGTGAACCGGTCTTCGCCAGAATAGGGAATTGTCGCGATCTGCTTTGACCTTTGCCTCATCGCGCTGCGAACTCTCCTGATAGACCGCACTGGTCATGATCAATTTGTGGATTGGCTTTAGGTGCCAGCCGTTTTTGATCAGTTCGGTTGCCAGGTAATCGAGCAATTCCGGATGCGTCGGTTTCTCGCCGCGCATCCCGAAATCGCTGGGCGTCCGAACGATCCCATGACCCATGTGATGCTGCCAGAGCCGGTTTACGATCACTCTTGCCAGTAGTCGTCCAGCGCCCTGATCGACATCGGTAATCCATTCCGCAAAAGCCTTGCGGCGATACGAAAGACGCGATCCCTTTGGCGCTTCTGCCTTCCAGTGTGTCGGTTGCGTGAAGGTCAATGCCTGCAAATACCCCTGGGGAGCAATACCTTCCTTCTGGCCCGGATCGCCCGGCGCAGGAAGTGGGTTTCTTTGAGAAAATCTTCGCCCTGAGTATGCAGACGAACTGCTGGTAAACCTTCGGATGAGATCAGCGCCTTGACAACCGCAGGCTTGGGCGCTTTGGCCAGATGTGACTGGACTTGCTGGTTTAGCTTGACCCACTCGGCGTCGAGAGAACGATACCAGCGAAGCAACAGGGCGGTTTGCTCGGCGGTTCGCTTGTCCGCTGGTGCGGCCAGTGCTTTTTGAAACTGCTCCGAAATACCAGTGCCTTTGAGATCGAGCGGTTCCTTGGAAGAAGTCAACGAAAGGCGGGGCCGGCCCATGCCGTGCCCGACATTGTTTCGGAAGCTTAACGTCACCGATACCTTTGTCTTGCCATTCGCAGTGTACGGCGTCTCGAAGTCGAAGGCCGCGGCGTGGTTCTTGCCGAACTGGGGATCAATGGCCCACCCGGAAGTTGTCGTATCGGCATCGATCGCTCCGGCAATGCCTAACCCCTTCTGATCAAAGGTCGATCGGGGATTTTTCAATTTCATGGGGACGAGCTTGCCATCTTTGCCGGCCACCGACACCTTGAAGTCTGTCAAAGCGAAGTTGCCGTTGGCTGCCCGGCCCGGTCCGCCTTTCACCAGTGAGGGATCGCTCAGTGCTTCCAGCCGAATCGCCGCGATTTGCTTCATTTCGGTTTCGAGCACGAAGATCAGCGTTTCCATCGGCGGGTTGGTGCCGCCGATCAGGACGCTGCCATCTTCCTTTTTGGTGACTGTGGCACCACCCGTAGAGGCCGCTTTGATGATTTCCGGAAGTTGCCAGCCTGCCGGTAGGTTCTTGGTTGCTTTGGCTTGCCAGTCTGCGAAACGCTTCGGGTAATTGCTCGGTCTCCCACTTCTTCAATGCAGCTTCGAGTGGGGCATGTTCCTTGTCGAATAATTCCTTGGCTTTCTGGTAACCCGCCGAGTCGAGGTTGAGATTAACTTCGGTTCGCACAACGGTCGTGAAGGTCGAAAGCATCTGATAGTAATCGCGTGCCGGGATGGCATCGAACTTGTGGTCGTGGCAGCGCGCAGCCGAAAGTCAGGCCGAGCATCGATGTACCGGTGGTGCCGAGGATGTCGTCGAGTTCATCGTAACGGTGTTTCTCAACCTCGTTCTTGGTGATCTGGGTGCTATGCACACCGGCAGCGAGAAACCCCGTCGCCTTCAGAGCTAGATTATTCGTTGGAGCGATCTCATCGCCCGCGAGTTGCCATTTGACGAAGGTGTCGTAAGGCAAACCTTCATTGAGAGCCTGGATCACAAAATCGCGGTAATGGTAAGCTGTGGGCCGATCGTAATCGTGTTCGAAGCCATGACTTTCGGCGAAGCGAACCAGGTCAAGCCAATGGCGTGCCCAGCGCTCTCCATAATGCGGTGATGCCAGCAACTGGTCGATCAACCTGGCAAAGGCATCGGGCGAAGTATCCTTGACAAAGGCATCGACTTCGTCCGGACTTGGCGGCAAGCCGGCCAGATCGAAGTAGGCTCGTCGAATGAGTTGGCGCTTTTGTGCGGGTTCATTGGGCTTGATCCCCTTCGCTTCCAGTTTGCTCAGGATAAAGCGGTCTACGGGAGTATGTATCCACGCCTCCTGCTGCACTTTCGGAGGCTCCGCCTTCAATAACGGCTGATAAGCCCAGTGCTTGCGTGATTCCGCATCGAGCACCTTGGTGATCCAGGCCTTGGAATCTTTCCGCTCTACGAGTGGGCTGTCGTACGGAGCGCCGTTGTCGATCCACGCGGCAACGTGCTGAATGGCTTCAGCGCTGAGCTTCTTTTTCTCGTAGGGCATGAATGACTTTTTCTGATGGGTAATCAGCAGATAAAGCAAGCTCTTTTTGGAATCGCCGGAGATGAAAGCCGGGCCGCGCTCACCTCCTTTAAGAAGTCGATCGCGATCGGTGATGTCGAGCTCACCCTGCGTTTTTTTGCCGCCATGACATTCCAGACATTGCGACACGAGGATCGGCCGAACGTGTTTCTTGAAGAGATCGAGGCCACGGGCCATCTTGACGGCATGATCCTTGTCCACGGATGAGGGTTGTTGCGCCTGAGTATTCTGCCAAATCTGCCCGGTCAAAAAAGCGGCACTGGCGAGAATGGCAATCATGCGACAAATGAGAATCGTTCGGTGTTGCATGGAGGGACTCTTCAGGAAACGAGGCGGACACAAGGCGGGATGTATTTAGAATAGTTGTTGGAGGTGGGAAGGAGCAAGAGGAAAGGCTGCAGGTAACAAAGGTTCCGGGTCGGCATCACATGAGCAGATCTCCCACCCGCACCGTCGTTGTTGCCGCCAGCGGAACAACGGCATCTGCCGGGCCGAACGCCTGTTGAAGTGGTGTAGTCGCCCGATTGAGGGTCGCGGTAGACGAGCAGCCTGCGCCCGTTGACGTCCACCACCCAGTACTCGCGTATGCCAGTTCGGGCGTAGAGCAGCCGTTTTTCGTTTGTGTCGAAGTTGAAGGAGGAGTCCGCTACCTCAACTACCAGTTCCGCCGTCGTCGGATGCCCTGAACTGCCGCGAGCTGTTCCAGCAATTACCGCCAAGTCAGGCTCCGGGTCGAGATCCTGGCCGAGGACCAACGGAGACTGATTGCGGATTCGCCACCCAGTTCCGAACGCAGTTCGGATCGTCTCTTCGACCAATTCGAGCGTGATCGCGTGCGGCGGGTTCATAGGCCCTTCCTCCAAGATGACGCCATCGATCAGCATCGCCCGGCGGCCCTCGAACACTCCCATGTCGCCGAAGCGGTGGAACTCGGCACAGGTCCATGCACAGGTCGAGGGCCGACCGGCACGGCAAGCGATGACGGAAGCAACATGGTTGTCACGGCAATCCCTCCTGTTCGCTGTACGCGTCCTCAGTTGGTACTGGGACGCGATAGAATATTCGAAATCTGCGATCCAAGTAATTATAGATCGACCCCATCAACTTCGCGAATACCACACGAAGTATCGTATCGTCGTAAATCTCTCCGACAAAGCGAAAACTGCGGCTAAATGCCCGAAAGGCATTGGTATTGCATCTCATTGTCGTTCTCCCGATCATCTGCATGTTCCGCGTCGCTTCGACATCAACACTTTTCTTGTTGCCGCCGGGAGCAGGGAAACGCTCCGTTGGCGTCGAAAGTCTCGGCGGCCTCTCTGATTGATCAACCGATAGGCGATGACGGTGCAATGGACCGCATCGGAAAACGAGAAAATGGAAAATCAGCAATCACGGAGTGATCCATAGGAGCTACCACTCACTTGCCCAAGGTGGTGCGGGCTGAGGTGTCGGCTCCTCATCTGCGAGATTAACCTCTTTTACGATCGCCATCTGTCGTTTCACATCAAGAATTTGTAGCTTGTGATCCCAGGTGGCAACCAAGAGCCGGCCATCGACATCCCAGTCCGCCCACTGAACCCCGCTAAGCACCTGGGAAGACCTGCGTCGGTGTAAACGATAGATCGATTCGCGCGGCGGGTATGAGTGAGGACTCTCTTGGATGCCGCGAACTTTCCTTCAACGGTCAGAACCGCGTGGCCAAGACCTACGGGAGCGATTTTCTCCATCACGATCTCTCGCTCTGGTCCCAGATGTCACTTTCTGACCGCACTGGTGTTGTCTTGGATTCGTGCCAACCTCGCCGTCGCTCAATGGCAAATTGTGCAGGTGGGATGAGTTTCAGACCGTACTTGGCTCGACAATTGGATGCATCCCCCACTGTCGGTTGACCTGCTTCCCAGATGGTCTTATCGGAGCCAAACTGAAGGCCTCTGCTCCAGGTTCCGGCTTCTTTCCAAGCGGCAAGTGCCTTGAGCCAGGGGAGTCGAGAAATCGCTTCGTAAGTTTCACCTGCGGGCCAGTCCGAACCGCTCTTATAAGCGAAATAGCAGAACCATCGTCCATCGGGTGAGAGATCACAGCGTTGCGGATAAATCCTCAACCGGAAACATGCACCAGCTTCGTAGGTTCCTGTTGACAAATTCCAGCGTCCTAAACGTCGCCACCCTCCCCGACGATTCTCTAACACCGCCGCAACCCTAGCCTCAGCGGCCGGGATGCAGAAGATTCTCGGCAGAGCGCGATCGCCATCCGGCTCGGTGCCTGTGGAATTGAATTCGGCTTCGTTGAGAGAATCAATCATGTTGGTTTCACCGCATCGTCAGTTGATTGATTGTATGAAGTATCGGCTATGTCTCCAGCGAACCGATCTGATACAATTCGATCTCGTAAACAAAGCGCGCACACGCGTTGCCGAGTATCTTTTCGCGGCCGACGCGACCTGTAAGCAGCCTCCCGCTGATGACCTGGAAGATCGATTATGCCACGACAAACCGCAATCGTCCCCTCGATCATCTGCGCGCTTACCATTGTTGGCACCCAAACGCTCCACGCTGAAGATTCGGATTTCTTCGAGCGGCAAATTCGCCCCATTTTGACGACTCATTGCGTTTCCTGCCACGGCCCCAAGGTTCAGAAATCGAAGTTTCGCGTCGATTCGCGCGAATCGTTGCTTTTGGGCGGCGAAGGCGGCGAGGTCGTGAAACCGGGCGAGCCAGCCAAGAGTCGATTGATCGCAGCGGTGCGGCATTCCGATGAGTTGAAGATGCCGAGTACCAAACTCGCCGAGAATGAAATCGCTGCGCTCGAAAAATGGATCGCTTTAGGACTTCCCTGGCCGGAAAAAGTAAAAATCATTTCTCCCGATAAGATCGCCGAGGCAGCCAGGAAACATTGGGCTTTCCAGCCGATCCTGCGGCCCAAGGTTCCGGGAATTGGAAATTCGATCAACTCATTTATTGTCGCCGGGCTGAAGGCGGCGAAGTTGCAACCTTCACCCGTTGCCGATCGTCGGACGCTCATTCGTCGGGCTTCGTTCGATCTGCTGGGGTTGCCGCCCACTCCCCAAGAAGTTGCTGCTTTTGAAGCGGATCGTTCCCCCGATGCCTATGAGAAACTTATCGATCGCCTGCTGGCCTCGCCGCGCTATGGGGAACGCTGGGCCAGGCACTGGCTCGATGTTGCTCGCTATGCCGATAACAAGGGGTATGTCTTCTTTGAGGACAAACAATATCCGTGGGCCTATACCTATCGCGATTACGTCATCGCTGCCTTCAACCGCGACTTGCCTTACGATCGATTTATTCTGGAACAACTGGCGGCAGACCAGTTGAGCCTGGACAGTCCGAAAACGATCGCCGCCATGGGGTTCCTCACACTCGGCGGCCATTTCATGAATAACACGCACGACATCATCGACGATCGCATTGACGTGGTGACGCGCGGATTGCTGGGACTAACGGTTACCTGTGCCCGCTGCCACGATCACAAGTTCGATCCGATTCCCCAGGCCGATTACTATTCGCTTTATGGCGTGTTTCGCAGTTCCCAGGAGCCGATGGTTCCGCCGCTTTGGAATTCGGCCCCGGATACCGAGGCCTTTCGTCAAGTTGAGAAGGAACTGGGCGAACGCGAAAAAAAACTCGTCGATTTTGTCACAGCCAAGCACGCCAATCTGGTGAGCCAGGCCCGAACGCGCGCGGCGATTACCTTCTCGCAGCGAATGCCGCACGAAATCAGCCGCCCGCCGATGACTTCATGTTGATTTCCGACGTTGGCGACTTGAACCCCACAATGATTACACGCTTTCGAGTCTATCTCGAAGAAACTCGCAAGAACAAAGATGCAGTCTGGATTGCCTGGCATCTGTTCGCCGACTTGCCCGAAAAGGAATTTGCCGGCAAGGCGGATCGAGTCGTCGAAATTCTGAAGAAGGAGAAGGGGATCAACAAGCTGGTCGTGGAACGGTTCGCGACAAAACCAGGCTCCATGAAAGAGGTCGCCGAGCGCTATGGCAAGTTGCTGGTAGAAATCGACCAGCAATGGCGAGAGGTTTCCGCGAAATCAAAGGTGAGCAAACTGAGCGATCCAGTCCGTGAAGAATTGCGGCAAGTCCTTTACGGCCCACGTTCTCCCGCCGACGCTCCAATGGCTCTCGACTGGGGTTTCCTGTCGTTGTTTCCGGAGCGTGCCACACAGGATCAGTACAAGAAGCTTCTGAAGGATGTCGAGATCTGGCTGGGCAAGGGTCCGCCGCGAGCGCCGGCGCTGGTGGATGCCGAGCAGCCTTATGATCCGCGCATATTTCTCCGAGGCCAGTCTAATCGACTCGGAGAATATGTCCCTCGTCAGTTTCTACAAGTCGCCAATGCCCAACGAAAACCATTCGCGAAGGGAAGCGGTCGACTGGAACTGGCTCAAGAGATTGTCTCAAAAAGCAATCCTTTGACGGCGCGGGTGCTGGTCAATCGCATCTGGCTGCACCACTTCGGCAAGGGACTGGTCAATACTCCCAGCGATTTCGGACTGCGCAGCGATCCGCCCACACATCCCGAATTGCTCGACTACCTCGCCTACGAATTCATGGAACAAGGCTGGTCGATCAAAAAACTGCACCGTCGGATCATGACCTCGGCCACCTACAAGCAAGCAAGCCTCGACCGTGCGGAAGGTATGGCGAGCGATCCGGAGAATCGCCTTCTCTGGAAGATGAATCGTCGCCGGCTAGAGTTTGAGGCGCTGCACGATTCCATTTTGTCTGTCACCGGCACACTCGATTTGACGATGGGTGGACCGCCATTTGGTCTGTTCAGCGGCAAAACGCGCAGGGCTGTCTACGGTTACATCGATCGCCTGGAATTCCCCAGCCTGTTGAGTACCTTTGACGTGCCTAGCCCGGCGACCAGTAACCCGCAACGCAGTTCCACAACAGTGACTCCCCAATCGCTTTATCTGATGAATGGACCGTTCACGCGAACAGCTGCGAAAAAGTTGCTGGCTTCCGAGTCGATCAAGCAACTTCGTCAACCCACCGAGCGAATCGACGCCCTCTTTTTGCGGGTATTGAATCGAAAACCGATGGACAATGAGCGAATGGCAGCACTCGATTTCATCGCCAAGGGGCCGGAAGCCGATCGCTGGCTCGATCTGGTGCATGGATTACTGATGACCAACGAATTTGCCTTTGTGGATTGACGGGCGGGAGGTTTGTAGGGCGGGTCGAGTCTTCGAGGCCCGCCGATTGACCATATCGCCTTCGAAGCGGTTCGACGGCGGGCCTCGAAGACTCGACCCGCCCTACAAATCTTCGCAACTTGCGAGTCAATCGGTGGGCCTCGAAGACTCGGCCGCCCTACAAATCTTCGCAACTTGCGAGTATATTGGAGACGTATGAAACTTTTTTCTCGCCGTGAGGCTTTAACGCGTTGTGGCACCGGGCTGGGGTTGCTCGCTCTTGCCGGGGTCTGCGCGGATGATGCACGAGCAGAATCGACTTTCCTTGACCCGCTCATGCCCAGGAAGCCGCATTTTGCCGGAAAGGCGAAGCATGTCGTTCATTTATTTATGAACGGTGGGCCGTCCCAGGTTGACACCTTCGATCCGAAACCCGCTCTCACCAAGTACCACGGAAAACCGTTGCCGGTCCAGAACTTGCGTACCGAACGCAAGACCGGTGTCGCAATGGGGTCGCCTTACAAGTTCCAGAAGTACGGGAAATCGGGCATTGAAGTCAGCGAACTGTTTGCGCACACTGCCAAGCACATCGACGACATGGCCATCATTCGCTCGATGCACGCTGAGGTTCCGAACCACGAACCCTCCCTGATGCTCATGAACTGCGGCGACGGCCGACTGCCTCGACCGAGTTTTGGAGCCTGGGTAACGTATGGCCTGGGCAGCGAAAATCGAAACTTGCCGGGCTTCATTGTGATGTGTCCGGGCGGATACCCGATCGTGGCCACCGAGAATTGGCGATCTGCTTTTCTGCCGGGGGCACATCAGGGAACCTATCTGGACACGCAAAACACGCAACTCGATAAACTGATCGCCAATATCCGCAACTCGGAGATGCCGGCCCAGCGACAGCGCGAACAACTCGACTTCGTTCGCAATCTCAATGAAAAGCACCTGCACGACCGGCAGAACGACCCGCAACTCGAAGCAAGGATTCGCACCTTTGAACTTGCATTCCGAATGCAGACCGAGGCATCGGATGCTCTTGACCTTCGTCGGGAGACCGAAGCGGTACGGAACCTCTATGGGAATACGGTTCACGGCCGGCAACTGCTCTATACGCGCCGACTCATCGAACGCGGGGTTCGCTTTGTGCAAATCTGGAGCGGGGCCGGTCAGCCCTGGGACAATCACGATGGCCTCGCCGCAAACCATCGCAAACTCGCCCAGCAGTGGGATCAGCCGATCGCAGCCTTCTTGACCGATTTGAAACAACGCGGGTTGTTCGACAGCACGCTGGTACTCTGGGGCGGCGAATTCGGCCGAACCCCCGTTGCGGAATTGCCGGCGTTAAATGGCCGGGACCACAATCACTACGGCTTCACTTGCTGGCTTGCGGGCGGCGGAGTGAAAGGCGGAACGGTCTATGGCGCAACCGATGAATTCGGTTTTCGCGCCGTGGAGAACCCTGTTCCCGTTCACGACCTTCACGCCACGATGTTGCATCTCTTGGGCTTCGATCACGACCAAGTTGACCTATCGCTACGCGGGCCGGGATTTTCGGCTCACCGATGTTTCGGGTCGAGTGATTAAAGAGTTGATTGCTTGATCGTTTTGCGGGCGCGGGGCGCGAAAAGGCAATAGCGGAAATCATGAAGCATTAGACAGGGGGCGTTGTATTTTCGCGCCGCGCCCCGCAAACCGCGCCCCGATTAAACGCCGCAAACCGCGCCCCGATCAAAAACTCAGGTTTTCCCTTGCTCTGGGTTGTTGGCCCGCTTAGGCTAACTTCCCAATGCAATCCCTACCGCAATCACCCTTCGAGACCAATCCCTTGCACGAAAAGCCGACGAGGGTCCGTTACCTCGTCTTGACCTATTTGTGTGTCCTGGCGTTCATTCTTTACCTCGATCGAGCCTGCATCGGTCAGGCTGGGCCGAGGATCACGCATGACTTGGGATTGACCAATGAGCAATTTGGCGATGTCCAGGCAGCCTTCACTTTGGGTTATGGTCTATTCATGGCCATCGGAGGCCGGATCGGCGATCGTTTTGGTTCCCGTATTGTGCTGGTCGTTCTCGTCGTGTGGTGGTCAACATTGACCTCTTTGACCGCTGCCGCCACAAGTCTGGTGATGCTTCTTGTCATCCGCTTCATTTTCGGTCTGGGCGAAGCGGGCGCGTTCCCGAATTGCGCCGAATCCTGTCACGCTGGTTTCCTGTGCATGCGCGGGGCTTGCCTCAAGGATTGCTCAATACGACGGCGCTGGTCGGCGGGGCAATGGCTCATTATGCAGCGGCTTTGACCATGGAACTTTTCGATAATAGCCTCGGCGAGTTTTTCCAAGATCATTTCGACGTGGCTCCCATTGGCTGGCGCTGGATGTTTGTTCTTTTTGGGATGCTGGGCATCGTCTGGGCCGCGTGCTTTTGGTATTTCTATCGAGACGATCCCGCCAAGGATCCACGTGTGAATCGGGCTGAGCGCGACTACATCCTTCAAGATGGCGGAACAGGTGACAAGGCCGTTCGACCCGCGACCGTACCTTGGCGACTGGTGTTGCGCAACCCCAACATCTGGTTGCTTGGATTGATCAACACTTGCACTTCGGCAGGCTCGTATTTCTATATGGGCTGGTATCCAACCTATCTCCAGGAAGGGCGAGGCGTTCATCGCCTCGATTCCGGCGCGATGTCGAGCATGGTTCTTGCCGGGGGGGCCTTGGGGAGCGCATTGGGCGGATTGCTGAGTGACGCCATCCTTCGCCGCACAGGAGGAAGAAGACGGACTCGCTCCATCATCGGGACGACAGCAATGGCGTTGGCGGCCGGCTGCCTGCTCGGCTCCCTGGCCTTTGAGAGCGCCCTGGCCTCGAGCATCTTGATCGCTATCGGCTTTTTCTCAATGATGACGATGATTGCATCCTGGTGGGGTGCCGTGAGCGACATCAGTGGAAAACACGTTGGCGTTCTTTTTGGCCTGATGAACTCGCTGGGGATCGTTGGAGCCATTTGCGCCCAGAAGTTCCCAGGCTGGTTCGCCGACAAAACCAAAAAGCTCGGACTGAGCGGCAGAGCCCAGTGGGATCCGATACTCTACTATCTCGCCGCAGTGCTAGTCCTGGGAGCCATTGCCTGGGGGCTGGTGAATTCAAATCGGTCTGCTGTGGAAGAATCATCCGAAAAACAACCGGAGATATTGGAATGAGTCGAGCCAAAACCGAGTACCGTTACGAGAAACTGACCTGGCCGGAAATCAACGATGCCGTTGACCTGGGCAAGGTTTGCATCGTTCCATGCGGAGCGGTAGAACAGCACGGACACCACTTGCCGCTGGATGTCGATCTCGTTTGCCCAATGGGAATCGCCAAGGGAGTTGGCAAAGAAATCCCGGACAAGTTGCTGGTCCTTCCGATCGTCGCCTACGGCTACACTGGGCACGTGATGGACTTTCCCGGCACGATCAACCAGGACTTCGAGCACTTCATGCACCATGTGCTGGACATCACCAAATCGCTGGCCTATCACGGCTTCAAGAAAATCATCCTGCTCAATGGTCACGGCTCCAATATGCCGAATCTCGATCTTGTCGCCCGACGGACCAACCTGGAAACCGATGCAGAATGCCTTGTCGCGGCCTGGTGGAATCTACTTACCGTGGACAAGAATTTCCTGCCAAGCTGGCGCGAAAGCAAGTTTCCCGGCGGCTGCGCTCACGCCTGCGAACTGGAGACATCGCTTTACATGTATCTGGATGGTGAAAATGTCCGCACCGACCTCATCAAGAATGGAACGATCAGTTTCAATGAAGACAACAGCCCTTTTTCTTGGGTCGATCTATTTGCCGCTGGGCCGGCAACCGTGATTTCGTGGACCAGTAGTTATACCGGTACGGGCGTGCTGGGCGAAGCCGAACTCGCAACCGCTGAGAAAGGCCGGCGAGCCTATGAAGAAGCAGTGAAACAACTGATTCGGTTTGTGACCTGGTTCAAAGATCGACCGAAAGACGTGCGCAAGGATCTGCATCGCCGGAAACCGACGATGCCGTTGCCCTGGAATCAAGGAGGGTCTCATGGATGAGACTTTTGAAGAAATCACTTCTTTCGAATGGTCACGCGGTAACGGTAGCCGTTGGTTGAAGGATCATCGGGAATCCTGCTGATAACAGTAGCTGTATCGCCCTCGAGCTTAAACTCGAACGGCTGACCAGTGCCGGGATCGTTGGGAACAGGAACTTCCGTCACGTCGGCCAGTTTGCCGGGTAGCTTGCCATCGTGACCGGCAGCATACATTCGTAGCGCTTTGACCAATTGCAGAGCGGCCAGGTTTCGTTCGATCCGCATCTGTGCCGATTTGACTTTGCTCAATGCTGGAAGGAGCGTGCGAGCATGCACGTGTCCTTCCGAACTCGGCAAATCGCGGAGCCGCTTCTCTGCCAATATAAACAGGGTTCGGGCTTGTGGGTATGGGAGATAGGAGGCCTCGAAGTAGGCATCGCGATCTTCGTGGAATGTTCCCACAATGTAGAGCAGCAACACCTGGGCGGCCGGCATGGACTCTACTTTTTCGGCGGAGAGCTTCCGGGTCCGAGCTACATACTTGCGAGCTTCCACGAAATCTGGGGATTTTGCGGCGGGATCCTCCGGCGCAGTTTTTCGGATACCAGTCCGGCAGCTTGTCGCGTTCCGTCGCAAGACCCCGCAGGTCCATGCGAATCCGACGTAAAGTAGCGTTCCAGTGCTCAGCGCTTTGCTCGCGCTCAACGTCGGCCAACTCCGGATACATCCCCTCGAACGTCCGATATTCCTGATCCAAAGCCCGCCGCATATCGATGAACGGGTGAGGTAACGTGGCGATCGCCCAATAAAAATTCGGAGCGTCGGATCGTTCGATGAGATCTGCGATTGTGCCGGTGAATTGAGCCGCCAAGGCAATTCCGACAAGGCTATTGATTAGAAACGGACCATCGCCTACGTGCTGACTAAAGGCAAAGCCTGTCTCCATGTGGTGGGCTGCTTTCGCAAAGTCTCCCTCCGCAAGTGCCACGCGAATCTGCAAAACCAACATAGGTACGTATTGCCGCATGACCTGGGCATCGGGCAACAGTATGGAGATGATATTGCCCTCATCCAGGGTGTAATTCCAATCGACCGTGCGCCGACGTGCGCCAATCTCGAACTGCCGAAGCATATCGCGCCGGGCATCGAGGAACTTGCGGGCCTCCTCCAGAGGGATCTTGTCAACAGGCAAGAGATTCCAGGGCCGGGGTGTTTCCGACCAATACTTCCGCGACGCATCGTTCTGCTCGTGGACCAGCCGAAGGTAGATTGGCGCGGCATTGCCCTCTTTCAAGTCACTCTTCAGCGGGGACAGACGGTACTTCAAAGCCGGCACCGGAGCAGTCCGGGGTGAAACAGTCAACGAACGATCGATGAGCCAGGGAGACGGCGCTTTTTCCTGAGCATGCAGGATCGGCACAAGCATCCAAACCAGGACAGGTGCGAACCGGTAGCGTAGTCGAGACATGTAACGACCTCTTGATAAGGGATAAAGAATCAGTTCAGTGAAGATCACAGATCGGGAAGGCCATCGCGCTGACCGCCCGTAAGAATCGAGGGCTCCGGCGGAGCCGGCCCCATCGTTTGCGCATCGGCAAGCTGGGGCGATACCAGCCAGCGATCGAGGTCTTGCTCAACGCGCCGAAGCAGATGGAAATAATCCTCTGAGGAGGGTGCATAAGAGGGTTCCGCCGAATAAACAAAGTCTCAATTTTGAGACTTTTCTTATTGACCGAATGGGGAATCGCAGGCAAGATCATAGCGGGAGGCAACTTATGACTGCGCTCGTTCTCGATTTGAACACCCGGCGGAAATTGCTGAAAATGCCGGTCGAAGTGCTGGTGAAACGCTCCGGCGTGCCACGCCCAACGGTCTTTCGTATCCTTCGTGGCAAGGCCGATAGCGTGCGGTTCGGCTACGTCCAGAAGGTGGCGGATGTGCTCGGCCTTTCCTTTGGCAGCCCTCCGATCGATCCGGAGGAATTGCGCCGCACCGCGAGGCGAAGCGGAAAGCCCGGCTGCTCAGCCGGCTGACACAGGGAACGATGAGCCTGGAGGCGCAAGCCGTCTCGAACGAACTGCTCAAGGAACTCGAAGAACAAACGATTGCTAAATTGCTGGCCGGAAAAGGCCGCAAATTGTGGAGCGAGTGACGATGGAGGGTTTTACGCCGATCCCCGGTGAAACCCTGGGCTGATGAAGTGGTTATTTGGAAGCAATTTGTAGCGTCTGCACCGATCACGGGCCCTCATCTGAAAGTAACTTCGCCAGAATATCAAATCAATAATCGTTGGATTGAGGCGAAGTTTCTTGGAAGCATCGCATTCACTGTATCGCATGCTTGGTTATTCAATCGTTGTTCCGAAAATCAGTTTTTGTAGCAATTTGTAGCGTCTGCACCGTTTCGGGCCCTCATCAGCAAAAACCTCGGCAATCCATCAAATCGATAAGCGTTTGATTGGCTCTTAGTTCTTGGAAGCACGACATTCTGAAATTAGTTCGTTCGTATTTTTGATCACGGATGCACAATCCATTTTTTGTAGCAATTTGTAACAGCCCAGCAAAGACTTTGATAAGCCCGCAGAGTAGGCTGGTTGCAGGCAAGGCTCATCCGTCAAAGTCGTTGGAAGTTCGATGCAGAGGCGAAGTTTCTTGGAAGCACGCCCTTCAAAAATTCGTTTGTTCGCATTTGCGACAATTGATGAACAATCCATTTTTTGTAGCAATTTGTAGCGTCTGCGCCGGTTTCGGGCCCTCATCTGAAAGTAACTTCGCCAGAATATCAAATCAACAATCGTTGGATTGAGGCGAAGTTTCTTGGAAGCACGACATTCAAAAATTCGTTTGTTCGCATTTGCGACAATTGATGCACAATCCATTTTTTGTAGCAATTTGTAGCGTCTGCGACCGATCACGGGCCCTCATCTGAAAGTAACTTCGCCAGAATATCAAATCAATAATCGTTGGATTGAGGCGAAGTTTCTTGGAAGCATGGGGCAACGCGGGTAACAACGACTCACCTGCGGTTTTTTGGTCTCGGGGAATGGAGGTGTATCGTTAACCCGACGCGCCAGCGAGGCTCCAGGCGATGGCTTCGAGGCTGGTTTCTGACACACCAAGGACGGCACATTCTTTACCGCGTGAAGTAGATATCGAAGCAAATTGTAGCATCGCATTCACTGTCTCGCTTGCTTGGTTATTCAATCGTTGTTCCGAAAATCAGTTTTTGTAGCAATTTGTAGCACGACATTCTGAGATTCGTTCGATCGAATTTGCGATCACAGAAGCACAACCCATTTTTTGCAGCAATTTGTAGCGTCTGCAGCCGATCACGGGCCCTCATCTGAAAGTAACTTCGCCAGAATATCAAATCAATAATCGTTGGATTGAGGCGAAGTTTCTTGGAAGCGTCTGCGCCCGATCACGGGCCCTCATCGGCAAGTAACTTCGCCAGAATATCAAATCGATAATCGTTAGATTGAGGCGAAGTTACTTGGAAGCGTATCTGCACCGGTTTCGGGCCCTCATCTGAAAGTAACTTCGCCAGAATATCAAATCAATAATCGTTGGATCGAGGCGAAGTTTCTTGGAAACTTGTAGCAACGCGGGTAGAAAAGAGACATTCACACTTGCGCAACGATTCCGCCGCCCTCCCACCAAAACCAGCCTCGAAGCCATCGGCAGTAGCCTCGCTCGCGCGTCGGGTTAACAACGACCCACTTGCGGTTTTTTGGTCTCGGGGAATGGAGATGTATCGTTAACCCGACGCGCCAGCGAGGCTCCAGCCGATGGCTTCGAGGCTGGTTTTTGTAGCAACTTGTAACTTGTAGCAACCCAGCCCGTCTGACGGGCTCCATTCACCAAAGAACCTCGTCAGTGTATCAAATCGATGATTGTCTGATCTTCGCACGTTTCGCGGGTTTGTTCTTTGGAAGCCCGATCGGCTACGTCCATGATGTGTTCTCCCGTTGCTTGCCACAACGGAAAGGCGCACCCAGTCGGTTAGCTCCAGGATTTCGTTCGATGGGTCTTGGACGATCCGCGCAAAGAACTCGCTCCTACTATAAATGTACCCAAGATATGTTCTCGTGTACAGTACAAACTGGAGGATCCCTTGCAGAATGAGGAACAGGAAAATGAGTAGTGTCCTGGTGCCTGGAGTTGCAAATTCGTTTCAAAAGTTGGCTTTGGTCAGTAGGTGCGGCGAGCCGAGCGGCACGGCACGCGAAGCGTGCCTACCTTCCCGCCCCAGAAAGCAATGAAAGTCGCTGAAACTGGTCGGTTGCGACGCTTCGCGTCGCGGTCCGGCTCGGCTCGCCGGACCTACTGAGATCGGCACTATCTTATGAAACGAAATTACAACTCAGGACATTATTTCGGCAAACAACTGACGTTTTCCCCACCACGTCCTGCTCTTCCTCGATCAGCGCTTGGGCACGCGCGTAAACGTCGCCCCATACGAGGAAATAGGTTCGCTGGGTGTTCGGATCCAGCACCGCGGGCGGCGACTCGGATGTTTCAGTCAGTAAACGCGCCTGCTCTTGGGTTAGTGTAATCATATCTCTCTCCTTATTCTGCATCGTAGCAGCATTAGATTGTGTGGGCAAGATGCTGCCGGCAGCCAGGCGAGGACTGGAAAATCGTTGATTGCAGTCCGTCGTCAGAGTAAGCTCAACCCTCGACGTTGTTTGACCCTCTCCTTCCTATTTGAGGCGATATTCATGTCTACCACGCGTCGTGAAGTCTTGACAACTATGGGTGCGCTTGCTGCCGGCCAGGCATTGCTCGGCGATGCCATCGCGGAGGACAAAAACCCTGGTGCCCAGGTAACAGACCGCACTTCGACCATCCGAATCAATAAACTTCAAGCCACATGGGTCAACCCCAATGTGTTCCTCAAGATCGAAACGAATCATGGCATCGTTGGCTGGGGCGACCTCAAAGGCGTTGACCCGCGCGTGTCGAAGCCGCTGGCCGAATCGCTGTTCGAATTGATCGACGGTGAGAATCCGACGCGGATCGAGTATCTTTGGCAAAAGATTTACCGGGCGCATCGCGACATTCGCGGCGGCGCGTTTCTCGTTCATACGCTGGCGGCCATCGACATGGCCCTTTGGGACATCACCGGCAAGTTGTGGGGAGTGCCCGTTTATAGGCTGCTCGGCGACCCGTGCCGCGACCGCATCCGCGTCTACCACACGCCACAAGCTCGAAAAGTTGGAATCGGGCCAGTCGAACACAGTGCCACGCCGGCCGACATCGAAAGACTTGTTGGCCTCGTCCAATCTGCTCGGAAACAGGTTGGACCCAAGGGAGCAGTAATGTTTGATGCGCACTGCGCTCTGCCGCCGGCAGCGCTCATCCAGTTCGCCAACGCCATCAAGCCTTACGATGTGCTGTTCATTGAAGAACCCGCTGTGCCGGGCAACATTGAGGTCTTCAAGAGAATCAAGGCCGCTGTCCAGGTGCCGTTGGCGGCCGGCGAACGGGACCGGACCATCTGGGAGTTTATTCCCTATCTCCAGAATCGATGTCTCGATATTTTGCAGCCTGACTGCTGCCATTCGGGCGGGATCAGCCAGATCAAGAAAATCGCCACGCTGGCCGAGGCCTACCATGTTCCCCTGGCACCCCATTGCACGGCAAGCAACCTGGGCATCGCGGCCAGTTTGCATGTGGCGACGCTCGATCCCGTTCTTGCTGATCCACGAGTTTTACCCGGACAATCAGGGTTTCAATCCCGGCAACATCATGCTGATGAATTGGAAAGTGGACAATGAAGGCTACCTTGCCTTGCCTGCGGGGCCGGGTCTTGGGATCGAAGTGGATGAGAAGAAACTGGAAGCCGAAGGAAAGAAGCCGCAAACTTACAAATGGCCGGGAGCCAAGCTCAAAGACGGCTCAATCGCGGACTACTGATCGAGCCGTCGAATTACCATCCGGTCATTTCGGAGCTGCCATACTCCTCATCAACTGCTGCAACTTGGTAAGAGTCTCGTCCGGGTGCGACTTGGCTTCTGCTTCGCAGCCCTTGCAGCACAGAAATACCGGGGTACCCTTGACCATTGTCTTCAAGATGGGACCGCTCGCTCCAAGCCGGGTCTCCTGGTCGATGGCGCAGAAGACTTGTGCCTCGGCAAATCGCCGATCTTCGGGACTGAGCCTTGCCATCGCAGCCCGGATTCGCGCTTGCTCTGCCGGGGTTAGCGGCGGTAGGGCTCGCCCTCCCGCCTGCGGTGCCATTCCGAAGATTCCTGCGGACTGAAAGCTGCTCAAGGTCATCTGCCGATCGAGTTCCATTTTGAACTCGTAATGGATCGACAGGGCCTTTTCACCCGCCATGCCCGGCTCCACCAGCACATCCCAACGCAAGAGATTGTTGGGCCGTTGCTCGCGGAGATAAATGGGATCTTTGCTTAACTCCGGCGTCGTCTTGCTCAGGGTCACAGCGACCGAATCGTTGTCCGCATGCGGCAGGCGATCCCATACCCGAAGCTGGATCTTCTCGGTCTTGTAACTATTAACCAGGATTCGATACTCGTAGCGCAAAGACTGGTTGCCGCCCTGGGACGTGCGCGTCTTGTCGATCATCTGCCGCTGAACCTGAATCTGGGGATCGATCCCGAAGCCGGCAGTAAAGGTCTCGCCGATGGCCACCAGGGGCATGGTCATTTGGCCGACGAAATCGCTGCCGATATACATGGTCGCGTCGCCGGGCAACAGAATTCGATCGCTCTTGTTGGTCAACTCCGCCAGCCTGTAGACGTGCGTGGTCAGAATCGGAACCGACTTGTAATAGTATTCCGGCATCAACTCCAGTCTGGCAATTTCGAGAACTTGTTCATCGGTACGCGATGGGACCGTCATTTTGGTTGCGAGATGGTAGGTCACGCTCGGGCCCTCCCGCAGCGATGGCGAACAGCCTCGTTTGACTGCTTCTTCCGGATTCAACAGTTCCCAGGACTGGTCCAAAGCAGCAGCTGTGTTGAACAGACCGATCCCCGTTGTCGCCTTGCGCTCGTTAAAGTCCTTTTGCGCTTTCATCCGCAGGTTCTTGACTTGTTCTTCGAGCTCGCCGAGGTCGGGAGGACGAACGCCGGGGGCTGCGGCCTTGGGAACGACGGTTACCTTCAGCGTTTGCAAATCGGGTGGGGCAGCGTTGAGCGTGGGCTTGGCGGTGGACAACGTCAAATTGACATTCGACCAGTCTTCACCCGTTTGCTGCATGATTGAGGCCAGATATTCAACCTGCACGGCATCTTTGGCCGTCCTTCCGGTTCGGAGCTTGTATTGCGGCAGCCAGGCTGCTGAATCGACCAGGTAGTTCAACTGAACTTTACCCGCAGCGGCATTGATCTTCTCGACGACGATCACCGCATCGCGTTCCGTGCGTGCAAACCCCTGCGACAAGTCCGCCAAACGCCGCTGGGCGAGGTCGACTTTGTCCTGATTGGCGTGAAGTTGCTGCTGAATGCCGACGACCGACTTGGCCTTTTCGGACCTCGTTTCCATGATGAACTTGGTCATGGCGATGGTCGCTTCGCTGTTGACGGCTCCTTTTTCGGTCGCATGGATCGCGTTGGCACTGGTGAAGTTCTCCAGCTTGCCGATGAACTGGCCATCCGCTTGCAGCGCCCGCATGTCCGAATCGAGCTTTTCGCGAGCCAGTTGAAGCAGCTTGATCTCGTCGTTGAGCTTGCGAACATCCGCGCGCGTATCTTCCTGGATGGTGCGGGTGCGAAATCGAGTCATCAACACGCGGACGTTGTCGTTTCCTTCGGTGTAAAGTGAACTGTACACCGTTGCGGACGGCAACGGCGTAACGACCACTTCAATCACTCCTTTACCTTCGGGAATATCGACGTCCCGGCGCACAAGAGCACTGTTGGGATAAACGGTAACGCCGGTAATTCGACTTGGAGTCGTCTTGAGAGTGGGTGCCGGGGCAGGGGCGGCAACGGCCAAAGCGACCGGAAAGGCTTTAGGTTCAGCCTCCTTGGCAACCGAGCTTACGGGGGACGTTTGCTGCACCAACACGATGGCAATCAGCAGACCGACCGGCATGAGACAGGTAAAACAGCGTTTCCACATAATGATGTCCCTTTCGCTCGGATATATCGAATCAACCTCTACCAGTACCGGCGTAAGCCGGACGCTGGGTACGACAAAAATCTTGGCGAGAATTCGCAGATTACTAAACAGCTATCTGGGGAAAAGACTTCTCAGCCTGACCCCGACGACATAAAATGAAGGAAAATGGAGAAAAAAACGTGAGTACAACCGTTCGCAAGGCCATTATTCTGCGCGGAGCCCCGGCGTCGGGAAGAGCGCAGTTCGTAGACTGCTTCAGAGCCACCTCGGGGAATCGGCACGATACATCAACCTCGATGCGTACTGGGGCAAGGATGAGTGGCGATATTCGGAGCCGGATTTTCGGTATGCCGACCTCGAGCTCGCCACCGAGCCCGTCTTGCTGGTGGAATTGGGCTGGGGCGAACCGCCCGGTCTTTCCTTCCCGGCGCAACCGGGGGGCGCATGAGTGGGTGGACGTGCTTAATAAGGTCAAGCGCCAGATATTCCCGTTTCTACTGACAGCTGAATGGAAAGACATCCTCAAGAGGTTGACGGCTCGGCATGGACATCACTTCCACCCGATCACACTTGACCAGATCGGACGGGCAAGTTTCTACGAGCATGAACACTATCTGTTCAGCTATCCCGAAATTCCAGGATTCAAGGAAATGGTAATCAACACGACCGGAAGAACCGAGGAGTCCGTTGCCGATGAGATCGTAAAGGTGGCCGGCGTGTAGCTTCGGAGCCCGTTGAGGAAAAGCTACTGCCTCTTCGGGAAGGGCGGTGCGCCTTCCTCAATCCATTCGCGAATGGTTGCAATTTCCGCCGCAGTCAGGGGCCTTTCTTTTGCCGGCGGCATTCTTATTTCGTCATCCGGCGAATTCAATAACTCGAAAAGCTTCGAGTCATCCGGACGACCGGGTACGACGAGTTTTCGCACGTTGACCAGGAGCCGATAATTGAGGATCTTGATGCCCCCTTTAGCGACATCGAATTTGTGGCACTTGTAGCAGTGTTCGTGGAAGATTTCCATCGTTTTCTCGGCCAGCGACGAATAGGGCACCACGGGTGGGGTCGGCTGCAACGGATCGGGTTCAGGCAAAGGCGGGGCACCGCCTGCCACCCAATCTTTAAGAATGACAAGTTCTTCTTCCGTAACCGCGGCAGCCTGGTTTCCTCTTCTTCGGGAGGCATGGAGCCATCGGCAATTCGCTGGATGAGTCGGGAATTGTCCGGATCTCCAGGAACCACGATCTTGCGTTCCGAGTTGACAAGCTGGCCATGATCGAGAATGTCGAATGGCTTTTTGGTTTGCCCGGAATCCGGAAAATGGCATTCATAGCAGTGACGATTCAGAATCTCTCGTACTAAAGGAGACTCCTTTTTCGCCTTGAGCTCGAGGCGAGCTTTATCCTGCCCATTTTGCCGATCGATATCGCTCTGAATGCGGTTATGTTCGATCAGATAGATGACGAAAAGACCGACGAACATGGTCAGCGCGACGGCAAGAGTGGCGGTTTGAGGATGCCGGCGAATCCATTTCCATGCTTTGCGTGCTCTGCCGCTTCGTCGTGCCCGAACCGGTTGACCATTCAGGAAACGCCGCAAGTCGTCATCCAGGTCTTGGGCTGAAAGATAGCGTGCCGAGGGCCCTTTCTCCAGGCACTTCAGACAGATGGCCTCCAGGTCGATGGGAATGCCTGATGCGAACCGGGTGGGATTGACAGGATCTTCCGACATAACTTGACGAAGCGTATCGAGAGCTGTCTCGCCGCGAAACGGCGGCTGACCGGTCAACATCTCGTAAAGAATCGCTCCCAGGGCATAGACATCGGTGGCCAGTCCGACGAGATCCTTTCTGCCTGCGGCTTGTTCGGGTGCCATGTAGCTCGGTGTTCCCAGAATCTCGCCGGTTCGCGTGTGTCCCGAATCATCGTCGAGTCGCTTGACCAGTCCAAAATCGGCGATTTTTGGCACTCCTGCCACCGTCAACAGCACGTTGGAAGGTTTCAAATCCCGGTGTACGATGCCGTAGGCGTGGGCGGATTGGATCGCCTGCGCCAGGATGCTCACCAGCTCGGCAGCATCTTGCGGGTCTGGTCGCCCGGTCGAGAGTTGCTGGGCCAAGCTGCCGCCTTCGACAAATTCCATCGAAAAGAACGGCTTGCCATTGACCTCGCCAACTTCAAATATCTGCACGAAGTTGGGATGTTGAAGACGGGCGGATGCCTCCGCTTCCGATCGAAACCGTTGAATTTGTGTTGGTCCGAGTCGAACGTCGGAGATCATCTTGATCGCAACTCTGCGTTCGAGGCCCTTTTGCCTGGCTTCGTAGACCACCCCCATTCCACCTTGTTCGATCACGCGAATGATTTCGTAGCCCGGAATTTGCGGCAACGAGTCGCGAATGGAACCAAAGCCGGCTTGGGGCAGAGTGGGCGGAGGGCCGAGAGACTTGACGCCAAGAACCTGCTCCATCATTTGCACCGCATGAAGTCGCTGGCGCAATTTGGCAGTGAGATCGGGATGCTCAGCGCACAGATCTTCCGGCGTCGGGTTCTTGCCGAGGTCGCGAGCAATTTCCCACTGGAGCATCAGCTCTTCGATGATTTCATCTTCAGACATGCTGCACTACCCTCATCGTTCGCCCCAAGCATTGTGCAACTTGCAAAGCGCTGCGTGCCAGCGCCGCTGGATGGTTCGGACGGAGATATTCAGAATCTCCGCAGCCTGGGATTGCGAGAGACCCTGATAATAGACCAGGCCGACGACCTCTCGTTCGTCCTCTGGCAGCGCATCGATTTGCTGATGCAATTCCGTCCATTGCGCCAGGGAACAAGGCTCAAGGCTCAGATCGCCCTTTTCCTCATCTTCGCGCGAATTGAAACCGATTCCATCAGCGCTCTCGTGATTGGCCGCCAGGCCGTGGGGGCCGTAGTATTTCCGAATCAGATCCAGCAGTTCGCGACGAATTTGCAATGCCGCCAGTGCCAGAAATTCTCGTGCGTTTTGCGGTTTCGCCTCGCGCAGTGCGCCTACCAGTCGAAACAAAGCATTTTGCAAGACATCGGCGGTCTCGGTCCAGCGCCGGACCCGCCGGAAGTCGCCCAACATCTGGCGGGTCAAAGTCGTCAATCGTTCACAATTATGGCGTAACAAAGCGTCGAGAGCTGCCTTGTCGCCGGCAACGGCACGAGGCAGAAACTGTTGTATCATCGTCTCGTGATGAGCGCTATCGGCCATCGGCACTCGAGGCAAGGAACCCCTTAACAATCTTCCCGAAAGTGAAACTCAGCGGCCTCGCGGAGTTCTAAAGATAAGGCGTGCGCTGGCAGCAGTGAGTAATTATACGCAGATTTGCGTTATTAGAGAATGCTGAGCATCTTCTTGCTGCCATGTCGCTTCCGGGCGCTTAGTTGCTTGAGCCAATTGCGGTAGATGAGGACGGCCGAGCGGTGCCAGGTGTTGTCGATCCGGACGCCGTTGAGCACGGCAGAGACTTTGTCAAGGAGATTCTCAGCGCGTGATGCCCGCGCCGTGGCTTCAATCTCCCGCAGCGATCGCTCGGTCTGGCTCTCGAAGTAGTCCACCGGCAGCATCGGATACGTTTCCATTTCGCCCTTGAGATAACGCCCTACGTCCCGCCGATACTCGCCCATCAGCGTCTCGGCCGCGTATTCCGGATGGCCCTGGAAAAACACGAACAACCCCGAATCCTGCTTGACGAAGGTGTCGACGCTGCCATCGCTCGTGCACGTAAGCACCTGGTATCCGTTCGCGGCCAATTGGTCGGCGGAGACGCCGTTCCAGCGCGAGTGAGGAACGCGCAGGCTTGCGGGGGCACCGGCGAGCAGTGTGTGTGGCGCGGCACTGTTCGCAGTTGAAGATCCCGATGCGCTTGTGCTGACCGCGAACCCGCTCAATGCCGTTGAGCGCCAGCACGGCCGCGTGAGCTGCCAGACAGGACCACACGGCCGAGCGCTCGTGCTCGTGCGCCCACGCCAAAACGCGCTTAAAGCTGGGCCAATAGGTCTCCTCACGCAGATCGGCAGTGACCGGCTCCCGGCCGGAGACGATCAACGCATCCGGATACCGTTCTGTCGGCTGTTCCCAAAGCTCCTCAATGTCGAAGTAAAAGCTGCCAACTCGGCGTTGACCGGGGGGCTTTCGCTCCACCTCGGTCAACGCGTAAAGTGTTACGTAGACCAGGATGTCCTGCGCAGCTGCCTCGAGCAGCGTGAGAAATTGATGCTCGGTAGCGCCCATGGCACCATCGGCCATGTTGTTGACCAGACCAATGTGCAGATAGGCGCTGCGCGATTTTTCGAGTGTGTCCAACTGCACACGCGGCCAGTTGAGACCTGACCGCCGCTCAGGACCGTGATACTTTGGGATCAATTTGACCGGCATAGGCAAACTCCTTGTTGGGCATTAGGCATTAGGCATTAGGCATTAGGCATTAGGCATTGGGATTGAGCCTTGGCTCTTAGTAGGAGGCACATTGTCGCCCCGATTGCGAATAATGCCTAATGCCCAATGCCTAATGCCTCATTCAAGGCTTGATCGAGGTCGGCTAGAATATCGTCGATATGTTCAATTCCGATGCTCAGGCGGATCATCTCCGGCAGAACGCCGGCCTTTCGCTGCTGCTCGGGCGACATCTGGCGGTGCGTGGTCGAAGCCGGATGGCAGGCCAGCGACTTGGCGTCACCCAGGTTCACCAGCCGGGAGATGAGCTTCAGCGCGTCGTAGAAGCGGATGGCCACTTCGTAGCCGCCCTTGAGACCCACCATCATCAATGAGCAGCCTTGCCCATTGAGGTACTTCCGCGCCAGTTCGTAATATGGACTTTCGGGAAAGCCGGCGTAGTTGACCCAGGTCGTGCGTGGGTCGTCGCGAAGGAACTCGGCCACCTTTCGGCCGTTCTCCACATGGCGTTCAACGCGCAGGGCCGCGGTCTCGACCCCCTGCAGCAGGAGGAAGGCGCTCAGCGGCGCAAGCACCGCTCCCGTGGCGCAGATACCGGCTGCGGCAGCGGGCGATGTAGGCCGCCGGGCCGAAGCGCTCGGTGTAGACCAGGCCGTGATAGGATTGATCGGGCTCGCAGAACATCGGAAAGCGCGCGGCGTGCTGCGCCCACGGAAAGTTGCCGCTGTCGACGATAACGCCGCCGAGCGTTGTCCCATGTCCGCCCATGAACTTGGTGAGCGAGTGCACCACGATATCGGCACCGTACTCGATGGGACGCAGCAATATCGGCGTGGCCACGGTGTTATCCACTACGAGCGGGATGCCGTGCCGGTGCGCCACCTGCGCCAGTGCCTCAATATCGCAGATGTTGCCGGCCGGGTTGCCGACGCTCTCGCAGTAGACGGCGCGCGTCCCGGCGTCGATGAGCCGTTCGATCGCTTCCGGTCGGTCGGATTCGGCAAAGCGCGCCGACACGCCTTGGTCCGGAAAAATATGCGCAAGCAGCGTGTGCGTCGTGCCGTAAAGTTGCGGCACGGAAACGATGTTATTGCCCATGCCGGCAAGATTGGAGAGCGCGTAATTCAACGCGGCTTGGCCGGTGGCGACGCACATTGCCTCCAGTCCGCCTTCGAGCGCAGCCATGCGCCGTTCCAGCACGGCGGTGGTGGGATTGCTGATGCGCGTATAGCGGTAGCCTTCGGCTTCCAGGTTGAAGAGCGCTGCGGCGTGCTCAGCGCTGTCGAAAGCGTAGGCCACGGTCTGGTAGATAGGTACGGCAACCGAGCGCACAGCCTCGTCAGGCTCGTAACCAGCGTGAATGGCGATTGTTTCGCGTTTCATCTTAACTCCGTAAGGCATTAGGCATGCCTAATGCCTAATGCCCAATACCTGAAATCTCGTCCACGATCTGATGGATGTCTGCTTCCGTCGTGCGGAAGTTGGTGATGCAGGCGCGTAGTACCGGCACTCCGTCGATGCGCGCCTCGGACATCCAGGCGATCTGCCGCTGCTTCAGCGCGGCGAGAAAGGCAGTGGGATCGAGATGCTCGCGCGTGAAGCAGACCAGCGGCAGCGGCGTTTCGTTGACGATTTTCCAGCCCGACTCCATCAACGCCTGACGCAGGACATTGCCCAGGTGAGCCTGGTGGTCAATCATCGCGGCATATCCGGATTCGCCCAGGTTGGCCAGGGCCAGAAACAGCTTGAGTCCGATGAACCGCCGCGACCATTGCGCCGAGTTAGTGAGTGGATCGAAAACTGGCCCGGATTGCTTGCCGGTCATGTAGGTCACGTCGGCGTGAAAGGTGCGCGCTACGCTCTCCCGGTGCCTGCAGAAGAACATGCCACAGGCCATGGGCACGGAAAGCCACTTGTGGGCATCGCAGGTGATCGAGTCGGCGCACTCGATGCCGGCGAGATGGGTCTTGAGCGCGGGCGAGAGGATCGCCGCGCCACCCCACGCAGCATCGGCGTGGAACCACAATCTCTCTTCGCGGCAGAATTGCGCGATTTCAGGCAGCGGGTCGATGACTCCGGTCGCGGTGGT
Source organism: uncultured Planctomycetota bacterium (assembly GCA_963783095.1). GTDB lineage: Bacteria > Planctomycetota > Planctomycetia > Gemmatales > Gemmataceae > CAWAMR01. The sequence goes on along the minus strand of CAWAMR010000022.1, from coordinate 37,294 downwards.
TCCCGCGCTGCCGACAACCAGAAAGGGAGCCCAGCCGGTGTCCCGGTCCAGGCGCACCTGCCGGCGCAGGCTGTCAACATCGAGCTTTAGCCGGCGATCGGTCTTTACCGGGCGAATCGCGCGACGTCCAACACCGGTCATGTGTGCTATCTTGTTGAATCCGTGATGTGCTTCGCCCGTGAGATAGATAGCCGGACGCCCTGGCAAGCTGCCTAGACCATGCTCGCCGTACTCCGGATACGCATGACTCAGCGCCACCGCGACGGCGGAGAGATTGGCTTCCGAGCCTCCGCTGGTAAAGGTCGCGATAGAATCTGCGGGAAACCCGAACTTAGCCGCCAGCCAGGTCAGCGTATGTCGCTCGATTTCGTTGCCGGCGGGGGACGTACGCCAGTTGGCGAGCTGCGGGTTATACATCGCCACCAGCGTCTCGGCGATCACTGAAGGCAGGGTCACAGCCGGGTTGAAAAGCCCCAAATAGCGTGGATGTGTTACGTGAACCTGCCAGTCTCGAAGCATCCGCTCGGCATCCTGGACAACCTCATCGAGTGGCAGCGCGTTCTGGAAGTGATACTGGTCGGCCAGATGGCTACGAATCTCGTCCACTGTGACCGAGGGAAAGATAGGGCCATCCGCAATATCGCTTTGGACCCGCTCGAATTCGTGCCGTAGCTGCTCGATCTGCATTTGAAACCACTCTCACCAATGTCTTGTAGACAGAACACTAATCTGCGCTAATAGACGGAAGGAAACCCTCACTTCCATTAGTGTTGATCAGCGTTGATTAGTGTTCCGATGTTTTTATCTTCCGTGTCTGGGCGGTGTCACTGGCCCCTGGCCCCTAACTCATAAACGGATCGCTCCCGCGAGGATACTTTCATACACCGGCGCGTCCAGTACGGCGTAGGCACGTAGCTCAGGATGATCGAAGTACAGCGGATCAGCGCATTCGCTCGGGTTGAATCCCTGCCGGATGAGATCGGCCTTCGCATATTTGAAAGTGCCGGTTATCTCGGCCTGCGGACAGACCCGAAGAAACAGCGGACGGGCGTAGGCGGGCAACCGATCGGCGAGATGCCGGCGCAACGCCGCGAGATCGAGCTCGCCTTCGCATACGATGGCCGCCATTCCAGCGCGGCCATCGGCTCCTGGGATCGCGACTCCGTAGACGCCGGCATGCAGTATGCCCTCGAAAGCGCAGAGTTCCTGAGCGACCTCAGAGGTTGCCACGTTCTCGCCCTTCCAGCGAAAGGTGTCGCCGACGCGATCGACGAAGTAGAAGAAGCCCTGGGCATCCTGGCGCATCAGGTCGCCGGTTCGCACCCAGGCGTCACCGGCCGCGAAGACATCGGCGAGAATTCTCTTCTTGGTCTCGGCCGGGCTGGTGTAGCCCTCGAATCGGCTGCCGGCGCTCGCCGGGTCGTTCTGTACCTTGACGATCGCCTCGCCGGGCTCGTTGACGCCGCAGCGAATACAGAAACCGTTCTCATCGCGGCTGGGGTCGTTTTTGTCGAAGTCGAAGGCGACCAGCGCGGGCGCGAAACGATGCGCCAAGTATTGTGGAATGTGGCCGATGGCTCCGGGCTTGCCCTGCACGTTGAATAGCGATAGGCCTCCCTCCGTGGCCGCGTAAAACTCAAGGATCTGGGGGATGCGAAAGCGCTTTTGGAACGCTTCCCACACGCCGGCGGCCAGGCCGTTGCCGCAAGCGAGCCGGAGGCGGTGCGCGGTCTCGTTTTCAGCATGCGGGCAATGCAGCAGGTAGCGGCAAAGCTCGCCGATGTACTGAAACGCGGTGCACTCCCAGCGGATGATGTCGCTCCAGAACTGGCTCGCCGAGAATTTCTCGCGCACTACCAGCGAACCACCCGCGGCCAGCATCGCGCCTGGAGCCAGCACACCGCCAACGCTGTGATACATGGGCAAGCAGTTATATAACCGGTCGTTCCCCGTAGCCTCCATCATGCCCGCGAACCACGACCCCCACTGCATCACGCGCGCGTGGCTGACGTTGGCGGCTTTGGGCATACCCGTGGTGCCCGACGTGAAAATGTAAAGCGCGCGGTCGTCAATGGTGATGTCGCGCAACTCCCCGGCTTCGAGTGGCGTGTCTGCGAGGTTTTCGATCTTCTCATCAATGTCGGTCCCTTGCTTGCGCGTCGGGCTAACACGATTGCTGCGCAGTCCGCGGTGAATCCACACCTGTGGCGGTGCGGCGAGGTTCGGCAGGGCCGTGTCAAGCGCATCGGCGAACTCTGCGGCGACAATGAGGTGTTTAGCCGATGCAGCTTGAATGCAGTGCGCGAGCGACTGCCCGACGAGATTGGTGTTAAACAGCGCGACGACACCGCCAACGCGGGTGACACCCAGCCAAATCGCCAGATATTCGGGGCGGTTGGGCATCAAGAGGCCGACCACATCGCCTTTGGCCACGCCCTCTGCGAGCGCCCAGCGGGTGTACCGCCGGGCCCGCTTGGCAAGTTCGAGGTAGCTGAAGCACTCGCGGTCGGACAGCAGCGCGGGCTTGTCGCCGAGCCGGCAGCCCAACTCGTCCACAACGACAGGAAGCACGCGCCCACGCTGGCGGGGTATGGGCGCTGTCAATTCAAACGCCCGCAGCCAGGCCCGGGATACGGATGCGCCTGGCTTGGCAGCGGATCGAACGACTTTGCTGAGTGCCGCGCTCATGCAGTACTCCCCGCGTCGACGGTGATAACCGTGCCGGTGATATTCTTGGCACCGGCGCTGAGCAGATACTCAACGCCGGCCGCCACGTCATCCACCTCTACCAGCCGGCGCAAAGCGACTGCGCCGAACGATCTGCTCGCGATGCTCCTCGGTCAGGCCCTTGGTCATCTCGGTATCGACGAAGCCCGGTGCCACCGCGTTCACCGTGGTGCCGGTCCGACCTACTTCCCGGGCCAGCGAGCGGGTAAAACCGATCATCGACGCCTTGGTGGCAGCGTAAACGGAAAGCCCGCTATATCCCGTAAAGGCAACGATTGAAGCCAGATTGACGATTCGGCCGGCGACGCCGTCGGCCATCATCGAACGCAAGACATACTTGCTCAACAGGATCGGCGATATCACGTTGAGCCGGACTACCTGCTCGATCTGCGCAGGGTTGGCGAGCGCCAGGGTGCCGTCGATACTCATGCCGGCGTTGTTTACCAGCGCGTAGATCGGCCCAAAGTCTTTACGGAGTTGTTTGACGAACACGGCCATACCTTCGGTGTCAGCCAGATCGTAGGCAGCGAAGCCAATGGAGCCGGTACCGCTGCTCGCGGCCTCATTGATGGCCTCGCGGAGTTCGGGGCTCTCTTTTCGCGCGATAGCGAGTACCTTGTAGCCGGTTTTCGCCAGGCGGCGAACGATGCCCAGTCCGATGCCCCGGCTTCCGCCGGTCACGATGACGTTAGCCATGCCAGCGCACCAACTTTCCTGTCTCCGATATGGCTAACGCGGGAACAAAGTTGATCGCCGCCGGCACCTTATGCGGTGCCAGCGACTCGCGGCAGAACTTCTTTATGGTTTGTTGCAACTCGCGGGCGCTTTCACCCTCGGGAGTAGACCGGTCCTTGAGAAGCACATCGGCCACCACAAGCGCGCCGGTAATCGGATTCTTCTTCGTCTTGACCAGCGACAACTGAACTTCAGGATGGCGGTTGAGCACCGCTTCGACCTCTTCGGGATATACTTTGAGCCCGCCAACGTTGATCGCACCGTCGCGCCGGCCCTGGAAGTAATAGCGGCCATCGCGCAGATCGAGCACGTCGCCAGTGTCAACAAAGCCCTCCGAATCGCGCAGCACGGGTGGATTCTCGCCGAGATAGCGTTCGGCAGTCCGGCCGGAGCGGATACGCAGCGTTGCGTCAACTACCTTTAACTCGACGCCTGCGTTACTGGTAAGCAAACCGGCCGGGAATCCCGACCGCTCGTCGCGGACATCGAAGGCCACTCCAGCTTCCGTGGTGGCGAAGGCGTGGCTGATCTCGGCATCCTGATAGAAATAGCGCAAGCTGTTGAGGATCGACTGATCGGCGATCTCGCCCGAGAGCCGGATATAGCCTGGCGCGATGCAGCTCGCTTCGGGGCTCATCAGCGCCCGCCGCCAGTGTGATGGAGTGCCGGAGATGTGCGTAACGCCGGCTGCCCCGGCACGCTTCAGGTAGTTCCCTACTCGTTCCCGCGGTTCCGTTAGTACCAGCGACGAACCCGTCAGCACAGCGCGTAGATAGATTTGCAGGCCGCCGTAGCGGCGAATGTCGTAAAACGTGCCCCAGACCAAACCTGCGGACCCTTGCTTGTGCATCGGGCTAACTTCAATGGCTCCCGCCAGACTGGCCAGCGTGTGGAGCACCATCTTGGGCCGGCCGGTCGTGCCCGAGGTGAGCAAAATCCACTCGGTGCGCAAAGGCTTTTGGCTGATTTGAACGCGCGGAACCAGCACGGGCGAACAAACGAGATGTTGTGCTGCGCCAAGGTCGACGCCGCTGAGAAAACTCCCGTCGGAGACGACCGCATCCACATCGGCATGACGCATCACGTGGGGGAGATGCTCGAAAGCGAGGTCGGGCGGGTAGAGTGCCATGCGCTGCGCCAGTCCATCGAGCTCGATCAGCGCAAGCGCTGTGAGGAATGGGTCAGTTGAGGCGATCAACATCGAGCGTCCGCGCAGATTCTGAACCCCGGCAATCGCGGACCCCTCGAGCAGATCGCAAAGGGCGGTGCGATGTTCGGTGCCGATCAAATAGCCAGACGACGGCGTGTTGCCAACATCGATCGCATTCCGCAAGCTAGGGAAGCTATGGCACGGCGTTATCATTGAAGCGTATCAACTTACCCGGAATCACAGTGTAGGGAGCATCTTCGTTCGCGCTGAACGGGTCAACGCCCAGCACGTTTTCCAGGCTGGTCAAAATAATGGCAAACCACAGAGAGTCCAAACTCGAGTCCAGCAGCGGCAGTTCATCGGCAAGCAGAGGCCCGGCATTGTGCGCGTGTCTAGTTAACAGGTACTCATCGTCGACTTCAAACGAACAAGCCGATGAATCAAGCCCTCAAACAAGCCCTTCGTCAAGCAAGCATAGCATGAGAACTCCGATGCCTAAAAGAGAATAATCTCGGGAGTCATGATAAAATCATGCTTGTTCCGCAAGTTTACGCCGGCCTCGAGTTGAATCGACTGCTCGCTGACGCTGCGCAGACGCAGGTGTTTCGCGATCATCATGAGATGGATTTGCATCTCCATTCGCGCGAAAGATTCCCCAATGCATTTTCGCGGGCCCGCTGAGAACGGGATCATCGTCATCGGATGCCGGGTGCGCGATTCATCGGGCCCAAAGCGATCTGGATTGAAGCGATCCGGGGCCTCCCAGAAACCGGGGTTTCGCTGGATCAAGTAGGGCGAAATGTAGATTTCCGTTCCGGCGGGGACGAGAAAGTCGCCGAGAAGATCGTTCTTTAGCGCCACGCGCGTCATCAGCCAACCGGCCGGATATAACCGGAGCGTTTCTTCAATGACCTGGCGCGTGTAGACGAATTTCGCCAGGTCGCCAATCTCCGGGCTATCACTCCCAGGGACAGCGTTGAGTTCGGTCGACAGCTTTTGCTCAACCTCCGCGCTCCTGGATAGGAGGTGCCAGGTCCAATTCAAGGTGCTGGCGGTGGTCTCGTGTCCGGCGACAATGAGCGTCATGATTTCGCGGGCCAACTGATTATCCGGCATAGCCCGGCCTTCGCTTTCGCGCCACCATGAGCGTGCCGAGGATGTCGGTTGCCGTTCGGTTCTGTTTCCGCCTTTGAACGGCGACCTCGGAGACCAGCTTCCCCAAAGGCGTAAACCTTTGTGCGAACCGCAAATCACGCGCCGATTCATCGGAAAGAATATTGAAATGCGGTGCAACCTGTTCGTAATCTTCGCCGAAGATGGAAATGAGCACAACCTTCAGGACCATATGACTGATATCGCGCGTGATATTGACACTTAATCTCTGTCGAGCTGCGTCCTTCCATTTCTGAAGCAACACCATGTTGGCCGCCGTAATGGCGTTTATCAACGCGCCTATCGCTTTATCGTGGAAAGCAGGTTGAATCATCCGCCGCTGACTCTTCCAGAACTCTCCTTCACTCACCATCAGGCCATTGCCTAGAAGGAAGCCGATACGTTTGATCGCTTGACCTTTTTTGTAGTTTCGCCAGTTTACACGGAGGACACGATCGACGTGCTCAGGGTCGCTGACCACATACACGTCCGTACCATAAACCGAGGCCCGGTAGATGCTTCCGAATCGATCGAACTGATCGATCAGCCAGCCCAGCAAATCCTCGGATGTGTCGTACTTCTCAGCTGGCCCTGGCGGAATTCGCCCTTGCGCGAAAGTCATTCTGATACACTCCCTTTTCTTGAGAGTTGCGCGGAAAGGAAACGAAGTCTCCGGCAAGTCAGCGAGCCGTCAACGCTGCAAATTCCTCGCAAAGCGAAACGAATTCGCAGGGTAAAGACGCCAAGAAATGCAGGAGTGGTGCTTGCAAAACATTATCTCCTAGTGAAGGACACCATCGGCATCAAACCTCGAGAATCCGAAAAGAAGGCCTCGGGGCAGCAGTTGCTGTTTGTCGCGAAGGTACACGTTTATTTCCCTCCGTTTGACGAAGCCATTCAAGAGCAATGCCGCGTGCAAACTCGGGGTGGTAGCATAAGCTGTGACAGTGTACGCAGAAAGGGCGCGGAGGCGATCGTTGAGCGCTGCGACCGCGGCCTGCCAGTAGGACGGATCCTCGGTATCAAGCCAACAATCCACGATTGTTCCGAGCTGGACTCGTTCGTGCGGAGTGATCTTCAAGACGGCGAAGCCGATCATTCGCCCAGATGTGTGAATCGTCCAGCCGGAAAAGCCCGACAGTGGGCAGCGAAGCAAGTAATTGAGCCACAAGTGGTCATGTCGGCACATCACAATGCGCATGGAAGACCGTCGTTGTAAGCAATCAATTTCATCGGTGAAACCAGGCACCATGCGCAATTCGACGGTCTGCGCCGCCGGCCTTGTGCGTGTTAGCCAAACGGACGCCATGTTCTTAGCCGTTCCTGCCCATTTGCGGAAAAATCCCTCCCCCGATGCACGCCGGCGATGGGATGGGTTGACCACCTTGCAAAAGACAGCCAGGTTGGGCTTCTGCTCGAAGCCCAACCTTAGAAAGAGGGCTTTCACCTCTGGCCTTCCGTTGACGGCGAACTGTGTCTTGCTTGTCGCAAAGGCTTGCAGCATCAAAAAGGTTCCTACGCCGGGATGGGCAGCGAGCCCACCCAGTCGATGGCGTGCATTGTCGATACTGGCGTCGCCCCATCTCCCGACACGATGAACTGGCGGGGACAGATTCCAACGTGTCCGATTATCTTGCCCGCCGAGCGTGCGACCAGGCTGCAGTCCGAGGAGTCTCCCGAAGGACCGCTTGGCCCATCAAAATACTTCCAGGTGAGAACCTCGCGAGAAAAAACTGAAGAGGTTGCTGGAACGCCGAACTCGCTGATGAGAAACTGCCTCAATTCTGGAATTTCAGCGCGTTGGAATGCGCTGAATTGCATTCCGGAGATCGCCGTCAAAAGGGGCATTTTTGAACTCCCACCCCAAACATAAGTTGGCCGCCGAAGGCTGGGGAAGCTATGGCACGGCGTTCTCATAGAAGCGTATAAACTCTCCCACATTCACGGGGAAGGGAGCGTCTTCGTTCTGGCTGAATGGATCGACGCCCAGCGCGATTTCCAGTCGGCTCACAATAATGGCGAAACACAGCGAGTCCAAGCCCGAGTCCAGCAGCGGCAATTCATCGGACAGCGGCACTGACTGCCTGTCCTGCTCATGAGCGACCTGCTGGAACAGGTCGAGAATCTCCGATCGAATGCTCATCGCCGAACTCTCCACTGGCAATGTTGTTGGGTAGGTTAGCTCACGGATTATCGGTGGATCCATTTTCACAATCGCAGAAGTTTGCGCGGCGAAAGTCGGCAAATGGTTCCGCTTGTGGCCGGATAATCCGCTCGATCAGAGTGCGAAGAAGGGTTACTCCCTCGAAGAGATCGGCATTCGTCTTGGGCGGCGTCAGCGCGATTTCAGCTTCCAGTACCTTGAAGAGCCCTTCGGTGTGCTCGATGTCGCAAGCAGCATGGACATCGGTATACTCCATCTTGGTCGAGCCTTGCCGAGCAGCCAGGTAGGCCAGGTAAGGCATAAACTTTTGAATAAAGCCCTCGAAGAAGCCCATCATCAACACCGACTTTACCGACGACAGCTTGCTCAGGAACAAACGCACCTTGGTCAGGTCGTGGTGCACAGCCAGTGCATCTTTATCGGTGGGAAAGGCGTTGGCCGCGATGGCGAATTTGCGCAGCATGTGCGGGTGGGAGTCGTGCACTTCATCGAACAGGTTGCCCAGCAGAATTGGCCGCGATTTCTCGGCACTTGCGGCAATGACCGCGGCCGTCATCCAGTAAATGAAATTGCCTTCGAGCACCGAGGTGTATCTGGCAATGATCCCACGACGCTCTTCGCTGGTAAGATGTGTCGGGTCGGGAAGCGAATCGATGAGCTTGTTGATGATTGCGGTCGTCTGTTTTTCAATCAGGCCCACAGGGAGTGCGACCGGTGTTGCATCAGTTTTGGCATGGTCGCGCAAGCATGTCGTTGCCGTGGGAAGGAAAGGGCTCTCGGGAGGCATGGTTGAGACTCACTCTTGTGGGAATAGTGAGGAAAGAAACGAGTCTAATTGCTTTTTCCTCGTTGTCAAATGCAAAACCATAAAAATCATCACAGCTGAAAGAGTTTTTCTTTGCGTCACACTGGGTAAGGATTTTGACCGGTTTTTTGCGAAAAACCCCCCTTTTAGGCTTACCCAAGTGTGGCGCAAGGAAAAGCCCTGTCACAGCAGGCTATTGCGCTGGACAGAATTTGCGCCGGGCGAATAAATCGCCTTGAATCTTGGGGTGGAATACTCGCCGGGGGAATGTAAATCTCAGCCGCAAAGCGTCCCGATAGCTAATTCGAGTGATCGATGGCAGATTGCAAGTTTTTCGCCAAGACCTGCACGTTGGGTTCTTTCAGTATGCTCGCGTGATGCCCAGGAATAGAAAGGATTTCGATCCCGCCGGTGACCCACTCGCTCCATCCCAAATCCGCACGTTGCGAATGAAGCAGCGGCCGGGTGCGAGCTCGAAATAGCGTGAGCCGGCCCGGATAGCGTTTGGGAGTATATTCGCGCAAGGCACGCAGGTTTGATTCCATCATCTTCACATACTCCGGCGGCAAACGGCTAACATCGAAAAAATCTTGCGGCTTGCATGCGGCTGAACCCGATGAAACAACGCGCTTTGCAAGCTTCTTGAGGTGGCTGGTGAGGCCCGCGATGAAACCCTTGGGCTCAGCACGCAGAATGTTTTCGAGAACCCAAGTCGGCAGATTGCGCACAACCGCCAGCGAAATCCCCAAAGAACCGGCAAGAGTCGGCGGGCTGTCTTGGGATATTCCGGTATCAATTACCGCGACCAGCTTTACCTGGCGACCCCGCGCAACCAGTTGACAGGCTGTTTCATAAGCAAGTACGCCGGCAAAAGAATAGCCGGCAAACCGAAACGAACCATCCGGTAGAAAGGCGCATAGATCGTCGGCAATACGCCGGCCCATTTCTTCCAACGGTAGATCCGATTGACAATCGCTCATCGGGTCTGTGGGCTGAACTCCCCAAACAGGTTGACCGCTTCCCAGGTGCCTGGCGATGCCATGGACATAGGCAGTTTCTCCACCAAGGGAAGGAAAAAAGAGCAATGGCGGCTTGCAGCCGAGAGGCTGTATTTCCACCAATTCTGTTCGCGGCTCATGCTGCATAAGGTTGTTCCAAAAGTAAGTGTTCAGTGTTCAGCGTTCAGTTAAATCTTTGGACTGAACACCTGGGCAGATCATCCTGGTAGCGGCGTATGAACTCTCCCAGATTCACAGGGAAGGACGCCTCGGTGTTTTCGCTGAATGGGTCTACTCCCAGCACGATTTTCACAATTCCAGAAGATTGCGAGACCAATCATGCGGCAAGCGGTTCCGCTTGTGGCCGGATAATTCGCTCGATCAGGGTGCGAAGAAGTGTTACTCCCTCGAAGAGATCCGCATTCGGTTCGGGCGGCGTCAGCGCGATTTCAGCTGCCAGCACCTTGAAAAGCCCTTCGGTGTGTTCGATGTCGCAGACGCCGTGGACTTCGGTGTACTCCAGCTCCGTCGAGCCTTGCCAGGCGGCCAGGTCGGCCAGATAGGGCATGAACCTTTGAATGAACCCCTCGAAGAAGCCCATCATCAGCACCGACTTGACCGCTGAGAGTTTGCCCACGAACAGGCGGACTCTGGTCAATTCGTTGTGGACTGCCAAGGCGTCTTTATCGGTGGGGAAAGCGTTGGCCGCGATGGCGAATTTGCGCAGCATGTGCGGATGGGAGTCGTGGACTTCCTCGAACAGGTTGTCTAGCAAAATGGGCCGCGATTTCTCGGCCCGGGCGGCAATGGCCGCAGCCGTCATCCAGTAGATGAAATTGCCTTCGAGCACCGAGGTGTATCTTGCGATGATACCCCGGCGCTCTTCGCTGGTAAGCTGATTCGGATCGGGCAATGAATCGATGAGATCGTCGGTAATTGCGGCCGTCTTGTCTTCGATGAATGCAACAGGGGTCGGCGCAAAGCTCTTGGCGCTGATAGCACTGATAGCACAGGAAGCGTCCTCGTAAACGGGGTCCGGAATCATGAGTAATCGTGCTGGCGGGTCGCTTGCGGATAACCTTGTTGACCAGGGTAGGGGGAGCGGGCAACACGTAAGTTGATGGTAAAGGGTGGTTGTTCGAGCTGTCAAAGGGACTCACACTGTTTCTTGAAGTTTATTTTGGCGAATTGCGGCAAGGCAGTAGAAGAAATATGGATAGGCGCGAATGTACGCGCAATTTCAATCGGACCAAAACAACTTGCCTCAAAATGCAAGGTCGTATGACCGTGCTAATTATTGGATGAAATTGAGCAGGTTCGTATTGAAGATTTTTGCCGCGTCAGCAAGCGTGGCCTGAAAGACATTCTGCAAATCATTCAGCTGCACGATGGCCGAGGTATAATTTGTGCTCTGGAGATTGCTTGTCTGCGTCTGAGTATCGAGTTGCAAAGACTGAATTTGCGACGTCAGCGCGCTTGATGTTTTGCAGCGAAGCAGATTGAGTACCGATCGCGTTTTCCACATTGGTGCCGGCCTGCTGGAGCGTGCTGAGCTGCTGGGTCAGCGCTGAAGCAAGCTGGTTTTGACTGAGATTTGAGTTGCTCAGATCGTCGCGGATAGTGATCAGAGTCTGGAAAAGATCGGTTCCGGGTTGCTGGAGGATGCCATTTCCAGCGTATTGCGTATTGACCGTCTGACTGGGGCCGATCAAGGTTTCCCCAGCCTGGTTCGATCCCTGATAGGTAATGGCCGTTGGATTGCCTGAGCTATCCGATGACGTGATGGCAAATGGCGGCGTATTCGTTGCCGTACCTCCGAAAATATACTGCCCATTCACTTGCGAATTGGCGGTAGTAAGAAGGCTGCCGATCAGCGCATTGACTTGGGACGCCAGAGCAGACAAGCCGCTGACACCGGTGGCCCCGTTAATCCCCTGCTGGGTAATCGACGACGCTTGCGTCACGATCGACTGGATGTTGTTCAGCGCGGAGACGCTGGTGTTGAGCGTATTGGTGGCGCTGCTGATGGTCGTGAGGTAGGTCGAATAGTTGAGATTCTGCGCGTTGTCTTGCATCACGGTTGCAAAAGCCCCGGGGTTGTCCGAGGATTGCTGCAAGCCGATACCGGAAGCGATCTGACTCTCCAGTGTTCCGAGTTGCGTCTGTTGCGTTTGCAAGAAACCCATCGCCTGATTGGCTTGCATCTGCGCGGTGATTTCCATCAGAAAGTCGTCCTGTTACTGGATGATGTTGATGACGGATTGAACACTGGTGTCGACAACGGAAAGATATTGCGAAACCGATTGCATCATCTGCTGGTAGCTCAACATCTGCAGCATTTGCGAGTTCACATCCACGCTGCTGACCGACTGCGACTGCGTCTGAAGGTTTTGCGCCAGGTTGGTTTGCGCGGTCTGCTGATCGGTCAGATTGCTGATTCCCGTACCGACCGAACTGACCAGCTGATTGAAATACCCGTTGAGCGTTTGCGTGCCGTTACTCAGAACATTGGCGTTTTGGACAGCTGCGAAGCGCTGAAGGTTGCTGCTGTCGCCCGGTTCTCCATTGACGGAAGTATTCAGCAGACTCGGATTGGAAACGATCGACGGATTGACCGCAATGTCCGAAGCGGTGGTTCCTGTGAAAAGGGTGTTGATCCCCAGCGAGGCCAGAATTCCAGAAGTGTCCGGATTGGCGATAACGGGTGTCGAGAAAGTTCCGTTATTCGAAGTCCCCGCCGAAAGGCTGACGTTCAGCCCATTGCCAATGCTGATCGGCGAACCGGGAGTATAGCCGGAACCGACGTTGACCGTTGCGACTACCGAATTCTCACTGTTGACAACTTGCAACTGAAGTCCAGGCGTAGTTCCAATCGTTCCATTGCCCTGTACCTGAAACGTATACGTATCGTTACTGCTGCCCGTGTAGGTGCCGGTAATTTGTGGCGTTGTCGTACCGTTCAGGTTTTGCGCAGCCGGGGTGGTGGGTATCGTTCCAGCAAAATCAAACGTATAACCCGACTGTGCCTGTAGTTGCAGCGTGCCGGTCGAATTGTTGACGCTTGCCTGTACTTGGTTGCTGGTCGCTGCGGTGATCTCAGTGGCAATATCCTGCAAACTCTGATTAGCCGGGTCAACCGTTACGGGGACAAGTGACTGTTGCCCGGTAGCGGCATTGTTCACCGAAATGTAGAGAGTACCGGCTTCGAGTGGAATCGGAAGATTGAGGCTCGCCAGCGTGGCCGAGGGGCTGCTCACGCCTGCGCGTCCCCGTGACGGACGTCAACGGGCCACTACTATTCAGGCCGGTCGCTTGGATTTCGTCGAGTTGCCCAGCCAGTGTTTGCGCCAGTGTATTGAGTTGAGACTGGTAACTCGGAATGGAAACGTTGTTATCTTCCACTAATCCGCCCAGTGTCCCTCCGGTGGGATCAAGAGTTTGACCCGAATTGGTTTCGGTGATGGTCACGTTGCCGCCTGTCCCAGAAGCGACCGCGAGATTGCCGCCCTGGTTTCCGTCCACCAGCGGTGCATTCCCTCCCTGAATGTCCACCTCGCCATTGGACAGCGTGGTAACTTGAACATTGGTAAGACCTGAGAGTTGATTGATCAGGGAATCGCGCTGATCCAGAAGATCGTTTGGCTGTTGGCCCTCGGCCTGCTCGGTGGCAATCTGGGTATTGAGCGTGGCGATTTGCGGCGTCAACTGGTTAATCTGGCTAACGGTTTGTTGAATCTGCGATCCAAGTCCCGCTTGTTGCTGAGCAAGATTCGTTGCCACGGAGTTGAACTGCTGCGCGAGCGATTGCGCCGAGGAGACGACCACTGCCTGCTGGGCAGCGCTGCTGGGGTTCGAGGTCAACTGCGTGATGTTATTGAACAATGTTGTGAGCTGGGTATCGATTGCATCGCTGCCGGGATCGACAAGGGATTGGGCTTGTTGTTGCGTCGAAAGCCGGCTCGCCAGAAGCGCGGAATCGCCATTGGATTGGTAGATGGAATCCTGGACGGCATTGTCGGTGGACCGAGTTACCTGTGCAACCGACACGCCGTTTCCTTGCGTTCCCGTGACCTGGGAGATCAAAGAGACGTTCTGTGCGTCGTAGCCAGGTGTGTTGGCATTGGCAATGTTCTGGCCGATCACATCCAGAGCGGTTTGGCCAGTTCTCAATGCCGAAGCCCCAATGTTATACGCAATCATCGTTCACCCCGTCACAACGAAAAGTGTGCCGTAGTTCGAGCCTAGTTGAGTGCCTGTTCGGCCGTATCGGGTTACAGCCAATGCGCTTCCGGTAGCTCCTGCGAGGATGCGTTGCACGTAAGATCGGCAATAGTTAATCAGAGACGCATTGCGATTATTGAGGAAATGGACCTCGGCCACGATTGGCTGAAGTCGATCTCGAAAGGCAAGCAGTTTTTCCGACCAGGGAGAGGCTAGAATCCCTGCCAGACGGCTCAGGGTAATTTCGGCGACGGGAAGTTGCAAAGCCAGTGCAAGATCGTTGCAGAGAGTTGATCGTTCGGACGACAATTCATCAGCAATTTGCGAGACCTCGGCCTGTTTTAGCCGGGCCGAGTCGATTTCGCTCAGCCCGCCTTTTCGGACGGCTTCGTTCAACTCCAACAAACAAGCTCTCAACTGGAGAAGAAACGATTCTTCACGATCCAGATGCGCCAGACACCGCTGCGCCAGTCGGTTGAGTTGATTGGAGTGTGGTTGCATGCTTCGTTGTTTGTCCGGTTCTCGCTTGCAGTGCTTGCTCGAGATACTTTGCCATTCCTATCCCACCTGATTCGGATAGGTGCTTGCTCATAATCATGTCAAACAATCCGCCCTGAATGTCGCTTTTGTCCCCCGCGAACATTGTCCCAGGCTGGAGGGTGCCCCGCATCTCTTTCAGCAGTTGCGAAAGGAACATACCTTCAAACTGCTGACTGACCGATTGAGCGGACCGAGAATCCTTTGGTCCAAGCTTAGTACCAAGGGAAGCGATAGACTGAGAAGTTGAAGTGGGAAAACCTATTGTTGGTTGAAGCACAGGCATAATTTTCCTCCTATACGTGAAATTCTTCGCAACCGCCAAAGATCAACAGGCTTCTACATACACAAGAATCCATCTCGCGCCAAAGCTATTGGATCAATATTTCAGCATGAAGAGCCCCGGCCTGTTTCATTGCTTGAAAAATCGAGATCAAATCTCTTGGCGTGACGCCAATGCTGTTAAGCCCTCGGGCCATCTCGGAAACCGTCACCGATTTGGGTAGGGCGTTCACACGAGTCGTTGATTCAATTTGCCCCTGAGCATTTCGAGGGAAAACTGGGACAATGCCTCCCGGCAGCGGATTCGGCTGGGTAGCGATAGGGTCGTTGGAGACAATGAACAGATTGCCATGCGCCACGGCAGTAGTGCTGATCGTGACATTTTCACCCGCCACAATGGTTCCAGTGCGTTCGTTGATGACGACCCGAGCTGGGATATCCGGGAAGATCTCATACAAGCCGACCTCGCTGACGAAGGCCTGTGGATTATTGGCCTTGTTGATCGGCACGCAGATGCTGATGGTGCCTCCGTCTTCCGCGTTGGCGCTGTTGGGATTTCGTTCGTTGATTGCCTTTGCGATGAGACGAGCGGTATTGTAATCCGCCTCTTTCACAAGGAGCCGGAAGCGGTTTTTCTGCAGAACTTCGCCGAGCGCCTCCTTTTCGATCAATCCTCCACCGGGAATACGGCCCACGTTTACCTGATTTCGCTGAAGTCGTGCCCCGAGTCCGCTGACGGCGAATCCACCGACTGAAAGCGGTCCCTGGGCGGTGGCATAAACGGCGGCATCAGCTCCGCGCAGCGGGGTCATGACGAGCGTCCCGCCTTGCAGGCTAACCGCATCGTCGAGGGCGGAAACGGTCACATCGATCCGGCTGCCCTTGCGGGAGAAAGGTCCGATCTCGGCCGTTACCATGACCGCCGAGATACTGGTGGATCGGATGACGTTGTCCGACGGAAGCAAGCTGAAGATCTGTGCCGTGACGCCCATCCTCTGCAGCATGTCGACGGCGACTTGCTGGGTGAAGGTGCTTCGACTCCCGGTGCGATCGAGGCCGACCACCAGCCCGAATCCGTAGAGTTGGTTGCTACGGGCACCCTCGAGGTCGGTAATGTCCTTGATTCGAACCTGGGCACGAACCGGCAGAGGTGCCAATAGGCCCGCCAATAGCAACGCAACCAATCCTGATCGGTACTTCATCGGATCTCTCCTTCCACGAAAAATGACAAGGTGACAAGGTGACAAGGTGACAAGGTGACAAGGTGACCGGGTGACCGGGTGACAAGGTGACAAGGTGACAAGGTGACAGCGTATCATTTGAATGTCGATCCTTTGTAACCGGTTCTGGCGGTTTTTTTCACCTTGTCACCTTGTCACCTTGTCATCTTTTACCACGGCCAGAGCAGGTTCATCGCTCGACTCAAATAGCTTTGGTTGACAAATCGCGTCTCCGGTCCGCGTCCAAGATACGTTACGCGGAAGTTGCCGACAGAACTTGAAAGAACGGTGTTTGCAGTACCGATGTCCTGCTGGCGGACAACCCCGGTAATCCGTAACATTCGTTCTTCGCCACTGACGATTCGGCTGCGATAGCCTTCTACCACCAGGTTGCCGTTGGGCATCATGTCCACGACCGTAACCGTCATTTTGTCCGTGAAGGTTCGGCCGCTGGTCAAATTCGCCGTGCCATTGAACGACCGAGCGGTCGCGTTGGTGAGGGCAAGGTTCATAGAGCCCGACACACTTTTGTTGGTCGAGGCCGAGCTGCCGGCGTAGGTCGTCGTCAGGCTTCCACTCGTCGTCTTGTCTAACTGGCGCTGCTCGGTTTCGTTCGTGGCCGTGCTCTCGCTGACGGTGATGGTCAACAAGTCGCCGATATTCCGGGCACGATTGTCGACAAAGAGATAAGCCGCACGCGGGTCGCGGCGGGTCCAGATCGAATCGGCTTTGCCGACGTTTATCGGTAACGCCGCCAGAGCCAACAGACCTAACCAAACGGAACGTTTCATGGATTTCCTCCTGTTTCCACTTCGACAGTGCCCGGACCGCTCACGCGACCGGCCACCACCTTTTTTGAATCGAGGTTCTGCACGCGGATCGACTGGCCGACCCGTCCCTCTTGCAGTGCCTCGCCCGTGGCGACAATGTTTACCGCTCCCAGTCGAACCACCATCCTCACGGTCTGTTTGGGGCGAATGACGATGCCGCCATTCGAAACTCCCTCGGAATCGATGTTGAGCTTGCCGATGACCTGTCCTGTCGCGATTGTCTGCAGGGCTTTCTTTCCCAGCACCGACTCGAATGGAACCAGAGTGCGGATGCCTGGATCGATCGGCCGACGATCGGCGTACACGTTCTGTTCCGTCAGAGTTTCCCCCTTTGCGATGGACGTGCGAGCGACGGGCACGGTCTGTATGAGAATCGTTTCCAGGTAAACAGGAAAAGCCAGCTTGGATTCGCCGTTTACCGAAATCGTCACGTCCCACTGCGATCTCCCCATTCCCATCCTTGGTGCATGAGGCTCCGCCCGGATCGTTGGATTCTCCCATTTGGCCACCTCCGGCATGTCGATCGCGATCGGTTGGATCAGCTTGATGGAGAGATCTTTCTCAGCGTGGGGCAGGCGACGCAGCAATTCCTCCCTCACGACGCGCAGGACACTATCCTCCGTGACATTCTCGCGGACCACGGAAACGTACACGTCCTTTGCTCCACTCATGCGGAAAGAACTCAGAGGGACGTCGGCGAGCTGAAGGCGAATCGCGATCTGTCGAGCGCTGATCACCAGCGGCTGGGATCCCGTCGGGAAGTCCGCGACGTCGAGACGGGAAAGCCGTTCGCGCACGCTATTGTTGCCCCCGGTCAAGTTGGCCACGTCCGCGACAGAAACCGTTTGATTGCGCACACGCGCCGAACTTTTGAGTTCGATGATGACCGGAGCAGGACTCCCATCCATCCGTTCCGCAGCGCGCGCAACGCGCAGGTTCCAATTACAAGCCAACAGGCAACTACCGATGTCTTCATGCCGTTTACCTCTTTGGAGGTTATGCCGCTGCCGAATATCCGTGCTGCCAATTCGCTCCTAGCGAATTAATGCGACCGTATCGCTGAGCAGATTGTCGCACGTGGTGATTACTTTCGTGTTGAACTCATAAGCCCGCTGGGCCACGATCAGGTTTACCAGTTCCGTTACCACGTCGACGTTGGATTGTTCCAGGTATCCTTGCTGGATCAGACCGGTTCCGTTCAAGCCGGGCGTCGAAGTCAATGGTGGTCCCGACGACGCGGTCTCGGAATAGAGATTCCAACCTTGGGAGCTCAACCCAGCTTCATTTTGAAAGCGGACGAGAGTTAACTGGCCGAGAATCGACGAGGTATTCGTCGCGCCCGCGTTGACGATCGAGACAGTCCCGTCCGCACCGATGGAAATGGAGATCGCTGTTTGGGGAATGGTAATCGCCGGCTGCAACAAGAATCCATTGGCGTTGACGATATTTCCGACAGAGTTAAGACGGAGTGAACCGTCGCGGGTGTAACGCAATTCGCCGTCGGGCAGAAGTATTTGCAAGAAACCATCACCCTGAATGGCAATATCGAGCGGGTTAGATGTGTTGACGAGGTTGCCTTCGGAGAAGATCTTGGTAATTCCCGAAACCTGCGTGCCGCTGCCGATTTGGAGGCCCGTCGGCACATATTGACCTTGTGCAGCCACGGCTCCCGGGACGATCTCGTTCACATAGATCAGGTCTTGAAAGGTCGCTTCGCCGCGCTTGAAACCGGTGGTGTTGACATTGGCCAGGTTGTTGGACGTATTGTCGATGTTGACCTGCTGGGCAGCCATGCCTGTTGCCGCGGAGTACAGTGCTTTCATCATGGCGGATACATCTCTTTACTTGGGCGAAGCGGCTTCCATGCTCGCTGGTCGGGATGCGGGAACCGGGCGCGGGCGCGGAAAAATCGACAAGTCGGATCGCGCCCCGATCATTACTGCGGCTTGGTGTTCAAAGCAATCGTTTCGGCAATGGCGCGCATTGCCCTGCCCGCTGCGTCGAAATAGCGCATGCCCACAAGCATCTGAATCATCGCCTGTGCAGGCTGAACATTGGATGATTCGTGGTAACCCTGGACCACGCGCGCCATCGAGTATTGCAGTCCGGAACCCGGTGGGGCGCGAAAAAGGGTTGGACCGACCGAGACTAACTGTTCGGGTTTCGTGAAACGGGCACGCTGGATTTGCGCCACGCGATTGCCGTCCGCGGTGACAGTGCCGTCCGTGGCAACCTGGAAGTTGATGGTCGAGGCAGGAACGCGGATGTTACCGGCGGTTCCCTGGAGCGGATAGCCTGCCTGGCTGACAACCAACCCTTGTTGATTGACATGGAACGAGCCGTTGCGGGTATAAATCTGACCGCGCGGGCCGTTGAGAATGAAGAAGCTATCGTGATCGAGGGCCAGATCGTAGGGCTGGCCGGTGTGTTGCAATGTTCCCGGCGTGAAATCGGTGTAGGTTCCGACCACCCGGGTTCCGACGATGTCGCCCGTCGGTGGGACGCCTCTGCCCAGCACACGGTCGAAGGTTTCGTAAACCGTCCCCTTTTGCCGGTAGCCGGGGGTGGAGGCTTGCGCGACATTTTCCGCGAGAACGTCCTGTTGCTGGGAGTAGGCCTGTAGGCCAGTCGCCGCGCTATACATGCCCCGAACCATGACCGGTCCCTCTTGATAACTTCAGTGTCGAGAGGAATATCGGTCATCCACGCAGGGGACGATCACATTAATTGGTTATTTCCGGTGCAACCGTCATTTCCCGCAATTCGGGCACAACTTGCCCAGTTTATCACCGAACTGAATGACTGCGGTTGGACTGGAGAATCTGAGAAAAGGATGGGGTGACTGGACACATCGAATCGATCTCATCCCGATTAACGCTGACAGCAAGCTGAAACTGGCCGACTTGAAAAAGGTGGACGGTGCCTCCGGAATCCACTGGGACGCTGTCGAGTAGCCGAAGATGTTGAGTTGGGGGAAGGGACGGAAGTCGAACGGCGCGTCTCGCCCACCACGTGATGAGCAGGCAGATGCCGACAACCAGTCCGGTTAGGACAAGCAATCCATTGACCAGTTCGCCGCTGCCTGGAGTCGTGGCGGTGGACGAAGCGGATGCGAACAAAGATGATGGCTGAAGGACGAACGGAAATGTGCAATAGATCGCTCGGCTCATCGAAGAGGACTCTTTCCCCCGCGTGCGGGCATCAGTTCCTTGATACGAATGGCAAAGTGGCCGTCCACGACCACTACCTCACCCTTGGCAAAAACCATCCCGCGCACGGTGAGATCTACGGGTTGACCGACCTCTCGATCCAGTTCCAGGACAGCTCCGGGTCCGAGTTGAAGTATTTCGCCGATTGGCAGCACGGTTTGCCCCAGCCGGGCGGTAATGGTGACTGGTACATCCTGCAAGAATTCCAATGACGGTCCGGCGCAGCGCTGCCGGGAGTCAGAGGCAGGAATTCCGCCATTTTGGCCACGACATCCTGCATCTCGCCGGATGCGGAGGGCGTATCGGAAGTTGTCGGCGGGGAGGACATAAGACGCTACCTCGGCGGAGATCTCACATGCGATGCGGGCATCCGGCCCAATCCACGCATTATCAATGATAGCACACGCGCTTCCAATGCCGAATCCGACAAAATCACTTCCCGACCGGCGATTCAATCTGTATCGCCTGCTTTCGACCCACGGTACCGGGCCAAACCTGGAACTTGTCGGCCCCGCTGATCTTGGCCCGAAGCGGATCTGTGATTTTTTGCCCCAGAATCACCACGTCGCCCGCTTTCAAGGATGCCAGTTGCTGCATGGTAATTTGAGCGGATCCGAGAACCACAGAAAGATCGACGGACATTTCGCGAACCAACGATTCGATGTGCTCGCGATCGACCGTTTCGATCCTCAGCTGCTCCTGAGTCGCGTTTACCAGCATTTCCACGATACCGCTCCGCGGCAAGAGCAGAAAAACCGGCTGGGATCCGAATGGGCCGGAGTAGGAAATGGTGGCCAACACGATCAATTCGGCAAACGGAAGGTTACAAACCGCCTTCGGTGCTCCCCGAGCACTAACCGATAGCTTGAGAGGGTCTGCGATAGGCCAGGCAGCCTGGAGTAAATTGAGAATCAGTTCTTGCACTAGAAAATTGGCAACGGAGTCTTCAACCGCGGTAAGATCCCGATCCGGCGGCAAAGCATTGTAGACCTCGCCAAATGTTCCACCGATCAACGAAAGCAAAGCAGGACGGCTCATGCCCATCAGAAAAGCATCTTTGGCATATCCGTCAACGGTCAGCGCGAATGCGATGGCACCTTCGGGCATGCGCTGCACGGCGGTGCCCGTCGTGATCGCTTCGCACTTGAGTAGTTCTATTTCAGCGGGAAATGCCAGATAATTCGACCATTTGTTTCGCGCCAGTGAACACGCTTCCGTAAGCCAACTGGCAATCTTTTTTTCAAGTGTACCCGCCGGGGGTTTACGGAAGTCGAATTCAATCGCCGTCATTGCACCACAAATTCCTCGAATAGTACGTCGCGGAGATGTCCCTCTCCATCGGGATAGAGCATCTCGTCGAACCGTTCCATGATTTCTCGCTGCGTTCGTCTGACGCCGCCGGAACCCGTCACGTCCTTGAGCGATTTACCAGCCATGTGGCCGATCAACCAGTTCTTCAATTCCGCCTTGTGTTTATCGACGTGCTCTTTTGCTGTTTTCTCTTGCTCTTCATCCACAAGGAGCACAATCTTGATCCGCAAGTAGCGCGTCATTCGCTCTTCCGCGAGGTTGACGACAATATCGCCGAAAGGTATGGCGATCGATTTCGCGGGTTGATTCTTTTTCACCTCGTTTTTGGGTTTTCCAAAGCCCATGACTACGGGAGCTGCTGCTCCAGCGGCGATACCCATTAGACAAACGACGATCCAAACCAATTTCTTCTTGCCGGCCGCGGGCTTGTTGGGAGCAGCGGCTGGAGGAGCAGTAGCCATGTTGTGATCCTTGGTGAAAATCTATAAATTCGAAACTTTCGTGCGATAACAATTTACCTGATCTCATTGGGTATACATTCAAATCAAGCGACGGAGCGTTCTAGCCGGTTTAAGTAAACTTCGCAAGATCAACCCATTCGATCGTGGGCCGGACACTCCGTGATTGGACTTCATACATTCCGGCCACGGAGCGTCCCGGCCTAGGTTGCGGCATCTCACCACCCCGGAGGAACTCTGGAATGGTCTATGGGTGGCCTTTGAATCCAGCCGGTGTGCTTAACCGACACTTCCGCGACTTGTGCGAAGTCCTTGACGAGGTTGAGCACCGCCTCTGCGCAGACAAACCGTTGAAACAATTGCGGTGAATCGAGCGCCATCTCTCCGGAATAACTATCATCTTCATATATAAAGTGATTCGTAATCCACGGATGTTCATGCGGATTCATTCGATAATATTTGCGAATTCGGTCGGCCACGTCAAATCGCGTTGAATCCCAGACTCCATCTACCGATGCAGCCACCTTGCCCTCCCAAGGGCAGACCGCTTGAAGGACTAACCCCAACCTGGGACGGGGATAGGGCGTATATTGAGTGATAGTTCCGTGGACGATGATGTCGGACTTGGTCTCGCGAGCAAGTTCCAGCATGACTGCTTCGTTGAAGCGCCCGCCCCGGTGAACGGCCGCGGCAAGTCGAGTCTGGGCATCCGGCGGCCCGGCCACGACCTCAAACCGGCCCAAAGACTGCAATTCCGTCTGGAGCGCACGGCCGATTTCTTCGTTCGCTCGCGTGTAATCCGATTCATTCAATAACGGTAGCACAAGAACGCGGGCGACGTTATTCCATTGAAAGGATTCCAGATGAAACTGACTGAATGTGCCGATTTTGATTGTGGGCGGTGTCGTCGGAGTTGCATCCGTATGCACACAGCCTGAGACGGCGATGACGACGATCGTGAAAACCTTCTTCATCAATCCTTTCCCCGGTACCTGCCTCCGGGGAAGGGCCGGAAGCTAATCTTTCGGAAAGCTCGGAGGGCGTGCCGACGTCTCCAGCAACTTCTCCAATGCGGCCACAATGGACCGCAAAGTCTCGACATCTTCCTTTTCGATCTGCCTCAGGCGATCGCGCAGGGCCGAAACATCTTTCCGCAACGTCTGAAGTTCCAGCCTGGTCTTGGCCACTTCCGAAGTTGCCTGATCGACTTCTTCCGATGACTCCGCCAGCGAACGGCTTCGCGTTTCCAGTTCGGTCTCCAGCGTCTTCAGGCGGAAAAACAACAATCGATTTTCTGCCTCCGCGCCGGCGAGCCCCTGTGCCAGCTGGACCGCTTTCTCCGTTGGATTTTCATTCGGTCCGAGATTCAGCATTTCACCGGCGACCGTTGGCGTTTGCCGGTGATAACGCGGCCAAGGCCGGGTGGTCGCCACAATCCTTCCGTCTTTGGGCAACACCGCAAGCGGCGGCTCGTCCATGGGAACTTCATTTCCCTTTGAAACGGGCGCGTTCGACAGCGGCAACTCGACCGATTTATCCTCGGTTTGCCGGTAGTCGCTTTGTTGCACTTTCCCATCCGAAGCCGCGGTGGCTTTCGGCGGATATGCCCTCGTCGGCATAATTCGCTGTTCTTCCCATTTGATCGGGATCTGCTTGGCGGGCCTTCGAAGCAACTGGTTCTGGGCGACATCGTTGGCCGCCGGCGCTGCCGAAACGCCAGAATTATCATCGGTAGGATTATCGGAATACTTGTTACTATCCGCGGGATTGTGCGGAGAGTTTGGCACATAATCTTCGGCCCATTCTAAGTTTTGTGGTCTCAGCTGATCCGGGGCAATCTGGGGCAGCGGCGCGGGTTGAAGAAAACTGGGAGGAGTGCAACCGGCGGCCGACAGAGCCAGCGCGATGCAAACGGTTTGACGAAGATAGGTAAGCGTGGCCATTTCTGCAACCTTCCTCCCTGAAGGCAGTCTCGCCGTCAGGGAAACGGCAAGCTGGGCAATTCACTCATAATCGCACCGGATGCGGATGCGTTCCCCGCACGAGCAAATCACTTCGATGGCGCGGATAATATCACCTTCTCGAATAAGTTCAACCCGCGGTTCTCCCCGGGCTGGCCCGCCGTTGGCACGGCAGACTCGGGCAGACTCCTCCGTGAGATGAACATGTTCGGCGGCGATGATAGCGTTGGGCTGAGCAGTCTTAATGGCGAATCTCCAAAAGATACGTGTCGAATCAGGGCCAGAACTAGATGCCTGTTAAATCGTGTTCTTCTCCGCTTCGTACCCGTGCGCGGAGGTATTCACCCATTTCGAAGAGTGCGGCACCAAGAATCCGCGAAACCCGCGATTCGGACAGGCCGAGAACCGAGCTGATCTCTTTGAGCCGCAAATCTTCTCGATAATACAACGTCACCACCATTCGGTCCCGTTCTCCAAGAGATTCAATCGCCTCGGTCACTTGCTGAATTCTCTCCGCGCGCTCGAGTTCGCGGTCGGGTGGTTCCATCTGATCCGTCAAACCAAGCCCATTCGGCTGCGCGGACTGTTCCCAGGAAATCATCTTCGTCAGTCGAATGGCCGCCAAGGCATCGGTAACCTCCTCTGCCGTCATTCCCGTGGCCTTTGCCAGCGCTTCCACGCGAACCGGTGCCGGCAAATCCCGATAAGCCTGCCGAATCTTCGCAACCTTCTCCATCACCTGTTGCGGGAGCGGACAATTTCGTCGCAGTTCATCCAGGATCGCTCCGCGCATGCGCAGATAGGCGAAGGTTTTGAACTGCGTGTTGCGATCCGCATCAAACTTGGCAGCGGCTTCGACCAGGCCGAGCACTCCTGCCGATTCGAGATTTTCAATATCCACACCCGCCGGCATTTCACTGACAAGTCGACCAATCACGTGCTTCACCAGAGGAAGGTGAGACATGATGAGTTCGTCCCGTCGCTGCTGCTGCGCCTGCCGTTGATAGGGGGATCGCGGCTCAGTCACGGAGCTACCTTACATAGAAGTACAGGCTCGTTGCACAATCCTATTGCGGGCTACTTCCCGGCGGGGCCGAGGCCCAAAGCGGCCGCGACGGTGGATGGTCCGCCGACCAAATCTTCGGGTCGAATGATCGCAACCGGTTCCATCAGCAAGTCCGTTGGGATTTCCTGATAGGAGATGAGGCTCAAATCCGACAGGGATCGTGCCACCGCGTGGCGCAGCGCCCGCCGCAAGCTCGAATCGCAGAGGAGAGCCACGTCGATGCCTCGGGCGTTGGCTTTGCGCATCTCGTTTGACAATTTCATAATCAACTGTTCGAGCCTGGAGGGGTCAAGCACCAGTTGCTTATCCTGTATCGAACGTCGCAATTCGATTTCCAGTCGGGGATCGAGCACAATCGCTCGAATGCGCCCCTTGTCGTCGCGGAATCGATCGCAAATCGTCCGACCGATATCCGCGCGGACGCGGTCGGTCAACTCGGTAACGTCCTTGGTTGTCTGGGCGTGGTTCGCCAACCCTTCCAAAATCCGTGCCAGGTTGGTGATCGGCACTCGTTCTTCGAGCAACAGGGTCAGAACGCGATGGATCGACCCCATCGTCAACATATTCGGAATCAGTTCATCTACCACTGCGGGCGAAGATTCTCGAACTTTGTCGACCAGGCTTTTCAGGTCTTCCCGGCTCAGTAACTCGTGGGCGTGCCTGCGGACAATTTCACCGAGATGAGTGATGAGCACGCTCGGGGCATCGACGACCGTAAAGCCGGCCATCTCCGCGCGTTGGCGTTCGGTTTCGGAAATCCACTTCGCTGGAAGACCGAACGCGGGTTCGCGAGCATCTTCACCCGCGAGGGTGATGCGGGCCGTACCAGGATCAATCGCCAGCCAAAGGTTCGGTCGTATGGTAGCGCGAGCCACTTCTCGACCGCCAATGAGAATGCGGTAACAATCGGGTTCAAGCTGAATATTGTCGCGCACCCGGACCGCAGGAACCCACAATCCGCTTTGACGCGCGACATCGCGCCGCAACCCGCCGATTCGATCGACCAGTCCGGTGCCGCGCCGATTGTCGACGAGAGGAATGAGGCGGGCACCAATCTCCAAACCGATCCGATCCGATTGCAGGAAGTCGTCGAGATAGACCTCGGTCGGCGATTTGGGTGGAGCTGTCGCTTCGGCCTTGGCTTTTTCGGTGTCGGCAGCGCCTTTGGTTTCCGTGATTGTGGCAATCTTCCGCGACGCCAGAAAAAGGAGTATTCCCAAGACGAAAAAGGGCAATCTCGGCATTCCGGGCACCACTCCCAGCCCAAGAAGAATGAACGATCCGAGCCGCATCGAAGCGCCGCTGTTGATGACCCGGCCGCCGATTTCCTGAGCCAGGCTGGTCGCCGAAGTTGACTTCGTCACCAGAATACCGGAGCCTGTGGCAATGATGAGCGCGGGAATCTGAGTGATCAAACCGTCGCCAATGGTCAGAATTGAGTAGGTTCGGACCGCCGTGCCGATGGATTGCCCCTTGGTCATCCCGATTATGATGCCGCCGATCAGGTTGATCGCCGTGATGATGACCGCCGCGATGGCATCGCCGCGCACAAATTTACTGGCACCATCCATCGTTCCGTAGAACTCGGATTCGCGCATCAAAGTCTGCCGGCGTCTGCGCGCTTCGGCTTCATCGATCAGACCGGCGTTCATCTCCGCATCGATCGCCATCTGTTTGCCGGGCATCGCATCGAGCGTGAAGTGCGCGGATACTTCGGAGACTCTACTGGCACCGCGCGTGATGACAACAAATTGAATGATGATGAGAATAAGGAAGATAACCAAACCGACGATGAGATTGCCGCCGACCACGAAATTGCCGAAGGACTGGACGATGGTGCCGGCATCGCCGTTGAGGAGAATCAATCGGGTAGTTGCCACGTTCAGCGCGAGCCGGAACAGGGTCAACAGCAGCAGCAAAGAGGGGAAGACGGAAAAATCCAACGGCTGCTTGACGCTCAGCGTGATCAAAAGCAACAGGATCGTAATGGAAACATTAAATGCGAGCAGCAGATCCAACAGCCAGGTCGGCAGCGGGACCATGAAGATGACAAGCACCCCCAACAGAGCCAGTGAAAGAACCAGCTCGCTTCGTGGCAGCTCAAGAGGAATTGCGGGGGCGTCGGCGGGCGTCTTGGCCATGACCTAAATACCTTCATGGACGAATCGAACTCACACGCCGGGTCTGAAACCATTTAAGTCGATTTACCAAAAGAATTGAGTTGACGCAACGTCGACCGGACGCACCTCGCATGGTTGGTGCTTCAAGCCACCTCCTACTTGATCTTAGGTCTTGGGGGCCATAGAGCCCCTACCGCCCAGCCCTGCCGAACTTCCGGTCGGGCGAACTCCTCCATTTGCGGCGTAACATCTCCTCTTGGCGAGCGGGACCGTCTGCGCCGATCGCGGCAAGGCTCAAGACGAAAAAGCTTCCTAAAACAACGCGCATATCGCCTCCGTGTTTCGCAGTCGAATACCAACCTACTCCTATTTCGGCATGAACCAAATGAACCGCACATTCGGCCAATTTCAAGCGTCCGAATAGCTTGAATCGAGGGTCAACACAGTCGACCGTCAACGCGCAAGTTGCGTCAGCGCCCAGCCGGCGAGCGAGCGTGATAAACAGTAGATGTCATCTTTGTCGACGTGACGGCTCTCGCGTAGCAGCGCTTTGCGCGCCGGTGCCGCCAAGCGCTTGAGCCTGCCGAGCGCAGCCGCTGCTTCCATGCGAATTCCCGAATCTTTGTCGTCGAGCGCACGGATCAATACGGGAACAACGGCGGCACCGTCCTTCTTGCATTCTGCAAGCGCAAGGTACATGTGGCGACTACCGGGCGAGCGGCTCTTGGCGAGATGGTCGAGCAGTGCGGTCAGACCCGGTTTTCCGATCCCGACCAGAGCACGGGCAGCCCAATATTGAACACGCATGTCCGTGTCGTCGTCGTGTTTGCTTATTAGCAAAGCAGCCAAGGGCGGAATGGCCGGCTCAGCCAACGCGCCCATCTTCCCCAGCGCCTGTGCTGCGCTCAGTCGGGTGGACTCGGCGTCTTCCTTCAATGACTCGATCAGCAGTGGCACCAGTGCTTTCGTTTTCGGCGTCATTTCACTACACACCTCGATCGCACGAGTACGTAGCTTTGCGTCGGCACTCTTGAGGGCTCCCGCAAGCACTGCGGTGGCTTCGGCATGGTCGGAGTTGATGCAAAGGATTGTCGCCGCCGCCATCAGGCGCGTGTGCGTGTCCCGATCGGTCAAATACGGCTGGATCGCGGTCACGGCCGTGCCCGCACCTGGTCCAAGCCGTGCGAGACAGGTGAAGGCGATTTGACGCTTGTTGGCATTGCCAGCCTGAAACAGCTCGATAACTGCGGCCACCGCTGGCTTTAGATCGGCAAGATTTCGGCCCATCGCCGAGCATTCCTCACTGACTGTCGCCGTGCCCATGATGTTCGGGGCGAGTCCCATGTCCTTTAGAACTTCGTCGGTCGTTGCCTCCCGGCTCTTGAAGTAGGTAACGACTGCCGGCACCGCGGACGCTGCCTTGGGTCCAATGTGTAGCGCAGCTGCTACGGCGGTGGAGCGCACCTTGAGTTCTTTATCGGCCATCGCTACGGCCAGGGCCGTTACGAGGGAAGGCTGCGGCAACCGCGCCAGACCTATCCACTTGCAGGCCTCTTCCCGACGCTCCGCATCGGGACATCGCAGCTCATCAATCACGCTTTCCATCGCTGCATTGTGCTTGTTTTCCAGGGCCAACAGGGCTACCGCAGCCAGCAGACGATCATTTCCTGTCGTGTTCTTAAAAGCGTTCTCCAGACCCAATCGTACGGGTACAGTGTGCTTACCCAGGGCTGCTGCGAACAGATCGTCCCCATCGTCGCGATCACGCCACCACGCTGTCAGGCGTACGGCCCGTGCCAACACAGCTAGGTACTCCAGTGCGGCCGAGCGCGATTGAGCATCATCTGAACGTAGTGCCTTGTTCAGGTCATTAGTAAAATTCTTGAATTCCGGCACTTCGTCAGCAGCGTCGTCGATCATTTCCAGCCCTGGGGAAATGAGCCATTCTACCCCGTACAGGACCGAAGCCCCATTCGCGACGTTCGCACGCTCCGCGAAGGTTTTGGCCATGCGCTGCACTGGCGGATCGGCCGGTTGTGGTGCGAGTGTCACCGAAAGAAGGGCGACGCAAATGTAGTTCATAGTAGCCTCCGTGCGTAGAACCGATCTCGGTAGTACCAAATGGGGTGAAAGCAGTCAATGCCTGGGAAGTCGTCGCCGTATGCTAAAGGCGTCGACCGGTATCTCATGGAGGCGGAACCATTCCCATCGTTCGATGCTTATATACCAGAGCGAGGATCTCGGCGATGACCCGGAATAATGCAGCAGGGATCTCCTTACCTTCCGCTACAGTCTTGTAGAGAATCTGCGCCACCGGCGGTCGTTCAATTACGGGCACCGCATGCTTGCGGGCAAGTTCAATCATTCGGCGCGCGCCACACTCCTGCTCCTTTCGCGACGACAACAGGAGCCACGGATCCCTTACCTTGATCATAGCGCAAGGCAACCGCCAGGTGTTGCGGATTGGTAATAACCACCGTCGCCTTGGGAACCGCCGAGAGCATCTTCTGGCGTGCCCGCTGCCGGGCGAGCTGGCGGATTCGAATTTTGATCAACGGGTCGCCTTCTTCACGCTTCAGTTCCTCTTTGAGTTCCTGTTTGCTCATGCGTAATGTTGCCTCGAAGCGTTGCTTTTGATAAATGAAGTCGGCGATGCCGAGTACCGCCAGAATGCCGACCAGGAATAATGCCAGTCGAAGGGTGATCGACCACGCCGTGGCCACCGCGGCAGGCAAGCTGTCCTCACCCAAAGTCATGATTTGTCCGATTCGGCTGCGTAAAATCACATAGGCGACGACGCTCAATCCGACGACCTTGAGGATGGCAAAAAGACCGCGGACGATCGAGGCAACGGAAAACAGCCGACTGACCCCATTGGCGGGATTTAGCCGATCAAAATCGGGTTCCAACTTCTCCGGAGTGATGTGAAAACCGACTTGCACAATGCCGGTTGCGACGCCGATCGCCACGAGCGTTCCGAGGAATCCCCCCAAAATTGCGATGGCATTCCCGAAGAGACGCAGAAAGATGTTTCGAGTCTGAATGGCATCCAGGTCGTCGTGCAAGAGATGCGATAAATCGGATCGGAAGAGGTCGAGCAAGCCTCCGCCGATCGACTGGCCCATCATGAGCAGGGCAACGATTCCAGCCATCAACCCCATCGACCCGGCAAAATCCTGACTATAAGCAACCTGACCCTGGCGACGAGCTTCTTCCCTCCTGCGCGGCGATGCGTCCTCGGTTTTGTCGGCGGCTTCATCGGCCATCGCGTTACTCCAGGAAACGATCGACCGAAGCGCTATTGTGCCCCAGAATGGCGATCATGAGCCGAATCATGTCGGGCATCAGAAACAGACAACCCAACAAAGCCACCGTGACCTGGAGCGTGAAACCGACCGAGTAAATATTCAGCTGCGGCGCAGCGCGAGTCATGATTGCCAGCACCACGGTCAGCAGGAACAGGCACAACCCCAGCGGCCCCGCCAGGAGCATGCCCATCTGGTGAGCATGACTCATTCCGTCGAGCGCTGGACCAAGCGGCTGCGGAAACAAGGTGCCCCCCAGGCGCAGTTTGTCAAACGAGGCGTGCAGCGTCGCCAGCATGATATGATGGCCGTCGAGCTCCAAAAACAAGAGCGAACCGATGGCCTCAAAGATCATTCCATAAGGACTGGTCGGGGCGTTGGTCGCCAGCCCGGACTGTGGTGAGAGGGCCAAGCCGATTTGTTGTGTGATGAAATCGCCGGCGATTTGCATCGGCAGCAGAAACAGGCTAAAGATAAAACCGATCGAGGCACCAATGACGGCCTCGCGGAGCAAGGCCATCGCATACGCCAACCAGTGAATGTCGGCAGCCTGATTGGCAATTTTCGGATCCCAGCCCGGCGTGACAGCGCCAAAGAAGAAAACGGACAGCACCAGTGCCAGCGCCGCGCGAACAGTCTTTGGCGTCCGCCCGGCGAACAAAGGCATCACGGCCACGAATGTGCCGACACGGGCAACCAGAAGCCCGAAGTAGACCCCAAGCGTTGGCGTCACCGGCCGACCCTCGCGGCGTGATCGAACATTCGGCGCGTGAAGCCGATCGCGATATCGAGGGTAAATGCCATCGAGATAACGATGGCCAGCCCCACCAAAATGATGCGCGGCACATAGCTAAGCGTCTGGTCCTGAATACTGGTCACGGTTTGGAAAATGCTGACGATGAGCCCAACGACAAGGCTGACCGCCATGGCCGGCAAGGCAACCAGCATCGCCGTGTAGAACAGGTCTCGCGAAAACTCGAGGACATTTGCGCTGCCCATGGTTATTTCTCCTTTTTCGGAGTCCGCTCCGAGACACCATCGATTCGCATGCGTACTCGCCTAAGAAAAACTCAGGGTGATAGCTCGCGCAACGAGGTGCCAGCCGTCGGCAAGAACAAATAACAAAACCTTAAAAGGTGCCGAGATCAACGCGGGCGGCATCATCACCATACCCATCGACGTCAGCACGCTCGACACGACGAGGTCGACCATAAGAAACGGCAAGTAAATGCAAAAGCCCATGATGAAAGCCGTCTTCAGCTCGCTGATGACAAACGCGGGAACAAGTACCAGAAAGGGAGTCTGTTCCGGCTCCTGAACGCTGGACTTGCCCGACATTTCCAGGAAAAGGGTGATATCTTGCTTGCGCGTCTGACGGAGCATGAATTTTTGCAGGCAATCGACACCGTTACGAACCGCCTCGGGCGCACTGATCTGCTTGTTCAAGAAAGGATTAACGGCTTTTTGACCAATGTCGTCGATGGTCGGCTGCATGATGAACATGGTCAAAAAAGCGCCAGCCCCGTAAGGACCATATTGGGCGGTGTCTGTTGCGTAGCCAGGCCTTGTCGGACAAAAGACAGGACAATGATGACGCGCGTATAGCAGGTAAGAGTCATCAACGCCGCCGGGACGAATGCGAGCGATCCGAGCAGCAGCGCAATCTGTACCGGCGGAGAGAGGTTTTGAAAGAGCTGCGCATTATTGGCCCGATCGACCATCTGCATGAGATCCACGAGTCTCACCTCCCTGTAAGAGTAGATCAGAGTCCGTTCGGTTCTTTTTCCCGTCAGGGTGCAGCCAAATTCTCTGGGGGGTCGTAGCGGCGGCTTCCAGCCGCCGTCTGCAACCTCTCGGCGGCTAGAAGCCGCCGCTACGACACCCCCCAGAGAATATGGCTGCACCCTACCGTCATCATTCCGGCAAAACTCATCGTTCCACGATGGTTCGTAAGACGGGTAACCGGCCCGCGAAGACGGCGGGCGCTGCTTCGGGATGGGCGGTTGCCGGTTGCACCGGCGCTGTTTCCTCCACTTCATCGATTTCGTTGATGCCGCCAGGGATGTGAAGTATCGAGCGCAGGCCAGTGGCATCCACGCCTGCTACTAAATGCTGATCGCCGGCCTGCACGAGAAAGATGGAACAGCGTGCGTTGATGGGCAATGCGGCAATCAGTTTGAGCGGCCCCGCCGGCACTGCGGCATTCTTGCCTTTGATCCATCGGCCCACCCCATAGGCCGTGCCGGCACACAGAAGCAAAACGAAGAGTGTTCCGCCCACCAGTCGAGTCAGGATCGCGCTCAAACTGGCAGCTTCGGTTGGCTCCAGAGGTTTGGCTGGGATTTGCTTGTCCGCATTTCCCTCTTTTCCTTCGGACGGCTTTATCTCGGGGGGAAGAGCTTTTTCGGAGGTTTTTCTGGCGGGTTCCGGGGGCAAGGTGGACATGAATCGAGGTGCGAGCACGCCCAGAATAATCACAGCGGCACCCACAGCGCACAGCACCATGAATTTCTGCCGTCGAGCGGCGACATCCGTATTCGCGATCGTGAGGTTCGCCACCCGCGGTACTCCGTTACCAGGAGTTAGGAGTTAGTCGAGAGTTAGGAGTTAGGAGAAAAGACAAATCCAGTTATGTCCTTGTTTCCAACTCCTACCTCGACTGACTCCTAACTCCGAACTCCTAACTCCTAACTTCTAACTCCCGTACTTACCCCGGCGGGGTCGGCAGTAAGGGCGTGCTGGCACGTTTTACGCCGCGCACCTTTTCGGTCATTTGTGCGGCCAAGGCGGGATCGGACATCTCTGCGAGTACTTTGGCTGCTTTGGTTTCCTTCATTTGCGACAGCAATTTCACGGCCGTTTCCATTTTGCCGGTGTCGGCGAGTTGTTGCATGATTTTGGCCGCGTTTTCTGGAGGCATCGCATCGTACACCGCTGCCATCTTGAGAAGATTCTTGTCTTCGGATTGCGCGATGTCGATCACACGCTTTTGGGCTTCCTCGATCTTCTTTTTGTTAGCTTCCCGATCCCGATCGAGCTGGGCAAATCGGCCTTCCACTTCGACCATCTTCTTGCCGAGGAGTTTCATTTCGGTCGAAACCTGTTTGCGAAGGTTTTCGATTACTTCCCGTTCGGAGCGGATATCTTGCAGAAGTATGTCGATCTGAGTTTGCCGGCGGTCGAGCCTGGCTTCTCGATCCTTCAGATGGGCGAGTTGTTCCTTGAGCGAAGTTGACAGCTTGCCGACATCTTCCGTGCCGACGGACGGATTGGGCCTGACGGCGGGCCGCAGTTCCTCATCCTTCTCGCGCGGTTTCCTTCCCGGATTTTTCGGCCTCCTTCCCGTCGCCTTCCTTCGACTGGTTGAGCCATAACGAGAGCGA
This sequence comes from uncultured Planctomycetota bacterium, assembly GCA_963783095.1. GTDB lineage: Bacteria > Planctomycetota > Planctomycetia > Gemmatales > Gemmataceae > CAWAMR01. Next base: position 3,660 of record CAWAMR010000022.1, on the reverse strand, counting down.
TGCCGAGACGGCAAACAACAACAACGCTACCAGACCGAGGATTATGATGTTTTTCATGCGGGTTACTCGTGCGTTTGTTCAGCAGGAACATGGCGCTGCCAGCGCTGCATGCCGATTTCGTCGAGTCGAGCCTGGTCCGCCTGCATGCATTCTTGCCGGAACAGATCCCACTTCTGCTTGCGTAGAGTCTGCAAAGCCTCAACTTCGGTGGCGATGCTGGCCCGTTCCTCCACTTTTTCCCAATAGAAATTCTCCGCGGAAACGACTTCTTTTTCGGCTTCAACGAGTGCTTGCCCAATCTGCTGGGACATATCATAGCTGGAAACCCAATGGTGGGGCGTCATGGTTTGCCCCACCCAGGCGATCAGGTTTTCGGAAAGCCGGCCGAGTTGATTTTGCAATTCTTCAATGCGCGACTTGGCGGTATCGACCTTGACTCGGGCACGTTGTTGTTCGAGTTCGGCCAATCGTTGCCGTTGCCGTTTGATTTTGAGCATTCGGTCGAGTGAGAATTCAAATCGTTTCACGTTTCGGTTACCTCCACCACTGGGGTGCGGGGTATAACCGGATGAGGAGAGATGGTCAAGGGCGACTCATTGGAGCAAGATTCCGGGCAATGGAGAAACTGTTGAACGCCGGTGGGCTGAAGCATGATCGGTTTCCGGTATTTCTGTATCCCGTCAGATTCAATACGTCCATTGCGATGCGATTTGCAACATTTGCTGACGGGTGTGCTCAAAGGTAGCACGCTCGCCGACGTTCTGACGAAGAAATTTTTCGATCATCGGCTTCAGATCGAGAGCCCTGTCCACCGAAGGATCGCTGCCGCGCGTGTAGGCTCCGATTCGAACCATATCCTCGACTTCTGCAAGCGTTGACAGCACAGCCCGGAGTTTCTTAATGGCTTGTCCCTGTTCCTTATCGACAACATCATGCGCAACCCGGCTAACGCTCCTGGCGATGTTGATCGCTGGATATCGACCGCTCTCGGCAATTCTTCGATCCAGCACGATGTGTCCATCGACCAATGAGCGTACGCAATCTGAAACCGGTTCATCGAGATCGTCGCCATCCACGAGGACCGTCAGCAGTGCCGTGATCCCGCCGACGGCAGAATTGCCCAGCCTTTCCACGGTAGTAGCCAACAACTGAAAGACCGAGGGCGTGTAACCGCGAGCGCTGGGGGGCTCACCCAACATCAAGCCGATCTCGCGCTGGGCCATCGCCAGCCTGGTCAAGCTATCGACCATAAACAAGACATTTTGCCCGGTTTCGCGGAAGTAGTCGGCAATAGCGATCGCCGCTTGCGAGGCGCGAACACGCATCAGTGCTGTTTGCTCGCAGGTGGCAACGATGACAACGGAACGCGCCAGTCCATCGGGTCCAAGGCAGTCTTCGAGAAACGGAGCGACTTCTCGACCCCGTTCGCCAATCAAGGCAATGACGTTGACATCGGATTCCGAGCCTTTGGCAATTTCACCCAGAAGTGTGCTCTTGCCGACGCCGCTTCCCGCGAAGATGCCCACGCGCTGTCCGCGCCGCAGGTGAGCAAGCTATCGATGGCGCGTTGTCCGGTCACGAATGGTTTGCGAATCCGGGCGCGATCCAGGGCCGCGGGTGCCGGTCGGTTGACGGGATGTAGTTTGCAGCCGACGAGCGGCCCTTTTCCATCCATGGGGCGACCCAGTCCATCGATCACCCGTCCCAGCAGGCCTCTGCCGGTCGGCACCGTCATGCCGCGGCCTTTGCGGACCACCGTCATGCCGGCCCGCAGGTCGTCCGCGGGATCGAACGGAACCATGAAGGCATGATCTTTCTCAAAGCCGATTACTTCGGCCAGGATGGTCCGATCGGATGCCATGATTTCGCAGTGATCGCCAACCGCTGCCGGCAGGGCGCAGGTCAGCATTCCCGTGGCACTGCGAAGTTTTCCGGCCTGGCGATAACGAGGAGTGTGTGAAATTCCTTGTCTCAGCGTGGGCAGGTTAAGACCCAGAATCATGTCCCAAACTCCTTAGCAGTTCTTGCCGGACTTCCATTAACTGTCCCGGAAGTTCCGATAACAACATGGTTTCTTTGGCTTCGACCCGGCCATCTCCCCGGCCCAGCGAAGCGTCCGCTACCAACTTGGGCTATGTTCCGAATCCGGAAGCAGCGGTGCCCCTTCCAATCGTCGTTCCACAAGAAGCAAATCCTGGGGATTGAGCCGGATCGTTACCGGCACGTCATCGCCCAGTTGACCGACCATCTCGCGAACCATGGCTTCAATGTTGAAGTCACCTGCGTTGATCTGTTGATGCAGTAAGCGAGTCGCAATCGTCAACGCAATTTCTACCGCGGCCTGTTGCAATTCCGCCAAACGAAGGCGATGATCCAATTGCAACTGGTGTACCGAGTCCACCAATCGTGCCAGCATTGTCTCAATTAACTTTCGATCCGATCGTAACTGATTTCCGATCTCTGACTGCGAAAGATCCAAATTCGGAACAGTTTGCGTAACCGACAGACTCGGCGGCACTTCAGGTGATAGACGTTGTGTCGATGAGGTAAGCAACGGCATCGATATGGGTGGCAACGGTGCTGACGGCGAATCGATCCTTGCACCCCTTAGCGGAAACTTCAGTCGAATCCTTGTTTCCAACATAGCCGCTCCAATCTGCTTGACCCGATCATTTTTCACGGGTTTCCTGCTCGACTTGAGTTATGTAGCATCTGTTCGATACCCTGAGTCCTGAAGGTCCAGGTTGTTGAGTCGATTTGACCCAATTCGGTTTTGGCCTGCAAATGGAATTGAGGCCCTCCCTGGTTTATTATTGCAACGAGCGAACTTTCAACATTGGCTGATGCTCTGTAAAATTGCACTATCGTCTGAATTTCACCCCATTCAAAACAATTCAATGTCCAACGGGCAACTGCACTTTCGATTTTTGAGTTTTGCCCAACGCATGATTCGCATAAGGCCCTCATTCTTCCGACAGCATGATTTTCCCTTCTTCCTCAAATTGCCTTAAGGTGGCGACAATTTTGTTTCGTGCTTCCTGAATACGGGAAGATGGGATGGTTCCAAGCAATGCCATCTCCTCATTCAGCATCTCTCTTGCACGGCTCGAAATATTGCTGGACACCTTGGATACGACCGTTTCCGCAGCGCCTTCAACGCCATGGCGAGAGTCTTCATGTCCAACTCCATCAGAATGGTCTGGAGTCCACGGTCATCAACGCGCATGATATCGTCGAACTGGAACAACAATACCCCCACTCGCGCAGCAGTATCGGGGTCGGATGTTCAAAGCGCCTCCATGATTTCCTTGCGTTCGGCCCGATTCAAGGCCGAGAAGCATGTCGGCCAGATTCTTGTCGCGATCGGCGGCCGTCAATTCTGGAACGAGCATCTCCGCGAGTTTTTCGGCCTTCTGGAATACGGCGCGGGCAATCTGTTCCAGCAGCGGCTGATTGCGTATCCTCGCTTGAGCGAGCCGGATCGCCACGTCGGGACGCAATTTCGCCGGCAGCCGTTTCATTACTACAGTAGCTACCGGGCCGTCCAAACAGGTCATTACAAGTGATACTGTGGAGGCTTGCTCATGCTGTAGAACGCGGACGAGTCGAGGCAGTTCCAGTTCGCGGAGGGCGTTGATAGGGTCGAGGTTTGCATCCGGT
>CAWAMR010000021.1:0-208824 GCA_963783095.1 uncultured Planctomycetota bacterium | reverse complement strand
AGGAATTGATCGACGCAGGTCTGCAATCCGAGGCCAATCGGAATCTCAACCAGCGTCCCTGGATTGAAGGCATCTGTTGCCTCGATGATCTTCTGGGCGCCAATTGATATTTGACCTATCTATTTGCCCGCAAGCAAGGGGATGGACGCGGCGAGGAACAAAACGATCGCAATATCTTCTTTCCGGATGAGGTTTTTCGAGAATTTCAACGGCTCGTCAAGACATTGGTCCGCGAGGACAAGATCTTCATTAGCGATCGAAAACTGGTGAAGTTGTATAAACTGTTCCGCGTGCGTGCCTGGCTCTTTGGCGGCGGAACCGTGGCCAAGGACGACCTCCGGCTCCTTGCTTATCTGGGCGAGACCATTCAGGAGATCGAACACCTCCGCGAGAAAGTACCCCTACTGCTCGGCGATGGCTGAGGGTGTGTCCGCAATACAAAAACGCAACGGAGCCTGAAGCGTGAGCGAAGGGTGGACTCTCACTTCGCTCACGCTTCAGGCTCGGTTTGCGTTTCACCGAACAGCGACTCTGCGAGAAATTCGCGGCAATGGTGCGGTCTCAATCCAGCAAATTCGAGCTAAACTTGATGTCGCCCAGATCGCGAACATAGGCGTGGCAATTGAAACAGTTCAGCGTTAATTCCAGGTAAGCGACTTTGGCGGCATCCGCCTTCTTGTCCTTGATCGCCCTGACGATTCTCTTGGTGTTCCGCGTGAATTGATCGCTATACATTTCATAATCCGGGGTATTCACGACCCTGAACGCTTCTTCCTTGGGCATCCGCAGCAGGGCATCCGCATTCTTGCCGGCTTTGTCGATATCGTTGACGACCAGAGCCGCCAGCAACTCTTGAGTATGCTTCAGTTTCAGTTCCATCAGTTCTTTAACCTTCTTGGGGTCGGGCTTTCGGCGCTTTTCCTTGGCAGGCTCCTTTGCCTTGGCCGGTGGAGTTTCCTCGGAGTGGCCCGTCAAAGCCCAGTAACCGCCCAATGTGGCGATGATCCCCACCGTCAATATAAACCGGTACATGCTATTTCCTTCTGATGATTCGATACCGATGTGCACAGGGGTGTGTCGCCCGGCCGCACATCACAAGATCCGACACGACAGGGAAATCAGGGGCATTTGTCGGAAAAACACCACCTCATCTAAAGATGTTCCCTCACGTCTGATTGGACTTGGGATAATAAGACAAACGGCGTGCCAATCATCGAGATGATTTCGGAAACTCTTGACAGTCAGGAATTTCGTGCGATGATCGTATTCAATTCGCCCCTTCTCAACTTCATGGAAGAACAACCATGTTTCACACATTCCTGCGATCTTTGGCACTCGTCCTGATCCTGGGCATCGGCATTGGCATCGGAAGTCAACTGAATTTGCGCGATCAACTCACGGCCAAAGACGCCGACAAAACCAAGGCCAAGCAATTGTCACCCGCCAAGTTGGGCGTCGTCAACATCGCGAAGGTACTGAAAGAGTTCAACAGCGCCAATCAAGCCGGTCTCGCCATAAGCAAACGCCGTCAGCAATATGTTGACGAGGTTAGACCCTTACGAGAAGATCTGGCCGATCTTACAAAAAGAATCGAGGCGGCTGTTACCGAAAAAGTCAAAGCAGAGCTCAAGGAAATCGCCCTGAAGATCAACCGGCAGATTGAAGACCTCGACCGTGCAGCACAGAAAGAGCTTACAGAAATGAGCGACCGGGTCATCGTGAATGTGTATTCGCAGATTCGGGAAATGATCTCTGAAATGGCAAAAGAGCGCGGTGCGGACATCGTGGCGGCATATCCCGATGGAAGTGACGAAAAGGATCACTTGCAGCCCGCAATCGCGCAACTAAAACTTCAAACTCCCGCATTGACACCGTTCTTCATCAAGCCGGAATTGGACTTTACCGACGATCTCATCGACCGGATAAACAAGAAATACCCCGCTGAAAAAGTCAAAGCACTCTAAACCGGCCATAATACCCGAATGAGCGACAATCCCCTCCGAAGCATCCCGGCGGTTCACCAGATCTTCGATATCGCGAGCGTCAAGGCGCTCGAACTCGCCCATGCTCACGCCACGATCCTTCAGGCAATCCGCGCGGAATTCGACATCCTCCGCGAACACGTCAAGGCCGGCCTGCCCTGCGACGATTCCATGCAGGCCGACTCAATCGCCGGCCGGGTTGTGGCCCGCGTTCAGGAGCAATGTCGCCCGCAAATTCGCTCCGTCATCAACGCCACCGGTATTATTCTTCATACCAATCTGGGTCGATCGCCGTTGACGGAAAAGGCTGCACAGGCCGCTTACGAGTCCGGCCGCGGCTATTTGAACCTCGAACTCGATCTCGCCACCGGAAAACGATCCTCCCGACAGAATCCGATTCGCGACATCGTTACTGCCCTCACCACGGCCGAGTCGGCTACCGCTGTCAATAACTGCGCCGCGGCCACCGTCATCGTGCTGCGGGCACTGGCGGCGGGCAAGGAAGTGATCGTGTCCCGTGGGCAACTCATCGAGATCGGTGGGAGTTTCCGGATCCCCGAAATCATGGCCGTTTCCGGGGCAACGCTCCGGGAAGTCGGCACGACGAACATCACCCGTATCGGTGACTATGAGAAGGCCATCACTCCGAATACCGGATTGCTGATGCGCATTCACAAGAGCAACTACCGCATTCACGGCTTTACCAAGGATGTCGCGCTGCCCGAACTCGTCGATCTGGGCAAACGATGCAACCTTCCGGTAATCGATGATGTCGGCAGCGGCGCGCTGCTCGACTTCGCCCGCTTTGGATTGTCCGGGGAGCCGACGGTGCAAGAGAGTATCGCACTGGGTGCCGATCTGGTGTTGTTTAGCGGCGATAAACTCATGGGTGGTCCGCAAGCGGGCATCATTGCCGGAAAGAAAACTCTCATTCAGAGAATCGAGGCCGATCCGCTGATGCGCGCCTTCCGGCTCGACAAGATGACCCTGGCAGCGCTGGAAGCAACGCTTCAGCTCTATCGCGACACCGAAAAGGCGATCCGTGAAATCCCGACTTTGAGCATGATCGCCATGTCCCGCGAACTCCTCCGCAGTCGCTGTGAAGCTCTTGCGGAGAAGATTCGACAATTACGGGGAATAACTCAAACAGTGGTCAGAGACGACATAGCTTATGTGGGTGGAGGATCGCTTCCCGACCAGCCCCTGCCAACTGCGGTCATCGGCGTCAGGCCGGCGTCGCTGAGCGATGCCGAATTCGCCGAGCGCTTACGAATCGCCAGCCCATCCGTGGTGGCAAGAATTCAGGAGGGACAAGTGTTGCTCGATCTGAGAACCGTATTCCCGCGACAGGAGGAATTGTTGTTGCAAGCCATTTCCAGGGCAATTCAAGACTGAAGATGCATTTGAGTTCTTAAGCATAACCCAGTGCTGCACGCGGTGCCTCGTTTGGCTTCAGATCCAAGGCCGGCGGTACGTAGGGAATCACAAATTTGAGAATGTAGATAAAGTGGCACGTCGTGGCCGCCATGATGCAAACGTGCAAAACCTCGTGGGCTTGAACCACCCCAGGGATGATGACAGGCCAATTGGTCAACTCACAGACGGCCCCAAAAGTGTACCAGGCCGCACCGAAGAGTGCCCAGCTAATCCCCCGTATGCCCGTGGCACGGACATAATGCCAGCCGCCCATCAGACCGATCCAGCCCATCCCCAGATAGAAGCTCACGGTCGCAGCGTGCGGCGGCTTTGGGAACACCCATAAACAGGAAATGCCAAGGGCTGCCAACAGCCAGATTCCGATGAGCAGAATCTGCCGAAACCTGCCGCGCAACAACATCACCATGATGGGCGTATAAGTCCCGGCGATGAAGCAATAGACGGCACTTTGATCGATTTCCTGTAACAATCGGCCGCGATAGGCGTGATAAATACCGCTCGCGCCGTAGAGAAAAATCATGCTCAGGCCAAAGATTGTCACGCTGGTGCGCCGAAGAGTACCAACCGTCACCCGTCGAAGCATCAATGTTGCAAAGATCGCACAGAAACAGGCAAAAAGGTGAGTGCTGCTCGAAACAGGATTTTGGATGACAAACATAAAATCTCCCACAAGGGCTGGTTTTGTGGGAAAAGCCAGCGATGGATAAAGGATCCGTCCTGTACATCGCCCCGAAAGATTGTTACCCTATTATATGGGCCGAACCGGAAAAAAATGCAATCCGGATGTAGAATCTTCACTTTTTGGCCTGGAAAAAGGCAAAAAAACTGCGCATTCCTCACCCGTGACTGATCTATATATCTGTCATACTTGCAATTCTGCTGTTTCCGCCTCGCACGCCAGACACTCCCGTCCGGAATCGAATCAATTGTGTTGCTGTTTGAGTAACTGGGGGACAAACACCCCCCAGCCATCGGGGTGTAGCCAACTTCTCTGGTGGTGTTCGGGGAATTTAGGTAAGTGAGGGGTAACTGAATTACTCACCCCTTAACAAGGATGTTATATGGGCACCAGAGTGACGATTGAAGTGGACCCGAAGCACGAAGGTATTGTCCGGCGAGCGTTGGCGCTGGTTGAGGAAATGGAGCAGCTTGCGTTGACTGCGCCCGATGGGACGGTTTTCGATGCCTGCGAAGATGCGGTGGTTGAGAAAGGGCGAACATTTCAAGCCCATGTGCTCTCCGATGCGGTGGCTCGAAGAATCGAGACCGCCGAAAAAAGGGGCGCCGATCCGTGTCTGCGAGTGCGGCCGCAAGAAAGAAAACCGAGGTCCCAAAGAACGCCGACTGATGAGCGCTGTCGGAGAGGTGGTCTTCGAACGCCGTTACTGGAAGTGCATGTGCGGCGGCGATGGATCCTATGCGGCCGATGCCCTCTTGGGCGTGGAGGGACAGCGCTACAGCAAGACCGTGCGGAAGCACTGTTGCCGTCTGGCGGCAGACATGTCGTTCGCGTCCGCCAGCGAGCACATGCATGAGATGTTGGGAGTGGACCTTTGCCCCGAGACGGTGCGGAAGGCGGTGGAGGGCCACGCTAAAGACATGGCTCGGTTTCAAGCCGAAGACACTACCAGCGAAGAAGTTTTCCAAAAAGCGGCGGGGGAAGTCGAGTTCACGACCGACGCGGGCAAGGTCAACACGCGTGAAGAAGGCTGGAAAGACTTGAAAATCGCGGTGGTTTCCAAGCGAGAAGCAGGCGAGCCGACATCGCCGGACCATTGGAAGAAGCAGCGTTTGCCGGCAGCGACCATGGTACTGGCGTTTGCGATGATCGCCACAGCCAAGGAGTTTCGCAAGACTTGGCGGCCACGCTTACGTCGGCTGGGAGTGACGTGCTGGGCGGCGGTGCACGTCTTGGCGGACGGTGCCAGTTGGATCTGGAAAGCGGTGCAGCGAACGCTCACCGGGTGTCTGCAAACGCTCGACTTCTATCATGCCTGTCAGCACCTGAGTAAGTGCGCCAAACGCGTCTACGGCGAAGAGACCAGCGAAGCCAAAGACGCGTATAAGCACGCCCGCGGTTTGTTGATTCGTCAAGGTTGGGCAGGCGTCTGTCAGTGGGTGAATGAACTGCTTGGAGTCGCCGACGAATCGGAACGCGAACGTCGTCGTAAAGCAACGGAGCGTCTGATCGGCTATTTCTCGAAACACATGAACCGTGTGAACTACGTCCAACGATTGCAAGCGGGTCAAGCGATTGGCAGCGGCCAAGTCGAAGGTGAGGCGAAGACCCTGGGCCTGCGTCTGAAGCGTCGGGGGGCTCGATGGAATATAGGCAATGTACGACCTATGGCCAGTCTGGTGTGCGTCCGGCATACATCCCAATGGGAACCCTATTGGGCACTGGCCGCCTGATCACCCCCAGAGAATCTGGTTACACCCAGCCATCGTTTTGAGCCGGTTTGCGATTGACAGGTTCTCTGCTGAAATGGTACATCCGTTTTGCACCGTTGGATACGCAACCTGATGCATGACGCCGAACCACATTTCAGGGACGAAATGTGGAGGCGTTCGTTGATATTCCCTCCACTCCGGGCGGCCGCACGATGCAGCTATCCTTGCCGGCCTCGTTCAACGACAATGCCCACGATCCGGTAGAGCGGACGGCCGATCGGCAGGCGGCGGACCAGCAGACCGCTTCGATTGACGTTTCGGTTTGTATCGCGAACTGGAATTGTCGAGACTATCTCCTTACCTGTCTGGCATCGCTCCAGGAAGATGAGCAGGGCGTTCGAGTCGAAACCATCGTCGTCGATAACGGCTCCCTCGACGGTGCCGCCGACATGGTTGCAACGTACTTTCCAGAAGTCATCCTGGTCCGAAATACCGATAATCTGGGTTTTGCGAAAGCGAGTAATCAGGCCGCAGCCAAGGCGACCGGCCGATATGTCCTCTTTCTCAATAACGATACCATTGTTCCGCCCGACACACTCCACAAACTGGTCGATTTCGCGGATGAACATCCCGAGATCGGGATGCTCGGCCCCAGGTTGAAGGATGGGCTAGGTCGTTTGCAGATTTCCTATCGTCGCAAGCCAACGGTAGGAGCCATGCTCCATCGCACTGCGATCATGCGCTGGACGGGAATGTTCAAGACTGCTTACGACGACTATCGTCGAAAGAACTTTGAGCCCAAGACCGTTCGGCGCGTCGATGTGCTGATGGGAGCAGCTTTGTTAATGCGGCGCGAAGTGTTTGAAAGCTGCGGACGATGGGATGAAGATTTCCGATTCGGCGTCGAGGATGTGGAGTTTTCGATCCGCGTGGGGAAAGAGTATCCCTTGATCTATCTTCCGGGTGTGGAGATTATCCATCACGGCCGAATCAGTTCCCGGCTCAACGTCACATTCAGTGCGCCGAACCTGTTGATCGGATACGTGCGCTACTTCCGAAAGACCGGCAGTTCGCGCCTGGCGATCCTGGCTTACAAGATGATCGTGACGCTCGATGCACCCTTCCAACTGATCGGCAAAGCACTTCAATGCGGCATGCGCTGGCTGCGCGGCAAAAGAACGGATTCACAAAAAAGCTTCGGAGCGCTACGAGGCGTCTGGCATTTCGCAACGCAGGATTTATGGCGATTCTGGAAGGCGTAATCACCTTTTCCTTCTCACGGCCCCGGCAGTCGTTTGCCTGATATTGTCGCAGGGCCGGGAAGTCGACAACCCTTCGTTTTCTGCCGGAAATGCGCATTCCTGAAATCAGTGGGAGAGGCGAAATGACCTCAACTGATCTTCGGGAAAGTACGATTATTCGATGCGGCGTATTATATATTGAGAGAATAGCAATGTAAGGGCGACTTCTAAGAAATGATGTGCGAATGAGCGACATGCGCGAGCTGGCTCGTGACCCCAAGTTCAGGCGGAAGTTCGAGGTGCTCCTCTACATGGCGGCCAAGCGCGGCGACACAGACCTGGTTATTGAGCGCCTATCCTGGGGAATCGACCCGAACTGCCGCTCCACCGCCGGACGAACACCCCTGATCGGCAATGCGTGTGGCTACTGCCCTGCCGCGGCGGCCGTGCGAGTGTTGCTGGAAAACGGTGCCGACCCTTCTCTGACGGACAACGCTGGTTTATCAGCGCTCGACTACGCTCAGCGCAAATTGGCACGCCTTCAAGCCAAGCCAGCGCGGCGGCGCAAATCCCCTTCGCTCGATGAGAACCAACAACTTCAGTTGAACGCCCACGAGCAGATTGAACTGGACCAGATGCGTGAGGATTTGCCTGAGGCCGACCGCAAGTTCTTGAACATCTGGTGGAAGGAGCGCCTGCGGGCCGCCCGACGTGTGTTCAATGACCCGAATCAGGTGGAACAGATCATCTCGCTGCTTGAAGCCGCCATGAATGTCTAATGGTTTCGGATCGTTCTTGAAGAACCTTCGCAATAGGTCTAGCGATTAGTCGGCCTAGCGATAAAACCGATAGAATTGGTATTCTTACCCTTCCTTCGATTTCTGCCGGGACTGTACATGACCGAAGCCGTTGATCCTTCCGCGATCGCACCACCAAGCAAACCGCCCCGCAAGGCGATGTTGATCGTATTTCTCGTTGTCTTCATCGACTTGCTCGGGTTCGGGATCGTGTTGCCGCTCTTGCCCCGATACGCCGATGTTTACCTGATCAATCTCGGGCTGCCCGAATACGCCAAAGGAATCGTCATCGGCGTGCTTATGTCCAGCTTCTCGGCGATGCAATTCATTTTCGCGCCGATCTGGGGTCGAGTTTCGGATCGCGTGGGGCGCAGGCCGATCCTGATTTTGGGTCTGGCAGGCTCGGTGGTATCTTATGGCGCTGTTTGGCCTCGCTTCTTCGAGTTTGTTGCCGCAAGAAGGCTGGACGCCGTTGATCCTGATTTTGCTGACCCGGATTGGGGCGGGGATTTTGGCGCGACCATATCCACCGCCGCTGCGGTGATCGCCGACTGCACTCCCAAGGAAAGCGCTCGCACGGTATGGCCCTGATCGGTGCCGCGTTCGGCATCGGCTTTACCTTTGGGCCGTTGATCGCCTTTGGCGGGTTGCATTTTTTTGAGCGAGACCGACGCAGCGCCTGGATTTATCGCCGCTGCGTTATCGCTGGTGGCAATGTTGTTGGCGATTCGACTCATGCCCGAAACACTTGCACCCGGAGTTCCTTCCGCGAAAAAGCCCTGGCTCGACGTGCATGGGCTTTACGCGACGCTGAAAACGCCGACGGTTGGCATCCTGGTTTTGACGTTTTTTGTCACGACCTTTAGCTTCGCAAATTTTGAAAGCACCCTTTCGCTTTTGACCAAGGCTGCCTTCGGTCTCGTCGATGAGCAGAATTTTCTGGTGTTTGCCTATCTTGGTTTTGTGTTGATGTTTGCCCAGGGCTATCTCTATCGCAAGTTTGTGAAGAAGGTCGATGAAGTGGTATTGATGCGGATCGGGCTGGTCTGGATCTTCCTCGGATTGGTGGGCGTTGGGGTCATTGGTTACTTGGCCACTGCGGTTCACGATGAGAAGGGTGATGCGAGCGTATATGTCCCTTGGTTTTACCTGGCGCTGGCACTGGCAGTGGCCGGCTTCGCGTTTTTGAATCCTTCCCTACAGGGATTAATCTCGAAGCGGAGCGACCCGCATCGCCAGGGTGAGGTTTTGGGAGTGAATCAGTCGTTCTCGGCACTGGCGCGTATTTTGGGACCGCTGATCGGGATGCCGCTCTTTACCGGAGAAAAGACGCACATCCTGCCTTACGGCTTCGCAGGGCTGCTGTTGATATTTTTGGCCGTTTTGTTACGAAAAATCGAGAAGACACCGGTAACTCCGGAAAAGGATGTGCAGCCGGCGACAAAAGGCGCAGATGCGTAGCGTATTGATCTGGCGGCGCTGATGCGGAAAGGAATCCGCGGATGTGGTTTCATTCACGAATCCCGTTGCAGCGCATCCGGCCCGTCGCATTGCGCTCTATCAAACCCAGCGCGCTTGGTGATATTATCCACTCGCTTCCCGTGCTCGAAGCACTGCGGATTCGCTTTCCGGAAGCACACATCTGCTGGGTCGTCAATCGATCCTATGAACCGCTGATCCAGGGACATCCCGCCCTGAATTCGACCTTGCCCTTCGATCGACAGGTATTCAAACGTGGCCTCCTTGCAACCCTTCGCACTGCCTATCAATTTGCTCAAGAGGTGCGGAAACGGCGATTTGATCTCGTGATCGACCTGCAAGGATTGCTGCGCACGGGATTGATGACCCTCGCAACCTGCTCGCCACGTAGAGTCGGCATGGGTACTGCACGTGAAGGCTCCCGCTATTGCTATACCGACGTCATCCCGACGCCCGATTCGGATAAGGAACATGCCATCGATCGCTACTGGCGAATCGCGGAAGCTCTGGGAGTCGGCGACCTGCCCAAACGCTTCCGCATCCCCATTCCCGAGTCGGCGCGGTTTTGGGTCGATAGTCAACTGCAAAGCTGTCCCCGGCCCTGGACGATGTTTGCGGTCGGTTCACGCTGGTTGACCAAGCGCTGGCCGCCGGACAGTTTCGCAGCGCTTGCCCAGCGCGCACAGAACACATATGGTGGAACCGCGATCTTCATCGGCGCGGCCCGATGAGGCCGTTTTGTCGCAAAAAGTGATAACAAAGTTGCACGGTCCATGGCGCGACTGGACGGGAACGACAACCCTGCCACAACTGGCAGCGCCTCTTGGAACGGGCCGATGTGATGATCGCCAACGACACCGGACCCTTGCATCTTGCCGCTGCGCTGGGCCGGCCGGTGGTGGCTCCGTATACTTGCACGCAGGTTCGCCGGCATGGTCCCTATGGCGCAATGCGCGGTGCGGTCGAGACAACCGTCTGGTGCAAGGGCAGCTACCTCAAAAAATGCGATCGGCTCGACTGCATGACCGAGTTGCAACCCAATAAACTTTGGCCGTTCCTCAACGAGATTCTCGAATCATGGTCAAGCACCTCCCGTTCCGCCTGACGCTCGCCAGCGGCTCCGCGGGCCGACGTTATCTGATGGAAAAATGGGGCTACACTTTCGACATCCTCCCCGCCAATGTCGATGAACCAACCGAAGCGGAACATGGCTCTTGCCGGCAATACGTCCAACATGTCGCCTGGCTCAAGGCCGCAGCGGTTGCACCCAAGGTACGCGAGGGCATCGTGATCTCGGCGGATACGGTCGGCTGGTTGGACGGCAAAGTGATCGGCAAGCCCGAAGACGAGGCCGATGCCAGACGCATTCTGACAACGCTGTCCGGACGGGTTCACGAACTTTGGACGGGAGTCTGCATCTGGCGCATTTGGGACAACCTGCAAGTAGCGTGGCAGGAACGAAGTCTGGTACGGATGCGCGCGGTGGGCGAGGAGGAGTTAGAGGAATATCTGGCGAGTCGAAAATGGGTCGGCTGCTCCGGGGCGTATGCGATCAACGAGGAAAATGATCCGTTCTTGGCCATTGACGAAGGAACCATCAGCAACGTGATCGGCTTGCCGATGGAGAGCCTGGAAAAAGCACTGGAATGGCTGGCCGACAACAAAGGATACTAACCACAGAGTCACCGAGGACACAGAGAAGACACAATTCGCTGTTTCCCTTCTCGGTTTTTCTTTCCGTGTTGAGTGTTCTCTGTGTTCTTGGTGACTCTGTGGTTAGTTCTTGATTTCTTTTCCCTTTCCACGCGGCTACCGTTCCGGTAGTTTTCACTTCATAGCAAGACTCTCATCTTGTGCGAAAGGTTCTTCACCATGCGATCGCTTACTCTCCTTCTAATCGGCTTGATCGGTCTGGCTTCCACCAACCTCGATTCGCAGCCTATTGTCGCTCAACCGAAAGCCAAACAATCGGCCCTGACATTGCTGCTCCCGCTGCAACGCAAGGCCTATCAGACCAATGAACTCATCGATATTTCCGTTATTCGCAAGGGAACGACGTTGGCTGCAACCGAACTCACCATGACAGTAAGCGGCGACGATGGCAGCCTGATGAAATTTGCGTTTCCTGTGACTGCACTGCCAGAGTCTGCCGGCGCGGTACCGAGCACCTGCATCTGAACGGCCAACTGCTTCGGCCCGGAAATTACTTGGTTACCATCGGTGCCGGGGATCAGACTGCATCCGCCGATATCGAAGTCTATTCGCACCTTCGCAAAAGCAGTTTCCGAATCGTCGATTGGGCAGCAGGTGAAGTGCGGAGCAGGCATTGCTCGGTGAGGATGGTTTGGGCTTCAATCTCTATTACGCCACCGATCCTCTAAGCCCCTGACGATTTGATTCGGGGCGGGCTCGACTATATGGCAGAATTGCACGATGGGTGGGTATTACAGGCGCATCCTCCGCCGGCAACGCGACTGGTCCGATCCTGCCGTTTGGGGCGGCACGGCCCGCGTCGTGAAGCGTGCACTAATGGATCGCACCAACCCCAATTGCGTTGGCGTTCACTTTTACGATGAGCCGGGCTTGACCTGGGCGTAAGCATCCGAAGACCGGCGAGTTATGGCCTCACAACGTGCCGACACAGGATGAAGCCTATCAATTCGCGATTTGGCCATCCTCGCCGCAGTACAACGAGGTCAAGCCCAGCGATGCGAAACTGGCGTCCGAATGGAAACGCCGCGGCAAGTGGGAAATGTCGTTCATGGAAGTGGCCTGGAAGGATGCTTGTTCTTCGCGTCTCGCGAGTTCGCAGCGATTTGCTCTCCACCAATCAGGCCGCTTATGGCTGGAATGCCTTCACCGATGGCTATCACTTCAATATCTCAGTGGCCTTTTACCATCGCCAACGGTCACGGCGGTTATGAGGATTTCGGCGGCTTCATTTTGAACCTGATCCTACACGTTCGAGATGGCCCGCGCCGGCGATGTGAATCGACCCAACTGGTATCTGCCTTCGTGGTATGCCAACATGCCTTCGGATCGCTTCAAGATGGAACAATACCTCAGCTTCATGATGGGTCTTCAAGGAATGATGAAGCCGCCGGATATGCACGTTCATCGCCCCTTCACACAATGTCGCGAGACATCCCAGGGCATCGTCGAATCGAACAAGTTGATGGCCCGGCTGGGAACGATTTTCACCACGTCCACGCCAACCCGGCCACCGGTTGCGATGTTGTGGTCGATGTCGCAGAACCTGGATGCACAAGTCAAGGACATGAAAGATGCCTACGATGGTGCGGGGCATCGACAGAAGACGTTGTTGTGTTATCTTGCTGCCAAGTCGATTCAGCAAAACTTGCAACCGGTCGTCGAGGAAGATATCGCCGACGGCACGCTGTCGGCACATCACAAGGCGATCCTCTTGCCCGGCGTCGATTATCTCGATCCGGCCATCGTCAAGGCACTGAAATCTTCGCGGGTAACGGCGGCGCGGTGATCGTATCCGATGAATCCAAGGTGCAAATCAAAGGCACCGATGAAACTCGGTTTGGCGATCGATACCAGTTACTTCAAGGAACTCGGCAAGGCCTGGCAGTCCATGAACGAAGCGGCGATGGCCAAGTTCAATAACGTCGGTGCTCTGGAGACGCACGCAGCCGATCGCGGTTGCCTTGCGAAAGCAGTTCGAGCAGTTGAAGATCGAGCCGGTCATCCAATCGTCCAATCCGTCTATCGTCGTTTTCTTCGCAGAAGGCGGGAGAAATCAAATACCGATTTGCCGTAAATGCCAGTTTCGCCGACAACATGCCGACCATAACGCCATTCAATCGACGGTGGCCGAGATTGGTATTCCCACCGTGGATTCTATCGAAGACCCGGTTTCGGGGTATCACCTACACAAGCAGGTTGTGTACGATCTCACCGCTGGAAAACTTCTGGATCGAGCCCGACCGCAGATGCAAACCGTTCGCTTTGGTCCCGGCGAGACGGCAGTATGTATGCGTCACTCCCGACGGCTTCGTCCATTCGACTCACCGCTCCGGATGTGCACGTGGATCTAACCCGCACTGCCGATCCGATCCGCGTTTCCATTTGGCGCGACGCTGATGACTGCCGGCCATCGCATCCTTGCAGGTCCGCACCTCTGCGGATTCGCCTCATCGATCCGCTTGGGCATACTCGCTACGAATTCGTATTCGAGGACCAGCCGCGGCGGCCAGTTTGCGATGGAACTGCCGCTCGCTGCCAATGACCCAGCCGGCGAATATCAGGTCGCGATCAAGGAACTGGTCGCCGACCACGAGGCGACGGTTTCGTTCACTTACAACCCGGCCAAATATTGTCCCGCCGTGGCCGGCATGAACTCGCGGGCGGTTTCGTCGGAACGAGCGCGAAAATGTCTATCGCTTCATCCGGACTCATCGCGATCTGACCATCGCAACGGGCAAGGGCGATTACAACGCCGTGGCAGAACGCATCGCCAAATCTCTGGAGCGCTTCGATGTTAAGTGCAAGATCGTCACGGCGGAATCGATCAACAAGCCGCGCGAGCTGAGCGCGGAAGAAGCGAAAACCTGGATCGGCTTTCAGTATGGCAAGCCCACACCCGGTGTCAAGAATGATCCCAGTCTGGTCGGCTTCGCAGTTCGCGGGGGAGTGATTCTGCTGGGTACTCCAGAGGATAACCCGCTGATCGCTTTCCTCAAGCAGCACAAATTCCTGCCTTATACGCCGAAGAAAAATGAGTATCCCGGCGACGGTCGGGGCCTGATAGCCTGGCAGCGCGACGGCATTGGCGTGGGACAGGAATCGATCACTCTGATCGGCTATGACGCCGACGGAATGGGCAAGCGCCGCCGGCACATTCTTTGAGATGTTCGCGGGTCTGGAGCCTCTGACGCCGATGAAATTCCCGACGACTGCAAGTATTGCTCCTGCCAACAAATCGGCAGTGAAGGTCGATGAGGGCAAGATCGTTCAGAGCATGGTCTTGCCGGATCGCGTGGCAGCAATCAAAGATCAGACTTTCATTACCGGCGACGGCTCGATTTTCAGTACGCTCAACCGGGAGGAGATCGGCGAAGCTCATTCGCTGGTCAAAAGCATTTTCCAAATCCTCAGTAGAGTTGAAATTGGCTGTGTTTCCTCCCGGCCGGATCGTCGTGGGCAGCGATAATAGGCTGCTCGTCATCACGCGCAAGGGCGAGTCAAATACGACCGGGAGGTAAGTGCAGACCCGCGTACTTCGGTCATCACCCTTGTAACTCAGGGGCCAACCCGAGATCAGGTAGTGATCGGTACGAGCGACGGACGCTCGCGATCGTCGATCTGCTCAAAGCGAATGACCCGCCGATGGTTCTGCTTCCCGGCATCGATCCCAAGGATAAGAAAACGCCGCGCAACCCTTATCTCGCCGGCACGCGCTCGGCAAGGATGGATTGATATTGGTTTTGACGCGCAATGAAGCACATATCGTTTCCATTCCCGAAAAGAAAATCGTTCAAAAAATCGGTGGCGTCAATGGAGATTTCGGCATTCAGAAGTTGCAGAACGATCTCCTCATTTCGGATGGGCGAACCGCCCAGCTCATTTCGCACGAAGACGGCAAGGTCCTTGCGCGGACGACATTGCCGCCGGATACTGTTGTCGTTGCGGGGCTTTCCACCGGTTCGACGGAGAAGCCAACCAAGGGATTGATCGTGGGGAGCGAGCTGGAAGGAATGGTTTCGACGAATCGATTTCGGTTCGGACAAGGAGAAGGAAAAAGTCATCTGGCAACACAAGACGCCTCGAAAAATCGTGAAGCGGATTACTGTCGGCGAGACAGGACTCGTTGCCGTGGCCTACTGGGGTGGTCTCGTGAATGTGTTCGACCCGGCAGGGACACTCAAGATGAGTCGAACTTTTCATCAGGATGTGGTTGATCTAAAGTGGGATAAGCATCGGCTGCTTGTGGCACCGGCAGAAGCGCGTCTATTTGTCGTCGAATTGAAGTGAGGGTCCAAAAGCCAATCGGGAGATTGGCGTTCCCAGCGAATGCTTGCCTGGAAACGCAGCTGTAATTCGCCGCCGCTTTCTTTTTTTGGAGTGCGGTGGCTTGACACCGCTTTCTTTCTTTGGAGCGCGGTGTCGAGCCATTGCTTTCGTTGAGTCCGCACCGCTCAGAAAAGAAAGAAAGCGGCGTCAAGCCGCCGCACTCCAAAGTTAGCCGTCGATTCGTCTCTGCGCTGACCCGCAGGGCGATATTGACGGCTAAGCCATTTCAAGAACTTACGTCATTGCGATCAATTTCCACACTCGATTGAAAAGTCAACAATCGAATCCCAACAGCCGAATTTGTCTGGCAGCAAGTTTTCACCTCGACTAAACTTTCCATAAGCTGTTTTGGGATCGCTGGAGAAGTGGATACGATATTTATTGAGGTGAGTTCAACTATGAGCGGCTTCCGTCCGATATGCATTTTCTCACTTTTCCTTGTGTCGCTGGCCCTTGCCTGCGACACGTCTAACGATCGATCTGCCTATTTTCGCGGCGAAGCCCACGCTTTACGGGGCGAACACGACAAGGCCATTGCAGAGTACACTGAAGCTATCCGTAGGAATCCGAATGACACTCTAGCCTACTCCAACCGGGGGGCTTCGTATGCTCAGATTGGAAACTACGAGAAGGCCATCGAAGACTGTACCGAAGCTATTCGTCGTGATTCGAAGAACCATGGCGGTTATGCCGTTCGAGGAGCATCATATGCAAAGTTGGGGAATCTCGACGAGGCTATTAATGATCTCACTGAAGCAATTCGGCTCGATCCGAAGAATGCCTACGCTTATACCAAACGAGGCGAGACCTATGTGAAAATGGGAGATCTCGACAAGGCAATTGCAGACTACTCTGAAGTTATTCGGATAGATCCCAGGTGGCCTGACGCTCACTACAACCTGGGGGTCGCACACGCGATGAAGGGGGAACTCGACAAATCGATCGCAGATCTCGCTGAGGCCATTCGCCGCAATCCGAAGAGCGCCAAAGCTTACTACAATCGAGCTACTTCATATCTGCTTCGGGGGGAGGTTGACAAGGCGACGACGGACTTCGACGAGGCCATCCGCCTCGACCCGAGCCTTGAGAAAAAAAGAAAGTGAGGTAGCCAATTCAGGAAATCCTTCAAATCTCGACGCAGACCTGGTTCGCGTCGTCTCCGAATGTCTAAACTGGCACTTGAAAATAAACGCGAGTACACTGTAATACGTTTGTGGACTAGATATTTAGGTTTTTGGATGTCCGATAGTGGTTCACGGAATTCTGGCGAGTCCAGCTACTCCTGCCGTAGCGGAACTCGCCAGAATTCCATTGGACCACTTTGGAGTGCTGTGGCTCGACGCAGCTTTTTTTCTTTTGTCCAGTCAGAAAAGAAAGAAAGCTGTGTCGAGCCACAGACTCCAAAGTGGACGTTGAGGAGAGGACATGCACGAGAAACGAACCGGCGTCGCGGTCCTCGCACCATCGGGCGCAGGTGCTTCCAAGAACTAAAGCCAATCAAACGCTTATCGATTTGATGGATTGGCGAAGTTTTTGCTGATGAGGGCCCGAATCCGGCGCAGACGCTACAAATTGCTACAAAAAACGATTTTGATTTGTTCACTTTCTGGGGTGCGCCGTGCATGTGAACAAATTAATACAGATTGCTACAAAAATGGTGGCGTGGAAAAAAGTGAGGGAACTGGGTGTCAAGCAGCCCCCCCACCCGATGCCCGGGAACCGGACATCTTTTCCCGTGATGCGCGGGGTTTGAATCGGGACCGGTTCTGCACAATGAGTAGAGATGGTTTCCATCGGTGCCGCCCATGTTATGCAACCATCAGGCCAGTCCAAATCCGAAGCGGATTACTTTTGCCAAACCTCCGTTAGATAAGAACTTCGGACGACTCGATTTTGTATGTATCCTCGTAGGCTGCGAAAGCGTCGTGCAGGATGCAGTTGCTTCACCGGCATCTTGCACGATCGAATACCGCGCTCACTCCGGTTGTTCCCGCCTTCCCCGTCAACTGTCAAATCCGTAATTCCATAGGATGAGTTGGTACGCAAAAACGAAGTAAGGGTTCTTCGGTGTCCGTTGGTTGGGTGTAATTCTTGAGCCGGGTTATGGGTCAGACTGGAGCAGAGCGTGGCACGATTTCGTTCGACAACCATATTGGCCGTTCGGCATCAGGACAAGGCAGCCATCGGCGGCGATGGGCAAGTGACTCTCGGCAACATCGTCATGAAAAGCGATGCTCACAAGATCCGCAAACTGCTCGACGGCAAAGTTCACGTCGGGTTTGCGGGAGCCACAGCGGATGCCTTTGCCCTCTTGGAGCGGTTTGAGTCCAAATTGCGCGACCATCAGGGTTCCATGCTTCGTGCCGCGACAGAACTCGCCAAAGATTGGCGCATGGATCGGAGCTTGCGGCGACTCGAAGCAATGATGATCGCCATCGATAAAGATAATCTGTTGCTCTTGAGTGGAACGGGCGACGTCATCCAGCCTACCGACGGCATACTGGCCATCGGCTCCGGTGGTCCGTATGCTCTTTCTGCTGCACGCGCACTCATGCTGCATTCGACCTTGAATGCCGAACAGATTGTGCGGGCCGCCCTGGAAATCGCGGGTGAGATTTGCATTTACTCGAATCGGAATATTGACGTATTTGAAGTAGTATAGAAGGATTAAGCAATGGACCTGACACCTCGTCAGATTGTCGCCGAGTTGGATCGATATATCGTCGGTCAGGATGCCGCGAAAAAAGCGGTGGCAGTAGCCATACGCAATCGCTGGCGCCGGCAACAACTGGCCATCGATCTGCGCAAGGATGTTACCCCCAAAAACATCATCATGATCGGGCCAACCGGCGTCGGCAAAACCGAAATCGCGCGAAGACTTGCCCAGCTCGTCGGTGCGCCGTTCGTCAAAGTGGAAGCGACGAAGTACACGGAAGTGGGCTATGTCGGTCGGGATGTCGAGAGCATGATCCGCGATCTGACCGAGGCCGCCATCGGTATTATCAAGGCCCAACAGCGCCAGCAGGTTGAGGCCAAGGCCAAAGAGCGGGTCGCCGAGAAATTGCTCGATTTGCTCGTGCCCACTCCGAAATGGGACGGCGATGAGAATAACGAGGAAAACGAACGCCGGCATCGCACGCGCGAGAAAATGCGCGCCAAACTCGAAGCGGGTGAACTCGAAGAGAAAATGGTCGAGTTGAATCTGGAACAGCGCGGTCCCCGTGCAAATCTTTTCGAATATGGGCATGGAGGCAATGGATGTAGACTTCCAGAATATGTTTGAAAAAATCATGCCCAAGGGGAACCAAAGTCGGCAATTACCGATCAGCGATGCTCGAAAAATCCTGCTCGAGCAAGAGACCGAGGCGTTGATCGATCGTTCGGTCGTCAACGAGAAGGCCGTCGAATTGGCCGAGAATCAGGGGATTGTCTTTGTCGACGAGATCGACAAAGTGTGCGGCCCCCAGTCTTCGAACGGGCCGGACGTGTCGCGCCAAGGCGTGCAGCGCGACCTCTTGCCGGTCGTGGAAGGAACGACGGTCAATACGAAGTACGGACCCGTGAAGACCGACCATATTCTGTTCATCGCCGCAGGGGCGTTTCACGCTTCCAAGCCCTCCGACTTGATGCCGGAATTACAAGGCCGATTTCCGATCCGGGTGGAGTTGACCGACCTGACCAAAGCCGATTTCTTGCGAATTCTCACCGAGCCTAAACACGCCTTGACGAAGCAATACGCTCACCTTTTGGCGACCGAGGGGCTGGAAATCGATTTTACTCCCGACGGCATCGAAGCGATGGCAGACATCGCCTTTGAAGTGAATCGAACCACCCAGAACATCGGGGCACGCCGGCTCCATACGATCCTGGAACGAGTCGTCGAGGAGATCAGCTATGAGGGGCCTGAATTGCCCGAGAAGCGAGTCGTTATCGACTCCGGATACGTTCGGGGAAAACTGGGCGTGATTTTGCAAAAGGAAGATTTGAGCCGATTCATTTTGTGACGGTCGCATTTACGTGGGATAGGCGTCTCGCGCGAGACGCCTATCCCACGTAAATGCACCCCCCTATTGCTTCGGCGGCCGACGCTCCAGGCGGATAATCTCTTGAATCTTGGCACCCGCCGCGGCATCCTGCACTTTCATAAACGCTTTCCACGAACATCTCTTGTCCACTTCGATCGCGAGTTTCGAATGACCCGTCTTTTGAACCCAGTCCTCCATCGTCTTCTGTAACTCGTCTTCCTCAACGGGTTTTTCCTCGATCAGGTAGGTATCGTGTCCATCTTCAAAACGAATATTTACGCGAATCGTGAAGTCTCTGATATCATTCGGGTTACCACTTGGGACAATGTTTTGATCGGATGATCCCGGTGCCGGGAATTTCTTGCGCAATTCTTCATAGGTTGCCGTCAAAATGAAGAAGATCAGCAATACCAGCGATACGTCGATGAGCGGGTTCATGTCGAGGCGGGCTTCGTCGGGATGGGGCGGTGCCATCGGCGGCTCGTAATCCGCCATGGCTGCGGCAAAGTGGGGATGGACCTCCAGCGCTCGCCAGGCGGTGTCCCTTGGACCCATGACCTCGTCGCTAGGCTCCCAGTGTCCTTCGAGAACACCTTCGACGATTTCTTGAGCAGTCAGCCCTTCGACGTGCTGCGGCGAGCCCTCGTGCCGCATTTTCCAGGTAGTCAATGTTTGCTCCTCTCGTTGACCTCAATGAAATAGTGCGTGATTTGCCCACTATTTTGAAGCTGATCCATTTTTCTCATGACCTTCTCGACCACCTCGTAAGGCAGATCGCGATTGGCGGCGATCCGAACTTCGGGAGGTTCCGTCACTCTCTGGAGTATCACGTCGATGCGAATGGAGAGAGAGTCGACGTCGCCGAGCTTATCGTTCTCTTCCGTAGGTGGTTGGGTGCCCAGGCCCACGGCGAAAATCGCTCCCCCTTCGTTGTCCGATTTGTCGACGTCGATGCGCAGGACTCTCGGGTTGGTTTCGATGGTGGAGGCGTTGAACATATCCGGGACGCTGATGTGCGAAATAGCGGCAACCGTTGTCGTCATCATGAAGAAAATCAAGAGCACCAGGCTGATGTCGATGAGAGGGATCATGTCCACGTCGTCATCTTCATCGTCAAAGCGGCGTTTCCAGCCGACGTCCATCTCGACGGGTTCGAGTGCTTCGGCGACATCGCCGACTGCATCGTGTGCAGGCTGGGGCACATAGGGCTGAAACATGGGCAAGCCGCCCAGTCGAAACCAGTTCGGAGCGCCTGCCGGTTTGATCATGTCGTCTAGTTGGAGACGAGATTGCTGAACCCAGTCGGTCACGACGGTAAAGGGTACTTCTTTGTAGACGGTGTTGGTTTGAACAAACCAAACGTCGAAGAATCGTTTTTGATCTTCCATCGGTAAACTCGGAGATACGATGGGCGATGTTTCGTGTAGGGCGGGTCGAGGCTTTGCGAGGCCCGCCGTTTGCGAGGCCCGCCGTAGGGCGGGTCGAGGCGGGCCTCGCAAAGCCTCGACCCGCCCTACGTTAGAAGGGTCGTGGCGGGCCTCGCAAAGCCTCGACCCGCCCTACGTTAGAAGGGTCGTGGCGGGCCTCGCAAAGCCTCGACCCGCCCTACGTTAGCCGGTCGTTCGTCTTCGCGTGGAAGGTAAATCGTCACGTTCGCGATCATCCCCATCCCTGTCTTTGTCCTTGCCTTTATCCTTGTCCTTGTCTTTATCCTTGTCTTTCTTGTCGTCTTTTTTCTCGCCCTGCTTGGGCTTGATGTGCTGGAAGAGCACGATCAGTCTTTGAGCAGTTGACTTCAGATTCGTCTCGTAGCGAACGATCCAGTCCTTGAAGAGTACGTGGGCGAAGACCAGGGGAATTGCAGTCATCAAACCCAGCGCCGTCGCGAAGAGCGCCAGACCGATCGACTGGGCTTGCGACGAAACTGCGGAAGGATTGCCACCCTGGCTTGAGGCAATCGTGTTGAAGGTGTTAATCATCGAGATAACCGTACCGAGCAGCCCGACCATCGTTGCAATCTTGGCAATGGCCAAGATGGGAGCGAGAAGGAAATTCAGATCGGGGAGAATCTCCAGTTCCAGGATGCTCGCCATGTTCCGCTTCATCGCCGCGATTCCTTGTTTCGATGCTTCCAGGGCAGCGGGATACAACTTGGTAGCTACCAGGCCGGGTTCATTCCGGCAAAACCGCAGCGCCCCCTCGACGCCGTCTTTTTCGAGCTTGCTTTGGAAGATGGGAAGAAAATCCTCCATCGGCGTCTTGGCGTTCATATTCAGGAGAAACCGCCAGACGACGAGTGTCATCGCCGTCAGCGACATCAAGAACATCGGGATGGAGAAATACCATTCATTCGTGACGAAATGGATAAACGCTTGCATCGAGTGATCCTGCTGGGAACCTGAGAGTTTTGTCTTATCCTACAGAGGCACGTCAGAGAATGTTGAAGAATGTCAGTCTTCAGCATGACAGAAAGCCAACGCAGGTTCAAGAAGCAGAGTAGAGAAAGTTTCACGCAGTGGAGCGAATTCGTCAATTGACGACCTTTAACTACCAGAACCCAAGCCCTGGAAGGGCATCGCAGTAGAGCCCAGGGTGAGGCACTGCGAACCCTGGGAATCTTTCAGACACGTAAACTCGCACCAATAATCGAACTGGAATACTGGTACTCTTCGACGGTGAATTCCCAGGGTTCGCAGAGCCTCACCCTGGGCTCTACTGCGATGCCCTTCCAGGGCTTGGGTTCCGAATGGTAATGCTTTATTCATCCTCATCCGCGGCGACCTTCGACTTCGCGACGATCTGTGCCTGGACGTTGGGAGGCACCGTTTCGTAGTGGCTGAACTCCATCGTGAATGAGCCTTGTCCCTGCGTCATGCTGCCGAGTTGGGCGGCGTACTTGGTGATTTCCGCAAGCGGTCGCGCAGCGTAGATCACCGTCAAATCGCCGGCCAGACTCTCCTGATTTTCCACGTGCCCGCGCTTGCCGTTCAGATCGCTGAGAATGCCGCCGGTCGATCGGGTCGGAACCGTTACTTCGATTTTCACGATCGGTTCCAGCAAGGTCGGCCTTGCCTGAAGAACTGCCTTCTTGAAGGCAATTCGCCCGGCAGTCTTGAACGCCGCTTCCGAGCTATCGACGGGATGATCTTTCCCGAAATGAACTTCCACCGCGACATCCTGGAGCCGATAGCCTGCCAGCGCACCGCGTTCCAGAAGCTCCTTGCAGCCTTTCTCGACGGCAGGCATGAACTGATTGGGAATCGTGCCGCCGACGATATGGTCGATAAACGCGAAGTTGAATTCCGGATCGTAGTGGGCGGAGCGCATTTTCTCGAATCTCGTCCGGTTCGCGAATTTCTCTTCGAGTTCGGCCTGAGTGGTAATGTCGCGCGGAAGCGGATAGACTCGCAGATGGACCTCGCCGAACTGTCCCCGTCCGCCGGATTGTTTCTTGTGACGATGGTCCGCCGCGGCATCCGCCACGATCGTTTCCCGGTAGGGAATCTTCGGCTCATGGGTGACCACTTCCAGGTCGTAACGTTTCTTCAGGCGATGTTGAATCACCTCGCAGATGAAGCTGGCTGACGCCGTTGATGAGTAATTCATGGGTTTGCGGGTCGTGGCTGACTTTGAAGGTCGGATCCTCATCCGCGATCTTGTGCAGGCTTTGCGAGATTTTTTGTTCATCGCCGCGATTCTTCGGTTCGACCGCCAGACCATACATCGGCTTGGGGAACTCGGGTTCCGGCAGTTTGGGGGCGTGGGTGTCGAAAGTCACCGTGTCGCCGATTTGTAGTCCGTCCACCTTGGCAACAGCAACAATATCGCCCGCGAAGGCCTCGGGAACTGCGATATGGGTTTTGCCCTGCATCATCAGGAGTTGGCTGAGCCGGGAGGTCTTGCCGGTTCGGAGATTCAAGAGCGGGTGGGTCGTATCCATCTTGCCCGCGACGATTCGAATGAAACTGAGATTGCCGACGAACCTGTCGTTGATCGTTTTGAAGACCTGGCCCAAGAACGGCGCCTTTTCGGTTGGCTCAAACGCATTGGTGCCATTGGCAAGCGAGCCATTGAGGCGCATCTTCGCGTGAACCGGCGATAAGCTGTATTTGCTGATTGCTTCGAGTAATTCCGGCACACCTTTTTCATTTTTTGCGCAGGTGCAGAACATCGGAATGAGAGTGCCGGCCTCCATGGCCTTCGGTATGGCGGCTTCCAGTTCTTCCCTGGAAATGGTGCCTTCGTTCAGATACTTCTCCATCAACGACTCATCGGATTCGACAACGGCATCGACGAGTCATGCCGCGCATCGAGAGAACATCGATGGGGCAGCCGGTCGGAACCGATTCCGGCGGATCGAGAACGCTGATCACGCGCGTAAAGGCCGGGCCGACCCCATCCGGTGCGTTGAACAACACGCATTGCTTTCCGAAGACGAGTTGAATGTTGCCGACGAGTTCGGCGAAATGGACGTTGTCGGCATCGACCTTGTTGATGTCGATCATGCGCGCCAGGCCGTGCTTTCCCGCTTCGTTGAACATTCGGCGCGTGTTGATTTCGATGCCGTTGACGGCGGAAATGACCACGATGGCGGTTTCAACGGCATTCAGCGCTTCGAGCGAAGCACCGATGAAGTCGGGGTAGCCCGGCGCATCGAGGAGGTGGATGAATTTGCCGCCATGCTCGACGTGCAGAACGCTCGTATCGATGGAGAAGTGATGCTTGTGCTCTTCTTCATCGTAATCGGAGACACTGCTGCCGTCGTCGACGCTGCCTAGCCGATCGACCGCATGGGACGAGTGCAGAAGGGCATCCACAAGGGATGTCTTTCCGGAGGCCCGATGGCCGACAACGGCAATGGGGCGGATTTCTTCGGAGTGAAACTTCAACATTGCGAAAACCTCCATCACAGGGTAACAACAGATCGCGTCACACGCGACCCGGCGAAACCGCAGCGGCAGAAGGCACTTCGCGGGAATTCAGCGGACAAAGAGAGAGCGTTCTAGGAATGACCCATTTTCCATGTTCCGGTCAAGCGACCGGCAACATCGAAATGTGGGAATGAGTCATTCCAGCGGTCTCCCGAACCTGGCGGTACGGGTGACCGCCAGGCAACTGTCCTCACCTGAAGAATCGACTACACTTTGCACGATGCTACTCCTTGGAAGAGGTCTGCTCGCTGCCGGACTCCGCCGAAACCAGGGAGAGAACAGCAGACAAATCCAACTGACCCTCATACAGCGCCCGGCCGATGATGCAGCCGGCCAGCTTGTGAGTCAGTAACCGGCGAACATGCTCGAGCGTACTTACGCCTCCGGAAGCGATCACCGGCAAAGGCACCGCTTGTGCCAGTTCCGCGAGAGAATCGACATTGGGACCGGAAAGCATCCCATCGCGGGCAATGTCGGTGTAAACGATTGCTCCCAAAGGCCAGTTGGCAAACTCTTGCGCTAACTCCAGAACTGAAGAATCGGACGTTTCAAGCCATCCATGAGTTGCAATTTTACCTTCACGTGCATCCAGACCGAGTACAATCCGTTGCGGATACTCCTGGGCCATTTGTCGAACCCAACTCGGATCCTGCAAGGCGCGGGTGCCGATCACGACGCGGGAAAGTCCCCAACTGAGCGTTTCGGAAATATCACCTTCGGTGCGAATGCCGCCGCCCAATTGACAGGGAACACCACAGGATTCGACGATTTTCCGAATGATCGGCCCATTCACCGGGTGCCCGGTTTTGGCACCATCGAGATCAACCAGATGAAGGGTTTTTGCGCCGAGCGACACCCATTTCTGAGCCATCGCCACGGGATCATCACCGAAAATCGTCTCCCTGGTGTAATCGCCCTGTTGCAGCCGAACGCAGCGACCACCGCGCAGGTCAATCGCCGGAAGAATCAGCATTGGGTTTCGCCTCCACACGTTCCGAAAAGGAATCACTTATTATTTTACGCGATTCCAGACATCCAGTGGAGAAGAATGACTTGACCCGCTGACATTGTGGATGCTGTAGCAGCAAAAGGCAAGAAGATTTCGTGGAAGATCGTGCAATCGACCTGGACAAACCTATTAGATTCTGAAAATTTATACACTTGTCCAAGGGCGCGGCAATAGGATAATCTCTGCAAATTCCAACTTTAGGCGAAAGAAGCCGCAATGTCGCAACTCGAAGTTTTTCATTTTGTGGATGGCGACACCTCTTTTGAAGCGTTCGGAAAATCAAACGGCTACCACTTCTGGTATGCCTTGGATCTCATGAAGTTCCTTGGGTACGACAATTGGCCGAGTTTCAAAAAAGCGATCAATAAGGCCATTGGTATTTGTACTCAGTTGGGAATAGCGATCGAAGAAAACTTCACGGCGGTCAAGACGGTCGTCGAAGAGCAAACTCTCGAAGATTACAGGCTATCTCGTTTCGCCTGCTATTTAACCACGATGTTTTGCGACAATAAGAAGGAGCAAGTGCAGAAAGCGATAGCGTACTTTGCGGCGATCGCGACGCAGTTCAAGGAGGCTATTGAAAATGCGGAGAACTGCGAACGTCTTGCCATGAGAGAAGATATTACGGCCCAGGAAAAAATACTTTCGGGTGTCGCCAAGAGTTCTGGCGTCGAGCATTACCAGTTTTTTCAAAATGCTGGGTACCGCGGACTCTACAACATGAACCTGGCCCAGTTGAAGATCTACAAAGGAATGCCCGATCTGAGAAAACCGCTTCTCGATTTCATGGGGCTGGAAGAATTGGCCGCGAATCTGTTTCGGCTGACACAAACTGAAGCCAAGTTAAAGAAGAATAACATCACCGGCCAAAGGCCGAGCGAAGCAGCGGCCGAAGAAGTCGGAAGTGTCGTTCGCGCAACTATGCTGAAGATCAGTGGCACAAGACCTGAAGACTTGCCATTAACGGGCGACATCAAAGAGACGAAGTCGGCAATCAAGAAGACCCAGAAAAGCTTCAAGAAATTGGACGGTAAGAAAAAGAAACCGAAGCCGGAATGAAGTATCGTCAAGTATCGTGCGATATCCGGTCCCTCTCACCGTAATCCTCAAGCCAAAAGGAGCTTCAGCCGATATTGATTCATGGCTATTTTCTTGGAAAATGACGTTATGAACGAGAACCTTACCATCCCTGATCTTCTCGATGATCCGGCAACCATCGCCGCTGACCGCCAAGCTGTTCACGACTTTGCCTTCAGGGGCATTGCCCTTGATCCAGCGATCCGCGACCGCGTGCATGCACGGTCTGCTCGTGCCACAGAGAGGGCCTACCAGCGGCATGGATACATCAACATTGACGAACTTCGCCGACCTTCTACCGCCGACGACAATTATTTTTCGTTCGTTTTACCCTTTGCCCTTTGCTAAGCTTCCTTGATGAATGTCTCCTTAATCGAGATATGCGCTTAGCAGCTCGACAGTAAGTTTCCTCCAAATCGATTGTCACCTCCTGGTGCACACTCAAAGGCAGCGGTAGCGTTGGCAGCGTTGCTCCCACACGAAGAGAACGACGCCAGAGACTTACCAGGCTACCCATTTCGTCACCAACGGGCACAGCCTCGCCGACCCGGTATGCGCAAGCGAACGGTGGCGGCATTGGCGTCAGTTCCAGACCCAGACCAGACGTGATAGCGTCCGAGAACGAATAACCTTTAGGGCGCGGTAAGACATCGACCAGCAACAAATGCACTCCCAGGCGGAGATAGCCGAGGTAGCGATTGGCATAAGTTTCCTTGGCGTCGGTGCGATCCTTGTTGCGCGGCGACACAATTTCGAGTGCGGCGATCAACTGCCCGTGGAAGTCTACATGCAGGGCACGCTGCGGAGCGAGCTGATAAGCGACGCTCGTTTCCAAGTCGGGTTCAAGCAGGCTCGTATCACTCTTCACGGTTTCGGTAACTCTTCCCGGTTCCCATTGCCGGACACTGACATCGGGCTTGCCTTGGCCTGAGTCGACGGTCAAAGAAGGCACGCCCCCAAGGAACGCTTTGTACCCTTCCGGGAGCCGTTCTTGCACGTATTCCAGAAGGTACGTCAACCAGACCGGATGAACGCTATCCCAACATCGTTCGTCGGTCCAATCGTGCAGTGGCATGGTTTGCCCATCCTCATTCCAAAAGTTTCGCAATCCGTTCGCGGGCCGTTCTCGCCGCATGGTCAGGATCATCGACATAAGGATAAAGTTCGATGGTAATCCAGCCATCGTAGCCGACCTGCTTCAGCGCCTTCAAGACCGGTGGAAAGTCAATGACCCCCTCGCCCGGAATCAAATGGTGATGTTTTCGCGTGGCCGCAATGTCTTCCAGGTGAACGTGCCGGATCCATTTTCCAAGACGAAGCACCGATTGTGCTGGGTCTTCGCCCACGCAGAATTGATGGCCGATGTCGAAGTTCAGTCCCACCGCTGGGGAATCGATATGCGTCATGAACTCCTCGAATTGCTCCGCTGTTTCAATCAGCAGTTCCGGCTCGGGTTCGACGAGCAGCAAAACTCCTTCTTTTTCGGCATGTTCCGCAACGGGTTTGATCATTTCCACGAACAATTTCAACGCTGCTGACCACGATGTGCCCGGCTCAACGGGTCCGCCCGGCTCCGTGGTGATGCATGTGGCACCGAGTTCTTTGGCGAGAGTCAGTGCCCGTTTTGTGTGCAGAATGCGAACCTGGCGATAGTGGGGTCCGGCCTCGATCCAGGAAGGATGCCAGAAAAGCTGGCGGTGATCGCTTATCGCGTGCATCATGAATGCGTTGATATTCGAGATGGCCGAGATTGGTTGGACGCCAGTGCATCGCGAATCGACTGCTTTTGTTCGGGAAGCAAATAGGCAGGCCAGGCATGCGGCACGTCGGCCATGATCTCGACGCCGGTATAACCGATCTTGGCGAGTCGAGAGACGGCATCGGCAAAAGAGAATTTGAGATAGGCGTTGGTACTGAAGGCAAGTTTCATGGGTACTTCCGAATTTTTCCGTAGCCGGATTCGCCAGAATTCGGGTCTTCCTTCCACGCGAAACCCGAATTCTGGCGAATTCGGCCACGAGCGGGTAGACGATCAGGCCTTGTCAACATACTCTCGCAGTATGTTCCACTGTTGGAGGAAATCGTGCTCCGTCACCCCGATCGGACTTTTGAAGAAGCATGCCAGGTGTTGCAACACTCCGGACTTCGCCGCGCCTCTGTGCCAGAAGCGTTAACCGCGCCAGATCCAACACCAACGGCGAGGCCAGAATCGCATCGCACCCCTGCCAGGTGAATTGCATCGTCATTTTCACTCCCGAGAAAACCCTCGAAGTGAATGTGGTCCCAGGCCGTCTTCCAGTCGTCCAGCGATTCGACGTACTCGATCGAGACATGCGTTTGCGGCTTATAGCCCAAGATCTCGGGGAGTATCGCGTCCTTGGTGCGAACTTTCGATTGACTTGTTGTGCGGATCGGCAAGAGTTCGGCCGTCGCCGCCGCCGAGGATGTTGTGGCCGATCCAGCTCATGATGTGCAGGTTGCCGGGCGGCAAACATCGGTGCGAGTACCGCCTTCAACAAAGTCTCGCCGGTTTTTCCATCTTTTCCTGCCTAAGGAACTTTTCGGACCCGCGCCAGTTCGTCCAGCGCTGGTAAAGAACTGCCCAACGATGGCGTAAAATTGACATAGGGCAGCCCCAGATCGATGGCAGCGTAAGCGTAGATGCTGCTGGCCGGCAACGTCGTCGAACCGTTGCGATCGAGGAGCTTGTTGAGCCGTTCCATCGAGGAGTGGTCCGGCCCCGTTTCAAAAGGTGGTTCGGTTGAGGCCACGTTGACGACGACAACTTGTTGGAGTTCATTCTTTTCGCGGAACGCTTTCAGATCGGTCTGGATGCGATCGATCGCTTCCCTGGGTGTACGAACCCGCTCAACTTCGGGCAAATCGGCCAGCGCACTGATGGTGGAACCGGTTTGCAATATCGTGCCGGGGCGGACGTTTGCCGACCAGACCTCAAGGTCCGGAGCACATGCCGTAAGATGGTGTTCCGGAAAGATGTTGGACCGGGAATGCAGTTCGCGAACCGTATGCATAAACCCGGTTCTCCGAATGTCGTGACCGCCGACAACGAAACTCGGCAACTCATCGAGATCCAGATGTGAAAACAGCGGCAAGGCCGTCACCATGCCGACCGGAGTTTGCAACCCGCGCAATGGCCGACAATCCGAGAGCAGCTGTGCTGCCGACGCTGCCGAAGGCACCGATGAACCATAATCCGACGTTTGGTTGGGGCATAACAAGCGGAATATGCAAATGGAGGGCCGGTCGTACCGGAGGAGGGACGAAGTATTCATTGTCGGGCGCAGAACGCAGTCGGTCAAGGACAGACCCGGCTGGCTTGCTTGAAAGTTGATTTTGAAGATGTTGTTTCGAGCACCCTGCACCTCACAGCGTCCAGGTTTCTATACTGCACGAGGTAAAGAATGAGCCGTTCTCGGTGTGTCAGAAACCAGCCTCGAAGCCATCGGCTGGAGCCTCGCTGGCGCGTCGGGTTAACAACGACGCACTTGCGGTTTTCTGGCCTCTGGGAATGCAGATGTATCGTTAACCCGACGCGCCAGCAAGGCTCCAGCCGATGGCTTCGAGGCTGGTTTTGGGGCGGGGCGGCGGAATCGTTGCCCAAGTGTGAATCTCTCTTTTTTACTCGCGATGAGGTATATAATTGAAGCATGGCCGATACTGCCGATGCCGCTTTCCTGCGAACCATCCTTTCCGTTCCGGATGAGGACACTCCTCGACTTGTTTATGCCGATTACCTCGAAGAAAACGATCGAAGCGAACGCGCTGAGTTCATTCGGCTCCAGTGCGAATTGGCGAAAACTCCGAGTTACGCTCCTCATCACGCATTGTTGAAAGCGCGCGAACAGGAATTGCTCTCCCGTTATCAGGCCGAATGGAAGCATCGTTTGCCGATGTTGCAGGGCGTCCACTGGGAAGCATTTGAGCGCGGTTTTGTCGCCGGCGTTCGGATCGACGATCCACATTCGTTGTTTACCCATGCTGCGGAAATCTTTGAAGCTACACCGATTCAACGGCTCAGTTTGCACGGAGTCTTCGTGCCGGAAGCTCGTCGGCTGGCAGAAACCAATTCACTCAGTCAGGTCCGCATTCTCGATTTGGACGATGGCAACCGCATTGGAAACGCAGGTCTGGAAGCCCTGGCAGCGTCGCCTCATCTGGTACAGTTAAGGGAACTCAAACTCCGCCATAACGTCATCGCCACGGCCGGGATTCGGGCTTTGGCCGGTTCGCCGATTGTCGAGAAACTTCGGCTACTCGATCTCGATAGCAATCAGATTTTCGAGGACGGTGCTGAGTTATTGGCGGAGTCGGCAAAACTTGGAAACCTCCGGACTTTGAGTCTGGACTGGACTCGGGCTGGAACGCGCGGTGCCGTGGCGCTGGCGCAATCGATTCACCTGACAAAACTTCACTCGCTCTATTTGACCGGAAACGAGATCGCAGATGAAGGCGCTATCGCCCTGGCCGAAGCGACCCATCACGAAAAATTGCAGGTGCTGTATCTCGCCAACAATCGCATTGGCAATCCAGGCGCGGTCGCGCTGGCATCATCACCCATTCTCGATCATCACGCTCGTTGTCTTTATTTGCGGAACAACCGGATTGGCGATTCTGGAGCGATGGCACTGGCAAGGTCGCCACATTTGGGTGAAGTAAGGGAGCTGATTCTGGGAGATAACCCCATTAGCGATAAGGCAGCGGAAGCTCTGCGACAACGGTTTGGGAAACGAGTTTGGTTGTGGTAGAGAGTAGCCCGGCGAGCATCTCTCTACTTTCTGTCTTCTTTTTTCTGGACCTTGAGCCGGTTTCACGGCACAATCAATTATTAGCTGGTCGCTCACTATTATCGAGACTGTCTCATGTTGCTTAGAATCTATCTCGTCCTCGGATTAAGTCTTTCGGCATCTACTGCCTTCGCCGACTCCACTTATATACCTTCTCCGCTGTCCAAGACGAATCTTCCGCCGATCCGTGCGGTCGTTTCGGTCTATGCTCCCGCAATGGTTCTGGTTGCATTGGATGATCGGATGCCGTTGACTTTGCTTTCGCCCGGCAAACTCATGCCGAATCTCTGTCATTACAAGTACCGGGCGAGCACATCAGCGCCGGAATGCCAGCAATTCATCGATCAATCGCTGGGCTTCTACTACTCCTATGTTTGGATGGAAGCGGCCCGTTCCGCTGAGAATGCCGTCATCCGCGATCCTCAATGTGCCTTTGCGTGGTACTTGTTGAGCCGGGGATTGGAAAAATGGGGGCGCGGCGATTCGACCAAAGCATTATTGAAGGCGCAATCGCTTATGCCCAAAGCAAGCCACCGCGAGCAGCTCCTGATCACGGCCAGGCTCCACGAAAAAGGAATCCTTGCCGGAACAAGGCCCGAGGATCGCAAGAAAAAAGCGACGGAATCGCTGGATCAACTGCTGACAATTTACGACGATGATGAAGAAGGCTGGTTTGCCCGCGCTCAGCTCGCCGGAGGAACCGAAGCCATTCCCTATTACAAGGCTCTTCTTCGAGTCAACCCGATCCATCCGGGGGCCTCACATGAATTGGTTCACTTTTTTGAAGGTTACCAGCGACCGGCCCTGGGTTGGCAATACGCCGAGGCGTATATGGCATCGTCGCCGGGAATCCCCCATGCGTTTCACATGCAGGCGCATTTGGCGATGAGGATCGGCAAGTGGGAACACTCTTCCGACTGGTCGTCGCGGGCGATCGAAATGCAGAAGGCTTATCACAAGACGATGAACGTAAAACCCAGCGAGGATTGGCAGTATTTCCATCATCTGGAAACATTAACAACGGGCCTGGTCCACGACGGAAGATTCGCTGAGGCCGAAGCGGCGAAGAAGGAAGCCGAGAAGCATAATCAAAAGTACCAGACGCAGTGGTTCGATATGTATCTGGGTGAGCGCAACTGGGCTGAGGCATCGAAAATCGTCAATCAGTACCGCAAGACCGACAAAGCCACGGGGGCTTATTTGGGAGCGCTTTTGTACCTGGAACAAGGTGAAACAACTCGCGCTTCCGCCGAAGTGGACGTGCTCCAACAAGCCCAGCAGAAAAAGAAAAACGATCGTCGCCTCGAATTGCGGTTCCTGGAAACCCAGGGCAGACTCTTATGTCAGCAAGGCTCCGGCGATGCCGGGTTGAAATTGCTGGAACAAGTGGTGAACAAGACCAAGGGTAACTATTTCGATCACTCCTGGGGCCACGGTGCCGACTACATGGAGAGTTGGGGTGTCGGCGCTTTGGAAGCGGGCAATGCCGAACGAGCGGAAGAAGCGTTCCTCGAAGCTCTCGCTCACGATGCCGGTTGTGTTCGAGCCGCTCTCGGGATGTATGCATTGTGCGAGCGTCAGGGCCGGGGTGATGAAGCGCAGCGTTATCATGCGCTGGCGCGACGCTGTTGGAACAAAGCCGACAGCAAACATTTCGAGGCGTTGAAGGAAGCCATGGTTCACCGAGCCGAAAAGATTACCACCCGTTCGCCCATGACGACAAGTGCGGGCATTCCCTCATCGGGACGATGAAGACGCGATAATGTTCTGATCGAGAACCACCAACCCCGAAGCATCCATGCGAACATTCACACTAATCCTGATCCTGGTTTTGGCTTCGTTCTCACCTGCTGCCGATCCCTGCGTATCGGGTTTGAAGTCCGGACAACGACCCGGGCCTTATAGTTTCCTCGTTGCGACAGGCCCGCAACGGGGCCAACAAACCTGTTACATCTGCGAAACGGCCGAGAAACCGGCCATCATCGTATTTAGCCGAAAAGTCTCCGAACCGCTGGGGAAACTATTGGTGAAATGCGACGATTTTATCACGACGCAGTCTAAAGATGCAGTCCGCTGGATGACGGTCCTGGGAGAAAAGACGATTAGCCTCGATGACCTCGGCAAATGGGGTAAACAGGCAGGGCTCAAGACGTTGCCGGTGGGCGTGTTCGATGATCCGGTCGGCCCGCCCAGTTACAAATTGAATAATGACGCTGAAGTAACGGTGATGCTCTATTCCAATCGAAAGGTGCTGGCCAATTTCGCCTTTCGCAGCGGGGAATTGAACGAGGCAGCGATCAAGAAAATTGCCGAGACATTGCCGAAATTGATCGAGAAGAAATGAAACGATTGATGACTATCCACAAAGCCACGGTGGACGCGGCGTGAGAGGAACCGCACCGAAAGAGTGTCGCCGTAGGCGAGCGTCGGGGCGTTAGCCCGACGTGGGCTTCCAGCGCCGGTTCGCCCGTCCTTCATCTGCAACTTCGAGTCCCTGGTGAAAAGCGAACGAGTTGCCTGTGGAAGTCCACGTCGGGCTAACGCACCGACGCTCGCCAAGGGCGAGCCTTTTCAACATTACGATTTCGGCTCTGTAGCCCTGTGATACAGTAAGCCGGTTTTCTTGATCTGGTGTGGTGGTTTCACACTACTTCGGAGATTCAATCATGACTACCCCGATGGATCGTCGAGCCTTCACGACAAGCCTTGCCCTGGCCGGTACGCTGGCCACGCTTCCAGCCTCCGCAAAACCCGTCGGCGCGAACGATCGGATTCGTGTCGGTTTCATCGGGGTTGGTAATCGCGGCGATCAAGTCCTCGATGCCTTTTTGACCCACAAGGATTGCGAGGTCGTTGCGTTCTGCGATCTCTACGAACCCTACCTCGCACCTGCGAATCGAAAGGCAGGCGGCAAGGCGACACTGTATCACGACTATCGAAAAATGCTCGAAGACAAGAGCATCGACGCAGTGGTCGTCGCAACCCCCGATCACTGGCACGCAATGCACTGTGTGGATGCCTGCAAGGCCGAAAAAGATGTCTATGTCGAGAAACCGCTTTCGCTTACGATCGGCGAAGGCCAGAGGATGGTCAAGGTGGCGCAGGAAAAGAAGCGAGTCACGCAGGTGGGCCTTCATCGCCGTTCTGCCGACTACATCATGGAGGCGGTCAAACTGATTCGGGATGGCGTATCGGCAAGGTGACCGTGGCCAAGGCCTATCACCTGCGCAACGAATCGCCGATGGGCATCGGCAACCCGCCCGACTGCGATCCGCCCAAGGGACTTGACTGGGACACCTGGCTTGGCCCGGCACCTAAGGTCGCCTACAATCCGAACCGCTGTCTCTATAAATTCCGCTGGTTTTACGATTACTCGGGCGGCCAACTCACGAATTTCGGCACCCATTATCTGGATGTGATTCAATGGGCGCTCGGTCAAGATGCACCCAAATCGGTCTGCGCGATGGGTGGCAAATACGTCGTGGAAGATAACCGCGAAATTCCCGACACGATGGAAGTGGTTTGGGAGTACGACGGCTGCCTGGCAACTTTTTCGCAATTCAACGCCAACGCTTCGCCGGGGAATCTTCGGGGCGTGGAAACGGAATTTCGCGGCACCAAGGGGACGCTATTGCTTCAAGAAGGCAAGGGGTGGGAAATCATCCCCGAAAACAACCGGAACCTGGAGTTGCCGGCACTCAGCCCACTGGAGCGCAAAGAAAACAGCGATCAAGCCAGATCGATGAAGCGTGCCCGAACCGCAGTTCCGCCTGGAGGACCATTGAAAGGGTCATCCGACACCGCTGCCCATGTCCGTAACTTTCTGGATTGCATCAAAAGCCGAAAGACGACGCATTGTCCCGTTGAAGTAGGGCATCGCTCCACGACCGCGACTTTGTTGGCGAAGATCGCCATGGTTCGCAAAAGGCTGCTCACCTGGGATGCGAAAAGCGAACGCATCACGAACGACGAGGAAGCGAATCGGTTTTTGACTTATGCGTACCGGGAGCCTTGGAAATTGGGTTGAATGGGATGCAGTTTTACCTGGGCGGAGTCAGAGCCGGCCCTTCATCTCTCGCCGCCAAAGGTGGCTTCGGCAGAGGCTTGACCAAAGGCGGGGACGGGTTTGGGAATTCCTTCAGATTGGGAAGGATTGGTGGAGGCGTCGGGAGCAATAGGGGCGGCTCAACTGTCTGAGTTGTCCGGGTCATCAGCGGAGGGACGGGACGAGGCCGGACAATTGCCGGTGAGCGCGACGGAGTCATTGGTGCAACATTGGCAGGAACTGGTGCGGAAATCGTCTTGATGGGTGTTGCCAACGGAGGCTCTTGCGTTTGTATTGGGACTGGTTCAGTCGATTTGTTACTGCGATACCCGAGGAAGTAATAGATGTTGAGCGATGTTGTTGACGCCAGCCGAACCAGACGCGAGGAATCGTTTTGAGCCGACATCTCCAAGGCATATCCCGCTTTTGGGAAGTAAGGACGCATCCTGCCGATCGATTTTGCCGCCTCACGGCGCACGGAAGGATTCGAATCATTCTGCAACGCTTCGATCAGCGCGGGGATGATATCCGGAAATGATTTGGCATCGTATTGTCTAAGTTCATCCGCAGCGTCGGCACGTTTAT
The DNA here is from genome assembly GCA_963783095.1 of uncultured Planctomycetota bacterium. Lineage (GTDB taxonomy): Bacteria > Planctomycetota > Planctomycetia > Gemmatales > Gemmataceae > CAWAMR01. Next base: position 172,981 of record CAWAMR010000021.1, on the reverse strand, counting down.
GCTCATCCAGACTGGTTTTCAGGATTTCGATCAATTCGGGAACGCGTTCTTCGGGTTTGGGTTTGGACGTATCACGGAAGATACCCGCGTCCGCATCCAGTGCAGAGCCAACGAATATCAAGGGAACTAACACGAAGCTCAAGGCACGCATGTAGCAAACTCCGCGGGGAGCTGCGCAACTCACACGAGTTTGCGCATTCTCTCCAATTGAGTCTGCCACACAAATCGGCCATATGAAACGTGTACGCCCTGAAATTCTACCTCACTTGCCTGTTTCCTCCTCCTTGCTTTAGTTTCAATCGAACTGTTCGGCTTTCACTGATGGACCGAGTTTTTCGGTATATCCAGCACAATACGGAGAAATGGCATCAGGCATGGGGCATTAGGCATTGGGCATTGGGCATTGGGCATTGGGCATTGGGCATTGGGCATTGGGCATTGGGCATTGGGCATTGGGCATTGGGCATAATCGCTCCGATCACTACCAATGCTCAATGCCCAATTACGAATTAATAGCCACGGCCGGGTGAACCGTATCCACTACCACCGCCGCCCATGTTCGGGTTACCCATGCTCGGGCCACCCATACCTCCACCACCCATACCTCCGCCGCCTGGGCTCCTATTCCCGTTCATCTGAATTCCGCTGGTACCATCGGTCTTTTGCGGAATCGGGAGAGGTTTGTCCTCTGGATAAGTCGGAGGCTCATCAAATGCCTTGCCTGGGGGAGGCAGATCCCAAAGTTGCTCAGTGGGTGCCTTGATCACCCGAACCGGTTTGGTTTTACACCCCGTCCATGCCGGCGCGGAGAGAAAAGCCAGTAACAGTAGTACCCTGCCGCGCATGGCAATTCCTGCTGAGCAATGGATTATCTGGAAGCGCGGACTATAACGAGGTGTCGCCGATGTGCAAGATCAACTCCGATTATTATGCCGAGTCCCGACATTCCGTGAAAACTACTTGATTTTCTCTAAAGTCGCGTCATGGTAACTTGACCCACGGACAATGTGACATACACTCTCAGAACTGTACGAATAGTACACCAAAAACTCTCTCAATGAAAGGTTCCAGACAATGGCGACCAGTGCGGTGTTGGAAGTCGATTTTATCGAAGAATTGCGGCTGCGCCGCTGGGCCAGGGAAAACTATGTTCCTCCCGATGAACGCCAACCTGATTTGCACCCAATCGTTCAGGAGGAAATGAGCCGGAAGGATGCGGAGGTTCGATCTCCCGAACCGGCTATCACCTTTGCCATGCTCGCCTAATGCATCGCAGGCAGTGCAGGTCAGTTGACATGACTCAACTGACCCCGCCCGCCGATCTGGATCGATTCCACCACAGGGAGCCACTTCGATGGGCTTTTTCTCCGGTCGGGTCACATTTGCGCGTTATATGGTCAAAGGTCAAGCGCCGGGCATTTTCGATGAGGACGAGCTTGCCAAACTCGCGAAGCATCAAATTGGCCGGCAGAGGCGCGTTTCGGCAGATGGGGTTGAGGTCGGTTGGATTGCCGGCGATCATATCCTCGATACGCGCTGGGATCTCGCGAAAAACATCGTCAACGACATGCTGCGCTGCGGCTTGCGAATCGACACCCAAAAGCTTCCCGGCGATTTGCTGCGCGCCTACTATATGGTGGATCTGGAGGCATTGTCGAAGGGCAATCCCAGCGGTCATCCCAGCGCTGGGCAAAAACGAGAAGCACGTGACTCTGCACGCGATCGACTGGAAAACGAGGCCAAAGACGGTCGATTCCGCAAACGCAAGGCCATCGAAGTGGTCTGGGATCGCCAGTCAAACGAGATTCTCTTCGGGACTACATCGATAACGCAGATCGATCGCCTCATGACCTTGTTCAAAAATACATTCGACTTGAGTTTTGAAGCGATCACCTCGGGCAAACGGGCTTATCAAATCGCGGAGATGCATCAAAGTCAGCGCCATGTGGATGACGCGAGTCCGTCGAACTTTATTCCAGGAGTGTCGTCCAAGGATGTGGCGTGGATCGTCGATGAAACGAGCCGGGACTTCCTGGGGAATGAATTCCTGTTGTGGTTGTGGTTTATGGTGGAAACGGAGGATGACACCATCAAACTCTCGGATGATTCGGAAGTTACGATCATGTTGGCTCGGACTCTGACCTTGGAGTGCCCAGCCGGTCAGACCGGACGCGAGACCATTACTTATGCAGGACCAACCCGCCTCCCGGAGGCGCACGGGCAATTCAGTCGGGGAAATTACCCCGAAAGGTCGGCCTGACCATTGTTCGTCACGATGAGCAATACGATTTCACGCTGCACGCGGAAACTCTGGCGATGGGCAGCAGTCGACTTCCAGTTCCCGGTGAAGAGGATGAAAATGCTCGACTCGATGCGCGAGCCAATCAAATTCGTCACTTGATCGAGACCATGGACCTGCTCTTCGAAGCGTTTGGGAAAGTGCGATTCTCTTCGGAATGGCCCAAGGAACTAGCCAAGATCCAGCGTTGGCTGAAGCACAAAGACGCAAGCCAACCTGATTTCAGCCGACCGGCATACGGCTTGACTTCCTTGCCCACGATGGGTATTTCCCTCAAATGTTCTTTTCAGGAAGGAGTCCTGCCGTGTGGAACCGAACTCGTCAAGCCATCATTCTCATCGCCTTGTGCTCATCAATATCCGGTTGTTGCGGCTTCTGGGGCCGTTGTTGTGATGATGGCTGTTGCCCGTCAAGCAATAGCTGCAGCAATTCCTGCGCACCGCCGCCCAGTGGCTGTGCCGCAAACTACGGACCCTCCAACCAGCCTGCTGCAAAGCTGATTCCCTGACCTCTTTAGCCTGCCTGCACGGCGGGAAGCGTGATTTCCAGGGTGGAAGGTGCTTTGGTATCGGGTTCGTCAATCGCTGCGCACAACTGGTCGATCATGGCTTTGCAAGATTCCCAGCGTCTTTCGGGTTGTACATTGAGGGCGCGATTGAGCACTCGCTGTTCGGCCCGACTTACCAGTCCCAAGTCCGGGTCGGGTCGAGTATAGCTGTATTTGCGGAGAAAATTCTCGGGCGGGGGCGGGAAGGGAAATTGCCCGGTACGCAGATAATAGTATGATACCGCCAAACTATACAAGTCACTTCGCTCGCTCAGCACGCCGCGATGTATTTCCGGTGCGGCAAAATCCAATGTGCCGGAGCGCGGAATTGGATTCAAAGGAGCGGTTGTGGGAGCGGACAATCCGAAGTCGCCGAGCTTGAGGTTATCGTTCACCAGCAGGAGATTGCTGGGCTTGATGTCGCAATGCTGAAATCCGACCAGCCGGCCCTCGTGGGGATGCTTGCGCTGATTCATGAAGTCCAAAGCCGATGCAGCCTGGGACAGGTAGCGCAACAGAGGTATGGGTGGAATGGCAGTTCTAAACTCAAATTGATACGCTTCTACCATATCGAGCATACTTGCTTCGGCAAGTTCCATCTCGACCACAATATAGCCCGCCAGGCAACAAACCTGGTCGATTCTCAACAGGTTCCCATGCGACAGTTTTTGTATGGCCTGAACGGACTTTACTTCCCTGATCGTCATCGTTCGATCGCCGGTGATGAATTTGAGCGCGATCGACTGGCCCTTTTCGTTGTGTGCCTCCCAGACCTCGGCGAAACCTCCACGTCCACGAAGTTGACGGAGGATTAGTCCGGGGAACGGTTGCGAACCCACTTCTAAAGCAAAGCGGTGCTGCACGGCATGATCCTCTCGGGGTGGCTTTAGATGTCTCATTTGGAACGTGCCAAGTGGGTGTTACGGACGCTTTTCGCGTGCCTTTTGTGCGAGTTACCTCTCCTGGAACGCACCGTTTGGCGTGCAATCTTTTGGGAAAGGACATCGAACTGTAGCACAAAAACCGGATTAAGTGAAAATTCCGAAGACCCGAGTTGGAATGGATTGAGGGATTCTAACGAGAATCCGGATAGCATCGATTGCCCGAACTGGTTAGGATAGACAAGATAAATCGATGGTACTGAGGTTCTAAACATGATTCTTTTGCGGAGATACGTCATGGAGCGGGCATTCTTCCGAGCTGGTTTGCTGACCCTGATTTGCCTGGGTTTCGCCGGATCGGAATTGAGGGCGGATGAAAAAGACGATCCGCTACGCGAGAAAGCGTGGCGCTGAACAAAATCACTGGTACAACTGCGATGGAGGGCCGTCTCCGCGAGTTGCTCAAGGATGCCGACGGCACCAAAAAACTGTTGACAGCTGCACTGAAAATCAGCAAGGAAAAACCGCAGCCTTTCAACTACAACGCCATTATTATCCTGGCCAAGGCAGCGCACATTCTCAAGCAACTCACACAGGCTGAAGCCTTTTACAAGATCGGTCTCGAGGAGGCTCTGAAGGTCCAAAGCAGCAAGAAAATCATCCAGATTTATGACAGCGTTATCGATTTGTTTTACGACAACAAACAGTACGACGATGCGATCAAGAAATGTAAGGAATTCATTGACCTCAAGGCCGATGGCGGTGCCGAACTGAACAAGGTAAAGCCTTTCGTCATGGAAAAAATGATCCAGGCGATGGCGAAGAAAGGGCTTATCGATGACGCGATGAAACTCGTCGATAACCTCGTCGAACTGGACGGCGACGACGGCTGGTATTTCCTCCGGCTCAAAGGCGACGTTCAGCGCGAAGCCGGGAAGTTGGATGATTCGATCAAGGATTATCTCGAAGTCATCAAACGCTTGGAGAAAAACGACGGGCTGGAAAAGGCGCAACGCGAACGCTTCGTCAAACAAATGCGCTACGCTTTGAGCGGCATCTATGTCGAGAAGGAGGACATCGATAAGGGTGCGGAACAGATGAAGATTCTTCTGAAGAGCGACCCCGATAATCCCGTTTTCCTGAACGACCTCGGCTTCATCTGGGCCGACCACGGCAAGAACTTCGACGAATCGGAAAAAATGATCCGCAAGGCGATCGAGGAGAGCCGAAAGAATCGCAAGAAAATCGAGAATCTTCCCAAAGAGGATGACCACGACAATTCTGCCTATCTCGATAGCCTGGGATGGGTATTGTTCAAGAAGAAACAATACGCGGAGGCCAAGAAGGAACTTCTCGAAGCAATCAAGTACGAGGACGGCAAGCACATTGAAATCTTCGACCATCTGGCCGACGTTCACATGGCAATGGGCGATACTCCAGCTGCGATCAAGGTATGGGAAGAAGCGCTCAAGCTGGAGAACACGTCCAAACGAGACAAGGAACGGCGGGAGAATATCGAGAAGAAGTTGAAGAAAGCGCAAGAGAAAAAGTAGAAACGCGGGACGCGGCATGCGGGCGCGGGACGCGAAAAGACAGCGAATGTCTTTGCGTGTCCCGCAACTTTTTTGCTTGGTCTTATCTCCAGAATCACATGGCTTGGTCAACTCATATTGTCGCCGATCATCCTGTCGATCTCTTTACTCCATCCTCCGCACGCTTTACGCTTCTATTCCTGCACGATGCTGATGGTCGGACTCTGTTGAATAGTCCCGAGTGGACGAGCCTGCTCGAAGCTGCGGGAATGGTGTGTGTGTGCCCGCATGGAAACCAATCGTGGTGGTCGAATCGCATTTGCCGGGATTTCAACGAGAAACAATCTGCCGAACAATACGTGATTGCGAATTTGCTGCCCTGGATTCAACAATCCTGGAAATGTGGACTCGCCGTTGCGGGAATCGGCATGGGAGGGCAGGGTGCCTTACGTCTGGCATTCAAGTATCCGCAACTATTCCCGGTGGTCGGTGCGATCGACGCTGCCATCGACCATCATGAATTGCACGGCAGCGGGACAGCGCTGGATGAGTTATACGAGAGCCGGGAACAGTGTCGTCAGGATAGCGCCCCCTTACATATTCATCCGTCAAAACAACCTCGTCATGTCTGGTTTGCAGTCGATTCACGGAGCCGGTGGTTTCGCGGAAACGATCGGCTGCACGAGAAACTTGCTGCATTAGGTGTGTCACACAAGTTCGAGGTGAACCCGTCGATGGTGCAAGCTGAGCCATTGCTCAAGTTCTTGGTGCAGGGATTGGAAGAGCAAAGCCGGCGCTTATTGTGAACCGAATGTCCGGCATACCGCGACTTTGATTCAGCGTGAGTTCCTCCATCGATTCGTGTGCTCCCAGTATACAATTGTGATATGCGGTGGGTTCTCGTTCCTCCGCCACCCAAAAAACAAGGAACTATCTCATGACTACTTCAGTCGCCGGCGACATCGTTGCCGAAATCAAGGCACTCAAGAAAAAGTTGGGTGCAACGATCCTCGCTCATTATTATCAGGAAGGTGAAATCCAGGCTCTCGCCGACATTACCGGCGATAGTCTCAAGCTCGCGCGTGAGGCAACGAAGGTCACTTCGCCTGTGATCGTGTTTTGCGGGGTTCACTTCATGGCCGAAACGGCCAAAATGCTCAATCCCAAGAAGAAGGTACTCCTGCCCGACCTGCTGGCAGGTTGCAGCCTGTCCGACTCTTGCCCGGCCGACAAGCTTGCTCGCTATCAGGAAATGCTGCGCATCAACGGACGGAGATTTCAGACGGTCACTTACATTAACAGTTCCGCAGCCGTCAAGGCTCTTTCGGACTGGGTCGTCACGTCCGGCAATGCGGAAGAGATTATCCGCCGCGTTCCTCCCGAGTACGAAATCCTTTTCGTGCCGGATCGTCATCTGGGGCGCTATTTGGAAGAGGTGACCGGCCGGAAGATGATACTCTGGGACGGCTCCTGCATGGTTCACGAAATCTTCAGTTTGCAGGATCTCCTGAAATTGAAACGGAAATTACCGGATGCCAAGACGATTGCCCATCCGGAGTGCCCCGCGAATATCCTGGAACATTCCGACTTCATTGGCGGCACCGAGGCCATGATAAAGCACGTCGGCACTTATGCCGAATCAACCGATTTCCTGGTAGCGACCGAAGCGAACATGATGTGGCAATTGGAATCGCGCTACCCTCAGCATCGCTTTCATCCTGTGCCGGGCATCACGTGTGCGTGCAATAAATGTCCGCACATGGCGCACAATACCTTGGAGAAATTGCGGGACTGCATGGTGAATGGGAGTCCGGAGATCACGTGGCAGCCTGAGTTCGACAAAGCGCGAGAGGTGTTGGAGCGTAGCTTGCTGAATCCCCCTGTGAAAGTGGCATCAACCGGACATCCGTTTGGGGATTAGGCAACGCATTTTCAGTAGAATTGAGAGAGAATCACTTGGATACAATGGCACCATGTGACGGAGCCCGCCGTGAACAGGAAGACTTTGCAAAGAATTGCCAAGGAGCGGTTGAAAGATGTGAAAGCCCTGCTGGGAAGGAAAAGGTGGTCCGGAGCATACTATCTATGCGGGTATGTGATTGAATGCGCACTCAAGGCGTGCCTTCTTCGCTACCTTGCTGAATCGGATGCGGTCTTTGGAAAACCAGAGTATCTACAGAAACAACTCGTCACCTGTTGGACACATGATCTTGAAAAGCTCATCAAATTAGCGGGCTTGGAGCCAGATTTCGGGGTTGCGTGCGGAACAAATCCAAAGTTGAATGCATCTTGGGTGACTACGAAAGTTTGGAAAGAAACCAGCCGATACGCGGACAGGACCGAAGCAGAAGCGCGAGCATTATTCGCAGCAGTGAGTGATGGAACAGATGGAGTATTTCAATGGATACAATCGCGTTGGTAGATGAAAAGATCGATGACGGTCAGCGGTTGGTGGACCAACTATCTGAAGACGGGATTCCGTTTCGGGCCGCGTTTTGGGCTAAACTCTCTGATGAGGATCGGTGGTTATTTTATCTGGTCACATCTCTTGTGGATGAGAAAGGAACCACGGAGGCGTATCTCCAGATCTTGCCGGTACTCCGGTCCTTGGGAGATTTCTGGATAACTTCTTTTGATTTCAACCTCATCGGCGAGAAAAACCAACTCGCTGCAGATGTGATCAAACTCATGAAGCGATACCCGGATCGAAGGACAATCCACTCACCTGACGTGGTGATCGACTTCCGATCGGTGGAAGAGATCTACATCTACCCCTTAGATAAAGTGAAAGTAACTGTTTACGGTTTGGTCTTCCGAGGCGATCCCAGCGTGAGTCTGCATCTTTCGCTCGAGCCCCACAACCCCGGCAGCAAATTCATTCTCGAAAGTGAAGCAGGCAATCGCCAAGAATACCCGGGCGAGACTGGTATCGACTGGACAGTGGCCGCACCTGCTGGCTCAACCTTGGAACGAAATGAGATCGGACTGATGGTATTAGCCTGGAATCAGCATGGCCAGCGAATACAGTCAAATGCCAACGAAGTCTGGGCTCTCGCCAAATGTGGTGTCCAGGGATTTCGCCTTCTAAAACGGGCGAAATAAACCAATCTCAATACTTGCAGGATGCCTCCATGTCGCTGATTCCTTACCGTTTCCTCGTTCGAGTCAAATACTCATGTCCGCATGTTGCGTCAATGCCCGACGACGATGCGGAATGTCTGATCGATCTGCCCGAATCGGCAAGACTCGATGCCTTTGCGGACATCGACGCCGCTCCGAAGTTCGCCGATGTTCGACTGGCCTGGAACCAGGCCGGCCTGGGCTTGCAAGTTGAAGTTCGCGGCAAGGAAAACCCTCCCATCGGCGATCCGGATCGGCTTCGACAATCCGACGGTTTGACTCTCTGGATCGATACGCGCTCCGATCGCAGCGGGCACCGGGCGACGCGAACCTGTCATCAGTTTCATTTTCTCCCGGCCGGGGGTGGGAGCGAACGAGATGAACCGCTGTTTGCCCAGGTAAAGATTCATCGTGCCTTGTTGGATGCCCCAATCTGCTCGACGGCCGATGTCCCATTTCGATGCGAAAGAATCAAAGGCGGCTATCGGATCGAAGCATTCTTGAGTGCAAATGTACTACACGGTTTTGACCCGGAACAAAGTCCGCAAATGGGTGTCTTCTATGCCGTCCGGGATTTTGAACTGGGCGAGCAAACACCAAGCGTGAATGGCGATTTTCCATTCGGTGAAGACCCATCGCTCTGGGCCGTTTTGGAATTGAAATCGCAATAATAGTGGATAGTGGTCAGTGGTCAGTGGTCAGTAAATGCAAAGACAGAAGCCCTCTCATTATTGGGTATTTTCTGACCACTGACCACTAATCACTGACCACTCTTGCATTTACTGACCACTGACCACTATCCACTGACCACTACTTGAAGAGCCACTCCAATATCGCCTTTTGGGCATGCAACCGGTTGCCTGCTTGTTGAAAGACGACGCTCGCAGGACTTTCGATCACTTCGGCAGAGATCTCTTCCCCGCGATGTGCGGGAAGACAGTGAAAGACCTTCGTGTCACTCGGGGCTTTTGAAAGCATCACTGCATTCACCTGATAGGGCTTAAATTGCTCGAGGCGTTTCGCACTTTCGGCTTCCTGGCCCATACTCGTCCAGACATCGGTATAAATCACATCCGCGTGCTTGACCGCTGCCAGGGCATCCGTCGTTTCGTCCGGAAGAGTCGCGGTAACGCTCTTGCGATAACGGGCCTGGAAGTCTGCTGGAAACCCATACCCCTCCGGACGTGCCAGGATGAATTGAGCACCTACCTTGCCGCAGCCAACCGCCAGCGAACGTGCCACGTTGTTGCCATCACCCACAAAAACGATCGTTTTCCCCGTGGCGGTGCCAAAACACTCCTGAACCGTCAGCAGGTCGGCCAGCGCCTGACAGGGATGCGCAATATCCGATAAGCCGTTGATGACCGGAAAAGAAGCGTATTTCGCCACCTCTTCCACGGTCGAATGTTTGAAGACGCGCAGCACTACCGCATCAATGTATTGCGACATCGTTCGGGCGAAGTCGGACAGCGATTCGCGGATTCCCAACCCAACCTCGCCGCCGTTGTAGAACAGACTCGTTCCACCGAGTTGCGCTGATTCCGGCCTCGAAGCTGACGCGAGTGCGCAGTGACGGTTTTTCAAAAATCAATGCCACCACTTTGTGGCGCAGCGTATCGGCAAATTCGCCGTGGCTCGCCGCGGACTTGAGCCGGGCTGCATCCGCAAGAAGTTGCAGAATAGTCCCACGATCCTGGCACATCAGATTCAGAAAATGTCGCATGGCAGCTGGGGGGTGGTCGGTTAGGTTCGGGCGAATCGAAATCGAAACAGAGAGAGGAATGCTCGTTGCAGCCGAATTCGCCAGAATTCGGGTTTTTGACCCACATCCCGAATTCCGGCAAATTCGGCTACGGAGAGTATATTTTCAATGCATGGCGAGTAAAACCTCTTCGAGAATGCCGCATCCCTCATCAATCAGTGCATCCGTCAGGTTGAGAGCGGGAAGAAGACGGATCACGGTTTGGTGCGTACAGTTGACGAGCAATTTGCGGTTCAAACATTCGGCGACGACCGGAGTCCCATCGGTTGCAAGTTGAATTCCAATCATCGCCCCCTTTACGCGCACTTCCGAAATGAGCGGCGTACGTTCTTTGAGTGCTGTGAAGAAGTCGAGGAACCGCGTGCCGATGGCGTCCGCCCGGGCCAGCAGGCCGTCTTTCTCTATCGTCTCGATGGTTGCCAGCGCCGCTCGACAGGCGATGGGATTTCCTCCAAAGGTCGCAGCATGAGTGCCCGGTTTCAATTTATCCGCCACGTCGGGGCGAGCGACCAAACCACCGACCGCGACGCCGCCACCCAGTGCTTTTGCGAGTGTGACGATGTCGGGCTTTACCTTCCAGTGCTGATGAGCGTACCACTTGCCCGTTCGGCCCATGCCACTTTGCACCTCATCGCAAATCAGAAGCAGCTTATGTCGATCGCAAAGTTCTCGCAAACCTTCCATATATCCAGCGGGTGGGATGTTGATTCCTCCCTCACCCTGCACCGGTTCCAGCATCACTGCGATCGTCTCGCTATCGATCAATTTTGCGACTGCATCGAGATTGCCGTAGGGTGAATAAAGGAAGCCGGGCAACATCGGCCCGACTCCCTGGTGATACTTTGGCTGGGCCGTTGCCGACAAGGCTCCCATCGTTCGGCCGTGGAAGCTGTTGAGCATGGTGATGATCTTGTAACGATCCGAGCCATTGGCTCCCGTGCCTTTACCGTTGAGGCGAGCAAGCTTGATCGCGGCTTCATTGGCCTCGGCACCACTGTTGCAAAAGAAACATCGTCCATCAAAATCGGTGCGCGTGCTCAATTCTTTTGCCAGCAATCCTTGCGACTCGACATACCACGTATTCGGGACGTGAATCAACTCGGCGACCTGCTCCTGGACTGCCTTGACGACACGCTCCGGACAGTGTCCCAGCAGACCACAACCCCAGCCGGGGAAAAAATCGAGATAGCGCATCCCCTCAGCATCCCAAATATACGAACCTTCTCCACGCACCAGGCAAACGGGGTAGCGGGTGTAGTTGCCGATGACATAGCGGCCAAACAATTCGATGGTTTTCTTCGAAGTCAACATTTACATCACAATCTCGGTTCCAATACCGGTGTGAGTGAAAATCTCCAGGAGCAAGGAATACCGCAATCGGCCATCGATTATGTGGGTCTTGCCGACACCGTTCTTCACTGCATCCAGACAGGCTTCAACTTTTGGGATCATCCCGCTGTCGATGATCTTGTCGCGAATAAGCTGTTCGCACCCTGAAGCGGTGAGACTGGTAATCAATGTCTTCGGATCGGCCTTATCGCGCAGGATACCGGGTGTGTCGGTCAACATGACCAGCTTGGCTGCCCTCATTTGTGAAGCCACCGCAGCGGCAGCGGTGTCGGCGTTGATATTGAGCCAATCCGAATTCTCATCGTAGGCGAGCGACGGAATCACTGGGATTACTAGCGCTCGTGCAAAATCGGAGATCAGATCAACATCGACCTTCGTCACCTGACCGACCCGGCCCAGATCAATCGACCCGCCGTCGGCACCGGCGAGCTGGAGCCGTTCGCCTTGCAAGGCTTGCAGGGCATTGCCATATAGACCAACACCTCGGCCACCCAGTTCGCGGATTTGATGGACAATATCCCGATTGATCTCCTTGGTGAGGACTCGAACAACGATGGAGAGAGTCGCGTCGTCAGTATAACGGCGGCCTTGAATCTTTCTCGGCTGCAAGCCGGAAGCGGCCATCGCTCGATCGATCGGTTTGCCTCCGCCGTGAATGAGAATGGGATGGAAGCCGACGGTTGCCAGGAAGACAACCGATTGCAAGGTTGCGCAGTGCAACCGGATCTTCCATGGCGCTGCCGCCGAGTTTGATAACGGTTTGACGGTCGCGGAAGGTCCGGATGTAATCGAGGGCCTCGATCAGGACTTCGGCTTTGCGGATTGCGGCGTCCATTGAACTCGAATCGAAAAAGATGCCGCCGGGAAAAAAACCATATTAGGCCGCGCAGGTTGCAACGTCAATGCCGCCGAGGGAATGATTTTTTGAAAGCGGTCGCTCCCCTGTTGCTTCAATTTGCCAAAGACAGTATACTCTCACCTATCTGTGAGATAAACAGCGTCCCAAGCCGCGGTGGCTTGGTTGTGCATCGATCTCGCACTTATGTGGAGGTTCCTCACCCCATGGTTCGTTCTCTCGTTGCTCTGGTTTTAGGTGTTGCCTTTTTTGCATTTTCCGGTTCAAGCTTCGCAGCTGACAAAGAAGTCACGATGGAAGGTACTGTCGTTTGCGGCAAGTGCGAGTTGAAGAAGTCCGCCAAGTGCGAAGTTGCCTTTCTTGTGAAGAAGGGCGACACGACTACCACCTATTGGTTCGATAAGGATGCCAGCGGTAAATATCACGACGATGTTTGCCAGGAAACCAAAGCCGGCAAAGTGACCGGTACCGTCAAGAAGGTCGGCGACAAGATGGTTTTGACCGTCACCAAGTTGGAATACAAGTAGTAGGCCAACGCCTTCAGGTCGTTCGATTTTGGGCGGACCATGCCATGGTCCGCCCATTTCATTTCTGTCGGCTCAATCCGCAAAACTCAACGTCGTTGTCATCCCGTCCCGCCCGATTACTACTCCAGGAAAAACGCTCTCTGCCTCTCGACGGAAAAAATCGGGATTGGGGAGCGCGGGGCTGAAATGCGTTAGCCACAACCTTTTCGCGCGGGCCGCTGAAGCCAGCGCTGCGGCCTCGCCAAAGGTCATGTGCTTGTTCTCGACAGCCTTGTCCTTGTCCGCCGGATCGCCGTAAGTCCCTTCGCTGACCAATAGATCTACATCCTTGAAAAAATCGATGAGTCGGGCAGTCGGTCGGCTATCGGTGAGAAATCCCATCGCCAAGCCGGGTCGAGGCAGGGCGAGTACATCATCGGGGGCGACGATTTTGCCCTCATGGGGTACGGATTTCCCTTTCTGAAGGAGTCCCCACAGCGGACCCTCTGGGATACCCAGTTCGCGTGCCTTTTCTGGGCGGAAAGCGCGCCCGCGATGCAGATCAATTCGATATGCAAGGCAGGTCATTTCGTGATCGCCGAGAGCACAGGTTAATTCCGCGGATTCTTCATAGATTGATGGGTTGATTTCGGACCCAGATTCCGGATCGTCGTCCTTGTTGTTGTCCCCGAGGGCACAGGTCAGGCGCAAGGCATCGATTGCGAGCGGTTCATCCCCCCTCCCGGTCATCTCTTTGAAAACGATCTTGTACGGTAAACGTGGCGCAATGACTCGCAAGCTCTTGACGACCTTCTCAATCCCAAATGGACCGACAATCGTCAGCGGCTCGGTTCGTCCGCTATTGCCAATTGTGAGCAACAATCCTGACAATCCAGAGATGTGATCGGCATGAAAATGGGTAATCAAGACATGACTGATGTCCTTCAAACCCCAGCCGAGTTGCCGTAGACTGACCTGCGTTCCTTCTCCGCAATCGAACAGGATAAGCCGGCCGGCGAAGCGAACCAGCAAGCTGGAGAGGTAACGGCCCGGCAGCGGCATCGTGCCGCCGGTTCCGAGTAAAGCAACATCGATCATCGACTTGGATCCTTTCTTTGTCCCTGCTATTTTGTTAATGATTAATGGTGTGAAAAAACACCCCTGAGGTTCGTTCTTGCTGCTGATTCCCATGAACGACCGACAAGCGAGTTGGGAAACTTATGACCATCTTTGAACGGATACAGCTTCGGTTGACCGAGGCCAAAATCCCATTTTCCATCTCTCACCATGAACCCGTCTTCACCAGCGAGCAGGCCGCTGCGGTGCGGGGAGTCGAACTCTGTTCCGGAGCCAAGGCGCTGGTGGTGAAGGCGGGCGAGCGGTTTGTCATGTTGGTCGTTCCCGCCGATAGGAAGTTGGACAGCAAGAAAGCTCGATCAGCGCTCGAAGTGAAATCGACCCGTTTTGCTACCAAGGAAGAGGTGCTGGCGCTGACGACGCTCGAACCCGGTTCGATCCCGCCTTTTGGAAGTTTGTTTGCCTTGCCGACATTCGTCGATCCGGCACTGGGCTTAAACGCGAGTATCAACTTCAATGCCGGCGATCACGCTATTTCGATCCAGATGAGTTTTGCCGACTACATGTTGGCTGAGAACCCGACGCCGATTGAGATCACCTGAATCGATCGGGGATTTTCCCGTTCTTTCGTTGATAGAGGAACCGCAAGGGCCTAACGCATATAAGCACAATGGACCTGTACGAACAAATATTGATCGGGCCGGGCCTCAAACGCTGTTTTCAGATTTTTTGAGAAGTCGTTCCAATCAATCGCCGCAAGCCCCACCTCATGACCGATGCCTGCCATCCCGCCGGTTCCGCCCCCCAGTTGCTTCTCATCGATCGTAATGCGACTTCCGTAGGTCAACTGAGGTGCCAAACCTTCGGGAACGGGTTTGTCGGCGATCAAGGTGACCACAAGGTATATTCCCAGATCATCGCCAATGCGTTCCAATGTGATTCTAACTCCGCGAACACCCTTGGGCGTTGCCGCTGAGACATCGCCCAGCAGCTTCATGATCTTGTCCACGGTTATCGGTTTCCCCTGCAATCCTTCAATTTTACGACGCAGTTCATCTGTCGGCTTGAAAGAATCGGGGGCAAAATGGACCTCTCCGACAATTAAAGCGACTCGAGCAGCCAAAGCTTGCATGTCTTTCAGTGCAGGATGATCCTTTTTGAGATTGGTCAAGACTTTTCGGACAGCAGGCAGCGCAGATAGTCCCAGATCCTCAATGGGCTTGGTCGCCAGGTTCCGATCCTGGGATGATTTCGCATCGACATAAGCCTGAAGTAACGGTTGCACCTTGGCCTCGGGTGCAGGCGCGATTCGACGTTGCGGCGGCACGGGCACCGGCTCCTTGCCGCGCTTTTTCAGCCAAACATTCTTCACTTCCGCTCGCTGCCTCGCGCGGACCTGGAATGGCGCGGTGATGTCGAACAACTCGTAATTCTTCCACCTGCCTACCAATGCTTCAGTCGCCAGATCGCCCAGGGCCGGTTCGTTCAACGGCTTGTTTCCTCGCGATGAATAGGACCGTGTCTGCTCCATATCCATCATCAACTTGATGAGTAAATCCTCGATCGCGATTACTGTTTCGCTGGATAACGGCTTGCCGCGCAGATCTTTTTCAACCAAACACAAATCGTTGACGATCTTTTGTCGGGTGTTAACGTCGTGGTCGGGCGTTACCTCGCCTATACGTCGTATGACCGTTGGATCACCGCAGCTGATCAGAGCACTGGTCAAATCATCGACGGCCCAACCCTGTTCAAAAAGGTTCACTTTGGTCCCGTCTAGTTTTCTCCATTCGCGCAGCAATACCTTGGCTCCTTCCGGTTCGCCGCGCACCGCCAGGGCACGCGCTGCCTTCACGCGCGAGTCGAGGAACGGTCCTTCGATTTCTTGTTTCAGGAAGTCCACCAGCTTTTCGTCTTTGAGTTGGTCGGCGGTTACAACCAGGCTGCTTCGGATCGTGGCAGTTTTGCTCGCGCGAGCACCTTTGCCGATCGCTGCCAAAGCGACTTCCGGGTACTTTGCCGCCAGGCGCTCGGCATTCACGGGACTATCGCCGTCGCCGACTTCCGTGGCCTCAATCAGCCATTGTTTTTCGCCCTTCTTTTGGAAGTCTCGCCACCAGCGCTGGGCGTTCTCCTTGCATTCTTGACCCTTGCCGTCTTGGATCGGGTAATCCGAGGCAATCGTTTTGCCGGTGATGCTCTCGAATATCTGCTGGCAGCAGTCGCCGTAACGAAGCAGATACTGACCATCGGGTGAGTAACTCCGCCAGTGGCCTTTGCAACGCGTCGGACGGGCATCGTCGAGGTGGGCAATTAGTTGCGGGAGTGCGACCAGCCCCAGTTTCTTCAACTCCATCGCTGCGTTGGGATGTTTTGTGTCCCTATCGTTTACACCAAAGAAGGATGGAGCCAACACGTAACATCTCCCTGGATCGGACCATTGTCCCACTGCCAAATCTCGCAGGTGATAGAGCCAGTAGGCAACTTTCTGGTCTTCCGTCATCTTTGCCAGCGCATTGGGTTTCGACTCGACCCATGCTCGATCTTCCTCCAAAAGGCTCCGATAATGCTTGACCATCTGCCGGGCTTCATCGCGATAAGGCTGGTAGGGAATCGCGGCAAGCGTTTCCCAACAGGCTTGAAGTTCCTTGCGTGAAGTGCCGCCGTGGGCAGAGAAGATCGCACCATTGCGCTGGCCCGAAGCGATGTCCAGGGCCGCAAACTCGTGGAGTTTACTGGCGTTTTCCCGATCACCATAGCGAAACTGATACTTTTTCTGGGCATCGCAAGCGCAATGGTAGCATTCCGAGGCAAGTGTTTTTTCTCCCTGGTGGTGAGCATAAAGTGCAAATCGAGCGGCATCGAGCGCGTGCGCTGCGAGCGAATACTTTTCGCGATAGAAGCCAAAGACACCCGACTCTGCTTTTTCCTGTGGTGGACCATCGGCCAGAAACTTTCGAGCTTTGGCGGGGAAATCTTCGGACTGAATTTTCCACGCGACAGAGTGGTCGGCCTTTTGGATATTGCCAAGTAAGATCCCACCGCCTTTTTCTTCTTTGATTCGGGGACGATTTTCATCTGCCGTGGGTCGCCGCAGTCGATGCACGTCGCCCCTAAAATCGAGGATCTTCAGCTGTTTGGGATTGTCCTCGATAAGCCAACCATCGAGAGTTGACGGACAATTGGACGGACCTGTGTCTATGGTTACCCATTTCTTCCCCTTGATATTGGGTGTCTTGGCAGGAGCGAAGACTTCAGCGAGCCGATCGAAATCGCCCGGATCGGGATCTTTTTTCCGCTCCGGGACTTTTTGGGCCGGGGGTGATGAGTGGGCAATCGGTGCCACGACAAACAGGATGGCGACAGAGATGGAAAGGTAGTTGCTCGAACGGAAACGAGAGTGATGTATTAAGCGCATGGTCGCCGTTCCTGAGTTGAAGGTAATCTTTACGATCGCGATAAGTTACTCTTTTCGGTCAACTGCTGTCTACCCCGTGTTCGTCGGAGCCTGAAGGGTCAGCGAAGAACACGCCTCTCACTTCGCTAACGCGTCAGACTCTGTCAGAACGGATGAATTCAGCCCCCACATCATTCTATTTTTTGTCGCCTCGTCGTCGAAACTTGACGTTGAGAACGCTCATCGTCTCGACACGCTTTTGTGCAATGTGAAATTCCAACATCGGGTCGCCGAGAATCTCTTCATGGATTCGGAAAATATCATCCTGGTAGTGCTCTAACTTGTAGCGGAATCGACTCCATTTCCAGATTAGCTCGCCATTTTCCAAAGTGATCTGCGCTGTGCCATATGCTGGATCAACATATTCCCCGACATATTTTTCCAGCGGCAGAGTCGGCTTGGTGCCCGCTCTTCGTTGCTCCTTCAAAAGTTTTTCGTGCTCCCTGTTCGCCTCGGCTGTGCGTCGGCAAGTTGGAGATAGTGCTTGTTCCAGTCTCGTTTGCCGGGAACTCCCAGGATCAGATCGACGATGTTGTTGCTCAGCGCCAGATTCATCCGCGTCGCGTGCAAATTGCAGAGAATTCCCAGAGCAATCTTGCGCTTCGGGATCATGGTGAGATGAACGCGAAAACCGTCGATGATTCCTGCATGCGAAATCAGTTTCTCACCTCGATAATCCTGGATGTTCCAAGCCATTCCATAACTCATGCACTGTGTTTCGGGATGCTCTTCGGCATTTTGCCCTTCGAGGGGAATCACGATATGCGGTGTACGGGTCTTGAGCAAATTGTCAGATGAAACAAGTTGAAGATCGCCGTGTCTGCCTTCGTTCAAATGCAGTTGCAACCACGGAACGAGATCGCGCGCTGAAGCATTGATCGACCCCGCCGCGTTAGGCTCCTCTTGTACATACCAGGGCACGACAACCACTCCATTGCGATTCGGTCGATGCCCGGAAGTGCGATTTTTCACCTTGAACGCGATCGGGGTCGTGACGCTGGACAATTTCATTTCCAACGGGTCGAAGATGCGTTCTTGAATCAGTTCCTGCCAAGGTTTCTCTGCGGCATTGGCAATGGCGTGGCCCGCAGCGGTGAACATGATGCTTTGATACTGCATCGCGGTGCGAAACGGTTTGCTCAGAGGAACCTTGCCGATTCGACGAATCATTTCATCCTGATTCCAGGCCGCTCGATACCACAACAAATCGTGGGAGGCAACGCCCGTGCGATGCGAAACCAGATCGCTGAGCGAAACCAGTGCATCGGCATTGGGATCGGAGAGTTTGAATGTTTTCAGATGCTTGCGGACGGGATCATCCCAGCCGATCTTGCCATCATCGACGAGCATGGCCATCAAGGTTGTCGTGAATGCTTTGCTGCACGAAGCGAGCGGAAAGAGGGTATCCGCAGTGATCGGCTCCGGCTTGCCCTTTTCGCGGATGCCGTGGCCTTTGAGGTAGAGAATCTTTTCACCATCGACGATGACGACCGCTGCGCCGGGGACATTCCACGACTTGAGTGCTTCGGTAATCAAAACATCGACTTTGGCAGTTTCGAGGTCGCCGGCAGGTAATTGGGATGGAAGAACCAACAGAAGCGCCAGCGAAGCGCACGTTCCGATGAGCAATCTTTTACGCATGGCGATTGATCCTGGTGAACCCGTCCAATTGCAACTGTGTCCCACTCATGAGATGATAGCGTAAGAGCGAACGCTGTAACGAGGCCGAATTGCACGAAAAACAGATCCGAAAGAGAAAAAAACGATTCCTTCTGGAGAATCATCCATGACCGATGAAGATGCCTTTCTGGCGAAGATCCTGTCCAATCCCGCGGATAACGTCACTCGTCTCGTCTACGCCGACTGGCTGGAAGAACGCGGAGATGCCGAATCCGTAACCAAATCTCGATTTCTGCGCATCGATCACGAACTGGCCCAGTTACCCGACAACCATCCGCGTCAAATGCTATTCCGAGATGAACTGAAACAACTGATGGTCGGCCTGCCCATTCCGTGGATCGCCGTTGTGGCGAGGGTGAAGATCGAGAATTGCCGGGTGAAGTTTGAGTTTGTTTGTCCGAAGCAGTGGAACAATCTCCAGGCAACGAAGGATCAGACGGTTCGTTTTTGCGATCAGTGTCGGAAACGGGTCCACTATTGCAGAACGATCATAGAAGCCCGAGGGCATGCCATTGCAGGAGAATGTGTGGCAATCGATAGCCGGTTGGTACGACGGGAAGGCGACCTTCTACCTCAATGGGAACATGTGTTATTGGGTCGAATTGTACAACCTCGCGAAGTCGTCGTGGAGCCGGAACAGGCAGGCAATGCCATAAGCAGGCTTATTCGGCGATTTCGGAGGAAGTAGATTCCACTGAGGAATTACGGTGCAACAGCTAAAAGAGTGGCCACCACTTCATTGGAGTCCGCAAAGTTGTCTGACGCTTTTGGCCGTCTATTTTCAGAATCAATTCTTTCGCCCCGAACTGCGACTTCGGTTGAGTGGTCAAGGAAGGGGGAGTGGTCAAGCAAAATGGGCATAATTAACGCATTCCCTGGTGGAATCAGTATCTTGGTTCAAATTCTATTTCTTCTTCATTTCCCGCTCCTGGCCGAATCACCTCGACGATAAACTCGTTGGATGGGATATTTCGACGAACGCATTCCAGTATAAGTCCGGCGTAGTCATGGCTTATCCCGACGCGTTCCTCTTGCGCATAACAGACCAGTTTGCCACGGTTTCGGCGACGCGCCAGCAATTCCGGCAAATCGCGACGCAGCGCGGCTCGGGAGCGGCGGATGCCTTCGGGAATTTCAAAATCGACCGGCTCCGGGGCTTTTGGAACCAAGACGTAGGTCTTTGCCGTTCGAGGATCGATCACGATCGGCGGTGAGCCGTTGGAAGCATCCAGGATTTGCTGTTGTTCGGGGGTTAGTTCAATCATGGTTATCTCCATGAGTTGCATTATAATCGGCGATTCGGGTTCTTCACAATAAGTGAGTCGTCTTGGCTCACTTCTTTTCGTGCATTTCCTTGAGCATTTTCACGACCTCATCGACGATTGCTTCACCGCTGGAGGGGTCGGCATAACTATGCAAGCCGGTCCAAGTCTGATACCCTCCCAGGTCGAATGCTTTCTTATCCGGCAAGTAGCCGATCCAGTCGTTGGCCAGTTCGGCAACATACGTATACCGATAGGGTGAACGCCGTTTGATCTCCTGGCCGAGGATCGTGAAATATTCCGCCGGTACTCCCACGATCGCCACATCGCCGATTACGATCGTCTGCAACCAGGTGCTTCGTTCCTGTCCTTGCAGTGGTGCCAGCATCTTTCGTTGATTTTGAAAGACTTCGGTATAACTGTCACCCTGCTTGCCGGCCATCTTCTTGCAGTAAGACGAAACGGCGGCCTGCTCTTTCTCTTCATCGAAACGGCGAATCTTGAAAGTGAATTTCTTCTTCAGTGCGGCAATACGATTCACCGGTCTTGGCTGGGCTTTTTCGAGACCATCTTTCACGGCCTTCTTGATCCGTATTGCCATCTCATCGGTTTTGAGCGTCAGGTTGTGCGTGGAGCCTGACGCCCCTTCGAGGAAGCAAACCGTTCCGCCCAGTTCCGCCTCCAGTTCCTGACAGGCCAGTCCGTAGAAGGAGGGTGAACGCACGCCTCCTTTGCGGGAGCCGATAGTGTGAGTCGAGTGGTTGAAGATCGTGGCGAGGAGTTTGTTCTTATCGTCGCGGAAAGCGAGAACGGGAAGCTCCGGGTCGAAGGGGCCGGTTGGACGAACGAATTCATCGCGTGGGCCGATCCAGTAAATAGTGTTATCTTTCAAAAGCTGACGGCTATTCTGCCCGACAGAAGATTCTTCTCCGAGCCAAAACTGGAAGCTCGCAGCCCCCACCAGTCGTTTTTCGTTGGCTTCTTTGACCGCCTTCACGATCGAGCGCTGCATGTTTCGACAAAAGGCTTCGTCGCGTTTGTAGCCGTGAACGGTTCCGGTTGACGGCGCGGAATGGGTGTGAGTCGCGTTGATAAGGATGTTCTCGGCCGGGATGTTGCAGTCTTTGGCGATCTCTTCCACAATGGGATCCATCAGATCGCGCGTAACAAACAAGGCATCGCAGGCGACAATGGCCACTTTGCCGGAACCCGGCTTTTCAATCACCACGGCGACTGCCCGAAGCTTGCCTTCCTGTCCCTTGGCGAAACTTGCGTGAATGCTCCCGCCGATCACCATCGAATCATCGGCAGGTATCTCGACCGCTGACGCTCCGACACGCAGCGGAAGCTCTTTTACCTCCTCGGCAAGAAGCATGGCAACCGCTTCCTCAACCCAGCCGGTATGCCAGTCGTGCTTGCGCTGAGGAGTATCCCTGTAGGTGTGCGGAATCTTCCTCTCGCTTAGAAAAGCATGCATTTTCTCGTGATCGCTGGCGAAATTCCCAACACCGAGCAGAATGAGTCGGCTCCTTTTCTTCACGTCATCTGCCGAATGCTCCAACAATTTGGAAATCTGATAATTCTGAAAGTTCTCGGCAGTCCCGAAGATGGAACCGCTCCCAAAAGGGCCGGGCCGGTTCATCATCATCGGGGCATCCCACGCAGCGGCTTTGCCAAAGCGATCGGGATGGCGCAACAGTAACGACCACGCTCCCCAACCCGATTTACTGAAACCCAAAAGCAATCGCCCTCGGGATTCTTTCATTGCAGGGTAATGCTGTTCGATGAAGGGGAGAACATCCTTCAGAAAATAGCTTTCCTGGTGGACGTTTTTGTCGGAGGGATGATCGGCATACCAGGGCAGGTCCGAGAATGTAGGAGCAACGTAAATTGCAGGATGTTGGTTGTGCAGATTTCGCTTTTTGATTTCCAGCAAGCCATCGCCGAAGTGGCTTTCATTTTGCGCCTCGACGGGTAGCACGTATACGACGGGATAGACTCGATCTTTACCGAAGAGAATCCGGCAACAACACGCGGATCTGAGTTGTACCTTTCTGGAATTCCGATTCGACGGGGTGGACGAGAAAGCCGTTGCTATCCTTCCTGGCTTCCGTGTAGTGCAGCTGGGCATCTGCGCGAGATGCAATCAGCGACATCAATGCTAATGCGATAGCAACGAGTTTCATTTGGGTTCCTTGGTGAGCGGAAATTCAGCAATTCGGATGTTTCGAAAACTCAAATCGGTGGTCGGGTCATGGCCTTGTATACTGATGTGTCCTTTGCCGGTCTTGCATCCTTCGCGGGCATTTTCGCTCTCCTTGCGGTCATCGATCCAGTCAACGGTCTGGTAGCCGTTGACCCAGGTCGCGAAGTGTTTGCCCTGCGCGATGACGGTCATGGTGAACCATTCCTTGTCGTTGGAAACAACCTTGCGCGCCTTTTACCCGACGATAGATCGCCCCGGTGCCGTAATCGATCGGTTTGGTGCGGTCTTTATCGATAAACCCATTCTGAATCTGCACTTCATAGCCTTTTTGATACTGGTCGGCGAGACAGCGAAAGAAAATACCGCTGTTGAGCATTTTGCCGTTGCTGATGCACTCCAGTTGAAGAGTAAAGTCGGCATATTGCTTTGCCGTCTGCAAGTCGCCTGGGCCGTCTTTGACGTTGAGCCAGCCTTCGGGAGTGACGGAGTATTTGGATTTGTATTTCTCGCCGGGAAAGACTTTCCAGCCTTCGAGAGTCTTGCCGTTGAAAATGGGCTGCGTGCCGGTTGGTCGAAGCTGAACACTGCGGATCTTTATCGATGCCTTCTTGGGAGCCTTGAATCGAAGTTTCTTCAGCACTAAATCGTCTTTGGGATCCGCAAAGAGACCAATGTTTATGCTGAGGGACCGATGAAAGAAATCCCATGCGTTTTGCTTCTTCATTCGGTTTCCTGACGGCCACCGGGCGGTGGCCCACTCTAATCCTTGATAGCTAACGCCGGACTTGCCTCCGTCATAGGCAGGCGAAATCGAGTCGTTCGCTCTTTCAATCCGTGCGTCTCCGTCAACTGTGAATTCAAAAAAGACTTCAGAATGACCGAAGGAAGTCGTCGTTTCGATGGACCCGCCATTCTTCCCGCCGACCGTGAGAATCCCATCTTTTACTGTGACGTCGCCTTCCGTCTTCCAACCAAAGGTGGTCTCTCCATCAAACAACAAGATCCATCCGTCTCGAATCTCTTTATCGGTGAGCGTGTTGGGTTTGGGCTTCTCCTCCGCATGACTGATGCAGGTAGCGGTCAGCATCGCCAAAATCGACAACAGGCGGGACATGTGGCTTCTCCAGGAAAGGGATCAAAGCAGTGGAGAACATTGTATGCTTTGCCTGGCAGAGAACGAGACACTTGGGCGACCGCCAACGTGGGGTAAGCGTCTCGCTTGCCCGTCATTTGTAGCAAGCGTCCGCCTCGCCTTCGACATCGGCGGATGGGCAAGCGAGACGCTTGCCCTACGTACGGCGTGGCATATCTCGCCTCATGGCCAAGCGAGATGCTTACCCCACGTTGTGGCCTACATGCAAGCGAGACCCTCCTCCAAGGTTCGATGCTTCGGGCAACTCATCGTTGTCTCATTTTGCGGCGGCGAACTTTAGCTATTTCCCTTTCTTTTCTGCAAGTTGCTGATATATGCCTTGCTCAGAGGGGATTCTGCTTAAAACCATGCGAAATTTCTTTGCTCATGCGTTGAGCAGGAAGCAGCCATGAAGCGTCTCGGCGTGTCAAAACTCGGCGCTCTCGTTGAATGCTTTGTAGTCGTTGCAATCCTCTTGTTTTCCCAACGAGTCATTGCCGATCCCGCCCCGACTCCGCCCTCGGACGAGGAGCCAGTACCGGAAAAGCCTGCGCCGAGCTTTTGGGACACTGTGAATCTGCCTGCGGAGCAGCCGGACCTGCCCTGGGATCAGACGGGAAAGGATCCGCAAAATAACGATCCAAGCAATCAGAATAATAGTCTTGGCGGGATGAATGGATTCAATAACTTCGGCGGCTTTGGCGGCACGGGCGGCATCGGCGGGCTTGGAGGATTCGGTATCGGCGGTTTTGGGATGGGCATTCCCAGAAACCCCATGGTGAGCTACGGTACAACGTATTATCCCTCGCAATCGGTGTCCGGCCAAGATGCCCATTTGGGCGTGGTGCGCCAGAATATTTCCGTACTGATGCCGGTCTGGCGGGACGGCCCGGATGCTCTCGCGATAACCACCAATGTCCGTAATAGTCTCTATCAATCGGATGCCGTTTTTCCCACCTCCAAGATTGTATTTCCCGATGAAATCTGGAATGTCAATCTCGGCGTCAACTATACTCACATGTTCACCAACGGCTGGATGGGAACGGTAATGGCCAGCGTCGGCTCCGCAAGCGATAAACCCTTTGAAAACATCAACGACATTAACGGCAGCGTCAGCGCTTTCCTGCGCGTACCCTCCGGGGAAAGGAACTCGTGGATGTTCGGTTTGTCGTATGCCCCGACGGGGGAACTTCCTTACCCGATCCCGATGGCGGCCTATCAATGGCGGCCGACCGATGATTTTATGATGAACATCGGCTTGCCCTTCATGATCATGTGGCGGCCCTGGGAAAACATTTTTGTGAATCTCTCGTATGTCCCGGTTCGAACGGTGAATGCCCGGGTTTCCTGGAGAGTCACGCGCAAGTTTAATGTCTTCACGGGGTTTTCCTGGAACAACGATGCGTCGTATCTTGCCGACCGCCCCGACGTCGAAGATAGGCTGCTCTACTACGAAAAGCGTCTGGCAACCGGCATCCAATATCGCTTCACACCCAAGGCCATGCTGGAATTATCCGGCGGTTACGCGTTCGACCGTTTTTACTTCATCGGCGTAACCTATACCGATCGCAACAATGATCGGATCGATATCGGCTCCGGGGCGTTCCTATCATTGAATTTCCGCTGGATGTTCTAAAACGACCAAAAGACTCACTTCTTGTCGATCGGTTTGCCGATTCAAACGTATACTCCCGGTATCCGGTTCGTAATCTAGCCGGGAGGCACACTCGAAAAGTTGAGCGCGACGAGGATTGCATGCCGACAGCGGGCAACGATGGCAAGGGTCGCAAGGGAACGACATCCCGCCTACCCAAGGCCCAGCGCGAGCACATCATCATCGAGATTGCAACGCGACTGTTTACTTCACGCGGCTACGCTGATACAACCCTGGAGCTAATCGCGGAGGCATCGAAGATGTCGCCGGGAGTTTTACGCAAATCGTTTGCTGCCAAGTCAACTTTGTTCACCGCGATTTTGGAAACCTGGCAGGGCTGGATCGTCCAGCCTGCCACAGAGTTGGCGGTAGATCAACCGGCCCCCGACCTCCTGGCGATCTTGAACGGCTTTGCAGATCGATTTCTGCGCACGTCGCGACAAGAGGCGAGTCTCTTCCGATTGCTGACACATGCGTTATTCGCACCGTCGGAACCCGAAGAACAGGAGGCAGCGCTTGTCTGTTTGCACCACGCGGTAGCTCCCCTGGTCTGGCTCTTGCAGGCCGGGCAGCAAGCGGGCATTTTTCGTCGCGTGCCGGACACGCGGATCGCCGCGCAGGATTGCTTTCGCTTTCTTCTGGGGTCCGCTCTTTTGCCCGTGACTTCCGGCGAAAAAGCGGATGAACTTCCCGTTCCCGTTCTGGATACATTCCTGCATGGGATTCTGAAGATGGATGTTTAGAATATGCCGATTTTATCAGGCAGTGTGGCAGCCCATTTCATGCCGGTTGCGGAGCAACCGTCTCAGTTTAGCCCAAATGCCATCATTGCTACCCAACGGCGAACCCCATGTGTAAGCGTGGGGGTGTTTGCCAGCATGCCGACCCTGACTCTTTAAACCCCAAGCTTACGCATGGGGTTCGCCGTTGCCTTTGGCTAAACATGTACGAGCAACCGGGATCTTCCGAGCTACCCCGCCGGCTCCAGAGACACTTTCAGTCCCCGATCGGCGAACTGCTCCAGGTAAAGCTCCGCAAGTTCCAGGTGTGTTACCAGAACTTGCGAGCGGTCCCAGTGATACGATTCCCACATTCGATGGACCGCTTCTGCACAGTCCAAAGTGCGTGAGCTCCATCACTGTGCGGACAATGAACATGAGTTCCTTGTCCGGCGTGCGGTGCAAAATTATGCGGTAACGTGGTGTCGGACCTGCCCGATTGGGAGAGAAACGGGAATCACCAGATCGGTCGTTCGGTGGAAACGGAGTCATCGGCGGACTCCCTCGATACCCAGCGCTCGCCGGGGTTTGAATGTGAGAATCCCCAGTCCATGCCACTCTACTCAAAACCCACAGCGCCGGTCAATCCGGTAGAATGCACGGGGCAAGAGATATTCACATTATGGGATAAATTTAACGAATTTGACGATTATGCCGGCGCCTTAAGCTCCTTGAAACGGTATCCTTCCCGGTCTTTCCCGCGAGCCGGCCTGTAAGCCGGGTTCTGTTCCGGAGGTTTTCCCTCCGGCGACGGTCATTTATCTAGCCCCCCGGTTGCCCGAGGATCGAGCGGTCTACCCGGGAGTCGTAACGGGCCGGGCAGACCCTGCTCCCCTATTTGACCTTGCTCCCGATGGGGTTTGCCGAGCCAGCCGGTCACCCGGCTGCTGGTGGGCTCTTACATTAAGGAACTTGCGCTCCCCCACCGTTTCACCCTTACCTCCGGGAGGGATGTAGGGATGACGGGATGAACGTAGACATGCAAAAAAACGGTGCCTTACCATTCTACTTCATCCCTCATCCCTCATCCCTCCCGACGGCGGTATACTTTCTGTTGCACTTTCCCTTTCCTCAGCGCGGGGCCTCCGGGAGAGTCCGCGACGAGGACGGTGGGCGTTACCCACCATCGCGCCCTATGGAGCCCGGACTTTCCTCTTCCTGGCCGAAGCCAGCAGCGACCATCCGTCCGGCTCGCGGAAAAATTCATTGTACCGAATCCCCGCAGTGTTTGTTGGAATTCCCGGATTTCCGTGGGGCAGAAATTCCTGTCTGCTGAGTTACACTGACACACAAGAATGCCTGCCGCACGCAATTCCTTGTGGTATCATTAGTAGAGAGCGACCATCCTCCTGCAAAGTTCGGAGTAAACATGGCTACGACGGTTCTGAATTGGCATGAAAACCCACCCGAAACGTGTCGTCGTGGCGTAGTCAGCGTCGGCAATTTCGATGGCGTTCATCTTGGGCATGCTGCCCTCTTGCGCGAAACGATCGCACTTGCCAAATCGATGAATGCCCCGGCGATCGCGGTCACGTTCGATCCGCACCCGTTGTGTCTATTGGATCCGGATCGATACATGTTGCCGCTCACCACGATTGAAGAACGGGTCGAACAACTTCATCGGATCGGTACCGATCATGTCGTGGTTCTTCGTACCTCCACGGAACTATTAAACCTAAGCCCCGATGCCTTTTTTAAGCATGTTCTGTGCGATCAATTGCAGCCTCGAGGTATCGTTGAAGGTTTCAATTTCCGCTTCGGGAAAGATCGGGCCGGCTCAAATGAACTTCTCAGCCAACTCTGCTCGGACGCGAAAATCGGCTTCCGCGAGATTGCCCCTTTCGCCGCGCGGCTCAGATCCCGTATCGAGCAGCAGGGTAAGAGATGCCCTGGTATTGGGCTACATCGACGAGGCGACAGCGCTACTCAATCGCCCCTACCGCATTCGTGGAACGGTGGTTCACGGCGCTTATCGGGGACATTCCCTTGGCTTCCCGACCGCCAATCTCGAGGGAGTGGCAACGCTCTTGCCAAAGGAAGGCGTGTATGTCGTGATCGCTCGCGTGGAAGGTAAACCCTGGGGCGGAGCGGCCAACATTGGGCCCAATCCGACCTTCCACGAATCCATCCGCAAAATCGAGGTTCATCTCATCGATTTTGAGGAAGCCCTTTACGGCAAGGAAATCGTGGTCGAATTCCTTGCCCATTTGCGAGACACCAAGAAATTCGACCTGGTGAGCGATCTGAAAGCACAGTTAGCCAAGGATATCGAAGATGCCCGGAACCGATTTGAAATCGCGCGTTGAAAATGCTTTGCGAAACGAAGTTGCTCCCGCACTGGAACTCGACGGCACCGGCATCGAAGTGCTCGATGTTTCCAATGGAGTCGTGCAACTTCGTCTCACCGGCGCATGCTCCGGGTGTCCTGCGACGATTTGGACGCTCATCCAGGGGATCGAGCACGAAGTTGCGACAACGACCATCCCGGAAGTCGAATATCTCGAAGCGGTGTCCTGATGTTTCTCGGCTACAACACCAACGGCTTTGCTCACCATCGGCTCGAAGATGTGGTTGCGATTCTGGCCGAATTAGGATACCAGGGCATCGCTCTGACGGTCGATTACAACACGGTCAATGTCTTGGACGCCGGTTGGGCGGACCGTATTCCTGCGTTACGCGAGTTGTTGCAGCGACACAAGATGCGCGTGGTCGTCGAAACCGGCGCGCGATTTCTACTCGATCCCTGGCGGAAGCATCGGCCGACTTTGTTGAGCCGGAGTCCACTCGAACAACTTCAACGAGTTGAGTTTCTCAAAAGGTGCGCAAAGCTCGCACTGGATGTTGGAGCAGAAGCAGTCAGTTTCTGGTCGGGAAGTCCGGATGAAGATGGGCCTTCCGAAGTTTTCATGGACCGGTTGGTGGATCATTGCCAGGCACTTTGTGAGATTCCCGTCCGCTGGGCTTTTGAACCCGAGCCCGGCATGTTCATCGACACCATGGATAAGTTTTCGGAACTGTTCGAGCGAGTCGATCGTGCCAATTTCGGTCTGACCCTCGATATCGGGCATCTTCAATGCAACGGCGAGTTGCCCATCAGCGACTACATCCGAAAGTGGCGCGATCGACTCTGGAATGTGCATATCGAAGATATGAAACGAGGCGTTCACGATCATCTCTTGTTCGGCAAGGGTGAAATCGTTTTCGAGGATGTGTTCAAAGGCTTGCGAGACATCAACTATCAGGGCGGACTATACGTTGAGTTGAGCCGGCATAGTCACAATGCCGTTGAAGTGGCAAGAAGATCCGTTGAGTTCTTTCGGAGATTAAGTGGCGATGGCTATTAATAGGTTCGACGCGTTGCGATTCCCACCCAAATCGAATCGAAGTTCCCAACAGTACTGTGAACTGCCTGAAATGACACAATTCGCACCGAGTACGACCATCATTGTTTGCCGCTCCGCAGCGAACGTTTGGGTCTTGCCGCTCCGCGGCGTAAGACCTTACTCCAACGGGGCCATCGAATCTTCGCCTAGAAAGGCGGAGCTACGTAGCTCCGAGATCTTGCGTACGACTTTGTGAAACATTACCGGGTATGGAAGGCGGTTGGAAAATGAGCAAGATTCCAAGCGATGAAGACTTCGAGCGTGCAGAAAGGTTAGAAAAGGAACGCTCTCGCAATCTTGAGAAGGTTCGCGCGAATATCATGCGGCGATTTAGCAGTCGATGCCCCCTTCATTATTTCCATATCATGTGGCAAATAGACGTCAACTTCCGTGCATATGTATTTTTCAAGGAAGACAAAGATATCGAGGTGTGCAGAACCGAGGGGATTGTAGAGCAATTGAAGGATGCCGTTTATGAAGAACTTGAACAGGCGAGTCGTGGAAAGAAAGGAGACGTCAGCGTCGTGTTCGAATTTGATTCCGACGAAAACGTAGCTAAAGTGTTCGACGGCAACTATTATTTGCGGCTTCTTTAATGGAACCTTATAGTGTGTTGTTCCGGCATATTTGTTGCGCCGTCATCGACTCGCCGGCGGCGAGCCGTAACAAAACTCAGATGAACCCCTTTGCGATTTTCATCAGCCCACCGTCAGATCACCCGGCACACATAACACTTCAAATATCCCGACTCCAGACACGTTGCCGAAATCGGATGATCCGGCGCTGCACCGAGCCTGGCCAGGATTTGCAAATCTCGCTTTTCTTCTGCGGCAATTTGTCCCATCAGCTCGTCCAACATCTCGTGAGTAATCAGCCCGGAACAACAGCACATCACCAGAATCCCATCCTGACTCAGCAGGCGAACTGCCAGCGTTATGAGCCGGCGATAGCCTCGTAATGCCTCGGGAATGGAGCTGCGCGATCGCGCAAACTTGGGCGGGTCGAGAATGATCATGTCGTAGCGCCGGCCTGCCTGCGACAGAACATCCAGGTGCCGAAATACATCGGCACGCACGAATTCGATATTCTCCAGGCCGTTGATGCCGGCATTTTGCCGGGCCAGGCTCAACGCCGATTCCGATGCGTCCACGCATTCTACCGTTGTGGCACCCCCCTTGGCCGCGTGTAATCCGAATCCGCCCGAATAACAAAAGGCATCCAGCACGCGCCGGCCTCTTGCCAGCTTCTGAACCACCAGATGGTTATCGCGCTGATCGAGATAGAAACCGGTCTTTTGCCCCTCCGCTACATTCAAATGGAACCAAACGCCATTCTCGTCAATGCAGATCGTCCGGCGGCGGCTCGCCCCAGAGCAGGCAGTCATGCAGTTCCAGACCTTCGAGCTTGCCGATGCCGCGCTCGGTGCGCAAGTAAATGCCGCGCGGATTCAGAAGTTCCGCCAGCACCTCGACGAGCATCTGTTTCCGTTGGGCCAGCGGTAATGTCGTGAACTGAACGGTCAGCCAGCCTGCATACTCATCGATGGTGCAGCCTGAGAGGAAGTCCGATTCACTGAATACGAGCCGGCAACCCTTATCCGATCCGCGCAAACCAAGCGTTTCCCGGAAGCGAATGGCCGTCTCAAAGCGGTTACGAAAAAATGCTCGATCCAAAGGTTGGTCCGGAAGCCAACTGTAGAGCCGGACGCGAATCTTGCTCTGACTGTTGAAGAATCCTGCGCAATGAAGTGGCCTGCCTGGGAAACGAGCTCTACCTCGGCACCATCGACCGGCTCGCCTTCCACGCGCTCGATAGCGCCTGCAAATACCCAAGGATGACGAGCGAAGAAAGGCTGGGCGCGTTTTGGTTTCAATACGACACGAGGCAAAGTCATGTGCAGGAGCCGATCTTACTGAGAGGATTGTTCCACGGCTTGAAA
Source organism: uncultured Planctomycetota bacterium (assembly GCA_963783095.1). Classification (GTDB taxonomy): domain Bacteria; phylum Planctomycetota; class Planctomycetia; order Gemmatales; family Gemmataceae; genus CAWAMR01. The sequence goes on along the minus strand of CAWAMR010000021.1, from coordinate 141,559 downwards.
ATAGGCCAGCATTCGATTCACGTCATTCTGTTGCCGGGGAACCTGAAGGAGCGCGAATCCGAATCAGCAATTCCGTCTTATTGATCGGTTTGGTGAGAAAGTCATCCGTGCCGGCGTCAACAGCGCGTTCGACGTCGGACGGTTGATCGAGTGCCGTCACCATGAGGACGCCGATATCGCGCAATTCGGGCTGGTTGCGCAACACCTTGCAAACCTCGAATCCGCTCAGTTTCGGCATCATGATGTCCAGCAAAACAACATCGGGGTGCCAATCCTTGACAATCCGCAAAGCCTCGTCGCCGTTGGTTGCGGTGCGAACGGCAAACGGCGCATCGCTCAAATAGGCTTCGAGCAATTCGACGCCGTGCGGGTTATCATCGGCGATCAAGATTCTTGGCAGTGCTTCGGTCGCGGTCCCTGACATCGGTCTATCCGTGTTGAGCAATGGAAATAGGGTGCCCATGAACGGGTATTATATGAGAAGAGGTAACCACGAATAACACGAATCATACGAATAATACAATCGTGTTTGTATTATTCGTATGATTCGTGTTATTCGTGGTAAAAAAGAATCCGATCCGATTTCAATTGCTGAATTCCGGCCGGCGTTTTGCCAGTTGCGCCTGCAGCCGGGCCACGATGCTCGAGTGCATCTGGCTGACGCGCGATTCGCTCAGATCGAGCGTGGCGCCGATCTCCTTCATCGTCATGTCCTCGTAGTAGTAGAGGATGATGATGAGGCGTTCGTTGCGATTCAGGCCGCGCGTGACCAGGCGCATCAGGTCGCGGTTCTGCAGACGGTGCGTCGGGTCTTCGGCCTTCTTGTCTTCGAGGATGTCGATTTCGCGCACGTCCTTGTAACTGTCGGTCTCGTACCATTTCTTGTTGAGACTGACGAGGCTGACCGCCGTCGCCTCGCCGACGTATTCGGCGAAGTTCTTCGAGCGGGACGCCCAGTTTGGCGGCCAGTTCGTCGGGCCGCGGCGGCCGGCCCAGCTCCGCTTCCAGCGTCTTGCGGGCCTCTTCCATCTTCGCTGCCTTGCGAGCGAACCAGCCGCGGCACCCAGTCCATCGTGCGCAGCTCGTCCAGCATGGCACCCGCGAATGCGCGGCACGCAATAGGTCTCGAACTTCACGCCGCGATTCAGATCGAAGGCATCGATGGCGTCCATCAGGCCGAACACGCCGGCGCTGATGAGATCGTCCAGTTCCACCCCGTCGGGCAGCCTGGCCCAGATCCGCTCGGCATTGTATTTGACGAGCGGCAAATACCGTTCCACCAGCCGGTTGCGCAAGTTCTACCGTCGGTTGGGACCGATAGTCCTGCCAGAGCTGTAAGACTGCATCCACGTCCACCTGAGACACCATTCGGGTTCCTCCCTGATGAACGGCGATAGTGCCGGCAGCGAGATCGCTTTTCCCTGGGCAGGACGATTGGAATAGCCAAAGCTAATCCCAATTCCCCCATCCTGCCGCCACAGCGATTCCCGCCCACACGTTCGACGTTTCAGATGATGGAGCGCATCGTGCGCGAATCTGATCCCTTGTCAAATCCCCTCGACAAGGGATCGATTGCTTCATCAGCTGATCTATCGTGCGTGCTTCCCCCCGAAACTATTCGCCGAACCCTACTGGCCCATCGCAATAGCGAAAGGTGCCGTTATTTCTTAATCGGTTCCTCACCTTGAGCCTCTGTAAAGAAACCGACCCGATTCTCGCAAGATTCTTTCGGAAGAATCGCCCATTCCCGCAGCACCGCTCGAAAGCTCAATGTTTATTGAATCGGTTTCTTCCGACATGGCCGCTCCCCAGCGCCCACGACAGAATTCCGTTCCGATTTGCATGGCAGGCTCGAAAGCCTGCCCCACGTGGGGCAGACATTCCTGTCTGCCGACTTAGATTGAGCCGACGTTGGTGTCCCCCCGCGAGTTCAGAACAGTTACGAGATTGAGGTTCGGGGTAATACGTTCGCGGATGCGATTTGTCCAGAGGAAAAGCACGAAAATTGTCGATGTGAGATTTCCGATTACTCCCTTGCAACCGGCCCAAACTGCGCCAAGATTAAAGTCGAAGTTGGGCGTTGAGTTGCGAAGATGGCGATCTTCCCTCGACGATCGTATCCCACCTGCAACAATCTTCCAAAAGCACCTGGTTTGAGGAGAACACCATGCGGTTCAGCACACGCCGGCTGATGGTCGGCGCGGCGGCACTGATGGCAGGAATCATTGCCATCACTTCCCAATCTACCCCACTTGTCGCCGCAGATTCTGAAGATACCATCAAGGCGCTGGTTGAGCAGGACATCAAGAATATCCAGGATATCGTCAAGACGGGTAAGTTCACCAAGGCAGAGGTCAAAGGACTCAGGTCCGCCACCTTGATGATCGCCTATATGGCCCAGAACCAAATGGCCGCCAACGCAACGGACGCTGCGAAATTCGCCACGCTGCGCGATCAAGCCTTGACCTTTGGGAAAATGCTCGATGAGAAAAAGAATTTCCCGAAACTGGCACCTCTGGCGAAGAGCATGAGTTGGCTGCCCGCAGCGGACCCGAAGGCCAAGACGACTCCTGTGAAAATTGAGACGGTGGGCGATTACGATATCGGCGAACTCATGCAGCAGTTCCGAAAACCGGCTCTGGGCGGTCTGGGAACCGAGGACGACATCAAGAAACTTGCTACCGCGAAGAAATTGACCGGGGCAGACCTGAAAAAGATCGGGGTGATTGCGGCACGAACCCTGGCCGTGGCGGAGTTGACCGACACGATCACTACAGCACTTCCTTCTGCCAAGAAGAAAGAGGATTGGGCGAAATTCAATAAGGGAACCAAGGACGCCGCAAAACAACTGGCAGAGGCTGTAAAAGGCGGGAAGACGAAGTCGATCACGGATGCTCTGAGCAAGACCGATACATCCTGTACTGCCTGTCACAACGTATTCAAGAAATGACCGGATGAGAGTTGTCTGTCAAAGGAACCGCCCGGCCAACTGGCCGGGCGGTTCCTTTGGCGTTTCCTAGTCCTCCGTTCAGCGGCGTTGTGTAGTCTTACTTCAACTGCGGCCTGGGCGGCTGGGGTGCACCCAGGGCGGTAGCCGGGTCTTCCGAGAGGGTTGTACGCGACTGTGCTGCGTGAGCATTCTCAAAAGGATCGGGCAGGTTGATCTTCACGAATGGAGCCGTTGTCTGGCGCAGTGGCAGCACGGCACCATTGACGCTCGCAGTGGAGTAATCGGCCGTCGGATCTTCCAGAGATGCGCGATCGGTTGTCGGTTTGGCAAGGATCGGCAGATCGGCAGGTTGGCGAACATCCGGGGCCGGCACATTGGTTAATGCACCTTCCGGCATCACCAGTTTCGCCGGTACTTCCGGGAAAGAACGAGCCAGCTCGAGGAGAACGCGATCCGGTAGAGCAGTGGGCTTTGCGATGGGAAGGCCATTCTGCGGCAACCGGGCTGGGATGCCGAGATTGGGCGAAAAGGGTACTTCCGGGTTACTCAGTGCCGGCGGCAAGCTGCGTTGCGTGGGGAGTCGGGCGGGCGGTGCCGGCAGTTTCGCAGGGGGTCTCGGCAAGAGGATTTTCCCCAGAATCTTTCCCCCTTCATCATCCGGAAACTGATATGCGCCTCCCGATGGGAGCGGCGGAGCTTTGTCGGCAGGTTGCTTGCCCACCGGATCCGCGCCATTCCTGGGTTCGACTTTCTCTTCCGAGGCGATGACCAGTTTGGACGGATCGCCCGCGACGTCGCTTTTGCCGCAGCCGCTGACGAGCACGCACATACACAAGCAGAAATCGCCGGAAATTCGACCAAACATATTCCGCTCCGAAAATGAACCTGAACCCTTACTACCTCGCCACCAGCATCTCACCTACTTTGCGGCTTCGAGAACTAACCGAACCGCCGTACCTTCTTTGGGAAGCACTTCGCTGTTTACTTCGAGTTTGAGAAACTTTTCTTCCTTGGCGGTCAGCGATGATTGAACCACCGTCTCATCGGTGACCGGATAAACAGCTATCAGCGTTCCGGTAAGATCGGCACCATATTTGGTTTCGTCCTTGGTCGGGTCGGGTTTGGTCATCACGGAGCCGGTAAATCGAAACTTCACCGATTTGGGAAACGGTTTTTTCGTCTTCGGATCGAGCAATACCTTATCCATACTCAGACGCTTGATGACGGTGCCTTCCGACAGGATTTCGATGAAGATATTCAAGACCGGCCCGGTTCCAACTTCGGTCTCGCTTCCTTTGACCGGCTTTCCCGGCTTCAAGCCAATGGATTCGAGGGCTTTGTGAACATTGCTCGGCGAGGCATCAATCGTCACCACCGTTTCATGAGCTTTCAACCCCTTGGGCGAGGGCCAGCACGCGATGACTTCAATGGGATAAATCTGATTGAGTTTAGGTAATTTTCGAGGTGCGATCTTGGCGTCAATCGTCACACTCTTCTTTTCTTTGTCAACCTTGATAGATCCAGGTTCTTCAGCGAGAATGCCGGAAGCCAGCACGGTCGATAGAAACACCGAGATGATTGAGCCCGAGCGCATTTTTCAATCCCTTTCGTGAATTACTTGGAGCCGATACAGACGACCACGGTTGTCTGGCGAGCATTGGCCCCTTCGAGATTACAGGTTGCCAGGAAAAGTTTCCCGCCCTGTAGGGTAATGCCGCCATACACCATTCCGGGTGCCTTGACGGCTGGGTCCGCGCCCAGATCGAGCATCCACTTGAGGGATCCCGACTTGAGATCGATCGCGTGGACGACTCCCTTGAGATCGGCCACGTAAACGACATCACCCACCACCGCAGGAGGAGCAAAAATCGGTGCCTTGGCATCGTAGAGCATTCGTCTTTCGCCATCCTTCAATGCGAAAGTGCGCACTTTTCCATCGCTCGCGGTAAAGATCACTTGCCCCGAAGCGATCGCGGCACATCCAAGCACGCCGCCGGGAATATCTTTGTGCCATTTCTCAGCGCCGGTCATCAGGTCGAAAGCGGCGACGATACCTTTGGCACCTTTGAGGACTTTGGTGTCATAGGGAATGGTACTGCCGGTAACGATCACGATGCCGTCCCCAACGGTTGGACCACCCCACGGGTTCACGCTGAGTTTTTTGGTCCAGAGTTGCTGTCCGGTCGTGGCGTTCAGGCAAAAGAGGCTTCGATCGCCCATTTTTTCCTTGTCGAGAAACGCCGATGCGACAAGAACCTTATCGCCGACGACACTCACCGGGGCATCAACGTGCCATTTTCCTTTACCCTGTTGCCAAACGATTTTCGGTGTTGACTTGTGAAGTTGATCTTCGCTGGGCGGCATGGCAAACTCATCGGTTTTCTTGATCGAATCATATTTTGCCTGCAATTCCTTCCAGCGCTCGGCCTGCATCTTGCCGATGGTGGGAAGGTCGTATTCTTTGCCGTTGATGGCGGCTTTATCCATCTCAACGCACAGCACGCCGGCGGATCCTGCACCAATATAAACTCGCTTATTCAATACCGTTGGCGAGCCTTCCATGTGGACCAACTCCCCTGGAACCTCGAGCTTCCAATAGGGAAAACCGCCGGTCGCAGGCAGGCAGTGGAGAATCGCTCCATCGGTTTGATGCATGCCGTCGCCGAAGATCAATTTCCCATCCACAACAGCTGGGGAACTGACGGTCGGCAGTTTAAGATACGGAGTCGCCGCGGTTCCAAACCGGCTCGACCGCTCCTTTCGGATTCATCGGCAATGCGAAAAAGGTCGGGCGATTGAATCCCCCCAAACCGGAGAACAATACCTGATCCCCCGATGGGACCGGCGAGGCGATGAAATGATCCTGCGACTTGTAGACCCAAAGAACCTTCGGAGCAGCAGGCCCGGCGATGTTATCGGTGTTGCCGGTTCGTTCGGAGTTGCCTCGATAGGTAGACCAGGGATCAGCGGCCTGCAAATTCGAGCAAGCTGCCACGATCAGCAGCATCGAAAAAAGTCGGTGTCGATCAAAACGAGGCATGATCTTGGTTCCTGCGGGGGTTGAGCGATTCTTTCGTCTAATTCCGCTGTGTCCGAAGGGCGCAGTGTACTCCTCACGCTCCGCGTGAGGGGTACATCATCGCTATTTGCCGGTCATTTTGTGCCGTTGCTGCTCATCGGCTGCGCGGTCAACTTCACGCGCAACGGCGTGTCCGCGACCGTGATGTCCTTGGTGACGGTTCGCCCATTGGTGGTGCGCAATTCCATTTTGTATTGCCCCACCGGCAGGGCGAAGTGCGGAGTTAGCGCCGGTTGGCCGCCGCGGCCTTCCCCACCCGAAACTTCATGGGAGCACAATGCTTTTCCATAGTTATCCAGCACTCGTAGCCGGCCGCCCACCGCATCGCCTGTCAATTGAATCGCGACCGCTGTGTTCTTGCCCAAAACATCTTTGTTGCCGAAAAGAATCGCGGAATCCTGACCTTCGTTATTGAGGATCAGATCGAGTTTCCCATCACCATTGAGGTCCGCCAAGGCGATGGCCTGGCTGTTGAAAATCCGTTGCGTCAGACCGATTTCTTGAGTCCTTTCCACGAAAGTGCTGTCGCCCTTGTTTTCAAAATAACGGTTGACTCCGCGCAAGCAGCCGACAAAGAGATCGAGGTGCCCATCGTTATTGAAATCGCCCCACGCTGCACTGACGGATCCGGGGATCGATTTCGCAAGATCGCCGGATTTCTCAGTTACATCCGCGAACTTGCCCGTGCCATCGTTCCGTAAGAGTTTGCACTTCCCGCTTACCTGTGGGATGAACAGATCGACGTGACCATCTTTATCGAAGTCCGAAAAGATCGGCCCGACTTTTCCCGTCTGATACTCGATGCCGCTGTCGGATTTGAGTTCAAAGCGTTTTCCGGTGTTGATGTAAAGCATCCCTTTGCCGGCACCATAGAGAAAATCTGTCTTGCCGTCGCCATTGACATCAATCACCGATAATGTGTCGCCCTTTGGCAGCGTTGCGTCATTTCCGAGTCCCCACGACGATGAAACATCTTCAAACCCGCCGCCGAGTTTCGGCGCTGGCAACTTGGCCGCAAGATCCTTCGAGCACTTGTTTCGATAGAGCCGTAGGCCGTGGAATCCATTGGCAAGAAGAATATCCATTTGACCATCGCTGTCCGCATCAATCCAGGCCGCAGCAGTGAGATTGTAGCAGGCTTCGCTGGGAAGTAATTTGCTGTCGTCGCTGAATTGTCCCTTGCCGAGATTGGTGTAAAGTTTCGGACCGGTAGCGGTAGCCAGCAAAAGATCGGGTAAGCCATCACTGTTATAGTCCGCCCAAACCGCGGAGCGACAACCACCCGTCAAGCCGGGGAGATAGACGTCGGAATACGAATCGCCCTGATTTTGCATGAGGACGACGCGCGAGGAGCTTGCCAGACAAAGATCGAGTTTGCCATCGCCGTCGAAATCGACCACCGAGATCGCTTGCCCTTCCGCATCCACGCGTGCCAGCGCCGCAAATTGATTGAAGCCCGGCATTCCGTTGAGCTTGCGAATGTCTTCACCACCCCAGCCGCTGAAATCGCGCTTGGGATTGTAATCCAGTAATTTCAGACTGGCTTTGACCCGCTGAATTCGTGCAGTCTTCTTGTGCAGATCGTCGAGATTGCCGTTGACCATGCAAGGGGCAAGCACTTCTTTGCCCTGGAGCATTTCCTTGACGATGCCGGCGAGTTTCTCGGTTTTCCCGGCATAGCTGCGCAAAAGGTAAGGCTCCCCGTGGCTCATGTCCCACCATTCGCCCTGCGCGTACGCTTGATACCAGTTCATGCCCAGGCAGGTCTCACCGGCTCCCCCGTTGTGAAAGAAAATCGCCGTCTTGCCCGGCTCGGCCCAGGCCATGATGGCCTTGATCTCACCCGGCTTGAGTTCTTTACTGATGATGTGCTTGATCGTATCCTGCGGATGCTTGCCTTTGATGTCGGCTACCTTTTGGTAGATAATCAGGTTCTTGGTCTTATCGACTTTGGTGACGGTCATCACGCAGACAACCGTCGACTGGGCGATGACTGCCCCCAGCGACATCGGCGCTTCGACGTAGGCAAAACTTCGACTCGCAAAGGCGAGCAGAAAGAAGGTGGACGCGAGAATCGATCGACGCATGATTATTCCTTTTTAGATCCATTCGGGAAGCACGCCAGTGCACAGCGCGGCAGAGCCGCAACCAAAAGAGGCAAACGCTCGCCGAAGGCGAGCGTCGGGGCGTTAGCCCGACGTGGACTGCATCTGCCAAACCTCTCATCTTTGGACCGGACATTCGCAGCTTGAATTAAATTCAAGCAACAGCCGGTGGCACCCACGTCGGGCTAACGCCCCGACGCTCGCCTTTGGCGAAGCATCGCCCAAAATCTCTGTTTTCAGTTACTTCATCAACTCATCAAGCCGTTTTTGAGCGACCTTGACCCATTCGCTTTGAGGGTAATCTTTGATTACCCTTCGCAGCAACCGATCGGCTTGCTCGGGTTTCTTATCTTCAATCAGCGCCTGCGCTGCTTCGGTCATTGCCGCTGCGCTCAAATCCGGGAAGTCAAAAGTGAACGGCACCACCAAGAATGATGATACCGCATCGCCATACTTCTTTTGTGCCATTCGACACAGTCCGATTTGCAGATGAGCCTTCGCAGCCAATTCATTGGTCGTTGCGGCAATCACCTGATTGTAGGCGGCGACCGCCTGCTCAAACTGTCCTGCGTTCTGATAAGCCCAGCCGATCCCGAACCGGGCCTCGTTCACCCAGGGACTGCCGCCAAATCGGCCCACCAGTGTTTCCAGGGCCTGCCGTGAAGGATCCCACTGCTTCGCCAGGCCCAGTGCGTAGCCCAGTCTCAGCAGTGCCCGATCCGTGACACCCGGCACATTCTGGAATTCAGGTTTGTCCCGGAAGACTGCGAGGCGGGCGATGGCTTTTTCGTTTTCTCCAAGCTCGAGATGGCATTCTCCCAGCCGATATTGAGCTTGCGGAATCAGCGTCGACTTCGGGTTATTTGCCACAACCTCGAATTTCTCGATGGCTTCCTTGTACTCCTTCTTCGCGGCAAGACACGCACCGAGTCGAATGCGCATCTTGTCGGTCAATTCCTGTGTCGGCTGCTTGTCGGAAGGTTCTTTGTCGATGGCTTCCTTGAGCAAGGTGATCGCCGGATTGATTTCCTCTCGCTCGGCAAACATTTCCGCAAGTTCAAAACGCGCTTCCACGGCGATGAGCAAGTCGGGCATTTGCGAGATAAGCGATCGATAAACCTCACGAGCCCTATTCTCTGCAGGCTGCAACGGTATTGTTGCGCGGGGAATGTCGGGTAGCTGGACGACGGGAGCTTTCGTCCCCGGCGCAGCTCTTCGGTCGGCTTCCGCCTGAAGCAGCCGTTGCTTCTCAAGCTGCATCCTGGACCGCATGCCGGCAATTTCGTGGTCGGCAACCGCTCGCCAGGCCCATGCCGATTCGTAAAACATTCTCGCCCGAACCTCTGCACCTGGAAGCGTTTGCTTGAACTCTTCCGCGCGGTTTTGCAGATTTTGAGCGGCCTCTTCCAGAGGGTGGAAACTCTGGTTCAAGGCATTATTCGCCGCGTTGATCTGGTCGGGCTTCTGGTTGGGTGTTGCCAGGTTTCGCCGGGCCAGTTCAATGGCTTTTCGACCCTCGGCGATCCGGCATTGTCCGCTGCGCAACCAAGCCTCAGCGGCCAACGCTTTACCGGGAACCAGTTGCGCGATCGCATCCAGTTGAGCAGCGTGCTTCCGGCAACTTGTGGGCTTCTTGTAAGCAGACGCCGTGGTGATAGCGCAAGAGCGCTATACGCTCATTGTCCTTGTTATTCAGTGCAGGCTCATACCGCTGCCGGGCCTCGGCCAATAGGTTTGCCGCCTCTTCGGCCTTGTTTTGCTCGCGCAAGAGCACGGCCAGTTGCAGCACGGCAATGGAAGCGACTTGAGTGTTTTGTCGGAGCGGATCCTGGGTGAATCGCCGCAATTCATTGATCGCACCGTTCTTGTCGCCGGAGTAGGCAATGCACTTGGGCGCTTGAGAACTGCCTGGATTCCTTGCTGCTCCTTGCCGAAAGTCTGGATGAGCGTCTCGTACGTTTTTCGGGCCGCTGCCAGTCCATTATTGCGCTCTTGCGGCATGGCTTGCAAGATTGCGATCCGAAGCTGGCAATAGCCCAGTTTCAACATGGCATCGGGCGTTTCCGGAGCCTTGGGATAGGCAGCAATGAAGGTCTCAAGATACCCCTGCGCATTCTGCAGTTTTTCCTGCAACATCCCCACGGCGAGGGCATCATCCGCCTTGGCGGGGGCCGACCGAATCAGGCAATCGGCCAGGAGATAAGGAGCGTAGCCTAAATCGCCGACTCGATCGGCGAGCGGGATTGCTTCCAGTGCCTTTTGTGCCTCGTCGAATTCATTGCGATGGAAATAGGACATCGCCAATCCGTAGCGGGCCAGACTTACCCGGTCAAATTCGGGAAATTTTTCCAGGACGATCTTGTAGCGTTTGACTGCCTCGTCGAAGAGCTTCGGCAATTCGACCGCTTTGTTGGGAAAATCGGCTCGCTTCTCCGCTGCCAGAGCACGAAAGTAGGCATTCTCGGCAGATCGGAACGAGACCGCTGCCATCAGCGGGCTTCGCGCGTATTCCCTCATGAAGTTGGTGCAGACCTGATCGCAGCGATCGTATTCACCTGCCAGATGCAGCGCGGTGATGAGCCGTTGATTCAATTCTTCCACGCGATCGGGCAAGGTTTTCTCATTGAGTACCTGCTCGTAGATGGTCGCCGCTTCCTTGTTCAACTTCAGGACTTGTTGCGTATCGGCAACTTCCAGAAGAATCTCACCGCGTCGAACTTTGGCATCGGGATCGGTCCCGGCCATTTGTCCCGCGCGCTCCGCGGCCGACCGGAGCGTGTTGATTGCCGCTCGCAGTCCATTCTCTCGCCCCTGAATATTCATCGGCTCGAGAGCCAGCGTTGCACCCACTTGAGCTTTCCCCAGCCAGAACAAAACCTGATCGCCGAGTTTAGGTTGTTTGTCAACCATTGGGGTCAACGTGGCGATCGCTTCGGGAAACTGCTTGAGCTGTACCTGACAAAAGCCGACGTGCAGAATTGCTTCGGGGTGCAGCGGCGAGTTTGGAAACTGCTTGACAAAGGCCTGGAAACGCCCGAGAGCCTCGCCGAATTTTGCTGCTTCATATTGCAGCGTTCCGGAGTAAAAAACGGAACCTGCCACATAATCGGGAGGAAATTTAACCAAATGTTCCAGGCGTTGTTTCTCGGCAGGGTTGTTCTTGAATCGATTGGGATCTTTCAACAACTCGACCGCTTGCTTCTTTTGCTTGTCATAATCGGTCAGCGCCGCTTCGTACATCGTCCCCGCTTCGGCAAATTCGCCGGAAGCCTGGTAGATTCGACCCATCAAGTAACGCGCATGGATACCGTAAATGGGATCGGAGAACGGTGCCAGTTGATTCAAGGACCGTCCGGCGACCAGGTAATCCTGCAAAAGGAATGAGGCATAACCGTGATAGTAAAGACCCAGTAGACGATACTTGCTTTTTTGCAGCAACATATCTTTGATAAATGGCTCACTGGTCGTGCGAGCTTCTTTGAACTTGTTGACGCGAAGTTCCATTTCTGCCAGGTCGGCACGAGCGCGAGCAGCCCAATCAGCCTCGGCCGGGAGATCCTTCGGAAGCATGTCGGCCTTGGGCAATTTGGCAGTGAAACTCGTCATGGCGAGCGAGAAGTATCGGGCCGCTTCATTGAATCGATTCGTGGCACGATCTCGGATCGGCTGGGCCTGCATTGGGCTGCTTCGCCGCGGCGAGATAGAGATCGCTCAACCCGATGCCGCGCTGGGCCTGTCCCATGTAATAAACGGCGAAGGGATATTCCGGGATATTGGTATTTCCCACGATAGGCCCCAGGGCCTCCGCAGCTTTCTCAAAGTTGCGTTCGGGACCATCGAGAAGACTCAGGGCCAGGCCATACCGCGCAGCATTGACATCGCGTTGGTTGCCGAATTTCTGCACGTAGTCCGCAAACTGCTTCGCGGCAAAAGGGTAAATCTGGTCGTTGTAGGCTTTGCGAGCGCGATTCAGGAGCATGCTCGCGGCTTGATCGGCAGGCACCTGACTGCGAACCGCACCTGCGGATAACCACAGCACCAGCGTGGAGAAGGCTGCCCAACCATATATCGAACGGGAAAAACGAAAGGATTTTATTCGCATGAGGTAGTAACTCCGGCAGATACGTCCATTCCGGGCCGGAACGGAGGTAGGGGAATCGAAGGACCGGACATCGCCATTAGCAGCGACGATGAGGAGGGCCATCCGTGATGCAAGGCTTCCATGAGAGCGGACAGGAGAGAACCGTTTCAATAATAGGACATTGTCGCCTTTTATAACGATTGCGTCAACAGGGCAATTGGGGCAAAGGCTAATTTTTTGACGGTTTGTGCGGTTTGGTGTGGAAAGACATTGGCAAACCTTTATCGCTATTTCAATTTAGCTTGGTGCCAGCCGAGGCCGGACGCAAAGTGCACCCAGAAAAAGAGAAACGGTAATTGACAGGTGATTTGGGCACCGTGATAATTGATAATGCAGAAGGTTTCTGCATATCTCCGACTCAGAGGTCGGTATAATGCTAAACTCTTCCCCATAATAACATCATTCTACGGCAGGATGCAACAATGACGACTGCCCGGCAACAGTTGATCTCGGAAAAACTCTCTGCAGCGCGCCAGCGTCGGATGCGAGATGCGTATATTCATTCCCTGCCGGTCTCCATTAGGGACGAACTTGAGACGGCCTCTGTGCTGTTTGAGCCGGACAACCAACGAATTCGGTTCCTTGCTGGAATGTCCCCATCGGGTTTTTGCCGGGACCAGCGATTCGCGCCGCCGGGATTTGTATTCCGAGAATTCAGTTGGCCGAAACAAGTAATTGCCGCACTCGCTGAATACACTGATAAGCACGACACGGAGCCAGCACACTTTCAGCCATTCACGGTTCGCGCAGTAGTTGACGATATTTGGAATCGGGAGTCGCCGGCCTTCGGCGTGACGTTTGGATGGGCGCGCCGAAATCTATCTGCATTATTCGACGCAACGGTCCACGGGTTTGCGTTGGTAACTGATTCATTCGGGGCAGGTATTGTCGTTAGTGTCGTATGTGGATATCTACCTTTGGACCCGAATCCAGAAGAGCAGATCTATCAGGTGGCTGTCTGGGGATAGCCGCCGAGGCATCTAAACCAAACCGTTGTTGAGCCGAGAGTGTATCTAAACGACACGAGAAACCGGTGAACGAAAATGGTGGGGGGGGGGTAAAATCTCGTCGAGCCGCAAGACTGCCTTTAATAGTTGGATTGCGTTCCTTAAATGGGGAATTTTTCTTATTGGTCCGGCGTTATTTTGTGGCAAACGATTAACATCTACGAGTATCAGCATCCACCGGAATGGATGGGCTTGCGTTGATGCGCGTCTTGCCCGGTCGCGTGAATCTATGAAGGTTCGTGAAGTCATCAAGCGCTTGGAGGCCGATGGCTGGTATCGCATTCGGTCGAAAAGCGGTCATCGTCAATTCAAGCATGCTATTTAGAAAGGGCGCGTCACTGTGGCGGGTCAACTTAATGTTGACGTGCCGATCAAGACCCTCAAAAGTATCTGGATCCAAGCACAATTGCCGGAGGTAGATTGATGCGTTACGCTATTGTCATCGAAAAAGGTCCGAAAAGCTACGGTGCCTATGTTCCAGATTTGCCGGGCTGCGTGGCTGTCGGAAAAACTGCCGCAGAGGTCAAGAGGCTGATTGCTGAAGCGGTCCCGTTGCACTTGCAAGGGTTGCGAGAAGACGGCTTGCTGATCCCTGAGCCCGCGACCGAATGCGAATATGTGGAAGTCTAATGTCACCAGCACTAATTCTATGAATTCGGCCAATAAGTCCGTTGAATGAAACAAGTTGGGGCGTCAACCATGAAGTTCGTCGTGACGATCGATCGAGATGAAGATGGTGTTTAGGTTGTTTCATGTCCAAACATACCAGGTTATGTCAGCCAAGGGCAACCAAAGACGTTGTTCTCACCAACATCAGGGAAGCCATTCGCGCTTACTTGCTAGTGCGGGCGGGGCGCAATGCCTCTGACCGTTGAAACGCAGCAGGTGGAGGTGACGGGCTGATGGCTCCCGTGGCCTGTCCTGCTTGCTCAGGAGGTTGTCCGGGCGATCCAGGCACTCGGCCGGAGCGTGGCCTGGAGCGGCAATCGCGTCATCTGGGTGCGTGAAGGGCACCCCGGAAAATCAAAAGCTCACACTCCTTCCAGCCGAACCGATATTTCCTGAATTTCATCACCGCGCATTACTTTCACCTTGACTACCTGACCGACCTTAAAGGTTTTCATGACCGCATTTAGGTCTGCGAAATCCTTTACTTCCTTGCCATCGATCTTCACAATCACATCCCCAGGCAACCAGCCGCCTGTTTTGCTGCGCCGTAGCGGCAAAAGTCCCGCTTTTGCAGCAGCACTGTTGGGTACGATCTCGCGAATCATGATTCCCGTCTTGTATCCCAACTGACGAGTGTAGTGCTCATCGAGTCCAACAATACCAAGTGTCGGCCTTGGGGCTTCCTTCCCTGTCCGGATCACCTCGGTAACAATTCGATTGATCGTATCCACCGGGATCGCGTAACCGACGCCGACGCTCCCGCCCGAAGGCGTCGTGATGGCCGTGTTCATGCCGATGAGCCGGCCGTCCCGATCGATGAGCGGACCGCCGGAGTTGCCGGGGTTGAGTGCGGCATCTATTTGAATCGCACCTTTGATCGGTTGATCGGTCACCGGTTGCAGATTCCTGTCCAGCGCACTGATGATGCCGTGCGGCGCTCAGACCCAATCCAAACGGGTTGCCGATGGCGATGACATCCTGGCCTACTTCCAGATCCTTGGAAGTGCCGATCGAGATCGGTTTCAATTTGTCTGGGGGGGCGTCGATCTGCAGCACAGCAAGATCCGAATCGGGTACGACGCCGACGAGCCGGGCGTTCCACTGGGAACGATCGGCTAAGGTCACGCGGATGTTGGCATTGGGATCAATCATGACCGTATCTTGTCCGGTCAGAGCGAGGGCATCCCGAACGACGTGAAAATTGGTGACGATGTGCCCGGCAGTGTCCCATACGAATCCGGAGCCGGTACCGTGTTGACGCTCGATGATACGCAGATCGTTGATATCTCGTTGCAAAGCGAGCGTGTCAACGTTCACGACGCTGGGTTTGGCAGCTTTAATGACCTCGATCCGTTTTTTTTCCTGGCCTCCTGCTTCGGTAGCCGGTGCAGGCTGCCGCATTTGAACATTTGGGTCGGTAGCGGGCGGCATGTCCTTTTTGTTGGCGTTGAGCAAAAAGTTCAAGGACCAATACGCAATCGCAATGAGTACAGCGATCGCCATTATGGACCCGACGACGGACCAAGGTGTTACTTTGCGAATTTCCTGAACGCGATATTGTTCTCGTAGCATGGGTCAACCCTTTCCGATTGTCGATCAGGCGTACGGTGTTTGGAAAATTGCCCTATTTATGATATGCGCGCGGTCTATGAAAAGGAAAGGATTACAATTTTCTACTGTGTTGGCGTGGAAACGCTCTCTGCTCCGATCACTGGATTATTCGCCGTTTCCGAAGATTTTGCACTTTGTCGAACTTCAATGGCTTTGGGATGAAATTGACGGCGGCGTCAAGGTCGACCATGAATTCGCCAAACGTCCGGTCAATCTGTTCGATACGCAGTTGCTAGGCTCTCGTGTCAAAGCGTTGGCGAGGTAAGTCAACGAACAATCCAACAATCACTCGATCATCCGCCCCGCTTTCGCCCACGGTAACTTCATCTTGCATAATTCATCGCTTTCATCGTATATCCCCCACTCTCCGCGCGGATGGTCTGTGCGGGATGCGCTCCCGTGAGGAGTTTCGATGGCACGATCGCGTCTGCGGGTATTCGCTCTGCTCATCCTCTCGGCTCTCGGAGGATTGGCGATCGGCTGCTTCCGCGAAGGTGCGATACCCAACTCTCCCGATGGCGACGGCACTCGCCCTCATGTCAAGCCGACGGGCTGGGGGCTCTTCGCCGATTCCGGTCACCATCGCGGCAAGCTCGAAGTTCGCCCGATGGAGTGTATGGCCCCGGTTCGGGGCGAGAAGCTACTGATTGCAACCGTGCTGGATGAAGAGGGAAAACCTCACGGCAGACGACGGGTGGAATGGACGCTCGACGGCCCCGGCACCATCGTCGAAGTCGATGAGACCGGCTCGCTTGCGGGTCGAGGTTCCAAAATCGATAGTAAATATGCCGTAAGCTTCACCGATACCTCCGGGCACACGGTTACGCGCGGCAACGACGATCCCAAGGACGATTTCACCGTCCAGACAGGGCAGACCTGGTGCATCATCACCTCGGCCGTCGAGGGGTTGACGACCGTGACTGCCTTTGCACCCACGATCGCCAATCGAGACGACGGCCGGGTATACGTGAAGACGCAATGGGTCGATGCGCGTGGAGTTTCCCACCTGCCGCGACCGTGCGAGCGGGGACCGAATCTGCCTTAACGACCAAGGTCACCCGACGGACCGATCAAGCGCCGTTGTCCAACTATCGCGTCCGCTACCGCATTCTTGAAGGCGGGCCGGCCGTAGCTCTGTACGCGGCGGCGATCCAGCGCTCGGGAACACCCCAGGAGGCGACCGTCATTGCCGATGCCGATGGAGCAGGCGCGTGGCGATCAACCAGCAGGCCGCCCAGTTCGGCACGAGCCGGGTTGCGGTCGAGATACTCAGGCCGGATAGCGCGGTACCGGGCGGGTTTGAGGTCATTGCCAAATCCGAGACTGAAAGTCGACTGGCAAGCTCCCAAACTGGACATGAACATCCAGGCCCCCAAGACCGCCCTGTTGAATATGGATTTTGCGGTGACCTACAGTGTCGTGAGCGCGGGATCGGTGCCGACGCAGGATCTGGTGCTCCTGCGCTTTGGTGCCACCCGGCCTTCAGGTTGTCAGCAGTTCACCCAAGGCAACCGTAGATCGGGATGATTTATTGTGGTCGTTGCCGGCACTCGCGGGTGGGAAGCAGCATTCCCTCCAGGTCGTGTATCGAGCGAATCGAACCGGCCCGGTCAACGCGACGGCCGATGTGCGCACGACGGACAACATGCAGGCCCATGCCGTAGCGACGGTGCAAATCACCGAAGCAAAGTTGCAAACAACCATGCTGGTTCCGACTCAAGTTGCGGTCGGCGAGAAGGTATCGGTGCAAGTCACGGTCCAGAACTCCGGCAATGGTGCTGCAACCAATCTCCACATCAAGCCGCAAATGGATGCGAGTTTGGAATTCGTGGATAAGTCGGTCGGCGAGATAGCAATCGAGCAACTGGGACCGGGCCAAAAGCAAACGGTGACCATGCTACTGACGCCGAGAAAAGCGGGGCAAACGACACTCAAAGTGGTTGCCTCTGCGGATGGGGGCCTTACGTCGGAGACCGCTCCCCAAAAGCTCGATGTCAAAAATCCCGACTTGAAAGTCGAATTATATGGGCCGCTACATGGGTATCTGAACCAGGAAGCAACCTGGACCGTGTGCATCATCAACCCAGGCGATGTGATCCTCGAAAACTTAATCGTTCGCGCGACGCTGCCCAGGGAGGTGACGTTCAGTAAAGCCAATAACGACGGCAAATATGTCAATGGCGTCGTGGAGTGGAACATTGGGACCGCAGTAGGCAAACAGTGGACCGACTTAAAACTCGTAGGGATCTGCAAACAATTGACGACGAAGGCGACGCTGGTCGCGACAGCCGCTGCCGATCCAGCGCTGCCGCGCGACGGACAGATTCGCACGGTGGCGCTGGTCAAACCGCTCCAAACGGATTCAGGAGTTGAGGCGAGTATTGAGATTCTTGGAATTCCTGCGTTGCAGATGGAGGTCTCCGATTCCAGCGATCCGGTGGAACAGGGCAAGCAAGTGACTTACACCATCCGCGTCAAGAACGCTGGAACATTGGCTGCCACCAAGGTGGTGTTATCCCTGGAATTCCCTGCACAACTCCGGCCCACGAACGCGAACGGGCCCACGATGGGTAAGATTACCGGTCAGAAAGTTGTTTTCGCAGAAGTGGCTTCGCTTGGAGCGAATTCGGTGAGCGTATTCACGGTCGATGCCGACACCCTGTCGGCGGGCACTGCGAAATTCGTTGCCGAATTGCAAAGCCTGTCACTGACAAACCCGATTCGGGTCGAAGAATCGACGCAAATTGTGCCCAAAGCAGCTGTGCCTCGCAAAACTCGATGAACGGTTCGATCTTGAATTCCGGCAAGTATTCATTATCCGAAACCACCTTATAGGATGGATTGGAACGAATTCTCTTCCCACGCTTTCGTTTTGTATTTCTGGTCATGTTATTCCGATTCACGAATTGACTGCGCCGGCAGCGATACAAAACGACCGATTCGGGGTTACACTCCATAAGAAGGGAAGATGAATTTGTCTGCAAACCTCGAGTTCCGTGCCAGTTCGACGATCGTTGCCAACCCGCCAACCGCCGATGTTCAGAAAACGGTGGTAGTGCTGGGAGCATTCCGCGGCGGCACTTCGATGGTCGCTCAGGTTCTGAAGGAACTGGGCGTATTCATGGGCGATCAGTTCGCTCCCCCAGACGTCGAGTACAACAATCTCGAAGATCAGGAATTTCAGGCCCTGCTGCATCGGCGCGATTTGCTAACCCAAAAAGACATCACCCTCGCCGACTTTTCCTCGGAAGAATTAGCCAAGTTGCGCAGCCTGATCGAGAAGAGAAACCGCGAGCATGCTCTTTGGGGTTGGAAATATCCCGCCACGGTTATCTGGTGTCTTTACGCCGAACTCGCGAAATACCTGCGCAATCCCCATTTCATCACCGTTTTCCGCGATCCGTTAGCCACCTTTCAACATGAACTGGATAAGCAGTCGATCAAACCGGATCGTCTGCGGGTTGACAAGGGTCGATCGTTTGCCTGGGTTGGCCTGCAAAACCAACGACTCGTCGAGTATGTCCAGCAATCGGAATCGCCACATTTGCTGATCAGCTATGAGCGAACGATAACCGGTGGCGACCCTGCAAAACTGCGCACTGGTTGAGAGCCTGATTCAGTTCTTGCAACCATCACTCAAAGAGCCTGCCATCGAGCGTGCCTTGCGCATACTCGACTATCGAAAGTGTGATGTCATTTCGGAAGCCTTTCCGGAAGGATGAATCCCCGATGGGCATGACTGAGCAACGGCATTAGCGGGTGATGTCGCAATTCGGCAGCGCGTTGCGCAGATCATATACTCCTACATCCTTCACATTCGTGATGCCAAGGTACAATTTGGTCATTTGCTTGAGATTCTTCAGTTCCTTCAGACCAACATCGGTCACTTTGGTATAGGTGAGATCCAGCGTTTTGAGTTGCTTCAGATCCTTGAGTTCCTTTAGCCCGCCATCCGTCACGATAGTGTCGTAAAGGTTCAGAAGGGTGAGATTCTTTAGATCCTTCAGTTCCTTCAATCCCGCATCCGACACTTCCGTTTCGCGGAGGATCAGCGCGGTCAGTTGCCTGAGATCCTTCAGTTCCTTCATTCCCGCACCCGTCACCTTGGTACGGGTGAGGTCCAGCTTGCTGAGTTGCTTGAGATCCTTGAGTTCCTTCAGCCCACGGTCGGTAACTTGGGTGTCGTAGAGGTTCAGCGTGGTGAGATTTTTGAGATCTTTCAATTCCTTCAAGCCCGCATCCGTCACTTCCGTATCGCCAAGGTACAAATGGGTCAGTTGCTTGAGATCCTTGAGCTCCTTCAACCCTTCATCCGTCACTTTTGTATCACTGAGGTCGAGTGAAATGAGCTGTTGGAGATGCTTGAGTTCCTTCAGTCCCGCACCTGTCACTTTTGTATTGCTGAGATTCAGGAACGCGAGTTGTTTGAGATACTTGAGTTCCTTCAGGCCATCATCCGTCACAAGAGTGTCGTTGAGGTCCAAAGCGAATTGGAAGGGAAGGTCGGGCAATCCTTCGAGATTCAAATTCTTCGTGGTTCTCGGCATCTCGAAAACGTGAATCGGTTTCTTGGTTTGAAATTCCACATCGGCCCTGTAGCTCGCACTCAACCTGGCAAACGCGACTTTGGCCGCTTTGAGTTGCTCGGGGCTCGGTTCCTTACGTTGGAGTTGCACTGTCTCGGGCAATGGAAAGAATGCACACATTATCAGCATGAATGCGGCAGAGTGCATGAGCGGAACTCCACAAGGGCACAGGGAAATATGATTGTGAGTATAACCATCCGGAGGCCCTGAAACTAACTTTTTTCTAATTGCTGGAAAAACTTAGTGGCGACGCTTTCTTGAATCGGTTCTACTCCCTATCAAGGAGTAACTCTCATGGCAACGATTCAAGGTCCCGGTGTGTTTCTGGCGCAGTTTATGCGCGATGAGCCGCCGTTTCATTCTTTGCTGAGCATCGGCAAGTGGTTTGCCAATCTGGGTTACAAAGGTTTGCAGATACCGGCCTGGGATCGTCGGGCGATCGATCTCGATCTCGCGGCAACCTCGAAAGCGTACTGCGACGACTACCGCGGCAAGCTGGCCGAACTGGGACTCAAGGTGACTGAGCTTGCGGGTTACTTGCAAGGCCAGGTTCTGGCCATGCACCCGGCCTACGAGCAACTTTTTGAAGCCTTTCATCCGGCGGGATTGCGGAGCAGCCCGGACCGCCTGGGCAGCTGGGGAGCTGGAGAAATGTATCCTGGCTTCGGCCAATCTCGGCACGAAAAATATACCCGTGCTCGCGGGGGGCTTTGCCTGGCAATGGATCTATCCGTGGCCCAGGCAGCCCGCGGGTTTGATCGACGATGCTTTTAAGGAGCTTGCCAAGCGCTGGCGTCCGCTTCTCGATCTCGCCGATTCGCACAGCTGCAAGATCGGCTTTGAGTTGCACCCAGGCTCCGACGTCTTCGATGGGGCAACCTTCGAGATGTTTTTGGCGCACGCCGGCAATCATCCCGCTGCCGGCATCAATTACGATCCGAGTCACTTTCTCCTGCAGCAACTCGATTACTGCGAGTTCATCCAACTCTACGGCGATCGGATCAGCGGTTTCCACGTCAAGGATGCCGAGTTTCGGCCGAGCGGCCGGGTCGGCGTGTACGGCGGCTTTCAGCCCTGGTCGAAGCGAGCGGGGCGTTTTCGGTCGCCGGGAGATGGGCAGGTGGATTTTAAGCGCGTGTTCACGTTGCTAACCGAAGCGGGATTTACGGGATGGGCCGTTGTCGAATGGGAGTGTTGCGTGAAAAGTCCGGAGCAGGGCGCAGCAGAAGGGCGCGCCGTTTGTCGCCCGGCATATCATCGAGGCCACCACGGTTGCGTTCGACGACTTTGCCGGCACCGGCGGAGATGCCAATCGCAATCGTCAACTGCTTGGACTGGAGTAAATCATCGGAAGAAGGTGACCTGTGGAAAGCTGGAAGCGCAAATTGCGCATGGGGATGGTAGGAGGCGGGCCGGGCGCGTTTATCGGCGGCGTCCATCGTCTCTGCGCTGCAATGGATGGTCAAATTGAGTTGGTGGCAGGCTGCTTTTCCCAGAGCCACGAGAAGACCTTGCGCACCGGTGCGGAGCTTTATCTTGCGCCGGAGCGCTGTTACACAACCTATCAAGAGATGGCGACTCGCGAAGCCGCCTTGCCACCCAGTGCGCACATCGATTTTGTCAGTATTGTGACGCCGAATGTTTTACACTTCGATATCGCCCAGACATTTCTGAAGGCCGGCTTTCACGTCGTGTGCGATAAGCCGATGACCTATTCGCTCGACGAAGCCCAACAACTCGTCCGGATGGTGGAACAAACAAAACGGGTCTTTGCGCTGACTCACAACTACACCGGACATCCTCTCGTGCGGCACGCGCGGCAACTGTTCCGCAACGGTGAAATGGGGCAGGTGCGCAAGGTCGTTGTCGAATACTTGCAAGACTTCCTGATGGTCCCACACGAAAAGCTGGGACAGAAGCAAGCCGCCTGGCGCGTGGATCCTGCCCAGTCCGGCATCGGCGGGACGCTGGGGGACGTTGGCACTCATTGCGTGAACCTTTTGGAATACGTCACCGGCGATCCAATCACCGAGCTATGTGCCGACAAAAGCACGTTTCTGCCCGACCGCAAGCTCGATGAAGATGTCAATGCCCTGCTCCGTTTCAAGGGAGGCGGTAAGGGCGTGCTGGTCATCAGTCAGGTATGCACGGGCGAAGAAAACGGGCTGAAGCTCCGTGTCTATGCCGAGCGCGGAGCCATACTCTGGTCCCAGGAGAATCCGAATTATCTCGAGCTATATCGTTATGGCGAGCCTCGTCAGACATTAACGCGGGGCCAGGGCTACTTGAGTGATGCCGCCAAAAGCTGCACGCGCATCCCGACCGGCCATCCCGAAGGTTATCTGGAAGCATTCGCAACCATCTACTGCGATGTCGTTCGGGCCATTCGACGTGCGCTGGACGGTTCACCGATGTCAACTGAAGAATACGACTTTCCCACCGTGTATGACGGTCTGCGCGGCATGCAGTTTATCCAGGCAGCTGTGGAATCCTGCGAAAAAGGCTCCACCTGGGTGAGCATGTAAGGCACAACCTGGAACTTCAACCATGAACTCGAAAATCAAGATTGCACTGGTCACCGGAGCCAGCAAAGGAGTCGGACGGGGCATTGCAGTGGGCTTGGCCGCTGCCGGCTGGGACGTGGTAGTGAATTATCACCGAGATGCAAAAGGCGCAGCGGATACGGCGGACGAGGTTCGTGGCGCGGGCGACAAGCCTGGACGATGCAAGCCGACGTCGGAGACAGCTTGCAAGTGAAAGCGATGTTTGAGCTGATTCAACAAACCGTTGGCCGCATCGAATTACTGGTCAACAATTCCGGTGTGCAAACCTGGTCAACGCTGGTGGATCTGCGCGAAGATGACTGGGACCGAACGATTCGCACCAACCTCAAGGGCTGCTTCCTGTGCATGCAGCAGGCCGCTCGGATCATGATTTCTGACGGGCAAGGCGGCTCTATCGTGAATATCGGATCGGGATCGAACAAAGCGCCCTTCCCGAATCTGATCGACTATTGTGCATCCAAGGGCGGTATTGAGAACCTGACCAAGGTTGTCGCGGTTGAGCTGGGGCCGCACAAGATTCGCGTCAACTGTGTGGCTCCCGGCGCGATCGAGATTGAACGCACTCAACTCGAAGCTCCCGACTATGCCAAGACCTGGTCGCCGCTCACGCCGCTGCGCCAGATCGGGCAAGTCAGCGACGTTGCCGATGCGGTCGTCTTTCTGGCCAGCCCGGCCGCTCGCCATATCTCGGCGCAAACGCTGTATGTGGATGGTGGGCTTTTTTCACAGGTTCCCTGGCCTTATCAAAATCGGGTGAGTGAATGAGACCAACTCTACGGCCTGAGCGATGAAGAGAATCGAATTGTAGATGCGGTAACGGCGGCGAAGGCGAAGTCCGTTGTTCCGGGAGGCAGCGAATGAATTTCACCAGTTTCGATGCCGTGTTTTTCACGGCCGGATTCCTTGTGCCCGGATTCATCTGGTCCGCGGTGCTGTCGATGCTTGTGCCGCGCATGTCGGCCAAGCCCGAATCGCGAGTTTTCGAGTTCCTTACGCTAAGTTGTATCAACCACGGCGTTTGGTCGTGGGCGTTGTTCTTGATTTTCCGAACCGGCTTCATCAACGAACAGCCCTATTGGAGTTGCCTGTTCCTGTTTGGTATAATCTTTTTGTCGCCTGTAAGCTTTGGTATGCTGCACGGAAGGTTGCAGCAAAAGGAGTGGGTTGCCCGCCAGCTGCGAAGGTTGGGCTTTCAGCCAATCCACTCCGTTCCAACTGCATGGGATTGGATATTCGTTCAAGGCAAGTCTGCTTGGGTGCGCGTTATTCTGAGGAACGGCTCAACTATTTTGGGGCTGTACGCCGAAGGGTCGTTTGTGGGTAGCGATCCAGAGCGCCGTGATCTCTATCTGGTGGCAACCTGTCGATTGCTGCCGACGGGTGAGTGGGCACTTGAAGAGGACACTGGCGGCGTCTTGATTATGGCAGACCAAATTGCAACAATCGAATTTAGAAATGTGGAGGTTACCAATGAGTGAGAAACGTCCATTCCGCATTGTACAGCGTGGTCAAGAGGGTTACCAACCCACGGACGGGAAAGGTTGCGATCCCGTGACGGGTAAGCTCGACCTAACCAAGCTCAAACCACCGAAAGGTGGAACCGCAGTGCAACCGCCGCAAACCCCTGCTCCAAGCCAGCCGCAAAAGCCGCCCGATGGCCAGAAGCCGTCATGAATTGAAAAAGGAGGCCGACGCGTGAGCCCTGGAGAATCGAGTCAGATTCCGCAGGATTTCGCAAGCAAGATCGCTCTTGTGACAGGTTCCGCACAAGGCCTCGGCTTGAAGATTGCCGAGACGCTCGCACGGCGAGGTGCTCGCGTCATCATCGGCGATTGCCAGGAAGAAAAGGGAAAATCCGTTGCCCAGAACCTGCGAGATAACGGTCTGGACGCTACGTACATTTCACTAAATATCGGCGACAGTGCTGCCGTCGATCGCTGTTTTGAAAAGGTCGCCGACAGCTTCCATCGGCTGGATATCCTCGTCAACAACGCCGGAGTTGGCCAGACGGTTGCCCCCATTTCCCAGCTTTCCGACCACGAGTGGCAACGGGTCATTGGCATCACGTTGACGGGAACCTTCTACTGCTGTCGGGCAGCAGCGCAGATGATGGAGAAACAGGGGGCCGGCGCGATCGTGAATATTGCGTCAATCAATGGCCAGAATCCGGCAGCGCTGGTGGCCGCATATAACGCGGCCAAAGCCGGGGTACTGAGTCTCACGCGCTGCTTGGCCTTGGAACTGGCAGCTTACGGGGTGCGCGTCAATGCCGTCAGTCCGGGACCAGTCTACACCGAGTTCAACAAGACGGTGATGGCTCAACGGTGCCAAAGTCTGAATTTGACGGAGCCGCAAATGGTCGAGCGCATACGCGGTTCGATTCCGCTGGGACGCTGGGGCGAAGCGGCCGACATCGCCGAAGCCGTGGCTTTCCTTTGCAGTCCCCAGGCAAGCTGGATCACCGGTGAAACGCTGCGCGTGAGCGGCGGACTCGAAGGTGTTTCCGCAGCCCCACCGAAGCGCGGTGGCGGGATCGTAATGGGCGAAGGGTGAAGGGAAAAGACAAATGCCCACCACACTCCACCCTCCACCCACCACACTCCACCCCTCACCCGCCACACATTATGAAACACGTCGTTTTTGTTCCCGAGCCGATTGCTGCAAGTGGGATGGACTTGCTGCGATCCGAATGCGATCTCATCGCGCCCTGGGCGGATCAACAGGTTCCCAGCCCAATGGCGTTGCAGGAACTGTTCACCAGTGTCGATGGTGCTCTGGTTCGACTATTTGCGATTCGGGCGGGCGATATGGCCTCGGCACCGCGTCTAAAAGTCATCGCCAAGCATGGGGTCGGCGTCGACAATATCGATGTTGCCGCGGCGACAGCTCTCAAGATCCCCGTGCTGTTTACCCCGCTGGCCAATGCCAACGCGGTGGCCGAACATGCGCTGGCCTTGATGCTGGCGCTCGCGCGCCAAATCGTTCCGGCAAGCGAAGCCTTGCGTAACGCCGACTTGTCAGACGCCCTCCGCTTTTTGTTCGCGTCGAAACTCCTCCAAGGCAGTTTTCAAAACCGCCTGAAGATGTTCGCAACGACGAAAGCGCGAGTCCTTTTCAAATAACCACGCGACAAAATGAGTCAAAATGTCGCGTAATTCAATTGCACATAGGACGTCTGTCCCAGCGTTTTCCACAAGCTCATTCGAAACGGTCGGGCGTACCAGCACACGCTTGGTGCCCGGTGCCTTTCTCAAGTCACGTTGAAACTTGGTAAGGCTTTCGTCAACCGAAACCTGATAAATTGCATCTCCACCCACAAAATCCATGCCACCATCGTTTGCGAAGGTCGTTGAAAAGCGCTGAAGAGAAAATCCAAAACTGTGAAAATACTCTCGCAATACGGCGAACGACACTACTTCGAACAGTTCACCGCGATTTCCTGATGCATTTGAAAGATAGGCGTCAACAATACGACGTCTTTCCTCCAGATGGTCCTTTGGAAGTGAAGTCGCGTCCTGGAATGTCTTCATGACTTCTTGGCGATGCTCAGCGGCAGACTTTAGGGACTCGATCAATTCCAGAAGCAAATCCTCAAGTTCGCTACAAGTCAAATCAACCAATAATGAGGCGCGCAATCGGTACCGATCTCCATCGAGTTCGAGAAAGCCCTTTGGGCCAAGACGGCGTTGTAGGTAGGTCGGATGGTAGTCGGAGTTCAAATATGTTGCTGCCAGTTCGCGGAAGCCAGCAACAATCTGGCGCTTCAGACAAGCCGTGAAACACAATAGACGCCTTCAACGCATTGATGTGCGCGGATAGCACGGGAATGACTACACCCAGGACAGTTCGCTGTCCGATGTGACGTCGCAGGACAGTAACGAGTGTCCGTTTCTGACGAGGTTCGATGGCCATGAAAAGGGCTCACATCTTTTTGCATCCAGTTTCCGACTTTGTGATTTTCTCAAGGCTTTCGTGGAACATCGTGTATACCTCGCGTGTCTTTTCGAGCACGAGCGCATTTCCCTTTTGCTTGAGGTCGTAAATGAGCCACGCGATTTCGGCCTTCGACTTATCGGCTACTTCCAGAATCGGCAATGTCCTGAAAAACCCTGAGTCCAGCGCTACCGCTGTCTTCTTCCCCCAAGCCGTGAGCATCCCGCCGTTTAATATAGGCTGCGGTGCCAGCCGTTTTAGTGACGAGGAAAGTAATCGGCATGTGGGTAGTATGGACTGTCTGACCAGTCTATTTCTTGCCGATTTGGCGGGTCTTCCATGTAGTATTCAAACAGATTGCGCACATTGCCGACCAATTGCACCGTTTGAACTTGTAGTGCGCCGAAATCCGTCACCTTCCCCCGGCTGTCATACGCCACGAGAACCACATCGACATCTCCCGAAGACTTGCCGAACTCGTCCTTTAGACGGACCTCAGTCAAAGTCGTCCACTTCGTCCCTTCGGGGAAAAAGAACCCAGCAGCATCATCCAGGATAATCCAGTTTTGCCGGAAACGGACAGGGCATGTGATAATTACTTCATCATCCTCGTTCAGGATGCTGCATACACCCAAAGGGTTATTGGCCTTATCTTTTGTGCAGTTCGGCACTTTGTTGTTGAACGGACAAAGCCGTTGGTCACGGTGACGGCAGGCTTCTTCTCCCATGTTGCTGAGAGGGAAGCCGAATACCTCTGCCAACGGCTGCTTGGTCATGTTTCACCATCCTTTATCGTGCTGAGAACCCGAATTAATGCCCTATATTGGGTTTTACCCCAGCAACTTTCGCAGCGCCAGCAAGTGTCGCGGCACAGCAATCTTGGCATCCTCGGCCGCTTCGTATTCCAGCGCCACGTAACCGCGATAGCCTGTGTTCCGCAGAATATCGAGTAATTTCTTCAGGTCGGCATCTTCCTTCGGTTTTCCCTTGGGCGTAATTTCCGTCTTGATTTGGGCCGTCACCGCATAGGGAGCAATCTTTGCCAGATCGGAGTATGGGTCTTCCGTGCGGAAATTGCCGGTGTCGAGGTTGACTCCGAAGTAGTCGTGCTTGACGGCTTTGATGATCGCCAGGATTTGGTCTGCCGTGCCGGTGATACCGCCGTGATTCTCGATCGCCAGATAAATGCCGTATTTCGCCGCGTAATCACAGGCTTCCTGAATACTTGCTACACAGCGCTCTCGTGCCTTCTCCTCGGTATCACCCTTGGGCACGTTCCCGGCGAAGATGCGAATGGTCTTGCCGCCGAGCCGGGAAGTGTGCTCGACCCATTGCTTGACCGAAGCAATTTGTGTCTTGAGCTTATCGGGATCGGCAACGCAGAAGTCGTTGCCGACAGCTGTGCCGCTGACATCGAGGCCGAGCCGGGTGCAACGACCCTTCAGCGAAGCGAGGTAGTCGGTCGTGGTTTCCGGGAAGTAATAGGCAGTCAACTCGACCGCATCCAGTGGCTGAGGCACTGCCAGGTCAATGAAATCGTATAGAGTCATGTCCGGCTTCGGCTTCTTCTTGAGATCGAGCGCCTGTCGGAAGCTGTACGCAGCGAGGCTAAGGCGAATGGTCGGTTTGCCGATGCGACTAATCGGTTCGATGGCGCTGGCCGTTGAAGCAAGGAAACAACCCGCACCGGCCGCCAGAGATGATTGCAGCAATTGTCGTCGAGTCAGGGACATGGCATAAACTCCAAAAACAGGATGAAGAGGAAGGCTGAATTTGAATGATACCGACCCACAAGAGGCTGGTGCGAGAAAAAAATGGATCAACGAGCCGGAAGCGTGAGCGACGGACGATGCTCCACCCGCGCTGTGAATTCCCTCGATACCAGCGTCAACGTGGGAGTAAGCTTGTCCGTCGCTTACGCTTCCGGCTCGTTGGATCGCGGTAACCTTGTCAGCTGATCTAACGCTTCCTGATATTTCTTTCGCGTGTTTTCGACGACAGCGATCGGCAATGCCGGCGGCTCACTGTTCTTGTCCCAACTTGTCGACTCAAGCCAGTCGCGAACGAACTGCTTATCGAACGAGGGCGGTGTTTTTCCTGGCTCGTAACCATCCAAAGGCCAGAATCGCGAACTATCGGGGGTCAAAACCTCGTCGATGAGAATGATCCGACCATCGGGCAGCCGACCCCATTCCAGTTTCGTATCGGCGATGATGACGCCTCGGCGCAGGGCAAATTCGGCCGCTCGATGATAAACGTCCAGGCTGCGTTTCTTCAGTTCCTCGGCGTCCGTTGTGCCGATGATCCGCTCCATCGTTTCAAAGGGAATGTTTTCATCGTGGCCCGATTCGGCTTTGGTCGCGGGTGTGAAAATCGCTTCCGGGAGCTGATCGCTCTGTCGCAACCTCGCCGGCAGCTTTATGCCGCAGACGGTCCCGCTCTCGCGATATTCCTTCCAGCCGGAACCTGCAAGGTAGCCGCGTACCACGCACTCGATCGGCAAGACCTCGGTTTTGCGAACCCGCATCGATCGACCTTCCAGTAGCGCGGCGTGACATTGGAACGGCTGCGGAAACGTGGCAATGTCCGTGGAAATGAGGTGGTTCGGCACCGCAAGCCAATCGAGCCAAAAACAGGTCAGCGAAGTTAATATGCGACCCTTGTCCGGGATCGGGGTGGGCAAGATCCAATCGAAGGCGCTGATTCGATCGGTCGCCACGATCAGCAATTCGCTGCCGAGATCGTAAATGTCGCGCACCTTGCCGCGCCGGCAGGGAAAACCCTCGATGTTGCTTTGGCTAAGAGGTTCAGCTGACATCCATCTAACTCCAATCGAGATCGTTTTCCTGTTGTACAAAGGGTCGCATCTGGGCGCTGGTCCAGTCTGAAAATTCGATCACAACCTCCGACCAATTCGGTCTTGACCCCGGTGGAGGTTTCCCCCATTATGTGTGACTTGCGTCGGCGTGGCGCAAGATGCCCAGCAATTGTGCAGGGAGGCACCATGATTCCTTCGACAATGAGCCTTCCGCCCAATCCGCGACATCCTCAAGGAAGGGGGTGAAGCCATGCTCTATGAATCGACGCATATTCGCATTGAGTCGGACGATCAGATCGCGACACTCACCCTCGATTTTGCCGGGCAGCGCAGCAATGGGTTCAATCTAACAACTCTGGATGATCTCGAACATGGCTTGAAGCTAATCCATCAAATGCCCTGGATCGACTTGCTCGTTGTCCGCAGCGCCAAGGCAGCTGGGTTCTCGCCGGGCCATCAATTGGAACAACTCCTCGCACTGCGATCCCATGAAGAACGAACCGCCTATGCCGGAAGAGGGCAGCAGGTCTTTCAGCTATTCTCCGCACTTCCCAAAGGAACCTGTTCGATCGCGTTTATCGAGGGCTTATGCGACAGTGCCGGGCTGGAACTCGCCCTCGCGTGTCAATATCGCGTCGCAGTGATAAGGCCCGATGTGTCATTCGCCTTTCCCGAAATGGAACGAGGTTCCATTCCCTGTTGGGGCGGGACACAAAGACTTCCCCGTCACGTCGGCATCCGTAATGCCTTGAGGATGCTGTTGGACGGCCATCGGCTCAGCGCCGGCGAAGCCCACCGGGTCGGCTTGCTGGATCGAGTTTTTGTCGAGCGACGTGCGCGCATCGATTTCCGCACCTTTCTGGATAACTTGCAAGATTCTCCAACCGATCGCATGCGGCGACGCGATTGCCGTCCCTGGCACGTCAAACTTCATGATGGACTGCCTATCCTTCGCAATCGACCCTTCCGCGCTCCAAGCGAACAGATTGCAAATGCCGGGCTTGAAAACCCTTCGGCATTCGAGGAGATTGTGAGTGCAGTTCGAGCGGGCTTCGACAAGCAGGGCGATGGCCTGTCGCGCGAGCGTTATTCTTTTGCACGATTGGGGTCAACTGCTGCTTGTCGGAATTCACTCGATCAACGCCATCGTGAGGTTCAACCGTTTCGGATCTATCCGGAGCCCTTGAACCCTGTGGCACCGCTGCCGAAACGAATTGGCATCGTGGGTGCCGGGGCTATGGGAACTGCTCTGGCTCAGCGATTTCTGCTGCAAGGGCACGAGATCCTGCTTCGGGAAATCGACGAAAATCGCCTGGCGCTTTCCGAACGACTTATCAACGATGGCTTGAGCGCGGCCATCAAGAAGGGTCAACTGGCGAGTGAAGATCGCGAAGGTTTTCGGAAAGCGCTGCAGATGACGACTTCCTGGCAAGGCTTTCAGGAACTCGGTCTGGTGATCGAGGCCGTTGACGAAGACCTTGGCGTCAAACGTCACGTCTTCGATGAACTCGAACGATGTGTCCGGCCCCGGACGATTCTGGCAACCACCAGCACAACCATTCGAGTGGAATCGATTCAGGCGGAGTTGCAACGGCCCAATCGTGTGGCGGGCTTGCATTTCTACGACGCCACGATCACCAACCGCGTCGTCGAACTGGTTCGCTCGGCCGGCACCGATTCCGATACCTTGTCGGCATTGGATGCCTGGATACGACAGTGGAAGTGTACTCCCATCCTGGTAGCGGATCATCCGGGCCGATTGCTTCAGCGCGTGCAGATGGCATATTGGTCCGAAGCCTTGTTGCTGGTAGCGGAAGGATTGCCGCCGGAAGTTCTCGATCGCCGGATGCGGCAATTTGGCATGAAACGAGGCCCTCTGGAAGCTCTCGACGCCATCGGCTTCGATTATCTTGCGGAACTCACTCGGAACATGCACCTGGCGCGCGGCGATCGCTTCGCACATAACCTCACGCTCCGTCGAATGCGATCAATGGGGTTCAATGGCTGTTCGAACGGCGATGGGTTCTATCGGTATCGGCACGGCCGGGTTTCACCCAATCCTCTGGCACGAATGGCCATGTGGCGCGATTCCGATGAAGAAGCCATCGGCCATTACACCTTCGACCCGGATGAGGCCTTGCGCGAAGGTGTCGATCGTCTTATTCTGAGAACCATCAACGAGGCGGCCTTGAGCCTGGGCGATGAGGCCGATGCGGATCCGGACGCCATCGACCTGGCGCTGGCATGGGGGATACACTGGGCACCTCAGACCGGCGGACCTCTGCGCTACGCCGATGCGCTGGGTTTGGATCTCGTCGTCGAAAAACTGACGAATCTGGCCCAGCGTTGCGGAAAGCGCTTTGAACCATGTCTGGAGTTGCAACGCCGGGCGGAGGCAAGTGAAACTTTCTATGGCGTTATTCACGAACCCACGATCCCATTACCTGCGCTGATGCGAAAGGCAGGATAAACCCCAAGTGTTCCTGGCGTTGAAACGCCCGGCTACCATCGGGATACCGCTACGCGGTGGAAGCATTGTAACCGCGCAGCGGTATCCCGATGGTAGCCGGGCGTTTCAACGCCAGGATATGCCGACGTCAACGGTTAGCGTCGCGTAGCGACGCCTGAGCCGTTGTTACTGCCCAAAGCTTGTGCGGATTTTTCTACATCATACCAAAGGGCGGACCTAATTCGGACGTTAATTGTGAAACGGACCACTAAGTTATTAGAATGGCTCCTTCAACCCTCGATTCTTTCAAGGAGCCGACAGCATGGCAACCAAACCAGAAATCCGCGTTCAGGAACTGCACCTCATTCTTCCGGAAGCTCCCAAGCCGGTCGCCAAGTACAAGACGGCTCTTCGCGACGGCAATTTGCTTTATGTCTCCGGCCATGGTCCGCTCAAAGAAGACAAAACCATGATAACCGGGCGAGTGGGCAAGGATCTGACGCTGGAGCAAGGCAAGCTGGCGGCCCGCCAGGTCGGCCTGGCGATCCTCGCCACCGTGCGCGCGAACTCGGATCGCTGGATAAGGTGGTGGCCCTCATCAAGACGCTGGGAATGGTCTATGCAACGGAAGATTTCAAGGATCATCCACAGGTCATCAACGGCTTCTCCGAACTAATGGCCGATGTCTTCGGGGACGACGCAGGCGTCGGAACTCGCAGCGCGGTGGGCATGGGATCATTGCCCGGAAACATTTCGGTCGAGATCGAGTGCCTGTTCAAAGTTATGGATTAAAGTGTTCTCACCAACACTGGTCATGGGCGAGAACTTGATCTTTAGTTCACTACGATACGCAATTCCATTGTAATCTCGGCTTGTCGAGAAGTCAATCGTTTTTTCCGTCCTGATGTCAGTCGGGCATGGCCAATTTCTCTTGGGGATGCCGTCGTAGCGGCGGCATCCTGCCGCCGAGAACTTGCAGACAGCGGCAGGATGCCGCCGCTACGACCCCCAGAGAATCTGGCTTCACCCTGTCAGTCGGGCATAGCCAATTTCTCTTCGGGCACCGCTGTACGTGGGACGGCCTTCCCAGGCCGTCAAATTCGGCCCCCAGAGAATCCATCTGATTTTTTGTAACGAGTTGTAGCATTCCGTTCACTTATTCATTTGTTTAGATTTACGACCATCGGTGCACAAGCCGATTTTTGTAGCAATTTGTAGCGTCTGCGCCCGATGCTCGGGCCCTCATCTGAAAGTAACTTCGCCAGAATATCAAATCAATAATCGTTGGATTGAGGCGAAGTTTCTTGGAAGCGTCTGCGCCGATCACGGGCCCTCATCTGAAAGTAACTTCGCCAGAATATCAAATCAATAATCGTTGGATTGAGGCGAAGTTTCTTGGAAGCAACGCGATCATGCGTTCATTTGTTTGTGTTTGCAATTGTCGATGCACATTCGATTTTTTGTAACAATTTGTAGCATCTCATTAACTTGTTCATTTGTTTATATTTACGACTATCGGTGCACAAGCTGATTTTTGTAACAATTTGTAGCATCGTGTTCACGCATTCATTTGTTTGTGCTTACAAACGTGGATGCACATCCGATTTTTTGTAACAGTTTGTAGCATCTTGTTCACTTATTCATTTGTTTAGTTTTACGATTATCGATGCACAAGCCAAGTTTTGTAGCAATTTGTAGCATCGTGTTCACGCATTCATTTGTTTGGATTTGCAATCGTTGATGCACATTCGATTTTTTGTAACAATTTGTAGCATTGGAATAGCTGGCCCCCAAGCCCAAGCTTGTACAGGCTCATCAATCAACGGTCGTTCGGATAATCCTGAATACGAGCAGAATGAAAAAATGAGACTTTTCGCTCGACGCTACTGCTTGAGGACGCAGCCCGCGTTCTGCGCGAACGCGGCTACAGGCGAGCAGCTTCCGGGGGGAGTAGCCGCGTTCGCGCAGAACGCGGGCTGCGCCGCCCCAGGGCGTGGCCGCATTGAAGTACCGCGACTTCCCGGTAGCCCCGTTTGCGAAAAACGCAGGGATCGCCTATATGAGCGGAGAAGCGATTCCATCTTTTCTTGAGCCACCACAACCGATCATGGAGGCGATGACGACTGCCGGTGTGATTGAGGACCAGTCCATGCGAAACCTCCCGAGCTTAAAGATTGTCGATTCGAAATCCAACTACTCGTTCCGACGGACCAACGACCTGAATTTCGCGTAATCCGTAAACGTGGCGGGACTTTGCTTGCGATCATGCGGATGCGTCGAGTGGATAAACAGCATCCGGCGTCCGCCTCTCAATGTTTTTTCGCGTTCGCGTACGTTTGTTCCAGCTTCTCAAGTCGATCATCATCCAGGATCGATGACCGCGGAAGAATGGTTTCAAGGTAATTGACAAACGTATTCTGTAATTGCTCGAACTCCGCTTAATTCGCCGTCAGTAAATGAATCGCGCTCACGGTCTTCTCAATGATTGCTTCCGATGCTCCGATGGGAAGATAAGCCAACGCGCCGACGAATTTCGCCATTCGTTCTCCTTGCGAGCCCTGCTTGGTCCCCACGATCACCACGCGATGTTGTGGATTCTCGAACAGCAATTTCCGGCAAGTTAGCCAGCCGCTTTCGTGTTGCGAAAACTCATCGGCCAAGAAGGTAGCGGCCGTTCGCTTCTTGCGAGCAAATCGGCGTGCTTCCAGCGGCGATGAGACGCACAGTACCGAGTGCCCCTGAGACTGGATCGTATTTTCGATCAGAGTCCTTTGCGGAGCATCGCCGAGCGCCAGCACAATGCGATCTGGTTTGATGACCTCTCGAACTGTGGCGGTCGTTGACGTGTGTCGGGTTCTTGGATGTAGTTTCATGGTCTGGTCTCTTTCCATTAGGCAAAAACTCTGGGCTGATCCCTTTACTCAGTACTTCGCAGCGGAGCCGAAAATATTGTTCGGATCATTTACACAGACATTATCGGGAGCGCTGATGTTCACTCTGAAGGAAGTTTCAGTTCCACGATTTCTGCTTGCTCCACTCCATTCGACTCGATAAACCTTGACTGTGAGCGCGAAGAAATAAATGATGACAGGCCTTAACCTGAAATCAATCTCAGTAGCGTTTATTTCAAGAGTGTGTAGGGACGCTCCGTTCCGGGAAGGAACGAAACTTTCTAACCGCCTTGCGCCGTTGAAATTGGACTGGTAACGGCCCCCCGATCAACTATCAATACCCTTGCTACCCATTCATACGTTTCACCGCCGAGGATTTTTCCAATGAAAGCCAAACTCTCCATCGGCACCTGGGCCTACATCTTCAATCAGGAAACGCCGACCAACGACTTCCACGTGGTTCTGCACAAGCTGCAGGACCTCGGCTACGACGGCGTTGAACTGGGCAGTTTCGGCGCTCACCCGACGCCCGGTGTCGCATCCGACCAAGGCCATCGCGCCAAAACTGAAGAAAGAGATCGCCGATCATGGCCTGGCGCTTTCCGGCATCGCCGTCGATCTGTGGAGCTTCAAGAAGCCCGGCCCGTCGATCATGGACGAGAACCCGACGCCCTACATTGCCGCGTTTCTCGGCTTCGCGTGCTTCGCGGCCGATCTGGATGTCAAGACCATCCGCGTCGATTCGCGTGGAGCCGCCCGACTTCTTCGAGACAGTCGGGAATGGACCTCAAGCAGGGGCATGGAGCGCATCGTCAGCGTCTGGGACAAGTGCAGCAAGATGGCAGCCGACTACGGCATGAACGTCTGCTGGGAGTTCGAGCCGGGCTTTGTCTTCAACAAGCCTTCGGAAGTCGTGCAGATCGTCGATGCAGTGCGCGCCAAGGGCAACCCAAACTTCGGCGTGCTCTACGACACCTGCCACGCCCACATGTGTGCTGTCGATCGGCGCCAACCAGCTCGGGATCAAAGGAAACGCTTCCGGGCGGCGAGCTGGAACTGCTGGAGAAGCTCAAAGGGCAAGATCACCCACGTCCACGTCATCGACAGCGACGGCAGCCTCAACGAGCACAACACCAGCACGCACAACCCGTTCGGCACCGGCAAGCTGAACTTCGACAAGCTCGTTCCGGCGATGCTGACAGTGCGGCGTGCCGCATAACTGGTGGTGCGTCGATCTGTGCTTCTGGCCGCACGCCTGGGACGTGACGGCCGACAGCAAGAAATTCCTCGACAAGCTGCGTGCGAAATACGCAGCGGCGTGACTCATATTGAGCCCATTGCAGAATTAAGTCGGCGATTTTTGTAGGGCGGGTCGAGGCTTTGCGAGGCCCGCTCTTGTTGGGCGGGTCGAGGCTTTGCGAGCCCCGCTTTTGTAGGGCGGATCGAGGCTTTGCGAGCCCCGCTTTTGTAGGGCGGGTCGAGGCTTTGCGAGGCCCGCTTTTGTAGGGCGGGTCGAGGCTTTGCAAGGCCCGCTTTTGTAGGGCGGGTCGAGGCTTTGCGAGGCCCGCCAGAGTGATCGGGCGTATGGCGGGCCTCGCAAAGCCTCGACCCGCCCTACGTTGCCGGTTGATCTTGCTGGACGCTTTAGGATTTTCACTTGAAAGGTCTCTCCATGACCACACCCTTGAATATCGGCATGATCGGCTATGGCTTCATGGGCCGGGCCCACTCGAATGCCTATTCGCAGGTCAATCACTTCTTCAACGCTGGAACATCGGCCGTGCTCAAGGCCGTCTGCGGCCGCAGTGACGACAAGGCCAAAGCGTTTGCCGAGCAATGGGGTTACGAATCGGTTGAGACCGACTGGCGCAAGCTGGTCGAGCGCAAAGACATCGACGTCATCGACATCTGCACGCCCAACAACACCCACCTCGAAATCGCGCTGGCTGCGATCGCCAACGGCAAGATGATCCTCTGCGAAAAGCCGCTGGCCCTGAACGGCCCGGAAGGCCTGAAAATGGTCGAGGCCGTCGAAAAGGCCAAGTTGCCGAACATGGTCTGGTACAACTATCGCCGGCGTGCCGGCGGTCACCCTCGCCAAACGGCTCATCGATGAAGGCAAACTGGGGCGAATCTTCCACTACCGCGCCAAGTTCCTGCAGGACTGGACCATCAAGCGCCGACTCTGCCGCAAGGAGGGCAAGGACTCTGGCGACTCGATGCCGCCGCAGCAGGAAGCGGCGTGACGGGCGATCTGCTGGCCCACTGCATCGACACGGCGACCTGGCTCAACGGGCCGATCGAAAGCGTTCAGCGCCATGACGGAAACCTTTGTCAAGGAACGTGTTCACACAGCGACCGGCAAGGTGGAGAAAGTCGGCATCGATGATGCCTGCGCGTTCCTGGCAAAATTCGCCAATGGCTCGCTGGCAACCTTTGAATCGACCCGCTACGCACGCGGCCACAAGGCGCTTACACGTTCGAGATCAACGGCGAAAACGCTTCGCTCTTCTGGGACCTGCACGATCTTCATCGCTTGCAAGTATTCGATCACAAGGAAGGCGATCCCCGGCTGCGGGCATGGAAATCGGTGCATATCAGCGACAATGGCGTCGATAAGAACGGCATCGCCGAGCACCCCTACATGGACAAGTGGTGGGTTCCCGGCCTGCAAATCGGTTACGAACACACTTTCATACATCAAGTCGCCGATTTTCTCGAAGGATTGGAAAAGGGCACAAAGCCAATGCCGGACTTCCGCGACGCCTATCGGACGCAATTGATCTGGATGCCGTTCTGGAATCGGCGAAAGATCAGCAATGGAAAAAAGTTCCGCAAGCCTGATGAGATGAGGCGAAACTATTGGAAGAGTCGGCAGTGCGGGATGGGGAAGCAACCAACTGCGAAAGCTCTTATGCTCGTCGTAAATGAATGTTGGAAGTACCTGAATCAAGGTGGTGAACACATCTTGCACCAGGTTCACAGCATCCTGGTTCTGTAATCCGACTCGGCTGCCCCACGCATAAATGAGCGGCGTGTAAAGTTCGACAAACCGACTCCAGGCATCGGCGTCAAACGGAGTGCGCAGTCGTTCCAGCAGGCTGACAGGGGTTGCGGTCTTTCACGGTTTCCTGTGAGGCTCCGATGTCCTCAGTTGGTGTTGCGGGCCGACGTAGCCCAAGTCTCGTGTCGGAGTGCAAATCGAGGAAATGATGGGAACGGATGGACTTTCTGGTTAGACATTCTTGAGATGCCTTAATCCTGCCTGACGACAAGAACAAACGACGGATCATCTCGAGTTGAACTCGCCAGCCGGCTAAGTATATAGCTCAACGGATCGGCGGCTAGAGATTAGGTGTTCTTGGACCTTGCGAACTGAACGCAGCATAGGGATATGTGGTACAATATGGGTGTTTTCCGACAGGAGGATCAACCGGCGAGCTGGTGCTTAAACCATGTTCGCCGTTGGCGTATTGGTTTTTCAAATGGAGCCTCGAATGCCACTCACAGTTGACATACGCGATGCCCTCGATCTCGATAAACTGCCCGTGCCGCCGGGGATGCACATCCTCAAGATCGAGGCCGAGGATTATACGGATTGGGACGGCGATCCGGCACTCCGCATTTCGGTGCTGCTCGACGAATCGACAGACGTCAAAAAGGTGAGAGGAGTAACCAAGTTTGAGATCGCCATTCACGACAAATTGCAGAAGTACGGCATCTCGTTGTTCCCTTATTTCTCTTATGCAAAACCGAGCGAACTCGCCGAGACTGATGAGGAGTAGCCATGCACGAGGATCGCATTGTATTGAAAGCTTGGCAACGACAATGAACTTCTTCGTCTCACGAGCGATTTGAGATTCAGCCTCGAAACGAGCCACCGATATTCGGATTGTCAGCTTTAAGAAGGTAGGAGGGTGCGAGTGAATCCCCTCCTACCTCAATCACATCACTACTTCGGTCACGACACCCGAGCCAACCGTCTTGCCGCCCTCGCGGATGGCGAAGTGGCTGCCGACCTCCAGCGCCATCGGCTTGTCCAGGCTGACTTCAACGCGAGCGTTGTCGCCGGGCATCACCATCTCGATTCCTTCCGGCAGTCCGACATCTCGCCGGTGACGTTCGTGGTCCTGAAGAAGAACTGCGGCTTGTAGCCGCCGAAGAACGGCGTGTGCCGGCCGCCTTCGTCCTTGCTCAAGACGTAAACCTCACGCCTTGAACTTCGCACTGCGGCCGGATCGTCCGCGGAGCGGCGATCACCTGGCCCCGCTGGATCTGGTCGGCCTTGATGCCGCGCAGCAGCACGCCGACGTTCTGACCGGCCTCGCCGATGGTCCAGAGGACGTTGGAACGCCTCGACACTGGTGACGACACTTTCCAGCGATGTCGCCCAGGCCGAGAATTTCCACCTTCTGGCCGACCGTGACGACGCCCTTGCTCGATCTTGCCGGTCGCCACCGTGCCGCGACCCTCGATGGTGTGAACACCCTCGATCGCCATGAGGAACGGCTCGTCGACGAGCCGCTCCGGTTCCGGGATGTGGCGTATCCAGCGTCATCAGCAATTCGCCGATGCACCGGCTGAATGCCGGATCGGCCGGGTGGTCCAGCGCGCCCTTGGCGTTGCCACGGACGAACGGGACACGATTCACCGTCGAAACCGTACCTTGTCAGCAACTCGCGGGTCTCCAGTCTCGACCAGGTCGATCAGATCCGGGTCATCGACCAGATCGCACTTGTTGACGAACACCACCAGTTCGGGAACGCCGACCTGCCGGGCCAGCAGGATGTGTTCCCGGGTCTGCGGCATCGGGCCGTCGGCCGCCGAGATCAGCAGCACGGCACCGTCCATCTGCGCCGCGCCCGGTGATCATGTTCTTGACGTAATCGGCGTGGCCGGGACAGTCGATGTGGGCATAGTGCCGAGTCTCCGTCTCGTACTCGACGTGCGCAGGTGATGATGGTGACGGTCTTGTTCTCGCCGCGCCGGGTGCCGCCCTTGGCGATGTCCTGATAGCTCTTTGACTCTTGGCCAGGCCCTTTTGGGCCTGAACTGCCAGGATGGCGGCGGTC
This sequence comes from uncultured Planctomycetota bacterium, assembly GCA_963783095.1. Lineage (GTDB taxonomy): Bacteria > Planctomycetota > Planctomycetia > Gemmatales > Gemmataceae > CAWAMR01. The sequence goes on along the minus strand of CAWAMR010000021.1, from coordinate 101,684 downwards.
AGGGTGGTCTTGCCGTGGTCGATGTGACCGATCGTGCCGACGTTGACGTGAGTCTTCTTCACGTGAACAAACTCCCTGGCTGCCACGAGCAACCAAAGGGTTGTCTGGAGCGTCCGCCCAATCGCGTATGCGATCTTTTTTTCACAACGAGTGAAACCAGGGCGGCGCGAGCCAGCGATGCCGAAAGGCATTGAAGGTGACAAGAGGAAGGTGAAAAAGGTTCGGAGCGATTATTAGTAAGTAACGCGAACAATCCAGTTGGCGGGACTTACTTGAAAAATGACATTTCTGGAACTACGTGTTTCGCAATTCCTTGAGTTTGGCCATGACTTGTTCCGCAGTGTACCACTTTGTGTTTGGATCGATTTCGCGCTGATCCAGTTCGTCTTGGTCTACGCGTGGTTTCGCAGGTGTAAAGAAACCAAGTCGTTTGCCGTCCGGTGTGCAAATCTCCACAGGTTCGTCAAGTTTGTCCAGCTTCTTGGCCCAGTCCCCATCAGCAACCAAAATGGTCGTGTTTGGTGCAAACCACAGAAGAACACCGCAAGCCGGACACGGAGCGTCACCAGGAGGGCGAGATGGTTCAATTATCACGAACGCGCCACAAACAGGGCAATGATTTGGATTTCCTTCCGGTGTCCTAGTCGCGATGTTCACTGGTGTTTACCTGACAAAATTTGCTTGTGCCAATTCTGACGGGCAAGGAGTGGGACCATTCCCACTCCGATGCGAGTCGAAAAGCTTATTTGCCGATAAGATCGGCGATTAGTTTGGCGATCACCTCATGGGTCAGCGCAAATCCGACCTGTTCCCGTTTGTTGCTCAGACCCGGCGAGGCTTCGAATCGGCGCAGCACGATTTGATTCTGCGAGCCAACGAGCCGCATCTCGTAGTAGCCAACCTTCTCAGCGCGTTTGGATGGTTTGTCGCTGCGAAGCATGGCTTCCATTCGGGTGTTGTCTACCTCGATCAGCTTCAACGGTTCGCGGAGGCCGTTCACTCGGCTCGCAATTCCTTCTGCGCAAACCTGTAGATCGGCAGCATCCGTCCAGGGGCATTCTGTTGCGGTGAGCGTCAATTCCCAGATCTGGCAACCCAGTGTTTCGACGCGATCGGCGGTTAGCTGGATCGTCCAACCCGTCTCCACGGGATTGTCGATCCAGCTTTGTTTTCCTGGTTGGTCGGTTGCCATTCACTTAGTTTTTGCAGGAGCGTTTCGGCGAGCGTCATCGGTTTCCCCTATGGGTTTTTGTGTTTGTTCTGTTCCGTCGAAAGATAACAGTGTCGGCTTGTCGTCGATCACCGTTTCTCAAATGGACCGGGCGTCTCCAGATGAACTGGATGTTGGCGAGGGTATCCTGGGCTTCCTGAATCTTAAGTCGGTATCCCATTATACTCGTGTTTCAAAAGCAATTCACCCCGGTTTCGGTGGTTTCCGTTGAGAACGATAGATAAAAGGCTTGCCGAAGTTCGTCAAGCTGAACAACAATCGCTTCTTTACCAGGTCGAAATTCGCGCGACTCGATCACGTATTGTCCGGTTTGCTCTACGTAGGCAAATGAAAACAGTTTGTGCTCGACGCAGAACTCCGGGGTCAGGAAGGTATCGATAAAGGTAATATCGTTATGAACGCGCCGGACCTCAAAGATTTTTTGCCGGCCCAGCCCAAGATCCTTGTTCCAGCGTCGCTTTTCTTCAATATCTTCGCAATCGTCGAACTCCGGGCCGAATTTGCCCCGTGTTCCAGCGGTGCTCGATGTCGCGCAACAGTTCGATGCCGAGTTTGTAGGGATTGAGCCGTTGGCCGTTGGTCGCCATCGTGCCCGAATGGTGATCGGCATAGTCGATCACCTCGGACGGCTGCAGGATTTTCTGAGTCATCATCGTCGCAGTGCCAATAGCTTGCCCAACCCTCGTTGATGATCTTCGTTTGAGCCTTGCGGCATGAAGTAGTAAGCCTCGTCGCGGACGATCGAAAGAATATCTTTCTGCCAGCTTGTCATCGGCGCATATTCGATCAGGAACAACAGAACGTCCTTCTCGGGATGATCGGGAAAATTCGATCTGTCCGCGCGTTCTTGCGTCTCGCTTCTTCCTCTTCTCCTCGAGAACTGCCGTGCGGATTGATGTAGTCGTCCATGTACGGCTTGCTTTTGAAGCGATTGGCGTGGACTTCTTCGTCGGCGTGTTCGTTGAAGTCGTAGCGCGAATGATTCCTCGCGACGTCTGATGGCGGTGGAGTGGATGTCCATCAAGTCGTCCAGCGACATGCAGCGATCGAGATACGCCTCAACTTCATCTTCGCCGAACCGTTCGGCGTAGCGGCGGATACGAGCGCCGTGATTGGCGATTTCGTCCATCATTTTGCGATTGGTGTGAGTGAAATAAGCGTTGTTCTTGAAGAAATCGCAGTGGCCGAAAACGTGGGCCATCACCAATTTTTGATCGACCACGTTGTTGCAGCGCATCAAATAGGCGTAGCACGGATCGTTGTTGATGACCATCTCATAGATTTTCGACAGGCCGTAGTCGTAGCCCTTTTTAAGTTCCTCGTAGGACATCCCGAACGACCAGTGCGGATAGCGTGTCGGGAAACCGCCGTAGGCCGCGATCTGGTTGAGGTCATCGGCATCGACGACCTCGAAGATGGTCTCGATAGAAATCGAGGCCATATTCGCGCGCGTAGCCTTCGATCTCATCTTTGAGAATACGCAGATGCGGGGGAAGGTTAGTGTTGTAGAACATGGTGGCGGAATCCTCCGCAAAAATTATCGACGCAGGATAAGTAACACAAGATTCGCAAGGAAGGTAAATGTCGCCGCAAGGAGAATGCCATAGATGGTCCAACGCCTTCGGTCGGATTCTTCCCAGCGTTTTTTCAATTCGTCAAAGCCTGACTGGGCTTGAAGACGCCGAAAACTTGCAGCAATTTGTAACACAATAACAGTTCTTAGCTCGTTTTTGTTTCCAATCGTCGACGCGAAGCAACTTTGTTGTAACAATTTGTAGCATCCCCATTTCACCAAAAGGACTTGGTCAGTGTATCGAATCGATAATCGTTTGATTAACTGCCAAGGTCTTTGGAGGCACAGGGCCGATTTTTGTAGCAATTTGTAACATCTGCTTCACCGCTTCACTCGTTTGAGTTTCTGATCTTTTGTACACAGTCAATTTTTGTAGCAATTTGTAACATCGAGATCACTTCTTTACTCGTTTGATTCTTACACCTTTTGTGCGCAATCAATTTTTGTAGCAATTTGTCACATCACGTTCGCTGCTTCACTCGTTTGAATTTATGATCTTGGTACACAATCAAGTTTTGTAGCAGTCTGTAGCAACTGCACCCGACGAAATCACCGCCCCGTCTTCAGAAACTCCTTGATCTCCTGTTTGCGCACATCCTTGGAGTTCCTCGTAAGACTTGTCGACGCGGATTTCCAGGAGCTTTCCCCAAAGCCAGTTGAGACGTCGGTATAGCCGATCTTCATTGCGAAGTTCCGACTCGGTAAATGAGCCTTCGACTTCTCCAACGTCGTCCTTCAATTGGAGACGGACTACTTTTTGGAATCGTCCATCGTCAATAAATGCCCAATTGGCCTCGACTCGATCTCTTCTCTTGGGACCAATGACTTTGCGCAGGATTTGGTCAGCCCGAATCAAATGCGGGTAGAGATCTGAATCCTTTTGGATGTTCTCGGAAAATGTAGCGTGCCCAGACATAAATGCCTCTTGAAGTGGATGAATCAACGTCCCGTCTTCAGAAACTCCTTGATCGATCCCAAAATCGCGTCGCGGTCGGGTACTTTGCTCGTGACGACGTTTTCGTGCTCGCCGGTCAACTCGTGAATGTAGTCGAAGAACTCACCGCTGCCATAGGGACTTTCCACCTGGCCGTAACCAAACAAATTCACTTTCGGCAATAACTGCTTTGTGAGCAGTTCGATGCAGTGGGGAATGTCGTCGCCCCAGTTGTCGCCGTCGGAGAAATGGAAGGCGTAGACGTTCCAATCGCTTCGGGGGATAGCGTGCGTCGATGATGCTTGTTGGCCATTTCGTAGGCGGAACTGATCTTGGTGCCGCCACTTTCACGCGTGTGATAGAAGGTATGCTCGTCCACTTCGTGTGCCACCGCATCGTGGATGATGTAGACCCTGTCGACACCCTTGTAATGCGCCTTGATCCAGGTATCGATCCAGAACGACTCGATGCGAACGATCTCCTTCTGTTCGTCGGTCATCGAACCCGAAACGTCCATCATGTAGATCACGCCGGCAACGCTTTCCGGTTTGGGGGTGTCCTTCCAGCTGCCGATATTGCTTGTCGGCCCGGATCGGAATGACCTTGGGGTCGCGCGGATCGTAGGTCCTGCGAAGCAATTTGCCGTTTCAAGGCGCGCTTGTAGGTGCGCTTGAAGTGCCGGAGCGATTCCGGACCGACCTGGCGGATGCTCGTGTATTTGTCGCGCTCGGTGACGATGTTCTTCTTGCCGCGCGGTTCGATGCGAGGCAGGGCGAGCTCTTCACCAAGAATCGCCGCCAATTCCTCCATCGTCAATTCGACTTCGAGGATGTGGCCGCCCGGCTGATCCCCGGCTTGAGGCTCCCCCTCGCCCTGCGGCGCAGTCAAAGGCTGGCCGACCTGGCCTTCGCCAACGCCGACCCCGCCGGAGTCCTTGCTTCCGTAGCGGAATTGCGGCAATTGATCGAGGGCAGCGGGATGCTGACCAGATCGTTGCCCTTCTTGCCGATCATCTCGCCGCGGCAGATGTACTTGGTAAGGTTGCTTTTCACCTTGCCGCGGACGATTTTTCGGAAGCGCTGAAGATCACGTTCAATCTTCTGTCCCACGGTATGGCCTCTTGAGAAAATGGGTGGGAGAGATTGCGGAAGGAAAAGACGGGAAGGTTTGGGCCGGTTGCGGCTTAGCCGTCCGCACTGTCCGAAAGAGGGGGATTGGATGGGGGTGCCCTGAGCCGCGCGGTCCGCACACTTATGGCTGCTCCTTCCGGCCTGACCAGGTTCATGACCTTCCGCCGGTCAGGCCCCCACCCATTCTCCCTCTCTCGAATCGATGTTTGAAGAACTCCGCACGACGGTGAGCAATGGGGTAACTCGTCGACCTGCAACCGGTTTTAGGCAGTCACGCCCGGCAAGAACCCATCCCTCATCACTGCGGAGACTTATTTCTTCGTCTGTCCCCGAGCAAAGATACTTGCCACGAAGTTCAGGATGTCTGTCGCACTACTTTCATTATACCCATAATTGCGGATCAGACGGCTCTTGACCACGTCAATTTTCTCCTGGGTAGCCTTATCGACGACATTGGACACCAAACTTGTCAATTTGATGGTGTCTTTCTGGTCCTCGAAGAGCTTCAGTTCGAGCGCTTTTTGCAATCGCTCGTTTGTCTTATAGTCAAACTTCGTTTGCCGTCGATCGCCAAAGCGCCGATGTAGTTCATGATCTCCCGGCGGAAATCGTCTTTCCGGCTCTCAGGGATATCGATCTTCTCTTCGACCGAGCGCATCAGCCTTTCGTCCGGTTCCTCGTACGAACCGGTGTATCGATTTCGCACCTTCTCACGCTGAGTGTATGCCTTCACATTGTCGATGTAGTTCGAGCACAGCCGGGCGAGTGCCTCTTCATCCGCGGCGATGGCGCGCTGGACCTCGTTCTTGACAATGTCTTCGTATTCTTCCTTGACCACGGCAATCAACTCTTTGTAGTGTCTAAGGGTCTCTTCGTCCGTGATGAGGGCATGATGTCGCAACCCATCTTCCAGTTCCTTCATCACCATGAAGGGGTTGATGTTATCTTCATCGGGGTGAACGACAAGAGCATTGGAAATCTTGTCTTGGATGTATCGCGGCGAGATTCCGTGCATGCCTTCGTACGGCGCTTCGCGCTTCAGATCGATAATGTTGTCTTCAGTGAATCCCGGCAGGGTCTTCCCGTTGTACAGTTTCATCTTCTGAAGCAGGCTCAAACTCGCGTGCTTGGGCGGAGTTAATCGGGTCAGCACTGCCCACATCGCTGCCACTTCCACGGTGTGCGGGGCGATGTGCTTGCCTTTGACTCTTTCGGCATTGAAGTCCTTTTCATAGATGCGGATCTCATCGCGCAGCCTGGTCACATAGGGCACGTCGATCTTCACTGTGCGGTCCCTCAGAGCTTCCATGAACTCGTTGTTTTGCAGCCGTTTGAATTCCGGCTCATTGGTATGGCCGAGAATCACCTCATCGATGTCCGTCTGCGCGAACTTCTTCGGTTTGATCTTGTGTTCCTGGGATGCTCCGAGCAAGTCGTAGAGGAATGCCACGTCCAGTTTCAAGACTTCGATGAACTCGACCAAACCGCGATTGGCGATGTTGAGCTCCCCATCGAAATTGAACGCACGCGGGTCGCTGTCGGAACCGTATTCGGCAATCTTGCGGTAGTTGATGTCGCCGGTCAACTCCGTGGAATCCTGATTCTTCTCGTCTTTGGGCTGGAAAGTTCCAATACCGATGCGATCCTGTTCGGAGAGCAGCAGCCTGGAAACCTTGATGTCCTCCACGACTCGATGCCAGTCGCCATCGTGTTTCTGCATCCTCTCGTTGAACATTTGACGGCAGAAGGGGCACATATCGCCACGAATCGTAACTTCGTAGGTATTCGCTTTGCGATTGGTATTGAGCTGTTTCAGAAGCGTCGCTCTCAGGTCTAAGGGAACAAGATGGAGCGGGTCTTCGTGCATCGGGCACTTTTGATAGCTGCCGTCGGCGACCTTCCAGGAGTAAGCGAACAATGCTCCGATATCCGTGCGCGAGTATTCTTCCATGCCGCGTTTCAGGAGCCGGGCGATGGTGCTCTTGGCTGACCCAACCGGGCCGTGCAGCAATAGCACGCGCCGTTCCGTGCCATACCCCTTGGCCGCGGATTTGAAGGTGTTGACCAGTTGCATCAAGGGCCGATCGATGCCGTAGATGGCATCGCCGTGCCGGGTGGCGAACTCGGTGAAGAATTTGAAGCGCGTGATCTTTTCTTTGTTCTCGTAGACCTCATCCGTGCCGTGCGACAGGATCATTTCGTATAGTCGCTGGTAGGCGGTTCGGGTCACTTCGGGCCGTTCGAGAACGATATTCAAATATTCCTCGAAACTGCCTTCCCAGTGCAGTTTTCGATAGTCATTCAGGTCTACTTCGGATCGAAGCGTAGACAGGATCACCTTTCCATCGGCCATGTTATCACCCTCCAGATGAATCGTGTGGGAACGATAAATACCATCACCCCGGATCGTCAGACCTTTCGTTGCCCCGGTAATGACACACTTGGGTGGTCGGGGGTTACCTACCGAATCGACGGCAACTCGTAACCTGTCACGGAATCGCGGGAAGAGAGGTATGGGTTGGGAAGCAGGCCTCGGACTGGTTTGGAGAGGAAAGTCCGGGGCGGTTTGCTTGCTGGTTGCTCCCTGCTCGAGTGCTTGGTCTGCGCCCGAAATGCGGATCACTCACACCGAGTCTCCATTTCATTCTACCGCAGCGATCGCGTTTCACCAACAGTGGACTTCACCAGTTTGACAGAACTTTCGCGGTTTGCCAAATCAATTTATCCCTCGTATCCCCTACAGGCGAACCTCGACACAACCGAAACAGGCAGTATTTACCGCAAGTTTATTCGAATCCGTCGTTCCGATACAGCAGAATACGAAAAGAGTCAGGGGTGCTGTCAAGACGATTTTGCATTTCGCAACGATTCATCTGGACGCAAACCTTGTGCAGGATGTATAGCCGAGTCGCCGAAAAACCCTCTTTTTTCCGGCAGATTCTTTTCTCACGGGAGCAGATGATGAGGAATCTTCTTGCCCTTCTGGGCGCAGCGACACTGACCTTCGTCGGGTTGGGTTGGTATCTGGACTGGTACAAGATCGAGCGCAAGCCTTCCCCCGTTGCCGGGACCCAACGCCTGGAGATCAATCTCAACTCGCACAAAGTGGGAACGGATGTAGTCAACGGTGGAAAAAGGGTTGGCGAATTGATCGAACACCTTAGCGACAAAGACGGCAACGCCCCGACGACATCAAAGCCGGCAAATGAAAATAAGTCGAGTGAGGAGTCCAAACCAACTTCCAGGGATACGCACAATTAAAACTTGTTCCGGGAACGGATTCTCCTTTGCGTATGAGTATCCTTGTCAATTCGATTATCGCTGCACAGCGATGAGAAATGACCTTTGCTGCCGGCATTTTCCATGTTTTCTACAATGGCATCATACTTGCACGACACCAACCATCCATTTTGAAAAGAGATGGCTGAACGTGATGGAACAAAAGCCACGCTGTGGAAATCTCATCGGGCAACGACCAAGTCCAGGTGCTCCAAGGAGAGATGCCCATGTTTCGCGATCGAGAAGATGCTGCTCGCCAGCTCGCCGACAGATTGAGGGGACGTAAGTTTCACGAACCGTTGGTATTGGCGATCCCTCGCGGTGGTGTGGTAACAGGTGCTGTACTGGCGCGGGAACTCGGCGCGGAACTCGAACGTGGTTCTCGCGCGGAAATTGCGAGCACCGGGCCAACCGGAGCTTGCGATCGGCGCGATCGCCGAGGATGGCCAGGTCTATCTCAATCACCATTCGGAGCGATTCCTGGATACCATCAAGAATTACCTGGCCGCAGAATCACAGCAGCAACTTGCCGAGATCATCCGACGGCGCAAGCTATTTCGCGGCGTTCGCCACCCGGCACCAATCGCGGGGCGCTCGGTGATCGTGACCGACGACGGTATTGCCACCGGTTCGACGATGATTGCCGCTCTCAAAACAGTCAAAGCGCAGATGCCTCGTGAAGTCATCGTCGCTGTACCTGTTGCCTCCCCGGATCGGTTGGAAGAGATCCGCTCCTGGTCCGACGACGTGATATGCTTGCTTACTCCCGATGATTTCTGGGCCGTCGGGCAGTTTTACGACGACTTCTCGCAAGTTGAGGATGAGGAAGTAGTGGAATTGCTGCGCGAGTTTGCGGTTGAGCATCCAATGGCAAAGACTGCAAAGTTGAGTTGATCCTTGCGGAGCGTCTCAAGAAACGCCACCATATCCTGATTGCTCGCGTAAACTTATTGTTAAGATGTATCGCAGAACCTTCTTGATCCCTTAACCTTTTCAATCTGTATAGGCGAGACGATCGATGGCGAAAAAACTTGAACTCAACCATCCTTGGCTGGTTGCTGTCTGGCCGGGAATGGGGAATGTAGCTCTCAACGCCGGGATCTATCTGCTGTCCAAACTCGACATGAATCTGATCGCCGAATTTGTCGCGAATGATGTCGACGAGGTTGACCAGATCGAGGTGAAGGAAGGGCTGATCCAAATGGGCCGGCAGCCTCGCAACCGTTTGTTCGTCTGGATCGACCCGAAGAAAAAGCACGACCTCGTAGTATTTCTCGGCGAGTCGCAACCACGCACCGGGATTGTTTCATTCTGTCGGCAACTCATTGAATGCGGCTCGCGATCTCGGCGTCGAGCGCGTCTTCACCTTTGCGGCCATGGCAACGCAAATGCACCCGGAACACGTTTCACGGGTTTTTTGTGCTGCCACCGATCACGATACACTCAGCGAATTGAAGCACCTCGAACTGGAGATTCTTCAGGACGGCAATATCCGGGGGCTGAACGGAGTTTTACTGGGGTCAGCTCTCGATGCGGGACTACCGGGAGCGTGCTTGCTGGGCGAGATGCCGCATATCTTCAGCCAGCTTCCTTTTCCGAAAGCATCTCTGGCAATCCTGCAGAGTTTTACGACGATCACGGATATCGACCTCGACTTCACCGAACTGTCCGAACAAGCCAGGGCCACCGAGGAACAACTGGGCGAACTTCTGGCGCGAGTTGGAACAGGCGTATGGGCAACAGCATTCTCTTGAGGACGAAAGCTATCAGCCGGAACCGGTTGAGGAGGAGTCGATCGATTCGGCAGACCGGCGACGCATTGAGACGATGTTTCAGCAGGCGGCACAAGACCGCTCGCGGGCATTTGAACTGAAACAGGAACTCGATCGCCTGGGAGTTTTCAAGGATTATGAAGATCGCTTTTTGGATCTCTTCAAGAAGCCAAGCTGATGTCGAGACCACCCGCCATTCGTCCGCAACAATCGTCGATGAATTGATATGAGCGAAGACTCGAACGCTGAAGCCGATTCGATCATGTGCCAGCCTCAAACTGGTCCTGCATCTTCGACGACTCACTGGGGCAAAGCCGCACCGGGAAAGGAGATTACTCAGTTCCTCCAGGGGCCGCAAAAGCGACACCTTTGAACTGGGCAGGGCCGTGCGGATTTTCTTCGAGATCGTGCGTGGCTTTCGCAAATTTCATTTCATCGGCCCATGTGTCACAGTGTTTGGCTCGGCAAGATTCGGTGTCGATCATCAATACTACATGCTCGCCAGAGACATCGGCCAGCGCTTGGCACGCGCCGGATTCACGGTGATGACCGGCGGCGGTCCCGGCATCATGGAAGCGGCCAATCGCGGCGCGAAAGAGGTTGGCGGCTTTTCCGCCGGGTGCAACATTGAATTGCCAAAGGAACAGAAACCAAATCCGTACCTCGATCTTTGGGTAACATTCCGGCACTTCTTCGTTCGAAAGTTGATGCTGGTGAAATACTCTTACGCCTTTATCGCCTTGCCTGGCGGTTTCGGAACGCTCGACGAAATCTTTGAAACGGCAACTCTCATTCAGACTCACAAAATACAGGATTTTCCGCTGGTACTGGCCGGCAAAGAATACTGGCAGCCATTACTTGAATTCCTGCGCGGCCGGCTCCTGGAGACAAAAACAATCGACAAGCCTGATGTTAATCACATCCACATCACCGATTCCGCCGAGGAGGCTGTGCAATTGGCTCGCGATGCGGCCATTCGTCAGTTCGGCCTTTCGTACGGACCAAAAATCAAGCGCCGGTGGTTCTTGTGGGAATAGGAGATGAAAAGACTTCCGGATCAATCCATGAAATCAATAGGGTGTTTATCAATGGTCTGCTTTTTTGCTTGCAATGCACGAATGGCTCGGTAAAGTAGCAACACTTTCCACTACAAATTCCCACTCTCATGGATCGACTCCGATGAATTCTTTCTCTCCATTGATTGGCCGTCGTTCGTTCCTGGCCGGCGCTGCCGCTGCCGTTGCTGCTCCAGCATTGCTCGCCGAAACCAAACGCGACTGGTCCGGCAAAAACCCGGCCCGATACCCCGATCCGGACATTATCGTCCTGGACAAGGAATTCGCGAAATACAAGATCGGCAATACCCCGATTCAAAGACTCTACACCGGAATGCTCTGGGCGGAAGGCACGGCCTGGAACGCCGGCGGCCAGTACCTGGTGTGGAGCGATATTCCCAACGATCGACAGTTGCGCTACCTGGAACGAAGACGGCCACGTCAGCGTGTTCCGCAAAGCCCGCCGGCAACAGCAACGGCAACACATTCGACTACGAGGGCCGACAAATCAGCTTTGAGCATGGAAATCGCTGCGTGGTCCGCTACGAACACGATGGTTCGCGGAAAGTGCTCGCCGACAAGTTCGTGGGAAAACCGTTCAACGCGCCGAACGACGGTGCGGTTCATCCGGACGGCGGCATCTGGTTCACCGACCCCGGCTACGGCAGCCTGATGCACTACGAAGGCAATAAAGGGAAGCTCGAATTGAAAGAGGCGATTTATCGGCATCGACCCGAAAACCGGGAAATGCGAGAAGATGAACGATGAAATGTTCAAGCCCAACGGCCTGTGCTTTTCACCTGACTACAAAGCTGTCTACGTGGCCGATACCGGTGCATCGCACTACGACAACGCGCCGAAAAACATCATGATGTTCGAGATCATCGACGGCAAGAAGCTCGGCAAAGGCAAGGAATTCTGCTCGATGGAAATGGAGCTCAAAGGCAAGAAAGTCGCCGGGTTTGCCGATGGCATTCGGGCCGACGTGGATGGCAACATCTGGGCCGGTGCCGGCTGGGTTGGCGACGGTTACGACGGCGTCCAGGTGTTCAACAAGGAAGGCAAACGCATTGGCATGATTCTCCTTCCGGAGATTTGCGCCAATATCTGCTTCGGCGGCCCGAAGCGCAATCGGTTGTTCATGGCAGCCAGTCAATCGCTCTATGCGGTCTATGTGGAGACTCAGGGCGCTCATATTACTTGATCATCTAACGGCATTTCATGTAAGGAAACAATGAAAACGGCCGCGATTCAACAACTCCGACTCAAGTTGCAGGCCGATGGCCCGGTGTTCGGGCTGTGGGTTTCGCTGGATGCACCTGCCATCACGGAAATGGCTGTTGCGCTCGGCGTCGACTGGGTCGTCATCGATACCGAACACGGTCATCTCGACTGGCAGGAAGTCGTCGCGCACATCCGTGCAGCGGTGCGGAGTCAAACGGCGGTACTGGTTCGTATCGTTGAATTGAACGCGGGCCTCATCAAGCGCGGGCTCGACCTCGGGGCGGATGGCGTTGTCATACCCTGGATCGAAACTGCGGAGCAGTTGAGGCAAGCGATCTCGTACGCTCGATATCCGCTTCAAGGTGTGCGGGGTATAGGTGCCGACCGCGCAACCGTCTGGGGCCAGTGTTTGAAAGAACACACTGCCGAGGCCAACGAGCATGTTCTGGTCGTTCCCATTCTCGAAACGGTGCGGGCTTTTTCGGAAGTCCCAGCCATGTGTAAAGTGGAAGGAAGCGAGATTTTCTTCTTCGGACCCGCTGACTACTCGGCCAGTGCCGGCTATCGGGGTGAATGGGAAGGCCCTGGAATTGCCCAACAATTGCTCCAGATGAAGGACACGATTCGCAGCGCCGGCAAGAACTGCGGCATCCTGGCTGCCGGCAACGATGATCTCTTGCGTCGACGCGAACAGGGATTCCGCGTCCTCGGACTGGGACTCGACGTCGGGCTGTTCTTGCGGTCACTGCGCACATCGCTCGCAGTAGTAGGACGAGACCAGCCAATGCATACCAGTCTTGATGCTGCCGCTGGAGAATCGTTACCTGCCCGCCGTTTTCCTCCTGAATCGATGCGTCCCGATCGACTGGAAACAGTCATACTCGCTGGGGCCAGACCGACAGTGGAGATTGATCCTGGCGTGCATGTGGATGCTCACGTGGGCGGTCACAACCAGGCTCGCAACCTGACCGCGGGAATCGTAACATTCGATCCTGGATCGATACTCCCCTATCACACGCATCCCTTCACGGAAGCGATCACGCTTCTCAGAGGACGAGGGCAAATCGAAGTCGAGGGGCGCTGCTATGACCTGGACGTTTTCGACAATGTCGTCATTCCTCCCCAGACTGCCCATCAAACGCGAAATCTGAGCGCACATGATCCAGCCATTTTTCATATCGCGATGAGCGCTGATAAACTGGTCCGCACCCCGGTCGAGAGCAAATGGCGCACACAGCTGATGCCGACGACTTCGACGGGTACGCCCGGCAAAGAACGAGTCAATCGTTTTCGATGGGCGCGGCGAGCGCAGCCTTCGGCAAATGTCGAAACGATCGAATACTACAACGCGGAACTGGTGTCAGAGCTAACCATAAGCGGTGGATACGCCTTGTTCCATCCGGGCGGCCGACAGCTGGCCCACGTTCACGACTTTGATGAATCGATCTGTATCATTGATGGCGAAGCCACTTGTGTGGTTGAAGGCCGGCACTATACGGTAACCCATGCGTCGACCGTTTTTGTCCCCAGGGGCAGGGTTCACTATTTTAAGAATGAATCGAATGCTCCCCTGACCATGCTCTGGGTCGATGTGGGGCCTGCGCCCACGCAGATTGTTGTTGACGAGACTTGCGCCACCGAGCGCGGAAATCCGTGGCAACAGGAAGGAACCAGGCGATGACCGCTTCCGCTAAACCTCTCTTCCGCGTATCCTTGACCGCAGATTTCTACGATGCCGACAATTCACCACGCTATCCGGATATCGGGCTTTCAGTCTTTGAAGGAATTTCGCATATCGAAATCGGAAGGTTTCCAGATCATTGCCCGTCATGACTTCGGATCAAGTCGGCGATGCTCAAGGCGTGATCGTGTTGTCACCTCAAGTCAACAGGGATTCTTTGGTAAATTGTGAAGAACTGCTTGCAGTAGGTCGATTCGGCGTTGGCTATGACAGTGTGGATGTTAATGCATGCACGCAATCCGACGTGGTGGTCTTCATTACTCCGGGTGCCGTCGATCGCTCCGTGGCCGAAGCAACCATCGGCTGGATGCTGGCATTAACTCATCAGGTTCGGCGCAAAAAGACAGGCTCGTTCGCACCGGGAAGTGGGATGATCGTTCTCGCTATTTGGGCAGGGAACTTCGCGATCGGACGCTGGGAGTAATCGGCCTTGGCGGCATCGGCAAAGCGCTGGTTCAACTCCTGCATGGGTTCGGCATGACACGGCCCCTTGCTTTTGATCCCTATCTCTCCAGTGCCGATGCCCTGGAACTGGGAGTAGAGTTGGTATCCTTGCCGGCCCTCCTTGAACGAGCGGACTTTGTGAGCATCCATTGTCCTCTGAATGATCAGACTCGCAATCTAATCACCGCACGCCAACTGGCCCTGATGAAGCGGGATGCTTACCTTATCAATACCGCACGCGGAGGCATTGTGGATGAAGATGCGCTCTACGAAGCTCTTGCAACGGGGCGCATCTGCGGGGCTGCTCTGGACTGTTTTATCGGGGAGCCGATCACGTCACCGCACCGCTTTGGTGAACTCGACAACGTCCTGCTTGCTCCCCATAGCATCGCCCATACCTTTGAGCTGTTTCGGGACATTGGCAGGGCGGTTTGCAAGGGTATGCTCGATCTATCTCTGGGAAGACAACCTGCCGGTGTCGTGAATCCGCAGGTGTTCGAGCGGGATAGTTTCCAGGAAAAATGGCGACGATTGACAACGGCTGAGCCAACTTGAGAATAAAGTTGGCCTGGCTTAATTCCTTCACTCTCCTAACCACTTTACGGAGGAAAAAATGATTCAGCGGTATTCCGGAAGGTTGATTTTTTCATTTCTTATTGCAACGGTCATCGCCATCGGAATCGCTCCAGCGTTTGAGACGGTGCGGGCAGCCGATCCTATTGTTCCTGCCGATGCGAAACTGGAAAAAGTGTTCGATGGAGGAGTGGTTTTGACCGAAGGCGTCGCCGTCGCTCCCGACGGCATGGTCTATTTCAGCGACATCACCTTCACGCACGTCGCCAAGGAGAAGAAGATGCCCATCGAGGCCGGGCACATCTGGAAGTTCGATCCCAAGACGGGCAAGGCGACCATCTTCCGCTCGCCCAGCGGCATGTCCAACGGCATCAAGTTCGACGCCGAGGGCAACATGATCGTCGCCGAAGGGGCGGACTTCGGCGGCCGACGCGTGATCGCGCACCGACATGAAGACCGGCAAGAGCTACATCATCGCCGGCCTGTTCGAAGGCCGGCCGTTCAACTCGCCCAACGACATCGACCATCGACGAGAAGGGCCGCATCTACTTCAGCGACCCGCGCTATCTCGGCCACGAGCCGATCGAGCAGCCGGTGCAGGCCGTCTATCGCATCGACCCCGACGGCAAGATCCATCGCATCATCACCGATGCCGGCAAGCCGAACGGCGTGTGCGTTTCGCCGGACCAGAAGACGCTGTACGTGGTCAGCAACGATAACGGCACGACGGGCATCGGCAGGCTTCCAAAGGATGCTCCACTGAGCAAAGGAATGATGGCCTTGCTTGCCTACGACCTCGCCCCCGACGGCTCGGCCAAGTTCCGCAAGACGCTCGTCGATTATGCCCCGCAGGACGGCCCCGACGGCCTGGTTTGCGACAAGGAAGGCAATCTTTACGTCGCCGTGCGCGACGAGACCCGGCCCGGCATTTACGTCTATTCGCCGGACGGGAAGGAATTGGTGAAATCAAGACCGAGATGCCGACCAATGTCGGCTTCGGCCGCGGCGAGGAAGCCAGACGCTCTACATCACGGCGGGGAAAAGCCTCTATCGCATTCAGGTGAACAAGGAAGGATATCAATTGCCTGCGCGAAAAATGACCTCGCTCTTAACCGTGCCGTCCTTTTTCTTGGGGGCCGGTGTTCGGGCCTATGATTTCGGAAGAATAATAACTGCGGGAGGCCAATATGCTCACTCCCAAAGCCAGTGAAATGTTACATGTTTTGCGCGAAGCGAACAAAAACTGCGAGAGCCGTATCCCGGCGGCTGGGAACATCCTGAAGACATCGTCCATGTCCGAAGAATTATTCACGATGATCCATCCGTCATTAATGCCGAGATGGATGAAGGACGGTTGCCGCTGCATGAAGCAGCCTACCAATGTTTGCCGGCAATGGCGGAAATCTTTTTGCAACATGGTGCCGACGTCAATGCCCGTGACGACTATGGAATGACGCCATTGCACTGGACCGCAAAGCATGATGGAAATCAGGATGCGGATTATCGCATGGCGCGTTTGTTGCTGCAACATGGTGCCGACCCTCAGGCTCAAGACCAAGATGGCGAGACTCCATTGCAAATTGCCACCGGGCGAAATCCTCGAATGGCGCGAATCTTGCTGACAAAGTCACCGACGGTTGATTTCTTGTCGGCAGTCCGGCTTTCCGATCTTGAACGGGTCAAGCATTTTTGCCAGCACCTTCGAGAAGATCCAGCAACATTCCGAAAGATATTCTTCAGGCCGCCATTCAGGCATGCGCGTTTCTCCCAACCAAACCCTGTGTATCTGGAAATAGTCGCAGAATTGATCAAAGCGGGCGTGAGTCCAAATGAAGAAACGTCCTCCGGCTCGGCTTTGTTCTACGCTTGTCTTGGTTTATGTCCGACCGAAATCATTCAGTTCCTGATCGATTCCGGTGCCGATGTGAATTATCGATCTCAGTGGACGGACTTTGGTGCGACCCCTCTTGAAGTGGCAAAACGGCGCGGGGATCACGAATTGGTAGCGATTCTGCAGCGTTATTCCTCTCCCATAGAATGACTGCATGCTCTGTCAATCCAGCGTGAGGTACGTCATGTTATCATCAGTAGCTGTGATCCTGCCCGCTGCGGGAAAATCGTCTCGTTTCGGAGGCAAGGAAAAGAAGCCTTTCACTCAGCTCGATGGCCGTGCCGTTTGGCTCAGATCGGCAGAATTGTTCGTCACTCGGCCCGAAGTGAAGCAAGTCTTGATCGTTGTGGCGGCGGAGGATCTCGAACTCTTCGAGCGCCGTTATGCCGCGAACGTGATGTTTCTAAACATCGCCGTGGTGGAAGGTGGCAAAGAGCGGTTTGAATTGGTTGCCAATGTGCGCCAAAAAAGTAGCTGAGGATGTCGAATTCATCGCCATTCATGATGCGGTTCGCCCTTGCACACCGACCACAGTTATTGATTCGGTATTCAAATCGGCAGCACATTATGGTGCAGCCCTGCCGGCGCTGTCGGTTGGGGATACCTTGAAACGCGTTCAAAAGGACATGAAGATCGAAGCGACGATTAGTCGAGAAGGACTCTGGCAGGCACAAACCCCGCAGGTTTTTCGCAAGGATTGGCTTGTTGAAGCCTATTCCAAGCGCGATTCTTTGGGTGGAACGATTACCGATGACGCCCAGTTATTGGAGGCCGCCGGGCATCCGGTCATGGTCGTGCCGGGATCATCGTTCAACATCAAGATTACTACGGCCGAGGACAAGGCTCTTGCGGAACTGATCGTGAAACATCGCAAGACCGACACTCCTAAAGCCTCGCATCCGTTTGCGGATGAGCGATTCATGTGATTAGGAAGTCAGGCAAGCGAGACGCTTGCCCTACGAACGATAAATGCCAGGTTCTGCCCGCAACGTAGGGCAAGCGTCTCGCTTGCCTGATTTCCCGCCGGCGGGAAGTCAGGCAAGCGAGACGCTTGCCCTACGAAAGATTAATGCCACGTTCCGCCCGCAACGTAGGGCAAGCGTCTCGCTTGCCCTACGAAAGATAAATGCCACGTTCCGCCCGCAACGTAGGGCAAGCGTCTCGCTTGCCTGACTTCCCGCGGGCGGGACCAGCCTCTTCTGACATGGGTCACGTAAACGGGGTCGATCATGGCTTTGTCGGTTGTTCGGGTTCAATGCCGATGAGTTCGTTGTCGTGAAAGGATGCCTCTGCCTCAATTGGCTCAATGTGGATGGTTACTTCCAGGTTCGGAATCGCTTCGCACAAAGCACGCTCGATCGATTCGCCCCAATCGTGAGCTTGTTGCACGCTGGCCGTTCCGGGAACCAGCAAATGAAAATCGAGAAAACGATGTGCACCGGCCTGCGCGAGCGAATGGCGTGGAAACTCGCGCCGGCCGGCAAATGATCCCGAATCGTTCGACGAATCACATCCAACTCCTCAGGCGGCAGTGCGTGATCCATCAATCCATTGAACGATCGAATCATTAGTTGAAAAGCCACTCGAACGATGTGCAGCGCCATCGCGATGGCGATCAAGGGGTCGAGAACATAGATACCTGTCAAGTACACCAGACCCAATCCAAGTACAACCGCAAGTGAGGTCCAAACGTCGGTCATGAGATGTTTGCCATCGGCTTCGAGGATGATCGATTGATGCTTCTTTCCTGTCTTAAGCAGAATGCGCGCTACCACGAAATTGATGACGGAAGCTCCGCTGGCGATCAATGTACCCAACCCCAGATCTTCGAGAGGCGGACGAGCAAGAAGACGTTGAACCGACACCCAGATGATTCCCACCCCGGCGATGAGAATCAACATGCCCTCCAGGCCGCTCGCGAAGAATTCGATTTTCTCATGGCCATAAGTGTGCGAAGCATCCACGGGGCGGAAGCGTATGCCAATGAAAGATAAGCGGTCAACCCGGCAAGAAGGTTAATGCCTGACTCGAGGGCATCCGAAAGAAGCCCGACCGAATTGGTCAAAAAGTAAGCAGTTGTTTTCAGGGCGAGCGTGGCGATGCCGCCAGGATCGACAACAGCGCGAACCCGGTCAGCGAGATACCGGCTTTTCGGAAGTTGCCGGAATGGGTCATGTTGAAGTTCGTAAGAAGAGACAAGGGAAGGAGAAATGGAAAAAAGACAACACCTTGTTCAACTGCCCGAAACCACGAAAGCGGTGAGGGTGAGGCGGAGCCTCATCGCAGCCAGCTGACTCGTCAGTCCCAGTAATTGTAGATCACGTCCCCCACTCGCTCAGGACGGAAGTACCGAACGTCCTTCCGCTCGTGCGGTGCCAGCCCTTGCCACATCTCATGAGTGAGCGGTCGGGCCAGTTCAACGGCCGGCAGTACCTTGTACCCAAATTGCTCAAACGCAATCCCCAACTCTGGACAGTCGGCGAAGTCGAGAACAACCTGCCCCTGGTCGGCGGAATGGCGAAGGCCAGTAACGGGACACCCCATTAATGAGCCGCAGTGATCGTTAGGTCGTGGCGTGTGAACACGGCCAAGGCGTAGTTGCAGGCGATTGGTTGCCGAGGGGTTAGTATTCCCCGTACCTACCAGCCAGCCTCTGGCGAGCGGCAGCATAGCAGTGTGCGCGAAACGCGTGGAAGTCAGTGACGATGGCGATCTCCTCCTTGTGGCTCCGAATTCCCGTGACTGCCCGCTTTTGGTAGAGCAGGCCACCATGTCCTCTTCTCTCGCTCGCTTAACGCTTGGATAAAGAGCAAAAACCAGCCGAACCTTCTCGTTCCCACGCTCCTGCGTGGTAACGCACGGACGGGACGCTCCGCGTCCCCCTGGTTGATCGAAAATGCTATTGCACATTCATTGGATTCATGGGGAACGCTAACGAGCGTCCCATCTGTGCGTTACCACGCGGAGCGTGGGAACGAGAGCGATTAACGCTCTGGGAAAAGTTTTATTGGGACCGCGGTTGAATTACCAGATGGGCGATTCATCGCAACTCTTCCAGGGCGTTTTTGGCTTCCTCGATTCGCCGAGAGTCCGTGTCGTGGCTCAGGATATCCTTGTACAATTCCTTGGCTTTGTCGCGGTTGGTTAGATGCCGATCGTAAATCCGTGCCGCACGAAGACGAGAGTCGGTGTTTGCGGTCTTATTCCACTGAAAACTTCGTTCAAAGTAAGTCGCCGATCGATGATAATGCGGGGCAGGGCGGTAGTGCTCGTAAATGTCGCCCAGTTGATAGGCGGTATCGCCAATCTTGTCGCTTTCCGGATACTTGTCCAGGAGACGTTGAAACAGCAACTCGGCCCGGCGTTGATTGTCGACGTATTCCATCCCGAAACCCTTGTCCTTGTATTTCATGGCTTCCCGGAAGAGATCGTTGGCTTCGGGTATGTTGTGCTTGGCTTGTAAAGTGGCAACGGGCACGTCGATTTCGAGCCGGTATGCATATTTCATGCAGCCGATGATATTGCTTGAGTTCATCCTCGACCCAGCCGGTGCGCTCAGGTCGCCGACCGTCTTGTAATGCTGCCGGAGTTTCTCAAGGGTTTGCTGATAGTCCTTGCGAGTTGCAACGAGACGTTCGACCAGCTCGATGTCGCTGGGAGTTGGCGGAGTACCGCCTTTGGGTAGAGGTGCGGGTCCACCATCTGCGAGGATGGTCACGCCAACGGCCATGAAGGCGACCGTAGCCGACAGCAATACGCGAGTCACCATCCCCCTGCCCCCGATGTCGATTAGGAACGAACCTCCGGACGCTGCCCATCCGTCAAGGGCTGATGCGTACCAGTACCCGCCGGCTTCCCAAATATCATCCGCCCCGCCGGAGTCTGCAGTACACTGGTAACGGAGATGGGTATATCCTGACCGATAAAGGGTCTGCCCTGTTCGATCACGACCATCGTTCCATCTTCCAGATACCCCACGCCTTGCCCGATCTGATCGCCCTGCTTGACGACCCGAACCTGCATGATTTCCCCCGGAAGTGCAACCGTCTTCAGCGCATTGGCGACTTCATTGAGGTTGATGACGTCCACGCCCTGAAATTGGGCGATCTTGTTCAAATTAAAGTCGTTGGTCACGACCCGGCCTGAAAGAGCTTTGGTGAAAATAACCAGCCGTTCATCGACGCGCATTTTCGGATCGGCTGCATGAAGTTCAGGCACATTGCCGTCGTGCATCTCCAGCTCGACCTTGGCATTCGACTGAAGGCGTTTGAGAATATCCAAACCTCGACGCCCGCGACCTCGCTTGAGTTTGTCGGAACTGTCGGCGATCGCTTGTAGTTCTTGCAAGACGAAGCGCGGCACGATCAGCTTTGAATCGATTATCCGCGTATCACAAATATCGGCGATTCGCCCGTCAATAATCACACTGGTATCCAAAATAAGCGGTTTTCCTCCCTTCACCTGCTTGGAAAATTCGACATAGGGGATAATAAACCGAAATTCGTCCTTGGTTTGCAGCAAGAGCGAGATCGAAATGTAACAACAAACCATCGTGATGATGAGCCGGCAGATCTGCGCCATTCGCGGATCGAACCACTTGGAAAAGAGAGGCTCCAAAACCATCCAGAACAAGGAACCTACCAGCAGGCCGACCAACAAACCGAACGACACTGCTGAGATGGTTGTAATCTGCTTGTTCTTTTCATAAAGATCGACGAACATTACCAGCGCCAATCAAAAGGATCGTCACGGCAGCGCGGATGCCGTTTCCCAAATCGGGGGTTTCGGCAGAGTAGAATTGCAGAAAACTGGCGATGGAGATCGCGACAATAAAGACAATGAAACCGGCACGAATCAACAAGATCAGCATGGAAGGCTCTCCTTCGGAGAGAGAATGAATTGGAGCCTGTTGCAGCGGATGAAACAAGCAAGCGGGAATGAAGAAGTAGTATTCTACAAGTCGCCATCGGGATGGAAAAGGTGCAGGTACTCTTGCTCCGCGAAGCGATCCGTCATGCCTGCCAGGTAATCGCCGATGACGCGCTTCAGAGAATCGTCGCGGGCTTGATCGGGCGGGATAAGAGCACGTGCGCGGCGAAGCAAATGTTCCGGCGCTCCGCGCCAGCGAAGAAGATGGCGCTCGGGCAGCAATTCCGGCGAACGGAAAAATTCCTCAAACAGTTTCCGCAAGAAACTCTGACCTTTGGCTGCCATTCGCAAGACGCGATGATGCCGGTAGACCCGCTCCTGGAGGAATCGCTCCAGGTCCGCTTTCTGAACCCGCAACTCTTCACTAAATCCCACCAGGGCATCAGGCTGCGCTCGAACTGCAGCGATGGAATCGATCTGCTGGTCGAGAATTCGCCGTTCGGTCTGGGCGAGTAAATCGTTCACTTGCCGGGAGACACATTCGTGGATCACGGCGATCCGAAATGCCTGATCCGGAAGATCGGGTTGCTTGCGGCGAACCGATTCCGCAGCTCGCCGCCAGAGCTCGACATCATCGAGATCTTTGAGGGTAATGAGACCGGTTCCCAGGGCATCATCCGTGTCGTGAGTGTCGTAAGCCAAACTGTCTGCTGCATCGACGACCTGCGCTTCCAGCAAAGGCCGCCCGGCCTCGGACCATTCCGCATAGGCCGAGCCAGCCCGGCCGCTGTGTTGCACAAACGCCTCCCGGACCTCCCACGACAGATTCAGACCGGGGAAGTTTGGATAGCGGGATTCCAGGAGGTCAACTCGTCTCAATCCATAGAGGTTGTGGTCGAACCCGCCTTCAGCGCACAGACATTCGTTGAGCGCCCGTTCGCCGGCATGACCGAAGGGCGGATGTCCGAGATCGTGCGCGAGCGCAATGGCTTCCGTGAGATCTTCATTGAGATGTAATCGGTGCGCGATCGTCCTGCTGATCTGGGCAACTTCCAGCGTGTGTGTGAGGCGGGTTCGGTGATGGTCGTTGATGTGTCCGGCGAGAACCTGGGTTTTTCCCATGAGCCTGCGGAACGCTTTGGAGTGGATGATGCGGTCGCGATCGCGCTGAAAAATCGTGCGATAGGGATGATCTTCTTCGAGGTAACGCCGGCCCCGACTCGCGCGGCTAAGCATCGCATAAGGAGCGAGCCAGGAATCTTCAAAGGAGAGCCAGTCCATTCCGTGACCCGTGAGAAGAGAGAAGTTCGTTATGTAGGGCGGGTCGAGGCTTTGCGAGGCCCGCCAGGAGAGCGGGTCGAGGCCCGCGTTGTAGGGCGGGTCGAGGCTTTGCGAGGCCCGCCGCTAGGAATCCGGCGGGCCTCGCAGAGCCTCGACCCGCCCTACATCCGTCCTACGCTTCCGCATCAGCCAGAGATCGCGTCAGCATTTGATGGAGCGAGTCGAGGGATTGCGAAATAATGTTCACGTCAGCCAGGACCGACATGAAGTTGGTATCGCCGTTCCACCTTGGCACAACATGCCAGTGGAGGTGGCCTGGCAGTCCAGCCCCTGCCGCCCGACCGAGATTCACGCCGACATTGAAGCCGTCCGGCTTCATAAGTTTCTCCAGTGTGGCGACCATCTTCTTGATTATCTCTTGCCCGTCAATGATTTCCTCGGGCGTCATTTCATCGAGGCGAGCTTTGTGTGCTTTCGAGGCGATCAACAGGTGACCGTTGTTATAGGGGAACTGGTTGAGCAACACGACACTCTGTTGCGTCCTTGCGACGATCAAGTTGGCTCGGTCATCGGTCTCGGAAAGACCCCGACAAATGAAACAACTATCATCCTTCTTGGTGGTAGCCCTGGCGACATAAGCATGCCGCCAGGGAGCCCAGAGTTGTTCGATAGACATTGAGTGTTTCCTTACTGTCGGACCAGATGTCACCGATCATTTTCCGACCGGCAGCGGGACGCCTTTCGCGGCATATTGCTTCAGGACTTCCTCGGCTTTAGTTGCTTTTCCGGCATGAAGTTGGTGGAGGTAATCATTCAAGGCAGCGGTTCTGCTCAAAGGAAATAGAGATCTGGTCAACGCTAACTGTAGATCGATCATAGGGTTCTTCCGAATGTCCTCAGCAAGTTGCTTCCCCTGCTGAGGATCAAATGCCTTCAGCGCCGCCCAAGTGATCAGACCTGTGTCTTCCGGGAATTTCTGGACCGTTTGGCGTCGAAGAGCCATCAACCGCTTAACGTCTGCATTTTCCAGTTCCAACTTCTGGAGTTCTCCTTCACGGGTTAACACAAAGATCAATAAGTCACTTTCGAGAGATCGTTCTGTTTGCTTTGCCATTTTAGCATAGGTTGGGTTTTGCCCGATCAGTGCCTGGTGGGCGCGGAAACTCAACGCGACCATCAGCGTCGATTGGGTCGCCGCAGAAGGTGAAGCGCTGTATGCCTCCTCGGCAAGTTTCACAAGGTCATTGGGAGCAATCGGCAAGCCCAATACACTACCGGCAATCTTTGTATTTACGTATTGGGAAACTCCAATCGCAAATGTTAATCCACCTTTACCCGCGCCGGTTCGAGAACCTCTTCCATACGAGCAAGAGCGACCTTCATGTCCGCAAAATTCTTCGCATCGTCCTTACCATTCCGTCCGTCGATAATCTTTCGATTACTTTCTTCTTGATCGAGTTCCACTTTCGAAAGACGGTCCAGCAACGCTCGCAGGCCTTCCAAATCGCGTGCACTGGTATACATTTCGTCCAGGGTCAGATAGGCCCTTGTCCATTTGGGCGACAAGACCAAAAGTTTTTCCAGATAATTGCGTGCCTTGATCGTTCCGGGATGCTTCCGAAGTTCTGCGATCACTTTCTGTTCGCTTGTAGCGTCGTCGTACAAGAACTGAAGCAATTCAACTCCGGAATGGCTTCGTTTGAGAAGCTTGAAATCGACTGCATTTCCCAATATATCTCGAACGGCACTGTCCCAAACAATCGATGCCGAGTTGAACAGAAGAATGCTATCGCTGGGCTTCAGAGCGATAGCGCGGTCCAGCTTGTCGATACCGCGCGTATATTCCCCTCTTTCGTGCGTGAGATGATACAGTTCTACATGCACGAGCGCGCAGTTATTCAGCGAGCCCGCGTCTTCATTCATCTGCCCATATGTGTTAATCGCATCGCGAAAATGCTTTGCCGCATCGGCGTCCTTTCCCTCTTGAAGTGCTTTGTATCCCGATGCCTTCGCGAGCGATGCCTTGACCTGAAGGTCATTAGGATTCGCACGAGCCAGCCAGTCAATTTCGTCATCTAGATCTTTGAACAAGACGGATCGAAAAAGCGCCGCCCCGTACTTTTTCTGCATATCCGTCTCTTTGGCATGAGCTTCTTCAACGACGGTGCGAGCCTGCGACACTTCGCCAACCTCCCGCAAGATGTGCCCGACGGCAACCAGCATATTTGAGGAGCGATTATCGGTCTTGAGCAGATCGTCGAAGACTTTTCGACCTTCGGCATGTTTGCCAAGCCAGTAGTAGACCTGGCCGAGGGAAAGTTGGTATATCTCGGAACGACTGGCGACGTTTCGGATCGAGAGAAAGGTCTTTTCGGCATTCTCCAGTTCGTGTCTTCGTTGCGCAGGATCATTCGAATGTTGACCACGACGCAACTGGATGATACCGAGATCCATCGTCGCGTCGGTGACCCGCGATTCCGCTTGAACTCTTTGCTGAGCCTGACGTATGGAAGGATCGTTCTTGATGCGGCCAATCACGAAATCATCGACCATCTCTTCCTGTTTATTCTTGGAAGAAGTGTCGTGTCGGGCATAGTCAAAGCCCGGCGCATTTCGAGCGTTCAGCGCCGCGATCGCCGCATTCTGCGACGTTTTGAATGCAGTCTCAAGAGACTGATTCGCGGCACGCAATTTCGGCATCCGGGCATCGACATAGGGGCGCAGCAGCGCGTATGCCTCATCGTATTTTCCCCGATCGGAGTAGATGCGCCCCAAAATCGCGGCCCCATCGAGTTGTCCCAGGTTTTGTGCATGAGGCGTCAACAACGCTTCGCATTTGGCCGATTCTCCCAGCGCCTCGTAAACGACCGCGAGCCTTGAAGCAATAACGGGGTCATTCGGCGAGGCCGCGACGAGACGTTCGAGCAGTTGACGCCTTAGCGCCAGTACATCCGCCGGTTTTGGTGCCAGCGGAGAAATGATCTCCAGCAGGTCGATCGCTCCGCTGGGATTGTTGGCTTCGTGTTGCTCGACGACCTTAACTCCCTGCTCGTACAAGTTTGGCAGCAAAGGTTGGTTCTCGCGATAGACTTCGAGTGCAACCTGGAAAACGCCGATCGCCTCTTCGATGGCAGCAGGCGGCGTTTCCACCAACCCACGCAGTTTCTGGCGCACCGGTTCGACCTGAGGGGTATTTGTTTTCATCACCTCGTGATAGAGTTTCGCCGCCTGGCCGGCTTTGCCCTCTGCCACCAGTTGCTCGGCTTGTTCCATCTTTTGCTTGGCGGCATATTCCGGAGTGCCTGTGTAGTGATGCCACCAGCCCAAGCCGATCGAACCGAGGACTAAAAGTAGAAACGTGTAGTTCCAGTTTTTGGCAGTGCGCGAAAGCGGAACCTTACCGAGGAAATACCAGCCGCCTTGACCCGTATCGAGAACCCGATAGGCACCGGCGGCAAGAATGGGAATGAAGAGAATCGAAAAACAATGAGTCTTGACGTAAGTTCGCGTCTCGTCATCGTAATCGCGACGTCCAACCAGGGTCATGCCAATTCCGTTGACCGTGGATAAGGAGGGTGCAGCTGAGATCGGTCGCATTTCGGGAAATTTTTCCGCCAGAGAATTTTCCGCCATGAAGAATCTCCCTAGATTAGGGGGCAGCTCACACGAATCGAAACGAACGTGCGTTTCAGGTCAGAGTGGAGCGCGTTTTATGGGATGCGGGAAAAGAGATGACAGTTTAGGAACGCAAAGCACAAGTCGCAATGAGTTTATTCGACGGAATTGATGAAAAATGGCATTGCCCGGAGGTCTTCGCGGTTATGGCAACGTGATTTCGATCTTCGCCTTCTTGCGTTGCTCCTTTAATAACTCTTGACGCAATTCTTCTTTGCAACTGTCGCGGACCTCATCAAGGCAATCCTCATACTTGGTCGGCTTGCCTTCTTTTCGATCCGTGACCTCAATGAGATGAAACCCGAAGTCGGTTTCGACGATGTCACTCAGCGCCCCGATTTTCATGGCGAAGGCTGTGCGCAGCGTAGACCTCATCGACATTCTGCCATTTTCGGAAGATGTAGCCGATGTCGCCGCCGTTCGCTGCACTCGGGCAATCGGAATACTGCTTCGCCGCAGCAGAGAAATCGAGCTTTTTCGATACGATCTCTGCGTGAATCGACTGAAGTTTTTTTCTTGCTTTGACCCGCTCTGAGGCAGGAGCATCCGCCGGTACACGGATTGCGATATGGCTGGATCGCACCGTAACTTTGTCGAAATAATCCTGGTTGAGTTGGTAGTATTTCTTCAAATCGACCTTGTCGGCGCGATCTTGAAGATACTTGTCGAGTTGCAACGCCAGTGAAATACCTGAGCGAACCTGGCTTTCCGTTTGATTCGTTTCTCGGAGGTAATCCGAGATCGTTTTCTTTTTTTCTTTCAGTTCATCATCCAGTTTTCTCCAGGACTTTTCAATCTCGGCAGGGTCGATTTTCGGCCCATGCTCGCGGAGAAACTGGCGAATCAAAAGCTCATCGATCAATCCCGTCAACGTCTCGATTCGCAATTGACGCAATTGCGCGGTGGTTGGAGGCTGGAGTTGTATTCGCTGTTTGAGGATCGCGTCGACTTCTTCGAGCGAAATCTTTTCGCCGTTGACCGCAGCTGCCAATCGAGTTTTCTCATCCGGAGAGGGTTGCGAGAATAAGTCGCATTCGAGGAAGACCCATGCGCACACTCCGAGAATCGCCACCCGTATCAAGCTGTGCGAATGACAGCGCACCATCGATTTGCAGTGACTTGCCCCGATTCTTTCCGGATTCCTCATAGTAATGGGTGTATAATCACTTTCCAGGAAAAACGCGAGAGCAATTTTTGCGGCTATGATTCCAAAGTAACCGGCCGTGAAAGCCGCTCGGCTCGCCATCCCACAATTAAAACGTGCGCCGGCGGGAAACTACTCTTTTGAAAGGACATGACAACAATGCGTTGGGCCACTGCTTCGATCGTCTTCATGACGCTGGTCTCGGGACTACATGCTGCCGAGAAAGTTCCACTGAAAAAGGGCGAGAAAATCATTTTCCTCGGCGACTCCATCACTCAAGGAGGCGGTGGGAAGACCGGATACATCACATTGATCAAGAACGTCTTTACCGAGAAGCACAAGGATCTCGGCATGGAGGTCGTCAACGCGGGCATCAGCGGCAACAAGGTTCCCGATTTGCAACGCCGTCTGCAAAAAGACGTCCTCGACAAAAAACCGACAATCGTCTTCATTTACATCGGCATTAACGATGTCTGGCACGGTTTGGATAACCCGAAGAACGGTACTCCCAAGGACAAGTTCGAGTCGGGATTGGATGAGATTATCGGCAAAATCACCGACGCCGGCGCTCGCGTGATTCTGTGCACTCCTACGGTCATCGGCGAGAAGAAAGCCGGCACCAATCGAGCGGACAAACTGCTCGATGAGTACTCGGACATTAGCCGAAAGATTGCCAAGGAAAAGAAATTGCCGCTTTGCGACCTGCGCAAGGCGTTTGTCGATTATCTCGCGGAAAAAGGTTCGGGCGAAAAAGATCGTGGCGTTTTGACGAACGACAGCGTTCACCTCAATGACGCGGGAAACAAACTCGTCGCCGTAACCATGTTGAAAATGCTCGGCAACTGAACCTTCAAAAAGTAAACCACTCGCTGCGACGGGAGAAAGTGGGCTCGTCGCTCCCCGACGGGAATTTTACGGTTGCGGAGCAACCGGTCTATACTGCGAGTTGCGCAATTCTCGGCGGTTTTGGCAAAATAGAGAATCGTTCACGCGTTAGTTGGTAAGAATGACTCACGCTTTCGGAAAAAGTTGCTATCCAATTGTAAGAAATCTTCTGGTACAGTCCCTATGTCGAGGAAAGTGATCGGTCACGGATGATCGATCGACGAGATACCCGGACCAGGAGGTTCGTCCGTGGCGCGTCGCTGGCGTTTACGCAACAAACTGCTGCTCGGACTGGGACTGGTTCTCGGCAGTGTTGGTCTGCTGCTGGCGGGCACGGTACAGGGACTTACTTCCTATCTCGGCACGATGAAGACCGTCGACAGCAAATTGGCAGAGCTGCTCATCCTCGACGATCTGAAACCCGAAATCAACAATCTCATCTCCAACGATCCGAATTCCAATAAGCCGGTAATGGCAGGTCTCCTGCCGCCTCAGGATGAGCGCAAGCGAGTTCGCGAACGGATTGCCCACGCCAAACAGGTGTTCCAGGCCTACAAGGATCGCTTTCAAGACACGGTAAGCCGGGGACGGGATCCGGATCCCTATACGAGCGCAAAGCTGATTGAAGATGTCGAACGGACGTTCACCAAATTAGAGGCCGCCACCAACGCGTTCTACGGAGAAGGGGCGCGGATCGTAAACGATAATGGATGGGTGGGCGGCGATCCTCAAGTGCGCAAATTGCACGCTGATCTGATGCGACTCATCGATGAACTACGTACCAAGATTGCCAATGACATGTACCGCAAAATCAGCAAGGCCAAGAAAAACTTTCAACAAAGCATCACCATTGTCATCAGCGCGTCGATCTTGGCACTCCTGTTGCTAATGACTCTGGTGTATTTGTTCTCCGGCTGGATGTTTCAGCCCATCAAGAAACTTCAAGCCGGTGTCCAGCTTGTCACGGCCGGCGATTTTGAACATCCCATCGATCTCAAATCCGGGGATGAACTGGAAGAACTGGCGACGGCTTTCAACGAAATGACCCGTCGATTGCACGAAACCTATAAGGATCTCGAGCACCAGGTCAACGAACGCAGCCGGCAGTTGGTGCGTTCGGAGCGAATGGTCAGCGTCGGTTTCCTGGCCGCCGGCGTGGCGCACGAAATCAACAATCCTCTGGCAAGCATCGCCTTCTGCAGCGAAGCCCTCCAGAGCCGATTGGCCGAGTACATCAAACGCAATCCTCAGGATACCGAAGTGGTCGCCAAATATCTGGCGATGATTCAACAAGAAGCATTCCGATGCAAGGCCATCACCGCCAAATTGTTGGAGTTTAGCCGGGTGGGCGAGCGTCGCCGGGAGCCTACCGATCTTGCCGAGCTCATCCAGAGTGTTTTGGAAATCGCACAGCACTTGCAAAATTGCCGCGGCAAGCGCATTGTCTTCCAGCCTTACGCGCGAGTGATCGCCGGAGTGAACTCGCAAGATATCAAGTCGGTGGTTCTGAACCTGGTGGTCAACGCTCTCGACAGTATGGAGGACGGCGGCATTCTTACTATTACACTTCAGGCCAAAGGACCAACGGCAGAGATCGCGTTCAATGATACCGGCTGCGGAATGCCGCCCGATGTGTTGAAGAACATCTTTGAGCCTTTCTTCACTCGAAATCGGACAGGCAAGGGCACCGGCTTGGGGTTATTTATCAGTCATCAGATCATCGATCAACATGGCGGCGAGATCAACGCCGTCAGTGCCGGACCGGGACCAGGGAAGTTCTTTTACAGTTCGGGTGCCGACTCCAGCCCATACAGACAGTTGGGGAATCCAAAGATCCCGATGTCTTGCCGTTGGGAGTGGAATGATCAAACTCGGAGCTTTTGGACCGAAGACGGAGGACGGACTTGGCAACGCCGCCGCATAAAAGCCTTCGCATCCTTTTCGTGGATGATGAAGCATCGTTGCAAGAATTCATGCGCCACGAGTTGCCGACCCTCGGCCACGAAGTGACGGTCTGCCCCAATGGCACGCACTGCGCTGAAGGTGATGGAAAAAAGCACCTTCGATGCCGCAATTCTCGATCTGCACATGCCCGACATGACCGGCATTCGAGGTTCTGGAACGGCTCAAACAAGTGTCGCCCGACACCGAAGCGGTCATGATGACGGGCTATGCCAGCAAGGAAACCGCGGTACAGGCGATGCGGCTGGGCGCTTTCGACTACATCAACAAGCCTTGCAAGCTTTCCGAAATTGAAGCGATTCTCATCCGAATTTTGGAGAAGCGCAAACTCAAGAATAAGAATCTTGCGTTGCAGACTCGCGTTCAGAGCTGCGGAAGGCCCCAACCTTTTGATCGGCAATTCTCCGGCGATGGCTGCGGTTCATCGGCTCATCGCCATGGTTGCTCCGACCGATTCCACGATTTTGATTACGGGTGAAACCGGAACGGGCAAGGATGTGGTGGCCCGGTCGATTTACCAGCACAGCAGGCGGAACGATATGCCGTTTGTACCCGTGAATTGCGGGGCACTGGCACCGACCTTGGTCGAAAGCGAATTGTTCGGTCATCGCAAAGGTGCCTTTACGGGCGCTGACCGCGATCACAAGGGACTCTTTGAGGTTGCCAACGGCGGAACCCTTTTCCTCGATGAACTGGGCGAGCTGAACAAGAATATCCAGGTCAAACTATTGCGATTCTTGGAATCGGGCGAAATCCGCCGGCTCGGCGATACCGAGTCGTTCCGGATCGACGTGCGTGTTATTTGTGCCACCAATAAGGATTTGCACTCTTATGATCGAGGCCGATGAATTCCGCGAAGATCTGCTTTTCAGATTGAATACTTTTGAGATTCATTTGCCGCCTCTGCGCGACCGCAAGACCGACATCGTTGAATTGGCCCGACACCTGCTGGCCCGATCGGCGAAACGGCCCCTCGAACAAGTTGCCGATTTGCTGACCGGTGAAGCGATTGAAGTGCTGTTACGATCACCACTGGGAAGGCAATGTCCGCGAGTTGGCCAACGCCATGGAATACGCCTACATCGTTGCCGGGGGAGGGCCGATCACTGTCGCCCATTTACCCCAGACAGGTTCGTCTGAAGCGCACGTCGACCCAGTCCTGCAGCGCCGACGATTTCTGCAAACCCAATGATCTTGCCGATGCCGACGGCAGGCAGATTCGCCGCGAACCTTGCACGACATCGAGATGGAACACATCCTTCGGGTATTGGAGAAGAACAACCACAACAAGCCGAAGACGGCCAAGGAACTGGGGATCAGCCTGAAGACGCTTTACAATAAGCTGAACCGGTGGGAAGAAGAACGAAAATCGGCAGGGTGAGCTGGTTAGAGTCCGGGACTTTCAAACTTCTGATTTGGATAACCATCTCAGTGGAACGCCCACCTTGACCTGCCGCTTCTCCGCGTTCAGTACGCTCGGCTCATTCACGGGGAGTCACTATCGCTTCAAGCTCGTGGATGAAGTCCTCTAATTTCAATCCGCCAGTTCGTTCAATTTCCTCGATTCCCGCAACAATTTCCTCTTCAGTGAATTCCTGTCTGGCCAATTCCAGAAATTCCGGTGTCAAGGTTACTGGTTCAAGACTTGTGATCGAGCCATTGACCATCGCGCCACAATTCGGACAGCAGCACTCAACTCCTAAGAGGTTGCGCCCACAGGAAGAACATGTTTCGTTCAACATGGTATCGCCTCGGTTTGAGAATCAGACCTCCGTATTTTACCAGAATCGTCACCCCATTGTAGAGATGTTTCCATTCCGAAAGAGTCTCAAATTCCCCCCACCAGTTGTTGTGCGCAGCGAGAATTGGAAGAATTGTTCTTTCACTCCGACCGTTCCTCCGATAGACTACCAATAAGCCCCGCGCCGCTCGAAATGGGCTTCTAATATCCGGCGCATAGAAAGGATGTCTGATGCACGTCTCCGTCATGCCATCGCGTTTCGAAGCCGCTCGCCTGATGTACGATCGGCGTGGAGTCCGAATACTTCACCGCCAAACGCAAGGCCGCCAAGCGCCTCTGCCGCGGCAACGTCAAACCCGCCGATCTTCCCTCCAACGCTGAAATCCGCGACCTGATCCAGACTCTTTGCGCGCACCCACGAAGGCGACGCACGCGACCGACAACTTGCGCGACATGCGATTGGAAGCGCTGCAGCTTGATGCGCTATCCTCCGCCGCTTCCGGCCGCGACTCATCGGCAGCGTCATGACCGGCCACGTCCGCAAAGGCTCCGACATCGATATGCACTGTTTTCAGCGATCACGTCGAGCCGATCGCCGGCCTGCTCGAAGGCGAAGGTTATCCGTTCGACGTCGAACGCAAGCAGGTTGTCAAGCACGACGAATGTCGCGTCTTCACCCACATTCACGTCTCGACCGCTTCAACTTCGAACTGACGATCTACGCCGGAGGACAAGGCACACTACGTCTTCAAGAGTTCGATCACCGGCAAGGCGATCGAGCGGGCGTCGATCCGCGAATTGGAGGAACTGATCGAGCGCCGAATATCCCGATGTCGATCTCGACGAAGCCATCGCCGAGATGAGGATGACGTCGATCCGTATCAGTTGTTCCGGCTGCTGCTGTTGCCGCTGGAGAACGTGAAGCAATCCGCAAAGTATCACCCGGAAGGGGATGTGCTCTATCATCTCCTGCAGGTGTTCGAACTGGCACGCGAGGCACGGCCCTACGATGAGGAGTTCCTGCTCGCCGCGCTCTTCACGACGTCGGCAAGGGGCTTGATCCAACCGACCATGTCGGTGCCGCGCTTCAGGCGCTCGACGGCCTGATAACGGAGCGGACGCAGTTCCTGATCGAGAACCACATGCTGGCGCAACAATATCAGTCCGGAACGCTGGGGCATCGTCAAAAAATCAGGCTGGAAGCGTCGCCTGATTTCGACGATCTGATGGAACTGCGTCAACTCGACAACGCGGGCCGACGGCCAGGCGAGTTCGTCGGCACGGTCGATGAGGCGATCGATTACTTACGAGAATTAGCCCGAATGAATGGTGGATAGAATAGTTCCAAGTTCCAAGTTCAGGTTCCAGGTTCCAAGTTCAAAACCATCAACCCTTCAGCGTTTCAACTTGGAACCTGGAACCTGGAACTTGGAACCTGGAACTAATTCGAGACGACATAATGCACCCTTTGCTTGCGAGTTTCCCGGTGGTCTTTGAGCAGGTCGTCGATTGGGGCGATATGGATGGTTTTGCCCACGTCAACAACGTCGTCTACTTCCGTTATTTTGAGACGCGCGCATCGAGTATCTACGGCGCATTCGCTGGATGGAAGACATGAAAATAACGGGAATCGGCCCCATCGTTGCGAGCACTCAGGCACGATTTCGCCGACCCGTCTTTTATCCCGATACGCTTTGGGTGGGAGCCAGGATAGTATCCATCGCCGACGATCGATTTACCCTGGAACATCTCATTGCCAGCAAGAAATCAAACGAGGTCACGACGCAGGGAGAATGTATCGTCGTTGCCTACGATTATCGAAATGGGGAAAAAGTGGCTTTGCCAGAAGAGATTCGAGAGCGAATCAACCAATTGGAAAGGAAGGGATGAGCGGCAAGCGAGACGCTTACCCTACGTCGCGGAGTCAAAGTTTCCGGCTCGTAGAATAAGCGTGCCGTTTGTCCGGGCAAGCGAGACGCTTGCCCTACGCCAAGAGGCGATTAGTCGACCATGAAGAAATCTCTTGGGCTGCGAACAAACGGGTGATTGGGGAATACCAGTGTTCCACCGTTTCCGACCGGGAATGGCGGGGGAACGGCCCCTTGCGATTTCTTGCACAGGGCGTGGAAAATCCCCGGATGTTTAGGCTCGCCATTGCAGGAAGTGCAACCTTTTCCGCAGAAGATTACACGAAATATCGGACTCACTCCATATTGGCTCCTGTACTGCGCCAGCTTTGACTTGGCTTCGGCGGCCTGGGCTGCTGCTTGCGGATCCGGGTAGCCCATTGGGCCCATCGGCCCCATAGCTTCTGCATAGCCTTGGGGAATAGCCGCATAACCGGGAGGCATCCCGGCAAATCCAGGAGGCGGGTTTCCGCCCGGGGCAGGGGGGTACTGAGCCGACACGGAGGATGTCGTCAACGCGGTCAGCGCCACCGCTGCCACCGCCAACAGAATGCGCTTCATCGCAAATCCTTTCCGATTCAAGCGATGCACCGACGAACGAAACAATCCGCACCTCCGGCGCATCCGACAACTCATTCATCGGCGTCTCAATACGGAGAAAACGTCGGAAAGGATTCTTCGATGACATAAGCTCCCAAGAGAGGATGGCAGAGTCGGCAAATTCGGTATTCTTGGAACTGGATTTGCGGCTCACTTGGCTGCTGTCATCACGGTATAGATGAGAAAAATCATCCAGAGCAACATGACGAGGAAGATCGAGACGGCCGCGGTAAGGAACCAGCCTCCAACCGACGACTCGGGCGACTCAACATTCGTCAAGACCTTTTCCATCTGGCCAACCACTTCGCCTTGAAGCATGGTTGGGCTCTTTAGCCATCGGAAGCTGACGTGATTGAGTGATTCAAAGGAGTCGATCTGAATTTGGATCGATGGAACCGAAGGATGAAATCCGGCCTCTTCCAAGTGGCTTACTGCCGATTTTGGAACCCCAATTTCCAGGCCGCAGCCGATCCGTTTCCAGGTATAGCCCAGTGCATCGATTGTTTCAATCAAAGCCTCTTCAGCCAAGGCGCGATCGGTGTTGTAGATGACGATCCATTTTCGGCGGTGCCGCATCAATAGACCGATCGACAAAGACAGTGACACGACATACCCAGCGCTCAGAAACGACCATAGGATGGGATCGGTATGCCAGGCAACTTGAATCTGTTTGAAAGTGCCTTTGAACCAGAAACTGCGCCAGGTAGCATCGATCGTCGAAAGCAAAAGCAATCCCCCCATCAGCAGGAAGCCGGACAATCCCAACAATGCGCAACCGAAATCCCACGGGCCTGTAAGGAGAGTGGGTTGTCGTCGTTGGTGGAGGTAGGAAAGGTAAAGAAAATAGAGTGCCAACGGCATCATGCAAACAAGGCAGCCGGCACCAATCGGAACAAGGGAGTTCAAGACGGGCCTTTCCAGGCAATGAATTCGGGGGAGAAAAGAGTATTCTATGCAGACTTGAAGCGATTTCCCAGAGAGCAATCTGAGGAAGCGACATACGTGAGTTTAGCCACTTAGCGCTGATGGATATTTGTTGGAATAGGTTGCCGAAACCGCAGAAAAACTGCCAGTCGGCCACTTGCGAGGTCATCGCCAGTGGTTCAAAACGATGAATTCGTCAAGGTAGAGCCTCATTGTTTTAAGATCCGAGCAAGCTCCTTTGGCGGTACAACCTTGAATTTGCCGCCATCGGTCATGCCGCTGGCTTGCATGAGGCGCTCTTCGCGTTCGAAATCCTGGGCGATTTCAGGTGGGTTGCTTTGGCAGTACGCGATCGCTTCGACAACCGCCGCCAGCGGCAGACGGAAGTCCGCAGCGATTTCTTCCGGCGTCAACGGCTCTTCGGCATTCATGTACAAACCGTAGATGCTGCGGGCGCGGATACGCGTGCCCGCAACAAAAAGCTGCTTATAGCACGAATTCGGATTCGGCGCCAAGTATTGCCAGGTAATTGTTGTCGTAGGATTCATGGCGCTATTTTACCCGCAAGACGACGACCACAAAAGACAAAAAACAAGGCGATGCGTTGGTTAGATTCCGTTCACCGGAATGTACTTATCGAAACAGTCGCAAAGGCGCTTCTTCCATAAATTGAAATCGGAAATGGGATCGGAGCCGGGCAGCATCCCGAATCGTTTTGCGATGAACTTTACCGATCCAAAATTCAAGGAAGTGTATGGCGAACTAAGAAGTGAATAACAATTTGGGACTGGAGATGGACGCATTATCGATACATAAGAACAAAGTGCAATTCGTTTCTATCGAATTGCATGAGAACACTTGCGCAGTAGCTGTCCATTCTATGGATTAGATGATTAATAGCTTCCCTGTGCGCGTTGGAGTGTCGCGAGCGGTTAGGCGGCTATAGACCCTCAACCCCATGAAGTTTCGCTGCGCAGCATCGCAGCCTGAGTCTTGGTCAGGATCGCATGGACTTGGATCGGGAATCAGGAAAATCTTGGGAATCGACAGGCAGGAACTCTTTTTAGCCGCTTGGCTTCGGCAGCAGGCGATCGAGAATCGATTGCTCGGGCATTTGCAGGTTGAGTTTCTGCACCAGTTCCTGGAAGCAACTTTGCCCGACCTCCCACCAGCGTGTCATTTCCTCAAGCACGCTCTTGAGTGAGAAAATCGGCAAATACAATCGTAGCGACTCCAAGACACTGGTGAGTACGGTTCGCCGCCGAGCCCCCGTGCTGGTCTTGTTGGTGCGCCCTGTCTTCGCGCCTCGGCACTGGGCCGGAGCGTTCGCTCGGCTTCGTTATTGGTTCCGGGGACCGGCACGGTTTGACCGTTGGGCTGGGTCGCGGCCGGCTCCGTCACGAAGGTAAAAAGCTGCTTCTGAAACAACAGGTCCATCAGTTCCGACGTAAGCAGGCGGAAGTCGTCTTCAAGGCCGGCGATCGGCCCTTCGTTGTGCAGCCACGACCAGCCGCACAATTCGATAACGCGGTTCTCCAGCACCGTCACTTTCGCGGCTCGACCCGCATTCCCCAGGCGGCCATCGACTTGGACGCGACGGGCCTCGCGATAGATCGCCAACAGTTCATCCGTGAGTTGCCGATACTTGGAATTCTCGGGATCACCCAGGCTGAGTTTGATCGCCTTGCGGAGCAAATGAGCCCAGCATTTCTGCGACCGGGTGAAGTGCGCATACACGGCGGCATCGTCGCTGATCAGGATGCCCGCAAAGGTGTCCGGATCGAGGATCATCCGCAAGGTCTCGGCGTCTTTATGAACTCCGAACCAGATGATTCGGGCTTTCTCCGAGAGAAAGGCCCAGACGCTGTTGATGCTCCAACCGGTTTCGTCGGCATGGACGATCGCCGAATTGGCCACGAGCAAGCAGAGCCTGTCGAACTCCTTTTCCCAATAGCGGGACAACTGACGCAGCACGGCATCCGCCTGCGATTTCTTCAGAGGCAGGTTCTGCAAAAACTGGAGGATGGAACAGACTTTGTCGAACGACAAGCCGACGATCTGGATCAAATAGGCGATGGATACGACAATCTCCAGACCGAATTCGCTGCGGCCCAGAACGCCGGGTATCTTGCCATATTGACTGCCCGGACCGCGATAAATTTCGTAGGCGACCAGCACGGAGCGACCTTGTTCCATACGCCAAACCGCTCGCGTGTGCGAGAGTTGACAAGCGCCCGGATCGATGCCTTCGGGGTAAACTTTCTCGATGCGCTCGGCTTTGGCCAGCTTTTCCGCCGTGGTCAAGCGGCCCCGCCGACCTTTTGGCTTCTTTGGGCGTATTTTCTTGCCGCGCGCCTCTTGCCGCTTTTCTTCGGCATGGACGGAAAAGGGTTGATCGATCTTGGGAGTGCCGGAATCCCCCAGCTTTTTCTCAAGATCCTCGATACGCTGCTGGGCCGCTTGGAGTTGTTGCTGGGCCGCTTGGAGTTGTTGCTGGGCCGCTTGGAGTTGTTGCTGGGCCGCTTGGAGTTGTTGCTGAAGGCGCACGACCCAATCGACGAGGCTTTCAGCAGAGACTCGTCCGTCTCGGACATCTTCTCGGAGTTGGTTGATGGCATCCATGCCACGACAAATCTACCCAATCCCGCCGAGCTTTGGTACACCAACTTTCAGAGATTAGACAGCTACCTTGCGCATCGTTTGATCTGAGTTGGCTCGGCAACGAGCTAGGCGAGATAGACCTAGACATGGCAACAGTTGACAATCAGTTGGTCCACCATCGCTATCGGAAAGCGACTATGAATGTTGGAGACGAAGTCAGCTTTAGGCTGACAGAGGTGCAACACGCAGATCAGCCAACTGAGTCTTTTACCCACGAAGATCTAGAGAAGAAGCTAAAAGCTCAGCCGATAATGCAGCCTGCGAAAATACCTCAAAGCACTAACTTTCGTGTAGTCGGCAACCTCGAATTCAGGATCAACGAAACGCAAGTAGGTTCATTTGAGTTGAATACTGAGAACACTTTCTCAGTGGCTTTTAGGTGGCTTGGTGACAGAAATGGAACGGCACTTTTGCATATTGCTCTGGATGGGTTCAAAATAAAGAGGAAGAAAACTAAGATTAAATTTGGCGACGTCGTGGTGTTTCGGCTTTGTGTACAAAAAGGCTGACATCTGTGAACACGCGATCAGAAAATCGGTTGCGGCGGCGTCCAGTACAAAAAGGTGTGTTGGTCCAGCGAATCTATTGTGCCACGTGATGATTCCAAGTTTGACGGACGGGTGGGACGCTCCGCGCCACGTTCCCCACGAGACAATGTCTGTGGTCCAAGCGCATTTTTCGATCAAGCGGGACGCGGAGCGTCCCACCCGTGCGTTCCCACGCAGAGCGTGGGAACGAGAAGGTTGAGGCAACGGCAAATCTGCATAGAGGCCATTTTACGTTACAATTCGCCTCACTCACTTTTCACGCAAACTTGGCGAACCGTTTTAATCATAATCATAATCATACTCGGTTTTGAATTCGATTAGAATTAGGATTAGGATTATGATTAGGACTAGACCAAGACGGATTGACCGGCCTCTTTAGCCGCAGGTCGCGTCCAGGGGCCGATCTGTGGCGTCAAACGGTTCGCCCCGCGAAACTGCTCCGCAAATCCCTTTGTAACTCTACGGTAACATCACTGGGATTCTCCAATCCACAGAACCCTTCATTTCGTTTATACTTCATGAGGTTGTTCAGTTCCTTCAGAAAGAGAGTGAGGTGGTCCAATGCGCTTACGGGTTGCCTGCATGTGTATTGATGATGGCCGTTTCGAGCATTTGTAATGCTCATGGCCTACTGATTCCCGAAGATCGATCCCTCCCGCCGCTGGCGATGGTCAATCATCGGGTTAATATCGCCATTCAAGATCAAGTCGCCGTTACCACCGTGGAACAGGCTTTTCGCAACCACACCGATCGAAACCTGGAAGCCACCTTTATCTTTCCGCTGCCGCGCGGGGCGAGCGTCAACAAGTTTACTATGTGGGTCGACGGCAAAGAGCAAAACGGTGAATTGCTCGACTCCAAGCGGGCCACGGAAGTCTACACGAGTATTGTCCGGCGCACGCAAGACCCCGGTCTGTTGGAATACATCGGTAACAATCTGATGCGACTGAAAGTTTTTCCAGTTCTCCCGAAGCACGATCAGAAAGTGAAAATCTCCTTTACGGTGATCGCCAACCAGGACAATGGGGTTGTGGAATACGTTTACCCGCTCAAGACCGACGGCAAGGGCACCAAGACTCTCGAAGAGTTTTCGATCAAAGCGGTCTTGAAGTCGCAACATCCCATCCAGAATATTTACAGCCCCACCCATGCCATTACGATTTCCCGCAACGGCGACAAAGAAGCGACGATGACGTTTGAACGCAATCAAGCCGTGCTCGATAAAGATTTTGCCCTCTTCTATAGTGTCGGCAACAAGGAAATCGGCATCACGCCGCTTTTCCACAAGCCTCTCACCAGTGAAGATGGATATTTCTTGATGCTTGTCTCGCCCCAGTTGGAAGTCAACAAGAACCGGATCATACCGCGCGATCTCGTGCTGGTGCTCGACACCTCGGGCAGCATGGACGCAGTGAAGATGGATCAGGCCCGAAAAGCGCTGAAGCATTGCTTGAGCAATCTCAATGCGCAAGACCGTTTTGCGATCGTCAGTTTCAGCACGACGGTTCGCAAATATCGGGATGCTCTGGTGTCGAGCCGACAACGAACAAATCGACAACGCCAAGAAATGGGTCGATGGCCTGAGGGCCGGCGGCGGCACGGCAATTCAACTCGCTTTGGATACCGCGATCGATTTGCGGACCAAAGATGAGGGAAGAACCTTTACCATGGTCTTCTTCACCGATGGCCAGCCGACGATTGGGGAAATGAAAGCGGACAACATTATCAAAAATGTCTCGGCAAAGAATTCCGCAAACACCCGGATCTTCACCTTTGGAGTGGGTGATGATGTCAACACTGCGATGCTCGACCAACTCTCCGAAAAGACTCGAGCGGTCAGCACCTATGTCCGTCCCGCGGAAGACATTGAGATGAAAGTTACGAATCTCTACGGTAAGATCACCAACCCGGTTCTGGCCAACGTCAAGATGTCCGCCAGCGACAATATCAAGCTCTTTGAGATGTATCCATCACAGCTCTCCGATTTGTTCTGGGGCAGCCAGCTGGTCGTTCTCGGCAAATACACCGGTGACGGCCCCGCGGCCATCAAGATCAGCGGCCAGGTTGGGATGGAAGCCAAGGAATTTGCCTATGACGTGAAATTCCCCCAACGAACGACCGACGACCGCGACTTTGTTGAGAATCTTTGGGCTCGGCGAAAAGTCGGGTATTTGCTCGATCAGATTCGTCTCAACGGCGAGCAAAAGGAACTGATGGACGAAATGATGACGCTCGCCAAGAAATACGGGATTGCCACGCCATATACCAGCTATCTCGTGGTGCCCGATGCACCGATGCCCATCGTCCAGGCTCCGGGAGGGCAGGGGGGTATTCCTCGACCTCACTTTGGCATCGGCGGGGGCGGGGCACTGCCTCCTGCTTTGCATCGTCCAAACAGTGGTCCCGTACCAACTGCTCCGATTCACGTTGAGGAGTTTGCCAGGAACGTTCAGAAAACGGCAGCGGATGGAGGAAAGAACCGAATCGTTCTCTCCGACAAAGAACTCGCTGAAGCTGAGAAAAAGCTCGAGCAGAAGATCAATGACCAAAAGAATGATCCGAAGCACGCTGATTCCAAGAAAGAACCCACTGCCAAGGACGACCAGGTGCAACTGGACTCCGTTAGGGCGGCGGGGCAACTTCAGAAGTTACGATCAGGCACGCAAATGGATGAATGCTCGCGATATGAGACAGGTTCAAGGAGGGAATTCGGTTGCTGTGGACGTCGCGGTTTGCTCGAGCAACCTGCGTTGCCAAACACAGTTGACCCAGACTGCGAACCGTTATGTGAACGGTCGAAATTGCCTCGACATCGGCGGGGTTTGGATCGATGAGGGCTATAACGCCGCCATGAAGACGTTGGTCATCAAGTGGCAGAGCGATGCCTACTTCAAGATTTTGGCGAAGAATCCAGCCATGAAGGATGTCTTCCGCCTTGGAAACCATCTGGTCTACGTGACGCCGAACAAGATGGCCTTGATTGTCGACGCCGGCGCGGGCCTCGAAAAGATCGACGACTCCGAAGTCGAGAAATTGTTCGTGGTGAAGAAGTAACTTTATCCTCCGCGCGATCCGCGCGAGGAGGACAGTTTCAAACAGACGCTCCAGAGTGGAATCGTCCACTCCGGAGCGTTTGTTTTTTGATAAAGTCTGGCTTTCCTGTGCCTGGTCACTTAAATTGACCTACAGCAACGCTTTTTGGTGACCAAGGAAACTCTTCAATGTTCTCTCCAACTACCACTCGCCGCGATCTTCTCCGTCTGGGTGCTGCCTCGTTGGCAGTTGCCGCGACGCCTCACGAGCTCTTTGCCGCGGATGAAGACCCCTTCGGCGGCTTCAAGATCGGCTGTCAGAGCTACACGTATCGCAATTTCAAACTCGAGCAAGCCGTCAAAAAGATCGAGGATCTTGGACTGCACTTTGTGGAGTTCTATAGCGGTCAGGTTCCTCGCGAAAGCACACCCGAACAGATCAAAGCCGTTCTGTCACTCTGTAAAGAACACAAACTCACTCCCATCGCATTTGGCGTGGAATCTTTTACCAAGGATCACGATGCCAACAAGAAGAAATTTGAGTTCGCAGCAGCTCTGGGCGTCAAATCCTTGATCGCTGATCCTTCGCAAGATAGTTTTGACAGCCTCGACAAGCTGGTGGAGGAATTCAAGATCGCTATCGCCATTCATCCCCACGGGCCGTCCGGCGGCAAGAATCGCCATCACTGGTGGTCGGCAGAGGTGATACTGAAAGCAGTCAAGGACCATCACAAATTAATCGGCACATGCCTCGACACAGGCCACTTGATTCGCATGGCGCAAGCTCGGTGAGATGTTGGATCCCGCACAACAAATCAGAGTGATGGGCGAGCGCAACTTTGGAATACACCTGAAGGATCACAACAACCAGACCAAACGGGACGTCGTGTATGGGAAGGATGGTGGGGTTCTGAATGTCGTTGAAGTGCTGAAGGCACTCAAGGAAGTGAAATTCAGGGGATCGATCAGCATCGAATACGAACACAATCCAGCCGACCCGACCGAAGATGTCAAGGCCTGCATTGAAGTGGTCAAGGAGTCTGTCAAGAAACTGGCATGAAGTTACAACATCTCGATAAATGTTGTAAACCGCAATACATCGTGGCAGCGGCTTCCAGCCGCCGTGAGGTTACAAACGGCGGCTGGAGCCGCCGCTGCGATGCCTGCTCTGAAAGGGACTTTTTCGCGCTACACTCGCCCTTTGTCATTTCACCAGAAAGGTCACTTTGTTCCATGCTGCCAGAACAGATCGCAGAGAATCGCCAAAAACGCTATAATAGCACCGTTCAGTCACTCAAGAAAATTCATTCGGATCTGATGATCGTTCGGATCAAGCCCGACTTTCCACGTCCAATTCACATGCCGGGCCAATATTGCTCCTTGGGGCTGGGCAACTGGGAGCCTCGCATGCCGGGCTGCCAGGTAGAACCGCTCAAGCCCGAAGAGGAAGCCAAAATGGTTCGTCGGGCATATTCGATCAGTTGTTCGATGCTTGACGAGAGTGGTCATTTGTTAGATGTGGCGGCAACCGATTACATCGAATTCTATATCGTTCTGGTGCGCGAGAACCCCGAAGGAGCTAAACCGCCGGCACTTACACCCCGTCTCTTCATGCTTCAACAGGGCGATCGCCTCAACATGGGCGAGAAGATCACGGGTCACTACACGACCGAGGCCGTTCAGCCCGATGATACCGTGCTGTTCTTGTCGACCGGAACCGGCGAAGCTCCCAACAATTACATGCTTTGGGAGTTGTTGCGGCGAGGCCATCGCGGAAAAATCGTCTCGGCCTGTTGCGTTCGTTTGCGGCAAGATCTCGGTTATCTGTCCATTCAGCAAGAATTGGCCAAGCGCTATCCGAATTATCAATATTTGGGTCTAACAACGCGCGAAGCCGATACACTGATGCAAAAAGTATACATTCAGGATCTGATCCAGAGCGGTGAACTCGAAACCCGGCTCGGTGAAACGCTCGATCCGAAGAAGACCCATGTCTTCCTGTGCGGCAATCCCAAAATGATCGGCGTTCCGACCAAGGACAAGGAAACGGGCCAACGTGTTTATCCACCCACGCTGGGGGTGATTGAAATACTGGAGAAACGCGGCTTCACTACCGATAACGCCACAACCAAAACCAAAGGTCAGATCCATTTTGAAGAATACTGGTAACGGAATCGTGGGAACCGTTTATAAACGGATTCAGTCTGGTTGACTGTTCGGTTTTGACAGCAGGGCAGGGGGGGGTGTCTCTTGGCTGATGTACAGGATACATTGGGTGGTTATCGTCTGCGAACGATGTTGCAAACGGGAAAGTTCTCGCAAGTCTATGAAGTTGTCGAGCCGAGCAGCCATCGCCATTTTGCGATGAAGATTCTGCTTCCCGAACATGCCCGCAATCCCGATGTTCGTGCCGAGCTATTTCATGAAGCGGCGGTCGGCACAGTCCTGCGGCACGAGAATGTGATTCACATTATCAAAGTGAGTCACGATTCCAACACACCGCATTTCATCATGGAATTCTTTCCCTCAGGTAGTTTGCGAGCCCGAATCATGGGCAAGGAGTCGGCCTTCCTCAAGGAGAATGCCCGAAAGATTTTCAAGCAGTCTGCCACGGGATTGGCGTACATGCACGCAAGTGGATACGTTCATTGCGACGTCAAGCCCGAAAACTTTCTGGTGAATGCCGCGGGCGACCTGAAGCTGATCGATTTCGCGATTACCAAGAAAATCCCCACG
The DNA here is from genome assembly GCA_963783095.1 of uncultured Planctomycetota bacterium. GTDB lineage: Bacteria > Planctomycetota > Planctomycetia > Gemmatales > Gemmataceae > CAWAMR01. The sequence goes on along the minus strand of CAWAMR010000021.1, from coordinate 56,872 downwards.
GGATTGGGCAAGCTTTTTTATCGCAAAGCGAAAAAAGGATCCGGCACGGCGAGCTACATGGCACCGGAGCAGATCCTCCGAGAAAAACCCGATCCGCGTTCGGACATTTACAGCTTGGGAATCACTTTTTACGAGTTGCTGACCGGACGCAAGCCGTTTACAGGAAACTCGCCTCAGGCACTATTGCAAAAACACTTTGTGGAAAAGCCAGTCTCCCCGCAGGTCTACGAGAAAGACATCAGCGATGAGGCGGCAGCTCTAATACTGAAAATGATGTCGAAGAAGAAGGAAGATCGGCCGAAATCCTGTCACGATGTGCTGATCGGTCTGCGAATGATCCGCATTTTCAAATCGGAACCGGCACCGGAAGAACAAACGGGGATGGGCATGTAGTCAGGGCAGGGCAGGTGAAGCGATTCCGATTGAAACGCAGGGCAGGGCAGGGGAGGGGGGGAACAAGACCTTCTCCCCCTGCCCTGCTCCTTATTTGCGGATGAGTGCCGTTGTTCATAAAATGGTCGCGTCGATTGTGTAGATCCGTTCGAGGGCCAGACCATGCCAGCAGCGCCATTGCCGTTTGAAAATGACATCCACGAGTTGGAGCAGATATTGGCGAAACTGGAAGCGGGAGCCGGCACTGGGATTTCGCATCTGGAAGAGATTCGCCGGATTCGTCGAGAACTTGCAAGCTTGAAAAAAAGAGATACAGCAATTTGACTGCTTGGGAAACCGTCCTGGTTTCGAGGCATCCGGATCGACCGCAAACAATGGACTATGTGGATCTGCTCTTTGAGGACTATGTCGAACTCCATGGCGATCGAGCGTTTGGCGACGACCTCGCAATGCGCTGCGGCTTCACTCGAATCGGCGATTCCAAACTCGTTCTGATCGGTCATCAGAAAGGACACACGCTCCGCGAACGCCAGGAGTGCTATTACGGCTGCGCGCACCCCGAAGGCTACCGGAAAGCTCTGAGCAGAATGAAGCTGGCCGCGAAGTTTCATTTGCCCATCATCTGTTTGATCGACACGCCTGGAGCATTTCCCGGAATCGGTGCTGAAGAACGCGGGCAAGCCCAACTGATCGCGACTAGCATTCTGGAGATGTCGCGAATCCCAACTCCCATTATTTGCGTGGTAATCGGAGAAGGGGGGTCGGGCGGGGCATTGGGGATTGGGATTGGAGATCGGGTGAGCATGTTGCAGTTTGCTTACTACTCTGTCATTAGTCCAGAGGGTTGTGCGGGAATCTTATGGAAACAGGCCAACGATCAAACCAAACCGCGGGCGGCGGATGCGCTAAAACTCACTTCCCAGAACCTGGCGAAGCATGGTGTGATCGACGACGTGATCGAGGAGCCGCTCGGTGGAGCGCATCGCGATCCGCGCGAAATGGCTTCATCGTTGAAGACATATCTGTTGCGCTATCTGCGCGAGCTTCAGCTCTTGGGTACGGATGAATTGCTTCAAAAACGCTACGAGAAGTTCCGTCGAATCGGCGCCTTTCTCGGAGCCTCTTGATCGGCCGACGTTGCTCGCCGATCGACACGTGGGTCCATCCAATGGGATTTTCCGTTGATTGCAGGTTCATCACCGTCAGGTTCAATTCCCTCCGAATCGGTTTTTGCAACTCATTTCCAGTTAAAAGGTTACGTTTAAATCCAGACTGCGTCAATAACCATACATAACATCTATTATCGGACGTTGTTGATTTTCACGGTCGAACGTGCATTATTGCGGTCCGAATTAGCAACGTCCGATAATGAATATTATGTGTTGTTAAACGCAGAGAATTGAACCTTTTTGCAACTTCAGTGTTTGTGATCTATTGCCGGGTTCCAATGCTCGTGTTAGCTTGAAGAGTAATCATCATCTATTTTGCACCTAACTCATAGCCAGTATTGGCCTTTGGAGATGCCGCTCATGTTCAATCCGGAAATCATTGATACGTCGAAAATCGCTTTTGTCATCGCGATTCCTTTGTGTGCCGTTCTGTGGTTTCTCGCTGCCTTGACTCAGAAAAGCAGCGATCCCGGCAAACCGAAGGGCTTTTTGAGTTTCGTCGGGTGGATCGGTGCCATTTTGACCCTTCTGAGCTCGGCCGATGAAGGCTACATCCTCTGCGGCAGGAGTTAGCGGTTGGGGAGTTGCGTTCTATATCCCCGTCCTGGCGGCGATGCTGCTGATGGTTTACTGCTGGGAGGCAGCTGGCGTCCACCGGATTCTTGCGGTAGGTATCGTCTTCACGAGCGTGATTGGACTTGGCGTCATATACGGAGTTGGCCTGGCGCTGAACGAATCGACAGCCCCGCCGTGGTTTCCCGGATGGATTATTGCTCCGATCATTGTGGCTCATCTGGGCTGCGGGATCATCATAGTGACGGAAAAATCCTGGCGCGTCGTTGAAAGACCCTCCACCGATTGAGATTTCCTTTCCTGTTTTCGCGAATGGAGAAACTAACGTGCCAGCCCGCCTTCTTGCCGTCCTTAATATTCCGTGCAAAGACTTGTCCTCGTTCATACAAATCGCAAAAGTTCGAAATCCCGATTGAAGAATACCCTTGTGAGTGCGACAATGCCCCACACAACGCGTACACCGTAGGTTTTCATTGTCGTGAGGCACCACATGCAAAAGCATCTGATTGTTATTATTGCCGGAATGTTGCTCTCAACTCATTACCTCCATGCCCAAGATGGGAAGCAACTCGCAGCAAAAGCACGTGAAATCCTCGCAACGAATTGTCACAGCTGCCATGGAAACAATGGCACTGTGGAAGGCGGGTTCAGTTATCTGTTGGATCGACAACAACTCGTCGCACGCAAGAAGATTATTCCCGGAGATGCGGCAAAATCAAAATTGTTTCACAGAGTCCAGAATGAAGACATGCCGCCGGAAGGCGAGAAGCAACGTCCCAGCAAAGAGGATATTGAACTGCTCAAAAAGTGGATCGCGGCTGGTGCCCCCGACTTCAATCCCGTCAAATCCGAACGAAAGTTCGTATCCATCGACGAAATATTGAAATTCATGGCCGATGATCTCAAATTGAAAGATCCCTCTGATCGGAAGTTCATTCGTTATTTCACTCTAACCCATCTCTATAACGCCGGGCATCAGAAGATGAGATCCAGAGCTATCGCAATGGGGTCGCAAAACTGATCAACAGCCTTTCTTGGGGACGCAAAGCGATATCTCCCGCGCCCATCGATTCCGCCAAGACAATCTTGCGGATAGATTTGCGCAATTATAAGTGGGCACCCAAAACTTGGGATCTGATCGCTGGGGCCGATCCCTACGGCCTCGTTTATCCCTCGATTCCGAACGCCAAAGCGCTCTATACCGATGCTGGTTGTGCATTACCCTACGTCCGAGGTGATTGGTTTGTGGCGACTGCTTCTCGTCCACCGCTGTATCACGATGTTCTCCAGTTACCTGGGACTGAGCAAGAACTGGAAACTCTTCTGCGCGTGGAAGTTGAGGAAAACATCCGCACAGGTCAAGCGATGCGGGCTGGATTTAATGGTTCGGCGGTCTCGCGGAACAACCGGCTCATTGAACGGCACGAATCCAGTTACGGTTACTATTGGAAGAGTTATGATTTTGGGAAAAACACCGATCATCAAAACTTATTTGCCTATCCGCTAGGCCCAGGAACCAGTGATAAGTTATTCAAGCATGACGGAGGAGAACTGATCTTCAGTTTGCCCAATGGTTTTCAGGGATATATGCTTGTCAATGGTGAAGGCAAACGGATCCAAAAAGGTCCGACAGACATTGTGAGCGATCCGAAACGGCCTGATCGAGCAGTGGAAAACGGGGTCTCCTGCATGTCTTGTCATGTCCGGGGCATCCTGCCAAAAGACGACCAGATTCGTGCTCATGTGGAGAAGAACCCCAACGCCTTTAGCAAGAAGGAAGCGGAAGCGATTCTCGGCTTGTATCCGGCCAAGGATAAACTTTTGGAAAAGATGAAGGAAGATGCCGAAAAATATCGCAAAGCCATTGAGAACGCAGGAATTCAACTGGGCATAAGCGAACCAATTGCCGTCCTGGCCGGAGTGTTTGAGTCAGAACTGGATTTGCCATTGGCAGCAGCGGAAGCAAACCTCAAAGTGGAAGAGTTCGAGAGACTACTGAAACGATCACCCGCACTGGCTCGCGTGATGGGAAATCTGCAAACGGAGGGTGGAACGGTTCAGCGCGAAGCGTTTACGAAGAGTTTTCCAGACATTGCAAAAAGCTGGAGACTGGGCACACCTGCCGCGAAAACCACCTCGACTTCGGGTGCCTCGATCACTCAGGGTGAGGGGAAGTGGAGTCCCCTCGGCGGGAAGAATCCTTTCCCGATTCTATTTCAAGCGAGCAAGGCGTTCTCGGCAAACAAGGATGGTCTTATCACAAACGGCCGCAACTATGTTGTAACAAAAAAGGGCGACTACCTGACGAAAAACTTTAAGTTTGAGCTTCTCTACACGCTCAAGAGCGGAACAGCGAAGGAAATTGTCTTCGTCGGACTCGGCGAGGCGGAACGCGGCGTCGGCAGCGAGCCTAAGAATTCTGTCTATTTTGCGATTCATCCACCCAACGTCGATGGTGGTGCGATCAGATTCGGGAATGAACCAGGACGGGGTATCGGCGGCGCAGGCAAGATATCAAAGGAAGGAACCCATCGGTTCATTCTGGAGAAAAAAGGTGATGTCGTGACCTTTTCGGTAGATGTCGATAACGACGGAACTTCAGACGACGATATCGAAAAGATCATTCCAGACATCACTGAGGTAGGAAAGTTTCTGAATAAGAAAAACACCCATATCTTTTTCGGTGGAGGAGGAACCTACAAGCAATTTCGGCTTGTCGCGACGGACCCAACTAAAGAATGACTAAGGATTGTTGTCCAGAACTCGTACTGAGTGATAATGGGAGTATGATCTCTTCAACTACTTCCCGCTCCCCTCTCCGGGCCGGCATGGTCGGCCTGGGCATGATCTTCGACGAAACCTATCGCCCGTTCTTCGAAGCAGTTGCACGCGAACGGCCTCTATCGAGCCGACTTCGGCGTCGTCGAGGTCGAACTGGCCGCCGTCGCCAGCCGCACCGGCAGCCGGGCCGAAGCATATCCGCGAGCAGTCCGGACCAGTTGCACGCCTTCGCCAGTTGCTCCGGCCCCGATGCCGTCGAGCAAGATCTGCTTCGCCGAAGACGTCGACTGCTGTCTGCGTCGCCACGCCCGACGATCGCCACTTCGACGCCGCCCAGCTGGCTCTGCAGGCGGGCAAGCACGTGCTGATCGAAAAGCCGTCGGTCCTGTCGCTTGCAGGAACTCGACGAGCTGGAGCGCTTGGCCCGCGAGAAGCAACGTGCTGGCCAAGGTCGTCTATCACAAGCTGGCCGATCCCGACCACAAGAAGCTGCGCACGCTATGTCGTCGACGGCGACCTGCAGCACGTCAACAACGGCTACTGCTCGCTGCTGGAGCCCAAGATCGATTTCAGCGGCGGCCAGTTCGCCGAGTGGATCAACGGCCGCAATCCGGGCACCTATGTCGCGGTCCATTACATCAAGCTGATCGACTTCACGTTCGGCCCCGCTTGGCAGCTACGCCGCATCACCTGCACCGGCCAGCGCGGCCTCGTCGGCCCGGCCGACGGCCCGACCTGGGACTCCGTCGCAACTGCAGGTCGTCTACACTCACCCCGACGGCCGCGAAGCGGCCTTCGACATCCACACCAGTTGGGTCACGCCCGACAACTTCCCCGGCTATGTCGAGCAGGAAGTGCAATTCCGCTTCGACAACGGCGTCTGGAACGCCCACAGCGCAAGCGCGGCGTCGAGTGCACGATCGAAGGCAAGACGCCCAGCGAACTCAAGATACACGCCGAACCATCATTACAACGGCACGTTCCTCGAACCCTGGGGCGAGCGCTCGCAGCGCGGCTACGGCATCGAGATTCTCCGCGTTTTTTGAGGAGGTCGCCTACGTCGAATATGGCGGTCCTGCCGAGAAGCGCGGCGATCGACTGAAAGAAATGAGTGCCCTGACTTACAACGATTTATCCGCGGACCGAAATTGCGTGGCCATCGTGCAGGCGATGGAAGCGATCTTGAAACGCCACGCAGAAGGCGAACCGGGGTGTTTGGTCGAAGTTAATGGCTCGCTCGGCGGACTGGTGCTGTATCCGCGTCGCGGCGAACCGACGATCCTTTACCCCGACCGTGTCTGATGAACCCCAAGCGACTCATTCGCGAGTTCGGCGCTGAGCGAGTTGATCGGCCACTACGTCAACTACCGAAAACAGGTCAGTCCGGACATGCAGACTCTGTTACCGGAGACTGATTTTCGGCTATTCGCTGTAACGGTTCGCTTTCCGCAGAGCCTGGCTCGACGGGTGCATTTGATGCCGGTGCAGCCGGGCGTTTATGAAGTGCTCCACTATACGGGAACCCTCCGAATCATCGTGGTGCATGAATTGCCGGAGGAAGAACACAACGCCATGTTTCACGTGTTTAGTGCCCGAAAGGATTTGACGCGGTACGGTTCAGCACATTTTGTGGTACGGTCGCAGAATTCGAGTTCTTTGTTGCTGGAAGTATTTGAACAATATCGCCTGGAAGGAGCATTTATGCCAGACTTACTAAAAGAGTTCGCGCTGGAATATTGGGCAAGGATCCGCAAGAACATGACTCCGGAAGCTGAAGTGTTTCTCAAGTTCTTTCCCGAAATGCTGTACTATGGCTTGTCGCCGGAAGAGCGACTTAAATTCATGGCCGAAAAGCGACTCAAAGAGATGTCGCTGGACGAAATTCTAGCCGCGCTACCCCCTGACATGGGTGCGGCATTAGTGGAAAGACTCAAAACCAAGAATTCGGCCCCCAAAAATGGTTCCTCGTAATCCGGAATCTTCCCTTCTGAAATTATTCTTGCCGCGCTATCCTCTGAAATTCGCGCGGCATTGGCTCAAAGTCTCAATGCCGGATGCAGTATGAACGCCAAACGCCTTATTCACGTCAGCAAGTTTCTCTCAAAGCACCTGCGCCATGCTCCCGACGAAATTGGGTTGACTCTGGAACCAGGTGGATGGGTTGCCGTTGACCTATTGTTTGAAGCCTGTCACAAAGCCGGTTTCTCCATCTGGCGAAGCGAACTCGACCAGGTCGTCGCCGACAATAGCAAACAACGCTTCGCCTTCGACGAAACGGGCCAGCACATGCCGCGAATCAGGGCCATTCCGTTGAGATCGATTTGCAACTGGAACCGACGCCCCCTCCCCCGATCCTCTATCACGGCACTAGTCATGGCCCGCTCGCGGCCATTCTCGAGGATGGACTGAACAAGATGAGCCGGCATCACGTTCATCTTTCGCTGGATTTCGAGACCGCTTTCAAGGTCGGAATGCGGCATGGTAAGCCGGCGATTTTGGTCGTCGATGCAGAAAAGATGGCCCGCGACGGCTTTGTTTTCTATGTTTCCAGCAACGGTGTTTGGCTCACGGATCGCGTTCCCCCCGCTTACCTTCGGTTGCTCGAAGAGGAGAAAAGATGACCTCTCCCATAGTCCATCCCGCCGAGAAATGCTCCAATGAAACGCGCGAGAATATGGCGCAATATAAGCCAGCGTCACTGCGAACTTATACCCCTTCGCAAGCCGTTCTCGGCCATCAGCGCCGGCATCTATCACTGGACACCGGAAGGCAAACGCCTCTACGACTTCTCTTCGGGCGTGCTCGTCGCCAACCTCGGACACAATCCTATCTCCTGGACACAACGCTTCTTCCAAAACATGGGCTGGCCGGTCGATCTCCGTCTCGGCAATGCCAGCTTCAATGGACAGGCTTCATCGATCCCGGCGGGTTACTTTTCCGCGGTGGCGATGAACGCCTACAACGCCGTGACTCCGATCGAAATCGCCGCGAGTCGTCGGCTCGTCGAGACGTTGCAAAACTCCAAGGGCGGCAGCCGGCTTCAACAGGTGATGTGGGCTGCATCAGGCTCCGAAGCGATTCAAAAGGCACTCTGGACTGCCCTGGAACGGGACGAATCTCGATCCATGATCCTGGCCACTCGATATGGATTTCACGGCAAGAAGGGTCTGGCCGATTCCGTGAGCGGCTGCGAAACCGATCACCATCGCGATCCGCGCGTGCGTTTCATCGGCTTCCCGATGAAGGAATGTCTCGACGTTTCCAATCGAGATGATAAGTTTGATCCCCTGCCCTACCAGAAAGAACTTGAAACACTCTTGCGCAAAACGGAAAGAAAATCAACTGTCTCATCACGGAACCGTATCTCGGTGCCGGCGGTTCATACCATCCGCCCAAGGAGTATTTTCAGCTTCTTCAACGCTTCTGTCGCGACAACGATATTATCTTCATCCTCGATGAGGTCCAGGCAAATTTCGGACGGACAGGATCACTTTTCGCGTTTGAAACCTATGGAATTGAGCCGGACATTGTGGTCCTCGGTAAGGGACTGGGTAACGGAGTGCCCGTTGCGGCCGCGGTGGGACGGAAAGATCTGTTCGATGCTCTGGGTTATGGCGAAGGCTCGGATACCTGGAGCGCGAATCCTCTGAGTTGCGCTGCCGTTCTCGCTACCCTCGATGAGTTCGCCGCTACCGACGTCCTGGGCGTAGCGCGAAAAGCCTCGGCGATCATCGAGTTGGGCTTGATTCAGCTCAAGAAGTATCCGTTTGTCGCCAATGTTCGGGGCGAAAAGGGTGGAATGGTCTGGGGCCTGGAAATGCGCGACCATGCCGGAAAAACCGCGGCGGAATGGGCGAATACCGTGATCCTCACCTGCTACCGTGGCGAAGCGCCGACGGGGGATGGCATCCACATGCTCGGCGCGCTGGCGAAAAAGGTCATCCGCATCTCACCGCCTCTAACGATCACCGAGGCTGAAGCGCACCGTTCGATGGAATTGATGGAAAAGCTGCTCGCTCCACTTGCCGAGTCAGCGCCGAACACGACCAAGCCCGTCTTGACGGGGGCACGATGATGTTCGCAGTCATCGCCTTTGAGTTTCTGGATACGCTCGCCGACCATCTCAACCTGGAAGGCTTTGAACTGCGAGCCTTGCTCTCCGTTCTTCTGATTTCCATCGTTTGCGGCATGGTCGGTGCCATGGTCGTGGGCAATCGCATGGCATTTTTCAGCGATGCGATGGCGCACTGTGCTTTCGCAGGAGTGGCTCTTGGCATACTGATGACCTACTTCATGGCGATCGGCCGGGAACGCGAGGAATTGCAGAGGTGGTTTGTTCCTCTGGTGATGGTCGGCTTTGGCGCGTCGATCGGCATCGGTATCGCCTTTGTCCGGGAAAATACCGGGTTGGCGAGTGATACGGTCATCGGCGTGTTTTTTGCCGGCGCTATCGGATTTGGGGCCATGCTTCTGACCGCGCTGAAAGGCCGGCGTGCGATCGATCCCGAACAATTCCTTTTCGGAAGCCCGATCTTCGTCAAGGACATCGATTTGCTTTATCTTGCGGTCTTGCTCTTGATGACCATCGGTTTATTGATGTGGCGCTTCAATCATCTTCTGCTCGGCAGTTTCAACACGAGTCTGGCGCGGTCCCGGCGGGTTTCACTTCGAGTGAATAGTTACCTCTTTATCATTCTGCTGGCCTTCATCGTGAATCTGTCGATCAGCGCAGTGGGTGTTTTGCTCATTAACGCGATGTTGATCGTACCCGCTGCCACTGCAACTAATTTTTCGCGCAACCTTCGACAGATGTTCTGGTGGACCTTGACGTTGAGTATCGTCGCGGGAATGTTGGGGTTGTACCTCAGCAGCATCCTGCACGTTCGACTTGGGCCGGGCAAACCCGTACAGTTTGGACCGAGCGGCACTATCATTACTTTGAGCGTTGCGGGCTTTTTTGTTTCGATGGTACTCGTGGCGATCGCTCGAAGATTACATGACCGAAAGGTTCGCGCCTGACATCGGATCGAAAGTGAAGCATCGGGTGAACCCCCCCTGCCCTGCCCAGCGTACTAAACATTGACCCTCCCCTGCCCCGGCTCGGAAACTCTATGGACAAACAAGTCTTCGATTTTTTGAAGGATTTCTGCGCCGATTCTTTGGGAAGCCTTTCCATTTATCGTGCTGGGGGCCGTCATCGCTGGAATTCTCGAAGAGGTCGTGCCGCAACAAGCGATCACCAAGATCGTTCCCAAAAATAAGTTGCTGGCGATCGGCTTGGGAGGTTTGCTTGGCCTGGTCTTCCCGATGTGCGAATGCGGTATCGTGCCTGTGATGCGGAGGTTGCTGAGAAAAGGATTGCCACTCGGAACCTGCATAGCCTACATGCTCGCCGGGCCCATTGTAAACGTCGTTGTGATAACCAGCACCTGGGTGGCGTTCCAGGGCCAAGGCGGGCAACCACCGCAGCTTAAAACATTGAGCAGTATGGTCGATTTGGGTATCGATATTCAGCCTGGAATGTTCATGGTTGCCCTGCGCGTTGGGCTTGGGTTTATTATCGCCGTGACAACGGGATTGATCGTTGACTGGCAATACCGGAAATATGGCAACCGTCTTCTAACCCCACTGGCCATGCCGCAGGGGTCGGAGCAATCGACATCGTTGAACGTGCTTTCTACTCCCGATGTTCACCCCGCCGAAGAACGATCCGGCAAGAAGGTTCCATTCTTCACCCGTCTGAGCAATATCTCTGAGACTGCCCTGCACGATTTCATCGACATCATGGTCTTCCTGACTCTTGGAGCGGCGATCGCTGCATTTGCCAAAACGCAGATCTCCAATGAAGTAGTGGCCGACATCTCAAACAAACATGCAGTTCTCACCATTCTGGCAATGATGGGTCTTGCAGTAGTGATGTGCCTCTGTAGCGAAGCCGATGCCTTTGTTGCCGCCAGTTTTCAAACGCTCCAACCTGCCGGAAAGGTTGCTTTTTTGGTTCTGGGGCCGATGTTCGATTTCAAACTTTTGATGATGTTCACCCGCGTCTTCCGAAAGAGACTTATCGTGACCATTATCATCGCAGTATTCGTGCAAGTGCTGATATACTCTTTACTTGTGCATCAGCTGTGGGTCTATCTGACTCAGAGGAGCAGCCTGGGCACACAATGAATTTGAGGATTCTTCGATGATCCAAGGGCTTCGAACGGTTATTTATCCTGTCACCGACCTTGCAGCCGGGAAAGCGTGGTATTCCGAGATTCTTGGCAGCGCTCCCTATTTCGATCAACCTTATTACGTCGGATTTTCGGTCGGCGGCTTTGAGTTGGGACTGATCCCCGACGGCGTGCCCAGTACAGATGGTGCCCTGGTCTACTGGGGTGTGACCGATATCGAAGCCGAAATCGATCGGCTCATTCAACTGGGCGCGACGCTTCACGATGCTATTATGAATGTGGGGGAGAGCATCAAGGTCGCTGCGGTCAAAGACCCGTTCGGCAATCGGTTTGGGGTCATTCAAAACCCGCACTTTGACTCATCCAAAGTGCAATAGTTCTTTCAGGAGGCTCAAAACATGGCTCACGAGCATTCACACGGCGAAGCAGAAAGCACCTACTTCACCGACCAGATTCTGACCATCATCATCACGGCGATTTTGGGCGGTGTTGCGTTGATGATGTGGAAAACCAACGTGTTGCGGCGAATTCTGATTCCAGAATTCTTTTGGATGGTATGCACGGCAGGAGTCGCCTTACTGGTGCTGGCGGCGATTCGTGCCATCGCAATCTGGAAACTCGCCGGGCAAAAGGCCGTTGAAGCCGAATCGCTGCCCGAAGAAAAGGAACATTCGCACGGTCACGAGCTTTCGCACGCCCACGAGCAGCACGATCATTCCGGCCACGAGCATTCGCACGCTCACAATGAAAAGTGCGAGCACGACCATCCTAATGAACACGCACATTCTCATAGCCATGCCCATGCGCACTCGCACGCTCATTCCGATGAGAAGAACGCCGAGCCGGAAGTTCACGATCATGGCTGGGCACCGTGGAAATATGCCATTCTGATCGTGCCGGTGGTGCTGTATGCTCTGAATCTACCGAACGAAGGCTACAGCGAAGAACGTATTTCAAGAGATTTGAAGACGTCGAAACTCATCAATCAAAGAGCGTTGCTCGCCCAGGTTGGAGGCAGCCCTGCCCTCTTCGTTTTCAAGAATACCGGACGATTTGAGAAGAAATTCAGCGACCTCGCCAACGGTGCAGCCAGTGCGGAAAAGCGCAGGCTTGGGAAGGAATGACCGTTGTTCTACGCGGACAATTCCGAGCGATTTCCGATCGAGACTTTACGCTCTTTCGAGTCAAGATGAACTGCTGCTCCGCGGATCAGGTCGTTCTGGACGCACGAATTATCGCTCCTGAGCCGGTGCAGGCCCTGAGCTACGGTGCTTGGATCCAAATCGAAGGAGAACTGGAATTCATGAAGGTCGAGGGCAAGGGCGATTGGGTTCCTGTGGTTCGGATGCAAGCAATCAGCGATATAAAGCATATTGAGCCGGACTACGACCCGGGTGATGCGTGATTCATGGAAACATCCGCTTCGCTTACGCTTCAGGCTCTGTTGCGTTCCTGAATTGCTGCTTTCCCGCAAGATGCCGCTTGCGTTGGAATTCACCTTCGCACATAATAAATCATCCTTATCGCCCCAATTCGGTGATCGCGCATTGTTTCAGGAGAATGTGTAATGCTGGCTTTCCGATTAACTTGCCGATTGCTTGTTCTCGGAGGACTGCTCGGTATCGTGCAGCCTACGATTGCTTGCCCCTTCTGCCCTTCCGCCGGACAAACCCTTGCCGGCAAGGTCAGCCAGGCGAACTTAATTCTGTTTGGAACCCTCGCGAACGCCAAACGCGATCCCAACGAGTTCGGCAAGGGTACGACCGATATGACCATCGATATCGTCGTCAAGGACAAGGATAATTACCTCAACGGCAAGAAAGCGGTCACCCTGCCCCGCTTTGTGCCGCCCGATCCCAAGAACCAGACCAAGTTTCTCGTGTTCTGCGAGGTCTTCAAGGGCAACCTCGATCCCTATCGCGGCGAGGCCGTCGCCCCGGACAGCAAGATCGCCGAGTATCTCAAAGGTGCCATCGAAGTGCGCAACAAGGACGTCGGCACCAGGCTGCAATACTTTTTCCATTACCTCGATTCCGCCGAGTTGACGATCTCCCTCGATGCGCTCATGGAATTCGGGAATGCCGACTACAAGGAGTTCAGCAGCGTGGCCGCCAAGTTCCCGGCCAAGACCGTTGAGAAATGGTTGAAGGATCCGAACACGCCGCCTTCCCGATATGGACTCTATGCCTCGATGTTGGGACATTGCGGCAAAGGCAAGGAAGATACCGCCATCATCCGCGCGATGCTAGACGACCCCAAGAAGCGCTCTGCCAGCGGACTGGACGGCGTTCTCGCCGGTTATGTCATGCTCGATCCCAAAGCGGGCTGGGACTACATCCTCGACTTGGTCAAGGACGAAAAGCAGGAATTCCTCGTTCGCTACGCGGCTCTACGAACCATTCGTTTTTTCTGGGAATTCCGCAATGACATTATTCACAAGGATCAGGCTATCACAGCGATGCTGCTTCTGCTCGATCAAGGCGACATTGCCGATTTGCCGATGGACGATCTAAGGCGCTGGCATCAGTTTGAAGTGACCAACAAAGTGCTGTCGCTTTACAACAAGAAATCGCATAATATCCCGATCGTGAAGCGGGCGATCATTCGTTTCGCCCTGTGCGCTGCCGAGAAGAACGCTGAAGCTGCGACTTTTGTCAAGAAAGTGCGAGCGGAATTACCCGAAAAGGTCAAGGAAATCGAGAATCTCCTGGAGTTGGAAAAGATGCCGCCCGCCAAGCCAGCTGCTATCGTTTCCAAGGACAAGGCCGATGTAAAGAAGCCATAAGTCGCGGGGCAGAAACAAATTTACCCGCAACCGCTTACTTCGTGCGCGGCTCTTCAGCGAATCGGCGAGAGCCGCGCAGGAAGTAAGTGGAAATCTTTTTCTGCCGCTCGCCTATCCCCCTGCCCTGCTTTGAGGATTCGCCATGCGCGCGTTAGTCTGGGCGGGAACCATCAGCTGTCTGCTGCTGGTTCCCTCGGTCGGCTCGCTGATGGGTTGTATGTTGCCTCTGGCCCCGGGACCAACGCTGCGCGAAGAGTCACAGCAAGCAAAAGTTGTTTTTGTGGGGCGAGTTCTCTGGACTCGACACGCTGACGGCAACACTTCCGATCGGCAAGCCACCGAATTCGTGATCGACGAAGTCATCGTTGCCCATCCACTTCTGCAAGGGAAAGATCGGGTGATGATCCCGCGCTACCTGCCCATCGATCCGAAAAAGAAGCCGGGGCGAATGCTGATCTTTTGTGATGTTCTCAAGGGAGAACTCGATCCCTATCGCGGCGAGTCGATCGACGACGCTCCACTGGATTATCTCAAAAACGGATTGAAACTCGATCCGAAAAACCTCTCGAAGCTATTCGACTATTATTTGTCTTTTGTCGATTCCCCGACCCCGGTCTTTGCTCTGGATGCAGCCCTCGAACTTCGAAAAGTGGATCGCCCCGATCTGTTGAAAATCGTCAAAAAACATCATGCCAAACGGCTCCGCGAGTTAGCGCGATCTCCATCAACCGGGGATTCTGCTCGAGCGATGTCGGCACTATTGTTGGGCGCGTGCGGGGATGAGGCCGACGCAATTTGGCTGAGTGCATTGCTCGAATCGCAGATGAAACCAGCGGCGAAATCGGCTGAGGGCTACTCCGGCGTATTGAACGAATTGGCCGAGTCGATCCTGGTTGCCACATCGATCCTAAAGCCCGATCTCGGCTGGCGCACGATCGATGAATGGACGAGGGATCCCAAGAGAGATTTTTTGCAGCGTTATTTCGCGTTGCGTGCGCTTCGAGTTCTGCACGACACGAAACAGTTCAAGATCGACCCAAACAGGGTGGTCGAGCAGATGGCAAAGTTTCTGGATCAACAGGACATGGCGGACTTTCCAATCGAGGATTTTCGTCGTTGGCAGCGCTTCGACATGACCGAAAAGATCATCTCGCTATACGAACGGGATTCGCACAATGTCCCAATCATTAAGCGCACCATCGTCCGTTTTGCATTGTGTGCAGCCCCGACGAGACCTGCCGCCGTTGCGTTTCTGAAGAAAGTGCGTCAAGAGACACCGCAAAGGGTCGAAGCTGCCGAGGAATACCTGAAATTGGAAGTGGGTTCTGCTGCAAAAGACTCGGGTGGAAGTCCCAAGGATAAGATCGAGGTCAAGAAGCGTTGAGGGTGTAACCACAGCGCGGCATAGCCGCAACCAAATGAAAAATGAAACAGGCATGTCGGAATTGAATAGAGTGGATTTGTCACGATTCACTTAACTCAACCACCGAACATGCCATGCAAGAGTTTGTACAGCAACACGAAGCGAACATCTATGGGGTTCTTTCCGGATTCGACCGAATTCGCTTTCGCGGAACACAGCGGCGGATCTGTTATGTGAAGGGTTTCGCCAAGTTTTTGAATTTCATCGGTGTGCTGCTTAAGGTTTTTCGGGCTTTCGTCGATGGTACTTCGCGCAAGCTCAAGAAGACCACGGAGCAATTGGCCCGCAAAACGCCGGTGGGGAAAGTGGTCTACCTGGCAGCCAACCGAGACAAGCAGGAAGTCCTCGACGAACTGCTGCGGACGTATGCGATCCCCGAGAGCTTCACCGGGTTGATCGCCGTGCTCAGTTGTGTGGAGAATTGCAACAGTTACGAGCTTCACAAGAACGCTGGCACCCAACATCTGGAAGTACACTCGGCCTGGCGCAAGTGCCTGCACTACTATCTGTACATTCGCGATCCTCGGTACGGCCTGATGCACATTCGCATCATGACTTGGTTCCCGATGCAGGTTCAGATTTGCATGAACGGTCGAGAGTGGTTGGCCCGGCAGATGAATGCAGCGGGACTTGCTTACCAACGGTTCGACAACACGTTTGCCTGGGTTGCGGATTTTGCTCAAGCGCAACAATGGTTGGATGAGCAACTGAAAACGGATTGGGGGGCCATGCTGTCGGGCTTGTTGCGGCAGTACCATCCGGCCTTTCTGGATTTGCTCGGGGAGTTGTCGTTGCCGGAGTATTACTGGACCGCCGAGCAAACTGAATGGGCAACCGATGTGGCATTTCGTTCGAAGGAATTGTTGCAACCGCTGTATCGTCGTCTGATCCGACACGCCACGGAGAACCTCTCGTGCGCGGATGTGATGCGGTTTTTGCAGCAGTATGTGACGGAGTCGGGAGCGATTCATGGCAAGTTCCAAGGCGAAGTGGTGAGTGATCGCAAGACCCGTTATGAAGGAACGCGGATGAAGCATCGGGTGGGATCCAACAGCGTGAAGATGTACGACAAGTTCGGGCGAATCTTGCGGATTGAGACGACGATCCACAATGCGGAAGGGCTGAAGGTATATCGACCTCGCGAGAACGATCCGCACAAGCGTTTGGCGTGGCAGTCATTGCGGCGCAGCGTGGCGGATCTGTACCGTCGCTGCCAGTTGTCGCAAAAAGCCAACGAGTCGTACTTGGAGGCGATGTCGGTGGTGGAATCATCCGAGACGTTGGAGTCGTTGACGGCTCCGGTCAGCAGTCCGGTCGAGCGAGCAGGGCGACGCTATCGGGGGTTAAACCCATTGTCGGCAGAAGACAGCCAGTTGCTGCGGGCCATCAACCGAGGCGAATATGCGATGCTGGGCTTGCGCAACCGGGATTTGCGAGCAGTGCTGTACGGGACGGCCACTGGTGTGGAAAAAAAGAAGCAAAGCGGTCAAGTCACACGCCGATTACAATTGTTGCGCGCTCATGGCTTGGTCCAAAAGGTTCCCAAGAGTCACCGCTACAAAATCACCGTGCGAGGCAGACAACTCGCCAGTGCCTTGTCCTACGTCCACGAAAGCGATCTGAAAACCCTAAGCCAAGTGGCCTAGAAAATTGTGTTAGAAAAGCAAAATTCGCAGAATGAGTAGTACAGGGGTCGTAGCGGCGGCTTCCAGCCGCCGAGAGGTTGCAGACGGCGGCAGGATGCCGCCGCTACGACGGCATCCCCCAGAGAAAATGGTTACACCCAGCGTTGATCGTCGTTCCCACTTCCGAATTGACACCTTGAATGCGAAACATTATCACTGCTTATCTTTTTCGCGAGGATCGACTCATGCGAAGCCGGCAAAGCTGCCTATTACTGATGATTCTGCTGTTTACTGCTGAAAACTCCCGGGCTTGCAGTATTTGCGGCGGGAATTTTGGGCAAAGCCGGACCTACCGGGAAGACTCCCGCCTCGTGAAGGTCATTCTGGTCGGCAAACTTGCAAATCCTCGGATTCAAGGCGATCAAGGCTTCACGGACGTCAACATTGAACACGTTGTTCAAAACGACGCGGCCATCGCCGGCAAGAAGCAGATCACGTTGCCGCGCTATGTGCCGATCGACCCCAAGAATCCGCCCCGATATTTATTCCTGGGCGACATGCGCAATGGAAACCTGGATATTCTGCGCGGCATTCCCATCCAGGGCCTTGGGATTCTCGATTATCTCAAAGGCTCGCTGAAACTCGACGACAAGGATCGCAGCAAGATACTGCTCTATCATTTCAAGTACCTCGATTCCAAAGAACCCGATGTGGCAATGGACGCCTTTCTGGAATTCGCCAAGGCTACCGATCAGGAAATCAATCAGGTGGCAGGTCAACTCGCTCCGGAAAAGTTGCGGAAGCTGCTCAACGATCCTGCTACATCCGCCGATCGATTGGGGCTGCTCGCCTACCTGCTCGGCGCATGCGGTAACAAGGAAGATGCAGCACTACTCTCGGCAATGATCGCCAAAAACGATGACCGCAGTGCGGGCGCTATGACGGGACTCCTCGCGGGGCTGATCGAACTCAATCCCGATGAGGGCTGGAAATTGATCGATCGCATGCTGCAAGACCCGAAGCGGCCTTACGGCGAAAAATTATCGGCGATCAGCACGATCAGATTCTGCGAAGTTTGCAAGCCAAAAGACCGTAAGCGCATCCTCCGGGCCTATTCAATGGTCATTCAGGACGGCGACCTGGCCGATATGGCGATCGAGGATCTTCGCCGCTGGCAATGGTGGGATCTGACAGGCACCATTCTGGCTCAATACGGCAAGAAAAGCCACAGTGCTCCGCTCATAAAGCGCTGTATCGTGCGCTATGCGATGTGTTGCCCGGAAAAAGATTCTGAATCATTTGTCCAGGCACGTCGATTGTTGGAGCTGGACGTCGTCAAGATTGTGGAAGAAGGGCTCCAGCGCGACAAGCCAGTGTCGCTGCCAAGGAAGGACCGTCCGTAAATCACTTGACTGGATCGACGGCCTGAAGAAGGGCCAATACTGCCCAGCCCGTTGCTGCGGTGCTGATAAACTGGGATTTGCCGCCGGGATCGCCGTTATCGAAGTAGGTTTGCACCGGCCTGCTGCGAGTTTTCACGATCCAGCCACCCGATTTGTCCTGCGTCCGGCACAGATAATTCAACCCTCTTTGGTAAGCGATATGGCTCGTACAAAGTCCTGCCTTATGTAACGCCACCAATACGGAGCCCGTGGCATAGGCATCGCTTTCGCCGTTGTCCAGTTGCGACCAACCGCCATCGGGTCGTTGTCGATAGCGCAGTGTATCTCGGGCACGGGCCAGATCAAAGTCCTGCCCCCTTTTCCCGACGGCGACCAAACCTCTTAGGCGGAAAGCGTCATCTTCGGTGTTTTTCGAAGGTCCTAAGCTAAGGAACGTCATGCCTCGCTCCAACGCTTTACGGATTCGCGCTGCTTCGGCGTCATCGGTTACGTTTTCCAGCTCCTTTTTTAGGCACTCCAGGGCCAACCCGGTGACGGTGAAATTACTTGCGTCGCTGGGCGGCCGATTCGCGGTCGTTCTCCAGCCTAACACTTGGCGATCGAGAAGATATTTCACCAGCGCTTGAGTGGTTTCATCGCGCTTATGGCCGGCGATTTGCAGGGTATAAAGTCCGTAAACGGCCATCGTGTTTCCCCCTCCAATGCCCCCGCCCTCCCGAATCTCCTTGATTTTGGGCTGAAAGCTCTTCAGTGAGAACTCGCGTTGTTTCTTGATCAGGTCGGGCTGAATCTTGAAGCCGCGCTCTTTCGCAGCAACGAATGCCATCATCGGCACTGCCTGATGATGGCAACTAAAACAGGTGCGATTTTTCGTGTAGTTCGTCGCGGCAATTTCCAGCCGGGCGATTCCCTTCTCGATGGACGCTCGAATTCTTTCCGGGGCCGGCGCTGTAAGAAGAGACGCGGCGAGCGCCAAGCTGACAGTATTCATGGCTCATTCCTTTCGAGGCAGCGCTGGATTCAAACCGGCGATGCGCAGCGGGATGCGATAGAGAGATTTGCCGGCGGTGATGTACATCCATTTTAAATCGCTGCCGCCGAAGCAACAGTTGGATGGATCTTCGGGAGTGGGAATCATGGTCAGTTTCTTCCCTTCGGGCGTGAAGACGTGCACCCCGGCAGTCTTACCTTTGCCGGCCGAGGCCAGGATCAGGCCGGATGCGGAAACCGTCATACCGTCGATGCCGCGGTCTGCCCCAAAATCGTAGAGAATTTTTTTCTCGCCCACGGTGCCATCGGCCTTCAGCGGGTAAGACAGAAGTTGCCGTTTCTTGTTTGGGTCGATGTTGCTTTCTGCCAGATAAAGCGTTTTCTGATCGGGAGATAAGACAATTCCGTTGGGCTTTTCGACATCGGTAATGATCTTGGACACCGTGCCGTCGGGATCGATGCGGTAGACACTTTCGCTGTCGATCTCACGCTTTTCGGTGCCCACATAGCGCGGATCCGAAAAATAGATTCGTCCTTTGGCATCGAGCGCAAGATCATTGGGACTGTTAAACTTCTTGCCTTTCCAGCCGTCGGCAAGGGAAATTACTTTGCCATCTTTTGTTGTCTTGCTGATGCGACGATTGCCTCCGGTATTTGCTCCTTCACAGGCGATCAACTGACCCAGCGCATCGAATTTCAGACCGTTGGATCGCCCGGAAGGATCGCGGTAAACGATCGTTTTCTTGCTGCTCGGATCGAACTTCAGGATGCGGTTGCCGATGTCGCTGAAGTAAATACCGCCATCCGGGCCAAGACATGGCCCTTCCGTAAATTCGCCTTCGCCCCAAAGCTTTTCGAGCTTGGCACCGGGATCGACGATCGCAGGCTCATCCGCGAATAAAGATGGAGTGAAAGCCAGAATTGACAGGATAATGCTCATATGTCGCATGGTTGACTCCAGTTCGTGTTTGGCCAATCGGGAGATTGGCATCGGTGGCTTCCAGAAAGCAGGGTTCCGCCTCTTTGGGAAGGACTTGCTGAACCAGCATCTTACCCAGCCTGACATGGGTTTCGGCGTCGCTGGGTTCGATCTGAATGGCTTGCCAAATGGCCTCGGCAGCGGAATCGAGCTTAGGAAGATTTGAGCGGGGGGCGGTGAGATTGGCTAGTTTTTAGCTAATGCTCCATGCATTGCAAAGAATCTCGCCTTCGTCCAAGCCCAGTTATGAGTAACCGAAGAGCCAACGTCAATCACTGCTCGATGGTATGATATTGGACCTCTCAGTCATTTTTCAAATAAACTATTCTGATTTGCGGATAAGACTTAGAAAAATCTTCTATTTTCCGTGGTGGAAGGTTCGTTTTGCCCAGTCGCAATTCCCGTAATTGGGGTAATCCGAGCAATTGCTGCAGGATCGTCTCGCTTATGTCATTTCCCTCGACTCGAAGAGATTTGATGGACCCCAACCCAAGGACGATCTTTGCATCGGCGTCAGAAATCTTCCATCCTCGCAGGTCCAGGGAACTAGGATTCTTGAAGCACTTCAAATAATTCTCCAAACCGATTTTTGTTTCTATTTCTATTGGAATGCTCAGTTGTGTTAATGATAGTTTCGATAACTGTGCGACACCTTTTTCTGTGATCTGAGTTTCAGTCAGATTCAGCTCGCGAAGCGTTTGGATCTTCGAGAGATGCGCTAAAGAATCATCTCCAATCATTGTGCTATTCAGCCAAAGCTTCTCCAGGTGAGGAATGTTTGTCAAAGGTGCCACTCCTCTGTCGGAAATGGAAGTCCACCCTACAGTCAACGAAGAAAGTTTCGGAATTGACGCTATTACGGGCATCACTTCGTCAGTGATTCTTGTTCCCGATAAACCAAGTTTCTCGAGGTTGGGATGCCTTTTCAGCAACGATATACCATTGTCGGTGATGTTTTTTTGCGAATCAAGCATCAGAATTTTTAACTGCTTCATTGTTGCCAGATGCTTCATGCTCAAATCGCTAATTGAATTAAAATTCAGATTCAAGTACTGGATCGATGTGTTCTTTGAAATCGATGTAAGTCCAGCATCGGTGATCGAGTTTTTCGCGACCGCCAACCATTCTAGCTTCTCAAGCGAGGCCAATTGCTTCAAGCCGGAGTCGGTAACAGAGGTCCAAGAAAGATTAATGCTTCGAAGCTGTTTCATTTTCATGAGGTGATCCACAACTTTGTCGCTCAGTCTCGTCATTGGAGCAAAAATGCCCGTTAGCCGTGTGTGTTGTGAAAGCGTTCTAATCCCCTCGTCGCTAATGGCGGTTTTGGCCAGTCCAATCCATTCGAGATTCTTGCATTTCACCAATTGGCCCAAGCACCGATCCGTAATTTTCGTTCCGGAAAGGTCAAGCCATCGCAGTTTCTCTCCATGCTTGAAGAATGTTTCCAAATCGGCATCTTCACACGGCGTTCCAGTCAAATCCAGAGCGACAATCTGATCGAATTGTCCAAGCAGTTTCTCCACAGTCTTAACGTCAACGATCGCATCTTCAAGTGACAAACCGAACGGGCCCTTAACTCTCGGAAGTTGTTGAATCTCATCTCCGATGACTTTGCGGAATGAAAAACTGGGAACTGCTGCGGTCGAAGGCGAAGTGAACGAGAATGCGACCATATCGTCGGCATCAATGAACATCACCCCCAGCTGCCCTCCAGCTCGCGTCCAAGAGGTTTTCACACCAGTCGGTAGGAAATCTGCTTTTTCTTGCGAATACGCAGGAGCGTTGAGGAGCAAAATCGCCAATAGTGCAAACTGATAGTTTCTCGGATTCATTGAATGCTCCAGAGTTATTCCGTAATAAGTTCGCCCGTACCAGTTGTGTTTTCGCAGGCAGAAAAACTCTGTTTTTCAGCTCGAATGGGACTCAATTCTTCCAAAACTCATCGAAAAGTCCTGCCGCGATGACCTCGAACGAAGCCGGATCTTTCTCGGTCGGGGTCGGTTTTACGATCGCGTAGTCGCCGAGGCGGGGATAAAGCAGCGCATTGGTACCTCGAAACTCGGCATCGTGAAACGTGTGCCCGCTGTTGAGCACCACATATTTGCGGGGGTTGAGCGGATTGGGATAAATCAGGATCGGCAGATGTTTGGAGCTGTCGTATTTCTTCCCGGCGAAGATGACCTGCTCCCTGGTCCACTCCAAAGGAAGTTTGGCAACGATCTTGGCAATGAGCGGATTATTGCCTGGATCGCCGAAGAGTATCAGGTTTTTCGAGGCCAGGTCTTCTTCTGTTAACTGGTCGGGGGCCTTGACCGGAAGTTTGCCGCGCATCCACTTATCCCATTCCTGTTCAAAACGATTGAATTGTGCCGTTGCGGCCTGAGTTGTCGCGGGATGCCAGCCGGAGCCGTTCGGCTTGACGCAGATAAAACCGCTCGTAAACGCATCGTCGATGGGGCCTTGAAGATCGGGAATTTTCTCGATGCCGGCAGAGTCTCCGCCATCGACACGCCATCGATTATCAACCTTGCGAAACGTCAGGGAACGTGGTCTTCGATCAAAGTTCAATGTCAGTGGTTGCTGATCGATGGTGAGCGAGCCGGGAAACGCCTTGTCCGGCGGTGCCGTCAATCTGAGAATCCGCACGTTTTTCGTGTCGACGGCGAAAGTTTTCTCATCCCACCGGGCATCGACTTTCGCTTCCGAGTAGTGTCTCTCCAGTCCCAGGATTTCGACCCAGTCGCAGCGGTTGTATTTCAGAGTAAAGGTCACGAACCGAACATATTCGGGATAAGCCGACCTGCCTTTTCCTTGACCCGCATACTTGGCCCATTCCGTTGCTGCTTTCTTGACCCATTCCGACGGGAATTCGTGCTTGAGTTTCGGGCGATCAGATGGGTCATGGTGTCGATTTTTAGTTTTTTGAGCTGGGCTTCGATGTTGTCTGCTGCTGCCTTTTGCGGATCATTCTCACCGCTGTAGGCAACGATGGGCACGTTGAAGGCGTTTTCGGCATAATCCACGGCGTCATAAATGTGCAGGCACGATTCCTGATAGGCCGGCAAGGGATTGGGCAGATTCTTGATGTAGCCATGCGTGTTGGTGAATCCCGCCCCCGGGCCAATCACGCAAAATCGATCGGGCCGATGTAAACCCACATGCCACGTCCCAGCTCCACCCATCGAGAAGCCGCGCAGAACGACACGATGCAGATCGATGCGATCCCTGCCCTGCTCTTTTTCCGACTTCAAAAAATGCTCCAGGACTTCATAAACATCCGTTTCTCCCGCCCATCGGAAAGCGTTGTTGCCGCGTCCGTAAATGTCGATGAACACGAAATCCTGATCTTTTGGGGTGTCTCTTGTGCCGGCGTGTTGTGCCAGGAATTTTGCTTCGGAAATACTGCCGTCCCGGCCGTGCAGGTGAATATCGAGTCGCCATTTCTTGTTCGCGTTGTCTTGGTAGCCTACTGGGTATTGAACGGCGAAGGGTTGAACGGAGCCGTCGATTTTAGAGTAGTAACCTCGTGCGACCATCCGAGGTTTGGCGTCGGTCCAGGATGATTTCCCCGCAGCAGCCTCCGAAGCCCTTTGCAACCCTTGTTCGAGAGTTGTCAACGTCCACTTACCGGCATCGGCATGGTAAAACTCCTGGTGATTCACCATCCACTCCGCTGCCTTGCGATAAATTTCCACGTCAGCACGAACATGTTCCGCAAGCGATTTCGGAAGTTTCTCGACCGCTTCACGAAGTTTGATGAGCCGATGCTGGATGAGTTCCATCGTCTTTTCGTTCGGCCGTTTCACCGGGGGAGGATCGAAAGATTGCGCGGTCGTCAAACTCGTCATCAAAAGCGAGCACAAAATCGCAAAAATAGCTGGATGGTACATAGTCGTGTTCAATCGTCAGTTAAAAGAAGGAAAGGACTTTCCTTGACGGTATCCGACCCGTTGCGTCGTCGCAAGTGTCGAGCCAAGGATTCCGACATCCATTTACTTTCCTATAATCCTCAAAAGATGCCTCTATGTAAGGAAGCCTCTTTTACTCTAGGAGCAATGCTATGAAAATCTGCCTGGTGATCGCCCTTCTGACTCTGATGATGACCGCGGTTGGCTCGACAGTCTATGCTGCCAATCCCGTTGTGGTCATGGAAACCTCGATGGGGAAGATTAAGATTGAGTTGTTCGAGGACAAGGCCCCCATCACCGTGAAGAACTTTCTGGCGTATGTCGAGAAAAAACAATACGACGGCTTGGTGTTTCATCGCGTTATTGCGGATTTTATGATCCAGGGAGGCGGGTTTGACAAGGATCAGATGGAGAAGAAAGTGGATCCGCCCATCAAGAACGAAGCTGCAAACGGGGTGAAGAACGATGCGCGGCACCATTGCAATGGCAAGAACGAATGCGCCCGACAGTGCCACTTCCCAATTCTTCATCAACGTGAAAGACAATGACTTTCTCAATCGATCCGCGCGGTCTGCCGGTTATTGCGTTTTCGGTCGAGTCATCGAGGGCATGGACGTGGTAGACAAGATCAAAGGGGTGAAAACGGGGGCCAAGGGAGTCTTCGATAAGGATTGCCCACAAGAAGATGTGGTGATCAAGTCCGTACGCCGTGCAGACGATTCGACGATCAAATCGAAGTAACAGTGTGGCGGTGTGGAGGGTGGAGGGTGGTGGGTGGAGGGCGTGGAGGGCTGTTGGTTGTGAGCGCCACCCTCCACCCTCCACCTGCCCATCAGAAAATTTCTTTAGCGGCGAACGACTCGGCTTTCTCCAGCGTAAGGAGATACATCCGTTCTGTCCCTTCAGTAGGTCGAACTTCCAGAGGATCGGGTATGGCTGATGATGTTGTTGTTGAAACGCGCAGATTTGACCAAGGTTTACCGGGATTTCTGGGGCAGAAAAAAGAAAACCGCGTTGAATGCGCTCGATCTAACGATCAAAAAAGGCGAAATCTTCGGACTGCTTGGGCCAAACGGATCTGGGAAAACAACGACCATTAAGCTGCTGCTTGGGCTGCTCTTCCCTACGTCCGGAGATGCCTTTGTTTTTGGCCAACCCGCCGTCGATGTTCGCAAGAATGAGAAAATTGGCTACCTTCCGGAAGAATCGTATCTCTATCGCTTCCTGAACGCAGAAGAAACCCTCGACTTCTATGGGCGGCTTTTCGATATTCCAACCCAAGTACGCGAGCAACGGGCCGCTGAGCTTATTCGCAAAGTCGGCTTGGAGAACGATAAAAAACGAACGCTCCGCGAGTATTCAAAAGGCATGCGACAGCGCATCGGGCTTGCCCAGGCGCTCATCAATGATCCCGAGTTGATCATTCTGGATGAACCAACATCAGGTCTGGATCCCTTGGGCACGATCTGGATGAAGGAATTGATTCTCGACCTGCGTTCGCAAGGCAAGACGGTCTTGATGTGCAGCCATCGCCTCGACGACGTTCAGGATGTCTGCGACCGCATCGCGATTCTCTACAACGGCGATCTTCAAACCCTTGGTGAGGTCAGTAAGCTGGTTGAAGACGCTGAACGAGTTGAGTTGCGAGCCACGAATCTTCGGCTCACGGATGCGCTTGAGAGAGATCTTCAGGCCGTCATCGAGCGCCACGGCGGGAAACTCGAATCGTGCGGGCACCCGACAACCACCTTGGAGGATCTCTTCAAGCGCGTTGTCGAAGAGAGCAAGGCCCGTCCCGGCCGACGCTATCTGCCGGCAACGAGCACGAGTCCAGCAACTGGAAAATAAGATCTATCCTCTACTGTTTGATTGAGGGCGAGCCAACCGATGGTGTCAATGAATTCACTCTTTGGGATAATGGAATTTGAAAAGGCACCCATAACCTTCGGCAACTTTGGCAGCTACTTGATTACGTGGCTTCAAGACGCGGGTGGTTTCGCCGCGATGGGATTGGCGCTGTGGGTCGTTTACGTTCTTGCCACCCCTCATCCGAATGTGGTCGGCAGCCGGGGCAAATTGATCTCGCGCTTCACGGCCATCACCGGGCTTATTGCTCTGGTATTCTACGTTGTCGCAGCTGGATTGCTTTTTGTTGGAATGGCCCGCAAAGCTGAAGCTTCTCCACCCGGACAGCAGCCTCAAGTCCAAGCTCCTGCTCCTGAAACCGATCTCGATCGATTGCAAAACCATGCAATCACCATCGGTGGATTCTTTGCACTCCTGGCATTCTGCGAGCCTTTCTTTTTGGACATCGGGGCTGCGCTTACGCAGAATTTTTGCTCTGGCAAAACTGAGTTTCAAAGAAGCGGTTCGGCGGAAAATCGTCTGGGTATTTCTGTTGTTCCTTTTGGTCGCCTTGTTTCCCGCATCCTGGTTTATCAAACAGAAGCCGGAAGATCGAGTAAAACTGATTATCAATGTGACTTACCTGGTCATGACCTTCGTGTTCATTGCGACGGGATTGCTGTTGGCTGCGTTCAGCATTCCCACCGACGTGAAAAATCAAACGATTCATACGATCGTCACTAAACCTGTGGAACGATTTGAAATCGCTTTGGGTCGCTTCCTTGGTTATGTTGCACTGATGACGATTGCATTGATCGTGGAGACCTCGGTGAGTTTGCTCTTGATCGAGACGACCAATATTGAGGAGTCCGCAAAAGAAGAAAGCATGAATGCGCGTTCCCCGGCATACGGGACGCTGTTCTTCACCAAATATAACCGTCCGGACTACGATCGCGGCACCGATGTCGGGCGAGAATACCGCTATCGCCGCTATATTCCAGGCGGTCAAGGCACTCCTTTCAAAGCGGAATGGAATTTCCCAAAGCTGAGCAGCCTGCCCATGGAAGGGGATACCGTTCCTGCGAATTTGCCTTCGATGTTTATCGCACGTTGAAGGGCATGGAAAATGTCGGAGTGAAATGCTCATTTGAGTTCAGAACTTGGAAATGGGATCCGAAGCTGCGCTGTTGAGTTCAATGAGGCCACCCAAAAAATCTTCAAGACCAACAGCTGGAAGAATATGGAGTATGAAGGCGAAGAGAAATCAACCGACGTCCAGAAAGCAATCTGGAAGGAACTCGATAAACTGGCTGAAGAATACGGCTATTACACGCTAAGCTTTATTAATGTCGAGGATTATCACACCAGGACGATCAATCTTCCACCCGGATTGATCCGCAACGCACTGACAGGCAGTCCAACCAAAGAAACCAATCATTTCCTTACCCCGGATGGTACTGCACCCGGCCGGCTCAATGTGGCGGTACGCTGCGAAGACGGGGGTCAATTTATCGGTGTTGCCCCTTATGATTTTTACTTGCTCGAGTCGAACGGTTCTTTTGAACTCAATTTCTTCAAGGGTGCCGTCGGGTTGTGGTGTCGATTGTGTATAGCGATCGCGCTGGCCATCGCCGCGAGCACCTATTTGGCGGGTGTTGTGAGCCTGCTTTTTGCGCTGTTTTTGTATCTGGCAGGTTCGTTCCTGGAGTTCATCCAGAGTCTCGCGACGGGGACCAATTATGGAGGCGGCCCTTTCGAAGCCGCAACCCGCCTTATCCGCGGCGAGGTATCGAGCGTAGTCCCACTCGACTCAACTCCAACCATCCAGGTCATCCTGTTTGCGGACGGTGCGTTCCGCTGGCTGCTGCGTCGGGTTTACAACGTGATTCCCGACACGGACCGATTTACCTGGACGAATTATGTAGCCCAGGGTTTTAATATTCGTCTCGATTTCCTGCTCTTGAATGTAATCTTTCTATGTGCTTATCTATTGCCCTGGTTTGTGTTGGCTTACTATTTAATCCGATCGCGGGAAGTGGCCGCCTGATCGGTCCGATCCAGCACCCCTCGCGCTCTGCGCGAGGAGTTGAGGACTCGATGCTTCAGTGTCTTTGTGAGAGTGCTTGTTTATGAGTTACAAATACCAACGATCCGCGCTCCGGCGCAAGGTCACTTACTTCGCCGTTGTCGTCGCGCTCTTTGTCATCACCACGTTCGTTCGCGGCCTGGTCGCAATGCCTCTATCGGGAAAGATCGATGAAAAATTCCGTCAATGGAGCATCGCCGG
Organism: uncultured Planctomycetota bacterium; assembly: GCA_963783095.1. Lineage (GTDB taxonomy): Bacteria > Planctomycetota > Planctomycetia > Gemmatales > Gemmataceae > CAWAMR01. The sequence continues at coordinate 28,535 of CAWAMR010000021.1, read as the reverse complement.
TCAAGCGGAACGACTGGATATGACCGAAAAGAGTCAAGGCGAGATGGAACTGACCGGTTCCGCCGGCCGACTACTGCTGACCGGATCGAGGGGCTTGATGATCTGCGGGCTGTGGTACACTGCAATAGAAATGCAAAAAAAACATGAATGGAACCAAGTGGAATTGTATGTTCGACTGATCACAAAATTGCAGCCGCACTTCATCGCTCCCTGGATGTACCAGAGTTGGAACCTGGCTTACAATGTGTCGGTCGAGATGGATAATCTGGGAGACATGTATTTTTACATCGCTCGAGGAATCGGGTTGCTTGCCGAAGGCGAATCGGTCAATCGATACAACCCCGATATGCGCCATTTTATTGCCTTTTATTATCAGAATAAATTCGGCGTCTCCGATAAGGTGACAACCCTTCGATGTCTTCTGGAATTGTCGTGCGTCGCTCCGCGCGACCGGAATGTCGCCGAGCTTCAGCGCGGCAATCAAATTCAACCGGAAGCGTTTGAAGAATTCTGCAAGCAAAACCCCCGCCTGATTCGCAAATTGCGTGAAATGCCGATCAAATACGGCAAGCAAGAAGGCAGAGATCAGGTCATGTTGCTGTGCCGAACTCCGACGGACGTTGTTAAGTTCCTGAGTAAACACAAGACGATCCTCGACGTCGTAACCCGTTTTCGCGATGACAGCCATCTTTTCGAACCGGAGCACTATTTACAGCAGTTCCCCGTACTGCCACAGAAATTTGTGGGAGGGCAGGACGAACTGAATCCTTCATCCAACATGAAGGAAGGATATGCCGATGCGCATCTGGTGGCTCGAGCGTGGTACAGTTACGCCAATGAGGCAGTTCCCCCGCCAAACGAGGAGCCTGGCCCAGCTCCGCTAGATTACGTTGACCCTGAAAGAAAACGACGACTCCCCAAGCAACCTATGTTAATCATTTTCCTGCAAGGGCCTCCGCGCAGCGCAATCTTACGTGGCCGAATGGCAAGCCAAGGAAGGCTGGTTTGACAAAACTCCCTGGATAGTTGACCAGGGGGCCGATCGGAACGCCCGGTGGTTCCCCAATGCTTCGGAATCTCAACCCGTCAAACTGCTACCGGCCACAAACTCGCAGCTTGCCTGGAAGACAGCAAAAGATATGTGGGAAAAGGATGGTCGGGAAAACGGCCTGATTATCAGCGAGGACCGCATGAGAGTTTATAATGAACGGGCCAAGGTCTTCGCCGCTGCCAGACGTGTCCCGGTCGGCATGAGACCGGATGAACTTCGTCCTTCCGAGAAGAATGATGAAGCAATGGTACTCGGCCAAAAAGCCCAAAATGCTTTGTTCTATCATCAATCCAATCTTCAAGTGACTCAATTCGATAACTTCTATTATTCCTCGCTCGTCGAAGAGAAGGATGAAACCATTATCGCTCGAAGAAAGCTTTTCGTTGCCGAACAATTGCGACAACAGCAGAATCGCCCGGAAGCGATCAAAATGTACGAGTCGGCATTTGCCGACTGGAAGAAAATTATCTATAGCCCGGATCGGGATCGGTTCCGGAACATCGATTCGGTGCAAAGAGATATTTACGAACGACACTTTCAGTATATGTCGCTGGTTCGCGAACGCGACAAGGTAAAACTGGTGGAGCGCACCCACGCGCTCTTCGGACTCGTCGCGCCGGTTGCCATGCTTCCGAAGCCGATTCCAAAAGGAAACGCGGCAGTTGCGGAGCTGCCCATGTTTCCGATCTCTGAACCTCTCTGGTTCGAGAACGGCCCGCTGGACGGCGTCGATGCGGATGGAAAGCCCTGGATCAGAGATGACATCAAATTCCTCGTGAAGACAAATCAACAAGTGACAGCCCCTGGTGGCTCTGCCCCGTCCAATCGGCCGCACGGCAAAGGTCAACCTTGAAAACCCGAATCCCCCGGCCTTCATTGCCCGAACCGGGTTCTGATTTGCAATCGCCCAGCCCCGGATTCAATCCAACGATTTGCCGTGCCAAACCTCTACTCTTTTGATTTTATTGGACTATGGACAACGTCGTTCTCGCCTTGCTCGCTCATCCCGACGATGCAGAGTTCCTCTGTGCAGGTACACTTGTGCGCCTCGGCAAGCTGGGATGGCGCGTCCACATCGCGACCATGACCCCGGGCGACTGCGGCTCCGTGGAGTATCTTCCCGATGAAATCGCCAAGCTGCGCCGAGCCGAGGCCACGGCAGCAGCAAAGTTGATCGATGCCGGCTATGATTGTGTTGAAGAACGAGATCTTCGCGTCATTTTTTCCGAGACAGTTCTCGAGCGAACGGTCCAGTTGCTTGCCAAAGTTCGACCCGGAATTGTCATCACCCATAGCCCCGACGATTATCACCTGGATCACGAAATGACGAGCCGGATCGTCCGTGCAGCCAGTTTCGCCGCACCCATTCCAAACTTTTTGCACGGAAGGTGGAAGAACCCTCCCTTAGAGCACATTCCTTATCTGTACTATTGCGATCCGCTGGAAGGCAAAGACGTTTATGGGAACCCCATTCCACCGGGGTTCTGCATCGACATTACCCAACAGATCGAGGTGAAGGAACAGATGCTGGCCTGCCACGCCAGCCAGCGGAACTGGTTGCGCAAACACCACGAGGTCGATAATTATTTGCAGGCGATGAAAGACTGGTCGGCGATTCAAGGGAAGTTGTGCGGTGTCGCTTTTGCGGAGGGGTTCCGACAACATCTCGGCCATAGTTACCCGCAGGGAAACCTGCTCGGTGACGTGTTGGGCCAGCTTATACCTGCGAAAAGGTGATGTGAAAAATACCAGAGCGGTTCAGGCAAAACTCACGTCTTTCTTTGAGACTGCGAGTTTTAGCCGGCGCAGATAGTCCTTTCTCGGAATCTCAATAGCACCGAGCGATAGAGTGTGTTCCGTGACCATCTGAGTGTCGAGCAATTCAAAGCCCCTTTCCTGGAGTCGATCGATCAGGGCCGATAAGGCCACCTTGGACGCATCCCGTCGACGGTAAAACATCGATTCCGCCGCGAAGAATCCGCCGATCGACACTCCATACACACCTCCCGCGAGTTCGCCATCCTGCCAGGCTTCGACCGAATGAGCGTGGCCCAATTCGTGCAGCCTGCAGTAGGCCCCCAGCATATCGCCGGTAATCCAGGTGCCTTCGGGACGATCCGAACAGCCCAGCATCACGTCGCGAAAACATTCATCGATCGAAAGTCGAAACTTGCCGGCACGGATGGTCCGTTGCAGCCTGCGCGAGCGGTGCATGCCGTCGAGTTCGAAAATCGCCCGGGGGTGTGGGGACCACCAGCAGATGGGATCACCTTCGTTATACCAAGGGAAAATGCCCTCGCTGTAAGCGCACATCAAACATCCGGGTTGCAAATTTCCTCCGACCCCGACGAACCCATCTTCATCGGCTTCGTCAGGAGGCAACCACGGGACGTTGGGACAGCGAAAGCCGGAGTTCACAAGGTAGTCTCCAAGAAAAGTGCGCCAGCGGCCAGAGCAGTGTTCAGTGTTCAGTTGAAGACCTGAGGTTTTTGACTGAACACTGAACACTGAAAACTCGTCTGTTCTCTGTCTTCTGACCCTCCGGTCTACTTCTTTTTTGGTTCTACTCCGGTTGGATAGCCACGATTTTCGCCCTTGACAATTTTGACCGCGCCGTCGTTTTGCTCATTCGGTTTACCGATGACCACGATGTAGCCGAGACCCAAAGAATCGTTTTTTTTGAACAGCTTATCGAGAGCGTCTTCCAAGGCGACATCCTTGAGATCAACAACGTCAATTCGAGAATTGAAAGAAACCCCGGTGTCGTTAATAAACCGGATCTTCGTCATCTTTTTGCCGTCAATCTTGTTGTCGGTGACCTGCGAATTGATGTCATCAAGAACCTCTCTGAAGATCTGTTGTTTGGCAGCTTTTAACGTGATCTTAACCTTGAGTTTGTGATTGCGCGTCATTGCTGCCGGTGCTGTCCTTGGGGGGATCTGCGGCCAGGATCGGTGTGACTGTTACAGTGCAAAGCAATGCAACGCAAAGGAGAGAGATTCCGAACAGGTAACTACGCACGAGCAATCCTCCGAATGGCGGGACCTTGGGGTGGGAAAAACTCCGTCCGTGGCACGGAACATGCGAAATCACTGTTCCGCCGATGAGCAGCACGGACCTGTAAATCGTGGGGATATTTAATAAGATACCACTGTATTTTATGCAGCGAAAGGGATGAATTCCCAAATTCCCAAGTAATGTCTACTCGCACTCGGAAGGAACGCACTTTGGCGGACGATCTACCCCCAACCAACGGCTCCTCACCCCCTCCCGTCGACCCCGGTTCAGGCGGCATGCTGGTGCCGGTTCCCGCCCCACTCGACATCGAGAACGAGTTGCGCGACAGTTATCTGACTTACGCGATGAGCGTGATCGTTAGCCGGGCGCTTCCGGATGTACGCGATGGGCTAAAACCGTCGCAACGACGGATTCTCGTCGCCATGCACGACCTCGGTCTGGGCCCCACCAGCGCCACCAGCAAGTGTGCGGCGATTGTCGGTGAGACGATGAAGCGCTATCACCCCCACGGCGATGCTTCCATTTACGATTCGCTGGTCCGGATGGCCGGACTGGGTTTTGCGTTACAAATTGATCCACGGGCAAGGGAATTTTGGCTCGGTCGCAGGTTTGCCGGCCGCCGCCCATCGATACACCGAGGCCAGGCTCACCCACATCGCCGGGGAGTTGCTGACCGATCTCGACCGTGAAACCGTTGATTTCATCGACAACTACGACGGCAAATACCGCGAGCCGTTAGTCCTTCCCGCCAGGGTTCCGAACCTCCTCATCAACGGCTCGGATGGCATCGCCGTGGGTATGGCGACCGAAATCCCTCCGCACAATTTGCGCGAAGTTTGCGACGGTATGATTGCTCTCATCGACAACCCGGAGATTACGCTGGCCGGGCTGCTGCAGATTATTCCAGGCCCGGACTTCCCAACCGGCGGCATCATCATGGGCCGGCAAGGTATCATCGATGGTTACAAGGAGGGTCGCGGAAAAATCACGCTGCGGGCACGAACGGAGATCATCGAAGGCAAGAATCCTCAGATCATCATCCGTGAAGTGCCGTTTCAGGTTACGCGGAATCGATTGGCTGAGCTGATTGGCGAACTGGTGAAAGACGAGCGGATTGAGGGCGTCAGCGAAGTGCGCGACGAGAGCGCGCCTCGACTGGGCGAGCCCGTGCGAATCGTGGTCTACCTCAAGCAAAAAACCGATCCGCACCTCGTTCTCAATCAACTCTATCAGTTTTCTCCGTTGCAAAAGACGGTCAGCATCATTCTCCTGGCACTGGTCGATGGTCGCCCACGAGTCCTTTCGCTCAAAGAAATGATGCAGGAATTTGTCAAGCATCGGATTCAGGTTATTCGTCGCCGAACCAAGTATCTGCTCCGCGAAGCCAAGCGCGGGGACACATTCTCGAAGGACAGTTGATCGCCATTTCTTCTCTGGATGAAGTGATTCGGGTCTGCCGAAGTTCGCCCAATCGCAACGAAGCGAAACAGAAATTGCAGGCCATGCAGGTGGCTGCAAGCGTCCTGAAGCAGGCGCTCGGCGACGAGGCTTTTGGAGCATTGTCGCGTGAACTGGGAGTGGCGGAGATTTACCAGATGACCGAACAGCAGGCGGAAGCCGTTGTCCGCCTGCAACTCGGCCAACTGGCGGCGCTCGAGCGCGATGAGATCTACAAGGAATACAGCGAATTGCGCGGAAAAATCATCGATTACGAACAACTCCTTAGCAGCGAGCAAAACGTACTCGGAGTCGTCCGTAGAGATTTAATCGAAATTCGGGACAAATACAGCGACGAACGAAAGACTTCATTTGAAGAAGCGATCGGCGATTATAACTTCCTCGATCTGATTCCGGATGTCGATCAGGTGGTGAGCATTAGCCACAACGGCTACATCAAGCGGATGCCGATCGACACCTACCGTGTGCAACATCGCGGCGGCAAGGGTGTGGCGGCCGGCGCGAAGGAAGATGACTTCATCGAGCATTTTTTCATCGCCTCGACGCATGCCTACCTGTTGTGCTTTACCACTTTGGGTCAGACGTATTGGCTGCGCGTCTACAACGTGCCGGAGGCGTCCAGAACCAGTGCCGGACGATCGATCGCCAATGTCCTTGCTCTCAAAGAAGATGAAAAAATCAGCAGCGTGATTCCGGTACGCAACTTTGAAGGCGATTTCCATCTGCTGATGGCAACTCGCAAGGGAACCGTGAAGAAAACGATTCTGTCCGCGTTTAGCCGGCCCAAGCAAGGCGGCATCATCGGCATCAGTCTTGAAGAGGGAGATGTGCTGATCGATGTTTGCCTTACCAAACCGGGCGATGAAATCGTGTTGAGCACCCGCAAAGGGATGGCCATTCGATTCTCCGAGAGCGACGCCCGCGCGATGGGCCGGGATACGCGCGGCGTGCGCGGCATCAATCTGGGAACGGACGATCTGGTCGTCGGCATGCTTGTTGCCGATCCGGAAGGATTCCTCTTGACCATTTGCGAAAACGGCTATGGAAAGCGGACACCCTTCGGGCCAAACACTTTGGATGAAACCAACGGCGAAGAGGAACCAACAGCTGAGGAAGCTCCCGAACCGGTGGAACCGGAGGCCACTGCTGACGGTACGGATGCCGAAAGCTCCCCGGATCGCTCGTCCATGCGATACCGGAAGCAAAAACGCGGCGGTAAGGGGGTGCGGGACATTCGCACCAGTGAGCGAAACGGTCCCGTCGTCGGGATTGCCTCGGTTCGAGATACGGATGAAATCATGTTGATTACGTTAAAAGGGATGGTGAATCGCACGAAGGTGAGGGAAGTCCGAGCGGTGGGGCGCAACACTCAGGGCGTTCGAGTCATGAATGTGGAGTCGGATGATCGGATCGTCTCTCTGGCGAAGGTGGTCTCCGAAGAAATCGAGCCGACCGAAGTTCCTACCAGCGAAGATCCTGCCCCGCAAGCGGAGTGATCGCGGATTTCGGTTGATGGAAGAGAGACTTTTATGTCTGCTCCAACTGAAGAGATTGGCTTTCCGATTGTGAACCTTCCCGCGTCTGCTGCATCGTCGCCAGATGCAGCTATACAGTTCCTCGTGGAGCATTTGGTCGAATCCGGGAGGCTGGAACCCGAGCATGCCGCGCGGTAAGGAGTCAGTTGCTCCACCGTGAGGCGTTGGGCTCAACCGGTGTGGGCCGGGGAATAGCAATACCGCACTCTAAAAGCGACGTCGTCCGTGAGATTTCGGGCGTAATCGGTCGAACGACATTGCCAATACACTGGCCCGGCGCAGTAGACGCAAAGCCCGTCTTCGTGATTTGCTTGTTCGTTTGGCCAATTTCCGATCCGGCAGCGGCTATGCGGGTGCTTTGAGGCAGTAACACGGCAGCTTGGGGGTGGTCGGCACGACCAGTGACTCGATTAATTTGAAAGTGGCGTGTGCCGCTGTGAATATCTCTGAAAGGACCAATTGTGCGTGTTCTCATTACAGGTGGTTACGGCTTCATCGGTGCCTGGATCATTCGGAATCTGTTGGCGCAGAGCCACGAGGTCTGGGTCTACGACCTCAAAGAAGATCCTCGACGTCTTCGTCTCATCCTGCCGGAAAGCGAAGTTCAAAAGGTCCGGTTCGTCCAGGGGGATGTGACCGATCTCCCAGCTGCGCGAAAGCGATCGAACAATTCGAGATCAGTCATTTGATCCACCTGGCAGGTCTTCAAGTTCCTACATGTCGGGCCAATCCAATCCTCGGTGCGCAGGTCAATGTGATAGGTACTCTCGCTGTTTTTGAAGCGGTTCGCATGGCAGGAAACCAAATCAAAAGGCTCGTCTATGCCAGCTCTGCCGCAGTCTTCGGGCCACCCGAAAAGTATCCGTCTACCCCCCTGCCCGACGATGTGAAACTCATGCCGAGCACCCATTACGGGTTCTTCAAGTGTTGCAATGAGGGCAATGCCGCAATCTATTATCAGGACTTCGGCATTTCCAGCGTCGGCTTGAGACCGTGGACGGTCTACGGTGTGGGTCGAGATCTTGGCATGACCAGTGAACCAACCAAGGCGATCAAATCGGTTGCGATCGACCGGCCCTATCACATCACTTACGGCGGATTGCAGGATTTGCAGTATGTCGATGACGTGGCCAACATCTTCGTGCGTTGTCTGTTTGCACCCTACCAAGGCGCGAAGTCTTATAACCTCCGCGGTGCGGTCGTCGATTTGAAAACGTTCCACATCGCCCTGTGTGCCGTCGAACCTGCGGCAGCGAAACTCGTGACCTACGGCGACCGCCAACTGGCCATCGCCTTCAACCTCGATGATTCTGCATTGCAGAAGGATCTTGGCCCCATGCCGCTGACTCCGCTTAAGGATGGAATTCGAGAAACGCTGAGAATGTTCCGCCAACTGAACGCCGAGAACCGATTGGATTTGAGCGATTTAGATGCGCCGAAACCAGCAATTGTTCAAGCTGATGAGCCGTGAGAAATCAAGTTCAGGAGAGTTTCAGATGTTGCAATACAAAGCAGGTTACAAATTCGTCGATGGCGGGGTTCATGCGCAAGTTCTTGATTTCCCAGCTGCGATTAGTTGCGGAACTGATTTGGATGATGCACGCCGAATGCTCGGTTTCGCTTTAGTGGATGTGGCCGAAACTCTGCTCGGACTAGGTGAGACATTCCCCAAGCCCAACCCGGCGGCGACCGATCCGGAAATGGATTTGGAGGAGCCTATCTTTTTGCACCTTGTAACCAGTTCGGAGGTATTAGAAGAACCGGCAGGAGTGGTAGTACCGTGAAGCGTGAGGATTTACTTCGTTACTTGCGTCGACACGGATGCCTGCCCCTGCGTGAAGGGCGTCGGCACTCGATGTGGGTAAACCCCGCGAACGGACAACAGGCCTCGGTGCCACGTCATCGGGAAATAAATGATTACACGGCCCGGAGCATCTGCCGTCAATTGGGTGTTCCACCGCTTTGAAAGCGAGCCGTAGTAATACATAACTCACCTGCCCAAAACCGCTGCGTTGGCAAAGCTCAGGTGCAGCAGATGGGAAGGCTTTCAAAGTGCTGAGAAAGTTAGAGTCAGTCCTACACCTAAGCCAGCCAACTCGCCTAATATGGTGCTGGACAGATTTATGCACTCACTCGTTGCTGCGAAACAATCTAACTTAATCTCCCAACCGCAATCGCTCAAGGACCGGAGTGCGTGCGATTTGAATCTGAGCCGGTCCAGCCAGGCACTCACTTGGACTTCAAGCGGCAATTCTCGCTCGTCGTGCGCCGGGAGAACTCTGCCATCCCCGCAGTCATAAATGCTATCGAAGACGCGTTCGATTCCATCGGGCCGCTTGAATCGCTTTCGCTCACCACGCCGCCATGATTTGGCGGGTGGCCAGCCGAGAGCAGATGTGACCACTTTCGGCTCCAAATCATCGCCCACCACGATTAGATTGACTGAACAACAATGCTCCTCTTGCATGGCCGTCTCTGCCTCCTAGCCGTATCTACATATCCCATAATTTTGATCCGCTGTTTTTCTTCGCCCTTCGGGCTTGTTGTGGGGTCAAGCCTTTCCTTGCTTTCTTCGGTTTTTCCTGTCTCGTTTCTTCTGGTGCCTCCGACATGTCAACTCCCTCGGCATCGACCAAAACATCCTTGGATGCCGCATGCCGCGAGCGAATTTCCAGTTTGATCGGCACCTCCGGAAATGGCAAATGATCGCGGAAAACCTTCAGCAGATATTTGCGATAGATATTGTCGAATAGATCGGGGTTATTCGCAAACAGAACGATTGTCGGCGGCTCAGTTGCGATTTGTGTCCCAAAAAAGATCTTGGGCAAGCGTTTCGCCTTTGTTGTTGGAGGGTTCTTTTCCAGTGCCCAGCGTAATACGCGATTCAATTCGCCGGTGGATACTCGCGTCGAGGACTGTTTGAAAAGTGCCTGGGCGAGATTCAGTATCTTGAAGACATTTTTGCCGTCAATCGCGGTCGTAAACGCAACCGGGACGAAGTCGAGCATGGGAAACGTCTTTTGGACGTACTCCGCAAAAACCTCGGTCGTCACCTGCTCTTTGGCAAGATCCCATTTGTTGACCACGAATATCGCCGGTTTATGATGTTCGAGAATGTATTCGGTGAGCTGTTTATCGACCCGGCTGATTTTGAGCCTGGAATCGAAGAAGTGCAGAACAACATCAGCGCGGCGAATCGATCGTTCCGCTCGCGCCATGCTATAAAACTCGATGCTGTTCGCCAGGCTGCTGCGATTTCGGACGCCTGCCGTGTCGATCGCGACAAAGGTTTTCCCATCCCGTTCAAAGCGAACGTCCACGCTATCGCGCGTCGTCCCGGGAATCTCACTCACGATCACTCGTTCCGCTTGGGCCAGGCTGTTGATAAAAGTGCTTTTGCCGGCGTTTCGCCGGCCCACGATCGCGAGTTTAAGATGCGTTTTGGTGGGAGGTAATTCTGCGCTGCTTTCGGGAAGATGTTTGACGATCTCCATCAACAGGCGATCTTTACCCCTATGCTGTTCGGCACTGACGGGAATGACGGGCTGAAAGCCGAAACGGTGAAAGTCGAGGGTTTGCTGTTCGATATGGTCGCTATCGGCCTTGTTGACGACGCAAAGGATCGGCTTATCGATGGCACGAAGGCGATCGATGACAACGTAATCCAGCGGAACAGGTCCGCTCCGGGCATCCACGACAAACAGGATCACAGCTGCCAGATCGATCGCCGTCTGAATCTGTTTCTCCACATCTGCGGCGAGATCATCCATATCCACAATGCCGATTCCGCCGGTATCGGTCAGTTCGAAATAGCGGCCATCGTACTCCAGGAGCGTGGAGACGCGATCGCGCGTCACACCCGCTGTCGGGTCGACGATGCTGATGCGCTTGCCGACGAGCAGATTGAACAACGACGACTTGCCGACATTCGGTCTGCCGACGATCGCCACAACGGGTACCGGCACTTGTCTATCTCCGTTTCATATTCAAGACCATCGAGAACCCGGATGCGGGTTCCTCACTCGCTTGCGCGTTTTTAAGTTGCACCTGCGAAAAACCCGCGGAATACCGAAGGTATTGGGAGCCCGCAGCGCAAGCAAGGTGGAACTGCTACATCGCCGGACCTTCGTCCCTTGCTGCGCTTCGGGCTCCCATCGTCCTTTCGGACGCATTCAACTATCGCCAAAAGCGCAATATCATAACTTGCGCGTCGGGCTAACGGCGCTGGCGTCCCGCCATCGAGATCCCATCACCACAGTGTGTAGCCGCCGTCAATAATCAACGTCGCACCCGTCATATACGAGGACGCATCGCTTGCCAGGTATAATGCCAACGGCCCAATCTCATCGGGTTCGCCGAGCCGGCCCATTGGAATCATGCTCTCGAAAGTATCGCGCAAAGTGGGTTTTTCGGTAAACCATTTGCGATTCGGATCGGTCAAGAACCCACCCGGAGCGATGGCATTGACGCGAATGTTCGATGCCGCCCAATCGACAGCAAGAGTTTTCGTAAATGCGCCGAGCGCAGCCTTGCATGTCTCGTACGTTCGACCGAAGATGCCGCGGTTGACAACGATCCCGGAAATCGAGGTAATATTGATGATGGAGCCTCGTTTTCGTTCGAGCATCCCCTTGCCGAACTCTTGACAACAACGAAAGGCACTGGTCAAATTCAGATCGATGATCTTTTGCCAGTCTGTGAGGGGCAAGTCTTCCGTCGGGATGCTGATTCGTCGGCCCCCGACATTGTTAATCAGGATGTCGATGGGGCCGGCTTTGAAGATCGCTTCGTTGGCAATTCGAGGAATCTCTTCGAGAATGCCAACATCGCCGACAACGGTCTGGATATTCCTTCCCAAAGACAGTAGCTCCTCGCGCGGTTCGCAGTGACTCGGCCTCCCGGCCGATCAACACGAGGTTGGCCCCGGCCTCGGCCAGAGCCGTCGCCATCGACTTCCCCAACCCCCGGCTGCCGCCGGTGATGACGGCCCAACGTCCGTCGAGTCGAAATTTATCCAAGACGCTCATGAATTCGATCTCCAAGATAGTCTGATATTGATTGTAGTAAAGATGAAGGTGAATGTCGCATCCGGAGGCAGTCATGGCTCGTTGTGATGAAGGCTATCCATGTGAAGTTTGCAAACGAGATGTCGAAGCGATCATCGACTCGGATTTGTACTTGCGGTATGTTCTTGGGGAAGTTGCGCTGGAACAGTTGCATTTACTTCCCGAACGGCACATCCGCTGTAACCCGATGCTGGCACAATTCATCGTCGATGCATCGTTTGAAGCGATCGTTTGCAGGGTGCGTTTTCCAAGCAATTCCTCGATCCTGCGTTTGTCGCCGAGGAAGAATTGCGAGTAACGCGAGGCTGGCGGCGATTGCAGGCAATCCCGACGATGGGCTTGAGTTTGGCGGAGTATCCCTTGTCCATCACACCGGAAGAGACCGGTTAATATTTCAAACCACGGAAAAATCGAGACTTCTCGCTGGACGCGACTGCTTGAGGTGACGCAGCCCGCGTTCTGCGCGAACGCGGCTACAGGCGAGCAGCTTCCGGGGTGTAGCCGCGTTCGCGAGAACGCGGGCTGCGCCGACCCAGGGCGTGGCCGCATGAAGTACCGCGACTTCCCGGGTAGCCCCGTTTGCAAAAAACACGGGGATCGCCGGACCTATATGAGCGTCGCGTCCAGCGAGAAGTCTCGAAAAATCGATTTCGATTGCCTTGCACTTCTTTCCGTGTTTTCCGTGTTTTCCGTGGTTGCATTCAGGACTTCCGCCGTAGTTGAATTGCTTTCTCCCATTCCTTTTTCACTGCCTCAAACATACTTTGTACGATCGCATCGCGCTGCATTTTGGCAAAGCACTCAGGGTTGATTGGCTTCCCGACCGACATAGCGATCGTCCCATCCCAGGCAGGCAAGAACAACGGTGCCAGGCTGGGAGTTTTTTGCTTGCGCGGCCAGGCGTGAAATGCGCCCGCGATTCCAACGGGCACAATAGGAGCTTTCACTCGTTTGATCAACAGTGAAATCCCAGGCTTAAAAGGCTCCATACTCCCATCGGATGTTCGTTCGCCCTCCGGAAAAACCAGGACGGCCTTGCCGCGATCGAGGCAGCCCAGCGTGGCTTGCAATCCTTCCTTGCCGAGACCCTTGTTATCGATAGCCACTGCATCCAGGCTCCGGATCAACCCGCTGAAAAATCGATTCTTGAAAAGACTCTCCCTGGCCAGATAAGACAAATAGCGCCTGGACGCCAGACCAACCAGAACGGGATCGAAGAACGATTGATGATTGGCAATCACGAGGACGGGGCCGGTGTCGGGCATATTCCGGCGACCAATGACTCGGAGACTATGCCCGAAGGTGAAGCCGAGAAAACTCGACCAGAATACACAATCGTACCAGCGACGCGCTAACCACGGCGACATCGACGCACTTCCTCCTCCATTCGATCGACGATCTGGTCCGGCGTCAGATGACTCGTATCCAGGTGAATGGCATCGTCGGCAGCGATTAAAGGAGCGACCGCGCGGGAGGAATCGCGCAGATCCCGTTCCGCAAGATCGGCCTGGACCTCGGCGAGCGAAGCTTTCTCACCGCGCATCAACATCTCATGGAATCGCCGTTCTGCACGGGTCTGGAGATTGGCCGTCAAGAAGAATTTGCATTGTGCATCTGGGAAAACCGCGGTGCCCTGGTCGCGTCCCTCGCAAACCATGTTGCGCCCGTGGGCAACGAGCCTTTGTTGGCCGGCCAAATAGAAGCGAATCTGAGGAATGACGGCGACTTTGCTGGCAGCAGATGACATGGAAACGGAACGGATGGCAGTTGACACATCCTCGCCGTTGAGCAGAATTTGACCGGCAGGCATCTCCAGTCGTAGAACGGCCAGAAGCGAGCTGATACGTTCGACATCCGTCGCACGGATTTCTGCGCGAGATAGCGCCAGCGCCACCGCGCGGAACATCGCACCGGTATCGAGGTATTCAAAACCGAGACGGGCAGCGAGCCCGCGTGCAGCAGTGCTTTTGCCCGACCCTGCGGGGCCATCGATCGTGACGATCATGGGGTTATGGTACAAACCGACCAAGAACCATACAATCTTGCTTCAATAACCCTTGCGAACTCCCCCCTCGAACAAGTAGCATAACTCTTTACCTTGCAACACCCTAACCCACGGTCCATCCCCACGAAAGGTTGCCGTCATGCCGTTTTCCCTGACGTGCCCCAATACCAGTTGTTCGGCGAAACTGAAAACGCCAACCGCGATCCCTTTTGGGCGCACGGTGCAATGTCCGAAATGCAAGAACCCATTCACTGTCGATGCGACCAATATGCAGGAAATACCGGCCGACGGATCGCCGGTTAGTGCAACCGTAAGCAATCGGCCGGCCTCGGCCGTGTCAACGCCTGCAGCTGCCACCACCGCGAAGAAGCCGGCTCCAGCCCCAGCGAAACCGGAAACCAAGGTCGAAGCGAAGAAGCGCCCTGCCGATGATGAGGATGATGAAGCGCCGCGCTCGCGTCAGCGCACGGAGGATGACGAGGAAAACGAACGCCCTCGTTCGCGTCGCAAGGCCGAAGACGACGAGGATGAGTCTCCTCGCGGCAAACGACGCAGCCGAGACGATGAGGAAGAAGCTCCTCGTTCGCGACGCCGCGGCAGAGATGACGATGAAGAGAACGAATCACCAAGGTCGGGCCGGGCGAAGGCCAAAGAGGAAGATGAGGAGGCACCGCGCTCGCGTCGGCGCGGCAAGGATGATGAGGATAACGAAGAGGCCCCCGCTCGCGTCGGCGCGGCAAAGATGACGACGCGGACAACGAATCGCCCCGCTCGCGTCGGCGCGGCAAAGATGACGACGAGGATGAGGCACCTCGTTCCCGCCGGCGCGGCAGAGATGATGACGATGACGATGATGATCGCCCCCGTCGCCGCGGAAAACAGAAGAAGGGCAACAAGGGCAAGATGATCGCTTTGATAAGCGCCGGCGTCTTGCTGGGCGGCGGCTTGATCTTCTTGTTGTACTATTTGTTCAGCGGTGGCGGTTATGACAAGGAAATGATGGCCTACATGCCCTCCGATTCGGCCGTGCTCATCGGCGGAAATGTCGAAGAAGCAATGGATATCGATGCCGTCAAGGATCTCGTTCAAACAGGCTTGAAAAATGCACCTGGTGAAGTAACAGGTGTATTGACCAAGGCCGGATTTAAGATCGAGAATATATCCAAAGTTCTTGTCGGCATCACTAAGAATGGCCAAGGCGGAGTTTTGACTGTGCGTTTCAAGGATAAGCCCGAACCAAAGAAGATCGCCGATGCCGTGCAGGCAAAAGAAGACAAGCACAAGGATAAGACCTTTTACAAGGGGCCGACTGGGGCTTTTTTCTTTCCTTCGGATGATCTCCTGGTAGGAGCCATGAGCGAGGACGCTCTAAAGAAGCTGATCGAGAAAGAAGGCAGCGACATTGCTATTTCGGAAGACCTTAACAAACTCGCCAAGAAGGTTGCAAAAAACACTTTCTGGGTGGCAACCACGGAGGCGAATAACTCGGGGTTTGGCGGATTTGGGAAAATGGGCGGAGGAATCCCTGGAATCGGAGCGGGCTCGCTCCCTTCCGACGCTAAGGGCATCGCACTTGGCGTTAAGATCACGAGCAGCAAGCTCTCTCTTCAAGTGACTGTGCAATGTAAGGATTCCGACGAAGCATCGAAGCGTTCCGATGACGCGAACAAACAATTGCCGGATGCGAAAAAGGGAGGACCGACGATTATCAATGCGGCCATCGGCAACAAGTTGGATGAAGCCGGTAAGACTGCGATCAAAGAAGCAATCGAATCGATCGACGTCGGCAGCAGCGGCGATCTGTTGACGATTAGTGCCAGCATCGACTACCGGCCTTTCCTCGAGAAACTCAAAGGCAATAACCTCCTTCAGCTTCTTAAATAGCGAATGCCGCAACAGCAGGTTCCAGAAGAACATGGGTCGGTTCTCTCGACCGAGGCCGACCGACTTTCTGCAAGAGAATGGATCGATAGAAGTCATGCCGCAAGTAGGTGTCGGATTCGCATTGTTCAAGGCCGCGTCATCTCAAACAGATCCGTTGTCCGACACCAGAAGTCACCGCCCAGTCGGGCAACGGTTTCCAGTTTCCGTGGATCGACCTTCCCCTTCTCGTCCAACACTTCATCGGCAATGTGCATCATCACGATTTCTCCGATGATGAGATTCGCCGAGATGGGGCCGTTGCCGATCGGCACGATTTGAAGCAGTTTACATTCCAGGTTTACCGGCGATTCGCCGAGCCGGGGTGTCTTGATCTTGAGCGACGGGATGGTGTGCAGTCCGGTGTAAGTTACTTCACTCTCGCCGAATGGTAATTCCTTCGATGACTGATTCACCTGTTCTGCCAGCGAAGCAACCGCTGCATTGACAACGAATTCGCGGGTGGCTTCGATATTGAGGAGAGTATCCTTCTTGCTGCTATCGCGCCGGAGCGTGGGCGAGAAAACCAAGACCGGCGGATTGGCTCCGAAGGCATTGAAGAAGCTAAACGGTGCGAGATTCACCCGCCCTTCGAGGTCGATCGACGTCACCCAGGCGATGGGCCGGGGCGTGACCACCCCGATTAGCAGGTGATAAATATCCACAACGGAACTGGAAGCAACATCAATTTGCAAATGAACTCCTCCAAGATCGATCGATTATTTAACCACGGAAAACACGGAAAACACGGAAGAAATTCATTAAGATGTTTTTCCGTGTTTAGGATCGATTATTTAACCATGGAAAACACGGAAGAAATTCATTAAGATGTTTTTCCGTGTTTTCCGTGGTTGATTTGGAATCGATTATTAACCACGGAAGGAATTCATTCAATGTTTTTCCGTGTTTTCCGTGTTTTCCGTGGTTGATTTGGAATCCAACCAACTCATCGGATAATTGGGATCATCCATCTCCATCGCTTGCCGAGTGACATTCAACGGGCGAAACGTATCGATCATCACTGCCAGTTCATCGGTATGGGTCATCGATCGGCTCGCGACGATCGTGCCGGGATGCGGACCGTGAGGAATCCCGCGTGGATGGAGCGTGAAAGAGCTTTCCGCCATACCATGTCGGCTACTGAAGGTGCCGCGAACATAATATAGCACTTCATCCGATTCCACATTCGAGTGAGCATACGGAACCTTGATGGCATCGGGGTGCGTATCCAACATTCGGGGCGCAAACGTGCAGATGACGAAACCGGAAGTTTCAAAAGTTTGATGAATCGGCGGCGGTTGATGGACCGTCCCGGTGATCGGCTCAAAATCGTCGGCGTTGAACGTAAACGGATAGACCATTCCATCCCAGCCTACCACATCGAAGGGGTGATGGGCCATTACATAGCGAGTGAAGCGATTTCCATCTTTGACCAGGATACTGGTATCGCGCTCTTCATCCACAATAAGAGTTTTGGCGGGTCCATGTAAGTCGCGTTCGCAAAAAGGTGCACCGAGCCGAAATTGACCATCGGGATTGAGGTATCGCGGCGGGAAGCCAACATGACTGGCCGCTTCGATAATGAGCAGATCGGGCGGGATCGATGAATCGAAGTCGATGCGATACGTAGTGGTGCGGGGGATCACGATGTAGTCATAGGGCCGGAAAGGGAGCACGCCGAACATGGTCTGCAACGTACCCTGTCCGTGCTGAACGAAAATAATCTCATCGGCAGTGGCATTCCGATATAGTTCTTCTTGCGGTTTTGAGGGACGACACCGATGCAAAATCACATCTGCATTGAAGAAAATCGGCGTTCGACCGTGGATTATATCCCCCATCCAGGGCATCGTGCCGGACCTGATATGTACGTGCCGCAGCGTGTCCTGCGCTGCCGGTTCAGGATTCCAGGTGCCCGCACTTTCGACTCGACGTACCCGGGTTGGAGGTCGAAGATGATAGACGATGCTATAGGCCCGGCTAAAGCCCATGGTTGTGACGACTTCTTCGTAATAGATACCTTCGTTCTTGTAGCCTGGAGAAGTGCGATGAGCAGTGTGGCGCTTTACGGGAATCGATCCGAGTTGTCGATAGTTAGGCATGTCGTTGATCCTAACGCGGGCTGTCGCCGCAACCATCTGTTGGTAGGGCGGGTCGAGGCTTTGCGAGGCCCGCCGTGAGCCGCGATGTCGTCCAAGGCGGGCCTCGCAAAGCCTCGACCCGCCCTACAATTAGCTTTGCGCACGACACTCAAATGATTCGAAGAAAGATTCTAACCTGGCGATTTCACACTGCAAGCCGCATGACCAAGAATCCGTTTTCCTTCCTTGAGAAGCGAATAGGTCGGCTGCCAGTCATGTTCCAAGCGCCACTGTAACAGTTCATCTGCCTCGGGTCGATCGGGCCAAACGGCGACCGCCGTCAGCGATCCAAATCAGGTCATACCAAAAACAAGCCATTCCGATGAATCGGGCAGCGGAAAGAACAGATCGTGGCAATACTCATCCTGAGTAACCATTTCCAATGCGGCAAGACTGATCCCCTCACGCGGGAGCCAATCCAGAATATGTTCCAGCGAAGTGAAGTGCTCGATCTTGGAAAACAGATCGGGATGCGTCGACTGTAGCGGCGTCAAGAAATCGATATATTCCATGGCCGTCATCTCCGCTCAAGATCGCGCAATCACATGGTTCCGCAATGTACCGATGCGCTCCGCCGTCAATTCAACAACGTCACCCGGCTTCAACCATCCGCCCGTGACTTCCGGCGTAAGTTCGAGGATACATCCGCCTCCTACGGTTCCTGAACCAAGCACATCTCCGGGCTGAAGTTCCGTATCCCGGCTCGCGTGAGCTAACAGTTGCGGCCAGGTCCAATACATGCTGCCCGAGTTGCCGCGCGTGAATATCTTGCCGTTGATCGCCGCAGTCATTTCCAGATAAAGCCGGCCCTTATCGTAAAAACCGTGAAGTTCCTCAAAAGTCAACAGTTGCGGACCTAATGACGTTGCAAAATCTTTGCTTTTGCTTGGCCCCAGGCCAATGGCCATCTCAGCTCGTTGCAGATCGCGGGCGCTCCAATCGTTCATGATGGTGAAGCCGGCGACGCATTCCATTGCGGAATCATCGGGCACCAGATTGCTCGCGGATTTCCCGATGACGCAGGCCAGTTCCAGTTCGTAGTCGAGCGCGGAACTTCCCTGAGGGGCGGCGACGGGATCATCATTGCCAATGACGCAAACGGGATTCGAGAAATAGAAGGCCGGCACCTCATACCATTGTGTCGGAACTTCCAATCCACGATGTTTTCGGCAAGTGCGGACATGCTGCTCGAAAGCATAGAAATCGCGGATGGAAACGATGGGTGGCAGAGGAACGAGCATGATTTATAGTTCCAAATCGGGAGTTCCAAGTTCCAGGTTCCAAGTTCAAAGTACTCTCGTTCCCACGCTCCGCGTGGGAACGCACGCCTCGAGACGCTCTGCGTCACGTTCCCTGTCAAGGCAACGACCGTGGCGAAATGGCTTTTCGATCAATCGGGACGCAGAGCGTCCCACCCGTGCGTTACCACGCAGAGCGTGGGAACGAGAAGACTCTGACAGTGTCGAGCCTCTCTGTCGCGTTCAAATTCCACGTCTCAACCCTACGGGTATTTCAATTTGGAACTAAAGAGTTCCGCGACGAGATTGTTCGCGCTCGATGGCCTCGAACAGCGCCTTGAAGTTTCCCTTGCCGAAGCTGCTGCGAGCCGCTGCCGCTGGATGATCTCGAAGAACAACGTCGGCCGATCTTGCACCGGCTTGGTGAAAATTTGCAGCATGTAGCCTTCGTCGTCGCGGTCCACGAGGATGCCCAGCTCGGCCAGTTCCGTCGATGTTTTCCTTGATCGTCGCCGACGCGATCGGGCAGCATTTCGTAATAGGCCTTGCGGCACGCGCAGGAACGAGACGTCGTTGTGCCGCAGCGCCTGCACGGTGTCGATGATGTCGTCGGTGGCCAGGGCGATGTGCTGCACGCCGGGGCCGCCGTAGAAGTCCAGATATTCCTCGATCTGCGATCGCCGTTTGGCCTTGGCCGGCTCGTTGATCGGGAACTTGATCCGCCCGTGCCCGCCCTGCACCACCTTCGACATCAGCGCGGAATATTCGGTGCTGATGTCCTTGTCGTCGAAGTGGACGAGCTGCGTGAAGCCCATCACGTCCTGGTAGAACTTCACCCATTCGTTCATCTTGCCTTCCTCGACGTTGCCGACGATGTGGTCGATGGCCTTCAGGCCGACGGGCTGGAACGTACGCGGGACTGTAGCGTTCCGGGTCGAGCGGCTGATAGCCCGGGGCGAAGACGCCCTGGTAGCGGTCGCGGTTGACGAAGCTGTGCGTCGTGTCGCCATAGGTGCGGATGGTGGCGTATTCGTAGACGCCGTACTCGTCCTCCAGCGCGCTCGGCGGCGTGACGCCGATCGGCGCCGCGCCGGATCGGCTCGTCTCGAAGGCCGCGCCGACGTCGTCCACTTCGAGGGCGATGTCCTGCACGCCGTCGCCGTGCTGAATGAGCCGCTGGCATATTCGGGATGCTCGGGCCGCAGCGGCGAGGCCAGCACGAAGGTGATGTCGCCCTGCCGCAGGACGTAGCCGGCTTCGTGCTTGACCTTGGTTTCCAGGCCGGCGTAGGCGACGACGTCGAAGCCGAAGGCGTTGCGGTAGAAGTACGCCGACTGCCGGGCGTTGCCGACGAAGAAACGGACGTGGTCGATGCGGCGAATTGCCAGGGGATCGTTGGTGCTCATCATGGGGGGTATCCTTCCAACATCTTTCAAAAGTCCTGCCGTAGTGTAATGTCCGAACATCTTCGAGGCGCAAGAATATGAGCGGTGCATCAGGTCTTTCCCCCTCTCCCCTGTACTCAGGGGAGAGGGCTGGGGTGAGGGGCGAGCGTGGAATCTTCAGACGGCTTCTGAACGATCGCAGCTCGCCCCTCACCCTAACCCTCTCCCCTGAGTACAGGGGAGAGGGAATTAGTGCTTGCTTGTTTTCCTTTCCATTTGTGGGTAATAGCCTGCGGACACATTAGAATTACAGGATGGTTGTGAAACCCTTCACCCGGTCATCTTCCAGCCCGTTCCAAAATGCCGCCACCGCTTCCAAAATCTCCCGTCCGCCCTGAAGGAATTTCGTTTTGTCGAAATCTTCCGTGAAATAGACTTCTTCCAGTTCTTCGAGCGTATGGCTGGCATGCTGACCTTCAACCCGGTTGTGCCACGTGAAAAATGCCAGCGGAAGATCGCGGATGCGGTTTTTCTTGATCGCCATCAAACCATCTTCGAGTTGTTGCCAGAACCCCGCAGCGGCCCAGTTCTCTACCGCAAAGCTTGCGCCTTCTGCAAACTGTGCATCTTCGCTGCCGTAGGTGCGCTGAAGCTCGTCGCAGAAATACAACGTCGAAGCCCGGCCGTGCCGGCGTTTCCCCAGGTCGTTGAAGCCGAGATGGAGTTTTTCACCGATGCGCAACAGCCATTCAAAATGGGCAGCGCGAAAACGGAAGATTCCACCATCCACGGTCCCTTCCGTCCCGACCAGGTCAGGGTCGCCTTCACGGTCCTTGTCGTCGTCGTTCAAGCTGCTGCGCTCGCCCTGGATCACCGCCCCTTTTCGGTAGATAACTCCCAGTTCGTTCAGCAGAATCTCTTTGCTCGCCCGCATTTGTTCGATACTTTCTGCGTTGATAACTTTCAAAATCGCTGCGATGAGGAACTGGTTCGAAAACACACTGAATTGCTGGACAAAGAAACGCAATTGCGCATCGGAAACATCCCCATGCTGGAACCAGCTTGTGTAGGCATTGTGGAGAATGATCGGGTGCTGCATCAGTTCACGGTCGACTTCGATCAGAAACTCGCGGAACTGATCGACCTGAGCGGTGGTAAGTTCGCCGTGTCGCAATCGTTGCTCGATCCGCTCAGATACCATCAGCCGGCTTCCAGATGGGGAGAGAAGAGTGGCCATGAGAGAGTTCTCCAAGGACCGAGGAAAGGAGACTTTGACGCAAGCGAATTGGGGGTTTATGACAAAGCTATCCAGGAGAATCATTTCCCCACAAGTGGCGTTCCTTCACACTACCCTATATTGTAACCGAACGAGCAAGTCCAGGTAGGATTTAGCTCGGGATCAGTGCGAACCTCTCACATAGTTCCGGGTTTACCCACTATGACGGTGTCAGAAATCGCTGTCACAACCGCGAACCAAGAAGCTATTTACGGAGATTCCCATGAAAGCAGCCTATATCGAAGCCACGGGTGGCCCCGAAGTCATTCAATATGGCGAACTGCCTGTTCCAGAGTTGAAGGTCGGGGAAGTCTTGGTCCGCGTTAAGGCCAGTGCCATCAACCCGATCGATACTTACATTCGTTCCGGTGCGGTCGCCATGACCTTGCCCAAACCTTTTATCCCAGGCTGCGATTTCGCCGGCGCGATCGAAGCCCTCGGCCCCGGCGTGACGCAGTGGAAGGTGGGTGAGCGTGTGTGGGGCTCCAATCAGGGCCTGCTCGGCAGACAGGGAACTTTTGCGGAATTCGCAGCTGTTCATGAGGATTTCCTGTATTCGATCCCGGCCGGCATTTCGGAAGAACAGGTCGCTGCTATTGCCCTGGTCGGCATCACCGCGCATATTGGGCTCTTTCACTGTTTGAAGCTCCATTCCGGTGAAACGGTTTTCGTGAACGGTGGAACCGGAGGAGTGGGCGAAATGGTGGTGCAGATGGCCAAGGCGATCGGTGCCAAAGTCATCACGACGGTAGGCTCCGACGCCAAGGCAAAACAGGTGCGCGAATGGGGTGCGGATGGCATCATCAACTATAAAACCGAGGATGTCGCGGCCAAGATCAAGGAATTCACCGGTGGCAAGGGAGTAAATGCCTGGTATGAAACGCAGCGTGAGCCCGACTTCGATCGGATGGTCGAACTCGCCGCGCCGCGCGGCAGGCTACTCATCATGGCGGGCCGACAGGCTCGACCTGCCTTCCCGGTGGGTCCGTTCTATGTGAAAGGAATGTCGTTGTTTGGGTTCGCCATGTTCAATACATCTGCTGCCGAGCAGCGGACCTGTGCGGACGACATCAATCGCTGGCTGGTGGAGAAGAAATTGACCGCCTGGATCGGTGCTCGTCTACCGCTGAGCAAAGCGGCAGAGGCGCATCGACTTCAGGAAGAAAATACGCTTCAGAAAGCCGGGACGTTGAGTGGGAAGATTGTTGTTGTGCCGGGAGGATGATAATTCGGGATGCGGGCACGAGGCGAGGGTCTTGTCTTACCCCCTCTCCCGGTACTCCGGGAGAGGGCTGGGGTGAGGGTTGAACCTTCTGCCTTTCCAGATGCATCTTTCATGGTGACAGCTTTTTCACCCTAACCCTCTCCCGGAGTACCGGGCGAGGGGATTGGTCTTTCCTCTCTCCTCGTGGCTTCGGGGAGGAGACCGATTGGCCTCACCTTACATTCCCTTTCCACATGCAACGAGTATAGCTTTCAGAGTACAGAATCGAGATCTTTAAGAACGTCGTCATTTCCAAAGCGCATTACGCGGTATCCTGCTTGTTCCAACTTTTCCTGCCGTTTTCTGTCATTTTCATGTGATAGCTTTTTCCCTCACCCTAACCCTCTCCCGGAGTACCGGAAGAGGGGACAAAACATCTCTTCGCACATTGCTTTCTGAGAAACCTTGGTTAAACGCCACCTCCATCCCGACCCTTCATCCCGATGTATGGTCGTGAACGATTCGCCAGCCGTCCTTGGTTTTCTTCATAATCAATGTAAATAACCCGTTGATCTTTTCTTTCGTCATTTGCACTTCCCATTCGCCCTTCACCACGGCATTGCCATCCCCAAGATTCGAAATCTCCAGTCCCGAGAATTTTAGTTTTCCCATCTCTTTCCCTTCACCCTGATAGCGATTTGTAGCGCTCCATCGTTTCCTTCCAGCCTTGCCGCTTGTTCTTCCCCGAATAGAAGGTTAGCTTCTCGGAATTCCAGTACCCTTTCATGAATCCCGCCAGATCGCCCTTGTTCCAAGCTGCAACTTGATCGTCGAGAATCTGACGAATCGCCTTCTCCTCGTCGATGGGTTTGCGATCCTGGCTCTGTGCTACCGAAATCAAACCCAGCAAGATCGACGTTGCGACTGCTGCTTTCATTTTTTTCTCCATGAAGAAGCAATCCGGCAGGTTTGCCCTCGCCGGGGAAAGCGGATACACTTCCGTTATATCATCCTGACTCAGAGGATCACGCGATGCAAGCAGCGCTCGACTGGCTCAAGAAAAATCACGAATCGATTATCCGAAACCTCGCCGATCTGGTGGCGATACCCAGTATCAGCACCGACGGCGAGCACAGCGCTGAGATCGACCGCACGGCGAGCCTCACCTGCCAGCAGATGCGCGAGGCCGGCCTGCAAAATGTGGATGTCCTGCGCGTCGGCGGATCGCTGCCATACGCTTACGGCGAATGGCTCGAAGCGCCGGGCAAGCCCACGGTTTTTCTCTACGCACATCACGACGTTCAGCCCATTAACTTCGAGGGGCAATGGCTCAACGATCCCTGGCACTTGACCCGTCGAGACGGCCGGCTCTATGCGCGCGGTGCTGCGGATGATAAAGGCGCGATCGCCGCGCAACTCGGTGCCATCGCCGCCTACTTGAAGACGGATGGCGAGTTGCCGGTCAACATCAAGATGCTGGTCGAAGGCGAGGAAGAAGTCGGCTCCCGCAACCTGATGCAGTTCTTCGATCGTCACAAGAAGCAAATTCATTCCGATGTCATCGTCGTTTGCGATACCGAGAATATCGAGGTCGGCCTGCCGAGCATCACCTACTCCCTACGCGGCATCGTGGCGGCGACCGTGGAAGTCCAAAGCGCCAAGATCCCCGTCCACAGCGGAGCGGGCGGCGGCGCACTCGCGGATGCCGCCATTGCTCTGAACGTCATTCTCAGCCGGCTCTATTGGGGTAATGGTCCCCTTCCGATCGCCGGCTACTACGACAAAGTGCGCCCATTGACCGAAAAGGAGCGCGCTGCGGTTCGCAAGTTGCCCGGTGACGAGGCAACCTGGCGCAAGGATTGTACCATTCTGCCGGGAGTTCAATTCGCTCTCGAACAGGGAATGAATCCCTACGAACAAACCTGGCGTCGGCCGGCGATCACGATTATCGCCCAGGAAGCAAGTTCGATTAAAAGTGCCTCCAATCAGGTTCTTCCGAAGGCGACAGCGTTAGTAAGTTGCCGGATCGTGCCCGATCAGCAGCCTGAAGAAGTTTTCAAACAACTCCAAGCGCACCTGACCAAAGATCCTCCCTGGGGTGTCGAAGTGACGGTGAAGCCGGCCGGCAATCATGTCGATTGGTGGATGACCGATCCCAATGGCCCAGCCTTCGAGGCCGCGCTGAGCGCACTGCGACAAGGATTCGACCGTGAGCCGATCCCGATCGGCTCCGGCGGGACAATCGGTTTCGTGGGACCGCTCGCGGAATTGTTTGGCGGAGCCCCTGCCCTGTTGCTCGGCATTGAAGATCCTGCGAGCAACGCCCATGCACCGAACGAAAGTTTGCACGAAGGCGACTTCAAGAAATTGATGGCTTCGCTCGTGGGGTTATTCGACAACCTGGGAAAAGTTCCGGGCGGCAAGGTGAAATGACGGTGCGCGGCACGTGTGTCCCGCACTGTTCCCACTGTGTTCCAGAAGTCGCAAAGTTGTCGTCGTTCTCGTTCCTACGGTCCTCCGTGGGAACGCACGCCCAGGACGCTCAGCGTCGCGGTCGAAAGAAACTTCCACCTGATTCGGGAGCGAAAGGTTCGTTCTGGATGAACGTGACGCAGAGCGTCCCGAGCGTGCGTTCCCACGGCGGACCGTGTGAACGAGGAGGAGGATGGACCACGCCGGTCAGCCACGAAGGTGATGGAGGGTGATGCGAATGGAGAAGCTAAAGGTCGAATACAAATATGACGGGCTCGTTCTAACCTGTGACCCCGCGACCATTGAACGGATACACGCTCTCCTTCGGGCCGAATTTTTTGGTGCCGTCCAGGTTCCCGAAAGGGCTGTTGTCCGGCATGTGACTGTTCGAGCGGACGGGCCGGCGGCAGCTATTCAGGTGCGGTGGTTGATTGTGATCCCATTTGTGTTTGTTATGTTGTTTTCGGCTGTAGTGACCATTTCGGGCCTTCTTGTGGTGGGCGAGTGGTTAAAGCGACATCTCTTCTAGCTGCGGCCCACAACTGCAGAAATAATGATTTCTCGGAGACTCCATGCGTTCTCTTCTCGTTCTCCTTCTTCTTCCGGCAATCGGCATGGCTGCTGATGACATCTTTGAACCCGACGCCAAGCTGAAAGTCGAAGTTGCCAAGGGCTTCGGCGGGGAGGGGCCAGCCTGGCATCCGGAACTCGGCGTCCTGATGAGCGGCAACGATCATATCTGCCGGCTCGACCTCGACAACAAACCCAGTATCTATCGCAAGGACATCGGAACCAATGGGCTTCTGTTCGACACGGAAGGCCGATTACTTGCTTGCGATTCAAAACTGCGCCGGATTATCAGGTTTGACAAGGACGACAAGATCACGGTTCTGACCGAAAAATATGCGGGCAAGAAGTATAACCAGCCGAATGACCTTACCGTTGATACTCAAGGGCGAATCTACTTCACCGATCCGAACTATGGGGATCGCAGCAAGATGGAGATGCTCGACGACCAGGGTCGAACGATCGAAGGAGTGTACCGAATCGAAAAAGATGGGAAAGTGAGCCGAATCATCGGCAGGGAGTTGGAACGGCCCAACGGCATTCTCGTTTCAGCGGACGATCGCCATCTCTTCGTTGCCGACAACAACAATAGTGAAAAAGCCGGTGCTCGGAAACTCTGGCGGTTTGATCTCAAGAAGGATGGAATGGTCGATTTCACGAGCAAGAAACTTCTACATGATTGGAAGGATGGCCGAGGACCAGACGGCCTGAAGCAAGACACGAAAGGCCGGCTCTACGTCGCTGCGGGACTGAACAAACCGAATCTTCCGTTTGAACCTGCGAAAGATCAAAAAGGCGGTATCTACGTTTTCGATCCGGATGGGAAACTGCTTGCTTTCCTGGCAGTTCCAACGGATGAAGTGACGAACTTGCGCCTTTGGCGGGAAAGATCGAAAAACGCTGTATATTACGGCGGGAGGCACGCTCTACAGCATCCGGACAGTGACCCCAGGCCGGTTGGTCTGGCCTCCAAAATAGTGGGTTCGACGTAGATCAACCCGAAGGAAGCAGCATGTCGAACTCGCAGCAGCTTCGCAGAACAGTAATCCCTTCCGTTGACCAGTGCCGCCCGCCCTCTCGTTGGATTCGTGTTTGCCTTTGCGCACTGGCATGGCTTCCTTCTTTCTGCTTTGCGGTCATTTTCGTTCCTCCATTCGTCCCTGTATTTGAAAAGCTTGATGAGAAAGGAGGACTTCCAAAACTCAGCCAATTGGTGTTGGAATTTGTTCGATTCAACAAGGCATACTTCGACCTGCCAGTCCTTCTTGGTCTCGTGATCCTGATTGCAATCACTGAGTTCACCATGGTTAAGACCTGGCGAACGCAACGTGGTCGCCGGGTCTGGGCTGCCATCATTGGGTGTGTCAGCTTGGTCGCGTGTTTCATCCTCGTTAAGGCGTTGCTACTCCCTCCGTTCCGGAATCCGTCGTAGCCTTGAGAGGACATGGCTTCTACCATGGTTCCACATACTTCACAAAGGCTCCTGCCAGTTGCTCCGCACCGGTTGAGCGATAAAACTCCCCTATTTCCTTCATTCCACCAGCGAAGACTTCGATTCCTCGATCGGACTCTCGACACACGACGTGTTGGCCGAGATACCAGAATTGCAGAGCCAAGTCGTTTAGCATTTGCCACTTGGCCGCTTCAGTCACGGTCAGCTGAAACTGCTGAATCGCTTGCTCACATCTCTCTATCACTTCCGGAGGAATAGGGAGTAACCCTTTCGGACGAGAAGTATCTGAAGAAGTGGTTAAAAACGAAGCATTCTCAGGCAGGGAGATCATTTGTATATCGTCTCCTTATCTCATAACCACGGGATCGGCAATCAGTTTGGATGAATTGTACCAGAAACGATCTCGTTGCGGAAGAACTCGCCCCACAACCTCACCGCCCTACCACCCTCTTCGATATCTTCCATACAACCCGACCCACCAGTCTTACCTACCTTGGTATTTACACTCCGTGGGGCCGTGCAGATCTCCCCGCATTGTCCTAAAAGTTGTTGTAAACTGTATTCATTCTTCC
Source organism: uncultured Planctomycetota bacterium (assembly GCA_963783095.1). Lineage (GTDB taxonomy): Bacteria > Planctomycetota > Planctomycetia > Gemmatales > Gemmataceae > CAWAMR01. Next base: position 174 of record CAWAMR010000021.1, on the reverse strand, counting down.
CAAGTGGGCGTCTATCCATTATGGTATGAGTGTTGAGTCCACCGGTGCAGGATACGGAATATCCTGCCTAACCTGCAAACTCGGATTGTTGGGCTACCTATGACGATACCGCCATTCCTCGTCGATGAGTTCATTGACCGCCCTTACGGCGAGCCGCTCTTTCACACCGTGTTG
>CAWAMR010000020.1:0-337429 GCA_963783095.1 uncultured Planctomycetota bacterium | reverse complement strand
TCGGCCTCCTGATACCTTCGCTCCAAAACAAGCACGTGCCCGAGCCGGATGCGGGCAATCGCCGTGTATTGATGACCGGGAGGCAAACTCGCCAGGAGAAGATCCAGCCCGGCGCGGTCGGAGTTTTCGGCGCGTGCGTAATTGCCTTGCTCCTGATAGACCAACGCCATGGTCAGTGCCGCGACGCCCGCCGTGTAATGCCGGCTACCGTATATAGCGCGATAGATGTCGGCCATGCGCGTGAACTCCGCTTCTGCCTCCTTCAGATGCTTGCGCTTCAAATCCAGCATCGCCAGCATGTTCAGCCCCATGGCAACCTGGGTATGCGCCTTGCCGAAAAAGCGCTCCTGAATGGAAACGGCCTGCTGCAGAAAACGCGCCGCTTCGTCGTACCGGCCCTGATACACCAGCGCCTGCCCCACCGCCGTCATGGTTTCGGCGGTCTCCGGATGGTCGTCGCCGTACCAGGCTTGCTTGATCGCCCAGTGCCTGCCTGTAATATTGCTCCGCGCGGGCGTCATTTCCCAAGTCGTGTTGGATTATACCCAAATTCACCAGGTCGTCGGCCACTCTGGGATGAGTGTTGCCGTACAGTTGCCGGTCCATCGATAACACACGCTCGTGCAACCCCTCGGCCACCGCATAATGGCCGCTATTGTAGTGAGCGATGGCTAGGTGCGCGATGCTATCGGAGAGCTCCGTCGAAGCCGCACTGCGCACCGATTGCAGCCGGACGGCCTCATCCAGTAGCTGGATGGCGTCCGCAAGGTGGCCCTCCTCACTCAGTACATAGCCGAGCGCGGACATCCCGACCGCAATCTGCGGATCGTCCGGCGCTAAGTGGCGCTTGCTCATCGCCAATCCCTGCCGCACGAGTTTCTCGGCGTCTTCTATCCGCGCTTGATCCACCCGCAATAGTCCGAGGGAGACCAAGGCTTGTGCCTCTTCACTGCTGTCGGGCCCATAAATGCCCTTCCGTTCTTCCTCAGAAGATCGCAGCAGCGCGTCCGCGCTATCCAGCTTCCAGCTTCTGGTAGATGTTCCCCAGGGTCTGGTAAAGGTCCGCCTGAAAGTCGGGTTCGTTGTCGGTCGCAGGCGCCGATTGCACGCCTCGATCGATCAGCGCCACGGCTCGCAGAGTGTCGGCCGGAGCGGCCGTCTTGTCGCCGCCGTCAAACACGTTCAGCATCCCAACCGCTCGATCCCGCTGTGATGCCGCTGCGCCTCCGCCAGAACTCCGTTGCGAGCTCTGGCCAGACGAATCGTAAAGAAAAGGGTCAGAGCCGCTATGATGACACCCGCCGCCGCAGCCGCCGAAAGGACCCGCTGGTGACGGCGTATAAATTCCCCAAGCCGGTAACCCAGGCTGTCCGGCCGCGCCTTCCAGAGGCTCGTTTTTGAGATAGTGATCGATATCGCGAATGAGCGCTTCCGCCGAACGATAGCGCCGTTGCTGATCGCGGTGCATCGCCGTGAGACACACCACATCCAGATCGCTCAGCGCGCTTTTCGATAAAGCCGGCCCGTGATGCGCTACCACCGAAGGCGGTTCGATTGGCTGCTCCAACACGATCCGCTCGGCCTCCGTGAGACTCTTGTTCGCCAGGTCGAAGGGTAGCCGCTCGGCGAGTAACTCATAAAGCAGGATTCCGAGTGAATAGACGTCCGATTGAGTGTTGGTCTGTTGGCCGCGGATTTGCTCCGGTGAGGCGTAGGCGAGCGTCATCGGCCGCTGGCCGGTTGTAATCACCTGCCTAACTCCTCGCTATCGGCGATTTGTTTCGCAATGCCGAAATCCAAAAGCTTCACAACCCCATCCGCCTCACCAGAATGTTGGATGGTTTCAGATCGCGATGGATAATGGCGTGGGCATGAGCGTATTGCACTGCTTCGCAAACGGCCCGAAAACAGCCGCAAGCGCTCTTGGATGGAACACTTTCGCGCTTGACAGTACAGCGAAATCGGCTGGCCTTGCACATCCTCCATGGCGAACCACGGAGTGCCGTCGCGCAACGTGTCCGCATCCAGAATGCGCGCAATGAACGGATGGTCTAATTGGGCCAGCGTTCTCTGTTCATCGGCGAAGCGCTGCCGCCGTGTGGGTGAGATTGTGCCGCTGCTCAGGATTTTAATGGCGACTTGGCTGCCTTAGTCGACCCGTTCTGCTAGGTAGACGACCCCGGACCCTCCTTCGCCGAGCAAGGTGCGGATTCTTACTGGCGAAACTCCTCGGTAGAGAACGAATCGGGCAAACCGGCCACCAGAGAGTGAGCGACATCGGGCAGCTCTAGATCGAGCAAGGAGGCGCTCCTAGCATCCTCTTCGAGCATGGCCTTCACTTCCGACCCGAATCCGAGTCACCCTCGCTAGCGCTTGCAAGATAAGCGGCGCTCGGCCGGCGGCAGGCTTACGGCCTCGTGGAAAAGGTTCTGCACCCTTTGCCAGCGGAGCCGGTCTTCCGTGTTGCCAGTGCTCATGTTTCAGAACCAGGTTCGGCGCCGTTCGGGTCAACCGTGCCGCCGTAATGCCACCGCCAGCCATGCTTTGGCCGAACGCCAGTCGCGCCGGACTGTTTCAGTTGAGATTTCGAGCATAGCCGCGATTTCCTGCTCCGGAAATCCACCGTAAAAACGCTCTTCCACGATCCTGGCCTGGCGTGGACTCAGCCGCTCCAGTTCACCCAGCGCATCGTCTAAAGCCAGCACATCTTTGTCGCTCGAAATTTCGAAACCATCGGCATCCATAGTGACAAAGAAAGCGGCGTTTTCACCGCCTCTCTTCAGGGCGATCGTCTTTCGCGCGGCTTCCGTCAGCACAAAGCGCATCGTTCTGGCAGCGATGCGCATAAAGTGCTCTCTTGATTCTGGTGCGAAGCGTTGTGCGCCGCCAGCTTCAGCCACGCGGCGTGAATCAACGTGCCGGTGCTGACGGCGGGATTCACGCGCGAACGTTTCGCCGCGATGGCCATTCGCCGCAGCTCTTCATAGGCGGCGCTGAAAAGCTCGTCCAGCGCTTGCCGCTGGGTGCCCAACGCCGCTGGATAATCGCCGGCGTCTTTATTTCCGTTTTGTTCTGGCATGACAAATCTCCGAGATTGTAGATCAGTTCCCAGAATTGTAGCAGAAAAACCAGGAGTGTAAGTGCCCGTTTTCACCTTCGCCGTGATCCGAGCATTCAGCTTGCGGGACGTTTGTGGTGAGGGTCAACGGAACCTCATTTCGTTTGCTGGCAGGCGAAGGAGATGAAGTATCTCAGGAACTTTCCTTTGGCAGCTGCGGCTCGGGGATGGGTTAACGCAATTCCCCACTACAACGAAACCGAAGGCTTCGTCACGGTCCGTAGGCCTGCTCCTGAACCGGCCTGAGACGCAGAACGAATCCCTTGCCGTCATCCCATGAGCCGCCGCGCAGGATTTTCTCCGCTCCACTCTTCGGCCCAGTCGGGTCCTGCGGCTGCGCAGCGGAATAGTCAACATAGTCAGCATACCAATCGCTGCACCATTCCCAAACGTTCCCCAGATAGATCGTAAAGGCCCCACGCGTTGGGCGACTTTCTGGGCCACGGGTTGTGGTCCGTCAACGCTGTCGCGATTGTACCAAGCAACGTCGTCGAGGTTGCCGTAACGCGCCGTCGTGCTTCGTGAGCGCGCAGCATATTCCCACTCCGCTTCCGTTCAGCTCATCCTGCCACTGCCTCGCAATAAACCTTTGCCGCCTCCCAAGTGACCTGCTGGCTGGGAGGTTGTCGCCCCAGAAGCGGCTCGGATTCACCTTTCCGGTTACCGCTTATAGGCGCGTTGTGTCACCTCCGTTTAGCCGATCCAAACCCGCGACTGGCCTCACTTCGCGCGCGGGTTTCTCATCGTCACCGCATAGTGAATCGTCGGGCGAGCAGCCCATCATGAACTGGTCCGGGGGAATCCAAACGTAGCGAAGATTGTGCGCCGTCGGGATTAACTTTGGTCTCGCCCGCCGAGCGGGTCTGGTTCGCGAGCGCGGGCAGAGGACGCGCGGAGGGGGCCTGAAGTCTGGCTTTTCGAAGGCCGCGATAAAACATACCACCCCAACCCGACGACACACACGAGCTGCGAGCGAAGTGATTCCGCCCTGAAGTCACCCATCCCTACGACCGCGCCAAGGGCACATCTAAGAAACACTGCGGCCGCAGCGCAATCCTTTGGTGCATCCCAAACACTCATTAGCGAATCGGCGTTGCCGTCACTTCTACTTGCATCTGGCTCTTAGAATCGACGTTGTTGTTGGAGAATAACAGCGTCGTTCTTCTGAGCGGTATCGTCGCCGTTGAACTCCAGCGGTTCTGACGAACCACCGGATGATCGGTTGGCGCCGAAGGCCCCTCCGCCAGAGGGCTCGATCTCGACGCCGATCCCAAACGACAACCGGTCGTCGGATTCTGTGACCTCTCTCGTGTCTATACTTACACCCACGTCTCTTGCTGATATTCCGTCGTCGCGCCTTGCTTGGAGATGTATGGTATTTTGCTCCCTGCCCGAATCCCCTGTCCGCTATGGCCGCCTGACGGAACCACAGTGAATAGGTCCGCGCATTGAGGATTTTGTTCCCCTGCACCTCCTTCACGACAAACTCCAGCCTGTAAAACTTCAGTGGCTCGGCGTCTTCGCCAAAGCATGCGCCCCACAGCTATCGCGAGTGCCAGCGATCCGAGGATCAACCTTCTCGTTGTAATCATAAATTTCTCCTTTCCTACTGCCCCTCGCCGGTCTCAAGCGGCGGGATCACCAGCGGAGCGATCTCCAGCGGTTCGCTCTCGCGTTTTCGTAAGCTGTAAACACCTGCGCCGTCCCTTCAGGATCTTGTTTCACCATGGCCAGCAGCAGGCACTCTTCGCTGGTCAATGGCGAAGGAGTCGGGAACTCTGGCTGCTTGGGCAGCGCCGCCCTCCTATGACTGTAAACTCTTGGCCTAAAAACCCTGATCGCCACCGTTCGCCTCGGCGCCAAGTCGGGAGTGGCGGCCTTCTTTACTACCGCAACGCTCCTCGGCCGCGACTCGGTGTGCTCCGTCCCTAAATAAACAAATCCGCCCACTAGCAACGCCGCTACTCCAACCGCCAACACGGCCCACCATTCCGCTCTGCTGCTGCGCGAACTCTCAGTCATCCTCACCCACGCAATGATGCGCTCTTCCAATCCCGCCACAGCTCAGCGTCGGCGTAATGGGAAATGCCATCCTGCAAAACTCGCTGCCCCAGCTCATCCATCTCGTCTTCCATAGCTCTCCCGTCAAACGCAACAATTTCTGTTTCAAGATCTCGCGGGCCTTCCTGACGCGCGTCCGCACCGTACCCTCTGGAATGCCCAGGATCTGGGCAATGTCAAACGACTTCAAATCGTCCACTGCGGATAAAACCAGCGGTTGACGCAATTCTTCCGGCAAGGCATCCATCAAGCTGTGGACAACCGCCGCCCAGTTGGCTTGCACTGCCGCCTGTTCCGGCGTCTCATCGCGCGAAGGCGATTCAGCATGCAACGCCTCGTTACGAGCTGCGGACTTTGGCAAATGGTCCACCGCCACGCGCCAAGCTACGCGCGACAGACGGCCCGCTCATCTTCAATCTTGTCCCAGGCGCGCGATCGGTAGAGCCGGAGAAACACCTCCTGCACGACATCTTCCGCGTCGTGCGAATTCCTAAGCACCCCGTACGCCACGCGAAAAACGAAGCGCGCTTGCCGATTCACCAGAGCCGCGAAACGCTCTTCGCAAAGGGCAAAGCTATCGCCATCCGCCAACGTGGTTCTCCCAGCCCGAATCCGTTCAGAAACCTGGTCGTAATGACGACCGGCGCAGCGCGCGGCCAGCGTGCAACTGTTTTCTTTACTTTTACCTCGCGCACGACTTGAGCCAACCAGCGAATCAGCAGGAAGGCCGCTGGTATGAAGCCGCGAAATTCGACTGCCTGCCTGACGTGTGGTATCACCTAAAATCGCCGGGACATTAGCATCCGATCGAAAGTGCAAAGCGACAATCGGCTAACGTGTTCTTTCTCCGCCCGCAATCGTCATCGGCGCTCACCATGCTGCAGCCGGAAACGCGACTCGCCGCAAATTTAAGGCCGCGACCCGCTAATTCACTAACATCGGCGGTGCGGAGGGGTCGTCCGGCGGCGCGGCGAAGTATTCGTCGTAAATCTCATCATTGAAAAATCCCGCAATCTTGACATCTTTCAAAGGTAACGTGACGACAAACTCGCTGTCATCGAGGGATCTCGGCTAAGACCGCCTCATAATAGACGGTCTGCTGTGCCTCTAACGTATCTTTATCGCGATACCCGCTAATGAAAGGAAGCAGCCTGAAATACTGTTCATGCGGATCAAGGTTGGGCGACTCAGCTACCCAACCGACATACCATTTACGCGAATCCAGGGTAAGGGAAATCAGCCGTTTTTGGATGTCCGCTTGGTGAATCAACTTAAGAAACCAGTTTCCTCGCGCCTTATTTCCTTGTCTTTCGCTTTTTCCTTGTCGAGGAATAAGTTCACCATGAGCGCACGCGCTGGGCCCAGCAGCAACGAGAGCGCGCTGGTAGCGGAATATGGGAATGGCGAAAAAATTGGCCAATATCTTCCGAGAACCAGCCCAAGCGGAGTCGAGCCGGCCAACAGCTCGGCCAAACGGGCTAAAATCGATAAAGCCACCCCCGCAATGGCCGCCTGAAACAGGAAACGATAGCCATCCATGCTTGGGCGGCAAAACGGAAATAGTGCGTTAAATGGATAAATAGATATCCGCCAAAGCGGCAGAAGCAGCAGATTGTAAGGCATCCGCTAGAGCTTATTCGCGCGGTCGAAATGGCATAATGAACGTGACGCCGGGCTTACCGCGAAATCGTTCGTTTGCCTTCGACATGCGCTCAATCGTTGCTCGTACCTTTGGACTCTGCAACAGCGCGTTCACATCGACGATCGTATTGCCATCGTAATTGACGTACGACACCTTTTCCTTCCTCGAATCGGCCATCTTGGTGAACCTCGCTACTCCCAGATTAACCCTCTTCGCCGCTCATATGCGCGTTCGCAAAGAAAAGTCCTCATCCACCCGCGTCAAATTCGGGCTGTAAAAAGGATCGTGCGAAATCACGTTCTCCCACTTCGATTTCATGGCCGCTACCTCCGCCGGATGCGGAATGAAGTCCTTCGAACTCTTAGAAAACGACTCATGGTGATACAAAACCGCATGTGGCGTATAAAGAACGCGATAGCCGCAAACGCCCATCTTCAAGCACAAATCCACATCGTTGAATGCCACGGCAAACTGCGTTTGATCGAAGCCGCCAACTTGCCAAAAAACATCGGCGCGGGTCATCAGACAAGCGCCCGTAACGGCGCTCACATTGCGAATCACGTCCGAAAAATCAAAGTAGTGACCCGTCGTTCAATTCAGCCCTTTGAACGCATGGCCGCAATTGTCGAAAAGACCCATAACCACGCCCGCATGTTGAATCGCCCCATTGGGGTAAAGCAGTTTGGCTCCCACCGCACCTACTTCCGGCCTCAGCGCAAGTTCCACCATCGCCGTAAGCCAATTCGCCTCAATCACAGACGTATCGTCGTTTAAGAAAAGCAGAACGGGCGAGTCGCATTGGCGTGCGGCGGCGTTGTTGATGGCGGAAAAATTGAACGGCTGGTTCCGCCAATCGATGTAACGCAAATTGACGTAGCGCGGCCTGGAATTGACTCACCATCTTCTCATGCGCATTGCCCTTTGAGTTATCGACAATCACTACTTCGTAATTCGTATAGCAGGTCTTGGCAAACGAGACTTTCCAAATTGGCGCGCAAGATATCCACCTTGCCGCCGGAGGCGATAATGATGCTCACGCGCGTGCCCGCGGTCAATGGGATACCGTACTCTCAGCGGCCAGCGATCTTGCCCGGCTCAACGCGCCTCGCCCGATTGCGTGCGATCGCAATGATCGCTGCAAAGCACAGCCGTGCCGCATCGGTGGCGTAACTCTTGTTCTCTATACCGCTGGCTGTGGAAGATGCACCCGCGCGCCAGTGATAGAGCACTTTGGAATATGATGAATCCGCGACGCTTGTTCGGACGCGCGCAGAACCAGATCATAATCCTGACTTCCATCGAAAGCCGGATTGAAACCGCCCGACCTTCTCGGCCAGATCGCGCCGCAACACCAGCATGTGGCAAATGTAGTTCTCCGAAAGGACCAGATCAGGCGACCAATCTGGCTTAAAGAACGGATCGAAGCGTGTAGCCCCGTTCGTCGATCTTATCTTCGTCGCTGTAGAACAAGTCGCAACCGGATTCTGGTTGATCGCCTCGCAGACATAGGCAAGCGCATTCGGCGCGAGCGTATCGTCGTGATCGAGCAGACCAATATAATCGCCGGTCGCCATCCGCCAAGCAGTATTCGAGGCCCGCGAAATGCCGCCTTGCTCCGTTGCGTAATGCACCTTGATGCGCGGATCGAGCGCCGCATACCCTCCAACATTTGCGAACGGCCGGATCGGAAGAGCCATCGTCACAAATACACAAGCTCCCAATGCGGATAAGACTGACGGATAACCGAATCGATGGCCGCCTCCAGTTCCTCGGGCTTGGTGTTGTAGACCGGCATGAGAATCTGATTTTCGGCTGCACCGGAAAGAAGCGACCTTCAACTCGATCATTTGCGATTCAGGCCGCTCGAATTCGTGGATCCAACGCTGGTAATCGGAGGCGAACCCTCCTCGTGGTCAATGTCGACGAAGGTCCGGGCTTCACGGACCACCTCGTCCTTCACCAAAGCACGCACAAGGATGGTATGCCGGCCTTTGGACAGTCGCTTGGAATCAAACTGCAGCGATGAACCCGGCTCGCCCGATTTGTCCAAAGCCGGCAGAAACTTTTGAACATCCGGGCCGAGGAATGGAGGGCGTGGTTTCAATCAGTGGAAGCGCACCCACTTAATCTGGACGCTATCCACGCCGCCCTCGGCCACCGCCCAGCCGCGCACAGTGATTTTGCCGCGGCGCGAGGACGGCGAATTCTCAATGGCCAGGTCGGTTCGTCGCACCAATCAGGATGGGTGTTGTTGCGCGCCGATCGAGATCCAGTCGCCTTTGGCCGTTTTCGCCGGGAATAATGGTTTTGACAACGTTTCCAACCGCTCGCAAAGTGCGCCAAACCCGGCCCGTGACAACATCCATCAAGACGCGTTCCACGCGCACAAGGTGGCCTGCTGGCTGTTGACCGCCGCTGCTGCTCTTCGAACATCTCCGAGCAAGCGCGCGAGTTGCCTCTCAGATGCCCTGAGCTCCGTTCTCAACTGGTCAACTTCTTCGCGCGAAGCCGCCAACTGAGCCTTCCAGAGAATCGGTCTGATTCATTGTCTTCAAAACTTGTCCGATTCTATCAGTGTAGCAACGTGTTCTACACTTGAGGCTTGCCTCGTAAGCTCGGCCAGCATTTCCTCACTTCCGAATCCATCCTTGCATCAAATTGCCGCTGCCGCGGGCAAAACGCATCCCGCCACGCATCGTGGAAATTGGCCCCGGACGCGGTGCTTTGACGCGTCATCTACTCCCTTTGTGCCGAAGAACTCCATGTCATCGAATTAGATAGCAGATTGGTCGATTCTCTTGACACGCAAATTTGCCAACGACCCGAACTTCATATTCATCACGCCGATGTATTGGCTACGGATTTGGCCGCAGTGGGGACCTGCGGTTATTACGGGCAATCTGCCTTATTACATTACGTCGCCGATTAGTCGAACGGTTTCTGCGACTGGACGCAAACTTTCCAGTGGCGGTCTTTCTGATGCAATGGGAGGTGGCGCAACGTCTGCTGGCGAAACCGCATTCGCGCGACTATGGATATCTCACAGTTGCCACGCAAACTGTTTGCGAAATCGAGTTGGTTTGCAAAGTCCCGCCAGCGCGCTTTTTCTCCTCCGCCCAAAGTGGATTCGGCGGCCGTGCGGCTCGTGCGGCGTGCCGGGAACCACGCCCGATTTACCAGCGCTTCTCAAGTTCGTGAGTCGCTGCTTTACCCACAAACGCAAAACTCTGCGCAACAATCTTCGGCCGTTTTATGGAACGGCCATTGACGGAATGCCCGAAGCCGGTTTGCGTGCGGAACAGTTGCAGCTAGACGCAATTTGCCGATCTGCGGGCGCGACTCAAGCGCACTGCAGCAAGTGAAAAGCGATTTTCCGGCTGACCCTGGCCTTCAGTCTGCAAGGCTGAATAATCCACCCGCGAAGCGATCTCCCGGTTTCGCGCCGGCCGCCGGCTGTCGTGATATAGAGCGTGCGCAAATCCGGGCCGCCGAAAGTGCAAGTAGTGATGTTCGGAGTCGGCATTTCCACGATCGGTCAATGTGCGCCGTCGGCGCAACGCGGACGATGCAACCCCCGCCATAGCGGCAATTCCAGAGGAAACCATCAGCATCCATTGCCGAGCCGTCCGGCGAACCCCGGCCGAAAGTCACGAAAGAAGGGCCGCTCGTTGTTGATATCGCCGGCAGTGGCATCGTAGTCGTACTGATAAACGACATTCGCCATGGAATCGGCAAAATAAAAGAAGGTTCGCTGCGGGTTCCAAGCCAACGTATTCGCAGATTCCCAGATCCGCTGCGAAACTCTGTAGCTGCCAGATCCGGGTCTAACCGGTACAGCACACCGTGACCGTTCTCAATTTCGCCCAGCGAGCCGTCGGCATTCACGTTATTCCACATTGTGCCGATCCAAAGCGACGCCGCGCGGATCGGCCCGCGCATCGTTGCAGCGCACCTTGGGCCAGCCCGGCAAGATGGAATGCGTAATCGCGGCGCGTATCGCTCGCTGGCTCCCACAGAATCAAGCGCGATCCCAAGAACGACCGCCAGAGTCGCCGGCGAGCTGGTCAAGATCATCGCCGTTACCGGCTCATCGAAAAACCAAGTTTTCACGTTGCCGCTCGCGGCGTCGTAGCGATGAATCAGAAAGCGGTTGATATCGGTCCAATAGAGGGCGTTTTCAGCGGCATGCCAAACCGCGCCTTCGCCGCAAATATCGCCCGTCGGAGCTACGCAAACCGGCTCGGCCACGCTAAACGTTCCCTCGCTTCATTTCGCCGGCCAAATAATCCGTGGCGCGCCAAGCCAGCGCCAAAATCGTGAGCGTCGGATTCTTTCTCACTCGCGGTGGTGAAGGCCGAACCATCCACCACGAAAACGTTCTTCACATCGTGCATCTGATTGAACGCGTTCAGCGGCGATTTTTTCGGATCGTCGCCCATGCGGCAGGTGCCATGTTCATGAATGGCCGAGCCCGGTTTATCGAGCCAGCCGCGCTCATAGGGCAAAATTTCGGCTTTGGCCGAATGCAGAATCTGCTCGGCCGTGTCGTACATCTCCTGCGCCATGCGGTGCTCGTTGTCGCCGATCTGATATTCGATTTTCAGGCGCGGGACGCCGTACACGTCCACGTTCGCTTCATCCACTGTGATGCGATTTTCCGGCGCGGCCCAGCGTTTCGCCATAAGGATGCAGCGCCACCAGCGCCGGATAACGTTGCTTCACGGCTTTCTTGAAATCTACGCCGAAGCCCGGCAGCGCCTTGGCATATCTCGGCGCCGCCTTGCGCGCCGCAGCCCCAGAACTGCATGCCGAAACCGCGCAGGTAATCGCGTTTGCGGCCATCGCGATGATTGAAGCGCGGCATGTAGATATGCTCGCCGCCGATGCCGCTATCGTCATAAACCGGGCCGCCGATCAATTCCGGCATGAAAGCCGTAAATGTGGAAGCGAATCTGTTCGCACAGATAACGGCCGATGGCGTCGGACGAATTGCCGATGCCGTTCGGATAGGCGGACGATTTCGAATTCAGCAGAATGCGCGTGGAATCCACGCAAGACGCGCCCACAATCACGACGCGCGCTTTGACTTTGTGTTCTTCTTTCGTCTTGCGGTCGAAATATTGAACGCCGCTGGCCAAGCCTTTGTCATCGACCAGAACGCGCGCCACCACGGCGTTATCGATCACCGTCAGTTTGCCGGTTTTCATTGCCGGATCAATCAAATAGTCCGACGAATTGAAAAACGCGCCCACATCGCAGCCGGAACCACAAGCACCGCAATAATGACAGGCAGGATGGCCGTTGTGCGGCTTGGTGAGAACCGCGCGCCGGCCCGCCACGATCGAAACGCCAATCTTCTGAGCGGCCTTTTGCAACAGCCGTTCACCGCAACGCGGCGCCGGCGCGGGCAGCATATATTTGCTGCCCGGCAGCGAATCCTGATCGTCAAGGCCGCCGCACACGCCGATGAATTGATCCACTTTGTCGTAGTAAGGCGAGATATCTTTATAGCGAATCGGCCAAGGCACGCCCCAGCCATCTCGCGCCGGACCTTCAAAATCAACATCGGAGTAACGCAGCGCAACGCGTCCCCAAACATTCGTTTTGCCGCCGCGTCCCCAAACGCGAATCAATTCGAACGGCTTGTCGCTGGGCGTCAGGTATGGCTGCTCTTCCGTGTCTAAATAGAACTCGGGCGCGTGTTGGCCGCGTTCGTGCCGCGCCGTCGCTTGCCATGGCTTCACGTGCGACCAGATATTTCGCGCGGTCAAAACGTTCGCCCGCATCCAGCACCAAAACGTTGATGCCTTGCCGCGTAAGGTTCCACGCCGCCATGCCACCGGCCGCGCCGCTGCCAATCACCACCACGTCATAAACCTGTTCCGCTTTCTGCACGTCATTGCGCGCTCTCCTGATTCGGCATCGGCGGCTGGCCAATGCTCCGGATGCGTGCAGCCCGGAAAACTCGCGCGAAACGTGTTGCCCTTGAAGCCGAGTTCCTGCACTAAACCTGCTTCGGATTTGTAGTATGTGTCAATTGTCAGATCTTTCACTGTTTTGAAGAATCCGCTTTTCGGCGTGTCGGCATCGCGTGCTCAACGCTTGCAAGATGGCCATCTGTTGCTGCTCCGTTAGAGCGTGTGAACGCCGAGCCGTTCATGGCGTGCGCCTGTTCGGCCGAGATAAGCCAGCCCTTGCTTGAAACGTTCCTGCAATTCGGGATCAGCCGCCACTTGGCGATCGATCCAATGCGGCACGCCGGCATCCACGGCTCCGGCAGTATCCGTGCGCGGAATGATCAAATCGCGCAAGTTTTGAAACGGTTCCTAATCGCTTTGACTGAAATACGCTGGGCCCACGTCGCTAACCGGGCGTCGGCGCCTGCTCCAGCATTTCGTGCAGATGATGTTGCGGCCTCCGGCGTTTCGGCTAGCAAGCGGCGCAAAGGCCGCGGACGTCGCGGCGGTAGCTATTTTGATGAGTGCGGTTCTTCGGCTGTGCACACGATTGAGTATATGCCGTCCACTTCGTCGGCAGAGCCGGTATCTCCCACGGACGTGCTCCCTTTGTGCAAACCAATCGTGTCTCTCTAGTGCTATCCTGTCCGCATGGCAGGCAATGCAAGAGAACGGCTAAAACGCCTGCTTGAATCGCTAGCCCCAAGTATTCTCGACGCCTACCGTTCCGCCAATAATCGCCGCCTATTCGGGTGGCGCTTCAGACCGCTACATAAACGAACGCAAGGCCAGCTTTACAGAGACGGAGATATTAAGGTGCTATCCGGACCGTTCAAGGGTCTGAGATCTATTAACAGGGGTCGTGTGGGGACCAATTACCCCCAAGTGGCTCGGATCCTACGAGTCCGAACTCAACGACATAGTTGAAGAAATAGCATCGCGCGCCTATGAAACTGTTATCGACGTTGGCTGTGCGGAAGGATTCTACGCCGTCGGCCTCGCGTATCGAATTCCTACGGCGCGGATTTTGGCATATGATGCCGACTTTCTTTCCAGACGCCAAACACGAAAGCTTGCGAGTCTTAACGGGCTTGAAGGGCGAGTGGGGGTTTTCCGCTACTGCGCGTTTTCTGACATCGCGCGGCATGCCACGGATAACACTCTGATTGTTTGTGATATTGAGGGTTTCGAGCGATCATTGCTCGATCCTTTGTTATGCCCTTCGCTGCGCGACATTGACATATTAGTAAAGTCCACGAAGGAAGTTGGAGTACAAGCACACTCGAGCTTTTTAAAGACGCGCTTCTCAGTTAGCCACGCCGTGAAGGAGATCGTGGCGACTGACCGCCAGAATTGGATTGATCGCGGCGGCGGATGACCCGGGATTACAGATGAGTATTGAGCACCTACTTGAAGCGACCAACGAGCATAGGTCGAACGGGCTACGGTGGTTATGGATGAGATCGAAGAAATCAACCGAGTTACGACCGGCCTCGAGCAGCTTGTCTGCGGTGGCTTGACGGGCATGGAAAGCGCCCCTTTTGGCCGGCACCAAGAGATTACCGATACTGAGAGGTTTTCCGTCATTCATGCCGACGGGCGAATTGGCGAGACCCTTGGCAGCCAGGAAGTTCGGAACCATCATGAAGTTGACGCCGAAGTTTTGACCAAAGCGTTGTAGCTGAATCCGAAGCTAAACGTCAAATCGGTCCCGGTGCGGACCACGGAAAGGTTCTGAGTTAGTCCGGGTTGAGGCCGAAGTCGTACGATGTCGTGTAAGTGAGCCGATATTTTGGACTGAAGCTATAGCTGACCGATCCCTGCACGACTTTACTCCCGATGGGTCCAATTGCCGGTAGCTGATGTTGACGTTGGTCCCGTCGGGTCGAGAAAAGTACCCGCTCATGTTCCAGTAGTGGGTACCGAAGGCGAAGGGGTCAATCCAACCGGCCGAGGTCAGACCATTGCGATCCCCGAGCCCAGCTCCGTAGTATTCGAGGAACCCCAGCTCATGTCCGAATTGTCGCGGTTTGCCTGGGGAAAATGGATGCCGACAAATCCAAAACCATCCAGTCGATCGTATGTTCCTGGCCCTCGTAACCGCGCTGGGTTTGCAAGCGCTGCCGATATCGAGTTGCACGACTTCAATATCGCTGAGGGTATCGGGCTTTGTATCTTCCAAGCGCCGAATGGCGTAAAGTTGTGGATTGTACAGGTACGAGTTGAACAGCATGTTGCCGACAGGTCCGGGAAAATAGGTTAGCTCCCAGGGCTTTACATCGCGCAGCGATTGCTGAGTGGCGTCATCGTCCAGGCGGTCGAGCTGCGGCAGCATATGTAAGGCGTATCGGTCCAGGCCTGATAATAATTCGCGGTGAATGCAATTTTGTGATTGAGACCTTTGATATTGAGAAACTCATTCGAAACATCATCGTAGAGGCGGGTCAGCGAAGTTGTGGCGTATGAACCCGCACCTCCATAGAGCTCGACCGCGCTCTTGCCGTCAACATCCTGACTGTAATAAGCCAGGTCGGTATTGACATAGGGCACCAATTTAAGAAATCCCAGAGTCAAGGGCGCTCGAAACTGTTGATACCAATCCATTCGAGCGGTCGAAATCGGATACTCGGTGATGAGCGAACTTGCGGTAATGTTACCGGGAATCTGGTTTTGCGGCAGGTTATAGGTTCTCATGTTCGCATACGCCGCGCTGCCCCAGGTATTGTAATTGACGGCATCCCACAGCATGGATTGACCGAGTCCAGTAGCCGTCAAGTTTCGGCAACCACTGAGTTTCGGTGACCCAGGGCCGATCCAGGTTCGGCTCGAACAGAACCGTGGCTGCGCCAATTCCCTGCTGATATTTCAAATGGGTGAAGGTCTCTTGATTGGGACCCTGGTTCCACTCGTAACTGTAATACTGTTCCAGGAAGTTATGATCGCTCAAATAGGATAGCTGATTTTGCGAATACCAGTTTTTGTATTGTTGTTGATATTGAAAGAGGATGCGATCGCGCATGGCGGTCGGCTGAAACTCAGATCTCGCGCGGTACCGGCCAGATCATCGGAGCCGTGATCGTAGAGGCCATAGGCCTTGAACAAGATGCTATAGGGTGCTTCCTCGCCGAACATCGTTTGACCTGCGCACGTATAGTTGGTGCCGAATCCCGGCCCTCGGGCCGTCAAATAATCGAGCATCAACCCCCAGTGTTCCGCCGGCAGACGGGTCAACCCGATCAGTTCCAATACATCCCACGTGGTGTAAAACTGATAGCCGAACATGGTGCTTTGCTGGAAGCTGAACATCTGCAGGGGGCCGAACGGATCGTTGGCATTGCCTTTGAGATAGGGAAAGTACATCACGGGGACATCGGCAATACGAACCGTTGCCGAAGTTACTTCATAGGTCCGGGCGGTCTCCGAGATCGGCAGCCCGGAAATTCGATCGTAGGTCTCCAACCCGAAGATCGTGTTGCGCGGCTGAGCCTTTTGCTCGAAGAGGGTGGTCTCCGAAACGGTCATTTTTAGCCCAGGCTCAGCCGGCATCTTGCTCCCGCTCAGAACCGATTTTTTCGTAAGCCACTCCTGGGGTGAAAGTTGCATGATCTCCGCAGCAGTCATGTGCGCTGGGTCGATTTGACTGGCCGGGATACTCGTAATACCGGGTCACGCGCACCATCTCCATATCCGCTTTCAAGGCGAGGGCGGTATTCTTGGTCACATCGTAATAGACCTGTTCCGCGCAGGACTTTCGTATCGAGCGGTGTGCCGTCGGGGCCCTTGGCATCGCCGGCGCTGCCGTAGCGTATCACGACATTGCCGGATAGATACACTTCGATGTGCTTGTCGTTGCCGGCAACGACCCCGTCCTTGTCCTTCATCGAGTCCATCAGAGATTCCGCGCCGCCGCCGGTCTGCCAGATCACGACTTGATCGGCCTCGATATCCAGGGTCATATCCTTCCGCTCGGGAAAGAGAGCAAGGATCTTGATCCCGCCGGTGATCAGGGCGACTTGCTCGCCGTTCATATTCAGGTATTTGGCATTGTTGGGCACGTTCGTCCGCGGCGCAATCTTCAGAAGTCGGGTATTGACCGGCGGCAGCGTAAGCAGCGGCGTCTGAAAACGGGGCGGCTCCGCGCCGCTTGGTCCTATCGTTCCGAGTGGTGGATTCGCCGGTTCGGGAAGAGGCTGCAAGTTCGCTCCCGGCGGTGGATCCAATTGGACTGCCGGCGGCTGAACGAGTTGAACGGGTTGGATGCCGTTGTTGGGAAGATCCGGGCTATCTGGGAGAAAATCGATCTTGAGCGATTCGGGAGCTGTGGGTTTTCCATCCCGGATGGCGAGTGCGCGCTTGTAGCCTTTCCGGTTGGCAACTGAAACTGGGTCTACCTTCCCGGCCGGCAATGTGCTTTTTCCGCGTGTGCTCCACTGTGCGAGAATGGTTTGATGTTCTGTTGTTTTGTCGGCCAAACAGACACGGACTTTACCGTTGGCATACACCGTCAGATCGTGGGGAGAGTTTTTGGGTTGAGTGAGTTTTTCCCAGATGAAGGCCTCGTCGGCGCGCACCTGAGTCGTGCCTTGCTGGATGAGAATATCGCCCGACAGTCCAACAATCCGGGTGTCCCCCTCCAGCCAGGTAACCACGTAATCGGCTCGAAAATCAACGGGAGCGAGTCCGCCATCGGGCAGCGTGAGACGATCGAATTCTGGAGCCTGCGCGCTGATTCGCGAATTCCATCCGAAGAATGTCACGAGGAAGAGCGCTAGCAAGAACAGCGATCGACGCTGGGCCACGGAACCTCCCCCCTGGACAAACAATCCTTGTCGAGATACCCACCCATGCAATCAACTGGGATCCGAGCAATGGACTGTCGATCCGCGATGTCTCTCCATGAATGGTTCGGCAAATAACGAAAGAATGGCATGACTGTCAAGATGAGAGTCAGGTGCGTCGGCGTGCGGGGCGTGCGATCGCGGCGATGAGAACGAGGTGCTCCGCTGGATTCTGCAAAAGGAACCCGGGATGAGGCTGCGCGAATCTCATCGGCATCAAAATCAGGAATCGAATGCGCTGGCAGTTAGGATCGACGTGGCAGGTTGGCGGGCCTGCCCGGCTTGGGCAGGCAACCCGGTCCCTACCTGGTTCTATTCGAGTGCGGCAGGCGGAATCTCCCTGCCCCAAACTACCTGAATCCATAAACACTGCCCCGCTGCCTCATCTTGCCGCCGATGAAGGCATCTCTCACTTTTTCAGTTCGAACCGAATTCAAGCGAAAACTACGATGATTTCTCATCCGAAGCTTCCGGCAACAACCAGGCAACGATCGTAGCAGGAATGAACAGGAATGCCGAATAGAGAAGTGCCGTCCGATAATCGCCTACTTTGGAAAATAGGCCGAAAAACACCGTTCCCAACCCGGCGGCAATTCGTCCGATGTTGTAGCAAAACCCGGCACCGGTACTCCGCAACAGCGTTGGGAACAGAGGAGGCAAGTACATCGTGAATAGCCCAAACACTCCCTGGCAAAGCCCTATGGCAACAAATCCGGGCCAGAGACTCTCAAGACCGTGAGATGTGCCGTAAGTACCCACCATTGAAAAGAAATACCCCAAACAGAGGCAAGCGATCGCCCGGCGATAACCGAGCAATTTAGCAAGAAGCGCGGCCAGAAAGTTGCCGACGATGGACGACCCGGTCACTATCCAGACCGCCTGACTAATCAAATGGGACATTTGAGGTTCGGACCAGCCCGTTAGTTCTGGTAGTTTGCGCAGATGTTGCAAGTACCAGAAAAGGAACGACCAGTGCGCAGTCAGGGAGAGAGCACAAACCGCCATCGTTAGCCAGGTCGTCCGAGCGACGGAGCCTCGAAACAACTCGAAAAAGCTGGGCTGCGCGTTCACGGACTCTTTCTTGGCTCGATGCCATTCTTCAGGTTCCGGAACAGCGCGTCCGAATCCAGAGCACCAGAAACGCCGGCATCACCCCCACCAGAAACACATACCTTTTGGGAAAGTCGGCCAGCAAGAAATTGGCCAATCCAGCCAACAGAACACCCAGGTTGACCCCCGTCTGGAGGACCGCGGCCATCCAGGGCCGCCATCGGCGCGGCCAGGTTTCGGACAGAAGCGATGCTCCCACCGCCCATTCGCCGCCAATTCCAAGTGCTGCCAGGAACCGAAAAATAAGCAACTGCCACCACGTCTGCGCAAAGAACGACAGCCCGGTAAACAAGGCATACGTGAGAATCGTCAGCATCAAAGCCCGGCTGCGGCCCATCCGGTCTGCAATGCGTCCAAATAACCCGCCACCCAGCGCCCAACCGATCAAGAACGCCGCTTGAATCCAGGAACTGTAATAGCCCACCTGCGGATCTTTTTGGTCCATTACCCCCAGCAATTCCGCCACGAACGGGGCAGCCACCAACACGTACAGGTGCATGTCCAGACCATCGAAGAGCCAGCCCAACCACGCGGCAATACCCGATTTCCATTGCTGCGGCGAAATATCGCGCAGCTGGGTGACATCCTGACCGGAGGGTAGCGAACCTGTTGCATCGGTTGGGTTCAAATCGGGAGAGTCCAGACGGTCGGACATGTTCTATCCAGGTGAGATGCGAATCGGTGAAGTTATCGGATGGTTGCAGTGAGGAGTAACGCTCGATGCCGGAAATACCCTTTACCACACCGTTCACGCCGCTCACTGAAGTTGATAATCCATTTGTCTCACCTTTTAGGGCAAAGTCAAACCAAAACATGATTCGCCAAAGATATTTGTCCGAAACAGCGCGAAGGTGCGCATCATCTCGCTGTTGAGAAATATATAGCCGAGCGGTGTAAGCCGCCGGGCAATTCGCCAAAACCCTCGGAGTTCTCGCGTTACCCGGCGGCTTACGCCGCTCGGTCAAAGTGTTCTTCCCAAGGTTCTTCCAGATGGTCACCGGATCCTTTGTGGAGGTGGCGCTGAAGTTACCCACGACAATGTCGAGTCGTCCCGTGCCGAATACGTCGCCGAGGGCGCAAGTGGTGTGATCGCAATCTACTTTAGAAAGTGAATGTCGCCGATACTCACCCGATGCGGTTTGTTCGAGAATGATAATGGCGTCGGCTTTGCGCCTGGCGCGATCCGGAAATTTATCCCTGGGCAAAAAGCTGACCGCAACAATATCTTTGCGGTGATTGCCGAAGAGGTCGCCTGCTACCGCGCGATGCACACCGTACATCGGCGTGATGGAATGGTGTTCAAAATGCAGATTTCCCTTGTTCTCCAGCCATTGCACGCTGTGATAGGGCTTGAAGAGGTGGGGATCGTCCAGAGTATCACCGTTGGTGTAGAGCACGTCAATCTTCCGATCATCGTTGAGATCGACGAGTTGAATGCCGCTGCTCCCGTAGGATGGGTCGCTTGCCCGATAAAGATTTTGCCTTCGGAATCGGCCGTCACCATCATTGATAAAGGCGTCGATGCTTTCGTGCTCCTGAGCAAACAGGGCGACGAAATCAGGTTTACCGTCGCCATTGAGGTCGGCCACAGGGACGTGGATGGCTCCATGGCGTTCGTCGATCCGTCTGGGCACAAACTTCGGGTTGCTCCAGTCAACGGTTTGATTCTCGAGGTAGAACACTCCAGCGCCCTGGTCGTTGGCTATCTGCCAGCCAAAGGCCCCGACAATTAGATCCCATTTGCCTCGGCCCAGACCGCGAAAGTCAGCGGCTTGGATGTCGGTCACCCGACCGACATTTTCAAGAAGTGTGATCGGGGTGAAGGTTCCATCCGCTTTGCCGCGCAGCCAGATTGCTCGGCCACAATGGAGATCGGTGGGCGGAAAACTGCCGAGGTCGGCGACCAGGATATCGAGAATGCCGTCGCCGTCCAGATCGACGACTTCGGTATGGGCGGGGTTCGAGGGTGCCAGCTTGTTGTCGGCATGGTTGGAAAGTATCGTCCAGACCGGTTTTTCCTCATAAGGACGCAGCAGCATGACCAGTCCTGCGTTCATATCGCAGGCAAGGATGTCCAGGGGCTGGTGTTCCTTTTTCGGACTAACGGGCGCGTTGGGATTTGGGAGATGGACAAGATTGACATTGGAAACGCAGAATTCTGTACTCAGAGCAGGGCCAGGATAGCTTTTCCGTTCAAACGAAATGCCCAGGGGAATATCGGAAGGCTTGATGGTCGGAGTCAAGAATTCTTCGGGTGCGCGAGCCTGGTAATAGCGGATGACAGCGTCCATGGGCGGCGCTTTGACGGGCAGTGCGGATTGCTCGGCGAAACGATAGCCGCGTTCGACCTCAGCGCGCCAATGGATCTTCGGAAAGCTGTCGGGAGAAGGGTATTCGTGGCAGGCACCGCAGTAGTTGTGTACTTTGACCGCGATGTCGACAGGATCGGAAGGGGCTTGAACTGGGGGAGGTGGGACTGGTCTTGGTTCACCGCGGAAGTACAAGAACCCTCCCACTCCGAGCACTGCGACAAAGGCCAGAGCCATAATCCACAACCAACGATGAGACGGTGCTGGCGTCATCGGCAAGTTCCATACCTTTTTTCAACTGGAACACGGAGCGATCGATTTCTATCAACCTACGGACCAACTGCGAAGAAGCGAATGCGTTCGAGATAACGCTGTGCCAGCGGTAATCCGGGCAAGACAAGAGCGGAATCCCTGGCTGAGGCGTAGAACTTCAGCGACCGGCTAAAATGTTGACCTGCCTGGGTGGGTCGGCCCCGTTCCAGCAACAACATCCCTTCCAGCACATGCAGATCAGCGCGTTCGACCGTCATGAACCGGCCCTGCACCAACCAGTCACTTACGCGCTCGTTATCCAAACTCACAAACAAACTCGGCGGTACGATTCGCCATGCGGATCTCAAGCCGATTTCCGAGGCCAGCATCTTGGTGTAGCCGGGCCGTAGTCGCTGGACCATCGAAGTCTCTTCCCGCTCCAATTGGTTGCGCAGACGTTCCAGAACACCCAATGCCTGGTCATAGTTGCCGGTCGCTGCCGATTGACAAATACTAAACCAATCGAAAGCTGGGAATCGGTAGCTAATGCGCTGCCCTCGCTGGCGAACTCCGGCCAGCTCGTATACTCCAAGCCCTTCGGGTTTTTGCCGGAACTCAGGCCGAGCCAGAAGCTCTCCCGCTTCCTGTGCCCTTCCGGTCGTGAGCATCAGCTCCAGGATCATTCGAAGCCCTTCAACCCCATAGAGGTCCGAATGGGACTTCAGCAATACCTCATCGAGCGCTTTGCCTGCCAAATCCAACTCTAGAGCGATGCGGGCACGCGCCAGAGGATCCGCTGTCAGAGCGTAAGACCGAAGCACAAAGCGATTCTCGCGATCTTGTACGCGAATCCTCAGTTGCTGCACGGCGACTTCCAGTCGATCGATGCGATCGGCAAAGGTCTGCTCGTCTTCCCCGGAGCGTGAACCGGCCTGGCGAACCAGTTGGAGATGGATCTCCTGATGACGTAGAGCAAGATCGAAGTACCGCCTCTCTGCATAAAGATGGGCCAGCATTTCGTGAGGCGCTCAACTGGTCGGGCTTGAGAGTCATCGACTGGACCAGCGCGGTGACGGCCTGGATGTAACGAACTTGAGCGAGAGGTGGAAATGAAACATTGGCCTCAGCCGTCGACCTCTCAAGAGCCAGGTATCCTTGCGCAGAGACAACCAGGCGCTGGAATCATCGGGATGGATTGCCAGGGCTTGACGATCCGCCCGAACCGCTAATAGAGGAAGTGCCGCGGGACGTTCCAACAAGTCCGACTGAAACAGATCCTTGCCGGCAAGTCGAGATGCGATGCCGACGAGAGTGCCGACATCGTCGCGGAAGAGCGCGGGCAAGCCAACCAAACCGGCCGAATAGCGCGCCAGCACCCGGATGCGCTGTCGTTGCAGTTGGCCGACAACATTGTCCTCGAACTGATACAGGTAAACGGGAGCTGAATCTGCCTCCCAGGTCGATCCGCTCGGACGCTGCAAATAATAATCCCACCAGCTTCGCGCCTGAGTGAGGGGAACGGAGAGACTGGCTGAGGCATGTTTATCCGGTTCCTCCGGTGCGAATGCCATCCGCTCCGGATCAAAGTGAGGGCATCGCCGCGTTTCGGCTTGCTTGTACCCGGCGAACACCACCCGGCCCGCGATGGCAAGCAAGTCCCACTCATGAGTGGATTGATTGATGCGATGCAGAGCTGGAGCAAGCACTCGCAGGTCGGGATCGTACAGCAGCAGACAACCAATCTTGTAGGTAGATAGTATGCCTTCCGCATCGGCAGGGGAGGGCATTGCTCCACTACCCTGGCGTTGCAAGGATGGGTTCAATGCCAGACAAAGTCGCTCGAATTCCGGAATCGCGGCCTGGAAAAGCGTTAGCCGAGTGTCGAGAAAGATTTTCTCGCCGGGACAGAACCATTCACAGTATTGGGCGACATCGGGATGCATCGCAAAGGTACGAACCTCAGCCGGCAACAGGCCCTGCTTCGCCACTGGGTCAGAGTCTGGGCTGCATGCTGAAGGGACGGGTCGGGTGGAATCGTCCAGGCCAACGGCCGATCGCTGCGCTGGAATCCTTGCAGCCAGCCGGGCCAGGTGAGCGCTATGAGAGTCAGGCCGGCCAGTATGACACCCGCCCGGCCCCTTCGAATCCCGGAAAGATCGGGGAACCCTTCGCGAAAGTTAAGCGCTGCGATCGGGCCGGCAACCACAGCGAAGAATGGTACCAGTCGAGCTTGCCAGAGTCCAAGAAGCGCAAAAGACCAACCAAATGGGGAAACGCCAGGTCCGAAGTGCCGAGCGCTGGACCATGAACGAAATCGCGCTTAACAGCAAAAGAATGAAATAGGCCCATACGGAGAGGTTAAAACCGCCCGATTGACCCAGCGGTGCAAGATGCCAACTCGAAGCGAATAGCGATGCAAAACGGACATCGTGGCGGAAATCACTGTTCCAAACGGCAGGAGACAACTCGATCGGCAAGGTCAGGGCATGAATGTGATGTGGACTGCACAGGCAAGCCAAGAGACAGGCAGGCATTAGCCAGCGCGGTAGCCGAGGCTCGTCGAGATGGTTCGATGTCAGCCGTTGTCCCAACCAGTACAGCCCGACCAGCGCCGGCCCCAGTAGAAACCAGGCATCGAAATTAACCCACAGAACGATCACCGCCGGCAGTGCGAACAGCGCTCGCCCACCTAAGCGCAGCAGCCATAAACAGGCGGTCAGGAGTAGTAGAGAAAAGCAAGCCGGCTGGAACAATAATCGAGGGCTTATGGCCAGAACCGAGAGCAAAGTAAACCCACAGCTGATCCAGAACGGACCTGGTTTCCCGGAGAGATGGAGCATCAGTCCGGCCAGTACCACTACGGCAAGAGCCTTGAGCAGAACCGGGCGCTGCGTCGCCCAGCACCCGATGACCCGTGAAAAGCAAAAAGTCATAGAGCCAGGAATGATTGGCCCAGTAGACGCCCTGGGTCGTATAAGCGAAGGGATCGGTCCCGAAGCTGTAGTCGCCCTGGACCAGCAGCCGGCCGGTGGCAAGATGTCGCCAAATGTCGCTATTCCGGGCCGGGAACGAAGCTGCTGCGAATGCGAAGGCAAGGACCAATATCGTTAATACCCCATCCGGCCAACGCGACACACGTTGAACCGATGGAGATTCTATTTTGGAAATCGGTGGGGAAGTAGTTGAATCTGCCATTGAATGTCGGCCAGGATTGGAGAGAAAAACAACACGCGTCTAATCTGCCATCGAACCCGAATACATTCCAAGATAACTGTGGTAGCGCGAACACTAATAAGCCGGCGCTGGACAGCATCCTTGAGGGCGCAGCGTTCTTCGTGCGTATGCGTACAATCGGGAAACGAACAGAGGGCGATGTAAGGATGAAACTCCGGGAAGAACCCTTCCACTTCCTCCGGGATGATGTCCCAAAGCTGGAGTTGACGCACTCCCGGCGTATCGACCACCCAGCCGCCCGTTTGTAATTTTATCAATTGAGCGGTCGTAGTCGTGTGGCGACCCTTCTGATTTACTTCGCTCACCGTCCTGATTCGCAACGACAGGTCAGGCTGAATGGCATTCAGAAGCGATGACTTGCCGACACCGCTCTGTCCCGAAAAGACGGTGGCGCGATCTTTCAGCACGCTCGCAAGTCATCGATGCCCACGCCGGTCTTGGCCGAGGTCAACAGCGTCGGGATGCCGAGTTGACAATACGAACCGATCAACGATTGCAAATTCCACGATTCGACGAGATCGGCTTTGTTCAGACACAGAATCGGCGCAAGACCGCCGGTCTGAGCGGTCGCCAGATAACGGTCGATCAGATGCGGCTTCAAGTCGGGCTCCACGAGCGACATGACGATCACGAGTTGATCGACGTTCGAGACCAAAACATGCTCGCGCCGGCGGAAACGCGGGTCAGCACGCCATGCCGGGATTCCACGCGCTCGATCATGCCCTCATTGTTGCCTGCCGGGCGGAACCAGACCCAATCTCCAGTGGTGACGACACTGCGTTCCTCGGTACTCAGACTTTTCAAGAGTCGGCGTACCGCACAGCGATGCAAGCTGCCATCCAGCGCTTCCACGACACTCTGCAAGCCATGAACGCGAAGCACCCGGCCCCGCTGACACTCACCTTCTTTGACCGCAGGCATCGTATCGGATGACTGACCACCATCGACATGGTTTGTGGTCTCATCCTGCATGATTGTACGATGTCGTGAGATGTCGCCCTTGGCGCGTACTGCGCTCATCGCTCACGGGTGCTTCTTCCTGAAACCCATGATCCTGGAAGCCGCGCGTCCATTGATTGGCGCGGCGGCTTGGATCGGTTTTTGCGAAGTTCGACGCGAACTTTCTTTTTCTTGCTCATACCCTTCTGCACATCGGGTTAATCATCTCTCAGTAGCCGTTGCGATCGGGAACGGGAATACCTTCTCTCAGGATAAGCCCCAGTGGACTCCATCGCAATGCAGATGCATGGGAGATTGCGGTTGATGCTAGGAAAACAGGCACCATCTTGTTCGCCAGAACTTTGAAAAATGTGCCTTGTTCTTCAAATCGCGATTTTAGGCCGAAAAAGTATCGTTTTTCATCCTTGAATTCAGAATCTACTCATCGCCAACCCATTCTGGCATCGCAATTGCTTGAGTAGGGGTGGGCTGCCTCTCCTGCCCTCGTCGACTCGCTCGATTTCCACACTCAGGAGGTAGCAAGATTGTTCGGCTATCTGATCGACATGGATGGCGTGATTTATCGCGGTCACCAACTGATCCCTGGAGCGGATCGTTTCATCAACGAGCTGCTGCACCGACGACATTCCGTTCCTCTTTCTCACCAACAACAGCCAGCGGACGCGCCGCGACGTGGCCACCAAACTGAGCCGGCTCGGCATCGACGGTCGAAGAACAACACGTCTTCACCTGCGCGATGGCGACGGCTCGCTTTCTCGCCCAGCAGAAGCCGAACGGCACCGCCTACGTCATCGGCGAAGGCGGGCTGCTGACGGCCCTGCACAACAACGGCTACTCCATCGTCGACCACGACCCCGATTACGTCGTCGTCGGCGAGGGCCGCACGTTCAACCTTCGAAATGGTCGAGGCGGCGTTCGGAATGATCCGTCGGCGGCGCCAAGCTGGTCGCCACCAACCTCGATCCGAATTGCCCGACCGCCAACCGGCATGCGGCCCGGCTGCGGCGCGATCGTGGCCATGCTGGAGGCGGCCACGCGGCATCAAGGCGTTCAGCGTCGGCAAGCCCAGCCCGGTGATGATGCGCGCGGCCCGCAAGGAACTCGGCCTGACCGCGGACGAAACCACCATGATCGGCGACACGATGGAGACCGACATCCTCGGCGGCGTCCAGCTCGGCTATCATACGGTCTTGATGCTAACCGGCAGCACGAAACGCGAAGACCTGAAAAACTACGCGTATCAACCCGATCTGGTTCTCGATTCGATCGCGGACATCTCGCACGATCGACTGGTCGAGGAATTCACGAAACGCAACGTCATGGAGGAAGAATTGCGCGACGATCGATTACTCTCGACGATCTGAAAGCACACATTAACCACAGAGTCACAGAGAACACAGAGAAGACGTCACAGAGTATGAAGTTCTAAGATCAAATCCGGTCTTTGACGATTACAGTATTTGGTTATCTTTCATCTCACTAAGGTCTTTTCTCTGTGTCCTCTGTGGCTCTGTGGTTAGTTCTTGTCTGGAACTTTAGACTTAGCTTTTCCTGCCAAGATTCGCTCAATCCACAAATACAAATTCGTTACTCAGCAACAGCACCTGAGCGTACTCTTCCCATACATTGAGTGCCGACTTGGTCAACGCCGGTGCCTTCACGAATCCCAGGCCAAGTCGACTCTCATCGCTGGTAGGCTGCCGACCCAGGATCACGCGATACAACATCTGGATGCGCTGTACGGGTTGAGAAATATCGCGTACTTCCGACCGAGCCACGACCGCTTTGGCCTGTTCCACGACAAAAGGACTATTCATCAGGAATAGCGCCTGCTGTGGCACCGTCGTCGTGAAACGCTGGGGACTGTGCGCATCCGGCCCCGCGAAGTCGAAGTTTCGCAACGTCCCCGGAAGATTCTGTCGATCGATGTGGCCATAAATGGTTCGACGACGCGAAAAAGGCTCCTTGAAGAGATCCGCAGCATGGCCGCCGATCGTCGGATCGAGATGCCCGGCAACCGCGAGCAGCGCATCCCGCATCGGCTCGAAATAGAGCCGGCGACGATTCATTCGGCCGAGCAGACGGTTTTCCGGGTCATCCTTGGCCATCTGGTCCGAAACGATCGACGACTGCTGATAGGTTGCCGAGAGCATGATGTGCCGATGGAGTTTTTTCATCGACCATCCCTCCGCAATGAAACGAGATGCAAGCCAATCGAGCAAATCGGGATTGGTTGGAGGGTCGCTGCGCAGACCGAAATCGCTGGGCGTCCGAACCAAGCCCGGACCGAAGTGCGTCATCCAAATCCGGTTGGCCATGACCCTCGGAGTGAGCGGATTCTTGGGATCGGTGATGGCCCTGGCCATTTCGAGTCGGCCGCTGCCATCGGTGAAAGGTTTGCGCCTGGAGCCGGCAAGGACTTCCGGAAACTGTCGGGGAACTGTTGCACCACGATTATTCGGGTTGCCGCGAATGAACACTTGCGGATTGACGGGTCTGGGCAGATCCTTCAGCACCATCGCTCGCGCGGGAGCCACAGGCGAGGTTGCCTTCATTTTCTCGATCTCCCTACGTAATCTTTCGAGCTTGAGCTTGTCGGGGATCGGCAACGAGTTCGCGATCTGCCGGTCATCGATTCCCACGGGGCCGTTGGGACCAAGAATCTGCCCGATCTCCGCATCTTCCGGCACGGTCGGGTTACTGGGCTGCGGCCAGCGCTCGGCAAGGAGTTTGCCGTAAATGTCTGTCACATCCTTGAACGTACCGAGTTGCCGGCCCGTGAAAGCCGCGATAACCTTGCCGTTGATGCGTTTCTTGGGATCGCGCTTTTCCAACACATCTTTCAAGACGGTGGGAGCTTTCTCCGTGAATTC
The DNA here is from genome assembly GCA_963783095.1 of uncultured Planctomycetota bacterium. GTDB lineage: Bacteria > Planctomycetota > Planctomycetia > Gemmatales > Gemmataceae > CAWAMR01. The sequence goes on along the minus strand of CAWAMR010000020.1, from coordinate 309,075 downwards.
ACCTGCGGGCAGTGCGGCGAGCGCCTGATAGATCGCAAATACCGGGTCGTGAAATCTCCCTCGATCGGCGAGGAACCCCTTCCAGCGATCGTAAACGATCATGTTCAGTTTCCGGTCGTTGACGAGCGCGTGAGCCTTCGCCCCTTGTAAGCCACGGGCATCCCGGAGTGTGAGCAGATAGGCACTGATCGTCTCTTCTTTGCGAAGATTGCCGACGATTTGCTCCTTGAAGGGCGCGAAGAACCGGTCGGCCTCGGCCTCCTTCTTTTGGACTTCCGCCTCGAAGGCCAGCATTTCCTTGGTTTTCTTGTTCTCGATCGTGGGCAGTTCTTTGGGCTCCACGGAAGAAGCAAACACGCCATACAGCGAGTAATAATCTTTGGTTGGAATCGGATCGAACTTGTGATCGTGGCAGCGGGCGCAGGTAACGGTTAGCCCCATGAAGGTTCGACACATCACGTCGATTCGGTCGTCGATGATGTCGGGTTGACTGTTCAGAAATCGTCGCCCTACGGTGAGAAAACCCATCGCCGCAAGATCGTGTTTGTCCTCTCCCTGTGTGATGCGATCCGCTGCGAGTTGGAGTTGAACGAATCGGACGTAAGGCATGTCCGCATTCAATGCCGATACCACCCAGTCGCGGTAGGTATAGGCATAAGGGTACTCACGCGCCTCGACGAACACATAGCCCTTGGTGTCGGAATAGCGGGCGAGATCGAGCCAGTGCCGCGCCTGCGCCACACCATACTGAGGCGAGGCCAAGAGCCGATCGACGACCTTTTCAAACGCCGTGGGTGAGTCATCTTTGATAAAGGCGTCGATCTCATCGATAGTTGGGGGCAAACCAATCAGGTCGAATGTCGCTCGACGGATGAGTGTTCGCTTATCCGTACTCGGGGAAAGGGAGTGACCTTTCTCTTCCAGCTTCGCCTCGGTGAAGCGGTCAAGTGGAGTACGAATGGCGGATTCGTTCTTGACTTTTGGCGGCAACGGATCGCGCACCGGCAAAAATGCCCAGTGTTGTTTGGCTTTCTGAGTGAGGTCGGGTTGAACCTGTTTGGTATCCGGGTAAGGCAGGCCCATCTTGACCCAGGTCGTCAACGTCTGCACAGCTGCGATCGGCAATTTCCCAGCAGGGGGCATTTGGAGTTCGCCGGCGTAGCCGATTGCCTTGATCAGTTTGCTCTTGTCGGGTTCCCCGGGAATGACGACTGCGCCAGAATCTCCGCCTTTGAGCAGAGCGGCTCGTGAATCGACCCGCAAACTTGCTTCCTGCTTTTTCGATGAGTGGCAGGCATAGCAATGCTCGATCAGGAGCGGGCGCACTTTCGCTTCAAAGAACTCAATTTGTGGGGCCGTCGGCTCGGCAGCGCGAGTAGTGCTGCAAATAACAAGGAGGATCAGCAACGATCGCATGAGGATAGGAACTCCGGATTCGAGCGGGAGGGTGGAGCTATTGTAGCAGACTTTTGCCTGATTTGATGGAGAAAAGCCAGCGCTTTGGAGTGCAGCGCCTTTCCGCCGCTTGGAATTCAGAGCCTTACAACGCCGGCCACTCCACTCCGGTATCCGCCTTCGTTTCGTTGGCCGAGCTTGCACCTCCGCTCCTGTCGCTTGCTTGCTTGAATTCACTGGACGGGAACTGAAAGGCGGAAGCCCAGGTTGGAGTAACGGTACGATGGGTCGAACCCGTTGCGGCTCGCCGACCGGCAGTCCCGCGGATTGCTGTACCAACCGCCGCCACGGTACACCCGGGCAGAGCCATCATTTGTATACAAGTTTTCACACCACTGCCAGACGTTGCCGTGCATATCGTACAAGCCCCAAGCATTCGCCTTTTTCTCACCTACCTCGTGCGTTGTTGAATTCGAGTTCTTATCGTACCAGGCATAGTCACCAAGATTTGCCTTGGCGTTGCCAAAGAAAAACTGCGTGGCCCTTCCTGCTCGACAGGCAAACTCCCACTGCTCCTCGTGCGGGAGGCGATAGCCTGTTCCTTTGTCGAGAATTGTCACTTCTGCCTTGGTAATCGATTTATCTTTGTTGCGTTCAATCTTGGTAAGTTTGTAACAAGGACTCCTGTCGTCCATCGCACTCAATTTGTTGCAAAACTCGATCGCATCATACCAACTCACTAGCTCTACAGGATGAAAGCTGCTACCGCCGTTAATCTTGTTGAAATACGATGGATTCCGGTGCATGACCTTCTCGAATTGAGCTTGCGTGACAGTGTGAACCCCCATATAGAAATCGGCCTTCAACTTCACTTCGCGTTGGGTTTCATCGTCATATCGACCTTCCTCTTCCTTCGGTGACCCCATCGCAAACGTCTCGTCTTTTGCCTTGATGAGTTTCAGCTTCAAACTCGGCAATGTCTTTGATGTGATCTGGTCTTTGAGATCAGCGGCAACGATCTGCCGGATGGGGGTTTCCGTGGTCACGATGCACAATCCCAGCACCAACACGGTGGATTTGACTTCGCGCACAAGCATAGGGAGTCTCCGGGAAGAATCTCACGAGATCGCCGTTGGCGCTACTTCTACTGTGTCCGATGCCGATGGTTCGGCGAGCCGAATAGTGTACTCCTCACGCGGAGCATGAGGAGTACACTACGCCCTCGGACACAGTAGAACTAATAATACAACCAGAATCTCGGTAGTTCCAAGGGGAAAAACATGGTTCGAATCGTTGCGTCGATTATCGTCAGCTCTCTTCTCATCCAGTCGAGCCGGGCCGGCGAGCCGACCAAGGAACAACTCGAAAACTGGCATCACTGGCGGGGGCCGTTGGCCACTGGAGTTGGTCCCAAAGCCGATCCGCCGATTACCTGGAATTCCCAGACCAATATCAAATGGAAGGCGGAACTTCCCGGTCGAGGCAGCGCCACGCCGATCGTCTGGGGCGATCAGGTGTTTATCCTGACGGCGATCAAGACCGATCGAAAAGCAGAACCCGAAAAGCTTCCCAAGGTCGATCCCAAGTTTAAGAGAATGACCAATGCGCCCGATGTCTATTATCAATTCGTCGTGCTGAGCTTCGATCGCGAAACGGGCAAACTGCGCTGGAAGCAGATCGCGGCCGAGCGCATTCCCCACGAAGGGCATCACGATTCGCATTCCTACGCTGCCGGCTCGCCGACGACGGATGGCAAATTTCTGTATGTCTCGTTCGGGTCGTTTGGGATTTATTGCTATGACCTGACCGGGAAACTCCAGTGGCAGCGCGATCTCGGACGACTCAACACCCGGCTCGGCTGGGGCGAAGCCGTGACGCCGGTCATCCATGGAGATTCGCTGTTTCTCAACTGGGATCAGGAAGCGGATTCACTATTGATCTGCCTCAATGCGAAAACAGGCAAAACCAGGTGGCAAACCGAACGGCCCGAAAAGACCTCGTGGAACACTCCGCTGGTGGTTGAACACAAGGGGAAGACACAAGTGATCCTCAATGGCACGAGCCGGGTGCGCAGTTACGATGCCGAGAACGGTAAGGAACTCTGGGAATGTGCAGGGATGACCGTAAACGCCATTCCGTCACTGGTTGCCGACGGCAGTTTCGTTTACTGCATGAGCGGCTATAAGGGTTCTGCGGCACTGGCGATCCCGCTCGATTCCAGCGGCGAATTGAAAGAAGAGAATCAAATCGGATGGCGTTACGCCAGGGGAACACCTTATGTCCCATCGCCGCTATTGCTGGATCATCGCCTTTACTTCACTCAACTGAACAATGGCATCCTGACGATTCTCGATGCCAAGTCCGGCAAACCGCTATTGGATCAGGAAAGGCTGCCAACGGTGACGAGCTTTTATGCATCTCCAGTGGCAGCAGCGGGCCGGATCTATTTCGTGGATCAAAAGGGAACGACGCTGGTACTGAAAGCAGGCGACACACTCGATGTCCTGGCAACGAATAAACTCGACGACCCTATCGACGCATCGCCGGCGCTGGTCGGGAAACATTTGTTCTTGCGTGGGGCGAAGTATTTGTATTTCATCGGGAAATGAGGACGCTACAGTTTTAATTCAGAATGCGATCGATGATCGAGCGCATCGTCCAGCTGAAGGGATCGTCGATGGCTGATGAAAATGTTTTGGAATTGGCATCGCTTCCACAAAGGCATCCCAAACTACACTTGCTTCATCTATTTGGGGCACAGGCGATAATCCGATTGAGTATGGACCCTGTGCTGTTGCGCAGAGCCGGCGCTGTCCGGTAACTGTAGATTTTCGAGGCATGAATGATACGCAAGCAGTTGAAGTCGACCGCGATATCGGATGGCGGGGTACTGGTTATTCGGTCCTTGATTGCGAGCGAACGAACAATTCACTCAATGCTCAGGAGATTACCTCGGAGGCAGCCATAATCTTGATGGGACTTCTGATACACGACCTGGAAAATGTGTCTCTTGATGGAGTCCTGGAAATTGGAAACGGGGGCGATTACTCCATAACTCTGGACAACCGGGGTGATGTCACTCAAGTCGAAGTGAGTGGTATTAGAAAAGGGACTGCGACGCAATCCAATGGTCGCTTACAAGAAAAATCGGCTCAGGTATTGACTCACAGTCCTCATGGGTATGCTTCAGTCACGACCTTCCTTCAAACACCAAAAGGCATTGTACATAGTTTTCTCCACTTTGTAGAATTGAATGAGAGATCGCGAAAACAACCAAGTCAAGCATCGAGGAGGAAAAGTCAATGATCTTCTCACTCCCGATTAAATTTGATCGAACCGGGGAAGCTTCAAATCTTGGCATGAAAGCCGAATACGCGCACGCGCACGGCAACACTAGCGAATCGGCTACCCTTCGAACCCAAGCAGCAAAAGTGCTGGAAGCGGATGCCGCGAGCAGATTCAAGCAACGCGATAAGGTGTTGATATGGTTTCTGGCAGCGACACAGTATTATCTCGGTGGTCATTACAACCAGGCTGCGGAATTGTGCCGCAAGATCGAAGCCCGGCTTCTTCCTGAGCGAGTTCATGACATCTATCGGAACTTTCTCAAGGATGTGCGTGAGCGTTCCAAGCCCGATTACGTGGAGCGAATGCGCGCCCGAATTCCGTATCTCTGGAGTCATGGCGAATATCAGCAGATTATCGATATGTTGAAGGACCACCATTACGTTTTGCCAGAATCGGACTTGGCACTAGCCAGGGGAGTCTGTTGTGCAAAAAAAGGAGATTATCTAGCTGCCGCGGTCTTCTGCGCCGATGTCCCTCAGAAGAGAGGCGCGAGCACTACCGAGATTCTTTATGCCGCAGTTTCGCCGTTATTCATAAAAGATGACCGTGGTTTAAATGAGGCGTGGGTGTACTCGCAGTGTCTTCTAAAGTATCTCCAACATCCCATGACCTATTTCGCCTGCTCTCTGCTTCGTTCCAACCAAGCATTTCAAACGAGTGAAGAGGCGGAAAAACGTCTCCTCTACAAAGAGCAACTTCATCTCTTTCAAGAAGCCGAGAGTCGATTGGCGATCGTTCCTCCTCTGACACAGTCTCAGGACGAGTATCAAAAACTTATTGCCCTTGCCCTCATCAGAGCTGCAACCGCAGCCAGTTACCTCGAAGACGATGGTGCTGCGATGACGATGTTGAACCGAGCGATTGGGTTGAATCCGAGCACACCAGTAGCGAGATGGTTGCGTGGTAGTCTCACGTTCCCAAATCCAGAATCGCTCGACGATTTCCGTAAGGCGATCGAGCTCGGGGCAAAAAGCTATGTGCCTTACGCTTATCTCGCAGCAGATGCACTGCAACGAGGCGACTTTGCGGCGGCCGTCGATTGGGTACGAAAGGCTCTGTTGCATCGCCCAGATGCCAAAGCTGAGGCACGTTTACGTCAATACATGGACATTGCTGTTTCGCGAATTGACGCTTCGAAAGATGCTGAAACTTCTAAACCTTTTGAGCCGAGTTCGTTCTTGTCAAACGAGCAGTTTTCCGATGAAGATTCTCTCCGATCGAATTTGGACGAGTTCACCAAACATCTTTCCCCCTTCTCACTCGCAATTTGAGTCTACTCCGACATCCATCAAGAACGGCGGCCGTTTTTCCTCAATTCGCGCGGAATAACCTCTTCTCCATGTCGTCTTATCTGCAATGAGTCCGCAACAGCTTGCGAACCTGATCGACAACCATGCACCGGCATTGGTCCTGTACGCCCGGCAATGGTGCAGTGCGCCCGAAGATGTCGTTCAGGAGGCGTTTCTCAAGCTGGTTGCCCTGCGCACCGCCCGATGAGCCGGTTGCGTGGTTATACCGGGTGGTCCGTAACGGCGCGATCGATGTGGCCAAGACCTCGCGCCGAAGAAAGCATCGCGAAACCGTTGCCGCGAAACCCGAGGGGTGGTTCATTGAGCCGGAGATCGATGGTCTGGATGCCGCATCCGCTGTTGAGGCTCTCAAGACGTTGCCGGAGGAACTGCGTGAGGTCATCGTCGCTCATTTGTGGGGCGGCCTGACCTTTGAACAGATTGGTGCGGTTTGCAATTGTTCCGCAAGCACAGCGCATCGGCGTTACTCAGCTGCGGTTGTGGCACTGCGTAGCGCGTTGGGGATAGCATGCACGAACCAAACGAAATGACTCCCGATCCGTGTATCGACAAGCTCGCTCGGTTCACTCCGAACCCGGCAGCGCTGGATCGCGACGCCCTGCTATTCAACGCCGGGCGCGCCTCGGTGAAGTCGAGCCGAGTTTGGCCGATCCTGACCGTGGTCTTGGGAATGTCGCAGGTCATGACCTTGATCTTTTTTTGGCAAGAATCAGCACCGATCATGCAGCCTGTTTCGCCTGGCACAACACCGGCTTACATGCTGCCAGCATCGGAAGTATCACCTGTCTTACCGGCGTCACCGATCGATCCAAGCCTGTGGACACTTCAACATCGCTGGCTCGACCAGACAGAAATTCCCCCCGTGCCGCCGGCTGCAGAGAACACCGTCGATTCACCTCCACCATTGACTGTGTTCTCGATTCCACAGGCGTTAGTTGACTGAACACTGATAAGGAGCTCCTTCCATGTTGATAATCCGCTCTTTTTGCGCGCTGGTGATTGTGGTGCCGGCAGTTCCCGTTTGGGCTGCCGATCCATCAACGGAAACAATCATCGGCCTGACGCTTCATCCCCAGGCTGCCCCAAAACCTGCTTTGCGGTATGCGTTGTTGCCCGAGGTCAGGGAGTTGAACCCTGGCTACGTGGTTCAGAATTACCTCAAGTGCTACATGGAGCAGAACAATTTCTTCTTCAATAAGGACTCCGTCGCCAATCGCGACAAATGGCTGGAGATGCCTTTGAAGGATCTTCCCGATCTGAAGGGATTTGGCGGCAGTGCCCTGCGCAGGCCGACTATGCCGCCCGACTTGAAACTGTTGACTGGCAGATCCTTGCCAAGCTCAAAGTCGAAGGCATCTTTACGTTATTGCCCGATGTTCAACAACTTCGGCTGCTGGCATTGAACTTGAAGGTTCGCTATCGTGGCGAAGTCAAAGACCGCCGCTTCGACGACGCGATCCGCACGCACAAGACCATTTTTGCGATGGCCCGCCATCTTCAAGAACACCCCACCTTAATCGGCAATCTGGTTGGTCTGGCCATTGCCAATGTTGCCATCTCACCCCTGGAAGAATTGATTCAGCAGCCGAGCTGTCCGAACTTATTTTGGGCGATATCGAACCTTCCCACGCCATTGGTTGGGATCAGGAAGGGGTTGCAAGCCGAACGGGTTATGGCATCTGCCGATTTCAAGGAACTTTTGGAAACCGATGAACCGATCGCGGCTTCCAGGCTGGAAGCGTTTCGGGAAAAGTTTCGATTTTTTCATGCCATGTCAGAGCCGGAAGGGAAAGCCAAACTGGATGCAGGGGCATGGCTCAAGGAGCGCTCAGGCAGTGCAGCTGTGCTGAAAGCTGCCAAAGCTCGCCTGGTCGAATCGGGAATTGCCGAAGCGAAATTGAAAAACTGGCCGGCGCTTCAACTGGTGATGCGCGATGAATACTACCGCTACGAGTTGCAGCGCGACGAGATGATCAAGTGGATTGGTTCCCCTTTTTCGGAAGCACTCGAAGGCATGAGCAAAGCCGAAGAACTCGTTAAATCCGCCGGCCAGCCAAAACTGGATGCGGATGATCCGGACGCATCGTTGATGGTAAGTTGGGCACCCCTCGTGAAGAAAGTTTATCTGGCACAACTTCGACTTCAGCAACGCCTCGCCATGCTGCAAAACATTGAAGCGATACGGATCTATGCAGCAGAAAATGCCGGCAAGTTGCCGGCAACTCTCGAAAGCATCAAGTTGCCGCTGTCGGTCGATCCATTCACCGGGAAGCGGTTCATTTACCGAGTGAATGACGGCAAGGCGGTATTGCAGGGTACGCCACCGAAAGGCATGGAGAAACAGGCATCCTATAACGTGCGCTATGAAATCACGATGCGAAAATAAGGGTAGTTCGCTACAAAGTCACTGTAAGGCCGGGTCGAGTTGCATAGAACTACCGGACCTCACACTGACGAAATACCGGCAGGGAACCGAAAACCGATGATGGAGCCAATCTCGATGAACAAGCGCTTTGATTTGACCGGCCGAGTCGCCCTCGTTACGGGTGGCAGCAAAGGACTGGGCAAGGCCATGGCACGCGGCCTCGCAGAAGCAGGGGCCGACATCATTATCTCCAGCAGAACCGAGTCTGAATTGAAATCAGCGCTGGAGGAAATCCTTCACGGTACGGGTCGGCAGGGTCGTTACATCGTTGCCGATATGTCGAAGCGCGACCAGGTTCAAGCACTCTCGCGCACTGCATTGGGGTTTTTCGGGCGCGTTGACATCTTGATCAACAACGCGGGGACCAACAAGCCGCAGCCGATTGACGCCATCACCGATGAAGCCTGGGATGAGGTCATGGAAATCAATCTTCATTCGGTCATGGCTCTGACGCGCTCACTGGTTCCGCAAATGAAGGAGCGGAAATGGGGCAGGATCATCCATATCACATCAATTCTCGGCTTCGTTTCCAAGGAGAAGCGCAACGGCTATTCGGCCAGTAAATCGGCTCTGTTGGGTCTGTCGCGCGCACAGCGCCATCGACCTGGGAACGTTTGGAATCACGGTCAATTGCATCGCGCCCGGACCGTTCCTGACCGACCTGCCGATGAGCCTGCTGTCGGAGGCGGAGAAAAAGGCGTTTGCGGATCGAACCGCGATCGGGCGTTGGGGCCAGCCCGAGGAAATGATCGGGCCGGCACTATTGCTTGCCAGCGACGCCGGTGCTTACATCACTGGAACTACCATCGCGGTCGATGGCGGCTGGCTGGCAAAATGAATCCCATCGTTTTTGCCCTGCGTCATCCGGTAACGATCATGGTAGGCATTGTCGCCGTCGTGATCGGAAGTTGCTTTGCCTATACGCGGATGAAGATCGATGTCTTTCCAAATCTCGATCGCCCGGTGATCTACGTGTGCCAGCCCTACGGCGGCATGGATCCGGCCCAGATGGAAGGGCTGCTCACCAACTATTACGAAACCACGTTCTTTTATGTCTCCGGCATCGAACATATCGAGTCCAAGAACATTCAGGGCATGACCCTGATGAAACTGTTCTTTCAGCCCGGCACCGATATGTCGCAAGCCATGTCGGAAGTCCTCTCATCGGTCAATCGAGCTCGATTCATAATGCCTGAGGGAACCGTGCCCCCGGCGATGCTCCGCTTCGATACCGGCAGCGTCCCGGTAGGCTATCTGGTGCTCAGCAGCGAAAAGCGCAACATCAAGGAGATTCAGGATCTGGCGGTCCTGAAGGTTCGCCCCATGTTCGCCAGTATTCCCGGCATGTCGGCCCCTCCGGCCTTCGGCGGCAATCAGCGTGCCATCGTCATCAATGTCGATCCCGATCGTTTGCGCTCCAATCATCTCACACCCGTTGACGTCGTCAATGCCGTGCTCAAAGGCAACGCAGTGACGCCATCCGGCAATATCCGCATCGGGGACCGCATGCTGAGCGTTCCCAACAATGCCCTGGTCGGCAACAATCCAACCCAGGAATTGGCCGAAATCCCCGTGCGGCTTGGGCCTGATGCCGTTTACATCCGCGATGTCGTCGATCCCGTCAAGAAGATTGAAGATTCCACGGATACCACAGCAGGATACGTGCTGGTCAACGGAAATCGATCGGTTTACCTGCTGGTGACCAAGCGGGCCGATGCGTCGACGTTATCGGTGGTCGATGAGTTGAACAAGGCTTTGCCGAAATTGCGCGACCAAGTTCCCGAAGATGTGAAACTGGAGTTTGCCTTCGATCAATCGCCGATCGTCCGGGATGCCATGTGGGGTGTAGCGCGTCGAAGGCGTCCTCGGTGCTGTCCTGACCGGCCTGATGGTCCTGCTGTTTCTGCGCAACCCGCGCTCGGTCATTATCGTGGTGTGCAACATTCCGCTGGCGATACTTGCGTCGCTTATCGGCCTTTGGCTTACCGGACAATCGATCAATCTGATGACGCTGGGCGGACTGGCTCTGGCAGTAGGAATTCTCGTCGATGAATCGACGGTCGAGGTCGAAAACATTCACACGCAAATGCTGCGAACTTCATCCATCGCGCGTGCCGTCCGGCGGGGCAACTCGGAAACGGCCGTGCCGCGCTTTCTGGCGATGCTGTGCATTCTGGCAGTGTTTATCCCCTCCGCGTTCATGGAAGGTTCCGCGCGCGCCTTGTTCGCGCCGATGTCGCTGGCGGTCGGCTTCGCCATGATCGCCTCGTACATTCTGTCGAGCACATTCGTCCCGATTCTTTCGGTGTGGTTGCTTCGCCATACCGATCAAGGCCACGCCTCAGTGGCGGCATCATCGATGCAAACGCTCCGCAAATACGGCCATCTGTTGATGACGATCGTTCGCCTACGTCGGCTGGTTGTTCCGGTTTTCCTTGGAGTCGCGGGGTTGATCGTGGTGATCGTCGGCAGGCAGGTCGGCACAGAGATTTTTCCTCAGACCGATAAGGGACAATTCACGGTGCGTTTGCGTGCCCCGACCGGAACCACGATCGAGCGCACCGAAGAACTGGCTCAGGAAGCGCTGCGTTTTATCAAGAAAGAAGTCGGAGAAGAAAACGTCGATTTGACGGTAGGTTATGTGGGGATGTTCCCCGCGAACTATCCCATCCAGGCGATTTACCAGTGGACCAGCGGCTCGGAGGAAGTCTCGCTCAAAGTCGCCCTGAGGCCGGGTAGCGGCATTCGCATCGCAGAGTTAAAACATCGTCTCCGCGAGAAATTGCCGGATCATTTGCGGAACTGGCTGCAAAAGACCTGGACGGATGAGGGCTTGAGTACGAAGCAAATCGCCGAAAGGCTCCCAGGGTTGCGCCATTCCTTTGAGCCTGCGGACATCATCAATGAGGTGATGAGTTTCGGATCGCCCACTCCGGTCGACGTGGCGATCAGCGGCGTGCGCATGGAAAATGGCCGCCTCACAACGGAAAGCGAGGCCTACATCCAGAAGGTCCGAGAAGAGCTCACCAAGATCACTTCGTTGCGCGATTTGCAAATCGTGCAGGCGATGGATTACCCGGCCCTGGAAGTTCGCATCAATCGCCAGGAAGCCGGTATCGCCGGCGTCACAGCGCTGGATGTCACCCGATCGCTATTGATCTCGACCGCATCGAGCCGGTTCGTCGCGCCGAACCTCTGGTACGACCGAAGCACCGGTCAAAGTTATATGGTTCAGGTTCAGGTGTCGATTCGGAAGATGAATTCCGTCGAGCAAATCGAGATGATTCCCGTCAAGGGACGCGCCTATCCGCACGGCAACGGCAACGGTAACGGCAACGGCATGACGGGCGGCATGAGCGCCACCGCTGCCAAAGATATCCTGCTGCGCGATGTTGCCGTGGTACGCGAACGAGTCATTCCGGGAGAGATCGATCGCTACAACATGCGCCGAACCATCAGCTTCGTGGCCAACATCGAAGGAGAAGATATGGGTCGAGTCGATCGCAAAGTGCGCGCAGCGATCGCGGAAGCAGGCTCGGCTCCGCGCGGCGTCACGGTTCGGATTCGCGGCCAACTGGCACCGATGGAGCAGATTTTCAATGGCCTGACCTTTGGCCTGATCGCCTCGGTGGTGGTGATCTTCCTGCTGTTGACGGCCTATTTCCAGTCGCTTCGGCTGGCGCTGTGTTCGGTGGCAGCGGTTCCCGCAGCGCTGGCAGGTGTGGCCATGATGTTGTTCTTGACCGGAACGACGCTGAACCTGCAATCGTTTATGGGAACGATCATGGCGATGGGCGTTACGGTGGCCAACGCGATCCTACTGGTGACATTTGCCGAACGCGAACGACAAGAAAATGGAGGCAACGCGCTGGATGCCGCGGTCGAAGGGGGCCGAACTCGACTTCGGCCGATTCTGATGACCGGCTGCGCCATGATTGTGGGCATGATTCCCATGGCCCTGGGCATCGGCGACGGCGGCGATCAGACGGCCCCGCTGGGACGCGCGGTTATCGGCGGGCTAATCGCGGCGACCGCGGCAACCCTATTCCTGTTGCCGGCGGTCTTCGCCATGATCCAACAGCGCGCACGGGAACCGAATCGGCCTCACTCGATCCGGATGATCCGGAGATGCCTGTTTTGATCGCACCGATCGCACGTAAGCCAAGAAGTAGGGTCCTTGCCTGCCTACCAATTGCTACAAGAAATGGGGGCTTTAATTTCTCTGTCGAAGAGGCTGAATCCGCCGTTGACTCCGCTAAAATTCCTGGGAAAATAACTACATGAACCACACAATGAAGCTATGTCCGCAAGCCGAGCGGCTCGTGACGCCGGTCCAACGGGGCAGATTCCAGCGCTGGTTCGCTTCGCGCTTACTTCACAGCGCTCTTGGCAAAGCGGCGCACCTCTTTCGGCGACACGTCAAGCAACTCGGCAATCTCCTTGGTGGTCATGCCCTTCGCCAGCCACTTCAGGACCAGTTGTTGCTTCGCGAGCAACTGGCCCTCCTCCACCCCCTCTTCATGAATTTCTTGCCAAGCTCGGGTCTCTCGCAATCCAACTAAATCGAACATAGCGCGAATCTCCTCTCGATCGAAATTCGGGAAGCGCCGCATCAGCAACTCCTCCACCAATTGAAAAGCCCATCGATTCGGAAAGACTTCTTGACCTCGACAGAATCGAAGCGGTAGCCGCCGGCCTGCTTCGCCGGCAACCCCAGCAACTCGAACACGGTTTGGGGCAAATGCTTGAGCAATTGACAGAAAAACGAATCGGTTTCCATACGAACGAGAATAGCGAGCGCGGTTCGCGGGTCAAACAAATCAAAGCTGTCAGAGACCGTTTTTCTTATTTCTTCGGGATCGGATCGTTGCGATCCCCTGACTTGCGAATCTTCTCTAACCACTCGGCCCACAGTTGCTCACGCATTCGCCTCTCTGAATTCCATTGATCCACGGCGCGGGTGTGGCAAAATTTCCTGGCATACCTAACCCTTTGAGGGCAAATGACTTTCCCAGTAGACCTTCCATTGGTCACTCTGTGAAAGCGATTCGATCCCCATGATGGCCTCGGCGTTCGGCGGATCCCAGCGCATTCCTGGGCCTTTCACACGTTCCGTAAGTGTTCTGCAGGTCGCTTCCGTTGGGCCGCTGCCAATCTGCCACCCCTTGGCGATGAATTCGGGATAGCGGATCATGTCCGACCGCTCGCTCACGTAAAAGAGCAACTCGTCGGCGTGCGCACGCTGGCCTCGTTTGAGGCCGACGCGCCATTGTAGGAGCGACTCCCAAGCAGGCTTGTAGCCTTCGTGCTTGAACAAATGGAGCAGGTCCACCGCCCATTTCTTTCCCGTTTCGTCCCCATCACCGTAGATTTCCCGCCGCGTTTTGTGAACGCGCTCGCTCAGGTGATAGAAATCCAGACCCAGCGCATCCAGATTCAGATTCTGTCGCTCGACTTGATTGCGGATCCACGGCGCACCGTCGACATTGCCGATCTTCTCGTCCGCTTCATCCAAATGAATGCGGTCTGCTTCTCGACGCATCAGGCGTCCCGCTACTTGGTGGTCGCCTTTGGTCCCCGACACCAAGCGATGGTCTTGCGTTTCGTCGTAGAAGGCTACGATCTTGAATTCCTTGTATTTCTGGTCCGTGCCGACTTTTCGAGGCGGCAGAGGCTTTGCCTTCTTGCCGCGACGCCGACGCTTTGCCTTGGTCTTCTCACGCCGTTTCTTTTTCTCGACGTCCGTCACCTGGGGCACCATCACCCCATCGCTGCCGAAGTAAACCCGCGTACCGGCCGCTTCCGTTTTGCAATCGCTGGCCGACCAATTGACGGGTAACTTTCCCTCCTTCTGCGCTCGCGCAATCTGCGCCCCTCCGTCTCCACTAGGCACCGGAATGATTCGCCGCTGATCTGCACTTGAGCCGTACGACCCAAGTTGTCGGCTGACTTGTCGAAGCTCCTGCCATCACGGTTGAGCCGACAGGCCATCTCGCGCACGCCCAGGCTGATGGTCGCTTCGACCGCATCGACCCAAGCGTCCAGCGGTGTCGTTGTGCCTTCGTCCGGCGAATGCCAGCGCCGCCGCCACAGTCGGATGCGGCCGTTGATCGTCAGAATGCTGTACTCCTGCCGTCCTTTATTTCGCTTGCTCTTTCCGGTCTTCGCATCCTGCGGAGGGGGGAAAAGCGGCTTCCGCCGCATCGATCCGCATCTGGGCTGCTCGCTCGAATGCCTCACATCTCAGCTTTGCGAACAGGTCGCGAACTTGCTCCTCACTTCCCGAAATGATGTGGCCTCGCGTCGCGTCGTTGACTGCATCCGCCACCTTTCCAAGGATTTCTTCGACCCGTTGTCGCATTGATTCAATGTACGCTTCGCGGGAAAACTTCGGTTCTGGCTGCATGATAGGATCCTGGTCATGGTGCTCAATTCCTTCCGCTCAACACACCTTTTACCTATCTTGACCAAACTACTCAAAATGCGCCAGGAAATTTTGCCACACCCCACGGCGCTAGTCAGCAGGAGCATGTTGCCATCATTCTTCATCGTAAGAATCTCAAACGCGCATTCATCGGTAATCGTTTTGTCACCCACCTTGATCGATTGATTCCCGCCCTCTATTTCGACAACCAACATTCGCGACTTGTCGCGCGGGTCCAACATTTTTAATTGCTGTGCCTCGCCGAGAACGAAGCGGTTGAACTGCATGCCCACAACGGCAGCTTGACCAATTGCTTCCCACCGACCCATTGTCCACGCGAAACCACAACATCGGTGATTAGCCAGTCGCCAACAGGTTCGTCGTAACCATCGAGTTTGACCGAAGGCACCCAGGCGCTGGATCTGCAATAACCCTTGACCCGGCTTCAATCCCGCACCGCCATTCGGTTCGATCGCGTAAACAAAGCTCTCCTGCGGGAAAACCGCCTTTGCGACCGGAGCGCGATCCCAGATCTTCGTATCCCACCTTGTCTCAGTGGGTGTCATCGCGCTCCGCGAACCTTTGATTTGGTCGGCATCTAACTTCTCCGGCGGGAGGATTTCGATCTCGGCATCGCCGGGATTCGACACAAGATCCTTGTAGCGCGATTTCTCAGGTTTCCCATCTTTGCTCTTTGGACCGACCCAGTTCGGGTTCTGCATACGGCACTGCACACGATATTGGTACACGAAGCCAGGCTCAACATCGCAATCGACAAGCCGAACGAGGATGTGATCCGGCGTTATAATATTCGGGATCGCCTTTGGATCGGCATTCTTGGCCGGTTCGTTCGGCGATGATTTGCGCTTCCATTTTTCGATGGCGGCCTTGATCGACGGCAAGTCGGCCATCGCGTCCGGGTACGCACCTTTCATGAGATACGGCAAGGGCACGACTAGTTCATGGTTGGGGTGCAGCATTACCGTTGCCAGTTTTGGATCCTCATCCATAACGGAGAGTCGGCGAGCGTGGACGGGCCGGTAACTCTCTCGATAGTCGAACTCGGCCCAGTCGCTGAATATTTTCCCATCTCGGCTGGTAACCCTTCGCTGCATTATAACTCCGTGAAACACCGGAATCGCGTCAGGAGTGTTGGCCACGTCAGCGATCTTTTCCAGCCGAAGCGACTTGCGAATTTCTTCGAGTTGCGCCTTGTAGGGGAACGAGCCTTCGATAACGACCATTCGCTGCGGAAAGATTGTCAATGCGAAGCGCTGACCTTCCAGTTTCTTTTCGTCGACTTCGACATATCGGACGCCCGCCCGGTGGCGGGGTTCATTCGGAAGGGCTTGTTTTGGCGGAATCTTGTCAATGGTTTCCAAAACGGCGATGTGCGGAATACCGTTGATGTCAACGATATCTACCGCTGGAATTTTCGCCAGCACCGCCGTCGCCTTGAGTTCCGTCAGCGCCAATACCGATGGATTGACTCGGCGAACCGGCTTCGACTTCTTGGGTTGCTCGGCAGCGTGAGTCCCCAGATCCAGACCGCGGGTGCAAACCAGCAACAGCATTGCGGTTCCCCAGATACAACACTGCCGGATTCGGCGTTTCACACCGTTGATTTGCTTCAGGTATTGGGAATATGAGTTGCGCATGGGAATGTGTCTCTTGTGAGAATTGGATCATTCAGGCGTTTTGATTCTAGCCGCGAGTAACTTGTCTCACTTTTTCTCTCAATACTCAGTTGGAGCAAGTTGCCAGATTCGTCGGATTGGGCGCGGTCCGCATAAAGCGTGAGTCTCAGCGACGCACCAACCGCAGCGATGCGACCCAAAAGATCGCAGGACAAACCCTGATTGAACGCCCAGGGTTCCGCTCCACAGTCGTAACCGATGTTGAATTCGCGCTGGCTACAGCCGTACCATATCGAGCGGTGCGGTTCAATGAGCGACTCTGCTACGGCAACCATCGCTGCGATGTCTTGCTCCGGCTCGGTACGCTGCTCCAAGCTCTCGAAGGTAGCGTACCAACGCCCGTCTTCGCCCTGGGTCAAGTGCAACACGAAGACGCCCCGAGCTTTGAAAACCGCCGCGAGCGCAGTTAGGTCATCCGCCGAGATCAGGTCGAGATCTGTGTTCAGGTAACCCGTCGCACTCGCCACTCCGTTTCCCTCCCGCGCCGAACAAACACGGTCACCAACACAGAAAGTTGAATACCTGATCCAGGCCGATTTGATCCGGTGGACATCCCTTGCGCTGGGGAATTTCGGGATACACCGATGGGAATACATAGTCGCCGACTTTCCACTGGCGCGGCCACTCGTCGGGAAGAGGCGATACGATAAACTTTTGCTTTTCCCCCGGATCAATCGGTTTGCCTTCGCCGTCGAGCATCGTGGCACCGACCAGCATCCGTTTTGCTTCCTGTCCAGGCACCGCCTCGGTTGCTCGAACGGCTGCAACATTGAAGTAATTCGTTTTCACGCCGTCGAGATCGCGTGCATACCGCTCCGTCATTTTGCGAAGAAGATGTTTGAGCCGGTTGCGATCCTCCGGATGAACCAGATCGACTTTGGGCGCAACGAATGCGATTCGGTTGATCCAACTCGGCCGCCACTGGCGCGGCAATACCGCCGAGCTGAGGAGCCTGACACCGCGGTGCAGCAGGTCTTCGCTGGGATTCAGACTGTGCAGCATGTCGCGCAAGAGTTCTTCATAATCGTCGTGCGTGCCGGTGTCGCTGGCAAGAATGCGCAGCACATCGACGAGAATCACCAGGCCATGACACGATTGCAGCGTGTCGATCAAAGGAGCAACGACCTCATCCCGATAGATCTCGAACCGATCGGCGAATCGTTGCGCGATCTTGCGGTGCTTGTCTCTCGCTTCCCTCGGTAGTGGCGCGAATTGCTGATCAGGCCCCAGTCCCACGTACCGTTCTTCCGCGAGTTTTTCGGGATCCCGGCCCCGGCATACCTCGCCTTTGCGATCGAGCAAATAGGTCGATGGCGTGATGTACGGCTTGTAGGCCAGACGAAGTTGACCCAATGTCACCTTATAGGAGCGGAGCAAATCCTCTTCGGTCAGGTCCGGGTCGTCGAGCCGTTTGAAATAGGCTTCAAAACGGTCGGCATAGCCAATGTCCCGGCTAATGCGACGAACAAAAGTATCCGACCAGGTTTCAAAGGTATTGCTGTCTTTACGAACCATCGCCAGATCGTTGATCCTCTCGCCCGGCAAATCGTACAGTTTCAAGACCAGGTCGGTGAATTTCCAGTCGGTGCGTTCGAACTTGCAAACATATTGCGAACAATCCGATGTTTTCTTCGGCCAGCGGCGATGGACGAGCCTTTCCCGAAACTGATCGTATTCAAAAGCAGGCCAGGTTGCTTCAGGATTGCCTGTCCCTTTCATGCGATCTTCCGGCAAACGGCGAAACTTGCGAAGCTCGGCCATCTGATCTTTTCCAATGTGGAAAAACCGTGGGTCATGGCTGCTGAGGTGGTTAATCAGCGACGTGAGAAACACGGTCTTGCCGGACCATCCCGGCCCAAGCACACCGATGCGTCGTTCGGCGGTTTTCCACGCGATCAAAGGACATCCTCATGAGTAAGGGAATTGCGTTATTGTAGAGTAGAGGATCGTAAGAACACAAGCGTAACGCCAACGAATCGAACAAAGCCTCCATCCGATCTCCAATGGCGGTCTGCGCAGCGTGGCATGGCCGCAACCAATTTGAACGGAGAGAGCAAGCACTAATCCCCTCTCCCCTGTACTCAGGGGAGAGGGTTAGGGTGAGGGGTTGAACCTTCACCCTTCCCAGACGCGTCTTTCATGGTGGCAGGCTCTTCCCCTCACCCCAACCCTCTCCCTGAGTGTACCTGTTTAGCCAAAGGCGAGCGTCGAGGCGTAAGCTCGACGTGGACAGTCACCATACAGCGGTTGGGTTACCGGCGAAGAATAAGCGCACGAGTGGTGGCAGTCCACGTCGAGCTTACGCCTCGACGCTCGCCTTTGGCTAAACTGATGCCCCTGAGTACGGCGGAGAGGGGGAAGGACTCGACGCTCCGCTTAAATTTTGCATGCGCCGAAAAATGTTTTGTTCGTCGCGCAAGAAATGAGGAATGAGCGGCACCGAGTAGGATGTGGACTTCGTTGTGTTTATCGGTTATTTTGGAGGGAATGAATTCGCAACCGCATTCGGCGAGAGAGGAATGTCTCATGGCGCTGTTCCGTCGCTGGTTCCTTGCCGTCCTTTTCTTGGGACTCGTCACTCACGTCAATGCGGAAGAAGCAGCGGACCCCGAAGCGGTTTACGATGAAGCGCTTCTGAAAGAACAGCAAATCCCATCGAATGCCAAAGGCTTACTGGAGTTCTTGCGCCGGCGGACGCTCGATGACGCCGGTGCCGGCCATGTCGAAGCGCTCATCAAGCAATTGGGTCATGACCGCTATCCGATCCGCGAGCGCGCTGCCAGGGAGCTCACCGCGATAGCAGTTCCCGCCATACCGTTTCTTGAGAAAGCACTCAAGCACCCGGATCAAGAGATCGTGGATCGGGCCAAGCGCTGTCTCGAACAAATCCGCGCCCAGAATGGCAGCGTCCTCGCATTTGCCGTACTTCGAGTCATTGAACGCAAGAAGATAAGGGATGCCGTAGCGCCGATCATTGCTTTCTTGCCGTTCGCCGACGATCAATATGTCGAGCAGGAAGCATTCCGGGTTCTTGGTAAAATCGGCATCCTTGAAGGCAATCCGGTTGGCAATCTCCTACCGCTAGTCAAGGAGTCACGCCCGGTTCGTCGAGCATCTGCCGGTTATCTCCTGGGCCGTTCCAGGGATACCGAACATCGCAAACTGGCCCGGAGTTTATTGGCGGATGCAGATCCCTGGGTTCGGCTGCGCACCGCCCAGGGGCTGCTGGCAGGCAAGGACAAGCTGGCCATCCCCGCAATGATTGCGCTGCTGGACAACTCGCCTGAGGAAGTTACCTGGCAGGTCGAGGAGGCAATTCGCTGGATTGCTCAAGACCGCGCACCGAGTCCGCCAAAAGACAATACAGCGGAAGCACGTCGGGATTACCGCAAGAACTGGGAGAAATGGTGGAAAGAGCGGGAAGCTTCCACCGATCTTGCCAAAATCGGAGCGGAGCCGGCGCTGCGCGGCTTGACGGTCGGCATCGAGTACGACACCAACAGCGTTTGGGAGTGCGGGCTTGACGGTAAACGGCGCTGGATCATCAGTAACCTCGAGGGGCCTATGGATGCGCAGGTTCTTCCCGGCGATCGAGTATTGATCGCCGAGCAGTCCGCTCGTCGCGTTTGCGAACGCGATACCAAGGGCAACGTCGTCTGGGAAAAAAAGCTGGATGAGGAGCCTTTGAATGCCAGAAGGCTGCCCAATGGCAATACCTTCATCGGGACTCGGCACAAGGTCATGGAAGTTCGACCGAATGGAACGGAAGTGTTCAAGCATCGACTGACCTCGGAATATCTCCATGCGGTTCGTCGATTGCCGAGCGGAGGCTTCTTGGGTTTGTCGAATCTGGGAAAGATCATCGAAGCCGATTCTGCCGGCAGGACTACCAAAACCGTCGAGTTGCAGAACGAAGGTTCTTGGGGCGATGTCGAAGCGCTTCCGGGCGGCGCGTATCCGGTGACGAACTACGCTTCAGGCTTCCTCCGGGAAGTTGACTCCAAGGGAACCAAATTGCGCGAGGTGTTGTTCTCCGACGCTTGCGGCGTTCAGTTATTGCCGAATGGACAGATTCTGCTCTCCGGGACGAGCCGGGCGGCGGTGGTCGATTGGAATGGGAAGACCCACTGGGAGTCGAAGTCCAGTGGGTGTGTTCGCCGAGCCAATCGGAGGTAGGGAGAATGCGTTGCGCGTTCATTGACTTCACGCCAAATCTGCTTCTTCCCGCAGATCAACTGGCCGAGCCGTTGGTTAGGCCTGCCGCGCCCACTCGCACACTCGGGAGCAGATAGCCAGACAAGGCATCGCGGAACACTCGCTCATCACCGAACTCGTGATCCAGGTCGTGGATTTCCAGTTCGCGGCGATCATCGTGGATCACCCATTGTCGGTCCCTCTTCTCAATCGCAAACTCGCCTTTTGGGCCGACGAATTTCGCCCGCCCTTCGCCGTAATCCGACGCGTAGTCGAACGGCCCGACGGTCGCGGGACGAGTCTCTAGTTCTCGACAGGATAGCGGAGCCCGCGGGCGCACGGCTTACCGTGACAAACTGCCGGGTCGATCATGATGCGACAGAGTAGTGCGTCCATGACGATAATATACCAAAACCGAACGCACCAAATCAAACCGTAGCCGATTGGCGTCGAGTATCACTAATTAAACAAACATTTGTACCAATGAAACTAGAGAAAGGGTTCTGAACTCCGAAAACCATCTTCTACCTTGTAATTTCATTTCCCTCCGCACTAATCCGGAGATATAGTATTTATTGTCTAAAATGTCTGGATGACCACGATCGGTTCATTCTGCCTTTTCGATTCGTTTCCAGCCGATCACAGACCCGCGAGAACTAAGGGCAAATATGCCGGCACCAGCTTCTGTTGATGAACTCCTCAAATTGATTCGCAAGAGCGGAATGGTCGAAGACCCCCGCCTGGACAGTTATTTGGAACGGCTCAAAAGCGCCAATGGTATACCGACCGATGTCAAAAGGTTGGCTGGATCGATGGTCCGAGATGGGTTGTTGACTTATTTCCAGGCCGAACAATTCATGCTCGGCAAATGGCGCGGCTTTACAATCGGCAAATATAAACTTCTTGAAAGAATCGGTTTCGGCGGCATGGGTCAGGTCTTCCTGTGCGAGCACATGTACATGCGCCGGCGGGTTGCCATCAAGGTGTTGCCGCCGGCCAAGGCCGAGGAACCCGCAGCGCTGGGTCGGTTCTATCGGGAGGCTCGTGCCGCTGCTGCGCTGGATCACCCCAATATTGTCCGCACCCACGATATCGACCAGGACGGCAATCTCCACTTTCTCGTCATGGAGTATGTGGACGGCATCAGTTTGCTCGATCTTGTCAAAAAGGTGGGGCCGGTCGACGTGAACCGTGCCAGCAATTATATCTGGCAGTCGATGCAAGGACTCGATCACGCCTTTCGCGTCGGCGTCATTCACCGCGACATCAAGCCGGGCAATATCCTCGTGGATCGGTTCGGAATCTCGAAGATCCTCGACATGGGGTTGGCGCGCTTCTACCATACCGACGACGATATGCTCACGCTGAAATACGACGAGAAGAGCGTCCTCGGCACCGCGGATTACGTTGCTCCGGAACAGACTGTGAACAGTCACGATGTCGATGTCCGCGCCGACATCTACTCAATGGGTGCGACCTATTATTTTCTGCTCGCCGGGCATCCGCCCTTTCCAGAGGGCACGATCGCACAGAAGTTGATTGCACACCAAACCAGGAACCCGACACCGATCCGGCAAATTCGCCCTGAGGTTCCTGAAGCAATCGCTTCGATTCTCGATCGAATGTTGGCAAAGTCGCTGGATGACCGATTCCAGACTCCCGCAGAAGTCTACGAAGCATTTCTGCCCTATGTGCAGACGCAGATCGCTCCTCCCCCCGAGGATGAAATGCCCGTCCTCAGCCCGGCCGCTCGTGAAAGTCTCGCAGGAATGTCCGCTGGTCAGCTATCCGGGGCGATGTCGGGCTCTTTCCGCCAAGACTCGGCCATTTACCGCGCGAATCTGATGCAGCAATCGGGAAGGATGCCGATACCGGGCAAGCCCCCCGGCGAATCATCGCCTGGCTCCGGCAAGCACCCGGCCGGCGGTTCCTCGTCATCGATCCGTAACCCGTTTTATTCAACATCGGGCGGTACGGGCGGCTCGTCCAAGGTCACACCGACCGCACCCGTTCCAGGTCGAGCCGCTCCCAGCGAGACGAACCGGATGGCCGCGACCGAACGGTCAGTGCCGCCGGTTCCGACCAATCGACCCCAGCGGCAAGCGCTGCCAAAACGCAGCGGCCGGGATGAGCGCGAACGCGAGGATCGCCGAGACCAGGTTCCCGCAAAGGGACCGTTGTCGAATCCGATGGTGCGGATATTGTTGGAGGCCGTCCTGGTGCTGGCGCTTGCTTCGTTGATTTGGTGGATACTGCAACGCTGAACACCAGTGGTTAGTGGTCACTGGATAGTGGTCAGAAAATACTCTACAGTTCTGCTTAAACCCCGTTCACAATGAAAACCGGGTTTTTCAAAAAGCGACGTTTGGCACAACCTGTTTATAGCAGGGAGCTTACGTCCAAGGACTGAAATCCGGTTTTCATTCTGAACGGGGTTTAGAGGCCATTTTCTGTTACAATTCTGTTGCAAACACGTTACAAGCACCTAAGTCATTACCCCACCATCATTTGCCGATGGCTTGCCGCCGATACCCCGCGTTCTTGGCGAACGCGGCTACGGCGGCGGTCGTCGCTTCTCCGTAGCCGCGTTCGCCAAGAACGCGGGGCACGTCCCCAACTTTTGACTTCCTGGCTGGCCTCTGGTGACGTGGGCCGTTCAGCGGGGCTGCTCTGGTAGTTTCTGACCACTATTATTCGGGCCGTTCAAGGATCGGGCGACGAGAAGCCCGTCGCGCGGGCGGTGGCGGAGTTGGGTCTTCGATCAGTTCATTTTGTGCCCAACGCAATACTCTTCGGGCAACCTCAGCTGCTTGCTTGCTTTGTGGGTCGGGCAACTCTCCGGCGATCGCCAGACCCATGTCGATGCGCAAATGCTGTTGAATGATTTGTGCTGCCGCCAACGTCATTTCTCGATTGGGTAGTTTCGCCAGCTCTCGCAGAGTTTCCACGGCGGCTGGATGTGGCCCTACCTTCAACAGCGACCCCGCGGCCAATAGTCGCAACCCGCTCGATCGCGCCGGTAGCAAGAGTGGCTCCAGGATGGCAGGGGCAAGGCAATCGAATTCTTGAAGGAGATGTGCCAGTTCCAAGTGGAACGCAGATGGAACCTTGTCGTCGATCACATCCGTCGTCAGATCATTGATAAGCTTTTCACTCGGGTTATCGTGCAGCAAGCGCCGGTAGTGAGCAATCAAGGTCAAGATCGATCGACCTGCGATCGGACCCGATTCACCCGCCCACATCTTCAGATCGCTAATCGCCTGTTCCGGCAGTATTCCACCACAGGCGAGCGGCCCATCCCGGCTACAGCGAATATCGGCCATGGCCCTGCGTATACCTTCGCGCAAGTCCGACCAGCGCCGATCCGCATCCCAGAGCAGGGCTTCCGCAGCTGCACGTCGTACTTCGGGCGAAGAATCGCGAAAATGAAGTTACCGACATCAAAATGTTAGGATTGTCGGCATTGGCAAGTGCCATGATCGCAGTTGCACGCACGAGCGGCTCGGTCGCAAATTTCGCCGCGCGCAACACGACCTCCGCCTGGCCAGGCAGCCAGTTGGGACGAAATTCCAAAGAGGCGAGCGCCGCAATCCGGACTTGCGGTTTTGGATGCAGCAGGAGATCGAGGGCCGGCTCTGCATCGTCATGCAACGCTGCTCGCAGCGCGCGAACTTCGGGCAAGCTCTTGCAGGCGATTAATTCCGCGGGCCAATCCGTTCGCTCCAGAAGTCGGCAAATCAGATTTCTCGCTCGCGCAAGGTATATCTTCCCGTGAAGAACCATTGCTGGATGCCATAGAGCGACAAGGGCACGATCGACATTACGCCCATCGACATGTGCAAAAACCAATCGCTGACATCATGCGTACAGATCCACAGCACGACGATGCCGATCAGGTAGAGGGGAATTACCGAGGTATTTACGGCGATACGCTGAAGGCCCGATTTGCGCAGCAATCCAAAGGCGAGAAAGGCTTCGGTGGCAACAGCGCCCGCAAGGATAGGTCGAGGGGTTTCCTGGCTCCGCAGTGTTGAAATGAGCAGCAGCACAAACGGCAGGAAGAGGACGATGATCCCGCCAACCCTTGAAAAGAGGGGGGATCGCTGATTCGCACCTGGCAGAGATGCCCACGGCATCGCACCACCGTTTGGGTATCGAGGGATTCGAGCGATTTCGACAATCAAAAAACGTAGAACGCAGAAGATAGCGAGTCAAGAAGATGACAAGGTTCGGGTTGTCAGCATCAAGCATCCTGTTAAACTATGGCGAAAGAATCCACAGGGCATTTGAGGAACCAATCGATGCGGATCATTTTTGGATTATTGATGTTGGTTACCGCAATGGCGATCGAGCTTCCGCGTGTTACAGCTGATGCAGCGGATGACCAGAAAAAACTCGATGGCAACTGGAAGGTGAAATCAGCGACGGTTGCAGGAATCACGATGCCCGCCAAGGAACGGGAGAAGGTGCGTGTCGTTTTCGATGGCAAGAAGCTCTCGTTTCTCGGCACACCGGACGGCGACAAGCACACAACTTACAAGGTCGATCCCTCGAAAACCCCGGCAATGATCGACATCGCCCCGCCGCCCGGCGAAAAGAAAGATGCGCTCGGTATTTATGAATTCGCCGGTACCACTTTGACTCTCTGCTTTTCCGAAGGCGGGGAATCTCGTCCAGCGGACTTCAAGGATACCAAACGGGCCATCGTACTGGTTTTGGAAAAGGCCGAATAACCCCCCTCGCAACCCGCGAGCAATTCTTTTCATACAGGGAATGATCCGTGCAAAAGCGATTGCTGATACTTTTGGCGTTCCCTTTGGTCATCGCCGCAGATGTTCCAAAGGAAGATCCCAAAGCGCCGTTGAAGAAATTCGAAGGATCCTGGAAGGTGACCGTTGCCGAACGCGACGGCGAAAAACTATCGGCCGACAAGGTCAAGGGGATCAAGGTAACGATCGCCGGCAACCAGATGACGATCAAGGACGACCGGGGCAGCGACATTGCGACAATCAAAATCGATCCTGCCCAAAAACCGGCAACCATCGACTTTCAACCTGCCGACGGCGACAAGGCAGCTCTCGGGATTTACGAATGGTCCGGCGAGCAACTAAAGATGTGTTGGGGCAAGGCGGGTGGGCCTTGCCCCAAGGAACTCGCCACCAAGGGCGACGCGGAAACGGTTCTTTTTATATTGGAACGACAGAAGTAGACCGTTTTGCAGTGCTCTCTTTCGGTCTACTTTCGCAAACTCTCCAGCAATTTACCAACTGCTTCGAAGTTGGCTACAGCTGGCTACAGCCGCGCGAATCGACCTCCAATTCGGTTTTACTGGAGCATTCATACGGATTGAGTCGATACTTTTCTCCTAAAGGATCGTTTGGATTGGATGTTCAGTCGAAAGGACGAGAATCCCATTTGTGAATTCCACCCAAATTAAAGGAGAACGAAAGTGAAATTCGCAACTGCGCATCAAGAATGGGCTGCTCCGACGGTTCGGGAAAGCATTCGGGCTGACTCGCCGAAGCGATAAAATCCTTCTGCAGCAAGCTCTTGAACGAACTGGTGGAGAACTCGCCGGCACCCGCGCTGAAAACAACCTGATTCGAGAATATCTCGCCAATGCCCAGGCAGAGAATGCTCGGTTCCAGGCAGAGAATGCTCAGTTCCAGGCAGAACATATCGAACTGAAGAGAGGACATCATTTCCCGCCGGGACACTACTACTCGCCCATTGCCAGTCTTGAAGAAATCAAGCGGTATCACGACGCGATCTTCAACGTGATTCCTCCAAGTCTGCCCGGGATCGACCTCAATGAAGCCGAGCAGTTGCAGTTATTTGAACAATTCACGCCGTACTTCAGAGAAGCCGAGTTTCCTCGAACCAAACAGGAGGGCCGGCGCTACTATACTGATTGCGGCTGGTATCCGGAGGGAGATGCGATCTTCCTCTACGGGATGATGCGGCACTTCAAGCCTTCCCGCATCATCGAGGTCGGATCGGGGTTTTCCTCGTGCGTCATGCTCGACACGAACGAACGTCACTTCCAAAACCGGATTCAATGCACTTTCATTGAACCGAATCCGGAACGCTTTCTCAGCGCCATCCATCCGGACGACAAAAAGCGGGTCGATCTGGTCGCCAAGGACGTCCGCGAGGTGGAGCCGGAGTATTTCAAGTGCTTGTCCAAGGGGGACATCCTGTTCATCGATTCGTCGCATGTCAGCAAGGTCCATAGCGACGTGAACTGGTTGATTTTTGAAGTGCTGCCGGCATTGCAAAGCGGCGTACTCATTCACATCCACGACATCACTTACCCCTTCAAATATCCCGAGAAATGGATCTATGACGGCGTCTCGTGGAATGAAGGTTACCTGCTGTGCGCCTTTCTGCAATACAATTCCGCGTTCAAGATCTGCTTCTTCAACAGCCACTTCTACGGCTTGCATCGCGACAAGGTTATGGCGCAGATACCGAGAATTTTTGACACGGGAAGAGGCGGCAGCATCTGGCTTCGGAAGATCTAATACCCGGAGTCGGTTGGCTTACGATACGCTTCATTCAGGTTGTGGCAATTGTAAGCTTAGTTCCGGAAACTCTCCAACAATTTCCCAACCGCCGATAATGCCTGTTCCAACAGTTCGGGCTTGGGCATCGGCAATCGTAAGACCGCCTCGCCTGTTTTCGCATCCTTCTCGACCAGTGACCGCACCGGTGTTTTCGTATCACCACCCCTCGACGGCGCGGTAAATTGTTGCAGAAGCGCCATTCCCGTTTGAATCAGGGCTTCCCAAGGATTGTTTGCCGCTTCCTTGGTTTCGCCGGCGCTGCGTTTGGGCGGGTCTTCTTTGGACATCTCTCCGGTCAGCTCCGATATCGCTTCCTTCGCCTCATCGCAAGTTGGAGCCGTTGGAATACTGGCCGTCGCGGCTTCGACCGTTTCCATGAATTTGGTCAGCTTGCTTCCGCCCAGCAGCACCTCGCTTGCTCCGCCATCGAGAACACCCGAAAACAGTGATTTCTTGAACCGCAAAACACTCAGCATTCCCTCTTCGATTGTCCCCTTCGATACGAAGTTGACGACCCGTACCGGCTGCTTTTGTCCGAGCCGATGGACCCGTCCGATCCGTTGCTCCAGTACCGCAGGGTTCCAGGGCAGGTCCATGTTGAACACCACCGAGGCGAATTGCAGATTCAAGCCGACACCACCCGCATCCGTTGAGAGAAAGGCCCGGCAATTCGGATCGTCGCGGAATTGATCGACCAGGTCTTTCCGCTTGGTGCTTGGTACTCCGCCGTGAAACATCACATGGCCCCAGCCTCGCTCCTTGAGGGGCTTTTGGAGGAGTTCGTGCATCTTGAGCCATTGGCTGAAAATTACCGCCTTGGTGCCGGGCCGTTCGAGCAATTCGCTCAAGAGGGTTGTTGCCTCCGTCGCCTTTAGTCCTTCATTGGTTTCCGAATCAACGAGGTAAGAACTGTCGCAAACCATGCGCATCTTTTGCAAGAAGATCATTAGTCGGCGTTTGTCGGCTTCGGAGAGAAATTTGTACTTGCGCCACTTATGCACGATTTTCGCAACGAGTTCCCGATATTCCGTGTGATGCTTGATCTGCAACGAGGCCATCGGGACGAAGATATTGGTATCGATGCGTTCCGGCAGTTGATTGAGGACTTGATCCTTTTGCCGGCGCAGCAGGACAGGCTCGAGCGTTTGCCCGATCTGATCGAGTTTCTGATAACCCGTAACTTTCCCAACGTCGTCGCGAATTTGATGATCGTGGAGGAGCCGAAAGGTTGGCCCCAATCGATAGCGATCGACGAATTGCACGATCGAGATCAGTTCTTCAAGGCGATTCTCCAGCGGTGTTCCTGTCAACACAATCGCGTAAGTCGATGCGATTTTCTTGACGCTGCGCGCGACTCGGGTTGCCCAGTTCTTGATGCGCTGGGCCTCGTCGAGGACGACCAGGTCCGGCCCCCAGTCTGCGATCAGGTCGATGTCGGTGTGAACGGTGTCGTAGTTCATCACCTTAAAGAAAGTATCCGTTGTGGTGAAGTCTCGTTGCCGCCGATCACGCAGGCCGCCGATGACCTGGACGCTGCGCGAGCAGAATTTCTCGATTTCGCGCTGCCATT
Organism: uncultured Planctomycetota bacterium; assembly: GCA_963783095.1. Classification (GTDB taxonomy): domain Bacteria; phylum Planctomycetota; class Planctomycetia; order Gemmatales; family Gemmataceae; genus CAWAMR01. Next base: position 280,146 of record CAWAMR010000020.1, on the reverse strand, counting down.
GATATTTCAAGGACGTTGGGCAGACAATTAACACACGCTCGACGCCAAAAAGATTGGCCATGATTTCCGCAGCGGCAAGAGCCTGGATGGTTTTGCCCAACCCCATTTCATCGCCGATGAGGCATCGTCCCGCTTTCGCGGCAAACAGCGCTCCTTCACGCTGGTAATCGTATAGAGAAACCTTGAGGAGATCCTTGAAGGCAGCGCTGCGGATTCCCTTCGGGAATGCCTCGGCGACGCGCTGTTTGCGAACTTCCGCATCGTTCAGTTCGGCCAGAAACGACAACACTTCCTCAGCGCAGCGCACGTCCGGATCGATTTGCGCTGCCTTCTCCAAAAACTGCTCGAACACGGGAATGCTTGCCGCCTTCAGCGCTCCCTCATCATCAAAATGCTTTGCGGCCAAACGGGCCATTTCATCGCTGCATTCCCGGCCGAGTCGAAACCGAACCTTGCGCCTGGCTCCGAACTGCAGGTAGACTTCGCTCGAACTGGGCTGATAACCTTCGTTGAAATGACTCCGGGCGCTACGGTTTCGCAGCAACCTGCCGACGACGAATTCAATGTGCTTGCAGGTTCCCAAGGTGTTGGTGGCGAAGTCCGGGCAGGAGCAAGAATTCTCACCAACACCGGTTCCGCGAACCTGCACGCGGTACGTATTCCGGCTCTGAGGGTTAGCGACTTGAAACTCCGAGAATACCGGATGTTCGCCGATGTTTTTGAGACGAAAGGGTTGTTCGCGTCCGAACTGCTTCCGCAATTCGATCTGCCACTCTTCCAGCGACATGGTTTCGGGTTTGTGGAGCCGGGAAAGGACTGGCGTCTTGCGTTTCTTCTTCATGGTACGATTCTCCTTAATCGAGTTTCCCGTCCATCTTTCTTGCTGGCCGATTCAAATGGGAATTGGTTTTCGATACTTTATATGGAAGCTAAGTCAACGAGGGAACCAAATTCGATATCGGTACTTGTCGCTCGATGGCCGATCTGACGGAACGACGAGCGTTCGTATCATCCTCAACAGAGATGATGTGCGAACTGTTCGATATCGTGGACCGTCTTTGTTTTGGCTTGACCAAGACTAAAGACGAGATGAAATAAAATTGTTATGAAATCGTGGATGACGGGATTGCCCCGATCGCAAAGCTTCGCCCATTTAAGGGAGTCCAATATGGCTGACCCCAACGGCATCAATTACCCCGAAAATCCCGAATTACGCCATCTTCTCGCTCAAAAGATCCTCAAACTGCAGAGCGCCCCGGAACGTCGGCAAGCAGTCGAGGATGCGGAAAAATGGCCGGAATATTCTGCCGGTATTGTGACTCGGCTGCAAAAGGCATCCAAGCAACAACTCGACAAAGAATAGCGCGGTGAAAAGCTTCTCTTGCCGATCGTGCCATCGAAACCAAATCACGCAATTGAACATATTGTCGAAGTGACTGGTTCTATCAATGACTAGGCGGTAGCTGATTCCTACACATCGGCTGGGAAAAGTTGAGCCAAAGGCAACTGAAACCCTGGCAGAACAACTCCGCCATTGAGGGCGTCGTTCCGAGTCAAGACGCGGATTTCCGTAGGCGATGCAAAGATGTAAACTCGACGAAGACCTGGATGGATGACCCACACCAACTGAATCCCCGACTGAAAATACTCCTCAATTTTGTCGAACACCTCTTCGAATCGATCGGAGGGGCTGATGACTTCGGCAACGATATCGGGCAACACATCCCAGGCATTCGAGGTGGGAATTCTTTTGGTTTTTGGCCAACGACTGAACGGAACAAATGCGACGTCGGGGCGTCGATTGCGATCCATCGGCAGCGGCAGATGAAACAATCCTTCCACCACGCCACGTCCCAATTCATTTGAAAATCCGTGCGCAGTGAGGTAATGCGACAAATCCGCGGCAATGACCGTTGCTTCAGCGCTCATGGGCGGAATCTCCACTCGGAGGCCGTCAATAATCTCAAAACACTCCCGATCATCGAGATCGTAGGAAACCAAGCTCGGCATCGGCGTCAAAGTTGTCACAGCGCTCACTTTCTCTCCTTTCCGTGGTTTATTCTACCGCATCTTTCTCCGACAGACTTCAGCATTTTCAGAAACTCAACTTCTCGATTCACTTGTCGAGGTTTCAGATCGATTTTTCTTGGTGCCGACGACAACGAGAATCGTCATCAACACGCCGAACATTATCAAAGAGGCAATCTTCGGCGCAGCCTTCTTTAGATCCCACCCTTCCTCGAACTTGGCACCAATCGCAACGAATGCCTTCAGATCCGGTACGAACTCCAAAAAGGCGATCGTCAATCCTGCCAGCGTGCCGCCGGCGATGTAACCGCTGGAGAGCAGCACGCCGGAACTGGTCTCGGCTTCTGCTTCCGTTATCGGTTTGCCGCGTCGCTTGTCAACCACGAATCGAATTAGCCCACCAATGAAGATGGGTGCTGAGGAACTGAACGGGATATACATGCCGACCGCAAAGGGCAACGCCGACACTCCCGCGAATTCCAGGCTGATCGCAATTAACGCTCCGAGAACAACCAGCCCCCATTCCAGAGTTCCCGCCAGGATGCCCTCAATGATATTCGCAAACAGGCCGGGTTGCGGTGCGGCGAAGGGTCGGGGAGCCGGCTGGCCATTGTCCATCGTCTTGCTTTCCCGCGAGATCGGCAAATCGGTTCGATACTTGATCCAGCCTTCACTGTCTACCAGGTACCGCCCCGGTTTGACATCGGGAAACATCTTTGTGTTATTGGTGGGATCGGTTTTGCTGATGAAGACGACGCGATAATCGGTGTCGTCGAACATGGCATCGCCCTTGATGTCGTAGGGGTTGCCGACTTTTTGCTTCGGCGCATCGGGAGGAATGAACAGCTTCTGAATGGGAAGATTCTTGTTCGTGTAATGAGTCCAGGCATCGTTGAGCAGGATCATGGTAAAGCCGATCACCAGAGCGGAAGCCACTGCACCAATCAGAATGCTGATCTGTTGCTTGCTGGGCGTAGCACCGACCAGGTATCCCGATTTGAGATCCTGCGATGTCGTCCCGCCGTTGGAGGATGCGATACAAACTACTGCGGCGATCATCAGGGCCATGAGCATCGCGCCGTGATCCCTTTCGCCGACGAGTACGAGAATCACGCACGTCAGCAACAAAGTAGCGATCGTCATTCCCGAAATGGGATTGGAGGAGGAGCCGATTTCACCCGTGAGCCGGGAGGAGACTGTAACAAACAGAAACCCAAAAAACAGGATCAGGCATGCGCCGAGCAAGCCGGTGACGGTCAGGCCAAGCCCAAGCTGAGGAACCGCGGCCAGCAGGACGACCAGGCCCAGACTACCCAGTAGTACGACCCACATCGAGAGATCGTGTTCTGTACGGCGCGAAGTACGAGGTTCACCGGAACGCGATGAACGCAAGTCGCGCAATCCGCCCAGGATCGAAGCCAAAATCAACGGCAGCGCCCGGCACATGCTAATGATGCCGCCCGCAGCAACCGCCCCGGCACCGATGAATTTGAGATAATTGTTCTTGAGATCGTCGGGGTCCATATTGTGAATCAATCCAGGATCGTGCTCCTGGGACCAGGCAATTCCTGCTGCTGGTCCGACGACCAGATCGCGTGGCGGATCGCTTTGCTTTTTCCAGTCGGCGGGTGATATGGGAACCTTCGATTTTTCGCCGAAGGCGGCGATCAGCGGACCAAGTACCAGGTAGGATAACACTGCTCCCGCCATCATCAGGGACGCGATTCGCGGCCCAATCAAATAGCCGACACCGAGCAACTCCGGCGAAAGCTCACCGCCGACACCCGCTCCCTTCAAACCTTCGGTTTTGCCTGCTTCATTCGTTGCGTAGAGTTTAGTGCCAGGCTCGCTCGACCACAACTTCATTCCATCCATGAGGAACTTGTAAGCGGCAGCGATGCCGAACCCGACGAAGACCATGCGGGCCGAGGAGCCTCCCTTTTCGCCCGCGATCAAGACTTCGGCACAGGCGGTCCCTTCGGGATAGACGAGTTTTCCATGTTGCTTGACGATGAAGGCCCGGCGCAGCGGGATCATCATCAAAATGCCGAGCAGACCGCCAAGAACGGAAACGGTCATCACGCGAACCGGGTCCATCTCGAAGCCGAGCAGGAACAGCGCGGGCATGGTGACGCCGACGCCGAATGCGATCGATTCGCCTGCGGAGCCGGTCGTTTGGACGATGTTGTTTTCGAGGATCGTCGTCCGACGGATCTTGAAGGTCCGCGAAAAGGCGCGGAATAACGTGATCGATAACACAGCGATCGGCACCGATGCCGACACCGTCAGCCCGACTTTCAGCACGAGATAAAGCGACGATGCCCCAAAGATGACTCCAAGAATGACTCCGGTCACGAGGGCAGGCCAGGTCAATTCCGGGAGGTGCTTTTCGTCCTGAACAAAAGGTTGATGAGTGGAGGCTAGATCATGGTCAGAATTACTCATCAGTTACCGATCCATTGGAAGGGGGAAAATTGGATTTCATCGGCGAAATCCATTCGATTAGATTGTTGGTTGAGGGGGAAAATGCAAGAGGGACGAAGGAAAAAGCTACTTCGACATCGGATTTGGCTTGCCCTTGCGAGGCAAGTGCGAGGCGAACCCGGTGCGTTAGCTCCGGGTTGGGCTTGAAGTCACCGAGTCTGGCAGGTTTACCCCGGAGCTAACGCACCGGGTTCGCCTCGCTCACGCGAAGCGTGAGCCAGATTCGCGTAAAGTGCTCGTGCGAGCACCTCTCAACGCACCGTGAGTTGGATGCTCTCGGAGTGGCTGTTGAACTCCGGCGCGTACATACACTGGATTTCCGCCAGTCCCATTGGGTAATTCCCCTTATGCACAGCGCGCAGCGAGTATTCGAGAATGTGGGTGCCACGCGGCAAGTTACCCAGGAAAAAGTGGCTGGCGGTGTCGCGCGTCGATTCGTAGTAGTCGAGATCACCCTGATACCGATAAGCGCTCAAGACGTTCGTAGGCTCGGTTCCGGAGCCGCGTCCGTCTTTTAGGTGGACGTATTCCATAGCGCGATCCGTGCGAATCTCCAGCCGGACGACGATTTCATCCCCGACATTCACTGGACCTCGCACAGGCTCCAGTACCGGCCCCTTGCCGATTGGAATCGTCTCCAATTCTTTTTCGTGCGAAAGAGCCTTCTGCAATTGGCGATCGACCTCGACCAATACTCGCGCCCGATCCCAGGTGCGCAGATCTTTGCTCGAACCCTCGACTACCGTGGATCGTTCCCAGTCAGCCTCGAGATAATAATCCCAGTACCAGTGCGCAAGGATCGCTTCCAGCACGGGAATCGTTTCTTTGGGAGCCTTGGCGATCGCGGCCTGCAAGAGAACGATTTTCTGTTCGGATGCCGATTCCGCAGTTCTGCCCTCTTGTTCTGCCTTCAAGGCAATCGCCTTGATCGCCTCGGGATATGCTTTGTCCCGAATGGCTTCATCGATGATGATCTGCAGGTGCGAGACGGCCGTCTTCGGGAGTTCTTTTTCCAGTGCCTCGCCTACTTTTTTCCAGCGATCGGGGCGCGGTTCAGCGCTGACCAGGAAGTAGGTGAGTTGGGTGGCGCATATCGCTCCGACAAACCAAAACGAGAATCTCGCCGTCATGACCAATCCTCGGGTAGGGTGCCTCTTATCGAATTGCACATCTATCTAACACCTGCCATCGGGTGTGGCAAAATTTCCTGGCGCATTTTGAGTAGTTTGGTCAAGATAGGTAAAAGGTGTGTTGAGCGGAAGGAATTGAGCACCATGACCAGGATCCTATCATGCAGCCAGAACCGAAGTTTTCCCGCGAAGCGTACATTGAATCAATGCGACAACGGGTCGAAGAAATCCTTGGAAAGGTGGCGGATGCAGTCAACGACGCGACGCGAGGCCACATCATTTCGGGAAGTGAGGAGCAAGTTCGCGACCTGTTCGCAAAGCTGAGATGTGAGGCATTCGAGCGAGCAGCCCAGATGCGGATCGATGCGGCGGAAGCCGCTTTTCCCCCCTCCGCAGGATGCGAAGACCGGAAAGAGCAAGCGAAATAAAGGACGGCAGGAGTACAGCATTCTGACGATCAACGGCCGCATCCGACTGTGGCGGCGGCGCTGGCATTCGCCGGACGAAGGCACAACGACACCGCTGGACGCTTGGGTCGATGCGGTCGAAGCGACCATCAGCCTGGGCGTGCGCGAGATGGCCTGTCGGCTCAACCGTGATGGCAGGAGCTTCGACAAGTCAGCCGACAACTTGGGTCGTACGGCTCAAGTGCAGATCAGCGGCGAATCATTCCGGTGCCTAGTGGAGACGGAGGGGGCGCAGATCGCGCGAGCGCAGAAGGAGGGAAAGTTACCCGTCAATTGGTCGGCCAGCGATTGCAAAACGGAAGCGGCCGGTACGCGGGTTTACTTCGGCAGCGATGGGGTGATGGTGCCCCAGGTGACGGACGTCGAGAAAAAGAAACGGCGTGAGAAGACCAAGGCAAAGCGTCGGCGTCGCGGCAAGAAGGCAAAGCCTCTGCCGCCTCGAAAAGTCGGCACGGACCAGAAATACAAGGAATTCAAGATCGTAGCCTTCTACGACGAAACGCAAGACCATCGCTTGGTGTCGGGGACCAAAGGCGACCACCAAGTAGCGGGACGCCTGATGCGTCGAGAAGCAGACCGCATTCATTTGGATGAAGCGGACGAGAAGATCGGCAATGTCGACGGTGCGCGTGGATCCGCAATCAAGTCGAGCGACAGAATCTGAATCTGGATGCGCTGGGTCTGGATTTCTATCACCTGAGCGAGCGCGTTCACAAAACGCGGCGGGAAATCTACGGTGATGGGGACGAAACGGGAAAGAAATGGGCGGTGGACCTGCTCCATTTGTTCAAGCACGAAGGCTACAAGCCTGCTTGGGAGTCGCTCCTACAATGGCGCGTTGGCCTCAAACGAGGCCAGCGTGCGCACGCCGACGAGTTGCTCTTTTACGTGAGCGAGCGGTCGGACATGATCCGCTATCCCGAATTCATCGCCAAGGGGTGGCAGATTGGCAGCGGCCCAACGGAAGCGACCTGCAGAACACTTACGGAACGTGTGAAAGGCCCAGGAATGCGCTGGGATCCGCCGAACGCCGAGGCCATCATGGGGATCGAATCGCTTTCACAGAGTGACCAATGGAAGGTCTACTGGGAAAGTCATTTGCCCTCAAAGGGTTAGGTATGCCAGGAAATTTTGCCACACCCCCTGCCATCGAAGAATGTGAGCGATTTCCGATCTTTCACGACGATTGGTGAAAGTTTTCATAAAATACCTACGATCCAGGGCAATGTAGGAGGGTAAGCGATGGGATTGCCGCCGACAGGTGAAATTGTGGCTCGGCCGATGGTGTGCCAGAGCGTGCGGCTGCGAGCAAGAGTTCCAGCACTACAAAGTGGACCGTTATCGGTCGCAACGCCTCGCCAAGTTCCAGGCGAGCCGGTGTCCGGCATGCGTTGCCAAATTGGAAGAGGAGCGCAAAAAGAAGCGCTCCCGCCCAAGGGGAAGCGCTCTAAGGCGTTGCCGCCCGGTACGCAAATCACCTTGACACTTCAGCCGAACGAAACCTGGACGGGAACGCTCACTGCCGGCGGCGTCACCGTCAAAAGTTCAGGCCCCGTAGGTGCGGGGTCGCAGGCCGTCGTGGTCTCCCTGCGCGATTATGGCTTGTCGCCAAAACCCCGAAGCCCCCAATAAAGCCCGCTCCTAAATGAATTAACCCGCCAAGATCGAGTTCATTCCAGACTCGACCTTGGTGCGTCATTGCCTACATCGTTTGCGCAATAGCACGCAGATGAGATTAGTTCATCAGCGGGCTGATAAGCTGACATCCCTTCCACAAGTTTGCTCTTAGCCCCAGAAGCCCGGTGTCCGTCACTTCCGTCTCGGTCAAATCCACCATAGACAGGCTCTTGCTTTCCGCCAAATCTTTTAGCCCGATATCGGAGATTCGGGTGTTCGCCAAATCCACTTCGGTGAGGTTCTTGAGCTTCACCAGGGATTTCATGCTTCCATCCGTTATCAGCGTTCCGCGCAGATCCAGCGTCGTGAGACTTGTCAATTCCACGAGAGAGTTCATTCCCACGTCCTTCAAATCGGTTTCTGCAAGTTGAAGTTTCACAAGTTTTGGGTGTCCAGCGAGTTCCTTGAACCCGGTGCCATTGATCTTCGTTTGTTGCAAATTGAGCGACTTGAGGTTTTTGAAACTTGCCAGCGTTTTCAATCCCGATCCGTCACAGAGGTTTCGGATAGATCGAGCGACTCCAGTTTTGTCAAACCCGTTAGCGATGTCAGTCCTGCATCCGTTACGCCAGTCCTTGAAAAACTGAGTGTCCGCAAGGTTGTGAAAGTCGCCAGTTCTTTCAAACCCTTGTCCGTCACTCTTGTGTGCCGCCAGATCAATCGCTTCAATCGCATTGTAGACCGGCAGCTTCCGCAGACCGGCGTCCGTCACTGAAGTACCCGACAAGTCCAATGATTTGAGAGAACCCAAACGGGCAAGTTCTTTTATGCCCGCATCCGTGATCTTCGTGTTCGCCAGACCGAGCCACTTGAGATTGCTCAGGCCGGCCAACTTGTTCAAACCGTAGTCGTTTATTTTCGTATCGGCAAGATTTAGGCGGGTGAGCTTTTGGAGGCGCGGCGATTTCCTCGAGTCCCCAATTGCTAATCTCCACACCGCACAGATCAAGCGAAGTGAGATTCGGCAGCCTCAGGATCTCGGCCAGTTCGTCGTCCCCAATCTGCGTGTAGGAAAGATCGAGACTTTTGAGCGATTTCATCTTGCTCACTACCAAACCCTTTACACCAGTGCTGCGAAGTTTCAGCGATTCGAGCTTGGTGAGAGCGAGGAGATGCTTGGTTCCCTCATCCGTTATCCTTGTGTAGTTGAGGTCCAATTCCTTCAGATTGGTAAGCGACGCAAGTTCTTTCAATCCGATATCCCTGACCTTGGTGTTGCTCAACACCAGTTGCTCGAGGCGACGCAGCCGTTTCAAGTCTTTCAACCCGTCATTGGAGACCCAGGTTCCCCCAACATTGAGTGACGTGAGGTTCTTCAAACTGCGCAAGCGCTTCAAAGCAGCGTCCGTAAGCGGAGTGTCGCGAAGGCTCAACGAAATCAGATTGTCTTGGCCCATCAGGATTTCCATTTCGCCATCGATCACCTGAGTACCGCTCAGATCCATGCCAAAATCGACTTCCGAATGGGGAAGACAGGGCATCCGCCGTTCCCAGGGCGATGCGGCTTCCATTTTGGGCAGGTCGGTTAGCGTTCGGAGTTTGAACCCGGGAATGCCGACTTCTGCGATGTCTGTACCGGGTTTGGATCCCGCAGAGACAAATTGGCTGGGATAAAGGGTTCCATAGATTGCACCCGCAGTCTTGAAACCGGCGATGGTTTCCGGAGATGGTTCTTTGGGCTTGGGTGTCGAGGTTTTCTGTTTCTGAGCCAACAGCGCTTGAGGTTTGCTACCCGCGACAAACGCGAGTAGGACCAGGAACACGCCGGCACTTTTCATCTTGCGCATAAGTGTGTCTCCCCATTTTGATCGGCCGCCCATTGCGGGATTCTGGGGAGTACAACACTTCGGGCAACAATTTCGTTGGACACATTTTTGAAAAAAGTGCGCTGAGATTCTCTGCCGAAATGACGAACACGAGGTTGCCCTCGAATGATCCAAGCCGGATTGGACATTGTGGTTGTCTCTGGCGGAAGAGTCGCCGTCGGTTCCCAGGGTTCGCAAAGCCTCACCCTGGGCTTTACTACATCGCCCTTCCAGGGCTTGGTCGTTGCCATTTGAGTTCTCGAACCATCGAAAACGCAGCCCTGGAAGGGCGTCGCAATAAAGCCCAGGGTGAGGCTTTGCGAACCCTGGGATGCCTCTATTTCGATTTCAGATGTTCTCGAATGAACGCGAGCGATTTTTCGTTTGCCTCGGCCACCAATTTCTTATCGCCGCCGGATAGTCCGTGACCCGCGCCCTTGACGGTGACCAGTTCGTACTTCACGCCCTGCCGGGTAAATTCCTTGGCCATGTCGGCGGATAGCTGGTACGGAACGTCCGTGTCGTCCGTGCCGTGAATGAGCATGGTCGGCGGGTACTGTGCGGTCACATTTCGGACAGGGCAATAGGGGTCGAGCTTCTTGCGCTGCGTCGGATCAAACCCGGTGACCTCCTTGGTCCATGAGCCGGTCTGCCGCAGGTACATGTAGAATCGGCCGCGTGCTTTTCCCTCATCGCCGCCGGAGCTTCCGGTCAGGACTTTGGCTCCCAAACCCTTGTAGGCCTCGTCCTTGTCGATGAGCGGTACGGTTTTTCGATAATGCTCGGAGGGTTTGACGAACCAGTCGCCATCAACATCCCCGTAGCCCCAGTAGGCGACCAGTGCGGTCGGATGAGGCTTTACCCGGAAACCAGTCATTAGTGTGAGGTAGCCGCCGGCAGACCCGCCCGTGACCACCAGCTGGGTCGGATCGATGTGCAGAAGTTTTGGTCCTCGATCATTCAGCCACCGGAAAGCATCCTCGATATCTTCGATGATCGCCGGGATTTTGGCTTCCGGCGCAAGACGATAATCGAGCGAAACCAGGACATAACCTTCCTTTTGGCAAAGATCGAGCAATTGTTTTGGTACCTGGGTTCGATTCCCCACAATCAGCGCGCCGCCATGAATCCAGACGACAACGGGACGTTTTTCATTGTCCTCCTCCCGATAGACATCGGCCTGTATCTTGATATCCCCAACGGTCTTGTAGACATGAGTCTTCTTGCCGAACGCAGGCTCATTGGCGTGCGAGGCGTCCGCGCCGGGCAGAACCAACCCGGCGAGCGTCAACAAGCAAGTCCATAGTATGGCCCCACTCGAATTCATAGTTGCCTCCTCAAAAGAATCCGCACTCCGAGATGTAGACATGGTACCCCTTCGTGAGAATCGCTTGATGTACTGTTACCAAACATATCCACGGTCCCTGTGTAAAACAATGGACAGCCTGACTCGATCATGAAGTCCGCACTTCAGATCCTCGAAGCCACGGACACGAGAAGTAACGGTCCCATGAATCGGCCAGGATGGCGACCACCGGTCCAGCGCACCCACGTTCAGCGATGCGAAGTGCCGCGGCCACGGCGGTGCCGGAGGATCCGCCCACCAGCAGTCCCTCTTCGCGGATTAGCCGAACCGTCATCGCAAAAGACTCCTCATCGCTGATTTGCTCGGCCGAGTCGATCACACTCGGATCGCACACCGCCGGCATCACGCTTCCCCCAATCCCTTCGACCCGATAGGCAGCATCAAAGTCCAACTGCTTGGAGTCCACCAGATGTGCCAGCCGGGAACCCACCGGGTCGGCCAGGACGATCCGAACGCTCGGACAGTGGAGTCGAAGAAACCGGCCAACTCCGGTAATGGTTCCGCCCGTGCCGATGCCGCAGACAAACGCTCCCACATGACCACCGCACTGGCTCAGCACCTCAGGCCCGGTCGTCGCTTCGTGAATGCTGCGCGTTGGCTGGGTTGGCGAACTGGTCGGTCAGAAACCAGTCCCGCTCGCCGGCCAGCTGCCGGGCCACATTTTGAAAGTTGTCGGGCGAGGACGGGGGCGCGTTGGGAACAATAATCACCTCTGGGCCCAGGGCCGCAAGAGCTGCGCGTTTGTCGGCAGACATTTTGGCAGGCATGACGCACACCAGTCGATAACCGCGCTGGGCGGCAACCAAAGCCAAACCAAAGCCCGTATTGCCCGCAGTGGCTTCGACCAATGTGGCACCCGGTTTCAACAATCCGCGCTGTTCGGCATCGTCGACGATCGCCAAAGCGATGCGGTCCTTGACACTGCCTCCTGGGTTGAGAAATTCGCATTTTACGTAGACGGGTGCAGCCAGTCCGGCTCCAATCCGGTACAGAGCGCACCATCGGCGTGTTGCCGATGGCACTCAAAATTGAAGGGGAAGTTTGCATGCGTTCAATCTTATGCATTCAAATCGGGATTGATTTCATCGGGAAGTGAATTGGCTCTTTCTATTGTGTGTGGCAAGTTTTTCTGGCAAGTTGCAGGTTACCAATCTTGTTCCCTCTCCCCTGTAATCGGGGGAGAGGGTTGGGGTGAGGGGATAAGAGTTGCAATCTGCAACCTGCAACCTGCCAGGAAAAACTACCACACACTTTCGGTGATTTCGCGCTGTTCGGTCGTTGACGAAAGCAGCCCGGAGGCTACGATGTTCCTAAGCACTCGGGATTGATGAGATCATTCATTGCTTAGAATCTGCTATCGCCGAATTCCTTTTTGCCTTGCTCTTTTGGGTGAGATGGTTCTCATTTTTGGGGTGCCCTTACCTGCATTCAGTTCATCTCATCCCCGCTCGACTTCTTCGACAGATTCCTTGTGCGGTTGCAGTGTAAAGGATCGAGAAGCGGGGCGCTGCTGTTGTTGTGCCGAGACAGGGGTGCGCTCGTGTTGTAACCAGGCAGAACCAGCCCAGCAGCTTTCAACTGCCTGCCATCTGGAAAAACCAACCGGGCAAGCCGATCTCCCAGCGGTGCGCTGGGCCGGTGGTGTGCTTCAACAGAAATGCCTGGGCATCTTCGACAATGCCTTTAGTCCCTTTTCCCATTCAGCAACTCTGCCCGAAGACTCGGTGAACTGGGTTCTCGACTGGACGGTCTGGAACTGGCTAACCGATTCATCGGAAAAGTCTCTTTTGGACTTCTCTTCTCTCGATACCCCTCCTCCACGCTGCTAAGTTCTGTCCACTCCTACCTGTAATCTGGTCTTGCCGATGAGCCTTCGTCTCGATTGGGAGATTTCGGCAGTTTCATCAGAGCATGTTCCAATGATGAGACGCGGAAAGTGGGGTTGAGGAACCTCCAGCTTGCCGTTTGTCTGTCCTTTCGTGGATTCGTGTTTTGACGTTATCGAAAACGGGTTCGAATCCCGTCGAAGGCATCGCAATACCTATCAACAAGCATTCTTACTACCTGTCGGCGAGGCTCCGTTGAGCCTGTCGTTCTTTTTCCCGACGCATTCCTAAATTCACCAGCGTGAGCGACTTCCATGAATCGACGAAGCGGTTTTACCCTTATCGAGTTGCTGGTGGTGATTGCCATCATCGCCATCCTGATCGGCCTGCTGCTGCCCGCCGTGCAGAAAGTCCGCGAAGCGCGCCATCGGGCCTCCTGCAACAACAACCTGAAGCAACTGGGCCTTGCGACCCACAACTTCGCCAGCACGTTCGGCTTTCTGCCGACCGAATACGTCCAGGGTGCCATCGGCGGTGGATCAGCCAGCCGTTAGCCGGCGGCTATCCGTATCCGGACCAGGACTGGCACGTCCAGTTGATGTACTACATCGAACAGCAGAACGAGGTGCAGAATATCAATGGCGTGCTGACGCCCGTGAATGCCGCGACGGACACGCTGAAGCTCTTCCTCTGCCCGAGCCGGGGCATTCGGCCGGGACAGGCCTCACCGAATGCACCACGGGACCCGTCCTTATGGAGGAATCAGCGACTACGGCTACTACGTTCTTGTCCCCTGGAACGTCCCCGGCGCCCAGTGCATCCTCTGGAACCCCGCCGGCGTCGACTCTGGCGCAGATCACCAACGCGAACGGCACCTCCAACACGGCGCTGCTGTCTCACCTGGGCGTCAATCCGGCAGGAGTATGGGTATGGCCCCACCACCTGGTACAATTGCAACAATGCGACGAGCGGCACCAGCGTGCCGGACAACCAGGTGCCGCTCGGTGCCTACCTGACGCCCAACAGCTATTCTCCCCCTGTCCTGAGTTCGCCGCACCCGGGCATCAACCTGGTCACCTTCGCGGATGGCCACGTCCAGTCGATCACCCACGACTGGCTCACCCAGAATCAAAATCAGGTTTGGTCCTGGATGAATGCATCGCCGCTGGATTTTCCCTGAAGTGCGTAATAGACAAAACACCACAGAGCCTGAAGCGTAAGCGAAGTGTGCGCAGTTTTCTTCGCTGACGCTTCAGGCTCTGTTCATAACACCACAGAGCCTGAAGCGTAAGCGAAGTGGGGGCGTTTTCTTCGCTGACGCTTCAGGCTCTGTTCATAACACCACAGAGCCTGAAGCGTAAGCGAAGTGGGGGCGTTTTCTTCGCTGACGCTTCAGGCTCTGTTCATAACACCACAGAGCCTGAAGCGTAAGCGAAGTGGAGGCGTTTTCTTCGCTTACGCTTCAGGCTCGGATCCGCCTATGGTCTTGACTGAGGAGGCGCATTCGGATTCAGTTGCGGGCCACGCTTTGGCTCGGGCTTTTTCTCTTCTTTCGCAAGATAGCTGCGATGGATTACCCCATCAGGCCGCTTCTTTTCGCGCGATTCGATCATGAGAGTCTTCTCGCTCTCATATTTGAAGATCCGGACGCGCATATCGGCTTTCACGGGTTCAGCAGAAGGCGAAGGAGCTGGTTGTGCCTGAAGCTGCAATTGCTGTGCGGGCGGGTTCGGCGGCGGTTGTTGGGCCGGAGGATTAGGCCGTTGCTGCGGCGGTGAGTTAGGCTCGTCCTCTTCCCGACCGAGGCCCGTTTGCCGGCCATAATTCTGCCGGATGGTAACCGGGTTTTGCTCTTTTGGTTCGCCAAACTTCTCTGCCAGAAATGCTTGCACATCCTTCACCACCGGCGGCGCGAACATTTTCTTGTCGTCGAAATCGCCCAGAGCGTCAACGCAGGCCGCACCGATCAGTTTTTTGGCGAACTTTTCAAACAGGCTGCTCGATGCATAAATATCCGCGCTCTCCATCTTCCCGTTGACGGCCACCGCAAGCCCGATCACACCTTTCTTGTCCTTGAGAATATCGACAAAAGCCTTTTCGTAGTTCGCGACTTTCTCCAGGACTTTTTTATCTTCGAGCGTCAGTTGCAAGGAGGATGGAGATACGGGACTGGCCACCTTAGCCATAACATTCTTGCTTAATTTAAGCTGAGCAACGGCAACATGTCGCCAGACTTCGGATTGTCCGCCCTCGGCATTCGCCGTGTATTTGAACGACTTGCCGGCCTGATTCTTGGAGGCATTGAACATCGTGACGGCTTCACTGCCCCGGGTGGCCCAGCGGCCCGATTCGACACAGAACGACGCCAGCGGCAGTTTGCCGGACTGCGGCGGAACGATCATATCGTAGACGATGAGCCGATCCTGCGATCCGCCCCGGACGATATCGCCCATGTGGACAAAGATGTCTTCGGATGAGACATTTTCGATGCTGAGTTGATTGACGTTCTTGGTTTCATGCACGACGATCTTCTTCTTTTCGATCGCTTCTTCGAGCGACATCAGTTTCAAGCCGGCCTGGCAATCCTTCCCATAAAGGAGGAAGACACTTAGATTTTTGTGAGTGACCGGTTCCGAGATTTTCTCGACGACCGGGACTTTTGCCGGATCGAGTTTGGGAACATCGACCTTATTCTTGGTCTTCTTCTCATCGGCGGATCGAATCGGGGATGAGTTGATTCCCAGCACGAGAACCAACAGACCCAGCCCGAGGCCGGAGCTAACCCATTTGAACTTCCGCATCGTAACCTCCTGAATGCGCCCTTGGATGTGTTTGAAGAAATGTCGGAACATACTTGTTCCACAAGTATCATTGTACCGCTCTGGACATCGCAAATTGTAACGGGGTTGTAAATCCGCAAAGATTCCTTTCACGATTTTCCATGTAGTCCTTGCTGGCTTTTTATTGCCGCCAACTCGTTCCGTAAGCGTTCCAGTTCTTCTTCTGCCGCATCAGCCCGTTTGGCTTGAGCATCGGCGCGTGCCGCTTCGGCTTCTCCTGGAGTCGGCAACATACGACCTTCCGCGTCGAAGAAGCGCAGGTAATCCGCAGTGAGACCATTGAAGTTTCCGTGCCATGTGCCTAGAAACAATTGGAGTGTCTCACTCCACATTCGATGATCTTTGCCGGTTTTAATCGTACGGTAGTGACCCGAAAGACGCCAGCCTTTATGGGAAAATCCATCGGGGTCGAGACAGAAATACTCGGCGGTGTGGAATGTCCGTTCGTAGATTGCTTTCTTCGTCGTAAGGTCTTCCGTGACAGTTGTCGGCGAGAGCGACTCGATGATAAGGTCCGGATACTTGCCATCTTCATCTAAGACTGCCCAATAGTCGCGGTCGATCGTGTTCCACCTCCAAATCTTGTCGGTCTGAGGCGAAGCCTCGTTAGGTATTTACGAGAACCGATGCTTTCAACGGATATACATTGGCAAAATGCCCAATCTCACGCAAATCCTGAAAGCCATTGATGCCGGCGACCCGCATGCGGCGGCACAGCTATTGCCCCTGGTGTACAGCGAACTCCGCCAACTCGCCGCAGTTCATCTGGCGAACGAGAAGCCGGGGCAAACGCTCGACGCCACCGCATTGGTCCATGAAGCCTATCTGCGTTTGGCCAGCGATCAGCAATTCGCGAACCGCAACCACTTTTTCGCCGCTGCCGGTGAAGCCATGCGCCGGGTTCTCGTCGATAACGCCCGGCGCGAAATGAGTGCCAAACGCGGTGGGTCAGCCCAGCGCCTGCCGATGTCCGATGTGGCCATCCCTGATGCCGACCAGCGGTTGCTTGCCCTGGACGAGGCTCTCACGCAGCTTGCAGGCGACGATCCGCAGGCGGCACGGGTGGTTGAATTGCACCATTTCGCCGGGTTGCCGCACGATCAGGTCGCCGCCGTGCTCGATACGACGGTCTACGATGTGCGACGCAAATGGACCTACGCGCGAGCCTGGCTCAAATCGGTCTTGGAAGATTTCTGAGATTTTCACCAATTTTTTTCGACAGATCGCTACTCCGTTTACGCATGATAGAGTGAGCATTCAAAACGGAGGCCCGTGATGGCAATCGATCCCAAACATGTCCAGGCGGCGTTTCTTGAAGTCGTGGCGGCGGAGCCTAGCCAGCGCGCCGGTGTATTGGAACGAGTCTGCGCCGGCGATGCGGAGTTGCGCCGTCGCGTCGAACTCCTGGTGCGTGCCCACGACGATTCCGGCGAACTGCCGGCAGTTGGCGTCCTGGAAGCCACCGGTGCCTATGTGCCCAACGCCGTCAACGTCGCCCCGCGTGCCGATCTCCAGCCGGGAAGTTTATTTGCCGGCCGATACAAGCTTCGTGAAAAGCTCGGCGAAGGCGGCATGGGGATCGTCTGGGTCGCCGAGCAGACCGAGCCGGTGCAACGTCGCATCGCGCTGAAGGTCATCAAAGCCGCTGACGATTCCCGCCGACTGCTGGCACGCTTCGAGCAGGAACGGCAGGCGCTGGCCCTGATGGACCATCCCAATATCGCCAAAGTCCTCGATGCGGGCATCAGCGACGATGGCCGGCCTTACTTCGTCATGGAACTGATCAAAGGCGTGCCGCTCACCAAATACTGCGACGAAGCCAAGCTCACGCCGAAACAACGCCTGGAACTGTTCGTGCCGGTTTGCCAGGCCGTCCAGCACGCCCATCAGAAGGGGATCATCCACCGCGACCTGAAGCCCTCGAATATCCTGATCGGCCTCTACGACGGCCGGCCGGTGCCGAAGGTCATCGACTTCGGCGTGGCCAAGGCAACCGGCCCGCGTCTGAGCGAACAGAGCATCTACACCGAAATCGGCGCCATGATCGGCACCCTGGAATACATGTCGCCGGAACAGGCCGAGCTTGAACAACCTCGACATCGACACGCGCTCCGACATCTATGCGCTGGGTGTGATCCTCTACGAATTGCTCACGGGCGGCGTGCCGTTCAGCCGTGCGGACATGAAAGCGGCGGGCTTCGGCGAGATGTTGCGAATCATCAAGGAAGTGGAGCCGCCCAAGCCGAGCACGCGGCTATCGGGGTCGGGAACGCTGCCGAGCGTGGCGGCGTGCCGGCATACGGAACCGAGCAAGTTGACGCGGCTGGTGCGCGGCGAACTGGACTGGATCGTCATGAAGTGCCTGGAGAAGGACCGCAGCCGGCGCTACGAAACAGCCAACGGGTTGTCGCTGGACATCCAGCGCTATCTCGCCGACGAGCCGGTGGCCGCGGGACCGCCGTCGGCGACTTATCGCTTGCGCAAGTTTCGTG
This sequence comes from uncultured Planctomycetota bacterium, assembly GCA_963783095.1. Lineage (GTDB taxonomy): Bacteria > Planctomycetota > Planctomycetia > Gemmatales > Gemmataceae > CAWAMR01. The sequence goes on along the minus strand of CAWAMR010000020.1, from coordinate 262,031 downwards.
AAGAAACATCGTGGCCCGGTGGTAGCAGGATTGCGGTGTTACTGCTACTGGTGCTGGGCATCGCGGGCACATCCTGGGGCCTCTGGAGGCTATGCGCGACAGCGCGCAACAGAGCGGAAGAGGCCCGAAAGGCGGAAGCCAAGCGAGCAGAGAGCGAACGCCGCGCCAAAGAGGAGGCGGAAACCGCCCGGGACAACGAAGCCCGCGAACGCGGCTACGCCGAAGCAATTACCGCCTTCGTCAAGGACGATTTCCTGGCCTTGACCAGCGTGGAAGGCCAGGGCCGGTTTGGCGGTGAAGAGCTGACCCGCAATGCCACGCTACGTGAACTGCTCGATCGGGCAGCGGAGAAACTGAAAGTCCGCAAGGACCTGGCCCCGCGCACGGAGGCAGAACTCTATTGGATTATTGGCGTCTCCTATCGCGGCCTTGGGGAATACCTTCGGGCGATTCCGTTCCTGGAGCGAAGCGTCGAACTGCACCGCCAGGTATCCGGCCCGGAAGCACAAGAGACTCTGGGGGCGCAAAACAGCCTGGGGACTGCGTACGGCGCTGCGGGACAAGATGACCCGCGCCCTGCCGCTCTTCGAGGACACGCTCAAGCTCTGGAAAGCCAATTTCGGCCCCGATCATCCGGGCTCGCTGAGCACTATGATCAATCTCGCCCAGGCGTATCCGGATGCCGGGAAGCCGGATCTGTCCCTGCCGCTCGCCGAAGAGACATTCAAGCTCGCGAAAGCCAAACTTGGCACCGACCATCTCGTGACGCTTCGCAGCATGAACATGCTCGCCAGTGCGTATCAGGTTGCCGGGAAGCTCGATCTGGCCCTGCCACTCTGCGAGGAGACGCTCAAGCTTGAAGAAAGCCAAGCTTGGCACCGATCATCCCTGACACGCTCAACAGTATGAACGACCTCGCCTTTGCGTATAAGGCTGCCGGGAAATTGGATCTGGCCCTGCCGCTCTTCGAGGAGACGCTGAAGCTGCGCGAAAGCCAAGCTTGGCTCCGATCATCCCAACACGCTCATCACCATGGGCTACCTCGCCAGTGCGTATCAGGACGCCAAGAAGCTAGACTTGGCCCTGCCGCTCTTCGAGGAGACGCTCAAGCTCATGAAAGCGAAACTTGGCCCCGACCATCCTCACACGTTAGCCAGCATGAACAACCTCGCCCAAGCGTATCGGCTGATAAGAAGCTGGACCTGGCCGTGCCACTCTTCGAGGAGACGCTGAAGCTGCAGAAAGCCAAGCTCCGTCCCGATCATTCCGGCACGCTCACCACCATGAACAACCTCGCCATTGCGTATAAAGCTGCCGGGAAATTGGATCTGGCTCTGCCGCTCTTCGAGGCGACTTTGAAGCTGCAGAAAGCCAAGCTCGGCCCCGATCATTCCGACACGCTCGCCACTATGAACAACCTCGCCATTGCGTATAAAGCTGCCGGGAAATTGGATCTGGCTCTGCCGCTCTTCGAGGCGACTTTGAAGCTGCAGAAAGCTAAATTTGGTCCTGACCATCCGCAAACGCTCATAACCATGAACAACCTCGCTGGTGCGTATGTCGATGCCAACAAACTGGATCTGGCTCTGCCGATCTTTGAAGAGAGGCTGAAGCTGATGAGAGCTAAGCTTGGCCCCGATGATCCCGCCACGTTCAACACTATGCACAACCTCGCCAATGCTTATAGGGCATACCGGGAAATTGGATCTGGCTCTGCCGCTCTTCGAGGAAACTTTGAAGCTGCATAAAGACAAGCTTGGTGCCAATCACCCCGCCACACTCAAGACCATGAACAACCTCGCTGGTGCGTATTTCGATGCCAAGAAACCGAATCTGGCTCTGCCGCTCTGGGAAGAAACGCTGAAGCAGATGAGAGCTAAGCTTGGCCTCGATCATGCGGAGACGCTCAACACTATGGACAACCTCGCCAATGCTTATCGCGCTACCGGGAAATTGGATCTGGCTTTGCCGCTCTTCGAGGAGACGGTGAAGCTGCATATAACCAAGCTTGGTGCCAATCATCCCGCCACGCTCAACGCCATGAACGACTCGCAGTTGCCTATTGGCAACAGAAGCAACTCGACAAGTCCATCCCGCTATTCGAGGAGACACTAAAGCGTCGCGAGGCGAAGCTTGGGCGTGAGCACCCAGACACGCTTCGGACCGTTGGGAACCTGGGTGTGAATTACAAGGACGCGGGCCGGATCGCGGAAGCAATACCGCTGCTCGAAGAAGTTGATCGGGCCGCAAAGAAATATTCGCAACTTCGCTGGGTGCGTGGGCAACTGATCGATGCTTACGCCAAGGCAGGTGAGAACGCCAAGCTCGCCAACCTGCTTCTCGAACAGTTGCCCGAAACTCGGAAAACGGTGCCCAAGGACAGCCCACAACTGGCCGGCGTACTCGCCAATATCGGCATGGCCCTCCTGGAGCAGAAAAAATGGGCCGAGGCCGAGCCGCTCCTCCGCGAGTGTCTGGCTATCCGCGAGAAGACGCAGGCCGACTCCTGGACGACGTTCAACACGAAGTCGATGCTGGGTGGGGCGCTCTTGGGCCAAAAGAAATACGCCGAGGCCGAACCGCACTTGCTGGCGGGCTACGAGGGGATGAAAAAGCGCGAGAAGACGATTCCGCCACAGGGTAACATTCGCATCCGTGAAGCGATCGATCGACTGGTGCAGCTTTACGCGACAACGGGCAAGAAGGACGACGCGACAAAGTGGCGCTTGGAGTTGGTAAAGTACCCAGAGGTCGCACCGGTGCCGAGAGAAAAGAAGTGAACCTACCGATTTACCAGCCCAAAGGATTCACAGAAGTGAACCTGGCAATATGGAATGGCTGAGGTCATTGGGGCGAACGAAGGAGATGTCTATGAACGAATTGACACTGGAATCCCTTGCCAAACGAGTGGAGGCGCTGGAGAAAGCCATCGCAACGAAAGGGTTGGATCAGACACCCAAAGACTGGCGCAAGGTTGTCGGCATGTTCCGCGACAGTGAGTTCATGCGCGAAGTCGATGAGGAATGCCTGCGAATGCGTGAAGCTGAGCGTGAGGCGGCGCGGCGCGAGGAGTCGGCCGAATGATTCTCCTCGACACGGATCACTATTTCACTTAACCCCCGGCGCATCGCGGCGGCCACTCCGGGGTCGATTGTCGCGATCAGCGAGAAGTCTCCATTTTTGATTCGGAAAACGGAACGAATCTGAGTATAATGCCTTTGGTGTTCGCGCCCAGGTGTTTGCAACTGACTGCTCTATTTTGAGCTTTTCCATATGAGGCGATTCCTATGAAGCCCTATTTCCTACCGTTGATCGTTGTCAGTTGGCTGGCAAGCTCGGCCCATGCTCAGATGTACAGAAGTTCGAACTATAACCCGTATGGCAGCTCCCGGTCATCGGGCGGCAGCAGCTATTCGGGCGGCATCAGCGCCTCGTTCATTCCGCAGGTGTCGTTCGGGCCGTTTGGGCCGCAACTTGGTTATGCCACCCCCGTCGGCTATGTCATGGTGCCGGCCTTCCCGGGCGTGCCCTCTTACTTTGGGCCGATGTATGGCGTGAACATGAAGGGATCGCGCGTCGCGGGCATCGGCTATCTGCAAGGCTCTGTCGGTTCGCTCAATTCAAGCCGATATCAGAGCAGCGGCACCGGCGGCAGCAGTATGAACGATGGGGGGGCTACTTCGCAATATGGCGGGTCGCCCAGAGCACAAGTGAAGAATCTCGAGCCTCGTCGCAAACGATTCGAGCAATTCCTGGACGAACGACTTCAGGTCAACCCGGAAGAACTCAAACAAAAACAACAGAAGCAGATTTTGCTTCACAGTTTGGCCAATCCCACCAAACAGGAAGTGACCTCCGGCGCAGCGCCGAATACCATCCTCGAATCGCTCGAGTCGATGCGTCCGCAATTCAAGGAAGCACCCGAAATGCCGATCGCGCCGGAACTTGTCAAGGAGTTGAACTTCACCAAGGGCAGCGGGACCGGCAGCTTCGGGTTATTGCGACAGGAAGGAAAGATCCCCTGGCCGATGAGCCTGACGGCGATGACTCCCAAAGATCAATCCGTTGAAATGCGCGCGGCGATCGACAAAAGTTTTCTGGAAGCCTACCAACAGGTCTCGACCGGCAAAGCCGACCTGGAGACTTTGAAGGATCTTCAGCGCAATACCGACAAGTTATCGAATCTGGTTTCGGCCAACATTCGCAACATGGGCATCAACGACTACATGGAGGCGAAGCAGTTTCTCAAGAGCGTGGACGAAACGGTGACGTTCCTCAAGCAGCCTGACGCGGCCGACTGGTTGCCGGGCAAATCCAAGATCAAGCCGAGGACGGTGCAGGAACTCTTCCACGTCATGTCGGAGAAGGGAATTCGTTTTGCCCCGGCCCTGGTCGGCAACGACAACGCCTATCTGGCCATGCACCGGATGCTGGTGAATTTTCACAACGCCGTAGCCCCGGACCCAATGGCTGTGAAGCAATAGATTTCAAAAAACAGATAAGAGACGCTTTTGGAGAGAAATAAGGAAGGCAGCAAAGTAGGAACAAGGGTTTTTGATTGTTCTTGCTTTCCTGCCTTCCTCATGGATAGTCTCTTGCCGCTGTTTTCTTGCCAAAGGTCGGGCCAACAAGGACACCAATTCATGCGGAACTCATGGGCGTTACTTCTCAGTTTGCTCGTCTTGGCGAGCACGGGCTTGGCGCTTTCATCACCAATAAACGAGCCTCAGCCAGTCAAGCCGTTGGACATCGAGACTGTACGATTCGTTGACCTCGGCGAATCGAAAACCGTGACGGAAACAGCCACGGACGATTTGCCAAGTGGCGTGTTCGTCATTCCTAAGCCGGACAAGGCTCTTTCCATTCGTGGTCAATACGCAGAAGCTCACAAACAAAATAAGCTTGAGGGTCTCGTGGCCGGACGTTTAAGGGTGCCGCGAAAATCTCTCAGGTTGGTCGGTCGTCTTCCCGGCGACGGGACAGGGCCAAACCGCAGCTTTTTGACCGAACTCGGAAAACCCAAAGAATTCTTTCTGAGCGAAAGGACGATCTTTCTCTTGGGTGCCTGTAAATTCACTGGGCCATACATGGATAGCGAGCCTGCGGGTCAGGCCTTGTACTTCACGGCGGACATTCCTGTTTTGGCCACAGGGAACTACACGGTATTTGTCCGAGTCAGCCCCGAGGGGAAAGTTTTCGAGAAGTGGAAGAAGAGCAAAACAATCCAACTCCCGGATTTCTCTCTTCTGAAATGCGAGTTTGAAATTGCGGGCAAGGAGTGAGTCCTTTCATGTCTCACAGCACTCGGAAAATCTGGGTTCTCGCCAGTTGCATTGGCATTCTTGCCGCTGTTCTCCTCCTGCGACAAGAAGAACCCACCATAGCCCAACCCAGCAAAAATCCTTCGCCGCCGGCGATCCCAGCGGTTGAAACCGGCTTCGTCGTGAAGCCATACCTTCAGTATCCCACCCGCGACTCGATTACCATCATGTGGGAAACTGCTCAGCCCGGCAGTTCAACGGTCGAGTATGGACCGAGCAGCACTTCGATGACCGGGAAAGCATCCGGTGGTGACAACATCACCATCCACGAAGTCGCCTTGCGCGACCTGAAGCCCAACAGCAAATATATCTACCGCGTCTCGACCACCACGGACGCGGGCAAGATCATAACCTCCGATCTGCTCACATTCATGACTGCCGTCGATGAAGATTCCGCGTTTTCCTTCACCGTGATCGGCGATACGCAAAAGAACCCGAAAATGACTGGTCAAATCGGCAAGTTGATGTGGGAGCGCCGACCGAACTTTGTCATTCACCTGGGCGACGTGGTGGATAATGGGCCTGACAAGAAGGAGTGGATCGATGAGCTGTTCGGCCCCTGTTCGGAGTTGTTGAGCCGGGTGGCCATGTTTCCGACCATCGGCAACCACGAGAAAAATCATGCCCATTACTACAAATACTTCTCGATGCCGGCCCCCAAGTACTACTATCGATACACCTACGGCAACGCCGATTTCTTTGTGATCGACACCAACAAATCGGTGAAGCCGGAAACCGAACAGTTCAATTGGCTCGATCGGGAACTCGGCAAATCGACGGCCAAATGGAAGATCGTCTACCACCATCACCCGGCCTATTCATCGGATGATGACGATTACGGCAATACCTGGAAGGGGCCTGGCCGTTACGGCGATTTGAATGCGCGTAACCTGGTGCAACTCTACGAGAAGCACAACGTCGATCTGTGCTTCAACGGCCACATTCACCTCTATGAACGCAGTTGGCCGTTGCGGGCCGGCAAGGTGGTGAAGGAGAAGGGCGTCATCTACATCACCTCGGGCGGAGGCGGAGGAAAACTCGAGAACTTTCGCCGACGCCGACATGGTTCAAGAAACAATGCCGGGTCGATTATCATTTCTGTCTGGTAAACATTCACGGCAACAGCCTGGAGTTGAAAGCATTCGACCAAAAAGGGCGCGTTGTTCGATACGTTTGAGTTGAGCAAATGATTCCGAATGATCCCAGGGTTCGCAAAGCCTCACCCTGGGATCATTCGGAATCATTTCAAATTGGGGTAATCAGCAGGTGCAGTTATGAACCGATGGATGACTATGTTGGTCGTAGTGGCGACTATGTGCATCACCAATCGTGGGCAATGCGCTGTTCTTGTCGATAAAGGTCAGGCCCGTGCCGTCATCATTCTTCCGGAAAAACCGACACCCGTTATCGAGGCCGCTGCCCGGCTTCTGCGCGACCACATCAAGGAGATGTCCGGGGCCGATCTGCCGATCCGCACCGAGAACCAGATTCGTGGCGATGCCGGCAAGGATCAGGCCTGGATTCTGGTGGGTGAAAGCAAGCTCACTCAAAAGCTGGGGCTGACTTCCAAGGGTCTGGGAGCGGGCGGCATTGTCCTGTCGGCCAAGGGCAATGTACTGGCACTCTTCGGCACCGATGCCAAAACCCCCACCGATCCGGATGGTACCCGCTACGCCGTCACGACGTTCCTTGAGGACAAGCTGGGCGTGCGCTATCTCTGGCCCGGTGAACTGGGCAAGGTAATGCCGCACAAGGAAACGATTGTTGTCGAAGATTTCGAGCAGCGCTTCACGCCTAAACTGGCGCAACGGCGCATCCGCAACATGCCGTACCACGATCGCGTCCAGGTTGGCTTGAATAACCTCGGCTTCACCAAAGAAGATTATCTCTCGACGCACGCCGAGGCCGAACGAACGAAAAACCAGTCCCCCGACTGGTTCGCCTGGCATCGACTGGGCGGAACCCTGAACATGAACGGCGGCCATGCCTTTACCGAACTGTGGGGCAAATACGGCAAGGACCATCCCGACTGGTTCGCTCTTCAGGCCGATGGCAGCAGGGACCAGTCGCGGCAGCCGAACCGCGCCAGGCTGTGCATGTCGAATCCGGAACTGATTGCAGCGATCGCGAGGGAAAAAATCGAGGAATTGAAGCGCAATCCCAACTTGCTGGGCATGGCCATTGGGCCGAACGACGGCGGCCGACAGTCGTTTTGCACTTGCCCCAAGTGCGAAGCTCTCGACTCCGCCAAAGGTCGAAAAATCATGCTCTGGGACTTTTCCAAGGGAGATCGCCGGGACTTCGAGCATGTCTCGCTGACCGACCGGGCGACTTATTTCTGGAACGCCATCGCCGAGCAAGTGGTAAAGGTTCATCCCGACAAGTTTCTGGTCGTTGACTCCTACAGCGCTTATACCGCTGCGCCCGTTGGGAGGAAACTGCACCCGAATCTCGTGGTCCGCTTCAGTTCAATGAGTTACCACTACGACGACTACCGACAAGAGAGTTTGAGAGATTGGGATGACTGGTCCAAGGCCGCAAAGCGAATCTTCTTTCGACCCAATTTGCTGTTGCTGGGCCGGCGTGACGGCCTGCCGCTGCTCTACATGCACAAGTTCGGCGAAGACTTTCGCTACATGGCGAATCACGGCATGATGGGAACCGATTTTGACGCCTGCGTCCATCACTGGGCCACGCAAGGTCTGAACTATTATGTCGTGGCCAGACTGCACTGGAATCCCGAGCAAAGCATCGATGCGATCGTCGATGACTTTTGCCGCACCGGTTTCGGGCCGGCGGGCCCAGCAATCCGCCGATATTTTGACCATCTGGAAGTGCTCATGAACGAAGCGGCGAAGAAGAAAGTGAAGGCCGCCGAAGTTCTTACACCCAAAGCGCTGGCCGAACTGCGCGACGATCTGGCACAAGCCGGCAAATTGGCTGCAAACGACTCAAATGTAACCAAGCGAATCGCCTTCCTTGAGACTGGCCTACGCTGGACAGAACTGGAAGCGCGGGCACATGCGTTTCTGCTCGACCCAGCAAAAGCGGACAAGCTGGCAGTCAAGAAAACGCTCGATGAACGATATGCCTTCATGCAGGATGTGTTTCGCAAGATGCCTTTGGCGTTAAACGTCGCTTATATCTCGTGGGGAGAAGATGCCAACTGGTTGAAGTTGGGCTGGGTGCGACCAGTGCACAAACCTTAAAGGGGCACTGAACAGGTGCAATAAAGAGGTCGAGAAACTCCCTTTTTGTCTTCCATCTTTTATCCTGTCCATCCTGTCCATTCTGTCTAAAATATTCTTCTCGTAGCTGCAAGACTCACCTTTTGCCGAAGCAACTATCGAGTTCCCGGCAACCTCTCCGATTCAATCCCTCTCCACGACGTGTTAGATTCGGTAACTTGGGGCACTATACCTCTGAGTCACTGGCCCAACCTAAACCCGCCCGAATGATCCCGAAAAACACCTTTTGAGGAAGGCATTGCTTGTGTCCACCCAACGATCGAATCTATTCATCCTTTCGCTGCTTGGCAGTTTGAGCGTGGTCAGTCCGTTCGCCATCGATATGTACCTGCCCGCCTTTCCGGAACTGGCGGTGGAGTTCGGCGTACCAAGTACGACAATCGCCTTGACCCTTTCCAGTTACTTCATCGGGCTGGCGTTAGGACAGATCGTCTATGGCCCGTTGCTGGATCGATTCGGGCGGAAGCGGCCCCTGGTTGCCGGGCTGAGCCTGTTTATCGCGGCCTCCATCGGTTGCACCGCTTCGCCCGACGTGAATACCCTTGTCGCGCTCCGATTCATCCAGGCGCTCGGCGGCTGCGTTGCGCAGGTGGCTTCGATCGCGATGGTACGGGACTTCTTTCCCGTCAAGGATAGTGCCAAGATTCTTTCGCTTCTGTTCTTGTTCATCGCAGCCTCGCCGTTGCTGGCCCCAACCGTTGGCACCATGGTCATCGCGGCGTTTGGTTGGAAGGCTGCATTCTTCGGGCTGGCTGGTGTTGTCGCGGCCATTCTGGCTGGGGTTTATTTCCTGCTGCCGGAGGGCCATACTCCCGATCTCGACATCTCTCTGAGACCGGGGGCGATCCTGGCCGAGTATTTGGCGATCATCCGCAATCCGCGCTTTGCCACCTATGCCTTAGCTGGGGCATTTTCATTCGCGGGTCTGTTTACCTATGTGGCCGGCTCGCCGATCATCTTTATGGACGGCTTCCATGTGACCCGTGAGACTTATAGTTTGATCTTCGCAGTTCTCGCAGGCGGGTTTATTGGCTGTAGCCAACTCAATGTGCTGTTGCTCCGCCGTTATTCGAGCGAGACGCTGTTTTGCTTCTTTCTGATCGTGCAAGTAACGGCCGGTGCGATCTTTCTTGCCGGTGCCTGGGCACAATGGTACGGGCTGGGCGGTACGCTGGTTTTGCTGTTTATCCTTTTGGGCTGCGTCGGGCTGACCAATCCAAACGCATCGGCGTTGGCTCTGGCACCATTTACGAAAAACGCCGGCAGCGCATCAGCGCTACTCGGGTTCCTTCAACTCGGTATCGGTGCTTTGATCTCGACCGGGATCGGTGCCGCGACCCCAAACAATAGCATGCCCATCATCGCTATTCTGTGCCTGACCGCTGCAGGCGCTTTGCTCATTTTGCTGGCTGGAAGAAGGCGTGCCCGACTCAGCCCGGCGACCGAGGAACCGCCCGCAACTGCCGAACCCAAACTTGAAACCGATGAATCCGGAGATTGCGCTGCCGAATGCCCCCGCATTGCGTAATTGTGCTGCATCCGGGGAATGAACTCCTCTCGACGGACAATCATGAAAGTCTCCTTTCCCATTCTCCAATCACGAGTCTACCATACCAACCCCTATCGTTTGCCGCTCTGCGGCGAACGTCTTGTCTTGCCGCTCCGCGGCTTAGCGCTACCACTTACGATGTGCTGGGCTCCCTATCAATGAGTCTCCGACCGAGGCAGGTTTTAGCCGCGGAGCGGCAAGACAAGACGTTCGCCGCAGAGCGGCAAACGATGGATCATGGTTTTCCCAGCTGTTTGTCGGCGTAATCCAGAAACACTTGCCAGTCTGCCTTGTTCATCTTCGTGCTTGCCTTCCCGAATGAAGTAGCCCAACTTGCTTTCGAGCAGCTTGCCTATCGGCGGTCGTTCCTTGGCGTCCAGGCCTTCCGCTCCCAGAAATCGATAAACGGGGTCGGCGGCTTTGAGCACTTCAAACTGGCCGTCGGGGTTGGCCCAGGTGTCCTCCTTGGCGTTGCTAAACAGCACCGGACGCGGAGCACAAATGGCCACCAGGCAGTTTTGATCGAACGGCAATTTGCTGGGGTCGTCATTGAATTGCTTGAAGTTGCCGCAGAACCAGTGCGGGAACACGTCGTTGATCCGCTTCACCGATTCCCCCACTTTCCCCCGGCTGGCGCGGTCCCACCACAACCGGCCTGGTGAGGTATTGCCAGTGCAATGCGATCATCGAAGGCGGAAGCGAGCAGGGCGGTCTTGCCGAGCCGGGAATGGCCGACGCAGATGATCCGTTTGGGATCGAGATCCTTGTCGGTGACAACGTAATCGACCACGCGCTGCACGCCCCAGCTCCAGGCCGCGATGGTTGCAGTGTCATCCGGCTTGCCTTCCTGCTTCCAGTAAGGACGCATTCCGCCGCGCGTCTCCTTGACGTCCGGATCGATGTCGCCGTTGTAGAAAGTGGCGACGGCGTAACCGCGATCGATCGATTGTTCCAGGTTCCATACGCTTTTTTGCTTGCCGCGCCCGGCCTCGGTCGCGTGGTTATCCTTCACACCGGGGCCGTTATAAACCCACGAGGTCGGGATGTGGATTTTCGGATCGTCGACCATCGCATAATTGCCGCAAAAGCTGATGCCGACAAAGACCGGAGCCGGGCCTTTGCGCTGATTGGGCGTTACCACCATCAGGTAGATCGGCGGGGCCTTCTCGATGCCGACGGTGATCGCCAGTTCCTTGAGGGTGGCCTTGCCGCCGAAGGCAGCTTTGTCTTCGTGCAATAGTTTGGCAGTAATCTTGTCGGGCTTGGGCGGGAACTGGCCGTACATATAATGCAGAAAAAGTTTCTTGAGTTCGGGCCGTCGCTTGTTGAACCAGTCCTCTTTGCTGGTAACTTTCGTCCCATCCAGCATCACCAGTGGATTGGGCAGATCGACATGGGCCGGCAGCTTGGCCGGGTCCGGAAATTCATCTGCTGCGGATGGACCTGCGAAGAGTCCGAAAAGGATGCTTGCCATAACCATTTTCCGAAGAGTGAAACGATTCATGTGTTGGAATCCTTGGAGAGAGAAGGAACTGGAAATCCGCCGTCCGACTCATCGATTTCAAGTTCAAGTCTGTATCCTGCCGGGAACCGTTCCCACCAGTGGACACACCACGGACGGATGGGGACGATCCTACTGGCCCGAACGAATCTTCCGTTGGCGAGATGCTCTTGTACGACCTCCTGGAAGGTGTCCATCGATTCGCAGTAGCTGTGTTCTTCCCAGTAGAGTGTTTTAGAGACATCGAGAGCATCCTCCCAGCCCGGGCCGAGCCACTGAGCTGAGATCGTCCGGTACAATTCAGCTCCGGCGGGTGAGAAGTCTGTTTCGCCCCATCGGCTTTCGGGTGGATTCGGGATTGCAATTCGTTTGCCCATTTGAAAGTCTTTTTCGCAGCGATAGTGGCAACCTTTGGGAGCAATTCTTGCTTCTTTGGGTATGGCCAAAAACACAGGATCGTCTTGCAGCAGAGTATGAACCTCTGCGACCGCGTCCCGATCCAGAATTCTCAACCACCCTCGTCGAAGGCACTTTTCCAAGCCAGTTCGGTATTCCTCGTCCGGAATTGCCATCCCGAATTCCCTGTGAGCATCTTCAGCAAACCAGTGCGGCAGTTTCGCTCCCTTCAATTGTTTCGACCCTCCTTCCATCGCTGCCAGGAGGAGCCACTCGGCCGGTGAGACGTTGTGGGTGTGCAGGATTTGCAGCAACTCCTTCGAGTTCTCTTTTTCACGGGTGTGACGAAAGTAACAACTTTCGCCGCCGCCGGAGCCTCGGCCCCGCCATTTCAACCTCTCATCAACGTCGATCCGGTAGCCTTCGGGGAACCGTCGCCACCACTGCGCGCCAAGGTCCAGTGGGGAAAGGATCCGTCAGGGTGACGTTCTCGTACTGTGTGCGAATTTCGTCCATCGCCGCTACTGCTGCCGTCCAACTCCGATAAACATGAGCGGTTTTGATGTGAACGACATCGACGTAACGGTAAGGTACCCAATCGTCCGGCCCGAATCGATCGCAGAGTCTTAGCCACAGATGCGCCACCTGATTCTGTGAAATCGACGCATCCGACCTCCGGGAGGCCGCCGTAGATCGGGCCAAGGACTTGCTGCGCGGAGATCGGAGGAAATCTTTGCCAGGGCAGGCTCGTCGATGACCTGCAACCAGCCCTTGTTCAAACATTTCATCAGCGCGACCCGGCATTCTTCTTCAGTCGCTGTTGGGCCGAACTGGTTGTAGTCTTCCTGGGCGGCTCGCGCAGGCAAATAGTCTGGCGGGATGGTGAACCCATAATGGATTGCAACGAAAAGGGCTTTCACGGGTGGTGTTACGCCCAACCTGGCGTGGAAATTGGCTCGGTAACGATGTTCTTCTGCTTGGGCCTCAGCACGTTGCTGAAGGATGAGGGCACGTTCTTTGTCGGTCAAAGCAATGGGGTGTGAGTCAGGTAGTGTTGATCGAGTGCCAAATGCCATACGGTCGTATGTCGTACCGCAGGGGCCGGGATCACACAACTCACATCGTGAGAATAACAGGTCGGGGTAAGCAGATCAAGAGGGACACGATGTGATTCTTACTTGATTTTCTTCGTGTAATCCTCGTTCATTTTCAAATCCGGATTGAGCCGAATCGCTTCGGCATAATCCTTGCGGCGCTTTCGTAGTCCTTCTTTTCAAAATATGCTTTCCCTCGGTTGTAGTAGGGAATGCCCTCCTTAGGATTGAGTTGAATGGCCTTGGTGTAATCCTGGATAGCTTTGTCGTATTGCTTCTTGCCCACATAGGCTGAGGCTCTGTTTCCGTAGGCTTCGGAGAACCTTGGATTGAGTCGAATCGCCTCGGTATAGTCTTTGATGGCGTTGTCAAAATCTTCTTTTCCCAGGTAGACCATTGCTCTGACGGCGTAGCTGGTTGCGTTTTTGGGATCGAGTTGAATACACTCGGTGAGATCCTTGATAGACTTGTCGAAATCCTTGGCTTTTGTAACACGTCGGCCGAGGCCCACATCAGTAGAGGCTAGTCCCGTCCGCGGGAAGTCAGGCAAGCGAGACGCTTGCCCTACGTTGCGGGAGAAACTGGCATTTATCATTCGTAGGGCAAGCGTCTCGCTTGCCTGACTTCCTAAATACCAGCGATCGTCGGCGTATCGGGGTCAATTGTTAGCGGCTTTCCATCACGATCGACGTCTGCTACGAAGCAAGGGGTTTGAGGCGAATTGTAACATATAATGGCCTCTAGGCAGAATATAAGTTTCGAAGTCGACTTGGCTCTCGAAGTTCTGATATAGTTAAATCGCTTTCAAGTGATCGATTCTCAATGTTGAGTCTGGAGCGTTCAACATGACTTCGGTGTTTCTCCGTTTCCTTGCCGCAATCTCGATAATTCTGAGCACTTCGGTCTCATCGTCATTCGCCGATACACCCAAGAAGGGTCAACAATACGCGTTCCTTGTGGCTTGTTCCGGTTACAACAAGACCCAGCTTCGGGAATTGCCGCATACCGTCAAAGACATCGAAGCGTTCAAGCAGGCACTGCTCTCGACCGGGTTCGACGATGACCGCATCAAGCTCTTCCACGACCTGCGCGAGAAACCGTTCCTTCCCGAGAAGGCCAAGATTCTCCAGGAGTTCACCCGACTACTTGCGCAGGTGAATGCTGAGGATACGGTCGTTGTGGTTCTGTCTGGGCACAGTGTTCATTTCAAGGGCGAGCGATCGGGATACTTTTGCCCGGTCGATGCCGATCTCAACGATAAGAAAAGCCTCATTTCTCTTGCAAACCTATTCGACCAGTTCAAGGAATGCAAAGCCCAAAAGAAACTCGTGATCGTCAATGCCTCTCGGACGGATACACTCGCCCCAGTTGCTCCCGCTGCCATCAAAGATAAACTCGACGACGAAGACAAGGATGAAATCCCGCAAGGAATCGCGGCTTTCTACCTGAATAGCGAGCACCAGAAGAACAACATCGACCCCGACTACAACCGCGACATTGCTTTCAATCATCTGATCCGCGCCTGGTATGGGGAATATCTCAAAGATAAACAGCTTCACACGCTGGAGCACGTTTTTGAACAAACCAGCGATCGGACCAAGACCGATGCAGCAAAGAAGTTGGCGACAGCGCAAGTTCCGGTCGTCCGGCGAGCGCCTTCGGAAAAGTGGTTAATTCAGACAATCTACCCGGCGGAAGGGCTGTTTCGGCGTGGAGACAATTTCGCGTATGGTTTGGGAGAAAAGCTCGACCACTTTCAAGTACTTCGTTATTATCGTGAGGCAGCAGAAAAGGGCCACCCACTGGCAAAGATCTGCATGGCCCAACAGTATTTTCGCGGAAACTGGTTGGACAAAAACAGGAAAGAAGCGGAACGACTGTTCAAAGAGAATCTTCCGGATCTGCGGGCGGCGACGGGACGAAATCTGACCAGAGCGCACCGGCTCCTGGCCGATATGTATTTCCTGGGTGAACGTATGGAGGCGAATCCAAAAGAGGCTGTGAAGTGGTATCGCATCGCCGCGGAGCAGCATGACCCGGTCGGAGAGATTTTTTTTGGATACGCATTCTTGCTGGGTAAAGGAGTCGAGAAAGATGATACGGAAGCTCTGAAGTGGACTCGTAAAGCTTGCGAACAAAACCTGCCAATAGCCCAATTAGGTCAAGGGTGGATGTACTACAGCGGCATCGGGGTGAAGAAGGATCCGCGCGAAGCAGCCGAATGGTTTCGCAAGGCAGCAGAACAGAATCACGAGGATGCCCAGATTCGACTGGGATACATGTTCAGCCAAGGCGATGGCGTGGAGAAGGATCCGGTGGAAGCGGTTCGATGGTATCGCAAGGCAGCGGAGAACAACGATCGATATGCTCAACGAAACCTGGCTTTCATGTATCAACAGGGGTTGGGTGTGGCAAAGGATGACAAAGAGTCAACCTCGTGGTTACGCAAGGCCGCTGAAAACAACGATCCGGAATCACAATATCATCTCTCTATTGCATACGAAGCGGGGCGGGGCGTGGATAAAGACTTGACCGAAGCCGGCAAATGGCTTCGGAAGGCGGCTGAGGAAGGCTACGCGCAGGCTCAACTCACCCTGGGAATGAACTACAAACTTGGTCGTGGTGTGGTGAGGGACGAGGTGGAGGGAGTGAAATGGATTCGAAAGGCAGCTGAGCAGAACGATGGTGGAGCGCAAGGTATGCTCGGTTTTGCATATGAATTAGGACTCGGAGTTCAGAAGGACTTGGCGGAAGCTGTGAAATGGTATCGGAAAGCTGCCGCTGCGGGAGATCCACTTGGCAAAGCGCATCTCAAACGGTTAGGCATCGCGCCTTGATCGACCCAGTTTCCGGACCCGGTTGACTTCTCCGCGTCAATTTCTACCATTCCTGTAAGTAATCAATTGCCCTCGAATGATTGACCCAAGAATGTCTCAACTCGTAGCAACTTCCGTGGCAACACCTTCCATACCGGTCATTACCGGGGTGGTCGTTATTGTCATTCCAAAATAGCTCCGGGTAGTTCTTCTCCGATAACGAACCAACCCTGGAGCTTTTCGCTCCGGGGTTTTTTATTGGCATTGTGGGTTCAGGATGGTGCCATATGCAACAACGACAGCCAGAGAGTTGACTGTTCCATTCATTCGCCAAAATGCTGCTGACATTGCGAACCGCCATGCGCGATACTAGCTTGAGTAAGTAGGGAGAACCCAAACCTCGTTCAAATTGAAAGCCATTGTGTGTCCGACCCTCCCCCTCGCAAAGCCTGACTATTACCTACAAGTGGAGAGGGAAACGGGCAAGCACAAATACAACCCCAAACGTCACTGATCAAGTAACCTTTCGACAGGAATTTGCGTTTACCCCGTAAGGAAAGTGTGCCAAAGTGTGCCAAAGTGTGCCAAATTAAACTTTACTCGTGGAGTATTCAATGGGTATTTGACCTGTCAATCACGAACCCCCCAAGTTCATGGATGTCTTTAGGGATTAGTACATCTCCGTTCATGTTGGAAGGGTTGGGTTAGGGGGTGAGGGGTTGAACCTTAAACCTTTCGGCGACTCGCATCTTTTATGGCGAGAGGTTCAACCCCTCACCCTAACCCTCTCCCCTGAGTACAGGGGAGAGGGGATAGTCGCGGTTCGTTTTCCTTTCCACTTGTGGGTAACGGACAGCCCGAAAGGCGTGGGGGGACTGACAACTCTCTTGCTTCCAAGAAACTTCGCCTCAATCCAACGATTATTGATTTGATATTCTGGCGAAGTTTCTTTTAGATGAGGGCCCGTGATCGGGCGCAGCCGCTACAAATTGCTTCCAAGAACTAAGAGCCAATCAAACGCTTATCGATTTGATGGATTGCCGAGGTTTTTGCTGATGAGGGCCCGAAACGGGCGCAGACGCTTCCAAGAACTAAAGCCAATCAAACGCTTATTGATTTGATGGATTGGCGAAGTTTTTGCTGATGAGAGCCCGAAACCGGGCGCAGACGCTACAAAAAAATCGATTGTGTACTAACGATCACAAACGCAAACAAATGTAAATGTGAACACGATGCTACAAATTGCTACAAAAAATCGATTGTGTACTAACGATCACAAACGTAAACAAATGTAAATGTGAACACGATGCTACAAATTGCCACAAAAAATCGATTGTGCACTAACGATCACAAACGCAAACAAATGTAAATGTGAACGCGATGCTACAAATTGCTACAAAAAATCGATTGTGCATTAACGGTTCGGTGTCGAAACATTTGTCCCGGTTCCTGCTTGTGGGCAATAGTCAGAGACCGGCCTTGGGTGAGAACCTCTCCCACCGTGGGGCCGAACTGAAAACTGAAAATTGAAAACTATATCATGCGTATTTCTATCTACGACACGACGCTCCGCGATGGCAGTCAAGGCGAGGGGATCAACTTTTCCCTGGAGGACAAGCTCCTGCTCACTCGTCGGCTCGATGAACTTGGCGTTGACTACATTGAGGGCGGTTACCCGCTTTCCAATCCCAAAGATTTCGAGTATTTTCAGGCCGTCCGCACTCTGCCGCTCAAGCATGCCAAAATCGCTGCCTTTGGCATGACGCGCCGAAAAAACAGCGATCCCGCCACCGATACCTGTCTGCAGGCTCTGCTGGATGCTCATGCTCCGGTTATCACCATCGTCGGCAAGACCTGGGACATGCACGTCACGCAAATATTGGGAACGAGCCTGGAAGAGAATCTCAAGATGATCGCGGATTCCGTTGCACATTGCAAAGCAATGGGCCATGAAGTGTTCTACGATGCCGAGCATTTTTTCGACGGCTTCAAGGCCAATCCGGATTATGCGCTTGCAGACATTGCAGGCGGCGGAAGCGCCGGCGCCGCGGTCGTGATCTTGTGCGATACCAACGGCGGCACCATGCCGGAACAGATTGCCGAACGAGTCTCAGCGGTTCGCAAGGCGCTCAAGTGCGACATCGGCATTCATTGCCATAACGACTGCGACGTTGGCCGTCGCCAATTCGTTGATCGCGGTTCGACACGGGGCCACCCAGGTTCAGGGTACGATGAACGGCATCGGCGAACGTTGCGGCAATGTCGATCTAGTCAGCGTGATCGCCAATTTGTCCTTGAAGTACGGCTACGAACTCTTGCAGCCCGGCAGCCTGCATCGGCTCACCGAGGCATCGCGCTATGTTTATGAGATCGCCAATCTGAATTCCGCTCCGGGCAGCCTTTCGTTGGGTCGAGTGCCTTCGCGCACAAGGGGGGGATGCACACCCATGCCGTCGGCAAGAACCCGATCAGCTACGAACACATCGATCCCGCAATGGTTGGCAACGAGCGGCGGATTCTGGTGAGCGAACTGTCGGGGCAATCGACGATCCTCGCTAAAACGACGAAGTATGCGATCAACAACGATCGTGCCGTCATGGCGAAGATTTTGACCCAGGTTCAGGATCTCGAAAACGCCGGTTATGAATTTGAGGCCGCAGAGGCCTCGTTCGACATCCTGGTGAAAAAGGCGATCGGGCAATATCAGGCCTGGTTTGCAGCGAGTCCTACCGCGTCAACAGCGAACACGATCAGATTGGCATTCCTACCACGGAAGCGACCGTGAAAATCCGCGTGCAAGGCAAAGTGCAACACACAGTCAGCGAAGGCGACGGCCCGGTGAATGCTCTCGACGGCGCCTTGCGCAAGGCGCTGCTGCCGATCTATCCGAACCTGGCGGAAATGCATCTGGTCGATTACAAGGTGCGCGTGGTGAATGCACGGGAAGGGACAGCGGCACGGGTTCGGGTTATCATTGAATCGCGCGATGCTACCGACATATGGGGCACGGTCGGCGTGAGTGAAAACATAATCGAGGCATCCTGGCTGGCACTGGTCGATAGTTTTGAGTACAAGCTATTCAAGGATGGTGAAACGTCTCGAGATTCTCAAGAGTGATTGGAGCAACGATGACACCCATCTCCCCAATGGTCGAGGGCAGCACGGCGAACGTATCGGACGATCCGTTTTTCTACGGGTGGCGCTACGTCGAACGCAAACGCGATGATGGAACGATCTTCAGCGAGCAGGTTCCACTGACGGAGTGGGATGTGCTCCATCCTCAAGAAGGTGATTTCATCATGACGAATGATGCTCACAGTGAGATTTGCCGCTACTTGAAGGGGGCTTTTCGCTACCACCTGACGAATCATCCGGGAGCCTTGGTCCTTGGCGATCACCGCGTTGACTGGCAGGTTGAAGGGATTGAGCCGCACGGACCCGATCTTTCCGTCTTTTTCGATTCAGCTCCCTGGGATCCGCGGCGAGGGACTTACCCAATGCACGACATGGGCGCTCGGCCCATTTGTGCGATCGAGGTGACCTCGCCTTCGACACGAAGCGGCGATTTCGGCGAAGATAACAGAATATTGTGCGGTTGGCATACCTCTGTACGTCATCATCGATCTGCCGGAAGAGAACGAGCCACTCGATATCCGTTTCCTTGCCTTTCATCCCACGCCCAACGGCCCCGAGCAAATCCTGTTGCCGGATGAGAGTCGAATTTGGATACCCGAAGTCAATCTTTGGATCGCTATCGGAGGCGAATATGTTATCTGCCTCGACTCAGAAGGAAATCCGATCCGGGATTTAGCCGGTCAAGCACAGTTGGCGCAAGAAGAAAAACAACGCGCGGACAGAGCAGAAAAACTAGCCCTGGACGAAAAACGAAAAAAGGAAGCCGCCCTCAAACGAGCCGAAGATGAAAAACGAGAAAAGGAAACTGCCCTCAAAGAGAAGGAAGCCACCTTCAAACGTGCCGAAGATGAAAAACGAGAAAAGGAAATTGCATTGAAGAAAGCTCAAGATGAAAAACAACGCGCAGATGATGAAAAACAACGTGCGGACGAATCACTCCGCCGAGTGCAAGAACTGGAAGCGGAACTGAAACGCATGCGTGGAGAAACTACCTGAACGATCGATGCTTCCCGCGGCAATGATCCTGAACCACAAGACCCCAGCGAACCCATATGCCTACCGAACTTCCCAAAGCTTACGATCCCAAAGAAGCCCAGGTGCGCTGGCTCCATTTCTGGGCCGATCGCGGCTATAGCCATAGCAGCCCCGATCCGAAGCGCACGCCATTCTCCATCGTGATTCCGCCGCCGAATGTGACGGGTGCACTGCACATGGGGCACGCCCTCAATAATACGCTGCAAGATGTGTTGATCCGCTGGCGGCGGATGCAGGGATTTAACGCCGAGTGGATGCCCGGGACCGATCACGCCGGCATTGCCACGCAGTCGGTGGTGGAACGACGAATCTTCGCCGAGGAAAAGAAGAATCGTCACGACATTGGCCGGGAAGAACTGGTTCGGCGGATCTGGCAATGGAAGGATCAGTACGAGAAACGAATCCTGGGCCAGTTGCGGGAAATGGGTTGTTCCGCCGACTGGCAGCGCACGCGCTTCACGCTCGACCCCACCTGCGCAAGGCGGTGCGCGAAACATTCTTCCGCATGTTTCGCGACGGCTACATCTTTCGCGGCAAAAGACTGGTGAACTGGGATACCCAGCTACAAACCTCCGTGGCCGATGATGAAACCGAGACAACCAACGTGATCGGCGGATTCTGGACCTTCAAATATCCGGTAAAGGAAATACCCGGCGAGTTCATTCGCTTTTCAACGACCCGGCCGGAAACGATGCTGGGCGATACCGCCGTGTGCGTTCACCCCGGCGATACTCGCTACCAGCATCTGATCGGCAAGACCGTGACGATACCGCTCAATGGTCGAGAGATCCCCATCATCGCGGATGCCCTGCTCGCCGATCCCACACTCGGTACAGGCTGCGTGAAGGTGACTCCAGCCCACGATCCCAATGACTATGCGTGTGGTCTGCGCAATAACTTGCCGATGATAAACATCCTCAATCCCGATGGCACGATCAACGAAAACGGCGGGAAGTATGCCGGTCAGGATCGTCTCAAGGTGCGCGAGATCGTAACCAAGGACATGGAGGAACTTGGGTTCTTTGAAGGCAAGGAAGAACGCGATATTCCTCTGAAGATCAGCGATCGCAGCAAGACACCCATTGAACCTTACTTGTCGGACCAGTGGTTCGTGAAGATGGGCGACCGGGATGACGGCAAGCCGGGACTGGCTCAAATGGCGATGGATGCCGTCACGTCGCAGCGAGTGAAATTCTTCCCCGAACGGTACGCCAAGACCTATCTCGATTGGCTCGGAGAAAAGCGAGACTGGTGCATTAGCCGGCAGTTGTGGTGGGGGCATCGGATTCCCATCTGGTACACCAGTGCGCCCGAAGCGGAGTTGCAGCGTGCCTTTGCGGGAAGGCAGGACGTGTGCTGGCAACGCAACGAAGAAACCGGCCAGTGGCTCATTTGCGCCCGTGCCGATCTTCCTGCCAATTCGCTGGGGACGCAGTATCCATTGCGGCAAGATGATGATGTGCTGGATACCTGGTTCTCTTCTGCCTCTGGCCCCATTCGACGTTTGGCTGGCCCGATTCGACTCCCGAGGTGAAATACTACTACCCGACCAGCACCCTGGTCACGAGCCGGGATATTATCACGCTCTGGGTCGCCCGCATGGTGATGACGGGCCTGTACAATCTCGGCGATGTGCCTTTCCGCCATGTGTATGTGCATACCAAAATGCTCGACGGCTTCGGCGAATCGATGAGCAAGTCGAAAGGCAATGGCGTCGATCCGCTCGACATCATCGAACTGTACGGCACCGATGCGCTGCGCTTCATCATCGTGCAACTGGCGACCGAGACACAAGATGCCAGGCTGCCCGTGAGCAATATCTGTCCCCATTGCGGCAAGCTGAATCCGGTGAAGCAAGAGCACATGTATATGCGCACGCGCAAGGTGACTTGTTTGGAGTGCAAGAAGCCCTTCCGGCCGGGTGGACCCTGGCTGGCAGAAGATGCGGAACTCAAGACTGCCAAGCAAGGTTCGGAACGCTTCGAGATCGGCCGAAACTTTGCCAACAAGCTCTGGAACGCCGCCAGATTCATCTTCATGAATCTGGAAGGCTACACCGCTGATACTCTGAAACCGGACGATTTGCCTCTGGAGGATCGCTGGATACTTAGCAGGCTGGCGACCACGACCAAAACCGTCACGGATGCGCTGGAAGGCTATCACTTCAGCGACGTGGCGCGGCGCAATTTACGAATTCACCTGGACCGAGTTTTGCGACTGGTACATCGAAATGGCCAAGGGCCGGCTCAAAGACCCGGGTGGCAAAGTGACAGTGCAGCGCGTGCTGGTTGCAGTGCTGGACGGCATCCTTCGGCTCGTGCAGCCTGTCATGCCCTTTGTGGCGGAATCGATCTGGCAGGTGTTCAATGAACTCGCATCGAGTCGAGGCGCACCAAATCCCCAGCAGGCAGCAGAATCGGTGATGATCGCGCCTTGGCCAGCCTATCCAGCGAGTTTGGTGGATGAGGCAATGGAGACGCGGATCGCCCTCATGCAAGAACTGGTGCGCGGCATCCGCGAGGTTCGCAATCGTTACGTGATCGACAATAAAACCTCTCTGGACGTTGCGGTGCGTTGCGATGCGAAAACGGCAACGGACTTCGGGTCGCTGGCTCCGTTCATTGGGCTACTGGCCGGCGTGGGCAAACTGGACGCGAACCCCAGCGTGAAGAAACCGCCCCAGGCGGTCACGCAGGTACACCCGATGTTCGAGACCTATGTTTCGCTGCAAGGGTTGATCGATCCAACTGCTGAGGTGAAACGACTCGAAAAGCAGATCGCCGAGAAAACGAAGTCATTGGAAACAACCCGCAAGAAGCTGGAGAACGCCGACTTCGTGAAACGCGCACCGGCAGAAGTGGTAGAACAACAGCGGGATCAGATCGTGGATCTGGAAAAGCAGATTCAGATTTTGAAAACGACGATCGTGGATTTGCAGCAGAGCTGAGCAGGATGTTCCGCGTAAGGAGTTCTGAGTCTTGCCGATATCCTTATTGGAGTCAATTTCAGCATGATTTTAGCAATAGCAATCGTTCTGGGCCTCCTGGTGCTGAAGCTTTCTTTTAGCTCGGGCTGGCATTGGGGTGCTGGGCTATTCCTGGCCGCTGTGCCGATCGTGTTCGCTATTTTCCTTGGCTTGATTGGAGTGGTGATCGGAAGCCTCTTCGTGGGGGCAATGTATAAAGCAGGAGCCTAACGCGGGCCGAGTCCGCAACTATTGGTAGGGCGGGTCGAGGCTTTGCGAGGCCCGCCTTGGAATTAGCTGGACGGTTACTTCGCAGGCGCAACCATTGGTAGGGCGGGTCGAGGCTTTGCGAGGCCCGCCTTGGACAAGATCGCGGCGCACGGCGGGCCTCGCAAAGCCTCGACCCGTCCTACTACATGCAATTTGCGCAAATCGCATGAAAAAAGACTCTAATGAGCATGCACCATGTCATACTTCTTGGGGATTCGATCTTCGACAATGCCGGCTATGTGCCGGGCGGGCCGTCGGTCATCGAACACCTGCAAAAGTGCTTGCCGGGGAGTTGGCTTGCAACTCTATTGGCAGTGGACGGCTCCATCGCTTCCGACGTTGCCCGCCAGTTGACGCGAATGCCGGAAGATGCCACTCATCTGGTCATCAGTTCGGGCGGCAATAATGCTCTGGACTATAGCAGCATGATCCTTCACGACGCTGCCGACTCATTCACGCAGGTTCTGGACCGACTCGCGGAGATTCGTCAACAGTTTCAACACGAGTATCGGACCATGTTGCAAACGGTATTGGCACTGGGGAAACCCACCACCGTTTGCACGATCTACGACGTTGTTGGAGGAATAGCGCCGGCAGAATTGACGGGGTTATGCCTGTTCAACGATGTGATTCTGCGCGAGGCCTTTCGGGTTGGCGTGCCGGTGATTGATCTTCGTCTGATCTGCACGGAGATTGACGATTATGCCAAATCATCGCCGATCGAACCATCGGTGATGGGCGGAGGCAAGATCGTGCGCACCATTAGCAGAGTCGTCACCGGCCACGACTTTGGCGCTGGGGTGAGTCAGATTTATACCTGATCGACGATAACTGCCCCTTGCATGGTTAAATGGGCGCGATCTCTCCAGTGCGGCGTGAATCACGAGAGAAACGACGGAAATCTTGCACAGAACGAGTCTGGGCTGCCTTTACCTCTTCGAGGTATAGACCACTCGTGATATGCGGTGATTGGAGGATATTTCGTTGGCAGACGAATGGGAAGCGAGCGATCAAAAACTGCTTAAAGCCAGCGTAGCTGCGATTAAGCGGTTCGTCCGCGAGAATCCCGATGCGGAAGTGTGTTGTTTCTTTTTCGATTGCGACGAACCATGTTACGGACACCTCTCCATAAGTCTCGATACTCTCGATAACAATATCCGGACGTCGAAGGAGCTGGAGCGGATCGCCATCGAGAGCCGCCGGAAGAACCTCCGGGGTAAACTGACCTGGCAATGGGCCAAGTACCAGCTTAGCACCCCAGTCCTATCACCGATCAACACCGAAAGTGGAGATTTCGAGTTTCCTGAATATGCAGAGGTAGACTTCCCTGCATGGATCAAGTTGGCCGAGAAAGGCAAGTATCCGAAGGGAGCTATGCACGAGGACGACTACCTGGAGTCGAATGCCCGGTTAGTCGTGTGGAGAGTAGTCGAACAACTCATCATCGAGAAGGCATTTGCGGGGCTTAATCTCGCGTCGCCGTTTTTGGTCGGCTATAGCATCCACGATCAGGAACCGATCATACTACGCATACTCAATTGGCCGAAGATCGCCGAATGAACTGCTGAATCCAATGCGGAATGGAAAAGGCTGCTGTCAACGAATGATAGTGCATTTCGGCACGGCTCGTTTGAATTCCTTCGCTCCCTCTTCGGTCGTTTTTGTGCCACGAATATGCAATGTTGTAAGGCCCTTGAGGTCTTCAAGATCCTTCAATCCTGCATCGGTTATTTTCGTGTAGCCAAGGTACAGAGTGCTGAGGCTTTTGAATTCCTTCAGTTCTTTGAGTCCCGCGTTGGTTATCTGGGTTCGTTCGAGGTTCAGCAAAACAAGCCCTTTGAAATCCTTGAGTTCCTTCAACCCTGCATCGGTTACTTTCGAATTCTGAAGCGACATGAGCAGGACTTCATCGGGTGAAGTTGCTCGAATGCCGAGTCTCCCTCCCGCAATTGTGACCTTGTGCAGCAAACCGATTTCTCGCAATACCCTTAGACTCGCATCCGTGATGTTTTGCGAGAAAATGGTGACTTCGCTGAGGTTTTTGAGACCCTTTAGTTCTTTCAGTCCTTCATGGGTCACTCGGGTTTCTCCCAGGTTGAGCGTGACCAGGTTCTTGAAGTTGCGGAGTTCGACCATGCCGGCATTGGTCGTGCCGGTTCCGCGAAGGTTTAGCGCTTTGAGATCGAGAGCCTTCAAGTATGCGATCGCCGGATCGCCCAAGCGACAGTACTCGAGGGTAAGCGAGTTAAGATTCTTGAGGTCCGCCAGCTCCTTTATGCCTTCATTGGTGATAAGCACCCCCAGCCTGAGCGATGTGAGCGCTTGGATGTCTTTCAATTCCTTCAGCCCCGCATCGGTCACGCCCGGGCAACCGATGTCTAGCGCGGTAAGTGATTTGAGCGATTTCAAATCCGCCAGTCCTTTGTCTGTGATGCCCGCAGAGTTGAGGTTCAGATATTTGAGACTTTTCAAATCCTTCAATGGCTTCAGCCCGGCGTTGGAAACCGATGTGGTTGCGAGATCGAGTGCCGTCAGGTTCGTCAGATCTTTCAATTCAGCCATCGCCTCATCGGTTACGTAGGACCTTCGCAGATTAAGCCCAAACGGAACAGAAACGGCCGGAAGTTTGGGAAGCTTTCCATTCGGCAAGTTTTGGAAGATAAAGCCGGGCAACTCGCTTTGAGAAGAAATCTCATAAAAGCCGTATCGATTTACGCCGAACCAAACCGACTTGGCACCGAGTTTTTCGTAAGCTGCAATGGTTTCCTGGGGGATCGGCTTGGATTTTGGAAGATCGGCGGCCCCGCTGAAGTTTACCAACCCAACAAAGCAAAACGTGGCGGCGAAGATGCGTGCAAACATGACGAGTTCCTTGAGATTGAATTCAAGGTGAGCATATTTGCCTGGACATTCCGATTCAAGGGAAACAACCTGAGTGGTCACTCTACAGTGAACCTGCTCACTTCTGGCATTTGGGACAGAAATGGGTCGATCGGCCCGCGAGCCGGATGCAGGTGATGGCAGTCTTGCACTTCGTGCAGGGTTCGCCGGTTCGACCGTAAACGTGCAGCGACTTTTGATGCGATCCCTGAAGCCCGGAACCGCCCACATAGTCGCGGATCGTCGATCCTCGACTTTCGATGGCCCTGGTCAAAATCTCGGCGATGGCTTTTCGTAGGTGCTCCGCTTCACGCCCTGTTAGTTGATTGCCACGACGCTCCGGCTTCAGTCCGGCTAGAAACAAAGACTCATCCGCATAGATGTTGCCGACGCCCGCAATCACGCGCTGATCGAGCAAGATCGCTTTCAAATTGCGGTCGGTCTTCTTCAGCGCTGCCCGCCAACAGATCGGATCGAGATCGAATGGTTCCGGCCCCAGCGTATCCTTCAAAAAGGCTTCCCAGGCCGCGTCGTTTTCGAGGCGAAAGGCGCTGCCGAATCGGCGAATGTCGCGGAAGCGTAGCTGTGCGTTGCCGGCTTCAAGCGTGAAGATGAAATGGGTATGCGTCTCAACGGGAACATCCCCGGCCCGCACCGTAAGTTGACCCGTCATACCGAGATGGAAAATCAGCAAGCTGCCATCGTCGAGCGTCGAGCGTATCCATTTACCCCGGCGATCGATCGCCTGAACCGTTCTTCCGAGCAACATCGGCTCCCACTTCTTCGACCAGCGTGTGCGAAGGCTTTTGCGCCCGGTTTTGATGGCCGTGAAGCGCTGTCCGATGAGCATGGGCCTTAAATCGCGGACGACCGTTTCAACTTCAGGAAGTTCCGGCATGGTGCAAGGGATCCCACTCAACAGCGGTTCAGATGCTCGCCTTTCGGCGGCATAACGGGTCATTCCACATTTGCCATTGTCGCGGTCAAATGCTCGCTTTCTGACGGAACTCGGCCATCGATCCTGCCTGAAACACAAGATCGAACCAGGTGCGAATCAAGTCGAGATCCTTGGTAGAGCGAACGAGAGTAACCAATTCTTTCGGCACCGCTCCAAATCGATTCTCCAATGCGCGAAGCAGTAGATTTCGTTCGCCTTCTTTCTTCCCTTCTTTCTTTCCTACTTTTTTCCCTTCCTTGATTCCTATCTTCTTTCCTTGTTCCATCAACTCCAGAACTACTTTGGATTCAGTCATGTTCCACCCCTTTAACCATTTGTCCCACAATGCTAATCGTCCGGCAGCCTCAGCAAAAATCAAGGCCAAAAAGCCATATTCGCTTCGCAAACGCGAGTCCGGCTCCTCTTTCGCAAGCTGTAACCACTCCTGTCGGACCTTTGTAGTATCGGCACCCTTCAAGAGCGGAATCCAGGGTAATACCTCACGACACAACTCGCCCGTAGCGATCTTCTGGAGAGTCTCGGCGGCATCCCAGGTTTCGAGGTTGCATTCCACAACCTTCAATGCGATTTCCGCATCGGAGTCTCGATACCGCATTCGCCGGGAAGTTTTTCCTTGTCCCGTCATATTGATGATGATAGCACCGACACAAAAGCGTTCTTTGCCCGCATCGGTGGGACGTTTTTCGGTCCAGATATAACCCAGATACACCAGGAGCCGACCGAACATGCTGCCGTCGGGAGCCAAACAAAACTCCAGAGCCAAGGCCCACTCGATGGCTGGATTGTCGTCGGACAACCAGGCCACCGTATCGTTGGTGCGGTCCGGCTCACCGGGAAAGACGATACCGCGCGTGTCGAGCCAGTTGCGAAAGCGAATCTGCTCGATGGGCAGTTGCAACCACCAACTCATTAACCCGACCGGGTTGAGTTTGACGGCATATCGGCCCGTTTGATCGTAGATGTTGGTTGGCATCCGTTTGATGGAAAACTTCCATCCTCTATTAGAACCTGTTGCAAAATTAATGGCCATGTAGGGCGGGTCGAGGCTTTGCGAGGCCCGCCATGAAGCAGCACCTCGCTCCGGCGGGCCTCGCAAAGCCTCGACCGGCCCTACGCGTTTCGCAGACGCCAATTTTGCAACAGGCTCTAAGTGACATTCCCGAACTGGGAACTTATTCGCACGAACCTCAGCCTCCGCCCGAACCGCTTCGAACCATCAGCAGCAACAGAATGAGAAAGCCCAGCAGTCCCAACACGGTAAAGATCGGGTTGTTGTCCATCGTTTCGCCTTGGATTTTCCCGCGAGTCGTCTATCCTCATTGTAGCGACCAAAAGCAGTTCCAAGTTCCAGGTTCCAAGTTCCAAGTTGGGAACCATCAACCCTTCGGGTCATTGGCTTGGAACCTGGAACCTGGAACTTGGAACTACTGATTTTTCCCGCCTAGGAGCCTCTCTGCCATGAATCGATGGATCTTTATAGCCCTGAGTTTTTGCGGCCTCGCATCTTCTGCATCCGCCCAAATTCCTCCCGAAAAAGCGATGGCCACCTTCAAGGTCGCCGAAGGGCTTGCAGCTCGAGCTGTTCGCCGCCGAGCCGATGCTCGTCAACCCGACCTGCATCGACGTCGATCACAAGGGCCGCGTCTGGGTGTGCGAAGCGGTCAACTATCGGCGGATGAACTTCGGCCGGCCGATCCTTCGCATCCGAAGGCGACCGCATCGTCATCCTCGAAGACAAGGATGGCGACGGCAAGGCCGACAAGTCGGTCGTCTTCTATCAGGGCAAGGAGATCTATGGCCCGCTCGGCATCGCGCGTGGCGCCCGTATCCCGACGGCAAGGGCCAGAAAGTCTTCGTCTGCCAGTCGCCCGACATCCTCGTCTTCGAGGACAAGGACGGCGACCTGAAGGCCGACGGCCCGCCCAAGAAATTCCTCACCGGCTTCGGCGGCTTCGATCACGATCACGGCGTTCACGGCATCAACATCGGCCCGGACGGCAAGCTCTATTTCACCGTCGGCGACACGGGCGTGAAGAACCTGCAAAGCTCCGACGGCAAGGGCCGGAAGTGGACCAGCAACAACACCGATTGCCGGGCCGGCACCGTCTGGCGCTGCGACATGGACGGCACGAACCTCGAACTGATCGCCCACAACTTCCGCAACAACTACGAATGCCTGCGTCGACAGCTTCGGCGAAATCTGGCTCTCCGACAACGACGACGACGGCAACCAGCAGACGCGCATCTGCTACGTCATGCCCGGCGGCAACTACGGCTATCACCCGCGCGGCCCGGGCCAAAGCGCACTGGCACGAGGAGCAGCCCGGCATCGTCCACAAGATCCTGCGCACCGGCTTCGGCTCGCCGACCGGCATCTGCTTCTACGAAGGGACGCTGCTGCCCGAAGAAGTATCAGCGGCCAGCTGCTGCACTGCGACGCCGGCCCGCGCGAAGTTCCGCTGCTTCCACATCAAGCCGAAGGGGGCCGGCTACGAACTGGAAAAAGAACTGCTCGTCACCAGCACCGACAACTGGTTCCGGCTCTCGCGACGTCTGCGTGGCCCCGGACGGCAGCGTCTTCCTGGCCGACTGGTACGATCCCGGCGTCGGCGGCCACGGCATGGGCGACTGGACGCGCGGCCGCATCTATCGGCTGACGCCGAAGGGGCACAAGGGATATAAGGTGCCGGAAGTGAAGCTGTTTACTGAGGAAGGCTTTTATGACGCTTTGGGCTCGCCTGCGTTGTCGGTTCGTTCGATGGCATTCAATTCTATCGCGAACTCAATATCAACGCGAACATCTTACCTGACGAGCAAAGGGAGCCGTTTCAAAAAATGGCCAAACTCCTTGCGAAAAAGCAATTCGAGGAGGTACTTCTCGGAATCAAGGATCCGATTGTGACTGCTCGTGCGCGAGCTATTGAAGTTGCTTCGGCAGAAGAACTGGACCGACCCCGCAAGGAAAAACTGACCGACCCGGACTTGCGAGTAAGAACCATCGTCGGCCATGCTTTCAATGCTGCTACACTTGCACTGGGAGTCAGCGATTTTGGGAGTGACGACAAGCCGGATCCTTCAAAATTCAAAACATCTGAACTTCAACAACAGTCCGTTCGGCTCTTGATCGATTTGGACTTGCGAGGGGTATTGTTTAAAGGATTGAAAGAGAATCCAGATTTTTGGAAGATCGTCTTGAAACGGCTATCAAAAGACGCGACCTCACCGGTTCGACGTGAACTCTTGCTCGCAATGAGCAAACTTCCGGTAGAGCAAGTCACAGAGTGTTTCTATGTTCTTGCACAGAAATACGACGGTCAAGACATCTTCTACCGCGCTGCCCTCAACATCGCCTGCGGCACCGACCCAGACCGCCGCGATGCCATTCTTGCCGATTTCGACAAGCATTTTCCCGAATGGAACGACAAGGTTGCCGATCTGGTCTGGGAGCTTCGGCCCAAGTCGGTGATGCCGCGCCTGGTAAAACAAGTCGCCGATCCGAAACTCACTGCCGCCCAGCGTGGGCGCATCGTTGACATTCTCGCGGGTTCTGATGACATCTCCGCAGGCCGGTCGATGCTGGCCCTGCTTGGCAAGGATACTCCTGCCGAAGTGCGCGATCGAGCTTTGGAAAATCTGAAGCTGTTTCTGCCTGGAAAATGGAAAGCGCTGGCAAACAGCAAAGAGCTGTCGACGGCTATTTCGACTTTGCTCGACGCGCCGGGAACCCAATCGATCGGCCTACGACTCGCTGCCGTTTCCGGGGGAAGCCAGCACTTCGAAAAAGTCTCTAATATCGCGCTGGCGGGTAACGATATCGGCGTCCGGCAAGAGGCCGTGCGGGCGCTGGGCAAAATGTTCACTCCGGAAGCAGTGGAGGTTCTTAAAAAAATCGCAACCACCGGCCCGCTCATGCGCGTGGAAGCGATCAATGCCCTCGGTCTTCACCTCTCGGCCGATCCCAGAACAACGGGAGCCAGCGCGAAGCTGGGCATGCAATTCTTGCAGAGTACCATCACACAATCCGCTAACCCCGAAATCCAACCGGCAGCACTGGCAGTGCTGGCAGGGAGCCAGGCGGGTGCGCAGTGGCTTCTCCGTCTTCACGAAAAGAAAGAGCTCCCCGAAAAGCTGGTCGCCGATGTGGGCAGACTGCTGCGCAACACTCCCTTTCAGGGTTTGCGCAACAAGGCAATGATTCTCTTCCCGGCCCCCGGCAGACTCGATCCCAAGAAACTGCCCCCGATCGCGGAACTGGCCAAGCGCATCGGCAGCGCCGAGCGCGGCAAACAACTTCTTGCGGCAAGCCTGAAGGGCGAGGCGCAATGTCTTGCGCTGTCACACCGTGCGCGGCATGGGCGGCAGCATTGGCCCCGATTTGTCGATGATCGGCAAGAAAGGCAGCAGGGAAAACATCTTTGAGTCTATCTTGCAGCCGAGCAAGGCGATCGCCGACCAGTTCTTGCAATGGAATGTCAGCACGTTCAACGGCCAGAAACTACTCGGTCTGATCGTGGAAGAAGATAACGACAAGATCGTCTTGCGCGATGCCAACGGCAAAGATTTTCCGATGGCCAAGAAGGACATTGAAGAAAGAACCAAGAGTCTGATTTCCATCATGCCGGACAATCTCATTGCGACGTTGACCGAAGATGATCTGGTCAATCTGGTCGAATATCTTTCGACGTTGAAGATCGCCTCGCTGACACCGGACTCGTGGTATGTTCTTGGCCCCTTCGAGAACGATGCGAACGATTCGGGCCTCGATAAGGATTTCGGTCTGGAGAAGGTCAAGTCCATCGACCTGAAACTCAGTCTGCCCGGCAAGAACGGTCCTGTTACCTGGAAGACGGTTCGCACCACTGCTGAGGGCTATGTCGATTTGCAGGCGCACTTCGCCGAACAGCATCGGCATCGCTTCCTATCTCTATCGGCAGGTGGAATCGCCTCTCGATCAGGAAGCGACCATACTGCTCGGCAACGACGACGGCGCGAAAATCTGGGTGAATAGCGAATCGGTGTTCTCCAACCGCGATCACTTCGCCGCGGTTCCTGAGAGTCACAAGATCAAGGTGAAACTCAAGAAGGGAGCCAACCCGATTCTGATGAAGATCGTGAATGGCAACAACCCACACGGGTTCTATCTGAGCATAACTTCGGATCAGGAATTGAAAATCGTCAAATAGTTCCAAGTTCCAAGTTCCAAGTTGAAAATCCCATGTCATTGATTTGGAACTTGGAATTTGGAACTAATATCGGATCTATCACCCAGAACAGGCTTTGTGGGCATCGTGCTATTCTGGGTGTTTTGGAAAAGCGCTTTGGTTCTGTTCCTATCGATATAGCCCATTTGTTAGCTAGCATTCAGGACGATGAAAAACTACAGGCAATTATCGAGTGCACTGCTTCGTGTGCGACACTTGATGAGTTCCGAGAGAAACTCGGAACCGTATAGTTCAACGACAAATTGGGTTTCAACCTGGAACTTGGAACCGTTGAACTAAAGCAATTTGCCGATCGTTTGCACCGTGCTCGGCATGATTGGATTCGGTCGGTTCGAGACATCGTACACCATCGAGTGTGGGTCGATGCCCAGGTTCTGATAAACCGTCGCGAGTACGCTCGGATAGGGGATCGGCTCGTCCTTCGCTTCCGCTGCCTGTGAATCGGTGGAGCCGATCACCTGACCCACTTTCATGCCGCCGCCCGCGAACAATGCCCCGTTGACTCGCGACCAGTGATCGCGGCCCGGCGTCCTTGTTGATCTTCGGCGTGCGTCCGAACTCGCCCCAGACCAGCACCGTCACGTCTTTATCCAGGCCGCGCGCGTAAATGTCTTCGATCAGGGCCGAGATGCCGGTGATCGAACAAGGGCAGGTGTTGCTTCAGGTGCCGGAAGTTGCCGCCGTGCGTGTCCCAGAAGCCGTAAGCCACCGTCACCACGCGCGTGCCCGCCTCCACCAATCGGCGTGCCATCAAGAGTTGATCGTTCCACATCGGTGCCCCATCGCCGAGATGTTTGGTGGAGCCTCGACCATACCGATCGCGCACATGAGACCGGTTCTTTGGTCACATCCAGGGCATCGACGAGCTTACTTGTCGTCAAAACGTCGAATGCCTTCTCGTGGAAGGTATCCATGCCGCCGTTGCGGTCGGCCGACTCTCCGAATTTCGGCGAACGGCATCCAGCGACGCAAGAAGCTCCCGGCGATCGTTGAGCCGATCCATCGGCACGGCCAGGTTCTTCATCACGGCGATTTCTTCGCCATCCACCTTGACGCCCGCGGCAGATCGGCCCAGGTTGCCCACGTGCGGGCTGTTGTACGGCTTGTGCTGCATGGTTGGAAAGAGATCGACGAAGGGTGGCACCAACGGATCGACCGGCCCCTGAACGCTTGGCGACAACGGAGCCCATGTGCGGCTTGCCTTCGCGCTTGGCGGTGTTCATGCCGACACCGGTCATGTTCTGCCAGCTCGAATGTTCATCGGCCAGGCCGGTGATGGAACGGACCAAGGTCATCTTGTCCATGCAGCGGGAAAGTTTGGGCAGCAGTTCGCAGATCTGGATGCCGGGGACATTGGTTGTGATCGGCTTGAACTCGCCGCGCACCTCGCCGGGAGCATTGGGCTTCAGATCGAAGGTGTCCTGATGGGCCAGCCCGCCGGACAGATAAACCATGATGACCGATTTATGCGCTCGCGGTTTGGCGTTGGCTGCTTCGCAGCGCAATAACGTTGGCAAGGTCAGGCCACCCAGGGCCAAACCGCCGATTTGCAAAAACGAGCGACGAGACAAACCATCGCAATAGCGATCCGAGGAGCCGAGCAAAGTGATCATATTTCGATTTCCGGATGCCGACGGGGAGGGATGTCGGGGGAGGATCGAGGAAGGAATATTTACCTAAACTAGTCTACCTAAAGATCGGCGAATTGCCAACGGAAATCCAGATGATAAG
Source organism: uncultured Planctomycetota bacterium (assembly GCA_963783095.1). Classification (GTDB taxonomy): domain Bacteria; phylum Planctomycetota; class Planctomycetia; order Gemmatales; family Gemmataceae; genus CAWAMR01. The sequence continues at coordinate 227,910 of CAWAMR010000020.1, read as the reverse complement.
CAAAAGCACGGCTCGTCACCGGCATTGGATTTGCATTTTTCCTGAAACAGGATAGATTATCTTCATTCGATTCCAGTTGATTGAATATCGAAGCGGATTTCAACTCTCCCGTGCTCTTCGATATGGACCAGCCACCAGGCTGGTAACACAACCGCTTGCTTTCTTCCGGTTCAGGCAGGTAATTTCCATGATTTATTCTCATCGTCGAAGTGCGTTCACTCTCATTGAATTGCTGGTCGTCATTGCCATCATCGCGATTCTGGTCGGGTTGCTGTTGCCGGCAGTTCAAAAGGTTCGGGCCGCGGCCGCCCGTTCCAAGTGCATCAACAACCTCAAGCAAATCGCCCTGGCCACCAACAACATCAACGACACCATGAGCTGCTTGCCGCCCGTAGCCTCGCCGGATGGTTGGACGGCAAACACGGTGGCTGGACCAGGTTACAATAACGCGAATTACACAGCTCTTACCTGGCTGTTGCCCTACATCGAGCAGCAAAACATTTTCAATAATCTTACGACCGGAAATTCTCCTCCGGGAGGTTACTGCGGCGGTCAATACTATCAGACCATCAAGACCTATCTCTGCCCGTCCGATCCATCGCTTGCTCCAATCGGATTGAGCCAGACGACTTACGGAGGCGCGAACGGTTTCAGCGGAGTTGCTACAGCGCCAACTATCTGGTTTTCGGCAATCCCAACGCCAGTTCGGATTACTACTGCGTGCAGGGGGCGAGCGTCATCCCCACATCGATTCCCGACGGCACGTCCAACACGATCTTCTTCGGCGAGATATTCGCCTCCTGCGGCAATAGCGGCTCCTCATCGTATGCAGCTGCTGGGTTGTGGGCTGACTCAACCCTGCCGTGGCGACCCATCATGTGTCATAACACCCCACTGAAAAGTGTGAATCCGGGATACGCCCCTTGCTACCTTTTCCAGAGTTTCACCCCGGAGATGTTCAATAACTGCGACCCCAGCCGAGGCCAATCAGGTCATATGGGCGGCATGAACGTCGGTATGGGTGACGGCAGTGTGCGCTTTGTCTCATCCGGCATTTCCACAACGACCTGGGCCCAGGTGTGCGATCCGCGCGATAACACCGTCATCGGTACCGATTGGTGATCGCCAACCACCTATCTCTCTCCTAATCAGAGGCCATTTTCTGCTAGCCGGACTAATCCAACTGCCGCGCTGTTGGCATGTTCTACTCCGGGCTTGACTTCGCGGCGGATTTCAAGCAACATACACTCATCTACTGAAATGTGACGCCTACTTTTCAACTACCCTTTCAAGCCCACCCCACCCCGAAAGGCTGGTTCATAAACTGATCGATTCCTTGCCCATTTTCAAGGAAACATCATGACCAATTCTCATCTTCGAAGAGCATTTACGCTCATTGAATTACTGGTGGTAATCGCCATTATCGCCATTCTGATCGCGTTATTGTTGCCTGCCGTCCAAAAAGTTCGGGCCGCGGCCGGTCGTATCCAGTGTGCCAATAACCTCAAGCAGATCTGCATCGCCACGCAAAACCTCAACGACGCGATGGGCAGTTTGCCTCCCGTTACCGCTCCGGATGGTTGGACTGCGACGACGGTGGCAGCGCCGGTCTACAACGGCTATCCTTATACCTGCTTCACATGGCTATTGCCTTACCTCGAGCAGAACAACATTTTTCAAGCGCTCACGAAAGGAAACTGTCCGCCCGGAGCGTATACCGGCGGTCAATATTATCAGCCGATCAAGACATACATTTGTCCCGCCGATCCCTCCGTCGGCCCGGGCGGGCTGAGCCAGTCATCCGGAGGAGGTGAGAGCGGCAACGGTTTGGAGGCAAGCAATTTCGCAGCAGGCTGCTATAGCGCTAACTACCTCGTTTTCGGCAATCCCAACGGCAGTTCCGATTTCTATTGCGTGCAAGGGTCGAATGTTCTTCCCGCTTCGATTCCCGATGGCCTATCCAATACGATCTTCTTCGGCGAGGCATTTACCTCGTGCGGCTCCGATAACAACCCTGCCGATGCGGCAGCCTCGTTGTGGGCGGATTCGACGATACTGTGGCGGCCGATCATGTGTCATAATACCTTCGCGAAGAATGTGAATCCGGGATATAGCCCTTGCTACCTATTCCAGGGTTTTGTTCCCAATATGTTCGAGAATTGCGATTCCAGCCGGGGTCAGTCGGGCCATATCGGCGGCATGAACGTCGGTATGGGTGACGGCAGCGTGCGTTTTGTCTCTGCCAACATTTCAGCAACGACCTGGGCCGAAGCCTGCGACCCGCGCGACGGTAGCGTTCTCGGCAGCGATTGGTGAAGGGAAGTTCCAAGTTCCAGGTTCCAAGTTCCAAGTTGAGAACCCGAAGGGTTCTTGGTTTTTAGCTTGGAACTTGGAACCTGGAACTTGGAACTTTCGACTTCCAGTCGGGGATGCCCACTACTCTGCGGAAATAGCTATGCTTTCGATCCGCTTCGGGGGCCGGTGCGAGTTTCCATTCCCATTCCTCACCCCATTTCGATAGCTTTTCCCCGAAAAGCAAATCCCGCGTTTCCACGAGCCGGTGCATCATGTCGTATTTGAGCCTTTCGATATCAGTAATGAGCGTAACTGCTCCAGGGAGATGATCGAGATAGTCGATATGGGCGCAGATCAGATCGCGGGCAAAATCATCGATCGCTTCTTCCGAATGGACATGTTGCCGGGAAAGATAAGACATCGGCATGCATGGCAACTGCGACAGCAAATTGACCGATGCGGTAAAGTCTACTTCGCCATCGTTTAAAAAGAGTGAAGGTTCCGAATGTGGCAAGGGTTTGTCGGAGTCCCAGGCGACTCGATAGGCGGCCTCAATGGTGTTGGTTACATCCGCTGCGATTCGGTATACGTTGCGATATCGACGGGTTCGCCAGCGACTTGCGAGCGGATGGACGACATCGACCAGAATGACTTCTCGAAACTTCGCGGATAACTCTTCCAGGGGAATATCGTGCAACAAGCCTGCGCCAAGGATCACGGCCTTGCGATGTTGCCGGCAGCGTTCGATTCCCTTCAAGATCGTGGCTCTGGTTTTCTCGATGTGTTCCGCCCAGTATTCCCGGCAACGGCGATAACGGCCTCGAATACCCGTTGCCTCATACAAAAACCCCATCGCCTTGACCGAGCGCGGGCAGGGGGTGAGAAGGTATTCAAGCAATTCACGCAGCATGTTCAATGATGGGGCAAGATGAATCAGGTTCTGAGACCAGCGTCCCAAGCGTTGGGGAGGTTATCGGACTGACGACGATATTCGTCAATTCCTTCCAACCATGTTTGAGTGATTTCGTCATTCGGCCACAAAGGTTCTGCTGGAATCGCTCGACACGGCAATGAGAGTTTGAGGTAAACAAGTCATCTGCCTTACTTCACAACCATCCGGTCCAAAAATGCCGCATTGCTTGCGGCTTTGCCCATCTGCAACAGCAAAGCCTCCATCGCCTGCACCGGCGACATGCTCATCAGATGCCGCCTCAACAGGGTGACCCGCCTCAATACTTCCGGCTCCAAAATCCGTTCTTCTTTGCGCGTGCCCGACTCGGCCAGGTTCATGGCCGGGAAGATCCGGCGATCGGCCAGCTCCCGGCTCAGTACCAACTCCATGTTGCCCGTACCCTTGAACTCCTCGAAGATCACATCGTCCATCCGCGAGCCCGTTTGAACCAACGCCGTGCCCAGAACCGTCAACGATCCGCCTTCTTCAAAGACGCGGGCACTGCCGAAGAGACGTTTGGGAACCTCCAAGGCTCTGTTATCCATTCCACCGCTCATGGTTCGTCCACCAGCGCCCATCGTCTTGTTGTAGGCTCGCGCCAGCCTGGTCAAACTGTCCAGTAGCACAAAGACTTGCCGACCGTTTTCGGCAAATCGTTTGGCGCGTTCCATCACCAGTTCCGCCGTGCGGACGTGGCTCATGGCATCGCGATCGGAACTGCTGGCGATCACCTCGCCCTTGACGCTCCGACGGATCTCCGTCACCTCTTCCGGTCTTTCATCGACCAGCAAGACCATCAGGTGCATTTCGGGATGGTTCTTGCTCACCGCCGCGGCAATGTGCTGAAGAAGGACCGTTTTGCCGGTTCGCGGCGGAGCCACGATCAGCCCGCGCTGGCCCTTACCGATTGGGGTAAATAAGTCCATGACGCGAGTTGTCAGGGGTAGGGTGTCGGTTTCCAGGCGGATCTGTTCATGGGGGTCGATGGGAGTTAATTCATCCCAGTTGCGCAGTGAGAAGGAACCTGGTTGAGAACCTTCGATGTTTTCGATGCCGGTTAACCTGGGACCGCTGCCTTTGCGGGGCGGATCGGCAGGTCCGGCCAGATGCAACCCTTCTCGAAGCGAGAAGCGCTGGATCAACGGTGCGGGAACATAGGCATCGTTCGGTTGGGCAACATAGTGCCGGCTCGGATTGCGGAGGAACCCAAATCCTTTGGGATGAAGTTCCAGGACACCTTGCGTCAAAACTTGCTCAGAAGTCATCGGTCATTATCCACGGGAGCATCGTTGGCCGCCTCAGGAAGTGCGAGAAGCGCGGGGAACGAGGCCCAAAACAAAAAAGGAACAGGTTGTAAGGAAGAATTCGTCATTCACTCGAACAGAGAAGACCCAACGAACTTGGATGGTGATCCGTGCCGACGTTCGTACAAATGGGGGGAGCTTTACAGAGCGATCACTGATGGAAATCGGGATTTATACAGAGACGAGTCGAGCAACGGTAAGTGATCAATAGCCATCCAACTCTATTGCTTAATCTATCATAGCACCAAAAGCAAGAAAATCTCACAGAAAAATCAGAATCGCTATCCCACTGGGCAATGGCTGATGGATTGGGATTGTCCAATCATTGTGAGTGGTTCTACGTAGGTAATGTTTACCCGATAATCCATCTCAGGTCCAGAGCATTTTTTTAAGAAATCTCGAATCGCAGTGTATTCTTCTCGCTCTGCGCGAGAAAAAAGTCCTCACGCGGAGCGCCGGGAGTACACTGCCGCGCCCATCGAATGGTTCATTTTTCGCAGCGGGGTTATCTCTTCCGTCGCGTTGCGGTTTTCTATTCGTCGGGAAATCGTTTGCGATTCCCTGGGAGCCAAAGCGATGCCGGAATTGTCGCATTTCGATGAGCAGGGCGCGAGCCGGATGGTCGATGTCTCCGCGAAAGCGGAAACCGCGCGAATGGCCCGCGCCAGTGCTCAGGTTCGTATGCAACCTGCGACACTTAGCCTGATCCGCGATCGGGGCATCGGCAAGGGGGATGTCTGCGCGGTGGCCCGTCTCGCAGGAATCATGGCGGCGAAGAAGACCAGCGATCTGATCCCCTTGTGCCATCCGCTGCCCTTGACCAGCGTTTCGCTCGATTTCCAGTTCGACGGCGATTCGATACTGCGGATTGAGGCCACAGCCAAAGTCGTCGGCAAAACCGGCGTCGAGATGGAAGCGCTCACGGCAGTGAGTGTCGCGGCCCTCACGGTCTACGACATGTGCAAGAGCGTGGATAAGGCGATAACGATCGAGCGCATCCGCCTCGAAGAGAAAACGGGCGGGAAAAGCGGTACGTTTCAGGCAACGGACGGGTGAAATAGTGGTCAGTGGTCAGTAGTCGGTGGTCAGTTAAATACATGAGGATGTCGGGTACAGCGTGCCAAAAATGGTTCTTACTGATCACTGACCACTGATCACCGACCACTACCCAAGGGAGAACTCGATGATGCAGGTACTTTCGACGAACGGCGTGATTCCGCCTCGTCTGGAAACTCTTCCACAAGCGCTGGTGGCAAGCGATCTCGAACAGGTCGAGACCATCTTTACGAATTCCCTTTCTCCTTATCGGCACAATTTGGCTTATTGCTCGAACATCTTCGCCACTACCGCGGCAAACGGCTCCGGCCCCTCCTTCTTTTGCTGGTCGCCAAAGCTTGCGGAACCGTCAAACCCGCTCATCACACGCTGGGCGCTGTGGTCGAGATGATCCATACCGCAACTCTGGTTCACGACGACGTTCTGGACGAAGCCGACACCCGCCGGCACGTCCGAACCATAAACGCCGATCATGGCAACAAAATCAGTATTCTGCTGGGCGATTTGCTGTTTACACAGGCATTCCATTTGACGAGCACTCTTGGCGATGCGCGAGCATGTCAATGGATTGGCGATGCAACCAATCGCGTTTGTGCGGGTGAGCTCCGGCAAATCAGCGATCGCGGCAACCTCGATCTTCACGAGGAGGATTACTTTGCGATCATCGAAGGAAAGACCGCTGCCTTGACGGAGTGCTGTTGCAGGCTCGGGGCATTCTACGCCGGTGCAGAACCCGATATTGTTGGGTGTCTGGCAGCTTACGGCCGGCATCTGGGCATCGCCTTCCAGATCGCCGATGATCTGCTCGATTTGGTCGGCAACGAAGGCATGACGGGCAAAACCCTGGGAACCGATCTGGAGCAAGGGAAACTCACTCTCCCGCTGATCGCATTGTTCGAGCAACTTCCAGTATCGGAAGCAGATCATCTGCGTAAATCATGGCGAGAGGGGAGCCGATCGTTGCGGAATGAATTGCAAAAGGCGCTCTGGGAAACCGGAATCATCGAATCGACGCGCTGCCGGGCGCAAGCAGAAGCGGAATACGCGGTGGCACAACTCGATGGCCTGGAACGAACCGCGTTCCGCGAGTGTTTAGTCAACATCGCTCGATGGAGCGTGCGGCGGCAGAAGTAGTTCTAGGTTCCAAGTTCCAAGTTCCAAGTTCGGAAAACCGTTCCAAACCGACGAGTTATCAGTTTAGCCAAAGGCGAGCGTCGAGGCGTAAGCTCGACGTGGACAGTCACCATACAGCGGTTGGGTTACGGCGAAAAATGAGCGCACGAGTGGTGGCAGTCCACGTCGAGCTTACGCCTCGACGCTCGCCTTTGGCTAAACAGGTACGAGCGGCAAACGATGGAACCTGGAATTCGCGGAGTCCGACAAATGCTAGAAAATCGAAACACCCAGCTTCCGGACGGCATTTGTCGAGTAATGGCCCTGCGATTCGCAATGGTTGCCGTTCCATTGCTGGTAATCTCCGGATTGTTCTTCTTCCATCCATGTGGATTGTTCATTCTTTCCGTCCCAACCCTGATAACGGCGGGCTACCTGCATCGTCTTTTCGGCAATCCGGGACGGAATTTTCGCTTCTTCACTTGGCTGATAACCGGGCTGATATTGGGTTGTTTCGTGGTAATTGCCTGGGTGAAGTGGATTTCCGAATGGGAATCGTTGGATGATCGACTTCGCTTTTCCGTGGTCATTATTTGCTGGCTATTCATCGATTGTCTAATCTTGCTGAGATTCGATATTTCGAACCCGCGTACAGGCAAAAGGAGTAATCGGCCCCTTATCGCGTTTCCCGAAATTGTACCTCGGCTAATAGCGATTCGGCTCACGTTCTTCGGAGGTTTTTTCCTCACCAAGTTGTTCGGGATATTCTTCTTTCACTGCGTGCTACTACCTTTGCTGCCGATTTTCTGCCTGGTTTTCCTGGGATACATTCTCCGAATCTTTGGCCATCCGAATCCCTTTTTTCTCCGTTTTACCTGGTCGACTTCGGCAGGTACATACATGTCGGCGTTGGCGATTCTCCTATGGCTTCTCGTCGGCAACGCGAATCCAATCACTCTCGATCAATGGATGGCGTTGGCACTCTTGCTGTGGCCATTGTCCGATTCGGCGGTCATGCTCCGATTGGATCTTGCTGACAACCCAAATCCCTGCACCGATTAGTCCCCAACACCTTGCCGCCTCGCCACCCCACCTCCTAATCAGATTTTAGGTGCATTTCGGAACTAAACGGGCTAAGATAAACTCTAATCATTAACAAATACCCCACGACGGAGAGGGTCCGTCCATATCCGGCCGGTCAGGAGTTTTTCCCATGCGTGAAGCGGTCCAGGCAAAGTGTCCCAATTGCACTAAAGTTCTGAAGATTCCCTCCGATATGCTGGATAAATCCATCCGGTGTAAGCACTGCGGTTTCGCTTTCCAGGCAAAAAAGAAGGCCGCACCGAAGCAGCCTGCTCCTCAAGCACCCGTACCCACCGCGCGCATGACGGCTGCACCGACTCGAACCAACGGACCCATTCCGAGTCGGCCACCCGCTCCAATCGTCGAGCAATTGCCGGAATATGTGCCTCCCGCCACCGTATTACCTCCTATGCCGTTGCCTTCTGCGGCCCCCATTGCCAATGGTTATCGGCCGCACAATAGACTCCCAGCTCCTGTGGTCGAATCGCTGCCCGAAGCCGCACCGACTCACTACACTCCTGCGTTCGAGCAAGCCGGCCAAAAACATACCGGGCGAGGCTCCTATCGGCGTGCCAAAGGCCGACCCTGGGGTGTTTACGCGGCGATCGGGTTTGTGACGATCTGTGCGGCCGTCGCCTTCCTGATCGTTCTTAAACCCGGTATGTTCAAGGACAAACAGAACACCACAGACGGGGGTGAAGTTGCCAATGGTGGTGGCAGCAATAACGGCAACTCCGGCGATACAAACTCGGGAGGCCCGACGCAGACCGGTCCCAATCCCGCCAGGCACTCGGCCCGGACCTGCGCCGGTGAGCCGTGCATTCCCGCGCAGGATGCTGGCCATCACGGCCTCGAATTACCTCTACGCCAATTCGATCACTTACGGACTGTCCAATCCTGCCGAGGAAAGAAACCGGCAAGATTTCTTCAAATTCATGGACAAGCTGGCGGTCAACTGGAAGATACCTGCCGACCAGCGCTACTACATCGCCGACGGTCCGCTGGCGGAGCACAAACTCGATCCCAAGCATCCGCCTTTGAAATCGGTGATCGTCGGCAGCATCGATTCATTCCTCAATAGTTGTCGTGCCCAGGATCGCATCGTGATCGTCTTCGCGGGACACGCGGTGGAGAAAGACGGTGCAGCTTACCTCGTTCCCCAGGAAGGTGAATTGGAAGATGTCAGCACGTTGATCCCGGTCAAGGATTTCTACCAGAAACTTGCCAAGTGCCCGGCCCAGGAAAAGCTGCTTGTCTACGATGTCTGCCGCTTCGATCCGGGTCGGGGTGCCGAGCGCCCCATCTTCGGCACCATGACCGAAGCGCTGGAAAAAGCACTGCACGATAGCCCGGAAGGAGTTTCGGTTTGGACTTCCTGTGCCGCTGGGCAGTATTCCTACGAATCGGATTACTACCAGGTGAATATCAAGGGACTACGTAATGTGGAAATCTTCGGCAGCACGTTCTTTAACGTGATGTTTGTCGACAAGAAGGCGGCTCTTTCCAAGAGCATTTCCGGGAACGGCATCCAGACCCCGAACGAACAATTGCCCATTCAGCCTCTAGCGGAATATGTCGACGACTTTGTCAAGCAAGCAATGGAGGACATCGAGAATAAACCGCAAACTCCCAAGCTTACTTACAAATTTAAGAACGACCTCGTGGCCTATAATCCGTCGGAGCCGTTGGCTGCGAAGATCGCTTTGACCGATGCCCCACCCTCGGTGAAACCAACTGAAATTAACGCCATGTTCGATGAGTTCCGAGTCCCTTCGATCAAGGCAACCCGGAAAGATATTGAGGAAGTGAGACTGGGCGCGATCTTCCCCTTCAATGCGGAAGATTTGAAAGAGTACGCTTCGGATGGCGTTTCCGATGAAGAAATCATGAAAAGCCCCGCAAAGTATCCCTTGCGGGCAGCGGTGATCGAAAGCGCACGATGCGATGCGAAACATGCGGCAAGCAGGCAAATCCGAAGAACTTCCCGAAGAGCTCCGCTCATTGCCGGGCGATGCCGGGAAAAAGAAATTCCTGGCGCTGCAACGGATTCCTGCGGCCAGGCTCGAGATTCTTGGCACCCTGCGCGATAAACTCGATGCGGTGGGCAAGAATCGCGACATGGAAAAATCGAAGCGCTGGCAGGCAAACTACGACTACATCCTGGCCCAGGTCAAAGCCCGGCTGGTTTACATCAATCAATATAACCTGATGCTTGGCAAGGTTCGCAAAGACGAACTGCCGGAATTGGTCAAGGATGAGGCCAAGGGTATTAACCAGAGTGGTTGGCGTCTGGCAGCGATACCGGATATTAACGGGGACGCCGATGGGAAAACGCTTGCGAAAGAAATTAAAAAGGAGCTGGAAAACCTCGTGACCGAGCATCCGCGCACGCCCTGGGCCTTGCAAGCCAAACGCGAGCGCGGACTGGCGCTGGGTCTGCAATGGCAGGGTGTGACGTTCAAGTAAAATCGCAAGATCATCGGAAAATGCTCTCGGCGCAGAACCCGGGAAATGGTATACGATCCGGAAAGGTTCCCGGAGGTGCTTTGACTCCGGGGAAGGTTCGTTCGTTTCCGGGAGAATTTGTACCATGACTCCGCTTGCCAGGATGGCACTCGCCACTATCGCCTATTCTTTCTTCACGATCGGCGTCCTTGCCCAAACAACCCCGACCACCCCCGTTCCCTCAACCAATGGCGTTGCCGCCAAAGTGAACGACCAGGTCATCGGTGAAGTGGCCGTTAAACGGGCGCTCAATTCGATCCCGGTTGCGGATCGCGAGAAGGCTCGTCCGGACGTGGTCCAACACCTCATCGACAACACACTCATCGATCAATACCTTGCAGCCCTCAAAGTCGCGGTCGATCCCAAGGAAGTCGATGCACAAATCGACGCATTCAAACTCGATCTCAAAAAGAGCGACCAGGATTATGCCACGGTTCTCAAGAAGATCGAACTCAGCGAAGCCGACCTGAAGGAACAGATCTACAATCAGTTGCGCTGGGAACACTTTGTCAATCGGCAAGCGACCGAGAAGGCCTTGCAGGATATGTTCAACAGGATTCCGGAAGGCTTCGATAACACCACGGTTCGAGCCCGGCATATCCTCCTTCCGAAGGATCAGAAAAATGGGCCGGCGCAAATGCAGGCGATCAAGGATACGATCGACAAGCAAGTCGCCGAGGAAATGGCCAAACTGCCCGCAAACATCGACCCCCTTACCAAGGAAAAGAAACGTCAGGAACTGATCGAGGATTCTTTCTCCACCGCGGCGAGGAAATATTCTACCTGTCCCTCGAAAGGTTCCGGCGGCGATTTGATGTGGTTCCCGCGCATCGGCAGCATGGTTGAGCCGTTCGCCAAGGCCGCGTTTGCGATGAAGCCGTTCCAGATGAGCGAGGTCGTCACCACGCAATTCGGGTATCACCTCATCCTCGTGACGGGCCGGAAGGCCGGTCAGCCGGTGAAGTTTGCGGACGTGAAGGAAGAGGTCAAGGAAGTCTACGGCACCAAGTTGCGCGAGGCCGTTCTTGCCCAAATGAAACCGAAAGCGAAAATCGAAGTTACCCCGATGAAATGAAGATCGGCTCGCCTATCGGACACGGGGTCGGTTGCGCAGAGGCGCGAAAGTTTGGCGAGTCTTTCTGACACAATTGAAGGCGATCAAAGCGCCGTAGGGTAAGCGTCTCGCTTACCGAATCCCGAAAACGCTACCGGTGCTTGTCTCTGCGGATTCGGTAAGCGAGACGCTTACCCTACGGTCCTTTGTCTGGCCTCTCAGGACGTGGGTCGCAAAGCGGGGCCGCTCATGGTTCATTCTTGGGCAGGTCATTGCTTGCGGCTTGGCCGCGCTGTGTCAGGAGTGTGGTTACTTTCCACACCCACACGATTTCAATTCCAGCACAAAGTATCCTTGCAGCTTCATGCACGGGCAGCGCTCGTAAAACCGTCCCAGATATAATCCCGGTGCAATCTCTCGGATCTCATCGCGGGCGTTGCCGAATACCGCTGTGCCCGGCGGGTATTCTATCACAATGCTGGGCCGGCCATCGTACACACTCGCACCGATGACGGTTTGCCCCGTTATAGCCTTGAAACCGATCCACTGGTTGGTGATTTCTCCATCCGGTTCAAAGTATTTCCCCTTCCACGCCAGATTGGACATCTTCGCGCGCACGCGCGGCAGCTTGGCATCGGTTCGCAACAAGACTTGGCCTCGCGTTGCGCCAATCGGCAACGTATTGACCTGTCCCTGCGCAAACAGTTGCTCCAGTTGGCAGGCATCCATGCGCTTCAGTTCCTTGACCGTGATGGGCGCACGATAGACAGTCGATTCGGGGCCGGCGGATGCCGTGGAACAGAATTGGCTGCCTGTCGCTAAGAGCATCGTGCTTCCGATGCCGAGGAAAAGGCAATAAGCCGACGAAACATACTTCATGAATGGATTCTCGCAGAGAGGTAAACTCAAAGGCGCAATCAACACACTTCATTATTAAGCGTTCAAAGAGTCTCTCTACATCAAAGCGGCTCAATTCGGTGTGAAAAGATCGGGGAAATGCGGATTGAAGGGGAAATAGCGATTGTTCGGAGGCCAGGCCAGCGGTCAGAAGTCAGAAGTCAGAATAATCATCAAATTCGTGTCTTCTGACCTCTGACTTCTGACCTCAGGCCTCTGACTTCTGACCTCTATCCTTCTTGGTTGACAACGGCGGGTTCGCCGTTCGCGCTCGGCTCAGGAACCTGGCGGTTGCGAATCGATGCCCGTCCTTCGACCAGCGTTACCAGGATGCCTTCCTGAACGACTTTGCCCTCCTGATTGACCAGCGCCCGGTACCAGACGATCTCGCCGCGACGCCCACGCCCACGCAGATTTTTCTCCATTACCTTGCTGCGAATGCGGATCGTATCGCCGATATAGATAGGCTCCTTAAAGTTCCATTCGCGAACTTGCAGGAAGGCAATCGTTCGCATGGGCGGACTGTTCACACCCAGACCGCTGCCTACGGTAAAGACCAGCAAGCCATGAGCGATGGGCCGGCGAAACGGCGTGGTTTTGGCAAACTCGTGATCCATGTGAATGGGATTGAAGTCGCCGCTAATACCGGCAAAATTGACAATATCCGTTTCAGTTATGGTACGGCCCGGCGATTCCCAATCCTGGCCTACCTCAACATCATCGTAGTACAAATGAATGCTCGAAAACGACATGAAGTTCTCGGTTGTTATGAAAGAAGAGAATGTATTCGTTGATAGTTTACGAGAGAGGTGACTGTCAAGGCAAGTTGCTGCATGAGCGAATATGAGCGCCCCGTATACGAAATCTGCCGCGCATTTGCAAAGTATGATGGTTGTAGGGAAGATGACAAGGTGAGCGGGTGACAAGGTGACAAGGTGACAAAAAAACCATCGCCTGACATCGAGCAATATTCTTACATACGCTTTCACCTTGTCACCCGGTCACCTTGTCACCTTGTCATTTTTCGAGGCCAGGCAGAAGAACCGTCGGCTTCCGCTGGCCGTCCGAGATGTCGACGCCGACGTAAACGACCTCGGCCTCCGTGACGCGAAGGTGTTCTTTACCTCGTTCGGCCTCGACGTTGATGTGGATCGTCACCGAGGTTCTGCCGATGCGAACGCAGGTCGTTTCAAAGCGCACCACATCACCCACCAGCACCGGTTGCTTGAACTCGACGCGGTTAATGGCAACGGTCACGAAAGTAAGATTCTCCGCACCGCCACGCAAGGAGACTTCCCGACGGGCCGCGATGGCACCGGCCATGTCGATATGAGAGAGGATGACGCCGCCAAAGATGGTGCCGTGAGGATTGGTATCCCGCGGCATCATGACGACTTGAATCGCGATATAGGGTTCGGACATTAATTTGTACCGGTTGGAGGTTCATGCAATTGCCGGTTAGCATACGAGTGGCGATCGGAAATCCGAGACTGAAGTGTAAGCGCGTAAGTCTTGATCGGGTGTAGGTAGCCAACTTCTCAGGGGGTCGTAGCCGTGGCTGGAAACCGCCGCTACCAGGCTGGACAGGTCGTAGCGGCGGCTTCCAGCCGCCGTCTGCAAACTCTCGGCGGCAGGATGCCGCCGCTACGACCCCCAGAGAAAGTGGTTACACCCCCACTCCCCACTTCCTGGACTGCTCTTGACTCGATTCTTCAATTCTGACTACCATCTCGCATTCCATCGTTGCGCACGGATTGCGCTTGCCTTGAGGATGTCCGTTCTATGGCCACGGTATCGGCCTCTTTGCGAAATTCACCCGGCCAACTCTGGCAGTTCCCGGTCTTTTTCCTCGGCATTGCCGCCATCATCGGCGCTTGGCATCTTCGTCCGCTCTGGAAACTGACACCCGCCGAACGCTATCAGCGCGACCTTACCCCCTTGCGACAGGCCGTCGACAAGACCCCGCCCGATGCCGGGCAGGTTCAAACCCTGTTGCGCAAGGTGCAGTCGAGCGAGCCGCCGGCAGAACTGTTGCCGCAAACTCAATACCTCGTGGGCAGCGCCTACCTGATCGTGGCCGAGGCGGCCAGCAATGCCGAGGATGCGACCCAGTACTGGGGACTGGCACGGAAGTATCTGGAGGCCGCCGGCGAGAGCGGCATCGCCGATGCCGACCAAACCCGGCATGCCTTTCGTCTCGCCAAAGCATGGGCAATGACCGATGTCGAGCCGGCCAAGGTCATCGAAGCCTTGACGAAATCGTTATCGGGTAGCGATGATGTCGCGGAAACCAATCGGGTTCTCGCCGCGATGTATTTGAAAGTCAAACCGCCGGAACCCAAAAAAGCTCGAGACTGTCTCAAAGAATATCTCGCGCGTCTTGCCGGCCCGGACGGAATCGCAAAACCGAATCCTGAATCAGGCCCGCCTCAAGCTCGGCGAACTGTGCGTCGAGTTGAATGATCTCGAGGAAGCGCGCAAGGTTCTCGACCGCATCGGTGCCGATTCGCAGTCGGAAATGCTCGTCGCCGCCAAGATTCAGTTGGCCCGAAGTTATCAGAAGGAATCGGATTGGGGACAGGCGATTCGGGTCTGGGAACAGGCCAAAGAACTGAAAGACATTACTTCCCCCCAAAAAGCGCGCGTGCTCTTTCAACTGGCGGATTGTTATCTTCAGGCCGGTCGTCGCAGCGATGCTGCCGCTGCGCTCGATCAACTTCGCAAGAGCGGCGGCGATGAAGCACTGGCCTCGGCCTTGAAACTGGCGGAATTACAACTCAACGATCCCGGACAGTGCGGATCTCGCAGCGCAAACACTCGAAACCGCTTTGCCCAAATTGGCCGATCCCGAGCACTTTCAGAACTCTCTCTTGGAGTTGAAGGCCGCCCGAGCCATTTACGAACAGGCGGCGGAGTCGTACCGGCTTTCGGGAGAATATGCTCTGTCGATTCGTGTGGCCCGCGCTTATGTGCGGATTGCCGAGAAGGGTCGCGACCGCGAGCTGGCGGCCGAGACCTTGGAAGCCTGGGGCCTGGCTCTGCTGAATCCGGCCATGACCGAGGAAAAGATCCGCCGCGCACAGTGGAAGAGGGCATCAAAAGGGTCCGCGAAGCTGCTGCGGAATGGCAGGCCCTGGCCGACCTCAAGACAAAGCCCGTGGAGCAAGGCGATCTTCTGCGCCGGGCTGCCGACTTGTATCTGAAGATCGGCGATTTGTCGAAAGCCCTCTCGACACTCGATGATTTTACTATTCGGGTTGCCGGTTATCCCATGGATCGCATGGCCGAGTTCTGGCTGCAAAAGGGCGAACTTTACCTGAAAGTTGGCAACAAGGACCAGGCCAGAATATGCTTTCAAAGCGGTATCCAACTGGGCGAACAGTTTCCGGGGACGACGTTGCTGCGCTGCCGGGTTCGGCTCGCGGAAATGATGATCCAGAGCAAGGACGGCAAGAGTATTACCCGGGCTCTGGACGACCTGGAGAAGGTGCTGTCAGAGCGTGAAATCGGCAACGAAAAGGAACTGCATCAGCAAGCACTGACACTCATCGCCGATGCACTGTTTCAACAAGGCGAATACGCCAAGGCCGAGACGCGCTTTCGCATCGTTCTGGACAATTATCCCGATGGACCCAAAGCGAATTACCCCCGCTTTCAACTGGGCTTGTGTTATTACCGACAGGCCGGGATGGAGTCGGACCGTTGCAAGGAAGCCGACAAGGTTCGTAACGACCCGACATCGTCGAGCAAGCAGAAACAAGAAGCCGATACGAAGTTCAAACAGTGTCACTCGCGCTACATGGAGTTATTGAAGCGCGCCTCCGCACCGTTCAAGGCCTGCGAAACGGCCTTGCAGCAAATAGGATCCCAATTGAGCCGGGAAGATGCCGTTCTGCTGAAGCGCACCTCCTTCTTTGCCGCGGATTGCGCCTATTATCTCGGTGAATTTGAGGAGGCAATGCGCCGGTACGATGCAATGACCCAGCGCTACACGGGCACGGTCGTGGAACTCGAAGCCTTCAAGCAGCAGTACGAGTGTCAGAGATTTCTCAAGAACCAGGTCAAGGCCAAGGACTTGCTTGACCATATGCGCACGGCCTACGCGCGAATGCACGATACTGCATTCGATGGGACATCGGACATTCGGACGTGCGCTTACTGGATCAAATGGTTTGAAGACAACCAGCCTTAGTTCCAGGACAAAGCTGTACTCCGCACACGGGTATCAGTTAAGCCAAAGGCGAGCGTCGAGGCGTAAGCTCGACGTGGACTGCCACCACTCGTGCGCTCATTGTTCGCCGGTAACCCAGCCCCTGTATGGTGACTGTCCACGTCGAGCTTACGCCTCGACGCTCGCCTTTGGCTAAACAGGTACCCACGCGGAGCGTGAGGAGTACAACTGCCGACAAGAGGGATCGTCGAATGACAGGTACGCGCGGGTTGGTTCTGATCGCTCTGGGTTTGGGATTGCTCGCCGGGGCGCTGAGATTCTATCGGCTCGGGGACTGGCCGTTCTACGGAGATGAACTGGCCACGGTCTCGGAAACCGATCGCTTTATCCAGGGCGACGATGGCCAGTCGAATCAACTGAGCCGGCTTCCGAAACTGATACCCGTGACCTATTTCCTCCACGATCTGGGCTACCGGTGCTTTGGTCGGGATGAATTCGGTAGCCGAGTCCTCCCCGCTTTGCTGGGAATGGTTCAAGTCGTCCTTGTCTTTCTGCTGTTGACCGGACCACTGGGCCAGCCGACGGCTCTGGCAACGGCCTTACTCATCGCACTGTGGCCGGAGCACATCCACCGCAGCCAGGAAAATCGCTTTTATATGACGGCCTGCCTCACGGCATCGCTGTGCATGTTGGCCGGAGCACAGGCGGTCTATCGCCGTTCGCTGTCCTGGTACGGCCTGGCCGGTTTGCTCGCCGGGGTTGCAGTCTTCACGCATACTCTGCTGGCAGTCCTCTGGGGTGGACTGTTCCTTGGCTATTTCGCAGCTGCCTACATCACTGCGGATGTCCAACTCCGGCGCTGGGCCTGGTGGACCGTATTCGGAGCGATTTCGCTGGTGGCCGGCAGCGCTGCTTACATCGTGCCCCTGGCGACGGGCTGGAATACGGGCGAAACCTGGGGATATGGCCCCGTTGCTTCGCTTCTGGCCGCCGTTTCTCAGTTGGGTTGGCCCATTGCGATGTTGGCCGGGGTTGGGATCATTGCCGCCTGCCGGGGTAGCTCGGAGCAAGACTGGTATTGGCTGGTCTGGGGAGCTGTATGGGTTAGCTCCGCAGTGATTCTCCCTTGCATTGTGATGTACCATCCGGGCTATATTTTCCCGATGAGCCTGGGCATTTTGACGCTGGCTGGGCGCGGGATCGCTCGAATCTATGAAGGTCTTCGCCTCCAGAGTCCTTGTGCGGCAAAGGCCTGGATTGTCCTGGCCTGCCTCATGAACTTTCCCAGTCTGGTAAGTCATTATGCCGATGGCGACTGCTACGACTATCGCACTGCTGCCCGCTTTATCTCCAATCAGTGGCAGGAAGGCGACAAGGTTCTGAGCTTTTCTCCCGCATTGCTAAAGCATTACTGCACACCAGGAATTGAACCGATTGGAATGCGTTACTCGAACACCATCAACGCGATTCAGCGCGAGGTGTTAGGCGCAAAACGGGTCTGGATAGTCGTGCCCAGCCCGTGCGCCGGTAAGCCCGAACCGTTGGGAAGCTGGCTGGGTGCGAATTGTTCGCATAGACTGCATATCCAGAAGAGTGCTTTGATTATTACGACAACATTGTGGATGTGTACTTGTACCTTCCCCAGCAAGCTCGATAACCGTTTGCGGTTTCTCAGACTTTTTATCGAAATGGTTCTACGGATCTGACAGAATCGACGGGTCGAGCGTATCATATATGGATGGATAACCCCCTGAGGAACCAAGTGAGGTGATTCGATCATTGCTTCTTCACATCCATGCCACCGTAAGAATAAATTGCCGTAAATCCTATACGGCAATAGTTTAGCACAATAGCCGCCCACCTTGGATACAGGGTGCCCAGACCGAAGACGCTTCGCGTCATCCATGAATTCGCATCACTTCGCCGATTCTTTTTCCTTCTTCTTTCCCTTCACTGGTTCTTCCGGCACCTCTTCCTCCTCTTTGGCTTCCCATTCCTGACCGGGTGGAATCTCTGGGGTTCCGTTGAGGTGCACTCCGTGATAGTCCAGAACTTTCGCGCGCACTTCTTCGGCGATGAGGGGATTTTCTCGCAAAAAGGTTTCCGCCTTGTCTCGGCCCTGACCGATGCGGGTATCGCCGTAACTGAAGAACGAGCCGCTCTTGCCGATGATCTCCGCATTGACTCCCAGGTTTAACAAATCGTTCTCGTAGCTGATGCCTCGATCGTGCATCATTCCGAACTCGGCGGTGCGGAACGGCGGTGCGACCTTGTTCTTGACCACCTTGACCTTGACCTCGGAGCCGATCGTTTCATCGCCATCCTTGATGGCAACGGAGCGCCGAACTTCGAGCCGCACGGAGCTGTAAAACTTCAGCGCCAGACCGCCGGAGGTGGTTTCCGGACTGCCGAAGAACACGCCGACTTTCTGGCGGATTTGATTGATGAAAATCATGCAGGTTCGGGTTTTCGAGATCGTCGGGTTGAGGATGCGCAGCGCCTGGCTCATGAGACGGGCCTGCAAACCGACGTGACTATCGCCGATATCGCCCTCGACTTCGTGCTTGGGAACCAGCGCGGCCACGGAATCGATTACAATAATGTCGACCGCATTAGATTTGATCAGCATTTCGGCAATTTTCAGCGCTTCTTCCGCATTGTTAGGCTGCGAAACCAGAAGAGAATCGAGATCGACGCCGATTCGTTTGGCCCAGGACGGATCGAGAGCATGTTCGGCATCGATGAAGGCGGCAACGCCGCCGAGTTTTTGCGCGTTGGCGATCGCATGAAGCGCGATGGTCGTCTTGCCGGACGATTCGTTGCCGAAGATTTCGATGATTCGGCCGCGCGGCAAGCTGTGCCCGCCGAGGGCAATGTTGAGACTGAGAGAGCCGGTAGGAATACCCGCCACACCCGATACGGAATCCATCTCACCGAGCTGCATGATCGAGCCTTTGCCGAACTGTTTTTCGATGGCCGAGAGCGCGGTTTTGAGGTCTTTGTTCATTTCCGCCATAAAATCGCCCTTTGGTTTGACTGGTTTTGAAATAGGAGTTTCACTTCCCCAGTATTTGAAGGGGTTAAGAGAATGAGAAGGTCATTGTTTTGGTAAAAGTAGTGTACCCACTTGAGCCACAGATGGGAGGTCAGTAGGGAAGGAATATTTTCGCACTTCGGGATGCGGTGTGCAGGAAAAGGCATAATCGGGGTTTTTGCGCATCCCGCGTCCCGATTTTATCCTCTACTACCTTGAATTCCCAACCACATTGAGAGAAGAGAGCGTGCTGCTTACTTGTATCATTATTGTTGTCGGTATTGGAGCGAATGCTGCTCTTCTGCGTTTTGCATGTCGGCGAACCAGCGTCGAAGTGCCGGGCTGGTACACCAGTATCGAGATCAACGTAGGAACAAACTTCGCCAATCTTCTCGTGTGCATGTCGATCAACTGGATGATTGCATCCACGTCTGAGAACACGTCCAAGGTACTCGACAATATCGGTTTTGGCCGAAGTGTCCTATTCATCCTGGTTTCAATCATTGTATCGACCAAGCTTTACAGCAAATTCTTGATGACCTTGCGCGGTAAAGCGATTGCCATCGTTGCTATCCAGACAATACCCGCGCTGGTGATTCTTTTTCCGGCTATCCGTGTGTTGGAGGCCATTTTCGGAGTTTGAGTTGCTTCCAACGCTCGCCATTCCTTCGGTACCGCACTCGTCAGTCGCATGCTTCACTCTTGAAGTAAAGTAAAATTGGCACACTTTGGCATACTTTTGGGCGGCAGGGGACCTCAGCAGGAGGCCGTGTATCGGTTTTAGGGTGGAGTCATCGCAATCGGCGACACTACCCGACTCGCTCCGCTTGGCCATACGCGCTGAAAATGGCCGATGTTCAAGGTCAGCAGAAAATCGACGTCGGTCACTTCAGCAGCCTTCGCAATTACCGCGTCATAAACAGCGCCGCCAGTAATGCTTATCCGCGCGAGGTCTTCAATTAGTTTCATGTAATCACCGGCTGTGAGCGTCACGACGGTGTGTGAAGAAAGGTTGTGTTGGATCAATAGAAGCGCATCGCCTGCGCTGATGCGAGGCGTTCTTGGAAGCCTGGTTAGGACGGAATAAAGTTCCGCCAAGCTGTGTCCCGAAACGACAACATCCAAAGCACCTGCCTTGGCGCGCTCAAGCCAGGGTAGTGAATAGGCGTGATGCACATGGTCAGGCAATATCGCTGAAACCAGGACGGACGTATCGATCAACACCTTCATTTGCCGAGCCCTTCAGCCAAATCACGAAACCGATCATTGCGTACATCGTCGAGCAACTCTTCGATTGTCGCGTTGGAGGTGCAAGTGCCCCTGTGCACCAGAACATTTCCTTCCAATAACAGACCGGTCGCCGAGTTTGCTGATTTTAGGATCCACTCACCGGCATGCGCTTCCAACAAGATTTCATCGCCGGGCTTGACGCCCAGCTGCGCCCGCACATTTTCGGGCAATTGAATGCGTCCGGCATCATCGACGATTGTCTTCATGTAAAACCTCCCAAAACCCTTATTGTACTGCATCCCGAACGTGGAAGTTCCAACTTCCATTCTGGCAGGCATTATTCCTCAAAACTTTGGCGTCTTATATAGCCCTTCCGCCGTGGTCCAGAAGCGTTCTCTCGGCACGTTGAGCTTGCCGCGCAGGGCTTTGACGTGGGCCGGGACTTTCTTCTTGATCTGCTCCCATTGCACGGCGAAGGGGATGTCCTCCGGTGCGCTTTGCTCCTTGACCAGTGCCTTGAAGCGCTTGGAGAAATCGGCGAAGCTGGGTCGGGTCGGTCGAACTTCCGGAGGATCGCCCTTCTGCTGGGCCTTCCACTGATCGAGACGGTGCTGGACCTCGGCAGCAACGGTTGCGGCTCTGACGGTCGCGCCTCAGAGCCGCGACCGTGAGGGAGCGTTCGCCTCGATTTCTCAAGAACGGTCGAGAAAGCGACGCAGGATTCGGGCCAAATAGAAAGGAAAGCGCGGTGTACTGTTTGGGCCGGTATATTCGTACGAGAAGAATTTGCCGCGCAATCATAAAATTCAGAAATATCCGAATATTCGCGCAAATCATCGATCTCTGAAAAACTTCGACGAAAACTCTCTCCGCATTGATGGCGGGATTTGGTTATACTGGATAAGTTGGGTTGGTTTGTCAGTCTTCTTCGATCTTTGCACCAGGGATGTCAGGGATGCATTATCGATCTCACTTCGCGGCACGTCTTGCACTGCTCGCGTGTCTGGGAACGCTCTGCGCTTCTTTCTGCGCTTTGCGCCCAGCCGATGCCCAAGGAGATCCCGAAGGCCCCACCCGTCTTCAAATTGCCGTCCGGTGCCATCATCATCGTTACCGGCGACCCCGAAGCGCTCGATATTCCGCAGTCCATCCGGCTCACTCCCGCCAAGTACAAAGAACTGCAAGATCAGATCGAAGCCCTCAAACGACAACTCGGCGTCGAAAAACCGGTCGTCCCAACCTCCTGCAAATTGGTGGGAAAAGTGGAGCAGCGCGGATCGCAGTGGGTTGTGTTCCTCAAAGCCACTTACGAAGTTACCACGCTCTATCCCAATTCCCTCGTCCTCCTGGGTGGTCAGAAGGCGCAGACCATCAAAGCCACCACCAGCGATGGAAAGACCCCGCTTCTGAGTGCTACCGACAAGGGGTTGATCGCGCTCTGCGAGACCAAAGGGCAGCAAAGCATCCATCTCGAATTCGAGTTGCCGCTCGTCCCCCGCATCTTGAAGACCGGCGAAATCGGTTTCGACCTCGGGTTGCCGGGGTCGGCGATCACTTCGCTAACCTTTGAATCGTTCAAACAGACCAAGCGAATCAGTATCACGACGCGGATCGGAAACAACCCGGACAACTTGCCCAAGACGGAAGTCGTCGATACCGCTCGCCTTGCCCCACCCAAGGATCCATCGAAAGAGCCGCTTGCGCTGGGACCGATTACCTGGTTGGGACTTTCGTGGGAAGATTCGACCCGCGACACAACGACCTCGGTTCAAACCGAAATCGTCGTCAACGTGACGGAGACCGAACTGCTTTACGATGTTCGGATGCAGTTGAAAGGCTCCTCCAAAGAATGGCGGATTCAAGCTCCGGCGACCGCAGAGGTTTCGGTGGGCCGGGCACCCGCATTTGGAAGCAGCAAACCCACGGAATTGCCCCTGGAACAGGCCCCCAAAGGGCTTTATCGTCCCAGCGATTCCAATCAGCCGGTCTGGCGCATTGAATTTGCGGAGCCGAATGTTGTGGAGTTGATGGTTACTATTCGCGGTCGCATCCCTCGCCCCAAGGGAAATGATCCCAAGACGACGACCGTTTTTCCGGTGGGACCATTTGCGGTGATCGATGTCCCGAAACAGTCCGGTACGATTTTGATCAAGTCGCCGTTGCACATTCGCGTCCAGCCGATCCCTGAGCCGGATACGCACCGGCTGGATGGTCCCACCGATCCCAATTCCGACGTGATGTTTCAGTATCGCTACAAGGCTTTACCGCAAGGCCCCAACAAAAGCTGGAACGCCCCATTGAAACTGGAAGTTCGCGGAGCCGTCGGCGGAATTCAAACCCACGTTCGACATGCGTTGCAATGGATCGAATCGGGCTGGCGGCTCAAGACGGAAATCAACGTCGTGCCGATCCGGACGGAAGTGGCGCATCTGGATCTGGAAGTTCCTTCCTCGGTTCTGGTCAGTGCCGGGAAGGAAAAGAGAGTGGAGAGCGTCTCGACCTTGCGGGAACTGGGTTCCGGCCGGCAGGCAAAACGGCTCTGGTTAGCCGGGACCGAACGAACTCCTTTTTCGTTGACGATTGAAATCGACTACCCGTTCGTTGCCCAGTCCCAGGAATCGACGATTTCGTTGCCGCGCGTGCTGGGCAGCAACGAAGGCGAGACGCAAATCTCCGTCGGCGTTCCGGACGGCTTCGACTTGCGGGCATCTGCGCGGGAATGGCTGGGCGATCGCCTGGGAACCTGGGTTTACCCGCTGGTAGCCAATCCCGATCGACCCGAATTGCTCGCCGTTGCGCTCGCTCTGCCTGCGGCACAGGTAGTGCTATCCTGGCACGTACATCGCCCCGATATTCGAGTCGAGAGCATTGCAGACATCTATCTTGGCGATCGACTGGGAAGATCCGCGCAACAAGTCCGGCTCAGTTTTGCTGAGAAACCGCCCAAGAAATTGCGCTTCCGGACGTCGGGAGCGGTCGCGGGCATCACCGTAACACCGGGGGCGATCGAACCGATCAGCCCGACGGAATGGTCGATCGCGATTCCCGGCGATTCGGGGCGTGAACTCGTTTTGCAATGGAATTATTCGTTTACGATCGACTCAACCACCCCAACGATTCCGCTCGTCTGGATGGACGCGGTCAGCAACTGGGAAAGCCGGGTGCGATTCTGGCGAGACCCGAACGCAGAAAGTACTTTTCTGCCGGTCGTGCGAGAAGCAGGCTGGCAGGAATTAGCGCTGGAAGTGCTGCCCGATCGCAAGACATTGCCGCTCTTGGTTCTGCGCTCCGCCGGCACAGCGGTGCCGTTGCACGTGCAGCTCAACCCCGTGGATCCCTCGGTCGGCAAATCGGCGACGAATGTCTGGATCGATCGAGTGCTCATTCAGGGACAACAACTGGACAACATGCAGCGCTATCGCACCCAGCTGGCGTTACGAAAGTGGACGACGCGCTCGCTCGAATTGGAGTTGCCCGCAGGAACCAGCGATATCGAAGCATTTCTCGATGGCAGGCCCGATGAGATTCGCGAAGCCGTGGCGGAAAACGAGCGAACGCGGATTATCCGCGTCCAACTTCCGGTTTGGCAAGAGGGAGTTGGGGCACTCATCGAGCTTCGCTATCGCGTTCCGTTGGCCCGCGTTGATGGAATCTCGGCCTGGACGACACGCTGGTTCGCCCCCCGGCCGCGCGGCCCGGTGGCGATCGGGGTGATCCGATGGGCCGTGGCACTACCGCCACGCTCGGTTGCCCTGTCGCTGGGGGGGCATCGTTTGAAGAGCGCTGGTCGATGCGCAATGGTTTGCCAATGCCGGTAGCAGCACGAAGCACCGGCGAGTTGGATCAGTGGATCGCTTCAGGAATTGAGCCGGAAGAGGGCAATGAGCATGGCTGGGATTTCGGGGAGCCTGGCATCACGGCCCGGCAAGGGAACTGGGATGCGCTGCGCGTCATCGTCGTTCCCCAGACTGCCTTGATACTGGTGGTGTCGCTCTTGGTGCTGGCCGTGGGTCTGGGATTGTCGCGGTGTGTCCAACGAACGGTGGGAGTGATTTTGGCCCTGCTGGCTGCGCTGGGAGTCGTCATCGGATTTACCTGGACGCAATTGACCGGTCAGCTTTTGTCCGCGGGAATCCCCGGCATCCTGGTGTTGTTGACGATTCTGGGCATTCAGCGATTTGTTGTGTGGCGCTACCAGCGCCGACTAGCTCGACTCCCGGGCTTTCGTCAAGACTTAGGCTCCTCGATGCTTCGTTCGGCGAACAATCGCCCCGCCACCCGGGAAGCATCGACGATCGATTCACCTGCGGACGAACCGTGGGCCAATGGCTAGTCCGAGAACTCTATGCGCTGCTCTTCGATAAACCGATACCTTGGCGGCATCATCCTGATGTCCGCTATGGGAACAGCGCTCCTGCTTTCAGCACACGCTGCCGATCCCCCTATCCCAAAATCACCTGCCGATGCAACATTGGCCGACCCGTTCCCGATTCGTCGGCTCCTCTTATCCGGCGATCGGCTGGCCAAGGAACTCGAGCGCGTCAAGCAAGGCGTTCTGGTGCAGTTGCCGGTGGCGGAATTTGAAGAGCGCGTCCGCGCGGCGGCAAAAGCACAGAAAGTTGCACGCGAGGAGCCTCGCCTTCTGGAGATGCACTACCGGGCCCAATTACTCAACACCAGCCTGGAGGACAACGGGCTGACCGGAACTGCTGAATGGAAGATTCATCCGGGAGGAAGCAGTCCAGCCATTTTGCCGGTGGATGGTATGCAACTTGCGGTTCAGCGTCCGCGCTGGTCGGACAATCGAGTTGGCGTTTTTTCCGGACTGGATGTGCAAAACCCCAATCGGTTCGGTCTTCTTCTCGAACAACCCAGCGATAGTCGCCTGGTATTCGACTGGTCTGCTCGCGGCATTCCAACGCCGGTTGAACTGCGCTTCGATCTCGCAACACCTTCCTGTCCGCAAGCATCTCTCGACCTCGAATTACCGCGCGACTGGATGCCCTTTCTCTCTCAAGGCGAAGCGTTACTGACGGGTCCTTTTCCCATTCCCGCTTCCAGCACGCAAACCTGGCACGTTGCCTTCGGAGGATTAAACCATCTGGAGTTGTTCCTCCGGCCGCGCGGCAAGACTCAGCGGACGAACCCAATTCGCACTCGTTCGATTGTCACGGTCCAGGAAGTTCACCCAGCTGTCGTTTTTACGCAATCCCAGATTGAATTTGAGGCGCTGCACGGCGGTGTGACCGATTTGGTGGTCGAGCACGATCCCGACTGGGTTCCCACTGAAGTGAATGTGTTGAATCTCGAAAGCTGGAAACGCGATTCCCGCCCGAATCGTTTATTGATCCACTTGCGCGAGCCGGCCGGCGGCGGCCAGTTGCGAATCATCGGCTCCGCGCCGATCCAGGCCAGCCGCCCCTTGGGGTGGACCAGTCCCGGGATTAAACTTGCCGACAGCATCGCCGGTCCCGAACGGCTCGAACTTCGGATCGTTCCCGAGTTGCAGTTGTATGACTGGAAACCTGGAAGTTTTCGCCTTTTGAAACGTGAGATCGCCACCGATCGCGTTGAGACGTTGAGCCTTCAGTCCGGCATCTCCGCCGACGGTTCCGTCGATACGCGCCCACGCTGCAAATTCCAGCTCGCAGGCAGCGAATATGCGGTTCGCCAGGATGCCGTCTGGAGTATCACTCCGGAACGATCTTCTCTTGCGTCGGCCATGAAACTGGAAGTTCTGCACGGCGTGGTGGGTCATATTCCCTTCCGCATCCCGGCAGGTTGGGATCTGGAGCCGCATTGTCGGGGCAGACCTCGATAGTTCACCGCCCTGGAGCTTACAGCGCGGGCCGGACGCTCAGGTGTTCATCGATCTGCTTCGGCCCTTGCCGGCGGGTAGTGAACTGGACATGATTTTGCATCTGACCCAACGCGGTTTCGATCCGAGCAAACAAAGCGGTGTAGCGCTGGCGTTCCCCGACGTGATACCAGTGGGTGCCAGTCAACGCAGCGGCACCTTGACCGTGCGCGTAAGTCCTGCTTTCCAAGCCCTCGGACCGCAGCCCATGCCGGAGTCTGAGTTAAAAGGACCGATCCTGCCATCAATCAGGGGAGGACGAAACACCTGGCGCTATTCCTATATTGGTTCGGCACCGACGGGTAAGCTTCAGTTGCGTTTGGGGTCGCCCAGGTTGAAAATCGTCAGTGATACTCGTGTCTATCGAGTCGAAGGCCGGGCCGAAACGACCACTCGCCTTCAGCTTCGGCCTGATGTAAGCGGTTTAAGGAATCTAACCCTGGTTACGTGGGTTCCCATGACCGACGTCGTGCTCTGCAAAACCATTTCCGGGAATAACCCCGTTACTTCCGTGCATCGTCTCCCGCAGTCCCCGTTCGCCATCCTCGCGGGACTGGGAGGAACCAATGGACTCGATAGCGCCATGCGTGCCGCGACACCGCGAACCGATGAGTGGTGGCAAGTGACCTTTGCCCGTCCGTTGGACCAACCGGTCACGGTGGAACTGACCGCGACAATCAAACGTCCGATTCGGCCCATCGCGGAAGTTCCCGGACTCGCCGGGCTGGCCGGGGCCGCTGCGGGGATGATCTGCATCGAGCCGGCCAACACTCAAGCCATACCGCTGTTTCAAACGATTGACGCGACCGAATTGCACGGCGAAATCACCCTTGCGATACCACCTGGGTCCGGGATCGAATGGCAGTCCGCCGGCCTGACTCCCGCCACTGCGCGATCATCGCAATATCCCACGTTTCATCACGGGGCCGGACCGATCGGCCTGACCTTGATCCGGAAGGAAGCTCGGGCCGTACCGGCGTTACCCGGACTGGATGGGGCCAGTCTCACGACCAGCGCGGATCGATCCGGAACACGACATTGCCGCCTAAGATTCCGGATCCGCCCATCGGAAATGCGCTTCCTGCCGATTCAGTTTCCCGAAGGGACATCCATCGAAGGTGCGACCATCGAGGGTCAAGCCGTGGATGCGGCGAATTGGCATGTTTACGCCAACGGCGCAGGTGTGGAATGTCGCTTACCTGTTCCTGCCGGCAGCGAATGGCGGACGATCGAAATCATCTATAGCCTGCCGCCGACCTCGGGTTCTCTTTTGACGATCCTGGAAAGTCCCTTGCCCACATTGCCGGTTCCATTCCCAGCCGTCCGCCGCATCTGGCACCTTGGTCCGGGTGTGTTGCCGGTGTCATCGGAAGGTCTTTTCCGTTGGCCCGGTGGCGCGGACCCGGCGACCCGACTTCCCTGGGCGTTGCCCCACTCCTGGCTCGACACATTCACTCAGGACAATGTTGCCGCCGGCGATGTCGAATCGGTCGGGGGCCGGGCATCGAGCTCGACCGCAGCAGCACCAGCGAGGACATTTCAACAGACGGTGCTGCAACTCGCCTCTCAGTCGACGGCGATGATACTCGACATTGATGCGCTATCGGAACTGGGGATCACTCCGACTCGTGTCGTTCCCGTCGTGAATGGTTTGCCTGCTTTGGAACCGCTGGGACTGATCGCTGTCAGAGGTTCCTTCGGAGCGGTATTGACGACACCGCGAACATTGAGCAAGTGGCACTCCGAAGCGCGCGATCGTCATCGGTTGCCAGGTTCGATCACGGATGCCTTGCAGGAAGCGGTCAAGAACGGCCACGATTTTTCGTCTCGATTTCGGACGGTCGGGGACTGGATGGAAAATGGAAGGTCAGCGCGGGCGAATGAGTCTGCAAGCCCGTTCATTCCGGAAGAAGCGGGTTGGACGACCTGGGAATCGATCGCGCAGGAATCGCCTGCCATCCGAATTGTATACGTGAACTCCTGGCAAATGCTTGGCTGGACCCTTGCCGGGGTGTTTACTGCTATCGCAATCCTTCTGGTGGGACGGGTTGGACGCTCCGGGATAATCATGATTGCGGTCTGGCTGGCTGGGGCCGGACTGTTGCTGAATATCCTGCCTCAGTCTTTGCGCGGTATTGCGGTTGGTCCCATGTTGGCGGGATTGCTGGTGGCGGTGCTGGCGACCTGGCGCGGCACGAGCTACCGCGCTCGCTCACCGATGATCGAACGCAACTTTTGCGACCCTCCACCCGGAAAAGACCATCGGCTTCGGGTCTTGGAGCCGCGGTTGGGATGATCGCCCTGTTTGCACTTCCCACCCATGCCGCTGCTCCTGAACCCGTGACCGTTTTCCTGGTTGCCCCGGCCGGCGATGCGCTGGAACCCAAAACCGTTCTCGTTCCTCCCGATCTGCTCGATCGGCTTGCTCAGGCCAAAGAACGAAAACTGCCGCTGCCGAGCGCGGTGATCACGCGAGCGGAATATAAGGGATGGTTTGAAGGCAAATCTACGATCGAAGTCGAGGCCCGCTTTTACGTCCGCTCCTTCGTCGATTCGGCGGAACTGAGCTTGCTTCTGCCGGGGATTAAGATCCAAAAGGCGCTGCTCGGTGGTGCTCCGGGGGACATTCAAACCGATGGACCCGATCGCTATCGGTTCACCTTCGACAAGCGTGGGGAGGATCGGCTCGATCTCAAATTCGAGGTGAAGGTAAACGGCTCAGGCTCGGAACGAGAAGCTCGTTTTGGAGTTCCGGAAGTGCTCCAGAGCGATCTTCGTTTCACGGTTCCAGGAGACATTGAAGGGTTTCAGGCCGTGAACTGGCGCGGCATCCAACAGTTTCTCGCTCAGGGCAGAGAACTCCGTACCGATTTGGGGCGAACCCGTCAGGTCTACCTGCGCTGGCGCGAGCCGGGCGCAGCCTCCGTTGCACAGGTACGGGTTCAGCATGCTTCGGTGTGGGATATTCGGCCAAGCAGCGCATCCTTACTTTCCGTGCTCGATTATCGCATCAGTCAAGAAGGCGTTACTCGATTCCGCGTTGCTGTTCCGAAAGGTTTGGAAGTCGCCCGGCTGGAAGTTCGGCCCGATGCGCCGGCACCAACTCCGCTGCCGGC
Organism: uncultured Planctomycetota bacterium; assembly: GCA_963783095.1. Classification (GTDB taxonomy): domain Bacteria; phylum Planctomycetota; class Planctomycetia; order Gemmatales; family Gemmataceae; genus CAWAMR01. Next base: position 198,243 of record CAWAMR010000020.1, on the reverse strand, counting down.
CTGGATCAAGGACTGGCACCTTGCCCCGGAATCGGAGCCTGGAAGTTACCGCACTCTGACGGTCGACCTGCACTCAGCTCTTTCCGGATCGGTTCGGATGGTGCTGGAACTGGTTCCGCTTCGACCCTTGCCCTCTCGCCCCGAATTGCGCTTTGCCGCCGCGCTGAACGTGATCGAGAGCCAGGGGCGTGTGGCCTATCGTCTATCCGGCTTGGAAACAGTCGGCGAGCCGGCGCGGAATGGACTGACCGATCTTTCTGCTGCCGTGTTTCTGGACGAGACCTGGAAACGGATCAATGAAGAAAAGAGTCCTCTTGCAGTGACGCGGGCGTATCGCGTTCTTTCCGAGCGGGACGACTACCTTCGCCTCGTGCTGAAGCCGGTCCCGGCGGCGGGTACGGGCACGGCGGAACTGGTGTGGTGGCTCGATCCGCAGCGCTGGAACGTGCGCGGCGATCTTCGATATTCGGCTTCGAAGGAACCCCTTTCTCTAGCCGAATGGGACATCTCCCAGTCGGTGAAAATTCACATGGTGCGCGGCGTGAATGTCGAGCGCTGGATGCGCACGGCCAACCGGGTGCAAGTCTGGCTCAAACAACCCGCGAAGGAAGTTCACCTTGTCTTTAATGGTTCGATGGCCGGCCAGGCCAACCCGCCCGAAACCATCGCGGTGGATCTTCCCGGCATTCGACTCAGCAGCGTGGCTATTCAGGATACCACCGTTCGGCTCGTGGTGCCTGAAGGTTTGACGGCCTCCGTCGAACGCCTCGAACAGATCGGTCGGCCGGTCAATCCGCAATCGCCTCGGGAAACTGCGATTCAACTGGCTCGTCCATTCGACGGCCTCCGCGTCGTTGTTCGAACACCCCAGCGCGACGCCTTATTCGACATGCTCAGCACGGTCCAGATCAAGGAAAGTACTCTGTTGATTCGGTCGGAACTCGATGTTTCATTGCGGAAGGAAAGACCGCACGCGCTGACGATTCATGCCGGTCGATCGCAGGGAATGACCGCGTCGCTTGAGGTTCCGCCCAGTTGTCGCATCGTCGATTCGATGATGCACAAGGAAGAACAATCGTGGACCGTGGAAGTGGCACCACACACACAAGATCACCTCAAGATGGTTTTGACTCTTCAACGGCCCATTTTGCAGATGACCGAACTCGTCTTGCCGGACATTGCCGTCACGCAGGATGCTTTAGCCGTCCCGCATTTCGAGCATCGGATTGCGCTGGTCGGTTCCGAACTACAGGTGCTCAAGGCGAAGCAGTTTCTTCAGCTGAATCGATCGGACCCGACGACTCAAAAGCTGCTCCCCAAACCTGGAAGCATTTGGAAACAGCAGGATGCTTCCGGTGAGTTGTCGATTTTGGCAGCGCCGACAACTCGGCAACTCTGGCGTCCCGTCCGGATCGCGCTGGCCGATCTTCAAGCCGCTCCGCACGCAGACCACTGGACCTATCGCGGATCCTTTGAGGTATTGCACACCGGCCCCCTGGAAATTCAAGTGGATGTGGGTGATGGAAGTACGATCGAGGGAGCGCTCCTGGACGGTATCGAGGTGAACCCGGGTGCGGCCAAACGCTCGATGGCGCTGGCGCTGCCGGCAGAGGGAGGATATCGAATACTGCAAATGGTCTGGCGTCGATCGACGCCAGCGTGGGAGACGCCCATTTTTTCTGGTGTTGCCGGGCGTTTACCGATCGATCGGACTCTCTGGACGATCGAGTTGCCGCAAGGGATGATGGCAACTGGGATGGAATCGGTTTCTGCCGCCGACCTCGATCTGGAGCGCGCCGAAACTCTACCTGGGAATTGCCGGCGAGACCAAGGGGTTCCCGATCTCGGAAGAAGGATTGTCCCGTGCCGTGGGCCAGGCTCTGGGGTGGATTCGCATCGGCGAGGCACAACTCGCGGGGAAACCCTCGGCCGGGGAGGAACGAACGGCAGATGGCCGTTCACTGTCGGAACGCGCCAAACAGTTACGAGATCGTGCCCTGGTCCTACGCGCGGAACATCCACGTGCCGAAGCCGGCAGGACCGGATCGATCCGAGACTGGGGATTTCAACAATTGCCTTGTGTTGACGCTTTCCAGCGCGGCACCCCGGTTCGATACATTCTGTCGCCGACAGAACATCTTCTCTCCCTTCAACTTCAGGAACGGCCCTCAGACTCCTGGCGGACGCGCTGGCTGCCGGCGCTGGTGATTGCCGTGGCCGTGGGCATATTTTCCGGGCTGCTCCTGCTCATGAGACGTTCGACCCGTCCTGAACAACTGGCCATGGTCGGCATCATCGGTGCAGCGTCATTTCACTCTCCGCAGGGCGTGGTACTACTGACGTTGACTCTATTGGGTGTGGCGATAAGGGGCACCTGGGTGCTGATCTGGGTGGTTCGGCGGTTGTAAGAATGCCGTTTAATCCCCTCTTCCGGTAATCCGGGTACCTGTTTAGCCAAAGGCGAGCCTCGAGGCGTAAGCTCGACGTGGACAGTCACCATACAGCGGTTGGGTTACCGGCGAAAAATAAGCGCACGAGTGGTGGCAGTCCACGTCGAGCTTACGCCTCGACGCTCGCCTTTGGCTAAACTGATGCACTCCGGGAGAGGGCTAGGGGGCTAGGGTGAGGGAAAAGCGACCCTCTCCTGGAGTACCGGGAGAGGGAGAAAGCTCCTCATATCTGCTAGTTTTGATGCCGCGGTGCTCAATCTCTGTATCCTTGTCTTGTCACCAGGTTTTGAATCCCACTCGAAGAGTATTCCGCGTATGGATAACGAACCTTGGACCATCGTTCGCGCAGCTGAGGCGATCAAGACTGGAAAACTCTCGCCCGTCGATCTGCTCGAACAGTGTCTTTGCGCATTGATGAACTCGAAGGAAAAGTTCGCGCCTGGGTTTTCGTTGCCCGCGATGAGGCGCGCGAACAAGCTCGAAACCTCACGAAGGAGCTGGAACGGGGACACTATCGCGGCCCCCTGCATGGCATTCCTATCGCTGTGAAGGACATCTTCGATGTCTTCGACTGGCCGACCGCTGCGGGGTCGAAGCTCTGGGCCAATAGCATTGCCCGCCAGGATTGCACGGTGGTCGAGCGTCTGCGCAGTGCCGGTGCTGTTTTCATGGGTAAAACGGTGACGACCGCCTACGCCTCGTTCGATCCATCAGTGACGTGCAATCCCTGGAACCTGTCCCGAACGCCCGGCGGGAGCAGTTCGGGTTCCGCGGCCGCCCTGGCCTGTGGCATGTGTCTGGGAGCACTGGCATCGCAAACGGGAGGCTCCATCACCAGGCCCGCTTCGTATTGCGGAGTTTACGGCATCAAGCCGACCTTTGGCCGGGTGAGCGTCGATGGAGTCGTGCCGCTGGCACCGACCATGGATCATATCGGAGTGATGGCGAACGGTGTGCAGGATCTGGCACTGCTTTATCGAGCCATCGCCGGCGTTCATCGTGGGATCGTGCAAGACCCTGTGCAGCAAATCGATCAGATTCTGTCCCGCAATGCCGATCCGGGTTTTACCTTGCACCGCTTCGGCGGACTCTTCGACGAGCGGGCGGAACAAGTCATGCGGCAAGCGCCGTCACCGGATCGACCACCGCTCTCGAAACTGAAAAACCTTGGCCCGAATCGATCGCACCGCCGGCCGGCTTTGGTGAAGTGATTCAGCGGCACCGCATCATCATGGCGGTGGAGGCCGCAACCTATCACGAGAGCCGGCTTCGCCGGCATCCGGACGATTATCCGCCTTGCATTCGGCAACTGCTGGACGAAGGACTGTCCTGTCCGGTGACGGAATATAAGCGGACCCGCTCGCATCGGGACGATCTCGAAGAAGAGATGCAGGAACTGCTGGAGAATACCGATGTGCTTCTCACTCCTGCGACGACCGGGCCGGCACCGGACATGGCGACAACCGGTGATCCCGCATTCAATTCCCCGTGGAGTTATACGGGATTGCCGACGGTGTCGTTGCCGTTCGCCTGGACCGATGACGGGATGCCGTTGGCCATTCAACTAACCAGCAAGCGGTGGTCCGAAGATCGTTTACTCAGTTACGCGGCGTGGTGCGAGCGAGCCATCGCTTTTGAGCGTCGGGTAGTCAAGCTTCTATAGCGATGAGCCCCTGCGCAACGATCAAGGTTTTTCGATCACAACAGTTCGGCAAGGAAAATCGATTCGGAGCTGATAACTCGAACATGCTTGTGCCAATTAGAATCTCTTCGCCGTCAACAAACGTTGCTTGCACTCGGACGATGCTGCCATCGAATGGGAAATCGACAAGAAAAACATCTTCTTCAACTCGCTGATTAGCGGCCAGAAGTGACGTGGCCCGTCCCACGAACTGGGAGTTGACATGCGGTCGCAATCGTTCCGGGAGTTCCAATTCTCCGTTGAATCCCGTGTCAATGATCGCCCGCAATTGAAGACCACCGATTTCCACGTCAAATGACGGTACACCGTCTTCCGCAACAATACCCTCGATCAACGATGACCTCCCTTTCGATAGTAGGTTTCAGATCCCACGCGCCTGAAGTACAAGGGCCTGCATTACCACGAGCATCCCGTTGAGCAATTACGTCCTGAATCGAGTCGCCGAACCAAATACAGCCGCTGACAGGCTCAATTCCGACGGTCTGTCCTACTTTTGCCGATACATCGTGGGCTTGCTGATATTGCGACCAGATTTCTTGTGCTCGGATCGAATCGGCTTCGGTCCAATTGGAAGTGTTCATCTTGATGATCCTTGCGATTGGTAATTCCGGTCCCTGCGAATACCCACCCCTTTATCCTACTACTCTTCGTCCGGAAGTGTGACACCAGCCAGTGGGTGGTGCTATGATGGAATAAACCGGCCCACCACGGTTCAATTCGCTGCTCATGACCAGCACTTCGTCCACCGTCGTGTCGCCCCCTTGCCAGTCGGCATGTTTGGTTATGATCGGCCCCCATGTTCCCGCGCTATCTTCTCGATTCAGTCGGCCCAGGGTCAGATGCGGCGTATAGGCACGCTCTTCGCGGCGATAACAGCCCATTTCCATGAGAGGGGGTTCCAGCGCGGCATGAATCGCCCGCAGCGCATCCGCTCCGTCACCGACCCCTGCCCAGAGTGTCTTGGGGCGTCGAGCGTTCGGAAAAGCTCCAAGACCAAGTATCTCCAGGTTAAAAGGCTCCATCTCCTTCACGGTCCTGGCAACGACCCGGCATATCGGCACGAGATCGAGTTCTGCCACTTCGCCCAGAAACAGCAGCGTAATGTGCAAATTCTCTTCCTCGACCCACTTTACATCCGCTGCATCTTGTGCCAGCTTCTGTTGAGTGCCAACAGCCGGCTACGAACGGTTTCATCAAGAGCCACGGCGATGAAAGTGCGAATGCGAGCCATGAGTTTCTCCGCGACGACGTGAAAGTTTGTCTTTATTTGAACTTGCTACTTGGCCAGCAAGGTTTTCCAGCTTCCATCCTCCTTTAGCATGGCTTCCGTCAGCTCGCGGGTCAACTTGCTTGACCAGATTTTGATCCCCTTGTTCGACACATGGACAAGGATGTCGACATGGAATTCGTACTTTTCCTTTCCCTCTACAAACAGGCCCATTGGCCTCGACTTCTTCAGGAATTTCGGGTCGAAATCGGACACTTTGCCATTAACAGTTTCACGAAATCGTTTGGCGGACACCGGGCCAAGCACGACCTTCTGGCCTTTGGCGTCAGCCATATTCTCAAACTCAATGGCGACATCTTTTGGGGGGTCTTTTTTCGCTTGTTGGCTTGGACTGCGCCGCTCCCCAGGACCGCGAATCCTAACATAAGCACCGGCAAGTGAAACCACATAACTCACTCCAAAAGAGAAAGCCAACGGACAACTCAGCACACGGTGCACCCTGGTGAACCATGATTCCAGTGACGAATCATTCCCTGGTGTCTGATGTCATAGACGAGTCCCAGAACTGCCGCGTGCCGTGGTGCAGCCGGGCGCCGATCTGGGTGATGACCTTCATCGCCAGGAAGCACGCCGCTCGCGCCGCCTCTTGACGGCGCGATCCCGTGCGTGATGCCGTAGAGGAACGCGCCCGCGAACATGTCGCCGGCGCCGGTCAGGTCCTTCGGGTCGCACGGGAAGGCCGGCACGTGCACTTCGACCCCTCATGGCGGATGTAGGCGCCGTGCGGGCCGTCCGTCACGACGCAGGAGGGAACCATGTCTTTGAGCTTGGCGAACGCTTCCTCGGCCGTGGCTGCTCTTGCGTCACCGCGCCGGCTTCGCTGGCGTTGCAGAACAGCAGGTCGGTCTGCTTGAGCGCGTCGTGGAACGCATCGCCGAAGACGTTGACGATGAACGCATCCGAGCAGGTCAGGGCGATCTTGACGCCGTGCTGTCTTGGCCAGCTTGATCGCCTCGCGGACCGCACCCTGGCCGGTGTGGGGGTTGGCGAACACGTAGCCTTCGATGAACAGCCATTCGGAATTCTTGATGCGCTCCTCGTCCACGTGCCGGTCCGCGAGATGGCTCGAAACGGCCAGACAGGTGCGCATGGTTCGCTCGGCGTCCGGCGTGATGATGCACACGCAGGTGCCGGTCGTCTCGCCGACGATCGACCGGGTTGCCGATGTCGATGCCGAGTTCCTCGAACTCGGTCTCGTAGAACAGTCCGTAGCGATCGTCGCCGACGCAGCCGATGAAAGCCGCATCGCCGCCGAGCTGCGAAAAGGCGATGATCGAATTGGCGACCGAGCCGCCGCTAACCAGCCGGGGTTCCCGACCGTGAAAGCGGGCCAGCAGCTCGCGCTGCTCAGCCGATTCGACGAGCCGCATCGTGCCGCGCTCGAAAGCCCAGCGCGGCGAATTCGCGAGTCGTTCAATTCGAGGAAGATATCGACGATGGCATTGCCCAGCCCGCAAATCTGATACTCGCTCATCAAAAGTCCTCTTTTGGCGTAGGTGGCGCAGGCGTGTTGCCCACGATCATCTGCGCTACCGCGTCGGCGCCTTTGAGAACCTGAGTTCCCCGATCCACTCCCGCGTTCTGGGGCGTCCGGCGTTCAATGGTTACTGGAGGATCATCCGGCTTCTTTCGGAACGAAATCGTCCAGCGAATCGTTCCTTGCCCAACCTGTTCCTTCGGGTCTTCAAATTCCCATGAAACGTCGATCAAGCCGGGCTTGTCTTCAGGAGCTTTCATCAGGGCGATCACTTGCTCGCCCAGCGTCTTTTCAATCTGCCCAAGGAAAATAGTCTGGACCTGTTCGACCTGGGAAGCTTTGGGATTATTTCCAGGCCCCTTGACCCCGACCGACAGGATCGGCTGCGCGTATCCCCTCACCGCCTGCATCAAATCGGTGAATGCGCCCTGCAACTCCGGATCGGCGACTTGTTTTGGACCCATCGGCATCTTGATCCGAGCCAGGGCGTCATCGTAGATTCGATCCAGCATCTTTTGCGCCTCGGGCCGATGGCGGGTGTTGCGCATCGGCAAGGTAGGCGCAACAACGGCGCACGCGAAGGTTCGTGTCGAATCTGCCCAATGCGCTCGAAGATCGCGTCGTCGCGCCAGGGCAAATTAAGTGTCTTGAACAAAAACACGCCGCCCACTCCGAGCGCCAGGATGATCAGACACTGAATTAGTCCCGACGAAGGGGTTCCTGTCCGGGCAGGCTGCGGAATTTCCTTTACATCGAGTTCGAGTCGATCCAGGCCGATATTGCTCGGCACATCGTTTCCCCGCGCCCATTCGGATGCGATGGCACCGATCTGTGCAGGCGTGCGATTCCGGGGTGCTTCGTCTTCAGCGGAGGCATCCTTTTGCCGTAAGCCGGGTAAGACACTGAGAAAATAAACCAGTTGCTCGGCACGTTCCTGATTGGTGACGTTAAGAGTCTTGGTCCCGCCGTCGAGCCAGATGGTAATTTCCGTCTTCGTGTAGTTGCCCTCATTCGAGGAGTGATGCGTGCCATTGGCACGGATCACGCCGAACAGGTCGGTGACCACAACCGTGGAGCCGTTGCATTCCCAGAGATACTCGGAATCGGCGAAAATGAAGTGGCCCAGGCTCTTGCCGGAACTGACCGCGCCCCACATCCGGAACGCCGCGAGAACACACCATCCACCCAGGAGAAGACCACCCGTCTGGAGCATTGCTTCTGCCAACGGCTCGTGAATGGGCGGGAACGCGATAAGAAAAGTCGCGATGAGCACGCCGATACCGAAAATCAGCGAGATGACGGGTAAGGGGTTGTTTTTCGGTACAAAAAGCCCCGGCAGACCATGTCCTCGACGTTCCCGCGCTTCCCGCAAATAGGTGCGTGAAGCTTCGTCGAGTTCTTCCACACGGTAAGTCTCGGAAATGGGCATGGACGAACCTCCCAGTTAGTAGAGCCAAATCCCCTGCACGTAGGATAAGCGTCTCGCTTGTCCGTTTGATTGCAGCGCCATGAGCCGACCCCGGAAGTTGGTGAACTTTGGTCGTTCCGACCATCGGACAAGCGAGACGCTTATCCTACGTGCTGAGGATTTAACTTGGTAACAACTCTTTCACAGCGTCTTGTTCTTCGAGCAATTCTTTGAGAGTAGCGTCGAACTTCGACTTGCCGAAAGCATCCAGTTTCAGACCCTCGACAACGGTCCAGTTTCCTTTGCCGTCACTGCGACAGGGATAGCCGAATACCAACCCTTTCGGCACGCCATATTGACCGTTCGATACGATCGCCGAACTCGTCCAGTCGTTTGCCGGGGTTGGTGCGAGAAGCGCCTTGACGTGATCGATGGCCCCATTGGCCGCAGAGAAGGCGGAACTCAGTCCCCGTTTGGCAATGATCGCAGCCCCGCGACTTTGACATTGGGGCACATAAGTGCCTTCCAGCCAAACGCGGTCGGTAATCACCTCCGTCGCGGGTTTGCCCTGAATCTTGGCGTTGGTAAAATCGGGAAATTGCGTATTGGAGTGATTTCCCCAGATCGTGACGCACGTCACGGCTTCGTTGAGCACGCCGGCTTTCTTGGCCAGCGCTGCCACGGCACGATTATGATCGAGGCGCGTCATGGCCGACCAGCGTTCCAGAGGAATATCCTTGCCGTTGCGATAAGCCACCAGGCAGTTCGTGTTGCACGGATTACCCACGATGAGAATCCGAACATCCGACGCAGCGTTTTTCGCCAGGGCCTGCCCCTGACCGACGAAAATCTTACCGTTCATACCCAGTAAATCTTTGCGCTCCATACCCTGCTTCCTGGGAGCTGCTCCGACCAATAGTGCATAGTTGCAGCCTGCAAATGCCTTGTTGGGGTCGTCCGTGAACTCGATTCCCGCCAGCGTGGGAAAGCCGCAATCCTCCAGTTCCATGGCCACACCTTCCAGCGCCTGCAATGCCGGAGTAATTTCCAATAGCTGCAAAATCACTTTGGTATTGGCACCAAATACCTCACCGGAGGCAAGGCGGGGTAAAATCGAATAAGCAACCTGGCCGGCAGCACCGGTTACAGCAACGCGAATGGTCTGAGACATGGAAAAACCTCTTTTCGTAATTCATGACAAGGTGACTCGGGCATTCATGACAAGGTGACAAGGTGACATGGTGAGAAAATAGCGCGGACAAAACTTTGCATCGGGTTAATTGAAGATCAACATTCAAAGATACGCTCGTTGCTTGTCACCTTGTCACCTTGTCACCTTGTCACCTTGTCACCTTGTCACCTTGTCACCTTGTCACCTTGTCACCTTGTCACCTTGTCACCTTGTCACCTTGTCACCTTGTCACCTTGTCACCTTGTCAACAGGTTGGCGACTAGTGCGATTGGTTATAGGTTATGAGCAAACGGATGGGATGTCTATTTCGCTCGTCTGGAGTGTCTCTCTAATGATCAAAGTCGGAATCAACGGTTTCGGAAGAATTGGCCGATTGGTCTTTGCGCGCTCGTCGAGCAAGGTTTGCTCGGCAAGCGCTTTGATGTCGTGGCGGTCAACGATCTCGTACCGGCGGATAACCTGGCGTATTTGATGAAGTACGACTCGGTTCAAGGGAAATTCAACGGCAGCGTGACCAGCGAAAAATCGTCGCCGAGCGTCGTCGAAGACGATGTTCTCGTGGTCAACGGACACAAGATCAAGTGTTTGGCCGTCAAGGAAGGCCCGACCGCATTGCCGTGGAAGGAACTAGGCGTCGAATACGTCATCGAATCGACGGGACTGTTCACCGAAGCGGAAAAGGCCAAGGGACACATTGCCGCCGGCGCGAAGAAAGTGATCATCTCGGCCCCCGCCAAGGGCGAGGACATTACCATCGTCATGGGCGTCAACAACGACAAATACGACGCCGCCAAACACAGCATCATCTCCAACGCGAGTTGTACGACCAATTGCCTGGCACCCGTGGTGTATGTCTTGTTGAAGGAAGGATTGGGGATCGATGAAGGTCTGATGACGACGATCCACAGTTACACCGCGACGCAGAAGACCGTTGACGGCCCCTCCAAAAAAGATTGGAAGGGTGGACGTGCCGCGGCAATGAACATCATTCCTGCCGCAACCGGAGCAGCCCGTGCGGTGTCGATGGTGCTTCCGGAAGTGAAAGGGAAGTTGACCGGCATGGCCTTTCGGGTGCCCACGGCAACGGTTTCGGTGGTCGATCTAACGGTAAAGACGGTCAAGAAAACCAGTTACAAGGAAATCTGCGAGCTGATGAAGAAGGCCAGCGAGACCTATTTGAAAGGGATTCTGGCCTATACCCCGGACGAAGTCGTTTCGAGCGACTTTATCCACGATGCAAACTCCAGCATCTTCGACGCCGGCTCCGGCATCGAGTTAAACAGCAATTTCTTCAAGTTGATCAGTTGGTACGACAATGAGTGGGGATATTCCAATCGTTGCGTCGATTTGTTGAAGTTTATGATTGATAAGGCATAAATCGGGACGCGGGCGCGGGATGCGAGGCGCGAGAATTCTGCGCCCGCGCCCGCATCCCGCGCCCCGCGTGAGGAAACACGTGGCCAAGAAATCTCTCCGCGATTTGATCGACCTCAAAGGCAAGCGCGTCCTGATGCGCGTGGACTTCAATGTCCCGCTCGACAAAAAGACCGGTGCCATCAGCAACGATCGACGCATTCGCGCTGCGCTGCCGACCTTCAAGTATGTGCTCGATCAGGGTGGTTCGGTCATCGCCATGACGCACGTCGGCCGACCCAGCGGCGACCCCGCCAAAGATGCCCTGCTCAAGACCGATAAAATTGCCATGCGGCTCTGTGAATTGCTGGGTCGAACCGTGAGGCTTGCCGGCAATGAAGTCGTCGGTCCCGGAGTAACCGCGGCGGCAAGTGCTCTGAAGCCGGGCGAAGTTTTGATGTTGGAGAACCTGCGTTTCGACAAGCGCGAACAGAAAAACGACGCCGACTTTGCCGCGCAACTCGGGGCACTGGGCGACATCTACGTCAACGATGCCTTCGGCACTTGTCACAACGATCACGATGCGTCCATGGTCGCAGTGCCGCGCTCGATGGTTGGGAAACCGCACGTCGTTGGTTTTCTGGTGGCAAAAGAACTCGAGATCATCGATGGGTTGATGGGTTCGCCCAAACGACCTCTGCTGGGCATCATGGGAGGAGCCAAGGTCTCCGATAAGATCAATTTCATCAATACCTTGCTCTCGAAGGTCGATCATCTCCTGATCGGCGGCAAGATGACCTACACCTTTATGAAGGCCCAGGGCATCGATGTCGGCAGTACGAAGGTCGATGAGGCGGAAATCGTCGAGGCCGGTAAGTTGCTCCCCCAGGTTGGTACGAAAATCACTTTACCCGTTGACTCGCTGGTCTGTAAATCGGATGATTTCACTCAGACGAAAGTCGTCGAGGGAGCCATCCCCGTTGGATGGGAAGGGGTGGACATCGGCCCAAAGACCTTGGCCCTTTATGCCGAGCGCATCCAGGCATCGGCAACCGTGATCTGGAACGGTCCGGTCGGCTGGTTCGAGCAGCCTGCGTTCAGCAAAGGCACACGAGGGATCGCGGAAGCGATGGCGGCAAGCAGTGCGGTAACGGTGGTCGGGGGCGGCGAAACGGCGGAAGCCGTGGAGCAATTTGGCTTCGATAAAAAAATGAGCCACGTTTCCACCGGCGGCGGCGCGTTCCTGGCCTACGTCGAGGGCAAACCCTTTGAGTCGCTGAAGCAGATCGATACGGTCTAATTAGTTCCAAGTTTCAAGTTCCAAGTTCCAAGTTGCAAACCCGAAGGGTTAACGGTCTTCAACTTGGAACTTGGAACTTGGAACTTGGAACTAATGATGGAACTATGGAAATGAGTACGCGGCCAAAACGTGGCATACCTGAAGGGCTTTGGCTTCACTGTCCGAAGTGCAAGGCCACCGTTTTCCGTAAAGAGGTTGAAATTCGCCTCAATGTCTGTCCCGAATGCAGCCATCATTTCCACGTCCCGGCCCGCGACCGCATCAATCAACTGCTCGATGCCGATAGCTTTGAAGAATGGTTCACCGATATTCGGCCCTGCGATCCGTTGGGATTCGTCGATCGTATCCCATACGAGAAGCGCATCCTGGAAGAGCAAGCCAAGACCGGGTTAACCGATGCCGCAGTCGTCGGCAAGGGTTTTATCCGGGGCCGGCCCGTGGTGCTGGGCATCACCGATTTTCAATTCATGGCAGGCAGCATGGGCTCGGTTGTCGGAGAAAAATTGACCCTTGCCATTGAAGCAGCGACCCCGCTGAAATTACCGGTGATTATTGTCACAGGTTCGGGAGGTGGTGCTAGAATGCAAGAAGGGATTCTCTCGCTCATGCAAATGGCGAAGGTCTCCTGTGCCCTGGCGCGACACGATCAGAGCGGCGGCTTATACATTTCGATTCTGACGCATCCGACCATGGGCGGCGTGGCGGCAAGTTTCGCGTTGCAAGGCGACATCACCCTGGCCGAACCCGGTGCCATGGTCGGTTTTGCCGGTGCTCGAACGATCTGGAACACGGTTCGCATCGAGTTGCCGGAAGGTTTTCAAACGAGCGAATTCCTGATGGAGCATGGGTTCGTGGATCGGATCGTGGATCGAAAAAATCTGCGGACGGAAGTGGCGCAACTGATCGATTATTGCGGAGGCTAAGCTCAGTGTTCAGTGTTCAGTGTTCAGTGTTCAGTTCAATCCACCCGTCACAGGAAGAGGCAAATGGGTGTCCTCACTGAAAACTGAAAACTGAAAACTGAAAACTGAAAAGGGGATTTGCCGTGGGTATGTTCAACGGTTTGAAAAAATTCTTCGCCGGCAATGGCAAAAAGCGCGATCCTCGCAAGCAGATCGACATCGCCAAGCGCTTCGACATTCGGGGCCGCAGCGGTCAGGGAAGCATGTCGAAGGTGTATCAGGCCTACGACAACCAGGTTTGCCGTATGGTCTGCCTGAAGTTGCTCGACAAGGAAAAAACGGCCAAGTTCGAGGAAAAATTCAAGATCCAGGGAATTCATAAGCCTCCCGAAGGGGAGATTTGTTTGGCCCTCAAGCATCCTCATATTGTGGTCACCTACGAGCACGGCTTGGGGCTTAACAATGAGCCTTATCTATCGATGGAATGGATCGACGGCAGAGGGATGAATTATCTTCTCGACGCGAAAAGCCCCGATTTGACGGGAAACCGCATCAATTACTTGATGCAACTGTGTGATGCCGTTACCTATTTACACAATCAAAGGTATCTCCATCGCGACTTATGCCCTCGCAACGTGATGGTCAATTCGGAAGGCGTGGTGAAGCTCATCGACTTTGGGTTAACGGTTCCCTATACCCCGGAGTTCTGCCGCCCAGGTAATCGCACCGGTACACTGGATTACCTCGCCCCGGAACTCATCAAGCGCATGACCACCGATCATCGCATCGATTTATTTGCCCTGGGCGTCACCGCCTTTGAGCTGTTAACGGGCCACCTTCCCTGGGAGCGGTCGCTGTCATCGGAAGAGACATTGCGCAAGCATTTGAACACCCCAGCTCGTGAACCCAAGGCTATGAACCCGGACCTGGATGATGACCTGGCCGCAATCCTCATAAAGTCGATTGCCAAAGATCCCGCCGAAAGGTTCGCATCGGCCAGGGCATTCAAACAAGCACTTGATGGTCTCGGCCGAAAAGATTATTGAGTCCATTCGATTTTTCAGGCCTGGCTGAAAAATTGTTGCAGGCCCTTCTATTGTTGCAATCCAGTCGATCGCTCCCATCGCAAACCTCGGCTTTTTCCTCTCCGTCGGCACAATCCTGTCCTACGCTTCCGATGGCACTTTCGTTGCCGTTGGAGGATTCGGACATGATCGCGACCGCTCGCCTTGAAAGCACCAGTTCCCGCTCACAGGCCGGTGCCCTCGAACGCGGCAATCTGCCGCCATCCGATGAATCAGAACTCGAATTGACGATTGTCATGCCCTGCCTCAACGAAGCCTTGACGGTCGGCACCTGCGTTGCCAAAATGCTTCGGACCATGCGCGAACTGGGCATAGAGGGCGAAGTCGTCATCGTCGATAACGGCTCGACCGATCGCAGCGTCGAGATCGCGACCACAGCGGGGGCGTGTTGTCTACCACCCGCTCAAGGGGTACGGCAACGCCCTCCGCCGCGGCTTCCTCGAAGCTCGCGGCCGATTCATCGTCATGGGCGATGCCGATGATAGCTACGACTTCACCGACATCAAACGATTCGTCGACAAACTCCGCGCTGGAGCCGACCTGGTGATGGGCAATCGGCTTGCGGGTGAAATCAAGCCCGGTGCCATGCCCTGGCTGCACCGTTGGGTCGGCAATCCGTTGTTGAGTGGATTTCTGAACTTGCTGTTCCGCACGGGCGTCGGCGACAGCCATTGTGGTATGCGCGGCTTTCGCAAGGATGCCGTGATGCGCATGAACCTGCAAATGCCGGGCATGGAACTGGCGAGCGAGATGGTCATCAAGAGCAGTCTGGTCGGTCTGAGGATCGAGGAAATCCCGATTACTCTCTGGCCCGACGGCCGGGACCGCCGGCCTCACCTGCGCAGTTTCCGGGACGGCTGGCGTCATTTGCGCTTCATGCTCATGTGCAGCCCGAGCTTTTTGTTTCTGTTGCCCGGAATCATATTGCTTCTGCTGGGTCTGGGTGCGATACCGGCGGCAGTGCTGGCAGGCTTCGGTGTCTGGAACGATTATTTTGGCCCCAACTTCATGTTTACCTCGTCGCTGGTAGCCTTGACGGGGTTCCACATTATGGTGTTTGGTTTTCTGGCGAAACTCTATGCGCATCGAGTCGATCCGGTGTTTTTCGATAAACGGATGGATCAGTTGTCGCGCTGGTTCCGGGTCGAGCGCGGCATCCTGATGGGAGGCTGCCTGCTGTTGATTTCACTCGGACTGGCAATTCCGGCACTGGTTCACTGGTGCAATACCGGCGATTTGAATGCGCCGCAATGGATATTTGCAGGAACGATCTTCACTTTGGGGCTGGAAACAATTTTCTTGACGTTTTTGGTCGGGATCATGAATCTGGCCGGCGAAAGCCGCCGGCACGGCTAGTTCAACGGTGGAAGGGTGGAGAGTGGCGGGTGGCGGGTGAAGAGTGGAAGTGAAAGTTGTTCCTGATCCCATCACCCGCCACCCATCACCCGCCACCCATCTCCTGATTGCCGTCTCCGGGGACGATCGGTACAGTGACAATACACTGTCACCACATCCACGATCACCCGAACCGAAGGTTCCCCATGCTCGGCATCGGCCATTTCAAAGGTCAACCGACCGATTACATCATCCGCTATGCGGGTGGAACACTGAAACAAGAAGGCCCCGGCCTTTCGTTTTACTACCTGCGTTACAACACGCAGATTGTCGCTGTCCCAACCGGTAGTACGGATGCCAATTTCGTCTTCAACGAAATTACCAACAACTACCAGGAAATCACCATCCAGGGTCAGTTGACCTATCGCATCGCCGATCCCAAAAAAGCGGCAGCGCTTTTGAATCTGCGCATCGATCCCGAAACCTACACCCAAGTCACCGAGGATTTGCGCGTTCTCGCCCAGCGAATCACGAATGTGCTTCAGATCGAAACCCATGTGGAGGTCGAGAAACGATCCCTGGAAGAAACGATCCGCGATTCGCACGCGATCGCCACGGAAGTGACCCGCCGGCTACGGGAAGGATCGGTACTATCATCGTTCGGCGTCGATCTGTCGAGCGTCTATTTTCTCTCGGTCCGTCCCACGCCGGAAATGTCCAAAGCGCTCGAAGCGGAATATCGGGAGGCTCTCCTGCGCAAGGCCGATGAAGCAGTTTATGCGCGGCGGGCTGCTGCGGTCGATGAGGAACGAAAGATCAAGGAAAAGGAACTCAACAGCGATGTGGCGCTGGAACAACAGCGCAAGGAGTTGATCGTTCTCCAGGGCAATAACGCCTTGCAGGAAGCAGGCAATCGCGGCGCGGCACTGGAACGTGAAGCACAATCCAAAGCCAAAGCGACGGAAATGGAGCTGGGGGTTCTGCGCTCGCTGGAGCCGCGCGCCTTGCTGGCCATTGCGCTGCGAGAACTGGGTCAGAATGCCGGGCATATCGGCAATCTGACGATCACCACCGAAATGCTTGCCAGTCTGCTGAATGGAAAATAGTTCCAAGTTCCAAGTTCCAAGTTCCAAACCCGATGGCTCGTGGTTTTCAACTTGGAACTTGGAACTTGGAACTTGGAACCTGGAGCAAAGATGGGCCTGCCCACGTTTGAAAAAATCGTTGTCGTAACCAAGAAGACAGCGCTTGAAGAGCTGATCGAGCGGTTCAATACGGAGTCGCAGGCACGTTTTTATCTTGAACACATGGGGGCTTCATTCGATGAATACAAAGCCGCCCATGAAGTTTATCATGCTTCGTTGGTTCGACTGCGTTCTGCCTTGCCGGGCCATCGCACGCAGTCGATCGACCGCTCCTATTTGCCAAACTTCCTATTCGGACCACGGGATCTCGTGATCACGCTCGGCCCCGATGGCCTGGTCATCAATACCGCCAAGTATTTGGGCCATCAGCCTTTGGTTGCGTTTAATCCCGATCCGAATCGAATGGATGGCGTGCTCATACCTTTCCATACTGAGGCAGCCCCGGCCGTCTTGAAAAAAGTGATGGCCTGGGATTATCAAACGCATCTGGTCACAATGGCCAGGGCAGCGCTCAACGATGGACAACATTTATATGCGGTCAATGACTTGTTCATTGGTGCAAGGACGCATGTTTCCGCGCGCTATCGGTTGCAGTTTCAAGGGCGGGAGGAGACCCAGTCATCGAGCGGCCTGATCGTTTCAACGGGGGCTGGCTCAACCGGCTGGTTTCGCTCGATCCTCGCGGGAGCAGCGGGGATTTCTGAAGGTTTCTCGCATTCACACGTCAATTCCAGACTCCGAAAAGACTATCGCTTCGATTATCAGTCCGAGTATTTGTATTTCAGCGTCCGCGAGCCTTTCGTGAGTAAGGTGTCGGCGGCAGAGATGGTGTTTGGAAAGATCGAGAAGAATGAAAGCCTGGAAATCATCTCGCAAATGCCGCAAAACGGCGTGATCTTTAGCGATGGGATCGAAAGCGATTTCCTCAAGTTCGATAGCGGCTCCATCGCCCGGATTGAAGTTGCAGAGCGGAAAGTCAATCTCGTCGTGGGTTAGACGATAACAGATGATCGATCCCCCGAAAGCGGCCTGATTGACTCGATCCCGCGAGCGTGCTAGAGTTCTATACTCATTCGATCGAGGATCAGCTATGGGCATCGGAGCGCGAGTTCGGCAGATGTTGGGTCCGTTGGAGAGGCCGGTCTCGGACCTGTACCGAACCTTCTTCGTCGATGTCGGTCAACTTGTGCGCACGGTTCGCAAATGGGTGCCCCGGCCTACGAACATTCTTGAGATCGGTTGTGGCGAAGGCGCAGTTTGCGAACGGCTCATTCAGGATTTTCCGCACGCAGCCGTCACCGGTATCGACATCACATCACGGGTCGGCCGGTTATTTCGCGGCGATCGGTCGCGGATCCGGTTTGCACGTGCTACCGCGGAAGAATGGACATCCCGGCACCCCGCCTCTTTCGATTTGATGCTGATGTGCGATGTCCTCCATCATGTCCCCTGGGACCAACATATCACGCTTCTCAGGCAGGCGAGCCAAATGCTCAAACCGGGCGGGGTGATGGTGCTGAAGGACTGGCTGCCCCTCGATAACATGGTCCATCTCCTGGCCGAGTTCAGCGATCGGGTGCTCACTGGGGATAACGTCCGATTCGGCTCCGAGCTGTACTTCCGTCAATTGCTGGAGAATGTGTTTGGTAAAGGAAGTATCGAAGAACAAACGTGGATTCGACCCTGGCGGAACAATTTTGCTTTCCTGGTAAGCCCAACCTGAGCGGCAAGGCTCCTGGAGACAAACGGTGCCAATTCCGGCTAAACCGATCGATGGTGTGTTCGACCAGAACCATCACGCCGCAACACTCGGTCGCAAGCTGATTCGCTCGTTTCAGCTGGGCCCAAAATATTACCTTTGGGATCTGCCTCGCTACTTTTCCTTTCGACGCTCCTTGGGGCTTTCACCCTGGGATGGGGCGACGT
This sequence comes from uncultured Planctomycetota bacterium, assembly GCA_963783095.1. Lineage (GTDB taxonomy): Bacteria > Planctomycetota > Planctomycetia > Gemmatales > Gemmataceae > CAWAMR01. The sequence continues at coordinate 179,680 of CAWAMR010000020.1, read as the reverse complement.
TGCTGAACCCTTTTCGCGAGTTTTCCCGACGAGTCTTCCACCCTCTCGACCTGCCGCCGGGCTACGAAGCTGCCCTGGCTCGCCTTCGGGATGCAGGAATTCAACTTACCATTCCGCAAAACCGATTGATAGGTCTGCTTGGAGTGTGGTGGAATTGCCGTGAGATACCGGGCGATGTTATCGAGTGCGGCTCGTATCAAGGCGCAACGGGACTTCTCTTGGCGCTGTTGGGCCGGGAAAATGGGTTGAAGCAAAATGTCCTTCTCCTCGATACCTTTAGCGGGATGCCTGCTCCAAGCATCTATGACGCCGGCAGATCGGCAGGAGAATTCGTTCCAGCAGCGGATCAGGCGGCCATACTTCGCCAACAAGCTACCAAACTCGGTGTCGCCGACCGAGTGAAAGTTCACTGCGGGCTGTTCAGCGAAACCTTTGCGGCACTGAACACCGACCCGCTGCGATTTGCGTTCGCCCACATTGATGCCAATATCTATTCGAGCACCCTGGAAGCATGTGAATTTGTGATGCCGCGGATGAACGAGGACGGTGCGGTGGTCTTCGACGATTACAACGGCGTCTGCGATCTCGGGGCCAGGCTGGCAATCGACCGGTATTTTCGGGATCGCCCCAAACGTCTTAAACCCTTGGCCGCATCCTCGGCCTTTGTCTCGGTGCATTCCTGAATCCATCACATCCAGGCAAGAGAGAGCAGATCGGTGTGAGCAAGCCCTGGCTAAGCGTCGTGATGCCGACCTACAACGGCGCAGCGTTTTTGCCGATGGCTCTTGCGAGCATTCGCGCTCAAGATGACCGGGAGATCGAGGTCATCGCGGTCGATGACGGCTCGACCGATGACACTCTTTCGCTGTTACTGGAGTTCGCCCAAGGTTTCCCGCTTCGGATCATTCAGCGGGATCACGTCGGCAACTGGGTTGCCAATACCAATGCCGGTTTGCGCGAATCTCAAGGCGAATTTGCCTGCTTTCTCCATCAAGACGACACCTGGCTCCCCGGTCGGCTACGTGCGCTGCGCACGGCGATCCACCAGAACTCCAGCATCCGCCTGTGGCTACAAAGTTGTCGATTCATCGATCCAAAAGGGAGAACGCTGGGAAAATGGACTTGCCCGCTGCCGGGCCATGTTGGCGGAGTTGCGCCGGCAACCGTTATGGGCCGGCTGCTGGTACAGAACTGGATCGGCATACCGGCGCCGCTGTTTCGGCGGGAGGATGCGCTGGCGGTCGGCGGGCTGGATGAAGCGCTCTGGTACACAGCGGACTGGGACTTTTGGCTAAAACTGGCTGCACTGGGACGCACGCGCTATTTACCTCAACCACTGGCTTGTTTCCGCATTCACCCCACATCGCAGACGATCACTCGCGGGCGAGAACCTGGGGCGATCCAAGACCAATGTCAGCGCGTGCAAGAACGGCATTTCCCGCTTTGGCATGCCTCGCCGCGATGCAGCCGGCTCGTTCACGAGGTTGCCGATCTGGCGACATCGGTGAACGGATGCCTGGCGGATCGAGTCGCGCACGTCCAAACGCCCTGGCATTCGTTGTTTGTGCAGTTTTGTCGGTTAGGACCGGAAGGATGGTGGCGGTTTGGACGGGATTCCAGGCTTGTGGAGCGAATATTGGCTCGCGTTCGCGCACGAGTGGTTTAGGTGGAACGGGCGGCAGATGGTTAGCAAGCTCATTCAAAGCTCGACGTTCCCACCGAACCCTGAACATTACTTGTTCTCCAAAGTTTTCAGATGCGCGAGAACTTCCTCAGTGCTATACCACTCAGTTGATTGTTCTCTCTGTTTTAACTCCTCCTCACTAAGGTCAGGCGAGTCAGGTTCCCACTCCGACATGTCAATCTGTGGCACGAATTGTCCCAGGACTCGTCCTGTGGGATCACACAGTTCCACAGGTTCACTCAAGTTGTGCAATTGAGCAGATAGATCTGCATCAAGATTGATTTGGCTCATGGTTCTATCTCCTTGCGTTGGGATAGTTCAATTACCCGACGACAAGAATTATGTTACATGGCAAGGTTGATAACATCTAAAAGAAGAAAATCACCTTCTCGTAAACGAATTCCCACACGCCATAGAACAGGCAATAACCCAAGGCCCGTTTCCCGGCGCGAATCTTGGTGTGAACCTCGACGCCGGTCACCAATAAACTCGTTGGGATATGATCGGATTCAGGCATGTCGTCCTCGTTGACGCGCACATACGCATACACGACCGGCTCCGATTGGTCGTGCTCATCCTTATTCTCGCGGGCCTCCGCGCCGACGTCCTTCTGATAGAGCCGGCCCCGGAAAGGCTGGGTCGGTGCGCTGGTCACCAGGACATCGACTTCCAGATACTCGTTCGGGTCGCTTGTCTTGTAGGCTTGCCGTACCTGACTGATATGCTTCTGCGGGATCTTTTGCTCGATAAGCCAGGCACCCGTCGTATTACCCACGCGCAACAACGGCTCATTGGGCTTCACCCATTTGTTGGTCAATTGGTCAATGTAATCCGAAGTCAGAACCTTGTACTGTACCGGCCCGCGCCCATTGCGCCACGGGCCGAAACTCGGGAGCAACGACCGTAAACGCCCCGGGAGAATTCTTCTCCGCCTTGCGAATGTCCAGGAGTGTTTGCAGCGATTTGTTGAGCGAGCTTAGTTCTTCTTTCTTGATGGCCAGGTCGGAGACTCTCTTGGCCTTCTCCGCAGTCGTTCCCTCAAGGGCCAGACGGCCCAAGGTGCGTTCTTCGCTTTCGGCCGTCTGAATCTCCTTGAGGTTTTTAGAGATTTCGTTGGCCAGATCGGCATCGAACATGACGGCGATCGGAGTATCTTTTCTGACGATGTCGCCCGGATTGACCTTGAATTGAATGACTCGTCCGGTGCCGGTGGGATAGATGTAATTGCGGTCTTCCGGCACCAGTTGGCCCTTGGCATCGAGTTTCAAAGGATACGGAATGAGAATCATGGCCAGCATGAGCAGGACAAACAATCCCGAAAACAGCAGTGTGTAGAATCGGCGCTTGCCGCCGGCGCGGGCCTGGAGCGATGCGATGGGCCGCCACAGGAACCGCAGCGGAATCCGCTTGACTTCGGACGAGTTATAAAGCGCCGTCGCAGCATGACCGCACACGACATCGAACCTCTGGAGCAACGGCTCGGCAGGTTCCGGCGGTTCGTAGCATTCCAACAACAACGCTGAGCGAGCCGGCCCGTACTTGGCTTCCTTGTCCTTGTCCTTGTCCTTTTCCCTCTCATCGCGCAGAGGCTCCAGGACCAGCAGCTTGGCAGAACTTTCGGCGAGATAGTTTTCAAGCGCGTATAAGACTTTCGGCGGAAGGGTTTCATCGCGGGAGCCGCGATAAACCAACTTTTCATTCCACTCCAATACGGCATCGAACAAAGCGCGCATCATCTTGATCTGCGTGCTCGATTTCTCGACGACATCGGCACCGCTCACCGCTTCGATGGTCGTCCATCGGCCGTGCTTGACGCCGACGCTGATGCGATCGCAGCTGATAAGCCGACGACCTTCGTTGGCGACGTGGAAGGCAACTTCGGTCGGGTTGAGCGAACCGTGAATCTGCCGGCTAAAGGCCTCGAGCTGGATGTAAACCTGTTCCTGGACCGATGTGCGCCGATTGCTGTTGCTGCGGACGTAATTCGAGATATAGCCCGCCATCTGGATGACGAAATTGATGAACGGCGCGCAAACGCGGATCGGCGATGGGATCGAGCCAAATCTGAAGCAGCCCGATCGATTGCCGTTCCTCCACCAGGATCGGCACCACCACGACCGGGTAGTGCGAGCGATTGCTGGGTTCGATGCCATCCTGAGCCATCATCTTGGCCCCTGGATCCAGGACCGTCGCTTGATTGTTCTGGAAGACCTGGCGCAGCACAGCGTTGTTCGCCTGCCGGCCGTCCGGCCCGTCGTCCATTCCAATCTTTGTAAGATTGATCTGGCATTGGAGTTGGAGAAACCCTTGGGGGGTCTTCAACCAGACGGCACCCGCTGGCGCTTCGATGCCGGCCAGCGTTTTTTGCAACACTCCGAAATACAGATCTCCGGGGGTGATGTTGCTGCCCGACATGCGGGCGGTCGCCTCCAAAGTCTGATCGATTTGACGGGTTACCCGACGGAGACTATCTCCCTCGGCGGCAACAGTTGAGGAAATGGTTCGAGACAATCTAACCTCGCTCGCGTAAATTACGAACCGCTCACAGGAACATCACTCTGTAAACATATCCCGTCACGGGAGTTCGTGCAAGCGATAACCGAATTCGGGGTGCGGGCTGCGGCGCGGGCGCGAAAATACAGTCGTTGTCCTGGCCTTTTTCGCGCCCCGCAGCCGAGGTTTTTATCGTATTCGCGCCCGCAGACCGCGCCCCGTAACCCGCATGCCGCGTCCCGATCAGTACACCAGATACCGATTTTCCCATGCCAGAATGCGAGCCATCATTTCGGCAGGCTCTTCTTCCTTGCTCGGCAACGGCCATTGAAATCGCTCTGCTCCCGCGAGTTGGGTGGCTGCCCCCCGCGATCGGACATCAGCCCACAACAGCACAAACCGCCCGATGGCTCGCGCCCGGCGACATAAGCCGCGCACGCAATCCCAGGCAAGTTCTACCGTTTCCGCTGCATCGGAAAGAAGTTCGGCCCAATCGACCAGCCATTCCACCAACATGCGGGCTTCGACATCGCCTAGCCCGCGGGTGACCGCTTCATCGTTGAGAACATGTCGAAGTACGGGAGGACACTGCATAGCCTGCCTCTGACACCCGAATAGCGACAGGCTATCCCATCTTCGGGGGTCGGTTTTACCATCCATCCGGATTCATTGCTTGAGTGGGCGGGGTATATCCGACACGCCATCAAAGGGCAATCCCAACTCTGGACCAACTATAGAACGTACCGCAAGCAAGTCCGGCATCGCAAGCCGAAATTCCAAAGGAAATCCAACCTTTCGACTTTTGGAGCTTCACTTATCGGTTCTACAATCGATAAAAATCCGTCATTCCCCTTGAACATCTATAACACTCCCATCTCGACATCCGTGCGGAGATCACGACCCGTGGTGCCACTTCCATTCGCCTTCGTCACCGATCGATCCGGCTTCGAGTGGCTTGACCTTGCCGCCCTCGGCGGCATGTTCCTTTTCTATCTTCTGCTCGCCGTCATTTGGCCAGGGATTGTGCTGCGCCCGTTGTGGTGGCTGTTCACGCATACCGTTTATCGCCTCCGAATCTACGGCAGAGAGAACATTCCCCGGTCGGGACCGGCGCTATTGGTCTGCAATCACGTCAGCTACGTCGATTGGATGTTGATCTGGGTCTCCTGTCCGCGGCGGATTCGTTTCGTTGCCTGGGCAGGCTGGAGCAAGAATCCTCTTTTGCGTCTTTTCTTGCGCGTTACCAACTCGATCCCCATCGATGGTCGAGCGGGTCCGAGGGCGATCGTTGCTGCGCTGCGGCGAATTGCGGAAGCACTCGATAACGGCGAGGTAATCTGCGTTTTCCCCGAAGCCAGACTGACCCGAACCGGAATCATGTTGCCATTTCATCGCGGTTTTGAACGGGTGCAGAAGATGACCCGGCAACCGGTGCCGATCATTCCAACGTGCATCAGCCAAATTTGGGGCAGCATTTTCAGTTATCGCCACGGCAAACTGATCTGGAAATGGCCCGAGCGGATTCCTTACCCGGTTGCTGTGACCTTTGGCGAACCTTTGCCCTCTACCATGACTGCGCCGGAAGTGCGCCTAAAGATCCAGGAACTCGGTGCGGAAACGGCCATCCGCGAAACGCAGCGGAGCCGGCCTGTCCATCGGCAGTTCGTTCGAGTCGCCTCGCGCTTTCGGAGTATGTTCCGAACCTGCTTTATCGATGTCTCCAACCCGCAGCCTCGAACTCTCTCCTACGCGAAAACCCTGGTCGGGGCGATCTGTCTTTCGCGCTGGCTGAAACCTCAACTTGGTGCCGGGCAGAACATCGGTATCTGGCTGCCTTCCAGTGTCGGCAGTGCCCTGGCCAATATCTCCCTGGCCATGCTCGGAAAAACGTCGGTCAACCTCAATTATACCAGCAGTGTCCAATCGAATCGCTCGGCGGTTCAACAAACCGGCATGAAAACCTTAATTACCTCGAAGCGATTCCTGTCCCGGATGCCCTGGAATGTGACAGAAGAAGTCAAGATCATCCATCTTGAAGATGCCGCGGGAGCTATCGGAAAGTGGCAGCGAATCAGAACCTTTCTGGGCGTATTGTTCTTGCCGGGCTGGATTCTCGAATACATCGTCCTGGGTCTGGGAAAGCACAGGCTCAAAGACATTTTGACGATCGTCTTTTCGAGTGGCAGCACCGGTGAGCCCAAGGGAGTGATGCTAAGTCACGCCAACGTCTCCAATGTCGAATCGTTCTCCGCGCACGTCGATCTGAATTACAGGGATCGCCTCCTGGGAGTATTACCATTTTTCCACAGCTTTGGTTTCACGGTGACGCTCTGGGCACCGATCATGATCGGTGCCTCGGCCGTGTACTACCCCGATCCTCGACAGGCAAAGGAGATCGGCGAATTATGCCGGAAGTGTCACTGCACCGGCTTTTTGGGGACAGCGACCTTCTTGCGGTTCTATCTCCGACGCTGTGAGGTCAACGATTTCAAATCGCTTCGGCTCCTGGTTTGCGGTGCGGAAAAACTGCCGGTTAGTTTGGCCAGGGAATTCGAGGCCAAGTTCGGCATCCTGCCATTGGAAGCGTACGGCTGCACAGAACTATCGCCGGCAGCAACAGCGAACATCTCCGACATGGAGATCGGCGGAATGAAGCAAATCGGCAACAAGATGGGCAGTGTTGGGACTCCCTTTCTCGGCATCGCGACCAGATTCGTCAATCCGGATACGTACGAAATCTTGCCGCCCGGTCAGGAAGGATTGCTTTTGATAAAGGGAGCAAACGTGATGGTGGGATACCTCAACAAGCCGGAAGAGACGGCAAAGGTCATTCGCGACGGCTGGTACGTCACGGGAGACATGGGCAGCATCGACGAAGACGGCTTCATCTTCTTGACGGGACGATTATCGCGCTTCGCCAAAATAGGGGGAGAGATGGTCCCGTTGGAGAGAGTTGAAGAAGATATTCACAAGGTCCTTGGCACCGCGGAACGTGTGGTGGCGGTAACGGCAGTACCGGACGAGAAGCGCGGCGAACGGCTGATTGTGTTGTACCTGCCGGCGCTGACAATGCCGATCGGCGAACTCACGAAGAAGCTTTCGGAAACGGGTCTGCCGAATCTCTGGATACCGGGCGACCGGGATTTCTACCCTATTGCGGAGATTCCGGTACTGGGTACGGGGAAGACCGATTTGCGGAAGGTGAAGGAAATGGCATTGGCAATAGTGCGTGAGTCGTGATCCAGCCTGGAAGCAGCAAATTCGGCAATGGTCGTGTGGCATCTGGGAGTGCTCTCTGTTAGGCTGATGTTAGTGGAGACCTTGACAATGGCCAACAAACCGACCGTGTCAGACCTGTTTCCGTTGCCCAAAGGCATCAAGGTCCGCGAACATAGGTTTGGTAAGAACCCGATATCGCCACTCGTCCCTGTTCTTGTGCGCGGCGAGACAGGCGATAGCGCTACACAGCAATCTGGTTTCAAACTCAGTTGGGAAGATCGGGAACAAGGCCTTATGGTCATCGTGAAGGAGCGAGATAACGGTCACTTGATGGCCGATGTCTTCTCCACAGATGCGGGTTTAATCAACAAGGCAGCATTGTCGGTCGCTCTCATTGGTACGATCGGCAATGAGGCGATCCGCAAGTCGATCCCGCTCGATGTGCCCGAGAAGGATGGCTGCAGCGGCTCTAAGGATTTTGGGCTTCTGACCGAGGCCGTGAAGGAACTCGGCTCGCAACTTGGACTGATAGTGTTCCTCATGTGTGACCCGAGTCCTCGCGACTCGGGTTAACAAACCCACCATTGAACACCCTATCGACCAACTTCCCTTTCGATCTTCTCAATCAATTCTCGAACTCGCCACTGACGGTCTGGCGTTTGGGAGCGCTTTCTGCTAGGCTGAGGGTAAGAACAAATCCGGAGTGCGAGCATGGAGCCGACCGATGAGGAACTAATGCACGCGTTCTATGGCGGCGACACAACCGCCTTGAATCAACTTTCCCTTCGGGTTGATCCAATCCTTGGCCGCCTGGCCTTCCTGTTCCTTCAGGCCAGGAATGGTTCCGGGTTGCTTTCACTGGGTGAGTGGGACATCAATGAACGATTGGACCGCGTGTGGAGTTATGTGCTGGACACCCGAACCACCGGATTCGCACGATGGCCTCACCAGCGACTCTCAGTACTAACGTGGCTGATCCACATACTGTGCCTGGAGATGGATCGGCACCTGGGGTTTCGGCCACCATTTTAATCCCTCTGACCCACAATTTGGGCTTATCCGAGTGTCCTTCTTGAAAATCGCTCTGGAGAACTTGATTATGGCCACCGAACCCAAGCCGACCTTGATAGACCTGTTTCCGTTGCCCGAAGGCGTCAGAATCCGCGAACGAAGGTTTGGGGCGAACCCGGTTTCATCGTTCGTCCCCGTTCCTGTGCGAGACGACAAAGGTGATACCTTGCCACAGTCGGCTTTCAAACTAAGTTGGGAGGATCGGGAACAAGGGCTCACCGTCATCGTGAAGGAGCAAAACAACGGTCACCTGATCGCCAACGTCTTCTCCACCGATGCGAGTTTGCTCAACAAGGCAGTAGTGTCGGTCGCTCTTATCGGTAAGATGGGCAATGAGACGATCCATAAGTCGATCCCGCTCAATGTGCCCGAGAAGGATGGCAGTAGCGGCTCAAAGGATTTTGGGCTTCTGACAGAGGCCATGAAGGAACTCGGGTCGCTACTTGGACTGATCGTGTTCCTCACGGTGTGACCCGAATCGTTGCTGATCGGGTTTTCAAGCTCACCACATCGCTATCAATATCCTTTCGGATCCTATCTTCCAACCTCTCTTTCGATCTTCTCAATCAATTCTCGAACGCGCCACTGACGGTCTCCTGCCTTGAGGGTCACGTCCTTTGCCAACCACTCTTTGACTTTCTTCTCGGCGGCAACTGCTGTGCTGTGCGTTTTGTTGCCGAAATAGATGCTGATTTCCCCAAAAGTCGCCGCGGTGTGTTTTCGGCACAGATAGATGGCCATCATGCGCGGGTGACTGACCGCCCAGGCCCGTGCTTTCGATTGCAATGCTCCCTTCGGGAGCCGAAGAATCTTGCAGATGGCGCTATCGATATCCGCAACCCCCACCACTCGAACCGCGTGGCGCAGCAAGTCTCCCAGCGCTTCTCGAGCCAGCGACTGATCGATCTTTCGTCCTGTGACCCGGCCAAAGTGCCTCAGACTGTGAATCGCTCCTTCCAACTCGCGGACGTTGCCTCGCAAATGATCGGCGAGAAACTTCAATACGTCGTCGGGAATCGGGGCACCGACCGCACTCTTTGCCCGCAGCAATGCAAGTCGGGTATCGCGATCAGGGGGCAACAGACTCCAGATCGCTCCGCCAAGGAGCCGATCGATCAATTCGGGCATCAACTCTTCGCAGAGCCGGGGATGCGAATCCATGCTTACGACCACCTGACAGCCTTCGGCGAGAACCGCATCGAAACTGTGCAGGAATTCGAGCTGGGTAGCTTTCCGGGTGGCCAGAAAATTCAGATCGTCGAGAAGAAGCGCATCGCATTCGCGAAATTGTTTGCGAAACGACGATTGCTTACCCTGGTGCATCGCTGCGACAAAGCGATTGGTAAACTCTTCAGCGGTAATGAAGACAACCCGAAAATCGGACCTACGTCTGCGTAACCCGATGTAGATGCCTTCCAGAAGGTGCGTTTTTCCCGTGCCGACGGGGCCGTAAACCACCAGCGGATTCGCACCCAGTCCAGGCTCCTCGACGACGCTAAGCGCGATGCGTGCGCGACTCGATTGCAGGCCCCGACCACGAATTCCGACAAGGTTTTCCACTTGCGGGCCGGCTTCTGTTTTGGGGAGCCTGTTCGGGTTCCCGTGGGGAAGCAGATTGCTGTTTGGGGGTTTGCGGTTTTGACTCCAAAGGGGGAGGGGCCTTGCTCGATCCCTTGGAATCGGCGGTTTGGGCTTTTTGCTCTTCCGCGCGGGCGGCTCGGAACAGTTCCGCATCGATGACGAATTGTACCGTTGCGGCATTGCCGAGCAATTCCGCTACCGCTTGCCGGACGACTTGCCCAAACTGGGCCTGCAAGAAATCCTGATAAAAAAGATTGGGCACGCCGACGACGACGTGCTGGCCATGCAAGACAAACTTGGTGTGCTTGCGAAACCACAAATCGTATCGTTCTTGTTCGATGCGTTGTGCAATGCCGGCGGCGAGGCGTTGCTCGAAATCCGATCCAACACTGGTGAAATCAGTTGAACGTGTAGCTCTGGTCGGCTTTGCGCGGGCACGACAACACTCCTTGCGCAGCGCCGGTTCGGTGCGCACAGACATTCGCGTCAAGAGAGGTTGCTGATTTTCCACATCGGCTGGGATGCCGATATGTTGCTTGGTGCGCCTGGGAAGGCATTGTCTACTATTGCAGACAGGCGATTTCCGCAAATAGGAAGTTGAAGAAGTTTTAGAAAATTCATCAAATTCATGCCAAGCGCATCGTTAAAGTTGATACATTCGGACCAAACTTCCACACTGGCACCATCTTGCCCCTTACCACGCTCAGTCCCATTTTGGGATCGATGGTGCCGATTAGTGGTTTTGGTTACAGATCGCGGTATTCAAGAAGCAACCAACCATTGAACATACCGAAGGGTGGAATCTCTCTGGTGCGCCGGATTATGCCGCCCGTTTTGCGATCTTTTGGCCTGCACCTGCTTTACCCCCCATTATACGAGGTTGTTCTGTCCTTATCTGCGGCTGCTTACGAGCCTTCAGCACTCGCGCGTACGCCGCTTCCCAAACACCGCTGAGTTGCAGAACTCGGAACACCAAAATCGTTTGCGCCCTGCTTTTTTCCAGCGCATGCCACTGAGCTTCAGACGCTGCGTGTAAACCGTCTTGCACGCCGCTTCTGTCACCCCGCTGCCCCGAGGCATTCCCAAACGTTTGTACTCGTCATAGCACATGTACTTCATCCGCTTGCGCAAGTATCGGTAGGCCTTCTGGAACGCCTCTCGTTTCTTCGCCGAAAGACCGACCTGATCCCGCAACGCCGCCGCCGAGTGTAGCACTCGATTCACGCCACGCGGTTTGCGAAGCATCCATCTCAGCATCTTCCACGCCCAACTCTTGCCGCGTTTGTTACTACCGAAGAGCAACTCCGCCATCTGCCAGACGCGTTGACTGGCGTGGTAGTAATCGACGACGCGCAGCCACTGAAGCGCTGTGCCCGTTCGGGGATGGACCATCTGGGCCAGCACTTTTTGGTAGTAACCGGCTTCGCCGTGGCCGGCATCGGTGACATAGCACAGTCGGGGTAACGACTGATCCCAACGACGCAAGATGTCTTGGAGCAAGCGCGTCAACGCCGCACTCATCGTCTCTTGACCCAACTCGGGTACGTAAGCCAGGTAGACCGTGCCCAAGCGTTTGCCACGCCGGTCCAAGACACTGACCGTGCCGGTGGTGGCCACTTCAAAGGAGCAACATTTTTTATAACGCAATCCCAGGGTGACCCCATCGCGTCCGACACACAACACCGGTTTATGTCGGCCTCGTGATGGTTCCCGCCTGTCGGAGCCACTGAAGGACTTGCTCGACTTGAGCATCGTGTTGCTGGGGTGCCAACTCGGCCGCCATGGCGTTGCTGAAGAGTCGCAACTTCTTGACTCCCCAACCCACCGCGCACTCCTGCCGCAATCGCTTCAAAACCCGTTTCTGGGTCGCCCCGGCTTCGCCGAGCAACTCGGAAACGCGTCGCTTAATGCCGGGCTGGCTCCCTGAACGAGCCCCAAGGCTAATGCCAACGGAAAGATCGAGGGCTCTCCGCCCTTGACCTTATCGCGGTAGCCGACACGCCAAAGCTGGATTTGCCCGAAGAGGGTCCAGGCGTTCTGCGACGTCTTGCGGTTGAGCCGAGTGTAGGAATCACCCTCAAACTGTGCATGCTTGGGTAGTTCATCCACGGCAGCAGGCTCTCGATGATTGTAAACGCACTGAACCAACTGTCGGCCGGCTTCACGAAGATGCTTCTGAAGTTCTCGCTCAAACGTCTGAGTGCCCGATGGCGTGACGGGCTGCGTGAGGAACTCTGCGAGGAACTTCCGTAGGTCTTGAGCGATCAGATCCAGGACATCATCGAGATCGGGTGTGCGGTCTTTCTCCTCATCGAGATCATCCGGCAACTTGGGCAACTTGGGAGTTGCAGTTGCCAAACTCAGAAGCAGATAGATAGAGTAGTTCATGCGGCGTTCCTTCGCACGTGTTGTTCTGGTAAACACTACGAGACGAGGAACGCCGCATTTTTTCAAGATCAAAAGGAACTCAAGGGGTTATTCAGCGCTGGATGCTCGAAAAACCCGAGACTTTTAGGCACCAGAGAGATTCCACCCATACCAAACGCCAGATTCGCTGGATCAACACAAGTCAGAATACACCGACACATCTTTTATCATTGATGAGACTGGCCGCGGTCAATGTTTTTGTAAAGGACCATCACTCGAGACCTACATTCGGACGATCCACGTTCACGACGGACGTGAATGCTCGTTCTTGCAGCCGTTGCAACAGCGGTGCAATTCCGTGTTTGATTTCGAAGTCGCGTTCCTCAGTGTAGATCGGAACAACAGTGTAAAACTGCACCTTCTTTCCACCCTCAACCGGAATCGGACCCCAGTCCCGAAGTTTGCCAGTAACAATAGGCACGTCTGCTTTGTATTTGGGCCTAATGGGACCGGCGGTTCGTCCGACGAAATAATCGTCATCGAACCACCCAGCCACGTATCGTTAAGATGGGGGTAGTATGCCACTTTCCGAAGCCATTCAAGCGGCCAAGATGTGTCCTTGCCGGCGTTTGGATCGCTCGGATGCGGCCAAGTCGGGGGCAAGTGCATCATCAGTTCGGCAAATGCATATTCTTCTTGGCCTTTGGGTACGCGCATGGGTTGGTCGCTCATGCCCGTTGTGAACAGGGTCAGGCCTTCATTTTGGCTGTTGGGGCGAATGACGTGAATCGCGATATGCACCGTCTCATGGGCCGGGAAAATCTCTCCCTGAGACAGCGGATCAACCGGTCCGAATACCTCGGCCATGCGAGAAACAAGCTCATCGTGAACCCTGTCGGCAATTGTGGGTTCATAAATCTCTTCCGGCTGCCATACAGGTTGATCGACCCCCTCGATCGGTAAACGGCAACCGGCCTTGATAAGCAAATCGGCGATCTCTTTCTCGCCCCGCTGTTGCGCAAGGATAGGGCATTTTTCAGTTTGCCGGTGACACTACGATAAACAACATTACAGTCGATGCCCGCCTCGATCAGAAAACTGGCGACGGCCACATGTCCATCGCATATGGCGCCGAACATAGGATTTCTATCGGGTGTGCTGACATCGAGTTTTTGCGCCAAGCCTAAGGAGATAATCCATCACATCGAGATGCCCTTCTTCGGCGGCGTACGTGATAGAACCCGCGTCGTAAGTATCGGCGCACAGGTTCACATCTGCCCCATTTTCGACCAGATACTTCACAAACGGGAGACGACCTTTGGAACTTGCATAGTGAAGCCACGAGCCAAACGCATTCGGCCCATTTCGCAGTGCTTCGTCATTCCCGACGAGCCTGGCGAAGGTCTCGAGATCGTCGTTCTTGATTGCCTGAAGAACCGGATTCATATTCGTTACCTTTTTGCTGCTTCGGCGCAGTTTCGAATTGCGGCTTGGTTGCGCCGTCCTCTCGATCTTTCGCAATTTCTGGACTACTTGCTCTAAATTCCCAAACGTATGCTGCCCGGCTCTGTTCGGTGCCCACATGAGATTCGCAGCTTTCGTGAAGTCAAGTCCCGCTCTGTTCAGGATCATGATACCTTCGGCGACCAGTTTCTGCTGCGTCTTCCCAGTCCCGGCAGTTGTCCCTTACTTGGCTCTGGTCGCATTTTGGGCTTGAAGTTGCCGATTTGTGATCCCACTGGCGGAAGTTTCTTACTGCGAAAATTCGTCAAACATGCTTTTATCGCCGCGAAATCCCCACAGCCTTCGTTCGACACAATGTGCGATCACAATTTGAACTGAGACATTCATTCATAACCGTTCTTTATTCATTCAGACCAAATAACAAGAACACTTCTCGCATATCGACCACCCTGAAATCAAACGATCGATAGAGCGCGATGGCGGGTTCGTTGCGCTGGTCGACGATGAGGGTCATGGCCTGCGCCTTGGCAATGGTCGATTGCTCGATGGCAAACCGTAGGGCGATTTTGCCGTATCCTTTTCCTCGGGCTGAAGCAACGATCCCCAGATAGCCAAGATCCCAGGTGTTTTCCTGACCGCCATCGGCCAGCAGCAGGACTCCGACCGTTTGCTCTTGATGTCTTAGCAACCACCAGCGCGACAGATCGGGCGCACTGCGTCGAAAGCCCGTAATCACTTCGTCGGGACTCCGCAGATCATTCAATTCCGGGCAGTCCAGGGATGCCTCATACGTCAGCATCAACGCCTGTTGAAACAGGGAAACATCGCAACGGCTAAAAGGAATAAAGTTCAGTTCGTGCGCAGAGGAAGTGGAATCGGAATGTTGCAGGCGGTCGCGGCGCATGTGCCAGATACGGGTGATCGATTGAAAGCCGTTTCGTGCCAGCGATGCATGCCTTCCCGATCTTCAAGCGCCAGAAAGGATTGAGCCAGTTTCACACCATGCGCCCGGAGCCGAAGCAGAAGGGTTCGCAGAATGGTTTTCTCAATCGATACTCGTTCCAGGACATTTTCGGTGCGCGGTGGCCAGAGCATTGCCGTCAGCGCCCGGAAGGATCTGGGCGAACATCGTTGCAACCACCCGCCCATGCGGAGAGAAGCGCGCAACCAGCAAGTGCGCGGATCAACCTCGCCGGAGGCGAAAACCGTCAAGGCGCGGGCAACGTGCAGGTGACGTTGTTGGACGGGGATATCGCTAAACAACAAGGACAGCGCGAGCTCCTGCTCATTGGGGGCAGCGGGAGTGATAAGAACACGCGACACGATGAACTCCGCCAAGCATTCACATCCAACCATCCATAAAGCTGTTGTTTGCCGAAAGCCCGCCCCGATGGTGGTGCTGATGTTTCCAAACGAAGAAGGGAGTCGGTCACTATGCGGCGTGCGCGGGCGAGTCGATAATCTGGGTCACGCTATCATGATCGAAGTAGATGGGCACGAATCCCGGAGCGATAAAAATGGCCACGCCTTCTCGGATCACCGTTGCATCCGGATAATCGATCTCGATGCGGGCACCGGTATTGAGTTCAACCGTGAAAGGCTTAAACGGTTTGCGACGAATCATTGCCAACAACACTTTCTGAAAATTCTCCGAAGTTATGGGTGTTCCTCGTTGTTCGTTAGGCGCTTGATCGAGCGGCGGCGCTTTTGGCTGGTGGCTCCATTATATAAGTTATCATCGTAGGATGCCTTCCTGTTGCCTTTGCCAGCCCACGCTGGGTGCGGCAAATTTTTCTGGCAAGAAGGTTACCGAAACCATCTGCGGCTTATTCCCTCTCCCCTGTACTCAGGGGAGAGGGCTAGGGTGAGGGGCGAACCTTTCACCCTTCGATATTCGTTTTTCAGGGTTGAAGGTCTTGCCCCTAACCCTCTCCCCGGAGTACCGGGGAGAGGGAACAAAACGTGCAACGTCCGTCTTGCCAGGAAAATTTGCCACACCCGCCCACGCCGGGCCGACATTCAACTTCAGAATGCCTATCACTTTGGGCAGATTATCGGTGTGACCCCGAAGCTTACTTCATCACCCTCATGATCGGTTCCAGCAACCATCGGAAGCTTCCGGATAGCTGTGCCACCAAAACACCGACGATCGGTACAATATAGGTCAAAAATGAGCCTATGAATCCGGAATCGAAGAATTTGCCCTGGGATGTTCTGCTTATTCTGCTCACCAATTCGTCGCGATTCATATCGATCAGCAAATATACGACCGCAACGATACTCCCTCCCGTCAGCCCCAGCAAACAGGTGAGCAACACGTGCTCCGGGTGAAACGGGTAACAGGTTGCGGCCAATAGCAAGAGCGCTGAACAAATCATTGCCGACCATACCAGATTGCGCAGTTGAACGAAGTATTGCGACACATGGATGATCGACTGGGCCGCGGCCAGATTCTCGGCCAGTGAAACCCAACCTGGATCGTTCGTGCTGGCTTGCGCTCCTCCTTCGCCGAAGGCGACTTCCACCGATAGCCCCTGCCACCGTGGGGCCAGGCGCGAAGACACACCGCCGAAGCTCCGCTGAGCAAACTGCCTATTTTCCGTTCCGCCTGGATCATCTCGACCCTGCTCATTCCGGGCTTGAGATGCTCGACCAGGAGGCGATCGATCGCCTCCGATGCCTCTGCCAGTTCACCGAGTTCCTTCGGAGCAGCTGGATCGTTCTTGAGCGCCTGGAGCAATAGCCGAAGTTGGTGCGCCTGTACTTCAAAGTGGGCTAACTGCGGCCTTTGTGTCAGCAGATACTTGCCGAACAAATCGGTGATCTTTATCGGTAGCCGAACGAAGATGCGCATCATCGGGATTAATGTAATGGCGCGCAATAATCGCCTGGTACTCGACCACAGGAACATGAGTCGAATCAATAAGGCCGCCGTGATCCCGAACAAGAGCCAAAATCCGACGAAGAAGATTCCATCCCAGCTCCATCCTTCCATCGTCGGCAGCGAGTGCATCCAAACCCCGAATCCCAGTCCGACCAGCGACAGTAACAGCAAGGCCGTTGCTCTTGGGTGGCGAAGCATCATCAATTCATAACGGACCTCGTCCTGGAGCTGACTATCGAGTGCATCGACACGTTGAAAAGCCTCATGGTCCGCCGCCGCGGCGGGATAGGGAGATGGTATTCGATAACGGTCGGCGATATGGTTGCGCTTGAGCTGGAAAAACGCCCAGGCAAAGAAGCCCATGCTCATGAACAACAAGGGCGTCAGCGGCGACAGGCCGCTGCCCAGATCGACCGTGCGCACAAAGAACAAGTCTCGCCGAACCTGTCCCCCATAGATCCAGAATCGCGTCAGGAACAAGACCGCAAAACCCACGAACAAGGCTACTACCGCCATATTCAACAGCGTCCAGATCCACAGTTCCGGCCTACCGTGTTGTAATTCGGCGGGCCTTAACCAGCGGGCGAATTCCTTGATTCGACTCGGCGGCCAACACAAGGGCTTTATCATTCCCAGAAGCAGTAAGGCGACCACGGCCAGCATCACCACGCCGATGGTTGGCATCCAAAACGATTCATACGTGTGGTTATGAGCATGGGCGGAGATGATCGCCAGCACCGGCACCGCCAGTAATGCCTGCGAGCCTAGCAGGACATTGCGATAGCACAACTGCGGCAGCGAAAATTGTCCGCCCAGCGAAGCAGGCTGCCAGAACATCCGCGAACACGGGTTGAACCAGGCCTGATAGATGATCAGGAGCCAGAACGCCAGCAGTCCCAACCCGATTGGCAACATGGCCCCGGGGTACTGTAACGTCGCCGCCACCGCAGCGGGCGCGGGCGGGTCCGGATTGAGATACACATAGTCCTTGGAGTCTTCGTAATTGGTGAAGACTTGCAACGGGACGAAGGAGCCGTCGGGCGCGACGACGCTGATCCAGATCGGCGGTCGGCGGCGCTGCCAGTTCCTCGGTTGCAGGATCATCGCTGGTCACAAAGGTTGGCGCACGATACTCGAGGAGCCGGGATTGTAAACCCATGTGGATCAGCGCGGCGTTGTAACATCCTTGTGCGCTGGAAGATGGGAAAAGAATCCGTTCCGCGACGTTGGGCCGAACCCAGCGTTGATTGGCCGGCAACAGCGGATAAGTCGAGCCGACGATGACGCCGCGCATGTGATAGCGATAGTCGGGATGGAGAAGCAGTTGATCGGCATCGGTGATAAATACGTGCACGTCGGGGCAATACTCGCGAATGAGTCGAATCAGGAACAGCTTGTCGTGCGCGTCGCTGGCGATGACGCCCACATAACGACAATTCTCGCGCGCGATCGTGGCGAGGATGTTGGATAATACCTGCCCGTTGGTTGCGGTCGTCGCCTGGCCGCCCTGAGCGGGTATGCCCTCGGCAGTATTCACGCTGTCGTCCACGGTGGAGTGGAGCAGCGCATCCTCGTGAGCCAGTCCGAGTTTTTCATCCTTTTTTGCGCAGCGCCTGTGAAAACTCCGTTTTCACGCAGGAAATATGCAAGGGGAATCGCAAATAAAGCAGTTGTTCATCCTTGGCCAGCGCTGCGAACTGTTGACCGAAGCTGGTACTCGATTCGGTCAGGATGGCGACTTTCTCCGTGACACGGTTGGTGATCTTCTTGTCGATCCGCTCATCGGCATTGCAGCCGTCCCGCCGGGCCAGATAGCGCAGCGTGGCGTTCAGGAGAGTGGGTGTAGGGATCACCGTGGAGTGCAGCGAAATGCGGTCGGCGTGCCAGTTCGGGTAAGCATCGCCGTAGGAATCGGGATCGAAAAAGTCCGACTTGCGCAGTACGCCCGCCGTGCCGGTGATGATGTCGAAGCGATACTTCCGGTGCAACTGAAACCAGTTGCCGGCCCCTTCCCACCAGTCGGCGATGACGAATTGCAGCGAGTTTTGCGAACCGGAGAAGTATGGTCCAAGAACGGCCACCGGTTTCTCGACCGGATGACCCGCTGCGGACATCATGGTCAGAGCCTTGGTGAAGGCACGTTTATGAATGCCGCCGATGGGTGTTTCGCCGATCAGAAAGACAACGCAAAGTCCTGGATGATCGACGTGCCGGCTCCGCTCCCTGCCGTGGCGGAACAAAAGCACGCCTGGGTTGGATTGGCGCAAGGTTTCCGGGTCGCCGGTCTTGTCGGATTTCGGCTTGGGCCGGCGATCCAGTTCCCAGGGCAGCCAGGAACGATCGAGCACATACCCATTCTTCTTTTCGATGGTGCGCTGGATGGCATCGACGACCTGATCGAAAGAGTGGCCTTGCGGCGAATCGATCGGATCGGGCACCGTGGCGATAAGAAACTCCACCTCATAACCATGTGCCGATTTGCGCAGATCCTCTTCGGGGGTCCATCGGCCGTCGTGAGTGGCGTGGAAATCGTAAATCGGCTTGTAGGGATCGCGACCGGAAATGGGTGCATGGGCGGATGAATCCTGCGCCACGTCCTTCTTGTCGGCATCTTTCTTGGCGGAGGTCGTGTTCTGAACAACGGGCACACCGACGGCAAAGACGCCGAGCAAACCGCTCAGCACGATCCAGGGCAACGGGGCGGAAGTGGTTCGATCGGGATCGCTCACGGGTAGGGATCACACCATCGGGAGCCAAAGTACGATGATCCAACCCGCGCACGAAGATAAGCCGAGGACTCCCAACTCAGCGCTTCCGTCGGCGATGGCAATTAGATCGGGAGTCTATAATGGCAAACGCGAAAATGGGCAAGGGGAAATAGGGAATTCGACGATGACAGAAACCATGGGTGCCGTAGGTCAGCCTTTCGGCTGACAGAGTCTGTCGGGCAGGCACGCTGTCATTTTCTCTCCAGAGGTGTGATGTACAGGTAAACCGAGTATTCCGTTCCATCGACCCTAACGATGCGGGACCGGGCTTCACGGATTCCCGGGATGCGGTATTGGTGGGAGACGATTCGGCTGCCCGGCCGGAGCCCGGCAAACTGGGGGATGAGTTGCTCGTTCACGTCCGGCATGAGGAACATCAGCACTACGGTGGCTTCACTGAGGTCTTCGCGAAATAAGTCGTTGCGGCGGATCCTCACCCGGTCGGCGACCCCCGCTGCCTCGACTGCTGCGCGTGCTTCGGCCACCCGCTCCGGGTCGATGTCGATACCGACTCCACGAATCGGGTGCCGGCGGGCCGCAGCGATAACCATTCGGCCGTCCCCACAGCCGAGGTCATACACAACGTCGTCGGGACGAATCTCAGCCATGTCCAGCATGGCCTCGACTACTTCCGGCGGGGTGGTGACGAAGGGCACATCCGGCGTTCGATAGCCGGTCAGGATGTAGAATGCGACCGGCCACGCCGCCACAGCCAGGAAGACAATGACATAGGACAGACGCAACCGAAATCGCCGGCGAAACATACTGGACTCCGTTACGTTGAACCACGAGTTGGGCCTTTTCGTTACGGGTCAGCGACGGGTGCCGGTGATTACATGTTTCCCTTTCCCATCACTCCACTCGCCATTAAATCCCGTCAAGTCATCGTTGAAAGTAAATACCGCGTCTGTTTGCGATTGTATACCACCTTGATCGTTTTTGAATCAATCACCTGGTATTGCCATTGAGAAGCTCAGCAACCCGGCGGTAAGTACGGCGATCGAGTAACGCATATGCAACCCTCAAGTTAAGATTCCTGCCGATCCGTGTGGTTCGGCACTCAACAATTCGACGTTACATCGGGAATGGCTGGTTCATCCCAACCACACAGCGAATCCAGGGCGTCATCCGTCCAATCGACGGTGTATGAATTCATATGGTTTCAGCCGCGCGAAACCGGGTCAGAAGGTGCCGAAGCTTCGCTTCATCCATTCCTTCCTGTGCGCGGATTTCCGTCAAGCGGGCAAGGAGCGCTTCCACCTGCGCCGCTTTCCAACGCGGTTGGTCGGAGGCGAGACGGCGGCGGGCTTCCGCGATCTCGTCTTGATTGGGAACATTCACGCGAGCCAGTACAGTGCCGCGTCGTCCCGCAACTCGACAGTACCATTCGCCGCGGCGAGCACCCGCTTTGGTCGTCCGTCAGAACAATCGCTTGCATGGGACACCTCCTTTTTAGTAGTCTACCTGCGGCGTGCCGTTACCGTCAACACTCTCGTTGCAGACCCATGCAAACCCAACCGACTATACCAACTCTCCCGATAGAAATCTGGGACGATGCATCTTGAGGACTTGGCCTCGCGAAGCTCTCGATGCTTGCGGATGCCGACTTTGAACCGTCGTTACCCTGTCGGGATCGATCCGGCCCGCTTTGACGAGACGGCGTTCGGTACGGAGAGGTTTCTGGGGCGCGAACCTGAGACAACCACAAGCCGAACCATCTGGGTGCATGCTGAAAATAGTTCAAGTTGACCGTGTTTACCGGAAATGCCGCCGGACGAACAAAAAAATGTCCCAGTGGAAGGAACCTATATCAACTATTCAAGTCCATATTGAGGTTCGGCGCTAATCCAGGCTCCAGAACAGTTCTGCCGAGTCCAGCCCGGCCCCCGCCGACCGCCACCACAGGGTGAGTGTGCAGCTATACCCCTCGCCTGGATCCTCGTCCACGCTGGCGGCCACCAACTCTGCCCCAGACGCCTCCTGCACCACCCGACGAAACTCTGACACCAAGTGGCCCCGCGTGGCAGGTTCGGGGACACCGTAGTTACCCAGGGCCACGTCGAAGAACCGGGCCAGAAGTGCATCTTCGTTGGGACCGCCGGCCAGCGAATTGGGAGGGGGTGGCACATGTTGATGGTAGGTGCAGGACATGCCGCCCGCGGAATACATGCCGTTGGCGATCCCACACAAGGCCCGCAGAAAGCCGTCAATCAGTGCCGGTACCTCCGCCACCCGCGAACCCTCCGCTTGCTCTTCGAACGACAAACTAAATGGCGGCGAAACTTAAGGCGACCTCGCGCTACGAGTGCCAAAGCCGTCCATTTCAGTGCCTTGTTCGGCGTTGCCTATAGACCGCTTTTCGAATAAAGGCTGCGTTACATCGGGTGCAACTTGTTAGCGATTCTTCCGCGGCCCATCGAGGGGCAGTTTGGTGTGCGCGTGCTTATGTGAGCACGTCGGACACAGCCAGATGAACTCGCCGAGGGTGCTTCGCACCATTAGCACCCAGCCGGCCCGTGTTGCCTCATCCCAAGAGCCGCCCCGCTTGTGGCCGCGGCCGACGAATCGCCGCTTGCACGTGTGGCAGCCAAGGGTAGTGTGCCGTGTGAAGCCCATCGCCTGCCCCTTCACGCGTTTCGGTGGTCGGGTAAGGAAGCGCCGTTACCGGCACTCCCTCCCCTGAGAACCGGACGTGCGCCTTCCGACGCATCCGGCTCAAGCCTTCAAAACGCCTCTTGCGAGACGCGGTAATTCCCTCGCCTCATCGGCGCGGCTGACTTGAGCTTGAGCGTACCCGAACCCAAGTCTTGGGACAAGTCCTTGATCGGCTCCGCCCAGAAGATTTGCGGGAGAAGCCGTTCACCACGGGAGGCGTCCGCGACGCCTGATCGAACCGGAAGAGAACCCGTGTCGTCCGGAAGGACTGAGGTTCTTGCCTGAAACCACCTCCACGATACTCACCGAGAGCCGACGAGCCCTTACGGGCCAGGAGCCGCACCAGCAGTGTGACCACTGCCGACATATCTGCATTGCTCCCTAAGTCGGTTGGCTGCGGGTTTCTCGTAAAAGAAGACCAGAGGGAAGTCTGCCGGCTTTCGCCGCGGGATGATGTTGTCGTTAGACTCAACCCCTATCCAGCCCCTTACAGACTGGTGTTGGCTTGCTCCCTCTTCCTGTACCTGCTGTCCGATCGGCTTACCTTACGGCTCGCGTTCCTCGCTGCTGGGGCGTTGAGGCCGACAACAGGCTTACCACGTTCCGCCGCTGTACCGAGGTGGGGAGGGACGCAGCTCTTCGCCGGCGGTGCAACATCTACGCCAGGGTGCAGCGCCTGGTTCGGCGGCCGGCTCGCCGCTCAGAACGTGTACGACTCACGAGTGAACCGCTTCCCGTGCCCGAACGCTCCGGACCATGATGCATGCAGGAACCCGCCGACCGCCGGTGGCTCGACGCCGCACCGGGCCAGGATGCCGACCACGTTCAAGACCGACTGCATCGAGGCCGTGTCGGACACCGCTGCGTAGCAACTGCGGCCGATGACATCCTGCCGCTCGCGCAAGGCGTGGTGCAGCGACTGTACCTGGTCCGGCGAGAAGGCTCCAAAACTCAACTTCGCCGCGAAATCCGCGACCTCAAGCGGCAGCCGGTGCTCGTTCAACCAGAGGCACGGCCACTCGGCCTCCATCGCCTGCCATTGGGCCGCGACCGTGCCGCGAACGAATGGGTCGGCCAAACCCCAGGCATCGCACAGCCGCTCGACGCATGCCAAGGCGTAAGCATACCGTCCGTTCTTGCTCAAAGGCCGCAGGTCGCTGTCGTGCATTCCCGAAGCCCTCAAGCCGTCGAACGCGGAACTACTGGAATTGCCGCGACGATAACGAGTCGGCGTTCTTCCAATACACCATAGCGCATCGCGAGAGGGCGAACCGTCCCAATCCAAACCTGGCCCGGTTCCTTCCTCAGATCGACCAGTTGTTCTCCGAATTGCGGGTAAATACGCAGCCGTCGGTCGAATTCCTTCAATGCCGCAAGGAACTCACCGCCATCGCCGCGCTGCCGGGCGATGTCCGCCAAGGCGAGTAACCGCTGCCGCACTCTTGCCGAGTAGTCCACACGATAAGGCGCTGGCGGGGACGCGGCAGTACTCATTGGGACCTCGCTCGCGCTTCGACTTCGGGGAGGAAATCTTCTAGCTGAAAACCTCCCGATATCTCCATCTCGCGGACCTGCGCCAGGAACTCGTCTTCATCAAACGTTTGCCGCGCCCACTCCACGAGTTCCGGCGGAAGCACCTCACGAGGAAAACCTTCCAATGGATTGGATCGATCAGGATTCATCGCTTGTTCCTCTGGGCCAATTTGCATAACAGTATAATTATAACGCACCGCCAGATGCTCCGCGAAGGGGGATGCGGTAAATTGTTAAATTGTCGGCGGGTCGTTTGACCTAATTCTTCACGATATCCCCTTTTGCGCCACCTCGTATCTCTCGCGTTTAGTCATAAGTTCGGCTTTGGTCACCGGGCCGTGCGTAGTGCCATTTTTCCTGTAACACCACTCCCGCTTCATGGGCTTATCCTTCATCTTTCGGCATGTCGGATTGTCGAACCTCAGATCGAACACAAAGTTCAGTGGCCCGGCGGGCGCTGACCTGAACCCACAAACCAACGCTGAGGGCCGGGTCCACTGCAACGCTTGGATACTTCTCATGACCTCGTAAGGATGGGTCGGAGCCTGTCCTAATGAGTAAAAGGATCAAGGTGGGACCCTGTCCTAAGCGTGGATCTTTCAGGAAGTCGTGTGCCTTCCAACCACGAAGCGGGATCAGGACGACCCATCCCTGCGGAGGTCATGAGAGATGAATTTCTACAACCACCAACACCTATACTACGTCGGCGGCGATCTGCACGCAAGATCCCTGTTTCTGCACGTGCTCGACGCCGAGGGCAAGACGCGCTTCGAGGGCAATCTTCAGGCCCGGCCCGAAACCTTCCTCAAGGCCGTTGAGCCGTTCCGCAACGGTCTTGTCGTCGGTGTCGAGTGCATGTTTGCCTGGTACTGGCTCGCCGATCTGTGCGAGGACCAGGGCATCCCCTTCGTCCTCGGGCACGCGCTGTACATGAAAGCGATCCACGGCGGCAAATCCAAGAACGACCGCATTGATGCCGGCAAGATCGCCGGATTGTTGCGCGGCGTGGAGCCATCGCCCGCTTGAGGTTGCCCGCGGCGTTGAGCCGAAAACGAACTGGGACGATGCGTCCCTTGCGAAGTCGCCCCGGCCCCGCGAAGCTCTCGATGCTTCCGGGAGCCGCCTTCGCAGTGGCGTTATCCTTCGGGAGTCGATCCCGCTGCTTTGCCTGGCCAACGTCGCGGAACGGAGAGGTTTCTGGGGCGTCGTGGGCGAACCGCGACCGTCGTCTTCCTGGGAAACGGGAAGAGGGCTCGACCCCGAATAGCTGTTTGGTGCCGCCTTGGTGCGGACATCCGAACCCGAACCATCCCGGTGCATGCCAAAGTTCGTTACGGTTTAACGTGTTTGCCGGAAATGACGTCGAACGTCGAAAAAAACGTTCTCGAAAAAGGTACGTATTTAAACCAATGAGGTCATGATAACTGTTCGGCGATGTCACTCAGGCAATTTTCCAAAAAGATATTGAACTAAATCCCTCGAAAGTCGCCATTTCGCACCAGCGAATTGTTCGGCGATGCCTTTTGGTTTTATGGCTTTTTCGAATAACGCCAGCGTTGCATTCTAAACACCTGGTTCGACGACTCGCCGAGTGAACAAGCGCGCGAATCAGGTCACATTGGGCAGACGCCTCGGACTGTCGAGCTCGCTCCCTGAGCCATTTGAGACCGGGCTCCAACTCATCCTTGGTGCCGTAGTAATCCGCAGCGTCTGCGTCTGGGTCAACATCGGCAGCCCGCCCGACGGCACACTGACAGTAAAACGCCACCAACCGGGCGTTGTCCAGACTGTCGGGCCAATAATGGAAACTTCCGGGCGGCAAAGAACGGCAGACCGCATTGCCCAATCGCCCTGGCCGCGTTGAAATTCCGCGATGGATCGAACAAGGGCGATGTTGGGTCGAAATACGCAGTCGATCCATCAACCTCATTGGCACCGAGTGCGAGCTCTGCTGGGATCGTCCCATTGCTTGGGGCGTTTTCAAGCGCGTTGAGTGCCTTATGAGTGATGTCGTCGGTGATGAGATTCCGAATGCGACGACAACATGCCAGAGTGAACGCGACCAATTGCTCTTCGGATGGCGGTTCCATCGCGGCAAACATCGGGTTCGTCTCGCTGCATCGAATCCATTTTTCCCTCGGACATTGCCACTCACACGCCCTCCACCACCGCCGAACACCAAGCTAAGCTGGCGGCCGAAGTGCGAACGCCAGTGAATTACGAAAGCCTAGGCCGCTCAGCTTGAGCGAATTGTTCGGCGATTAATCGTCAAGCTTTAGTCCAACATTAAACAGGTCACGCAACGGCCAACCGGCGAGGTGCGCTGCAGCAGCAAGGTGATTCGGGGCGTGGATCAGCAACGCCATGACGCCGTCGCGAATCTCCTCGACCGTGAACCGCTCGGGGAAAAGATGCACGGTGACTAGGAATGCTGCATCTTCGCCCCAATCCGATAAATGGAATGCAACATCGGCAGCACGCTCAGGTCCCAATTCGTCCGTCAATGCGGCGGCAATTACGTTCTGTGCACCATTCGTTTTGATTTTTGAAGCACGCTCCACAGCCAATTCATCAAGAATCGTCCGGACTCTTCGCCGGAAGGTCTCTGTAGGCTGGGTCATTCCTTGAAATCCTCCGCCGAAAAAGTAGTTAAGTTGCGCAGCGGCCTCCCACTGGCTTACCATTGCGCCCACTCAGAGGCCGCTGCGCAACTTCAACGGAGGTTCGGCTCCCACCAGCCACCCACTGGCTCCCACTTGGCAATATTGCGCAGTGAACACAAAGCTAAGCGGGTCGGTACTCCGACTCCGCTTGAGCGATTGGTTCCATTTGCGTTTGATTTCGTCGGCGAAGCCGACGAGCGCCCATAACTCACTCGTACCAGTTTTGGTCTCGGAGACAAGCACAAGTACTGTAATGATCTTTCGGCACATGCTGAAGCCTCATTCGCCAAACACCTCCAATTCACCTATTCTAATCGAACTCTACCCAGTTCAGCGTGATTTTATCAAACTTGTGCGTATGAGAGATCCTCCTGGTCTAATTGAATGTGGAGCCAACATCCTCCGGCATTTTTCAACACGATCAGGTGCCGCGACTTCTTGGATGGAGTCGGATCGCCCCCACTCGTCTCCTGCGCATAGCCGAGTAGGGTCTCAAAATTCGACTCACCGCAAATCTCGAAGAACTCCTCATCCGCATCCGGATTGGGCGTCAATTCCTTGCGCAAGGGCCGCTGAAAGCATCGGGCAAGTCGAGGATTTCCTCGAACATCAGCCGAACCTGTGGTAACTCGCCATTTCCGAGCGTCAATTCTTTCGGCGGTTTTGTCCGCACCAGTTCCGTCGGATCCGGAAAGTAAATCGCCTTTGCCCCGATCACGTCAGGTTTGTCGTTCTCGAGATCCTCGAAGCAAAAAAAAGACAGCACACCTTTACGAGGCAACTGCCGACCGGCCTGTGTGTCCGCAATCTCTGAAAAATTCACTTGTCCCAAAAACCCCGCCAATCGATCGACCCCAGCAGTGTCGAGGCTGTAAAATGGCCCGGCACTCATCACCCAGTGGCCAGTTGAAGCCTGGAGGTAAATCGGGAAGCCCTCCGATCTTACTCAGCTCCGATGGCAATTTTGGCATACCCCTTCCGTCTTTTTTCATCCGCAAAGCCGGCCTGGCCAAGCGCAATACACGTTCCTTCAGTTCGCCACGGTCTGTCTCTGCGAGAGCTTCAAGAAGCCGAAAACCAATAAGTTCGAGCCATTCTTCTGGAAACCCTTTTGCCTGCTGAAAATCGTGTAAAGCCATTGATCGGGATGCCGCGACGAAGGCACGCAAGAAATAACAGCGGTCATCGCACTGCTCCTCAAGCCAATCAGCATAAACGAGCTTTGGTGTATCCTCCAACAGATTGTCAACAACCCTCGCTAAGAAGTCATGCTCGCCCTCAAGGAATTTTTCGCTCATCTGTTCCTCCATCGCCGTCCGAACACAAAGTTCAGTGGCCCGGCGGGCGCTGACCTGAACCCATAAACAATAGCTGAGGGCCGGGTCCACTGCAACGCTTTGTTCGGCTAAGCGGCATCTGCAAAAGAAATTGGCGCGCCTCTTGGCTCGACACTACCCGCCTGTGATTTCAAGCCAACGATCTTCGAGCATCTTTGCATATACAACGACATCTATCCCGTGAGCCCCGAGCGCGAATGCGTCATTCGCCTCTACCAATAGTGTACGTCCTTCGCTAGTTACTCCAAAATCCAAGGAATATGCAACAGGAGCGCTGACGTAGCTTGACACTGCTTCACGCACAAGAGCGCTGTTAGGCACCTGAGACCACTCTCCTTTATAATGGGCAATTCCGACAACGGCCCCGCAATGAATGTAGTACCGCCATTCGGCGATAAAAACAACAGGTTCAGCGACTTGGAGGTCGAATTCGTCCGCAAGATGTTGCAGTCGCTCCAAGTCGGCACTGCCGGAAAGTAGACAACCAGCGAAAGCCTTTGTCTCGTGCAGCGGTTTAGCAAACACCGGCGCAAAAACCCTGACTTGTTTTCATTCCGTATGGCAGCAAGGGTTGTCTCCCAAACGCGACGCCCTGCGAATCGCATTAGTGGTTGCGGCAGATTCAGAGGTTCGGGAACCTCGACGCCAATTTGACGCAATGCCATATGAACCGCGACTGTTCCTCCAACAACGAGCGTCCGGCGATCGAGGCGAAGGCACTTTTGCGAAAGATCATCCCACTCAAAGAAGTCGAGCGGATAACCCAAATACGAGAAGCCCCGCCAAGCCGAATAGCACGGTTCGCTGGCTATCTCGCCACCAGCCTTCTTGATGTAGACGCGTCGTATTCGCATCGAACCGCCTTTTGACCGCTGCCGAACGCAAAGTTCAGTGGCCCGGCGGGCGCTGACCTGAATCCATAAACAATAGCTGAGGGCCGGGTCCACTGCAACGCTCTTGTTCGGCCTTTCGGCGTCTTCTAGCTTAACTGTTTGGCGAACCATTCCTCAAAGACTGACGTATCGAGATCGCGAGTTGCGATGCACAACTCTTGAGGTTCGTCGCTCGCCCAGAATTCCTCTGGAGAAGGTAGCCCGTCTTCCCAAAGGCTTGTCGACTTCCAATCGTGAACGACAAAGGGCTCTCCACGTTGATCGGCAAAAACAAATTCCCCGCTGACTTTGTTTTCGTCGGAATTGCGAGGTGAACCGAACCGGGCGACGATCGTTGCCGGAGCCACTTCGATCTCACCCATTGTGGTGACGCCAGTGGTGTCTATGAATGGGGAAAGAGTGAACATCTAAAATCACCTCTTCCGCCGAACACCAAGGTAAGTTGGGGGCCGAACCCCGGGAGGCTGGGAAAGCGAAAACCTAGGCCGCTCAACTTCACCGTCTGGTTCGGCGTATTTTATACGGAGTCTCTTGAGCTACTACTGCGCCACATCTTGAGCGACGAGTTCGGCACGTCTTTCTCTGGGGTGGAAGGTGGATCGCGTACCATGCTCTTTCCGACTCCCATCCAGGTCCTGTGGTGGTACACCGGCATCCCGAAGGTGTCGGCCAGCCGTTGGCCGACATCCGGCACCAACTCGACGAAACTCCATTCGGCGTTATGGCGGGGCGGGCGATCCTGGGACACCATCAGCGTCACGCCGAAGTTGCAGCCTACGGGGACCAAGCCGTCCCATTTTGCCAATGTGCCGCGCTCATACGGGCGCGACACGTTGTACTCGATGCCCGCGTGCTCAATCAATCCCCACTCGGTCTCGTTCTCGAAATCGAACTCGAAGGTGGGCAGCCCGAGCCGCCGTTGCATCGCGTCGCAGAACTCCCGGAGTGACAGGGGACAGTCAATCGCAAGGAGCTCCATGTGCCGGATGCGATCAAACTCCATGCCAAACGCCTCCATTCGCCAAACGCGACAGCTCGCCAAACCCGTCAGCTCGCCGAACGATAAGGATAAGCTGCCGGGGCCGCCTGCAAGACCTTCATGCCGCGCGAAACCAGGATGGCGGCCCCGGTCAGCTTCATCCGTTGGTTCGGCCTGGCTTGCGATAAATGCGACTCCTGCCCTTGCTTCTCCCTCGTCCGCTTCCTGCCGGCGTGCTATCAAGCCTCATCTGAAACATCGCCGCGATTGTCATCTACACCGTGATAGATGTGCGGGTCCGCTTCGGGGAAATTGTCTTTAATGTACTGTTCCATTCCTCTGTCCTGGGTTTCTTGGTCTAAGACATGGCTGTCCATACCCCAGGATTGATCAGCTTCGAGTGTGCAAAGCATCACTCCGGCCGCTTGTCCAAGCGCATCAAAAGTGCCATAGGTGGCACCCATGACTAACCCCACCTCGGCCCCTGGCAGCGCTCCAACGCCATCAGCAAAAAAACCGGCTACCCCACCCATTACCGATCCCGCCAGGGCGTCATCGACAATGACGACGATCGCGGGATCACGCGCAGACGACACATCTTATCGCATGTTTCTTTTAGCTCGACCATATACTCTTTGAAGGCCGCTGGATCGGTTTCAGCAGCCTTTTTGCCCACCGCCTTGGCGACCAGTTTGGGCCTTGGTAAAGTATGACATAGCTTCTGCGAGTGCCCGTGAAACGCTGGGTGGGCGCTCGCTGAGGATCCGGGAGTGTCTCTGTACCAACCAGTCCATCCGCCGTTTGGATCTTCCTGAACATTTCGGTAAGGCACCGTGTCATCCGCGAGCGCGACGACATTGACACGCCCCGAGGCATCAATCGTAGCAGAAACCTGCACAACTGCTTTTCCCTCCGGCTTACCGAATTGGAAATCGCTCCAGCCATTCCAGGAATCGCTTCCCGGGCTCGTCTCATACGAGTGGACGACTTCATCACCTAGGTTTATCGCGAAGACTTCCAGTCGCCCGTCCAAATTTGCTTGGACGACGAGTTGTTTGACCTGATATCCTGAGGTTGACAGTTCCCCCCAGGAGCCCCAACGGCCGTCGCCTGGGTTGAGGGGCTGGAGACAGCGCATGACATTTCCGCCCAAGTTGACCACGAACGCTTCCATCCTTCCGTTCTTGTTCAACCCCACCGCGAGTTGTCTTACCTGATAACCAGTGTCCGACAACTCGCCCCATTCCGACCACGGTCCTGAGCCAACGCCTATTTGCCGGGAGTGAACGACATTGCTGCCCAAGTTGACTGCGAACGCCTCTAATCTCCCATCGCCATTGCTACCTAACACCAGTTGTTTGATCTGATAGCCAGATGTCGAAAACTCTTGCCAATGAATCCACGGGCCGGAACCGGGGGTGGTTTGGTAGCAGTGTACTACATTGAGGCCCAAGTTAATTGCGAACGCCTCAAGCCTCCCGTTCGGGTTTGCTGCTACCGCGAGTTGAAGAACTTGATAACCAGTGTCCGACAATTCGGCCCAAGGTCCGTAACCGGCGCCTTTCGCAACCTGCGTGCTGTGGAAGACGAGCTTATTCTCCCCAATCATGAACATCTCGAACCGCCCATTGGGATTTACCATGATCCACGGCATAGTGCAAATCTCCTGATTCCCCGGACCGGCGTACACGGAAGTTGGCCGAACGACAAGGCTCACCTGCCCGGCCCGCACGAGTGAGCTACGAACTCGAGAAAGCCTCCATGCGGGCCGGGTCAGGTGGAGCGTCTGGTTCGGCTTGGCTCCTACAAACCTTCCGCAACTTCACTTTGCGAGATCGACCCCTCGGCCGAACGCGGTGAGGTTCCACCTTCCCCGCTCGCCAGCCTCATCTCATTTGTTTCGAGGATGGCTTTTACATGATCCCAATACCGGCCAGCCTGAGCGTGGATCTCGGCCCGGACCTTCTCGAGCAACACATCCAAGTGTCGGCGGTTCAGACGACCCATGTCCTCGAGTTTCAGTTGACCTCGCGAATCGCTCCAGAAGGGAATCGTGACGAGCGATTCCGTCACGGCGATCGGAAAGGCTTCCAGGATGACGCCCTGGCTGCGAAGGTAAGTCATCTGGACTCGAAGGTGGGTGCGTTTCTCCGACGGATTCGCAAGAGGTATGTCGAAGCATCGGTTTTCGCTGGTTGTCGCCATCGCTTCGCCGCCTGTGGCCGAACAAGCTGCTTCTCGTGACGAGGGCCGCATTACGGTCGCTCTTGTTCAACGGCTCTCCAGCGGCCCTCGCACGAGAGCCTCACCGTTCGGCGCTCAGGCCCAGACCCTATTTCGGATACGGCCGAGCAGCGAACGAGGTGGCCGGGGTGGTCCCCTTGCCCGACTTTAGTTGCGGCGCGAACGGCGGCTCCACGCGAACAGCCGCGACGAACTTGGTCGCTGCCGACACCGGGTCGAGCCCAAGGAGGTCGCACAACTCGGTGCGGGCCGCGGCATAGTCCGGTTCGAGGTCGGCCTCGTAGTGAGGGATGACGCGACCGACGCGGTCGCCGCCCTTGCAGGCCGCCACCAAGACATCCCCCCAATACCCCGGGAACGCCGCCACGATGGTGAGTGCGTCCGTGAACTCCTCGGCGAACCGGGACGCCTCGCCGTAGGAGGAAAGGTAGACGACCGGAACCCGACCGCCACGCACCTGGGCGTGCCACAGGTAAAAGCACCCGCCCGATCCGTCACCTGCGATGCACTCCAACTCATCCGACTCTGGCAGCATCGACAGACCGCTGGGCATCGCACCAAGGGCGAAACCGCAGACGTTCTCCAGCAACTCCAGAGCGCGGCCGTCTATGTCCCAGGGACCCACAACTCGCCCTCCTCTCTTGCCGAACTATTGAGTCGACAGAATTAATTCTACCTATTGCGCCTTGGAATTCTGTCTAACCTCAATATGATTCTGCCTATTCCCACAATGGTGAATAAGCACCTGCAAACCAGACTTTGGTATTGTTTTTTGATTCTAACCCAATGATTCGCTTAACACAAGAAAAATCCGATGGTTCCCTCGACTCCATCACCGGCCAACAACTCCCCCAAACTGCTCGATCAGGTTGCCGCCAAAATGCGTTTGCTCCATTACTCCATACGCACGGAACAAGCCTATGTAGACTGGATCAAACGCTTCATTCTTTTCCACAATAAACGCCATCCCAAGACGATGGGTGCTGCCGAGATCGAAAGCTTTCTCACTCATCTTGCGGTACAAGGCAACGTCGCCGCCAGTACCCAGAACCAGGCTTTCTCCGCGCTGCTGTTCCTCTATCAAAAGATTCTGCAAATCGAACTGCCCCGGCTCAACGCTCTCCGCGCCGAACGACCGGAACGGCTCCCGGTTGTGCTCAGCGTGGACGAGATTCGCGCTCTTCTTGAGGAATTAGATGGAATCGACCGGTTCATGGCGGAAACCTGTTGCAAAAGCGGGTGAAGGCCGCATCCGACGCGGCCCGGTTCACCAAAAGGGTCAGTTGCCACACGCTGCGGCACAGCTTCGCCACGCATTTGCTGGAAGCGGGCTACGACGTGCGCACCGTCCAGGAACTGCTCGGCCACGCCGACGTGCGCACGACCATGATCTACACGCACGTCCTGCAACGCGGCCCCGCCGGCGTACAAAGCCCGCTCGACCGGCTCTGAGCCAAAAGCGGAGCATTCCCGCTTCGCGTGTAACCAGATTCACTGGGGGGGTGTAGCCGAATTCGCCAGAATTCGGCTACGCCATTGATCCGGCGACCCCCAGAGAATATGGCTACACCCCCCCCGCATCTTTGGGACAACACCGCTTGATTATTATAATTGTGTACACTATTATAAATGATGGATGAGAATGCGAATGCACCTGGAGGAGCGGACCAATCGGCGCGATGCTCCGGGTCGCGGCGTCACGGGCCTTGATCGGCAGATGTGCACAACTAAACCCCGGTCAGATTGAAAACCGGATTCTTATTACACCAAAAAACCGAAGGTTTTACTAACCCGAAGCGTGAGCGAGAATCGACCCCACGTTTGCCGGAAGTCGTTTCCTCGCTTACGCTTCGGGTTAGTGTGCGGCTTCGCCGCACCATTCGAAACTCCTTCGGCGCGCAATTTCAAAAGGCGCAAGCAAGGGAGGAGTCCCGGCGATCGCCCTTCCACCTTGCTTGCGCTGCGGGCTCCCAATAGCTTTGGGGTCGAAACCTGCCCAGCAGAGTTGAACATTGTCGCATTCAGTTAGAAGTCTCCAACGATCTGCTGTTTGACGAAGCGGCGAATGATCTGAACAAAATGTTACAAAATGTTTCCAAAGAACTTGGCAATGGATCAAACAATTATCGATTTGATGCATTGACGAAGTTCTTGGATGAATGGAGCCTGTCGGACTCTGTTGCTACAAGTTGCTACAAAAATCGGTTTGTATATCAATGATAGAAAATACAAACAAACGAATTTGCGAATGTAGTGCTTCCAAGAAACTTCGCCTCAATCCAACGATTATTGATTTGATATTCTGGCGAAGTTACTTTCAGATGAGGGCCCGTAATCGGGCCCAGACGCTACAAATCGTTACAAAAACTGGCTTGCCGATCAACGATTGAATAACAAAACAAACGATTATGTGATTGCCATGCTACAAATTGCTACAAAAATTGGGTTGTGCAGCAACGAACGAAAATACGGACTAACGAATTTCCGAACGTCGTGCTACAAATTGTTACAAAAACTGGTTTGCGGATCAACAATAATCAAACAAGCGAGCATGTGATCGCCATGTTACAAATTGCTACAAAAATTGCATTGTGCAGCAACGAACGAACGTACTGACTAACGAATTTCTAAATGTCGTGCTACAATTTGTTACACAATTTTGGTTTTGCGGATCAACAATTGAATAGCCAAACAAACGAGACGGTGAACGGACATGCTACAAGTTGCTACAAAAATCGGTTTCTCGACCGTGCGGGTGTAACCAGATTCTCTGGGCGTCACCGGATTCAATCACGTAGCCGAATTCGCCAGAATTCGGGGAGCGAAACCCGAATTCTGGCCTAAAGTGTGCCAAAGTGTGCCAAAGTGTGCCAAAATTTACTTTACTTCCGGAGTGAATTATCAGGATGGTTGATGCCTCGAAATTGATCCGATAACCAGATGCGCAAATTGCGGGCGTTCGCTGCTTTTGATTTGTGCAATCGATTCGATCGCCCGAATCGTGGATGAATCAAATGATGTCGTATCTATTTCAAAATAAAAGAGTTGCAACAAACGATAACAGCCTTGCCATCTCATCGGCATTGAAAGTGCATCATGAATTGAGTGAAGTATTTTTAAGCACCAACAAGCCTCTCCTTTGCTGGGCACAACGTGATTCGCAAACAAAAAACTGTTGTCGTTATCGGCAACGGTATGGTCGGGCATCGGTTTTGTGATCGTCTCGTCGAGTTCGATACTCACCACGACTACCAAATCGTCACTTTCTGTGAGGAGCCTCGGTTAGCGTACGATCGAGTCAATCTCACCAAATACTTCTCCTTTCGTGCACCCGAAAAGCTAGCACTGTCATCCCCTGAGTGGTATCGGGAAAAGGGAATATCGGTCTTCCTTGGCGATCGCGCCACCGAGATCGATCGGAAGCGCAAGTTGGTCCGGTCCGAGAAGGGCCAGTCGATTCCCTACGACATCGTGATTGTCGCCACGGGGTCGGCCCCGTTTGTCCCACCTGTGCCCGGTATCGATAAGAAAGGTGTGTTCGTCTACCGTACGATCGAAGACTTGGAGCAAATCATCGCCTATAGCCAGAATCTCAAGAAGGCGGCGGTGATCGGCGGCGGTCTGCTGGGTTTGGAAGCGGCCAAGGCGACTTATGACCTGGGTTTGGAAACCCATGTGGTCGAGTTTGCTCCACGTCTAATGCCCCGGCAAATCGATGAAGTCGGCTCCAAGATACTGGTCGGCAAGATCAATGCGCTGGGCGTGCAGGTTCATCTCAACAAGAATACCAAGGAGATTCTCGGCAACGGCAAAGTGCAAGGGATGTCATTCGCGGATGGGATGGAACTGGATGTCCAGATGATCGTCGTCTCGGCCGGCATCAAACCTCGCGATGAGGTGGCACGAGTTTCGGGCCTCACGGTCGGTCAACGCGGTGGTGTTGTGGTCGACGACCAACTGCGCACGTCCGATCCGGATATCTATGCGATCGGCGAGGTTGCTCTTCACGGCGGCATGATCTACGGTCTGGTTGCCCCCGGCTACGATATGGCAGAAATTGTCGCAGCGAACCTCACCGGTCAAGCGCGCAGCTTCAAGGGCGCCGATCTGTCCACAAAACTCAAGCTGATGGGCGTGGACGTGGCCAGTTTCGGCAATAATATGGCCGACGATAAGATCGCCAAGGCGATCACCTACGAAGACCCGTTCAACGGCCATTACAAGAAACTTCTCTTCAGTCACGACGGCACCAAGCTCATCGGCGGTATCCTGGTCGGTGATGCTGCGGAATTCGGCACTTTCTCGGTGCTGGCCAAGAGCGACAAGGCTCTGCCGATGGCTCCCGGTGAATTGCTGCTCGGAAATAAAGCCAAAGCCGGCGCTGGGATGCTCGATTTGATGGGTGATGACGCCCAAGTTTGTTCGTGCAACAATGTCAGTAAGGGAAAGATTTGCTCCTCAATCCTCGATAAGAACCTTTGCACCGTTGATGAGGTCAAGAAGTGTACGAAGGCCGGGACCGGTTGTGGCGGTTGTCTGCCTCTCGTTACCGATATCTTCAAAGCCCAGATGAAGGCGGCGGGCAAGAAACTGAACTCATCGCTCTGCGAACATTTCGGCTACACCCGCCAGGAACTGTTCGAGATCGTCAAGATCAAGCAGATCAAATCGTTCCCCGCTCTGGTTCGATCGCACGGCAAGGGGGCCGGCTGCGAGATTTGCAAACCTGCTGTCGC
Source organism: uncultured Planctomycetota bacterium (assembly GCA_963783095.1). Taxonomy (GTDB): domain Bacteria; phylum Planctomycetota; class Planctomycetia; order Gemmatales; family Gemmataceae; genus CAWAMR01. Next base: position 143,109 of record CAWAMR010000020.1, on the reverse strand, counting down.
CTCCATACTGGCGAGCCTTTGGAACGAGAATATCGTCGACCACACCTCGATTCAGGACACCAACGACCGCTTTCTCGCGAACATTCAACGCGGCGGAACTTATTCCATCGTGCCGCGCGTTCCCGGCGGCGAGATCACTCCCGAGAAGCTGATCGTGCTTGGCGAGGTGGCTCGGAAATACGGCCTGTACTCTAAGATCACGGGTGGCCAGCGCGTTGACTTGTTTGGTGCCCCTGCGCATCAGTTGCCGGAAATCTGGGAGGAGCTGGTGAATGCCGGGTTTGAGAGCGGTCATGCCTATGGCAAGGCTCTTCGCACCGTGAAGAGTTGTGTCGGTTCCACGTGGTGCCGATACGGCGTTCAAGATTCCGTGGGCTTTGCCATCCTCGTCGAGAACCGCTACAAGGGTTTACGCGCGCCGCACAAAATCAAATCGGCCGTGTCAGGCTGCATCCGCGAATGCGCAGAAGCCCAAAGCAAGGATTTCGGCATCATCGCGACCGACAAAGGCTGGAATCTTTACGTGTGCGGGAATGGCGGTGCCAAACCGCGCCACGCCGATTTGCTGGCCGGGGACATCGATTCCGAAACTTGCATCGCCTATATCGATCGCTTCCTGATGTACTATATCCAGACCGCGGATCGTCTTACGCGAACTTCGGTCTGGTTGGAGAAAATGGAGGGTGGGATCGAGCATCTTCGCGATGTCATCATTAACGATCGCTTGGGGCTTGCGGAAGACCTGGAACGACAGATGCAATTCCTCGTCGATACTTACAAGTGCGAGTGGAAAGAAGTCGTGAACGATCCGGAAAAACGTCGTCTATTCCAGCAGTTCGTAAATACCGATGAGACCGAGCCGACCATTGAATTCGTGAAGGAGCGCGAGCAGCAACGGCCTGCCGGCTGGACGACGAGCTTCATTCCCGTCGGTGAATTGACCCGGCGGAATGGCCATGTCGCGGAGCATGTGAATGGTCATGCCAACGGCAACTCTCACCATGCTTATCCGGTCGAGGAGTTACGCTGGGTAAAAGTGGGAAAAAGCTGGGACTTCCCGGTCGAGGCGGGTGCCACGATCAAGTACGGGCAGACCCAGATTGCCGTGTTTAACTTTGCGAGTCGGGGCGAGTGGTATGCCACCCAAAATATGTGTCCGCACCGCCGGGAGTTTGTCCTCGGTCGAGGAATCATTGGCGATCAAGCCGGCATCCCCAAGGTGGCCTGTCCCGTACACAAAAAGACTTTCTCACTGGAGTCCGGCGAGTGTCTTTCGGGGGACGATTACATTCTTCAAACCTTCTCGGTGAAGGTGGACGGCGATGATGTCTATCTGAAGCTGCCTGCCATTGATGAACTCGACGCAAAACTGGCGACGGAGAAGACCTGCAACAAGACTTGTCACCACGAACTACAGGTTGGTTAGTTTAAGGTTCGAGGGCAACCCCTTCAACGGTCACTTTGATGACATCCTTTTGATCGGTTCGGATGATCAACTCCTGACGCAGTTGTCCCGCCTGAGTTGGCTTGAAATTGATGGTAACCACCTGCGCAGGCAACGGTACCGGCCCCTTGTTGTACTCGACCGTCAAGCCGTTGGCTTCGCCATCTATCTTCAAAATTCGGAAGTCTTTGTTGCCGCGCAACATCAGCTTCCGAGAAGTTGTCTCACCGACTGGCACCGGGTCGAGTTTTTGCAGAGCCCCTTGAACAGCCGCCAATGCGGGCTGGATCGATCCACCAACGCTCACGGTTAGAATGGGTGTGGCGGGGTCATTGGTTTTCAAGAACAGGTGTTCCTGAAGCAATCCGGGTGGAGCGTCCTTCTTGAGAGTTGCAGTGACACGATAAGTGACCCTGCCGCGAGCACGTTCGATGGGCTTGACCAAAAGATCGACGGGGGCATTATTCGCATCGACTTCCGTGATAGCCCAGTTGGGGATTTTGCCGGTATACTGAATGTCCAAATTTTGTGCAACCATCTGACCTTGCGGGACGGCACCGAATTGGACCTGACCAGGATTTACGGTGACGTTACCGGTGGTTTGTCCGCGCACCTCGAGCGTTGCTTGCGAGATAAATTTAGGCCCGAAGAAGACGTGGATTTTGACAATCTTGGAACCAATTCCATTGTTCCCGAATCGGCGCGAGTCCATCTGAATATCGATATATCCTTTTTCGCGCGATTCCATCTTTTGCGTGTAACGCACGACCGTAACGCAGCCGCAGTCGGGCTTCGGTTCCTTCACAATCTGCATGGGATACTGATAGATGTTTTCCATCTCGAACCGATGGGTCAGAATCGTGCCCTGAGGAACAACCCCAAAATCGTGCACGATGACGGCCGGCGGATTTTCCTTGACGAAAAACTTATGGCCCCAGGGAACTTCGGTGGGCTGTTGTGCATTAACATGGATCGGCATCGCAACCGCGAGCATCAAAACGCCGAGAATCCGCTTCATAACCCTTCTCCTCTCGCCGCGCCTGGCGCAATTCGCTTTATCGAGCGGGCGGAATATAGCCAAAATAGCCCGGTGGGGGAAGGCGAAAATTACCAGGCCTATCACACTTATCGGCAGGCGCTCTTAACTGGATTACTCATTCGCACGGCTTTTCCCCGACTACTTACCAAAGATGCCCCATTTATCCTTCATGAACCGCAACCCTTGCATAAATACCTGCTGAGGGTTGGGAAAAAGATCTCGCCAAACCCTCGTCGCTGCCGCTAGCGCCGGCAATGCCCGCCCAAATGCTTCGATAACTAACCAACCATCATAACCGACCTCGCGCAGCGTCTTGAAGCTTTCATCCCAGTTAACCTGCCCGGTGCCTGGCGTACCGCGATCGTTCTCGCTGATATGGACGTGCGCCATCACATCGGCAACGGTTTTGATCGCTGTGGAAGGATTCTTTTCTTCGATGTGGGCGTGGAAGGTGTCGTACATCGTGCGAAAATGAGGGTGATTGACCGATTTAACGAGTGCTTTCGCATCTGCAGCAGTGGTCAGGAAATAGCACTCGAAGCGATTGAGATACTCGATGCACAGAGTCACGTCCGCTTTCTGAGCGATTTCCGCAACTTGGCGGAGCGTATCCGCGCCAAGCTTTTTCTCATCTTCCGTCGGACCGCTCCCGGAAAAGACGGCGAGCGGGGAATGAATGGGGCCGCATAGCCTCTGGCTACCGAGAACGTGATTCATTTCGATTACCCAGGCCAGGTAATCGACGGCAGCTTTCCGTTTGGCCGCATCGGGACTGATGGGGTTAGCGGCTTCACTGACGACGGTCACGGTAGTGCAGGCGAGGCCGAGATTATCGAGTTCCTTGCGGAGCTTCTTGTAGTGGGCAGCGTCGCCCTCAAAGACGGGGATTTCCACACCATCGAAGCCGGCTTTCTTCAAGTCGGCCAGGATTGGAAAATGCTCTTCCGTGACATGGGTGGCCCAGAGCAACAAATTCATTCCGGTTTTCATGATTCGATTCCTCAAAGTGGAGAGTGGCAATACCGAGCCGATGTTGGCAATGTTCGTTGGCGTGTATTGTCCGTTGAAACAAATACACAGGCAAGGGGTTGAAATTCCTATTGATCGCTTCTCGAAACTCGCTATCCTCCCGCTCCGAATCTTATGTGTCGATCCAAGGACGAGTTCATTTCCCGTTTGTGGAGGGGTTATGATCCGATGCTCAAGTGTGTTGCTGATGTTTTTCGCTCTCGGCTGCGGAGGAGGCGAGCCGTCGCAACCTCCGACGACGGGGCAAAACGGTAATCCGGGGGCCTCACCCACTGCGGCGAAGCTGTCCGAAGAAGAGGCCAAAGTCTGTATTACTGAATACTTCTCACGGCTGGGGCTGTCGAATCTCGAACTCGTTGCGATTTCGCATCCGGTCGAGACCCCTGCGGGAATGGGGGCCGGCTGGGCCTACAGCGTGTCACTGAAGTGTACCAATGTTTACGGCGACAAGGTGGCTCACGAACATTGGCTCGTCGTCGTGGGAGATGAGAACGGACAACCCAAGGTGAGAACCCATTTCGACACGATGGCCAAAATCGCGGAGTCTCAACTTGGAAAAGAGTGGTTTGCCAAGGCAGGATTCGCAGAACCGGCAGGAGTGCATATAGGATTGCCGATGCCTGCTGAATTGCCGTTCTTGCCGATCGGAACACCTCCTGAACCAATGGGATCTGTCGTACCGGCGGGTTTTCCGTTGCAGGATCTGCCGCTGCCGCCCAGTTTGCCGCTGTTCCAGGTTCCAAAGTAGAATTCGTTTCGGGCCTCGCTTGCGCAGTTTTGAAGATGCGCTCGATTTATGTCCAATTGCTGAAGCTTGTCTTCGACCCCGGAGGGGTCGCAGCCGTTGGCCGGGGGGTTGAGCGTAAGCGACACCCCCGGTTCGGCCTCAACTCACTGATGAGCTGATACTGCCTCTGCGATACTCACCATACATGGCGAAAATGCGACGGCATGGAGTCTTGTAGTCGATGACTGAAGCGTTGTCGGCGGCCGATTTCCCTGCGTATCCCATAGCAGCACCTGGCCGTCCCAGCCGGCGGTTGCCAAGACCTGGCCATCAGGGGATAGCGACAAACTCCGGATCGGCTCAGTGTGGCCTTTCAGAGTTTTCAAGGCGATTCCCGAGTTGAGATCCCAAATCTTGGCGGTAGTGTCCGAACTGGCGGTCACGACGCGCCGGCCGTCGGGCAGAAACGCACAGCCGCTGACGACTTGAGTGTGATCGTTGAGCATCATCAAGACAGAGCCGGTCCCGATATCCCAAACACGAGCGGTCTTGTCCCAACTCCCCGAGATTAGCCGGCGACCGTCGGCCGAGAAAGCCAGCGAATTGACCACTTTCTCGTGGCCGCGCAGAGTCAACAATTCCTTACCCTTGGCCGGATCCCACAGTTTTATCGTCTTATCCCAACTGGAGGTAGCCATCATGCGACCATCTGGAGAAAAAGCGACACAGCCGACTGCTCCGCGATGGGAAGTGAGTACGGCGGTCGTTTGTCCGGTGACAACATCCCACACCCGGACGCTCATGTCCCAACTTGTGGACGCGAAAGTACGGCCATCCCGGCTAAAGGCCACGGAAGTCACTTCCCCGGTGTGCCCCTGGAAGACGAATTTGTCCTCTCCCGTGGCGACATTCCATAAATGGATCATTTCGTCGTTACTTCCGCTGAGTAACCAGTGCCCATCCGGACTGAACGCAATGGAATTAATGTCGTGCGCGTGTCCGTCAAGTGTTCGCAGGGGGGATGACGAGCCGACATCCCATAAAGTAATCGACGCATCGGCCCCGGCGGAGGCGAGCAGAAGCCGGCTCGCTTTCGGAGCAGCCGGGGAACCATTGCGAAGACCATTGGAACCTGCGAGCGATCGGACCTTGGTTTCCCCGACCGGCGAACCGGCGGCGACGATTTCTATTTGTTTGCTCTCCGATTGTCGAGACGTCATGGGCAGTATCGTTGGTACAACCTGCGGCGAAGTCTCTGCCGCTGCTTCCGGTGATTCCTCGGGACGCAGAGGTTGAAGAGATTCTTTGAACGCTGCGGACGCTACTGGCGCGACAACTCGCGGTGTGGGAGATGCCGGCGAGACAAACGGAGGCTGCGTACGTTCCTTGGGAGGAGCGGTTGGCTGGCCATGTTGCACCGTAGAAACGATACGCGGCTTCAAGGTCGGGGTGCGAGGCTGCAAACCTTGCTCGGTCAGACAGCCTGTTTCTTCACCAGTGAACGGATCCCAGAAACGGATCGTACGATCCCACGCCGCTGAAGCAAGGCTCTTGCCATCCCAACTAAATGCCAGACCCGTTACCTCTGCCTTGTGACCCTTGAGCGTGAACAACGGCTGACCGGTGATGGGGTTCCAGAGTCGGATCACTTGATCCCATCCCGCTGTGGCAAGCATGGAGCCTTCGGGGCAAAGGTAACAGCTGATGCCAGCCGATCGTGGCCTTGAAACGAGTACCATTCCTCACCGGTGGCTGCATCCCAGATTTTGACCGTGCCATCGCCTCCACCTGAGGCCAACGATTGTCCGTCGGGCGAAAAGGCAACGGAACATACTTCTCGGGAGTGACCCCGCATCTGGAGGATTTCCTGGCCATTCTCGAGGTTCCAGAGTCGAACGGTTCCATCTTCGCCGCCCGATGCAAGTACCATTCCCGACGGTGCGAATGCCACGGTTGCCACGCCATCGGTGTGTCCCACGAGCGTGACCAGATCTTCGCCATTGGAGACATCCCAGATCTTGATGTTCTTGTCCCAACTGCTCGTGGCGAGCCAGCGACCGTCCGGAGAGAAGATTGCCGCCGTAACCTGCGACAGATGCCGGGCAAGGACGAACAGTTCGTTGCCCGTCCCGACGTCCCAGATCCGAGCGGTCATGTCGGCCCCCGCCGTACACAACCGGCGGCCATCCGGGGCAAAGGCGAGATGGTGTACCTCGCCATTGTGACCGTGCAGCGCCTGTTGCACGACACCCGTCGCGGTTTCCCAGATCAACACCGTCGCATCACCGCGTGCCGCTGCGAGCAGGTGGCCGTCGGGACTGAATGCCAGGGCATTGAACGCTCCGCCTTTCGAGTCCAGTTGGGCAATACGGGGCTTCACCTCAAAAATGGCATCGCTACGTCTCTGATCGTGCAAAGCGATGGCCGTACCGGTGGGCACGGATTCCACCGGGCCGTGCGCTGCGATAACCGGCGGCGTCGGTTCCGGCGCTGCAGGCATCTCGACGGGTGGGACGTGTAAATGAGGGAGCTTATCCTCGGGAACCGAGATCACTGGAAAATCGACATGCAATTTCGGCGCTTCCACTTCGATCGCCACCGCCTCGGAATTCACGATTTCCGGCACGGCGATGGTTATTTCATTCGAGCCGGCCGAGATGCTCGGCAATGCCGGCAGATAAACCTCAGCCTCCAGGATTTCCGGTGCTTTGATTTCCGGCAAATCCTGATGCGGCAATGGCTTCTCAGTCATTACAGCTTCGGGCGTGGCCACAGGGGATTGCCCAAGCGCTGCAAAGGCCGGTAAGTTCGCAGGAGTCGATGGCACTGGATCGCTCGGATTCAACACGTCGCTGAGCAATGGCTGTGAAGGCGGCATTTCCCAGGCATTCACTGTCGCATCATCATCAATGCTCAGTTGGGTAGACCCGGGGCGAGAAGCCTGAGGCCGGATGACAGGAATCGGCGGCGGCGTCGGTCGGGGCGAACGCGGTAGAGATTGGTTCGAGGATGGAAGAACGACCGCTGGATCAGTAAGCTTCGCGCTCACGGGCGGAATGGAAGGCGGTGTTTGAGCACGGGTATCGTCCGCAGACAGGGGTGTCGGCGGCGGAGTCTCGCGCGGATTGAAACTGGAGGACGTGGCCTTGGAATCGTTGCTCGTCTGGATCCGAAGCGTACTGATTTCGGTTCCAGTCCCCAAATCCCATAGTTTCGCCGAACGATCCAAACTACTCGAGGCGATCCGATTACCCTCCGGCGAAAATGCCACGGAAGTTACGACGCCGGTGTGTCCCGTCAAAGTGGCGCAAATGACCTGACGGAATTTCCCACAACTTCATTGTCCGATCCCAACTCCCGCTCGCCAGCAACTTGCCGTCCGGCGCAAAGGAGAGCGACATCACCTCTCCCGAATGACCGCGCAACACCCCGCATTCTTTGTTTTCGACCAGATCCCAGAGGCGAATCGTTCGATCCAACCCTGTGGATGCGAGCAATTTGCCGTCCGGTGAAAAAGCGATGGCGGTCACATCTCCGGCGTGACCCTGAAAGACCGATTTCGCGGTGGCTGAGTCTCGAGACCATAGTCGAACCGTCTTGTCCCAGCTACCGGAGGCGATGTGGCTGCCATCGTGACTGATCGCCACCGAAGTGACCATTTGTTGGTGACCGAGCATCACGGTCAGTGTGTTGCCGGTCGTCGCATCCCAGAGGCGAACGGTTTTGTCCCAGCCTCCGCTGGCGATGAAATCGCCGCGCGGCGAGTAGGCCACCGAGGTAACCACTCCGGTATGTCCCTTGATTGTGGTGACGGTTTGACCGTTCGCAATTCGCCAGAGGCGCACCGTCTTATCCCAACTCGCGGTGGCAATCCATTCGCCCGACGGTGAGTAACAGACTGAACTGACAACCCCTCCGTGCCCTTTCAGGCTAAGTTGTTCTTGCGAGGTTGCAAGATCCCAAACCTTGACGGTCTTGTCCCAACTCGCCGTGGCGATCGTCTTGCCATCCGGGGAGAATGCCAAAGAGGTAACATCGCCGGTATGGCCCCGGAAGGACGCCCGGTCCTCGGAACCGGAAGTTTCCCATAGTTTCACGTTGCCATCCTTACTGCCGGACAGGGGTGAGGGATTTGCAGACGAGGCCGGCACATCCTCGATCCGATTCTTGTCAATGGGAGAACGCATGGAAGCGATTGTCGGGCTAGTTGGTTTCGGTAGATGCAAGGCGCTAAGCCCTTCGAGCGATGCAACGATCTCGGGAACCGGCACACCCAGCATTTCACGGACTTCTTTCAGCGATGGGCCGTCCGGATTCTTGACCGGCATCGGCGGCGATTTGAGCGTCGGTGGTTGACCCGGCATATCCTTGAACAAATCCACCGTTTCGTTCTCGCTGTTGGGGGTCAGACCCAAATGTTGGGCAAGCGAACTGTATTGTTTCGCCGCCGGCGATTGCGGATTAAGGGTGAGGATCGGCTTGCCCAACAGCATGGCTCGCCCCACCTCGGGATCGAAAGGAATGGCTTGCGGCAACAGCGAGCGCGTGAATACCCGGCGCAGCTCCGTTTCCCAGGATCCACCCAGTGGCTCATTGGGGGGAGCGTGAGCAGAAATCCCCTCAGTATGACCGATTTGCCTTCTTCCTGGACCGATTTGACGAGCTGCAACACCGTCGGCACCGCGCGAAATGCCATCGGCTCGCCGCGAATGACCAGAATAATCTCGTCCGAAGCGCGGATGAGTTGTCGGAGTTGCAATCCGCCAATCACGGGAGGTGAATCGAAAACGATCCAGGGATATTTGGCGAAGCCGGGCTCGTGGTCCAACAGGTAAAGAAATTCATCCAGCGTATGCGTCGGCGCATTGGCGTCGCCGCCGTAGGGTGTCGTGATGTCCATGCCGGGGACAACATCTTTCCAAAGCGCTGCATCGCTCGGGATGCCGAGGGAGCGCAACGTGGTTTCGGCGCGGATGCGCGGCGAGATTCAGCGCAGCAGCGATGCCGCCGATCGGGTCCGCATCGACCAGCAAAATGTTGCTTCCCGATAAGGCGATAGCGCCTGCCAGATTGACCGCAGTCGTCGTCTTGCCGACGCCGCCCTTCTGACTGGCGATAAGCAGTTTACCCACAACCCCTCCCCTTTTACCGCCGGCGTAAACTTTGCCGATCCCAACAATTATTCAGATTACTGATTATGGACAATTTCCACGGGTCTGCCAAGCTATTCCCGATAAACCTTTCCCACGATTCCCATGATATTATCGCTACAAACGAATGAGATACGGGCTTCGATATGCCGAATATAGTGAATAGGAGAGGGATCGCTTTGTCCGAAACACGGTCTTGAGGGAAGATGGATTGGTATGAAAGTCATAACGAACCGAATGGATGAAAGGTAACGAGGGAAATCTCATCGACCTCGGATAAAGCATGGACAGCGCTTTAGCGGACGGACACGAGTCCGCCGGATGCCGCCGGAGGCGACATTGCTAAATGGGGAAAACCACCCCAGCTGACCCAAGGAGGGATCACTCATGCGTTTCGCGCTCGCGGTCATCGTTGGCATATTGCCTCTGGGCGGCAGGATGACCGTTTCCGCAGTTGAGCCGCTGCCAACCTCCGACCAAAAGCCCGCGGCCGAACTGGGCAAACCTACTCCAGTCCGTGCAACCTTGGAGCTTCCTCGTCCGTTACGTCCTGCACCCGCTCAAACGGGTAATCCCCTCATTGTACGCGGCGCATCTCCCGATCCACTCCTTGGCGATTATTCCCCTGCCGCCCGAATCGACTCGACTTCTAGAACTTCATCGGCCCCCGCCCAGTTGGGGCAAATCCGGCCGGCCGGCTCGTCGAGCTCCATGGACCCGATTGACACCCCGGAACAGCGCTACGACGTCGGCGAGCCGATCAGTCTTTATCCCAATCAGACCAAGCCGCCGGCTTCGAGCAGCAGCGAAAAGTTCTGCGAGAGGTTCCACGATTGGTTCGATAATCTCGGCAAACGAAGCAACGGCTCCTTTCCGGAGAGCGACCACTGCTTCGATAGTTTTATCTCGCCGCTAACCAGCCCATTCTACGCTGAAGATCCCCGGTCGCTGACGGAATTGCGTCCTTTGTTCGTCTACCAGACCATTCCGGCGAGTCAGACGAATTTTAGGGGTGGAAACATCAACGAGTTCGTGCTGCAGGGTCGGTTGGCGATCACGGACCAATTCTCGTTGGTATTGCACCGACTCGGCGTGATCAATCTGAACACAGGCTCCGGTGCACCCATCGAGGGCGGTACGGGAATCACCGAAATTGATCTCGGTCCCAAGTTTACATTCTATCGCAACGAGCAGAGCGGCACGATCGCGGCGGCAGGTTTGCAGTTCCAGATTCCTGTCGGTGAGAACAAGGTATTCCAGAATACGGGAAGCCTTTCTTTGGTACCGTACGCGAGCTTCGCGAAAAAATTCTGGCTCACGAGTTTTGGCGAAATGGCATTTATGTCCACACTCGCTTACTCCGCGTCCACCACTCCTGAGCGAAGCGATTTCTTCTTTGCCAACTTGCACCTCGACTACGACATTGCCAAACTCGGTAAGTTTTATCCGACGTTGGAAATGAACTGGTATCACTACACCACCAACGGCCAGGCGAACAATATCGGAGTTGAAGGACACGATTTGATGAACATTGGTGCCGCAGTCCAGGGCCGTGATTTTGTCAGCATCGCACCGGGCTTCCGATGGAAGATTACCGAGCGCTGGCAGACGGGCATTTACACCGAATTCCCACTCCTGGGCACACAAGATCTTCACCTCTTTCGTATCGGAATGGATGTGATTTGGAGGTATTAAAAGCAGTGTTCAGTATTCAGTGTTCAGTGTTCAGTTAATACCCCTTCTTCTTCTGAACACTGAACACCAAACGCTGAACACTGTGTTGAATACTGAACACTGCTTACTTCCATTGCCAGCGCCAGGTAATCCAGTGCTCCATGACACGAACTCGCATATTCAAAAATCGTTTTGCCGTGGCTGGGGCATTCCGCCAGTTTGATGTTCCGGCGAATCTTCGTGTTAAAGATGGTTGCCGCTGCCCAGGGAACCAATGCTTCCCGACTCTGTTCGAGAAACCGCTTCAAATCGCCAATCACCTCTTGCGCCAATTTCGTCGTCGGTTCAAACATGCAAATGATGATGCCGGTTACTTTCAGTGCAGAATGGATTCGCCGAGCCACTCGCGCTGTGGTTTCCAGCAATTTGCTCAGACCATGAAGCGCAAGGAAGTGAGGCTGCAAGGGAATAAATACTTCATCCGCACTCGCCAGAGCGTTGAGCGTAAGAATGCCCAGTGAGGGGCCGCAATCCATCAGGAGAAAATCGAAAGTTTCCGGATCGCGCGCGAGCTTCACGCAGAATGACCTCGCGCCCGACGATACCGGCCAGTTCGACTTCCGCCGCGGCAAGATTGATGTCGGATGAGACCATGCTCAGATTCTCGCCGACCTCAACGCGCACGTCGCATATACCCCGGCCTCTGACCAAAAGATCGTACATCGAAGGCCGGTCAGCATCTGGTTCGATTCCGAGATGAGTGGTCGCGTGAGCCTGAGGATCGAGATCGAGCAGGCATACTTTCTTGCCCTGCCGGGCCAGCGCAGCGGCGAGATTCACTGCTGTGGTGGTTTTACCGACACCACCCTTTTGATTGAGAATCGCGATCCGTCGCATGCAACAAGCCTCTTGAGACTCCGACCTGGTTGGAACAAGGGAAAATAGCAGGGGCTGGGGAAAAAAAATAGACGAAGCTGAGGCACACCCATTCGGATGACAGGATAGAATGGCTGGACCTGTTGACAAATATCGTCTTTTGGCCCGAAGAGTTGTGGAACACCATCCCGATGATTTCCGCCCTTTTGATCGTTCTCGCGGCCTATCTGATCGGTGCGATCCCTTTCGGCTATTTACTCGGCCACCTCAAAGGTGTTGATCTCTTCCGGGCCGGCAGCGGCAATATCGGTGCCAGCAATGCCGGGCGCAGTTCTTGGCAGAAAGTTCGGCATTCTGATTTTTCTCATCGACTTCGGCAAAGGTGCGTTGCCGGTTGCGTTCTCAGTGCCTGTCGCCAGCTTTATGGATCTCGACATCGCCTCAGCTTTTGGACAGGTCGATGCCCTTCGCGTCGGCGTGGCGGTGGCGGCCTTTTTGGGGCACCTGTTCCCTGTTTATCTCGGATTTCACGGCGGCAAGGGAGTGGCTACCGGCGCTGGGCAATGTTCGTCCTGCTCCCAGGACCGACTGCCCTCGCCATGTTGATTTGGCTGACCGTCGTCAGCAGCACACTGATTATCTCGCTCGCTTCTTTGACGGCGATTGTCGCGCTGTGTGTCGGGCATTTTCTGGCAACACCTCAGCCTTTCGCCGATCGATCGGTTATCATGACAGTATTCTGTCTGGGTGGCACTTTCCTCGTTTTCATCAAACACCGCGGCAACGCTGCCCGGTTGGTTCAGGGCACCGAGAACCGACTGGACGATTCCTGGATACTTCAACTCATGAGAAACTCGTTACACGTCATTGCCCTGGGCTTGTGGTTCGGCAGCGGTGTGTTTTTCATAGCGTTTGCCGCATCGCTTTTTCCCTCGTTCAAGGATGTGGTTCGCACCGCGCCGAGCGATCGAACCGCTGAATTGCCGCTCGCGCCTGGGGCCGACGAGCATCAGAAAGATCAACTCGCCAGCGCGTGGCGGGTGCGGCAGTGGGACCGATGTTTCCGCCGTTCTTTGCACTCCAGGCGGTTTGTGGAGCGATCGCTCTCATCACGGCTTTGAGTTGGCGAAAATCGTCGGAAAGCATCCACCGCAATGCGCCCGTTGATTATCAGTCTCGCGCTTCTTGGTGTCATTGCAGGCTGGCCGATTTCCATGAAAGTGAGTGAATTTCGGGTGCAGCGATCTTCGACCGATCCGTCCATCGCCCAGGCTGCCCGCGACGCTTTTGGGACGTGGCATCAAGTGAGTTTGTTGCTGACGTTCGTTACTATCATCTGCGTGTTCATCGCCCTGGCGATGGCGGGGAGATTGCCCTCATCCGGTGACAAGGTGACAAGGTGACAAGGTGGCATGGTGACAAGGTACTCGTTGAATGTCGCTCGGTCACCCGGTCACCTTGTCACCTTGTCATTTTCCTACCGGCTATGCCATATCCGCAAATGTCCGTCGCGCCCAACCGTCAACATTGCGGTGCCGTCACCGGAGAAGCTGCACAGAGATACGGCATCCGTGTGCCCGGTCAGGTGGCGCGTTCCTGACCCGAGATGGGATCCCACAAGCGCACGGTCCGGTCTTCACCGGTGGTCGCAATGGTGTTCCCATCGGGCGTGAAACTGATCGAAGTTACTGCTTCCATGTGGCCCGACAACAAACATCGCGGCTTCAAAACGGCCGTTTCCGGGCGTTGCGTGTTCTCATTGGAAGGATCGGGAGTAGTGGATGCCACATCCCACAAACACACGATCCCCAGTTCATCCACGCTTGCCAACGTCAACATTCCTTCGGGATTGGCAGCGATGCAAGCATCTGAATCCCTTCTCGACTCTTGCTGTGGATCAGTAACGCCTCGATCTGTCCTGCTTCAGTACAGGTCGGGAGGCTCCAGATTTGCACTCGCTTGCCGACCGCACTAAACAGGCGTGTTCCATCCGGAGCAAATGCCACGCTCAATCTTTCTCGTTCTCCGATCGGTGGAATCAACTGCTTGATCATCTGTCGAGTCGATAGATCCCAAATCTGCAAGCCACCCGCTCCCGCTGTTGCCATGAGCCGGCCTTGAATCGCCAGAGCATGAATTTTGCCGGGTGCCTTCCAGCTGCGCGATTCCTTGACTTCCAACGGGCGTTTCCCGGCCTTCAATCCGGGTAGACTCCAGACCCGAACAACCCATTCATCCTGGACCATGCCGGCTGCAGCAACCGAAGAGCCATCGGGGCTGACGGCGAGTATGATATTTGGTCCGAGAGTTCCTTCGGAGAACATAGGCTAATTCTCTGCCGATCTTGCCTCGCGGATCGAAGGTGAGAAGCCAGACCTTGGTGTTGCCTTCCTTATCGATCTGTACCATCCAGCCGCCTGTCCGAACTGATGGCGATTCCCCGCAATGGGGCATTCGCTTCGATCTCGCCCCTTTCTTCCCGTTGACCAGCGAGGCTCCAAAGTCGCAGAGAATGCTCGCCGCCGCTGGCAATGGCCCAGTGCCCGGAAGCGAATGCAACGCTGCGAACGTCCGTGGCATGACCGCGAAGTAAACAGCGTTCCTGCCCGGACATCGGATCCCAGATTCGTACCGTGCCGTCGTGTCCGGCGCTGGCCAGCAGCTTACCTTCGGGATCGAAGGCGACGGCGGACACTGTTTTCGTATGCCCGCGCAGCAGGCCCATATCCTTGCGCTGGACTGTGCTCCAGAGACGGATGGAGGGTTCATCTCTGGAGTCGCCAACGATTGCCAGGATCGAATGCTGCGGTGAATAGGCAATGGCAAAGATCGGCTGCGAATGTCGGAGAAGCACCTCGCCGGGCGAGTTGTCGTTCAAGTTCCAAAGATGCACCGTCTTGTCCCAACTGGCCGAAAGAAGCACTTCCTTGGTCCACACCAAAGCGCTGACATCATTCTTGTGTGCGTTTCGGATGAGGTCTTGAAAACCTGGCGGCTAACGGCATACTCCAGGCCCAAATTCCGGAGTATAGCCCGCATCGGGAAGATACGTTGAAAGAATCATCGGCCCACCGGCCAATGCCGCAAAGGGAATGCGGGGAAGGACGGGAACGTCCCAAATGTAGATGTTGCCTTTCTCGCTGCCCGCGGCGAGACTTTTGCCGTCGGGCGAGAAAATGGCCATGCGAAACGCTTCTCGCCCGGCAGTCAGCAACGCCCACGACCGCAACAGCGGCAGCGCCGCGCCGGCCTGGGCGGGACCGATCAGCGTCGGAGGAATTTCCCATAGTCGAATCGTGCTATCGTTGCCCGTCGTAACGAGCATTCGGCCATCCGGTGCAAATGCGACCGAACGAACCACGCCCCGATGCCCGTGCAGAACCGCCAAAGGCTGCAAGGTCCGCAAATCCAAAATACGAACGGTCCCATCCCAACTGGCACTGGCGAGCAACTGACCATCCGGTGAGTAGGCCAGCGAACCGATCGGCCCGCCGTGCCCGCGAACCTGTTTTTCCTCGACCAGAAACATCCGGCGGAGCATCTCCCAGGTAAAATCGCGGGAACCGGGGTGGACAGCGCTCGACATTCAACAGTAGACGAGAAGCCCCCTGGGGATCGCGTTCGCCGAGCGCCATGACTTGATTGAGTGTCAAAGCATATTCGCTGCGCCGAGAGATTTCCAATTGTTTCGAGGCCTCTTCATTGGCTTCCTTGGCTCGCTTCTCGGCTCGTTTGGCTTGAAGTTCCCGGTCGCTTGCTTCCTTGGCCTTTTCGCCGGCGATCTTGGCCTGATACTGGGCATCGGCGCGGGCTATGTCCGCTTTTTCGCGTTCCTCGCGAGCGCTCGCGCTTCGTTTTCCTTGGCATCCGCAGCTTCCTGGAGGCGAAAATTGAAGGAAATGCTGATCGTCAAAAGGGTAACGACTGCCAGGATGCTGGTAATAGCGAGAGTTGCCGCGGCGGGACGGCGTTTCGCCCATTTCACGCCCCGCTCCCAGTAGCTGATCGGCCGAGCATCGATCGGCTCGTGATTCAAGAGTCGGCGCAGGTCATCGGCCAGCTTGCCGGCACTTTGATAGCGCTTGGCCGGGGATTTTTGCAGACCTTTCAGACAGATGGTTTCCAGATTGCGACGGGATTTTAGGCTGCAATCGCCGCGGCGGAACCGGGTCATCGCTCATCACCTGCAATACGGTATCGAGAGCCGTTTCACCCCGAAAGGGCGGCCTGCCGGTCAACAGTTCGTAGAGGATTGCAGTCAGAGCATAAACATCCGCCGGCGGGCCGACATCCTTGTTCCTGCCGGCGGCCTGTCCGGCGCGATATAGGAAGGCGTTCCCATGACCGCACCAGTTCGCGTTTGACGCTGTTTCTGAGAAGGGTTGTAGTCTTCGGTAACGGCATCGTCCAATTCGGCTTCGAGTCGTTTGGCCAAGCCGAAATCGGTGACTTTGATCGTTTCGGAACCTGTATTTCGGCTATCGGCTCTTGAGCTGGAACCGCGAAACGGGAAATCCGAGATCAAGATGTTTCCAGGCTTCAAGTCGCGATGGACGATGCCCCGCTCATGGGCAAATTGCACAGCGCGGGCGAGAATCTCCACAAATTCGGCGGCCTGCCGGGCCGGCCAGGGCTGGCCGGCGAGGTACGATGCCAGGCTGCCGCCTTCCACATATTCAAAGGCAAGGTAGGGTCGGCCCTCCGCTTCGCCGACTTCAAAAATCTGCACGATATTCGGATGCTGAAGCTGGGCAACGGCCTCGGCCTCTCGACGAAAGCGATCGCGCTCGCCGGAACCGGCGTGAGCACCCGACAGGATCATTTTTACGCAACGGAACGGTTCAAGCCTTTATGTCGGGCAAGATAGACAACCCCCATGCCGCCGCGACCGAGTTCGCGCAGAATCTCATAACCTGGAACTGAAAAACGCACGCCCGGATCAACGGTCTGTTCTCTGGTTGGGGTATCATCGGTCGAGGAGTCGGTCAGCGAATCGTCCATCCCTCTCAACAACCCCTCGTCGTCAAGGAGTATCGAGGACGGGCGCGTATTCGGTATGAAATCGACCGTGGCCGGAATGGGTTGATTGGGCGTTTCAGGCGGGGGTACGAGAGTATCCGATGAATCGACCGCTTCGACGCCGTCCAGACCATCGAGGATGATTTCAGTGCGATCGGAAGAGATATTGCGTCGCGGAGAATCGCTTGAATTCGATGTCATGCCAGCGCTCCTCCGATTACAATCACATCTGTCCAAAAAGGTGAATTCAAGCCGATCAGCAATGCATTGACCTACAAGGTCGAGTCGGGAAAAATCACATTGATCGAACCCCCGCCTGTGCCGAAGGTCAAGAAGTAGCCTCATCCCATTAGACGAGGCAAGAAGTGAAAGTGTTGTGACAAATTGGTAACGGCGTTGCCTTGACGGAACTAGCCCGATCACTTCGTCACAGGTGGAGTACTATTTCAACCGGCGGATGCCGTCCCGCACACTGCCGGCGACGATGCCGCAGAAGACAAAGAGTGTCGTGTAACAGCCCTCGACGAGAAACCCAATTATGTAAACGAGTGTTATCATCCCGCTGCCGGGTCCCGATTCCTTGGCTACTAATTTCAATAGCAGAACAATTAATATGACTCCTCCCAGCAGTGACGGGTGAACGATCATCAACATCTGGGATTGATGCGCCGCCCTCCCGGTCTCGGCAAACCCCGGCAAGTTCCTTCCAAACCAGGAAAAGCAGAATAAATCTCGCCAATTCCATCAGGCCCAAGAATACTCCCATCGCCGGTTTGAATTCTCCAAACGCTAATTTACCCCCAAAGATAGGGAGATAAGTTGGCACCAAAGTCCAGCGGTCGTTGCCGAATCCCCCCCATAGTACGGACCATGCTATCGTCCGTCACGACCACGATAAGTAGAATCAGATGTAAGCCCGTAACCGATACGAGCGCGATACAAAGACCCATGAGATTGCCGCGTTTGGGTCCGGCCATGAGAAAACTGATACCAACCGCTCCCAAAATCCAATGAGCGATCCCGAGCAGTCCGGAAATGACAACCATGTCCGCCAAGGAACGCGTTTCGGTGAGGCGTCCCAGTAGATTGATTAACGCCATCGACCCCATCGCGCCGACTCGCCACCAAAAACCAATCGCTAACAAGTTCATGCCGGTGCGAGCGTTGCGGTATTGCGACGGCGACCCTTTCGTTGACTTGGGTTTGGAGACGTCGTAATCGTCATCGTCATAATCCTCGTCTCTGCGATTTCTGGATCGGGGACGGTCATCTTCGTCATCGCGGCGACGCTTTAAGCGCGGACGATCATCATCGTCGTCATCATCTCTTCGACTCCGCGAGCGTGGCCGATCATCGTCATCATCATCTCTTCGACTCCGCGAACGTGGCCGATCATCGTCGTCATCATCCCGGCGACGTTTGAGGCGCGGGCGATCATCGTCGTCATCGTCAACGACCTCAAAATCGTCTTCATTTTTCTTTTTCTTGGGACGATCTTCTTCCTCATCCTCGTCCCGACGCGACTTCTGCGGTCTGTCGTCGTCATCCTCGCGGGCAGCCGATTTCTTCGGCTTTTCCTCATCTTCCGCCTTGACCTTGGGTTTCGCTGGAACTTTCGGTTTCTCGACGCTGGCCAGGAAACTTTGTGCACAGGTTGGGCATTTCACTTTCTTCGGTTCGGAGTCATTGGGAAAACGCAACTTCCCTTGACAGTGAGGACACTGGATGATGGCCATAGTGAGTTCTCAAACAACCGAGTTGTAAAGAGTTTTTCTTTGCGAGAATGATTGAGATAAAAAGTATATCAAGCGGCATGGATTTGATACAACCTGGGTTGTTACGATCCAACCCTTTAACTCAAAAATCCCAAAATCCAAATCACACATCACAAACAAATCCCAATTTCAAAATGACCAAAACGCAAACCCTTCCGCCTCCAAGGGTTAGTTTCTTGTTTTCTTTAGGATTTTGGAGTTGTTTGTCTTTTGGAATTTGTGATTTGGAATTTTGAGTCAAAGCCGCGATCTATCCCAAACGGGCTGAAATGCTCGGACGGTTCGAGTATCTCGCTCACTTACGATCGTATATTCATCCAAGGATCGTTACCGATTCCGGCGTTGTCGGCCGTAATGGGCTGCGATCTTGCGAACCGTTTCATCGGGATCCTGCAGGCTCATTTCTTCCAGACGGTCCGCGAAATCAACTCCACGTTCCGCTGCGACGCGCGCAGCGCCTGCGCGGACCGATGCATCCGAGTCGTTGCTGAGCCGTTGCAGCCAGGCACCAAGATTCTTCACATTTTCTTCTCCAGGAAGATCGAGCAAAAGATTCAGTCGTTCCATTGGATTTGGGGCGATCAGCATCCGGCCGAGACGGATATCTGTGTCACTCAAATTGCGACTTTTGAGAATCATTTCGCAAATCTGTCGGACTTCCGGATCGGAATCGTGCAGCGATTTGAGCAAATCATCCGAACTGATGACCGGCTGGTCCGAAGTATTTTCCTTGATCGGGCCAACTGCCAAGAGGGCTGCCCGGCGAATGCGAAGGCTCCGGATCGCCAAGCAAGGCAACCACTGCGGAAAGAAGGTTCATTTCACCTCTCATCGCTGCTGCGATAGCTACAAGGCGAAGCTCGGGAGTTTTGTCCTTAAGCGCTGCGGAGACCACGGTTCTGGCGCGGGCATTTACTTCGACAGCTCCCGTGGTCAGGATTGCGGGCAACAGTTGCAGTGCGGCGATTTGGCCGGCGGGGCTAAAGGTGGTGTGGAGGTCGAAAAAGCGATCCGCCAATGCGCCGCAGCGCGGGTCTTTTGGGCCCCAAGCTGCCATCAGCTTTTCCAGCGATTCGCGAGCGATCGCACAGAGTGAGGGATCATCCTTGCGAAAACAGGCCAGCAGTTTCGGCACTGCGGGTTCGCCAAGGCCCGCGAGCCGGTCTGCCCAGACTTGTCGTTCTGTTTCAGGCGCATTTTCAAGGCGATAGGAGTAATAGGCACATTGAATCGCCGTCCGCTGAAACCAGCCAACGCCCGCGCCCGAGCACCAGAAGTCCGCACAAGAGCAACAACACGAATTTCAACCGCTTCCGCTTGCCTGGTTCCGACATAACCTTGGCCTCCGTGGTCCCCAACCTTGCTCACCAATCCGCGCGATGATAGTGGAAGTCCGGATTCGGAAGCAAGGGCAATTGAGAATCGGTCGGTTATTGATCCCCTCTGGCCAAAAGGTCGTCGCAATGCTACATTAAGTCACTTCTCTGGGTATTGCACAGTGCGGAGTTGGAAATGTACGCAATTTTTGAAGATGGTTCGCGCCAGTATCGGGTGAGTGAAGGCGATATGTTGCGGGTCGATTATCGAGATGCTCCCGCTGGGACTCCTATCGAGTTTCAAAAAGTCCTCTTGTTTGCAGATGGAACTGATGTCAAGATCGGGCAGCCGGCCATTGAAGGAATGCGGGTTCTGGCCGAGATCGTCGGCGAGACCTCGACGAAAGTGTATGTCCAACACTTCCGTCGCCGCAAGAACTATCGGCGTCTGCGGGGTCATCGGCAGCCTTATTTGCAAATCCGGGTCAAGAATATCTTGATGCCCGGTCAACCGGCACCGGCAAAGGAAATCCCAGCTCCACAACCTGCTCCGGTTGCTGAAGTTCCGGCGACAACCCCCGCTCCGACGACAAATGGCTGATATGGTTATTGATTGGCTTTTCGGGCAAGGAGGCTCGACATGCGAAGCCGCATTCTCAGCTGGATTCTTCTCGTCCTTTTGGGAGGCATCGCGGGCGTCCTGACTATGACGTGGACGCACGGCCAGCCGGGCCAGGTTCCAGGCAAGTTACCCAGCGATATTCTTCTCCCTCCAGACCCACTGTCAAAAGCAGCTGTCCCTCCCGCTGTACGCCCCGCTTCGGGCAATACTCGGCCTTCTGTCGGAATCAATCCGCCTCTGCCGAAGCCAAAGGCGGTTCCCTTCGATCGGTTCCGCAATTTCGAGGCTCTCCCCGAGCAATTGAAGCCAATGGTCCGTTCCACGCAAATTGGTATGGAGTGGCTATTCCGTTATAACCAGGCAAACGGCAAGTTCTTGCATGGTTATCTGCCGGCCGTCAATCAGCCCATGGATGGCGACCACCCGTTGCGGCAAGCACTGGCGACATTTGTGCTGGCCCGTGCTGCGCGATTCACGGGAGATGAGCGCTACACCGCCCGCGCCAATCAGGCGATCTTGACGTTGTTGAGCGAAACGATGATGGATCCGAACCAGCCCGGCGTGCGTTTCCCTGCGCAAAGATCGATCGTCTGTAATCGCCTGGCGATGGCGGGCTTTCTGGTCATGGCAATCAACGAAGTGCCGGACCCAGCTTTGGACTTGCTGGCAAAAAGCGAGCAACTGTGCCGCCTTCATTCACCGGCAACAACGCGAGGACGGTTCTCTGAGCTACACCGACGATCCCACCGACAATTCCCGGACTTTCGATCCGGATGGGGTCAATCGCTATCCCGGACCCGCGCTCTACGGGTTGATGCTGAGCCAGCGCGACAAACCGGCTGCGTGGAAGATGGAAACCGAGCGAAAAGCGATCGGCTTCTATCAAAAATGGTTTAAGGACCATCCGAACCCCGCACTGGTTCCCTGGATGACGGCAACGTGTTGCGAGGCATTCCAGCGAACGAAAGAAAACCTCTTCTGCGATGCCGCCTTCCAGATGAACGACTGGCTGACGACATCTCAGTACAAGCCGTCGCTCGATCCGACCCGGCGGCAATGGCTGGGTGGATTCATGCGCTTTGAAAACGGAAAGTTCGTTGAGTCGGTTCCCACGATCGAGTCCGCTCTGTACGCACAGAGCCTCGCCGATTGCTGCCAAATGATCCGCCAGATGCCAACGCCCGATACGCAGCGGTACGATCGGTATCGAATCGCCGGGCTTCGGGCAGCGCAGTTCCTTTCGACCCTGCAATTCACCGAGTCCAACACGCTGCACATCGCAACCAATTACCGACTCTGGCTGGTCGGGGGCTTTCACCCCACTTCCTCGGACGGGAATTTGCGCGTGGATCAATCTGCCGGCGCAGTGTCGGCGCTGATTCAGCTTCTCACGAGCGGTGTCGATCAACAGTGAATTTTATTCGATCTCTCGCAATGCGGATATGAGCCGATCCACTTCCTCCGCCGTGTTGTAGTGCAACAATCCCACTCGGACCATTCCATCGGGTTCGAGTCCCAATCGTTCCGTCAATGGTAGCGCGTAATAGTTGCCGTGCCAGACGAAAATCCCTCGTTCACTGAGAAACTCGGCGATTGCCTGGGGCTTGTGCTTGCGGTGAGTGAATGAAACGGTCGGAACCCGTTCGTGGAAGCGTTTCGGATCGGTGATGCCCCAGATTTTCACACTCGGTAAAGTTGCCAACCCGGCGAGTAGGCGCGCCCCCAGCGCGCGTTCATAGTTTTCAATCTTGGCAAAAGCCGATTGAAGTTTCGCACGCCGAGTTGGTCCTTCTCCCAAACTTGCCAGGTAGTCCACCGCCGCGCCGACCCCGGCGATGCAAGCGAAATTCTGCGTCCCCGTCATCCAGCGATCCGGTAGTGTTTCCGGACAGGGACGTACCTTGTATGCGGGCAATTTTTCCAGTAATTCCCGTCGTCCCCAGAGGATGCCGATATGGGGACCGAAGAATTTGTACGCGGAACAGACGACAAAATCGCAGCCCCAATCTTCGACATCGATCAAGGCATGCGGGCGCATAATGCACAGCGTCCAAGAAAACCAGCGCACCGGCATCGTGGGCCATTTTCGTGATGTCGCGGACAGCGTTGCGCGTCCCGACCGCGTTAGAGGCACAGCCAACGGCGACGAGCCGGGTCTTTCCCGATAGTTTCCGTGCGAAATCATCCAGAGACAGCGTGCAATCTTCGGGATGAATGTCGACATGCTGCACCTTCACATTTCGGTCTTGGGCAGCACGCACCCACGGAGAGACATTCGCGTCGTGATCGAGCCGGGTAACGATGATCTCATCGCCGGGATTCCAGAGGGTGGCGATAGCCCGGCTCACGGCGAACGTCAGCGTCGTCATATTCGCGCCGAAGACGATCTGATCGGGATCGCTAGCTCCGAAGAGATCGGCCATCGCCCGCTGGGCCTCGGCGACAATCTCATCGCTTTCCCGGCTGGTGACAAAACTACCGCCATGATTGGCGTTGTGATAGGCAAGATGATTCGCAATAGCATCGATGACGCGCTGAGGCACCTGGCTGCCGGCGGGGCCGTCGAAGTATATGGCGGGTTGACCGTTGACGATTCGGGAAAGGGCGGGGAATTGCTCACGCGCGGTCGAGAAGATTGACATCAATGGGTATCCGAGGGGAGAAATTGCAAATCACACACAAATTCTAAGGGTATGGCGTTCGGCGGCAGCGGGAGAAAGCAAATTCATCGTCGCTAATCGGCAAGGTTCTCATTTTCTGGGCGATGTTTGACGGCAAAGCGCTGATCGGTTAGTTTAGTTGAGAGTGTCAATTGTTACATGGCGGCGACACGTCGGCGATCGGTTTCATCGGCGAATCTAATTACTTTCTCGGTTGCGCGCAAAATGGGCACAAGGATAAACGTCCTGCTCGACCACGATCTGGCCGACTACCGCGACCGCCCGTTGGTTTTGGCCCGGCTGGATTCTGCTCTTCCCGTCGCCTTGGGTGTGAGGGACTACTGGCAGGCGGCTAATCCGCACAGTCCACACGACGAACTGGCAGTATGGCGGGCAGATCCTATGTCGCCATGTAACTCAGTACCGCACTGCTACACTGGCCCAGGTGAACTGTTCCTGTACTTGACCACGACGGCCGCACGCATTCGCACCGGCGGAAGGTGGCGGGGTTTCCTCAGTATCGAGCCGCTGCGTCGCGTTCACATGGCGGCTTTCCGGAAAATAGCTGATTCGCTGGGCTCAACCAGTCTGGCCTTGTATGCGGACTCTTGTGAGGTGGACGATTTGTTCTGGGCTGGGCGAACCCAATGGGAGTGCGTCGAGCTTATGGAAAGGATGTGGGGGCCGCCGCAGTGGAGCGTCGAGGAGATTGACCCGAAGATTTCTCTTGCTGCCGAGAGGACCGTACCACTTGGATGGTTTCTGGAGAGTACCGAGAGCAAATTGTTCAGAAGGCTATCGGCACGCTGGACACAAGTGTTCTGCATGGCCGCTATTTCATCGAATTGGGCGATGCCGGTCCTGCGGGCGTCGCTTATCCGATCGAGTTGTTCGGCGATCTGCGGCTAACGCAATGCGAACTTGAAGCCGGGCCAGCTTGCCAGCGCCAACCGCCGATCTTGCTCGACGACGAAGTATGACCATCAGCGAGAGGGAGAGGAATGACCAAAAACTATTTGAGTGTTTTGGTCATTGGGTCAACCCAGGATTGGAATGAATATGCTTGTAATTTGCGATTCGCTATTGGAATTCACCGCGGTTACAGGTGCATTCCCAACAGGAACTCCGTGTTGCTCTTGGTCCGCTTCAGTTTGCTGACGAGCAGTTCCATCGCTTCGACCGGATGCATATCGGCCATCACCCTGCGGAGAATGCGAATCCGATCCAGTTCTTCGGGATGAGTCAGCAACTCTTCCTTGCGTGTCCCCGATCGATTGACATCAATCGCCGGCCAGACGCGCTTGTCGACGAGCCGGCGGTCGAGGTGCAACTCCATGTTGCCGGTTCCCTTGAACTCTTCAAAGATCACGTCGTCCATGCGCGAGCCGGTGTCGATCAAAGCGGTTGCCAGGATGGTCAGCGAACCGCCTTCTTCCACGTTACGAGCGGCACCGAAGAAGCGCTTGGGCTTTTGCATTGCATTGGAATCGAGACCGCCGGAGAGCAACTTGCCGCCGCCGGGAGCCTCGGTGTTGTGGCGCGCGCCAGACGAGTGATCGAGTCGAGGAGGATGACCACGTGGTGGCCGCGCTCGACCATTCGTTTCGCTTTTTCGAGCACCGTTTCGCTCACGTGAATATGCTCTTCGGGCGGCTCATCGAAGGTGCTGGCCACGACCTCGACATTCGTACCCGTGACGACCCGCTGCATATCGGTGACTTCTTCGGGACGCTCGTCGATCAGAAGCACGATCACGTAACAATCGGGGTGGTTCTTCAGAATCGAAAGCGCCATCCGTTGCAGGAGTACCGTTTTACCGGCCCGCGGCGGCGACACGATCAAACCGCGCTGGCCT
Organism: uncultured Planctomycetota bacterium; assembly: GCA_963783095.1. Classification (GTDB taxonomy): domain Bacteria; phylum Planctomycetota; class Planctomycetia; order Gemmatales; family Gemmataceae; genus CAWAMR01. The sequence continues at coordinate 117,923 of CAWAMR010000020.1, read as the reverse complement.
TTACCGATCGGCGTAATGAGATCGACGACTCGACCCGACAATTCTTCCGGCGTCGTTTCCAGCTTGAATCGGCCCTCCGGGTGCAAGGGGGTCAGGTCTTCGAAATTGGTGATGCTGGCTCCCTCGTCCGGGGAAGTGTTGTTGACGAGTTCCACCTGCATCAGGGCAAAATTGTCCTGGCCTTCGATCGGCAGCCGAATCGGCCCTTCGACGATCAATCCCGTCTTCAGACCCATGCGGCGGATCTGGCTGGGGGAGACATAAATATCTTCCGGCGAAGCGAGGTAATTGTGCGCCTGGCTGCGGAGAAACCCGTAGCCGTCGGGCAGCACTTCGAGCGTGCCGGAGCCGCGCACGACCTCGCCTCGCTCGATTTGTTGGCGGACGATGCCGACGATCAGTTGGGCACGGGTCATACCGGTGTGTTCGGCGATGCCTTCGCGTTCGGCCTGCGCGAACAGCTTGGGCATGGCGAGGCGGTAAAGATCGTCAAGGCGTGCGGGAGAAGGATTGTCGCCCGGTTTACGGATGATCCGCTTGCGAATTGCACCGGGAGCGGCCGTGGGGACGGCAGCTTTTTGCGAGCCTTCGTCGCTTTTGGCGACGGTCATGGTGATGTCCTCAGTCGAGTTCAAAAAATGGGGTTACGGTGACGGAACGAGTCGAGTCAGCAATCGCCTGGGTGAAGTTACTGGATAAAGGGTCGAAACTTGCGAATCCAAAAGAAACTTCCCAAGATTGACGTGGAGCCTGTTAGAGCTTGCCGTCGAAATAGGTGGCGATACGGTTGGTAAATCAGGATGCGCCTGGACGAAAAAGGTGGCAAACAATCCACTCAAAACCAGCAATCCACGATCTAATGAGAAGGGATTCTAACAACTTCCCCAAAGATTTCCAGCGCAATTCTAAAATGAATCCAACCTCAATCAGATTTTCTCAATCAATCGGCCCAAGCTAAACCAGGCGTTCGCCCGTAAGTCGGCGAAATTCCGCTTCATCGATCCGAGTAAATTGTACTCGATCGCCAACACGCAGAGGAAAAAAGCCATTGTCGATATCGACAATGGTCAGCGGCGTTCTTCCGATCAGGTTCCACCCGCCCGGACGAGCCAGCGGATAAATACCGGTTTGTTTTCCGGTAAGGCCCACGCTTCCAGGCTCAACACGCAATCGGGGCGAAGGTAAACGAGGGACTCCACACAGGGCATCCGGCAGGTAACCCAGGTATGGAAACCCGGGAGAAAACCCGATGGCGTATACGGTGTATTGTACACTGCAATGGCTTTGAATCAAATAGTCGATACTCTGCCCGGTATGTTCGGCGACTCGCTTCAGATCGTGTTGCATCTCGTAGCAGCAGGGAATCCGATGTAGCGACCCGGTAATGGTTGCCGAATTATTGGTCGGCTGCAAATGCGCCAAGAAGTCGAGGACGTCACGCATTCGGATTTGCTCGGGATCGAAGAAGACGCCAACGCTGCCGTACGCTGGAACGACATCGAGCAACCAAAGCGGGTTTGCGGTTCGCAAGGTCTGAGCGAAGTGAAAGGCAGTGGATTCATTGGGTAGATAGGCCAAGATTCCCTGGTCACCGAGGGGGACGAGGCGGGACCGGAAGAGTTCGGACGATTGTTGGATTCCATTCACTTCTTGATGCCCAACACATATCCAACTACCATTGCGGCAATTGCAACGACGATGGGCCAGATTCTTGTGGTCCACTTGTCCCAACTTTGGCGAAGGTCGGCGTTCTGTTGCTTGAGCAACGCAATTTCTCGTTCATGTTCGCGGCGGAGCGTCTCGACAATGTCAGAAGTCTTCGCTTGTGCAGCCTCGATAGCGCTGATTCGCTGGTCGTCTCGACTAAGTTTCTCTTCAATAATCGCATCCCTTTTTTCCAATTCGTTGGCTTGTTTTTTCAATTCATCGACCTGAATCGACAGTGTCGGGGCGGGCATCTCAAGCCTCCTGATGAGCGGCCATCGTCTTCATCGATTGCTTTTCACTCATTTCTCGAAGCAAATCGTCCCAGAGTCGAGCCAGGAGCCAGCGAAGTTTTTCCTCGTCGACCGACAACTGTGCCGGGCTATACCATTGTCGGGCTGTCGCGTCCGTTTCCAGATGTCTTAATGTTAGCTGGAGCAAATCACTGTCAGCTAATTCCCAGTCTGCTGTCAAGGTCTTAGCGAATTTGCCAACAACTCGTTCCAGATTGAAATCCGCTACGTCGATGAGCTTCTTCAGGTCCGGACGGCGTGTGATTGCGTCATCGAACGTAAAGCGCATGACGGGTTCAGGTCTCTTGGAAGAGTCCAGTGGAATAAGCACCTCACTGCGGGAAGTGTACAACCCCGCTTCAATTTTCTGTCTGGCAATTTCTTCGATCCGCTTGCGATTCTCGGTGAATGCCTGAATGTATTCTTGTTCCGAGCGCCCACGGGATCCGAACTCAAACTTCAATGCCTCTCCTGAAACAACACATTTGATGGGCTTTCCGTCCACCAACGCTGGAAACGACAAGCTATCGCGAGAGAATTCCCAATAGGGTTCAACCCGTGGAAAATCGATCTTCTTTGGCATGGCCCACCTGCACTGATTATTTGACCGAAGGAATCTACGGTTTAGTGTACCACGCTTGGTCGGAAACGAGAACATGGCCTGCAGGAACACAGGAAGATATATACAAATTTTCAATATGTTGTTATGTTCATATTGTTTGTACGAGCATCAGCGTGCCATGTGGTACGCTGATAGTAATATTATTAGAGAGAATCAACTGTTTGTTCAGGAGAGCTCCATTCCGTTTCGTTGTCTCCCGAATTCATTTCTCCTGAAATCATCCTCAACGGGAAGCGTTACACTGTTAATGGACCCCGATCTGCTCGGTTCGTTGATCGATCGACACGCGGCAGCTCTGGTGTTGTACGCGCGGCAGCGTGCTCTGCGCCGAAGATGTGGTACAGGTTGCGTTTGTGAAACTTGCACAGCAAGCGACCTTACCCGCTCAGCCAGCCCTGGTTGTACCGGGCAGTTCGCAATGGTGCTATCAGCCAGTATCGATCGGATCGCCGCCGACAAAAATACGAGAACCTCGCGGCTGAATTGGTGCCGCTGTGGTTTGAGCCTGCCGAAGATCCCACCGGGCTGGATGCCGGGACTGCCACGACCTACCTGGCCCAACTCCCCCTCGAACAGCGCGAAGCGATCGTCGCTCATCTGTGGGGTGGATTGACCTTTGAACAAATTGCCGATCTGGTGGCCAGCTCGCCGGCTACCGTTTGGCGGCGTTACAACGCCGGGCTTGCCGCCCTGGCGAGGATGACATTGCCATGTCCCAACTTTCCAACGAAATGAACCCGCTCGCCGATTCGTTGCGCAGGTCTCCTTCCTGCGACTCCGGCCATTAGCCGCGATCGGCTCCTCTTTGAAGCGGGCCGGGCCTCTGCTTTATCGAGATGGGCCTGGCTCTGGAAGGCCGGAACGCTTGTGTTTGCCGGAACAACTCTCGGCCTCGGCTATGGCTCTTTGCCTGGGTGCCTGAGACCGTCATCGTTGAGCGAGAACGGATTGTCGAAGTACTCTCGGCTGGAGCAACTCCTCAAGCGGAACCACCCCCGACGGCGATCGTTCCCGCGACCCATTCTCCCGTGTTGCCTCCACAAGAGATCTCGCCTCCCAGTGAAGTAGTCCCAGAAACAACTGCCATGTGGAAAGTACGCAAGGAGGTATTGCGTTGGGGGCCTGAAATGTTGCCTCGGTCGAGCCTGCGCAAACGCAATGCCAATGAGGCCAATGAATTGGATCAATGGTTGGGTGTCCCCGTCGGCACCTTCACCGCGCCTTATACCACGCCCCATTTCATCCCAAAATCAGTGAAAGAGGATTGATCGTGAAGCATCGAACATCATCGACACTTCGAGTTGTCCTGACCGCAGTAGTTCTGTTCCTGACGCATCAACGCGACGGCCCAGCCTCCCAAGGGTGTCATAGGCAATCCGCAGGCTCCGGAAATCCCGGTCACCCGACTGACGATTACTCCGGCAAAATCGCCGATTCCGGCTTTGCGTATGAGTTGCTGCCCAACTTCCGGGACCAACTGCCCGGCAACGCCGCAGTGTCCTATCATTGCGCCATGATGATGCTGTCGGAGCGTCGATTGCCCGATCCCAAGAAAGCCATGGAACATGATCGGAAAATCGATGAGTTTCTTGAAAAGCCATTGAAGGACGTGCCAATCGATGAGATGCGCGGCTACGTGCAAAGCGACCGCCAGGTCTTTCGGGAACTCGAACTTGGGAAAAACGCGAGCATTGCGATTGGGATCTCGAACGACGGATCGACGCGGATGGCATCGGTGTGCTGTTGCCCGAAATCCAGAAGATGCGCGAACTGGCCAGAATGTTGAAATTGCGTTGTCGGCTGCACATTGCAGAGGGCAAACTGGATGAAGCGTTGCACGATGTCCAGATTGGCTTCACAATGGGCCGGCACGTTGGGGAAGGACCGACCTTGATTCAGTCGCTGGTCGGAATGGCATAACGGCCATCTTCTCAAAAGAACTGGAAGAGATCCTTCAGCAGCCTGGCACGCCAACCTGTATTGGGCATGACCTCGTTGCCCCGGCCGTTGATCGATCTCCGCAAGCCCTTGCAAGGTGAGGTTCGCTCACTCGACGCCACACTGCCGATGCTAAAGGGCATCGATAAGGGTCCGATGACCGTCGAGCAATCTCATGCACATTCGACGAATGGACGATGAACATCATGGGAATCTTTGGCAGCGAAGATGTGACGATGCGCATGCCCGTGCTCAAATCAAAAGTCTTCCAGGCCGCTTACGTCACTCTCCAATATCCCAATGCCAGAAAATCGCTGCTGGGTATGGGAAAAACCGAGAAGGAACTCGATGTCATGCCTGCTGCTCAGATCGTCTTGCTGAATGGCATTTTGCGATTCAAGAATCTGGCGATGAGGCGTTTGTTTGGTTTTCATTGCCCTATGCCGAAGCCAAGGAAGGAATGTTCTTGACGGAAGAGAAAATTAAGAAACTCCGCACCAACTCGGAAGGAGATTTGCTCGGCACTCTGATGGTGGAACTGCTCCCTGCGCTACAGAAAGTTCATTTCGCAGCAGTACGAACCGACCGCAAAATAGCGGTGCTGCGCGTCATTGAAGCAATCCGACTTTACGCCGCGCTGAACAATGGAAAACTGCCCGCAACTCTGGCGGACATCAAGGAAGTTCCAGTACCGAAAGATCCTGTCACGGGCGAGGCCTTTCAATACACGCTGCAAGATGGGGTCGCCAAACTCTCCGCCGGGCCGCCCAAGGGAGAGCGGCCGCATCAGGGAAATGTCGTGCGATATGAGATCACCATTCGCCGCTAAAGCTCTGCGCAACGGTCGGCGAACCCGGTGCGTCAGCTCCGGGGTAACTACAAGGTTACGGAGACTTGCGGGTTAACCCCAAGCTGACGTATGGGGTTCGCCTTGCTTTACGAGTTAGTTCAAGATTCAAAAAATTAAAAAGGCGTTTCCGCCCGCGCCACGGAGAACTTACTTTATGCGTCCTATTTATTCGATGATATTCGTCGTCCTGGCCACTGCGATCCAGGGTGCCGAGCCAAAATTCGATCCCGATGCCGCGGCTAAAACCATCGCGCCGTTTGTGGATGAATATACGCTCGTTGTCGTTCGCGTTGACCCTTGGCGCATCGAATTGGATGCCTTCGCGAAACTGATCGATCCGCTTCCTGTTGACGCCGAATCAAAAAAGGTTGCTTTGGCGACCGCCAAAGCCTGGCTGGCCGATTACCGAAAAAAAGGCGGCCGAGAGATCTATTTGACTTACGGATCGTCCGATTTTCCCAATCCACCTTGTCTGTTGACGCCCATTGCCGAATCTCCATCGGAAAGGCACGATCTGGCGGAGCTTTTGCAAATGATTTACGGCAGTACCCCAACCGCATCGGCCAAGATCAATGGATTCATGTGCGTCGGTACCAAAGACGCTTTGGATCGTCTCAAGGCGCGCAAACCGGCTGCCCGCGCTGAAGTCGCGCAGGCTTTTGCCGCCTGCGGCGACAGCATTGCACAACTGATCCTGGTTCCCAGCGCTCAATCGCGCAAGATCTTCGAAGAAGTATCACCCACCTTGCCCAAGGAAGTCGGCAGCCTGCCCATCACGACGTTTACCCGCGAGATGAAATGGGCCGCGTTCAGCATCGGGACAACTCCGAAAGTTCCGGTTTGTTTTGTGATTCAGACAACCGGCGAAGCTGCGGTCACGCAGATTGCCGGCGTCTTCGAGAAAATCATCGCGCAAATCGAACTAGAATTACCCAAACAGGATGAAAATGAAGAAGATGCGGCCGTCCGAAAGTTGTTCAAGCTATTCGTGACCTGGACCAAACCGGTGGTGAACGGTCCTGATAAAGATCAGTTCTTGATCGCGCAGGATCTCGAAAAAATCATCCCGTCGATCGCCAGGCTTACGAAAGATGTCCAGCCCGGCTCGAAACGAATCAGCCAAAACAATTTCAAGCAGATCGGCTTGGCCTGCTTCAATTTTGCCGATTCGTTTGGCGGTCGATTTCCCGCCAACATCCTCGACAAGGCCGGCAAACCACTGCTGAGCTGGCGCGTGGCGATCTTGCCCTATATCGAGCAGGCCGCGCTTTACAAGCAGTTCAAACTCGATGAACCGTGGGACAGCGATCACAACAAGAAGCTGATCCCGATGATGCCGAAAATCTTCTTCAGTCCATTTCAGGATTCCAAACTCAATGACCGCACCACCTATTTAGCACCATTGGGAAAAGGCCTGGCGTGGGATGATCCCAAAGGGGCGCAGATTTTGTCGTTTACGGATGGAACTTCCAATACCATCCTGGTCGTCGAATCCGATGACGAACATGCCGTGGTCTGGACAAAGCCGGACGACATCGCGATCGACCCGAAAAATCCCGCGAAGGGCTTGCTGGGCCATCATAAGAATGGCTTTATGGTTTTGATGTGCGATGGTTCTGTTCGGATGGTTTCCAAGAGTTATTCGGCGATCTATGCGATGTTTACTCGCGACGGCGGCGAGGTGTTGCCCGAAAAATGACAATCCCCCCTTCAATGGAGGGGTCACTCGTTCGGCGAATGTACCGAGGCGGGAATTCCTCTGTTCTGTTTGGGTCGTCCTCATATCTGCGATGGCTGAAAGTGGCGATGGCAAACGCTCGCTCCCGAGGCATACAATGATCAAAATGATGCCTCGGACTCCAAGCCAACCTGCGCTTCTTCCAAGAAATTGAAAAAAACTATATGCGGATCGGCTTGGGCGGGCAGTAATAAGCAGAACCGCGACCAGGAGAGATCTCGATGGCCATCCGACCGATTCGCGGGATTCTGCATTATCTTCGCGCGACTATCTCGGCCAAGGACGTCGGCGACGCGACCGATCGACAGCTCCTCGAAAGCTATGTCGATCGCCGCGACGAGCGAGCCTTCGAGACCTTGGTCCACCGGCATGGCGGCACCGTCCTGGGTGTTTGCTGTCGCGGGTGTTGTGCCATGAGCAAGACGCTGAGGAAGCTTTCCAGGCAACGTTCCTCGTGCTCGCTCGCAAGGCGGCTTCAATCGCTGCGCGGGATACGGTCGGCAACTGGTTGTATGGCGTGGCCTATCGGACGGCCCTCAAGGCGAAAGTCACCAATGCACGGCGTCGCAACCGCGAAACCCAGGCTGCAACCATGCTTCAACAAGAGCACAACGCGACAGAAGTCTGGTCCGATCTTCGGCCTCTGCTCGATCAGGAATTGCATAGCCTCCCTGCCAAGTATCGGTCGCCGATTGTCCTGTGCGACCTGGAGGGCAAGACCCGCTCGGAGGCCGCTCTACAACTAGGGTGGCCCGAGGGAACATTGTCGTGGCGGCTGGCATCCGCGCGGTCGATGCTTGCCAAACGCCTGGAACGTCATGGTGTGACCCTCTCAGCAGCAGCACTCGGACTGATGATCGCTCAGAACGCATCCGCCCATGTGCCGGTGAAGTTGATTGTTTCCACGATCAATGCAGCAACTTGTTCTTCCATGGGTCAGGCCGTCGCGACGGGCTTGATCTCAGCCGATGTCGTCGCTTTAACCGAAGGAGTATTACGAACCATGTTCTATGTAAAGTTGAAAATCGCGTGCGCTGTCTGCCTGACCTTGGCTGCTATGGCCGCCGGAGTGGGTGTCGTTCTTAATGCGGCGCCAGCGGTTCCCGCCGAGCGAGTCAAAACGACAGGGTTGCCGGATAAAGACCAAGACGGATTTCTGGTGGCGTTCGCCGAAGATAGGAACAGAGAACCCAAGAAACCTGCTGACGTCGCCGGCTCGATCACCGCGATCACCAAGGACGGCAAGATGCTGACTGTAAGGATCGGCGGTGGGGGCCGAGGGGAAGAGCCGAAGTTGACCGAGGTCAAGCTCACCGACAATACCAAAATTGAATTCGTCGGCGTCGGCAAGGACTTGAACCGGAAGCTCAAAGTGGGCGATGGGGTTGACGTCATGCTGGACGGTGGCTCCGCTGGATCGATTGAAGCGACATCCGCAGCGGATCTCAGCGGCAGCATCACTGCGGTATCGAATCGATGGCAAGACGGTTACCGTCGAAACGCCCGCACGCGGCCGGGGCGAATCAGGCAAGGAAAATCGAAATCAAGATCACCGATAAAACGATAATGGTGAAGCCGACTCAACGTGGCACCGATGCCGTCGAGGCAGTGAACCCGGAAGTGGGCCACTCGGCAACAGTCTGGTTTGTTGAAGGGTCAAAGGATGTCGCCGCCGCACTCGCTGTTCATAAGCCAGGAAAGCCAGGTGCCCGCCGCTAGAGTTATTGACTTACAGAATGGCATCGTAACTGAGTAAAGTTTGGGGAAATCGGTCAAATTCGGCCGCTCGCGAGCCGGTGGAACGCGAGCGGCGAATCCTTCAGGATTTCATCGGCAACTCTTCACTCAGTTTCGTTGCCACCATCGGTCGCCATATTGTCTTGCCAAGCTTATCCCGAATCGCGATCAAGGTGCCGGAGGCCGCATCGACGATGATCTCATCGCCGTTTTCTACGGCAATGATACGCCACACCCGTCGACCATTCTCGTGTCCCATCATGACCCGGTGAAGGAGTTGATTTGGCGGAACAGGGGGTAAACGCATCGAGATCTTGACGGGTGGCCTGTCCGGCCTGGGAGGAACGGGTGGTGTAGTGTCGTACCAATATAAGAACCCCAACAAGCCCACTCCGAGCACGACCAATGTGACCAGGAGCGGTTTCCAACCATGCCATCTCCATAGTCGATAAGACGATGGAGAATCAGAGGATGAGGGAGTTACCATCTGAAGGCCCTTTGAGAGAAACGAAACAACTCTATTGGTAGATTCGTTCGTTGAGTGCGTCCATTTCAACCGATGCCAATTTTCAAACGCCTCCCAACTTTTCAGCTGGGGGTTTGAGCTGCCCGACTTCCGGAAGCTCCTTCAAGGAATTCAGGCCGAATACCTGCAAAAAGCGCTTCGTGGTTCCATACAAGACCGGCCGGCCCAGAGAATCGTGCCGGCCCACGATCTTGATCAATCCTTTCTCCATAAGCAAGTTCAGAATTTCGCCGCACTGAACGCCGCGAATGGACTCGACTTCGGCGTACATGATCGGCTGGCGATAAGAAACAATCGCCAGAGTCTCCATTGCTGCGGTGGAGAGCCGAAGCTCGTGGCTGGATCGACGTAAGCGCAACAACCAGGGCTGATACGCGGGCCGGGTAAGTAGTTGATATCCCCCCGCGATCTCCTCGATTTGGAAGGCCGTGCCGTCCGCATCATACAAGTGGCGGAGTTTTTCGATCAATCGGCTCGCCTCCCCGCCATCGTGCAGTCCGGCGACACTCGCAAGTTTTCTCGCCGTGAGCGGCTCATCCGCAAGCATGAGCGTTGCTTCCAAACGAGCCAGAGCGGAATTGCGCACGTTGGGATCGGCGGCTACAGGCTCGGCACTCTCGTCGAGCAGATGGTAAATCGCGGGCGAACGAGCATTGTTTGGAAAAGAATGATAGGCCCGTCGCGTTTGCGGACCGCGCGGGACATGCCTTGGATCCGAGGTCGCGTGCCGTCTTGTTGGATTACTTAACATGGCTTTCGCGCTCACCGGCGGATCAAGTCCCGGAATCGCATCGGGACGGTAAGTATAACACTTTTGGTGGTTAGAGGACGATGATGATAGCGCATAGGTTCGCGCCTGCCCGTTTTGGTTTCCTTCGCAATCCTGAACATTGATAACGGACAACGGACGGCAAACCTTCTACTCTAATCGACACGGCATTCTCCATCCTCTTCGGGGCCATGCAACGTGAAGGATTTGCTCTCCTTCTTACCGCCACCTTGGGACATGATCGTTGCCGGCGTTCTCGTTGCCGGCATTCTCGTGACGTTCGTCGCGCTTTCGGCCCTCTGGTTTATCTGGCTCGAACGCAAAGTCGCCGCCCGCATTCAGGATCGTCTCGGCCCGACCCGGGTCGGCGGCAAGTTTGGCTGGCTGCAAACCGTTGCCGACGGCATCAAGCTCCTCACCAAAGAAGATACCATTCCGAGCGGCGCAGATCATCTGCTGTTTCGGCTCGCGCCGTATTTGGCGTTCTGCGCATCGTTTGTCGCGTTTCTGGCCTTGCCATTCAGCAAAGGAATCGTCGGCTACGAACTCAACGTCGCCGCTTTCTTCATGCTGGCCATCCTGTCCAGCGAAGTCTTCGGCGTGATTCTCGCCGGTTATGCCTCCGCGAGCAAGTGGTCCTTGTTCGGCGGCATCCGTGAGGCAGCCCAGGTCGTCAGTTACGAAGTGCCCCGATCCATGTGCGTGCTCGTTCCGATCTGCCTGGCAGGGACTCTGGACCTCAATGCCATCGGCAACCAGCAAGTGGGCTTCTTCTGGAACTGGTATCTTTTCCACGATCCGTTCACGTTCGGGGCGTTCTGCATCTTCTTCATCTGCGCCACGGCCAGTTGCAAGCGAGCGCCGTTCGATCTGGCGGAAGCGGAAACGAACTGGTTGCCGGTTTTCACACCGAATACAGCGGCTTGCGCTGGTCATTCTTTTTCATGGCCGAATACGGCAAGTATGTTCGCCGTCAGCGGTGTGGCGACGATCCTGTTCCTCGGCGGCTGGCATACCGGCCTGCTCCCTTACGAGGCGAGCGAACAATTTGGTTGGGCCGGCCATTTGTTGAATATGGCTATATTTGTCGGCAAATGTTGGTTTCTGGTCTTCGTGATGATGTGGGTGCGCTGGTCGTTGCCTCGACTGCGTATCGATCAGGTCATGATGACTTGCTTGAAATATTTTCTGCCGATTTCCTGCATCCTGTTGATAGGCGTCTGTTTGTGGCAGTTGCTCGTGCCGAACTCGGTTGGAATGGTGTGGAAATACGTGTCGTCGCTTGGTTCGATCGTGTTTGTCCTCGGAGTGCTGTACTCAGTCTTCACCAGCCCCTTGACAATGCCGCGCGGAGAATTGCCCGGAGCGTTCGCCGGGGTGGAAACACCCCTGATGCGAAGCCGAAAGAGGTGAACCTCTCTCGAACTTGGAACTTGGAACTAATTTGTGTCTCTCCCGCTCATCCTATTTTTCGTTCTTGCTCTGATGACTGCGATGTCGGCGGTCGCGGTAGTGGTTTCGCGCAATATCGTGCGTGCGGCAGTTTGGCTGCTCTTCACGCTCATCGGCGTTTCGTCGCTCTATTTCTTGCTCGATGCCCAGTTCCTTGGAGCCAGCCAACTGATCGTTTACGTTGGCGGCACATTGGTGCTGGTCATTTTCGGCGTCATGCTCACCGCACAGGCCCCTGCGCTGAGGCTCAAGACCAGGTCGCAGGAATGGGTTGTTTCAGGAGTATTGGGAGCGTCGCTCTTTGGGTTGTTGGTATACACTTCGCTCGAGCTTGGGAAATCGAAGACGAACCCCAATGAAACGGCCCCGACCGTAGGAACGATCGGCTCGGCATTTATGAATGTGAAAGAGGCTTCGGGCACGGCAACAATGAGTGGTTTCCCCGCAGGAACCACAGCGAAACCGCGCACGCCGATGGGGTATTTGTTGCCGTTCGAAATCGTATCGGTGCATTTGCTGGTGGTGTTGATTGGAGCTGCGTATTTGGCAAGAGCAAAACGAAGGGGCAAACCGCCGGTTACAAGCGGGCCGTGATCGAGGAGAGTATTATGATGCGTTTGATCCTAGCCTTGATGCTGCTAACTTGCGTTACAAGCATTTACGCGCAGGAATCGAAAGATCTGCCCAAAGGCCCATCTCCTCTTTTGGTCACAGCGGTTATTGCAAAAGACAGCAAACTTTTGATCACCCGGCTCACATCCGACAAGCCCGAGACCACCTATCAATCTCAATTCCTGGCAGTGAAAGCCATCCGGTTCTTCGGAAGCGACGGCAAGGAGATTGATTTGGCCAAGGCTGTAACCGCTCTCCAGAAACCCACTGCTGTCCTTCTCTCCAGTGATGGCAAGCCTGTCGACCCACATTACTTGCGCATGTTCAAGGAAGGGACGCTGGTGTTGGTTGGTCCAGAGAATGTCCAGCTTGGCCCCAAGAATACTCAGCCGAAAATAGATGCGACCCTGACAGCCGAAGAATTGACCCTGTTGATCGAGATCAGAAAATCGCGAGAACATAAACTTCTTCGTAAACGGATGAAACTCAGGACCGAGGCTGCATTAGAGTTGAAACTTCACGAGTATGAAGCAATTAGCAAGCTCTTTGAGAAAGGCTTTGAAACAAAGCAGAATCTTCTCAAATTGGAGGCCGAAATCAAGAAACTGGGGCTTGACCTGAATTCATACAAGAACCATGAGAATGAGGACAGGAAAGACCTCGAACTGTTTGAAGAATTGGAGAAACGGATTTTTGAGTCCGCACGTTCGAGAGTGTGCCAGTGGAATGTTCCAAAGAATTCTGAAACGCACGAAAGCATGAATGGGACCTTGACATCGGAAGAAGCGAATCAGTTAACCGAGATCAGGAGAACTGGGGAACAGAAACGTCTTACGATGCGGCAGAAACGAAAAACCGAGGCACTCTTGGCGTTGAAACGAGTTGAGCTTAAGCAGATTTCCAAACTTTGGGAGAAAGGGTTCGAGACGAAGGAGAATCTCCTAAAAGTGGAGGCTGAGCTCAACGCACTGGAGCTCGAACTCAATTCCTTCCAAGAACTAAGAGCCAATCAAACGCTTATCGATTTGATGGATTGCCGAGGTTTTTGCTGATGAGGGCCCGAAACGGGCGCAGACGCTACAAAGACCTTGAGAAAGAACTCGCCGAGCTTGAGAAGACGGAGAAACAGATTCTCGATAATGCACGCTTGCGTAGTCAGCCCCTGCCTGGGAAGAAACCATGAATCTGACCGAACGAAGGCTCATCGATTACTGAGCCGGATTCCTGAAGTTGTACAAAGGAAAGCATCGTGACTGAACTTACCTTGACCCACTTCCTCATCCTGAGCGCGTTTCTCTTCGTGTGCGGCATCGTTTGCATCGCCACGAAGCGAAATGCGATCGGTGTGTTGATGGGTGTGGAACTCGTCCTCAATGCGGCCAATATCAACTTTGTTGCCTGTGCCCGATATGTTCCCGCGTTTCAACTGGAAGGCCAGATATTCGCGCTTATGGTAATTGTGCTGGCCGCAGCGGAAGCAGCAGTGGCGCTTGCCATTATTCTGAACTTCTACAACAATCACTCCACCGTAGATGTCGATCGTGCTGAAGATTTGAAAGGCTGATTCAATCGGTAACAAGGATCACGCACATTGCAACGAAATCAGTTGGGCTTGCCGAAGGCGAGCGTCGGGGCGTTAGCCCGACGTGGGCTGCCAGCGTCAGTGGCCAGGTGTCGCCCGATTTGACGTTGTGAATACGAAAATTGCGCGTTGGCTGTGGCAGCCCACGTCGGGCTAACGCCCCGACGCTCGCCTTTGGCGAGGCCAAACCATCGCAACATAAGTGATATCAGTGGCCAGGTGTCGCCCGAGTTGACGTTGTGAATACGAAGATTGCGCGTTGGCTGTGGCAGCCCACGTCGGGCTAACGCCGCTAACGCACCGACGCTCGCCTTTGGCAAGGCCAAACCATCGCAACATAAGTGATATCAGTGGCCAGGTGTCGCCCGAGTTGACGTTGTGAATACGAAGATTGCGCGTTGGCTGTGGCAGCCCACGTCGGGCTAACGCCCCGACGCTCGCCTTCGGCGAGGCCAAACCATCGCAACCTCAGTGATATTGGAGCCGTTCGAATTCGGAAAAATCTTTCGTAGTATAGAGCCACCATGATTAGTTGGTTCCTCGAAGTTCCGGGCCGGATTTACGTTGTTGCAACTTTGTTGCCGCTGGCGGCGTTTGCGCTGTTAATCCTCGGCGGAGCGATTCGTACCTTGGTTCGACCCTACCGCGATACGCATCGCTCAGCGCAATTTCTTTTCTTCCTTTTCGGCGGCGATCGTCCCTTGCGCAGCGGCGCGAATCTGGCGACCGGTGCGATCGTGCTGGCGGCGATCCTTGCCATCATCGGCCTGAAACGCTATCTCGCCGATTACGAACTCCAGTCCAGCGCTCACGGCCTGAGCGGGAAGGGTTGGTCGGAACGGCTAACCTGGGCGGAAGTCGGCAACTTCAAGCCAACCGGTAAGGCGATCCCTGCCCTTCGATTGGAGATCGGCTACCGCATCGACCACTTGACCGCGATCCTGTTTTGCATGGTTACGTTCATATCCAGTTGTATTTTCGTGTTCTCGCTCGCTTACATGGAGGATGAAACTCAAGAACATGTTACCGATCACGAAGTGCATTCCGACCACGGACATTTCCATCGTCGCGGACGATATGGACGGTTCTTTCTGTTCCTGTCGCTATTCTGTTTTTCGATGCTCAATCTCCTGATCGCCGACAATCTATTCCAGGTCTTCATTTCCTGGGAGTTGGTCGGCGTCTGCTCTTTCCTCTTGATCGGCTTCTATTACGAGCGTCATAGTGCGAGCACCGCGGCGAACAAGGCGTTTATCGTCAACCGAGTGGGTGATGCGGGATTCATGATCGGGTTGGCGATCATCTGGACCTATTTTGGAACCTTCAACTTTCAGGAGATTTTCCGGCAAATCGATTCCGGCGTGTTGCCGTTGTCGAATGAGTTGTGGATTATCGCCGGGCTTGGTATTTTCCTGGGCTGCGTGGGAAAATCGGCACAGTTTCCACTCCACACCTGGCTTCCCGATGCGATGGAAGGCCCGACACCCGTCAGCGCCTTGATCCACGCTGCCACGATGGTGGCGGCCGGGGTTTACCTGGTGGGCCGGGTTTATCCTTTCTTTGCGCCGGAAGTGCTGCTCGTCATTGCCTATACCGGGGCCATCACGCTCTTTCTGGCAGCTACGATCGCCGTGGTGATGAACGACATCAAGCGCGTTTTGGCCTATTCGACCGTGAGTCAACTCGGCTACATGATGCTGGCGCTCGGTGTGGGCGGCTGGGTAGCCGGCTTATTGCATCTGCTGACTCATGCCTTCTTCAAGGCCCTCTTGTTTCTCGGTTCCGGCAGCGTGATACTCGGCTGCCATCACGAGCAAGATCTTCGCAAGATGGGCGGGTTATTGCGCAAAATGCCGATCACGGCCTACACGATGCTCATTGGCGTATTGGCCATCATCGGCACACCTTTCTTTAGCGGCTGGTACAGCAAGGAACAGATTCTCGGTCAAGCGGTTGGTTTCGGGTTGGTCAACCCGCAGCATTCGTTGTTGTTCATCGTTCCGATGCTTACCGCGGGATTGACTGCTTTCTATATGTTCCGACTTTGGATGATGACCTTTACCGGAAAGCCTCGCGACAACCACGTTTACGAACATGCCCACGAATCGCCGGCGCTGATGACGGTTCCGCTCATTCTCCTCGCGGTTTGCAGCGTCGGCATCGCCTGGGGTTGGCCGATATGGAACGTCGAGTCGAGTCTGCTCGGTCAAACCCTGGAACACGCGCAGCCGGAAGCGATCCCGACGACATATGCGGCAGTCACCGAGAAGGCACACGAAAATCACTCGATGACTGGTTTCGTGGCCCTGGCTTTAACTGCAATTGGCGTCATCACTGCATTTCTCTATTACGGCATCCACCGATTCTCGCCACGAAAAGTGTGCGAACGCTTACCGAAGCTCAACGCATTTTTGACAATGAAATGGTATTTCGACGAAATATACGCGGCGATCTTTGTGCGCCCGATCGTGAAATTGGCCTTCCTTTTGGCGGCATTCGATAAGCGAACGCCCTCGGGTGAAAGTGCCGAGGAGGCCGATCGCACCATCCATCCGCGTTCGGTGGATGGTTTCATCAGCGCAATCGGGTTGCTGTTGTACGCTCTTGGATTGCGATTACGGGCGTTGCAATCGGGGTTGATTCGACGCTATATCCTGGTGCTGGCCTTGACTACCGTCGTGTTGTTCGCCATCCTTTCCTTTCTCGCGATTTGAGAGAGTTTACCACCGAGCCGAGGAAGAGATGCTCGATTTGATTCTCCCGTGGCAGGAATCTGACCTGAAGATGATGGTTTTCGTCATCTTTCTTCCTAGCTTCTTTGCTTTGACGCTATTGCTGTTTCCCCGCAAATCCGTGGAATGGATGCGTTGGTGGGCACTTTTTGGCTCCGCCGCGACCTTGACGGCTTCACTATGCATGCTCATCGATTTCTACGGCATGCTCGATTCGCGCTCGGATCGCACGTTTCGTTCCTTGCATCATCCCGCAACGAGCCTGGAAGCGCGGATGGATGAGGCGACGGTGCGCGCTGAGCAATTCCCCCCGCAGCCTCGCGACGGTCGTGATTGGGTTTCCAGGCTGCAATGGATCGAGCGCTTCGATATTCACTTCACTGTCGGCCTCGACGGCATCAGCATGGCAATGATTCTGCTCACCACTCTGATCATGTTCCTGGCAGTTTTGGCGAGCTGGAATATCGAAAAACATGTCAAAGCATATTTCGCGCTGCTTCTGGTCCTGGAAACCGGGGTGCTCGGCGCTTTCATGTCGCTGGATCTGTTCCTTTTCTACATCTTCTACGAAGTCATGCTGCTGCCGATGTACTTCCTGATCGGTCTATGGGGAGGCGGGCGGAGGAAATATGCTGCGATCAAATTCGTCATCTACACGCTGTTCGGCAGTGTGCTGATTCTGGTTGCGATGCTGGGGCTATACTTCACCGACGTTCGTGACTTTGTCGATACCAAGACCGTCGATGCACGCGCCAATGAAGTGAGACGCAATAATCCCACTTTGTCGGAATCCGAGAGCCGGGCGTATCACACCTTCGACATTTTGACGTTGCAACGTGCGGGGCAAGCCGCAATGCTGATTCGCAATGGCCAGGAGAACAAACTCGCGCCGCGCAAGGATAGCCCGTGGCTGAAGGTCATCCAGGGACATCCGGCGGACGATAATGCCCCGAAGCAAGATGACAAAGTCCATCTGCTGGGCCGGGGAGTTAAACTCAGTGACGCCCGCAGTCGATTCAGCCAGCCGTTCTTTTCGCAAACGTATCAGTATGGGTTGTTTCTGCTATTGTTTATCGGCTTCGCCATCAAGGTTCCGCTCGTGCCTTTACACAGTTGGCTCCCCGATGCGCACGTGGAAGCGCCAACGCCAGTAAGCATGATCCTGGCGGGTATTTTGCTCAAACTGGGCGGCTACGGTATACTTCGTCTCGCCTATCCGATTTGTCCCTGGGCCGCGGAACAACTCGCCTTGTTCGTGGCGATTTTGGGAGCGTTCGCCATCGTCTATGGGGCGCTGGTGGCGATGGGTCAGACCGATTACAAGAAGCTGCTCGCCTACAGCTCCATCAGCCATATGGGCTATGTCGTTCTGGGAATCGCGGTATGGTCGGCGGGGTCGCGGTCGCAGTACTGGTCGTGGGGTGTCAATGGCGCAGTGTTCCAGATGATTTCTCACGGTATCACTTCCGCTGGGTTATTCTTCGTGGTGGGCGTTCTCTACGAACGCGCCCATCATCGGGAGATCAACAAGTTTGGCGGCATCATGGAGCCGATGCCGATGTACAGCGGCCTGGCTGCCATTCTGTTTTTCGCGTCGATGGGCTTGCCGGGCCTGTCCGGTTTCGTTGGAGAAGTGTTTGTCGTATTGGCGACCTGGCAATTCCAACCGATTTTAGCCATCGTCGCAATCCTGACGACGATCCTGACTGCCGGGTATCTCTTGTGGACTTTTCAACGGGTTTATCTGGGCACGAATCCGGCGACGGCGGCGTATCCCGACCTATCGCTTCGTGAGGTTCTTTGCCTGGCTCCCTTCGTGGTCTTCGCGGTTCTCCTCGGCGTGATGCCGCAGACGATCGTTCTTTCCTGGATGGAACCCAGTATCGCACAATGGGTAGAAAACCTGGTGGTGCTGCGTTAGCCATGACAAGGTGACAAGGTGACAAGGTGACAAATTTCGGCTCGCTCTTAAACCAATGTTCATAGATGCGTTCGTTGATTGTCACCTTGTCACCTTGTCACCTTGTCATCTTCCGAATCCCCCGGATTCCGGAACTTCTTCGCGCCGTCGGTGTCTAACAACTAAACGAATACAGTCATCACTCACGCAAACAGGAACAAACAGATGTCCATGCATCGAATTCTCAGCCTGGCTCTCGGAGTCATCTTATTTGGCGGTATCACGATCCTGGCAGCGCCTACCAAGGAGCAGGAAGAAGTCGCCAAGAACATCAAGAAACTAAAGACCTCCAAGGATGCTAAAGGCAAAGTTGAAGCGCTCAAGGAACTCGGCCGGCTCGGGGCAATTCAAGTTTTGCTGACGAGACCAATCGTTCCTGAGATTGTCAGAATGCTCGACGACAAAGATGGTTCCGTGCGGGGTGAAGCTGCTCATACCCTCGGCAAGATCGAACCCGAAGACAAGGAAAAGATCGTTGAAAAGATGGCCAAGATGGTCAAGGAAGAAAAAGAAGAAGCGGTTCGAATGAACGTCATTCAAGGATTGGCTGCCATGGGCTCCGACGCCAAAGCAGCAATTCCCGCGATCAAAGAGATGATGGACAAGGCCGACAAGAAGCAGAAAAAAATGTACAAGACAGCGATCAATACCATCAACGGCAAGCAATAACGATCTTTGAACGCCCCGGGTTCCAAGTTCTTCGGAACTCGGGGTGTATTTCACGATCCCACCTATCCACACTCACTCGTCCACATCCCAAACTACGATTTTGCCTTCATCTCCCACCGCTGCTGCACAATCCGTCCGGGGCATACGCTGCTTTGGAGACTCGGCCCACGGGCCAGCTAAACGTCTGTCGCTCCTGTCCCGTTGCGGCGTCCCACCACTTGACCGTCTTGTCCCAGCTCGCGCTCATCAGCGTTCGGCCGTCGGGGCTATAGGCCACGGAACTCACGATGCCCTTGTGGCCGGTCAGAGTGATCTTTTCGCGCTTTTCGTGGAGATCGAAGACCGTGATTTTCCAATCCACCGCGGCGGCGAGGAAGCGGGCATCGGGAGACAGGGCGATACTTCGCGCAGGCGTTTTTACGCTGAACCGGATTGGGTCGGGCCTGGTCATGTCCCAGATAACCACAGCACCATGATCGGTCGACCAGGCGAGCAAGCGATGTTCCTGCGAGGCTGTCAGAGATCGCGTTCCGGCCATTGTCAAGCTGCGGTCAATTGGGATCGATTGGCGTTTCTTGGTTCTTGTATTCCAGAGGAAGACCCCGTCCATTGTGTTGACTGCTTGAGTCAAGTCACCCGTGCCGACCGCGAGCAGTTCATCTTTTTGCACAAAGGCGAGACCCGTGATGCCGTGCGGGCTACGTGGACCTTGACCCAGATTAGTAGGTGGTGCCGATTCCTTGATCCCCCAAAGATACGCGGGACCATCCGCGCTCCCGGTTGCCAGGCGAGTTCCATTCTGAGAAACCGCAAGGCACGAGATTCGAGCAGTGTGTGCCGGAGGTAAAAGCCGCTTGTTGGGCGGTTCCCAGATATGAACTTGTCCCGTCTGGCAGCCTGTAATGAGCCGGCTCCCATCGTGGGAGAAAACCAGCGCCAGTGCGGAATGTCCATCCAGTAACAACATACCGGTTCCATCCTGAGTGGGTGCCAATTGGTACTCCAATTGTAGCAAACAAGGTCGATTACCGGGAATTTGCAGGGGAAATCAGCGCGTACAGTGTTCTTTCTGCCGAACATCCGTACCGTAATCATATCGCAGTATCAATGTGGGTTTCTTGTGGATGGCAAGGGAAGCCGCTCTCGCAACCTCTCAAAATCCGGTATCCGATGGCCGTCTCTCAACCATTCGTTCAATCGTCCGCCAATGCTCATGGCGTCGGCAAGCTGATCGAGGTTGCAGGCAAGAAGGGCATCGTCGAGTATTTTGATTCTCCTACTCAAAAGCATCGCCATACCGAAACACTCAAGCTCGATACGCTCTCTCTGGTCAACATCGACGAACAAACGCGCATTTACTATCGCGATCCCAAAACCAAAGTTTGGACGGCCGGCAGAGCAATGGTCCCGGTTGGTGAGGATTACTGGGTCGCCTTCCCCAACGATCGGAAAGAGCAGATTAGTCGCCAACATCTCTTCGTTCGCTGGGATCATCCGATCAGCGATCCCACCGATTTGCTGGCCGCCCGGATTACCGAGACGCCTTTTTTTCACGATGCGCGTTGTGGCTTTGTGCGGTCTTTAGTCGAACAACGTGCTGTTTCTGCGGGCATGTCGGGGTTGCTTTCTTCGGTGATCGATCTGGAAAATCACCAGATTGAAGTTGTCCGTAGGGTTCTCCAGGATCCCGTGCAACGCTACTTGCTGGCCGACGAGGTGGGACTTGGGAAAACGATCGAAGCCGGCATCCTGATCCGTCAATTCGTTCTGGACCACCCGCGCGAGCACGATGTGCTCATTCTTGTGCCCGCCCATCTAGTGGAGCAATGGCGCGTTGAATTGACGGTCAAGTTTCGACTGGGCGAGCATCTCGACTCCACCATTCACATTTTGCGGCACGAGGATGTGAAGTCGATGGAAGTCATGGGCCAGACCACCAATATGCTGGTGATCGATGAAGCCCATCATGTTGCCGCCCTGGTCGACGCCGAGCGCGTTTCCGAACGGAAGCGTTTCGAGCGAATCCGACAAATCGCTTTGCAATCCGATCGGCTGCTGCTCCTTTCAGCCACACCTTTGTTGCACAACGAAGTGGCTTTTCAGGCAATGCTCCACATGCTCGATCCGGTGATTTATCGCCTCGGCAATATGGTGGCATTCCGCGAACGGGTCGAGGACTGGCAACAAACGGCAGAGTTGTTTCACGTTTTTACGGAATCCGAAGCCGGCTCGTTCCTCGAAACGATCCTCAACCAGATCAACAGCATGTTTCCCTTCGATGCTCACCTCAAGGCGATGGCCAAAGAACTTCAGCCGTTTCTCGAGTTCGATGCAGAAGTTGAAAACCCGGAGCGAATTCGGCTTATTCGAGCAATCCGGACGCACATCAGCGAAACCTATCGCCTGCATCGTCGGCTATTGCGAAACCGTCGCGGCAACGATCAGACCGAGACGCTCTTGCCGGGCCGGGTGGGCCTGTTCGTTCAGGAGTATGAAGATTCCGTTGAGCTGACATTGAACGCCGCACTGGAGCAATGGCGGGTTGCGGCCGCCACGCTGGCGGGCAAACCGGAGTCGCCGAAGACCCTTCGTTTGAGCGATTTTTTCATTGTGATGACCGAAGCGATCCACGACCCGGCCGTTCTGGATGCCATCCTGGCCGTCCGGCTCGAAAAAGATGTGCAGACCGCCAAAACCCTGGGAGTCAGCGAAGCGGACATCGCGGCCATCAAAGCTGCTCCACCGGTCCCCGGCGAGGAGAAGATCCTCAAGGGACTGCGCAAAGCCTTGGCCGGCGAACATCCCGATCTTCGACTCAAGGCGCTGCACGACTGGTTGCAGAGAACCTTGAATGCTCCGCCCGACAAGAAGCCGCCGGTAAAGATTGTCGTGTTTGCCAGCCACCGGGCCACGGCCGATCGGATCTTTGCCCGTCTGCAAAGAGCGTTTCATGCCGGAGTCGAGCGGCATCAAGAGGATCATGAAGTCTGGTCGCGCTTCCTCACTGATTCGACGTGCCGGATTCTGGTCTGCGATCGGCAGGCGGAAGATGGACTGAATTTGCAGGGGGCGAGGATGTTCCTGGTCCATTACGACATGCCGTTCGCGCCCAATCGCATCGAGCAGCGCATGGGCAGGCTGGATCGTTACGGCGTTGGCAGTGCCATTCGTTCGTTCGCGTTTCGCGATGCCCGAACGGCGATCGCCCATGCCTGGGTCGATTGCCTGGTGGATGCGTTTCTCGTCTTCGAGCGCTCGATTGCGAGTTTGCAGTATCTCATCGATGAGGAGATGCGAATTCTGCGAACCGGGATATTATTCGAGGGCGAGAAGGTCATTATCGATGCCGGCCGGCGACTCGGCGGCGAGCAGGGAAAGATTGAGAAGGAACTTCAGCAGATCCACAAACTCGACGAGTTCGATGCGATCGAGATCAGTCAGAGCGAAGAGGAAAACTTTTGCGACCGACTGCGTTCGGCGGAAATCGAACGAAAAGAAAGCTGGGGAGAGGCCGCTTCCGGATGGATCGTCCAGCAACTCCGTTTTGGCGATTGGGGCATCGCGGGCCAGGACGATGCGGTTCGACGATACTATTTTCTCCGGCCCAAGATCGGTCATCAAACGCTGATGCCGGTGAGCAGGCTGGAACGCAATTTCTTCCATGTGATCGATCGCAATGCCGAGCCGCGCTTCCGGCCCGCCATTTACCCCATTACTTTCGATCGCCACACCGCTCAGCGCCGAAGGGTACTGATCGACGAACTCTCTCCCAAGGGCGGCAAGCACGCCGTCGCTTATCCGATCGCCGTGGGCCGGATCGGCGATCCCTTTATCGATGGCCTTGCGGATTACGTGCACTGGGACGATCGCGGCGTCTGTTTCGCGGTGTGGCGTTACCGCATCGGCATCTCGGCAGGTCATCCTGCCGACCTGGCCTTCCGGTTTGATTTCCAGATTGAAGCCGACGTCGCTCCGGCAAACGCCGTTCTGGCGAAGAATCCGCACACGAGTCCGGAAGCCCTGCGCAGGGGGGCCGATCAATTGTTTGCGCCGATCATCACAACGATCTGGCTCAACGAACAACTGGAAGTCGTAAGCAATGAAAAACGAGTGGCGCTGCTCCAGGAGCCTTATCGCAAGATCGCTCCCACCAAGGGGCGCGACTACAATATGAATCACGAACGCTGGGAAGCGATCGAGAAAGATTACCCGATCGCAACGTGGGGTGCGCTGTTCAAAAAGCGCGCAAGACTGCTGAAAAGGTGCTGCGCGAACAGTTGCAATTAACCGACTTGACCGCAAAGCAAGCGGCCAAGGCGAGCCGGGAAGCCGCGTTACGACACGCGCAGCTGGAAAGTCGATTGACCTATCTCGCCGCCGATCAGCGCAAAGGCGAAAAAGCGCAGCTGGCGCTGGATAAAAAGCTCTCCGAAGCACTGATCGAAGGAATTCTGACTCCGGCGATTCGACTCGATGCCATTGGTGCCGTATTCGTGTCGAAACAAGATCCGTTTGCCGAGAAGTGAGGGCCATCTCATGACGCTCCTCGATTTTTGGCCCACCTCCGAACGCATCCGCGAATGTCTGAATGCACTTCACTACGGCGACACCAAACGGGTGCTTGCCGTACATCAACCGATGTGTTTGCGTCGGATCGATCAACTCGATCCGCCATCCGCAGCGGTTACGGAACAAGAACTTCTCAAAACAATCCTTTACGAAAGACATTCCGGGGTCATCACCCTGACCGGGCCGGCGCGAGTCGGGAAGTCTCATCTTCTGAATTGGCTGGCTGCCGAACTGAGCCGGCAGTCCGATCTCCGCAGAAGCGTGGTTCTGACGTTTCACTCCGGTGATGCCCGCGCGACGGTGCTTCAGAAACTGGCCGAGACATTCCCCAATTCGAGCGTTCTGCACGACGCGATGATCCCAACTGACACATTCGATCCACGCAGTGCAGCTGCGCCGACGAAAGTACGCGATCGCTTCATGCTGGCCCTGGAGAAGTGCGAGGCCGAGGCCAAACAGCGTCTCGCCGAAGCCAAAGAAAGTGGTGCATCGCCCAGTGCCCAGGATCGAGATGTGGGAACCTGGCTGGCCCAGGGATTGCGAGACTACTTCAGCGATCCCATTACTGGAAATCCTTTTCTCGCACCGGAAACGGGGGAGTTCTGGTTTCTCACGCAAAGCATTGCTTCCTCGCAGAAGACGCTGTCCATTCCCGCTGTTTTCCGCGCTGAGCATTTGATCCGACAGAAGGGCGTCGACATCTTGCGCACAGCAAACCGGCACAAGCGTTCTACAAAAAGCTCAATTTGACCAGCGATCAGTTCCGAGTCGCATCGGCAAATTTGCTGAATGCACTTGTTTCGGAAGTTCTTGCCGGACTCGATCCATGTCAACAACTTCCGTTGAAGACGATCGTTGAATTGCTCCACCAAGAATTGATCGCCGCGGGACGAAAGTTACTCATCCTCATCGAAGAGTCGGAAATCGGGCCTGATCTGGCCGACCTAGTTGCAGGCGGCCAAAAATGGATTATTGAACCTCGGATGATTGCGGATCGATCGGAATCGATCGACGCGATCGCCGAATTTGTCGCTGCCTATCTCAATGCGATTCGTGGGGATGAATTAAATCTCGATGCCGAAGACCAAGTTCGAGTCAATGCCTTTGGTCGATCCGGGATCGGGTTGCCTCTGTTTCCGTTCAATCGCGCAGCGATTCGGCAGATTGCCGAATCCCGCTACTTGATGTACCTGCATCCCGCCCATATCGGCGAGCATTTTTTTGAGAAGCTATTACTCGCCTATGGTGACACTTTCCTCGAAGGGAAATTCCCGCCTGCAAGTTTCTTGGACTTCGATTTCTCTCGCCTGGGAGAAGAAATCCATCGCGCCATTGAACAACAATATCCCGATAAGGTGCGCCAGTATTTGTCGATACTGGCGTTTTGGGGTAACTGTCCGACCCGTCTTCAAGAGATTCAACTCTCCGAACACGTTTACCGCGCATTCGGATTGGAGCCGTTAGCGCTGACCGAAACCCCTGCCATCGCCGCCCCGGTAACCGAGTTGCTCCAGACAAACGAGCAACTGGAGTTGCAAGTGTTCTTCGATGCCGTGCGCCCCGGCGGGGCAAGTTTGGGCTTGCTGACGGAAGCCGTCCTGCGCTGGCTGAACGAGACGAAGCAATTCGAGGACTTCATGATTGTGAAAAAGCTCCCGGAAGATGAAATCACCTGCGGATTGTCGTAAGGACACGCAATATACTAAACCCTACTATGCCACATCTCCCCGAAACCATCGTCGCTGACGCTGAGGCGCTGACCGCATGCTGTGCCCATCTGGATGCGTGCAGCGTCATTGGTTTCGACACTGAATTCGTCGGCGAAGACACGTACATTCCCGACCTCTGTCTCATTCAGGTCGCAACCCCGAATCAGCGCTATTTGATCGATCCCATGGTGTGCGGACCTGTCGATGAATTCTGGAAACGGATCATCGATCCTAAGCGTATCGTGGTCGTTCATGCTGCCCGCGAGGAAATTCGTCTGTGCCACGTCGGCATCGGCGCGCCGCCCGCAAATCTCTTCGACATTCAACTTGCGGCTGGGTTTCTCGGCATGGGCTATCCCGTTGGCTATGCTGCGCTCATTCAACAAGTTTTAGGCAAACGACTCTCCAAGGCCGAAACGCTTACCGATTGGCGCAAAAGGCCGCTGACCAAAGAACAGATTCGCTACGCGTTCGATGACGTCCGTCATTTGTTGCCTATCTGGGAACGCTTCTCCACCCAGCTCGCCAAACTGGCCCGGCTCAGTTGGCTGGAGGAAGAGACAACCACCCTGAAGCATCGCGCCGTGGTCGAGAATCCGGTCGTCGAGAAATGGCGGAAACTGCGCGGTATCGGCTCCCTTGAACCGCGCCGACTCGCCGTGGCTCGCGAAGTCTTTGCCTGGAGGGAAGAGGCCGCTGCACGCGGCAATCGTCCGACCCGGACGGTTCTGCGCGATGACTTGATCGTCGAGATTGCCCGTCGCGATCCGAAGAAGGAAAAAGATCTCCATTCGTTGCGCGGACTAGGCCGTATCGACTTTGGCTCGCTGTTCGCAGCGGTGGAACGGGGGCGATCGTTGCCGGAAGATGAATGGCCCGATCCAATCGAACGAGACAACGATCCGCCGCAAGTAGCATCGATTACCGCAATTTTGGGAGCGGTGCTCGGCGATCTATGTATCCGGTGGTCGTTGACGCCGAATCTGGTGGCAAATCCCCAGGATCTGCGCCGACTGGTACGCGAAGCTGGATGGTTCCGATTGCGCTGAGCATTCCCATTTAGCGCACGGCTGGCGACGAGATCACGTTCTTCCGGAACTAATGGCAGTTCTTGAAGGGAAGCGATCGCTACGGATCGCGGACTTGAAGGCAGAAGCGCCTTTGGCGTATGAGGGTGAGGCGGTGACACAGTAGTTGCAAACTGACCGCCAATTCATGGATGACGCGGAGCGTCTTCGGTCTGGGCACTCTGAAGGAGTGCGCAACAAAGCCCAGGGTTGCCGTACTCGGCACACCCTGGGAAATCTTCAACCCGCAAGAGGATCTTCGAACACTCTAGGGCCAGGCCGTCGAATCTCAAAGTCGGCGGTTTGGGTCCAAGGTTCCCAGGGTGTGCCGAGTACGGCAACCCTGGGCTTTGTTGCGGCGCACTCCTTCAGAGTGCCCAGACCGAAGACGCTCCGCGTCATCCATGAATTGGTGGTCAGTTTGCAACTACTGTGTCACCTTGTCACCTTGTCATCTTGTCACCCGGATCGCCGCAAACTCGGTACATTCCTCAAGCTCTGCCGCTGTCGTCGCCGATCTATATTCTGGCGTCGATCCCTTTTATTTCCTGCCGGATCAGGCGATGGTTACCCCAACGCTTACCGATCGACGCTGCTGCCTTTCCTATTTGTTTCTCGTGTTGCCGGCTTCGATGTTGAGTGGTTGCACCGCGATTCAGACTCATCAGAAGGTTGCCGAGCAACTCGCCATTGGCCCCGAAGCACCCGTGACGCGCGAACAATCGGTCGAAGAAGCCTATCGTGTCGGCTTTCCGGATGTGTTGCAGATAAGCGTTCCGGGCAGGCCGGATTGTAGCGGGATCTTCCCGATTTCTGCCGAAGGATGCGTTGAAATTGCTACTTTGGGTAATCCACGTATCGAAGGCGAAACCATTCGCGGAGTATGGCGAAGCTGGGGGATCTGGCTGGACTTCGACCGGGCGAGGTGCGGTGCCAGGTTCGGCAGCATGGCAGTTCGTTCGTTTACGTGCACGGACCGATCAACGGCCCCGAGCGCGAAGTTGCCTATCGCGGTCCCGAGACGTGGTTTCCCTGCTTCGGCGCATCGGAGGAGTTCAGCCCGGCGCAAAACTGAAAGAAGTGCACGTTGTTCGCGGCAATCTCGTTCACGAACAGGCACCTCAAGTTTTTAGCGTCGATCTCGAAGCCATTCTGCTAAAGGGCGACCCGACGACCAATGTGGTCTTGCAGCCTTTCGATGCAATTTACCTCGGCGAAATGCAACGATCGAAGTTCGGTCGAGCGAGCTCCCGGACTGGATGATTCCGGCCTATCGCAAGTTCTGCACTGTGTTTCCCGATTTCTGCCCGCACGACTGGCGTCAGCAGATTTGAGATGAAGAGTAGGGCGGTGGGCTCCTCATTCGGTTGAGAAAGTCGATCGGGATGAGCGGGGGTTCAGCGCCACCGTTGTGGGTTAACTGGGTAGGTTAGTTTTGGAGAAATGTTTCGGAATCGCGAACATTTCTTCCAACGGAAACCATCCAGAAAATGGCAAGCCAACCGCAGTGGGTCTCGATTGACAATTCAAAGCACTTGGCTAGGATGATCCAATCATTCGGGGTGTAGCTCAGCTTGGTAGAGCGCTGGTTCGGGACCAAGAGGTCGCAGGTTCAAATCCTGTCACCCCGATTAACTACGACCAGTCTGGGCACTAACAAGGACACTAAGACCGCCTCCCACGGCCGTTCTGAATGTCGATTCTCTCCTGACTTGGACAGGCACGCCATCCCGCCTCCTGCCCACTCAACTGTGTACCGCCTTGGCTCAAGTCTTTTGTAGCGGCTGCGCCCGATCACGGGCCCTCATCGGAAAGTAACTTCGCCAGAATATCAAATTCATAATCGTTAGATTGAAGCGAAGTTACTTGGAATATTTCACTTACCAGCCCGGCCAACGATCAGGGGACACTAGTTCAGAATTGATGGATGGTTCCGCTAGGCGTTTGAAGGGAAGCAACTTGTCCCGAATGGATTCGCTTTCATTCTCTTCTTGAGAGGCTGCCCATGCTCCGTTGTTTATTTGGTCCAGTGTCGCCGCATTTTGCGCAAGAACGCTATACTCCCTCTTCCCACACCTGCTTTTCGACACCGAAGGCAAGCAGAATATCTCCCTGCCGATCGATGCCGGCTGGGATGTGCTGGCGCGGCAATTTCCCAGCGACTGGCAACCCGATTGCCTGGTGCTTTGACTGTCCTACAACAGTATCCCACGCAAGTTGTGGGATGCGCCGATCCCGATCATCGGGCTGGCACCGGACTGGAATCTGCACTGGCACCTTTACCGCCGGATCCTGACACGCTGCGACGTCGGATTTACCGATGCTCCCGGTGTTGAGGTTTTTAGCGCACGGGGTTTGCCCACGTTCGAGCCGCCAACCTGTACGGGTTGGGGCCGGCTTTTCTACGCCCCCGATTGCGGCTCCCACTCGCGACGATTCGCAATGCTAGCCGCTTGTCCGCAACGCGGCCTGTAGTCTGGCAATTTGCTCGCCCATTGGCCTGGGCGGGGCCGGCGTCTTCTTGCCATACTCTCCAGTCACCTTCAGCCAGACAAACACCGGCCCACCATCGCCCAAGACTTCCGATACGCTCGCCTTCCAGTCCGTTGGTTCTGTGAAACGATGGACTCGTTTGATCCCAGCGGAGTGCCGCCAGACCGGCGAAGTCGATTTTTCCCGATCCGGCCGTGAGCTGTCCCCCAGTAATTTCATACAGACCATTGTCGAGCAGGACGATGCGCAGGTTCGCAGGATGACTGGCCACCGTCACCAGACTTCCAGATTCATCAGTAAAGAACCATCCCCCATCAGCACAATGACCTGTTTCGTCGGTTGGGCGATCGCCAGCCCAAGCCCCAGTGCAATCCCCTGGCCCATGCTCGAAGGGATATACGCGAAATCGAGCGGCGTATCGGAAAGCGTGGGCCAGATGCCCGAGGAACCCATCGTCGAAATAACAACGGGATCGCCTCGCTGCGCCGCCAGGATTTCCAGGGCTTCTCGCTGTGTCATCATTGTTCTACTCCGCCCAAAGAATTGCCCCCGCTTTTCCCAAACGCTGCATCGGTCGAAGGATGCCGATCAAATCGCTTGGCGTCTGTCGAGTTGGATCGAAGACGGCAAAAGGGATTTGCCAGGCCTGCAAAATGGGTTCAGTGAAGCGTGGACAGTTATCCCCGGTGTTGCCCTTTTGGTGGGCAAAATAGCTGCGCACGCCGACGATCAGAAGCAGCGGCAATTGCAGATCGTGGACGATATTCCGCAGCGCATCACCTGCTTCAAACAATCCGGTACACTGAATGACGACGAGTGGTTTCGCGCCGCCGAGAATCAAACCGCCCGCGATGGCGATCGCTTCTCCTTCCCGGCTCGCACGAATGAGTTGAATACTTGGGGACGAAAGAATGGCAGATTCCCAGGTGCCCAACTGCGTATCGGGAATCCAGACGATGTGAGTGATGCCACAGGTTTGAAATGCCGAGATGACCAAGGGTGGATCAATCATCGGACCACCCTCGAAAGGAGAGGCCGCTTGCGATTGCAGGGAGGTGAACCGAAAGCGGGGTCGATTACCGGTGTGCCTTGTGACAGGCTTTGCAAGAGTCTGCAAGTGCTCCGAAGGCTTCGGTCGCGGACTTCATATTCTTCTTGGTCGCGGCAGTTTGCAGCGACTTTGCAGCAGCATTATATGCCTTGGTCAGACTCTTCCACGAATCCTCTGTACCCTTCTCGGGAGTGGTTTTGAGGAGGTCGGTCGTCAGATTGACGTATTCTTTGCTCAGTTTTTGAACTTCAGACCAGGGGATATCTCTTTCATCGAGATCTTTCTCGATCCCCTTGTGAACTGCTTTCGTCCCTTTGTGCAGTTTCTTCATGATCTTTTCGATGTCATCCGGTGCCGCAGCAGCCATTCGGGAACCATTGATGAAGATGACACTCAGGAGCGACACGGCTACTCCAGCAACAATCCAACGCACCATTCTGGATACCTCAAGAAATAGGGGAAATCACAGGCCATACACCACAGATCATTGTAGCATTATTTTGGTGGACGGATAGAAGTCGCGACAAATTCGACCATCGGTTACAAGGTGGATACGTTCTGAAGAAATTTGCCGGGCAATCGCACCCTTCACCGAGTTTGCGTGATCTTTCATGTCTAATCCGCCAATAGTATCCGGGCTGAAGCGAATTCTGTACATCTTTCTCGGCCTGGTTTTCGTTGGTTTCGGCTACATCGGAGCCATTCTCCCCGGCATTCCAACGACGCCTTTTTTGCTGGCCGCGAGTTTCTTCTTTGTACGATCGTCAGCCAGACTCCATCGCTGGCTCCGCAGAACCCCTTACTTCGGTCATCTTCTGCGGGATTGGGAAGAACATCGCGGGATTCGCCGGCCCGTGAAGATTTTCGCGGTTTGCATGGTGGTAACGGTGGTTAGCATCAGCATCGCGTTTAGCAATCTGCCGGTCTGGGTAAGATTTGTGATCGCGGGCTGTGCTCTGATCGGAATTACAACGATCCTGTTGGTGCCAACAGCGCGACCGAAAAAAAGTGAACCTGAACATAAGCCTGAAGAGATGTTGAGGGCGGAGGGCGACGGATGACGGGATGAATGCGGACTTGAATTCTTTTTCCCATCGCGATCGATCTTTTGGATGTATTCGGGAGGGCGAGGCTCCTGCCGAGCCGGAAACTCCCTGGCTCGGCAGGAGCCTTGCCCTCCCGAAAGCATCCCGTACGCCCACCCATTTTTTAATTAGCACTTGATTCGTCCGATTTCATTGCTAAAAATAGCAGTGTGTTAGTTCTCTTTCGGGAAAGGAGGTGTGTCATGATGCTGCTTAGCCGAAAAACGGACTATGCCTTGCTGATTTTGGCCCACCTTCACACCCACCCCGATGGCGGTAACGCTCGTGCCATCGCCGAGTCGTATGGGCTGAGCCGGGCGTTTGTTGCGAATATCCTCAAAGAGCTTTGTCAGAAAGGGTTTGTCGCCAGTCATCGCGGGGTCAAAGGCGGGTATGCCCTGCAACGATCGGCGGATGAGATTCCCGTAGCCGAGGTATTGGAATCGCTGGAAGACGGCTTCCGTCTCGCGACCTGCACCGGCCACGATGATGCCGAACTTCATCTCGACGACTGTGCGGTTGGCCATGTTTGCCCGATCAAGGGGCCGATTGGCGAACTGCACCGCCGAATATTGGACGTGCTTCGTAATGTGACTCTTGCGGAACTATTTCGACCGAATCTGCCCCCGATTCAATACCAGCTTAGGCTTCCCGTGCTGAACATGGCGGGGACGGCACCGGTTCCCGTTCCCGGATAAGACGGAATGGAAGGAATTATGTTGAAGTTTCCAATTTACATGGACAACAACGCCACGACGCGGACCGATCCGCGCGTCGTCGAAGCGATGCTGCCTTACTTCACGGAAAAATACGGCAACGCAGCCAGCCGAAACCACGCATTATGGCTGGGAAGCCGAGGCTGCCGTCGAGGAAGCGCGCGAGCAGATCGCAGCGCTGATCAACGCGGCCGCGCAAAGAGATCATCTTCACCAGTGGTGCGACCGAAAGCAACAACCTTGCCATCAAGGGTGCTGCGGCGATGTACAAGAAAAAGGGCAACCACATCATCACGCAGGTGACGGAGCACAAGGCCGTCATCGATCCGTGCAAACGACTGGAGCGTGATGGCTTCCAGGTAACCGTATCTGCCTGTGGATAAATATGGGCAGGTTCACGCCGGAGCAGGTTCGCGCAGGCGCATGACCGACAAGACGATCCTTGTCAGCATCATGGCCGCGAACAACGAGATCGGCACGCTGTTCAGCCCATCAGGCAGCATCGGCAAGTTGTGCAAGGAAAAGGGCGTTCTCTTCCACACCGATGCCGTGCAGGCGTCGGCAAAGTCCCGCATCGATGTCGAGGACATGGGCATCGACCTGCTGAGCCTGACGGCTCACAAGCTTTACGGGCCGAAAGGCATCGGTGCCCTGTATGTCCGCAAGAAAGACCCGCGCGTCCGCCTGGAGCCGATGATCGATGGCGGCGGCCACGAGCGCGGCATGCGTTCGGGCACTTTGCCGGTGCCGCTGATCGTCGGCTTTGGCTGGCCTGCGACATCGCTCGCACGCGAGATGAGCGACGAGAGCCAACGCTGGTCTTCACGCTGCGCGAACGCCTTCGCGACAGGGATCATGGACCAATTGCCGGAATCGTATCTGAACGGCCACCCGGACGAACGTCTGCCGGGCAACGCCAACATCAGCTTCGCCTACGTCGAGGGCGAAGGCCTGATGATGGGGATCAAGGACGTGGCAGTATCTTCGGGTTCGGCCTGCACCAGTGCCAGCCTGGAGCCGAGCTACGTTCTTGCGAGCATTGGGCGTCGGCGATGAACTGGCCCATTCCAGCATTCGCTTCGGCCTCGGCCGATTCACCACCGAAGAGGAAGTCGACTTCGTGATCGACCTAGTGGTGCGCGAAGTGAATCGCCTGCGCGAGATGAGCTCCGCTCTATGAGATGGCACAAGCAGGCATCGATTTGAAGACGGTACAATGGGCAGCCCATTAACTTCGTTAGTGTCAGTTTTCAGTGTTCAGTGTTCAGTTAAGACATTGACTGCAAGGGGGGTATTGAAATGCCATACAGCGAACAAGATTCTCGACCATTACAACAACCCGCGCAACGTGGGCAGCTTCAACCAGAGCGACCTCAGACGTCGGCACGGGCCTGGTCGGTGCTCCCGAGTGCGGCGACGTCATGAAACTGCAGATCAAAGTCAACCCGGAAACCGGCGTGATCGAAGACGCCAAGTTCAAGACCTTCGGCTGCGGCAGCGCCATCGCTTCCAGCAGTCTGGCGACCGAATGGCTCAAGGGCAAGACCGTCGACGAGGCGATGGCGATCCGCAATACGCAGATCGTCGAGGAACTGGCCTTGCCGCCGGTGAAGGTGCACTGCTCGGTGCTTGCCGAAGACGCGATCAAGGCGGCGATCAAGAATTACCAGGAGAAGCAGGATAAAACCGAGGAAGTTGAATCCGAAGCCCATGCTGAACCTGCAGCGGTCTGAACATCCCTAAAAACCCTTATTCAGAAGGAGTAGCTTTATATGTCCACGATGACCGAAACCGAACCCGTTGAAATTGGGCACTGAAGACCCCAGGTACAAGGCTGAGCCCGGCATCATCCTGACCGAAAAGGCGGCCGACGAAGTCCGGCGAATCATGGCCGAGCAGCAAGCATCCGGCACAGCGGAAAAACTGCACCTGCGCATGCGCGTCGTCGGCGGCGGCTGCAGCGGCTTCCAGCACAAGCTCGATCTCGACCCTGTATGTCAACGCCAAGCTCGATGAAGTATTCGAGATCCACGGCGTTTCGGTCGTCATCGACAAGCGCAGCCTGTTGTATCTCAACGGCGTAACGGTCGATTTCCACGACGACCTGAACAAACGCGGCTTCAGCATCACGAACCCCACCGCCAAAAGCACCTGCGGCTGCGGCAGTTCGTTTTCCATGTAAAACAGTGTTCAGTGTTCAGTGTTCAGTGTTCAGTAAAAACGCCATTGGTCTTTCTCGAAGCCGGTGTCTTTACTGAACACTGAAAACTGAACACTGCGAGCGCAGCGAGTATGGACCATTTTGCTCGCCTCGGAATACCGAGGCTTTTTTTCGTCGATCTGGCCGAGTTGGAGCGACAATATCTGGCGCGGAGCCGGGAGGTCCATCCCGACTATCACCAATTGGGCAGTTCCGTTGAGCAGCGGGCCAGTCTGGAATCCTCTTCTGCCTTGAACGAGGCCTACGTCATTTTGCGCGATCCTTTTAGACGGGCCGAGTATCTACTTCAATTAGAAGGCTGCCCGCCTCCTGCGGAAGTTAAGGAAATGCCGGCCGAGTTTCTGGAAGAAATGATGGAATTGCGAATGGCGATCGAGGAAGGAAAGGCCGCCGGTCCCGAATCTCCTGAATTGATTGTGTTGGAAAGACAGTTGACACAGCGCCGCGATCAGCTATTGAAAGAAGTGGGAGATCAGCTAACGAAGTATGCCGAGAGGCCTGGCGAAAAGAGGTTGCTGAAGGAAATCCGCCGACAGCTCAACGCAACAAAATATGTGCAAGGTTTGTTGCGAGATTTGCGGGACGTTTAGGTCAAATTCGGGCGTTTAGCTCAGTTGGTAGAGCGTTCGCCTTACACGCGAATGGTCGGGGGTTCGAGTCCCTCAACGCCCATTTCTTCTAAAAACTTTCCCGAAGCGCATCTCCGCTTACCTCTCGATGGTAGGAAGTGCGGCTATTACCCTTGATTCTGCGGAAGAGTTCCGCAGGTTCGACTGAGGCAAAACAGCCGGCCGCGGGATTCTGGTTTTCTCGCTCTCCCGTCTCTCGAATAAAGATTGACGGATGACTTTTCAGATGGTTTAATCAGTCCTCTGATCTCCCCACTTTCAATCAACTAAGGGTATTCCATGTATCGTTCGCTCATTTTGACTGCGGGGATGTTGTCCCTGACGACGGGTGCTTATGCGCAAGGCACGCCGGAAGTTATTACCCCCGTGAAACGTGCCACCACATTTATCCAGGTCGAAGGATCGGGTTGGAAGGGCACCTGTTCCGGCTTTGTTTTCAAAACCGACAGGGACTCCGCTTTCGTCGCCACCAACTTTCACGTTCTGGCCGGTCCCGACGCTGATCGAAATGTCCGACGGACGCCCAGCGGAGTCCTCAAACTCGTCAAGGACTCCAAGGTCACCGCCGTCTTCGACAGCGGAACCAAGCTGGAGCGCTCCGCCAAAGCCATAATCCAGGCGATCGATGCTGAGCGCGATCTGGCGCTGCTCAAAGTAACCGGCGTGCAAGATATACCCGCCGCTTTGAAATATAGTCCGATGAAACTGTACGAGACCATGCCCCTACTCTCCTTTGGTTTCCCTTTTGGAAACGCCCTTGCCACCTCGAAAGGGACAGCGCCGGCAATCACTGTGGCCCGGGCCACCCTATCCAGCTTTCGGAATGATGAAGACGGCGCACTTTCGGTCATTCAGATCGACGGCAGCATCAACCCCGGCGACAGCGGCGGTCCGGTCGTGGATGCCAAGGGCCAACTCGTCGGCGTCGCGGTGGCGAGCGTTCGCAACAGTCAGGGCATCGGCCTGGTCGTTCCCGCCGTCGAGCTCGATCGATTGTGTAAGGGCCGCATGGGCGAGTTGCACGTCAGCACCCGAAAACTCGCCAATGGCAAGGTGGCCGTCAAAGCTGAGGTCGGTCTGATCGATCCCGAGAACGCCATTCGCGGGGTTAACTTTCACTATTTGCTGGTCAAAGGCAAGCCGGCCAAGGTGACCCGCAGTGAGACAATTGCCCGGCAAATCGGCGTGCAGAAGATAAAACTCACGGTGGAGGGAGGCATCGCCACGGGTGAGGTGATTCTGGACAAGTTCGACGGTGAAATGCTGGCGCAAGCAATACCGGAGGGTGGTTCTACGCAATCGGCGGCTTCGGGAATCAAAAATGTCAATATCGCTGCCGCCATTACCATAGCGACGAGTTCGGAAATCGGCAGCAAACCGCCTGCGGGCTGGAAGGAGTATGCTCCCAAGGACAACTCCTTCACCATCTGGATCCCCGAGAAAACCAAATCAATGGAGGAGCGTGAGCGGGTCGTGCCCATCGCCGGCCAGCGTTGCGCATCACCGCGGTCCATATCGAAACTCCGGACGGCTTGACCTACCAGATCGAAAAGCTGGTGTTGCCGCCGGTGCTGAGTCGCCGGCTAAGTCCCAAAGAGTTGGAATCAACGTTGCTTGAAGTCGCGGTATCAAAATTCAAAGGAAAAGTAACCAATCAATCCGAGGTCAAGCTGGGCGGCTTCAGCGGCAAGGAGTATGCCATCGATAGCCCCGACGGACTGACGTGCGTTCGCGTGGTTGTGCCTGGAGTTCGAGCGTTTTTTATTTTCGCCAGCGGCCCGAAAGATGTCATGGCCCAGACCGATACGGCCAACTTTTTGAATTCTTGCAAGTTTCCCGGCAAATTCGGCCCCGGCAAATTCGGCCCGATGAAATCCGGTTCTGACCCAGTTGTTGGCACTGAACCAGCGATCGGAACCGGCACCAACCCGACTCCATCCGGAAGTGATCTCGATATGCAGGCGACCCGGCTCATGGAAGAATTAATAAAGGCGACCGGAACACGGCGGATGGAAGTCATCAACACACTCAGGGATTCCAAGGGCGCTGTCTATACCGAAGCGCTCAAACTTGCCGCCGGCAAATTGACCGGCGCAGATCAGTTGCAAGTGCGCGAAGCGCTCGCTCGTCGTCTAACCCGTATGACGGCCACCACCCTTCGCAACATGCTCGCCGACGAGAACCGGGAGATTCGACAAGCAGCGGCGACCGCGTGTGGGCTGAAGGCTGACAACCAGTTTGTGCCCGATTTAGTCGATCTTCTTACCGACAAGGATGCTCTTGTGGTCGAGGCAGCCCACACATCCTTGAAGAGTCTCACCGGGAAAGATTTCGGGCCTGCTCCCAATGCCACGAGTTCAGACAAAACTCGCGCTATCTTTGCCTGGCGCAACTGGTTGAAAACCCAAAAATAGAGTCTTTCTTCGTGTTTTTTGCGCTGCGAGCAAATCAATCCTCAAAATCGACTTTGGGCATTATTCCTCCCTTGAAGCACGATTTCCTTGTTTGGATGCGAATGCGCAGGCGGTTCGTGGTAGAATCGATGAAAACAAGAGGTCGAGAACCATGAATGGGCGGCATTTGACATGCACATGCGGTCATAGTTGGGATTACTCGGCCCAGGAGCCTATACCTGCCAATTTACGTTTGATTTGCCCACGCTGTCTGGTTCGCACGGAAGACAATATGGGCAAAATCACCGATGCATCACCTCCTGATCCGGAACCGGAGCCGGCGGCTGACGAGACGAAGCAAGAGTTCGAGGGATTCGAGATTCTGGAAGTTCTCAACCGAGGCGGCATGGGGGTCGTTTACAAGGCTCGCCAAAAGGGTCTGGATCGTCTGGTTGTTTTGAAGGTGATTGCTCCGGAACGAATGGGCATGGCCGAGACATTGAGGCGATTCAAGCGTGAGGTCCAGGCGTCGGCTCGGCTGAGCCATCCCAATATTGTTACGGTTTACCAGACCGATCTCGAGGGGCCGTGCCCCTATCTGGCGATGGAATACGTGCCGGGTATCGATTTGTCTCGACTTGTGCGGCAAGGGGGACCTTTGCCGGAACTTGAAGCATGTCGTTTTGTCTTGCAAGTCGCCGTTGGATTGCAGCACGCATTCGAACAAGGATTGGTGCATCGCGACATCAAACCCGCGAACTTGATGGTCACACCCTCTCCGCTGGAAGCGGATCCCGCTCGAAAGAATCAGAAATTCCGCGTCATAATCCTCGACATGGGTTTGGCACGCATTATGGATAATGAGGATGCCGGTGAGTTGACCCAGGCCGGGGTATTTCTTGGAACACCCGATTTCATCTCACCCGAACAAGCAGAGGATTCGCGGAAAGCAGACATCCGGTCCGACTTGTACAGTCTGGGAGGAACCCTTTACTTCCTGCTTACAGGCAGAGTGCCCTTCCCAAGCAAAAACATCCTGCAAAGACTTCGCTATCAACTGACAAAACCCCCGCCCTCTCCTCGTAAAAAACGACAGGACGTGTCACCCAGCTTGGATGCTTTGGTTCAACGGCTGATGGCAAGAAACCCGGACGAGCGGTTCCAGGAGCCGACGGAATTGATTGAGGCGCTGGAACAGATTATTCGTAATCCCGTTGCCGCAATGGTTCCGGAGAAAATCTCGGGTCTCAGCGTGCCGCTCCTGTCGTCCTCCATAGCATCGCCCACACTGCAAGCCGGAATTCACGCACAAGCGCACCAAGGCGGGGTGGAGTCCATTTCCATCAGCGCGGATGGACGCTGGCTGCTCTCGGGCGGTGCTGACGAGACGTTACGGTTATGGGACGCCTCACGCTTGCAAGAACGAGCAACCATTGCCGGTGATGTGGGGCCAATTGCACAAGTTGGTCTTGCGCCCAACGCGAAGTGGGCTGCTTCTTGCTCGTTACGACTCTTCCCCAAGGATATGGTTGTTCAGATTTGGGAGATGGCCGGTTGCAAGGAACGCCGTCGGCTGCAAGGGGCAGCGGCAAATCTTCGCTGCGTGGCTATCAGCCCCGACAGCCGACGAGTCGCGGCAGGAGGAGACGATCGGACGGTCCGGGTCTGGGCTGTCGATCAGCCTGGCATTCCCTGCACGACCTTGAACGGCCACGCCGAATCTGTCTACAGCGTAGTGTTCGGCTCGAAAAACACCCTGATTTCGGGAGACAATGACGGCAGCGTTTGGTTATGGAACCTTTCGACCGGAACATCGAAGGGATCGATCGATAGCAAAGTCGAGAAGATTACGGCATTGGCCTTCAACCGTCCTACGGGTCAACTGGCGATGGCCGGCAACGGTGCGCGGATTCGTCATGAAGACGGTTCGTTTACAACGATGGGTGACGGCTCGGAGTGCGTTCTTTGCATGGCCTTTTCTCCTGCCGGCGACATGGTGATTTCGGGCCATACGGATGGGACAGTCTGCCTGGCGTGGGCGAAGGATGGAGCAGAGATCCAGAGAATGAAAGTGCACACCGGCAAGGTCTGCTCAGTCGTTTTCCATCCCGAAGGCAGATTGATATACTCTGCCGGCGAAGATGGGACAATCCGCCAGTGGAATGTGTGGCTGTGAGTCAGGCGTTCCAAGCTGTCACGTCCTCATCGATAATGGGCAATCATGGAAACCCCGGCCAGCTTACTCGAACGCCTTCGGCAGCCGGATGCACCGGACGCTTGGGAGCGGCTGGTTCTGCTGTATTCTCCGCTTATCTATTCCTGGGCCAGACAGGTCGGCTTGCAAGAAACCGAGGCGGCGGACTTGGTCCAGGATGTTTTTGTCACGCTCATCCAAACCCTGCCGACGTTTGAATACGACCGCCGCAAGAGTTTCCGTCGCTGGTTACGCACGATCGCCCTCAATAAAT
This sequence comes from uncultured Planctomycetota bacterium, assembly GCA_963783095.1. GTDB lineage: Bacteria > Planctomycetota > Planctomycetia > Gemmatales > Gemmataceae > CAWAMR01. The sequence continues at coordinate 78,338 of CAWAMR010000020.1, read as the reverse complement.
GGCGCGACCGCCGGCGAAAGGACGAACGCTTGCCGGTCACGGGCGCGCGGCACGTTGGGAGGAGTTGTTGCCGGCCGAGGATTCGGAGCATTTCTGGGAGGAGGAATTTCGACAACGGTTGGTTGCCCGGGCACTGGCGGTCATGAGCCGGGATTTTCAGCCTGCGACCTGGAAAGCGTTTTGGGGACAGGTCGTCGAGAGCCGGTCTGCCGCCGATGTCGCAGCGGAACTGGGTCTGACAGTTGGTGCGGCTTATGCAGCTCGTTTCCGCGTCCTCGACCGCCTGCGTGAGGAGATGGCGGGGATGCTCGACTAATTCTGAACTTTTCGCGTATAGATTTGCCGGCGTCAACGTACTGTATGGTAGGTGGGCTTCGTTTGCTCGAAGCGTGCCCGATTTCCAGGAGAATGACGTGGCCGTCTTTACCCCCTGTCCGGATGTTCGCGAATTCCAAGCCCTTGCTGCCGGTCAACTTCCTGCCGAGGACAAGGAAGGATTATTGCAACACCTCGAAACCTGCGACTCTTGTATCGCCAAAATTCAAACCCTGCTCGTGCAGGATACGTTGGTGGAATGGATTGTGAAGGGAACTGCTTGCAGCTCCGACGAGGGGAAGCATCTGGCCCCGCTCATGCAACGATTGATCCAGTTGCAGAAGTCCGCCACCGGATCACCTTCCGAACCGCAGCATGGGCTGGAAACGGCGGAATTGCAACTGCCAACCGGTGGATCCAGAACCCAGACCAGCACCGACGTGATGGACGAGAAGCAAGCATCCCCGAGCGATGACGAGAAGGAGTTATGGTCTTTCCTTGCCCCGGCGCAGGCACCGGATGAGATCGGCAGGCTGGGGCCATACCGCGTATTGAAGGTACTGGGTGCCGGTGGGATGGGAGTCGTTTTCCGGGCCGAGGATCCGCAGTTGCAAAGGCTGGTGGCGCTCAAAGCAATGCTGCCGGCCCTGGCGTCGAAAGATTCTGCCCGGCAACGATTTCTCCGAGAGGCCCGCGCCGCGGCCGGGCTCAAGCACGATCACATTGTCACCATCCATCAAGTGGGCGAGGATCGCGGTGCCCCATTTCTGGCGATGGAATTCTTGAAAGGCGAGTCGCTGGATGATCGCATCAAGGACAAGAACAACGCACCTCTGCCGCTTTCGGAAACTTTGCGCATCGGCCGGGAAATTGCCGAGGGCCTGGAGGCAGCGCACGAGCACGGCCTGATTCACCGGGACATCAAGCCGGGCAACATTTGGCTCGAAGGTAGGTGCGCCCGGGTCAAGATTCTCGATTTCGGCCTGGCGCAGCAGTGCCGACGACGTTCACTTGACACAAAGCGGTGCCATCGTGGGCACGCCGGCGTACATGCCGCCCGAACAGGTGCGCGGCGAAAAGGTGGATGGGCGCTGCGATTTGTATAGTTTGGGTTGCGTGCTCTATCGACTGTGTACGGGCCGGTTGCCCTTCACGGGCGAGAACACGATGAGCCTGTTGATGGCCCTGGCGACCGAACAACCCAAGTCGGTGCGCGAGCTCAACGCCGACATCCCGCAGGCGCTCAACGACCTGATTATGCAACTGCTCGCCAAAGATCCGGCGGAACGTCCCGGCACAGCACGCGAAGTCGCGGATCGACTGAGCGCCATCGAAACCGGCAGAGCCGATGTTGTCCCGGGTAAGCCTGCCCCGGCCCCTCCTCGGCGGCGGCACCGGCTCGGTATGGCAATTGCGCTGGCGTGCTCGCCCTGATCGTGGCGGCGACGGTCATCGTCATTCGCCTCGGCAAGCCGGAGGATGGTACGGTCACCATCGAGACGGTCGATCCCGACGTCGAGTTGGTTTTCACCAGCGGCGGCAAGGAATATGTTGTCCGCGACAAGAAGACCGGCGAGGAATTCACGCTGCCTCTGGGAAGCTATCAGGTATCCCTCAAAGGCGGCAAGGAGGGGCTAAAGCTCGAGACAAACCAGTTCACTCTGAAAAGCGGCAAGCGCGAATTGGTGAAGATAACCTGGCAGGCGAAAGAGCCAACCGAAACGGCGCGGGCCGAGATTGCTCCACCCATGAAAATCGATGAACCCCCGCCGCTGGCGGAGTGGCTCAAAGGGCGAGAGATTCTGACCGTGGCCAAAGATGGGACCGGGAAGTTCAAGACGATTCAAGACGCCCTGAACGCCCTCAAGCCGCATCAGGTCGTCAAGGTTCTGGACATGGGGCCGTACTTGGAGAGCCTCCGCCTTCAGGTTGTTCCGGAAGACACCGGCCTGATCAGCGAAGTGAATACGGTCCTCGATCTCCCCAAGACTTGGAACGACAATCACGGCCACTTATTCGGACCGGTTGATGGGTTTCGCCTGTCCGGCTTCCGTTTTCTCGCACCCCAGCGCAATAGAAAGGGCGTGGTCGCTCGTTGGCAGGGCTCACCGTCCGGCCTGGTGATCGAGGATTGCTGCTTCGATCCGGAGCAGTTTCGCGATCCCTGGCCGATGGTGAGCTCCATGGTCGTGGTTTTCGATGGTGCCCACGCAGTCAAGGAAGCGACAGTGGTGCGCCGATGTCGCCATTTATGGAGGACCGATAACCCTGGAGGGAAAAAACGCCAAGGCCGATGTCCTGGTCGAGAACAATTACTTTCACAAGTCCGGGTATTTCTATAATCATGCGACACGGTTACGTACGCTCATCGTCCGTTCCAACGTGTGCGATTACGGTGGCCCTCACTTCCGCGATCACATGGAAAACGCGGCCGCTTTGGAAGTGAGCAACAATACCATTGTCTGCGCGGGAACCCAATTCCAGGACGACGTGCCCACCAAAACGGTGACCGTTCGCAATAACATCATTCGCTGGGGCTTCAGCTTCACCATAGGGTCAATCAAACACAAGGACGCGGCCAGAGGTTGGACCATGGGACACAACTGCTATCTGGAATACGGCAAGGATCCCAACCCGGTCACTCCCAAGAGATCGACGGATATTGAAGACCAGGCGGAGTTTCTGTCGCTCGATCCCAATCACCGTGACTACTTGCGAGTGCCGCCAGACAGTCCGCTTGGCAAGTCAGCTGCGGGCGGCACCTGGCCCAGCTATATTGGTGCCTTTCCGCCTGGACCCGCGCCCGAAGACGGCGACTGGTTTACCCGCTTGCGTCAGCGCTGGGGCGAAGGTGTGTCTGCCGAAAAACCGCTCTCGCCGCCGGTGCAAATAACGGAGCCCCCGCCGCTGGCGGAGTGGCTCAAGGGTCGTACGGTCCTGACGGTGTCGCAGGACGGCAAAAGTCAGTTCAAGACGATCAAGGCAGCCCTTGATGCGCTCAAACCTCATCAGGTAGTCAATGTTCTGGATCGCGGACCGTACCGCGAACTATTGCAGGGCACCCTGCCCGATGATACCGGGTTGTTCAGCGAGTGCCAGACCGTACTCGAATGTCCCGCGGAACTGGATGGCAAGGCATCGGACTGGGGACACATGATCGGGCCGCTCGATGGCTTCCGCCTGAGCGGCTTGCGCCTGCTATCGCCTAGGAAGAAGGGAGGAATCCTCTTCTGCAAGAACACGATCGGCCTGGTCATCGAAGACTTTTGCATCACCTGGACCAAGCCCCTCGAGGGCACTGCTCCGGATTACTCCACCGGCTTAGGGTTCTATTTCGATGAAAATGCCCCGATTCTCAAACCGATTGTCGTTCGGAATTGTCTCTTCGACAAAGCGGGTCTTCGGTTTCACCGGTCAAACGGGCCGGACGCCGCCCCTGCTGGTGGAGGCGCAATTACTTTCACAAGGCGATGCTCAACCCAGATGGGCCTTCTCTTCGAACTGTGGTGATTCGACACAATGTATTCGATTTCCCCAAAGGCCTCATCTGGATCCAGAAGCTGAAGGAAGTGCAAGAGGTCTTTGAAATCAGCAACAACACCTCGGCCGGCAACAATAACGTCGCGTTCCCCTCAATGGTCCACGCTGCTCCCGAACGTGGAATGATCGTCCGCAATAATATTACGGACACGTCCCTTGGTCTCGGCCTCGATGACGTGGTCAGCGACATCAAAGCTCACGAAAATGCCCGCAAGAACTGGCAATTGGATCATAATTGTTACCTGCGACGTGGGGCAATGCCCAAGTCCGCAACTGACGTCATGGCTGATCCACAATTCCTGTCTCTCGACCCAAACCACCCGGATTATCTGCACATCCCCGCTGACAGTCCATTGGCGAAGGCAGGTGCGGGCGGCAACTGGCCGAGCTATATCGGTGCGCTGACTCCTGGACCGGCCCCCAAAGACGGAGACTGGTTCACCCGCTTGCGTCAGCGCTGGGGCGATGCTTCGGTCCAACTTCCAACCGCTCCCGTGCAGATACCCGAGCCACCAGCGCTGGCTGAGTGGATGAAGGGACGCAAAATCCTCACTGTGTCAAAGGACGGACGTGGGCAGTTCAAGACCATACAGTCAGCAATCGACACTCTGCAGGCCGGCGAAGTCGTTAAAGTGCTGGATCGCGGGCCATATCGAGAAAGGCTTGAATTTGCCGCTCCTCCCCAAGACTCCGGCCTTGTCAGTGATGTAGGCACGGTACTCGAACTTCCCGAATGGAAAGTAGGCTGGAAAGAAGGCACGCCCGAACAACAGATCTACGTCGGTCACTGGATTCAGGACACTAACGGTTTCCGCCTGAGTGGATTCGACCTGGTGTTCCCGAAAAAAAAGGATGGACTTCTGCAGGGGTTGTACATCAACGAACCGGCTGGCGTCGTTGTGGAAAACTGCCGGATCCCGCGTGCCGAGCCGAGCGAAAAGCGAATGCTCGAACTGGTCTACTTCAAGAAAAAATGCCTCAAGCCCAGTTGTATCCGCGAATGTCTGATCGAGGGTGGCATTCTGATCTTGACCAGTATCCCGGACGCGGCGTTGATTGTCGAGCGAAATTGGTTCTACGACGTGAAAGCCACCGGGCATCTCAATATCTGGGGCGAGGGCGACTTCAAGAGCCTCGTGATCCGGAACAATCTTTTTGGCGGTCCTTCTTCGGATTACGATATCCGATTTGCAATGCAAGGAAGAATGACGCTGGACCTCAGCAACAATACACTGACGTCGCGGAACCCGTCGCTCTTTGCGAATAATGTTGTAAAGGGATCCGCCACCATCCGCAATAACCTTCACACCCGCCGCGACCTCTTCCACCTTCTAGGCGGTGCGGCAAAAGACACGACGGCTATCCGAAGTTGGCTGGTCGGGCCGAACTGCTACCCGGCCGACGCGGACGGAGATCATAAAAACCTCTTCCCTCGTGGCGTTGCCGACATCCTTGTCGCGCCTGTGTTCCTTTCGACGGCGGCCACCTGATCCGAATTATCTTCGTCTTGCCGGCGACAGCCTGCAGGCGCGCGGCGGTTCCGGCGGTGCCTGGCCGAGCTACATCGGCGCTCTGCCAGCTGGCCCAGCCCCCAAGGACGGCGACTGGTTCATGCGCCTGCGTCAGCGCTGGAGCGGCATGGCTCCCGATGCCAAACCGCTCCCGCCCCCCAAGTAATGGCGGCAGTCGTCGCGGGTGAGAGTCAGTCTTCCTTCGGGAGTGTTCCCTTGGTCAGCACTCCCGCAAAACACTTTCTACCGGGCCGCTCGCGCCCTTCCCGATTTGCTGCTGGATCTCGATGCCCTCGAACAGGCGCGGAAGTTGCCCGCGCCGAATCCCTTATCGCCCTTGCGCCGAATCAGCTCGATAAACAGGGGGCCAGCTTGCGGATCCTTGAAGATTTTCGACATTTCACGCATGAAGATTTGCAGCAGGTAATGAGTCGGCGAGCTTCCGTCGACCAGGATTTCGAGTCGGTGCAGGACATTGATATCTTCCTCGATTTGCTGGATGCCTACGGCCTTGAGGCGTTGCGGCAACAGATCGTAGTAGGCGCGCGACCTCCACAGGGATTCTCTGTATTGTCCGATCCAATCAGTTTCCGGCACCTTCAAAGCTGCCGGCCGGCACCTGCCTGTCTGCGAGTTCGGGCGAGCACCGGCGCGCTGCCTTTCCGCACGGTGCAGGCTTTCGAGAAAAATCTCGGCCACGCCGGCCACGTTGGGCTCTTCCACGAGGCCCAGGTGGTCGGAATCCAGCGAATGGACCTTCACCGACGAAACGCGGCTGCGCCAGCCGCAATCCGGGGATTGCAGCGGATCGCGCGCGAGCCGGCGCCCCGCAACGATGAGCTCGACATTGCCCGCGAACGGCCGAATCTGCGCGACGTAATCCTCGGCGGCGCGCGCATAAGCCTCCTGGCGCAGGTCTTCAATCGGGGCAAGCTTTTCCGGCGTATCGTAACGGGTAAACTCGCGATTTCTGCCGCAAGCCCGTCAATGCAGCCAGGCACCGCTGTATGCGCTTTGGCGAGCGACGCGCAGATATGTCTCGGAAAGGCAGCGAGAACAGTCGGGCGATCTGTCCGATGCGATAACGCATGCCGCTTTCCGGCAAAACGGCGTCGATCATTCCGACAAAAACCACTTCTGCGCCGCTTGCGCGCAGCTGCTGCGCGACTTCGTAAGCCACGATTCCGCCGAACGAAATGCCGCCGATACGGTATGGACCAGTCGGTTGATGCTGCCGAATGATCTCGACGTAATCGCTCGCCAATTCGGGAACGGAAGGCGCTTTATCCGGAGATTCCAACATCACGAGCTCCCGCGCCGGAGTACACGCCATACAACGAATATCGACCTTCGAGCCGCCTGGCGAAGGGCGGTACAGCTGCACGCCGAGCAGCATGTACAATGGGGGCTTGCCGCGCCCTCGCTCAGCGGAATCGGCCGTGGCATATGCGACATCGAGCAGCGCGCCTGCTCGCCGAGCGCGCGCACGGTCGGGTGCTCGAACAACAGGCCCGGCGACAAATTCAAGCCGAGCGTGTTCTCAAGCTCCTGGAGCATCATCACGGCCAGCAGCGAGTGGCCGCCGCGATCGAAGAAATCGTCGTCGAGCCCCACATTCGGCCACGCCGAGCGTCTTGGCAAATGCCGCCGCGATCTGACGCTCGATGGTGGTGCGAGGCGCCGTGCGCGGGGCCTCGTTCTCCGCTCTTTCCCACGGCAAATCTTGCAACGCGTTGCGGTCGAGTTTGCCGTTGCGCGTGACGGGCAGCGCATCGATCACCACCAGGGCCTGCGGCAGCATGTAATCCGGAAGGTGCGCGGCCAGAACGTGCCGAAAGGCCGCAATGGTAGTTTCTCCGCGGCTTCACCACGAACGCGACCAGCCGGACATCCTGCTCGTCGAGCTTCTTCACTACCATCGCGCACTGCTCGGCGAGGCCGATCTCGCGCACCGTGTTCTCGATGCCGGGCAGTTCGACCCGAATGCCGCGCAACTGCACCTGGTAGTCGCGGCGACCGAGAATCTCGACGTTGCCATCGGGATGCAGCTGACCCATGTCCCCGGTCTGGTAGAAGCGCTGGCCCTCGCGCTCAACGAACTTCTCGGCGGTAAGCTCCGGCCGATTCAGGTAGCCGTGCACTACGCCCTTGCCGGCGAAGCAGATTTCGCCCACCGCGCCGAAAGGCACGAGATTCCCATCCGGGTCGGTCACGCGCACGGCCACGTCCGGAAACGGTTTGCCGACGAAGGTGCGCGTCACCTTCTGGCCGCGGCTGATCGGGTACGTGCAGCCCATGCAGCTGATTTCGGTGCAGCCGTAGATCACGAACAGCTCCGCGTTCTCGAAGACGTGCTTCATCTCCTCGATCACCGTCGGCGGCACCAGGTCGCCGCCCGACGAGGCATGACGCATGCGCGGAAAGGTCCGTCGGCTCGACGGGCTCGATGCAAATAGCGAAACAAGTTGCCGAGCAGGCTGGGACCGGCATGTACGACCGTGACCTGGCTGAGCGTCTGTGCGAGGCGGTCCGGAGCGAGCACGTCGTCGTGCGCGAGTAACCTCACGCTGGCACCGCAACTCAGCGGCAACACCAGTTCGAAGAGACTGATGCTGAAAGTGTAGCGGGCCAACGAGCAGAACACGTCGTCGCGTCGGAAGCGCGTACTTTTGCCGGGCGACGTGAATGTAGTGGGCAAGGTTCGCGTGCCGGGCATCGACGCCCTTGGGCTTGCCCGTGGTGCCCGAGGTATAGAGTACGTAGGCCCGGTCGTCGAGTGTGACCTTCACGGCGGGTGCGCTGGTCGGCAGCGACTTCGTGAGCAGCGCAGTCGGTGTCGAAGCAGAACTGCGCGTGGCGCTGGGGATTGGTCAGCGGCCGCAGCTTGGATTGAGTCAACACGACCGCAGGCTGCACTTCGTCGAGGATCGCGGCGATGAGCGCCTCGGGATGCGTCGGATCGAGCGGCACGTAAACGGCACCCGCTTTCCAGATCGCCAGAAACGCCACGACGATGTCGAGTGACGGCAGCACGCACACCGCAACCGCACTGCCCGGCAGCACGCCACAGGCAATCAGGTGATGAGCGAGCCGGCTGCTCTGCGCGTCGAGCTCGCCGTAGGTCAGGCTTTTGCCCTCGAAACTCGCCGCGACGGCTTCGGGACGTTCACGCGCCAGGCGCTCGAACACCCGGTGTACCGGCTCCTCGGGATACTCGGCGCAGCCGCTGTCCCAGTCAACGGTGATGGTGTGCAGATCGCCGGCAGAAAGTACCGGCAAATGACAGATCGGAGTCGTGGGCCGATCGAGAGTGGCCTCGAACACTCGCACCAACGCATCGGCGAGTCGGTCGATCGTGGCCGCTTTGAAAAGACGGGAGTTGTAGGCGACCTCGAGCGTGGCAGGCTCCGCGCGGACAATGAAATGCACATCGTGCCGGTCGGTTTCATCGAGGCAATCGCCCGTACTCACGAAGCTTAGGGCGACGTTGCTGCCGGCGTTGCCATCATGCTCGCTCGCGGCTTCGCGCAGCACAGCGATTTCAGCGGCAGCTTGTCCCACGGTAGCGCTCACAGGCTGATCCGCTGCGACCATGCAGTGAAGTTTCGCGTAGCGGCACGAGTTGGCAGCTGGATCGCCGAAAAAAAGATCGAGGCCGATCGTTTCTTGCTGCGTATAGCGAAACAGCAGCGCGCACCAGCGCACCTACCAACGCGGACTCGGCCTCGCCGGTCAGCTGGGGCAACGGGCGGGCGCTTGCGTAGCGCGCTCGTAGCCGCTGGCCGCAGATCGTTGCGAGTCAGTGGGCAATTGCACGAAACTGCTGTTGGTAACTACGGAATGTAAGGTGCTCGAAAGGCTGGCCACGGAATTCTCGGCTTCAACCATAGCCATTGCACAAATGTGCGGCGGCAATCACTGGAAGTAAAGTCAAGTACGGAAGGTCAAAGAGATTGTAGAACACCGAATGCGGGAAAGCACAAAAGGAGCGGGATTCTCAAGCGCATCGAGTGAAGATTCTGGATTCTCTCTGTTTTTCTACGATCCATATCCCTATTGGACCGACTGACCCCGAGGCCATCATCCGCATGATCGTTCAGCAAAGACGCCAGGCAGTTCTGGCGAGCTGCGCCGATCCGAAAGAGACCGAGAAAGCCCTGCCTTCTTTCGACGAACATTTCGAGCAGGCAAAGGAGGAACTCGCAGCGCTTGCGGAGTCGAGCGAAGTGCCTGCTTTGGAGGACGACAGCGCCGGCGTTCCCGCGCCGCAATGATGGCGAAGAGAGTTGGCCTCTGACCGCCGCTATTGAGCCGGCGCTTTTGTATCCGAAGGAATCGGTTCGCTTTCTGACGTTCCCAACCTGCGCGCAGCAAGGATCGCGATCAGCGCCAGTACCGGTACGCTGAGCTGAATGGCGAACCCCGGCTTCGATGGATGGGACGTCCATTCCCACTGTCGTTTACTGAATTCCGTACTGATAAACATCACGACCCAGCCCAGGGCAAATAACGGGAGCCAGGTGTCCCGATATCCCGGTACGTGTTCCCAAAGCAATACTGCCGAGATCACGACGATGCACCATTCGTAAATCATCGTGTGCGGCGACGCCCAAAGCGTCAGGAAAATCATCCCTGCGTAGATTACCGGCAAGTTGTTGCCATGCCGTCGCCAGAAAACGATGAAACCTGCGATTGCAGCGCTGCCGCAAACGATTGCCGTCCAGTTACCGACTTCCTTGTTATCGAATGAGATCAGCGTCCCAAAAGCACGCGGCGTGTGCAGGAGGTAAAACCAGAAGGCGTCGAATTTCGCAATTTCGGGGAATCGTCGGATGTATTCAAACGTCTCGTCCGGCAAGACGCTAAAGCTGATCGCGGTCAAAATCGCCGACGTGGCAATGCCTCCCAAAATGCTCGGCCAATAGCGCCGGCAATCGATCGCCCACCAGACCACGATGCCGAGCAAGAGTTGCGGCTTGAACAGCAGTAACCCCGCCATCATTCCTGCGAAAAATCGCCGTTGTTTCTGCAACAAACCGAAGACCGCGCAAAAGATTCCAAAACTCAAAAGGCTATTCTGTCCAAAACCGAACAGAGCGAACACCGGGAAGAAACTGAGCGCCCAAACGAAATACGTTGTCGGCCTGGAAGGTCCGATGATCCTCAATCCGCACCATAGAAACAGTGCACTGATCGCAGTCCAGATCCAGAAACTTGCCAGATAGGGGAGACGGGCCGTCGGCACGTAGAGTAGCGCGTAGAAAGGCGGATTCCGGTAGGCATCGAGTCCGCCGGGCCAGCCTAGCAGTTCGGATTGGTAGGCGCTGAGAAACGCATAGTCATACATCCGATCTCCGCGTCCCTCGGTGATGAGTCGAGCTGCGGAGTAAAAAGCAATGTGATCGGTCCCGATGGGTTTGCCTTCGATGTCTCGGCGGAAGCCGCTCGGTGCCAGGGAGATGAGCCAGGAGGACCACAGACAGACAGTGGCGATCTTTACCCAGAAGAGCCGATCGACAATGAATTGTTGCAGGCGCGAGGGACTCATGAGGATGTTAATACCTCGCGAACCATCGACTCCGGAACATCGTCGAAGAGTTTCACCTGGCCAAGACAGGTTGGCAAGATGAAGCGCAATTTCCCTGCTTGAGTTTTCTTGTCTCGGTACATACTGAAGATGAGATCATCTCTCGACCAATGCGATTTTGGCGCGATCGGCAACCCGAATCGACCGAGCAATTGAACCTGCCGCTGCGTGATTGCCGAGTCGATGCCGGCGATTTTCTCGGCAAGTTTGCTTTCGGCAATCATTCCCGCGGCGACGGCCTCGCCGTGCAGCCAGGCACCATACCCGCCAATTGCCTCGAAGGCATGGGCGAAGGTATGCCCGTAATTCAAGATCATGCGCAATCCCGTTTCTTCGCGTTCATCCTGCTCGACGACATCGGCCTTGAGGCGACAACAGCGCACCACCACGTATTGAACAATGCCAGGCTCCCGGCGCAAGATGGCATCGACATTCGCTTCCAGATAGGCGAAAAAGTCGACATCCTGAATGACGCCGTATTTGACTACTTCGGCAAGACCGCTGCGATATTCGCGATCGGGCAAGGTCGTGAGTGTCTCGGTATCGATCCAGACGCCGATCGGCTGGTGAAACGCGCCGATCAGGTTTTTGCCGCGTGGATGGTTGATTCCAACCTTGCCGCCCACGGAACTATCGACCATCGCCAGGAGCGTCGTCGGGATCATCAATAGCGGCAAACCTCGGTTGTAGGTTGCCGCGGCGAACCCGGCAAGATCGCCGATCACGCCGCCACCAACGGCGACGCTGAGCGTTTGCCGATCGGCAGGGAAATCGGCAAGATCATCGTAGAGGCGGGCAGCCATTTCGAGACACTTGGTACCCTCGCCGGCGGGCAAAGTTGCCGAACGTACCCGGATGCCGGCTTTCTCGAACTGATCGGCAATGCCGAGTGCAATCGGCAGCGTATTCTCATCGCTGACGACACAGGCCGAGGTCAGTTGGGCGTGATGGGTCCGGATAAACGGCAACAAGGCCGGCGCGTCGCCGGCGGTTACGGCAATATCGTAACTCCGCGGACCAAGATTGACGCGAATCATCTGCATGTCGGCGAGTCCATCGAGTTTGAGCCATCACACCAAGTTCATAATATGGACCAGAGCTTGCAGGTGCGTACTTCCTTGCTTGACGTAGGGTAAGCGTCCCGCTTACCTTGACGACTTTTACCCAGAGTAAGCGTCCCGCTTGCCTTGCTTGACGTAGGGTAAGCGTCCCGCTTGCCTTGACGACCTTTACCCAGGGTAAGCGTCTCGCTTGTCTTCGCGGCTCCCCGAGGCAAGCGAGGACGCTTGCCCTACGTTACGATTACGCCGGATCGAGTCTTATTCATGAGTTCAGCGGACGACATTAGTCGACAAATACGCAACCAGCGCGAACGCCTTGAGCCGTTCTTCAACGAGGTTGCCAAGGTGATGGTCGGTCAGCGCATGCTGATCGATCGCCTTCTCATGGGTCTTTTGACCGATGGCCACGTACTATTGGAGGGCGTGCCCGGTCTGGCGAAGACGCTAGCGATCCGTACCCTGGCACGCACATTGCGACTCGATTTTAGGCGTATTCAGTTCACTCCCGATCTCTTGCCCGCCGATGTTTTGGGCACACAAATCTACAATCCCCGCACCGGCGACTTCACCGTCAAACGCGGCCCCATATTCGCCAACGTGATTCTGGCCGACGAGATCAATCGGGCTCCGGCGAAAGTGCAAAGTGCGCTCCTGGAAGCCATGCAGGAAAAGCAGGTAACCATCGGCGAGACGACCTTTCCATTGCCGGCCCCCTTTCTGGTTCTGGCCACGCAAAACCCGTTGGAACAGGAAGGAACCTATCCGCTTCCGGAAGCGCAGGTCGATCGCTTCATGTTCAAGGTGATCCTGAACTACCCCAACAGAGCGGAAGAGTTGATGATCCTGGATCGCATGGGCAGCGTATCCCACCATATTGAGGTCCAGCCCATCCTGGAGCCCGATGATATCTTGAGTCTGCGCGAGTCAGTGGACAAGATTTACGTGGACGAGAAGATCAAGAATTACATCGTCGACTTGATCCACGCCACGCGCCGGCCCGCGGAATATGGCTTGGAATTAACGGGTCTGATCCAATACGGAGCTAGCCCCAGAGCGACGATTGCTCTGGTTCGGGCGGGCCGGGCCAACGCTTTTCTCGAAGGACGGGGCTTCGTAACACCGCACGACATCAAGATAACCGCTCCGGATGTGTTGCGACATCGCATACTCGTTTCATACGAGGCGGAGGCCGAGGAATTGCGTTCCGAAGAGCTGATTCGGCGAATACTGGAACGGCTGCCGGTGCCGTGAACGAGTTTGGCGATGAAGAGAATAGTAATGGAAGGTGGAAGGTTTGAATGGAGTTGCCATTTTGCATTTGTGTTAGATATGGATATTCTTCGGTACCAAACTCACGAAACCATGAAGATCACAGCACGCGGCGCTACCGACGGGGCGAATATTGTGCTATTCTGGCCGGACAACTTGCCGGATGACGCTGATGCTATGCTCGAAAGTGACCCGATCACTTTGGCCGAGAGCCTCCGCGACCAAGGCAAGTTTATTTGGTTTCTCTGTGATGGCGACGGCGAATACACTGTTGCAATTTTTGTACGTGCCGTGGTTCCCGACGATTTGATGGTCCATTGCTGTGATGAAGAGTTAATCCCGACCCTTGTTGTCAGCGGGGTCGGATATTTTGGCGGCATGGAGTACATGTTCAAACACAATTCGAGGTTCTTTAACAAGAATCCAACAATGTGCGAGAGAGTAATTATCCCGGAAGGAACTTATTCCGCACGCGTCTATCGGACTGCGATTCCCGAAGGCTTATACGACTTGTGGCTACTATCGCAAGTCGGTCCAAGAGCGAAATGGCTTTGGGAAATGCACAACTGGATCGCGGCATTTGCGGTTTTCAGCGTCGTCGCATCGTTGGTTGTTTTCTTCTGGGTGCCATGGATTGTGTGGTTATGCATTTTGTGTGTCCCTCTAACATTCGTGATCGGTGCCGTTGTAATGTCTCGCACTGAGTGGTACAAACGCGTTGCCAAGGCAAACGACGCATTTGCCGCGAAGGAGTATCCGTCTTTTGTCGTTCATCTTGAATGAGGCACAACATGGGAGAGTTGGGCATCACCGAGATCGAACTCTGCTGGACTCGAGGTATGGGTCCGTGCTGGGATTTCCAGTTCGCTGCTCGTTCGGATGGCAGGTATAGCTATGAAGGCCATTGTCATGTAGATCCGCTTGGCAAACGATCGGGTCGGTTCCCGGACTTCCTGCTTGCTCGACTGGCAGTCGATTTGGGATGTCGAAGATAAAGGACTCGTCAATGCGGCACAGACGTTGTTGAAGTATTACCAACAACGAAGTTGAATGGTGCTGAACCAAACGTGTCGATTGACAATCAAGCAATCCGGTTCGTCCGAATTCGGCATTCTTTCCTCTTTCTTTCGGCTATATTATGCATATGTAGCGTCTTCCAACGCCCTGGAGGAAGCGAAATCTATAGGAGACAAGCCATGACGAGACCTCAACCCCACTACAGCAAAGAAGAGCATGCCCGCCGTGGAACAGCACTCTACGAGGAGCACGTCCGCCCCCAGGTGGAGGCGGGCAATAACGGAAAGGTCGTGGCCCTCGACGTGGAAACCGGAGCCTTTGAGATGGCCGAAGATTCCTTGGCCGCTTCCGAGCGATTGTTGAGGGACCATCCCGATGCCCAAATCTGGTGCGTCCGCATCGGCTACGGGGCCGTCCATCGCTTCGGCCCCCGCACGCGAGGCATGCCGGACATGATGACCGGTAATGTGAACGCGGACCTGGAGCCATCGGTTCGGCTGACCGTCCACGATGCCGGTGGTCAGCCGCGCGAACTGGAAGCGGTCATCGACACCGGCTTCAATGGCTTCCTGACACTGCCGCCTGCTCTCATCGCCGCGCTGGGACTGCCGTGGCTGTGCCGGCAACAGGGGCAACTGGCAGACGGAAGTCTCCTGACTTTTGACGTCTATGTGGCGACAGTGGTCTGGCAGGGTCAGTTGCGGACTGTGGAAGCCGAGGCTGCCGACACGCAGCCGCTCCTCGTATGGCCTTGCTTCAGGGCTTGGAGTTGCGGATCCAGGTAGTCCCAGGGGGTTCGGTAACCATTGAGCAACTGCCTTGAGTGCAACTCCAAAAAAATGCAGAGAGTTTAGCAACCTTCGAGAAACAATTTCCCGATTTTGAGCGATCACGGTAAGCTCAGTTTACCGATAGAAAATGGAGTTCTTCGCCTATCGTGTTCTCATGGATGGGAGCTTGCCATGTTTCCGTATGCGCCGCAGGTCGAGCAAACGATGAAGACGATGTACACTTCTCTCCGTGAGAAGGATCGTCGTCGTTATGCGGCGGTCGAAGCCGCTAAACTCGAGCATGGCGGCATCAAATACATTTCCGAGTTGTTCGGCTGCGACCCCAAAACCATCCGGCAAGGCGAGTTCGATCTCTGCGGACCTGCCCGATGTTCCACCCGAGCGGTGCCGAAAAAAAGGGGTGGTCGCAAACGCCTGATCGATACCCAACCGCAATTGCAGCCCAGCTTTCAGAAGGTTCTCGAAGATCACACTGCCGGCGATCCGATGAAGCCCGACTCTTTATGGACCAACCTATCCGTCAGGCCATCGCCGACCGCATGGCCGAAGTTGGGCACCCCGGTCGACCGCACCATCGTCGAACAACTCCTCGATCAAGCAAACTCGGCCATCGTCAATTGCCTCAAAATCACAACCATGGATTATTCGCGCGACCGCAAC
This sequence comes from uncultured Planctomycetota bacterium, assembly GCA_963783095.1. Lineage (GTDB taxonomy): Bacteria > Planctomycetota > Planctomycetia > Gemmatales > Gemmataceae > CAWAMR01. Next base: position 62,587 of record CAWAMR010000020.1, on the reverse strand, counting down.
CAGCAATTCGAAACCATCTCCTTGTACCGGAAAATTTACCTCGACTCGCTCAATCCGATCCTCAGCGTTGACACCAAAAAACGCGAGCTTTTGGGCGATTTTTATCGCGACGGGCAAGCGTTCACGACCCGACCCATCCGAGTGTTCGACCACGATTATCCGTCGTTCGCCGACGGCCATGTCATTCCGCATGGCATATTCGATCTCAAACGCAACCGGGGCTACATCAACTTGGGCGGCAGTCACGACACCAGTGAATTTGCTTGCGACAGCCTCTTCCAATGGTGGACCACCGAAGGACATGCGGCCTGGCCGCGATGCCAACTCGCTGCTGCTGCTCTGCGACGGCGGCGGCAGTAACGGCGTCCGACGCAACACATGTTCAAGCAGGATCTCCAAGCCCTTGCCAACCGCATCGACCAGGAAATTCGTGTGGAGAAATGATGACGATCCCCGCCCCACGGCACTATGATAAGCTTGGGCTTTTGTAACCTGGAGAATCGACGTGACCTTCCATCGCAATCGGCGAGATTTCATTCGCGACCTTGGCATCGGTGCCGGGGCTTTGCCATTTGTGCTGAACCTGCCGGGCCTCGCGTTCGCCAATCAGCAGAAGCGGAAGCAGCGCCTGGTGGTGATCTTTAGCCCCAATGGCGTGGTGCCGAAGACGTTCTGGCCGGATGAGGAAGGTGCGAAGTTTGCTCTCAAGGAAAGTCTGAAGCCGTTGGAACCGTTCAAGGATCGCACATTGATTCTCAATGGTGTATCCGACCGCGTTCGTGGCGATGGCGACAATCATATGCGCGGGATAGGCTGCCTGTTGACGGGTGTGGAGCTGTTTCCCGGCAACGTCCAGGGCGGCTCCCATACCCCGGCCGGTTGGGCCAAAGGAAATTCCATCGATCAGCAGATCAAGGATCATTTGCAAAAGGATGCGGCAACTCGTACTCGCTTTGGGTCGCTTGAGTTTGGCGTCATGGTTCCGGAACGGGCCGACACCTGGACTCGAATGGTCTATGCGGGGCCAAACAAGCCGATCGCACCGATCGATGATCCCTATCAAATGTTCGGCAAACTCTATGGTCAAATGAAAGATCGCGAGACGCTCAAGAGCATCCTCGACGATGTGAAGGATGATCTCAAGAAAGTCGGCGCCGCACTGGCGCTGAGGATAAACGACTTCTGGAAGAACATGCCACTTTTGTTCGGGAGATGGAGCAGGAGTTGCGATCGACCAAAAATCAGGACGTTGGACATAAGGTGCCGGAGCTTGAGCCGAAAGTGAGGAGGGAAAACGACAACATCCCGGCATCTCCAAAATGCAAATCGATCTGATGGTGAACAGCTTTGCCGCTGATTTCAACCGGGTCGCAACGCTTCAGTTCACCAACTCCGTCGGTGGCGCGAGGATGCACTGGCTTGGTATCAATGAAGGACATCACGACCTGTCGCACGAGCCTGACTCTTCCGAAAAGGCTGTGGACAAATTGACCAGGATCAACCGCTGGTACTGCGATCAACTCGCATATCTGGCGAAAAAACTTGCCGAAACTCCTGAGCCGGGTGGAAAGGAGACGTTGTTGGATAACACGCTCATCGTCTGGACCAACGAGTTAGGAAAGGGCAATTCGCACACGCTCGACAATATCCCATTCGTGTTGGTTGGGAACGGACTCGACTTCAAGATGGGCCGATCGTTGAAATTCAAACAGGTTGCACACAATCGCCTGTTGCTGTCGTTAGCCCACGGCTTCGGCCATAATATCAAGAAATTCGGCAACCCGGATTTCTGTGGTGCCGGGCCATTGAGCTTGAGTTGACCCTAAAGCGGGCTTTGCCCGCAACCGTATCGTAGGGCGGGTCGAGGCTTTGCGAGGCCCGCCGTGAATCGGCAACGCTTTTGCTGTACCGGCGGGCCTTGCAAAGCCTCGACCCGCCCTACGTGTTTTTTCGCGTGGCGCAAAAAACACAAAGAAAGACTCTAACCAAGGAGAATCACCATGCACGAGGATGCCCTGAGCTTTCTAAACCACGGGAAAGTCGGTCGGGGCGAGTTCGTTGTTACATCGCTGGCGACGGGGTTCGCCCTGGCGGTGCAGCCAATATCTGCGGCAACGATCGCCACGGATACAAAAGGTCTCGAAGCGGGCGAGATCAAGATCCCCGTTTCCGATGGCGAGATCCCAGGTTATCGTGCTGCGCCGGACAAGGGCTGCTCTTCCCGGTGATTCTTGTCGTGCAGGAGATTTTTGGCGTCCACGAACATATCAAGGACATCTGCCGCCGGTTTGCGAAGCTCGGCTATCTCGCCATCGCTCCGGAACTGTACTCGCGGAAGGGGATGTCTCGAAGATCAAGGATATTCCCGACATCATCTCAAAAGTCGTATCGAAGGTTCCCGACGAGCAGGTTATGAAGGATCTCGATTCAACCGTCGCCTGGGCAAAGAAAAGCGGTAATGGCGAAACCGCCAAACTGGGAATCACCGGCTTTTGCTGGGGTGGTCGAATTGTGTGGCTCTATGCGGCCCACAACAAGGATCTGAAGGCCGGCGTGGCATGGTATGGCCGACTCGTCGGCAAGGAAAACAAATTGCAGCCGAAACACCCAATCGACTTGGTCAGCTCGATCAAAACACCCGTTCTGGGTCTCTATGGAGCAGCGGATACCGGAATTCCGGTAGAAACCGTTGAGAAAATGCAGAAGGCGCTTAAGGAGGCGAAAAAGGATTGTGAATTCGTGATTTATCCTGCAACGCCGCACGGCTTCTTTGCCGACTACCGTCAAACTTATCACAAAGAAAATGCGGCGGATGGCTGGAAACGATGTTTGGCGTGGTTCAAGAAACACGGAGTTGTGTGAGAACGCCGCTTGTGTAGCCGAATTCGCCAGAATTCGGGTCTGATTACGGCAATCAGCACGTGCCCATTCCAAATCTCTCCGAATTCTGGCGAATTCGGCTACGACAAAGGCGAATTCGGGTCTGATTGCGGCAATCAGCGTGTGCCCATTCAAAGTCTTCCCGAATTCTGGCGAATTCGGCTACAACAATCCTATCATCTCTGAGCTGCGACCCAAAGCATGTAGGTAACTCGTTCACGCAAGAGTTTTTGATCCATGCGGCGAACGTACCAATCTCGCCAGGAATAGTAAACGGTCGCAATGAATAGTGCGGCGAGGTTGCAAGCGAGCATATTTGGCATCGTTAATCGGGGGTTGAGTGACTGTTACGGTTAAAATAAGTTCAGCAATTCTGCCGATCTTGCTGGTTATTGCAACCCTAGATCACGCAATTCCAGGAGTCAACCGGTAACGTGCGGTTTTAATTCGCCGCGCAAACCTGCCAATCCTTCGCTTCCCATCTGGATAATCCGGCCCTGAACGCGCAATTCAAACAGATCATCGAGATCCTGATAGGCGACGATCTCCACGGTTGCGCCCGGAATAAGGCCGAGCGACTGCCAGTGCCGTAACCGGGCCGAGTTGTCGTCCTGAACTTCACGAATAATGATCGTCTGGCCGGCCCGAAAATCGCAAAGCTTCTGCAAGTTGCGCTGTTTCAATTCGCCGCTGGATGTGGGAATCGGGTGGCCGTGCGGATCTTCGTTGGGTTCGCCGAGATGTTTGGCAATGGCTGCTTCCAGCCGCGGTGAAATGGCATGTTCCAGAGCCTCGGCCTCGTCATCGACCTCACTCCAGTCCAGCCCCAAGACCCGCGTGAGAAACAATTCGAGAAGGCGATGACGGCGAATCACGCGCAGAGCCTCGGACAAGCCCGACGCCGTCAGTTTCGCACCGTTCCCAGGCTCATATTCGATGTAGCCGGACTCCGCGAGACGTTTGAGCATGCCCGTTACCGAGGGGGCACGAACGTCCATACTTCCGGCGATGTCAACGGGAGAAACGAGCCGATCCGCGCCGCCGAGATGATAGATGGCCTTGAGGTAATCCTGAACGGCATTGGTCGGAGTTGCAGGCATCCTGGTTTGGCCTATTTGGAATCTCGAACTCCCACAATCTTAATTCTCTGCGCGATAGCGCTGGTTTATCCTATGGCATTCCGGGAACGAAAGATACCCGCTTCCGGCAATCGCCCATCGCTTGTTCGAGCAATGCCCAATTGATAGAAATCGAATGCGTGTATTCGAGCCTTCCAAACGATTCGGACGCTGGCTTCGTCTAACAATCTAGCAGAACTCTCGTTCTCAAACACTTCAATGTGTCGGTAACCGCTCTTTCTTCACGGGATTCTCTTCTTCCGGAGAAATTCAATGTATCGGTTAGCAATCTCGATTTGTGCAATGGCATTATGTCTGGCATCGGCACTCCAGGCCGGCGACATCGGCTTCGTTGAGGATTTCGCCCTGGCCAAGGATCGAGCCGAAGCCCTCAAAAAACTCATTCCCGGAACGGAAGATTACTACTATTTCCATTGCCTGCACTATCTGAACTCGGCGCAGTACGACAAGGCCGCCACACTGTTCAAACCGTGGTTCGATCGTTTCAACCAAACGCCTCGACTCACCGAGATTCAGACCCGACACGCTCTGTTGACCTACGAGAAGAATCCGGAACAATCGCTCAATTATTTCAAGACCCGCCTGGGCCTGTACTTCCAGCATCAGAAAATCGTTCAGGGCGGTTCGCCGAACTTGCCCACTTCTCTCGATCCGAAAGTGATCTCGCGCGAGACTCTGGCGGCCTACGCGATGGTTCGGGCACAGCAGGGGACGGATATTTACGAGGATGCTGCGCTCGATTGGGTGCTGACGCCAAGCCTCGATGCCAGCCGGCGGCGAACGCTTCTGAGCCGACTGTCCCGGCCCGACGTTCCGGACCTTGCCAGAATCGTCGCCGACGATCTCAATGCGCAATACTCGGGCGGTTTTGGCTCCTTGAACATTCATCGTCAACTCACTCTTTCACAACTCGAGGAGTTGCTGAAACGGATGCCGGGGTTGTTGGATCAGTCGAACTTCGTGCAGACCTGGACTTCCAAGTTGCTCCCCAACGACGACGAGGACTGGAGACATGATGCCGCCTTGACCCGTGCCTATTTCGACCGGCTCCTGACTTTCACGCGGCGACTTTCACCCGTCTTCAACCCCTTCAAAGCGCATGTTCTGTTCCATCGGCTTCTACTGGATCAATCTCAGGGGACGCAGGACAAGGCGATTTTTGTCGAGTATTTGAAGTTGCCGCGTTTTCAGTCCTATATGTCCAAGGCCATGCTGGACAATCAAAATGGTCGTCTTCGGCCGGCCGATCTCAACGCGAATTACCATCCGTTGACGATGCTATCCAATGTCGGATCGGACGAGGCTCTCGTGCGAGATTATCTCAAACATTTTCTCCTGGACGCCAAATCGCCGAATGAATTTGAGCCATACATCAACGATGTCTACCTAAAGCATCTCTTTGCGGAAACCCAGATCGAAAATGGGTTGGGCGATCCGGAAACGTGGGCAGCCCAACTGCCTCCTGAATTATTCCGCCAGCTCAAGGATCGCATCGATATCGACTTCGCTTTCACGAACAAAACCGATTATGCAGTCAACGATCCGGTAGCACTGGACCTGTTCGTCAAGAACATGCCGAATTTGATGGTGAAGGTGTTTGAAATCAACACCGTCAATTTCTACCGAACACAGAAACGGCCCGTCGACACCGCCGTCAATCTCGACGGCCTCGTCACGAACTCGGAGAAAACCTACACCTATGTGGATGCACCCTTCCGGCGGATTGGCCGAAAGTTTGAATTCCCGCAAATCAGCAAACCGGGCATTTATGTCATTGACTTCATTGGTGCGGGGAAGAGCAGCCGGGCGCTGATTCGCAAAGGCCAGCTTCGCACGCTGGTGGGGATGAGCTCGGCCGGGCAAAAACTCACCATCATCGATGAGTCCAATTTACCTGTCAAGGGTGCAACTGTCTTGCTGGGCGGCCAGGAATACAAGGCCGATGACAAGGGAATTGTGCTGGTCCCATTCAGCACAGTACCTGCCCGGCAGCCGATCGTCATCAGCAAGGGCGATTTTGCCAGTCTCGATTTTCTGGATCATCAGGCCGAATCCTACAACCTCATCGCCGGCATCCACGTCGATCGCGAGTCGCTCCTCACGCAACGTGTCGCCGAGTTACTGGTACGTCCCAGCTTGCGGCTCAATGGTATTCCCGTTTCAGTGAAACTCCTCGAAGACGTCAGGCTGGTCATCACCGCCACCGATCAGGATGGGATCATGAGTTCCACCCAGGTAACCGACTTCAAGCTCTTCGAGGATCGCGAAACGGTTCACGAATTCCGCGTCCCAGCCCGACTGGCATCGTTGAACATCTCGCTCCAGGCAAAGGTGCGCAGCTTGAGTCAAGGCAAGGATGTGATGCTGGCCGCGGGCGAAAACTTTGGCCTGAACGGCATTACCAAGACCAACAGAATTGAAGACCTTCATTTTGCGAAATTCGGCAACGATTATGTGATCGAGCTTCTTGGTCGAACCGGGGAAGCCAAGCCCGACCGACCCGTACAACTGAGCATCAAGCATCGCGATTTCCGCGAAGCAGTCAACGTATTACTCAAAAGCGATGCCCGTGGCCGGGTAAGCTCGGCGCATTGACGGATATTGCCCGTGTCGTCGCAACGGGTCCGGAAGCAACCACTCATAGCTGGACCTTGCCGCTGAATCATCACACCTATCGTCCGGTCATTCACGCTCAAGAAGGTGAGTTGATTGCGATTCCTTATCTCGGCACTTCCGAAAAACCGATTCCAAGCGAATTGGCTCTTTTCGCGATGCGCGGGACAGTCACTCATTCCGATCGTTTCGATCGCTTTGAGCATCAAGGAAGGGATGATCGAGATGAGTGGCCTGACCGCAGGCGATTACGATCTCTGGCTCAAGGCAACGGGTGAGCGAGTCCGAGTGCGCGTGGTCAAGGGCAAGCAAGAAGCTGGTTATGTGCTGGGCAAGTTGCGCCACTTGCAACTTCCCGCTCTGAAACCAGTGCAAGTTGCCGATGTCAGCACGGACAACGAGAACGTGACCATTCAACTGCGCGATTTCTCGACTTTCACGCGCGTTCACGTTTATGGAACCCGCTACCTGCCCGCTTTTTCGGCTTTTGCCGATCTCGGCAAAGTGCGCGATGCCGGATTGGATGGCTTCTTCCCCTTGTCGTCGGAGTCGTTGTATCTGGCGGGCCGGAACATCGGCGATGAATATCGCTATGTCCTGGATCGCCGTAATCAAAAGAAGTTCCCCGGCAACATGCTCGAACGACCAGCCCTCTTGCTCAACCCCTGGGTGGTTCGATCCACCGAGACCGGCGAGCAGATGGTACAAGCTGGAGAAGAATACCGGAAGATGTTGAGGCAACAGGGCGGGCAAACCATTCCGCCGCAAACGCCGGCAGCAATGCCATGGTCCGATAGCAGCAATGACGGCGTGTCGCCCAATTTCACCTCATCTCTCGATTATCTCTACGATTCCTCAGCCACCCTGCACAACCTTGTACCCGACAAGAATGGCGTCATCAAGATTCCTCGCAAACATCTTGGCCCGCACTCGATGATTTGTGTGGTGGCAGTCGATCCGGTCAACACGACCGCCAAGTCGATCAGCCTGCCCGAACAGAAGGCCGACTTCGTCGATTTGCGCCTCAAGAACGGCCTCGATCCCAAAGGCCATTTTACCCAGCAGAAGCAGGTGAATATTCTGCAAGCCGGCCAGCCTATGGTTATCGCCGACGCTGCTGCGAGCCGATTTGAAACGTATGACAGCTTGTCGAAAGTGTATGTGCTCTATTCGACGCTGACTCACGATCCCAAGCTGGCCGAGTTTTCTTTCATCTTGACCTGGCCAACTCTGAAACTCGCCGAGAAGCAGGCTTTTTACTCAAAATTCGCCTGTCATGAATTGAACTTCTTCATCGCTCAGAAGGATCCCGATTTCTTCAAGGCCGTCGTCAAACCTTATCTGGTCTACAAGAAAGACAAGACTTTCCTCGACCACTGGTTGCTGGAAAGCGATTTGAAGGATTATTTGCAGCCCTGGAAATTCGATCGGCTCAATTCCGTCGAAAGAGTTTTGCTGGCTCAAAGGCTGGTGGGTGAGCCAACTCGCACCGCTCGCCATCTTAAGGACTTGTATCACCTGCTTCCTCCCGATACGGAGCGGAGACGAATGCTCTATGAAACCGCGCTGAAGGCGGGGGATCTGCCCTGGTGACCAGAACAAGTCCAGCCTACTGAAGTTAAAGAGCGAGAAACTTGGAAAACTTTTGGACAATGCACCAGATCAGACGTCTCTGGAGAAGTCCAAGAGTCGCCGGAAGAAGCGGCAAAATCAGATCCAACTTCCGCTTCTGGGTCAAGCACCAACGGGTTGGGTATGGGCGGAGCCGGCGGTGGTGCAGGGGGGCGTGCTCTTGGCGACATGAGTGCCGCGGACGGGCTAGATCGTGCGGAAAAGGAGGCCAAGGGTCTGAATAAGTTTACTCAAGAAATGGGTTCCCTCATCGAAGCGGAAAAGGATGCTTGGTTCTTCGATGATTCACGGTCGGGCAAGGATGCTCCCGCCCGTCTTTATCGCAAAGTCGATTTGACCCAGGAACTTGCCGAGAACAACTACTTCAAACTGCCGATCCAGCAACAGGTGGCCAGCCTGGTTCCGGTCAGCAGTTTCTGGGTCGATTACGCAAGGCATGATGGCAAAAGTCCCTTCTTGACGCGCAATCTGGCGGATGCGTCGCGGAACTTCACGGAAATGATGTTCGCTTTGTCGGTCATCGATCTGCCCTTCACGCCCGCCAAGCACCAGGTCAAATTCGATATGGGTCACATGACCTTTATCCCGGGCAGTAACGTGCTGGCCTTCCATGAAGAGGTCAAGCCCGTTGCCGGGATCGGCGACAAGGTGCAAATCCTGGTCAGCCAGAACTTCTATCGAAACGGCGATCGCTACAAGGATGAAAACGGCGAACGCTTCGACAAGTTCGTAACCGATGAATTCGTGATTCAAACCGTGTACGGCTGCCAAATCGTCGTCACCAATCCCACGCCTTCCCGCCAACGGCTCTTGGTTCTGACCCAGATTCCCGCCGGGGCCATCGCCGTCAGTAACGGCCAGGCGACCAAGACCCACTGGCTCGATCTCGAGCCGTACCGAACGCAGATCGTTGACTTCCAGTTCTATTTCCCCAAACCCGGCCAGTTCGATCAGTTCCCAGTCCACATTGCCAAGGCCGAAACGCTGGTGGCGATGGCCAGTCCTTTCCACTTCAACGTGGTGGCAAAGCCGACGAAACTCGATACCGAGTCGTGGGACTACGTCTCGCAAAACGGCACCGAGGAGCAGGTTCTTGCCTATCTGAATCGTGAAAACGTCAATGCACTCGATCTGGACAAGATCGCCTTCCGCATGAAGGATCGGTTTTTCTTTGAAACCGCCATCCAGCTCCTACAGGACCGGCACACCTATAATCCAACGCTCTGGTCGTATGGCTTGTCGCACAATGTGGTGCCGGTGGCGCGAGAGTATCTCACCCACGTCGATCAAATCGTCAACGAATGCGGCGGGCCAGTCGTCAGTCCGTTGCTGGTAGTTGATCCGGTAATCCGGCATCAATACGAGCATCTGGAGTACAAGCCGCTCATTAATGCCCGTGCCCACTCTTTGGGCCAGACCCGTCAAATTGTCAATGCGCGATTCCACGAGCAGTACCATCGGTACATGCACCTGCTCACCTACCGCTCGAAGTTGAGCGGCGAAGATCAACTGGCGGTGGCCTACTACATGCTTCTGCAAGATCGCGTTGAGGATGCGCAGAATGCGTTTGCGCAAGTCAAAGCCGCAGAATTGCCCACGCGAATGCAATATGACTATTGCGCTGCCTACCTGGATATGTTCATGGATGAGCCGAAAAAGGTTCGTGCACTGGTCGCAACCTATTCCAATCATCCCGTCGATCGCTGGAGAAATGCTTTCCAAGCGATCCGAAGTCAACTCGATGAAATCGAAGGCAAAGCCGGCAAGCTGGTGGACAAGGATGACCAGGCCCAGCAACAAGCGGCACTGGCCGCCAAGGAACCCAGCTTCGAGTTTGGCGTTGCCGCCAAGAACATCAACTTGACCTGGAAGAACATCGAAACGGTTCGCATCAACTATTACCTGATGGATGTTGAACTGCTCTTTAGCCGAAATCCATTCGTTCAGCAAAACGGCGGCCAGTTCTCGCAAATCCGCCCGAACGAGACTGCCACCGTCAAATTGCCGACGACATTGAATAAACTGGCCATTCCTTTGCCGGATAGTCTGGCCGATAAGAATGTGCTGGTCGAGATTACTGCCAACGGCAAGACGCGATCGGTGCCGGTTCTGGCCAATGCGATGAGCGTCACGCTCAACGAGAACTACGGCCAGTTACAGGTGACGGATGCCGTCAACGGCAAGATGCTTTCCAAGGTTTACGTGAAGACGTACGTACGTCTGGCGAACGGCCAGGTGAAATTCCACAAGGATGGCTACACCGATCATCGCGGCAAGTTCGACTACGCCTTGGTAAGCACGCCGGAAGCGTCACCGATCGCGAAGTTCGGCGTGCTGGTACTGAGCGAAACCCAAGGGGCGATCATCCGGGAAGTAGCCCCACCGCAGCAATAGCCGTCTTGCACTCTGAAGGAGTACGCCAACAAAGTAGAACCGAGGAGTGGGCCGTGGGTTAGGTCGGCCATGCGCGTACTGGCTCTCTTTCGATGGCCAGTGCCTAAGGAGACGACCATGCCCGTTTCCACTCCCCGCTCATCGAACCGGACGTGCGGATTTCCCGCATCCGGCTCTCCGACCAGACACATGCTCACGCCCACAGCGATGCGTCGAATCTTCCGGTCCAGATTGACAAGGCCGTAGTTTTCGTACAACTGCATGTCGGGGTAGCCGTGGACGCCAACCTTCTGTCGCCGTTTGCGACGCAACCACCAGCGAAGCCGACAGCAGGCCTGCTGTTGCACAGCCCGCCAGGCTCCCGTGACGTTTCCCAGCCGAAAATAGTTGGCCCACCCCACCAGTATCTGGTTGAGGCGACCCACCTGTTCCTCGACTGCACGCCCCGTCAATCGTGCAACTTTCGTTTTTGTGTTGCTGTACATTGATTTGTCCAGTAGCATAAACAGCCTCACCGCTTTCCCCTCACTCCGTTCGGAATCCAGCCATGCTCAAATCACGAGTTATCCAAATTGTAACACGAAATGGCCCCGATCCAGAATTGAAAGTATATGCGTAAACATCCTTTCCTTTGCATCCTCGTTCTCTTCGTTCTGATCCTCTGGGGCCAGTCGGCTTTCTATGCCGTGGATCAGGCCGAATTTGCTTACGTCACTTGGTTCGGGGAACCGGTCGACGTCCAGGATGGCGCGACTCAGGCCGGGCTTCATCTCAAATGGCCCTGGCCGATTGAATCCGTGGATCGGATTGATCGTCGGCTGCAACTCTTCGATCTTCCCCCGGCGGAGCCTCAAACCCGCGACTTGGTTCAACGCACCGTCGATAAGACTCTTACCGTGGATGCTTATGTTTGCTGGCGCATTCCGGATGACAAAGCTGCGGATCGATTCTATCGAACCGTTCGGACCCCGGAGGAAGCCCGCCGACTTTTGACGCCGAGGATCACGAGCCGGCTTTCCGCGGTTATCAGCGCGATGCAGATGGAGGACATCATCCAGGCAGCGGACCAGGGAACTCCTTTGGCGATGGCATCTTCGAGTACGGTGCTCGCCTTCGATCGAATTATCCGCAGCGCGAATGAGCAGGTGATCGATCGACGCATGGAACGCATTCGGAATCAACTTCTGGAGGAGGATTCGATTCGCACCAGCGATGCCGAACCACTGGCAGCAATGGCCCGCCGAGCCTACGGGATCGAAATTGTCGATGTTCGATTGCGACGATTCAACTACCCCGAGAAAGTGCGGGGCGAAATCGCCAATCGCATTCGCAGCGAGCGGAATCGCAAAGCGGCGGAGTATCAGAGCGAAGGAAACCGAAAGTATACCGAGATTGTCAGCAATGCCGAACGACAGGCCGCAAAGATTGTCTACGATGCCAACATCCGCAAGCGTGAAATTGAGAATCAGGCCGACATCGAGGCCGATTTGATCCGAAGCCGGGCACACGAGAAAGACCCCGAATTCTATACGTTTCTTCAGAAGCTGAAGGCGTATCAAAGCATGTTGTCGGAAACGCGCGATGTCTTATTGCTTTCGAGCAAGCATGAATTGTTCGATTTGATGTTGAATCCTCCAAAACCGTTGCCCGTACCGGGAAATTCCAAATAACAAATTCCAAAACCCAAACAACTTCCAACTCAAAACGGAAACTTGTTTGGAATTTGGTTTTGTTTTGAACATTGGGATTTGTTTGTGATTTGTGATTTGTGATTTTACTTATGAAATACTTCGTATACAGTTTAGCTCTTCTTCTGATCTGCTATTTCCTGACGGGCATTCATCAAATCCGCCCCGAAGAGCAAGCGGTCGTCAGGCGCTTTGGTCGAGTGGTTGCCAAACCGGGACCCGGCTTATGGATCGGCTTGCCTTGGGGCATCGATCGAGTCGATCGCGTTCCCATTGCCACGGTTCGACGAATTGTCGTCGGTTATCAACCCGATGGCGAGGAGAATCCGGCATTGCCGGTGGGACAGTTGCTTACGGGCGACCAAAATCTCATCAACGTTCAGCTCAATATCGATTACGTCCTCTCGGACGATAGCTCAGCGCTCGAAGATTTTGTCATGAATCGCGATCGGATTGATGGAGTCATTGTTCGCGAAGCGGAAACGGCATTGATTGAATGGGCTGCGGGTCGAACGGTGGATGAGGTGTTGCTGGTCGGGAACACTGAGATTCCCGGATGGGTCGTGCAACGGACTCAAGAGCGGATACGGGCCCAGCGCCTTGGCGTTCGGCTCCAACAGGCCAGCGTTGCTTACCTTGCCCCGCTGGATGAGGTGCGCTCAGCGTTCGACGAAGTCAATCGAGCGCAAACGAACATCCACACCCAGGAGTTTCGAGCCAGACAGGATGCCGATCAGCGCGAGCGTGAGGCGCTGGCGGAAGCCTATCGCCTCGATCAGCAGGCGAAAGCCTATGTCGAAGGGAAGCATCGGATCGCGCGGGCGGAAGCGGAGGCATTTCAAAAACGCTCCGAAAAATATCGCGAACTGCGAAGCAGGAACCCAAATGTTTTGACGGCGATGTGGTGGGATGCCATGAGCCAGGTATTTCTTTCGATGAAAAGTCGCGGCAGAATTGATGTTTTGGATGCCTATCTCGGCCCGGATGGCTTGGACATCACGCAGTTTATACCTGCCCCCGGTCGGAAGAAATGAGTAGAACCATTGCTGGTGCATCTTGGCCGAACACCGATCCGAATCGCATGTTCTGATGTTGCGCTTTTGGCGATGGTTGAAAGCGTTCGAAAGAACGATAGGAGCCCGAAGTGCAAGCAAGGGAAGGAGTTACGACGATGTGGCAGTCCCGCCTTGCTTGCGCTGCGGGCTCCCAATGCCTTCGGTATTCCGAGCGATGTCGCAGTTCCGCAAGCAGTTCTTTGGGAATTGGAGTTCAAACCTGGGATATGTGCATTGCCGCAACCCGCTCTGAACCCAACAATAGCGGTAGGTTTCCGTTTCTCGTCCAGCAAGGAACTTTTTCATGGCTAATAGTTTTGACAGCAAATCGACACTGATGGTGGATGGCAAAACCTATACCATCCATCGTCTTGGTGCCGTTGAAAAGATCTTTCCTAATGTCGGGAAGCTGCCTTTTTCGCTCAAAATCCTGCTGGAAAACTTGTTGCGTACCGAGAACGGGCTGAGTGTCCGCAAACAGGACATCGAAGCCCTGGCGAAATGGAACCCAAAAGCTGAGCCTGATACCGAAATTGCCTTCATGCCGGCCCGCGTGCTCCTGCAAGACTTCACGGGCGTGCCGTGCGTCGTCGATCTCGCCGCCATGCGCGATGCCATGCGAAACCTCAAGGGCGACCCTTCCAAGATCAATCCCCTGATACCCTGCGAACTGGTGATCGATCACTCCGTGCAAGTAGACGAATCCGGGAATGCGGGTGCGTTCGAGCACAACACGAAAATCGAGTACGAACGCAATCAAGAGCGCTATATCTTCCTGCGCTGGGGACAGGATGCCTTCCGCAACTTCAAAGTCGTGCCCCCGGAGACCGGCATCGTTCATCAAGTCAACGTCGAATTTCTGGCGCGCGGAGTCTTTGTCGATGAACGGGGACTCGCCTATCCCGATACCCTCGTTGGCACCGACTCGCATACCACGATGGTAAATGGTCTGGGCGTTCTGGGCTGGGGTGTCGGCGGCATTGAGGCCGAAGCGGCGATGCTCGGCCAGCCCGTCACAATGCTGATTCCACAGGTGGTGGGTTTCAAACTCTCGGGCAAACTCAGAGAAGGATCGACCGCGACCGACCTGGTGTTGACCGTAACCCAGATGCTTCGCAAGAAGGGCGTTGTCGGCAAATTCGTCGAATTCTTCGGACCGGGCCTGGCCGAGCTGGCACTGGCCGATCGCCTGACGATCGCCAACATGGCACCCGAATACGGTGCAACTTGCGGTATCTTCCCCTTCGACGCCGAGACGATCCGCTATATGCGCCAAACGGGCCGTTCCGAGGAATGCCTGAAACTCGTCGAGGCTTACGCCAAAGAACAGGGCTTGTTCCACGATGTCAACACGCCGGCAGCAGATTATACCGATGTCCTGGAACTCGATCTCGATGGGGTGGAACCGAGCCTGGCTGGGCCATCGCGTCCGCAGGATCGCGTGGCACTGAAGGACATGAAGAAATCGTTCCACGAAGCGCTGCCCAAGTTGAAGACGGTTGCCAAGAAACCCGCGTTGCCGATGGCCGGTGAGCCGGTGCCCGGCCCGCAGCCGACACTGAACGGTCATCTCAAAGACGGCTCCGTGGTAATCGCGGCAATAACCAGCTGTACCAATACCTCGAACCCCTTGGTGATGGTGGCGGCAGGTGTCCTGGCCAAGAAAGCCGCTGCGCGCGGGCTGACCACCAAGCCGTGGGTCAAGACGAGCCTTGCACCGGGTTCCAAGGTGGTGACCGATTACCTCGTCGATTCCAAACTGATGCCGGAACTGGAAAAGCTGCGCTTCTACCTCGTGGGTTACGGTTGCACAACCTGTATCGGCAACAGTGGGCCTCTCGCGGAGGCCATTTCCAAGGAGATCAGCGCCGAGGGCTTGGTAGTCTCTGCAGTCCTGAGCGGCAATCGAAACTTTGAAGGCCGCGTCCATCCGGAAGTACGCGCCAACTATCTCGCCTCTCCTCCACTGGTCGTGGCCTATGCCCTCGCGGGCCGGGTGGACATCGACTGGGACAGCGAACCGATCGGCAAGGGCAACGACGGCAAGGACGTTTACCTCAAAGACATCTGGCCCACTCAGCAGGAAGTGGCAACGGTCATTGGTAAGTCGCTCAAGCAAGAATCGTACAAGCGTATTTACAGCCAGGTATTCGAGGGCGACGACAACTGGAAGGCGCTCCACGTTCCCAAGGGCGATTTGTATCAGTGGGTTCCCTGTTCAACCTACATTGCCAATCCGCCTTACTTCGAGGGGATGACCACGACCCGGCCGGCGGTCAAAGAGATCAAGTCGGCGGGTGCTGGCGCTGTTGGGCGATAGCATCACCACCGACCATATCTCACCCGCCGGGTCGATCAAGAAGGATTCCGCCGCAGGCGCGTATCTTCTGAGTCACGGCGTTGAGGTGAAGGACTTCAACCAGTATGGAGCGCGCCGGGGACATCATGAAGTCATGATGCGTGGAACCTTTGCCAACATCCGGCTCAGGAACCTTCTTTTGCCGGGAGTGGAAGGGAGCATGACTCGTCATCTGCCGGATGGAACAGCGATGTCCATTTTCGATGCCTCAATGCAATATCAGCACGAGGGCACTCCACTCCTCGTCATCGCCGGAAAGGAGTACGGCTCCGGCTCCTCACGAGATTGGGCGGCGAAAGGAACCCTTCTGCTGGGTATCAAAGCGGTGATCGCCGAGAGCTACGAGCGCATTCATCGAAGCAACCTGGTTGGGATGGGAGTGCTGCCGTTGCAGTTCAAAGCAGGGGAAAGCGCACAGACGCACGGATTAACCGGCGAAGAGGTTTTTGACATCGAAGGATTGTCGGAGGGTTTGAAAGCGAACTTTACGGGAGCGAGCCGGGAATTGATGGTCAAGGCGAAAAAGGCCGATGGCACGGTACTCAGTTTCAAGGCGATTAGCCGAATCGATACGCCGCAAGAGGTTCTTTACTACCAGCACGGAGGGATTTTGCCCTACGTACTCCGTCAACTCCTTGTGGTGAAATAGCTCTCGATCTTACGCCAACACAAATAATCGAGAACGGGAGGCAGATGCCTCCCGTTCTCGTTGAATCACTGCCGGTTCATGCCAGGGAACGGTGGTGTCTGTGGTTGGTAATTCTGCTGCTGAGTCGAAGCGGGGTTAAATCCCATTGGCTGATTGCCGGGAAGCGGATTGTAATTCTGTGGGGAACTGGGGACTGCACTTGGAGGTGTGCCCGGAAACGGACTCGCCTGTCCGATCGGTTGCTGCATATTCGGAATTCCGCCCGCCTGGATCACAGGGTTGCCGACAGGTTGCCGCATCTGCTGTTGTTGGCCAATCGTTCGGTTCAAGTCGGGTGCCTGTTTCAGGCGAAAAATCACAACGGATTTCCCATCATTGGTGGTGCGGCGCTGGTTCGGATCCAGCCTTGCATTCGCGTCCGCTGGAACCTCTTCGACCTCACCGTGAAGTTGTTCTTTCGCCAGTTCCTTGGCCTTTCTTAGATGATAATAGGGCCAACTGTCGGTTCTCTCCGGAATTACGATCCTACAAGCCACCGGTCGGCCACCTACTACGTCCGGCGGCTGTACCAGTTGAGCCTTGGACATACAACCCGAGACACTCGACACCAGGACGATGAACAGAAAGGCTATAGATCGAGTATGCGACATCATTTCCCCTCCAAAGTAAATTCCCCCTGAATCGTTGGAGGGCAAATAAGAAAATGGCAGATGTGTGTCAATGCGAGTTTTAGAGAGACATTTTCGGAGGGCGTAACTACATTCTCTGGGGGTCGTAGCGGCGGCATCCTGCCGCCGTGAGTTTGCAGACGGCGGCAGGATGCCGCCGCTACGATCGTTTCAGCCGCGTAGCGGAGGTTTCCAGCCACGGCTACGACCCCCCAGAGAAGTTGGCTACACGCTTCTCGGTTTGGGATCTTGATCAGAAAATAGGATCGGCCCCTTTCATGGAAACCGAGTCTAAATTACTTGAACAAGTCGGCCACCGGGCAAGAAAACCCAGGCAGCACCGAGTCGCCGACGATGCTCTCCGTCTCGGTCAACCGCGAAACAGTGCCGTCCGCGCGGAACACGATGATTCGTTTCGTTCGCGGGTAGATGACCCAGATTGGTTGGACTCCCGCTTGCAAATACTCTTCGATCTTTTCCTGTAAATCACAGGCTTCATCGTTCGGGGAAATGACTTCAACAGCCAGGTCGGGAGCCAGACGAATGTAACCTCGGGGCGGTTGGTCGTTTGGAAGACGGTGATGTTTGACAAACGAACCGTCGGGGAATCGAACTCGGTTGGATTGTTCCGGAAATAAGATGTATCCCGTCGTTGGCGAGAACACATAGCCCGAATCGTGGACATCACAAAACTCGTCGAGTTTTCGGAGGATTCGTGCCTCGATGCGTCCTGCTTCAGCGCCCATGACTCGTTCCACAAGATGGCCATCTAACAATTCGTAGCGAAAACCATCCTCAAGCTCCAGCAACTCTTCAGCGGTGTAGAGTCTTTCGACCGGTTCGTCGGCAAGTGTGGCTACCATAGAAAATCCTCCTGAATTAGTTTACTTCAACACATCCGCCAAAGCACAATTGAATCCAGGCAGGACCGCCTCACCGGAGATGCTATCCGTCTCCTTGAGTCGGCTCACGGTCCCGTCGGCGCGGAACACCATCACCCGTTTCGTTGAGGGATAGACGACCCAGATGAGTCGAACTCCCGCTTGTAGATATTCTTCGATCTTTTCTTCCACTTCGTAGGCTTCGTCATTGGGAGAAACGACTTCCAGCGCCAGATCCGGTGCCAGCCTAATATACCCATCCGGGATTTCGTCATTCGGCAAGCGACCCTGACAAACGACTGACCCGTCGGGAAATCGAACTCGGTTCGGGCGAGCCGGAAACATTTGATAACCTGCATCACTGCCAAAGGCTGTTGCAAGATGATTCGAGCGGATATAGTTTCCAATGCTAATCATTAGTTCAAGGCAAATTCCCGACGCCTTCGCACCCATCATTTTCTCCTTGAGTCGTCCGTCGAGCAATTCGTAGCGTGGCCCGTCGCGGAACAACAAGAGATCTTCTGCGGAGTAGAGCGGTTGTGATTGAGGCAGTGTTAGTGTTGCTTCCATTAACTTTCCTCCAAAGAGTTTTTCGTTGCTTTCAGTTTACTGGGTGAGTCGCTTCTCGAGCAACATGACTTCCCGAACCTCGACAGCCTGATGAGGCCGGAGGGCAACTCGCGACCGGACGGCTCGATCGAGTAGTTGACTCACGAATGCCGTCGTTCCATCAAAACGGCAAGCGTTCTTGAACTCGCTTCAATACATCGGCATCGGTCGGATAAGCGGTCGAGAGGAACCCGCGCAGAGGGATGGGGACTCCGTCCATACGAAAGGCCGTGCCGGAGTGGTGAATGCCATACACCGCAGTTGTGAATTGAATGGTCGGAGAAAACACGGGCTGCTCGGTCGGGTGATCCAGGACAACCGTCGGGATGCAGCGCAGGTGGGCGACTGCCGATTCCGAAAATCGGCTAACTCCTTCGCTGCCGACCAGGAGGCAGGCGTCGACGTCGTGTCGCTCCAGCATGTCGTTGGCGGTAAACTCGCCCGGATTATAGCGCGAAGCCGTGCGCCAGATTCACGCCGAACGGGTAGCCGGTCTGCCACGCCAATACGGTGTCCGCTCCGGTCACGTCGCCCTGGACGCGCATTCTTCGAGCGAAGAAGCGGGTGAACCGGTTCAGATCTCGAACCAACATGAGCAGAGCCTCGATGTTTCGATGTCCCAGTCCGCTCATGCTTAGCGCTGTACCGAAAAAGATGATGCCGTGCCGGCAAGACTTCATGCGCGTTGCAAGCTCACGCAATTGCGGCATCGGTGCTCCGGTTCGTTCGCTTGCCGTCAGCGGAGCTTCGCGCACCAGGCGCGCAGCGTGTGCAGCGCTTCGAAGTCGCTGCCTGGTTCTATTTCAAGAAACAGGTCTGCTTGCTCTGCGGTGGCCGTTCGGGTGGAATCGGCTACTACCAGCGTTCGGCCCGCCCGACCGGCGGGCACATAACGCCCTTTGGGCAAAAGCGAATAGCGCTCGAGGTGGCGCGGGTGTGTTTCGACCGGGTTGGAACCCCAGTAGATCACCAGGTCGGAGCGATTCTTGACCTCGCCGAGCGTGCATGTGACTTCGCCCACTTCCTGCATCGCCATCATGGAAGTGGCGTGACAGAGCGAAGCGGTAGAGTCGATGGTGGCACCAATTTGTTCTGCGAGCGCGATCGCAGCTTTCTGGCCCTCGGTGCTGCTGCGCGACAGCCCGTAGATCAGCGGCGATCGGGCCGCACTTAGAATCTCGGCGGTCCGAGCCACAGCATCGTCGAGCGCGGCAACTCGGCCGTCGATCCGGGCACCCGGAGGCTGCAGGCTATCTTGATTGAGGAACCAAGGTTCGGCCAAAGGGCAATGCGGTTCGACTCGAACAACCCGACCACCGTCCACTGCAACCTTCACATCGTCGCACACGCAGCCGCACCGCGTACACGCGACATTTTCATAATTCTCCATGAAATGCGTTATACTCTATCCAATGGCATTGTCACCCATTCAAGCAACGCCCATGCGATCGAAACGGCTCCCATTGTGCAGTCAATCATGCACTCTCTCACCGACTTCTTATCTGTTGTTGTGGCGTTGCGCCCTCGCACTGCCATTGTGCTTGGCTCCGGTCTTGGCTCAATCCCGCGACATTTCCAAGCGCACGCATCGTTATCGTTTCAAGATGTTCCAGGACTGGTCCAAACCGCAGTTGCCGGACATTCCGGCCGGGTTGAAGTGGGAGTTTGTGCAGGTCGGCCGATCCTCGTCTTCCACGGTCGTTTGCACTTTTACGAAGGGCATAGTTGGGAACGAGTTGCCCGACCCGTTGAGTTTGCGGCAGAATTGGGGATCGTCTATTTGATCCTCACAAATGCAGCAGGTGGTATTCACAGCTGCCTGCATCCAGGAAGTTTGATGCTTATCCGCGATCATTTGTCCTGGCAACGTCCGAATTCCTGCGCGAGATGGGTCTTGGAACTGGGTCGTCGCCTTATTCCGCGGAATTGTCGTCGCGATTTCAGGAGGTGGCAGCAGGGCAAGAGCTGCCCTTGTTTTGCGGCATTTATGCCGCCGTGACTGGTCCGTGCTATGAGACTCCGGCAGAGATTCGAGCGCCGAGTGTCGCTGGCGCGGACGCTGTAGGGATGTCAACCGCCCACGAAATTGAGACAGGGCATCGCTTGGGAATTCATTGCGCTGCGATATCCTGCATCACCAATCGTGCTGCGGGATTGAGCGAATCGCCGCTGAATCATCAAGAAGTATTGCATGAGGCCGGCCGGCAAGCAGACCGGTTATCGAATTTGATTGAAAGTCGCATTGATCCAATTGCCTGAACAAAAGAATTAAAGGCTGTTTTTTTCTCAAATTCTGCTGAGCGTACCACATCGCGCCCATTTGTGATCTATGCTTCAAGACATACCGTCAAAATCCGGAAAGACGGCGCAGCTATGTTCTCGGTCGTGACAATTGGCACAGAATCTGCGGCTTAATTGTTCAGTCGGGCTTTCGTTTTGGCTAAACTCCATTGTTGGAACTTCCAGAGCGAAAGTAGATGAGGGTAGACCCATCATGGCAACTTTGACTCAACCCCTACTTTTGAAATCTCCAGTTTCCCCATTGAGCGAACCAATGGGAGCATTTGCGCCCTTGCAGAAACCGATTCGCAAACGATTGCCGAGACCATGCCGATTTGGCGCAGCCGCTCTGAACTGTCATTGGCCCAGGCAACCGATTTGTTGGACTGGCTTGAAGCTCATGGTGTGGAAAGCCGGGAAGTAACGGCAAATGAATCCGGGCTGGTCACCGTTCGTTGGGCACCGTGAGCTGAATGCCCTTTCAGGCCGTCATCGTATACCTATGTACTTGTGCGTTTGCAAACTGAGCCGCCAGCGGGGATGCCGCAAACAGTATTCGATGGACAGATCGGTATTGCTTTGCAGGTCTGGGCCATCCATAGGCTGTAAGAAGAAGTTTCGAAACGCCAACTCCTCAAATAATTCCGGCTCCGCTCCCAGCTGCGGATAAATCAGTTTCAACTCATGACCGGATCGCAATAAACACTCTGCACCGGCCTTCGGGCTTACGCAAATCCAATCGATGCCGGCCGGCGGCAATCGTGTGCCGTTGGTTTCTATGGCGATTTCAAAGCCAATCGCATGAAGGGCGTCCACGAAAGCCTGATCCATTTGCAGCAAGGGTTCCCCTCCGGTGCAGACGACAAACGGCTTCGACCCGTGTGCGTTCTCGGCAGGCCATTGGTTGGCAATTGCCCGGGCAAGTTCCGAGCCAGAGGCAAATTTTCCACCATTGATCCCATCCGTGCCGACAAAATCGGTATCGCAAAATTGACAGATGGCTTTGCCACGGTCGACTTCCTTGCCGGTCCAGAGGTTGCAGCCTGCGAAGCGACAAAACACTGCTGCTCGGCCGGCGTTGGCTCCTTCACCCTGAAGCGTATAGTAAATCTCCTTGACCGCGTAATTCATCGTTCCAAGTTCCAAGTTCCTTCGAGTAGTTCCAAGTTCCAGCATACCAAATTCATCAGAGACTGGCTTATCTGCAGTCTTTCAACTTGGAACTTGGAACTTGCAACGATGAATGAGTCAAAGGCGATTCAGGGCTTGCCGGACTGCTTCCAGTAACTCCCCTGGGCGATAAGGTTTGCACAAGAAGTTCACGTGTTCCCCGACATCTGCCAGTTGGTCGGCGGAATAGCCGCTGCAAAATAACACCGGTACCTTGGAAGATGTTTCCCGCAATTGACGGAATGTATCCTGGCCCGACAATCGCGGCATGGTCAGATCCAGAATGACCAGGGCCACTTGATCGCCCAGTTCTCGGAATGTTTCCAGGGCATCGATGCCATCCTCAGCCAGCAACACTCGATAGCCGTTCTGCTCCAGAATGAATCGGCCAAGGGTTCGCAGAGCCGGTTCATCGTCCACCAACAAGACAGTCTCGCCGAACTTTTTCGCGGCAACGGACATCGATTTCTTTGGAGTCGTTGGAGGCCCAGATGAGTCTTCAATGGGTTGCAAAGCCCTTGGAAGATAAATGTCGAAGCGTGTCCCCACGCCGACCGCACTGGTGCAAGTGATCCAACCCTCGTGTGCTTTGACGATGCCGTAAACCATCGCCAAACCGAGTCCGGTGCCTTGTCCTGTGGGTTTCGTCGTGAAGAACGGCTCAAAAACGCGTGCCTGTACTTCCAGCGGAATTCCGATGCCCGTATCGGCCACCGAGAGACGAACGAATTCCCCTTCGCGGGCAAAGATGTAGGACCGCACATATTCGGCATCAATGGTGATATTGTCGGTCTCGACGCGCAGGCTCCCGCCGCGCGGCATGGCATCGCGGGAATTCAGACACAGGTTCGTCACCACTTGACTGAACTGATTCGCATCTGCCGAGATCGTCCAAAGATCGCCGGGTGGATTCCATTCAAACAGTATACGCGGGTCGATGGTTGGCCGGAGCAAACCGAGGGTCTCCTCGACGACGCGATTCATAAGGATGGGTTTGAGATGCAGCGTCGTGCGACGCGAGTAGCCCAGAAGCCGACTCGTCAGTTCCGCAGCGCGCCTTGCAGCTCGTTCAACGGCGTGGAGGGTCGAATGAACCGATTCTTGAATTGCAGTGTCCTCGAGCAAGAGACTGACATTGCCGATTATTGCAGTCAGTATGTTGTTGAAATCGTGGGCAATGCCGCCGGCCAGTTGCCCGACCGCTTCCATCTTCTGAATTTGCCGTAGTTGGGCTTCGAGTTCGACGCGATCGGTGATGTCGCGGAAATTCAGCACGTAGGCGCGAATGTACGGGTCGTCGAGATGGTTGGTGACGACAAAATCGACGTGCCGCCAGGAACCGTCGCGATGCCGGGCGCGAACCTGGCCGCGTGCAGTCCCTCCCGGCGGTTCCAGGTCGCGAGCGCATGCAGTTTGCACAATCGGCCAATCCTCGGCCGCGATCACGGCATGCGGGTTTAAGCTCAACGAGTCCTGGTTGGAGTAACCCAGGATTCGCGTCGCCGATGGGCTGAGATATCGAACATTGCCATCCTCATCGAGCATGACAATTCCATCCTGACCGCGCTCGACAAGCGTGCGAAAAAGTTGTTCGCTGCGACGCAGCGCTTCCTCGGTAGCCAGGCGATCGGTGACGTCGCGCCAGACTGCTATGATTTCGACCACGTTGACGTGAATTGGATCGATGATCGGCTGGGCCCTGGTTTCGCACCACACGAAATCTCCCCACTTGGCTCGAAGCCGGTAGGTCAAGGTCTCAGGCTGCTGGTCCTTGAGCATGCGCAGGTGAAACTGAAAGACACGATCCCGGTCGATGGGGTGGACAATCTCATATTTGGACCGCCCGATCAGTTCATTGGGAGGATAGCCGATGAGTCGGACACATGCCGGGGACAGATAGCGGAAGACGCCATTGGGATCTTCACGCGTGATCAGATCGGTGGAATAATCGGCAAGGAGACGATAGCGATGTTCGCTCTCGCGCAGGTCCAATTCCGCCTGCTGACTGGTGGCTGCCGAACGCTTGCGTTCGGTGACGTCTTGAGCCGCCCCAATCACTTGGACGACTCGTCCCTGGTCATCGCGCTTAAAAACGGTATCGCGACTTTGAAACCAGCGATACTCTCCGGCCGCCGTTCGCAGGCGAAATTCAGATTCGAGAATCTGCCCGTCTCTGGCGTGTTCCCAGCGCGCGAACCATTCGGGTATTTTTTGCAAGTCCTCCGGGTGCATGATTCGCGTCAGCAGATGATTGCGCATTTCCTGGAGCTGCTCGCCGCTGTAGCCCAGAATGGCGGTACCGTGATGATTCGAATATACGTTGCGCTGTTCGCGAAAGTCGTAGACGTGAATGATGTCCGGAACAGCCCGAGTGACCCGGGCGATGAATTGCTCGCGTTCCCGGAGAGTGGCTTCGGTCTGTTTGAGATGGCCGATGTCCTGCACGCTGGCGACCCAGCCCAGCAATTCCCCCTTGCTATCGACCATCGGTGCGGGTTGAACCAGAGCGATAAACTGTTCACCGTTTTTTCGATGAAGCCTAAGCTCAAAACCTGTGGGCGGTGAAAGCCCCTTCAGCGCTGTATCGAACGCAGTCTGAATGACCGGTAATTCATCGGGCGGCCAGTAGACAAAGGGCGGCAATTGACCCAGGAGTTCGTCCTCGGTCCACCCAACCAGTTGACAGAATGCAGGGTTGACAAAGCTCTGCCGACCTTCCCTGTCAACCGCCGCGATCGGCGCAGCCATGGAATGGACCAGGGCCTGAATGAAATGATCTTTCGGAGATCCAGTGTTGGAAACAGTCACGATTGGAGTCAATGCGAGTTTTTGAGAATCCACCAAATGATGGTAACATGATATGATGTGCCGCTATAAAGGCGACGATGTGCACCCCGTTCATTTCTTCGGGACGCTCTTGGGGGCCTTCGGCGGTTCAACCTTGCGAACCTCGATTGTCGGCGAGCCGTGACGTTGCTCTTCCTCGAATCCGTTGACCGTCGCGGTTCCCACCACCTGCAGATTCTGTTGCCGGGGCGTCGTATCCATCGGAATCTTGACGACAATCTTGGTTCCGGTTTGGTCTTTGGGAATGGTTACGGACTCTGGAAACTCGATCCCCTGCATCGGTGAAAGCTTCAGAATCACGTCGCCGGAGAACGACTTGACTCGGCTGACCGCGAAGCGAACTTTCGCCGACTCGCCCGGCAACAAGGAGACCTTCGTGGGTTCCGCAGTGATGCTGAAAGCGGGAATCAAATTGAGTTCGAAAGTCCGGGTCAACGAGATTCTTCGACCCTGGTAGGTGGTAGAGCCAGTTACCTCAATCAGCGTTTTGCCAATATTGGAAAGGATTTTCGAGTGGATTGACCCGACGACTCTCGAATTCTTCAGCGCAGCCTCCGGAAATTCGGCGTAGACGCGGGTTCGGCCTTCTTTCTTGTCCGCGAGTTGGCCGCCCTTCGCCGTAAACGAGATCGGAGCGTCGAAACCCGGTAGTCGAGTGATGATGATAGGGATGTCGGCTTGCTGATAGCGGGGCAGCGCGATGATCGGCTCCGGCAATTCCATCGTAAAGGGTGCTGCAGGCGTTATTTGCAGTGCGAAGCGATCCGTCAGCGACGGCGGGAGCCGACGCTGGTCCTCGCGCAATGCCAAAGGAATCAGATCGACATTGATGATCTGTCGATCGATCATGGGCTGAGTACGTACCAGCGTTGACCGTGAAGATGTTTCCGCCAGAATCTGCAAGGAGTGAACACCGATCGGCACCGTTATGTCGGCCTGCAACTTACACACGACGACGTTTTCTTTTTCACTGATCTCGTCGGGAGTAATCTTCACCCCGGCCGGGACGCCGAGCAATTTCAACTTGATCGGCCCAGTAGTGCCGGCTCGCGTGACGGTAATCGGGATCGGCTGAAATGATCCTTGCGGCAAGGTCAGTCCTTCAACCTCCGCGACCAGATCGGGCGGGAACGGCTTGTCGCTCACGACGACTCGATAGGCGAAGGCATCGCCGCCATCGTGGAGTTGATCCCGAACTGCCAGACCATAGGTTCCGGGGCTTCCGGAAGTGAAATCGAAATGGAACGCGCCGCGACTTTCATTGGCTCGGCGCAGGTCGCGCCCAAAACGATCGGTCAACGCCACTTCCAAATCAGCGGGAGAGTTCAGCGCCTGTGCCTCCGCCAGGACATGGATCGACTGTCCCTTTGCCAAAGCGAAGAAAAACATTTGCCGTTCGCCGGGTTTTCGCAAGACCCCACAAAGCACCCCGGGGACTTTTGCGGGTGTGGCCTGTGCCCGGCCGCTGAGAATCAGCCGGTCCACCGACAAAAGAGGGTTGGCGCGCAGCGGAGAAAGATTGAACGCGAATGTTGTCGCGGGCGAAATCGAAAGCTCATTTGCTTTCGCTCGCCGTTCATCCCATTCTCGCGCGACGGTGATCTGTTGAAAGGTTGTTGTCAAAGGAACCCAACTGGAACCTTCATCATCGGGCCGACGAAGCGAGCCGAAAAACGGACCGGTGAGCCGAGCGGGAGCGAGTTCAACGGATATGGCCGAACCTGGTATCTCCGGCAAACAAATTTGGTTGCTACCCGGTAGAACCGCGGCGGGCAATGCCACACGACCGGCGGGAAACCGGCCCATGCGGAGAACATAATAGTTGTGGGGCGAGCCTCGAAAACGAGAATCGCGCAATTCGATCGTATAACTGCCCGCTTCTTCAAATCGATGCGAAAACCGGAAATCGTAGTAAAGACCCGGATCGTTGTCGCGCTCGGCGATCCACTTGCCGTGCCCATCACGGATCGTCAGCAATGGGTCGGCATCTTTGCCGAATCGGCTGCCGACCACTTCAAAACTTACTTGTTGGCCGGCTTTGACATCGATTCGATAGCGGTCGACTTCGGCCTCGCGAAATGTTCCCCAAACCGCAACCGGAAGCGCCACTGTCATCGATGCATCTGCGTTCCGCGCCTTGGCGGGAAGATCGTCGATCAGAAACAGATGGGCATTGCTCAAACCATCGCGAGTGGCGACGCGGACGCCGAAGACACCGATCGGAGCATTACCGGCGGCTTCAATGTCGAATATCGCCTTGGCGGATTGACTCTCGATCAGCTTGGCTTTGAGCATTCCGGAAGGTAAAGAGTTCCAAACATCGATCGCGCCTGCCAGGTCGCTCCCCACGAATGTAACTCGGCTCACTTTGCCACATCCGATAACAGGTGGAGAGATGTGTTCGATCCTGGGCTGAGCCGAGGCAATGGCCGGAATCAGTGACACAGCAACGCCGATGAGAACACAGCGATCGAAGGTGTGAACAAACATTTATGGTGCCAGATGAGTTTGGAGGGATCGTCGGCGGTAGGTACTTATACTAACGTAGCGGGTGAGACGTGTATGGTACTCACTGCGTGAAGCGATTGCAAAATCAATTTGAAAAGGGAACGGGCACGTTTATTTTTCCCCGATATCCTACTCGGCTTTCCGCGGCCGGCCTCGTGGTCGGAGCGTGGCCGGCGCTAGGCCCGATAAACCTCCAACACAATTTCGTTCTGTTTCGCATCGAAATGCACAGCATTCAAATAATATTCCGGTCGCCGTGATTGCGGCTGTTGCAAGTCACCGATTGGAAGACTGAACTCAACGTGTT
The DNA here is from genome assembly GCA_963783095.1 of uncultured Planctomycetota bacterium. Lineage (GTDB taxonomy): Bacteria > Planctomycetota > Planctomycetia > Gemmatales > Gemmataceae > CAWAMR01. The sequence continues at coordinate 34,908 of CAWAMR010000020.1, read as the reverse complement.
CCGTGTTGAGTTTGATGAGAACAAGCAGATTACGCAATCTGAACGGAACCGTATTATCTGGGGGGTCGAGCCACAAGGTTGTTCTTTCTCCATTCATGCTTTCGCTGCGAACAATTTGCGCATCATGTGGAATTTCTCGCCCCTCCAAGCGCTTTTTTACAGCCCCGAATGTAATTGGATTGCCAGATTGTTCATTCCTATCCAGTAGAGTTTCCATAATGTCCCCCCAAATTCAAAAAACAACATTACCCGTTGTCCATTGTAACCCACGGCCCGAACGGTTGAAACTGAGCCGCAAACTTGGGATGGATTCCGAGATCGTTTACTGCGCTGCTGGAGGGTTTGCAGGCGGTATGTCTCTGTGACAATACTTGCAAAACGATGCTTCTTTCTTGATCCACTCGGCGCAGAATGGACACTTCCGTAATCCAAGTCCTTTCTTGTTGTCCTTTCTGACAAGCAGCAAAATCGTCCCCAGAATCGGCCCGAAAAACAACCCAACCAAAAAACCCATTCCCGGATCGTAGCCTTTGTTGCTGTTGATAATGCCGCAAAGAAGCCCTCCAACCACTCCCCAACAGACGATAATGAAGATTTCACTTTCAGTCATGGCGAATATTCCCCAACCGTTTTCACCCGTTATGCGCTCTAAAACACTCGCTTGAGTGACATGCGCACAGAAATAACGTGTATTGTCAGCAAGAAACTGTCAACAAGAAACCTGAGCCAAAATCAAGAGCCGAAAGCGCCGGTTTGGAACCAAAAAAAGTCTGATTGTAAACCCGCAAAAAAATATCGCTGTAAAGCCAGAATGCGAACTGTTCCACCCTCCCAGTAACCCATAATCCGTCGGGCTTGGAACGAATGAGGAAAAGGGAACGGGCACGTTTATTATTGACAGAGCGGGGGAAAAGTAAACGTATCCGTCCCCTGGTATGTAGCTTTAAGAATAGAAAAATAAAAAAACGCTAGACCGCTTTTCCAGGCCCTTTTTGGATTTCCGTTGGCAAACCATTCTTCCGCTCGCAAAAGTGATAAGGATTTCTTGGAAATCGGGGTTTTCCACTTCAAAGTCGAAAAGATCAACTTAACTCTTGCAAAACTTCACTCCAGCGATCAAAATGGGCAAATAGAATAGCTGGCGTCAAACCGCCCGGTTCAACCGTTGCTTTTTCCTGCCTGCTGATCCCACCCGATAGCCGCCTGTCTCATTCTTGGAGAATCGTTCATGCTCAGGTTTTGGGCTACTAATGGACCGACCGACGCTCTGAATCGCCGGGAAATGCTCCGCGTCGGCTCTTTGGCGCTGGGTGGAATTGCGTTGCCATCGCTCTTGCAGGCCGCTCCTGCGAAATCGACCTCAAAGTCGGGAAGTTTTGGTAAAGCGAAGAAATGCATCATCCTTTATCTCTCCGGTGCGCCCTCACAACTCGATACCTTCGACCCCAAGCCCGATGCCCCGGAAGACATTCGCGGCGAGTTCAAAACCATTCAAACATCTCTGACGGGAGTACGTTTCTCCGAGTTGCTGCCGCTCGCCGCGAAGTGGATGCACAAGTCCGCGCTCGTTCGGACCATGTATCACGATCATAACGATCACGGCCGAGGCTCCTACTGGATGTTTACCGGCTACCAGTATCTCGGCTCCGTTCCCGATGTCAACTCGATGAGCCGGGCCGATATGCCGCACATGGGTTCGGTTCTTGCCAAACTCGCTCCCGGCAAGGGGCCGATGTTTCCATTCGCCATCGTTCCTCACCGAATGGACGTGGCCGGCGGTCGTCGTGCCGGGCAATTTGCCGGATCACTGGGCGGCAAATACGACCCGCTCCTGACCGGCGGCAATCCCAACGACGATAACTTCAAACTCGAAAATCTGCCTCTGGTACCCAATGAAGAAGCCGAAGTCGTGAAGCGCCGGCTCAGTCTCGTCGAACAACTGAATGCTCAATCCGCGCAAATCAATCAACTGGCGATGAGTCAAGCCATTCATCAGAACCAGGCCAAAGCCCTCGAAGTGCTCTCTTCCGAAGCAGTTCGCAAAGCGGTTGACCTTTCCGTCGTCGAAAAAACCGAACGGGAACGCTATGGCCGAAACCTTTTCGGTCAGTCGGTGATGTTGGGTCGCAGGCTGCTCGATGCCGGCGCTCGCCTCGTGCAATGCAACTGGCAACGAACGCAAGGCATCAACGGCTTCGCCTGGGACACTCACTGGAACAATTTCTCAGCGCACAAGGAGGATCTGGTTCCTCCTTTCGACCGAGCGTTTCATGCCCTGATGACCGATCTCGATAAGACGGGGAAACTGGATGAGACCCTGGTAGTGGTTGCTGCGGAGTTTGGCCGTTCGCCGAAGATCACGCGCAGCAACGGCGGACGCGAACACTGGCCGGATTGCTATACGGTGCTATTTGCTGGGGGCGGCATCAAAGGTGGTCAGGTCTACGGCCAATCCGACAAGAATGCGGCGTATCCCGCGACATTGCCTACCACACCGGCAGATTTCACTGCGACGATCTATCACTGCCTGGGCATCGATCCGCATTCGGAAACGCACGATCAGGCCAATCGCCCGATATTGCTTTCCAAGGGGGATCCGATTGAACCGTTGGTTGGTTAACAGGACATGCTAACCACAGAGTCACGGTCCCGCTATACGGCCCACGTCTTAAGAGGCCAGCTATCATAATCGTAATCATAATCATAATCTTAATCGGATTATGATTACGATTATGATTATGAAAAACCCGCCGACCTCAAATGGTATCTTGTTACAGGATGAGAGTTTATGCGCTTGTAACAGAATTGTAACTGAAAATGGCCTCTGGTCAGAACACCGAGAAAACATCTGAAAGAATCGCCATAAATGAACCCGGATCAACACAGATAAGTCCAGAAATACGGTATCTGTATTGATCCATGTTCATCTGTGGTTTAATTTGTCTTCTCGGTGTTCTCTGTACTTCTAATGTCGAAAATCCTTGCGCCGTACAGAGATTTAGGGCGATCTCTCGCCGAAGGCGAGCGTCGGGGCGTTAGCCCGACGTGGGCTCCACCCCCCCCTGTTGCTTGGATTTAATTCAAGCGGCGAATGTCCGGTGCAAAGATGAGCGGTTCGGCAGATGCAGTCCACGTCGGGCTAACGCCCCGACGCTCGCCTTCGGCGAGCCTTTGACTCTTTTGGTTGCGGCTACGCCGCGCTGTGGTTAGCATGTCTTCTTTACCGATCTTATGCCGATTCTTCCTCCTTCTCCGTCGCGTCGAGTCTTTCTGGGACTATCCTTGTTGGTTCTGATTGTTTGTTCCATTCAAGGCATCCGCATCTATTTTCAGGATTTGACTCTCTTCCCTCCCGATGATTTCGTCGAATACTGGTCGGCGGGCCGGCTCAACGCCTTCGGCCAGAATCCTTACGATCCCGAATTGCTCCATCCACTTCAGAAGGAAGCCGGTCGCGATGACTCCGAACCCACGATGATGTGGAATCCGCCCTGGACCTTGACTTTAGTAATGCCCTTTGGCCTGCTTCCACCCAGGCTTTCTCAATTGTTCTGGCAAGTTCTGTCGATGGGGCTGATTCTGGTCGCTGCCGACTGGTTGTGGAGCATTTACGAGGCACCGCTGAACCAGCGCTGGATCGCCTGGTTGTTAGCTTTGATCTTCATGCCCACAATCTTCGTGATTCGCTCGGGACAAATCGGGGCCTTTATCCTTTTTGGCAGTGTTGCCTTCCTTGGCTTGCTCAAACAGGGTCGGTGCATCGCAGCTGGGGCCGTGACGGTGCTGTTGGCGATCAAGCCCCATCTGGTCTATTTGGTCTGGGTGGTTTTGGTCATACAAGGTTTACGCTTGAATTCGCGCATTCTTGCGGGGGGACTGGCGGTTGGGCTGGTTGCTTCGTTGATTCCTCTGACGACGAACCCATCGGTATATCACGACTACTGGGAGGCCATGACGGAAAGACCTCCCTCCCAGTGGCATTCCCCGACGCTGGGGACCGTGATTCGGCTCATGACCGAGGATCGTCAGTTTCGGCTCCAGTTCGTGCCGTCATTGCTGGGCATCGTTTGGCTGATGGCTTGGGGCTGGCGGAATCGCAACACGACCTGGAACTGGCAAGATGCATTCCCGTCGCTGTTGCTGGTATCGTTTGCAACCGCTTCGTATGGTGCCTGGCCGTTCGATTTGGTTTTGTTATTGCCGGCCGTCATCCAGCGCGCGGCCCAGATTAGCCAGGCCGGGGATCGACCGATTGCAATTCGGGCGATCGTTATTTTCAGCGCGATCAATTTCGCTGCGCTGATTTTGAATGTGTCGCGGATCGATTCGTTCTGGTTTCTATGGGTCGCTCCGGCTTTGCTGGCGGGTTATTGGTGGCTTGGCGCGAGCATCGAGAGACACGACAAGTCTATGCTGCATGCGGTCAAGATTGACGCTTGAATCGGGAGGGCGAGGCTCCTGCCGAGCTAGGTAGCGCATGAGGCTCGGCGGGAGCCTCGCCCTCCCAGTAAGCGCCTCATTTCGTGCCGCGTGCCGTACAAAAGACACATTTCAACGTTTGTAATTCCATTCGTGTGTTCCATATTTCTCTTCGCGGATCTGTTGAATTTGTGCCCGCTCCTCCATGGACCATTCCCCTCGCTCCATTTTCCATCCTGTTTGCGCTTCCAGTTGTTTCACGATGGCCTCGGCAACGACTTCCGCTGTGAGATCGACTCCGGATAATTCTTTGATTCCCGGCAAGCAGGGTGTATGAGCACTTTGCCGCAACAGGATGCTGCCATGTTGCAGAATCGCGCTGTGCAATTTGCGCTGGGCACTGCCAACGACCTTGTGCGAGTCGATCAGCAAATCGCCCGGCGTTTGGTGCAGAAAACATAGCACCTCACCGAGTTTCTTTTCTTCTCCACAAACGACAGCTCGCATTTTGACACCGAATGGTTCGAGCGCCTCGGCGATTACGTGGTGCATGCGGCATATCCACGATTCTTTTTTCTGCCGCGCAGAGCCGGCCGGCAATGCTAACGCGTATGTCACCTCGTGATGATGTACGATCGCAGCGCCGCCGGTAGATCGGCGTACAAATGGCAACGACGTCAACTCAGGCGTTAGGCGGAGCGCATTGGCCTGAAAGTAACCCAGGCTCAGCGTGGCCTCGATCCAACCATAAAATCGAAGAGAAGCAAGGCCGCGATCGGCAGCGCAATGGAGCATCGTTTCATCGGCGGCCATGAGCGTGGTGCCGGCTGCGCTAGTCAGCGGCAGGAGTCTACACACCGCAGGTAACTCTCTCTGATTCATTCGCAACTCCGACTACCCTTCTCTTACCGTTTCGTCTATTTTAACACTATCCTACCAATGCCCGCATCTTTTGAGGTTCTCATGATTCGATCTGTTCTTTTGCTCGCGCTCCTCACTCCATTGACCCATGCCGCCGAACCGGAAAAGGTCAGCTATTACAAGGACGTTCGGCCCATTTTTCAGCAAAACTGTCAGGGTTGCCATCAGCCGGCAAAAATGGGTGGTGGTTATAACATGACGGTTTACGCCGATCTCTTCAAGAAAGGCGACCGCGAGAAAGCCGGTATCGTACCCGGCAAGCCGGGAGCAAGTTTCCTGGTTTCTCTGATTCAACCCAAGGCCGGCAAGGTAGAGATGCCGCGCGGCAAAGATCCGCTGCCGGAGCCTCAAGTCAAGAAGATCGTCACCTGGATCGCGCAGGGTGCCACCGATGATACCCCCGTTTCCGCCAGCGCCAGGCTGATCGACGCCGAGCATCCCCCGATTTACGAACTGCCCCCCGTCGTCAATTCCGTGGCGTTCTCGCCCGATGGTCAACTGCTCGCTGTCTCGGGTTATCACGAAATACTGTTGCTCAAGGCCGATGGTTCCGAGTTGCACGCACGACTGGTCGGCCTGTCCGAACGAGTGCAATCGCTGGCTTTTTCGCCGGATGGCCGCTGGCTTGCCGCGGTGGGTGGGACACCAGCGCTCTTCGGTGAAGTGCAGATCTGGGATGTCGTGAAGCGCAAACTGATTCTGTCACATCTCTCGACGTTCGATACGCTCTACGGCGCAAGCTGGTCACCCGATGGGAGTAAGATTGCCTTTGGCTGCGCCGACAACACGATCCGGGCCATCGATTCCACATCCGGACAACAGGTTCTCTTTGGTGGAGCACATTCGGATTGGGTGATGGGAACGGTATTTTCGCAAGATGGTTTGCATTTGGTGTCGGTGAGCAGGGATCGATCGGTTAAATTGACGGAAGTTCCGACGCAGCGGTTCGTCGATAACGTGACGAGCATCACGCCCGGAGCGCTCAAAGGGGGGTTGCTGGCGGTGGATCGTCGGCCCATAAGAGACTTGAAGGCGGCAATTGCAAGCGAAATCGCCAAAGCACTGTCCCGTTCGTGGTTCCCGAATGTGGTGGAACTCAACAAAGCTCTGACGTTGCTGAAGCCAAGATATGCAGTGATGCCCAAGGATGTTACGGGAGTTCCGTTGAAACTGTACGACGAGATTCTCGTGGCCGGCGCGGACGGTCAGCCCCGGCTCTACAAAATGCACCGCGAGGTCAAGCGGGTGATCGGCGACGATGCCAACAAGATCCGCGATTACGAAAAATTCACGGGTCGGGTTTACTGTGCGGTATTCAGCAAGGACGGCAAATACTTCGCCGCGGGCAGCAGTCTGGATGGCGCGGGTGAAGCGCGCGTCTACGAGGTGGATAGTGGGAAACGGGTTTCGACGTTTGAAGGCGTAAAAACGCCCGTATATTCGATTGCATTCCGACCCGATGGCAAGGTGGTTGCCTCCGCCGGCTTTGATGGGATGGTCCGGCTCAACGATCCGATGACCGGGAAGTTGATCAAAGAGTTTCTGCCCATTCCGATGAAGAAATAAAGCCGATGGACACCGGCATCGGATTTGCCATTAATTCAATAGTCAATAATGACATCGCCCAAACTGAATTCGGAAGGGAGCATACCATGCCGGGCCAGATCAACCCACTTGGGACACAACCGGGTTCGCGGTTTATTCATCGCCATCATTCTTCTGACGGTAGTCTTATTTTGTGTCGGATTTGTCGGTTGGTGGATTATTGCCTCTGCGCCTTAACACTCCAAGCCAAATTGGCTGGGATCGCCAAAGTTGCCGTAAGTGAAGCGATTCAGGAAGCCGAAACAGGCGATGCCATCAAATCCTGGCGGAACTGATGACACGCCCACAGCGCGGAGGTTCTGGTCGAAGCTCAGCGCGGGTTGGCGAACGCGAAGACCGTAAGTCAGAAACGAGCCTGCGTAGGCACCACGTAGCCGGATCATTCGTAGTGGAGTGCCCGCAAAGCAGGCAATCGTCTTCGTCAAGGATGAAGTCGACGCCGGCATTGCTTGAACCGGCTCCGGTGTCGGCTAACAAGGTTCGCAACAAGGGTTGGCCTCCCACGAGTAGGGTCAGGACTACCTCTACACTCGGCCGACCACGTCGTAAGTGCCACGTTTCGCGAAGCATCAACGCAACTCCCAGATTTCGATCACTTCGTCATAGTCGCGACTCGCTTCCAGGCCGCAGGTTTTGCTGGGATCAGGCTCGATTTGCCGTAGTTGTTCGATCATTTGATGCAAGTCATCCGCAATGACTACAACTTGGCCATTAGCGATGCCGACGAATTTGTTGGCATAGGGCGATTGCGGGTTACTCCGCGCTTCCGCGTTGATTTTGTCGGCGAGTTCGCTATTGATCGCTCGCACGTCGTTAATGTCAGACATTGACAATTCCTCCTTCAAACATTTTCTTGCAGCACGTAATGACCTGATCGGTTATCGAGTTTCCTGAAATAACAAGGAGATGTTGACCTTAAAGCCGGGAACAACCGATTCGCCGCTTAGTTCGCCTTCTCCCGCCAGCCAGTTCGCTGTCCCATCGGGACGGATGATCCAGACCGACTTTGTTTCTGGGTATAGAATCCAAATCAGCTTCACACCTGCGCCGAGGTACTCCATCACCTTCTTGTTCAGATCGACCACTTCGTCGTTGGGAGAAATCACTTCCACGGCAAGGTCGGGCGGAATCACCATGTTGCCATCGGGAATCTCATCGTTCGGCAGCCGGCCAAACCGGATGAATGACAGGTCGGGCTTGCGGATTCGGCGCGGTTCCTGCGGGAAGATCTGGTAGCCTGTCTCACTGTCCAGCACGATGCCCAATCGCTGAGTTTCAGCGTGCGAGTCGAGGCGGGTGGAAAGGCGAATGGCAACCCGGCTGGATTTTCCACTCAAGTTTTTCTCCTTCCATTCTCCGTTGACGAACTCGAAGCCCTCGCGGTCGTGGTATTTTCGCACAGGAGACGAAGGGTGCTTCTCTCTCCACTCACTGTTGACGAATTCGCAACCGGCGCGATCTTCTTCCGCGACTAAATCGTCATGCAATTCGGGCGGCAGCGGCAGCAAAGGAACGCTCATCTCGACCTCCTTCCGTCACGATCGATTTTCCATCACTATACTCGATTCGTGTCCAGCAGGGCAATTCTGGAGATGCGGCTTTAGCTTACGACCGGCAATGAAATCGCTCCCAGTTTCTCCCACTGACCGCCGCCCCCAAGCCGATCGGTTGAATTCGTCCGCGTGGAATCGAATGCCCCGCGCGCCAGAACGTACCAGCAAAAGTAACAGTGATTCGATGTCGCTCCCGGTAAGGCATTCGGATCGCGCGCGAAAATCTCATCCCGAATCGCGGTCAAGCCTTCGCGGAATACCTTCCCCACATAAGGATGATTCCTTCCCTGCTCAATCACCCGCTCCACCGAATCGGTGTAGATGTTGCCGATCGTCAGTTGATCGAGATCGGAGGCAAAGCCGCAACATGGTTTCACCTCGCCGCGCGGATTCACGATCAATGCCTGTCCTGGTCCTTCGCAATAATCCTCGGCAAACCACTTTCCATCCCACGGATTGCCCGGCAGTTTCTCTGCTCGCTCCACCGTCGCCAGGTGGTTCCAGTTGAGCGTCATCGTGAAATCGGGCGCGACCAATAAATAACGGTGCAAAAGGTCCGACCAGTCGATCACGGCATCGAGTTCTTTTGCCAGCTTGTGAATAGGTTCGAGCCCCTTATCGGGATTGCTGCTCGCATAGGAAAGCGAAAGGATGGTGTCGCGCTCGAAAATGCAGCGCGTTACTTGGCAGAATGTTGCCAGCTTGGCGGTGTGAATGCCGTGGAATTTATCGACGCTCAAGCCGAGTTTGCCGCTAAATCCCGCTTCCTTGAGTTTCGTCAAAACTTCGGCGAGCTGGGCTTCGTCTTCATACCAAACGCCATTGGTCATCACTTTGTCGAATCGATAGCCCAGTTCCGCGCCCCGGCGGGTCAAAGCAATGACGAATTCCGGATAGATGAACGGTTCACCCCCGGTAAATCCGAGAATGCGAATCCCTGAAGCATAAGCATCTTCAAGAAAGCGCAGCGCCGTTGAAATCTCGAGCCGATCGGTCCATTCAATAGGCACGCAGCAATGCGGACAACTCAGATTGCACTGATACGTTCCGGCGAATGATAGATAGTTTGGTCGAAATGTTCGCTGCTTGGTTCCTTCAACACGGGATACGCCTCGATCGAAAGATGGGACAGCAGGCGACGAACTGGTCATCAGACGATACTCCAGTTAAAGCAAACAAATCAAAGTGTATCCGACAAAGTGTGGATCAGTATCATACCTACCGTTCCCAACACTTGGGAAAGATTCATTATCCAGTGCCGTATGAAAGGAAACATCCAATGACCCGTTCACTGTTCGCTCTCCTGTTCTGTTTTATCGTTGCCCTCGTTGGCTGCAAGTCATCCACCACGACCGGCAGTGGTGGAGATTCTAGTGGAAGCATGTCCAATGCGCAGAAAATCGTTGGGAACTGGACCGCAACAAAAGGGGATATGCCGCCGGGGAGCGGAATAGAGTTCACTACGGACGGTAATGTGGTTTTCCACATGAACGCGAAAGGAAAGGAAATCGCCGTCCCGGCGGGCACTTATAAGGTGGATGGAGACAAGATTATGTTGACGGCAAAGAAAGATGGCAAAGAGGCCAACGAAACCAGCACGATCAAGACATTGACGAACGAGGTATTGGTCACGGTCGACTCGAAAGGCAAGGTAGTCGAGTTCAAGCGGATGAAATGATCGAAGCTACCGGCCGGTTAGTTCGATCAATCTGGTTCGTCAATCACAGTGTGTCAGTCTTGCCCGCGCGTTGCACTTGAAGCAGCGATCCCAACTTCGATAGACTAGACCAATCAGGTAACAAGCATCGATTTTTCCTTGTGGTGGGGCGTGTTCTCTGCCACAATCCCTTGGGGCAAGCATTCTCGACTCTGCCGTCGTGTCCCCCTTGAAACGAGGAAGCAAACACATGTCTCCCATCCGCAATTCGCGTATTCTCCTCGGCGTCGTTGGCTTTTTGACTGCTGCACTATTGACCCAGATCACCCTGGGGCAAGTAAAAAAGGTTGCGGTCCCTCCTTTGCCTTCGAAAGATAAGGAGCCTGATAAGGACTTGCGCTCAACTGATGCATTCGGCCTGAATATCAGCGAAAATGCCAAGAAGAAGATCAACTCGGTCAAGAAGCATCTGGCAGGTAAAGATGAGATGCCCGCCGAAGATTGGAAAGACATCATCTTTGCACTCCAAAGTTTGCTCGATGAGCAGCGCGATAGCCTGTATGAAACGGCGATTCTGGATGACAAGGGCAGAGATACGGGCAAGTTGAGACCCGTCAGCGTTCGGCTTGAGGTGAATCGCATCATTGGCACTTTCCCCAAACAAGGCCGGGAGTTTTACCAGGGTGAAGTTGGACCGGTTGCTGCCGATGCCCTCAAACAAGCCAACGCTGCCAATAATTTCACCCAACTCGCCGAGATCTCCGAGCGCTACTTTCACACCAAGGCCGGCGCGGAAGCAACCGTACTTCTGGGCAAATACTACCTCGATCGCGGCCGATATTCCGCTGCTTCGAGAACTTTTGAGCGCTTTACCGAACGGAACCCGGATGAAGTCATCGCGCCTCGTGTGCTGTTCATGGCGGCGCTGGCCAACAAGCGCCTGGCACTCGAAGCCGGTGCCCGCAGCGACGAACCGACTCGCAAACGCTATGAAGTCATCGCTGAGAATTACTGGGCTCGGCTCAGTAAAGAGATCGGCAACAAAGATGTCACGATTTCGGGAAGAAAACTGACTCTGGCACAACTCGAAACCGAGTACAAGAAGCCATTGTCCCTCAGCAAGCCGCTCAATCAAAACGACTGGGCTTCGCCGCGCGGCAACACGGCCAACAATGCTCAAGGCAAAGGGAGCCGGCCGTTTCTGGAGCCTTTGTGGCAGGTTCCGTTGATGCCGATCAATAATGAAGATGACAAAAAGTCGAAGGCCAACAGTTTCGACTGGATCGAGCAGAACTTGAAGCAAGTAATGACGGCGATGGACGCCCGTCCCAATATCCCACCCATCCCCGCCTTTTTCCCGATCGCTTCTTCGGGCAAAGTCATCATCCGCAATTACGAGGGGATTTATTGCGTTGCCACTCGCGATGATCCGGTTGCAGGCGTCAAGGCCGGGGAAATGGAATGGGGGGCGGAATGCGAGGGCAGCCTGCTCTCGATGCTGACCGGCAACAAACGCTCAACCCTGACGTCCTGGTGGAACCCCTGGTATTTTCCCCAGAACGGGCCGTTTGGCATTTTCTTCGAGAACGGGTTGCTCGGGTCGTTGAGCCACGATGGGACCAATGTTTACTTTGTTGATGATCTTGCGGTTCCGCCGCATCCCCAGTACATGACCCAGCAATTCGGTCAATTCAACGGCGGTCAACCGATGAATTTTGGACCGTTCGACCATCAGGTAAGAGCCAATAAGCTCGTCGCCCTGAACCTCGAAACCGGCAAGTTGATCTGGAAGGCGGGCGGCTACAGCACGAACAAGAAATTTGCTCCGCAGGGTGAAGACGTTCCCGAGACTGCCAAGAGCGTTCTCAGCGATGCCCTGTTCCTCGGGGCTCCCATGCCTCTGGGCGGCAAGCTCTACGTGGTGCTGGAAAAAGATCGAGAACTTCGACTCGTCTGCCTCGACCCGTACAAGGTCGATTCTGAGAAACAGCCTGGACTGGTCTGGTCGCAGCCGCTCGGTTCGCCCAATGTTTCGATGCCCAACGATACTCATCGACGCATTCAGGGTATCAATCTCGCGTACAGCGATAATGTTCTCGTCTGTCCGACCAATGCCGGTGCGGTTCTCGGCGTGGATTTGTTGTCGCACAGCCTGATCTGGGCCAAGTCCTATAAAGCAGCGAATCCCGTAAATGTCGGAATGGAGCAGCCGTTCATTGGCAGAAGACCATTCCCGCAGCCTCAGCCGAACCAGAACCTGAATCAGGAGCGTTGGCGCTGTTCGACGCCGATCATCGCCAATGGCAAGGTTGTTTTCAGCGCCTACGATTCGACTTCAGTGCTTTGTTTGAATCTTCGCGACGGCGAACAGCTCTGGGAAGTAGCGCGCAGCTCCGATGATCTCTACATCGCGGGTGTTTTCGAGAATCGCGTGATGGTGGTGAGCCGAACCGGCGTTCGGTTCCTGGATCTCAACGACAAGGGCAAACAAATCGGCAATATCATCCCGATTGGAACGCCTTCGGGAGTCGGCACGGCCAGCAAGGACATCTATTATCTGCCGATCAAGTCCGCGCCGGACTCGAAAGATCCGGAGATCTGGTCCATCAATGTGATGACCGGGGTGGTCGAGGCCAAAACGCGCTCGCGCAAAAAGCACCAGACGGGAAATCTCGTCTTCTTCGACGGAGCGATGTTTTCGCAAAACGCTTTCAACCTGACTTGCTATCCGCAATTGGAGGTCAAGATCGCCGAAATGGAGGCCCGCCTCAAGAAGGACAACAATGATCCGATCGGGCTTGCCGAGATGGGCGACCTGAAACTGGATGATGGCAAACTCTCCGAAGCGATCAAGATCCTCAAGCGGTGTCTGGAAAACAAGCCCAACGACGACACCAAGGCGAAGGCGCGCGAGAAACTCTACGAAGCCATCACCGAGTTGTTGCAGAAAGATTTCAACGGCGGCGAGCAGTATCTCGTCGAGTACAAGGAGCTTTGTGAGGTTCCGATTCCGGATATGACAGAGCCTTACAAGAAGCAATTGCTGATCGAAGAGGAACTTCGGCGCAAGTCGAATTATTTCTGCTTGATCGCCAAGGGCAAGGAAAGCCAGGGTAAACTGGTGGAGGCATTCGACAATTATCTGTCGTTTGGCGCGCTGGCCGGAACGCGGGAGTTGGTGCCCTCGATCGATCAGCCGGGCACGTTGACTCGCCCCGATGTCTCGGCGCTGGACGGATCAACCACATGCTGGAGAAAGCCACTGCCGAGCAGCGCGCCGCTGGAGAAGAAGGCGCAAGATCGATGGATCGAAGTCCAAACCAAGGGTGACCTTGCGGAAATTCGCGGTTTCGTTCGAGTTTTCGGCACCCGCTTCCCGGCAGGAAACGATGCCAGGTTGTTGCTCGCCGACAAATTGATCACGACCAACAACGAAGACGACATTCGCGAGGCCGAGAACATCCTTCTGAGCCTCAAGACGCTCGATGAACCAGTGCCCGCAGCGCCGCCATCGAAACCCTTGCCCGGCTTTACATTCGCAAGGGGCTCCTGGACGATGCGGTGGCTCTCTACGCCGAACTGGGCAAGAATTACACCAACGTCAAGATCCGCGACGGCAAGACGGGTGGAGACTTCTTCAATGAACTCATTACCGACAAGCGCTTCCTGCCTTATTTGGAACCGCTCCGCACTTCATGGACGAACGCTGCGCTGAAAGCGGAAGTCATTCAGAATGCCTTCAACGGCCAGCCCCAGCAGCAGTCGTTTACCATTGAGCCGGATGGCGATCCGATGCCGTTCTACAATCGGCACCGAATCGTGATGGATATGAATTATCAGTTCACCGGAATGTGGGCCCTGCGCGTGATCGATCGTGTCACGGGCGAGGAAAAGTTCAAGTCCAATCCGTTGCCGCAACCGGCCTACATCTACAACTATCCGCAAACCAATAACCATCAAGTTTGCTCAGATTCGCGGCCACTTGTTGATCCTCAATCTGAACAACATGGTCTATGCCTACGATCTCGCCGACAAGCGGAAACTATGGGAGTACAACCTGTTCGGTAAAAGTCCGCCGGCCCAGCCGGCCCCGGTTCGACAGGAACACGAAGCCGACGGCGTTCGGCTTTACTACCAGGATGGCTGGACGCAGAAGGTCGGGCATGTCGGCGTCATCGAGGCGTCGTACATTTGCCTGATTACCCGCGAGGGCCTGGTGGCCGTCGATCCGGCCAAGGGAACGGTTCTCTGGACCAAGTCGAATGTCTCGCCGCGCGTCCAGTTGATGGGCGATGAACATCACGTGTTTATCTTCGAGTCAAACGCCGATGGGGTCTTGACGTCCGTGAAGGCGATTCGGGCCGCCGATGGTGTCGGCATCGACGTGCAGGATTCTACGCCCGTGTTCAACAACCTGAAACGGTCGAAGATCTTCGGCCGTCGGGTGCTGGTCATTGACGAACAGGGCGACAAGAAGACCTTAAGGCTCTACGACGTATTGACGGGCAAGGACGACTGGAAGCGCGAGTTGAGCGGCAACGCCATGATCCTTCGCTCCGACGATCGGAATCTCTCCGGATTCGTTTCCGAAAAGGGTGAAGTAGTGGTCTTCAACATCAAGGACGGCAAAGAAATCTTTACCGGAAAACTCGATGCCGACAAACTGGCCGGCCAGATGGACAAGGTCAACGAGGCGTTGTTAATCACCGATCGAGATCGGTTCTACGTCATGCTGAATCGCCCGATCAAGAACAACTTCAATCAAAATCCAAGCGTGACCGTCGGTATCCGCACAATCAAGGTGAACGGCGTGATGTATGCGTTCGATCGGATCAGCGGCAAACGACTTTGGTTCACCGATGAACAACTGGAAAATCAGGAACTGGTGATGGAGCAATTCCAGGATTTGCCGGTGATGATAGGCTGCCATCAATACGCTTTGATGAACGGTGCAGCATTCGTCGGCACCGGGATGAAGATCGTTGCGCTCGACAAGAAGACGGGAAAGGTGCTGGTCAAACCCCGCGAAGTTCCGCCGAATGGGCAGTTCTATGCTTTGACCGCCGATCCGAAAACTTCAACGATCGAGTTCATTCGCCAGGACTATCGGCTCAAATTCACACCGGAGACGAAGAGTCCAACCGGGATGTCGGACCAAGGAACGCCGGTTGGCTCACTGCCTCTTACACCGCCGCCGGCAATACGGGGCGGAATCGCGCCGGTTCAAGTGCAAGGAAAGGTGAGGGTTCTTTTGCCTGCGAAGCCATAGTTTGGCAGACGAAATCTGGGAACGCCAATCAGGAAATTGGCGTTCCCCCGGGGTGGAGTCGGGCTGGCGAAAGTGAAAGTAAATGTTGCCCTACTTCAGGGCTCTTTCACAGAATAGATCGGGACGCGGATGAATCGAATCAGATCAAACTGATTGCCATTCGTTTGTAAAGCAATCCATTCTCTATGTCTTTTCTTGGTTTGTGGAATTCCTTGAATCCGATTCGCTCGTAAAGCTTGATCGCCCCGATATTGTGTTCGCAGACGAGCAATTTCAGCAACTTACGCGTATCCTTGAATTTCATCGCTTCATCGATCAGGTTCCGAAGGATCTGGGCAGAGTAGCGCTCTTCCCAGTTACCCGGAGGTTTTCCCCAGAATCGACAATCCACACCCATAAAGGGAATCGCGCTCGTTTTGATCGGCGGATCCTTATCTTTGGGCCAACGCTGATCCGACTCTCCAAGCGAACCAAATCCGACCAGTTCCCCTTCGGCAGTTGCATAGAGCCAAACGGATAATCCCCCGTTTTCCATTTCGTCGATCGCGCCCCCTCTGCCGCGGGGAGCCTTGATCCACGTCGAAACCTCGACCTCCCATATATTCGTGCCGCAATCGAACTGTTGTACTTTAGGGTGTAGGTCCTCAGAAAACGGAATACGAATGAGCTGTAGCATTTGCTGCTCGATTAAATTACTGGTTTGGCCACTATCGATGATTCGCCAAAAAACAGCCCTGGAAAGACGAGGGCTGAAAATCAGCCTTGATGCTGAATCAGTCTGGCAAGAAGAGGGGGTAATTTGGTCGGAGTTATATTCCATTAGCGAAGACAGGAAGCATTTCCTTCAGGCAGGGGCAAGGGGTTGACCCTCAGCATTCCTGGAGATCTTTCGAGAATTGAACGTAATGCTTCCGCTTCTTCAGGGGAAATCTCTTCTTGCCGCATGCTCGGTGATTTTGCGGGACTCGGACTGACCCAATTTGCAGTCATGGCCCCAACTGCCGTACAACCCTCACGGAATTCGGTTGCTCGTTCAATCCCATAACCTAGACTCTCGAACATCAGAAGTGAATTTTCCATCTGTCTTGCCGCTTCCAACCATTCCACAAAGCATCCCTTGATTAGCTGATTCAGTTCGTCGTCGGGTTCTTCGATAGCGCGATAAACCGCCATTCTCCATGAGCGATTGAGTTCCTTGAGGTAGTCTAAGCTCTCGACAAATGATGCAATCTCCAGCTCGAAGAAATGGCAGCGTTCCGCTTCCAGATATGCAGTCTTCCATGCTTCTTCACGGGCATCTGCTTGGAGAATGCTCAACCGGCGACGAGCGCTTTTGTAGATCTTCTCGATGGCGCTCATGGTGAACCCTCCGGGAATTGGATCAAGCAACAGAAATCTCCCGCCAACACACGGAAGATTAACCTACGGGTGATCTCAGCAATCGAAACTATCATCTTATCAGACGTCAAGCCGCCGCACACCAAAGGTCGGTCCCAGTTGGGCTATCTTTCGTGCAGTCCTCACGCCGAGCTTGAAGACTACACTAAAACAGCAGCCTTTTACCAGAAATAAATTCTGAACTCCTTGAATTGCCGCAATGTGAAAATAGGTCAAATGACCGGTGAGGATTTGTAACGCGATTCGTCTACTCTTCGGATGCCCTCTTTTGGTCCTCTCCTGGAGTACCGATCTCATGACCTACTTCCGGTTCGCCCTCGTTGGCGCGTTCGCAACTGCTTTCCTTCTTGGTGAGACAGATCATGTCCGCGCCGCCAACAAGGATAAAGTTGATGTTGAGCAGAACGTCAGAGCGGGACTTGATTGGCTCGCAAAACAGCAAATCAAACGAAATGATGAGGGTTGGTGGGAAGCCAACGGCGGAATTATCCGACCACCATGACCGGCATGGCGGGCATGTGCTTCCTGATGGAAGGCAGCACCATGAAGGAAGGCAGATACAGCGAAAATATCCGCAAGGGCGTGACATGGTATCTGAAGCGATCCCAGTCCAACGGGCTGCTCGGCAATCCGAACAACCCGACCGAAGCGAGCCGGTACATGTATGGCCAGGGCTTCGGAACGCTGTTTCTTGCCTGTGTCTACGGCGAAGAAGACGACGACAAGAAACGCAAGGATCTGGAAAAGCTCCTCAGCAAGGCCGTTCTGTTTATGCGGTAAAGCCCAGACCGATCGTGGGGGTTGGGGTTACGTCTCAGCTGCCGACGGCGGTGGCTTCGATGAAGGCTCGGTGACGATCACGCAGTTGCAGGCCCTGCGAGCTGCGCGAAATGCCGGAATCCACGTTCCCAAGGCGACCATCGACAAGGCGGTCAAGTATCTGCACGATTGCACGACGCCGCGCGGCGGGTATCATTTACAGCCTGGCGCACGGCAGTCCCGCTGACGGGCGGCGAACGCCCGCCTTTGACCGCGGCGGCGGTGGCTTGCGCCTTCAGCGCCGGCGATTACAACTCGGAAGACGCCAAGAAATGGATCAAATACTGCAAAGACAACATCCCCTTCGGCAAGGGCCGGCTCAATCACGACGAGTATCAGAACTACTACTTCTCGCAGTGCGTCTACGTCCTGGGCGACGACGGCTACAACAAGCTTTTCCCCGGACGACAAGGAGCCGATCCGCTGGTCCGACTTCCGCAATACCATGTACGAGTATCTCAAGAACAAACAGAGCAAGGAAGGCAGCTGGAACTCCGGCGGCATTGGCACCGTTTTACACGTACCTCGATCAATTTAACGATTCTGCAGCTTGGAGAATGGCACGCTTCCGATCTACCAGAAATAATGGTAAACTTTGCGCTTGCGTAAGCTTTGCTGTCCGCTTAAGTCTTCAGGAAGTCCCGCCCGATCGCTATCGTGAGCGGGCTTTCTGATTGACTGAGTAGCAATGCCGTCTGAATCGGCAAACTTATAACCATTTGCACCATTCAAGACACGCATCGAGAGAACGCATGACACAGGCACTCGAATTGAGTTACCACAGCGACATCGCAAGCGATGGAGAAATTGAAAGGGGCCTTTCAAGAACATCAGCAAGCAACTGAGCCGCGTCATCGTCGGCCAGGACCAGGTCATCGAGGAATTGCTGATCGCCATGTTCAGCCGCGGCCACTGCATTCTGGAAGGCGTGCCCGGCCTGGCCAAGACGCTGATGATCTCGACGCTGGCCAAGTGCCTGTCGCTCGACTTCAGCCGCATCCAGTTCACCCCCGACCTGATGCCGGCCGACATCACCGGCACGGAAGTCATCGAGGAAAACCGCTCGACCGGCGTCGCGCGAGTTCAAGTTCCTGCCCGGCCCGCTGTTCGCCAACGTGATTCTGGCCGACGAAATCAACCGCACGCCGCCCAAGACCCAGGCCGCCTTGCTCGAGGCCATGCAGGAGCGGCAGGTCACCGTCGGCCGCGTGCGCCACAAGCTGTCGAACCCGTTCTTCGTGCTGGCCACGCAAAACCCGATCGAACAGGAAGGCACCTATCCGCTGCCCGAAGCCCAGCAGGACCGCTTCATGTTCAAGGTGTTCGTGAAGTATCCCAGCTTCAGCGAAGAGTTCGAGATCGCCCGCCGCACGACGGCGATCAGTTCGAAGAGCCGACGCCGGTGCTCAGCGGCGAACAGATCATGGAATTGCAGACACCTGGTCCGCAAAGTGCCGGTGACCGACCACGTCATCCACTACACGCTGGCTCTGGTCCGGCAGACGCGCATCAGCGAGCCGGGGACGCCGAAGTTCATCCGCGATTGGCTGTCGTGGGGTGCCGGCCCGCGTGCCGTGCAGAACCTGATTATCGGCGCCAAGGCCCGGGCGCTTGCTGCTACGGCCGGGCGCACGTGCAGACCGAAGACATCCAGGCACTGGCCATGCCGGTCCTGCGGCATCGCATCCTGACCAACTTCACCGCGGCTTCCGAAGGCGTCACACCGACACCGTCATCAAGAAATTGATCGACGAAACCCCGAGCGGAAGGCGAACTCCAGAAGGACGAGCGGTTCAAGAAAATCTTCGCTTCGTGATGTAACGGTGAAGCGATAGCATCCGTTTTCCGCTTCCCCCTGGCTTCGGGGGGAGAGGGGGAAAACACCACCGGCTAAGCGCACCACCACCGGGAAACCCCAAACGAAAGAACCGTATCGTGGCTGCCAAAGCGATCGATAAAGACGACCCCAAGCGATTTCTCCATCCCAACACCATCGCCCGCATCTCGCGCCTCGACCTGCGGGCGCAGCAGGTCGTCGAAGGGTTCATCTCCGGTCATGCACCGCAGCCCGTTCTTCGGCCATTCAGTCGAATTCGTGCAGCACCGCGAATACGTTCCCGGCGACGACATCCGCCATCTCGACTGGAAAGCCTGGTCGAAGACCGACAAGTTCTTCATCAAACAATACGAGGCCGAAACCAACCTGCCGCGCCAACTGGTCGTCGATGTCAGCGAGTCGATGCACTACGGCCGCGGCGCCGCTGAACAAATACGAGTACGCCTGCACCGCGGCCGCCTGTCTGGCCTACCTGCTGATGCGGCAGCAGGATTCGCGGCGGGCCTGATCGCCTTCGACACCAACGTGCGGCAGATCGTTGCCGCCGCGCGTCAGCCAGAACCATCTCGACGCCATCGTCAAGGCGATGCACGTCAGCAAGCCCAAGGAGAAGACCGACATCGCCAAGATCCTCCGGCGCGTGGCCGAGGCCACGCCGCAGCCGCGGCATGGTCGTCATCTTCTCCGACTTGCTCGTCGATCGCGAGCCGCTGTTCAGGGGCCTGGAAATGCTGCGGCATCGCCGCCACGACGTGATGGTCTTTCACATTCTCGACGACGATGAAATCGACCTTCCCGTTCTCCGGGACGACGCGCTTCGAGGGCTGGAAGAACTGCCGCACTTGCTCTGCGATCCGCGTTCGCTGCGCGACGGCTACCTCGAAGCACTCGAAGAGTATCTGGTCGAAGTTCGCCGCGGCTGCAGCAAGCTGGGCATCGACTACACGCTGGTGAGGACCAGCGATTATCTCGACGCCGTGTTGTCGAAGTTCTTGCATCAACGTATGGCCCTGCGCGGCCCCGCGAAAGCCAGGGCACGAGCCTGAAAAGCCAAGTGTTCAGTGTTCAGTTTTCAGTGTTCAGTTAAGACCGATGCCGTGGTGAGTTAGTAGCAGTCACTTTTGGGTGTTTGCATTTACTGAACATTGAACACTGAACACCGAACACTATTTCCGACCCTGGGACGACTCCATGTTTGTCAACCCGTTTACGATGTTCCTCGGCGGAGCCTTGATTTCTTCGCCGATTATTATTCACCTGATCAATCGGATCCGGTACAAGCGCATCCGCTGGGCGGCGATGGAGTTCCTCCTCAAGTCGCAGAAGCGCAGCCGGCGCAAGCTCATCATCGAGCAGATGATCCTGCTGCTCTTGCGCATCCTGATCGTTTTGCTCATCGCGCTGTTGTTGGCACGGTTTCTCGGCTTTACATCGGCCAAGGCCAATGAGGAAAAATACACCAGGCACATCATCATCCTCGACGATACGCCCAGCATGGGCGACACCTCCAAGGGTGCGGATAACAAGACGACCGAGGCCCTGGAACAGGCCAAAAACGCCATCGCCAAGATTGCCAAGGAACTGAGTACGCAATCCACTCCCCAGTACATGGAAATCATTCGGCTCTCGGATCTCGACGATCCCAAGGGCAATATCGGACAGTTGAAGGACGGCACTCTCACCGGGTATCTGAAGTCGCTCAAGCCGGCGACAAGCCACGCCGATCTCATGAAAGCCCTGGATAAAGCGGATGTCGCTTTCGCCGAGGAGAAACAAGGGCGGAAGAATCTCTACGTCATCAGCGATTTTCGCAACAGCGACTGGACCTCGACTCAGGAATCCAGGCTACAGAGGAAATTTGCCGATTTCAATGAAGCGCAAGTCAAAGTCATCCTGTTTGACGTGGCAGGCCCGGAGCGCAGCAAAACCGAAACGCAGAAGCCGCCGCTGTATAGCGACAACCTCGCCATTACCGATTTCCGGCCCTCCACCCGCATCGCCGTCGATGGAGTGCAGACCGATTTCAGCCTGTCGGTGGCGAATTACTCCACCAGCGAAAAATCGGCATTCATCAAGATTCGGGTCAACGGCAAGGAGAAACTCGATGCCGCCCAGAACATCCCGCGCATTGCTCCCAATCAGACGATCACGGTCCGATTTCCCATCACGCTGACCCTGCCGGACAAGAAAGATGTCCCGAAGGACGTTCAAGAATCCAAGGATTGGCAACTCAAGCGTTTCAACGTCGTCGCGCCCAGATCCAGAAGAGCGAAGAATCCCAGCCGGGACTTTCTATCGATGACCAGCGTTACACGGTTGTCGATGTGCGCAGTAGAATCCCGATTCTCCTTGTCGATAATGCTGCAGCGGAACACGGCAAAAAAGGCAGCGAGTCTTTCTACATCTACAAGATTTTCAGCGACACTCTCAAGGGCTTCGAGGTTAAGTTTGCCACTGCTGCGCAACTGGACAAGATGAACCTCCAACCGTTCTCTTCCGTGATGATGTGCAACATCCCGAAGCTGGAGGAGGCGGCACGCAAGAACCTGGAAGAGTACGTGGCCAATGGCGGCGGCCTGGCCTTCTTCATGGGGCCTGCGATCACCGAAAACGATGTCAAGTTCTACAACGATGTTCTGTATCGATCGGTACCGATCTTCAAAATCACGACTCAAGCGCTAACCGCCATGTCGAAGGCCGGCGTACCGGAACCCGTGCTGGACAAGCTGCTGATCTTCTTGAAGGACAAAGAGTTTCGTTCCGAGGATGATCTGGCCAAGGCCCTTGCGACCACTCTCAGCACGGAGGAAGTGCAAAGCTACCAAGAAAAGGTGGTTCAGAACGCCAAGACCTTCACCGGCTTGTTTCCGGTTCCTCTGGAACCCAAGCCGAAAAACTCCGGACTTTCGGAGAAAGAGTTGAATGATCTGACCGTGTCCACGCGATTGACTTTTACCGAGCAACTGCTCATCCGAAAAGGCAACCGCACACACCCTGCTCTGGCCAAACTCTTCGACGAGACTCGGCTGGCGCGCGACGGGTTCGACGATGACTTCGGTCGATTGACGCGAGTCATCGCCTTCCCGCAATACTTCATTGTCAATCGTCGCGCGCTTATCAACGATGGTCAGGAGGGGGCCGTCGATACTTTGATGAATCTGCCCTACTACGGCGGCTCGCTCAAGGATTCCTCGCCGGAGAGTCAGAAAGCCGATCGGGATCTGTTTAATAAAACTCTTGAGCTTTTGAAGAAGCTCCCGATCGGCAACGAGAATTTTGCGAAGTATGCCGATGAACTGAAGGGACTGAAGAAAGACATAGAAGACGCCATCCATGAGCCCAAGACCAAGATGCCGGTAATCGCCGAATATCTTCGAATGCTCCTCGATCCGCACACCACCGACGCGGAAAAGCCCAGCCTGAAAACCATGTGGCAAGATCCGGAGATGACGGAACTTTACCGGGATTTCAAGGTGCTCTTCGATCTGATGCAATACGGCGACCCGATCTATATTTCCAAGTCCTTCGGCAAAGGCCGGGTGCTGGCCTGGCTTGGGTCCGCCGGCACTTCCTGGAACCCCAGCGACACCGGGTACTTCCCGCCTTTCATGCGCGACAGCGTCCAAGCCTTTCTCGGCAGTTCGGGCACCGACCTGAACCTGAGTCTCGAGACGCCCTACGAGTTCACGGTTGACCCGGTTCTGTACGCGCCTTCGGCGAACAAATGGTTTGTGCGGGAAAAGGCCGGTGCCGGTAATGAAAATCGGCCGGGGGGCGATGTTGAAACGATTCCGGAATCTCGGGAGTCACAGGTATTGAATACGATCACCGAAACCGGTGCCGCCAAACCCAAAGCCCTGAGCATGGTTTTCACCGAAGGCAGTGAGCCCGGTGTCTATTTGTTCGAGTTCATCGAGCAACGTCCCAATCCCAGCGGGCAGATCGATAAGATTTCCGACTTCCGCGCGCTGGCTTACAACTTCGATACGAGTACCGAAAGTAATCTGAGCCGGGCGATTACCAGCGACTTGAAGTCGACGGCGTCCGTCAACGAAGTCTACACGAACTCGAGTGCCGACCTGGGGGTTGCTCTCAACAATCGTCGCAGTGATTTTTCGGAAAAGCCCTGGTTGTACTTACTGATGTTGCTCGTCCTTATCGCGGAACAAGCGATGGCGGTGCGATTGAGTTTCCACTCCCGACCCGCGGAAGAAGCTCAGGGGGCCGTGCCGGTTTTGACGGGTCGAGGTGTTGTGGTGAATTAGTAGTTCCAAGTTCCAGGTTCCAAGTTGAAAACCCGAAGGGTTAAATTGGAACCTGGAACTTGGAACTCAATGAGGTGCGATCGAGTATGCGAGTTATTGAACGGACCCTGGAATGGCTTTGCGATATTCACCAACCCGAAGAAGTGGTGTTGCGCCGGCGCAGCGAGCCATTGCGGATTGCCGGGATCACTGCCGATCCGGACTGGTGGTTTTTGCCGCTGGGCGTGCTTCTTTTTGTCGGAATCGCCTTCATCATCTGGATGTACATCAAGGATCATCGCCGGATTCGCTGGTATTGGGCCGCACCGCTCGCACTCATGCGCATTGGCGTTTACCTTTTGATTGGATTGATCTTCCTGCTGCCCGCGAAGGTGCGCTGGAAGACGGAAGTCAAACGCTCGTCGGTGGTTGTCTTGCTCGATGTATCGCCATCCATGACGTTGCCAAACGCCGATCCCTCTACCGACGGCAGCAAAACTCCGCCCCGGCTCCGCGTCATTACCGACTACCTTTCCGACGAACAGAATACGTTCCTTAAAGGGCTATTGGAAAAGAATCCCGTCTTTGTCTACCGCTTCGGCTCCAGGCTCGATGAAGATGCGCAAGGATTTCGCAAGGTGACGATCCGGGACGAGGAAGGCAAGGACGTGGTCGGCTATAGGCCGATGCTGAATGCGACCTCCGAAAGCAACATCTCGTCCCGGAAGGAAGATTATCTCGATACCTGGAACAAGAACGATTGGTATGCGTTCGCGACCTACGATTTCAAGCCCTGGCTGTGGCGCGGCCTGAGCGCGGACGGAAAAGCCAAGCTCAAGAAGACTGCTGCTTTCGGCAAAGATGCCGCGGAAAAAGACGGCCCCGGTTATTCTGCCTGGGCCAGCGAATGGCTCGCCCAGGATGTCAGTCTCACTATTCCGGATGGCGAAAAAGTTCCGGAAGCCGACCGCCTCAGTCCGGAAGATGCCGCCATGCTGAAGTCGAATCGCGAAAAGCTCAAGCCGAGGATCGATGTCGCTGCGGCCATCGCCGGCGGCACCAATGTGCCGGATTCGCTCCTCAAAACGATCGAACGCGAATCGGGCAACATGGTTGAAGCCATCATTGTTTTCAGCGACGGCCGAAGTAACCTTGGCTCCGAAAGCACGATCGCCAATGTCCGGAGCCGGGCCAAGAGCGAAAAGATTCCGGTCTTCACCGTTTATCTGGGCGCGGAAAAGATAACCCGATCGATGCGGATCACCGACCTTCAAGTACCCGATCAGACACCCCCCGATGAGCCTTTCAAGGTGATCGTCGAAGTCGATGGTGATGGTTTTGCAGGCAAAACAGCGCCGTGACTCTCACCCTCAAGCACGAAACGGAGGAAGGAGTCACCCAGGACTTTGAAGGTCTGGTGAGCTTCAATAACGATGAGCCTCCGCACGGGCAACTCGAATTGATCATTGATCCCGCCAAGGTCGATGACAATATGAAGTCCGATATCAGCAAGCGGAAAGAACTGGTCGAGGGCAAGTGGAGTGCGTTCGCTCGGGCCACGATCGACGAGAAAAAGTCGGCCGGCAAGGTCGATAAGATTCAGGCATCGAGCGAAAAGGCGCTTTTCAAGATCGAAAAGAAACCGCTTCGAACCTTGATCATCGCATCGGCGGGAAGCAGGGATTTCCAGTTCCTGTTCAATCAATTGAATGTGCGATCACGCCGATTTGAGCCTGTATCTTCAGAACGAAGCAGGGCGGGCCGGCAGCGCCAGCCTGCTCGAGGATCCCAAGCGAATGCTCAGCCGATTCCCCGACCGGATTCGCGTTGAGGATGACGTGAACGAAAAGCCGGAAGACCGCTGGTATAACCTGGCGAACTACGACATCATCATCGCCTTCGACCCCGACTGGTCGTTGTTCACGGAGGAACAAATCAACGTGATCCGAACCTGGGTCGATCTGCAAGCCGGCGGTTTTCTGCTGGTTTGCGGCCCGCTCCATTCCAAGAAGTTGACCTACAACGATTCCCAGACGAAATACCAGCCTTTGCTGGATATTCTTCCGGTAGTACCGGGCGACAACGATCTGAAGTCGGGGACGCGCAATTTCCTCGAACCTCATCGGCTAACATTCCCCGGCGTGGGCGTGGATACCGATTTCCTGAAACTGGACGACAGGCGCGAAGGACCGCTCGCCGGCTGGAACCGCTTTTTCTACGGGCGGGAAGATCCATCGGAGGATGCGCGCGTGGTGCGCGGCTTCTACAGCTATTACCCGGTGAAAGATGTAAAAGTAGGGGCCAACATCATTGCCCGTTACGACGATGGCGTGCAGGCGCGCGACACCACCTTCGACAAGAAAGATCCTCCCTTCCTGGTCACCTACAAGTTCGGCCAGGGTATGTCGGCCTTTCTCGGTTCGAGTGAAATGTGGCGGCTTCGCAAACTCGATCCCGAAGGGCCGGAATTTTTCGAGCGCTTCTGGACGAAATTGACCCGGCATCTCACTGCGGGCAGCCGAAAGAAGCAAAACCGTCGCGGCCGGCTCCTGATGTCGCAAATCGTGGCCTCCGGCAGCTACATTCGACCGCGGGCCGAGTTGTTGGACCCGTCCCTCATGCCGATCCCGGAGAACTCGGATCCGCCGATCAAGATTCGCCCGCTGGAACTGGATTCGTATCCCAAGGAAGTTGCCGACGTCGCCAAATTGAAGAGCGCTGGTCCCGGCAAGGAAGATCACCTCGACCCGGATGCGTACCAGAAAGCGAAAGACAAGTATCACTTGAGCCTGGTGAAGGGACAGCATTTCCGGATGTCCCCGGCCAAGGGCGACGGCATGGGCAAGGGCTGGTTCCAGGCCCAGCTTCTGGCGACCCCGGAGAAATTCCCGCCGGGCCAGTGGATTGTTGAAGTTCCGGTACCCAGCAGCAGCGAGTTGCTGCGCTCGAAGTTCATCATTCGGAGCACCAATCCGGAACTGGACAATCTGAAGCCGGACGTGGTCGCTATGGCGAAAATGGCCGATGAAGTTTCGGAAATCGAGAATCGCCTCACGAGCAAGCCGGCCGTGCTTAAAGTTTTGCGCGAGAACGCCTACAGCGGCAAAGAAGGAAGCAGACTGGCCTATTCGTTCGATCGAAAGGAAGCGATCAACGCCATTCCCGAGTGCATGGAAGCTAAGGAAGACCCCCAAAGCAACAAGGGAGCCACGGAAGACCTCTGGGACAAAGGCCCGATTCTGCCAAGCTGGCTGACCAGTTGGTACGACGGCAAGGAGAACCCGATAAGCTGGTTGATGCTGGTTTGTATTGGGTTGTTGTCTTTGGAATGGCTGACGAGGAAGTTGTTGAAGTTGGCATAGTTCCGAAGTGGACCACGGAAAACACGGAAAACACGGAATCAAGAAAAATCGAATGGTTTTCTTCCGTGTGGTCAGTGTATTCCGTGGTGGTTTTGTTAGATTGTTTTGAGACTTCTCGCTGGACGCGACGCTCATATAGGTCCGGCGATCCCCGCGTTTTTCGCAAACGGGGCTACCCGCCCTGGGGCGGCGCAGCCCGCGTTCTGCGCGAACGCGGCTACACCCCGGAAGCTGCTCGGCTGTAGCCGCGTTCGCACAGAACGCGGGCTGCGTCACCTCAAGCAGTCGCGTCTAGCGAGAAGTCTCATTGTTTTGGACGCATTGCGTCCTGCATTTATGGATTGAAATATGGCTACCAGCACAAAGTATACTACATCGAGTCAGGTTGATCCCCGGATCTATCATCCGCTCGGCAAACTGCGTGGTGCTATTCGCCGGTATGTCGCCATCGAGGGATTGGCGACGGTTTGTATCTTCGTCTCCTGCTGGTTCTGGCTGGGTTTGCTCTTTGATTTTGGACTGTTTCGACTCACCGCTTTCGACTGGGTTGTCGATGCCCATAAAGGTTTCCGGGTAGTGGCCCTGGTGGCCATTGTTTCTGCCCTGCTGGCCCTGGTGGTCACTCGCCTGGTGATTCGCCTCACGCGCGATTTCAGTGCGCACTCGCTGGCTTTGGTCTTGGAAAAGCGCTTCCCGGATTTGCTGGGCGATCGGCTCATTACAGCTGTGGAGCTTGCCGACACCAAAAAGGCGGCCGACTACGGATACTCCGAGGAAATGATCTTGGAGACGATCCGCGATGCGCGGGGTCGAGTCGATCGCATTCCGGTAAGCGAAGTATTCAACTGGAAACGCCTGTGGGTACGAATGGGGCTGGTCGTTGTGCTGTCGGCGGGTATCCTTGCCGCGGTTTCAACCGCCGTCGTGCTGATCTACTCCATGAACGTGGGCCGATACTTCTCGAAGTTCGCCGACGTTTCCTTGACCTGGGCCGAACGGAATATCCTCTTGCGCGATGTGCCCTGGCCGCGCAATACACACCTCGAAATTCTCGAACCGACCGAAGAAGACAAGCACGTCGGGCGCGACAAGCCGGAACTGACCGTCCGCGTGGTCGCTTACAAGTGGGTCTGGGCCGATCCCAGTCAGCCGGCCGGCTGGCGTCCGTTGACCTGGGCCGATGTGCCCAAGGCCCTGGGCAAGACGCCCCCGGCACTGCCCGTCGAGCCGATCAAGGCCGCTGTCAAGACGGCACGGTTTTTGACGGGCGGCATGTACGACGCAGCGCCGAATCTGGACTTGCCCAGCGATCTGGCCGATGTGCCCGAAGATGCCAGCGCCTGGCGCGCAGGACCGATTGGAGATTCTGTTCACCAAGAACGAGAAGCTCAAAGCCTTTCTTACCACCGCTCCCAAGGGCCGGAAACCTCTCATGACGGAAGAAGAGGTTGGCGAGATTTTGCAGGTATTCCACCAACTGGCCGAACGGGCCGATGAACCGGCAATGAGCCGAAAGCTGCGGATGCTGTCCATTCCCAGCACGGCAGTGCTCTACTATCGGGGCGAGAAGACCAAGGGCGAAAAAGCTTCCGAACCCGATAAGTACAACGAATTCAAGTTCCCCCTCACCAACCTGCAGGAGTCGGTGACCTATTATGTACGCGGCGGTGATTTCTCGACGCCGGATCGCAAGATTACGCTGGTTCCCGCTCCCAGCATCATCGAGTTGAAGCGCACGGAACTGACGCCGGCTTACCATTATTACCTGCCTCCGTTCAAGGATGGAAACGCAACGGTAGCAACGCCCGGTCTTCTCAAAACGATCAAACAGGAATTGAAAGATCAGCCCATATCCCTGACGGGCAGCAAGTCTTCCTTTCAGATGTACCTTGGGACCGACGTCGTTATTGAGGCGGCCACGGACAAGGAACTGCTCTCGGTGTTGCTGACACCAACCATCGGCTTGTTCCCCGGCGTCGATTCCAAGGATCAGGCCGACCCGATTCCATTGAAAATTGAGCCGGGCCGAAAATCGTTTTCCATCAGCTTTAACGGTCAGGGCAAACCGATCGCCGAGTGGCAGAAAGAAGCCCGGAAATTGAAGGATCGAAACGACTTGCCGGAAAACTGGAACCCCATCCTGGCCCAGACGTTGCGCCCGCTGGAGTTTGAACTGACGTTTACCGATACCGACAAGGTAACGTCGCGCCGAACGATGTCGATCCAGTTGGAGGAGGACCGTGGGCCTGAAGTGAATATCGCCATCGGCGGTTTGCGGAAAGTGGGCGGTGCGTATATGTGTTCGGCCAATGCCGATATTCCGTTGACTGGCGACAGCAACGTCCGCGACGATTTCGGTCTGCACAAGGTGGAGTACGTCTTCTCCTATAGCAAGATCGAGCAGCAGGCCAATCCCAATGTCAAGTTGCCGCCGCCGACTTCGGTCGAGCAACGGGCCTCGGTTCCGGATTTTGAGAAGCGCTATGAAGCAGAGTCGAAAGGCGCGATCTATCGGCTGGCCACTCTCGAAGAGAAGGTGAAAAAGCCGTTGCCCGAAAACTTCGTCAAACCGTTCACGACCTACTATCAGTTTAGCTCCGATGAATCGTTCGATCTGATGAAGCGAATCCCCACGCTCGCCACGGGCGATCCTCAGGCCCAGCCCTCCTATAACCTTACGCTGAACGTGGTTGCAACCGATTCCAATGTGCTGTTTGGACCGCGCACCGCGAGAACAAGGATCCGATCGTGATCAAGGTCGTTCCGTATCTGGAACTTCTGGGGGAAATCTCGCGCGACCAGAAGGAACTGGCGGGGGTCATGGATGAAGCGATCAAGAAGCTCGAAACCTGCAAGCGAAATCTAAGCGATATTGCGGCACGATCGGCGACGCTCAATCCAATGAATCCGATGAATGTCGATGATCTGATCACGCGCGGCGGCACGATTCTCGAAGACATGGCGCGCACCAATGAGCTGTTGATGCGAGTTCTGGTCGGCTACGAGAACATCGTGAAGGAATTTCAGGTCAATCGTTTCGAGAAGTACCAGGCTCAACTGATCGGCAATACCAAAAATCTCGCGATCAAACCGATGAAGGAAGTGTTGGAAGGAATGGATTGCTATTATTCTCGTGCCGAGTCCGGTATCAACAGTTTCCAGAACCTCTTGAAGCAGACCTTGATTCCCGACCCGGTTACCTCCAACAATGCTCAACAGCGTCTCCAGGAATTGCTCGATAAGGTGAAACTCATCCGCTCAACGATGGGCGAGAGTCTGAAACTCGAAGGCCTGATTCTGGATCTCAAAGCCAACATTAAGCGACAGGAATATCTTCAGGAAGAGATTGAGCTGGCCAAGCAAAAAGAGCGCGAGAAGATCTTCAATTTCACATTCCACGGCCTGCCGCGACAATTGACCATCAAGAAGGGGCAATCGACCAAATTAACCTTGCGGTTCAGCTTGCCCACGACGCTTTTGAACGATCCGGGTCTGAAGTTCGTAGCCTCGGAGGGTTCGGGATTGACCATTACTCCCGCAAACGCGGTGCTCAAGGAATTTCCGAACGAACAAGAATTGTTGTTGGAAATCAAGGCAGGCAACACGCCCGGAACTCATAAAGTGAGTATCGTCCCCTCGCAAAACAAAGGACGCGAGATTGAGGTAATTGTTACACAGTAGTGGGAGTTGGGAGTTAGGAGTTGGGAGTTAGGAGTTAGGAGTTAGGAGTTAGGAGTTAGGAGTTAGGAGTTAGGAGTTAGGAGTTAGGAGTTAGAAGTTAGAAGTCGGAACGGGAGTAATAATTCCGCCACTGCAACTCCTAACTCCTAACTCCTAACTCCTAACTCCCAACTCCTAACTCCTAACTCCTACTTTTCTTGTTGTGATTCCATCCTAGACTCGTCTTTATGACGTGCATCCCAGAGGTTTGCTCCAAACCTTTGCCGGAGAACGACAACCACCCAAGGGCGAATCATCGCCCCATCTGTCCCTTCTGAAGGAGGATGAACTCCCATGCTTCGTCGCTTTGTGGCCCCGTTCGCTCTATGCGTGGCGGTGGTCAACCTCAGTGTTCAGGCGCAACCGGTCGTGCCGAAACAATCCTCAGATTCCGTGAAACCGCTCAAAGCTCAACAAGATGAGTTGATGCAGCTTTACAAGGGAATCATCCGCGATCTGCGTACCCTCCAGTTCAAGCTCGAAAAGAGCAGTCGAATTGAGGATCAGAACAAGGCCAATCTGATCAAGAAGGCGATTGCAACTGCCGAAGAAGAGGGCGTCGATAACAAGTTCAGTGCTCTGGCTCGTTCTCTCACCGGCAAGGACGGCACGATCAAGCTCGATTCGTTTAGCGATGCGGAACGGCAAAACAAGGAACTGGTTGTTTCCCTGAAACTCATCCTCAGAATCCTCGAAACGGATGATGGCATTGATGTAATTCGTCGGCAGCAGAAGTATCTGGAAGAGATGCTCAAAGAATTAAAGGGCATCATTCGGGCCGAGAAGATCGAACGGGTCAACAACCTCGGCGATAAGGGCGACCCGACCAAGCGAGCCAAAGACCAGGACAAACTTGCCAAGAAGACCGATGACCTTGCCAAACAACTCGACCCGAACAGTAAGGGCGAGCCCAAGAAGGGTGGCGGCGAGGCGAAAAAGGATGGCGAGCCCAAGAAAGGCGGCGATCCTAAAGGCGGCGACCCGAAGAAGGGTGGCGATCCGAAGAAGGGTGGCGATCCTAAAGGTGGAGATCCCAAGAAGGGCGATCCTAAAGGTGGCGACCCCAAGAAGGGTGGCGATCCGAAGAAAGGTGGCGACCCCAAGGGCGGCGGTCAACCCAAAGATGGTCAGCCCAAAGACGGCGATCCAAAAGATGGTCCTCCACCACCTCCAGGACCGAAAGCTCCTGGCGCAGAGCAGGTGAAAAAAGCAGTTCAGGATCAAAAAGAAGCTGCCAAGAATATTGAGGAAAAGAAGAAGGACGAGAGCATTGAAAATCAGACCAAAGCGATCAAAAATCTTGAGGAAGCCCAGGCAGCACTCGAAAAACGCCTGAAACAACTCCGCGAGGAGGAACTCGAAAGGCTGCTGGCCAACCTCGAAGCGCGCTGCCAGAAGATGCTCGATATGCAGATCGCCGTGTACGAAAATACCAAGGCGATCAATGGCACCATCGTGAATTTGAAGAAAGACAACAAGGAAGTCACCAACACCGAACGTCAGCGCTCGCAAACGCAGTCCGACAAGGAAGGCGAGATTATCGTCGAAGGCAACAAGACCGTTGATATTCTCAAGAACGAAGGAAGTGCTGTAGCTTTCCCGCTGGTCTTTGAGGAAATGCTCAAGGACATGGAGCGCGTCAAAGAACGGCTCTACAAGACCGATGTCGGCAAGGACACCCAGTTCATGGAAACCCAGATCATCGAAACGCTCAGGGAGATGATCGAGGCCCTGAAGAAGGCGCAACAGGACATCAAGAAAGATCCGCCTCCGCCAGGACCACCCGGCCAAAGCCCGCCGTCCGATCAGCAGAAGTTGCTCGACGAAATCGCGGAACTCAAGATGATCCGCAACATGCAGGTCCGAGTCAACGATCGAACGAAACGCTGGAACGGCGAGGCCAAGGTTAAAGGTGAGGAACAGAATGATGAGCCTCAGATCCGGAAAGAACTGAGGGATCTGTCAGAACGTCAAACCCGCATCGAAGAGATGGCCCGCGATATTTCGACGGGGAAAAATAAATAAAAAACAGTGTTCAGTGTTCGGTTTTCAGTGTTCAGTAATGACTGGTGGTTTTACTGAACACTGAAAACTGAACACTCTTCCTGAATCTCCCAATTTCGCGCTTGATTTATGATTTTCATCGTGTCACACTGTTAGGATCGATGAATTTGCTCGTCGTATCAATGATGGGCTGAATTTTTTTTGATAAGGGGATTTACCGTGAGCCTTCGCAAATGGTTGGCTGCTGTCGCGATGAGTGCCGGGATTGTGCTCGGCTACACCATGACCAGCTCCGCTGCCGAAAACAAAAATGAATATGTTTTCGGCTCCCTGAAGACCGCCTCTATCGAGTCGGCCAAGAGTCAATCCGAAGCGTGGTTAAAATCCACCGGCAAAATGAACGAGGAAGCGTTTGCCAAGGTTTGGGCAAATGACGATTTGACCGTCCTCGATCGCGTTGCTGAAACTTTCAAACTCGGCAGCCCTGAAGCTGCCAAGATTCTCAGCGCAGCTGAGAATGCCGAAAAGGTTGCTCCCAAAGAAGTTCCGGCGATCCTGAAGGATCAAAAGCAACCCGCTTTCTTCCGCTCGAATCTGGCCCTGGCGTTCGCAGCTCATCTGTCCAACGCTCGCGTCTACGAAGAAGCCCTGGGTGCCTTGACGACCACCAAGGCTGAACAGGTTGTCGATCCTTCCAGCTACTATTTCCACAAGGCCGTCGCTGCTCACGCTCTCATCAAGAAAGAAGAGGCTCTGAAGAGCATCGTTCACTTGCTGACCGACATTGCCGATTCCGACCGGCCCGTTCGCCACGACCTCTTGGCCCACATCATGTTGGCCGACATCGATCACTGGAAGAAGGACGAGAAGGATTTGAGCAATATCGTCAAACTGATGGACAACAGCGAACGTCGTCTCGATCAGGCTCGAGGCGGTAAGATCACGCAAGACATCCAGAAGAAGATCGTCTTCCGTCTGGACGAGCTTATCAAGGAAAAGGAAGCTCAGGCCTCGCAATGTGCACAGTGCAACGGTGGTTCTTGCCCGAATGGCGGCAAGCCCGGAACCAACCCGGGTAACAGCGTCAATCCTAAGTCTCCGATGCAGGACAGCAACATCGGTGGCGGCAGTGGCGAAGGTAAAGTCACCGACCAGAGGTTCCGCAATCTGCAAGAGAAGTGGGGTGGGATGGAGCCGGCCGAGCGAGCCAAGGCTCTTCAGGAATTGACCCGTGAGTATCCGCCGCGCTTCCGCCCGGTGATCGAAGAATACTTCAAGTCGATCAACCGCAATAACGAGACCAAGTAATTCCTGGTCGAACTGGATACAACTCTCCGGAGGCTGTGACCATGCTAACGCAGTCACAGCCTCTGGTCGTTTAGCGCCAGGGTTTACCGGCAACGAATTTCCGAACGCCATGCTTCCAAGAACTAAGAGCCAATCAAACGCTTATCGATTTGATGGATTGCCGAGGTTTTTGCTGATGAGGGCCCGAAACGGGCGCAGACGCTTCCAAGAACTAAGAGCCAATCAAACGCTTATCGATTTGATGGATTGCCGAGGTTTTTGCTGATGAGGGCCCGAAACGGCGCAGACGCTACAAATTGCTACACAAATTGGATTGTGGATCGAGGATTTAGGAAGGCTCGAAAAATAACTTCCTTGAATGACAAATGTGCGGGGTAGCCGCGTTCGCGCAGAACGCGGGGGCTTGAAGGGTCAACATGTAGGTGATTGCCCGCGGGAGGTTGCCCGCGTTCTGCGCGAACGCGGCTACGGCGGTAACTTCGTCCGGTTCGAAATCTTGGGTTAGGTGAGTCGAGGCCACCCCAGAATCGGGAGGTTGTTTTTCGAGCCTTCCTTAATAACCAAACAAACGAGGCGGTGAGCCCCTGCTACAAATTGCTACAAAAATCGGATTGTACATGGGTGAATCCCATGCCCGTACGAACGGCTTGAATGGTTCTGCTTCCAAGAAACTTCGCCTCAATCCAACGATTATTGATTTGATATTCTGGCGAAGTTACTTTCAGATGAGGGCCCGAGCTTCGGCGCAGACGCTACAAATTGCTACAAAAATCGGATTGTACAGCGATGATA
>CAWAMR010000019.1:0-82103 GCA_963783095.1 uncultured Planctomycetota bacterium | reverse complement strand
CTGGCGAGTTAAACGCAAGAGGCTTCTTTGGTAGCTGGTTCTAAAAGTGTTTGGCTTAGAATCCGCCGAGCAAATCGTTGCAGCGGAGCCGCCGCTAGCTTTTGGGTTCGCCTCGATTCGTGGTTGGTTTGGTGGCCCCGCCGAACTCGGCGTTGGCCGCCCGAATGGCTTCGCGCCCCCTAGGGAATGTCGATTGCCGGTCTTTCCACTGTGAAGCGGTCAGGCAAGGCAAGCGGGTATCGCAGCTTGATTCTATTTGAGGGCACATCGACTATTCTGCGCAGCCGTCAAAATCGATACGGGAGTTCACTCCAACAAATCAATTGACCCGCAAACATGCTGGCGTATCAGGCACGGACGACATATAAGGAATAATCGGATAAAACAGAACAGGGGAAGTTAATCACCCGACGCGACGCCTGTTTTACAGGCTCGACAAAGGAAATCAGATATGTATCGCTTCATCTCCATACTGATGTTGACTTTCCCGGCGACGACCCAGGCTCAACCACAACCGGAACCTTTCTGGCCCTGGATTCCTGAACCGACTTATGCTCCGTGGCCGGAGTTCAATCCTGTTGCTCCGCCCAGAACCAGTCAGATGGTAAGGCGATTCACGCAGCCGGACATCGTTCTGCTGTGGAACGAAGCGGCCTTGAACGCCATCAAGCTCGAACGCACCCCTCCTCCCGTTGCGGCCCGGAATCTGGCGATCCTGCACATCTCTATTTATGATGCCGTCAATTCGGTCGCCCGAACTCATCGATCCTTTCACGTTCAGTTGTCGCCGCCATCGAGCACCTCGATCGTCACGTCTGCGACCGTGGCGGGTTATCAGGCTCTGGCCGCTCTGTATCCAAGACAGGTGAGTCGATTCAATGCGATTTTGGATGATTCTTTGGCATCGATCCCCGAAGGGATCGCCAAGACGGACGGCATTACCCTGGGACGCAAAGTTGCGGCCAAGGTACTTGCCTGGCGTGACGATGATCTGAAAGTGAAGAAGCGTACTTATTTCTCGAGATCGGAACTGGGGAGATGGCAGCCAACACCTCCGGATTACACACCACCTTTGTTGCCGGAATGGTCGAGCGTTCGCTCTTTTGCGATTCGAAGCCCAGCCGATTTTCATCCGACAGGACCACCCGATTTGACCAGTGAGGATTTCATTCAGGCCTACTGGGAAGTCAAGTCCATCGGAGGAGCCAAGAGCAATATCCGGACGAAAGACCAAACGGAGATTGCCAGGTTTTGGGCCGACGGTCTCGGAACGGTAACTCCTCCAGGCCACTGGAATCGAATTGCTCGAACGGTGGCCGAAGATCGCAAGAACACCCTGGTCAAAAACGCTCGACTGTTTGCGATGTTGAACGTAGCTCTCGCCGATGCAGGGATCGTCTGCTGGGACTGCAAATTCAAATTCGACTTCTGGCGCCCGGTAGCAGCGATCCGCAGCGCTGACCGAATGAGAAATCCGATCCTGACCAGTGATTCTCAGTGGACCCCGTTATTGCCGACGCCGCCGTTCCCTGCATATCCTTCGGGTCATAGTACTTTCAGCGGGGCCGTGCGCTGCTGCTCTAAAGACCTTTTTCGGAAACGATAACATTCGCTTCGCGTCAACCTCGGACGAATTGCCGGGCGTGAGTAGATCCTTCACAAGCTTCACCGCTGCTGCGATGGAAGCGGGAATGAGTCGAATCTACGGCGGCATCCACTGGCAATTCGATAATCAGCAAGGCTTGCTGTGCGGTGAGAAAGTGGGCAACGAAGTGAGCAAATTTTTCTCGAAGCGGAAAGCTGTGATTGAAGAGAGCAGTCAGGGAAAGAGTGCTCAGGCCAGTCGTTAGCCAGTCAATGCTTGCCCGACTGCAAACGTGCAGGTATAATCCAGCACATGGTGACACCAACCACAATTACCACTAACCCTGATCCCCACTTGGCGGATTATATCGAGAAGACTCCCGGCGTTTGTAGCGGGCAGCCTCGCATCGCCGGCACGCGCATCAAGGTCAAACACGTTTACACGTGGGTCGAGCGCATGGGAATGACTCCGGCGCAAGTGGTCGCCGAATACCCCCATCTAACGATGGCTCAAGTCTACGCCGCTCTCGCTTATTATTGGTCTCATCGGGACGAAATACATCGTGATCTCGAAAATGAAGAGAAGTTGGTAGCCGAGCTAAAAGCCAAGGCGGGACCATCCAAGATTCTGGAAAGGCTGGCCGCGCACGATGCCACGGACGATTCGCTTCCACCTGGATGAACACGTTCCTCATGCAGTGGCGGATGGGCTGCGCCATGTCGGCATCGACGTAACCACCTCAACGGATGCCAGCCTGCTCGGATCGGAAGATGCCGAACAGATCTGCCTATGGACTCGCTCAAGGCAGGGTGATCTTCACGCAAGACGATGACTTCCTCATTCTGGCCGCTGCGGGCGTCGAACACGCCGGTCTGGTGTACTGCCACCAGAACACCCGCTCGATTGGCCAAATTATCCGGCGTCTTGAACTAATCTGGGAGGTCTACGATCCGGCAGAAATGGAGAATCGGACCAAGTTCATCTGAGCAACATTGCAGCCAATGCACCCGACAGGCAACGCCTTGGTTCTGTCTGGTTTATGCACACGGATCAATGAAACCGATTCCGTCCGATTTCATTGATCCGTGGAAAAGATGCCGATGATCCGATCGGGGCTAGATTCATATCCTCGCGTTTGGCTTCCGCGAGCGTGCGGATTCGTTCGGCCGAGAGAGCGACGTCGAACGGCTTCTTGAAGACTTCGTTGAAGCCGTATTCCGTCAACTTTTCCGGGTGGCTTCATCCTCACCGGCGAGCCCGACGATGAGCGTCGATTCCGAACCTCATCCTTGCGGAGATTGGAAGTGATCTGGATCGCTTCGCTTCGGCCCAGCGCGAGATCGATGATGATCGTGTCCGGGTGGAAGCTTCCCGCCATGATGCCGGCTTCGAAGCCGCTGTGAGCGATTTCGTACTTGGAATCTTCCGCTTCTCGGGCAGAAGCTCCTGATTCGATCGATGAAGAGCTTCTCGGCTCCGATGACGAGGATTTTGTGCCATTCTTCCTCTTCCAACTCCCCGAGCGGCATTCCATGTTCCTTGAGGAACCGGATGAGTTGTTCGCGGGGGATACGGCGATCCTGGCTGCCGGGGATGCGGTAGCCACTTCAATCGACCGGAATCAAACCACTTGGACACCGTCCGGGCGCGACCTTACAGATCTTCGCGACCTGTCCGGTGGTGAAACTTTTTTCATGGCAGGCACTCCAGATTGTTACTGCTAAGCCCCTTGGCCGCACCGATCCCGCTGTATCACCGGCGTGGCAGCACGCAGGTGTGCAGCACCCAGACAGAGGAGGTACGTAAACCTCCCGTTCCTATAAACACCCGTCACGCTCTTCAGAGACTCCCCCAAGCAAGCGAGAGTTTCAGAATGGCGAAGCAGGGCAGATAACAGGCGGGCACCTTTTTCACAGGGGCGTTCACGCTGCCGACCGGGGGATCGGCAGATCGAGGGATGGAACGCCTCGTGTAATCGTTGTTTCCGATTTCTTCATCGGCTTCCAGAACCTCCGTTATTCAGGCGAAATACGATAACTTGGAAATTCTGACGGTTCGCGATTACTAGGCGAGAACGCCGTTGCTGGGCAAATCCATACAGTGCCTTTCCTGTGCGCTGATTGGGATTGCCGGGACAACTAGGTAATATGTCGCCCAAAGATCCGCCGGTCCTTCACGGAGATTCGTCGAAGATGGTATCGGCACGGAAATGGATTCACCTATTATTCATGTTGTAAGAATGTTGCCGATTATCGCGTTCGTGAGCATTCTAAGGGTGCGGACAAGGGTTTGAGATCATTTTCGTCAAGATCATTTTGGAACCAGTGAAGCTCGGCGAATGACATGAAATGTGGAATATGTCCTTGAGGGAAGCCTTGGGTTTTGGGATCCATTGGTTCCAAGTTCTGTTGTTAATGATTGAACTCGAAACCTGATTTTGAACTCAAACCTGGGATTTGAATTGAATCAATGGAGCGACCATGCGAACGATTATCGAGCCATTTCGGATCAAGATGGTGGAACCAATCCGGCTCATGACTCACTATGAGCGCGAGGCCATCCTCCAGGCTGCCCATTTCAATCCTTTCCTCATCCCCAGAAGATGTGTTGATCGATCTTCTCACCGATAGCGGCACCTCGGCGATGAGTTCCGAACAGTGGGCTGGCATGCTACGAGGTGATGAATCTTACGCCGGCGCGAAAAGTTGGTTTCGATTTGAACAGGTGATGCGCGATCTCACGGGGATGCCCCACATCCTGCCGACACATCAGGGGCGGGCAAGCGAACGGATCTTATTTGAATTAGTTGGCGGGCCGGGTAAAGTCGTTCCGAACAACAATCACTTTGATACCACTCGAGCCAATGTAGAACATTCGGGGCCGGTGCTGTCGATCTGGTCATCGATGAGGCACGCGACCCAACGATGTCGGCATCCCTTCAAGGGAAATCTCGATCCTAAAAAGTTGATTCGTCTGATTGATGAAGTGGGTTCAGAATTGATTCCGCTGTGCATGATCACGATCACCAATAACAGCGGTGGGGTCAGCCGGTCAGTCTGTCGAATATCCGCGAGATACGGGCGCATCTGCGATCGCCATCACATTCCTCTGTTCCTGGATGCCTGTCGA
The DNA here is from genome assembly GCA_963783095.1 of uncultured Planctomycetota bacterium. Taxonomy (GTDB): domain Bacteria; phylum Planctomycetota; class Planctomycetia; order Gemmatales; family Gemmataceae; genus CAWAMR01. The sequence goes on along the minus strand of CAWAMR010000019.1, from coordinate 77,389 downwards.
TTCGCCGAGAATGCCTATTTCATCAAGATCCGCGAACCGGGACAACAACGATCGTTCCGTGAAGGACATCGTCGCGGAGATTTTCTCGCTTGCCGATGGAGCAACCATTAGCGCCAAGAAAGATGGTCTCGTCAACATTGGTGGCGTATTGCTCATGCGGGACGATGCGCTTGCCCTGAGGGCTAATAACTTGCTGATTCTGACGGAAGGTTTCGTGACCTATGGGGGCCTGGCAGGGCGGGATCTGGAAGCGATGGCTCAAGGTTTCCAGGAAGTTCTGGATGAGGATTATCTGCACTATCGCATTCGGAGCATCGAGTATCTCGGGGAGGGGCTGTTACGCGCGGGAGTGAGGATTGTCGAACCACCGGGCGGCCATGCCATCTACATCGATGCTGCGGCATTTTGCCCAGATATCCCACTTCGCAGTTTCCAGGCCAGGCTCTGTGTGTGCGCTGTATCGCCATGCCGGGATTCGTGCTGTGGAGATAGGAAGCGTCATGTTTGGGAAAACTGATCCGACGACGGGCAAAACGATTTCATCCATCGATGGAATTAGTTCGACTGGCGATTCCTCGTCGAGTTTACACCCAAAGCCACATCGACTATGTCATCGAGGCAGTTGGAGAAGTGTATCAACAGCGGGGACAGATCAAGGGATTGAGGATCGTAGAATCCTGAAGTCTTGCGACATTTCACGGCGAAGTTTGAGGAGATGAAATAGCGAGAAAATACCTGGCGCAAGCAGAACCTCGTTCCAGTAATTTGCCTCCTTGAAAAACATTTTCTATTAAGGAGCGTTCGTCATGCATTTGCCAATGTTTACTCTGTGCCTTTTAGTTCTGTCCTTTTCACCAGCCCCAGCCGACGAGGCTGAAGACAAAGTCGTGGAATTGATAAGAAATCTAGGCGGAATTATTGAGCGTGACCCGGATGTTACGGGGATGCCTGTGATTTTGGTGGATCTTGATAGCAAGAAGATCACTAATGAGCATCTAAAAGAGCTGGCCGTTCTCAGCTACTACGAAAATTAAAACTCGATGCCACGAAAGTGACGGACGCGGACTAAGCAACTCGTGGGTCTCAAACAATTGGAGTTTCTGAGCCTTGCTGGAACGAACGTGACAGATGCGGGGCTCAAGGAGCTGGCAGGACTGAAGCAATTGCGGACGCTGGAACTCGATGGCACAAAGGTGACGGATGCGGGCCTGAAAGAACTAGTAGGACTAAAGCAGTTGCGGACGCTGGTAATCGGCGATACTAAAGTGACACGAACGGGATCGCCGAACTTCAAAAAGCCCTACCGAATGCAAAATCAAAAACTGAACCAACCGCTCCTGCCGGGTCAGCCATCAACTTCAATCTGCTCGCGCACAGCCACATCTCTTCGTGGAATCGTCGATCGGAAACAGGCGTTCCAAAATCTCCGGATCCGCCGTCGGTTCAATCTTCCATCAGTTGCTTATTTCCAGCCGATAGCAAGTAGTGTTTCCATTACCGGTGTATATCTATACACCGGTAATGGAAACACTACTTGCTATCGGCTGGAAATGAGCAAGTTGATGGAAGATTGAACCGACGGGCCGATCCGGAGACTTTGGAACGCCTGTTTCGATCGACGATTCCACGAAGAGATGTGGCTGTGCCGGAGCAGATTGAAGTTGATGGCTGACCCGGCAGGAGCGGTTGGTTCAGTTTTTGATTTTGCATTCCGGTAGGGCCTTTTGAAGTTCGGCGATCCCGTTCGTTGTCACTTTAGTATCGCCGATTACCAGCGTCCGCAACTGCTTTAGTCCTACTAGTTCTTTCAGGCCCGCATCCGTCACCTTTGTGCCATCGAGTTCCAGCGTCCGCAATTGCTTCAGTCCTGCCAGCTCCTTGAGCCCCGCATCTGTCACGTTCGTTCCAGCAAGGCTCAGAAACTGCAATTGTTTGAGACCCACGTGTTGCTTTAGTCCCGCGTCCGTCACTTTCGTGGCATCGAGTTTTAATTTTCGTAGTAGCTTGAGAACGGCCAGCTCTTTTAGATGCTCATTCGTGACCTTCTTGCTATCAAGATCCACCAAAATCACAGGCATCCCCGTAACATCCGGGTCACGCTCAATAAATCCGCCTAGATTTCTTATCAATTCCACGACTTTGTCTTCAGCCTCGTCGGCTGGGGCTGGTGAAAAGGACAGAACTAAAAGGCACAGAGTAAACATTGGCAAATGCATGACGAACGCTCCTTAATAGAAAATGTTTTTCAAGGAGGCAAATTACTGGAACGAGGTTCTGCAGCTTGCCGCCCGGTCTTTTCTCGCTATTTCATCTCCTCAAATTTCGCCGTGAAATGTCGCAAGACTTCAGGCGCTTCTACGATCCTCAATCCCTTGATCTGTTCCCGCTTTTGATACACTTCTCCAACCGCCTCAATGACATAATCGATGTGGCTTTGGGTGTAGACTCGCCGCGGAATCGCGAGCCGGACGAGTTCCATCGATGGTGAAATCGTCTTGCCCGTCGTGGGATCGGTTTTTCCAAACATCACGCTGCCAATCTCCACGGCGCGAATCCCGGCATAACGATACAGCGCACACCAGAGACTGGCCTGGAAACTGCGAAGCGGGGATATGCGGACAAAACGCCGCTGCGTCGATGTAAATGGCATGGCCGCCCGGTGGTTCGACAATGCGCACGCCGGCGCGGAGCAGCCCCTCTCCAAGATACTCGGTGCTCCGAATTCGATAGTGGAGATAATCCTCATCGAGAACTTCCTGGAAACCTTGAGCCATCGCTTCCAGATCACGCCCCGCCAAGCCTCCGTAGGTCACGAACCCTTCCGTCAGGATAAGTAGGTTATTTGCTCTCAGCGCGAGCGCATCGTCCCGCATGAGTAACACGCCGCCAATGTTGACCAGACCGTCCTTCTTGGCGCTAATGGTGGCTTCATCAGCCAGCGAGAACATTTCCTTGACGATCTCCCTGACCGAACGATCGTTCTGGCCGGGTTCGCGGATCTTGATGAAATAGGCGTTCTCGGCGAATCGACAGGCATCCAGGAATAGAGGAATTCGATGGCGATCGCAGATGGCGCGGATCTCGCGAATATTCGCCAGACTGACCGGCTGCCCGCCACCACTGTTATTCGTGATGGTAATCATGCACAGCGGAATATTCTCTGCTCTTCGCTCATCAATGAGGCGATTCAACTTTTGAGGATCGAGGTTGCCCTTGAAAGGATGCCGACATCCCGGATCGCGGGCTTCATCGATGACCAGATCGACAGCACCCGGCTCCCGGAATGCTCAAGATTACACACGTGGTATCGAAGTGATTGTTGTTCGGGCGACCTTGCCACGCCCACCGACCAGTTCAAACAAAATACGAGCACTGGCACGTCCCTGGTGTGTAGGCAGGATATGTGGCATTCCTGTAAGATCCGCATGACCCGTTCAAACCGGAACCAACTTTTTCAACGGCATACGATTCGTCGCCGCGCAACATTCCCGCCCTCTTTTCAGCACTCATTGCCGATGTTCCGCTATCGGTGAGAAGATCGATCAACACATCCTCTGCGGGAATGAGGAAGGGATTGAAATGGGCAGCCTGTAGTATTGCTTCACGCTCTTCTCGATTCATCAACTTGATCGGTTCCACCATCTTGATTCGAAACGGCTCAATGATCGTTCGCATGGACACTCCATCGGTTCCAAGTTCCAAGTTCCAAGTTCCAAGTTGAAAACCCAGGGTTGCGAGTCTTTAACTTGGAACTTGGAACTTGGAACTCAAAACCCCCAGGCTTTCCTCGACAACAGATACCCCTCATTTAACCAAATCGCCGGGCTTTACTCATTGCAAAATGATCTTGACGAAAATGATCCGGAACCCTTGTCCTCACCCTTAAAATGTCTCACGAACGCGATAATCGGCAACATTCTCGCAATATGAATAATAGGTGAATCCATTAGCTTGCCGATACCATCTTCGACGAATCTCCGTGAAGGACCGACGGATCATAAGGCGACATATTACCTAGTTGTCCCGGCAATCCCAATCAGCGCCAGGAAAGGCACTGTAAGGATTCCCCAGCAACGGCGTTCGCCTAGTAATCGCGAACCGTCAGAATCTTCCAATTATCGTATTTCGCCTGAACAACGGAGGTTCTGGGAGCCGATGAATAAATCGGAAACAACGATTACACGAGGCGTTCCATCCTTCGATCTGCCGGTCCCCCGGCCGGCAGCGTGAACGCCCCTGTGAAAAGGTGCCCGCCCGAGAATTTCTGCCTCGCGTGTTGGAATCCTTCCTGTTTTGGGAAGTTCCAGCAACGAGAAAGGAATTTGTCGGGACAGGAAGATTGTCCTTACTCGTTCCTCGCCGAGTGCTGCACGCCTGTGTGCCGGCACGCAGGCGCTTAAGCGGAACGAGTTCGGCGCAAGGGGCTAAAGCAGTAACAATCTGGAGTGCCTGCCATGAAAAAAGTGTTCACCACCGGACAGGTCGCCAAGATCTGCAAGGTCGCGCCCGGACGGTGTCCAAGTGGTTTGATTCGGGTCGACTCAAAGGCTACCGGATTCCGGGCAGCCAGGATCAACGCATCCCCCGCGAACAACTCATTCGGTTCCTCAAGGAACATGGAATGCCGCTTGGGGAGTTGGAAGAGGAAGAGTGGCACAAAATCCTCGTGATTGGTGCCGAGAAACTCTTCCTGGATCGTCTTCACGAGCTCCTGCCGGAATCGGAAGACTACAAGTATGAAATTGCTCAAAGCGGCTTTGAAGCCGGTATGCTCGCGGGCAGTTTCCATCCCGACAGTATCATCCTCGACCTGGCCCTCGGTCAAGCGAAGCGATACAGATCACTTCCAATCTCCGAAAAGATGTAGGTTTGGAATCGACGCTCATCATCGGTCTTGCCGGTGAAGATGAGGTTGCCCCGGAAAAATTGACGGAGTCCGGCTTCAGCGAAGTCTTCAAGAAGCCTTTCGATGTTGCTCTCTTGGCCGAACGGATTCGCACTCTCGCCGACGCCAAACGCGACGATATGTGAATCCTGCCCCGATCGGATCAGTGGCATCTTTTCCACGGATCAACGAAGTCGGACGGAATCGATTTCGTTGATCTGTGTGCATAAACCAGACAGAACCAAGGCGTTGCCTGTCGGGTGCATTGGCTGCAATGTTGCTCAGATGAACTTGGTCCGATTCTCCATTTCTGCCGGATCGTAGACCTCCCAGATTAGTTCAAGCGCCCGGATAATTTGGCCAATCGAGCGGGTGTTCTGGTGGCAGTACACCAGACCGGCGTGTTCGACGCCCGCAGCGGCCAGAATGAGGAAGTCATCGTCTTGCGTGAAGATCACCCTGCCTTGAGCGAGTCCATAGGCAATCTGTTCGGCATCTTCCGATCCGAGCAGGCTGGCATCCGTTGAGGTGGTTACGTCGATGCCGACATGGCGCAGCCCATCCGCCACTGCATGAGGAACGTGTTCATCCAGGTGGAAGCGAATCGTCCGTGGCATCGTGCGCGGCCAGCCTTTCCAGAATCTTGGATGGTCCCGCCTTGGCTTTTAGCTCGGCTACCAACTTCTCTTCATTTTCGAGATCACGATGTATTTCGTCCCGATGAGACCAATAATAAGCGAGAGCGGCGTAGACTTGAGCCATCGTTAGATGGGGGTATTCGGCGACCGACTTGCGCCGGAGTCATTCCCATGCGCTGACCCACGTGTAAACGTGTTTGACCTTGATGCGCCGTGCCGGCGATGCGAGGCTGCCCGCTACAAACGCCGGGAGTCTTCTCGATATAATCCGCCAAGTGGGGATCAGGGTTAGTGGTAATTGTGGTTGGTGTCACCATGTGCTGGATTATACCTGCACGTTTGCAGTCGGGCAAGCATTGACTGGCTAACGACTGGCCTGAGCACTCTTTCCCTGACTGCTCTCTTCAATCACAGCTTTCCGCTTCGAGAAAAATTTGCTCACTTCGTTGCCCACTTTCTCACCGCACAGCAAGCCTTGCTGATTATCGAATTGCCAGTGGATGCCGCCGTAGATTCGACTCATTCCCGCTTCCATCGCAGCAGCGGTGAAGCTTGTGAAGGATCTACTCACGCCCGGCAATTCGTCCGAGGTTGACGCGAAGCGAATGTTATCGTTTCCGAAAAAGGTCTTTAGAGCAGCAGCGCCGGCCCCGCTGAAAGTACTATGACCCGAAGGATATGCAGGGAACGGCGGCGTCGGCAATAACGGGGTCCACTGAGAATCACTGGTCAGGATCGGATTTCTCATTCGGTCAGCGCTGCGGATCGCTGCTACCGGGCGCCAGAAGTCGAATTTGAATTTGCAGTCCCAGCAGACGATCCCTGCATCGGCGAGAGCTACGTTCAACATCGCAAACAGTCGAGCGTTTTTGACCAGGGTGTTCTTGCGATCTTCGGCCACCGTTCGAGCAATTCGATTCCAGTGGCCTGGAGGAGTTACCGTTCCGAGACCGTCGGCCCAAAACCTGGCAATCTCCGTTTGGTCTTTCGTCCGGATATTGCTCTTGGCTCCTCCGATGGACTTGACTTCCCAGTAGGCCTGAATGAAATCCTCACTGGTCAAATCGGGTGGTCCTGTCGGATGAAAATCGGCTGGGCTTCGAATCGCAAAAGAGCGAACGCTCGACCATTCCGGCAACAAAGGTGGTGTGTAATCCGGAGGTGTTGGCTGCCATCTCCCCAGTTCCGATCTCGAGAAATAAGTACGCTTCTTCACTTTCAGATCATCGTCACGCCAGGCAAGTACCTTGGCCGCAACTTTGCGTCCCAGGGTAATGCCGTCCGTCTTGGCGATCCCTTCGGGGATCGATGCCAAAGAATCATCCAAAATCGCATTGAATCGACTCACCTGTCTTGGATACAGAGCGGCCAGAGCCTGATAACCCGCCACGGTCGCAGACGTGACGATCGAGGTGCTCGATGGCGGCGACAACTGAACGTGAAAGGATCGATGAGTTCGGGCGACCGAATTGACGGCATCATAAATAGAGATGTGCAGGATCGCCAGATTCCGGGCCGCAACGGGAGGAGGGGTGCGTTCGAGCTTGATGGCGTTCAAGGCCGCTTCGTTCCACAGCAGAACGATGTCCGGCTGCGTGAATCGCCTTACCATCTGACTGGTTCTGGGCGGAGCAACAGGATTGAACTCCGGCCACGGAGCATAAGTCGGTTCAGGAATCCAGGGCCAGAAAGGTTCCGGTTGTGGTTGAGCCTGGGTCGTCGCCGGGAAAGTCAACATCAGTATGGAGATGAAGCGATACATATCTGATTTCCTTTGTCGAGCCTGTAAAACAGGCGTCGCGTCGGGTGATGAACTTCCCCTGTTCTGTTTTATCCGATTATTCCTTATATGTCGTCCGTGCCTGATACGCCAGCATGTTTGCGGGTCAATTGATTTGTTGGAGTGAACTCCCGTATCGATTTTGACGGCTGCGCAGAATAGTCGATGTGCCCTCAAATAGAATCAAGCTGCGATACCCGCTTGCCTTGCCTGACCGCTTCACAGTGGAAAGACCGGCAATCGACATTCCCTAGGGGGCGCGAAGCCATTCGGGCGGCCAACGCCGAGTTCAGCGGGCCGCCAAACCAACCACGAATCGAGGCGAACCCAAAAGCTAGCGGCGGCTCCGCTGCAACGATTTGCTCGGCGGATTCTAAGCCAAACACTTTTAGAACCAGCTACCAAAGAAGCCTCTTGCGTTTAACTCGCCAGTAAGCCAAACAGTCAAACGACCACAGAACCCGTATGCTCAGGAACCGCGTGCAGGAACTATAGCTGCGAAAGACGGCGGTGACGCTCATCGTGCCTTTGAGACCATGCTTTCTCGTCCCAGATTGTATCGCCATTCTCGTCGCAATTCTCATATCCCCATTTCATGGTGAACTTCCCGTCCGGGTGCAACTCGAAGAGAGCCTGGCCCCAGACGGGCTGCTTGGCATCCTTGAACCTGCGCCTAAGCTCTCGAAACGCGCGATCACTCGCAAGGGAGGTGGCGAATGACCTTATTTTGCCCGTCACCGACGTATACTCCGCCTCGAAGGTGATGCTGTCAGGGAAAAAGATCGCTTCCACCTTTGCAAGTGACCAAGGCTCCCGGATAGCATCGGAGATTGAGTCGGCAATAACGTGGTAGAATTCTTCAATGCCGTGGATCATACGGATCACCCCTGTGGCCGAACGAAGTAACTACTCACAATTCATCGCTTCGGCCGTCTTAGGATTAGGTACACTCCGTGGTCGCGGTCCAGCTCCCAACCCTTCGCAGCCCAGTCATTCAGTTCTTTTTCGTTTGTGGCTGCGGTCTTATCAAAATCAACCTGTGAGTTCGGGAAAAGTTCGTTTTTATATACCAATATCTTGTATTCCCACCCTGCCGGGCCGTTTACAGTACTCTGGTGAGCGGAAGCCGAGTCGCGCAGCGCCACAAGTACGCCACGGCGAAGAGGGCTGCCGCCAGAACGAACACCAGTGTAAATCGGGTAGATCTTGCCATTGAGAGGTCTCCTGTGCAGGAAAAAGTGTCGAACGAAAAGAAATCTCCGCGGAACGGTCCAAACTGGGACGCGCGGCACTCTAGCAACAATGATTTGGATCCTTTCGTGCCTGGCAAATCGTGCCAGGTCGAAGGAAGTTAGGCCTCGGCTGGCGGCGAGAGGGGTTCGACAGTTACTCTTCCGCCGGCAACCACCTCGACCCGCAAGTCGTGCCCGGCCAGCAACCCCATACCCACCAACGCCTCATCCCCGAGCGCCGATGCCACGACGCCTCGCCAGGAATCGCTCCACTCCACCTCGGCCGCGTAAGTGTTAAACCGCCGCGACGAACCGTCCGCCAGCACCGCCTGACCGCCCGACCGGCGCATCAGCCCGAGCGCGATCGCAACCGCGTCCGGCAGCGTGAGTGACCCGGTGTACCCTGTGTCCACCACTGCGTTGACCTCGGCCTCGGCACCGCCTGGGCCGCGTAATCGCAACCGCACCACCGCCTCCAGCTGCGCCGTTGACCGCGCCCCGGATCGTCATAACCCACCCCGGGAAAGGCCCCGCATGCGATATGCAGCAGCCCCGTCGGCCCGCATTAGCCAGATCCGCGCGCCGGGTCGCCGGGCCAGGAGCCGCCCGGTGGCCGCATAGTCGTCGGAATCGACCTCGAAGTCACCCGACTCGAAGGCGATCGCAACGTACTTGCCTGCATCCTCTGGTCGCAAGACTGGGCGGACGAGGCGGTCATAGACCTCCTCGGCAAGGCGTTCCTCCTCAGCGAGGAGGGCTTCTGTATTGATGGACATGTTGACCCCCTCGTGGCGGGCGATAAAGGCATTCTATCCACTCAAAGATTCTTCCGTTCAATTACCCATTCGCTTTTTCAAATCCGCATCATTCCGCAGTTTCGGAGAGAGTTGAATGGCTAATCGATAATCGGCAATAACCCTGTCGTGTTCGCCTTTCTGGTCGAAGCATACCAGCGCATTCTAACGCTCCGTCCGCCATCTTGACAAACCTAATTTCCTTCTGGTTTGCTTTGCCCGCAGTGATTGGGAAAACTTCGGCGACCTGCTCCTCGTCTGATTGGTATGGCCCGTTCGTCGCCCCGGCCTTCACTGTTTTTTTTGCAAGGAAATCAAGTGCACTCCACCACTTCCAATCGAACCTGGCTCATGGCCATCACCGTTGTGGCAATGGTACTGGGGCTGACAAACTCGGGTAACTGCTTGCTTGCCGCGGAGCCGCGGGATGTGGTTGAGGCGAGGAACAAGGCGTATGCTGAGTTTCTCGAGTCGGTACGCAAGACCTACGAAAAGGCCAAGCAGTCGGCCGACGTCGTGGCAGAGGTGCGTGTGCTCACCGTCGTCTGCACCGCCGCGAGGAAGGATAAGGACGGCAAACTAAAATCGGTGACGCTGCAAATTGCCATGCAAGTCCTGGCGGTAGAGAAAGGAAACGTCAAGAAAAACGAAATCGCGGTTGTATCTCGCGATGTGGAAACACCGCAAATCCTAACCGGCAAACCCGGTTACATCCCCGGACCGCCAAAAACGGTCGATCTTTTGAACGGCAAAAACGGGTATCCCAACATCGGATTCGACCGGCATTTCCCAATGGCTCCGGGCGTCAAAGGCCACGTCGCGTTGCGTTGGGATGAAGGCAGCCGATCGCATGTGCCGATCGCCGGATGGGTGACGGAAACAAGCACGTCAGACATACCGGTGGAAGTTGGAAAAGCATTTTCTCTGAAGGATGAAGCGATGCCGAAGCAATAGGTTTGCCACTGCCCGGCACAAGTTTTCCGATTGCCGTTGTATCCGGACGCGGCAAGTCGTACATTAAATGCAAGAAAACCGTTGTAAGTGGACCCACGATGTATCCGGCGATTCTTAACCTTCGGGACTTGATTCTACTCTCCACCGTGGAGAAGTCCTAAAGCGCCGTGCCGGTTTATGACCAAACATCACGCGGCCCTGGGACTTCCGAAGAAGTTCCAGGGCCGTTTTTCGTTGTCGGAGTGCCTATGCCTGCCATAGTCGATCCCAATCGAGTCATGATTTTCGATACCACGCTGCGCGATGGCGAGCAGTCGCCGGGCTGCAGCATGAATCTCCAGGAAAAAATGGAGATGGCGCGCGCCCTTCGGGAACTTGGTGTGGACGTCATCGAAGCCGGTTTTCCCATTGCATCGCCGGGCGACTTTGCATCCGTCCAGGCGATTGCAAGGGAAATTCAAGGGCCGATCATCTGTGGTCTGGCACGCTGTAATCCCGCGGACATTGACCGGGCGGCCGATGCCGTCAAGGATGCGCCGCGCAAGCGGATTCACGTTTTCCTTGCCACCAGCGCCATTCATCGTGAATTCAAACTGAAAATGACGCGCGAGGAAATCATTCGTCGAGCGGTTGAGGGGGTTCAACGTGCGCGCGGTTACGTCGAGGATGTCGAATTCTCGCCCGAAGATGCGGCACGAACGGAACTGGATTTCCTGACGGAAGTCGTCGAAAAATCGGTCGAAGCGGGAGCAACCACGCTGAATATCCCGGACACGGTCGGCTATGCAGTGCCGTCCCACTATGCAGCTGTCATCCGTCACTTGAAACGAACGGTGCGCGGCATCGACAAATGCGTCCTGAGCGTTCATACGCATAACGACCTGGGTCTGGCGGTCGCCAATAGTCTCGCAGCGCTGGCCGAAGGTGCCCGGCAGATCGAATGCACGATGAACGGCATCGGCGAACGTGCCGGCAACTGTGCCTTGGAAGAAATCGTCATGGCCCTGCGCACCCGGAGCGATTTCTACAAGTTGAACACCGGCATCAATACCCGGCTCCTGTATTCGACGAGCCGAAAGCTCACGAGCGTCACCGGCATGCAGGTTCAGCGCAACAAGGCGATCGTCGGACAAAATGCCTTTGCGCACGAGGCTGGCATTCATCAGGACGGCATGCTGAAGGAGCCTAGCACCTACGAGATCATGCGCCCGAAGATGTCGGCATCCCGCACACCGATCTGGTGCTGGGAAAGCATAGCGGCAGGCACGCACTGAAACAGCGGATCGAGGAGCTGGGTTATCATCTCGAAGACGCCCAGATTCAGCGCGTGTTCGACTCGTTCAAGGCCCTCGCAGACCGCAAGAAAAACATCTACGACGCCGACATCGAAGCGCTGATCGAGAACCAGATCCACGCCGCTTCCAGCGATCTGTGGACGCTCTTGAATTTTACGTGCAGCGCCAGCAGCGGAGTACCGCCTACCGCTGCGGTCACCTTGCAACATCGAGAAGGACAAATCCATTGTGAAGCAGCTGTTGGGGATGGCCCAATGCATGCCGTATTCAAATCCATCGTTGCGGGAACAGGGATTGATGTCCACGTAACCGACTACCGGGTCCGAAGCCTTACGGGTGGATTAGATGCCCAGGCTGAAGCAACGGTGGAAGGAGAGTATCAGGGCCGCAAGGTGAGCGGTCGAGGCATCGATACGAATGTGGTATGTGCGAGCGCCCTGGCTTTCTTGCAGGTAATCAACCGGGTAGCCATGCGGCAAATTCAGCCCCGGCTCAAACCTACCGATATCGTGCCCCAAGAAACGGTGCCGGTCATCTGATGAGTGCAAGAAACCGGAGTTTCTCTTCGCACCGTCTACCTTGCCCTCGTACACATCAAGAGTTGGCTGCACAGCCGGGAAACTCTTTCTGAAAGTGCCGAATAGATTTCCTACTCCATTTGCGCTTTCCAGCGCACGATTTCAGTCACCGTCTCCTTTCTTCCTCTTCCTCCCGGCGTATACTTTGGAAAATCCTTGTAACATTTCGACTGTTTCGGGCAACAGGAAGGTGGGCGATGACTGCGGTCGACCAGCAGGCGGCCCTTGATAGGGCACGTGCGGGCGACGCCGAAGCCCTTGGACAGTTGCTCAACGGCTATAGGCCGTATGTCCGGCTCCTCGTCCGCGCATTGCGGCGCGGCAGAATCCCCGAGCGGCTCGACGATTCCGACTTGATTCAGGACGCCCTCGTCGAGGTCAACCGCCACTTCGGCCGTTTCAGTGGTTCCGTGACGGCCGAATTCACCGCCTGGCTGCGTGTGATCGTGCTCCGAGCGGCGGGGCATACCCTTCGCAGTCACCTTGGCACCGGTAAGCGCGATGGCGGTCGCGAAGAGGCGGGCGATGTCGTACTCCGCTGGTTGGTGATTGCCGACAGCACGCCCAGTCAGCAGGCGATACAGCACGAGCAGACGGCCCGCTTGGCCGACGCCCTAGCCCGACTTCCTGCCGACATGCAAGAAGTCCTTCTCGGTCGTCATTCCGATGAGCTTTCCCACGCCGTTCTCGCCGAGCGGCTGGGACGGACGGAGGCGGCCGTCCGAGTCCTTTACACACGAGCCCTTCGCCGCCTCCGCGAGGCGTGCGGCGAAGACTGAGGCACTGACCCACCGGTCGCCCTGCAAACGGAGAATAGCCCCATGAACGATAATGACGTCCAGCGTGATCAGCGTCTTGCCGAGGTTCTCGAGAAGATCGAAGCCGATCTCAACGCTGGACTTCCGTTCGACCTTGCCTACTGGCAATCTCGTTGTCCCGACTTGGCCGCTGACCTGCCGAGCCTGGTGAACACCTTGTGGCAATTCCGGTCGGCGGTGGACGATTGCCGGGCAGGCATCGGCGACACGGTGGGTTCAGAACAGAATGGCAACACGGTCGAGTTGCCCCCCCAAGGCGAACCGCCGATGCCGAGTCGAGTGGGGCGCTGACGAGGTCAGAGGCCGGCTCGGTGCCGGGGGCATGGGAACCGTCTACCGTGCCCACGACCCGCAACTCGGCCGTGACGTCGCGATCAAGATCCCGCGTTTCCAGGGTCCGCCGGCAGCCCGAGCCGCGGCCCAGGCCCGCTTCGAACGGGAAGCGCGGGCGGCGGCAAGCGTCCGCCAGGCGCACATCTGCCCCATTTACGATGTTGGCACATCGGATGGCGTCCCCTATGTCGTCATGGCCTTTGTCGAGGGGCAATCGTTAGCCGAACTGGTCGCTGCCGGCCAGGTCGAGCCACGCCGAGCCGCCGAGCTTGTTCGGCAGGTGGCCGAGGGGTTGGAGGCCGTCCACGGTCATGGCGTGATCCACCGCGACTTGAAGCCGGCCAACATTCTGCTCGACACTGCGGGAAAGGCCTTGCTTACTGACTTCGGCTTGGCCCGGTCTGTCAGCGATAGCGACAGGATAACGATTGAAGGCAGCGTGCTCGGGACGCCGGCTTACATGCCGCCGGAGCAGGCGGGGATGAGCGGCGACGAGGTCGGGCCGACAGCTGACGTTTATAGTCTTGGCGCTGTTCTCTACGAGTTGCTCACGGGCCAGCCGCCCTATCGGGGCAACCCAATGAAGATCATCTACCAGATCGCGCTGGAGGCACCGCCCTCGCTCTCGCAACATTGTCTTGGCCTTGACCCGGCATTGGAGGCCATCGTCCTCAAGGCAATGGCTCGGCGGCCCGAACAGCGCTATGCGAGCGCTCGCGCCTTTGCGGACGCACTGCAGGACTGGCTGGCCGGAGCGGTCACCGCGCCGCTACCGGCGGCACCTGTTCCGCCCGCCACATTCGCGCCCACGGTTGTCAGGGCGATGCCTGCCGCCGAGCTGGCCCAGCCAGCGGCGCACCGTCGACGCGTGCCAGGCAAGGTGGTGATCGCGTCCGCCGCGGCGGTGTTCTTCCTGTTCGCTCTTGCCGCGACCGCAGTCTTCTATCTGCAAACCAAGGACGGAGTAATCCGCATCGAAATCGATGATCCAACGGTTGAAGTGGTGTTGACCAAGACCGGCGCGGTAGTGAAAGGGGCCGGTCCGCACGAAATCAAGATCGAGCCCGGTGAACAAGGGCTCAAGATCAAGCGCGGCGACCTTGAATTCGAGACCGACAATTTTGTCCTCAGAAAAGGCGAAACGGTCACGCTGAAAGTCGAGTTGTTGAAAGGAAAACTGCAAGTCGCGCAAGGGGATCGAGTGATCGGGGAGCGAGATTTGCCAGTCGCGGAAAAGAAGGAAAAGTTACCTCAGCCGAAACCGTCCGAGCCGGACCCAAGCGACCCGCTGCGTAGCCTCGCCCGCGAAAGCATCTCCAAGAAAGAGCCGGTCGAATCGCTGCCGGACGAGGTGGTGGCCGTGTTCGGCAGTCACGTGTGGCGTCACTGGTCCGGACAGGTCCTCCTCACTTTCGCGGAGAACGGCCAGGATGCGATCGCGCTGGACCGCTACGGGACGCAACGTTGGTCGGCCTTGGATTCGAACGGCGATACATCGAAGTCCTGGGATGTCGCCACCGGTAAGCAACGGCACTCCTTCACACTTCCCAAAAGCTATGCTAGCACCTACCTGCCTGAGGCACGGGCAGTCGTCCATATGGCCGTCCGAGGGAACGAGTGGATCTATCAGTTGTGGAAGATCGACACTGGCAAGAAGATAGTGCAGCTCGTCAGTGCTGAGACTGGGCTTAGTTACCCACCAGCCATCGCCGCTGCGCCGGGTGGCGAACTCATCGCCATCGCAGTTAGAGAGCTAGACCTTTGGGATCCAAGGACCGGGAAACATGTGGCCAGACTTTCCGGACAATTGCCGCCGGATTTGCCCTCTCGGGCTCTTCCTGGTAGTGCGGCATTCTCTGCGGACGGCAAACTTCTGGCAGTGGTGTACTGGTCCGAGGGTACTGGCGAGAAAAGCTTCACACTCTTCAAAGTGTTTGACGTGGCAGCTCGCAAGGAGATCCACTCCGAGTTGGAGCGAAAAAGCCTTCTCCCTGCTGGGCAAGCACACGCGGTTTTTACCCCGGATGCCGCGGGTATCGTGGTCGGCGTGATGGAATCGAACAAAGCAAGGGGTGGGTGGGATTCTTATGTGCGGGTGTGGGATTTGTCTACCAAGGCATGGCGTGACCTGAAACTCCCTTATTCCGGTAGCTTTGCCCTGTCGCCGGACGGCAAGAGTATCGTCCTTGTGGACGGCCTTTACGATGCTACGATGGGAAAAAAACTTGTGAGCTTCGACGGCCCTGGGATCCATACCGCTCTCGCCTTTTCCCAGGACGGCAAGCGTATTGTGGGTATCGCGGGTAACCACAGCGACGAAATCGTGATGTACGACGCGGCCACCGGGAAGCGTCTGTCGCCTGCTCCCGAGCCGGCATTCAATTTCCTCGAGGTCAGTGCCGACGGGACCATGATGGCCGTGCCCCACGAAAACGTGCTGCGGTTGGTGGACACGGTTGCCCGCAAGGACCGGGTTGCACTATCGCTCGCGCTCGGAAAGCGGTTCGACTTGGCCGCCTTCTCGCCCGATGGCACGCGCCTGGTCGCCAGGAGCCTCAACGACGGTGCGTTGCGCGCCTACGAAACTGCCAACGGCGACAACCTGGAGTCGATCACTCACGGCACATACCCGCCCAGGTTCGCGTTCGCGATCTCGGGGGACGGTAAGCACGTTGTTACCGGAGCGGACAACGAACTGAAACTTTGGGACACATCGACCTGGAAAGAGCCGACCACGATCAAACTGACGTTTTCAGGCGGGTGGCTGGCCCTCTCGCCCGACAGCAAGCTCATCGCCATCTACTCGAACGGGAGTCGGAGGACGGTGGTTATCGAGTCGAACGGCGGGAAGGAACGATTTACCCTTGCCGGGGGTGGGCCGATGAACTTCTCGCCTGACGGCAGGCGCATCGTCTTGGGAAACAAAATCCATGACACTGTTACCGGCGAGGAACTCGTTGAACTCAAGCATGAAAGAAAGGGGCTTTTCGGAAATCAGCCGACGTTTTCCCCGGACGGCAAGAGTATTTTCGATTTCGGGAACTTTGGCCACCTCGTCCGCTGGTCCGCTTTGGATGGCAGCGTGCTGAAGGAATGGCGACTGGCCGGCCCAATCAAGCGGCTCGCACTTAGTTCGAACGGCCGCTACCTGTTCACGTCGAACGCGAACGGGACCGTCTACGTCCTGCGTCTGGTCGCGCTGGGGGATCGAGTGGTCGGGGAGAAAAAGCCACCCTTCCCGAAACCGCCCGTGGAACTGGGCTCGCCGGCCGACGACCCGCTGCGCGGTTTGGAGCGGACCGCAATAGCACGCCGATGGATTTTTGCGGAGGATCGGAGATTCTTGGCACCGACGGTTGCGGACATTGTTGTTGTTCAAGGCTGACGCCACGACGCTCACGTTGCTCGCATCCACCAAGTTTTCTGGCAGGGTTCTGCTTGCCAGGATCTTGTTATCGCATCTCTTGAAATCGCCATGTCGGAACGCTCGGCGGTAGATTCGCGTTATAATACGCCTCCGGACCCACCAGTTCACGAACTCGCTTGAGTGCTTGTCGACGCACATTCACATAGTAAAAATCACACCGCGCATCGCGTACCGCATCCCAAACCTGGTAGAGCCGATCGGTTTCGCGCAAGGCCTCGCCGTAGTCGGCGCGGCGATCGGGCTCCAGATTGGTTTTCATGTCGACATAGCGCCGAAAGCCCCGATTGAACGTGAGCATGTCATTGACGATTTTTCGGTCGGGAAGCGCAGGCTATCATTGACGCGCGGCGCATCTTGCAGGTCGTGATATCGTTTGCGCAGAAGGTTCAGATCCTCGTTCATGTCCTCCTGCCTGGTGAGCAGGAACTTGACTTCACGAGGGTCCATGATCTCCCAGCTCACGGCAATATGGTGTATCGCCGTTTGCAGGCCCGACCACTCTTCAGCGGGGATGTCCGGATAAGGAGTTCCCGGCGGGGCGACGAGCAGACTGATCGCCATGGCGATTTCGTGACCGGACATGGAAGTCCTCCTTCCACGAATGCGCAGACGGGCTCCGGGGGCCGGTTAAGGTCCGGGGATCTCGCCGCGTAACGCGGCATTTTTCATAAGAAAAGCAATCCTGGGAGAGGAACGGTGCCAACAGGCAATGAGCCGGCGGTGTGCTGAGTCGTGAAAAAGAAGCGAAGAAATCCCGCCGCTCGCCTGCTCTTACGAACTCAGTCTGAAGTTGTCCAGATGAACATTTGCCAAAAATTCGGATATTTAACTATATTGCAACTTGGACGCAGGAGCAAGGGCTTTGGGCAAGATATGAAGGGTATTCTTGTGATTTCTCGCGCCGGGAAGGCCGATTGAATGGAAAACAGGAAAAAAACAGCGTTCATCCCTGCCCAATGTGAAGGTATACCGAAGAATCCGAATGTTTCGCATGGGAAAGAAAAGCGAAAAATGCCGCCGATGAGGGTTGGCGTGAGCAAAGAGAATGTTCTATCTTTGCGAGTCGTTTTGAATTGGATCGAAGTATTCACTCTTTGAGGAAGAAGCATGGCCTGCGGATTTCGGGATTTGATGCTTGTAGGTGCATTCACCGGCACACTCGTCGCAGGCTATTGGTACAAAGCAGGAAAACCCGTGCTTGGCGGCGATCGCCGCGCTTCAAACAGCTCCAACAAGGTCGAGGAAAATGGTCCTGAATTCGTTTCGGCAAGCGCGGATTCGACAGGACCGTTCACGGCCTCCATGCCGCGATTCCCCAGGCTCATCGACTTCCGTGCCTCTGCATCGGTTTCGATCAAGCCGAGCCACACCATACCGGATGCCATTTACGGCGTCTGCACGTTGCCGCCGAAATTCCTCCAGGAGTTCGGATTGCCGATCACACGTTGGGGCGGCAATACCTCAACGCGCTATAACTGGAAGATCAACGCACATAACTGCGGAAAGGATTGGTTTTTCTTCAATCGTGGGGAGCCGATTCGGGACTTGTCCGAGAATGCCTATCTCCGCCAGATCAGGACCAATCAAAGCGTCGGGGCAACTTCCTATATGACCATTCCCATGATGGGTTGGGTTGCCAAAGACCACAGCAGTTCGAGTTATTCGGTCCAAAAATACGGCAGGCAACAGCGCGTTGAGCCTTGGAATTCGGATGTCGGCAACGGGATTCTTCATACCGGCAAGCCGATTCGAGAGAATGACCCGCGCGATTCATCGATTGAGGTGAACCCTGAATTTATCGCTGAGGCCGTAACCCTGGCCGTCCGTGAAGCGGGTGCGGCCAAGCCTGCTTCGGGGAAGCGAGGCGTTGCCTACTGGGTACTCGATAACGAACCGATGCTCTGGGATGAAACGCACGCCGATGTTCGCAAGGATCCGGTCGGTTACGATGAGTTGTGGGAGCGAACGGTAGCCTATGCCGAAGCCATCAAGAAAGCCGATCCGACCGCCAAAGTCGCTGGCTTTTGCAGTTGGGGTTGGACCGATCTGTTCTATTCGGCCAAGGATAAGAAATACGACAACTACGCATCGAAACCCGATTTCAAAGCTCACGACGGCATGCCGCTGGCCGAATGGTTTATCTATAAGTGCGGTGAGTACAAGAAAAAGCACGGGAAATCGCTGGTGGATGTGTTTGATTTTCACTGGTATCCCCAGTGCAAACAGAATGGTAAAACACCCTACGACGGCAAAGGCAGTGACCTTGTCCTGAATGAATTGCGACTTCGATCGACGCGCGATTTGTGGGATCCGGAATACGAGCAGGAATCCTGGTGCAGCCACGCCTGCGATCGCCGGCCAACCGCCCTGATTCGCCGCGCCCACCGCTGGATCGAAAAGCACAACCCGGGAATGGAACTGGCGATTGGCGAGTACAACTTTGGCGGTGCAGACAATATCACGGGTGCTCTTGCCCAAGCTGATGTCTTCGGGATCATGAGCCGGGAGAAAGTCGATCTGGGATTCATCTGGTCGACACCGGAAGGCTCGCAGATTTTGGCATGGAAACTGTTCCGCAATTACGACGGCAAGGGCGGTCGATTCGGAGATGAATATCTCCCATCGAAGATTGATCGTGAGGATGTTGCGGTGTACGCCGCACGAAGATCGACGGATGGAGCGAAAACGATCGTGGTGGTGAACAAGAATCTCGGCGGCGATTGTGCGCTGAAACTGGACGTGCCAAACCTGAAAGGCAAAATGCGCGTTTGGCGCTTCGATCAGGAAGGCAAATACACTGAGGTTGAGAAAGAGGCCACTACGATCAGCGGTAAGATCGCCATGACCCTCCCGGCGGGATCAGCGACTATTCTGATTGTGGAGTAGCACCAGAAAGGGAAAAAAGACAAGCTAACCACAGAGTCACAGAGAACACAGAGAAGACAAATGCAGAGAGATTCATTTTCTCTCTGGTCGTATTTCTCTGTGTTCTCTGTGACTCTGTGGTTAGCCTGCATTTTGTTTTCTGTCGTCTGACGTGCTTTGCCCGCACGGGATATAATTCCCGGATGCACGACTTTGCCGCTGAAAAACGGGATGCCCTTCTCCAACATCTCCGCAAGCATATCGCGGGTGAGGTGCGCTTTGATTCAACCTCCCGCAAACTCTACAGCACCGATGCCAGCATCTATCAGATTCGGCCCTTGGGGGTGATCATTCCCAGATCGGAAGCCGACCTGCTGGCAGCCGTTCAAATTGCTCTGGAGACCCATACGCCGATCGTTCCGCGCGGTGGCGGCACCAGTTTGTCGGGCCAGTCCATTGGCGCGGGGCTTGTCATCGATTGCTCAAAGTATCTCAATGCGATCGGACCAATCGATGTCGCCGGCAAAAAAGCTCGCGTTCAACCCGGCGTTGTTCTGGATCATCTCAACAGTGCTCTGGCCATTCACGGATTGCAATTTGGTCCCGAAGTCGCAACCAGCAACCGGGCCACGCTGGGAGGAATGCTCGGCAATAACTCGGCCGGTGGCGCGGTCGATCGTCTACGGAAAAATGGTCGATCACGTCCGCGCTGTGAAAATGATTCTCAGCGATGGCAATTTGACGGAATTCGACTACGATTCCATTCCGACCACGGGTCTCTACCGGGAAACTCAGCGGATTATTGCACGAAAATGCCGATGAGATTCGACTTCGGTTCCCCAGGATTATCCGCCGGGTCAGTGGCTACAACCTGGTCGATGTACTCGACAATCCCCGACCCGAAAAGCGAAATCCAAAGTCGCTGGTTCCCTTGCTGGTCGGCAGCGAAGGGACTCTCGGCTTCGCATCGGAAATGGAATTGAACCTGGTGCCCCGGCCCAAACATCGCGGCATTCTCGTACCCCACTTTGAATCGCTCCCAGCTTGTCTAGATGCAGTGGCGGCCTGCCTGGAGTTCTCTCCATCGGCGGTGGAGTTAATGGACACCATGCTGATCGCTTTGGCGCGAAAGCAGCGGTCCTTCCGCGACATGATGGCAGCCATTGAGGGCCAACCCGCAGCATTGTTGATGGTCGAGTTTTCCAGCGACGACGCAGCTGAGGTTACCGATCGCATCGATCGACTCCGGAATCGACTCAAGGAAGTACCGGGAGTGACAGCGCTGGTTCCGGCCATCGATGCTTCCATCCGGGAACCCTTGTGGAATCTTCGCCGGGCCGCGATGCCGCTTCTGTATGGGATGCCTGGCGACGGAAAACCGGTCACATTTTGCGAGGATTGTGCGGTAGCGCCGGACCGGCTACCCGAATTTGCCGGCCGATTCCGGGAGCTTTTGCAGAGTCATGGAACGGACGGGGCGTTTTACGGCCATGCCAGCGTCGGCTGCTTGCACATCCGTCCGGTCTTGAATCTGAAAGATCGGGGCGATGTCATCCGGATGCGGGCGATCATGGAGGACGTCACCGATCTGGTTTTGGCCTATGGCGGATCGCTGAGCGGAGAACATGGCGATGGACTGGTGCGCAGCGAATGGAATCGGAAAATGTTTGGCCCCGTTGTCTACGAAGCATTTCGCCAGATCAAGCATACTTTCGATCCTCACAATCTCTTCAATCCCGGCAAGGTGGTCGATGCACCGGCCATGACGGAGAATCTTCGTTACCAGGACTATCACCCTGCCCCAGTGGAGACCATTTTCGACTATCGCCGGCAGGAGGGATTCTTCCGTTCGATCGAGTTGTGTAACGGTGCTGGGGTTTGCCGAAAGACCCAGGGTGGTGCGATGTGCCCGTCCTTTCGTGCCACTCGCGATGAGCGCGACAACACGCGTGGCCGGGCCAATGCCCTCAGGCTGGCATTCTCGGAAGGCACGCAGAACGGTCAAGCGCCGTTGACCGAGCGCTGGGTGATGGAAGTCATGGATCTGTGCCTGAGCTGCAAGGCTTGCAAGTCGGAATGCCCGAGCAATGTCGATTTGGCCAAGTTAAAAGCCGAGTTCCTGCAAGCCTTTTACACGCGCCGAATCCGGCCCCTGGGGCATTTTTTCCTGGCTCACATCGATCGGATCAATCGCTTTGGATCGAAGATCGCCGGCGCGATGAACTGGCTCAATCGGCGCGGCATCACGCGCTGGCTGCTGGAAAAGGTTGCCGGTATCGACCGCCGGCGCAGCCTGCCCGAATTTCATGCCGATCATTTCCGCAAATGGTTCTCCCATCGCAATCGCTCAGACATAGCCGCTTCCTCGGCGACTCGCGCCTTGCTTTTCGACGACTGTTTCACGACTTTCAACGAGCCTGAAATTGGACGGGCAGCAGTGACGGTGTTGGATCGACTGGGCGTGGCCGTGGAACTGGTCAACCCCATTTGTTGCGGGCGTGCTCTTATCAGCAAAGGATTTCTCAAGGAAGCGCGGACACTGATTTCAGCCCAACTGCCGGGAATTGCCCAGCGCATCGAAAGCGGGATTCCGATACTGGGACTGGAACCCAGTTGCGTCCTGACATTGATGGACGAATGGCCGGAGCTGGTGCCTGGACCGGAAGCGGAGAAAGTCGCCGCAGTTGTCCAACTGGCGGATGGCTGGGTTGGCGAACGGATTCGCGATTCCGGGTTCAAGATCGTTGCCGACACTCAGAACAATCAAAAGTGTCTCTTCCACGGCCACTGTCATCAGCGGGCACTCTGCGGAGTCAAAGGCACAACCCAAGCGCTGCAACAGGTTCCCGGTTTGGAGGTCACGACGCTTGACGCGGGATGTTGCGGGATGGCGGGTGCGTTTGGTTTCGAGAAAGAGCATTACGATTTGAGCGTGAAGATTGCCAATCTTCAATTGATCCCGGCAGTGAAGGCAGAGCCTGATGCGATCATTGTGGCAACAGGAACATCGTGCCGGCACCAAATCCGAGACTTGACGGGAAGGAAGGCACTTCATCCATTGCAGTTGCTCGCGGAGAGGTTGGGGTGAAGTTTAGATCGTCCAATCTTCGGTGATAAGCCCAGGCACCTTCGAGAAGTCTCGTGCATTCCGTGTCAGAAGGATCAATCCTTGCGATAGGGCTATGGCGGCGATTCGCAGATCCATTGTGGAGATGCGAATTCTCAGACGGATGAGGCTATCGAAGGTCGCGCCGGCTGTCGAATCGAAGTCGATGAGTGCAACTGCTGAGAAATCTTGGAAGGCTCTACGCAACATCTCGTAGCCTCTCACGAGATGAGTCGAGGTTCGGGCCCTTGACAAATAGGTATGACAACCAAGAAGTTGCTCTTGAAGGCTTATGATTGAATATGCAACGTCTGTGAGAGATATCGTTGCCATCCTTGCGACTAAGGCATCATAATCGGTTCCGGCCTGCGTTTGCAAGATACTGATGTGATCGGTGTCGAAAAGATACGTCATTCCAAAACCTCTTCATCTTTAGGGCGGTCAACTTGGCGGAATTGTCTCCCGTATTCAAGGACTTCAAGGAATTCCGGTTTATCTTTCATCGATCCGCTGATCCGTTCGATCCAATCTGGTGCCACTGGGTGGGTTTTCAATTGCGATTGAATTTCAGCTACTGCCTTTTCCAGTGTTGCCAATCGTTGTTCGACATTTGGCTGATCGGACATGTTTCTCTCCTATAATAGACCAAGACATTCCTTTTTCAGAATTTTCTCGCATTTTGAGGGAATGTCAAGTTTTCAGGCATCAATTATGCGATGGATACTATTGTTGGCACTTCCCGTGCTGTTATTCCCGTCCAGTGCCGTTGGCGGCGAATTGACAAATCCCGGCTTTGAAAAGAAAACCGAAGGCTGGTCGGTGCATGTATACGGTGCAGATTCTCAGATCGACTCTGATGCCACCGTATTGCACGAAGGTAAACTATCGCTTCGGATCAAGGCCGCTGAAAAGTCCGACACCGCACTGGGACAGGAAGTCACACTCCGGCCTGGACGATGTTATCGTTTGCTCGGCTGGGTTCGCACTCGTGGACTCGACCCATCCAGCGCACCTGTTTTCGGCACATTTCAGGTTCAAAATCCCGGCGGCAAAGGCATCATCGCCGGCGGTACGAATCATGGCGGCGACACCGACTGGACCGAAGAGTCGATCCCCTTCATGACGCCAGCCGACGGCAAAGTGCGCATCTGCGTATTCTTCGTCGGCTTCGGCAAGGGTACCGGGACGGCCTGGTTCGACGGCCTGCGGCTGGAAGAAGTCGATCTCGCTCGCGCTCCTCTGAAAATTACCCGCGAATTCCTCACCGACGGCAAGATCAACCCGATGCAGTACGGCCAGTTCATCGAGTATCTTTGCGATCTGGTTCCCGGCATGTGGGCGGAGAAACTTTATGACGGCGGCTTCGAAGGTTTAAGCCCCTATAACTTTTACTATCTGAAAGAGACCGACTTCCGCGAGAAACCCTGGCATCCTTTCAGCGCTACCAATCGAGCCGATTTTGTCCGCGACACCAACAAACCCGTCGGCGGCAAGTTGGCTCAGAAAATATCAGTCCCGGCGGGCGCACCTTGTACGGTCGGCATTTCTCAGGATGGCATTGCAGTTCAACGCGATGTCCCCTGCAATTTCACCGGCTATTTTCGGCAGGAAGGAGTGAAAGGAGCGGTTCAAGTTACTTGCGCCGGGAAGGAAAAGTTCTTGCAACCTGCAAGTTTGAGGCAACGGGCGATTGGAAAAAATACACGGCCAAACTCGCTGCGACGGAAACTGCTGCCGATGCGAGCCTGACCATCACATACACTGGCCCCGGGACCGTGTGGCTCGACAATTTGTCCTTGATGCCGGAAGACTCCGTTTCAGGCTGGCGTCGCGATGTAGTCGAGGCGATTCGTGAATTGAAGCCCGGTGTCATCCGCTTTGGAGGCAGTGCCCTGGATGAGCCTGGGTATGGCGGTTTCGAGTGGAAGGACACCATCGGCGATCCCGATCAGCGCAAACCGTTGCGGGCCTGGGGTGGCTTGCAGCCCACCGGCCCAGGACTTGAAGAGATCGTCCAGCTATGCAAGCTTGTTGGTGCGGAACCATTGCTTTGCGTCCGCGTCACGGGACGGACGCCGCGCGACTCGGCCGAGCAAATCGAGTATTTCAATGGCACAGCCAACACGCCGATGGGCAAGCTGCGCGTCAAGAACGGCCACAAGGAACCTTACGGCATCAAGTACTGGCAAATCGGCAACGAGCGTTCGGGCAAGGATTACGAGGATGGACTGGCCGCCTATGCCAGAGCCATGAAAGAGACCGACCCCAACATCAAGCTTCTTTCCAGTTATCCCACACCGGGAGTTTTGCGCAACGGCGCGGAATGGCTCGAATATGTTTGCCCGCACCACTACTCTATCGCCAACCTTGCCGGGGCGGAAAACGACATCGCAAACATTCGCAGGATGATTCGGGAACATGCTCCCAAGAAGGCAATCAAGATCGCCGTGACGGAATGGAACACCACTGCCGGAGATATCGGCCCCCGACGCGCGATGTTGTGGACACTGGAGAACGCCCTGGCCTGTTCCCGTTACCACAACCTCATGCACCGGCATTGCGACGTGGTCGAGATCGCGAATCGCTCGAACCTGACCAATAGTTTTTGTTCCGGGATCATACAGACCGACAACCATCGGCTCTACAAGACGCCGACCTATTACGCCCAGCAACTCTATGCCACGCTGGCGGGCAATCGGCCCTTGAAGATTATCTCGAACCTGCCGGCGAACCTGGCACCGGATCTGAGTGCCACGCTCACTCCCAAAGGCGATGCGGTTATTCTCTTCGCGGTAAATTCCGGCCTGGAGACGGTTGCCCGTCAACTCGATCTCTCGGCGATCGGCAATGAGAAGCGAGAGATTGAAATTTGGACTTTGTCGGATCGAGAAAAAGCCGGTGAACCGGATGTCACAAACAGTTTCGGGAAACCCGAGCGCGTGCAAGTTGAAAAATCGAAATTCGCTGCGCCGGCAGGACAGTTTGAATACAAGTTTCCTGCGCTGTCGCTGACCATATTGCGGTGGAAAGTGATGAAGTAGAATTTCATTGACCCAAGCAAAATCCAGCACTTGCAAAAAGACCCAATACGCACAATCGTTTGCCGCTCTGCGGCGAACGTCTTTTCTTGCCGCTCTGCGGCCAAACCTACCTGCGGCGGCGGCTTCCTCAGAGTGTGAAGCGATCTCAGGGTGATAGCGGCACGCCGCAGAGCGGCAAGACAAGACGTTCGCCGCAGAGCGGCAAACGATGATGCAGTTTCGATAGTAACATTCGCGTTGGGAACCGCTCATCCTCGACCGACGAAAGGCATCTTGGTTGCCATGATCGTCAGAAACAAGGCATTCGCATCCAATGGAAGGCTCGCCATGTGGACGATCGATCGGGCAACATTTTCGACATCCATCGTCGACTCAACGGCGATTTCTCCATCGGCCTGCAAAACTCCCGCTTTCATCTTGGCGGTCATCTCGGTTTCTGCATTGCCGATGTCGATTTGCCCGCAGGCGATGTCGTACTTTCGACCGTCCAGCGCTGTCGATTTCGTCAAGCCGGTGATGGCGTGCTTGGTGGCTGTGTAAGGGGCGGAGTTGGGCCTGGGCGTGTGAGCGGAGATGGAGCCGTTGTTGATGATCCGGCCGCCTCGGGGAACCTGACTCTTCATGAGTCGAAAGGCTTCCTGAGTGCAGAGAAACACCCCCGTCAAGTTGACGTCCACGACCCGACGCCACTGCTCGAAACTAAGGTCTTCCAGGGGAACAGGGGGCGTGTTGGTGCCGGCATTGTTGAACAAAAGATCGAGCCGGCCAAAGGTGTTTTTCGTCGTATCAAAGAGATTGCGGACGGAAGCCGGATCGGCGACATCGGTAGGGACCGCTATCGCTTGTGCGGCCAGTGTTCCTGCCAAGGCCAGCGTTTCGTGGAGAGCCTCTGCCCGACGGCCGGCAAGGACAACCGAGTAGTCTTCCTTCAATAGAGCAAGCGCTGTTGCTCTGCCAATTCCCGATCCCGCGCCCGTGACAATAGCGATCTTTTTTGAGAATTTCATGATCGCAATTGTATTGAGGAAGCTCACGGTTTTCGCTTCAGAGCGAGGCGGGCCTGCCGCTTGACATGGCTATCCGGACTGGTTTTGGCCAATTGTTCCAGGATTTTCCATGCTTCGGGCGAACCGACTCCTTCCAGAATCTCGATCGACCGGATGATCCGCAATGCGTGGGGATATTGTTCGCATTTGGCCAAAAGAGATCGTAGTGCCGCTTCCATTTCCGTCGAAGTCTTGGCGGACAACGCTTTTTGCAGCGGAACCACGACCCGTTCACCGCATTCCTCCAGTTCCCTCCTGGCACGATGTCGGATACGAAAACTGTCGCTGTCGAGATCCTTGATCCAGCCGGCAACCAGCGCGCCGTCCGGAGCGGTGATGGCTTTTAGGCGTTGTCCAAGGAATGGAACAGTACTGCCCGGTGCGTGGAACAAGTCAGCCCGAGATTCGTAGGCCTGTTTTGGATCTGCGGATGAAACAGCGTGCCAGCGAATCGCCAGTTCCTTATCGGAAAGCGTCGGGGAGCGTTTTTTACCGGAGAGGTTGCGCAGATCCCACAACACTGCCGTCGAATCCAACCCGCCGGACGCCAAGGTCTTGCCGTCCGGAGAAAACGCCGCTACGCGAGTTATTGCCTGATTCTTGAAGGAATGAATCTCCTGGAACGTCGCCGTTTCGAATATTCGCATGTTGTGACTGTGATTACTGATGGCCACCAGGTAACGGCCATCCGGCGAAAACACCGTGCAACCCACTTCGTGCTTGTGCTCGAATATAGGAGAACTTTTCAGCACGTTGGCATTCTTGTCGATCACCAGCAGAATATTCTCAAAAATATCCAGCGTGGTTCCATCGAGCCAATAATCAGCAGTAGTCGAGACCTGTTGTCCCTCGTATTTCGAATTGACCTTATTCTCGCCGGTGGCCGGATCCCAGAGCCTGATGGTATCGTCCTCACCACGCGAGACTAACCGCTTGGAGTCATTCGACAAAGCCAAAGTATTTACTCCACCAACGTGGCCACGCAGTGTTCTTTGCGATTTGCCGGTGGCAGAATCCCAGATGCGAATCGTGCCATCGTCGCCGGCACTGGCCAATCTTTTCCCATTGGGAAGAAAGGTTAGCGCGTTGATCGTTCCACGGTGGCTCGCAAAAGACAAAATATCCTTGCCGGTGGTTCGATCCATGAGACAGAAGGTATGACCGCAACCCCAGCCCAGAGTTTTTCCATCGGGTGAAAACGTCACTGAGGATGCGTTCATGGCGTCAAACTTTCGGGGCCTGGCTTTGAGATCAGCGCAATTCCAGAGTTGGAGACTGTTGTCGTCGTTGGCCGAGGCCAACGTCTTGCCATCGGGTGAGAATGCCAACGAACGCACACTGCCCGAAGGTGAGAAAGTCCGAATCTTCTTGCCTGTGGCCATGCTCCAAAAACCAATTTCGGGCTTGCCGCCATCTTTCGCGTGGCGAAAACCTACGACGGCCAGAGTGGCACCGTCGGGGGAAAATGCCATAGCATTCGCGCTCTGAATAATCTCATCCTCGATGATGTGCAGCTTGGTGCTGTTGATCGTGTCGAAGATGTAGACTACATTTCCGTTTCGCGTGGCCGCGAGTCTGCCGTCAGGTGACAAGGCAACCCAATAAACGCCAAATGGCTCGTCCGTGAAGTTAAATTGGAACTGCCTGACCAACTTCCCAGAAGCAACGTCCCACTGAAACATTGCTTCTCTCGTAGCCGACAGGAAGGTTCTACCATCGCTCGAAAAGGTGGCAGCCCGGCTCCAATCGCCGCAAATCTGACCGCGCTCCCCCTCTTTCAGGGTAAGCTTCTCAAGGGTTCTCGTATCCCACAATTCAACCAAACCAATGAGATAGACCACGGCAATCTTGGTACCGTCGGGGGAAAACAACAGCGTTTCTACGCTCCAGTCGTCCGATATCGGCAAGCGACGCAGTTCCTTGCCAGTGCCGGCATCCCACAAGAATAAGCCGTACTTCGAGGCCGTGGCGATGGTCTTGCCATCGGGGGAAAATGCGCCGCGTTCGCTTAGAGTCAATCGCGTCGTGCCGAATCGCGCCAGCACGCCAGGCGGCAAGGGGTCGCCGAAACAATCTTCTTTGACATGGGACTTTTCCTGCGCGTTGACAGGAGCGCTAATGTTTGCGAGCACTCCGATCGCTGAAAACAAAAGCATGGTTCGCATGATGGCGTCCCGCTAGATTCAATCTCGTGGAAAATGAAGCCGATAGCGCCCATTCAGTTCAACGGCCCACCAACTAAACACCGTTTGGCTCATTACGTTTGAGTTTTTCATCTCTCTTTCAGCGCAACCCACTTTGATGCAAATGCTTCTTCATGTCGGCGTGAATGCGGCGTCGAACCAGATACTCATCATCCTCCAACCAGCGGCGGGTCGTTTCATTCATCGTGAAATTCTCGCTCAGCATTGTCCGGACCACATCCTCCACGACGTTCAGGTGTAGTCGGGAATAATAGGCATCGGATGTAAAGGAGTTCGGCAGTTTGTGCATATTCATAAAGAGGGCCTCGATCCGATCGAGTGCCTCCCCAACCGGTGCTTGCCCCAGCGCGCTGATGTAGGCGCGGACCAGT
This sequence comes from uncultured Planctomycetota bacterium, assembly GCA_963783095.1. Lineage (GTDB taxonomy): Bacteria > Planctomycetota > Planctomycetia > Gemmatales > Gemmataceae > CAWAMR01. The sequence goes on along the minus strand of CAWAMR010000019.1, from coordinate 48,022 downwards.
TTGGTGTACTCGGGTGGGCCGCCCAATCGTTCTTTTGCGAACAACGCTCGCCGAGCCTCATCCAGAAACGGCCTGGCACGGTCCAGTTGACCAACGCTAAGCCAGCCTTCCGACAGAGCCAGTAGCGAGCGAAGTGTGTTCGACCATTCCGTTCCGGCGCGCGTGCGGAGTTTCTCCAGGCTTTGCCCCTGTACAATCAGCGTTGAAATCTGTCCCAAAAACTGGTGAATCTGATCGGTCAGCCCCAGTTTGCGGAGACTTCTCAAACATTCACGAGATACCTCGCCCACATCATCCGGGAGAGTCTTGCCGTCGCGAAGTTTCAGGAATCCGATGAAATAGTTGAACAGTTGGGTGGCCAGTTCCTCTTGCCCATAGTGCCCGGCCAGGAGCAAGGATTCGCGCAAGATTCTGCGTTGCCTGTCCACCCTTTGCCGGGCCACGGAGCCGAGCGATGCCGAGATTGCCGCAGGCACTTGTTGCAGCAACTGAATCGCAAAAGCTTCTCCGATGCGCGGCGACAGAAACAAGCTCTCCGTGAGAATGTCCAACAGGATTTCCGGATCGTGGCGTGCTTTCTGACCTTCGCGCAAAAGTTTGTTGATGCGATCCTTCAATTTCACTGGATCGCGAACCTTGATCAATTCACCCAACTCTTCCTGAAGTGCATTGGCATAGTTCGTATAGATTCGATAAGGATTGAATTTCTCGTTTGGTTCAAGAATCCACGATTGCTCGCGCAGGCGGTTGATCACATATCTGCCGGTCTCCATTTCATCAAAGTGGGCATCGCCCTTGGGTAAGGAAAGCTTGTCTATCGCAGTGAGAATATCAGCGGGCAACGAGCCTTGATGGGGCAACCCCGCCAGGGCTTGCTCGATTCGAAAGTTGAAAGCTTTCAACAAAAGCGAATGAACGCTCGCATGGATCCCGCCCGCGGAATGCGTGCGTGCGAAAAAACCAGCGGCACTCTGTCTTGAGTCCACGGCCTGCGTGCCTTCGCCCAGACACGCGAAACCGAAGGAGAACATCAAGTCGAAATAGGGTCGATTGACCGGCACATCCTTGCCCCATTTTTGAGCAAGCTGGTAGAGACGATTGGCCCGGATCGAAACTTCCTTGATCCTGGCCCGGTCGGCGATCCCAGCTGATCTCAGGAATCTGGGCAAATCCCTGTCGCAGCTCAAGCCTCCTTTGGTCCCCGACTCAACGGGCGGCAGCAAGCGATTCAACAACCGATCGCGCACGCGAGCCAGTCCAAGAACATCTGCACCGCTGACCCGGCAAAGATAAACCCAGCCCAACCAAACCGCCCGGAACGGGAGTATCGATTCGTACATCTCAAAATATTTGCTAATCTCCGGCAGCCGTTTCCGCAAGAGCGCGATTCCGGAAGCGGAGCAAGAACACCAGAGAATCCGGGCCACAAATGCACGCAGCGCAGGCAGCAAGGGATGTTCGTTGCCAAAGTGCTCGTCGAACTCAGCGGAAGTCGATTGTCGCTGTGCCTTTGGATCTTCACCATGCAACCACTGCCAAATCCACTCGATAGGCGGGTCGGGCGTTTCCCAGATGACGTTCAACCAGCAGATGGCTGCATCATCGTGAAGCTTGAGACGAGTATTCAGAACGGCGAGCTGCGGCCATAATGCGAGACGTTCGGAGTCATCGAGAGCCCCCTCTCGTTCGAGGAAGTTTTTTTCCAGGTCATCCAGGTTCTCTCGGTCCTTGCTGGGACGATCGCTCTCCTCCGGCGCAACAAACGCATCGTCTTCCTGCTGCGTCTTGTTCTTCCCCTTCGTTGGCGCTGTTGTCTCGATCGACTCTTTGTTGAGCGCATCCGAGCCGTCATCTGCCTCATTGCGATGACGTTTTTTCACCTTTACACTGCCGGGCCCCTTGGGTTTGTCATCGTGATCCGAGGTGCAGATGAAATGCTCGAAGTCGAACTGGGTTGCTTGAACCCACGATTGCAAGATTTTCCGATCGTGGTCGATGATGTAGTCAACCCAATCTTCGAGAGGTCGAAACGCTTCATCGGCGACGGTTTCCGGCGTGAATCGTCCATTCTCCCCCGGCATCAGCCAGACAATCTGAGGCCGATCTTCGTTCTTGAAAAACAGCGTGTACAGGGCATCTTTCCGCAAAGTCGGCTGAAGGCGCATTCCGACCGGGAGGTACAAATTGTCGAAGCCCCTGCGGGTTTTGAAGCCGATCGACTTGTCGAGCGCGATAGTTAGCGGGGCCGATCGAACCCGCTGCTGACGGGTCCGCAAGATCACCGTGGGCGGCCCGTTCGGATTGTCTGCGACCGCAAAACTAAGCCGGCGCAGCAGGATTTCATCGGTCTCCCGAACGAAAGCATCGAGAATATCGACGCCATCCTCCGAAAGAACCCACATCTCCGGAATATCGGCGGCGTTGCCGGGTATGAGTCGCAACGGAACATTCAGTTTCCCTTTGAGTTCGCGTTCCTGATAATGGACCGCAGCACAAGGCAGTTGAAAATCCAGGATGCGATAAACATCCTCAAACGGACCATCTTCCAGAAACACCCAGCTTCGCGGCGGACGTAAGAGGATTGACTGTCCTTCCGAAATGCGTATTTGCGAGGCAAACGGGTGATCGTACCCAACCTCGACCCACACTCGTGGTGCTCTTTCGACATAGGCGATCATGTCGGATGTCGTTGTGCCAACGCAATGATCGATGGCTCGAAGCAGCGTGTAGTACGGCGGCCCAACGACGCGCAATAACACCCGCTTTTCTTGATCCGGCGCTGCCGATTCGAGGTAACGATAGGTTTGCCGATCGTTTCCCAGCCTCAGCATCTCACCGACAACGGCGGGCAGTTGACTCGCGGCCATTTCGAACAATACCGGCGTTTGCGGATCGAGTTGGACGTCATGCTGGTCCTTCAGCACCGGCACCGCTTGCAACCAATTGCCAACCTCTTCGACTTCCGCATGATGGGTCTTCGTTGTCTTGATGCCGAGGCGCTTCAGGGCATTCTGCATGGTCTTGGGTGGAATGCCGCTCAGAGGCTCAATGGAGATAGCCCCCTGCTCATCGAACGCAATGTGCGCGGGTGCCAGGCTCACGCCGACCGGCACCTGGGCACTGGTTACGGCGAACCGAAGGGCTTCGAGATTGGGGAAATGGAAGATCATGATTTAGTGTTCAGCGTGTTTGTAGCGAAAAGCAAACATTCATAATATCCCTTTCAAAGGCTACTACGGCGAGATTGTCAGGCTATCGACTTCCGGCGTATAGCGTAATCTTCGAGACGACTGCCGCCGGCAGTCCATCCCGGAATGCCATTTTAGATTCCACGTGTTCAACGAATTCGGGCAGCGATTCGAATTGGCAATCCGGAACATCCAACTGAATCGCGTTGGCTTTGATCTCCACACGGCATTCCGCCATGTACAGTTCGTCGGAGACGATGCCCGGCTCGTACCAAAAACGTGTCAACACGATTAATGGGCTGCCTTTAGAAATGTCCTCGATCTGGAACACTTCGCCCGAGCAATCGATCGCGAGTTCGCAGAAGCTCTTGAACATGTCCCAGACAGCCGATAGGGACGGTTCTTTCTGCACTGCATTGAACTTCATCATCTGATTGAATTTCAACAGAGCCTTTTTCGTTGTAAGGGGCTCACCTTGTGTCTTGTGTTTTTCTTCGAGCAGTGCGGTTAGCTGCTCGACGCGCTTTTCGTGTTGTGGGTCGGCAGGCTGGGTAGTTCCAAGCAGCGCGGTGCATTTGCGTACAGGATCCATAGGTTGATCCGCAGGTGCGTCGAGCTCTTCTGGAGTCCATCCCGAAAAGACATTGATTTGCGGATAGGTGACCCTGAACCGCTTCACGCCTTTCATGGTTACGTTGCTCGCATAGACAACGAGCTCCTTGAGCGAATCCGGCGGTTGATACCGCGCAAGGCCGATGTCCGTGATTGGGCACCATCGCAAGTCAAGCCGTCGAAGGCGTTCAAGCCGACCCAAGTCAGCCATTCCAGCATCGTCGAAAGACGTGCCGTGAAGCCACAATTCCTCCAAGTTGCGGAACGACAGGAGTGCTGCAACAGCGCGGCCTGTGATTCCTTTAGCACTTCCCAGGTTTAGATTGCGTAACTCGACGACACCGCGAAGTAGCTCCAATTCAATGTCTTTGACGTCTGTTTCGCAGAGTGCCAAATCTTCGAGATGTTTGCACCTGCCCACGTCGGCGATGGCAAGCCCAACCGACTTTACATCGTAGAGCGACAGATATTTCAGTCGATGAAGTCCGCCAAGAAACCCGAAGTCCGCGTCCGCGGCACTGTTTCGAGAGAAGCCCAACCACTCAAGTTTCGTCAGGCCACCGAGGTGGCTCACCGACGTTGGGGCAACGTCGGATTCTCTTGCAAATGACAAACCCAGTCTCTTTAGCCCAAACAGTGCGCCAATTGCTTTGAGGCCAGTGCTACCCATCGGACCACAATACACAACATGCAATTCTTCCAATCCGCCAAGCGTTGCGAGCATCTGGTAATCATCCTCTGTGATTGGAAGATTGTGCAAATGCAATTTGCGCAGATCGGGAAATCGTGAAAGCAGCGGAAGTGCAGAGGCGCTTTGTTTGGTCTTAAGGGCGATTTCGACGATTTTGCCGTCCACTTGTTCGACGACGCCGCCAAGCTTCTTGAGTTCCTTGACGGCTTGGCGCGCATCTTCGGGTCATCATCGGACGAACCACCCGATTTTTCCGGGCCACGGCGTTTCGGCATGGATCGGACCTCATAATCTAGTTGTTTGGCCGCGCTGAGTAGTTGCCCTTCATCAGGGCATACCCCATTCGGTTGGCATGCACAAGAAACCTTGCCTCGGCATTGCCGATGGCGTAGCCCGCTCCGCGACAGAACAGATATTGATCATATCCCTTGGCCTTCGAACCTTGACCATGATCAGCCTTGCTTGGCGGTAAGCGACCTTTTTCCGTTGACACTCCGCGACAGAAATCTCTGAAGTTCCTCTTCCGAAATCAGTCCCTTTGCCACAAGGTGGAGCCTAGCGGCAACCGCATCCGTGATCCGCACCATTTCGTTTGGCTTCTTGTCCGCCAGAACGATCATCGTGTCTGAAGGTGCATGTTCGTAGCGAAGCCATTTCGGCTCGACGCGGTCGCGCGTAAATCCCAACTCGATGAGCAGCTGGTCCAATTGCTTGTAAGTCATTCGATCAAGATCCATTGCTTGCTCCTTTCATCAGCTTCACGCGCTGATCGCGAAAATGGCGAAATCTTTCGATCGCTTTTCGACCCAGGCGATTTTTCTTTGGGATTCGAACAGTAACGCTATCCTGGTCCATTAACCGATCTTCACCACAACCGGTGCTATCGTCAAAGTACTCTTGAACGTAAAGCCAATAGGCCCGGTCGTCTTGTCCGTCATAGAGAACGAGAATGACAGGCATGCATTCATCGCGCCAGGAGTTGAGATCGGCCACTTCGATCCGGCAGGCGATGTCCTGTCCGTCCCCAACAACCTGGAGCGAATCGGTCGCCTTGACCTGGAAGAGAACCTGCCCTACTTCGATCTCTCCGTCGTCAGTATTGGTGAGCATGAGCAGATCGATGCCGTAATCCGTATGCAGTCGATTCACGGCGAAGCCGCGCAGGAGGATTTGTCGTTCCACATAATTCATGCTCAAGTCTGCAAGTATGTGCTCACGAGTCCGCAATTTGCGTTCGCGGGCCGCCGCGTTCGAGCCACATCGCCTCCCTTTTTTGGCAACGTACTTACACTCATCGTAGTGGGCAAGCTCTTTCCAAGAAAGAGCAAGCGTCAACAACAAACCGTGCGCGGGTCGGTTCCGGGTCAGAATTGTCCGGCGCACATCGCCGGGCCGCTCGAACTTCCCAAAAATGACGGCCTGCGGAGAACGACATCTTGGGAATGGTCCCAGACCCTGCCCAACTGCTATAATGAGCGCGGCGGACACAGCTATTTGCTTTCAAGTCCGGCACGAGCACGGGACATGGCACCGTCATCGAATCGCTGAGGAATCAAATTGAACGAGAAGGAACGCAACTTGCGAATCGCCGAATCGATTTGTGCCGAATTCGCGTGGAACGGTCAGCGGTTTCGTGAAGGCGATTTCGTCGCCTTGCTTGATGGTAACATCGTTACCGTGGCTGACAACCCGGACGATGCGATAGCGACATTGCGGACGCTCGAACCCGATCCCAAGCGCGGAATGGTCGTTGTGGTTACTCATCCGACCATCGAAGTGATTCGAAAAGGGTAGCGATGAGCACCGTCTTCACTTTCCACTGACGTGAAGAAAAAGGGCAGAGCAGGCGACAAAAAGGCTGTTTTTCTTCGGGCATACCCCTTCTGCACCTGACTCAACACTGTACACTCATCCCGGGTTAGCCTGTTTTTCGCGTTCCTGCTGTGCAGGTTCCCCGATCGGTGAGGTCGGCTCCTTTCCTGCCTCGCGCTCGACGATTACCTTGCCGACATTCTCTTTGCCGATGATCTTTTCCACCAGTTCGCGGTGCATTTGCTCGTGTTCGTGCGGCAAGGCATCGGCGTCGGAGTCGCAGCGTAATGACAATGTCCTGTTTGCCCGACTCCGGATCGCGCCGGAGTCGAATGGTCAATTCTGCCATTACTTGTTGCCCCTTTTTTCGCCGACTGCATCAGGAGCGCGCATTGGTTCTGCCGCTTCCCGTCTTGGCTTTTTGCCGTCGTTCTTGCCGGGAACCAATTCGTTCAGCCCCTTGGCGTCGAGCACCTTCTTCTCCAAAAGAAGATCGCGCAAGGTTTCGAGCAAGATTCGATTTTCCGAGAGAATCCGCGCAGCGCGCTGACGGGCCTCCGCCAACAATTCTCGAACCCGGCGATCGAGAGCTGACTTTTGCTGTTCCGACAAACCTGGATGGCGGGTCGAGGAACCATCCCGGAAATCCTCGTTGAAGCGCACCACGCCGATATCGTCGCCACCCATGCCGAATTCTTCCACGAGCGCCTCTGGCGATCATGGTCGCGCGTCGAAGGTCATCGGCCGAGCCTATGGAAAGGTCGTCGAGCAAAAGTTGCTCGGCCTCTCGACCGCCCAGCAAGACGCACAAATCGTCGAGAAGCTCGCACTGCGTAACGACGAAGCGATGAGAGCGATCCTGATAGCGGACGTAGCCGAGAGCCCCGGCAGTGTCGCCGCGAATCGTGATGCGTTCGATCGGCGGGGAATGATCGCAAAACATTGCGGTGACCGCGTGTCCCGATTCGTGAACGGCGACAACCTTTTCCTCGGCAGGTGTCAGTTTCGGCAATTCGACATACTCGATCAGAGCGCGTTCGACATCTGCGGCAACAGTTGCATCCTTGCGGTTCTCGCGTATCCGAATGCGCGCCATCGACCGGCACAGGGCGTTGAGATGGTCGCCGCTGTACCGAGTTCCTGAAGCAGCGCCCTCGACATGATCGGCCGTGCGCCGCACCGCAAATTCGATGGCATCGGGCGTCATTTGCAGGTGCATCTTTTTGTCGTAAATCTTCAAAATCTCCCCGCGATCCTCGGCATCGGGATAGGGAATATACAGGTGAAACTCGAAGCGCCCCGGCCGCAACAGGGCCGGGTCGAGGCTCTCAACGTAATTGGTGGTGCCGACAACGAAGACCAGTTCTTCTTTGTGGAATCCGTCCATCTCGGTCAGCAGTTGGTTGACCATCGAATGTTCGACGCCGGAGCCGGTATACATGCCGCGCGCGGTGGCGAACGAGTCGAGTTCATCGAAGACAATGATGGACGGTGCCGATTGCCGGGCCTTATAGAAAATCTGCCGAAGAGCTTCCTCGGATTCTCCTACCCACTTGCTTTTGAGTTCCGGCCCCGAAACGATCGTGATCGCCGCACCGAGCGCCGTTGCCATCGCCTTGGCGAAGAACGTTTTACCGGTGCCGGGCGGCCCCAGAAGATCATGCCGCGCGGAATCAATTCTTCCATCCGGGTGGCATCTTCTTCGCTGGTTGCGGTGTCGCGTCGGGCCAGGACATCGAGGATCTCTTGCCGGAGCCGTTTCTTGACTTTCTCGTAGCCGCCTATGTCTCGTTCGAGCAGCACATCGGGAATTTCGAGTGTTCCACTCAGGGTGGCCTGTCGCAGTTGGCGATAAGCCTCCTTGGGATCGGCAGGATAATCCTGGCCTTCGAGGGTCGAGAGCAGCCGACGCAGGCGGACGGCATTTACGCCGGAAATGTACTTGTATAGCGCCCAAGGATTGAACGGTCTGCCAAACTTTCGGCATTCCTGCTGGGTAATAAGATGAGGCAGGCGACTGCGTGGGATACCCAACAAACTGATGCGGAAAGCGAAGAGATTTTCGATGACTTTGGGCAACGGAAACGATGGGTCCTTGAAGCCAAGCCAGACGATTTCGGGATTCTCATAAAGCAGAACGATCGCCTCGCGTGCTTCCCCGGTCAAACCGCCCTGACTGGTGGTCAGGAGATCGAGATGCGGCAGCACGATCACTCTGCGGACGACGTTACCCCGGCTATCCAGGTCGGTGGTCGCTCCGCGCACCGCATCGCGGAGTTGAGCGATCATCGTGCCCATCAAACCCGTTGGCACAGGTCCGGACTTGTCTTCCTCACGAGGCCGGCCATCCAGATATTTGCACTCCATTCCCAGTGCTTTGAGTCTCTTGCGAAGATTCACGTAGACATAGGGAGCGAGATCCTTATCGGCTTCGATCAGAGCTGGCAAATTGCGTTTCAGCTTTGTGGAAACTTCGGCAAGTTCGTGCGCATACGCGGCCTCCACGGACTGCTCGACCGTGAGTTGTGCAGGCAGATCTTTTTCGCCGATCACTTTGGCCATGCACTAAGCATAGCCTATTACCTTCGACATTTGAAGCGGAACACGCTGATTTGCTGAAAGCGCCGTTACTGTCGAAAAGAGGTGCCGGAGCGTTTCTTGCCGTGAACCACCGCTCCGAAAAGAATGGGTTCAAACGAGTCGAAAGAAGAACAGGCGAACCAAAATCGTGACGACACCGGCGAACGTGGTCCCCAACATCCATTTGATAAGCAGCATTTCACTCGTCAATCGTGTATCGAGTTGCTTGATTTCCTGCCTCACCATAGCGTTATCTTGTTTAAGTTCTTGTCTGACCAAAGCCACCTCTTGCCTGACCGAGTCGATGTCTTGCTTGAGTTCTTGTCTAACTGCGGCGATGTCTTGTTTAAGTTCTTGTCTGACCAAAGCCACCTCTTGCCTGACCGAGTCGATGTCTTGCTTGAGTTCTTGTCTAACTGCGGCGATGTCTTGTTTGAGTTCTTGTCTAACTGCGGCGATGTCTTGTTTGAGTTCTTGTTTGAACAAGGCAAGATCTTGCTTGGTGACCAGATCTTGCAAACCCGCGTGTAGAGCATCCGATAAAGCAGCAACATGCGCCTCGACCTCCTCGTCAGAAACGCCTGCCTGCTTGAGTTGTTTTGCGTATTTGTGGGTATCAAATGCGGCAATGGGCATACACTGTTCCTTTCTTACATCATTCTACCGGCTTTCCTCGAAGACAACAGATGGAAGGCATCCGAAACTCGCCGGGAATGGAAGGCTGGCAGCGCAACTCAGACCTCCACTTTGATCGTCAGCGACCCCGTCTCCGGGTCTTCGGTCATCTCCCTGATCTCGCCCAGCGATGCGGCTTTTTCTTTGAGCGCTTCCGCAGTCACGCGATTGACGGCGTTGCCGAGTTCCTGGCGCACGTCATCCATGTGTCGTTCCAGTTTTTCGGTCACTTCAACTTGCATTCGTTCCTGTTCGTTGGCTGCCCGACGTTCGAGATCTTCCCGAACTTGTTCCTTCAGTCCCTGGCGAATAACTGCTTGACCGGGACCGACATCATCGAAGCTCAAGCCTTCTTTCTCGCCGGATAGTTCAACCGTCTCGCCTTTCTCCGCCTTGACCGATACAACGCCCGTTTTCGGATCCACGGCGATGGTTATGCCATTGGCATCGCGCCGAACCAACTCGTCGCCTTCTTCGGCGAAGCCCCTACCCTTCAACTCCCGGCGCAACAATTCGGCCATTTGTTCGGGTGGAAGTATTTCGAGGATTTCCAGCGTGGAACAAACCTCGTCACTCGCGGCAAGATCGCGTTTCACGCTGTCGCGAACACAGATTCGGTAAGCTCGACTCATGGATGCTTCCCCTACGTTAAAGCTACCGGAAAAAACCGCCAAACCAATGCGGACTAACCACAGAGTCACAGAGATCACAGAGAAGAACACACAGAGATGCAACCAATAATTGAATCACGACAAAAGACAGGCGATTTCCCACACATTCATAATTGTCTTCTCTGTGATCTCTGTGACTCTGTGGTTAGTTCTTGTATTTGGTCGCGGGTTTACATCCGCTGTCTGAGCGGCTCCAACATCTGCACTACCTCTTCAGCCCGTCGAACCACTTGTTCTCCGTTCAACGCCTCCCATTGACCAAGCCAAAACTTCCCTGCTGCGTAACCCTCATCGAAATAGCCGCGAGATTGCGCCTGTCGTTGCCACTGGCGGAATCGCTCTGCATGCCGCAACAATGCCAGTGCATTGCGCTGAGTTTCCAGCCGATCTGCCAGCCTGGGCGGGCCGTTCCCTTGCAGGCCGCCGGTCCAGAATGTCGGTGCCAGATTCGGGGTCGAGAGAATTCGCCGCAAGACCAGCAACAGAAATCTTGCCAGATCGGGCCGGCCGGTACAATCCACATCCGCCAGAAACTTGTCCAACACCTGAAGCTGAGCCTGACCCTGCTGACGCATTCGCGTCCAGTCGCCGATCTGCCCTTTGTTACGCTCCATCGCAAGCCAGCGCTCCTCCAGGACCGGCTGCATCGCTTCCAGCACATAGCTGCCAGGTCCAGCCAGCCAAACCTGAAAGGATGGTACTTCGACGGGCTTCGCGCCGGCGAAATCATCGGGATAGGCGAGCCTGCACAGAGGATGGTTGATGATAACCGCCGAACGCCGCAAGGCTGCGCCGATTTCATGATCGACCCGCAATCCCTCGTACGCCAAAAACAAGAACAGCCAGTCTCCGATAGTCAACTCGTCAATCGGAGCGGACCACATCGATTTTTCTTCGGTAACCTTGTGGGCCGTTATCCATATTAGAAATTCCAGCGTATGGGCGGAAAAATGCAACGTCAGTTCCTCAACCCCGATTCTTTCCCATAGTCTACCGAATCTGGGAGCCCCATCGCACAAGAACTGAAGTCGTTCCCAACCCCCTGCTCGCGCCAGATAGAGGACGCAGCCCTTCGAGAGTGTATCCCGAATCAGATGAACCGCCGTCGCCGACAAACACGGTGGGCGAGCCACGCTTTCGTTGATGAGTTTGAGAGCCTGTTCCAACGGCACCTGATGAAAGAAAAAACGCAAGATGCGGAGCAAATTCGCCTCAAATCGGCTCACTTGCCTGGATTCTGGCGGTTCGGTGCTCGGCGTCGGATCGGTCATGCCAAAAAATCCGTATTGATGAATATGTGTCCGATGTCGAAAGAGAAACCGAAGTAGAAGGTTCGCCATGATCCGAAAAATTAAGCGTTACGAACAACGTACCAGATCAACGGAATCAATCTTGCAGTCACGGGTCGGCCAACTTGTCTGCCGGGATTGCAGCAAGCCTTGCAAAGCGGACGTGGCGATCAAGGAAAGTCGAGGACGCAAGCGCTGTCCGGATTGTGGCGGTTGGTTAGATCGCTCGAAGTCTTGATTGCTGCTCGGATCAGGACGAATCAATACACGATCAAGCCACCACCCAAATTCTGAAATCCTTCATCCTTCGCTGCGGTGAAATTTCCCTTTCCAAAACTCTGTCGCCGATGAAGCCGGGAACCCGTTTACCGATAGCACACCCCCATCCAGTCGAATCTCCAGCGTGTTTCGCTGTTTCCAACAAGGATCATCCGCACGATAGCGATCGGTCAAGAAATGGATTCGCTGATTGGTCGACCCGATCCATCGGCGTTGCGTATCCGGGAACTCTCGCAAATAGGGGCCGTCCACCAATATATCAGTGAATGCGAGAAGCATCTCCGCGGTTGGATCGCACATTTGATGAATCGCTTCCAGAGTATACCCACTAAAAACCATCACCGAACGGCCTTGCTGCTGGACCGCCTTGGCCAGGGCAGCCGCGGATTCGGCATGTGCAAATGGCTCACCACCCAGGAGCGTGATACCTTCGACGTTAGCCTCTTCGAAGTCCGAGATTACACCCGATAAAGTGTAGCGTGTGCCACCGTGAAACGGCAGAAATTCCGGGTTGCAACACCCCGGGCATCGCAACGGGCAGCCTTGAAACCAGATTGCGAAACGCCTGCCAGGCCCCTCCGCTTCAGTGCAAGGAACGATTTGCGCTACTTGCATAGTCGTTTCCGCAGAATTCATTTTCACATTTTACCCTTTGGCAGCAACGCGAACAGCACCCACCTGGCCGACTTCGCCTTCGCAAGTGATTTCTCGATCCAGGAACATCCGAATCACCTCGATGTTGGTTGTCAGATGACGGGTAATCTCAGCGACTCGAATTTCGGATGCATCATCGGCGAGCGCCAGCGGCAAAACAATCTGATCGGCACTGTGGAGATCGATTGGCGCACCGGATCGTGCGTGGGCGATGGCCTGATCTGCGGCCTCATCGGCGACATCTTCCGCCGGTTTGCCGCGTGCCCCTAAACCATAGAAGAAGGTTGGGATCGGTGCGGCATCAAAAATGATCCCAACCACCGAACCGGGACCATTTTCCCAGGTTTCTTCCCGGAGATGCCCACGGAAGTGCTCATCTCGAAGTCGAACCGAAACGCGCCGGGCCTGTCTTCGCGCAACATGATCGGGCAAATTCGCCACCGCGCTGAAACCGGTGACCGATTCCAGAGCAATCTCCCGTGTCAGGTTCAAGCCGTGCAATGCCTGGCAGGGTTGGATGTGCGCTACGATCGATCCGCCGCCGCGCGGATAGAAACCGGGACGCTTCATTTCCAGAGCGAGTTTCAACCCCATTTTTTTCAAATAGACCCTCCAGGTAACGTCCAGAAAATGAAAGCACGGACTGGAAGTGACATGCGTGCCACCCTCAATAATGACTTCGCTCGGATCAGACTGTTTCCAGGCCAGCGGCAAATAGATCGTCTGGAGCAGCAAACCCGTTGCCCCAGCGGTTCCGATCGGGAAGCGATATTTGCCGGGAGCAACCGGGCCTGGATGAAATGCCAGGTCGCTTGAACCCAACGAATCACCGCTCACCTTGGCCGATCCAATCGTTGCCGCAGCGCGAACCGATGCCAGATGTTGAGGCTGCAAGCCCGGCTTCGGTTTCCGGCTCGCCCGAATCTTGCGGAGATGAAATGGCTTGCCGGTGATGAGAGAAAGGGTGAGTGCCGACCGCAGAATTTGGCCGCCGCCTTCCCCAAACGATCCGTCGATGTCGATCATGGTGCGCGAAGTTACCTCTTGGCGTGAATGGGATCAATGATTATGCTGCGAAACCCGCCGGCGTCAAATGACTCCACCAACACAAGTGTATTACGGTTCCGTTAATTCTAAATGGAAAATAGGAGCACTTTTTGAACCATCCCCTTGAAACGCAAGTTAGAATGAATCAGGGGAACAATCCACTTACCCATTTTCCGAAAAGGACATTTCAACATGAAAACCAATTCTCGCCGCGGTCTTGCCTTGGGCTGTTTGTTACTGGGAACGGTTGCGGGATATTTCATCAACGATTGGCGCTCGGTTCAGGCACAAGCACCTGCTAAGAGCGCGGTCACGATACCCAAAGAACTGACTTCTTACCGCGATATTGTCAAGAAAGTAGTGCCCGCTGTAGTCAGTATTGAGTCTCGGCAAAAACCGCGGCGCGGCGGTCCATTTGGTGAACAGACTACTGTACCATTCGGATTCGGCTCCGGTGTCCTCATTGATCCGAAAGGGCTGATTTTGACGAATTTTCACGTTGTCGATGGTGCCGATTCCGTTGAAGTTCGACTGCCGGACGGCCGAAAGTTTGTCGGAAAGGATATTCGCACCGATCGCAAGACCGACGTCGCTCTCATCCGCATTACCTCCGATAAACCGCTGCCGGCTTTGGAATTGGGTGACAGCGACGGCATGGAGGTCGGCGACCGCGTACTGGCGGTAGGCTCACCGTTCGGTTTGGCAGGCTCCGTTACGCACGGTATCATCAGCGCGAAGAGCCGGAACATTCGCATCAATCAGTACGAGGATTTTTTGCAAACCGATGCCGCAATCAATCCTGGAAACAGCGGTGGTCCACTCATCAGTCTCGACGGCAAAGTGATCGGCATCAACTCGGCAATCAAGAGCAAAAGCGGCGGTTTCCAGGGTGTCGGCCTGGCCATCAGCAGCAACCTGGCCCGGACGATCATGGATCAGCTTCTCAAGAACGGCGTCGTTCGACGGGGCTATCTGGGAGTTCAAATCCGCGATATCGATACCCAACTTGCGGAAAAATACGGCGTCAAAGAGGGAAGCGGTGTATTGGTCACCAAGATCTTTGAAGGGTCACCGGCTGCGAAGGGCGACATTCAACTTGCCGACATCCTGACAGCGGTAGGTGGCAAACCGGTGCGCGACGGGGTGGAGCTTTCCAAGGTAGTCGCCAAACTACCTGTCAACGAAGTGACACAGGTGGATCTGATCCGCAACGGCAATCCCATGCAGGTAAGGCTCATTGTGCTGCCGCAGCCTGAAGAATTCGGGACATTTGAACCGAAAAAGGAATAAGTCTGCCAACTCTACGCCGACTGTTGAGAACAAGACATTATCTTCCGAAAAGGATGCATTTTTACTGTGCCATTGTACACATTCGGCGTATGCGAGTCTCTCCGTCCATCAACCATCACTCGATATGCTCGACTTCATTACCCTGCCCCACCAGAAAGTCAGCGATAATCCGACGATGGCAATCCTTGACTTGTTTCTCAGCGCACAACAAACAGAACGCATTCCCGAGCGAATGGATTCGACGGGTTAATAACTCGCCCGATCGACTTATGAGTTCCTGATAGAGTCGAGGCCAATCTGGATCGTGCAGGAAAAAGTTGCCCAGTTCCACCAGAGAAACATAGCCGATTCCGTTCGCCGAGAGAAGCGCTTCGATGCCCTTTTCCGATGTCTTTGCCTTCGTGTAACAGCCCATGCTGGCACGATCGGGTCGGAGCCGGACGTCGGCGATCGTTTTCACACCGGCGCAAAGCAACTTGTCGATAAACTCGGCAGGGGATCGTCCGCCGTAACCGATCGTAAAGAATTTCACAGGTCGAGCCATTTACCCAGCCCCATTTCCTTGGCTTTGGTGTAGACCTTGCCGGCGACAGCAATGTCTTCCAGACCAATGCCAAGCGACTTGAAGAGCGTAACGTCTTGAGCAGAGGATCGGCCTGGTGCCCGTCCGGCAACGATCCGTCCCAGTTCCGTGATGTCGATCCATTCCACGACGTTTTGATCGATCGCTTCAACGAGATCGCCGGCCTCAATACGGCCCTGCTCTTTGCTATCGATGGCGACAATGTTCGATCTGCGCACGACTTCAACATCGATTTCGGATTTGGTAATGAAGTTTGAGCCGGCGATATTCAGATGCTGGCCCGGTGAAACCCATTCTCCATGCAGCACCGGTTCGCGGGAACTGGTTATGGTCGCGATGATGTCGAGATTTTTGGCCGCCTCTTCGGGCTTGGCCACCGGTATCACCTCAACCGCGCATTCCCGGCTCATCTCGTCCGCGAACGATTTTCGATTGGCTTCATCGCGGCCATAAACGTGGACCTTCGTTATGTTTCGCACCTTGCAAATGGCCCGCAATTGAGTCCGCGCCTGCTTGCCGGTTCCGAACAATCCCAGCGAAACCGAGTCCTTTCGAGCGAGGTACTTCGTGGCCACGCCACTGGCGGCCCCGGTGCGCATTTGGCCCAAATAATCGGCCTGAAGCAGCGCCAGCATCTCGCCGGTTTTGCCGTCGTAGATCGTGATATGAAAGAGTGTGCCCTTCTTGGTTGCCGTGTACGCTTTGAAGCCGACGACGCCAAGAGTCTTTGCCGCTGCGGGCAGGACGTGCAGCATGACGTGATCGGTTTGACAGCGCGAGCGCGGCATTGAAACCGCCTCTTCAAGAGCCATCTTGCGCAGGCCCGCTTCAACGCCCTCGATCGCCATCTCCATCGTGAGAACCTGGCGCACATCGTCTTCGGTTAAATGTAGCGTCGGCATCGCAAGTTCATCCTTTGTGAAGAAGCCACTTGGCCAGTCGGTCGAGACCGCCTTCAAGATCTGCCCGGCTACTGGCATAGGACATCCGCGCGAATCCCTCCGTTCCAAATGCAATCCCCGGTACAAAGTTTACATGAGCCTGTTCGAGGGCGGCCTTGCAGAAGATCACCGAATCGGTGATCTTGATGCCGCCGATCGTTTTTCCAAAGTAGGCAGAGACGTCGAAAAAGACATAGAACGCGCCTTCCGGTGTCGGAAAAGTAATTCCTGGAATGTCGCGGAGTCGCTGGCAGACGAGGTTTCGTCGAGCTTCGAATTCCTTGCGCATTTCGGCAACGCAGTCTTGAGAACCTTCGAGCGCAGCCAGCAAGGCATATTGACTGACGCTGGACGGGCAACTGGTTTGCTGACTCTGGATGTTCCCCATTGCATTGATGAGTGGTGTCGCGGCAACCGTCCAACCCATTCGCCAGCCGGTCATGGCGTAGCTTTTGCTCGCACCGCTGATCGTAATGATCCGCTCGCTCAACTGGGGACGGAGCGTCGCCACACAGGTTGGCTTGGCATTACCGTACGTTAATTGTTCGTAAATCTCGTCGCTTAATACCGAAACATCGGTGCCAAGAATCACATCCATGAGCGCTTCGAGTTCCGCGCGACTATAGACCATTCCGGTCGGGTTGCTCGGCGAGTTAATCATGAGCAAACGAGTTTTGGGCGTCAGCGCAGACTGCAACTGGTTGGGAGTCATTCGGAAACGATTGTCGGCCGACGTGGCGACGATCACCGGCTTGGCCCCGGTCATCTGCACCAGATCGCTGTAACTGACCCAATAGGGTGCAGGGATAATCACCTCGTCGCCCGGATTGAGCGATGCCGCCAGAGCATTGTGGATCGAGTGCTTCGCGCCGTTGGAAACCAATACTTGATCGGGAGTGCAGTCGAACCCGTGATACCGCTTATACCACTTGCATATCGCCGACTTCAATTCGGGAATACCATTGACGGGTGTGTAATGAGTATGCCCTGCTTTCATAGCATTATCGGCCGCCAGGCAAATATGTTCCGGAGTTGGAAAGTCAGGCTCGCCGATGCTAAAGTCAAAGACTTTGATCCCTGCCGCCTTCATCTGTTTCGCCTTGGCACCAGCGGCCAGCGTGGCGGAAGGTAATACCGATGAAGCAAGTTGAGAAATCTGGATCATGCTCCCGCAAACCTCAAAAAGACAAATTGGGCAGATGCTTCCCCAGCTTGGCTGACCCAACGGGGTTCCTTTGCGACTCCAATGTTAATAATATAAGTGCAACCCTGGTTAGTAAGGGTAAAGTGGTGAGGGATCACCCATGCACATCGCACATTTCATTCAACGCTTTCCTCCCGCGCTGGGCGGCTCCGAGGCCTATTTTGCCCGACTCAGTCAATATCTCTTGGCATCGGGTAACGACGTCGACGTCTGGACGAGCACGGCCATTGACCTCGAAGCGTTCTGGTCGGCGAAGGGTCAACAACTCAAACCAGGTATCGAAAATCGTGACGGCATCACCATTCGGCGCTATTCGCCTTCCCACTGGTTTGCCCGCCAACATTTCTTGAGAGCGATCTCTTGTTTCCCGATGCCCAGCATCCAGAGGATGGCGCTGCCGTGTAATCCTATCGCGTTACGCATGTGGTTTGATGCCGGAACGCACGACGAGCCTATCCATCTGGTGCATGCCAGCGCCTTTCCTTACGGCTGGCCACTCGCCTGCGGTCTGAGGCTCGCCCGTCGCCACAAGGTTCCCTATTTCCTCACGCCGTTTCTTCATTTGGGTGACCCGGATGATCCCAACGACCGCACCAAGCGAGCCTATACATCAAAGGGGTTACGATCGCTCTTGCTTGCTTCGGATCGGGTTTTTGCGCAAACATCCACTGAATGCGACATGCTGGCTCAACTGGGGGTTCGCGATGAACACATCATTCTGCAAGGGATGGGAGTCGATATCGACGAATGCACAGGGGGCGACCGCACCAGGGCCAGATCAATCTGGGGACTTCGAGAACAAGAAGTGGTAATCGGCCATCTCGCCAATCAAAGCAAGGAAAAAGGAACCGTCGATCTTTTGCGCTCGGCACTTCTCGCATGGAACATGGGAGCGAAGTTTCGCGTGGTGTTAGCCGGCCCACAGATGCCGAACTTTCAGCGCTTCTGGGATACGTTTCCGGCCAGAGATCGTGTCGTCCAACTCGGTTTGCTATCGCATTTGCAGAAGCTCGACTTTTTCGCGGGCATCGATGTCTTCTGTCTGCCCTCGCGTTCGGATTCGTTTGGGCTGGTCTTGTTGGAGGCATGGGCCAACGGCAAACCGGTCATTGCTTATCGGGCAGGCGGACCCGCTGACTTGATCCATCATGGCGAGGATGGTTTGCAGATTCCATGCGGTGATCTCGAAGGACTGGCGGAAGGAATGCTGCTGCTGGAACACGATCCTTCGCTTCGAGTGGAGTGGGGCGAAATCGGCAGGAAGCGCGCGGCGACGGAGTTTCGCTGGGTAGATAAATTGCGGATCGTGGAGCGCAGAATGGTTCCCTTCAGTTCTTCCGAGAGGCCCGTAATCGAAAAGACTCTGCAATTTCCTCGGCCGTAAGAGATCGGTTATAAAGGCGGGCTTCTTCTATCTCGATCGGACCTGCATCGCTCGAACCAAAATGGATGGCGGATACGGATTTTTTATACAACTGAAGCTTTGACACATCGCCTTGCGGCGTGAATGAAGCTCCGTATGGCTTGCCGTTGCGATACATCGTAACGCTGTTATCCGGGGCATACACGATTGCAACATGGATCCGTTCGGTTGGCTTTGCACTCTCGTCCGGAGCATCCAAATTCTGACTTCTGTGTCGGTAACTGCTGCCGGGATACCATTTTCGCGCTTGTTGTTCACGATAGATTATCCCATCCCAAGTTGCAGTTTTTATATCCCAGATCCGCATCACGACGACCGGACGGTCGGAGGGCGGGAGATAAACCCAGGCCTCCAGGGTTCTCTCGTCGATATCAACCGGCGGGGAACCTGTCTCAACATAGGCACCTTTCCCGTTAATTCGCAACCGGCCATTGGCGATCGTGGCCCCGCCTTTAAGAGTTCCATCCATGACTCCTGTCGAATCGTGCGCATTGCGCGTAAACTTCCAGCGAGCGATCGGTTTCACGACCCATAGAGTGTGAATTCCTTGCTTGGAATCGGCAGCTTCGACCTCCTCGAACACCTTGGTGATCCGCGTTTCAGCCTTGACTTTTTCCAAACCGCTCAGGCCGGCAACACCCAAGCGATACCACGAAAACGCGCGCCGCAACATGCCGATTCGATCCTCCCCTTTCGACCGTTCCGCCAACTCGAACCAGGCATCGCCAAGGTCCGCGCGATCCTTGCTCTCGGTCGGCTTCGCCAGATCTTTCTTCACCGCAGCTGCCAGCATTTCATCGTTCGATTTCGCCAACAGCGGCAAGCCCCGATCCCAGTTATTCTTGCGAAAACATTCGATTCGCCCCAGTGCCTCATCATCCCCCTTGGCACCCTCGATGGCCTTCAGCAGTTCCTGCGTAGACCGCAGCCGAAGTTCGAAGCGCCGTTCAACGAAATTGTCTTTCTTGAATGACTTCGCGACCTTCAAGCCGGCGTTGAGGAGCCGAACTGCCGACTTGTAATCATCGGCACCAATTGCTTCTTCCGCCGCTGGATAGATGAAATCGGCGAGCGGTTTTCCGAGCGAAGGCGCAATGCCTGGAGAGGTTCTCGGCCAGTTCCGCATTGGCTTGATTCCTGCTGAATGCAAAGGTCTTCCATTGATCGTCCAGCGACTGGACGGCGATGCCCAGATCGCCGGCAGCGCTTGCCAGTTCGCGCAAGCGCTCGTACAGAACCCAGCGGGTTGCCGGAACTTCCTTGAGATCGTTTGCAACCTCGAGAATCTTGGTTGCCAAAGCCCGCCTGGCAGCGGCCGTTTTTGCCTTCTCGATGTCTGGACCGAAAATGTCTTGAATAGCGATCCTCGCTTTGGCAGCGGGGACAGCGTCGGGCGGCTGCATTTTGTTCGTGAGTGTTTGCGCAGAGGCAGACCACGTCAACGCGAGTAGAACCAAAACAGCGAGTTTCATCGTGGTCTCCAGGATCGAACGAATCTGGTGAATTATATTGGTGGAGACCAGTCAAGTAAAGCAGAATTGAACCGTCCGCTGCGTGCGGACGATTGCCATCGGTCTGGAGGTACGCTTCCTTACGGTCGCGGCTCTGAGGCCGTTGCTCACGAAACTACCGTTTGGGGAACGGCGGGATCGCCGGCAGCTTCTTCTCCTCTTTCTTGAGTTTCTCCAACAACACCTCGATGCCTTTGTTGAGTTGTTCATCGATCCCCGCGTATTCCTTGGCAGGATCGTTGTCGATGACGATATCGGGATCGACTCCATAGCCCTCGATGATCCACTTTTTCCCTTCAATATCGAATCGAGAAAACTCCGGTTTACTCAGCGTGCCGCCATCCACCAACGGCAGGGAGCCTCGAATCCCCACGACGCCGCCCCAACTGCGTTTCCCGATCAACGGCCCAAGCTTGTAATGCTTGAATCGAAACGGGAACAAGTCGCCATCGGATGCCGAGAATTCGTTCATCAAACAGGCCATCGGTCCATAAAAGGTGCCCGACGGGTTTACCGTTGGCGGGCCGTTGCGAGCGATGCCGACCATCGCAATCTCTCGTCGGAGCCGTTCGATCAGCATGGGTGAGACGTTGCCGCCCCCGTTGCCGCGCACATCGATTAATAGGGCTTTCCTGGTGATTTGCGGGTAGAAATACTTGATGAACTCATTTAGTCCCTTCACCTGCATATCGGGAACGTGAATATAGCCGATTTTGCCGCCGCTGGCAGCGCTGACCTTCTTGAGGTTTGTCTCCACCCAGTCGTGATAGTGGAGTTTCGATTCATCTGCGATCGGTGTGACAACCACCGCCCGTGCTCCCTTGATGCTGGGTTGAGTGTTGACCTTCAGAGTGATGGGCCGGCCCACGGTGTTTTGCAGCAATTCTTGAATGTGGTCCACCTCATTGGTGGGCTGGCCGTTAATGGCCACGATGAATTCGCCCGGTTTGACGTCCACACCGATTTCGGTCAGCGGAGAGCGCAGATTCTTGTCCCAGTTCGCGCCCCGATAAATTCGAGTGATCTGATAATACTTCGTTTCGGGATGCCTCTTCAATTGCGCCCGAGCAGCCCCATCGGCACGCGCGGAACATTGGGAACGTCGCCCCCGCCTACGTAAGCATGTCCTGCGTTCAATTCCGAGACCATTTCGCCGATGAGATAGGTCAAATCGGCTCGATGCTGGACATAAGGCAAAAGGACTTCATATTTCTTCCGGACCGCGAGCCAATCGACTCCATGCAAGCCGGGGTCATAAAAGAAGTCGCGCATTTGCCGCCAGCATTCATTGAAGATTTGTTTCCATTCGGCCTGCCGATTGAGCCGCATCTCCAGACCGGAAAGATTGATGCCATCGCCGACGTTTACAGGCCCGCCGCGTGGTGTATCGATGATTGCGTATTTACCGCTTTGCGAAATCAGCATTTTTTGCTGATTGAATGAGATTTCATAACCGCTTACCGATCCGAGATTCGCCTCGCGTGGACCGGCCAAGTCGTACATGAAAAGTGTTCCGCCCCGGATGTAGTAGAGCAAGCCATGCGCGGACTGCAGATTGCGATAATTCGACGCGGCGATGGGCAAACTCAAGATTCGATCCTTCAATCCGTCGCTATCGACTTTGAGAAGTGCGCCTTCTTTGGGGGCCGGCGGCCGGGTTGGGGACCAACTTCATCCTGTTTGGGTTTGAAAGGGTTTTCGGTCTCTTTGGCCAACGTGACAAAATAGATACGAGCCATGTCTTGATAAGAGTGGTTCCATTCGGTGGCGCTATAGGTGGGGTTGAAATCCCGATCGGAGACAAAGAAAAGATATTTACCGTCCGAACTGAAGGCGGGCTGAGACGAGGCGTACCAGCCATCGGTAACTTCAAACGATTTCTTTTGCGGGAGCGAATAGAGCCAAACCTTGTTCATGCTGTCGATTTCTTGTGTCGCATACGCAATCCGTTGGCTATCCGGCGACCAGACATAGTCGCGAATTTCCCAGCCTTTCGCCTTGACGACCTGGGTGACTGTTTTGGATTCGATATCGACATACTGAAGGCGAAACTTCTTGTCGGACCAGAGAATCTTCTTCCCGTCCGGGGACCATTCAAGGTCGTACTTGTAGGTATCGCCACCGGTTGTCAATTGTTTGGGAACATCGCTCCCATCCTGCGGGATGACGACGATTTCATCCTCTCCACTGGCATCGGAAATCATGGCGATCGACTTGCCATCGGGAGACCACTTGGCATTGCGTTCGTGAACGCCGGAAGTATTGGTCAGATTGCGCGTCAGACCATGCTGCGCGGGAACCGAGAAGACCTCGCCGCGCGCACCCAACAGGGCGCGTTTGCCGTCAGGCGAGAGGTTAAACTCGTTGACACTTTTGCTCACGTCGCGCAGGCCGCCTCGGCCGGTGAGCATGTCGTCCTGAATGCGGATGGTGAGCTTCACTGCTTTCTCGGTGTCCAGATCGAACTTGTAAATATATCCACCGTTCTCGAAGACGATGCCGCCCTTTCCGAGCGAGGGGAATTTGATGTCGAAGTCCTTGAACTGAGTTAGTTGTTTGGTTTCCTTGGTGCCTATGTCATACGAGAAGAGATTAAAGCGCCTATTGTCGTCTCGATCCGAGATGAAGTAAATCTTGTTGCCGGCCCACATCGGAATGATGTCGGAGGCATCGGTGCGCGTCAGTTGCTCGGTTTGCTTGGTCTTGAAATCGTAGGTCCAGATATCGTCGGCCATTCCCCCTCGATACCGTTTCCAGGTCCGGAATTCGCGGAAGATTCGATTGTAAACCAGCTTGGAGTCATCGGGAGAAAACGATCCGAAACCGCCGCGCGGCAGGGGAACTTCTTCAGGTAATCCCCCTTCGATATTCACGGTGAAGAGTTGCCCGATGAAATCGTTGAAGGCGTTCATTCGCGAGCGAAAGAGGATTTCTTTGCCGTTATTTTTCCAGCCGATCACGATGTTGTTCGGCCCCATGCGATCGGCAACATCGTCGCGCGTCAAAGTAGCCGTGTACGTTAGCCGTTTGGGAATGCCTCCGTGCGCGGACATAAGATAGACTTCGGTATTGCCATCGTATTGGCCGGTGAATGCGAGAAATTTCCCATCCGGTGAGAAACGAGCGAACATCTCGAAGCCGTCGTGGTTGGTGAGTCTGCGCGGTTCCTCCGGCGGCAGGAACCGTGTAAAGATTCCCGGCATATGTGAAAACCACAGCATTTTCGTGAATCGTGGGAAAACGTAAGAGACGGGTTTCGTCCTGGGCCAGCGACGTGGAGACCACAATGATCGAAAACGCAATGGCCAAATTACCGCGGAGCATAATCATCTCGCAAAAACGAATCGAAGGTTTTCAACGCAATAGCAATCTTGAGCGTTTGGGACTCCAAACTCAATTCTATCGACACACTTTACCCAGACCGATTAATGGATCAACTCGTCAAAATTGCTCCATTCGTTACGATCCTACCCTGCGACGGCGATTTGCTTGGGTTCTATCTCCGACGAATGTTCGGAGTTTTGGCGAGTTCTTGTTGCAGTGCGGCAAGATCATCGTGACGATTCCGTTTACAATCTCATCTTATTCAGGCCGGAAATTTAGCGTGGCCGCCTCTGCCGTGCCAACAATAACTGCATGACGAATTCGCGCTGCGACATAGAATTGTCTGGGCTTTGCTGATTGGATTTGTCACTCGGAGAAGAACAATGGTCCGGCTCGCCTCAAACGCTTTCACCGTTTCCATTCTCGCGGCCCTGGCTTTTGTGAGTCTCGGTTGTGGCCGCTCGGCCAAAGCTCCTGAAGAGAAATCTCCCCCTGCTCCGGTCAAATGGGAAAGTCCTCGCCAGTTGGTTCTGGAAGAGTGGATTGAACTGGTCGGTTCAACGCAGCCTTTACCGGATCACGCCGCCCGTTTGACCGCGCCGGTGGGTGGCGTCGTGATGTCGGTACTCGCCCCAGGCAAGTTGGGAGACGACACTGCCGTAGCTGTGGGCGCTGATTGGCGGTTGTGCGCTGAATCTTTCAATGAGTGGCGGTAGCCCGATCGTGGAAGGACAAATGATCCGAAAGGGCGACGTTCTTGCGCAACTCGATGCAACCGCCATTCTTGCTGCTCTCGCCAAAGCGCAGGCTATGAAAAAGGTGCTGCAAGCTGAGCGTGAAGTCATCTTGTTCAACGTCAAACAGGCTTCCTTGGAACTCAAGCGCCTTGAGGAACTCGCCCGGCAGCCTGAAGCTCGGACTCCCGGCCAGATCCCGTTGGTATCGCCTGTAATGCTGGAAAAGGCCGGGCTGGCACTCGAATCGGCTCAAGCCAGTCTGCGTGCCGACAACCATAAATTGGAGGCAGCGGACAAGGAGGAGGCCGCCCTCGAAATGCAAATCCGACTCTACACGTTGACTGCTCCGCGCAAGGGCACACTGGGCCGGCTCCAGGTAGTAATAGGTCAGACTCTGCCCGCCGGCGCTCACGTAGCTGAGATCGTTGACATTGCGGAAGAAATCGACGTTCTCTGTTTTGTCTCACCAGGTGACGTGAGCAAATTGCAACTGGGCCAATCGGCCCGGAACGGCGGATTCGAGAAATCATCCGCAGGTGAAGGGCCTGAGGGCAAGGTAGTCTACATCGCCGACCAGGCCGAGGCTGATTCGGGCTTGTTTGCCGTCAAAATCCGATTCCCGAACACCGATTTGAAATTGCGGGCAAGCTCGGTGGCGCGCGTGAGCGTCTTGACGAATCCAGGCAAGTTCTGTTGGGCCGTGCGCGAATCTGCGGTTCTGGAAGACAAAGAGCATCCGGAGATAGTCGTGGTGGAAGAAGTCGAAGAAAAAGGAGAAAAACTCCTCAAGGCCCGCCGGCTGCGTGCGGAAACCGGGATTCGCGACCGCCGCAACGGATACATTGAAATCATCAAGGTGGAAGACCCCGAGAAAAAATGGCATGGCGAACTGAACGAAGAATTGAACGTCATCTTTGAGAAAGGTCAGAGCCTTCAGACGGGCGATGTAGTGAAGCTCGAAGAAGAAGATGATGACGAAGCGGCGGAGAAACCGGAAGAAAAACCGTAACCTACTAATGAAATCACCTGCGATCGGAAGCCGCTACGCATGATGAACCTTGCGACCAAAGCCCGTCCCTATATCGGCTCAGTGATCTTGAGCTGTGCCTTGCTGACGGCAGGCGGCATCTACAGCGCCACGCGCATGGCCAGCGGCGTTTATCCCGAAGTGACCTTCCCACGCATCGCCGTCGTGGCTCGCGTGCCCAACTGGGACGTGACCCAGATGGAGGTCAAAGTTACCAGGCCGCTGGAGAATGCGGTCAGCGGTGCTCTGGGTGTCGACCGCGTGCGCTCCAAGTCGATCCGCGGCGGCAGCGAATTCTCGGTCGATTTTACGCCGGGCACCGACATGCGGCGGGCCGAGACGCTGATCTGGAATCGGATCGGTGCCAAGCGCTCGGAACTGCCACCCAACGTCGACCTGACCGTCGAGCAGATGACGCCTTCGGTTTTCCCCATCATTTCGGTGGCTCTACGGGCGAAAAAGGGATAAACCGGAGACTGAACGCGACCCCTATTTCTCGGCAAGCTGCGCGACTACGCCGAATACCAACTGGCCCCGCTCATCAAGACGATTCCCGGACGTGCTCTACGCGAATGTCGCCGGCGGCGACATCCGCGAGGTCGAAGTCATCGCTCGGCCGGACGACCTTGCTTGCGGCAGGTCTGTCTGCCGCCGACCTTGCCGATCAAATCACTCAGCAGAGCAACCTGCACCCGGTCGGCAGAACCGAGGGTCAACCGTTCGCCTTTCAGATCATCGTCAACAATCAGCCCGAAACGGTACGCCAGATCGAGGAAATGGTGATCTCATCGCGCAAGGATCAGCCGTTGAGAGTGCGCGATGTCGCAGACGTCAAGGCTCCTTCACAAGGATCGTGGGTTATCGATCGGGTTCGATCAGCGCGATGCCGTGGTCATCACTGTCTTCCGCAGATTGGGGGGCAACACCGTCAACATCTCGCGCGATCTGCGTGCACTCCTGGAGCGCAGTCAACTCACCTTGCCGGCGGGAGCGGACGGCAAGCGGCCGCCACGGGACATCCAGGCCGTCGTCGTTTACGATCAGTCGGGCTTCGTGACCACTGCGGTTCACAACGTCCGCGACGCCATCGTGATTGGCGGGCTATTCAGCGTTTTGATCCTCCTGGCCTTTCTCCGCAGTTGGCGGGCGATGCTGATTTCGGCTCTGGCGATCCCCACTACTCTGGCGATCACATTCTTGTTCCTTTACTGGACGGGCGAAACGCTCAACCTGATGTCGCTGGGCGGTCTGGCAGTCGCCATCGGGCTGATTATCGACGACACGGTAGTGGTCGTGGAGAACATCGCCCGACATCTGTCGCCATCCCAATCCGTGAGCAAGCCTTCACCGGGAATACTGGAACCAGCATCGGGGGCCGTGCCCGAAGCCAACGGCACTGCGCTGGTCAAGCCGTCGAAGCCGGCAGAATCCGGCGATGGCGATCCCATCGACAAAGCCTCAGGCGAGATCACGGGGGCAGTCGTCGGATCGACTTTGACAACCGTTCTCGTCTTTTTGCCGCTGGCATTCATTGTCGGCGTCTACGGTCAGTTCTTCGCCGCGCTCAGCTGGTCACTGTCGATCGCGGTTTTAGTCTCGATGGTCATTAGCCTGACGCTGGTTCCAGTAGTGGCAGCCAAGTTCCTGGCCGGCCGACCGATGCCCGCGCCGGGACGGTTTTATCGTTTCTTTGAAAAGGTTTACGAGCGAGGCCTGACTGTTGCTCTGCGTTTTCCCTGGGCTTCCCTGGCACTCTCGGTCGTGGCGGTTGCCATCGGGGCGATTCTGGTGATGGGGATTCCTGACCCGTTCGCGCACCACGAGGCGGGCAAACCGCCACCCGACCCGCTCGTGAAGGGTCTGGAAACGGGCTTGATGCCGGCGATGGACGAGGGAGCATTTGTCGTCGATTACCTGGCGGCTTCCGGTACTCCGTTGGAACAGACGCAGAAAATGGCCCGTAATATCGAAAAGATTCTTTCAAAGAACCCGGACGTCGATGCCTATCTCAGGCGTACCGGGGCGGAGTTGGGTCTGTTCGCCACACAGACGTCGCGCGGAGATATTCAAGTCGTCGTGCGCCCCGCCGAAGATGAACCCATCAGTCTCATCACCAAGCGGGTTCGACCCCCACTCGAAGATCTGGAGAAACAACTGAAAGCCGAGGGCAAATCACTGGACGATCAGAAGACACGCGACGAGGTTCGCCGCAAGTATCGCCGTCGGCCGTTAAACAAGATCATGGAAGAGATCGAGGATCAGATCAAGGAACAGTACGCGCGAGCACCAGCTCAAAGTTGAAGTGATCCAGATCATGGCCGATGAATTGAGCGACCTGTCCGGAGCGAACAAGCCAATTGAAATCAAATTGTTTGGTCCGGATCAAAAAGTGTTGCGCAGCATTGCCGAACAGGTTGGCGAAATACTTGAAAAGGAAGGTAAGGACAAGCACCGCGGCATCAAGGAGGTTACTACGAACGTCTACGCGGGCAATCCCGATCTGATCGTCCAACTGGACGCCGCCAAAGCGGAACGTCTGGGATTGAAGCCCGACGCCGTGGCACGCCAGTTGCGCGCGATGTTTCTTGGACAGATCGCTGCCACGGCGCAGGAGTCGTCGCGCGCGGATAACCGACGTCCGCGTTCGCTATCCCGATTCATTTCGCTTCGGCCCGGGACGATTCGACGCCGACTTCGTGCGCCGACAGTGGATCATGCTGCCGCCGGGCGCACCTGCCCTGACGGGTCAGCCGGCAGGATTGGCAGGACCGATGCGGGCAGTGCCATTGTCGGCACTGGCAACGGTCACGGCCGTGCGCACTCCCGATATGCTTTGTCGCGAGGGCCAGCAACCGGCGATTTTTGTTACCGCCGAACTGAATGAAGAAGAAGCCGGTCTCGGCTCCGTGGTCGCCGATGTTCGCAACTGGATGTCCGAGATCAAATTGCCGGCCGGCTATCGCTGGGAGCTTGGCGGTCATTATCTTCGCCAGCAAGAGGCCTTCGACAGTCTGCTCATTGTCATGGTGGTCGCGGCCGTGCTCGTTTTCATTATGCTGGCCTTCCAGTTTCGTTCGGTGACGTTGCCGATTTTGATTTTCCTCACGCAACCTTTGTCGCTGGTTTGCGGCCTGTTGGCCCTCTGGTTGACGAATACTCCTCTGAATGTTTCCAGCTACATGGGCGCGATATTGCTGATCGGATTGGATATGAAAAACGGCATTCTCCTGGTCGAGTACATCCAGCAACTTCGCTCCGAAGGGATGGAATTGCGTGAGTCGTTGATCGTGGCCGGGCGAACGCGCTTTCGGCCCATCCTGATGACCAGTCTGGCGGCGATTCTGGGACTGGCACCGCTGGCCCTGGGAATTGGTCCCGGCGGCACAGATGCAACAGCCTCTGGCGATCATGGTCATCGGCGGCTTGACGGCCAACATGCTCTTCACGCGTATGATGATCCCTGTGGGCTACCTCATACTGGAACGAAAAAAGCAGAACGACAATACTGCTTCATCACTACCGGCACCTGCTCCGACAAAAGTCCCTGAATCGATCGCACCGCCATTACCTTCCACTCCTGTTACAACTTGAGGACCATCATGAAGTCGCACCGAATCTGTACACACGGGCTGATCCTGACCTGCTTATTGACGGCAAGCCGGGTGCTGGCAGCCGATGCACCTTCTCTCGAACTGATCCAGACCATCGTTCTCAAAGGCAAAGCCGGGAAACTGGATCATTTGGGCCTGGATGCCAAGCGCGAGCGGCTGTTCCTGGCGAACACCGTGAACGGCACTTTGGACATCGTCGATTTGAAGGCGGGCAAATTGCTGAAGCAATTAAAGGGCCAGACAGGAATTCAGGGAATTGCTTACGCTGCCGACCTGGACCGGGTTTTTGTGGGACTGGGTGGCGGGGGCCTGTGCAATGTTTTCTCAGGCGAAGATTATCGCCCCTTGAAGACGATCAAATTCAGCGATGACGCCGACAACGTCCGTTACGATCCCGCCAGTCATCTGACTTTCGTGGCACATGCGGAAAAGGCTCTGGGCGTCATCGATGCCAAGACTTTCGCGGTCTCCCCTGACATCAAACTCCCCGGGTCCGCAGAAGGCTTTCAAATCGAATCCACCGACCGCGTTTATATCTGAACATCCCTTCTCCTTCCCAAGTGCTCGTTATCGATACGGCAAAGAAAACGATCATCGCGACTTACCCGGTCAAACTGGCCAGTGCGGCCATCCCCTGGCGATCGACGAGGCAAGCAAGCGGATCTTTCGTCGGCTGCCGGACTGAACCGATGGTCGTGGTCTTGGATAGCGAAACGGGCAAGGAAATCACGAGCATTGCGATCCCCAAGGACATCGATGACCTGCACTACGATGCAAAACGAAAAAAACTGTACGGATCCTGCGGCGAAGGGTTTCTGGTAGTGATTCGTCAGGCCGACGCCGACAAGTATGTATTGGATGAGAAAATAGAGTCTGTCAAAGGTGCCAAGACATCCTTGTTTGCTGCTGAATCGAGTCATCTATACGTTGCAGTCCCCCGCCAGCAAGGGCAGGAAGGCCCGGAGATTCG
Source organism: uncultured Planctomycetota bacterium (assembly GCA_963783095.1). Classification (GTDB taxonomy): domain Bacteria; phylum Planctomycetota; class Planctomycetia; order Gemmatales; family Gemmataceae; genus CAWAMR01. The sequence goes on along the minus strand of CAWAMR010000019.1, from coordinate 17,903 downwards.
CGTGTATAAGGTGAAGAACTGAGGTCATGTCGAACTTCAATGGTCCCCGTGCGATTGAGCAGCTTGGGGAAATTACACCAGCTGTAGAGCGGGAAAATGTCTCCAGTGGTTGATAAGAATTGCCGATTATTACTTCTGAAGCGCATTTGCGCGGCGCTTGGACTTGATTTGTGCGCGATTTGAATAGGGGTGATCACGATGAGGCCGAAGCACTCAAGTTCGTGCTCGGCAATTCTGGGACTGCTCCTTATAATTCAGGGATGTGCAAGCCCCTTGAGTTCTGTTCCGACTCACTCAACGGCCGAGCCATCGCCACCAGCGCAGCCCGATTGGACCAAGTTGTTGAAGCAGCCCGAAAACGACAACGGCATCGTTCCTGCATCTGCATCGGTTCCCGATTCTTCACCCACGCCAACCGCAAAAGAGACACCCGCTCCGGTCCTTACGTCGCGAATCTGCGCTGGACTATGCTCTCAAACACAACCCGCAACTCGCGCTTTTTCGCGAAAATCGCGGGATGGCTGCAGCTGGCATCGTCCTTGCCAAAATCTACCCCTTTAATCCGATCTTCCAATCGCACGACCTCGGTGTGAACGGGCCAACCTCTGCCGGCATCACCAGCCACTTCTTCACCGAGAATTACTCCGTCTTGCCATTGGAATTGAATGGCCAGGGCCGCGAACGACGCGCCTCTGCTGCGGCAACTGCGACACGAACCGAATGGGAAATCGCCGGGCAAGAGGTCGCCACCGCCATCTTAGTCCTTCGCGCCTACGACACAGTCCTGTACCGCGAACAAAAGCTCAAGGTGCTCGAAGACACCGTGGCTTTCAGCGAACAGGTTCTCAAACAAACTCGACGTCTCGCCGACGCAGGCCGGCTCGGTGCAGCAGATGTGCTCTTTGCCGGCACGGAGTTGGACGCTGCCCGCGCAAGTCGGACAAGGGCGCACAGCATTATCCGTTGCCCGCGCGGATTTTCAACGGCAGTTGGGAATTCTGGATGATCGCATTGCCGTCAGCGGCGAACTCGATCCGCCGCTGCCCGCGCTCGACGAGAAGGCGGTTGTGCCCTACGCGCTGGAGCACCGACCGGAGATCCATGCTCGGGTTGCGGCGATTGCCGAAGCAGAACGCGCAGTTGCGACTTCAAATCGCCGACCGATTCGGCAACCTGGCGGCCGGGCCGCGCTGCGATTACAGCGAGAACCGGGCCAATTTCATTGGCGTCGTGATAACCGGCTTTATCCCCGTCTTCAATACTCGTCAGGGCGAGATCGCGAGCGACGGGCCGGCGTTTCTCGCGCGCGAGTCGCACCTCGCACGACGGAGTATCTCGTCAAACAGTCCGTCGAAGCAGCGATGAGCCGGCTGGCCGAAGCCCAAAAGTGGGCGCGTCGATATGCCGATGAGGTGATGCCGAACCTGAACAAGGCGAGAAAGGACATCGACAAACTGTTTGCTCAAAACGAACAGGGTGTGGACTTGCTTCGCGTTATCGGGGTGCAGCGAAACCTGCTCCGAGCACAAGATGCCTATCTCGACGCCCGTTTTGAAGTAAGCCAGGCCCGCCTCGACCTGTCGGCCGCCGTCGGTGAACCAGCCCTGGCTACCGGAGTCGGTCTGCCGAGTACGCAAGAGCCTCCGCAATGTGGTCCAGCACTTTCACCGCCGGGGCCACCTGAAGTCTCAAAGTGGATCAAGAACCGGTAAACTTGAATTGCCGTCGAGTCCCGACGCTGCGCCAAGAAGCGAACCAAATTGCTCATTTCTGTTTCAAGTTAATACCAAAATCCCAAATCCCAAATCCCAAACTCCAAATCACAAACAAATCCAAAATCCCAATTAAGACAAGAAACCAAACCCCGGTAGTCGAATGGTTTGCGTCTTGGTCATTTGGCAATTGGAATTTGTTTGTGATTTGCGATTTGGATTTTGAGATTTTGAATTAAAGTCAACTTTGCTTCTACGGAATCGCGGCATCAACCTGAGAATCTTTCTTAGTGCTGGATTGGCGCACTTTTTTGCAGTGCGAACTCTGGGATCTGTACAACTTGCAGAGGCTCAATCATGTTTTACCGCACTCTTGGGATCACTGGTTTGATGTTGTGTGCTGCCGGTAACGGCCTGGCGCTTGATCCTTTCAAAGACGACCCTGCCGATATTCAACGGCAAATCCGGCGACGGATTGATGAATACTTCGTCAAGATTTACCCCGAAAAGCTCCGGGAGACGTTGGACACCAACCGGCCCGTCATCATGCTGTACTCGAAAGATTTCTCATTTGCTCGCCCGAACCAACAAGCACCTTCCATTACCTGGTCTTATCACGTGAAGCAAGTGCCGCTCGATCCCGTGAACGAAAAGAAGGGCGCGGGATGAACTGATCAGCATGCTGGCAACCGTCCTTTTCGGCTATTCACCGGCCGAGGGTGTGCCAACCCTTCTCGACCAGAAAAACTGGCTCAAGCTTCGCGAAACGGAGAACGCATTTAGTTTTCCCCAAATAGTGGACAAGAAAGAAAGTGCCGTGGTTGAAAGATACGAAACGCTCTACGCGGCATACCCGTGGATTTCTTACTACCCCGGCTGGTCATGGGGTCCCGCCTATTACCCGTACTATTATTGGCCGAGGTATTATCCTGGCCTCTATGCGCCCGTTTCCGCCTGGTACTATCCCTATGGCTGGTACCCCTGGGGATGGTACTTCCCCTACACCTGGTACTCCTGGGGATCGTATTACCCCTATGGGTGGTTCTATCCTCAGACTTATCTGTGGTACATCGGCCGGGTTGATTCACCAAACGCAGTGCAAAAACAATCGGTCGTTTCCGTATCAACTCTTAGGCCCGCTCTTTTGCGGAATGAAGAAGTGAAGAAGTACTCCGCCGTCGATGCGCCGAGTTTTTACAATCGAGGAATTGATGCGTTTATTTCGAACCGTTTCGCCGAGGCGAAGGATTATTTTGAACGGGCGACACGCCTCAATGAAAAGGAGCCGAAATACTGGTACTACCTCGCGGTGACGAACTGGAGTCTGGGAAATTCTGCCGCCGGCACTGACGCGGCCAAAGTTGGTGCCGCGATGGAAATGAGCGGGGGTGGAAGCCGTAGTGACATCAACGTCGCTTTGGAACGCGTTCAAGGCACCATGCGACAGCTTCTGGAAGAGTCGATTAATACTGTTCCGGATCGGAAAGCCGCAACCGAATTGCTCGCGGCGCGGGCGGAGCGAAAGAAAGCCGAAACACTGCTGACGATGGGGTCAACGAAAACGAAAGGAAATCGGTGAGGGAACCCTGACCGACAACGACAAGATCGCATCGGCAGTCTAGCCCTCACGTTCCGCGAGAGGGCTTTGGCTACTCCTGATCGCCCCGGCGGGAGAACCTGATGCCCGGGAAGAGCTCTTCGATCGGAATCGGATCCTTGAGCGAGAACGGCGGTTTTCCCCTCAGTTTTTCTCGATTGGCGGCGATAAACTTGACCCACGCGGCCTTGCATTTCTGCCGTTTGTCGGGTGTGTCGACGTCGGTCCCCAAAGAACTGCCTCGGATATCGCGAATGATATAGGAAGGAAGGGCTTCGACTGCGTACCTGGCCCTTTCGGGATCGTCGATCAGCGCTACATATCGTTCAATCATTTCCAATGAATCGCATAGTTTATTGGCGGCGTTGCCAACAGCAGTTCGAAGCCACTGCTCGTTGGCCTTTCCGAATATTTCGAGAACTGCGGGTTTCCACTCTGGAAGTGGATTCTCTTCGAACCAAAAATAGTGCGGCGATCTGCACATCGACGTGCACGTCGCGTATACGGTCGGAAATCGCTTTTTTGAATGTATCCGGCAGCGGCTTCGGACAACATTCGACAGCCACGCGCCGTACGTAGTCCATTTCATCTTTCAGGATGCCGAGGAAAGTCGATTCCCATCCTTCCGGCCGATAACTTTTGTCTCTATTGATTTTCACGAGGAACAGCATTTTCTCGCTGCTTGTATTTGGTTTGTGGGAAACGGGAACTCCTCGTTCAACGAGCATTTGCGGCGGAAGAAGTTCAGCACATGCTCCCGGCATCGAGGATAGCGATTCTTATCAATCGGCTTGCCCTGCCCAGCCTTCACGGCAAAATCGAATGCCGCCTTGAATTCCGGCAAGTCCTCTGCTGTGCCTATGCAACTGAGTATGAAGGCACCGCGAAACAGGCTCGCCTCATCTCTTTTGGCGAGGCACTTTACGCACGTGTTTGCGCACGTCCGCGGCAAATTCGGGCCTCCACGATTGGTCGCGCAAATAAGTGCGTGCTTCTACATTTTCCATGTCGAAGAAATTGCGCTTGTGAAGTTTATTGTCCAGCAGCGGATCGGGCATTCGCAGGTAAAGTGCCTCTTGCACCTTGTTCACGAATTTGGGGTCGGAAGAATCGAGCAATTCAATGATTACCTTGGTTGCCGCAGGATCGGGAGTTTGTCCGAGAGCCAGGAGGGCGCTGTCAGGAGCCCTTCCGGCGCGCTTGACCATCCGGGGCAGATAGGCCGGATGCGTCAATCGGCGATATTCCGTTATTTCCTGCGGATCGTCGTTATTATTATTTTTGTCGCGAGGCTTGTTTTTGGCCTCAATCTCGTCCACCAAGCCATTGGCTTGCTCGAGAGACGGCGCGACGAGTTCAATCGTTGCCGGAACCAAGTCTTGCCCGGCTGAGATTATATATTTTCCGGGTCGGTCCAGGCGGCGGTAAGCAAGAAGTTCCAGACGATCTGTGTGTTTTTGGCCGGGTGCCATTGTTTGAGTGGTCATCAGCCCGCCGAAGCAAATTTGGTTCGGGTCCGGGTCGGGCATCTTCGTGCCGTCTTGGTGAATAGCTTCGATGTAAAAGCCGAGGTGCCGGGTTGCGCCCCGGTAATCGCCGCCACTGGAGTGCTCAAAAGACACTTTCCCGACATTTTCCAGGACGTGATTGATATATATTTCTTCGCCGATGAAGTAACGCTTCTTCTCGGCCTCGATTGTGACTCGCGTTTTCACGCGCAACATCCGGTCTGCGCGCCTGTTTGGCGGCAACGTCCTTGCCGGCGGACATGGCATTCAGATCCCAAATCACGGTGGAGTTGTCATGTACGCCGAAACGATCAGGTTGCCGTCCGGAGAAAAGGCGATTCCCTTTGCACCAGAGAATGGTTCCTCAAAAGACGGAAAGTGTTTTCCGGTCGCAACGTCCAAATAATGAATGCACCTGTCGAATCGACTCAACCAGGCGATTCGTTTGCCGTCCGGCGAAAAAACGCATTCATTGACCGATGACGTTTCCGGCACCGGCAAGAGTTTGGCGGTTTCAACATCAAACAAACGAATTGCCTCTCCGCCCATTGTCGCGATCGTTTTTCCATCGGGCGAAAACCGTGCCGACGGGCAGTCGTGCATTGGCGCAACGATCCTGTCAACCTTGCCTGTCTGACAATGCGTCAGATAAAGTACGCTGGGTTCGCCGACCAGTCCGCCCGGAACATGTGCCGCCGTCATGGTTTTCGGAGAAAAATCGAAGTTGTAGACTACATTGAAATAGCCCGTTTTGCAGAGAAGCGATTGCTCGCCCGTTCGAAAATCGATTGTCCTGGTCCCGTTGTTTCCGACGTATATGAGTGTGTTGTTGTCGACAAAGCTCAGATGATGAATCGCCGCACCGTTAAAAATTCCAGGTTCAAGCGCATCCGGACGATGACGGCGAACTCTTTACCCGATGTAAAGTCCCAAAAGATCAACTCAGATAGTGACTCGAGCCGCGCAGGATCAGAATGCCAATAACGAAGGGCCGCCAGCACCTTTCCATCAGGCGAAAACCGTCCACACTTCACATCGCGAATCAGTCGAAATAGTCTCTTTTGCTGCAAATTCCAAATTTGCAATCCCGCACTCGTCTCGACGATCAGAAAACGACCGTCAGGTGAAAACTGTAATGCACCCGTTAGAATTGCACTCTTGATCGGCCCCAAGCGGGCTATTGCGCGATCGGGAAGGGGTGGTACTTCATCGTCGTCCGCAATGATTGCAGGTGGGTCGTCCACAACAACCGGCATGGTGCCTGCTTCGGGTACCGCAGCCGTCTCGGTGGGCTTGGCCGGAACAGGCCCTTCGGCGACAGCATTTGCAGGTACCTGATCTTTTCTGGAGTAATGGAACCACACGGTCACGCCAAGTAACCCGACGATAACGACCGCCGCTACAAGATATTGCCTGGACATGGACGCATTCCTCGGTTAGGGAACAACACCCACGATAATCCACCGGCCGCTTCTGGGCAAGGAATACAGTTAAAGTATTCCTCCAACACTTTCTCAGCTCAGGCCAGGTCGATTCGCCAAATGTTGCGGAAAAACAATCTGTCGTTTCCATATCTACTCGTAATGCAAGGACGACTGCCCCACATGCCGAGCGTCCTCGAATTCCGGCGAATTCGGCTACCCCCGGAAAGCGGAATCCTCATCCCTTGCCCTGGCGTTTTTTCCAGGCTCTTCCCATTGCATCCGCAGCCATGATCGCGTCGGCCACCATGTCCGGGCAGACCTCGAAGGGTTCATTGTGAATGGTTTCCCCTTCGGCGGTGGATCTGCTCGCAACCTGGTAGAGCAGTTCCTTGGGTAAGTCCGTCAAGCCAATTTCCGCCAATGTAATTGGCAAACCGACTTCTGAAGAGAAGCCAAGTACACGCTCCAACACAGATCTGGGTTGACCTTCAAGGACCAACTGCACCATAAGACCATAGGCGACTTTCTCTCCGTGGTAATATGCGTTGGTTGCCGGCGCCGCCGTCAGGCCGTTGTGAACGGCATGGGCGGCCGCCAGACCGGACGACTCAAAACCAAGCCCCGAAAGCAGCGTGTTCGCCTCCACCAACCTCTCCAGGGCAGGAGTAACGACCTGGGTCTGAACGGCCCGGAGTGCCTCGGCACGGTCGTCCAGAAGGGTTTCATAACAAAGCTTCGCCAATGCCAGAGCACTCTGCGTCGAAGCTCCGCCGCGCATGTTGGGAACATTGCCTGCAACGCAGGTCTTGGCCTCAAACCAGGTAGCCAAAGCATCGCCCATGCCGGCAACCAGCAGGCGGGCCGGAGATTGAGCAATCACCTGAGTATCGACCAGAACGAGGTCGGGATTCTTCCGATAGAAGCGATATTCCTGAAAAACGCCCTCTTCCGTGTAGATGACCGATAAGGCACTGCAAGGAGCGTCACTTGAGGCCACGGTAGGGCAATTGACGACGGGCAGATTGAGGCCTTCTGCCGCAGCGCGAGCAGTGTCCAGGACGTTCCCGCCACCGGCACCGACGATCACCTGAGCTTTGTGTCTGCGGGCTGAATTCGTGACGCGATCGATTTCGGCGATGGAGCAATGGCCGCCAAAGGGATGGACAACATGTGCGATGCCGGCTTCGCGGAACGTCGCCGTCCAGGTTGAATTCAGCAGCTGAAGCACTGAATTCCCGGCGACAAGCAGCGCTGGACCACGCAAGCCCAGATACGACATCTCCTTTCCGAGCATTGCCGTGGCATTTTTCCCCTGAGTGTATCGACTCGGCGAGCAGAACACAGAAAGCATTGCCTTTCCCCTTGGTTGTTGACGGGAAAACTTCGAGCGATGTGGAGAGGCATTTTGAGAGGATTTCGCGTTGCAATGACAAATGCACGAACAAAAACTCGCATCTGACTACCCGGCTAGGATTCGAACCTAGACAAAGAGAGCCAAAATCCGTTAAAGTCATTTTTCTACGTGTACGCTATCATCCAGGACCATCGTATTTTCTCGTATTTTTCATTCTTGCTGTTCACTACTATGCGCGTGCATTCGTCCCATTGGCTACAGATTGGCTACAAAATAGAGGGTCGGTTTTCACATCATTGTTACTTGCTCGCGAGTTTCAGCCGGGCCGGGTTGGGATTGCTCGGTTTGTTCTCAGATCGGCGGTCAATCAGGATCGTAAGGAGCAGTTTATGTAGATCGGAAAGAAAAGGGATTGTCCACGATGGGAAATCCCTGAAAGTTTCACTTGCTGCTCTTGCGTCGGGCCGGGCTGGTTAGCTCCTCGGTTGTTGCCTCGGCCTTGTCCGCGATCGCGGGCACACTGGCAAATGCAGGAAGGGCCAGTTGTTCGAGAAGGCCGGCAAGGTTCGTCGGCGGGTTTTCCATACCCTGCGATACCTCCGCGAGTCCATCCGCGATACCACCCACGAACGCGGCCTTGACCGCTTGGCGTACCCATGTGAAAGGATTCAAGCTCATTGTCGATACTCCACGGGCGAATGATGTAGGGAAAGAAAAAGGAACCGTTTACAACGTGCAAGCGGTTCCCGGTGAGTTACAGGCATTTCAAGAGGATCGGGGTAGCTTCGGCGTGTTTGCATTTTGAGTGATAAGTTCCGCCGGCGGAGTCGCACGAGCAAGAGCCGTCACGAGCAACCAAAACGTGATAGGGTTCCTTCTGGGGGCCTCATCCCCATTCGATCGCACACATTCCCATTTCAGGGTCAACGTGAAGGACATCGAAGTGATAGTTCTGGCTCTCGCCGTCGATCGTTAGGCGGACGATTCCAGATTCCAAGATTGTCGGTCGTTGGATCATTCGGAGGGTGCGGACTACAGGTTCGCGAGTCTTTGCCTTTCTGGGTTGCATTTGTAGGGTTTTCATTACTTGACTCTCCACGAGGTTAAGGAATGGCGGGTGAGTGTTCGTAGCACTCACCCGCCGGTTTCATCTCACTTTCAGATTGCTGCTGCAAATTGAACAAATCGGGCTTCGGTTTCTTCCGTCACTTCCTTGCGGAAGATCAAGCCGGATGCCGTATCGCAGATTCCATGCAAGGCTTGCGTCCGTCTGGGCAGTTCGTTGATGTTCCCCTTGTAGATTTCCGTGAAGGCGTTGAACAACCGCCAGAGCGTCTTGCCTTCCTTGAACTCCGGGTGACTCGGTTCTCGCCATTCTTTCAGCACTTCGGGCAAAGACGTTACCGGCAAGATCCGGGAATCGTAAGCCTTGATAATCAGGTCGTGGGCCTGGGTGTCGGTGATCTCGAATTGCTTGTATGACAGGAACCGTTGCGATTGAACTTGCCGATGATCGGCAAGTTGTCCCACGGCTTGGTCAATCAACATCGGCAAGTCGCGTTCGATTTGAACCGTGTGTTTCCGCGCGAGTTTGATTTCTCCGCTGAAACTCAGGTTGTCACACACGAACACGCTTGAACCCACTACTAGGCCGGCGGGGAAAGACTTGTCGTGAGAATTTCGCAAGCCGACGACAAGCCCGTAATCGGCGTCCGTGTGACCGTTGACCAGTTGCATGAGTCCGAAGTATCGGTTCCCGTCTTTGGTCAGTGCGTGTGATTCTTCCACCACTCGCAAGCCGGACTGTTCCAAGGAACGCTGTACGCGGTCGATCAGGATTCCATGCGAGATGGGAACCCGAAGTGTTCGTTCGGCGGGGTGTCTCGGATGCGTTGACCAGCTCGCGGGTTACGGTTGCCCCGCCAGTGTGAAGGCAGAGTTTTGCAGTTTTCATGGTTGGATACCTTTCTGAGTTTGCGGGTTGAATGGGAACCCTGAGACATTCAGGGTTCCCGGTTTTGATCTCACCAAGGGCAATCGTCGGGCTTTTCTTCGGGCTGTGTTGTTGTGGCTTGCCAGTACAGATAGGCCGCTTCGTCGGCATCTTCGGGCAAGTCGATCGTCATTGATTCGCAAGGCATAATCGAGACTCCAAAGGGTTTGTTGTTGGAGGTTTTTGCCACCTGTCCGCTGTGGCCCGCCAGATACGTTTGTCAGTTCTGGCCGCGTCAAGTTTTCAAAGATCAGTCCTTAGCGTTGTGATAGTATTCTAGTCCGCAAGTGCGTACATGTCAATGGTTACGTACTAGATTTTTCCAGATAATTTGGTCTTTTTTTGCGGACATCATTTCGATATGTTGAGAAGGGAGTATTCACCGACTTGGAGCAACAGAAATGGCGAACAACTTCAAAGAGGCTTTGGAGGAACAGCTTGAAAGGGCAGGAGTAGGCGCTTATCGCCTTTCCCAACTATCCGGGGTCTCGAAGCAAACCATCTCCGAATTTCTGAACAAGGGAAAGCTACCTTCGTGGGAATCGGCAATACGGATTGCGCTTGCTTTGAACGTGTCGCTTGACGTGTTCCGAAGCGATGACATCCAACTGCCTGAAAGCGCCGGACGTGGGGAAGGCGGGTAGGCCGAAAATGGAACAAGAGGAACCGACGCCGAAGAAAACCACAAAGGGGAAGAAGTGAACAATCCACCAATTGACCATGCGCTAAGATAGTGCGTGTATTTTCCTTTTTTTTCTGAAGAATGAGAGATGTACAATGGCACGTAGAGGCTCTGAAGTCGTATTGTCACCAAATGCTCTTTCTGGTTCATTGTGCCTTGAAGAAAAGATCGATCAAGTTCAGGAGGAACGACTCATGACGGCATGGACGCCGAGCGAAACGGAAAGACAACAGCAAGTAGAGGCCGGCGGAACGGTCATTGCGAACTTGAAGACGGATAAGCAATTGATCGCATGGGCCAAAAAGGCGGGTTGTTTTGTGCGGATTTGTCGCCCTACAAAATGGGGCAATCCGTTCGTGATTGGGAAAGACGGTGATCGGGAAACTGTTCTTGGAAACTTCCGATCTTACATCTCCCGTGAAGACGGGTTACTCAGCCGATTAGAGGAGTTGCGAGGCAAGGTTCTTGGTTGTTGGTGCCATCCGGAATCGTGCCACGGTGACGAGATATCGATCACGGCTTCTGGGACTGCGAATGAACACGCTTCATGTTGAAGATTTTGTTGTTCTGGGAAGAACGGTGCCAGAGGACTCGAAACGGTACGGAAAGAAAATCTGCATGGCTGGCTATTCGCCAGATTTGAACCAATTTCTCCGTGTCTATCCTCTCATGCTTCCAATTGGCGATTCTGCCGACTCCAACGACTTCAAGGCAAGACACGCTTATTCCCTCGACTTGCGAAGGAATGACCAAGACAATGGAATCGAGTCTTGCGCATCCAGATGAGAAAAAGCCAACTACAACGAAGTGGGATCGGGCTATTGAGATTCCCAAACACGATGTTGTTCAGTGGTTAGTGAAGCGGCAAGTCGAGTCAACGAAACAGACTTGACGCATGTAAATTGTCAATCGGCGTTCTCCACGTTGAAAGCGGATGCTGGGATGGAGTGATGGTAACGCGAACGGAGAGCGATGCAACCGAAGAGGGCAAGACGCTCTTTGACGACTTGGAGGATCAGGGCATTGATCCGAACCGTGTGAATAAACTGCCGTACATTCGATTCAGGGATGAAGGCGGATTCGACCATAGGCTCGCCGTGCGCAAGTGGGGAGCATTTATTCTCTTGGCAAAACCAGAGTACCAGAATAATCCGGATGTCTTGTGGCGTGCGAACGGATACCGTAGTGACCACGATATGATCTTGGTCGTTGGGAACATGAGCAACTACCGAACGAACTGGCTAATAATTAAGACGTTTGAAATCGACAAACCCGACAACTCACCAAACCTGTTCGATAGTGTTTGAAATTGCGACAAGATTGGAAACAGGACTCGGTATTCCAACGGAGGCGAAGTTCCTTGGGCGAATACCGCTTGCAACTGACCAAGAAACGAAAGTTTGCAAACTTCCCCACATCCGGGGCTGCCGGGTGCTTGACCTGCTGCTCGGCAGAGAGTTGGGGGCCGTATGGCTGATCCATTCTTCCTCGTGTTAAGGGGTCTCTGTAATGCCTGAAGATCTGAAGCCCGCGGGTAACTCGGAGCAAAAGCGCCGCCAAGCGGCAAGGGGCAAGCCCTGCCTCCGCCTTCGTCGCTTCCGCCCCGAACGTCACGGATGAAGGTGCCTGACCCGCAAACACCAGGCGGCTATCGAGATGCGTACGATTTCGAAGAGGAAAACGAGCGGCACAGGATTCACACCACCAAAGGCAAGTGTGCGGGGAGATGCCCGATTCATGGAAAGCCTTGCCAGAAGTCGGACAACCACGCAGACGGGCACTATTGCGATGACTGCGGTTCAGTCATTGACTGAGAGTACACCTTATTCCACCACGCAGCGATTGAGCCGTTCCCGCCGGCCTTCCCAATCCGGCATCATCGCCCGCAACAGCCGGTAAAACTGATTCCCGTGGTTGTGTTCTTTCAGATGGCACAACTCGTGGACGACAACGTATTCGATGCACATGACCGGCGCAATGATCAGATCGGGATTGAGGAGAATGTTGTCCCTCGGTCAGTGCAACTCCCCCAACGGTTCTTCATTCGGTGAATTTGGAACGTCTCGGCCTGGATGCCGTGCCGTTCGGCTTTCTCGACCCAAACGTCAAAGCGATCGTGAAAGATCGATTCCGCACGCTGGCGGAACCACTGTGTTACCAGTCTTCTGACTTGCTCTTTCTTTGATGTATCCGCCATCTCGACGTTGATCTGTCCCGCGCCATCTTTACGCTGTCTGAGTTCGCTTGGTGGACACGTAGGCGATACTGCTTCCCCAGATACCGGAATGACTCACCGCTTACGAACTTGCGGGGCGGGATCGTCGGCAAGTAATTCTCGAAGAATCGCTGCTGTTGGATGATCCACGCGGCCCGCTTTTTCGACCCGCTTCTCAACCGCTGTATCCGCGCTTCCGGTCGGTGCCGTCACTACGACAGACAGATCGGGGTGAACGTCGATTGCCAGTGTCTTCCGCGCTGCATACTGAAGTTGGTATTCGATCCGTTTCCGGCCAAACTGAATTTCGAAGGATGCGGGGTGTCCGTTCGCCTTGCTCATCGCGGCGTGTCCCTCCGCTTGGCGACCTGGATGACGCCTTCCAAAATCTCGTCGATGTCGGCGGTCGTCAAGGCAGAGCTCGTACCGCCCCTTGACGCTGAACATCAGGTCGTCGAGGTCGTTCATCATCGCTTTCTCGACGTCCCGGCTTGCCGGTCCAGTCCCGAATTTTCTTGTCCTCGATCAACTTCCTTGCCTTCAATGCCGTCTCTGCTGCAATCGCTGCAAGGTCGTTCCGCTGGTCTGCGCCGGCGGTTTTGCCGAACCCCTCCAGAATCAGAGCCGGAAATACGCTTTCGCGTCGGGATAGCCCTGGAGTTCCTTCGGTACTTTGGACGAACCCTGTTCTTTCGCTTCGTTCCACATTTCGAGCATCTTTTGGAGATACTCTTCTTCCGTCATCCGCTTTTCGAGGTATGCCCGATCGCCTCGTCGATCACTTCCGAAAGTTTCTGATAGAGAACCGGGTCTTCCTCCATCTTCTCCGTGCAGGTCTTCTTCACCCGCGAAGCGATGAAGTCGGCCTTGGCTGCGTCCCTTCGATGTCTTCCAGCTCTTTCTGCAGGTTGTTCACCTGAAAGATATTGACCGGCTTGATGATCTGCTTGACCTCATCCGCACCGATGTACTTGTCCACCATGTTGCGGATCTGGTCTTCGTACTCCTTGTAATCCATGCCTCGTTGTAGCGTTGCTTGACCGCTGCCCGCAGGTTGCGGAAGTATTTCAGGTCTTCGATGTACTTTCGCGACGGTCGCCTTCGGCGTCTCCTCGTGGAACTTTGCCAGTCCGACTGCGATCTGGAGCGTCTTCGTGAACTGGTTCAATGTGTCGTAGAAGTCCTGGCGCACGTCTTCCGGCCGCAGCCACTGCTGCATCTGCTCCAGGTCCTTCTTGTTCACCACGCCGTTGAAGACCGCCCAGACGTTCGTGTGCCGTTCCTTCAGCTTGCCGACTTCCTCATCGACCGGAGTGAAAGTCCCCTCGATGTCCTCATCGTCGAACCCGCTCAGGGCATCGTACTTCTTCACCGCCTTGTCGAGTTCGCCGAAGATCCCCCGGTAATCGACCACCAGCCCGAAGTCCTTCCCGTCAAATAGCCGATTGACGCGGGCGATCGCTTGGAGGATGTTGTGATCCTTGAGCCGCTTGTCGATGTAGAGGACCGTGTTGCACGGGGCGTCGAAGCCGGTCAGCAGCTTGTCCACGCAGATGATGATTTCCGGCTCGGCTTGTTCTCGAACGCTTCGATGATCCCGTCGAGGTATTTCTTCTCCGAACCGAACTCCTCCATCATCTACTTCCAGAACTTCTGGATTTCCGGCATGTCCTCTTCTTCGATCGTCTCGTTGTCCTCCCGAGTGTCGGGCGGCGAGATAACCACGCGGGTCGACACCCTGCGGGTCGGGTGGTCCCGGCCGATCTCTTCGAATAGTTGGTGATACTTCAGGGCCATCGCCTTGCTGCTGACGGCGAACTGCCCCTTGAACTTGGTCCGCTTGAAGTTCTCGCAGAAGTGCGTGGCGATGTCGAAAGCGATCTCGTACAGCCGCTCCGAAGTCTTGGTTAGTTCCTCTTCGCGTCGGAACTTCCTCTTCAGATCGGCCTTTCTGGTCGTCGGATAAGGTCCTTGGTGATCCGGTCGAACCACTTGTCGATCGCTTTCTGGTCGCCGTGGAGTTCGGACATTCGGCCCTTCGTACAGGATCGGCGTGACTGCCTTGTCCTCGACTGCCTGCCGCATCGGGTAGGTGTGGATGAATCCGCCGAACTTCTGCGGCCGTGTTCTTCTCGTTCTTCAACAGCGGCGTTCCGGTGAACCCGATGAAACAGGCGTTCGGGAATACCTGCCTCATCTTGGCGTGAGCCATCCCGTACTGACTTCGGTGGCTCTCATCGACCAGTACGAAGACGTTGCTGCCCTCGGTCCCGCAGGCCGTGTGCTGTTGCCGCCGACTCGAACTTGTCGATGATCGTGGTGATGATGTCGGCCTTCCCCTCCGAGACCAGTTCTACCAGATTTCGCCGCTCTCTTGCCTTTTCCACTGACTTGCGGCACGCCAGAAACGTCTTCCAGATCTGGGTGTCCAGGTCCACGCGGTCGGTGACGATGACGACCCGCGGGTTCTTGATGCGTTGGCTCCAGGGTCAACGCCTTCGCCAGCATGACCATCGTCAGGCTCTTGCCGCTCCCGGTCGTGTGCCAGATGACTCCGCCCGTGTCGCTTCTCGTCGCCCTTCGCTTTCGTCACCCGCGCCATCGTCTCGCGGATCGCGAAGATACTGCTGGTAACGGGCAATTTTCTTGATGTTCTTGTCGAATAGCGTGTATCGGTAGGTCAGTTCCAGCAGCCGTTCCGGGCGCAGCAGGCAGTACAGCAATCGGTCCTGGGGTGAAGGCAGACGGGGGCCGGCCTTGGCCAGTTCCCTCATCTTCGCCGCTGTCTTCGGTCGGCCGGCTCTCGATACAGTCGTTCCTGTTGGGAGGCGATAGCGGCGTGTTGATCAGTTTGGCTAGGATCGTGTCGAGGTCGCGGGGCGTTCTCCTCTCCATCCCGACCAGAACTTCTTCGGCGTTCCCGCCGTGGCATATTTCCCCTGGTTCTGGCAAACCGACAAGCAGCAATTGCGAGAAGATGAACAGGTGCGGGATCTCATCGCGGCGCTGGTTGCGAAGTTGCTGGCTGATCCCGATTTCGACGGCGTCCTCGGCGTCCGGCCGCTTGCACTCGATCACTGCCAGTGGAATGCCGTTGACGAACAGCACGATGTCGGGCCGGCGGGTTTCGTGGATGCCGTGCGTTCGACCTCGAACTCGTCGGCAACATGGTAGACGTTGTTCGCGGGTTCTCCCAGTCGATGTACCGGATCGAGTAACTCTTCTTGTTGCCCGTCGATGGTCTGCTCCAGCGACTTGCCCAGCGTCAGTAGGTCGAAGACTTGCTCGTTGGTCTTGACCAGGCCGTCGAACGGGAGTTCGAGAGGGCATCGACGGCGGCGGAGGTTCGCTTCGGTGAAATCGTGAGTCTGGCCCCTGAAAGTGATCTGGTTGAGCTTCCCGAGTTGCTCCATCAGGATCGTATCCAGCATGACCCGGCTTCGTTTGCCGCCCCGAAGTGCCAGTGCCTCGGTGGGAGTGAGGTACTCGTAGCCCAGGTTGCTGCAACAGGTGCAACGCGGTCAGATGCGAAACGATGTCTTCGAGGAACTCGGCGACGGCCATGATTCACTCTCCTGAAACTCCGTAACCTTGACCCGCACTTTGCCGGTGAGAAGTTGCTGCATGAGTCCTTTCTTCTGCCGCCGCAACGCATCCAGTTTTGCTGCAGGAGTGTCTATCTCCCGATCCTGCGTCGTTCAGAACAGCGGCAATCGCCTTTTGCTCATTCTTGTGGAGGCACAGCAACGTTTAATTCGCTTAAAATGCCATCAGTAATTTCAGAATTCGGGTATCTTCCACAAGCCCTTGGGAGACCACCCCCAGTGCCGATCAGACATCGGGGGCAATTCGAACAGTGAGACATAGACATCGACGTCAATAACTTTCTTCGGAATACGAAACGGTGTAGGCCGGGCTGACAATGCCCTCATGCCTTCGAGACCTTGAAGGCCCGACCCTGACCACATACGCATCGTGTTGTAGCCGAATGCCCCACTTCAGGGCAATATCCGCAAATTTTTGATTTGTACGGAAGTTGAAGATGTCCTTTTGATCGTCAAGTGTGTTCTCTACGTACGATACCCTCATTGGCAGTGATCGAAAGAATGTATCATATGGGTTAATCCTGAGCTTCTTTGCGTTCCGTGAATAGATCACCAGTCACGGAGTATTCCCCACAGACTCTTGTGGCGCCATGAATTTCAGCAAACCGCATTTCCCGTCAGAACTGCTGCATCAGGGCTTGTTTGCGATTCTGCTTTCCGGCGATTATTCTCCGGTCAACTCAATCGCCCGATCCCAGGTTGAGAGAATGGAGGCAAGCTTCTTCTGTCTGCGAAGGAGGCAACGGGAGGCGCATCTCTTTTAGTTGTGATCCAATTAGATGCGGGTTGATTGGGCAGAGATTTGTAGTCTGCTCTGGAACAACCAAGGAAGTAGATTCTTCCGGTGGAAACTCAGACAGAGTACGGCTTTAGCCACGATCTATAAGGCAGCACATCGGCGGAATCGACACGAAATACGAAAATCTTTTTGATGCACATAGTTGGGGATGTCTCCTTGCCAGACAGCACCTCTAATTTGTCGAAATGTCCACCTTCAGTGAACAGCACATCGTCTTTTTGAAGTGAATATCGGTGCAATTTCATGTCGCGGGATTTCTATAGTCTTGATCTCTCGCAAGTCGAAATAACCATCTTGAACATTGGCAACACGCAAGTACGAGTAGCCGCACCGGATCGGAATATCCGATCTACCCGAGGCGATCCCGGTCTGAACTTTAGCCACTTCGGAAAGCATTTTCTTTTGCCAAGTATCAGGTAATGGAATACGGATCATAAAACACGCAACTCCTTCAAATATCTCAGCCATCTGCTTCTCGACTTTTGCCAGATCGGCGTCTATGCCAGCGATCTCCTTTTGCACTTCTCGGATGTCGATCTGCTCTTCCGCCTCGAATGTGTCCACATAGCGGGGGATATTGAGGTTGAATTCGTTCTCCTTGATTTCCTCGAAGTCAGCAACATAGGCGTACTTGTCCACCATCTTGCGTACCTTGCAAGTTGCAACGATCTTTTCGACGTCTTGTCACGCAATCGGCTCTGGTTCGTCCCCTCCTCGTATTCTCGACTGGCATCAATGAAAACAACTTTCTTATCCCGTTTGTGCTTCCTGAAAATCAGAATCGCAGCAGGAATGCCGGTGCCATAGAACAGATTCGCCGGCAACCCCACCACTGCATCGAGGAGGTTCGCCTCGATGAACTTCTGGCGAATGGCCCCTTCGCTGGCCCCTCGGAAAAGCACGCCATGCGGAACGACCACGCCGACCCGTCCCGAATCCTCGGTGATCGTCTCGACCATGTGCGAGATGAAAGCGTAGTCAGCAATACGTAAAACGGAACCAAGGCAAAATAGA
>CAWAMR010000018.1:0-356022 GCA_963783095.1 uncultured Planctomycetota bacterium | reverse complement strand
ACTGCCGATGGGTGTGGCAAATTTTCCTGGCGCATTTTGAGTAATTTGGTCAAGATAGGCAATGGTCGTCTTGAGCGGAAGGATTTCAGCACGATGACAAGGAGCCTATCATGGAGCCAGCACCGAAGTTTTCCCGCGAAGTGTACATTGAAGCGATGCGGCAACGGGTCGACGAGATTCTGGGCCTGGTGGCGGATGCGGTCAATGACGCCTCGCCAGGGCACATTATTTCGGGAAGTGAGGAACAGGTGCGTGACCTGTTTGCAAAGCTGAGACGCGAAGCATATGAGCGGGCGGCGCAGATGCGGATCGATGCGGCGGAAGCCGCTTTTCCCCCCTCCACAGGATGCGAAAACGGGAAAAAACAAACACAATAAAGGACGGCAGGATTACACCGTTCTGACGATCAACGGCCGCATCCGACTGTGGCGACGGCGCTGGCATTCGCCGGCCGAAGGCACAACGGCTCCGCTCGACTCGTGGGTCGATGCAGCCGAGGCGAGCGTTAGCTTGGGTGTGCGTGAGATGGCCTGCCGGCTCAATCGCGACGGCAAGAATTTCGACAAGGCGGCCGACAACTTGGGCCGAACGGCCCAGGTACAGATCAGCGGCGAAGCATTACGAGTGCTGGTGGAGACCGAGGGGAAGCAGATCGCGCGAAGCGCAGAAGGAGGGACAAGCTGCCTGTCAATTGGTCAGCCAGAGACTGCAAAACGGAGGCGGGCGGCACGCGGGTCTACTTCGGCAGTGATGGCGTGATGGTGCCCCTGGTAACCGACGTCGAGAAAAAGAAACGCCGCGAGAAGATCAAGGCCAAGCGTCGGCGTCGTGGCAAGAAAGCCAAGCCTTTGCCGACTCGAAAAGTCGGCACGGACCAGAAACACAAGGAGTTCAAGATCGTTGCCTTCTACGACGAAACCCAAGATCACCGCTTGGTATCGGGCACCAAGGGCGACCATCAGGTGGCAGGACGGCTAATGCGTCGGGAAGCGGGCCGCATTCATTTGGATCAAGCGGACGAGAAGATCGGAAATGTGGACGGCGCGCCGTGGATTCGCAACCAAGTCGAACGACAGAATCTGCATCTGGATGCGCTGGGCCTCGATTTCTACCACTTGAGTGAGCAAGTTCACAAAGCGCGGCGGGAAATCTACGGTGACGAGGACGAAACGGGCAAACAATGGGCGGCTGACCTGCTGCATTTGTTCAAGCATGAAGGCTACAACGCTGCCTGGGAGTCGCTCCTAAAATGGCGCATCGGCCTTAAACGCGGCAAGCGTCCCGCACGCCGACAGCCTGCTCCATTACGTGAGCGAGCGATCGGACATGATCCGCTATCCCGAATTCCTCGCCAAAGGCTGGCAGATCGGCAGCGGCCCAACGGAAGCGACCTGTCGAACCCTTACCGACCGGTGAAAGGCCCAGGAATGCGCTGGGATGCCCCGAACGCCGAGGCCATCATGGGGATCGAATCGCTTATCGCAGAGCGACCAATGGAAGGTCTACTGGGAAAGTCAATTGCCCGCAAAGGGTTAGGTATGCCAGGAAATTTTGCCACACCCACTGCCGATCACCTGTTCACTTTTTTCCATTTTTTGCTTGTATTTATTACATTTTGGACATTATTCTTCTTGGTTGGGTCTATTTGTTCATTCTCCCAAGAGATGCCCGTATGACCAGGCACTATTTCCAAAAGCAAGGGTTCACACTCGTTGAACTGTTGGTGGTTATCGCCATCATCGCTATTCTCGTTGGGCTTTTGTTGCCTGCCGTTCAGAAAGTGCGGGAAGCGGCGAGTCGCGCAAGATGTCAGAATAACCTGAAGCAATTGGCCCTCGCAGTGCACAATTACGAAGTAGTCAATTCCGTTATGCCCCAGTATTGCGTGCCTGATAACCAAGATAATAGTTGGTTTATCCTTCTGATGCCGTATCTCGATCAGGGGAATATGATTCAGGCGCTGCATGCAGATGCGCAACCAGCAACCGGCACATACGTTCCCTATCAGTGTAGCGCAGGGCATATCTCAACAGACCTGGAACTATGCCATGCAACCCGCCGATGGCCAAGCACTCGGCTCGGACTGGTGAGCGATTCTCCGAAGTTTCCAGGGCTCGGCCCCAGGCAAGGGGTGTACTTTCTTTCTTGGGTTTGGCCGATCCTTCATTGGTCGCCGAAGCTCTTGAAGTTCCTTCTGCACTTCTCGACTCTACTTCCTGGCACGCTTGTCGCCTGTACATGAGTTGAGCGCAACTTCAAAACTGAGCTTCAGGCGCTGTGCCGCCGGCCTCACCGAAAAAATGAGAAGATTTTGGGTATTTGCGATATCGGGGGCTTGCATTCCGTAAATCTTGCCGATACAACATTTTCCAACCCCCCTCGTTGCGCATTGACTCGCGTTGAGTGAACCGAACAGGGGAATGTTTTCACGTTCTCGTTCCCCATACCTCGTCGAAAGGAGCGGTTGCAATGATTGAGCGAATTAGCAGAGCATTGGATAGTTGGTGGATCATGGGCGGTTTGATCGTACTGTTGATCGGCCTGATTGTGCTGTACATGTACGTTCAGAAAAAGGGACAAGAGGATTGAGGTTTGCGTTTCCTCTCCCGCCAATCAGGCAGGAAGCCTTTTCGCCTCGACACGTCGCAGTTTCGCTTCGCCTTTCACCTTGAACTACTACCTTTGACGGGAAGCTCATTGAACCAATGAGTTTCCTGAAGGTTTGCAGATTCATTTCGAGTTGCAATTTAATAGCGCATCATCACCCCGGCAGGTTCCAACCCGGCAATCAGGCTGCACGGTCCCTCGGCGATCGCCGAACCCAATTCCGTCAGGTTGCGCAAGTCGCGGTCGGTGGGCCGAGCGCCCTGGAGATTTCGAGTCAACTCTCGACAGAGACAATCGGCCGATCGGCGAATCATTTCATCTTTCTGTCGACTGGCGTACAAGCTAGTGCACAGAATAACAACCATCGACTGCACGCGCGCGGACAGCTCCGACATCCGGCACTGCCGATCGGCCAACTTCAGTTGATGCTTCCGCATCGTCGCTGAAATTTCCCGCGCGGAATGCTGCAGAGCGTGTGCAGCGAATTCAGCATGCTGCTTGAGGGCGCGAGGCATTTCCGGCAGATGAGGATGTCTTGGCAACCCAAGTCGATTCCCGGCCATCCACTTGCTGTACTCCCACAATGGACCCCGGAAGGCCCACAAGTGCAGCGGGTTCAAGAAATTGGGTTTGCGTATCCCGGTCGATTGCATCTTCTTACCGATCGGCTCGAAGTAGCGCCGGGCATGCTGCTTGATGAGCGACTTGAAGAACGCCAGCCCGAGCATCTCTCCTTCGCCTTCGTAGATACAGGGAGCGAGAAACTCGTGGACGTTATCGCCGAAGACGTGCCCGTGCAAGAAGGCCCGGCCGCCGTGAGTCTTCATGTGGAATTCGATCGCTGCTTCTTTTTGCGATTCGCTTCCGAAGATCTTGGCAACAATACATTCCATCTCGCCGCGATAGCCCTGATCGAGTAGTCCTGCGCACCATTCAACCAGGGCGTCACAACCGACGATGAGTCCGGCGAGACGACCCAGACGCCGGCGCACCAATTCGCGAACCGCGATCGGCTGACCATAGGTTCGCCGGAAGCGTGCCCACGGAACCATGTCGGCCATCATCATGCGCATGGTCCCAGCTGCGTTGGCACAAAGGGCGACGCGGCCTCGATTCAGACCGTGATAGGCAACCGTCAACCCGTCGCCGTCGGCGGGCTGCAAGAGATTCTCGACGGGGACTCGCAGGCCGTCGAAGAGGATGCCGTGGTTGTGGCAATGCTTCAAGGCATACAGGCCGTAGTATTTGAGACGAAACTCCGGGGTTTCCGTTTCGGGAAGATCGACCACCAATACTGCCGGCTTGCCGTCGATCAGGCAAACCAGGCCAATCGTTCGACCCGGACAGACATTGGTGATAAAGAGTTTCTCGCCGGTGACGACGTACTCATCACCATCGCGCACGGCAGTGGTGCGCAGAGCGGTCAAATCACTGCCGGCACCTGGTTCGGTCAAGGCAAATCCCGATAACCTTCTGCCGCTGGCCAGATCGGGCAGCCAGCGTGCCTTCTGCTCGGCGGTTCCAAAGGTTTGAACGGGATCGACGGCCCCGATACACCCATGTACGGAGGCAAGACCCGCGACGGTAGGATCGAGTGTCGCCATCCGGGTCAGAAACGGAGAGAACTGCGAGAACATTGCTCCTGCGCCGCCATACGAACGATCGATGAGCAATCCCCATACCCTGCGCCGCCAAGATCTTTGAGGACGAGTTCGCTGATCTTGTTCCTGTCGTCCAGCAGCGTCTTTTCCGCACGATGACGGCGGACAACATCCAGTGAGTTTTGCATCACGACTTGTACTTCGGGCGACAACGAAGGAACGGGAGCGATCCAGCCCTCACCCGATACATCGGCATCCCAGACCGCACGATGGACTGGGCTACCCGTCGTCTGATAACGCTCTGCGAATAGCGATTCGACCTGATCGTCGGCGGCATCGACTGCACCGGTGCGCTGAACTTCTTCAGCACCCTTACCGCCCAGACGAAGGGCTGTTTCCGCAAAGGTAGGCGCGCTCATAATTTCTCTCCTTGTGGATCCGTTCAATAAACCAGGGTTCCCTGCGGTCACCCTGGGCTTTACTACATCGCCCTTCCAGGGCTAGGTCGTTGCGATTCGTGGCTTCAAACATCAAGTGCTTAGCCCTGGAAGGGCGTCGCTTGTAAAGCCCAGGGTGAGGCTTTGCGAACCCTGGGAATTGGTTCAATCCGTTATGTTCCCGCTTTCATCGCGACGGGCTGAGTGGGATAGAACCGTTGCCCATCGCTGGCCATCTCTTTCAATAAAGGACACGGCTCGAAGTCCAAATGTTCCATTTCCTCGACAACTTGTCTAATTCCCCAGGTGTCTACTGCTCGCAAAGGTCCGCCACGGAACGGCGCAAACCCCGTACCCAGGACCATTGCCAGATCGATGACCCACGCCGAGTCAGCCACGCTCGTTTCCAGGCAATGGGCCGACTCGTTGACCATCGGAAAAATCAATCGGCGCTGTAACAGGTTCAATCCCAATGGGGATTTATCCCTCGAGTGATCGGCGACCCGCGGCGATGATGGACCGCCCAGATCCCACCGGCTCGGCCGGCCGAGATGACCATTCGAGTAGATGTAGAACCCCTGCCCCGATTTCTTGCCAAGCCAGCCCCGGCGCACCATCGCCGCCAGCCGATCGGGAGTGGGACTGGAATTTCCTCGATCTACGATCAAGGATCGAGCAACATCGGCAGCGATATCCAGTCCGACTTGATCGAGAAGCTGGAGTGGCCCCATCGGCATCCCAAATTGAACTGCTGCCCGATCGATCGTACTTACCGAATATCCCTCACCCAGAAGGCGGACTGCTTCGTCGAGGTAAGGGAACAGAATGCGGTTGACCAGAAAACCAGGCCCATCCGCAACGACGACCGGAACCTTTCCCAGCCGGCGGACAAACTCCACCAGCATTCCAATGGTTCGGCGATCGGTATCGTGCCCGCGAACCACTTCGACGAGCTGCATCTTGTGGACCGGATTGAAGAAATGCAGTCCACCAATCCGTCCGGAGTATGCAGCTGTTGAAGTTACACGATCCACCGTTAGCGATGAGGTGTTGGTGGCCAGGATCGCGGTCGGAGCCAGACGATCGCCAAGTTCTCGAAAAACCTGTCGCTTGATCTCTTCACGTTCCACAACTGCCTCGATCGCAAGATCGGCATAATTGAGCGGAACCCAATCGCTCGTGGCAGTGATTACGCTCAGTCGAGCCTCGGCCTCTTCCCGGCTCACGACACCTTTTTTCACAGCTTCATCCATGAGAGATTCCACGCGCTTCATCCCTGCCGATGCCAGATCGACATTGATTTCCTTGAGAATTACTTCGTAGCCCTGCAAGGCCGCAAGCTGTGCGATGCCGGCACCCATCGTACCGGCACCGAGAACGGCGACCCGGCGCACGGCGGGGAGTTTACCTTTCTCGACTTGCACCCAGGTACTGGGCTTGCCCGCGCGCTCGCGCCGAAAGAATAGTTCGATCAGATTTCGCGCAGTTTCCGTGAACAGCAAATGAATAAACGCCGTTCTTTCGGCCAGCATTCCTGCACCCGGACTGCGAAGTCCCGTTTCGACGGCCGACACTGCAGCAGCAAGAGCGGGGTATGACCGCGCCCGGGAGGCAATCTTCCGGCGAACGGCCCGGAACACCAGCCAGCGTCCCAGCCACAACTTGTCCAACAGTGAACCCAACCTGGCTCGATGTCTTCGCAGAGGCCTGCCGGCCAATCGATCGGAAACAAAGCGCTCAACCTGCGAATCGAAATCATCGGCAGAGGCGGCCAGATCCGGCTAACCCCATTTTGACGGCTTCCGATGCAGAAAGTTTCGTTCCTTCAAGGATCATTCCCAGGGCAGCGCGCAGGCCAATGAGACGGGGAAGTCGCTGGGTGCCGCCCCAGCCCGGGATCAACCCCAGCTGTATTTCCGGCAACCCAAGCCGGGTCGAGGCGTCGTCGCGGGCAACGCGGAATCGACAAGCCAGGGCAAACTCCAGACCACCTCCCAGGCAAAGCCCGTGAATGACGGCGACCGTCGGACAGGGCAAATGCCAAATCCGGTCGAACAAGTCTCGGCCGGCATCGATGGCAACGCTTGCCTCATCCGGGGTTTCCATGCGCTGGATTCGACGAACATCCGCTCCCGCCAGGAATCCGGAAGCCTTTCCGCTGCGAAATATTACCAGCGTCGGCGCGGATCGTTCCAGATCCTCAACGATTCGGGCAAGTTCCTCGACGACCTCGTCCGTAAAGACGTTGACCGGAAAGCCTTGGACGTTGAAAGAGACTGTAACGACTCCGCGATCATCGCGATCCAGAGTGAAATGCCGAAGTCCGTTAATCATGATAGTCCCCCTTATCATTCCCGAGAGGTTTCCAGCCAGACGGCAGCCCCTTGGCCGCCGCCGACACATAGTGTTGCCAGTCCACGTCGTAGTCCGCGTTCTCGCAAGGCCCGCAGCAGCGTGATGATCAGCCTGGTTCCCGACGATCCCACCGGATGGCCCAATGCGATAGCACCACCATTGACGTTCAGGCGTGCAGGATCAAGTTCGCCGATCGCTCGATCTCGCCCCAATTCCTTTTTGGCGAAAGTGTCCGATGCCAATGCCTTTTGACAGGCCAGCACTTGAGCGGCAAATGCCTCGTTGATCTCGACGAGATCAAAATCTCCGAGAGTCATTCGGGTTTTTCGCAAGAGCTTGTTCGTCGCATAGACTGGTCCAAGTCCCATCCGACTTGGATCGCAACCAGCGATGGCGTAATCCCGGATATAACCCAACGGCTCGCGCTCGGTGTTGCGATCGCCGAGATTGAGAATGGCAGCAGCAGCACCATCGGTAATAGGGCAACTGTTGCCGGCGGTGACAGTTCCGTACTTGGAATCGAACAGCGGCCTTAACTTTTGCAGGGCCTCCAAAGTCTGGTTCGGTCGCGGCCCCGTGTCCCTCTCGACATCCTGTGTTCCCGTTTGCGCGGCAGTGAGAGGAACCACTTCGCCCGTATAGAAGCCCCGCTTCCAGGCCGAGACCGCACGCAGATGACTGGTAAGGGCGAAGTGATCCTGTTCTTCTCGAGAGATATTGAACTCCACGGCCAGCTTTTCAGCGGTCTGACCCATGTTCAGGCCGCAGGTCGGGTCAGTCAGTCCAAGTTCCAGCGCCACTACAGGTTTCAAGAAGCCAAAGCGAAATTGGGTCGCTAGCCCCATCTTCTTCCACCAGCCGGTGCGCCGCCAGCCGCATGATGAAATCGGTAAAGCGACGATTCCATAACAGGGGAACATTGGACATCGATTCCGTGCCGCCGGCAATCACTTGTTCCGCCCGACCTTCCGCCAGTGCTTGCCAGCCCTCAATCACCGATTCGATACCGGAAGCACAATTGCGATTCGAGGTATGCGCGATCCGGTCGGCCGGGATGCCGCTACGAAGTGCGATAACCCGCGCGACGTTGGACGCCTCTGCCGGCGAACAGACGTTGCCGAAGACCACTTCATCGATGTCGGTCGGCTTAAGCTGACTGGCGGCCAGCACTGCATCGACCGCCAGACGACCAAGTTGGTCGGCAGGAGTTTTAGCCAGTGGACCAAATGCCTTGGCAAACGGCGTTCGCACTCCCGCGACAACGGTCAATGGGGGAAGATGGGTTCTTGTAATAGCTGGCATCGAATTACCCTCCGAGCTTCGAGGCGTGTCGCCAATCGAAAGATTCGCGCGGAACTATCCAGGGTCAGGTTCTTGCACGTGTGGTGGATGTTCCAAAGTTTCATTCAGTGCGTCCATTTCTTTCGTTTCATCCGCGCCCGTCGGTTGGGTTCGCAGTACCCGTCGAAGCACCTTTCCCAGCGGGTTGCGCGGCAATTCACTGGCCACTTCCACAATGCGAGGCCGTTTGTAGGCCGCCAGATGCTCGCGCAAATTCGTCGAAGGCCGATCGGCGAAAGTGCTGGCCTTTCACCGGAACGACAACCGCCTTGACGATCTCGCCGCGCTTCGTGTCGGGAACTCCGTAGATGGCAAGATCTTTTACTCCCGGACACTTTCTCAATACTTTTTCCACTTCCGTGGGGAAAACATTAAAGCCCGAAGTGATAATGAGATCCTTCTTTCGATCGACAATCCGGAAAAAACCGTCTTCGTCGCGGGTTGCCAGATCGCCCGTGAATAACCAGCCGTCGCGGATGGCGTGTGCCGTCGCCTCCGGATCGTGCCAGTAGCCGGCCATCACTTGCGGCCCCCGGATCACCAGCTCTCCCACCTCCCCGACGGGAACTTCGACTTTTCCGGTGTCGGCATCGACGATCCGAGCCTCAGTGTCGGGCAGCGGCAAACCGATCGTGCCGGCCCGTGCGCTTCCGTCGAGCGGATTGACGTGCGTCACGGGACTGGCCTCGGATAGACCATACCCTTCCACAACCGTTGCCTGCGTATAGCGGGCAAATTCGGCAGCGATGCCCAGATCCAGCGGTGCTCCTCCAGAAATGCAGTCGTGTAGGGAACTGAGATCGTAGTGCTTCTTTCGAAGTTCCTCATCGAGCGCGACCAGCATCGCGGGCACCACCGGGAAGGTCGTGGGCCGCCAGCGCTCGATGAGATGGAGAATGGCACTGGCCCGGAAGCGGTGATGCAAGATCAGCGTTGCACCTTGCGCGATACCCCCCAGCCCACAGGCCATCATCCCATAGCAATGGAAGAACGGGAGAACGGCCAGTACCTCATCTTCACCGAATGCACGATGCGTCCAGTGGTCCAGTTGCAGGGCATTTGCCAGCAAATTGCCGTGTGTCAAGGTCACTGCCTTGGACGTACCCGTAGTCCCTCCCGTCGGCTGGATCGTTGCCGGGTCGCAATTGCGAGGGCGATGTATCTCAAGCGGGTCGGCCGATGCCAGTGCCTCATCGAATAACACCGTTCTGTGCCGATACGAAGGATGCAACCCCAGCCGGCGAAAGCGGATGTATCGATACCCCAGACGCTGCCAGCGCGGCAGGCGATCCAGCAAACTGACCACCAGAATCAAATCGGGGTGCGCCTGCTTGCACACCTGCGGCAACAGTACATCCAGCGTAACAACGACCCGACAATCGGTTGCCCGGAGTATTGCGCTGATCTCCGAGGCCACCAGCAGGGGACTGAGCGGAACGGCGATTCCGCCCGCCATCCAGGTTCCGAATAGCGCGATCAGGTACTCGGGGATATTCGGCAACAATAGCCCGACTCGATCTCCCGGCCGAACACCACGTTGTTGCAAAGCATGTGCCGCCCGGCGTGACTGCGTCAGCAGCTCGGCGTACGTCAATTGCTGGTCGAGGAAACGACACGCGACCCGTGCCGGCAACAACTGGGCGGTTCGTTCCAGCAGCCAATAGGCCGGTTCATCGGGGTATTCCAATGTTTGTGGTACCCCCGGTGCGTACCGGGCTAGCCACGGTCGCTGGTCGAGCAGGGTGTGATTCAGGGCCAACATAAGTGCCCCCGCTGTTATCTGGAAAAGTAGTGTTGCGATCGGTCCGGATCACAGTGGGATGTGATGGTCGCGAAAAACACAGAATCGGGCAGAGGATCTGCCTGAGGAGGTGGCGTCCGGGATCAGGGACGTCTTTCTATTATTCACCTCGAATCTCGATAGGTCAAGCGAAGGAGCCGGATTTGCCTGCAGGAAAGTGAGATTTGAGGGCAACCAAGATGAAAACAAGAGGTCCAATTCAATCAAAAGAACAACCAACCGCAGAGTCACAGTGCACACAGAGAAGACAATAACCAGAGCGCTAATATCTATGAGGAAGGCAGGAATCCAGGAAAGATTCTACTCGGTGAAACATTCACGCGACGTGCTTGCTGGATTCCTGGATTCCTGCATTCCTCATCGTTCATTCTTGCGGCTTGTTCGCGCTGTATCGTGTCTTCTCTGTGTTCTCTGTGACTCTGTGGTTAGCCCGGTTTTGATCGATCCACCATACACGCATTCACACCATCTTCTAATAGTTCGCGGTCCAGATTCTTGCCGATGAAAATCAGCTTGCTGCTGCGCGGCGATGTGCCCCAGGGGGTTCCGATGGTACTGTCGAGCGTCATGTGAACGCCCTGAAAGATAAACCGATTCGGATCGCCGCGCAGACTGAGAATCCCTTTCATCCGATAAAGATCCTGGCCCTTTTCCGCCAACAATTTGGCAAACCACGCATTCACTTTCTTCTCGTCCAGTTCGCCGGGCAACACAATTCCGACCGAACTGACCGTTGGATCGTGCCGGTGGTGTTCGTGTTCATGGTCGTGATTGTGATCGCATTCGGGAGTGCATTCATGGCCGGGTTCATCGTGATGATGTTCGTGCTTTTTCGGCTTCGGGATCAGGTCGGGATCGATCTCGTGAATACGTTCGAGATTAAAGCCTTGAACATCGATCAGGTTTTCTACCGGCGTGGTTGATTGGACGGTTCGATGCAGTTTCGCCACCGCGTTCATCTTGCGGATATCGGCTTCGAGTTCATCGACTTTCTCCGACGGCATCAAGTCGGTCTTGTTCAGCAGGATGACATCGGCAAATGCGATTTGTTGTTGGACTTCATTGTCGTCGAAGTGTTGCCGGATGTGTTTGGAATCGACCACGGTGACGACGGCATCGAGCCGGAGTTTGGCTTTCAGCTCATCGTCGAAAAAGAACGTCTGTACGA
The DNA here is from genome assembly GCA_963783095.1 of uncultured Planctomycetota bacterium. GTDB lineage: Bacteria > Planctomycetota > Planctomycetia > Gemmatales > Gemmataceae > CAWAMR01. Next base: position 344,712 of record CAWAMR010000018.1, on the reverse strand, counting down.
CGGGGCCGGGATCTGCCAGGCCGGTCGTCTCGATGAGGATGTAGTCGAATCGATCCCGCCGCTTGATGAGGTTGCCGAGAATGCGGATCAGGTCGCCGCGCACCGTGCAGCAAAGGCAGCCGTTATTCATCTCGAAGATTTCTTCATCAGCGCCGATCACAAGCTCCTGATCGACGCCAATTTCGCCGAATTCATTCTCGATCACGGCGATCCGTTTACCGTGCTGGGTATGTAGAATGTGATTCAAGAGCGTCGTCTTGCCCGCGCCGAGAAAGCCGGTTAATACGGTGACGGGAATTTGACTATTCTTCGGTGACTGTTCCATGTTCCAAGTTCCGTGGTGTCAAACTTCACTTCTCGCTCGAACCAGAAGATCCATCACGCCGAGATTCGTGGCCCAGTGATCGAGGTAGGCGGTATCGAGTACCGTTGCTTTTGTTCTTAGAATCCCAAGAACGTCGTTCCATTGTCGATCAGAGATTTCTCCGCCGATTCGATACCATTCCAACTTGAGCAAGATCATATCTTCTGCGGAAACGACATCAACGGGCCGGCCGCTCGGATCGAGTTTGGTTGTCGTCACTCGGCGAAGCCAAAGGGCCAGATCGAAGGGTCGATCTTTGCGGATAAAGATATCGATCTTAAAGCCTGTGCCGTAATGGATGAGATTGAAACTGGAATGTCGGCGCACCGCATCCTGAATCATCCCCAAATCGCAATAGTATTCCGTAGGGTCAAAATGAGCTGCGAAGGCAGCTTCTTTACCCGGAAACGGCAACGCAGTCAGATCGGCATCTTGAGTATATCGCGGGTAGCCGTGATAGGATGAGGCGAGCGATCCGCCCACGGCATATGCAATTCCCTCCGTGTTGAATACCTGAATCACATTTCGGATTACATCCTGATGATCAAGCGGCTGGTTCCACATCGGCGACCTCATTCTTTCCAACCAGGGCCCATCACCCAGCGTGGTTTTCGCCCAGTCAAATTGAATCTCTGATTCAGTAACTCCAGGCTGACGATCGGACAAACCTGCTGCATGCAATACACGAGCATAGCGATACGCATCACCGAGTATTTTCCATTTTCGTTCCGCAGGCATGCGACGATAGCACTCGGCAAGAACCTTTTCAGCCTCCGGCGATGTGTCCGATATCCTCGGCATTCAACACCTCTCCTATCGTTCGGTCCAGGACCGCGAGCATTTCTTCCAACTGTTCCGATGTTACATTCAATGCCGGCCCAAAGGCAAGCCAGTGCGGATCGAAGCGGCATAACAACCCGTTCGCCAGCGCCCGCCGACCAATCTGCACACCGAGTCCCGGCATGGCGGGGAATCGTTCCTTCGTCGCGAGATCGCGCACAAACTCGATCCCTTGCAGCAGGCCCTTGCCGCGAATATCGCCGATGATGCCGTATTTCGCCGCGATACGCTCAAACCCTGCCGCAATTGCTGGCCGCGTCGGCGCGCGTTGCCGCACAGATCATTTTCCAGGATTTCGCGCAAGACTGCGATGCCGGTAGCACAAGAAATCGGATTTCCTTCGAACGTGTGACCCTCGACAAAACCGGGATTGGTCTCGATTGGCCCCCAGAAAGCATCGGCAATCGGCTTTCGGCAAATCATTGCCGAGAGCGGAGCAAAGCCGCCGCTTAACCCTTTCGCCGTGCAAATGACATCGGGCAGGACGCCAAAAGTATCTGCGGCAAACATCTGACCCGTGCGGCCCATTCCCGTGATGATTTCATCGAAGATCAACAATACATTATAGCGATCGCAAAGCTGGCGCAGTATTTGCAGATACTCCGGCGGCGGATCGATGATGCCGCCGGTGTGACCGATCGGCTCCAGCATCACCGCGGCGATCGTACTCGGATCCTCCATCTCGATCACATCGCCAATCAAGGTTGCACAGGTGATCTCGCAACTCGGATATTGCTTGCCAAAAGGGCATCGATAGCAAGTCGGCGGAAAGACATGCAAAAATCCCGGCGCAAGTGGTTCATTTACGGTCCTGCGACTTTTCAAACCGGATGCCGAGAGCGAGCCGAGCGTGGAGCCGTGCCAGGAAGAGTATCGGCTAATGATCTTATACTTGCCGGGATTGCCGGTAAGCTTGTGATATTGTCGGGCCAATTTGATGGCGGCCTTGGTGACTTCGGAGCCGCCACACTCAAATTTGACGGTGTTCAAATCGCCGGGCGCAACCTCTGCGAGCAGATTCGCCAGTTGAACGGCGACGGGATTGGTTCCGTGCATGGGGGGCGAGAAATGCAGCGTATCGAACTGAGCCTTGATTGCCTCGATCACGCGCCGATTGCCATGCCCAACGGAGACGGTGTAAATTCCCGAAAGCGCATCGAGATAGCGTTTCCCGTTGACGTCCCAATAGAAAACACTCTCGGCCCGCGCCATGAGCAAAGGAGACTTGGACCATTCCGCCATCTGATCGCGGACAAAGATCTGGCGCAGGAACCGTTCCTCGCTGGCCTGGGCCTCGGAAATGAGTCCTGGCAGTTTTGAGGATGGCATGGAACTCCTTCACACAGTTTTGTGTTTTGTGACCTTACTATCTAGGTTCAATTTAGGATCGCGCAGGAGCAATGTTCCGGATTTGAATTGATGGGTGAAGCAGTCTCCACGAACCTGCCAAGGTTTTTTCGGACGGTTATTTATTCCGCTACTGTTCAGTGACGGCAGGAGCAGCCGCGATTGGGGCTGTCTGCTCGCGGTCTTGAGTTGCAGTGGAGATGGTCTTTTCGCCGTCTTGAGTTGCAACTTTTGGCTTCGGTTCGCCAGCAGATGGCTCGATCTCCGCTGCGTGTGTCGGACCAGATACTCGATCGGGCCAAAACGGATCACGAGAAACTCCGCTAGCGTCGCAGACAACTGCGATGAGATTTTTGACAGACTTGAAAAGTTCCATCTGATCTGCCCACCCATCCAACTTGGGCAAATCATCCTTGTTCACTGGTCGCCGGAAAACTAAATGCCCGAACAGAATTGCATCAAGCAGTTTGGTGGCTTCCCAATACAGCATCGGATAGTTCACAATCCGCTCTAGAACGGCAGCCACGTCGTTTACATAGTCAGGAGGAGGAAGGGATGCTTGTTCCATCGGTGCAGGTGGGAGCTTTGCCCGGTGTTCGAGAGGGAGCGCTTCCTTTGCGTAGGCGAATGCCAAACCACTGGAGAGGCGGATGATTTCTTCGGCCTTCTCAGGCGGCATATCGCCGTATGTAAGCCGCTTGATCAGTAGACCCCGTCGGTCTGAAGGAGACAGAAAGAAACTGTCTTCCGCAGCGCGCATCAGGTTGAGGGCGAATGCCGTAATCAGTTCGCAGCAAGTGAACATCCAGAGCGACCTGCGGGCTTCGTCTCCGCAGGTGCTATTCATGAGGGCGTTGCAGTTGTGAAGGCTTACGACGATTCGATTGAGGTTAGTGAATGAGGAGCCCAAACGGCAGAACGAGCGGGCTTCAAACAGGCTAGCCGGCCATGCTTTGTCGCTCCGGATAGCCCCCTTCCGCTTGGCGAAAAAGTCTGCATACAACCCGAAGGATGCCTGCCCGTAACCATATTGGCTAGTCGGTAGCGTAGTGAGGTGGGACTTGATTACGTCATATGGGATAACACTTATACCGCCATGGTGACCAAAGTCGATGGCCTTCCAATTAGGCTTTGGGAGCCCGACGAAGACTTGATCGGCACCCACGTAGGATGCCATCCCCCGTGCCCAGAGGATGCGCTCGTAGGGCTTGGACCTCGCTTTGTTTTTACAGTCGACCACGGCGATCGAGTGTCGCATTGGTGGCAAGAATTTAATGCCCCAGATGTCAATGTCGGTCACATCTTCGACGTTACCGTCTGAGGTAACCGGGACCGCTTGGCGGACGAAGTATCCTTGGGATTGGATATACCACATCCAATCGAACTCGAATTGCCCGCTGATCTCAGTTAGAGTCATAAAACTAGGTCCTCAGCGTGGCCAGCAACTTCGTTCGGACTTCGGCAACTGGTCCAGTGGGGGCTGCGAGAATCCCGGCCCGCATGACCTGCGGGTTAATATAGTCATCGGTTGAACTAGAGCCGGGAACACCCTGGATGCCCGCATCCGTGATTGTACGGTTGAAAAGCAATACCTGCTTGGCCAACTCCCCGACTTCTTTCTTCCGTAGCCGCATGTGGTATTGGTCGCCCACCTTGTGAGTGGCACGACGGAGGCTGATAACGCCCTCTTTCTCAAGAATGGTGTAGTCTTGGCCGATGGCCGTACAGGGACCGACTTCTCCGCCCCGCAGCAAACAGTTGATGATCCATATCGGGTCGGAGATTCTCCCTCGCACGGAAACCGACTTTAGCTGGCCGTTTACTCAAATCGGAGGTGAATTCATGAGTCAGGCCGTCGAATTATCTGACGCGGACGACCTGGAGCTGGCAACGTACACCTCGGTTCCTCTGGAATGGCTGGGATCTGTGCAGGTTACGTGTGTCGTCGGCAGGGAACTGCCTCCTCTGCCTTATCCCCTCGAAGAACTTTCCGAAGACACCCTTCTGGACCATAGTGGATGAGGCGATCCTACTGACCAATAGGTTTTCAAGTCCAGCCCCATCGGTGTGGAAAAGCCGACAACAACCATCGTATCTTTTGCCAGCGCGTTAGCCGAACTCGTTCGCCGAACACATCGAATTTTTTCGCAACGATGGTGTCGAGCAACTCGCGGTAGATGCCGGTCATCGTTCGGAAGACCGCGCGACCTTCCGGTGACAAAAATGGTTCGAGCTTCGCGCCTTCAGCGTAGTATTGCTTCGCACGCTCGACCTGAAAGCGCATCAACGCCTGAAATTGCGGGCAGTCAACCTGCCAACGCTCCGGCGGAGCATCGAATCGTCGCAGGTCTTCTTCCGGCAAATAAATTCGACCCTCTTGGCGATCCTCGGCGAGATCGCGCAAGATGTTGGTCAATTGCAGGGCGATTCCGTTGGCGATAGCAAACTCCTTTGCTTCCACTCCGCGAAAACCCCAGATGTGGATGCAGCACAACCCGACCACAGAGGCAACGCGATAGCAATAGCCTTCCAACTCCTTGAAGGTTGCGAACCGGACCGGTTCGAGATCGGTTTCGACACCATCGATCACCGCATGCAGATACTCCGGAGGGATGCGGTAGTTGCGCACGATGTCGTGAAGTGCAGTGTGCAACGGATGCGAGTAGTCGCCCTGTAAAGCCGCATCGAGCGAGCGCCGCCACTCGATCAGGGTAGGTCGTTTTTCCGCAACACGGGCCGGTTCATCGGCAAAGTCATCGGTGATGCGCATGAAAGCGTAAAGCGCATCCATCGCACGACGTTTGGCTCTGGGTAAGACGAGAAACGAATACCCAAAGTTGCGCGGTCCGGCGAGTCAGGTGCCGGCACCAACGGTAAGAAGTTTGAAGCCCAGTGTACTCCTCACGCTCCGCGTGAGGATTGTCCTCACGCGGAGCGTGAGGAGTATGGCTTGGGTCAGCCAGCCCAGCGCACACGGAAAATCTCAACGACTTCCTTCGAATCGCCCGAAGTAGCAACCCTAATTTCTCTCGCCTACTCACTTCGGGACGCTTCGACCACACATCGTAATCGATGGCTTCAATCCCTCGAAGGATCGCAAGGCCGCCTTCCAGAAACAATTCAATATCTACGCGCACATCGGAAGGGATGAGCGGCAAAAGGGGCCGACCTTTCTCGAACATGTCGCGAGTTCGATTCACTTCAAATCGCAACAACTCCCGAAACTGCGGAGTGAATCGACGAGCCTTCAGATCTTCGTCGCCGTAACCGAATTGGCGTCGATCTTGTTCCGGCAAATACACTCTGCCCAAATCCTTGTAATCGCGCGCGACATCCTGCCAGAAATTTGCCAACTGGAGGCAGTGCATATATGGTCGGAGAGTTCTGCCCGCCGTTCATCGAAGGATTCGCACAAATACAAAACGAGATGACCCACCGGATTTGCAGAATGTTTGCAGTAGAGGAGTACTTCATCGAAGGAGGCATAGCCGTGAATTCGTTGATCCTGTTCAAAGGCAACCAGCAAATCGAGGAACGGTTTCGGCGGAATACCAAAGCGCTGAATCGTGGGTTGAAGGGCAACCATGATGGGGTGTCTGGCCTCGCCGGCGTAACAGCGGAGCAATTCCTCACGCCACCAGGCGAGGAGATTCAGAGCCTGTTGTCCACCGCCGGTTTCATCGGCAAGGTCATCGGCCCAGCGGCAATAAGCATAGATGGGGTAAAAATGAGGCACAATTCGACGCGGCAAGAGTGCCGAGGCCACCGTGAAATTCTCGTAGTGAGTGCGCGTCCAGCGAGCGCAATAACTTCGAGCGGCCGACAAATCGGGAGTTGGGTAGGAGGAAGTTGGACCATAGCGCGCCAGGTGCGCAGCGATTGAGGAAGACATTGGGAAATTGTAGATGGATTGTCAAATGAGGAGGATGAAAAGTTCAGGTTTTGGTAAGGCGGCAGATTTCCAAAGTTTGATAGAATCGTTGGTATGGAATCAAGGGAGAGTTCGTCATGCCGATTCACGACTGGACACGAGTGGATGAGGGTGTCTTCCACCATTTTCATCTCACTTGGACTGTGCATATGAGCGAGTCTCTCAATCGCTTGCTACCTACCGATCTATTCGCGCTGAATGAGCGAAATATGAACCAGGGATTACGAAGAACCCTCGCAGTTCGTCGCACCTCCGATCAGCGAGTCGTCGCAAACATCGAGATTTTTTCCACAGGCAATCAACTCGACGCGAACGGAGTCCGAGAATTCGTCGAAAAGGTCGGGCAAGCGATTCGAAATAAGATTCATGTCGTGGTAATCGATTTGTTTCCACCCGGCAAATACGATCCTCGGGGCTTGGTGAGAACTATCTTTCGGGATTTGGGGCTATCTGATCCTGAAGGGCTGCCGGATGATATGCCATTGAATCAGGTGTCTCTGTGTGCGGAGCCGGAAGTAACGGCTTACCTCGAACCCCTGAAGATTGGCGATGCTTTCCCCGATCTACCACTATTTTTTCGGCCTGACCGATACATCTGCCTGCCGCTGGAATCGACCTACTCAACAGCATTCGAGGCAATGCCGAAGCGATTCCGTAAAGTTTTGGAAGAATGATCGGCAGATTTCCGATTCCGAGGATAGTTGGGTGTGGCAAAATTTCCTGGCGCATTTTGAGTAGTTTGGTCAAGATAGGTAAAAGGTGTGTTGAGCGGAAGGAATTGAGCACCATGACCAGGATCCTATCATGCAGCCAGAACCGAAGTTTTCCCGCGAAGCGTACATTGAATCAATGCGACAACGGGTCGAAGAAATCCTTGGAAAGGTGGCGGATGCAGTCAACGACGCGACGCGAGGCCACATCATTTCGGGAAGTGAGGAGCAAGTTCGCGACCTGTTCGCAAAGCTGAGATGTGAGGCATTCGAGCGAGCAGCCCAGATGCGGATCGATGCGGCGGAAGCCGCTTTTCCCCCCTCCGCAGGATGCGAAGACCGGAAAGAGCAAGCGAAATAAAGGACGGCAGGAGTACAGCATTCTGACGATCAACGGCCGCATCCGACTGTGGCGGCGGCGCTGGCATTCGCCGGACGAAGGCACAACGACACCGCTGGACGCTTGGGTCGATGCGGTCGAAGCGACCATCAGCCTGGGCGTGCGCGAGATGGCCTGTCGGCTCAACCGTGATGGCAGGAGCTTCGACAAGTCAGCCGACAACTTGGGTCGTACGGCTCAAGTGCAGATCAGCGGCGAATCATTCCGGTGCCTAGGCAGTGTTGACATTCGCTCAGGCAATTTACGGAACCTGCGAAAGGAGGCTTCGTCGGCCGCGAGATTTCGCCGCTTCCTTGATCGTTAAGGGCTTCCCATTGTACGAAAAATATTCCACGCAGTTTCGGCATAGGTAAAGCTATTTCGCCTCGCCGGATTCCTACGATTGGTTGGCAGCCATGACGGTTGCCTTCAATCATGGAACCGAACACGCGAGGCTTGATACCCATGGTGCGACGACACGAAATCAGTGATGAGCAATGGAACATTATCAAGGACCACTTGCCGGGCAAGGAAGGCGATCCCGGTGCGACCGCTAAGGATAATCGCCTGTTCATCAACGCCATCTTTTGGATCGCCAAGACCGGCGTCCTTGGCGTGATTTGCCGGAACGGTTCGGCCCGTGGAACAGCATGTTTCAGAGATTCAATCGCTGGTGCAAGAATGGCGTGTTCCCCAAAATCATGGATCTGTTGAAAGATCCCGACGTCGAAGTTTTGATGGTGGATTCCACGGTAATTCGTGCCCATCAGCATTCCGCAGGTGCCAAGGGCAGCAACGCCGAGGCCGAGTGCCTGGGACGCTCGCGCGGCGGATTCAGCACGAAGATTCACGTTTCGTGCAATGGTGTCGGCGAGCCTGTGAAGATTCTTCTGACGCCGGGCCAAAATCATGATGTCAAACAAGGACCGGCTCTGCTGGAAGGCAGCGATCCACAGAAAGTTCTCGCCGACAAGGGCTATGACAGCGACGAGTTCGTGGCGACGATCGAAGCGAAGGGCGCGGAAGCAGTCATTCCGCCGCGCAGCAATCGCGTCGAACCACGCGAATACGACACAGAGACCTATAAGCAACGCAACATCGTGGAGCGGATGATCAATATCATGAAACAGTCCCGCCGAGTGGCAACGCGTACGAGAAAACGGCACGAAATTTTCTGGGATTCGTGGCTTTCACCGCGCTCGTGACGCTGTTAACCTAAACCCAGCCTCTCCAGTTTCACGGCTGGAATGTCAACACTACCTAGTGGAGACGGAGGGGCGCAGATCGCGCGAGCGCAGAAGGAGGGAAAGTTACCCGTCAATTGGTCGGCCAGCGATTGCAAAACGGAAGCGGCCGGTACGCGGGTTTACTTCGGCAGCGATGGGGTGATGGTGCCCCAGGTGACGGACGTCGAGAAAAAGAAACGGCGTGAGAAGACCAAGGCAAAGCGTCGGCGTCGCGGCAAGAAGGCAAAGCCTCTGCCGCCTCGAAAAGTCGGCACGGACCAGAAATACAAGGAATTCAAGATCGTAGCCTTCTACGACGAAACGCAAGACCATCGCTTGGTGTCGGGGACCAAAGGCGACCACCAAGTAGCGGGACGCCTGATGCGTCGAGAAGCAGACCGCATTCATTTGGATGAAGCGGACGAGAAGATCGGCAATGTCGACGGCGCGCCGTGGATCCGCAATCAAGTCGAGCGACAGAATCTGAATCTGGATGCGCTGGGTCTGGATTTCTATCACCTGAGCGAGCGCGTTCACAAAACGCGGCGGGAAATCTACGGTGATGGGGACGAAACGGGAAAGAAATGGGCGGTGGACCTGCTCCATTTGTTCAAGCACGAAGGCTACAAGCCTGCTTGGGAGTCGCTCCTACAATGGCGCGTTGGCCTCAAACGAGGCCAGCGTGCGCACGCCGACGAGTTGCTCTTTTACGTGAGCGAGCGGTCGGACATGATCCGCTATCCCGAATTCATCGCCAAGGGGTGGCAGATTGGCAGCGGCCCAACGGAAGCGACCTGCAGAACACTTACGGAACGTGTGAAAGGCCCAGGAATGCGCTGGGATCCGCCGAACGCCGAGGCCATCATGGGGATCGAATCGCTTTCACAGAGTGACCAATGGAAGGTCTACTGGGAAAGTCATTTGCCCTCAAAGGGTTAGGTATGCCAGGAAATTTTGCCACACCCAGGATAGTTTTCGACTCAACTATTCGCACTTTCTTTCTTTTCTTCCGGAACATTTCTGCGTACTCTGGGGTGAACTCTGCTATCTTCCGAAGTTCCCATCCAGGTAAACCCCATCATGTTGCAACCCAATCCGAAATCCGATGCCGAACTCTTCGGCAATTTCCTGCGTGCCGAAGCCAAGAAACTCCGCGACAAAGATGAACCCCCGAAAACCCGCGACGAATGGGTGAAACGTCGAACGCAATTGCGCGAACAGATGTTTGCCGCAATGGGCTCTTTTCCCGAAAAACCATGCGACCTGGAACCTCGCCTAATGGGGGTACTCAATCGTACCGGCTATCGCATCGAGAAACGGATTCTTCAAAGTCGGCCCAATGTTTGGATCACCGCATCGGCCTATATCCCAGAATTGAAGGAAGGTCAAAAAGCTCCTGCGGTCCTGGTGGTACACGGCCACTGGTCGGGAGCTAGGCGAGATCCGGTCGTGCAGGCTCGCTGTCTCGGTTTGGTGAAACTGGGCTTCTTCGTGCTGGCTGTCGATGCCTTTGGTTCGGGTGAACGCTATACCGTACCGGCAAAAGGCACCTATCACGGCGGCTTGTATGGCGCAGACACTCTGGCCAACCGGAAATAGCTTGCTGGGGATGCAGGTTTACGATAATCGACGGGCCGTCGATTACCTGCTTTCACGACCTGAAGTAAACGGAAAACTTGGCATCACCGGGGCCAGCGGCGGCGGCAACCAGACCATGTATGCCGGTGCGCTCGATGAGCGCTTCAATGCGGTTGTGCCGGTTTGTTCGGTGGGCAATTATCAGGTCTATCTGAAGACAGGATGTTGCGTCTGCGAAGTGCTGCCCACTGCGCCTGAAGTTCACCGAAGAAGGCGATGTTCTTGGCCTGGTTGCCCCTCGTGGACTTTTGGTAATCAATGCGACGAAAGATGGCATTCAGTTCAGCCCCGCTGAAGCAGAAAAGAGCGTGGCGCGGGCCAAACCGATCTTCAAGCTGTTTGGTGCGGAAAAAAATCTGCGCCACGAACTCTTCGAGTCGCCCCACGATTACAACCAGAAGATGCGCGAAACGATGTACGGCTTCATGACGCTCCATCTGAAGGGTCAGGGCAAAGGCGAACCGATTCTGGAACCAAAGTTCGACATCGAGAAAGCGGAGGATCTGGCCTGTTTCCCCGATCCGAACGATCGACCGAAAGGCTTTTTCTTTCCACCTTCGTTCGCGGCCTCGGAAGGGAAAGTCTTGATCGAAAAAGCCGACAAACTGGCCCCCAATCACGCCGAGATGTGGGAGGCTGCTGCCGGCGGGATGCTCCGCGAGTTGAAAAAAGTCCTCGGTCCGATCAGCGCTGTGGATTCATTCGTTGGGGTGCCCGGCAAAACCGAAGTCAAGGGCGAACTACGGACGACACCGTTTTCCTTCAAAGGCGAGGGCGACTTGCCGATCACCGCCATCACCCGTGGAACCGGTGCCCCAGGCAAGGTGCCGTGGTGCCTGCTGCTACATCCCGGCGGCAAGCAAGCGGCCCTGGATCACCCCCTGAGTGCTGCCCTGAATGCCAAAGGCACGCAAGTGCTGGCCAGCCGACCTGCGCAGGTTTGGTACCACAAAACCCGTTGGCGGCGCGATCGCAGGGGCACCCGATCACAACGTCGCGGAGTATGGTGTTTGGATTGGCCGGCCCCTCCTGGGCCAATGGTTATGCGATGTGTTGTCGATTCTGACCTGGGCCAAGGGCCAGCCCGGCTTGCAAGCGCCCTTCTTTGTCGCGGGCTTTGGGCCGATGGGCATTACAGCAATGCTGTCGGCAGCGCTGTTCCCGGATCGGGTATCCGCAGTGGTTGCCGTGGATACGCCCGTCAGCTACCTGACCGAAACCGCGTATGCCACCGGAACGCCAATGGGAATACTTGTACCAGGCATTCTGAAAGTGGGCGACATTCCTCATCTGGCAGGATTGGCCGCTCCCCGCCGGCTCATCATCGCCGATGGCGTGGCTCCGAACGGGAAGAGACTCAATGACAAGGAATTGAAGGAGGCTTATTCGTTTACGACCGGGGTCTACAAGGCGACCAAGTCGGCGGAAAGATTTACGATTGGTGTGGGATTGAAATGGGCGGATTTGATCGGATGAGGTTTCCCAGGGTGCGCCGAGTACGGCGACCCTGGGCTTTGTTGGCGCACCCCTTCAGGGTGCAAAGACCACAGACGCTTCGCGTAATTCTGAACCAAAACGCGGAGCGTTTTCGGTCCATGCACTCTGAAGGAGTGCGCCATCAAAGCCCAGGGTCGCTGTACTCAGCGCACCCTGGGAAGCCTGCACCCCACGCGGAAATCTCTGGTGTGCCTCAATGCTGAAATAAAAACTCGCGTGTATTGATGATCGCCCAGACCAGATCGGACATCTTTTCCTTCCGATCGCCTTGTTTGAGAAACTTGCGAATCGTCTCCCGCTCCTTCATGGTGGGTAATCTCGAATAGGCTGCAAGGTAAAGCTCATCCGCGAAGGCATCGTCCATCAGTTTACCGTAGCGCTGTTGAACGCGGGCGAGTCGATCGGCGACTTGCTTGCTGTTGAGTAATTGTAGCTCTTGCTCGACCGTGGGCTCCTCGGAGCGCTCGCACGCACACGGGGTTTCCCGCTTGGGCTGCCCAAACGCCGTCAAAAACGCCGATTCTTCCCGATGCAACTGTTGCGTGGCGAATCTTGACCGCTCGCGTTCCGCCATATCCTTGCTTGGTGCGTTCAAGACGCCGCCCACGATGCCGATGGCATCCTGCAACTGTTCCGCGGAAAGCCGGCGAATCTTTGCGTGAGAGAACAACTCCTCATCGGTCTCGTTGAACTTGTTGGTCGCGGTCGAGCGCTGATACGCCTGGCTCCTGCAGATGGTACGGATGATATGCTTGCGGTCGAATCCGCTTTTCTCAAAATCCGCAGCCAGAGCGTTGAGCAATTCCACATTGCTGGGCGGGTTGGATGAGCGGAAATCATCCACAGGATGAACGATACCCCGGCCCAGCAAGTGTGCCCAAATCCGGTTGACTTCCACGCGGGCGAAAAACGGGTTGCCGGACCTGGTCAACCATTTCACAAAGGCCACGCGGCGATCGGACGGCGCAGCGACTTTTTCCAGCTGCTCATCCATTCCCCAGGCGCGCATCACTTGTCCACTGGTCGGATGTTTGACCTCACCCGCCGGCATGAGTTTGAGGTTCGCTCCTTCTTTCTTGATTCGAGCAAATACCGCACCGATGCGATAGTAATCGTTTTGCGTCCAGTTCTCGAAAGGGTGATTGTGGCACTTGGCACAGTTGATCCTTGAGCCCATGAATAGCTGGGCAGTGGTCTCGGCCAGTTCTTCATTGGTCACAGTACCAAAGAAATAATTCGCGGGCGGATTCTTCAATGTGTCGCCGTCGGATGTCAAAATCTTCGCGGCAAACTCATCGTGGCGCAGGTTGGTTCGATAGGCTTCGACGATCCATTTACTGAACAAGTCGGCCCGACCATTTTTCATGGTCTTGGGTGTGATTCGCATCAAGTCGGCAGTCCGCAGCGCCAGAATCGCGCGAATTCTTCGGAGTCAAGTAGCTGGTCGATCTTCTTCGCGCCGCTTATCCGCTGACTTGTCTGCAAGAAATGCCCGACTCTCTTCGACACTCGGCAACAAGCCCGTCAAGTCGAGATGAACCCGGCGCACGAAGGTACTGTCGTTGCAGGTCTCCGAGGGCAACACCTGAAGTTGCTTGAGCTTGGCATGCACCCAGTGATCGACGTAATTGGTTTCGGAAAAATCTTTCCAGACGAACCCAGGGACATCCTCAATCACTGTGAAGAAAACCGATTCCAGATGTTCCAAATAGCGCACCGAGACAGCGCATTGTCCACGTTTCAAGCCAGTGACCAGTCCACTGGCATCGACGCGAATAATTTCCTTGTGCGAAACCTCGTAGGTAGCCAGGGACGTGATGTCGCGGGTACTCCCATCGCTGAAATTGGCAATGACATTCAATGTTTGTGTCACGTTCGGGAAATGCAAGATGCGCGAGGGGCCTGGATAAACCACGATCTTGTTGCAGCGCAGCGCATCGCGATCATCGGTATTCGCACCCTCGGCAATCCAGTTGCGGAAGATATCATACGCCACGTCGGATTTACTCAGCCGTTTGCCGCCGACGTGTGCTACGCGAAGAGTGGGTTTCTTGAGCATCAGGCTTGCATTGGGTTCCAGTCGATTCACCCGTCGATTCAGAGCGCCGCGTACTAGTGACTCGGCATCAATTTCTGGAGCGTAGCCAAAGAGCGATAGACTAAAACCGCCCTTGCCTTGCGGGGAGCCGTGACAGGAGCCGCTGTTGCACCCTTGCTTCGTTAAACCGGCCAGTACTTCAGACCGAAAGCGGATGGGATCAGGTTTCGTCTGTTCGCGGACTTCCACCATTGCCGTTGCGGTGAGTTTACCCGAACGAGCCGTGATGGTTGCCGAACCATCTTTCCTGGGAATCGCCACACCGTTGCGAACCTCGACAATGCCGGCTTCCGACGACGTATATTCTGCCGATCGAGTCAGGTCGCGCATCTTGCCATTGGCATAGTGTCCGGTGACAACGAATTGTGCCCGGCTCCGTTGCGAGGCAAGTTGCACTTTGGCAGGGTAAATCTCGATGCGCAGCAGTTCATCCGCGCAAGTATGCCCAGCACAAAAACTCAGAAACAACAATGGCAAAGCGAATCGAATCAAAAGGATACCCCCTGTGATCGGGATGCGGGGTGCGGTGTACGGGCCGCGACGAAAGACCCAGCTTGTTCGCCCCGCACCCCGCGTCCCGCATCCCGATTTCTTACCCCAACTCCGGAATCGCATGACCGTCCTTGGCGACATATACGGGTCGCCCGCCAGGCGTGTGTAAGGCTTTGCTGCGGTCGATTCCCAGCTTGTCGTAGATGGTCGCGGCGTAATCTTCGATCGTATAGGCTTTGGAACTGGTGATGTAACCGCCATCTCGATCCGTTGTACCCACCACTTGCCCTCCCGGCACGCCCGCTCCAGCAAAGGCGAACGAAAAGGCATGCGTCCAGTGGTCGCGCCCCTTGCGCTCGTTGATCTTCGGCGTCCGGCCAAACTCGGTGACGAAACAAACCAGCGTTTCGTCCAGCAGGCCGCGCTGTTCCATGTCCTCAATGAGTGCCGCAAACGCTTGATCGGTGGAACCCATCATCGGCCAGGTGCCGATCCCCCAGCGTCCGGCACCGGCACCACCGCCCCGGATCGCCGTATTGGTCTTGGAGTAGATGAAATCGTGGTGGTCCCAGTTCATGTTGTCGCCGCCGGGATACTGGGCCGATGGCGGTTCGCGCACGTCGATTGTTACAAACCGCACTCCCGACTCGATCAGTTTTCGCCCCAGCAGATAGCATTGCCCGCGATGACCCAGCCCATACTTCTCACGTATGGCGAGAGGCTCCGCTTTCAACTCAAACGCCTTTCGGGTCGCGGGGTTGGTCAGCATGTCCTCAGCCTGATCCCGAAGCGACACCATCGTCCGGGTATCTTTGGCCTTGTCCGCACCGGGAACACCGACATCGAGATTGCTGAGCAAATCGGCGCGATCCTGAAAGCGTCCTTTGTCGAGCCCGATGAGTTCCAAATTGGGAACGGTCCAGCTTGGCTCGTGAGGCTTGCCACCGGTCTTGAAAACTTTGTGCGCGGGCGGCAAGAAACCGATCTGGGTGTTGTAACCTTGTTCGCTGGTGCCCGGCACCATGACATAGGGCGGTAAATAGCGAGCGTGCGAACCGAGCAAAAAGGAAACGACCGATCCGATATCGGGCATCTCCACCGCCCCGTCGGGCGCTTCGCCGGAGAAAATGTATTGCGACCCCTTCGGGTGGCTGTTCCCAATACCCTGTTTCGGCTGAGTCATGCACCGCACTACGGTGAGCCGATCGGCAATGCGAGCGGTTTTGCTCAGAAGCTCGGTGAAGATCATTCCAGGAACTTTGGTCTGGATCGGTGCAAACGGGCTACGCTGTTCCACGGGAACGTCGGGCTTGGGATCGAAGGTATCCAGATGCGACACCCCGCCCTGCTCAAAGAGAACGAGAACACTTTTGGCCTTGGCGGTTCTTCCCGCAGCCATTGCAGGTTGCCAGCTGGGTAAGGAGATGAGACTGCACGCCCCAAAACCGATAAAACTCCGTCGGCTCGGATAGGTGGAAGAGCGTAGGTTCATGGCGTACACACTCGCAAGAACGGTAGGAATTCAAGCCGGGATTGAGCGATTAAGGCAGGAGAGGGTCAAAGCGAGGCATCACAATTCATTATTGTACTGATAAGCACTTTGCCGCACAAGAAGCCACGGAAAACTCATTGGCGCAGACGTTCGGCAGCATCTTCAGGCGCATCGTATTGATATACACGCCGGTTCCCCATTCAAAACCTGCAACTTGCGCAAATGCGCGGCAAGATCTCGAGATGCCAGTGGAAATGTGCCATCGGCTCCCGGTGAAACGGCGGCCTATGCAGGATCACATTGTAAGCAAGCAGGTCGATCACCCGGCTCAACCTGCCCAGCAAATCTCGAAACATGGTGGCGAGATCGGTAGCTTCATCGTCGCCGATGGCATCGAATCGGCACTGGTGCTGACGGGGCAGGATCCACACCTCATAAGGCTGCCGGCCGGCATAGGCAACGATTGCCGCAAACTGCGCCTGATTCCAAGACAACCCGCTCGCGCATCTCCATCTCGGATCGGATCACCTCGCAGAAGACACAGCGGCCATGTTGGGTGTGATAAGCCAGACCGCCATCGAGTTCCTGCTGCAAAAAAGGCGGAACAAATGGGATTGCGATCAACTGCGAATGAGTATGAACCACCGAAGCGCCCGCCGCGGAGCCGTGATTCTTGAAAACATGGGCATAGGCCAACTGCCTATCCCAGCTCAAAGCCTTGATCCGTTCCCGCCAGGAGATAATCACATCTCGAACGTGGTCGGTGGGCAGGTCGGCCAGGTTTGATTCATGCTGCGGAGACTCGATGATGAGTTCGTGTTTGCCGAAACCCGTGCGGGATGCGGGACGCGGGACGCGGGACGCGGGATGGAATCGGGACGCGGGATGCGGGCGCGGGCGCGGCGTTCAAATCGTCGGTCGATGGCTTTTCTTCGTCGCCCCGCGCCCCGCATCCCGCGTCCCGATTCCATCCCGCATCCCCATCGAGCATTCGTAGTGCCGGATACCGATTCGGCACCACTCGAACGCGCCAGCCGGGGCCGTTCTCCTTCGATTCGGAAGAGCGAATGGCGAAAATCTCGGGCGGTGTTTGATGTTCCTGGCCGGCGCAGTAATGGACACGATTCGAACAGTGGCGGAAAGTGAAGCTCGCGGATCGACTCGATCGGACGGGTTCCTCGTTCGGGCGCAATGATTACCCGTTGACCTGTGATCGGATTTTGTCGCCATTCCGGGAGAAGACTTGTGGGCGGGAGTTTCAGGAAATCTTGCGAGCCTTCGATCATTGTTGCCTCGTCAAATCGCCTGATCGCGGGAACTCGTTCTCTTCCGCGCATCGCGTTCGCTGATGAGTTGAAGATAAAGTTGCTCGTAGGAATTCGCACTGCGGTCCCAGGACCAATCTTGCTGCATTCCGATCCGCATCAGTTTCAAGAACTCTTTGGGTTGCTGGTGATACATGTCGAACGCGCCTGGATCGTGGCGAGCAGTGCTTGTGACGTGTACGCCTGAAATCGGAATCCGGTCGCTGTGCCTTGTGCCAGATTTTCGTCCGTCGCATCGGTGACGGTATCGCACAAACCACCGGTAGCACGCACAATCGGCGGTGTGCCGTATCTCAGACTGTAGAGTTGGTTCAAACCCGACGGCTCAAACAGACTCGGCATCAGATAGAGATCCGATCCCGCCTCGATGCGATGAGCGAGCGTCTCATCGAAGCCGATCTTCAAACCAATTCGACTGGGGTAGCGCTCGCGGAGGACGCGCAGTTGATGATGGTAGTCGGGGTCGCCGTCGCCCAGGATGATGAGCTGAGCCGGTTGACGCATCAATTCATCGATACTCCTGGTCACGATGTCGATACCCTTCTGTTCGACGAGCCTGGCGATCATACCCAGCACCGGTACGCCCGGCTCCTGCGGCAGATGAAAAGCATGTTGCAGGTCGCTTTTGCAGGCGGCCTTGCCGGCCGACACGGTTTCAAGATCGTAATGGGCCGGCAGATGTCGATCGGTGGAGGTGTTCCACGAATCGTAATCGACCCCATTGACGATTCCGCTGAGGCGTTCCCGCCGTTCGGTCAGCACCCCTTCCAGGCCGCAGCCGAAATAGGTAGTGCGAATTTCCTGGGCATAGGTGGGACTGACGGTATTGGCCCAGTCGGAAAAAACGATTCCCGCCTTCAGAAAGCTGAATTGCCCGTAAAACTCCAGGTGATGTTGGTTGTAAAGGCGATGATCCAGGCCGGTGAGGTGATATTCGGAATGGTTGTAGACACCCTGGTAAGCGATATTGTGGATCGTAAACAGGCTGCGCAGCTGACGATAGGCGGGCCGAGGGTGATAGAGTTCGCGCAAATAGACCGGCAATAGGCCGGTTTGCCAGTCATTGGCATGGAGAATATCGGGAGCGAAACCGAGATAGGGAATTGCTTCCATCACGGCCCGACAGAAAAAGACATAGCGAGCACAGTTGTCGGGATAGTCGCGTTTACTGCCATCGGGAAAGGTCATCTGGTAGATGCCTCGACCGTGCTGCGGATCATCGCGCTCGAAGAGATCGGAATGCTCGACCAGGAATACCGGAATCTGCGTATTTGGCAGTTTCGAGCGCCAGAGTCGAGCGGGAATAATTCGGCCGCCGAGGGGAACGGCCAACCAGTGATCGGTGGGCTGGATCGGGTTTTTCCCTTCTCGAATACTCCGATACAGGGGCAGGATAACACCGCAGCAATGTCCGCGTTTGGCCAGCGCAGGTGGCAGGTAGCCGCACACATCGGCTAGCCCACCCGTCTTTGCAAAGCCAATGACTTCAGAGCTTGCAAACAAGATCGAGAGGGGGGAGACGCTGACGGCCATGGACGTGTGCGCTCCAAAAAACCGAGCGAGGAAAGAGGAAACTCACGGCGAGCGACAGAATAGTGTGGGTATCAATTCTCTGGTCTATTATAGCACCACCGTCGCTCAGGGTGCGCTTATCATCCATCGGCATCGAGCAGGCTCGACAATCATGCGGTTTTCGTTCTCTGAAAAATGGCAGGTAAGGGTGGAATGAATACAAGGAATTCAACGGTTTGCAACTGCAAATCGGAAACGCAACGAATGGAGAATTGAGGTAAGAAATGCCGATCGTTACAGATAATGGGATTATCCCGACGTACCAAGGAAGATTGAAAACCGCGATCCGGAATAGCACAAACGCCGGAAGAGACGTTATAATCTCCTTATCGCTTTGGAGAGAAAATCATGATTGAACTGACCCCCGAACAACAGCAGGCTCTCGACGAAGCTAATGGTTCTCTGCCTGTAGCCATTGACCCCCGGACAGGGGAAACCTATAGGCTCGTTCGCGCCGAGGCCTGCGATAAGCTGAATCCAGCCCAGTCCCCGCAAGCTGGTTTGTCCAGAACTCTCCGAAGGCACTCGACGGGCATTGGCGGCTCTCCGACGCGATCTTCCCGAATTGCTTGCCAACCCTCGGAACCGAGGAAAACTCGTCTGTTACCATCTGGAAGAGTGCCTGAACTCGCAATTTCGGTAGACAACCTTTCCAGAATGCCAGAACTCGGCGGAGTTTAGCAGCGCTCTGTCTGTGGAGTCCTCCGTCAATGGCTCAAGACGATAGGTAATCCAGAACATATCCTCAAACTGGGGATCAACAAGGCGTGCGAGCTTTCGACCATCAATCTCGACATACCAGCCAGAAGTTCTGCCATAATCTGCCTCAATTATTCTTAGTCGATCATTCATCCGCTTTTTCGATCCAATTTTCAGTGGAAACGCTCCACTCGGTCACCTCACCCATGTCGATCCAATTCTCCGGAAAGTTCTCGCACCGGCAAAGTCCCCATCATCCCTTCATGAATAATTGGCTTACCGCCTGTCCTTTTCCATCCTCTGTTGCATAGAAAGGCCGTTTCTCGATCTCGAA
Source organism: uncultured Planctomycetota bacterium (assembly GCA_963783095.1). Lineage (GTDB taxonomy): Bacteria > Planctomycetota > Planctomycetia > Gemmatales > Gemmataceae > CAWAMR01. The sequence goes on along the minus strand of CAWAMR010000018.1, from coordinate 324,768 downwards.
GGCGGTCTTCGGCGAGATGCCCATTGCCGTGAAAATCGTGGCATGAAGGTCGGGAATCTTCACGGGGTTCTTGGTAACGATCAGAGGCCGTTCGGGGGCCGTCTCGCCGTAAAGGAAACCGCGTTTCATGCCGCCGCCCCACATCACCACCGAGCCGGAACCGGTGAAATGGCGATGCAGACCGTAATGTATCATTTCCTTCATCTTGTCGGTCTTGGCCCGCGATTGGTCCTGCGCGTTGCTGCCAGGAATCCCTTCGATCATCATGTCCCGGCTGAACTCGGTGGCGATGATGACCAGCGTGCGATCCAGCAACTTGCGTTCTTCCAGGTCGAGGATCAGCTGGGCGATCGGCCGATCGATCTCCCCCTTGAGGCGTTTGACGGTGGTGTGGCCGTTCTCGTGCGTGTCCCAGTGCAGGAATGGGACGTATTCGGTCGTCACTTCGATAAAGCGCGCGCCGGCCTCGGTGAGCCGGCGAGCGAGCAAGCAGCCCTGCCCGAATCGGCTCGCGTGTTGTACTTCTCGGAACTCGCCTTGGGTTCCTTGGAGAGATCGAAGGCATCGCGCTCTTTGGAACTGAGTAACCGATGAGCGTTCTCGAACGATCGCAGCATCGATTCATGATGATAATCGGTCGACAGCTCGCCGACCGGGCTGCGCTTCGAGCAATTCCTTGAACTTCTTTTGCCGTTCTTCGAAGCGAACGGGCAGTCATGCCCTTGGGTGGACGGACGGCATCGGCGGCATCGCTGGGGAACGGCAGGTTGAATGGGCCGAACTCCGTCCCGAAGAATCCGCCGGTGGTGAACGCTTTCAGCTCTTCCGACTCGCCGACGCCTTCGAGCCGTTGACCGATGTTGATGAATGGCGGGATCGCCGGATTGCGAGGACCGAGAACCCGCGCAATCCAGGAGCCGATATGCGGTGCGGCCACGGTCTGCGGCGGCACGTAGCCGGTGTGCCAGTGATACTGGTGGCGCGAGTGCAGGATGTTGCCCAGGTCGGCCACGACGTGCGAACGGATCAAGGTTGCCCGATCCATCACCTTGGCGACATTCTCGAATCCTTGCGAGATCTTGACGTTGTCGACGGCCGTAGGGATCGAGGGGAACGTACACAGGATCTTTTCCGAAGGCACGCCGATTTCGAAGGGAGTGTAGCGCTTCGGATCGAAGGTTTCGGGCGATGCCATGCCGCCGCGCCATCCAGAGCAGGATACAGGTATCCGCTGTGGCTTTGGGATGGGTGACAGGTTCCGCTGCGATGAGAGAACGAGGCTCATCGGAGGCCAGAGTTGCCAGACCGGCTGCGCTCATGCTTCGCATGAAGTCGCGGCGAGAGAGGGATTGGTGGATTATTGGCATTGTATCTCCCATTGGGCGGCAAATTTCCCAGAGGCAGTTTTCCCAGGGTGTGCCGAGTACGGCAACCCTGGGCTTTGTTGCGCACTCCTTCAGAGTGTTAAGACCGAAAATGCTTCGCATTCTCATGCATGGATGACGCGCAGCGTCTTCGGTCTGGGCATCCTGAAGGGATGCGCCAAACAAAGCCCAGGGTTCGAGCGTAGCGAGTACCCTGGGAAACTCGTGCCCGTGGGATACCGTCACCCAAAATCGAAAACTCGCCCGTATGTTACCTCACCAACTGAAACTCCGGCAGCATGAATACCACCCACAGCAAATCCGCCAGAGAATCCGGCGTCGGACCGGTCCCAACGATCGCCCGGGCGACCGACAAGCTCTTCGGTCGTCGGCTTGCGGGATAAAGCCTGTCGATACACCAACTCAATCAATTCCTCCGGCGTTGCTTTGGGGTTCGCCTTGCGGATGTTGTTTGCTCCCTGCGCCAACAGATTCGCCAGAATCTGGCCGTTGGAAAGATCCAGCGCCTGAAGCGTCGATAACTGGTCGGGCCGGGATGTCACTACCTGTTCGCGGTTCGGCCTGCCCAGCGATCGCATTCAGCGCATCGGCATTCACCAGCGATACGCGGACGAACTTTCGTTCGCTGGGCACTGCTGGGGCGAAGTCCGGCAGTTTCACGGGGGCCACCGGCTTCTGCGGGCCGGCGCGTGTGATTTGCCAGATCGCATCGAGGAACTGTTCCGCAGTCATTCGCTTCAGTTCGGGGCCGAGAAATACGTAGTCGGCAAACAGTTCCTTTGGCATCGGAGCAACTCTCGACTGGTAGGTCTTCGAGGCCACGATATGCTCCATCAACTTCTTCAAGTCGTACCCGTTATCCGAAAAATAGACCGACAGATAATCGAGCAGATCCTCCGACCACGGTGCTGTTCCCATCGCATCGACCGGGTGAACCAGTCCGTGTCCCATCAGGCGATGCCAGATTCGATTGGCGATCGTGCGGGTAAATCGACCGTTGTCCTTGTGCGTGACCAGCGCGGCAAGCTGCTTGAGTCGTTCGGGCTTTGGTAATTTGTTGTCGATCGTCCCCAGTTCGGGGAAAAGAAATCGCGCGGTCGCAGTCTTGCCGATTGGCTTGTCGCAACGGTGAATTTGCAACGGCGCATCGGCGATAATCGCCGCCATGCCATAAGCATCATTCAGTTTCCAGGAATCGATGAAGCTATCGTGACAGGAAGCGCATTTCAGATTCACCCCGAAGAAAACCTGTCCGATATTCTGTGCGAATTGCAACTCCATCACCTGGCTGGCATTGACGTTGCCGCGCCAGCGAATGCCCTTGATGAACCCTTCGGACTCTGCTGTCGGGCGCGATCAGTTCGCGGACCATTTGATCGTAAGGCTTGTTCTCGACCAGCGACCGGTATAACCAGGCGCTGATCTGCTTTCGGCCGCCGTCGATATAACCCGTCCCGATGAACTCATTGCGCAGAAGATCGTTCCACATCGCCAGCCAATGATCGGCATACGCCCTTTGTTCATCGAGAAGCTTGCGCGCAGCTTTTCCCTTTTCCGGGGGTCGGCGTCCTTAATGAAGGCATCCACTTCCGAGGGAGCGGGCAGCAACCCAATGAGATCGAAGTAAACCCGACGAACGAACGCCACATCGTCCAGCGCTCGGGGAGCGAGAGATTTTGTGGCTCATCAAATAGGCATCGACAATTCGGTCGATGGGATGATCCCGGCCAGCGACTACGGGTGGAAGTTGGGGTCGCGCGGCTTGAGCGGCGCAAGGTAGGCAGTCTTCTTGAACGTGAAACCGGGTTCCCATGCAAGCCCTTGATCGATCCACGCCTTGACGAGTTCGACTTCCTTCGGTGAAAGCCGGTCTCCCTTCGGTGGCATCCGTTTTTCGACATCCGTACTAGTGATGCGTTTGTGAATCTCGCTATCGGCACTCTTGCCCGGAACCACGACCTTCGATTTCAGGATGCTTTCGCGGGTATCCAGCGAAAACGAGCCTTTGTAGGTGCCGTTGCTATGGCATTCGGAGCAGCGCCTTCAGAATGGGAACGATGTCGTGAGCAAAGTCGATCGGTTTGGGCTCTGCAGCTGGAAGAATCCCGTATGCGAGGAACAAACTACCGAGCGACAAGCTAATCCGCAGTAACGACCAACGCACATGAAATCTCCCGACGACTTCAAATTGTCCCTTCGCGTATCGTAACCGCTTTGAGGGCAAGTGTCGAGAGTCTGCCTACTTTCACCATCAAAAGCGAAGCGGGCCTGAAGCGTGAGTGAAGAGTTATGATTGTCTTCGCTCACGCGTCAGGCTCTGATTGGATTTCATTGGCTTCTCGGCTTGAGCCTACGGCTTTATGGTTTCTTTCACACCTGTAGTCGAAGGCGGCTGGACTGGCTTTGTTGACCCGGTCACTGGAATCGGTGCTGGAATGGACGTATCCTTGCGCTTCCAGAAATCCTGCACCGTTAGTGCACCTTGCGGAACGCGGTCCTTGGTGGTCACCAGGATGCCGTATTCCCGAACGACCATTCGCAGGTCGGGAACTGAGTCCTCAAACATCTGCAACCAAGCTCCCACAGGCAGCTCTCCGGTCATGACTTGAATCTTCTGAGTCTCGATCGAGGGTGCCAGAAATCGGATCGGGACATCGATTTTGGCTGTCAACCAGAAATCGCCCAGCGCCTCTTTCAGTTCCTTATTATTTTGAAATTCCGAAATCTTCACCGATGTATCGAGCATCTTGCGAACGCGATCTGCCATCGGTTGCTGAACGCTTGTGGCGCGAGCACGAATCACATAGGCCTCAGCCGGAGGGTAATATCCCGCCACAACCTGTTTTCCTGTCGCAGCGTCCCAAATGCGGATCGCTCCATCCGTTTGGAGCGAATAGAGCTTGCCGTCGGGAGAAAACGCCATGGTTTCCCGCCCTATCACAATGCCGGATGTCGTACCAGACGATGCCTGCCCTGGTCCCTGGCTTCCGACGAGGGATTGTAGTTCACCCTCGACCTTGGCCAGTTCGATTTGCGCTTTGGCGACATTGGATCGTGCCGTCGTCACCGCCGCGATAGGGACCGACCCCGTTTCATGCGCCTTCTCGTGCATCTTCAGCACCTCTTGCAGGATTTTCAGCGACGCTTTATGGGCCTGAACCTCAGCATACAATGCCGACACCCGCCCCAATACGTGTTGTCGAGTACGCTGAAGTTCCGCCTCGGATTCGCGAACTTTCGCTTCAGCGAATTTGATGTCCGGATTGAACTTCAGTGCGGTTTCCAACTGCTCCGCCAGGCTGCCGGGAGCCGGCTTGGCCTTCGCGGTCCAGGTCGCGGTTGTACCGGATCCGCCGGATCCACCAGTTCCGGTCGTACCCGAGCTGCTCCCGCTGCCGCCGGGGTTGATTTTAGTAGGCGGGGTTTGCCCAAATAATGTCGCCCCACTCAACATTACCGCGATCAACGCCGATTTAATTGTCACCGTATTCATGCTTGACCTCCGTTTGACGTGCATGTTTCAGACTCATCAACAACCAGTTGTCCGTTACCACAATGTTCAAGTCGGCAGGCTCCGCAATATCGAGGAAGTTGCGATAGCATCGCAGAGCGGCCTCGTAATTTCCACCTTCCTTCAGATAACCATCGCCTGCCTCGCGAAATTGCCGGGCCGAATCAGCGCGCACCAACGTCTTCTCGGCCTCGACTTCCAGTTGCTCCGGGCTGAGCAAAGGCGCGGTGGTTCCGGTGTCTCTTCCCGGGCGACCGGCACCGGCACTTCCACGACAACGACCCTTTGCGGGGGAGAATCAGAGCCAAATAACCAGATCGTCCCCATACCGGCCAAAAAACATGCCGCAAGCGCAGCCATTCGCTTTGCCCATTTCATTCGACCGCGAAAGCGAATACAGCTCGACGTTCGACGAAGAATCGCATCCCGCAAGTCGATACGGGGTTCGCCGGGTTTTGGCGTCAATAGATCGTCGAGTTCCGAATCGGGCGAAGCCGAATCCATGATGATTACTCCTGGGTGTTGAAGGCATCACGGAACGCGGACCTGGCCCTACTCAATAAGGACTCAATCGCTTTTTCCGATTCTCCCCACTGGGCCGCGATGGCTGCAACGCTTTGTTGATCGAGGTACTTGGCTCGCAACACCATCTCATAGCGCTGTGGCAAAGCATCCAAAGCCAGAGCGATTCTTCGGCTGCGTTCCCGTTCATCAATGAGCGAGGGGGTGTTGGCCGGAATGTCCTGGTTGAGCGATTGCCGGCGCATTTCCCGGCGCTTTCTCTGTCGTAGCGCATTGCGAATGACGTTTACCGCGATGCCGTTCAACCATGCTTGAAAACTGCCCGCTTCCGGGTTAAATCGTCGAAGATTTTGAACCGTGATCATCCAGGTTTCTTGCAATACATCATCCACCCAATCGCGCAGATTGCCGCAGCGCCAGCGGATGTAAGCTTCAAGTTGCGCATAGGTTTCCACATACCAGGTGCGCCAGGCAGATTCGTCCCCGGCCAACACGGCGTCACGCAATCCACGTTCGCGCCAGATCCGGTCAGCATCGAGCATCACCTTATCTTGTCCGAATGGAAGGGAATCCTTCGAGCGAAAAATGAAAAAATGGAGAGTTTATATCGATGAAGCTAGAATGGTCCCGTTTTTTGGCCGAATCTCAACTCGGCTCTGCCACCAAATAAAAGCACAACAGAATTGAAGCCCAGGGTGTTTGCACTCTTTTCCAGCGTGAACTATGGTTGGTTTCAAACCCTGAACAAACAGTTTTTTTCGCCTGATCGGCAAAACGACGAGGTAGCTCACATGGTGGGCACCTCATCCGACAGGAGCATTCAATTTCTCAATGGAGTCCCGCTCATGGGTCGAGGCATTTGTTCGCTGGTAGTGCTGGTTGCTGTCGTGTCTCTCTCTCGCGCGGACGACGCCGAGGAGCGCTCCGCCGCCTATGTCAAAAGTATCGGCGGTCGATTCTATCGAGACGCGAAGCCGGGCAAGCCGGTCACCAGTGTGGATCTTGTATTCGCCAAGTTTAACGAGGCGAGCCTTAAGGAACTTGCGGGCCTCCAAAAGTTGAAGAAGCTGGACCTCAACAGGACAGGCGTCGGCGACGCAGCTCTGAAGGAAGTGGCCGCGCTCAAGCAATTGGAGGAACTCTACCTCGTTGGCACCAAGGTCACACCGGCCGGCCTAAAATCGCTGGCCACGCTTAAACAACTAAAGACGCTAACCCTGGATAACAATCTGATCGACGACGGAGCGTTGCAGACGTTGCGAAAGATGCGCATCCTGCACGTGTTGAACGGGACAGGCACCAAGATTTTCGGCCAACGTCCCAAGAATTCCGATGAAGTCGTGGCGATGGCGCTCGCCGGCACCAAAGTCACGGACAAGGGCCTGCGGGAACTTGCCGAATTCCCCAACCTGCACACGATCTATCTCGGTCGATCGCCGACCAACGACGCGGGGCTGAAGGAGTTGACTCGATTTACGAATTTGAAGCAACTGACCCTGGAGAATACTGCCATTACCGACGCGGGGCTCAAAGAACTGGCGGGGCACAAACAGTTGAGATCCCTGTTCCTCTCATCCACCCGGATTACCGATGCCGGCATTAAGGCGCTGGCACCTCTGGATCTTGAGGAACTTCGCCTTGGCGATACGACGATCGGCGATGCGGGATTGAAGTATGTCGCGGCTCAGAAACATTTGCAACAGCTCATGCTCAATAAGACGCGTATCACCGACGCCGGGATGAAGGAGCTTGCCAAGCTCGACAGTCTCGGGTCGCTCGATCTGAGGGACACGAAAATTGGCGACGCCGGGGTGCGCGAACTGAAAGGACTCAAGAAGTTACACACTCTGGGACTCGACAACTCGCTTGTGACCAAGGCCGGCGTTGCCGAATTGAAAAAGCTCTTGCCCAACTGCAAGGTCTACCACAATACCGCCAAGTGATCGGCATGTTTGTCGCAGCGCGGCATAACCGCAATCAAGTGGTAAGAGCAAGCACTAATCCCCTCGCCCCTGTACTCAGGGGAGAGGGTAGGGTGAGGGGGTAAACCTTCACCCTTCCCAGACGCGTCTTTCATGGTGGCAGGCTCTTACCCCTCACCCCAACCCTCTCCCCTGAGTACAGGGGAGGGGGGAAAGACTCGCCACCCATTTCAGCGTGATTTCCTCGGTTTCGGTTCCGGTGCGGTCCGGGCGCGTTCCAGTCCGACGGGGCATTCGTCCTTCAATGGACACGCGGAACACTTTGGCGCTTCTTCGAAACAGACCTCATCGGCGAGCTGGCTGACCATCTCGAAAAAGGCGCTGCCTTTGGCCTTCGGCACATTATGTTCGACGCTGCCGCGCATGGCTTCGAGGTCTTCGTTTTCCTCGTCGAGGACACCCAGGCGTTTCAACACGCGCAAGGTCGGCTCGTCGAGGGGGATGGCGTGGCCGCCGAAGCCGTGCTGGATCACCCAGGCGATGTCGAAGTCGTTGACATCCTTGAGGCGCGAAAGTTTCTTGGCGGCGTCCTTGACACCTTTTTTCGCCAGATCTTCCATGTCGAAGTTGTAGGTTTGCTCGAACCATTCCTGGAGCATGCCGACGATGCGCTGCCGATTTCGGACCCGCATCCGGCAAATCGACCATCGCATCGGCGATTTCATGGACTGCGGAAACGCGCACTTCGTTCCAGTCGAAAAAGGTCTTTCGCAATTTGTCGAAGGCCGTGTCGGCCTGTTCGCGTGTTGCTCCTTCGCGGCAAATTGCATAGAGCAAATGCTCGATGATGGGCCGCTTTTCATGTTCTGCGATGGACGAATCATACCGCTTCTTGAGCAGGTTGAACGTCTGCGTGAGCAATTGTTGTTTGTTGGTCATGGTCGGCATAACTCGTGGTTCCTTCCTTGTTGGATTCCCATTCCAGTTCCCTTCGGGAACAGTGGTCAGTGGTCAGTGGTCAGTAAATACCAATACCTTTAAGGGCTTTCTTGCATTTACTGACCACTGATCACCGACCACTATTCACTTTGGCTCCTCTTCCACAGGTGCCTCTTTCTCTGCGTTCTCCATCTCGGATTCCGTTTCCGAGACGGCATCGGGCTTTTGATGACGTTTCTCTTCAGCCAGCAGGCGGGCAACTTCCAGGCTGTTCTTGATACCCTGATCCTGCACGAATTCGACGACGGGAATGTAGCGCGTCTGCATCCGGTTGGCCAGCTTCGATTGAATGAACCCCGCTGCCCGGCGGAGTCCATACAGACACACTTTTTGTTCCTGCTCCGATCCCATGATGGAGACATAGACCTTGGCATGTTGCAGATCGCCGGACACCTCGGCACGGGTGACGGTCACCATCTTGACGCGCGGATCGCGCAGTTCAAAGAGAATGGTCTCGCTGGCCACTTCGCGAATGACTTCACTGACCCGTGCTAACCGATGCGTTTTCATGCTGAGTTCGTCCGTTGTCTTTCGATACGTCTAGATTACTGTGCAACTACGTCTCGCAATCGAGGCGAACCCGGTGCGTAAGCTCCGGGGTGGCTACAAACTCGCCAAGACTCACTCCCTTACCCCCAAGCTAACGCATGGGGTTCGCCTCGCGCTGGCGCGGTCACCTCACGGATAGAGTGCCTGTACCTCGCCAAGCAATCCCGGAGACACATCCGCACAAGCCGACCCGGTGACCAACTTCAGGCAATCCACAACCTGTTGACCACTCAAGACCGACAAAGCCGCTGCTGCGATTGTCGGCGTTCTGCTCATACCGGCTGAGCAAAACACCAGTGTGGATATTTCAGAACGAAGCAAATTCGCTACCGTTTCAACCGCCAATCGCAACAGCCACGGCGGATTTCCAATTCCATCTACCATGGGAAACCGGCAGTATATGAGATCCCTCGTAATCGTCGGGGGCTTCTCCATCGCCGCCAGATCAACCAGCGCACTAATTCCTTCCGCCAAAACCGATTTCAGATCCCATGTGTCGCCCACATGTCCCAACCACAAAGAATACGGTCGGAGTTGCCGCATTGGTTGTCTCTTCTTGGGTCACAACCCGACCAAAACAACAATCGCAGTATCAGGGCACGACGCCTTGACAGCAAACGCCAACAGTCACGGTGGAGAGAAAAAGTAACACCGAAACCGCACTAGCAAGCACACGTTTGCCGTCAAGAAAGAAGATGCCGCAAATGATGTTCAAAATTTGCAAAATGAACAACGAACCCACGGAATCATCCACTTCCAATCTCCAAAACTCGGAAGACACAATCATCGCCAAGGGAATGGCAATCCCGAGGCCCAGCCAGTACCAAAACCACTTTCGAAAGTTGTCATCCTTCACCAAGCAGCCCTCCTGTCAAGGGAAACCGGCAGTTAATGAGATCTAGGTGATGCTCCATGACCTCCAGATCAATCCTCTTGCGGAACTTGGGGAACCGGACTGATTGGCTCGATGGCAACCATGTGGTCTAAACTCACCGTTTTCCAGTGATGGTAGTAGCGCGGGTTGCTTTCCAAGGGGATTGCAATAACCGCAGTGCGTAGACCCGTGAGCATATCCTGGGGCTTAGTCACGTTGATCGTTTCGCCATTGGTCAACTTCAATCGGAACGGCGCAAATGGGTTCGCATCAAGCCATCCCGCCAAGTCCTCGGGGTTCATATTCAGGTTCCTTCGGGGACTTCTCCATCGCCGCTAGATCAACCAGCGCCTTTATTTCTTTTTCCAAGACTGAACTCAGATCCCATGCGTCTCCCACATGTCCCAACCACAACGAATAGGGTCGGAGTTGCCGCATTGGGTGGTCTCATTTTGGGTCACAATGAAGGTGCCATGGCGACGAGAGCACCGAATCCAGCAATTACCGTAACCACAAGAAGAAAGATCGCAGTTGGCCAAACATCAGCGCGGGAACCTTTCAGGAAAATAACACCGCCGACCAGATTTAAGCATTGCAAGAAGAACAGCCGAACCACCACTTGGTCCGGCCCAAGCCAGGGCTTCTTCGGCAGCGAGGCACCTGCGGGTACACTTTGCCAGGTGGGGATTCTCCAAAACATTCCCACGATGCACATCGCCACGATAATGCCCAGCGCGAAGAATGCCCAAAACCAGTGCCACTTTCGGCTGCCTGACGATTCCACGGACTCGCCCCTCAAATCGTCGCGGCCTCCACCGACATCTCGCACTCGCAGAACTGCGCCACCGGATGCCCTCGCAGGGCGTTGGCGACAAGTTCAAGGGTTCTCTTCACATACTGCGCTTCATCACCCACCGTCACAACGCCAAGCACAATCGTCTGATGATGATCTTTTTCGTCCACTTCTGCAACTGCAACATTGAACCCGTTGCGAAGCCGATCGATGATGCTTTTCACGACCTGCCGCTTGTCCTTCAAGCTGCGAGACTCGCGAACAAACAGCCGGGCGCGAAGGGAGCCAATGTGCATCTTAGTTTCAGTGTTCAGTGTTCAGTGTTCAGTGTTCAGTCAAAAACGTCTTTAACTGAACACTGAACACTGAAAACTGAACACTCTCAATTAGAGCGTTCTCTGAATGTGATCGATGCGATAGGCTTCGATCACGTCGTTGACCTTGATGTCGTCGTAGCCGGCGATCTTCATGCCGCATTCGAATCCCTCGCGATCTCGCGCACGTCGCTCTTGTGAGCGCTTGAGCGATTCCAGACTCGCCGTTTTCTCGCCAACCGGGTAGATGATGCCGCCGTCGCGGATCACGCGAATTTTCGACGAACGCTCGATCAATCCCTGGGTGACGTAACAACCGGCGATGGTGCCGACTTTGCCGATCTTGAAGGTCTGCTTGACGATGGCCCGGCCCAGGTTGACGATCTCTTCACGCGGCTTGAGCTTGCCTTCAAGGGCGGATTTGATGTCTTCCGTCAGCTTGTAGATGATGTCGTACTCGCGGATCTTGATGCCGCGGTCATCTGCCAGCCTGAGGGCGTTGTCGTCGGGCACGACATTGAAGCCGACGACCAGGGAATCTTCCGGCGAGGCCAGCGCCAGTTGCACGTCGCTCTCGGTGATTGCCCCGATGCCGGCGTGCAGTAAACGAACGCGGACTTCTTCGTGGACCAGTTTTTCCAGCTCCTTGCGGATCGCTTCGATGGAGCCTCGCGCCTCGGCCTTCAGGACGATTTTGAGCTCGGTAATCTTCGGCTTGCCGGCCTCGGTGATATCCTCCAGCTTGAGCGGGCTGCGCGTCTTGAAAGTCGCTTCCAAAGCCCGATCCTTGCGCCGGTCGGCAATTTCGCGCGGCCTTGGCCAACTCGGTCGACGACGTGGAAGTGGTCGTCGGCGTTGGGGACTTCATCGAGACCGCTGATGACGACCGGCATGCTGGGGCCGGCTTCCTTTACCACCCTGCCGAAGTCGTCATACATGGCGCGGACTCGACCGTAAGCGGCACCGCACAACATGACATCGCCGCGATGCAAGCGTTCCTTGCTGGACGAGGACGGTTGCCATGACGCCTTCGTCGCCGGAGAGGTAAGCTTCCAGACACGTGCCCATCGCCGGCTTGTGCGGATTCGCCTTCAGTTCCTTCAACTCCGCCACCAGAGACAGCGTTTCGAGCAATTCGTCGATACCGTCCCTTTGGTCGGCGCTGGTGTACACGAACTGCAATCGCCGCCCATCGTGTCGGGCAAGAGGCTCAGGCTGTAAAGCTGCTGCTCAGTGCGTTTGACGTTGGCGTCGGGCAGATCGATCTTGTTGATCGCCACGACGATCGAAACGCCTGCGGCCTTGGCATGGGCGATGGCCTCTTCCGTCTGGGGCATGACGCCATCGTTGGCGGCAACCACGATCACGGCGATGTCGGTCACATTGGCTCCGCGCGGCACGCATCTTGGTAAACGCTTCGTGGCCGGGCGTATCGAGGAAGGTGACCGGCTTGCCGTTGTGTTCCACGCGCCAGGCGCGGATCACCTGCGTGATGCCGCCGGCTTCGGTGGCGACGACATTGGATGCGCGAATCTTGTCGAGCAACGAGGTCTTGCCGTGGTCGACGTGGCCCATGATCGTGACGACCGGTGCCCGAGGTTCCAGTTTGCTCTCGTCCGCTTGCGCATCGGTATGGATCTTGATTTCCGTGTCTTCCGCGGTCTCCGATTTCTTCAGTTGCAACACCAGGTTCTTCTCGGTGGCAATCAGTTCCGCGATATCGAACTCGATGTTTGAGTTGACCGTGTAAAGCGTCGTGGTCAATTGCTTCAACTTGATCATCAGCTCGCCCACCTTCATGCCGATCGCTTCGGAAAGCGAGCGAATCGTGATCGGTGCCGCGATGAAAATGGTACTGTCTTTTGGCGGCAGCGTGCCCTTGTCCTTCTTCTTGAGAAGCGGCTTGGGGCGCTTGCTGCGCTCTGACGCGCTCCTCCTCGATGACGTCGACCTGGCCATTCTGAACGACGACGCTGGTTTGCCGGACTTTGCGCTGTTCCTGCCGTTTGGCGCGATCGGCGTGACGAGTTTCTCGTCCGGGGAGCGCTTTTTCTTCTTGCCCTCTTCCGAGTCCTGATCGGCATCGGGTTCCTGCATCCCTCCCTTGCCGGTTCCCATCCCGCCGGGCGGTGCGCGTGGGATCTTCTTTCTTCTTCTTGAGCAAATCAGCCAGAAGAGTACCGTTACGCAGCGCAATCAGTTCCTCCGGCGAGAAGGGACGCTGTTTGGGTGCCTGAGGCTGCGCCGGGCCGGGACCCTTCTTATTTGGATCGCCGGGCGAACGACGGTCGGTAAGTACAGCGTGCCGATCACGATCGGTGCGACGATGGCGATTGCCGGGCGTCGTTCCCGGTCCACCGGCTGGAGGTGCACCAGGCCCGCCGGGCGAACGGCCAGGCCCGCCACCCCCGGTCGTTGTACCCGGACCAGGGCGCACTGGTCCTGGCCCGCTCCCCCCACGTGGACCACTGGTTCCGGTTCCGGGGCCGGTTCGAGTTGGGGAGCCATACGGTCGAGGCGGGGCCGCGCCGTGAGCCGGTGCCCGTGGCGGGCTTGTGCCGCCACTACCTGTGTGCGGCGCTGGTCGGGTCGGTCCTCCAGCGCCCGGCGTGGTGGGACGAGGACCGGTCGTGGTCGGCGTGGATGGAGGGCCGGCCGGGGTTTTCGGAGGGCCTGCGTCGGAAGTTGGAGCAGGGCCTGTTCTTGGGGCAGGTGGACGTGTCAACGAAGCAGGACGGGTGCCGGACAAGTTTGGCATTCGAGCGCTGGTAGGTAGCGGTGGTTTCGCGGGTGCTGGCGCGACCGGACTCGGCTCTGTTTTCGCGGGGGAACCAGCTTCCACCGAGGCCGATGGCGGGATGCGTTCATCGACAGCGATAACGGGGGCGACACCGGGCGTGGGAAGAGTTCGAGAACCCTCCACGATCAGCGGTGCCGACTGAACATCCGCTTCAGGAGGAGTCAAACCGCCAGTTTCCACAATCGGCGCAGGTGTCCGAACCGTGGATTCCGGTGTCGGTACGTGACTCGATGCGGGTTCAGGCTGCCATTCTGCGCCTCTGCTGCGGAACAACGGGCCTTGTCTCGATGATGGAACCAGCGCTCGGCTCCGGCGTTGTTTCGTTGGGCCGTGGGGCTTCAGACCGTAGAGGTGCTTTCTGCGGTTGGAGGTTGACAATCTTTTTGTCTTTGGGGGGCAACGTCACGGCAGGTGCAGGGCGGGCGCTTCCGCGGGTGTTGCCTTGCCGCCCTTGGCCATGCGCTGTTTGAGTTGTTCGACCTGTTCCGGCTCCAGACCGGAAAGCTGGCTTTTCACGTCGAAGCCAAGCCCTTTGCAGAGGTCGATAACGGTCTTGCTGTCCACCCCAAGGGTGGCGCGCTAGAGCAAAGACTCGGATTTTTTCCTTATTGTCCTTAGTATCTTTGGTATCTTTGGTCTGCTGCAAGCGGTGCTCCTTCGAGGCGTTCCCCTACGCCCCGTCTCGCTGATGCGAGGATGGTTATTTTGTGGAATGATTACGCTATTTTACCCGACCCTGTTGGATTGGGAAGAGAGACTCTTCCCGCGCCGAACCGAGAATGCCATTCTTGAAGGGGCAGGCTGCGAAAAATCGCCCGGCCGCCCTGATTGTGGAGGGAAAGTCAAATCATGGCATGCTGTGTCGACAGACTCCTAACGCGGCCGGAGGGGAAAAGGAATAATAAACTCTAACGAATTATACACTGAAAGACTATGAAAAAAGCAAGAGCACATCAATGGGAAGCCTTTTTCTTGCTTTAATTCGTGAACTTTGAGCAACGTATGGATATAGACACAGCAGGGAAGCCGGGGTTCGGGTGCCGAAAGATTTCTCACCGATGATTGGTATTGGGTGACAACGGTATTCGGCGCGAAACATCAATTCTATATTCGCTTTATTTTGCATTAGTCGTCGCAATATCAAGTTTTTGCAACAATTTGTAGCAACCCGACGGGCTCCATTCACCAAAGAACTTCGTCAGTGTATCAAATCGATAATCGTCCGATCAAATGCCGAGTTCTTTGGGAGCATATTGTAGCATGTCCGTTCATCGCCTCGTTTGTTTGGTTATTCAATAGTCGATCCGCGATTCAAAAATGTGTAGCAATTTGTAACACGCCATTAGTCTATACGTTCGTTCGTATTTACGATCATCAATGTGGAAACCGATTTTTGTAGCAATTTGTAGCGGCTGCGCCCGATGCTCGGGCCCTTATCTGAAAGTAACTTCGCCAGAATATCAAATCAATAATCGTTGGATTCAGGCGAAGTTTCTTGGAAGCAATGCATTCGATTATTAGTTTGTTTGATTATTAAATTATTGAGCCGCAAACCAAATTGTGTAGCAATTTGTAGCGTCTGCGCCCGGTTTCGGGCCCTCATCTGAAAGTAACTTCGCCAGAATATCAAATCAATAATCGTTGGATTGAGGCGAAGTTTCTTGGAAGCACGCCACTCCGTAATTGATTCGTCGGCGTTTGCGATCATGGATGCAAACCGATTTTTGTAGCAATTTGTAGCCCCGTTTTGGGACCTGATCAGCCAATCAATCGATAATCGTTTTATCAACTGCCGAGGTCTTTGGAAGCAATTTGTAGTGTCTTGCAGTATTATTCATTTGTTTGACTTTACGATAGACTGAGCGAAATCGAATTCTTGTAGCAATTTGTAACATTCTGTTCGCATGCACGGTCGTTTGTGTCTACCATAGTCGGCGCAAATCGAATTCTTGTAGCAATTTGTAACATGCGGAAGTGACCGTCTTTTGGTCCCCAGATCGCGCTCGCACCAATCTATTATAGTGTACCCATGACCATAATCAAACTCGGATGGCTTTACGCAGCGGGCTGGGTATAACCAGATTCTCTGGGGGCGTCGGATTCGATGGTGTAGCCGAATTCGCCAGAATTCGGGGTGTGGCGAAACCCGAATTCTGGCGAATTCGGCTACGACCCCCCAGAGAAGTTGGCTACACCCAGCGGGCTGGTAGAAGGAACTGCTGGAAACTTGTGAAGACCTTGTCGATGTCTTTCGGCTCAGGTTTCGGCTTCGTTCATGGCTAACCGCCTTCGGTCTCATCTTTGGGTTGCTTTGGCTTGGGTTTGGGTAGATTCCTTGCTCTTTCTTCGTGTCAGTAATCCCGTCATGATGCTCGATCAATAAGAATTTCGTCACGATGTCGAAATGTTTGTATCGTGTGTTGGGGAAAGGTAAAGACATTGTGAAAAACATATTCTTCGCGAGGTTTCGGATTAACCTCGCTGTCTGTCAGCACGGCCAATGGAAAACCTCCCCGAATCGGGTGAAATGTGGTAAACTGCCGTGTTAACGAGGAGTTTTTCACTCGCGTAGTTTACTCTGGATAATCAAGGCGCAACGGTTTTCTGTTCAAATCGAGCGCTTCAGGAAATCCATCGGCAGCCCCCTAATTCAGTGCATCCCTCGAAGGAACTGCCTTCGCTGTTTCTGGCCAAATCCGCACGATAGCCTCTCCAATGTTTCGTCGATCCGAAGAGTCTGAGCTTAAAAGCCCAGCTACATAGTCGCTGAATGACTCAATTGGCTCGCCACGAATGACCAACTCTGCAATTATGAGGTGCGCAATGTAATATTCACTATCGAGCCGAGACCGCAAAGTCGCAATATCACATCGCTTGAAATCGCGTCTCAGCAAATACCCGACAATCGCGAACGGTAACCGCCCCACTATGTTTCCAGCGACCATACCGGCAACCGCGCCAAGAACAATTCCCGGCCATCCAAGCCACCGAGAGCCTGCCATTGCGCCAACTGACAGGCCAAGCACGGTTCCTGCCAATGCAAAAAAATGGAAGATAGTGAACATGATGACAAAATGGAGTTGCTGAACCCGACAGTGTCATTGATTGAGGAGTCGATCACGAACGGCCTCATCCTTGCACTAGCATTAATTTGTTGTGCAATTCGGGGGCAAGGTCGTCAGCTTCATTGACTGCCGTCTGAATGCCCCGCTTCGTTATGGGGATGTTCTTCTTGCTTTGCCGGTTCCTCTTGTGGTGCAGGCTCATCCTTTGCGAACAGGCTGTCGAAACTCCCTGCTGCCGGCGCTTCTTCGGTGGTCGGCGCGTGTTCCATTCCTTCCACCTCCGCTGGAACATCTGCAATCGCTTGCTCCATCTGCATTTGATCGGCGACTTCCGCGGGCATCTCGCCTTCAACCCCTGGTTCGAGTTGCCCTTCCGTCGTGGCCGTTTCTTCCGCAGGTGCCGATTCTTCAACCACTTCCGGCGGCCGAGGCGAGATCTCGTTCAGGACGTTTTCTTCGCCTTCCCGCTCAACCCGCTCCGCCATCTCCTCGGCGAACTGGATCATGTCGTCGGCCTCTTCCTCGCCAACCCCAGCCATTTCAGCGAGCGTTGCCGCATCGAGGAAGCTCAAATCTGTGTAGGATAGATGTCCTTCCGTGATCAGCAGTTCCATCAATTCCGGTGTCATTCCAGGAATATGGTTGAACCAGCGTTCGGCCTTGTCGACGCTCTCGCCGAGTTCATCGTGGGTCATGATCTCGATGTCCCAACCCACGAGCTTGCTCGCGAGCCTGACATTCTGACCGCGGCGGCCGATCGCGAGCGACAGTTGATCTTCCGCAACCAGAACAACCGCACGTCCCAGCCGGGGGTAGAGCATTACTTCCGTGATCTCGGCAGGCTGAAGAGCGTTGGTAATCATGACCTGGACCGAGTCATTCCAGCGGACGATGTCGATTCGCTCGCCGTTCAACTCATCGATCACATTCTTGATTCGGCTGCCACGCACCCCGACGCAGGCACCCACGCAGTCGACTTTCGGGTCGATGGAACTGACGGCGACCTTGCTGCGATAGCCGGCCTCGCGCGAAACGGCTTTGACGGCGATGGTGTGGTCGGCGATTTCCGGGATCTCTTGCTCGAAGAGTGATCGAACGAAATCGGGATGATTTCGCGATAATACGATCTTGACCCGATGACCGTTGCGGCGGACATCCATGACGACCGCCTTGATGCGATCGTTGACGTGGTGGGTCTCGCCGGGGATTTGTTCGGAGCGCGGCAACAGCGATTCGACGGTTCCGGTGGCGTTTTTGCCATCCTTGCTGAGAGAGACAATGGCGGTCCCGGCGTCGAGACGCTGAATCGTGCCCGTGACCATTTCGCCCTTTTTCGTGGCGAATTCGGTAAAGACACCGTCGCTCTCGGCCTCGCGGATCTTCTGGATCATCACCTGCTTGGCGGACTGGGCAGCGATTCGGCCCAGATGTTCGGGATCAATGGCCTGATCGCCGCGCTGAGCGATGATCTGGCCGCTGCCCCGATCGATGTGAACGATGACATCTTCTTCTTCACCACTGGAGCGCTGGGCAGCCATCTGAAGAGAGGCTTCGATACCGGTGAAGATGATTTCCTTGGGGATGTTCTTCTCGCGATGCATGACATCGACGAGTCGAAGCAACTCCGCACCGGTGAGTTTAGGGGCGGTCGATTTAGGGGCAGCTGATTTCGGCGCATTCATCAATGAAACTCTCGAAGACCTCGTTAGCAATACTCCCACCCTCGAACGGGGGGAGTCGATACTCGCCGAAACAAAACCGACCGGGTGGTCGGATGCCGATAACCTCGTTCGAGTCGCGGGTCACTCAATCTATTGTGATAGGAACCCTAGCGCACAGCAAGAGCAAGTCCGCAGAATATGCAAGTTGGAACCGAAACGTCGTCAGCGAGAGGAAAATAGCTACGTCGAGGTACCTGCACAACCTATATACGGCGAGCGGCAGATACAGACTTACCAGCAACCGCTTACTTCGTGCGCGGCTCTTTGGCGAGAGCCGCGCACGAAGTAAGCGGAAATGTCTTTCTGCCGCTCGCCCCACGGAATACCGATTCGTTCGATGGCGGGGCAAAATTCTGAAACAATCATGTGGCCGAGAACACGCCGATTACCACCAAATCTTTCACTCTCGTTCTTTTGGTTTTAGAGGAATCTTGGGAATCGTTTTGATGGTCGGTTTATTCAGCGGTAAATCGTTCTCCTCTTCGATCAGTTCGCCGCCATTGGCCGTAATCATTGCTCGTAATGTCTTCTCGGAAACGCTGTTGCTCAAGAAGCGCACCGAGCCGTCCCCCATCAGTACGTTAAAACCGTTCGCTGAAAGCCCGCCGAATTTGGGCAATGGTTTCTTGGCATCGTAGAGGAAATCGTCCGGCTTGGTCCAGGGCACTCCTTCCGCCGCTTCGACCGCCAAGATCGTGTTGGATAGACCATCGGTAATCTGAGCGAAGGTTTTTCCGTCCTTCAAATCAAACATTGCATCTTTGCCGTAAAAGAGCCGATAGTGCGACAAGCCGAATGTATCCTGGGGTTGCTGAGGATGCGTGTAAACTTTAATGACGACCTTGGAAAGCTTGATGTTGTGTTCGCTATCCCAAGGCTCATCGAGTTTGAATTGCTGGTAGAGATTGTTCTGTTCGATGAACGGAAGAATGGCAACGCGCCAACTCAAGAGCGGTTTGCCGTTCTTGTCGCAAATGGCCGCGGCAGGGAATTTGCCGTAAGCGTCGTGATAGTTGTGCATGGCCAAGCCAATTTGCTTCAAGTTGTTCTGGCTGGAAGCCCGCGCAGCGGCTTCGCGAACCTTCTGGACCGCAGGCAGCAATAAACCGACACCGACTGCCGAGATCGCGACCATTCCACCCGGACCACTGGGCACCTTGAGCGAAGCGTTCAGCGTGTGACCGGTTCGTTTGATCGGTGGATTTGCCAGCAGGTCATCGATGCTTTCGATTGAGCCTAGCGCCAGCAAAGCCATCGCTGCTTCCGGCAATTGTTGGATCGGCGCGACCTTGCCGTCGCCGAGCACTTTGGCGAGCATCTCTTTTCGCACGCTTTTTAGCTCATTTCTGCCCAAGGCGGCCAGCACTCGGAGGGCGTCCTGGGCGTCTCTAGCATGTTCATCGTCCGCATAGGAAATCCCTAAATCAACTTGAAGGTCCGCGCTCACATCGAGAGCGAGCGTCACCAGTTTGGCCTTCAGCAAGGGACGAACGGACAGCGGCGCATTGGTCAACGCCTTCTCGGGTATCAGGCCGGCGTTCACAGCGGCGAAGAAATGTTTTTTCGAGTTGGCTTGTCGGATGGCGCTTTCCAGCGGCCCTGTAGTAGTGCGCGGTTTCGAAAAGTAATCGTCGAGAGCAGGAATCTGACCGATCGCGATCACTTTTTCGCTGAGGAAGGCGATCGCAATTCCTAGCTTTTGGTCGGCGTAATAGCTGCCGAATCTGAGTTTTTGCTCAACCGCTTTGGGGAGCGAGGACTTGAGCAATTCGTCTTTCTCGATGACTTCATTGGTTGCCAAAATGGCGTAGACCAGCGGCTCCCGCCTAAAATGTTCATCCGCAGGCACAACGACGACGGTAAGCTGATCGATACTGGAAGGATGAGGCAAGAACCTCTTGTCGAAGCCCTGGAGCGCCTTCTCACCGGCTTTCATGACGGTTTCGCGTAGGTCTTTGAGAGAATCGCTCTTCCAGATGTCGGCGACCCGGATGTGAACAAATCCCAGCGCATGTGGCGACACAGCAGCCAGATTCGACGGCAGAGGGTTGCGAGGCTCCTGTGCCTGCATCGGCGCGGATAGCAATGCTCCCGCCAACAGTGCGAGAAAGAATTTGTCAGTCATTAGAATTTCTCCTGAGACGGATAGTACGATGTGAATCGACTCCCCAATGTGAGCCAATGGGTTCGATTTAGGCGTAGTATATTGAATTTCCTTTAACGCACGCGCTTATCCTACGTGCCACGTGATTCGGACTGCGGGCGGATGCAACCAGATTTTCTGGGGATGTTGCCGAATTCGACGGCCTGGAAGGGCGTCCTACCTAGGACGGCCTTCCAGGCCGGTACCTGTTTAGCCAAAGGCGAGCGGCGTAAGCTCGACGTGGACAAGCACCATACAGCGGTTGGGTTACCGGCGAAAAATAGCGCACGAGTGGGGCAGTCCACGTCGAGCTTTCGCCTCGACGCTCGCCTTTGGCTAAACTGATGCCCAGGCCGTCTGTAGCAATGGCGACCCCCAGAGATTCTGGTTACACCCTGGCAGCCAAGGGTTCCGAAATCCATCTTGCGATCGGCTGAAGCAGGCGGTATAGGCGCTTTCCTTGACACCCGGAAACAAGCCCCTATCGTGAATGAATGCCGCAGAGGTGTTTCCAAGGACTTCTTTTCTCCACACGGCCACCATCATGCAACGAACTTATCGCTGGTTGTTACTCTCGCTGGCCGTCATTGGGCTAACCCTCGATCTGGGTAGTAAATATGGCGTGTTCCGCGCCCTCTATAAGAGTGAATTCAAACTAACGGACAAGAGTCTCATCTCACTGAGTGCTGTCGGGTTACCCGATTCCGTGATCGAGAAGTACGGGATACCCGATTCCGTGATCGTGAAGTTAAAGCCCCTGCAGGACAAGGAATTTGAATCGCGCGAAGCATTCTTGAAGGCGCTTTCGGAGCGCTCGACGCAGATGAACTGAAACAGTTCCAGGATCGGGTTTTGGACAAGGCCGTTTCGACCAACCCGGTGGTCGGCAACTACGAATTGATTCCCGGCGTGTTCAAACTTCACGTCGATTACCTTTCGGAATCGGAGGCAACCTGCGACTGCGTCCTGGTCAAATTGAATGGCCCTGTGCCGCCGCGCGTGAATCACGGTGCACTATTCGGACTGGGCGGTGAACACAAACGGCTCGCCAACGGCTTCTTCGCGGGCATCAGCCTTCTTGCAGCAGTGGCGATTGTGTTTTGGGGCAGCCGACCAAGCACCGCGCGCGATCCGCTGTTATGCGTGGCACTCGGACTGATTCTGGGTGGAACGATCGGCAATCTGTTCGATCGAATCGTCTTCGGGGGCGTGCGCAACTTCCTGTACTTCTATCTCATTGAATGGCCGGTGTTTAACATCGCAGATTGCTGTCTGGTGTGCGGTGCCGGGTGCCTGCTGTATCACGCGATATTCATGCAATCCAAGGCGGAAAGTGTAGCGGCGAAAGCCCCAATTGAGTAAAATCAATTTCATAGAATTAGCCCACCCAATACTTCTCTGTCGGAGTCACGATGTCCACTTCTGTAGCTGAATTTCCCGTGGCGGATCTGACAGTTGAAGAGCGAATAACTCTCCTCGGACGACTTTGGGATAGTTTGCTTGATGCCGGCCCGCCACCATTCCCTGCATGGCATCTGGACGAAGTACGTCGGCGAATCGCTGCTGCTGACGCTGATCCGAACGCTTCAATCCCACTCGAGGAATTGCGACGGGAGCTAAAAGGCAGTAAGTCATGAGCGTGCCGGTTAGAGTCTCGGTCTTGGCTCGAGGCGACATCCGACAGGGCGAACGGTATTTTGAGAGCCGACGTACGGGATTGGGTGCCGAGTTCGTGGATGAGGTGCTGGCAACTCTTGACCGGATTGGGGACATGCCGATGGGATTTGGCGAGATAGGCGAAGGTGTGCGCGCTATTGGAATGCACAGATTCGGTTATGTCGTGTATTATCGGACTGACGGCACGGAGGCAGAAGTGTTGGCAGTGCTTCATGGAGGACGTCAGCCCGATGCGTGGCAATCTCGCAATTGAATTCAATCGGATTAGGACTTCTCGGTCTTGGCCGCTTCAACCAGTTCTAGAGCATCTTCAAGGTATTCCGAAGTGTGGTCGTTCCATTCATCGACTTTGCGGATCGTTACGCCATACATGCGCATCCCTTTGGGTCCGAGGTTGCCGCGGTCCTCAATGATTTCTCCAATCAACCCTCGATGCCCATAAAGGATGCGGACGCGGTCGCCTACGCGGAATTTGCCTTGAGTCTTCCAGCGCACTTGCATGTAGGGGTTCATCAGTGTTCTCCATTTACCAAGGAGTTATTTTTGTGAAAGTTTGGATGGCCGTTCTCATGACATCGTCGAACGAACGAGCCAAACCATTGCACCTTGGAGGGATAAAGAAGGCATCCTGGCCGTCCATTGATTGAAGGTATCCCCTACGTCTCATCCCATTCACTTTACCACGGGAAGGCCGTCCTGCGAGATCACTATTTCTTTCCCTGGATCGCTTTTTTCACTGCCGTGCCTAGATCTGCGGGGGTGTCCGCAGTAGTGATGCCCGCCGCCTTCAATGCTGCGATCTTATCCTTCGCCGAGCCGCTGCCGCCGGAGATGATCGCCCCGGCGTGACCCATTCGACGGCCTTCCGGCGCGGTCTGGCCGGCAATGAACGCCGCGACGGGTTTTTTCACGTTCTTGGCGATGAATTTCGCTGCTTCTTCTTCGGCATTGCCGCCGATTTCGCCGATCATCAGAATCGCTTCGGTGCCCGGATCATCTTGAAACATCTTCAGCAGATCGATTTGATTCGTCCCGATAATCGGGTCGCCGCCAATGCCCACGCAGGTTGATTGGCCGTAACCCAGCGCACTGAGTTGAAACACGGCTTCATAGGTCAATGTCCCGCTTCGGCTAATGACCCCGACCGTTCCGGGCTTGTGGATGTAGCCGGGCATGATACCGATCTTGCACTGACCGGGTGTGATGACGCCAGGACAGTTCGGCCCAATCAAACGCGAATTGGGATAGTTGCTGAGGAACCGCTTGACCTTCGCCATATCCAGCACGGGGATGCCTTCGGTGATGGCGACGATGATCCGAATGCCGGCATCCGCAGCTTCCATGATCGCGTCCGCAGCACCCACGGGGGGAACGAAGATCATGGTGGCATCCGCGCCCGTCTTGGCAACCGCCTCGGCAACGGTGTTGAAAACGGGAAGTTCTTTGCCCGATTCGGTCCCCTTCCACATGACGCCGCCCTTGCGCGGCGTGACGCCGCCGACAAACTGGGAGCCGTACGCAAGACACTGATCGGTGTGGAACCCGCCCACAGAACCCGTGATGCCCTGGCAGATAACGCGCGTGTTCTTGTCAACGAGAATGCTCATGAACAACCCTTTTCCGATGATCGGCGGATCAATTCCGCCAGGTAAGCAGTCAACAAATTATTCGATTGATACAAATGGCTTCGATGCCCGGCCAGCGTCAGATACCCGCCCAGCGTGAAAAGTACCACTGCTCCGGCGACCATGATCGGTTCAATCTCGGTACGGATCACAAGCCAGATTCCAAGAAACAAACCACAACTTACACCAAACAGACCGAGAGCGATTTCCAGCTTTGCCCACAACGGATTGAGGCGTCGAAAGCGCAGCTCAGCATGTAGTCGATTGAGGGAATCTTTGTAAATCATTGCTGCTCAAATCTCAAATCATCGACCAGCCACTCACCGCTCGGCTCCTTGATGACTTTTAAGGTAAATCTCTGCGGGGTCATATCCACGAATTCGCCTTGTACGATTCCCGAATCGGTGTCGACATTCGCCGAGGTGATTTGATAGGCTTTGTGTTGACCTCTCCAGTCGCGAAGATAGGTCTGAAGTTGGCCACGCGAATAGCCAAGCGCCTTGTCGGAAGGAGTATCGCTACCGGCCACTCTTACTTTCCATGCCTGACTCATGCTCGCTTCGGCCAGAACCAGATCACCCGCCAGCAACGGCTCCAGGAAACATCGCGCCGGGGCGACCACTACATGGTTGATGGGTGTGAGATCGAGAACCGCCGCCGAGATGTTTGGTGCGGAATGAACCCAGTCAACTTTCCAGCCGGCTCCATTGCTATAGACCAGTTTCAACAAGCTGGGAATCTTCTTATCGCTGAAGTAGGCGATTTCGCCGGCACGCGCCACCAATTCGAGTGGGTTTGGAAATGATTTGCCCCTGAGAAACGAATCCACTGCATCGGGGTTGTAACCCAATTTCTGATCTTCGTCGACACCAGGCCGAGGACGGGCGATTTTTTTCTTGAGTGCGAGCGTCAAATCATTGGCATCGGGAGCTTTGACAAACTTCTTCTCGAATTCTTCGGGAGCAGGCAAGGTTGCGGGGTCGATCGGTTGGCCCGTAGCGCCACCATTAATGGAAACGACGGGCGGTTTGGAACTTTCGACTTTCGGCTTGCCGTCGGGCTTGGCACCGCAGCCGATCAAGAGAGAGAAGCACAAGGCCAGAGCCGCCATTGGGGCAAGCCCTCGTCCACCGACCGACTCGATCGCTGCGCACATCGTGTTGCACCTTTGTCATTTATGAGGGTAGAGCGTTACCCCTTTTTTTCTAGCGGAGGTTTTGGTCAATAGCGCTGACTCAAATGTACTCTTCACGCTCCGCGTGAAGAAAGTCCTCACGCGGAGCGTGAGGAGTACAGCTGGGCGAGATTCGCTTATTCTGGGTCTACGCGCTGGCCCGGGACGGCAAAAAATTCGGCAACCTTGCAAGTGAATTCGGGCAAAACCCCGTTGCCTTGAATTTCCCAACTTCACTTCGCAGCGGCTACGACCAGTTTCGCTGCCTCGGTCAGATCGGAAGCCGACTGAATCATGGGTAACTCGGTTTGCACGCCTTTGAGAATCTCTCTCGCCTTGGCGGAGTTGGTTCCTTCCAGTCGAACCACCACCGGAACTTTGAAACCAACTTCCCGGCCCGCTTTCACAAGGGCATCGGCGATCAGATCGCACTTGGCGATGCCGCCGAAGATGTTGACCAGAATCCCCTTCACCTTCGGATCGGACAGAATAATCCGGAAGGCTTCGCTTGCGCCTTCCGAAGTAACGCCGCCGCCGACATCGAGAAAGTTTGCAGGCTGCCCGCCATGATGTTTGATGATGTCCATCGTTCCCATCGCCAGCCCGGCACCGTTCACAAGGCAGCCGATGTTGCCGTCGAGTTGAATGAAGTTGAGGTTCGCCTTGGCCGCGCGAATCTCGACCGGATTTTCTTCGGTCAGGTCGCGCAGTTCCTGAATATCCTTGTGGCGAAAGAGGGCATTGTCGTCGAAATCGATCTTGGCATCGAGAACTTCCACCGCTCCGTTTTCGCGGACGACCAGCGGGTTAATCTCCGCGAGCGTGCAATCCTTGGCAAAGTAAACTTTTGCCAGCGCCATGATAATCGCTTCGGCCTTGGGCACTTGATCGCCGGTAAAACCGAGATCGAACGCCAATCTTCGAGCCTGGAACGGCTGCAGGCCCGTTTCCGGGGCAATATGAATCTTGAGAATCTTCTCCGGTGTATGAGCGGCAACTTCCTCGATTTCAACACCGCCCTCGGCACAACCCATCAACACCGGCATGCCTTTGGCGCGATCGCAGAACGATACCGACGTAAAGCTCTTTGGCGATCTTTGGGCCCGCATCGACGACGAGGAGCTTGAGGATCTTCTTTCCTTCCGCGCCGGTCTGTTTGGAAACCAGGATGTGAGTGAACATGACCTCGGCTACGGAGGCGACGGCCTTGCGCTTGGTGAGAAACTTCACGCCGCCCCATTGCTTTTTGGGATCGGTTTCACCACCGTAATCATACCCTTTGAACCGTCCTTCACCCCGGCCGCCGGCGTGAATCTGGGCCTTGAGCACCACCGGGACGCCGCCCAGCTTATCGAATGCGGCAACCGCCTCTTGGGGAGAGTTGACAACGATACCTTGAGGAACAGGAGCGCCGGCTGCTGCAAGAATCGCCTTGGCCTGATATTCGTGAATCTTCATGGAGGATGGTCTCGCCGAGGGAACAACGTGCAGGAGTTTATATTGGCATAGTGCAGCATCGACAAATAGGATCGATATACGAAGGAGGGACAGTGGCCAACCAACCCGTTAATGATGCTCGCCGTAGGCGAGCGTCGGGGCGTTAGCCCGACGTGGCTGCCACCCCCGGTGCGCCCGTCCACTGTCCGCATGCTCGAATCACGGAAAAAACAAGACCACCGGCGCTGGTAGCCACGTCGGGCTGACGCCCCGACGCTCGCCTCCGGCGAGCCATAGCATAATTTTCTTGCGACTGGAACTGGGAAATCGATATTGAGAGGCTTCTGAATGCTCACGACCGATATGATTTACCAGGCTCAGAATCGTTTGCGAGGCTACGTCCATCGGACGCCATTGGTGTCATCGCGCACCTTGACCGAAAATCTCGGGGTCTCGGTCTATCTGAAACTCGAATGTCTGCAAAAGACCGGCTCCTTCAAACCGCGCGGAGCCTTCAACAAGATGCTATCGCTGAGCGCTGAAGATCGCGCTCGGGGTGTTGTCGCCGTGAGCGGCGGCAATCATGCTCAGGGGGTCGGCTATGCCGCCAGGGAGCTTGGTATCTCGGCCACGCTGGTAATGCCCGCTTCGACACCGAGAAACTACGTCGAAGCGACGCGCGGTTATGGAGCAGAAGTTGTTCTCGTTCCCGATATCGCCGCTGCCTTTGCGGAAGCGGATCGACTTCGCGCTGCGGGACGTGTCATGGTTCACCCCTTCGACGATCCGCTCATCGCGGCCGGCCAAGGCACGATCGGCCTGGAGATTCTGGAGGATTTGCCCGATGTGGATCGAGTCTACATCAGCATCGGCGGCGGTGGACTGATCGCGGGGATCGCACAAGTGATGCGAACGATCCGCTCGAACATCCGGATCATCGGCGTTGAAACGAACGGAGCTGATGCGATGGCCAAGGCTAGTGCTGCCGGCCATCCGGTCGAGTTGCCGGCGATCACGTCGATTGCACGGACGCTTGGGGCACCAAAGGTTTCGGACTTCACGTATCGCTCGGTCAAGGAATATGTCGAGGATGTGATCGTCGTCGAGGACGGCGAGACGGTGAAGGCGCTGTTTCAGATTCTGGAGCGTTGCAAGTATCTCGTCGAGCCGGCAGCGGCTTGTTGTCTGGTTGCCGCTCAACGGCATCGAGGCAGCTTCAAACCCGGTGAAAAGATTGTGATCTTATTGTGTGGTGGGAATGTCGGGCCTCACGATCTGGTGGCATTTGCCCAGCGCTTTGGGATCGTGGGACCGTAACCGAGTAGCCAATCCGATGCCGTTCACATTGTTTCACATGGGGCCAGGACTGGCGGTGAAAGCCGTTATGGGTCGATTTGCTTTACCTGGTCGGGATCGACAGGCTCCACGAGTTATGTATTGAGGCCGGGATTCTCGGATCGGTCGCTATCGGTGCAATGTGCCTACTGGTTGGGCGTCGCGGCGCAAGGCGAGCGGGATAAATTCTTTGACCGTTGGAGGACCAATATGAAAGCACTTGGCTTATTAGCGATGTTTCTGCTGGCGGCGTGCAACAAGAAATCGTCCCCAAGCCTCAAATCAGGACAGGCACCAGCGCTCACATCCGAAAGTAACGGACAGCAGGAAAAGCCGCCATTCGCCGCGCCCGCCGATGTGGCTCAGACGTGCGACAAGCTCAGGAAGATGGGATTTCAGTTCTCCGATGAGCAGGCAAACAATAACAAACCGATCGAATGGGCAGTGCTTTATAAATCTCCATTCACCGGGGAAGCCTCTCAAACATTGGCAGGGTTGCCGGCGCTTCGGCAGCTCACGTTTTACGGTGCGCCAATCGAGGATGGAACGCTGGCGAATTTGAAAAATATACCCACGCTCCGCCGGATTACGATCCAGACCAACGATGTTTCAGAAAACGAACTCAAGCAACTGGCTCGCGTGATTCAGTTGGAATCGATCGCCATCGAATACCCCCTCGTCACGGATGCGGTTGTACAGGAGTGGAGAACGCTGGTGAATTTGTCGCAATTGAGAATCGACCCGTCAAAACTGACGCCGGCCGGCATGGCATCATTGCAATCCTTGCCGAAAGTACAAATCGCCGACTTTTACCCCCAAAAGAAGTAGTTCCCGAGCGCATTTACGTGGGATAGGCGTCTCGCGCGAGACGCCTATCCCACGTAAATGCGGTTTGCTTCCACGCAGGGTGCAACAACGATTCTTGGAGTTGCCTCACGGTCAGGTCAGTTCTGTTCCCAGAAACGATCCCAGCATCCGCTGTACATCCCACTACACAATCCTGCCATCTTCCCCACGTTATCGACGGTCCATTCGGCATTGTTGGCTTTGAGCCGACGTCCGATCATATTTTTAGCCGCTCCCTCCACCATGCCGCTGCCGATCGATTGGCCTCGGTACAGACGAACCGCATAATTCAATCGTTCTTTATGACCTGCCAAGTAATTGAGAACCCCGCCCAAACTGGCACCGTCACCGCCCATCGGTGTGGCCCCCAACATCTCACCGACCCATTGGGTGATGCCGACGTAGCCATCGGACAGTAACAATTCGCGTCCTCGATCCGAATACTCTTGGGTGAGTGGCGTCCCTTCTCCGAAGATTAATTTCGCCCCGTCGCAAACGTATTCCAAAGCGTGGTAGATATCGAGTACTCCTGTCGAACCGGGGAACTGTTCGCTCGTTCGATTCCAAATCCAGTCGGCACCGTCGCCGAGGATTGTCAATTTTCCGGATAACGGATCGATTCCCAAACGTTGGGCTGTTGATCCCCAGTTCGCCGCAAAGCTGGTGGATTCTTCGATTCGACTGAAAGCAAACCAAGCGGTCGGTGCCGGAAGTTTTCGGTCGTCCCATTTTGCCGTCTCGACCGGTTCGCCAGGTTCTCGCTTGGCAAAGATCGCGATTTTCATGTCTTTCCAACCTTCCAAAGTATTGACCTTGGTAGCATCGGTCTCAAATTCCACTTCGCCAGTAGCCTTCGGAAAGTCTTCGGTAGCGACAGGGGATTGCTCCATCCATTGCGTCATTTTCTGGCCTGCGGCCTCGCTGACTTTGCGGATGTATTCGTGGCTGGCTTCGATTCCACAGAACTCCTGCAAACGCCGCTGGCGGTGTCAAACGACCAGCTTGCTCCGGCCAAACAGAGTAATCGGCGTGCTTCACGGGTGAGGCTATCGGTCAAGCCGATTCGGTCGTCTAGCGGTTGGACGGAATCGCGACATTGAATGCAAACGAGATGAAGGCGAGAGAGTTTGATTCGGCCCAGTGCGGTCAAGATTTGCTGATCGTGGCGACCTTTGTTATCGCGTCGGAATCCACAGCAGCAAACTCGCGCCGGTACCCCTTTTTTTCGACCTCAGGGGCCTCAGACTGTAGGATGGTCGTCATGGCTTGGCGAAGAAATTCGCGACCCTGCTTCAAACAAAAACTTTCGACGTTGTGAAGCACTTGGCCATCCGGGGAAGAATTGGACGTTTTCTTGAGTTCGCGGACGAACCCAAGGGCTTGTTCGATCAACAAGATTTCGGTCGGGTCGGTGAACGTGAAGGTAGTCGGGGTCATGGGATCCTTCCCAAGTAAGGGGGTGAGTTGATGTAGGTTCTACCAAATCCCCCATTTTTCCAGCAACCCCACTCTCAACGTTCATCGAAGCGAGACTCCAAGAATCGTTGCTGCACCCTCCACGCAACGGGTGTAGCCAACTTCTCTGGTGGTGTTCGGGGAATTTAGGTAAGTGAGGGGTAACTGAATTACTCACCCCTTAACAAGGATGTTATATGGGCACCAGAGTGACGATTGAAGTGGACCCGAAGCACGAAGGTATTGTCCGGCGAGCGTTGGCGCTGGTTGAGGAAATGGAGCAGCTTGCGTTGACTGCGCCCGATGGGACGGTTTTCGATGCCTGCGAAGATGCGGTGGTTGAGAAAGGGCGAACATTTCAAGCCCATGTGCTCTCCGATGCGGTGGCTCGAAGAATCGAGACCGCCGAAAAAAAGGGGCGCCGATCCGTGTCTGCGAGTGCGGCCGCAAGAAAGAAAACCGAGGTCCCAAAGAACGCCGACTGATGAGCGCTGTCGGAGAGGTGGTCTTCGAACGCCGTTACTGGAAGTGCATGTGCGGCGGCGATGGATCCTATGCGGCCGATGCCCTCTTGGGCGTGGAGGGACGGCGCTACAGCAAGACCGTGCGGAAGCACTGTTGCCGTCTGGCGGCAGACATGTCGTTCGCGTCCGCCAGCGAGCACATGCATGAGATGTTGGGAGTGGACCTTTGCCCCGAGACGGTGCGGAAGGCGGTGGAGGGCCACGCTAAAGACATGGCTTGGTTTCAAGCCGAAGACACTACCAGCGAAGAAGTTTTCCAAAAAGCGGCGGGGGAAGTCGAGTTCACGACCGACGCGGGCAAGGTCAACACGCGTGAAGAAGGCTGGAAAGACTTGAAAATCGCGGTGGTTTCCAAGCGAGAAGCAGGCGAGCCGACATCGCCGGACCATTGGAAGAAGCAGCGTTTGCCGGCAGCGACCATGGTACTGGCGTTTGCGATGATCGCCACAGCCAAGGAGTTTCGCAAGACTTGGCGGCCACGCTTACGTCGGCTGGGAGTGACGTGCTGGGCGGCGGTGCACGTCTTGGCGGACGGTGCCAGTTGGATCTGGAAAGCGGTGCAGCGAACGCTCACCGGGTGTCTGCAAACGCTCGACTTCTATCATGCCTGTCAGCACCTGAGTAAGTGCGCCAAACGCGTCTACGGCGAAGAGACCAGCGAAGCCAAAGACGCGTATAAGCACGCCCGCGGTTTGTTGATTCGTCAAGGTTGGGCAGGCGTCTGTCAGTGGGTGAATGAACTGCTTGGAGTCGCCGACGAATCGGAACGCGAACGTCGTCGTAAAGCAACGGAGCGTCTGATCGGCTATTTCTCGAAACACATGAACCGTGTGAACTACGTCCAACGATTGCAAGCGGGTCAAGCGATTGGCAGCGGCCAAGTCGAAGGTGAGGCGAAGACCCTGGGCCTGCGTCTGAAGCGTCGGGGCGCTGGATGGAATATAGGCAATGTACGACCTATGGCCAGTCTGGTGTGCGTCCGGCATACATCCCAATGGGAACCCTATTGGGCACTGGCCGCCTGATCACCCCCAGAGAATCTGGTTACACCCCACGCAACTCGCCGTGATTTCCCACTTGCTCTCTTACTCAAAAAACACTATACCCCTGCGTTTATCGGGAACTCTTTCCTGTCGTGGAATCGGAGGGGATCATCATGCGATCGATATTGCGAACATTCGCCCGCAGTTGGGTTTATCCTTTGGGGGCATTCACGCTGGTGGGCATCGGATTCTGGTGGGGACATGCCCGAACCGATGTTCCTCTGGCCGCTCAGCAGGTGCAGCCGATGAACAACACCGCATCCGCAACGCAGCCGGCGATCGATACCAGGCGCGCCATAGCCTACATCCGAGACAAAGATGCCGGGGTCAACATCCCCATTACTCGGGAAGAATTTGGCGAGTACTTTATCAGTCTTTTTGGTCCGGACCAGGTGGAAACCTTCGTCAATCGCCGGATCATCGAGATGAACTGTGCCAAACGAGGTGTCGAGGTCACCTGGCAGGAAGTAGACGCCCAGATCGAGGAGGATTGTAAGCGCGTCGGCATCGGCAAGGCGGATTTCATCAAAACCATCCTGAAACAGCGCTATGGAAAAACGCTTAACGAATGGCGGCTCGACGTCATCCGTCCCCGTCTGATGCTGGCCAAGCTCTGTCGCGATCGTATTCAAGTGACCCAGGAAGAGCTTCATCAAATCTACGAAAATCGCTATGGCAAAAAGGTTCGCTGCAAGATCATTATCTGGCCCGTGAACTACGCTCTCAAAGACCCGAAAGCGGCCCAGGAGGAAGCAACGAGGGTTCACCGAGAGGCACTGCGCGTTTACGGCCAGCTCATCAAGGGCGACAAGGAATTCGACGAGGTTGCCACCAAGCAGAGAGATACCGTCCTGGCAGCGCACGCCGGTGAGATCGAACCGATCGCTCATTTCTCGGTCGTCAAAGACGACAGGATGGAGAAGATCGCATTCGATCTGAAAGTAGGACAGGTCAGTGCCCTTCAGCAGCTACAAGGTCTCGGCTGGATCGTCGTCAAGTGCATCGGGCATGTCCCGCCGGCAACGGGGATCGATTTCGAAAAGGAAAAACCATCACTGGCCAAGGAAGTGATCGATCGCAGGCTGGAACAGGAAATCCCGAAGATGGTCGAGGAAATGCAAAAAGCGGCATCAACAGTATTGCTGATGCGCCCTCGTCGAGAGTGGAGCCAGGAAGAAATCGAGAAGGCAACGGGGGTTCCTGTTCCGCCGAGGAATCAAGCTCCTCTCCCGGCCGCTCCCAAGAAGTGATTTGCTAAGTTAATTTTCAGTTTTCAGTTTTCAGTTCAATTCGATGAGTCACTGAACAGGCATGTGGATACTCCAATCTGAAAACTGAAAACTGAAAACTGATTGTCTGAACCTCCTCTTGGAATTTCCCCTCCCTATTCCCAGCAGCGCCAACCATGCGGTAAGATGGGAAGTATGTTTGAAACTTTCGATCATACCGCCGATCTTGGCTTGCGCATCGTTGCTGCCGACCTGAACACGCTCTTTGCCGAGGCCGGGCAGGCGCTGTTTAGCATCATCGTGGATAATCTCGATGCCGTATCGCCGAGCAATATGCAAACCGTCACGATCGCGGGTAGCGATCGGGAATATCTGCTATTCGACTGGTTGCGCGAGTTGCTGTATCGCTTCGATGCGGAGCACTG
The DNA here is from genome assembly GCA_963783095.1 of uncultured Planctomycetota bacterium. GTDB lineage: Bacteria > Planctomycetota > Planctomycetia > Gemmatales > Gemmataceae > CAWAMR01. The sequence goes on along the minus strand of CAWAMR010000018.1, from coordinate 291,400 downwards.
GCTGTTCTCGAAATTCGAAGTACAGGTCGGTGACAACGGCTTGACGGCAACGGTTTGGGGAGAAACGCTCGATCGAGATCGGCACCAACTGGGCCACGAGGTGAAGGCGATCACCTACCACGCGCTGAAGGTCGAATCAACTCCGGACGGCTGGTTCGCGGAAGTGATCGTGGATATTTAGTTCCAAGTTCCAGGTTCCAAGTTTCAGACATTGGCTTTCAACTTGTAAGCTGGAACTTGGAACTCCTCATTCGGTTCTCAACTTGGAACTTGGAACTCGGAACTCGGAACTTGGAACTATTCATCATGGCGAAAGATACCTATCGCGGGCCGTTGGAAAAGGTGGACTCTTGCTGTTACCGCATTCCGAAAAGTTATAAACCGGGAATGTTGGTGGATGGCCTGATTTTTGCCAATGAAAACTTGCTTGCCGCAATTCAAAAAGATCAAGCTCCGGAACAGGTCGCCAACGTGGCATTTTTGCCCGGTATTCAAAAGGCCAGCCTGGCGATGCCCGATATTCACTGGGGCTATGGCTTTTGCATCGGCGGAGTCGCCGCTACCGATCCCGATGAAGGCGGCGTGATTTGTCCGGGAGGTATTGGGTACGATATCAATTGCGGTGTTCGTCTGATTCGCACCAATCTCTCCGTGCGCGAGATCAAGCCCCATATACGGACCCTGGTCCGCGAACTCTTCAACACCATTCCCGCCGGTGTCGGTCGATCGGGAAAGTACAAATTTGACCCGAAAGATACTCGCCGGCTCATGGCGGAAGGATCGAGTTTCGTGGTCGGACGCGGGCTGGGCGTACCACAGGATTTGGCCCACACGGAAGCCAACGGGCGCATTGAAGATGCCGATCCCGAAGAAGTCAGCGATCATGCCGTCACACGTGGGGCGGAACAGTGCGGCACGCTCGGGTCCGGGAACCATTTCCTCGAAGTCCAGGTCGTCGATCACGTTTTCGATGAAACGGTGGGCACAGCGTTCGGTCTCGAAAAAGACATGATTTGCATCATGATTCATTCAGGCTCACGCGGTCTGGGCTATCAGGTCTGCGATGATGCACTGGTAGCGCTGCGAAACATTCCGGCAAAATACGGCATCGATCTGCCCGATCGACAACTGGTCTGTGCTCCCGTCCAAAGCGCGGAGGGCCGAAAATATCTCGCTGCCATGCGCGCGGCCGCGAACTTCGGATTCTGTAATCGACAACTATTGATGCAACAAACTCGTGAAGTTTTTGAAACCGTCTTCGGGAGAAGTTGGCGCGATCTGGAAATGAATCTTCTCTACGACGTTGCCCATAACATCGCCAAATTGGAAGAACACACCGTAGACGGCGTGAAAAAGAAAGTCTGGGTTCACCGCAAAGGCGCAACTCGCGCTTTCCCAGCCGGTCATCCGGAATTGCCGGAGGCTTTCCGGTCGATCGGGCAGCCTGTCATCATTCCGGGCGACATGGGCCGGGCTTCGTGGGTACTGGTCGGATTGCCGGGGAGCATGGAAAAAACCTTCGGGAGTTCCTGTCATGGAGCAGGACGAGCGATGAGCCGAAAGGCCGCAGTTATGGATGCCGGGGGCCGAAAGATCGAGAAGGAACTGGAAGCGCGCGGTGTGATCGCCATGGCCCAGAGCCGGCGGGGCCTCGCGGAAGAACAGCCCAGAGCATACAAGAACGTGGATGATGTGGTCGAGGTCGTGCACGAGGCGGGCATCACAGCGAAAGTCGCCCGCATGAGACCGATTGGGGTTATCAAGGGATAATTCACATCAGTTTTCAGTTAAATCGATCAGTCATGAGCGGCCCCTCGCGATGACCCACCTTATAAGCGGCCCCGCTATACGGCCCACGTCTTAAGAGAGCGGCTATCCTAATCGTAAACTTAATCGGATTATGATTATGATTACGATCAGGATTAGGAAAAACCCGCCGACGCCTTCGCTCCCCATGCTCCGGATTTTCACTTCTTCAACGGGCAATTCCACGGTAGGATATTTCATAGTGTTTTCTCCTTGAGTTGTTCTCGCCGGGGGTAATGCATGCGGTCACTATTGCTCGCGCTTCCCGTTGTTCTCATTTGCCTGGCCGCGACGCCGGCTGAGGAGCCTGCAAGCTCGGATGAGATTATGCCGTTGAAGGTTGGCAATCGCTGGACCTATCGGGTGAACGGCAAGGATAAGTTCGTCGTCATGGCCGTGCGGAACGAAAAAGTCGGCAACGTGCTCTGCACCCGGCTGGAAGTACGGGGCAAGGGGGAAGGATTTTCTGCGGAGCATGTTGCACTGCGAAGTGATGGTTTGTTTCGTTACCGCGATGACGGCTTTGACCTCGAACCACCGCTGAACTTCTGCAAGTTGCCGCTGAAAAAAGGGGATAGCTGGAAGGGAACCTACAAGATCGGCGGGAAGACGGGAGCGATCAAATATGAAGTCGACACCGAAGTCGTGACCGTTCCGGCAGGAAAATACGCGGCGTGGCTCATTCGAGCGGAAGGGGGAGAAGACAAGAACAAGGTAAAGTTCAGCAGTTGGTATGCGCCAAGGTTGGACTGGTGAAACAGTCGATCGAGGACAGCAAGATGGCGTGGACGGTGGAGTTGGAACTGGAGAAGTTTGAGACTGGCTTCGGCAAGAAGTGACCAATTCTCATTGAAATGAGCCGCTCGGAGTGGTCATGCGTTTGGGCATCCTTTCGGACACGCACGACGAAGTGACTCGAACGCAGCGAGCCATTCAGTTGCTACGTGAGGCCGGAGCAGAGGCGCTTGTGCATTGCGGAGACTTGTCCAGCCCGCCGATCGTTGAAGCTTGTGCCGTCCTGCCATGCTGGTTTGTCTTCGGCAACCACGACTCCGATGTGGTGCCGTCGCTTCGATATGCTGCGGAGCAGTTCGGAGCGGAATGTCTCGGCTGGGGTGGTGTGATCGAGTTGGCAGGCAAGCGGATCGGCGTGGTTCACGGACACATGACCATCGATCTTCGACGTGTGCTGGCCGAGCAGCCCGACTATCTGTTGTCGGGTCACTCGCATATTGCTGAGGATACGGTCATCGGCTCCGTGCGGAGGATCAACCCCGGCGCGCTCCATCGGGCCGATGAGTACACGGTTGCGGTTTTGGAGTTGCCATCGGGCGAATTGCGGTTGCTGCGAGTCGGCGAGTAGAAGCAATATTTTCAATTCAAAAGCGACCGTGAAGTGTTACAATAATTGGAGGAAATGGTCCACGAGCAAAAGGTGGAGAGAATCGCGTGGCTGAGCCCAGAACGCCCAAACTGGTGATTGACCAGGCGATTCGAGATAATCGAATTCCTGAGTTGCTCTGTTATGGCTTCGCCGTGGTGTTTGTTGTCGCCGGCTTGTTTTCACTGATCTGGGGTGCAGTGGCCGGAAACGATGTTGGTGCAGTCGCGGGATTAATTGCCAGCAGCCTGTTCTTCCCATCGCTCTCTGCTGCAAGAACACTGCGGGAAGATAACATTGCTATACGGTTGTTGGAGATTTCCCTCAACAGGCTCGAGACGGCAGACCAGGCAGCAACAATATTGACGGCTGCGTTTGAAGAACTCTTTGTAAAGAGGAAAATCCGATGAATCTCTTCCGTTGGTTTCCGGCGCTAACTCCTCGGCGTAGTTTTGAGTCCGTGCTTCGTGAATTGATCGACGGATTGCGCGATGGCAGCATTGTCCTTGACCGGGCGGAAGTCCCCGACTCCGCGCAGACCAAGGCGGGCTTTTTAGTAGAGCCGACCAGTACCAACTCCCCGGAAGGCGATTCGAAGCTGAAGCCAACTATCGGGCATTGAAAGCGAAAAGAGGTATCGAGGTGCCAGCGAAGATACCATTCAAGTATGGTGAATTCTACGACGTCCCCAGGCAGATTCGATTTACTTTGCGAGGACGCTGGTACTTCATGCGCAGTTTCTTCAAGGAAGAGAAAGACGATTATTCTGAATGCTACGACCTGTATATTCTTCCATTCTTTTCCGAAGAAGAAATAAGAGCGAATCCGGATTACTGGTACCGGTTGGAGAAGGCACGCCATCTGGGAACCATTCCGCTAACCGCGATCAGTCTTGACCAAACCCGCAGACAAAGCTTTGAATCATTTGCTGTTGAGAAATTATGTAGCGATGAATAATCCAACCGTGAGTTCGACCCTAGAATCTGAGGGCACTCAGATTTCACGCGCGAACACCGTTTTACTCGCCGTTGCCGTCCTCTACCCGATTGGCAGCTTGATCCTGTTACGTTGTACTTCCGGGATCACCGGCATTCCAGACACAAGCCAATGGGTGTTCTTCAGCTTTGTACTTCCGGCGATCGGGGCGGTGTCGGCAATCGTAGCCAAGCTGAGGGGCGCTCAGGTTTCATGGACAAAGATGGCGGCGTTTGTGCCCTGGCTGGCATTCGTCGGATGGTTCCAGCACTGGCTAATTACCACAATGTGGGCTGTCATTTAGCCGCTGAATTCGATGAAAACGGTTGTCGAGTTGAGAAAGGTTGCCCAATGAGCATAACTATCCAAACTGAGGCTCCGCCTCTGCGCAATGATTCGTCTGGCGTCTCCGCATCGGTGAGTCCCGTGTCCTCTTGGAATTGGTAATCCGTGCCTTCCAAGACGGAGCAACCCCAGAGGCCATCATTCAACGATACCCGACTGTGACACTCCCTGATGCTTATGGCGTGATTGCATATTACCTCCGCCATCAAGAGGATGTCGATCAGTATCTGGCCACCCGAGAAGAACGTGCGGTTGAAGTACGGAAGCAGATTGGTGGTCAGCAAGGAGACCTGCCCGACCTTCGCGGGCGATTGCTCGTCCGTGCGCCGCTTTGGCATGAAAACAACTGAACCTTGAGAATGATTGAGGACTATGTCTTCCGCTGGATCGCCTTCTCTCTCGTTAGATACAATAGTCCATCGCGTGGGCGGTGCGGGTATTGATAATCTTCGACTCTCGGTATTCGACATTGCTCTCAATCCGGCTGGAATTTCAGTATTGCTGGGCGGAACTCCTGGCGACGCCGCAAACCAAATGAGAGCAGCATACCCTCGCTCACAAAAATGGAAGATTCATGCTTCGACTGTGGCGTCAACAACGGTAGATGCAATTCGTGCTGCCGGTTTTGATGTGATGCTCGATCCAACGGATCGATTCCCGAATCATGCGCGATTGATCCACAAAGACGGAGTCGCGGGATTTTCAGATGCTAATTTGACTATCTTGGCTCAAGTATTTCACGCGACCACGGGGTGTTAGTCATGACCTTTGAAATTGGACAACGATTGTGCCTCGTCGATACCACCAATCGAAGCCTCGGCATAGTGACTGTAGAAGAAATCCAGGAAGATTTACTTTTGGGCCAATTCCAAAAGAATGTCGCCTTTGCCGAAGTTGAATCGATCTTTCTTGGATTCGAGCAAGCGGCAAATGCACAAGCGTTGAGCGTTCTCCCACAATACGAAGCAGCCGTTGCCGCGCTTGGATTGTCTCTTCGGTCATTGGATGGAATGTCGCAAGAAGTCCACGATGTTCAGGTGTGGAGCGATGGAGGATTTAGTTGTCGTGCGTCGGTTCCCGAACCCTTGCAGCAAACCGCCCTACTCTCCATGGATTTTCCAACCAGCAGTCTCCCACCGAAAGTGACGTCCCATGCTTGATATCGGCAGTTTCCGTCCCCGCCTTTGCGGTGGAGTTTCTCGGCGTTCTTTCCTCACCGCTTCGCTGGCAGCGCCCTTTGCCCTGTTGCCCAGCGGCAAGCCGGTTGTCGGTGCGGAGGATCGACGGAAGGCCAAATCAGTCATCGTCCTTTGGCTCTGGGGTGCGCCCAGCCATCTCGATACCTTCGACCCCAAGCCCAACGCGCCTGCGGAATTTCGCGGCCCGTTCACCACCATTCCGACCAGGACTCCAGGGGTCCGATTCACCGAGCTTTTTCCCAAAATCGCAGCTCGCTCCGATCAGTTTGCCTTGATCCGTTCCCACAAGACTTTCGATGGCGATCACCTCAAGGCCGGTACGATCGGGTTGACCGGCGCGGCACAGAGCGGGGACGGTTTGCAGCCGAACTTCGGTTCCATTGTGTCTCGACATATTGGCAGCAGGGACTTGCCCTCATTTATCTCGCTGGGGCGAGGCTCGCCGCGCGATGTCGTCGGTCTGATGAAAGGCTACGGCGGCGGCAACTGGGGTCGGACTCACGACCCTTTCATGGTTGCTTGCTCCGATAAGGGCGAAACCGATATCCCAGCGCTCAAGCTGCTCGATGGTTTGACTTTGAACCACCTGGATGACCGTCGTCAACTGCTGGCCGAACTCGATGGCGTGCAGCGAAAGATCGATACGCCCGATTTCAGCAAGTGGGATACTTCGCAAAGGCGTGCTTATGCTTTGTTGACAACTCCCGAAGCTCGACAGGCGCTCGACTTGTCGCGCGAAAAAGAGGCAACCCGGCAGTCTTATGGGCAAACTTCCTTCGGTCAAAGTTGCTTGCTGGCCCGCCGACTGGTCGAGGCCAAGGTTCCTTATGTCCAGGTCAACTGGTCGCAATACGTTGAGGCGATGACGCCCAACTGCGACTTTGGCTGGGATACGCATATCTACAATTTCGATTTGTTGATGGACCGTCATGGCCCGATATTCGATCGCGTTTATTCCGCATTACTCGATGATCTCAAAGAGCGCGGTTTGCTGGATTCGACGCTGGTCGTGGCAATGGGTGAGTTCGGGCGAACGCCGAGGATCAACGGTCAAGCCAGCAGGGATCACTGGCCGCAATGTTATTTCTCGATGTGGGCTGGTGCGGGAGTGAAACCAGGCCGGGTCATCGGCGAAAGCGACAAGACCGCAAGCGACCCGATCACGGAGCCGATTACACCGGCAATGGTGGGTGCGACCCTATGCGAGACACTGGGAATTGATGCGCAGGCCAGAGCGGAGATGCGCGTGCTGAGCGAAGCGAGGGTGATTCATGAGTTGTTCTAATTGGGTGCTTGCAATCCTGGGTTGCTTTGCCACATTTACAACCCACGCCGGCGAGCCGAAACGATTGACCACCGACGGGCGAATCAAGACCGATCCGGTTTTCGTAGATAAAGGCGAAGCGATCGTCTTCACGCTTCAGGAAACGCCGACGCAGTTTTCTCTCATGAAACTGAAACTGTCGGACCTTTCGATTGCCAGGCTTCACCCCACTGCGACCACGTCCGAATTCGAGGCCGCCTTCGCGCGCGACGAGAGTCAATACGCTTTCATCCAGAGCCGGGGGAATTTGAATCTCAGGCTCGTCATTCGGGATGGCAAACAGAACAAGGAATCGAGTTTCGATCCGGGTGGCGGCTTTGCTTCCTTACGAAGACCGGCGTTTGCACCGGATGGGGGCCGGGTTGCCTTCGGTATTCCCACCGCGACCGGAACCGACATTGTTTCGGTAGACAGGGAAGGGAAAGATCAAAAGACGCTGACCAAGGGAGGCATGAACCACTGGCCGTCGTATTCACCCGATTGCAAGAAGATCGCGTTTTGTTCCAGCCGGGATGGAGATTACGATTTGTACGTGATGAACGCCGACGGCAATGAAGTAAAGCGAGTGCTCAAGAGTCCGGGGTTGGAAGCCCGGCCCTGCTGGTCGCCGGACGGCAAGCATCTGGCATTCACTTCCAATCGCGCCGGCAATTACGAGATCTATCGATGCGCTATTGATGGCAGCGATTTGAAACGGCTCACGACGAATGAAGAGAAGGACGATTACGCAACCTGGCATCCGGACGGCAAGCACACTGTGTGGGTTGCAGAGCGAAAAGGGAAGTTCGATTTGTGGATGATGAAGGTGGAATAGGACGATAACGACGAAATCAAGTCGCCTTTCGGCCGTCAGCAGCCAGACAAACGTGAAATTCATCTGCCTTCTCCAAATCGCCGAGGATTTCAGCAAGCGGACGGCCTCCAGTTTGTTTGCACAATTCCTTGAGGCGCTCGATACTGTTGGGGGACCGAGCGGCAGCAACCCCAGGTGCAGCAATCGGCATGGGATCGAAGAAGCCGAGCGTGCCACCCGTTTCGTCAACGATCTGGAATGTTTCTTTTGTCTCGCGCAGCTTCTGCGAAAGTTGGGCATCGGCAAGCACCTTGATCATGGCCTTCTCCTAAAATTGCGATCCCGCAGTTCTCATTTGATTGGGGAATTATATAGTGCGAACAGCCCGAAATGACACAATTCGCAACGAGTACGACCACCATCGTTTGCCGCTCCGCGGCGAACGTCTTCTCTTGCCGCTCCGCGGCGTTGCGCTACCACCCACGAGAGCGCTTTTCTTGATCGCAATCAGCCACCGACCGAGGAAAGTCTAAGCCGCGGAGCGGCAAGACAACGACGTTCGCTGCGGAGCGGCAAACGATGAAACTAATCGCCGGTAGCGTCCGCTTCGGCATTCAAAATTATCCGACCAATTCCATGTTGTGCATCAAGTTCCCACTTGACAGAAGCCACCGCTTCCTGGAAATGATCCTTGCCAATAATGCCATGGTCTACCAGCGAATCCACGATATGCGTTGCAAGCTCTTCACTCTTGAACAGAGCCGAAATATCCAACTCGTGCTTATCCATCGCAAGCTCCCTCAGTCCCCTTTGCACCATTCGATTTGTAAACTCCATCAAGGATTGAATTTTATCTTGGTGACAGTCGTTACCCCCGGCACGTTCACGTCGATTGTCGCTATGGTGCCTGGTCTATTGGTCATCACGGTACGCAGTCCTGCTCGGCCTTCGGTATCCAGACAACGGTGAAAATCATCCGCGTTTCTCCAAATCGCGGAGGATTTCAGCGAGCGATCGCCCTCCTTTTTCTTTGCGAAGTTCTTCAAGTTCTTCCCTGGTGCATGGCGATCTTGCAGCGGCAACTCCAGGGGGCGCAATCGGCGTGGGATCGAAGAAGCCCAGCGTGCCTCCCGTTTCGTCAATTATTTGAACTCTTTCTTTCGTCTCGCGCAGTTTCTGCGAAAGTTTCGCATCGGCAAGCACCTTGACCATGACCTTCTCCTAAAACTTTGATCTTGATTCCATTGCGATATTATACTGCTCAATTCGTTGCTCGCACTACGCTAAAATCTGCATCATCCCCGGCGTAACACAATCTTTGTCACCTGTGGATTGCAGCGAAACCGCAACGGCTCCTTCCCCGACAAGCCGCGATTCACGTGCAACAACGTCGGCGATTCATCGTAGGTTCCTGCATCGTAACGCCGCGAATAGGTGCTGGGAACGAAGATCGAGCCAAAGAGCGGCAGCCGAACCTGCCCGCCGTGATTGTGGCCGGACAGCATCAGCGTCACGTTGTTTCGCTGTGCCCAGCGAATATTGTCCGGACAGTGGCTCAACAACAACCGAAACCCTTCACCAGGACAAGCGCTCAAATCGGGTGCTGGTCGAAACCAAGGCCCCTCATGTCCGATCACCGTCAACGGTTCGCCGCGCACTTGCACCGTTTCCCAGCGATTGCTGACGACGTGCATTCCCAGCGATTGGAGCCGGGCGCAGGATCAGGTCGAAATCGTGCCACCAGTCGTGGTTTCCCAGGACCGCGAACGCCCCCAAATTCCAGCGCAGTTGACCGAGGATCGACTCAAGCCATTCGTAGTGCTTCTCGGTATCGATGTAGTCGCCAGTGAGCAATAACAGGTCGGGAACCCCTTCCTGCATTACATGTCGAATGACCCAATCGTAGTATGCCCGTGACGGGGTGCCGATGAAATGCAGATCGCTCAGTTGCAAAAGCGTCAAGCCGTCCCAGCAAGCGGGGACGTTGGGAAATTGCAAGGTCAGGGTCGTGAAGTCAACGTGGAACAAGTGGTTCAAGGGCAGCCTGGCCATCCACTCATATTTGCCGTCGCCGTAGGGCGGCTGACCCAGTTCCTTCGCCACATCGAAGGTCTGCGTCGATTCGCCGATTACCGGGGCCGGGCGCGGCCGAAATTGCCGACGAAGTGTGACATACGGCAAGCCGATACAGGCGACTCCGAGTGCAAGGACAAAGTAGGAAGCCGCCAAAAACATTCCCCACGATTCCGTTGCGGAATCGATCGTGCGCAGCACATCATAATCGACGAACCACGCGAAGAGCGGTGGAGTCAGGAAGATCAAGATCCCCATGCCGAATCGGAAGGCTTTCAAGAAATGACGATGCCAGGGATGACCATACACGAAGTTCACGATCACCATCAGCAAACAGGCGTGACCGAGCCAGGCTAGTCCAAACAACAGTAGGCTGAAAATCACAGATCCCTCTGGGAAAACTCCAAATCACAAAACCCAAATCACAAACAACTTCCAAATAGCAAATTTCAAACTCCAAACAAATCCCAAAACCCAAATATCAGAATTGGACACTACCATTTGGTCATTTCAAATTGAAGTTTGGAATTTGTTTGTGATTTGGATTTTGTGATTTGGATTTTATGCCTGTCACGATGCTTGAACCACTGTCGAGGAGCGTACTTCTGTCGGCGGTAGACACGTCAGTGCCGAGATCATTTGCGCTTCCTGGAAAGGCTGCTTGAACAGAACGGGCAACCAGTAGCCCTCTTGCCGGGCGTTGACGATCGTATGACCACCGTCGTACTCGAATCCTTGTGTCAGAATAATTCGGCCGGCCGGCTGAAGACATTGCAACTGCCGATAAACCGCGGTGCCGCCCAGGTCCGGATGCCGGACTGCCACCAGGACGCCATCGTAATTTCCCGATGCAGCCAGCGCCAACCCCTCTTTTGCCGTTGCCGCAGTCTCGACCTGACAACCCTGCTTTTCCAGCAAACTATGGGCGGACCGTCGAATGCGTTCGTCGCAGTCGATCACGAGGATTCGCATCCCCCTGAGTTTCTTGGTCGGCGGGCCATGAGCGTCCGGCAAAGCAAGCCCCTCGCCGACTTCCTGGATGCTCCGCTTGATAACGCGGGCGTCGACAAGAATGCGATTGAGAGCGTCGACGACGTGGGACTGATCGCCGAATTGCTCCTTCAACTGGCTGGCGAGCGTCAACAACTCATCGGCGGGAAGAGCAATCTCACGATTGACGGCCTCGATCGCCTGGCTGGCGGTGCAGCTTTGTTGATGCTGAGCAGGTTCAGCGTGTGCAGGGCATTGGCGATTTCCCGGCTAAAGAGCTCGGCGAACTGGAGTTCTTCCGGGCCGAATGCGTTGAGGCGCGGGCTTTCGACATTGAAGGTGCCAATCACCTCGTCCTGAAAGTTCAGCGGTATCGTCATCGAAGATTTCGCACCCTCGGAACCTTCGATATAGTGCGGATCTTTGGTCGTATCCGCACAAACGTAACTTCGGCCGGTTGCACCGACCAGGCCGGTCACGCCGTTGCCCGTCGGGAAGGCGTAGAGATCGCGCGCAGCGGCATCGGGCGTCATCCCCTCTTCCAGCAACGGCTCCAACTTCCTGTTCCGCGGATTGAGTAAGCGAATCTCGATGACGTTGTATTGCAACAGATCGTGAATGTGCCGCTGCAGATTGAGCTTGAGCAGCTCGGCCCGGTTGCAGACGCTCATCTCGCTGAGCAGTTCGGTGTCGAGTGCTGCCAGTTCCTGTCCGGCGCGATGGAGTGCATCGAGTTTCTGCTGGCGAATCACCGATGCGGTAATGTCGGTGCATACGACCACCAGTTCATGAATCGCATCGTTGTCTCGGATGGGCGTGATATTCAAATCGAGGTGGCGGGAATTGCTATGGAGGAGGTGAACCGAAACGGTTTGTCCGGACAAAGCCAAAGCACTCGGGAAAGTATCGGGCCAAAGAAGGGTGAAGGGGCCGATCGCCGAGGGAAAAGTTTGACCAATCGGATCGTCCGGACACCATTTGCGGAAAGGGGTATTCGCCCACAGAATGCGAAAATCGGCGTTCAGAACGGCGATGCCGCGCTCGAGCGCTGCAATGATGTTGTCGGCCCGGCGGCAAGCTTCGCGCAGGATGCGAAGATCTGCCGAGTCTTCGCCGGAAGTGGCTGAATCTGTTGAAGTAGTTGCCACAAGCCTCCCACCTTCGGTTCGTGCCAGGCGACATTGTGGTAGTGATTATACGGGGTTGCGAGAATGCAAACAAGTTCGATGAGCGCGGAAGTTTGGAGAACTGGAGCACGAGACAGAATGAACGTCATATTCCATTTCTTGAGAACGATTGAGATACTTGAGGATATCGTCGAATGCTCCGGGCTTCGGTTGCCTACCCTCTTGGTTGATCCTGGAAATAACGATTCGTCGTCGCTACTTCGATTGAAACGGTTCACTCGCGACGATCAACTCGATCAGGGCCGGCAGGCGGTCGCCGCGATCGCGGAGGGCCGGGACGAGAGCGTCGGCCGCCTCGACGTCGCCGAGCGTGAGCGACCGGCCCAGGGCATAGGCCATCACCTTGCGCAGCATCGCCCGGCGAAAATCGTCGGACTTCGAGCGGAGCAGTTCCTCCCGCAATTCCTGCATGCCGTCGACCTTGACGCCACTGGGCAATTCGGCCTTGGACTCGATCGGCTGCTGGGTCCGCCTCTTGCGCAGGGTCGCGCCGTCGCCGTCGCGCTGCCAGTTGCCGACGGCGTCGTATTCCTCGAAGGCGATGCCCCAGGGATCGATCTTGCGATGGCAGCCCATGCAGGAGGCGTTGTTGCGATGGACGGCGAGCGCCTGGGGAATCGTCAGGTTCTTCACCTTCGGATTCTCGCGGTTCAGCTCCGGAACATTCGGCGGCGGCGGCGGGGGCGTCTCGTCGAACAGATTCTTGAGCAGCCACATGCCGCGCTTGATCGGATGGCCGTCCTTGCCGTCGGAGAGGCCGGTCAGGATGCTGGCGTGAGTCAAGACGCCGCCGCGGTGGTGCGCTTCGTCGAGCTTCACCTTGCGGAACTTGGGGCCCGTGACGCCCGCGATGCCGTAATGCGCCGCCAGCGTTTCGTTGACGCAGGTGAAGTCGGAGGCGAGGAACTGGAAGATGCTCATGTCGCCGCGCAGCACCTCGCCGAAAAAGTGGATCGTCTCCAGCCGCATCGCCGCGGCGAGCTGATCGTCGAAGCCGGGATAGCTGCTCTTGCTGACGGTCACGCGTTGCAGGCGATCGAGTTCCAGCCATTGCTCGGCGAACTGCTCGATGAACGACCAGGCCCTGGGGTCTTGAATCATGCGGCGAATCTGCGCGGACAGCACGGCGGGGTCGCGCAGCTTCGCCTGGTCGGCCAGACGAAAGAGCGTCTCGTCGGGCATGGTGCTCCAGAGGAAGTACGAAAGCCGCGACGCCAGTTCATGATCGGTCAGCCGTTCCTTCGCGCCGCCCGTGCGGCTCGCGGGCAGACCGAGAAATCGCGGCGAACTCAAGACGACGCCGAGCGTTTCTCGCAGGCTGTCTTCCAGCGTATCGGTGCTCGCCCGCGCCTTCGTCCAGTAATTCATGAGCCGATCGAGTTCGGCCGGGGCGATCGGGCCGCGATAGGCGCGCGTGGCGAATCGGCGCACGACTTCGCGGGCATACGCCGCCTCGGCAAGCCCGTCGTTGGCGAACAGGATGTTGGTGTGCGTCGCCGGCGGCCAGGTTTCGAAGTACGGACTCTCGAACTCGATCCACTCGATCTTCAGCCGCGGCGGCTGCGTCTCGTCCTTGATCGCCTTGGCCGAGTTCCACGCGGCCACCATGGCCGAGTTCCTGTCGTTCAGCGGCCCCGTATTCGGGACCGAGACGTTCTCCATCCGAACCCGAAACTCGTAGGTGCGGAAATCGGTGTGATCGATGACGATCGGCTCGCCGACGATTTTCAGCTCGACGCCGTGAAAGTTCGTCGAACCCATGGCGACCGTCAAGACGGGCAAGCGGGAGGCGTCGGCCCCTTCGGCCGGCTCGACGCGCGCGGCGCGGACCTTGATCCGCGTCTCGCCCTTGCGGAACGCCTGATGAAATCCGAAGGCGAGAACAGCGTTCCGGGCAGCTGCACGGCCGCCTCGCCGAAACGCCGAATCGCCGACGGCGCCAGCAGCCGGATCCCATACCTTGCTTTGTCCTTGGTCGGCGCCGACATGTTCCAGATGCGGAACGCCTTGCCCTTCTTGGTGTCGTATTCGAACGATTCGCCCGGCCGGTCCGCCGGCTTGGGCAGCGGCGTCACCTCGAATTTGTCGAACTTCTCGCCGACGGAAAGCCGATAGCGATGGACCACCGGCGGCGGCCCCGTCACGATCGCCTCGGCAAGCGCTTCATCGGCGATCTGGAGATAGGTCTCATATTGCAGCGGCGACATCCGCAGCGCGTCGCCGTCGTTGCGGAAGCCGTCCTTCGACCGGCCGTCTTCCGGAAGCCTGGCCCCGAATTCGATCGGCAGGCCGAGCAGGTCCTGCATCGTTCGCTCGTACTCGCGGCGGGTCAAGCGGCGGAAGTGCGTGGCCTGGTTTTTCGCCAGGGCGGCTCGACGGCGCTCTTGCGCGAGCCAGGCCGTCATCAACTCGCGGTCTTCCTTCTTGAGGGCCGGTTCCTTCGCGGGAGGCATGTCGCCGAAATTGAGCCGATCGAGCACGTCGCGCCAGTGGTCGCCATCGTTGCCCTTGACGAAATCGGGATTGAGCTTGTCGATCCGCAATCCCCCTTTTGGCTTGGCCGCGACCGTGACAACCGTAACAGTGCTTCTGAAAGAGCGGGGCCACGCGCGCAAAGGCACAGCCTCATCCGCTCTCAGCGTTGCGGGCGCAACTCCCGAAAGCATGAGGACGAACGCGAAAATCCATTCCGTCTTGGTTCGGCAATTTGCGAGCATGGTAAGAGATCTCGATTACGCTTGATCGGTAAAGTAGGGCTTCCAGGCAGGTATGGGAGTGTCGAACTCTTAGGGAAGTCGATTCGGCAGGAGAAGGAGAGTGATATTCATTAGACTGCACCGATCGACGAAAGGCAATGCAATTTCCGGAGGGTCAATGTTTTGCTCCGTGAGGCAAATTCTGACTATCATTGGCAGTAGACTACAAAACGACGTGGAGAACTTGCAATGAAGTTGACGGTTTCTTTCTGCCTATTGATGCTTATTCGCGTGCCGGCGCATGACTGCTGCGGAGCCGGTTCCCAAGAAGGACTTCGTGAAATTGCACTCCCAGCCCGCGCTGGATTGGCCACAGGCCGCTGGGCCGGAAGGAACCTGGCACCTCGCCGCCGCCGATGCCCCAATGCAATGGAGTGTGGCTCGTGGCGAGCATATTCGCTGGCGCACGAAATTGCCGAACGCCGGCCAGGGCGGTATCGCGATCTCGGCAGACAAGCTCTTTCTCAGCACCTTTCCCGAGCAGGATCAAAAAGCGAAACGGCAAAGCAATACCGTCGTCGGACATGCCTTCGACCGTGCCACCGGCAAGATGTTGTGGTCGGTGACGCTCGCGGGCGGACGGCCCAGCCCGCAACTCTACGCCTTCAGCGATTCGACGTCATGGACTCCCATTTGCGATCAACAGTACGTGTGGTTCTTCAACGCCTCCGGTGAGATGGGCTGTTGGAGTCATCAGGGCAAAGAAGTTTGGCGACGCAGCTTTCGCACGCAACCCGACAAGTATCCCTTCAATCGCCAGTGCGAGCCGATCCTTTATCGGGATGTCATCATCACCGTAGAGCCGATCGGCAAGGATAAGCCGGGCTACGATGCCAAACGCGATGACTGGAACTATCTGCATGCGATCGACCGCTTCACCGGCAAGCTGCGCTGGATCGCCAAAGATCCATGCACGTTTTACTGCACCCCGGTATTCGGTCATCTGCCCGATGGCCGTCCCGCCATCGTTCACGGTCGGGGCGGGCCTCACGGGGTTCCCGAAACGCCGATCGGACTGAGCATGACCAGCTTGGTCAAGGGGGAGGAAGGGCAAACGATTTGGCGGTTTGCTCCGGAAGCAACTGCAAACGCTCCGCTGGACGGGACGACCTGGATGGCGCTCTACACCTGTGTATGGGACAAAAAGTACGTCTACTGGTTTCGCAATGCACCCGAAGAAAGCCACATTGTACTCGATGCCGCAACCGGCAAACTGGTACGCGAGCAATCGCTCGTGAAATCGGTCGATGCCCGGCAATGGAACGCCGATAAGAAGGCATTTGACTTTCGCAAGAACGTAAGTCTTCGCGACGTACCGGACAAGGTGTTTCCGCTAAAACAGGGAGAAGTTCTTCACGTTTTACCGCAATGGCACACGAATGCCGTTGCCAATGGTTGGCATTGGTTTGTCTGCACAACCAACAACCGCCGCAATGGGCACGCTCCCAAAGGTCATAGCGGCCCAGCCCACAGTCTGGGACGAGTCCATGCTGAGACGGGCAAAGTCGAATACCTGCAACTTCCCGTTGGTGTTGAACGAAAGCAGGGTCAAGCCGATCGACTCATTTACGGAACTTCGCTCAAGACCCGCACGGTGGACAATCAGGGCCGGGAGATTGCGGATGAAGATCGTTCGCGAACGGACGGCTGGCAAGTCAACGCGTTCTTCCCCACGCCGGTTGTGCTGGGAGATAAGCTCTACATCAGCACCATGCTCGGCATCACCTATGTCATCGACACTACAGCGTCAGTTTTGGATGAGAAAGCACTTCTGGCCGTCAACGACCTCGGCCCAATAGGAGACACCTGGAGTTTGAGCGGCCCATCCTACGCTCAGGGCATCCTTTATCATCGGAGTGCCAAGGAACTGGTGGCCATCGACAAAAAGTAATCGAATTTGCCTTGGCGATCGGCGGAGATGGAGACTATAATCAACTTCCCTCCCCGAATCTCTCCTGTTCGTACTTGAACACCGCAAGCCTACCTGGACAACTTTTGTGTTATTCCCTTCGCGATTGCTCGTTATTTGTTGAAGGAGATCCTGGCATGAGTTATTGGAATCGAGTTGACGCTCGAACCGCGATGACGGTTCTTGGTCTGCTCGTGGGATCCTCCGTCGCGGCCGGACAACCGGCCATCGACCACTTCGAGAAAAACGGCCGCCCCTTGCTGATCGAGAAGTGCATCTCCTGTCATGGGCCTGAGAAACAGAAAAGCGGCTTGCGTCTCGATTCCCGCCCGGCGCTTCTAACCGGTGGCGAGCGGCCCGGCGGTCAATCTCAGCAAGCCGGGCGAAAGCCTGCTGTTGCATACCCTGGCCCATGACGGCGAAGTGAAGATGCCGCCGAAAAGCAAACTCCCGGCGTCGGAGATTGCGGCAATGACGGACTGGGTCAAAGCCGGTGCCCCCTGGCCGCAATCGGTAGCAACGGTCCCAAATACCCCTAAAGCCACCCCGCGCAACTTCACCCAGGAAGAGCGCAACTTCTGGGCTTTTCAGCCGGTGAAGCGTCCGGCTGTGCCAACGATTTCAGATCCCAAGATTCGGATTCGTAACGATATCGATCGATTTTTGCTGGCGAAGCTGCAGGCCAACCATCTGTCGTTGGCGCAGCCCGCTGACAAACGCACGCTCATTCGCCGGGTCACGTTCGACCTCACCGGGCTGCCCCCGACACCGGAAGAGACTGAGACATTTCTGAAAGACAACTCTCCCGATGCCTACGAAAAGCTGGTGGAGCGTTTACTGGCCTCGACCGGCTATGGTGAAAAGTGGGGCCGGCGCTGGCTCGACGTGGCCCGCTATGCCGACAGCAATGGCATGGACGAGAATCTCGCCTATGTAAATGCCTGGCGCTACCGCGATTGGGTGATCGAATCCTTTAACTCCGACAAACCCTACGATCAATTCGTTCGCGAACAGATCGCGGGCGATCTGATTACCGATGGAACCGAAGCAGACCGTGCCAGCGCCTGACGGGGACCGGGTTCCTCGTCATGGGGCCCAAGATGCTCGCCGAAGATGATCCGATGAAGATGCGCATGGACATCATCGACGAGCAGCTCGACACCATCGGCCAGACGTTTATGGGCATGACCATAGGCTGTGCCCGCTGCCACGACCACAAGTTCGATCCCTTGACCGCTGCCGACTACTACGGGCTGGCGGGTATCTTCTACTCGACGAAAACGATGAAGACGTTCAATGTCGTGGCGACCTGGAACGAACGGCCGATCGGGACACCCCAATCGAGCGCAGCCCTGGCCGATTACGAGAAGAAACTGGACACAGCCCGTACTGTGTTGCAGGCATCGGAAAAGAAAATCAAGCAGTTGGCAGCGGCGAAAGTTGCCCAGGAGCGAAAACGAGTTGCCGAATATGGCTCGGCCGCTATCGAGGTCTATCGTCGCCAGGGGCCTTTGAAACTGATGGTGGCAGACCCGGCCAAGAATGCCCCCGAAGGGACGATTCTTATGGAATCGGAAAGCTTTACCAGGGGCAACGTCCTTAAAGTAACGGAGGGATACGGCAAAGGGATCGGAGTGATTATCAATGGCGGGAAGATGCCGAATTTCGCCGAGTACGATCTGACGATCGCGAAGCCAGGCACCTATCAACTTGCGGTCCGCTTCGCGGCCGCGGAATCTCGACCCGTGCGAATTCTCGTCAACGGGAAAGTCGTTGCCGGTGATGCCTGCAAGCACAAGACCGGCACCTGGAATCCCGATTCGCAAAAATGGTTCGCGGAGGGATTTCTTACCTTCCCCGCTGGGAAATCGGTCATCCGATTTGAACGAGATAGTTATTTCCCGCACCTCGACAAGTTTGCACTCATCCCGACCTCGGTGAAAGAAAACCCGACCCCGCCCATTTCCGTGGAAACCGTTGCAAAGGAACGCAAACTCGATGAGGCACTGTTGCGGCAATGGCTGGAAGCGATCGAAAAACGAGCAGGAAAGCCGGCAACGGGCGACGAGTTGACAAAACTCGCGGCATCGGCGGATGGCCCGTTCCGGATCTCTCCAGCGCTCGAAGCGGAAGTCCAGACGGAAGCCAAGATCGATGTCAAAGTTCTCCGCGATCGGCTGGCCGCGATCCAGAAGGCCAAGCCGGCCGTCGAGGCGGCCATGGCGGTTGAAGAGAGCAAGGTGGAGAACCTCAAAATCCATCTGCGCGGCAATCACCTGACCCTCGGAGACGTAGCCCCACGACGTTTCCCCCGAATCATGGCCGGCACGTCGCCGTCAACCATCGGCTCCGACCGCAGCGGCCGGCGCGAGTTCGCCGACTGGCTTACCCGCCCGGAGCATCCGCTGACGGCGCGGGTCATGGTCAACCGCATCTGGGCCGGGCACTTTGGCAAGGGGCTGGTTCGCTCGCCGGACAATTTCGGCAAGCTCGGCGAACGCCCCACTCATCCCGAACTTCTCGACTGGCTCGCTGCCGAATTCGTTCAGTCGAAATGGTCGATCAAACAGATGCATCGATTGATCGTGACTTCCTCGGCGTATCGCATGGGTTGCGAATGCGAGCCTGCCATACTGGAAAAGGATCCGGAGAACAGGCTCTATTCGCACTTCAATCGTCGTCGCCTCGAAGCGGAAGAAGTCCGCGACGGGATGCTGGCCGTCGCCGGCATGATCGACCGAACCATGGGCGGCACACTGCTCAATGCCAAACCCCGGGATTATGTCAACAGCACCGGGAGCCGAAACTACAACGGTTACGAGAACTCGCGCCGATCGGTGTATCTGCCGATCATCCGAAGCGGGGTGTACGACGTTCTGCAAACCCTGGACTTCCCGGACCCATCGGTCCTGAACGGTCAACGGAATACCTCGACGATCCCTACTCAGGCACTCTTGCTCCTGAATAGTTCCCTGGCCGACAAGACTTCTCAAGCCCTGGCGATGTCGATTCTCGGTGCCAAAAGTGAAACGTCAGCCCGGATCGCGGAAGCCTATCGCCGGACGCTGGGCCGGGCACCGACCACCTTGGAAACCGACAAGGTGTTGACCTACCTGAAAAAATCGGCATCGAGCGCTGATGCCAAGCTCAGCGCGGACGAGCGTCAATTGCGTGCCTGGCGCGGCTTTTGTCGAGTGCTGCTTGCATCCAACGAATTCATCTTTGTGGAGTGAGACGATGTTTACACCAACACGCCGGGAATTGCTGAAGTCAACTGCGCTCGGCTTTGGAATGCTTGCTTTACAGGATCTGTTGCAAGCATCGGAGCCGGCAACGCGCGATCCGCTCGAGCCGAAAGCGCCGCACTTTGCTCCGAAAGCGAAACGGGTGATCTTTCTGTTCATGCACGGCGGCCCGTCGCAAGTGGACACCTTTGACTACAAGCCCAAACTGGCGCAGGACGATGGTAAACCATTGCCCTTTCCGAAGCCGCGCGTCGTATCCGGAGCGACCGGCAATCTGCTCAAATCACCGTTCCAGTTCAAGCAATATGGGAAGAGTGGTGCCTGGGTATCCGAATTATTTCCGCAAATCGCCGGGAAAGTGGATGATCTGTGCTTCATCAAATCGATGCACGGGTCGAATTCCCGGCATGGTGGAGCCTTGCTGGAATTGCACACCGGTTCGGATACATTCGTCCGGCCCGCCATGGGTTCGTGGGTAACCTATGGGCTTGGCACCGAGAACCGGGATCTGCCCGGCTTCATTACCATTTGCCCAACCCTATCCCACGGCGGTGCCAACAATTATTCCTCGGCGTTTCTGCCCGCCATTTATCAAGCAACGCCGCTCGGCAGTGCCAACGTACCCGCGAGCGAGGTAGCAATCCCTTTCGTCAAGGGGTCAACCCCACGCGCACAACAGCGCCTTGAACTCGATCTCCTCGCCGAGTTGGATCACGAACGGCGCACCGCTTCGGATAGCGTAACGGAGAGTCGAATTCAATCGTTCGAGATGGCTTTCCGCATGCAGAACGTGGCTCCCACCGTGCAAGATCTCACGAAGGAAACCAGCGAGACGTTGAAGCTTTACGGCATCGACAACCGGGTCACCGAAAACTTCGGCCGGCAGTGCCTTTTGGCCCGCCGATTCGCCGAGGCTGGTGTGCGGTTCGTGCAGATTTCCCACAGCTACAAGTGGGATCAGCACGGAAATCTCAAAAAAGAGCATGCGAGCAACGCTCTGGAAGTGGACAAACCGATTGCCGGGTTGCTGGAAGATTTGAAGCGCCGAGGATTACTCAAGGATACGCTGGTGATCTGGGGCGGCGAGTTCGGCCGAACGCCCGTCGCACAGGGCAAGGACGGCCGAGACCACAACCCCCATGCGTTTACCATGTTTCTGGCAGGTGGCGGAGTGAAGAGTGGAATTTCGTATGGTGCCACGGACGACTACGGTTATTACTCGGTGGAAGACAAGGTCCACGTACACGATTTGCACGCGACGATACTCCACCTGCTCGGACTCAATCACTTGAAGTTGACCTATCGCCACGCCGGCAGGGACTTCCGGCTCACCGATGTGCACGGTGAAGTCGTGAAGTCGATACTTGCATAGAGTTTTCCCCAGGGTGCGCTGAGTACGGCGACCCCTGGGGAAAACTACGATCCTGCCTTCATTCTTTGACCAGTTTCAGCAGGAGCCTTTCCGCAATCTGGGCGGCAGCTTCCTGGAGAGCAGTCTTGCCGGCAATCTGTTCGGTCAAATCGACGACGACGACGGTCTGGCGCTCGACCGCGATCACCTTGTCGGTCTTGCGATCGACCACTTTCACTTCCACCCGGCTTTTCACCGTCACCAGGTTGCCGGTTCGGGCCGCAGTTTCGCTGATCCCTTCGCCCTTGATAATGTAGTCGGCTTTGCTCTTCATGCCGTCCTCGTCATCGATGATTGCAAAGCCGGTCGCTTTCGCAAATAGCGTGATTTCCGTCTGCGCTGCCGGATCAATTCGGGGCAAGCCGACGTGCCTTTCGCCAATCTGAATAAACAGAGATGGACGAGTCCCCTTTTTCATTTTTTCCTTCAGCGCGACAATGCGATCTTTCTCGGTGCCGGTCTTGGCCACCAGGTCCGGTGCCTTCTCGGTAATCTTCTCTCCCAGTTTGGCAGCCAGTTGCGTGACCAATGTGCTTAGATCATCGTTCGCCTTGCCTTCCACGGAAACGCCGAACACCCGGCTCGTCTCCGTCCCGATCAACTTGGCGACGAGAATGGTTTTTTTATCGACTTGAATGACCGAGCCGGTAATCAGCAGCTTGGCTCCGGTCAACTGGCCCACTTTCGTGGCTTCTCCACTCTTGACAGCTCCCGAGATATTGAGCTCCGCTTCCGCCAGCACCTTTTTCAGATCGACTCGATCGACCAAATAGAGCGCATCGTTGCTCGCCAGTTTGGCGAAAAGCAAGTCGCCAACCTTCGCCGCGGCGTCCTTCACCCCGCGTTCCTCAAAGGACAACAAGGCCACCGGGTATACTACCGGAACCTTCTCTTTTTCCTTATCATCGGCTCGCAGCGGCGCTGCGACGATCAACACCAAACCCGTCATCAACAAAAAGCGTTTCATGAATGATTCTCACTTGGTTTCCATGTTTTCTTGCGACGCCGAAAGCGATTCCAGAATCCGGGCGAACAGATAGCGCGGTGTGGGACAGTCGTCCCAGTGCCGCGACAACTCGAATTGACAGAAAATCAGTTTCCCACCGTCCACATACTCAACCTCCACCCAGGGCCAGCCCTTGCTGTCGGCCTGAACCTCTGCCAACACTTTTCCATCATCCGATGCGAGGTGCAGCGAATGCGCGAATAACGAGCCTTTGGAACCCCAGCGCTCGGGGTCGAGGCGCTTGTTCGAGCTGACGAATCACGCCATTGCGGCGAAATGTCAACCCGGCCTGGGATATTGCATCTGAACCAATTCCGGGCAGAGCGAAGCTGCCGTCCTCAACTGCCAGACAGATGACTTTGCAGCCTCGCTGGGCTAGTTGCACCAGTGCCTCGGCCAGTCCGCGTTCGTCCTTGAATGAAACTCCTTCACCAACGATGACTATTCCTTCCTTTTGATCGGCCAGCTTGTCAACCTGCTTGATCCGTTCGTGAGGGACTTTCAGAGCTTCCAATGCCTCCACCGTTTTCGACTTGTCGTTGGGGTCAAACACCACGAGCTTCAGATCCTTTAACCAATCCATTCGCGCGACGAAAGGATCGGGGGGAAAGATGTAGATTTTGCGCTTCAGCTCCGCTTCGGGTGTTTTCTGGGCATTGCCATAGAGCGACAACTCCAGTCTGGCTTCAAGAACGGCACCCGGCTTGACGGGAGGAGTCTCGATAGTTAGTTTCACCACGGCTGGCCCAGCACCTTTGCCGGCCACGGCTTGCTCACCGCGACCGCGCGGGAAAACTTGTCCATTCGCTGCAGAAAAGGCCCAATCGAGGCGGCCCTTAAAGCTCCCCGGTACATGCAGCGCGACGACATATTCAACCTTTTTCTCGGCGAACAGGTTCGTCCCCGGTTCCTGGATCTCGATCGGGTTGGGCGCGGCCACAACCGAAGTAGGCCCAGCGAAGAGTACCAGTGCGTATGCGATTCCGAATCGACGTTTCATACAAAGTCCCTGCTATCAATTGTTTTGTTTCTTTTGGCTTTCGATCTGCTTGCCGTCGGGCGAAAAGGCCACACAGTTCACGGCACCCGTTTGTTTGGTTTGATCGATGGAATCGGCTCTTCCGGTTTGAGTTTGAAAAGCCAGATGCCTTCGGCATCGCCAAGAATCAACTCATCCAAAGAGTGGGCCAGCAAGAATTCCAACGCGTAGATCGACTTTGAATCGGGTTTGTAAAGGTATTGCGGAAACAACTCCTGTTTGCCGGTATCGAGTGAAAATCGACCAAAGCCGAACCAAATCCATCCATTGCGCAGCAGATAGGGAGTTCCCATGGTTTCATAATACTCCCGGCTGCGCGCACTATCTCTCGGCAGACTCGGTCCCGGCGGATAGCCGGCCCACAAAAGTTCGGAACGATTGGTTCGCAGGTTAAATGCCACGGCAGATGCCGAGGTCATCTGAGAACGGTGGCAGGCCAGAAGCAGTCGGCCGTCATCCTGGAGGGTTCCGATATTCAATGCGTCCTTGAACAGATCGAGGTGCTTGGCGAATCGTTTGGTTTTATAGTTGTACTCCCAGACTCCGTTGGTTGGGGGCGAGGCAAACTTGGTATTCGCCGGATAGTAGATAAAGTCAGGCCGTTGGTAAAGAATGAACACGATGCGATCGCGCTGCGGATCGGCAAAGAAGTAGGGAATCCGGAATGCTTCACCGTCGTCAAAGGGCGACAACTTCTCTTTTCGCCGGCTGGAGGCCAGTGTCTCGAACCTCTGGGCTTGGGGATCGATCTCGACCAGGTATCCACCTTCCAACCCGGCGTAGATCTTGCCGTCGATGGCGATACACGACTGAATCTTGTTTGCCGGCAACTCGAGCTTGGTCGTGATGGAGTAGCCGGCACCCTTTCCCTCTCGGTCGAATGCCAAAATCCCCCAAGCGAAAGTGGCCACGTAGATCTTGTCCTTGGTGAAACAGATGTCGGTGAGAATATGCTCATCGTACCTCATGAATCCAACGGACCGCTCTTGGTAGGCGATGTCCGCCTTACCGAGAAGTTCGGGCTCGCCGTCCGGCAACTTCACGCGCACAAGCTGGACGAAGGTCTTGTTATCTCGTCGTCCCAGCACAGCTGCGTAGAGAAAGTCTTCGACAATCACCGCTTTGCGAACCGCGACCAGGTCAGGGTATTTCTTGGTCGTGAAAATTGACGAAACACTGGTCCAGGGAACGGGTGTCTGTGCTACCAGCTTTCTCAATTCGGGATAAAGAACTAACAGCTTGGTTTTTCGGGTATACAACTCGGCCCGAGCCGTCCGCATCTGTTGGTCGTTCCGGTTTTCGGGAAGTCCGATCACCGTCAGGGCACGTTCCAGCAGTTGGAGTTTTCGCAGACAAAACGGATCCTTTTCGAAGTCGATTTCGACTTGGGGAACCAACACCTCTCGAACAATATGCTTGTGGTTGAGCATGAACTCGCAAACTTCCAACCCCTCTTGCATTTGCTCAGTACCCGCTTCCCATTTGATAAGAAACCGAGCATCGTACCAGATTCGATAGCAGGCCGCCTGAATCCATGCCCTATCCGAGGGCTTGTTCAACTTCCCGGCATCTTCAATGGCTTTTTGGGCGGCGAGCTTGAACTTTTGATAACCCGGTGCATAATCGGCAGGTCCAAACTTGTTCTTGATCCCCTCGAAGTAGAGGATGCCTCGCATTCCGTGCAGATGAAAAACGGGATGCGGGTGTTTGCTCATCTGTTCGTACAAGTCCATGAATTCGGGCCGGCAAGGGATCATTGCCGGAATTTGGTAGGGCAGGTTGGGCAGATCGAAAACGATTCCCGGCAGAAGCGATAATTCCAGCCAGGACTTGCCGATGACTCTCAAGATGCGAACATCCTTCGAGTCGTGATCGAAGTTCAGTTGGGAAGCGCGCTGGTTGAAGCGAATGCTGAACTGTCCGAACTGCGCGGGGTCTTTCCGCAGGACTCCGCTCCACGCTTTTGCCTCGGCTTGAATGGAGCGCGTAAGCGTTTCCCGCAATTCCTCACGCAGAACCTGCCCTTCATCGTTCACGTCGCGTTCATCGAGAACGCCCAGATTGTTGAAGAGATGCGTATAAAAAACAAGCATGTATCGGTTCTCGATCATCCCGGCACCCTTCGCCGTCAATTCCGGAGGATTCGAGATGTCGTCGATGTAGAATTGCAATGATCGGATGGTGCTCCGTAAGGCAAGGTTCACATCCTCCGGCTTGGCGCGAATCATCGGTTTCCTGCCGCCATAGAAGGTTCGGAGAGGATGCAACGTCCTGGCCCCGTGTTCGCTCAGATAGATCGCCAGCTTGGCACGAGTTTCAGGATTCGACGAATCGAGCGCATAGCCCGCTTCCATTGCTTCGATCGCGGGAATTCGATCTTTGTGACTCCAGGCAATTTCACCTTCGCGCACAAAGCGGTTTGCTTCGCGAACCCGGTCTACCGGCTTGGGATACGAAGTCCCCTTCAGATATTTCAACAACCCCAGCACCAGCGGCTCAACGACGTCGGCACCCGCGGTTTCCTTGCCTTCGACGCTTACGCGATGGAGTTCTTTCCCGGCACCATCGCTCACGATCGCAATGGCTCTCAGACCTTTACCAGTCTTTGCTCTGCCGAATTCCAGGTCGAGTACCAGTAGCGATGTCAGCAGTTGCTGGTTGTCGCCCTCGGTCGGTAACTGTTTTTCTTTGTTGAGCAACTCGAGTCGTTTGCGTTCCAGTATTCCGATATTGAGAGAACCCAAAACCCGACGTTCGAATATCATGGCCAGCGATCGACAGGTTGTGTCGCGATCGCGGGGCAAATCGGCATTCCGCACGCCCATGACGGAGAGCGTCTTGAGATTCTTCAATCCTTGTCCGCGTTTGTCGACCGCCATCCGCACGGCTTCGACAATGGTGGTGACGTGATCGGCTAGTTTGCCCCCCTCCGGAAGGGATTGATCCGCGAATTTCATCCCGGTACCGGCATCGTAGACGATTACGGCAAAAGCCTCGTTTTTCGCTCCCCAGGTCTCCACAATGGCGAACAGGTCCACGCGAAGAAGTCTCCCGACTTTCACGGCGGTGTTGCCATCGACCAGTCCCGACAGGCTCAATTTCTGTTCGGTCAGGACGCGATCGATCGCCTGTCGTTCCAGCAGTGCCAGCCCCTTGTCGTTGCTCAATTCAACCTGCGCCAAATCCAGCAGCGTCTTCGTGGTTTCGGAGCGATCGTTGGCTATCAAAGCGATTTTCGGAGTGCTGATGCCCGAAATTACCTTCGGCTCGACGGCAGCCCCGGCAGTCAGATGATGCAGTATCAGGCTCAGCAAAGTCAGTGCAAATCGCATGGTTCCGGCTCCTTCAACAACGCGGTTCTTGAGGCTCACCCAATCGACCATCACGGTTTCACAGGCACGGATTCTTTTGCCGGAAGCATAAGGTCTGCCGGCACTTTCCAGAGAGTCGTCTTGCGATCTTCACTCCCTGTCACGATGAATCGGCCATCGGTCGTGAACCGCACCGACGTCAACGGCTCAGGATGAGCCAGGGTCTGACGCACCTCTTGCCCGGTTCGCATATCCCAGAGCCGTAGACGACATTCCTTCGAGGCCGTCGCCAGCCATTTTTCATCGGGCGACACCGCAAAATCAACCACGGTTTCGCCTTGAGTGCCGATGAGGCGTACCTCTTTCATGGAATTCATATCCCAGACCCGGATGACCCGATCGTCGCCAAGGGTCAAGAGCGATTTGCCTTGTTCGATGAATGCAAGATGGATGATCGAATGCTTGCCCGGAAATGGACGCTCCATCCTGCCTGTGGCGGCATCCCAGATGCGAATCGTGTTATCGGGGCTGCCCGAAACCAGTTGCTTGCCGTCCGGAGAAAACGCCAGCGACTTGACTCCCTGGCTATGACCCTTGCAAATCGCCAGTGCTCGTCCAGTGACCGTTTCCCAGATCCGAATGGTTTTGTCATCGCCAGCGGTGGCCAGTTTTTTGCCGTCCGCAGAAAAGACAAGCCGATTGACGGCCAATGGTTGCTTGGGGAGTTTCTGAACCGGCTTTCCGGTTTCGGTGCCGAAAACTCGAACGCTCCCATCCAATTCCGAGGCCGCGAATAACAGCCCGTCCGGCGAAAATGCCAGCGACATTATTGCTGAATTGTTGCCTTCGATGGTATGCACCGTCTTCTGGCTGTGCAGATCCCAGATTCGCAAATTCCCAACCGTGTCGCCGGCAACAGCATGTTTTCCATCGGAACAGATGGCAATGGCCTGGACATTCTCGGCATGCTCGAAAGTTGAGCCCTGAATCGCTTCGATGGGCAACACAGCGACTTGCTTGCGCAGCTTCACCAGCCAAATCCCAGCCATATCGCCGGCCAGCAGTTCATCGGGAGCGGTCAGGCAAAGGGAATCCAGCCCCCAGCTCAGTGCCGATTGCTGGAGTGTCTTGGCCAGGTTCTCATAGACTTCGTGCTTGTTTTGCTCCAGGGCCATCCGCCCGAACGGGACGGAAGTCCACAACCAGCCATTGAGATAGAGCCGCGGTGTTCCGCTCGGGAAATACGACTCTCGATTTCGAGCTGAATCGCGCGGCAGAAATGGTCCTGGTGCAAAGGCAGCCCACAGCAACGCGGTTTTATTCGTCTTCAGGTCGAACGCCAGGGCGGAATACATCGAACCGAGCAATAGCCGGCCATCCTGCATGAAACTGCCGGAATTGACGCTGTTCCAAAACAGTTCGATGTGCTTGGTAAACTTTTTCGAGAGGTAATTATATTCCCACAGTCCATTGGTGGGCTCCCGAGGAAAAGCCGTGAAGGGACCATAAGCAACCGATATTGGGCGCTGATAGAGAACGAACAGGATCCGGTTGTGTCCGGGATCCGGAAAGAAACAAGGTGTCGAAAAAACTTCTCCATCGTCGAAGGGTGAAAGGTTTTCTTTGCGCCGGCTTGAAGCAAGTACCTTGAAAGTCTCCCCGGCAAGATCGATTTCGACCAAATAACCACCCACAAGTCCTGCATATAGCTTTTCGCCGACAACGGTGAAGGCCCTTATCGCTTTGGAAGGCAAGTCCATTTTCGCGATGATCGACTTGCCTGTCGACCTTTTCGTGCGGTCGAACACCAGCAAATCCGAAGGTGCGGCAACAAAGATTTTCTCCTTCGTGACACACATATCCGTAATCACCGGGTCAATGAGGAGTTCCCGGTACTCCCTTCCCGTCAAATCGATGGTCGCTTCTCCAAGCAGTTCCGGGGAGCCGTTGGGCAAATCGATTTTCATCAGATGCAGGTAATAGGATTTGTCTTTCTGGCCGATGACCGGAAAGTAAACGGAGCCGTCGGCGAAACGGGGCTTTCGCAAGAAATTCAGTTTTGGATGACTGGCCAACTGAAACAATGAACGAACCTCGGTACCCGACGGGAGCTCGGAGAGCGCTGAGCCACCCAAGGTTTTGAGCGCTGGGTTGAGCCGGAGCATTTGATTCTTTTTGTCGATCAATTCGGCTCGGCCAATGGACAAATCGATATTATCACGATGTTCGGGGAGCTCCAGAAGTTTAAGCCCGCGCTCGATCATCTGATATCGTTTTTCGAGATACGGGTCATTTCCCGAATACGCCACCCAGCCGAATGCGACGTCGTTCAATATGGCGCGAATCGTGTGCTTGTGATTGAGCATGAATTCGCATAGTTCGAATTGTTCCTGCTGTTTTCGCCCGACCGAGTCGAATTTCACGTAATGAGTCGCCTCGTCGAGCATGAAATAACACAATTGCTGAATCAGTGTTTTCTCGCGAGGTTTGGCGTTGTTTTCGGCATTCGCAATAGCGTTTTGAGCGACGAGTTTGAATTCCTGGTAGGGT
This sequence comes from uncultured Planctomycetota bacterium, assembly GCA_963783095.1. GTDB lineage: Bacteria > Planctomycetota > Planctomycetia > Gemmatales > Gemmataceae > CAWAMR01. The sequence goes on along the minus strand of CAWAMR010000018.1, from coordinate 262,100 downwards.
GGAGCATAATCTGCCGGCCCGAATTTCTTCGCCTCTCCTTCCACCATCATCGCCGCATAATAGCCGTAAACCTGGAGGCGCGGGATGCGGGCTTTTTTTCAATTCTCGATGGAATTCAAGAAATTCGGGGCGACGAGGCAGAGTTGACTGGAGACCGGACACCATACTGTTCAAATCGATGCCTTTCAGTTGCGAAAGCGCCAGATAATGTCTGGAAATGGGCACCATCAAGGCTGCGCCGTGCGGCTCGTAGGCTGCCTCCAGATAGCGTGCATCGCGCATGACCACGGCAGTATACCCGGCGATTTGCGCTGGATCCTTGCGGATCGCCGGTTCCCAGAGCGCTAATTCCTTTTGCATCACTTGCGAAAAATGCGCCTCAAATTCCGCGCGCAAGTCGATTGCTGCGGCATCGAGATCCTGCGGGGCCACATGAAGCAGGCTCCGGTAATGCGAGAACCAAAACACATTCTGGAAGGTATTCGCAATGTTGTTCAGATTCTGTGCGGACTTATCCTTGAGCTGATCGAGTGCCCCAATATAGATATTGATGGCCCTTGTTTTCAGCGCAAAGTAGGTCTTCAAATCCTCGTTGGGAACGCGGTATAGAGTCGTCCTTCGGTCGGGGGACAATGTGAATTGCGGTTTCAGCATATTGAAAGCCGATTCACTCATGGCACCCGCCAATCTCGCCCTGATTTCCTCATCGGTGTGATTCAAGGCAAAGGATGCTTCAAGAGCCTGGATCCCGGCGGACCAGTCGTTGTGGCTCAAGGCCAGTTCCGCTTCGCGAAAAAAGCGCGCACTTTCTCGCCTTCGGTTCACCGGCCTGGGCGCTGCTGCTACCTGGAGAAACTTCGACAGCCCTTGAAAAAGGGGTTCGACAATATCCGCGCCGGAGCTGTCCTTTCCTTCAACGGTCAGGCGCTGCAATGTCTTGCCGACGCCGTCGCTGATGGTCGCGGTCGCTCGAAGCCCGTGGCCGGCCTTGGCCCTGCCAAATTCGAGATCCAAGACCATCAATGAGCTCAACAAGTCGTGGGTGGTGCCTTCACTGGGTAATGACTTTTCCTTGTTGAGAAACTCGAGCCGTTTGCGTTCCAACAAGGTCACGTTGGCGGAACTGATCAACTGCCTTTCCAGCAGCATGGCCAGCGATCGACAAGTGGTGTCTCGATCCCTGGAAAGCTCGGCGTTGCGAACGCCCATCAAACAGATCGTTCGGAGATCTTTTCGGCCCCTGGCTCGTTTCTCAACGGCATTTCGCGTCGTTTCCAGAACTTCCTTGACTTGTTGTCTCAATCCCTTTTCGGGCAGACTTCGATCTGCATATTTGATTCCCGTCGCAGCATCGTAAATAGCAAATCCAACCACTTCCTTCTCTTTGCCGCTGGTTTCCACGACCGCGAACATCTCGACGGCCAGCAATTTTCCAATCTTGACCGCGGTGTTCGCATCGACCAGTCCCGACAGACTCAGTTTTTGCTCGGCCAGAATCCGATCGATCGATTTTCGGTCGAGTAGCTGGAGCCTTTTGTCTTCGGCCAAATCCACTTCGGCCAGATCCAGTATCGCCAGCGTGGTATCCGTGGATTCACGAGCGACTATGGCAAGCCTGGTTGTTTTGCCAGAAGGAATCGGCGCTTGTGAGTATTTTTGTTTTGGGGAACCTTCGAGATATTTCCTCATCTGGCGTGTGACATCCCAGACCCGCAGAACCTTGTCATCTCCACCCGAAACCAGCGTCTTTCCATCGGGAGAAAAGCGCGCAAACCACACATTGCCTTTGTGTCCGTGCAGCGTGACGGGAGGCAGATCTTCCAGCTCCGCCAGGCTCCAAAGTTTGATCGTGGAGTCCATGCCGGCAGTGGCCAACAGCTTGCCATCGCTCGACTCGCACAGACCAAAAATCCAGCTTTGGTGCGCGGAAACTTTGGCCTCTTCGACCCGATACGTTGTGTCCCAAAGTTGCAAAGTTCCATCTTCGTTGCCGTTGATGAGCATCTTGCCGCCAGCGGCAAAGCTCATCGAACGAGAGTTCGTTTTGGGATTGATCGTCGTGAATCCATCGGGCTTCTCGTGTTCCCACAGCGTCATTGGCCCTGTGCCATCGGCGATGGCTATGGTTTTACCATCCGCTGAGAAAGAAAAGCCAAAGGGCGTCGCCTTGTAGCCTCGATAGGTCTTGATCGCTTTCCTCGTTGCCGTATCGAATAGTCTGGCTTCGCCTTTGACTTGCTTGCGCCAGTCGCCGCCACCCGCAATGAACCACTTGCCATCGTTCGACAGAGCCAGGGCATAGACCTCCAGACCGAATTCAATGGTATCGCCATCTTGCTTATTCGTTGCCAGGTTCCAAAACTTGATCGTACGATCTTCGCTCACGGAGATGACTTGTTTGCCGTCGAACAGGAAGGCCAGGCCGCGAACCGGTGCCTTGTGTCCCTTGATGACGTGCGCCAACTTGGTCTTTTCGATGTCCCATATCCGAATCGTTCCGTCCCAGCTTCCGGTCGCGAACATCTTGCCATTGGGACTAAAGACACCGCATCCAAATCCGACATCGGAATCGGTCAAGCTCGCGCGGGGCTTGGGTTCCGGCAGCTTCAGCGCCACCGGCTCCGCTGCCGGCAGCGGCATTGCGATCAAGACTCCCCAGCTCACCAGACATAGTGAAAATCGCATGGTCAGAATTCCCAGGAGATCCGAAGCGTCAAACCTCAGGCCGATTGAACCTTCGACTAGAAGCATAGACAGGCTATTCTTTGGGCAACTTCGGCAGCAGCCTTTCGGCGATCTGGGCGGCAGCTTCCTGTAACCCGCTCTTACCGGCAATCTGTTCCGTCAGATCGACGATGACTACCGTTTGGCGATCGACCACCACCACTTTGCCGGTCTTGCGCTCGACCACTTTGACTTCCACCCGGCTTTTGACCGACACGAGATTGCCGTTTCGAGCAGCGGTTTCGCTGATTCCTTCACCCTTGATGATGTAGTCTGCCTTGCTCTTCATTCCATCCTCATCATCCATGACAGTGAAGCCGGTCTCTTTGCAAAAGAGGGTCAGTTCCGTTTGAGCAGCAGGATCGATGCGGGCCAGGCCGACGTGCCGTTCGCCCACTTGAATGAAGACGGAAGGTCGTTGCGTAAACTTTTTCAGTTTGCCTTTGAGCGTGGCGATTCGATCTTTCTCGGGAACGGCCTTGGCGACGAGGTCGGCGGCTTTTTCGGTGATTTTTTCACCCAGTTTGACGGCCAATTGATCGACCAGCGTGGTCAAATCGTCGTTGACCTTTCCCTCAACCGAAACGCCAAACACCCGGCTTGTCTCCGTCCCGATCAGCTTGGCAACCAGCGTGATTTTCTTCTCGACCAGAATGACCGAACCGGTTATCAACAGCTTGGCTCCGGTCAACTGGCCGACCTTGGTGGCTTCACCGCTTTTCACTGCGCCTGAGATGTTTAACTCCGCTTCCGCCAGCACCTTTTTCAGATCGACTCGATCGACAAGATACAGCGCATCGTTGGCCGACAGTTTGGCGAAAAGCAAGTCGACAACCTTCGCAGCATCCTTTGTGCCGCGGTCTTCAAAGGCCAACAGGGCCACAGGATACACGGCCGGTGCTTTTTGTTCCTCGACATCCTTCTTCTCATCCACGGCCACGATGAGTTGCGCTGGATTCGGTTCGATCTCGGTTGATCGTTGTGAAACGTCGGGCAAAGGGGCCGGTCTATCGATGGTCTCCCGAAGCCCGGTGAGATGGGTGATGCCCGTTGCTTCACAGACACCCAGGCCGATCGCAGTTATCAACAATAGCGCTGCCGCGATCGCCTGCCACCGACCCCGCAAAAGACAAGAAGTTGAACTGCGGCACGTTCGGCATCGTGTCTGCGGAAACTCGTCGCAACTCGCCTGCGACTTGCTCGGCACTTGCGAAACGCTGGGCGGGATCTTTGGCGAGAAGTCTTTCGATGATGGCGACCAGCGGACTGGGCAGACCTGGATTCAACTCCGCAAGCGGTGTCGGCGTTTTTTCCGCGATGGCGCGAAGCGTTGCAATGGCCGTCGCAGCGGAGAAAGGAAGCTGTCCGCTGGCGCAGACATACAGAACCGTTCCCAGGCTAAAGAGATCACTTCGAACATCGACCGGCAAGCCGCTCGCCTGCTCCGGCGACATGAATGCAGGAGTCCCAATCAACACGCCTTCCTGGGTAAGGTGAGCATCTTCGTGAGGATCGTGCGCCAGGCCGAAATCGAGGAGTTTTACCGATGAAAGTTTTCCCGTTGCCTGACCGCTGCTTTCGAGCCACACGTTGCTGGGCTTGACATCGCGATGAACGATGCCGCGCCGATGAGCGCTGGCGAGACCCTCCGAGACGGCAATACCGATACGGAGGATTTCCGCAACCGACAACGCACCGTCGCGACGCCACTTGGTTTCAAGGGTCTCGCCGACCAAAAGCGGCATCACGAAGAACGGTATCCCGCGATCCTGCGCCGACGTGATAGATCGGGACGATGTTTTCGTGCTCCAGGCCGGCGATCGACCGGGATTCTCGAACGAAGCGGGCTTGCGAATCTTCGTTGCTGATGTGCCGGGGCAGAAGTGCCTTGATCGCCACTTTGCGCTGGAGTCGAAGATCATCCGCCTCGTAGACTACCCCCATTCCGCCTTGGCCCAAAACTTTCACGAGTTGATATTCGCCCAACTGTCTCAGTTCGCTGACGATGTATTGAGGTGGATTCGCTTCCGTGGCGGAGCCGGCGTACAATTGTGTGGCGATCGCGATCGCGTTTTGGATGCGCTCCGGATCGACCTTGGGGCGAATCGTCAGCGTGTGCGAACGGAACGCCTCGATCAAGGTGTCCCGATTGGAAAGTTGCTGCATCCGCTCCAGGCAATCGGGGCAGTGGCCCAGATGGTCTTCGATTTGGCCGGCTTCTTCGTCGGAAACTCGGCCGAGAGAGAATGCTTCCAATTCGGCGAGTTCAATGCAAAGCGATGCGCTGATCATGGGACCGGCTCCGTTCACAGACTGGGTGGAGAATATTTTATCCCCTTCTGTTGACAGATTACGTCCCGCACGACAAAACCTGACACCAAGAACGAGAAAGCCCCCATTTCACGCGTTGACTCAAAATTCCAATTCACAAATTCCAAATCCCAAACTAATCCAAAATCCCAATGAAGACATGAAACTAAACTTCGTAGGTGGAAGGGTTTGCGTTTTGGTCATTTTGAAATTGGAATTTGTTTGTGATTTGGATTTTGGGATTTTTGAATCAAAGCCCCAATTTCATTCAAACAGACCATCCAGTTCGGCGCGAAGTCTTCGCAATACTCGCGATTTTGCCGCATAGACGGAATCGACGCTGATTCCAAGTTCTGCGCCGACGTCGGCAGCTGACTTGTCACCCACCACGACTTCCCAACATGCCTTCCAGGTTGTGGGTTGAAACTCCGCTCGCATCAATTCCAGCGCCCGCCCCACAAGATGTTGGCGATACTCCATTTCACCGAGAAGATCGGCATCGTCGGGGACGCTGACCTGAGCCAGGGCTTCATCGTTGTGGATTTCCGGGATTAGTTTGGCCCGGCGAGATGGTCGCGCCATTTGTTGAAGAGGATGGTGTGCCGAACCATGCGCGAAAACTCCGTTGTCGATCGTAGAGAAATTCGGGCAGTGACCGCACCAGGATCGCGAAGACATCCTGAACGAGATCATCGGCATCGGCCTCCGGCAATTCGAGTCGATTGGCCCAGTAAAAGAGCAATGGCGTGTACAGTTCCACGAACCGAGCCCACGCCTGTTCTGCATCGGGCCGGCGAAGTCGTTCGATCAAGCTTACCGAAGTCGTGTGCATCGTTGCTCGGTGTTTGAGAGGATTCGAGGATCACACCAAAATTCCGGTATTGGGCTTAAGAGTGTGTTGATTCCGTTGCTAGCCGACGGGAAAGTAGGTTCGGCTTATCCAGAGCAAAACTCCAAGAAGAACAGCTCCGAGAGCCAAACTTCCCCCGATGAGCCATTTCTCGACGGGTAGCAGAGGTTCGAACTCAACTGTGCGCCAATTCCCGAGCCGTCTCTTCATCGCTGGGTGGAATTTCGGGTGTTTCCATCTCACTTGCCTCCTGTTGCGGGCATGCCGTGAAAGAAGAGCCAGGAGATCGATAACCCGATCCAGATCACAAATCCGAACAGGCTCACCACATAAACGAGGGCGAGCCGGCCCAGCCCATCGGCCCAGAGCCGGCGGATGTTGGTTGCCAGGCCGATGCTGAAGAAGGTCAGGACGAAGAAGATCCGGCGAAAGACATCGGCCTGACTGGTCCCGCGCTTTCAAATCGGAGATGACATCGGGTCGAGACCAGCCGGCCAAATAGAACGCTCCAAACGTCAAGGCGTAGCCGAACACAAATTTCGGGAATCGGTCCCAGATCTCCCGCAGCGGCAGTTTGCCGTTCTCACGTTTGTCGATCTTCCAGGCCCAGATGGCAGATAGGATAATCGCCCAGATTCCGATGAATACGTCGATAAATACCTTTACCGTGGTCGTCGTCAGAGCCATCCATTTGCGGGCCGGATCGGTTTCTTCCGGGTAGAAAAGCCCGGCAGTGATCTCCCCGCTGGAAAACGCAGCGCCGTCGGTTTTCACCGCCAGCCCCATCCAGCCGGCGGCAACCATCGGCTCATTGGGCAAAAGAACGTGAGCAAGCCCAGGGAGCAAAAGCATTTCCATGACCGCGAACACCACTACCAGCGACGACACCATGATCGGCACGACCGGGCGAGCGCGAATGGCAGCACCCGTTGTGATGGCCGCGGTGACTCCGCAAATCGAGATTCCGGAAGCGAGCGGCGCAGCCCACTCCCGGCTAAATCCGAAGGCCTTGCGGGCAATCAGGTAGACCAGTGCCCAGTAGATCAGGTAGGCCTCGATAATTGCTGCCACACCCCGAAACAGGATTGCGGTCGTTCGCCCCGATTCCTCAGCTGCCTTGGCTCCGAGAACCGCACCGTAGATCACAATTCCTGTCTTGATGAACAGTTCGGACCGGGCCGATTCTTTGAACCATGCGGCAACGCGCGGCAAAAGGTTCCCGATCAACAATCCACCGATCAAGGCGAGGAGAAAACCTGCTTCTCCGGTTAAACCGAGAGACCATTCGACCCCTGGCGGACGCTTGTTGGGAGTTGCTGCGATGTAGGAATTGTGCCCGGCTACCCAGGCGCTGAACGCCAGGATGAACAAGACTGCGAAACGGATGCTGAAAGAGACCGGATGTACTCGAAGAAAAACGGCACCGGCGGCAAGGACTGCCAAGAGAAACAGAAACGTCGAAGCGAGAGCCCCGTACCCGGTAATCTGCGCGTAAGCGGATGAGGAAGGTGCGAGAGCTTTGCCAAAAACGGCCCATTCTTTGACGGCCACCGACCAGCCAAGCAAGTTGAGTCCGGCAAGAGTGGACAGGCTCAGTGCAACGATGCCCACACCAAGTAGTACGGCCAGAACATCTTCCGAGCGCAACCAGGTTTTCATGAATAATCTTCTCCGCCATCCACAACCTGGCGCTGCGTCACAAAGATTCGGCTATACCCATCTATTTCCCTTTGACTTTGACGTTAACAGGCTCCGTGAAGCCCTTGCTCAGTGCTTCGCATTGCTCCACGGTCATCTCACCTTCCTGAACCCATAACCGATACCGGACCTCCAGCGGCTTGTCCTTGGTCAACTCGTACTCGAAGTAGGTTCCGATCCGGCCATAAGTGCGTTCGCTCTGCCGGGCTTCTTTCGGATTGCCGGGATGATCGAGATAAACGACAGTGTAGCGCTTGCCGCCGACCAAGAAGCTCATCGCGTTCCAGGGCAAGTTGGTCGGCCCCTTTCCTTTCTCCCAGTTCTTTTCGTTGCCTTTCTCACCCTTGCCATCGGGTCGAAGAAAATAGGTTTCTTTCGGGGTTTTCTCGACCCCCGAGTTGGCTCGAAAGTGAAAGCCGGCATGTTGGGGGTCGCCATCGAGTTTTACCTTGTCGAGATCCGTGCGCAATGTCGAATCGAATTCGATCAATGTGCCGCCGGCAGTGTTGAAGACCGTCAACGTGCGGGTTTCCGCGGCAAATGCTTTGTCGTCCGCGCCAATCCAGTTGACGGCCAGTTTCTCCCGGCCCAACAATGAACCTGCTTCCGTGGAAAGTACCTTATCGTGTGCTTGATGCTCGCCCTTGAAGCCGTGCCAGATGTCCGCGCTTTTGCCGTCGTAACTGATGCGGTTGAAGCCGAAAAAGATGCCGCGATGATGGGGATATACTCCCTCCTGCGCCGTTGGTCAGAAGCGTCTTGCCGTCGGAGGCATAGAGATGGTGATAGACTTTGAAGGTTGGATTCGCATTTGCCTGTTTCTTGCCCGGCGTCGCCTTTGGGTCGTAATCCGGGCGAACATACCTCAAGAGAGGCCGATCCTTCAACAACAGAATCGGCTCGCTGCCATCGGGATCTTTCCAGGTAAATTCGGTCCCTGTTTTGCCGCCGAACTTCGCTTCCAGTGCCAGCGTCTGACCTGCCTTCAGGTGAGGAATCAACACATTGAGTTGATCTTTCCCGGTGAGTTGTCCCAGGTAGCTTTTCCCATCCGTGGAAGTAACAGTCACGCCCGCTTCTTCCGGGGAAATGGCTAGAGGCGCGATGGAAAAAGAAACAACAACCTCGGCCTGATCGGCCTTGCCGCCCGTAACGGTGAATTCCACCATCGGCGCGGCAGCCAGACCGGAGCAGGAAATCGCCAGAAGAGAGGTGGCCAAGGTCGAACACATGATACGCTCCGGCAAATAATGGTTCGTCGAAAACTGGATCAACGACGAACCGGTAGTGCTTGGGGCACAGCGACAAAACATCCCAGGGTTCGCAAAGCCTCACTCTGGGCTTTACTACATCGCCCTTCCAGGGCTTGGCGCTTGATAGTTCGAGTCGTGGAACGGCAACGCCCGAGCCCTGGAAGGGCGTCGCAATAAAGCCCAGGGTGAGGCATTGCGAACCCTGGGAAGCCCGACCACTGACCACTAACCACTGACCACTATTTTTTCTCTTTCACGGTCCACAAATGAAGTTCATATTCATCGCCGTCAGCACCCTTGACCGTGATGCTCTTTTCCGGTTTCCAGTCGCCAAGCATGAAACGGTGTGAAACGATCCGCGTGCCGGGCTTCAAATTGTTTTGGAGAACCGGACTGATCCGCCGGCCGAGGTCATCGCCGATGTATAGCAACACCACAGTCGAATCGACCACATCTTTCATGGCTTTCTCGTCGAGGATGTCGCCTTTTCGGATCTCGATCTTGTCGGCAAGTCCTGCTTCTTTCACTTTTTCCTTGGCCATTTCCACCATTTTCGGGTCGATATCGATGCCAATGCCCTTCTTGGCACCGAGCTTTTTGATGGGACGAATGAGCATCACGGCATCGCCGCAGCCTGGATCATAAATGACATCGTTCTTGCCGACCTTGGCCATTTCGCACATGGTGTCGACAATATCTTCGGGCGTCGGAACCCAGCGCACCACGATTTTATCGGTCTTATCATCCCGGACCCGCAAATCGACCGTTACCTCCTCACCGGCTTTGAAGGTGATGTCGCGAAAGCGCGTGATCTTGGTATAGTTGTTAGGCTGCAACAACACTTCGACCCTGTATTCATAAGTCTTGCCGGCTTCCAAAGGCGGGGTCTTCAAGACGGTATCGGGAACATTCACGGTCTTGATCTTGGTGCCATCGACCTTGAGTTCCGGCGGGTTAAAATTTCGATCGGGCAGCACGATCTTGATACTTGCTGTTTTCTTTTCCTGGCCCTGGACGTTGCCAAACAGGCCCACAACAACAGCGATACTTAGATATAAACGAACTTGCATCGATGGATACTCCTGAGGTTTAGTTTTCAGTTTTCAGTTTTCAGTGTTCGGTGTTCAGTTCAAACAGCCCAAACCGATGTTCGGATCCCTTGTCTTTACTGAACACTGAACACTGAACACTGTTATTCTTTTGCCTTGGGATACTTCCCGTCTTTTTCCTTGCCGGTGATGGTCCACAGGTGAAGGGTATATTCATCGCCGTCTTCACCCTTGACTTCCTTGGTGACGTCGGGCTTCCAGTCGCCCATGATGAATCGGTGCGAGACAATCCGCGAGCCTGGCTTGAGCGATTTCCACAACATGGGACGAAGACGAAGATTCATCTCATCGGCGAGATAGAGCATTACGACCGAAGCATCGCTAATGTCCTTGACGTCGAGAATGTCGCCCATGCGAATTTCGATCTTATTGTCAACGCCGGCTGCCTTGGCGGCTGCGGTTGCTTCCTTGACCCTTACCGGATCGAGGTCGATCCCCACACCTTTCTTGGCACCGAGTTCCTTGACCGCAGTAATAATCATGATGCCGTCGCCGCAGCCGAGATCGTAAACGACATCTTCCTTGCCCATTTTGGCCATTTTTGCCATCTCTTTGGCAATGTCCTTCGGTGTCGGCACCCAGCGGATTTTGACGCGATCATTAGGATCTTTCTGCTTCAGATCGACGGTGATCTCCTTGCCTGCCTTGAAGGTGACGGTCTTGGTGCGGGTGATGGTGGTGTAATTGTTCGGATCGATGACGGCCACGATGGTGTATTCGTATGTCTTGCCGACATCGAGGGGAGGAGTACGAAACTCGCGCGTTCGCGCCGGTTTGCTTGGTCAGGACATTTTCGATTCGCAGTTCCGGCTCCTTGTAGGTCGGCGTCTGGAAGAGGAACTTGAGGGTCGTGGTTTTTTTCTCGCCCTTGGCATCGCCGCCGGCTTTCTTCTCTTGACCGGATGCCGGGCTGAAAAGAGCGAGGACGATGAACAGTGCGCTGAGTCGGCACAAGAACAGTGAGGTGCGTTTCATATTGGGGTTTCTCCGAACAACTCTGACTGTGAGGGTTGATTACGTCCAAATCGGGACGGGCACATTGTTACAGGAAAGGATATGGACCGGCAATAAAAATGCGCAGATGTTACGGAGCTTCGGCAACAAATTGTCATTTCAGATTCGATTCGACCATCCGCCTGCTTGCGGCTATGCTGATTACTGCACGGTTCGTGTGAGAAGAAAGCAGACACACTTTTGGAGAATGGCGATGCGTTGGTTTTCTCTGGTATTGGTGTTTCTCTTCGTCGGAGAAACGCAGGCGGTTCCTCCCGCGCCGGGTCTGGAAATCTATTTCATCGACACCGAAGGCGGGGCTGCCACATTGATCGTCACGCCGCTGCGCGAGTCGATTTTGATCGATTCCGGGAATCCGGGCAGCCGGGATGCCGAGCGGATTCATAAGGAAGCTCAGAAAGCCCGTTTGAAACAGATCGACCATCTCATCACGACGCACTGGCACAGCGATCATTACGGCGGGGTTGCCCGTCTGAGTAAACTTATCCCCATCCGGAACTTCTACGATCACGGTATTCCCAAGACCCTTGACGAAGACAAAACCGGATTCCCGATCTTGATCGAAGCCTACAAAGAAGCCACCGCCGGCAAGTCGAAGACGCTCAAGGCAGGCGATTCGATCGAGCTTCGGCAAGGGCAACTCCTTCCCCCAATGAAACTTCAATGTATTTGCGGCTCTGGCAAGGTGATCGCGGACAAACCGGACGCTCCGAAGAATCCGCGAACGAAGGATCACAAGGCCAAGCCCGAAGATACTTCGGACAATGCCCGCAGCCTGGGCTTTTTGCTTTCGTATGGCAATTTCCGCTTTCTGGATTTGGGTGACTTGACCTGGAACATCGAGTATCAACTCGTCCACCCAAGCGACAAGATCGGCCTGGTCGATGTCTATCAAGTCACGCATCATGGCCTGGACATCAGCAACAATCCGGTCCTGGTGCAAACGGTGCAGCCTCGCGTGGCCATTTGCAATAACGGAGCGCGCAAGGGAGCGGCCGCGGCCGTGATCTCGACGTTGCGGCGGGTGGAAGGGATCGAAGGCATCTATCAATTGCACAAGAACGTGACGGTAGGCGATGCGGAGAATACCGACGCCGAGTTCATTGCCAACAAGGAAGAAAAGTGCCAGGGCGAATCGATCCATTTGCGGGTGGATCAGGACGGCAAGAGTTATCGGGTGACTGCCGGCAGCGGCAAACCCCACGACTACAAGACGCGCGAGAGGTAAGGCAATACAATTACTGGCGAACGTATACGGACTGCCGAATGACGACAAACAAAAAAGATGCCCAGATTTAGCGGAGCCGAAGACAAGATTTCCAACCGTCAAGTCGAGGAACTACCGATGCTAAGGTGCCGTTTGCAAACTGCTGTCTTTCTTTTGGCGGCCATTGCGATTCCCATTCTGCCACTTCCCAGCTGCGCTCAGACTTTTGTCGCTAGCGCGCAGTCCTGGGATGCGTTGAAGTCAGACAGCCTATACTTGTTGGACCTGTTCGGGATGGGCAAGAGTGCCAAGGAACAGATCGATGAGTTCGTTCGCTCGGCGATAGGTGCCAAAGAAATAGCCTGGCTCGATTCCGGCAAGCCGCTCGGAGTGTATGGAGACTTTCCGGCACAACTGGGCATGCCCATTTGGGTCTTTTTCGTCCCGATCGCCGACGAAAAAGGATTTCTCGACTTCCTCCCCACTCTGGCCACCCACAAGTTCGAGAAGGGCTCTGACGGCATCTATGTCGTTCAGGCGGACCCCGCCCAAAAATACTATCTTCGCTTCGCCAAAAAGTATGCCTACATTTCCTCCGACGTTGCCGCAATCCGCAGGCCCCTTCACGACCCCGAGAATATGAAATTGAGCACTCGCCCGGGACGTCCTATGGCGGCAAGCTTTCGCATCGACCGGCTTCCAGAAGGATACAAGGGCCTGGTTGTCGCGGGCCTCGCAGTGCTTAAGCTGAGTGCTAAGCCTGCGCCAGGACAAACCGAGGGGCAGTTCAAGGATCTGCAGACCATTCTCGGACTGGCTTTGGATGATCTAACCCGATTGCCCAACGAATCGCGCGAGATCACGATGCACGTCGAGGTCAATCGGGAACTGAACACGCTCGCTCTGGAGGTTGGCTTGGTTCCTGAGAAAAACACCCGGCTAGCACGTCAGGTCCAGAACCTGGGATCAAGCGGTACGCTCTTCGGCAATCTGAGCGATGACGCCGTCGCGAGCCTGGGACTTCGCGTGTCGTTTCCCGACAAATGGCGTGACGCTTTGAGTTCCCTCGCCGTGGGGTACTTCGAGTCTGAACTGTCGAAGAAACTCAATCTCAAGGACAAGGCGCTATTACGCCGGGCTCTCAATGTTTTCGAGCCTACTCTCAAGGCAGGCACCGTCGATTTCGGCATAGCCCTGCAAGGACCGAAACCTGATGGCATCCATGTGCTCGTCGCCGGTCTCAAAATCGAGGAGGGCAAGAAAGTGGAGCAATTGTTCCGGGACTTTCTCCGCGACCAGCAGGCTGACTTCAAGAGCCGATTCACGTGCGACTTCGCGAAACATGGGACAACCCGGATTCACAAGATAGGCGATGATCGCAAGGTAGGGGATCCCACCGATGACCTGACGCGTCTTTTAGCCGTCGACCAGGGCTGCGTTTCCATCCGCGACGACGTCATACTTGTAACGGTGGGAAAGCATTGCGTCCAGGGCATGAAGGACACGCTCGACATCGTTGACCGGGGAGCCGTTCCCGAAGCGATGCGGCTCGAGTGTTCTCTCATCAAGCTTTTCACCGCGATGATGGATTCGTACGAGACGAAGGAAAATCGCCAGAGAATGGAAGTCGTCCGGAAGATCCTTGTCGCCGCCGACAAAAAGCGGGACCGTGCGAGCCTTCGCCTGTATGGCGGCGAGACGTTGCGTCTACGCCTCCAGTTGGACAGTCAAATTGTGCGAACCGCTGGGGCCGTCTATCCAGCTTTTCTAAAGTTTCAGGAGAAGCCACTGTCAAAGTGATGTCTGCAATCTGAAATCAATATTACTTGCAACCCCACCGGACAGGTTGGAGGCGAGTTCTATAACAGGACATGGCCTCTCAGCGGTTGCCTGCTTGAGTAGCAACATTCCAGATTCGGATTACCTGGTCCTCTCCGACGGAGGCCAGACGAAGGCCGTCCGGGCTGAAGGCTATGCCTCGCACCGACCCCGTGTGGCCTGCAAGAGTCAATAGAGATTTGCCCGATTTCGCGTCCCATACTCTGATGTTTCTGCCGTCGGTGGCAGCCACCCGTCGGCCGTCCGGAGCGAACGCCACGCGACGGATCGGCTCCTTGGTCCCCGAAAGCATAACTTGTTCTTGGCCATCGCCGGCGTCCCAAATCTTGACGGCGTTGTCGCCTCCCCCCGAAACCACACGTTGCCCGTCTGGACTGAACGCCACGCTTGCCACCCAATCGGTGTGACCGGAAAAGGTGAAGACCTCCCTGCCCGCCGCGGCGTCCCAAATTCTTACCGTCTTGTCATCCGATGCGGAAGCGAGGCGTTGGCCGTCCGGACTATAAGCGACACCGAAGATGGCGTCCCTGTGTTTGTCGAGTACGAACATTTTTCGGCCGGTCCCGGCTTCCCAGACAGTTACGGCGTTGTCGTGGCCACCCGAGGCGAGGTAACGGTTATCCGGACTGAAGGCGACACAGTCAACGATCTCGGCACGTTTTTTCGCGGACTCGCCGAGAGTGAGCAACGAGTGGCCCGTCGCGGTGTCCCAGAGGATGACACTGCCGTCTTCTCCAGCTGAAGCCAGATGGCCGTCGTTGCTGAAAGCCACATCCCGGATCGGTTCGGAATGCCGGTGCAGCGATTGCAACTTTCGGCCGCTGAGGGCATCCCAAATGCGTACCGTTCCGTCGTAGCTCCCCGCGGCCAGTCGAAGCCCGTCCCGGCTGAAGGCCACGGCGTTGCCTACACCGGGCTCATCGATCTTTATCAAGTCGCGTCCCGGGGTCGCATCCCAGATGCGCACAACGCCCGATTTGACGTCCACGGCCAGGCGGTCGCCGTTGCCGCTCAGTACCAGTGCCTGGATTTCCCCCACGTCGCGGAAGGTGATGACCTCTTGGCCCGTCGCCACTTCCCAAATCTTGACAGTCCCGTCTTTGCTCGCCGAGAAGAGGCGGTCGCCATCCGGACTGAAGGCAAGACCCGTCACCGCATTGGCGTGGCCTGCAAGGATCAAAAATTCGGCCCCCGTCTTCGCTTCGTAGATCTTGATGGTCCCATCTTTACTCGCCGCCGCGAATTGTCGGCCATCCGGGCGAAATGCCACCGCAGACATGGGTTGGGGATGGCGGTAGAGAGGTTCGTAGGCTTCGCGCCCGGTCCGCGATTCCCAGACCCGGATCTCTCCCTGGACACCGTCCGCACCTCCGGATACGATCCACTCGCCATCGGGACTGAATGCGATGTCTCCGACGGCACCGCTGTGCCTCGCGAAACTGAGCAGTTCCAAACCACTCGCGGTATCCCAGATCTTGGCCCCATGGTCCGCTGTCCCAACGAGTCGCTTTCCGTCTGGGCTAAAGGCCAGGCGGTTGCAACCTGTGCCCGAAATGGTGAGGCTAACCTTTCCGCTCGAAACATCCCATAACTCCACCTGCGGTGTGCGCTGCGTGCGGATCTTGTCATTTTCGATACTATTGGACCAAGCCACAAGATGCCCGTCGGGACTGAACGCAAGGGCGTCGTTAAGGCTACGATGTTTCCCCATTTCATTTATTTTTTTGCCGGTCTTCGCGTCCCAAATCCGGAGCGTTTTTTCATCCCACCCCGCTAAAGCGGCCAGAAGCCTGCCGTCAGGACTTAGAGCGATCCGTTTGACGTTCTCAGAGTCGCGGTGGCTGCTCTCGCTCCAAATCGTTCGAAACTCCTGCGAGGTGGTCGTATCCCAGATCTTTACCGTGCCGTCAACGCTCGCCGACGCGAGCCTGCCATCTCGTCCGAAAGCCAGGCTCGTGATCCGCCCCACGTGCCCGCGCAGAACGTGCATTTGCTTACCGCTCTTCAAATCCCAGAGATGCAGAGTCAGCTCATCGTCGGCCATGGCCAGGATTTTGCCGGAGGCGTCGAAAGCTGCTACGTTGGCGACACTCTTTATCTCGGCGACTTCCCGACCCGTCAGGTCCAGAATATTGATTGCACCGAAAGTCTTCGTGGCAAACTGATCGCCCGCGTGGTTAAACACCAGGTTTTCGAGAGGTTGGACGACCGAAGCAATGGGGTTTGCGCTCTGCTTGCCGGTCGCCAGGTTCCAAGTGTAAATATTCTTTTCCCCTTCGTTTCCCTTAATGATGTACGAGCCCTTGCCGATCGAAGTAAGTTTCTTCGAATCGGCGCTGAACGCCAATCCTTGAATCTCCGAACTGTGATCCCTGAGCGTCCAGACCTCTCGACCGGTGGACGGATCCCACACCTTTACTTCAGCAGGTCTGGAAAAAGACCCTTCCATCGCATAGGTGCCGGAAGAGGCGACGAATTTGCCGTCCGGGCTAAATGCCAGCTGGTTGATGGGGCTTGTATGCCCACGAAACACAAGGGTCTCCTTGCCCGTCGCCGTGTCCCAGATACGTGCGGTAGTGTCGAAACTGGTCGAGGCAAGGTATTTGCCATCCGGGCTGAACGCGATCCCCGTGATTTCCTTGGCGTGCCCCCCGAATGTATAGAGGAGTTCGCCGGTTGCTCCGTCCCATAGCTTGATGAACTGGTCGTCGCCGGCCGAGGCGATGAGCGCGCCGTCCATGCTGAAGGCCACGTGCCGCACTTCCTTGGCATGGCCGCGGAGAGTGAGCAGGTCGTCGTGGCATAGCCGTTTGAAGTAGTGCCATTCCCATCTCCGCATTTCCGGCAGGCACTCGTCGAGGAATTGCTCCACACGGTTGACGCGGTCGCTCTGCCAAGCGCGTTCGGCGCGGGTGATGCCGGAGAAATAAACCGTCCGCATCAGTTTGCGGTGGCTTTCGTTGGCTTCTTTCTGCGCCGTCTCGGCTTCCTGCTTTCGCGTCTCGGCGACCTGCCGCGCATTGTCGGCCTCACGCTCGCGTTCTTGGGCGATTGCTGCTTTGTTGAATGCGTCTTCTTTAGCAGCTTCCGCCTCGCGCCATTTCCAGATAACGCCGAGGAAACCGGCGGCAAACACGGCAACGAGGGCCGCGAAAAGGCTCGTCACAAGCGGGTTTCGACGGCACAATCGAAAGAAACGCTCTCGGTTGCCCACCGGCCGGGCCACTACCGGCTGGGCCGACAGGAAGCGCCGAAGATCGTCCGCCAACTCTTTAGCCGTGGCGTAGCGCCCATTGACATCTTTCTCCAGGCACTTCAGGACGATGGCGTCCAGATCCTTTGGAACCCCAGTATGGTACTTGCGGACTCGCTCGGGTTCTTGGTACTGGATGCGTCTCATCAGTTCCGGAGTCGGCATCTGCTCGCCGGCACCGTAGAGCGGCTGAAGCGTGAGCAACTCCCAGAGCGATGCGCCCAGACTGTAGATGTCGCTGCGCCGATCGAGGCTCCCCACTGCCAACACCTGCTCCGGGCTGGCGTAGCGGAGGGTGCCCACGAATTGCCGGGTTCGCGTCAAACGCCCCTCAACCTCATCGGCAAGCTTGGCCAGCCCCGGATCGATCAGGGTTGCTTGCGCGCCGTCCGTAGAGACCATGATGTTGCCCGGCTTGATGTCGCGGTGGAGGATGCCCGCTTCGTGAAGCGCATGAGCAGCGTCGGCCGTCTGGCGCACAAGCTCCGCGATCTGTTGGACGTAGTTGCGGCTGCCGGGCAGCCGATCCGGTGCTTGGGGGGAAGACACTGCCCGATAGGACGGGGAATGAAAGGGCTTCGCTAATGCCGAGACCGCGTTTGGCGATTTCTCAACTCCTGCGGGAGCCGAGTCCTCGAATGAGCCTTGTTCCGAAAGTGGTTTTTCGGCCCGCACGCCGGCCTCACATACCTGCGACACTTTCCACTGCCAGGTCGGCAAGTCCAGAGCGGTCACACTTGCCACGCTGGTGCGGAGTTCTTCACATACCGTCGATAACGGTGTCCCTTCCAGCAACTCCATCGCGTAATACCACTGATCCCCTTCCGAGCCCGAGGTGAAGATTTTCACAAGATGTGGGTGCTCGACGCGGCCCAGGGCGCGAATTTCGCGGGCGAAGCGTGACTCGACCTTGGTATCGCCCGTCTTTTGAAGCTTCTTCAAGGCGACTTGTCGGCCCAAAGACGGCTGCCAGGCACGGTACACGACTCCCATGCCGCCCCGGCCGAGTTCGCTCAACAACTTGAACTCGCCGAGAGACCGGAGGGTCTCATCACCGAATGGCTCGCCTTGCGGCTCTCCCGCCATCGACCTGGCCGCCCACTCAGAGGCCTGTTCCTCGCCAACGATCCGTCCAAGAATCTTGCCCAGCAAGTCGCGCTTGGCCGCTTCCAGGTCGGGGCGGATGACCGTTCGGCCGCTCGCATAATCCAAGTAGTCGGTGGGCAGCTTTCCCCGTGGGGAATTCAGGAACATTACTCCTCCTTCGTTTGCATCGTGCCATACAAGCGGCTGAAGGATGCGGGGCGTTGTCAGTGGACCGGCCGCGGCGAGATACAGAGACTTCGGTTTCGGAAGACGGCCATATTCCGCGTCGGAAACGGCCAGGGATTCGATGCGGCGCACTACCTCGCCCATCAGTTCGGCACGCTCGACCAACCAATCGCCGGTTGGCTGGGGGCGGATATCCGCGAGGTACAAAAGACGATGCCCTGCCAATACGTCGAGGCGGCTCAGGACTTCACGGAATCCTTCCAAGAGAGCTTTCCCCATGCTTTCGTCGAATGAGGCCGATTGGTGCTTGGCGGACGTCCCGCCAATCACTTCTTCGCCATAACGGATCAGGCGGCCAATCAATTCGGTGAGGCAGACCGAATCCCTGAAATTGCCGGGTTCGCCGAGTGTCTCTCGGAGGGCGGCGTCGAGAGCGGCAGCGCGAGGAAAGTCGTTGTGAGCCGGGACGGATAGGAGGTCGTGAACTGCGCGAAAGCCGGTCTCGCCGGCACCAGCCAGCAACGGTGCCAAGCGGACCAAGAATTCCCACCAGTGCCGCGAAATCGGCCGGGCGAGGTTGGTCAGATATTCCGCAAGTTGAGCGTCCGGAGCAAGGCCGCGCTCGGCATAAACGCCAACGGCGACCGCGCCCAGGAGTCTGATGCCTGCGTCCCACAGGTGATAGGCAACAAGATGCCTCGCTCGGATCGTCTTGGCGTTGAGCGTTCGGCGATACAGTTGAGCCAAGGGTAGCGGCAGACGCAGCAGTAGATCTTCATCGGCAAACTCGGCCGGATTCAAGATATTGCGGACGCTGAGAAGAACCTCGCGGCACAAGTGCTGTTCGTCCTGAAAAGCCCCCCCGTCTTTTCCTTGAAGACGCAGATGCCGCCAATGTTCTTTTTGCCGCAGCTTTTCAGCGGCATCCTCAACAAAACGTGGCCCGCGTGGAGTTGCCGATTTGGATCCTTGTTCGGAAAAGTCCTCTGCCAAGTACACCAGGCACGGAATGCGATGGTAGATTGCCAGCCAGGCTTCCCATTGGGTGTAGGAAATTGTGGAGATCGCCACACCATTGAGCCCGTTCAGCTTCTCCGTCAGATCGGGATATCGCTGCAGCAGGTCGGTTACTTCCGCAGGATTGGCCGGACTTCCTGTAGCGGAACCGATCAGGTGAATGACGATGTCGCAGTCGTTGATGTACTCGTCCAGTTTGTTTAAGGTAGTAAGCCTGCCCACGACGAAATCATCCTGCACACGGACCTCGATCCCAAACCGGCGCAGGTCTTTGCCGAGCATCTCGCGATAGCGTTCAAATTCATTGGTTACGCAAGACAGGAAGACTTTGCGGCTCATGGTGGTTGGTCCTTACGATAGAGATCCCCATCCATTCTCTATTCGATGTACCGATGCTAATCTAAAGGCAAGACAAATCCGATGCTCCTAACCGCCCCACACCAACTACGGCATACAAACGCTCGCGTTTTCCCACTTCCCGCACGCGAAAACGATCGGAGAACCAGGTCTTCTAATGATCCTATCAGGCCGAATAGGCGTAAAGAAGAAGCTTTGGCTACATCGGCTGCATCGCCGGCGTAGGTCTCGCCGTGGCCGACGCATCCAAATAGGCCGTAGAACGCAGCATGGCCGGCCCGAATGGGAAGAATGCGTGAATGGAGTGATTGTCTCACTGTTGGGGAAGCGCTTGTACTGCATTCGGCTTTACAGGGATGGGTATCAACTTCCGGCACGGAAGAATTGACTGCTTGTTCGAAGGCGAGCCGGGAGCTACTAAGTGTGGAGTGGCGGTTTAGATGGTCACGGCGTAGCGAGTAAACGTCCGCGCGTGGCCGGTGGACTCGTCAATCGCCGTGGCGTAAGCGCTGGCGTTGGCGGTGAAAGCAGCGGTCGTCGAGAAGTTCACATTTTCGAAAACGGCGATCAAGACGTTGTCCGTCCCATCGCCTTGGTTGACGGCCACCGTACCGCTGAAGTTCGTATCCGATGAAGTGTTGAATGCATCCGAGCCGATATCCAACTCGTTGTAACCCACACCGGCAAGACCTTGATTGATGATCGTCGCGCCGGCAATTGTGGCATCCGCGAGATCGGTGTAATTGTCGCCCGCACCCTGACTGATGGTCAAGCCTCCCTGAAGCGTGTCTGTTCCGGGAGTTTCGTCTGAGTCGTCGGAACCACTGATGATGATCAGGTTATCCGCAGCGGCCTGGTTGATAGTCAACTTGCCCGCGAACGAGGAGTTGATGTCGACGATGACATAGTTAAGATCCGAGGACGACTGGGTGATGGTCGTGCTGGAATTGACCGTGCACGCCGCCATGAAGACTTCATCAGCTTCTTGCGAAGCTCCCTGTTCCACCGTCAGGCTGCCATTGATCCGCCCTGTGATATGGATAAAGTCCTTATCGCTGTCGGCACCCTGGTTAATGGCTACGGTACCTCCAATTATCCCTCCTGCGATTGCGGCATAGGAATCAAATCCCGACTGCTGTTTGATGGTCAGGCTGCCGTTGATCTTGACGCTGATGATGCGGAGTTCTGCATAGGCCCCGTTCCCGATCGCCTGGTTGACGGTCACGCTTCCGGCGAGCGAGTCGTTCTGGATGTAGACGCCGGGGTCGATCGAGGTGACGTAGCCCGAATCGTTTTCGGAAAACTGATCGTACGTACTGGCAGCCTGGTTTACCGTTAGGGTGGAAGTGGTCGAGTCGTTGTCGACAAACGCCGAGTTGTTCAACGCCACCGTGGTCTGGTTTATTGTCACACTGGCGTTGATCGCGGGATCATTCTCGACGTACGCGTAGTTGTCCTGGGATCCCGTCTGAGTGATGGTCACCGCGCCTTTGATCGATGCCCAGCTTACGAGGAACCCAATGTTGTTGGTGGCTGCCTGTTTGATGGTCACCGCGCCCCCGATCGAACTGGCCGGGGTTCCGACGGCAATCTCGTCGAAGCTGTCGGCAGCGAACGTGGTCGGGGCACCGAATGCGTCGACTTCGTCTTGCCTCCCCGTGGGTTGGGTGACCGTCAGGCTGCCGCCGACATTGGTGACGTCGAACGCAACATCGGCATCATCCGCCAGCCCGCTCTCGTTGATATTGACGTTGCCGGAGATATTGGATCGGTCGACGTTGACTTTCTCGTCACCGTCACTGGCCGAATTGACGCTCACGCTCAGGTTCTTGGTAATCGAATCATCGTAGAAGGAAATGTCGTCCTCCGAGGTACCTAATGCGCCCAACGTGCCGCCGATCGCGCTGACGTTGAGACTGACGTTGCCGCTGAAGTTGGCGTTATCGATGTAGAAGCCGTCCTCACTCCTTGTCCGGAGGTCGGTTACAGTGATGTCGCCGGTGATGTGGACGGTGCCATTATCCGTGGAATTTCCGGCGATGGTGGCGTCGGCGAGGAAATCGCCGCCTCCCGCACCCAGGTTGACGGCGACCGCCCCGTGAATGCTCGTACCCTCCAGATCGACCACAGTGCCGGTGACGAAACCTTGGACGGCATCTTCAACGCCTACGAACGAATTGGGGGCTGAGACATTGGCACCGCCGGTTACCGAGAAGCTGCCAAAGGTGTCCGCTGAGGCGTCGACGACCACGGATGAACCCGTGCCGGTGTCGGCGATGGTAACCTTGCCGGCGATCGTGTTGCCGGCGAAGAACACCACGTCGAGGCCGTTGTACGACCCTGTGCCGTTGATCGAAACATTCCCACTGGTGGTGCCGCCGGTGGGGGGGGCGAACGTCAAGGTGACTCCGGTGGTGGCGGCGTTGAAGACAATGTTGTTTACGCCGGAGAAATTGATCCCGCCAAGGTTGTCGGAATCGATGACGGTGTATTTGCCGGATCCGTACTCGGTGATGCTATCCGCTCGGGCTTGATGTTCGGTGATTGTCAAGGTGCCGGCGGAAAGGACTTCGGTGGAGGTGCCGGAGGGAGCCAGGCGCGCCTCCAAAGGCTGAAAAAACAGGCGAACTTTTTGGCACGGCCGGCGGACCGTGCTCGATTGCGAACGCCTCGCGATCCGGGATAAATTCGACAAGGCAGTCATACATCGAAGTAACACGGGCCACCTAATGCTTTTTTGACAAGCGTTTATTGTTGAAAATTCAAGATAATCCGCAAATGCTCTGTGCAATCGAGATGTCGGTGGGCCAACATCGTTTATCGACGCGACAAAACTCGTTGTCAGAGGAAATGTCTATCCATCGAGTTGAGGGGCCAATAATACTTATCGGGACGCGGGACGCGGGAAAATCGACACGTCGGGTTGCGCCCGCATCCGCGCCCCGGTTCCCGCATCCCGCCGTTTGAATAAAATAAGAACCGCACAATCGGGCCTTCGCCCGGAATTTTTGATAATACCTGTCCCCTTCGACGCGTGAACGGTCATAATCAATGGAGTGTTGCCGTGCCGTATCCAGGCCGACTGGTTCACGGCTCCTGCAATCGCGACAGACGGTATGAGGTCGATCATGAGCCGGCTCTCAGACACAAGTGACTCTCTCGGCGAATTCAGGGATTCGCTCTCCACGGAGAACGCGCGTTTGCTCGAGCAGGTGTGCGACCGTTTCGAGGGCGAGTTCCGCGACGGCAATCGTCCTCGTATCGAAGAGATGCTCAACCACGTTCGGCCGGGGATGTACGGCGTCGCATTGACGGAGTTGGTTTGCCTGGAAGTTTACTATCGCCAACGGGCTGGAGAATCGCCAACCGCGGATGAGTACCGGAACCGGTTTCCGGATCTGGAATCGACTCGGCTCGCGGAAGCCCTCGACGACAAGCAGAAATCGGCGAATGACCACAACACGGCGACTCGCGGCAACAAAGAGGTCGCTTGGTCGGCCGGCACGAGGATCGGCCATATCGGCGATTACGAAATCTTGTGCGAAATCGCTCGCGGTGGGATGGGTGTCGTCTACAAGGCCCGGCAGATCAGCCTCGATCGGATCGTCGCTCTGAAAATGGTTCGGGCGGCCACCTGGCGTCCCCAGATGAGGTTGGGCGTTTCCGCAGAGAAGCTGAGGCCACGGCAACACTCGATCATCCGCATATCGTGGCCATTCACGAAGTCGGCGAGCACGTCGGGCAACATTACTTTGTGATGCGCTTTGTCGAAGGAGGCAACCTGAGCTCGCGCCTAAAGGAGTTCGCGGTGTCCGAGGCAACGGACAAGGCGGACGCGAAGAAGCGTCTGGTTCGAGCTGCGGAATTGACGCTGAAAATCGCCCGCGCCGTCCACCATGCCCACCAGCGCGGTATTCTGCACCGCGACCTCAAACCGGCGAATATCATCGTCGATCCGGCGGGCGAGCCGCACGTCACGGATTTTGGGTTGTCGCGGCGCATCGACGAGGAGAGTGCCCTAACCGCGACGGGAATTGCCATTGGCACGCCCAGCTACATGGCACCCGAGCAGGTTCGCGGCACGGATATTACGATCCAGGCCGATGTGTACGGACTGGGAACAATCCTCTACGAGCTGCTCACCGGCGTGCCGCCGTTCAAAGGCGGCAGCCCCATGGAAACAATGCTCAATGTACGCGATCGGGAGCCGGTCCGGCCCCATTCGGTTTGCCGGAGGATTCCTCGCGATCTTGAGACGATTTGTCTGAAGTGTTTGCAGAAGCACGCTCGAAGCCGTTATGCCACGGCCGAGTATGTGGCGGACGATTTGCGCCGATTCCTTGTCGGCGAGCCTATCCATGCACGGGCCGTGGGCAATTTGAGACGATGCGTAAAATGGGCGCGCCGACGTCCAACCGTCGCCGCGCTTTGGGCAGCTGTGCTGCTGATTGCGGTGGCAGGGATGGCCGGTGTGACCTGGGCCTGGCAACGGGCCGAGACGGCGCTTTCGAAAGCAGACCGTTCCCGACAACTGCTGGTCGTGTCGCACGCGGCAGAAAGCCAGGCACGCATTCTGGCCATTGAACAGCGCCAGCGGGCTGAACGAACCGTGTATTTTCAGAAGATCGGCCTTGCGCACCGCGATTGGCAGGCGGGAAAGGTTGCCAGTGCCGAACAAATTCTCGACAGCTGTGCGCCGGAATTCCGAAGCTGGGAGTGGTACTACCTCAAACGTCTCTGTCATTGCGAAATCATGAAATTCGAGGGCCACACCGGCAGTGTCGCTGCCATTGCCTATAATTCGGACGGCTCCCGCCTGGCCTCGGCCAGCGGTGCCTGGGGTTGCCGGGAGCCTTCGGAAATCAGGATTTGGGACACCGCCACAGGCAAACAAGTTGCGGTTTGCAACGGCCATACCGAGGCCATTCGCGGCATCGCCTTCAGCCCGGACGGTAAGCGCCTGGTCTCCGGCAGTTGGGATCGAAGCGTTCGAATCTGGGATGCGCAGTCCGGAGAGCAAATTCGACAATTGCAGAAACACACCAACGACGTTCATGCGGTGGCCTTCAGTCCCGATGGGCATTACGTGGCGTCGGGAAGCACTGACCAAACGGTGATTGTCTGGAATGCCGATGAGGGTCGAATCGTCCACATTTTTGCCCGACTCGGGCAAACGATCCATTGTGTGGCGTTCAGCCCCGACAGTCAACGTGTTGCTGCCGGGGGTTGGGAGGGCATACTCCAGGAATGGCAAATCGCCACGAAAAAGGAACTGCATCGCGTCGCCGGCATGTCCGATATCCGCAGCCTCGCCTACAGTCCGGACGGTAAACGAATTGCCTCGGGCGGTTACGATCGCGCTGTGACGATCTGGAATCTGGCTGGAATGAACGCTACCGTGACTTTCACGGGTCATACGGCCCCAGTGCTTGCCGTTGCCTATAGTCCGGACGGCCTGCAATTGGCCTCAGCTGATGCGGGCGGCGACGTGAAGGTGTGGGAGGCGCACAGGGGTCGCGCGTTATGGAACGTGCGCGGACACACCGGTGCCATCGGCGGCCTGAATTTTCACCCCACCGGCCGGCACCTTGCGTACGGCGGTGAGGATCGGGCCGTTCGCATCTGGGATCTCACGCGCGATCCGGAATCGCGCGCATCGAGAGAGCGTTTCACCTTGACCGGGAGCATGGTGTTTGACGACAGCCGACGACTCTTTGGAATCTCCGGGTTGAACTGGCGATCGCGAAGCCGAATGATGATGGTGTCTGAAATGGATACCGCCACCAGTCGTCAATTCGGCGACCGCACGAACGCCTCGGTTGTTTTCTCGTCCATGGCATATTGCCCGAAAAACCAATTGTTCGTGTTGGGTTGCGAGGACGGCAACCTGAGATTGGGATCCGCGCCGGCCGACCCTGTTCTGTATGGACATGTTGGGAGAGTTAATTCCGTAAGCCTGCGCTCGGACGGGCTTGAAGCGGCCTCCGGCGGCACCGATGGGACGGTTAGGGTTTGGGAAATGCCAACGGGAAAGCAGCTGGTCACTCTGCTCGGTCACACCGATAAAGTCCATTGCGTGGCCTACCACCCCGGTGGAATGTTTCTTGCCTCCGCAGGCAGCGATCGAACCGTTCGCCTTTGGAACGCCGGCACTGGCGAGGAAGTGGCCGTTCTTTCCGGACACGACGGCCCGATCGTTGCCCTGGCGTTCAGTCCGGACGGCAAATCGCTCGCCTCCGCGGGGGATGACAAGACCATCCTGATCTGGGACATGGACACGATACGCAACGAACGCTCCAAGACCGTGCCGCAGCTGACTTTGCAAGGACACGTCGCCACCGTTACCGGTCTTGTTTTCACCTCCGACAATCGTCGTCTCATTTCGTCGAGTCTGGATTGGACCCTGAAACTTTGGGACGTGGCGACGGGCCAACAGGCCCTGACGCTCCACGATCAAAGTGCCGCGGTTTACGGTGTCGCCTTGAGTCCCGACGACCGATATCTTGTTTCGGCAACCATCCGATTGCGCATTTGGGAGGGTGGAACTTCACCCGAACAGATCGCGGGCACCCGTGTCCCCAGTGCAGCGGAAGCGGCCTCCTGGAACCAGCGTCAAGCGCGAGCGGCGGAATTAGCGCGTAATTGGTATGCTGTGGTTTTTCATTGCACCTCTGGGCTTCGGGCCCAATTCTTAGAGAGTTTCGGTTTCAATCGTCGCGGCATGGCTTACGCCGAGCTGGGGCGGTGGCCTGAAGCAGTGCAAGATTTTGGGACGGCTACCTTATTGCGACCGTCCGAACCGAGCCATTGGTACGCCCTGGCGCTGTCGCAATGTGCATCCGGGGACGACAAGGCTTACCGGCGAACATTGGACAAGATGTACCAACGGTTCTCGAACACGGGAAATATCGAAGCGGCTTCCGAATTGCTCTCGGCCTCTTTGCCGGCGGCGGGGGCGATTCGCGACCGGGCCTCTCTGCTACGCCTTGGCAAGTTGGCCCGAAACAACGGTCGACTTTACGCGGCGACACTTTGCCGTGCCGGCGAGCACGAGCAAGCGGTGCGTGCGTTCAAAAGAGGTGGATGGGAATTGCGCGGCCTGGGATTTCCTCTTTCTGTCAATCGCTCACCAAAATCTTGGCCGAACCGCGGAAGCGCACAACTGTCTGGAGAAGGCACGCCGATGGATCGAGGAAGCCGACCGGCTGGAAGCTCCCGAGTGCCAAAGGGTTTGGTACAACTGGTCGGAGCGCATCCAGGTCGAACGGCTGCGCGCCGAAGTGGATGCGCTGTTGTCGCCCAAGACACCTGTGAAGGGTGAAGGGTGAAGGGTGTGGAGGGTGAAGGGTGTGGAGGGTGAAGGGTGTAGGGTGGTGGGTGGAGGGGTGACAAGGTGCAACTGACAGGCACCTTCCTGCTGCCGGGTCCACCCACCACCCTCTACCCATCACCCTTCACCCTTCACCCACCACCCATTTCTGGCCTTGTCACCTTGGAGGGTCATGCTAGGATTTCCCCATCAGTCTGCGTGATTCTTCGTGGAGTCATCCGCATGCCATCTGATGGGTCGGTAACCTTATGGCTCGGCCGGCTCCAGGATGGAGACCCGGCTGCCGTGCAACAAATCTGGGAGCGTATTTCCATCGGCTGGTCGGCTTGGCCCGTCACAAACTTGCCGGCGCTAATCCCCGCATTGCCGACGAGGAGGATATTGCGCTCAGCGCCATCGACAGCTTTTGCCGCAACGCCGAGAACGGCCGATTTCCCGAGCTGATGGATCGAGACGGGTTGTGGCGGCTGCTCGTAGTCATCACGGCTCGAAAGGTGTTTCGCCTGATTCGCGATCAAGGCCGCCGGAAACGAGGCGGAAAAGTAGCGGAGACTGCTGCAAAGTCTGCCGATGCGCCGAATCTGGAAGAAGTGTTGTCGCGCGAACCATCCCCCGAGATGGCTGCTCAGATCGGCGAAGAGTATCGACGGCTCCTCGGTCTTCTGGACGATCCCGAGCTTGAATCGGTCGCGCTGGCTTCGGATGGAGGGTTACACGGTGGAGGAGATCGCGGGCAAGCTTGGGAAAGCACTCGGTCGGTGAAACGGAAATTGCACCTGATTCGGACGCTTTGGGAGAAGGAAGTAGATTGTTGAGCCGGTGCTCGCCAACACGCCAAAGCATATCGCTTTCTTGCGGAAGAGAATCTCTGCTCATTTTTGGGGAAACCTCCGTGAAATCCTTCACCGAATACCTGACGTTCAACATCCCGTCGAAGATGGCCTTCGTGAACATCACGCCGCAGGTCGCGGAGGCGGTCCGCAAGAGCGGCGTCCAGGAGGGCCTCGTGCTTGGTCAACACGATGCACATCACCGCAGTCGGTGTTCATCAACGACGACGAACGGGGCCTGCACCACGACTTCGGCGTCTGGCTGGAGCAACTGGCCCCGTTCAACCCGGACCCGAACCACTACCACCACAACCGCACCGGCGAGGACAACGCCGACGCCCACCTGAAACGGCAGATCATGGGCCGGGAAGTCGTCGTGGCCATCACCAAGGGCAAGCTCGACTTCGGCCCGTGGGAGCAGATCTTCTACGGCGAGTTCGACGGCCACCGGCCCAAGCGGGTGCTGGTCAAGGTCATCGGGGAGTGAACAACAAACTTGGCCTTCAGAGAGCTATCTGATGCCTCAGCGACTTAGCGATTTGCCACTGTGCCAGCTTGTCCCAGAAACCAAGAGTGGAACGGCGGTCACGACATTGACCTCTTGCCATGGATCGGCTGCGTCGGCCGCACCGAACACGCCATAGCATATGGGGAGTGGTTCTGGCCGGACTTCGTGGAGTTCGACGGCTGCGTCCTATTCGCAGGGTTCAGCGAGGACATCTACTGGGGCCCTGCCTCTTGGACCGTTACCACGTCATGGCCCAGATTTCGCAACCGTTGGACCACGCCGTAATGGAAATCCTCGTCAGCGTAAAGCAGGGCCATGAATGATCACGCCTCCGCGTTCAGCCGAATGGCTTCATTGATTTCTTCGCGATGAGAAGCGTAGTAGTCCCAGGCGGCATCGAGGTCGGCCTGTGTCAGCCCTTCAATCCCTCCATGATTTGTTCGTCCGATTGGCCGAGTTGATGCCATTCAACCAGGCCCCATACGGTGATCCGCGTATCGCGAATGCATGCGTCGCTGCCGCAGCGGTCGGCTTTCTTTGAAATCCAGCTGGTTGTTGTGGTCATTGGTAATGCTCCCGTTGAAACCAGTACGAGCGCGATTTGTCTTCTCTCTTTATCCGTGGCTTACCAATCCCTTGATCGGCTCGCCGTGATAGATGTGATGCGGCCGATTCTCGGCATCGATCCAGGCCGTCGTTTGCGGGAGTCCCAATGCCTGATAGATCGTCGCCGCCATGTTCTCCGGCGTCTGCGGATCGTTGATGGGAAAGCCGCCGTTCTTGTCCGACGAGCCGACGACCGTTCCGCCCTGCACGCCGCCGCCCGCGAAGAAGACGCTCTGCACCGCTCCCCAGTGGTCTCGTCCAGGGTCTTGTAGAACTGCGATAAGCCGAACATCGTGGCGTTCGTCCAAATTCGCCCGCCATCACGATCATCGTGGAATCGAGCAACCCGCGTTGCTTCAAGTCGTCGAGAAGCGCCGAAAGCGCCTTATCCGTCGGCGGGAAGAGTTTGTCCTTCAAATGGGGAAAAGCGTTGCCGTGCGTGTCCCAGGTCTCGTTGTTGCCGAGATTCACCTGAACCAGATTAACGCCCGCTTCCACGAGCCGGGCAGCCATCCAGCACGACCAGCCGAACGAGTTATTGCCGTATTGCTGGAGTTCCTTAACCGGAGCATGAGCGATATCGAACGCTTTGCGAACTCTGGCATCCATCAACAGCGACACCGCCGCCTGACGATGTCGATCCAAACCCGTTTTCGCTGCGCCGCTGTCCAGTGATGCGCTGATGATCGATATGCTTCAAGAGATCGAGACGATCCGTAAGTCGAGCATCGTTGACTGATTGCGGAAGCGTCAAATCGGGAATCTCAAACGTGCTTCGTATCGGCTTGTATGGTCGTTCCTGATGATCGAATTCGTATTCCGGGTAAGCGCCATAAGCTCTTGGCTCGAATTTCGATGCCTCAAGGAACCAAGGCTCCCGCTGCCTGCCCATCAAACCGGCGAACTGGCCGGGAATCACGCGACCCGTGTTGTGAATGAGTCGTTCCGGCAACACCACTGTGGGCGGAAGATTATTTCGCGCATGCGTCACCGCGCCGGCGATGGCTGCGATGCTCGGCCAGTCGGTGTCTTTGGGCAGGGAGCCGTTGAAGCCGGGCGGCAAGACGCTCCGGCCCGTCATCATCAGTAAGTGGCCATCGCTGTGATTGTTGGTGGGGTGGGTCAGCGATCGAACCAGTGCCCACATGTCGCTACGCTGGGCCAGCATTGGCAAATGCTCGCAGATGCGGATGCCAGGCGTCTTGGTGGCGATCGGTTTGAATTCGCCTCGAACATTTTCCGAAGCCTCGGGTTTCGGGTCGAAGCTGTCCTGCTGGGCCAGACCACCTGAAAGGAAGATGTAAATCACTGCCCCCGTCAGAGCGCGATCGAGGATTGTCATTGGCTCCTTGCGCGGTTCGCAGAGCGGACAAGTGGTTCATACCCAGGCCGAGTAAACCAATGCCACCCGCCTGGAGCGCAGTGCGACGGGTCAAAGTAGGATGCGATAATGTGGATTGAATACGCATGGTAGGATCGATCACGGGGTAGGAAGGAGTTCGTTCACAGGAATCGTGGCGATTGGCTGGCCATCGAGGGTCACCGGAATCGAATCGCCGGGGCGATAGTCTTGCCGTTGAGCATAGCCAGGCGACACGGAGGGGCCGGTCGGCTGCGTGTGAACCTCTATCTGCATGTCAACGAGGTTCACGATCCAATAGCAGATGATGCCCGCGTGACCATAGATTTCGATTTTTTCGACTCGATCGGTTCGCAAACTCGAATCGCTCACTTCGATGATCAGGCCGATGTCTGCAGGTCCGGGGTGACGAGGCATATAGGCTCGCCTGTTGCCGCGCACGATTACTCCATCGGGTTCTGGTTCACTCGCGGCGAGAGTGATCGGTCGTTGAGTTCGAAGGAACCATCCATCCGGAAGGATTCGTTGGAATTGACCTTCAACTAGATCCAGCGCACTGGCGTGGGGAGTATTCTGCGGCATTTTTAGAACGATATACCCTTCAAGGAGTTCGACTCGGTCATCCGTGGTCAGAATCCCCGTTTCGATCATCCGATGGTATTCATCCACCGTGAACCGCCGCAACGATGCTAACGACCAACTCGAAACGGGCGTTGGTATTGGCGGTGTGAGTACGGCGCTGGACATTGCTTTTCCTTGTACTGATCCTATGCAAGGAGTTCGTTCACAGGGATCGTGGCGATTGTCCGGCCATCGAGGGTTACCGGAATCGAATCACCGGAACGATACTCGTGCCGTTGGGCATAGCCAGGCGAAGCTGAGGGGCCGGTCGGCTGCGTGCAGACCTCGATCTGTCGGTCGGGAATGTTGATCACCCAGTAACAGATGATCCCATTCTGAGCGTAAATCACCGCCTTGTCTTGACGATCGAAGTCGAGCGATGCGTCGGACACCTCAATCACAAGTCCTATTCTCGAATATCGGGTACTCACACGCAAGATAAATCACGCCGATGAGGGTGGTTCAAATTTCTGAACGCATAACTTGCGCGGGAGCAATTCAATCCGAAATTCTCGAATTCCATCTTCCGGATGACAAAAGAATTCGCCATCCGCATGCACGCGGACCGGAACGGGAGCTTGAATGTGGACGCTCCGACATCTACCCATCCACAAATTCGGGCGATCCGAAGGAAGCGTCCCTGTAGCCATGCGCGGCAACAGCTTGATCGCGCCCGAGCGCGTCAATGGTCCCACATGGATGCAGTCGAATAACCCATCGTCGAGTTTCGCATTCGGGGTGATGGGGAAATTTCCTTCGCGCATGCCAAGGTTCACGGAAAGAGCCAATGTCGGGACCTCGCGTACAAGGTCATCAAATTCAACCCTTAGGGTGGGTTGATCGAAGTGCCAGAGAATTGCTTTTACGGTGGCAAGGCCATAAAGCGCCATGCCCTGTAATCGTTTGATTTTGCGCGATTCGAGCGTCACTGCTCCATTGAATCCGAGGCCGAGGCCGTTGACAAAGTATCGGCTCCGACCGCCGCCATCGACCCGTCCCACATCGACGAAGATTTCTTCCAGCGATCGTCGCCGGCTGCCGTTCCACCACTCGACCAAGCCCAGGGCAAACGCATAATCATTGGCGGAGCCGATCGGCCAGATCCCGAAAGTCACCTCCGGCCGATTCGCCAGAAGAATCCCATTGGCGACTTCGTGAACCGTGCCGTCGCCACCAGCGGCAACAATCAGCGGAAATCCTTCCTCCACGGCACGTTGAGCCAACTCAACGGCGTGGCCCTCGGCCTCTGAGGGACGCAAGACGACCTTCGCTCGGATCGAACGCTGTGCGGCCTGAATTAGAGTAGCCGCGCGTCCTTTTCCCGCTTTCGGATTAAAGATGACGCAAATCGGAGCGGATGAATCCATGTGTCGGTTGCGAGTGCGGTTGCGGAAAACCAGCGTGTAATTATTATACTGTATATTTGTTTACAGCCAAGGCGGTTGGTCAAGAATCATGTGGTCATCGGCTTCGGTAGATGATGTGCAACCAATTTGCGAAACTCCAGCAAGTCTTCGCGCAGAGCGCTTCTCGTGGTCGTCGTGATAGAAGGCCAGTTGGTTATTTCCAACCACTTTACGAATCAATTCCAACAACTCGGGGTTAGGTGCTTCCCCCCATAATAAACCTTGTCGCCAACGATTCTGGCTCGACGCAGACAATACAGCCGCCGTCTGCAACCTCTCGGCGGCTGGAAGCAGCCGCTACGCCGCTGTTTATTCAAGCCGGCTCGAGGTGGCCGGGGAACGACTCCGTCTAATTTTAGACTTTCTTTGGCTCGAATATTGATCCACACGACAGGTGCTGATGGATCTTGGGAATGATGTCCGCGAATTCAAACTCTTCTTCGTCGCCACATTCCTTTTCTTTTCGAAGTTCCCTCAATGCTTTGGTAATCATCTCTGGTTGCAATGTCAAAAGGAATCTCAGTATGTCTTCCGGCCTTAGGTCCAATCGATAATTTGCCCCGGTCCCTCCTACTGCCATGAAGGGACGTTTAATGGTTTTCTCTTTGCTACTTCTAATTGCAATAAACTACTCTTTTGACTCCGTTGTCAGCAACTTGGCCATCGCCTTCACATCGTTTCCGTCTGCGGACTCGATAGCGCTGCCGATGGTTCGTAGCCACCTTCGAGTTAAGCTTTGAGCCGACCCAATGTGGTCAAATGCCACGCCTGTACTTAATGCACAGATGGCCGAAAGTCACCCAGCGCGTTCACTGAATAGCGGTTCGACTTTCTGGGGAGGGTTAGGGAGATGACTGGTACCACGCGATTTTCGCTTGCCGAGATTGAGAAAGAAGTTTGTGACATTACTTCAGTGGAGTTGAGGATACCCCGACACAAGATTCTGCCTACTCATTCACTGGTGGAAGACCTTGGGTGTGATAGTCTTGAACTTGTCGAACTGTTTATGACCATCGAGGAAAATTTCGGTTTCACTTTCCCGAATAATGCACCCAACCCGGTCTATAAGACAATCTTTACTCGCCAGCCTTTCCGCCTCTCGGACTTGGCAGAGTTGGTCTATGTCCAACAAGGGACTGGGACACCTGAGCGAACCAGTTGGTGGAATCCCGCTTCCAAAACTCAGAAAGCTTCGTCAATGCCCTTTACCCAACTCGATGGCCGTTGGCAAAGAGATGCAAAAATCTCGTCGTCGCTTTTTGAACCATTGAAGGACGCTACGCCGTTCCCGCAGTACCGCCGACGCTCGGATGGCATGCGGTGCATTCTTATTCCCAAAGCATCGGTCGAGATTGGATGTGATGGACCGGACTCACTCCTTGACGAGCACCCGAAGCACGTCGTTGAGCTCGATTCGTTCTTGATCGATGCCGAACCAGTGTCCACCACCGCGTACTGTCGATTTCTCAACTCGCTGATTTACGTCTCGCCTGAATTCCTCGAAGACTGGTTCGTACTTCCTCCCCACGACGACCGCAACGAGCACCTTCTTGTCGCACACAACGACGACAGCTGGCGACCTTTGCCAAAGACGGAGCGATGGCCGATGATCCTCGTTTCATGGTACGGAGCAAACGCTTACTCACTATGGGCCAACGGAAAGGACTGGAGTCTTTACCGAGACGATTCCAATCTACTTGACGGGAGTTTTCTGCCAAGCGAGGCGCAGTGGGAGTACGCTGCCCGAGGTGCTCGATACCAACCCTTTCCCTGGGGCGATTCGCCACCCTTGCTTGATCGGATGCGATATGCCCAGCATCGACGCTCGGCAAAGTATCGCGCCGACACTCTGCCGATGGCCGATGTCACGGATTCATTGGGCCTGTCCCCGTTTGGGTTACATCATATGGCCGGAAATGTTTGGCAATGGTGCCGAGACTGGTACGATTCTTCTTTCTACCAGCGGGCCGAAGCGACAAAGCCGAACCCGGTCAATCGAATCCCAACGAGAATTCGCAGCGAGCGAGGAGGGAGTTGGATTGGACCAGCTGAGTTGTGTCACAGTTCGTATCGCAGGGGCCGGCCTCCTGCTGCTCGTGGGCGCTGTCTTGGGTTCCGGTGCATTAGTTCCGTAAAGGATGTCGGTTAGATTCATTTCAACACTTCAACCGGAATAGCCGTGCAGCGCCCAGTCGGCCGTCGGCGGTCAGGAACAAGCCGCAGCCATGCTCGATTGCCGTCGCCAGATGAAGGCTGTCCATCGGCTTGAAGTTGAATACTGCTCCAATTTGTGCGGCGTGCTCCCAGGTGTCGCGTGACACCGGGAGTACGCGAATCAGAGGATCAGCGAAGAAGGCCCGGAAAGCCGCTTCAGCGCCAGTATCGCCTGATGCCAGCGGCTTGAGCAGGCACTCCAATCGTGCGGCATCGGAGACGGCAACAACATCGCCGGCTGCACGAATCGCGGTCAGGCGAGCGTCCACCGTGGGCATCCAGATCGGGTCGGCCTCGACCAGGTAGATCACGACGTTGCTGTCCAGGCAAACGATCATTGGGCCTCCTTCGCCGCCTCCTCCCGACGACGCTTGCATTCCTCCTGAAGCCGGCCCAATTCGGCGACCTCCTCGGCCGCGTCGTCCCGCAATTGCCGCAGAGCTGCCTGCACCGCCTCAGCATCCGGTTTCACCCCGTCGCGCTCCCGCAACGCCCGGATTTCCCGCAGCATGATGAAGAACGGATCGGTTTCCTTACAGTAAGGCACCGGCTCAAGTGTCACGTTCACCTTGCCCGGCGGCAACGGTACTTTGCCTTCCAGTTCCAGCGTGCCATCCTGTTTGACAATTCCCTGAATAACGACCGTGTTGGCACTCATCTTGTTTTCCTCCTTCATGGTCATTCTAGCTCGGACGCGACGCTTAAGTGGTCTTCTCTACTACTCTTTCGGCTCCGTTTTCAGCAACTTTGCCATCGCCTTCAATATCATCGCCTCAGTCTCCGGACTCGATAGCGCTACCGATGGTTCATAGCCTCCTTCGAGATATGCTTTTGCCGTGGGCAAATAACCTGGGCCACCATCCCCATAGCCCGCAACCAACACTG
Organism: uncultured Planctomycetota bacterium; assembly: GCA_963783095.1. Lineage (GTDB taxonomy): Bacteria > Planctomycetota > Planctomycetia > Gemmatales > Gemmataceae > CAWAMR01. The sequence continues at coordinate 226,437 of CAWAMR010000018.1, read as the reverse complement.
TATCGCTGTGTCGCATCTTTTTGCGCAGGTAAGCTGGAATTCGATGAACGGCTCCCCAGGCAAATGCAGCACAAATACTTTGCCCGCAATGTCCAGGCAGCTAATATCGATTGCTCGATCCAGACGTTTGAGCCAGGCCAGTTGCAGCGCGGCATTCCCTCGTCTAGCCTTCGGGGCTTTCTCGTCCTGTAATGCTTTCAGACTTTCTGCTTCGCCAAATGCGGCTTCTGATCGCGGCTTTAATTTCACCGACTCAACGCGCCAGTCGATGCTGCTTGCGGGCATTCGTTTCGTTGCTTTGAATGCCTCCTTCATGCCGTTGTACATCCGGTCGCGCAACACCACTCGATTGGCCTTGTTGCCGTCGTTGTACTTGCCCGCGGTGACGTTGCCTGCGCAGCCGGTGAAATAGATCTGGAAGACCCCCGGCTCCTCATCCTGCCGCTTCTGGCGCGCCAGCCCGCAAAAGTCAGCACTCACCCGACCATCGCCGTAATAACTCATCGGGTGCGTGGCGTAATAATGAAGCGCTGCCAGCGGCTTGGGTCCGTTCCAGAAACTCAATACACGCAGCATCGGATCGATCAGTCCTTCCGGTTCCGCTCGAATCTTTTCATCCTTGGTGGCACTGGTGCGCGTATATTTGCTCTTGCCATCCTTGCCGATGATCCGCCGATTGGAAGCAACCTCCGACACCTTGCTCGAACCGATTCCCACATGCGTAAACGGAACCTGATCCTTCAACGATGCCCTCAGCGCCTTTGCGACGCCGGCGATTGCCTGCTCGTGAAACTTCAGATCACAATTGGCTGGTCCCTTGTATTGATCCAGAAGTTTCTGCGCTACAAGGTCCGTAAAGGGCGCGTTGTGGGGATGGACACTTTGCACGGCAACGTGGTCGATCGTGGTATTCGCGGCCTCGGCCAATGCAGTTCGCCAGGCGAGATGGGCATCATTGCGAATACCGCACCAATCGACCGCACACATGACGATCGGCTTGCCCGCGCCGAGCAACACGACGCCAAGCGCCTTCAGAGGATCATCGACGCCGCGCACCGGTTCGATCCATCCGCCGCAAAGAGGATGGTCCAAAGGCGGGGTCACATCGGCACCGAAAGTGGATAAGTGATAGTTCATGGTTACAGATCGCTCAGCGAAGGAGGAAAAAAGACATTCTAACCACAGAGTCACAGAGATCACAGAGAAAGAAATAAAATCGAATTGCCGATTAGCCACGGATTAAACACGGATAGATTCAAAAACATGCTATTTGTGGCTGGTTTTTCTTTTGTCTTTTGATCCGCGTTCAAGCCGTGGCTAATTCTGTCTTCTCTGTGTTCTCTGTGACTCTGTGGTTAGTTTGCATTTGGTATTTGAATTTCGGGATTCTGCATTTCGCTGCATTATGGTATTTGTGTTATGGATTTCTGCACGAGGACATGATGGCCAAACCCGAACCTTTACGAATCGCAATCATCGGCGCGGGGCCTATTGGTCTCGAAGCCGGGTTATATGTGCCTGACTCGGCTTGAGCGTCACCATCTACGAACGCGGCGAGATTGGCGAATATCTTGGGCGCTGGGGGCACGTTCGCCTCTTCACTCCGTTTGGTATGAACTCGACACCCTTGGGGCTTGAAGAAATTCGCAAGGAGCATCCTTCACATCAACTGCCCTCTGCCAACGATCTGCTTACAGGACTCGACTATCGCGAAAACTACCTCTCACCGTTATCGTTGACGTCGGCCTTGTGCAGTTCCATTCAGGTCAAAACCGAGGTCATGTACATTGGCCGGGCTGGATTGTTGAAGACCGATCCGCCGAGCGACACGAAACGAGCGAATGCTCCGTTTCGTCTATTGGTCCGCGAGCCGAAACAAGTGGAAAGGGTCGATGAGGCCGATGTTGTTCTCGATTGTTCCGGGACGTATGGCCGGCATCGCTGGCTGGGCGAAGGCGGTATTCCCGCTATCGGCGAGATCGCCGCGGAAAAGCAAATCGCCTATGGTGTTGAAGACATTCAAGGCGCGAAAAAGCGGCGTATGCCGGGAAAAGCACGCTGGTAATCGGCGGCGGCTACTCGGCGGCGACGACGGTATGCGCCTGGCTGCGCTGGCGGAAGACAATTCCGCGACGTGGGTCATCTGGGTGACGCGAGGCCCGCGCGGAACTCCGTTGCCGTGCAATCCCGCCGATCCCTTCCGCGAACGGGATCGTCTGGCACGCGGGCCAACGGCCTGGCCACGCGCGGCGAGGGAAATCTCGAATATCATGCGCAGACCGTCATTGATGCGATCGAGTGTCATGGTTCGGATCGCGGTTTTCGAGTGACTGCTCGAATTGCCGGGGAGCCTATGACGTGGGAGGTTGATGCACGTCATTGCCAACGTCGGCTATCTCCCGGAGCATACGTTGAGCCGGGAACTGCACGTCCTGGAACCCGATCGCTCGGCAACGGTTCGGCAACCAGAACCGAATTATTTCATTCTGGGTGCCAAGAGTTTTGGGCGCGACTCGCGCTTTCTGCTTTGCGCCGGCTTCGACCAACTCCGCGATGTGTTCAGCGCTATCCTCAGGGCGCGGGACACCGGATCTATACAGCAGGAAACACGCGGGTTGATTCACGCTCCAAAAAAGAATTGCCGGAGCGCCTCCCAAAGAGAACCCGTCGGCGCTGTCGCCGGGTCCACCGTTCTTGCGCCTGACAGGTGGGACAGATGCGCTTACCTCCAGGCAGATTTGAATCGGCAAACGCTCCGGTCCCCTCACAATTGGGGCAAGTGAATGGCTGCATGCCTCGATCGCCGACCTCATAGTCGAACTTTCCCGTTCCGCGACACAATTTGCACTCGGCAACCCCACCACAACGGCAGCGGATTCGCTTTACCACTTTCGCCCCCAGTGTTCAGTGTTCAGTGTTCAGTGTTCAGTGTTCAGTAAATGCCTTGCAGCCTGAAGACTACTGCCTTTGCATTTACTGAACACTGAAAACTGAACACTGAACACTAAGTTCAGACCAACTTCGTCACTCCCGGCACTGCGATCCTGGCCAGCGCTTCGGGAATCTCGGTCTCCCAATCGTATTTCGGCGGGGTCAGGTTTTCCTTCGACTCGTTGAGCGCAAAGTCCCAGGATACCTTGGCACCGGTGTAGTTTGCCATGCGACCCATGATCGCCATCAAGGTGCTTCGGGTGGCCGACTCGCCGTCGTTGATTATCTTCCCGGCCCGGATCGCCGCGAAAAGTTCGTTGTGCTCGACCTGGTACATATCCGGGGCCTCGCCTTCATACTTCCATTTCTTCTTGCCGCCCACGCTGAGGGTATGGCTCATCAACTCGGCGTTGCCTTTGCTGCCGATGACATGATCCGAGACATCGTTGTAGGGAACGTCCATTTGCCGGCAAACCGAAACAACCCGCATGCCGTTGGCATATTCAAAGGTCACGGCATGGTGGTCGTAGATGTTGCCGTAGATGCTGGCGGTGCGGGCCGCCCGGCCGCCGACGCCCGTGCAGGCGACCGGCATTTGACCCTGCAATACCCAGGAGATCTTGTCCATGTTGTGAACGTGCTGCTCGACGATGTGATCGCCCGAAAGCCAGGTGAAGTAATACCAGTTGCGCAACTGGTAAGTCATCGAGTTGAACGGTTTGTCGACCTTGCGATACCAGATTGGGCCGGTGTTGTAGTTGACCTGCATGCCCAGAACGTCGCCGATCTCGCCGTCGTGAATCCGCTTAATCGTCTCGCGTTTGGCGTAGTCGTGACGATAGCAGAAGCCGGACATGAGATTGATACCCGCTTTCTTGGCCAGTTGGGCGCTCTCAATGGCGGAACGGATGCCCGTGCTATCCACGGCGAGCGGTTTTTCACAGAAGATGTGCTTCTTGGCCTCGACCGCAGCGCGCAGATGCTGCGGACGGAAGTGCGGCGGGGTGCAGAGCAATACGACATCGACACCGCTATCGAGAACTTTCTGATAAGCATCGAAGCCGACAAACGAGGTTTCCGGCGTCACCGTGACCCGATTCACCAATTTGCCCCGTTTGAGAGCACCCAGACTTTCCTGGATGCGGTCCGCGAAGGCGTCGCCCATGGCGGTCAATGTGACATTGGGATCGGCAAGCAAGGCATTTTTGGCAGCGCCCGTACCCCGGCCGCCGCAGCCGATCAGACCGATCTTGAGCGTGTCGTTGCCCGCAGCGAAAACGCCGCCGGTCATCAGAGTGGTCGCAGCTACCGCTGCAGTGGTCGAGGTGACGAGAAAGTCACGTCGTGACGTAGTTGAGGAAGGAGTAGCCATGAATCGAAATCCTCGCAAGGCAGGTAGAGTAAATGGCGTGTAGATACCTGTTTATTGTGATAGGAACAAGCCCTGATGTCACGCGCAAAATGCGAAAGCTCGCCGAACAAGGCGTAAAGTGCGGCAATTATTTGTGGCAAGACGAGGGTTGCACTTCTGGTTCCCTCTCCCCTGTACTCAGGGGAGAGGGCTAGGGTGAGGGGAAATGCCTCTCTCCCTGAGAGACGCGTCTGTGAAGGTTGAAGGTTTGCCCCTCACCCTAACCCTCTCCCCTGAGTACAGGGGAGAGGGGAAAAGGCAGAGCTTGAATTGGCGACCTGTTTGAATGCAAGGTGATACCACCGCCTTACGTCAACAACTCATCGAGTTCATCGACCAGCTTTCCGAATCGCGAGGAATGCCGCGATCCACCGGCTCCGGTGTTGCCATATCCACCCCGGCATTGCGCGAATAAGTCGAGCGGATCTTTCGAGCAGCCTCCCTTGAGGAATCCGAGATACGCTTCCAGTTCCGCCTTGCCACCATGAGTCACACGATCCGCGAGAGCAATCGCCGCCGACATGCCGGTTGCGTACTTGTACACGTAAAACGCCCGGTAAAAGTGCGGAATTCTCAAGCATTCCAGGGACAGTTCATCGTCGAGTATGAATTCGGGACCGAAGTAGGCGTCCAGGAGCTTGCGATATTCCCCGCGCAATCGCTCCAATGTCAAAGGCTCGTTCGCTTCGGCGAGTTCATGGGTCATTTTCTCAAATTCGGCGAACATGGTCTGGCGGACGATCGTTTTGCGAATATCGTCGATTTCGCGGTTGATGAGGTAGGCGCGCTCGCGATCATCCCTGGCGCGGTCGCGAGATATCGGCCGAGTAGTTGTTCGTTGAAGGTGCTGGCCACCTCGGCCACGAAGATGGTGTAATTGCATATGTGATAGGGCTGATCTTGTGCGAGAAATACGAGTGCATCGAATGACCCGCTTCGTGCGCCAGCGTGAAGACGTGATCGAGCACATCGGCCTGATAGTTCATCAGGATATACGGGTCGCTGTCGAAGCAGCCTGAACTGAATGCCGCCGCTGCTGCTTTCCCTTGTTTTCGTAGCGATCGCACCACCGGCCCCCGAGTCCTTTGGTCAGGATTCGGATGTAGTCTTGACCGAGCGGCGCAAGTGCCTCTATTACCATGTTGACGGCTTCGTCCCAGGTCTTGCGCAATTGCAGGCCGCTCACGATCGGAACATAGGTGTCGTAGAAATGAATCTCGGGCAACTTCATCGCCCGTTTGCGGACTTGATAGTACTTATGCACGGCCGGGAGATTGGCCCGTACCGCTGCGATGAGGTTGTCGTAAACTGAGATCGGCATTTTGTCGGGGAACAGCGCGGCATCGCGCACTGACGCGTAGTTGCGGACCCGCGCGTGATAGACATCCTGTTTGACGGAGCCTGCAAAGGTTGCCGCGAGCGTGTTGGCGTGATCGTTGAACTCGGCGTAATACTGGTGAAAGGCTTTCTTGCGGAGTTCCGGGTTGGGATTCTCCAGACACACCATGTAGGAAGAATGGCTCAGTTCGATGGTGTGGCCGGGTTCGATCTCGATGGTGCCGAACTTCAAATCGGCATCGGTGAGTTGATCGAAGACGTTGCGCGGCGTCTGGACCGTCTCCATCTGCATTGCGAGCAGTCGTTCTTCCTTCTCGGAAAGGGTATGCGGCTTAAAGCGCAATAATCGCTCCAGCGCCAAGCGATAGTCCGCCAATTGCGGCGACTGGATGAAGGTCGCGATCGTTGCATCGGCGATAGCAAGAATTTCGGGACGAATGTAGCTGGCGGCTTCCGCAGCTCGGGCGGCGATCCCCATGTCGCGCCGCTCATACCTTGATAGGCACTGTTGGAAACATCCTCGGTTTCCTTGAGGAAGGCGTAAGTGCCGAGCCGGTCCCCGAGACGATCGAAAGCGGTATCGAAACGCAGGCATTCGGCCAATGTGTCAGCGCTCTGGGCGAGTTTGCCGCGGAACTCAGCATAGCCATCGATCTTCGATTCCCACTCGGCGAATGTCTTTTCCCATGCGGTATCGGAAGGAAACAGGCTGTTTAGATCCCAGGTATCGCCAGGTGAAACTTCAGCGCGAAGCGGGAGTTTGGTGACGGTCATTGGTTCTGGTTCCTGGGATCAATGCATGGGCAAAAAGGGTAATCTGTACCTGCCCCAGTATAGGAACATGGCGGTTCGATGTAGTACCGCCCAACCGATACGGATATCCTCATTTATTTCGTGAGACAGAACAAAGATCTTCGAAAGCTCCTCCACTCGCCACATTGCATCTCGGGTATCATCCCGAATTTGATCCCGCAACAGTTCCGCCATGGCGTTGACGCAATCTCTCGTACTTTCCGAGATGGCTTTGCCGAAGTCGCGTCCATCTTCGAGTGATAGACTGGTCTGAACGGAAGACGAAACTTTGGCTTCCGTCGCGGTCGGTCTCGCTGCTTTTTTGCCGTTCAGCTCAGTCATCAACCGGCGACTGAATGTTGGCGGAAATTGAGTGCCACCCGGCAATTCTTCAACGTGCAAGATAACCACGACCTTCCCATCTTCCTTGATTGATGTGTCTGCGCCGATCCTCTTCGGGCGAAACCAGCCGGTTTGGTACAAACGGGACACATCCTCTTGCATCGTACTGATACGGTATCTTCGCCCCGCACAGAGTTGAGATTTGACTGAGGATTTCCTGATCGCTGTAAAGAGTGTTGCCCTTAACAATGACTTCCGCAATCTCGCGACCTTCTTGCTTATTCGGGGCGGTCGCCGGCTCGGACGGTTTCGTGGGCGGTGTTTCCACCGGCGCTGAAACCGCGCGAACCAGCACCGATTGCCGGCCCAGCATTTTCATGGCTTCCGCGTGCTTGCGGTCATCGAAACAGATACTACCCGAAATGTCGAACTTCGCCATGATGACCAACTCCTTTGCCAGTTCTTTCAAAGGAGATGGTTTCCCAGACCGGTCTTCCATCACAACCAGTGCGCTGAGGAATTGGTCGGCGACACGGAAGTTGCCGCGTTGAAAATTCACATATCCCACGAGAAAAAGTGCCTTTTCGGCGTATGCGCCGGTGGGATCGTGGTAGTAGACTTCTTCCAGCATAAGAAGTGCGCACTGTTCGACATTGAAAGTTGGTTTCGATTTCTCGAGGAGAAAGAAGTTCCAGGGCACGATGGGGTAGTTGCCTTCTTCTCGTTCTTTCTCTGCATCGAATTGTTTCAAGGTATTTTCAAGCCAATACCTGGCAATTTCATACATCTTTGCCACGGTTTGTTCCCGGTAGACACCGAAGGAAAAATCGTGCAGCAGACGTTTATAGGTTGACATGGCGCTGGGCCAGTTGCCTTGCAATCGTTGACATTCGGCTTCAAAGAAGCGCACGTATCTCGGCAGTTTGTGGCGGATTCTTGGTATTTTCCGCCACCCTACGAAAGTATTTCTGGGCGTGTTGATAATCCTTGAGGAAATAGTATTTTTCGGCCACTGCGCCGTTGGGATCGACTTCTTGGTATTTTCGTTCCTGAGCGAAGAGCGCCGGCTTGGTGTTTTCGATTTGGTTTGGTTCCCGCTCTGTTGATTTCTTCCGGATCGTATTCAATGCTTCTTCGATGTAATTGTGCGGCGGTTCCGGGGTGATAGGAGTGACCAGGATCAGTATTTGGCGCGATTCGCGCTCACAATCACCCTCTGCCAAAAAGCGATTCAGAGCTGGAATCTCGCCAAGTACTTTCAGGCGAGACTGACTTCTCTTTTCCACGTTGTACGGCTCACTGATCCAAGCCAGTGTGTCGCCCTCGTCAACCTCATCGCGACCTGACAGGGAAATCGTTTTGATCCTGGGTTTTTGAATGCGATGATTCTCTTTCGGTTCCAGAGTCAGGCCGACCAATTGGCTGATATTCGCCTTCAAATCCAGAAGAATTTTGCTCTTATTGGGCCTCTCGATGACTCGAATTTCCGCACGAACCCCCAAAAAATGGGCGGTGTTGGCCGGCTCAATGACTTTTTTACCGTCAACCGTTTTTACCTTCAGATCGGTCAGAAAAGTCTGGGTCCGGCCACGTTCGATGTTTGCCGCTCCATCCTTTAGCACGGTGGCGTTGTCGCCCTTTATGAAACTCATGCGGGGTTCCACGAGGAAGTGGGTTCGCGGATCGGCGTTTGCAAGCTGAATAAATAGTTGCGTTTCACCTTCGCCGATCAACGTGACTGGCGCACGCGGATCGCCTCCTTGGAATTTTTTCAGCAGATTTCCGATCGATTCCGGAACGCTCAGAACATGGATTTCCAAACGAAGCGGCGCGGCAACGGGTTTTTCTTGGGTCCGAGCACCAGGCAAGATGTTAGGTTCAGATGGTGTTCCTTCGGCCCGAGCCTTGGGTAAGAGGATCGACTCGGCGGGTGTTCTTTTGGTCGGAACCTTGGGTAAGAGGATCGACTCAGCGGGTGTTTCTTCGGCCTGAGTCTCGGGCGAGATGATCGACAAGAATATTATTGCGCCGGCAAATTGTCTCAACATGTGAACTCCTTTTCAGAAGCAGAAGTTGGCTTGCTTCATGATGAGAAAAGATAGCGGATCGGGCGAAAACATGCAAGCAAAGGTGCGAAGATCGGCGTTGGCGACCACAAAGGTTATCAGAACGCTCGTTCCCAAGCTCCGCTTGGGAACGAGGGCAAATCATCGCGTCCGCTTGATCTTTTCCTCGTAGAGTGGCCGGCATCAAGCAGGATCATGATTGGGCGGGTCGCTTTCTCTGCGGCGGTCGGCGCGCCTTGCTGCGGTCGGCCTCGCGGAGTTTCATGGCCTCGGCGAAAAGCTCGCCGCATACCGGGATTATCGGTAAACATCCCGATGGTTCGCCGCCAATCCTTTTCGCGCCCGTCGGTTCGCCGCGACTTCAGTTCCGAAATCTCTTGTTGCAGGGCAGCGACGCGTTGTTCCAACGATAGCGGAGGCATGGCTTGTCCTTTTTTTAGGTTGCGGTGATGACCGTTGGCAGGCCGGGAAGCCTGCCCCACGGCAAATCAGCGCGTCCGCTTGATCTTTTCCTCGTAGAGCTGCTTCTTTTCCAGATCGGCTTCATCTGTGAAATATTTCAGCAGCCGATTCATTGCCTTCATGTGCTCGCCGATATCCTGATAGTAGACCACATCGACCCATAACCACGCCCACATCGCCTTGCGCTTTTCCTTGCTCTTCATGTAGCAGTCGCCCATGATGTTGTAAGCCAGCGCCTTGACGCCGTTGTCGGTGGTCTTCTTGATCGTGTCCTCCAGTTTCTTCACAATAGCGTCGAGCTTGAAATCGCCCTGCTTCGCAGCCTATCTCGTAGACTCCCAAGCGAGTTTTTTGAAGTTCCGATGTTCCCGGCGCTGCCTTGGCGGCAGCGATGCGTTCCTTCACCTTGTCGAACTCGTTGTTTTGAAAGAGCACGTCCACGTACATATTGGCGGCCTTCCTGCTTGATATCGGCAGGCACCGCTTCATTTTTCGTGAGAGCCTCCAGCGTTTTCCCCGCTGCCGTGAAGTCGCCCTTGTCGATCTGCATTCGGGCTGCCTGCGCCTGCCAGGGGATATTCCCAAGAGTCCGGGTGAGCGCTAATGAGAGTGGTCAGCAGCACCAGAGCTTGCTCCAGATCGGCCTGTTTTTTGGCTGCGTGAACGCTCAACATCGCGACGCGATACTGGACGTAGCGTTTGGGTTCCGGACCGGCGGTTGAGATGAAAGGCTCAAAGTCCTTGAAAAGCTTCAATAACTTTGCGGGGTCTTTTTCCTTTTCCTCGACCAGAAACAAATTGTTGAAGGGCAGCCGGGCCGTGACCGGAACCTTGTTGTACACGACTCGAACAATGTCGGCGGGTGGGATCAACTCGGTCTTGGTGCTGGTCTTGAAGTTGATGCCGGCGGGACTTTCTTGAACGATATCACCGGAGATGATAACCAGTTTATCCTGAGCCTTGCGATCCTTGCGTTCGATTTTGTCTTGCGACTGCGCGGAATTCGAATAGGTCACGAAGCCAATCAAGGCTGCCAACAATACACATAGCTGTCGATTCATAGGGGTATACTCACTAAAGTTCCAATCTCCAGGTTCCAAGTTGAAAATCCAAAGGGTTGTCGGTCTTCAACTTGGAACTTGGAACTTGGAACCAACGTAGGAACTTGGAACTAACGAAAGAACACTTATTTTGACTTCGGATTCGGATTCGGATTAAATTCTGCGTCCGCTTCCAGATACTTGGGCTTGAAGGTCGTCGGATACTGCTCCAAAATCGCCTTGATCCGCTCCAGGTGCTCGGGGGAGAGATCGGGGTTCTTGGCGTGGAATTCTGCCATGCTGCGGGCGACCTTGGTCATCGGTGCATCGTACTTCACCGGATCGAGCGCGTGGTACGCTTTGAGGGAACAGTTGGCTTGATCCAGGTAAATGTCGAAGAACGTCATTCGTTTTCGGTGTGCTGTTTCGACTTTAGTCCGAATGATGTCCTTCAATGCAATCTGGATAGGGTTGGTGGTTCCGACCACGCCTCCCGTGAAAAACATGAAGTGAATGGGTTTGATCATGCTTGGGCTGTTTTCATCCAGTCGGGGGGGGATGTTGCCGGCAAATGCCTTTTTTATCTCGGCCCATTCATCCAATGCTTCTCTCCACTTGATGGCCTTGGAGGGCTTGACCGATGTCCAATTGAGGGCGATTTCTTCCTTCATAAGCGCTCGCTCTTTGCGAACCATGGGAACCAAGTAGCCCCAACCTCTGGAGGCAACGGGTATCGGCCCCTTTTTGGGCTCGGGCCCGATGACTTCCTTGAATACCGCTTCGGCATCGTCGTACTTTTTCCCCAACCGAAGGTTATGGAGCAGAGCGAAGTCAACCTGCTTTTTCTTGCACTCCATCGCTTCCTTTTGCTCGGGTGTAAATTTCATGGTTTTCAGGCTATCTCGAACCGGCTTGAGCAGTTTGACGGCTTCGGCGTAGGAATCGACGCTGCCATAACCTTGAGCGAGGAAGATTTTCATTTCGATCTTGCCGTCCTCGTCCTTGATCTGATCCGCTTTCGGTGCGATCTGATTGAGGAACTCCGTGAATCCCTTGGTAAGATTGTCGATTTCCAGTTTCTTTTCTTTGTCCTTTGGATTTTTACGGAGTTCTTCGCGCAACCCATCGAGTTGGCTGCGAATGGTACCCGCAAGAGACCGCACATCATACTGAAGTTGCCGCCGGTGCTGCCGCCGCTTTGTTCGAGCACATTCAGGAGGTCGCCTGCCCGCGCGATCTTGCCGTCCTGCACCGCACTCTGCAGAGCGATGACGAGCACTTGCCGCTGGGAATCCCGAAAATCCTTGGGCGGTTCGCTGCCCTCTTTCTTGGCGGCAAAGTCCGTCTGCATTTTTGCGATCAGGGGATCGAGCATTTCCGCAACCTTGGCGTATTTCTTCTGCTTGGAATACTCGACGCATTCATTCGCCAAAGCCTTGTAGATGATGGTCTTGGCCTTGAAAGTGTGGATTTCTTTGGCGTCACCCTGGAGTTTCGTCAATTTGCCGATCGATTCCAGAAGCCCTTCGCCGAGTTTCTTGGCATCTTCAGTCCGGCCCTGCAATTGATAGAGCAGCGCCAGGTTGGACTGGGTGGAGAAGTAGGGACTGACGGATGCGGCCACCGCTGCCGAAACTTCCTGCTCGGTGAGCGGCGCACCTTTCCTGGCTTGGGACTTGGCCTGGGCGTCTTCGATTACCCAGGCCACCGACTCTTCGGTGGGTGCCGGCAGACTGGTGAGCATCTGGATCGTCTTGTCCCAGATCACTTTATGTTTTGCGATGTTGTCCTTTGCTCTGGCGTAGAACTGAACCGGGTCAGTCTCACCGGTCGGCTTGACCATTTTGAACATGGTGCCGCTCATTTCCAGGCAAGCCGTGGTGAGATTGCCGTAGCCGGGCCGGATAGCCTGATAGAGCTGGACGGCATTTTCGAACTTATCCTCGCGCCAATTGTTGAGCAAGAATGTGGCGGGGAAAATCGGTTGCTGGTGCATCGGGCCAGGTGCTGACGATGTAGCGGGCGATCTCGCACTGCGTTCCAAATCGGTATCGAGGGTTTCGGGAGTCATGCCCGCTTTGGGCTTGTCGTGCGTATAAGCCTGCCCGTAACAGTCCATGGCAAAGCCTGCCACCAGCGCTGCTTTCGCGGCACGGGGATTGGTACGAGCAGTGTTTTCCGCCAGTACGGCGGCCTGCTGATAGAAGTGCTGCCGGAAGTAATAGGTGATCAATGTCAACTGCGCGTTGAAAACATCCTTCACCGAATCGCTGGGTGTTGTATCAGCCAGTGCATATTCCAGAAACTCGATGGCCTTCTTGTAGCGCCTTTTCTGTTCGGCATCCATTTGCTCCTTGGTGGGTTCCGGCTTTTTCTGATTGAACTGAACCATCCGGGCAATCTGAACCTGTGCCGCCAGATAGCATTTCTCGAAAGAGCCCAAGGCCGCTGGGTCAATTTCTCCGGTACCACGTTCGGTCTGATCGAAAATCGCCACGAGAATCTGATTCCGGAAGATAGTTGATTGCTCGGAATACTCATTATCGGAATCGATCAATTCTTTGAAGTCTTTCTCCGCTTCCTCCATGTGCCTGATCGCCGTCGGCGTGATATTGATAATCTTGTTCTTGTTCACTTTATCGTAGATCACTCCATTCATCGCCTGCGTATAGCGTTTCGTCATGCGCGTGAACAGTGCCCCCAGCCCTTCCGGGGTATTGCGATAGGAGCGATAATTCGAAAGCCAGGCGGAGGCATCATCAATAGTGCGGTATGGACGGGATCTACACCCTTGCCGGCAAACTTGGGGCCATTCTGATAGATTCGCCAGTACTGCGCAACGCGAATACCCACTTGCGCTCTTGGATTTGTTGCGCTGTTTCACGATGATGTTGTCGAGCTCAACCTTGGCGGTCTGCTCATCGCCAAGATCGAACGTAATCTGGGACATCCAGGCGCGAGCAACCCAGGCCATCGGATCTTTTTCCAGCAACATGATCTTTTCCAAAATCTTCTTGGCGGCTTCGAGATCGTCGCCGCGCTTGATACCTTGCTCCGAGGAGTCGTCGTAAGTCTGTGCGGTATCGTACAAGTTAATCGCCTGATCGAGTTTTGCTCCCAACTCCAGGGACTCGAGTTCCGGTGTCTTGTTGGCCTGTTTCTCAATGGCCGCTATCGTTTTCTTGTATTTATCCGTGGCCTCCACGAACAATTTTCGGGCTTCGGCCATTTTGGCATCTTTCACTTTTGGATCATGAATCCAGCGCACCTTGCTGTACAAAGTTTTAGCGCGCAGTCCGTTCAGACGAGCAACGTCGATGTTGGCATAGGGAGTTTGCGGGTGTGTCGGATTGCTGTTGATGAAGACGTCGAATTCCGCTCGGGCTGTTGCCAGGATCTGATTGCGTTGGCTTCATCGGTTTCCATCCGGGCCAGGGCGAGCCGGGTGCGGGCATATTCGAGCGGTAAAACCACGATAATCTCAGGGGGTGGATTATTCGCTTTGAGTTCGTTGAGATAGGTCAGAGCCAGATCGGCCAAGCCGTTGTTTCGCAGACCCTGTACCAGTTCCATATGAGGGCGCGATTGGGCAAGAAGCGGTGTGGCGGTCGAAAGGCCGGCCACGACGAGCAGAAGAAAGAGGCGTTGCATCAATAGGCTCCGAGAAGAGCGTAAACAGGATGAGATTGTCTGAAACCGCGATCACCCGGCACCCGGCTATGATGCCAGGTAGTCCGCAGAGATGGTATTATACATAAGACTGACGATTCGCGCAGCAGTTTTGTTCCGAAAAGCGCCCCGGTTGGCGGTATAATCAACGTGATTGAATACTCCTGAGAATTCTTCCGTAGCCGAATTCGCCAGAATTCGGGTCTTCCTGCATCTAAAACCCGAATTCTGGCGAATTCGGCTACCGGCGTGGACTGTTCATGCGCATCGCGTTCATCACTGCCGGGGCTGCCGGCATGTATTGCGGCTCCTGCATGAAGGACAATACGCTCGTCTCGGCCCTCATCCAGCAAGGGCACGACGCCCTGCTCATCCCGACCTACACGCCCATACGCACCGATGAAGAGGATGTGTCGCAGGGGAAAGTGTTCTTCGGCGGCATCAACGTCTACCTCCAACAGAAATCGTGGTTGTTCCGGCATTCGCCGTGGATTTTCGACAAACTTCTGAATTTCCGATGGTTGCTCAACTGGGTGTCGCCGCTTCGCCGTCAGAAGACGAAGTCGAGACTCTCGGCGGCTTGACGGTCTCCATGTTGCGCGGCCAATCCGGCAAACAGCGCAAAGAACTCAAAAAGCTCATCCACTATCTTGCAGGCGGAAGTAAGACCGGAAGTCATCTTGCTGACCAACGTCCTCCTTTCCGGACTCGTGCCGGCCTTGAAGGAAGCGCTCGGAGTGCCGGTGCTGGGCATCCTACAGGGGGATGACATTTTCCTGGAAGCCCTGTTGGCTGCGGATCGACAAAAGTGTATCGAGTTGATCGGTGCCAACGATGCGGCATATGGACGGCTACTTTGCAACCTGCGGCTACTATGCGGATTTCATGGCCGGCTATTTGAATGTGCAGCGCGGCAAGCTGCACGTCGTCTATCCGGGGCTGAATCTGAAAGGCCACGGCGGTCCGGCAGCGTTCCGCGAAGAGCACCCCCTGGTACGATCGGCTTTTTCGCCAGGATTTGCCGGGAGAAAGGTTTCCACAACATCGCGGAAGCCTTCCGGATCTTGCGGCGAATGCCGGAAACACCCCCTTGCAAACTGCGCATCGCTGGCTGGCTCGGCGAAAATCATCGCCCCTATTTTGAAGAGGAGCTGGCGAAACTCCGTGACGCGGGCTTGAGTGCCGACGTGGAACACGTGGAGTGTCCGAGCCACGCCGACAAGGTGCGTTTTCTCAAGGGGATCGATATTCTGTCAGTGCCCACTACCTACCGCGAACCCAAGGGCCTGTACGTTCTGGAGGCACTGGCGAACGGCGTGCCGGTGGTGCAACCAGCGGCATGGTTCGTTCCCCGAGCTGGTGGAACAAACGGGGGGCGGGCTTCTCGTGGAGCCGGACTCTCCGCAAGCGCTGGCACAGGGGTTGCGCCGACTCCTGCTGGATCACGAACTGCGCCGAAAATGCGGCGAGTTGGGCAAGACAGCAGTATCTTCACGATTTACGGCAGAAAATATGGCATCGGCAACGATGGATGTGTTGAGACGGTACGTGTAGTTGGAGGCAGCAGTGTTCACGACACAACGACGGATCGAGTTCGGCGATACCGACATGGCGGGAATCGCTCACTTTTCCAATTTCTTTCGCTTTATGGAAGCGGCGGAAACCAGTTTCTTCATTCCGTCGGACTCTCGGTGTACCTGGAACGAACAGGGTGTTCGACTCGGGTTCCCACGAGTGTCGGTGTCTTGCGATTTTTCCAAACCCGCAATTTTCGAGGATGTGCTGGACATTGCCGTTACGGTGGAAAAGATCGGCCGAAAATCGGTGACTTATCGATTCGATTTTACCCGGTCGGGTGAAGCGATTGCCGTGGGTCGAATCACGGCGGTTCTATGCCGGACGGTACCCGGCCACGTCGAATCGATCGAGATTCCCGAAACGATTCGGAAGAAATTGCAGGGATAGATGGCCTCACGCGATCTTTGCTATAATAACGGAGATCAACATGGGGAAGAACGATGAGCGCACTGTTGAACCAGGAATTGGCCCGTCTGAATCTTCAGGCCGGCAAACCATATCGGACGACCGTAAACGGCCATGAGATTGAAGTCCGTCTCGTTGACGAACCAACGGCAGCCGAACCCGTGGAGGAGCCGTCGCAATTTGCCGATCAGGTAATGCTTGTACCCTGGTTCACGATTCCCGATCCCTCCGGAATGGTAAGAATAAAAACGACCTTGGGTCCGCTTCCTTGGCCCGACCCCCCATCATTCCGCCGGACGATGAGGAGATTGATTGATCTTCCAACTCCCCGCTATGGATTCACCAATCGATCAAGGGGTAAAAGACCTTCAGGGATTTCGCCTTTCGGAAGGCGCTCGATAATCCATCCTCCTTGTCCTCAGATTCATCGGTCATTTCCGTGTCCGGAGTTTATGCAAACAGCGGCACCGGCGTACTGCTGAAATCAAACGGAGGCTCGATCAATTCTTCTTCATCCCCTCGGTCGCGGAAGACGTGCAGAATCCGTGCCCGCCCCAGATCGTCGTAGCGCGGTTCGGGATAGGTTCCCGAACGGAACGGCTCATCCACATCAAATTCGTGGATCAGTACCTTCACCTTGGGCAAGCCCTGAAATTGAATCTCTTCGGCGCACTTTTTCCCTGCCGATTTGTCGTGGACCTCGAACAACACTCTCAGAACTTTTTTCAGGTTGCGGAAATCGATGCCGTCCTCGACGAAGATCAGGTCAACTTCCAGCGAGCGAAAGAGCCGATACACATATTCGCGGACGTGCCGGTGCATGACCTGATGAAACCCTGGACCGACTACCTGGGCCATGAAGGTCGATTCTGCGTTTTCCTGTTCGCCGGCCTCGTCGCGGGTCAAGCCCGGCATGAACCACAAGTGCGGCGCTACCCAGTAACCCGATCCATAGTCAAATTCTCGCTGGGCAGCGGATTTGAAAACGCGCTTCAAGCCGCGCATCAGCAGCCTGCGTTTTTGAATCTCATCGCGACGTTCGAGTCGTTCGAGCACCTGCCCGGCCTGCAAATCCTCGATACTGAGGCACAAAGGCCATTCGGGTTCGAATTCTTTGGCCTGAGATCGGATGGCTTCCACCAGTCGAATGCGCACATCCACTTCTGTTGGCATCTCCGGATCAAATGAGACCTTCCATCCCCAGCGCTGAAAGATCAACCGGACTTGAGGCTGCACCGCTGCTGCCAGCGCACCGCCGACATGCGCGGAGGGCCGGCATCGGCACGAAGGGATTCTGCCGCCAGAACAGGAAGATAAAGGTGCCGGCGGCAATAAGAGTTCCAGGCATGAGCCAGGCCAGGGCAATGCCGAGCATGGTCGTCACGGGCATCATCAGATCCGCTTCCGGAGAGTTCAAAACATGACCGCCGGCCGAGGTGAGGATCAAAGCCGTCGGCAGCAGAACCGCCATACAGGTGCCGATCAACAATAGTCGCGGTGTCGGGATCGACCAAACCTTTCGGCTCCCAGCCGCTCGCCAGATGAACTGAATCCCACGTCGAGCAGGCCAGAGATTGATGGCGATCGCTCCGAGCAGGAATAGCCCACCGATCGCCAGGCCGATCCAAAGCGGCAGGAAGTAATAGGCACCAATGACGGCGGACAAATAAACGATGAGAAAGCTTGTCTGGGGCCGGCTCATTCGCGGTTCTTCAGTGCGTTCCTGCGAACTCGGATAGAGGGAGTTGAATAATCGAAAGGGGAAATAGATGCCGCCGAGCAAACCGATCAAAATCACGCCCCACAAGGTAACAATGGCGGCCAAATAAAGGAGGTAACTCCCTTGAATGGCGTAATGCCGCCAGCCCTGAGGGGCAATCGACCAGACCGCAACAGCCCCGCCGCACCACGCCAGTAATCCCAGAACTCCAAACTTGACCGACCACGGCAATCGACGCGGAATGGGCGGCGTGCCGCGAAGATCGGGACCAAAATCGAGTTTGAAGCGATCCCCGAAGCGGGCGATGGACCACATCACTTTGCCGAGGTAGCTTACCCAACCGAGTTTCGCCATACGGTGGCGTACTCCGATGGTTCCGACGATCAGGCCAAGAATGCCTGCCCCGGCCAGATCGTAGACATCGGACTGCCATTGCCGCCCGAACAATTCCAGCGCCAGCAACGCCCCGAGCGTGATAGGTGTGAACCATCCGCTTTGATGAAGGAATTGTCGGACTTGAGGCAAAACCTGGGTTAGCAGCTTCATAATGCTATTTCACCGTATCCGAACCGGAAACACAACTATTTCCCAAAATTCCTGCATAATTGGCGCCCGATTGGGCAGGTTGTAGGGACTCCCCCATGACCAGGTGACCAGGTGACAAGGTGACATGACAAGGTGACCGGGTGACCAGGTGAAGTCACCTGACATCGATCTATGGTCAAACACAGTCATGAACTAACTTGCATCCTCATCCTCGAACAGTTATTCTGAGAAATATGTCAATACCCACCAATTCCAATGCTATACTTCTGTCCCCATCTCGCGATCGTCGAGAGTTTCTTTCCACTCCGGTGCCGGCTTGGGAAGTATGGCCCTGGCGTGGTTGCTCCAAAACGAAGCGAAGGCTGGGGCAAATGTAGCACCTGCAAACCCGCTCGCCCAAAAAAAACCGCATTTTGAGGCCAAAGCCAAATCCGTCATCTTTATGTTCATGGTCGGCGGGCCCAGTCACATCGATCTTTTCGATCACAAACCAGCGCTCGAAAAATGGCAGGGCAAGCCGCTTCCCGAAAGTGTAGGCAGGCCGACCAGTCAGTTCACAAAAGGCGATTCCCCACTGCTTCCCAGCACTCGGAAATTCAAGCAACACGGCAAGAGCGGCATGTGGGTTTCCGACTTGCTTCCCAATCTGGCTCAATGCGTCGATGATATTTGCTTCTTGCGATCGTGCTGGTGTACGAGTACGATTCACGCTCCTGCAATGTACGAACTTCATGGCGGGCGCACCTTGATGGGCTATCCGAGCTTAGGTTCTTGGGTAACTTATGGACTTGGCAGTGTCAGCGACGAATCTGCCTGCTTATTGTGTATTGCCGCAGCCTGAAGGAGTTCCGGAGGGAGGTGCTCCCTGTTGGGGCGCTGGATTCCTGCCGGCGGTCTATCAAGGCACGCTTTTCCGAAAGGGTGCAAGCCCCATCATGAATCTGAAACCCCCGGAAGGAGTGGGGGCCGTTCAGCAAAAGAAAACATTTGAACTTGTCAAGAAATTGAACGAGCAGAACCTCGATCCGGACGATACAGAACTACAGGCGCACATTGCCAGTTATGAACTCGCCTTTCGGATGCAGCAACATGCCCCCGAAGCCGTTGATCTGGCCAAGGAAACCGCCACGACGCGCGAAGCCTATGGTCTGAACCGCAAGGAAACAGCGGACTTCGGCACCAGGCTCCTGCTGGCTCGTCGTCTCGTGGAACGTGGGGTTCGATTTGTGCAAGTGTATTCCGGCGGCGGACCTTTGGTCACCCAGTGGGATGCTCACGATGATGTGAATTCCAATCACGGAAAGATGTGCGGCCACGTCGATCAGCCCGTAGCGGCCCTATTAAAGGATCTGAAACAGCGCGACCTGTTGAAGGATACCCTCGTCGTGTGGTGCAGTGAATTTGGACGAACCCCCTTTACACAAGGCGGTCGAGGGCGCGATCACAATCCGTTCGGCTATACCATGTGGTTTGCCGGCGGCGGCACCAAAGGCGGACAGGCCATCGGCGCAACCGATGAATTTGGACTCAAGGCGGTGGAGAATCGAATTTCGGTCAACGATTTCCACGCGACCATTCTCCATCTGTTGGGTTTGCATCACGAGAAATTAACTTTCCGGCATAGTGGACGCGATGAAAGGTTGACCGATGTTGCGGGCGAAGTGGTCGAAAAGGTCATGGGCTGAGACATCAAAACGATTTCACGGCTCGGCTAACCGGTGGATCGAATGTTCAACGCTGACCCAGAAGAGTTGCGATCGATACGGGCTGAACTGCTGCAAGACCGCTGCAATCTGGGAGTTGGCGTCGTCCATCTGCCCTCTCGACAGATTCATCTGCGATCCTTCAGGAGGCTGCCACACGGTGGCGGCCACATTGAATTAATCGATTTTTATGCATGGGTTTTTGAAGAGTGCCGGGGCTTTGTCGTGGCCCGACCGAACGAGGAATGCATCATCATCAACGTTGCGCATGTGAATCTGCAAATCGGCTCACTTCACATGGCGAATGAAACCTTCCGCGATGTGTGGCAAACATTACGAAATGGCTGGAAACAGTTACTTTCGGAAAGGACGACAGCATCGTGAGTGCAGCAACCATGCCCATCCCGACCGCCTCCATGAGCATCGAACAACTGTTGGGTGGGCTAATCACTCGCTTTGGCGGTGCCATCGAATTCTGGACGGTGGCCTGCCTATCGCAAAGTGAGCTCGGCGATCCGGGGCCTTTCATCGATATACAGTGGAGCAGTCTTCTGGAAGATCTTCAGACGATTCGCGGCAACTGTCGGAGAACGGCATCGATACATCGCCGGTGGTTCAGGAACAATTCGCAAAACTTTCGAAATCCTGCCGATCTGCGCAAGGTATTCGATCACTTCATCCATTTGATGTCGGCTTCCGACAAGGAACTTGAAGTCGCCGTTCTCCGCCTAAGTCAGCTCTGGGAAGATTTTCGCATGCGGATTGCCTTATTGGGCGTATTGTTGCCGCTGCCTTCGCCCGTTCCGATGTTGAATTCGGAACATGAAGCCTATTACCAGGGTATACTCGACGGATTGTTCGATCGATTGGAAGCAGCCCGACCCAAATCGGTGTTTGACGTGGGTCGGAAGCAGAAGTAAGCGTCTCGCAATGGGAGCTTGTCAAAATGTCTCGATTTTCGGCAGGGAACGTCATTATTGCGATCTTCTGTTTCGCGGGCTTTGCGCGCACTGCAGACAAGATCAAGACGGAATCCGACATCACCTATTCCAAGGTGGACAACCAGGAACTGAAGCTCGACATCGCCTATCCCGATGGGAAAGGCCCCTATCCTGCGATCGTCTGCGTCCATGGCGGGGCCTGGCACTTCGGCAAGCGAACGGATCTCGATTGGATGCCTCGATGGTTTGTCCCGGAAGGATACGTCGTCGTCACCATCAGTTATCGCCTTTTGCCGGAAGGGAAATTCCCTGCCCCGGTAGAGGATTGCAAAACCGCTGTCCGTTGGCTGCGCGCAGACGCCGAGAAATACCACATTGACAAGGATCGAATCGGTGCCGTCGGGTTTTCTGCCGGCGGCCACCTGGTGTGCATGCTGGGCGTCACCGACAGCAAGGATGGTTTCGACGGCAAGCAATTACCGGGGTATTCCAGCAAGGTTCAGGCGGTAGTGAGTTTCTTCGGTCCAACCGATTTGTCGCTCTTCGGCGGAGATTTCGCAGCAGAAAACACAACATTTGTGCCAATGCTGGGAGCGACCTACAAGGACAAACCGGAACTGTATCGAAAAGCCTCACCAATCACTTATGTGAAGCGCAATGCGCCGCCGTTTCTATTTATGCATGGGACCAAGGATTGGCTGGTTCCGATTGAACACTCCCGCAAAATGATGGACAAGTTGAAAGAAGCGGGTGGAAAACCCGAGATCTTCGAAGTCAAAGACGAGGGCCATGGCGACTGGAATCGGGCAAGGTGGCAACAGACGATGGCGGCCTGCGTGAAGTTTTTCGATGAGCATTTGAAGAAGTGAGGATCCCTTTTATGGCTGATGACGGCCTCGCCCTATAAAACATAGCTTCGGCAAGGCACAAAACATCGCGAGATTATCGATTTCGCGCAGACAGGGCTTCACACACCAGGGAGATTCAATCGATGAAAATGTTCTTCACAGTTGCCGTCGCGGTTCTGGCGATGGCGGTCGGGCGAACGACCGCGGCCGAAAAGGTCGAACTGAAGGTCGGCGATTCCGCACCAAGTTTTGAAAGCACCGACGATCAGGGCAAGACCTGGAAGTCGGCCGATCATATCGGCAAAAAGGTGGTGGTGGTTTATTTCTACCCCGCTGACCTGACGGGCGGCTGCACCAAGCAAGCCTGCGGCTTCCGCGACGACATGAAAAAACTGACCGACAAAGGCGTTGAGGTCATCGGTGTCAGTGGCGACAGCGCCATGAATCATCAGGTTTTCAAGGAAGTTCACAAGCTGAATTTCACGTTGCTCGCGGATGAAACCGGAGCGGTGGCAACCAAGTTCGGCGTGCCGATGACACCAGGCCCCAAGACCATCAAATCCAAGGATGCGAGCGGCAAACCTGTGGAACTGACACGGGGCGTCACCATTCAGGCGCTGGACATTCGTTATTGGGAAAGACGGCAAGATCGCTGCGAAAGATTCGAAGGTTACTGCTGCCGAGGATAGCAAGAAGATTTTGAAGCTGGTCGAGGATCTGAAGTAAGTAACCCAGGTCGCTGCTTAACACTGTGTTGATTTGCACAAGCAAGAGTAGCCAAGACACGCATTTGGCTACTTTTCGCTCACAGCATCGACAAACAAAAAGCCCTCAGCAATGACGTCGTTCACGGAAAAACGCAGATCGCACCAACGGTTCCCGACATGGAGCGCGTGTCGATAGTCAAAGTAGTCAGATAATACGACCAATCAAATCTTCGATTCTTTCTCCCTTTTCTCCTCGTTCTCGCGATGTCTTTGATTCGACGAGAAAGCCCGTGAGGAAGTGGCGGAGTTGATGGACTTGGCTAATCCTGTATGCTGAATCGAAAAGAGTTCCCCGTCGTTTTCTTCCTCTCCCGGAAGCAAGGGTGCTGCATGTCGATCATTGCCGAAGCAGAGGCCGCGCCGCATCGCGCTCAATCGAGTCGTCCGTGTTTCGCAAAGTGTCGTTACGGCTCCTGCCTTTTCTTTTCCTCCTCTACGTCATCAACCTGATCGACCGTACCAACATCGGCATGGCCAAGTTGCAGATGGTCGATAAGCAGAACATTCTCGACAAAAACGCCTATGGGCTGGGGGCCGGCATCTTCTACCTCGGCTACCTCGTTTTCGAGGTGCCGAGCAATCTCATCCTGGCGAGGATTGGAGCGCGCATCTGGATCGCGCACATCATGGTGAGCTGGGGCCTCATCTCGGCCGCGATGATGTTTGTCACCGGGCCCTGGAGTTTCGCGGTATTACGGGTGTTGCTTGGCGTCGCTGAGGCAGGCTTCTTTCCAGGGATCATCTACTACCTCAACGATTGGTTCCCCGCTCGCGTGCGAGCTCGAGCGATTGCGAATTTCATGCTGGGCGGCGTCATTGCCGGTTTGGTGGGTAACCCCCTTTCGGGCTTCATTGTTAAGAACATGGACCACGTCGGCGGGTTGTGGGGCTGGCAATGGGTTTTCTTGCTCGAAGGACTGCCCGCCGTTGCCCTGGGGTTCGTCACTCTGTGGTACCTTACCGACCGCCCTCACCAGGCCCGCTGGTTGACGCACAAGGAGCGAACCTGGCTGGCCGAGCAAATCGAGAACGACCGCAAGAACCTGCCGCACCGCCGCGGTTATTCGCTGCGCGCTGCCTTTCTCGATCTTCGCGTCTGGCTGCTGATTGCGATCTATTTCACGGTCGCCATGGGCGATAACAGCTACGGCTTCTATATCCCGACATTCCTGAAAAGTCAGTTTCAGGATTGGTCGGAATCCCGGATTGGTCTTCTGGCGGCAGCACCGGCCGTGTTTGCCCTGGCCGGCATGATTCTTGTCGGCAGACACTCCGATCGAACCGGCGAACGCCGCTGGCATCTCGCCGGCGCAGCCTTCACGGCAGCGCTGGGTTGGTTGACGATTGCCCTGGTTACGTCTGGAAAGTTGGACATCCCCGCCCACTATGCACGTTGGGTCTTTCTCGCGGGCGTGACCGTAACGCTCACAGGGATGAAGTCCATGCTGCCGATATTCTGGACGATTCCGCCGGTATTCCTCACCGGTGCCGCAGCCGCAGCTGGTATCGCGCTGATCAATTCCGTCGGTAATCTCGGCGGCTTTGCCGGGCCCAGCATCATTGGAGAGGTGGAGACGGCCACCCATAGCTTCATGGGCGGCTACATCATCATGGCCGTAGCCTTGTTCATCGGGGGCTTGCTGATCCTGACCGTCACGATCCGCGAGAGTCGCGACAAACAAAAGCCGATGATCGAATAATCTCAGGCTACCTGGGTCATTTCATTCGCGTCCGCACGGCATCAACGATGGCTCGTTCTTCGGGGAACTCGTGCGTGGCAAGTTTCGAGTAGACCAGCTCGCCGTTGATGCTGACCTCAAAACAACCGCCGCCGGCGGGAATGAGCTTGAAATCTTTGATTTTTTGCTTGAAAGTGTTCAGCAAGTTGCTCGTCAAACTGACGGCTTTCGGCTCATAGTTTCATACGGAACAGTATTTCAGTTCGATATTCATGGTAGACTCCTCGAAACAGATTAACACAGGCGCAGTTATTATATTGGAGGAATCCAAAATCGTCGGGCTATCGCTTTCCTTCAGCAGCCCATAGAATGAGTGAAACGAGTGAGGTTCCCATGCCAGCGGCCACGTTCGACACTTTCAAATATGCCAAGCAACTAAAGCAGGCCGGCGTTTCCGACGAGCAGGTCGAAGCCCAGGTCACCGCGTTGACCGACGCTTTGCAGTTTTTCTTCCAAGAAGTTTCAACCAAACAGGATATTGGTAACCTCGGCCACGAGATTGCTGCCGTCAAGCAAGAACTCAAACAGGATATTGCTTCCGTCAAGCAGGATATCGCTGCCGTCAAGCAGGAACTCAAACAGGATATCACTGCAGTTAGGCAGGAAATGGCCTCAGCCAAGCAAGAACTCAAACAGGATATTGCTTCCGTCGAGCAGGAACTGAAGCAGGAAATCGCTGCCGTCAAGCAGGAACTCAAACACGATATCGCTGCCGGTAGGCAAGAAGTGGCCTCAGTCAAGCAAGAACTCAAACAGGATATTGCTGCCGTCAAGCAGGAGGTTGCTGCCGTCAAGCAAGAAATTACGCAAAAACTGGAGAGCACCACCGAATTGCTCCGCCAGGAGATGAAGCAATACAATACGGAACACGCTGCGGACATGCGTCATGTGAAGTGGATGTTCGGGATTATGTTGACCGCATCTGTTGCCGTCCTGATTCGGCTATTGTTCTTTCGTCCGATTTAAACCGCATAGCAAACGAGGCTCCCGCCTGGCAACGAGCCAAAACGGGAACCTCTAGCGGAAACCGAGATGACCGCTGTTCTCCTACACCGGATACCAGACAATCACCTCAAAAGAGCAACGTCATCATTTGGCCTACTTGCGCACATTACGGTTTACTCATGCCCACGAAGCTGCCGTCATTTTCGCGAGTTAATGCCCACAAGAATGCACCGACATCGGGACTCTCGTAGAAGAAGCCAATCGCGTTAATGCGGACGCGAGGCTGCCGAATACTCGGCTTGTTCCAGGTCTGATTCAAGACCCGCCGGATGTGCTTGCCCAGCAGATTGCCGCGGTCTGTTTCACTCAGTTTTTCTTCCGACGCCGTCAAGCCGGGCCCGGAGGTCGGCAAACCGTCGGAGAGAAGATAGATGGTGTCCAATCCCCTGTCGCGGTAACGAAATGCTTCCTGCAATGCAGCATACATATTGGTATCGCCGACCGGTTTGACGGCAGCCAGGCTTTTTCGGACGGTATCAATGCTCTTATCCTTGTCGTAGGTCAACCAATCCACGCCGTTGCCGATCAGATAATTCGCCCGGGTGGAAAAGACGAGAATCTGGAATTTCTCCAAGTCCGGCAGGGAACGCATGATCTTGATGAGCGTCTCGCGCACGGTCGGCCATTTGGTGGGATCGAGCGTGTCATAATCGGTGCGATCCATGCTTCCGGACATATCGACCAGGAAGACAACGCGCTTGCCGGTCATGGCAATGCCTGCGAACTTCTGTTCCGCCTCGATTTGAATTTTGTTGATTTTGTCGGCAAGCTTGGCTTTTTCGCCCTGAAGATCGACGATCATGGCGTTGTCGTGCGACAGCTCTTTTTCCAGCTCCGAAACCCGTGCCTGCATTTTGGCGGCATCGGTCTGGCTTCGCATCAACGTATCGAGTTTCTTTTCCGCAGCAATATATTTCTTTTCGAGCGAAGCTGCTCGTGCGCCGGCGGCATTGGCCGCTTTGGCGCTCTCGGCACGAAGTTGCTCGCGTTCGCGCAACATGCGCTGCAGGTCGTCCGATTCGGTTTGCGCCTTGGTGACTTTGCGCGTCAACGATTCGAGTTCCTTTTGCTTTTTCTGAAGTTCATCCTCGGCCGCAGCAACCTGGCCGCGCAATGCCGTTGCCGATTTGGCGGTTTCATCGATCTTCTTCTTGGCGGCTAACAACTCTGCCGTCGTGGCCCGACTTGCCTTGGTCGCGTCATCAATCTTCTTCTTGGCCACAAGCAATTCCGCATCGGTGGCCTTGACCTGATCTTCAGCAAGCGCCAGATTCTTTGCGGTGGAGTCGCGTTCTTCCCGGACCAGCGCCAGTTGTCGGGCGAGGGCATCTCGTTCCTTCCTCGCCAGCGCAAGCGTATTCGAGGTTTCATCGATTCTGGCGTTGAGGTTCAGATTGTCCAGGGTGGCGTCGAAGAGGCTTTGCTCGCTCTGGCTCAGTTCGATGCTGACCTTCTCCGATTCCTCGGCCGAGATCGCTGCCTGCCGGGTTTTGTCGAGCCACAGCAATGTGACGCATCCCAGAGCGCAACAAAAAACATCGAGCATCCACATGCTGACGAGAGTCGGCGCTTTATGACGATTTCTCATGGTTATCCGGGTCGTAGTTTAGGAACAAAAACCAGACTAACCACAGAGTCACAGGGGACACAGAGAAGACATATCACCGAGCCTGCAGTGTCCGCGAAAAGTAGCCTTGCACTTCTATAACGCCACAAGCTCCGTTGGATTTTCTCTGTGTCCTCTGTGACTCTGTGGTTAGTTTATCGCATTCATCTTCGGGCTTTGGTTGCTGGTGCCTGGACTTTTGTGGCATCGCCCAGCGGCAGGGCGATCGGGATCGATGTATCCAGATGCGTTTTCGGCACTGCTCCGGTTTTTCGGCGTTCGCCGAGGTTCGCCACGGCGATCGCAACGGCTTCAGGCTGCATGATGCTTACGCGCGTTCGCTCCGACATGTGCTGATGGAGCGCTCCTCCCAATCCCGGCAATCTGCCCGCGTCGTGGGTAAGCCAGACGGCATCGGGTGGATCCGACATCCCGGCAGATGCCAGGAGATCTCGAACCGCTTCCACCGATTGCTTCAGGAATGCGGAACAGTAGGTTTCAAATTCGCTGGCATGGTGTTCGATGTCCTGATACCAGTGGAAGGCTCGGACCGTCAGCGAGACTTTTTGCCCAGCGCGGATGCGATCCATGGCGATATCGAGTTGCTCGTAGATTTCCTGCTCGGCCTCGGCGGAATCGCGCAGGATCGCGGCGGCAGAGCCGAATGCAGCGATCGCACAAGGCATCCAGCATGCGATCTTTCCAGTTCTTCATGCCCAGTTTCGACCAGGTTCCCGTGCCCTTGAGATGAACCTGATCGCGCTCGACCCGGACCACGGAGCCGCACAGGGCGAAATCATCGGCATCCAGGATCAAGATCGTGGCACCTGCCAGTCCTCCCGATCGGTGCATCGGAATGACTCGATCATTGCCGGCCGGTGCGTCCTCGGAGACATCGCCCAAAACTTTGCCGGCACGTTCCGCTGCAAGTGCCAGGGAGTTGACGGCAGTTCCACCCAAGGGCCATCGATATTTGGTCGCAAGAGCCGTGAGCCGATTGACTTGCGAGAGCGTCAAATAGGGCGGCAGTGCCAGGGAAATAGATTCAAATGAACTGGTAAGCGTGCGGAGTCTTTCAAGAACATGAGCGAGAGCAGCCTGCGAATCCAATCGATGTCGTCCGCCCTGCCATTCGCGGGTGTGGCCCAGAAAGGGTAGATAGCCGGTGCATGACAGATGTGGAAGTTTCCGGCAAATCCGCAAACCGGCGTGTCCCACAACCGGTGTGCGATTCTCCAGATTGAGTGCCAGAGGCAAATCGAGATGGGGATCTTCGAGCAAGATGACCCGAGTTCGACTGGCTCGTCCCATTGCAGCGCAGGCACGCGAGCGGCATTGAGATCGACGCCCAGGATCGCGTTTTCCCGATTGGCTTCGGTGGGTGACTTTCGATTCCAGCTAACCCAGGCCATAAACGGCATCCTTGTTTCGGGAATCCAAGATGTTCGTTAGAATAAGGTCAAGATAGTATAGCATTTCAAAACTAATAAGTGGCCTCGGCTACTTCCGTCTGGGGATCGTAGAGCCGTAAGAGCAAATGTTCCTGACAATACTGCTGGCAATCGATCACCAGCAGTTCCTCTGCTTTTTGGACCATGTGTAATAGTGCCATCAGTACCACGCTCAATGCCAGAGCCACGAAGGTGCAATCGAAGGCAATGCCGAGTTGGTCGGTAACTTGCTTCATGAATTCGGGCCGTTTTTGGTCTGCACCCATGCTCATACCGCCGGCCAGTCCGCGAACCGTTCCGAGAAACCCGATCGCTGGGATGGCCCAGATAAGATAAGAAATAGTACCCATGCTGGTTACGAGGCGATTTTGCTCGACCTCTGCCTGGGTTCGGACGACTTCGCCGACATCGGGAGCTTTTCGGCTAATGGCGAATTTCGTCAGGGCCATCTGGATCATCTTGCCGAGAATGTACGGGCGCTGACGGATCGATGCCTCGACTTTCCGCGCCAGCGGGCGAGCATCTTCCGGAAGGATGCGTGCACCTTCTTCGGTCGGGAGCAAGTCAAAACCGAATGCCCGGCGTTGGCGGGCGACTTCACGCTGACGGTGCATCAACATCAGGCCCGCCCAGATGAAACAGAAATAGCAAAGGATTTGTTCCGGGCCCAGAAGCAGCTTGGCGATTCGCTGCGGTGTCCATTTTTTCCAATATTCGATCGAGTTTTCCGCAGGAGCGGCCCATTGCCAGAGCGGAACGGTTATCCCTCCGACGAGGAGAATGGAGAGGATCAGCCAAAGCCATTCTCGGCTGGGTTTTTGTGACGGGGTTATCGGCATAGCAGAATTTATCCAGGGGGATTCAATTGTACTCCTCATGCTCCGCATGAGGAAATCCGCCTAAAGGCGGAACTACGAACGAAACCATTGGTTCGTAGTTCCGCCTTCAGGCGGTTCGGGAAGTCCTCATGCGGAGCGTGAGGAGTACACTTATACTGTTATTCGCCGAAGATGTTCCAGGATTTTCCTGGAAGACAGAATCTGCGAATGCTTCCATTGTTGGCGCTGGGTCAAGGGGGATCAATGCGGATTTGATTCGATTTTTCAAAAGTTTTTCATGGAATAAAACGTGTGCTATAGTTGTGGTTACGCGCTTTTTCGGAGACTAACATGCGATTCGGGCTTTCATTGCTTGTTTCCTTCCTCGTTTTCGGAACCCTTCATTCAGAAGAACCAACTTTTCCAAAGTTCAAAACTCAGGAAATCGCCACCGATTTGAAAGTCGGCTACGCCGTTATTGTTGCCGACATCAACGAGGACAAAAAGCCCGATATCGTCGTCGTCGATAAACATCGGATCATCTGGTACGAAAATCCCACCTGGAAAATGCACACCATCCTGACCGGGACGACCAAGCCCGACAACGTCTGCATCACTGCCCTCGACGTTGATGGGGATGGACATCTCGATCTGGTCATCGGTGCCGATTGGGCACCCTTCAACACCAAGTCGGGCGGCACTTTACAATGGCTCAAACGCGGCAAGAATCCGGATGAAGAATGGACGATGCATCCCATCGGCGAGGAGCCGATGGTTCACCGAGTCCGCACGGTCCCGAACCTGATGGGCGATGGGAAACCGTACATCGTGCTCGTGCCGTTGATGGGCCGAGACAGCAGTGCCAGGGCAAACTGGATGGACGGCCGGCCTGTCCGGATATTGGCTTATCCAATACCGAAAGATCCGATGCGTGGTCCCTGGGAACCCGTGGTGTTGTCGGAGGAACTGCACGTCTGCCACAATTTCTGGCCGATGCCGGGCAAAACCAAGAATGATCCCGCCGAGATTCTCATCACCGCGTATGAAGGGGTTTTCAACCTTCAGAAAACCGGTGCGAAGTGGACGGCAACGAAACTGGGCACGGCAATCAGGCGAACTTGAAAAGCAATCGCGGAGCCAGTGAAATCAAGATGGGCCACCTGAATAATCTCAACTTCATCGCTACGATTGAACCCTGGCATGGGAATCAGGTAGTCGTTTATACGCCGCCGATCGAACCAAAAAAGGGATTATGGGACCGTCAAGTACTCGATGAGCAACTCCGTTGGGGCCATGCGGTATGGTGCGCTGATCTGGATGGCGATGGGAGCGATGAACTCATCGTTGGCGTGCGCGACAATCCTGCCAAGGGTGACAAGTTCACCGAGAAATGTGGCGTCCGTATTTACAAGGCGGATGCGAATCAATTCAAGTGGACCCGGCAGATTCTTGAGAATGGCGAAGTGGCGGTAGAGGATCTGACGGTGGCCGATCTGGATGGAGATGGGAAGCCGGACATCGTTGCCGTGGGACGGGCAACGGGCAATGCGCGGATCTATTGGAATTTGGGGAAGTGAACCAGGAAATGAAGCGGCAAGTTTCCGACCGATGGCTATTTCTCTACGTTTGTGGCGTTGTCGTCATCGGTGTGGGAATTTTGCTCGCGCGCTGGCACTCACAAATCTGGAACCAGCAAGATGAGTTTCAGTATGATGCGATTTGCAATCACTATCGTATCGGCAAAGATCTTTGGTTTGGCCGAATCGCAGCGGGACAAGATGTTGAGGAGTTGATCGCTCGATCAGACCCGCACCGAATCCATCGGTTCGAAGAGTGGGTAGAAGTGACTTACGCGCCGGGAGGACCGACGACCGAACCCGTTTTGCTCTTCGAACGAATTACCGTTAGAGCGCTACGTGGAAAACTGGTGTCCGCTCAGATCACAAGTTGTCAGTGGCACCGTACTTTTTTCAGCACCATCAGCCGAATGGAAGAGGAGGATTATGAAGCCGCATTTCGACGTTTTATTGATGCCTTACGTGCGAAGAAGAAATCCAGATCTTCCCTGTAACACGTCGAAGTGTTTTCACCGAAACCGAGATTACCCGTGACACAATGAGCAGCGCATGGCGTACCCGCGGAACCCCGAACATATGATACGAAACAACGAATTTTTCTGCTTTGTTCACCTTCAGAGGAAGATATGCACCGCTACATTCCCCTCGCCGCTCTCGCAGCGCTCGTCCTGATCTGCTCGTCCGCGCAACTGGCCGGAGCTGAGCCTGAAAAGAAAGCCGTCGCGCTCAATGTCGAGTATACCCGCAAAGCGGATGTGATCTACGCTCACCATTGGGGGGCCGCGTTCACCATGGACGTGTTCACCCCTAAAGAGAAGGCCAATGGTCGAGGGGTCATTACCGTCGTCAGCGGCGGATGGATTTCGGCCAGGGAGGCGATTAACCCCTCGTCCATCCGCCCATTACTCAATCGCGGCTACACTGTCTTCGCGGTCGTGCATGGCAGCCAGCCAAAATTCGTCATGCCCGAAATACTCGAGTGCATGTACGCGGCGGTCCGGTTCATCCGGGCCAACGCCAAGGAGTATGGGGTTGACCCGGATCGGCTCGGCGTGACCGGCGGGTCGGCCGGCGGGCACCTGGCACTGATGCTGGCGACTTCGGGCCAGCCGGCCCGTCCTGACGCCAAGGATCCGGTCGCCCGGCAGTCGTCGAAGGTCGCCGCGGTCGGCTGCTTCTTCCCGCCGACCGACTTCCTGAACTATGGCAAGGACGGGGAAATCGCGGTGGGGCGGGGGAAGAGCCCGGTCTTCAACGCGCCGTTCGACTTCAAGGATTTCGACGGGGCCACCGGCATGTACGTCCCGGTGACCGACGAGACGAAGCGGCGGGCAATTCTCCGTTCGATCTCTCCGGTTTCCCATGTATCGAAAGAATCCGCACCGGCCCTGATTTTCCACGGCGACGACGACAAGTTGGTCCCTCTCCAACAGTCCGAACGGATCATCGAAAGGTACAAGAAGGCGGGCGTGCCCTGCGAACTGGTGGTCAAGAAAGGAGCTGGGCATGGCTGGAAGGGCATGGATGAAGATCTCGACCGGATTGCGGACTGGTTCGACTTACATCTGAGGAAGTAGAACGGCGTGTCTTACTCAGCACTTGGCCGTTTTTCGCTTCTTTCCGATCGTACCCCTCTTCTTGATCTTTTCGATGTAGTCCGGCGCATAGGGAATCTTGCAGGCCGTGTCGCCGACATCGACCGATACCTTGCCGATCTTCAGCGCTGTTTGCATGGCGAGATCCGTCAGCGGCTGCACATAGGTCCGACCGCAATCACGAACCCGTTCATGGAAGAGCGAACGCGATTTGGTGCCTTGGGAAGAGTCTTTTGCACACGCGCAGAAGCAGCTTCAATTCCGCCAGATCGAGTTCAGCATCGTCCTTGATCCCCACCAGGCTGCTGAGCGTTGCCCATCCGGTGGCGGCCACGTTCTCCTTCTTGGATTCGATCCATTTCAAAGCCAGTTCCCATCCGTGCAGGCTCTCCGCCGCAACCCATGACACCGTGGACCCGCACAGCGCATGACAAGTCGACTTATCGACCCAGTGCTGAAGATCTTTCTTGGTCATCTTGACGATCGTCGGCAATCAGGCCGGCCAGGTACATGGCGTCGTAGATCCCGGTGTCGTACAGATCGAGCGCCAGTTGGTAGTCCTTCTTGATCCGTTTCTGGATCTTTTTCAATTCCTCTACCTTCACGCCAAACAGAGGCTCTGCAATGCCGTGCTTCAGGAGCACTTTCTTGATGCTCTCGCTGCCCAACGACTTGAGTTCCTGGACGATTTCCGCGGCATTCATCGAAGGCTTCTTTAGGGGGAACGAAAAGACGCATGCTTACGTTATTCAATGATTGCAGTATACCGCGTCGAGGCGTGAGGCAAGCGCCAGCAAGAGATTTCCGCTTACTTCGTCCGCAACTCTCGTTCAAGGATTTGCGGAAGAGCCGCGCACGAAGTAAGCGGTAGGAGCATCATCTCCTTCGACCCGTTCGAATTTCATCGGTTTGGAATGGCGGATAGGCATTCTGCACCAACTGTACGAATTGCGCCTGGAACCATCGGCCCGCGACCGGCGCATCCGGCATGGCTCCCGAGGGGTTGTTCCCGTTCAGTGAATTACCCTGGTAGGTGGGATCGCACATCCGATCGAATCCGTAGCCGCTGGGGTTATCGGGGCCGGTCGGGATCAATGAGCTGGATCCATCCGATTGACCTGGTGGTTTCACCCAGACAAAGGCATGATAGTGGTCGGCAGGGCTCGCGACCGGCCTGGCACCGATCCCAGCCCCCGTCTGGTTGCCCCAGTTTCCTTTGTGGATGCGCTTGTCGATACTCGTCGCACGCACGAACTGGCGCAGATCCTCGGATGTGCTTGCACTTGTTGGCCGGTTCGGACCACCCCAGCCGTTGCGCGATGTGTCGCACAGCAAACCCACTCGGGTCGGATAAGCATTGCTTCCACCAGTCAACGCGGTTCGCAGGGCAGTGGCATAGCTTTGCTCGTCGATAAAGTCGTTGAAATCATAAAAGCCTTGCAGCGAGCGAACGGGTTGGCCGCCGACCCTCTTACCAGCTGTCAAATACGGCTCCTCGAATGGGTTGTAGCCGGACGTGTTGCTGATAAAACCGTCGACTTTGCTGTTGCCGCCCGAGATGCCTGAACCAAGCTCCTTGAGCAATTCGACAAACGGCTTGAAATTCGATGGCCAGCCCATCCATCCGGCGTGCGCTACGTCAATATAGGCGTAGGTGTTACTGAGGGAGCGCAGCCTGCCTACTGCATACTGGACACCCTCAACATACGCACCGGACGATTTGGCTTCTTTGACCTTGGCGAAATTCAGGTTGGTAATCAAGTTCGGCAGCGAGTCCGGCTCAACGACCATGACGATCCGCAATTTGCTGTATTTTGGCTTTCGAATCGTCTCGTAGATTGCGTCGATATATTCGGTCTTGTAGCGTTTCAGACCGTTCTTGCTAATGTGCAATTCACCGTTGGACGCCAGGGCAGATCCATCCCGGTTGGGCAGATTATAGATTACGATGCCGATGGCATTGGCATCTTGTGCCAGCGCCTGATCCAGATGACCCGCCAGACTACGCGGATACCCATTCGTTCCGTTTACCGCAGCGATGCAGTCCATCCAGACGAATGTCGGATATTCTGCTACCTGCCTCATCTGCCGGCCCAAAGTGCCGGCCTCGCGATCGGCAGCGGTGTGGACTGCGGCGACGTAATCGACGTTGCGGTAGAAAGTCGCGCCGACAAACGGGTTATCCAAATGTTCTCCCGTCTCTCTCGGGCCACCCAGGGCCGAAGCAGCTGGGATGAACATGCAGAGCACGGCCCAAACCGCTCTGTTTTTGACACCAATCTCGAAGAATTGCATAGTTGCCTCAAAAACCAATAGCCCGCCCAATGACTCTTCCGAAGAATAGCACACGTTTTTCAGCAAAGGCTTGCCTGCGGTTGCGCTGACGGTCGTGAGGTGGAAGAACTCTCCGAGCCTGCACAAAACAAAAAGGGACTGATACCCAATGAGGCTATCAGTCCCGTTTTCGCTCGCAGCTAAAGCCTGTTGCAAAATTAACCGGATGTGTAGGGCGGGTCGAGGCTTTGCGAGGCCCGCCATGAAGCGGCATCTTACTTTGGCGGGCCTCGCAAAGCCTCGACCCGCCCTACACGATTCGCTGACGCTAATTTTGCAACATGCTCTAAGTCAACTTTTCTCGGATCAATCCTTTGTCACGACGCGGAAGAATAAATCCGGAACTTTCCTGCGGTGGATCGAGGAAGCCACTTCCGCCCGGATCGCTTTCGAAGCAGCTTGAACTTTCCTGGTGGCCTGCTCGATCTCGACATCTTCGGGGGCCGTCAGGGTAATCAACATCTGCGATGTCTTCCCCAGCGGCTCAACGGATACGACTTCCAACAGCGCCAGCGACTCATCGCCGGTTTGCGAACCAAGAACCCAGTACAGTGCCTCGCGGATTTGACCGCACAGTTGCAAACTCTTTCGGCCACGCTTGAACGGTTCGGGGCGGAACCAATCTTTCGGATCGATACCGTCATCCGGACCCAGTTCCGCTGCGGATTCTTGCATCGCGCTGTGAGACTTTCGACGCGACATGGCTGCTCTCTTTCAGGATAAAGGATGGGTAAGAAACGCCTGGGATGGTATTTCTAAGGACACGCATAAAGCACCCTCCTTTCCGAAAAAGAGACTTGATGGTTCCAAATTGGAACTGATGAGTGGACAACGCAAATGGGAAAAGGTTCGGGAAAATATGCTGCACGGTGATGAGTGAGACGTTCAGATTCGCCTTCGGCATCGGCTGATCGGACCACGACTGCCGCTCCTTTTAATCTCGACGAAAAAGCCAATCGGTGGTAATTTGATGAGATGAGTTCCAACGTACTGAAACTTGAGGATGCTGCCCGTTACCTTGCCGAAGTGGTGGATGGCGTGCGCGCCAGCGGTGAGCCGGCAGTGCTGCTCAAGAATGGCCAACCCGTCGCTCGCATCGTGGCCATGCCGGCAAGAGCAGGGGGAACCGACGATCTCATATCGTTCCTGCGGAAATGGCGTCTCGAGCACCCTGAACCGGACGAGCAGTAACATTTTTGCGATGATCCCGATTATTCCCTTCGAACTTGCACAGGCAAAACTTTACGCCGTTCGCTTCGCGGAACTCGCAAAACACGGCGAAGTAATCGGGGATCGCGACCTGCAAATTGCCGTGACCGCCCTGAGCGTCGGTTACGAGTTGGCAACCCTCAATGTTCGCGAGTTTCAGCGGGTGAACGGACTAAGGCTTATTGACGTGGCAGGATATCAGGTCTAGAAGGCGACAAACGAAGGACTCACCGCAGAGGAACGCAAAGGAAAATATGGGGGTTTTTCTCTGCGTTCCTCTGCGTCCTCTGCGGTGAGATGGTTTGTATTCACTTTAGCTTCGCTTCGGCTTCAGCACGGAAGACCTCGCATTCGTACCACGTCTCCCAGTCGAAGGAGTTGTAGCGCGGGTCCGATGGCGGTTTGTTCAATTCCGTGACTCCGGACAAGACGTCTCTGGGCATTGCACCCAGGGCGGAGATCACCTGCATCGGCTGTCGGTAGCGATCCAGCCAGGCGACTGCCTTGCTATGCCATAATGCGGCTTCCTTGGGTTGTTTGGCATCCAGGTAGGCGATGGCCAGCAACAGTTCTTCCACTGGTGGTCTATCCTGAGTTCTCAGCAATAGAGCTTGTTTGAGCGGGGTGATAGCCTGGATGGGCTTGCTCTGTCGCAAGAGCAACCCTCCCAACAATCGCAACGCCTGCGGGTTCCATTGGTAGGTTTTCAAAGCAATCAGCCCGATTTCCGGTTTGGCGAGCTGGGGTGAATGAATGGCCGTTCTGGCCAGAACCAGCGGATTATCCTTTTGCAACAGGGTCCGTTCCACCAGCAACGTCGGACGCTGCTGGGGTTCATACGCTAAAAGGCGATCCAAATGAAATCGTGCGGCAAAAGTGTCACTGTTCTGAACAGCTTTGTTAAATTCCTCTCGATGCAAGTCCGGCGCGGGCGTGTCCAGAAAAGGCGATAGTCCCATTCATCGAATGACAGATCTCGATCGACGGAATGCTCTCGATCGCCTTCGACGCGGGCAAAATTTCTGCCATCCCGATTGGTACGTCCCGGCTGCATGTCCTTGGAGAAGTGTTCACCCGCCAGGTCTATCCCGATTCTGGCATCCCAAACCTTCGCCATACCGCCTCCCGTGACGATTCGGGTGCCATCCGGACTGAAACAGACACTTTGTACTCCACCGCTGTTCGAATTCCCTGGATGGCCTTTGAGGTCGAGCAGAGCAGTGCCGGTCTTGGCGTCCCACACCTTGGCCGTTCTGTCCCGACTTCCCGTGACGATCCGCGTACCGTCCGGACTATAGCAGACACACTGAATCAAGCCCGCATGGCCTTTGAGTGCGAGCAACGGAGTACCAGTCTCCGCATCCCAAACAGCTCCGCTCGTGACGATGCGTGTTCCGTTTGGACTGAAACAGACGCAGGTTCCGCCACTTTGGAGTTCGAACAACGGCGCGCCGGTCACAGCATTCCAGGCCCTCGTTTTGCCGCCGACCGCGGCAATCCGACTACCATCAGGACTGAAACAAACCTCGCCACTCCCCACATATTGAAGATTCACGTCCATCGTCCACGACGGTCGTCCTTTGAGCTCAAACAGAGGTGAACCGGTCTCGGCGTCCCAGACCCAGACCTGCGACTTGATACGAGAGTCTCGCAACGCGGAACCTCCCGTCACGAACCGTCTGCTGTCCGGACTGAAAGAAACGCTCTGAACAAAGCCTATTTGTCCCGAAAGCTCTCGCAAAGAAATACCGGTTTTCGCATCCCACAACTTCACCGTGTTGTACTGTCTTTTTAGATCCCATCCTCCTCCCACTTTGCTTCGATTGTCATCGGCCACCGTTACGATCCGCTTCCCATCCGGACTGTAGGAAGCTCTCACGCCCGATTTTCCTTTCAGGTCGAGCAACTCCATCCCGAATTTGGCGTCCCAGATCTTCGTGCTCTCAGAACTTCCCGTGAGGATCTTGGTCCCATCGGGACTGTAACAAACGCTTTCCACCGGAGACGTTGGTGTGAGATCGATGGCAGGTGTGCCGATTTTGGTGTCCCATACCTTGACGGTTTTGTCGTGCGCCCGGTGACGAACCTCGTTCCATCCGGACTGAAGGAGAGGCTATTCACTCCATTGTTGTGTCCTTTCAGGTTCGAAAGAAGAGTGCCGGTTTTGGCGTCCCACATTTTGACCGTCTTGTCGTTAGACGTCGTGGCGATTCGCGTCCCATCCGGGCTGAACCGAACGCAAAATACCATATCGGTATGTCCCTGGAGGTCGAATAGAAACTTTCCGGTTTTGGCATCCCAGACCCTCGCCGTTTGGTCGAAACCAGCTGCGACAATTCGCATGCCGTCAGGACTGATCGCAACGGTCGATATTACACCGGGAGTGTCCTTGAGATCTCGCAGAAGTGCGCCGGTTTTGGCGTCCCAGACCTTCACCGTCTTGTCCCAACTTCCCGTGACGATCCGCGTCCCATCCAGACTGTAGCAAACGCTTGCCACAAAATTTGTATGGCCCTCGAGCACGAGCAGAAGTGAGCCGGTCTTGGCGTCCCAGACCTTCCCAGTGGGCTTGCCGCCCACGATGTTCGCCGTGACAGTGACAATTCTTGTCCCATCCGGACTGTAGCATAAGTCTGTCACTGCGATCCGCTTGTCCTGGAGTTCGAGAATAAGAGTTCCGGTTTTCGCATCCCAGACCTTCGTTCCTTCCTTGCTTCCCGTAGCAATTCGGGTGCCGTCCGGACTGAAACAAACGCTACTCCCTCCTCGTAGAGGTCCATTGAGATCGAAAAGAGAAACACCCCTTCTGGCATCCCATACCCTGACGGACATCATGTCTACGGGCCCGCTCGCCGTGACGATTCGCGTCCCATCCGGACTATAGCAAACTCTTTTGACCGAATCGGCATGGCCCGAAAGAGCAAAGATTCCTCCCTCGAATTGCTTTTGGAGGTAATACCATTCCCAGCGTCGCAACTTTGGGGGAACTTGTTCCAGATAGCTACGAGCCAGAGCAACATTAGCAGTGTCAAAGGCAGCTTGCGACAGTCTAATTTTGTCGAGGGACGCCTTGTACGTTAATTCTTCGCCAGCTTCGATGGCTTTTTTCAGCGCGGCCTCTTTATCACCCAGCGCAATCTCTTTCTCTCGCAGTGCGACGTTTCTTTCACCCAGTGCCTTCGTCGCAGCGGCTTCTTTCTCCTTCGCTATCCTGGCCTGATTGTTCGCCTCGTCTCCTTGTTTTTTTGCTTCGAGTCCTTGTTTTTTTGCTTCGAGTCCTTGTTTTTTTGCTTCGTCTTCTTGATGCCTTGCTTCAAGGAACTTGGCATAGATCATGATTGAGGAGCCAACGAGCAGCAAGAAAATCGCCGTCATCAGCCCGCTGATGACTTTATTGCGTTTCACCCATTTGATGCTCCGTTCCATTCCTCTGACCGGACGAGCCAGAATCGGCTCGCCCAGCCGCCATCGATGGAGATCCTCGGCTAATGCCTCGGCGCTCCCGTAGCGTTTTTCCGGCTCCTTCCTCAGACATTTCAAACAGATTGTTTCCAGATCGCGAGATACTTTGGGACTCAGAGTGCGTGGAGCAACGGGTTCCCGATTCCGTACCATATCGAGCGTCTCGATCACGCTGCCGCCTCGGAACGGCGGCTTGCCAGTCAAGCATTCATACAGAATAGCGCACAAGTGCATAGACGTCGGCTGGGGGACCAACCATCTTGGTCTCTCCATTCGCCTGTTCCGGAGACATGTAACTGGGTGTCCCCATTACAGCCCCAGTGCGCAGTCTGACCGCTATCGGCATCCAGTTGACGAGCAAGCCCGAAATCAGTCACTTTGGGAATTCCAGCGCTCGTGAGAAGGATGTTTGCCGGTTTGAGGTCGCGGTGGATGATATTCCGGCTATGGGCCAGGTGAATGGCCTTGGCCAGGGTCTCGACCAGGATTGCCGATTCTTGTGAAGTCAGTGACTTCTTCCCGAGTTCCTGGTTCAAACTCCCGGCATCGACAAATTCGAGAGAACAGTAGGGCAAACCCTCATGCTCTCCAACCTCATACACCTGGACAATGTTGGGGTGTTGTAACCTGGCCACGGCCTCTGCTTCGGTTCGGAATCGCTGTCGCTCGATTTCTCCCGCATGACCGCCTCCCAAGATCATTTTCAGTGCAACAGTGCGTTTGAGGGCAAGGTGGTTCGCTTTGTAAACAACCCCCATACCCCCGCGACCGAGAACTCCGATGATTTCGTAGCCGGCGACAGTGGGGTACGGCTCTTGCGAAAGTTTTCGCTCCTGCGTCTTATGGTACGGTTGGTAGGAAGCAGTCGAAGGCCGCGGCATTTGCCCCGTCTCGAGATCACCCGTCTCGAGGTCCGATTCCTTGCGTTCGGCCAAATGACGCTCCACGGATTTGAAGACATCACGAACAGCATCTGCGTATCTCGGCAATCGTTTCGAGTATTCTTGCGGAACGGGGATTTCGCTTCGACGATTCCGATAGTGCAGTTCCAGAGCCAACAACTCTCGCAGTAGTGCAGGTTGATCCTTTTCGTTTACAAGAACGAGGAACACTTCCAACTGAGGGGATTTGCCCTCCATTAACTCTGATTCAAAACGGTCGCAAATCGGGTTGATGCGGCCCGCGAGGCCGTGTGGTAGTGACAAGTTGGGATCGAGTGGCATGAGCTGGGTCCTTCTTCTATCTGTCGTGGATCTGAGGCAATTTGCGTCCGACGGGAGGCGGCGAACTATTTCTTTGTCGCTGGTTTGTACCCTGTGAGCTTCAGCGCTTCCTTGTAGAGAGCCTCGTTGTTTTTTTCCTGTGAATTACCACGCCGTGCGTGGTAATAAGTCGGGGAGTACCGTTCGAGTGCGACGCGGGACAGATCAGCTTGGCCCAAACGATGATGGCACATCGCAGCTGCCAAAAGGTATTCGCTCCGGAAGAACCGCGTATCGACGGCGCGGAGGAACGAATTGAGAATCATCGGCGGCCAGCCGACGGCACCCATCGCGTTCAGGACTGGTGTCAGCCGTGCCGCCTGACGATGAGCGATTCGCTTAAGCACCTCTTTGTACTTCCCAACTCGATAGAGACCGAACAAACGGTCAGTTTCGCCGGAATCGGAAAGAATGTAGGGCTGCCGTCCGAACAGCCGATCGACCCGCTCGTAGAGATTACGCGGCAGGTCGGGGCTCGACACGAACGGCTCCGCCCAACCATCGGGGAGATTTTGGTGCGGGCAAAGGTCTGCGACATGCTCCCAATCATCGAGCGCCTCGGCGTGGTTTCCTAAATGGGCCCGACACTTCGCCCTGTCGATATAGTGTTCCGCGGTCGGTTCGACCGCGATCAGGCGGTTGTGAATCGGCAGTGCTTCCTCGATCGGCATCGCGTTTGCAAGGGTCCGCAGCCAGTAGAACGTGTCGCCTACGATAGGTCCTGGAAACGGAAAACCCTCAATCGGTTTGGCCCTATCCGCGAGTTGATTGCGACGCGCATGCCAGGTCGCCTCGTCCCAGAAGACAAACTGACCGGACGCATCAAGGTCCCCACAAGTGATTACGCAGGCCCACAATCGAAGCATCCCTGGGTCGATGTCCACTTCCGCGGTGGGGAGCAAGTACGGGAGTTCGTAACTCGCGAACTGCGCCATCGCAGCCGAACGGCTAACGCGGAACAGCTGGGGATCCACAGAACCCGCAGTTGTCGAAAATGCCTTGTCCATTGCGACATCAATTAGCGTGGTGCTGTTACGTGAATCAATAGAAGCGGCATCCGGGGCTACCAGCCAGAGCAACCGACCGTCCACGCTGAGACGCCTGGCGTCGGGATGGTACTGGCGGTCCGGCGGTCTCGCCAAAATACGCAATGGGGTGATTTCGATGATCGCACCCCCGGTTGTCAAAGCACGCTCCTCGTCGGCGGCCACGATCCACGCTCCGAGTTCAATCGCTGCCGAGCCGTCGATCCGAATGATCGACTCTCCGAGTTGTCCCCCAGCTTTTTGCGAGAGTTGTGTCGTGACAATGGCAGCCCAGGAATCGAAGACCCGAGTGACAGTGCCATCATAAGACGTCGGTTTTGTAGCAACCCCTACGGGTTGCCAGTCGGTAACCCGTCGCCAAACCAGTTCCTTCGATGTCTCAATCACCAGATGCCTGCCGGAGTGCGTGAAATATGCGTTCAATCCCTTCAGGCGATGAAGCACACGGCCGTCTTGGGCTGAAACGACGACAAAGAGTCGTTCTTTCCCGACGTCCGCCACGGCCGATAGGATCACGTATCGACTGTCGCTCGAGAACCCTATGCCTCGACTCATGAAACCGGGGAAACTCGCAATTGGCCGACCAGCACGCGCATCCCAAAGATGCGTGATGGAATTCACCAGAAAGCGGCCATGAAACCCGAGCGGATGATTTCTCCACATAGTCGACTCGTAGAGCCTCACTCGAGCATCAGGGCTCCAGACGCTCTTGCCGAAGTAGTTCTCCTCCATCATCCACGCTCCATTGCTCGTCAGTACCGGTGCGTCGGGGCTCCACTCGATCTCACCATCGAATTGACTGCGGCGTGTAACGATGAAGTCGCTGATTTTTTCGCCAGTTGTCAAATCCCAAGCAGTGGTTCGGCTCTCTCGGCCCAACTGGGCGATTCGGACCACCGTTTTGCCGTCTTTGCTGAGTTCCATCGTATCATTGGAGACAAAGGCTAAAGGTGCCTTGACTTCGCGAATGATCCGACCCGTCAACACGTCTCGAACCTGAAAGCCATCACGTCCGAAGAGGACGACTGCGGCGCGGTCCGGAAGAATCGTTCCCACCCAATCGACAGGCCGCGCCCCGTTGTCGAGGTACAACGAGCGAGATAGTTGGCCTCGTAGCAGGACCTCCATCGCGATAAATTGCCGCGCCTCGCGCGGGAGGCGGGAAGTTTCGTCACGGTATCGGCAAGGCGCACAAGA
The DNA here is from genome assembly GCA_963783095.1 of uncultured Planctomycetota bacterium. Classification (GTDB taxonomy): domain Bacteria; phylum Planctomycetota; class Planctomycetia; order Gemmatales; family Gemmataceae; genus CAWAMR01. The sequence goes on along the minus strand of CAWAMR010000018.1, from coordinate 183,577 downwards.
GTTTCCTGGGAGTTAAGCCCGTCGATGTCCTTGATTGCCAGATCGATGATCTGGCTGGCATAACGGCCTTCGACTTCGATACGTTGCTTTTTCTCTGCGGCAAGCGCTTTTTCCTTTTCCGCCGTTTCCTCCGAAGCCAATTTGCGCTGCTTCTCTTTCTCCGCGGACTCGTCTTGAGCGAACTGTTCTTGCCGTTTTGCCTCGATCAGCCCCCATGTCGTCCCCACGATGCCGCCGACCAGCGCCAGGAACACCAGGCTCGCCGCAATCACCTGCCCCTTGTGCCGTCGGATGAATTTCCTTAGCCGATACCCAGCGCTCGGCGGGCGGGCTTCCACTATTTCATCGGCCAAATAGCGCTGAATATCGCGAACCAGGGCGTTGGCCGTGTCGTAACGGCGGGCGCGATCCTTCTCCAGTGCCTTGAGGACTACCCAGTCAAGCTCCCCCTTCATCAGCTTCGAGAGCCTGGCCGGTTCGATGCCCCGGTTAGCGGCCACGCTCGGCAAGGTATCGATGCTGGAGAGCTTGGCGCTGGGCCGGGGTGCCTCGACTTCCCGCACGATTCGCAGAATCTCCAGGATAGCTGCCTTGCCGAGGCTCTTGCGGTCTACCGGCGTGCTGCCTGTAAGTAATTCATAGAGCAACACGCCAAGCGAATAGACATCGCTGCGAGTGTCGACGTCCAGGTTGTTCATACTCGCCTGTTCCGGCGACATGTACTCCGGTGTGCCCACCACGGCCCCGAAGCCGGTCATCAGCGTCTTGTCGGTCAATGTTTGCCCGGTAGCTTTGGCCACGCCGAAGTCGATCACCTTCGGCACCGGCCTGTCGTCGTACAGCGCGACCAGCACGTTCGAGGGCTTGATGTCGCGGTGAATGATGCCCTTCTGGTGGGCGTGCTGGATCGCCTGACAGACCGGCACGAATAGTTCGAGCCGTTGTTGTGGCGTGAGCTTCCGCTCATCGCAATACTGGGTGATGGGCATACCCTTGACCAGTTCCATCACGAAGAAGGGCCGACCGCCGTCAGTGGTGCCCGCGTCGAACACGCGGGCAATGTTCGGGTGGTCCATGATCGCCAAGGCCTGACGTTCGGCCTCGAACCGGGCCAGTACCGCCTTCGAGTCCATACCCGCCTTGATGACCTTGACCGCAACGACCCGCTTCACCGGCTGCGTTTGCTGGGCCATGTAGACGCAGCCCATCCCGCCATCGCCGATTTCTTCGATCAGCTTGTATTTCCCGGCGAGGATCGAGCCGACGCGGGCGGTCGGATCGCCATAATCCTCGGTTACAGGCTGGCGACCTGGGGCGTATGTGCGCGTCACATCTCCCGCCCCAGGCGTGGGTAACGGCGCAGCGTCGTTGGCCCGGAGCAGGGCTTCGACGCGGGCACGAAGCTCGGCGTCGCCGCCGCACTCGCACTCCAGGTAGGCAGCGCGTTCCACCGGATCGGCGAGTTCCGACGCGCCCAGGAACAGGGATTTCGCTCGTAAGGGATCGACGGGCATGGTTCACCTCCAGGATGGGATCTATTCTCAATGCCCCATTCAGGGGAAAAGTGTCTCAGAAATTCCTTTCGGGATGCGGGGTGCGTGGCGCGGGACGCGGGAAATACAAAGACATTCCAACTATCGTTTCTTTTCTCGCCCCTCGCCCCTCGCCCCTCGCCCCTCGCCCCTCGTCCCGCGCCCCGCATCCCGCATCCCGAATTATTTTTCCAGAGCCGCGCGGAGCCAGGCCCGCGCGTACTTCCAGTTCCGGTAGGCTACCGGGCGAGAAAGCCCCAGCGCTGTGCCCGCCTCCTCGACGGAGAGTCCACCGAAAAGGTGAAGTTTCGCGACCTGCGCCGATTCTGCGTCTTCTTCTTCGAGACGGGTGAGTAGTTCGTCCAGCGATAGGATGAGGTCGGAATCTTCGGCGAGGGAGCCGATCTGATCGAGCAATTCAACGATTCAGGCGATTCTTCAAATCTAGTAGCGACAACACGGTTGTAAGATTCACGACATTGTCGGGCGACTCGGAAACGGCGATGTAAATAGGAGCATCATACCTTTTCTGGATTTCAAGAGCCACTTGCAAACTAGCGTCTCCCGTCCCCCAAACACCTACAAATGACAACTGTGGCGGCACAAAAACTATGGTGGAATCACCATTGAATTCGTAGAAACAGTCGAACAACATGTCGTCTCGTGGCGTGTCAGATCCCTCACGCCAATTCGACATACCTTCCAAGTGCTTCAGGCAATTGCGAATCTTCGTGGGATCGAAGCTAACTTTGCCTTCAGCGTCAAGATAGAGCAACAACGAAGCACTCATACCATCACCACATCTGAGGAAATGGACACTTGGCTAAGCAGCCCCTTCCAGAACGGTATCACAGCAGCGTTGTTCACCCTGATCACCAGTTTATTCCAAGGTGTGCAGGGGTCACTGATCACAGCGGCGTATCGACTGATCTTCGCACTTTCGAGTGTCGAATACATCTGAGTGAAGAAGGCGCTTGAATTTCCCAACGAGCCGAACCCGCCCGCCGCCTCTCTTGAGCCGATTGCGATCGCGGGCATGGTTGACGAGGATCCGCCGCATGGCCTCGGCCGCGGCAGCAAAGAAGTGTCCCCGACCGTCGAAGCGCTGATCCCCGACCAGCCTGAGATACGCCTCGTGGACGAGGACGGTGGCCTCGAGGGAGTGCCCAGGGGCTTCGTTCGCCATGCGCACAGCGGCAAGCTTCCGCAACTCGTCGTAGACCAGCGGTAGCAGGTCCGCAGCGGCTTGACGGTCGCCGGCTGCTGCGGCGTCCAAAAGAAGCGTGACGTCGGGCATGACGCGATTTTACTGGATTTACAAAAGAGCACAAACTAAGAACTAAGAACTCACCGCAGAGGACGCAGAGTCAGTGATTAGTGGTCTGCCCAGGCACCGCCCCGGCGCAGTCTTTGGCCCCCTGGCTGCAGCATATCGTCGCACCACTCCCAGACGTTGCCGTGCATATCGTATAAGCCCAGCGCGTTCGGCTGGTACGAACCGACCTTGCACGTCCGCTTCACACCATTGTTGAAATTCGCCTGTTCGGGCAACAGGGTGTTTGTCGGCTTGGTGAAGTAGAAATCGAAAGCGCCATCCAGCTTGTCCAACATGGGGCCGCCTCTACAGGCGTACTCCCATTCGTTCCTCGTCGGCAACTGGTAGACCCAGCCCATCTCCTTCTCCAGCTTGTTCAGTTTCGCCACAAATAACTGGCATTGATCCCACGTCACGTTCTCGATCGGAAATCGCTTCAGGTCCGCGTCGTTGATGTCCTTCACCGCGTCCTTGCCGTCGCCATTGCGCGAGAAGTGGCTGGGGTTCTCCCCCATCACCTGAGTCCACTCTTCTTGCGTGACCTCGTACTTGCCCAGGTAGAAGTCGGCCGGGATCTCCACCTCCCTGTCGCCCAGCTTGTCCTTGCCCCCGCCCAGCCAGGACTTGCCCTTGGGCACGATCGCGAACTCCATGCCGATGCTGTTCTTGTGCGTCGGCGGCAGCGGCTCCTGCTTCGCAACGTCGATCGGCGGCGTCTTTGCATTCAAGTCGCCGACGACAACGACGCGGAAACCGTATTGACGGTAGGACATGGGCCCATAGCTTCGCGCTGCCGACCGAAGCGACGTGGGGTTCCGGTGCCACCAGCCGCCCCTGACGACTCGGCCGGTTGCGGTCTTACGTTCTTTGTCGGTGCAGACTGGATCGACGCCAGGCGACTCGCGGTAAAACTCCGACTCATGCCAGTCGAAACACCATTCCTGAATGTTGCCGTGCATATCGTAAAGACCGAACCCATTCGCAAGCTTTTGTCCTACATCCCTCGGACCGGTTTTCTCAGCCAGGCCATACCAGGCGTAATCTTTGAGCAACGAGGCGTCGTCCCCGAACGACCACCGGCCCGGTGAGCCGGCCCGGCAGGCGAACTCCCATTGCGCCTCGGTAGGCAATTCGTAAGTGCGCCCCTCGCGCCGGCCCAACCAGCGGCAGAACGCCCGCGCATCGTCCCAGGAAATGTGCGATGCCGGTTGGTTTTCGCTCAAGTCCCAGCCTGGCGCTTGCCAGTTGGCCTTGGCCTTTTTCTCGACGGTCGTGCGATGCCCAGTCTCCTTGACGAACCTGCGGAACTGGCCAACCGTCACCTCGCACGTCCCCATGAGATAAGGCTGGCTGAGCCCGACTTTGTGCTGCGGCAGGCCGGAATTCTCGACGTTCTCGACAAAGGCTCCGCGCTATCCCCGACGCGGCGGCCTGCTCAACGGCTTCGGGGATTTCGTCCGGCAACGAACCCATCATGAATTCGCCCGGCGGGATCAAGCGCAGCTTCATGCCGATCGAATTGGTGGTCTCGACCGGCATGCCGAGATGCTTGCCCCAGGCTTCCTGGTGTTGCTTGGCCTGCGCGGCGTCGAATGGGACAACGGCGAGCGGCGGCGGCCTATCCGCCTTCACCCACTTTGCCCCGACGATCTCGCCGTGATGCCCGTTGCCGGAAGAGTCCGTGAGCACGGTGCCTTGGCCTTCGTCGAAGTGGTAGAGGGCGATCGTGTCATTGTCCGGCTCGAAGCGCTGGTTCGGCGTGAAGTCGCTGTCGTACCGGGCAACTTTGGAGATGCGAACTTCATTCAACCGACCGAGGAATCGGCTGCCGTCGGTATCACCGTGCCAATTGCCGCCCAGGGTCAACGGCACGTTGGAGGGCCTGATGTTTTGGGCAGGCGTTCGACTTTGGAGTTGGCCATTGACGTAGAATCGAATCTCCGCCGTGCCATCGTAGACTCCCGCGAGATGGATCAGTTGATTTCGCGGCACCGGTTGGTTCTCCCACGCCTTGACATAGGCATTCGGGTTCTTTAGACGCATCAAGAAGGCTAGTTTGCGCCCGTCGCCGCCATTTCTGACAGGAGGGACGCCCAACGCAAATCCCGCCCCGGAAGCATTACAAACCAAGTCATAGTTTTTTCGTCGATCGACCGGATCCTCCAACACCGTCCAGACCTCCACGGTCAAAGCGTGATCTTTGTTCAACTTGAGCGATGGAATCTTGACCACACTGTCTTTGCCATCGAAAGCCAGGGCAAAGCGACCAGCTGCAAGCTGCGTCTTCGAATTGGCGTTGGGATCACTCTTCGGAGTGACCGCGATGGTCGGTTGCTGCTTCTGGAAAAGATGCGTGACCCCGGTGATCTCCGTCAGCGCCAGGGCGAGGATGGGTAGCAACACGGCGGCCGGCGAGACCCATTTCCATTTCCTCCACGATGTCGACTTGCTTCGGGGAATTCGGCTGAAATCCTGCAACTTGGCGTGTGCCTTGAGTTGGGCCTCGCAGTCGGTGAGCACATCGGCCACTTCCCGCGCTGACTGGTAACGGTCGTCGGGGTTCTTGGCGTGCAGCTTGGCGATAATATCGCATAGCCATTGCGGCGTTTCGGGGATGATCGCGCGGATGTCTCGGGGCGTGTCCTCGGCAACACGCTTCAGCACCGCGACGGTGCTGTTCGCCCGAAACGGCGGCCGGCCGGCGGCCATCTGGTACAACACGCTGCCGAGGCTGAACAAATCGGCCCGCTGGTCGAGATCCTGCCCGAGGGCCTGCTCGGGAGCCATGTACATCGGGGTGCCGGCGATGACGCCGCTCTGTGAGATGCTGGCGTCGTCGGCGGCGCGGGCCAGTCCGAAGTCGGTGATCTTCACCTTTTGGTGGAGTCCGCCCTCGATCAGCACGTTCCCCGGCTTGATGTCGCGATGGATCAGGTCATTCGCATGAGCGGCGGCCAGTCCCTCGGCGATCTGTCGGCCGATCCGCAGCACCTCGGGCACGTCGAGCGGACCGATTCGGTCGAGCTTTTGCTGCAATGTTTCCCCAGGGATAAACTCCATCACCAGGTAGGGCAAGGGCTGTTCCGCAACCTCATGCACCTGCACCACGTTCTCATGCCGCACCGACGCCGAAGTGCGGGCCTTGCGCAGGAATCGTTTGCGGGCCGGCGAGGTCGCGGCCAGTTGTGGGGCCATCACCTTGACCGCGACGACACGCTGCAAAATGTCGTCGAACGCGCGAAATACTATCCCGAACCCACCTCGACCGAGAACCTGAAGCACTTCGTAATGCCCGATCCGGCCGAGCGAGTCCGGGCGACTCGACGGCGTGAGGAATGCCAGGTCTTCTGAATGATCCTCGACTTCCTGTCGGGGTCCATCGCGAGTGACCGTTGCCTCATTTGGGGTTGAATTTCCCTCAAGGATTTCGGTGGCCGAATCCGGCAAATCGGCGGATGCGACTACCGGGTGAGCCATGAAATTGCCGGCCTTCTCGCTGGCGGCCAGCAAGCCCTCCAGCCGCTTGCGCAAGTCAGTATCGCCGCTACAGACTTCGGCGAGATAGGTAGCGCGCTGTGCCGGTGGCTTTTCGAGGGCGGCGGCAAAGATCGTTTCTTCGGTCATGGCACGAACCTCAAGGAATGGTGGTTGCCATCAATGCGAAATCGACGGCCCAATTGGCTCACCGAAATTACCGATTTTCGGAAATGTTACCATCGGCGACTTGCTGATACAACCAGATTCGGCTGTAAGTCCAGTACCTCTTGGCAGTTGCGGCCGAGATTCCGAGCGTTTGGGCGGCCTGCTCGACGGTTAAACCTGCGAAATAACGAAGTTTCACCAGCTCGGCTTTGATGGGATCGAGCGCTGCGAGTCGGTCGAGAGCCTCATCGATGGCGACCAGATCTTCATCCACTTCCGGTGCGGTGATCGCCACGGTTGCATCGAGCCGATGCAACCCGCCGCCGTGCTTGATCGCCTTCTTCCGGCGGGCACTCTCGACCAGGATGCGCCGCATGGCCTCGGCCGCGGCCGCAAAAAAGTGCCCGCGATTTTCCCAGCGTGCCTGGTCAGCGGGTCCGACCATTCGGAGGTACGCTTCGTGCACCAGGGCGGTGGGCTGAAGTGTCTGATCGGGAGCTTCGGCAGCCATGCGCGCAGCGGCAAGCTTACGCAACTCGTCGTAGACGAGCGGTAGCAGGTCCGCGGCGGCCTGGCGGTCGCCGGCGGCGGCAGCATCCAAAAGAAGAGTGACGTCGGGCATGACCCGATTTTACTGGATTTTCGAGAGGGCACAAACCAAGAACTAAAAACTCACCGCAGAGTACGCAGAGGAACGCCCAGGAGAATACATGGTGTTTTTTCTCTGCGTTCCTCTGCGTACTCTGGCCGCTTACTTCATTGATGGTCACGGTATTTTCTCCCGTCAAAAAGAACTCACCGCAGAGTACGCAAAGGAACGCAGAGGAAAGAATATGCGGTGTTTTTTCTCTGCGTTCCTCTGCGTCCTCTGCGGTGAAAGGTTTTAAGAACTCACCGCAGAGAACGCAAAGGAAGGAACGCAGAGGAAAGAATATGCGGTGTTTTTTTCTCTGCGTTCCTCTGCGTACTCTGCGGTGAAAGGGTTTGCATCCACTCTAGCTTGACATATTCCAATATGGGAATATAATAGAAGCATGGCACGGGCACCAACCACTGCTGATGTATTCAACGCCATCGCCGAGCCTCGTAGGCGACAGATTGTCGAGTTGCTTGCGCAGCGCGGGGCTCTGGATGTTGGAACGCTGGTCGTAACGCTGGGGCTTCCGCAGCCAGCTGTCTCGAAGCACCTTGGCGTGCTGCGCAAAGTCGGCCTGGTCGCAGTGATCAAGCAAGGCAAACAACGCGTGTACAACCTGGAAGCCCAGAAGCTGAAAACGGTGCATGACTGGGTAATGGCCTTTGAAGAACTCTGGTGCCATCAACTCGACCGCATCAAGGAGCGCGCTGAACGCAAAGCGCGTGAACAAACTGAATCGCCAACACCCCTCAAATCCCGGAAAGGACAATGATGAAAACGGAAACCAGTGAACGACAGCCAGTTGAATCATTTGAGATCTGCAAGGAGATCGAGATTTCGGCACCGATCGACATCGCCTTCGAAGCGATGCTGGACGAGCTTGGTCCGGAAGGGCAGATGCCCGGCGGCAAGCCATTCCCGATGCGCATCGAGCCGTGGCCCGGCGGACGCTGGTACCGCGACCTCGGCGACAATTCCGGGCACCTTTGGGGCCACGTGCAGGTCATCAAGCCGCCGACACTCCTGGAGATTTGCGGGCCGCTCATGATGTCGTACCCGGCCCTCAATCACCTGCAATACCGCTTCAAGGCGGAGGGGGGCGTAACCCGACTGGTGTTTCTCCACCGCGCCCTGGGATCGATCCTGCCCGAACATCGCGACGGCTTGCCCAAAGGCTGGCAATATTGGCTGGAGCGCATTCGCGAGTTGGCGGAACGCAAGAACCGGAAGTAAGGCATGAACGATAGAGGTACTCAAGTGGAAATCCTTGTAAACGACCAGATCCGTTTGACCGAGTATCGTTGTTCGGACAAGTGCGCTCTCGTCGAATACCTCAACGATAAGGACATCTACGACCTCACCCTGCGCATTCCTTATCCGTACACAGAAGCCCACGCCGAGGAATGGCTGGCTCTCTATGTGAAAAACACGGAACAGCAGGGCCGACCAGTCAATTGGGCCATTCGTAACGCCGATGACCGCCTGATTGGGGGATTGAGTTTCACGGACTTCGAGGCCGGCAAATCGCACCGCGCTGAACTTGGCTACTGGCTTGCAAAGCCGTTTTGGGGTCGAGGAATCATGACCGAAGTGGTGCGCCGACTATGCCTGCACGCCTTTGAGGAACTCGGCTTGATCAAAATCAGCCGCCCTTGTGTTCATAGAAAACACGGCCTCTGCTCGTGTGCTGGAAAAATGCAACTTCAAACTGGAGGGCGTCTTGCGAAAGCACCATCTCAAGGACGGCAAATTTCTCGACGCCAAGCTATTTGCGTTGTTGAAATAATAAAATGATTCCGAGGAGGACCCAGTCATGCCACTACCGCCGGTAATCCAGGTGGCCCCAGTGAATGAGAGGCGTCACCCATGAACGATTCAGTTCTGCTTCGTGAAGCGACTGTGCAGGAGATTCAATTGGAATTGATTCGCCGCACCAAATTCAACGCTTTCAACGGCGAGCAGATCCATGCCAGCTTGATGAAGCACCGGGCGCTCTGGCAGGCGGTGCTGCTCGATAGCCCCGGACTGGCAAATTACCGGAAGCCGCGCCATTTGCTCACGTCGGGCCTGATCAAGCTGCGCGATCTCGATGACAACATTTGGAATGCCGACAAGCTTTTTATTCTGACCGCCAAACGCGAGCAGGCAATTCAACTGGCGCGCATCATTGAGGAAGAAGACTGGGGCGGCGAAAAACCGATTGTGTACGACGATCAAGAAGAGATGGACTCTGCCCTCGGCATGGGTCGCCAGGAATACGGACTTCTATCGATCTGGTGGGATTGAGCTTATTAATCCAGAATTTTGGGTATAACCATGATTCAATTGACTGAAGAACAGAGCCAGGCGCTCCGCAACGGCGAGCCGGTTCGATTGCCATTGCCTTGGCAGGTGACCTTGTTAGCAGCTTCAAAAAGGAGACCGAACCATGCAACATAAAATAGTAAGTCGAGAGGAATGGCTTGCGGCCCGGCTCAAGTTGCTCAAGGAGGAGAAGGAGCTAACCCGGCGCAGCGACGAACTGGCGCGAAAACGTCAGGAATTGCCGTGGGTTCGCATCGACAAGGAGTACCGATTCGACACCGACGAGGGTAGCGCCTCGCTGGTAAACCTCTTCCGAGGGCGCTCGCAGCTCCTCGTCTACCACTTCATGTTCGGGCCCGACTACACGGCGGGGTGCCCGTCCTGCTCGTCGATCGCGGACGGGTTCAATGGGTTCGCCGTGCACCTGGCCAATCACGACGTGATGCTGTCGGCGGTGTCGCGGGCTCCGCTCGCGAAGCTCCAGGCGTACAAGCGGCGGATGGGCTGGACGTTTCCGTGGGCCTCCTCGCTCGGTGGGGAGTTCAATTTCGACTTCAACGGCTCGCTCACCGAGGAGCAACAGCTCGAAGGGGCCGAATACAACTACCGGCGCGAGCCGGCGTTAACGGTCCTCGGGATCGGCGACGCACTGACGAAACGCGGCGAGGGGCCTGTCGCCGAGGTCGCGGCCATGACCGGAACCGACGTGGCCACGTTCACGCGCGAGAGGCCGGGCATGAGCGCGTTCGTACTGGAGGACGGCGTCGTCTACCATACCTATTCCACCTATTCGCGCGGGCTTGACACCCTCTGGGGCATATACCCGTGGCTCGACCGAGCCCCCAAGGGACGCAATGAGACAGGCATCTGGTTGCGCCGTCACGACGAATACGAGTAGGAATTTGTTTGTGATAACAAGTTGCCACCGATATACTTGAACCCAAACTTGAGCATAATCACATTTCGAGGCCCCGCCCAATGTCATCCGATGGATCGGTCACACACTGGATTCAACTATTGCAGGCCGGTGACGACTCTGCCGTGCGCGAGATCTGGGAACGCTATTTCCGCAGGCTGGTCGGCCTGGCTCGCGAGAAGCTGCGCAGAACCCGTTGCGGAGCTGCGGATGAAGAAGACGTCGCCCTGAGCGTCTTCGACAGCTTTTGCCGCGGCCTGGAAGAGGGCCGCTTCCCCAATCTCCAAGATCGCGACAACCTCTGGAAGGTGCTGGTGGTTTTGACAGCTCGCAAGGCTTTACGGCTGGTGCAATACGAACGCCGCCAGAAGCGCGGCGGCGGCAAGGTTCTGGCCGAAGCGGACTTGTCGCCCGTCGGTGAAAATGAGCGGCGCTATTCGACGGCATCGTCGGCAGAGAGCCAAGCCCTGAGTTTGCCGCGCAGGTGGCCGAGGAGTGCAATCAAAAGTTGGCACTGTTGGGCAACGATACATTGCGCTCGATCGCACGCTGGAAGGTGGAAGGCGACACCAATGCCGAGATTGCCGTCAAACTCGATTGTCTGGAGCGGACGGTAGAGCGCAAGCTGCGCACCATTCGCGACCGCTGGGAGAAAGCGTCATGATTTCATGTCGGGTTCGGCAGGTCTTTGGTCATTAACCGATAAAGATGGTTCCATACTCATTCAGGGAGCATGACGATCGTGCGAAGTAAATTCTTCTTGAGTGCCACCATAGTGTGCCTGGCGATATTCACATTGCCGCGCATCCTTTGCGCTCAACCCCTCCCCCAGCAGCCTGTGCCCCAAAAGATTCCGACTTTCGAAGTGCCCCCCGTGGACTATACTCGGGCCGCGACCCGGATCCTGCTTTTCGTGGTTATAGTGGGCTTGGCCATCGGCGCAGCGCGAACGGTCGTAAAAAGGAGATCGTACAAGAAAAGCGGCCGGACCATTGTGGACCGGGCTCCGACGCTGCAATCGGCTCACCCCGACATTGAAAATGATACTCTTGACACCGTCCCCAAGGACGAGATTTTGAAGGACGACCTCAATGAGAAGGAACTTATCGATCGATTGGGAACCCCCGTCAACACCTTCAAGCCCAGTCGGGCCAACATGATGGCCGGCCTCATTGTGGCCATCCTGATGATAGCCGGCTTCGGCGGTGGAGGCGCGTGGCTCCTGGCGAACCGAGACAAACCCAATTTAATCGAAGTGGCTTGTTTGCTAGGACTGGCTATGGTCGGAGTTGCCATTCTTTTCTGGGTTAGGTCGGCGGCGTCCCGCCGGGTATTGATTTGTCCAAATGGGTTCATCGAAATCTGTCGTGGCAAGCCCGTCGGGTGCTACTGGTCCCAGATCAGTGAGGTAAAGGCACTTGTGATAACGCGGGGCAAAAGCACGGATCGACAATGTACCGTCTTTCGCCAGGATGGACACAAGTTCTTTTTCACGCCAAACCGGGTGAAAGGGATTTCGAAACTGATCGCGGTTTTTGCCAGCCAAGTGAAACTGAAGGAAGATGTCTGACCGGCCGACCCGGCCTTCCGAGTGGGGTCTGACGGAAGGGCGGTCAAAATAAAATAGTCCTCGGTTTCGTCCAGTAGAATATCTACACCAAATTGATGGGCCGAAGCTGTACTCCGCACGCGGAGCGTCGTAGCGGCAGGCATCCTGCCGCCGTCTGCAATCTCTCGGCGGCAGCATGCCACCGCTACGCTTCCGAATCGGCTTGTAGCGGCGGCATCCTGCCACCGTATGCAACCTCACGGCGGCTGGGAAGCCGCCACTACGATGCTCCGCGTGAGGAGTACAACTGGCAATCGGGTGCTCAATCTAATCATTCCATGGGAGAAAGCCTTATGAATGATTTGCCTACCGTCAGTTGGACGTTCCCACCACTACCGGAGCATCTCGACGAACTTTGCGACCGCTTTGAATCCGCCTGGAAAGCCGCAATCAGCAGCGGGGGAGCGAAGCCCATTCCGGAAAGTTTTCTCTCCGGAGTCGCTGAACCAGAGATTCCGCTGCTACTGCGCGAACTTATTGGGCTGGAAGTTGGCTACCGGCTTCGGCTCGGCGAAACGCCGGCGCTTGAGGAGTACCGGCAGCGCTTTCCCGGTCTGCCGCTGGACTGGCTGGCCCATGAGTTGAGCCGGTGCGCTGAAACATTATCTGCGCCGGATTCTGCGAGCAAAACCAACACCCCCAAGCAAGAAAGCCCCGCACTCACTCCGACCAAAATCCGCTGCCCGCATTGCCACAGTCCTATTCAACTGGCCAAGGAATCCGATGAAGTACTCTGCCCAGGCTGCGGCAGCTCATTTCGGCTCCGCGATGCGCACGTCACCGAAACGGCCAGCGGCATGAAGCAGATGGGCAAGTTCCAGCTTTTAGAACGGCTCGGGCTGGGCGGGTTCGGGGCCGTCTGGAAAGCGCGCGATACCGAACTGGACCGCATCGTCGCGCTGAAAATTCCACATGCCGGACTACTGACCGCCAAGGAAGAACTGGAACGCTTTCAACGCGAGGCCCGCGCAGCGGCCCAGTTGCGACATCCGAACATCGTCAGCGTGCATGAAGTGGCCACGCTCAATGGCTTGCCGGTCATCGTCGCCGAATATGTGCCCGGCGTGCCGCTCAAGGACTTGCTGGACGTGCGCCGACTTACCTTTCGGCAAGCAGCGGCTTTGATCGCTCAACTGGCCGATGCCCTGGAATATGCGCATTCGCTGGGTGTCGTGCATCGCGACATCAAGCCCGCCAATATCATGCTCCTGCGCGGCGCAGTTTCCGAGAAACCAACCGGTACTACGGCGAGCGGCTCAACCGATGACCTCGCCGAGATCGGCAAGCCGATGATCCTCGATTTTGGCCTGGCGCTGCGTGACGCCGTCGAGACGACGCTGACGGTGGACGGCCACATCCTTGGGACACCGGCGTATATGAGCCCCGAACAAGCTGCCGGCAAAAGCCATCAGGCCGACCGCCGGAGCGATGTTTACAGTCTTGGCGTGGTTATGTATGAGTTGCTGACCGGTGAACTGCCCTTTCGCGGCTCTCGTTTGATGATGCTCGATCAGGTCATCCGCGAGGAGCCTCGCCGTCCGCGCAAAACCAACGATCGGATTCCGCGTGACCTGGAAACAATCTGCTTGAAATGCCTGCAAAAGGAGCCTGGCAAACGCTTCGCCACGGCGCACGATTTGGCGGAAGATTTGCGCCGATTCCAGCGAGGAGAGCCTATCCGGGCCCGGCCCGTAGGCAAACTGGAGCGAACCTGGCGCTGGTGCCGGCGCAATCCCTCTTTGGCGGGGATGTTCGCATCGGTTGCGCTCTTGCTTACGGTCATCGCGATCGGCTCCTCGGTCGGCGTGGTGATGCTGCGAAAGGCACTAAAAGAGTCGGAAGGCAACCGAAGCCGGGCCGTCCAGGCGGAGAATGACTCGCGCGACAAGCTCTGGGGCTCGTACCTGGACCAGGCGCACGCCCTACGGGTAAGCCAACGGCGCGGCCAGCGTTTCGAGAGTTTGCAGGCCATCCGCAAGGCATTGGCACTGCCGTTGCCGGCTGGCCGATCCCTCGATGAACTGCGCAACGAAGCCGCTTCCGCACTGGCACTGCCCGACGTGGAAGTTGTCCGAGAGTGGGAGTTGCCGGCTCGAGCTGCTGTCCACGTGGCCTTCAGCGGTACGTTGGAGTGCTATGCTCAAAGTGACACGAATGGTGATGTCAGAGTTCTGAGAGTGGCCGATGATGGGGAAATCACCCGACTGCCAGGAGGTGGTAACGAAACCACTGTTGGCTTGAGCCCAGATGGCCAATTGCTAGGGATCTGCGACCTTCAAACCAAACATCTGAAGGTCTGGCGGATTGCGGATTCCGGCCCTGTGTTGATCCGGGAAGCTCTTGGGGTGCGGCCATGTTGGCCCGGTAATGTAACCTTCAGTGCTGACAACAGCCGTGTGGCTTGGGGCCAGTTGGACGGCGGAATCAGCTTTATGAAGCTGTCGGATGGCCGGATGATTCATTGGCCGGAAAAAGATCCAGTCGTTCGATGCCCAGCTTTCAGCCCCTCCGGTCGCCAGATGCTTTATTCGACTCGGGACAATGAGAAAGACACTCTTCTCGTCCGCGATGTACTCACGGGCGCGCTGCAAGCCCGATTGCCGCATCCCGATCGCATCGGTTCCCATGTTTGGCACCCCAATGGGCAATTTCTGGCGACGACTTGCGATGACAAGCAGTTTCGCATCTGGAACACACTCAATTGGGGGGAGCCGAGCCGAGTTTTGAAAGGACACAGGACTCTCGGGGGCCTCTGCCTTTTCACCGCCGACGGTGATCGCTTGCTCAGCAACGACTGGGGCAATCTCTTGCGGGTCTGGGATGTGCATTCTGGTCGACTGCTATTCACAACGCCTGCCAATTATGAAATGTACTCCGGCCCTGCTGGCTGCATCGCGATCTATGGAGGTTATACCGCAAAGGTACTCCGGGTTGCCGGTGGGCGCGAATTTCGCACGATGCCATACCGCACCGCTGCTGGTACCGGTGCTTATGCGATCGGTCATGGCGGTGTTGTACTCAGTCCCAACGGTCAATTCTTGGCAGTGACGACCGACGAAGGCTTTTGCGCCCTTGTGGACCCGACTAGTGGTACAGAGTTGGCGAACATTCGGCGCGATCGCACCATGCCATTTGCGTTCGAAGATTCGGGTGCGCTGTTGACCTGTGGCTCAGCTGGATTGTTCCGCTGGCCTGTTAAGACTGAACCGGGGACATCGCTTTGTCGAGTTGGACTGCCGGAGCCGATCTTGCGGTCGAATCGGAACGATGGCCATGGGAGCAGTGCCGACGGCGGGATTGTGGCGATCCCGAACCTCGGGCAAGGTGCGCTGTTGTTCCGCTGGTATCGTCCGCACGAGGCGCTATCCTTGGCCCGCAAGAAGATGTCCGGCACTGTGCAGTCAGCCCCGATGGCCGCTGGGTGGCTACCGGCAATCATGGGAACTCGGAGGGTGTCGGGGCTAAGATTTGGGATGCTGCCAATGGCAAGCTGGTCAAGAACTTGCCGATCAGCGAACCATTTTGCGGGGTCGGCTTCAGTCCGGACGGCAAGCTGCTGCTTACCACTGCCGGTAGGTACAGGCTATGGGAAGTCGGCACTTGGGAGGAAAAATTAGATCTTGGTAATACGGAAGGTACGGAAGGTTTCGCCTTTTCTCGCGACAGCAGAATACTGGCACTTCAGGGCGAGCCAGGCGTGATTCGATTGGTCGATCCCATGACGGGCAGCGAATACGTGCGGCTCGATTCTCCTGAGCAGACTCGTCTCAGGCCATGTTGTTTCACGCCGGACGGTGGGCAACTGATCGCCTTGGGTCTCGAGAGCCAGGCGCTGCACGTTTGGGATTTGCGTGCCATCCGCCGGCAACTCAA
Organism: uncultured Planctomycetota bacterium; assembly: GCA_963783095.1. GTDB lineage: Bacteria > Planctomycetota > Planctomycetia > Gemmatales > Gemmataceae > CAWAMR01. The sequence continues at coordinate 167,749 of CAWAMR010000018.1, read as the reverse complement.
GACCTTGGATTTGGATTGGGACGCACCGGAATACGGCCCCGAACCGCCTCCTCAACCGCCCCTGCGAATCGAGGTTATCCAGAAGTAGCCGAGTACCTGCAAACACAAAAGCGAAGACGCTTCAGGTCAGTCAAGAATTTGCATCACTTTGCAACTGAAAGTACTGTATCAGAGCGTTCCGTCCGAGCTTGATTTTATACTCATGTATACTATAATGACGTGGCGGTATGTTGTGAAGTTATCTTCTCAACCGAAGTCCGATTTTTTCGCAGTGATGGGCAAAATCGGCAACGGATCAAACGATTTTCGATTTGATACACTGACGAAGTTCTTTGGTGAATGCGGCCCGTCCGTCGGACTGGGCTGCTTCCAAGAAACTTCGCCTCAATCCAACGATTATTGATTTGATATTCTGGCGAAGTTACTTTCAGATGAGGGCCCGAAACCGGGCGCAGACGCCACAAATTGCTACAAAACTTGGTTTGCGGAACAACAATTGAATAACCAAGCAAGCGAGACAGTACACGCGATGCTACAAATTGCTTCCAAATATGCTCACGCGGTAAAGAATGAGCCATTCTCTGTGTTCCTGAAACCAGCCTCGAAGCCATCGGCTGGAGCCTCGCTCGCGCGTCGGGTTAACGATACATCTGCATTTCCAGAGACCAGAAAACCGCAAGTGGGTCGTTGTTAACCCGACGCGCGAGCGAGGCTCCAGCCGATGGCTTCGAGGCTGGTTTTGGCGGCAGGGCGGCGTAATCGTTGGGCAAGTGTGAATGTCTCTCTTTTATAATTCGGCAGTTGATCAAACGATTATCGATTTAATGCGCTGACGAATTTATTTGGTGAAGTACGCCCCTTCGTCCGGCTGGGTTGCTACAAGTTGCTACAAAAATCGGTTTGTACATCGATTATCGGAAAAGTGAACGAACGACTTACCGAATGGCCTGCTTCCAAGAACTAAGAGCCAATCAAACGCTTATCGATTTGATGGATTGCCGAGGTTTTTGCTGATGAGGGCCCGAAACGGGCGCAGACGCTACAAATTGCTACAAAAATTGGCTTGTGCATCAACGATTTAATAACCAAACAAACGAGGCGATGAACGCGATGCTTCCAAGAAACTTCGCCTCAATCCAACGATTATTGATTTGATATTCTGGCGAAGTTACTTTCAGATGAGGGCCGTGATCGGGCGCAGACGCTTCCAAGAACTAAAGCCAATCAAACGCTTATTGATTTGATGGATTGGCGAAGTTTTTACTGATGAGAGCCCGAAACCGGGCGCAGACGCTACAAATTGCTACAAAAATCGGTTTGTACACCAATGATAGCAAATGCGAACGAACGAATTTAAGAACGGCGTGCTTCCAAGAAACTTCGCCTCAATCCAACGATTATCGATTTGATATTCTGGCGAAGTTACTTTCAGATGAGGGCCCGAAACCGGGCGCAGACGCTACAAATTGCTACTCAATTTGGTTTTCGGATCAACGATTGAATAACTAAAGAAACGGGGCGCTGAACGGACATGGTACAAATTGTTTCCCAAAAACCGGCAGTTGATCAAACGATTATCGATTTGATACACTGACGAAGTTCTTTGATGAATGGGTCCGTCCTTCGGCTGGGTTGCTACAAGTTGCTACAAGTTTTCGCATTCGGCGCAATATTTGTAACGCTAAACAATCGTGAGAATGAACGGCTTGCTACAAACTGCTACAAGTTTTCGATTTTCGCCACAATGTTCTTATATGTGAATATTTTAACGAATTATATATTTCGTTACAGATCACAACACAAAATGGAAGTCTTTTTCGGAATACCGTCCCTGGCTTGGTCCGAACACATTTCCTTACAATAACCTCCATTGAGGATCGTCCGCTCTTTGAAAGTCAAGGAAAAACTCCATGCTCAAGGCCCGTCTGTTTACTCCCGGCCCAACACCCGTTCCCGAAGAAACCCTGCTGGAATTGGCAAAACCTGTTACCAATCACCGTACTCCCGAACAGGAAAAAGCTTTCGCCGAGGTAGTCGAAGATCTCAAATATGTTTTCCAGACCAGCAACACGGTGATCGTGTTGACCAGTTCCGGCACGGGCGGGATGGAAGCAGCGGTAAGCAACACGATCAGCGCTGGGAACAAGGCGATCTTACTCACCGCAGGGCGTTGGGGTGAGCACTGGAAGGGTATCTTGAAGGCATTCGGCGCGGAATTGATTGTTGTCGAAGTGCCCTACGGCAAGGCGGTACAGCCTGCCCAACTGCAAGAAGCATTGAGCAAACATCCCGATACGGTGGCTGTTTTTTCGACGCTGAGCGAGACTTCCACGGGTGTCGGGCACGACATCGAAGTCTTCGGAAGATCGTCTCAAAAACCCCGGCGCTGTTGGTCGTCGATGCGATCAGCGGATTGGGTGCAATGGAATGCCGCACCGATGCCTGGAAAATTGATATTTGCGTGACCGGTTCGCAGAAGGCGCTGATGATGCCGCCGGGTCTGGCCTATGTCGCCATCAGCGAAAAAGCCTGGAAGCGCATCGAAAGCGGAGCTGGATCGCGGAGCTATTATTTCGATTTGAAGCACTACAAGGCAAAGCTTTCGGACAACGATACTCCCTTCACTCCCGCCAATACCTTGATAAAAGCCCAGCGGCTGAGTCTGAAGCGAATGCGGGCGGAGGGAATCGAAAATGTCTGGGCGCGTCACACCCAGATGGGAACAGCGGCCCGCGCAGCGGTGACGGCAATGGGCCTGGAGAACTTCGCCGAACGGCCCAATAATGCACTCACGGTTATCAAGGTCCCGCAAGGAATTGACGGCAACGCGACGCTGAGCAAAATGGAAAAGCAGTTCGGCTACAAGCTGGCGAACGGCCAGGACGATTTGAAGGGCAAAATCTGGCGGTTATCGCACATGGGTTACTGCGATGTTTTCGAGGTTCTTGGAGCATTGTCGGCGCTGGAGTTAGTGCTTCTTGAGCAGGGATTTAAGTTGGAGCCGGGCGCGGGATTGGCAGCGGCGCAGAAGACTTTGGCTGACGGTATGAAAAAGGCCTGATTCCCCAGGAAACATCCAATGTCTGCACCGGCTGAGGTCTTGAAGAGAATGGGAACCGATCCCGAATCGGTTCGTCGTTTGGCAAGAAAAGCGGAAGCGGCAGAACAGGCCATCGGAATTCATGGAGTATCCGTGACAGCAGGCGTTACCGAAGTAACGACAAGTTCTGCTCTTCGAGCTCTCGTCGAGCAACACTTTCGCGTTCACGACACGCCGACGCGTTCCGATCCCTTTCATCGTACTGTAGAATTACCAAAGCCCGTCACTCCTGAAGTTGCGGAGTTATTCAACCATGTCTTCGGACGGAGGTGATCGATCATGAGCGAGTCCACGACCGAAACTTTCCATGCTGGTGTTAATGATCCATCACCTGTTAGGCGTATTCTCGCTCTGGGGTGGCAAGACGGTCCGACCCATGGCCTTCTTCGACTCGGTGAATCGGGGCCGGAATACGAATTCCGAACCTTGGAAGAACGCTCCGATCCGGATGGAGCAGATGTCCGAGTGTGTGGACTTTATCCACTGCCGATTGGGTCATTTGCGCGTTTGGCAAACGCTCTTTCAAAGTATCAAGAGCCTCGGATACCAATATGGTCTCCGATCTGGAATTTTCCTTCTCAGGAAATCGAGCGAGACATGAATGCCCTGGTGGATGAAATCCTCGCCCAGGGGGGACAACTGATGTGGGTTGTAGCAACCGAAGCCGGTTGCTTTGAAACTGTGAATGTCCTACCGATCGTTTCACGTGCTGCATCGTGAAAGTCGGCGGAGTCATCTGGGCATCTTTCCAAAAGTTGTCGCTGCCGGTGGCCTTGCGGTCTGAAGGAATTCTGGCTAATCTCGCGCGGATGCAAGAAACCGGTCGTTTCGTCATTCGGGAACAGTCGCAATGAAATCCATCTTCACTTTTTATTCGGTTGCTTTGTTCGCGGTTTTTGTTTTGCCGGGAGACTCGAATGCCTCAGGAAAAGAACTCCGAAAGGCTGTCGAAGAAAATGACGTTGCTCGGTTTGAAGTTTTACTCAAGAACAATCCTTCAGATGTGTACGAAGATTGCGACTGGACGGGTGTTCGCGCAAATCCCTCGGTAATTCAGCTTGCGGTTGAACTCAAGCGGTACGAGATGATTCTTTTGATGGTGAAATATAAAATTAACATCAACCGGTCTCAGGCCGCATATGGCACACCACTACAGTCCGTTTCGTTTCGCAGCGATCCTCAAATGGCAAAGTTCCTCCTTCAGAACGGGGCCACGTTGGACCTTTTCTCAGCAATCGGCCTGGATAAACGGAAAGAAGTCAAGCAATATTTGGATTTTGCTCGTTTTCTGGGCATCGAGAAACATTTGTTTCAAAGTGCGTATCTCAGGCGTCGTCCACTCAATTGGGCAGCCAGGTTCGGCCGGCAAGAGCTGGTCGCTCTTCTGCTGTCGCGGGGCGCGAATGTGAACGAGTTGCCCGGTTCCTTGAGTCCTCCACTTCACGATGCCATAGAGGGAGGCCATTTGGAAATCGTGAAGTTTCTCATCTCTCAAGGAGCAGATGTCGATGGCCTCTCAGAATACGGGTGGTCGCCTATTCAGCGTGCGGCGTATTTAGACCTTCGGGAGATCACAAAGTATCTTTTGGAAAAGAAGGCGAAAGTTGATTCTCCACTACGGGAACGACAAGCCATTATCAATGGCGATTTTGCGTTCAAAGAATCCCGCAATACGCCTCTTCATCTTGCAGCGGAGCAGGGAAATACCGACTTGATCGAATTGCTGGTGGCCTACGGCGCAAAACTGGACATCAAGAATGCCGACAAACAAACGCCCCTTGAATTGGCCCAAGCGAAGAAACAAGAGAAAGCCGTCGAGACCTTGCGACGGGTCGGTGCCAAGTAAGTTCACTGCGTTCGTTCGGCAGCGACAAAAACCGAAGTGAGCCGCCGATGCCGGGGTCGTGGCACGACGTCATTCCACTCCGTAAGCCAGAGGCGACAACCATGAACGATTCTATGCTGCCTAGCGAAGCGACTGTGACACGAATGCGACCGTTCCAACTTACACTTGTGGTTTGAATCCAATCTTGTCGCGAATCTCCTCAGGAAGGCGTTCGAGCAGTTGATTGTGGGCGGTAAGGACTCGAATGATTTCAGCCATTTGCCCTTCGATGCGGGCGAATCGCTGTGCAGTTTGACTTTCGAACTCTAAATGGTGTCGTTCGCTTTCGGCGAGCTGCGATACAAACGCCGCCTGAGTTTGAATGAGGGTCGCCAACGCTTCTTCAAGGCGAACATGGCCGTTCTTTGATGTCGCTTTTGTTGCCAAGACGGTCTCCCGTCCATTTGCTTTGGGAAAAGGTATAAAAGATAAAAGAAAGTGTAGCAGAAGGCAGGCTGAAGAGAAATAAGAAAGCCGTTCGTTTCACTCGTGCCCGAATCACGGAGCTTGGCGAATGCCGCGTGTGTTGATCTGCGATAAACTCGAAGCCGCCGGGCTAGACCTCCTGAAGCAATCGGAGATCGAAGTCGATAATCGACCCGGTTTGAAGGATGCTGCCCTCGCCGATGCGCTTCACGCTGCCGATGGCGCTGTCGTGCGCAGCGGCACGCGCATCACCGCCGATTTGCTGGAAGCGCCGGGCCGGCTCAAGGCCATCGTTCGCGCTGGGGTCGGGGTCGATAATATCGATGTCCAAGCCGCCACGCGCAAGGGCATCGTGGTGATGAACACGCCCGGTGGGAACACCGTTTCCGCTGCGGAACATACGATTGCGCTCATGCTCAGTCTGGCTCGCCACATTCCAACTTCCGATGCAGGCATGAAGGCCGGCAAATGGGATCGCGGCAAGTATATCGGCGCACAACTCGCCGGCAAAACGCTTGGCGTTGTCGGGCTGGGTCGCATTGGTCGCGAAGTTGCTCGACGGGCGGCCGGGCTGGATATGAAGATCGTCGGTTATGACCCTTTCCTGGCTCCCGACCGCGCGGCCCAGCTTGGCATTCAAGCCTTTTCCAGCGTTCACGAATTGCTGCCGATCTGCGATTTCCTGACGCTGCATTTGCCGCTCAACGACGAAACCAGGAATTTGATCGGTGCGAAGGAACTGGCGATGATGCACGCGCAGTGCCCGCATTTTGAATGTCGCCCGCGGCGGAATCATAAACGAATCTGCACTTGTCGATGCGTTAAAATCCGCCGTCATCGCCGGCGCTGCGCTCGATGTCTTCGAGCAGGAACCGCCCAGCGCAGACAATCCGCTTCTGAAGGCGCCGAATATTGTGCTGACGCCTCATCTGGGTGCCTCAACGGTGGAAGCTCAGGAAGCGGTTGCCATTGAGGCCGCACAATTGCTGAGCGATTTCTTGACGAAGGGAGTTATTCAGTGTGCCGTCAATGTGACTTCGGTCAACCGCGCGGAACTGGATGAAATACGCCACTATGTCGATCTGGCCCGCAGGCTGGGAATGCTGCAAGCCCAGCTTGCACAGGGGCCCGTTCATAAGGCCGAGTTGATCTATCGCGGCGAACTGGCGAAAAAGAATACCCGTTTGTTGACCGCAGCCTTCGCCGCGGGGTTGCTGGAAGCGAGCCTGACGGAGAGCGTTAATATCGTCAATGCGGAGTTATTGGCGCGAGCGCGGCATCGATATCATTCAGTCGGCAAACCCGCACAAAGGCGATTTCGCCAACCTGATGCACACCGAAGTATTCGTCGACAAGAAGGGTTTGATCGCGTCGGCAACCTTATTCGGCAATCAATATCTTCGGCTCGTCCAACTCGGTGAGTATCGCCTGGAAAGCTATCTCGATGGCGTCATGTTGATTTTCACACACCATGATGTGCCGGGGCTGATCGGATTCATCGGCACTATTTTTGGAAAACACAATGTCAACATCGCCTCGATGAACGTGGGCCGACAGATGCCGGGAGGGGAAGCCATTGCGGTGTTGAACCTGGACAGTTCACCTCCCGATGAAGCATTACGCGAAGTTCGTGCCCACGAGAAGATCAGCAAGTTGACCGTCGTCAAACTCCCGAAAGTCGGCGCGATGCCCGTTTGGTTTGGATAATTCACTCATTTTTGATCGTGTATTTCATTTGACCAAAATCACCGGATTTCGCCCGCCCATCAAATCATCTTTTTTTTGCGGATCGCTGGAATTCAGCACTTTTTTCGACGAATAACCTGATGAATTGCGAGTCGATCACGAATTCTCATCAAATAACGGTTGTCCAACCCAAAAGTAAAACTGGGTAAAATTTGCCGCAAATCCTTGACGGGTATGACAACAACGGTTACGGTGAATAATGGTTTTGAGGCGCGCACGGCTTTTCGCCCCAGCGGCCGCGCCGGGAAAATGAGAAAAGATTGCTAAGTGTGCTGAAGAAAACTGCTTGGTGGAAAATAGATTTTCCACCGCGCCGGCAAGGGGAAGAGCTGGGATTCGAGAGGCGATTGTGTGTTGTTTCAGGTGCGTTATTAAGTTACACCCGGAGAAGGATACCAAGCCATGTTGGTTCTGTCCAGAAAAAAAAATGAAAGCATTGTAATTAACGAGGACATTATTGTCACGGTCGTCGAGATTCGTGGCGACAAGGTTCGACTCGGAATCGTCGCGCCCAAGGACGTACCGGTGCATCGACAGGAAATCTGGGAAGCCATTCATGCCAAGACCGATGCTGCGGTGGTCGTGAATCCTGCCGATCCCACCACGTGAAACCCAGCGTATTCCGGCTCTTCCTACCTGCTCCAACCGCTATGAATTTCTTTCATACCGGTTCCCGTTTTGATACCTTATAACTCCGTTCGCCAAGGTTCTCCCTGTCCAGGACTCAACGCGCCGGTCTACGGAACTGAGCATCACTTTTTCTCATGTCCAAAGCCGGAAAGCTCCATCGACATTTGCGCGAAACTCGCTTTCATCTCCAGTTTCACCATGCCGGCTAATGGCACACTTTTGCTGACCCAGACCTTGACTTCGTTCTCAAAGAGCACTTTGTTCACTTTCCCGGAGACCTTGGTCACTGTGAATGTACACGAGAATTCCTTACTTGCGGCCATGATTTTTTCCATGCCTTGCTTGACTATTTCGGTAGTGATCTCGGTCTTGGGCTTCGGTTCGGGAAGGGGCGACTGGGTCACTTCGAATGGCTTGGTCAAATCGATTCGAAGATCGTGGGTCGATATCGAATCCTTGATCGTCGTGACAACGGTGACCGTGGCAATCTTTTCAGTCTTGGCCGTAAGGGTCATTTTTTGCGTGGCTTCCACGACGAAATCTTGACTGGTCTTCGTGACCAACTTGTATTCAACCCAATCGCCAACCTTGGAGGATCTAAACGGATTATCGTCGGCCGCCCGAGTCAAAGAGGCGAAGACGAGGACAGTAGCGAACGTGAAAAAGTAAGATTTCACGAAGGACACTCCAAGCAGGATGATGAAAAGAAGGATGTAACACTACATTAACACAATAGAACCGGTGGGGAAAAAGTAAAATCGAATGCCCTTGGCCGGCTTCCCACATTGACCCCTTTCAAATGATTCCTCCGAGGAGTTACTGCGTGATTCGCCGTCTATGCATCTGTATCCCGTTCGTCTTTTTGGTCCAGCCCGTCGCCGCGGAATCACCGCTTCCGCAGACCATCGCTGAAAAAACCAACTACCGCGCTACCTCGCGCCATGCCGACGTCGTGCGCTTTTGCGAGGATCTCGTCAAGCAATCGTCGCGGGCAAAAATGTCGGTCATCGGCGAAAGCGGCGAAAAACGGAAGTTGCCGCTTCTGATCCTGTCCGATCCGAGTATTACCAGTGCCGACCAGGCCGGCAAGAGCGGCAAAATCGTTGCGCTGATCTTCGCCAATATCCATGCCGGCGAAGTCGATGGCAAGGAGGCCGTGCTCATGTTGGCGCGCGATCTCGCCCTGGCGAAAGACAAGTCGATTTTGAAAGAGCTCATCGTTCTGATCGTGCCCATTCTCAATGCCGACGGCAACGAGAAAATCGACAAGATGAATCGCCCGGAACAGAACGGCCCATCCGACGGCGTCGGCGTTCGCACCAATGCCGAGGGTTACGATCTCAACCGCGATTTTATCAAACTCGAAACGCCTGAAGTGCGCGCGCTGATCGGGACGATCACGCGCTGGAATCCGGCCGTGATTGTCGACATGCACACGACCAACGGATCGTTCCATCGATATACGTTGACGTACGATGGCCCGCGCCATCCCAATGCCGATGCAGCGATGGTGAGCACCGTCCGGGAAAAATGGTTGCCGGAAATCGGTGCGGCAATGGAAAAGTCCGCCGGTTACAAGAGTTTCTTCTACGGCGATTTTTCCGAGGATCACAAGAGCTGGACGACTTATCCCGCTCTGCCGCGCTACAGCATTCAGTGTTTCGCAATGCGCAATCAAATCGGCATTCTTTCGGAATCCTACACCTATGCCTCATTCAAGGATCGCGTTCTCGCGGGCAAGGCTTTCGCGCGCGGCATTCTCGATTATGCCGCAGCTCATCCCGACGATGTGAAAAAGCTCATCGCCCAGGCTGCCAGGCCGCGTGACCGGATTGAACTCCGGACGAAAAATGTCGCCTTGGGCGGCGAGCGAACACTTCTGGGCTTTGTCGAAGTGCTCAAGGACGGCAAGCACCTGGCGACGAAAGAGACCAGGGATTACCGGACGCGCTACCTCGGCGGTGTCGAGAGTACTTTGACCGTACAGAGGCCGTATGCCTATCTGTTGCCGGCAACTTGCGTCAAGGCAGTGCAGTCGCTCCAGCGACAGGGTATTGAGGTCCGGGAATTGCGCAAGGATATCGAACTCGATTTGCAAATCTACAAAGTTGAAAAATGGAACCGTGCCGATCGACCCTTCCAAAAACACAATCTTTCGGAGGTCGATGTCACCCGGCGCGATGAGATGAAAAAAGTCCCGGCAGGGACGTTCGTGGTGATAACCGACCAGCCGCTTGGCTCCCTGGCCGGTTACCTTTTGGAGCCCCAGGCCGAAGATGGCTTGACAACCTGGAACTCCTTCGACGACTTATTGGCGAACGGGAAGGATTTTCCTGTCGCTCGTCTTCCCAAAAAGGCACAATGGGTGATCGGTCCAGCAAAACTTCTCCCGAAGATCGAACCATGAATGAGCCGGTCAACGCCGAATCTTTGACCGTTCCTTGACCCTAAAAATAGGTCTGACTCGTCGGCTTGATAATCAGTTCCGGGACCGTCACGTGGGGTGGCAGAGTTGCCACATAGTAGATCGCTTCTGCGACGTCCTCCGGCTTGAGAATCTTGGCACGCTGTTCCGCGGTCACCGGAGTGGGGCGGGCTTCCAGAATCGGGGTGTCGATTTCGCCGGGGTCGATCGTGCTGACCCGGATGCCGCTGTCAACCTCCTCGGCCGCGAGGCATCCGGCCAAGGCGTGCATTCCGAATTTGCCCGCTGCGTAGCCTGCTCCCGCCAACGGATACGCCCGCTTCCCCGAGATGGAGTTCACGTTGATGACGACGCCGTCCTTCCGCTCCAACATCTGCGGTAACACGGCCTTGATGCAGAAGAACGCGCCGTCGAGATTCGTGCGCACCAACTGATTCCAGCTTTCGATCGTCAACTCGCGCATCTTGCCGCGCTTTGATGTTGGTTCCGGCGTTGTTGATCAAAATGTCGATCCGCCCGAATTGTTTGGTGACATGTTCGACCAGTTTCTGTACCTGTGCGGGATCGGTGACATCGCAGGCGTGAATGAGCAGTTTGCTGCCGCCGCCGATCGATTCGGCAGCTTTGCGTAGTTTGGCCTCATCCCGGCCTGAAATGGCCACTTTGGCTCCCTCGTCGATGAACCGTTTTGCTACTGCTTGACCGACACCGCTGCCTCCGCCCGTGACCAGGACGACCTGGTTGCTCAGTTTGCTCATAAAATAATTCCCATAGTTTGGAGGGGAGATCGGGTAAACGCCCGGTCGCCCTGTCAGGAATGAACCTTTTGTGATATGCTACGATCCATTCAATAGCAACTCGCAATTTTGCAAGGATTGTACCTTCAGGAGAAGTATCGATGAATCCGGAATTACGTCGTCGCACCGATGACCTGGTGGGCCGCCTTACCCAGCTTCGAGACTCTCTTTGACATCCCCAACAAGATTTCGGAGCGCAATCGGCTCACCGCCAAAATGGGCGAACCCAATTTTTGGGACAGCAATGAGAATGCTCAAAATACGATTCAGGTTCTCAAACCACTCAATGCGCTCTTGAAACCCTACGAGGATCTCAACACCGCCATCGGCGATCTCGGAGCACTCCTGGAATTATCGGAGGAGGATCCATCCCTCGAAAGCGAAGCGTCGGGTGAAATCGAGAAGATCGCCAAACTTTACGATGCCTTTGAACTTCAGGCGATGATGAACGGCAAACACGATTCTGCCAACGCCATCGTCCAGATCAAGCCGGGTGCCGGCGGTACGGATGCATGTGATTGGGCCGAGATCATGTATCGCATGTATACACGCTGGGCACAGGATCACGGTTTCACGGTTGAAGAGCAGGATAAAGACGTCAACGACGAAGCCGGAGTCTTGAGTGTCCAGTTCCGCGTCGTCGGACCGTATGCCTACGGTTATCTTCAGAGCGAAATCGGCGTGCATCGATTGGTTCGGATCAGTCCCTTTGGTTCCGGCGATACGCGGCAAACGTCCTTTGCCGCGGTGGATGTTCTGCCGGAGTTCGACGACACCATCGAAATCGAGATTAAGCCCGATGATCTCGAAAAGCAGACTTTTTGTTCCGGTGGCCCCGGCGGTCAGCACCAGAACAAGACGCAGTCCGGCGTGAGACTTATCCACATCCCCACTGGAGTGCGCGCGGAGAGCCGAACCGAACGCAGTCAATTCAAGAACCACGATAACGCGCTGAAAATGCTCAAGACCCGGCTCTATGCTATTGAAGAGCGGAAACGAACCGGCGACATTGAAAAGCGTTACGACGCCAAGGGGGAAGTAGCATTCGGCAGCCAGATTCGCAGTTATGTTTTGCAGCCTTATACCTTGGTGCGCGAAGAACGCGATGGCATCGACGTGAAGACACCGGCAGTGATGTCGGTTCTCAACGGCGATCTCGACCAATTCATGCACGCCTATCTGCGCTGGAAGACTGCAAGAACTCACAAACGAAAGGCTTCAGCGTAAACATTCGCGGAACGCGAAATCCGAGCCTGAAGCGTAAGCGAAGTGCAAGACAACTGTCTTCGCTTACGCTGGTATATTGGTTTTATCCACTCGGTGCCCACAGGTTAACCAAGCTCGCAACGAAATTCTGCAAACGATCACTGGCATTGGCCCGCAGGTGTCATGCACGCAATTTCATTTTCATTTCTTCATTGGCGTTACCGGTGTAACGTGCACCGTCCCGTTATCGTGTCCCGATAGCAGATACTTACCATCTGCCGAGAATGCCACGCAATAGGCCGGCGATTTCACTTTCATAGTGAACTTCGGCTTGGGATCGGTCAAATCCCAAACCAAGATAATCCCTGAATAACCAGCGGTTGCCAGCATCTTCGAGCCTTTGTGATAGGCGATACCGTAAAGATCGTCGGGAGTAGGACCGAATTTTTTCAATTCCTTGGCCATCCCCACATCCCAGACCCGGATCGTTTTATCCTGACTGATGGATACGAGAGTGTTGTTGTCGCCCGCGAAAACAACGCCCGTCACACCCATTTCATGTCCTTTGAGTTGTTTCAATTCTTTCAAACCGGCAACATCCCAGATTTTGATGATGTTATCCGCTCCGCCCGAAGCAAGCAATTTGCCATCGGCTGAGAAGGCCACTGCATACACCGATGAAGTGTGCGTCCCGAGGTTTTTCACTTCCTTGCCCTCCGCAGGATTCCAGAGCCGAACGGACTTGTCGAGCATTCCGCTGCCCGAAGCAAGCAATTTGCTATCCGGAGAAAACGAGATCGTATCGACAATGTCGGTAGGGCCTTTCATCTCTTTTACTTGCTTTCCATCGGGTATCGCCCAGGTACGGATGGTTTTGTCGTGGCTGCTCGAAGCAAGGAGTTTGCCATCGGTATTGAAGGCCACGCAATAGACGGGATCGGTATGGCCCTTGAGTTCTTTCAATTCCTTGAGAGTACCATTGGAAAACTCCCAGAGTTTGATCGATTTGTCGAAGCCCGCTGTGGCGACGAGCTTGCCGTCCGGACTGACCGCGATGTGATGGACCAGGGCGGTATGGGCTTTGATTTCAGGTTGGGGTTGAGCGCGAACGACCAGGCAAAAACTGGCGAATAGTGAAAACGAAAGAAGAATTCGGCGGATCATGGGGTAGGTTCCTTGGTGGAGAAAGATCGCGGTAATCGTAACATGCACAGAAAGACAAACTAACCACAGAGTCACAGAGAACACAGAGATAACAATAGAGAGAAAAGAGAGAAAAAAGCAGAATTCGATTCGTTTCGGAATCCGATCATCTATTCTTTAATCGCTCGGTGCTTGTCTTTCTCTGTGTCCTCAGTGACTCTGTGGTTAGATTGTCTTTTTATCTGTCGGTGCAAAACCCCGACGCATCGTGTTCTCGCAAATGGAGCGCGGTATTACAAACTGCAAGAGATAATCCTGCCCGCCGGCCTTGGAGCCAATTCCCGATAGCTTGAATCCCCCAAATGGCTGCCGATCCACCAGCGCACCCGTCGTCTTGCGGTTGACGTACAGATTCCCGACCCGAAATCGCCTTTTTACCTGTTCGATGTTTCTCGGACTCCGAGAAAAAATCCCGCCGGTCAGAGCGTATTTCGTTCCATTGGCGATGGACAGTGCGTGTTCCAGGTCGCGGGCTTTCAGCACTGCCAGCACCGGCCCAAAAATCTCTTCTTGAGCGATGGTCGCCGTCTCCGGGACATCTGCGAAGATGTGTGGGCCAACATAAAATCCTTCTGATGCTAAGCTCCCAACTTCCGCAGCATAAACCAGATGAGCTTCTTTTTCCCCCTGCTCGATCATCCGGAGAATCCGGTCACGCGCCTCAGCATCAATGACCGGGCCCACCGAACAGCCCGGCGCTTCCGCCGGCGCGACGGTTAGACTTTTCGTGGCTTCGACGAGCCGGGCGAGAAATGAATCATAGATCGATTCCAGCACGATCGCACGCGAGCCGGCAGAGCATTTTTGACCCTGATAACCAAACGCGCTATCGACAACTCCCTTGACCGCTTCATCGAGATCGGCGTCCGCATCGACGATGATGGCGTTCTTGCCGCCCATTTCCGCGATCACCCGCTTGACATGATCCTGCTCGGGGGCCGGCTGCGATGCTTCGCGATTGATCAGCAATCCCACCTTGAGCGATCCGGTAAATGCAATCAGCGCCACATCGGAATGATTGACCAGTGTCGGCCCAATTTCTTCACCGACACCCGATAGATAGCCGACCACACCGGCAGGCAGATCGACCGATCGCAGTACCTCCATGAACTTGGCGGCAATAATCGTCGACTGCTCGGCCGGCTTGAGGATGATGGTATTGCCGGTAACGAGGGCCGCTGTGGCCATGCCGCACAGGATGGCCAAAGGGAAGTTCCATGGTGCGATGATGACGGCCACGCCGCGCGGCTCATAGAAATATTCGTTATTTTCACCCGGCAAATCTCGGCGTTGCGAGACTGCCAAACGCAGCATCTCGCGGGCGTAGTACTCGCAAAAGTCGATGGCTTCGGCGACGTCGGCGTCGGCCTTGCGCCAGGGCTTGCCGCATTCGTGGACTTCCCATGCCGACAACTCGAAGCGGCGTTCGCGCAGGCGCTTGGCAATGCGAAACAGATAGTCTGCGCGCGGGCCGGCTCGGTGTCGCGCCAGCCTGGAAACGCTGCTGCAGCAGCGCGGACGGCCTGTTCGGCCTGTTGCGGGGTTGCCAGAGCACAGCATCCGACGACTTCTTTTGCGTGCGATGGATTCAGAGAATCCATCCAGCGCTCTGGAAGAATGTCCCGATCGTTGATTACCAGCGGATATTGTTTGCCGAATTGCGCTTTCACCTCATCGAGAGCCTTTTGCATGGCAATTCGATCGGATTGTCTGCTGAAATCGGTGATCGGTTCGTTGTGGAACGGGGCAAGACCGATCGTTTCGGTCTTGGTGAGCAGCCCGTTGCGGGATGATTGTTTCAAGGTCGGATTCATGAGCAAAAATTCCTCCGGCACATTCTCGCGGAAACTGGCCCGCAGGAACGATTCGTTTGAGGTGTTTTCCAGGAGTCGGCGGACAAGATAAGCCATGCCCGGCAACAACTGACCGTAAGGAGTATAAATGCGCACGCGCTGGCCCATTGCGATCAGCGCTTGTTTGAACTCATCGGCCATGCCGAACAGCATCTGAAATTCATAGCGCCCCTTTGGCACTTTGAACTCCTCGGCGAGAGATAATACTGCAGCAACGCTGCGGACATTGTGGCTGCCAAAGGCGGGGTGCAGCCAATCGTGATTCTGCATCATCAAGCGGGAACAGCGTTCAAAACTTGCATCGCTTTGCCATTTTTCCGTAAACACCGGTACCGGCCAGCCTTGCTGTGCCGACAGTACGGTTTCAAAGTCCCAGTAAGCCCCCTTCACCAGTCGAATCCAGACGGGAGACCCTCGTTGTTGAGTCCATTCGAGAAGATTCCTCAGATCTTGCTCCGTATCGTGCAGATAAGCCTGGATTGCGATGCCGGCATTCGACCAGGTACGAAACTCATCTTCACTGAGAATCTCCCGGAAGATTTGCAGAGTGGTATCCTTGAAGGCGTATTGCTCCATATCGAAGTTGACGAAAGCGTTGCTTTGCCGTGCCGCTCGAAGAATCGGGCGCAGCCGGTGCCGAACGGCTGCGCTGGTTCCGGCCGGGTCGATCGGATCGAACTGGCTGAAAAGCGCTGATAACTTTACCGAGACATTGACGCGCGGGATCGGTCCGCGCTCATCTCGATCGATGAGCGGAATCTCGGTCCATGAATTAATCTCCTTCGACAAACCGGCGATCAGGTCGAGATACTGTTTTTGAACCCCATCCGCTTCGGCTTCCGTGATGGTCGATTCGCCCAGCAAATCGATCGTAAAGGCAAGAGACTGCGCACGTTGTCGGCGAATCGACTTTAATGCTTCGTTGACGGTGGAGCCGGCAATGAAGCGTCGGGCCATGTGTTCAGCATTCCAGCGGGCGGTTCGCGCCAGCAGCCGGCCACCGAAACCGCGACTTGGAATCAGCTTCACCCCAAGCCGGACCCACCAGGGCAATTCTTTCCCGGCCTCCTCCAAATACTCGCGCAGATGGCTGCTCACCGACTTCGGATCGCGGAGCAGGGGCAAAGTATCAATAAAGCGGAAAAGCTGCACCTTGAGCGCTTCCTGGTCCATGGTCCAGTTCATCAAGAGATCATCGAACCAGCCCGGCGACAGGAAATGAGGGCCTTGATGCGGGGCGGCGCAAAAATCTCCCGGCCATAAGCTTCGCGTTCGCCGTTCTCGGTCAATGTCGTTCACTTTGTCACCTTGTCACCTTGTCACCTTGTCATTTACCGACCCTTGTCACCCTGTCATCATCGTCAAGAACCGCTAAGATGCTGAAGATTCCACCTCAAACATCCGGGGCGAGATGCGGCATGGCTACGATCGATCGAATCGGCAAATATCAGGTTATCAGTACCCTTGGCACCGGCGCTCACAGTACTATTTTACACATCCGCAGAAAGGCCGATTCCAAAGAATACGCGTTAAAGGTCGTTTCTCTCGCCGATGCCGATGAGATGAAGTTTCTGGAGCAAGCACGGCATGAATTTCGCGTGTCGCAAATGCTCAACCATCCCAACCTGATCAAGATTTACTGCCTGGAGACACAGAGGAACTGGATGTTCAAGATTCGTAAAGTTCAAATGCTCATCGAATTCGTCAATGGTAAGCCCCTCGACCAGGTTCCGCCGATGCCGATGCAAAAACTAGTGCCGACTTTTTTCCTGATTGCATCCGGCATGATCCATATGCACGGCAAAGGTGTTTATCACGCGGACCTGAAACCCAATAATATTCTTATCGGCAAACGGGGTGAGGTGAAAATCATCGATTATGGACTGGCCTGGTGCAGGGGCGAAGCCAAAGATCGCATCCAGGGCACGCCCGAATACATTGCTCCGGAAACTGCCCGGGGCCGGGTTGTCAATGAAAGGACCGAGATTTTCAACTTCGGGGCCACTTTCTATCGTATGGCCACGCTCAAGCTCCCGCCTTCGGTCATGGGAACGACCGCAAATGTTCGGATGACCGAGAAAACATGGAATTCTCTTCTCAAACCGGCATCGGAGTTCAATTCCACCATTCCAGCGTCCTTGGAGGATCTTCTTAGGCGGTGTTTGGCGTTCAATCCGAACCATCGACCTGAACATATGAGCCAGGTTCTTTCGACATTGCGTGAGATCGCCGTTGAGTTAGGCGAACCTGTGGATGCCGAAATCGATCCTGGTATATCGTGGGACGATGAATCTTCCGAGCCGGGCGACGAATAACCCTTCGTACCATTGCTGCCGACTATCGATGAGGTCATACCTATGGCTGTCTTCAAGGATCGGGAACATTTTATCCCGCTGCACTGCGGCGATCTGGTCGAATTGCTCTGCACCGAACGCGGCCCGCTGGCCGAGCAGAAAGTGTCGAGCCAGGATCAACAGCGCTTTCGCGCCTTTGCTTCCAAGGTCATGACGCACTTTCATCGGGAGTATCACGAACGGCTCGAACGGCTCAAAATCGCCTATATTCCCTTCGATCCCGATTCCGATCTGCGGACGCTCACGCCTTTGACGCCGGAACAGAAGCAACAACGACAGGAAGATTTATTCGCCGAGTTCATCCAATTACTCGAACGAGCCAACTACGTTCGCATGACGCGTGCCCAGATGGACGACGCCATGCACGGAGCGAGTTACTGGGGCATCGACATGGATGTCGATTGGAACTGCTTTGAAAAAGTCGAACTGTTCTTTCGAGGCGAACACATCGGCCATCGCACCAAGAAGCACTGGTGGAAATGGTGGCAAAAATTCGATGTCGCCGTACCTACGCTACAGCGCATGGTAATCATCGTCAAACAGAAACCGCACAAGCGTCTTGGACCCGATGCCGATGTCGAACACATTTTCATGAAGATGTTCAAGGACATTCCCAAAATGGATCTGGAGATGGTCTTCCCCGGCATGCGCATCAAAATGAAACTTTGGGACCGGGGTAAACTGGGCGCATCGACGGCGAGTACGATCGGCTACGTGTTTTACAAGATCGCCTTTTCCTTTGAGTCGATGCTTCAAGCATTGTCGGGGGCGTTCTGGGCTGCGGCCCTGGTACTCTACGCCCCGATCGCACTGGTGCTCGGCTACGCTTACAAGACCTGGGCAGGATTTCAGTCGACCAAGAAGAACTACATGTACACGCTGACCCAGAGCCTGTACTACCAAAATCTCGACAACAATGCGGGACTTCTCTATCGCATTCTCGATGAAGCGGAAGAGCAGGAGAGCCGGGAGGCGATCCTCGGCTATTTCTTCCTTTGGCGCTATGCGGGTGAACGCGGCTGGACTGAGGACGAGCTGGACGACTATATCGAACTGGAGCTTGAGAAGCGGATCAATTTGAAAATCGACTTCGAGATCGGCGACGCCATCGAGAAGCTAGTCCGGCTCAAATTGGTGGAATCGGTCGAAGGGCGCTATCGAGCGGTTCCGATCGATAACGCCATCGACACCCTAACCAAGATGCAGGCAGCGTATTTGTTGCCGAACGAGTCGAGTCTGTCGAATTGAGATGGCCGGAAAGAGTAAGGCTATAATTGCTCTTGAGGGTTTCAGATGAGCGGCATACTGTCGGCCAACTGAAAGTCTTGTCCGAACCGGACATTGCAAGCTTTAATTTCACATGACGAGTATGGACCACCGGAAACGGAACTGGGGACAAACGATGGACGAACAGAAACTTCTTGAACGGATCACGCTGAATCCGAACATCTTTGGCGGTAAGCCCATCATTCGCGGCCGTCGCCTTGGGGTAGAGCATGTGCTGGGGATGCTCGCTGCCGGAGACACGCCGGAATTGTTGCTGCAGGGCTACCCCTGGTTGGAAATGGAAGACATCCAGGCTTGTCTGGTTTATGCCCGTCGTCTGGTCGGGCACGAACGCATCGAACCCCTCAAGATCGAGTCCGCCGCATGAACTTGCTCCTTGACACGTGCGTCTGGGGTGGCGTAAAGGCCGAACTTCAGGCTGCCGGCCATGATGTGTTTTGGACCGGTGACCTTGCACGCGATCCGGGCGACGAAGATATTCTGCGCAGGCGTTCCGGGAGCAGCGTCCACTCATCACGTTGGATAAGGACTTCGGCGAATTGGCGGTTCGGCGGGGCTTGCCGCATCACGGCATTCTACGGCTGGTCAACATTTCCGTACGCCAGCAGGGAACTGTGTGTCAACAAGTGCTTGCGAAATATGGTGATGAACTAACCCGAGGTGCGATCATTACGGTGGAAGCTGGACGAGCTGCGCATTCGACCACCGGATGTCGGCGCGTAGGGCTGATTGTTCTTGGCATCGCCAACCCTTGGCCGCTTTGAACGGAAACAGGAGACACCATATGCACGATCACTGGATCGCGGACCGGATGCAAACGATCGAAATGTCGGGCATTCGCAAGATTTTCGAGCTGGGCCGGAATCTCAAAGATCCAGTCAACTTGAGCATCGGGCAGCCTCACTTCGATGTTGCTCCCGCAGTGAAGGCCGCGGTTCATGCCGCGATCGATCGCGGCGATAATGGCTACACGATCACTCAGGGCATCCCCGAGTTGCGCGACGCGATTCGCAACAAGTTAGTCGCGCCGTTGGGTCAATCCGATCGAGAAGTCCTCATCACCAGTGGCACGAGCGGTGCATTGTTGCTGGCTCTTTATGCGACGGTGAATCCCGGCGATGAAGTAATCATTCTCGATCCCTATTTCGTTGCCTATCCGCACATGATTACGCTGGCGGGCGGCAAAGCGGTCGTCGTCGATACCTATCCTGATTTCGCCGTAAATGTCGAAAAAATCCGCTCGGCGATTACGCCGCGAACCAAGGTGATTCTCTTTTCCAGTCCATCGAACCCGACCGGAACGGTCATTCCCAACCAAACTTTGAATGAGCTGGCACAACTCGCCGCCGAGAAACAAATCGTGCTCATCAGCGATGAGATTTACCGCGTCTTCCGCTATGAGCAGCCTTATCGTTGTGCTGCGGAGTTTCATCCGGACGTGCTCGTCGTCGATGGGTTTGGCAAAGCCTACGGCATGACCGGCTGGCGACTTGGGTTTGCGCATGGACCGAAGGTACTCATCAACGAGATGGCAAAACTCCAGCAGTTCACATTTGTTTGTGCGCCCAGCATCGTTCAACATGGCGGCACCGCTGCACTGAATGAAGATACTTCATCGATCGTCGCGGACTATCGTCGAAAACGCGATTTATTTTGCGACGGCTTGCGCGAGCGGTTTGAATTCGTGAAACCCGGCGGGGCGTTCTACCTCTTTCCCAAAGCGCCGTGGGGAACCGCAACCGAATTCGTCACGGAAGCGGTTCGGCATGGCTTGCTCATCATTCCGGGCATCACTTTTAGCAGATGTGATACCCATTTCCGGGTCAGTTATGCCGCGAAGGATGAAACGCTCCTACGAGGAATCGAGATTTTGAATCGTTTGGCGAAGCAATAATGTACTAAGCGAATCAGGGGATTGTCGTTCCTGGGATCTCCTTCATCATCGCTTCAAGCGTTCGAGTCCCGCGGTCGCTTCGCGCGACGTTTCCACATCGTCGGTCTGCCCTGCCAGCGTCTGTAGGAACTGACGTGACGGGCCACTGCCGATTCTTTCCAGAACCTCGAGCATCCGCGTGCGCTGGAGCTGCCCCGGATGAAGCCGGTTGAGGATCTCCGCCAGCCGATTGCGTTGTTCGAGCGTGGACTTGGCAAGAGCTTTGCTCAGCAACTGTTCGTGGCCGGCGAGGTGCAGGTCCAATTCAGCTTGGGCCTTTTCTCGGACGCTAGACTGGTTGCTGTCCAGATCCTCGATCCATTTCTGCATTTGTTCGGTAGTCGCCCGCGGCACCCGCTTCCAGCCGGCTTGCAGAAGCGAGACCGCTTCATCCGGCCTGGCGATCAACTCGCGTACGGCCTGGAATGCCTTGGTCGCGTCTGCGCTGGCCAGTTCCTGCCAGAGTTTGTCCTTGTCCTCTTTGGTCAGCCCTTTGGCCGGTGATAGCGGTTTCTTCAATGCATAGACGTCCCAGATAAAGATTGGCGCATCGGCACTGGTTGCCGCCAACCAGCGCCCGTCGGGCGAGAAGTTCACCGATTGAACGCGACTTTGGTGTCCCAGGATCTGGCCGCGCTCCGTTCCGGTGGCTACATCCCACAGGTGCAGCGCATAGTCGGTACCGGCACCGTCGTGGGTAAAATCCCATTTGCCGGTGGCAATCGTGCGCCCATCGGGCGAGATGGCTACGCAAATGGCCCGCTCCTGGTTACCGCGGAAGGTGCGCACCTCCGTGCCCGTGGCCACGTCCCAAATCTGTAAGACGTTGGATTTTCCGAGCGTGGAAGACGAAAAACCGTGCTGGCCCGGATCGCCACCTACGATCACCAGGCGTGTACTATCGGCTGAGAACACCGCGTCCAGAGCCGCTCCGCCCCGCAGCGTCAAACGGCGTGCCAACTTGCCGGCCCCCACATCCCACAACCGTATGTCATAAGTCCCTTCGGGAGGCTTATTTCTCGCGAACGAGTTGCCGATCCGGTCCGATGTCCAATATGCCACCCAGCGGCCGTCGGGCGACACAGCAAGGTTCGCCACGTTGGGGCTTTCCCATTCCAGGAGCTGTTTGCCGTTCTGCACGTCCCACACGATTACCCGGCCGTTACCCGCCGAATAGAGCCTGGAACCATCCGGCGAAAACGCAGCGCTTCTTGGGAATTTGTGACCTTTCAACGTGTGCAGCTGCTTGTTGGCGGCGACGTCAACAAGTTCCAGATCGCCACCGCTCCCACTGGTGACGATTACTTTCTCGTCGGGCGAAAGGACATGTCCGAGAAGGGGCCTCGGCCCCGGCTGCTCGTATTGGAAATGCCGGACGATTTGTCCGCCTGCGAGATCCCACCAGTAGACACCGTCGGTGCCGAAGGAAATAAGCTGTTTGCCGCCGGCTCGAAATTGGGTTGCGAATGGTGTTCCCTTCGGCTCCGGCACGGGCGCTTGCACCTTTCCCGTTGCAACATTCAGTAGCGTTATGTTCGCCAGGTCGCCTGCGGCCAGCGTACTGCCGTCTGGCGCAAACGCCAAGGTAAAGGCGCTGGCAGGCAACGGCATGCGCCGCTCGTCTTTACCGGTCGCGGTGTTGAAAAACACGATATCCCGGGCGGCAGGGCCAGCGAAAAACTTGCCATCCGGGGAAAAGGCACCGCCATTAAACGCTCGTGGGACACTGACAACGTGCCGCGGTTTGCCGGCCGGCAAATCCCAAAATATCTGTCGCGCTTCGGGAGGATTTTTGCCCATAACAGTGCCGGTTATCGCCAACTGCTGAGAATCTCTGGACAAGGTCATTGTTGCCAGGCGGCATACTACCAGGCCGATTGGTCGGCGGGTCGTCGATTTTCAATGTGTCCTTAAGTTTGCCGGTGGTTGTGTCAAAGACCATGACGCTCGACTTTATAAACGACAACGCATAAATGGTTTTGCCATCGGCTGAGAATTCGAGGCTCCCTCCGCGCAGGACGGGGAATTCTCTTTGGTTCTTTTCTCCCGCCGTGAAGTGCAGGTTCTCTTTCCCACTAGCAGCATCGTGGAGCTCTATTGTGCCGTCCTCCAAGCCAAGGGCGAACGTAGCCAGGTCGGGCGCGATGGCACAAGTGCTGGTGCCTTTTGCAAGGCCCTTCTGTGGTGCCGGCAACCTTTGGCGCACCAACACCTTGACGGTGCCGGCGTCTATGACCACGTATTCGAACGCATTCAGCATCGCTAATTTCTTGCCATCCCTGCTAAAAGCGAGGGCATGTTGGAGGCCCAGGATGAGCGGCAGACCTTGAACATTAATCTCCTTATCGGTCTCTAAACGCCAGCGCAGCTTGCCCGTAGCGGCTTCCCAGAGTCGTACGGAACCATCCGCACAAGCCGAAGCGATAGCTTTGCCGTCCGGAGAATAGGCCAAATTGGCGACACGGTCGCTGTTGCGGAAGCGCTGGGAACCAAGGCGGTTAAAGGCTCCTGGCGGCAAAGGGTCGCCGAGGCGGTCGACACGAGGCCCCTTCTTTTCCGCCTTCTTTCCCATGTCGGCCGGCGGTGCTTCCTTCCGCGCATCATCTGACGCGGAGGGCTCGGCCTGCGTGCCTGATCCGGCTGCAGAAGGAGACAGCGGTTTCTCCTGGCCGGCCATCTCCTGATAGACGAGCAGCCCTCCCCCGAGGGCAAACGCAGCCAGCACCAGCAGACCCAACGTCATCGTTCTGAGTTTGTTTATCAGCATCATCTTGAGCACCTTTTCCGTTAGGATGGCCACGTTGGCTGAAATCGCATCATTGGCTACTTGGCCCGGCACAAACAGGCTTACGCACCTGATCGTGGAAGATATTACGGACACGGGGGCACTGCCGGACGTTACCTTCTGTAAAAGCACCACCGACAGCGCGGCGCTCGAAAGGGTTACTCCGCGCCGAGTGAGGCGTTTCACCAGCATTGCCCTCGCCCGCGCCAAGCGCCCTGCTACCGTCCCTTCGGGGCAGCCCAGTTGGCGGGCCGCTTCTTTGCGTCCCTTGCCCTCCAGATCGCACAGGACAACGACGGCGCGATATTTGTCCGGCAGGCGGCTCAACTCCTGGTCGAGAATCGGTTGCAGGTCCGGCCAGGGGTCGTTGTCGGCCATAGCGGGTTCGGGCATAATAACTACCTGTCTTTCTCGCTCTCTCCGCCGGGCCGCCGTCCTGGCGGCGTGGAGTGCCGCATGACGGGCAACGCCGTACAGCCAGTTCCCCACCAGGGCTCTTGGCACAAGGGTTGCGGCTTTGCGGGCGAGGACGAGAAACGCGGCCTGGAACGCATCCTCGGCATCCTGATGGTTGGTCAAGACACGGCGGCATACACCCCATACCATTGAGCCGTGCCGCCGGACAAGGGCCGCGAAGGCGGTTTCAGCGCGCTGTTCAACGAAACAGCTAAGCAGTTCCGCATCGGTCAGCCCGGCCGGGTCCGGTTGCAGGACAACTCCACGAAGATGATGGATGTCGTTTCTCGTCACGGCGCTCCCTCGACGCTGCTATCGTCTGCTCTCTAACACTTTATCTGCCGAGTGGTCGCAATTTGATACGCGAGTTGAAAAAAAAGCAGGTTAAATGTGCTGAGGGCACCGGTACAAGGATTGCTGATCGGGATTTTGAACCGTCCGGCGAAACGATAATCGCGATGCGCCATCGGGCCGGCAGCGAAAAATATTGGACCCCTTTTGCCTCGGCGCGTACTTATCCATTATGTCCAAGCAAGCCGTTGAATCCGTGAGACGTTGCCTCCGCCAATTGGCGGATGAGGCCGCCCTTCAGGCGGATGCGCAACTTTTGCGGCAATTCATTGACGCAAACGACCATCAGGCGTTCGAGGTTCTGCTCGACCGGCACGGGCCGATGGTGCTGGGGACTGCCCGCCGACTGGTCAACAATGCCGCCGACGCCGCCGACGTCTTTCAAGCGGTATTCCTGAGCCTGGCCCGACTGGCGAAGTCGATTCGCCAACGACAATCGGTGCCGAATTGGCTTTACACGACGACCTGCCGCATCGCTGCCCGGGCGCGAAAGCGACGAGTCGTTTCCATCGAGAATGCGCCGGAGCCGAGTACCGCGGCTACGGCGGAAACCGATCTCGTTTGGCGTGAAGTGCGAACCGCCCTCGATGAGGAATTGCAACATTTGCCGGAGCGACTGCGTTTGCCGCTCTTGCTGTGCTATCTGTCCGGCCTGAGCCGCGACGAAGCCGCGGAACAACTCGGCTGGTCGATTAGTACTTTGAAGCGGCGATTGGAGGAAGGCCGACACGCCTTGCGCAGCGCCTGGAGCGCCGGGGTATCTCGGCCGCGGGGCTGGCGCTGGCGGTGTTGTCGCCATCAGCTCTCGACGGGGCGGTTTGCCCAGCGCTGGCAAAATCGTGCCTCGATGCTGTTTTCGGGAATGAGTCACCGCTGGGCCGTCGGCACTCATCCTCTCTACGACCACAACGATCAAGGACATTGCCATGAAAGCTATTATTGTCTCATTCGCTCTCGTCGGCCTGGGAATCGGAATCTATACCGGCTTGGGCCATGCCGACCCGCCCGAGCCGGTCAAAGAGAAGAAGACACAAGAGCCGATAGCCACGGCAAAGCGCGTCGATACCTTGGGCGATGCGCTGCCCGATGGCGCGATCATGCGCCTTGGCACGCGACGTTTCCGTGCACAAGTCTGGCCGTGGGAGCCTCGGCCTGTCTGTTGGCAATTTCGGCCGGATGGAAAATCATATCTGGCGCAGCAAGGCTCAGAGATCCGACGCATCGATTTGACGACCGGCATCGTTTTGGAATCGTGGAGGCTCCCGAAAAGCGGCGGCGCGCTGGCTTGGGCCGGGGCGGATGACCACGTGGTTGGTTTTTCCCCGGATGGCCGCTACGTTTTATGGACCAACGATTACATCCGGCACGGCATCGCCGTCGATTCTCCACAGGAGTGGCATCTAACGCTGTACGATCTCACCGAGCGCAAACAAGTCTGGTCAATCTCGAAGAATGCGGGGCCCAAAGATTGGCTCGGCCTGGGCAGTTGTGTGTTTGCCGCGAACAACAAATGGTTCGTCACCGCCCGTTCGCAAGGGCATGGACAGGGTGAAGTTCGTCTCTGGGATGCGCGAACCGGAAAACAGCTTTGGCAATATCTTAGCAAAGGCCAAACATTGTCGCCGATAGCCTTCGTGGATGACGGCGAAACGGTCGTCCTGCGCGGCGACGATGACGGTTATATCTTCCTGTTCGATCGGACCAAAGGAACGGTAAAGAAGTCGTTTCCCACAGTTCGGCCCCAATGCTGGGGCCAAGTCCTGCTGTCGCCTGACGGCAAACAGTTGGTAATTTGCAACTCGCAGCCTCCTTCCGTCTGGGATTTGGAGGGCAAGAAAATCGCAGTGCTCGAAGGCCACAAGAGATGGGCCAATGCGGCCGGCTTCTCCCCGGACGGCAAAAAGCTGTACACCGGCAGTTACGATTCCTTCGTGCTCGAACGGGAATGGCCTTCAGGCAAGCCGATCCGAAAGATTGAACTCGGTCGCGATCAACTTCAAAGATTGGCCATCTCTCCCGATGGCAAACGCCTGGAAGTCGTTTTCGAGGGGGAGCAAGCGATTATCTTCTACGACCTGGAGACGGGAAGACAATTGCCGGAACGGATCGCCGGACACCAAGGCGCGGTCTTTGGCGTCGAGTGTGCCCCGGACGGTTCGCTGGTATCCTTTGGGTGCGACCGATCGGTTCGCACCTGGGATGTCAAACAAGGCAAGTCGGTCGCACAATTCGCGGTCGATCTCGACTTGAACGGCCTCACTTTCGCTCTCAGCGCCGATGGCAGTCGTATTGCTGTTCGCAACGGCGACGTCAAGAGTATCGGCATCTATGATCGCCGGACGGGCAAACGGCAACGGAATATCCCGACCGATCCTTTCTCGAATCAGCATCTCGCCTTTTCCCCCGATGGCCGGTTTCTGGCCGGGATCGGCCCGTCAAGCCGTTCCGCTGAAGTCTGGGACTTGGACACCGGCAAGGTGGTGCTGAATGTTCACGCCAAAAACTCCTGCAATAGTGTGGCCGGTGCTTTCAGCCCCGATGGACGTACGTTCGCCTTCGGCGATGGGGCCTTCGGCGACGGCGCACAGGTGCGGATGTGGGACACTGCGACCTGGAACGAAGGAACTGGAATTCGGGTTGAAACGCCCTGGGGTTTCTCGGCGACGGGCCTGGTCTACAGCCCCGATGGCCGCATGATCGCAACCGCCTGCGAGTTCGGCGATGGCATTCGGCTCTATGAAGTCGCAACCAGGCAAATGCGCGCTCACGTCAAGCCAGGGTCGGCAACAAGTTTACTGCGATTCTCCCATAACGGTCGGCTCCTCGCGTGGGTGCAGGACTACAGCAAGATCCATGTACTGAATCTTCGGACGGGAGCGCTCATTGGGCCGTTCAGCGGCCACGACAGCGCGATAACCGGGTTGGCATTCACGATCGACGACAGGGCACTCGCATCATCGAGCGCGGACTGCACCATCCTGATATGGGATGTATCGATCAAAACTATCGCGAAAACACCGCCGGCCGGCAATTCGGATGAACACTGGCAGGCATTGCGGGGCGACGACGCTCAGAAAGCATTCGCGGCCATTCGCGCGCTGGCTGCCCATCCTGAGGCTGCTTTGAAAATCGCGAACGAACGCCTCAAGCCCGCGGAGCCGATCGATCCCAACTGGGTGTCGGCCCGGCTCCGAGACCTCGACAACAACAAGTTCGCCGAGCGTGTTCGGGCAACGCGCGAACTGGAAGAGTCCGGCGATCGTGTTGCCGCGGCCGTGGAGAAATTCCTGATGAACAAGCCATCGACGGAAGCCGCGGGACGAGCTGAAAATATCCTCGCGAAGATTCGCGGTCAAGCTGCAACGGAGCAAGTTGCACAGTCCCTGCGCGCTCTCGAAATCTTGGAATGGATCGGCATAGCCCAGGCGAGAGAACTTGTCGAGAAAGTTGCGAAAGGGGCTGAAGGAGTGTCATTGACGGAGGAGGCAAAACGGAGTCTTAAAAGGTGGAAATCCTCCGCGGAGTAACCCTGTCGTTTCAGTAGGCCATCGTTGTTAGGGGGATAGGAGCGGGTGATTTACCCAATCTCGATCAACCTGGCATGCATGCGTTCTTTGCTTGACCTCACTTCTCAACCACGGCAAGGATATTTGTCTATCTTCCCCAATTGTTACACACTCGGCGGATAGTTTGCGTAAAATGGATTGACTGGTTGTGAAGGTTCGTCACAATGGGGGCGGAATTGTTTCGCACCTGCATCACGCACATGTGATGTCGTGACCCATTCGATGCGAATTGCTCTGAATCTTTTGGCCCGGCGCTGTTTCGCCGTGCCTCGGAAGGAAGAAAGGATCATCAGAATGAGACGGGCTGCTGCTGCCGTTGCCCTTTTGCTTGCCATTTTCCTCGCACCGCTTTCCACCCTTCGCGCCGAGGATGCCAAGACCTACGCGGTCATCGTTGGCATCGGACAGTTCGAGGATAAGGCCATTAAAGATCGCCCATCAGCGATTACCGATGCCAAGGCGATTTACGACACGCTGACGGATAAGTCGGTGGGTGGCGTCGATCCTGCCAATGTGCAATTGCTCCTCTCCGGCAAAGGTGAGGTGATGGCGTCCAAAGTAGCCTCCAAGGCGAATATCCTCGCCGCACTAAAAGATGTTGCCGCAAAGGCCCACAAGGACGATAAGGTGATCGTCTACCTTGTCGGTCAGGGCGCACCCTCGGGCGATCGGACCTGTATTTTTGCCGTGGATTCTACCGTCAAGGATCGTGCGAAAAATGCGATCACTCCGGCGGAAATTCGCCCCGAATTGAAGGCTCTGAAAGCCCAAAAAGTTTGCATTATGTTGGATATCAATCTCAAATCGTTCGATCCCGGCAAGGAAACGGTCGTTGAGCCAAACATCATGGATTTGGTACGGGCGTTCCTCGGCATGGATGAGAAGGATGAGACCGAACTGCCTGTGGGCAGGGCAGTCATCCTCGCCGGCAGTGGTGCCAATCCGACCGTCGTCACCGACAAGAAGGAAGGCATCTTCACAACTGCCGTGGTCGCGGGCCTCCGGGGTGCAGCGGACAAGGAAGGCAAGGAAGCCGACGGTACGATCACCGTCGATGAGTTGACCAAATACCTCGATTCGGAAATCGGCAATCTTGCCCGGAAATTCGGGACGACGCGCGAGCAAAAGGAACAGATTCCTTTCGTCGTCGCGCGAATCTCATTACATGCTCTCCCACAATCCGGAGGTGCAGGTCAAGGTCGAGGAACGCCTCAAGAAGTTCGAGGAGATCGCCAAGCGGTCGTCCGGTATTACCAAGGAAATCGCCGCAGAAGGAAAGAAATTACTGTCGCGCGCGCCGAAGTTCGCTGCCCTGCAAAAACTTCGCTCGAACTACCAGGATCTGGCGGATGGAACCTTGACCGTCGAACAG
Organism: uncultured Planctomycetota bacterium; assembly: GCA_963783095.1. Lineage (GTDB taxonomy): Bacteria > Planctomycetota > Planctomycetia > Gemmatales > Gemmataceae > CAWAMR01. The sequence continues at coordinate 138,374 of CAWAMR010000018.1, read as the reverse complement.
TTCATCAAGGCGCGCGACGCAATTTACACCTCCATGAAAATGGATGAGGCCGGCGGCAAGGCGTTCGCACAAAAAACGATTCGAGCGCTCGAACGCTACAAGGAATACTACATCAAGGAACTCGATTTGACCGCCATGGTCGTCAACGGCATCCGCGGTCTTTATCGCCGGGCCGACATTCCAATGTCGGAAGAACTCAATCAACGCCTGGAAAAAGCCAAGAAACTGGACAAGGACGAATTGCTGACGCTCTTGAGCGACGCCAGGCTCCCCATCGGCATCCGCGAAGATCTCGACAAAAGTCACGATGCGGAAATTGCCATCAACGAAGGCATCGCCAAATTCGTCGATCCATATACGACTTACATTGATCGAGAACGAGTCGAGGAAATAAAACGGGATGTCACCGGCCAGTTCACGGGTATTGGCGTTCAAATTCGTCGCGACCTCGTCCGCGACGGTTTGTTGGTGGTTACACCGATCAAGGGCAGCCCCGCTTACAAAGCGGGTTTGCGGGAAGGGGATCTCATTGTTTCCATTAAGCGCGAAGTGGATAGCGAAGGCAAGCCCCTGAGTACCCCGGAAATCACATCCACAAAAGGTTTGAAGGTCACTGACGCGGTGAAAATCATCCTGGGTGAGCCGGGAACCAAGGTCAAGATCACCGTCGATCGGGATGGAAAATTGAAAGAATATGAGCTGACTCGGGCCTTGGTTGAGACTGAATCGGTGTATGGCTACAAGCGGAAAGTCGATGATTCGTGGGACTGGTACATCGATCCGAAGTCCAAGATTGCCTATATCCACCTCACTCAATTCGCACGCAACTCCCTTTACGAGATGGACAAGGCGGTTAAGCAACTCGAAAAAGACGGAGTCAAAGGTCTTATCCTCGACCTCCGCAACAATCCGGGCGGGTATTTGAATGTTGCCAACGATATCTGCGATCTCTTCATCGATGACGGGTTAATTGTCTCGGTTCGTCCCCGCGTCGAGGAGGAGCAGCAGTATTTCGGCAAGACCAAGTCGGTTCACAAGCAGCGCGGCAAGCCGGATTACCCGTTCGGCAGCTATACCGATTTTCCGATGGTATGTCTGGTCAATGGCAATCAGCGCCAGCGGCAGCGAGATTCTTTCAGCGTGCCTCCAGGACCACAATCGTGCCGTGATAATGGGTGAGCGCAGTTACGGGAAAGGAAGCGTTCAGACCATTGATCCCTACGAGGCTACCGGTGGTGAAATCAAAATGACCACCGCAACCTTCTGGCGTCCCAGCAACAAGAATCTCAACAAGCTCAGCACCAAAGGCCGGGACGAAGATGAATGGGGTGTCACGCCCGACAAGGACTACATCATCAAGTTGACCCGGACCGAACGAGAACAACTCGGGGATAAACTTCGAGAATGGGGCAATATCCCCAATCGCGAAGCGAAACCCAAGGAGCCTGCAAAAGAATTCAAGGACCGGCAACTCGATGCGGCCCTGGAATACCTGCGCGGTCAAATCAAAGTGAGCAGTAATGTGCCCGTAAGGAAACAACCGACACCCTGAAAACGAAGAGTGATCAGTGGTCAGTGGTTAGTGGTCAGAACACAGTGGAAACTGCACCTGAGGACAGAGGACACGACGCCCAACGAGAGATAAGTTCCGCCACTGACCACTGACCACTATTCACTGACCACTATTCACTGACCACTGACCACTATTCTGTGCTTCGCTGAGCACTATCGATACGATCCGCTTCCTCCATCCAGTCGTTGGAATTCTTCCGATCCGATTACTTCCGTCAATCGCTATTTTCCTTGGATTTTCGCCAATACGATCAGAGTCCCCAGCTTTCGCCGCCAAAGCTGTTTTCTTCAGCTTTTGAGCTTTGCCCATTTCCACTTATCGCGCAAAATTGACTCAAGTAGAGGAGTTACAGAAACTTTGCGGGATGGATTCCCCTCAATCATTCAAAACCAAAAACGCATAGAGGTGTCCCACGGGGACAGGGGATTCGTTTATGTCTCGCATAAAATCAGCGCGGATTGCCCTTTTCGGGCTTGTATTTCTCGTGACGGGATGTTGCTGGTGGGAGACTCGGACTCCCTTGTTCCCACGCTTGCGTTCCACATCCAAGCCATGCTGCGGCGGCGGATCGCCTCAAGGCATGCCGAACTATTCAGGGGCAAATTGTGCATGCGATTCTTCCGGCCCAATCATGACGGGGCCGATGTTGCCCAGTGGGGTGCTCCAGCCGCCGGGCGGGACGCTCCAGACTCCGACGCCAATCCCGCGGATCGAGGAAAACGGCAAACAAATGCCCTGGGATCCAAGCTCGAAATCGAGCACGACAACCGGAGTCAACGCGATTCGACCGATTCCTTCGCCTTGATGCGAGATCGTGGAAACGGAAAAGCCCGCCATCCGGCGGGCTTCTTCTGTTTATTGGTGGACGTGCAACTTTTTAGGCGAGCGGCAGGAAAAGATTTCCGCTTACTTCGTGCGCGGCTCTCGCCGATTCGCTGAAGAGCCGCGCACGAAGTAAGCGGAAATCTTTTCCTGCCGCTCGCATTAGCGATTGGGATCGGGCAGAGTCGCGCCATTCGAATTTGATTTCGAAGGAGGAGTTATGCGCGGAAAGTAATAGGGTTCTCCATCCACGTCGATCGATGTCAGTTTTCCCGGCGACGGGCGAGCGCCAGGCTGGGCCAACGCCGCAGAAGTGTTGGGAATTAATGGGCGTGGTTCCGATTTGACGACCACTTTAGCTTCGGGTTTCATGGCCGTTACCTCGACAGCACATCCCGAGCAAGCAGGTTGCGCAAGGTTGCCACATGGCCTGCTTTCACTGGCAGTTGGGTGGTAAAAGTATGCATATCCGGGAGTTTGGTAGGGAGTCGGCGTCAGGCCGCAATTCTTCGGCCAGGGTGGATTCCGGTAGAAAAACCAGTTGCTCAGCCGATCCAAACAATCGGATGCCGAATCGCGACGATTCACCAGCAGCCCCGTCGCTTTTCGACCTGGGACACACGCCTCCGGGGCAATTGCTTGTTTGTTTTGAAGCCCGCCCTGGGGTGGGTAGGTGACCGTTGCCGATGAAGAAGTCGAAACGGCAACGACCGGACCGGCAGCGGGGGGCGGATTCGACGGTTTTGAGACCACATCACCGGGAATATCGAAAGGTTCCAGTGACGGCCTGTTTTGTGCAAAAAGCGTCGAGCATCCAAGGATGCTGAACAACGTCAAGCAGGCAGTGCGCAACATGGATGGTTCATCCTTTTCGCAACGAGTGCTCTGAATTATCGGCACGAACTCCGATCCTTCTTCTTACGTCGGCTATCGGCAGGTCCAAACCGCAGAATTTGTGCAATCGGAGATTCCAAAAAAGCTGATTCGAGTGGAATAATCCGCAAACTTTCCGCAGTTTTTGCAACTTTCCCAGCCCAGTTCGTCGCTCGAACGGCATTTTCGAGAACACTGCTTTAATATTTCCATCGAGGGTTGCCTTTGGATTTCATCCAAACACGCGGTAGGATATACTTACTCCGCCTAAACGGGTCGTGGACAACGCCGCCGTCACTTAAGTCGATTGCACAGGATGCACGATGAGTTCTCATCCACCTGCCGATTTGGAATCTTTGCCTTCACCAAGCAACCCATCGTTGTCCAGCGATTTTCCCACCGCGGATGCCGGCGAATCGACTCCCGTCACACCCGACGAGGTTTCCCTCCCGACGTCGGACTCCATGCCTGAATCCGTCGTTGCAACAACGGCCTCGAATTCGGCAACTCTGAATTGTTTGCGGTGCAGTGCTGTGCGGTCATCCGCAGATACTTTTTGCATCGATTGCGGATTCATCTTCCCATCCGCGGCGTGCGATGCTCCCGATTCAACGCAGATGATACCCCAAACCTGGGGGCAGATCGTGGGCGGCCGATATCAACTGGGAACCCTGACCAGTCAGCGCGGCGGCGTCCTGCGCTTTCGCGGCATTGATACGCTCTCCAATGATCTGACTCCCTTGCCTGTGGTCATCCTTCGCGAGGCAATCCCACCTGGCGAATGCCGGCAAGAATCGATTGCCCCGCCCCCGAAAATCGAGTTGGAGCTTTCGTTGGATCTCGATCTGGTTGCCGAAGATGAACTTCCTTCGGAGTCACCCACTGTCTTTGAAATCGAGTTGCCGAAATGGCCGTCGCTTGGCTGGGAGAGGCGGATTCTCGAATTGATCAACCATCTGTCGTTGCCTCGAATCGTCGATTTCTTTGTGGAAGAGGGCTTTCAATACCTCGTTCTGGAAGCACCTGCCGGGCAGTTGATCTGGGATGCCTGGGAAGCCAGAACCTGCACCTGGGCGAAACGCTGCACCTGGTTGATCCAACTCGCTGAAGCACTGGATGGCCTGCATCGTCGGGGGGCCTTTTTCGAAGGTCTTCGCCCCGACATGATATTCATCACACCGACAGGTCAGGCGGTTCTCACGGATCTCTCGGACTTACTCCCATTGCCCCTCACCGCCGATGTTCCCTTGCGCGGCACTCTCTATTCGGCTCCGGAATTGCTCTTGAGCCCGCAAAGCGTGGATGCTCGGGCCGACCTGTACAGTTTGGGCGCGCTGACTCATGCACTGATGTTGGGCCGGGAATTAACGGAGCTCGACTTCACTTTGCAAGGTGTGCCACGTTCCATGCTGGACCGCTGCCCCGATGTTCACCCGTTGCTGGGGCGATTGCTGAGCAAGACCTTTGTGCGCGATGTCATTCGACGATTCCCGACCGAAGAAACCGCATCGGCCGATCCGACGGGTTTCCAGGAGCTAATCCAGCTGCTGGGGGCCTGTCAGCGCAATTTGGATCGCGTTCGCTTGGAAATCGCGGCCTGGACGACGACCGGCGTTACCCGAGGCGGGAACGAGGATGCGTTTGCGATTCTGCACAGCTCGGAAGCCAGGCTGGAAGATGGTGATGAATTCGCGATTCTCTTGCTGGCCGACGGCATGGGCGGCATGGAAAGCGGCGAGGTAGCCTCGGAGTTGGCCATCCATTCGCTGCGCGCATCATTCTTGCAGCAAAGGCCGTTGCTTCAGCACTCAACTCCGCTGATGCAAAGCTCGAATCCGGAGTTGAACCCGCTAGCGCCGGAAACCGACCGCGACTCCAAAGACATTCCGTCTTCTTCGGCGTCGGGGAATACCCCACAATCCTCGGGAAGGTCGAGTCAGGAGCATCAGGATCGTGTTATTGCGGCATTGCGAGAAGCAAACCGCCTGGTTTACGAGGCCGCACGTGCCGGCCTTCGCAATCGGGGAATGGGCTGCACTGCCGAGGTCGTCGTGATTGACGGCTCCCAAGTCGTCATCGGGCACGTTGGCGATAGTCGAACCTATCACCTGCATCGCTCCAGGTTGACTCAGATTTCGCGCGACCAAACCTTTGTCAATCGCCTCGTTGAACTTGGACAGCTAAGCGAAAAGGAAGCGGAAACCCATCCGCGGCGTTCGGAGTTGCAACAGGCCATTGGCGGGCGAAGTGAAGTGCTTCCCGAAACCTATTTACTGACGCTTCAATCCGGAGACTGGATATTGGTTTGCTCCGACGGTCTGACCAATCAACTCGCCCCGCAAAGCATTGAAGCGATTTTGTGCGAAAGTGGGAGTGCGGAACGAGCTGCCCGGCGCCTGGTCAACCTCGCCAATCTGGACGGTTCAACCGATAACGTCACCGTGATCGTCGTCCGCGCTCACTGATCGCAACCTGCCCGGACAACCAGATTGCAGGATTTCCACTGCCGTCACTTCCACGCGATGATAATAGCGCCCGAAACGATAAGCGTTCCACCCACCCAGTGCTGCCAGGTCATGGTTTCGCCCAGAATAACTGCGGCTAAAACAATGGCAACCACCACGCTCAGCTTATCGATCGGCGCGTACTCTCGAAGCGTCGCCCATTTGCAGCGCTCGAAAGTAACAAAGCCACGATGCCGCCGTGGCAAAACCGGAAAGCAGCAGGAACAACCAGCAGCGCGACGACACTGCGCTCAGCGCGGGCACACCGTTCCAGAATACGATGCTCCAACTCAACAGCAAGACGACGGCGGTTCGAATGGCTGTGGCAAGATTGGAATCGATTCCCGATACGCCTAGTTTTGCCAAGACTGCGGTCAGGCCCGCGAAAACTGCGGAAAGACAAGCCCAGAAAACCCAGCTCATGCCTGGCCCCCGGAAATGCAAACCCAGCGCTGCCGGACTTGTTGCGGAGTCGCCGTCCCGGTAGTACCGATTTGTTGAACGGTGATGGACGCCACCAGGTTCCCGAAGCAGGCTGCTTGAAGCAGCGTTGCACCCGCAATGACCGCGCAAGTGATGCCGGCACTGCAACTGTCGCCGGCACCCACGATATCGATGGGACCGGTGACTGGGTAGCCCGGCGCATGTTCGCGCGATTGATCCGGGTGGATCAGTTCGATGCCGGCTGAGCCGCGCGTGCGGAAGATTCCTCGCTGCTGCCCGCTGAGCGTCTCCGCAATCAGCTCGTGCTCGTTCGGTTTGATGAACACGTTTCGGAATTCGGCGATCTGCTCCCGGCTATCGGCCAGTACAAATCGGGTCGGATCGGCTTGGGCAAGCTTGGCCAGATGGTTGCGCACTTCACTGGTGACGACTCCGCAATTCTTTTCGCTTACCTGATCGAGAACGATCCAGGCATCAGCCTCGGCCCAGGTTGCGTCGAGCAGGTCGATAATGCGTTTCTCGTCATCCGTCGAAGTGGGAACTCGATTCTTGATGTCGAGGCGATTCAATTCGCGGGGGATCTCGCCCGCTTTCTGAAGCATCGGCTTGGTATAGGTGGGAGTTCGACGCCCGCTCGAACCGATGACGCCCTTCGCATCGACCGCCGAGTATTGTTGAAGCGCCTGTCGGAGTTCGTAACCTTCGCCATCGTCGCCGATTACGGTAATGGGTCGAATCGTCCCGACACCCAGGGCAACGAGATTGTTGAGGATCGTCCCCAGCGCACCGGGATCGGAGCGCACATTCACGACTTGATAGGCATCGAGTCCGGTCTCGATCGAAGGTTCCGTCAAGGAGTCGTCGAGGTCGAGATAGCGATCCAGAAACAGATCGCCGAGCAAACCTACGGTTTTGTGCGGTAATGTCGTAAGAATCTGCTCGATCAGGTTGTCCGTCAACATGGTGCGACCTCACAAACCTTCGTTAATACTGGAGCCTGAAACCGACGTTAAAGCCCTGAACCCAGAAACTGTCCTCGTGGAAGGCAAACTGCGGTTGAAGTTGGGTCGCCGGCGTCGGGGCGAGTTTGAGATTGGCATCGCTGATGTCGGGGTTTATCTGGGAGCCGGGCCGCGCCACATTGTTGAGCCATAGGATGTTATATCCCAGATATACCGAGAAATTCTGGGTAAAGTGATAGCTGACATTCAGGTTGATTTCGGGCAGCACAGTGAACATGGTTCGGCTGTACGATCCGATGTTGGACGGTTGCGCGTAGAGTCCTCGTGCCTGCGTGGTGACAACGCCGGTACTGCTGATCGTGGTGTTGTTTCCACTGATATCGGCCTGTTGTTCGATCGCACCCATGGCGAATTTGAAGGCTCCGTCGAGGGAGAAGCCGCGATAGCCGTACAGATGCGAATTGATGCCGATTTGCTCTCCGTAGAACTGGTTCGTGGTCGCGAAGTGATCGGAGACCGAGTATTGCGAACCATCCGCCCGGGTGGCATGCCCGGTGATATCGAGCTGCTCCTGGAAGTTCAAATACCGAAAGCCGAAAAGATAATCGGTTTGATCGACGAATATGGCCGGGCCATTCCAGCGCAGGTTCATTTCCGCGCCGTACAGGGAACTGACCGTAGATTCCGCACTCATCGAACCGCTGAGCGGATTCGACGGGTCGGTTCTGGCGAAGGCAAAACTGGCCGGAAGTCCGGTAGCGGCATTGATGTAAGGCCGTGCCAAACCGATTCCGCCGATGCCCGGCGAACTGAATGAGGCTCCGTTACTGTTCTGATCGAGAAAGAAACCGCTGGCATCCAGACCGAGACGGGGTTCGGAACTGAACCAAAATCCGCCTTGGAGCCTAAGCCCGTTGAACATGTGATAGTTGATTCGCTCATCCGATGGAAACAGCGTCGTGGGCGTTTGCGCGGTCGAAAGGCTTGACCCTGTGGTGTTGCCTGGAACACTCTGAAGCAAGGGTGGAGCGCTTTGCCCTCGAATGAACCAAAGAACGTATTCCGCGTTAAACCACACCCTATTGGGAGTGTCATTGTCCGCAAGCGCATGGATTGGGGACGCGGTGGGATCACTTGGTTGGGGTTCGGATGTAGGCGGGTTACTTCCCGGCGAATCGACAGTAACATTGATGGTTGGTGCCGAGGAGTTGTTGGACGGCGTCGGGGTCTGAGCGATCACCGCGCTGGTGATACACCCACCGAAGATCAACGAGCATACCATGCCGATTCTCATGGACCGTCTCCGGAGGTTGGGAGGGTTTCAGAGTCGAGCCAGACTGCCAAATGTAATTGCAAAGCTAAAGACGTATCGGCTGAGGCAATTGCGGACTTTAGGGAAGAATTGGAATAATGGATAGATTCGGCGAATCCGGAAGAATCGCTCGCATGGACTGACTGCAAAGTCTGGGTGCAAAAAGATCGAGGGCACAAGCCGGGAATCACGAGGCAACCACCACGTACCCTTCGACCCACTGATCCTGATCGACACGGTACTCACTCGCTGGCAAACAACCACTCCAGAAGCTTCTCCGCTTTGCGATATTCGGGAATCACGATATCCGCGCCGGCTTGCACGAGCCGGTTGCGTTTCCAGGCATTCACGCCACGACGATTCACCTCATCGCTTGCCACGGCCACCGCCACACCGCCCACCCTCTTCACTTCTTCGATCTCGACGAAGCCATCTCCGAAGCCGAGGAGTTCCTCGCCTTGAAGATTGTTTTCGCGAAGAATGCGATCGATAATCATCTTCTTGGAAAAATTCTGGTGGTCGTCGAGTGCTCCGTAAATGTGAGAACCAAAGTACTCCGTAACCCCAAGCAACTCGGCCTCCTTGCGGACATAAAGTTCATCCGTGCCGCTGGCGAGATATAGTTTAACGCCCCGTCGTCGCAACTCATCCAGAAGCGCATGACTGCCGGGAACTGTCCAGTGTTCCTTCGTGGCAGCGCCGGTCGAGAGATCTTCGATTCGACCGCCGATCCGCAGCATCATGAGATCGTGATACTCTTTCTTGTAATCGAGTGGTTCTCTCGGCGTGCCCCCGCGTTTTTTTACTTCCTCGGCAAGCTGCATCATCTGATAGATTGTCTGCCGGCCATTGAGCCGCATGACAAACTCTTCCACCTTTTTCGTCAATTCCGGCTCCTGCTCCGGCGTCCCAGTCTCGCTTAGAATGCGGACCATCATCGGTATCATTACCTCGGGCCAACCCTCACGAATCAACGATAGCGTGCCGTCGAAATCGAACAGGACGGAACGAAACCGGCCGCGCGGAAGATCGGGACGGATGATTTCAATTTCACCATCGAGCATGAAAAACCTCTTGAGAAGGATCGGTGCTTATGCTTCCTATCGACTCGGCTCCCAAACATATTTTCCAGTGCGGTCGATGTACCCGTAATGATAGGAGTTAAACTCTTCACCCACGATGACCTGCGCGAGATCGCCGTCAAAGGCGTCGGCACACGTAAAAGTTTGTGCTATTGCAATGGTTCCTTTTTCATTGACATAGCCGTAGAAATCGGACCCCGGCTCTTTGACTGCGGCCAGCCCCTCTGAAAAGTGATCCGCAAAGTAAAACCGGTAGGGTATCGCAACACGACCGGTCCGGTCGATGAAGCCATAATGTTCATTCCAGACGGTGCACAGGTTTCCCGAGAATCCAATATCGGCTCCGCTAAATTCGCCTTCAATAACGACTCGTCCGCGCGTGTCGATGAAGCAGAACGCTTGCTCGCAATGAGGGGCTACAGCGGCCAAACCCTCGCGGAACGGACAAGCGCTGACGTATTGCGGAGCAATCTCGAACTCCCCCCGATTGTTGATGAAGCCCCACTTTCCCTCTTCGGGGCAATTGATCAGACCGTGCGAAAAATGTGACACGAGAAAGTTGCGCCGGAAAGAACGATCCTCCCCGTGCGGTCGATAAATGCGCCTCTTGACCGGATGTCCGGCATCACCGGAGCGAGATCTCCCTCGAACGAATCGCATCGATAATACTCCGTCCGAATAACGACCTTTCCAGTCGTGTCAATATAGAGCTTGGAATCGCCGTCCTCCACGAGAGCAAGTCCGTGGGAAAATGATCGACACGAGTCGAATTTGGGCTCGATGACGATATCGCCGGCAAGGTTGATGAATCCCCACGCGCCATTGCGCTGGATCCCCGCGAGGCCCTCGGAGAAAGTCATCGCAGATTGGTATTGTGGTCGGATGGCGATCGACCCGTCAGGTCGGATATAGCCGTACCGACTGTTCTGAATTATGGGGTATAGCAGCATGTTGAAGCATAACTCTGGGGATCGTACAGGGTAGAGTGGTCGGCCTGCTGCCATCTTATGACCGAACGATGCTTTTGCGAAACCTTCTGATCCAGGGATCGCGGAAATCGCTGGGTCAAGAAAGCAGCAGGCGCTGTTTGCCTAATCTACCCTATTTGGCTGATCCCATCCATTTTCCCAATTGGCATAAACATGGGTTAATCAGGAGAAGAGGGAAATTTCCGCAGCCTCGGCAAAAAGAAAAGCTCCTGGTAAGCCGAATAAGAAGAGTAGACTTCGGTTCCTCTTCGTTGCGGATAGTCCAGGATACTTCGTTTTCCTGCCTGCTCTCACCGGAAGAAGGAAGCCGGTTTCCAAAGATGATTCGGCACGGGTTGGAAGGCTCATGTGAGCCTTGCCGCCAGCGTCCGGCCTTGTTCCCGAGCCACCAAGTATTTCGAGGGAGGTTACCTAAAGTGAATGCAGCGTTGTTCATGCTGACCTCAGCGTGGATGGCCGGTGCGGATGTCGCGGTAGTTCCCGCTCCAGCACCTGCGCCGGGTAGTCCAGCTGTGGTTTCTACGGGATCGAGCTGTGGTGGCGGTTGTTCCACTGCATGCGATCCCTGCGCCAGTAAGCCTGGCTTGTTCTCGCGACTGAAAGGGAAATTCTCATCGTGCGGTCACAAGAGCTCTTGCGACACCTGCGCCCCGGCACCCGCTCCGGTAGTTATCTGCAAGCCGGCACCGGTTCCGGTCACAACTTGCAGCACATGGCGCTGATCCGTGTGCCAAGCCGGGCCTGTTTAGCCGGCTGAAGTCAATGGGTCACAAATCGAGTTGCGGTTGCAGCACAGGTTGTGGAACCGGGGCTTGCGCAGGTGCGATCACCACGACGCCCGGCACACTTCCGGAAGTGATTCCGCCACCGCAGAAGCAAAAGGTAATGCCCAAGGGCGGCACGACCGGGATCATGATTGAACCTATCTTGACTCCTGTCGCGTCTCCCCGGCCGATCGAACTCAACGGTCAGAGGAACCCGTTCTAACCGTTGCCTATCAACAAAAAAAGAAGCCGCCTTGCGAACTACTTTGGTCGCAGGCGGCCCCTTATTTTTCATGGACTCATCTATCTTCGTACACTTTGGTGGCGACAACCTTGGTGATTGGCTCACCCCCGGTTGCGGACGTTACCGCCGTCTTAAATCGAACATCTCCAACCATGGTCGCTGTCACCGTCACTTGGTAAACTTGATCTGCCCGGTGCGTCAGTTTCGGCAACGGTTGGAAGATGATCTCGTTGCCGACGATGTCGTGCCGGGTTGGCCCGGTCGCAGATTTCAACTTCATCTGCGGCGGCAGGATACAGACCAGCTTGACCTTGGTTTCGGAGCCCGTGCCCGCATTCACGACGCGAATTTCGTAGGTCGTGTCCGATCCAACTTCGATCGGATTATCCGTCACCGTAACTTCCATTTCCAGTGCGGACAGGCCCTCGACGATCGTCTTTGCCTCATGGTCGGATTTGATCCCTCGTGAAGCGTGGGCCGAGACCTTCTGAATTTGCTCGCCCAGGGCCGTTGCGATAAACTCGGCCTTCACTTCCTTGGTCTGACCGGGGCCGATTTCACCGATGAACCATTTGACCGAACGCGTAGCGAAATCGTGTTGCCCACCGTTGTCGGCCTGGACGAACTTCAAACCTGGAGGTGCCACATCGGTAATAAACACGTTGGTGGCGGGTGCATTGCCGGGGTTGGTCACCTTGAAGCTGTATACTGCTTTGCGATCGAGATAGCGCCGCTTTGGCCCGCTCACTTCGAGATCGACCCGTGGCTGAATCACCATCAAAGCGGCGTGATCCGTTGCCTTCAGTCCGCCATCGCCCTCGACAAAGGCTTCGCAATGCTGCTCGCCGGCCGACTTGGAGACGAATGGGAATTGCAATGTTCGCGTTTCCCCCGCTGCCAGCAGGCCGATGTCGTAATTGAGTTTGTTGCCGCGAACGCTCTCCAACCCTTCGCCCAGAGTCGCGGTGATCTTCACTTTGTCGGCAGGATGATCGCCGGGATTGCTGATCGTCATGACGATATTCGAGGCGTCGCCGACCAGGATTTCCTTGGGCATCGTTACCTTCACCAGCAATTTCGGTTCGCGAACCAACATCCGCATCACCGATGATCCCGTGAAAGTTACCCAGGCCTGGCAGGCCATGTCGCCGCGATGGGGCGACAGGAGTTTGAGTTGCAGCCGGCGATCTTGTTTGGCCAGAAGAGTACCCAGATCCCACATGAGTACGCCATCAGCGCCTTCCGCCTTGGGTTCGACACTGACAATATTTACCGGCTGCGGCACGCGGACCTGAACGACGACTCTTTGCACCGGGCTCGTACCGGTGTTTTTTACGATCAATGTATAGTCGACCGGCATGCCGACTTTGATAGCGGCCTGTCCGATCCATTCCAGACTAACCGAAGGTTCTTGCCTGGTACTGCTTATCGGTGCATTGATATTGTGATGACGCTGTTCGGCGGGGGGAGCCACTGTAATGGGCTTCTCATCCGGAATCGCCACCTTCAACGGTTCGTTCGGATCTTTCCGATCCGGCGGCATCGGCACGAGCAGGCTCGAATCCGTCGGCTTTGGATCATCCACAGGGATAATCTTCTCGATGAGAGGATCGTTGACCGACTGGGAAGCCGATCTCCGAACAGGAATGGGCCGGGTTCGCGGCAACGATTCCGGGGCCTGCCCCGAATCGCGCTGGGCTGCGAAACCGGTCGACGGTGCTTTGTCCTTGGTTTTTGCCGGTGCTACCGGTATTGGATCGATCATTCCCGACCCAACAGCTGCCGGCGGACTGTCCGGTGGCGGGCTACTTGGCTGCGCCGTACCGAGGGTCGCCCACCCGACCAGGCCGATTGCCCCTAAAATGGCCAGGCCGGCCAGGAGATACAATCTTCGCATCCCTGCTCCTCCCCCTCATGAGTTCCTAAACATCCCCGCTCCCCCATGCAACGCACGCCAACGAGTAGCATGCAGCTACCGCGACGATCTCGTCACAAGATCCCCAGTGCCCACGACAATTGTGAGCTTTTTCTCAAAATATGGGAGTCACCGCTTATATCGGCAATTCGGTGTAGGTCAAGCGGTTTTTCTGGAAGATTTTTGCATTTGAATTCAGTCACTTGATTGGTTCGCGCACGACTTCAAATAACTTCTCAACAACATGGTCCGCGTTTACCCCATCGCTCTCCGCGCGAAAACTGGTTGCCAATCGATGTCGAAGCACCGGGGCGCAACCGCTCGAATATCTTCCGTCGAGACGTGAACTCTGCCATCGAGCATGGCGTGAGCCTTTGCTCCAAGCAGGATCGCCTGACACGCGCGAGGCCCCGCGCCCCAGGTCAAATACTTCTTCACAAAGTCGGGGGACTCATCGCCCGCAGGTCGAGTGCGCGCGAACCAGTTTCACCGCATAGGCGATCACGGTTCGACCGATCAAAACTTTGCGAACCACTTTCTGCATGGCGACGATGGTCGGCTTGTCCAGGACCGGCGTCAGTTTCGGTGTATCTCCGGAAGTAGTCGATTCTGCGATTTGAATCTCTTCCTCGTAGCTGGGGTAGCCGACAACGATCTTGAACATGAAGCGGTCCAGTTGTGCTTCCGGCAGTGGATACGTTCCTTCCTGTTCGATGGGGTTCTGAGTGCCCAGCACCAGGAATGGCCGTTCCAACTGAAAATCCGTGCCTGCGATCGTTACCTTATACTCTTGCATGGCCTGCAAGAGAGCGGCCTGGGTTTTTGGGGGTGTGCGGTTGATTTCGTCGCCAAGGATCATGTTGCCGAAAATCGGTCCCTTGATGAACTTCATTCGCCTCTTGTTCGTGCCCTCTTCTTCTTCGAGAACTTCGTAGCCGGTGATATCCGAAGGCATGAGATCGGGAGTAAACTGAATTCGTTTGAAGCTTAGCGACAGCAGTTGCGCGATCGTCGAAATCATCAGGGTCTTGGCCAATCCTGGAACACCCTCAAGGATGCAATGTCCCTGACAAAATAAGGCAATCAGGATTTGCTTGAGAACATCCTGTTGACCGACGATGACCCGGCTCAGTTGGGAGGTCATCTTTTCGTAGATGTGGGTGAGCCGTTCGGCAGCCTGGAGGTCCGCTTCATCGACGGCAAGATTGTTCGGCGCTGGCATGCAGAAACCCCACGAATGAGTGGTCAGTGGTTAGTGGTCAGCAAGACCTAAAGCGGGCTTTGCCCACAACCGTACTGTAGGGCGGGTCGAGGCTTTGCGAGGCCCGCCGTGAATCGGCAAAGCGCCATTGCAGTACCGGCGGGCCTCGCAAAGCCTCGACCCGCCCTACGTAAGTACCGGCGGGCCTCGCAATGCCTCGACCCGCCCTACGTAAGATTCTGCGCAGCACGCAAAAAACACGAAGAAAGACTCTATTACTCAAAGGCTACATGTCTTGGCATTCTCTGACCACTAACCACTAATCACTGGCCACTCTTCTCTATTCGGCCCATCGTTTCCCCAACTCGACAAGAACCCGCACGGCCGATTGCATCTCTTCCAGGCAGGTCCATTCCAGGGGCGAATGAATGTGGTGTTCCGCGGTGGAAAGATTCGGCGTCGGCAGACCCTTGGCCGTCAGTTGCGAGCCGTCCGTACCACCGCGGATGATCCCGATGGTCGGCTTCAGGCCGGCTCGCTCCATCGCTTCCTTGGCGTAGGCGACCGCGCGCGCTCGTGTCGTAACCCATCCGCCATGTTGCGATACTGGGGCGAGACCGCCACCAGCACCTTCGCTTGCGGGTATTCCAATTCGATCAGATGCCCGATTTGTCGAAGCAATTCTGCCTGTTCGGCCAGCTTGCCGGTGATGAAGTCGCGCAAGAGGAAATGTATCGTCACCTGGCCGACACCACCGTCGATGCGATAGGGATGAAGAAATCCCTCGCGATCCTGCGTTGTCTCCGGCGTCAATTTCAGATGGGGAAGCCTTTCCAGAAACATGCCCGCAAGTCGAACGGCGTTGACCATCTTTCCCTTGGCGATCGATGGGTGAATATTCACACCCGTGATCGTGACGACGGCCTTGTCGGCGGAAAAGGTTTCACCCTCGATCTCGCCTTCACCGCCGCCGTCTAGAGTGTAGCCGACGCTTGCGCCGAGAGCAGGGATATCGACGTGATCGACGCCGTGGCCGATTTCTTCATCGCAGGTGAAGCAGACTCGAATGTCGCCATGCGGGATCTCCGGATGCTTCAGAAGATATTCCGTCGTCTCCATGATGACCGCGACACCTGCCTTGTTGTCGCCGCCGAGCAACGTGGTGCCATCGGTCGTGATAACGGTCTTGCCGATGCATTTCTGGAGGTCGGGATTGTCTGCCGGCTTCAAGACCTTGCTGGGATTGCCGGGAAGAACGATATCTTTTCCGTCGTAGCTGGGGTGAACGATCGGCCTGACATTCTTGCCGGTCGTCTCGGGGGATGTATCGAGATGGGCCATCCAGGCGATGACCGGGATTTTCTTGGGAACGGTTGCGGGAATCGTTCCGGTCACGATGCCGGATGAGCTTTGCCCGGCGTCTTTGATGCCCATCTCCTGCAATTCGCGCAGGAGCATTCGTCCGAGTTCGAGTTGCCCGGGAGAACTCGGATAGGTTGATGAGCCTTCTACCGCTTCGGTATCGATGCGAACGTAGCGAAGGAAACGGTCGAGCAAGTTTGGGGTGGGTATCGTCATGATTCTTGAAGATGAGTGGATGCTTTGTCGCCCGGCGGAGTTGCCGATTGCTTGACTCCTATCTTGGGGCAAAAGCCTGCCATCGCACAGTTCCCGCAATCCGGTTTTCGGGAGTGACAGACTCGCCGGCCATGAAAGATGAGCCGGTGACTGAACACGGTCCATTCTTTTTGAGGTATCAGTTTCATTAACGCGAACTCGACTTTCACCGGATCCTCGTGTCGCGTCAGCCCGAGCCGGCGGCTGAGCCGACCCACATGTGTATCCACCGTGATGCCGGGAACGCCAAAGGCATCGCCCAGAATGACATTCGCGGTCTTCCGGCCAATGCCGGGCAGTTTGACAAGCTCTTTCAAAGTTGCGGGGACTTTGCCGGCGTGGTGGGCCAGCATGGCCCGGCAACATTCGCGAATGTTGGCGGCCTTGTTGCGAAAAAAGCCCGTGGATCGAATGTAATCTTCAATTTCCGACAAATCAGCTTCCGCGTAATCTCGTGCGGTCGGGAAGCGTTGAAAGAGTGCCGGCGTCACGATGTTGACGCGGACATCGGTACACTGCGCAGACAAAATCGTGGCAACGAGGAGTTGCAACGGCCCATCGTGATTGAGGGCACAGTGAGCATCGGGATAGAGTATCGCAAGAGCGGCCAGCGTGCTGCGCTGTGCCCGGTCCTGTGCGGTGAGTGAGGCCTTCATGGAGGGATGGTAGCGTTCCGGGATACCGATTTCAAACCCTCAACCGGAAAATGATCGCCTTGCAGCAATTTGTAGCAATTTGTAACATTGGGTTCTCTTCCGCCTTATTGAACATCGAAATCGCCAGGGCAAACTCCATTTTTTTGTAGCAATTTGTAACATTGCGGCTTCCAGCCGGCAAAAGCCAGCTGTACTCTTCACGCTCCGCGTGACGAACTTCCTCACGAGGAGCGTGAGGAGTACAGCTACACGACCGCAAAACCCAATTTTTTGTAGCAATTTGTAACATTGCCGCTAACGGCTGGCAAAAGCCAGCTGTACTCTTCGCGCTCCGCGTGAAGAATGTCCTCACGCGGAGCGTGAGGAGTACGGCTACACGACCGCAATATCCATTTTTTGTAGCAATCTGTAACATTGCCGCTTACGGCTGGCAAAAGCCAGCTGTACTCTTCACGCTCCGCGTGAAGAAAGTCTTCGCGCGAAGCGTGAGGAGTACGGCTACACGACCGCAGAATCCATTTTTTGTAGCAATCTGTAACATTGCCGCTTACGGCTCCCCTAACTTTTTCGGCGAGCGCGTTACGGTCCGGGCACCCCAACGGGGTGCGCTGAACAAAGCCCAGGGTACGAGCGCAAGCGAGCACCCTGGGCGAACTTCGCTGATTTACAGAGTCGAAGTAGCCAGGGCGTCAAGGTATTGGGAGCCCGCTGCGCAAGCAAGGTGGAACTGCGACATCGCCGGAGCTCGTTCCCTTGCTTGCGCTGCGGGCTCCCATCGTCCTTTCGGACGCTTTCAACGATCGAAACTTGCGCTCAGTACCCTGGGCTTTGTTAGCGCACCCCGTTGGGGTGCATTGGGGACAATCCTCACGCTCCGCGTGAGTAGTACGGCTCAAATCCGCAAGCGCAATTTTTTGTAGCAATTTGTAACATTGGGTTCCCACGTCAGTAACGCTCACCGATCTTTTTCAACTCGGTTATGAGTCGCGGCCAGTTGCGATCAGCACCGGGGTTATTGGCGTCGAACTGGCGATCCTTCTCCGGTGGGTCCGTCGTGGCACCAGCGTTTGGCTCTTTCGTTTCGCGGGGAGCTTGGCAATTCTCCGAAACACCGAGTTGAGACGGGACCGATGTCTGGACCGATGGTTCGCTGGTCTGCTTTCTTGGCTCCTCGATCTGGGCCACTGGCGGAGCCGGCTGGGGCACGGCGGAGAGATTCGCTGGGGACGAGACCTGAATCGGCTTTACTTCCTCTTCGGGTTGCTTGGCTATCTCCTTGGGCGGTTCATCTTTCGGCACCGCTGGGGCCGGCTCCGAGACCTGCTGGTTCGCTGCAACTTTTGTTTTCTCTTGAGAGTCGTCGTTCTCATCGACTTTCGGATCGTCGTCATATACGACTTCGTAGTATTCGTCGGCACCGACTTCGGGGCCATCGAGATATTCCTGACTGAGCCCGCCGGCTTTTACCAGTGCATAGACTTGGGCCACCGCCTTCATGCAGAAATCGCTGCGCGGATTGAGGTGATGCGCCAGACAATCCAGGGCCTTTGGCACCAGCGTACGCAATCGATTGACCGATCCGGTCATGATTTCCAGCTTGAGCCGCTTGAATTGTGCCCGGAACAGTTGATCGTGCAAGCGCCGACGCGTCACCGTCACGCGATGGACGCCGATCGCTTCGGCCGTTTCGCGGTCACTCTTGCCCAAAATCAGTTGATCGAGGGCAGCGCATTGCGTCGAAGTTAGTTCCCGATTTCGACAGGGAGTGCGAACCGTTGTTGCAGTAGTCATGGGTGATTCTCCTTTTTCGGAAAAGTGAGGTTAGTCGTTGGGCCGATCATGCTGTAGGGCGGGTCGAGGCTTTGCGAGGCCCGCCGTGAGCCGAGAGCTGTCCAAGGCGGGCCTCGCAAAGCCTCGACGGCGGGCCTCGCAAAGCCTCGACCCGCCCTACCAGTTGTCGTGTTAAGGCCACAGGCGAGCGTCGCGGCGTAAGCGCGACGTGGCTGCCACCGCCGGTGCGCAGATCCGCTGTCAACAAGTTCGACTCAGAGAAAAAAGCGAGCGTACCGGCACTGGTAGCCACGTCGCGCTTACGCCGCGACGCTCGCCTGTGGCCTTAACCCTACACATGATTGCAAAGCCGCCCAGAATGAGCGATAAGGGAGAAATTCTCCGAAGGTGTTGAGATTAAATTGAGGTCTTTGAAACTCGGAACTTTCAACGCATCACCTGGGCCGACTCGGGCAAAACGCCCATAACTAATCAATTGTATACTATACTGATTTCAGAGAAAAGGTCGGCTGGCGAAAATAGTGAAAAAAAGTCAACTGCGATCTGTTTTGTGAGATGATGGGCAAGATGTTCGCCCCTTCAATCAGCGTGTTTCTTCAAGATCCCTTTCACGTCCGATGGGATAAAAGAGACATCGGACGAAACCCAGGTGCTCGTTCTTCGCCCGCGCGGCGACCTTCTTGGTATAATACACTTCCGCTTGCGAATCGGAGGATACTTATGGCCGCTCCCAAACGCCGCTATAGCAAAGAAGAGTTCGCGCGCCGCGGGGACGCGCTCGTCGAGAGCAAAGTTCGCCCGCATCTGACGGCGGCTGACCAGGATAAATTCGTCGCCATCGACATTGAGACGGGCGAATACGAACTTGACAAGAACGAGATGAAGGCGGCCGACCGGCTGCGGAAGCGTGTTCCTGATCCACAAATCTGGCTAGGTAGTGTTGACATTCCAGCCGTGAAACTGGAGAGGCTGGGTTTAGGTTAACAGCGTCACGAGCGCGGTGAAAGCCACGAATCCCAGAAAATTTCGTGCCGTTTTCTCGTAGCGCGTTGCCACTCGGCGGGACTGTTTCATGATATTGATCATCCGCTCCACGATGTTGCGTTGCTTATAGGTCTCTGTGTCGTATTCGCGTGGTTCGACGCGATTGCTGCGCGGCGGAATGACTGCTTCCGCGCCCTTCGCTTCGATCGTCGCCACGAACTCGTCGCTGTCATAGCCCTTGTCGGCGAGAACTTTCTGTGGATCGCTGCCTTCCAGCAGAGCCGGTCCTTGTTTGACATCATGATTTTGGCCCGGCGTCAGAAGAATCTTCACAGGCTCGCCGACACCATTGCACGAAACGTGAATCTTCGTGCTGAATCCGCCGCGCGAGCGTCCCAGGCACTCGGCCTCGGCGTTGCTGCCCTTGGCACCTGCGGAATGCTGATGGGCACGAATTACCGTGGAATCCACCATCAAAACTTCGACGTCGGGATCTTTCAACAGATCCATGATTTTGGGGAACACGCCATTCTTGCACCAGCGATTGAATCTCTGAAACATGCTGTTCCACGGGCCGAACCGTTCCGGCAAATCACGCCAAGGAGCGCCGGTCTTGGCGATCCAAAAGATGGCGTTGATGAACAGGCGATTATCCTTAGCGGTCGCACCGGGATCGCCTTCCTTGCCCGGCAAGTGGTCCTTGATAATGTTCCATTGCTCATCACTGATTTCGTGTCGTCGCAGCATGGGTATCAAGCCTCGCGTGTTCGGTTCCATGATTGAAGGCAACCGTCATGGCTGCCAACCAATCGTAGGAATCCGGCGAGGCGAAATAGCTTTACCTATGCCGAAACTGCGTGGAATATTTTTCGTACAATGGGAAGCCCTTAACGATCAAGGAAGCGGCGAAATCTCGCGGCCGACGAAGCCTCCTTTCGCAGGTTCCGTAAATTGCCTGAGCGAATGTCAACACTGCCTAGTGCACGTCACCTTGGGCTATCTCCATCGTTTCGGCGGGCACCAGAGAGATTTCACCCGCAAAAACCCCGACCCGGATCCCGATAATCAATCCTCTCCGCGCGATCGGAGATTCCAAAGCGCATCGACGATGAAAATTGCCAGCGCCGTCCAGATGAGTCCAAAGCTGATTTGATGAGCCTGGGTAAACTCCTCATCGTATTTCACCACCGCGAGCAAAAAGGCCAGCAAGGGCGACAGGTATTGCAAGAATCCGATGGTGATGAGCTGGAGCCGTTGGACAGCCTGGGCATAGCAGATCAAGGGCACCGACGTGACGACTCCGCTCAAAATAACCAGAGCATCCGTCCAACGATCCATCGTGCCGAATGAAAGTTGTTCACGAGCACCTAGAAACACAAGATACCCCAGCGCAATCGGAGACAGCAAAATGGTTTCCACCGTTAACCCGGTTGTTCCATCAACGGGAGTTTGCTTTCTCACCACTCCGTAAAACGAGAACGAAAACGCGACCGTGATGGCGATCCAAGGAACGATGCCAAGCTGATAAATGAGATTCACAACTCCGAGAGTCGCAAACCCTAGAGCGATGCACTGGACCCAGCGCATCCGCTCAGCGAAAAAGATCGTTCCGATCGCGACATTGACCAACGGCAAAATGAAATAGCCCAGGCTCGACTGGATGATCTGCCCGGTGACAACGCTGTAAATAAAGGCGTACCAGTTGGTTCCGATCAACAAACTGCTCAAAGTGAGCCGGCCCAAGATCGAAGCTGAGGAAAAACATTTCCACAAACCGGGCAATCTTCGAGTGCTGCCAGGAGGAGAAAGAGCAAAACGGCCGACCAGAAAACGCGATGCACAGAATTTCATTCGGAGAGATCGATTGGATCGCTTTGAAATAGAGCGGGACGATACCCCATAAACCATACGCGACCAGGCCGTAGAGCAGTCCGACACGAGCAGATGACTCCGATGATCCCACCCGGCGGTTCCTTTCCAAATGAAGCGAATCCAACGAACAGAAAACCGACTAACCACAGAGTCACCAAGGACACAGAGAAGACAAAAACAGAGAAAAAACGAGAGTTGGAAAAACGCTCGAACTCGTATTGAGAACTGGTTCTTCTGTGTTGTGGGTTTCTCTCTTTTCTTGTCTTTGTTATTGTCTTCTCGGTGTTCTCGGTGACTCTGTGGTTAGTCCGGTTCTTGATTTCTGTTTTGAAGTTCACGGGCCAGCAGTTGGTGGAAATGATAGCCCGCGATTTCTCGTTTGACGCTGAATCGGCCCGTTGAAAACGATGAGCTGGCAAGTCCTCGTTGCACCTGCTCGCAAATGCCCATGTCCTCTTCCTGGACCTGATGGGCAACCGCGATGCTGTCCAAAATATATTGCCGTGCCGCCAGGCTCTGTGTGTCTGCGAAGTAAAAGTCAAAAATCACCTTGCACCGGCCTGGTCCGAGCGGCAACACCAGGTTGGTATCCATTACTCCTTCATAGAGATTCATCATGAAGTTGGGAAATACCCACCAGTAGGCCGCCTCGGGCCCGGTGCGGGTTTTGGTCGCGGTTGGGTCGGCATCCATCGCTACCTTGATGGGACTCGTTTGCACGCTGGTGTTTCCGTGAACCTGGGTGCGATATTCGCTGTAGTCCAGCACGCCGGCCAAGCCGGGATGAACCGTGTTGACGTGATAGCCGCCATCAAGATAGTTATCGACATAAACTTTCCAGTTGCATTCGAGTTCGTATTCCTGTCTTCGTGACAAATTGGAGATTTTGCAGCCCGCGTGTTTTCGACCATTCCGGCAAAGGAGCAAGAAACTGTTCCAGAGATTCCGCCGGATTTTCGAGATGGACCCAAACCAAAGGCCCCCAAACGGCAACTGCCATCGGTACGAGACCGTTGTCTTCCTTGCAGAACTGTTCCACGCCATCGAACTCCGGCGTACCGCGAGATCGGCCCGTCAAGTCGTAAGTCCAGCCGTGATAGCGGCAACGGAGTTTCGAGACCAGGCCGGCCGGCTCGTTCAACAGCGGAGCGGCCCGATGACGACAGACATTGTGAAACGCACGCAGCGTTCCATCCTGATCCCGAATCACGAGAATCGGCTCCCCCGCGATTTCTGCGGTCAGGAATGCCCCAGGCTCGGCGACGGTTTCCGCCCGCCCGACCATCTGCCAGGAACCCGCAAAAACCGCTCGACGCTCGGCTTCGTAGACGTCGGAGATGAAGTCCCACGAATTGGGAATGGTCCTGGCTCGTTCGAGCGGCAGCGTGCCATCGAAGGACGCGAGCAAATCTGAAAGTCGGTCGGGCATGGTCGGTCTCCGAGTCGCCTCATGAACGCGTCATGCGGATCGGAAAGCTGTACTCCTCACGCTCCGCGTGAGGACATTCCTCACGCGGAGCGTGAGGAGTACAGCTATCACGGTTGTTTTACTTTGATTTGCCGCTTCGGCGAACCATCGGCTCAATCGGCTTGCATCAGGCCGTTTGCGGAGGATTCTGCCGGGATTTTTCGAGTTGATAAGCCCTCAATGCGATAGACATACATTATCAGAGCTGCCGTGGTAACTGCACCGAAGACGTGCCAGAGCCAGTGAGTGCCCATAGGCAGCGGGGGGGACGTTCCTTATCGGCGATCCGGCAAATCCAGGCGATCGCAAAACAAACGAATGCAGTGTATATCCAGCCGCTATGCAGAAATCGGGTTTTCAAAAGAACCACTACGATCGGACTGAGCACGGGGTGTAGCCAACTTCTCTGGTGGTGATCGGGGAATTTGGGTAAGTGAGGGGTAACTGAATTACTCACCCCTAACAAGGATGTTCTATGAGCACCAGAGTAACGATTGAAGTGGACGCGAAGCACGAAGCTATCGTGCGGCGAGCTTTGGCGATGGCGGAAGAAATGGAGCAGTTGGCGTTGACTGCGCCCGATGGGACGGTCTTCGATGCCTGCGAAGAAGCGGTGGTCGAGAAAGGGCGAACATTGCAAGGCCAAGTGCTGGCCGAGGCGGTGGCTCGACGCATCGAGACCGCCGAAAAAAAGGGGCGCCGATCCGGGTCTGTGCGTGCGGACGCAAGAAAGAAAACCGCGGACCCAAAGAACGCCGACTGATGAGCGCTGTCGGCGAGGTCGTCTTCACACGCCGCTACTGGAAGTGCACCTGCGGCAGCGAGGGTTCCTATGCGGCGGATGCCCTCTTGGGCGTCGAGGGCAGCGTACACCAAGACGGTGCAGAAGCATTGTTGCCGTCTGGCGGCAGAGATTCGTTCGCGTGCACCAGCGAGCACATGCATGAGATGTTGGGCGTCGACCTCTGCCCCGAGACCGTGCGGAAGACGGTCGAGGGTCACGGCAAAAGAATGGCCCGGTTTCAAGCCGAGGACACGGCCAGCGAAGAGGCGTTCCAAAAAGCGGCGGGGGAAGTCGAATTCACGACCGACGCGGGCAAGGTCAACACCCGCGAAGAAGGCTGGAAAGACTTGAAAATCGCGGTAATTTCCAAGCGAGAAGCGGGCGAGCCGACCACGCCGGACCATTGGAAAAAACAACGGTTGCCGGCCGCGACCATGGTGCTGGCGTTTGCGATGATCGCCACCGCCAAGGAATTTCGCAAGACTTGGCGGCCGTGGCTGCGTCGACTGGGAGTGACTGCTGGGCAGGGTGCATGCCTTGGCCGACGGCGCCAGTTGGATCTGGAAAGCGGTGCAGCGCACGCTCACCGGCTGCGTGCAAACGCTGGACTTCTTTCACGCCTGTCAGCACCTGAGCAAGTGCGCCGAACGCATCTTCGGCGAAGAGACCAGTGAAGCCAAAGACGCGTATAAGCACGGCCGAGGTTTGCTGGCTCGGCAAGGATGGGCGGGCGTCTGCCAATGGGTGAGTGAATTGCTTGGAGTGGCCGACGAAACGGAACGCGAGCGTCGTCGTAAAGCGACGGAGCGGCTGATCGGCTATTTCGCGAAACACATGAACCGCCTGAACTACGCCGAACGTCTGCAGGCGGGCCGCGCGATTGGCAGCGGCCAGGTCGAAGGCGAGGCCAAGACCCTGGGCCTGCGTCTGAAACGTCGCGGCGCCCGCTGGAATATAGGCAATGTGCGACCCATGGCCAGTCTGGTCTGCGTCCGCCATACATCCCAATGGGAACCCTATTGGGCACTGGCCGCCTGATCACCCCCAGAGAATTTGGCTACACCCTGAGCACAAGCAAAGCCAGATTTGCATAGGAAATGTTAATGCTCCACTGGATCGGCAACTGATAGATTGCCAATAGCTGGATTAAGGCGAGGCAGGCGACCATGCCCGCGAGATATATGAGGTAGGGGCCAAAGCGAACCCAAAGATAGATGGCAACCGCCACCCCCAAGAAATAAATGGGGATGACATCCATTAAGAAGAATGTGCGATATTTTCGCATGCCGTGAAACAGGGTGCCGCCGATCCCGCCGGTAAGCAGAATGGGCAGGCAGCATACCAGGAACGGGTATTTTGCCCAGCGGCCTCGCAAGTACCAAAGCCAAACCAATGGAATGAGAATAAATATCGCCGCGGTGGCCGTATTCCAGGGCTCGGCGACCCATGAAGTGTCCAAAGCGGGGTCGGCCGGGGTTTCGAGATAAATCGGACCCCCATCAGGTAATCTCAGGGACTTCGATACAACGTCGGAATCGGGCATTTGAACTGCTTGGCAAGACTGATGAAATCGCTATTGACACCGAAGGCATTCCTAGAGAATCTTTGACTTTGCTCAAGGTAGAACCGTTACCTTTCCGAGTCAACGATTACCTGAAAAGTAAGATATTCGGATTCGTCATTTTCTGTGCTTGACGAGGTGGGGAGGCATTCCTAAGAAGCGTTTACTTACGGGAGCCTTTCTGTTCCTATCTGGCTATCCGGGTAGAAGATGGGGTAAGGAATCAATCTCAACTCGATCGGGGGAAACCCAGGTCGAATTTCATATTGTTGGGACACTTGGGATGACAGAACCGGATCGTTTCCCCTCCGGTTTTGTCGAGATGCGATGGGGTGCTTCTCCTTTTGGAACACACCATCGGTATTGGGGATTTCAACCGTACACCCCTGTGACTGAGGAATGCACGATGATTGGCCGCATTATGTCGATCCCGGCCACCCTCGTGGAGGCCGATGCTCCGGCGACACGCGAGCTGTGGGATCCCACTTTCCCCGAAACTGCATCGATTCGAGCAGCGCGGGCTGATGAAGACGACGATCTTGAGGACGATGACGATCTCGATGATGATGACGACGATGATGACGACGATGACGACGACGACGATCTCGACGACGATCTCGACGACGATCTCGACGATGATCTCGACGACGATCTCGATGATGAAGATTTCGACGATGACGACGATCTCGACGATGAATTTGACGATGATCTCGACGATGATCTTGATGACGAGTTTGACGATGATGAAGATGACGATGATGATGATGATGATGACGACGACGAAGATGACGACGAGGATTTCGAGGACGAGCCCTAATCTGCAATGAAACTTTGTATTCCGTGTACTCCTGACGCTCCGCGTGAGGAGTACAATTCAGAC
This sequence comes from uncultured Planctomycetota bacterium, assembly GCA_963783095.1. Lineage (GTDB taxonomy): Bacteria > Planctomycetota > Planctomycetia > Gemmatales > Gemmataceae > CAWAMR01. The sequence continues at coordinate 112,076 of CAWAMR010000018.1, read as the reverse complement.
GATGGTCTTCTCTCCATATTTCGACGTTGCCACATTCCGATCTTCCCGGCACTTCTTGCGGAAGATGAATTGACTTCGGGCGCGTTCGAGTCGAAAATACCAGAGTCTCGAATGCGCCCGAATTTTTTTCGCATTGAGCCTCATGCCTTCAACCCCGTCACCGTCGGCTTCCATAGACTCGCTGATTTCGAGGGGCGCACGTTGGGTTGGGCGGACCTGGGCCAGGTTCAGTTATGCCCGTCATATCGAGCCGACCTGGGTGGAGCTCAATGAGCATCCCATCTTTATCCGGGACCTGCCTCCTGCTTTTGACGGTTTGAAGATCGCTCACTTAACGGATTTCCACGGCGGTCGGCACCTTTGCACCGATTACCTCAATCACGTGATCGACTTGACCCTGGCCCAGCGGCCTGACGTCATTGCCCTTACCGGCGATTTCGTGCACAAAGGCTATCGCCACGTTGAGCATATGGCCGACCTATTAGCCCGCCTCAAAGCACCGCTGGGCGTTTTTGCCGTTCTCGGCAACCACGATTTTTCCGTGCGTAATTCCTGGGGATTTCGACGGCATCGCGGTCTTCATCAGGCGGTCGCCGATTCGCTCGACTCGGTCGGCATCCGCGTGTTACGGAACGAAACCATTCCACTACGTGTAGGGAATGAGCAACTGATTCTCTCCGGGTTGGATGATCTATGGTCGGGCGAATGCGATCCGAACCGTGCTTTGACGGGCTGGTGCGAAAAGACGCCCCGGCTTGTATTGGCGCACAACCCGCAAACGATTCACCTGCTGACCGATCATCGCTGCGATCTGATGCTCAGCGGCCACACGCACGGAGGCCAAGTCGATTGGCCGGGGCTTGGGCGAATCTTCCTCGGTCACAAGTCCCGCGACCTGGCAGCGGGGCTGTATCAGCAGGGCGAGAGCCACGTCTATGTGAATAAAGGGGTCGGCTTTGGCTTGAAATTCCGGTTTCGGGTCCGACCCGAAGTGGCAATTTTGACCTTGAGGCCGGCGCTGATTTTGCCCACAGGCTATTCATCCTGACCACCAACTCATTACCGCTCTCGGTAGCGCTGTGGAGGCAACATCGAGAAGACTGCGCCGCCACGAATGCCGTTCATGCCGGATTCATCAAATTGGGAACACTTGGGGCATTTCGAGCATTCCGCTTTGTCTGATCGAGGCGGATTCGGACAATCCCTTCCTCCTTTGTGTTAGAAAATCGAACAAAAATGGCGAAATGAGTTTGATTTTCGCACTGAGCGCTGATAAGATGAGATCGGGAAAGGAGGAATGTAATGGTTGCCATGGCTAAACCAACCGTGTCAGACATTGATTACGCAGAAGCAGAGCGTCGCCTAAAAGTGGAGCTCCAGAAGATCGCCGACGAGGAATCGTTTCTTCACCCCGACCGCCCTGAGTGGAAACCCTTGCTCGATTCAAGGCGTGTGGTTGGTACTGTTCTGGTGTTGGAGAATCTGTTCCCGTTCAAGATTCCCCCGGATAAGTTAGTCCGGAAGGGTGGGTACAACGATGTCAACGAGGCCGTCGATGACATTCTTAGAAGGGTTAAGAAAATCGTTATCGAGAAGAGCAAACCAAAGGTGCGCAAATGAGCAAAGAACGAGAGAAGCAGCCCGATCCAAATGAAGAAGAGCGAAAGGCTCTGGGCGAGCGACTCCGTGAAGCGCGAGAATACCTCGGGTTCTCTCAAGATCAGGTCGCCACGTTCTTGAGCGTGCCAAGGTCCGCTCTGTCACTGATGGAGACGGGACAGCGCAAAGTGGAGGCATTAGAGTTGAAGAAGCTGGCAAGTCTCTACAAGCGTCCGGTCGGTTACTTCACCGGCGAAGCAGAGGAAGAAACTTCGTTCGGTGCCGACATCAATCATCTGGCCCGCAAAGTGTCGGAACTCGCGCCCGACGACCGAGAAGAGTTGGGACGATTCGCCGACTTCCTGCGCCAGGAAACAAAAGAAGGAGGGATAAATCGTGGCTCGTCGCGAAGACATCCTGAAAGCGATCTATGAAGCCGATCGGCTGCACCTACAGTACGGGACGAAAGATAAAGCGGAGCGCGGCGAAGGACGGATCGACGTATTTGGCATGCTTGTTAGTCGGGGCATTCCGGTGATGTTTCGACCCCTGAAAAATCTGCTGGGAGCCTACATCGACGACCCCGATAAAGGCGTAATGGTGACAACGCAACGTCCGCTTCCAGTGCAGCGGTTCACAGCTGCACACGAACTCGGCCACGAGGCGCTCGGCCACCAGGCCAGTTTTGACGACCAAGAGGTTCTGGAGCGGCCCATTTTCGTCTCGGATTCAGCCAATGACCCGCGCGAGGATCAGGCCAACACCTTCGCAACGGAACTTCTAACACCGCAATGGCTGATTGTCCACCACATGAAACGACAAGGCTGGACAAGAGAAAGCCTCAACGATCCAGTTACGGTATATCAACTTTCGCTTCGGATGGGGTCCAGCTATTCCGCGACGTGTTATGCGCTGGCGGAGTGCAGCGGCATTACTACGGCAACTCGCGACAAGTTGCTGCTCGTCAAACCCAAAACAATCAAACAATCTCTTGCCAAATCATACGAGCCTGAGAAATGGCGCGGCGACGTTTGGCTCGTCACAGAAAGCGATAACGGGATGGTGCTGGACGGCAGCCGATCCGACCTGGTCATACTCAGATTTCAGGAGCATGCCGGTTCCGGCTATGTTTGGCAGTTTGGCGATCTGGCGGATGCGGGATTGGCCATCGTGGAGGATGGTCGCATTTCCGGATCAAGCGACCAACATATCGGCGGCATTGTCTTCAGAACGGTCATCGCCGAAGCTCAGGGCAAAGCGACCGGTCACGTGAGCCTACGCGAAGTGCGCCCTGGCAACCAACGGGGAAGCCTCTGAACTCACTCGAACTCGAACTCGACCTTTCCGGCCCAGTGCAAGCCGGGCTTCATCCGACACAGCTCGAGGCCCTACTGGAAGTCGCATGAGTTCCATCGAAATCTGTCACGATCTTCGGCAACGGTTGGGACCAGCTCGCGACCAGGGGTGCGCGAAACCTGTTTGGCCTTTGCAATGAGTGATGCCCATGCTGCTGCCATTGGCGGATCGTGGTCTCCGCTATCCTGCGAATACTTGTTCTACCACGCGAAGCAGCGCGATACGACGCCAGCTAGTGAAGGGACGACTTTGTCCGCGATTCGAGATGCTCTTGAGCACGATGGCCAACCCGTCGAATCAGGATGGCCGTACTTGATTACTTTGCCGACGGACATTGGCCAATGGAAGCCGCCGGCGAACGTCGGAACGCTCTTTCGCCGAGGCTCCGACCTGAGTGGGAAAGTATTCGACGAGATATGGAATGTTGTCGAAACAGACCGAGCCGTCCTGATCGGCATGACCTTGTCCAATGCCTTCTTTGTTCCGGACCTAGATGGCGTAGTTGACGCAGATGAACCGGAAGAACCAACCATGAAGCACGCCGTTCTCATCGTGGCGACAGGAACTCGCGCGAGGAACAGGTTTCTTCTCATTCGCAATAGTTGGGGCGAGGGATGGGCGCTTTCCGGTTACGCCTGGTTGAGTGAACGGTATGTGACGCCAAGAACAATAGTTGCCGCAACGATAAAATAGGAGATGCGATGTATCGAGGTATTCCGACGCAGAAGAGTTGTGCGCCGCATGGGTGGATGCTTGTCAGTCAATTATGGCAACCAGCGATGAGGGCTATAATGTCGTCATCGATGTGGCAGATCCACTGAATCACGACAGCATGGACAACGAGGTCATCTGCCTTGTCGATAAGTTTTTGAAATCGCATGATCAAAATCCCGTAGTTACTGTGGCGAACACAATCTTCCCTCAATCGCTCTATCAGGCACATGGCGCACCCGGATTCTATCCGATATTCCAAAGGGATTTCGATAAGATGTCGCGGGAAACCAAGAAGCCTTGGGGAGGACAATATTTCGACCGCATGACTGCGCAATATTGGTTCAAATGGAGAGCCGATTTATCCCCTGCAGGAATTGATTGACAAGATCAAAGGGAATCAGGCTAGGAATACTGTGGTTAAAGCGGCTTACGAGTTAGCCATCTATAATTCAGCAACTGATCGCAATTTGCTATATGCTCCCTGCTTGAGTCATCTCAGTTTCAAGCACCATCCAGAGTACGGTTTGATGCTGACCGCTCTCTATCGAAATCACTATTACGTGGCTCGTCTATTGGGTAATCTTATCGGTCTAGGCCAATTACAGGCTTTCGTGGCAAAAGAGGCGGACATACGCCTCGGGTCGCTTACGGTCATTTCTACACATGCAGAGTTGGATAAAGGAAGTCGTTGGGGGATCAACGACGCGAGGGAGTTGGTCCAACAAGCCATTCGCATTCTCCGGTGATAAATCCCAATCGCCATTAAGAATTCGCAGTTCTTGGAGGATTGTTGTGGGCAGACCGAAAAAGGAAAGCACAGAGATCAGCGAAGCCCAACCGACCTCGGTGGCTGAATTGCAGCGTATCGATGCCCGTGATCTTCCCAGCCTCGGTCAGTTGAAGCCCTCGCCCGTTTACAACACTTACTGGCAATTCGCGGCCGAGCGCCAGAACGTCTTCTTCCGCCGTTTTGAACACCGTCCAGCGCCTTGGACCCACGACCCCGTTATCCAATCGCATAAATTTACAAACGCCTTTCGAGCATCGGATCGGGTTAGCCAGTACCTGATTCGCAACGTGATCTACAGATCAGACCTGCCGAAAAGCGTGGAAGAACTTGTCTTTCGCATTCTTCTATTCAAGCTGTTTAACAAGATTGAAACCTGGGAAATGCTGGAGAAAGAATTGGGTCCGCTGACTTACTCGGAGTTTGCATTCAAACGGTATGACCAGATTCTCACCAAGGCCATGGTACAGGGCCAAACAATCTACTCGGCAGCTTACATCATGCCATCGGGTGGATCGCTGGGTTACGAAAAGAAGCATCGCAATCATTTGGCATTGATCGAGCGGATGATTTCCAGTGAACTTCCGAACCAACTGGCCGAATCAAGCACGATGGAAGAGGCGTTCAAGCTCGTGCTAAACTACCCAAGCATCGGTAGTTTCTTGGCATTCCAGTATGTTGCGGACATCAACTACAGTACAGTCACGAATTTCTCCGAAATGGATTTTGTGGTAGCTGGCCCAGGGGCGATCAACGGCATCCGCAAGTGCTTCAAAGACACTGCTGGAAAGAGTGACGCTTACATCATCCAGTTAATGACCGAAAGACAGGATACGGAATTCAAGCGACTCGGATTGGCATTCAAGAATTTGTGGGGGCGCAAGCTGCAATTGATCGACTGTCAGAACTTGTTTTGCGAAGTCGATAAATACGCCCGCGTGGTTTATCCAGAGATCGAGGGAACATCTGGAAGGACAAGAATCAAGCAGAAGTTCCGCCCGAATTCCGAACCGATTGAGTATTGGTATCCACCGAAGTGGGGCATCAATGAGGCAATCGGGCGGCATCCGATCATGAATGTGCCGTCGGCGACACTGTTCACGATTGAACCGGAGAAAGCGATGGATCTTCGCGCGTATCAGGAACGAGCAGCAAAGACCGACCGCAACCCTGGAACAGATGAAAAGTCGCTAATGATCCCGCTCGCCGGTTTGGCAAGCGAGACGGGCGAATTGCTCAGCGAATATAAAAAATACTTGCGCGACGGCGACACGCACAAACTGTTTAAGGAGCGATTTGCTGAAGAGGTCGGTGATCTGCTTTGGTATGTTGCCAATGTTGCAACTAAGTTCGGACTGAACTTGTCGCACGTCGCCGAACAAAACTTAACCAAGTGTGAAGCTCGATGGGGAGCATTGCCTGATCGGGAACCTTTCGACATGGGATTTCCAACGACCGAGCGATTCCCTCGACAGTTCGCCGTTGACTTTCTGACATTCCACGATGAGGAAAACTCGCCAAAAGTTCGAGTGATGTACAAAGGAAAGCAGTTTGGCGACGACCTGACTGACAACGCGTACGCCAAGGATGGTTATGGCTACCACGACGTAATTCATCTCGCATTCGCGGCGGTATTTGGGTGGTCTCCACTCGTCCGAAAGATGCTCGGTGCGAAAAGAAAGAGCCACAAGAAAGTTGACTTGGTTGAGGACGGTGGGCGAGCAATAGCGATCGAAGAAGGTCTATCGGCGATGTTTTTCGCCTACGCTCGCGATTACAACTTTCTGGAAGGGAAGTCATCCGTCAGTACGGAATTGCTTCGGATGGCAAGAAATATGGTCCGACACTTGGAAGTATCCGTCTGCACGCCCGGAGAATGGGAACGAGCGATCGTTCAAGGATTCGAAGTATGGCGAGAAGTAAGGCGAAAGCGCGGCGGTACGGTGGATCTCGACTTGGATTTGCGGCGCATTTCGATGCGGGATGTTTGAAGAGGAGGCATCCATGCGGATCGTTGGGCACGGCATCGACGTGGTGAAAATCGCTGACATTCAGGCTGAGGTGGATTCGACGAACAAGAGATGGACGGAACAGTTCTGCTCGGAAACTGAACGTGCGCATGCGGGCACAGTTCCGGTTCATTATCGGTATCGGTATTATGCAAGCTGTTTCGCTGGCAAAGAGGCGGTGGTAAAAGCACTTGGGACAGGCTTTACCGGAGACATTACTTGGCGCGGGATCGAAATCCTTCGACGAGAGAGCGGCGCACCATACATTCTACTTCATGATGAGGTGCTTGAGTTGGCCAAAAGTCTTGGCATTACCGAATGGTTCATCAGCATCAGCTATCTCGAAGAGATTGCAATGGCAAGTGTGATTGCAGTGAGGGACTGAGACATGGCATTTTGGAATACAGATAAGCTCAAGGCGGAATGCGAGGCCAATCAACTCATTACACCTTTTGACCCGAACGCTGTTCGCCGATGTGCCTATGAACTCGGCGTTGGTCAGGAGGCGTTCATTCCGTCGAAATCGGGAGATAACCCGAAGCTCGCGGACGGTGATTGTGTCACTATTCCACCTGGTCAGTTTTGTCAATTGATTACAAAGGAAATCGTATACGTTCCACCAGACGCCATCGCTTTCATCTCGATACGAGCCGGTGTGAAGTTCCAAGGTCTCGTCAACGTGTCAGGATTTCATGTCGATCCAGGCTGGAAAGGTCATCTCATCTTTGCTGTGTACAACGCTGGAAGCGCGAAAATCAGGCTTGGCCAAGGCGACCGGATATTCATGATTTGGTATGCGGATCTAAATGGTCCAACCTCAGACCCGTATCCGGAATTCGAGCAAAAACCGACAGTCATTGCCGCCAAACATATGAACGCCATCGACGGGGATGTTGCATCGCCTGCCGAATTGAAAAGACAGATTGACGAGCTGAAAGCCGAATTAAAAGAGAAGTTTCATATTTCCGAGCAGAGTAGGTTGTACAACCGCAGCCTCCTTACGGTTTTCCTTGGTCTGCTGATTTCAGTCATCACGGGCATTTTGGGATGGATTGTACTCAAGCCTACCTTTGATCGCTCCGCTCCAGCTTCCGAACCGCCAATACTGCCAGCTTCAAAGACGGTTGGTGTTCCAAGTGGTGCCGATACGCAACCCGAAAAGGCGAGAACATCGCCGAGTGAGAAATCGAAGTAGTATGCCATGCTTGCCGATCTCATGATTGATCGATTGTGGAGTTATTGTTCCAAGTTTCCTTCGTCCCCGAATGGATCTTCCCGGACGGCACCGAAATGAAAGTACAGCGGGTTGCCAAAGCCTGATTCATTTCTGGCCGAACGCTTCGCGCCTTTGAAGCCGTCAATGTCTGAAGAATCCGGTCGAATCGGTTGCGCGTGACCTCAAAACCGCCAAGAGTCTTCAGGAATATTTCCAAACCCTTTTGCATAGACTTTGCCATCGAGTATAATCGAATAATATTGGTGTTGGCGGAAACGGTGTTGCTCATCACACAGGAGGGGGTCATGGCCCAATCCAAAAAGCAAATTGCACTCACGGAAGAGGGAAGGCTGCTCACCCACCTCATGGAACAATCGCAGGTCGATTTCGAGCTGGAGTTTTTCAGCAACATCCTGCAACGCCATCCGAGTTATCTGGAAATTCTGCGGATTTATGCCCAGAACCTCGCCAAGAAGAAACGCTTCGAGGAAAGCTTGCAAGTCGATCGCCGGATCATCAGGCTCTGCCCGAGCGATCCCATGGCACACTACAATCTCGCGTGCGGGCATGCTCTGCTTCAGCAACCCGAGCAGGCGATCGCGACTTTGCGCAAGGCAATCGAATTAGGGTATCGCGACTTCAGCTTCATTCGACAGGACCACGATCTCGACTCGATTCGCAAGGATCCTCGTTTCCGCAAACTCTTGCGCAAGTTCGACAACCGCTGATTTTGTTTACCAAAACCCGCCCGATTCCCAGGGTTCCCTGCGGTCACCCTGGGCTATATTGCGACGCCCTTCCAGGGCTAAGCGCCTGCGTTTGAATGACGTCACCAATAAACTGAGACCCAGCCCTGGAAGGGCGTCGCAATAAAGCCCAGGGTGAGTCTTCGAACCCTGGGAATCTGATGCATTCTCCTCTCCATTCCGGCAACGGCGTGCTCTTCACCGATCCCTCTGCCGATGCGGCTCGGCGAGTCTTCGCCGGGAAGCCACGCTCCTTGATCGACAAACGCACGACCGTGGCCGAGGCTGTTGCTCAATGGGTCCATGATGCCGACTATTTGGCGATCGGCGGCTTCGGGACCAACCGGATTCCCACTGCCGTGATTCACGAAATCCTTCGGCAAAAGAAGCAAAATCTCGGTTTTGCAGGCCACACCGCGACGCACGACTTCCAGGTGCTGTGCGCTGGGAATTTGACGGGACGAGGCCAAACGCTCGCACGCGTCGATATTGCCTATGTGGTGGGCCTTGAAGCACGGGGACTTTCTCCTCATGCCCGCCGGGTCATGGAATCGGGTACGGTAGAGGTTACGGAATGGACCAATTACGCCCTGGCCGTTCGACTCCAGGCCGCGGCGATGGGAGTTCCTTTCCTGCCGGCACGCAGTTTGCTGGGAACCGATACTTTTCGCCGGAGTGCCGGGAAAGAAATACTTTGCCCGTTCACGGGTGAGAAACTGCTGGCGTTACCCGCCCTCTATCCCGATATTGCCGCGATCCACGTCCATGAGGCGGATTGCTTCGGCAATGCCTATATAAAAGGAACGACGGTCGCCGACCTCGAACTGGCACGCGCGGCGAAGAGATTGGTTATCACCTGCGAACGTTTCGTCCCCCATGAGACTTTTCGAGCCGATCCGGCGCGGACCATGATCCCGTTTTTCTGCGTGGATGCAGTCTGTGAGGTTCCTTATGGCAGCTACCCGGGGAATATGGCTGGAGAGTACTTCTCCGATGAAAAACATTTGCGAAAGTGGCTGGATGTGGAGAAAGATCTTCCCGAATATCAACGATTTCTCGACAATTACGTTTTCGGTGTGAAAGATTTCAACGAGTACCTGAACCTCTGTGGCGGCTTGCCTCGCCTCCAACAATTGAGACAACAAGAGTTCCTCCTGGCACCGGCAACCTGAGCGAATGGTCGAGAATGTCCGACACCCCCGAACCTTTCATCGCGATCTCCGACGTCGTCAAGCACTACGGCGCTTCATCCGCACCCATCACCGTTCTGCGGGGCGTTTCCCTGACCATCGAGCGCGGTGAACGAATGGCTCTTTTGGGCAAATCGGGGTCGGGGAAATCGACTCTCTTGAACCTGATCGGCGGTCTCGACGTGCCGAGTTCGGGCGAGATCGTGGTTGCCGGGCGAAACCTTGGCCGAATGACCAGCAACGAGCGTGCGGAGTATCGCCTCTCGACCGTCGGCATCATCTTTCAGGCGTTCCATTTGATTCCCAACCGCTCCGCGCTGGAAAATGTCGAACTGCCGATGATGTTTTCGCAGGTTGCGCCCGCAGCACGAACCAGACTGGCCAAGGAGACGCTCGAAGCCATGGGAATGGGGCACCGCATTCAGCACCGCCCCACGGCATTATCGGGCGGCGAACGGCAGCGCGTGGCCATCGCTCGCGCTTTGGTCAATAAACCCACCTTGATCCTGGCCGATGAGCCAACCGGCAATCTCGATACCGCCACCGGCGAAGAAGTCATCCGGCTTTTGATGAATTATGCGAAGTCCAATCAGGCCACGTTTGTGTTGGTAACCCACGATGAAGAATTAGCTCAGTGCTGCGCCGAGCGGATATTGCATATCCAGGATGGTTTGTTGATAAGTTGAAGAAATCCAGTCCGTCAGGAGCTGATTATTGCCGACAAGTGGAATGGATCCCCTCTCCCCTGTAATCGGGGGAGAGGGTTAGGGTGAGGGGGCGAACCTTCCCGTCACAGACGCGCGTCTTTTTACGGTGGAAGACTTTTCCCCTCACCCTATCCCTCTCCCCTGATTACAGGGGAGAGGGAATTAGTGCTTGCGTCTCCGTTCCACTTGTGGGTTAATACTCAGCCTGGAGGACGCAGTGGGAAGATTTCGTTGCTGACATCCGACATAATCCGAACCGGCGTTCTATCTCTTTGGCGGCAGAAGCTCCGCACCACGCTCACCTTGATCGGTGTCGCCATCGGCTGCGGCACTCTGGTAGTCAGCCTGGCTTGCGGGATTGGCGTGAAAGAAGCCGTCGACGCCCAGTTTCGAAAGGAAGATCGGCTCCGGCAAATCACGGTCTTCCCCGCAGGCGATCGAGTTGACGAGACCTTAGCCGGAGTGCCGGAGGAGATACTCAAGGTTCCGGGAGAAATGAGCGATGCCAAGCGCGAACGCATTCGCAAACAGGAAGTTCGGCGCTGGAGGCGCCAATACCCAGAGTGTTCCGAAGCCGTTGACGCAGGAACGTCTCGATGAATTGCGGGCCATCCCCCACGTGGTTTCCGTTGAACCCGATCTGAACGAGTATGCTCGAATCTATCTGGACGGCAACACCACTCCCGGCCCCGTCGCCGGCATCCTGCCCAACGCCCGGCATCTGGCACAGCGAATTGAGGTCGGCACCGGCTTCACGGGCTCGAATGCTCACGAGGCTATCGTCAGCGAATACCTCCTCTATCGTCTTGGGAAACGCGACGATGCCGAAGTGCAAGCCTGTGTCGGCAAGACCCTTCGCATCGAGTTGAGCAACGCCCGGCGTCCGGAACTGAGTCTGCTGTCGCTTTTTGAGGGCGATGCCAGCCGGCTCAGCGAGGACGAGATTCGCATTCTCGACAAAGCCTGGAAGCAGATGCCTGCCCTTATCGCCAACATCAATCTCCCGGCCGACGAGAAGGCGAAGCTGCTCAAAGTGCTAAAGCGAAAAGCAGCCCGGAGCCAAGAAGATCGAAGAAAAGAAAGAATCGAGGCGGAACTGAGGATCGTCGGCGTGATTCGCGGCACGGAGAAAAGCGATCCTCCCGGCGACGAAATCATGGACGGCCCGCTGAATTCTTCCGATGTGCTGTTGCCGCAGGAAACGGCGAACGCGATTTTCAGCGAGTTGCCCCGTCGGGCCGAGATGGGTTATCCCAGGGCGAGAATCCTGGTAGAAAAGGAAGAGAATCTTCAAGAGGTCGTCGGGCACATTAAGAGCATGGGTCTCCAGGAATTCTCGTTTGGACTGATCGTCCAACAAATTCGCCGCAATGTGATGCTGATCGGCTTTGCCATGGATTTTATCGCCCTGGTTGCGTTGGTCGTTGCAGCTGTGGGCATCACCAACACGATGTTTACCAGTGTTCTGGAACACACCAGGGAAATCGGGATCATGAAAGCCGTTCGCGCACGCCGATCGGCAGGTGATGACCATGTTTCTGATCGAAGGCTGTCTGATCGGCTTCATGGGTGGAGTTGCGGGTGTCATGCTAGGCTGGCTCGCAAAATTCCCCGGCAACAAGATGGGCTTGAGTGAAATGGCCAAGCAGGCCGAGGGCGCACTGCCCGGAAACCTTGTTTATCTACCCTCTTTGGCTGGTCGTTATCGTGCCGGTCTTCGCAATGATCGTCACCACGCTGGCGGCACTGCTGCCCCGCGCCGAGCGGCAAGGGTCGAGAGCCGGTGGATGCCTTGCGGCACGAATAATGGATAGTGGTCAGTGGACAGTGGTCAGAAGTAGTGGTTCCTAGTAGTCGATTTGTAAACGCCGAATGACAGTATTTGGTTCTTACTATCTGCTGACCACTGACCACTAACCAGCTGGACCGCTATATTTTGGAACTGAAGAAATGAACTACTCTCCGGTTGAATTAATGATTGCCTGTGCGGCGCCGAACTTGAAGATCGCTGCTCGGTTGCGGTCGGAACGGGAGTTCCCTGCGCCGCGGCGATGCTTGCCCAACAGGCCGATGCCCCGAACCTTGTGATTTTCTTTGAAGCCGGCGGCGTTGCTCCGCAATTGCCCACGATGCCGATCAGCGTGGGCGATTCCGGACCATCCACCGCGCCTGATGGCGACGAGCATGGCCGAGGTGATGCAGTTTTGTCAGCGCGGGCTGATGGACTACACCTTCCTCAGCGGCGCAGATCGACCCCTTCGGCAACCTCAACTCGACGATGATCGGCACCGATTACCGAAAACCGAAGGTTCGACTACCGGGCAGCGGCGGTGCCGACGATCTGGCATTGTTCTGTTGGCGCACACTGATTATCATGCGTCACGACCCGAAGAAATTCGTCGAGTCTCTCGATTTCTTGACCAGTCCCGGCTATCTGACCGGCCCCGGCGCTGCGCGAAGCCGCGGGGTTGCCGAAGGACACCGGCCCGCATCGAGTGATCACGGAATTGGCGGTTCTGGGATTCCACCGCGAAACCAAAAGGATGATGGTGCTGAGCCTGCATCCCGGCAAAACACTGGAAGAAGTCAAGAAGGCAACCTCATTCGCCTTCGAAGTCGCGGCGGATTTGCAGGCGACAACTGCGCCGACAGAGGAAGAATTACGTATTTTGCGAGAGGAAGTCGATCCTTTGGGGTATGTGCTCAAAAAAGGTGGATGAATCTAATTCTTCGGCATTGGGATTCGCCACCCATGGCAGGTCGTCAAGTACGTCGATTCCAGATCGACAGAAACACAAATATCCAATCCAATCCACAACTGCATTTGGGGTAGCACTGATCCGATTTGAAGTGTCTGGGGCCACCAATCGATCCGCGTGTGGCTGTTTTCCTGGCGAGAGCGGTAAGCGACCGCGTAAAGGTCCGTCGCTGATTGCCAGCGATTTTCAGGGGCGACTTCGAGCAAATTCAAGATATTCGCATGCATATTGGTCCGGCGCTCGGTAACCGTATCGACGATCAATAGCGATATTCTTTGGTTGAGATAGTTCGCGCACTCATCGCGAAAGCCTGTCGTTTTTGCGGTCGATCTTTGTTCGCTGGATCGACTACTCGATCGCCGCCATCAGGTTTACTTCCCCGTTGTCGTAGAGGACCAAGACCTCGAACGATTCGAGTTTTGCGAAATCGAGAACCGCAGTTCCCACAGGCTCGGACGATTCAAACACGCTTTGGCATCGGTAGGAGCCTGCTCTTTTCCAGCCCGCATCTCGCAGAGTCGCAACATCGATCTCGACCGCGCCGCCGTCGAGTGTCACGCTCGGCACCGCGCGGTAATGAGGCGGCAACCAGCGCCTGTTCAAGTCGTGGGCAATCGCCGACGCCCAATCGGCATGAAACCCGGTCCACGGTACTTCCTGGCGAAGCGGCGGCTGAAAATGGTCCATCAACGGCATTTTCGATCCCTCCCTTTCAAGTGTAGTTTACTCGAAAAGAATGAAAAAATCTTGGGGTTGCAATTCTCCGCCACATTGCAGTATCTTCTCCTTCCCGGAAGTTCTAACTCTCCGGTAAACCCGACAAGGATTGTCGGGATTGCTTATGCTTTGCCGACCGTCTCGGCATCGGTCATCAGGGAGGATGATCAAGAATGTCTGCGAACAACACCCGTCCGCTTATCGGCATCAACACCGACTTTTACAACGCCACCAAAACCTCTTCCGCTCATGCCCGGCTCAACGCGGGCTACTTCGATGCGGTCATGCAGGCCGGCGGATTACCGATTTCCTGCCCCCCGCTCGGCAAGGAAGCGGAAATCGACGCACTTCTCGATCGTATCGACGGCATGTGCTGACCGGCGGTCTCGACATCGACCCGCGCCGGCAAGGCCTGCCGACCGTCGCCGGCCGTGCAGCCGATGGCCGAACGCCGGGAAATCAGCGATCGCATACTCGTCCAAAAAGTGATCGAGCGGCAAATGTCGGTGCTGGCGATTGGTCTGGGAATGCAGCAACTCAACGTCGTTGATGGGCGGCTCCCTGTTCTTGCATTTGCCGCTCGACCAGCCGAAGGCGCTGCCGCACTTCGATCCATCCGGCGGACCGCATCGGCACATGGTCACGCTCGAACCCGATATCGAAGATCGAAGAAATCTACGGCGATTGCGAATTGCGCGTCAATAGCCGGCACCATCAAGGCATCAACACGGTGGCTCCGAAAATGCGGGTCGGCGCCGGTCGCCCGACGGCGTGATCGAATCGATCGAATCGATCGATCCAAACTGGTTCTGCATGGCAGTACAGTGGCATCCGGAAGCCGATACCGCATCCGCTTTGGATATGCAGCTATTTGAATGCTTCCTGCAGGCCGCAGTGCGTCAATCGGATCGTCTGCAATTGGCCGCGGCGTAATTGTTCAGAATCATTAACCACAAAGTCACAGAGAAAACCATACCTGGAACTTCTTCGCCGATGCTTCAGGCTCGGATTGATTTCATATCGTCTCGGTGTTCTCTGTACTGCTGGTGTCGAAAATCTTTGCGCCGTACAGAGATTTAGGGCGATTTCTCGCCGAAGGCGAGCGTCGGGGCGTTAGCCCGACGTGGGCTCCACCCACTGTTGCTTGGATTTAATTCAAGCGGCGAATGTGCGGTGCGAAGATGCGCGGTTCGGCAGATGCAGTCCACGTCGGGCTAACGCCCCGACGCTCGCCTTCGGCGAACCTTTGCATCCTTTGGTTGCGGCTACGCCGCGCTGTGAGTCTGTGGTTAGATTCTGATTACTGGTCCCGTGCGATCCTGGTGACATAGCGAATCACATCGCGCACCAAGACAATTCCAACAGGCCGGCCTTCCTCGACCACCGGCAGATGGCGATAACTTCCCCCATCCATCTTCTGTAAGGCGTAGGCGAGCGAATCGGTCATTTCAACCGTTTCGGGGTTGGGCGTCATGATGCCCGCAAGAGCGAGCCGGCAAAAATCTTCATGAATTCCCACGACCTTGTTGAGATAATCTCGCTCGGTCAAAATACCCACCAACAGCCCGATCTGGTTGGTCACGAGAACCGCGCCGATTTCCTGATCAATCAGAACCTGCAATGCATAACCCAAAGTTGCAGATTCGGAAATCGTGACGGGCTTTTTCGGTTTGAGCGAGCGAATCGTGTCGGTCATCAGACTGGCTTCGATCCGATCTTCGCAACGGGACGGTCCAGCGGTGCAAGGTCGAGTTTGCACCGACCGCATTCATCACTCCCCGGAATATTCACGTGACCGCAGGATGGACAGATCATGGGAAATCCAAAGTTCCTAAATGCCTTTTCTACTCTCTAGGCACTGACAGTGTAGGGCGGGTCGAGGCTTTGCGAGGCCCGCCATGAAGCGGCACCTCGCTGGCGGGCCTCGCAAAGCGGTTCCGATGCCGGAATCGCTGAAAACGTAGTTCGGACACCCCGAGGCCGAATTGAAATCCTCAACCGGCCACGGAGTGTCCGGACTACGCTCGGCGGGCCTCGCAAAGCCTCGACCCGCCCTACAATCGCTGACGCCAATTCTGCAACCGGTACCTTAGAGAGTGATTGCGAAAACTCATTCCACTACCCACAAATCATCGTTACGGAAGAGCTTTTCGAGGTCGCCTTTGCCTTTTGCCTGAACGCTTTGGATCTGGGCTTCGAGGGTCTCTTCGTAGGTTGCATGCTGGACATTCCGAAGAACGCCAACGCATTCGGGGAACGGTTTCTCATCCTTCGGATCGTGAACCATCTGACTCAACAGGTAGGCCATCGTATGGTTATCGATTTTTTCGTCGTGGACCAGCACATCGTCAAGCCCGCAGTCCTTGCCGATCTCCACGACTTCGAGTTGCGTGCCGTTGAAACGAATCCCCTTGTTCTTGTCCTTGCCGAAAATCATCGGCTTGCCGTGTTCCAGATAAAGCACCGTAGTCCGATCTTCACGCTCTTGTCGGAAGCGTATTCAAAAACACCATCGTTGAAGATCTTGCAGTTCTGATAGATCTCGACGAAGGCAGATCCCTTGTGAGCCGCAGCTCTTTGCAGAATCGCCGTCAGGTGATGAACGTCCATGTCCACGGTCCGGGCCACGAAAGTTGCCTCGGCGCGATGAGATCGCAAAGACGAGCGGCCTGAGCGGAGTATCAATCGAACCTTGCGGGCTCGATTTGGTTTTGGTGCCCGAGCCGGGACGTCGGCGAATACTGGCCCTTGGTCAGTCCGTAGATTTCGTTGTTGAACATCAGGATTTTCAGGTCGATGTTGCGGCGAATGGCGTGCATCAGGTGATTGCCGCCGATGGACAGGCCGTCGCCGTCGCCGGTGACGACCCAGACTTGCAGATCGGGACGGGCGAGCCTTCAGCCGGTTGCGAACGTCGGGTGCCCGGCCGTGAATCGTGTGGAATCCATAGGTGTTCATGTAATAGGGAAATCGGCTGGAGCAGCCGATTCCGGAAACGAACACCATTTTCTCGCGGGGAATGCCCAGGCTGCTGAGCGTTTTCTTCATCTGAGCGAGGATGGAATAGTCGCCGCAGCCCGGACACCAGCGAATCTCCTGGTCGCTGGCGAAATCTTTGGCGGTCAGAGTCGGAAGAGTAGTTGACAGACATAGTTATGAGTAGGGTGTTAAAGTTAGGATCGAATTCACGGAGCGAACACGTCATGTTCAGGAATCATCCTGCAACACTTCTTGGGTACGGATCATGGTTGAGAAGCTGCTCGATTTTCTCTTCGATTTCGCTGACCAGGAACGGCCGGCCCTGGATCTTGTTCAGGCCGATGGCATCGACCAGATACTTCGCCGCGCAACAGCAACAGCAGTTGACCGGCGTTCAGCTCCGGAACCAGAACCTTCTTGAAGCGCTTCAACACCTCGCCGGTGTTCTTGCGGCATCGGATTGAGATAGCGCAGATGGGCTTGCGCGACCTTGAGGCCCTTGCGGTGTGCGCGCTGCACAGCGGTCGCGATGGCACCGTAAGTGCCGCCCCAGCCGATGACCAGCAGCTCGCCCTTCCGGCTGGCCCTCCGACACAAGATCGGGAATTCGTGGGCGATGTTGGCGATTTTTTTCGCTCGGGTCTTGATCATGTGTTCGTGATTGGCGGATCGTAATTGACGTTGCCGGTGACGTCTTGCTTTCTCGATGCCGCCGATGCGGTGTTCGAGCCCCGGCGTGCCCGGAATCGCCCACGGGCGGACCAAGCGTTCGTCGCGTTCGTAGGGCAGGAATGCAGCCGTGCCGTTCCGTTGGCCGATTGCCGTTGGGCTCGGTCGGATGCGTGATCTTGATCGTGCGGCAAGATCTCCAGGTCGCGGAATCTGCCACGGCTCGGCGCCGTTGGCGATATAGCCGTCGGTCAGGAGAATGACCGGCGTCATGAATCGGATGGCGATGCGGACGGCTTCGAACGCCATGTCGAAGCAATCGGCCGGGCGCTGCGGCGCGATAATCGGCGAGCGGGCATTCGCCGTTGCGGCCGAACATCGCTTGCAACAGGTCGGCCTGTTCGGTCTTGGTCGGCAGGCCGGTGCTCGGGCCGCCGCGCTGCACGTTGATGACGATCAGCGGCAACTCGGTCATCACGGCCAGGCCGATCGCCTCGGCTTGAGGCAGACGCCGGGACCGCTGGTGCCGGTCGACGCCGATGGCGCCGCCGAAGGCGGCGCCGATGGCCATGCCGATCGGCCGCGATTTCGTCCTCGGCCTGAAGGTCTTGACGCCGAATTTTTTCATGTCGGCCAGCTCGTTCAGGATGTCGCTGGCCGGAGTGATCGGGTAGCTGCAATAGACGAGTCGCTTCGCTGCGAGTTGAGTCGGCGGCCACCAGCCCCATCGCCAAGGCTTCATTGCCGGTGATCTTGCGATAGGTTCCGGGTGGAAGCTTGGCCTTCGGAACGCGGTAGTGAACCGGCATTACTTCCACGGTTTCGCCGTAATTGTAGCCGGCCTTGCAGCGGCCGCGTATTGGCTTCCATGACCGCGGCGTTCTTGGCGAATTTTTCCTTGATCCACTTGAGCGTGGGATCCAGCGGCCGTTCGTACAGCCAGCACACCAGACCGAGTGCAAAGAAGTTCCGGCAGCGATCGGCCTCGCCGTGCTGAAAGCTTGCAATTCGGCAACGGCCTCGCGGTTCAGTTTGGTCATCGGCACGCGAATCATTCGATAGCCCTTGAGCGAATCCGTCTTCCAGCGGATTGGCCTCGTAGCCGGCTTTGGTCAGGTCGCTCGTATCGAAGGCGTCGGAGTTGACGATCAGGATGCCGCCGCTGTCGAGATCCTTGCAAGCTTGTCTTCAGCGCGGCGGGGTTCATGGCCACCAGGCAATTCAACTTATCGCCGGGCGTGTGGATATCGTTGCTGGCGAAGTGAACTTGAAGACCGGAGACGCCGGCCAGGGTTCCGGCAGGTGCCCGGATTTCGGCGGGAAAATCGGGCAAGGTTGCAGATATCGTTGCCGAGAATCGCGGAGGCATTGGTAAACTGAGTGCCGGCCAATTGCATGCCATCGCCGGAATCACCGGCAAATCGAATGGTCACCGAATCGATTTCGATGACATTCCCGTTCTTCATGGCCCCATTCGCATGCGGCCCCGAAGCGGGAGAGGTTTCAACACCGACGGTCGAACTCGAAGACATAACGAACCTCGAAAAAAGACAGCACCGGACTCAAAACGGGTGGAGTGTGGCGGGTGGAGTGTGGCGCGTGAATACCATGCGGTATTTGTCTTTTCCCTCCACGCTTCACCCTCCACTCTCCACGGATAATCAGGCTCAAAACGGGTGGAGTGCGGCGGGTGGAGTGTGGCGCGTGAATACCATGCGGTATTTGTCTTTTCCCTCCACGCTTCACCCTCCACTCTCCACGGATAATCAGGCTCCTTCCCGTTCATGGGAGGCTACGGCATGATCGGGCGGCAGGTTATAGATCGCCGATGGATAATGCTCCACCAGATAATGGATTATCCGCTTCACGGATACGATCCCGAGAGGATGATCCTCCTCATCGACCACAGGCAAATGGCGATGCTCGCCCTGTTGCATTTTCCGGATGGCGGTCCGAATCGGTCTTCTTGGGCTTGATGGTAATAAGGGTTGAGGTCATAACCTCACCGATCGAGGTAGTCAAGGCTTTTCGGACGCCCAGAACCCGGCAGATCATATCCCGTTCCGTGAACAGACCCACCAGTTTCCCAGCCTTGCATACGAGCAAACAGCCAACTTTTTCCCGGCGCATTAACTCGACTGCTTCCGCGACCGTCTGCGTCGATTCTACCTGACGAGGCGGGGTCGGCTCCAATCGGGAGACACTATCGACTCGTAGATTCCGGACCAATTCCATATGTCGAAGCCTCGTCGAGCGGGCCAGATGCTTTGGAGACTAATGAAGAGTTGTCGAGGTGGGGAGATCCGTTCGTGTGGGTGAAGCCGGTTTTAGCCGACATCCGGGAAAGGTGGGTCTCGACAAGAGGTTCCTGACAACGCTAAGATAAATTTTCGTTATTTACCACCGGGACGGCAAGGGGGTTGCCCGACTCGTTTCCGGTATCTCAGGTTACCGCATCTAAAAAACCATCATGCCGGATCCCGATCGACTCTTGCGAACCATCTACCGCGCCGTCGACGCGATCCGCCTGACGCAAGGTCGCAAGGGCCGGTTTGCGCAATTACTCGAAGCGGAAGATATTCTCGTGGCGGGCGACATTCACGGTCACGTCGGGAACTTCCAGATTCTTACTCAGAAGGCAAACCTGCCGGCACATCCCAGGCGACATCTGATTCTTCAGGAGGTCATTCACGGAAAATATCGTTATCCGGGTGGCGGGGACAAATCGCATCAGATGCTCGATTTGTTCTGTGCCATGAAATGCCAGTTTCCGCAACAAGTCCATCTGCTCAGCGGCAATCACGAACTGGCTCAATGGAGCGGCCGAGCGATCATGAAGGGTGAGGAAAACTACAACCAAATCTTTCAGCAGGGCGTTCAAGAAGCTTACGGCGGAAGGGCAAAGAGATTTATGATGCATATCTGCGCCTATTCGGAGCGTTGCCGCTCGCCTTGCGAACCTCGAACCGGATTTTTCTTAGCCATAGTCTGCCAACGACGGGATCGGTCACGAGCTTCGAGTCGCAATCTCCTGGAAACCGATGTGATTGCTCCAGAGGATCTGAGTGTGAAAGGACCGATCTTCTCCCTGTTATGGGGCCGTGATCCCAGGCTCAGTACCGTTGCGGGTTTTCTGGGCAAGGTCGATGCGGACTGGCTCATTACCGGTCACCTTCATCCGGAAACGGGATTTGCCATCAACGGCGAGCAACATATCATCCTCGATAGCAGTGCTTCGCCCGCAGCGTTTTGCTTGCTCCCGGCGAACCGCACCTTGACTGCCTCCGAATTCCAGGCCTCGATCCAACTGATTTGACCGAACATGATACCGGCTCAGACACGTTCGCAACCCGCATTCATGGAAAGCCCTCTTACTCTCGTTCCCGATATTCAACGGGAAACCGTATTCATCAACCGGCAGATGATCCTTTTGGAACGTCCAGCGCAGTCGGATCGGCTGCTGGATGACCCGATCGTGCAGGCGCGAACGAAGTCGATGATTACATGCCCTACTGGGCCGACATCTGGCCGGCTTCGCGAATGATGGCGAAGGTGGTGTTGCGCGAACGATTCCCCGAGATGCATTGCCCCAAGCCGGTCGTTCTGGAACTGGGTTGCGGTCTGGGGCTTGCCGGTATCGCCGCTCTCAAGAGAGGCTTCTATGTCATCTTCAGCGATTACGATCTGACCGCGCTGAAATTTGCTGCGCGGAATGCCCGTCTCAACGGTTTTTCCGATTTTCAAACCTTGCCGCTCGACTGGAGATGTCCGCCGCAGAATCTTCGGGTTTCGTTGCTTTTGGCCGCAGATTTGACCTACGAAATGCGAAACATCGATCCGTTGCTGGCTCTCATCCCGCAACTTCTCGAACCGGGAGGGCTCTGTTTGCTGACCGATCCCGATCGCACGCCGGCACCTCATCTGCGTCGCCGGCTGCAAGAGGAAAAACTACCCTATACATCGGAGTTCATCCGAGCGGGTGAGCCTGGCGGGAATCGGGTAAAGGGAACGCTCTATCGGATTCGACTACCGGAGAAAGTCAACCTTTGCGAAAATAGCAACCGGTCTGTACCATCAGAGTAGATTAAGTGCAGAGAATCCAAGGAAGGATCATTCGATGAACGCATACCAATGTGCAATGTTGTCAGCGCTGCTTTTTTTGGGGAGAAGTCTTGGGGCGGAGCCGGCCGTCGGTGAACTGGAAAGGATTCGTTACACCCAATTGACGGAGATCATCAACCAAAACAAAGGAAAGGTAGTTCTCATCGACTTCTGGGGCGATTTTTGTCTGCCCTGCAAACGCGAATTTCCCAACTTCGTGAAACTACATCAGAAACTCGGCAAAGCGGGTCTGGTAGCCATCTTGGTGAGTCTCGATGATCCGGACGACAAAGAAACAAAAATACGTGTCGAAAACTTTTTGAAACTACAGAAGGCAACAACAAGGAATCTCCTGCTGAACGAGAAGATAGAATTCTGGCAGAAGAAACTGAAAATCGATGGCCCGCCCTGTGTCTTTCTCTTCGACCAGCAGGGCCGACTCGTGAGTCGATGGTCGGATGCCGAAGTGGATTATAAACGGATTGAGAAGCGGGTGGATGAATTGTTGCGAGAAAACTCCCCGTAGGTCATTTTGGCGTTGCTCCAAGCTTGATAGTGAAATCGGTTACACTATAATTGAGAATACGGGAATGAGTAGCGGGCTATCGTCGTGCAGGGAATGCCGATTCATTCTGTACAAGTAGGTAATCATCGCTTCTTGTACCCAGCGGCACGAGCCGCGGCACTTGCTTTCGGCATCGCCAATCATTTGGCCGCGCCTTCAGCAGTCGCCGACGAATTCCAGATTTGGATGAAGTCTTCTGGTGACACCTCGTAATCGTTACTTTGCTGGACCATTCTTGATAGCCCGAAAGAAAGCAGATAATGCGGTCGGAAAGGTCTAAGGATGTGGACATTATAGCCCAGATAGCCCAGAGGTGTCCTGTTTTTCGTATCGCGTGAAGCGTATATTGATGGTAGAAAAAAAAGGCGATTGAACACAACACCAGTTTTTGCGGGTTCGCCAGATGGACCAACTAACCGACTCGCACAAACAAGCGCTCCAGAATTTGGTGAAGCTGGTGAGAGACAAAGAAATCCCAGAAGAATTTCGGGTTCTTTGGGAGATGGGAACGATGTTGGGTTCTGTCCCAAAACTTTATGAACGAAAAACGGTCCGGATTCCTTGCGTGACGAGAATCGCCTTAGACATCCTTGCGCGAGAGGCTAATCTATTCGACGCCACATTTGACGACATATTGCGCACGGTCGAGATTCCAGTTCTACTAGCGAAAGTTATCGAATTTGTTTTATCCTTCCGGCCGGCTTTGACGCCGTTGATTCGAGTTTTTCTCCTCCCCCCCTACGTGCGATAATGTCTCGACCGCCAGTGGAAATCACTGATAGCCTTCGAAGATTCCAAGAAGACTTCCCAGACAGCAATAAACTCGCGTTCATTATGATGAAGTTTGGGAATTCAAAAGCACACGAGCAAATCGAGTCAGGCATCAGAACGGCACTGGAGGCACACTCTTTGGTCGCTCTTCGTGCCGACTACAGGCAGTATCACGATGACCTGTGGTTCAATATCCTGACCTACATTTATGGAACTCGTTTCGGGATTGCGGTCTTTGAACGGCTCGATGCCGATGTCATCAACCCAAATGTGTCGCTTGAAGTCGGATACATGCTGGCGCTGGGCAAGAAGGTATGTTTCTTGAAAGACTCTACGCAACGCGAACTTCAAACCGACCTGATTGGCAAACTGTACCGGGAATTTGACCCACAAGACGCGAAGAAGACCATCCCGCCGCAACTGTTTAATTGGATGGATGATTGTGGGTTCATCGTTCGCAGCAAGAGTTGACGCGATTGAAAGAATTCCACGAGGTCAACGAAGAACTACTTGAACCTTTCGCCCTGTGAGCCCTCTTTTGAGTAATCACTCTTTCCCAGTAAGGAGTTTTTCATGAAATGCCCGCATTGTCTGGTTGAGTTTCACGACAAGTGGTCAAATGTAAATTTGTTCCAGCATGGGAATAAAGAGGATGCCACGGACCCAGATGGTTTTTGGGGCATCCGGGTATGCAGGTGCGCCGGATGCGACCATTTGATAGTGAAACTCTCACAAAAAAGGGCATTCGGTTCCCCCCATAACACAGCTATCGAAACCATTGTTCATCCGAGAGGAATCGCCCGCGCACCCATTCCATCAGAAGTTCCGTCCGACCTAGCCAAAGATTATCGAGAAGCCTGCTTGGTTCTCAAGGATAGCCCGAATGCGAGCGCCGCATTGAGCCGTCGTTGTCTTCAGCATGTCCTGAAAGTTGGCGGCAACACAAGAAAGAAAGACCTGGCAGACCAGATAGATGAAGTGATGCCATTTCTACCTCAGTATCTCAAGGATATGATTGATACTGTTCGAGCAATGGGGAATTTTGCCGCCCACCCCAGCAAAAGTACGAGCACGGGAACTATCATCGATGTGGAGCCAAACGAAGCGGAGTGGCTCTTGGATACTCTGGAATCCTTGTTCGATTTCTACTTTGTCCAGCCAGAGAAAGCCAAACAAAAGCGGACGGCGATAAACCAAAAGTTGGCTGATGTGGGTAAACCACCCCTCAAATAAACGCACAAGTCGTGGTTATTGTGTCTACGGAGGACAACATGGGTGTCTTGAACCTATTCTCGAAACGAGAAGAACTGCAAGCAAAACAGGGTATCACTGACGTTCTTCAGTATGATTCGCTACCCGAAACATTCCGCGTTCAGGTTGTACACATCTGGATGGATAGTTTGGGGAATGGCAGTCCATCCTATCACCTATCATCGCAGTGGTGGGGTGAGATTTACAAGGCGTACATCTGCGAAAAAGGGAAGTTTTGTCTAACACACCACCAGCAACGACCCGCCGACCAGTGCTGTAACTATTTCCTAAAAGCATCAAGGGAAGACGCACTTGACCTAATTGAACTTACTTTCCAATCGATTAAGAGAAAAGTGTCTCGATATGACTCAGCACAGCTATCATATCACGGCGGAATAATCACGACGCCGAATGAGGCAATAGCTGAATTGAATCATCGATTTATGGAACACGGCATCGGGTACGAATTTGCTGGTGGTGAACTCATTCGTAAGGATTCTCAGTTTATTCACGCTCAAGCTGTGAAACCCGCACTCGCCCTGATGCAAGATGCAGGAGCGGGGTTTTCAGGACCATTGCAAGAGTTCTTGGATGCTCATCAAAGATACCGCAGAGGTGAGATGGAGGATGCAATCGTTTGGGCAGGCAAATCGTTTGAAAGCACCTTGAAAGCAATCTGTGACGCCCGCTCCTGGAGGTACGAAAAGGGTAAAGCCACAACGAGTGACTTGGTGGCAGTTGTTTTGGCCAAAGGGCTGATACCAACTTGGCTCACCGACCACTTTGCCGGGTTGAGGAAAGTCTTGGAAACCGGCCTCGCTAACGTGCGCAACAAAAGCGCAGCACATGGGGCAGGGGCAACACCGATTCCGACGCCAGAACACATGGCGCGATACGCTCTGAACCTAGCGGCGTCCAACATCGTCTTTTTGATTGAGTGTCATAACGATTTACCGTAGGTTACAAAAACACCCACATGCTAACATTGCTATAAAGAGGACGCCATGCCCATCGATACGTCTTCCAAAGAACTTGGCAGTGGATCGACGCTTATCGATTTGATACACTGACAAATTTACTTATTGAATGGGACTTGTCCTTCGGGCTGGGTTGCTACAGATTGTTGCAAAAATCGGTTTGTACATCAATGATCGTAAATGCAAACGAACGAAATCCCGAGAGCCGTGCTACAAATTGCTACATAGCTTGGGTTTTAGATCAACGATTGTATAACCCAGCAAGCGATGCGGTGATCGCCATGCTTGCAAAGAACTTCTTTTTGAGGGATCCGGCGGGCTGCTACAAATTGTTTCAAGGTTTATCTTGTTTGCTATCGATCGTGCATCTGTAATAATGAATCGGGTGTTACAAATTACTACACGAAAATGATTTGGAACCTTATGCAACGCCAAACATCACTAATTAGGGAAACTTTCGGAAGGGATTTGCCATGCCCTTAAGGAAAGCGGGCCAAAAGCGTGCCAAAGTGTGCCAAATTTAACTTACTCCTGGAGTAGTCAATGTGTATTGGACCTTTCCGAGCCTTGACCGCATCCGCTATTACCAGGGGGCCCGCTCGGCTGCTTCCAAGAACTAAGAGCCAATCAAACGATTATCGATTTGATGGATTGCCGAGGTTTTTGCTGATGAGGGCCCGAAACGGGCGCAGACGCTTCCAAGAACTAAGAGCCAATCAAACGCTTATCGATTTGATGGATTGCCGAGGTTTTTGCTGATGAGGGCCCGAAACGGGCGCAGACGCTACAAATTGCTACAAAAATCGGCTTGTACATCCGTGATCGTATATGCGAACAAACGAATTACCGATGGTCGTGCTTCCAAAGAACTTGGCAGTGGATCAAACGATTATCGATTTGATACACTGACGAAGTTATTTGGTGATGATGGCCCGAGTATCGGGGGCGGACGCTACAAATTGCTACACAATTTTCGCGTTGGGCACAATGATCGTAACTCCAATTGATTTAGAGGTGATCGCCGTGTTACAAGCTGGGGAAAGAATGTCATGAACGACGATCAGCCGATCATCAGCTCGGATACTCGACGAAGTGATCGGCTTCCGCCTCGACAGATCTTGACGCGTAAGTGGCCTGTACTGCATGTGGGGCCGGTGCCGCCGTTTGACCCCAAATCGTGGGATTTCAGTATTTTTCCGAAGCCGCTGGTCGATGAATTGAAGCGTTTTGGCTGGGCGGAATTCAATGCGTTGCCGCGTGTGAAAGTGTTTGCAGACATGCATTGCGTGACACGTTGGAGCAAACTCGATAATCTGTGGGAAGGGGTTTCGACGCGAGAACTCCTCAAGCATGTGCGGCCGGCGTCCAGTGCTAAGTTTGTGATGGTGCACTGTGAATTCGGCTTCACCACGAATATCCCCATCGATCTCTTCTTCGATGAGGATTGTCTGCTGGCGCTGAAGCACAACGGGCAGGATTTGGAGCCTGATCATGGTTTTCCGGTCCGGCTCGTCATACCAAAACTTTATGCCTGGAAGAGTGCCAAATGGGTGCGTGGAATTGAACTGATGGAACAGGATCATCCGGGTTATTGGGAAAGTTGGTCCAACGGTGGGTATCATATGCTGGGGGATCCGTGGCGAGAACAGCGCTTCCGCGACGAACTGACTGAAGCGGAACTCTAACGCCGAAAGACGCTATGCGAAAATTGTTTCCAATCCTGGGTGTTGGGTGTGCGACGATCATTATTCTGGGAATGATCGGTGCCGGGGTAACCATGCTGATCTGGGGTGCCAAACCCTTCCTGGACAAACTGTCGACGAAGAGAACGGAGCATCAACCCGGTCAACAAGGTCACAATGACGATCATCAACCGCTGCCGCCAATGAAACAGGCGTGGCCTGGGCCATTCAACGCAGCCAATCAACCCCTGCCGCAAGAGAAAATGAATTTGTTGGAGGCACGGAAAGGGTTTGAGACTCATCCGATCCGACACTTCCATAACGTGAATGAAAATTCGCTAGCCTTTCCGGATCCGGATCTCACGGTTGTTCGGTATGGTCCCAAAAAACTCACTGCTGCTATTTTCGAACCCAACCTCAAGGTTGATCGGAAAAAATCACCTGCAATCATTTGGGTTCATAGTGGAACGGGGGTCGGTGCTGAACTTTGGAAAGAACTGGAGCCTTTTCGGGAAGCAGGGTTTGTCGTGATGTGTCCGACATTCCGCGGCGAAGGCACGAACCCTGGTGAGCTCGAATTCTGTTACGGGGAAGTCGAAGACCTCCTGGCCGCGATTGATTATGTGAAGAAGAAGTCTTCGGTAGATCAGAAGAGGATTTACGTCGTGGGGCAAAAAAGGAACGGTGGCACTCTTGCCTTGCTGGCAGCGACTACCGGAGATACAGACGTGCGGGCTTTCTTCGCGCTCGCCCCCGTCCCCGATTGGGTAGAGTATACTCCCCAAAAAATCTCTCAGCAGGAATGCCCCTTTGATGTGACGAACCGCGAAGAAGCTCGATTCCGCTCCCCGATACGGTTTACAAGGTTCATAAAAAAACCAACTTTCATATTCAACCCGCGCAATCTTGTGATTCAGAATTCACAGTCCCAGAAGATGCGAGACATAGCCAGGGACGAGAAAGTTCCCGATTTTCATGTCTACTCGATTCCCGGCGCAAATCAGGACCAGTTTGACAGATTGATACCCCTATTTGTGCAGAAAATGGTTTCCGACACAGGTGAGAGGTGTAACATCCATTTTGAAGACAAAGATTTGGCCGAGCGTTTTGCGAAATGAGTTCTCCATCCATGGTCACTGCACCTGCATCATCGCTGGTTAGTCGAATGCGGGCCATTGTTGGTGCGCAAGGGATCCTCACCGCCAAGAGCGACCTCCTGGTGTACGAATGCGATGGCTTCACCATCGAGAAAAATCAGCCGGAAGTCGTGGTCTTCCCAACGACGACCGAGCAGATTGTCCAAATCGTGAAGGCTTGCAACGACCTGGGTCTGCCCTTTTTGGCGCGAGGGGCCGGAACCAGTCTGGCCGGCGGCTGCGTGCCGGTGGGCGGCGGCGTGATGATCGCGCTCGCACGCATGAAACGGATTCTCGAAGTCAACTATCGGGATCGCTATGCCGTCGTGGAGCCGGGCGTCGTCAATAAATGGCTTACGGACCGCTGCAAGGAACAACATTTTCACTTGCGCCCGACCCTTCCAGCCAGGGCGCGTGTACCATCGGCGGCAATGTCGCGACCAATTCGGGCGGACCCCATACGCTGAAATACGGGGTGACCGTCAATCATGTTCTGGGCGTTGAAATGGTTCTCCCCAGCGGCGAGATTTTGACGACGGGCGGACCCGTCGAAGATATGCCGGGCTACGACTTGACCGGTGTGATCGTCGGCTCGGAAGGGACTTTCGGAATCGTCAGCAAGGCCTGGGTGCGGATCACCCCCAACCCCGAAGCCTATCGAACTTTGCTCGGCGTATTTGAAACGGTCGATGATGCCACCAATACGATCAGTGAGATTATTGGTGCAGGGATCATCCCGGGTGCGCTCGAATTGCTCGATCAACTGATCCTCGGCGCTGTGGAGCAGGCTTTCAAATTCGGTTTCCCTCTGGATGCCGGTGCCGTTCTGATCATGGAAGTGGACGGCTTGAACGCAGGACTCGACGACGAGGCCCATAAAATAGAAGCGATTGCCAAACGCAACCACGCTCGTGAAGTGCGCCGGGCCAATACCGAAGCCGAACGGCTCCTGTTATGGAAATGTCGCAAGCAGGCATTCGGTGCGGTAGGCCGGCTCGCCCCAAGTTATTGCACGCAAGACGGCGTTGTACCGCGGACGCAATTACCCCACATGCTCCGGTTCATCACGGCCATCGGTCAAAAATATCAGATCAGGATCGCCAATGTTTTCCACGCGGGCGACGGCAACCTCCATCCGATTCTGCTTTTCGATGAGCGCGATGCGGACCAGGTGAAACGGGTTCTTGAGGCAAGTCACGAGATCCTGAATGAGTGCATCAATCTGGGCGGCAGCGTGACGGGCGAACACGGTATCGGCGTTGAAAAACTCGACTTTATGCCGAAACTATTCACGCCGGATGACCTTCAGATGATGATTCGCCTGCGCACCGCGTTCAACCCGAATAACCGGTGCAGCCCGAACAAGATGTTGCCGACTGCCGGAGCCTGCGTGAGACGAATTCAATCCCGCAAACCAAGCCAGGCCGGCGGGCCGCTGTGTGATACCCATTTCTATTCCTGTTTCTACACTACCACTGTCCAAAACTTTGCATCGTGCAAAGTAATGGTCGAAGTTCAACGGAAGACAAAAACGAACCACAGAGTCACAGAGGACACAGAGAAATTGCGGGAATTAGAATCGGATCTCGAAGCGAGTTGGGTGCTTATTTTCGATCAAGGTTATCACTTGTCCATTTTAGGCGTCGTGATTTCTCTGTGTCCTCTGTGACTCTGTGGTTAGTAGTTGTCCTGTTTTATGGTGGCGGTTCGGCCACCCTGCGAGCATATCACTTGGATGCAACAGTCAGTTTTGACGGCAAGACGCAGTTGCCCATAGTCATTGCTGAATCGGCGGGACATATCGGCGAATTGATTCGCACTGCCGCTGCCCAGGGGCATGCGGTATTTCCCCTGGGTGGGCGTACGATGCTCGACCTCGGTCAAATCCCCGATCGACCAGGCATCGGTATTGATCTGCGACAACTGAATCAAGTGATCGATTACCCCGCTCGCGACATGACGATCACCGTACAGGCGGGCATCACGATCGATCAGTTGCAAGCCGTTCTGTTGAAGGAAAAACAATACTTACCCATTGATGTGCCCTTTCCCGATCGGGCCACGCTGGGCGGAGCCATCGCCACGAATGTGAGCGGGCCGCGCCGGTTCGGGTGCGGAACTCTGCGCGACTACATCATCGGTATCAGCGTTGTCAATGATGCGGGGCAAGAAGTGAAAGCCGGCGGGCGGGTGGTGAAGAACGTCGCAGGTTACGATCTGATGAAGTTGTATACCGGTTCGCTCGGAACGCTGGGGATCACTGCGCGAGTCACGTTGAAGGTAAAACCGCTACCCGAAGCATCGGGGTGGCATGTGTTGCCGGTGTTGCTCAAGGACGTCGGCGAAGTTGTCGAGGTTTTGCATCGAACCCGGACCCGTCCCGTGGCGATGGAACTGTTCAATCTCGGCCGACGCGCGCCAGTTGGTGGCCCGCAACATCGACCGAAGCGCAGTTCGTTATTGGCTTTGAGCACAACGCTCAGGCTGTGGTCTGGCAGGGCGAGCAATTGCGACAGGAACTCCCAGCAGCGCTTCGGGACGGACTGAACGCGCTGTTGCGCGATGAGGCGACGTCGCTGTTGCCCTCCATCCGGGACTTTCCGCTCTGGACGGGCGCTGAAGTGAGCTTCAAAGCCAACCTTCTACCGAGCCACGTGGTATATTTTCTGGATGCTGCCAAATGCGCTCGGCACAAAACCAGCGCTTCAGATTCATGTCGGAAACGGTATCGTTCATGGACATTTTGGTAAGGGACTATCGATGTCGGCCGTCAAGGGATTGCTGGAACAACTGGGTAAAGTTTGTGTCGAGGGGCAGGGAAATCTGATCGTAACGCGTTGCCCGCCCAATTGGAAATCGGTATTGCCCTTATGGGGTCGAACCACCAGTGATAGAAAGATGATGCAGACCGTGAAGGAGAAACTCGATCCGCAAAGGTTGTTCAATCCGGGGCGATTCGTCGATGGTATTTAATCCAATGAAGATCGTGCGCAATACCTGTACAAGAGAGAATGCGAAATGGCAACTGTGATTGATCTTGAAGATCCTGGAACTCTTCGCGACGACGATTTGGAAGAAGAATCGTTCGTTCCGCCGGACGACCCTGATGAGGAACACCCACCGATGAGTATCGACGCATCTGTGATTGCGACGGAAATCGTAGTTAACCTGGGCGTTGCAAACAGGGCCACTCGCTGTGGGCGTCAAGTAGTAGAAGTGCTTTTTCACTTGCCGCCTCCGGTGAATCGCAATCGACGGCCCGATGTTGCCTTCGTCACCCATGCGCGTTGGGCTGCAGATCTACCCATTCCGCGTGGCAGAAACGCCTGGGATGTGGTTCCCGATCTGGCAGTTGAGGTCGTCAGCCCAAACGATTTTGCTCAGGAGTTGATGACGAAAATCGCCGAATACTTTTCAGTTGGGGTTCGGTTAGTGTGGGTGGTTTACCCCAACGAAAAAATCATTCATGTATATGAATCGTTCACAACCATCCGTTGTTTGACGGAACGAGACGAACTGACTGCCGGCGATGTTCTTCCCCATTTCCGCGTGCCTGTCGGCTCGCTATTTCCGATTACTGCTGACGTCTCTTTGCCCGATGTTGAACCTTCCGCTAACTCATAGCTTTACCTTATGACCACCGCAATTGACCCTTCTCGAACTACCCTTCCCATGCTCGATTCCGCCGGGCATGGTGCAAGAATCGATTACGAACTCGTCCTCGATTGCGTCCACTGCGGACTTTGCACTTCGGCCTGCCCGACATACGTGGAAAACGGCAATGAAGCAGATAGTCCGCGCGGGCGCATTTACTTGATGCGGAACGTAATCGATGGCAAGCTCGAACTCGATGAAAACGTGAAGCACCATCTCGATCTCTGCCTGAATTGCCGCGCCTGTGAAACGGCCTGCCCATCGGGAGTGCAATACGGCAAGTTGATCGAGCCTTTTCGCGCGGAGATGGCGGAGAAAGAACCGGGCCGGGCCCTCAAAGGATTAAGTCGATTGCAACGCTTCATGCTCCTGCACATCTTCCCATCCCGATTCCGCAATCGACTGGCACTCGCACCGGCCCGCCTGATGCAATGGACGGGCATGGACTGGCTGCTGCGAAAGTCCGGCTTGTTACGACTCTTGCCGCGTCCCTTACGCGAAATGCACGCCATGTTGCCGCCCCTCAAAGCACATTATGGCAAGTTTCCCGAAGTACTGCCGGCCGAAGGGAAACGCCGGCGCGCGTGGCACTTTTTCTCGGCTGCGTCGCCGATGCGATCTATCCCGAAACCCAGATGGCGACCGCCAAGGTTCTTCAGATGAACGGCTGCGAAGTCTGGATTCCGCGCAATCAGGGTTGCTGCGGGGCCTTGCACTACCATTCGTCGATGGAAGAGCCGGCGCGAGCATGCGCCGCACAGAATTGCAGCGCCTTCGGGATGACCGGCGATGATGTTGACGGCGTCGATGCGATCATCAACACCGCGGCCGGATGCGGCGCGATGTTGAAAGATTATGCTCATCTGATGCACAATACTCCACAGGAAGGCGCAGCACGCAAATTCGTCGAGAAAACCAGAGATATTAGCGAGTTTCTCATTGAACTCGGGCCGATCAAACCGCATCATCCGTTACCGATTCGCGCCACCTATCACGATGCCTGCCACCTTCGACACGCACAGCAAGTTGCGAAACCACCCCGACTCTTGCTGGAGATGATTCCCGGATTGGAACTGGTGCCGTTAACCGAATCGGAAATCTGTTGCGGAGCGGCAGGAAGTTACAATTTGACCCAGCCTGAAATGGCCACGCAGCTTGGCGATCGAAAGGTCAATCACATCAAGGCAACCGGCGCACAAGCAGTATTCATGGGCAACGTCGGCTGCCTGTTGCAGGTTGCTCGCCATTTGAAAAAGACCGCACCGGAGATCTGGGTTGCGCACACGATGGATGCTTTATGGGCAAGTTATAGCGGGGAGATACCGAAAGGGCTTGCTTCGAAAGGATGATACAATCATCTCATTCTCTCGGAATGCAACAGGAACCGAATGATGAAAACATTGACCATCCAACTGCCCAGCGAAATCGCAGAATACGTCCAAGGGCTTCTCGAAAAGAAAGCGTTCGATTCGGTCGACGCGTGTAATGGCATCTGCCGTTTGTTGCCTTGAAAACGCGATGGCAACTGAGGAAGGGGTTTCCGACGAGCTTCGATCTGACATTCAACAAGGCATAGATGAACTTAACCGCGGGGAATCTGTTGACGGCCCCGCGTTTATGACAGAATTGCTGACTAGATTCCGTACACGGACACGAGCGTCGGCATGAGCAGTTATCGCCTCAGTCCTTCCGCGACCTACGATCTCGATAAGATCAGTGACTATTTCGCTGATCGAAATCCATCTTTTGGCGAGGCTCTGCTCGAAAAATTGACTCGTCAATTTGAGCGACTTGCTCGGTTTCCGGGTATGGGCAGAGCGCGAAATGAGCTTGCTGCGGGGATGCGGAGTTTTCCGATCGACGGCTATGGTATTTTCTTTCGTGAAACCCGAATTGGAATTGAGATTATTCGTGTCGTTCACGGATCAAGAGATATTCGACCCTCAATGTTCCAAGAATAATCGTACACTTCAGTTCAATTCTTCCGCTTTCAGAAGCGAGCATTCGATGGGAACCACAACGATGGGAAAGGTGCTGGTCAAAGCAAGAATTGAAAACCTGGGTGACCTCGAGCTTCGAGACCGAGGACTTTTGAACCCGGATCAGGTTCGATTTGTGGAAGTTGAAGATGCCCTGATCGATACAGGAGCAACGGGGCTTCATCTTCCCAAAAGCATGATCGCCAAACTTGGTCTTCGGCTGCTTCGTACGCGAACCGCAAGAGGGCTGAGCGGCATTGTGGCAATGCCCATCTACGCGACCGCTCGCCTCACGATTCAAGACCGCGAATGTCCGATGGATGTCGGCGAAGTTTCCGATGACTTTCCGGTCATCGTGGGACAAATACCTTTGGAATCGCTCGATTTTGTCGTCGATCCGAAGGGACAGCGACTGATCGGCAATCCGGCACATGGCGGCGACCATGTCATGGAGGTATTCTGAAAGACATCGGGTAGCCACCAAGTGGTCTTTTTCGCGATTAACTGTAGGGTTAAGGCCAGAGGCGAGCGTCGCGGCGTAAGCGCGACGTGGCTGCCACTGCCGGTGAGTTGATCTTCTGTCAACAAGTTCGACGCTGAGAAAAATGCGAGCGTCCTGCCACTGGTTGCCACGTCGCGCTTACGCCGCGCCGCTCGCCTGCCGCGCAAAACTACACTTGATTGCGAGAAGAACGACTAGGAATAGAATACGCGATCCTCCTTCCTTCAATCACAACACAACCATGCACATTCACGGCATCATTCCTCCCGTCGTCACACCCATGAAACCGAACGAGGATGTCGATTTCGATCGGCTGCGCTCGCATATCGATCACTTGATCGGCAAGGGAGTTCACGGCATCTTCGTTCTCGGCACTACCGGCGAATGTTGCTCGCTCGACGAACGCGAGAAGCAAGAGATCATCGCGACGGCGGTTAGCCACGTGAATGAGCGCGTGCCGGTCTTCGCGGGAACCGGCGCTGAAACGACGCGGGAATCGATTCGCGTCACGAAAATGGCCGAGAAGGAAGGTGTCGATGGCGTATCGGTGATAACTCCCTATTTCATCATGCCTAACCAACAAGAAATCTTCGACCATTATCGGCGCATCGCGGAACAGACGGCCTTGCCGATCGTCTTGTACAGCAACCCGGCGACCTGCGGAGGCTTGAAGATTGACCCCGAAACCGTGGCCCGCCTCGCGGAAATTCGCACGATTCGCGGGATCAAGGACTCCAGCGGCGACATGCAGAATTTCATCGAAACTGTGCGCATGGTCCCCAAAGATTTTGCCGTGCTGATCGGGCGGGATACGCTCATCTGTGCTTCGTTGATGTTCGGCGGCAAGGGAGCAGTACCCGCTTCTTCCAACATTGCTCCCGATTATTGCGTGCAAATTTATGAAGCCTTCCGGCGCGGCGATATTGAAGCCGCTAAAGCTGCGCAGGCAAAGCTGAGTCCGGTTCGGATCAGCTTGACGCTCGGAACGGCACCGGGGCCGGTCAAAGTGGCCATGCGGCTGATCGGTCAATCGGTCGGTCCGAGTCGATCGCCGCTGGGGCCGTTGACTCCGGCCAACGAAGAGAAGATGAAGGCGGTTCTTCGGGCTAGTGGATTGATGGGATAAGCGCATGGAAGGACCCATTATCGCTTGCGCTCGGGAGAGACGAGCACGTTGCTGTTGCAGCTTTTCAGACAATATCGCCTGGAGGTAGCACTCATGCCCGATGCACTCGAACAATTTGCACGAGAAACAATTGAGGAACTGCTCAAGGAACTTCCTGTAGAGGAACGACTCAAGGGACTTTCAGATGAGGCCCGACTCAAGGGTTTGTCCGCAGAGGCCCGACTCAAGGGTTTGTCACTCGATGATTTTCTTGCGGCACTCTCACCAGAGACACGCGCAGCGCCAAGCAAAGACTCAAGGAAAACGGTCCCTTATCGAGTCAGTGACGAATATGAAGTCATTGTTTGTCCCCAAGATCTGACGTTCATTCGCACAGAGGAAATAGATTTTTGGGGTCCATTGTAGTTCGATCAAGAGTTGTCCGGATTGGATGGCACCGGATACTTGCCGCGTTTGATCTTGCTCCAATCCGGACAGACTCGATACATTATCCCGAACCTCCGGATCGCATCACCCACGCGGCTTTGCCCCGTCTTTCATATTGGAAAGGGTTGTTCGTGAATGGACTCGCTGCGATCAATGACTCCCTCCTTGCTACTCCGCGAGTCTCCGATTTCTCTTCCCCCGTTCTTGCCGCACGCGATGGCTTGATCTCCAAGCAGCACAGCGATGGGCACTGGGTTGGTGAGCTTCAGGGCGATACTATTCTTGAGTCGGAATACATCCTGCTCATGGCATTTCTGGGCCGGGAAAACGACTTAACGGTTCAACAGGCCGCTAATTATCTGCTGGAAAATCAGGATGATGAAGGCGGATGGCCAAACCATCCCGGCGGCCTATCGGAAGTCAGCAACACTCTGAAAGCCTATTTCGCGCTGAAAATCGCCGGGCGCTCCGCCGATGAACCGGTTATGCAGCGTGCCTGTGCGAAAGTCCGTCAGCTCGGCGGTGCCGAGGCGTGCAACAGTTTTACCAAGTTCTATCTGGCCATTCTGGGCCAGATTCCCTTCGATAATTGCGCTGCCGTTCCTCCTGAAATTATCCTCTTGCCGCACTGGTTCTATTTTCACATTTACGCGATGTCGGCATGGTCGCGGACCATTTTCGTTCCCTTGAGTATCGTTTGGCGCACAAACCGGTTCGTCAGCTGCCCGAAACGATGTCGATCCGCGAGTTGTTTCTGGACGATCCGAGTATTCCCCGTCTACCGCATCCCAAAGCTTCCGGATGGTTCCGCTGGACCAACCTGTTCTTGCGAGTCGATCGGTGGATCAAGCGTCTGGAACGATGGGGGCTAACGCCGCTACGACGGCGGGCGATTCGCAAGGCCACAGAATGGATGCGCGAGCGCTATGTGGATAGCGATGGCGTTGGGGCGATTTTTCCGCCCATGGTTTACAACGCTATTGCCTTGCGCTGCCTTGGCATTGCCGATTCCGATCCGGAAATGATCTGGGCGATGAAACAGATCGAAGATTTGATGATTCTCGGAAGGCGATTCACTGCGATTACAACCCTGTTTTTCACCGGTTTGGGATACTGCATTGTCGCTCATTGCTCTGGCCGACGCGGAGAAAACTCCGATTCGCCAAATGTCCGGGAAGGTGTTCGCTGGTTGCTGGATCGCGAAATTCGCCGGCCCGGCGATTGGAGTTTTGCCAATCGCCATCTGGAGCCGGGTGGTTGGTGTTTCGAATATCGCAACGGCTTCTATCCCGATGCCGATGATACCGCGATGGTCTTGATGGCGCTGGCCCGCACCGGTCAGGCCAAGACTCCAGCAGCGAAAGGTCGCGGTCGAACGGGCCATCGCCTGGTTGCTCGGAATGCAGAACCGCGACGGCGGCTGGGCTGCCTTCGACCGCGACATCAACCGCGAAGCTGTTGGACAAAGTGCCCTTCGCCGATCATAACGCGATGCTCGACCCAAGTTGTCCCGATATCACCGCTCGCGTTCTGGAGGCTCTGGGGCACTATGGGTTTCGCCCGGGAGAACCACGCGTCGATCGTGCCGTCAAATTTCTGGTAAAAACGCAGGAAGAATCGGGTAGTCTGGCCGGGGCGATGGGGCGTCAATTACATCTACGGGACCTGGCAGGTGCTTGACAGGATTGCAGCGGATCGGTTCCGATATGTCATCACCGATGGTTCGCCGAGCCGTGGAATGGCTCAAAAAGGTCCAACAGAGTAACGGAGCCTGGGGCGAATCGTGCCGAAGTTACGACGATCCCAGCCTGGGCAGGGCGTGGCGAACCGACGGCTTCACAGACGGCATGGGCACTCCTCGGCTTGCTGGCGGCCGGCGAGGCAGAGAGCGAATCGGTGCGTGCTGGCATCGACTACTTGCAGACGACGCAGAATTCAGATGGCACCTGGCGGAGGAGCCTTTCACGGGAACGGGCTTTCCAAAAGTCTTCTATCTAAAGTATCATCTGTATTGCGTCTATTTTCCGTTGATGGCACTGCGCGGTATTCTCGGCTCAATTACCGGCCGATTATCGAACCACCGAATCCCTGGAGCGACCATGCGGTTTCCCTTGAGTCTGACGCTCGACATGGCGGGTTATATCGCCACCAAAAAAATCAAGCGCACCAAGCGTTTCCCGCTGGTGCTCATGCTTGAGCCGCTCCATGCCTGCAACCTCACCTGCACCGGCTGCGGCCGGATTCGCGAATACGAAGCCACCATCAAAGAAAAGCTCTCGCGTCGAAGAGTGTCTTGCTTCCGTCGACGAAGCCGGCGCGCCGATCGTCAGCATTTGCGGCGGCGAGCCGTTGATCTATCCCGGAAATCGGCGAACTGGTTCGCGGGATTCTCAGAAGCGCAAACACATTTACCTGTGCACCAATGGCGTCTTCATCACGAAGAAGCTCCACCAGTTCAAGCCTTCGTCTCGTTTCTTCTTCAACGTCCATCTCGATGGACTGGAAGAAACCCACGACCTTGCGGTTGAGCGCAGCGGGGTGTTTCAGCAAGCCGTCGAGGGAATCAAGGCCGCGAAGAAAGCCGGTTTCCTCGTTTGCACCAACACGACGGTCTACAAGGAAACGAATATGGAGGAACTCGATCTCCTCTTCGGCTACTTGACGAAACTCGGCGTCGATGGCTTCATGATGTCGCCGGCGTATGGGTATGAAGCGGTTCAGAAGACCAATCCCAATGGTGCGTCGCAGATCTTCCTTACGCGCGATGAGATCCGTGAAAAATTCAAGGAAGCCGATCATCTGACCAAGAAGTATAAGATGGCGACCTCGCCGATTTACATCGAATTTCTGCAAGGAAAACGCGAGCTGACATGCACGGCCTGGGGCAATCCAACTCGAAACGTCAAAGGCTGGAAGGGGCCTTGCTACCTCATCACCGATGAGCATCACGAGACCTTTGAGGGTCTCATGAACGATACGCACTGGGAAGAGTACGGCTACGGCAACGACCCTCGCTGCGAACACTGCATGGTCCACTGCGGCTACGAACCTTCCGCTGCGCTGGGAGTGAACGCCCAGTTCGGTGATACCTTCAAGATGCTGATGTGGCAGGTGACGTGAGTTCGTTCGTTGCCGGAACTGCAATTGAAAACTTTGCGGGCATATGTATTTGCTTTGCGCTCAAGCGTGAAGCCAAGCCGTTTCTGCGTGCATCCGACTCAGCGCCTGCGCGTGGATGCGACACCTTTTCCAGTCTGGCTGGCCCAGTTTCGTGAAATTCCCGATCGCCGCGTGCTGATCCTGGCTCCAGGAGTGGGGAACGCTCGCATTAACCCTGCGCGTTGACTGGTTACTGTGCCACACAAAACCCCAACTCATCATCAGTTCAGGCTTTGCCGGCGGCCTACACCGAATCGCTCAATATCGGTGATGTCGTGAGACCCGGCACCATGGCGGATTCGACTGGCTCAGAGTGGTTGGCACAGCTCGGCGATCCCAAAACTCGGCTATTCTGCGCCGATCATCTCGTGGCGTCGCGCGAAGAGAAACGCGAAATCGCTCGCCAGTTCGGAGCTGTCGCGGTGGATATGGAATCGGCCACGATCGCTCGCCGATGTCATGCTGCCGGCATATCGTTTGCGGCCGTGCGCGCGATTTCAGATACCGTCCATGACGCTCTATCGCCCCGATTGACTCAGCTCCTTTCCGGTGGTGAGGTTTCTCCGTGGCGGGTGGCCTGGAATTGCCTTCGCTACCCTCAACTCATTCCGGAGTGCATTCGACTGGCGAAACACACGAATCTGGCTGCACGCAATCTTACGCGCTGCTCTTATTCAACTCGTCATGGCACCTCTGCGTTCGACGGCAACTGAGGGTTGACGGGAGAAAGGTCGGTGATATGGTAAAATTTCTGTTGGTGAAGGCGAGCTGCCCTGCAGCCAGGGAAGAAAGCTATAGGAGAATCACCTGATGCGGATCACCTATCATCCTCGGCCCATTGACACTGCTCACATTACACTCCCTGCCGATATCCTGGAACTCCAGGAAAAACTGGCCGAGAATAACCACGATGTCTGGGCATTACAGCGGATCAATCAAGGTTGGACCTATGGCGAAATGCGCGATGACGCCGGCAAGAAGCATCCATGTCTGGTACCCTATGCCGATCTGCCTGAGTCCGAGAAGGAGTATGATCGCAAAACAGCGCTCGAAACCTTGAAGTTGATCCTTTCCCTTGATTTTACCATCAGAAAGTTGTCGTGAAGCAGCATGCAAAGAAACTTATGCTGCAGGCAGCGATCCATTTCATCCCGCGTTCTTCCGGGTTTCGCAGGCAAATCCAGTTCATTGTTTTGGGAACTGCGGCTGGCCGGTTCACACGGCTGGGTCGTCCCGGAAATCCGATATTCGCCGCCGACCCTTCCTTCATTTCCTGCGTAACAGAGTACTCCACGACCCGTCCGCTCCGGCTAATCGCTCGCGTGGCGGCGGCGACGATAGAGCCGTTTGCTCTGCTCGTCCAGATTCTGCATTGCTCGGGACGTGCCGTTTTCAGCTTTCTTCTTGTATTCGTCGATGTGATGCTGACAGGCGTCGGTGATCTTCGAGGCTGTTTCCTTCGCTGTCGCAGACAATGAACGATCGATAATCCACGGATCGGCCGCTTAACTTCGTATAGCCATAGTTTCCTTTTAGTTTTTTCAACTCTTCGGGCGCGAGCATGAATCCCATGTGTCCCGCTCCTTCGGAAATGGACGCAACCCAATTGTGCCCCTTCGCGGCTTTCTTGACGAGTGACAGGAGGTCTTCGGAGATTTGGACCTTGCCTTCCGGTTGCTTGAGAATGCTCTTTATCGTGTCCTCTCGTTCGGCCGCCACGATCAACTTGCCGGATACGAGGCTGATGCAAGAACTATCCTTATTGGACTTGTAATAGGTTTTGCCGTTTTCTTTCATTTCGGTCGAGTCTTTGCTCAGTTTTTCCTTGCCGGCATCCCTGGTCAGGCGGATCACCATGATCATGCCGAGATTTTTCCCGCCGGCGACGATGATTCGCCTGACCTGGTCCAGTTCAAGCCCAAATTCGGCGATTTCGGGGTGTTCGAAACGAAGCAACTCTTTGTCTTTGTCAATTGCCGCCGACAGAAGATCTTCGACTTCGATCCCGTACACATCGGTTACTTCGGCAGGCAGCAGGGCAATTATTTCGCTGTCAAAGCTGTTGCCGCTCAGGAAGAGAAACCAGACCAACAATGCGACACCGATAAGCAAACCCGCACCGGCAACGATCCACACCGTTCTCGATTTCCTGGGTTGCTTTTTCTTGCGTTTGGAATCGCGGCCATTGTCCCTACTTCGGCGATCGGCATTTCGATCGTCGTCATCGGACCTGCTGCGACGCCTTGAGCGGGGCCGATCTTCATCATCGAGATCTTCCGAGTCGCTCTCGTCTTTCGCGCCGGCGTCTCGAACGTGGTTTTTCGTCATTTTCTTCCCTGGATCGCCTCCGTCGATCCTTTTCCTCATCTTTGGAATTGCGACGTTCACCGCCATCATTATCTTCGTCTCGATCGCGTTTCGGAGCTTTGGGTATATCCTCCTCAACTTTATTGCCGCTTCTTCCTTGATTCGGTTTCCTTCAATTGCTCCGAGGTGGAATTAGCCTTGGAAGTCGCTGCTGCCGACGGGGTTTTTGCGTTTGGCGGTATGCTGTACGTCGTCGTTGTTCCCCGTCTGATTTGTGACTTTGAATTCCGTTTTGCATCGAGGGCAGCGGATCGATTTCCCAGTGGGAATTTCGACTGGAGAGTTTAATCCGGCCCGACAATTGGGACATTTCAACGTGAACGGCATATGTGAATTTTGATCCTGGTATCGAGACAGAAACTCTCTCCTCGTTGATCAATGACGCGAGTTTCGATTTTGTGTAGGGCTTTGGTCAGCAAGAAATGCGCCTTACCAGTCATTGCTTGGGAT
The DNA here is from genome assembly GCA_963783095.1 of uncultured Planctomycetota bacterium. Lineage (GTDB taxonomy): Bacteria > Planctomycetota > Planctomycetia > Gemmatales > Gemmataceae > CAWAMR01. Next base: position 70,482 of record CAWAMR010000018.1, on the reverse strand, counting down.
ACGTTTTCGGCGTTTCTTCTTTTTCCCGGAAGAAGTTCCCTTCACGATTCCCACAATGATCCCGATCACGACGCCCGCGCCGACGACAACGCCGAGGACAATCTTCAAGACCTTGCTGTTGCCGATCGAGCCTTCCGAATCGGGCATGTCGTGCTTGCCCGTGCCGTCCTGATAGTAGCCGATGCGCGTACCGCACTGGGGACATTTGTCAATTTTCGGAGGCGTGGGTCCGGTCGCTACGATCGCTTTACAAACTCGTGCATTGCCACTGCTTCTCGCCGGCTCCGGGCATGCCGCCCGGCATCCCCATATTGCCGTTACCCATCATGTTGCCGGGGCCATTCCCTGTCATTCCCATTCCAGGATTGCCTGTCATGTTTCCCGGCATGCCGCCATTGATCCCCATGGCCGGCATTCCGGTGATCCCGGTACCGTTAATCCCCATCGCCGGATTTCCAGTGATGCCACCATTGAAATTTCCGTTTATCCCCATGGCTGGGCGGCCTTGAATGCCGGTGATCCCCATCGCCGGCTGACCTTGAAAGCCGCCCTGAATCCCGCCGTTGATGCCGCGCCCGGTAATCCCAGGCTGCGCGTGAGCGTGGCTCGCCAAGAAAAGGACAACAACTGCCTTGGCACTCAAGCGAATCATGGAAAGTCCTCACCCAAGGGGGCATTTCAAAAAATGAAGTCGCCTTCTCCGAATTTTGAGCAGCCCAGCTCCGCTCGGAGGAAAGAACTCATTGCGGTCTCTATTGGAGAAGCGATGAAATTCAGAAATGATGACGCCGGGACTGAGAATTTGTTAATCTTTCTCAAACGGTCGAATGGAACCGTTACCGGATCGGTTCGATATTGCCGATTATCGCCACAAAAGATAGGCTTTCAATTGGCTATCATGGATCATTCCTGATAGGCAATCGACAAGATCCATGTCTCAAGGAATCCCCCACCTCTCCCGGGCGGCATCCAAAACTTCGGAGGGAATAGTGATGAAGAGATTGATAGCTATTGCGCTACTCGGATTGCTCGCGCGGTCAGCACATGCTGCGGAGGGGCCTCTTGCCTGGTCGCAGTTTCGTGGACCGAGTGGATCGGGAGTGGCGGACGATCAAAAACCACCGATAGAGTTAGGCCCTCAGAAGAATGTCAAATGGAAGGTTCCGGTTCCAAGCGGCTTCTCATCACCGATCGTGGCAGGTGAGAACCTGATCATTACTGCGTTTGACGATGGGAAACTGTATACGATCGCCTATCGGCGTACCGATGGAAAAGAGGTCTGGCGCTGAAGCACCCGCAAAAAAGATCGAAGCATATCACAAGACGGAAGGAAGCCCGGCGGCGTCGACTGCCGTGACCGATGGGGAGCGGATTGTATCGTATTTTGGCTCGTGCGGGTTGTTCTGCTATGACCTGTACGGAAAGCAACTCTGGAAGTACGACCTCCCGACCGCTGTCACGTTCGCGGACTTCGGCACGGGCGTTTCGCCGGTGCTGGCCGACGGGGTCGTCGTCCTTGTGCGCGATGAAACCAAGGATGCGAAAATCCTGGCGATCGACGCCGCAACCGGGAAGTTGAAATGGGAAAAGAAACGCCAATCTCCCACTTCGTTTGCCACGCCGGTTATCTGGGACACCCCAGCCGGCAAACAAGTGGTTGCCGCAGGTTTCGGACGGATGATCGGCTACGATCTGAAGACGGGGGACGAGAAATGGTCGGTTGCCGGAATGCCTTCTGCGTGCTGCGCATCTCCTTCGGTGGTCGATGGTACTCTGTTCTTTGCAGGCTGGTCGCCGGGCGATCCCGAGGAGAAAGATTTCAAGATGCCGTCCTTCGACGACATCCTCAAGCAGGCAGGTGAGCAGAAGCAGGGGTATCTGACCAAACCCGGGTCCGAAAAAACCATGCTCAAAGGGTTCTTCGACAACAACGATACGAACAAAGACGGCAAGTTGACCCGCGACGAGTGGGATGCTTCCATGAAATACATGTCGGCATCGAAAAACAGCGCATTTGCCCTCAAGGCGGGTGGAACCGGAGATGTGAGCAAGACCCATTTACTCTGGAAGAAAACCAAGGGATTACCCTACGTACCTTCCGCGATCGTCTATCGCAACCAGCTTCTCATGGTGAAGGATGGCGGGTTGCTGACTGCCTATAATGCAAAGTCAGGCAAAGAGATCTACCTCCTCGATCGAGCCGTTGCCGCCGGCAGATACTATGCCTCGCCCGTGGCTGCCAACGGCAACATTTATTTCACGACGCTCGACGACGGCACGGTAACGGTTCTCAAGGCAGGCACCGATGCGCCGGAGGTTGTCGTCAAGAACCCGAAACTGGGCGAGCGCGTGGCAGCAACCCCGGCGATCGCCGACAACACTTTGTACATCCGAACGGCCAAACATCTTTATGCGTTCGGAAAGTAAGGCGAGCGGCAAAAACAAAATTGCCCGCAACCGCTTACTACGTGCGCAGGCTCTTTAGCTCTCGGAGAGAGCCGCGACACGTAGTAAGCGGAAATCTTTCACTTTAGTTCGCCCAAACTTTCCGCCAGACGCGTCAATGGCCAGTTGGTTTGAACCGTTCGTATCTTCTGGCCTTTGGCTTGCTATTCTTTCTTCAGTTGTCGCGGAATCTTGCTCATTTCGGTCAGCAGTTTCTGGAACTCCGGCCGAGAACGTATAAAGTCCAGTTGGGGATTCGTCTGGGCGTGCTCGACATCATGATAGCCGGCTTTGATCGCGCGATGAAGCGTCTCGATAGCGAGATCGGCACAACGCAGTTGCAACTTCATGTCGGTTTTGGCAGCAGCACCCGTGAGGGCATAGTCCGCTGCGACACCATACAACTCAATCGGCTCCTTCGACCACAGTTTCAGCCGTTTGTCCGCTGCGTCTATTGCCTCATCGATCCGTCCCAGCTCGCGGTTGAAATAGGCGAGAAAAGCATAATGGTTGCTCAATTGATGTCGCTGATTAACATCGGATGGGTCTTTTTCCAGCAGTCGAGTTGTGTGCTTGATGGCCTGGAGAATCATCTCTCGTGCATCCCCGAACCGACCCTGATCCGCTTGCCCGGCCGACAAATCGTGAAGAATTCCCGCCAGTTGGGCGAGGTATTTTGACTCGTCCGGGAACATCTCCACGAGCCGAACACTGACGTCGCGAGCTTCCTCATACACATCATCTGCCTGCTTGAGTTGTTTGAACCTGGTATGGGTTTGAGCGATCTCGATCAAAACCAGGATCAGCCGATACGGATATTCGAGGCTATTCGGGTAGTCTTTTGTCAGTTGCCTGAAAACCGCCTTGGCGCGGTTATGGGATTCTGCTGCCCGATCAAGATCATTGACATCGATCGAGGCGCGGGCCATAAGCGAACAGCACCTCCCAAGAGTCGCCTGGATGGATGCGATTGATGGGTTCGCATGCCAGGTCTTCGAGGATGCCTCGGGCACGGTTGAAATGGGTCAGCGCCTCTTTTGGATTCTCAAGTTTGCAAAGGCATTCGCCAAGATTACATAGATAAAACGCGAAGACGTGCTGCAACAGCCGATCGTTGGGATTGGACTGCGCGATCCGATCGCTCAGGTCAACGGCCCTGCACAGGTTCTGCAAGGCATCCGTAATCTTGCCCTGCCGAGAATAGGCTAGGCCTATGCTATTGAGGGTGTTGGCCAGATTTCTCCGAACATTAACGTCGTCAGGCTGCCAGTTGAGCAGTTTTTCCAGAATCTGTTCGGCATCGGCATAGCATCGCATCGCCTCCTGCACACGGTTGGAATTCGAGTGATGCATTCCCACATTGTGAAGTGTCTGGGCCAGTTTAACCTGAACCGAACTGTCATCCGGATGCGCGATCAGGAGGGCATCGAGTATTCGTCTCGTTTCTTTCATGGACTCAAGAGAATCTTCCGGCCGGCCAAGCAAGGCATAAACCGATCCTAGATGGTTATGCAATTCAGCCAGAGCCAGTTGAATCGACACATTATTGGGATCGTCCTGCGCCAGCTTCAGGCGCTTGGTCTCTGGCTTCTACGTAGGCTTCGAGAGCTTCTTGCGGCGTGCCGATCTGACGGATGATATCGGCAAGAGTTGCCGAAGCTTGGGCAAGTTCCAGCTTGAGTGTGGGATCATGTTTCCGCTGTTCGAGGAACCTCCGGTAGTAGCTTTGTACTTTCAGCAGCAGTTCTCGTCGGATGGGGTCCAATCCACGGTTTTCAAGCTGCCCGCTTTCCTCCAGGATTCCGGTAAAATCCCGGACCACGTCATGCGCCAGACGGAAGCTCTCGTCCGACTCGACGCCGCGCGTTGCGGCCTCCTCTCGGTGCCGTTCTGCGGAAAGGTAGTTCTCATCTGCCCGGACGAAGTTGTCCTCGGCTCGCCGCCATTGCCAAAGGACCAGGATGAATCCAACTACTACTGCCAGGATTAGTCCCGCTGACGGCGTCCTGGATCGGCTGCCGGCGGCACCGGCGCCATAGCCGTTCCACCCGACCGACCGGCCGCGCCCAGATCGGTTCTCCCTTGAGCCAGCGTTCCAGATCATCGGCCAGAGCCGACGCCGATTCATATCGTCGAAGCGGCTCCTTTCTGAGGCACTTCAAGCAAATCGTCTCAAGATCGCGCGGCACCTTCGGATTGATCCGCCCGGGAGGTTCGGGTTCGCGTTCCTTTACCTGGGCCAATGTTTCGAGGACCGATTCGCCTCGGAAGGGTGCTTTCCCGTTTGTAAGGCATAAAGAATAGCTCCCAGGCCATAGACATCGGTCGCGGTTGTGACGGCGTTCTTTTCATTCGCAGCTTGTTCGGGTGCCATGTAGGCAGGAGTGCCCACCACCGCTCCGGTTTGAGTGAGACTCATATCGGTGTCTAAACGCTTTGCGAGACCAAAATCACTGATGTGCGGAATCAGAAGGTCGAGAGGATCATTGAGCGATCCGGTGACGAGGATATTGGAAGGTTTGAGGTCGCGGTGCAGAATGCCTGGCTGATGAGCATGATTCACAGCCCTGGCGATAGCTGCCATCAGGCGGGCAGCGGCGCAGGGTCGGCGATGAATTCGAGCCAGATGGGCATCGAGGCTTCCACCCTCGATCAACTTCATCGTGAAATAGATATACCCCTGGTGTTCCCCCACTTCGTGGATCGGCACAACCAGAGGATGATCCAGCTGCGCGACGATTGCGCCTCATGCCGAAAGGCGCTCGAGATCCGTCACTCGACCGAGTCGATCGGTGCGGAAGAGTTTCAGGGCAACGAATCGTTCCAACCCCTTTTGCCGGGCGCGGTAAAACAACCGCCATGCCGCCTCGCCCGATTTCTTCCAACAACTCGTAGTCTCCAAAAGAACCGGGTTGAGGTTCTTCCAGAGACACTGTGGAGAGAGGGTTTCCCAGGGCAAAGGCGTGGCGACGAATGCGGCCTGGGCTGCTTCTCGCAACGGTGCTGCGAGAGACCGCATTCGGTCCTCATCGGCGAGAAACTCTTCCAGCTCGGAGGCATATTCCGGATAACGGGCCAGCCATTCTTGCCGATCGGGCGACTGGCCCGACTCCAGAACTTCAAGCCAGTCCGAAAAAAGCTCGCCGAGCCGTTCTTCCCGGTCGTCGAAAGTTTCTGTGGCGTAATCCATTATGCATCCGCATGGGGTTCTTCGAGCAATTGTCGCAGCTTCTTCATGGCTCGAAGCAGAAGTGCACCGATGGCACCCTTACTTCGGTTCAGCTCCTGTGCAATCTCCGCCAGGGGGCAGCCTTGCAGGTGATGCCGGATCACCGCAGTTTGCTGGTCATCCGGCAACTGGTTCAGCGCATTGGCGAGCAGCAACAGTTGTTCGTTTCGGATCAACTGCTCGCTGGGTGAACTCTGTTCCGATGCCAATAAACTTTCCAACCGGCACGATGAGGACTCCAAAGCGGCCTCAAGAGATTGCTCGAGTCTCAGATTGCGCGATACTCGGCCGAGCCGTCGAACTTCATCGGTCAAGTTGTTTGCCAAAGCTCGTCGCAGCCAGGCCGCCTGCCGGGCATCGTCCATGGTCCGCAGTTGTTCCTGCGCCTGATAGGCTTCCAGCAAGGTTTGCTGCACGACACCAGAGAGATCGACTTTTCCCTGGAGACGAGGATCCAACTGAAGCCTGGCTAACAGGCGGAGGTATTCCCGAAAGCGCTCCAGGTTCGGGGCAGAAGCCGTGCCATCGGAGTCCATCAAACTCCTCTATGCGATTCAGCGTCAAATTCATCGGCCAATGACGCATCGGCCGAATTTTTCAAGACGTTTGAGTGAGGGAAACGATCCACCGGAGTGATTGTCGAACTCCTGTGCACTGACGACAAGAGGCAGCTCATGGCAAAGAAGCTCCGGGCGGGCTGATGAAAAACCCCTCAATACCGATTTTTGGCTCCCAAGCGTTTTCACTTTTGATGCATTCTGTAGCAGATTGACTTTTTGGTCCGCATATCTTTCAAACTATCTCCGTCAACATAACCTTACCCATAATTCATAATAGTGTACGTAATTTCAATTGTCAAGCACTGGCGGCCAAAAACAGGGATGTGCACTTCATACGCTTGGGTTGGCGTAGAATGGCTGATTTTGGCGTACAAACCCGAGGCCCTGACGGGAGTGGCATCGATTTTGCTCTGTTTTAGTCGTGAAGTGGTCCGCAAGAACTCATTTGGCAACACGCACATTGCTCAACGGTAGGAGTGACGTCATCCACATAGAGGAACGACCATGTCAGGCGACATTTATCTTGGGAAAATATTCGGAATACCGTTTCGGCTGCACTGGAGTTGGTTCCTGGCCGTCTTTCTGATCGTTTGGACGCTCTCCATCGGTTATTTCCCCGAAACTCTTCCGCAATATCAGAATAAACCCGAGGTGTACTGGGCTTTGGGCGTGATCGCTGCGCTGGCCCTTTTTGGTTCAGTGCTTCTTCATGAGATGGGTCATGCGCTGCTGCGCGGCGATTGGGAGTATCGGTTCATGGAATTCGGTTCTTTGTTTTTGGCGGTATCGCCGAATTTCGAGGCGACCCCAAGAAACCCAGTCACGAGATCGCTATTGCCGCGGCCGGGCCGCTCGTCACCCTCGGATTGATCGGCCTCTTTGGGGTTGCCCTGACCCTGGTGCTCAGCGCCAACAACATCTCCTGGGAGTTTGAAGGCAACCAATTCCAGTTAACAGGCGAATCATTGGTTGCCCTAGGTGCCGCCGGCTTGCTGTTTTACCTGACAATGATCAACCTGGTGCTGTTGATTTTCAATCTCATCCCTGCGTTTCCTCTGGACGGTGGAAGAATCCTGCGCGGGATCATCTGGGGTGCCACCGGCGACTACCTGACCGGGACGCGCATTGCCGGCGGAATTGGCATACTTTTTTCGTACCTGATGTTCATCGGCGGATTTTTTTCGGTAATTGGGGGCAACTTGATCGGAGGCTTGTGGCTCTTCTTCCTGGGAATGTTTTTACGAAGCGCTGCCCAATCGAGCATGGGCTATGCTCAACTTCAGCAGTTATTGCACGGGGTTACGGTTGCGGAGATCATGAACCGCAACCCGATTACCATTGACTCGCAACTGACGGTACACGAAGCCGTGTACCGGTATTTCACGCGATACTCTCACAAGGCTTATCCCGTGGTCGAGGACGGTCGATTTCTGGGCTTGCTGACTCTACGAGCGGCTCAAGAAGTCGAGCGCGGTTCAATGGGATGAGTTGCACGTATCGGATGTCATCGAGCGACGATCATCTTTACCCGTTCTCCACCCGACCCAATCGGTCATTCGCGCCTGGCGAAAACTGGCAGAAAGCGGGGAGAGTCGATTGGCCGTGCTGGATAACGGGAAACTTGTGGGGCTACTGACTTTGCGAGATGTGTTGAATTTCGTAGAAATCCGCGCTGGGCTTGGACTGGCCGAAAGCGAAGTCATTCCCGCCTCCGCGACGGAGAGGTCTCAAATAGAGGAGAAGCGAGAAGTCGGCACACGATAGAAGCCTGGCTGCGAAACCGCTCATGTGCGGATTCGAGGTAGGGCGGGTCGAGGCTTTGCGAGGCCCGCCATGAAGCAGCTCTCACTCTGGCGGGCCTCGCAAAGCCTCGACCCGGCCTACAAGAATTCGCTGACTTCCATGATCGGCTTCAGGTGTTCGTAGTTCTGGCGGGCCTCGCAAAGCCTCGACCCGCCCTACAAGAATTCGCCGACCTATTCCCCGATGCACCACAGATGCTTGACGGTGCGGACATACATTCTCTTCCCCTCAAACACTGGTGAACTGCGGAAGGTCTCCAAAGAGTTTTTGGCGATCTCATTGTACTCTCGGCTCGGCTCCAGGACGAGCGTTCGACCATTGTCGCTGCTGACGAATAGATATTTACCCGCCAGAGTAATGCTGGGATAGCACTGGCCTCCGCCAAAGTTCAACTTGTCCTCGTAAATCTTCGCGCCGGTCTTGGCATCAACCACCGTAAAATTTCCGGTTGCATTCAGAGCATAAAGCAGGTCTTCGTACAGGATGGGCGAAGGAAACCAATAACCGCCGCCCTTCATGTTTGCGCCCTTTCGTTTCCAGAGCGGCTCCCAGGCGGCCGTCCCTTCCAGAGAGGTTGGCAGCGTAAATCCGCGTGCCTGACCCGCCATGAAGTAAACTTTGCCATCCTGGATAAGAGGCGAGTTGGGGCCGCACGAACCAAGATTCTTGGCTAGAATCTTGCCGTCGGCGACGCGGATGGCCAGGCCGGTTGGATGAATGAGGACATCGACGTCGCCGATGCGCGTGGGCATGGACGTGCCGTGGCTCGGCGATATCTTCGTGCGCCAAACTTCGCTGCCATCCTTGGTGTCCAGGGCGACCAGGTCTGCGAAATGGACGATCAGTTTATCTTTGACCAGGACCGGCGAAGCGCCATGCCCAAAGGCGGCCGTCGAGTGTTCGATCAGTTTGAGCCAGAGGCGTTTGCCTTCGAGATCGTAAGCAGCTGCCAGTCCGTTGCCATAGATGACGTAGACGTTTTTACCATCCGTCACCGGCGTGGCAGAGGTATAGCCGCCCACAGGATGATAAGCACCGGTTGTCTTGCCAGGCTCCTTGTAGCGTTCGAGCGTAGTGAACGCTTTGCGTTTGTTTCGGATGGCATTCGCCTCCTTCTCCATCACTTTGACCGGCAGGCACAGCCCCGAAAGCAGATACGGAAGCGAAGAGGTCATTTTCCGCAAAATGTTTATGCGCTTCTCGAGCGCAGATTGCTGCTCGGCAAGGACGACATCTTGTTTCCTTTCGACTTCGATTTGGACCTTCTCATTATCGGATGGTTCGATTTCCTTGTAGAAGGATTCGTGTTGCCAGAGTATTTTGCCATCAGCCTTGTTGATGCAGAGGAGCACACATGGATCGGTGCAGGTGAAGAGTTTGTCGCCGAGAATGACTGGGATGGCATTGCTCTGGGTCAGTTTGATTTTCCAGACGACGTTTTTCTCCGGCCCCCACGATATTGGCGGTTGAGCATTGGGATACCGGCCCGTGCCGTCGGTGCGAAAGCCGATGGTCTCCTGAGCGCTGACGAGATTGGCGAAAAGAACGCAAAGCAACAGGGTAGTGGAACGGGTGGGGAACATGGTAATGTCCGGAGTGAAAAGGGAAGAACACAAGGCAGGTATGGAATGACGTACTCTTGGCAGGAAGATGTAGTTTAACTTCTCTTCACGTTCATGCAACACTTTTTCCGGCATAGGGCGAACAATTCCTGCGAGTATGTCATAGCGAGATGTGGGTGGATAATGTAACCTACCACAGCAAACGTTGGAGAACGCTCTTATGTCATTACCTTTCGATGCCACGCTGAAAGACATGGGCAAGGTAAGCCCACGCGGTATACTCACCACGTTCGATGCCGCACCAACATTGCCGGTATCCTTGCTCAACATCGATTTATCCACCGTTACCACCGCTGCCGACCTGGTCTTCGGTCTTGGCCTTCCGCTTCAAGAAATCGTGCATCTCGATTTTCAGGCCAGCGCCTCAGCGACCAAGCATGCCGATGTACTCGTATATAGTGCGCTGCTATATCGTCAGTACCTCGTCCCGGTCCACAGCATCGCAGTTCTTTTGCGTCCAAAGGCTGCGCACAGCAATCTTCAGGGAGCAGTGGCCTATTCGCCTCGTCCCGAACGGGGTAAAATGGATTTTCGTTACGAGGTCGTGCGGCTTTGGGAAATTCCCGTTGCCGATCTGCTCAAGGCTGATGTGGGCGTTCTGCCGTTGGCCGTGCTGGGAGAGTTGCCACCCGGAGTTGATCTGGAAGCCGGGTTGGCGGCAGTGATTCACCAGATCATCGAACGACTGCTAATTGAGGCACCGCCCGAGCAAGTTCGAAGGTTGCTGACTGCGGCCTACGTCCTCACAGGATTGCGAATTCCCAAACAGCTATCGCTGCAAATGTTTCAAGGAGTCAAAGCCATGCGTGAATCCGAAACTTATATGGGCATCCTCGAAGAAGGGGCGATCGAACACGCCAAGAAAATGATTGTGCGGTTGGGCAAGGCGTCAATAGGCCCTCCCGACGAATCGGTTACCGCTCGATTGACCGCCTTGGGCACTGCGGAGGAACTCGATCGACTTGACCGGATGATCGAGAGAATTCACAAAGTCAAAACTTGGCAGGAACTGCTCGAAACCGATTGAATCGAGACCTTGCAAAACTGGCTTGAACAAAACCAATCCGGCCTCGTTGCATGCAAGGTACCTTCATCATCGATTCAAAGCCTTCACCAACCACTTTGCCACTTCCATTGCGGGGCGCGGCTCCGCGCGAATTTCCAATACTGCCTCATCCTTCCCATAAGCCGCTCGAAGCGGTTTCATGCTCTCGTTGATCGCTTTGGTCGAGAGCCGACGATTCAGACCGTCCACCGTGCCTTCGATCAGAAGTGGTCGGCCTTTCTTGATCGCGTACACTCGATCCAGGTCGCCCGCAAAAATCGCCCCGGGAACGATGGCATCATAAGGCACATACAAAAAGGGACTCTCCAGTATCGAACGATAATTCACCAGGCTGCCCCGGATCGCGAGAGCACGGATCGAGTCATGGTAGAGTCCGCTGAATGCGGCAAGCAATCCACCCGTAGGATCGGCAAGGTTCGGATACCTGTCCGCTTCGTGCGGTACGGCGAATTTGCGATCGGGAGCATTGGCCTTCGCAAAACTCTCTCCCCACATCGCCACCTTTTTGGGATTGATTTCTTCCTTGCGTTTCGTGGTCAGATACTGGAAAACCGCGTTGACATCGTTCAGTCGCCCGCCTAACAGGGTGCCGCCCAGCATCTGCTCCGTCGAGCAAAGACTGGTCAACGTGCTGGTTCGACTTCGGCTGTCGCCCGGTTTTGTCTCGCCCGTACCTCGAACATCCGGCAGACAGACCGCTATTCGATTCTTCAGGAGATGATCGATCGCTTCGGCGTTTTCCGTTAAGAACCGCTGTTTGCCGTCACCGCAAACGCAGATTACCACCGGAAAGGATTCCTTTTCCTTCCTCATCGGCATCAGGAGCAGGGTGGGGACATGGATGTTCCGTTCGGACCGGATGTCGATCCGTTCGCATGTATAATCGCCGAATTTGCTCACTTCGGCGATTGTAGCTTCGAATGCGACCTCGTTGATACCAAGCGTTTTAGCCCAGACTTCTCGGAGATGAGCTGCCCGGTCGGATGAAGGAACTTGTTCCCGTTCCGAGGCAGTTGTTTTCAAGAGCGAATTCGTGCGTTCTTTCAAGACATCAACAAGTGACTTTGGCCGGATTTGCTCGACCAGATCCTCGTTGAGACATCGCAGCTCATCGGCCTTGTGGCGATCCTTCGATTCCACGGACTTGATGCCGAACCACTTCTCGAACGCGGCATGAATATCTTTTCGATGAACCGGACCGATATTGTTGCAGTGAGTGGACTCGGGTGGCTTGCCGGTCACGGAGCCGCTACCGTGAGTCGAGGCGAGTTTGTCGCCGGCATCGTAAAATCCCCAGATTTTCTGGTAGCGTGCCCAGGCAGGATCGTGCTCTTTATCCCAGGCAAACTCATGAGCATCAATCATTCCGCGCGGCGCAGAGGCCGCGACGATGACCCAAGGCAAAAAACCGGCCTGCCCGGATAGCCGCATGTTTCGGGTCGATTCCCAACTGCCGCCGCCCATATAGTTAAAAGTCTTTTCCACACCCTCCGGAAGTGGGAATCTCGTTTCAGGCTGCGGGCCGCCAAAGTTAAAGGGAACAACTGTTTTGATACGGGGATCGAGTGCAGCTGTAACAGCAGCAGGATCGCCGCCGCCCGCGACCGCGCCCAGCAAGATGATCGCCTCTTTGTCAATGCCGGGACGTGCCAATAACACATCGACGCCGCGCATCAAGTCCCAGGCCATCCAGCCGATGAGACTTTCTCCGACCAGCGCTAATTGAACGCCTGAGTTGTAGCGAAAATAATAATCCTGCCGGCCAACTCGGAAAGGTTCGGGATACGATTTTTCGTTGACGAAAGGATGTTGCCGACGCTCGCCGTGGCCCAGTTGATCGATCACCAGGACCAGGCAGCCGGCCCTGGCCCAGGTCACGCCCATATCCTGAAGCTCGCCTTCGGTTTTTGGATTGTGATGACTGTGAGCGATAAGGATACCAGGCATTTTTGCCCCCAGCTTCGCGGGCCGATAGAGATTCCCCGTGACCCAAAAACCGGGCCTGCTTTCAAAGACGATATTCTCGATCGCGTAACCGTCGCCTTCGATCGTTTTTGCGATGAGCGTCCGGACTGCTTTCGGGGTCTCTGGAAAATCGGCGATGGTTTGGCGCAGTGCGGCAATTTTCTCATCGCGATATTTCTCCCACTGGGCGCGAGTCGAGATTTCCGCCCAGGCCTTGCGTTCGCGGTCGTGGATCAGATCGCGGCGTTTCCGGAGATCGTCGTTCACCATCGACGCGAGTTGTTTCGTCTTCTCGGGAGAAGTGGCGAGGACATTGGCGTTCTGTTTTCGCAACCATTCGGCGAGGTTGTCCGGAGTCTTCGGCTCGTCGGCGAAGGCCGGGGCAGAAACGAACAGCACAGGAACAAGGAGACGAAACATCGGAGAATCTCTCGTGTTGGAGGAATCGTCGGCAGGGGACATTTTCTACGGATTGCTGTGGGCAAAAGTTCTGATGCGATCTGCTAACCCAGCGTCTAACCTTTGTGGAATGGATCGACGACCAGCGAGAATCCCGGCAGTATCCTGGTCTCGTAGACTTCGTCGGATAACCAGAGATTGATCCGATCGTGAGGTAAATTGGCCTTTGGCGACACGTAGACTTTCCCATCGATCAGCTCGTATTTGAAACCTTCCTCCCAGTTGGCGGCGAGAAACGTCTTCAAACTCATCGCTCGTCCATGATCGGCTGAGCCATAGCTCCGCCGGGGTGCCTCGACGACCATCGTTCAACCTCCTTTCGGTTAATCGACTTTCTTCATCGGCACACCACACGCATCGAGGGCCAGCACGGCAAACGCGGAACCGGCGTTGGTGATGAGATGCACCGTATCGGTGTTCAGCGACCGCGTGTACCATCGGCCCGATTCGCGTTGGTTCTTGACCAGCCAATGCACCGACTTCTTCAGCGCTTCATCATCCGCCTTCACCCCGGCTTGCCGCAATACATAAGTGACAAAGCCCGTCCCATAGCCGTCGCTCGGCGCATTGGGATCGTTCAGTGTTTTTTGCTTGTCTCGGCGCTTATAGGTGCCCAAGGAAGGCAAACTCCAGCCGCCATCTTCGTGCTGCTTGGCTCGCAATTCCTTGATCGTTTCTTGCCGGTCTTCAGGCGACATCAACGCATCTACTTTCATTGATGCCCACAACAACATGGCCTTGTGGTGCAGATCGGGTGCTGGATTTTTCTTCAAGTAAGCCCTGGCTTTTTCCAGAGCAGCTGTTGCCGCTTCCGTCTTGGCGTACTCTTCCGGTGCGATACCGATGGCCAGTGTCATGAAGACAACGCCATAGTAATCGTCGTGTTCCAGTGGCGGCCAGTCGCACTTGGGCCAGTTCCAGCGGCCATCGGCTTTTTGCAGTTTGATCGACCAGTCCAGTGCCTTCCGGGTCATTGGGTGCAATTTCCCCGTGGTGGCAGCATCATTTCCGGCCAGTGCCATGGCGGAAGCGAGGACGTTGTAATCTGCTCCGGGTGCTTTGGTTTCCCAGTTGGCGACGCGCTCCTCCAAGAACGTCCGCAGTTCATCCAGCGCTGCTGATTTTCCGGTTTGAACCAGCGGCCTGGCGTGCATGAAAAAGACGTTGGTATGGCAGGCAAAGCATTTCCGCTCGCGCGTCCAAGCCAAGTTGATGCCGTCGAGAAATTCTGCACTTTTCTCGGCAGAAAACGTCTTGGCGATCGGCTCATCGCCTCGTGTGACTGCGGGTTTCTTGGCATCTTCGGCGAAAGCGGGTGAGGTGACCAAGAGAACGAGGAGAAGAAAGCGCATGGTGGACTCCGAAAAGAAAGTCTCCCACGACACCCAATGCAAGATTGCATGTCGTGGGAGAGGAAGGATCAAACGGTCGGTGCCGTGACTTCAAAACCCTTGCGATATTCTCGCGTCAATAACCCATTGGCCTTGACGTTGCCGGTGAACTTCTCCGACTTCGCAGCGATTTGCAGCAATGGTCCAACCCGGCCCATCGCCTGGCTGAGATCGACCTTGTTATCTTCCAGGTGAGCCATCATTCGAGTGAAGGCTTCCTGAGCGTCCTTGTTGTCGGTGAACTCTTTCACCTCGCTCATGGGCTTGGAAGTGCCAAGCTGGTAACTGATATTGGCCAGGTGACACAGCGCACTGGAAAGATGCCCTTCGAGAATAGGACCGTTGAGTTCCTCGGCCTTTCGGCTCCGCACCGCCTTGACAAAATTCTCGAAGTGGGCACCATCACCGCCGCCGGAGAATTTCTTCACCACCGCCAGATCCTTGTCGAGGATGATGCCGCTGCCGTAGTTCGGGCAGACGACCGTGCCCTGATCGCCGTAGAAAATGTTGCCGACGAAATTGCTCCCCTTCTTGGCAGCCGCCACCTTGCCGGGATAGGGGCTGATGCTTTCCAGCCCGCGGACTTCGAAGATCAGTTCCGAGTCGCCGTAATCGAACAGCGCCAGTTGGGTGTTGGCCGTCTCGCCGTCATCGACGTAACCGAAGCGGCCGCCGACGCTTATGACGCTCTTGGGCAGATCCATTTTGCCGAGCCCCCAGCGAGCCTTGTCCATCTCATGAATGCCCTGGTTGCCGAGATCGCCGTTGCCGTAGGCCCAGATCCAGTGCCAGTCGTAGTGCAGGCTCTTGCGATGGACCGGCAGAATCGGAGCGGGGCCGGACCACAGATCGTAGTTCATGCTCTTGGGAACGGCCTGGTCCTCGGTGACTTTGCCGATGCTGCCGCGCCGCTTGTAGCAAGTGCCGTAGGCGAGTTTCACCGTGCCGATTTTGCCGTCGTGAATGTACTGCATGGCATCGCGCATCCCGGTCGTCGATCGGCTTTGCGTGCCCGCCTGGCAGATCTTCTTCATCCTGCGCGCCGACTCGACGATTTGCCGGCCTTCCCAGACATTATGGCTAACCGGCTTTTCGACGTAGACATCCTTGCCGTTTTGCAGTGCCCAGATGGCAGCAAGAGCATGCCAGTGGTTGGGTGTGGCGATGGAAACGATGTCGATGCTCTTATCTTCGACGACTCTGCGCAAGTCCTGCTCGTACTTGGGCGCTTTGCCGTTTTTCCTCTCGACCGACTTCATCGCGGAGCCGATGACGGCTTCATCGCAATCGCAGATGGTGACGATTTCGCAGCCTTCGATGTTGTTGAAGCCGTTGACGTGGGCCATGCCGCGCCCGTGAACGCCGACGACGGCCACGCGCAGCTTGTCGTTGGCTCCGACCGAACGGGCAGCAGTAGGTTTGGGTTCTTCGGCGACTAAGGAACCACCTTCGAGAGCAGCGAGGGCTGCGCTGATGACGGCCGACTGTTGAAGAAATTCACGACGATTGAACGGACCCATAAAAGCCTCAAACGAAAAGGGAGGGAAGGAAGGCGGGCACCATATAAGGAAAGTCTAACCGACATCCGATGGCGGTTCAATGGACTGCATCCGAAAAAGGGGAGAATGATCGGAAGGGAAACTCGCAGGAACGATTGCGTGGGCAAAGAGGGCGCATGGCTCCTCTCACTTCAATTTCTCCCCAATCTTCGAATTGAGCCGGGCAGCCTCGATGTAGTCGGCTTTGGCTTTGTCCAGATCGCCGTTCAGTTTGTATGCGTTGCCTCGATTGTGGAATGCTCCTGCATTTTTCGGATCGAGGCGAATCGCTTCGGTGAAGTCCTCGATTGCCTTGTTGAACTCACCCTTCCTAACGTATGCGGCACCTCGGTTGTTGAAGGCTTTGCCATACTTGGAATCGCGGCGAATGGTTTCGGTGAAGTCCGCAATCGCCTCGTCGAGCTTTTCTTGCACGATGTAAGTCGTTGCTCGGGCGTAATAGGCATCCGAATCCATCGGATTGATGCGAATGGATTCGGTGAAATCGACAATCGCTTTGTCCAGGTTACCCTTCTTTGTCCATACGATACCACGGTTAAAGCGCGAAGTAGGCGACTTCGGATTCAGGCGAATCGCTTCGGAGTGGTCGTCGATTGCCTTGTCAAGGTTTCCCTTGTCCTCGTAGGCGCAACCCCGGTTGCAGTAGGTTTTGGCATCCTTTGGATCGAGGCGAATCGCTTCGGTGTAGTCCTCAATTGCCTTGCCGAGATCACCCTTGTTGCAGTATGCCAAACCGCGATTGGAGTAGGCTTTGGCATACTTCGGGTTGATCTTGATCGCTTCGGTGTAGTCTTCAATTGCCTTGTCGAAATTGTCCTTCAGTTGGTATGCATTGCCCCGGTTGTTGTAAGCAGTGCTATCCTTCGAATTCAAGCGAGTCGCACCCGTGTAGTCTTCAATTGCTTTGTTGAGGTCGCCTTTCTTCTCGTAGGCGACACCCCGGCTTCGGTAGGCATCCGCATTCTTCGGATCGAGGCGAATCGCATCGGTGAAATCGTCAATCGCCTTGTCGTGGTTACCTTTATGGCCGTATACCCAGCCCCGGTTGCGGTACGCTTTCGCGAAGTTTGGATCGAGACGGATAGCTTCACTGTAAGATTCGATTGCCTTGTCGTATTCTCCGGCATCAGCGTGTTTATTCCCGCGCTTGTTGGCAGCGATTGCCCGAGTGTCATCGCCCGCCGCAAACGCCGGCGACATCGAGAAAAGAAACGCGAGACTGACAAGACGAAAACTGTTCATAGTCGCTCCTGGTTCTTCTCCATGAGGAAGAAGCGATTCGATACCCACGATCGTGTGGGCGTTTTCTTATCCCATGATTGCAGTCTGGTTGCAAGATAGACAACCAAATTCAGTAGTAGCGTTGGTGTATCAAATCGATAATCGTTTGACCCACCCATCCGATTCATCGGCGAATTCACCACACCTATTATACTGAAATTATGTTCAAATACAAAGCGCATTTCAATGATTCGAGGGGCCGTTCCGCGTCGCCTTCGGCATCGGCTGACGGGCACGCGAGACGCGTACCCCACGTCCCCAGGCTCGTTCTTGGCTGGATGCAGTATATTTGCACCTCTGGGGATACGCAAACAAACGGAGGCACCATCGTGCCTCCGTTGCGCAGCAACCCGATCGCCAGTTCCGATTCGATTCACGACTTTCCGGTTTTGATCGCCGCCAGGCGCTGTTCCAACTCCCTCACCACCTTGTCCTTCTTCGGCAGCGTCTTGAAGTATAGGATTGCCTTCTCGTGCATGTCGATGCAGAACTTGCTGGGATCGTTGCCGCGCTTCGTTGGGATGTTTTTCAGCAACAGAAGGTATTGCTGCGCGAGAAAGTCGTTACCCGTTTTGTACTTGCCGCATACTTCGACCAGCTTGGCCATCAGCTTGGGGATATAGCGCCCCTCCGCCGGGAACTTTTGAACTGTCAGCGCAATCCCCTTCGCCGCGATCGTCCATTTCTCCTCTTCCGCGATGA
The DNA here is from genome assembly GCA_963783095.1 of uncultured Planctomycetota bacterium. GTDB lineage: Bacteria > Planctomycetota > Planctomycetia > Gemmatales > Gemmataceae > CAWAMR01. The sequence continues at coordinate 52,400 of CAWAMR010000018.1, read as the reverse complement.
AATCGGCCCACTTGAGCCGGGCTTCGCAGGCCAGGTCGGGTCGTCCAGCGGCTTCGTACAGGTTCACCAGCCTTTCGTAGAACTTATTGCGCGCTGCCTTGTTAGGCTGGATCTTCAACAGATCGTTGGCCAGCTTGAATGTGAAATCCGGATACTTGGCAAAGGTCTTCAACATCGATTCGCAGTGTTGCAGAACGATCGTCTTCAATTCCGCTTCCAGCTCGCCCTGCGCAACTTGCCTGGCCAACTCCAGCCAGGCCGCTTCGTTGAAGTGACATAACTTCAGGCAGCCGTCGAGATAGCGGATTTTGCGGGCTTGCGGCAGTTCGCGTGCTACCACCACTTCGTCGTAATATTTCATGGCCAATTCGGCCTGGCGCTTGCCGATGCGATCGCTTGCCACCGCGGCCAGCCGGCGTTCCATGTCGCGATCGAGAATCTGCTGCATCGTCTGGGGATCGTGCAGCGTTCCGGTGTAATAATTGTCGCCCAGGTATCGGCCGTGCGATTCGAGGGTGAAGTTCACCTTGCCGGCCACGACCGAGCGAACTTCCACCCACATGACCCAGGCATGCAGTTCGCCGAATTGCGATTCGCCGCCGACATACGCTGCCGGCACGGCAATGCTCTTGCCCACTCGTGCCGAGAAATCGGCCTGCATGGCGCAGACTCCGCCATACGTCAAGATGTTCGCCAGCGTGTACGGCTTGTCGCCGAGCTTGCATGTCTTGCTCTGGGTTCGCAACATCTCGTAGTCGTATTGCACGTCGCTGTAAATCTTGCCGATCATGGGCCGTCTGGGAATATATTTCTTCATCGCCCATTTTCGTTCGTCGAACGGAGTCTGGTGATCCACCACATAAACGAGGAATTCCCAGGGCAACTTCTCGAGACGATTGACTTTCTCACTTCCCAGCAACTCTTTTTGATTGTCGATCAGGAACTTGAAGGAATCGATTGCATCGACCTTGGAATACGATTCCGGCAAGCTGCTGTGCGTGCGAACCTGGTGTTGTCGATAGTCGTAAAGCCCGCGCGACTGATCCCAGACTACTGCGGTGGCAATGGCGAGGTTGTAATACTTTTGAACCTGTTCGGGATACTTCTTCCACAGATCCTTGAAGAGCTTGAGCACGCCGGGAATATTGTCGAGTTTTTCGTTGATCGCGGTGTAGAACTCTTCCTTGATGGCCACATTCTTGTCGAGCCAGGCGCTGAAGGCATCGAAATCCTCACTATACGCCGCCTGGATTTGGTCTTTGTGCTTCTCGACAAAGACCTTGGTACAGGCCGCTCGAACGGCCTTGTAGTTCTCCTTATCGAAGAGCTTGCCGGTCTTGCTCAACTCGGCAATTTCCTTGATGCCCTCCGAAGGTTCATCCGCCCAACCGGGCAGGCCAAGAGCCAGGAGCAGAAGTGGCGCAGCGAGACGGATGCGAATGGACATGGGGGCATTCCTGGAGAGTGGGAATGTACGCTTCTGTCAAGTGTAATAACTCATACCGAGGAAGGAAACGGGCAAGTGCGGAGAATTGTCGATCAAACTCTGTAACACCCGCAGGGCGGCAGGATATAATGAACGCCGATGAATCAACTCGCAACAGGTGAAGCCATGCGGACACATTTCACAACACTTCTGGTTGTACTGAGCGCGACCTGTTTACCCGGTGTCGTTTCTGCGGGAATGCCCACCGTCACAGTTACGCTCACCGAGATGGCGGAGATTCGGCTCCAGAACATCTCTTTCTTCCTGGTTGGTTTCTTTGTTTCCGCGTTCCTGATCCGTCTCTTGTGGAACTATCTTCAGAGCCAGTTTACTCAACTGCCGAGATTGTCGTATCGTCTGGCTCTCGGCGTGACGTTGTTGTGGGGTTTGATTTTTGTCCTGGTGTTGACGATGATCTCCGGAGCCCGCGAGCTGATGACGCCGGCGGCGTGGGAACGCGATGGACGAACCTTCAAGGTCCAGGATAAGCCGGCTTCCGGATCCGACATCGTTGACCGCGACCGCAAAGCCAAGTTGGAGGAGTTGCGATTTGCGCTCTGGGATTATGCCCAAATGAACGATGGCGCGTTTCCTCTATCGGTTACGCAATATGCGATCCCAGCCGACCTGTGGAAAGTGCCGCACCCGACCGAGCTGCCGTACATCTACGTCGGCGGTTTGAAGCGGAAAGGCGAGGCCAGGCCGCTCGCCTGGGAGCCTGAGTTGTTTGGCGATGGGCAGTACACCCTTTTCACGAACGGGTCGATCCGGAAATTGAAAGCCGATCAGATCGAAGCGCTGCTGAAGGGAGCCAAACCGTGACATCCTTCATCAGCAGGTGGTTCGTGCGAATCGCAATCCTACTCGTTGTCGTTTGGGGTTGTATCTGGCCGATGATCGCGTGGCAACTATTAACGGAATGGACTGAGTTTCTTGAATGGAACATCCCCCGCATGCATCTTCAACTCGATGCGATCGTAACCGGTCTGATCGTGCTCATGCTGGTGATCGTGGTGCTGCATCGAGTCATGCGCTGGCTTACTTCCCGGTCACTTGCAGAGAATGGTTCCATTTCGCGATGGCGATTTCGATCGACACTCGTTGCAGTGGGCTTGATTGGTGTGGTGTTTTGTGCCGGACTTTCGGTTGTCGGAATGAAAGAGCAGTCTGGGCAACTTTGGCGTGCCATGAACGACCGCTCCAAGGAGAATATCCCCAAGCATGATGCCGCTCGAAGTAAGTCTGCAAGCAATCTGAAACAAATTGGTAATGCAACAGCAAACTACGCGACAGGCTTCGGAGCATTGCCGGCAACGACCATCTTCAATGAAGACGGAAGAGCTTTGCACGGGTGGCATTATTTTTTGCTTCCATATATCGAACAAAACTCCCTTTTTAGACAAATCGATCCGAAAAAACCCTGGAATCACTCCGAAAACGCAGAGTACTTTCGCCACGGAGTTGAGTGCTATTTCCATGTGGGAGTGCCGGTGCCGAATGCTAAAGACTCTGATGGCTTTGGAATCACCACTTATGCCACCAATGTTCACGCCTGGAGCGGGCCGCACCCGCCGAAGCTTGCCGATTTTGAGAATGGCGCATCCAACATTCTTTTGGTCGGCGAGGTAGCAGGCAACTTCAAGCCCTGGGGTTATCCGCTCAACGTCCGCGATCCAAATCTCGGCCTGAATCGCTCGCCGGATGGATTTGGCGGCCCCTGGAGAAATGGCACTCAATTCCTGATGGCGGATGGCAGTGTGCGAACCATTACGAACGATGTTGATCCGGAGGTTCTGAAAGCTCTCACCTATCCCCGAGAACAAGCAAAATGAGCCTGCTTCACAAATCCATCGGCGGTCCCATCCGCTTGGCGCTGATTGGACTGGGATCGATCGGATTCTTTGTATTTTTGGCTTCCGAAGAGCTTCGCAAGATCGCGAAGCCGCTCGTGCTGGGCTGGGCTGAATCAGGTAATCAGACATTTTCTCACATTCAGCATTCGCCTGCGTTATTGGCGATTGGGCTTGTAACACTTGTTTTCGTCTTTGCTGCAATTCACCTTGTTTTTCGGCATTTTTTCAACGGAGCAGATACGCAATCGAAGACGGTGAGAATCTGGCGGTTCCGCTGGACGGCGGCGATTGTCGGCGGTGTGATCCTCATGATATCGGCCGGCATTTTCGCTTCCGGGTTCGCTCATCAAACTACGGCGCTGGTCAGATCCGATGAGCCGTTACTTAATCGCAGCAACCCTTTGAACGGGTCAAGATCAATGAACAACTTGAAACAGATGGCGCTCGGCGTGCTGAATTTTGACCAGGAAAAGAAGTCGATTCCAGTTCCGGGAACATTCGATCCGGTTGGCAGACAGATGCATGGCTGGCAAACCAGCTTGCTGCCTTACATCGGCGAAGAAAAGCTTTATCAGCAAATCGATTTGAGCAAACCCTGGATGCACCCCGACAATCGTGCGCCGTTTTTGACTGAAGTCAGCGCTTACCGAGATCCGAGGGTTGCCGCCACCACTGGAATCGATGGATATCCAATCACGACGTATTCGCTCTGCAAAACGGCGATTCGCGGCGACCGCCCGTTCACGATGCAAGAGATTGAAAGAGTTCACGGCTCGTCCAACTTCCTCTTGATTGGTGAATCCGCAGGCAACTTTCCTGCGTGGGGAAATGCTTGGAACGTGCGCGATCCGAAGTTGGGTCTCGGGAGATCTCCAGACGGTTTCGGAGGTCCAACGAAAAGGGCGCACAATGTTTGGAATGGCCGACGGCAGCGTGCGTATATTCACAGACGATGTCGATCCGGAGGTTCTGAATGCTCTCACCGATCCGGGAGGAAGTGGAAAATGACAGAACCACAAATTTACAAGTATCGTGGCGCAGATGTGCTGATCGTCCTTGGGGTCATCAGTGCCATTGTTATTATCCTTGTTGCACTCTTCACCAGTCTCTTGTCTGTGCTCTGTGTTCTCTTGAAGGTTCTTCTTACTGGTTGGGCGTATTTTCTTTTCCGAAAGATTCCCTCGATAAATGTTTCGCCAGAGGCTGTCGCCACAGGGGTTGGTGCGTTGTTGCTGCTGACGGCCGGGATGCATCTGTTGTGCCGACGATTCTTTACCCGGCATTTTGACGAAGTGGGGACTGCTCGAAACTGGCGGTTCCGGTGGACGATTTCTCTCGTTGGAATCATCATTCTGGTGTTCACGGCAGGCATCTCCGCCGTGGGATTGGCCCATCAGACTTTGTGGTTGCTGACATCAGATGAACCACGACTAAGAGATAGAAGGGGTGGAGATGGGCGCGCCAAATCGGCGAACAACTTGAAACAAATTACCATCGGTTTCTGGAACTATCACGATGCCCATGGTGCAGTTCCTCTTCCGGCCACTTTTGACTCAAATGGTAGGCAGTTGCACGGATGGGAGACATACCTTCTGCCCTACTTGGAACAAAATGCACTTTTTCAACAGATTGATTTGACGAAGCCCTGGAACCATTCCGCCAATCGAAGTGCATTTTCCAAAAATGTGAGAACTTATCAATCACCATACGTGTACCCCACCATCGGAGCGGACGGTTATGCAATCACATCCTACTCATTGAACATTCACGCCGTCAGTCCGAGTGGGAACGCGAAAATTGACGAAATCATGGAGGGGCGCGGAACCTCCAATTTTCTCTTGATCGGCGATGCTGCTGAAAATTATCCCGCCTGGGGAAAACCGATGAATGTGCGCGATCCGAATCTTGGTTTGCAACGGTCGCCGGATGGTTTTGGCGGTCCAAGAAAGGGAATCACGATGTTCGGTATGGCCGATGGCAGTGTCAGAACATTCCGAAGCGACGTCGATCCGGAGTTTCTGGAAATGCTCGCCCACCCCGATGACCGATAATTGGTACATCGGAGGGGCGACTGGTTCATCCGGCCAACGCCAAAAATCTATCGATTGATCTCGTTAGAGGCCATTTACTGTTGCAATCCTGCCGGCGGGTTTTTCATAATCATAATCATAATCATAATCGTAATCCTAATCCGATTAAGATTACGATTATGATTATGATTACGATTAGGATAGCCGGCCTCTTAAGACGTGGGCCCTATGGGGGGCCGCTCATGGTCGCGTGCAACGTCCTGCTTCATGACAATCTCTTCTCGGGTCGTGCGGTATCACGATCTCGAAGAATGCTTTGATCGACCACCATTTTTCCAGAGTTTCGGGACGCATCTGGTTCGGTTCGATCTCGGTCGAAAGGCCGCCGGCAAAGAACATCAAGGCAGCGCGGGCCGAAAGAGTCTTCGAATCGGAATAGGGTGCTTCGTCGGGAACGCCAGGAAAAACTTCTTCAACGGGATCAGCCGATGTGCGTTCCGGCTGGAAGAATTCCTGTGTCCGCTCCGGTACAACCTTGAACTCGATGGGCTGGCCGGGCAATTCGGGAGGTTTCGCATGAGTTGGCGTGATGGTGAACAGCATGGCGACAAGACCCGCGGCAATTAGCCTCAGATGCGCAAACATGGGTAATCTCCGATTCATTGAGGGTGTCCTTTCCAGGAGCGAGACGATACCTTGAATCGAAGATCGCACAAGGGAAATTCTTACAAAACACGGCGATTGCCGGGGTGAAATACCCAGCCACTCTGGGTCATTCGGCACCGATCCCCGATATCGTCAAACGCAACCTGCCGGCGGCCATGAAGACGCCCAACCCGATCAGGATCTCATGCCAGGATTGACGAAGTTGCCAAAGAGTTGTGTTCTTAAAGCTTGACGAATAGGAGTCGAATCAGGAGCGCCAGGACCGCCAGTGTTAGACTGAGCGAAATCCCCATCATCCAGCGCAACTGATTGATGTCGCCGGAGAATTTGGCTGACTGGACGTCGATCTTGGCGTTGAGCCGTTGTTCCACCTGGAGCAAGTCATCTTTGGTAACAAGCTCCTTCAAGTTCACCGACAGCGCCTCTCCCATCAGCATCGCTTGGGCTTCGGCCTGCTTCTCCGGGACGTCGGCCGCCTTCAGCGCGTTTGCGTATTTCAGGGTGTCGAAAATCGGAATCGGCATGGCATTCTCCACAAGATTGATGTTATTCTAACAAAACCGGAGAAAGAAGTTGACAACCCCAACATAAAAGAAATTCCTCCAACTTGTGGGTACATATAAGTGCTGGTGACCGGCACCGATCAGCGGTTGATTTGATCCGGTTCGATCTGCTCCACGACGAGAAGTTGTCCTTCGCTGTTGAGCCACCATTCCTGAGTTGCCGGCTCACGCAGACGTAAATAATCGTGCTGACCGATTTGCATGGTGTGGCCCGGCGCAAATTCCGATCCCGATGCACGCAGGTAGGCGAGCATGTTGGAGAACACTTCAAAGGTCTCAACTCCCTGATCGTGCCCCATGCGCAACATTGCCAGATCGGGCAGTCCAAGCAAGGTGTTGCCGAAGGTTCGCATCCAGACGCCTTCCGTTCCTTCCACTTCAATCTTGATAAACCCGCCATAAAGAAGCGGTATCGGTAAGCCGCGTAACTGCTCGAGTCGATCCTGGTCGGGTTCATCGGCCAGAAGCGCCTCGGCCGGGAATGCCGACCGTGCAGCTTCATTCAGAACCAGAATGGCATCGAATCGAGCCAGGGCAGCGGCCAGGACGGTCAGAGCGACATACTGCTCCAGCGGATCGGTTTCATGACCGGCGTAGAAGAGCAAAACATGGGAACGATGTTCCCGGGCATCGGCCTTGAGCTGTTGGCTGAAATGGGCGGGACGAACACAGGCTTCATAGACTGATTCCGGAAGAAGTGCATTGAACCCGATGAGCTTGATGACGTGATTCTTCCAGCCCACCAAACCGATGAGCGAATGTGCTTCGTTTGGATTTTCTTCTTCCGGAGGCAGTTCCATCAACTCCGATCGGGCCTGTGCCAAATCGGGATGATAATTGCGCAGAGCCAGTTCAATGGCGTCGGCATCGAGATCCAGAGGCGTCATGAAGAGCACTTGATAGCTCAGAGGGCGCTCGATGGCGGGGTTGGCAACGAGGTCCGCAAAGGGACGATCCGGGTCCGCCTCGCCCATGAATCGTTCCATCAATCCCATGCTCGATCTCCGCAATTTTCCTCGGATCGGTTCACACCGTCCCAAGATTGCCTACAATCGCGGGGAAAGGAGGACAAGATGATTTCCGATGCAACGATGCTCTTGCGCGATCAATTTCACGAAACCTTCGCAAATTCACAGCGCCGATTCGAGGAAGCGAAGAAACTCTTTCCGAACGGCGTGACGCACGACTTACGCTATCTCGACCCCTTCCCGATTTATGTGGACCGGCAACTGGGGAGCCGGAAGTGGGACATCGACGGCCATGAATTCGTCGATTACTGGTCGGGTCACGGATCGATGCTTTTGGGTCATTCGCATCCGGAAGTGGCAGGGGCAGTGCAGGGACAGGCTGCGCGATCGACCCACGCCGGCGGCTGCCACGAAGGGGAAATCGAATGGGCGCACTGGGTGCAACGGCTCATTCCTTGTGCGGAAAAGATGCGCTTCACCGGGTCGGGCACCGAAGCAACTCTCATGGCCGTTCGGCTGGTCCGAATGTACACGGGGCGTCGAAAGATCCTAAAATTCTTCGGTCACTTTCACGGCTGGCACGATGCCGTCCTGCCGGGCGCAGCCCCGCCTTACGATACGGTTTCGGTTCCGGGCGTCCCTGCCGAGGTACTGGCAAACACGGTTGTCATACCGCCGAACGATCTGGCCTTGCTCGAAAAGACGCTGGCAACCGATCCCGAAATTGGTGGCGTTATTCTCGAACCGACCGGCGGCCACTGGGGAGCGGTGCCGATTCGCGGCGACTTTCTCATGGTGCTGCGCGAGTTGACCAGCAACTATGGTCAACTGCTGATATTTGACGAGGTGATAACGGGGTTCCGCGTTGCACCCGGCGGAGCGCAGCAGTTTTATGGCGTCGTACCGGATCTGACGACTTTGGCCAAGATTCTCGCCGGAGGATTGCCCGGAGGCTGTCTGGTCGGCCGGGCCGACATCCTGGACCAGATCGCGAGCCGGCCCGGCAAACCGAAGATGCAACATCCGGGCACCTACAATGCGAACCCCCTTTCCGCAGCAGCGGGTATTGCCACACTGAAGCGGATCGCAACGGGCGAACCGACGCAAAAAGCCAATGAAATGGGCAGGTTATTGAAGAATCGACTCAACGCCATGTTTGCGGAGCAAGGTTGGAACTGGGTCGCTTATGTTGATTTTTCGATGTTTCGGCTCTTGCCGAACTACAACGGCACACCGGCCCACGAAGCGAAGTGCGATAACGATGGCATCATTCCCTACGGCGGCGATATGAACAAACTCGATGGCCCACGCGATGCCAAGTTGGTGAGTGCATTCCGTCAAGGAATGTTACTAAACGGCGTGGACTTGCCGGGCTTGGGGGGCTGGTTGACCGCAGCACACAGCGAGACCGACCTGGATCAAACGGTCGAGGCGGTCGGGGCGACACTGGAGATATTGAAGGCGGAGGGTATGATTTAGAGCGCTGACAGCATATCCGGAAAGCCGTAGTACAAGCGTCTCGCTTGTGCATTTAGGCACACACAAGCGAGACGCTTGTGCTACGACAATCCATCCTTTTGGAACGACGAGGAGAATCCCATGCTCAACTCTCGGCTCGCAAAGCTCACCCAACGCGGTGCGGTTCATCAAAGATAAATTGCCTCCAAGCCAACCGTTGTCGGCAGCGAAAGTGAGCGATTGGATCGCTGGTCTCGATGCCGAGATGTATCGTAGTCGGGAACGCGCTGCCGATGCTCTGCGCCGTCAAGTTACGAGAGCAGTTTCTCTCGATCGCTCTAATTACTTTCCCTATTGGGAAGCAGCGGGCCGGGGGGAACCAGCATCGTTGGCTTTAACCATTCGGGATCGACCAGAAATAAGTGCCGCCGGCCCGGTAGCTTTTCGATGTCGAGAATGATCTTGTCTCTCTTGCGGAGAACTTCCGTCAATGCTTCCCAGGCGAGACGCGAATCGATCATCGATCGCCTGAGCAACAACAATCTCTTACGCCGAAGCAGATAGTCGCTCACCGCAGTGGCTTGGTCTTGTCCCATTATCAGCGCAAGGTTTAATTCCGCTGCCAGGTTGGCCTCATCGACCAGTTCGAGTTGTTGACGGGCCTGTTGCAGCGCGAGAATTTCGCCGTTTCAGCGCCTGTCTGCCAACGTGCTCATTCGCCGCGGTGCCGGCCGAATTCACCAGTCGAATGGCATCCTCCTCAGCTCGGCGACGTTTGCGGATCGCCTCGGCTTGCGCCTCGTTAATCATCCGATCGCGGGCCTGAATGGCGCGGGCCACTTCGTAATAGTCGGCCACCACAGCTCTGGGCGGATGGAGATCGTGAACGATGAAGCCATTGAGATGGATGCCTAAGCCTTCGGGTGCCAGTTCTCGAATTCGTTGCTTGAGATGAGCCTGTGCTGAGGCTTCGAATTCGGCTCGATAGACCGTCAACAAATCGGCGAAAGTCCGGCCCGCGACCATCTCCCGCAGCACCGATTCCATTGCCGAACGCAGTATCGGTTTTCGTTGCCGTGCGGCGAGAAGATACTGTTTCGGGTCGTCGATTCGGTATTCGACGGTCGCAAGAATCTCGACGAGGTTGCCATCGCCGGTTATCATCACTGCTTCTTCGGCAAAGCTCTCGGTTCCACCATGCAGGCTGGTCCAGGTTGCCCCTTGCGGTGCCTGACCTGCTTTCGGTTTCATAACTCGCTTGCGCGGCAAATCCTCATCCGTTTCTTCTTCTTCGGGTGAGCGATACCCAAGCCCTACTGTTTTCACTTCATCGGGAGCCAGTTTCATCACAATCTCGACCGGCCAGGGCCAGCGAATGTGAAGCCCCGGCCGTAAGATTTCCTCGATTCGTCCAAATCGCTTTAACACTCCTACCTGATCGGGTGAAACCTGCACCAGGCTCGTCGACAGCCAGGCAATCAGGGCCAGCGTTCCCAGTCCGCCCAGCGCCCAACGCCAGCGGTGAGTCAATTCGTGCAAGGCGCTATCGACCGTCAGGTTTCGTTGCATCCACAGGTCAATTGCGGCGAATCGGTCCGTCCAGCGCCGCCAGCCTGCATGCGTCGATCGGCGCTCAAAGGCCAGTAGTCGGATGGAGTTGAGTAAAACCAGCAACGAGCCGGCCTGATGATAGATGACACCGAACAGCGGAGACTTGTCGTACCAGTCGGGCGACGTGGCGAACAGCGGCCAGAGAATGCCGGTGATCAACACACCGACCAGATTTACACCAAAAGCAAACCAGACAATGTTTTGGCGGATGATGCGCATTGTTTCGCGCGAGAGCCGGAGCAATAGAGGGAGGTGTCGTAGCGGCTCGCCCATCAAGACCACATCGCCCGCCTCGGCAGCGATATCCGAACCGCTCACGGCGATCCCGACCGTTGCAACGGCCAGTGCGGGAGCATCGTTGATGCCGTCCCCGACAAAAGCGGTGCTGGGGCCGGTTGCGGCTTGCCCCTGGGAAATCAAGTTTGCCTTGTCGGCCGGCAGCAATTCGCCGTGGACTTCTTCGATCCGTAATTGCTCACCAACCGTGCGGGCAACCGAAGCGCGATCGCCGGTCAACAACATCATTCGAGTGACACCGGCGCTGCGCAATTCCGCAACGATGTCTGCTGCGTCCAGGCGAATCTTGTCGCGCATCCCGATCGTTCCCAGAACCACACCATCGCGAACAACGACGAGGGAAGTTTGCCCGGATTCATCCAGGTGAGTCAAGGCGTCCCTGATCGCGGCAGGGATCGCGACACCTTCGGATTCCAACAGCTGATGCGTACCGACGAGAAGATGATGACCGGAAACAAGCGCTGAGATTCCTGCGCCGGATGGGCCTGAAATTCCGTCAAGGGCTCCAGGGAGATTGACCGATCCCGCGCAGTGTGGATCAGCAACTGCCCAATGGGGTGTTCGCTTCCTTGTTCTGCAAGTGCAGCGGTTCGCAATACCTCATTCGCTTCAATCCCATCTGCGGGAATGATGTCGCCAAGCTCGAGCCGACCCTCGGTTAAAGTTCCGGTTTTGTCGAAAGCAAAAGTCTTCACCGTCGCGAGCCGTTCGAGGACGCTGCCTCCTTTGATGAGCACACCGGTTCCCGCAAGCCTGCCGAGCGCAGCAATGACCGCTGCCGGCGTTGCCAGCACCAGAGCGCATGGGCAGGCAACGACGAGTACGCCCAGGGTAGGATACATGCTGAGCCGGGCGGCAGCGGACCAGTTGAGCCGGCTCGATTCTGGTCGAAATGGCCCTGCCAGATAGATCGCATTGATCAAGAAACTGAGAAATGCCAGCCCCAACACTGCCGGGAGAAAGTATCTTGCGAGCCGATCGACCTCCGCGCTGGATGGGGGCCTTGTCCTTGAGCGCCTTCGAGGTTAGTTCGATCACCCGGCCCGCGACGGTTTGCTCCGCAACCTTCTTCGCCTCAACGATCATCAAGCCGAACTGGTTGATGCTGCCGGCAAGCACATCATTACCCGGCTCCTTATCGATGGGCAAGCTCTCACCGGTGAGCGGTGAAGCGTCAACGGCAGATCGGCCCTCGACGACAACGCCATCGACGGGGACTTTCTTGCCCGGTTTGACCACAACTCGATCGCCGACCCGAACCTCATCGGTGTTGACCGCGATTTCCTGCCCGTTGCGCAATAACCAGCACTTGCGCGGAAACACTTCGACGAGTTTGCGAATGCCGCGCTGGGAACGAGCGAACGTGAACGCTTCGAGACATTCTCCGATCAAGCCAATGAAGACCACCTCCGCAGCGACCAAAGGCTCACCGATCAGGATGGCTGCGATACAGGCAACGGCAATGGCGAGGTCGGCACCAAGCTTGCCGTCAAAGAGGGCTTCCAATGAATTGAACAATACGCGGGCACCGCCGAGAACTGCCGCGATGAGAGCATAGCGATAACCCGAGAACTCACGCTGCCAGATGGGCCATTCGATGCCGAGATTCAGCGACGTGAGCCAGCTTGCGAGAGGCGTCCACAAATCCAGAGCAAGCAAAATCGCCAGGAGGGCGGTGAGCAAGTACAGCCCGGCATTGCTCGATTCGCCGAAGACTTCATCGGTGTGTGAGATTTCACGGTGCATGGGATGGAGGTATTGTCAGCTTCAAGCGCGGAAAATCCAGGTCTATGGTTGGACAGATCTTTTCCGTAGCCGAATTCGCCAGAATTCGGGCAGACTTTGGATGCGCACGCGCCGATTGCCGCAATCAGACCCGAATTCTGGCGAATTCGGCTACGAGTTGAATCTACTTGGCGGTTCAGTCACGCCTACGAGAGTTAAGATTTGAATTCGTTTCTTCATCTTGACAGCCCTCCATATTGGGTTTATATGCCCCCTCTCGTGAATTGAACCGCCGGGGGCGACATTGGCGGCTCGAATTACCGAGCAAAATGTTCAAGAACCCGAAAAGGCTCTATGTCCGATGCGATCACGACGATCGAATCGCTCAAGGAAATCGTCCGCGATTTTGCCGGCGCTCGGCATTGGGCTGTGTACCACACACTCAAGAACCTGAGTATGGCATTGGCGTGCGAAGCCTCGGAACTGATGGAACATTTTCTCTGGCTGACGGGTGAGGAATCGCAACAGACGATTCTCGATCCCCTGAAACGAGAAGCCATCGCGGATGAACTGGCCGATGTGGCTTGCCTGGTTTTCCAGTTCAGTAACCACAGCGGCATTGATCTCAGCGCAGTTGTCCATGCGAAGATGAAGAAAAACGAGGTTAAATATCCAGTGTAGTGTTCAGTTTTCAGTGTTCAGATTTCAGTTCAAGACCTTTGGATGCTGAAAACTGAAAACTGAACACTGAACACTACTGGTTGAGAGCAGGCAGGCAGGTTGGTGCGGGACGAGGCGACGCATACCGTCGTGGGAAGCCACGATGAGATGATTTCCGGGGGGAAAACGTCGCCTCGGCCCGCACGACCAATCGAAAGAGAAAAAATCCAAAGTCGGACGGAGGCGATCCGATCGCCGACGCCGACGATCGACCGAGCAGGGGGGCCAAGCGGTGAGACGAATTCAGGCGTTTACGCTGATGCTGGGTATCGCGGGTCTTTGCGGCATCGGGTTGATCCATGGTGATATCGTTACCGCGCAACCTGATTTGAAACTCCCTCAAGTCCAGCCCACAACCTACTCATTCTCCAAGAAGGATGGCTCGAGCTCTACGCCGGCAATTCCGACACCGGAGCCTCTTGAAATACCATCGGCACCTTCTGCGCCAACAACATTGGCCCCTTTGCCGCAACCCAAAAACGATTCGCCAAGTCTCGTGTTGCCGGTCATCGACCCGAACCAACCCAAAACCAGCGCATCGCCGATTGCACCCGCGGGCGAGCCGGCGATCGTGTTGCCCGATAGGCCAAAACCTACACTACTCCAGCCACGGACTGTTCCGAAAGCACCGGCATCGGAACTCCGGTTTCAATCCACCCATCATCCCGGCTCTACCTTGCCGGGGCCGGTGCCGCTGAAAACCCATGCAGCTTCCGGAAATCGTATTGTGCCTTGTCTGTCGATTGAAACTACAGGACCGGATACCGTCGGCCACGGCCTACCCGTTACTTACGAAATCCTCGTGAGGAACGTCGGCCAAGCGGCCGTCACGCATGTCCGCGTTGAGGAAGAGTTGCCTCAGGGCACAAAATACATCAGTGCCGAGCCGGCCGGTGAACAGGCCGGCGGAAAAATTCTGTGGATGCTCGGCTCAATGGGTCCAAACGACGAAAAGCGCATCCAGGTCACGGTTCGGCCCAATCCGGAAGGCGATTTGAACACCAACCCATCGCTCTCCTATTCGACCCACACGCATATGCTCGTCAAGGTCACTCGACCGACCTTGAGCGTGACTTTGACTGCTCCCAACGCCGCCAAGTTGGAGATGAGATTCCAATCCAAATTCAGGTAATGAACACCGGCACAGGCGATGCAAACAAGGTCAGCATTAAAGCGCCGCTGAGTGATGGCCTGAAACATCCCGAAGGAAAAGACATCGAAGCGACTTTGCCCCGGATTCTACCGGGTGACACTCAGTCCATCACCCTCAAGGTTCAGGCCATTGCCACCGGAACACATAATTGCAGCCTGAGCGCAACATGTGAAGGATCGCCAAAGGCGATTGCCAGAGCAGAGATCCAACTGAATCAGCCCAAACTTGCCTTGGCGTTGACGGGGCCACGCCGCTGTATGGTGCGGGCAGAGCCGACCTTTACACTGGAGATTGGAAATCCGGGCACCTGCGCTACGCAGCCTGTCCAGATTGCCACTGCCTTCCCGGAAGGGTTGGACTTCGTCTCGGCCAGTGACGGGGGCGTTTACGATGCCGCAACTCGGACGGTGAGTTGGAACTTTGGGCCAGCGGATGCGGGGACTGCGCCGCAATCTCACCATTAAGACACGTTCGACGGGTGCTGGTTCACTCGCGGTTCGAGCGGTGGCTCAGGCCGGCCCGAAGCTCGGTGCCCGATCCGAAGCGATTATCGCAGCGGAAGGAGTCCCGGCCCTGAGCTTCGAAGTAGCAAATCTTGAAAATCCGATCGAGGTAGGAAAAGAAACGACCTACGAAATCCGAATTGTGAATACAGGGACTTGTCCTTGCACCAACATTCGCATCACTGCGATCACGTCGGAAGGATTAGTGCCTGGTACTGCAACAGGGCCGGTACCCTACAAGTCGGTCGGGCAGGCGTTGCACTTCGACCCGATCCCAAATCTGGCGATGAAGGCCGATGCGGTCATCAAAGTCAAAGCCAAGGGCACAATCCCTGGGGATATGCGGTTCAAGGTCCAGATGTCGTGCGATCAATTGAAGCAGCCTATCGTGAAAGAAGAAAGTACGAGCTTTTTCATGCAGTAGCATAGTTATGAGAGCTGGGGGAGACGATCGTAGCATAAAGCGATCGTCTGGATTTATGACAGAAATAGGCTTCTCCGCTCAATGTGGGTGGAGATGGACTTGAGGCAGTTCGGGGGGGCTGTTAATATCCGGGAATTGAGTGCATGATGCCACCCCTTTTGACAAGGGAATTCGCTGGATGGAAAACAGCAACGCTCTGCCCGCCAAGTCGAACCAGGGAGCGGTTCGCAGAACCACCGTAGGAATACGGGGTGTTCCGTGCGAGGGAGGATTCCGCCGATGAGCACGGGTCGATTACAGAGGGAACAACAGCTTCGCGTGCATATTCGCTGGATGATTCGGCGAGACATGCCGGAAGTATTACAAATCGAGCAGGAAAGTTTTGACTTCGCGTGGACCGAGGAAGATTTCCTTCGCTGCTTGCGGCAACGCAACTGCATCGGCATGGTCGCCGAGCAAGGCGAAAAGGTGATCGGTTTCATGATCTACGAGTTGCACAAGAACAAACTGCACATCATGAATTTTGCGGTGGCTCCGGAGAATCGCCGGGTCGGTATCGGCGGCCAGATGGTAGCGAAACTGATCGGCAAACTATCGAGCCATCGGAGAACACGAATTACGCTGGCAGTTCGCGAATCGAACCTGCCCGCGCAGCTGTTCTTCCGGACTCAGGATTTTCGAGCAGCCAAAGTCCTGAAGAGCTACTACGAGGATAGCGGCGAAGATGCCTATCCTGATGCAATTCCACATTGCTTCAGACTCCGGCGTCGAAGCCGAAGAACCAACGAACCGAATTGCCCAATACGAAGAAAACTGAGTTCCAGGTTCCAAGTTCCAAGTTGAAGACCGGTAATCCTTCCGGTTTTCAACCTGGAACTGTGATACGCTTTTCAAGTTCCCAACACGTACATATCTTCTCCTAAGAGCGCGTTAAGTTCCAAGTTCCACGTTGAAAACCTGAAGGCTGGCAGGTCTCCAACTTGGAACTTGAAACTTGGAATTTGGAACTCTCATGGCCAAGGTGACACAACCTCCCGTTCTCAGACAGCGCCTGGCTCGCAAATATCGGCGACCACGTCATTTCTCTTGCCTGGTCCACAGATGGTTCCGTTCTCGCGGCCGGGTCGATAAGCGGACCAATCACCTTGTTCGACACAACTACTGGCGGCGTCAAACAAACTCTGAAAGGTCATGGCTTTGGCACGGCCGCGATCGCCTGGCAGCCCGGCGGCAAATTGCTCGCAAGTGCCGGGCAAGATGGGAAAGTTCGACTCTGGATGGCGAAACCGGTTCGGAAATGGTTGCGATGGACGGTGGCTCAGCCTGGGTTGAACAGCTTATCTGGCATCCTTGCGGCGAATGGCTTGTGTCCGCCGCCGGCAAAAAACTCCGTCTCTGGAACGCCAAAGGAGAGCTTCTGCAAAACTATCCGGATCAGGCAGCAACGATCGCGGCGGTTTCCTGGTTGCCCAAAGGGAAAGAATTCATTACCACCTGCTACGGGGGCGTGTTTTTTTGGTCGCCGGAAAATGACAGTCTTATTCGCCGATTCGAGTGGAAAGGCTCAGTGCTCGCCCTGGCCGTGTCGCCGGATAGTCAATTCATCGCGGGTGGTTGCCAGGATGCCTTGGTCCATTTCTGGCATGTGAAGAACGGAAAAAACCTTGAAATGACCGGCTATCCGCAGAAAGTGAAAGAACTTTCCTGGGATTCGAGCAGCCGATTTCTGGCAACCGGAGGCGGTGAGCAAGTCACGATCTGGGATTGTTCCGGCAAAGGGCCGGCAGGTTCCACTCCCATCAGTTTTGAGTTACACCTCAAGCCGTTGACGGCGCTGGCTTTCCAAAACAATGGACCGATCCTGGCTTCTGGCGTGCGCTGATGGCGTCATCGCGCTGTGGTACCCGGCCGTCTGGAAAAAGGTATTGACGACTACACAGTTCTCAGAGGCAGGTGTTTCACAACTAAAATGGGCACCGAACGACAATCGCTTTGCGGTAGGTGGGGATCTCGGGGAAGTGGCGTTATATTCGGTGTAAACGAAGTGATTTCCCGCATTCATGCCCAGGATGGCGGATTTAACTCGATGTGATAGATCCAGTCCTGATTTTTCTGTTCAGCGAAACGCGATTCCTCGTTCCGGATGGAAGTTGCGATTATTTCGACTATTGCGTTTGCTTCGATTTTCGGATACTCTGCATTTAAGATGAAAGAAGAGGAGGAGAACTGACTATGAGCGCAGCACTTATCGGCCGATCAGGTACCGTCACCCCGACGCCTGCCGAAGCGAAAATCGCCCAAGAATCAAGCCGCACGCTTACCAGACTTCTAAGTGGACGAAAGAAGCCCAAACTGCGCCTCCGCATCCAGCCCGACAGCGAGCCGGAAGAAACGGTCGAAGTGCCGCTGGCCGCATTCCGTTTGCTCGCGGACGTCCTGACCGAAATGGCACGAGGCAACGCGGTAACGCTGATACCTGTCCACGCTGAACTAACCACCCAGGAGGCCGCAGACCTCTTGAATGTCTCCAGGCCATTCATGATTGAACTCGTCGAGAAAGGCCTGATCCCGCATCGAAAAGTGGGCACGCATCGCCGCATCCAGTTCCAGGATCTGATGACCTACAAACAGAAGATTGATGCCGATAGGCTCAACGCTCTTGAAGAATTATCCGCCCATGACCAGGAATTGGGCGGGATGGGTTACGAACAGTGAGTAACGTCACTGCTGTTTTCGACGCATGCGTCCTGTATCCGGCTCCCTTGAGGAGCCTTCTGATGTATCTTGCGATGACCGACTTATTCAGGGCAAAGTGGACCGACGCAATTCATGAAGAGTGGATGCGGAATGTCCAAAAGGACTATCCCGACATCACCCGAGAAAAGATCGAGCGGACACGCGACCTTATGAACTCCCACGTCCGGGATTGTCTTGTTACTGGATACGAAGATCTGATTGAGGCAATTACTCTCCCTGATCCGGATGATCGTCATGTCCTGGCTGCCGCAATTCGTGCAGGTGCAGATGTAATCGTAACCAGTAACTTGTCGGACTTCCGGAAGGACGTGCTTGCCAAGTACGGCATCTACGTACAGCATCCGGACGAGTTTGTAATGTGCCTGATCGATCTGGCCCCAAACCTTGTGTGCTCAGCGGCCAAGAAACAGCGGGAGAGCCTGAAGAACCCACCGTTGATAGTTGACGCGTTCCTCTCTTTCTCTTGAACGGCAGGGGCTTGCCCAGACTGTAGCCGCCCTACGTCAGTACGCAGACTTGATCTGATCTACGTTGGCTGATAGAGCTTGACCTGGAACGAAGACAGCCAACTGGCTCTCGCTGCGCAACTCATAGGGTCAAACTCGTAATCCAGACTTCTCCATGAAACCTGAACTCGCTCATATAACTACTCTAGCCCATCCACACCTTCCAGGAGACACAACAATGGATCTCAAAGGCAAACGGGTTGCCATATTGCTCGAGCAACAGTATCAGGAACTGGAAGTCTGGTACCCCGTTTATCGCTTGCGCGAGGCCGGCTGCACGGTCGTTTTCGTCGGACCGGAAGCGGGAGTCATGTATCCCAGCAAGCTCGGTTATCCGGCGAAGAGCGACAAGGCCGCCAAAGACATTTCCGCAGCAGACTTCGATGGCATCGTCATCCCCGGAGGCTTTGCACCCGATTACATCCGCCGATCCGAGGCGATGCTGAAATTCACGCGCGATATGGTCGCTCAGAACAAAGTCGTCGCAGCCATTTGTCACGGGCCTTGGGTTCTCTGTTCAACGCCGGGTCTGCGCGGCAAGAAGGCTACCTGCTTCATGGCGATCAAGGATGATGTGATTAATGCCGGCGCTCAATACGTGGATGAGGAATGTGTCGTGGACGGCAATCTCATCACCAGTCGAAAGCCGGACGACCTGCCCGCGTTCATGCTGGCGATGCTCCGATTGTTGCAACACAAATAAAACGAAGTCGAACTCCCTTTCCCATTTGATTTCTGGTATCACAGTCAACGGTAAAGTTACGAAACTCGCATTGTTCAAAGGAAGTAATAGTGTTGAGTCTCAAAAACCAATCTCGCTCCTTGCTCGAAAGGATTGATATGCGTCAGATTTGTTCGTGTTTTCTCGGCACGCTCTGCCTGCTCGTGCTTGCAGCCTCCGGAAGGGCTGCCGACTTGGAGAAGTTTCTGCCGAAAGAGACCGATGCCGTTTTGTCGGTGAATTTTCAGCAGATTCTGGATTCCTTGGTTTTCAAGAAGAACGCTCTCGATCTGGTGAAAGACGTTTTGGAGAAGAACAAGGAAGTCCAGTTGGCCATGAAGGCGACGGGACTCGACCCTTTGAAAGACTTTGAGCGCGTCACCATCGGCGCTGCCATTGATGGTGCAAAAACGCCCAAGATATCGGTCCTGATCGAAGGGAAATTCGATCCCAAAAAGATTACTGCCACTCTCGATGCTGAAGCCAAAAAAGACAGCAAAAAGATCAGCACCGACGTAGTCAACGGCAAGACAATCTACAAGTTCACCAATGGCGATCATCCGGCGAGCTACGGCGCGGTGATCGACTCGAAGACCATTGTCCTGGGAACGAGCAAAGAGTACATCGGTGCAGCCTTTGAAGCCGCTCAAGGAACCACCAAGGTCGAAATCCGAAAAGAGCTTGCCGAACTATTGGCAAAGATGGATAGCCAATCGTCCGTCTATTTTGCCGCGATCGTTCGAGGCAATCTGGAAAAGATCCCTCTGCCCGATCCGAATATCAAAAAGGTTCTCGAGCAGATCTATTTCTTGACGATCGATCTCAAGGCCCACCAAGATGTCGATCTGAAGATCGGTGTCGGAGTCGAAACAGCTGAGGTTGCGAAATCCTTTGAGCAATTGGCACAAGGCGGCCTCGATCTGTTGAAGGCGCAGGTCAAAGTTGCAGCGGTGCAGCAGCCGGAACTTGAACCGATTGTTGAGTTAGTCAACTCGTTGAAAGTGATGTCCAGGGGTAAAGCGCTCGTCGTAACGGGAGTTCTCAAAGGGGAGTCGATCGAAAAAGCGATCAAGGACTCCAAGGGGAAATGACAAAGTGACATTTCACGGTGGACGGTGCAACAGTTCGCAGCCGGCACGAAACTTGGTCGGCGACTTGCTGCAATTCGATCCCGCAGTCAACGCGTGGAGTGTCGTGGGCACCATGCCCGAGAAACTTCTCGCGCCGTCCGCTGCGATCATTTCCGGACGCGTTGTCGTCACCGGTGGTGGTTGAGGCTGGCAGCGGTAGAAGAAGCGCCTTTGGAATGGCACAGCAGCAAAGACGCTAAGGATGCAAAAGTTGAACGGTTTGAGTATCCCAAGGACACGCGGGGATATTTGAATTTTCTCCGATCGGCAGTACGGGCCAGTGCCGGGCTTGAGGAACCGCCTATTACTGCCGATGAGGGGCTTCACGTCCTCAGAAGCATCTTCGCCTTTTATGAAGCCGCCCGGACGAGACGAGTTCAAACGGTGGAGTGAAGTCGAGCGATCACGCGAGGCGGCATGAGCGGTGGAAGAAGCGCTGATCCGCCGCTGTTTGCACGGCATCACCCCTTCTCCGGCCCCGATCCAGCCCACATTAACTCAACCCGCTCGCAGATCGCCGCACCCCGGCACATACGAGTCAGGCGTCGCTGTACTGTCAAACCGTGGGCCTCCACAAGCATTGTCGCCGCTCGGTTCACCAATGGAACGTCGACGAAGATGCGCTGGCCTGCGTACCTGCGACCTGAATCTGCAAAGAGCAGATGGGCGGCGTCGGGCGTACCAATGCACGGGCCTAGCATCAGGGCGTTGGCCCCCGGCCTGGCAGTGATAAAGCCGGCCACGCCGCCCGTGCCTGGCACATAACACACGTTTTGAGGGTTTTCGGCAAATAGGCGCAATAGAAATTGCCGCCGATCGGTGTTCGTGACTGTACGGTCCAACCTGACCAGTGCTTCCCACTCTTCCGGCATGGCAACTTCAACTCCTAAAACTCCGGAGGTCGGCGCGAACACTCCTTCATACCGCGCCAACTGAAACTGTTCCACGAAACCGAGACGTTCGTAGACGGGTTGTCCCAGAGGTGTCCCGTCCAGCCGAACGGTGACAACACCATGTTGATCGAGATGCTCAAGAGTATGTTCCATCAAAGCCCTTCCAATACCCCGGCCGCGATGCGTTGTCTCGACCAGCACCATCGCGATCCAGGCGATGCGGTCGAAAATGCAGCTCGTCGTTGTGCCAACCGGCTGGCCGGCCCACTCGGCCACGAAGCATCCGCTCGGCTGCAAGTCCAGAGCTGCGCTGCCAGTCGGCAGGCAATTGGTTCCAGCCCGCATCCCGGCTGAGGTCAAGGCCTAGGGACGAATCGGCGGCGGTCATCGGTCGAACGTGGATCATGGAGTTTTCAATCGCCAACTGACTTCACATTGTGCCAGTTGAGTATGATAATCTCTTTCTCACTGTTGCGAATTTTGTTGGCCAGAACTGGCCTGATTCGCGAAGGCATCGACGCGGAACATTGAAGAAAGTGCGGAAATATGCAGTTTGCCCAAAACAAAGCACCTGTGGAAGCGATAACGTCCCTCGTTGGCCTGCTTCAGAAGGCGCGCGTGATCGATCTTGAGCAGCCCCGCTTTCAAGGCATGCCAATCCATCCTTCGCATAAACCCGGCTACCATTATGCGCTGCATCGCCGGCATCGCGATACCTATCAGCCGGCCGTGCACGGGCCGCGCTCGGGCGCATCCGGCATTTTGACGATGATGGAGCATACCGGAACACATATCGATGCGCTTTGCCATCAAGCCTGCTGCCTAAAATTATTCGGCGACGTGGATGCCAGCAGTGTTGAAACCCCGGCGGGATTCAGGCAACTCGGCATCGAGCATGTTCCTCCCCTGGTGACGCGGGGCGTTCTTCTGGATGTGGCGACATGGAAGCGGCAAACCCCGTTGCCTCGCGATTATAGCATCGGGGCCGATGAGTTGATCGCGTGCGCGAAAGCTCAAGATGTGGTGATCGAAAAGGGCGATGTTCTCCTGGTGCGAACCGGATACGATACCCTTTGGGATGATGATGAAGTGTATCTTCAGGCGGCCGGGGTTGGGAAATCGGGAACACTCTGGGCAGCGGAAAAAGGAGTCGTCGCCGTCGGCGCGGATAACATGGCATGGGACGCCCCCAAAGACATCGATCCCGAAACCGGTGCGACGCTGTTTGCCCATGTCCACCTGCTCACGCAAAAAGGCATCTACATCATCGAGAACCTCGATCTCAGGGATCTGGCGAAGGCCGGGATTTACACGTTTGCATTTATCGGAATTCCCCTGAAATTCCAGGGTGCCACCGGCTCGCCCATTCGGCCCATCGCTTTGGTTTGACTTTCATGTATTGGCGTCCGTTCGGCCACGCCAATAACCACGAGAATATCATGAAGGTCAATGACCTCATCAACTCGTTCGACTGGCTCAGCGTCAAGAAAAACGAGTCCTATCCGGTATTCACCAACGCCTCGACCAATGACGTGCTGCCCTGGCCCGATCAGCTCACCGACAAGAAATCGGGCCAGACGCCACGGGATGCATCACCGTTCCGAGGATGAAGATTACTGCCGAACCGACCACGCTGAACATCAGAAAAATGAAATAGGGTTGGTCACAGGGCTGTCGCATTTGTAGATCGCGGCAGCCCGTGCGACCGAAGTCTACGCGGTCAACGTACAAACAAGTGCATGTATCGCGCCGGCCGTCGCTGCCGCGTTTCCACGCTGCGCCCGCATAGGTATAGTTGTCGTAGGTGCAACATGAGCCCCAGTCGTTGCCATCCCACGCCGCACAACCCGCCGAGGTTGCCGACGATCCGGTCGGCACATACGCAAAATCATTTTCGGTGTGGCCTGCAATCAAGTTGGCCGCCCGAAATTCCGCCTGCCCGTTGCCGCGAGGGTAAGCCCGTGGTCTTTTGTGAACGGCGCGAGGCCCTGAGCGGCGCGAGCCGCGTTCACCTCGTCGAGCGCGTCACTGGAAACAGGCAGGGCCTGGCGGATGGCCGCCGTGGTTGGTTCGACCGTCGCTTGCCAAAAGAGTTTGCCGTCCTCCGGAGTGCTCACGACGGCAACGCCGGATGAATAGCCCTCCAGCTTATCGACGCGGACGACGAGCGCGCCATCGACTTCGACCTGCTTGGCCGTCCCGACGAGAACGATGAACGGCTTGCCCTCTGCGATCGCCCTGGAATAATTGGCTTCGTAGTCGGTGGGGATGGAGGCGAGAACAAAACACAAAGCAGTATACATGGATGATCCTCAAGGTGTGTTGGAAAACGCGCATATTGTGTGGCTTTGTTCTATTAAGCTGTCAGAAAATGGACATTTTCTCCGCGCAATGCCGACGATTTGCGGCGGCAGGTGCCGTTCCTCAGATACGAAAGCGTGCATTGTAACTGTCGCTTGCCAGACTTGCGCGACGGGGTATAGAATCGGTCAGGGGGCAACTTGGACTTCTCGAGGTGGCAAACCAAGGGGGCATCGTCATGATGTCAATTATTGGCAATCTGGCGACAACCTGCTTGCTGGCCGGAGCGGTAAATGCCGAGCGCGGCAAGGTCGAAGCGCCGGACTCCTGGGCGCAATGGCGCGGACCGCTAGCAACCGGCGTGGCACCGAATGCCCAGCCGCCGATCGAATGGAACGAAGAACAAGAACATCCGCTGGAAGACGGCGCTGCCCGGCAAGGGGCATTCCACGCCGATCGTTTGGGGCGACCGCCTCTACCTGACCACGGCGATCCCTTACGGCGATCCGGTGAAGCCCCGCTTCGTTCGTCCAGGTGCTCACGACAACTTGACACTGACCCGCA
Source organism: uncultured Planctomycetota bacterium (assembly GCA_963783095.1). Taxonomy (GTDB): domain Bacteria; phylum Planctomycetota; class Planctomycetia; order Gemmatales; family Gemmataceae; genus CAWAMR01. Next base: position 28,071 of record CAWAMR010000018.1, on the reverse strand, counting down.
ACCACGAATTCGCAGTGCTGGCCGTCAGCCGGGCACCGGCAAGATTCTCTGGCAGCAAACGCTGCAACAAGGCGACGCCGCACGAAGCCGGTCATGTCACCGGCAGCCTCGCCTCGGCATCGCCCGTCACCGACGGCGAGCATGTCTTCGCGTTTTTCGGCTCGTACGGCCTGTACTGCCTGGACAGTAGCCGGTAAGCTGCTCTGGAAAAAAGACCTCGGCGAGATGCACTCCAAGCACGGCCACGGCGAAGGCAGTTCCCCGGCCCTTCACGGCGACACGCTCATCATCAACTGGGACCACGAAGAGAAATCGTTTGTCGTCGCCCTCGACAAACGCACCGGCAAGGAACGCTGGCGCGTGGCTCGCGCCGAGGACACTTCGTGGGCGACGCCGATTGTGGTCGAGCACAACGGCAAGGCCCAGGTCATCGTCCCGGGCACGAAACGCATGCGCGCCTACGACTTGGCCAACGGCGCGATCGTCTGGGAGTGCGGTGGGCTGTCGTCCAACATCGTGGCGTCGCCGGTGGCGGCGAACGGGTTCGTCTACGCCGGCAGCAGCTACGACACGCGCGCCATGCTGGCAATCCAACTCGACGGCGCCAAAGGCGACATCACGGGGACCAACCAGGTCGTCTGGTCTCGCCACCGGGGAACGCCCTACGTTCCATCGCCGCTGCTTTACGACGGCACGATTTATAACCTGCAGCACTACCAGGGCGTCCTCGTGCGCATCGATGCCAAGACGGGGAAAGACCTGGGCGATCCCGTGCGCTTGGACGCCATCAGGAACGTCTATGCGTCGCCGGTCGGCGCCGCCGGCCGAATCTACGTCACCAGCCTCGACGGCGTCACCCAGGTCATCAGCCACGGCGAGCCGACACGTCAAAATGCTGTGCCGTAAACCGCCTCGACGACTCCTTCAGCGCCTCGGCGGCGCTCGCCGGCCAGGACCTGTTCCTCCGCGGCGAACGCTTTCTTTATTGCATCGCGGAAAAACAACAATAAACAGAGGCCAACAAACCAACGGAGAGGGGGGACTCTCCGAGAAATTATTCCGTCATGCCTTGTTTTCTCACTCGCGAACCCCATCTGATGCACAAAACCTCGGAAAAAACACCTTTTTCATCATTCTTCCACGAACCTCCACTATCAGAACCTTGCCCCCAGCTTGACTTTCTTGTGCACCACTTGTGCACCACTTGTGCACCAGCGATGAGTTCTTGAGTGGATGATCGAGTTACAACTACCTTCTTAGCAAAGTCAAAAAGCCTGTCGAAGACTTGATCAACAAGATCGTAGGGGCGACCCTTGGCCGCCTTGGGAAACTGTTTAACGACCGCCCGAACCGGCTGGGCAAAACACGGACGTTTGAATATGAAGGGACACACGAACTATGGGTGGAGGTCAACGACAAGGATGAAATTGAAATCTATGTCGCGAGCGTCAACGCGCGACTGACAGGAAAATCACTCGACGCGGCCAAGAAAACAATCAAGGATGCCTACGACAAGCTCGCCAAGGTCGCGGGGAGCCAGCCGGGCGGACGGACGCCGGAGCAGAAAAAGCAGAAGCAGGAAAACCGCGCGAAACTGCTCAAGGAACTGGAAAGCACGATTCACCTTCAACTTGCCAAGCTCATTGAAGGGATGCAAAAGCCGCACGAACGCCTCAAGGATGTTCGAGGCTACGTCATCGACCAGAAATTCGAGGCGGCAAACCCGAAGCTTGCCAAAGAAGGAATCAATCTCGTTGAACTCCTTGAGGGCCTGCTGAAGCCCAAGGACCCCGATGAGGCGAAATTCAAAGCGCTCCTGCAAAAATACGAAAAAGATAACGGCGGCGACGCACTGGGCCATCAATACTTTCAAGGCCAATCCGTGCCGACTCCGGATCTTGCGATTCAAGGCTACCTGAACAATGCCAAAAAAACCAATCATGACGTCACGATTCACGCTCACCATATCGTCATGCGGAAAGGCCCGTCGGCGACATACGATCGTGTAACGGATGGGTCGGCGACCCCGGTACAAGAAAGCCAGCAAATCCTGAAGGATGTCAAAATCGATCCAATAAATGGGCCTGAGAATCTTATGTGGGCACCGAATTGGAGCCATACCAAGAAATACGCGTTAGCTGTTTACAAGGAATTAAAGGCTACTCCCAAAAACAAGATAGACATCATAAATAAGCTCAAGGATCTTGGTGACCGATTCGCAAAAGGAGAGTTCAAATCACCATGACGTTAGATGAAACAGATGTCTTGCTAAACACAATAAGTGGGGCAATGAATCGCGATGACGCGGACGAAATTCAGCGGCTACTAAGCATGCACCCCGATTTGCTACATCGTGATGTGGGGAATCAAACTTGGCTTCACATGGCGGCGAAAAAGGGATGCTAGCCACTGTTCAAAGGCTGGTGAGCATGGGATTGAGTGTAAACGCACCCCGACCTCAAAATCCCTCAGAGAGTCCAGAAACTCCGATTTACAGCGCTTCACTTGGAGGTCATGTAGTTGTCGTCCGGTGGCTGCTGGAACAAGGCGCAGACTCCAATTGCACAGTAGATGGTGCCGTCCGTAATTTTGCTCTTTCAACTGCTGCGAGTCACGGTTTTGTTGATATTGTCAAGCTGTTAGTTGAGCACGGTGCCGATGTGAATGCCGAATGGGCAGGGATGAATGCTTTATCGAACGCGCTTGGCCATCCAGAGATTTACAAGTATTTGGCTTCCAAGGGTGCTGTTCTGCCTTCCGGTTATACCGAACCCTGGTGGGCGTCGGACAAGCCGCTCGTTCGTTCGCGTGAGGCAATTCTCGAACATGTTTCTGGCGCGTCGGCGCGCCCAGACGCTGGCACTACGATCCATCGTGCCAACGGATCCGGATATTGCCATTCACTTCGTGCCCTCCACGCGCAAGAGGGCCTACAACACGCTTTTCACGACCGGGATGTGCGACAAGCCCATGACCGTCCCGAAAGGCAAAGAAGAGTTTCAGTTCGCCGAACTGGTGCTGCAGCTTCCGCCCGGGAAGAAATGGCCGCTGGATGAAGCATCGCTGGGCAACCCCGAATTGTTTTGGCCGATTGAATGGATGCGTCGAATCGCCCTGTATCCGCACCAGAACAAGACCTGGCTGGGAGCGCCGGTCACGATCATTGCCAATGACGAGCCGCCGCAGCCGTTCGCAGCCAATACCCAACTCAGTTGCATGGGCTTGTTTCTAGAAATGTCCGATATTCCGACGGCGACGCTCAACGATGGACGCGTCGTACAGTTCTACACGATGATGCCGCTCTATGCGGAGGAACGGGAACGGGAACTGGAACTCAAGAGCGGCTGGTGCGCATCTGGTAAAGACCCTTCAGAAAAACAAGGTGAGCCGAGTCCTGGATCCGGTGCGGCCCAGTGTGGCGCGAAAGCGGAGTAAATAGAGCATCCTGTACAAGATCGTTGATAAGTGTGCCGGGTGTGTTGGTCCAGCGAATGTCGTGTGGCGGTATGTTCACTGGTTTTCGTGGGCAAAATCGGCAAAAGTCCGTGGCGAAATTTGCTTGGCGAACCAAGGCGCGCAGTGGGTGTGTTAGTCCAGCGAATCTTGTGTGGCGTTCTGTTCAGGCTTTTTTCACGGGAAAATGGATCAAAGTCCGTGGCGAAATTTGCTTGGCGAACCAAGGCGCGCGCAGTGGGACCTTCAGGAAAAGTGTTTTTGAAAAAATCAAGCGGCGCGATTGAGTGTGACGCCCGGGAGATGACGGCGACCGCTGGCGAAAAGACCGGACCCGCCTTCCGATTAGCAATGACGACCCGTAGAAGAGCAACCAATTCCCCCAGAAGCGGGATGGCCCTTTCATTCCCAGTCTTGATTCGCCAGCCAAGCGAGGTCTTGTTACGAACGTGCAGCCAACCACCTTCGAGGTCAACTTCTTCGATCAGCAGATGGCAGAGTTCTCCGCTTCGCATGCCGGTCTTGGCAAGAGTGAAATGGATGGGGAATCCCCAGACATCGGCTCGACGAAGAAAAGCGAGTTCGCTCTCGGCATTAAACAGGAAGATTGGCTTGGAGTCTTCGATCTTGAGCCGGTCGAGAGGCAATGTTGCGAACGGGTTTCCCATATACGGTGGAAGATGCCGTCGCCTTGCCGCGAATCCGTACATCGCACGGCAGGTTTCTGGAATGAACTGAATCCCCTTGTCGCGAAGGTTTCGCCGCTTGGTATTCTGATGACCATTGGGAGCGACTTGAATCTCACGCAGATAACGGACGAAGTTTTCGGCGCAAACTTCGTGGACCCGCGGTGATTTTGTGTCCCGTAATGTGAAGGCTTCTAGATGTTGCGTTGCGGCTCGATAGCGCTGGATGGTCGCCACAGAAGATTTCAGGACGAACTCATGATGCCCGAGAAAAGATTCTCGCAAGTGGGCAACCGTCGTGGGACTGAATGAGAGAAGTAGCGGGGCACCGGACGCCAATTGGCTATTGATTTGAGCGGCAATCTGTTCGGCATCCTTGTGCTCCAGTGCGACTTTTTGACGCACGGGTTGGCCGGCATCGCGATAATAAACCCACCATGCTCCGTGGTGAGGGTAAACCGAGACTCGTCCAATGCGAAATCGCTTCGGTGAGCCTCTTCGACGAGACCTCATGAAACACACTCCTGTGCACGGTATGTGCACCAAGCGTGCACCAGGAGGGTTCATAAGTGAGAAAACTTGAGATGTAAGTATTTAATTTGCAATAATTTACATCAAATGACATGAAATGAAAACGGAGAGGGGGGGATTCGAACCCCCGATATCCTTGCGGTATATCGGTTTTCGAGACCGACGCATTCAACCGCTCTGCCACCTCTCCAATTCAGATACCTTCTTTGTCGATGGCGTTCTCTCGCATTCTACGGATCGGCCTATCTTACATCAATTCATTCCCACCAAAGTTCATCGTTCGTACCTTCAAAAATGCTGAACGAGGAAAAAAGCTGGACCCAAAGTTCCGGAATGAACTTGGGTCCAATGAGTCTCAGTTGCAACCGTTGGGGGTACTATGCAAGAATCCCTACGTGTTGGTATTCCCCTCCCAGGACTTCCTTGCTGTTGACCCCAAGCCACTGATCGAGGACCGCTGCATATACCTGACGGAAATCGATGGCATGCTTGAGATTGCCCATCTCTAATTTGGTCAAGTCGGGATGTCGCCGACGATCCCGGCCTTCACTTTGCCCCCAACGAGCAGCATCGGAGCGCCGCTGCCGTGATCGGTTCCCTTGCTGCCGTTTTCTTTGGCGCGCCGACCGAACTCGGAGAACGTCATCACCAGGAGCCGATCTTTGTGGCCGCGTGCCGCCAGGTCTTTGTAAAACGCGGTGATCGCGCCGGATACCTGCGTGAGCAAGTTCGCATGGGCACCGGTTGGACCACCTTGATTGGCATGAGTGTCGAACCCATCGATCGAAACGTAAAAGATTCGCGCACCGATCCCCGAATCGATCAGTTGTGCGCACAGTTTGAGACGGTTGGCGAGCAAGTTGCCTTGAGGGTAAGGAGACTTGGCCTGATAATTCTTGCCGATCTCCTGCAACTTTTCGCTGCTGGCATAAGTATTCAGCGCTGTCTTGGCAACGAAATCGAGAAGCCCGGATTGACTGCTGTTCTTGACCGCTCCCTGAATCAACGACTTCTGATCCTTTTTGTCTGCCGCCGTTGCTGCCGTCATCTTTAGCTGAAAGTCTTCGATCGAGGTGATCGACGGAACGCGAATCGGCGCACCAGTCAATGCGAGAGGTGCCGCTTCGTTGGCGGTGGCGATATGGAAGGCTGGGGATTTGAGAGATTTGAGCGCCTTGCCAACCCAGCCCTCGTTCAGGGTTTCGGCGGTACTGGCCGCTTGCCAGATGTCCATGGAGCGGAAGTGCGACTGGCTGGGATTGGGATAACCTACCCCCTGCACCACACACAAAGCCTTGTCTTCGAGCAATCCCGCCAGCCCTTCCAGGGATGGGTGCAGTCCGAACGAATCGTTTATCTTGCGGACTCGGTCTTTCGGGATGCGAATCGTCGGGCGATAGGAATAGTAATGATCATCCTTGTAGGGGATGACGGTGTTGAGGCCATCGTTGCCGCCCGTCAACTGAACGACGAGGAGGATGGTATCCTTGGCCCCTGTTGCGGAAGCACTGGGCGCTGCGAGTGCTGTCTTCGCCAGGAATGTCGGGATGACCGTTCCCATCCCAACCAGGCTGGTATTCTTCAAAAAATCGCGGCGATTTTGCATGGGTAAACTCCGGAAGAGTTGCTGAGACGGGGTAGATTGTCAGTCCAGTTGAAATTCAGGTAACGTCAACACCAGATGGCATATGCTCAGAATGCGATGATCGGCAATGTCTTCTTTGCTCCAGTAAACCGGATAGGTTTGTTTCCAGGTTGAAGCAAGATAATCGGTGAGGTGCTTTCTCGTTTCGGGAGGCACCGCACCTTGGAGGAATAGCTCCAAGAAGAAATCGACCAGTTCGCTGTCTTTCTTTCCATGATGCCGGGCCAGCAGCACGGGCAGGGGCGATGAATCCTTTGCGCCTTCATCCTTGTTCCGGGTTTCGCAAAGGGTCAATGCCAGGTTCTGGCGGGTCAAAAGAGTTTGACCGTTGAGCCAGGTCCGCGCCACCATCCCAGCCCTTGACCGAAGGCGGATTGAACAGGTTCTGTCCAAGCTGGTCCAGCGCGGGCCAGGGTGGTCACGCCGAGGCGGGCTTCAAGTCCGCGCACGATTCCCAGCACGTAATCGACCGGCGCTTTGATGCGCGACCGATAGGCGAAGTCCGAAAAGAACAAATTCGATCGTAGCATGGTTTCGACGACCGCGCCGAAATTATAGTCCTTCGCGAATTGCAGCGCCAGCGGTTCAATCACTTCCGCAGCCGGTGATTCACTCTCGCTGATCAAGAACTTGTAGAGTTTCCGAACGATGAAGCGCGGGCACGCTTTCTGTTCCAGGCAAATCCGAACCACGTCATCGCCCTTCCAATTCCCTTTCCGTCCGAGTACGGTTTTTTCCGTGCGGTCATGCTGATTGGAGTTGTCGAAGAATTTGCCTTCCTTGATTTCCCAGCCGGTGAAAGCACGGGCAGCTTCGCGTATATCCACCTCGGTGTAATTGCCGATGCCGAGACTAAACAGTTCCATCAACTCGCGGGCATAGTTCTCGTTGGGCATCCCTTTCTTGCTTTGCACAGTATCCAGCCAGACCATCATCGCTGGATCTTTGGAGATCGCCTGGAGCAGTTCGGCAAAATTGCCCAGGGCAGACCGGTACATCAAGTCATATTGACCCATCATGTATGAGGTGTTCAGCACCTTGGCAAAACTGGTCGCAAAGTGATTGTGCCAGAATAGTGTCATCTTTTCTTTGAGCGGATGCGGTGTATAGAGCATCCGATACAACCACCACTCGGATGACTGGGGTGCATTATTGACCTTCCGGATCGAGGCCCCCCAGCGAAGCGTCTCCTTCTCGAAATCAGCAAGGCCAGTGCCACCCTTGACCAGCTTGTCGATGAGCTTGTCCGGTCCCAGTTCAAGGCCGACTTGAAGTTCATTCCAGTTGGCACCGAAGGCTGCGCGGCGATAGAGATGGCCGACCTTATGAAGGTTCCAGGGATTTCTCGCGCTCGGTTTGTAAGGCTCCCACATAACACACCCTCAGTTTTCAGTTTTCAGTGTTCAGTGTTCAGTAAATACTTGCGGGTCGATTGCCTTTGCATTTACTGAACACTGAACACTGAAAACTGAAAACTATTTGTATTTCCAAGAAATATTGAAACGAAACTCGTGCGCGGACCAGTCGGTTTCAAACTGAAGCGTTCCCAGGTTCTGGGCATACTTCAAGAGCGATTCTACCTGCTTCTTCGCTTCCGCTTCCGGGATTGCCTGGGCCAGAATCGACTGCGTAAGCAGTTGTTCCGGAGAGGCGTTCGCCAGTTCAGCAAGTCCTTTGGCATATACTCGCATCTGCATATTCTTCGTCAACTTGGTCCGATCCTCCTTCTGAACCAGTTGAATCAGTTCCTTCAACAACTCGAGATTGGTGCAGAAGATCATCTGATCCTTGACGTGGGCGAAGCAGGGCACAAAGTTAAAGCGGATATTCTGCTCATCGGCGGCAAAAGTGCCATCCTCCAGGAAGCGATAGCCAAGTATCGAAACATCTCCAACCTTTTCCTCGAATGACTTGAACTTGACCTGAGTTCCCGCCAGCACGCTTCCGCCTCGAATCAGAAGTTCAATCGACTTGGCAAAGCTCGCGTCGCGCATGGTGGTCACGAAGGCGAAGGCCGGGAGGCGAACGCCAGGCTCCCTGGTGTAAGGCAGCTTTGCGGGTTGAACGACAAGGAAGCGATGGTAAACGCCGCTTTGCATAAACAACTTGTCGATCGACGCGCCAGGCAGAAATCGCGACGCCTCCTTGACCGATTTTTCAAATTCCTTGGCGTTCTTCTCATTGAAGATCTTGTCGCGTTTTTCCCAAATGGCTCCCAGATCGAGATAGAAACTGTGACTAAAGATGACTCCCCTCGGCTCCAGGAGGGGCAGCGTGCAGGTGCTGTTTTTATCTTCGGGAAGATGCAACACGACATCTGCTCCACGGCCTTCCCGGCCGGCCGGCATTCGCAGGGTTGCAGTGAAGCCCTGGGAAGTCTTGTAGAATCCAAACGCGAGGAAGGGAGACCGGCGGGCGGCATCGAGCAAACCTGCGAACAGGATTGTGAGATTGTTATCGTTCCGCGGTGTGGTGAAGACGGTCTTCGCTTCGGGCCGTTGCTTGACATATTCCAGGTTAAGCCAGGCCCACATGAGCGGATCGGCTGGCAACAGCTTCTTCGCATCGACGATTCCCTTGACGTCGAGAATGGAAGGCGCGGGCTTGCCGGCACGCATACCGGACTCCAGGTCGAGGCTCGTATGTAGAGTTTTGGGGCTATTGGAAGCGAGAATGACATCGTTGACCAGTGCCAGATTAAGTCCATCGCCATAGGTCCAGATTTCAAATTCCTTGTACCGGATCCTGGACAGTTTGGTCCTCACCTCCTCGCGGTTGAACTCCTGTTCAAGAACCTTGCTCGCACTTTCCAGAAACTTCTTCATGACGGCTGCATCGGTACCCTGAATTGCGATAAGAGCCGGGCTTGCGGGGCCGTTCTCGTATTTCACTCCCAGAGCAATGCCGCCGCCGGCCAGCTTGTCGATGAGTTCGGGCCAGGAATGACCGAGGTCACGCTCATAATAGGCGACCAGTTGGAAAAATCGCCGCACGGGGGCCGTATCGAGCACCTTCCGGACGGGATCGAGTTGTTGAGCGTCCTTGACGGCATCCAGTTTCGAGAAGGCTTCGATGAATTGGCGAGGCCGCTCAATTTTGAGGACGAGGTCGGTTTTGTCGGGGATGAATCGAAGCGGATCTTTAGTTGCCGCGGACGCGAGAATGGGGCAAAAGAGAGTGAACGCGATAAACCCGGCGAGGATCATTCGAGGGACAGTACGCATGGATTCCTCCCGGATGTTCGGCGGGGGCAATGGTTGAGTGTGAATAGTGGTACATATTGTACCCGACAACGGTGTGGACGGGTTTCAGGAAAACGACTTCCACACGGTTGGTTTCTGTAACGCTGATCCAATTGTAATATTTTGTTCACCAGATTGTTCGTTTGCATTTCCCGGTTTTTGAGCAACCTGAAAATCTGTAGCAAGTTGTAGCGTTTTGTTCACGGCCACATCGCTTCCTACTAACGGTCGCGGCTCTGACTGCTGAAAAACTTGTAGCAAGTTGTAACATTCGGTTCTCTGTTCCCTGTATTTTCGATATTTTTCTGGATCCGCTGAGCCAATGAAACCGCCATATTTGATTTCGATTACAACTTGACCAACGACCAGATCAAGGGTGATGCGCCCTGTCTTGCCCAAACGCACCTGCTCACTGATCTCGGGTGCAATCCCCAGGATTTCCAATTCTTCTTCCAAGCAACTGCGGATGGTCTGCTCATAAATCCAGCCAGTTAATCCTCTCAGTTTTTCTGGTTTACGGCCGTTGGCTACCTCCAGCCTGGAAAGCAACTCCATCGCTTCGTCGCGTGCTTTTTCAAAGCGAGTTTGGATGTCGGATTCGGTGAATTTCATCTTGTGATTCCGCGGAGGCGATGACAATTGCCCATGCCACATTTCGTACGACAGCCTTCTTGCCAAGAGAACGTCCACAAAAATCGGTTGTTCTTGCACCAATCTATTATAATGTGCATAATCGAGGGGCGATTGATGCAAATATACTCGCCAGGCAACGCCGGCAACGGCTCGGCGAGTGATTGGACGTTTGATGCCGCAAAAGTAGTTTCTAAAGGTGTCCCATAAATTGGTGGCTTCGTGGTTCAGACTCAACTCGGCTCATGGCGAGGAAACATCGCGAATGCCGACTGTATTGCGGGATTTGCTTGAAGATCGAGAAAATGGAGAACTCCACGTTTGCCGAACGCAATCAGCTGAGGAGGATTGTTCGGATCAGAATCCGAATTGTCTATTACCCAGAACGCCGTTGCACGACTTGCGAACCAGGTCAAATTCTCGATCGACCGAAAGAATCGCTTCTCGATCTTGTCATCGGGAACCCCATGTCCACCACGTCGGACCCGTTGGGCTACGCGCTGCTGAGCAATTGCAGGAGATGTCAAGGTGATATAGATGAGTCCGACAAATCCGGCTTTTTCCTCGACCAACTCAACCAGTGGACGATACTTGTCGCTGCTGAGAACCGTTTCAACGCCTACTGACTGATTTTGGGATAATGCGTCCGTTAGTCGAGCGAAAACCTCATCCGCAGATTCAAAAAACAAGCTGGTTTGGATATCGACAGGAGCATCGGCGAATCCAGAATATCCCCTTGCAACCAGTTTTTCCAAGGTCAAATTATCGGGATTGAGAAAAGTAACACTGGGCAGAATTTGCGAAATTGGCTCTTTTTGCACACAAGTCGTTTTGCCTGCGCCATTCGGACCAGCAACGATCCAGAGCTGAGGAACCTGCATGTCAAACTACTCTCCATTCTCAAGCAGAGCGGCTCTTTTGGCGCGATGGAAGTGATCGAGTAGCGCATCGGTGAATTCGCAACTTAGAAATTCTTCAAATGAAACTGCCCGATCGTTTGTTTCCGATTCAAGCAGGGAATCAACCGCACTGGTTCGCTCTTCTCCATTGACTCGTTTCAGCGACTTAGGTTGTGTCGCCTCCGATTGCCGGACCAATTCCGATTCCGTTCTTAGCGGGACGCTTGCCATAAGTTTCTCCAAGAGATCATCCAAAGGCCGCGACTGCGATCGTTTCAGCTCAATCATTCCCGATATATAGTTATTGTGACAAGAAGCACTGATCGACGCAATTGTTGTTGCGATAGTTGCGATAGGCCCAATCATTCCGCCAGGTCGTATCACCCTTCCCCGATCTCCGGCATCGCTCCGCGAGTGATTTCCCACAACAACACCGTCGCATAACTGCCCGCAGGCAAACTAAACGATAATCTGACACCTTCCGCTTCCCATGCCGTCTGGACTTCGCCCACATAGACGAAATTATGTCGTCGGGTTCCCATCAGCAGTTTTCCAAAGCCGTCGAAACGATCGCTTCGTCAACCCTGCGTCTTCGAGAATTTTCGCTTCTCGCTCGGCGGCAACTCCTTTTGATGGGAATGTCTTTCGACCAAACATCGGTCCCGCAGGGACGGTTTCACGCACATCGACGCGCACCTGCTCCACTTCGACATCCTCAGCAGTGAACATCCCTCCTGCCGGCCATTTGGCCATTACATCTCCCGGCAACACCGTTCGCATCAAACCATCTTTCATGCGCTGTGCGAGATAGGCATTGAACAACAGAGATTGCGCCGCCGACAATGAGAGTTTTCGCAGAAAGGGCGCTCGGATCGGCTTCCCCTCGCCCTTGAGAAGGGCCATTCCCAGGTGGGCGGTTTCACCGTCCTTGCCGAAACGCTGGTCGCCATAAAAATTGGGAAGCCCGAATTGTTCGATGCGAGAAAGGATTGCTTCCAGATTCGGAGCCAGCGCTGGATCGACGTCTCGGATCAAGATGCGGAAAAGATTGCCGCGTAAATGGCCGGGTCGAAGTTTATTGTTGTGTCGGGCATGTCGAAGAAGGCGAATCCCATCGCCTTCCAATTGCGAAAGTTTCTCTTCCGCAGATGCCGGCACGGAAACATATTGCCGGGTGATGGCATGACGATCTTTCAACCCCGCCATGCCCACGTCGCCGGGCGCGATACCCAGTCGCGCACGATCTGCCGGCTAAAGAATTCCGCCCCATATCGCGCTTTTCGATCCACAAAAAGAGATGATCGCCGCTGCCGCCCGGCTCGTAAGCCGGTATCTCCTCGACCTCGAAATCTTCGGGCTGGGCCTTGATTTGTCCGCCGATGCCTGGAAGGTCAGCCGTCAAGAGGGGAGGAACCAGCGCTGCAAATGGATCCATGCGAACTTCCGCGTCGGGCTTTTGGAATTTCCTTCACCCGGCCGTCAGCGAGGGTCGGAGTTCATCCCTCGCTGACGCGTCGAGTTCTTAATTATTTCGCCTTGCCACTCGGTGTGGCGTCGCCCTCCGCTGTGCGAACCGTCCACTTCAAACCATTCATGAGGTGTTCTTGAAACCGCTTGTCTTTCCAGACATCCTGGCGATGTCCGAGCGACGTGTAGAAGGTTCGGCCCTTGCCGATTTCCCGGCACCACGCCACGGCATAATCATTATCGGGCCGCTTGCCTTTCTTGACGTCGATCGAAGAATTGTCCACGCTCATGATGATGTGCAGTTTTTCCCGACTATACGGCTGCGGTTTGAACTGGTAAATCTCGTCGGTGATTTCATCGCCATCCTTGAAACTTTTCCCGGCGGCGTGTTTTGGGTCTTCCACTTTCAGCTTGATCTTCTGATGCCAGGGATGACCGTCGAAATAGGCCCCGATCAGCTCGCCGTAACCGGCGTTCCAGGGGCGATCCTTGCTGAAATAGAGCGTGTCCGAACCGCAGTGAGTACCGGCCACTGCGCCTCCTGCCTTCACCCAGGCAACCAGATCGTTGACTTCCTGTTCGTTGAGCGGGTTTCCCGTCGTGAAGAACAGCACCACATCGAATTTCTTCAGCGTCTCGGCGTTGACCCGGCCGCAATTTTCTTTCTCGACCGGCACACCGGTGGTTCCGCGAAAACGCTTGGCGTATTCGTCAAAAACCTTCGCATCTTCAGGATCGCGCGTGAAGCGATAGCAGGTCACTTCAAAGCCGTAATCGGGCCCGATCTCTTTGAGGATCTTCTCGGCCAGCCCCACGGAATCGTGGATAAAGCCGCCCGAATCGGTCACGAGCAGGAGCCGTTTCTTCGGCGTTTCCGCCGCCTGTGTCGTACCGACGAGTACGGAACACAGCAACGCACTAATAAACCATCGACGCATCAACATAACTGAATACTCCCAGGTATTTGGGCAGCACGGAGAGGCAACACAGGGCATTGTAAGGGGAAATGAACCTCATCGCCACCCGATCGGCGACGGATTTTCATAGCGTTATCGACTGCCTACGAGGTCGAGTTTCGCTTCCGCCACCACAGGCTTGCCGCGATCATCGACGGTTGCGCGAACGATAATCGGTACGGGAAATGGCCCTTTGGCGCTGGGTCCGAAGCTGACCGTCAAAGTGCCTCGACCCGAATCGGCTGGAATTGTCACCGCATTTGCGCGAATGTCCAAGATGGTTTCCGGCACGATCAATTCGAGCCGTCCGGGGCCCTTCAATCCTTCACCTCGCCGAATCTCAACCGGAATCTCGATTTTCTGTCCCGCTTCGACCCGCAAACTGGTGCGATCCACAATCAGAGCGAGTCTTTCGGGTTCGACGACCGCGATGATTTGATCGTTTTGCTCGCGAGAAGAGAACACCACCACATGCTCGGTGCCGTCGCTTTGCTTGATGACACCCGTTCCCATCACACAAACGCGGCACGTTCGCCCGGTTTCCATCCAGGGCGGCAATTGCACGTTATATTCGAATTCATTCTTGTCTGCCGGAACGATGATCGTTGGCCCTGCCGCACCTTGCAGGTGACGGGCCTGGCGATCCGCCATCGCAATCTCGATGGGCCCTGTGAAGCCGTTGCGCGCTCGATCTTGTATCGGCGCGTGTACATCGTCCCGCGCGGCACCTGGTTGGACACATATTCACCGACGATTTTGAAGGGTGTAGCGATCGCAACAACCAGACGAACCTGCGAGAACGCCAGATCATCACTATACGCGTCAAGAACGGCTTCCCGCTGCATCGGAAGCGGGATGGAGCTAAACGCATTGGGCAAAAACGCCGTGCCGGTAACTCGAATAATCGACGAACCGAGCGGTATGGTTTTTTCCGTCTTCAGTGGAACATCGACGCTACTTTGATTCGCGGCGATCAGCAACTCTTTTGGCAGCGTGATTCCCGGAGGAACTCCCTCAACACGCAGGAATATGGGGCCGGTGAACCCACCCATTCGATTGACCGTCAATTTCAAAGGTGTCTGAGCACCCTGGAGAACAGTCAGCGACGGCGTGCTGAAATGCAGTGCAAAACTTTGTTTGGGACGATCGACGCGGAGCCGATAGGAATAGTCGGAACCACCGCGCGAGCGGAACTGATCCTGGACCCGAATGCGGTAAAGCCCATCCTGTGGGGCAGTGAATCGCAGTGATGGATGGGAACTAATTCCGGGTTCGTCACGAGCAAGCACTTTGCCCGATCGATCGACAATCGTCAACATTCCCAAAAGAGGAGAACCGAGCCGGGCCGCACGAAGTTCGATGTCGAGCACGTCGCCCTTTCGAGCGGAAAAACTCCAGTCATCGATCTCGCCGGGTTTGGAAATTCGGCCGTTGCCAATCGCGGGCACGGAAAGGAAATTGGCTTTGATCGGATCCGTTGCAGGCTGCGTTTCGACGATCTCCGGGAGATCGTCCACATCCAGTACGACGGGATTCGTGTCCTCTTCGCCAACGTGAAACCGAGTCCGATAGGACGAGGGAGCATCTTGCGGGATGGTCAGGCTCGCGATGTTGTTCCGAAGCGAGGGTCCGGAAATCTCAAATCGAGTCTGGGTGCCGCGCCGGGCACCCAGCGGGAAGACTCGCGCAACCGATGGCCCCGTCAGGATGGTCAGGCGATAGACGAACGCCGATCCACCGTCAAAGCGAAGGTCGCGGATGACGATTTGGTAAATTCCTTGTTTCGGCGCTGTGAAAGCCAGTCGAGGCTCGGCATACCGGCACTCGCTGCTCTCGGCGAGTCGGCGCTGCTGCTCATCGCGAATTTCAAGATGAGCTTGCAACGGTGAGCCTAGCTTGGCGGCGTCGACGGAACAGGTAATCGTCTCATCCTTCTTCAGGGAGACCGTGTAAATATCGATGTCTTCGTGCGGAAAAATCCGGCCATTGATCGTTACCGGAGCCTTAACCGGAACGGGGATCGGCTCTCCGGCGATTTCCTTTTCGACAATCTCCGGCAAGTCGCCAACGATGAACTTCAGGGGGGCGGTGACGCCTTGCGAAGTCCACATCCGCACTTCCCGACTACCCAGCTTGGCATCCGGTTGAATCTGGAACTTCGCCGACATCGCACGCGGATAATCTTCTTGTCGCTGCGACTCCGGCAAGGGCAGGACCGGCCCCTCGAACCAGGGTGAGATAGCGCGATGGATTTGTTTGGGTGCTTCGATGCCGGCACCCAGGATTTCCAGGTTGCAGGTTTTGTTGAGAAACAAGCCGCCGATGAGGATCTCGGGAGAGGTGCCGCGCTGAGCGCCGGCGGGAAAAAGGTAAACGCCGACCGGCTGCTCCGCTCGCAGCGGAGTTGCTGCAAGGCAAGTCAGCAGAATTGAGAGAAACCTGATTCGCGTGGCTCGGCTAATGCTGCGCTGCATCTGAATAATCCCAAAACGACGCAAGGCAGGGCAAGAGCCCACGCCGAGGTCATGCCTTTGGCCGATCGTGCCTTGGCTGATAAACCCCAAGTTTCCCACCGCCCGGCAGCGTCAACTGTGTCAACAAGCCCCAGCCCATGCTTTGAACTGGGCCGCACGCAATACCGTGTCGCTGCATCTCGACAATGAACGATTGCACGTCGTCGCACATCAAATATAGCTCATGCACATCACTCTTTTCCGAGGGATGGACGGCGACTTCTGACGGCGGCAAACCGAATATCAGCCAACCCCCACCCACGTCGACGTGTGTCAGTTTGAGCACGTCGCGCAGAAAAGCGCGGTCCACATCGGGATTCGTGCTGTAGATGACAACATGTGCGCCGACGATCATACCGCTCCCGTTCCCTGCTCGCCCAGTTTTGGTCACAGCAAATCGTGGATCACCTTGCCGTTGTTGACGATCGCAACAGGCCGGCCGTCGGGAGTATGAAATTCCTCTTTCGGATCGATACCCAGTAGTTGATACATCGTCGCCGAGAGATCTTCCGGACCAAAAGGATCGCTGGCCGGTCGTTCCGCACGCGCATCGGATTTGCCGATGACTCGACCACCCTTGATCCCGCCGCCACCCAGGATTACCGTGAAGGATGGTCCCCAGTGATCCCGGCCCGCGTTCTTGTTGATCCGCGGCGTTCTGCCAAACTCGCCGGTGATGACGACCAGTGTGGAATCGAGCATTCCCCGATCGGCCAGGTCGCGGAACAGCGTTGACATCGCACTATCGAGCGAAGGAACCAGGCTATTCTTCAAGATGGCAAAGTTGTTGTCGTGGGTGTCCCAGTTGCTATGGTCGACCGAGACGCAGCGTACCCCGGCTTCCACCAGCCGGCGGGCCATCAGGCAGGACTGGCCCAGGGAATGCCGGCCGTAAGCATCCCGCAACTTCGCCGATTCGGACTGAATGTCGAACGCTTTCTTCGCTGCGGGCAAGGTCATCAACTCGAATGCTTTCTTCTGAAACACATCCACCGTCTCGGCATGCTTATTGGCGGCGACTTCACCGCTTTGTTGCAGATGATCCATCTCGGTCAATAACCGACGGCGATCCGATAGGCGATTCGCGGCGATGTTGATCGGCGGCAGCACGTCGGGGACGCTAAAAGTCGGTGCATTGGGATCGCCATCGACGCCGAAGGGGGCGGCCGATGCACCCAAATAGGCCGATCCGAAACTGGGATGAATCTTCGGCAAGCAAACGTACGGCGGAACGGAGCCGCGCGGGCCAAGCTTTCGCGCGATGATGGAGCCGTGCGCGGGCCGTTGATTGTTGGGGTTGAGATTGGGATTGAACCCTGGCCCCGGAAAGTAACCGGTCAGCATATAGTGATCGGCAGCGCCGTGATCCGAGTTATGATGGCGGAAGGAACGAATGAGCGACACTTTATCCATGACCTGTGCGACCTTGGGCAAGTGTTCGCAAACCTGGACTCCCTTGACATTGGTAGCGATCGGCTTGAACTCGCCGCGAAACTCGACAGGCGCATCCGGCTTCAGATCGAAGGTGTCCATGGTGCTCAGGCCGCCATGAAGGAATAGAAAGATCATCGCCTTCGCCGGCGCGTGGGGCTTCTGCGACTCGGCCGCGAGCAGTTGCGGAAGCGACAGGCCCATGCCGAACAAACCCGCAGTGCCGAGTCGAAGAGCGTCTCGACGGGTCAAGCCATCGCAGAAAGCAGGGGATATTTTCGGCATGATTTGCTCCAACAGTTTCAAATCAACCTAACCACAGAGTCACAGAGGTCACAGAGAAGACAAAACATGAAGCCTAGATTACACAGGGATGAACATCAATGTACGTGTGCGGTGTATTTTGTCATCTCTGTGTCCTCTGTGACTCTGTGGTTAGAATATTATTTTCATCTATTAAACAAAAATTCTTTACTATTCACCATCGTCCAGACCAAGTCTTCCGCAGCAGTTCTTCGGCTATTCGGATATTTGCGGAAGTGCTCGGCCACAATTAACTTTTCATGATCGGTCGGCAGCCGGGAATAAAACATCAGGAACAATTCATCGACCAGCTTCCTATTATCGTCGAACTTTCGCAGGAGCCTGGCAACCGTGCCGTCCTCGTGACGGATTTTGCCGTCAATCAACTCCGAATTGAGCAGATGCAATACCTGGGCGATGTTCGGCTCGCTGGCCCTTTCGCACTCGCAAGCACTGATCCGAACGGGCCGGCCAAACTGTTTCAGAAAGTAATGGCGAACCTTGCTGTCCCACAGTTGAATCGCCCGCGTATTTGCCGGCATTCCCTCGAACTTCTCCGGAACCCCAAGCGTTTGACAGATCATATCGAGTAGAACTTCGGCATCAATCCGGCGCATCAGAGCGCGAGAATAGTTCTGCTCATCCTTCCGGTTCGATGCCGTCGGCAATGAGGTTGTCTGGTACACCCTTGAAGCGGTGATCGTGCGTATGAGTTGTTTCAGATCGAACTTGCTCTCCGCAAAATTCCTGGCCAGTTGATCCAGCAATTCCGGATTGCTCGGCGGATTAGTCGCTCGCAGATCGTCCACCGGATCGATGATTCCTCGACCCAGGAAGTGCGCCCAGTAGCGATTGGCCAGATTGCGGGCAAACCACGGATTCCGCGCTGAGGTCATCCAGGCTGCAAGGCGTTCACGCTGATCGCCGCGCATGTCGGCCCCGACCGGTTTTGCCCCGAGCATCTGCAAGGCGATAGGAACTTCGACGCGACGATCTCCGAGAGGTGCAGCGAGGATTGTCCGACCCGTTCTAGGCTGCCGGGCAGTCGATTCCCCGGCCGATATGACCGCCTCGAAACCCCCAACCCTCCGAACTCCTACAGCAGAGAAGAAGGCAGTCATCGCGTAATAATCGTCCTGTCCCCAGCGGTCGTAGGGATGATGATGACATTCTGCACAACCAATCCGAACGCCGAGAAAGACTTGAGAGAGAGTGCTCGCCATCTCTCCCGGCTTGGTCACGACACGATAGAAAGAAGCCGGCCCAACGTCATCCAAAGGCCCCTCCGCGACGATCAACTCGCGGGCCAACTGGTCAAATGGCTTGTTTGCTGCAAACCCCTCTCGAATCCACCGATAATAGGCATAGGCATTCTTGTGGTTCAGGACCGAACGATCAACGCGCAAGACATCGGCCCACTTGAGCGCCCAGTAGTCGGCGTATTCGGGACGTTCCAGCAGCCCATCGACAAGTTTCGATCGTTTATCGGGCCTGGTGTCTTCGAGATATTTGCGCGTTTCTTCAACCGTTGGCAGTGTGCCGATGATGTCGAGAAAGACACGGCGAATGAAAGCACTTTCCTCCACAGGCCCCGATGGAACGATATTCAGTTTTCGGAGTTTGTTATCGACCAGGGGATCGATAAAGTTATTGATCGGCAACTGAGGGAACGCGACTTGTTCAGAGCGCGGAATGATGGCGCGAAACACGGCGTTTTCGTTGGCGAAGACAGCCATGATCGTTGCCTCACCAGGCACGTCCATGCCTGTGATCTCGCCATCCGAACTGACCATTGCCACCGATTCATTGTTCGACTGAAAGCGGGCGCGATCGGTAACGTCAACTTCCTGGCCGTTGGTATAACGCGCGAACACTCGCAACGATTGTTTGCCGTGTAAAGGCAAAAGGCGTTCGGTCGGCTCGACGCGAACACGCTCGACCTTCGGCGCATCCGGATCGCCAATCGGAGTGCCGGCCGAGATCCAATCGCGCAAGACCCGGTAGGCAGGTGAATTCAGCAAAATCCGGGTTCCACCGCCATGCGGTACTCGACCCGATGCTTTTGTCAACAGCAGGCTCTGGTCGGGCGCTGCGGGGAAGAGTCTCCTGCCGCGCCTTCCTTGACGATGGCGGAGTAGTCGCCGTCCGGATCGAATCCGAACACCGATAACTTGAAGCCGTTCTGCCCTTCGGCTTTGCCGTGGCAGCCTGACGAGTTGCAGCCATAGCGGGCCAGAAGCGGGAGGATATCGTTTTCAAAATGCAGCGACTTGCCGGCGACCGTTTCGCAGAGATAGAGGGAGCGAAAAGCCCCACAAGAATGAGCGCGATGATCGTCGGATGTCTTGGGATCATGAAAACGGTCCTTTGCGGAAACCGTATTGTGCTGGCGGGAGGCGATCTTGCGGGGAAAGCTTTACCCTTCTATTCGTATCATGTTTAAGGGGTAACTGCAAATAGAATCTGGTTACCGTTTCGCCGATATTCTTTTCATTCTTGTTGGGGCTCTGCTATGCCGATTCAATACGTCAACCGCAGAGGCGACACGTACTTCCTTCACGAAGGCAAGACGAAGACAGGGAAGCCAAAGTGGTTCTTCTCCAAGAAGGCCGACGGAAACTTGGCAGAGGCCATTCCATCCGGCTACGAAATCTACGAGAATCACAATGCACAAGTGTTCTTGCGAACCATCGTGCCGATGTTGGTTACGAAAGAAGAAATCGACACGGTTGAACAAGGCGTGAGAAATCTATCCAAATCGCGATATTTCCTGGTGGAAGCCAAGGGCAACAGCATCATTGTTTTCATCGCCGACCAACGAGATCCCGACTCCTTGGTGGAAACGCTGACCGACGGGTTTGGGATTCCCAACGCTGAAAAGTTGGCCGCGATCATGCAACGTATTTTGACCTACACGGCGATGATGCGATTCACCCTTGTGGATGAAAAACAGAGACGCTTTTCCGTGGAGCGCTGGTGCTTCCGGGGATCGATCGACGACTGGTTTCCTTTGATGGGTTCCGGCGACCTTGCCAGAGTGGTAAAGCATTTCGTTCCGCATCTCGGTGCGGAGTCGTTCTACGAATTGATGTGAATTCCGGAGCGACGACAAGGAAGCCGCGAGCGAACTGTTTGCTATTGGGATGCTGAACGGCGTTGACGGTTTGCCAGGCTATGAGCATGGCCATCACGGTCGTCTTGCCCGCGCCGGTAGCAAGTTTTAGTGCAAGGCGGGAGAGTTCGGGGTTGGCGTCGTTGTTAGCGGCATCGAGGAATTTGAGGACGCGCTTGCCCGCTTCGAATCCCGGTGCGACTTCGCTGAGCCAGATCGCGGTTTCCACGGCTTCGATTTGGCAGAAGAATGGACGAACACTGCTGAAAGTGTGATTTCGCCAATGTTGGAGGAGGCGGGCAGTTTGCGGTGTGACACCCCATGTCCCTCCTGGTAGAGTCCGCCAGCGATCAACATGACTGCGAACTTCGTTAATCATCGAAGTCGGATCATACTGTTGCTCCTGGGTTGAGAGTCCGTGACCTTCATCGGTCACGATGATGAGTTGGGTGGGTTGTGGCTGTTGGGTCTTGCGTTTCTTCGGTTTCGGGATGGGCGTAACGAAATTGGCGCGGCGGCGACGATGAATAATGTTGTGGGTCGGCTGGCCATCCGCATCGAGTTCCCAATGTCGAGTAGGAGACCCGTACGGTGAATTTAGGATCGGGTGATCGAAAAACGCTTCGCTCATAGCGGGCGGTCCTCATCGGCAGGAATGTTGCCGGGATTGGACAAGGGGATGATGGAGATTCTCACCAGGATTGTAAAGCGCCCGCGAAGGGGATGCAAGGATGGTAGGCGGGCGAAGGGCGAAGGCCAGAAAAGAAAAGGGGTTGAACCTACTCCACTCTTGGCCTCGCATCAATAATAACCGTGCCCGTTCCCTTTTCTTGCCTACTGGTTCGCCGGGGCGTGCGGAATAAACAAAGAGCATATCCACCTCTGCTCAGGCTGCCGTGGCGACGGGCCGGCAGAGATTCGTGGGCGATCCTTTGGGAGGCATTCATGGCTCAAGTTCGATGGCTTTATACCAACGCATTCACGCTGGCCGGCCTGACGCTCCTGGTGGCTGGCCCGACGGGCCACGCGCAGCAATTCGTGCTGTTCGATGCCACCTTCACCTTTACCAAGGAGGACGCGGACAACTCCAAGCCCAGCAAGTCGCACTACTACGTCCGCGACAAAGATGCTCAACGCCGATCGGCCCAAGGACTGGACGAGCCCAGTCGACTACCGGAATGGCACCGTCCACATCCGGGCCGAGGTGATCGAGAAACCGGCGGGCGGCGCCACCCACGACCTGGACGCTGTGCTACATCCCGAACAAGGGGCTGAAGAGCGGGTACGGCTGCACTGGCACCGAGGTCTACAAGGAAAAGGGCGTCTACGAGCGGGACGTGAAGATGACCTCGTTCTGGCAGAACGACAACATCGTCTGGGAGGAAGGCATCAAGGAGATGCACCTGGTAATGAAGGACGACAGCGGCGGCAACGGCCACGCCCACAAGCGGCCCGACCCGGAGAAGTTTTTCCCGACCAAGATGCGGATCACCATGATCCAGGTGGCGAAGGGTTCCACCTACGACCCGAAACTCGTGCCGAACCTGCCTGAAAAAAAGTGATCCAGCTGACGCAGTTGGAACGCTGCCCCGCCAGCACTTATAGACCAAACGTAGGCGACCGCTGAAAAACCGCGTAAAGAGAACGCCATGGTCGAACACGCGACACACACCGCCGTACCGGAAGAGGCTGCTGACCCGGGACGATTTCAAGAAGCTGGTGGCGGAGGCGGACGCCAGGTCCGGGCCGAAAGCTTTGCTCTCGCCGACCTCCTTTTCATTTCGTTTGCTTTATTTGGTTGGGGCCGCGCCGCGCTGGTTGTTGTCGAACTTGTCGGCAATCGCCGTCGCGTCTTGGGTCGCTTTTGCTTCCGGCCATGACTTCTTCATGGCTGCCAGACGGTTCTTCAGTTGTTTCAGAAGCGGCGCGTTGGCCTTTCGGAACTCTTCCATTTTTTGCGGGTTGACGCCTTCCGACCTGGCATCCAGTTGCTTCTCAATCTTGCGGATGGCTTCGAGCACCGGCCGGGCCGACAATTCCATCGCCACCGCCTTGTCTTTCTTGAGCTTGCCCATCAGATCGGTTGCACTGCGTGCAACCGGCGTTCCCTTATAGGTCGCCGGCAGTTTCTCGATAAGCAGGTATGCATCGACCGGTTTGCTCGACATCAACTCCTCGGCCCGGTCCAGCTTTTTCTGACCGAGGAAGGTCAGCGAGGCCAGCAGCGCCTTGGCATCCGCTCCAACGTCGCCGACCGAGGTCTGTAGAGCGGCCAGCCTGGACAGCACCTGTGCCGGCGGCCTGCCTTTTTTCAAGTCTGCAACGATGGGGGACAGGGCAGAGGAGAACTTGTCTCTTCCCGCTGCGTCCACGAGCGCTTTGCCCAAAGCGATCCGAATCAATGGCTCCACGTCGGCCGGCGAGCCGCGGAAAATGCAGACACCGGTGTGATCGAACAGCAAACTGTGCGGAAGAGTTAGGACATCTTCCGATCCGCGCACGATGGTCTGGATCGAAATCGGAAAGTTGGCACCCAAGGACGCGGCGACCGACTTCACTTCTTGCGGCGTGCCAATTTGACGGTGCGATCCAAGCACCAGAAGCCCGAAATCAGCCAACTCGGCGTAGAGAACGGCCGTCTGGGGCATGATCGTCCGGCAAGGCGGGCAGTTAATGCCCCAGTAATCGACGAATACCACACGTCCTTTCAGGTCGCTCGCAGCCACGGTCGGCCCCATCACGTGGCTGCCGAGCTGGACATCAGCCACCGTCATTTTCATGTTGACCTTTGGCCCCGGGGCGCATTCGGTCTTGCCCTTTGGATCAGATTTGGTCTTTGGATCGGTCTTGCCCTTGGCGGGCTGTTGCGCATCGGAATTTGCCACAACAATGAAAAGAACCGCCGGCGAAAGAAGGAATGCCAAGAAGCGCATGAACTAGCTCGGAAAAAGGGAATCGAGATACTGAAGTGAATTGAGTTTACTCGTCGATCTCGCGCCGGTCAATGAAATTCAACTTCATTCTGTAGATGGATCGGGATTCAATTCAGGTTCTGGGTCGAAATCGTCGTCGAAGAGTTCCAGATCGATACCATTTTCTTCTTCAGTTTCTTCGATGATCACGGGAGTGATTTTCTTTGCCGGTTTGCGATAGAGGAAGTAACTGCCCTGTCCCAAAAAGATTACGCCGCTAACGGCAATGATCCATCCCGCCGTCTTCTGAACGGTTCCCTTGCTCAATCGACCCGTCAGCCAGCCCCCGAGATACCCACCGATCAAAGTTGGAAGAACGACCAGACCAATGACCAAGGCATTGAATTTTGCGGTGCCTGTCATGAACGCCGTGCAGGAACCGATGACCCCGGTCAGACAACCGACCGCCATGTTGGTTCCGACGGCGGTTTTGGGGTCCATGCGCAGATAACGGATCATCATCGGTAATCGAAGACTCCCAAGCATTAGCCCACTGATTGCGGCGACTGCTCCGAGAACCAGTCCGATGATTCCCTCAATCGTTATCTTCCGCACCAAGGAAAGCTGACCAGGGGGCGGATCGACCGCTTTCCGTCGGATCAATTGAACGCCGGAGATCAGCATCACGAACCCGATGGCCAGATACGACCAAAGCGGGTTGATGCGAACGAAAATCAACACCGCGACAATGGCACCGATAGCCGAGGGGATGCCCATCATCGCGAGACCTCCCCAGGAGACCCGGCCATCGCGCGCATGTCGTGCCGTGCCGGCCAAAGCGCCGCTTCCCGAGACAATCAAATTGGTTGCCGCGCCTGCTGTGGGGGAGCCGAGATACATAATCAACAACGGTAACCGAAGATGCCCCAGGACCAATCCAACCGCCGCACCGATGAAACTCAGAACAAAAGTTACCGCCACGATGATCGACAATAACAAAATGCTTCCAGGTTCCATTTTATCGATCTCCAAAAATGGGGTATTCCGAGAACTGCCTCATGCGCACGGTGGACTGAGAGGAGAGTATATCCTGATGAAGATGCACTCAGAAACCTGGACAGACTTCGGGTCTATTAGCAAAGGGGCTCCAATAAGCCGAAAGTCCCTGTTGTGTGCAGCGAGAAGTCTCCATTTTTTTCGGTCACAGATTTTCTCCAGAGAAACAACGGTTCGAATTAGAAAACAGTCAACGCTGTATCACCTCATCTGCAAATCGCTCCATTTCCTCCAATTGCGGACTGCACTGGAGCAACAACAAGTCCACGCCGACCTGCTCGAAGGCGCTGACTCGATCGCCGACTTGTGAAGATGTGCCTATCAACCCACAGCGCAATCCTCGGTTGGAAACGGAGTAGTCTTCCAGGGAAACTCTATTTTCGAGTTGTGTGCCGCAGAGCCATTGCTGGTAATTCTTGTATCCCGCAGCCGACCCCTTCACATCGATTATCCGTGCCAGTTCCGCCTTCGCTTCGGCCTCCGTGGAGCGAACGATGGAGTAAGCTGCCACGCCATAGATCATCGGCCCAAGGCCGAAGCGTTCGCGTCGCGCGTTCATATCGGTAATTTTCTCGGAGATTCGTTCGGGCGGATCGCCGTGCATCACGTAAGCATCGCAAGTCTTGGCGATCAGGTTCTTGGCCGCTTCGGATTCGCCGCCGGCGTAAATCGTCGGTCGAGGATGCGTTACAGGCTTGGGCTGAAGGATGCCATCCTGAATCCGATAATATTTCCCTGCAAAATCGACGTGATCCTTCTTCCAGAGCGAATCGACCACGTCGAGCCACTCTGCGGTGCGGGCATAACGATCGTCGTGCTGCTCGAAGCCGACACCATATTTCAGCGCTTCATCCTTCCACCATGAAGAGACCACGTTCAACGAAAGCCTGCCGCCCCCGCCGATGTGGTCGATATTTGCCGCCTGTTTCGCCAGAAGCGCAGGATTGTGGAACGTCGGGCGAACCGCGACCATGTATTCCAGCCTGTCGGTCACGGCAGTCAATGCCGCCGCCGTGGACCAGGCATCCAGGGAGGGTGCTTCCTCACCCTTGATGTCGTTGAGATTGAGTTCGGCGATGAGACTCAGGCCGTAGCCGATCTGTTCGCTGCGCTGGGCAAGACGTTTCACGTAATCCCACGACGCGGCCATTTGCTCATCATCGACATTTCGAAGCCAGCCTCCAAAGACCGGCATCCAGTAACCATAGCGCATATCAAGCAACCTCGGAAAGAATGCCGGCCCGCAGTTCCAGGTAGTCCACCAGGCGGGCGAAGGGATCAAAACCGACGACGTTCACAGCATCCGCGACAAAATTCGACAGTGCATTCACATCATAATAGAGTAGCCGGCCATCCCGATCATCGATCATATACTCGATCCCGCCGACATCAATCTCGGCACATTCCACGATACGCTCAATGGCCTCGATAACGGAGTCGGGCGGAGTGTAACCCTCGACCTTCAAACCCGTCTTGGGTGCATCGATGGGGCACGCGGATCGTTGCAACTCCACGCCATCGCTGCGCTGACAGATGTCGGCAGGACAGAGATTGAAGGTATCGCCGGGAGTGTAGACTTTAATCGCGTACAGATATTTCCTGCCCAACGTTTCGACGCGGGTGATGTGACCGCCGCGGGGCGTAATGAATTCCTGAACCAGGGCCGTGTGATCGACCCCGAAATCGAGCCTGTTCTCCGCAGCGGCCCGGGCCAGGTCTTCGCTGCGATCGAAACGAACAATCCCCGCGCCGCTGCCTCCTATGTTGGCTTTGACGACCACGGGAAAACGCAAGCCCTGGGCGGCCTGCACGGCACGGGAGGGATGATTGATGACCCGGGCACGCGGATAGCCCAAACCGAGAGTTTCCAGCAGGATGAGTTGTCGGGCTTTCGAGATTTCATTGGTGAAAGCGTTCACGCTGTTCACCACTGGAACGCCCAATCTCTCCAGATGAGCCAGATAGCCCAAAGTGAAGAACATTCCTTGAATTCCGCCACGCAAGTAGGCGGATGGGCTCATCCGGTTGAACAACAGCGAATAAGGCGACGACGTTTCCGAAGGGTCGTACCAGTGATTTCTTGGGTCCAGACGAACGTAGGGAATACCGCGCTGATCCAGTTCCTTGAAAAGGGGCCGAAACCAGTCGGGATGCTCGTGATAAATGGCAAATGGCTTGATAGACACGTCACACTCGTTTGAGAAGGTAGGAAACCTGGCAAATCAAATCCGATTCCAACAATAATAGCGGTTGTATTGGCAAGGAGCGATATTGGAGATGTTCCACAGCTTTCTGGATAGCTTGGGCGCGGTTTCGGTCGATAACATCTCTATCGTCGATGCCGTTGCGTGCGCCCCTTTTTTACAATCATGAAGCAAACACCTACTTCAGGATCGTGGATCAAACCTCCGTGGCTTCCTTTGGCGAAAGGAAAGCGTCGGCTCCTGAGCCGGCCCAGGAGGCTGCTCGGCGATTTGCTCCATTTTGCCAAGCAGATTCCAAGCATCCCCGTCCAGCGCCGGATGCGCTTGGATCAACTGAGTCTCGCTCGCAGGGGTTGCGTGGTCCGACCGCGCTGGGTAACTCTTTTTGCGGTGGCATTTGCTCGTCTTGCGGCTCGCGAACATCGATTGCGACAATCCTACCTGAAGTTTCCGTTCCCGCATTTGTATGAACATCCTGAAAGTATTGCCACCATTGCGGTGGAACGGCAGTGGCGCGATGAGGAAACGGTCTTCTTCGCGAAACTGTATGCTCCCGACAAGCAACCGATCGGGTTGCTCGATCAGCACTTGAACTACTTCAAGAATGCCCCATTCGATGAAATCGACGAGTTCAAACTGGGCATGTTGATCAGCAGACTCTGGCAGCCGATCCGACGATTTGCCTGGTGGTGTGGGTTAAATATTCTGGGGGATCTCCGAGGTCGAGTCTTCGGCACATTTGGAGTGAGCGTCTACTCCGGAATGGGAGCGGAATCGTTGCATCCTATTTCCCCTTTGACCTGTCTATTGAACTATGGGCAAATCGAACCCAATGGCGAGGTTGATGTCAGGCTGATTTACGACCATCGCGTACTGGATGGTGCCTATGTCGGGCGAATGATGGGTCGATTGGAGGAGATTCTGAATACGGAAATCGCTGCTGACTTACGCCGATTGAGCGAGGACAAGGGATTAAATCAGATGGATATCGCCGCATGACGCCGGATGTCCGCAAAAACCAAACTAACCCG
>CAWAMR010000017.1:0-97736 GCA_963783095.1 uncultured Planctomycetota bacterium | reverse complement strand
CAACGTCGTAGTCATCCAGTTGATGAGACTCCATGAGCGCTCGCATGCGTGCGGCGTGGACTCAGGCCTGCCAAGCACCAGGGCTGATGGTCGGCCACCAAATCGCGCAGCGTACGGCGCGCGACGAACAAGCTCGAATCAGAAGCACTCAAAAGTCGGATGACAGATCGACCGCTTGGTGTTGCCCATCGCGCGCCCAGCGCCGAACCTCCGACGCTATTCCACGGCGAACGATGTCCGTGCTCAAGACGGTGCAACTCGATTAGCTGCCCCTCGGCGATACGAGTAATGCCTGCTGACTCCGCGCCGAGAGTGTGACTCAATTGGTAGAGCACGTCCAAGAATTTCTACCGCAGCAGCCTGAAGAAGAAGAGTAAAGCCAAGCCTTTCGTGGCCACTAAACCAGCTCTCGATCGCATCAAGTTTGTTGCCGCCAGAATGCGATACTAGGCCAGTTATGCTGCGCAAATCTCTCGGGTAGGTTTGTTGCCAAACCGACATACAACAGCTCACGACTTCCCGGATCCCAGTATGTATATACCCCCCTACGTGACCAGTCTGGCGAGTGTTCCGGAAGGAGCTCCTGCAGCGCTGCCCAAACACTGCGGGGCGTTCATCGTCACGGTAGACGTCCCAGATCACGGTACACAGCATAGGACCCACCTTGGTTCACCACACGACGAAACCGCCTTGTCCGGATCCAGCATATACATAGAATTGACGTCACAGTTAGATTATCGTGGCGAAATTTAGTAATAAGCCATTCGCTTCGACAGTCATCTGGAGGGTCGGATACAGTAGCCATCACAATCTGAAATGCGTAATTGCACGTCTGCGAGAAACGAGTAAATATACCGCATGGCGACCGGGATCGACCCCATGATCTCGTCGATCACCAAGAGTGTCGGCTCAACCTCTGCTTGCACCTGCGCGAAAGCAACCGCTAGTTCAAGGGGCAAAAAAATAAATCCTAGCGGATAGATATGCAAATCAGACAGCTCCACCCCAGTCGCCGGGGTCGTCCTTCATCTTGAGCTGAACAGAGTCGCCAGCTATTTTAACGCCTATGATATTTCCACTAACTCTTTTAGGGAGTTCTGAGAGAACGTTGGCGATTGTAGTTGTGTCGCTATTGAGTGCCCGCGCCAAATCATCTAGTGTTTGAAGCCGTACGAGCCCGTCTCCGCGATAGGAGCACTGTACGGTACGGTTTGGCGACGTACGGAACCCTGCGGGCCGTCGAGTTCATGGGACACCCGGCCATCAATTGCTGCGAAAGCTAGGTCGTGCGGGTTTGGATCGTACCAACGAATCCTCCCAGTCAATCCGCGGTCGCGCGCATACTTTGCTAGCAAGCTTGGTTTCCCGATTCCCGCAATAATATTTGTGAGTATTGTTTTCCCTGTCGCGTTTTGGCCTACGATTAGATTACGTGAGCTAAAGTAAAGTCCCGGCCTGCCAACAAGGCTGGCGCCTCAGTGAGCTCAAGGGATTCCACCCACCCAAAGGGTCGAGCTTGGCCTCCCATTTCCAAGCGGCAAAATGCCTCGTGCAGACCTTTCCAGCTTTGCAAAAGCGATGCCGGATACTGATCTCCAGCATTAGTGTCGATAAGCCTTCCATGATCTGCACATAGCCATATCGCATTATCGGCACTGCTGCGTTGCTCGAAGCTCAAGCCGCCTGACCCACGCCGACCGTCACCAGCTGCTGAATATATATGCGAGGCGACACCGATGTCAGCTACTTGACTTGCTCCAGCGCCCGGGCCGATAGTCAGCCTACGACACGTCGGTATAGAACACTGATAACCGGCACGCCGATCCGCTGTCCTACGCTGACCGGCCATGCTATGCGAGCGGTACGCTCAGCGCTGAGCCCATACACGCTCGAAGCTGTCGAGGTAGAGGGCGGCCATTTCGCCGCCGTCGATATTGCTTAGGCAGAACACGGGTGCCTGTGCGGCCGGGATGCCATAGGTGTGCTGGTTGACCAGAGTTGGTCGTCGGCGCGGTAGATCGAGTTGTACAGCACGGTGCGGTGAAGCCGGATCTCGATGTTCTGCACCGCGCCCAGCGACCGGTACAGGTCGAGGGCGTTGCGGATCTTGGCGGACATGGCGTCGCCGATGCCCTCTTCTTCGCCGCGTTCTGCAACGTTCGGCCCGTCGGGGTCTCCGAGCGCGATCCTCACGGTGATGCCCGATCGGCCCTTGTCGGCGAGAATCCGGACGATTCCCGTGTCCTCGGCGAGGAACAGTGCACTGTAGGCCAGGATGGCGATCTCCGCTCGGCCGACCCGAACAGCCGCACCCACACCTCCCGCGGAACGGCCCACCGGTGCGGATAAACGTTCCCCAACTCCTCCGGCCGTGTCCGCGCCGCCAGCGGCCCGCCCGCATCCGGCCACAGCTCCACCCTCATCCGCGCCGACAAGCTCAGCGATCGCTGCCCTGTTATGCGGGTAGGGCATGCGCCCGTTCAGCCACCGCCGCACCGTCTTGGGATCCACGCCCAGCCGGGCTGCGACGTCGTCTTCCCGCAGCCGCGCCCGCAGGAGCGCCTGACGTAGTGGCTCGTTCACTGTTGGCGCCTCCCGGACCGCGAGGACACTCCGACCGTACCAGAAGACGTCCCTAGAAGTCCCTAAGCCGTTGTTTAGAAGTTCCCCGCTCTTGCGCCAGCCTGGCCAGCGGGGCGGCACCGCCAGCCCCGCGGTCCCACACACAGCGCCCAGGCAGGAGCACCAACATGTCCAGGTCGGTCCGGCTGTACACCCCGGCGCAGTTCGAGGAGGCGAGAAAGGTGGTCGACCTGCTGGCCGAACGATCCGAGCTGCCGCCTGCCGAACGCGACAAGCTCACCGCGTTCCAGGCCGACCTGCAGCAGACCGTCCGCGAAGACCGCCGCCGCGCCGCCGGCACCGCCCGCCTCCCTGCGGCGTCGAGCTGACCGCACATGCGAGCCGAACCGATCGCCGCCACCTGCTACACAGGCATCTACCCCGGCCGCGCCGACCAGCTGCACCACGTCCGCCGCGCGGTAGCCAGGCACCTGGCGGGCTGCCCGGCCGCCGACGACGCGACCCTAATCGCTGTCCGAACTGGCCGCCAACGCGATCGTTCACTCAGCCAGCCGCGGCCAGTTCTTCACCGTCCGCGCCGAGGTGTTTCCCGGTTACGTCCGGGTCGAAGCCGAAGACCTCGGCGGCCCCTGGCGCCGCAGGCAGCCCGACGGCCGCCCGCACGGCCTGGACGTGGTTGAAGCGCTCACCGGCCCGGACGGCTGGGGCATCGAGACCACCACCGGCGGCGGCCGGGTCGTCTGGGCCCGCCTCGACCTGGCACCGGAGAACTGAAACAGCACGTCTCGCCACAGAACAGCGCACGACGTGCTCATGACGCCAGGCATTTGTCCGGTGTGTGACGTACGGGGGAACAGGGACGTTCCAGACGTCTCCAGACGGCAGGCCGCGTCCGTGAACGTCCCGGCCCGCCGCCTAGCCTGGGGCTTATGGAGGAGACGATTTCCGCATGGGCCGAAGGCCTCGCCCGCACCCTGCTCGAACGAGCCCTGCCCCGCCGCTGGGCCCACGTCCAGGGCGTCGCCGCCCGGGCCCGCAGCCTCGCCCCGACCTCGGCGCCGACGCCGGGCTGCTGGAGGCCGCCGCCTGGCTGCACGACATCGGCTACCTCCCCGAGCTCGCCCGCACCGGCCTGCACGGCCTGGACGGCGCCCGCTACCTGCGCGACACCAGCACGCCGACCCGATGCTGTGCCGCCTGGTCGCCTACCACTCCTGCGCCGTCATCGAGGCCGAAGAACGCGGCCTGGCCGACCTCCTGCGCCGCGAGTTCGCCCCGCCCCGCAGCCGCTGGCCGACGCGCTGACCTTCTGCGACATGACCACCAGCCCCGACGGCCAGCAGGTCCACGTGCCCCGCCGCCTGGCCGAGATCCACGACCGCTACGGCTCCGGCCACCTGGTCAGCCGGTCGATCCGCCGCGCCACCCCGCTGATCCTCCAGGCCGTCGACCACGTCCACGCCCGGAACGCCTGACCACGCCCGGCTAATCAAGCCGCCGCGAGCTCACCCGAGGTACGGCGAGCCGCCGCGACCGGCCAGGTAATGCTCGATCCGCAGCCGCATTGACCGGTCGATGTGATACCTCCCGAAGTCCTCTCGCGGAACCCACCGCACCTCGCTGCTCTCGCTGCTGCGGCGTTGGCTGCCCGCCGGTGACCCGGTAAGCAGGATGGAGAACTCCTGCCGGGCCTCCCCGTTGCTGGTGTACAAGATCACGTGCTTCGGGTCGGTGTAGATGCCGACCAGCCCGGTGATCTCGCACTCGATCCCGGTCTCCTCGCGGGTCCCCCGGGTGGCCGCCTGTACCATCGACTCGCCCAGATCGATCGCCCTGCCGGACACCGCCCAGTTGTCATTCCGATCGCCGGATCATCAGTACCTCACCCGCGTCATTGACCACCACCACGTTGACCGAAGGCACCAGGCTGTTCACCTTGCGCGGCCGGGTCGTCGTAGTAGTCGATCCGCGGGCTCACGCTGGGTTCCCTCATACCGGCGTGACATCCTCCCAGACCCGCTCGAAGCTTCTCGTATACGTGCTGGTCATCTCCCCGCCCGGGCTGGATCGGTCAATCCATGCTGTGGGATGCTGTCAATTACAATACCTGGGGCAGCGCTGCGTATGCGAACATGAGAACCTATAACTTGCCGCAAAACCAAATTCCCAGTAACATTACCGCAAGTTCGCTCATCACCGATATCCGATTTCGACCGCTCGAATGGATTGGTATCAACAGTTTCGAGCGCCCTTGACTCTGGGATTTCTTAAATTGGTGCCCTATGTCAATACCGATCTGGCTTATTACAGTCAGGATGTTGACGGCAATGATCGCGGTCGAGCTTATGGCGGTGTGGGTTCATATGCCACAACTTCGCTGACCCGCCTGTACGATGATGTTTCGAATGAGTTTCTGAATATCAAAGGTCTCAATCACAAAATTGCATTCACCGCGAATTATTATGATGCCTGGACCGATACGCCTTACTAGTTTGCTGCCGCAACTCGACCGCCTGGACGATGACGCCACTCAGCAATCGCTGCGCGATGTGAAGCCCTGGGAGCAAACCTATTTTCCCGGACCTGTCGGCAACATGCTGTTTAACTCGTACCTGTACGATCCACAACTTTACGCCATTCGTCGCTTGGAAGATACAAAGCCCGATACCCTGAGCGATATTGAAGTCGTGCAACTCGATGTGCGGCAGCGCTTGCAAACCCAGCGCGGTTACGAGGGCCAGGAACATACGATCGACTGGATGGTTTTGGATTTGTCGGCATCGATCTTTCCCCAAGGCAAACCGCGACAATTTCGGACATGAGCTGGGGTTCCTCGAATACTATGGGAGCTGGGCGGTCGGCGATCGCAATGGTCTCACCTCTGCCGGTTGGTTTGACCCCTTCGCCTTCGGTACCCACTACTGGAACATCAGCGGGTATTTTCTCGACCCGACGGGACCAACTTCAACATCAGCTACCGGCAATTGGACCCCATCGGCAGTAAAGTCGTGCAGGGATCGGTCAGCTATAACTTCAGTCCGAAATATCGTCTCACCTATTCGACATCGTATGACTTCGGCCTCAACCTCGGACTAACTCAGAACCTTTCCGTGGTCCGCACCGGGACCGATTTGACGTTTAGCTTTGGATTCAGCTACAACGCTTTGGTCAACAACTTCGGCGTCAACTTCATGATGGTTCCGAACTTCCTGGCTGCCAAGGGTCTCGCCAATTCGCCGGTCGGCATGAATGGTACGGGAAATACCTCTCAGTATCGGTAACTCTCTTGGTGCCGGCCAAAAAGGCGCTTCCATGGGATCTTACTCCTACTCTTACTCTGGATCGTAATCCTCTTCCTAATCCTCATCTTCATCGTACTCGTGCCTTTCCTTTTTGTGTCCGGCGTGCTTCTCTGCATCTCGATCTGCCCATACCATAGTCCCATCTCCCATCGACCTTCATCCCAGCCGGAGCATTTTCTCATGGGCCAGCCTTCTTCCCCATCGGGTACATCATCGCGGGGCCAGTGGATTGCTCTGACCGCCGCTTTCCTGGGTTGGATGTTTGACGGTCTGGAAATGGGGCTGTTTCCTCTTGTTGCTAAATCGGCTATGACCGATTTGCTTCCCTCAACCGATCAGCCAAATGTGGGTCGATGGATTGCCGCTGATCATGGCTGTGTTCCTGATTGGAGCGGCAAGC
This sequence comes from uncultured Planctomycetota bacterium, assembly GCA_963783095.1. Classification (GTDB taxonomy): domain Bacteria; phylum Planctomycetota; class Planctomycetia; order Gemmatales; family Gemmataceae; genus CAWAMR01. The sequence goes on along the minus strand of CAWAMR010000017.1, from coordinate 91,451 downwards.
GGCGGCGTGTTGTTCGGCTGGCTCGGAGACCGGATCGGTGCGTTCAAGCGATGTCGCTGAGCGTGTTCACTTACGCCATTTTCAGCGGCCTATGCGGATTTGCGACCGAGGCCTGGCACCTTGCCGTTTTGCGGTTTATCGCATCGCTCGGCATGGGTGGTGAGTGGTCCCTGGGGGTGGCGCTGATCATGGAGGTGTGGCCGAATCGATCGCGAGCCTGGCTGGCAGGATTGATCGGAGCAGCTGCCAATTTTGGTTACATGCTGATTGCCGCGGTTGCGGTCGTCCTGAAAGAACTTGCGCCGGATACCAGTTGGCGTACCCTGATGTTTTGTGGAGCGGCACCGGCTTTCTTGACGTTACTCATCCAGTTCTACGTCCCGGAATCGCAGCGCTGGCAACAGGAGAAGAGTCGAGGCGTCACTTCCCACTGGCAGACCAGAGACCTCTTCGGCGTATTGATCGGCACGGCCAGCGCCTTGGGATTAATCGCGCTTTGGAGTATCTCGTTACACTGGACGATTCGCGTCCTGGCACCCTCCTGGCGTTGCTTCTCATCACCATCGGTTATCTCTATCCGATTTTCGCTTATCTCGGCCGGCTCAAGCAAAGCGGCGGGTTGAGCACTGCGCAAAAGGAAGGGGAATCGTCGATCATCGCACGCATGTTGCTGGCTGCCTGTTTGAGCGGTGTGGCGCTGTTGGGAACGTGGGGCACGATTCAATTCGGCCCGACCTGGGTCGACGAGATAACCGGTGGTAAATCGACGGGTCCCAAGGCATACACTCAGTTCCTGGCGGGATTTGGTGCGGTGGTGGGCTGTGTCCTGGCGGCTCTTGCAGGTGAACGATTTGGCCGTCGGATCACTTATGCTGTTTTGTGTTTCGGCTCGATGCTTTCGATCTTTGCGTTCTTCCAGCTCAACACAAGTTACGGCCCGCAACTTCTCGTCTGCGCCTTCTTCGCAGGGGCGCTCACCGCCGCGTTTTACGGCTGGCTGCCGTTGTATCTTCCAGAACTGTTCCGGACCAAGGTTCGGGCGACGGGTCAAGGATTTGGCTTCAACTTCGGTCGAGTATTGGCAGCGATTGGCGTGATGCAATTGCCGTTTATCATGCGCGAATTCAAAGTAGGCTACGATGTTGCCTGCCCGGTCATCAGTCTGATTTACCTCGTTGGCTTCATCGTGATCTGGTTCGCGCCGGAAACGAAGGGGAAGCCTTTGCCGGAATGACAAGGTGACAACCGCGTCACCTTGTCATCCCAAAACGGCTCCCAGCCCCAGTCCATCGAGCAACCCGGTCTCCATTGTTCCATCCGTGATATTGAACATTCCCGGGAACCGCGCTGCCCAGGGTTCATTCGATATCGGACAATATTGTCTTGCGTTCGATTCGATCGCGGCAACTCCCGGTATGTGGGCGGCGATCCCGGCAGATTGAATCAACGAGGCACCGGGGCACGTCAAATCCTGGACGCAGAGAAACATGCCATGGTGCTTGGCCGCAGCAGCAAGGAGAACCGTCTGCGTCTGTCCCTTGCAAGCCTTCAGCGCTGCGCCCGTATAACCCATTTCCTTGGCAATGCGCAAGCTTTCGACATCCAATAATGATTCATCGATCACCACCGGACGCAGCTTCGATGCCTCGTGCATCACGTTGGCGCGGTCCGCTTTCAAATCGCGTCGCGTCGGCTGCTCGATGTATTGAATCCGCTCAAACCCCGAAGGACTTCGTTCCTTGATCCGCTTGAGAAAGTCCAGAAGATAGCCGACATTTGCACATTTTTCGTTGAAGTCGAGAGAGTAGAACCACTGCACTACACCTCGTTTGGCTTGCACCTCTTCCGCAACACGATTGACACCCAAAACGCGCTCAACATCCCAGTCGAGATCCTCGCCGTTGAGTTTGATTTTAAGATGGGTCAAGCCATCGAAATAAATCCATTCACCCAGCGTCTCCGGCAAACCGTCGCCCACCGGCTGTTTGACCTCGCCCGAAGTGAGCGGGTCGAGTGCTCCGACCAGGTGGTAGAGCGGCATCCTGGGCTTTGCCTTCCGATCGATGAACTGGTGCAGCCAAAGTCCCCCGTATTCTTTGCCGAGAAAATGACCCAGATCGTGAGAGAGGAAATCCGCGCCGTAGGTCGAGTAACAATTCAGACCATGCACTTTTCCGAAAGCATCGTGCAAGGCGGCGTCGAAGGGACTTGCCGAAACCAGCGTTGCCAGGTGCGGAATCGGATCGTCGAGCGCCAGGGACTTGGATATTTCCTCGGCGGCCTTGTGATACGCCGGTTCCAACGCCCAGGTGATGTCGATGGGGTGGCCGTATTCCCGATAAGCCCCATATATAACAGCGACCCGTTCGGCGACGGCACGCATGGCCGCAAGCGTTTGCTCGTAGCCAAGCTTCCGTGAGGGATAGGCCCAGACATTGCCGATGGGCATGGAGCCGAATCCGGCTGCGGTTTTGCCGGTGAAGGTTTCCACGACGCAGTGCGCGTTGACGATCGTGACACGATCGAGCGCCACGCCGCCGAATTTGATGGGGGTTCTATAGCGAAAGTCTTCGTATTCGTAGCGAATTTCGCGAATGCGAATATCGGTCGGGTTCATAGGTGCTCCAGTTCCAAGTTCCAAGTTTCAAGTTCCAAGTTGAGGACCGTTTAACCCTTCGGGTTTTCAACTTGGAACTTGGAACTTGGAACTTGGAACTAGTCTATTAGTTCCGCGAGATCCTGCATTCCGGTAACGCCTTTTTGATATCCGCAAGCCCCGAATCCGACACTCCCGAACGCGGAAGATCCAGTTCCTTCAATCCCTTGAGCCGGCGCAATGCCTTCAGACTTGTATCGGTTACTCGAGTATCGTAGAGGCGTAAGACTTGCAGCCCCTTCATGGTTGACAGTATCTTTACTCCCTCATCCGTCGTCTGGGTACTCGTCAGGGCCAGTTGCTGAAGTTCGGTGAGTAAGTGGAGATCGTTCATGCTCTCATCGGTAACACGTTGGCAATGCGACAGATCGAGAACACTCAACTTTTCCAAAGCAGTTAAATCCTTGACGCCCACGTCGGTTACCAAAGTGGTGTCCAGGTACAATTCCGTCAACTCCGGAAGATTCACCAACACTTTCAAGCCTGCATCGGTGACCCTCGTAAAATTGAGGTTCAATGTCGATAGTTGTTTGAGGGAATTCAAAGCGATTAGCCCGCGATCGGTGACTCGGGTTTCACCCAGGTGTAACTCGACAAGATTCTGTAAGGAAGACAATTCTCGCATCCCCACATCGGAAATTCGCGTTCGCGAAAGGTTGAGCTCCCTGAGTTGCGTGAGGCCCGACAGTTCCTTCAATCCGCTGTCGCCGACAACGGTCAATGAAAGGTTTAGTTTTTGGAGTTGTCGGAGCGTCGTTAATTCCTTGAGACCGAAATCTGCAACTTTCGTCTGCGTCAAATCCAATTCTTGGAGCCGTCTGAAGCCGGCGATGACTTTCAGGCTCTCGTTGCCGATCCGGGCATCGCGCACAACGAGCGTAGTCAATCCCGTGAGTGTGGACAACGATTTAAGACCTGCATCGGTCATCCTCGGAAGATTGAGATTGAGTGCGTTGAGATGGGTCAGAGAAGCCAGGTGTTGCACTCCCAGATCGGTGATGCTCGGGCTGGAAATGTACAAGGTGGTCAATGCCTTGAGCCGGCCTAGTTGCTTCAGATCTTCATCCTGCAATGAGGTCGGGCCGAGAAAGAGGGTGACCAGATCATTCAAAACGGCCAGCTCCTTCAGACCGGCAGAGGTAATCGGGGTTCCACCCAGGTCGAGTTGGCGCAGTGTCCTGAGCGAAGTCAATTCCCGCAAACCCACATCGGTCGTCCGGGTAAGAAACAAGTTAAGGCTCCTGAGCTGTTGGAGTGGAATCAACTCGCGCACGCCCGCATCGGTGATTCGAGTCAGGCCCAGATGCAAATCTTCCAATTCCTTCAGCGACGATAATTCTTTCAAGCCTGCATCCGTGATGGTGGTGTTTGCCAGGGAAAGGATTCGCAACCGTTTGAGAGCAGCCAATTTCTTCAGATCGGCGTTGGTCACTTTCGTGTTCTCAAGCCCCACCCGAATCACAACCCCCGCGTCATCTCGCTGAACCCGGCCTCCGAGCTTCTTGATGAGGGCAACCGCTGCATCTTCACCCCTGTCGGCGCAAGCAACCGCCGGAATCAAAAAGAATCCTGCAATAAGAAGAGCAATCTGGCACACGGCTCATGGATGACTCCATTCTGAACTGAAAAGCGAATGGGCAAAAGATTGGGATCACGTTCCTGCCTCCCATTGGCATCCGAAAACAACATCCTCCATTACTCAAGACCGAAAGGTCGATCAATATGAAACGATTGATCCAAAATAGGAAGATTGGGTCATCGAGGAAAAATGACAGCGGAATGGTCAAATGTGATTTGCATCCGGTTGCCTTTGCCGGTGGGCGCACTATAGTTTCTCGTCCCATTCGGGTTGAATAGGGTGGAGGATTCCGTGTCGGCATTGATGGAGACGGATCCACTGATTGTGGTTTTGCGACAGACGGAGTTGATCCCCTCGGACGCTCTGGAAAAGTTCTTGCGCGGCTTGCCGGCACCTTTGCGTGGTGATTGTCTCCTGGATTCCCTCACTCAAGCACAACTTCTGACGCCGTATCAAGTTCTGTTCGTACAATTGGGTAGAATCCGAGAGCTTGAACTGGGCACCTATCGAATTCTCGACAAGCTCGGCAGTGGAACCACCGGCAGTGTTTTCCTCTGCGAGCACAAACAATCGAATCAGCGTTTTGCCATAAAGGTTCTTGATCCCGAGTGGAGTGAACGCGATCCCGGCGTCCTGGCTCGCTTTCGCCGAGAGGCCCGCGCTTGCGCGCTGCTGACCCATCCCAACATTGTTCATGCCATCGACTTGGAGGAATGCGACGGCAAGACGTTTCTCGTCATGGATTATGTCGAAGGGATGTCGCTGGCAGACCTCGTCGACAAGACCGGAGCGATGCCGGTCGCCGAAGCCGTAGAGATTATGGGTCAAGCAGCGCTCGGCTTGCAACATATCCACGAAAGCGGGCTGGTTCACCGAGACATCAAGCCGGGTAATTTGCTGCTGAGTCGGGATGGTCAACTCAAGATTCTCGACCTTGGTCTGGCACGATTCACGAATTCCCACGATGACCTGACGATCCGACAAGGATACGGTGTGGTCGGAACCCTGGACTACATGGCCCCCGAACAGACAACCCCGTCTCCAGCCATCGATATTCGTGCCGACATTTATGCGTTGGGTGCGACACTCTATTTTTTGCTGACCGGAGAACCCCCAATTCCGTGTTCCGGATCCCTTTCAACCAAGGTGATGGCATTGCAATTTCGTTCCCCCAGACCATTGACTTATTATCGATCTGATGTGGATCAGGATTTGCAGGCGATCATCGATCGGATGCTGGCAAAAGCGCGGGAAAATCGATATGCAACACCGATCGAATGTGCCTGGGCGCTCAACGAATGGCTTGAGAAGCACACCGGGCAATTCGTACCGGGCCGATCGCGGACAGATATGGAACGAAATAATCCACCCTCGATCCGAACGACTTTGCCCCCGGTTTCTGTGGAGCGAGATGCGCCTGTGCCTGCGTCGTTGCCCAGGCAGCGGCGTTACCATTGGTGGGCAGGGATTGCCATCGTCGCCGGACTTTCGATCGGTATCGCGCTGCTTTGCAAGCTCTAATTCCCAAATTGCCAACGATCCGTTATCATCTCCTAATCCGCCATGTACAATCCAAAGATGAGGCCAATGGTCTAAAACGAAGATGGCACGGAGAAAATCATTCAGCATATCGAAAAACACTGGTGACCGACCTGCCTCAGTTCGGATCTGTTGCACGCGGTTCGATAAGTGCCGCCAATAAGGACGCCGATGATTACTCGATTTCGAGTTCAGAATTACAAGTGCCTTAGGGATGTGGATATTCCGCTGACGCCCATCCACGTCCTGATTGGGCAGAATGCTTCCGGCAAAACCAGCTTGCTGGAGGCAATGTATGGACTTTTCCGTACTCTGGAATCTGGTGTAAAACTTGCGGCAGCATTTCCTGAATCGTCATTAGAAAAGGAACTCCTTTATCATCGGGCAACAGAACCAGTAGTTCGATTTGACGTCGACTTCGCGCCAAAAAACCAACCTTCGGATTCCCGTAGCAGGTTTAGCTATTCTCTCCTGGTGGAAATTCGGCCGTCTGGCATTTCCGCTGCTATCAAAGATGAACTGATCGATGGTAGATCCATTCGAGAATCAGTCCTCAATGTTACGCCGTTTGATGCTGCGGTCCTGTCGCATTTTCGCGTCCCCCGCCCAGATATACAAGCTGCCCCGACATTGTGGCAATACGCTCAGCTGATGCCAAGAGCCAAGTCGTTTCGCTTCAATCCAAAACTAATGGCGTTTCCGTCAGCGATTCGGATTGATCGTAAATTTGATCTTGATCCTGACGGCTTCGGGTTACCGACGCTTCTGGCAGAAATCCAAGATGACGATCAGGAACGATTCTCTCAGCTTCAGAGAGATTTCAGAAACTATTTTCCACAGTTCTCCCGGATTAAATTCTCGAACATCCAGGGCTACTCCCGTGTCGCGGATCAACTCAACATCAATCTTAATTTTTCCTCGGCAATTGGCAAGGAAGTTCGGCTCGTCACGTCAAGTGGCAAAGATGTTCGTCTGCAACAAGCGTCGGATGGAGCGATATTGCTGCTTGGCTTCCTTGCTCTGATACATAGCCCTTCACCACCCGGCTTGATTCTGATCGAAGAACCAGAGAATGGCATTTACCCGAAAAGACTTTCCGAGGTCGTGTCTCTGCTAAGGCGTTTTGTGATAAATCATCCGAATGCTCCGCAAATCGTTTTGACGACGCATTCGCCCTACTTGATGAGTGATTTTAATCCCGAAGAGATTACCTTCATGTGTCCTCAACCCGACGGAAGTGTTCGAGCAAGACCTTTGCGGGATTCGCCGCTCGTAAGAGAGCGATTGGGCGAGGACTTCGATTATCTGGGCGAACTTTGGTACAACTACGATGAAGAGGTAATCTTCGGTGAAGCCCAACCCGAACCCAGTCATCATTGAAATCATCGCGGATGGCATCGTCGATGGCGGTCCCGAAGATGAAACCAAGCGATTGCCTGACGCGGGAGTCGTCACCATCCTCGTCTTCAAATTGTGCGGTTCGCCGGAAATCATGCGGATTCGCCGAAGAAAGAAGCTGTTTCTGAAGAAAGGAACGAAACTCTGGCGCAGAGTGGAATTGTCGAAAGTTCGTGCCGCCGACCACGGAGATGCTGGATTGGTCTATGTCGTTGATTCCGAAGGTGCAAACCCCGAAAAGCGCCTTGAGGAACTCGTGAAGGGACGAGACTCAAAACGCCTGGCATTTCCGATGGCCGTCGGTGTTTCTCATCCGTGTATTGAGGCGTGGGTGCTCGCCGATGCAAACGCGATCCAACAAGCCCGAGGATTGGCTGATCTTCCGCCACTGCCGGAATCCATCGAAGAATTGCCGGATGCTCCAAAGAAGTTTCCAGGTGACCACTATAAGCGTTTTCTTGCTTTGTTGGTAGGCATCGAGACTTCAGATCTCTCCGCAGATGAGAAATGGGACATTATCAAAGCTGTAAAGAATACCAAGACCATCGGGATGCGGTGTCCCAGCTTCGCCAGATTCGCCGACGAAGTAAGGAACAGGATTCAGCCATTGTTTCCAGTTCCATTCGCAGCAATTGAATAGGTGAAGAATCCAACCTCTGAAATCGTATTTCGAGAAACCATTCATGAACCGTTCCTTGTTCCTATTCGCGATCGTCGTTCTCACGACAATGACCTCAGCACATGCCGAGCCTCTCAAATACGCGCCGTTGCCGGTTGCCGTTTCTAGTTTCGGCGCAGCGGTCAGCGACGGCTACCTCTATGTCTACGGCGGTCACTCGGGCAAAGCACACAATTACTCCACGGAAACAGTCGTCAACACTTTTCATCGGCTCAAACTCTCCAATCCGCTCAAGTGGGAAGATCTTCCCACCGGACCAGGGCTGCAAGGCTTGGCAATGGTTGCCTACAAGGGGATGATCTATCGCATCGGCGGTATGCAGCCTCGAAATAAGCCGGGCGAGCCGGACGACACCGTTTCACTCGCTCTTTGCGAACGGTTTGACCCGAAGACCAACAAGTGGGAGAAATTCCCCGATCTCCCGGAAGCTCGTTCCTCGCACGATGCCGTTGTCCTGGGCGACAAACTTTATGTCGTGGGCGGCTGGAAGATGAACGGTAAGGGGACGAAATCGGTATGGGCTGCGACGATGTTGGCGATCGATCTGTCGCAGAAAGAACCGAAATGGCAAGCGATAAAACAAAACTTCGAGCCGCGTCGGGCCCTCACGGCGGCCGGTTACGATGGAAACGTCTACGTGATCGGCGGATTGACAACCTCGGGCGGCCTTAGCCGGAGCGTGGACATATACGACCCAGTCAAGAAGGCCTGGACGAAAGGCCCCGATATTCCTGAACCGGACATGAACGGGTTCTCTCCCGCAGCAGCGGTCGCTGGCGGAGAACTGTATTTGAGCGTCGCCGATGGCAAGGTGTTTGGCCTCAGCAAGAAACGCGATGCCTGGAATGCGATTGCAGCGCTGGAGCGGCCCCGATTCGTACATCGCCTGGTGCCGGCCGGGGATGATTTGCTCCTGGCAGTAGGCGGTTCATCCAAAAAGGGCAATGTTGCCATGACCGAAGCAATCGTCCCGAGCAAGGCGCTGCCCAAAACGCCGGCATCCGAGAAAAAATGAGATTGCAATTGATCGAATACTTGATTGAAATGTCTTGCGTGGCTGCTCGATACCGTTGCGCTAATCTCGCACCGGGTTTCAACAGTCCAATCCCCGCCGTTTGATGCACTGTTTTTCCTGCTCACCTACTCTTCGTTGGAGCCCCTGAACGATGCCTCGATTCATCCCCACACTGATCGCGTTGTTTGTTGCCGGTTCCGTCGCTGCTGCACAACCAGCCAAGAAAATGAATGTACTGTTCATCGCCATCGATGACATGAACACTCGCCTCGGTTGTTACGGTGATCCTGTGGTGAAGACGCCGAACATCGATAAATTGGCTGAACGTGGCACGCGCTTCGACCGGGCTTATTGTCAGTTCCCAATGTGCAACGCGAGTCGGGCGTCGCTCATGACCGGCGCTCGCCCCGACACAACCGGTGTTACCGACGGCATGACCCGTTTTCGCAGACAGCTTCCCTCCGTTGTCACCTTGCCCGGAATGTTCCGTAGGGGCGGCTATTTTGTTGCTCGTGTTGGAAAACTTTATCATTATGGTGTTCCGGGCCGCATCGGCACGAATGGCCTCGATGACCCAAGGTCGTGGGATATGGTCGTCAATCCCAAGGGGCGGGATACGAATGAGGAAGACAAGCTCATCAACTATACTCCTCGTCAAACGTTGGAGTGGAGTTTGAGTTGGTACGCCAGCGAAGGAACCGACGACGAACAGACGGATGGCATGGTCGCCGCGGAAGCGATCAAATTGCTCGAAAAGAACAAAGACACGGGGTTTTTCCTGGGGGTCGGCTTCTATCGTCCGCATGTGCCCTGGATCGCGCCAAGAAGTATTTCGATATGTACGATGTTGAAAAAATCCCATTGCCCAAACGGCAGGGCGGAGAGCGACTCGCTAAACCTTCGATCGCGGTGTCGAGCACTGCAACGCCCAATTACAATATGAATGATGAAAAAATCCGTTATGCGATCCGCGCCTATTTCGCGTCAACGAGTTTCGTGGATGCGCAAGTCGGGAGGGTGATCGATGCCCTCGATCGCCTGAAACTCGCCGACAACACCATCATTGTGCTGTGGGGCGATCACGGCTTCCACCTCGGAGAACATGGGCTTTGGGCGAAAAGAAGTCTTTACGAGGAATCGTCGCGAGTTCCGTTGATCGTGGTGGCCCCAGGCAAGAAAGCGAAGCAAATCACGAATGGGATCGTGGAGCTAGTCGATATGTACCCAACGATCGCCCAGTTGGCGGGCTACCAGGTTCCGTCCACTTGCGAGGGAACCAGTTTTGTGCCGTTGTTGGACAAGCCGGATCGTGCCTGGAAGAAGGCAGCGTTTACCCAAGTAAAACACACGCAAGGAGACGGGCGGGCCATCCGTACCCCGAGTTACCGCTACGTCGAATGGACCGATAAAGACAAATCGGTCGAGTTATACAATCACGACACCGATCCGAACGAATTTGTGAACCTGGCAGCTGACCCGAAGTACGCCGAAAAGGTCAAGGAGTTATCCAAGCTCCTGAAAACCGGATGGAAAGCAGCCCTTCCCGATTGACGTGTTTTCCACCGCTTTCCACCAGGGTCCGATCGCGGTCACCGACTCCGGAACACGCCGGCCGGCACCGGATACATTGCATCCTTAGGTGTTGGAATCCCCAAAGCTTGCGCGAAAATCGCAGCGATCGCTTGCGGAGCGACTTCTTCCGAGTGTTTGCCCGGCTGCACTCCGGTTCCAAAGACAACGAGCGGCACATGCGTGTCGTAGGGATGCGGCGAGCCGTGATTCGTTCCCGTCAGGCCGGTGTCAAACAAATATAACGGTTTTACGACAATGCCCACATCCCCGCTGCGCTCGGCATAATAGGATTGCTTCATGCGCCGGCCGATGGCATCACTCCGGGCGAAATCACCGTCCAACTCTTTGCGTGTGAATGCGCGTGCTATTCCAGGTTGCTCGGCCAGATAGCCGGCGAGAACCTTTTCGACATCTTCGGACTTCAACCCCTGGGCGGCGATACGCTTCTGATTCAAATAGACCCAAGGATAGGAAACAGCCTCGATCCATCGAGCTTTCGGATCGGCGTCTTTGCCGGTGTCGTAGATCTTTCGAAGATGAACTTCAGCAGCATTGAGAATCTTCCGGCCCGATAGTCGTTTCGCATCCTTGCCCAGTTTTTCCGATGCTTCCGGCAGCGGACAGATGCCGTGATCTGCCGTGACGCGACCAGATACTTGCCCTTACCGACTTGCTTGTCGAGAAACATCAACAAATCGGCCATCAGGCGATCCGAGGCGCAAAGTGACATCAAGAACTTCCTGCGAGTCCGGCCCCCAGGCATGGCCAATGGCGTCGTTGCTGGAGAAACCCACCACCAAAAGATCGGGTACTTCGCGGTTACCGAGTTGCTCATTGCGGATGGCGGTCTTGGTTAGTTCCAGCAGAAGGTCGTTGCCAAAGGGGGAATTGAAAACGGCGTCATAATAGCCCTTGCCAATCGTTTTTGACCCGGCGTTCATTGGATGTGGGAATGTCACACCCTGTTTGACACCCTTTCCTTCACCCGGAGCATCATCGGGACCGCTGTACTGGGCGTAATCGAGATCGGGTCGCAGTTTCGTCCATTCCTGTTTGAACCAGCGATCGGCAATCCGATCCTTATTGAACTCGGCGACCCAGGGGTGAACGCTATCGCGGTAGTAGGTGGAGGTCACGATCATACCGTCCGCACTATCGAGCCAGTACGCACCATCTGCCTGTTTGCCGACAGGCAGCACGGCCGAGCGATCCTTGAACGACAGGCCGAACACCTTGGCCTTGCCTTTGGTCGCTTCCTTCAATACGTCACCGATCGTCGGCGACAGTAGACGATCCGGACAACCCATCCCTTTTGAAACTCTCATCTCCGCAAGTCCTTCATCTTCTTTTGGTTTGGGCTTCTCCTTGCTTTTGGGATTTTCCGTTTTCGGCTCCTCGGCCGGCGTGGGCTTTTTCACGAGCATCGGCACCCGTTCATATCGACTGGATTGAGAACAGTTCACGCTCGCCCCAATTCGGCGTTCGTACCAGACATTATTGACGATCCCATGTTTCGCAGGAGTAGCACCCGTCAGTATCGAAGAGTGTCCTGGTCCGGTGGCCGTGGTGGCATAGGGATAATGGCAATTCGTGTACCAGACGCCCTCGCGTTCCAAGCGCTGAAAACCATCTTTGCCGTAAAGCTCCTGCCAGCGTCAGATAGTCGCCGCGCATCTGATCGAAGACGACCAGGACCAGCAATTTGGGTTTCTCCGGCTCCCCTGCCAGGATTGGGGCAGCAAACCAGAAAAGGATGCACGCGACGCACCATCGGAAGCAGTGCGAAATCATGGGAGCCTCGGAAAGACAAAGATGTGCGACCACAGAGAAGATTATCCGATTCGAGGGTCGAACCTGACAAGGCGGTATGAGAGCAACTTTGAATTTTACTCCCTTTCTACTTCATTTCAACACATGGTGACTGCGCAGGATGCCAAAGGAACATCCGATACGTTGTTGCGCAAATGTTACTGTACCCATCTCCACAAGCTGGTATCATCCGAAGAATGGGGCTGATCGCTTCTACTTCGTTTCCGAATGCCAGCGCCAGCACTCCCAATAACCGGAGTTGAAAAATGTCTCTGAACTCTCGAATTCGCTTTGTTACGGTGGCACTCTTCGCAATGGCTTCTCCCATCTCTGCTGCTGATTTGCCCTTGGGAGTCTGGAAACTGAATTCAGGCAGTAAGGCGGTTACAGACATCTCCACCGAGTTGGTCATCAAAGAGGTGAAGCCCGATGGTACAGTCGTCGGCGAGATCTTCCGCACACCAATCAACTGCAAATGGGACGGGAAGAATCTGTCGTTCATCGTCAATGCGAAACCGGGCAGTGAATTCGACCGATGCGATACGCACTCGCTTTTCGAGGGTTCGCTGACCCAAGAAAAGCAGAGCGAGAAGGTTCAATGGACGCTCACGGGTCTCCGGCAATCCTGGCGGTGCTATGAGATTCTTGGCCGGGTCAAGTGGTCTGCAACGAGGAACTCTCCGTGAGATCTTTACTCGGTGAAGGCTGGGATGACCGTTGATGAAGTGGAGACTGTCATGGTCCGGTATTTCAAAGGTTCAGGAAATGGCCCGGCGGAGGCCAAGCTGGTTATCCAAAAGGATCTGAACGCGACCGGGCAAATGGGACCATGACCTACCGTTGGAATGAAACCGACTGGGCCTTTGACGCCGATTGGGGACAGGTAACATTCGAGGACGGCCGGGTGGTCAAAGTACAATTCTTGCCGGACTGATTCGTTTGCAAATGGTTTGGCTATTCGGTGTGCCGTGTTTCATCCGTGCCGATGACGGTGTCTATACGACAGGCCCAGCTTCACGACGTGGCGGATTAGCCGGCGATCCATCGTGATCAACCGGCCCATACTTTGGAGAAACAACAATATGAGTAACAGTAATGCGACAACTTCAGACGGGACGTTGCTTGCCAGTGATCAAGTTCTGACTATCGCCCAGAGAAAATCAATTTGCCGTAAGTCCTTATCTAGTCAATACACCCGACAGGAGTCGAACCTGTAACCTATGGTTCCGAAGTTCTCTGCCAAGGGTTTTTCGCAATTTCTGCCTTTCTCCGCAAATCTCCGAGAAAAATCGATAAATCCCTGTCAATTCTAGCTTTACGAAAGGAAAAACTCCTCTCGTTGGTTACTGATTGTTACTCGATTTTACTCATGTCTTCCAGAATTCTAGGGCGATTCTAGGGCGGTTGTTCGGACTCAAAACACTGTCCAAACCCCACCGATCCTCGCCCGAACTCTATCGGCGAATTCTCGAGCACTCCCTGAAGAATCTGCTACGCCGAAGTTACCCGGAAGTCCAGCCGATTTCAATTACATTTCTATCCAAGCAATGTCCCGCTGTTGATTGTCTCGGTGACTGGGCGACGCCGATTCGACTTCAGCGGGACATTGTTTGCATTGAAACGAATTGTGAGTGAGTCGGATTTTGTCTTCCGGTGGGCCATGATCAGCGGACCCTTTGGGAAGAGTTTGGCCGAATGCAGCGGGGACCAGAGCATTCGACTTGGATTTTGTGCATTGATCGGGATCGTGGACGTGATCGATTCGCCCGAGTCCAACGAAAACGTACCCCCCATCTCAAATCACTTCGCGTAAGACATCGCTTGGGCGTTTTGCTGCCACCCGTAGCCGAAGCAATCAGAACAAACAAGCTTCACCATGCCGGTGTTGTTGCTCAAGGGAACCCATCGTTGTCCGCGACCGACGCACCTTTCACATCGCAAACAATGATTCCATTTAGGGTGGCAGCGTCGAGTCCCGCTGGCGGATTTCTCCGACTCGAGTTCCCATGCTAGACGAATTGCCAACGGAACACCGAATGCCAACGACGCGGCCAGGAACAGTTTTAGCCCAAACATTTGTAGAATCGGGAAGGTGATCGCAATCGAGATTCCCAGCCCCAGAATGCAACCTAATAGAGAGCGAACCATCGCATGTACCTCCATTGCTTGATTTCGTTAGAGATTGGAAAAAAACCAGTTCGGGGTGGAGGAGTCGAACCTTCACTGGTGGGTGTGAGCCGGCCCACCAGCAGCCGTTCCCCGAATCGATACTGCGATTGCCTTGCGGGAGTTGAACCCGCCGACCCACATGGACGGTAAGGGCGTGCACAATTCGGCTGGTTCAGTTCATACCCCGTTATTTGGCAACGAGATCGAGACGTGTCCCATTATGCTTGTAGACGAACTCGTACGGCTTCCCTTTGCCCTGATCCGGATGATGCGTTGCGTAGAATTCGAGCGAATACAACTTGTCTCGCTGATGGGCGTTATCGAATGTAATGGTGGGTGTCGGAGCGGTGCCGTCTTGATTCATCTTGTACCAGTGATTCCTGCTGGAATGCGGTTCAGCGGTAAAAGACTCCCAAGCACCATTACCCCACCGTAGCTGGTAGAAGATTGTTTGATCCGTTGGGTTTTCGATCACGACCGCCGCGGAGCGATGTTCGTGGCGAAAATGGGTGTTGCGGAAGTGCAGACCAAGGTTGCCAGCGCGCCGAGAATGGCGATATTCTTCACAAACACATTGATGGAACAGAACATTTCTTTCTCCTTTGGTTAATCTGGTTGTAGGCTCGAGAAACGAGTTCATTGCGCCAGTGAGAATGCCGCTTGATTCAGCGATCCTCGGAGGGTTGAGTTCACCGGAACTCATCTCGTCCCTGTTGGCCTTACACCCCTCTATCCGGCACAGATTAGAAAACCGAAGAAGAATTTCTCGTTTTTCCCCCTGCCTCTCGCTCCGCTGGCGCGGAGTCAAATAGCGAGCGGGATTTGTAACAACTGAAGCGGTGCGTCAGAAGGGAATTTGTTTGTCTCACCGCATGTCAGAGGATAGTTTATTTCTGATAGAATCTCGCACAACTGACATCTGGGAAGCCTATGAACGCCCCCACAAGTCAAATCCAAGAGTGGATCGATCGAATCAATTCGGGCGATCCTCAAGCGCGCCAAGAGTTGCTCGCTCACACTTTTTTGCGTCTTCGACTAATCGCGCACAATTTGTTGCGGACGGAGTATCCCGAATTGCCGGATGGCATTCATGGAGGGACCGGGGTATTTCTCTCTTCGTTCTACCACGACCGACTGCTTGAACGATTTGATGCATTCTTCTTTTTCCCCGACAAGGACGGTCAAAAAAGACCCATTACTGAGGCTCGCCAATTCTTTCAGCGTGCAGCAGCCTTCATGCGCTGGTGCCTCATTGACCTGGTTCGGAGGTCGATTGGGCGGAAGAGTTACGCCCTTACCGACAAATCGTTATCGGCCTTGCGTGCAGCCGGCGTCCCGGAAGCTATTTGGTCAAAAATCGATTCCTTCCGAATGAGGACAGTGAAAATCAAGGAAACAGGACGGGAACGGATCGAGGACAAGCGTCTTCCCGACCCAGGAAAAATTGTGGGAAGAACTTGGCGGAGTTTTGAGTCAGGGCGAACTCTCCAAGTACCGAACTCTAATCTGGCAAAGTATCGACAGCGTCCATCGTAAACAGGTTGATTCGCACTCGTCAGGCGACTCGATTTCGCCCGTCGAATTCGACGCTGTTCAGGCGTGTGAAACTTCTCCTCCAGACGACATTTTGCAAGAAGTCGAAATCGCGAATTCCTTACATCGAGCCGTTGAAGGTCTCGATGGGAAGTATCGAGAAATAGTGGATTTGCACTTCTTTTGCGGAAAGAAATTCGTTGAAATTGACGAGATTTTGGGTTTGAAGCCTAATCAGGCCCGAACGCGTTGGCTGCAGGCGCAATCGATCCTACAAGAACAGTTGGGTGACCTGCTCTAATCGTGGTGACCAGTTTATCTCATTGCCTTTCAAAGAGAATATGCCCATGAACCAAAGTCGCAATACCCGCTTCTTCGATCTCGTGGCCCAGATTCAAGAGGCGCACGAAAAGCAACTCGACAT
This sequence comes from uncultured Planctomycetota bacterium, assembly GCA_963783095.1. Taxonomy (GTDB): domain Bacteria; phylum Planctomycetota; class Planctomycetia; order Gemmatales; family Gemmataceae; genus CAWAMR01. Next base: position 75,078 of record CAWAMR010000017.1, on the reverse strand, counting down.
TGATATTGAGCAGATTTGCCCAGATCCAATCCTTCGGGAACAGGTCCTTCAAGCGGTAAGTAAGGCGACGCGATCGCCTTTCAACATTGCGAGCAATTCCGCTCGAGTCGCTCCCCCTTCTACTGATCGCTATTTATTTCGATCCTTCATTGCTGAGGGAGGGATGGGTGCCGTGTGGCGGGCGTATGACAACGTCCTCAATCGGGAAGTCGCGATCAAGGTGTTGAAGCAACTTGGAAATTCGGTCGAGAGTTTTCGTCGTGAAGCCGAATTGGTGTCGCAACTGCAACATCCTTCCATCGTCCCAATCCACGATTACGGAATACTTCTTGACGGCTCAGCGTTCTTCGTCATGAAGCTAGTAGAGGGACGCACTCTCTCCGAGTTGCTTTCAACGCGGCCCACTCCTGAAGAAGAATTGCCCCGTTTAGTCAAGATCTTCGAGCAAATCTGTCAGGGCGTGGCCTATGCGCACTTTAAGAAACCCGAACGTGTTCTGCATCGCGATTTGAAGCCACAAAATGTCATGGTCGGAGCGTTCGGCGAAGTGATGGTCATGGATTGGGGTATTGCCAAACTGCTTGCAGATCGACATGAATCGTTGGATGTGTCTATCCGCGCTAAGGAAAACCGGTCAAACAACGAACTGACAAGTACCGTCAAAAAAGAACCTTCCACGGGCGGAGGAGAGGATACGGATGATGAAACGGGAGCTTACCAGGGTGAAGGTTTTGCAACCCGAACGGGCGCAGCGAAAGGTACACCCGCCTACATGCCTCCCGAACAGGCCAAGGGCGAAAAAACAGCAATCGGACCGCATACAGATGTATTTGGTCTAGGTGGCATCTTGTGTACGATTCTGACAGGAAAGCCCCCTTATGCCGATGGCGATATTTTCAAGAAGGCGATGTCCGGAGAATTGTCGGAAACCTACCAACGCATTGAGTCCAGCGGCGTGGATCCCGAATTGATTGCCCTGGCAAAGAAATGTCTTGACCCCGATCCGACGACGCGACTCCAGGATGCCCAAGAGGTAGCCGAGGCGGTTCGGAACTATCAGGATTCGGTTCAAGACCGCTTGAAGAAGGCAGAAATCGATCGTGCCACGGCGAAAGCGGAGCAGGAAAAAGCAGATGCAGAACGCACAACCGCCGAAGCGAAGGCGAATGAGGCCAGAGCAAAACAAGAACAAGCAGAGGCGAGAGAAATTGACGGTCGGAAACGTCGTCGGCTGTTTACTCGTTTGGGGTCGGCTTTGCTGTTATCCGTTTTGATAGGTGCAAGTGGGATTTATATCAAGTTTGAGGATGCGAAGGATAGTGAGAGTAAAGCGAAGGAGAATGAACGTAATGCAAAGTGGCAGGAGGGCGAGGCGAAGCGGCACGAAGACATCGCGATCCAGAAAGCCATTTTGGCCACAAATGAAAAGAACCGAGCAGATGAGCAGACGAAAAACGTGAAGACTCAACTGGCAGAAACTGCGCGTGTACTCGATCTCAGCAGGCTGCGTGAAGCCAACTATGCGTTTGAGAGCAGCAGGGTTCAGTTTGCCCGCGATACCCTGGCTGAGATAAACTCGGAAAATCGTTGTATCGCCTGGGGAATACTCAACCGACGCTTTGAAGGCAGCTTGTTTACTGTGTATCCGCATCCGTCCCCGGTTAGCAGCGTGGCGATGAGCGCTGATGGCACCCGCTTTGTTACCGGATCGCGGGAAGGCATCGCAAGGGTCTGGGATGGCAAAACCGGAGAACTTCTCCTTAATCTCGTCGAGGGGCATGCGGCCGGGGTGAGTAGCGTGGCGATGAGTGCGGATAGGAAACGCATCGTTACCGGATCATGGGACCGAACCGCGAGGGTCTGGGATGCCAAAACCGGACAATTGCTGCACCATCTTAAGGGACACGCAGCCGGGGTGAGTAGCGTGGCAATGAGTGCAGATGGCACCCGTATCGTCACCGGAGCGAGAGACAACAGCGGTAAAGTGTGGAATGGCAAAACTGGACAATTCCTCTTTGATCTCAATGGACATACGGACGAGATGACTTGCGTGGCGATGAGTGCGGATGGGACACGCATTGTTACCGGTTCATTGGACAGAACCGCGAGAGTCTGGAACGGCAATACCGGACAATTCCTGAGCGAGCTCAACGGACATGCGGAAACCGTGAGCAGCGTGGCAATGTGTGCAGATGGCACCCGTATCGTCACCGGATCATCTGACCGAACTGCGAGGGTTTGGGATGGGAAAACCGGACAATTTCTCCTGAATCTGTACGCACACACAGATGGGGTGAGCAGCGTGGCGATTAGTGCGGACGGCACTCGCATTGTGACTGCGTCATCGGACACGACCAGCAAGGTTTGGGATGGGAAAACCGGACGCTATCTGCTTAATCTTCAGGGGCATACGGATCTTGTGCGCAGCGTGGCGATGAGTGAGGATGGCGGACGAATCGTAACCGGATCAAGAGACAACACCGTAAAGGTATGGGATGGTGTATCCGGACAATCCCTCCAACTTCTTATTGGCCACACGGATAGCGTGGACAGAGTGGCGATGAGTGCGGATGGGACACGCATTGTTACCGGATCAGCCGACAAGACCGCAAAGGTATGGGATGCCAAAACCGGACGACCACTCCTCGATCTTAAGGGGCATACGGATGATGTGCTCAGCGTGGCGATGAGTGCGGATGGGACACGCATTGTTACCGGATCATGGGACCGAACCGCGGGGTTTGGGATGGTAAAACCGGAAAATCTCTCTTCAATCTGAACGTAAGCACTGGAGTGGCCAGCGTGGCGATTAGTGCTGACGGCACTCGCATTGTGACTGCGCCATCGCGCACGACCCCGGAGGTTAGCGCGAACGGCAGTCGCAAATTCACTCAGTCATCGGACACGACCCCGAAGGTTTGGGATGGGAAAAACGGAAAATACCTCTTTGCTCTTAAGGAGCATAAGGATTTTGTGCACAGCGTGGCGATGAGTGAGGATGGCACTCGTATCGTAACCGGATCATCGGACACGACCCCGAAGGTTTGGGATGGGAAAACCGGACAACAACTCCTCGATCTTAAGGGACATACGGACCAGGTGAGGAGCGTGGCGATGAGTGTGGATGGGACACGCATTGTTACCGGATCAGCCGACAAGACCGCAAAGGTATGGGATGCCAAAACCGGACGACCACTCCTCGATCTTAAGGGGCATACGGACGAGGTGACGAGTGTGGCGATGAGTAACGATGGCACCCGGATCGTCACCGGATCAAATTCCACGGCTAAAATTTGGGATACCAAAACTGGACGTTACCTCATCGATCTTAGGGAGGGTGGGGTGCCGAGTGTGGGAATCAGTGCGGATGGCACATGCATCGTCACAGGATCATGGGGCAAGACCGCGATGGTTTGGGATGCTAAAAGCGGGCAACCCGTCATCAATATCCTTACCCATAAAAAGGTTAGAAGGATGGCGGTAAGTGCGGATGGCACACGGGTCCTCACCGGATTGAATGACTATACGGCTAAGGTTTTGGATGCTAAGACCGGACAATGCCTTTTCGATCTCGGGGGGCAAGCGGGCGGGGTGACTAGCGTTGCGATGAGTGCGGATGGGACACGCATCGTCACCGGATCAACAGACGGAACCGCTAAAGCCTGGGATGGCGAATCCGGGCAACAACTCTTCGATCTCAAGGGACATTTGGCATGGGTGAGTAGCATTGCCGTCAATGCAGATGGCACCTACTTCGTCACCGGATCAGAAGACAAGACAGCGAAGGTCTGGAATGGCAAAACCGGAACTCCCATCCGCGATCTCAAGGGACACATGGCTGGGGTGAGCTGTGTGGCGATTAGTAAGGATGGCACCCACATCGTTACCGCGTCGAATGACTCGACGATCAAAGTTTGGAATGCCAAGACCGGAGAACCCATTCGCGACCTGAAAGGACTCGCGAATATCGTGACCACTGTGGAACTGAGTGCGGATGGTGCCCGAATCATCGCCAGGGATTATTCCGGAACGACGCTGATGTGGGAGACAGCCACCGGTCACCAACTTCCCGAAGAACACGTTCGACAATTCGCCATCGCAGAAAACTGTAGCCCTGATGGTCTGTTCCTGTTCGTGAATTTGGGGGATCGCGTCCTGAAAGTACCAACTCAAATCGGAGAGGATGAACGCCTTCGTCGGTTGTGGCTAAACCGTCCAGATCCGGAATTGCACGTTGAACGGAGAGAGCAACTCATAACGGAAGGCAACACTTTTGGTGCGGCACTGCACTGGTGCTTTGAACAGCGCACCCGGGGACTTCAGGCGATGGATGCCGGCGAGTTCAACAAAGCTTATGCCCATTTCGTCGCTGCGGTGCTCTTGAGAGACTCACCCACCATCCAGGAGCAAGTCGTAAAAAACCGTTGGCATCTCCGACAGATCGAGTCTTTTTTGAAGGCCGCTCGCCAACTCGAGAACGTTGGACTGCATGCGCAAGGGATCCAGCAGTATTTCATGGCAATCCAACTCTTACAAGACTTGGATAAACTTCAGCCGCGTCAGGAGTCGGTTCGGCACCAACTGTTGTCAGTCCACGCCGCTCGCGCGAATCTTTTGGACAATCGATTGAATCGACCTGCAGAAGCAGCGGTCGACTGGGAACAATCTGCTCGGTATGCGGTCGGGACAGAGCGTGTAGTATTTCGGATTCTTCGAGCGAGATCCCTGGCAAAAACTCGGAAACTGGATCAGGAGACGCTCGATGAGGTTGAGCAATTGGTAAAGGGCGAAAATCTAGACGGACTTTCACTGTATAACCTTGCCCGAGTCTGCGCGTTCAATCAACGAGAGAAACCGACAAGAAGATTAAAGAACGCCTTGGATGTCGAGCGGTGGAGTTGCTTGAGCGGGCGAAACAGTCCGGATATTTTGCGCCCCTAAAACGGCTACAGGAATTAAAGGCTGATACCGACATCCACGCGTTGAGAGAACGGCCCGATTTTCAGGAATTCGTCAAAAGCCTCGATCAAATAACCCGACGTTGGTTGTCTTCAGGCGGAGATTTTCAGAAGTGCGGGGATGGGCACTGGAGCGAAGTATTCAAAGATGGAGGAGAGATACGATTCTTGGAGGTGGCCAGTACCCCCGAATACGTCGAACTGTATGACGCAGCCCGGGATATTGGAGTTCGACTTTACTCGGACAAGATGACGCTAAAGCAACCTCGTATGAAGGAGTTCATCTTCTTCCGGAAAGGTGCCTGGGATCCTGAAATACTCCGTGAGCTTCTTCCGGCACCTAGAAGGGTAAAGCGGTAACCTGTGGAGTGGGCGTGCAGCCTGCGGGGTACTGATCCGCAGTGGGCTTCGCTGAGCAGAAGTCCGGGACCTGTTCCGGCGGCATGAACAAGGGTGCCAGCGGATACCGAAACTTGCTCACGACAATGTTCCTGGGCAGGGTTGTTTTGTTTTCGCATCCGACCGTCACTCTCGCGAGCGACTTTGATTTCCTGGTGGTTGACAACCATCACCGAGAAATCTCCTTTTTACGCCTCGGTTTTTCTGAGATCTGCCGGATAGAGAGTTGTGGGCGAAAGATGATCCAGGTGCTGATCGAACGAAATAGCACCGTCAATCGCCAAAATGACTTTCGGAGGAAGAACCATGTTCCGACTTTTCTCGACTTCGATGATTGCAATCACTTTATGTCTGCTTCTCGGTCTCCAAGCGACAGCGGCTGATGAGACAGCCCGAGCCAAGTGGCGGTACGATGATGGCCAGTTTGAGCAGGGGCAGGGGAAAAACTGGATTGAGACGTTTGACAACGGTGGCAACTGCTATTTCCAGGAAGTGTCTCGAAATCGGGATTACATCGAGATCTATGACAAGAGCCGCGACATTGCGGTGCGGCTCTACAAGACCAAGATGTATCTCAAACAGCCCAATTCGAACACTTTCGATTACTTCCGCGACGGCAAATGGATCGACTGACCGGCGCGACCGATGATTGAAGTTCACGACTGATTGCTTCATGCCCACGGATTTCCGTGGGCATCTTTCATTTTGCTTTTTGAGAAAAATGCGGAAAAATCCTTCTCGCTTTGGCTTTCTTGTGCCGGAGAGAGAAATGTAAGCAACTTCGAAACAGGCTCCATAGTCGTGAGGATCTGACCGACGAAAGTCCGCGATCTTCGCAAAGCACAAATGAAAGGTGATTCCCATGCGATGCTTTTCCCAATTTGTTCTGTCCGCGGCCCTCGCGACCGCCGCCGTATTAGTTTCCCACGCGGCACCGACATACGCCTTCGATTGGCCGCACATCAGCAATCCGATTCCGCACATTGACAAAACGCTCCTCAAACTTGACCAGGCGAGGCTCAGTATTCAGAAGAAAGCTGCCGAGCACATCAACTCGGTCAACAACGAAATCCAGCGGTTAATTCGCGAGGCCCAAAACAAAGTCAATCGCGTGAGTGACCTAGAGAACCAAATCAATTCGCGTCTGCGACAAATTGACGAGGTCCGAAGACTAGTCAACGACCCTCGGCAATATGAAGCTTCACTTCGTCGCCTGGTGAGCGAGGGTCTCGTTGACAGCAACCGCAATCAAGTGCTTGCGGACTTGAAGAAGGGAACCCTCGTCTTTGTTTCCTCCAAGGAGATCAATTACATTGAGTACGCTAAGCTCTGCGCGTCGATTGGCGAGGCCGCCGCTACGGGTAATCCCGGCCCGGTGCTAGCCTATGTGCAGGGATTCCTCGCTGAGTCGAAGGCCACTGTTCTCAACAATCTTCGCAATGTACCAGCAAACCTCCGGCCAGTTATCCAGAATGAGGTCGAGCAATTGCTCCTGGGCGCGATCAACCAAGCCGCAAAAGGTGGCCAACAGGCTCCTTTCCGGTACCGTGGCCTGAATATGGTTGCTGGAGTTGCCAGCTTCAACCACTGGGTGACGGTCAAGTATTCGTGGCCGCGAATTCACGAAACGGGACGAAAATTCGGGATTCCGATCTACGAGATTATCATGGATCAGCACTCGGTCAAGATTCCGCTACCAAACACGCACTTGCCATATCTCGCGATCCGGCCCGCGCGGTAGCAAGCCGTAAATATCAACGAAAACCCGCTGAGCACGACTGGCGGCGGGCTTGTGTTTCTTGGTAACAAACTAGGGCTTAAATGTTCAGTATAATTACGTGATTCGGCTTTGCAGCTCTCCGTGGAGCTGCATCATGTTTTCTCTTTGCGAAAGGAAGGTCTCATGAGGTTTGCCTTTTATTTTGCGGTGGCGGTGACCGCCGCGACGCCGATGGCGCCCGTCGGCTCAGCCGCCGAGCCCGAGGAAATCAACCTGACAAGCACATGGTCTTGTGACGATGAGGGGACGTACAACCTCCGCCAGGTCGGTAAGATCGTATGGTGGGTGGGCAAGGGCGAGAAAGGAAGCAAATATGGTGAGTGGATGGTAGCCTACCGGGGCACGATCAAGGGCAATGAAATCATTGGAAGCTGGTGCAATATCTCCGGGGGTTCAAGTGGGGAGATGACCTTGCGTCTTCATCTCAAGGATGGCAAGGTAGTCGAGATCACTCAGGAGCGCAGGGAAGGAGACTTCTACGGTGGCACTGTCTGGACACGGCAGTAGTTGATCACTCTTTGATCGGCGGATTGCCGCCCCCCATTCCGCCAATTGAGGTCTTCGATGGCGCTCTAATGGAAAAGGCCGGATTGATGGACGTTCCCCAGGCGAAGGTCGTGGTCCTCGATGGAACCGCTCTCGCTACGGGGCAACGTGGAAGCGCGGGCGCACGACAGGACTGCTTCCGATGTTTCGGCTTTGGTTTGGGCTTCGATGAGCTATTCGCCGCTTGAAGTCAGTTACAGGCTTCTTGTGCCGTAGACGTGTAGTAGAAATACATCTTCTTGTTGCTGTCTGGCAGGTGCGCGTTGGCCGTGTGCATGTCGAGGACCTTGTTGCGGGCAAATCCCACGAGGTCACCCTATCCGTCTCCTGAACGAGCTCATCGAGCGCAATGACATCCCGGCCTGCCAGCGCGCCGCGGCTCGATGGCAGTTGCCATCTTCGACACGAAAATAATGCTTTACATTTTGTTCTGGCCGCGCTATGCGTCAGTCTTCCAACCGTGAGCATGGAGGACCATATGGCGAAAGCGCGAAAGAATAAGACCGATGAGAGTGAAGTACATCAGCCGCCTACGAATGATCAAGCCCCCTTCCAAGTAGACGACCTGGCCTCGTCAGCTGAGTTTACCGGCGAAACTGGACCTGGGCGGAGACAATGGGCGAAGGCTCCTAATCCATTTCCTTCCATTGGTTATTACTGGCCCGATTATGAAATCCAGTATCAAGAAAACGTCGAACGGAATAGAGTCGGGATTAAATTCGGAGACGGCACCAAAGCTGCGATCCCCTTGAATTTCGAAAAGATCAAACCATTGCTCCTGGCGAATGGGCTGAGATGGGATGCAAAGGATAGAGCTTGGACGCTAGCTTTGGAGTGGCAAGTCAAGAACAGCGAAGAAGGCGCTGCCCAGACCAATGAGCAAATCCGAAGACAAAATGCCAAGATTCGGGGGCAGATTGAAGAGCTCCTTCCCGAACTCGTGAAGCTGGAAGAGGAAGTCCGAGGCCCAGCAACGGGCAGGAGTCAAAAGCCACCGAAAGCCGCGCGATAAAGGTCACGTGGAACACCGACCCCTCAGCGTGGACTCTACACTGCAAACATGACTTTCTCGCCATCGATGCTGACCCGCCAGCCCATCTCATCGTGAACCGCATCGCTGACATCGGCGTAGTGCATCCGTCGGTGGCAGGTGGCGCACAGCACGACTAGATATTCTGGCCCGAGGCACATCGCCGGAGGGTTCTTTGAGAGATGAAAGAGGTGGTGAACCTCGCAGTAGAGCTTTCCGTTCCGCTTCATAAATCCCTCATACCCGCAGAGCTGGCAGGTGCTGCCTCGTGTCTGCTTCACATACTTAGTGATCGCGCTCGGTCGCTCGTAGGTCTTCAGTACCCGCTGGATCTCTTTGAGCATCTCCGGTGTTTTCGGCTGCGTCGGTCGTTGAAGCGTCCGCAATCGCGAGCGGAGTCTTGTGATCGTGGGTGGCTCTACAGGCGGTTGCTTCGTGACGCTCGGCTTCTTCTTCCGTTCGACCCCTGGTGGTGTCTTCGACTTCCTGGACATCTCGAAGGGATCGGGCAGCGGCGTGAAGTTGGCGGTGTCCAGTAACGCGACATAGATATCCTTGAACCACTCGCTCGCGTCCTGCTTGAGCACCTGGAAGTGAATCCCGGTCGCGCCGAAGTGGCTAGCGATGCCCGGCCTCTTCGGCCGGAGTTGCTTGAGGTGCTTCTTGAGGTAGGCGTCGTGCTTCTCGTTGTAGTGACGCTGCGCCCCTCCGAGAGGTTTGAACCCAGACGCCAGAGGTCGAAGTCAATGCTCGCGGCGTTGCCGCTCATCTCGGTTCGGCAGGTGATGGACGCGCCGTCACGGACTGTGACGGTGACCCGAACGCCTCGCTTGTGGCAGGCGTTGAGAACCTTCTCAAACGTCGGTTCATCGACGTGTTCTTGGAAGTCGGCGGGCATAGCGACGGCCTTTCGCCGCAAATCCCTGAGAAAAAGAAAAATCGATAAATCCCTGTCAATTCTAGATTTAAGAACGAGTAAATCCAGTACTAGCTATGGCTAGTTACTGAGTTGCTGATTGTTACTAGTTTTACTCGTGTCTTCCAGAATTCTAGGGCGGTTGTTTCTCGTTTTCCAGACTGATCAGGGGACTGGTCGGGCTGGAAATGTCGAAGATCTAGTGGCGAGCGGTGAGAGAAGCTTTCGGCCAATTACCCGGAGAGTCTCGCTCTTCTCTTTGTTTGATTTAACTCTCCCAGAGCCAATTTCGAAGCGCATGACTGGCGCATACCAACGCACTTCCTAACAAATCGCTTTGTTGATGTACTTGCGGTCTTGAGAACCCTGAGACATCGCGGTCGATCAAAAACGGGGGACTGAAGCCGTGAGTCAGGTTTGAGCGGGTGTTATACAATTCACCTCGACCGGCTTCGTCAGAAACATCCGGTGCGAATTTGTTGAGGAATTCCTCAAAGAGTTTTGTCCTACCCGGGCCCAGCGCCTTGCCGCACTTATCGCAACTTGATCCACCTCGGGGAGTTTCGACGAGTACTTCGATTGCTTGAATCGCCGTGAGGAACATCGTCGAGTATGATATCGTGTAATTTGCTTGGCTCAACCAATAACAGGCGTTCATGAATTGTTTTTGTCTCTTCGAGGTCAAAGAGAAGAAGCGATCCAGAGACTGACCAAGGTCATCTGGAATATTCAAAGGATCTCCCAAATGCCTTGTCTTTTGCGCGTCGTAATCGCTCGCTGGGACTTCGGGTAAAGGCAAGATTCCTTGAACGGAAGAAAAATCCTCGGTGCCTCCTTTCACCTCGTCACACAGATACATCTGTTGGCAATATGCGATGTGCTGTTGGGTCGTCTCACCAACATGGGGAACGACGACCCATGTATTCCCATGAGGTCCGATCATTCGGCCACTGATGTGTGTGATGGCAGGCCCCAACAGAGTATTGAGCAATAGCTCAATCCGAGAAGCTTCACAAGAAGCTCGGATACTGTCCACAAACACATTCGCAGTGCTCGAAAACTTTACTTCGACGATGAATGGATGAGCGGCAAGTTGCCATTCAACCTGCGGCGCAGTAGGAGGGACGGGAAGAATTTGGAACCAGTCTTTATAACGCCACCTCCCCAGAACTTTACGTCGACTGAAAAAGAATTGCACCCCGACACGTCGGCTCTTCTCTTTGAACAGCTCAACAAGAAACTGCCGGAGTTTTTCAAATATTTCCTCAGATAGTTTCGGCCCTGCGAATGCTCCCGAGATCTCATCACCTCGAACGGAGAATTTCAGTCGTAGCGTATACTCCGGATCATTCGGATAAGTGATTTCACCTTGAACAGGCTCGTTATTTCCGGAATTGAAAAAACAAAGGATTGCATAGCAAAATTCTTCCGCCTGGACTCCAGATGGGAGCAAGTCAGACAAAAGGTTACGATTAGGATCCAACATGATGCTTCTTACTCTTGAGGCGCGGAGAGGTGACGGGTCAATACCATTGGCGGCGAAAGTCTGCTCGGTAATAGTCGCCGGTGTACTTGCCGTCCGTGAACTCTGGGGTTTCGGCCCAAGCCGGGCCGGAGTACGACCAGTGATCGAGCAGTTCGAGAGCAGCTTGTCGAGCGAGGCGGTCCAGCGACCAGTCGGTGCCAACGGTCGCCGCGTTCACCCAACGGAAGCCATCTTCCTCCGGCACCGCGCCGCCGAGGTAGTGTTCCATCACTCGCTTCGTTATGCACCGCAGCCTCGTGCTAGACGTGCCGCGCAACGCTAGGCCGACCAAGATGGCGGACGTATCGCCGCCGAAAGTCTCGGCCAGATGACGAAGAAAGCTGAGGAAGGCGACAAAACCACCAACTACCTTGGCGTAATACACCTTGTCCTTGTCTTCCTCGAAGAAGCTGCCGGGGCAAAATCCGTACTCCACGTACCCTTCTTCGAGTTCGAGAGCCACGTATGTAGTGTAACTCGATACCATTGGAAAAAACCGATTGCGATGCCCGTTGTGCCAGACGTGTGCCTTGGAGATGAGGTCCGGCATAGGCCCTGGGAGGAAGAAGCAGTCGTCGATGGGGTGGTATCGACGCTGGTTGCAATCCATCCACTGTAAGAAGTTCTTCTTTTCCCCATCGGAAATCAGCGGCGCAGGTGTCAAAGCGAAGAAGATGCCGACCGTTCGTAACGGTTCGACCTGTTGCCGTTCGTTAGGGAAGCCGAGGCGCTTCGCGTACTTTGTCTTCCCGAAATCGGTGCTACGAGGATCAGCGAGGTTCCGCGCCGCCAACTCTTTGGCGAGTCTGGCTGTGGCACGTTGACCCACCTCCTCGGCTACTTGGGCGGCGCTACGTCTTTCCGGTAACTCCACATCCAACGACTGTAGACGACTCAATCGAGCAAGCAACTCCCGGACAAGGGAATCGGTATCACCGCGCCCCTCGAACACTGTCAACAGATCCCTACCGGTCAGCGACGCACCCGCACCGATCGCGCAGTTGACCGCGTCACCAGCGATGTGCGTAATCGAAACCGGTCCGCTCGATTCCACCTCGCTCAGCACTGTTTTAGTGATGCGTTCGATGTCAGCGGCTGGCATGTCCCACAGAAGAAGCTCGATGGCCCCCGAAGGGTCTTTGCGCAGTTTCATTCACCTTCCCCCCTAATCATGATGGCGGTCATAAGAGGCCGCGCCCCCGTGCGCTGGGTCACAGGTGGCTGCTTACCACCTTGGCGAGTGTGGCCGTCGACGCTAGGATCGAGGCAATTGTCGGGACCATGTCCTCGATCCGGTTCCAAATCTTTTGGATCCGACCCTCGTCCTTGGTCGGCTTCTCCAACTCGACTTGCAACTTGATCAGATCGTCGGCAGCATCGGACTTGTCGGCTTCATTGATCTTGAGGTTGAGCAGTTCTTCAGCCGCAGCAGCGAATTTCTCCTTGAGGTCGGTGTCCATGGCAGACTTTTGAATCTTCGTAATGATGTCTCTGACCTTGAGGCTGGAGTGCGTACCCACCGCAGAGCCAATTACGTCGCCGCCGATGCTGATTATCTCGCCCGAATGGCTGGCGTGGATTGTAGACCCGACCATCATGCCGATGTTGATACCGCCTACGGGCAAGAAATGCCTGGTCGAACGATCAGGATACTCTAGTGCCTCCTCGACCTCTTTCACACCTCTATGAGTAATTCCGATCTGAGGGCCAAACGCTTTGAATTCGAGTAAGCCTTCTTTTTGCAGGTATTCGCCGGCTTGATCTGTCTCTTCATGGTTGAGGCCCACTTCTTCACCCAGATCAAAGAGCGGCACGCATTTGAATTGGTCAGCGCCGGAGGCATCGTACAGCGCCTTGAGCAGCCTGAAGCGGGCTGCTTTCTTCTCATCAAGACGAGACATGGAATTTGACTCCTTCAATTGTGATGGTAGGGCGCACGAACACCTGCCGCCACGCGACAGCGGCCTGTTATTTCGGTCACGCAACCACGCCCACGATCTTCCCTATACTCGCAGCCGACGCCAAAATGTAGGCTACGGTGGGTGCCACGGCTTTGATCCGATTCCAGATCTTTGCGATGCGGCCCTCGTCCTTGGTCGGCTTCTCTAACTCGGCCTTTAGTTTGGCCAAGTCGTCGGCGGCGTCGGACTTGTCGTCCTCGGCTATATTCAGGTTTGCCAGCGATTCAGCCGCGTCGATAAACTTCTGCTTGAGGTCGCCATCCATACCCGATCTCTGGACCTGAGTGATGATGTCCCTTGTCTTGAGGCTGGCGTGCGAGCCAACGGCAGAGCCGGTCACGTTGCCGCCGATGCTGATTTTGTCTCCCATGTGTTAGTCTCCCTTGTTGAAGGAATTGCTGATGCCACATCAGGGAACCGTAGTTCGTTCAGCGTCTTCTTGTTCGTGAACGAGGTCTTGTCACGGTTGGTGGCGGCTATCCCCTTGAACATCGAGTCGAAGAACGGGATGATATCGTCATGGCTGTCCGCGTGTTGCTGGACTGCTCTAATGCCTCCGCTGGAACTTCCTCAAAACCCGGTTTTCCCGAACCCACGCGACGATTTGCATCTTCCACAATAATCATTGTACGCAGCAAAGCTCGGAGCACAAACGGCACAAAATGGTATGTGTGAAGATTCCATGAATGAATCAGCGTCTGTCCCAATCCTTCACCCAATTCTCCTTCCTTGTCGTCCTTCGAGCATCGTGTCAAGTCAGGAAGGGAGGTTCGGTTGGTCGGTGGTCGGCAATGATGTTTGGCACGTTATTGGCGCTGCTTTTGGTGCGGAGGCCCCGACGGAACAAACAGCATCTCGCGTAGCGGCGGGCGAAGCCGAATCGTCTGCCTTCGTTTGCGTTTGGCCCCTTAAAAGTCCCGTATGGGCGGGGCCAAAAAGCAAACAAGGCAGCGACGCCGCGAAGCGAAACCGCACTGTGGAACGGCGGAGCCGGGGATTTCACGTCGCCGAAGACGCATTGTGGCACGACGCCACACACCGTTGCGCCTGCGGCGGAGGCGGGAAGCGAAGCATGGATGCGGAGCGGGGGCGCAGGACCCAAAAAAACTGACTCCATGTGTTTTGCCCAGGGATCTGTCGTCATGTTGGTAGTGAGCGGCGGAACGCTCGCCAAAAACTGAGCAAAAAACCGCGATTTCTGGACCCCGTTTGGTCACGATCACCGAACTGTGCTTTAAAATCGTGCGACCTCAATTGTTTGACATGGATTCTCATGAGAATAAGTTCGGTTCCTCTTTGGCAGTTGCTTCCGGATAAAGTGATTCGACTGCGAAAATTGCCTTCTTTCGCTCATCCGCAGGCAATACGGGAAGGGAAACTCGAGTTGGCATCTCATCGTAGGTGGTCCCATCCAGTTCACGTCCGGCCTTACCTTTTCTTACCCCACCCCATTGTTTGAAGAAGAAGGACACATTTGCCGCAGAACACTGATCTCGAATCGCGGACACCCACTCTTTTAGCATAGGTCTGGCTCCATTTCCGCTTTCACCACCAACGATCGCCCAGTGGATACCGGTCAGATTGATTTGACCCAAATCTTCCAGGAGGGGTTCCACTGAGAGAAACCGCACTCTCGCGGGCGCATCCCGAAGATGATCGATCCTGGGGAGTCCATGTTTCTTGTTTTCGACGCTCACCCCCCACCAAATATGTTCCGCTTCACCAGCTGCGTGGAGTTTCGTTTGTAACATGTCGCGAAGGCGTTCTGATCGTTTTGTGAGGACTTGATAGGTGTGCCAGTTCGCGGTTTGCATAATGCCGACCACGGCCAAGATGTATTCGTCCGGAATATCCTTGTGAAATAGGTCGCTCATCGAATTCACGAAAATCATCTTCGGTGTTTTCCACCGCAATGGCTCAGCCAGCTTTTCAGGGACAAGCCGGAGGTCGAATCCGCCTTCGTATGGATGGCCTGGAACACCTCGGAATCGTTCTGCGAATGTTTCCGCGTAACAGTGCACACATCCAGAGCTAATTTTCGTGCATCCTCGAACTGGATTCCACGTCGCATCAGTCCACTCGATTTCGGAGGTCTGACTCATCACGCGGATCCCAAAATATACATGCGTATATGCCTACACCTTATGATACTCGACGGATGCCGTATTCGTCCAGTCGAAAGCATCTCTCATTCACAGTCATCACAGAGAAATTTGATGAGAGGAAGCGAGTTAGGGAACAGATGTCGATCTTGTCGAGACTCCCCACCCCCATTAAAACCAATGATGTACGTTCCGGTTGAATAATCAAACAATTGTAACAATATAATCGCCTGCCCTCTTGGGTGATTCGCCTTGAGTTTTTTTCGGATAAAGTGATTCTCCGAAGGCGTTTTCTGGAAGTGAAAGAGAACCAAAGTGGTCATGGTTATCGCGGTCCAAATCGGAAGGTACACTTGCGTTGTTGAAAATTTTTTTCATGAACGGGTTTGCTCCTTTCCTGACTCCTGATCGAAAGTGGAAGTGGTTATCCAATGCTTGGAATGCGCCTTGGTGGAATCGATCCCTCAATCCTCCGTGAGTTATCCGGTGTTTACAAGCCGTTCGTCAAAGCCTTCAAGGAATTGATCAGCAACGCATTTGATGCGGATGCGGAATCTGTTCTCGTAGGTTTCTCCGACGATTTTTCTTCGGTAACAGTTACCGACGATGGACAGGGAATGAGCCCCTTTGAATTTCGAGGCGATTTTGCACGCATTGGCGGCGGAAGCAGAAGGTGGGCTGGTGACAAGACTCGCAAAGGTAGGTTGCGCATTGGAAGCAAGGGAATCGGGTTTCTTGCGCTCGCACGATACTGTGATCGCCTCGAAGTCGAATCGGGGGCTGACCGCACATTTGAGACACACTTGGAATTTGCTGATCCCCCTAGTTCGTTGGAGATTCTTCCTCTTCTCGCCGTTCCGATTTCCACAGACCTCCTTCAGGACCGCATCTCAATCGAGATAATAAGACCAAGTGGTCGTGGGACGAAACTTCTGAAGGAAGGAAAAGATTACCGATGGAACCACAAGAGGATGCACCTAGCGTTTGACAACCCCAAAGGGCCGAACTCCATTGTGATCAAAGTTTCGTGTGAGGGGCTCCGCTTTAAGGCGCAGTTGGATTTCGAGAAATTGCTCCGTTTGGCGGACAATGCCGACTTGGAGAAACTCGACGACTTCGCAACAATCGACATTTTTGATGCTCGTGAGGATAAGTCAAGAGATCCGAAAACCGTCATTACCGCAAAGCAGCTAAAACCCTTCGTCTGTCGTGAGCTTCGGTCCGCACGGCGAAAAGGGTTCGTTCGGAATATCGGCAGTCAAAGTGGCTTCGCTCACTTCCTGTGGAACCTGTCTCGATGCACTCCGATTCCCTACTCCATCCCGGCGGAAAACCCGAATCCGAGCGTGGAGAAGGCATTGAGCTTTCCGCAAGACACCACTCTTGCGCGTTTGGAAGTCGTCCATGCAGGTTCATCAGTTTCGCTTCGCCGACCGGTCTTTCCGCTCGAACCGGGGAGTCAAATTGTCCCCGCAGATATGCTCATCAAAGTTGACATTGATCAAGGAGGATTGAAAGCAAGGGGGTTTCTGGCAGGGTACGAAACCATCATTTTCCCCGCCGAATATCGAGGGATTTCCATTCGAGTTCGCGGCGTTGCCATCGGTGACTCCGGCTTTTTCGGTGCTGAGGGAATTCTGACCGGAGCGAATCGAGCAGCGCTAAGTCAGATCACGGGCGAGATCATTGTTATTTCAGGACTCGACGCTACTGATACGCTAAACCCTGGCCGGGAAAGTTTTTACGAGGAAAGCGAGCACTTCAAAATTCTTCGCCGTCAGCTCATTGGAGAAGGCGAACGTGTCGGTGGATACGTTTGGCAGATAATCTCCGCTGTACTTCGCCGGAGTGCGGTTCGATCAGGTCTTTCGGATACACTTGGCAAAGCCGCACTGCGGCATAAGGCTCTTGATGACATTTCATCTGCGGTGTCAAACTTCATCAACCAAGGCGATGCCACAGCCCAACTACTGCGAACCATGCTCCTCTCTCAGAAATCGAGCGTGAACGGCCTTGCCAGCACCGCGCGATGGAAATCGGCTTCCCACCAAAAATCGGCGGCCTCACGGTCGTATCTTCCAAGAATCTGGCGGACCCATCCAAGATCGACTACTGTGAAGAGACAGTCCTTCTCGACACGGCAAGACCCGAGTGGCAATGGTCGATCGTTCTCTTTAAACGGACGTTCGTGCTGATCAACAAGAAGGGCACGGCGGAGCAACCGATTGCCGAAATTGACCTAAAGCGCAGTGAAATCCTGATAAACTGGGGACATCCCGTTCAGAGACAGATGGACGAGCGTGGGTTTCTCAGAACCGCACTCGCTTGGGTGCTGGCCAAGAGGCCGCCGATAAGGATCCCGGTCGCATGATGGATCTGGCGCATCCGGTTAATGGCTTTCAGCACAAATAAAGATGGCTAAGATAATCGCTGCGCAATCGCTTATCTCTAAATACGTTAGGCGAAACGACCGGATCTTGTTCGTGAATCCTCCCGTCGAGGAAACACGCTACAGCTGGCTTCGTTGGAATCAACCACTCGACCTGCTTAAGATCGCTTCGCATTTGCGTTCGCAGACGGAATGCCATGTTCAACTCATCGACTGCATGAAACCGGATGAGAACGGAAAAGTGATCGAAGAATCGCTTCCGCTCGGTCGCCGACATCACACAGTGCGAGGCGAGAAGTATCCGGTTCGGCGGTTCGGCATGTCGTACAGCGAATTCGGAAACCAACTGACCACAATGCGACAAGGGGGCAAGAAGACAACGCCGACTCAAGTATGGATCACTTCGTTATGCAGCTACTGGCATGAGAGTGTGGCCGAGGTCTGCCGCATCATTCGAAAGTTACTTCCAGAGACCAAGATCGTGATTCTCGGACAGTATGCACGCCTATTGCCGACCCACGCCGTGGACTGGTGCGGGGCGGACTACGTAGTTTCCAAGCCACCCGACCTTGGCAATGTGCCGGCAGCGTTTGATCTCTACGGCGACAAGCCCCCACCCTTCGTCGCGTTGCGGTTGAACCCAGATCTCGCGATTACCGAAGTTCGCAACGCGGTGGAACGCGGTGTGTTGCATTTCGCGTTCTTCGAGGAGGATCTTTGCCAAGACGCGGGTCAGCCACTGATTGAGATTTTCACCAAGACGAAGGACTTTCACAAGCATCTGCGTTACCATTTCATCTGTGGACTCGATCCAGCAAAGGTCACGCCCGAGATTGCGAGTATTTTCGCTCATAAGCAGGTCGCTGAGGCGCATTTCGAGGAATCGGAGGCTGGCGACGAACTCGATTTGCAAGCGTATCGGAAAGTTCGCGCGTATCTTGCGTGAGGCGGGCATGGTCGAGGTGGACAACCGTCTGAGCGGCTTCGTGTGGATCGGTCGCCCAGGTGACCAGATGGAGAGCATCATCAGGCGGAGCTTTGAGGTGCTTAATCAGTTTGAAGGCCTGATCCTCAAGCCGTACACACCGACACCGGGCAGTCTCGAACACCACGAAAATGCGGCATATCTGGCCGCAATTCCACACCGCGAGTGGTCGCCGCACTTCTTTCCGTTCGCAGAGTTGAACGGCATCACGCGCGGCGAGTATCATGACCTGTACCGAATGGCTGCATTCCTAAACGAAAAGGTTCGCGACGAAGCATTCAATTTCTTGAACGGTACGCTGGGCGCCCAGATGCTTCGTGAGAGCCTTCGCAAAGAGGTATGGAAACTTGAACCGTCCCCGCTCCGCATTATTGATTAGTCCGCCGGTCTATGACACGCAGTACTGGCCGCATTGGAGCTTGCCGTACGGATTGCTGCGTGTGGCTTCTTGGCTGCGCACGAAGGGCTATCTCCTGAAGTTGATCGACTGCCTCGACGCAGCCAATGAGAAGCGAACGGTCCAGAAGAAGATGCGAAAGGTGCGCAAACTCTGCTCAACCGAAGAGTATGTACCGGAACGTTGGGCAGGCTTTCGACCCGCTAAGGACGAAAAGATTGAATACTGTTTCGGCGTGCCACCGCATGAATTGCGACAGAAGCTCCTCTCAATTCAGTCACGCGCCTGCGCCAACCAACGGTCTCATTTTGACACTTCTACTTTCCCAGAACCGGACGAGATCTGGATCTCGTCCATTATGACCTACTGGTGGGAAAGTACACTCGATGTAATCAACGTATGCCGCGAGGTGTTCCCCAAGGCAGTCATCCGCGTCGGTGGCATCTACCCCACGTTGGCACCCGAACACGCGATTGCAAATCTCGGCCTTCGCGATCCTCTTCACCTACAGGGTCGTGAACTTGATCCACTGAAGCGCGACCAGCAACGCCGGGATATTATCGTTTCAGCGACAATACCTGATGCAAACCCCCTCCCCCTGGATCTCGATCTTTATAAGGAGGATGGTACAGGCGAGCCTGAGGCGGGAGGTGAGCTTCCCCAATACACTATTCTGACTACGAGCCGCGGCTGTCCCTTCAAGTGTGCCTATTGCGCGGCAAATGTTCTGAACGAGGGTCGGAAAGTTTGGGTTCGGGAATTTAGCAGTGCGTACGACGAAGTGAAGCACTGGTTCGCTCGCGGCATCCGAGAATTCTGCTTCTACGAAGACAACTTGCTACTTGGGAAAAGCAACTTCATCGAACTAATTCAGCGAATCGCTGACGATCCCGATCTCGATGGCATTGAATTGCACGCGCCTGAGGGCATCGAAGTCCGGCTTCTTCATCCGCACGTCGTCAAACTCATGCGGCGCGCGGGGTTCAAGAAACTCTACCTGCCATTGGAGACTGTCAACGTCAACATGCGAACGAAGTGGGATAGAAACCACACCAACATGGACAAGTTCTTTTACGGGCTCGAAAATGCGGTCGAAGCTGGCTACAAACTGCACTGCCAGGATATAAACTGCTTCGTGCTTTTCGGACTTCCCGACGAGGATCTTCAGGCCGTCTACGACACGCTCGTGTTCGCTTCCAGCCGTGTCGGTTCCGTGATCCCGATGTTATTCACGCCCGTCCCGAGTACCCCAATGTTTGAGATGTACCGCGACTACATCGAGGAAATGGACTTCAAGCTTCACCACCTAAACGGCAAACTGCTGCCCTTTCTTGAGTACAACCGTCGCAAATATAAGGGGCTCTCCGTTCGCGATTACT
This sequence comes from uncultured Planctomycetota bacterium, assembly GCA_963783095.1. Taxonomy (GTDB): domain Bacteria; phylum Planctomycetota; class Planctomycetia; order Gemmatales; family Gemmataceae; genus CAWAMR01. Next base: position 54,711 of record CAWAMR010000017.1, on the reverse strand, counting down.
ATGCCCTAGAGGGACTGATGTGGCGGATCAATGCCAAAGTGCGGTCAGAGAGTTTCAATCTCGGCGGGGCAGGAAGAGTCGCGAGTGCGTTTCGGGAAGTATTCGCTACTTACGAACCCGCGTAACCTCTCAAAGCTTCTGCCGAATGTACTCGTAGATGTCTGTCCAATTATCGACAGGAATCACGTTCCGAGGCAAAGTGTTAGCGTTGTTGTAAGGGTGTTTGATGAGGAACACTACCTCACAGACATTCGCCAACTTGATAGCTTTAAAAAGGTCATCTTCCACGAAGATCCGAATCTCGCGATCCTCCGCCATCGAAAACCGATTCCGTCTGCGCAACAGATGTGGTCCGGCGGTGTGGACGTTCCCCTTCTCGATGACAAGTTTGTCATATCCGATACCGTGAAGGTGAAGCCATTTTATCGTCAGCACCCTGATCGCCCTCCGACCCAGAGGTCGGACGAAACACCACAGCACTGGCAGAATAAGAGAACACCTCATCTTCAACTTATTCCAGCGTGATCGATACTCGGTCCGTTTCTCGACAGTACCAGGCCGCCACCGCCACAACTTCTCCCATAGTGAACGATATTCTTCTTGTTTTGCTGCCGGAAACTGTTGCACGACGGGCCAGTCTCTATGCGTAAAGATAAAGACCTTGAACTTGAAGATATTCCTCAGCTTCCCAATCATTTCAGCCACTCGCTCCATTGGTTCCAAAGCTTGCCAATAGCTCGGGTGGTTAAAGATGGCGTGTTCGTCCGACTCAGTGACACCGAGTTCGGGCTGGTCGTGAACGGGGATCTTCTTGATCTGGTCCGCCCATATATCTCTTTTGTGGAGTAAGTCGAATAACTTCGTGCAGAACATTTCGCGGTGCTTGTTCAGAACGCCGTCAATATCAACGCCAATAATGAACTTCCGGAGGTGCTTTGTCTCGCGGTACCAAGCCCAAAATGCGTAGGTACCAGCGTGCAGAATGAGGGAAAGCAGGAACAACCCCAAGTAACCGTACCAGATGTCGGCGGGACCTAGACCCAATCGCCCTTGAGCAAACCAGGCGAGTCCGACAATGGGGTAGAGCGTATTGAGCGTGGTGAACACCCCGATGACGGGTAGGAAGTACATGCGCTCGAGGTAGCGTGGTTGCGTCACTGTCCGTGGCAGGACGCGCATCTGCAGTTCCTTCTCGTAATCAAGCGGTGACTTGTCGTAGAAGTATTTCCGGATCCCGTTGACGGTGCGAGCATACAACAGGGCATCGAGCCGAAGATTGACGACGTAGATCATCAAGCAGAAACCGAGTGACCCAATAACAACTCCGGAAAGTGGAACCAGAAATTGCAGGTCCGGGGGCAGCGTAACCGTGGCAGGCTGCCCTGGTGACCCCGGCTTCGACAACTGCGTCAGCACGAAGCCGAGTATCGGAATGGGCAGTCCGACGATGACGAGGTAGTTACGGAAAAAGGTAGCTATGGTCGAGATGGTGTTTGAGTACGCTGTGGTGATACTGCTGTATTCCGCCAGCAAGAAGTCTTCGTGTTTCTTCTTTTGTTCCTTGAAGTCAGCGTCCTCGTCCTCGTCCAACAAGTCGATGCTCATAGGATGACTCTTTGATTACCTACTCTTACCGTAGGTCTCGAATCGTGGGGCATTGATGAAGCTGCGAAGGTCGGTACGTCCGGGGCTGATCGAATACCCGTAAACGCCCATCGGCGACGTGCCCATATAGGAAACAAAGCCGAAGCATTCGATGGCGAGGTCATCCTGCAGGTCGGCATCGCGCACAGCGCGATACAAAGTAAAGGATGGGTGACAGGCCCTGAACACAGCATGTCTGGCGCTAGACGAGCGGAGGTCAAGTATGCGGAACTCCGGGTCGTATACTTCGTCGATGCGCTCCCGCTTCTGCCTCCCTCCAATAAAGCTTGTTATCAGGAGGATGTCGTTCTCGCAAATGTACCCTTTACGGAACATCCGCCCAAATACTTTGTCGTAGTCGGCAAAAGCACACCGGCCCTCGAAATCCGCGAAGAAAAGGTGCCGACAATCAGGGTTCGTGCGGGTGAAACCTCGGAAAAGGCTATCGTGCGTCACCTCAATGTCAATCCCACTCTCGCGGAGCCGCTCGGCCGCCGCCTGGGCCAATGGGAATCGAACGTCGTTTTCCTCAAATGACACGGCACCCACCAAGAGACGCGCGTCCACAAAACTAATGGACCGGACATCCCGAAGCTCTGTCCCTCCCAAGGTGACGTATTGGTAGACTTGGTCACTCGGAGCAAAGTGGCGGAACATGCGTGCCAACAGCAGATGAAACGCGGAATACTTGTTCGGCCCATAGGCCGTCCGCGATCTTTTGCGGGAGGCCATCATCGCCCCCCTTTCTTCCTGCGGGCGATGGCCAAAATGGCCGCCTTGATTTCATCGGCAAGTTGCTCGGCTACATTGTCCGCATCAACGCGACCCGTGATCCCAAGGTGCGAACAGATCGTCCGGGCCTCTTCGAAGCTCAAGCTGAACTTGATTTGAACAGACTCTGCGGCTTTCCGTTGCGGATTGACCCTGGGCTCCGGAATCGACTTCGGAAGATGTGCGTTCTTTCTTCGCGCCGGGTCGATCTGGACACTGTGGCGCGATGGGATGAAAATGTCGTTCTCGTCATAATCATCCGGTGGCACTAGCTGATCGCTAATGAGTTTTTTCACCTCTTCGCTCCTGCTCACTTCTTGATACACGTCGTACCAGCGATCAAAAAACTCGCGGATTGTGGGATGTTTGGTTAATACACGCATTATTTCCCGATCCGGATTGAGGTGTCGTTTGTGCGTGTCCCACGGCACGAACGCGTTCGGCCCGTGGATATTTATAAGCCCTCGGATGAGATTCTTTGCACCGCCGCGGATGGGTAGAAGATCGGCGAAGGTTTTCTGATCGTAATCGACGAACAATCGATCATTACCATAGAGGTCAATTCCCCAGTTTGCCTTTCCTTCGCCGCTACCACTCGTGCGTCGGCAACCTAAGATGATTTCTGCCTCAACTTTCTGGAGAACGCCATCGGGATCGGCTAACTTGAAAGAGAACGTTACCGCTTGGGGCTGGATATTCGTACCGTCGCGATTGGTCCCACTGAAGTCGTAAAGATCTTTGAGTGGCTCAATAGGTGTTTCGAGATTAATGAAGTAGATCTGGATGTTCGGCTGGCGAATCAAGAGCATGGAGTAGGTTCGTTCAATCGCGCCCTTCATCGTTTTGATGTGGTCTGGTTCGAGGTACCAAGCAGTCCCTCCAATCGGTTCTTCCCGCAATTGAAACACGTATCGCGTCTGTCCCACGTTCAGGGTCGTCACGTCGGCCAAGGGCCAGTAGTCGAAGTTGAAGGCAGTTGCGTCGTTCATCCACCGCTCGTCAAGGTGGACGGACCAAGATTCACTTGCTGTTTCAGAAGGGTTCCAATACCGGGTTAGGATGTTGGCCTCTCTGGCAAGACGGAAGACAGCCTTCTTTCCTCCAGTTTTGTAGCTACCGATAGTCGGCAGAAGTTCCGTCGTATCGCTTAGGCCAGGGATAACCAGGTGCGGAAGCTTCTGCTCAGGAAGGCCGCCGGAATTGTCCTCGTATGTGAGCTGGTCCTTGTCCGCATCAATGAAAATCCGGATGATCAATTCCTTTGCAGTCTTTGCGGGGTATTTCCTGTGGCGGATCATCCATGCATCGATGCTGTTGTCTATGAGTTCCAGCAATGCCTCGGACCGGTCCAGATCCCGCGATGCCGCCATGATCGGGTCTTTCGTTGGACTGGCATCGCTGGTGCGCTTTCCGGTCGCGAGGTTTCCGGGCGTCCAAAGAGACAATTGGCCACCGAGGTACGCGCGAAATTCTTCGGTCCCACTACCCGTTAGTTCGTACTCTGTGAGGATCTGATCGATCGTTCTTTTCGTCAGCAACTGGATATGTTGGTCATGGCTCAGGCTTTTCCACTCGATCTTTTTTGGCATGTAAGAACTCCGAAAGACCACGAGTGGCTGTAGCAGATGTGCGAACAGCAATTTAACTTCACAACACCAGTTCCTTCGCATCAGTCGCGAAGTATTCTCTGCAGAACTCTTCGAGCAGTTGTTTCGGGCGACTGATTTTCCGACCAAGCATTTCGGTGGTGTTCAACTCTAACCGAAACTTCCAGGCGACCATCTCATACTGATGGCCTTCTTGGACGTACCGATAACTGTCGAACGCGCTGACAGACGGGATGTAGCCGTGATGTAATGCTTCCTCCGCAACGATCTTCGGAACGACCTCTTGGATCAAACGGTTGTCTTTCCAGCCGTCTGAGTCCTTCTCAATATGGGTCATTCGGCATAATTCGGCTAGCTGTCCATAGAGGTATGCGCACCCCGCAGGGTTGTTGCGGTTGCACGCAAGTGTCAGGAGCAGGTACCAAGTGCCCTGTCCCTTTCCTCGATTTGACTCCATGATCCGGCTTATGCAGTCCCACCGCCGCTGATATTCAAAGCCGTCCTTTGTTCGGCTTCCGAGGTTGGGGAAGATAAAGGCTTGTCCGCAGAAGTCGAGGTTGACAAAATCTATGGGAAAGTATTGTTCCAGTTCACCGCTCTCACAAAGGTCTTCAACAGGGCCGTGCCTGGCGATTCCTCTCCCGCCGAGGAAGTGGTGGATAGCAAGAAACGGTTCTTCGTCCCGCTCTACCGCTACGATGTTTTCGCGCTTAACACCGAACTCTTTAATAATGTGCCGAAGGTAGATACACTTCGCACCAGGAAGGTCAAGAATCCTCAAGCTATCCCTTGTCTTTCCTTGTGTCAGGAGTAAGTCTCTGAGCGCGGTATCCCACAGCCGCTTGCGGATCGCCTGTTTTTGCGGTGAGTCGTAGTCGCCGCCTATGGTCATAATTCCCCTCCGACAACTCTATTTGAGCGACAGTAGGGCCTCGATGATCCGCTCATACATTTCGCGAGGAACCCCTGCGATGTGCAAGGCGCAAAATAACCTCCATTGTTTTCTTTTCCGCCTTCCCCTTGAATTTCTTGAACAGCGGATGCCTCTCATCAACTTTAATCGTGCCAGTAGAATGGCGGATATCAATGACGGGGTCGGAAAATTGACTATCACTGAGTGGGGAGGCGATTCTCGGCAAAGTCTCTGTTTCTTTAGCAGGAATCTTCGGCGCAGTTTTTGACGTTTCTGTGGCTTTGGTCTTCTCGGACGGATGAGATTCCGACCCAGTCTTGCCCTCGATTGGATCCTTCTCAGGAGGGGCTGGCGGTGGGGTCGATTTCTTTTTTTCAAACAAGTGCTTGTGTTTTTTTTCCGTCTCCTTCCGCTCCTTCTCATCCTTCTGCTTCCGCCGCTCCGCCCAAAGCGAATATGCATCCTTACACAATTCCTCCAGGGACTTTAAGATGTATTCTCGTAGCTTGTCGTATTCCGTGCCCGAGAAGCGGTCCCGTGCCGCGTTCAGGGCACCGTGGAGGCCCTGGACGATGTGGATCTCGCCTGTGATCTGCTGGCGAATAGTCGCATTCCGCCCCAGACCGAACAGCTGGTAATGTCCGATGCCGACATTGTTCAGACGGAGGATGACTCCGTTCGCTTGTCGGGGAGATACGGTGCCACCTGGAATCGCCAGAATTACCCCCTTTGCCCTCACCCCGTCCTGGTCATACGAGAAAACCTTGTCCGCGCAATCGGGGCGAGAGTACAACTGTCTCTTGAGTTCTACCTCAGAAAGAGTTATCCGAATTCCCGGGTTGTTCGACTTAAGTTGAGCCTTGTGCTTTTGTCCGATCCCGTCTGGGTCGTCTTCGTAATTAAGGGGCAAGAGTGTGTTGAGTTCCCAGGCAATCTCCTTTAGCCCGGTCGTAAAGGGGGCATCGGTGAATATGCTCTTGCCGCCGTCTTCGAACCTGCCGACACCCCCAACCAATTCCGAGTAAGTTTCACCGCTCACACCTTGAATCACTATGACAGTACCGGAGTCTTTTGACTCGAATACCGTTTCCCATTCTTCCACGCTGATTTCTTCGGCGACGATACTTTTGCCTACGTGTTCCTGGTAATCATCGGTACTCTTCGCGAGCAGTTTGTCCGGGTAGATCACGCACCGAATTGGCCGCTCTTTGAACTTTTTCGAGTACAGGGTCAGACGCAACGAAAACGGTACCAGGGCAAAGGAACCTATGCCGAATTTGCCAATAGGGTACCGTTTTGTGCTCGGATCCTTCTTCGTGGGATCTTTCTCACTGTCGATGCTAGCAAACTTCTGCCAGAAGTCTTTGAGGGACATCCCCCTTCCGTCATCGCGAATTTGAATCGTCAAATCCGCCGGATCTTGCTTCTCGAGAAACTGCGGCGGATCGAAAGTGATCGTTACCGAATCCGCCCCAGCATCGTAGGCGTTGCTCACTGCTTCCTTGATGGCACGGGTAAAAGTAGTGTAGATTGCTTTCGTAAGAATCTGGAAGAGCACATGGCCCTTCAGCATTCGTGGGCGATTGGTGTCAGGTGGCGAGCCCTCGACTGATTCGGCTTTTGTTGACTGCTTGCTCATTCGTAATCGCCATTGGCCAAAATGTTGTGAAAAGCAGCGAGATACTATGGTCCCTTAGTTCCAATCTACACTGTCCACCGAAGGATTCTGGCCGGAAAACTCGCTATCCGGACCACTCTTCCGATGTTCTCGGTGACTATGTAAGCGCACCCTCTAGGCAGCTTTGTAATCATCTGATAGATTTCACCGAAGGAGTGCGCATTCTTGATCTTGCGGTGCAACTGCCGAGAAATCGTACTCCGCTCATCACCGACCTGAAACACAATTTTTGTAGCCGTGTTTGCAAAGGCAACGGGACTGAAGTCCTCAGGCTGCTGGGACGCCAGAATCAGGCCTAAACCAAATTTCCGGCCCTCTCGCAGCAGCTTTTCTACTGGCGAACCGCGATCAAAGGACAGTTTATGAGCTTCATCAAGTACCACGAAGCAACGCAACGGTCCTGGCCCCATCGCCTCAATGAATCCGATGAGGTTCCATAGCATGAACTCGGTGACCGCCCGTTCCAGCGAATACTCCAAACCCTTCAGTTGGATAACGATGACTTGGTTGCTTCCGGAAAGCATGTCCGTCCACAGCAGACGCTGTCCACCAGATCGAAAAGTATTAAAAACGAATAGCGTCGATACATGCGATGCAGCCGACGCAGCGAAACGTGCTTGCGGATTCTCCGGATTGCCGGCATAGTCGTTGAGCTTGTTCTGGAGCTCGCGGAACGCGGGGAGCACCGCCGACCAAGTTTCTGGTGCATTTTGCAGAATGCCCGCGTCCTCCAAGACATCAAGAACTGCCTGACGAATGGTGGCATGTTGCTGAACGCCGATCTTGTAGACTCGGGCAAAGGTATCTGCTACCCGTTGAGCGACATTGATAGGTCCGTGCAAATCAGATGGGAAGATCTGCATGGGGTTAATATTCACCCCGTCCCGTCCAGCTTGTAATTCGAGAGGATTGGTTGCATCAACGAATTCCGTGGCCAACCCGCTGGGCGAGAACCCCTGTCCGTAGTCAAAAACGATGGAGACGATGCCTGCCTGTGCTAGTTCCGCCGCGAGGCACGAGATCGCATACGTTTTCCCTGTTCCACTTTCACCCAATATGAGGATATGTGGATTCGGAGTACCGCTTGCCTGATCGGGATTCCAGCAGACCTCGCCTCCGCTTTCGATATCGGTCCCCAAGGGAATCGGATTTAAATGCTTTGCTTCCTTCTTGTTTCGTTCGAGTTGTTCAAGTTGGCGAAGCAAGTTTGTCGTCTTTTCCGAGGGCCTCGGTATAAAATCCTCCGTCGTTTCCCCAGGTTCAGGCAAAGCGTAAGTTCCCATTTTCACATGAGCCGAGATCGCCGAAACCTGGCCCGGTGTCACATCGGTCGCCGCTGCGATCGTGTCGCGGTCCTGGCCCTGAGCGAGCAACTGCAAAATTGCTTTCCGTTGTTCCGGAGTAACTTTCTTTGGCATTAGCCCCGCTGCCCCTGATTTTCCAGTTCGGTTAGTTTTTCTCGGAACCAACTATTTATCAGAGCAGTTCGATCTTCTATGACGTCATTTTCTTGCATCTCCAGAAACCGCTCCCAAAGTTCGCGGTCAAGGCGGAGCGTCACAGAGACTCGGTCGGATAAACGAGTTCCCTTCCGTCTCCCGACTGCTCGGTCGGGATCGGTAGCCCAAGCTTTTCGGGCAGCCAGGCTGTAGTTCGTGACCTCAGATGGCAGCGCTTGTACCATTCGGTCAGTTCCCTCTAACCGGATGATCAGTTTGGGACCATCACTAGCCTCGACGATCCCGCGTTTACCACGATCATCGCCTATTTTCAGCCGGACCTTGTCACCAGTTCGAACCTTCAACTGGATGTCTCCTAACCGAATTAATTGCAATAATATTATTCAATCTGCCGGATCGCGCCAAGGGTGATTTCACAGGAAATTTTCGAGATTCGGGGGAATGGTCCTACACGATGAAATACTCGCTTACCATAGTGTGTTGTCCTCGTCACACAACAAGCCAATTGTCACTCGTCCATGATGCCGTCATAGACTTGTTCGTTTGTCTGTGCTATCGTCTTCCGTCAGCAGGGCAGAGGTTCGTATGGAAGAAGTATTTCGAGCAAGAGTCAACAAGGAAGGCCGGATGGTCATTCCTGTTGCCTGTCGCCAGAGACTTGGAATTGAGCCGGGTCAGGAGGTACTCCTCCGAATTGATGAATCCGGCGTGCATCTGATGACGTTCGACCAGGCCCTTACCAATTTCCAAAATCAGGTGGCGGCTTTGGTCGGTTCGGGAGTCAGTTTGGTGGATGAATCAATCGCCAACGGTCAAGCTGAAGCGACTAAGGAAGTCCATGAGTAAGGTAGTCCTCCACACTTCGGCGTTTCTTGCGATTGCCAATCGTGAAGCGGGAGCGGAGCAAGTCATTCCGGTATTACGGCAAGCCCAGATGTCAACCATAAACGCTGCGGAAGTTCTCACGAAACTCGTTCAGAAAGGGATGCCACTCTCCGGGGCGGAAAAGTACCTTTGTGAGTTTGTGAGCAATGTGGTTCCGTTCGACCTTGAACAGGCCGGGCTGTGTGCATCAATCGACGCAGCCACTCGAACACTGGGACTTTCCTTGGGAGATCGGGCCTGTTTGGCTCTTGGTCTGGAGATGAAATGCCCGGTCTATACTGCCGATCCAACCTGGTCTAAACTCGAACTGGGTTTGGAAATCGTGTTGATCCGAAAGCCGTCTACCGAACCCGTGCCGAACAGCGACGCGGCATAGCTTGCCGATTTTCCAAATCTATTCGGACGAATTTCGGACTGTCTGGAAATCTTCCTGATAACCCATCAACTGGCCTAACCTCAATGCAAAGGGCGATTTGTTCGTCGTACAGCGTTAAGATGGTTGAGTTGGCTGGATGGGTAGCACCCCTCCTCTACCTACTGCTGTAAGCCGTGTTTCCGTGCGAAAGGTCGGTGAACCATACCTACTTCCTCTGCAAAGCCATTCTTCTTGACGCTCTTTGGTCGAGGTTTCCACAGTTGAGGCGATTCAGTTATAGGAAGAAAGAATATAGGTTATATATAGGTTTGAGCGACCGATTGACCGCAAACTACCCGCAGAATTCCGTCGGGGGCCGCGACCGATTGACCGCAGTGACTGCGACCAATTGACTGTGGATAACTTTTCAACAAGGCTTTTTTGCCACAGGCGCGACCGATTGACCGTTCCGGGGACAAATTCACTCTGAGCACTGAGGCGCGACCGATTGACCGTTGGCAATCCGGAAGCGGCGGAAATCCTTGCGAGCCTGCGACTGTTCATCGGGGTTTGTACTGCTTTCCCAAAATACCTGGGGCACTCCTGGGCAGGGTCGAGCCGGAACGTTCCATGAATACTGTCGGTTTCTGGACATCAATTCTGTCGCGTCTTCAATCCCACCGGCCTTTTCGATGGGCGCGACCGATTGACCGTTGGTGTCCTTACAAGCTACTTGTCACGGAGAGGTAGGTCTTGGTGGAAGGAATAGGCGGTTGGCTGTGGTAAAGTGTGATCCCCTTCTCGTTGCTGTCTATGCAGGCTCCGGGGTAGACAGCTCTGATTTGCCGGAGGATCGTAAGGAACTTCTTGCGGAAATCTCTGACGCGGTTATAGCCCTGCCCAAATTGCTCATAAACCGTGGCCCAGCCGATGAACTGCGGCTTGTCGGGCGAAACCCGGTGCAGCCGTTGAGCCAGCCAGACATAGGCATCCAGAGCGATCGGGGAATTCGCGATAGCGCCAACCGCGCGATTATCGAGTGGGACGGCATGGCGGGAAAGGCTCGCAAAGAACTCTTGGCTCAGTTGGACCGTTGACGGCCAGAGCATCCGCTGGGTGGCCTGGTTCGGGTACCACAGGTCGAACGCGGCCGCGACCTGGGTGTTAACCTGCACCATTCTCCCCTCCTCGACCATTCCCATGCGGATTGTCGAGACCGCCAAGCGGTTGATCTGTTCTTTCAAACTGCGCAAATGATGCCCATTGGTTTCAAGTCCGAGAGAGCGAGCGAAGGCTGTCATCGAGTCATCGACATCGATAATTGGCGATCCTGTCCGGATGGCTTCGCTGGCCAGGTGAATCAGAACGAGTCGCGGTTTTTCACCGTAGGGCAAGCCAAGCTTGACGTATTTATTGGTCTTAGGGTCCAAAGCGGAACCAGCCTCGACGCGTAAGGTGGCAGTGCCCTGCTTCCGATCCCATTCGCGGACATGGTCGCCTGGGTCGCGATAAGGCAGGCTGCACTGGCATTGGACCGTGTGCAAAAAGTCGATCTGCTTGCTGCGTTCGTTACGGATGCTGTCCGCTGCAACGATGCGGCGCTTCTGAATGATGGTGAGTGACGATTTGTATGGTTCTTCGATCATTCCTTCCCGCTTGTATTCGACGGATGCTAGATCGACGGCGCGGAAAAGTCAAACGCTCACTTCGGCAGGTAGCCGTGTTCCTTCAGCCACGGCTCAAGCGCTTCTTCGAGAATGTCCTGCACGGTGTTCGGCTTCTCGCCGGTAAGCTGGCGTTTCAAGGACGCCTGTTTCAGAGAGGCGCCGAGATCTGCTCGGATTCGCGTCGTCAATGGAACTCGGCTCGAAGGACGAGGTAGTGTTGATTCCACTGGTAGCGGCGCGGCTGGCTGCCTGTCCTCGTACCACGGCGGTTCATCGTCCTCAATCACCGTCGCCTTCGCATTTGCTTTCTTCGGCTGTTCATCTTTGGGTTCCGTCTTCGTCGGCCGCTTCGGCCTCGAACCGTAGATGAATTTCTCCTCCTTGGCCTTTGTGGCTTTGATTCCTTCGGAAAGCGAGCGCCTCTTGGTCATCGCTTCCTTCTCCCGCTCGCTTTAACCGTTCGACTCGCCTTTGGGCCTTTGGGTTTCAGTTTCCCTTGGAACAATTCCTTGAAGAGCTTCTCGATCTCAAGTGCGGCTTCCTTGCCACGAGGACCCATCTTCCAGACCAGTGTGGCTTGGCCAGGAGCGTCAGCGTAGATTTGCCGGAGCGTCATGGCCGAATCTGCCACCGGCAGCTCCAAGTCTCTGGCCGCGTTCTTCATGTCCTTGGTGAGCAGATAATTCTTTCCGACCATGCTCAGGATAATCAGGGCCTTCGGAACTCCCTTGCGAATGTCCTGAGCCTGACGGATGACCTCGGTTGCCTGGGCAAGTGCCCTCACCTCCAACATGCTCGCCTTACAGGGGACAAGAGCCAGGTCGGCCCGGAGGAGTAGAGCCCGGCTGGTCTCGGAATTACTCCCCGGTCCGTCTGCTACAACGAAATCCACCTCCTTGCCGAGAATCGGCAATTGATTTACGATTTCATCGGGACTGGAGAGCCTGACGGCCCGCACCTTCGGTTGTGCCTCCTTGAGCCATTCAGAGGATGACCGTTGGGCGTCGCAGTCGGCAAGAATGACGCTATGGCCCTGCTCGAACAGCCATGCGGCGAGATGAACAGCGAGTGTCGATTTCCCGACTCCGCCCTTAGAATTGGCTACGACCACAATCATTGATTCGACAAATACCAGAGTTCCCGGCCAATGGCAAGCAAGTCATCCAGACTGCTTGCAAGCTGTCCAGCAAGCCATCATGCTTGCTTGCCAGCAAGATGACATGAAAGCAAGCAAGCCGGACGCCAGGCAAGTCTGCTGGCATGACAGCCAGACAGCATGAAGACTTGTAAGCCAGCAAGCAGGTCATCATGCCAGCTTGCTTGCAGGCTGACATGCTTGCCAGCTATCGACGGGTTTTCAAAATACTGCCGCACAAAATGCCCTTGCTCCATTACTTGGAATGCGCTACCATCCGCAGAAAGTGCGGCATCGATGGCAACACTCGACGCAATCAACATTTAGCGTCGGAACAAATGGTGCCAGTCGCCGGAGATTCGCAGCCAGCCTAGTGTTGCAAAAACACACCTAACACCGGTTAGGGAAGATGTCTGTAACTACAAATCAATTGATTTAGATATGTTGATTGCATACCATCTCGTATGCTCCGAATTAATCAACAACGTAGCTCCGCTGGTGCAGCCAAATATTTCGATGATGGCTTGGCCAAAGGCGACTATTACACCCGAGATGAAATCCCTGGTCGCTGGTCTGGTCTTGCTGCCGAGCGACTTGGACTTGGTGGTGAAGTAACTCGTGAGGCATTCATTGCTCTTTGCGACAATCTCCATCCGACGACTGGTGAACGTCTCACGCTCCGGATGCGCGACAACCGCACCGTCGGCTACGACTTCACCTTCAATGTCCCGAAATCACTGTCGGTGCTGTACACTCTCAGCCAGGATCAACGCATTATGGATGCGTTCCGCGGTTCGGTGCGGCAGACCATGCAAGAACTTGAGGCAGAAGCGCGGGTTAGAGTGCGGAAGGGTGGACAAGATGCTGAGCGGACGACTGGTAATCTGGTTTGGGCGGAGTTCATCCACCTGACCAGTCGGCCAGTCGGTGGCATCCCAGACCCACATCTTCATGCCCATTGCTTTGTGATGAACGCTTCCTTCGATGGCGTGGAGAACGCTTGGAAGGCGGCACAGTTTCGCAACCTTATGCGGGATGCCCCATATTTTGAAGCGGCGTTTCACGCCCGGCTATCGCGAAAGGTTTCCGACTTGGGTTACGGGGTCGAGCGCACGGCCAAGGGCTGGGAGGTTGCTGGATTCACCAAGCAGATGATTGAGAAGTTTAGCCGAAGAACGCAGCAGATCGAGGAAACCGCCAAGGCAAAAGGAATATCTTCCGCCGAAGAGAAGGCGAGGCTTGGGGCCAAGACCCGTGAGGCCAAGGGAGAGGGACAACCGCTTGAAGCCCTTCGCGCCGAATGGGGCAGCAGGCTGGACGCGACGGAACGCGTCCGGCTGCGAGACATTCAGAATCAACGCATTGGCACCAGTTCTATGCCAATCGTAACTCAGGAGGCCATCAATCATTCCTTGCGGCACGGGTTTGAGCGGGCCTCGGTTGTCTCCGACAAGCGACTGCTGGCCACAGCTCTCAGGCGCGGCCTCGGGTCTTTGGAAGTGGATGCGGTTAAGGAGGCGTTTGCAAGACGAACCGATGTCCTTCGCAAACAACATGCCGATCAAACCTTCTGCACGACCAAGGAAGTCCTGGCCGAGGAAGCTGAGATCGTGGCTTTTGCTAGGGAGGGAAGGGGGACGGCTGCTCCCATCGCCCGGAAGCGCATCCGCCTCGAACGCTTTGGCCTTAACGCCGATCAACAGGCGGCGGTGCGGCACGTCCTGACCTCTACCGATCAAGTCATGCTGATCCGCGGTGCGGCGGGCACCGGCAAGACTACGCTCCTCCGCGCCGCAGCGGAAGAAATCCAATCTAACAACCAGAAAGTCCATGTCTTCGCACCGACATCGGAAGCGGCTCGGGGCGTTCTGCGCCGCGACGGCTTCCATGATGCGGAAACCGTGGCCATGTTGCTCAAAGATCAAAAACTGCAAAAGCAACTGAAGGGTCAGGTGATGGTTGTCGATGAGGCTGGCTTATTGGGTGCGAAGGATCTGCACGGCCTGTTCCGCGTAGCGTGGGAACAGGATGCGCGAGTCGTTCTAATCGGGGATGCAGCTCAGCACACACCGGTCATTAGGGGCGACACCTTCCGGTTGCTGCAACAGCACGCCGGAGTTGACGTCGTCGAGGTCCACGACATTATGCGGCAGCAAGGCGAATATAAGAAAGCCGTCGAGTCGCTCTCTCGTGGCGATCTCGAAGGCGGACTTGCGCAACTGGATGGCATGGGCAAGATTGTCGAGGTTGAGGAACAAAACCGCCATCGCCACTTGGCGACTGATTACATGCAGGCGGTGAGGGAAAAGAAGTCCGCTCTGGTAATCGCGCCGACCCATGCCGAAGGCAAGCAAGTCACCAGCCTCATCAGAGAATCCTTGAAGGATGACGGGAAGCTTGCGGAGAAGGAGCGCAGTCTTCGAGCAGCATACCTCCTTCGGACTCACCGAAGCGATGCGGCAAGATCCGGTTAATTACCGGACCGGCGACGTTGTAGTGTTCCACCAGAACGTCAAAGGTGGCTTCCAGAAAGGCGACCGGGTGAAGGTCACGGGACATGATGCTGAGGGCAACGTCCTGGTATCAAAGGGTAAGGGGAAGGCCGAACAACTTCCCCTTCGCGAAGCCAAGCACTTCGACCTGGCCGAAGCTGCCGAGGTTCGCATCGCGGTCGGCGAGCGGATCAGGATCACGCGGAATGGGGAAACTGCTGATGGGAAGGGGAAGCTCATCAACGGCTCGATCCACACGGTCAGAGGCTTTAACCGGCGCGGGGATATCCGCCTTGATAACGGCCAGGTCGTTGCCAAGGATTTTGCGGGAGTGGCGCACGGTTACTGCACGACCAGTCATGCCAGCCAAGGCAAGACGGTGGACCGGGTTTTCATAGCCCTGGGCCAGCAATCCTACCCGGCAGCGTCGCAAGAACAGATGTATGTGAGTGTGTCGCGTGGCCGGCAGGATTGCAAAATCTATTGCACCGACAAGCAAGAATTGCAGGAAGCCGTCCAGAGGTCATCCAAAAGAATGACCGCAACCGAGCTGACCCAAGGGGAAAAACCGCGTTTACCTCCTACCAAGCAGGAATTGCAGGAAGAAGTCCAGAGGTCGGGCAAGAGAACGACCGCAGCGGAACTGACCCAAGCGGCAAATCCGAACTCGCATCCTGTCCGCGCCCGGTTGCTGAAGTTTGGCAATCACCTTCGCAGGCAACTCCAAGCGCGATTTCCTGCTGGTCGGGATAACGGCAGAGGCCAGGACAAACCGCGAGAACAACAAAGGGAGCAACAGAGATGAAAGACGAACCCCGGAAACCCCTTGATCCTGCGAAGCATTTGGAGCAGCTTCGTCGGAAATCGGTAAATCAAGAGCCTCTATCCCGCGAAGAGGAAGTACCGGAAGCAGAAGTGCTGAAAGCCGACGATAGGTGCTTTTCCCTGGTTTCTCACCGGAAGCGGAGACTGATGCTGGTGCTGAGGTATTGGAATGGGAACTGCAAGGCACGTTCGTACTCCTTCCTGGCGGGAATTGATTTTGATCCTTCGCACGGCATCACGCTGGACTTCACCGGATCCGTCGCCCGCATTCAGGGGAGGAACCTGCGAACGCTATTCGATGCACTGGCGACCCACCGGGTGGGTTGGATTCAGGAATATGACGAACTCCAGGCGGAAGTGAAGTTCGAGAAGGATGCGACCGTGGTGACTAAGATCTTGGTGGAAACCCTGCCGGGCGGCTGAAACGTCTTTCTGGGGTTTTGCGTAGATTGATTCTCAGAGTAGTTGCGCCTCAAGGAACACAATCCGTGCGGTGTAGAACGGATTACTGGTTGCGAATGATTGCATGATGCCCTCCTACTCTTGTGGCTGACGGTGAGCGTTGATCGCGGTGCGGAGCGGTTGCTCGAAGCAGTCGCCGCGAAAAGAGTTCGCACCGAGGCGAATATCTCCGCGCGAGTGGGTCGCCAGGTCGAAGACCGCACAGTGATTGAGTGTTTCGAATAGGATTGCGATCTTCATGGTTTCGCCAGCGCTGAAGAGAACCTTTTTAAATGGGACTCCCGAAATGCCGTTGAGATGATGGGAGATGGCGATGATGTTGATTTTCATAATGTGATTCCTTTTGAAATGTTGGGCGGGTTTTGAGGCCCGCCCGGTTACTCCGTTATTCTTTCTTCTCGCTAGTAGCTGCGCGGAGAGTGATTTGACCTCCGAGCGGCATGGCATCGAGTAAAAGATTGAAGCCTTTGCCATCATTGTGAGCGAAGGCTACTCCAAGCCTTGTCCAGTATGATTGGTCAGCGGCACCATCCTTCACTTGGTAAGCGATGAAGGCGGGTTTACGGGTTGTAGTTTTTGTTGGTGTAGATTCAGACATTTTAGTTCTCCTTTTGTTTGTTAAGACCTCGACAATCTCGGTCTTTATGCCCGTCTGAAACAAAGCCGGAAGAACCGGAACGAATGTGAGCCCTGCCAAGCGAAAATTGGGGGGACCGCTCGCGGGGGAACCAATTTGGCAGCTTGCGGGGACCGGTGACGGCTTTAAGACCGGCAGAAAAAAAGACCGCAGAGTGACGAGGAACGAAAACAGAAAAGGAGAAAATGGCGAAAACCAACCGACCGATACAACCCGGAAAACACCGACAGAGAGAAAACGAAGGAAGCTTGCCGACTGACAGCCAAAAGTGGACAAGGAGGAGGCTTCGCTTGGGCGATGGCGAATACCCCTTTCTTTGGAAGAGGACATTTTGACGCGAAGAAATGCCTCCGCCGACCGTCTCAGAAAATCAATGACGGAGTAGCCGGACTGCGGAAATACAGCGGGCAGACTTAAAGGGTCACACAATTCGGTGCGACGGTCATCGTCCTCACAACTTCCTATGGCTTCGGCTCGATTACAGGGCCATCCCACTCGATTTTGCACTTCGGCAATGCTTTGGCCAACCCGTCAACTCCCGTAGCGGTGACCTTCGTCCCTTTGAGGCCGAGTGTCGTCAAGTTCTTGAACTCCTTGAGGTCGGCTAACCCAGCGTCAGTAACCTGTGTACCACCTAGCCCGAGTTGGGTCAGGCTCTTACAGTTCTTCAAGGACACGAGACACGCATCGCCGACTTTTGTGTCGAACAATTCAAGGTTCGCCAAGTTCTTGCAATCTTTGAAGTGGGCGAGGCCAGCGTCGCCGACTTTTGTGTGGTAGAGGGTAAGAGAACGCAGGTCCTTGCAGTTTTTGAAGTTGGCCAGGCCAGTGTCGCTTACCTTAGTACCCGGCAACACAAGCCTGCCCAATTTCTTGCAATCCTTGAAATTCGCCAAGCCCTTGTCGGTCACTTGGGGACTGTTCAGGCTCAAAGTCCCTAACTTCTTACAATTCTTGAAGTGGGCCAGGCCCTCATCGGTGACCTTAGTATTTCCAAGAATAAGGTCTACTAGTTCTGTGCAATCCTTAAAGTACCCAAGTCCCTCGTCGGTCAGTTGCGTACCATTTAAATAGAGTTGCCCCAGGTGTTTGCAGTCCTTGAAGTAAGCCAAGCCAGCGTTGCCCACCTTTGTGTTGGTCAAATGTAGTGCCGACAGATTCTTGCAGTCCTTGAAATGGGCCAGGCCAGTGTCGCTCACTTGGGTGTAGCCCAGGTAGAGGCCCGTCAAGTTGTTGCAGTCGTCAAAATGAACGAAACCGGCACCGTTTACTTGCGTGTATTGCAGAGCGATCGAGGTCAAGTTCTTACAGTCCTTAAAACTAATCAAGCCCGCGTCGGTCACCGTTGTGCGGCTGAGATTGAAGCTCAACAGGTTCTTGCAGTCCTTGAAATGAACCAAGCCCTCGTCGGTTACGTTCGTGTTAGCCAGGTTGAGATCTCTAAGGTTCTTGCAGTCCTTGAAATTGACCAGGCCCTCGCCGGTCACCTTGGTTTCACCCAAATGGATTAGTACCAGATTCGTACAGTCCTTGAAGTGGACCAATCCATCGTCAGTTAGCTTGGTGTTGCTGAGAACCAGCCAGGCCAAGTTTTTGCAATTCTTAAAATGTGCCAGACCCGAGTCGCCCACATTCGTGTTCTCTAGAAAGAGCTCCGCCAAATCCTTGCAGTTCTCCAAGGCGGCCAACCCGGCGTCGCTCACTTGCTTATTACCACTCAAATTGATCGATGTAAGCTTAAACGCCTCTTTCGGGAGATCTGCGGCGACCTTGATCTCACCACCACCGCCAGTCACGCCAATCTCTCCACCGATGGATAGTACATACTCGGCGGCCCGGCGATCTGCGGGTTCGATCACCCCGCCGTCCCATTCGATCTTGCAGTTGGGCAAAGCCTTTTTTAGCGCATCGATTCCCTTGGCGGTCACTTTCGTCTTTTGCAGGTAGAGGGCCGTCAGTTTCTTGCAGTCCTTAACGTACACTAGCCCGGCATCGCTAACCTGCGTCCCGCGTAAATCGATCGACGTCAAATTCTCGCAGTCCTTGAAATGGACCAGGCCCGCGTCGGTTACTCCCTGCACGCCAGAAAGCCAGAGGGTTTGAAGATCCTTGCAGTCTTTGAAATTCTCCAAGCTTGCGTCACTCACGTTCGCGCCACGCAGGTCTAGGTATGTCAGATTCTTACAGTTTTTGAAATGGGTGAGGCCGGGGTCGGTTACGCCCGGGCCGCCTAGTCTCAGGTTTTTCAGGTTCTTGCAGTCTTTGAACTTGGCCAGGCCCACATTGCTAATTTGTGTCCCGACGAGGGCCAGACCGATCAGGTTCTTACAGTCCTTCAACTGGGCAAGACCTACATCACTCACCTTCGTGTTCCAGAGATCGAGTGACGTGAGGTTGATGCAATCCTTGAAGTTGGCCAGGCCCGCGTCGGTCACTTGAGTGTAACTCAGATTGAGGGCGGTAAGGCGATTGCACTCCCCGAAATGCGCAACGCCCAGGTCGGTTACCGGGGTGTTAGACAGGACGAGCGTCATCAAGTTCTTGCAGTCCTTGAAATGCGCAAGGCCCGCGTCGCCCACCTTCGTGTTGTACAGGTTAAGGGATGTCAGGTTCTTGCAATCCTCGAAGTTGGCCAGACCCGCGTCGCTTACCCCTGTGGCCGCGAGATCCAGTTCGGTCAGATTTTTGCAGTCCTTGAAGTTGGCAAGCCCAACGTCGCTTAGCTGCTTGTTCCCTCCCAAATAAACTGAAGTCAGTCGATATGCCTGCCTGGGCAGGTCGGCAGTTTGTTTGATCGCCGCTGCCGACGGCTGATCATTCAGGCAAACTGTTCCGCCGATGGACAACACATATTTGGCGGCGCGATGGTCAGGATCTTTATCTTCGAAATGCGGGTCGGCTTTAGGTTTGGTCTTTACCAATATTACCTTCACCACAGCCTTGCCGTTCTTGGTAATCTCGAACTTGTCTGTGTTCAGTCTCAAGCCATCTTTCTTCTCCGCGAGTTCGATGGTGTAGTTACCAACTTTCAGTTCGATTTCCCGATCCCTGGTCTTGTCCCGGATCACCACCCCATCTTGCTTGACCACCACTTCCACGTCGGCGTCACCCGCGGTCTCTACCACAAGAGTTCCCTTAGGGGTCTGGAGAAAGACTACCGCCAGGATGATACCGATCACCGCGACCAATGCAAGCAGACCACCAATCAAAAGCCAAGGGTTGCCGGATGGCCTTTTGGTGTTCCTGTGGGCTGAATTCCCCGTTTGGTCGGCCGCCTGGGCTAAAGCTGGTTCGTGTTCCGTAAGATCCTCAGATGAGTCGTCGATGCCTGCCCAGACGTTCTGTGTCTGGATGCTCACCTCTAAAGGTTCGGCCAATGGGATAAGCCTGCCGGAACCCGTATTTCTCAGTTGACCGAGTGCATCGGCTACCTCCTGGGCCGTCTGAAACCGTTGACCCGGATTTTTGGTGAGCAAGCGGTGAATCACCCAAGCCAAACCCTCCGGAACCTGCGGATTGAGTTCCCGCACCGGTGTTGGCTCATCGACGCCCAGCGACATCAAGATGGCCATCGTGGTGTCGCCCTGGAAAGGGATATGGCCCGTACACAAGCGATAAAGAACCCCGCCCAGGCTGAACAGATCGCTTCGGCCATCGACCTTCTTGGCGCGGGCTTGCTCCGGACTCATGTAAGCGGGCGTGCCCAATACTGTACCGCTTTGAGTCAGATGAGCATCATCCGCTTCTTGACGGGCCAATCCGAAGTCGATGATCTTCACCCGGCCACGCGGTGCTTCCAGCCAAAGGTTGCTGGGTTTGATGTCGCGATGAACCAGGCCGACTGCGTGAACCTCCACCAGGCCAAATGCCGCTTCCCGCCCAATCCGGATCGCGTGCTCGATGGGGATGTTTCCCTTGTCCCGCAAGAAATCGTCGAGAGGTGATCCCTGCAAGTATTCCATTGCAATGAATGGGATGTCCCGCTCTTCGCCGACATCGTAAATCGTAACGACGTGATCGCTCTTGATCTGGGCCGCTTTGCGCGCTTCGCCCAAGAACCGCTCGCGGGCAGTGCCATTGGCGGCGTACTTGGGGAGCATGACCTTGATTGCAACTTTGCGCGGCAGCTTGGTATCGAAGCCGAGATAGACAGCTCCCATGCCGCCTTTGTCCAATTTTTTCAAGATGCGATAGCGTCCGAGTTTGCCGAGATCGCCCGGCTCATCCGGCGGCGCGAACAGCGGGTCGAGACTGGAAACCTCATCGCCAATTTCCGATGGGCCGGTCTGGTCGGGCTGGATTTCCGTATCTTGCGGCGGCCCAACCTGGCGATCCGAGCGAGGGGGCAAGGGTTGGCTGGCGTGGCTCATTGCACTTCCCGTGGGGGGTAAGAAGTTGAGACGCATATTGTATCCTGCACAAACGTGGAGGCCAGAACAAAAACCTAAAGGAAGATATCGCAAAGCCTTTTGGACGAAGCCTTGTGGATATCATGAGCGGGCTGGTCCGATTCGACTCCAAGGGATTGAAGGCGGCGTGGCCGACAAGAGCCGAAGCCGCCGAACTGTGGCGCTGTTCGAAACTGAAATGATCCGGGGAATGTCTGAAAGTAGGACGAGAAAGATTTCCGGCGATTGTCTGGGACAGAAATTGCCGAATCTTGAGGCTTTTTCAGAGCGAAATGCGTTCAACAATGTTGCGGGTGACTTTTTTCTGGCGTCGGTCGTAAAGCCCGGTGGTCCGAGGGTCAGAATGACCGGCCAGGAACTGAACGTCTTCCAGAGCTACCCCGTTCGTGAGAAGATTGGTGATGGTAGCGACGCGGAAACTGTGCGGCGAAAGGCGGTCGGGCAACCCGGAATCATGAAGTCGACGTTTTACCATGCGGCAGATGTAGACGCCGGTAATTGGATCACCCGTCAGCACTCCGGTTCTTCCCAGACAACTGCAAAATAAGGGGGCCTCCTTTGGCGCATCCGATAGGCCAGCAAATCCAAGATAACTCAGCAGGAATTGTTCAAGGTCATGCCTGACCGGGATTTCCCGGAACCGGTTTCCCTTTTCTGAAAAGCGGAGCAAATATTGAGTGCCGTCGCTAACCAAATCTCCCCGGCGGAGGCGGGCAATTGCTCCTGCCCTGGCGGCGGTATAGACCAGAACTCCCACGATGGCGCGATCGCGGAGACCGACCGGACGGGATGTATCGATGCCGCTCAGTAGTTGCCGAACTTGTTCCGGGGTTATCTCTGGAGTGCGTCCCTCAGTTATGGAATATTTCTCTCCGCGCACCGTCGCGGCTGGGTTCAGAATTAGGATGTGGCGATTGACCAGCCGATCAAATAGCGCTCGCAGAGCGGCGAGTGCGAGCTTCTTGCTCGGAATCGAGCCGGGATGCTGGTCGAAGTAGCGTCCGATCAATCCGGGAGTTACTTGAGTCAGAGTGGTATTACGCATCTCCGGCCAGGCACAAAATTGACGAATCGCCCGCTCGTAGGCCGCACGGGTGTGTGGGTTTCTCACCCAGCCGTGAAGGAATTCCTCCCAAGCGAAGCGGGCGCCGGTTCCGGCATTGGCGATGATTTGAGGAAGGGGCGCAGCATTCGGGTCAGAATGTCCCAAGTCGGGGACAGCGGCAGGAATGAGTTGTGCAGTTGCGATCATTTCCATTGAACCGTACTGTAGCAGAAATCAGAACGCCGGTCTCCAGGAATTGCGTCCTCTGTCGCTTTCGCATTCCCGGCTGTGTCCCGTTTGGCACATTTGGCTTGATGCCCCACGTGAATCGGCAAAGCGTTGGCCGGGTCATTGACCTCGACAGGAATCCCCTCTGCCTTGCGGCGGATGGCTTGTCGCCCGCCTTATGGCGAAGAATGCCGTTCATGCGCTTGAATCTGTACTCCAAAAGCGGCGGCAATGCCAGACGCAAGTACGAACACGATCAATGCACCAATCCAGCCGCCGAGTTGCCCTGCAGCAGCGGTCAAACCGGCGGTCATTGTTGCTCGTAGCATTGCTTTCAAGCCCGAGCGGGTTCGCAATGCCGAGACAGCGGGCGAATTTTCCGGCACTCTCGTGAGATCCCGCACGTTGCTTTCTCGCCGCAAATACACCGTAAGCAAGAATGCATCCACGCCGTGTCCAACGAAAAGCAGCACAAGGCAAACGAAATCAACCGGCACGAACAAACCATCTGAAGAAAACACACCAAGCAAGAAATAGATGAACCATGCGACTAGGAACGACAGGAGTGGGACAAGAAAGTTGATTGCGAAGCTTAGAAAAACAACAATAATTTTGAAGTCTAGGTCGCCACCGAAATTCTTGTGGGAAACAAAGGCAATAGCGCAGATCGGAAACAGAAATAGGCTGAGAAAATACACGCTCTTGAACATCTGATTGTGTTGAAAAGACACCGATGTTTCCGTTTGATATCGTGATCGGTAAAATTCCGGGACGAGCCGGTTACTGTCCGTCTTGAAATCCTGGACAGTTGCTTCGACATCCCCCGGCGACGAATCCGTTGCGACCTTCAGCCCACAGCCGGTCAGGAGCAAGCAAAACAAAAACACCACCAGGTTTTGCCAGCGCATGATGTGTCCTCCAAAATTGAGTTGGTCCGCACGCTCAGCCACTATTTTCGCACGGATCCGGTTCTTGGCAAGGCATTCAGTGTTGTTCGCCGGCAAGCGGCAAATATTGACGGCCTTATTGAGGATTCTTCTCTTGCGGGTCGAAGCCTGCTGTTTTCGGCGGCGCAGGCGGGGCAGGTTATCATGGGTTATAAGCCCTTTGGTCATCGTCTCAACGATTCTGAGAATGAAGCGATTTTAACGGAGTGGTTTCGAAATACCACCAGCGAGTCGCGTTTGAACAACGAAGGGCAAACCCTCTGGCAGTACGGTAACCAGTTTGAATACTTGCGGGACAGCATGATTCCAAGTCGAAAGCATGTCAGGACGCCGGGATTTGAACCGGTTAGTTAGTAGAGGTGCTTCGCATCAGTTATTCGCTCTTGTTAATGCCGTCTTACGCGCGTCGGGCGGGCGGACCGACGCAACATAGTCTAGTCGCCTGCGTGCCCCCCGAGTCCGGAACGACAATTACCAACCGCCGAGGGCGAGTACACGGCGGTCAGGCACGCTTGTCGCGTGAGACCGGCGTTATGTGCGGACCCAGGTGCCATCTTCCGAGTCGGGGCTCTCACATGCCTTTTTCTTCTCGAATGAGTAGACGTGAGCCGGGTAGGCGGCAAACTCTTCTTCGTACCGCTTGGTCATCTTGTGCCGGAACTGGGTGAACTGAGCGTCGGAGATCAAGCCGGTCACCCAGGAGTTATTGAGCTGGTTGATCTCGCCGATCATGGCGGTCTCCATCGCCTGCTCCACCATCGCTCGCTCGACCTCTTCCGTCAGAACCTCGCGCCCCTTCCTCGTCAACCGCCCAGGGCCGCCGACCGCGTTGGTCATGTACGCAGCATGAATCCGAACTCGGGTCTCCGGGAATTCCTTCGTCCGTCACCTTTGCATTCCCGGCTGTGTCCCATTTGGCACAGTTGGCCTGGTGCCCCGGGAAGCAGCCTCTGATCGTGTGAGTGATCTAAGAGCCATTGGAGCGGACGAGTCCGACGGAGGGGATGAATCGATTGTTAGTTCTGGTACTTCTGACTCAGCCGGCGAGTCTGCGACAGTAATCACTTCTACCTTGCGGCGAATGCGTGCGGTGATTGGTTCTTCCGCAGAGGAACGGCGGTTCCCGGAGCGCTGGGGCGGCTTCGATAGTATGAGCTGCTTTCAGCACTTTGATCTTGTCAGCGAGTTCAGCGCTTGTTGGCTCTGTCTTTGCGCCTGGTTCCGAAGGTGAGCCGGAAAGGCTGACCTTGAGTTGGTCCCGCAGTGTAGTCAGTTCCGACAGATAGGAATCGTGGAGGAATGGCGTCCCAAGGCGAGCCTGGTAGTCGCGGAGTTGTCCTTCGGAGATGGCCAGGTCTTGCCGGGTCGTCTCGCATTGGGAACGGTAGCCATTTGCCAGGCGCTCAAGGGCATTCAGCACCGCGCGCGGCCCGTGATGTTCCTTTGACAGCATCGATTGGCGTGTGGTTACACCTTCGAGATACACTTCCGGGGTAAATTGCGGATGCAAGACGATGCCGAATTTCAGACCGCGATAGGTGCCTAACTGAAATCGTCGCAGCTGCGCTTATCTGATCCGGTAGCGCGTCAATGGCAGCTAAAAGGATGTCCTGCACCTCCTGCCGATTGCAAACCCGCTTACCGATGATAATCGGGCCTGCGGCATTGGCGTTGGCCGTGGTCATGTCGGCGGAGAGTTCCGACAACTTTTTCGTCAAACGGTCGATGGTGACGGGCAAATCCCGCAAGTTGCGTCTTGCGAGATATTGTTCGTCGGCGTGATTCTTCTTCAGGACAGTCAATCGTTGCAACTCGGCCTCGGCTTCGGCGAGGGTGAGCACAGCAGGGTTGCCGGACGCGATCGCCTTGACCTCGGCATAGGAGAGTTCCTGGCTGCCGATGTCTTCGGCACGACGAACCGTGCTGTCTCCCGTCATGATTTGCGAAATAAATCGAGCCTTGGTTTCCAGGGCTTGCCACATATAGGCGTCGAATGATCCTTCGGTAACGTAGCGATAGACCGCCACTTTCTCGTTCTGGTTCCCTTGGCGGAGAATTCGCCCTTCCCGCTGTTCGACTTCAGCCGGTTTCCAGGGGGCGTCAAGGTGATGAAGCGCCGAGAGGCGTTTCTGCACGTTGGTGCCGGTTCCCATTTTCTGAGTGCTGCCAATCAGCACGCGAACTGAACCATTCCGGACTTTGTCGAAAAGTGCTTGTTTCTTGGCGTCTGAGTCGGCCTCGCCGATGGCGGCGATCTCCGAAGAGGGGATGCCTTGCGCGATGAGTTTCCGGGCGACCTCCTCGTAGGCCGAATATCCCCAAGGGGTCGGATGGACTCCCATATCACAGAAAATCATCTGGGTGCCGCGTGTGGCGGTAGTGCGTTGCCAAACGGCAACCACATTGCCGATTAATGCGTTAATTTTCGAATTCTCGAAGTCGGGTGCTGCGCCTGAAAGCATCCGGGCATCGAGAGCGAGCTTGCGGCCATCGGTGGTGATTGCCAGTGCATTATCCTCTCTCGGATCGACTTTCTGGGTCCGAAGACGGTCGTAGCGTGCCACCAACTCTTGTTGGAGAGCGTATTGCTCCTCCGACATCGGACAGGCGACCACAATCGCTTTGCCGGTTTCCAGACGCGGACGCGGAAGGTCCAGCATCTCGGCTGTCTGCACATCGGCAAAAGCGCGAAACATTTGCTGAAGTTCCGGCAGGTTGGTGAATCGGGCGAACCGACTCCTGGGCCTTAACGAAGCACCATCGGGAGAGATTTCCATAGTATCAACGACCTCTCCGAACGTGGCCGCCCAACCGTCAAAGTGGTCTATCCCACGGCTTTGCATCCCTTCCAGGTCGAGGAATCTCTGCAATGTGTACATCTCGACCATCGTGTTGCTAATCGGCGTGCCAGTGGCAAACGTCACTCCGTGACCAGGGTGTTTTTGGTGCAAGTATCTTGCCTTCATATAGAGGTCGAAAGCGCGTTCGCTGCCGCCGGTCTGGATGCCGGCGACACGCTCCATCTTGGTCGGTGTTTCCAGGTTCTTGAAGTAATGGGCCTCGTCAACGAAGATATGATCGACTCCAAGTTCGTCAAAAACCAGCCCATCGTCCTTCTTGTCCTCGGCCAGCAATTCCTTGAGCCTGGCCTCTCGCTTCGCTTTCTGCTTCTCGAGGGTTTTCATGATGTTGCGGTGACCTCGGGTAGAGGCGTTTCTGCTGGCACCGTCCAGAATCAACTGGTCGTACTCCTTGATTTGGTCGCGGATGAACTGTTTCTGATAGTCCAGCGACATTCCGATGCGCTCGAATGAACTGTGAGTGACGATGATGCCATCCCACTCACCGGTTGCGATCTTCGCTGTTAGATGCTTTCGGCGCTCTCGGCTGAGGTCGTCTTTTGTGGCGACGAGAAGCATGGCATTGGGGTAGAGTTGCATGAATTCGCGGGCAAATTGCTCCAGCATGTGGTTGGGAACCACATACATCGGCTTTTTGCGAAGTCGTGCTTGCTTCATCTTCATGCCGGTGGCTGCCATCGTGAAGGTTTTCCCTGCTCCAACGGCATGGGCAAGCAGAGTGTTCCCGGAACTCATGCCGCGCCAGATCGCGTCGTTCTGGTGGGGCCGAAGCCGGATTGTCTGGTTCATACCGGGATAGTCGAGATGGGAACCGTCGAAAAGACGAGGGCGGAGATTGTTGTAGGTGTCATTGTAGAGCCGTACCAAACGCTCAGTGCGTTCGGGATCGGTAAAGAGCCAGGAACGGAACCTTTCCTTGATTAACTTCTGCTTCTCGCGTGCTGCAAGAGTGGACTCCTGGTTTACCACACGCTCCTCGCGGTCACCATTATGGATGATGTCGTAGATTATCGGAGTATTCATATTCAAAGCCTGCTCCAAGAGCCTGGTGCCGTTAGCTCGCGGTGTTCCAAACTCGGAAGTCGCGGCAACTGACTGCTCGGCAGAGTAGTCGGCTTCGACGCTCCATACCGCGTCTTTCTTCAAATGCCCGATGCGGATCGCGGTAGGATCTACTTTGAAAAGATGGGTGGCGAATGCCTGGATGTCGGTTTCCGGCACCCACGGTGCGCCGAGATTGGCATCAATGTCGCCGGGCAATACGTCCTCGGGCTGGACGGCCTGAAGAGTCTGAACATTCCGGGCGTAAGCTTCCCCGGCACGCTCGGCGATGCGGAGCTTTTCACGAACATTGCCCGAAAGATATACGTCGGCGGTCTGCCAGGTTTTGGATTGCGGGTCGTGGAAGATCAAGTCTCCCAGTTCGATGATGATTTGTTCTTCGGGCTTGTTGTAAAGCGTCGATATAAACGGCAAATCGACCGTGCCGCGAAGGTTTAAGGAAACCAACAATCCTTCCTCGGCACTTGGTACTTTGGTGACGGCCGGCGTATTGCCAACGACATCCTTCACCATCACGGATGCCTTGGCCGCTCTCCCGGTGAGTTCGTCGTAATCCTCCAGCGACATGACCAGCATGGCATCCGGGTCTTCCCGGAATTTCACCAAGTTTGGCATTCGGCGGATAACAGTGCCGTCACTGGTCTCGCCAAATGTGGTCTTGTTGATCGGGCCATAGTTGCTGGAAAACCGATCATAGGCGGCGTTCAATTCCCTTCGCTGCTGGTCGCGGTTTTCCTCCGGCCAGCCTTCGTTCTGAGATTGCAGGACTCTGCGGGCATGGTCGCGGAGGCCGATTAGAGCGGCAAGTCGCTTACCGGTCATCGTGCCGCTGGATTTCAGGAGGGTGCCGCCGTATGTGACTGGTAAAGCTTGTCCGCCCTCGATCTGGCAAATCGTGCGATCATCTCTGACAAAGAAACTCCCTTCGCTGATATGGGCAAGCGGTGGCGGTGGTGTGAAGTAGACAGTGGGCTTTGATTCGATAGAAGATTCCCGGAACGGCGCAAATTCCGGCAACCGGCGAATAGCTTCCTGGAGTTGTTGAGCCAGATCGCCATTCCCGATGACGCTATAGGCGGAATCCCCGCCATAGAGTGTGTCCTTCCGGCTCCAAGTGCCCAGAACCATCTCGGGGCGACCCAGGAAATAGCGATTGATCGGAATCTCGGCTCCTTCGATCGTGAGCGGGGCCACTCGAAGCCATTCCGGATCGACGTGTTGAGCGGCAATTGCAGGCGCTCGCTTGCGCAGAAAGAGGATGTCCGTGACTACGGCAGTGCCTTCTCTTTTGAAGGCATCGGAGGGCAGGCGGATTGCGCCGAGGAAGTCGGCTTTCTCGGCGAGATATTCACGGATAGCTGCGTTCTGCTTGTCGAGGGTGTAATGTGTGGTGACCAGTGCCAGGATGCCGCTGGGTTTCAAGGCATCGATAGACTTGGCGAAGAAGTAATCGTGCAGAGATAACTTCTGCCCGCGATAATCGAGCTTCAGGTCGGCGAATGGAACATTCCCGACGACCGCTTCGATACAATCCTCCGGGAGTTTGGTGTCCCGGAAATTCTCGATCCGGATGTCCTGGCCTGGGTGCAGTGCCATGGCGATGCGTCCCGAAATGCCGTCCAGTTCAACGCCGATGAACCGCATTCCTTGGCTGGCATAGCTCATGAAATTCCCGGTGCCACAACCTGGTTCTAGGACCGTGGCATCCTTGGGAACTCCTAGACGGGAGATTGCCTCATGGATCGCCTTGATAACAGTCGGGGATGTATAAAAGGCGTTGAAGGTGGTTCGCTTGGCGCTGTCATATTCTTCGGGCGTCAGCAGGGATTTCAGTTCCTCGCCGAGTGCTTGCCAAGTTGCATCCTTGTAGCGGTTTGTGACCGGGTCGGGGAAGATGGAGAGGGCGACAGGCCCAAACCCAGCGAACCGGGAAAGGATCTGCTTTTCCTCCGGAGAAGCGCCTCGATGCTCTGCCTCAACGCTCTGCAAAGTACGAATCGCGGCAAGGATGTCGCGGGCTTTTGCCTTCTCGCCGCTGGCGATGTTAGCGGGTGTAATTGACGACGGAGGGACAAGTGTGGGATTACTGGGGGCCGACGAGTTGGTTTCATCCGTAACCGGTGGATCGGGTTGGCCAATCTCCTCGGGGTCTGGGGGATCAAATAGCGAATGAGAACGGACCTTCTTGACTATTCGGGCGGTGTATGATTGAGGACGAACCTCATAGCTCCGTCGAGCGTCAATGGTTGGCTCCCCACCGGAATCCAACCGGCGGGTAAACTGGCTTTCCAGTCGCTCATTGCCAATTCCAACGTTTCGCTCGCGACCTGGCTCTGGTCGGTTCCCGGCCTCTCTTGGAGGAGTTGAGTCATCCTCGCTCCGTGTATCGCTTTCAACTCTTGGGCGGAGTTTTCGACTGTCCGAAGCAGAATCTTTTTGCGTTTCAGATTGTTGTGAATCGGGTATTGCCTGAGTAGATTTAGCACGATCGTTTTGTAGTTGGGGGTCATTGGAGATTCCTTGAGGTTGGGTGGAGTTCCCTTCCGGGATAGCCTCGGTTGGCTCCCTGAAAGGGAGTGAAGGTGTTTTCGAAGGTGGCTTCCGTGCCATAGTCGCGCATCATTTGGTTCTCTTTACATTTTTGCTCCAAGCGGGAGCCCACGCAACTGGATTTTGGGCACGCATGGCATCGCCGAGTTAATCAACGAGAAAGCTGTGACCTGAAATCAACAGAAACGTCGGGGGATCAAGAATCGAGGTTGAGGTTTCGCGACAGGGGGAGATGAGCAGTGTCAGCGCCTAGACATTTCCTCCGAACAGGTTACGGGGCCTGTTCATGCCCATTCGGTGAATCTTTTCAGAGGAAAGCGAGATCGGTTCTTTTCCATGCAGAACCAGTTGCGATGCTGACTCTCTTGCTGGGGTTGTTGCAATAGGGCAGGAAGCTACCTTCACCTTCGTGGTTGTTGCCGGCTGTCCAGGGAGCGCGCGATTGCTCCCAAGCATAGAGGACGGAAATCCGCATTCACCTTGGTGGAGATACTCGTGGTCAATTTCGCCAGGACATGAATTTCCTGAATGGGGCAAGCGTTAAGATGAAGAAAATGTTAACAAGTAATGAAGAAAATGAAGATTATGTTAAACCCCAATGAAATCGCAGTACTTGCGCTTCATTTTGATGCCGTTTTGGATCATACTGCGGGTCGTCATACCCATTGGTGAAGTCGCTTCAATTAGGATACCAACCGTCAATCATCCTCGAAATGCAACCCCGTCGTGAGGCGGGGGTGCAATGCATTGGGCCTCCAGTAGTTCTGGGCTCCGAGACATTGTCTTGTTTTGGGGCAGAGGCATTGTCCTGTTGGCGATCTCAATCGTGATCGGATCGGAAAGGAAGGCGAGTCATCCGCGCCTCGACAATCGCCTCGTAATTGGATTCTGTGACCATCCGGTTCGGCGGGGACTCACGGAAAACAAAGATGACTTCTCGCTAGTCGGAAAGATTTCATCTAACTACTTTTGATTACAATGGTTATATCGGTCTGAAGGCTAGGGAGCAATCCTGGTTCTTGTTACAAAACATATAAGGTGGAGGACGAGTTCCATCCTCCACCGCGATATTGACTTCGGGGACAATTAGATGAGAGAGGGGTCTCCTCCGGGAATTGTCTTCTAAGACCAGAAGAGAGTCATGAGCGGCAAGCGAAGGAAGTGGACGCCGCAGTTAAGAAACGTGCCACTGAAGAGTGGAGGTATGGGATTTGCGTTCGGCTGAAGTTAGCACTCCTAATTGATCGCTGCTTGCTTGCGCCACCATACTGGTCTTCGTCAATGCCCATCACGGTATCGGTATTCGAGGGTTGTTATTCCTGGGGACGGGGCATCAGAGCGAGCGACAGTCGCCCAACACGATCGCGGGACAAAACTCGCTTATTTCAGGACAGTGCAAATCCAGCGAGGGCGATCTGGGTTTGTGCAAACGTCAGCCGTTTCCTCAGAGGCAAACTCGTTTTGAAAACACAGATGAGACGAGTGGTTTCCCACGGCGATTCGGCAATCCGGTGAGTGATAAGCCCTGGCGAAAGGAAATCCTCAAGCTGCTCGATACCTTTTTGGGGTATGGAGCGCCCACGCCCGATCGGCATGGGTAAAATAGTGCATGAGGACCAGATGCACGCTCGGAAAGCATGACGCTAGAAAGAGACGAATCAACAATGACTTCTGATACACAGATACCAAACTCTCCTGACCCTCACCGTGTCACAGTTCTCCGGATTCGCATCAACGTCTCCATTGACCCCGGCAAGACCTGGCCATTTCCGAGGACGCTCGCCGGACCAACCTGACAATTACAGGCTCCGCTTAAGGGTCTCGGCCTGACGTTGGCGAACAAGCTGGGGCAATGGCAAGGGAACTTCATGTTGTTGATAGTGGGTCGGGAAGGCTAAAAAGTGCCCCCGCCTATGTTTTTGCCGAAGGATGAGCCCTGCGAAGAATTCATCATCGAGCTATTCAATTACGGGAGAATCGGATGGGAGATGTAGCGACTGACCGAATCCACCTGGAGAGTCTAGTTGTGAGTCCAAGTGCTCCATCCGACCTCACAGATCAGGTTACGAAGCACCGCAGACTCATCTTCAGTATTTGCAACCGTTACGGGCTTATCCGTGAGTTTGAGGATATCTACCAGGAAGTCTGTATTGCAAACTGGAAAGTTCTTACGAAGAAAAGTGAGTTGATCAGGAATAATGTTGCATGGATCCAGTGTGCCACTCGCGGGGTATGCATCA
The DNA here is from genome assembly GCA_963783095.1 of uncultured Planctomycetota bacterium. Classification (GTDB taxonomy): domain Bacteria; phylum Planctomycetota; class Planctomycetia; order Gemmatales; family Gemmataceae; genus CAWAMR01. Next base: position 22,838 of record CAWAMR010000017.1, on the reverse strand, counting down.
ACCACCTTCGCAAGAAGAATAAGAATCCGCTGCACAACTCCTCGAGCCTGGAAATCGACCTCGTGAGCGGAGGGGCTGAAGATCCTCTTAGCCAAGCAATCTACCGCGAGTTGGAGGAACTGTTGGAGAGGTCGATTGCGCTCCTGACCTTCGTGGAACGATCTGCCCTTCTTTGCGTTCGCAATGGGTGGACTGTGAACGAGATGGCCGAAGATTGGGGATTGACTCGGGGATCCGTTTACAGAATTCTGCGTCGAGCGTGGGAAAAAGTAACAAAGTCCATTTTCGCAGGCCAGCGCGAACAGGGAGAATGACTCAGTAGACTCCTGCGTTATTCCCGACCCTGATGATCATCTCTAAAGATATCTTTATTAGTAACCATCCTTGTCGTATTTCTTGCCGCCCTTTTCTCGCATTCTTCAAATGCTTGGCGATCTGCTGGTGATTCAACCTTAAAGGGCGAAATGAGGATTGGCCCATCGGCTGTTTCCTGATAAGAGGAGAGAAGCACGTCACGGATGATGGCGCGTAGTTCACCGTTTTCAAGAGTCATAAATTCTCTGCGTAATTCTCTGCTCATTGCCGGCGAAGGAGCGATTCCATTGGCGAGATTCAGCGCTGCTGCAAAGAGGTCTGGATGGGTGGTAATAAGAGGGGCCAACGCTTCCCAAATAGCTTGAGCAATCCGGAGGTCATGCCGACTGCCGTTTTTGAGCGAAATCTGATACTCTCCACCGCTTTCCAATTCCAACTTACTCTGCCTGCCTAAAGACGGTGGTCGGCAAGATTGCTTTCCTACTCCGTTCTCACGGCTCAATTCAGAAGAAACCCTTGCAGCGCACGGATTTTTTGCGAGAAATGCTTGGCGATGCTCGAAGTTTTCTTCTCGGCATATTTTAACACCAATCAGAGCAATTGTGAAGTTGTTTCTCCTCACATGATTCTACTCAGAATGTAGCTGCGATACTACCACTGAAAAGTAAAGTCAGATAATTCCGAACAAATCGGTCGAGAAAGAGACACACAGACGCGATTTCAACGACAACTTACTTAGTAGAGACGATTAGTCCCAAGTAAATACTTTCCTCGCCCCACTCGCCGAAAATCAGCACAAGTTAGATAAGCTTTTTTCTGGTAGAGAGCGAGCCCCGCCCGCGTCACGAGCTCTCGTTTGTCCTTCGGTGGCCAATGGCACAGCTACGACAGATGCGACGGTTCGACGGTTGTTCCTGAAAACAATTCGTTTTCGAGAATCCCATGACGGTTACGACGCTTCGTCGGTTCTCGTTGAAAACAATTGATCATCGGCAATGACTGACGGTTATGACGCTTCGACGGTACTTCCTGAAAACTGTTCGTTCTCGACAAACTCATGACGGTTACGACGCTTCGACGGTTACTTCTAAAAACTCTTTTTCTTTGAGGTCGCTATGTCTCTGTTTGAAACCGATGCCATGATGAATGAGTCAGATGATTCCACGGACACAGTGGTAGACGAAGAGAATGATGTGGTGGACGAGGAGAAGCTCGATTTTTTTTCAACTCTTCAACAAAAACCCCATGAACTATTCGAGGACCAGTACGAAACGCCTCATGTCTCTTTTCAAATGGAGGATCGTCGCGAAATATATCCGGTGCGGTCAAAGGCGTTTCGGAACTTCCTGGTCCGGAGCTTAATGGCGAGAGGAGAACCTACCTCCCGAAGTAGTTTACAAGAGGGATTACTCCAATTGGAAGCGATTGCGGGTTCCCGTCGCTACGAACTTGCAAACCGGAGTGCTTGGGGGAATTCACTAGACCAACTCTGGATCGATTTGGCGGATAATCGCTGGCGGGCGATTGAGGTAACCGCCGGTCACTGGCGGGTTACCTCGCCGGATTATCCGATGTTCTGGCGACTCGGTCACCAGCAAGCCCATCCTGACCCAGACCCTTCGGGAGATCTGCGATACCTTCTTGACTTCTTACCTCCTATGGCACCGGAAGATGAGATTCTGGTATTGGTCTGGACAGTTTTGGCGCTACTACCGATTCCCCGTCCAATTTTCATGTTTACCGGGCCGCAGGGTTCGGCCAAGACAACGGCGTGCCGATCCATTTGCCGGTTGATTGATCCGTCAAAAATCGAAGGTGTAGGACGAGATGCCCGCGCGGATCTGCCGCTCACCTTCCACAATCAGGCAGTTTCACATTTTGACAATATCGATTCGTTAACCCCACAGGAAGCCGACCTCTATTGTAAAGCGGTCACCGGGCAAGGCGTCATGCGCCGGAGGCTCTACACAAACAACGAGCTTTTCATTCTGACTTTTCAACGGGCCGTGATTCTCAATGGTTTGCACCTTCCGACAAATCGCGCGGATTTACTTGATCGAATGCTGATCGTCTCGTTGGATCGACTTGGCCAGGATAGCCGCAGAACTCTTTCGGGCGTCGAAGTTAGATTTCAGGCTGCTCTTCCGAGTCTATTCGGCGGATTGTTGAATGTGTTGGCTGAGACCTTCGCTCGCTTGAATGAGGTCAGAGAAGAAGGCTTGTCCCGGATGGCAGATTTTCATCGTTTTGGTCGTGCTGCCGCATTGGCACTTGGCATTCCACAGCAAGACTTCGACGAAGCGATGGAAGCGGCAACCGCACGTCAATTGGAAGGAGCCCTGGATGATCCGCTCGCCAGAACTTTGCTCCTGTTCGCAAGAAAAGTACGTCGCTGGCATGGGGAAGCACAGGAATTGTTCGAACGCCTCGTCGAGACCGCGAAGACCCGAAAGATCCGCAGATCGATCGAACACTGGCCCGATACGGCGAGTGGGCTTGGGAAAAGGCTGAAGCATCTCAGAGAGATCTTAGCTCGATATGGAGTACAAATCGAGCGACGGCGCGGAGCAAGACGGGGGATTATGATCGAGTACAATCCGACCGCCGATGCTGAGTCGGAGGATTGACCAATGCAGACAAACTGTGGGAATCCCTAACACGGATGAAGACAAGTCGCATGTTCAAGAAGGAGAACCTCGATGCTTCATCGAAAACTGTTGGGCAAGCAAATCGTGCGTGAACTCCACTCTCGTCTTGCCGCAATCATAGTCGGTTGGGCGATCACGATCGCAGGGTTTGTGTTTGGGCTCGCCGAGAACTGGTGGAAAGCAAAGGGCCAGGGGCCAAGTATCCCAGAGACTCCCGAATCCATCTTGGATTCATCGGCGATAAGGAGCGCCGGAGAGAAGCAAAATCGGCGTCCAGTTTCCCCGGACGATTCGCTGCAGAAACTCAGTGATGCAGAAATCGAGTTTCTCGCCTTACAAAGGCGATTGGAAAACGAAAACGCCCGGCAGTGTCTGGTTGGAGTTGTCAGTCCAACTTCATATGAGAAGGAAGTCAAAATCATCGCTGGGATTCTTGAAGAAATCCACAGCGTTCAGAACTGTGAGCAGTTATCGAGGGAGGAGAAACTCCGAAAAGCCGAGAATCTTTGCGATCGGTTGGTCTATGTCAGGCGAACTGTATTTTTTGATCGGTAACTTTTTTCAATGGTGAGATATGCCGTTATCTATCGTCGCGAAGAGCGTTCGCCGGGAACCTTGCCTGCTCTGCGTGCTCATTTCACTTACTCTTGCAGGGTGCAAGAAGATTGATGTGAAAGTGAGAATCGACGATGAGTATTCCTCGATCGAAACCGAGCTGTCTCGCCAAGATCGTCGGTCAGCTCAAGCAACCCTTAGCGCTCATCTCAAACGTTTGGAGAAAGAATGGAGATCAGCGTCGGAAGATTCTGATGATGCAAAAGTCGCTCAAGGCGTTCGGGACCGATTGATATCGGCAAGAAACGAGTTGCTTCGACCAGTTCGAGTTGAGAGTCCAGTCGAAGTTGAGAGACCGGTTAAACAGACCGAATCACCAGAAGCGGCATTGCAGAAAAAGTATGAGGAATGGACCAAACAAAATCTCCCTCAACTTAATTTGCTTATAAGCAAAGTTCGGCAGGAAATACAAACTCGGCTGAAGCTTATGGAGGAATTAGAGAAAATCATGAGCTACCACCAGAGAGATGCGCGAAAGGACCCTCATTGCCAACATGCCAATGGACAAATTCGGGAACTGCAAAGGCAGCAATCAACGCTTGAGGAACTGCGAGTGGATACCTATTTGAGCGCTGAAAAAGTCGTTCATTTACCCGTTCCAAGTGGCCAAAAAGAACAGCTTGCAAAGCTTCTTGCGGCTGCAATGGCACAGGTAAATAAGCATCAACAAGCTTATGAAAAAATCCTTTCGGAGCCCTCTACGGATATCGCCAAGCTCACAGATCGGTCTGGTAAATCAACCGTTCCTTGAGTGTTGTTCTCAGTGTGTTGCTGATCTGAGGTAGGTCGATTTCTGTTGTCATTACTATTTGGAGAACCACGAGTCATGAGCGAAAAAGAACCACCTAAACCATCGCCAGCTCTGATTGAGTTTACAAAGTCCAAAGGAGAAGAAGTGCGAAAATTGAGGGACGCTGGCAAGGAATTGGCCAAACACGGTTTTGAACTCAAAGCGCTGGATGAATTCAGCAGCACCCATACTCCCAAAATCAAGTCCAACGACGAGGACGTCAGACACCGTCAGATTGTGCAAGACAGACCGCCACCTGACGGAGGCCGAAGTCTGTGAACCGACAAGAACAATGTGTCGATTTGCGCCTCAATTCTTTCACCCGGAGATCATTTGATGAAAACGACAGAACAGAGCAATCCTTGGGAAAACATCGAGCTCGATGACTATGGAGTGGGGTCACGAAATTCGACGCGATCCCACCCCAGCGCGCGCCAACATAAACAGCCCGGCCACGACGAGCTTGCTGTTCGGAATCGAGCCGATGGCAAATCGAAAAGGACTATCGAACGCCTTGTGTGGCAAATCGGGCTCATCCTCGGCCCACTCATACTGTTAATCCTTCTTATGCGATCTCCCATGAATGGTGCGTTCGTACTAGGTGGGATTATTTTCCTCTACATGAACAAGGGCCGCATAAGTGCCATTGGCAATCTAGGCACTGCGAGATGGGCCTCTAGGCAGGAGCTTGCGGCAGCAGGGCTGCTCGGAAACCGTGGCCTAATGCTGGCAAGAGCGGAACGGGAGCGACCAAGCCTGTGGAAGGCCATCCGGCAAATCTATTTGGCACCTTGGAGAATCTCTCGATTCGTCTGTTGGAACCTGCGAATGGCCTTGCTGGGCCAACCCATTGGGTCGCAACCATTTATAAGAGTGAACGCGTATACCCATTTTCTTGTCTGTGCGTCTCCGGGCACGGGAAAAGGCACTTGCTTTCTAATTAATAATCTCCTGACGCATAGGACCAGCACAGTCGTTTTGGATGTAAAGGGGGAGAACTTTAAGGCAACGGCTCGTATCCGTAAGCGACACCTGAACAACCGAATTGTAAGACTGGACCCATTCCAAATTTGCGGGAGCGGTTCTGACACGTTGAATCCGCTGACTTTCATTCGTCCCGATTCACCAACCGTGTGCGATGACTGTGCCGCCCTCGCCGATGCACTTGTTGTATCTACGGGGAAAGAGCAGGATCCTCACTTCAATGAGGCAGCGAAAAGTGGGCTTTGTGCAGCGATTCTCTATGTCGTCGTCTATGCCGCAAAACCAGAAAGAAATCTAAACACAGTGGCGTCGATTCTTCTCGATCCCGATGGGTTTCTCGGCATGATTACGCTCATGGCAGATGCTGATGGAGAAATAGCGAAGAAGTATGGAGATACTATCGCTCACCCTCTCATGAAGAAGTACGGCAATTATCTTTCCTGGTGGCGGGAGAGGGAGCTCGGTTCGATCATGAGTACGATAGGTAGAAATTTGATCACCTGGATGAATTCGCCTCTAATTGCGGAAAGCCTCGCGACGAGCAGCTGGGATCCCCATGACTTGGTTCGCGGCCCTGAATACATGACAGTCTATTTGTGTATTCCGCCGCAGTATCTGCACACTCACGGGCGGTTACTCCGTTGCTGGATGACAACAATCATCAATGCAATAATCTCAAACGGCCCGCAAGAAAAGCGGACAGTGACCATGTTTCTCGATGAAATTGGAAACTGCGGTCCCATGCAATCGCTTTACAATGCTATTACCATCGGCAGAGGGTACGGTTTGCGCATAATCCTCATCTTACAGGCTCTAGCGCAATTACGAACCCTATTCCCTGATGAAGGTCAACATATGTCCGTGGACGCTTCGATAGCCCATCGAATGTTTTTTGGCATTCGAGATCTGAAGACGGCGACTGAAATTTCCGAAGTGACCGGAGTGACAACCGTTCACCTCACCAGCAGGACTACTAACGAAGGGAGCAGTGAAACTTATGGATACAAACGAGAATCAAGCTCCTCGAGTACGAATTATGGCACAAGCACTACCACGTCTGCGACAGCTAGAAAATTAATCCTGCCATCGGAGATTCTGCAACTTCCCGAGACGACGTGTCTGATTTTTGCGAAAAACTTGCCGCCAATCCGCGGGGAGTTATCTCCTTGGTGGCTCTCGACCCCTGAACTGTCAGACGTGCTGCCTGATGTTAACCAGCCCCTCGAAGACTGAGCACCACACGGGAAGTAAGCCAGTGATCTTACTTCGGGGAATCAACTCTGCACCCACTGGGCGGCGAGTCCATTAGTTCCCAAATGGTGCGAATGATTCTCCGGGCTTCACGCATAAGTTCCAATCGCATTACCTCATTACGAGGATTAAAGGATGTTCCGCGCCGCTTGAGGTAGCGGTATTCGTGGAAGACACGCAGAAGCAAGAGTTGCTCGGTCTCTGTCCAATCAAGATTATCATTAGCGGCATTCATAGATGCCGGATTGGAGGATTCTGAGAACGAGTTTTCATTCAACATCATATGAGGAGTTTACCACAGAATTGTTACAGAATAAATCGCCTGGGTTTGGCAAGAAAGTCAGCATACCAAACATGGTAGGCAACGCAGACAGGTTTCTTGATTGTTTTGGTTTTTCAGTTGGTTGTTCACATAGCTCTCGGTTGTTGAAGTTTATGGCCTCTGGTCGTGGCCTTGTTCCCGTCCAAGAAAAGCCGGGTAACCAGGACGAAGTGAACCGCGTCAAGCGAAGATTGGGGGAGACCTTCAGGGGGAACCAATCTGGCAGCTTGATGCGGCCTGGTTGCGGCTTTAGACGGCAAACACAAGGCCAAGAACAGAGGCAAACAGCAACCGAGGAGAACGGACAACCATTGAAGCAAAACACTGGTCATAACAACGATCGCCTTTGACCAGGTATTGAACGTCTTAATCCATTTTAGGAGGCTAGGAAATGTCGCAAGAACAGGACTTAGATTGGCTCCGCCAACTAGGGGACCTTGTGTGTCGCTCGAAGCACGGCTATGCCAGTTGGCTCGGGGTCGCCAGACGCCTGGGGTGTGGAGATGACAAGATTCGGCGGGCGTGTGAACGCCTGGAGAAACGCAATCGAACCCAACTGGTGGTCATGGAGGCCGGGCGGCTCACACTGACGGATCGTGGAAAAAAGCTGTATTCTTTCGCGCTGGAATTGGAACGGTTCAGAACCACCTGTACTGCCGAGCAAACGCTCGAACTCATCACGGTGGAGATCGCCGAGGTACTCGGGCTTCTGCTGCCCATGGTCTTTCAGGATTTCCATTCGACCTGGGGAGATCAGGCACAAATACGATTCTATCCTCTATCACCGAAAATCCGCGCGAACGTCAATAGCGGAATTACAACCTTTGGGATCGGGTTGAACACCGGCGAAACTGCAAGTGAGACTCTTGCCCCTGGCTTCGGATGGAGCCTCGTGGTTTCAGAAGCTCTCGTCGCGTCTGAGAATCCGACCATCGAGGAAATCATCGGAGCTCATCCGGTGTTCTTACCCCCAGTCGAGGAAAGACCGGATGGTCTGGATCAGTTACTGCAAAATGTGGCACTGGTGAATCAGGTAGAGTGCAGCAACACCAACTCCTTGCTGTCCTTCGTCCATGCGAAAATCGGGGCAGGAGTCGTTTCCGATCTGTTCATTTGCGGGGAAACGGACCGAACCAGTTCACTCCGGTTCTTCCCATTACCGCAATTTCGCCAACAACAAGTCGCGTTGTTTTTGCCACGCGACGTGGAATCGCTGAGTGATCCCGCTAGATCGCTCGTCGACGCGATTCGTATCAAGCTCCATTCACTCGCAACTGCCCGCCTTGATGATCGAACTTGCCCGGTGGCGTCAGATGAAAAGTGTCTGCCGGCTGTGCCAGAAGCGACTTCGGTCTCGACCGTGGGAGCTGATTCGGCGTGAGGTGGCAACTGCCGTTGAGAAAAAAAGACGATCTCTGGATTCACATGGTTTAGAAACTGAAGATTTCACCTGGAGAATATAGTCATGAAGTTCAATAAGGGCCTTATTGCATGTGCATTGTTCGCTCTCTCGATCTGCGTGCTTTGCAAAATCGTAGTTTGGGTGATTCAAAGTGACCCGCAAACTTTCGGACGCTCTGCGTTTGCAATACTCCCGAAGCTACAGGTCGCGATCGAGGTTGGGTTAATCGTCGCAATTGGCCTGGTCTGTTTCGGTTTGCTTGGTGGTCAACCAGCGAGTCGGTACGCGAGCGAGCGGCGCGACAGCTCTCCCAATCCTTTTGACGATACGGGTTGGACGGGTCTTTAGTGCAAGCCATCGACTGGAATGGTTTGAACAGACGGTGAACGTCGTCTCGGTCGGGCTGTGTCGGATAGGGATAAATAACATCCTTTATTTATCTTTAAATAATTAGAACGTCTGATAGATATGGTGCCGTCAGGGTAACTGTGGATCGACCGGAGAAAGGAGTGAGGTCGCTCTGCTCCATCGCAGGCAGAACAAAATGGAACTCACCACTCAACAAGTCGTCGAGAAGTGTCTCTCCGGATTATCACCGGAAGAACTCGCTGCGGTATCTCACTTGGTCGCGGTTCTCGCGGGAGGAGAACAAAAACCACCGGCATGCCCCCGTTCACTACTCGCCTTATCTCACCGTCGAAGAAGCAGCGGCCTATTGCCGGGTTGCCGTGCAAACGATTTACAACCATCGACGGGAGATCGAGCGGCTACCTGGGCTCCAAAGAAAGCTACTGTTTCGCCGCGAGACTTTGGATAAGTGGCTTGAAACGAGACGAAAGCGGAAGTAAGCCCACCCAACTTCGAAGCATCTGGGCGGCGGAATGTCCCCCAACTCTCCTCATCCCCGAATGGGTTCAAGAAATGGACGAAGCGATGACCCAGACACCTTCAAACACCAGAAGATCCACTTCACGGCGGTCATGCTGCTCAATTAGAACGGTTGAACAGGAGTGGACCCTTGATTTTAATGTGAAGATTTTGTGAAAAATCCACAAAAAGGGCATAGCTATGCTCAAAATCCGCTATAACTGGTCCCGATTGGCCTGACGCACTTCGCCTTGGCTCAACATCGGGGAGACTCAAGAGAGATTCCCAGATGGAATGGACACAATGGATGAGTTTTATCGCAAAGCCCTGTTACGCTGGTCCCGCTGTTTACCAGTTTCGGTTCGTGGTGAATGGCCACCCGGTTCCCATCCCCAGATTACTTGGGGCTGATCAAGATGGACTCTTGGTCATTGGTTGCACCGGCAACATGGATCAGCGTTCTCAGCAAAGCCAGAATGCCCAGAAGTCCGCAAATGGCAGCTCGACGATCAATCTGCTCTACTACTTGGAGAGGTTTACGTCCTTGCGTCACGCGTTTCCTGGGGCTACCTATGAGTACCGCTTCGTGCGGTTGGAATCAGTCGAGGCGGCCAAGTTGCTTGAGGCAAAGATCATCAAGAGGTACGTCTGCCAGTTTGCCGACCGACCACCACTGAACAGCGTTCTGCCGAACCGTTACGGAGGCTGGGAAGAGGCTTCCGAGTGACCGTGAGATGGTTACGTGAGGCTGACATTGATTGTGTGGGAATCAAGGAATTGAAGGCCCCGAATCAATGTCGATGTTGGGGGGGTGGAGACCAAAAACCACGCGGGAACCTCTTCACCCCTTCGCCTTATCTCACCGTCGAAGAAGCAGCCGCGTATTGCCGGGTTGCCGTGCAAGCGATTTACAATCATCGACGGGAGATCGAGCGGCTACCTGGGCTCCAAAGAAAACTGCTGTTTCGCCGCGAGACTTTGGATAAGTGGCTTGAAACGAGACGGAAGCGGCGGTGAGTCAAACCGTAACGTGGCTACCTCGAAAAGGTGCTTCGGTGTGTCGGACGTGTGTCGGACCGAAGAATGCAAGACTGGCACTCACGACCGGTACGAGGGCCCGTCCACTCCTCGCTACGGGCAATGTTGGCGTAGGAGTCACAGTGATCACCCTCCGGTCAGACCTGCCGTGGGCGGCGGAATGAGCATGAATCAGGTCGATAATCATGCCCTGCACGCCGGTAATAACTGCACCAATAGCATCGATTCGAACCAGGTCTTCCATCTGCGTCGAAACTCGCAAATCACCCGTTATCGGTTCACCTCGCACCGAAAGGCCGCGGCCAACGAATGAATCGCCGTCGCGATAAACCTCAATCACGAACTCTTGCCGGCCGTTCTGATCATAAACGTACTTGGTTTCAAGAACCCTTTCCATCGTTCACACCTCGTTCATTGGGTTGCCTTACCTCTCTCGCTTGATGATGCTCCGGCACAGCAATTCCTGAAGGAAGGTGGTCCCCGAAGGATGAGCCTGTGCAGTGAGCCATGCTTGGAAGGCGGCTTCTGCTTGCTGCGCAAAGTCGAGCACTTCCGTATGCTGCACAATCACGCCATCATCATAGTCTGCCTTCTCGCGGGCCGCATAGAGCGCGATGAATGTCGCCGCGACTTGCCGAAGTACGGGGTGATGACCTGCTGTGGAAAGCCATGTCCTTCCTGGACGATGTATTGCCCGAGATTATTCGGATTCGCGGGATTGTACTTGTCGCAAACATTCCGCATGGATCCGTGTTGCAGCGCCTCGGGCTACTTTCGGGCGGAAAGACGGGTCGATCACCACGCTGGACATCGTCTCCTGAATGAGGAGGTGGAAGAGGGCATAATAAGCCGAGGAGATCCCACGTCGCAGATCGGCCTCGACTGCACCTGGCACCGCCCCGATCAGTCGCTTCGCCTGGTCAAGCAGATCCTGGGGGTTGATTGGCATAGCCGTCACCTCAACCCACTTTGTGCTCAACTGCCGTTTTCAAGCGGACATAAGGCGACCGGTCGATTTTGGCCGTTTGGAACGCCTGGCGGATCAACGTGGTCAATTCCGAGGCGGCCCGACCGAGCCGTGCCCTGGGAACGGTTTGGTCATCGGCAAAGACATAAACCCACACAGCCGGGACGCCATCGGCGTCGCTTCCCAACTCGTAATCCCAGTTCACAACCCATGTCGGGAACTTCACAGTGCGGAGGGCACCTTCGACACTTCTGGCCTCGTCCTGCATCGGCAGATACGGCTCAAGAATCGTCAGGATCTTTGCGAAGGCGACGGCGGCGTTGCCGTATTGTTCTGCCGTTGCCGGCTTGTCGGACGGGACCTCTCTTGCCACCGAAAGAAAGCTCTGAACGGCAGACAGCAACTCCTGCTGCCGGCTGGCCCCAAGTTCAGGAAAATCTGCGGCGTTGAATCCGGAAACGGACTTGGGAGTGAGCCAGATTGCTGCCCGAGCCATTGCTCGCTCGATCACAGACGTATCGATCGTTGGGCTGTCTGCTGTAACCTTTCCGTGGAAGAACAGGTTGCGGGCAATCCTGAAGTTTGCAAGAAAAGTATGCTTGCTGCCGGAGCGAGCCGGCGTCTCGTCCATGGGTATGACACGCCCGTGCTCCACGACTACTGCGTAGAGCCTGTCGTTGCCGAAGTTGAGAAAGAAGCGAACTCCTTCGAGAGGTGATTCATCCGGCAGCACCCAATCCCCGCCGCGCTCCATCTCCGCACGGATGCAGAGCCCATCCTTGAAGTAGAGCTTGCCGGGGAAACGAGCGCCTCCCCTTGTCGCAAATATCACAGCCAGTTCACCGTTCTTGCCCAGAAAACGACCGTCTGCGTCGAACTGGCCCTGAAAATCCTCGGCTGTGGACATGGCCCATCTCCTTCGATACCATCGAACATCTGGCGCAACCGCCGTCTTGATCGGTTACGGTCGCGGGTCTTAACTGCGGCGACCTTTTCCCCTTCTACTTGGCCAGCTTTCTGAATTCCGACTTCCGCACCGGATCGACTAGCGCCTCTAGCAACTTCTTGTCGGGGAAGGTGACCGAAGACCCGGCCCAGCACGATCTCGCCAAGCGTGCGGAGTCGGCCGAGCTTTGTCTCATCCAGGATGCGACCCCGCAGCGTGTCGTTGGTGCGGATTACCTCGACGAACGCGGAGGCTGCCTTGTCGTCGAACTTCTCCACCATCTTGGGAATTCGCTGCGCGGCCAGGTTGGCGTAAAAGTCCCGCCGGGACCACTGGCAGCTATGCCCCGTGTAGCCGACATAGGTGAGGGTGATGGCCGACACGTAATCCGGGATCAAGTCGGCTGGGATGACCGCAGCGTAGGCGGAGCGCCTCCACCGCGTCATTCTCGTCCGTCCACTGATCCAAGCTCTTGGTCAGTTTATCCACCAGCGGTTTGAGCAGGTACGACTTCGCAGTCGGGGTCAGGTAGGCAGACGCCTTGACCACGCGGATGAAATGGAACGCCTCCTTCGTGCGGACTGTCTTGCCCTTGGCGATCTCCTTATCGACCCGCCGCACAACTTGCACCTTCAGGTCCTTCTCCAGCGACTTCCAAAGGATCGGCCCGACCAGTTCGATATTCGACCGCAGATCCGTCGGTGCGCTCTCGTGGATGTAGGCGTCGAACAACCGGTGGATCAGCACCTTCTTGTAGACCTCGGGCAGGTCGGTGATAGCGTTGGTGATCGCCAGCTCGCTTCGGTCGAAGTCGGCCGTCTGCATGGTAGCCAAGTAGTCGTCGATGTCCACCACCTCCGGCGGATACGGCTCGGCCAGCACGTACCGAATGCAGTCGTCGAGCATCGCCAGCACCTTAATCGCCGATGGCTCCGAGCTACGGGGGTGGCCGTCGAAGATATGGCGGGTTTCCTTCGCGTGCTTGAGAACCTTGGCTGCCTCCCACCCGATCACACCGATCTCCCGCGCACCGTCGATCAGGTCGTCATCGTTGACGAAGTTCTGGAAGTCCTCATAGCACTTCACGTCTCGCTTGAGCTGCACCGCCTTGTTGAACAGCAACAGGCTCCGGTGGATGATCTTGTTCCTCAGGTCATCCACCACCGCGTTCCATACGTTGCCGATTGCGCTGCGGTAGCCCTTCACCGGCAGGACCCGGAGTGCTTCGATGATGTACGGGTTCTCGATCATATCGTCGCGCACGTTCTCGAGTGTGCACTCGATCAGTGCTGCAAACTTGTCGTGCTTGACCGGCACGAGCCTCGATCGTCGGCATGATGCCTCCTCACGTGACATGCCGGGCGGCCCGCCAGAGAGGGGCGCAGTTCGGACGTCAGACAATCACAGTATCATAATTTCGCCGGACACGAGCGTAAGAGAGGAGGTTCGGGCGGGAAGGGTTGAGTGCTTCGGTTTCATCGACGTTTCATCGACCGATCCATCGAACGCGGTGTGGAACCCGCTGGGAAGTTGTGACTCCAGCTTTCTCTCTCGTCCAATTCATCTGAACGCTCAGGACAATGCTGAAGTCTTACTGTTTTCTTTGCTGTGTATGGTTCTCAGCAAAACCATCGAATCACACGATCCCTCCAGAGAATTCCTTCGGAGGGCTTGAAATGATGGGAAAGCTTGGGTAGAATTCTCAGGACTTATTCTTTTGCTTAATAGATTGCAGTCCTTGATCGGAGTTCTGTTATGGGAAGACCGGCAAAAACCCAGTTCACGCTCCCAGATGGGAGAGTCGTCGGTTGCGGTTGCGAAACTCGAGGTGGGGTGAATTCCAATTCGATTCCCTCACCCCACTGAAGAAGGCAAGTACGCCGAATTGTCCACCGGGATCGAGGTGCCCAAAAACTTCGACCCGAAGAAAAAGAACTACCCGAATGATGCCTACACAAAAGCCGCGAAACTCATTCTCAAGGCTTATACTCCCACCATCAAGACAAACCTGAAAGATGCGACCTGGGAAACGGTTCTCGACGAGCTTCAGAAAACCTCGACGCTCAAACCGTTTCCCAGGTAAGCCAGTCTTTCAGGTTTGTCTTGATGGTGGGAGTATAAGCCTTGAGAATGAGTTTCGCGGCTTTTGTGTAGGCTCATTCGGGTAGTTCTTTTTCTTCGGGTCAAAGTTTTGGGCACCTGGATCCCGGTGGACAATTCGGCGTACTTGCCTTCTTCAGTGGGGTGAGGGAATTGAATCCGAATGACCCCACCTCGAGTTTTGAATCCACAACCGACGACTCTCTCATCTGGGAGCGTCTGAACTAGGGTTTTTGCCGGTCTTCCCATAACAGAACTCCCGATCAAGGACTCAATCTATTAAGCAAAAGAATAAGTCCTAGAATTCTACCCAAGCTTTCCCATCATTTCAAGCCCTCCGAAGGAATTCTCTGGAGGGATCGTGTAATTCGATGGTTTTGCTCAGAACCATACACAGCAAAGAAACATTAAGACTTCAGCATTGTCCTGAGCGTTCAGATAAATTGGACGAGAGAAAGCTGGAGTCACAACTTGCAGCACTCCACCGCGTTCGATGGATCGGTCGATGAAACGTCGATGAAACCGAAGCACTCAACCCTTCCCGCCCGAACCTCCTCTTACGCTCGTGTCGAAATTATGATACTGTGATTGTCTGACGTCCCAACTCACCGCCTCTCTGGCGGCCGACCGGCATGTGCGTGAGGAGCATCATGCCGACGATCGAGGCTCTCGTGCCGGTCAAGCACGACAAGTTTGCAGCACTGATCAAGTGCACACTCGACAACGTGCGCGACGATATAATCGAGAACCCGTACATCATCGAAGCACTCCAGGTACTGCGGTGAAGGGCTACCGCGGGAAATCGGCAACGTAGGAACGCGGTGGTGGATGACCTGAGGAACAAGATGATCCACCGGAGCCTGTTGTTTCAACGAGGCGGTGCAGCTCAAGCGAGACGTGAAGTGCTATAAGGACTTCCAGAACTTCGTCAACGATGACGACCTATCGACGGTGCGCGGGAGATCGGTGTGATCGGGTGGGAGGCAGACAAGGTTCTCGAGCACGCGAAGGAAACCCGCCTTCTCTTCGACGGCCACCCCCGTAGCTCGGAGCCATCGGCGATTAAGGTGCTGGCGATGCTCGACGACTGCATTCGGTACGTGTGGCCGAGCCGTATCCGCCGGAGGTGGTGGACATCGACGACTACTTGGCTACGATGCAGCCGGCCGACTGACCGAAGCGAGTGCGATCGCGCCTATCACCGACCTGCCCGAGGTCTACGAGAAGGTGCTGATCCACCGGTTGTTCGACGCCTACGTCCGCGAGAGCGCACCGACGGATCTGCGGTCAAATTCGAACTGGTCGGGCCGATCCTTTGGAAGTCGCTGGAGAAGGACCTGAAGGTGCAAGTTGTGCGGCGGGGCGATAAGGAGATCACCAAGGGCAGGCCAGTCCGCACGAAGGAGGCGTTCCATTTCATCCGCGTGGTCAAGGCGTCTCCCTACCTGACCCCGACTGCGAAGTCGTACTGCTCAAACCGCTGGTGGTAAACTGCCCAAGAGCTTGGATCAGTGGACGGACGAAATGACGCGGTGGAGGCACCGTCCCTACGCTTCGGTGGTCCCAGCCGACTTGATCCCGGATTACGTGTCGGCCATCACCCTCACCTATCGGCTACACGGGGCATAGCTCCAGTGGTCCCGGCGGGACTTTTACGCCAACCTGGCCGCGAAGCAAATTTCCAAGATGGTGGAGAAGTTCGACGACACGGCGGCCTCCGCGTTCTCGAGGTAATCCGCACCAACGACACGCTGCGGGGTCGCATCCTGGATGAGACAAAGCTCGGCCGACTCCGCACGCTTGGCGATATCGTGCTGGGCCGGGTCTCGGTCACCCTCCGACAAGAAGTTGCTAGAGGCGCTAGTCGATCCGGTGCGGAAGTCGGAATTCAGGAAGCTGGCCAAGTCGAAGGGGAAAAGGTCGGCGCAGTTAAGACCCGCGACCGTAACCGATCAAGACGGCGGTTGCGCAGTCCTTCGATGGTATCGAAGGAGATGGGCCATGTCCACGGCCGAGGATTTTCAGGGCCAGTTCGACGCCGACCGTCGTTTTCTGGGCAAGAACGGTGAACTGGCTGTGATATTTGCGACAAGGGGAGGCATTTTTTTTCCCGGCAAGCTCTACTTCAAGGATGGCTCTGCATCCGTGCGGAGATGAGAGCGGCAGGCGGGGTGCACGGCGGCATGCCGGATGGAATCACCTCTCGAAGGAGTTCGCTTTTTTCTCAGCTTCGACAACGACAGGCTCTACGCAGTAGTCGTGGAGCACGGGCGTGTCATACCCATGGACGAGACGCCGGCTCGCTCCGGCAGCAAGCATACTTTTCTTGCAAACCTCGGGTCCGCGCAACCTGTTCTTCCACGGAAAGGTTACAGCAGACAGCCCAGCTATCGATACGGCTGCGATCGAGCGAGCAATGGCGAGGGGCAGCAATCCGGCTCACTCCCAAGGTTCCCGGATTCAACGCCGCAGATTTTCCTGAACTTGGGGCCAGCCGGCGGCAGGAGTTGCTGTCTGCCGTTCAGAGCTTTCTTTCGGTGGCAAGAGAGGTCCGTCCGACTACCGGCAACGGCAGAGCAATACGGCAACGCCGCCGTCGCCTTCGCAAAGATCCTGGCGATTCTTGAGCCGTATCTGCCGATGCAGGAGAGGCCAGAAGTCTCGAAGGTGCCCTCCGCACTGTGAAGTTCCCGACATGGGTTGTGAATGGGATTACGAGTTCGGAACGACGCCGATGGCGTCCCGGCTGTGTGGGTTTATGTCTT
This sequence comes from uncultured Planctomycetota bacterium, assembly GCA_963783095.1. GTDB lineage: Bacteria > Planctomycetota > Planctomycetia > Gemmatales > Gemmataceae > CAWAMR01. Next base: position 5,828 of record CAWAMR010000017.1, on the reverse strand, counting down.
TGCCGATGACCAAACCGTTCCCAGGGCTCGGCTCGGTCCAGGCCTCGGAATTGACGGCGTTGAACCGCCAGGCGTTCCAAACGGCCAAAATCGACCGGTCGCCTTATGTCCGCTTGAAAACGGCGGTTGAGCACGGAGTGGGTTGAGGTGACGGCTATGGCAATCAACCCCAGGATCTCTTGACCAGGCGAAGCGACTGATCGGGGCGGTGCCAGGTGCAGTCGAGGCCGATCTGCGATGTGGGTTCTCCTCGGCTTAGTTATGCCCTCTTCCACCTCCTCATTCAGGAGACGATGTCCAGCGTGGTGATCGACCCGTCTTTTCGGCCCGAAAGTAGCCCCACGTACCGAGACACGGATCCATGTGGGAAGTTTGCGACAAGTACAATCCCGCGAATTCGAATAATCTCGGGCAATAATAGTCCAGGAAGGACTGGCTTTCCACAGCAGGTCATCACCCCCATACTTCGGCAAGTCGCGGCGACATTCATCCCGCTCTATGCGGCCCGCGAGAAGGCAGACTATGATGATGGCGTGATTGTGCAGCATAGGAAGCGTCGACTTTGGCGAAGCAAGCAGAAGCCGCCTTCCAAGCATGGCTCACTGCACAGGCTCATCCTTGGGGACCACCTTCCTTCAGGAATTGCTGTGCGGGAGCATCATCAAGCGAGAGAGGTAAGGCAACCCAATGAACGAGGTGTGAACGATGGAAAGGTTTCTTGAAACCAAGTACGTTTATGATCAGAACGGCCGGCAAGAGTTCGTGATTGAGGTTTATCGCGACGGCGATTCATTCGTTGGCCGCGGCCTTTTGGTGAAGGTGAACCGATAACGGGTGATTTGCGAGTTTCGACGCAGATGGAAAACCTGGTTCGAATCGATGCTATTGGTGCAGTTATTACCCGCGTGCAGGGCATGATTATCGACCTGGATTCATGCTCATTCGCGTCGCCCACGGCAGGTCTGACCGGAGGGTGATCCAGTGGCTAACCGACGACACCACTCGAAGATGGCTTTTTTTTTTTTTTAGTCGCGCTATCCAGTCTTGCATTCTTCGGTCCGACGCACGTCCCGAACAGCACCGAAGCACCCTTTCGAGGTAGCCACGAGGTTACAGTTTTAACTCGCGCACCACTTCCGTCTCGTTTTTTCAAGCCACTTATCCAAAGTCTCGCGGCGAAACAGCAGTTTTCTTTGGAGCCCAGGTTAGCCGCTCAATCTCCCATCAATAATTGTAAATGGCTTGCGCGCAAACTCGGCAATACGCAGCTGCTCCTTCGACGGTGAGATAAGGCAAGGGGTGAAGAGGTTCCCGCGTGGTTTTTGGTCTCCACCCCCGAGACGTCGACATTGATTCGGGGCCTTACGAACCCCTTGATTCCCCACACGATCAATGTACGAACCTCCAGCGTAACCATCTCACGGTCACTCGGAAGCCTCTTCCCAGCCTCCGTAACGGTTCGGCAGAACGCTTGTACAGTGGTGGTCGGTCGGCAAACTCCGGCAGACGTTACCTCTTGATGATCTTTGCCTCAAGCAACTAGGCCACCTAGACTGATTCCAACCGCACAAAGCAGTACTCATAGGTAGCCCCCAGGAAACGCGTGACGGCAAGGACGCGTAAACCTCTCCAAGTAGTAGAGCAGAATTGACCGTCGAGCTGCCATTTGCGGAGCTTCTGGGCATTCTGGCTTTGCTGAGAACGCTGATCCATGTTGCCGGTGCAACCAATGACCAAGAGTCCATCTTGATCAGCCCCCTGTGATCTCGGGGATGGGAACTCGGGATCAACTGAAACTGGTAAACAGCGGGGACCAGCGTAAGAGACGGGGCTTTGCGATAAAACTCATCCATTGTGTCTATTGAGTATCCGATTCTCTCTTTAGTCTCCCAGATGTTGAGCCAAGCACAAAGTGCGTCAGGCCGATCGGGACCAGTTATAGCGGATTTTGAGCATAGCTATGCCCTTTTTGTGGATTTTTCACGAAAATACTTCACATTAAAATCAAGGGTCCACTCCTGTTCAACCGTTCTAATTGAGCAGCATGACCGCCGGTGAAGTGGATCTTCTGGTGATTTGAGGGTGTTTATGGGTCATCGCTTCGTCCATTTCTTGAACCCATTCGGGGATGAGGAGAGTTGGGGGACATTCCGCCGCCCAGATGCTTCGAAGTTGGGTGACTTACTTTTCCGTTTGGGTCTCGTTTCAAGCCACTTATCCAAAGTATGGCGGAGAAACAGTAATTTTCTTTGGAGCCCAGGTAGCCGCTGGATCTCCCGTCGATGGTTGTAAATCGTTTGTACGGCCACCCGGCAATAGGGACTCTTCTTCGACAAATAAGGCGAGGAGTGAACGGGCCATGCGGTGGTTTTTGTTCTCCTGCAGAAAGAACCCGCAACCAAGTGACCGCAGCGAGTTCTTCCGGAGATAATGAGAGAAACATTTCTCGACGACTTGTTGAGTGGTGAGTTCCATTTTGCTCTACCTGCGATAGAGAAAAAGACCCGACTCCTTTCTCCGGTCGATCCACGGTTACCTCAAGCAGACGGCACCATATCTATCAGACGTTCTAATTCTTGAAAGATAAATAAAGGATGTTCTTTCACCCTATCCGACACAGCCCGACCGAGGACGAAGACGTTCACCCGTCTGTTCGAACCATTTTTCAGTCGATGGCTTGCACTAAAATTACCCCCGGTCCAACCCGTATCGTCAAAAGGATTGGGAGAGCTGTCGCGCACCGCTCGCGTACCGACTCGCTGGTTGACCACCAAGCAAACCGAAACAGACCAGGCCAAAGTGCGACCGGGAACCCAACCTCAATCGCGACCTGTAGCTTCGGGAGTATTGCAAACGCAGAGCGTCCGAAAGTTTGCGGGTCACTTTGAATCAGCCGAAGCTCCGATTTAGTTAAGCGCGCAGATCGAGAGAGCGAGCAATCCACATGCAATAAGGCACAGAGAAAACTTCATGACTATATTCTCCAGGTGAAATCTTGAGTTTCTAAACCATGTGAATCCAGAGATCGTTGTTTTTTTCTCAACGGCACCCCCCAGCCTCACGCAGAGATCAGATCCCACGGTGGAGACCCCGAAGTCAGTTTAGTTGCAGCCGCCAGACACTTTTCATCTGACGCCACCGGGCAAGTTCGATCATCAAGCAATGGATAGTGAATGGAGCTTGATACGAATCGCGTTGAACAACGATGTAGGACGGGATCACTCAGCGATTCCGAGTACGCATGAGCAAAATCAACGCAACTTGTTGTTGGCGAAATTGCGGTAATGGGAAGAACCGGAGTGAACTGGTTCGGTCCGTTTCCCCGCAAATGAACAGATGGGAGAAAACGACTCCTGCCCAGATTTTGCGCATGGACATATATAAGCAAGGAGTTGGTGTTGCTGCACTCTCCCTGATTCACCAGTGCCACATTTTGCAGTAACTGATCCAGACCATCCGGTACTTCCGGGAGTGAGGGTAAGAACACCGGATGAGCTCCGATGATTTCCTCGATGGTCGGATTCTCAGACGCGACGAGGTCTTCTTATTGAACCACGAGGCTCCATCCGAAGCTCGGGGCAAGGTCTCGCCCGGTTCCCTCAGTGAGGCGACCCGATCCCAAAGGTTGTAATTCCGCCGGGTAAGCGCTCGCGCACGGAGTTTTCGGTGATAGAGGATAGAATCGTATTCCTGCTGATCTCCCAGTCCGGGGAAATCCAGAAAGTCCATGGGCCGAGAGAGCCCGAGTACCTCGGCGATCTCCACGGTGATGAGTTCGAAGCGTTTTATCGGCCCAGTGCCGATTTGATTGTGAACCGTTCAAATAAAAAAGAATACAGCTTTTTTCCACGATCCGTGAGTGTGAGCCGCCCGTCTCCATGACCACCAGTTGGGTTCGATTGCGTTTCTCCAGGCGTTCACACGCCCGCCGAATCTTGTCATCTCCACACCCCAGGCGTCTGGCGACCCCGAGCCAACTGGCATAGCCGTGCTTCGAGCGACACACAAGGTCCCCTAGTTGGCGGAGCCAATCTAAGTCCTGTTCTTGCGACATTTCCTAGCCTCCTAAAATGGATTAAGACGTTCAATACCTGGTCAAAGGCGATCGTTGTTATGACCAGTGTTTTGCTTCAATGGTTGTCGTTCTCCTCGGTTGCTGTTTCCTCTGTTCTTGGCCTTGTGTTTGCCGTCTAAAGCCGCAACCAGGCCGCATCAAGCTGCCAGATTGGTTCCCCCTGAGGTTCCCCCAATCTTCGCTTGACGCGGTTCACTTCGTCCTGGTTACCCGGCTTTTCTTGGACGGGAACAAGGCCACGACCAGAGGCCATAAACTTCAACAACCGAGAGCTATGTGAACAACCAACTGAAAAACCAAAACAATCAAGAAACCTGTCTGCGTTGCCTACCATGTTTGGTATGCTGACTTTCTTGCCAAACCCAGGCGATTTATTGTAACAATTCTGTGGAAACTCCTCATATGATGTTGAATGAAAACTCGTCTGAAGAATCCTCCAATCCGGCATAATGAATGCCGCTAATGATAATCTTGATTGGACAGAGACCGAGCAACTCTGCTTCTGCGTGTCTTCCACGAATACCGCTACCTCAAGCGGCGCGGACATTTTTTAATCCTCGTAATGAGGTAATGCGATTGGAACTTATGCGTGAAGCCCGGAGAATCATTCGCACCATTTGGGAACTAATGCACTCGCCGCCCAGTGGGCGAAGAGTTGATTCCCCGAGTAGACACTGGCTTACTTCCCGTGTGGGTGCTCAGTCTTCGAGGGGCTGGTTAACATCAGGCAGCACGTCTGACAGTTCAGGGGTCGAGAGCCACCAAGGAGATAACTCCCCGCGGAATAGCGGAAGTTTTTCGCAAAAATCAGACACGTCGTCTCGGGAAGTTGCAGAATCTCCGATGGCAGGATTAATTTTCTAGCTGTCGCAGACGTGGTAGTGCTTGTGCCATAATTCGTACTCGAGGAGCTTGATTCTCGTTTGTATCCATAAGTTTCATTGCTCCCTTCGTTAGTTCCGCTGGTGAGGTGAACGGTTGTGACTCCGGTCACTTCGGAAATTTTCCGTCGCCGTCTTCACACTCGAATGCCAAAAACATTCGACGGGCTATCGAAGCGTCCACGGACATATGTTGACCTTCATCAGGGAATAGGATTCGTGATCGCGTCAAGCCTGTAAGATGAGGATTATCTGCGCAAACGTACCCTCTGCCGATGGTAATAGCATTGTAAAGCGATTGCATGGGACCGCAGTTTCCAATTTCATCGAGAAACATGGTCACTGTCCGCTTTTCTTGCGGGCCGTTTGAGATTATTGCATTGATGATTGTTGTCATCCAGCAACGGAGTAACCGCCCGTGAGTGTGCAGATACTGCGGCGGAATACACAAATAGACTGTCATGTATTTAGGGCCGCGAACCAAGTCATGGGGATCCCAGCTGCTCGTCGCGAGGCTTTCGGCAATTAGAGGCGAATTCATCCAGGTGATCAAATTTCTACCTATCGTACTCATCAGAACCGAACTCCCCCTCCCGCCACCAGGAAAGATAATTGCCGTACTTCTTCATGAGAGGGTGAGCGATAGTATCTCCATACTTCTTCGCTATTTCTCCATCAGCATCTGCCATGACGTAATCATGCCGAGAAAACCCATCGGATCGAGAAGAATCGACGCCACTTGTGTTTAGATTTCTTTCTGGTTTTGGGCGTAGACGACGACATAGAGAATCGCTGCACAAAGCCCACTTTTCGCTGCCTCATTGAAGTGAGGATCCTGCTCTTTCCCCGTAGATACAACAAGTGCATCGGCA
>CAWAMR010000016.1:0-395484 GCA_963783095.1 uncultured Planctomycetota bacterium | reverse complement strand
GCTTCAGTCTTCCTTACGCGGCGTTGTCCAGGATCAAGGAAAAGGACATTCCTGAAGGGATCAAGAACAAGGTAAGTGTTCTGTTCATCGACAATCCAAAAACCGCTGTTCAGTCAGCCAATTATTGGTTCACGAGATGGGGTCTGCAGGGCAAAAAGGAGGATGCTTCCATCCGAAAATACATAATGCCTGTGGAGAAATCCGAGACCTTGACGGGCATTGATCTCTTGAGCGCCAAAAAGCAGCTTGGGGTGGAGAACCAGATTGTTGAATTCATCAAGAAGAGCAAAACCCCGTCCAAAGGAAAAGTCGCTCAACGGCAATGACTGGACCATCCGCAACACGGGCATCGAAACCCTCGGGGCGGTTCCTCTGGAAGACTTTGGCGGCAAGGATCGGTAATCGTTGCTGGTGGTTATTCGGCGCGAGGATGAAACTTCTTGTGGATCAATTTGAGTCGATCTCGATCCACATGAGTGTAAATCTGCGTGGTGCCAATGCTGGAATGTCCGAGCAACTCCTGCACGGTTCGCAAATCCGCTCCACCCCCTAGCAAGTGGGTTGCGAAACTGTGACGCAGAGTGTGCGGACTCACCTTGCTCGGCAATCCGGCCCGCTTCACATATTTCTTCACAATCGCCCAAAACATTTCGCGCGTGAGCTGTCTTCCTCCCCTGCTTATGAACACCCAAACTGCTTGAGGATCGCGCTGGACATTGGGCCTGCCCTCTCCCAGGTAGGCTCTCAAGGCATCGACTGCAACCCGGCCGAGAGGAACGATTCGCTGTTTGCTCCCCTTCCCGAAACATTTGCAAAAGGCCGAGTCGAGATAGAGATCGGTCATTTTGAGTCCTACCACTTCGGAAGCCCGGCAGCCCGTTGCATACAAGGTTTCGAGCATGGCTCGATCTCGAAGAAAGAAGCGATCCCCCGCCTGCGGTGCGCTGAGCAACTGCTCGACGGCCGAGGGCGAGAGAATCTGCGGAATCCGCTCCCAGAGTGAAGGAGATGACAGCAATTCGACTGAAGCCGGATCGGCCCGTTCTTCGAGTTTGAGGAACCGGTAAAACATCTTCAGCGAGACGAGATGACGGGCAATGCTCGCGGGAGCCAGTTGCTCCTGGTGGAGAAATTCGAGGTAACGGCTGAGTTCGCCGAGTGTCGGCTTGTAATACTCGGTCATCCCGCCGCCGACAACCCAGCCGGTGAAGCGGTCGAGGTCTCGACCATAGGAGACAACGCTATTGTCGGCCATGCCCCGTTCCGCGCCATGTAATTGCGAAATGCGGTCACATCGTCGGTAAGCTCGCGGAAATGGGATCTCTGTAGTGCCATCACGTATTCTATCGGCGAACGAGGAAGCTCTGATTTGGTTGAAAACAGCGGAGTTTGTCTTGAAAACCCGCCAGTTGGAACATTAACATATCAACCAGCATCCTCTACATAGCTGATTTCGAGAAAGTTGGAAAGCGCAAGACGCAAGTCGTGTTACGTCTATGCAATGTATATCTGAGAGCCGGAAAGAAATTCGAGCGATCGGCTCTCCGAACATACTTCTGATGAGCGTTCATCGGAAAATCTCAACCTGCAACCACAGACCAAGGAGACGAGCGAATGGCAGACCAATCGATTCACCGCCGGGATGTCTTGCGGACACTCGCGGCCGGTGGACTGGCAAGCGCTGGGCTGGTTTTTACCGAACCATCGCCCAGTCAGGCGAGAGAAGTCGAAATCTCCAAAGTGCCCGCAGCGATCAAGGGAGCTGCGGATCGAGTCATCAAAGGCGTGAAATGGACCATGGCCCATCGAACTCGAGAGAGTTTTGAACTCGAAGGCAAGGACGATAAGGGCCGCGAAGTGAGCGTCGAGATGACGATTGACGGCAAGGTCCGAGGCGTCGATCGGAAGATCGATGTCAAGGATGTCCCCAGAATCGTCATGAAAACGGTGACATCGAAGTTTCCCAAGTTCGACGCAGAGCGAGTCCACGAAGTCTATTCGGGCACCGACATCCTCGATCTGGCCAAGGCCGACCTTACCTACGAGTTGGATGGCAAAGGCGGCAAAGGCCACGACGTCACGGTGACCCTGACTGCGGAAGGGAAATTGATCGACGTCAAGCGCGAAGTGGATATGAAGGCGGTCCCGAGAGTGGTAAGCGAGGCCCTGGCGAAAAAGTTCCCGATGTTCAAACCGGCGATCGCGCATAGCGTCTCGGAGGGTGAAGGGATCACCGGGTATCTGTTCGTGGGGGACTTCCGCAAAGAAGCGAAAGAAACCCTGGTGTTCGTGTCTGCCGACGGCAAAGAAGTCGAGATTCACCACGACCACGAGTAATAGAAAAGCCCCGGATTGTCCGCGAAATCTGTCTGTTGATCGTGCAAAACTTTCCGCAATGAAACTCAAACCTTGGAGATATCATGACCAAACGTTCATTCATCATCAAACTTGCAGCCGTAGGTGCTGCCGTAGTAGCATGCACCGCCGGAACCGGCTCCGCTGACGCCGCAGTCATCATTCGGCACCCCTATCGGTTCTGGAGACATACGCGATTGGTTCGGGCTCGATACTTCCGCCGTCGCTAAATGGACCAGTTCTGCCCGCCCGATTGAAAATGCCTGCGAATCGCCAATCAACCGGGGGAATTTCCGGTTTGGGCAGCCTCCTTGGGGGGGCTGCCACTCTGGGATCGAAGCGCACGCAGATTGCGAGCACCATCAACCAAAGTCAAAATGGCTCCGCGCAACATCAGAGGGATCAGCACTCCCAGTGCCGCCAGGAAAATCCCCAAAACGATCGCAATCACACCTCCCCTGGTCTGATCTGTCCGAAACAAATCCGGTACCACCAGAATCATAAAACTCAAGGTTCCAAAGATGACTCCAACGATCGATACATACACGAAGGCGATCGTGAGATGTTCCAGGAATTGATAGTACGGCGGTTCTCGATCCGGATGAAACTCTGGAGGTTTGGCGGAGCCGGCACTGGTTTGCACTCCATCATCGACAAAACCGAAATCTTGCGATGGCACCCGTTTGCCCGGGGCCGGCGGGGCGGAACGTGGTGCCGGCGGCGCAGGGGGCATTTGAAACGGGCCTCGACAATGTGGGCACGCCACCGTCCTGCCCGCCAACTCCGCGGCAAATGAGAGCGGCTTGCCGCAATGCGGACAGCCCAAGAGCGGTGCATCATTCATCGGTACTTTCCTTGAAAAAGGCAGATGGCTAATGTAATACTCTGGGCCATCGACTCAACCCTTACCGTGCGGTTTCCTGAATTGAATCCATCATGAATACCCAACACTCTGCTACACCATTGCATCGATTCACTGCCGATTCTCGGATTTGCCTGACAGCGGTCGCCGGCATCGTTTTCGCGATAATCGCTCTGGCTTTGGCGGTGTTTGGAGTTTACAGTCCCTGGGGAGCCTTGCGTTTCCCAGTGGAGCAAAGGCTGACAGGAGCCTGGGCCGTGGTCGGTTACGGCGGAACTTTTGTATTGCCCATTTTTCTGGGCCTGGTCGGCGCAGTGTTGGGTGGTCGTTCAATCGCAGTCACGGAACAATCAAACGGCAAGCTTCATGGCGAGGGCCTGGCAGTGTTCTCAATAATGATCGGCCTGTTTGCGACGATTATTGGATCGGTCTGTACGTTTGCCGGCCTGATCTGGCCGCATCTGTGAGATGTGATCCGAACTTCTTTTATTGGCCAACTTGGTTCGATTTCAGGGAACCGATTTCTTCTGCGCTTCGCATCTAAACAGCATTTTCGGCGAATCGAGCGATCCTGTTTGTTGTGCGGATTCTGTTGAAGTTCGACTTTGGCCGGACATAAACTGTTCAGGAATGGGAGCAGTATGCACCGTCGGGTTGTCGAATATGCCCATGGCAATCCCTCCAGGAAAATCCTGCGTTTCAAAGGAACCAAGAATCGAATTGTTCGCCTATTGTCACCTTGACGATGCGGCTACCGGAATCCTATCGTCTAGTATTGATCTGGTGTGACGATTCCCGATTGAAACTTGAAACCGACCCTATCCACGAACAAGAGTCATTTGGTATAATTCATAGAACCAACCCGAGGATTCACATGGTTCCTGTCGAACTTGAGTCGGAAGATGACAATGTGCCTGAATTGGCAGTGCAGGCGCTCAACGCGGCTACCCGACGGGCTATCCGCTCGGGCCGATCGATCGTTCTCGTGGAAAATGGGGAGCTTGTCCGAATCGGATCGGATGGCAAAACCGTACTCAAGAAACTCCCGCCCCGACGGAAGGTGGAGACTCGCTTCAAACGAGCAATGTCGTGAGCAGCAATGTTCCCAGACTCCGAATGTTTGCGGGACCAAACGGCTCCGGAAAAACAACTGTAAAAAGTGGACTGCACCGACCGCCGGAATGGTTTGGTGTCTACATCAATCCGGATTATCGCTCGTTGAGCCTTCTTCATGAAGCAATTCGCCACACCAATCGGGCGTACTTTTTCGATACAAGTGAAGCAACATCCTGGTTTTTTGCGGAGGCCAAGGAAGGAACGAGTATCGAGTTAAAGTCCGATGAAATGCCAGATTGGTTTCAACCAATATGGGATCAATTCGTGCCATTAAAATAAGTAAGCGAATGAATGATCCTGGCAAATCATCATGACATGTCCAAACCACAGGGATTTGGACATGTAGCGATTCCGCTTTCGTTCTGGAAACCGAAAGGCTGGGTTATGGTTTTGGGAACAACTTCGGATCGAGTTTCTCCAATGATTTCTGCTCCTTCATGTCTTCCTCGAGGAAATCCTTGCCATCTCGTTTGATCACCCGTTTCTCGAAAATCTTCCGGCCATTCTTCTCTTTCCAGCTTTTCAAGAAGATTTCCTGCTTGACATCGTTGTCCGTGAATTCATTCCATACGATCGTCTGGGTCTTGACCAGCAAATGGGAATCCTTGTCGAAGTATAAAGTCACATCTCGTTTTCCTTTTTTAGACACCTTCACCCCGACCGTCGGCTTATCGTCGACCTTGATGCCCTCGACAACCGAGAGTGTAAATTCTTTGTCCTTCAAGGGAAGGAGCGAAGTGAGGGCCATTCCATAAACCATTCGCTCAAATTCTTCCGCTTTTTTCATGGGCATCACCTCGACCCGGTCGCCTGCTTTATGCCATGCTTGTTTACCATCGGTCCCGGCACTGATAGTCGTCTTCTTGCCGCCGAATTCCATCGCCATGTCAAAGCGCAAGTAGGTCGGCGGCTGGAAATAATAAGTCGCTGTATACGGGACTTTCCCGCCCATGAAGTTGATCGTGGCATCAACCTTCCATTCTTCGGCCTTGAATTTGGCCAGTTTCTCCTCCCCGCCCTTCGCCTCGATCGCCTTATCGATGATCTTGGCTGCGTCGTCTTCTGCGCGGGCACCAAGGGGAAGAGCGCAGAGAACAGTGGATAATGTCATCCAGCAAATCGCATTACGCATAAAGGTTCCTCGTTGGAAATGAAGTTCGGTTATCGCTTATTTCGCCTTGAAGTCTTCTGCAAATGCCTTCGGCGACAAGTCGCTTCCCGTGGCGAATTTCGTCAAACCACGCCAGTCGAGCGTACGGCCCGGCTCAAAGACGTCGCTTCTTCATGAAATCACCGACTTTCTTGTTATCGATATAGATCACCGTGTTCGGCGCTGCACCATCGTAGACTTCTTTGGCGACGGCGTGATGCACCTGCGAAGCAAAGAGTTGGCCCATCATGTAGTTGTGATAATACACCGGAGCACTTACGATGTGAATTTTGCTGCCATAGTCGGGCGCATTGCGGTCTTTTGGACGCTTTACCATCTGATATTTTTCCACGAGATCCCACCACAGTTTATTGAGATCCTGTTGCGGATTCTCATACATCGCTTTCTCGAATCGCAGCATCACCTGGCACCAGCGCGAGAAGATCAACAGTTGATTCCGCAAGACTTTGGAGGCAGTTTCATCAAACGCCTTAGGGTTCTCAACTTTCACGCCCATCTTTTCGAGCCAGGCAGCTGATTTCGAAAAGCGCTCGAACTGCATGGCCACGCCCTCAGTTGTGAGAATGTGGGACTCCATGCGCAAAATGTAGGGTAGAGTCTTGGGGATGTTTTTACTGCTATAGACCGAGTGGCCGAGTTCGTGCAGAACTTTGCGAACCTCGCTATCGGTCAATTCCTTGCCATTCACATTGGCGCGATAGGTGTTGAACTTTTGCTCGACATCGTTGGATTTCTTGGTGATCTTCTTGAGCAGTTCGGGATCGACCTGCTTTTCGAGGTAGAGCAAATAAAGCACATCAATGCCGCGCGCGGCGATCTTGTCGTCGATTTCGCCCTTGTCGCGAGCTTCCTTGATCTTCTTGAGTTCAGCGAAGACCGACTTGTTGGATAAAGCTTCATCGATGCGATTTTGAGCCTTTTCTTTCTTGGCGAAATCCTCGTCCTTGCCCGAGATATTGGCATCCCACCAGGCAATGCCGGCAGCAATGTCGAGCGGCCTGACTTTCTTTTCGTGTTCGGTAATGAACTTCTTGGCCTGTTCCGTCATCTCAGGACTCGCTGAAACGGGCGCAGCCATCCACAGGAGCATTCCCACAGCCATCAGCGGGAGCATTAGTCGCAAGGTCATCATCTTGGAGATCCTTTGTCGTGAAGCGAATATCAAAAAGCCAGGGCTCCGCGAGCTGATTTTGAGAGACTGTTCCTGAAGTATGTTCGCCCCGGTCTTGTTAACCCGACGCGCAAGCGAGGTACGAGTTTTTTCCTCGCTTGCGCGTCGGGTTAACAGGGCCTAGCGTTCATCATTTTGCAGTTTAGCTACCATCTGGGACAATCTTTGAAGCCCAATCGATTACGTCGAATAAACCCATTTTCCGATAACCAGAGCCGGGGGCAACAGCAAAAGCAACAACAATCCGCCCGTTCCGACAAAGGCCGTCGCCAGAATTGCATCCAGCGCAACCAGTCCAAGTATACATCTCTTCACTGCTTTTTGGACGTGTTCCGGAGTCGGTTTATTGATGGCCACTACCGCAGGGAAACCGATGAAAAATCCGAAAGTTACCAAAAGGAATGGGAAGAGTACTGAGGCAGTTCCCGGTGTAACCCGTAGCGGCACGGCCAGGGCGATAACGAGCGCCAGAAGCATCACAACGCTTGCGAGACGCAATACTTTTGGATCGCTTCGCTTTTCCTCGGTTCGTGCGAACCAGGTCACACCGATGATATAGATGCCGATGACCGTCGCCAGATGGAGCCGAACTCCCCAGGACATCACGGGGAAATCGATGATCGTTAGCCCAAGCAATACGTTCAGAAATCGGCAGCTTGCCATACCGACCGGGCCAAAAGAAGTGCGCTGATTCGGGCATCATAGAGGAGTATCGCCAGAACCAAAGCGCCCCCAATAATCACACCGGCGATTGAGATGAAACTCTCCTCGCGCGGGTCGATGGAAGCACAACTCCACCCAATGAGCATCAGGAAAATGCCCATGAGTCGAGCCGACGACAGCGAAATCTTTCCCGAAGCCAGGGGCCGAAAGGGACGATCGCGACGGTCTTCTTCAAGGTCGAAATAGTCGTTCCAGACCATCCCGCCGCAATACAAGCAGCCAGATGCGACAAGCAGCAAGCCGGCTCGGAATAGCCAGGCGGCATCGATCTCGACGGACTTGTAGCCGATGACAGCGCAAAGGGTCATGCCGATGTCAGCGAATGCCGTGAAAACATTGGGCAGCCGAAGTAGACGGGCATAGGGAAGAAACGACATGAGGAATAGTATAGTCCAGTACCGGCAAAATCGATTCTTACTCATACTCATACTCTTACTCTTCTTCAACACTGATGTTGCGAATGGGCATCATCATTTGAAGAGGAGTATGAGTAAGAGTATGAGTAAGAATTAGGTCGTTTGGGACGACCCGAAGTTATCTCCTACCCCTTCATCAACTCGCAGGCTTCCTTGTAACCCGGAGCAGTCAAACCGTATTCGCTGGCCGTGACCCGTGCGAGTCCCACGAGTTGACCCGAACAGTGTGCAGGACGTGCGGCGTTGAATTCGTCAGTTGCAGTGATAAAGAATTTCTCGGCGTGCAGTGCGCCGTCTTCGCTCGTGGCGTAGGCGCGGGAAGAGAGCGATCAATTCTTTGATGATCTCGGGCTTTTCGGCAATGATCCGGTGCGTCAGTGCCGCAGCGCGGGCCTGGTTCTTTTCGCGGATGGCTCCATCGACTTCCTTGAGCAGCGCTTCTCCAGCAACTCCCCTTACCTTCTCCAGATGCTCCGCGCGGGGATAGGGTTCGAGCTTGGTTATGTCGGAGCCGGCATCCTCCCAGCGTCCTGGCTCCGCGATCCGCACGACACGATCCCGAGCAACCTGATACGCTGCCAGAATCAAGCTGCTGACTTGCGTGCGTCGACCGCCGGACTTGGCCAAATGCCGCCAGGCATGGAACGAGTCGCAGGCGTGGACACCGATGGAGTCGCCGTGGATGCTGCCGACGGGCTTGTAACCGCCTTCAGTCTTGATTCGGCCATCTTCCCGCGTGATGAGATGGTTCGCGGCAAGTCCGATCGCCTGGCTCACAGCCTCGGCCGTGATCCCTTCGCCGAGGGCCGCCGCCGTCGCCTCGACCGCCTGTTCGGGAGTTGAGCGGAAAATAGTGTCCGCGAATCGGGTGACCCATGCATCATCCACGGTCCTGGTTCCCGGCTTCTTGCCCAGAAGCCCGAACTGATCGATAACCTTGGGCAATTGAGCCTGGATCTTGTCGTGCCGGGAAGCGGTGCCGCGCGCGTTGACGCAAAAGCGGACGGACTGCCGGAGCATGGTGTGCGCTCGCTCCGCACCGACGAAATCAACCAGTCCCCATGCTCGGGAGACGAGCACGACCCGGTGCACCTCGGTCGAGTCATCCACGGCAACCATCAGGGCATCGAGGATATCATCGGGTTTGCTGCCGTCGCAGATGGCAGCAAAGGTAGCCTCCGAGCCTGCCATATCCCCCTTGCGAATGGCCGCGCGGAGTTGTTCGCCGCGCGGCTTGTCATCGGCCAGCTTGCCGGGCTTGACCGGAAAGAGAACCTCAGCTTTCGCACCGCCTCGGGCATAAAGCTGACTGCTATTCGCGCATCAGTACTTTCATGACCGCCAACGGCCGGCGTTCGGGATTGGTTTCCTGCATCGACATCCAGTAGGCCGGGGCCAGGGCCATCAGTGTATGGAAGCCGATATAGTCATGTCCGCCAAAGGCGCGGGAATTGACCAGGGCGGCAGCGGCGACGAGTTGTTTCAGGTCGATGCCGGCCTTGAGTTTCTCCACGACCTTGGCAAGAAGTTTATCCGGGGGCGTTTCCTGAATGAACCCGACGAGCGGATCGAGATCGCCAAAGGTAAGATGCTTGAGGTCGTTATCGGCGTTGAACGCGAAGCCAAGATCGGCTGCAACGACGGGGCCAAGGGCGGCAGCAAACATGCCCCGGCCAACATCTTTGAAAAGCTCGCGGCGAGAAACCTGCGACATAATAACCTCCGGTAGGAAAGGGAGAGTGCGGTGGAACATTGAGACTATCTGGTAGTATAACGGCGAAGCGTTACAGAGTGGATCGAGTTAGTTCAAGATTATCTGACTTGCGCTAACTGTCGTAAACGGGCAAAAAAAAGGACTTGCGGAAAACCGCAAGTCCTTGAAAGTGGAGGCGGCGGGAAGCAGCCCTCTCTCTCTTATTCGTGTCGTAAGTATTTTCCAGAAAGCACTTACGGCATTCTGGCGACCGCTTGACACTTCCAAGACTGCTCATCATTAGATACACCTTTAGATACACCATGTGCGAGATTCTGCTTTTTCCCCTTCTGCTCTGATTACAGATATTTGCTGCTCATCCCTGCCGTTATCTGTCAAGGATTTGCCAAACCTGAATTGGGCATCAGTCGAACCTAGTATCTGATCCATGTGTCAAGAATGTTGAGGCAATTCCGGGAAGGTGCGAAATCCATGCTGAAACTGCTTATTGATACCTGCGTCTGGATCGACTTGGCGAAGGACCACCACCAGCACACCTTCCTGTCGGCGCTGGATGCCCTGATGAAAGAGGAAAAAGTAGCGGTCATGCTCCCGCCTCTGGTCCGGGACGAATTCGAGCGAAACAAAGGAAACATCGTCAACACGAACCGGGCCAGTCTGTCCAGTGCCTTGAAGCGGGCGAAAGACCTTCTGGACCAGCATGGGCAGGGCAACGGTAAGGCAAGGGCGCTGGAGCAGTTGAACTTCATTGACCAGCGACTACCCCGGCTCGGCGACCTGACCGGCATTACGACCTTCGTGGAACAGATTCTTCAGAGAGCCGAAACCATCACTGTTACCGATGCCGCTAAACTGCGGGCGCTCGAACGGGGACTGAAGAAGCAAGCGCCCTTTGGGAAGAAGAACAGCACTGCCGATGCCATCCTTATCGAAGCCTTCGCCGATGTCGTCAAGGGCAAAGCGACAACCGGCCAGCAGTTCGGCTTCGTAACCCATAACAAGAACGACTTCAGCCAGTCGGAAGGCGACCACCGGCAGCCCCACCCTGACTTCGTCGGCATCTTCACAAAGCGGAAGGTCCGGTATTTCACCACGCTGAAAGACGCCATTATGACGGTTGACAGCAGCGTAGTCGATGACTTGGAGTACGAAGAGTACGCCGAGCAGCCCCGGTCCACGGACGAGATCGTTGAAGAGATCGGCATATTGATCGACAAGGTTTGGTACAACCGCCACAAGGTCAGGGAAGAACAGGTCGAGACCGGGAAAATTAAGATCGGTAACGAGACGGGACCGAATAGCATCAAGACCGAGATTTGGGAAGGGGCGCTGAGTTCGGCGAAGAAGGTAGAAGAAAAATGCGGTATCGAGAATGTCGGCCCCTGGGACGATTTCGAGTGGGGCATGTTGAACGGGAAGTTGTCGGCTCTGCGATGGGTTTTAGGAGAAGAATGGGACTCGCTGGACACATGAGAAGGGTATAGGCCATGTATTTCCACCCGGTCCTATTCGTCACTGCCCCGAAAGAAGACGAACTTCTGGATGGGCTATTGGAAGAAACTTGATGACAACCACGACACCGAAAAAGGGGATGAAGGCGTTCAAGGCGACGAAGACGGGGAAGTTTTTTCACGTCCGCTCAACACTTCTGACTCCGTTCTATCCGGGCCACGCAGAAGCCTTCAAACTAGCTGCGGACATGGTGCTGGACTCGCACGAAGGAGCGACGACCGGGCCACACAACGACAAGCTGCTTTATCCCACAATCTACCTCTACCGGCACTGCCTGGAACTCACGCTGAAAGACTTGATCCTTCTCGGCGTCAAGATCGGGAACTTCATTCGAGACGAGAATCTGGACGAAATCCTTATCAAGCACGAACTTACAAAGCTCTGGACGAAGGTCAAGCGGTTTCTTCAGGTGAACTACCCAGACGACAAAGAGCAGGTGAGCGCCGTTGAAGCTGTGGTACACGAGTTCCACCAAATTGACAGGGACGGCCAGACGATGAGATATGACCGGGACACCAGCTTACGGAAGAGGAAATACGAACACGTCCCTTCGCATATTAGCATCACCAACCTTCGGGAGACGATGGAGAAGGTTTATTCCTACCTGGACGGGCGATACGGCGGGGTCTTGGACTGGTGGGATGCGATGCAAGAAGCGGCATGGGATGCCTACGAGCAGTAATCCCGTGGCGAGCCGGGACATTTCATCTCGATTTTCCTCGAAACGTGGACAATAGGACCAGGCCCTCCGCTTTGTTTGGTTCAATCGAGCAGAGCAAGCCGGGGATGGAGATACTGTCATCGTGGTTGCGCTACAGACTGCACAAAAAAATAACGGGTCGCAGATTGTGCTTATGCGAGTCAAGCAAACAACTGACCTTGGCGCGAACCTTGGTTCTCGTTTGAATATCTTTTAAGTAGATTGATTAAGTTGTTTTGAGGAGGAGTGATGGCGAATCAACCATTTTCGGAACGGATTGGATTGACTTGTCCAAAAAATCTCCAATTGGACTCCATTGATGCTGAGCTAAAAAACCAACTCTGGAATGTTCTAACCTATCACCGCGAATCAATTGGCAGGCACCCTCAGAGACAAGAATTTGACCAGTTGCTTCGATGGCAGATTTGGACACAGTTTTTCAAGTCACCATATGACGAGATGCCGGATGAAAGATATCAAAGCGAGATTGGTAAGTTTTGGGCGCTTATCAAAGGGTGGTACTTCGATCAAGCCAAATGGTTCCAAATGTACGAGTTCTTAGAATTCATCGCGAATATGAGATTTACCGATGAGACTGCCACAGACCTTGAGGTTAGCCTCAATAATGCTCTTGAAGCAGAGAACAGCGCATATCGCTTTCTTGGTGGAAAGTTTGCGCCCATCACTAACCAAAAAGAGCTAACAGAGGTGCGGACGGCACTTGAGCCTCCAACCACGGCATTAAAGCCGGTTTCGATGCACATTCAGACGGCGCTCACTCTGCTCGCGGATAAGACTGCTCCTGATTATGCGAACTCTATCAAAGAGTCCATTTCCGCGGTCGAATCGTTGTGCAAGTTTATTTCCATGATGCCAACCGCCACACTAGGTCCGGCGCTGGAAAAAACCGCCAGCGAACTGGAATTGAATGACTTCATTCGAGATTCGGTCAAACTTCTATACAAATATACGTCTGATACTGGTGGCATCCGTCATGCGCTGAAGGACGAGGAAAAACCGGAAAAAGAAGATGCACAATTCATGCTCGTCACCTGTTCTTCGTTCGTGAATTTACTCACTGAGAAGGCGAGAAAGAAAGGCAAATTGCCAACTTGTCCGGCTTGAGCAGGGAATGACCTTTTTCACTCAAGAGTTCAAATTGCGATATGGAGACAATTATGGCGGAACCAAACTGGAAAAGGACTGTGGACGGACTCGAAACGAGAACCCCAAACGGGACAGCAAGCGTGTCGGAAACACCAGAAGGATTGCCCGGTTTTCGGTGGACATTGCACATCAACGGGACATTTCAAGGAACTTTCCCCACGGAATCAGATGCGATCAATGCCGCTGAGGAAATCTTGTCTCTCCCGAAGTAACCCCTGCTGATAATACTCCGCGAACCAGAGACTCTGGCTTTTCAAGAATCGGATGGTCCCTGATTCGAGAACTCCGCTCGCTTCAAAAAAACGTCCTAGCCATCGTTCAATAGTTTTGAGAGAAAACTTATGAATTTTAAGGAGTGGGATGAAGCAATCCGACGCGAAGCGGAAGCAAGGCGCGCTCAAGAGAAGGCAATAGTTGCGCAATGGTGGTCAGAAACGATGCCCGTAACCTGTCCTGGTTGCAAGCACAGTTTTGAGGTTTGTCCTAATTTGGCTGGCACGTTCGCGGAGTGCCATAAGTGTCGAATGAGGTTTCAAATCCCGTGCGAACAAGCGATACCAAACTGGAAGAATTCCGAAGCCTTCGATGTTCCCAGCACAGAGCTACAACCACCAAATCCTGTTGCTTCTGGAATGATGTCTATTATCTGCCCGTACTGTAAACGCAATTTACAAGTCCCGTCAAAGTTCGCCGGGAAACGCGGAAAATGCAAAAAGTGTGGCGAAAGCTTTTCAGTTGGTCAGGGACAACCGGGAAACAATTCGACGCCAACACAGACGAGTTCGACACCCGCGCGGGTTCCTCCCCCAATGCCGAGTGAAAAGAATCACCCAAATTGCAAGAAAAAGGTGGGCTTCCTTGAGGCGACGAGAGTATTTGCAACCGCTATCGCATGTACTTTGGGGGCGGCAGCGTTTATCGGCATCGGCTACTGCGTACTCTCCGCATTATTCCCGAAGCCAACCGAACCGCCCGCATCCAGTTACGAAGCACCGAACGAGCCAAGATACGGAGTACCGCAAAAGCGCATACCAGGAGATGAAAGATTCTATATTCCTGTCCGAGATATGGATGGTCGAGTGATGACCCGCGAGGAACGACTGCTCATTAAAGAATTCATTGACATGGACCAGCAGAACCAGTCAAAGGGCCGATAATCTTGTTCCGCAAGCACTTGCCCAAATTGTGGTGCCCTAAACCCGTCCCGAAAAATACCTTGCAGCATATGTAACCACCCGATAGTCGTTGACGCAGATTTTTGCCCGAATTGTGGTTTGCTCTGGGGACGCCTTCGGGAAATCAATTACAACCCGCTATTCTTTTCCACAAGTTGAAGAAACTTTTCAAGGGCTTCAGGGAGTTTATTCGTCAAGTGGTTTGCAATTTCAAGAGCTGAGTTTGTTTCTTCTGGCGTACCTGTCGCCTGTCGTTTTTCGCAATAGCCAACCCAGTCCTTATTATTGGAGGTTTGAACCGTGTATCCAGCACGAAGACAACTTGTTGAGTCTTGGAGCAATTCAATCCCAAACAAACAATCAATACCAACGTGGACTTCGGAAACGCCGGGAATCGCTAGCCTGGCACCACGAATCAACTGTACCCGTTCCCAAAGTACCGGCGGTGAATCGATGCGTTGCGCTAGAATGGGAGGCGGAAAGCACTCTATGCCGTTGTTGGACACAGGGTCACCTATGAAAAATCCCGCATCCGTGAAGGCCTTGCTGATTGGTGACAACCAGTCTTTCATCTGCTGAAGCAGGTTTTCGGCATTTTGCCTTTGTTGATTCCGGATTTCGTTGGCTTTGCGGTGAGATTCTGAAAGCGCTTGCAAACGTGCCACCATGCGGGATATATCAGGCGCGGAAGGCGGTTCAGTTGGTTGCAACCAAGCATTTAGCTGGCGGGCAAAATCGCTCATCGTCGGGCGCTGTGTTGGGTCATGACGGGTGCAATTTTCAACGAGTAAATCGAGTTCGCGAACGCGTGGATGATGTTCTGCAAAACCACTTATGCAAAGCTGACGATTATCAGTTCGAAGTTCTCCACCAGGCGGAATGTTCTGCCTTGTGGCTAGTACCCAAAGAGTTTTTGCGAGACAATAAACGTCAGCTTTGGTAGGTTCCACTAGCCTCGTCTCACGCGCCATTTCTGGTGGAATATAGTGCTGCGGTCCAATTCTCTCCGACGTTCCGGTGATGGACTCTTTATCCGGAAAATCCAATAAACCGAGGTCGCCGATAACCCAGCGCCCATCATACGAGTACAGGTTATTTGGCTTCAAATCCCGATGCGTGATGTTCTCCGCGTGTAAGGCCGCCAGGGTAGATGCAATCTCATGGACGGCGGTAACTACTTCCACGAGTGTCTTTTCTGCCAACTCGTTCTTCATTGGCTTGGCGATGCGGGTCGCCAGCCAAATCGGCTTGCTTGAATCTGGGGACTCGTTGATGTTCGAGGCGACGAACGGCAAGATTCCAGGATATTTTGGGGCTAGTTCTTCATGCATCCTTGCCTCGTCCTTGAATCGGAGGAATCGTTTATTTTCTGGACGGGCAAATTCCTGTTTCAGAAACTTGAGAGCTACGGTTTCTTCTCTGCGCTTGGCCTCCCACACCTCGGCATTTCCACCCTTGCCGAGTTTCCGTTTCAAAACCCAGCAATCAACTGAATCCCCTGATTTCCAAGCCATCGCGTACCTCCCAATAGAACAGGCGTTTCGGACGATTGTTTGCTTCAAATCGAGTAGCTGAGCCCTTGTGGGATGTCACCAATCGTATCCAGAACCTCCTTCAGGTCCACGCACTTGGACAACGGTTCGTTCAGAAATGCGGCGACGATTGTGTCCGCGAAGTCATGCGCGAGTTGGACATCCGATTCATCGACTTGAGTTTCACCGTCATGCAAGCACTCGCTTCGAATATGGTACAGGTTATCTGCTTTCACCCAAATTTCGTGTCGTGTAAAGTTGGTTTGGATGCGGGAAACGATTTGAGAAACTCGAACGGACAATTTCGACCTCTTCCCAAGACTTTCATGGTCGTCCAAGACCAAAACTTCCAAGGCCGTTACGAGACATACCAATCGCACTGGTGGCAGCGGAGCGGCTGCGGCTTGTCCGACCCATTCCAACGCGGTCAACACCAGCTTTTCTAGGTCTGTTCGGGTCGAAGCGTTTTTCGTCAACAATTGTTGAAGCGGAGCCCAGGCGAGGGCGGACTGGCAAATTGACAATAATAAACCACTTGCCCCATCACGAGATGACCACCCGCCACCCGCTCGATTGACACAAACACAGATTGCGTGTTCATTAAAATATCCCGGTCGGTAGTCAATACCGGCTCTGACACAACGATTTCCTTTCCACCGATTGAACCCTCCGTGGCGCAGCACGTTCAGGGCTTCTTCAAGTCTGAATCGACATTTAGCCATTGCATGCGGTTGGTCAATGGCTTTTACTCGCGTCGTCGCGACCCATTTACTAATAAGAAGTGGGTCCAAGTTAAATTGTGGCAAGAGCGGCGTTGCACCATTCGGAGGGTCGTATTTGCCGCTGGCAATTCTTCTTTGATAAAGGACTACTTGCTCTTGAGTCATGATGCTGAAATCGCACGGACCTATTCGGAAGGGCGGCTGTTGGTGCGCGATGCCGAAGATGGCCGTTAAAATCTCCCATTCATCTGGATTGTCAATTGCGGCAAAGAACTTAGTGATTTCTTCCCCGATTTTCGCGCTCGCTTCGGAGTAACCAGGAGAGCTTTCCATCAGTTCTGCCACGATTTTCTCAAGAAACGATTCAAAACCCAGAAGAGGATATAGGTCCAGGCGGTCTTTGCACCTCGTTGCGACCTCCTTACAGGCAGTCTTCGCGGGTTCATCGAAGCAGAATTGATTGCCCCTACTGCTGTAAAACAACTTTATGTTGAGGTCGGCCTTTTTTGGGTTAAACGGGCGGCAATTCTTGTACGCAACCATGATGCGTCCGATGGCAAACTCGAAGATTTTGGAATTCAACATTTGAGAACCCTTGGTGGACAGCGGAGCACTTGGTCTTTACGTGATATATAATGGACTGTTAGAGCGACAATCTGATTCGTCCGACAGGTTCGCACCAATAGGTAGGTTGGAGGATGTGAGCCGCCGATTTGGAACGCAGGAAGTGAACCTTCGTGGTGTCCGAGTGTCGATTCCTATTCCGGACCCTGATTATTCACCACGAAATCGAGAACGAGAATCATGAGTTCAAGGCCTTCACGAGCAAGAGACTTTTTTGACAGCATCCGGAATGCTCCGGATAAGGCCAAGTTCATCGCTGACCTTTGGAGTCTATCTCCTCCCACGTTTGAGGACGATTGGCTCGACTTCAAGGCTCACCCAGGAAACGAAACCAAACTCAAAGAGATGTGGGGAGAAGCTCTCTCGGGCATGGCGAACAATCAGGGCGGGGTAATCATCTGGGGGGTGGATGCACGGAAGACTACAACACCCGATGGTTTTGACGTGGACGCAGCCTGCGGGCCAAAACGAATTCAGAAGCCCCTGGAACTGAAGGGTAAACTCCTCGCATTGCGTGGCGACCTGACGGACCCGCCTGTTGGCGGGGTTGAGATTGCGGCTATCGACGACCCCGCCGTGCCCGGCGAAGGTTTTGTTGCTTGTTTCATCCCGGAAAGCAGTTTCAAACCTCATCGCTCCAATGCCAGCGGAAAACAAATTTATCACCTGCGAACTGGAGACCGATTCATCGTCCTTCCCACTGCGCTCCTTCGGACAATGTTCTATCCACATCGGACAGCTTCTTTCTGGATTGAAGGAACATTGACTTGTAAAGAGTTTAATTTTCCAAGAGAGTCTGGTTTCGCATTCGAGTTGAAAACGCAGATTGGGAACTGTGGCAACGGGACAGCAGCGGATACGTGCGTCCTTATTCAAGCAGACGCTCGTCACTGGCGGCATCACGAGCTAAGACCATTTCCATATTGGAAACAATGGGGACATCCTCAAGGGCTCTATAGTCTCCAAACCACAATTCCAATTCATCCTGAAAACTCGACGATTCTGTTTACTCTTTTAGTGAATGTGGAAAGAATCATCGATACAGCTTGCCCGCCATTTGAGGTGACCGTGCGCATCTACGGGCGCGACCAAATTCCCCAGACAGCGAGATTGGTGTTCGACAATCGGCAATCGGGAGGCACTCCAAAGTGGCGGATGTTCAAGGCGGGTCACTGCCGAAAGGATTGAATAACGCTCTCGGTGATTTGGATTGACCTAAATGTTTCGCGTCATTCTTTTGGTGAAACGAAACACTTGAATGGCCCACGACATGCGGATAAATTGCTCTAATCGCCCAACCAACACCGCTGAACTCCTCCATGACGCCCGAGCAGCTATCCCGCCGGGAAATTGACCGACAACTCGCGCAATGCGGTTGGTTGGTCCAAGATTACCCTCAGATGAACATCTGGGAGAGTCTCGGTGTTGCCGTGCGCGAATTTCCCCTGAAAAGTGGCCACGCCGATTACTTGCTTTATGTCGAAGGAAAGGTTGTTGGTGTCGTTGAAGCCAAGCCGGAAGGCCACACTCTCACCGGCGTCGAAACACAGTCTGCCAAGTACAATGAGGGCCTTCCTGCTAACCTTCCCCATTATGTTCTGCCCTTGCCGTTCTCCTATGAATCAACCGGCAGTGTAACGCAGTTTACCAATCGACTTGAACCCGATGCCCGGAGCCGGGAAGTCTTCACCTTTCATCGTCCTGAAGGATTGTTGGAATTGGTCAACTTCGATGTTCAAGTTCGGGCCTTGCTCAAGCTGATGCCGGAACTCAACACCCAGCGCCTTTGGGCCGTTCAACTGGAAAGCATTCGTAAACTTGAACTCTCCCTTGCCGACAATCGGCCCCGGTCATTGATTCAAATGGCAACAGGAAGTGGGAAAACCTATACCGCCGTCTCCATCTGCTATCGGCTCGTCCGGTTTGCGAAGGCAAAACGAATCCTCTTTCTGGTGGACCGGAAGAATCTCGGCTCACAAACCCTCACCGAATTCCAGCAGTTCATTAGCCCTTACAACGGTTACAAGTTCACCGAAGAATACAACGTCCAGCAACTCAAGAAGAACACCATCGACCCGGCAGCGAAGGTCTGCATCACGACCATCCAGCGCCTGTACTCCATCCTGAAAGGTGAGCCGGAGTTTCTTGACGAGAACGAGGAAAACTCCCTCTTCGAGACAGAACAGAATGTATTGCGTGCGCCGTTGCCTGTGGTCTATAACCCCAAGATTCCGATAGAGACGTTTGATTTCATCGTGGTCGATGAATGTCACCGTTCCATCTATAATTTGTGGCGGCAAACCCTGGAATACTTCGATGCGTTCCTCATCGGTTTGACCGCCACACCGACCGCGCAGACCATCGGATTCTTTGACGGCAATCTGGTCCAGGAATATACTCACGAACAGGCCGTCACCGATGGCGTGAACGTCGGCTACGATGTCTACCGCATCGAAACTCAAGTTACCAAAGATGGGGCAAAGCTCACCAAACAACCGGGTATCTTCGTGCCAATGCGGGACCGGCGCACCAAAAGTAAGAAGTACAAGCAACTCGATGACGACTTGAGCTATACCGGGGCGCAACTCGACCGGGACGTTGTTGCCGAAGACCAAATTCGTCTGGTCATAAAGACCTTCAAGGACCGGCTGGCAGAAATCTTTCCCGGTCGAACGGAAGTGCCGAAGACGCTGATTTTTGCAAAGACCGACTTGCACGCGGAGGACATTGTTCGCATCGTCCGACAGGAGTTCAGCAAGGGGAACGATTTCTGTCAGAAGATTACCTCCAAGAGTACGGGCAAGAAACCCGAAGAGTTGCTTGCCGATTTTCGCAATTCGTACTTCCCACGTATCGCCGTGACGGTGGACATGATTGCGACCGGGACCGATGTCAAACCACTCGAATGTCTGCTCTTTATGCGGAATATCCGTTCGCTGTCTTACTTCGAGCAGATGAAGGGGCGCGGTTGCCGGGTCATCGACGTGGACAAGTTGAAGCTCGTGACCCCGGATGCCAAGTGCAAGACCCATTTCGTAATCGTCGATGCTGTCGGCGTTTGCGAGGAAGACAAGTGCGCCACGAAGCCGCTTGACCGCAAGCCATATGTTCCTCTGGACAAAGTGTTGAAGCTGGTTGCGGCGGGCGCAGCGGATGCCGACCTTGTTTCGACTTTGGCCTCCCGGCTATCCAGGCTGGAACGGGAACTCGATTGCCAACAACTTTCCGCCATTTCCAAGGCATCGGGCGGGTTGGATTTATCGGCCCTTTCAACCCAATTGCTCAAGAGCATTGACGCCGATGAGGTCACGAAACAGGCAGTCCAAACTTTCAAGATTCCCGAAGGACAGGAGCCGACTGAAACCCAACTCGAAAAGGTTGAGCAGGAAAGGATGCAGCAAGCCCTGAAGCCGTTCACCAATCCGAAGCTTCGCAACGCGATTCTGGAAACCAAGGCCGCTTTGGAACAGGTTATCGATGAGCAAACGCGGGATGTTCTCTTGCGCGCTGGTTTCGACGCAGCGGCGAAGGAGCGAGCGCAGAATCTCATCAAGAGCTTCCGTGAGTTCATCGAACAGCACAAGGACGAAATTGAAGCATTGCGGGTGTTGTACAGTAAGCCCCATCGCGCTGGTTTGCGGTATTCG
Source organism: uncultured Planctomycetota bacterium (assembly GCA_963783095.1). GTDB lineage: Bacteria > Planctomycetota > Planctomycetia > Gemmatales > Gemmataceae > CAWAMR01. The sequence goes on along the minus strand of CAWAMR010000016.1, from coordinate 374,877 downwards.
CAGGTAAAGGACTTGGCCAACGAAATCAAACGACCACCGCACCAACTCGACCCGGAACGACTCTGGCAAGCATTTGAGACTCTGGAGCCGGAGAAAGTGATTGGACACGGTGGCTCGAAGCTGGTCGATGTTATCGCCCTAGTTCGCCATGCACTGGAACCCAATAGCCAACTGATTCCGATTGCTGACAATGTGGAACAACGGTATGCCGGGTGGCTCGCGGAACAGGCGACTGCCGGGGCGAATTTCACGCCAGAGCAACGCCGTTGGTTGGATGCCATTAAAGACCATATCGCCAGCAGTCTGAGCATCGAGACGGATGACCTCGACGAGTTGCCGTTCAAGCAGTTTGGTGGTCCAGGCCGGGCGCAGGAATTGTTCGGCGACCGCTTACCCCAGTTAATGGATGAACTCAATCAGAGGTTGGCGGCATGAGCGGACGACCAGCAACCACGACCATCATTCCAGGACGGCACGTTCTCTCAGTTGGTCGTTCCGATTTGAAAGGACCAATAGGCTGGGAGTGGGTTCTACTGACCGATATTGCTCGACTCGAAACAGGCCATACTCCTAGCCGTGAACACCCTGAGTATTGGGATGGCGACATTCCGTGGATAGGTATCAAAGATGCTCGAATCCATCACGGTCGGATGATTCAGGAGACTTTACAAGCTGTATCGGAACTTGGATTGCAAAACTCGGCGGCGCGTTTGCTACCTACCGGTACTGTTTGTTTGTCCAGAACAGCATCAGTGGGTTATGCGTTGGTCATGGGGAAAAACATGGCCACGAGCCAGGATTTTGTCAATTGGGTGTGTTCGGAGGCTATCTTACCATCCTATCTGATGTACCTGTTTCTTGCTGAACGAGAAAGCCTCGACCGATTCGGAAAGGGCACAACCCATACCACTATCTATTTTCCGGAAGTGAAGGCATTTAATGTATGTATTCCACCACTCAACGAGCAACGCCGTATTGTCTCGAAAATCGAAGAACTGTTTTCCGACCTCGATGCCGGGGTTGCAGCGTTGCGACGAGCGAAAGCGAATCTAAAGCGCTATCGGGCTGCGGTGCTGAAGGCAGCGGTGGACGGAAAGTTGACCGAGGAGTGGCGGGCAGCACACCCCAATGTTGAGCCAGCATCGAAGCTGTTGGAACGCATCTTGGCGGAACGCCGTCGCAAGTGGGAAGAAGAGCAACTCGCCAGATTCCAGGCGGCTGGGAAGGAACCACCGAAGAATTGGAAGGAAAAGTATCAGGAGCCGGTGAAACCGGAAACGGATGGATTGCCACAATTGCCGCAAGGATGGTGCTGGGGCAAAATCCAAGATTTAGGAGAAGTGAGGCTCGGACGACAGCGTTCCCCTCAACATCACAGTGGGCCGAACATGCGGCCATATCTTCGTGTAGCAAACGTCTATGAAGACAGGCTTGACTTGAGTGATGTGAAGGAGATGAATTTCACTCCTGAAGAGTACAAGACTTACAAACTTGAGCAAGGAGATATTCTCTTAAATGAGGGTCAAAGCCTCGAACTCGTAGGCCGACCGGCAATGTATCGCGGTGAAGTTCCGGGTTGTTGTTTCCAGAACACGTTGGTGAGATTTCGTTGTTCGGACGCTGTACTTCCGGATTATGCTTTGAGTGTGTTCCGGGCCTATCTCCATGCGAAGCGGTTTCAAGCCATTGCTCGTTGGACGGTAAACATCGCCCATCTGGGCGGAGACAGATTTTCCGAAATGTTGTTCCCCTTGCCACCGCTTGCAGAACAAAAGGAAATTGTTTCCGAAGTCGAGCGGGTTCTTACCATAATCGGCGCGCAATCGAAACTCGTTGAAGCCAATCTTTTACGTGCCTCAAAGCTTCGACAAAGCATCCTGAAGCAAGCTTTTGAAGGGAAACTCGTTGCCCAAGACCCCAACGATGAACCGGCCAATGTTCTTCTGGAACGCATCCGCGCTGAACGCGAGCAAACCCGACCCACTCCCAGCGAACCGAGGAAGAAACGCACTCGGCTTGTCACCAAACGACGTGAGCCCAAAGGCATTATCTTCAAACGTGGAGCGATTGCGGCTTATGTGGTCCAGCGGCTTCATTCCAAGCCGACGTTTGGGCGAACCCAACTGGCAAAGGTCATGCACCTGACTCAAGCTCATCTGGGCATCGATTTGGCGCTGGAGTTCAAACGTCACATGGCCGGACCACTCGATGAAGCCATTTACAAGATGGAGGGTTTTGCCAAGAAGCAGGGGTGGTTTGTTCCTAAAGGCAAAAAGAACGAGAAAGCGACGTATACTCCCGGCCCCAACATTGCCGACCGGATTGAGGCAGCCAATTCGATTTTGGGTTCTCAACAGGCGGGGATGGATGACCTCCTGAGCCATATCGAGAAGATGAACACCGACCGGGCCGAACTGTTCTCTACCATCTACGCTTCCTGGAATGACTTGCTACTAGATGGCCGGCCAGCAACCGTGGAGGCCATCACTGCTGAGGTCTATGCGTGGCACGAGTCGAAAAAGAAGTTCAGCGAAACCGACATCCGTGACCGCATCGCCTGGATGCGCCGGGAAGGATATGTGCCGCAAGGGACCGGACCGCACACGTTGCCAGCGCCAGAAGAGAAGGAACGTCCGAACCGAAGGAAACGCCCAACGTCCATTGGCAAATAGGAGGAAATGAGTGACAATACTGAAAGAACGAATAGCATCATGTCACAGCGACTATCCGAAACATCCTTTTCCGGGCGATAAGATGTCGTCTGGCGAGCGGTCAACCACAAGGAGACAACCGTGAATCCCGTTGTCCACCAAATCAATATCGAAAGTGAAGAACAGTTCGGCGGGAAGTTACCTGCTCACGACTTGGGTCTATTCCTTTCGGAGTTTCCAGCAGTTGTCCGTTCTGCGGTTTCGATGGCGCTAAGAAACCGGAGCACTCAACGAGGGAAACGGCCCGCGTGGCTCGACAGGGCAAGCGATGTTCGTTTCGTCGATTTCAACGGAAATGGTCAAACCGAATTGTTCTTTGAATCACCAAAACTCGGAGAAGCGGCGGAGGAACTGTATCGACAAGGGGAACTCTGGCCAACTCGACCGGATGGGGATGACACCGGCATCGATTTGCTGGGTGATGTTCTTACCGATGTCGCCGCACAAAATGCCGACAGTGAACGCTTTGACCTGCCGCTGTTGCGACGATTGCTCCGATTCAAGAATGTTTTCAAAGGGCCGTTTCAAGAAGCCAAGATTTCAGGCAGGCGGCTGCGAGCCGAAAATAGTGCTTGCCTTTCTCCTGCGGTTCTGCTGACCGCCAAACGGTTTTCAGACAGCACACCGCCACCCAAACGACTTCGACTTGTTGGAACGCTCGATATGGTTCGGGGGAGTACACAGACCTTCGGGCTTCAATTGGAATCGGGGGAAGAAGTCCGTGGAGTGTTGGTTGAAGGGGCTATTGAAGAATTGGCCCCATTCATCAACAAGAAGATTCTTGTCTATGGAAAGGCGGTCTATCGTGCTTCGGGTAGGTTGTTGCGAATTGATACGGATGAATTTCGACTCGCAACGGACGAAGATGAATTCTTTGCAAGACTACCAAAACCCCCGCGAGTCAAACTGGACCTGAAAACCATATTCCGCGAGCAGCAGCATAAGAAAGGAGTCAAAGCTATCCTTGGGAACTGGCCCGGTGATGAAACAGACGAGCAAATTGAACAAGCACTTCAGGAGATTAGCTGATGGCCTCCTTGGTGGGCTACCTCCTTGACACGAATATCCTGGTTGCGCTCATTCGCGGCAACAAACTGGGCAAGTACATCGACTCGAATTATTCATTAAGCACTGCCTTTACGAAATCATTGATTTCCATCGTTACGGTAGGAGAGATGTACTCTTTGGCTCGAAAATTCAATTGGGGCACGGTGAAAACGCAAGAATTACGCGATTTGCTGGATGAACTGGTTTGGTTGGATATCAGCGATGATTCCACATTGCAAGCGTATGGCGACATCGATGCCGCGATGGAAGCAATCGGCCAACCAATGGGAAAGAATGACCTATGGATTGCAGCTTCGACTCGCGCAACAGGTGCCACACTGCTAACTACGGACTCAGATTTTGACCGATTGTATCCCACCTGGATTGACCGTATCTGGATTGACCCCATCCACGGGAAATGACAATGAGTACGGATAGTCAACAAATCGTCAGCAAGGCATGGAATTTCGCCCACGTTTTGCGCATCACGGCCTCTCGTATATGGCCTACACAGAGCAGATTACCTTCCTGCTCTTTCTGAAGATGGCCCATGAACAAACCCAGCCACCCTACAACCGCCCGTCCATCGTCCCGGTGACACTCGGCTGGGAGAGCCTGCTAAAATCAGAAGGTGAACAACTGGAAATCCACTATCGCCACATTCTTGAGGAGTTGGGAAGGAAGCCGGGAATGCTCGGCGAAATCTTCAAGAAGGCACGCCCCGACATTCAGAACCCGGCCACGTTACGACGGCTCATTGTGGACCTTATCGAACCAGTGCGCTGGTCTTCAATGGAGGCCGATGTCAAGGGCGACATCTACGAGGGCTTATTATCCCGGTCAGCGGAAGAATCGCCCGAAGGGCGCAGGCCAATACTTCACCCCCCGGCAACTCATCAGGGCTATTGTCGATTGTGTCCAGCCAACCCCGGAAGATACCTGTTGCGACCCGGCAGCAGGAACGGGCGGCTTCCTGCTCGCGGCCCATCACTATGTCACGGAAAAACACGGCAACCAACTCGACAAACAGCAAAAGAAAGACCTCCGAACGAAATTCGTCAAAGGCTGGGAACTGGTCCCGAACACGGCTCGCCTTTGCATCATGAATCTGTATCTGCACGGCATCGACGCGGAACCATGCCCGATACGTTCAGGGGTCGATAGCCTTGCCAGCGACCCCCATGAACGATTCAGTTTGGTTCTCACCAATCCGCCGTTCGGCAAGAAGTCATCCATCTCCATCGTCGGTCAGGATGGGCGAACTGGAGAAGGAAGACACCAGCTACGAACGCCAGGATTTCTGGACAACAACCAAGAACAAACAACTGAACTTCCTTCAGCACGTAAAGACGCTCCTGAAGATAAACGGGCGGTGCGCCATCGTCGTTCCGGATAATGTGCTGTTCGAGGGAGGCGCGGGCGAAACGGTGCGGCGAAGCTGCTACAGGAGTGCGATGTACATTCCCTGCTCAGGCTCCCGACCGGAATTTTCTACGCCCAGGGCGTCAAAGCAAACGTCTTGTTCTTCGATGCGAAGCCCGGCCAAGAAAAGCCGTGGACCTCAAAGCTCTGGGTCTACGACCTGCGAACCAACATGCACTTCACGCTCAAAACGAACCCGTTGAAGTACGACGACTTGAAGGAATTCGTGGAATGCTATCGACCAGGGAAACGGCACTTGCGAAAACCGACATGGAGCGAAAGCAACCCAGAAGGCCGCTGGCGGTCATTCGACTACGACGAGTTGATGAAGCGGGATAAAGTGAATCTCGATTTGTTTTGGCTGAAAGACAAGACCCTGGAAGACAGCGAAGACCTGCCCGCGTCGGATGTCTTGGCCCAGGAAATCGCTGACGACATGCAGACAGCTTTGGAACAGTTCTCGGCAATTGCGGATAAGCTGAAGGGATGAGCAAGATTTTCACAATGAGAAGAGACAAATGTCAGACCAACAACCTTCACCAAAACTTACCGGGTTTGGCATCGGGAACTATCGCAGTTTCGACAAAGATGGATTTGTTCTTCAAGATTTCAAGAAAATGAATGTGCTTATTGGCAAGAATAACTCTGGAAAATCAAATGTCTTGCGCTATTTCTGTATTGAAACAATTGAAGAATGCGCAGTATACAATTGCGGGATACAGAGAGATTATCGATGCTCATAAAAGGGATACAACCGGAGTCATTGCTTCTGCTACTATTGTTCTACGGATGTTCTGCCTTCAGGGTTTCGCAATTTGGGGTCAATAGTGGGAGACGCGATTACCATACACTGGAACGTCAAGACAGGTGAATTGGTCGGTCGTCATCCGCTTGAAGCTCTGGACACTTCTCAATTGAATGCGCGTCACCCGGGAGATAACCCATCAGGCATCTGTGCAGCCATTCACTGAAAAGGCGCACTATTACAAATCGATTAATCCCAGTCTTCTCGATAAGGCCCTCAAGAGCTTGAAAGTGTTTGAACGCTTTCTTGCTATCCCTGTTTTTCGAGAGTTCCGCAAATCCGACAATACGGGCACTCCTGATGGGACCGAAGTGTTTAATGGCAACAATGTTATTTCCAAGTTGCGGCTGATGCAACAGCCGCTCCTTGGTAAAGAAGAAGAACGGAATCGCTTTGACAAAATCCAGAGATTTGTTCAGAATCTACTTGGAGTATCTCAATCGAGAATAGAAATCCCCGTCGAAGAAGACCAAATATATATCGTGATGCACAATAATCGATTGCCGCTCGAATCTTATGGGACAGGTATTCATCATCTAGTGATATTGTGTGCGGCTCTTGCGATATACGATGATTACTTTGTCGGTTTGGAAGAACCTGAAGTTCATCTTCATCCCGAACTTCAACGTAAATTCTTGAGATTCATATCCGATGATACTCGCAACACATACTTTATCACCACCCATTCAAATGTATTTCTGGATTCGGCGGTTGAGACAAGTATCTATCATGTCTCATTCGACGGAGAAAAATCAACTCTGCGGAGATAGATTCCTCCGCCAAGTCAAGACACGTTCTCCAAGACCTCGGATACAAGACGAGTGATTTATTACAAGCGAATGGTATTATCTGGGTCGAAGGGCCAAGCGACCGAATCTATCTCAATAGATGGCTCGATTTGGTTGCACCTCAATTCGTTGAAGGAATTCACTACGCCATCGCCTTTTATGGAGGTCGAATTCTTTCGCACTTCACATGCGGACGGCACGAGTGGCGATTGGGTGGAAGTGTTGCGAGTCAATCGACATGCCTTTGTGATTATGGATAGAGATGCGGAATCGGGCGATTCAGAATTGAACGAAACAAAAACGCGCATCAAAGACGAAATTGGTGAAAAGAATTGTTGGGTGACGAAGGGCAGGGAAATTGAAAACTACCTTTCATCCGAACTACTTTCTCGCTACCTGAAAACACGGTACTCAAAAGAAATTGAAGTGAAGACCAAGACGAACATTAAAATTGGAAAGGTGCTTTTGAAAGCCACGAACAATGAGCGGGCACGAATCAACTACGATAAGGAAAAGACAGGTTATGCCAAGCAATTCGCGGACTTGATGACTGCCGACGATTTGAATGTTCTTGACCTTAGAAAGTGGCTAGAGCGATTGGTCGAAGAAATTGGCCGTTGGAATCACGTAGAGCAGATGGTTACCGTTCCTGACCAGTGATTACAAGCTCGTATCAAATTGAGGGCTGAAAAGCGGGGTCCGGCAGGAGGGTCAATCGTTCTGGGGGGATGGCATCGACGCGGTCGATAACGACACCAGACCAACTATGGGCGTCTCGATACATTCTGCCGCCGGTGTAAAGTCAGCCAAGTCAATTTGGAGGATGCACCATTCCTCCAGACTCTTTCCGCTCAATTCGGCCAATCGCATTGGCTCCCAAGACAACTGCCGCTGAAGTAAGCAGGAGAGGGGCACATCGCGGAGATGCGCTCCGCAGCGTGTGAGGTTCAGTGTGTCAGAATCGCTGGCGTAATTTTTTCCCCGACCAGCGTTTTCCTTCATCTTCAGAGTCCTCACTATGAAAAGTCATCCTGATTCCTGAACTTCAGTGCTCTGAATTTCCTTCAATGTTCGTCCCTCCACATCTTTCCACTCGATTCGGCCGTTCGCGTTCGCTCCCAAAACAACTGCCGCAGCCGTGGAAGGAGAATCAAAAATGTAATCCTGAGTAAATCTCATGTTGTCCCCGTTCTGACCCACGATGCCGCGCTCTGACAGACTGCTTCGTAGGGTTACAACAAATCGAGGGATTGAAGGAACAGTCTCCCTTTTTACTTCGGAACCAGCCTTTACCACGAACCCATCGGCGGATTCGTAACCTTGAGCGTTCACCCCCTTCGAGTGGATGAACAATAACTCGTTGCCCGCCCGTTTGGTTTCTGGCTTTTCAAAGACTGACAAACCAAGAACTGGGCAAATCAGCAGCAGTTCGCCCAAGTAGCCATCCATGTCGGCGGCATCCGGCTCGGACAAAGATGGTAATTGAGGCGCGTTGCCGTTGTCGAGCAAACAGCGTTTTGCCTCACGAGCGAGTTCGACGAGCCGAGACTCCAGATACTGGACGTGGGCCTTGTTGAGATTGTCGTCTTTGCTGGTGAACAGAATCAGCGATGTCCAAAAATCTTTGTTGCCGAAATGTTGTTCGAGCGCGGTCGGGTCGGGTCGCCTTCCCCGACGTAAATCGTCGGCAAATCCCCGGCCTCCGAAGGGCCAGTCAGGATGTAGACGCCGGTTTTCCCAAATTCAGGTCGCCCCTTCATGTCACGAAAATAAGACCTTGGGCAAACGACGGCTCGCCCCGTCCAATTCGATTTGTCCACAATCCGGAGACCATCCGGTGTGCCCTGGGGGATGAAAATGCGAATGGAGAATCCAGGCATGGGCCGGTCTTCTTGGCTTGAGGATTGGTGATGGATACCGGAATTGTGTCAGAAATCTCCGCCTTAGTCCAGCATCGAAGCGGCCAAAGATGAGCAGGAGAAGGGCACATCTCTTTTCCTGCTTACGCCGCCACCCCGATTCTGATTGAGCTTGATTCGTTTCGGGGATAAACCGTGCCCAAGAATCACCCGGTTTTATCCATTTGTTTTGAACAAAGGGAGATGTCATGTCGAAAGACCTTGAATTCGAGACCAACGACGAAGGTGAAATGGTCGATGCCGAAGGCGAGACCATTTACTGCGAGAATCTATGCTGTGAGTCACCAGCGACCGAGCGCGTCGTTGTATCGGTCAATAAACCGCACGACGAAATTCGCAACTACTGTGACGGCTGCCAAGCCGTCTACATGATTGGCGTCCAGCATGGTGCTTCCACGAAGCCGCGCGACACCACGATAAGCCGGGTCGGGGGTCGTCTCAAGACCCGCCCCAACCAAAGTAAGGTCTGTGATGCCGCCGACCTGTAAGCAGGAGAGGGGCATATCTCTTATTTGGGGGTCGCTGAACTAAAGTATCGCCCCGCATCTTTTGGAGCCGATATGGATGAACTATGCGCTTATTGCGGCGAACGCAAACTTGCTTCGTTCTATTGCGAAAGTTGTAACATCGAATTTTACCAAAGACACGATAAAGACAGATGCCCGGAGTGCGATTCAACCAGCATTGTGGAGGAGCCCGGCCCAAGATTCATCGGCGTGTTCAAGCCGGAAGCCAAAAAGAAGGAAGTTCACGTCGTCACAAAACACGCGGAAAAAATACGGGAACTGAACGGATACGACTTTCCGAAGACCCACGCTGATTGGATAAAAGTGGCTCTGGCGCTGGGGGTTAGCCCGAGCCGAGCTTACCACCTGGAGGCGGTCGGCAAACCGTTCGGCATCAATGTTTACGTGGAAGATATTTTGGATGGAAAAAAAGACGTTGATGGTGTTCCTGAACAATCGGCGGAACGGATAGCTCTGCTCGCAAAGTTAAGCGGTAGCCATTTTGTCGAGACTTGGTCCGCATATGCAAGAATCGCTAAGGCACTTGGCGTTGAGCCAAAAGTCGTTCACCGCCTCAAACAGCCCGCGCTCATTAAACTGGTCAACGACATTTTGGATGAGCAGGAAAGGGGGGCATCACGACCAAATCCCGGAACAAGAGAAGAATCGTCAAGACTACACGAGGTAAGAACCCTCGCGTTGTCCTTGTTAGCGCAACATGGGCTTATCCAGGATGGCTGGGTCTTTGCTTTTGATGACTCGCTCAAGCGTTCGGGTTTTTGCATGTCTCACTTAAAAACGCTCGGATTATCGAGGCATTATTGCGAGTTTAATACCACGTGGCGCATCCGAGACACAATCCTGCATGAAATCGCCCACGCTCTGGTTGGTTCTGACCAGGGACACAATGAGTTATGGGTCGCGAAATGTGTCGAAATTGGGGCGATTCCCGAAGAATACTACGGTCCCGACGTGAAAATGCCCTACCAGGACGACGAAAATCAAGGAACCATTCGAACCCCGCGCCTTCCCTTCGTTGATTCCGCGCTATGGACTTTTGCGGTTATTTGTTGCTGACAGTTCGTCGAGGTGTTAAGTTCAATCGGATTGGTCAAAACGGCATTAAATCATGGGGATTGTATGATGACTCCCACGGCAGATGAGTTCCAAGCTGGCTTGTTGGCGATGACTCCGTTACCAACCCACCAGTTGGCAATGCTTAAAGCGCACTACGAGGCTCCCCGACACACCATCACGGCGACTCGCATCGCGGACGCGCTCCAGTACGATGGCTGGCGAGGAGTGAATCTGCATTACGGCAAGTTCTGCGTGGTTCTGGCCGAGCGGATGCGTCGTCCCGTCGGTGAAGCCACAGACCTTGCCTTAATTCTAGCTGGTCCTCCAGTCATTGGCCCGAATGGTCAATTAGACTTGGTGCTGCGTCCTGAATTGGTCGAAGCACTTGACAGGTTGTGCTGGGGATGGGCCAGCTAAGAGCGCAGAACACTACTTGTGAAAGTGGCTGGTCATGAGCACGGAATTACTCGTAGCGATTTTAGGAGTTGTTGCCGCAGTGATTACAGCAATAGCGGCGCTCATCGGGCGCGTGAAACGCCATGAAGTTCAAGTGCGTTCAACAAATGAACATGACCGACGAATCGTAACGGCAGTTTTGAAGGACGAGGTTCCCAACCGACACGAGACTCAGGAGAGTTTGGTCTTATCCGGACAATGGAGAGGCGACAAAGGTGACCTCTGGACTTTTTGCATAGACCTTGAAGTCAGCGGACCGCGAGTAAAGGGGAAAATCCGCTGGACGTTGGTGGAATGCCCGCCATCGCTACCCTTTGCAAAACTGGCTGGCAAGTCGGGATATGAATTCGTCCGGGGATTGTTGGAAGTGGATTGTCTAACCCTTCGGGGTTACAGAGTATCCGACCGAATCTTATTGGCAGCGTCGGATTACACAATCGTCTTTGGCCTGGACGGAAAGACAATTGAAGGTACATCGCAGTCAAAGGACTGGGGCGGCGGGACGTTGAAGGGAACCGTGATAACAACCGCAAACGAACTTCAGTAAGCAGGAGAGGGGACACTGGAAACAAAAGCGGCGAATTTAACTAAAATGTAATGTCGCCGTTCTGGTCCTTACAGGACTGTCCGCGAAACATTGGCCAGGAATAAACATTGGGTTTATTCTCTGGCCGTTGTGCCTCGTTCAGTTTGATGCCGGTTTCCTTCTCCTGTTGGGAGATGATCTCCTCGGCTTCATAATCCCACTGATCCGAGAGCCGCTTGAAGAACATGAGTGTTAGGATGTATGTCTTGTAGTCCTGCCCGGCTGTCTTGCCGCGCAAAATCTTCGCAGCGCCCCACAGGTGAGTTTCCAACTGCTGCTGAGTCATCTTGGCCATTGGCGGGAATCCTTCTATCGATGCGGATTTTTGCGGTGGAAGCACGCGGCGTATCCACTGTGGCCGGTTCTTGTTAGTTGTTTCGTGCTACCATCTTACGATGGGTGGGTGGAGGTAACAAGCGGAGTGGAGGCAGCAAACGATTTCACGAGCGAATGGCTATATATTGTATGGCTCTACTGAAATTCCACGAGTTTGTTGCGATCCGAGAGGGTGTAATGCTTCCCGACCGTCCTCCGCGCCGGGGATTGGCGAGAATCAACCCTTTTCCCACCACACAAGCACGGCTCAAACGGCTCTTGCCGAAACTGCCCACTCCGATGAACGCACTGGTTGATTGTGTTGATGCGCTGCCGTCACAACCGGGAAGTTATGTCCTGTACGACCTGACGGGAGAGCCGCTATATATAGGGAAAGCGCACAATCTTCGTCGGATCGTCGGGAAGCATCTTTCCCCACGCGAACCGAACCCTCTAATCAGAAGTCAAATCGGGAGTTATCAATTCTTTCCCACGAACACCCTGGCCCAAGCTGCTGAACGCGAGGGTGAGTGTTTCGATATCTTTCTCCGATTGACCGGGGCATATCCGCAAGCAAACAGAATAAAACCACCAAGGTCCAAAATCACCGACGACGAAATCCACCAGATTCGTACCCAGTGGATCGCGTAATTTACTCCTGACCATCTCCATCACATAAGAAAACCGACGAGGTTCTTTGTCAGCTTTTCGTGCGCGGCCCTGCACCTAAAAACCTGATTGAGTTGCTCATGTCACTCGCCGCGCATCTTTTTCGCCAATCGTTTTTCAAATTTCTGCACCAGCGCCGAAAGCGTGGTTCCAAGCGCAACGCAAATCGTTCGCAGTTCAATGATGTCGAGTCTCACTTCGCCCCGCTCAAATTTGGAAACCTGGCTCTGAGTCTCGTGGATTTGTTCGGCAAGCTCAGTTTGCGTCATCTTCGCGGTTCGGCGAATGTCCCGCAAAACTGCGAGAAAAATAGCGTATTCCGAAGTAAAAATGGATTTTTCCATTACGCGCTTGCCGTTGAAAAAGTGCGCATGGTAAAGTCGAATTTTGAATAGTCAAAAACCACACTATTTTCCGTTGTTCCATCGAGGGGAAAACCTCCGTTGACACACGGTTCACAAGAGGAATCCAACATGGGATTGTTTGATTGGTTTGCCGGTTTGGCGAGCAGTCTTCCCGAAATCAGGCTTTCCAAGCGAACCGCAAGGGCGCGTAACTTTTTCTGATTGGCGCATGTCGTGGGGAGTGCCGAAGGCGCTGGTCACTTATCACGGTGGTCGGGGCGCAGAGATCGGAGGGTCGGTCGTTACCTTTTCGGCTTACGACGCCAACGATGTCAAACTTTGCGGCGGTTGTCAGACGACGATGCCTGTGTTGTTCGCCGGAGAGACGGGCGAATTTTCGCTCGCGGATTTAGATGCCCATTTGGAAGGGAAACGGCATCGTCTCGCCTACATCGTCATCCGAATTGACTAGCTGTATGTTGTGAATGTTCTCGGAGTCGGAGATAGCGAACAAATCTCAAAGTGCAAAGGCTCGTCATGTGGGAATTCATCGGTGGGTTGTTCGGGGTTGCAACTGCTGTGGTCGGTTTTATTGTGGCTGTCATGAAGGCAAGGAAGGAACTTGCTGAAGTAAAAACAGCGCCTAAGCGGCGCAAACGCCTCGCGACGGGAGACGACGACCAAAGGGATCGTCGCCGGGACGATGATCGTCCCCAAACACGGTCTACCGCCAGAGAAGCTGACGACGACGGCAGCGGAGAAAAGAGTCGTGATGATGATCGTCCCCAAAGCCGTTCCCGAAGATATGACGACGACGATCAATTGGAGCTAAGCACCGAAGGGCGATCAATCTACTTGAACTGGGCGGCAGGTGCCATGATAACGATCGCGGTCTTGGCGATCTTGTTTGATCTGATGAGCTTGCAATCAAAAAAACTGCAACCAGGCAGTACCTGCAAGCTCATGATGGCTCTTATCCATGCAGGTTTCGGGGTATTTGCGGCGGTAGAAATCATTCGACGGAAGTTCATCGCGATTGCTTATTTGGGAAGCATTGTGAGCGTCGGGGCATGGTTTTGGATCTTGGTCGTCTTGGATGAAAACAACAAAGCTGATGGATTCGGAGTTCTGGGGACACTGGCTGGCGTTGGCGTGGCGATTTGGACATTCCTTACCCTCCTCAACCAGAAGGTCGTGGGTGAATTTCAAGGCATAAGGCAAGTTGCGAACCCACGGGAAATGTTAAATGAAGTGTATGACTCTAAGCCGGTTTTTTACTCAGTGAGCGGTGCATTGGCACTCTTGCCGCTGCTGTTGGTGATTAGCATGGTGCAGTCTGGCAAGGAAGACAAAGACAAGGTGCCGACATCAAGCCGTGATAGGATTGAGACACTCCAAGCGTCCGACCCCAGCAAGCGGATGCCACTTGATAAACGATTGATCGGCAAGTGGGAATTGGTGCAAGGTGGGAATCATTTCAGATGGATTGACTACGACAAGACTACGCTGGAGATAACAACGAGTGGAAACGTGCTGTTCTCGGAGAGCGGGAAATACAACGAAGAGGACTCTCCTCCAGCTTCATACCACAAGGGGCAACCATACAAAACCAATTGGTCAGCCAAGGCATGGGCGCTTGAGGACGGGACAGTTGAGTTTCAGATGGAAGGTGAACATATTTTCCGGTTATCCCCGGATTTCATTGGAGAAAATGAACTCCTTTTGGTGAAAACAGGGAAATACTCTTCCGAACCAGCATTCTCTGTGGTAGGCAAATGGCGAAAGGCAAAACCTTAAAATGTAACCTCAACCAAAAAATCGCGTGTGGGAGATGAGTAGCAAGAACAACTTCAATGGGAATGGCAAGTTTTGCATCTCTCTGCAAAATTGTCAAAGCGTCCTGGCCGCCCTCGCCAACATTCCCCTCACAATCCCAGTTCAGCCTGAAAACACCGACAATCTCCGGTGTTTTCAGGCTGAACTAATCCGCGCGTTTCGGGGTGTCAAAACAAACAAGAACATGGCATTAAAACAAACAAACAAGAACATGGCATTACCGCCGCTGCCGAGCCGACCAAGTTCTAGGCGGACGGTTTTTTGGAAATAGTTTCGGAATTAACAATTCGGCAACAAGCCCCACATCCGACCATGTGGGGCCGCGCTCTGTCCCCGTAAAGTGGGTGAGTGGTGGAACCACTCACCCCCCCAGCTACATTTCATGAGGATCAAATCGCGGCGGCGAACTGGTTGAACTCCGCTTCCTTCTTCTGGAAGATCAACCCGGATGCCGTGTCACAGATCCCATGCAAGGCTTGCGTTCTTCGTGGCAGTTCGCCGATGTTGCCCTTGTAGACCTCCGTGAAGGCGTTGAACAGTCTCCACAACGTCTTACCTTCCTTGAACTCTGGGTGACTTGGTTCCCGCCACTCTCGCAACACTTCGGGAAGCGAAGTAACTGGCAAGATGCGTGAGTCGTAAGCCTTGATTATCAGGTCGTGAGCTTGAGTATCGGTTATCTCGTAACCCTTGTAAGACAGGAAGCGCTGGGCTTGAAGTTGGCGATGATCGGCAAGCTGTCCCACAGCGCGGTCGATCAGTTGCGGCAAACTCCGCTCGATGTGAACCGTGTGTTTCCGTGCCAGCTTGATCTCTCCGCTGAAACTCAGGTTGTCACACACGAACACCGATGAACCCACCACAAGACCAGCCGGGAAACTTTTGTCGTGAGAGTTTCGCAATCCCACCACAAGCCCGTAATCCCCATCCGTATCGTCGTTGACCAGTTGCATTTGCATCAAGCCGAAGTAGCGATACCCGTCCTTGGTCAGTCCGTGCGATTCTGCGATCACTCGCAAGCCGGATTGTTCCAAGGATCGCTGTACCCTATCGATCAGAATTCCGTGCGGGATCGGAACCCAAGTGTCCGTCCGTTGTGGTGTGACCGATGCGTTCACCAGTTCGCGGGAAACCGTTGCAGCGCCAGTGTGCAGACAGAGTTTGCCAGTAGTCATGATTCATACCTTTCGTTAATTGAAGTTTGGTTGTCGATCATCTCCGCACTTCAACAGAAGGTCGGTAATTTGTGATGCAAATTGTTTTTCTACAACAAGCGTAATCCTGACTATGTGCCGAACGCGATCCCAACCCGTAAAAATGTCATCAGTTCATCAAGGTGGTCAGGGCGGTCAGGGTAAAACCATTGTACTTGTTATGTTTTATATATATTATCATTCAAAACATGGAACACATAATGGTTTTACCCTGACCGCCCTGACCAGACAATCAAGTTCGTGGAGCGATGCCTGAAAAGCATGTAACCCTTTCATCATTTATTCGTGGTTTGCTCTCACCTAACTTTGGCAATGCAATCTTTAAGTTTTTCGCAAACCATGACTCGTTACATGGATCAACGCTATTCTCGTTCGCCCATTTTTGCCATAATTGGTAGATGTTTTCTTTCGGTGTCAACAGAGGCTGATCCACGATTTGAGCGGTTCCGAGATTTTTCGGATCGATGCGCCGCTCCACCATCAAGCACTCTTTGATAAACTCTCGTTTTGGTGCAGACTGGATCGCAAAGTTCCGCATCGTGTCCGCCATTGCTTTCGGTTCGGTAAACCGGCCATGTCGCCGCAAACGCGCCAAACCTCGTAATGCCCAGTTGCTGATGCCGCTGATCTCCGAGAGCAATTTCTCTCGAAGTTGCCGGTCTTCACGTCCAGAGAATGAAATGTGATGCGACAGAAACATTAACCGCTCTGATAACGCTCCTGAGTTGTCATGGAACTTTGGTAGCTCGTTACAGGCGATCAGGAATCTGACAGTCAAATCCTCTGTTGCAGCGTCCTTGTGCTTTCGTTCGGCTTGAAATGCGTCTTGCCCGACGATGGTGTTTAGCCCGTCATATATCTGGGTTCGCTTCTCATGGTCATGGATGTTGACTTCGCCCACTGTGGCGAGAAGTTTGTTGAGCAGGATTGACGAGCCGAAAGTGGTCGCCAGGGCGGTTAGCTTGAAAGCGGTGCTATTCGCATCACCCACGAGTTTGCTGGCAATGTGCTGTATCGTGCCTTTACCACTTCTCGGAACTCCTACCATGAAAAGCACTTTGTGTTGAGACATATCAGGGGTCAAGCAGTAGCCCAAGTATTCTTGCAATAACGCGATCTGATCCTCTTCACCTTCATAGACCTGCACAAGAAAATTCAGCCACACCGGACAATCCGAGCCGGGGTCAAACGCATACGGAAGACAGAAGGCCGATATCCATCTTGGATCGTGGTCAATTAGAGTGTTATCACCCTGCAAATACCGTTCGATATCAAGGATGCCATTTTCATAGGAAATCACATTGTTAGTTGCCGAGAACGGTAGCGAGTCGCCCAAATAGAATGGCATCTTTTTTTCATGGAACTTTGGATCTTGGTAAGTGAGGTCGGATTTTTGGTAAATCTCTGGAACGATGTTCCCGACCACATTATTGTTTTTGGCAATTCGTTTTTCACTCATCCATTGACGGAGCATATTGCACAACCTCCAGTCCGGCAATGGTCGGTAATGAGTTGCACAATACTCGTACCTCATATTCTTGTGATTGATGATGTTGGCATTCTCAACCAAAAACTGCTGAGCGATTCTTTCAAAATAAAAATGGTCTGTCGCTTCTTTCTTCAAACTTGTCTTTTTTTCTTCACCTTGTTCTACTATATTCATATAAGTTTATCTCTCTGGGTGTGCCGCACCCGCTAATTTGCTTTTCAACTTCTTCAATTGATGGGTTTGTCCATACAAACCCATCTTTTACTACCGCTCTCGCGGCTTCCGTAAAATCTCCACCATGCTCCAGCACCGCATAGGCGCGGAACTTGGAATATGCCTCTCGTGGTTTCAGTGGCGCTATCTCTGGTGCATCAGAAAATATGAACAGACAGTCGCATCCTTCATAGTTGGTGGTGGCACTGATCGTTCCGCGATCTTTTCCCGGCCTCCACCACTTATCACCTGAAATAAACGCCCACCCGCGAGGCTCAAGGATTTGATCCCATGTTGCTTTTGCGTTGTAGATGTCGCCGGGCCTGGGGGTCGCGGTCATTTTGTAAAACGCTAATTTTTTCGCAATCTGCTCCTGCGTTTGGTTTTTCGTCGATATCGGATTCTGAACGAAACTCAACGCTTCCTTTGGCACGAGTCCGAAATCAGCCCCTTTGAACTCCAACAACGCCTCCAACCCGCGCCATTGGCCCCCAGCCCAGATTTTACTCAGATGGTTCTTGGTCGGATGGACACCCGGCAATCTGACAAAATTGCCGATTCGTTTCCTATCATCAATCAATCCTTGTTTTGGGAACACTTCTGGACTCGGAGCAATCCCACGCACCAACCAGTTCCCGAAACTGACTAGGTGCTGTCCAGATACCCACCCGTTGAAAAGAATCCACAAGTGGTAAGCGCCTTGACCATTGGAGTCCTCCCAAATGCACGTCAAACCGAGTTCTTGACAACGAAGATAAAGCTCGGTCGCGTTCTCGTGGTTGATCCGTGGCAAGTCAGAGTTTTTGCGTAAAGCCTCGTCTTTGGCATCAATGTCAATAACCACCCAACGACCCACACTGTTCATCGAGAGCGGGTATAAACCAATCGTATGCAATCCCTGGAAGTGATTGGCTACCTCACCTTTGGAGAGAACTCGTTTCTTTTCGCAATATGGTCCGTACTCCCAATAGCGTCCGTGATAGTCCGCTCTCACAATCAAGTTTTGCCCTGTCCATGTTGTCAAAGCGCTGGCTAATTGAAAATCCATTTTTTCTTGATCTCCCTGATTTCCTCTAACTGTTTCTTGAAATCTAAACAATCGCCGAGACGATACCGACGATGCGTTCCGCTCGTCTGGGTTGCACAAAAAACATGTTGTGAGTCCCATTCTCGCAAGGTGTGGATCTCCACGCCAATTATTTTTGCTGCTTTTCCGATGCTCAAGAGCATATCATCAATCATAAAACCTCCATTTGTTTGTATTAGTATTATAGTATTCTTTCTGAAAAAATCTAGACCAATTCATATATATTGCATGAATAAATCTGAATATCAGCAATATCTGAAAAGTGACCACTGGAAAGCGTTCAGTGCCAAGATCCGAAGAGAACGAAACTCTACGTGTGAGCGATGCACGCGGCCCGCATATACCGTTCATCATTTGCATTATAGATCGGTGGGCCATGAAAAGCCGGAAGACTGTTTGCTCGTCTGTTCTCAATGTCATGAATTCCTACATCGGCTAATTCCGCTCGATCCCGCTCGCTCGCCAACCAACGAGGAGCTAAAACGAATCGCAAGGCAACTATATAGACCGTAGTTCAGCACGTTCGGTTTTTTGGATAAAACTTTTTTTTCATGATCCCTCGAAGAACAAAAATATGTATAGATTCTTAATTCTCATTATGGTAAGATCATATCCGTGGTTTGCCTTTTCCACGAGCCGGCCAAAAACAGGTTTCAATACGCGAATCCCAGAGCAAGCATAGCCTGATGGTTCGCCCATTTCTTGCTGAACGCAGTCGTCAGCCGGATCGGGAAGCCGTTCTTTTTTGCTTGAGGGGTTTTGGATATTGGGTAGAATAAAAGATGAGCAGTCCGAAAACAAGGAGTTTCCACAATGGCCGATATCAATCAGGCGGTTTCTGAATTTGGTAAGCATGTCTCTGTTTTTAAGCAAGCGATAGACAACATGGAAGACAGAGTTACCTCCTTTAACTCTTGCATCGATAGACTGGAAGAGATTGTCAAAAAGCTGGTCGATGCGCTAGAACAAGCGAAAGAGTAGGCATCAACCCACTGTTAAGCCACTACCGGGGTTTTTAATCTGCGCGACGCACAAAAGTTTATCGACAGGCATTAGAGGTTCACCGCTCAACAACTGCCAAAGTTGTTGAGCGGTGAATAACCATCATCAGAGTTTAACGGTCGCCAATCGTCTGCTCGCTACCTCCCAAGGTGCGCGGAACCTTTCTGCAAGGATAAACCGACGCCGGGTCAACTTCGCAGCAACTCCAGTTGTCCCGATCCCCGCGAAACAGTCGAGAATAATGCTTTCGGGCGAAGTGTAGGCATTGATTATCTCTTCAACCTCGGCAACGGTCTTCGCGCACCGCAACCACAGTTCATCAATTTTGCGATACCTATTCACCATGAAGTTGTCGTGCAGTCTGACCGGCTTCATTCCACTTCGGGTCTTGCGCTGCAAGATCAGAACATCAGGGTAATAGTGCCGCCTGAAACGAATGGACACTAACCGCGAATGGGGGCCGTACCAGCGCTGATAATGCTCTCGGTACTTTATCGCTTGCCAGAAGATCACCAATCCCCCAATTGGAGTTACGCGAACAATCTCCCGGTAGTACGGTCTGAACCATTCTCCGTAACTCGTTGCACTGTCTGCCTCGTCAGTCCAATAGGCCGGATCACAGTCCAAGTAGTAGTTGTAGCCTACCCCATACGGAGGATCGAAGATCGGCACAAGATTCGGGCAATCGGAAGGCAATTCACGCAATAATTTCATTGCGTCTACATGCCACACCTGATTTGTCAGCGGAGCAAGATTAGCCATGTGATTCACCCAGCCCCTTCCACTGTACTCCCAGGCTCTCCAAGAGTTGAATGATGACATCCAAGCCAAGGGTGATGTTTAGTTCGGTGGCTTTCGCTTGAATGAAAGTCCGCGCATTCGCCTCCATTTGCTCCGTTGCCGCCACGAAGCTCGCCGAATCGTCTTCTTCCTGCGGTGGTTGTTGTGCTGTTGATACTGGCTGTGCCTGTGTCGTGGGGAGCGCGGTTGTGAGTGCGGTTTTCTCGTCTGCCAGCTTTTTCAACTCTTCTCGTTTGGCTTTTGTCTTCTCTTCCAATTCTTTCTTTTTCTGCCACACTGGGGGCATTTCTTGCATTGCTGCCACGAGTTCCGTCAGTTCCGCACCTCTTGCCACTTTGATGAGGTCATCTTTCTTTGGCCACTTCCGTACATCCATGCAATGTTTCAGCAGATTTTCTTTGAGGACACCTCCTTTCTCATCGGTCTTTTTCAACACGCGGTCAAATAGATGAGGATCGCAGTGGTCGGTTTCTTGCTTCCATTCAGAAAGGGTTGCGGCCTCTTCGTAGGTCATTTCAATCTCGGTTTTGTCCTTGATGACTTCCTTGTACATCTCAATCTCAATCTCCGTCTTGAGCATGACAGCGGTTCTCGGTTTGCCGATGGCTTTTGCTTTTGCTTCTGTCTGTTTCAAGACCCGCACTCGAGCGTTGACATCTGGCAGTCTTTCAAGCTCTCTGCTCTCTGCTTCCGTGAACTGTATACTCTTGTCTACAGTTGCAATTTCTTCCTTCATGTCGTAGTAGCGCAGTTGTTTGTACGCCCAGTCTCTCGTTTTCTGCCATCGCTGCTCTACATAAGTCTGCCATGTGCCATACTCGCGGTACAGGCGCTTTTTGTGGATATTGAAGAGCGAGTTTTCGGCTTTTGCAAAGCATTCTTCAATTGTTTTTTCTTCCTTTGCTAGTTCCTTTTTCTCGGCATCTGACAGCGGTTTTATTCCGTCGTTCGGTGCAGGTTGGATGGGGTCGGGTGTCGGTTCGTTCGTGTTCTCGTTGCTCATTTTCGCTCCAAGTTGGATAAATGTTTTTCCTCAGACGATTCCATTAGAGCATTCCCAAATGAAATTCCAACTCGAAGTTTTCAGTGTCGTTCACCTCACATGCGCTGTCAAATATGCCGTTAATCCCCAGGACAATTTTTCTCGTGTTTTCCCGCGTTTTTTCGTGGATGCAGGCGCAAATGTCCAGGCAATTGTCGACGCAAAAAGTTTTTCAATATTTCTTCGGAGATCATCTATATGCCACCGAAATACACGATACTGACTATATACACGCTGCTACCCGACTAGATGGGACGATGCCCGACGATATAGACGGAAACTATATAGACACTTGGAATTGTTCAACCCGGTCCATTTGCTGCCAGTGGCTCGACAGGAATTGTTGCGATCTTGTCCGGACGACGGATCATTTGCGTGAGATGGTGAAAAAACGAATGGTGAAAAACGAATTGAGCAGACGGTCCTCTTGCTCCTTAAAGGAATGGATGAAGCGACAGGAGATGGCCCGCAATCAGTTTCGGCGGGCCATAGCGTGTTTTATGTCGGTTGTGCCTCGCCACTCACTTCTTTTTTCAAATATTTGCGAACGGTATCAACGGATACCTTGCATTCCTTCGCAATTCCGGAAATCTTGAACCTTTGTTTCCGCAGTTCCCTTATTCGGTTGATGGTTCGCAGACTGATTACGGGTCGGGTTTCCTGCGTTGTCTCTGGGAACGGGTCGGGAACGGTTGCGAAGATTGGTGCCAGCTCTTTTTCCAGTTTCCGCAGTCCCTTGAACAGTCTCCCGAACGGTCGGTTCGTGTAGGCTGACAGAAGTTTATCCTCATGGTCTGCTGCTGCTCCATGTGACAGAAACATACTTGCTACTTCTGCTCCTGCTCGTGATCGAATCAGACTAGCGCCAGTTTTGCGGAGATACTTGAAAGGTAGCTTCTTGAAGGTTGGGAAATCTTTTTTCACCCGTTTGTACAGACGATTCCACGAGTTGGCGAGTTGATGGTTTGGGCTGCCGCCCTTGGTGAGTTCGTCAAACGCTTTGCCCTGTTTATTGATTAGCAGAGTTTTCCGGTCGGTCTTGGGACGGTTCTTTTTCGTCCATTCAATCGCCTTCGCCGTGATGTCCCAAAGACGCCATTCGGCATAGACACCAGTTTTCCGCCGGACTCGCTTGACGAAGTTGGCGGTTAGTTTGGTGTATTTGGGGTGTGTGTGATTCAGGAAGATTTCATCGGTTGTGAGCGTTGACAGTTCCTTCTGTGCAAAGCCACAGTTCAGACCAAAAACCAATAGTACCCGCTCCACTGGCAAGGCATATTGCCAGAGTATGGCGACTTCTGCCACGGAATAGCGTTTAACTTGTTCTACCTGTGTCTTCTGTCCGATTTCGTCGCTGGTGCGGACCACCTTGATTTTCTCGAAGACGAACTTTCTCGGCATATCCCAGACGAACGAATCGGAACGGTCAAGCCACCTTGCAAAATCTCTGATCGTCTTGACCAGATTGACACAGTACCGCTCTGAGAGTTTGCCACGTTCGCCGTTTGGCCGGTTCTGGAAATGGTGAATCCATGCCGTCAATTTATCGGCGTTGAGTTTGGCCAGTGGCAGGTTTTCCGAGTTCTCCATTAAGTGGGAGATTTGATTGCTTTGGGTTCTACCGAATTCCTTCCCTTTGTGTTTGGTCAGAATATATTCCTGATACACTTTCAGAGCATCCTTGACGGTCGGCCCATCTTGTTCGGCATTCTCACCCCGTAACCTGCGAGCGTTTAACTTGGTCTCGTTTGTTTTCGCCTGTAACTTGCTGGCCCGCTCGTCTTGTCCTGTGGCGACTTGGTGCAAAAGTTTTTCCGCTTCCGTTTGGGTAACTTCGTCGGCCAGGCAGAGCGAAAGGAAAGGGAACATGGCTTGAAGCTTCCGCAACCATACTCCCACGATAAGCGCGGTATCGGTCATGTCCAAGTCAGAAGCTTCTTTACACTGATCCTTGACGCGCTGGGGGAGCGTGAGTTTGATTGGCGTTTCGCCGCTCGCCACAGCGAAAGCAATCGGCAAGGTGTTCTCGTCCCATATGGGGAACGGGGTATCTTCGCACTTCCAGTGGGCTTCCACTACTGCCCAGACTTTTCCCAGTTGAGCCACGCGCAGACACGCTTCGGCATAATCCTTGCCGAGATAGAAGGTTTGTGGTTTGTAGTCTTCTTTGAAGACCTTGCCAAGATTTTGCCGTCGCCAGTTTCCCCGTGTATCTTGTGACAGTTTGAACAGGTTGTTTTTCATCTTGGCGGCCTTGTTTTAGATACTGGAATTCATCTCTAATGTTACTGCATTCTAGGGCAGTCATTAGATACAAACAAGGTCGGATTAGATACTTTTTTAGATACCAAATGGTCATTCTGGAAGGTTGTGGAAAACTAGCTTTTCCCTAAGTACAATAAAAAATGGCACTTACGGTTTATCGTAGTGCCGTTTTAATGGAGGCGGCGGGAATCGAACCCGCGTCCCGCGGTATTTCAGTATCCGCATCTACGTGTGTAGCCCGAAGATTCATGGGTTCTAAGCCCCGTTCATTCTTCTTTGCCCCATCAGGCAGGGTCGCCGAAGAACTATCGGTCAGAAAGTTTAGCCGTAGCGGCCACCGAGGCGATTCATCTTGCGATCAATCTCAAGCTACAGCGATCCGGAATTGGTGACTGCGTCGAAAACCTCTCCGGCGAAGGTCTCCGAAACAGGGCTGCGGTTATTTACGCAGCCAAAGAGAATTGCTTTTCAGCAACTATTGTTTGATCGGCTATTTACGTGGCCAACCGATCAACCACGACACGCAACGTATACCTCATGTTACCCGGTCGATACCAGGTCGCCCCCGGTTACCAAGCTAGGAATGTAGTATTGTATGCACAGTTCGGCATTCCGAACAAGGCATGGTCACTGAGAATCCGATTCGCGACCATTCTGAATCGGCGCGGCGGAAAGGGGTTGGAGTTGCGTGATGTGCAGGTTATCCAAAGAAATGGTTTCACTCGTTTCAGATGCCCAGGAAGCCAGCGACGTCGTCCGAAGACCAATACTGATCGCTTCGGGATGCGTTACGTTGTGGGATGTTCCATCACTCATCACAATTCGAAACGGTTGAAACGGCCGTACCTCAAGTTTTCTGAGCAATTCCACTGGAGCCATTGAATCTACCTCAATGCGGTGGGATTTTTAGTGGATTATATCCGGTCAAACAACAATCTCAATGCTTGCCGGCAGAACATCTCAAGAAGCGGCACGTCTTTTGGGCTTGGTCCGAAGTGTTCGACGCGCCTTGGATTTGAGGATCGAGAGCAGTGTGCCGGCTTTGCCGAAGGCTAAGAGTTCTTGCTTCTCATCGTGAGTGAGGGCGTCGTGCTGATTGCGCACGGCCAATTCGTGCATCCTGGCTTTATCTTCGTCACCAAAACCGAGGTTCAGCAGATAATGGGCCAAGACGGAGGGTAAGCGACCTCGCTCATTGCTGAGAAGACGGGCGAGGATATCCACTTCGCTGATGCTGGCGTGATTAAGAGTGGTTGTTTGCATAGATTCTCCGCGGCACAAAATATTTCACGGTTAGTATAGCACAGCAGGCGTCCTTGGAGGAACGGGAAGGAAGTCTGCAATACTTATCTGTCATTTCCAAATTGATCAACGCTATTATGAATCCCCATTGACCCCTCATCGGCGGTTTGCGAAGATTCTCTTCCTCTACGCCGTCATCAAGGAGGATGAGCGCAATGTCCGCAACGATGCCTGCTGTGCCTCGGGGATTTTTGGCCTGGATACCGTTTTTGTGGTCGAAAGTGCTTTTCCCCACACATTCCTCGGAACCGACCCGCGTTCGTCTATCATCGCTCTTGCTGGTTCTAATCCTTCCCGGCGTTTTGCTTTATCCGACTCGGTCGTTTCGCCTGTTGGAGCCGGATGAAGGACGTTATGCCGAGATCGCCCGCGAAATGCACTTGCGCGGTGAATGGGTTGTGCCGCTGTTGCAGGGCCAGCCCTATCTGGATAAACCTCCCCTATTGTACTGGTTGGTGGAGATCAGCTACGCAATTTTTGGCGTCTCCGATTCAGCTGCGCGATGGATTCCCGCGTTCGCAGTTCACGGCTCCATTCTGCTCATCTATCTGCTCGGTCGGCGCAGCCTTGGAGAACGCTCGGCCTTGTGGGGTGCTCTCTTGCTCACTGTTGCGCCCGGCTTTCTGGGAATGGGCCGGCTCCTGATTATCGATGGTCTGCTGACTTTCTGGGTCACGCTGAGTTTGCTGGCGGCGTTTGAGGCAATCCGCGGGGCGCGGGTGCGGGCGCGGGTCCGGGGTGCGAAGAGTCCCGATTTACCGCACCCCGCCCCGTATCCCGCGCCCCGATCTGTGGTGGCTTCTCTCCGCAATCGCCTGCGGTTTTGGCGTTTTGACCAAGGGCCCGGTTGCGCTATTGCTGCTCTTTCCCCCATTGATCGCCTATCAGATCCTGGTCCGTCAAAGGATCGGTATTAACTGGCGCGTTCTGACGAAATTCCTGCTGGTCGTGATAGCGGTGAATCTTCCCTGGTATGTGGCAATCTATCAGCGCGAACCCATGTTCCTGAAGCACTTCTTTTGGGAACACAACGTGATGCGGTTCTTGCAGCCTTTCGATCATCTGCAACCCATCTGGTATTACGCGCCGATTCTGTTGGGAGGATTGTTGCCGGGAACATTGCTGTTATGGGGGTTTGCTCGATTCCTGATGTCGGGCGATGAATCGATCGCTGCCGGTCGGACCAAGGAACTTGGCTTTTGGCTTCTCGCGGGTGGCTGGTGCGTCTTGTTTTTCTCGCTGTCAGGCTCAAAACTGCCCACGTACATTTTGCCGGCCTTTCCTTGCCTGGCTCTCGCGCTGGGTGATTTCATCGCTAGGAGCCGTTGGAACCAATCGATCTGGACGAAGGGCGGCATTGCGGCGATGGTGATTCTTCTGGGATTTGGAACCTATTTAGTCGTTCCCTGGTATGCCGGGCAGCGCTCTCCGATGACAAAGCCCGACCTGATCGCCCATTATTGCGGCAACGATGCACCGGTGATCTGCTTCCCACGCAACTGCGACTCGATCTCCTTCTATCTGGGACGCGATGATTTTCGCAATGTTCGCACCAAGGCATCGCAAGAACTTGTGGAGGCGATGATGGTCCGCCCTCGGACCATCGTGCTTTTCACCCATCGGCACTCCTTGGAAACCCTCAAGGTGGTTTTGCCGCCACAATTGCGTATCGTTGAGACCGCAACCCTGCAAAAGCACGGTAGATCAGCCGATTGGATGGACCGACTTTCCGGTGATTCCCCTTGGGGCTTGTGCGATCTGGCTGTCATTGAACGCCTGCCCTGATTTGTTCGAAGAAAACGCCAAATCCCCATTTCTCTGTAGTCGGGCGGGTCAAGTTGGTGTATGCTCAACTCTAATCGGACTACATCATTTCCTCTTGTTTTGACACGTCCAGTCCGATTTGGAGCTGGAGGCACTCGCCAAATACCATAATGTCAAACGCTCGAATGTTCTTTTTCTTCCTATCAAAGGAGTTTTTTCCGTGATTACTCGAAAACGTCTCTCCATCGAAACGAGGAAAGCGTTTACTCTCATCGAGCTTCTCGTTGTCATCGCCATCATTGCAATCCTCGTTGGACTGTTGCTTCCGGCAGTTCAAAAAGTGCGCGAAGCTGCGGCCCGCGCCAAATGCGAGAATAATCTAAAGCAGATCGGATTAGCGGTTCACAACCACCACGATGTTTATGGCTATTTGCCGACGGGTGGTACAGGTTGGTGGAATCCGCCGCTTTATTCTTCACCCGGACAAGTATTCGCGTCGGTCGAGCACGGCGGATGGGAGTTTCAAATCCTGCCATTCCTCGAGCAAAATAACGTCTATATCGGCGGTGGCGGATCAACGACCGATCAATGCACTATCAATGCCATCGGCGCTCCGATCAAGACTTACTTTTGCCCAGCTCGAGGGAATGGAACTCCCCGCGTCATCACCGGCGGTTCCTGGTATGGCCCTGCCGGGACATATGCTCATGCCATGACGGATTACGCTGGAAGTGCTTTAGACGTACCGGGAATGATCGTTTATGGCAACTTGGGCATCCCATTAACTAACGTTACGGACGGACTATCCAACACCGTGCTTGCGGGGGAGAAACGGCTCGATCTCTGCTACTTGGGCCAATTTCAGAGCGATGACAACGAGGGGTACAGCGATGGTTGGGATTGGGATGTAGAATGCTATGCCACAATTCCGCCCCTTCCGGATGCATGGTTGTGCTCCGATAACGGAGACGGAAACTTCGGTGCTAGTCATCCCTCCGGTTTCAATGCTGCGATGGGGGATGGTTCGGTCCGCCTAATTAGTTACAGCATCAGTCAGAGCACCTTTACGGCTGCGTGCACAATAGCCGGCGGCGAGATTCTTGGTACCGACTGGTAGCCGATACTTTCAATCTCAATCCGGCGCGTGGTTGATCCTCGGGCCGTTGTATTTTTCCTCTCCCAAGATTTCGCGGAGTCTCGACTGTGGCTTCGTCTACTGCTCGGATAGTCCCATTACTCGTCCTGCTTGCTTTCATTCTGAGCGGATGTGAAAAAGCTCCAAGGCGGGTCAAAGGGAAACTCCTCAAGGCCGGCACCGTATCAGTTCAGTACGCAGGGATTACCACCGGGTGATCGGGGCATTCGCATCACTTTTTATCCGCTCGAAGGCGAAAAAACCAACGAGGGATATGCCGCTAAATTCGATCCGGCAAGCTCCACTTTTGAGGTGATCGGCTCCGAGGGGAAAGGAATTCCGCGCGGGAAGTATCGAGTAGCCATTTTCCGTGGAGCGATCGGCACCGAAGATGAATTCAAAGATCAATTCAGCAAGGATAATTCCCCCATCATTCGCGAAATTGACGGCAAATCCGAGATCGTAATCGACCTGGACAAGCCGGAAGGATAAACCCACCCCGAACGACAGCGGACAAAGTCAAGGCACAAAGTCCTAATCTTAATCTTAATCCTGATCCGAATCCCTCTGCCTTCGAACCTTGAAGCGTGAGGAACAACAAGAAGATTATGATTATGATTATGATGTTGTGATTGTCCTCTGTCGTCAGTTGTGGAAGAGGAACGCCCACGGGATGTATCCGTGGGCGTTTTTGTGTACCTTGAACTATATCGACTAAATTGCTTGGTATTACGCTTTCTGAAAGGATCGGCTCATGGCCGCTATACCGCTGGCGCAGATTGGTGTGCATCTGCGTCCGAACGATAATATTGCTGTTACCGCCAAAACTCTCGCCGCAGGTTCCGAAATTCAGTTCAACGGCTCGACCCTGAAACTACCGGTCGCCGTGAAAATGGGCCATAAATTTGCCGTTCATCCCATCAAGGAAGGCGATGCGATCTACAAATATGGCCAGATCATCGGCTTCGCCGGCAGAGATATCCCGGCGGGCGATCACGTCCACGTCCACAACGTCAAGCTGGGCAGCTTCGAGCGCGACTACGCCTTTTGCAGCGACTACCCCACCAGCTCCGCCTCCTCCAGCGGAATATCGCACCTTCATGGGCTACGATCGCGGTCCCGACAAGCCCGATCATTTGCGTTACGGCACCCGCAACTATCTCGCCATCATCAGCACCGTGAACTGTTCGGCGAGCACGAGCAAGTACATCTCCGAGCGCGTCCGGGCGCTGGGCATTCTGGAGCAATTCCCGAATGTCGACGGCGTCGTGGCGATCGTTCACAAGCAAGGCTGCGCCATGGCCTACGACGGCGCCGGATCACAAGCAACTCGACCGCACGCTGGCCGGTTTCGCCCGCCATCCCAACGTCGGCGGCTATATCCTGGTTGGGCTGGGCTGCGAAACCGGTCAGGCGATCCACCTGATCGAAGGCGAGCATCTGGTTCAACTCAACGAGCTCACGCAAGAAGCCGCTCGTGCTGTCGATTCAGGAATGCGGCGGCATCGGCAAAACCGTCGATGCCGGCGTCAAGGCAGTGCTGGAATTGCTGCCGCAGGTCAACGAAGCGCGCCGGGTGTCAATCTCCGGCCAAACACATCATCCTGGGCACCAACTGCGGCGGCTCCGACGGCAACAGCGGCGTGACCGCCAACCCGGCGCTCGGGCGTGGCCTCCGACCTGATCGTTCAGCAGGGCGGCACCAGCCATCCTCGGCGAAACGCTCGGAGATCTACGGCGCGGAACATCTGCTGACGCGCCGGGCCGATCAGCAGGGAAGTCGGCGAAAAGCTGGTCGAACGCATCAAGTGGTGGGAGTGGTACACCGGCATCTTCGGGGCCGAGATCAACAACAATCCGTCGCCCGGCAACAAGGAAGGCGGCCTGACGACGATTTACGAAAAATCGCTCGGCGCCATCGCCAAGGCCGGCAGCACGGCGATGGTCGACGTCGTCCACTACGCCGAGCCGGTCAAGGCCAAGGGCTTCGTGGTGATGGACACGCCCGGCTACGACCCGGTGAGCATGACCGGCATCGTCGCGGGCGGAGCCAATGTGCTGGTCTTCACCACCGGCCGCGGCTCGGTGTTCGGCTGCAAGCCGGCGCCGTCGATCAAGGTCGCGACCAATACGCCGATGTACAACCACATGATCGGCGACATGGACATCAACGCCGGCGAAGTCCTGGAAGGGGTCGTCGGTCGAGGAAGTCGGCCAGGAGATCTTCGAGAAGATCCTGGCGGTCGCCAGCGGCAAGAAGACCAAGAGCGAGATCAACGGCGTGGGCGAGGAAGAGTTCGCCCCGTGGAGCATTGGGCCGACTCTTTAAGTGGAGGTGATTCAAGAATTGTACTCCGTTGTCCTCACGCATGACTTACCCGAACATGGCCATTCTCTGCAAAATGCCGAAACTGCGAGAACTCGTGATGCACGGCGCACGCGCCACCGATGCCGGGCTCAAGGAGATCGCCAGCCTGAAAGACCTGCAAGTGCTTGACCTGAGCTATCAGCCGATTACCGCCGCCGGCCTGAAGGAACTCAAGGACTTGCCGAATTTGCGAATCGTGTTGCTGAAGGGCACCCGCATCAAGGCCGAGGAATTCGTCAACTTTTGGGGTGTGCCATCGTTGGAGACTGTCGGCTTCGATGTTGGCATGGTGAGCGATGAGGCACTGCGAACGCTGCGACAGCACGATCTGCTTTACCTTCTTTCGGCGGAAACCCGCGGCCCAAATGAGCAGTTGAAGACAGTGCGAGTCATGAGACTGTGGGGCTTTGCACCATTACCTAACCGGGAACTTGAGTATTGATGCAGGACATTTCTATTGTGGCCTGACAGAACCCAAGTCCAAGGCTTGCTGCCCCGCCGCCAGTGGGTTAGAATACTCGGGGAGTTCACCAACGCGGGGGAGGGGCTGCGATGGATCGGGAGACGTTCACCGAGACGATCCGGGCATTCAAGCACCGTACGCCATTCAAGCCGTTCACGGTGGCGACGGTCAGCGGGAACCGCTATGAAGTCGATTTCCCAGACACGCTGGCCGCGCGGGAAGGGCTGGCGATCTTCGTTGGCCCAGGTCGAGTGCCGGTGTTCTTCGACCATGAAGGTGTCAGCGAAGTCATCGGCGACCTGTCCGGCAACAAGGCGGAGACCTCTTGAAAGCGCATTTCGTATGTCGCGAAGAGACGAGCACGTTCCATATCAACTCAACGCGCAAGGAATTCGGAGCTTGCCGGATCCGGAAATCCGGGCCATTCTGCGCGGTGCCGATGACCTCATCGTGCGCGCTGGCCGCTCCTTGTTGGTCAAGGTTCTCAAGGGCTCTCGCTCCAAAGATGTTCTCACTCGATCTCTGGACCAAAGCCCGGTATACGGTCACCTCAAAGATCTGCCAACACCTGAAGTATTGAAGCATGTTGATTGGGTCATTCTGAATGGCTACTTGGCCCTGGAATACGATGGCAGGCTTCCTCTCTTGGTCTACACTCCGAAGGGGTGGGCCATTGAACGCGAGACCTACGCGGAGGAACTTTTCGGCGAACTGAGCCAGGCTTTGGAGGGGGGTCCAGCAGTGTTCGATGTGAGCCAGCTCAAGGATAAGAATCGCGAGGTGATATTGCTGCTGCTCGAGAAGGTGGCGGCCAGCGGAGACAGACGATTCATCCCCTTGTTATCGGCCTGGGGACAGGTCGATTACAAGAAGGTTCGACAGCAGATCGGCAAGGTAATTGAACGATTGAGCGAATCCCGCGACTAACCCGTTGACTCCGCACGCCGTTTGATGTATCTTCATTGTAGATACCGGAGGCTACGATGAAGACACGAGTTCAGAAGTGGGGCAACAGCCTTGCTCTTCGCATCCCCAAGTCCTTCGCCGAGGAGGCGGGCCTTCGTGCGGACTCGGCCGTCGATCTGTCCCTTGTGGAAGGCAGACTGGTCGTGCAACCCATCACGCCGCAACCGCTCACGCTTGAAGAACTTATGCGCGGTGTGACGGACGAGAATCTTCCTGGCGAGTGGGATACTGGGCCGGCCATCGGCAAGGAGGTCTGGTGAAGCGGAAAGGTGCCTACATCCCCGAACGAGGAGACGCCGTCTGGATCACCCTCGACCCCCAAGCAGGCCACGAGCAGGCTGGTCGTCGCCCCGCCCTGGTTTTGTCGCCGGCGACCTACAACGGGCGGGTCGGGTTGGCTTTGTTGTGTCCCATCACCAACCAGTCGAAAGGCTATCCGTTTGAAGTGGCTTTGCCTGAAGGATTGCCCGTAACCGGCGTGGCAGGGGCCGACCAGGTTAAAAGCCTGGATTGGCAGGCGCGCAAGGCTTCTCGGATTGGCACCGTCCCGGAGCGGATCGTTGCGGAAGTGGTGCGTCGTCTGCAAACATTGCTCGTTGAACAGGACTAACCGATCGCGCCGGACGTGGCCTTTCAAAAGGGGCGTGTCCGCCGACCACCAAGGGCGCGGGGTCAGCCGACAGTTGCTGTCGGCCGTGGTGGCCGAGGCCCGCCGGTTGGGGCTGGCCCAGCTGTTCGTCGAGGTGAGCATCACCGCACGCCCGTTCTTCGAGTCCCAGGGGTTCGCGGTGCTGGCACCTCAAGTAGTGGTTTGTCGCGGGGTTGAGTTCGTCAACTACCGGATGGAGCGGATGCTCGGCGAGCCGCTACAGGGCGTCGGGTCTTGATGATGGCTGACTTTGGTAGCGGCCCAGTTAGCTTCGTGTTCTGGTTTGCAAACGCAGTATGTTCCAACTTGGCAGCACTTCGGAGTCTCAAATGAAGAGAGTCACAGGTATCGGAGGAATCTTCTTCTACGCGAGCGACCCTGTCGCGCTGCGAGCTTGGTACAAGCAGCACCTGGGAATCGACGTCCAGGCATGGGGAGGCACGGCGTTCACGTGGGCCGATGCATCGGGTAATCCGACCACGGGAATGACGGTATGGTCCATCAGCGCCGCCAATGGAGAGCACTTCGCGCCAAGCAAGTCGACCTTCATGGTCAACTATCGCGTCGAAGACCTGGCCGCTTTACTTCAGGCGCTTCGGGATGAGGGATGCAACGTCCTCGAGAAGACGGATGACTCCGAGTACGGGAAGTTCGGTTGGGTCATTGATCCTGAGGGCAACAAGGTCGAGCTTTGGCAGCCGCCTCCGGGACAGTGAGTTCCATGCCTGAAAACCAACTGCCGACGCGCCGATATTTGCCTTCTCAGCGCACAACTGCCGCATCGCGTGGTTGTTCTTAGGAATACAAGCAAAGCCAACGCCGAGGTGAAGTGGACGGCTTTGGCGCTGGCTGGGCGAGGTTGCCACTTACCTTGCGATCTGCAATACCGCGGCTCATCGCGCCTGACGCGGATTTGGGTGTGCGTTTCTTAAATGATCCAACTCTCTGGGTAGACTCGTTTGGCGACTTATTTCCTACAACGGGAAAAGAGGCGTTATCGTTAACCACTTCGGAGCTATTGTACCGTTATGAAACAGATCCAGCTCATCCTCTTTACCGTATTGCTCGTTGGCGGGTGCGACCGTGACAGAAAGAAATCCAACTCCTCCGACGGCCCCGCCAATTCTCCCTCGGAAACGGTCTCACTTCCCGAGGCTCGGAAGGGCTTCAAGACCACCCTTGCCCGTCAGGAAAAAGACAATGAGCCCGTTCCCGAAGCACCTCCGAAATTGTTCCGCACGATCCGCTTCGAGTCGCCGGTCGGCAAACTCGCTGCCTATCTTACCCCGGACCCAAAGGATGGCCGGAAACATCCCGCCATCATCTGGATGACAGGTGGCGATGGCCACGGAATCGATGACGGAATTTGGCAGGCAGCGGATCCAAAGAACGATCAGACTGCCAGTGCCTATCGAAAGGCCAAGATCATTATGATGTTTCCTTCTCTACGCGGCGGCAACGACAATCCCGGTGTGAAGGAAGGCTTTTTTGGCGAGGTGGATGACGTACTCGCTGCTGCGGACTATCTCGCCAAGCAAGAGTATGTCGATCCCAAACGAATCTACCTGGGTGGTCACAGCACGGGAGGTACGCTGGTCCTCCTCGTCGCGGAGTGCTCCGATAAGTTTCGGGCAGTCTTTTCCTTCGGGCCTGGGGAAGATGTCGAGCACTACCCGGCAGAGTTTATTCCGTTCAAACCCGACAAGCGAGAACTTGAACTTCGCGCTCCGATCCGTTGGTTGCATTCGGTCAAAAGTCCGCTGTTCGTGTTGGAAGGCACACAACAAGGGAACCTGAGTTCACTCCAGGCGATGTCGCGGGCGTCCAAGAACCCCCTGGCTCACTTTATCCCAGTCAAGAGAGCAACCCATTTCACTATTCTCAGCCCCACGAACAAGCTCATCGCGAACAAAATCCTTCTCGATACGGGCGCTGACTGCAACATCACCATTACCGAGGACGAAGTGAATAAACTCTTCAAGAAATGAGTGCGCGGAGTACTTCGTACTGGTTGCCCAGGGCAAGTCCGGTTACTTTGCCCTATCCGCAGGGCGATTCGCAATCGCTGTCCGTACTACCGCTGGTACTGGTGCATTCGCACCTTTGATGCTGCGCCAGAGAATCTCGTTCAACTCGAAGTCATCCTCGAGATCGTAGTCGCTGAAGTCCATCTTGACCGACCGGTCCGCGCCATAAGAGATCGGCGTGTTTTTCGACCCCAGGTCGATCTTCGGCGCTTCGCATTGGTATGCTGTCAGATCGGACTTGTCGGTGAAGCTGTTAAACATTGGCCGGGCGGCAGCGTCGTATTGCGTCAACGGCGGTAAGCCCAGTATAAGTTCCATCGTGCGAATCATGCTCACCGTGCTGTATTGCGTGCTGTCGAGATAATTCCGCTTGGTGTATGGGCTAATGACCAGGCCGACCGTGCGGTGCGCATCGACGTGATCGGGGCCGTTCTGGGCGTCGTCCTCGATCACGAAAATCGCCGTTTCCTTCCAGTATTTGCCCTTCGACACGGCTTCGACCAGCCTGCCCAGAGCAAGGTCGTTGCTGGCGACGCATGCCTGCGGCGTGTAGGTATTCGGCGTCGTCCCCGTGGTATGGTCTTCACCCAGGCTCATGACGATGAACTGGGGCATCGTGCCCGTCTTGGCGAATTGGTTGTACTCCTTCAGGAACACTTCCACATTGTCGGTGTCGCGCATTTTGACGCCCTTCACCTTCGACACGCCGTAATCGGGGCACATGTGGCCGACGAGTCCAGGAACCCGGCCCTCCATTTTCGATGAGCCGTCCTCCTGGCTGATGCGCTTGCCGTACTCGCCGTAGCTGCGGTAGCTGAGCTTGGCGCGAGCGCAGGCGTCCCACAGATAACCCGAAGGCGCGTTGGAAAGGGAGCCTTTGTCGTCGTCGTCAACGCCTTTTCGGCGAGAATAGGTGAGGTGCCAGTCTCGGGCGATGTAGTCGGTGTTGTAGGCCATCGTCGACCACGGATGGCCGTCGCGCGACACCTGGCCGTTGCAGTAGAGGTTGTCGAGCAGCACGAACTCTTCCGCGAGCTTGTGATGGTTCGGCGTCACCTTCGCGCCGAACATCACCAGGTTCGGATCGCCGTTGCCCTTCTTCATGTCGCCGAAGACCTGATCGTAGGTGCGATTTTCCTTGATGATGTAGATGACGTACTTGATCGGGCTGGGGTCGCCGACCTTGGTGGGAATGGCCGTCTTCACCGGGTGTGGGGCATCGGTGAGCAATTTGTCGGAATAGGGACAATTGCGATACACCGCCGAAGTATATTGGAACAATTCCTTCTCGCTTGGAATCGGCACGACGGACAGGGCACCGCTCATCGTAGTGCCGATGTACGGGTAGGGCAGCTTGCGGCCTTCTTCTTTAGGAATATCTTCGAGCTTGGGAGGATTCGCCTTGCTTTGCAACCCCTTGCCGGTGCCGATGAGCAAGTGCTTGCCATCCGGCGTGACGGCGACGGAGGTTGGATACCAGCCCGTGGGGATGAAGCCCTGAACCTGCGTCTCGTTCTTCTCCGAGACATCGATCACAGCGATGCAATTGTTGTCGGCGTTGGCCACATACAGTGTCTTGCCGTCCGGAGCGATGGCCAGTGCGGCCGGCGTGCTGCCCTGCGGAGCGCGCGGGAACAGCGACGTGCGAATCGTCTCGGTCACGACCCCGCTTTTCGTATCGATGACGCTGACGGTGTTGCTCGAGGCACAGGCGACGAACAGGCGGGAGCCATGCAGGACCAGTTGATTGGGATGTTCGCCGACGGCGATGCGGGCCACGATGCGCAGGCTGTCGGTATCGACGACGAGAACTTGCCGATTGGCCCAGTCCGAGATGAAGAGTTGCGCCCCATTGCGGCTGAGCACGAGGTCGTAGGGCCGGCCTTCGAGGTCAACCGTCTTGGTGGTCGTTCCGTCGTTGATGTTGACCACGGCGAGCGTGGCCTTGTTGATGTCGAGCGAGTAGAGTATTTCCTTTTTGGGATCGAGCAGAACGCCGCTCTTGAATTCCTTGGTCCGGGCGGGTCTTTCCTTTTTCTTGTCGGCAGGTTTGTCAACTGGCCTGTCGGTGTCGGTCAATTTGCCGTCGTGCAGGTTGAAGACGTGCAACTTGTTGGCTCCGCCGCCCGACCACCAGATGCGATCCTGCTTGGGCGACATGGCCAGACCGAACCAGCTTTCCCGGACGGTTTGGCTATCGGCGACTTTCTGAGTTGTGAAATCGACCAGCGACAACTCGTGCTTGTTGTAGCCGCTGGTTGCGACGAGCGCGTGCTTGTTATCTGCGAGCGGCAGGATATTGAGCGGCAGATCGGTGAGGACCACGTGTTTGCCGGCCGGCGAAAGCGTCCAGCCATTGGGGAGCAAAAAGCCTTTGTCGGTCGGCCCAGGGAACTGGGTCTTGGGCTTCTCCTGGGCGACGGCGCTGAGGGCCGGCGTCGCGAACAACACGGTGGCAAGCAAGTAAAGACGAGGTCGCACGGGTGACTCCAGAGGTGAAAAAGGACGCGATCCGTTCGAATCCAACGCAACTGACGCTTCATTGTCCGGGTGCCGGGCGCTGTGTCCAGCGAAAATTTGATGAAGAATGCTGCGGCGGTTGGATCCCAATAACGGAGTGTATCTGGATTGCAAGACCGCTGATTGACAGCGGGTTCCCTCGTCGCGATAATCTCTGTGGCTGCCGGAGTGCTGCGTTGGGGATTATACTGAATTGATCGGTTAACCAATATGTTCGGCGGAAGAGCGTGAGCGAGGAGTAGGGAGTGTCTGCACGACCGGTGTTGATTCATATGAAAAAGGTAAAGGACGTTCTACGAAAAGTTAGTCCGCTACACTGCTTCACCTTTGCCGCAGCGTGTGCCGAACGTCAATGGCCAGTTTATAATCGTGCTTCAGAAGGTAAGGCGTGGGAAAGGCAGGCCGTTCTGAGGAGCAGTCTTGATGCCATCTGGAACTGGCTCTTGGGCAAGGCGGAAAGACCAAGGCTGGCAGAGCAATGTGAAAGTGCTGTGATTGACGCAGATCCTCTCAAGGATGAGGATACCGCGGCCTTCTATGTTGCTAACAGTTTTTTCGGGTTGGCGGCGATCGTCGAGAAGGATCAACCTAATCACTGTCATGGATCTGCCGATAATAATCTAAATGATCTGGATGCGTTCATATACGAACTTCTTGGGTTAGCAGTAACTCCAGAGAACGACTGCATAGTTGACAATCACGAATTGATGCAGAATGAGGTCAAACGGCAACTAGATGACCTAAACTCGTTGAATGCACCCTTGTCCCCTGCCCTGGTCGAAGGACTTCGTGCCAGATCAATGAGGCAAAGCATTCTAAATGACTATTGGTATAACGAGTGATCAGGTACAACGCCGGTGATGCTCGCATAAAAGCAAAAGAAAAATTCGAACCAAGCGCTCAAGGGTGTGGCAAAATTTCCTGCGCATTTTGAGTAGTTTGGTCAAGATAGGTAAAAGGTGTGTTGAGCGGAAGGAATTGAGCACCATGACCAGGATCCTATCATGCAGCCAGAACCGAAGTTTTCCCGCGAAGCGTACATTGAATCAATGCGACAACGGGTCGAAGAAATCCTTGGAAAGGTGGCGGATGCAGTCAACGACGCGACGCGAGGCCACATCATTTCGGGAAGTGAGGAGCAAGTTCGCGACCTGTTCGCAAAGCTGAGATGTGAGGCATTCGAGCGAGCAGCCCAGATGCGGATCGATGCGGCGGAAGCCGCTTTTCCCCCCTCCGCAGGATGCGAAGACCGGAAAGAGCAAGCGAAATAAAGGACGGCAGGAGTACAGCATTCTGACGATCAACGGCCGCATCCGACTGTGGCGGCGGCGCTGGCATTCGCCGGACGAAGGCACAACGACACCGCTGGACGCTTGGGTCGATGCGGTCGAAGCGACCATCAGCCTGGGCGTGCGCGAGATGGCCTGTCGGCTCAACCGTGATGGCAGGAGCTTCGACAAGTCAGCCGACAACTTGGGTCGTACGGCTCAAGTGCAGATCAGCGGCGAATCATTCCGGTGCCTAGTGGAGACGGAGGGGCGCAGATCGCGCGAGCGCAGAAGGAGGGAAAGTTACCCGTCAATTGGTCGGCCAGCGATTGCAAAACGGAAGCGGCCGGTACGCGGGTTTACTTCGGCAGCGATGGGGTGATGGTGCCCCAGGTGACGGACGTCGAGAAAAAGAAACGGCGTGAGAAGACCAAGGCAAAGCGTCGGCGTCGCGGCAAGAAGGCAAAGCCTCTGCCGCCTCGAAAAGTCGGCACGGACCAGAAATACAAGGAATTCAAGATCGTAGCCTTCTACGACGAAACGCAAGACCATCGCTTGGTGTCGGGGACCAAAGGCGACCACCAAGTAGCGGGACGCCTGATGCGTCGAGAAGCAGACCGCATTCATTTGGATGAAGCGGACGAGAAGATCGGCAATGTCGACGGCGCGCCGTGGATCCGCAATCAAGTCGAGCGACAGAATCTGAATCTGGATGCGCTGGGTCTGGATTTCTATCACCTGAGCGAGCGCGTTCACAAAACGCGGCGGGAAATCTACGGTGATGGGGACGAAACGGGAAAGAAATGGGCGGTGGACCTGCTCCATTTGTTCAAGCACGAAGGCTACAAGCCTGCTTGGGAGTCGCTCCTACAATGGCGCGTCGGCCTCAAACGAGGCCAGCGTGCGCACGCCGACGAGTTGCTCTTTTACGTGAGCGAGCGGTCGGACATGATCCGCTATCCCGAATTCATCGCCAAGGGGTGGCAGATTGGCAGCGGCCCAACGGAAGCGACCTGCAGAACACTTACGGAACGTGTGAAAGGCCCAGGAAT
Organism: uncultured Planctomycetota bacterium; assembly: GCA_963783095.1. Taxonomy (GTDB): domain Bacteria; phylum Planctomycetota; class Planctomycetia; order Gemmatales; family Gemmataceae; genus CAWAMR01. The sequence continues at coordinate 335,769 of CAWAMR010000016.1, read as the reverse complement.
GCGCTGGGATCCGCCGAACGCCGAGGCCATCATGGGGATCGAATCGCTTTCACAGAGTGACCAATGGAAGGTCTACTGGGAAAGTCATTTGCCCTCAAAGGGTTAGGTATGCCAGGAAATTTTGCCACACCCCTTCCTCGACGCAATACTTCACATTGTCGGCGCACTACGTTTCTATCCAAACGCTGGAGATCGAGTGGAAACCAAGTCATCCATTCGCACCATGATCGTTCTCGTGGCATTCATGTGCTGCGTCGGGTGCGTGAATTTGGGATCGCCGGATTCATTCGACAGGATCAAACTTGGCATGCACGAGTACGATCTGAACAAAGCATTTGCGGGCCAGTACTTCACTCCAGATTTTGAGAGTCGAGAAGACGACACGGTCATTCGGCGCGATCCAAAATACGTTGTGGGTTATATAGAAGGAAAAGAGTTTACGCCCATCGGTTGGCCCAGGAACATTGAAGAGTTACCGGAGAATGAAGCGGGCTACTTTCGTGGCGAAATCCGATGGGTCTGCTGGCAAGTAAAAGACAAGCATCGTTGGGTTGCTCTTGGCTTTGGGTGTAGTAGTATCAGCTTGTCCGCACCTGAGGTGGTCATCAAGAAGAGCGGGCTCAACGGCCCCGAATGGCCACCAGGGTTTCGGTGTTCTGCCAATCTCGATGAGCAAGCAACAGCCGGCGCGATTCGACAGTGAAATTCCGATAGGGCCGGGCCAGACAAATTATCACCACCTCATCACGGCGGTTCCCCACGACAATCCCGCGCCGAAGCCGCTCAGAATCGCAAGATCGCCCGATTTGAGTCGGCCCTCGGCGATGGCTTCATCCACTGCGATCGGAATCGACCCGGCCGATGTGTTCCCGTATTTCTCCAGGTTATTGAATACCTTTGCTCGTGGAATCTTCAGCACGTCGATCGCAGCATTGATGATTCGAATGTTTGCTTGATGGGGAATGTAAACGTCCACATCTTCCGGGGTGAAATGGGCATCTTTCAGGACATCCTGAATGGTGTCGCACAGGATGTCTACTGCCCAGCGGAAGACAGCTCGCCCATCCATGTACATGTACTGCAACCCTTCTTGCAGATGCTGTGCGGTTGGGGGATTTCTGCTTCCCCCGAAGGACGACACAGAAGCGGCCGCCGGAGCCGTCCGAACCCATGTTGTAACTGAGAATGCCCTGATCGGGTCGGCCTCGCGTCAACAACACCGCGCCGGCCCCATCGCCGAACAGCGGATAGGTCTTGATGTCGTCGGGATTCAGAACTCGGGAATTGCAATCGCCGCCGATAATCAGCGCCAGATCGCTCGCGCCGGAAACAATGTAGGCAGCTCCCGTGACCAACGCATACATAAACCCCGCGCAAGCCGCTTCAATTTCCATCGCAGGGCAGTTCAGTTGAAGCCGATCCTGAACGATGCAGGCGGTTGAGGGGAAGGCCATATCCGGTGTAAAAGTGCCCAATACCAGCAAATCGACATCCTTGGGGCGAACCTTGGCCGATGCAAAACATCGGTAGGCAGCTTCGATACACAAATCGCTGGTAGCTTGATGGGGAAGTGCGTGGCGGCGTTCGAGAATTCCGGTGCGTTTGACAATCCAATCCGAATCGAAACCCAGCCTGGCGTGCAAGTGGTCGTTGCTGATAACTGCATCGGGGACGTAGCTGCCCGTGCCGACGACTTTCACGCCCATCAGGCGTCGGCATCGAGGGCGAAGAGACGGGATCTTGTCAATGGTCATGGTTGCCACCGGGTAACTGGCTCCGCCTCCTCAGCAAGATGCCGGAGGAAATCCCCCCACGGCAGCGGTAGGGCCATCCGCCGGATGGGGTGATTATAGGGAGATAGTTAGCCGATTGTCCGCATCGGAAAAATTTCCATGTTCCCGATTTTTCGGATTCTTTCAAGAATGGCGAAACGAACTCATTGATTACCGGGAAGTAAGATCGCTTCCACGGCCTCCGTTTCTGTGTCGAAAACTTTCACCAGCTCGTCCAACCTTGTGGTTGCGATGGTATCCCGAATTTTCTTTGGCACATGGCATACGGCCAAAACACCGCTGCGCTGCTTGATAGCCATCGCCAACTTCAAAATGGGTGTGAGAGCGGAGCCCGTAAATTCCGATACTCGCTGAAAATTGAGAATGAGCAAAGGCTCAGAGCGGTCGATCGATCGCAAGATCTCTTCGGTCGTCGTGTCAACCTGTTCCTCTGCCTCGATAGGAATTTCCGCAAGCGGATCGTGATGCCAGCGCCGCAAATGCAAATGGATAACGGTAGCTGGCCCGCGCGATTTCTGTTCCCATAAAGTTCTTCGAGCTTTCACAACCATATCCAAACGCTCCTCAATAATTAGGCAAATGGGGAGATAGAGAGAAGGTCGGGCAAAAACCTTCAATTCGGGGAAGTTCCCGGTGCGGACTCGTTGGATCGAAGCTCAATTCGTCCAATCGAGAAAAGGCAGGCAAGCTATCATAGGGGTGTGACCGTTCTTTGGAAAGAGGAGCATAACCGATTGACGCGAATCGTGGAAGTGACTTTCTTGAATTCCAAAAGGCGAGAATATGAGCGGTTGCGATTTTGCGGAATAGGATAGTTAAGATGACAAGGTGACCTTGTCACCCAGTCAGTCACCTTCAAACGAGGACGAAAGCTGTGATTGCCGGGTTCTCATTGCCGTTCGCTCGTCCGATGGTATTGGTGTCTCTGGCAATTCTGCCGTTGTTGGTTCTTCTCGTCTACTTTGGTGGCCGTTCCCGTCGCACAGCTCTTGCACGGTTTGGATTGTCGGAAGCCATTACACACCTGACTACTGTCAATCGTCGCCGTCGGGGAAGGGGGCGAGTCTGTTTCCTGGGAGCAACACTGCTGCTGCTCATCTGTCTGGCCGGACCACGCTGGGGCAAAGGCGATTCAAGCATCATCTATGGTCGCGATTTGGTGATCGTCCTCGATCTGAGCAGAAGTATGTTGACTCCCGACATGAATGATGCTGCCCAGCCCGAGCGCTGGCAGGCTGCCCAGGCCGGTATCCACGATCTGGTCGATTACATCCGTCAAAAGGGTGGACATCGGCTCGGGTTGGTCGTGTTCGCTGCAAAACCCTGGCCCGTCTGCCCGCTCACTGCCGACTACGACCATTTCTTGATGCGGCTGGATGAATTCTCGCCGCTCGCGCCGCCGCTGGAACTTCAGCCGGTGGAAGGTGAATCCTTCCCATCCGGAACGCGAATCGGAGCGGGCATCACGGAGGGGATTCATCTGCACGACGAGCGATTTCCAGGGTATCAAGATCTGCTGTTAATCAGCGATGGAGATGATCCCGCACCCACACCCGACCGCAATCGAGAAATTCAGAGCGGTATCGACGCGGCCAGGGATTCAAGAATTCCGGTCCATGTGGTCGGAGTTGGCGATCCCAACAACACGATCGGGATCGACATACCTACCGTTCGAGGAGACGAACGAGTGTTCCCTCAACTTCAGGAGGATCCCCTCAAAGAAATTGCGAAAATGACAAACGGCGAGTACCGTACCTGGTATCGTGAGATGCCAAAACTCGGTGATTTTTTCCGTGCTCGAATCGAATCCCGCCCGAGCCGGGAATTGTCGGACGATGCGCTCATTCAACCCAAGGAACAGTATCTGTGGTTCCTGATTCCGGGAATCGTCTTATTACTGGCAGCGTGGTGGTTGGAGCAATGACTTTCGTCAGTGTTCAGTGTTCAGTGTTCAGTTAATACATTGTGAACGGGCGGATCTATGCTGAACTTATTTTGTTGTAAGCCCATCTGGGAAACATCGCTTCTCGTCGCATCGGCAGTGGTGCTACTGGGTGCTGCACCGGCGGCTGGGCCTGACGAATTGCTTCGCGACGGGAACGCGGCATTTCTGCGTCGGGACTACGATGGGGCGGTTCGCATTTACCGGGAGGCCGAGGAGCGTGGCACCGATCCGGGGTTGATCGCCTTCAATAAAGCTACCGCGCTGTATCATTTGAAAAAGTTCGATGATGCAGAAAGCCATTATCGGCGCGTTCTCGACGACGATCGAATTCCCGTGGAACGCCGGGCACAGGCGCTGTATAACCTCGCAAATTGCCTCGTACAACTGGCGCTTCCGAAAGACGAGAAGAGCTTTCCCGACGAGTCACAACTTCCGACGCTCAAAAGGGCAATCATCTGTTACGAAATGTGTCTGGAAAGTTCGTCAAAGGATGAGGCATTGCGGCAAGATGCAATCCATAATCTTGAATTGGCCAAACTATTGTGGAGTAAAACACGCGGACAATCGAAAGCGAAGGAGCCGCCCACGCCCAATGATGGACCGGAACCCGAACCAGCAAAGAATCGGCCCCCTGAATCACCCAAAAAGGAGCCTCAAACCGAAGAAAAAATGGATCCGAACCATCGCGACCCCAACAAGATGGACAACAACCCCGGCCGGGAGAAAAGTGAGCCCGTCAAGATAGACAAAAAGGATGCCGGGGAGATGAGAAAGAGCGACCAAGCGCCGCCGCCTGGTCCGGGACAAATGCCAGTCATCGGAAGCAGCAAACAGATAGAGAACTATTCGCCGGACACAATCAGGGAGTATCTGCGGAAAACAGAGCAGCGTCTTGAGAAGGAACGACAAGACACCCGGCGCGAAAGCCTCGGAAAGCAATCCAGGGAGCAGAATTGAAAAAGATTGGTAAACTGCTGCTCGCCGGCATTTGCCTACTGGCCGCGCCGCTTTACGCGCAGGATGAGGACGACCCTGCCGATGTCGTTCGCATCCCAGCAGTCAAACCGGCCAGCGACTTTTACGGCGCAGCAGGAACCGGCGTGAAGGTCGAAGCAACTGCCACTCCTCTTGCGTTGACCACCGATGACTGGCTGAAGTTTACTCTGAAGATCACGAATCTCCTCAATGCCGCGGAAGTCGAGAAACCCAAACTCAGCGGCCTGAAAGATTTTTCGAGCATCTTTCAAGTGGACGATCAGCAAGCCGATCCCGTGTGGAATCCGAATGCCCCGAGTCAACGAGTGTTTGTGTATCGATTTCGCCCTCGCTCGACTCATGTGGACCAGATTCCGCCTTTTAGGTTTATTTACTTCGATCCAAAACGCCGGTTCCCTCCGGTCACAGAGTTGAAGTTCGCTTATCCCCCATTATACACAGAGACCATTTCCATCAAGGTTCTACCGCCCAAGACTCCACCGTCTGCCGCTCCGGTTCCTATCAATGTGCCTCCATTCGCCGCATCCACCGATGGTAGCGACGCGATTCTTAAACGCGGTCTGAATGGAGATTGGTCTCTTCTCGGTGAATTGCTTGCGTTGCTGTTACCTCCGGTGATTGTGATCGGCTGGGTGATGATTTGGAAGCGAAAGTACCCCGACGCGGCCCGGCTATCTCGTCTAATGCGGAGCAGAGCAGCTCGCAACGCGTGGGCTGCGTTGAACCGAGCCGCGGATGCTCTGGGAGTCGCCGCTGCAGTACTCGACTATTTGCATGAACGCTACGATTTGCCGAGATCGACGAATACACCTGCCGAGATTCGAGCCTATCTATCCGGCCTCCACTTTGACGAAGATCGACAACAAGAGGTGGAAGCATTTTTTCTTGAATGCGATGCCCTTCGCTTCGCACCGGCTTCAGAAACATCCCACGAGGAATTGGCCCGTCGTGCTGCGGATACGGTTGCGATGCTGGAGGATCCGGCATGATGCTTGCCCGCCCGGAACGCCGATCTCCCGATCGGCTCTACTCGATGCTTGCCCTGGTGGTATTGTTGCTGCCGGCCCGATCGCCGATCCGCGCCCAATCATCCTCGGAATCGATCTCCGATGCCGAAATCCTCCATCGGGCTACCCGCGAATATCGTGCAGGCTTGGATGCCCGCGAAGATTCAGCGCGAGCCATTCCTCATTTTGCCGGCGCTGCAACTGCCTACGAGCGCTTATGGCAACGAGGCATTTCCAATCATTTTCTTGCCGCAAACCGGGCGCGCGCCTATCTGCTCGCCGGAGAATTGGGACATGCCATTGCCGCCTATCGAGAGGGTTTGATGGTGTTCCCGCACGATCGAACCCTGCGAACGGAACTGCAATACGCGCGCGAGCAAGTGGCCTATCCGGTTCATGGCGGACTCGCCGAACAGTGCAGGCCGCAGGAACGATCGCCGCTCTTGCGCGAGGCATCGCTCGCTACTCTTTGGCCCTGGTTGATCGGCTTGTATAGTGTGGCCTGCCTGGTGCTGGCGCGGGCCTGGATGAAAAGAAGTCGGGATTGGGCCAGGCTCGGCGGTTTCCTGTTGGGACTTGGTATTCTTGTGTTGGTCGCAACTCTCTATAGCGAATTCCTCATTCGAGAAGAACAACGAGTGCCGGCTCTGGTCATCGGAGAACCGGGAACCCCTCTGTTTGCCGGCAACGGAGAACATTATCCGACACGTCTTGATCGATTGCCGGCAGGAGTCGAGGCTCGAATCTTGACGCAACGCGGCGAATGGATTCAGATCCAACTGAAAGGTGGAATGGTGGGGTGGATACCCGCTTCAAGTGCGCTGATTGTGCGAAACCATGAGCGGCCTCGCGATTCGGCCCACGTATTCAGAGGCCGGCTTTCCTACTCCTAATCATAATCCTACTCCTAATCGAATTATGATTAGGAGTAGGATTATGATTAGGAAAACCCGCGGAGGTGTCTGTCGACCCCGGCGACGAAATGTTCGGACTGCCTTACCCCGCGCAGAGCGCCTGGACTAACGGAATTGTAACAGAAAATGGTTTCTAGCCAGAATCGCTAGACCTATTTCGAGTCCCTCCGCGCGGAATCATTTGCCCTTCCTCAATTCTTGTCCCAGAATGTTACAGACAGCATTCCAGTAACTCTCGGATTATCTGAGTCATGTGGAGATATATCACCAATCCCGAACGGGCTTATGAGCATATCTATGGCTCGTATGGCTGGTTTGGCGTGTTGTTTGCCGCGTTGGGCATCATCTTTGTCGGCATATTAATATGGCTATGGTTTGAACGACGAAAGTGAGTTTGCATCGATTTGAGGATCCAAATCTCGCCTTTTTACTTACCATTTCGGGGAATTTGCAGTTTGATTGTGACGAAGGTCTCGCCAATCGTCATAAAAACAGAGTACGAACCGGAAACATGAACGCAAGACGTTTCTTTCGGTAGGTTATGAACTCTCTTTGGGTAACTGACTGCGGATTTCTATTCGGGCTTTACGAGTTGTCGAAAGGTCATTTTTTCGCCGGCCAATCGCTTGAGCAACTCGTCGATGTCCTTCCCGGGAGCGAGTGACTTCAAACTCTCGGTCAGGAAGGGATGATCCTCGGGGGCATACCGTCCGCGCCGGGCCGCCAGGATCTGTGCGCGGTGATTGCCAGTTCTTGTTGCTGAGCTTCTTGATAGGCCTCGGCCAAATCGAGAATCACTTTGTCTTTCACGAGTTTGGGTCGGTCTTCCAACACTTGTTTCCAAGCAGGATGCCCCTTCCTTACAAGTGCCTGCAACCCGGCAATCACTTTGCGATCGCTGCCCTGATAAGCGTTGACTTGCCACGGATCATGTTTTCGGGAGGCGGCAAATGCCTCAATGACCGCTTTTGAAAAATCGGCCGGGTTCTTCTTCGTATCCTTGGACCGTTCTTGCGTGCGAAGCGTAAACCCATACTCATAGTGGGCAAAGCCATTTTGCGGCCATACCTTCAAAGCTTCTCGGTACTTCTTCAAAGCGTCGTCATACTTTCCCTTGTCGTGGAACTCGATACCTTCCTGCACAAGACCGTTGGCCTTTTTGGAAACAGCTTGTTGTTGCGCGAGAATCACATCAAAACCGGTCTGGATTTCTTTGGGCACTCCGGGTCGCTGGCCGGCGAGAATACACAGGCAACCAGCACGATTCGCCTCGCCTGCTGCGAGCAGCAAGCCGGCATGTAGAAGCATCAGGCCCGAATCGCCCGGCGCGATTTCATAATAAGCGACCCAGAATTGCGGATTGCGTGTGACCAGGGCATCGACATCGAATGCCGGCCATTTCTCGACGGGGATTTTGAGGTCAATTCCTTTGGTCGCCTTGCGAAACTCGGCAAGCCAGGCGGTAGCTCCAGGCCATTTCTTCTTATCGCCGGCCTCCAAAGTGGACAGAATGAGCGAGGCAAGTTCCCAGCCCGTCTTGCGGGCCTGCTCCAATTCGGGAAAGGCTGTCTTCGGAGCAGGTTCGTCGGCAGAGAGCCGATGAGGAACAGCAAAGCAGATAAGAGAAAGAATAGAGGCGAGAATCATTCGCATGTGGACACCAGATAGAGAGAAATTAGATCGATTCGAGAAACAGGGAGTATCGTCGTGCTTCGAGAAGCGATTGTCAAGTATTCGATTCAACAGTATTCGATTCAATCTGCTGACCGAAAAATCTCGCCATCATTCATTCGTCTCTTCATCGGGTTGTTCGGCAATCGCTGGGGTGATAATGAATCGACCATTCCTCGCTGCTGTAATCAGTTGTTCAATGGCATGTTCAAGCCTGCGAAAGGATCGCATTCTTTCACGAAGTGTATCAAGATGTTCGATGAGCAATTCAGTCAGCGCGGGTTGGTCGATGGTTTCGGTGTAGCCCGCCGATAATCGTTTCTTGAGCCATTCCTTGGCTCCTCGTTTGGTTTCACGTTGAGATTCGTCAAGTGCCGCAGTCCCTGGTTTAATGCCTTTGCGACCATCCTGGAGAGGAAGTCCTGCGAGCTTGTCAGCTATGGCAGCTATCCATGATTCAAATTCCTTCATGACAAAAGCGCATCCAACAGAAAACTGGACGCCTGCTCCGACAGTCTTGGCCATGTCGGAGAGCAAAAGTAACGGGACAGAAAAGCTCGCCGCGAATCATGTCAGCATCCCCGTCCAGTAACACTATCACGGCACCGAAGCTCTTTTTTTGCGCGGCAGCACCGAGATATTTTTTTTACTGCACTGCTTCATCTTTTAGCAGTTTGCTGACATGGCCCACACACATCGTATCGGCAGTATCGAACGAGAAGACGTCCCATCCACCGAGTTGGGTAATCATTTTTTTGACAAGGATGGGAGCGGCGAGGACATCTCCGTCGCCCTCCACCATCAGAACCAGCTTGCGCGGACCGGGCATTGATTACCCTCCGGTAACTGGTTCCGCGATTCGTGCATAATCAACTGTCAACAGTTCACCTGGACTGAGAAATTGTTCTCGCAAGGCACTGATTTGTTCTTCGGCAACCGGCCCGATTTTGGTTTCGTAGTTCTTCATTTCAACCACACGAATCTGCTCAGGTTTGAAGTGATCGAGAAAATCCGGACTATGGGTTGTAAAGATTACCTGTCCACGTCCCTGATCTGAACAATTCTGGAATTCATCAGCCAGGACGGACAGGCCTGCCGGATAGATTCCTTTTTCGGGTTCATCAAAGAGCAACATTTGTTTGGGAGGTCGTTGATAGAGCGCCAGCAAGCATGCAAACAAACGGCGAAATCCTTCAGATTCCTGCGTGATATTGAAAGTTAGTAAAGGCAAATTTGCGAGCTCGTGCGCGGTGGTGATAGCGTTCGTTTCGGGTTGGTTGATAGTGATCGTCTTCAAAGTCGGCTTGATCACCCGAAGCGCTGCGGTCAATTGATTGATTGATCGGTAATGCTTAAGATCGCGAACAACATCACCAAAAGCAGCAAGAAAGTTCTCTGCTCCATCATCGAGTCCATTTTTTGTTGAAATCTGACTTGGCAATCGCAACACTTCATCTGGGAAACGATGACATCCGATTCCGTACGCAAGCATGCTGTATGCGATAGTCGATTCTTGTAATCCTGGAATTGACCCGAGCATCAGTTGTCCAGCGGGTTGGGGTGGATTCAATACTTTTGGAGGAACGATCCATTTGTTCGAATCGCAGTGAAAGAGATATTCCCCGCGACATTTGAGATACTCTGCCTTCGCTTGTTGTACTGGATCGAGAACAAGGACGTATTCGTATTTGTCGCCCTCTGCCTCGAGTTCAAACTGCACTTGGAATTCCAGCTTTTTTGACGCTTGTTTTGTTGCCGACAGAATGGCAACTCCGCCATCTTTTTGGACGGCTTGCATGGGATTACGAAAGAGCAAACAATTTCGCAAAAACCGCAGTGCATCCATGAAGTTGGATTTGCCCGTACCACTCTTTCCGATCAGGACAGTTACCGGTTCCAGACCAACTGTCACATCTACCAAACTCTTGAAACCGGACATGCGGATTTGCGTAATCATTTAGTCACCTACGAACAAGCGTGATCGGGGCATTGGCCTGTAAGGTCAGTTTATCGGCACAACCCTACCTGCACAATCGGCCTTCAGCAGGAGCCGAAGGCCGATGGAGATTATCAGAACACAAAACCGCTTGATACGCGTTTATTTCCCCAAAACCGCCTGCGCCGCCGCCAGCCGAGCCACCGGCACGCGGAACGGGCAGCAACTCACGTAATCCAGCCCGATCTTGTGGCAGAAGATCACGCTGGCCGGATCGCCGCCGTGTTCGCCGCAAATGCCGATCTTCAAACCGGTTCGGGCGCTGCGACCGCTTCTCGACGCCCATCTTCATCAAGGCACCGACGCCATCCTGATCGATCGTCGCGAACGGGTCGATTGCCAACACGTCCGCCTTCTTCGGATCGGTGTAGACCGAGATGAACGGACCGTAGTCGTCCCGGCTGATGCCCAGCGTTGTTTGCGTCAGGTCGTTGGTGCCGAAGCTGAAGAATTCGGCCTGGCTTGGCAATGGCGTCGGCCACCACGCAGGCACGCGGCACTTCGATCATCGTGCCGACCAGATACTCGACCGTCACGCCCGTTTCGGCGAAGACCTTCGTTGCCGTTTCGCGGACGATCTTTTCCTGGTTCTGGTCATTCCTTCGAGAATCCGACCAGCGGAATCATGACCTCCGGGATGGACCGTCACTCCTTCCTTCTTCACTTGCACCGCAGCCTCGAAAATCGCCCGCGCCTGCATGGCGGTGATTTCGGGATAGACGATGCCCAGCCGGCAGCCGCGGTGGCCGAGCATCGGGTTGGACTCGTGCAGTTCTGCGACCCGCCGGATCACTGCTTCCACGCTCTTGCCGAGAATCTTGCGCCATTTCCGCCTGGCCAGCCTTCGTTTTGCGGCAGGAACTCGTGCAGCGGCGGATCGAGCAGGCGGATCGTCACCGGCCTGCCGGCCATCGCCTTGAATAGCCCGGCGAAGTCGGCGCGCTGAAACGGCAGCATCTTGGCCAGAGCGGCCTCGCGGGCCGTCGTGTTCTCGGCCATGATCATCTCGCGCATTTCCGGCGATGTGATCGAAGAACATGTGCTCGGTTCGGCACAGGCCGATGCCCTCCGCGCCGAAGGCGATTGCCTCCGCGGCCTGGTCGGGCAAGTCGGCGTTGGTGCGCACCTTCAACTTGCGATGCTGATCGGCCCAGTCCATCACCATCTTGAAGCGGCGATAGACATCCGATTTTTCCGGGGCCAGTTCCTTCTTGATAAGCACCTGGACCACTTCGCTGGGCTTGGTGGCAATGGAGCCGGCAAACACTTCGCCGGTGAAGCCGTCGATGCTGATGTCGTCGCCTTCCTTGCAAGCACCTTGCCCTTGACCGTAACGGTGCCGGCCTGGCTGTCGATGTCCAGTTCGCCGGCGCCGACGATGCAGACCTTGCCCATCTGCCGGCTCACCAGAGCAGCGTGCGAACTGACTCCGCCCACGGCGGTCAGGATGCCCAGAGCCGCCTTCATGCCGCGCAGGTCTTCAGGCGTCGTTTCCTTGCGTACCAGCACCAGGCGGCATATTGGGATTGGCCTGCTTCCAGGCCTCGGCCTTTTGCGGCGAGCAGACGATCTTGCCCGTCGCTGCGCCGGGACCCGGCAGGGATTCCCTTGGTCAGCAGTTTGCCCGCCTTTGCTGGCGGTCTTCTTGGCCTCGAGGTCGAACAACGGCTGCAACAGCTGGCTCAAGTCGCCCGCCGGGATGAACTTTGCCGAGATCGCTTCTTCCTTGGAGATCAACCCTTCTTCGACCAAGTCCGTTGCGACGCGCACTGCCGCGAACCCGGTTCGCTTGGCGTTGCGCGTTTGCAACATGTAGAGCTTGTTGCGCGAAATGGTGAACTCGATGTCCTGCATGTTGCGGTAGTGCTTTTCGAGTTTCTTGCCGACCTCGACCAGTTCCTTGTAGGCATCGGGCATGTCCTTGCCAAGCGTCTCTTCGATGCGCTTGGTGGGCCGGGAGCCGTTGACGACGTCCTCGCCCTGGGCATTGATGAGGTAGTCGCCATTCATGCCAGGAGCGCCGAGCGAACCGTCGCGCGTCAGGGCCACGCCGGTAGCGCAGTCGTCGCCGAGGTTGCCGAAAACCATTGCCATGATATTGCAGGCAGTGCCCCATTCATCGGGGATGCCGTACTGGCGGCGATAGACGCAGGCACGATCGTTCATCCACGAGCCGAACACGGCGCCGATGGCGTTCCAGACTTGCTCGTACGGGTCGTTGGGGAACTCCTTGCCCGTGTAGCCGATGGATGGCATCCTTGTAGCGTTTGATGACTTCTTTCAAGGAAGCGACGTTCAGTTCGTTGTCGAGTTTGACGCCTTGTTTGTGCTTGACATCGTGGAGAATATGCTCGAAAGGCTCCTCGGGATGGCCCTTCAAACCCATGACGACTTCGCCGAACATCAACAATAGCCGGCGGTAGGAGTCGAGGGCAAAGCGCTCGTTGCCGGACTGTTTGATCAGAGCTTGCAGGTCGTTTCGTTGAGGCCGATGTTCAGCACGGTGTCCATCATGCCGGGCATAGAGTCGCGAGCGCCGGATCGGCAGGCAAGCAGGAGGGGATTGCTACTATCGCCGAATTTGGCACCCATGACTCGTTCGACGTTGTGCAGGGCTTCGAGAACCTGTTCCTTGAGTTCGGGCGGATATTTGCGCGCCGTTGGCATAGAAATAGGTGCAAACATCGGTCGAAAGCGTGAAGCCCGCGGGAACGGGAAGCCCGATGTTGCATCATCTCGGCGAGGTTGGCACCTTTCCCGCCGAGCAGGTTGCGCATCTCGGCTTTGCCGTCGGCTTTGCCGTCACCGAAGAAGTAGACGTATTTTGGCATGTACTTTAGGCCCTGTAATACGAGAAGAAGGACGGGCGAATCGTTCCAGCGTTTGATGGTGGAAATGTATGGATCGAACGGGGAGAAGGCAAATTGCGGATGGAAGAGAATGCCATTCGCAGGCATCGAGTCGTAAGCGTCACTGATGATGAATTCCCAATTCGCCCAGCAATTAATCAGGCGGTTCGACAAACTTAGGCATGAATCCCGACTCTGAGGAATGAATTGATCGGTTCTTTTTCTAAATCAATGAAAGCATCTTGCCAACAATTGAGGAGCCTATCATGCCGAGAAACCGATTCGACGATGAACCTGTCTGGTACCCGAGGCGTCGAAGGAAGGCTAATCGAGGTGGATCAACGGCAATATTCATCGCCCTGGGAGTTCTTGTACTCATCGGGGTATCGGTCGCCGTTTACTTTGCCGTGAGGGCCAAGAAAAGTCAGGGAGATCGAAATGTTGCAAGTTCTTCCGAGAAATCAAGCAGCGGCAGCGCCGATGTCCCCAAATCGGATGATCGATTTTTAGGAATCTGGGAAGGAACTGTAGCAGGCCAGCCGACGCAAAAGTACGGCCTCTCGGTCGATGCCGGAGGAAATTGGATATCATCTCATACGAATATGGATCTAGATTTGCTGTTGCGATACGACCAAAAGTGGAAAGTTTCGGGTAACAAAAACGGCAATGCGCAGATCACCCTCACTTCAAGTTTCACCTTGGACCTACCCCAAAAGCGATCGCCATTAGAAACCACCAAGGAAACGTTATGGGAGGCAGAATTTAATGGCGACAAACGTATGATCCTTAGAAGAGTCGCGGGTGAGGATCCGATAACGATTACCTACAGCAAGATTGGTACGATTGAAGGCTTATTTGGCGCTGCTGAATATCCTGACATCTTTGCTGGTAGGAGTCGACTGGAAGGCACCTGGAGGGGACAATATGAGAACGACTCCTTTCACGATGTGACCCTCACTTTCATACGGTCTGGCCAATTTAGCATCCAGTCCCGAAATGTGGGCACACAAATCATCGCCGAATCTCAGCAGGGTACCTGGAAGGTGCTGCACACAATAGGAAACGATATCAGGCTCGAACTTGTGATGCCTAACACGCGAGTCGAGACGACCGTTCGATTCACCAAGAGTACAAAATTCTGGGCTATTCTGACAGGTTCCAGAAAATTCATCGGCGCTCGGTAAAGCTTTTTTTCCAAGCGTTGGCGTGTTTTTTGAACACAGCGGATTTGCCGTCACCAATAAAGAAGGCACACTCCGTCATTGAGGTTAGAGGTTGTAATGCGAGCGAGAAAATGAAGGCGCGAACTGGCGAATCATTCGAGAAACGCCGGTGGGAGTCGAACCCACTTGAGATCGCTTTGCAGGCGACCGCCTATCCAACCAGCCCCAGCGTCATCGTTGAATCTCGGATTGTGGGATCGAACAGCCGAGATACAGAAATATCCCCGCCAGGAGTCGAACCTGGTCTACAACGTTCGCAACGTTGCGTGCCTCCGCCACACCCCGAGGATATGCGTACTCATCAGTATCCCGACCTGGATTTGAACCAGGACCAAGACTTTCGGAAAGTCTCGTGCGATCCGTTACACCATCGGGACAATAGCCAAGAGCTGGCGGTGGGATTCGCGCCCACATCGACCGCATTACGGGTGCGGTGCCTTTCTGTGTCGAGCCACACCAGCATTTTCTTTCGTTTCAAGTTCCAAGTTCCAGGTTCCAAGTTGGAGATCGCCGCTTTTTTTGACTTGGAACTTGGAACCTGGAACTTGGAACGAATCAAGAGCGGGACTGCAAGGATTCGAACCCTGTCCGAGAGTTTTGGAGGCTCTCTGCTCTCCCAGGAGCACATTCCCGTAAGTGTGTCTGGCGGGAATTGAACCCAGCACCTCAGCTTTCACAGAGCTGCATGCAAAAGCCTTTACACCACAGACACAGCGGAAGGAGCGGGAATCGAACCCGCAAGGCCTCGCAGCTCACCCGCTTTCCAAGCAGGCCCCGTCGCCCATCGGGTGGCCCTTCCGTAACAACCAGCGATTCAGTGGAAACGGTGAGAATCGAACTCACACAGGTTGCTTGCAAGGCATCCTCGCGCCCCAGCGGACATGCGCTCCCAATTACTAGTTTTCAGTGTTCAGTGTTCAGTTCGGACATTGGTCGGAAGCCGATGGCCCACTCGTCTTAAACTGAACACTGAACACTGAACACTGAAAACTGTTTATCAGTGATCCCGGGTGGATTCGAACCACCGTTCTCCTCGATGTCAACGAGGCGTCCGTAGCCGCTGGACCACGGGACCAATTTGTGTGGAGGGTGCAGGGTGGAGCGTGGAGGGACATGACCAATGTTCTTGCGGTAGCACTCTTCACTCACCACAATCAACTCTCCACCCGCCACCCTTCACGCTCCACCCGCTCAGTGCCCCAGCCAGGATTCGAACCCGGACCTTCTCGGTCGAAACGAGGTATGATGTCCATTTTCACCACCAGGGCAGTCAGCGTAGGGCAAGCGTCCCGCATGCCAAATGGTCCGGACAAGCGGGACGCTTATCCTGTGTTGCGTGCGGCGTGCTCTATTAGCGGAAGGTGAGGGAGTTGAACCCTCGGCTCCCAGTAAAGGGAGCTTCAGCTTAGCAGACTGATGCAACGAACCGACAGTTGCCTACCTACCGAATCTGTAGCCGAATTCGCCAGAATTCGGGTTATGCGAAGCCCGAATTCTGGCGAATTCGGCTACACTAAGCGATCCAAATTGCGGAGGCCCGATTTGAACGGGCGTCGGACGGCTTATGAGACCGTGCTGGGAACCAGACTCCAGTCCACTCCGCAGTGACCGAGGTGGGAGTCGAACCCACACTCACCAGGCTCTCAACCTGATCGCTTTACCAGTTTGCGTACCCGGCCAGTACAATTGCGCGCCTTGGACTCGAACCAAGCTGCACAGGCTTATGAGACCCGGCTGAGCAACCTGCCCGCACGCAAACATTCGTTCTTTCCGCCCTAACGCCAGCACGGCTGCGGTCTCGTAGGGCGGGTCGAGGCTTTGCAAGGCCCGCCATCGGTGCCGCATTCGGCGGGCCTCGCAAAGCCTCGACCCGCCCTACGCAGAAAGGTGCCGCATTCGGCGGGCCTCGCAAAGCCTCGACCCGCCCTACGCAGAAAGTGGTGACGGTGGGATTCGAACCCACACTGTTCAGTTTCTGAAACTGACGCCTCCTACCCAGGTTGGGCTACATCACCAGTGATAATCCTTCGCCGGGTGGGCACTCCCGGCAAATCTAATCCTTCGAGGTTTCACGTTGGAGTCGGTGACGCCACTGATCGAATCTCGTCAGCGCGGATTCCGACAACGTGTGCCCAACCTCATGGATTACCCAGCCGTCGTCCCAGGCTCCCTCGTCGTCGCGGAGCTTGACGACCTTGTTGATCGACGCGAACTCCGCAGGAATCCACGACATTTGCATGGCTTCGCCACCGGGGATCTTCTTGACCAGCCGGCATTGGCGGTACATCACGTTCCTGTTCATGCAATCCTCCTTTCCATCCAGTAGCCCGTAGGGGAATTGAACCCCTCTTCCCGGCGTGAGAAACCGATGTCCTGATCCAATAGACGAACGGGCCATTCAGTCGTCGGGATGCGGGATGCGAGGCGCAGGGCGCGGAATTCGACACCTCAGGGAATCATGAACATCGAATCTTCAAAGAACCAAATGGTTCGCGCCCCGCGCCCCGCATCTCGCGCCCGATCTTCACCGAACAATGGGTCGCGGAGGAATTGAACCTCTTCGTCGACGCACCCGGCTTATTTCACGACAGCGGTTTTACAGACCGCCGCACGGGAGCACGACCCTCTTCAGTAGCACGGGTGGGAGTCGAACCCACACATTCCAAGGTTTGAGCTTGGCCGCTCTGCCAGTTGGCGTACCGTGCCATCTTCTTCTTTCCGAGCCTGAAGCGTTAGCGAAGTGACAAGCTTTCTCTTCGCTAACGCTTCAGGCTCGGATTGGGCTTTCCGTGCCAACCTTCCAAAAGCGCCCCTGACGGGATTTGAACCCGCGACCTCCACTGTGACAGAGTGGCGAGCTAAGCCGCTGCTCCACAGGGGCATTGAGGGGTCCGCCTGAAATCGGCGGGGTCGCCTCGATCAACGAACAGAGCACCTGGCGGGACTTGAACCCGCGCTTCCGCCATGGCAAGACAGTGTGCTACCTTTACACCACGGGTGCCTTTGTTTTCTTTCATCTTTCATCCTTCATCCTTCATCCCTTCCGATAGTAGTCCGTAGGGGAGTTGAACCCCTGTCTCCGGCTTGAAAGACCAGCGTCCTTCCGTTAGACCAACGGACCATATGTTTCCAGCCAACGAAAAAAGGCCGGGGGTTACTGGTGGTAACCCTCGGCCTTTGCATGTCGCCATGCTTTTCCGTTGAAGGTTACCCTGGATCATGACCGCTATGACGATACGCCATGGAGCAATCGACGCAGCGATCACTTATTCGCCGGCTTTCGCAGGCGGCGAGGCGTTCGAGTTTCAGGGATAGGGTTAAAGCGGTCATGGATTTTCAGTATCGTTATGGGTGTAGTTTGTTCTTACCTGTCACTTGGTTTTCTCAGGCTCACATACAATAGACGCTCGATCTTGTAGATGGTTCGCCTCATTTGCGAAAATTGTTCGGATTCTTTTTTCGATCCCGAACCTCGGCTCCCGATCTCATCCATGCGATCCTACCTTTCATGAACGACTTAGACTACATGCAGCGGGCACTCGAACTCGCGATTCGCGGTCGAGGTGCTGTCGAACCCAATCCCCTGGTGGGTGCGGTCGTCGTCAAGGACGGCCGAGTTGTCGGTGAAGGCTGGCATCAGCGCGTATGGCCAGGCTCATGCCGAGGTTCATGCGCTGACTGCCGCCGGAGAAATGGCACGGGGAGCAACGCTCTACGTCACCCTCGAACCTTGCTGTCACCACGGCAAAACGCCTCCATGCACAGATGCCGTACTCCGAGCGGGCATCCATCGAGTCGTTGCCGCCATGCTCGATCCCTTCCCCCAGGTTGCAGGCAAAGGAACGGCACGACTCCGAGGAGCGGGGGTCGATGTCGAAATCGGCATCGGGGGGCCCGCTGCTCGGAGCATAAACGCACCCTACCTCAAACTCTTGCGCAAGTTTACCGTGGGTTCATGCAAAATGGGCGATGACGCTCGACGGCAAGATTGCCACGCATACCGGCCAGTCAAAATGGATAACGGGGGAAAGCGCCGCGCCCGCGTTCACGAGCTGCGCGGCAAGATGGATGCGATCATCGTCGGCAGCGGTACGGTCATCGCCGACGATCCTCTCTTGACCGCTCGACCAGCGGGGCCTCGCGTCGCAACCCGCGTAATCCTTACGACCGGAAAGCATCCCTTGCCCTTTCCATGCAAGTTGACCCAGACTATTGCGGAAGCTCCAGTGCTGATCTTCACGACGACCGAGAACATTCCAGCGTTGAGCGCGTTTCGAGATGCGGGATGTGAGGTTTTTGGCACCGAGACGCAGGAGGATGGGAATCTTTCCATTCACGCCATCTTGCGAGAACTGGGACAGCGCAAGATGACCAATGTGCTGGTTGAGGGCGGGAGAGGGGTTCTGGGCAAGTTCTTCGATGCCAAAGTGGTGGATGAGGTGTGGGCGTTCATTGCGCCGAAATTATTCGGCGGGGAGGGCGCGTTTGGGCCGGTCGGTGGACAGGGCATCGGGCAGGTTGGGGAAAGCATTCCCGTTCAGAACTGGGAAGTGGAAACCATTGGAGATGATGTCTTGCTGAATGGAAGAGTTTCAGCTCTTTCTTGAGAAGTCTGCGTAACTCAATCAGCCCACGTCTCGCCGACCAGTCAGTGACCTTGGGCTAGGGCTTGCTGCAACTCTTCGTCGCTCGACTCGGACGGCACAAAATCGCCATGTGTCTGCGCAAGCACGAATTGCGCGGTGCAGTCGACAGGAGATGACTGGTAATTCCACGGGAAAGTCTCAACCCCTTTGAAATCGAATTGAATCGCGAAAACGCGAATTTGATCGCGATCGACTCTCGGAAAACTACAACAGAAGGAACATTTGACTTTGCAAAGCGGATTTAGAAAACGAGTGAGGCAATGAAAATCACGATCCGGATGACGGCGGTACTGTGCGCGATTGGGGCGCTGAGCGCAGCACTACCGACCACATTCGCCGCCGAGAAAAGCGCACGCATGGGTCCGCTCGCATCCTTGCCGACCATGCCGGGGCCGCACATCGACAAGATCAAGGCGCTCGCAGACAACGCCTGGCTTGCGCTCGGTACACCGGCCGAGGATCCCAAGTGGGGCAAGGCACGAGGTCGATCGTGGGGTTCCGTCTTCCCCTACGCGCCGGACCTGAATGCGGCCTTCCTTTGCGGCGAAGGGATTCACGGCTGGTACAACAAGCAAACCAACCGCTACATGGACGATCTGTGGGCCTATGACGTCAACGGCCATCGCTGGATCTGTCTGCATCCCGGCACCGACATCAAGAATATCTACTTGAAGATGAGTGCCGATGGTTTTGAGGTCGATGAAACCGGCCAGCCGATTCCCGTGGCGCAAATGGGCCACGGCTTCGCCATGGTGACGTATGACACCGACCGCAACAAATTCATGTTCATGCCCTGCCCTGTCGGCAACTACCTGCCGCTGTTCGGCGAGCGTCGCAAGGCTTGGGGCGGCTACAAATGGCCTTTGTGTCCGGTCGATTGCAGTCCCTGGATGTACAACGCCTCGACCGGCCAATTTGAGATTGCCAAAATCAAAGGTGTCTGGCCGGGGGCCGGCAACGGCAGCAGAATTGGTGTGGCCGTCTATGTCCCCGGCATCCAGCAGATGTTCTTATGGGTTGGCGGCACGGATGCATGGCTCTACGATCCGAAGAAAAATGTCTGGACCAATATCAAGCCCACTGGGCCGAAGCCGCCATTCGGCATCGACGCCAACGCCTGTCTCGATACCAAGCGAGGCCGGATTTACCTGGGCGGCGGCTACTATCCCGTTGTTGGTCCGGGAAAAAACGCTTTCTGGTGCTACGACGTGAAGACGAATGCCTGGGTCGATCTGCAACCCAAAGGGAAGGCGTGTGCAGGCTGCAATCGCTACGGCCCAAATCAGGCGCTCATGCACTACGATTCGGCCAATGATGTCGTCGTCCTTTTCTATCACCGCTTGCCGCAGCCCATGACGCCGGACGGCGACTTCAACCCGGGTACGAAGGCTCTGGGAATCTACATCTACGATCCAGCGCGTAACGCCTGGACCGATGCGCCGCTGCCCATGCCCAAGCAGATCGCCAACTGTCCCAATGGCTTCTATAGCCCGCACTTGAACGCACACTTCATCCATTGTGCGGGCGATAGCGATGACCAAGGTACTATGTCGGTCTACAGGTACAAGAGGGTGATGGAGGGAAAGTAGCGACCACTTTCTTCTTTGTCCCCGTCTCCAATCGGCTGACAATTGCCCACAAGTGTAAATCGCGGGCGAACCAGCACCAATTCCCTCTCCCCTGTACTCAGGGGAGAGGGTCAGGGTGAGGGGATGAACCTACCACCATAAAAGACCAGTGTCCCGGAAGGTGGCAGGCTCTTCCCCTCACCCTAACCTCTCCCCTGAGTACAGGGGAGAGGGGACACAACATTGGTTGACCAGGACACAGTGCACACGAACTTCAGTTGAGACAGACAGGAATGAAAGTTGCGGGCTACAGGTTCAATCATCGAATCGCTCGTCACCAGTCGGAGCGGGGAACCTTGAGTCTTGAAATCGGTATCCGCGTCTGGATCGGGCACGTTATAGATGAAAGGTTGCCACATGCCCGGCGGTTGCCCGCCGAGGGCCGCCCACGCGGACGGCCCAACCTCGTTGCCTGCCCCGGCCTTCGTCCGACGAACGCCGTGCCTGGTCGATGGTTTAACCAATTGCTCTGCCAGCAGTAGCCGAGCCTTGTAGAGTTGGCGGACATCGTATTCTTGGTTATCCTCGATGACGCTATTGCATGTAGTGATCTGAGTATCGAGTTGCGATAATCTGTGGACAACACGGTTCTTGAGCTTCAGCGCTCGCGATAGGTTGATCTGCGTTGTCTCTGCCATAATCGCTCCTCTTTCCACTGTCCCCGAACTCTGAGTTCAGCGGGACGCCGAACCAACTGCAAACGGTGTGGACTCAAAAATTGGCGACGGCTCCGCAGGTCGCGTAAGGAGATGGTGACCCTCGTGTCGCGCCAGTGCCTTCTTCGGCGACGAATTAGTCGAGATCCTTGTAGCTCCAATGTTTTCGGCATGTCCGGCACCGAAACCGTAAACGATCGTCTTCCACTCCTACAAACTCTGCCGCGTCCTGACAATGTACCCACCAATGGACTGGCTGCAAGGCACCGATTACACCCGGCGTGCGGCACAACACCTCTTCGACGATCTCGCGAGGCAACTCAAGCCTTTCAAAATGCCGGTCGCAGAAATCCGCGTCAGTGAATTGGGCGTGCCATTTTGCGGCCGCCGAGCCATCCGCAATGCACCATGGGCAGACGTGTTCGACATTTTCCGAGCAGTAAACGGGGCCGTCGTACATAAATCCACGAGCCAGCCCGCAGCAGTCGCAAGTGTCTTCGGAGTCCACCAGCGCCCGTGTTGAAAATGGGCTTGGGTGATAATTGAACCTTGGGAGATCGCTATACCGGGCCTTTTCCATCTACAATCTCCGCAACTATGGTAGGATCCGACTCTCAAAAACTGTCGCCCTTTGGATTGCTTCAACGACAGACTGTGTGGCGGCGATGGTTCAGGCAATCACGACCTACAAACGCCAAAGCCGTCCATTTGAGCGATGTGTGATGTTGCCATTTGCGTTCTGCCTCGTCGCTCGACTGTCCGCAGAGCTCAGGTCTGTGGCTCTCTGGGAAACACGTTGCACCATCTGCCGTTTTGCACTTTGCCCCGCAATATTGAATCTACCACCCAGCACCCTTGTGCGTGTTTGCATGTGGAGTCGCAACAATGGTTGAGGATGGCCTTCTGTTGACAACCTGACTCTCGCAAGGCGTCCGCCAAGATTGGCATTGTCGAGAAGTCGCGCGTTTCGTCGATGTGCGTGGCCACAACCATTACGTCGGCAGTACGCCACGACTCGTCAAAGTCCACAATCGGCCAACGTCCATCCATCGCCCACAAAACCAGTGCGTCGAGGCAGGCGCGGCCAAACACCGGGTAGAATTCGTCCATCCAATTGTCAGTGTCCGAACTGATTTCCGTAAGAACGCCCGACTCAAGAAGTTTCGCATAGCTGAGTAAGAACTCTCCCCAACTCGCGTGCCAGAACGCCCAAATCGCAAATATCGGCCCCGAAATCAATGACCTGACCACTTATGCCCCCTGGTCCAGGTGCTAGGTCGACCGCGAGAAAGTTCCCACAACCGTCCTCATAAGCAACTGGAATCCAGTTGTCTTCGTAAAAGCGATGAGCTATGGCGTTCTCTGGATAAAATGTGTAACCGTAATCAGCAGGAGAGTGACGCAGATCGCCGGATCCTTTCAAGCCAGAGAATTCCCAAGAGATTCTCTCGCATGTGGCGAGATCGATCTGGCCGAACAGAAAATGACACCCTGATTGCGCCTGACCGTTGTGAATTAGCAGCGAGGTACGCACGTCTTCAGGCAGCAGCTGATCGATCGTGCGTTCGATCGCTAACAATTCCTCTTGAGACGCGCCGGGGTTGAGGACTTCCATTAGGCGCGGGTGGTGGCGACGGCACCACGTCTCAATACGTGTCCAAGCGTCTTTCACCACGGTGGCAGACATCGAGAGTACTCCAGATCGAGACTTTGAGACAAACAATTCTCGTTTTTCAGCATCGTTTTTCGAACCGATTTCGTGATTAGGATCAGAATCTGGAAAATCACCGCTTCACATTCGAAATCTGCTCCAGCGCCAGCATCAGCGCCTGCGTCCCCTTGCGGCCATATCCCTGCGCTCGCACCGCCTCATATAGCTGCTTCGCCAGCGCCAGGCCCGGCAGGCACAGGTCCATCCTCTTCGCCTCGTCCAGGGCGATGCCCATGTCCTTGATGAAGTGCTCGACGTAGAAGCCCGGCTCGAAATTGCGGGCCATGATGCGCGGCCCCAGCACTTCCAGCGCCTTGCTGCCGGCCGCACCGACGCTGACCGACTTGAACACCGTCTCCAGATTCAGGCCCGCCTTGTAGCCGTAGAGCAGCCCCTCGCAGACCGCGATCATGTTCGAGGAGATCAGGATCTGGTTGACCATCTTGGTGTGCTGGCCGGCTCCCGGCGGCGCCCTGATGGACGATCGTCTTGCCCATGCACTCGAACAGCGGCTTCGACCGCTTCCACGACTTCCGTGTCGCCGCCGATCATGATCGACAGGGCCGCGTTCTTCGCGCCGACGTCGCCGCCGGAAACCGGCGCTCCAGGCTGCGACTCCCTTTGCCTTGGCAGCGCCGTGGATCTCCTTGCGCCAGCGTCGGCTCGCTCGTCGTCATGTCCACCAGAATGCTGCCCGGCTTGCTGCCGGCCAGTGCTCCACTTGCGCCGAGAAACACTTCGCGCACGTCGGGCGGGAAGCCGACGATGGCGAAAACGACGTCCGATTGTTCGGCGACGGCTTTAGGGGTTGCGCGCGAATTTTGCCCCCAGGTCGAGCAACGGCTGAGCCTTATCCTTGCTGCGGTTGTACACGGTCGCGGCATAGCCCTTGTTGATGAGATGCTGGCACATCCATCGGCCCATAACCCCCGTGCCGACCCAGCCAATCCGAGTTACGCCCGGCTGCGCCTTTACAAAACTCATGTTTACCTCTTGTTTAGTTTGTGTGAAGATATAGTGATACTGGGTTTCCGCCTGCTACCCCCAAAAACTCACGAATTGGAAATCCGTTTTACACGGTTATAAGTATGGATGTTTTGAATCTGCATGCCCCTATCGTATTGGTTCACGGGCTGCTCGGCTTCGATCAACTGCATGTCGGTCCCTGGAACGTCAAACGCTATTTCCCTGGGATCACTGAGGAATTGCGCTCGGCAGGTTACCGCGTTTCTGCACCCCGCCTCAGCTTGACGCGAGGTGTCGCGAAACGAGCGGCAGAACTGCGCCGTCATATCAAAGAAACCTTCCCGTCGGAGCGAGTTCATATTATCGGTCACAGCATGGGTGGCCTGGATGCGCGCTACATGATCTCACAGCTGGGCATGGAAAACCACGTATCCGCCTTGACGACGGTCGGCACGCCCCATCGCGGAACTCCGTTCGCGGATTGGGGCATTCGACACCTATCTTGGCTGCTCACACCTCTTTTCAGATGGATGGGGATTTCCACCGAGGCTTTCTACGATCTGACGACGGAAAGTTGTCAGCGGTTCAACGAAGAAGTAGTCGATGCGCCTGGGGTACAGTATCGATCGGTGGCAGGTCAGTGCAATCGACCGCTTCTCGGGTTGCAATGGCTCTTTCCTTCGTGGATTGTTCGAGAGAATGAGGGACCCAATGATGGCGTGGTTTCAGTGACATCCGCTGAGTATGGCGAATCGTGCGAAGTCTGGAATGCCGATCATCTGAACCTAGTGAACTGGCCGAACCGCAGGGCGAAAGCGCGGGGTTTGTGGCAAGACAGGGCAAGTGACTACCTTCGACTCGCTATACAAGCCCCTGCGATTGCGCCATAAAATCTCAATTCTTCGGAGCGCAGATCGATTTGCAGACAATAACTTCTTGAGCAGAGTGCTTTTTGAGGAGTTTGTCGAATGTCGCATCGATCCTTCCAGAACTACATTCCCTACCTGCGAACCTCGGCGTTGATACTCGACGGCGCGGGGATGAGCGACGGTCAACTTCTGAAACAATTCATCCGCGAACGCAGCGAAACGGCCTTCACCTCCTTGGTTCGCAGACACGCCTCCATGGTCTTCGCTGTATGTCGCCGCGTCATTGGCGATCAGCATATTGCCGAAGATGCCTTGCAAGCAGTGTTTCTGGTTCTCGCTCGCCGGGCAAGTTCTATTCGCCCTCAAGAACAGGTCGGTAACTGGCTTTATGGTGTGGCACATCGCACCGCACTGCGGGCCCGAGCCAAACTCACTCGCTACCGATCGAAGGAAAAGCAGGTGCTTGCCATGCCGCACCCCGAAATATTGCCCCCGGAAATATGGAACGATGTCCAGCCTATTTTGGATGAAGAGTTGGCCCAACTTCCAGACAAGTTGCGTTTGGCGATTGTGCTTTGCGACCTCGAGGGCCGGCCTCAGCGCGAAGTTGCCAGACAATTGAATCTTCCCCCGACTACTCTGGTCGGTCGCCTTATGTCCGCGAGAAAATTGCTCGTTGTCCAGTTGAGCAGAAGGGGTATCGTTCTCTCTGCGGGCGCATTAGCTTCTCTCCTGACGACGCACTCTGCACATGCGATAGTCCCCATGAATCGAATCCTTTCGACGGCCCAACTGGCGGGCGGGACAATCTCCCAAAATGCGCCGGCGACAACGATTTCTGCAGAGGTTGTTGCACTTTCTGAAGGAGTTATGCGAATGATGTTCCTGAGTAAACTACGAACGGTGACTTGCTGGTTCTTGGCGACAGTCCTCTTCATAACTGGCAGCTTTCGCGCAGCTGCAAGGGCAGGCACCGAACCCGGACCCTCGCCGCCGGCAAACGGCCCACCGGCTGTTTCCTCTCGACCGCCGAGTCTAAAGTCCCCCGGTCGAAAACTCGATGACCGCGAGTATCTGAAACGCCTCTGCCTGGATTTACGGCGCAACCAGGCCACCGAGGTGGAATTGGGTTACTTCGTTCTCGATCCCGATCCCAATAAGCGATCGAATGTGACGGAGTTCCTCTTGGCGGAAAAAGAGGCGCTAGCCCGGCAGCGCGAGAAGGCATTCTTCGATGCGCTGACTGAGATTGAATTCTCACATGTCCAGGACGATATAAAATCCGACTTGGCACGACGAGTCGAGGCACAGGCGATTTATGAGAAGGCAATTCGCGTTTACCCGGTGGCGGATCTGGTGAAAACCAACACCGCGCCGCAAGCCAAAGCGATCTCGCGGAAAAACTTCGTCGGCTCTACCTCGATGTGAAAGGCGTGCCTCCAACCCCCGCACAACTCAAGGACTGGCTCAAAGACCCCTCGGATAAAGCTCAGCAGAAGCTGACCGAACGATTGCTTTACCAGGTTCAAATGCAACAGGCATATGAACAGTGGATGAAGGTTGTTGTAAAAGATCATTCGCCCGCAGATCAGAAAAACGCGGTCGAAGATCTGAAATTCTTGAATCGAGTTTGCCAGGATGCCCGTGGAACCCCACCAACACTTTTGGAAGTGGAGTACTTCAAAGCGGACAAAGATCCCAAAAAGAATGAGAAGTTGCTCGACTTGTTGTTGAAAGATCCCGCGCTTGCCAAGAAGCTCGGCGATAGTTGGAAAAAGAAGATGTTGGCAGAAACCGAGATAGTCTGGCGCGTCCTCGATGTTCGGAGTGTCCAGCCAATGGTGGTTCGGCAACTGCTGCTATCGCGGCATGAAGGCCAGGCCTTGCCGGAACAGGTTGTGAAGTTGCTCGATCAACTTCTGAAGGAAAACCGATCGGAGGAACAAATCCTCGAAGCGCTGGCAACGGCGACAATGGGTCGATTACCCACGGAAAGCGAGAAGAAACTGGTGTCGGGTGGTCTCGCCAGGCAGCAAGACAAACGAGCGGGCTGGCTGGAGGTTTTGAGAACCTTCGCCGGCACGCAGGAAGCGAAAAAGTACGCCGAGTCGTTGAATCGAAGCGATGCACCAACGAAAAAACCAGAAGCAAAGAAGTAGTCGCAAGCTGAAAACCATTACATGGATGACGCGAAGCGTCTTCGGTCTGAGCACTCTGAAGGAGTGCGCCAACAAAGCCCAGGGTTGCCGTACTCGGCACACCCTGGGAACTTTCACGCCGCAAAGAGGATGTGCGCACTCTGGGGTCGAGGCGTCGATGCTCGAAGTCAGCGGTTTGCGCCCGAGGTTCCCAGGGTGTGGCGAGTACGGCAACCCTGGGCTTTGTCTGGCGCATTCCTTCAGAGTGCCCAGACCGAAGACGCTGCGCGTCATTATCACCCAGGGTGCGCCGAGTACGGCGACCCTGGGCTTTGTCTCGCGCACTCCTTCAGAGTGCCCAGACCGAAGACGCTGCGCTCATTATCACCCAGGGCTCCCGTACTCGGCACACCCTGGGATCTTTGCGAACCCTGGGAGGCCGCTGAAATCTGAAAACTGTTCGTAGAATATCCACCACGACAACTTTCTACTCTCCGAGGTGAATATTCATGTTGAAATTTGCACCATTCTTTGCCTTGCTTTATTGGGCCGGTGCCGGCCAGCAAACATCGGTCTTTGCCGAGGGTCCTGCCAAGGTCGATCCCTACGATCAATCGAAAGTCCCCCTGGAAGTCGAGCCGCCCGCCGACTTCAAGGGCAAGAAAATCGTGCTGGTGGCCGGCAGCCGAAGTCATGGCCCCGGCGATCACGAGTTTTTCGCCGGAACCGCCATCCTGATGAATTTGCTCAAGCAAACGCGAAGGCGTCTGGCCCGTCATGGCCCGCGACGGCTGGCCGAAGAATGAAAAAATTTTCGACGGCGCACGAGCATCCTCTTTTACATGGATGGCGGCGGTGGGCATCCGGTCATCAAACCGGAACACATGAAGAAACTTCAGCCATACCTCGACAAGGGCGTTGGCTGGGTGAATTTGCACTACGCGGTCGAGTATCCCAAGGAGCCTGGCAAGACGATTCTGAACTGGATGGGCGGTTACTACGAACAGGGCTATTCCATCAACCCGCACTGGGATGCGGCGATTCGTTCACTTCCGAAGCATCCGATCACAAGCGGCGTAAAGCCATTCGTTCTGCGCGATGAGTGGTACTACAACATGCGCTGGGTCGATGATATGAAAGATGTCACACCGATTTTGACGGCGATTCCACCGGACAACACGCGCGGCACGCCGGATGCAAAGTCACATCCCGGACGCCCGGAACACATGGCATGGGCTTATGAGCGCAAAGACGGAGGAAGAAGTTTCGGGTTTACGGGTGGTCATTTCCATCGCAACTGG
Source organism: uncultured Planctomycetota bacterium (assembly GCA_963783095.1). Taxonomy (GTDB): domain Bacteria; phylum Planctomycetota; class Planctomycetia; order Gemmatales; family Gemmataceae; genus CAWAMR01. The sequence continues at coordinate 307,460 of CAWAMR010000016.1, read as the reverse complement.
GGCGATGAGAACTTCCGGAAATTGGTGGTAAACGCAATACTGTGGACGGCGAAAGTCGACATTCCCACCGGCGGGGCCAAGGTCGATTTCGACTCTGCGGACTTGAACAAGAACCTGGACGACAAGCGCAACGCCAAACAGAAAGAGGAGCCTTACAAACCGATTCTTCCGCCGGAGAAGAAGCAGCCGAAGGAATAGTTTTAGGTTCCAGGTTCCAAGTTCCAAGTTGAAGACCGTAAACCATCGGGCTTTCAACTTGGAACAGTAGCATTGCCCGTTTCCTTTCCATCAATTGATTTGTCCATCAAGCTGATCGTTCGAGTAGAATGTTCAGAGATTCGAGAAGGAGACAAACTATGAGTTTAACCGAAACTGTGATCGAAGGGACGATCCAGCCCGATGGAACATTGGTGTTGGACCAAAAGCCAAACCTGTCTCCAGGTCGCGTCCGAGTGATCGTCAAGGTCGAAGATTGGTGGACATATCTTCAGCGTTGTCGTGCCGAACTGGAGGCATCGGGTGCAACATTTCGGAGGGGGGATGATATCGAAGCTGAGATTGAACAAATTCGTGGCGAGACGGACAGCGTTGACGGCATCCGCTGGGAACAGGAATGGGAGCAGCACCACCCGGAGAAGCCAAAGTGTTGATTTATTGCGACAGCGTGATCTTGATTTACTACCTGGACGCAAATGACGCCTTTCATACCAAAGCAACTCAGCGTCTGGCGGCTCTTCGGTCTGTAGGGGATGAAATTGCCTTCAGCGATCTTAGCCGGTTGGAGTGTCGAGTCAAACCGATGCAACTTGCAGATGCCAAACGGTTGGCAATCTTCGATGGTTTCTTTGCCCTTCCCGACGTGAGAAAACTCGCCATGACAACCGCAGTGTTTGACAAGGCCACCGAACTGCGGGCACAGTTTTCGTTCAAGACAGCCGACGCGATTCATTTGGCAACCGCCATCGTTAACGGTTGCGGCCTGTTCTTGACCGGAGACGCCAAACTGGCCCGTTGCACTGATATTCCCGTAGAAGTGCTGAGCTTACCCTGAAAAAGGTGATCGACAAACCCCGTAATGTCGGGCGCGAGCATCTGCGAGGTAGCGATCGCTCAATTCTTTGATTTTGGTTTCAAAAGTCATGGTGTGAAGACCCTCTTCGATATCTGCGGCCAAGCCGCAAGAAGTTCCTTTTAGGGTCAGGACCGTTCCGGAGAAGGTGTTCAGCTCGCAGCCGAGTCGTGCCGTGCCAAAGTCGCACAGTTGGTTCGGCTGCCGAACTTGTAGAGGAGGGCGCTATCATTATTATTGTAGCCGTGCGGCCTCGACCATCTTGGAATCTCCAGGAACCGAAATTGTGGCCCCGATTGGCTGTTGCGCCTGATTCGGCGCATCTGTTTGTCGCGATGAGAGTTCACTGCGGTGGTGGTAGAGCACGGCAAGCAGTTGCTCGTCGTCAATATTTCCCAAGGATCGGCCCGTTTGATCCTCGCCCAAAAAACCCAGGTGAGCGAATAGTTGGCCGAGCCGAATGTCGGGAGACATATCGACGACTTCTGCCAGAACAGACAGCGCTTCGCGTTGTGTCGGTGGAATCACAGGAGTTCTCCAATCGTTTTCTCCGAACCATAGGGTCTGCGAAGCCGGCCGATCACCTCGACTTGCACCGTTGTGCCTGGAGCCAGCTTCGCGATCCGAGTAGCCCGCGTAACTCCATTTTAAATGACCAACACGCCATCGGACGCTTCGTAGACGATTAATGGCGGCATTCCGTCACTCGATGCTCCGAACCGCGCAATCTGTCGCTGCAGCTTGATCGGATCGGCACCGTCTCGCCGGGAGGTGGCAGGCCGCAATTCTCGTGGATCGACGTCGCGAAAATCACTCATTGGCAGTTTGGGCCTTCTTCTCCGCCGTCTTCCCACCGGCGTAATATTCGTTGCTCAGTTCAGCGGGCCTGTACTCAGGCTCCGCTGGAACGCCTGGATACTTCTCATGACCTCGTAAGGATGGGTCGGAGCCTGTCCTAATGAGTAAAAGGATCAAGGTGGGACCCTGTCCTAAGCGTGGATCTTTCAGGAAGTCGTGTGCCTTCCAACCACGAAGCGGGATCAGGACGACCCATCCCTGCGGAGGTCATGAGAGATGAATTTCTACAACCACCAACACCTATACTACGTCGGCGGCGACCTGCACGCAAGAACCCTGTTTCTGCACGTGCTCGACGCCGAGGGCAAGACGCGCTTCGAGGGCAATCTTCAGGCCCGGCCCGAAACCTTCCTCGAGGCCGTTGAGCCGTTCCGCAACGGTCTTGTCGTCGGTGTCGAGTGCATGTTTGCCTGGTACTGGCTCGCCGATCTGTGCGAGGACCAGGGCATCCCCTTCGTGCTCGGGCACGCGCTGTACATGAAAGCGATCCACGGCGGCAAGGCCAAGAACGACCGCATCGATGCCGGCAAGATCGCCGGACTGTTGCGTGGCGGCATGTTTCCGCTAGCCTACGTTTACCCGCGAGCCATGCGCGAAACCCGCGACCTGCTGCGGCGTCGTACCGGCTTCGTGCGACAGCGGGCCCAGCTGATCGCCCACATTCAGAACACCAATAGCCAGTACAACCTGCCGCCCTTCGACAAGAAGCTCTCCTATGCCGGCAATCGCTCCGACGACATCGCCGAACGCTTCGAGCACGAAAGCACCCAGCTGAGCATCCGCGCCGACCTGAAGCTGATCGACGCCTACGACGAACAGATCCACGAGCTGGAAAGCCACCTGACCCGGCACGCCAAAGTCGACGATCCGGTCATGTACCAGCTGCTGCGCACCGTGCCGGGCATCGGCAAGGTGCTGGCCCTGGTCCTGCTCTACGAGATCCACAAGATCGAGCGTTTTCCCGAGGTCGGCAACTTTCTGTCCTACGCCGGCTGGTGCGCTGCGAGCACGAAAGCGCCGGCAAGAAGAAGGGCTTCGGCGGCAAGAAGATCGGCAACGCCCATCTGAAGTGGGCCTTCGGCGAGGCGGCCTGTCTGATGCTCCGCAGTTGCCAGGCGGCGAAAGCTGGATGCAGCGTCAGGAGAAGAAACGCGGCAAGGCCAAGGCCCTGGGCATTCTGGAAGCCAAGATCGGCCGGACGATTTACCACTTGTGGCGCAAGCGTCAAGCCTTCGACGTCAAGCGTTTCTTGAATTCGTGAAGTCTCGAAATACCAAAACCCCTGGAGAGGGGAAGAAGGGACCAGTCGAATCCAAATATGCGAATTCGTTGAAGTGTGTGGTCCATTGAAACCGATCGAGGAGATACCCATGAAGACATAATAATTCGTTGATGCAAGTTCCAGGATTGGCCGCGAACCGCGAAGACTCGGCACGCCGCCCACCCTGGAAACTCCGGCCCGATGGCGGGAGCTGGACGCCGAACTGGGGCATTCCCGGGCGAACGCGAGCGATGGACCACGTAGGAATGGGACAGCGATCCCGATTCATCCGCACGGTCCAGTGCGTCAAAGTCCCCGACCCCGTTGCCTTGGATTGGCCCCGCCGTCGGAAACCGGATATGCAAAGACGTGGAACCATCGCCCGCTTGAGGTTGCCCGCGCGTTGAGCCGAAAACGAACTGGGACGATGCGTCCCTTGCGAAGTCGCCCCGGCCCCGCGAAGCTCTCGATGCTTCCGGGAGCCGCCTTCGCAGTGGCGTTATCCTTCGGGAGTCGATCCCGCTGCTTTGCCTGGCCAACGTCGCGGAACGGAGAGGTTTCTGGGGCGTCGTGGGCGAACCGCGACCGTCGTCTTCCTGGGAACGGGAAGAGGGCTCGACCCCGAATAGCTGTTTGGTGCCGCCTTGGTGCGGACATCCGAACCCGAACCATCCCGGTGCATGCCAAAGTTCGTTACGGTTTAACGTGTTTGCCGGAAATGACGTCGAACGTAGAAAAAAACGTTCTCGAAAAAGGTACGTATTTAAACCAATGAGGTCATGATAACTGTTCGGCGCACTCCGAGATCCGCAGGCACGCGCCGCCACGAGCATAACCACGAAACCAGCACCAGTCGCTGGTATGCCCCGATGATCCGCCACTGGTTTCGATCGCGCTCGTCGGGCCATACCCACTCCTCCTCGCCGCTCTCCTCCGGAGACACCCACGAGTGGTAGCAGGAAAACCCGTCAAGTCCGGCGAGGCGATTCACACTGGGGGCCGCCGCGAAACTTGACACCGCAGAAAGCCACCCCCGGAGGGGGCGTGGCAGCAAGTGGCGCGGCACCCAGGCCGACCACGCCGATGACGGTTCGAGTTGCTGGGGCACCGGGCCAAGCGAGATGAACGCCGACACCCGCTCGACCCACGCCCCGGAGCGCCCCCACGACACGGTCAACGAAAGCGCCGGGCAGTCACCGCTCCCTGTCCGGTACCGCGACACTCCGTAGCACGCCCGCGATGTCAACACATCAGTCACGGGCGGCAGGCCGCGCGCCGCGTCGAACACGGAGTCCCACCTCCCCAGGCTGGCAAACAGATTGTGAGACGCAGACACTCTCAATGCCTCTCCCCCGAAAAATGTTATTGAGCAGAACAATTCAGCATTATTCCGTCCTCTGGATCGTGTGTTTCCACAAACCTCTGCATTATCGTGGTGCCCAAATCAGCTGTCAATCATCGTTCCCGCGGCCCCGATTGACTGTAGCGCCTGATTCGGCGCGTTGGTTTGCCGTGCTGCGAGTTCGCCACGGTGGTGATAGAGCACGGCAAGCAGTTCCTCGTCGTCAATTCATGTCGCCTCGTCCGCCATTTGCTGTTTGACCTCATCGTCGCTGGGCAATCGTGCAAGGGCGAAGGCATGATCGCCGATTTGCACCATTGGTTCAATCGGTGGCCGAAGCATCCAAGCACCACCGCCGCTCGAACCACAGATCTTGGTCTCCGCTATCGGGGTGTTGTCGCGACGAATTTGGATCTCGCACCAATAATGAATCTGTGGGATTTCGCGATCGAATACAACCCAGGGATGGCCCTCCAGCACTTCATCAAACTTCACGCGACTGATGGTGCCGATAAATACAGGCTCACCAATGGGAATGTTTTTCGGTTCAAACCGCTTCGGCCGCTTCGGATGCTTCAGGGATTCTAGCGAATCGTTGCCTTCGATCACCCATTTGTTTTCGTCGGCTGAAATGATGCCCGCACGGAAGGGAACGTAAACACGATTGCCCTCAAAGTTAGATTTCATTACCAGCCAGAAATCGCCCGTCAGTCGTTCGTGGACAGACTGACGAGGCTTTTGGGGCGCGAATGGAAAATAGAACGCATCAAGGGTGAGTAGGCCGTGGGAAGTGAGTGAAAACTCTGCAATGTATCCTCGCCAAAGTGCCGAGCATACCTTGTTGTCCTCGGGAAACGACGGTCGAGTTTGAAAAGGGTACGGATTACCCCAACCGTAGTTCGCCTTGGTGTCACCAGTGATGACGCCATAAAGCGCGAGTTCGCCGAAATCCACAGCGGCGTGCCGGTTGTCAAGCAGGTCGGAAGCTTGCATAGTCATTCGGATGCTCGCGGATCGCTTGCGACATAACGATTTAAGTTAGCAGAACAATACAGCATTTTTTGGCAAGTTGGCTAGTCGTCGCTGAACCGGCTCCAACACCCTACACCCTTACTCCCTTGCCGAACGACAAATTCAGCAGCGGCACCAAAGAGCCGTTCTGATTCTACGAGGATGTGCTGGGGCGGTCTTCTGGAGCACCGGGTTCGAGCCGGCTTCTCACAAGCCGCTCAAGTGTTTCGGCGAAAATCGGGTACGCTCTGGGGTTCTCGCGAGTGTAAAGAACCATCCGCACCTCATCCAGACTGTGCTGCTGGCGCTCCAAGAACTCGATAATCGTCATGAGCGCAATGGGTGCGGCCATCTTCAACGGATAAACGAACGCGCCCGTGGAAATGGAAGGAAACGAAATGCTGCGCAGGCCATGCTGGACTGCAACCTCCAAACTGCGGCGGTAGGCGCTCGCCAGCAACGCCGGCTCGTGCTCATCGCCGCCGCGCCAGACAGGGCCAACCGCGTGGATGACATGCCGCGTCTCTGAGGTCGCCGCCGGTAGTAATGACCGCGTCGCCGATGGGACAACCTCCGATGCGCGGCACTGTTCGTAAATCCGCGGTCCACCCTTGGTGTGAATCGTGCCATCCGTGCCCGTGCCTTTGTTGAGCCGCCAGTGCGCGGCCGTGACGACTGCATCGGTGTCTTGGTCCGCGATGTCGCCGGTAACGAGTCGCAGGGTCGTCATTCCGATTTCGGTTTCAAAAGTCATTGTGTGAAGACCCTCTTCTTCATCCGTCATGCACCCAAGAACTGCTTCGCCTCGCGGCGGCGAAGCAGCGCATGACCCAGATCGACCCGAAGACAAGGAGCAAGGCGGCAGCCCCCACTACCGCTCCGGCACAAACCAGGAACCCGCCCATGCCCGCCTCACCTCTAAAGTTACCCGGGTTAAGACGGATTTCAATGAAAACGTAGAGCGACACTCCGAGACATATCAACGAAAACAATCCCGTCAACACGGCGATGCATCCGTGAGTTATTTCGACGCACCGGGCACACGGGGAATACCGAGTGTGAAGCAGCCAGCCGAGCAGACAACACCAGAGACTGAGGCCCAGCATTCCCGCCGCCAGGATGTACGCGATTAGGAAAAGTGGGGGAATGTTGAAATCGTCCATGAACGCGTCGTGAAGCAAGCCCGCCCCGGTCGCGACCAAGATGACGGTAGCGATCCAGTGATAGATCATAATGAAGACGAATCCACTGGGCCGTTGAATCGCCATTTGAATCCTTTGCTGCTCGAATGTCGCGACGGTCGCTTGGAGGAATTGTACACCAAGGCCGGGCGTGGATGCGAGAGGGGAATGGAGCAAGGCATTGAACGAGTATCTGGGACATACGACGATTCCGTGCGTCCTCATCTTCGGCCGCTTTTGATGGCTGAGGAGGCGGAGGAAGGTCCGTTCCCCACCGTGAGCGGCGGCTTATCGGCCAAGCATTTACGGGCCACCAAGTTGGAGCGGGCACTCATAACGCACCAGGAACTCGCGTGAGCCAATAGACAGCCTGTCGTCGGGCAGCAGCACGGCCCGGCGAGCGCGCTGGCCGTTGACACGGATGGCGTCGGTGTCTAGATCCCGCAGCAACACCAAGTCGTCCGTCAGCGCCACGACACAGCACATCGCAGGCACCCCCTCGCCCTCAATACGGATGTCGCAATCCGATTTGCTGCCGACAAGGACCATCGGCAGCGCCAGGACGTAAGGCTGCCCCCCTCCGACGGCCACTAACTCCACTCGCGTGATGGCCACAACACCTCCTTCCCGCGTCCCGCGAGACCAAAATATGGAATCTAGGCGGTTTATGGCGGGCCTCGCAAAGCCTCGACCCGCCCTACTTGCAGGTTGATTTGCAACAGGCTCTAAGCAATGATCTCTTTGACAACTTTGCCCTTCACATCCGTTAGCCGCATCTCGCGCCCGGCATGCCGATAGGTCAGCTTCTCGTGATCCAACCCCAGCAAATGGAGAATAGTAGCGTGCCAATCATGGATGTGAATTTTGCCTTCTACGGCCTCTGCGCCGTATTCATCGGTCTGACCATAGGCTAGCCCGGCCTTCATCCCGCCTCCGGCCATCCACATCGTGTAGCCCTTGGAGTTATGATCGCGGCCGTCACCGTTTTGCGCAGTGGGCGTTCTGCCAAATTCACCACCCCAGATCACCAGCGTATCCTTCAACATGCCGCGCACTTTCAGGTCGGCCAAAAGCCCGGCGATCGGCTTATCCACCGCGTTGCAATTCTTGGCGAGGTCCGTTCTCAGATTGCGATGTTGATCCCAGCCGCCGTGCGAAATCTCGATAAACCGCACACCCGCTTCGGCAAAGCGCCGGGCCAAAAGACATTGCCGGCCAAAGCTGTCGGTCGGGGTGTCACCGACGCCATATTGTTGTTTGGTCGCCTTTGTTTCGTTGGAGATGTCCATCAAGGCCGGCATCGCGCTCTGCATCCGGAAGGCCAGTTCGTAGGACTCGATCATTCCCTCAACACCGGCATGGGTGGAATCGCGTTCGAGGGTGGCTTGATTGAGCGATTTCAAGAAATCGAGTTGCACCCGTTGCGCATCCGAGGATTGCGCTGGATTGGCAATGTTGGCGGCCTTGGCATCGGTTACGGGCCGATTGCCGAAGCCGATGCGCGTCCCCTGATAAATCGCCGGTAGAAACGAACTGCCATAATTGAGCGGGCCGCCATTATTGACCGCCGGGCACAGAGTTATAAAGCCCGGCAAGCTTTCGTTCTCGGTGCCGAGACCGTAGAGCGTCCACGCCCCCATCGAAGGGCGCGGAAACTGGGAGATGCCGGTATGCATTTGCACGAAGGCCTGGGGATGAGCGGGGACATCGGTATGCATGCCGTGCAGCAAACAGAGTTCATCGGCATGTTTGGCCACATTGGGAAACAGTTCTGAAATCCACAGGCCGCTTTTGCCGTGCTGGGAAAACTTCCAGGGTGAGCCGAGCAGTTTGGCGTTGAATAATCGACCTTTGCCAAAGGCCTTGCCGTCATCCGCAGTCAATTTCGGTTTGTAGTCGAAGGTATCGACGTGCGACGGCGCTCCGTCCATACAAAGGAAAATGACCCGTTTGGCTTTCGGCTCAAAGTGGGGCTTCTTGGGTGCGAGAGGCGATTTCGCCTTCTCCTTCTCGGCAGCCCAGGTGGTCAAGCCCGCAAAGGCCAGATAACCAAACCCGGAAGCGGTCGTCTTCAGCAGTGTTCGACGAGAAAGATAAGGGTTCATTGCTGGTCCGTGGTTGGAAATAAAATCGTTCTAACCACAGAGTCACAGAGAACACAGAGAAGCCATAGTCCGACTCACAGCGGCATGGTTGATGCAAGATTCTTTTTTCACTCTGTATTGTGTCTTCTCGGTGTTCTCTGTGACTCTGTGGTTAGTTTATAATTCAACATCAATTTCGATAGAGGAAGTCCGCGCTTCCGAAGAGCGCCTGGCACAATGCGGTCCACGCGGAGCGTTCCTGTTGTTGTGGTGATCTTTTCTTGGCCGCTTCACCGTACCTGGTCAAAAACTCCTTGGCGGCTTTCGCTTCTTTTTCGCTCGGCGGTCGAGAGTAGAACCGCAAGTAAGCCTGTTCGATCCGATGGTTCGCATCCGAACTTGATGCCAGAATGCGATCGGCAGCGGCCTGGGCTTGCTGGATCACGAAGGGATTATTCATCAAGAACAGGCTTTGCGAAGGGACGGTCGTCACCGATCGTTCCCCTGCCGGCAAACTCGGATCGGGGAAATCGAACTGCGACAAAACATCCGGCAACAGATCCCGCAAGATCGGCAAATAAACCGAACGGCACGGCGTTCGACCGTCCAATTCCTTCGCGGCGGAACGAAAGATGAATTGCGTCGGCCCTTCGCCGGCCTTGGCGATCGGAGAGATTTTCGGTGGTGTTGATTCCATCGTGCCGGCGATACTGAGCATCCCATCCCGAATGGCCTCGGCTTCCAGTCGGAGTTTGCTCATGCGCCAGACCATCGCGTTATCGGGATCGATCTCGGCGTTTTGAGCGTCGGATCGTGAATCGAGTTGATAAGCCCGGCTCATCACGATTTGCTTGATGAGCTTCTTTGTGGACCAGCCATTGTCCATGAACGATGTCGCGAGGTAGTCGAGTAGCTCCGGATGAGTCGCCGGCCGGCCGGAAGCACCGAAGTTATCGGGCGTCGGGACAAGGCCACGACCGAACAGATGCAGCCAAATGCGATTGGCCATGACCCGCGCGGTCAGCGGGTTCTCCTTCGATGCGATCCAGCGCCAGTTCCAGTCGGCCGCTTCCATTGGAGATTTTGGGTTGTTGCCGGGTGACTACCTGAACGAAGCCGCGCGCAGCTGCCTCGGCAGGATGGTCGACTTCACCGCGAACGTAAATCGGGCTGTCGGCGGGACGGGAACGCTCCCGCACTCCCATGATAAAGGTCTTGGGCGTGCCATCCGCCTCATAGCCGGCCAGTTTGTTTTCAATCAGGCTTATCCTCGAGTTCGCAAGAATGTTGGCAACATTGAATTTTCCAGCTTGCCCTTCGGCCTTGAGGCGCTCTTGCGTTTGTTTCTTGATCTCCTCCATCTGCTTGAACATTTTTTGGCGCTGCTCATCGGTGAGAGGTTCATCGTGCGTCGAGAGCTTGAGGTGGGCAGGAACCTCGATCAAAGGGGAGGGGTGATTGGCTTGAACGATGCGAACCGTCCCGTAACAGGTCTCCGTGCTCCGGAAGATGCCCGCCAGAGCGTAATAGTCCTTGGTGGGGATCGGGTCGAACTTGTGATCGTGACAGCGGGCACAAGCGACGGTCAACCCCTGAAAAGCCTGGAATGTAGCGTCGATCTGTTCATCGACGACGTCCATCTGAAACTGAAGCGATACCCGTTCGTTGATCGACTTGGGGCCGATGGCGAGAAACCCGGTGGCGATCTGATGATTGGCTTTCTCCCGTTCATCGCGGGCCGGTAACAGATCGCCGGCAAGTTGCTCTTGGATGAACTGATCGTATGGCTTATCGGCGTTGAACGCGGCGATGACGTAATCGCGATAGCGCCAGGCGTGCGGGAAATTGAAGTTGACCGATCGTCCCGTCGATTCGGCGTAGCGAGCAACATCCAGCCAGTGTCGGCCCCAGCGCTCCCCGTACTGGGGCGAAGCCAGTAATTGATCGACCACTCTCTCCAGTGCCGGTCCCGGTTGAGCTGCATATTCCTTGGCAAACCTCTGAACCTCTTCCGGAGGCGGAGGAAGCCCGATGAGATCGAAGTAAACGCGGCGAATGAGGGTATAGCAATCGGCATCGGCAACCGGTTTCAGGCCCCTTGCTTCCAGAGTTGCGAGCAGGTGACGATCCAGGTCGCTGCGCGGCCAGGCGGAATCCTTGACCTTGGGTGCTGCCGGCATTTTCACGGGTTGAAACGCCCAGAACTGCCGGCCCTTTTCGATATCGAGTTCCTGTTTGGCGATCTTTGCCGAATTATCGCGCGGGTCGGCCGCTCCCAGCGCCACCCACTTTTCAAAATCGCCAATGATTTCATTGGAAAGTTTTTCCTTGGGCATTTGCAAGTTCTTGTCGGTGTGGTGAATGGCCTTGATAAGCAGGCTGTCTTTCACGCTGCCCGGCACAACCGCAGGCCCGGTCTCGCCGCCTTTACGAATCCCCTCCCGGCTATCGAGGAGCAAGCCGCCCTTGTTTTTTCCGGACTCCTGAGAATGGCATTCGTAGCAATGGGCGACGAGGACGGGGCGAATCTTCTTTTCGAAGAACGCCAGTTGATCCGCAGAAGCCGGTTTCTCCTTGGGATTTACCTTGGGCTTGGGCACTGGGTCGTTTTGCTTTTTGAAATCGGTAATCTTCTTGAACTCATCCAGCGAAAGAAACCCATTCTTATCAGCATCCAAACGCCCGAACAATATTTTGGCCAAAGCGGGATTATCCTTGAGGCGCGGCAAGTTCTTGGTGAGCATCTCAAATTCCTTGAAGCTCATTTTGTTGTCGCTGTTGGCATCGCCTTTTTTGAAAGCCCTTGCCGGATCGAATTGCTGCGCCAGGGGCTGGCGCGAAGGTCAGGAAAGTGATGGCTACCAGGAGAACCAAAAGAGAAAGCGGATGAGACATTGTCCGCAACCTTTCAGAATGCACGTTGATGGCAAAAACCAACGAGTCTTTTGATCGAGTGCAGCGAGTGCGAAGCTCGGATTATGATCTTACCAGAATTTAACCCGGAATGATCTACGAGGTGTCGGAGAATCATCGATTCATGGGTTTCCCAGCATTTGTTTTGGTGTGTTTTTTCAATTCATTGCGCAATTCTATTTCCGAACAGGTGCCGGTATGTTCGTAAACGTTTTTGCCGTCGCGAAAGATCATTAACTTGGGTATTGCAGTGATGTGGTATTCCGACGCCAAATGGTAATTCGAATCGACGTCCACTTTGCGAGGGCTGCTTCACGAATTCTGGCAGGGCCGTAGGGGCGAGCAAGGCTGGGAGGCATCTTGCTCGGCGACCTTCGATCTGAAAACCAACAAGCTTCGGCCGGATGGCTGGACATCTTCCGATGCGGCAGGATTACCTATTTTCCCGGCGGTGGTTCGTTTCGATGAAGTGGAACGCGGTATGGTGGAACATGCCATGCGCTTCACAGTTCGACGCTCTCGAAAAGCCTACGTCTATCCTGCCACTCACTTTGCCAGCAGACTCACAGATGGGAATCTTCCTCGCATGGGCGAACGGTTTCGATTGCGGGCCGATTTCGACACGAGCGGTTTCTCGCCACATGCGCAGGCGATTCTGAAGGGGCTGAAGAAATACGGCATGATGATGGCCGACAACGGCGGCGACTGGCGTATTTCAAAGATGCGCATTTGATTTGTTGGTCCCAGCGAACCTTATTTTTTGCAATTGCTGGCTTTATCAAGTTGTTTATCTGATCATCTGACAATTCAGCCATTGCGTCCGCCGACCAACCTGCAATAGGTTTGGCCTCCGCGAGAGAAAGACAGAATGCCTTTCTCATGTGTGCGATCAAGGTAAGTTTGTGCGGGATTCCGGGCCCGAGAAGCGGTATCATTTCACGCAACATTCGTGCTGGAGTATGCCCCTGATGGGCCATTTGTCGGAGTTGAGAAACCAGTTCCAATTTTGTGTTTTCCACTGTTTCCTCCTCTGGTTTACATCGTGAATTTGAGGTGAATTTTCGTGTAGTTCCCAGGAGTTCCCTGAGGTGGGTTAATGGGATCCATCACCACTGTCTGGAAACCAAATAATGCCGCATTCATTCCGGTGAAAGTCTGGGTAGCTGCCTGCTCGATGGTCATTGCACCACCGGCAGTCAAGGAATTTATCGTGGCCAAATTCGAACCGTAAGTCCAATTGCCTTGCACAGCTTTCAAACCGCTCCCAAAATGCGCCATCATCTGAGGGAACATCCAATAGCCTGGGCAACCTGTTCCATCGGCTGGAAGGTTTTCGATGATAAAGGAGACTTCTCCGTCCGCCACCAATTCGCCGTAAATATAATTCTGTGCCTTCAACGAGCTTTTCAGAATGTATTCCGTAGCCGAAGCGGTGGTGACTGTGGCATCGCAGTTTGTCGTACCGCTTGGAGGAGTCGGCTTGTCACCAACGGATGCATTTTGCACCAACAACCCCCTTCTCGTCGACGCTAAAGCGTTGATCGGCGGCGCGGACGGGAATCTATTGGTGTAGTCTACGCTCTTCCCGGAAACGTGCAACAACAAGGGTTGGTTGAAGGCCGCCGCAACAGGGCAATCCCCTTTGTCAAAATGGCTAAGAAAAAGAGCCGTTTTTTAGGTTTGTAGTTCCGCTTTCAGGCGGTTTTTGAAGACCGCCCAAATGAAGAACTACGAACGATCTTCGCAGGTTGCAAGCTACGGCTTGGCTTTCGGGCCGGGCTTGATGCTCGGTTCAAATTGTAAATTGAAGGTCATGGGTTTCGGTCCCACGATGAGGTTCACGAGCGCTTCCACTGTTTTTTGCGTCTCCGGCGTGGTTGTTACCGTCAATCCTTCGCCTTCGACTTTCGTCTCCAACACTTTGGCCTTGACCTGTGCCTTCAAATAAGCCTCCAGGGCAACTGCTTTTTCCTTGGGAAGTTTGTAGGTAGTTCGTGTCAAGACGATCGATTTGTTCCCTGGTGTCATCAAGAAAATTCCTCGAATTCCATCCCCACCGTGAATAGTCGCTGAATCGAAGTGCAGTTGGATCGGATCGATCTTGATCTTGGCTGCGGTTTTTGGAGTTGGGGGTTCCTTCTTCCCCTCACCGATGATAATGACCCCTGGTTTGCCATCCTTGACGTTTTCGATCATGAAGCGCAGACCTTCCCCAGGTTTGGCAGGTTTGACTTCCCTGACTTCCGGCTTCGGTCCTTCCTTGCCGGGATTCACAAGCACCTTGAGACCCTTCAATATTTCTTTGCCGTCCTCGCCAATGATAACTATTCTCGGCTCGCCGACATCCACAGTCCGAAAAAGCATCTTGAATGGAACGCCTTCACCGGGTTTGCCGGGCTGTTTCGCTTTCTCGGCCTGCGCCTTCATTGCCTTGAGTTTTTCCAGTTGGGCCGTCAATTCCTTGATCTTCGCTTCGATTTCCTTGGCTTTCGCGTCCGAGTTCTGTTTGCCGTTTTCTTCGAGCACGATGAGTGACTCAATTTCGAGATTGAGCGCCTTCAACAATTCGTCGCCAACCTTCTTTTGGATTTTCCCATCCGGAACGAATTGAAATTCGATCGGGCCGCCCTGGAGTTTAAGAGTGGCTTTCGCTTCGGGCTTCTCGCCCGGTTTGGGTTCCGGTTTGGGCTGGCCGAGCGTCCACGCGGGCAGAGCGGCCATAGCCAACAAAACGACAAACAACTTCGCCCCGTTCGCGACGCGATGGGGGACCGTTTCTCTCATAATCATGGAGAGTCTCCTTTCCAGCATTTTCTTGCCCTCGCCGCCAACCCCCACAGCGGGTGTCGGTGCAGCGGGACGTGAACATCGTTGACAGACATCCAACAGCGCTTCCGCATAGTCGCGCCGATGGCCGGGCAATGTGCCCATGACCCAGGCATCGCAAGCCAATTCGGCCTGGAAACGCATCTGCCGGCGGGCCAGCCAGAATAACGGGTTCCACCAGTGAACGACAGCTGCCAGCATTTCGACCCAGCGCCAGAGGTGATCGCGGCGACGAAGGTGAGCGAGTTCATGCACGAGAACCGCTTCTCGCCCTCCCTCTTTCAAATGATTCTGCAATCCCTTCGGCCACAAGAGCACGGGCCGAAATAGACACCACACCACCGGCGAGGCCAGACCTGAAACGATGCGAACTTCCGGCATTGCGCACGCCGAGTTTCTGAGCCAACTCTTCAATGGGTCGTTTGAGCCAGTTCCCGGCAATCTTGCCGCGCCGGGCAAAGTGGGCAAAGCGAACCGTCTGAACCAGATAGCGCCAGGCCACAACGAGGGAGCCTGCAAACCATAACATCAGTAGCCAAACCGAAAGCGATTGGACCCAGCGCAGGGCGGTTGAAGAATGCCGGTTCGGCGATCTCAGCGCATTTGCCGTTTCGGATTGCAGGGGCGATTCAATTGTCAGCGCCTCGCCTTCGTGTTCGGTCAGAGAGATGACATAAACCGCCTCGGTTGTCGAAACCGTTTCCGCCTCGTTTTCCGTCGAAGGCGTCATGGCCATTTCTACCGGCGGGTCGAAAGGCAACGGCACCGACCAGATCAGGCCGATCGGAGAGAGCAATTTAACCAGCACGACCAGCCACAGCGCGTGCCGGGTGGCGGGAGTCAGGCGCAAACATCGCCCGGCGAAGATCAAACACACGGCCATTAGTGCGGCGATAGCACTATTCCAGAGCAAGCAACTGAGCATGGCAATCACCTGCCCTTCTTGCGGTGTGAGGTTTCATCGAGTTGATCCAACAATTTCCGGAACTGCTCAATCTCTTCGGAAGTAAATCGGCCACCCTCTACCAGCGCCAGGACCAAGGGCGACGCAGTTCCTTCACAGAGTTCATCTGCGAGGGTATGTAAGCGCTGCTGCAACAACTCATCGCGCGACACCGCCGAGCGGTAGATGTGTGCCGGGCCGGTCTTGTCGCAACTGACGTAACCTTTGGCCTGTAGGCGATTCAGCAACGTCTGGAGTGTGGTATATGCCCAATTTCGCCCTTGTTGTGAAAGAGGCTGCAACAGGTCTCGCACCGTTGCCGTGCCGATCTCCCAGAGCACCTTGAGTACCGCGAGTTCCGTCTCACTAATAGTTGTTTGTGTTCCCATGCGTCCCTCGCAAAACCTCCGACTGACTGTAGGAGGAATCGTACTACGTCGCGTAGGAGGATGTCAAGCGGAAATCCAAAAGAAACGGGTAATGAATGCGATTAACCCTGTCTTCTGAATCTTTGAACGATTTACCGACGTCAAACGTCTAAAACCATGTTCCCGTATTTGACTGGAGCGGGTATCATGATTTAACGTATCTCTCCGGATTGTTTCATACTCTAAATCGTTGAGGGAGATGAACTCCATGCGGTCAACCTCCGAAGTCACGCCCGATTTCACACCGTCCACCACTAAACGGCGCTGGCCGACGTTGCTCAGATTCGCCGTGCTCTTTGGTTTGGGCATCGCGCTCACCTCCAAAGACGCCCCGCTGGTTCAAACCGCCAGCGCACAAACAAAGAAAGCACCGGCTGCGGAAGTAGGACAAGTTCCCGATTTCGACGGCGGGGTTGCCTGGCTGAATACCGGAAGGCCGCTCAAGATGGCCGATTTGCGCGGCAAGATCGTGGTTCTGGACTTCTGGACGCTCTGCTGCATCAATTGCATGCACATCATGCCGGACCTCGCCAGGCTGGAGAAAAAGTACAAAAACCAGCTCGTGGTTATTGGTGTCCACTCGGCAAAGTTTGAAAACGAGAAAAATACGCGAGGCCATCCGCAAGGCCGTTCTGCGCTACGAGTTGAAGCATCCGGTCGTCAACGATGCCAACAAGAAGATCTGGAGTGCCTACAACGTGAATTGGTGGCCGACGCTGGTCGTGATCGACCCCGAAGGCAAGTTCGTGTTTGGGACTGCCGGCGAGCAGAAGTATAAATTTGACGCTCTCGACCGCGCCATCAGCACGACGATCGCCAAACTGCGCAAGAAGAAGACCCTCGATGAGACACCGCTGCGGTTCGACACCGCGAAATTCCGCGATCAGGAAGACACTCCGCTGTATTTCCCCGGCAAAGTTGTAGCCGATGTGAAGGGCGGCCGGCTGTTGATCGCCGACAGCACTCATCATCGCATCGTCATCACCGACATGGACGGCAAGAAAATCGCCATTGCGGGAACCGGTTATCCAGGGAACAAGGATGGTTCTTTCGAGACGGCCCAGTTCGATGACCCGCAAGGAATGGCCATCCAGGGCGAAATCGTCTACGTCGCCGACCGCAAGAACAATACGATCCGCCGGTTGGACCTGAAGGGCCATAGCGTCAAGACCATCGCGGGCACAGGTCACCAATCCGCAATCCTCGGCAGAACATCCGGTGGAGCAGCTCGGACGACCGCTTTGAATAGCCCCTGGGATCTCTGGCTGGAAGGTCATCGGCTCTTTATCGCCATGTCGGGAGATCATCAGATCTGGATCTTGAACTTGGAAACGCAGATGGTCGCACCGTTCGCAGGCAAGGGAGATGAAAATCTCCTGGACGGCTCGCTCTCGACCGCGCTGTTCGCGCAGCCGAGCGGATTGAGCAGTGATGGCAAATACCTGTATGTCGCAGATAGCGAAGTAAGCTGCGGTGCGCCGAGTTTCCCTGAAAGCCGGCACGGTGGAGACGTTGGTCGGTCGAGGGTTGTTTGACTTCGGCGACCGGGATGGCCCCGGTCAGGTGGCCGATCCAGCGTTCCGTAAGACGGCCGAGGGCCAGATTCAACACGCCATCGGTGTAGCGTATCACGATGGCACGGTTTATGTCGCGGATACCTACAACAGCAAGATCAAGGCCATCGACCTCAAAACCGGAATGGTAACCACCTTTCTGGGTGGTCCTCCAAAGAACGGCGGAGAGCGCATGTTCAATGAGCCTGCCGGCTTGAGTATTGCGGGCGATAAGCTGTATGTAGCCGACACGAACGCTCACCGCATTCGCGTCGTCGATCTGCAAACCAAGGAAATCAAGACCCTGGAACTGAAGGGTGTGCCTCCGGTTGGTCGATCGGACGAGGCGCTGAAATCGAAGAAAGATTAGTTCCAAGTTGAAAACGGGATGCAGGGCGCGGGAAATACAAATGTGTGGACGAGTCTCATTTCGCGCCCACATCCCGTGCCCGTTTTTCAACTTGGAACTTGGAACTGAACTCGGGTATGATAGTTTGCACAAGTGTAAGGATTGAACACAGACCTTCTCGATGTTGAGGGAGATGAACTTCATGCAGATGACCTCCGAACCCACGCCAAGCAGCACAACTTCCCGGCCGAAGCTGCTGGTTGCCGGCAACTCTGATCGGTATGGGATTGGCCCTCGGTCTCGGAATCACCCTTACTCT
Source organism: uncultured Planctomycetota bacterium (assembly GCA_963783095.1). Taxonomy (GTDB): domain Bacteria; phylum Planctomycetota; class Planctomycetia; order Gemmatales; family Gemmataceae; genus CAWAMR01. The sequence continues at coordinate 289,323 of CAWAMR010000016.1, read as the reverse complement.
TCTGGCGGTCGAGAACGAAAAAGATAAAGAGAAGGGAAAAGATCCAGAGAAGGCAAAGGAAAAGGAAAAGGAAGCGGAGCCTGAAATTCCTGCTGAGCGGGGCCTTGCACCTGAATTTGTCGGCGGCGTGGCCTGGTTCAACACTGGTAAACCGATCAAATTGAAAGACCTGCGCGGCAAGATCGTGCTTCTGGACTTCTGGACGCTTTGCTGCATCAACTGCATCCACACGCTGCCCGATATCGCCAAACTGGAGAAAAAGTACGAGAATCAACTCGTCGTGATCGGCGTTCACTCCGCAAAATTCGATAACGAGAAAAACGAGCGAGAGCATCCGCAAAGCGATACTGCGCTACGAGATCAAACATCCGGTCGTCAATGATGCGGACATGAAGATCTGGAATACCTACGGGGCTGAGTCGTGGCCGACATTGGCATTGATCGATACCGACGGTAAGATGGTCTGGGCGGGATCCGGCGAAGGCAACTATGTAGCCGCGGATCGGGTTATCGACCAAACTCATCGAGAAAGGGCGGAAAAACAAGACGCTCGACGAAAAGCCGATCCGCTTCGACACCGCCAAGTTCCGTGACCGCGCGGACACAGCCCTTTACTTCCCCGGCAAGATCGTGGCGGATGTGAAAGGGAATCGTCTATTGATCGCCGACAGCACGCACCATCGCATTGTCATCACCGATATGGATGGAAAGAAAATCGCCATAGCGGGAACCGGCCATCCCGGTAACAAGGACGGCTCCTTCGACAAGGCGCAGTTCGACGATCCGCAAGGCATGGCAGTTCAGGGTGACACGGTCTATGTTGCCGATCGCAAGAATCACCTCATTCGCGAGTTGGACCTGAAGGCGCTGACCGTCAAGACGATCGCAGGGACAGGCCAGCAGGATCGCGACCGCGGTGAGGGCGGCCCGGCGCTTGAACGCGGATTGAACAGCCCCTGGGATCTCTGGCTGGTTGGCGAACGACTCTTCATCGCCATGGCCGGTCATCATCAAATCTGGACGCTCGACTTGAAGACCAAAATGGTGGAGCCTTTCGCAGGCAGCGGACGGGAAAATATCAAGGATGGCCCGCTCTTCGCTGCCAATTTTGCCCAGCCGAGCGGCCTGTCCGGCGACGGCAAATACCTGTACGTTGCAGACCCCGAGGTCAGTGCTGTCCGTCGGGTTCCCATTGACGGCAAGGGTCGGGTGGAGACGATCGTCGGGCGAGGATTGTTTGAATTTGGCGATCGGGACGGCCCGGCACGCGTGACCGACGGCGACGATGCCAAGAGCAAGGAGGCGCAACTTCAGCATGCCATTGCGGTGGCAGCTCACGACGGCAAAATCTACGTGGCCGACACTTACAACAGCAAGATCAAGATCATCGACCTCAAGAGTGGTATGGTAACGACTTTCCTGGGCGGGCCGGTGAAGAATGGCGAGGAGCGCATCCTCAACGAGCCGGCGGGCTTGAGTATTGCCGGCGATAAGTTATATGTGGCCGATACGAATGCCCATCGCATCCGAGTGATCGACCTGAAGACCAAGGAAATCAAGACGTTGGAATTGAAGGGAGTGCCACCGGTCGAGCAATCCAAAGAGGAGCCGAAACCGAAGGGATGACACTTATTTCCTCTCGAATGTGGGCAAAATCCTCGGTATCCTGGTGGCGATAATGAAAGGAAACGGCAACGCATGAAACGAATTCTTGCGATCGCGATATGCCTTCTGGGCACCACGACGGATTCCATTTCCGCGAAGCCGCCTGTTTTTGAAGACGCTCTGAAAAAGAAGATTGAAGCGGTAGTCGAACCCGCCGAAGCCAAACCGGGTCAGACGGTCACGCTCAAGATCAAGGTGGAGTTGAATCCGGGTTGGTCTACCTATCCGACTGTCCAAGAGGACAAAGGGGCGCAAGCTCAAGTAAATCGAATTATCTTTCCCGAAGTCGGGTCAATGATCTTCGTTGGCAAGGTGATCGATCCCGCCAATCCTAAATCGAAAAGGGAGCCGGATGCCTTTATCGAGAAACTCTTGTATTACCCTGAGAATGCCGTCTACACACAGAAGGCCGTCATTTCGCCGCTGGCCAAGGCTGGCGAGAGTGTAGTTCCTGTACAACTCAGAATCGTGGTTTGCGACAAGGATAACTGCATTCCCAAGACCGTCAATTTGCAAGCCACTGTTCGGATCGCCGGTGTTCCGGTTCCGGTCGAGGCGAAGTATAAAGAGCAAGTTGAGAAGGCAATAAAGAAATAAAGTTGCAGTTTGGCGTTGTTGAACGAATGACCGGTAGTGTCGTTCGTTCAGTGGTGGGCTGACATTTCATTTCCCTTTTTACGATCAAGACCCATCATGACGAATCCGATCGGCGTTTCACTTCTGGTTGTTCTGACATTCATTGCCGATGCTGCAGCACAGGCCCGTCCCAAGTCATTTGAAGAAGTAGGCAAAGTCGAGGTGCGTTTTGAGCCGGACAAGGCAGTTCCCGGCGAAGTGGTGAAGTTGATAATCACCGTGACGCCAACCAATGAATTGTTTTGGACCTATCCGACCAAACAAACCAATCAGGACGCGAAAAGTTATGTAAATTTGATTCGTCTTCCAAACGATGGTCCAGTACTGTTCCTGGGTGACTGGGTTGATCCGCCAGGCGCGATGGAAAAAGAAGACACCGACGAAAACGGCAAGAAGTTCAAGAAAAAGATCTATTGGTCTGCTGCGACCTGGGAACGCGATGCACTGATACTTCCGGATACGCCCGTCGGGGATCTTTCGGTCAAGTTGCGAGAAAAACAGATTGAAGAATCAAACGGGAAGATCACAACACTCGACCTCAATAGCCGCTTTCAATGCTGCGATGAAGAAGGATGTATTCCAAGTCGAGCCACTTTCCAAGCAACCTTGAAAGTGTTGCCGGGAAGCAAACCGATCGATCCAAAAATCAAAGACGAGGTCGATCGATTACTTGCGAAAAGGATTGCGGCACAACCAAAGGACAACACAGAACCCAAGAAAGAAGTTCCACCGCCATCAAGAGAAATCCCGAAGGATCATCCTAGAAGTGCCCCGCTCACTACAACAGAGGATCGCGATCACGGCGAAGACCTGAAACAGATTCGCAGCGAATTACCGGCAAAACCACCTGTCCCGGAAGGCGGCAGCGGGTCGGGTTTGATCGGATTATTGGCGACAGCCGCGTTTTGGGGCCTCATTTCCCTGGTTACCCCCTGCGTTTTTCCAATGATTCCCATCACCGTGAGTTTGTTCCTGAAGCGTGGTGGTCATTCCACCGCCAAGACGATTAAACTCGCATCCATTTACTCGCTGACGATCATTGTCGTACTCGGTATCTCGGCTCTTACACTGCTCTCGGTGTTCCGTGCTTTGAGCGTTGATCCATTCATGAATATGGGTCTCGGTGTGCTGTTTATTTTCTTTGCGCTAAGTTTGTTCGGCATGTACGACATCGCTTTGCCGGGCTTTTTGACGCGGTGGTCGTCATCTCACGAAGGCGGCGGAGTTGTCGGTACGATTTTCATGGCCATAACCTTTTCCATCGTCAGTTTTACATGCGTTGCTCCGTTTCTGGGCGGGTTCAGCGGCATGGCCGCGTCCGGCAATTTCGCTTACTGGGAACTGGCACTTGCAGCGCTAGCCTTTTCCACGGCGTTTGCTGCTCCTTTCTTTCTGCTCGCCATGTTCCCGAAGCTATTAAAGAAATTGCCCAAGAGCGGATCCTGGATGAATAGTGTCAAAGTCGTGATGGGATTTCTGGAGATGGCGGCAGCTCTGAAGTTCTTCCGCACTGCCGAATTGCGTTTGCTCCCGATGCCGACCTATTTTACCTACGATCTTGTCCTGGGAATGTGGGTTGTATTGGGTTTAATGTGCGGTCTTTACCTGTTGAATGTTTTCCGTTTACCCCACGATGAACCGCAAGAACACATCGGGCCCATTCGCATGTTGCTGGGATTCTTTTTTCTGACACTGGCTGTTTATTTGGCTCCTGGCTTATTCCGACAGGGAGAGAAGGGAGAACGACAACGTCCGGCAGGATCGTTGTATGCCTGGGTGGATGCTTTCTTGTTGCCCGAACCAGGTCCGGGAGACCTGCCCTGGTCGACTGATCTCAAAGGCGCCATCGACAAGGCGAGAGAAGAACAGAAGAAAACGGGTAAACGCCAGTTTATCTTCGTCGATTTCACCGGTGAGACTTGCACGAACTGTAAGTACAACGAATACAGCGTTTTTCCACTTCCGAACGTGAAGGGGTTATTTCAAGACTATCACCTCGTTCAAATGTATACCGACACCGTGCCGGCCCACTTTTATGCAGTACCGCCCAGCGAGGCCGCGCGCTCGGTGGAAGCCGGCCAGAATCTTGATTTTCAACACGACGTATTCGGAAACGACCAACTCCCCTTGTACGTTGTCCTGGAACCCCGGGAAACGACGATTGAAATCGTCGGTGTTTATGGTGAAGGGAAGATCAACCATGTCGATCGATTCACGGCGTTTTTGCGAAGGTCTTTGAACAACCCGCGCTGAGGCATCGACTGAACCGAGCCTAAAGCGTAAGCGAAGAAAACAGTCCCACGAGCCTGAAGCGTAAGCGAAGAAAACAGTCCCACACTTCGCTTACGCTTCAGGCTCGGTTGCGCCTGATTGGCTCTCTCGGCGATGGTTATTCTTTCCTCAATCTCGCCCAATATCCTCCATCCGACGGATCGCCAGGCCGCGAAATCCGATCTTCCTCCAATCGCAAATCGCGCATCTGCCGCAACACTCCCTCTACCACTTGCTGATTTTCTTCCGGCTCAATGCTGCACGTCGAATATAGTATCGCCCCACCCTTGCGCAGCTGATCCGCCGCTTGAAGCAATAGCTTCGTTTGCAACTTCACCAAATGCTGAAGATCGGTCGGCGTTAGTCGCCAGCGCACCTCGGGCCGGCGACTCATGACCCCAGTATTGCTGCACGGAACATCGAGCAGGATCGAATCGAACGGCCCCGAAGGTACTGCATCCGTTTGCTTCATGAGACGAGTTTTCACGATCAGGATGCCCAGTCGCCGGCAAAGAGTTGTAACCGTGTTGAGGCGATCTTCCTCGATGTCGCATGCGAGAATCTGGCCCTGGTTCCGCATCAATTCCGCCAGATGAGTTGTCTTCCCGCCCGGTGCAGAGCACAAATCGAGAACGCGCGTTCGAGGTTCCGGCGCAAGCCGCGGTTCCCACACGCATCGCCGATTCATCCTGAACCGCAAAAACGCCTTCATCATAGCCCGGTAAACCACGGATAAATTGATGCGTCTTGAGCCGGACGCTTTGTGGATGCGGGCCAGGTTCCCCTTCGATGCCGGCCTCCAAAAGTCGGTGCAGATATTCGTCGCGAGAGACCTTCAGACTATTGCAGCGCAGCCAGAGTGAAGGCGAGCCTAAAAACCAGAAGCCGAGGCGGATGCACTCCGCATAGCCAAACCGCTTGAGCCAGCGCTCGGCGATCCACTGCGGCCAGCTAAATCCTGCACTGAGATAGTCGATGGGCTTTGTTTTGGGATCGGGTAGAATCGGTTTTTTCAACTTCCGATATTGGCCGGCCTCAAAGGGAATGGCATCCACGCCCGGAGCGAATCCGAAATCGGAGGTGATCGCTTCCGAGACGCGACGGAGGATGCCGTTGACAAACCCTTTCCCCCGGCGTTGAAACTGCCGACCAGTTCGACCGATTCGTGAACCGCAGCGTGGGGTGGAATGTGCGTCAAAAAGGCGAGTAATAGCGCCAGATGCAAAACGTCCCAGATTTCAGGCTGCACCTTGTCGGGTGGGCGATTCATGAACGGAATCACGAGCGCATCGAACTTGCGCCGTCGCAGCACTCCAAAGACGAGTTGCGTCACCAGACTGCGATCCGGGCCTGTGAGCGCTGAGACTGAAGCTGTTGATCGATCAGTTCGGAGGCAAAACCCTTTTTTTGCCGGGATTGTTCCAGAATGCTGAATGCTGTAGCGTGCGCATCGGCGATTTCCGGGTTTATCATGCTTGTTCCGCTCCGACTCGATCTCCGGAAAGCAACTGATGTCCTCGCCGAAAGTCGATGGTCGGCATTCGTTTCTTTCCCGCAGGTTGCAACTCCAACACTTCGACCACACTTCCACCGCCGCATACGACTTGCATTGCATCACCGCTGGCCACATCCATTAAAGCCCACCAGGAGGCTGGTCCGGCGTGTACCGAATGCTCACCCGCACCTTGCAAATGATGATCCGCATCGTCCCACGCTGTTCGAGATCTCGATGCAGGAAGGTATGAGTCGTTGGCCAGGGCTGCATGGCGCGAATTCGGCAACAAACTTGCTCCGCAGTGAGTGTCCAGTCGATCAGGCCGTCTACTTTTTTAGCTTTGGCGCTTTGGTGACGAGCCCTTGTCCTGCTTCGTTCCCGCGATCGGCCCGCGTTTCATTCGCTCGATCGTCTCCAGAGCGCCATTTTTGCGCCGAGCGGTGCCAGCCTGCTTCGAGCTCGCCTGCGGTTTCGTCAGGACCAATCTCAATAGCTCGTTGGTCCAGCATATCGCCCGCATCCAGAGACGCCGACATGCGAATAATGGTCACTCCGCTTTGCTTTTCACCGTTAGCGATGGCCCAGGCAATCGGAGCTGCCCCGCGATACTTCGGCAACAGCGATGCATGGACGTTGATTCCACCCAGTGCGGGAATCGTCAACACTTCCTTCGACAAGATTTGGCCATAGGCCGCGACGACAAGCAAGTCCGGATCGAGTTGCCGAAGCATCGCCACGCCTTCGGGCACGTTGACATCCAGGGGTTTAAGACAGGAATCCCCTTTTCCTGTGCAATCTCCTTCATGCCTCGACCGACTTGCCTGGTTGAGCCACGTTGACACCGGTATCTTGGTCAGGTTGCGTAAAAACGCCAACGACCGAGTCGGCCCCCGTCAACAATGCTTCGAGAGTCGGCTCCGCAAAAGTGCCCGTGCCCATCATGACTAGACGTATCGTGGTATCGATAATCAGCCCTCTTTAGTAGACAGAGGACTAACCACAGAGTCACAGAGAACACAGAGAAAGTACCCACAGAAGGCAATCCAATCGTGTCCCCTCCCCCGCAAAGCCGGGGGAGGTTAAGAATACTTCTCTTCCTTCTCTGTGTCCTCTGTGACTCTGTGGTTAGTCCGATTTGCGACCCTAAAACTTTGGTTCCATGTCCGGTGGCAAGTCGCCTTTTTTGCGTGCCTGGAAGAACTCGTTTTCAAATTGCTTCAGGGCCTTTCGGCTGCTATGCCGGCCCAGCATTCCCATCTTGTCGATGAACAGCACCCCATCGAGATGATCGATTTCATGTTGCCAGACGCGTGCGGCGAGATCGCTGGCATGAACTTCGTAAAGCTCACCCTTGAGGTTATATGCCTGTACCTTCACAGTCTTGAAACGGCGAACTTTTGCGAATAGCTCCGGGAAACTGAGACATCCTTCACGATCGTCCATCGTTCCCTTGGATTCGATAATCACCGGATTGATGGCGACGAATTCGTAATCTTTCTGCTCCGGATCGGCGGAGAAATTCATCACCAGCATGCGAATCGGCAGAGCCACCTGGCGCAGCAAGGCCGAGACCTTCATTGCGATACATTAACTCCAGCATCTCACCTGCCTGGATTTGGAGTTCCTTGGTAATGCTGAGAATCGGCTCGGCTTTGGCACGCAGGGAAGGGTGTGGATAATGAACAATCTTCATAAGTCATCACGTCGTAAAATCGCCGAACGTCGGCATCGTCTATTTCATTATATATCGATCCATTTCAGAATACGAACCTGCCGGCAATCGAAATGAAAAAACCCAGGGCTTTGACTCAAAAATCCCAAAATCCAAATCGCAAATCACAAACAAATTCCAATTTCAAAACAACCAAAACGCAAACCCTTCAACTGCCAAAGTTTAGTTTCATGTCTTCATTGCGATTTTGGAGTTGTTTGCGATTTGGAATTTGTGATTTGGAATTCTGAGTCAAAGGAAAAACCCAGGTGCAAACCTGGGTTTTTCGGGCTGCCTATCGGTCGTACTTCACTTGCTCGATCACACTGCGTACTGCCGAGATCTGATCGACATTCCGGGACTCGTCAGCGCCGATCCGCTGTGCCGTTGGGATTCGGACCTTTGGAACAGGTGAACAGCCATTCGCCATTTTCGGCTTGTTCCAGGCGTTGCCACTTCACCCCGTAATTGGCGAGAATCACTTGCCCTTCCGCAACCGTCGTAATCCGCACCGGATCTTTCGAGCGGTCATAGATGGCAACCACGGGCCGATCCTTTGCCGGGCCAGGCGGAACGATCGCGGAAACCGCTCATCATCAACGTGTTGGGTTCCCGAGTTCGGAACGTCACGCTGGTGGAATCCGACGGTGGGGTAAGGTTCGTGTTGGCAAGCAGTGGTCTGCGAGGCTCCTCAACGCCCTGGAGCCGGGCGCCAACGAGAGATTGTCGTCCGCCGCCCGCGGCCGTGCTCGAGCCGGAACTGATTCCACCGCTGCCGCCGCCGCCTCTCAAGTTCAGCAACCCGCCGCTGAAGGAGTAGGTAGGCATGAGCCAGGAGGCTTTTGAAGCTCCCGTGGGATTGGCGGGATCCGGTACGTCGGGGGAGGCCATCCCCAGACGAGCACCGCCATCGGAGGCCGGACCCATGCCACCTTCGCCGCCGCTGAACACGGGCGGTGACGCAGCAATCGGTCGGTTAAAGTTGCCGAAGCCCGGATCACCTTGATATTGGCCGTGCGGCAAAGCGCAGCCCACCCCAGAACAGAGCAGAATGCTCAATAGGGGCAACCGGCGCCGGCTGCGTTGCCGAAGTATCTTATTCCTTGTGACCATCGTGACCCATCCTTGAGTCCGGTTGATTCCGAATACCGATCCGGCATCCGAATAGCGGTTGACTCGCAACGCCGAATTCTTAACTTGCCAAACATTTATCGGCTTCTTTCGTTCCGAATTTGACGCCGCTTGCCAGAATCCGCAAAATCACTTTTCAGTCCATTGCCCTCAAACTCTTCCTGGATTTCCGAGAGTGAGTTTCATGGCAACGCATCGCATTGCAGTCATCGCCGGAGATGGAATTGGGCCTGAAGTGACCGACCAGGCAATCCGGGTCGCGGATGCCGCCGGCAAAAAATCGGGCTGCACTCTGGAATGGAATCGGTTCCCCTGGAGTTCCGCCTTCTACAAACAGCACGGCCACATCATGTCCGCCGGATGGCTGGGACACACTCAAGAACACGATGCCGTGCTGATGGGGGCTGTGGGCAGTCCCGATGTGCCCGATACGGTGACGGTTCACCAGCTTCTGTTGCCGCTGCGGCGCAAGTTCGATCTCTACGTCAATCTTCGCCCCGCTTATCTATTCCACGGAGTGAGTTGTCCCTTGAAGGACAAAGCGCCAGGCTCCATCGACTTCGTGGTCTACCGCGAAAACACCGAGGGCGAGTATGCTCCGATTGGCGGGCGACTATACGAAGGGACCCCCAAGAAGTGCCGTTCAGTCATCGGTGTTTACGCGAATGGGAACGGAACGCATCATGCGTGCGGCATTTGCAGGAGCCCGCAAGCGGAAGAAAAGACTGACTTCGATCACAAAGTCGAATGCGATGGCCTATGGAATGGTATTCTGGGATTCGGTCTGCAAGGAAGTGGCCAAAGACTATCCGGATGTCGAAGTGAAGAATCTGCTGGTGGACTCAGCAGCGATGGACTTCGTCGAAGCCGGAATCCTTTGATGTGGTGGTGGCCAGTAACCTTTTTGGCGACATCCTGACCGATCTCAGTGGAGTGGTGACAGGGAGCATCGGCTTGGCGACCGCGCGAATATCAATCCGGAGAAAAAGTTCCCCAGCATGTTTGAGCCGGTCATGGCAGCGCCCGGACATCGCCGGAAAAGGGATCGCCAATCCGCTGGCAGCCATCTTGACGGCGGTGTTGCTGCTGGATCACCTGGGCGAACCGGCGGCGTCGATAGCGGTTCGCAATGCAGTGGCAAAGGTCTTGAAGGAAGGAAAGGTGATGCCGCCGATCTCGGCGGAAAGGCCAAGACGCAGGAAGTGGGGGATGCGGTAGTGGCGGCACTGTGATTGGGCGAGCGTTTTCTGGTAGGCGAGTTAGAGAACGATGTTTTCAGCTATTTGGGGTTCACGTGGATAGCTCAAACGCAGCTGAACTGGTACGGTTGAAGCAAGCTGCCGCTGAAAGCGCCGATAGAATCAGGTATTATCAAAGCAGAATCGAGGAAGTCGAGAACGGACTTGAGGAACTCCGTGATGGCACGCGGCACGGTTCAACCTGGAGCCCAATTTGATCCTATCATGGTGAGCAAGGAGTTCCATGAGCATTACTCTCAACTTCTTACCAAGGAACAAGCCGTACTCGACGGACACCTGAAACAAATCGGGAAGATACTCGGTCTTGAATGAAGTCATTTGGCCAACATTCTTGCAGGGACATGCCATGAATCTATCTCCTGAAGAAACGACTATCGAGCGCATGAAGAGTGATCTTCAAGCAGGCATCGAACAATTTGCTACGCATACTTTTGCGTTGCCCACCGACATGATGGCTCAGGTTGGTTCCGAGACGCTCAGTCTACTTGCTGACGAAAGGTCGACAGTCCGCTTGAGGGCGTTGTTGAATCTGTTCAATACCCAGTCGGTGAATCCTGCTTCGCCGGCAACGCTTGAGTCTCTGGCACTGGACGATCCGGATCGCTGCGTGCGAGGCCTTGCCATCCTCCTCCTGGTCCGAAGCCCCAGCGACATCGAAAATCCTATCCTTCGCGATTTCGCCGAAGAACGCGGAGATGTCGCTGACGAAATCATTGAGGTTTTACGAATCATTCGCGGCGCAAATCACGATCTCCAAGAAAGCCGCGCATCGCTTGGCAGGATCGCGGAGTTGACCGACTTATTGACAGCGAAGAAAGAGCATTCGTCGGCCACTTTACGCGATTGGCAGGCTTGAGTTCAGGCATTGTGGTAGTCGACCCAGCGAGCGTATGATTTCGACACGGAATCAGCCGTCACAGCCGAACGGAGATGTTGTCGGTAGGCTCCCAATTCATTTGAATGGGTGTAACGGGGAAGGAGTAACAGATGGCGAGCCGTAAGCCTAAAAAACGTCCCAGAAAGTCCAGCCCCTCGATGGTCGTCGGCATTGGCTGGTATGACCCCGCCGAATGGGCCAAACTGAAGTCCATTGCTGCGGACTCCGACAAACTCGATGACACCTACGAGGATTGGCTCAGCGGAGCAGAACGGGCTGAGCGAGAGTTGGCTCGCCGAGATTTGGTAGTTCGTCGAGTTCCGGTCAATATCGATGCCCTTGTGGCGTGGTGCGCTGCACGACAAAAAGCTGTCGATGGGTCCGCCCGTGCGAAGTATGTCCAGGAGCTTGTGAGCGGAATCAAGGATGCGTGAGCCGTACAACAACGGAGGAATGCAGGAGCCTGCCTCGATCTTCGTGGAAGCGAAACGGCAGCGCAAATTAGTGTTGTAGTGTTCAGTTTTCAGGGTTCACTGAAAAGACTTTGGGATATTGAACTGAACACTGAACACTTTTATCAGTCTTTCTTGAATGCCGCCGGTTTTTTCCGGATTGCTGCGAATCGATCCTTCAAGAGCGTGAAGACTTCTTTGGGAGACTGGTTCGAGATGGCGTAGACGTGGATGCCGTCAGGCAGCACAGCGCCCACCGTCAAGGTGACCGGCTTGCCATCTCCCAGATCAAGCTCGATTGCCAGTGCTCCAGCTTTCGGATCGAGTATGTATTCGGGCTTGATTTCACCGGCGAGAATTGCATCGGCCTTGGGTGCGATGATATCGAGTATGAAGTTGTTCACTTTGGCCTGATCGATGGGGCTGGCCGGATCGCTCTTGTTCACCCACAAATTGTCTTTCTTTTCGAGTTCAACGGTGAAAACTGAACCGACGACATCTGCCCATCCCTTTAATTTCAAGCCTTTGAGTTTCGTCGCATCTACGCGGTAAATCACCATATCTTGCAATTGCCCGGTTTGCGTGTCGTCGAAAATGTTTCGACTCACTTCGAATACCATTGGCGAATCGCCGGTCTGTGCGAAGATTTTATCCTTTCCCGCATCTTCACCGAGCAAGAATGCGCATCGGTCAACTCGCCCTGAAGTTTCAGTGTGATCTTGACTCTCGGCTTGGCGGGATCGAGTTTCAGTGTTTCGAGATCGGCCTTGGTCGGTTTGTCGGTAATCACCTTGAGCGATTTCAGACTTGCCAGCTCGCCCAGAATTCGCACTACTTTCGCCGTATCGGCATTTTTGCCTTTCATGGTTGGGGGACCATTGATTTTCCAATCGCTCTTGTCCGCCGGTTTGGTCTCTTTCTCATCGCGCACGATTTCCCACGATTCCCCGCCGCGCGTTAAAGGTAATTTTGGTGGCTTGATCGACCGTGAACGATTTGATCGAGGCCTCCATGTACTGGAAACGATCTTTCTTCGCGACGTCCATGAAGGCCGATGAGATCATGACATCGGTTTTGACATCGCCCTTCCAGCACGGGCGTAAACCTGGCCGGGATTGATCGTGGCCTTACCGAAAATGACTCGAAAGCTTGGCTGATCCTTGACCTTTGGCTTTGCATTCGGATCGGGTTTCTCACCGGGTAATGTTCCCTTCTCCCAGAGCTTCAACTCGACTTCCGGCTTGTCGAAGCCCATCGCATCATCCTTGGTTCCCGGCGGCGGAAACCCTTGCACGATATTGGGCAGACTCAATTGCCGCAGAAGATTGTCGACCATTTGCGAATTCGCCTTGGCGTTGCTGCCGTCGCTGGAATAAATCTTCCACGATACCGGGAAGCCTGGGATTTGCCGCAGCTCGAACTTGCCCTTGCCGGGAATATCGACATCGACGGCATCGATGCGATCTTGCCCGTATTTCAGAAAACTCTTGTCGCGCAAAGCAGCGAGATCCTTCAGGAGCATCATCAGCGCCGCGGCGCACTGGCATTGACCATTTCGGCCCCCGAATCGCCCTTGTATTGCGCGTAGTACTTGTCGCCTCCGCCTTCGACCTGTTTTCCCACATAAAGTGTTTCGGTGGCACCGCCTTCACGAACGAGTTCCACCTGAAGCGTGTCGCTTTGAGCGGGATCGAGTCCGAGGGTGGCCAGATCGGCAGGGTGATCGATGAAGTGTTTTGGATCGGCAACGACAATGCTGACCGCCTGGTTCAACAGTGTGCGAACACTGGTGATCGGCGCTTCATCGGAATGCGCAGCAGGATCGGTTTCGGCGTCGCCGTATCCTTCCGGAACCTTGAAGCGCCAGACTCGTTCGGGGTTATCCCGGCTCAAGTCGAGTTCTTTTTTTCCTTGCTTCAGATGGATTTCAACAGTGTTCAGCATGGGATCTTGTTCGAGTTCGGACCCGAGCAGGCGAAGACTTCGGAAATCGTCCGTCCCGCGAATGACCGATGCGATATCGGTAGTTGGACCGAATTTATCGGCGTCGGGTTTGAAAAGGGCACGCAGACTTTCGCGTCGAATCGCCTGAGGCTTTTTCGAGTCCGGCGTAAGGACGTATAGAACCGATTCCGAAGGATCTCCAATCGTGACGTTGCCGAGAGAAATCGTGATACTCTTGTCGCCCTTCTTGAAGGTCAATTTGACGGAAGGCTTGTCGAGGCCGTGAGTACTCAGATTGCTCGTGAGATCTACTCCTTTGGTCAATTTCCTCGCTTCCAGTGCTTGACGGATGATAAGGTCAATCGCCTGACTATCGACACGCACTTCAATCGGCGCGATCATCTTCCAGCGATGGGCATCTTCGCGAATGAAGACAAGTTTCTCGCCCCCTCGTTCAATTTCAAATCCGGTGAGATCGGCGACCTTGTAGTTTGCCGCATGAAATGACGAAAGCAAATACCCCTCGCCGCTGGGGCTGTCATCGGAAAACAGAACGTAGAGCGCCATGCCGGCCAGAAGAGCGACAGCGGTCCCCATCAAGATGTAAGTGGTACGAAAGTTCATGGAAACTTGACTCGCGAAGAAAGGAGATGTGAATTCTCCAAGGCTATCGGGGATTACACTACTCATCCCCCTTTTATCCTTGAACGGTACTCTTCACGCTAAGCGTGAAGAATGTCCTCACGCGGAGCGTGAGAGTACAGCTGGGTTCATTGGCTTCGGCGCATCAACCAGACTCCCATGCCAAGCCCGATGATTGACAGCAACATCACGCCCAGCGGCATGTACAGTAGCCGGCCTTGATCATAATTCTTGTTCAGACCGAAAACATTGTGAACACGCGGCGAGATACCGATACTGGCGGGCCTTTCCCGCAGCCAGTCGAGCGTGCCGGTAAACAAGTCGAGATTAAAGGCGGTTCCGGCGAGTCCATACGAAGGCCATGATCTGCAATAAAGCTGCTCATCCCAAATACGGCCGCACGCGGAATGCCGGGATTCTGGCCCTCGGATACCAGCAATGCGACCGGGACATGTTGTTTGCCCAGCCGTTTCTCTCGCGCCAGTGCCGGATCGGCTTCCAGCGCTTGAAACATCAGCAAAGCATCCCTTCTGGTGATATTCGTTTCAAACCAAACGGGAAACTGGTCGGTGGTAACAAGCAATTTTTCGACATGGAATGCCGGGACTGGGGCGGGTTGAACCGGGCGAACGCCGAAACGCGTGAATATCTGATGATCTTGGATAAGGCCGGCCAGCGGATTGCGTGAGGCAAGGAATTCCGGATCACCAACAATTTCAATGTGGGGAATGGCAACCGTTTGGTCGCGAGCCACCTGGATTTCACGGGGTTTGATATAAACCTGCTCTGCAGGTACGCTCACGCCAAATTCTGCAAGTAACGGCTCCAACCCGGTCTTGGCAACTGTCCCCGGAGAGTTGAGCTTGTCGGACATCGGCGGCAGCAGAGCAAGAAGTTTGCCGCCCTTACTGCCATCGGTGGGCTTCATGTATTCTCGGACGAGTTTGAACTCCTCGGGAGACAAGGGACGAGTCGGTCCAAAAACGACCAGGGCGGTTGCCTCTTTCATCCAGCGCGTGTTTTTTTCTTCGCTCAGTACGATGGTGCGCACATCGAAATTTCGAGATCCTAGATAATCTAAAAGATCTTTAGCAGTGGCAACATTGCGAGTTTGCGGTGTGGGGTGTAGAACCGGCTCCCCAGCTCCTTGAGTGAAATAGATCACCGGCTTGACCTTGCCTTCTGCCAGGTACTGCAACTGGGTCATGATCTTCGGTTCGCCTTCGAAGATGAGTTGTGGGGCTTGTTCCGCGCCTTGCTCATTGGGTTGCCGGGGTCTGTCGGGTACCTTGATCGTTGCCAGATCGTTGACACTGATAAAGGCGACATGCTCCTCTTGTTCACCAACGGTCAGGATCAGCCCTTGTCTTTTGTCCGCTTCACTGATTTTTAGTCGATCGTAGAGTTGGGAAATCTCTTCTCGGTTGATCCCAGGTAGGAGGAACGTGTACTTAAAACTCGGATTCACTTTCGCACAGTTTGCGAACAGGTTTCGAACATCGGTCGTGAAAGCTCCGATCAGGTTGGAACTGGCGATAAAATAAGCATGGATCGGCTGATTGATATCCTTGAGCAGTTGTTCCGATTTGGCGTCGAGCGAATAGAAACCGCCTTCGGTGGCGTCCAGAGTGGCGGGCAGCTTGGCCGAAGCAAGAAGATTGACGGCTACCAACAAAATGATGATCAGCAAGCCAGTCAGTCCGAAGTTGTAACCGTACACGAGCCGGCGAATGGTCGGTTGATTTCGTATTTCCGTGCGTGCCTGTTGCAAGCTGACGAACGTGATCCCCAACCCGAAGACGAGAATGGCCAGCGCAGCGAGCACCCATTGCGCTTCCTTGATCGCTCCCGTGGAAATCCATTTGTTGAGGCTTTCTTCCCAGTGATAGCCCAATTTCAAGCCGAGCAATGCGGTGAGAATCCCGGCCGTGCCGCCCGTTGCCAGAATGAGTATTCGTGCCATGAACGGTTCTTGATCGGCCTTGACCGCCCGATTAATATTCCACAATCCCAAGCCAACCAGAGTTACGCCCATGCAGGACGCCCAGATCGCTGCCCATAAATAATCCGGATTTCTTTCGCCGGCAACGGTTGCCTGCGAATCTTTCTGCTTTTCTTTCGGCATCAGGTCGGATAAGTCTTTGGACTTCTCTTTATCCTTGTTCGCCGAGGCTTCGTTCGGAACTCGGTCCCCGCGCAGCCCGAGGAAAATGGTGGCAATGATCATGACAATGCCGAAACCGACGAGAGCGTACGAAGCACGCTCTCGATTGGCAGCGATCCACCCGACGAAAGAGACCCGAGCGGGGATTGGATTGGGGGTCGTTGTCATGGGGTTGCCACTCCTCAATTCCACTTCCGAACTTCAAGTGTTTTGACCGTCAAGAACAACCAGAAAACTGCGATGGAGGCATGAAGTATGAGATCTCGCACCGCCAGCAGGCCCTTCATCGCCTCTTGCCACAGGCGAATATAGGAAATTCGCTCGAAAACGGTGGTTAAGAGCGGCCCCACAAAATCCGGGGAAACGAATATGGGTGCCAGCGGGACCAGCATTCCCAAAAAGGTCAGGATTGCGGCGACAATCTGGTTCTGCGTGAGACTGGAAAAGAACAGTCCCATGGCGATATAGCCGGCCGAGGAGAAACCCATCGCCAGGTAGAAGCACAAGAGCGGGCGGTAATCGAAGGGGCGGAACTTCACAGGCGCAAACCGATCAGGTAAAGCCCAACGGGCACCCACAGCAAAATAAAGAAAATAAAGGCAGCGAAGAATTTACTCAGAACCACCGTGATCTCGTGAACCGGCACACTCATCAGCACTTCATAGGTTCCGGAACGCTTTTCTTCGCTGAGTAATCGCATCGTCACGGCCGGAACCGCGAAGATCAAAACGAAAACACGAATATGAAATTGAAGAAATAGCCGCTGAGAATCGGTTCGAGAGCAGGCTCTCGGACAATTTGCTTGACGAAGAACAAAAAATTAAACCAGCCCATGAGCGCCATGCCGACCAGCACCACATAGGCGATCGGCGAGCAAAAGAAGGCGGTTAACTCACGCCGGGTCAAGACGACCAGACGATTATCGGAGATAATCCCGGCTCCCACCACGGCATAGATGACGCCCAGGGCAAGCAGCAGCAATCCGGTGGGCATGAAAAAATAGCCTTCGACACCGAACCAGGTGCGAACTACCGACCATAGCAGGCTATACAGAATAGCAAAGATTCCCGCCACGGTGATGGTTAAACTCGATGGCCTGGCCCTTCATCGGAGCCTACCTGCGCAACATAGGCGAGAAGATAAAACAGGCCTAGCAGCGACAGGATCAGCCCGTAGGTGAGGATAAATTCCGAAACCCCGATACCGAACAGAAAACCCATGCCGGCGAAAAACCCACCCAGGCCGAGCAGGACATACAGCGTAACCTTGCACAGGCGCCATCGGTTTCATGGCGAAGAAACGGCACCAGGAAACTCAACCCGGCCAATAGGCAAGCCCAGCCGTAAATGAGAAACAACTCGTGGCGAATCAGCGAAACGATGCCGCAAAGACCGATAAACGAAAAGCCGACGACCGCATAAAGCCGACGAATTTGCAGATCGCCATCCCGGATGGCGTGGAAGATCATGGCGATGACGCCCAGCGCCAGGGTGATGAAACCCCAACTCTTGCTGACCATCCTCGGGGTGCCATACATATCGGTGACCGCGATCACGCCCAGACCGAAGACTGCCAGCAAGCCGCCGACAAGGCCGACGCCGGGCGCAAACTCGGTTCCGGCACGGTGAGTTCCGAGGGAGCCAGTTCCACACGTCCGTTAGCTGTTTCCGTAAAACCTGTTTCGGATATCGTCTCGGTACGACATCTCTTCCGTTCCTCAATCAGTATTAGGATGCTTTCGCGATCAACAGCGCTTCCGGACTTTGCGAGCGCAGCACGACATTCATATACAGGTCTTCCAGTTTATGGCGTTGCAAATCGAGCCGTCGAATCGACCAGCCTCGCTCCAACACCTTTTTCACCAGCGCTTCCCGGAGATCCATTCCCCTGACCGTTTCGATCTCAAATTGCGTTAAATCTGCGTCCAGGGGTCGAGATTGGACCTTGACGATATCCTCTTCTTTTTCCAACCAGCCCTGCACCTGCCCCGATGGTCCACGAACTTCCATGACCAGGATCGGAGTCTGCTTCGCCAGATCGGTCAGCCGGCCATCCCAGCGAATAGTGCCCCGGTTGATGATGATGACTCGGTCACAAATCGATTCGACTTCCGCAAGAATATGCGTGGACAAAAGAACGGTATGAGTTCCCGCCAACTCGCGGATGGTATGGAGCGTATCTCGAATTTGCAGCGGATCCAGCCCGGCCGTCGGTTCATCCAGAATCAGGACTTGTGGATCGTTAATCATGGCATCGGCCAGACCGACGCGCTGGCGATAACCTTTGGAAAGAGTTCCGATCAGCCGGCGGCGAACCTCGCGGATGCGGCAACGATCCAGACAATATTCAATACGGTGACTCCGCCTGGTCCGTTCGACGCCCTTTAATTTCGAGCGATAACTGAGATATTCATCGACGCGCATTTCGGGATACATCGGCACGCTTTCGGGCAGGTAACCCAGGCGTTTCCGGACCTCCATGGAATCGTTCATCACATCGAAGCCGCACACACTGGCAATGCCGCTGGTTGCGGGCAGGAACGTGGTAAGAACGCGCATCGTCGTCGATTTGCCGGCACCGTTGGGCCCGAGAAAGCCGACCAGCTCTCCAGGAGCCACTTCAAAACGGATGCGATCGACGGCCAAAACCGGACCGAAATGCTTGGAGAGATTGTCTACCTGAATCGCGGCTTGGGTCATGGTAATCAAATCCGCTGGTGTCCGCCGTTAGATGCATCCTTATGGTACTAGTGCGCCTTGCGGTGACAAGACTCGGAAGATGACAAGGTGACAAGGCTCGGAAGATGACAAGGTGACAAGGCTCGGAAGATGACAAGGTGACAAGGTGACAAGGTGACAACCATCGAGCGTATCTGCAAATGCTGATCTCGTGCCAATAGGCGTCCCGATTCGTGTGCTTTATCACCTTGTCACCTTGTCATCTTCCGAGTCTTGTCACCTTGTCATGAATGATCTCCCGCCACCGTCCAGAAAAATAAGCTATCTTTTCTCAAATGTCGGACGATGATGCATTTCTGGCGGCCGTCTGCGAACAACCCGATGACGACGGGCCTCGCCTCATCTACGCCGATTATCTCGATGAGCGCGGCGATCCGCGCGGGCAGTTCATTCGGATTCAATGCGCCCTGGCTCACCTGGCAGAAGATGACCCCAATCGGCCAGCGCTCGAAGAACGTGAACGGACTCTCCACGATAACTTTGCCGGAAGATGGATCCTGCCGTTTCGAGGGATCGCCAACGGCGCTGAGTTGCGGCGCGGTTTCGTCGAAACCGTCAATGTCGAAGCGGCGCGTCTTCCTGATGCGTGCGGATGAATTATTCTCGCTCGGCCCCATCCGGCATCTTCGGCTCCTGGACGTTGCCGGGCTGCTCCAGGCGGTTTTGCAAGCGCCGGACCTCGGACGAATCACCGAACTGACGATCGCCAAGCAACACCTGGGCGAACAACTGGCTCGAGCGCGCTAGTCGATTCCCCTTCGATCTCGAAATGGACGGCGCTACGGCTGAGCCGCAATCGTCTTGGAGATTTCGGAGTCGAATTGCTGGCACGCTCGCCGCAACTGGCACAGCTAAAAGAGTTGGAGTTGAGCGAAAACGCGATCGGCAATCCGGGTGTCCGAGCGTTGTCGAACTCTTTGCACTTGAGCAACCTGGAACGCCTCGAATTGCCCAGCAACGACGTCGGCTTTCCGGGTCTGGAAGCGCTCGGCACCTCGGAGTCTCTTGCGCGGCTAACCCTGCTCAATCTGAGTCACAATCAAATCTCAATGGGACAGGCGCATCGCTGGGAACACGATGATGCGATTTCCTCTCGCCTGCGCCATTTGGACGTCAGTGAGAATGGCTTGCAACCGGGAACGATCCGGCCCCTGGCTACAGCCTTCTGGCTCGCCGGGCTGGAACATCTCGACCTGAACCGAAATCAACTCGGCAACCTCGGCATGGAACTTCTGGCTGGTACCTGCTGTCTGCAAAATCTAAAATCCTTGCATCTGAACGCGAATCAGATCGGCGATTCGGGCCTGCACGCCTTGACGCAATCCCCTTATCTCGAACACTTGACGCAACTCGATCTCAGCCATAACCCGATTCACGATGTCGGCGCAATGGTGCTGTTGGAGGCGCGTTCGCTAAGCAAGTTGCGCTGCTTGGCCGTGCCGCATCTTGGCATGTCGGAGCGAATGCGACGAGCGCTTCAAGCGCGATTCGGGCCGATGGCACGACGAGGCGATTGATAATGGATAATTGACAATGGATAATGGACAATTGACAATGGATAAGTCGCGATGGACTACGAGCCTCTCCGTTATCCATTGTTCATTATCCATTGTCAATTGATTCGGTCCATTATCCATTAATCCGGCGTCGTAAAGCCCGGCCACCGAGGGTCGCCAGTCCGATCAACCCCAAAACAAGCGAAGCCGGTTCCGGCGTTTGCGAACCCGTTGGATTGCCCTGGACACTGACGGTCGAGCCGGGATTGCCCTGGGTGGTCACCGGCACCGAGGTGACCGGATTGGTCGGTGGCGTCGGAACCGTTATTGAGGGTGGCGTCGGAGCCGTTACGATCGGTGTAGACGTTACTGTCGTCGCCCCCGTATTAAAAATCGGTGGAAAAATCGCTGCCGCCGGCGCAGTTGTTACAATCGATACACCGAGAACCGCCAGCGAAGTCCAACACCATTTTCTATTCCTATCATTGCGCGTAATCATTTTCATTCCTCGTCCATGAGGGATTCGTCATCTTTTCCATGCGATGACGTGAAGCTATTCCTGGGAGTCTATCGGCAAGGGGTTGGCTTCGAGGAAGTGCTCGTTATTCGGCGAATTGCGCTTTGACAAAGATCGAGTTCGCAAAACGCAGCGCATGACGGTTCTATCGAAAGAACCGGGTGTGACAGGTCGCGATCGAAAAGAACTGCCTGGAGGATCTGAAACGGGTTGCCTTCCAGGTGTTTGTGTGTCGAAGGGAAAGAGGTAAGCAATTCCCAGAGCGTTTGGATTCATTCCGGGTTTTGCTCGGACTCGTGCAGGTGCAATGAGTCGATGCGGTTGCAGTTAGCCGCATCCATTAAACCGCCAGGATGGCACGTCGGTCTCGGATCATGCCGACGACGATGCTAGGAGGGCAGGCGAATGAAAGCTTTCGTGGTGAGCTTGGTTTTGTTAATTGGAACGTCGGTGCTCACCGTCCATGGCGAGGAACCTTTCTGGCGCAGCGCGGACTCTTCCAAAACCCCGGCAGCAACTCTCGGTATGCCGCGGGCAACGCTCGGTGCGCCCAGACCTGCCGGAAGCGGCGACGCCCCAGCGCCCTATGCCGAGATGCTCAAGCCGATTGCCCGCGCCAGATTGGGCCGGTGATTTCTCCATCGGCACCGACCGGCGTACCGCAAAAAATGCCCAGTGCCGCCGTGGTGGAGGGAGGCAGCTTGCAGCAGCCTGCCGTGATCCCGCCGGTACCGGCGAACCCAACATTGCCCAGGCCCGCTCTCGACGAGCCGTTGTGCGCGTTTCCAGCTTCAACTCCGCCGTTTATTTCGGATCCGCAACGATTCCGAGTTTCTGCGGAATACTTGATGTGGTGGAGTCATGGCGGATACGTTCCGCCACTGGTGACAACCGGGCCTGCTGCCACCAATGGGTTTCTGGGCAGCCCAGGCGTTTCCACTCTTCTCGGCAATGGTCCGTTGACCTCTTCCTTTCAGCAGGGTTTCCGGACAGGGTTTGTTTGGTATTGCGGTCCTTGTATGACTTGGGGACTCGATGGAAACTTCTTCATGCTCGGCAATTCCGGCTCAACATATGCCTTTGCCTCAAATGCCATGGGCGACCCGCTTCTTGCTCGACCCTTCTTCAATGTGAATGACGGGATTCCTTACTCGGAACTCGTTTCGTATCCGGGTGTCCTGCAAGGCGGCATCAAGGTCTCTACCGGCAGTTCATTGTGGGGAGCGGACCTCAACCTCCGGCGCAACATCACTCAGTGGGATAATTCCCGGCTCGACTTTCTGGCGGGATACCGCCATCTGACTCTCGATGAATATGTGGATATCGACGAAAGTTCCGTTGGTCTTCCGGGGAGCGTTGCGAGCGGTCTAAACGCCTACGCGTTCGATCGCTTCCGCACCACGAACAATTTTAACGGCGGTCAAATCGGCCTGGCGTATGAATGTACGCGTGGTGCATGGGTCTTGGACATTCGCGGCAAAGTCGCTTTTGGCATTACCTCGCAGAACGTCGATATATCGGGCGGTCAGGGAATAAACAACCCGAACGGTTCCACGACGATTTACCAGGGTGGATTGCTGGCTCTGCCCAGCAACATCGGCAGTTTCTCGAAGAATGAGTTCAGTGTCGTACCGGAACTCACCCTGAATCTGGGGTATAACATTACCGACCATTGCCGGGTGTTCGTCGGCGGCAACTTCTTGTATTGGACGAATGTAGTCAGGCCCGGAAATGAGATCGACACGAACGTGAACATCAACCAGATCCCGAACTTTACGACCAGCACGAATGCAGGCGGCGTGCATCCCAGCGTGCAATTCCATGAGAAGGATTACTGGGCGATGGGCCTGAACTTTGGGTTCATGTTCAAGTGGTAACTCTGGAAGAGACCTTCGTCTATTGGTGCCTGCGCCGAGCGGCGCGGCACGCCAATCCGGCAGATTTCGACGATTCGCGCGCCGTCCGGCTCGGCTCGCAGAACCTACCGGAAGACGTTTCTTCACTTCGTATTTCAACCGAGCACTTCTTGCTCGTTCTTTTGAAAATGATAGACTCCCTATTTCCAGCTTGAGGCACCACCAATGTTCAGTTATTCTAGACTAGGCGGATGTGCCCTTTTTCTACTATTTGCGATATTGAGTGGTTGTTCCAAGAAAAAGACGGGCTCGCACGACAAGAATCCCGCGGAAGATCGGCTCTTGCGACTCGGGAAGGCCTATATCCAGGCCAGCTTCCGTCTTGAGCGCGCTCCAAAGGATTTTGCCGAGATCAAACAAGATATACAAGGAGATGTTCCGGATGACTTTCTGCGCTCACCCGGCGACGGAGAAGAGTTTGTAATCATGTGGGGAGTGGCTTTCCATACGATGGCACCGACCTCCGGCGATTTGCTCACGGTGGGCGGCTATGAGAAACGAGGCGCTGGCGGAAGTCGCTATGTGCTGCGATTCCCGCTCAAAGTTTCGAAAATGACCGATGCAGAACTGAAATTGGCTAATTTTCCCCCGGGATTTGGTCCGCCGCAATAGTAGCTCAATGAAATCATATATATCCAATCGGAGGTTGCCAACGTGGTGCGTTCGTCACACAAACATCGAGCATTTACGCTCATCGAGCTTTTGGTGGTCATCGCCATCATCGCCATCCTGGTCGGATTGCTGCTGCCGGCAGTTCAGAAGGTCCGCGAAGCCGCAGCACGCACGAAATGCCTGAACAACCTGAAGCAGATCGGCATCGCCATTCACAACCACAACGAAGTTTACGGCTACTTCCCCTCGGCCGGTAACGGTCCCGGAGCACCACGCACATTTAACAGCACCAGTCCCGCAGCCTATAGCGGACAATGGTGGGGCTGGCTGTACCAGATTCTGCCCTTCATCGAACAGAACAACTTATACAACCTTCCTGCGGGTCAGGAAGGCACTATCATCGCCAGTCCGCCGAAAACATACTTCTGTCCCACTCGGGGCCGGCAAATGGTAATCGACGGCATCGGCGTCAACGATTATGCCGGCAACGGCGGAACGTATGGAACCTGGGGAAATCTTGGTCAAGGTGCCAATTCGCTCGACGGGGCGTTCACCCCTTTCACAGGCCCCGCGGTTACTTTCGCCAACATAACGGACGGCAGTTCAAACACGCTTTTGGTCGGTGAAAAATGGGTCTATTACCAGTGGTGGAACGAAACCGATGGGCAATGCATCGACAACGAAGGTTGGTGCAACGGTTGGGACAACGACGGGATCTGTTATGCCTCGAACTACACGGGGTGGGATAATTTTATGCAGCCTGGCAACTATAGCCTTGGCAATGGGCTTACAGAAAACATGCCGCAGAACGATTTCCAGAATGGGCCATGGTGCGGCTACTATTTCGGCTCCGCACACCAAACTGGTTTCGCAACGGTTTTCTGCGACGCGTCAACTCACTTCGTTAGTTATTCGATCGACCCAACAAGTTGGTACTATCTATGTTCGATCAACGACGGCGGCATCCTAAGTTCTAACGCCTATTGACTTGTCTGAACCCGGCCTTTTCCAGGGCCTGTTCGGCCTTCGCGATCAGTTCCTGGTCAATGGTGCTCGGCTTTCCCTTGATGATCTTCATGATCGACTCGCGCCCTCGCCCCGGACCGAGAGATTCGGATCGTCAAACAGCTCAATCAGCCTTGGAATCGCCGGGGCTGACTCTTCACCAATCTCACCGAGCGCCTCTGCCGCCTCCTCGCGGACCTTCGGGTTCAGGTGGCTCAGCGATCGAATGAGCAGCGGGACGGCGCGAGCATCATCGATCCTGGCGGCCGCCCGGATCGCCGCAAGGCGATTTGAGTCAGCGGGCGCTTCCAGCATCGCCAGAAGTTCGAGTACGACCTCGGCATCCTCTCGGGCCACCCGTCCCAATGCTTCCCCCGCATTTTCCAGAACCGACTCGTCGTCGTCTTCCACTGCTCTTCGTCGAAGGGCTGGGATTGCCGCCGCGGCGGCCGGCCCCATCTGTGCGAGAACGGCGGCGGCATTGCTCCGGTTCCCTGGATTCGGATCGTTGAGTCTCTCGACGAGCGCGGGAACAGCCTTTGCGCCGCGCCGGAGCACCGCTTCGCGGGCGTTGGCCCGCACCTTGAGGTCGTGATCGGAAAGTCGACCAGCCAGGAACTCATCCGCCCCAATGGATTCCGCTGCGCCGATGGCCGCAATCCGCACGGCAGGACTCAATAAGTAAAATTCCGCTCCGATCAGCACTGCACCGAGGATCAGGACGGCCGCAAACAGAATGCGCCTTCGTGTAATGCGTATCCGCATGCTGGATTTCTCCATTACATTGCTGAAGCTCGGTGTCTAAGCAAGAACTTTTAAGACGCCTTCTGCGCCGATGATGGGGGCTTGACAGGCGTAATTCTCGCAGATGTAAGTAGTCACGCTCCCCTGTGCGGTTCGCCCCTGCAAGAGCGGCAACAGTTTCACCGGTGCAGCGCCCGTGGCGGGATCGTGAAAGACAACCAGTTGATCGGGACGATATCCCGTGCGAACGGCTTGCAAGACCTGTTTGGTTTCCGGGTCGTCCGCTGAACCCAGGATGACCATTTCCTTTTTCGGACCCAGGTGAAAGTCGAGCGCTGACAACATCTGACCCACCGCACCCGGCGACCCGCGCAGCAATCCGTCGAACGACTGCAATACTCTTTCGGCGTGGCCGGCGAGGTCGCGGCGATCGGTCAGGATCGCCAGCTTTTGCAATGCAGTCACGGCCATCGCATTGCCCGATGGGGTTGAGCCGTCGTAAGTATCCTTGGTCCGGGCGATCAGTTGCTCGTGGTCCTTGCCCGTGAAGAAGAAGCCCCCCTGCGTGTCGGCGAACTGCTGAATCATCACTTCTGCAAGCTGAAGCGCTGTCGCGATCCAGCGAGGGTCGAAGTCCGCCTGATACAGATAGTTTAGCGCATCGAGGAAGAAGGCGTAATCTTCAAGGTAACCATTCAACTTGGGCGGATGGCCAACTCCACAGGTGCGGTACAATCGACCATCCGCGGCTTGCAAATGATCGAGCACAAAGTGCGCGGCACGCTGGGCGGCCAGGGTGTAGCGCAGCTCGCCCAGTGCCGAACCCGCCTGGGCCAGCGCCGCGATCATCAGGCCGTTCCAGGCGGTCAGAATCTTCTCGTCCCGTCCCGGCCAGACTCGTTGGCTCCGCGCTGCGTAGAGTTTCTTCGCGCATTCCGGGATACGATGTCGAATCTCTTGGACCGGGAGCGATAACTGCTGCGCGATCTGTTCCCACGATTTTCGACGGTTCAGGATGTTGTGCCCTTCAAAGTTGCCGTGTTCGGTGATGTCGTAGACCTGACAGAAAAGATCGGCCTCGTCCTTGCCGAGGATTTCTTCAACCTCACTCTTCGACCAAACATAGAACTTTCCTTCTTCGCCTTCGCTATCGGCGTCCTGAGTGCTGTAGAACGCTCCTTCCTCAGTGGTCATTTCGCGCAAAACGTAGTCAATGGTCTGGACTGCAACTTCGCGATAGGCCGCAGCGCCGGTGATCTGCCAGGCTTCGACATAGGCGGGGATGAGCAGCGCGTTGTCGTAGAGCATCTTCTCGAAGTGGGGCACGAGCCAGCGCTCATCGACGCTGTAACGATGAAACCCGCCGCCGATTTGATCGTAGATGCCGCCCATCGCCATCTTGTCGAGCGTGGTCCGAGCCATGTGCAGAATATCGTCTTTCTGAAATCGTTTCCAGACCCGCAGAAGCATCCGAAGTTCGAGCGCATGTGGAAATTTCGGCGCGTGGCCGAAACCTCCATGAGTCGAATCGAACCCTCTACGCAGAGCAGTTGCTGCCGATTCGAGGATCGCAGCTGAGAGGGTGCTGCCAGGTTCCCCCGTTGCCGTCCGGTCCATTTCCTTCAGATGTTCGGCGACAGCGCTCGATGTCTCTACGATCTCAGGGCGGCGAGTTTGCCAGGCATCCACGATTCCCATGAGCAATTGAGGGAAACTCGGACGTTGAGGCGCGTATCGGTTGTCGGGTGGAAAGTAAGTGCCCGCATAAAATGGCTGAAGATCCGGAGTCAGCCACACGGAAAGGGGCCAGCCGCCACCCTCCCGGCTGATGAGTTGGAGCGAGGTCATGTAAATGGTGTCGAGATCGGGCCGTTCTTCGCGATCGACTTTGATACAGACGAAATGATCGTTGAGAATCTTGGCGATCGCATGATTTTCAAAACTCTCATGTTCCATCACATGGCACCAGTGACACGCCGAGTAACCGATGCTCAGGAAGATGGGTCGATCCAGTTGTCGTGCGCGTGCCAGCACTTCCGGGCACCACGGGAACCAGTCCACCGGATTATTGGCGTGTTGCCGAAGGTAAAGACTGCTTTCGTTGGTGAGATGGTTCATGAATGTTTGACTCGTTTCGGCGAAGTGACGTGGGAAAGGTGATGTATGGACAAGAGCGAAAAGGGAAAACGAAAAACGGAAATTCTCGCGAGACAGCCATACTCCCGGCAATTCTCACAATCGCACCGCAACTCCCGCGCGACGCAACACGAGTCGAATCAGCCCGTCCAGAGGCGTTCGCTCGACCATCAGCCTGGGCTTTGCCTGCACCACGCCAACGGTTGAGCTCGCGCTGTCGTATCGCTCAGACCAGAAACCGCTATTATCCACCGAACACTGGACCGACCACTCCGGGCCACGCCGCACCGGTCTTGTGGGAGCGCTCGGGACCAGCGCCCATACTTGCCGCGAGAGAACCTGTCCCGTCTCAAAAACGCCGATCTTGCCGTACTTCATTCGCATCTCTTCTAACTTCTTCTGATGTCCCAGCGAAGTATATTTGGCATCGAAAACGACGATCAGCTCCGGTATCGGATTGCTCCGGTCGCTGGAACCAAATACTTCGATCGCCATGTCGGGTGTGCGTTCTTCTTCCGGACTGAGCAACCCAAAGGCCAAGCCGCCGCTGGTTTCATTGGGTCGATAGCTTGGAACATAGCGCAGCCGAATGAGCCGGCCCGAGTCATCTTCGAAGTCGATCGCCTGATCGGGAGTAAATTCCACGACGAAGCGTTTTCGTTCCGCGTCGAGCCTGCGAAAAGGGGAGCCTCGCCCGATTGGTTGATCTTCGCAGATTTGCAAGCAGCCTTGCAGAATTCGGATCACTTCGAGGACGCACCACCATTCGTACAACACCGGCAACGATTTGCCGCGCATCAACAAATGATCTTCGCCGAGTCGAACCCGGAAGGACTTGAAATGCGACAGGACCGTCTTGTAAGCCGAGCCGTAGGCTCGATTGGAGCGCAAGAGAGGAGTCGATTGCGGGATTTCTCTCAGTTCAGCCCCGCGCGGTAGGAATGGGTATCGACTCAGGCGCACCAGTTCTCCACGCATCACTTCCAGATGTTCCAAGAGTTTGCGCATCTCCAGGATTCTAGGCTGGTCTTCCGTCTCCCACCACGACTTATCGCCCTCCGCATTGCCGCGATGCCGATAGACTCGGCGCTCTTCGCGCAGATCGATTTCCGTGCGGAGCCGGGCTTCGAGATCGTCGAGTTGCAGGCCGAGAAAGGTCAGAAAGCCGGATAGGATGCGATTTTCCGTGAGGTTGAAATGGGGAGTTGCTTCTTCGCGAACGTGCTCTCGGAACAGGATGCCTGCACCATGGCGGATCACGAGGGTCGGATCGAGGCAGGCTTCTTCCAACGTCAAATCGGTTACACCCTGCTCCGCGATGGCAGGCTCACGCACGCGCTGGGTTCGTAGTCGATAGGCAGGCTGGGCCGCTATTTCCTTGAGAGCTGCGCCCATCTGATCGATGGCAAAACGAACGCGTTGCAATGCTGCGACAGGGGCACGCTCGCCCGGTTTGAATTCCAGTTCCAGGCCGAAGAAGGTTTTGCCATAGACATCGAGTAGCGCTGCGGCGGAGTGTTGAGCAATTTCCTCGCACAGTGCCTCGAACTCTTGCTGCGCGATTTTCCCGGCCGCGATTTGAATGGGCACGACTTCCAGAACGGTTTGCCATTCGCCGCCGGTTTCAACCGCAATCTGCAAATCGGTCAAGCCCACCCAATCGCGAAGCAGCTCAGCGCGGCAACGAAAGCAGTTTTGCTCTCCATCCTCCGTCGGCCACAGGAAAAAATCGGTTCGATCCTCTTCTTCGCGTCGAGGCAACGACAACATCGCCAATACGAACCCGCGCCGCAAGATCGAGGCTGTCGGGAATAAGTGTCAACTCAATGTCGCTGGATTCATTCAGCGTCAACGGCCCCAGACGGGCAGGCGCGATGACATCGATCAGCGTGGACCAGCGCCGAGTCAGAAAGTCGCGTTCGCGCAGAATGATGTGCATGGGTTTTCGTTGTCGCGGAATTCCATGAGGCCAAGGGCAGCGCATCCCGGGGAATGCCGCCCTAATACGCCAGGAAATCGACATCTCCAAAATTCACCTCGGCCAGTTCCATTGCATCCTGAACATGATGCGTCGATCGTTCCAGGCCGCGTCTCGGTCAACTTTTCCACCAGCGCCCGGATGCGGGCGACAAACTTCGGTCCGCGGCCCCTCAACACCGGCAGCACGCGCTGTTGGAAAATAAAATCAACCGCACGCTCTGAGGGGAGTAAGCCGTTGGCATTGGCCAGATAACGACGGATGGCTTCCAAAACCCGGGGCGACAAGTCGATGCCGGAACCCCATTCTTCCGAAGGCTTCTTCAGCATGGCCAACAATGGTTCGATAAGCTGCCCACGAATCTTCGGGACAGGCGTCCGAACCTCGTACAAATCGATCCGCCAACTCTCCTGCCTTGACGCCCTTGCTTACAGGGCGATCCGTGAGGGTTCCCGGCGGAACCACATCCCGGACACTCAAAAAAATCATGCCGGTACGATCCAGAAGTCGAGGGCTAAGACGTTCGGTCGTTTCGTCGTAATTGATCGTTCCCCAGAAACTGACATTGGGATGGAGCCGAAGTTGGTCGATGGGCTTCTCCTGAGCAGCGGATGCAACGGCAGCAGCATCGTATAAACGAATGGTTCGCTGTTGATCGGTCGGTTTCGACAAGACCTGCAATAATTGCGAGAAGTAATACTCCGGAGCAGCAAGGTTAAACTCATCCATCAGTATCACATACAAACCGTTGCGACCATTTTCCCAGTCCCGTCTGCGCCTGCAATAACCGCGTTGCCAGCCCGGTCGGCCCCGGATCGTAACGGCTGTGAAACGTGTCGTAGAACCCCAATAAATAGCGGTCGTCGGACCAGGTACGCCGAACAGCAATTTCCAAAAGCGCATTGCCGTGCCCCATGGCGCGGGCCAGCGCACCGACCACGCTCGATTTCCCATAACCCGGAGGCCCCATGACCAGATTCAATACCGAGGCTTTCAGCGTGATGTACAAATTGGCGAGAAAGTCGCGCGTGAAATAGAGCGATTCCCCGGCCAGTTCCCAGGCCAGTTGATCGACGAACGCCAACTCTTCCGAAACGGAGTCGAGCTCCTTCGTGGCCAGCGGAATATGGACCTTCCCCCAAACGGCGGTTGCCGACGGAACGGCAGTTGCGATCGAACCGTTTGTTCCTTCCGGCACAACGAGCGCGGGCCGTAAGCCCGATGTCAGCGCCGCGAACATCGGCAACTCCTGCTGGAGCTTGTCGGTCAGACCGCTGACCCCATCCTGCATTTGTTTTTGCAGGGCATCGACGGCACACTGGGAAGCATTTCGCTTTTGCTCCAGTTCTTCCATCTCCCGGTTGAGTTGGCGAATCTTCTCCTGGTGCTCCGTGTGCAATTGATCCCAATCTTGTTTGAGCCGATATTTCTCCTTGGATTGATCTTTTTTCAATTGAGCCACTTCCGCGTCGATTTGCTTGGCTCGCCGCTCCACCTCCCGATCCATCTGTTGCTTGAGCAGTTTCTGCCCTGCTTCGGATTCAAGATAGCGCAGGGCTGCGGCAGCGCGTTCGGTTTGCAGCACATCGAGAGAGCCAAACAATGTGGAAAGACGGCGACAGCGCTGCTTGATGATCTCCGAGTTGACGTCGGCCAGATAATCGGGTGCCGATCGGAAGGTCTTCAACAAACCTTCCGGCACGTCCGGCATTTCGCGCCAGCGCAGATACCATTCCGCCAGTTCCGAGGCCGATAGGCGATCGTGAGCCTTGTCGGAGCTGGCACTCAACACCGCGCCGGTCAGAAGATAAAGCGGATTTTGCGCGACCAGTTCATCGTCGGGATTGGGATGTCTGTAGGTATGCTTTTCGAGTCGATACTTACCCAGATCCTCTTCAGCGAATTCGTAAACGCTACTGTCATCGCCATAGGAGGCCCACTGAATGCTGTCGATCGCATCGCTGCCGCTTTTGCGATTCACTTTCACGCGACGCAACGGACCAAAAAGCTTCCGTTGATAACGAGCGTAGAAAACGGGAGTGACATTCTGGTTTGGGTTGCGAATGATTCCGTTGACCGCCGTCGGGTCGAAGGCGGTTACGTCGAGTACAGTTGCGTATCGCAATCGGGTGCGGCGGTTTCCAGAGGAAACGGGATGTCGAAGGAGAGATAGAACGATTTGCCGGGGTAATACTTATCGTTTTTTTTCGGTCGGAGAAGGATAAAATCCCATTCGACGACCGTGCCGCGATTGACGAGAAAGACGTACCCCGGATCGGGAAACAGCTCCGTGGGAGCATGAACGACTTCATTGCGTGTCGTGCAATACAGTGGAATGGCACTGCCGACCAGGCCGCCTTTCTGGCCGTAGGTGGACCAACTCGTTACGACAGCGAGAAACTCTTCCTTCAACGGATCGATGGCAAGCACGGGAGGCATGGCGCAACAACCCCAAGGTACGAAATGGTAAGTGGAGAGGTAATGAAAAAGCGTTCGGTGCAAGATTCACGCCGGCGCGACATAGTCTCCGCGCATATAGCCCGAATCCTTGGGTGGATCGTAGCTCACGTCCAGATCGTTGGTTTCGAGCCGCTTTTTCTGGATGTCGCGATTCCAGCGCCCAATCCAGGATTCCACCCGTCAAAAGGGTGCGCTCGATCGGGTAGGGCGGCTTTCCCGATGCCATGAACTCTTCCACGTGCATCGCCAGTGCCTCCAGGAACGCAGCTCCCGGTGGCGGCGGCAGATAAAACAGAGTCGAAACCGGTTTTTTCATACCTTCAATTCTTGCAGCGAACGTATCGTCGGCCACATGCCCATCCAATTGCAATACCGTTGCTTTCAGACCATCTCGATACTCGATCAGAAAGGCCCTTGGCCCGGCCACGCGAGCACCCCAGGTGATCGGCAGCGGATAAAGAGTCGCAGTTCTCGCGGGGATCGCCGACATTCCGCGATGGGCTTCTACCCAGGGCATGTTCCAGCAGATCCCAGGACCATCGACCGGCATCCGCTGCCTTCCAAACCGCATCACCCTCCAGATATTCCACCGCCTTGACACCCTGTTGCCCGCTCGTTCGTCGTTCCACCATGCACTGCAATGCTTCCAGCGCGTGAATGCCCATGATTTCCAACTCGCCGCGAGAAACCACCAGCGCTTCCTGGATTTTGACACCCAGAGGCAATTCCAGTTCAGGCCGACGCCAGGTAACGGGCAAACTGGAGCCTGCCAGCATCGGGAATTTCATCTTTTGGGACGTTGCCACCATTTCGGCGGCTTTCTTGCGGTCGAACGAGAGATGCTTGTCGTTGAAGACCGGCACAACTTTGTTTGACTCCTGGAACACCTTGACGATTTTCTGGAACATCTCGTAGCGCGGGTACAGTTTTTGCCCCTTGGCGTTATAGGGGTAGTCGCCGTGCTCTCCGATGAGTAGGACGCCATCCACCGCGAGTTTCCCGGTTCCCAAGGTCAAAACATCGGCGATGCTGTCGTAGATTTTGAAGCCGTGTTTCTTCGAGAGCTTCCGGCTCAAATCGTTGGACTTCTTTTGCTCGACACACATGCCCGGAAGCGAGAATGGTGCGAAGTGTTGCTTACCGTCTTTGATGTAGCCGTTCAGAAATCGGCCGCAAATATGATAGGCATGCGAAAGATAATAATAGGCCGTCGTGACCACCGCCAGCTTCTTGGCGGGCTTTACATCCGGTAAAGGAGGCATGCTGCGCGGACGATCCTGGGCCAAAGCCGAACAGGCGAGTGAGCTGGAGATCGCGCTGGAGTGCAGGAATTGTCGGCGGTTCATATCGGTGTTCCTCAATGCTTCTTCTTCGGTCTTTTCAGTATATCCGCCTCTTCCAGGACGCTCCACAACTGTTCCCAAACTTGCTCCGGCGTTGCCGCCTTGGCGTCGTTTCTCTGCCAGGCTTCAGCTGCTGTTCGAAGACATAGCAGTGCATTTTCACGCACCTTGGAATCGGAGACAACCGTCGCCGGCGATTGCGCGGGCCTGGCAGTCTTGATGGATGGAGGGCGAACTCCACCATCCAAAGCGATATTGCAAAGTTCATCAGCGCGTTTATTCTGTTCCCGACGAACGTGCTGAATCCGCACGGAATGAAAATGCTTCAACAGGCCCTGTGCTTCATCGTACATCGCTTTCAGATCGGCATTCTTAACTCGATACTCCCCGTTCATCTGTTTGACAAGCAATTCACTATCACTATGGATATGCACTTGTTGCAATCCTTCCTTGTGTGCCCGTTCCAGGACGCGCACCAGAGCGGTGTATTCCGCGACATTATTGGTTTCCGATCCCAACAGGCCGAATTCCTCGATCGCAACCTGGCCGGGGATTTCGATCACGAACGAATAGGCTGCCGGGCCTGGATTACCCCTTGCTGCACCGTCAATGTGAACGGTTGCTGTCCTGCCAGTCATGGCCCACCCGCTTTCGTGATGTATCATGAAGAAAGATTCGGCATTCTAGGGCAGCGTTCGTTGCTGTCAACCTCCATCCCTCGCCCCTTCGATCATGAATCCATTTCAACGCGTCCTCATTCTGGAGAATTCATCCCGTATCGGCCGGGTTGCGCTGGGCGAGGAGGACAAAATCCGCGCCGACCGTAAGCTCACGCAAAGTTCCCGTCACTCGACCGATCTACCGATTGTGATTCAAGCGCTTTTGAATGAACAGGGCTGGAAATGTCAAGAATTGACTGCCATCGTGGTGAGTCTGGGGCCGGGAAGCTTCACCGGACTTCGGGTAGGGATCATGGCTGCGAAGACGTTGGCGTATGCCTTGGGCTGTCCGTTATTCGGAATTCCGGCCTTCTCAGCCATAGCCCGGCAAACCCCTCAACCATTCAGAGAAGTGGATGTGATCGCCGATGCTCTGCAACGAACCGTGTTTGTTCAGAGATTTCTGCGTTCATCCGGGGATGAATGGGAGCATGCACATCCGATTCAGACGCTTTCCATTGCCCAATGGAAATGCAGTGGGTTCCGGGCAGAGCGGTGAACGGCCCCGGTGTGACTTCTTATGCATCTGAAATGCCGGACGAAGGCTATCTTGTGCTCGGCGAGGACCAGTGGCCGCGGCCCGAGAGTCTCCTTCGGGAGGCGATGAGCGGAAAGCATCCGCACATCGATCCCTGGTTGATGGAGCCGATTTATGTACGCGGCAGTTCCGCAGAAGAAAAGCGGAAGAACGGGGGCAGCGGGCGGCGCGGGACGCGGTGAAAAACCAATTTCGGTCTGCTCTTCATCGCGCCCGCGCCCGCATCCCGATCGCGTCCCGCATTCCGATCAATAGCTCGTTGCCTTCGGCATTGCCTTGGGAGCGGGCATCATCTCGAGCGGCGCTGGGCCCGGCGGGACGACAAACGACGTCGACGCTCCGGTGCCGACACACGAACACGAATCAGACGGGACGTTTTGGTAAGGGATTCCATTGCGGTGATAGTAGCGATGTTCGCGGAGCAAGTGCCGTCGGTGACACCCCGAACCAATCGCCGTACAAACCACCAACATAAAGCAGACCAAGCATCGTTTAGACATGACAAGAGACTCCTCCTCATGTGCGCCCTCGATCGGAGCTCGAGAAAATCGACCGTCCTCCCGACTGTGCGAATCAATGGGAGTTTCTGGATGGCGTTCGTCGCTCTCGATACACGGACTGAGAGATCCTGGCGAAAAAAAACTACAGGCGACTATTCATCACGCAGGAGAAAAATCAAAATGAGGGAGAACCAGAAATGTGAAAGGAATCTGGATTGTCTGTGAGAGAAGTTCGACCAAGGAGAAGATAGGAAGCGCAACGGATCAGACTATAATTCGGATCCGTTGGGTAGCATGCTTTCGGAGAGTGCCCCAATCGAGAATTCGCAAAAAAAGAACCGATTTGCTCAATAGCTCACGGGTGGGCCTGCTACCGGAGCACCGGCAGGGGCAGGACAACATTGAGATTGAGGAGCCGGTCTGGTACCGCAGCACGAATTGGAGCGGCAGCCCATTACCGTGAGGGCCAACAACCCAGCTGCCAACATCAGACATCGGTGAGTGAAACGCATCGGTGAACCCTCCATTGATGGAACCATCCCTGTTTCGTACTTATCGTTCCGCATTGAACGATTGGGGCAAAGAATCATGACTGATAGATTGCGCACCTATATTCATTGCATTTGGCAATCGATGACGATTTTGTTTGAAGTTCGACTACCTGTGGTGAATCTTAAGTCGGTTTCGGGATGGAATCAACGCATCGATCCGCAACTATTGCTCTTGAAGCTGCGGAAACAATCGATTGTATCAATTAGATGGAATGGACAGGATGTCATCCCCCGGTTGGTGTAGAAGTTTGCACAATACCGTCGAGAATAAGGGCCAGGCAGTTTCAGATGAACCGGTGGCCATCGAAGATTGAGAATGCTTCCAGGATGACTCTATTGAACACTCCTGCTTCCGACGCAAATCCAAACGGGTTCCGCGATGTGCGAATGCGCGGATTCCGCAAACGAACTCCGCTGGCGGAAGCGATACTCCTTCTGGATGGCCGGATCAGATTGGGAAAGACGGTCGGTGTCGATTTGCGTGATGCCGCGGGACGAGTTCTGGCCGAGAGCATCCTATCATCCGTAAACATTCCCGGTTTTCGCCGGGCAGCAATGGATGGTTTTGCGATCCGAGGTCAGGAAACGATCTGTGCGAGCCCTGAGAATCCGATCGAGTTGCGGATCGTCGGTGAATCGTGGCCGGGCCGGGCCTGTCCGAAAGCGATTGCTCCCGGCGAGGCAATTCAGATCATGACCGGGGCTCCAGCTCCCGAAGGGGCCGATGCCGTCATTCCGGTCGAACAGGTCGAAATGGTCGGATCAACGATCCGCGTCACTGCGCCGATTCCAGCGGGTAAGAACATCAGTTCTGTGGGTGAAGATATCGCCGAAGGCCGACTTGTCCTTTCTCAGGGGCGACGAATGCGCCCGCAGGATGTTGGATTGCTTGCGTCCATCGGCGTCGGCAAACCGCTGGTTTATGCAGCGCCAACGATTGCCCTTCTGGTTACGGGGGATGAATTGCTTCCGCCGGGATCAAAACCGGAAGGGTACAGGATCGTCGACAGCAATTCCGTGATGCTCACTGGCCTGCTTCGGCGCGATGGGGGGGTACCATTACAAGCGGTTTATCTTCCGGATGATCCAGCACTCATTCGTACAGAACTCATCAACTCAACAGGGGATGTCATTCTTATTTCGGGAGGGACTTCGGTTGGGAAAGAGGATCACGCTCCTCGTCTTGTGGCCGAACTCGGCGAGTTATTGGTGCATGGTATAGCCATTCGGCCCGCGAGTCCTGCCGGGTTCGGATTCATCAATGAAAAGCCGGTCTTTTTGTTACCCGGCAATCCAACTGCCTGTCTATGTGCTTACGATCTGTTCGCGAGTCGGGCGCTTTGTCGGATGGGCGGTTTGTCCACGGCATTGCCCTATTCATCCGTCGAGATTCCTCTTCTATCGCCGATCATTTCAGCGGTTGGGCGGGTCGATTATGTACGGGTGCGGATCACGTCCAACGGAGCGGAGCCGATCGCAGGAAGCGGCGGATCGCGGTTGAGTTCCACGGTTGATGCAGACGGGTTCGTGTTGGTTGAAGCCGAACGGGAATGCTGCGAGGCCGGAGAACGTGTTCGGGTGTATCGCTACGACTCTCCATGAGCAGGCTGGCGGTTCGCCGGTTGGAAATCTTTCTCCCTTGCCATCGTTCGCTTCATATTCTAAGAACACATCACCATTCGTTCTCGAGGCTCTCCCATGAACTGCGCGGTTCGACTTCATTCCGTTGTTGGAAAAGCGATTTTGGCTATTGCCATCGCCGTGGCCGCGCCTGCATAACACTCCGAGGACCGTTTCCACGAACTATCCAAACGGCCCCGGAGTAAAATCTCCGGGGCTTTTTTCGTTGCCTAAATGAGAACTGTCATGATGCCGTTTTCCTTCTCCAAGAAGGCCGATCGTACTCCTGAATCACCG
The DNA here is from genome assembly GCA_963783095.1 of uncultured Planctomycetota bacterium. Classification (GTDB taxonomy): domain Bacteria; phylum Planctomycetota; class Planctomycetia; order Gemmatales; family Gemmataceae; genus CAWAMR01. The sequence goes on along the minus strand of CAWAMR010000016.1, from coordinate 251,906 downwards.
ATCAGCTATTTCATGGAACATGCCATTGAAAACCCGTCGCTCATCAGCCTGGCGGCGGGATTCGTCGATTCGGAATCGCTCCCGGCCCGGCAAATTGCCGACGCGGTCGCCGGCCTGCTTGCCGATCGCGCCACGGCCAAGGCAGCACTTCAGTACGGCACGACGCAGGGCTACTCTTGTCTGCGCGAACAGATTCTTCAATTGGTTTGCTCGTTGGACGGCATCACACCCGAACAAACAGCAACCACCAGTAAAGACATCATTGTCACAACGGGAGCGCAACAATTGCTTTATATGCTCAGCGAGCTGCTCCTCGATCCCGGCGACATCGTCATCACCGAGGCACCTTCGTACTTCGTCTTTCACAGCGTTCTGGAAGGCAACGGCGTGCGCGTGCTGACAGTGCCGATGGATGATGAAGGGATGGATGTCGGTGCTTTGAATCAACTTCTCGATCGGCTCAAGCATCTGGGAGAACTTTCGCGTGTGAAGTTGATCTATGTGGTCGATTACTTTCAGAACCCTTCGGGTCGAACTCTTTCACTGCCCCGGCGCAAGGAGCTTTTCGAGACGATGCGACACTTCGGCACGCAACAACGGATCTTGTTGCTGGAGGATGCCGCTTATCGCGAATTGCGCTACGAGGGGGACGATCTTCCCAGCATCAAACGCTTCGACCATCGGAATGAGTTCGTTATCTACGCAGGCACATTCTCGAAACCGTGCGCAGCGGGCTTGAAAACCGGATACGCTCTGATGCCGAGCGAGTTGATTTCCCCAATGTTACGGCTCAAAGGGAATCACGATTTCGGCAGCAACAATTTTTCGCAGTACATTCTCAATCGACTGCTGGAAAATGGCGAATACCACAAGCATGTGGAAAACCTGCGCTCGGTTTACCAGGTCAAGCGTGATGCCATGATCGAGGCGCTGGAAACCGAGTTTGGCGATTGGCCGGGAGCGCACTGGACGCATCCCTGCGGCGGGATGTTCATCTGGCTCACCATGCCCGAAGATGTGAATCTGGGGCCGAGCGGTCCGGTGCTGGATGTGGCGATTCGTGAAGGAGTCCTCTACATTCCGGGTGAGTTCGGACACGTCTGTGAGGATGGCCCCAAACCAACGAATGAAGCCCGCCTGAGTTTCGGCGACGCGACCCTGGACCAAATCCAGGCGGGTGTTCGCCGCTTGCGCCTCGCGGTAGATCAAGCGATCGGTAAAGAACCACAACGAGAATTGACGGCATCACGATGAAATGGTTTCGATATCGCCCTTGGTTTGACGGTGGTAAATCATCTGCCACATGATCGGAATTTTGCCTGCCAATTCCTTTATCAGCATCAACAACATTACAAAAAATTAATTTTCTTGCTATCGCCAAGCGTTTAAGATAACGGTATGTTAATGGAATGGTGTTCGTCCAAAGGTCACAATAGTTGGATGGTCGATTGGAAATCGAATTCAATCTCCACAAGACCTGCATCTCTAATCCGAGCCATAGCTGCTTCTCCTCTCCAATTTCTTGTCCCGAAAACGCATTAACCGACGTTCGTTAATGCGGATGCTGTAATCCATTGGAGTGGCTGAGGTATCGTTTTTGTTCGGGGCCGAGTTGCCGCTGAAATTGAATCAAGATCCCGTTGAGGAGAAAAACATATGACGACGAAATCAAACATTTGTGCAGAACAAGTACGAAGCAAACAGGTAGCGAAAAGTTCCATGAAACTCTCGCCGATGCTGGCTATCGTGCTGGGGTTGATTGCCCTTTCCATACCTGCTTGCAAACGCAAGGAGACGGAGGCCCAAGAAGAGCAACACAAGATCGTGCTCACCAGTCCCATGGCAAAGGACGAAATCATCACTCAGCCATTTGTTTGCCAGATCCGCTCTCAGAACCACATAGATATCCAGGCTCTGGCAAACGGGTTTCTCGAGGAGATCCCAATCAAGGAGGGCCAGGCGGTGAAAGAGGGCCAGGTGTTGTTCCAGATCCGACCCGTTCTTTACGATGCTAGTCTGAACACCGAAAAGGCCGAAGTGGAGGCCGCGGAGGCCGAGGTCAATCTCGCGCAAATTGAATACGACCAAACCAGGAAGTTGTATGAGGACAAAAAGCCGGTAGTCTCTGCGATCCAGGTGTCGCTGGACCTGGCCAAACTGAAAAGGGCCCAAGGCAATCTGGCAAAAGCCAAGGCCAAATTAGCGAAGGCCCAGGCCGAAATGAACTTCACCACTGTCAAGGCGCAATTCGACGGCATCGTCGACCGCCTGCATGAAGCAGCAGGGCAGCCTGATCAAGGAAGGGGACGTCCTCACGACCTTGTCCGATAACAGCTGATGTGGGTTTATTTCAACGTGCCCGAGGAACGCTACCTCGAATACATGGCCGCCTCGGCCTGCGCAAGATCGGTAAGGATGATCCTCAACACAGAATGACGGTCGTTTTGTCCGAATTCAACCGAACGTCGAAGATCGAACTCATGCTGGCGAACGGCACCAAGTTTCCGTTCGTCGGCAAGCTGAGTGCCATCGAGGGCCAATTCAACAACGAGACCGGGAACATCGCCTTCCGCGCCGATTTTCACAACCCGGACCGCCTGCTGCGTCACGGTCAGACCGGCAACGTGTTGATCCACCGGACGTTGAGAACGCCATCGTCATCCCGCAGCGGGCGACTTTCGAGATTCTCGACAAGCAGTACGTTTACGTCGTCGGCGAAGATCACGTGGTGCATCAGCGCGAGATCGCCATCCAGCACGAAATGGACGACATCTTTGTCATCAAGAATGGACTTGATGTGAACGACAAGATCGTTCTCGAGGGGGTCCGGCAGGTTCACGACGGCGAAAAGTGGAGGAATTCGAGTTTCGTAAGCCGGAAGATGCTCTTGAAGAACCAAAAATATCACGCGGAATAGCAATAGTTCCAGCGGTCAAGGAAAAGACTTAGCCTTGGCCACCGTCACGCTACAGCAGTCACCCACGGAGACGTACCCTCAATGCCTCGATATCGAACCATGTTCACAAAAATCCTCTATCGGCCGGCGTTGGCGATCGTGATCTCCATCATCCTCTTGTTCCTGGGGGTGCTGGGGATCAAGACCCTTCCGACAGCCCAGTTCCCCGACATCGCGCCGCCGACCGTTCAGGTCGCCATTGCTTATCCGGCGCCAGTGCCAACGTCCTGGTCGATTCGGTCCTGATTCCGTTGGAGCAATCGATCAACGGCGTCCAGAACATGCGTTACATGGTCTCCGCCGCCACCAGTGCCGGCGAGGCAACGATCCGCATCTACTTCGAGCCGGGCACCGACCCGAACATCAATGTCGTGAACGTGCAAAACCGGGTCAACATCATGCTGAACCGGCTCCCGCCCCTGGTGGTGCGGGAGGGTATCCTCGTCAGCCAGGTCGTGCCGAGCATGCTGATGTACGTGAACATTTACAGCACGGATCCCAAGCGCCGACCAGAAATTCCTTTTCAACTTCGCCAACGTCAACGTCATGCCCGTGCTCAAGCGGATCCAGGGCATGGGCATCCCCAGGAATCTCGGCAACCGCACCTTTGCGATGCGGATCTGGCTGAATCCCGACCGCATGCGCGCCTACAAGATATCCACTGAAGACGTCATGAAGGCCGTGGCGGAACAGAGCGTGATTGGTTCGCCCGGACGTCTCGGCCAGGCCACGGGCATGACGTCGCAATCGCGCGAATACGTCCTGACCTATGTCGGGCGCTTCAACAAGGCGGAGCAGTATGCCAACATCATTCTGAGGGCCAATCCCAAGGGGGAGATCCTGCGGCTCAAGGACGTGTGCGGCACGGGAAACGGCGGCCAGAAGATCCGGCATCGAGCTGGGCTCGGAGTTCTTCGACATTTACTCGGACATCAACGGTCATCCCGCGTGCTCCATCATTCTCAAGCAAGCTCCCGGCTCCAACGCCGCCGCCGTCATTGAGGAAATCAAGAAGGAACTCGAGGAGATGAAGAAGGAATCGTTCCCTCCCGGCATGGACTACGAACTCGCCTACGACGTTTCCAACTTCCTGGACGCCTCCATCGAAAAGGTGCTGCATACCCTGCTCGAGGCGTTCATTTTGGTGTCTCTGGTGGTCTACATGTTCCTCGGAGATTTACGATCCACGCTGATCCCGATCCTCGCGGTTCCGGTGTCGCTGATCGGGACCTTTTTTTTCTTGCAAGTTGCTCGGTCTCTCGATCAACCTGATCACGCTCTTCGCGATGGTGCTGGCGATCGGGGTCGTGGTGGACGACGCGATCGTGGTGGTCGAAGCGGTGCATGCCAAGATGGCCGCGAAGCACCTTTCGCCCTATCGGGCGACCATGGAGGTGCTTCACGAGATCTCCGGCGCGATCATCGCCATCACGCTGGTGATGACATCCGTCTTCGTTCCGGTGACTTTCATTCCCGGGCCGGTCGGCACCTTCTACCGCCAGTTCGGCATCACGATGGCCACGTCCATCATTCTCTCCGGTCTGGTGGCCCTGACGCTGACGCCCGTGCTCTGTGCGATGATTCTCAAGCCCCACGCCCACACCCACGACACGAACCATGTGAAAAAACGGCGCGGACTGACTGGTCATTCTGCTGTATGTTATTGGAGGGTTGCTGGTCTTGGGGCGATAACTTATCTGGCGTATTATTTGTGGGGGCCGGTTGGCTTCCTGTTCATTCTCCTGCCCTTTCTGCAGCGTCCTTTTGACCGCGCTGTCGAGAAGGTCACGGGCGGTTATGCCGGGATCCTGCGGCGGATCGTCACGCGCCGCACGCTGACCATGGCCGTCGTCGGGGGCTTTGCCGCCGGCATTATCGTTGTCAACACGCAGCTCCCGACTGGTTTTATCCCGGGCGAGGACCAGGGCATCATCTACGCCGTCCTCCAGACGCCGCCGGGCTCCACGCTCGAGTACACCAACGCCAAGTCCCAGGAGCTTGAGGAGATCGCCAAAGAGAGTTCGAAGAAGTCACCTCCGTCACCTCGTTGGCCGGTTACGAGGTTCTGACCGAAGGCCGGGGCTCGAACGCGGGGACCTGTATCATCAACCTGAAAAACTGGTCCGACCGCAAGCGGACCTCGCGCGCAGATCATTGAAGAACTCGAGGAAAAATGCCGCCGGTTGACCAACGTCAAGCTCGAGTTCTTTGAACCCCCGCGGTTCCCGGCTTCGGCGCGGCCGGCGGCTTCTCCATGCTGCTCCTCGACAAGACCAATCACGTCCGACTACAAGCGGCTCGGAGAAGTGACCGACAAGTTCATGGCCGCCTTGAAGAAACGCAAGGAACTGAAGAACCTGTTCACCTTCTATACCGCCGACTACCCGCAGTACGAGTTGATCATCAACAACGACGTGGCCATGCAGAAGGGCGTGTCGATCGGGAAGGCCCTGGACAACCTGAACATCCACATTGGCAGCACTTACGAGCAAGGCTTCATTCTCTTCAACCAGTTCTACAAGGTCTACGTCCAGGCCTCGCCGGAGTTCCGGCGGTTTCCCGAGGATCTGGACAATATGTTCGTCAAGAACGATAAGTGGGGAAATGGTTCCCTACTCCGCGTTCATGGACATCAAGAAGAAGCAGGGCTTGAACGAAATCACCCGCTATAACCTGTATCCCTGCGCCTCCATTCAAGGCGCCCCGGCTCCCGGCTACAGCAGCGGTCAGGCCATCAAGGCGATCCAGGAGGTCGCCGCCGAGACGCTGCCGCACGGGTTACGGCATCGGCTGGGCAGGTATCTCTTACGACGAGTCAAGAAAGGGGAACGAGGCGGTTTATGATCTTCCTCATCGTCGTCGCCTTCGTCTATCTGGTCCTGGTCGGGCAATACGAGAGTTTTATCCTGCCGCTGGCCGTGATCCTGTCGCTGCCGGTCGGGGTCTTCGGCTCCTTCTTCTTCCTGCAGGCCATGGGGTTGGCCAACGACGTCTACGCCCAGATTGGTCTGATCATGCTGGTCGGCCTGCTCGGCAAGAACGCGATCTTGATCGTCGAATTCGCGGTGCAACGCCGTCGGGAGGGCCTGCCCCTCAAGGAGGCAGCCATCGAAGGCGGAAGACTGCGCTTCCGGCCGATTCAGATGACCTCCTTCGCCTTCATCGCCGGTCTCATTCCGTTGGTCGTTTGCCACCGGCGCCGGGGCGATCGGAAACCGCACCATTGGCACCACGGGGGCCGGCGGGATGCTCGTGGGCACCGTGATCGGAGTCCTGGTCATTCCCGGCCTTTATTACCTGTTCGGTAGGATTGCCGATGGGCGCAAACTTCTCAAGGACGAGGTCGGATGAACCTCTCAGTGAGGTCTTCGAACACCATCCATCGGAATCGCAAGACAGCGTGAGCAATCGCCCACACCACGATTCAGACCCGCCTGCCCACTGAACCCAGTGACGGTGCAGAGTTGTCGCAATCGCTGGCGTCGGGTCACCTTGTAATAGTAGTTGCAAGCTGAGGAGCGACTCGATGATTCGCCGACCGCCCCCCGTGAACTTTGAGGAGTGACTGCCACACTGCGTGCGCTGCCGCAACGGTCCAACGGCGAACCCGATGAGAATGCTTCGGATATAAGCTAAATATCATCGAGAACGGCTACAATAATCATAACCAATTTGTAATGTAGTAGCTTAGAAGATTACGAAATCTCAATACTAGAACATAAGCCATTCCAAGACCATCATTTCGACAATTACACATGTATTTATGGGCCGTCGAGCGCGTTCAGAATTACGAAATGCTAATAATCGGGTGCAAATCCTACTTCAATTGCGATGCCGTTCTCACTATGCGGCAGAATGTTACGGCTCACAATGTATTGACGTGAAACTATGAATTGTCAAAGTATCAAAATATCTATCGACTGTATTACAGAAATGTAATCGTTCTTCCTATCGCCATTTGTTTAGAATGCGGTATGATACTCTATCTACTTCTTCATCGCCGAAAGGTAATAACAAGTGGATGTCGGAATGAACATGATAGTTGCATTCACCCTGCACGAATCGCGACCCTTATCTGGTAGAAACTGCGGTTGAGTGTGGCTTTATGCGTTATTCCTCGTTGTATGAAGCGTAATGTATATAGCATTTGGATTTCACTGGGCGCAGAATCTCTCCCACCATGCGTCTTTTCCCTCTCCTCACTACTGCCGCGAATCGATGTCGTTATGGCTCGTCGCCTGCGGCATCGTTTTGTCTCCGTCGTCCCGATTTGGACATAAATCTGAAGGAAAACCCTGCTAAGGAAAAAAGATGAACGAGGATGCAAATAACAGCTCCAGACAAGTACGAGGCAACCAGCGAGTGAAAATCGCTATGAAAGTTTCACCGATCCTGGCCGTGTTCTTGACGCTGATTTCCCTCTGCCTGCCTGGTTGCGGCAAAAAAGAGGAGGAGACCCACGAAGAGCAACACACGATCGTGGTCACCAGCCCTTTGGCAAAGGACGTATCATCACCCAGCCGTATGTCTGCCAGATCCACTCGCAACGCACATCGATGTCCGGGCCTTGGCGAACGGGTATCTTGAGGAGATCCCCATCAAGGAGGGCCAGGCGGTGAAAAAGGGCGATGTGATGTTCAAGATCTTACCGAGTCTTTACCTGGCAAATGGCCGGACGCCGAGTTGGAGGCTACGCCGAGGTCCAGCTCGCACAAATTGAGTACGACCAAACCATTAGGTTGTTTGAGGACAAAAAGCCGGTGGTCTCTGCGATCAGGTGGCACTCGACCTGGCCAAGCTTAAAAAGGCCGAGGGTAATCTGGAAAGGCCAAGGCCAATGGCAAAGGCCCAGGCCGAATTGGACTTTACCAGTGTGACAGCACCTTTCGATGGCTTCGTCGATCGCCTCCTGAAGCAGAAGGGCAGCCAGATCAAGGAGGGGGACATCCTCACGACCTTGTCCGATAACAGCTTGATGTGGGTTTATTTCAACGTGCCCGAGGCCCGCTACTTCGAAATGAAGGCCCGCTATAGCAGCGACGAAAGAAAAGCCGGTCTGGGTAAGGACGGCAACGTCGATCAACAAGCCAGGGCACAAGCCTTTTTGGCCGAATTCAATCGGCATGAGCAAATCGAACTCGTGCTGGCGGACGGCAGCAAGTTCCCGAGTTCGGCAAGTTGAGTGCGATCGAGGCCAATTCAACAACGAGACCGGCAACATCCCATTTCGCGCCGATTTTCCGAACCCGAACCGCCTGCTGCGTCACGGTCAGACCGGCACCGTGTTGATCCACCGAACATTGCATAACGCCATCGTCATCCCTCAGCGGGCAACTTTCGAGATTCTCGAGAAGCGGTACGTTTACGTCGTCGGCGAGGATCACGTGGTGCATCAGCACCCGATCGTCATCCAGGCTGAACTGGATGACATCTTTGTCATCAAAGCGCCGCTGACAGAGGACCAGATCATGCAGGTCTTGAACAAGGCCAAGGATCTCGAATCCGACAACCTAAAACTTCGGGACAAGACAGAGAGAGAAGTTGATAACCAAATCGGCAAGGAGGATCGGCAAGCCGTTCAGCGGGCCATGCAAGTGGCCGGGACCGACGAGGAGCAGGCTCGAGGCCGCTCGCAAGGCACTCAATGTGAAGGGACTCGATCCGAATGACAAGATCGTTTTGGAGGGGGTTCGCGACGTTCACGATGGCGAGAACTGGAGGAATTCGAGTTTCGTGAAGCCGGAAGAGGCCCTTAAGAACCAAAAATCTGCCGCGCAATAGCAACCGCTTCCGGACACAGTTCCAAGTTCCAGGTTCCAAGTCAAAATACTGTTGATGGTGCGATTTGACCTTGGACCTTGGAACGTGGAACGACCAACGAAAGAACCATGTTCACAAAAATCCTCTATCGACCGGCATTGGCGATCGTTATCTCGATTATCCTCCTGTTCCTGGGGGTGCTGGGGATCAAGACCCTGCCGATCTCGCAGTTCCCCAACATCGCGCCGCCGACCGTGGAGGTCGCCATTGCTTATCCCGGCGCCAGTGCCAAAGTCTTGGTCGATTCGGTCCTGATTCCGCTGGAGCAGTCCATCAACGGCGTCCAGAACATGCGTTACATTGCCTCCGACGCCACCAGTGCCGGTGAGGCAACGATCCGGATCTACTTCGAGCCGGGCACGGACCCGGACATGGATGTCGTGAACGTGCAAAACCGGGTCAACATCGTGATGAACCGGCTCCCGCCCCTGGTGCAGCGGGAAGGGATCATCGTCAGCCAGGTCGTGCCGAGCATGCTGATGTACGTGAACATCTTCAGTACGCGATCAAAACGCCGATCAGAAATTCCTTTTCAACTTCGCCAACGTCAACATCCTGCCCGAGATCAAGCGGATCCAGGGCATGGGCCGTCCCAGGATTCTCGGCAGCCGCACGTATTGCGATGCGGGTCTGGCTGAAGCCCGACCGCATGCGCGCCTACAAGATTTCCACCGAGGACGTCATGAAGGCCCTGGCGGAACAGAGCGTTATTGGTTCGCCCGGACGACTCGGCCAGGCCACGGGCAAGACGTCGCAATCCATCGAATACGTCCTGACCTATCATGGGCGCTTCAACAAGCCGGAGCAGTATGGAAACATCATTCTCAGGGCCAATCCCGAGGGTGAGATCCTGCGGCTCAAGGACGTCGGCCGAAGTCGAACTTGGGCTCCGAATTCTTCGACATTTACTCGGACATCGACGGCCATCCCTCTGCTTCCATCGTTCTCAAGCAAGCCCCCGGCTCCAACGCCGCCGACCGTCATTGCGAAGATCAAGGAGAAACTCGAGGAGATCAAGAAGGAATCGTTCCCTCCCGGCATGGACTATCGAGTTCGGCTACGACGTTTCCAAGTTTCCTGGACGCCTCCATCGAAAAGGTGCTGCACACCCTGCTCGAGGCCTTCATTTTGGTGTCTCTGGTGGTCTACATGTTCCTCGGAGATTTGCGTTCCACGCTGATCCCGATCCCTGGCGGTTCCGGTGTCCCTGATCGGGACCTTCTTTTCATGCAGTTGCTCGGTCTATCGATCAACCTGATTACGCTCTTCGCGATGGTGCTGGCGATCGGGATCGTGGTGGACGACGCGATCGTGGTGGTCGAAGCGGTGCATGCCAAGATGGCCGAGAAGCACCTTCGCCCTATCGGGCGACCATGGAGGTTCTTCACGAGATCAGCGGCGCGATCATCGCCATCACCCTGGTGATGACAGCCGTTTTCGTTCCGGTGACCTTCATGCCCGGGCCGGTCGGCACCTTCTACCGCCAGTTCGGCATCACGATGGCCACCTCCATCGTTCTCTCCGGTCTGGTGGCCCTGACGCTCGACGCCGGTTCTCTGTGCGATGATTCTTCAAGCCCCACGCCATGCCGGTGCCCACACGAACCACGTGAAAAACGCGCGGGCCGCTGGCCATTCTGCTGTATATTGTGTTTGGAGGGCTGGCGGTCTTGGGCTGCTCACTTATCTGGCGTATTATTTTGGGGGCCGGTTGGCTTCCTGCTCATTCTTCTGCCCCTTGGTGCAGCGTCCTTTTGACCGTGGCTGTCGAGAAAGTCACGGGCGGTTATGCCGCGGTCCTGCGGCGGTCGTCACCGCGCCGCACGCTGACCCTGGCCGTCATCGGGGGCTTTGCCGCCGGCATTTGTTGTTGTCAACATGCAGCTTCCGCCTGGCTTTATCCCGGGCGAGGACCAGGGCATCTCTATGGGTCATCCAGACGCCTCCGGGCTCGACGCTCGAGTACACCAACGCCAAGTCCCACGAGCTTGGAAGCGATCGCCAAAGAGATCGAAGAAGTCACCTCCGTCTCCTCGTTGGCCGGTTACGAGGTTCTGACCGAGGGCCGGGGCTCGAACGCGGGGACCTGTATCATCAATTTGAAACACTGGTCCGAGCGCAAGCTGAACTGCGACGCCAGATCATTGAGGAACTCGAGGAAAAATGCCGTCAGATGACCAACGTCAAGCTCGAGTTCTTTGAGCCGCCCGCGGTTCCCGGCTTTGGCGCGGCCGGGGGTTTCTCCATGCGTCTCCTCGACAAGACGAACTCGAACAACTACAAGCGGCTCGGAGAAGTGACCGACAAGTTCATGGCCGCCCTGGGCAAACGCAAGGAGCTGAAGAACCTGTTCACCTTCTTTACCGCCAACTACCCGCAGTATGAGCTGGTCATCGACAACGACGTGGCCATGCAGAAGGGCGTGACGATCGGAAAGGCGATGGACAACCTCAACATCCTCATCGGCAGCACTTACGAGCAAGGCTTCGTCCGCTTCAACCAGTTCTACAAGGTCTATGTCCAGGCCGCGCCGGAGTTCCGGCGGTTCCCGGAGGATTTGAGCAATCTGTTCGTCAAGAACGATCATGGCGGAAATGGTCCCCTACTCCTCGTTCATGAAGATCAAGAAGAAGCAGGGCTTGAACGAGATCACCCGCTATAACCTGTATCCCTCCGCCTCCATTCAAGGTGCACCCGCTTCCGGCTACAGCAGCGGTCAGGCCATCAAGGCGATCCAGGAGGTCGCCGCCAAGACGCTGCCGCGCGGTTACGGCATCGGCTGGGAAGGCCTCTCTTATGACGAGGCGAGAAAAGGGAACGAGGCGATTTATATCTTCCTCATCGTCGTCGTCTTCGTCTATCTGGTCCTGGTTGCGCAATACGAGAGTTTTATCTTGCCGCTGGCAGTGATCCTGTCGCTGCCGATCGGGGTCTTCGGTTCCTTCTGTTCCTGCAGGCCATGGGGTTGGCCAACGACGTCTACGCCCAGATTGGTCTGGTCATGCTGGTCGGTCTGCTCGGCAAGAACGCGATCTTGATCGTCGAATTCGCGGTGCAACGGCGCCAGGAGGGCCTGACCCTCCAGGAGGCAGCCATCGAAGGAGGAAAATTGCGCTTCCGGCCGATTCAGATGACCTCCTTCGCCTTCATCGCCGGTCTCCTTCCGCTGGTCTTTGCCACCGGCGCCGGGGCGATCGGAAACCGCACCATTGGCACCACCGGAGCCGGCGGGATGCTCGTGGGCACCGTGATCGGAGTCCTGGTAATTCCCGGCCTTTATTACTTGTTCGGCAAGATTGCCGACGGTCGCAAACTTCTCAAGGACGAGGTGGATGAACCTCTCAGCGAGATTCTTTGAACACCGGGAATAGAATTGCCGCCTGACTTCAATGGAGCGAACAGCTCGGACAACTGGTGCCCGCCAACGTCGGAAAACAGACCAACCAGCTCAGAACACGGACCGACCAGTCCGGGATAAAGGGTTTTGCAATGACCCGGATGCTTAACGGCTTGATCCACCATGCTGGCCGCGGCGGTCCATAGCGGTGAACGGCCCGCGCCATTACACGTCCGTCAGCACCCTGCCAAGTGGGGAGTACCGGATCGGGAGGCAGGGCGTCGCCAAGGTGGTGGCCTACCTGCTGCCGACAGCAGTGCCCCAACCTCTTCGCGTCCTCTCCCAGGCACCGCCAAATCGCCCCACCGATCACGCAGGTCAACTCTACTCGTCAAGATAGGCTATTCTTTGATTGGCGAAAGTGCCGATTATGCAGGTATTGCCACCAAGACAGGGATTGCCGACAAGCACAAACTCCTCAAGGACGAGGCCGATGAACCTCTCATGAGATTTTCGAACGCAAAGCATCTGAAGCATCGTGATTGCGAGAGCGATCGTTTGCAGCATGCTGCTGGTTCTGCCGTCCTGTCAAATCCCCGCCTCCGTCAGGCGGAGCCGGGACCAGGCCTGCCGGCAGGCTTCAATGGAGCGCCAAGCTCGGAAGCGACCAGCCCGGAAAACTCAGCTCAGCTCGGGATCGAAGAGTTTTACAATGATCCGCTGCTTACGCGCTTGATCCAACAGGCACTGGTCGGCAATCGGGAGCTGAAGATCCTGGATCAGGAAGTCCAGATCGCCAAGAACGAGATTCTGGCGCGGCAAGGGGCGTACCTTCCCTTCCTCACCGTCGGGGCCGGCGCGGGGCTGGACAAACCCAGCCTCTACACGCTCGATGGGAGCCGTTGAGAACAACTCGATATCTCCCCGGCAAGCACTTTCCCAATCCGCTGGCAAATTCCATGCTGGGCCTCAACTTCTCCTGGCAGCTGGACATCTGGAGGCAGCTGCGGAATGCCAGGGACGCGGCAGGAGCAGCGCTACCTCGCCGCCATTGAGAAGCGGAACTACTTCGTGACCCGTCTGGTCGCGGAGATTGCCGAGAATTATTACCGGCTGATGGCGCTCGACAAACGGCTTGAGACTCTGGATAAAACCATCGAGCTTCAGGAGCAAAGCCTCGAGATCGCCAAGGCCAAGAAGGAAGCAGGCCGCGGCACCGAGCTGGCTGTCCAGCGTTTCCAGGCCGAGGTTCGCAAGAACCAGAGCGAAAAGCTGATCGTCAAGCAGGAGATCGTCGAGGTCGAGAACCGTATCAACTTCCTCCTCAATCGCTTCCCGGAGCCTGTCGAACGCATGTCCGCGGGGATTCTTCGATCTGAACATTCACGCGCTGAGCGTGGGAGTGCCCTCGCAGCTGCTTCAGAACCGACCCGACATCCGCCAGGCCGAGCGCGAGCTGGAGGCTGCCGGGCTCGACGTGAAGGTCGCCCGGGCCCGCTTCTTTCCTGACGCTGACCATCACCGCCGGCGTTGGCTTCCAGGCCTTCAACCCAACATATCTGTTCACCACTCCGGAAGCCTTGGTTTACAATGTCGCCGGCGGCCTGGTCGCGCCGCTTGATCAACAAGAAAGCGATCCAGGCCGATTACCTCAGCGCGAACGCCAAGCAATTGGAGAGCGTCTACAACTACCAGCGCGTGATCCTCAACGCCTTCACCGAGGTTGTCAACCGCGTGTCCATGGTGGAGAACTACCGCAAGAGCATCGAGATCAAGAAGCAGCAGTTGGAATCGCTCGAGGCCTCCGTCGACAGCCGCCAGCAAACTTTTTCAGAATGCCCGCGTCGAATACGTGGAAGTGCTCTTGGCCCAGCGCGACCTGCTGGACGCGAGAATGGTCTTGATCGAAACCAAAAAGCAGCAACTGTCTGCCATCGTAAACGCCTATCAAGCCCTCGGCGGCGGCGATTTGTTGTCGATGGCAGCCCGGAAACAATCGGCATCTGCCGGTGCAAACGCCTTGCAGGCGCTCGGAGGCGGCATGTTGCCGGTTGGAACTCCCGGAACGCCTGGTTTGGCTCCGCTGCCGCCGGGGTGTTCCATTTATTGGCGGGTCGATCCGACTCGATAGTGCAATTCGGTGAAAAGGGGGACAGCGAGATGGCCATTCGCGCTAGTTGTGTTGGTTTGTTGCTTTTCAGCCTGTCGATCGCGGGGTGCGGCACCGCAAAAAGCATCGTTCTGTCGCCTCCTGAGCAGGGCGGCAAAACCCCTTTCGGCGGAGTACACGAAGATCTGCAGAGCATCAAGACCGCCGAGCAAGAGCCGCGGGTGGCACGCATGTTATTGTGCGCTGCCGACCTGCCATTCAGTGCTGTCTGCGATGTCGTGATGTTGCCTTATACAATGTCGTACACCTGGATAAATCAGCCGGTTCCGCTCCCGCCCTTTACAGACGCAAATTCCTCGACTCCACCACCAGCAACCCCTCCTGTCTTGCCTCCACCGTCACCGGCAATGCCCAAATATTGAACACTTCCCGTACCCCTCGGAGTTCGTCTGAGGGGCAACGCTGAATCGCCCATTCCCGCTGCCTTGAGTTGCCGCAGTCGTGACAATTCGCCAAAATCAATTTCAGGCCAGTTTTGGTCCAGCGCGGATCGCTGGAGAAAACTCTCGACAGGTCGAACCAAAACGGTTGAAACAATGCCGGTAGAGATACCTCTGCCCCTAAAAATCGATGCGCTCGTACTCGATACGGAACGGCCGATGCTTGAAGAATCGGCTCGCCTGATTACGGAAGTACTGGCCGCGGTCGGGTCGAAAGTTGCTGTCGAACTCACATGCTGGCCGGCAATCCGTTCCGATTTTCTGAGTCCCAACGGGCCGACGATCCCGCGCGAGGTGTGCGATCGAGGCTTGACGCCCGCCGGCGTCCGAGACTACTGCGGCGATTTCTATCGCCGGCCCGGCCCGCGCGTTGTCGTGCTGTCGCTCTTGGCAGACGTTGTCCAGCCCGCCTTGCGCGATCGACAAGAGGATCGGCGATTTCTCCCTCTGGACGACTGGCAGCCGCGGGTGGTCTCCGGCGCAGCGCGAATGGGTTTCGAAGCAATTCGTCGAAGAGCCGGCGATCGGTCTCGAGGCCGCCGCCTCGCACCTGCGCCTAATCGTGGCGGAAATTCTCAAATCCCCCAGCGCATCAGTGTTTCTTTGCAACGTCTTTCGGCACGTCCCTGGCGATCTGGCCCATCGTTACATGGGCGCTCCGCAATCGCTGGGTGAGCGTATCCGAAGATTCAACTTGTTGGGAGCTGAGGTTTCCAAGGACACTGGCGCTTATGTCGTCGACCTCGACTGGGTTATGGCCAATGCTGGGGCGAGCGAGTTGCAGACGGATTATCGGCTTCAGGGGAGGCCGGCCGCGGTTGCCGGAGCAGCCGGGCTGGTTTCCACTATGTTCAAGGCCGGCCTGGATGAATTCTTTCCCGCCGAGATCCAGGTGAAGGCTTTGGCCCAATTCGAAGCCCGGCAGCGGGCGGCCCTTGAAGGCACGGCCAGGCTGACGGTGTCGCGCTGCAATCCCCACCATCCTTGCACACGTCGCGTGGTTGCAATCAGCGCCAGCATTGGAATGCTCAGGATCTCCGGAAGACCGGCGTGGCCTTGCAGCGAACTGCGGATCAACTCAAGGCTCTGGCCCGGCAAGGCACTCCCGCCCTCCAGCCGTTGTTCGCGGCGGTGAGCGACTTGGTGCGCAGCCTTTATCGCTTGTTCGAGGGCCGTAGTTGAGGACAACAACCAAGGCATCCAGGCAACGGCGGCGACGATTGAGAGCAGGCGTCAACATTTCCACGTTTGCTGGAAGAACTTCAATGACAGCTTCCAATGAAGCGAACGATAACCGACCAGGAGTTCCCGGCGAAGTGCCGGATTCCGGGAACAGCGCTCCCGACGATCGCCTGAGTTCGATCGCTTTGCTGCGTTCCATGATGATGATTCGGGCATTCGAAAAAAGCTTGATGAGCCTACCCAAGCCCGGCTTCCAACTGCTGTCGGCCGGGGAAGAGGCGGTTGCGGTCGGCGTTTGCGCTGGCCTGGCACCAGACGATTCGCTGCTCTGTAGCGGACGGAGCATCGGTCCTGCATTGGCTCGCGGTCTAAGTCCATCGGCAGTAATGGCGGAAGTTCTAGGCAAGGCCGCCGGCCCGTGCCAGGGTCGGGGCGGCCGGAGCCATATCGCTGAGCCGGCCGGCGGCTTCTTCGGTGCTCATGGCGTCGTCGGGGGCAATCTATCGGTGGCTGCGGGCGTGGCCCTGGCAGCGCAGATGCAGCGGACGGGCCGGATCGTTGCTTGCCTGTTCGGCGACGGTGCCTGTGGGGCCGGTGCGCTCCACGAAACTCTCAACCTCGCCGCGCTCTGGCAGTTGCCGCTCGTCCTCATCTGCTGCAATAACCAATATTCCGTGTCCACGCCTGTGCGCCAGGCCCTGAAACCGCTGCAACTCTCCGAGCTGGCGCAGCCGTTCGGCGTGCCGGCTCAGACCATTGATGGCATGGACGTGCTTCAGGTCCGCGAGGCAATGCGTGTCATGGCGGGCCGGGCGCGGGCCGGCGACGGTCCATCCTTTCTCGAATGTATCGCGTACCGTTTCTCCGCGCATTCGACGTGGTCGCGCGAAAGTCGGCCTGCAGACGAAGTCCGCCACTGGCAAGAACACTGTCCTATACGCTTGCTCGCCGATCAATTGCGGGCTGCGAACCGGATCAGCGCAACGGACCTGGCTCATCTCCAAGAGGAGGTCGATGAGGAAGCAGCAGCAGCGAGCCGATTTGCCGTCGCGGCACCGTATCCCGAGCCGGCGGAGGGGTTTGAATTCTGACCGGGAAGGCCGCGATCTCCGTCGCATCATCCGGTGTCCCCAAGAGGACGCAGCAGCGGATGCGCTTTCCGAATAGCATCGTAATCCACGGTTGTGCCTTGCCGAACGATCGTTTCCATTTGCGGCAGCGAGGTGATCCGCGCCTCCGTCGGAATGGCCGGATCTTCTGCCAAACTCAACCAAAAGATCGACATTAACTTGACCGCCAAACACGGATGCGCATCGTAGAAAATCCGTTCCCAATTCGCTTCGGTCAACGGGTCGCGCCAACCGACCTGGTGCGTCAGATGATAACTGCGCGCTCCTGGAACAAGCACCTGCCGGACCCCTCGATCGCCTAACCGGAAGGCCAATTCGCGGTGCTCGTTAATCGTCAGGCGTTCGTCGAATCCGCCCACGGCTTTGAAGTGTTCCCTGTGGACGGAGAAATTGTGGCCTGATGCGGCCATCCACAACACACTGAGATCGGGGTGATTTTGCAGGGCATCGATTTCCAGTTCGAAGAGCTTCCTCGGCCCTGCCCCTGGATAAATCCCCGGTTGTGCCCGGCTGGCGATCTGCTCGAAGTGTTCGAGAACCTGGCTGCGGGTGACGAGATTTCGGGCCAGTTCCGGCCCCATCCGCCTGACGTGGTCCTCCTGTCCCGGATTGGGGACGCCGGTCTCCGGATCCCGAAAGAACCGGTGCTGCGCAGGTGAAAGGTCTCGCCGCGGCCCAGTATGCACGAACCAGGTTGCATCGCAGCGTGGCGCTCGATGAGGTTGGGTCCGGCCAACGTGTCGCCGTCCAGGAAAATCAGCAACTCACCAACTGCTGGCATGCGCCCGGAATTGGAGGCGGCGGAACGTCCCCGGCACTGTTCGTGATGTACCACCTGGAGGGGTAATCGGGCAGATTCCTCTTCGAGGAGGTCGCGCGTTTGGTCTGTCGATCCGTCGTTGACGACGATCAATTCCGCGGCCACCGCGCCAGCTGGCACCTTTGTCTGCGGCGGTACGATCGGCACCGTCTGGCCGGCCAGGGAAGCAAGGACCAACCTTAGCCGATTCGCCTCGTCCTTGGATCTGACGATTACGCTGACGAGCATGGCGTTCTCCCCCCTGTCAAGACGCGTCGTCGAAACATCCGAGATCCTCCAGGATCCGGACGACTTCCTGCGCAACCAATTGATGACCTTCTGCGGTCAAGTGCCCGGCATCCAGAGTCACGCGGTCGGTGCCGGCGCGTGCGGCAATGCCGTCGACATCGACGATCGAGATCCCCAACTGCTGGGACAATTCCAGCGCGGCCAGGTTGAAGCGTTTGATCCGCGTCGACAGGATTTCCTCCAGCCCTTGATGGCAATGGACCTGCTCCCCAGGAATCACGGAGCACATGTTGTATAAGAGAATGTGAGCCTCTCGGCGCGAGCGAATGTCCCGAATGATTTGGGCCAGATTGGCCATCGACGTTGCCACAGTGAGGTGGTTTACGACCTCGAATTCTTCCTGGAGCCAGTGCCGATCTTCCTCGCGCCACTCATTGACACCATAAGGAAGCAGAAGGCAACCGTCGTGCCGTCTCCTGAACAATGGGTTCGCAACGTCCGGCTGGATGGAAAGGACCACGGCGTCGTCGTCGCCATCCAGCGCCCTCCGACTGAACTGAGCGTCCAGAGTGAAGGGGGCGAGGGGTAGATTCCTCTCTCGAAGGCCGGGAGGGATGGTTCCTTTCGTTTCCAGAAGAGCGTCCGAGCGCGTCCAAACCTCGTGCCGGACCCGCACGACCGACCCAGGGAAACGTGCGCGGACGATCTCGTTGATGCCGTTCCACCGGATCTTGCCGGCAACGGAGCAACAGTGCAGAGAGTCCCGCACATCCACATTGCCCTTGGCAAACAGGTTCAGTCGCCGCGCGGCCATCTTCGGTTCTCCCAGCGTTACGCATCAAGAGGAGCGCTGCCGGGCCGTCCCGGAATCTGAAAGGCCGGCCCGTTGTTGCCCATCACTGTGATGGTACCTTCCCCCAGGCTGAAACAATCGAGCCTTTTGAAGACATCCCGTCGCCGCTCCAGAAGTCCTCGGGAAATGCCCAGCGATCGAGCCAGCATCTGGAAGTGTTCGCTGTCGCAGGTATTGCCGCCGTGGTAGATGTAGACAAACAGGTACGGCGCACCTGCGAGGTACAGGAACTTGCCCTCGGCCTGAAGGCTCAGCACCAGGGCCGTGTCCTCGTGGGCATTGCCGTGCCCGCGCGGCCTATCCTCCGGGTAGCGCGTGCGCAAACGTCGCGGCGAAAGAGCACCGTATTCGCAGCGCAGCGGTCCGGCGCGTTGCGGAAATTCATCCAGTACATCTCCCGGGACGAGCGAAACAGGCAGAGAACCTCTTGAAGGGCCACTGCAATGGCACCCTTCGCGAATCATGAGGTCGTACTGCTCGGCCAGCCGGGTCGGATGGCTTAAGTCGTCGTCATCCCAGGGGCAGAGTACCGATCCCGATGCGGACTGCACGCTCAAGTTTCGGAGGGCACCGACCGAATGCTGCGGTGCCGGCTGCGCGAGCGTGGCGCTGACTCCCAGCCCCGCCAGATGGTTCTCGATCCGCTTCACGCATTCCGAAGGCCCCTGATCCAGGACGATCACCAGCTCGCGGTTAGGGTAGGTCTGCGCCTGGAAGCATGCCACGCTTTGCTTGAATAACTCGAATCGTTCCGGCGACGGCCGGGTCACCATCAAACAACTGATCCGTTCAGGTTCATCGCTCATGGCGCCGTCATCCTCCAGACGGCTCACCGGCAAACGCAGATTTCATCGCGGTACAACAACTGCCCCGTTTCCAGCGCGAAATAGGACGTTGCGCTTCCCTCCGCAGTCAGATCCATCGTCATGTGCCACGCGGCCGGGAACCGAACCCCAGTGTTGCCGATCATGATATGAGGCAAGCATTGCACTTTCATTCGATAGTCCATCCGGCCGAAGTAGTATCGGCTCCAGGAGGATTCTTCGTACTTCCCTCCCGCCAAATACAGGTCGAAGGGCACCCAACCGTGCGGCGGCAGCAGGATCTCCACCCAGTAGTGGTGCATAGGCGCGACGGGAACGATGTGAAATCCGTTCACGATGCGCAGGAATGCCCCGTGCCCGGCACAAGGCAGCCAGCAGAGCCGACCCCCAGAGACAATCGAACCATCCCCGCTGCACCAGCGACGCAAGCGGGTCCACCAGATCGAGTTCGTCGTGATGAATGAACCCCGTGTTCATCCGCTCGCAGAAGAACTCCCAGAAGGCGTTGATAGCTTCCAACGGATTATGGGCTGCGCCGGCGAGCGAGTCCGCCAACTGCGCGATCGCCGGTGTGACGCGAATCGGCCCTTCGGATCGGCGCGTGTATAATTCGTACTCGGCGTCCGAGCGATCCCAGTCCTCGAGATGAGCCGGGTCCAAATCGTGTGCTTCGCACGACGCCGTCCACGCAATTCGCGCCTCCACTACCACCGTCGTGCGATCGACCGGCATGGGCACGCGGACTTCGAGGCGGCCGGGCGTCATGGATTGTCGCACTTCTCCAGTGGGTTCGACAAGGTTCACAAGTACGTGACTCTGCGTCCGATCTTCGTAGGGAATCGGTACGCGGCAATCTGAGGGGAGCGTGCGGCGGCGTGCCCCGAAGATCGAACTCGCGACTTAAAGAAACAACCAGGGGGTTGGGGCTATACACTGCGGACTTGTGCTTCGTTCCCCAGGCGGCAGATACCGACTCGCCGGCCTGACGACGTCCGGCGGGGAGGGCGCATTCCGGATAGATGGGGTCGCCGTGGGCCTCGGACGTCCAGTGCATGAAATTCAAAACCTGGAATAGATCGAACCAGCGTTTACCGCGTTCCCGGCGACAGGGCAGGCCGTTTAGCAGCCAGCGTTCGAGGGCAAGTTCGGCCTTCCGCACCACCGCCGGCCGATCGCCGAAACGGGCCTCGTAAGGCCAACAATGCAGAACGAGTGTCTCAATGATCTGATCGCTAGTGAGAACCTGATATCTGCCACCGGGATCGACGCCCAGAAATTCAGCCATCGGTCGACCCTGGAATGATCGCGACGTGGAGACAAAGCAGCCTCTTCCGCCAGGAGGTTGTTCTATGGTGCGCTGCGTCCCGCGGCTTGACTCCGCCGGATTGTGAGGTAAACCGAGAAGAATGAACCGACATGCGAAAGAGCTGCTCGACTTGGTTTGCGCGGCCCCGGACGACCCCCGCCCGATGCCTCAGGTGGTCCTTCTGGCGGCACATCCGGATGACGAAGTAATCGGGGCTGGAGCCCGCTTGCCCCGGCTGCGCGGTGCCGTAATCTGCCACGTGACGGACGGGGTGCCCAGGGACGTGCGCCACGCCCAGGCCCGCGGATTTGCCACGCGACACGACTACGCAACTGCACGCCGGAGCGAGGTGGAAGCCGCCTTGGCCCTGGCCGGCATACCGCCCGGCCAGATACGCGCGATGGGGTTCGTTGACCAGGAAGCCTCGTTGTGCCTGGCGGACGTGGCGCTGGCCACGGCCGAGGTGTTTCGCGAACTCCGAGCCGAGGTAGCCATCACGCACCCCTACGAGGGTGGCCATCCGGACCATGATTCGGCCGCCTTCGCGGCTTATGCGGCCGGCTTGCTGCTGCGCAAGCGGGGTCTGCACGCGCCGGTGGTGATCGAGATGAGATCTTATCACGACACACCAAGTGGGGTAACCGTCGAGTTCCTGCCGGCGGCCGATTGCGAGGTCGCCACCCTGAGGCTCACTAAACCCGAACGAGCATTCAAGCGCAGCTTGCTGGCCTGCTTCCGCACGCAGGGGGAGCTTGTTCGCCTCTGTCCGATCAAGGTTGAGTGCTTTCGGTTTGCACCGTGTTATGATTTCACCTGTCCGCCTCATGCCGGCACCCTGCTGTATGAGAAGGTCGAGATGGGGATCACAGGCAGCCGTTGGCGCGAGTCGGCGACAATGGCACTTCAGACATTGATCGGATCTAGCTGACCTCGAACTCGACCGGCAGCAATTCGGCGATTTCTACCGCGTTTTCCGGGATCGCTTCATCCAGCGAGTCGCTTAGAATCGCCAAAGGGCTGCCGATTTTTTGCCACTCACCCGCAGCGCTGACAATGCGCCGCAGCACTGCCTTCAAAGTCGATCGAACCTCGACCACCGCTTTGTGCGTTTCCAACTCCAGGAGAAGTTCTCCGGGTTGCACGGTCGCGCCTTCTTCCTTATGCCACTCGAGTACCCGCAACTCCTCCACGTCCTCAATGGGACCGGGTGCAGCGAATCGATAAATCATCGTCGTTCATTCCATACCAATGGAAGTTGGGTCCGCTCCCTAACGGTCGCGGCTCGATTCATTTCGGCTTTGGAGAAGTGCTCTCACCGCGTCCATCACCCGGTTTGGATTGGGCAGGCAGTAAGCCTCCAGTGCCGGGCTTGAGGCAACCGGCGATCGGCTTGCTCCGAGACGAGCAACCTGAACTCGTTCGACGCGGTCGCGCACGACAAATGCGATCTCCGAGCCGACTCCACAGACCACCTGCCCTTCCTCCACAGTCAAGAGAGCTCCCGTCCTGCGTGCGGAGTCAACCAGCGTTTCCAGGTCCAGCGGGGCAAGAGTGCGAAGATCGACCACTTCGCAGGAAATGCCCTCGCCGTCCAGCCGGTGGGCCGCCTCCAGCACGACGCTCATCATATAAGAATAGCTGACTATCGTCACGTGCTTGCCTGGCCGGCGCACCGCCGCTTGTCCCAGGGGCACCACCACCTCTTCCTCCGGAATGAAGCCGGCAGTGGGGAATAGTCGTTTGTGGTCCACATAAACGACTGGGCCATCGTCGCGAATCGCGGCCTTGAGCAGACCGTAGGCGTCGGCCGGCGTCGATGGTGCCACAATCTTCAGGCCGGGCGTGTTCATCAGCCACGATTCCAGGCATTGCGAATGCACGACTCCCTGCCCCTTTGCTCCGGCAGTCGTCTTCACCACCAGCGGCGCGCGCAATTGTCCACCTGTCTTGTAGTGCAACTTCGCTGCGTAGTTGACGAGCGGGTCGAGGGCAAGCATGAGAAAATCCATGTAAGTGATGAAGGCGACGGGCCTCATGTCGGCCGCGGCCGACCCGACGGCCAGGCCCACCGTGGCCGCCTCCGCCACCGGCATGTTGCGCACCCGTGCCGCGCCAAATCGCTCGAACAAGCCAGCGGTTTCCTTGTAGGGCCCGCCGAATTCGGCAATGTCCTGACCCATCAAAAACACCCGGCGATCCCGCGCCATTTCCTCGGCCAGGGCACGCACGATGGCCTCGCGGAAGAAGACCTTGGCCCCCTTGCCGCTGCCGGAATCCTTCGTCGAGTTGTGCTGCATCAATCCGTCCTTCCGAGGTGGTCATCAGAAGCCGGCGATCCCCCGATCGCGGCAAGCTTCGCAGTATCTGAGCGCGCAACCTTTCCTGGAGCAGCCCGCTCGCATGCACACCGTCCGCAATATGTTTCACTTTGCCGAGCTCGACCGCCAGCGCATCGATGTCGATGATCGAAATATCTCTTTCCCGGGCCAGATCGTAGAGCATCAGATTCATCTCCTGAGCGCGAATATGCACCAGCGAGCCTCCCAGCGGTCTATCAAACGGTGCATAACAGAAGCAATCGATCATGCTGGTCGACACAGTGTTGAGCACGAGGAGGCAGGCACCGGTACGGGCACGAACCAGATCGATCAGTTCCAGATACTCGCGCCGGACGTCGTCAGGGAGTTTCTTGACAACTTCGAATTCCTGGTGCAACCATTGACGTACCAGCGGCCCGACACCCTGCAAACGAAACTGGTGCAAGCTCAGCGGATAGCCAAGTCGCTTGTGGCGAAAATGGAGCGCCAACTCGCTATTCAAGGACAGGATCACGCTGTCGGCAGGCCCCAGTTTTTGCAATCCGGACGCTGTCAGCACTTCCGAGTGCTCCAGCAAGGGGCAGCCACAAAACGCCTTCAGGAGACAACCGGCGTAGATCCAATCGGCAACCACCGGATTCCAACCGCCGCCGGCGGCCACGGCGGAAGCAAACCAGGAAAACGCATCCGCCACGATCCGGTCCCGCTCCGATTGCGTAAGCCGAAGCTGGGCAGTGAGCACAGCGAGCGACGGCACGATGATATCGTCCGGGACAAAAGCCACGTGGGCCGGCCCCGGGGCCGCTTCAAAGAATTCGAGAAAAGCTAATTGTTCGCCCCGGATGATGCCGACCTGTTCGCAGATTCCCAGGCTCAAAACATTGCCGAAGCGCGGGCCGTTGCCCCACCAGGCCCGGGCACGTTCGTGCCAGCCGGTCAACAACCCGCCACGGACCTCGGCATGTTCGATGGTCCGCCGCCCGGTCGCGAGCAGCATTTTCAGCCGGCCGGCGCTTTCCGGGTTCCCGAAGACGCCTTCCGCCGGGCATTCCAGCCAGCCGATCGTCGTGGTCGGGGTCCAGATTTGGTACCGGCCCAACAGGTCGAGAAAACCACCCTGGGATACCCCGGCAGCATGTACCAGCCGGCCCGCCAAAGGGGCGACCAGCGCCACCTGAAAATCCCGGCGCTCACCCTGAAAGGGAACGTGGCTCGGCAAATAGCCGGGAACAGCGCACAGTCCGACGTTGCAATAAGCGAGGACTTCGCCGGCCCTACAAACCCGGCCGTCTTCACATAGCCAGCGAATCCCAGACCGCTGGACCTGCCAGCCGGCGGCCGACAAATCGCCGAGGAGCAGCGGAACCTGGATCGTTGAATCGGTCATGGGATGTTATTCTTTGCGCGCCTGGATTTGCCCGAATGGATCGTCGCTCTACCAACCTCCAGCTCACTTTCCCGCCTCCGAGAACAGGGACTACGGATCATTCAACTAGAGTTCACCATTGGCGATCGGCAAGGATACCGGCGCTGGCGATCCGTAGCGGCCTCTGTGGCGGCTCGTCGCACGACTCGTCGCGATCGGTGCTGACCAGCGCCAAAATCTCCCCCATGCTGTGAACTGCCCCGGTCGCACAGATCAATCGCCTCACCCAGCCCGCTTCGCGCGATACCATTCGAAAATAGGAAATGGGGGGGCAGTCCTGTGCGGCGACCGCACTCAGGTCGACGCGGATATCGAGCAGTTTCGCGCCTACTTCGATCCGGCAACCCTCGGAAATATGGATCCTTTCGACGACTCCCTGGCTCATCGGAACGCCCAGCTGCGGCATGTTCAGCGACAAGATCATAGGCTCCCCAGCAGGTCGGCATTCGATGTAAGTATCAAACCCTTCAGAAGTTTACCAATCACACATTTCCTATGTTTTACATGGTGTTGGCCGAAATCCAGCCCCGTTCACCCATTTCACATGGTTTTCGCTCCCCAACATTGCCCGGCACCGCCGCTGGTCCGGTCGGTGGGCAAGTTATCGCCCAAGTCCATTTTCATCGAGTCAATGTTCGCCAACCGTGGTACAATGGCGGCGAAGGAGGTTCCCATGCCGCTACGCGATCATTTTCGACCATCGGTGAGCAACCGTGTTTCCTGGGAAGAAATTCATGGCATGTGGCCGGCCCGGATTGTGTTGCAGTTGCGCACGGTCCTTCCAAAAGGCTATGTTGCAGGACCGAAAATCCACGCCCGTTCGCAAGTCGAATCGATGTGGCAACATTCGAGCAAGACGATGCGCGCGTCTCAGATGCCGCGGGCGATGGCGGCGTTGCGACCGCCCCTGGGCACCGCCGAGCCGACCGTTGCCGTCGAGACCGAGGTGCCGGATTACGATGAGTACGAGGTTTGCATCTACGACGCGGAACGCGGCCGGCAACTTGTGGCCGCGATCGAGCTGGTCAGTCCAGGGAACAAAGATCGGCCGGAGAAACGCAACGCCTTTGTCGGCAAATGCGCTGCCCTGCTGCAAAAGGGGGTTGCCGTCAGCATCGTCGATGTGGTAACGCCGCGACAATTCAATCTCTATGCCGAGTTGTTGCACTTTCTGGGACAGAATGACCCGACCCTGGGCGATCCGCTGCCGCATCTGTATGCCGCGTCGTGTCGCTGGCGGCCGCAGGACAAAGCGGATGCTGCTGCAAACCTGGTCGCACGCGCTTACGTTGGGTCAACCGTTACCCACACTACCGCTGTGGCTGACGGGCAAGCTGGCGGTGCCGCTGGACCTGGAGCAAAGCTACGAACAGGCATGCCACGATTTGTGGCTCACCTGACGGTCGCCGAATGACCCCGTTGTGCGCCTCTCAGAACGGCACCCGCTATTGATCAGCGACGTTGCATTTTGGCAACTCCTTTCGCAGCTCGGCAATGCCTGCCGGCGTCGCTTTCGTGCCCCACATGATCAGCGATTGCAAGCTCTTCAGGCCGGCCACCTCCTTCAGCCCCGCGTCCGTCACCTTCGTGGCGCCAATGTTCAGTATTTGTAAGCTCTTGAGGCCGGTCAGATCCTTCATCCCTGCGTCCGTCACCTCGCAGTGATTAAGGTACAGCCTTTGCAAGCTCTTCAGGCCCGCTAGTTCCTTCAGCCCCGCGTCCGTCACCTTCGTCCTGCGAACGTCAAGCGTTTGTAAGCTCTTCCGGCCGGCCAGCTCCTTCAGCCCCGCGTCCGTCACCTGCGTCCCAGCAAGATACAGCGCTTGCAAGCTTTTCAGGCCGGCCAGCTCCTTCAGCCCCGCGTCCGTCATTTTCGTGCAGTTAAGACACAGGCCGAACGGGGCCCCAGGATCGGGCATCTTCGCCAGCACTCCTTCTTTCCACTCGGTGAACTGAAACACCGTCATACGCCCTGATCTCGCCTTCAACCTGAAACATAGGCCTGTTGTCACCCAGGTCCATTTTCATCCAGCCGACGTTAGCGCCGATGCCGCGCCAAGCCTTGACGATCTCCCGCGGCAGCGGCTTGGGGGCCTCTTTCTTGTCGGCATCCGCAGCGGCGAACACGTCCAGACCGCAGCTCGCCAGCACGGCCAGCACAGCCAGGTAGTACCACATTGTCCCTTGTCTTTGCATAGTTCACCTCATTGAGAAAGGAGCAAAAATCATTACGGCCACTCGGTGTCCCGTCATCAGAAGCCGCCCGCTATGAATGTTGCATGCCGGCAAATCCTTTTTCAGTGCGGCAGCGCCTGCTGCCGTCACCTTCGTGAGGTAAAGCCGCAGGTACTTCAAGCTCTTCAGCGCAGCCAGATCCTTCAGCCCTGCGTCCGTCACCCCCGGGCATGTGGGCAAGGTTCAGCAATTGCAAGCTCTTCAGCTCGGCCAGCTCCTTCAGCCCCACGTCCGTCACCGCCGTGTTATACAGGTACAGCGCTTGCAAGCTCTTCAGGTCCGGCCAGCCCCGCGCCCGTCACCTTCGTGTCGCCAAGGTTCAATACTTGCAAGCTCTTCAGGCCGGCCAGCTCCTTCAGCCCTGCGTCCGTCACCGGGCAGCCAGTAAGGTACAGACTTTGCAAGCTCTCAAGCCCGGCCAGCTCCTTCAGCCCCGCGTCCGTCACCTTCGTCCCGCGAAGGTCGAGTGTTTGCAAGCTCTTCCGGCCGGCCAACTCCTTCAGCCCCGCGTCCGTCACCTGCGTCTCAGCAAGATACAGCGCTTGCAAGTTTTTCAGGCCGGCCAGCTCCTTCAGCCCCGCATCCGTCATTTTCGTGAGGTTAAGACATAGGCCGAACGGGGCCCCAGGATCGGGCAGCTTCACCAGCACGCCTTCTTCCCACTCGGAGAACTGAAACACCGGCATACCGCTTGTGCGGTCCCACCACTACTCGCGGGGGCTCCTGTCGGCCTCGCCTTCAGCCCGAAAAATATGCCTGTTAAGATGCAGGTTCATATTCATCCAGCCGACGTTAGCGCCGGCGTCGCGCCAGGTCTGGACGATCTTCGGCGGCAGCGGCTTGGGTGCCTCTTTCTTGTCGGCGGCGGGCAGCGGAGACATTTGCAGTCCCAGGACGATCAATACGGCCAAATACGCTTTCATTCTTTTCTCCTGTGGAACTCGGTTTGAGATGGACCGGCCATTCGCCTGCTTAGGACGTACTTCGAATCGTCGGATGCCCCCGCGACGACAAACGAGAATGCGAAATTACGCGCTTTGGGCGGTTATCCGTCCAGGTATTCTCTAGAACGCAACAATGTTACACAGACCCGGCGCGCGCGGATCCGAAACATTTGCGCGGACTCGAAAAACAATGAAGGGGGACATTCTACCTTCACAAAATGCCCCTTCCGAATCGGAGCGACAGGATGGCCATTGAACTTTTTGTCGTCGGCGTGCGGAGTTTGGAAGGTGGAGTGCAGCGATTCTTCGACAGGTTGCAGAATGTCAAATGACTGAATGGTTCGTCGAACCGGTTACTTTCGGGGAAGCCGCCAGGCGTGACGACATCCGCACATCCATTTGCCCGGCCAGCTTTTTCCGCACACCTTTCTGACCGTCGTATCTCACTCGACCCAACCAAGAGAGGATGAAGGTTTTGTGATTGTGGGTCGTTTGTTCTCGAAAACGAAATCCAGCGCCTTGCCAAACCATCGAGTACGACTTATGGTATGCGAAGTGCAATGTTCATCTCTCGATCGAAGATATTCTCGTGTCCAAATCACCTCGGAGTATAACTCATGAGCGACGTCAGTGAACTCAAAGCCAGAGTCGAGAAAGCGTTCACGGATGTGCGCGATAAGGCCAAACTACAACAACAACAGATGCTCCAGGAACACGTGGAGCGGCAAGAACTCCTGAAAAACTACGAAAAGGCTCAGGCCCGAGTGATTGCGGTTGCCAGGCCGCGGCTCGAAGTTTTGGCGAATCGCGCCGGCGATCGAGCGACCGTGACGCCGTCGGTTTCTCATACGCGCCGGGAAGCAAGGTTTGAGTTCAGATCTCCCAGGGCATACATCACTCTTACTTTCTCGGTGGTGCCCGACCATCCCGTGAAGAATGTCGTGGTGGAATACAACCTTCGCATCGTCCCGCTTCTGTGGCAGTTCAACTCTCATGCCGAGTTCATCTCACCAATCGCAGCCTTGGATGAGGCTGGGCTGGGCAAGTGGCTCGACGACCGCATCGTCGAATTCGCGGAATTGTTCATCAAAATCCACGAACACGAAATATACGACAAGGCCGAGTACGTTGAGGATCCGATCGCCAAAGTCAAATTTCCAAAATTTGCCGCTGGTGCAACTCTCGAGCAAGGTGGTCAAACCTACTACTTCATCGACGAGAACACGAAACGGGAATTCGCGAAGTAGAAAGGCTGATCGTCGCCTGATGAAGGATTAGTGATCTCCTTGGCGTTCGTCGAACGGCATACGGTGAAGTTACATGATTAGCATTGATGCGATACGTGCGGGTTTGGCCGATGGGGAGTTCTTTCTGGAGTACCTGCCCACCATCTCCCTTGCCGACGGCCGATGCGTTGGGGCCGAGGCCCTGTCTCGGTGGCGACGGCCTTCCGGATTGGTCCAGCCGGGCGAGTTCATTCACCTCATCGAAGGAACCCCCCTCTCGGGAATGCTCACCTACTGGGTGTTCGAAACCGTGGCGAAAGAACTGCTCGACTGGCTCCGAGTCCACGAGGAAGTGCACATCGGCGTCAACGTTCCCCCAGAAATCCTGGGGCGGGGTGGGGTGGAGTACGTGGGGACGAAGACCGGGTTAGTGGAACTCAGACACCAGATCATCCTTGAAGTAACCGAGCGGGGGTTGCCCGACCGACTGGGCGTCGCCGCCCTCGAAGCGGCGTCCCAGGCCGGCGTCCGAATCGCCCTCGACGACGTCACTTTGAGCGGGGCGAATCTTGCCGTCCTGTCGCGTTGCACCCTGGATATCATCAAGCTCGACCGGTCGCTCGTCTCCCAGATCACGCCCGAATGCCCGCGCCCGGCGTGGCTCAGCGGGCTGTCGGCCTTGCTGCAGTCAACCCGAGTGGCAGTGATCGCCGAGGGAGTCGAAACGGAGGCCCAGGCCTCGGCCCTTCGAGAGGCGGGGATTTCCATGGCGCAGGGGTTTTACTTTTCTCGCCCGATTTCAGCTGAGGAATTGAAGGCGTACTATTCGAGGTCGGCGACAGTTCAACCAAAGTTCTGAACGATCCCTACCGAAGATTCGAGGAGCAGTGAAATGAGCAGCTTCGAGCAACAAATGCAGATAATGCAGACGCGTCCCGGTTTCATCGCGGCGCTGGACCAAAGTGGCGGCAGCACGCCCCACGCGCTGAGCCTTTACGGGGTCAAGGAACATTCTTGGGCCGACGACGATGAGATGTTTGATCATCGTGCATCAAATGCGGACGCGCGTCATCACGAGCCCCAGTTTCACAAGCGCGCGGATTCTCGCCGCCATCCTGTTCGAAGACACGATGGACAAGGACATCGAGGGTCAGCCTACCGCGGATTACCTCTGGAACGTGAAACGTGTCGTGCCGTTCCTGAAGGTGGACAAGGGCCTTGAAGTCGAAAAGGACGGCGTCCAGTTGATGAAGCCCATGCCCGGGCTTGCCGCGCTTCTCGACAAAGCCAAGTCAAAGCGCATTTTCGGCACCAAGATGCGCTCGGTCATCAAGCACGCCAACCCGGACAGCATCAAGAACATCGTGCGCCAGCAGTTCGAAATCGCTGGGCAGATCATCGGCATGGGACTGATCCCGATCGTCGAACCGGAGGTCGATATTCACTGCCCGGAGAAGTCCACGGCCGAGACGTTGCTCAAAGCGGCCATCCTCGAGAAGCTTGACGGGCTGACGGCGGGCCAACAGGTGATTCTCAAGCTCACCCTGCCCGAACAGGCCGACTTCTACGCCGACTTGTGTAAGTCATCCCAAAGTCGTGAGGGTGGTCGCGCTGTCGGGAGGCTATACGCGGGATGAAGCCGACGACCGGTTGCGCAAGAATCACGGCGTCGTGGCCAGCTTCTCGCGAGCGCTGCTCGACGGGCTGTCGGTCCACCAATCGGATGCCGAGTTCAACGCGGTTCTGGATGCATCCATCCAAAGCATCTATGAGGCGTCGATCACCTGAGCAAACGGTGTCCACGAATCAAGCACGATCAAATAAACGGACATCGGCAACGGAGCGGGTCGTGAACGTCCTGGTCATTGATATTGGCGGAACCAACGTGAAGATGCTCGCTTCGGGACATGAAGTTCGGCGAAAATTTCCTTCGGGTCGAGAATTGACTCCCGAGTACATGGTTGCCAGTGTCAAAACGGCGACCAAGGACTGGGACTATGAAGCAGTTTCCATTGGCTTCCCCGGGCCGATTCTGTGTGGCCAGCCGATGATCGAGCCGAGGAATCTCGGCACGGGATGGATGGGCTTTGATTTTGAATCGGCCTTCGGCATGCCGGTCAAGGTGATCAACGATGCCGCCATGCAAGCCCTGGGCAGCTACCAGGGCGGCAAGATGCTATTCATCGGACTCGGGACTGGTTTTGGTGCCACGGTTATCTGGATGGCGTTGTGGAGCCGTTGGAACTCGGTCGTTTTCATTACAAGAAGAGCACGCTGGAGCATTACGTTGGAGTTCATGGACTAAAGCGACTTGGACGGAAGAAATGGCAAGGCCATGTTGAGGATGTCGTGGCCAAATTGATCGCTGCTCTGAAACCCAGCGACGTTGTGATCGGCGGTGGCAATGCCAGGAAGCTCAAGCCACTGCCGCCAGGAACCCGGATCGGGGATAACGACTTCGCCTTTATCGGTGGATTTCGGTTGTGGGAGCGAACTATCCAGCGCCGATCCCGAGCATGAATCCACTGGGAAAACCGGATCGACGTAGATCGAATGGGAGGCGAGTCGCCGCGGTATCGCCGACAACTGAAGACAACGACTATCATCCGAGAACTACACCTTGAAAGGAAATATCAAATGGCACAGACGATCACCGAAACCAAACGGAGTTCCTCCGATGGTAGCATTAACGGGCCGATTGCCAATGGTTCGATCAGCGCTTTCGGCAAGGCGCGATCGACGGTAAAGGGACGCCGCTGAGCGCGGAAGAAGTCAGGAAGATTGACGCTTTCTGGCGGGCCAGCAACTACCTGGCTCTCGGCATGACCTACCTGAGGGCAAACCCGCTGCTGAAGGAGCCGCTCAAGCCGGAGCACATCAAGGATCGCCTGCTCGGCCACTGGGGCACCAGCCCGGGCCTGGCCTTCGCGTACATTCATCTGAGCCGCGTCATCAAGGCCAAGGACCTGGACGTCGTCTTCATGGCCGGGCCGGGGCACGGGGCGCCGGGCGTGCTCGGGCCGTGTTATCTGGAAGGGTCGTACTCCGAGATCTACCCGGACTGCAGCGAGGACGAGGAAGGGATGCTGCGGCTCTTCAAGCAGTTTTCCTCCCCCGGCGGGATCGGCAGCCACTGCACGCCCGGAGACGCCCGGCTCGATCCATGAGGGCGGCGAACTCGGTTACGTCCTGTCCCACGCCTGCGGGGCGGCGTTCGACAACCCCGACCTGATTGTCGCCGCGGTCGTCGGCGACGGCGAATCGGAGACCGGGCCGCTCGCGACCAGCTGGCACATCAACAAGTTCCTCAACCCGATCCGCGACGGTGCCGTTCTGCCGATCCTGCACCTGAACGGCTACAAGATCAACAACCCGACGATCTGGGCTCGCGTCGGCCACGACGAGATCGAATCGTTCTTCCGCGGCACCGGCTGGACGCCGTACTTCGTCGAGGGCTCCGATCCGGAAACCATGCACCAGGCGATGGCCGCCACGCTCGACAAGTGCGTTGCCGAGATCCGCGCGGCCCAAAAGCAAGCCCGATCGAGCGGCAAGGCCGTTCCGCCCGCGCTGGCCGATGATCGTGCTGCGCACCCCCAAGGGCTGGAGCAGCCCGCTGAGGTCGGCGGCCACAAGCTCGAAGGAAGCTGGCGGGCCCATCAGGTGCCGATGGCAGACGTCAAGAAAGACCCAGCCCGCCTCAAGCAACTCGAAGACTGGATGCGCGGCTACAAGCCCGCAGGAACTGTTCGACGCGCAGGGCCGATTCATGCCGGAACTGAAGCGCCCTCGCTCCGGCCGGCACGTCGCCGGATCGGCTCGAACCCGCACGCCAACGGCGGGCATCTGAAGAAGGCGCTGCGCATGCCGGACTTCCGCACCTACGGCATCAAGGTCGAGAAGCCGGGAATCGACCGAGGCCGAGAACTGCCGGCCGCTCGGCGTGTTCCTGCGCGACGTGATGAAGGCGAACATGCAGAACTTCCGCGTGTTCGGCCCGGACGAGAACACCTCCAACAAGCTCAACGCGATCTACGAGGTGTCGAAGAAACTCTGGCTCGAAGAGTACTTCCCCGAGGACGCCGACGGGACCGAACTCGCACCGGACGGCCGCGTCATCGAGATGCTCAGCGAGCACACGCTCGAAGGCATGCTGGAGGGCTACGTGCTCAGCGGCCGGCATGGGTTCTTCAGCACCTACGAGGCGTTCGCCCACGTCATCGACTCGATGTTCAACCAGCACGCCAAGTGGCTGACCATCTGCAACCTGCTGTCGTGGCGAGCGAAGATCGCCTCGCTCAACCTGCTCATCACCTCGACGGTCTGGCGGCAGGACCACAACGGCTTCACCCACCAGGACCCGGGCTTCCTCGACGTCGTCGTGAACAAGAGCGCCGCCGTGACGCGCATCTACCTGCCGCCCGACGTCAACTCGCTGCTCTCCGTCGCCGACCACTGCCTGCGCAGCGAAGGCTACATCAACGTGATCGTCTCCGACAAGCAGAATGCACCTGCAGTACCTGGACATGGAGAAGGCGATCGCCCACTGCACCAAGGGACTCGGCATCTGGACGAAGGCGAGCACCGACCAGGGCCACGAGCCGGACGTCGTCATGGCGTGCGCCGGCGACATCCCGACGAAGGAAGCGCTGGCGGCGACCGACATGCTGCGCCAAGGAGTTCCCGGACCTGAAGATCCGCTTCGTGAACGTGGTCGATCTGTTCAAGCTGCAACCCGACACCGAGCACCCGCACGGCCTCACGCGACCGGGACTTCGACTCCCTGTTCACCGTGGACAAGCCGATCATCTTCGCCTTCCACGGCTACCCGTGGCTGATCCACCGGCTGGCCTACCGGCGGACGAACCACAACAACCTGCACGTTCGCGGCTACAAGGAGAAGGGGAACATCAACACCCCGCTGGAACTGGCGATCCAGAACCAGATCGACCGGTTCACTCTGGCGATGGACGTGATCGACCGCGTGCCGAAGCTCAAGGTCGCCGGAGCGCACGCCAAGGAGAAATTCCGCAACATGCAGATCGAATGCCAGAACTACGCCTACGAGCACGGCGTCGACAAGCCCGAGGCGGCCAACTGGAAGTGGCCATACTAATCGGAACGGATTCTGATCCGAGCCTGAAGCGTAAGCGAAGAGAAGGCTTACACTTCGCTAACGCTTCAGGCTCGGTTGGGTTTGGAATGGGTGTCCGTGGCGTTCGCTTTTTGCTCACTCTGAAAGGGAACCGATGTGATCGATAGCATCCTGGTGCTCAACGCTGGTTCGTCGAGTCTGAAGTTCTCAATCTTCGGGGCCGATCGAGTTAATGGCGGGTTACTGGTTCGGGGGCAAGTAGAAGGCATTGGGACAGCGCCGCGCTTCGTCCTTCGCAGCGCTTCCGGCGAACGGATCGACGAACAGACCCTCGCCGCCGGTGCCGACCACGAACAGGCACTGGGAGTCGTCGTCGACCGAACCCGCGCTCATCTCGGCAATGGTCATCTGGCCGCTGTCGGGCATCGTGTCGTGCATGGCGGTATGCAGTTTGCCGATCCCGTCCAGATCGACGAGATTGTTCTCAAAGCGCTGGAACGACTCATTCCGCTCGCCCCGTTGCATCAACCGCACAACCTGGCAGCGGTGCGGGCGGTGAAAAGACTGCGTCCATCAATGCCCCAGGTGGCGTGTTTCGATACTGCCTTCCATCGAACGCAGCCGGAGGTTGCACAGAAATTTGGTCTGCCTCGCCGATTCACGGACGAAGGAGTGCGTCGATACGGGTTCCACGGACTCTCCTATGAGTTCATCTCTCGAGCGCTGGCGAAGTGCGATCCGAAAGGGGCAAGTGGACGCACCGTCGTGGCCCACCTTGGCAATGGGGCCAGTCTGTGTGCTCTTCTCGGTGGGCGGAGTATCGCCACGACGATGAGTTTTACTCCCGCGGATGGCTTGCTCATGGGCACTCGCGCGGGATCGCTCGACCCCGGAGTGCTGCTCTACTTGATGACGCAACACGGCTTGAGTGCCAAGGATTTGGAGAACCTCATCTATCATGAGTCCGGTCTGCTGGGAGTATCCGAAATTTCCAGTGATATGAGGACTCTTTTGGCAAGTAACGATCCTCGCGCCGTCGAGGCCGTCGATCTGTTCATCTACCGGATTGGCCGGGAAATCGGCTCTCTCGTGGCCGCGCTCGGTGGAATCGATGCGCTGGTGTTTACCGGCGGGATCGGGGAGAACGCCGCAACCATTCGCGCACGGGTCTGCCGTGATGCTGACTGGCTTGGAGTGGAACTTGATGAGTCAGCCAACACCGGAAGAAATATGCGTATTAGCTCCGCGGCAAGCAAGGTAGCAGTGTGGGTTTTGCCGACGGACGAGGAATTGATGATCGCCGAGCATACCCGCCAATTACTTGGATTCTGAGATGGTGCCTGAGCAATCGTTCCTTTAAGGGGTCGAACAATGAGTCCTCAGAATCCGTCGGCCGCGAAGACACCGCTTGTTCCTCTTTCCGACGAGAAGGCAACGCTGGAAATCCTGACCCAGTCGATCCTGGGACTGTGGGAGACGGTGAATAACCTGACCCGGCTTCGACCGACGAAGCGGGATCGTTTCCGAGTGACCATTTTCGGCTCAGCCCGAGTCGATCCGAACCACTGGGTCTATTCAACAGTTCGGGATCTGGCCGCGGAACTCACTCGACTGGGGGCGGACATCGTCACGGGAGGTGGGCCGGGGTTGATGCAGGCGGCGAACGAAGGTGTGAAGATTGCCGACCCCGATGGTATGCATCAGAAGTCCGTCGGTATCCGGGTCGAGTTACCGTTCGAGCAGGACGTGAATGCCTTCGTGACCGAGGCATTCGAGCACAAGACTTTTTTCACCCGACTACACCACTTCGTCCTGGTCTCCGATGCCTTTGTTGTGTGTCCTGGAGGCATCGGTACGGTACTCGAGATGCTCATGATCTGGCAATTGCTCCAGGTCAATCATCTGAGCGACACACCGCTCATCCTGGCGGGCGATTTCTGGAAAGGATTGATCGAGTGGGCGAAGGCAGGGATGCTTCGGCCGGAAGTTTCTCTCGCCAGCTCGGAGGATCTGAACATCCCGCAAATCGTGAGCGACCCAAGCGCGATTGTTGAGATGATACGCGAACACCACGCTCGCTGGAAACAACGTCAAGAGAAGCCATCGTGACGGATCAAAAGGTTCAGTGCGTCATCGCGGAGAACGAATCATGAGTGAAAAGCTGCCAATACTCTACATTGCACGGCACGGTCAGACGGCATGGACGATTTCGGGACAGTATACGGGCCTTACCGACTTACCCTTGACGCAGGAAGGCGAGCAAATTGCCGGCCGGCTTGGGGAACGGCTAAAGGAACTCACTCTCGCCAAAGTGTTTACCAGTCCCTTGCAGAGAGCTTCCCGAACCTGTGAACTGGCCGGGTTCGGCAGTGTGGCCGAGGTCGATCGAGACCTGGTTGAGTGGGATTACGGTCAGTACGAGGGTCGGCGCACTACCGAGATCCGCGCCGAAAGGCCCGACTGGCTACTGTTCCGGGATGGCTGTCCCGGTGGCGAGTCGCCAGCCCAGGTCGCCGAGCGGGCCGACCGGGTTATCCAGCGCGTTCGTGCGATCCACGGTGATGTGCTGGTCTTCTCAAGCGGTCATTTTATCCGGGTACTGGCAGCCCGCTGGCTGGGTCTGGAGCCCTCGATCAACAGCAGACACTTCATGCTAAGTACCGCCAGCTTGAGCGCGCTGGGCTATGAAAATGAACGAGCCCGGCCGGTAATCCGTCTTTGGAACGAAACACATCACATTGAGACCGCATAACAACAGAAAGATTCACTCATGAATACGACAACCAAGAAACCGCCTTCGACGTCCGGCTCGCCAGATGGTATGGCGAAGCTCCTCCGCCAATACGGCTGCGGGCCGGTAGCGTTTACCGGCACTGAAGATGCGTTGTACGAGCGCCGACTGACGTTCGACCATGTGATCGATGCGAAAGACGCCCAGCCGCGCGATCAGTTCGAAGCACTGGCCTCAGCTCTGCGGGATGTGTTTGCTCAGCGCTGGGTGAAAACAATCGACCAACACAACCAGGCCAATCCGAAGCAAGTCTATTACCTCTCGTTGGAGTTTCTGATTGGCCGTTCGCTGGCCAATAATCTTACCAACCTGATGCTCGCGCCGATAGCTGGGGTGATTGAGCAGGCCAAGAAGATACGTCTGGCCGATTTGACCGAACAGGAACCCGATGCGGGACTCGGCAATGGTGGGCTTGGTCGACTGGCTGCCTGCTTTATTGACTCACTCGCAACGC
This sequence comes from uncultured Planctomycetota bacterium, assembly GCA_963783095.1. Classification (GTDB taxonomy): domain Bacteria; phylum Planctomycetota; class Planctomycetia; order Gemmatales; family Gemmataceae; genus CAWAMR01. Next base: position 214,352 of record CAWAMR010000016.1, on the reverse strand, counting down.
TCCAGATCCCGGCCATCGGCTATGGCCTTCGCTACGACTATGGAATTTTCCGACAAGAACTCCGAAATGGATATCAGGTCGAACAACCGGACCCCTGGCTCGATCGCCCCGATCCCTGGGAAGTGAAACGTCCCGCAGAAAGCGTAACCGTCCCTTTGGGATGTTGCTTTGGCGTTCATGGCGGAGAGATTACCGTGAATCGCCATCATCCAATGTCCCTTCTCGGGATGCCGTACGATCGACCGGTTGTGGGGTTTGGGGGAAACACGATCAATACTCTTCGGCTCTGGCAGGCAGCGACTCCCAATGTCTTCGACTTCGGCGAGTTCAGCAGTGGCGACTTCTTCGGGGCCGTCGCCGACCGGGTGCTGGCCGAGTCGATCACGCGCGTGCTCTATCCGGATGACTCTACCGCGCGCGGTCGGTCGCTACGATTCTTGCAGGAGTACTTCCTGGTCCGTTGCTCGCTGGCCGACATCATTAGGCGGTTCCGGCAGCGTGGCAATGATTGGTCGGCGCTACCCGAAAAAGTAGCAATCCAGTTGAACGATACTCATCCCGCAATGGCGGTTCCGGAGCTGATGCGAATCCTGCTCGACGAGGCAAAGCTTGGCTGGGACCAAGCCTGGGACTTGACCGTTCGCACTCTGGCTTACACCAATCATACTCTCTTGCCGGAGGCGCTGGAGAAGTGGTCGGTGGAGTTGTTCGAAGCCCTGCTGCCGCGCCACCTGGAGATTGTCTACGAGATCAACCGTCGATTCCTCGGCGAAGTCGAGGCGAAGTACCCCGGAGACGTGGCCCGGCAGAGGAGAGTTAGTCTCGTTGAGGAGGCACCCGAACGTAAGATCAGAATGGCGAATCTGGCGATCGTCGGCAGCCACAGCACCAATGGCGTGGCGCAAATCCACTCGGAGCTGCTTCGAACCAAGACTGTCCCCGATTTTGCAGAATTATTCCCAAAACGGTTCAACAATAAGACCAATGGCGTTACGCCGCGCCGCTGGCTGTTGCTGGCCAATCCGGACCTGGGCAAACTGATCACGGAGGCTGTCGGCGACGGCTGGGTCACCGATTTGTCGCTCCTCCGCAAGATCGAACCGCTGGGGGCGGATGCCGGTTTTCGGCAAAAGTTCCTGGTTGCCAAGCGAGCTGCAAAGGCACGTTTCGTGGACTGGATCAAATCCAGTGCGGGGATCAGTCTCGATCCCGACACGCTTTTTGACGTGCAGATCAAGAGAATTCACGAGTACAAGCGGCAACTCCTGAATGCTCTTCAGGTCGTCGTCTGGTACAATCGGCTGAGAGCGAACCCCTCCCTCACCGTTCCGCCCAGGACGATTCTGTTTGCGGGGAAGGCAGCCCCGGCATACCATCTCGCCAAGGTCATCATCAAGCTCATCTCGAATATCGCCAAGGTTGTAGACGCCGACCCGGCAACTCGTGGCAAGCTGCGAGTGGAGTTCTTGCCGAATTACAGCTGTACTCTGGCAGAACATCTGATTCCTGCCTCGGATGTGTCCGAGCAGATCTCCACGGCGGGTTACGAAGCCAGTGGGACCAGCAACATGAAGTTTATGATGAACGGAGCACTCACCGTTGGGACGCGGGACGGAGCCAATATCGAGATCGCAGAGGAAGCGGGCGAGGAAAATGCCTTTATGTTTGGACTGACGACTGAACAGGTGCAGAACAGTCGAGGCTGGTACAACCCATACTGGCATTATCAAAACGAGCCTGAAACGCGAGCTGCTCTCGATCTGATCCTCGGAAACCACTTTAGCCCGGATGAGCCGGGGATCTTTGAGCCGATCCGTGGCACCCTGTTGACGGGTGGCGATTATTATTTGCACCTCGCCGACCTGACCGAATATGTGGAGACTCAGCGCAAGGTGGGATCGCTGTACCGCGATCCTCAGGCATGGGCGGCGAAAGCGATCCGCAATGTCGCGCGATCTGAGAAGTTCTCCAGCGACCGAACCATCCAGGAGTACGCTGCGGATATATGGGGCGTCATGCCTTGCCCTGTTGAATAATCCGGGAAAAAGGGAAAGAAGTGAATGAGTTCCTCGATACGATTGCGAAAATTGCTGTATTAGCCTTCGTCGCGACCAGCATGGTCGCGGTTGGCCTGGAGCTGAGGCTCCGCGATCTCTTAGCGGCGATGCGACGGCGTCGTTTGGTGCTTTTCGCGCTGGTCGCTAATTTCGTGATCTCTCCACTCCTGGCCTATACACTGACGGAAGTCATTCCACTGCAACCCGCGTATGCGATCGGGTTGCTCTTGCTCGGAGGAGCAGCGGGTGCGCCGTTTCTTCCCAAGTTGGCTCAAGTCGCGCGAGGTGACTTTGCCTACTCGGTCGGCCTTATGCTCTTGCTGACGGTTGGCAGCGTGATCTTCATGCCGATTCTTTTGCCTCTACTTCTCCCCGGTCTGGCGGCGAACCCCTGGTCAATTGCCCGGCCACTCTTGATAACGATGATGCTCCCTCTCGCGGTAGCAATGGCGGTGAAACAGCGGTCGGAACGCTGGGCGGTTCGGTTATTGCCCGCGTTCAAAATTGCCGCAAGTGTCAGTTTGCTCACTACGGTCGCACTTTTGCTGGGTTTGAATTGGACGGGGATGATTGGAACCTTTGGCAGCGGAGCTGCGCTGACCGCAATGCTGTTTGTTTCGCTGTGCCTGATCACCGGGTATGCGCTGGGTGGGCCTTCCTCAAGCACCCGGTCGGTCCTTGCACTGGGTACGGGGCAGCGAAACATTGCGGCCGGGCTGGTCATTGCCACGCAGAATTTCACCGATCCAACCGTGACCGTGATGCTCCTGGTCGCGACATTCTCGGGGCTGATGGTGCTGCTCATTGCTGCCCGCGCTTTCGCTCGCCGAGCGTCCAAAAGTGTGATCGCTCGTGCCGATGACACCGCTACTTCTGAATTCAACACGTCACCCAGTGACGCGATCTCGGCGGAAGTTACGCGATGATTCGACTTATTCAGAGTCTTCTTGGGAGGTATGACATGCACAAAACGAACCTGTTTCGATTGGGAATCTTGCTGGCAGTTCTGGCGACCGCAGCACTGGGTTGCAACCGTGAGCCGGCACTGGTCGAGCCGCCCCCCTTTGAAGTGATGATTAGCCAACCGGTTTCGGAAAAGATAGCCGACTGGGATCTTTACACAGGTACCCTGGACGCCAAGGAATCCGTCGATATTCGGTCGCGCGTTCGTGGACATATCAAGGAAGTTCGTTTCCAGGAGGGTGAGGAAATTGCCGCTGGTGCCGATCTGTTCATCATCGATTCGACTCCATTTGAAGCGGATTTGAAGCAGGCGAAAGGTCAACTGGCTACCTGGGAGGCTAAACTCAAATTCGCGGATGAGAAGATGCCCGCGTACAAGAAACTCGCCGAGACCGGGGCGGGGTCCAAGGAGGAATACCTGAAAGTCATCACCGACAAGAGTGAGGCGATCGGCGGCATTGACGTGTTGCGCGGCAAAATCATCGCAGCGGAGTTGAACATTGGCTTTTGCAAAATCACAGCTCCCATCAGTGGCAGGGTCGGCGAGGCCATGCTCACCACGGGTAACCTGGTCAACTCGAGCGGCGCGGACAGTTTGTTGACGACCATCGTTGGCGTCGATCCGATCTACGTCAACTTCTACGTCAACGAACGAGCCTACGAGAATTACAGGAAATTGCTCCGTCAGATAGCGGAAAAAGATCCTGCAGCTCCGAAAGGCACCAAGCTCAAGATCCCGGTGGAGATGTCGATCGACAGCGACGGCAGATTTCCTTACAAGGGTTTCGTGGATTTCGTCGATAATCGAGTCGACTCCGCGACCGGCAGCATCAAGGTCCGGGCAAAATTTGACAACCCCGTTGGCGCTGATGGTCGCCGCCCACTAACCGTCGGGAAGTTCGCGCGATTGAGGATAACGCTGGCGGATCCCTACCAGGCTACACTGGTGGCCGATCGTGCCATCCTTTCGGATCAGAGCCTTAAATATGTTCTGGTCGTGAACAAGGAAAAAAACAACACCGTCGAGCGGGTCGATATCCTTGCCGCAAACCGCGTTCAAGAAGATGGATTGCGCGTCATTCAAAGCGGCCTCAACGGCAAGGAATGGATCATCGTTGAAGGCGTGAATCGAGCGCCGACCTGGTGCCACGGTCAAGCCGACGGAGACCGCCATGCCCCGCCGAGCATTGCCGGGGAAATGATCGGTTTTTCTACCGTCCGCTTGCGATCGGTCTGGTTCAATGATTTTGCCCCTCCATCACGGAGGTGGATGGGCGTGGAGACTGTTCATGTTTGCCAGGTTCTTTGTCGATCGTCCGATCTTTGCGACGGTGCTGTCCATCGTCATCGTCATGGTCGGCCTGATCGCCTTGGTCAAGTTGCCGGTCGCCCAGTATCCGGAAGTGGCGCCGCCGACCATTTCCGTCTACCGCCAGTTATCCTGGAGCCAACGCCCTGGACGTCGCCGAAAACGTGGCCACTCCCATCGAGCAGGAAGTCAACGGCGTCGAGAACATGATCTACATGTTCTCCAAGTGCACCAACGACGGGCAGATGACGCTCGACGTCACATTCAAGCCCGGCACCGACCTGAACATGGCCCAGGTGCTGGTGCAGAATCGCGTGCCGATCGCCGAGGCCAAGTTGCCCGAGGAAGTCAAACGCCAGGGCGTGACCACCAAAAAGAAGCTCGCCCAGCATTCTGCTGTGCGTCAACCTGATTTCGGAGAAAGTCGACGATCCCGACTCCGGCAAGGAACATTTCAAGTTCAACCAGCTCTATCTGAGCAACTATGCGACGCTGAATATCAAGGACGTGCTGGCACGCATCGAAGGCGTTGGCGACGTCACTTTCTTGGGCCCGCGCGATTACAGCATGCGCATCTGGCTCGATCCGGAGAAAACCGCGTCGCTGGGCATGACGCCCGGCGAAGTAGTCCAGACTCTGCGCGAACCAGAATCGCCAGGTGCCCGCCGGGCGCATCGGCCAGCCGCCGATTCCGGCCGGGCAAGACTTTCAGTATCCGTTGACGACTCCGTCCCGCCTCGCCAGCGAAGCGGCAATTCGGCGAGGTCATTCTCAAGTCCTCGGGCAGTGCCATTGTCAAGCTCAAGGACGTGGTGCGCTCCGAAGGCACGGCATCGAACTCGGTGCGCGCAACTACGACGTCAACAGCTATCTCGACGGTCAACCGTCGGTTACGCTCGCCATCTTCCAGCTCCCCGGCTCCAACGCGCTGGAAACGGCGGCAAGCCATCAAGAAAGCCATGGAGGATTTGTCGCAGAGCTTTCCCAAGGGATGACAGTACAAGATCGTCTACGACACCACGGTGTTCATCGACGAATCGATCCACGAGGTTTACAAGACGCTGTTCGAGGCGTTTGTGCTGGTGTTTCATGGTCGTGCTGATCTTCCTGCAGGACTGGCGGGCCACGCTCATGCCGATGATCGACGTGCCTGTGTCGTTGATCGGCACCTTCGCCGTCATGGCCCTGCTTGGGCTTTTCGCTGAACAATCTGACGCTTGTTCGGCCTGGTGCTGGCCATCGGCATTGTGGTGGATGACGCCATCGTGGTGGTGGAGAACATCGAGCGCTGGATGGCCAAGGGGCTGCCGCCGCGCGAGGCGACGATCCAGGCCATGGACGAGATCACCGGGCCGGTCATTTCGCATCACGCTGGTGTTGTGCGCGGTCTTCGTGCCGACGGTTTTCCTGGCGGGCATCACGGGGCAGTTCTACAGTCAGTTTGCCTTGACCATTGCCGTCTCGACGGTCATCTCGGCGATCAACTCCATGACCATGGCCCCGGCGCGAGCCGTGACGCTTGATCAAACCGCATTCCGCTGACATCATGGGACACGACGAAGTGTTGCCGCCGCTGGGTTATGTGCTGCTGCTCGGATTCCTCGTCTACCACTTGTTTGCCGAGTCGGTCATGGGACATGGTCGGCATTCATCCGCCGGCGGGCAGGTCACGGCGAGGATGGAAGGCCAGCCCGCATCCCCAGCGGGACAGGTCTGGCTGGTCCGACTGGTCGTCTTCGCCGCTCGGGGGCGTGGTCGGCTGGCTGGTCCGCAAACCGCTGAATGATCTCTTCGCTCGTTTCCTGGGCGGGTTCAACACGGTTTTCGATATCGCTACCAACTTCTATGGCCGTACCGTGACGCGGATTATCCGCTTCAGCATCATCGCTCTGCGCCATCTACGCCGGCCTGCTGTTATCTGACCTACGGCATGACCCAGGATTGTCCCGACCGGGTTTATTCCCGATCAGGATAAAGGTTATTTGGTCGTCAATGTGCAACTACCCGAAGGTGCCAGTCTGGAGCGAACGGACGAAGTGATGCGCAGGGTCGAAGAAATCGCCCTTCACGACAAGGAATTGCAAGAAGCCGTGGCTCATACGATCAACGTGCCGGGCTACTCGATCCTGACCTGCACGAACCTCTCGAATGTGGGCGGCATGTTTGTGATTCTCAAACCGTTCGATCAGCGAATCGGCAAGCCGGGGCTTACGGCGAAGGCTATAGCCGCGAAAATGCGACAGATCTATCGGGCAAGTATCCTCTCCGCAAACATCGCCGTGTTTGGAGCACCACCCATTGACGGCCTTGGCAATACCGGGGGCTTCAAACTGCAGGTCCAGGATCGCACGATTCAGGGGCCGCGCGCCCTGGAAGGCGCGGTCATGAATCTGGGACGTGGTGCTTCGTCGCAGCCGGGCCTGGTCGAGCATGTTTAGCAGCTACAGTGCTCAGCAGCCGCAAATCGTCGCCATACCCGATCGCGAACTCGTCAGTTCGCGCGGGGTGGATTTGAGCAATGTCTACGACACGCTGGGTGTCTATTTCGGCTCGGCTTATGTCAACGATTTCACGCGCTTCGGGCGCAACTGGCAGGTTATTGTTCAGGCCGATCCCGACTTTCGCCGTCAGATCCGAGATTTGTCCAGCCTGAAAGTTCGCAACAAGTCGGGAGCCATGGTCTCGCTTGGAGACGTTCATCAAGGAACAGTCGACCACCGGGCCATCCATTGTCAATCGCTTCAACATGTACCCCTCGGCAGAGCTGAACGGCGCCACCGCACCTGGCACCAGTTCGGGAGATGCCATTCAAATGATGGAGGCGCTTGCGAAACGTGAATTGCCGACCGGAATGGGTTTTGCCTGGACCGAGTTGAGTTATCAGGAAATCGAAGCCGGCAAGGACCCCTTGGCTCCCTTGATCTTTCCCATGTCCGTGGCTTTCGTTTTCATGGTTCTCGCCTCTCAGTATGAGAGCATGTCCATGCCTTTCGCGATCATCCTGATCGTACCCATGTGCGTTTTGTCGGCCCTGGTGGGGGTCTGGCTGGCACATCTGGACAACAATATCTTCACTCAAATCGGACTGGTGGTTCTTGTCGCCATGGCCGCGAAAAACGCCATTCTCGTGGTCCAGTTCGCGAAGCAAAGCCAGGATGAGGGGATGACTCGAACCGAGGCGGTAATTCATGCGGGGAAAGTTCGGCTTCGGCCCATTCTCATGACCTCGGCAGCCTTCATTCTCGGCGTCGTCCCACTGGTGCTGGCGCAGGGCGCCGGCGCGGAGATGCGCTCGGCCCTGGGAATCGCCGTGTTCAGCGGTATGCTCGGCGTGACGTTCTTCGGCATCTTCCTGACCCCGGTCTTTTACGTTTCCATCCGTTGGCTGGTTGAACGTGGCGACGAGAAACCTCCAGTTACTTCCAACGTGAAGAAGGAAGCAATCTTGTAACTGGGCTGTCTCTGGAAGTAATGCCGCATTGATAGCAGCGAGGGCCCAAAACAGACTGGTGCGCCAGTCGAATTGCGCTCGGATCTTTCCCAACGTTTATGGAGTTCAACCATGAGCTTGCAAATGATACGAATTAGGCGAACAATACTGTTCGGCAGCTTTGCTGTCGGTGCTATCTGGCTCGCGTTCAGTTGCAGCGACCCAAGCAGCGCCGGACAAATTCGAACTGCGCCGGTTGCCGAGGTGCCGGCAGAAACAAAAAAGTCGGTCGATAAACGCTCATCCGACCGGGATGGGATTCAGAAGGCAATTGATGGTTTCGCTGCGGCGTTCCGCAAGGGCGATGCGAAGGCCGTTGCCAATCTGTGGACGGCTGAGGGTGAGTACATCAGCGACGACGGGGATACATTCCGGGGTCGGCCCGCTCTGGAGAAGGCGTATTCGGCATTCTTTACCAAGAACCCCGACAATTCGTTGGAGGTCGAGGTAGACGAGACACGGTTCCCCTCGCGTGACACTGCCGTCCTCGAAGGACACTTCAAACTTCGCAGAGGTCCGAAGAAGGAACTGATCGTGAGCAAATGCAGCTTCCTGTATGCTCGGGAAGACGGCAAGTGGCTGATCGCCATCGCTCGCGAGTGGCCCGGCGACGGTTTGTCGCTCCGGGATCTGGAGTGGCTGATCGGCAACTGGGAGTCGAAGCGAGACGGAGTGGTCGTGAGAACGAAATACGAGTGGACGGGGAACAAGTCGTTTATTCGCTGCCAGTTCACCATTGCCCAGGATGGTAAGTCGAACGGCGGAATGCAAATGTTCGGGAAAGACCCGAGCACCGGGACACTGCGGGTGTGGACGTTCGAGGACGAGGGCGGCATTGGTGATACGGAGATCACTCGGGACGGGAAGAAGTGGATTTTCACCGCCCGTGGAGTGCTGTCCGACGGAGGGGTACTGGGTGCCACGAACATCATGACACCGATCGATGCTGACTCGTTCTTTTGGCATTCGGTCGAGCGCTCGCTCGACGATGAATCGCTGCCGGACCTCGCGCCGGTCAAGGTCACGCGGTTGAAGTCCAAACCCTGAAATCATTATTGCAACCGGAGGGAACATCCATGCGACGCATAGCATTTATACTCGGGGCTGTAGCCATGCTCTTCTTGGCGGCAGGGGACGACTCGCAAGCACAACGTGGCGGACGTGGCGGTGGTGGCGGACGCGGCGGTGGTGGCATTGGCGGAGGCAACTTCCGCGGTGGAGGAGCGTCAGGACCATACGGCGCTGGAGCTGCTGGTCGATCGACTGGTACCGTTATCGGACCTGGGGGTGGAAGTGCGTCCGGCCGAGCGGGCAACGGATCCTACACAACCAAGGGAGGATCGACGATCGACTACGCCGGAGCGGGGGCCAGGGGAACAACAGCGGGTGGGGTCAATGCCGGCAGAGCAGTGGGCGGAGTTCAGGTTACCACTCCTGGCGGAAGGACCGCTACCAAGGTTGGTACAGCGGGCGGGGTTGCCGGCCCGGGGGGAAATGGGGTCGCAGGGCGATCCGGGGTGACAGTAGGCAGCGGTCCTGGTGGGTCAGCAGCTTCTGGTTATCGTGGCGGCGTCGCCATTGGGCCACAGGGTGCCGCGGCAGGCGGTAGTCGGGTCGGAACGGCAACCGGCCCAGGAGGGACATTTTCGGGCGCGGCACGGGGTGGGGTCGCTTTCGGACCTTACGGGTCGGCTGCGGGTAGTACTCGAGTCGCCGGCGTTTCGTCCGGAACTTATTATCGTTCGGCAGCGGTAATCAATGGTCAAGCGACCTCGGTTCGCCAGAATTTTCGGAGCTTTGCCCAAGAGTATCCGGGACTTACCGCCCGGTGGGTTGGACCGACCTGGCGGCCCATAGCCTGGTCGGCCCTTGCCGGCTTCGGGAGTTATCCAGTTGAGCCGGCGTACTACAATTACGGCGAATCCGTGGTTTACCAGGGCGAGACCGTTTATGTGGACGGAGTGGAAGCGGGCACGGCGGAGCAGTACGCGCAACAAGCGACCAGCATCGCGACCGTCGGCAAGGAAGCAATGGCCGACCCGAAGACAGGCGAGTGGCAACCTCTGGGAGTGTTCGCGATGGTGCAAGACGGCGAGACGAAAGCTACCAACATCTTCCAACTTGCCGTGAACAAGGACGGAGTGATCCGGGGCGAGTACTACAACGCCACGACCGATACCGCGGAGCCGGTCTACGGCTCGGTGAGCAAGAAAGCTCAACTGGCAGCCTGGACAGTTGCCGACCGCAAGACCCCAGTTTACGAGGCAGGAATAGCGAATCTGACGAAGGACGAAACGACAATGATGGTCCACTATTCGAAAGATAAAGCGCAGCAGTTCACGCTGGTTCGGATCCAGCCACCCGAAGGTGATCGGCCGAAAGATGGAAAGTAGTTGTACGGTTACAAACGGTTCAGGCGCATGAACCTTTGCCGTTTAAACACCCCGTTGTGTGGCTCCGTCTACCAGGTAACTCTCCAAAGACCGCATGATCTCGAGTACCCAAATGATTAATTCTTCCAACGCCGGGCGAAGCTCGCCCATTGGTGCCACCGTCGAGAACGGTGGCGTCAACTTCAGTTTGTTTTCCCGAACCGCTACGGGTGTCGAGTTGCAGTTATTTGACCGCGAGGATTCCGCCAAGCCATCTCGAGTCGTGCCTCTCAATCCGGTGGCCAACCGCACTTATTACTACTGGCATGTGTTCGTTCCGGGCATTCAGGCTGGACAGATCTACGGATTTCGAGTGCAAGGCCCAAACGACCCGCTGAAGGGCTTGCGGTTCGATTCCAGCAAATTACTCGTAGACCCTTATGGGCGTGGAATAGTTGTTCCCAAGAACTACAATCGCGAAACGATTTGTAGAGAAGGCGATACTACTGCTATCGCGATGAAAAGCGTCGTGGTCGATCCATCCACGTATAACTGGGAAGGTGATACCCCACTTCGACTGCCCTCCTCACGTACCATCATTTACGAGATGCACGTTCGCGGCTTCACCCGGCACGCCAGTTCCGGGGTCGGCGAGAAGAATCGCGGCACGTATGCCGGGCTCATCGAGAAGATTCCGTACCTTCAGAAACTCGGGATCTCTGCCGTCGAGCTGCTTCCGGTCTTCGCATTTGACACACAGGCCTGCCCGCCCGGACTGGTCAATTACTGGGGGTATCAGCCGGTCTCGCTTTTCGCCCCGCATCCGGAGTTCAGTTCGAAGCGAGAATCACTTGGCCCAGTCAATGAATTCCGCGATATGGTTAAGGCACTGCACAAGGCTGGCATTGAGGTGATTTTGGATGTCGTCTTCAACCACACTGCCGAAGGCGACCACAGCGGCCCGACGCTCAGTTTCCGGGGAATCGACAATCCCACTTACTATATACTCGACCGGGACCGCTCGCGTTACTCGGACTACACCGGCTGCGGCAATACTCTCAACACCAACAATCCGATCGCCCGGCGGATGGTTGTCGACAGCTTGCGCTACTGGGTCGAGGAAATGCACGTAGACGGCTTTCGTTTCGACCTCGCATCGATCCTCTCGGGATCCGTCAGGCCATGTATTGCCGAACCCACCCGTACTCTGGGACATCGAGTCGGATCCGGCGCTGGCCGGCACCAAGCTGATCGCCGAGGCCTGGGACGCTGCCGGCCTCTATCAAGTGGGCAGCTTCGTCGGCGATGCCTGGAAGGAATGGAACGGCCGATTCCGCGATGACCTTCGCGATTTCTTCCGAGGTGAACCCGGTTCGTTGCGTCGGGTCGCGGATCGGATTGTCGGCAGTCCGGAAGTGTATGGACACAAGGGTCGAGAAGTCGAGCAGAGCGTGAATTTTGTTACCTGTCACGATGGCTTTTCACTCAACGATCTGGTTTCGTACAACCAGAAACACAACGAACTCAATGGCGAAGGCAACCGCGATGGGGCCAACGACAACAAGAGCTGGAATTGCGGCGTCGAGGGGCCGACCGATGACCCGGCAGTCGAGGCATTACGGAACCGGCAAGTGAAGAACTTCCTGGCCGTGACCATGCTCTCGCTCGGCGTTCCGATGATTCTGATGGGTGATGAGGTTCGGCGCACGCAGAACGGGAACAACAACGACTATTGTCACGATAACGAAGCGAACTGGTTTGACTGGACATTGGTGAAAAAGCACGCGGAAGTTTATCGCTTCGTACAATTACTATGCGCTCGCCGAATCCTTCGAGACATAAAACACGAGCACGAGCGCATCAGCCTAAACGAGCTGATTCAGAACGCGAAGCAGGCCTGGCATGGAGTAAGGCTTGGACAGCCTGACTGGGGAGACTACTCGCTCAGCGTGGCGCTCAACGCCGAACTTCGGCAGGAAAAAATGATGTTCCACTTCATCCTCAATAGTTATTACGAGTCACTGGACTTTGAATTGCCGCCACCGGAAGCCGGCAAGCCATGGCAGCGCTGGATCGATACCTCACTGCCGTCGCCGCAAGACATTGTTGAATGGCAAACTGCGCCACCGGTGACCGGCGCGAGTTACCGGGTCGGCCCTCGCTCTGTCGTCATGCTGTATTCGCATGGAGTTTGAACTCGACCCGCTTCGCAAGTTTGAACTACAGTTGTAAGAATCTCGCCGGATTGAGAGAGTATGTTTGATGTTCCCAAAAAAGGAGGAGCCAAAGATGATGATCGTAAGGAAACAACTCCACGCCACTCTCTACGTGGATCGATCGAGCAAACAGTGGGTTGTGCTGGACTCGGAAGGGAGTTTCTGGGTTCTGCCGAGTGTCGAAAACCCCTGGGGTCAGCGCCAGCCGTTTTACCCAACCGAAGAAACCGAGCTTGAACCTGTGCCCGGACATTACAAAAATGCTCTCGGGTTGCCGTTCTAGCCAACAGTAAGGTGTACTATGATCGCCGAGCAAACCCGGCTGGCAGAGGCCGAAGAAAAGAAGGCCCCTTGGAAAAAGTGGGGACCGTACCTCAGCGAACGCCAGTGGGGCACGGTGCGAGAGGACTACAGCGAGGGCGGCAACGCCTGGGATTATTTCACTCACGACCAGGCCCGCTCCCGCGCCTACCGCTGGGGTGAGGATGGCCTCGCCGGCATCTCGGACGACCAGCAACGGCTTTGCTTCGCGCTGGCTCTCTGGAACGGCAGGGATCCCATCCTGAAGGAACGCTTATTCGGACTTACCAACAGCGAAAGCAATCACGGCGAGGATGTCAAGGAGTACTATTTCTACCTCGACAGCACGCCGACCCATTCGTACATGAAGTACCTTTACAAGTATCCACAAGCCGCATACCCGTACGGCGATCTTGTCGAGACCAGCCGGCGTCGGAGCCGTCATGAATTCGAGTACGAGTTGTTGGATACCGGTGTGTTTGACCAGAATCGCTACTTCGACGTATTCGTGGAGTATGCCAAGGAAACGCCCGAGGATATTCTGATTCAGATCGCGATTTACAACCGCGGTCCAGAGCCTGCTGAGTTGCACGTTCTGCCAACGCTGTGGTTCCGCAATCAGTGGTCCTGGCACGGTGATCCCGTGCGACCTGAGCTTCAGCGTCTTGGGAATGTTGTCAAGGCAGTCGATCCCAAACTGGGCAGTCGATATCTCTATTGCGATGGTAATGTGCCTTTGCTGTTTACCGAGAATGAGACGAATACCCAGCGCATTTTCGGAGTCCCCAATCGCAACCCCTATGTGAAAGACGGCATCAACAATTACATCGTCCATTCGCAAAAAGACGCGATAAACCCCGAGCAAAAGGGAACCAAGGCTTCTGCCCACTATCGAATAACGGTTCAACCCGGCGCAAGCCAGGTGATTCGGCTCCGTCTAACCGACCTCGCCCCGGCCGAGTTGGCACGGGACAACGGGAAATCGGCCAAACCTTTTGCGGATTTTGACGACGTTTTCAAAACCAGGCGCAAAGAAGCCGACGAATTCTACGCTATCGTCGTTCCGAAATCTCTGAACGCCGACCAGGCCAATGTCATGCGTCAGGCCCTGGCAGGAATGCTCTGGAGCAAGCAGTTCTATCACTACGATGTGGACAAATGGCTCGAAGAGCGCGGCTGCGATCCCTTCAAGGAATCGCGAAAGCAGCGCCGCGCAACGAACACTGGCACCACATGTATAACGGCGATGTCATTTCCATGCCGGACAAGTGGGAGTATCCCTGGTACGCGGCCTGGGATCTGGCCTTTCATGTACTGGCCTTGACACTCGTGGACCCTGACTTCGGCAAGCAGCAACTCAAGTTGATGCTCCGCGAACGCTACATGCACCCGAACGGCCAGATCCCCGCTTACGAATGGAACTTCGGCGACGTCAATCCGCCGGTGCATGCCTGGTCCACCATCTTCACCTATCGCCTGGAAAAAGGGATGAAAGGCGAGGGCGACAAGGAATGGCTCAAAAGCAACTTCCAGAAATTGCTCCTGAACTTCACCTGGTGGGTCAATCGCAAGGATCGTTCGGGTCGAAATGTCTTCGAGGGGGGATTCCTGGGGCTCGACAACATCGGTGTGTTCGACCGCAGTTCGCCGCTGCCGACCGGCGGCTACCTGGAACAGGCCGACGGCACGGCGTGGATGGCGCTTTTCTGCCAGAATATGCTGGAGATCGCTGTGGAACTGGCGATGACGGATGCGGACTATGCGGACATGGCTGTCAAATTCTCCGAGCACTTCCTGTGGATTGCCTCGGCGATGGGGCACATGGGCGGAAACACAGGAATGTGGGACGAGGAGGACGGCTTCTACTACGACGTTCTTCGCTTACCCAACGGCCAGGCGCAACGGCTCAAAGTTCGATCCATGGTGGGCCTGCTGCCACTGTGCGCAGCGACGACGTTTGAGGGGGAACTGATCGGCAAGTACCCCGAACTCGGGGAACGGCTGCAGCGCTTCCTGAAAGCGCGGCCCGAAGTGCGGGCCTCGATCCACGACCCCACGAAGACCGGCGTCGCCGGTCGCCGGCTCAGTTCGATCCTGGACGAGACCAAACTCCGCCGGGTGCTGGCAAAAATGCTCGACGAGAATGAGTTCCTCAGCGAGTTCGGTATCCGCTCGCTGTCGCGTTTCCACGCCGATCATCCCTACGTTATTCAGGCAGGCGGCCAGGAATATCGCGCGTCGTATTTGCCGGCCGAGTCCGACACCGGCATGTTTGGGGGGAATTCGAATTGGCGCGGACCCATCTGGATGCCGGTCAACGCTCTGATTATTCGGGCTTTGCTGCAATATTACGGCTATTACGGAAACGAGTTCACGGTGGAATGTCCCACCGGTTCCGGCCGGCACATGAACCTCTATCAGGTCGCCGAGGAGATCTCGCGCCGACTCGGGAACATCTTTCTCAAGGACAAAGATGGCAAGCGTCCCGTCTATGGCGGAACCCAGAAGTTCCAGGAGGATCCGCACTGGCGCGACTGCCTCCAGTTCTTCGAGTACTTCCACGGCGACAACGGAGCTGGACTGGGTGCCAACCACCAGACCGGCTGGACCGGGGTTATCGCCCGCTCGATGCATCTCTTCGCGACCATGAATCCGGAACTGGTTCTGGAGGGTGGAAAGAAGTCCTACTTCGAGGCACAAGCCAACCGTGCGACCAATGTTCCTGTGCCGGCCCGTTAATCGATAATCGCAGGGAAAACCGTGATGAAACCGCTCCCTGCGAATGAAGACAAATCGAACTCGCCGACATTCAGACTACTTGAATCCAATTGTCAGCTGGCTAAAAAAATCCCGACCGCTCTCTGTTCAGTTTTCATCATCCGTGAGTTCGTCATGTCCGACCCCAACTCCAACCACCACAAATCCAACCAACATTTTTACGATCGGATCGCCAATGCTTACGACTTCATCGCCGACTCCAACGAGCGCGCTGCCCGGCAAGCTGGAATTCAGGCTCTGGCCGTGAAGCCCGGCGAGGCGGTCCTCGAACTCGGCTTCGGCACCGGGAACGAAGTGCTGGACCTGGCCGCACTGGCGGGACCGACCGGCAAGGTCGCGGGAATCGACATTTCACCGGGTATGCTGGCAGTGGCCAACCGGAAACTGGCCGACGCCCCGACCGCAACGCCGATTGACTTGCGGGTTGGAGACGCTCGATCGCTCCCCTTCAAAGATGGAGAATTCAACGCGGTCTACACGAGCTTCACTCTGGAACTCTTCCCGGCGGAAGACATTCCGGTCGTATTGTCCGAGGTTCGGAGGGTGCTGACGCCGGGCGGGCGGATTGGGGTTGTGTCGATGGCAACCGTCCGGCCGGGTAAGCACACCAGCATCTTGGAGCGTGCGTATGTCTGGATGCACCGCCACTTCCCTCATCTGGTAGACTGCCGACCGATTGACACGGAAGCCATCGTCACGACCGCAGGATTCCGAATCACCAGCGTGCGCGATCTCGAAATCTGGACGATGCCGGTGCGGGTCGTGGTCGGACAGTTGTAGTCCGCACGGACAACCGGTTATGATCCGCTCCGTGCGAATGAAGGGACCAATGCCCATGTCCGGACTGCTCGACCACCTTCCGCTTTGGGGATTGTTCGGAGCCACGATTGTACTTGTTCTGCTTTCGATTGAAGGGGGACATCGGCTCGGCGAATTCCGACGTCGACCTTCCGATGACGAAAAGGAGGCACCCGTCGTTGCAATCGTTGGAGCTACGCTGGCCTTGCTCGGGTTCATTTTGGCATTTACATTCAGCATGGCAGCGTCGCGTTTTGAGGCGAGAAGACAGATGGTCGTCGAGGAAGCGAACGCGATCGGAACGACCTATCTGCGTGCCGGCTTGCTCCCCGGCGGTCATGGCCCCAAAGCCCGCAAATTCCTGGCTGAGTATGTGGATGCACGCCTGGAAGTGCTCCAAACGGGAGACATCGACCTGGTTTTGCGACGTTCCGAGGAGTTGCAGCGCAAACTCTGGAAGGATGCTGAAGAAGTTGGGCTAGAGCACCCGAACTCGATTGTGGTTGGGCTTTATATCCAGTCCTTGAACGAGACTATCGACGTTCACTCGAAGCGCGTCCTGGTGGCTCTCCACAATCGGCTGCCGGGATCGCTTTGGATGACACTATACCTGGTCACCATGCTGACCATGGCCGGAGTCGGTTACCACGAAGGGATATCGAAATCGAGGCGGTCTCTTGCCATTCTGGTACTGGTATTGACATTTTCAGCGATCATGATGCTTGTGGCCGATCTCGACCGTCCCCGCGAGGGATTTTTGACGGTGAATCAACTGGCCATGATCGACCTCCAAAAGATGATGAGCGAACCCCCTTCAACATAGCGGTGGATAGAAATGGAAAGGGCCAGCAATCCGCGTGATTACTGGCCGTTGCCAACGACAGATGCTTGCTCTACTTGCCGAAGTCATTCGCGCGACGAATCGTTTGACAAATGCCGCGGACCGTTTCCTTGTAGTGATCCTCAATCTTGGAATCGACGACGAATGCCGCCGCGACGAGTTGCCCCTTGCCGGCATCGAAGAGGCCGGCTGCGAACACAACGTCAACGCCAGCTTTCTTGCCCTTTCCGGTGCCGGTAATGACCACGGCACCACCTTTTGTCTCGCTCGGCTCGTCGTACTTAACGTCCTTCAGGTAATTCTCGAGTCCGGCCTTGACCTTCTTGATCCCGACTTTCTTGTCAGCTACCCCTTCAAGGGTGACGAGCATCGAGTACGCCTGTCCATCACCGCTGACGGCCGAGATGTAGTTGTCGCCTGTCTTTTGGTTCCAATCGGCAGGAAACGTAATGCCCACGACGGGCTTGCCATCCTTGCGAATGACGGCTTCTCCACTAGGCTTCTTCGCGGTACCGGTGGCGGTCGTGCCGAGAACCTCCGGAGGCACTTCGTTGAAGTTCGAGTGCTGGCCATTCTGGTATTCAGGGGTGGCCTGGTATTGGGTACGCGCTTGCGTTTCCTTATTGATGGCCCCACGGGTCGCTCCGACAACCGCCCCAACTTTGGCACCTGAGTCCCCGCCGACGAGATCTCCTACGACCGCTCCGCGCACGCCGCCGCGGACTGCGCCGCCCCTTTGCGCCGTCGCGTCAAAAGTCAACATCACGAGCACAAAGGCTGCTCCAAAAATTCCTAGCCTTGTCATCAATATTCCCCTTTTCTTCGAGGTTTTCCATTGCTGTCGAGTCTAGGCCTCAACGGAGGCCCGCAATAGATTTGGCCAAAGGACGGACGTACAACTACGGTGCAACAATCATTGGGCCGGATCTGCCGGTCAGAGGCCGGTAAGAAGATGATGAAATGGCATTGTATGAGTATCACAATCAACCGACCAGATCTTCCTGCTCGGGCCCGTCTAGTTTGCGACAGTTGGCCTGGGCATAGCCATGCGGCGAAAGAGGCGGTCATGGTCGCTGTCGAAGTAGTACAGTTTGGCGACTTCAATGCGCTTTGCGAGGTAACTGCAGGTGAGGACGGCCAAAAGCATTCCGGCCAGCGGCCCGACCCAGTAGATCCACCAACCCTCCCAGTGCCCGGAGATGACGGACGGGCCCAGGCTGCGCCGGGGTTCGTGCTGGTGCCGGAGATCGGTGATTCGGCCCATGACATGAATGAATACAGAAAGGGAAAGAGGCGCTGGTGTAAAGCGACGGATGCTCCGGATAGCTAGAAAAAACGCGAGCAGAAAGACCATCGTAAACGTCGTGATCACTTCGCCCAGGACAACGGTCGAGATAGAATAGCCGGAACCCGGCAAAGTCGCTCCGAAGGCCACGCTGGTGCCCATCTCGCCCCACAAGAAAAGTGGCAGCGACCCCAACAACGCGCCGATCAGTTGCGCCACGATATATCCGAGAGTGGTGCGGAAGTCGAGCTTCCCCATCAGCCGGAAGGCGAGCGTGACGGCCGGGTTCGAGATGCGCCCCGCTTACCTTTCCGACAAGAGATAGCGCAATGGACGCGCCTATCGAACCAAACAGAAAACCCGTGATCAGGCGTCTGGATCCCTCGCTTGGGATCAAGTTCGCGATAGGGCTATCGGTTCCAAACATCAGGATGACCAGAGAGAGACCGGTCAAGACGAGCAATGCCGTCCCAATCATTTCTGAGACGAATAGCTTCCAGGGGATGTGCCGAGCGTTCGAGTCCACCATCAAATCTCCACTAACTGGATGAACCAAACAATTCTTTTCTTGGTGTCGAGCCATGGTTGCTCTCACCAAAACGCCCGGATGCCGCAAATCCTCATTATTATCGTTGCAGATGCACCTGCCGGATTTGCCTGGTGGCGTGAGCACGCGCCCTCACCTCAAGCATACCGGCCTTATATGGGACAAACGCGAAGTCGGCGAGAAGTAGTAACGCCCAGCTGATTTTCCGAATTGCTGCCAGAGCTATCGGCGATAACGGAGTCGGCTTCCCGATTGAGAGCGCGCAGACTTTCGAGAATTTCATCGGGTGTGCCGAGGCGCACCGTTCGGATGTCTGGTGCTGCTTCTTTTAACTATTTCAACGAAGAATGCTGCGTATCGCAGTGGGCGAGGATGACATTGTGCCCAAGTTCTTTCAGCCAGACGGCGGGGCGAACGACAATGGTCAATTTACCGGCAACCCGGACAAACCAAACGCCCTTCGACGTGCGATACCAAGGATCTGGCTGACGCATGAATAACCCGCCCCGTAAAAGGGTGAGCCGTGAGGTTTACTCCTTGGCCCCTTCCTCGTTGCAGCGGGGAAGGGGTTTTTCGCATTCAACCGAGTCAGGGCGGGTAGGTGCCCAGGAATCTTTTTTGGAGATTCATCCGTTTCCACAAGTCTTGGAAGCAGAGGGCTTTAGAAGAATCGGGCCGGCGGGATTTGAACCCACGACCTCCTGCACCCCAAGCAGGCGCGCTGCCAAGCTGCGCTACGGCCCGATGAACCTCCCGCGATATTCCGACTATTTGGGGTAAATGGTCGGTGGATCGTCTTTCCAAGAATTACGCCGATAGCATAATCCACATTCAGACAATCCAAAACACAGCAAGGTTCATGGCGAGATTCTATGAGTTCGCCTTTGCCGTTTTCAAGATGCTTCTCCACGTCTGCGTGAATTCTTGTACCGCCCCGCTTTCAGTTCGGCCGTTCTCTTGCCATAATACTTCTTATACCCTCCCCGCGTTCACTTTTCGATCGAGGTATCTTTTTCATGCTCTGTTCCCATCGGTTCGTCGCTGCGCTCAGCCTGACCACGTTGATTGTTCTTTCCACCCGACAACCTCCCGAATCTCAGGCTCAACCCTCAACTTCCAAACCCCAATGGATCTGGACCAATGAGGCAACTCTTCAATCCGCGCCCTCCGGCAATCGGTACTTTCGAAAAGTCTTCAAACTCGACGCCGCACCCGCCGATGCAACACTGAAAATTACCGCCGATAACACATATCATGTTTGGATCAATGGTTCGGATGTTGGGGCCGGGAATGAGTGGCACGTTTTCTCTTCCTACAAAATCGCCAAGTTGCTGCGGGCCGGGGAAAATGTCATCGCGGTCGAGGGCGGTAACGATGGAGAAAGTCCTGCCGGTTTGCTCGTCGAATTGAAAGCCAAATTGAAAGGTCAAACCGTCACGGTCTTATCCGATGCGTCCTGGAAAACCTCGAAAGAGGCCCCGAAGAACTGGCAAAATAACAGCTTCGACGATGCAAAATGGAACAAGGCGAAAGTCCTTGCGGCCTTCGGTGAAGGCCCGTGGGGAAATCTCGGAGTTGCGTCGCCAGGCGGCGCGAAACCGGGCGTCTTTACTGTTCCCGAAGGCTTTAGAGTCGAAACTGTCGTTCCGTCAACAGTGGAATTGCTCGATGGGAAAAAAGATCCGATTCAGTCTTATCGCCTCACGCTGGTGAATATGTGTTTCGATCCGAAAGGAAGGATCTTTGTCTCGCAGGAGAACGGCCCGGTTTTGATGTGTACCGAGCCGAACAAAGCCGGCGAATGTCAAAAGGTGGCAGTCTACTGCGATCAGGTCAAGAATTGCCAGGGTATGTGCTGGATCAACGATTATTTCTACCTGGTCGGCAATGGTCCCAAGGGGGTGGTCGGCGTTTACCGCGGGCACGAAGCCAAGAGCGGCGATCGTCTCGGCACCGTAGAACTTGTCGTGCGAGTCAATGGCGGCATGGGCGATCATGGCCCTCACGCTGTTCTTGAGGGGCCGGATGGAAAATTGTATCTGGTCATCGGAAACCATGCCGCATCTAATCGTCGATAAATTGGCTGCCAATTCCCCGCTGATGCGCTGGCCAACCGGCCAGCAAACACCCGATCAAGGACAGCCTGGCTCCACCGAAGATGTGTTGCTCAAACGACAAAACGATGCGAACGGCCACGCGGCCGGCATTCGCGCACGGGTGGAACCATCTGGCGCATGGATCTGGATGGCAAAAACCCCGCCTTGATCGCAGCGGGTTTCCGAAATGAGTTCGATACCGCGTTCAACGCCGATGGTGAACTCTTCACCTTCGACAGCGACATGGAGTGGGATGAAAACTTGTCCTGGTATCGACCGGTTCGCGTCTGCCACATCATTCCGGGGGCGGAGTTCGGCTGGCGCACCGGCTCCTCGAAAATCCCGCCTTATGCCGAGGATACTTTGCCCGCCGTGTACAACACCGGGCGAGGCTCGCCGACGGGTGTGACGTTCTACAACCATTATGCGTTCCCCGCGAAATATCACGGGGCATTCTTCATGTGCGACTGGTCGATCGGGGTCCTTTGGGCCATTCATCTGGAAAAGGCGGGTGCATCGTACAAAGCAACGGGCGAGAAATTCTGTACCCGCTCGCCAATGCCAATATCGGACTGCGTTGTGGGCCAGGACGGCGCACTTTACTTTACCCTGGGCGGTCGGGGGACTCAGGGCGGTGTCTTCCGCATTGTCGCAACCAGTCCCTCTCCAGCACCGAAGGAACCCGCGAAAGTCTCGCCGACGCGCTCGGAGGTCATCCGTCGGCTTGGGTTTGAGCCGGGTAGCGATGCGAAAAAAGAGTTGCTCACTGCCTTGAAAGACCCCAATCCATTCGTTCGTCGAATTGCCTGCGAGTCGATGATTCGGCTGGGAATTGAGCCAGCGATTGCGGACCTGAGACCCCTGTTGGAGTCGGAAGATCGTTTCCTGCGTACCGCTGTAAGATTGGTAGTGCAAAGGATCGATCCCAAAAAGTGGGCCTTGGAGCTGATCGAGGATCAAAACGATCGCATTGCACAGGAAGCGATCATCGCCTTGTGCAAGATCGATAAAGCCAAGGACTACACCGCCAAAATATTTGCTCGACTCGCCAAGCAAGGCAACACTCGCACCCCGGAGCAGATGCTCGAATGGTTGCGAACGATTCAACTGGCATTGATCTACACGACTACAACTCCCAGCTCCACGGAAATGATCGCACGGCAATGTCAGGAAATGTTCCCGCAAGCGGATGCTATGGTGAACCGAGAGCTGGCAGTTGTGCTGGCCGAGTTCGCCCGCGTGGGTGTATTGAAGACCGGTGTCATTCCGAAATTGCTATTGGCAATGAAGGATCAGAAAAGCGACAGGGCACAGCAGATTCACTACTACTATTGCTTGCGCATGATCAAAGAGGGGTGGACTGCCCAGGAGAAAGCGGAGTTGCTGGCCTGGTACGACGGCACCAAGACCTGGAGCGGCGGTGCCAGCTATTCGCGCTATTTGGAAAACATTCTCCGAGAGATGAACGATATCTTCTCGGCGCAAGATCGCAGTGCAATCATCGCCAACGCCGAAAAACTGCCGCTCCCAGCGATGTTGATGCTCAAGATTTCACCCATCGATCAATTACCGACGCCGAGGCACCTGGGCGAGCTTTTCGCATCGTTGTTGCGCACGCCGGGCTTGCCGAAAGCCAATGAGATGAAGGATGCGATCATCGAAGTGCTCGGCAAAATGGGTGGTCTTGAGGCACAGCGCGAGTTGCGCATCATCGGCGATGCTGACCCATCGCAACGTGCCGCCGTGGGTAAGGCACTGGTGAATAATCCCATTCCGGAAAATCTTCCCTACGTTATTCGCGCCCTGGATGTCGGAAATGCAGCCAGTTTGCTCGACCTGGTCAACGGCCTATTGAAAAACCCAGCGAAACCCAAGCCTGAGGATGGCCCAGCGTTTCGTTCTCTGATGGCGGCCTCGACGAAACTCGACGATAAGCAACGCTGGAAAGTAGTCCAGGTGCTCAGACACTGGACCAACAACAGGCAATTCGGCGCAAAGGACGGGGACTGGAAAACGGAACTGGCCTCGTGGAGCAAGTGGTTCAATCAGTCATACCCCATGCTTCAAAAGTTACCCGACTTGACCAGCGATCAACCAGCGCCGTCCAAGTACAAGTACGACGACTTGCTCGCGTTTTTGACGCGCGATCCGCAAGGCAAGAAAGGCGATCCGATCAAGGGCAAGCTTGCTTTCACCAAGGCCCAGTGCATCAAGTGCCATCGCTTTGGAAACGAGGGCAAGGGACTTGGCCCCGATCTCTCGGCGATTTCCAAACGCTTCAAACGCATTGAGATTTTGGAATCGATTCTCTATCCCTCCAAGATCATCAGCGACCAGTATCGCTCGACCAAAGTAACCCTGCTCGACGGAAAGACCTACAACGGGTTGCTGGCTCCGCAGGCTGGATCGATCACCATGTTGTTGCAGGATGGATCAAAAGTTGTCTTCAAGGAAAGCGACGTCGAGCAACGTATTGCATCGTTGATTTCAGTGATGCCGGAGAAACTGCTGGATCAACTAACCAAGGAAGAGATTGCAGATTTGTTCGCATTCATGGAGACCGAAGCGAAGAAGTAAGGTTATCGCACGACCGCTTGGTATACCACGTGCCAGGCGGCCATCGTTTTTAGTCCTGCGATCCGGTTGGCGGCCTCCTGGGCATCCGACACGTTCCGGACCTCGATGCGAATGACCAGTGCCTTTGGACCTGCCTGCTGAACCTCCACTCCCAATACTCGCTCATCGCACGCTGAGCGGATAGCCTCGTCGATTTCCACGGGAGCTGTAGAGATTACAGACGTCGGTGCCTGTGCCCTGCTCAACGCAGGAGTCTGTGATTTTGAGGCCGGCGCATCCGATAGGATCGGACTTGGATCGGAATTTCCTTGACCACTCACCGGTCGAAACGCCGCCTTCAAAGGAAGCTACCGGCCCCTTTTCGGGACTCGGAGCCGGAAGACTCGACATGGGCGCATCCTGAGGGCCTCCCTTGAAAAATTCCGGCATGCCAAGCGATGCCTTGGGCTGAGCCGGCTCGTTAGTGTTTGGCTCGGAGCGGATTGCCGGGGAGCCGGGACTTTCTAACGGTGGCGGGAGAATGTTCGCATTTCTTTGAGGCTCCACTGGTTTTGGTTGAGGGACATCCGCTTCGGACGCAGGATTCGGTTGCAGTATGTTTGCAGGCTGCGAACGGACCTGGGCTTGTGTTCCCTTGGAGGCCTCTGCCGAAGCTGGATTTACGCGCGCTTCGGGCACGGCCCCCGGTGTCGCTCCCGTTTGGGTATACCAGGTCGCAGGAACTGGAGCGTAGGTTTCCCGGACGGGGTATGGGTTTAGGTTTGGCGTGGGTGTTCCGTAGCCGTACCAGCGCCACATGGGTGGAGGGGCGGATGGACTTTGAATGGAAGTCGAACTCGATGCCGCTGCCTTTGCATCAGGCGCATCGTCGACGACTCCCTTCCACATGGCACCAAGTACGGGAAAAGTCTTGCTCCGTTGGCTGCTGTAAGGTGGAGGATATTTGAGATCGGGAATGCTGGTGCCCGGCGGGCTGTTCGCATCAGGTGACCGGTTGGAATCCTCGGTCGTATCGTTGGGTGTCGATGCCGGGCCTTGGGAATCAGTTGGTTCAGGGCTGCCTGATTTTGGAAGAACCAAAGTTGCGGCAGGAACATCGGCCAGGATGATCCCCGCACCAACGACAACGAGGCCCGCGGAGACCAGGCAGGTGGTCAAAGCTCTCCAGCCGACGATCGGTTTGGCATTATGCCTGGAGTCCACGGATCCATCCTCGAAAAACCGCAATCCATTCGTTCAAATAATCGGCATTGCACTTCCAATGCGATTCTTATCGGGGTATTCCTGTAGCCCCGCTTTGGGATCCGCCCTGCCCTGGAGAGCGCTGATTCCCCTGCCCCTGGCGCAGGCGGTTTTGCAGCGATCCGAGTCCAAGTGAATTGGCGTGGTAATACCACATGGCATTGTTAAAGGCAACCGGATGGCCGCTGGGCATCATACCGGGTGCATTGATACCCGGTTCAACGCTGGCAAGAGTATCGACATAGGGGAAAAAAGATTGCTGCATGAAACTATTGTTGCTCATGCCCATGAGGTTCCCGTTCGTTCCGATGTACCCGCCGGCTGCGGTTCCAGGTCTGGCTCCGAAGAAGTAGTTTACAGCTGGATTGTTACGCTGCATATTGAGCCAGGGGCTCAAGGGCTGGTTTTGTGTGTTGTAGATGTTCGGCATCTGGTTGTTGGAGCCTGCACCGCCGCCGTTCTGAATGATGAACTGGCCGAATGCCGGCAGCGATCCCAGCAATACTACCGATGTCGCGATGATCCATTGACGCATGACCTATCTCCGGAATGATGGAGGCAAACTCTATTGGTTACTTTCGTCTCAAGTAAGCGCTTTATGGGCTACTGCTGGTGGACTTATACGATTGCAACATTGTCCCGTTGAGTAACCCGACACCCAGAACGTGTTCGATCGGTGTCAGGAATTTCTGGAGGAAGTAGTTCACCTGGAAGATCTTCTCCGACTTCACATAGATCCGATCGCCCGGAAACACCTGGTAATTGGTTGCCGTGATGCCGTGCTGGGTCATGCCGACATAATCGATCGGGAAAACTTGCTGCATATTGGGCACGGGTGTGCGACGAGCAAGCCAGATACTTCGTTTCGAGGCAACCGTCGGGATTCCATTGATATTCGATAGCGCCTGCAAAACCGTGTCGTTGCCGGTGACCGGGAAACTGTAGATTTGTTCGCCATAACCCGCCCCGTCCGTGATGACGTAATAGGTCTTGCTATTGTAGGAGAAGACGTCCACCGCTACGAGCAGCTTATTGGGATTATCGACAATCCCGATAACGGGGCGTCGTCCCATCTCTTTACCTTCCTTCGGCTCCTTGGCTTTCTCGTGGGCTGCGTCTTCGAGTCCTTGACGGATCGCGGCATTTTGGACAATCCGTTGATATACGTGGTGACGGATGGCTTCCGCGGCCTCATCCAACGTCATTCCAGCCACCTGCACGGAGCCCCAACTTCCCAGGCTAATCGTTCCGTCGATCCGCACCAGATGGTTGCCCCCGATCGGCTGCGGCCACAAGTTTACGGGATTATCGAGGATATCTTTGGGCGGCAGCATGACCTGGAGTAGCAAAATGTCGGGCGGTTCAATTCGGTAGGTCGGGAGCGTCTGTTTGGTGAGTTCCGACGGGATATTCGGAGGCGGCATCGGCGGCATGACGAGCTGTGTTTGATGTTCCATGCAGCCTGTACCGGTAACGCATAGCGTCACGCACAGTCCGACGATCGTCGACCAAGAGATAGCCTGTTTGCAGCTCATCCTGATTCTCCGCACAGCATCCCCGCTCGCTGACAGCCCTTGAATCAGGTTATCGACATACTCGCATGATTCCTGAAGTTTTGTCTTCGGAATCTTCCGTTTTTTTGGAATAAACTACCCAGCTTAGCAGCGAATATGCCGAATGTGACGAGAAAGATTGATGTTTGAGATTTACTCAACCTCAACCCGGCTCATTCCCTGACTCGCCTGGGCAGCGATGGGGACCACCATGTTGGGGTTCTTTTCGGAGAAAAAGCTCTCGGCCTTAATCCTGCCGGCGTGGAGGATCAGGAGCCTTTGCACCGTTTGGTTCGGTTGATTGTCGACAAACATTTGATTGCCGAGCGTGTTCGTCTTGTCGATAAAAGTTCCGAGAACGAGAAGTTCCTTCGATGAAATGGTCACGTCGAATCCCAGAGACGGGTATTTTTCGCTAGGCTGCTGACCGCCCCAGCCCGCGCCGACCGCGCCGATAGGATTCCAGTATTTCTTGTCGTAATACTCGACTTCCGGCACGCATTTGAGTTGAAGCCGGCCATCCGGAAGTACTACGGGAGTGATGTCGAGCGAAAACTGTGCCTGTTCTCGTTTCACGGTGGTGGGCACGCTCTCGCTATTGAGCCGAACTTGATATTCGCTGTGGGCCACGGGGCCGTTCAGAAGAAAGGCAGCAGGATAACTTGCGGCAATTCGGCGCTGGCGGTGCCCTTCGACGCTGCGCGGGTTCTTGATCATGGCATCGACTTCACTGGGGAGAATCCCGGCGACCGTCCCGATGCGGAACCCATTATTATTGACGATGGTGCGGACTTCACTGGGCAAGATTTGTTCATCGGTGTCGGCCCAGACGACGCGGTTCAAAGCCGAATCGCCGACCGGACGTTCAATGAGAACATATTCCATGTAGATGGTGTCGGCCGTGGTGTTGACGCGCAAGCGATCGAGCCAACCCGACGTGCGCGATGGTTGATCGTGGAGGCATCCCGCGCTACTGCACGACAACAGCGCGAGCCAAACAATGTGCGCACGGCACAACATATGAGGGACGTCCTTGTCCAAATATGGGCAGTCCTTGCCCCGTGAGGGTCGTTGCTATAACCCACGATGGTTCGGAGGTCAAGACGGGAGTAGTGTTCAGTGTTCAGTTTTCAGTGTTCAGTTCAAAACGGGAGTAGTATTCAGTTCAAAACACTTGGGGAATTTACTGAAAACGGAACACTGAAAACGGAACACTATTCTGTGATTCTCTCCCACCTCATCCGTCTGTTTGGGTAAGAGAAGCGTTTTTTCTGTGATGAGGTAAGTCATGACACGACCTGTCACCCTATCGATCGCGGCTTTTTGGTGCGGCTTGGTCTCGTTCGTCGCCATCGCTGCGGCGGAGCCTGCACCCGCGACTTCCTCAAATCGCGTGGACGCCCAAGGCGATCCCTTGCCGAACGATGCGGTGGCACGTCTTGGAACGACTCGCTTCCGACACGGTGCGCCCGTCACGCTGATCGAAGCCTCCGGAGATGGGAAGTATCTTCTGACCGGCTCCAAGGATGGCGTTGTGCGCATCTGGGATGCGCAAACGGGAAAACTCCTTCGTTCGTGGGGAGTGAATGTCGGTCCGCCGATCGCTTCGCTGTCCCCGGATGGAAAACAGATCGCGGCGAGTTTGGGCATTGAATTGACCTATTCGACCGACCCGAAAAAGAATCCGCCCGGTGCAGTGCATATCGGGGCGAATCTGGAATCGCTGCTGGTCAATGGCAAACCTCCGTCGGCGAACAATTTTCGTTCTTTCATTGCTTTGGATATAGCGCAAATTGCCTGGACGAGCGATGGCAAGCATTTCGCCACACTCGATCCAACGAACATTGTTCGAGTCTACAACGTCGATCGCAACACGACCCAACCGACAAAGTATTCGGATGTAAGCACCTTCTGCTTCACACCGGACGGCACCACAGTGATCCTGGCCCGTAAGAATGGCGAACTGTCTTTTCAACGGTTTCCGGAAGAAAAACCAAGCAAGATTATTCGAGACAACACGCTGAAACTACCCTGTGTCGGCCTTTTCCCGCTGGTTGATGGGACGGTCGGGAGCATCGACGAAAGTGGACGAGTCACGATCTGGGACTTCAAGCAAGGCAAGAGTTTAGGGCAATTCAAGGCCGGTCATCCCTTTGCGGCAACTGCAAAAACGAATGATCTGGTGGCCGTTCATGAAGGAACTCTGACGCTGTACGACGCGGTCAAAGGAGAAAAGATTCGTTCCATCGCGCAAGTCGGTGAAGTGCAGGTGCTGGCACTCGCGCCGGGTGGCAATCGGTGCTATGTCGGTGGTCCCGGCGACTCTTTTCGAATCTGGGATCTGACCACCGGCAAGGAAGAACGATCGCAGAGCGGACATCGTAGTGAGATCACGGGCCTGGCTGTTTCGAGCGATGGGAAAACGCTGTTTTCTACCTCGGCCGAGGGGCTTTGTCTGTGGGATCTGGCGAGAAATGTCGAACTCGCTGCCGATCGTCGCCCGGCATTGGCAACGGCGCTGGCATTGGCCCCGGACAATCGACGTATGGTGATCGGCTCCGCCAAAGGGCTGCAAGTCTGGGAACCTGTTCGACTCGATACTTCCAAGCCGATCGCGGACAAGGCTTTCTTGAAAATCGACTCGACGAGCGATCGCATTGCGGTTTTGGCCTACGCCCCGGATGGGAGGCAAATCGCCTTTGCCGATGACCGGAAACGGATTGTTTTCGCCGATCCTTCCCGTGGAACCACAACCGGTTCGATTTCGTTTGAGGCGGAGCCGATTGCCGTAAATTATGCACGCTCCACCCGGCATCTCGCCGTGCTGACTCGCGACGGTCAGCTTCATTTGTGTTCGATCGACGCTCAACCAAAAGAAGTTTGGAAGAAACGGGTTCAGCGCCCTCGCAAGGGAGCTGTCGTGTTTTCGCCGGATGGTTTACTGGTCGCGACCAGCTCGGCCGGAAGGGTCAGCTTATTGGAAACGGTGACGGGCCGAATGTGGCATGGGTTCGATCGGCAGCTTGGCGATGGGGATGTCCATGCACTGGCCTTTTCGCCGGACGGTCAACTGCTGATTGCAGGCCACGGAGGTCCGCACGGGATTTTACGTCTATGGGAAGTTTTGTCCGGTAAAGAAATAACCACATTCAGGGGTCATGTCGGGGGCGTAGCCGTAGTCGCATTTACGCCCGATGGGCGGAAAATCATCAGCGGCAGCACGGACTCCACGATTTTGGTTTGGGATGTGACCTTGTCTTCGGGCACTGGGGAAAAAAGCATGGATCCCAGGAATGCCTGGGATTTGCTCGACAGCGACGACACCAAAGCAGCCTACCGGGCCATGGGCGGCTTGATCCGCGCCGGTCGAGAAGCGGTTCCTGTGCTGAAACAAGGAATGCAAAAAGCGCTGGCCGATCAGGCACAATATGCTGAATGGATTCGCCAACTCGACAGTGACGAATTCAAAAAACGTAAGGCCGCCCGAACCTCTTTGGAGAAAGCGGGATGGCGGGCAATGCCATCTCTTTCGGAAGCGCTGACCAAAAACCTCAAGCCGGAGCCGGAACGACTGGTTCAACTAATTTTGGAAGGGTTCGATCAGAAAGGGCTCAGAATGCCTTCCGAGGGGCTGTTCGGCGAGCCGTTGCGAACGGTGCGCACCATTCATGTACTGGAGCATTTAGGCGGCAAGGAAGCGATGGAGGTTCTCGAATCATTGGCGGAAAGTAAAGAGGAGAGTCGGGTAAAGACCGAGGCGACGGCAGCGCTCCGGAGAATGAAGCGGTAAAGATTCCCAGGGTGCGCTGAGTGCGGCACCCCTTTGCTTTGTTGTAGTACCCTTTCAGGGTACACAGACCGGGACGCTGGAAGTTTCCCAGGGTGCGCCGAGTACGGCGACCCTGGGCTGTGTTGTAGTACCCCTTCAGGGTACGAAACCCAACGCTTCGCGTTGACCTCTTTTTGTCTTCGCACTCTGAAGGAGTGCCACAACACAGCCCAAGGTCGCCGTACTCGGCGACGCCCTGGGATTCTATTCCGATTCCACCATCCGTTGCGAAACGCGCTCGGCGATAATCTCCAGAATCTTCTCGTCGATCCCTTTTTTCTCGCCGGCATCGAGAATCAACGCATGCACCTGGGCCGGGGTCTTTCGTCGCGTCAAACTGCTCAAGGCCCCGATCGCCAATTTCCCCTCAATGCCGGCGACTTGCAGCGATTCATCGATCGCTACGAGACGTTCGTAGGTTCGCAAGTAGTGGTCCTTGCGCGAATCTTGAAAACCACCGTGCATGCGCAAGTATTGATAGAGTGCCCGAGCTAACTGGTCCTTGTCTCCCAATTTCGGATCGCTGGGATCCGATCGTTTCGCTTCGGGCCGATCTTGCCCAGCTAAAGGATGCGTTGCCGGGGCCGTCTGGGCTACCGACAATCGATGCTCCAGACGCCACAAGTACCAGGCATTCGCCGCGAGAAGCCCAAAGAACAACAAAACGACAAATCCCATTAGCCAGGAAAAAGACTGGCTCTTCAGATGTGGGGAAGCCGACAGTGCGGGCGGATGATCGAACTTGAGCGCAACGCCCGTCAGATGCGGTGTCCAGGCGACGATCGGGCCTCTTTGCGTGTAGGTCGCCAGAGGAAAATCCACGCGCCGGTAAACGGCAGCCATTGCCAGTGAGGACTGGTGTTGTGTTCCAGCAGCCCCAAGCGAAGATCGGGATCTGCTGCCGTCGTGGCTGCGAAAAGCAGGCGCCCCTTCCTGCCACATTCGGATCGGCAACACGGGTACGAGATCGCCGATCGGCGGCGGGGCTGCGAGCTCGGCCAGGACTTCAACCAGATCGAACTTGCCGGTGAAATGGGACACTGCATCCATTGCTGCGCACCGCCCGCGTAACCATTGATAAATGGCCAGCGTCGCTGTAACGCTGAGGGTTTTTGGACCGACAACCCCCATCAACTCCAGCCCGCCGCGACGTTTGCCGGGAGTATGATCCTCCAGACCATAGCGAGCCAGTGCGACCAGCCGTTGCCCATCCGCCAGGAGAACGGAACAGAATAAATCTGTGGTGGTCCAGTGATCGGGAAACGGGGCCGATTGGAGCCGGCGTGCAAGAGTCTCAACTTCCGCAGACCAGGATTGGGAAACTTCGGGAATCAATAGCCGAAAGCCAAGGCTGCGACCCTGGCCTTGTTCGAGGTGTTCGCCATAAGCAAAAGCTTCCAGCCCGGCGTCCGCCGACATGAGAATTCCTCGATCTTTACTTACTCTCATAGACAACAGCGGGGATCAATTCGGGAACCGTCTCGATACTGCGATCGATTTTGATGGTCACGCCCCGTACCAGTTGGCCCTTGGAACCGGGTTTTTCCGGATCGTAAAGGCGAGGTTCCTGCGATAATCTCTCCATCTGGAACACCGTCGAACGACAGCGCGTCCAGCGTAGTTGCCACGTTTTCGTTCCTTCCTGCAACGTCAAACGGGGAGAAAAACCATCCCCTGGGGCAAGAGTAAAAGTCAGCGGGTTCGCCCCCTGCGGACGGTACTCATAGATCGTTGCCGAGCTTCCATCCCGGCTGCCCGAACCCTCCAACT
This sequence comes from uncultured Planctomycetota bacterium, assembly GCA_963783095.1. Lineage (GTDB taxonomy): Bacteria > Planctomycetota > Planctomycetia > Gemmatales > Gemmataceae > CAWAMR01. Next base: position 182,329 of record CAWAMR010000016.1, on the reverse strand, counting down.
TCAGAACCAGCTCGTCAATCGAATCTTGACCTCGGGCCTGATGGAGCAACTTGAATTCGGAGCCCGGCCGCAGTGTATTGTCGCTTAGATTGTCGGGGATACGGATCTTGAGCGAGCGAATTTCGATCGCGAACTGTTTTTTGCGCAGAAATGTTATTGTCTGCACGACAGGATCTTCACCGTCGGGGTTCAAGTATTTTGCCAGCAAGCTGGTCAATTCACTCCATTCCTGAACGGCGGGCGATTTTAGCCGAGTCCGCGATCTTGGACCAGTCGCTGGGAGACTCCGGCCCGGTTGGATTGATTTCTTTCAATCGGCGCAGGATGAGTTTTTTTCCGTCCAAAATGGTGTTGCGATAAGCTACTTTTAGACGTTCCAGAAAGCGCGGGCGAACCGTATCCTTGAGGTCGGTCAACGACCACGACTTGTAATTGGGGTAGAGCGTGCGAAGATTGCGAAGCCTGGTCGCTGCCAGCGAATTGATGTCGGCATCGGCATTCGATTCGCGTAGCATCAGGGGTGCATCCGCTTTGCCGGTGCCGCGAGGATTCCCAGTGCCAGTGCGAACTCTTGCAGTCGTTGCAAGCTGTCCTGCCGAGCTTGCCAGTCCTGCTGCGCCGATGCGACATTGCGAAACTCGAAGGCTGCACCGCGCGCTGGATCGGACTTCAGAAAAGGAGGTTTCCTGGCGCGTTTCCAACGAGTCGAGGACATCTCTTTCCCAGGTGTTGTCGAGCTTGGCGTCATAGATCAAGTCTTTGCCTTCATTGTCCAGGGTCGTATAGAATCGCCGCAGTTCCCCCACCGCTGTTGTAAGTCGTTGGATTTGTTCCAGCTTTTGACGGCGATCGACCACGGCATCCGGAGCATTTTGCGGCTTGTCCCATTCCGATTGGTACTCTTTGGGAATGCCGGCGTCGGTTTCTAGCTTCTTCTTGGTCTCGGCCAGAGCTTCGAGTGAGCGCACGTCGGCAATCGGGTCAACTTTTGCCAGGGCGTCGCGAAAGTTCTGATAGGCCTGAATCTCATCGAGACGTTGACGGATAAACTGTTGCTTATCAGCACCCAGTTGATGGAAGCCTGGGTCGTCGCGCAGAGTGATGAGTTCTTTCTTGCGATGTTCGAGGTTCGCGGTAGCGAGACGACTTTGCAAATTGCCTTCGGCCTTTTGATACTCCTCAACCTTGCCCGATAAATCGATCGGCCGATCTTTGGGGCTGCCGAAGCCGAACAGAGAGGCTGTCTCCCACTGCCAGCGCCCCCAACAACCCTGCTGCACCGAAAACGGTATATTTGAGCCGGCGGTCGGCGCGGGCCACACGATCTCGGAACCCTTCGGCATTTTCGAAGCACTCGTAAAACAGTTCGGCAACGCCGAAAGGTTCCCGGGGTTGAGCCGGAACCTCGGCAAGGCCGGGCCGTTTCACTGCGGTGGCGTTGATATGTAAGTCGATACTGCCGAAGTTAAAGCCTTCGACGCCTTCGGTTCTCAAGAAATCGCTGAAGCGATCGACGACTTGCTGTTTGCGCTGCTCGATCCGCGACTCCCATGCGTGGGCCGTGATCGGCTCATGAGCCAACAGATCGCATTTCGTCAACACCAGATGGACCGGCAATCCACCCACCGCATGGTCGTGGCTGCGATATTTCTGAATGGTCTTCAGGAGCCGGACGAATTCGCGGAAATCCTGATCGATCTGGGCATCCATTGCGGAGCCGTCCACGACCAGAATCAGGGCATCGGCGTCGAGCACGGCCTGGGCCAGAGGCCCGGCTTTCGGATCGCGTTGCAGGGCGCGCTGGGACAGGATCTCGTTGGCAACCCGCCCGTCGCAGTCGTACAGCATCAGCGGGATGCGCTGTTGGCCATTGGGATCGGAGATGAAGCGCTCGAAGTAGACCGGATAAGGAACGATCTCATCGAGTGTTTCGCGCGGCCGATTTTCGTAGACGCGCCGCCACAGTTCCGCCAGCCCGTGAGTCAGGTCGAGCAATCGGCCGTGCAACCCGCGATCCTGGGACTGTGCCGACTGGGCCAGCGCACCGAGCAGGGAGGATTTACCGGCGTCCGGCATCCCGAAGAGAACCACGCGAAGCGCAGCTGCCATCCGGATGCGCGACGGTGAGGCTGGGCGTTCCATAGCTGGATGTCGGTGCGGACATGGGACTCCGAAAAGAACCTCAGGGTAGAGCCTACTCAGTTCAGATCCTTCAACTCCGGAGGTGTGAGCACGTTCTTACCCAGATCTTTGACCTTTCGTATCAGATCGACAATAGCCGGAGACGCTCGCGTTCTTGACGATTGCAATCTGAACTACCTTGATCGGTTTTTGGCCGGATTTGTCGCGCTTGGTGATTCGATCCAGAATGGCTTGCTCCGTCTGGGGTTCTTTCTCGTCTTCGTAAAGATACCATTTCTTATCGGGGGTTGGCCCAAGAACTGTCACCGTTACGGTTTCGTCGCGGGTTGCCAGAGGTTCTTTCTCCGGCGGCAGAATTTCCTTCTTGGGTTCTTCTTTTTTCTTGACTTGCTCTTCGGCCTTGTTTGACTTGTTCGTCGAAAGCGACAAATCACCCGCTCCCCCTGGGCCACTGCCCCCGCTGGGCAACAGAAGGAAATAGACCAGAATTGCCGCTCCAACCCCGCCGGCAATCCGAAGCAATTGCATCAGTTTGGACGATGCCTGGGTTTTGAAAACAAAACTGCACAAGAGCCGGGCTACGATGTGCGTAACGACAAACCCAACGAAGAAGCCGCCCGCAACCGAGAGCCAGCGGACAAATTCTTGTTCGATCCGCGTCATGGTACCTTCCGCGAGCAATAACATATTGAACCCAGGCACGGCGCTTCTCCTCAAATAAGTGTGGGAAGGCTAGTTGATGCTGAATTGTACTCCTTTGAACCAACTCTTATATTCTTCGCGTTGCGGGTATGTCGGAAACCCTGGTCCACCCGGTGGAGGCTGAAGGATCAAGAATACTGGTAGCTTGGTTCCCGATAATCGCTTGTGACGATCGATCACGTCTTCGGCGGTTCGTTGATCGGGAATGGCGACGCGTTCTTTGTCTCGATAGTAAAATAGTTTTCCGTCGTTAGCGTCAATGTAAACGACCAGTAGATTCACTCGATCGGCGACGTGCGATCGAAACGCTTCCAGATCCTTCAAAGCCCGGCGCGCCTGGCGAAGGTCGCGCTGCAAGGTTTGAACGTCCTGCGGCAACGGCTCCGTTTCCGCTTTATCCAGCGCTGCCTTCGATGCGTCGGAATTGTCCGAGGCATCAGGCTGACCGAAAAACGGCATCAGCAGGAATATGCAGAACAACAATATCAATACGTCGATGAGCGGCACGAAGAATCTCGTGACGCTCTTCTTGGGCCGTTCGATCATGGCATCGGACTCCGGTTGGGCGGAGTCGGCCCACCTGCCAGAGCGCGGATCAAGTCGCGTCCCAGCAGCACCGTCCACGTCGGCAGGATGTTGATGAGGGCCATGAACAAACCGCTTCCCGTCGCAGTAATCGCCGGTGCGTATTTCTTGATGATCTCCGGAGGTTTTACGTCGGGCGTGATGGAACTGAATGTTTGCAGGATCGCCGCGACGGTGCCGATCAATCCCAAGAGAGGAAACCACTCCGCCGCCGTGGCCAGGTGCGTCAGCCAGCGATCGGGGCGTTCATCGAAGTCATCGCCGCGCCATTGCATGGCGCGCCAGGTGAGCATGGTCTGGGAGATGAACAGGATCGTGCCAAGCCCCAGAATCAGCCAGTCGATCGCCGAGGTACTCACGCGCCTAAGGTAATCCATCTGCGCATCGCTGGGTATCGCTGCCGCCACCAGCATTGCCAATGCTAACGGGATCGTGCAAAAGACAGTCGGCAAGACGTTTTGAATCAAAGTTCGCCGCACAGGGAAGATCCTTGTTCAGTGTTCAGTGGTCAGTGGTCACCGAATAGTGGTCAGTGGTCAGTTGATAGTGGTCAGTAAATACTGAATACGCTATAGCTGTGCATTTTCTGACCACTGACCACTATCCACTGCTATTATGGTTCAATAATTTCCGGCTGATCCATTGTAAGCTTCGGTTTTTTGGGAGTTTGCGTCTTCGCCGGTTCGTTATCGGAAGGGACAGCACTGGTTTTCGGGGCGGGCTGATTGGAAGTTGTGCTGGACGATTGAGGAGCACCGCAGCCCAGAACACTGCCCAACAGGATTGCGCCAAACCAACGCAGGCTTCGCGGCTTCATTGGGCTTGCCTCCACTGTTCTTAACTGAACACCGAAAACTGAACACTATTCTTTTGGCTTACCTCGCCGTTGCAGGAACCAATCGGGCATTGGCTGTATCTTCCCATCCCGTCCGATACAGGCCAATGTCGTTGCTCCCTCCGCCAGCAATTGACCGTCGCGAAAAACTTCGTATTTATGTTCGATCCGTACCAGCGTCATGCGGGTAACAGTAGTCCGGATCGTAAGAAGATCATCATATCGGGCGGGTTGGCGATAGCGTACTTCTATTTTCGTCAACACCAGCAAAAACCCTTGCTCCTCGAGATTCTTGTAAGTCAGGCCCTGATCGCGCAACAACTCGGTGCGCCTGCTCGAAGTAGATCAGATAGTTTGCGTGATGGAGGAAGCCCATTTGATCGGTTTCCGCATAACGCACGCGAATGGCGACCTCGCCGCTTACAGGTGCCGAGTTGCTCATTCAATCACTCCCAGGCGACCGAGCGGATAGTAAACCATGATTGCTCGCCCCAACATCAGCCGTTTTGGCACCAGCCCCCAGGAACGGCTATCGGCGCTGGAATTGCTGTTGTCGCCCAGCGCGTAGATAGTGGCCGGGCTGAACGTAAAAGGTTTGCACATATTCATCGGAACATCTGGGCATCAGGTGAGGTTCGGGCAACAGCGGGTGCTTCTCTTCCGGGGGTGATGCCCGATCGGTGCAAGAATAGAAGATGTCGCGCCACAACTTGACATTGGTGCAACGCACCTCGCCGCGCGAACCGATCTGAGCAGGACGATCGTAATCGTTGTTGGTCGGCTCGAATTTACGGCTTGCGGGAGGCGGGGGATAGTCCGTTTCCTCCCTTGAAAAGGGCAGAACTCTACCGTCGATCCAGACGGTTAGTCGACAATCGACGTTGGCCAATCGGAGATGATACTTCCCTCGTTTCGTCATCCTCGTGGGCCGGCTTCCGAGTTCAACCCGTTCGTCTTTTGTTGAAACCCGATACAAATGGCACTGGCCGCTCTTGAAACTGGCCTGGTATCGATCCGGTCCTTTGGCCAATTCGAGCACGACCTCGACATCGGCAGAAGGAATTTCGGCATCGCACTCGACAATCAGATCCGAAACCCAGTTCGGCGGTTGGCAAACCACTTCGGGCCCGCCCTTGCTTCCGTTGGCACAAACCCGGAATGGGGAGTTGCTTTCCGCAGCGCCATCCTCCGGATTAACATTGTAACCGAGATAGTCCGTGATGTAGTAGACCTTATCATTCTCGGGGTTGATATGCTGATACGTAACCCAGCCTAATGCCTCGCCGCCATGATGGAATCCGGCATCGTCCATCTCCCAGCCGGCTCCGTCTTTCTCCGTTGGATGCCAGCGTTTTCTGGCGATTCCTTCCACCGATTTGCGCTGATGATTCAGATCAAAAACCATGCGCCGTTCGGCCAGAACCTGGGGAGGCTCCTTGCGAATCAACTCGAACTCGCCTCGCTTGAAGGCAGCGATCGCCTCCCGATCGGATGGATACATCCATTCGTAACGCCACAAGTCGAGTTCGTTGAGCGTGCCGTCCTCATTCATGGGTCGAGGCCGATCGGGATAGGTCAAGGCGGTTGTGCGATACAAATCTCCCGAGAAAATGCCGATCGTTTCATTTTCCAGGCCGGCGAGCCGTTTGATGTAGTTCATCGCCGCTTGTTGTTTTCGGGAGAACGGTTCCTCGGGATACTTGAAGACGGGTACTTCAAACCGGCGGGCTGCGCAAGTGATACTCATATCTTGGAAACGAGAACTCGATCGCCGCTGGACCAATCGGAAAATTCCTTGGGCATTTCCAAACCCGTGTATTGATAACCGCAATTTTCGCAGATGTACCAGGTTTTGTTGATCCGATCGTTACGTTCTTTCTTGGAATCGGTATCGCCAGCGCCCCCACCGGAAACTTGTATCCGCATTCCCGGCAGGTGCAATCATACTGGTTTCCCCAGAGGGTTGTGGCCATCGATCCGGTGGGAATAACGAACGCTTCGGCCACGAACAGTTTTAGCAAGAGCACCAGAATGACGACGAAGACAACCGTTTCAGCAATTTCGCGCTTGGTATCGTGAGGTGAATCGGGCTGCTCGGACTTCTTTTTGGGTGTACGTGCCTTGCCGGGAGCAGCGGCAGGCGGCCCATTGACGCCGGCCGGCGGGATCGCTGTCGGTAATGGAGCGGAAGGAGTATCTTGAGCCATTGTTCATTTCTCGATGAAAAAACAAATAAAGCCGCATTTCCCTTTTCGGCGTCCGATGCCAACGACAACGGTCGTGACTTCATCGTTTGCCGCTCCGCGGCGAACGTCTTCTGTTGCCGCTCGGCGGCTTTGCGCTACCACGAACAGAACCCTTATGGGTTATCGGAATCCGCCGAGCGAGGACGGTTACGCCGCGGAGCGGCAAGACAAAAGACGTTCGCCGCGGAGCGGCAAACGATGGGCGTTATTCGGCATCCGATGCCAACGACAACGGTCGTGTCTTCATCGTTTGCCGCTGCGCGGCGAACGTCCTCTCTTGCCGCTCCGCGGCTTTGCGCTACCACGAACAGAACCCTATGCGTTATCGGAGTCCGCCGAGCGAGGACGGTTACGCCGCGGAGCGGCAAGACAAAAGACGTTCGCCGCGGAGCGGCAAACGATGGGCGCTATTCGGCATCCGATGCCAACGACAACGGTCGTGTATACTCTTCTTCGTCAGCGGAGCCATCTTATTCGACTCCAATCGATCGATTTCACCCAGCGTCGGATACGGTTGACCGAATTTCCAGGATCCCGGCTCGGCTGATGCAGCAGAAAAGGCTTCGCCATGAAATTTCCTTCGGGCACGCCGGGGATCGGCCAGTCTCGACTATCGAAGGAGTTGGAACTGTTATCGCCCATCATGAAATATTCATCCGCACGCAGCTGATAGGGTTCATCCACGGCGTTGCGCCCGGAGGAACGATAGTGAATGTCCCGGTAAATGCGCAGATTGCGCACCACCGCGGAAATACCTTGAAACCCCAGCGCGAAGGGGGACATCACTTCTGCCCGTGCGAGCGCTGATGGCAAATCGTACGCTGCAAAAACATCATTGCCATCCACGGCAAACAGCACCCGGCGATCGCAGAAGCTCATTTCAATATGGTATTTCTTACCTGCCTGCAACGGCTTTCGGGCCACACTCCGAACCTTACCCAAACCTTCCAGTCGTAAGGTCGCCTCTTCCGTGGAACTGCCAACCGGATAGCCAGCAACCACCTGGTCCTGTCCATCCCAGGCTCGACACGATAAGGAGCCGGTACCGGACTGGATCTCGACCTCGAATTCGATCGAAAAATCGTGAACGGGAACCGTCTGTTCTTCGCTCTGTTGACCATTGTAGGCGAACCCATCGCGGATCACCGCCTCGCGATCCTCCCCGATTTTTCATGGAATCGACAGTGCCGATAGGTTGCCCAGCCGGTTTGATCGGCCAAAATGGAGCCGTTGACCTGAAGTTCTTCGCCATCGACCAGCAACCAGGGCCTCACGTGGCGCAGGATCCTGGATGAGAGGCTTAGGCTCCGGCAACCAGCAATGTTGCCAGCCCAGCGGCTTGGGCGGAAAGTTCATGTCGAAGACCGGAATGCGCACTTCGCGCACATCCTTGAAACTCTTGCGGGCGATCTTGCCGTTGATGTAAATATCGCCGTCAAGTACCTGGATCGATTCTCCGGGCAAACCGAGAACTCTCTTCACGTAAGGTTTTGTCAAGTCGGAGGGGCAGCGAAACACTGCCGCTTCCCAGCGGCGCGGACTGCGCATACTGAATACATTCTTGTCGACAAGCAGCCTGTCGCCGGGGATTTCCGGGGCCTCGTCAAGCTCAATCCCGGTTTTGCCGCAGTTGGGGCAAGTTATCGTCGAGCTGCGCGATTGTGTCGTTGCCGGATCGCCCACCCGTATCGGGTAACCGCAGCGCGGACAATAGACACATCGATGATTGCCGGTCAGTGTCGGAGCCATGCTCCCCGTCGGAACTCCGAACGGCTCGACCGCCATGGCCCGAAGGAACAGGATCGCACCGAGGAAAATAATGGCAAATTCCACCTTCTGTCTGCTGCCGGAAGTCGCGACCATGCTTGTCGTATACTTCTCTTCCGGCGGGGGTTCATCGGCGGGAGGCAATGGGTGATCGATCGTCGGGGCCGGTGCGTTTCCTTCGGGCAATTCCGCAACGGCAACAGGAATCGGCTCGGCCGGGCTATCGGCTATCGGCTCGGCAACGGCAACAGGAACGACGGGATCGGCCGGCTCCTCAGCGATCGGGATAGGTAAGTCGGCTCGTTCCACGGGTTCTCTCAACAACATAGTGTTCAGTGTTCAGTTTTCAGTGTTCAGTTAAGACACCGCTTACTCCACTTGCACCTAATGGATTTGACTGAACACTGAAAACTGAACACTGAACACTCAATAATTAATCATCCGATTCGAGTACCGCCAGGAAGGCTTCCTGCGGAATCTCGACCTGCCCCACCTGCTTCATGCGTTTCTTGCCTGCCGCCTGTTTCGCCCAGCAACTTGCGTTTGCGGGTGATGTCGCCGCCGTAGCATTTGGCGGTGACGTTCTTGCGCATCGCCGTGATGGTTTCACGGGCGATGACCGCGCGTACCGACTGCGGCTTGCAGCGCGATCTCAAACATGTGCCGGTCGATCTCCTCGCGGAGTTTCTTGATCAGTTTCCGGCCGCGCCGTTCGGCATCCTGGCGGTGAACGATGATCGAGAGTGCATCGACGCGCTTGTGATGCACGAGGACATCGAGTCGCACCAAATCCGCTGCGCGAAAGCCGATCAATTCGTAATCCATCGTACCGTAGCCGTGAGTGATCGATTTGAGTTTGTCGTAAAGGTCATAAATCACATCCGCCAGGGGTAATTCAAAACCGAGAAAAACGCGCGTTGGACTCAGGTATTCCGTCCGAATGAACATGCCGCGCCGATCGGCACACATTTGCATGATGTCGCCGACATTTGTGGCCGGCAGCAAGAAGTTGATTTTGACGATCGGCTCCCGAAATTCCTCGACCTGTCCCAGATCGGGCACATCCTGCGGGCTGTTGACCGTGATCGTTTCGCCGGTACGCGACAAAATCTCGTAGGTGACGTTCGGCGCGGTGTGAACCAATTCGATCTCGCAGTCTCGTTCGAGTCGCTGGCCGATGATTTCACGATGCAACATCCCCAGGAACCCGCAACGGAAACCGAAGCCCAGTCCATCGCTATTTTCCGGAGTAAACGTAAAGCTGGAGTCGTTGAGTTTGAGCCGGGAAAGGGCCTGCCGAAGCGGTTCAAATTCGTTGTTGTTGATGGGATACAGGCCGCTATAGACCATCGGCTTGGGTTCTTTGTACCCGGCAAGCGCGGTGGTCGTCGGGGTTTCGGCATCGGTTACGGTATCGCCGACATGGACATCGGAAATATCCTTGAGCTGGGCCATGATGTAGCCGACCTGGCCTGCGGTCAGAGTTTGACAAGATGTCATTCCCGGTCGAAACTGGCCGACTTCCGAGACAATGTGCTGGCGTGTTGCCGCGCATCAGTTTGATTTTTTGGCCGACGCGGATCGTCCCTTCCATGAGGCGCAAATAAACCACGACCCCCTTGAAGCTGTCGAAATGACTATTGAAAATCAGAGCCTTTAAAGGAGCATCCACGGGGCCGGGCGGACAGGGCACGCGCTCGACGATGGCGTTGAGCAAATCGCCGACGCCCAGCCCGCTCTTGGCGCTGACCTTGAGCACGTCGGTACCAGTGACCCCGACCGCTGTTTCCATTTCGGCGATCACCGCTTCGGGACGAGCGGTCGGCATATCGATCTTGTTCAGCACCGGAACGATGGTGAGATTGCCTTCCATCGCCAGGTAGGCATTGGCAACGGTCTGGGCCTGCACGCCCTGAAAGGCATCGACGAGAAGAATGGCACCTTCGCAGGCGGCGAGGCTGCGGGAGACTTCGTAGCTGAAATCGACGTGGCCGGGCGTGTCGATCAGGTTCAGTTCGTATTGTTCGCCGTTGTAGTTGTGATAAATAGTAACGGGGTGCATCTGAATGGTGATGCCCCGTTCGCGTTCGAGGTCCATGCCGTCGAGCAACTGTCACCGGATAATCCCGCCTGGTGATCGTCCCGGTTTGCAGAAGGAACTGATCCGCCAGGGTGCTCTTGCCGTGATCGATGTGGGCAATGATCGAAAAGTTGCGAATATGGCTAGTCGCAGGCATGTTTCCACAGTGTAGAATGAATCGAACCTATCCCCGCTCCGTCGGGTTTATGGTAGCATCTTCGACATCGGCTGAATAGGGGAGCATCGGTCGAGAAGATGGGCGCTTACGTGGGATAGGCGTCTCGTAGGCTGATGAGCGGCCCCGCTTCGCGGGCCATGTCTATAGAGGCCGGCAATCCTAATCCTAATCGTAATCATAATCATAATCCGATTATGATTACGATTAGGATCACCGGAGAAGGGTTTATGGGCCAGTCCGAGGAAGTCTGGTTCGACCGCTCGAGATGTTCAAGCGATTTCCAAAATCTTGGCTTCTACCTCTATCGCCTTTCGGCGGATCAAATTCTTGAGGTCGGGGCTGAGATGGACCTCCGGCAGAAGGAGATTAGGGCCGCCTTTCAATACCAGCATCCAGAACTCTCGATAAATACGAAGTTGCTGGAGCCGATCCCAAGTAACTTCGCGGTCGTGGTTCACCATGTGGACCTCAAATTTCTCGTCGGTGAATACCCAGCGAACAGTGCGGTCATCGAGATCGCGGAATTGTTTCATCATCAATCGGCTGCGCCTTTCCAGCGAATCAGCGGATAGACGCCGCCCATGGCCCATGCGAAAAGATGAAGCGATAGCACAATGACAAGCAAACTGCCAAAGACCCCCAGGAAAATAAGAGGTGCCACCAGAACCGGCGCGTCCACTTCCAGAGTCATGCTGAGAAGTACACCAAGACCGCCGAGGGCTGTGAGCCCAACCAGGCTTGCAAACCCTTTCCAGAATTTGGCATCCAGTTTATGCTTCGGCTTCTGAATAAAGACGGCCGCGGCACTTGCAGCAATTTCCGCGCTGAATTCATACTGAAAGCAATAGGTCCGCGGCATGGTGTCACCATCTTGGGAGTAAGCGGACGGAAAGAAAGGGAGATTTGATTCGGGAAATTGCCAAAAGCGTAGCACAGTTCCGAGGTCTATGCTGAAATCATGAGCAAATTTGGTATGTTTGAATCTGAAACAGGACACCCAAAGAAAAGGAAATGAACCCATGACCGCCGTTTATCGATTCATGGTCGGAATCAGCGCCCTCATGATTGCCACGACAAGCTCGCGAGCACAAGCTCCGAAAGATGCCAAGATCGAACTCGAAAACGTCAACTTCGTTCAACTGGAGAAAGCGATCGCCGCTCACAAGGGAAAAGTGGTCCTCGTGGATGTCTGGGCCGACTTTTGTCTGCCCTGCAAGAAGAAGTTCCCGCACATCGTCGAGTTGTCGAAGACACATGGCAAGGATGGGCTTGTTGTCATCAGCCTGAGCGTGGATGAACTCGATAAGAAGAGCAATGCACTGGCGTTTTTGAAAAAGAACAGCGCAACCTTTCAGAACTTCCTGCTCGAAGACACCGATGAGAACAAAGAGAAATGGGAGAAAAAGATTGCGCACACTGCTCCGCCGATTCTGCACGTCTTCGATCGCAGCGGCAAACTGGTGAAAACCTTCTCTTTTGAAAAACCGGAAGTAGTCGACAAGTACATCGAAGAGGTGTTGAAGGCGAAGTGAGTAGTATTTTTTGTCACCTCGATTCAACCGGCGCTTGTTATCAATGAATGTACGTTATAATAGATGGATGTGTGAAAAGTGAATTTGCGTTCATTACAATATGCTCTTTTGAATGTGCAGAACAAATGATACATCGGTCGGATGGTTGCTACACATTGCTACACAATTTGGGCTGGGGATCAACGCTTTAATAACCAAACAAACGAGGCGGTGATCGCCATGCTACAAATTGCTACAAAAATCGGTTTGTACACAAATGATCGCAAAATCGAATGAACGACATCCCGAACGCCGTGTTACAAATTGCTACAAAATTTTGGTTTGCGGATCAACGCTTGAATAACCAAACAAACGAGGCGGTGATCGCCATGCTACAAATTGCTACAAAAAATCGGTTTGTACATCGATGATCGTAAAATTGAACGAACGACATCCCGAACGCCGTGCTTCCAAGAAACTTCGCCTCAATCCAACGATTATTGATTTGATATTCTGGCGAAGTTACTTTCAGATGAGGGCCCGAGCATCGGTGCAGACGCTACAAATTGCTACAAAACTTGGTTTTGTGGATCAACGCTTTAATCACCAAACAAACGAGGCGGTGATCGCCATGCTACAAAATCTCGCAAATTGACTGCGTTTTCGGGCGTCTTTGTGTTCAAGTAGGAAGAGGTTTGTCAAATCAACAATCCCTTTGCAAAGGAAACGCCATGCGCTCATTGCTGCTCACATCGATCGTGGTCATTGGTGCAGGAATCGTGGTGCTCATCGCTCAGCGCACCGAACAGAATCCTTCGCCGATCGCCGTTGCGCCAATTCAAGAACCGGTAGATTCCTCGTCACAACTTGTGGCGCTCGATTCAGTTCCAGCCTCTGGTCAGGTGCAGGGGATCTCATTGCAAATGAAGTGCGTGTCCGATCCTGTTCCCTCGGACTCAAAGACGGTGACAAAGGCTCCTCCGGAAGAGTTGCCCTTTCCGCGCGAGCAACGCGAATGGACCGATGTATTCTTTCCGAAACGTGGTTTGAGCGTGACGGCGCTGGATTGGAACTGGATGAAGAATTCTCCGACTGCTGATTTCTTCGTCCAGGGGCTTAATGAAGTACCGGAAATCCGGATAGACTTCAATACGGAGGCGCTGGCAGACATTCGGAATCGGCCCATTGAATTGCAGAACCTTCAACTGGTGGCACCCGCCCTCACGACTCACCCAGCTTTCGTCGGAATGCCCTGGCGGCAAGGGCCTGACTGCCAGCTTGAAACCGCTGCAGCGAAAGCGTTGGGAGACCAGGCAAGAAGTCTTCGCAGGGCGTTGATAACAGCAAACAAAACTTCAAGACGGTTTCAGGAGGATGAAAAGTGCTTCAAGCAATTCTTTGTGGAACTTCAGAAATCTGAGAAACAATGGAAGGATCCCCAGGGAATTCGGCTGCTCGTGCAAATTCTGGAAGCGGAAGATGCGATCTATCGAATGATGCTGGTTGAACTGCTGCACAAAGTTGAGGGAAAAGAATCCACTCAAGCTTTGGCGAAACGAGCCGTCTTTGATGTGGACGAACGAGTCCGCGCGCGAGCTGTTGAACACTTGCGATCGCGGCCACTTGAAGAATCACGCCCCGCCATCCTCGCCGGATTCCGCCATCTCTGGCAACCGGCGAGCCGTAATGCAGCGGCCGCGCTGAAAACACTTCGAGACACGGATGCGCTGGCAGGGCTGGTTGGAATGGTCGACGAGCCGGACCCGTCTGGTGCCTTTATTTCGCTCGAAACGGGAAACAAACCAGTCGTGCGCGAACTCGTTCGCTTCAATCACAATCGTTCCTGCGTTATTTGCCACGCAGGATTTGACGATCGGGGCGGAAAGTTAAACGCGATCAGGAACGCGTTTGTCTTTCAAACCCCATCAAAAAATGGGCCGCTCCCGCCGTTCCCGAGCATGGAATATTATCGAGAAGGCGACTCCTTGGTCAGGCTGGATACAACCTATCTGCGTCAGGACTTCTCCGTAAAGATGCCCTGTCAAGACCCGAACCCGAAGTGGTGTGAGCCGCAACGGTACGATTTCATCACCCGTTTGCGTCCGGCCTCGATGCAAGAAGCCGCAGCGATGTTGCAGCCGAAGGCCTCGTATCCGCAGCGCGAGATGGTTCTTGATGTCTTACGGTATTTGACCGGGAAGGATGGCGGAGATAGTAGCGCTGACTGGGAGCAAATGGTAAAGAGCATGAAGCGATAAGAAGCCCGGGTCCGAAAGATTGGGGACGTCCTGCGTCCCAGGCTATTGGGAATCGTCGCCCCTAAAGGACAGGCCATGCGATCCTTGCTTTTCACTTTCTTCGGTCTCATCAGTTTCACCTTTGCCGTCGCCGCTCAGCGAGCAGTGCACGCGGCAGAGCCTGAACCGTCGAAGGTAAGTTCCGCGCGAAAGGAACTTCCACAACGGTTGCCGTACCCGCGCGAGCATCACGAATGGACCGATGACTTTTTCCCAAAACGTCTTGCATCCGATGGCGACGAACTCGATCCCAACTGGATCAAGAATTCTCCCAGCGCGAATTCTGTCATCCAGTTGCTCAGGCGTGTCCCCGAACTCCGGATCGAAAAGGAATGGGAAGATCGGTTCAAGAATCGAAAGCGTGCAAACGAGAGCTTTGAGGAGGTGATCCAGGAACTTGTTTTCGGGCATCCAACTTTCATCGGTATGCCCTGGCGAAAAGGACGTGATTGCCAAATCGCCCGCGCCGATGCGGAAAAATTGGCCACGATGTCCAAAAAGGTCCGCACTGCTCTCGTTCGGGCAGACTCAAAGTCGGATGAAATGCCGGGAGTCCAACAACGCTACGGGAAGTTCTTCTCGGAATTCCTGAAATTGGAGAAAGAATGGAAGAAACCCGAGGCGACCCGGCTGCTGGTGCAAATACTCGAAGGTGAAGGGGCCGTCTATCGGATGATGCTGGTCGAACTGCTGCAAAAGATCGAAGGTAAGGAATCGACACAGGCCCTGGCGAAACGCGCGGTCTTCGACGTGGATGAGCGAATCCGCGCCCGAGCTCTCAAACACCTGCGGTCACGATCAGCCGGCGAATCCCGCCCCGTTCTGGTGGCCGGGTTTCGGCATATTTGGCCGCCTGCGGCCCAAAATGCTGCAGAGGCTTTGAAGACGCTGCGGGATATGGATGCCCTCAAAGATCTGGTAGCGATGATCGATGCCCCCGAACCGTCTCGCCCCTTTGTTTCACGAGAACAAGGAAACGTGCCCGTGGTGCCTGAACTGGTTCGCCTCAATCACAATCTTTCCTGCGTCATTTGCCATGCCGCTGCCGAAGAGAATCGAGACACGCCGGATTTTGTCTTTGTAGTCCCACCGAGCTCAAGACTACTACCCACATTCCCGAGCGTGGAATACTATTTTTCAGGCAATAATCTCGTCCGATTGGATACCACCTATTTGCGTCAGGATTTCTTGGTGAACATGTCCTGTCGCGTCGTGGATACGTGCTGGTCGGGGCCGCAGAGATACGATTTCATCACCCGTCTGCGCCCTGCAACGGAAAAGGAAATCGCAGCGAGCGCAAAACCGAAGAGCGGATCGTATCCTCAGCGTGAGGCAATCCTCGATGTGTTGCGATCGCTAACTGGCAAGGACGGAGGCGACAACAGTTTGCGATGGGATCGAATCGTCGGAACCGTCAAGCGATAACGTCCGATCGTTTTCTTGGATTCCTTGTCCCGCTACGGCTTCCGGATTCATAAGATTTCCGGGTAACTTCAGAAATACATTCTTGATGGCGTTGGTGAAGGAAGAGGCTCGTATGCATTGTCCAGCAACTGTTCTCGCCCGATGCGCGTTGTTTTTTTGTCTCATTATCGCGATCGCCGGCTGTACGCGCACTCCTCCCATGCCGACCCTGCCGCCGGCTAAAGTCTCGTTGAGTTATCCCGTCATCAAGAGGGTCACGGACTACTCCGACTTCACCGGACGAACGAAAGCCGTTCAGTCCGTTCAAGTCCGCGCCCGCGTTTGGGGATACTTGAACAAGGTCAACTTCACAGAAGGTGCAATGGTCGAAGAAGGCCAGGTGCTTTTTGAAATCGATCCGCGTCCCTATAAAGCTTTAGTCGATCAGGCGAAAGCCGATTTGGAGAGTAAGGAAGCTCTGGCATTCAAGGCCGACGCTGTCTTCAAACGAACGGAAGTTCTGGTCCGAACCGGTGCTGTTTCCAAGGAAGACCTGGACAACAACAAGGGCGATCTCAAGGTGGCGCTGGCCAACATCCTGGTTTCCAAGGCCAATCTGGAGACCGCGGAATTGAACCTGGGATATACCAAAGTCAAGGCAAGATACGGTGGTCGAACCAGCAAATACGGGATCACCTTGGGCAATATGGTTCAATCGGGAGACCAGAACGGAGGCACCGTTTTGACGACAATCGTCTCCGTGGACCCGATGTATGCCGAGATCAATGTTGACGAACGCAAGGTCCTTCAAGTCCGCGAGTTGATCCGGGAGGGCAAGGTGAAGTCGGCACGCGACCCTAACAGTAATATACCGGTATATATCAGTCTGGCGAATGAAACAGGCTTCCACCATAAAGGACGAATCAATTTAGTCGATAACCAGGTCGATACCAACTCAGGCACAATGTTGATTCGCGCCGTCTTCGAAAACAAGGACGAAACGCTGGTTCCCGGACTGTTTGTTCGCGCCCGCGTGTTCATCGGCGAGTCTTACGATGCGGTGCTCATTTCGGATCGTGCGATCGATTCCGATCAGGGGCAGAAGATCGTTTACGTCGTCAACGAGAAAAACGTGGTCGAAGTTCGGCGGGTCGAATTGGGGTTACTTCACGACGGCTTGCGAGTGGTCAAATCCGGCTTGACCGCGAAAGATCGCGTGGTCGTCGTGGGACTCCAACAGATTCGACCCGACGCTGAGGTTGAGCCAAAAGAAGTGGAAATGCCCGTCAGTAAAGCTGCTGCTCCTGTGAAAGAGTCGAAGAAATAGCGAAGAGTGGTCAGTGATCAGTGGTCAGTGGTCAGTAAATGCAAAGCAAAGAGCGGTCGGTGATTAGTGGTCAGTAAAAGCAAAGACAAGAATTTTCAGGCAATTTGCATTTACTGACCACTGACCACTGATCACTTTGAAGAGATTTCCGCGTTCCTCCAGCGTGAGAACAGCGGGGTAGCCACGTTCGCGCAGAACGCGGGGGGCTGAAGGGTCAACATTCGGGTGATTGCCCGCGGGAGGTTGCCCGCGTTCTGCGCGAACGCGGCTACAGCGGCGAAATACGAAAGTGAGACACCGACATGCTCGCCCGGTTCTTCATCGACCGTCCTATTCTTGCCTGGGTCATCTCGATCGTTATCGTGCTGATGGGCGCGATTACCGCTGGCCTTCTCCCCATTGCACAGTATCCCAATATCACTCCTCCAACCGTCCGCGTCACCACCAGTTATCCGGGAGCCAATGCCAAGGTCGTCGCCGACACCGTCGCCGCGCCGATCGAACAACAAGTCAACGGCGTCGAAGAAATGATGTACATGTCGTCGCAAAGCAGCAACGACGGCTCCTACACCCTCGATGTTACCTTCAAACTCGGTACCGACGTCAATATGGCCCAGGTACTCGTGCAAAATCGCGTCGCCATCGCTCAACCGATTTTGCCCGACATCGTCAAAGCCATTGGCGTCACCGTCAAGAAGCGTTCCCCCGATATTCTGCTGGCCATCAACCTCTATTCTGATGATGGTCCGGACGGGAAGCAGATTTACGATCAGCTCTACATGAGCAATTACGCGACCAACTATCTATTGGATGAGATCGCCCGACTGGAGGGTGTCGGCGACGTCCTTATCCTGGGCCAGCAAGACTACAGCATGCGAATCTGGCTCGATCCCGACAAAATGGCAGCGTTAAGCCTGACCGCCAGCGATGTGGTGAATGCTCTGAAAGAACAAAACGTGCAAGTCGCTGCCGGCTCCGTTGGCCAGCCTCCCATCCCCAAAGGCCAAGACTTCCAGTACACCCTCAGCGCCTTGGGAAGACTGGTCGATGCAGAACAGTTCGCCAAAATTGTCGTCAAGACCGGAACGAACGGTCAAATAACCTACATCAAGGATGTGGGTCGAACGGAACTGCGGGCCAGAAGCGAAAGCGTTTCCACCACGCGCGACGGCAAACCCTCCGCAGGACTTGCTATTTTTCAATTGCCGGGGTCCAATGCTCTGGATGTCGCCAAACGGATCAAATCGAAGATGCGGGAACTGTCCACAAAGTTTCCCAAAGGTCTGCACCAGGCGATCAACTACGACACGACCCCCTTCATCATCGAGTCGGTTGACGAAGTGATAAAAACATTGCAAGACGCGATGATTCTTGTTGCCATCGTGGTTTTGCTCTTCCTGCAAGACTGGAAATCGTTGCTGTTGCCGATGATCGATGTGACCGTTTCGCTGGTCGGCACTTTTTTCATTATGAAGTTGATGGGATTCTCTCTCAACAACCTGACCCTGTTCGGCCTGGTACTGGCGATCGGCATCGTCGTCGATGACGCCATCGTGGTTCTGGAAAACATCGAACGCTGGCTCGACCAGGGCTTGCCCGTGCGTGAAGCCACCATCAAGGCGATGAGCGAAATCACTGGGCCGATTCTCGCTATCACGCTGGTGCTCAGTTCCGTCTTGCTGCCCAGTGCCTTCCTCACCGGCATCACCGGCCAGTTCTTCCGACAATTCGCTTTGACCATCTCGGCGGCGATGATTATCTCAGCCATCAACGCCATGACGATGACCCCTGCACGAGCGGCCTCGATCTTCGCGGGCCGTAAGCCCGGGCAACACGGCGATCAAGGCAAGGAGGCGCTGCCCTGGTGGAGCTTTGCCATTCTGGGCGGCATCCTCTCGAAATGGGCGCTAAAATCGATCGTGGGCCCACAACTGGGGCTCCCCGAAGCCAGTGAAGAGGGGGATGTCGAGCCCGAGAGCCTGGGCACGACTCTCAAAATCTACGCCATGTATGCGCTTTTGTTTCTCCCGGGAGCCATTCTTGGCGGCACGGTCGGCAAGAAGGCCAGCAAGATCGTAATCAAGCAAGTGAACTGGGCTTTGAGCAAAGTGTTCGTGGCCTTTAACCGTATGTTCGATCGCGTTACCCAAGCTTACGGAACAACGGTTAGCTGGGGGCTTCGGCTCAGCCTGATCGTGCTGATCGTTTACGTTGGGCTTTTAGGTTTGACGGGTTTTACCTTCACGCGCATCCCGCTGGGTTTCATTCCCAGTCAGGATCAAGGGGTGCTGGTCGTGAATATCCAGCTTCCCGATTCGGCGTCGCTGGAGCGAACCGAGGCAGTCAATGCCAAGATAGAAAAAATACTGCTGGGGGATAGGCAGGCTGGAATTCCCCCCATACCGGGAGTCGACCATACGCTGGGAATTCCAGGGACGTCTTTCGTTCTGAATGCCAACAGTTCCAACTTCGGATCGATGTTCATCGTTCTTAAGCCGTTTCCTCAGCGCCACGATCCAAAGCTTGGAGCGGAGGCGATTGCCAATGAATTGCGAAAGAAGTTCCAGCAGGAAATTCCCGAGGCGCGCATCAACGTCTTCGGCAGGCCGTCGGTACCCGGACTGGGCAACGCAGGCGGCTTCAAGATGATGGTGGAAGGTCAGGGCGACGTCAATTACACCAATCTGGATGGGCAGGCTGCCGCACTTGCGGCCAAGGCAAATAAGATGCCGGGACTGGTGGGCGTCTTCAGCAGTTTTCGAGCGAACACGCCGCAACTCTTCGTGGACGTGGACCGTGACAAGGTCAAGACGTTTAACGTCCCTCTCGGCGATGTCTTCGCCACGCTCCAGATTTATATGGGCGGTTATTACGTCAACGATTTCAATCGATTCGGCCGAACCTGGCAGGTCAATGTCGAGGCCGATGCGTCGTTCCGTGTCGATGCCGAGACGATGAGACAATTCAAAGTCCGCGCCGCCGACGGCTCGATGGTTCCACTCGGCTCGATTATGAACGTGGAGGATACTGTTGGCCCGGTAACTATTACGCGCTACAACATGCACCCGGCAGCGGCGATTTATGGAGCGTCTCTGCCTGGCGTGAGTACCGGCGACGTCATGGCGATGATGGAAGCGCAGGCCAAGGCAACCCTACCGAGATCGATGGAGTTCGAATGGACGGAGTTGAGTTATCTCCAGGCCGAATCGGCCAAGATCAAGGAGTTTCGAGATCTGCAACAGAATCCATTCAGCGCGTTTGTACTGGGTACGGTGCTGGTATTCTTCGTACTGGCGGGCTTGTACGAAAGCTGGTCATTGCCGATGTCGGTCATCCTGGTCGTGCCGATGTGTTTATTGAGCGCCTGGGCGGCATCGCCATGGCGCGCATGGACATCAACATCTTCGTGCAGGTCGGCTTCGTTGTACTTGCGGGGCTGGCATGTAAAAACGCGATCCTCATTGTGGAATTCGCGCGCGATCGTCAGTCGGAAGGCAAGTCTCTGCGCGATGCCGCCGTTGAGGCTTCGGTCGTTCGGCTCCGGCCCATCGTGATGACCTCATTCGCGTTCATATTCGGCATGATACCGCTGGTGGTTGCCCACGGTGCCGGGGCAGAAATGCGTCGGACACTGGGAACGGCAGTCGTTGCCGGCATGATGGGCGTGACGCTGTTCGGCATCTTCCTGACTCCGGTGTTCTTTTATGTGATCCGCGGATTGGTCGCACACCCCAGTAGCACGCCACACCCCAGTAGCACGCCAGAGGACAGAAGCCAGACAAACCATTAGGGTATTGTCCTCAGTTTAGAATTCTTGCTACACCTAAAATCGGTAAAACTCTTTGAAGTATGCTCCCAACTATTTTTGATAATTTTCCTGAATTTGACTTGCCCTCTCCGCACCTCTCGGTTAAAAAACTATTGTCCTGTCGGTTGACTGACTCGGTGACTGGGCGACGCCGAGAATGTTCCCGACAGGACTTTTTTTTCACATCTTCCAACCATTCTTCTTTCTTTAACTTCCCTCAAAGACGTTTTCTCTTCCAGATTGCTACAATCAAAGCAACTTACCAAAGCCCTTTCAGCTGATGGGATGCGATCCGATCAACAGCTGATTGCCGCCCGTCTTGCATCTTTACCGTTCTCGAAAAAGGAGCCATTCGATGAATCGCCGTCAATTTTTGCAGGGTACCGTGGCCGGAACAGCTTTAT
The DNA here is from genome assembly GCA_963783095.1 of uncultured Planctomycetota bacterium. Lineage (GTDB taxonomy): Bacteria > Planctomycetota > Planctomycetia > Gemmatales > Gemmataceae > CAWAMR01. Next base: position 161,043 of record CAWAMR010000016.1, on the reverse strand, counting down.
TGGCGGGCGGCTCGCTCCGGGCAGCCGATGCCAAGAAGCCGAAGCTCAAAAAGGCTGTCAAATATGGCATGATTGGGCCTGGCAAGACCGTTCAGGAGAAGTTTGAAGCGCTCAAAACGGCTGGCTTTCTCGGTGTTGAAATCGACAGCCCTTCCGGGTTGAACCTCGAAGATGCCAACAAGGCGCAGAAAGCCACAGGAATCAAGATTCACGGCGTCATCGATTCGGTGCACTGGGGCAAAGATTATCAGCTTTCCAGCCCCGATGAAAAAGCTCGCGCCAAAGGACTGGAAGCTGTCAAGGGCGCGATCAAGGCCGCCAAGACCGTCGGTGCCGACACGATGTTGTTGGTTCCCGGCGTGGTCAACAAAGAAGTCACCTACGAGCAATGCTGGGAACGCTCGCAGGCCGAGGTGAAAAAAGCGATTCCCCTGGCCGAAGAGTCGGGTGTAAAGATCGCCATCGAGGTCGTGTGGAACAACTTCATCACCAAGCCGGAACAACTGATCGAATATGTCGACTCCTTCAAGTCGAAATTCGTGGGGGCCTACTTCGATTGCAGCAACATGATCAAGTATGGCGTTTCATCCGCTGACTGGATTCGCAAGCTCGGCAAGCGGATGTTGAAATTCGACTTCAAGGGCTACAGCAAGCAAAAACAATGGGTGGCGGTCGGCGAAGGAGATGAAGATTGGCCGGAAATCGTCAAGGCACTGGCTGAGGTTGGCTATCAAGGCTGGGCGACGGCCGAGATCGGTCGATGTGACGAGAAGCAACTCAAGGATCTTTCGGCAACGATGGATAAGATTTTGGAGATCTCATAGGTCCAAGTTCCCAGTTATTTCCCGTGTCCGTGCGAATGCCGGCCACTGCCGTGCGAGTGGCTGTGGCCGGTGTCGTCCAGGGGCATCGCGGTATCGGCCAGAACCAACTCTCCCTTTTGAACCCCCTTCAAGCCGCGCGCTTCGGAGGCGAATTTTCGCAACTGGCTTCCGCGCCTGCGCAGGATCACCACCTCCATGCAATGATCGTGGTCGAGGTGAACGTGTGTCGTCGCCACCACAAGACCCCCGTAGTCGTGCTGGAGGTTGGTGAGCTTTTCGGGAAGCCCGGCCCGATGGTGATCGTAAACGAGAATCAGCGTCGCCGTCATCTCGCGGGCATCCGTTTCCCATTCTTGCTGCGAGAGCGTTTGATGCAGCAACTGGCGGATTGCTTCACTGCGGGTGGGAAATCGCCCCTCGGCACAGTGCCGGTCGAATTTTTCGAGCAAATCCGCTTCCAGGGACACAGAAAATCGAACCAGTTCGGACATGCCATTGTCCTCCATGAAGGAGAAATCGATGATGGGAGTTTATGAATTTGAGGCTTGAACGAATTGGAAATCCCGCTTATCCACAAAGCCAAATAATAACCTTGAGGTTATGCCTATCGTTGAACTATACTTTACGGTAGGTTGAGTTATTTGCAAAGAACTAACGCCGGTGGCATCCCTGAGTTCTAGCCCAATAATTCTCAAGTGAGCAGACGGTGCCTTTGTCCAAAAGAGAACGATTGCTTCTGTTTTTTGAACGCCTAAGTCAGCGCGGACCAGCATCAAATCATGATGAGGCAATGACTTTGCTTGAAACTGCATTGAGTGAAATTGAGAACCAATTCAGCGGCATACCTTATGACCCAACTGAACCGGGCACCGATGGTCGAATGTACCCACCGACGGCATCGTTTCGGTTTGCAAAACTGGAAGTTCCAGGGCTTCGTTGCTACCGCCAAGTTGCTCATGTGACATTTGTTGCCGACAACGGGGCGATCGAAATTCGACCGAGGATTGGAGTTGATTTGGGTCCAATACTTTTTGATTTAGCTGGTAAGAACGGGAAGAAGGTGAGTGATTATGACGCTTCTGAACCAACTTGAGGTTCTGATCCACAAGGCTTTCCCAACTGCTCAGATCGAGGTCTCTGAACCTGCATCCCCAGACGGATTCGGATTCCTCGACATCTCGCTAAAGGGCAGCTCAATTACTGTTCAATGGCAGCAGCCGAATCTCTTTGGCGTATCGACTCCAGAAGAGCACGGGTATGGCGAGAAACCCGACGAAATCTACTACAACATTGAGCAAACCGTTGATCGGATTATCCATTTGCTCCAATCGGGCCAACGAACCGCGTCGCCTCTGCAAGTCCGATTACGAGAAGGTCGCGTTGGCATTGACGAAGTAGCAGGAAATGCGATACAACGGCAGGTCGATGCCGTGTTAGACAGCTAATCAATTGCGATGAGAAATTGGCAAACAGCCGATGACATATTATCTTTGCTTACCGCAAGGTATCGAGGATTTTCATTCGCATCGCCGAGAGCGACGGTAAAAACCCGCCGAGTCGGCCCATGATAAAAGTGAATAGCAAACCGCACGCCAGCACGTCCAAACCCACGGTAAGTTTCAAGAATACGCTTTTGCCGCCTGGCGCGCCGGGAGCGCCGCTCACGATACTTCTCGCCGCAGCTCCATCCGCAAGTAGCCCCAGCGCACACCCAAGCAAGCCTCCCAGCAATGCGATCACCAGGGATTCCAACATGAAGGAAATCATGATCTGCCAGCGCTTGAAGCCGAGGATGCGGAGCACTCCGATATCCTTGATTCGCTGGGCAATGGCCGCAAACATGGTGTTCATTACCCCGAAGATTCCGCCAATGGCCATGACCGCTGCAACTGCCAGAATCCCATAGAAGAATTGCTTGTTCGACTTGGCCAGGTCGGCGTAATACTGCGTTTCCGGCTTGGCCGTGACACGCGGCGATTTCCAATTTGTCTCCAGGTGTCTGGCAAATGCTGCCGCCCCAAGACCTGTGTCCTCATCGACGCGAATCACATGAGTTGTGTAGATTTTCTTGCCGGTTCGATCCGTTATCGCCGACCATAATCCCCAGACTTCGGAACCAAACATGGAGCCTTCGGACTTGATGACCCCGACGACCTCAAAGATACTGTCCATCAGCGGAAAAGTATCGCCGACCGTCAAAGACTGTTTTCCCTGATCTGCTCCCAGCGTTCCGGCAAGCCCCTCGCCGATAACGCATTCGACATGCCCATCCTTGCTGCCGACCGATGTAAACCAGCGTCCTCCAGGCAACAGCTCGGCGTCGTGGACCAGCGCTGCGACTTCGATATCCTCAATCGCTCGAAGCTGAATGAATCTGCGGGCCGGGTCATCCTTGCCGGGATTGGGAACCGGCATGTTGACGACACAATAAGTCTCCATGCTGACCAGGTACTTCGTTTGCCCGCTCAACTGCGAGTCTTCACTTTGACGGGCCGGGCCAGGCGATTGCCGTTGCCGTCGTCGAGGGCGATTTGTGTTTGCATGTTCGTGGTTTCACCGTGGTTGAGATTGCTCACCACCTCGTCCGTGGCGGCATCGCCAAGTACGAACACATTCGCTGGATTTCCCGTGGCCTCGGTCATGACGTTCAGCCCGTTGATGAAACTCAAGAGAACGACCAGGATCCCGGCCACCAGCGTGAAAGCAATGGCTGTGAGCGCCGTGTTGCGCGAACGAACAACCAGATTGCGGACGTTGTACTTCAGCGGAACTCGACCGATGAAGAACAGCAACACCAGATCCATGCAATAAATCGACAGCAAGACATAATGCCACTGGTTGACCATCGTGGGAGGCAGTCGATTCGCCAGATTCCAGGGAAACAGCGACAGGACGTTTCGAGAAAACTCGCTGACAAAGGACTCCTTCTTCAGAGGCAAAAGCGAAACGATTTCCGTCGAGGCCGCGATCATGGCGATCAGCAGAGTGAACGATGTTGCCAGCGCAAAGAGCCGATGGGCCAAGCGCCAGTGGGATCGGCCACGGCCCGTCGATTCGGCAAGAACCGATTCATCCGGGATAAATGCCGGGAGCGCCAGCAATAAACAAGTAAGAGGCAACATGGACAGGCCGACATAGAAGGCCAGCCCAACGAATGAGATAAACAGAAAAAGGGCTTGACCTGTTCTGGAAAGCAGAATTAGGGTGTAACGCTCGAATGGGAAGGAGACACGAAGATTCATGAATGGACCCAAACCGGTCGCTCATACGACCTTGGAAAACACTTCCGCAGCTTTCACCGATTGCGCCGACCAGGCGGGCATGATGCTTCCGAGAAACGCCGTGATGACTCCGAAGGACAGACCCCAGAGCGCGGAAGACGCGGCAATGAAAAACTTGGAAAAGAACGCGATCGGAAAGGGAATCCCGCCGTTGGCCTTGACCAGAACGTAAGCCCCTCCAGCACTCAGCAGCCCACCCAGTAAACCGATCAATAGCGCCTCGCCCAGCACCATGAACATCACTTGCCGGGGACGGAACCCCAGCACTTTAAGAACCGCCATTTCCGTGCGCCGTTCGCGCACACTGATGCTGATCGCATTGGCAATCACCAGGGTCATCGTGCCCAGGATCGCCGGCACCATCAACCAGCGCATTCCCCACAAGAGGCTCTTATAGGCATCCAGGAACGAACCGTAAGCACTCGATTCGGTCTCCATTTTGACGGCGATATTAAAAGTTTTCGGCTCATTGACGATCTCGGCCATGTGTTGAAAGGCTTCCATGTCCGGCATCCGCAGCCAGACAAGGCCAATGACCTTCGGCGCGTTCTCATGATACGCGTGGCTCGGATTGTCCGGATTGCTCTTTTCAAACCAGTCCAGCTTGTCGAGCAGAAATTTGAGGTTGATCGCCGAAAACTGATCCCAGCGGCCTTCGGGTAATTCGCCGATGATTTCGCAGTCAAAGACCAGACCCTTATAGTTCTTGCAGTAGATTTGGATTTTGTCGCCGACCTGTTTGCGCATCGTCTTGAGCCGCTGCTTGCCCATGATGATGCTGTTGGGTTTCTCTTCCATCACGGCGATGGCTTTCTCGAGTAACCGAAGCTCTTCGATGCTCAAATCTTCCAGTCCCGGCATCATCGTCTTGAGCTTGCGAGGCTCCATGCAAAAGGCAATAATCAGACTTTCAAACGTGATCTTGTCCTGCTCCAGGCTCCCGGCAATGAAGGCCCAGGTCATCATGTCATCCGTTTCCTGCATCTGAAACAGATCGCGTGCTTCATCCAGGGTTTTGGGCTTGAGATCGGCAGGCAACTGAGTGAATAAATCCTCGGGACGCCGAATGTTGTTCTCTTTGACGAATTTGGCAACGCGATAGCTCCTGGGCTGATACTTTTCAGGCAGGCTCGTGGCGATTTTCCAGATTTGTTTAGGCATATCGCGACTCATACCACTGGGGTTTTGAAATTTCTCAGTGATGATCGCCTTCTGGTTTCCTTCCTTGGCAGCAGTGATGTTATCGATGAAATTCAGCACAGACAGTATCGAGGTCACCATGAACACCAACACAAAAATGGCCAGATAGGTCAGAGAAGTGCGCAATAGATTCCGTTGCAGCGATCGGAACATCAGCAATACGAATTTGAAGAACTGCGGCCCGCGATCCCCCAGTAATCGAACGATGCCGCTGCCGCCGAAGAGGATGATGTACAAAGCCGGCAAGCTGGCGATCCCAATGACCAGACCCACAAGGATCAGGACGACGAGGATGAACCCCAGCGATGTAGCCAGTTCAAACATCGCCGCTTCGGGATAAAGCATATTCATAGTTTCATGATTCCACTGGTTGGAGTTTGACTTCTCGCCGTCCCGTGTCCAACACCAGTTGACCTTTCTCCAGATGGAGCGTTCGTCCGGCGCGATCGGCAGCCTTCGGATCGTGCGTCACCATGATGATCGTTTTGCCCAGTTCTTCCCGGAGAAGATTCATCATGTTCAAAATCTCATCCGCCGATTTGCTGTCGAGATCGCCGGTTGGTTCATCGGCCACAATCAGGGTCGGGTCAGTGACAACCGCCCGCGCGATGCCGACACGCTGTTGCTGACCGCCGGACAACTGGCCGGGGCGGTGGCGCATTCGATCCTGCAATCCGACGAGCGCGAGCGCCCGTTCGACTTGTTCGTGACGCTGTTGTCGCGTCAACGGCAACAACAGCAACGGCAACTCGACATTTTCATAGGCTGTCAGCACAGGTAGCAAATAGTAGAACTGAAAGACGAAACCGACGTTTCGTGTGCGCCAGCGCGCCAGTTGCGATTCCGACATTTCCGAAATCAACTGGTCCCCTACCAGAATCTCACCGGAGGTCGGCTGATCCAGTCCCGCGATCAGGTTCAGCAAGGTCGTTTTTCCGGAGCCGGATGGTCCCATGAGCGCCAGAAACTCACCCTGGCCGACATCCAGCGTCAAATGCTTCAATACCTCGATCGTTTCAGTGCCGCGCGTAAACGATTTCACCAAATCTCGAACTTGAACGATCGCGTTACTCATGGAACCTCTCCGTTACCGAATAGTCGAGAGACTGCTGATGCCGCCAGCCAGATTTTCGATTTCTTGCTACGGATGGAGACCAGCGAGTTCATTTCCGGCTTCAGAAACTCGGCTTGTTTCTCATCCTTGGGTACCATGATCCTGATACGAACCGGAAGAATTCCCTTGCCTCGTGTGGCAATGGGCATGATCCTGTGAACGTAACCCTCATACGGCCGGTTGGGATAGGCATCGGTTTTGATGACGCATTCCATCCCGATCTCGACCTTGGCAATATCGCGCTCCTCGATTTCCAGTTCGATTTCCAGATCGGAGAGATCGGCCATCTCGCACAAACTGGTCGAGACGCCGCCCACGACCGGATTGATCAGGTTGAATTTTTCCGCCTTCTTGCTGAGAATGATGCCGGTGAGAGGAGCCTTGATTTCGCAGTTGTCGAGTCGCCACTGTGCGGTCTTGACGCGAGCCTTCGCTGCCTCCCAGTCGCGATGCAGGGCCTCGATCCGTTTCTGTCGCGATTCGCCGGTTACTTGCGACTTCTTGGCTTTCTGGATTTGCAAATTCGCCCTGGCGGCAAGGTATTTCTTTTCCTTCTGATCGGTATCTTCTTTGGCATTCGCGCCGATCGGGGTGCGTCTGGCATTGTCGCGGAGAATAGTAGCTTCTTCCAGCTGCGCCTGTGCTTGCGCCAGCTCCGATTCGGCCTGGAGAATTTCATACTGCAGGTTCTCGCGCAATTCCACATACGCGCCTCCGTTGCGGCCTCCTGTTTGATTGCCTCCTCGAGTTGTGCCTTGTAGATCGTCGAATCGAGCACGGCCAGCACATCGCCCTTTTTGGCTTCCTTCCCTTCGACAATGTTTAGTTTCACGATTTGGCCTTCCACACCAATCGGACTGATTGAGATCTGATGCGCGGGCATGACATAGCCCTTGGCGCTCCAGAACCACTGGGCTATTGTCGCCGGCTGGGGCCGACGTCGAGTTCGTCGCGGCGGCCGCGGCGGGGCGGCTATCTCCAGGATTACCGGCATTGAGATTGCCACCAGTGGCCCGATACCAGCGGAATCCGACGCCGGCCCAGGAGGTCGCCAACACAATGCACAGCATCCACGGCAGCCAGGATGAGGATGATCCACGGGTCTTGACCCCGTTGAGTCGATCGCCGAGCTGTAAGCCTCGGACACGATCTTTGAGCGAGGGTTGCTCGTGCGAAGTGTTCGCAGTGCCATTACGAGTTTCAAAAGGACCGGTCACGAGAATCCTCCTTCACCCGATGATGCCTGCGGGCCAACGGGGACATGAATGAAAAGCGGTGCCAGTACGCTCAGACACAAGGTGAGCATTTCGGTACGGTCGAAGGCATTCGGATCGGCGGATAACTGCATGATCAGACCGTGGACCAGTGCTTGCACAAACGAACTGATCACCTGAGGGGCAACGGTTTTCGCCACTTTCAGCGCAGGTTTCGCCGATTGTTGCCAGTGGCCCGCCATGTCGGTTCGCCATTCCTCATACAGCGACGCCAAGCGTTGGCGAAAATCCTCTCGATGAGCGATCTGGGCCAGAAAGGTGTACTGAAGCGAGTGGAACTCGGTACCGAGCCGTTCCGGCCCAAGGATCAATTGAAACATCTTCTGGATGTGCTGCCAGACATCCGGATCGGGTGTAAACCGATCGGAACATCCACCGAGGACTGCGATGCGCTGATACATCAGCAACAGCAGCCGATCAAAGACGGCCAGTAGAATATCTTCCTTCTTGGGGAAATAATAAGTGAGTTGACCCCGCTTCATCTTCACTTTCTGTTCGAGCCTCGAGAGCGACAATTTCTCGATGCCCTGTGTTACTATGATGTGAACTGCGGCCTCAATGATCTCTTCGCGCCGAATCGAGGCGATGGTTAATTTGCCCGCAGGCTGAGCATGCACTGGTTGAGTTGTGTTCTTGAATGCTTGAGCCATGAAGGTTCCTTAGTCTGATTGGACTAATATTAGTCCGATCAGACCAGTTCCGTCAAGGCTGACTCAGAAAATGGTGTAAAGCCAAGCTCACTAAAGGGAAACGAGAACTAGAAGCGAAGACGGGGGAAATGCCTCCATGTTTCCACTTCCGGTTCATTGAACCGAAGTCATTTTCAGTCGATCAGGCGCTCACTGCCGGTTTAGGTTGCGTGACGATAGCAATAATCATTCGACGAAGCATCTGCCCGGCGGTAAGCCCACGCTGCTCTGCAATACCCTCCAGTGCAGCCGCCAGATTGCGGGGGAGTAACAAAGATAGTTCGACCACTTCGTTGTCGAGTATTACCATTTCGGGAGCATTCGTCGCGCTCGATTGCGCACCTTGGTGATGAAATGGCTTGACTCGAATCATGAATCAGGCCGACATTGGAACATCTAACCGAATTCTCGGCATGATGATGGATTCAACAGTGTGCTGAAAGGTTCACGTTACCGTACTGTTGCAGATAACCTTGGAGTTCTTTCTCCAACTGCTGAGAAACCCGCTCAGCTTGTTCAGGACGATCGCTCAATACCAAATGAACCCAGCCAATGACCGTTCGACAAATCGATTCACTATCCGTTGCCGAAGGAATGCCGGTCACTCGCTCAAAACAAGCGGATGAAGCCTGTTGAGCTGCTTCGAATTGCGAGGCAGCCTGGAGCAAGGGCATGTGGCCCTCGATCAGCTCGGCAATAATTCGCCGTTTTCTCTGCAGTCCCTGTAGAAGTGCATTTGGCCCTTCCGCCAATAGTACATTTTCGGTGGTTCCGTGATCCGCCGGGAAAGGATTGCTCCGCATGAAAACTTCTCTCCGGTAACCCAATCTCGTCCATAAAATGGGGGAGATTGGAAATGTTTTTTGACTATGCGGGAAACTCTAATATCATAATCGATCCGGCGGTAGCCAACAACTTCAACCAAATTAAAGCAAGCAGTGTGCCGAACCCGGTCAATTGACCGTGAAAACACCGTAACTCTTTGCCAGCACATAATATAAATAAATTGCATTTCGACGGACCGATTGGAGCGATTTTAGGTGCTGCCCGATAATTCAGCACGGCATGCATCAATCGCAACAAGTTTCAAATGGTAATCAGATCAGAATACGAAAAGGGCGGGGTCTTCTCGACCGGATGCAATTCGGTGGTCGGAATTTCCTGATAACCTGATGCAAAACTGGGCAGTCAACGAAATGCCGGTCATCCGATCAATCAAGTCATTTTGAAGGGGACGTGAGTCATCCAGGTTGGATTGTATCGATGAAGCCGGTTCCGTGGACTTGGGAAAATGCAGAAAAGAATTGATATGTGGCAAGTTTCTGGAACAATAGTAAGGATCGTACATGTTCAACATGAGCCGATTCTCCGAATCCATTGCGGTTTTGCGGTGGACCATCGGTGATTCCGGTGTGCTTCAACCCGTGACTGCGACCAGGGAGTAATCCGGATATGGCTGACAACGAAAGAAAACCAAAATCCTCGATTTCAAAAGGCAACCAGAATCCGCCCGCCCCGCCGGAATCGGTCGAGGAAGAAACTTCATCCGAAGATTCATTTGTGGACTTCGGAAGCGTGGCTTCCATCGATGAGGGTGCTTCGGGCGTAATCCCTCTCGATCAACTTCCCGACCCGGCCAGTAGCCCGTCCGTTATCTCCTGGACCCAGGTCATCCGCCAGCATCAGCAACACGCATCCTCTTTTCCGGAAGCAGATTCGGTCAAGATTGATTCGAATTCCGACAAGGATCTTCTCGATCGCGTCGCCCGGGAGGAAAAGGCTCGGTCCGGCAAAAAATCAACCTCGGATACGGATGAATTGACCGCTGAAGAAGTGCCGATGATCCTCTCCGAAGAAGAAGATCCGAACGTGAAGCCGTCGAGTTCCGTTGAACTTTCTGCTCCTGGCGGCAGATCAAGCAAACCACCTTCAGGCTCCACGGTTCGCTTCGATATGCCCAGCCCTCCGGCCGATGCCGGCGGTGCCATGCCGATGCCCAATTTATACAGCGAGGATGAAGTCGTCGAATTGCCATCCGATGCCCTCATGCCGGAATTTGAGGAGGATATTCCGGAAGCCGAGGCCGTGTTACCTCCCACCAAAGAAGAGGAAATTACCGACGCGATGCTCTTGGGAGATGGAACCGAAGAGGAATCGGGGTCTTCTGTGGGACTCGGAGAAGCCCCCGCTTATAATGGGCCTGAACTTGCAGATCACTCTTCCATTCTCGATATGTTGCTAAGCGATCCCGGAACTCCCTTGAGCGAAGTAGGTTTTGGACAGGGTCAAAGCGGTTCAAAGAAGGATGCCACCGAAACTGCGCCGCCGGTCGATCGGCGGACGGGTGCTCCGCTCGCACGTCCCACGCATCCCGAAGTACACATGGACGCAGCGTCCCGTACAACCCAACCGGAAGTGCTGATCGAGGGCGAAGAATCACCGTTGACTTTGCCGACTCCTTCGCAGTCCAAAGCTCAAGGACACCAGCCGGTTACGCCCGGTACTGAGTGGTTGACCGAGGAAGATGATGGAGATTATCAACCCCTTCCGTCGTTCGCGCGCCGCGGTGAAGGCAATCCGGAAGAAGCAGTTGATCTCTATGCCGAAGCACCGCTGGATACCGGCATCAGTGCATCGGGCAGTTTCCAGGTCAGTCAAGAGCAGCTCGACGCCGCAGAGCGCCGGGCGAAATTGGTCGAATCGTCCGCGGTCGATCTCAGTTCTTCGGCATCGCTCGCTTCCATCTTTGACGTTAATTTGCCGGCCGAGCGCGGTCCCGATTCGGGTGGTAATTCGGGGAACGCCTTATTGAGCAGTTTTGAGGTCGGTGCAGTTCAGGAAGCAGAAGCGGTCGGGCCAGGCGACGTCGTTGATATGTCGCTGCCGGAAGCGGAGGCTGTGGGACAGGATTCGATGATCCGTCATACTCCCCAATTGAACACGCAGGATCAGGTCGAAATCCAAGCCGAACTGGAGTCGCGCCGGCACCGGCACCGGCCGGTCTCCGATGCCGACGGCGACTTTGTCGAGCAGTCGGCTGAGCAGGCCGAAGACGAAGAAATGCCGGTCGAGTTGCGCCGGTCGCGGAGAACCCAGATCGCCGATGATGATGACGCCGCTACAACACCCGATCGTGGACGGGTCAACGAACCGGTGCGCAAGAAAAAGGTGGTGGACTACTCATTGGTGGTTTCCTCGGATTGCTGTTCGGAGCGGGAGCTTTTGGCGGAGTGTGGTATGCCAAACTCCTTCCCGCCAATCCCGAAAGCCTGTTCGGCGATACGAACGGGGACACAGCGAAACAACCGGGTCAACCTGCTGTAATCCCAAAGGAGCAGGTGATCGCGGCTACCCCTGCATTGGGCCGGCAGTTCCTCGAAGCCGGCGATATGACGAAGGCCATCGACACGTTCGCAAAGTGCGAGAAGACCGTACCGGCCCTGGCAGGTCTCGGTCAGGCAAAATGGCTTGCTTATGTACAGGACAGCGCTGGGAAAAACCAGCCGCTCAAGCGGGATGATCCCAAAGTGACCGAAGCCATCGCCGATCTCGATGCGGCCGGCTCGGCTTATGGGAACGACCCCAAGAAGGAAACCGAGTTGGAAGCAGTTCGCGCCGCGCTCTCGCGCGGGTTGATCGAAGAATCTTTGGGGAACTTTGACGCTGCCGCCAGGATCTACACCAAGGCCGCCGGGGAATACAAGGATCACTCGGCCGTCTTCACCACCGCGCAAAAGCGAGTCGATGCCCTGCGCCCTGCGGCCAAGACCGTTGGCCGGGCGATTCACCCCCATGAGGCACTGATGGCGTTCCTTGTGATGCTGCAAGCGCCGATGAGTGATGATGCTGCAAAGCCGGAGGCGGGCTTTGCCTTCTGGGATGCAGTCCTGGCCGCAAACAAGGCCAATTATGCCGAGGCGATCAAGGCCATCTCCAAGGCCAAGGAAACCCACGTCAAACAACGCGACAAGATGCCGGGCAAAGGGCTGAACTCATTCAGCGATCCGCGCGAACAAATCTTTGAGCGCTGTTGCGATGATCTGACTCGCTACTGGACCTTGTGCGATCGGCTCTACAAAAATCCCGAAGTGATGGAACTGGCGACGACCAAAGGTGCCGATGAAGCCCTGGCCGCGCTCATCACCGGAAAGATGACGGCGGACAAGACTCTGGCCGGCCTCGGCGAAAAAGTGATGTTGAAGAAGGATCAAAAACTGGATGAGGCAGTTGAGAACCTGGTCAAGGCCAAGAAGGCAGGCGACGACTTGCAAGCAGCATTGAACAAGCAACTCGTTGATGCCGGCGTCAACGATCCGAAACTGGAAGATGGTGTGAAGAAGGCGTTGACTCTCAAAGCGGATGCCGAAACGAAAGTGAAAAATATCGCTGCGGCATTCGACAAGGCGGGAGTGAAGGATCCGGACCTGGCAAAGGCTGTCGCGATTCTGGCAATGGCCCGCGATGACGGTGAAACCCTGATCAAATCGGTCAAAGCGAAGTTCGCCGAAGCCAAATACATCGAATCGACAGCGAAGGCGAAGGATCTTCTGAAGGGGGTCGATGAGGCAATCACGCGCGGTTCGGCGGATGCCGTCAAGGTTCTCGGCAAACAGAAGCTCGAGATTGAAGCCGCCTTGAAGAAAACCCAGGACGATTTAAGCAAGACGAAAGACCAGGTCGTTACTGCAAAGAAGGAAACAGACGAGGCCAAGGCCAAGGCCAAAGCCGACCTGGAGACTCAGAAGAAGGAATTCGACTCCGTCATGATGACGGTGAAAACACCGGTCCAGGCACTCGATTTATGGTTGCCTGCATTGATGGATGTTTCCTTGAAGGCCGATGCTGCCGGGGCGATCGTTGATGCCGATCGGGTTCTGAAGGATGAAGCTGCCAAACCGGGCGCGAAGGCCAAGGCAATGGCGGTAAAGGCACTGGCGCTGCGAAATCAGAACAAGATCACCGAGGCGCTGGAGATCTTCGCGGCAAGCCAGAAACAACCCGGATTCAAGGACCAGCCCTGGAGCAAGGAAGTCGTCTCGGCCGAGAATCAATTGCGCAATCCATTCGTTCCCACTACGGTCACGCAGCCGAGTACGCAACAAATCCTGCAAACTGTCGAAGCGAAAATGAAGGTCTTTTCAGCGGAGGCATTCCCCAAGGAGAACGCCAAATTGCTGGCACAGCGCAGCCTGCTGAAACTGGATGCTCAAGATGTCGCAGGGGCGGCGCTGGATGCCGAGGCCGCAATCAAAGCGGATGGCGGTGCGGAAGCACTGCTGGCCGTCGGGAAGGTAGCAGAAACCCAGCGAAATTGGGACGAAGCCGAGAAGAATTACCGCGCTGTGGTCAAACTCGAAAAACCGGGTTCAATGCTTTGGAAACAGGCAAAACAGGGAATCGCCCGCGTGCTTTTGGACCGGTCGGCACCGCCGGCCGATGCCGCGCCCGCCCGAAAAAGGAAGCCGCCTCGCAGAAGCAGCCCGCCGGAGCCGATCGAGCGGCACTCGCATCGGAGGCCGCTGCTCTGTTGTTGGTCACGATGTTTTTTGCCCCTGAAATTCCCTTGGAAATTAACGAAGCACTCAAGCAGGGTGATGATCTCATTGCCCAGAAGGATTATCTCGGCTACATCCTGAAGGCGAAGGCCTATGCTCTGGTCGGCAAATATCGGGAAGCCATGCGCGAATACTCAATGGGGATCAAAATGCTCAAGGTTTTGCCCAAGGAATACGAAGGAGTTCTGGATCTGGTAATCAGGTCGCATCCGGCATTGCAGGGGGCCGGTGAAGAGGAGAATCCTCCCAGCGGCGAGAAGTTTTACTCGGCGGGAATCGACGAGTATCAATCGGGCAATTATGCAAAGTCGGAAAAGGAATTCATCAGTGCCATCCGGCAGAACAAACGGGATGCGCGGTATTTGTACTATCTGGGCCTCAGTCGATTGATGCAAGGCAAGGACAACTTGGCCGAGGACGATTTCCGAGCGGGCGCACTTCTAGAACTGAGAGGTCTTCCGTCGATGCGAGTAATTAATGCCAGTCTGGAACGTGTCCAGGGCACCGCACGCGAGACCATCAACAAGTTTCGGCCATGACCGATTGAATGGCGTCGCATGCACCTTGCACGGCCTGCTTTTTGTTATTGTTCGGTGTCGATGGGAAAGAATAATGTCTCGTCCTGGTCGTCCGCGAAATCACAATCCCGTTGCTGATGACATTAATTGGGCCATTCGTAGCAAAGATGACGAAAGGGCCAAGCTGCTCGATTCTCGCCTATGACATCGACATCTTGGATGGTGAAGCATCGACCCCGTTGATCTGTGCCGCGTGTCATGATCGGCCCCAACTGCTGCGTTGGTTAATTGACCGCGGCGCAACGTCGACCATCAAGATCGCAACGGCTTCTGTGCCCTTCATTATGTGGCTGAACAAAAAAACGAACCGATTGCTCAAATACTCTTGAGCGCCGGCGCATCAACAGAGGTACAGAATATGCACGGCAATACACCCCTTTGGACGGCATCCTTCCATGCTCGTGGCAATTTTTGCATTGTTGAACTGTTAGTTCGCTATGGCGCGTCGTTTGAAAATCGGAATAAGGCAGGCAAAACAGTGCGTGATATAGCAATGAGCTTTTTCCCGGCCAAGTTGCAAGAATTGTCCCGAACGGCGACATCTGAATAGCTCGCGGCACCGACCACATTCGGTCATGGATCGATACGGCAGTCACCCTGAAAACAACCAGCTCGCACATTCTTTTGCCGCGTAACAGCAATTCCGCTCGCCTTGCCGCAAATTAAACTGACCCATTGCCACGCAATCAAACCGTTTGCCATGAAGCCGCAATCGGGTTAGACTAGTCTAGTTAAACCAGTCCAAAAATAGGAGGACAATCATGACGACCGTGGGTTCATTTGAGGCAAAGACACATCTTCCCCAGCTGCTGGAACGGGTGGCTCGCGGGGAAAAGATACTGATCACCCGACACGGCAAGCCTACGGCGATGTTAGTGCCCGCGCCGACCGAGGAAACGAAGGATCTCAAGCAGGTGATTGCGGAATTCAAGGCATACAGCAAGCGGCGCAGCTGCACCTTGGGCGAACTGACAGTCCGCGACTTGAACTCGCGATGAGGCGCGGCCTACCTGTCGCGACGCTTGACGACAAACTGAAAGCGGCAATAGCGATTTCCGGCGTTGCTGAATTCATGCCCTAACTGGTCCTTTTCGCAATTAAGTGCAGGCTTTCGCGGCAGGCTAGCGGTACTCCCCATTTCTACGAAAATGGCCACCAATTGCAGGAAATGGGGTTGCGGCAGGATTGGGTACTCCCAACCTCTGATGTCCCAAACTCACCCAGATGATGATTTGATTGGCCTTTACCAAAACCCGTTCGCCTCGAACGGCAACCTCGCTCGTTTTATTCGAGAAAGGCATCTGATTCAGCAAGATTGTCATGATTAGGTGGGCTCAAGTTCGGCTTCATCCGCATACGCTTGTTGATCTCTCCCTGCTCCCGGTCTAACTTTGAGGATGAGGGATTCGTCCTCAGGAAATCCTTTTGCAACCACAATTTGAATCATTGCAAGATAGCTTTTCGATACGGCTACCAGTTTGTCTTTGTGGTAGCAGACGTATTTCCCGCAAGTCTTGCGATCCGCAAGAAGTGCAGTGAAGTCGCGCAAGAATGCAGCGCGTGCAATCCGGATCCCTTCGGGAACATCCGAAACGGTTACAGCAGTCGGCTCGTTCATGGGCTTCCCCCCTTGATTCATATATATCGCCATCATAACCAGATTTTAGCTTTCTGTCTTCCAGAATGTTCTTCACTTCAGAGGTTTCCTTCCTCTTCTGGTAATTAGCAAATTTTGATTTCCTGCAATCGAGTTGCCACTTCCCTTTGACCCTGCATCCGTTAGAACAAGCGCTCATCGTTGCCGCGACGATAACCGGATGTGCTCCGATTTTTCTCCGACGAGTCGATTCATGCCGAGCGACGGGATCAGCGACCTTCCAGCCTCAACGGGGTTTCAGGCCTCCAATACGCTCTTGAACCGCACCTACGTCGGGCTGCTCATCGCCCAATTTCTCGCCGCCTTCAACGATCAAGCCATCCATGCCTCGGCCATGTTCTTTGCCATCAACACCCAGACCCTTTCCGAGGCCAAAGCGATCTCGCTCATGCCGATTCTCTTTTATGCGCCCTGGGCCATTTTCTGCACCCTCGCCGGTTATTTAGCCGATCGTTACACCAAACGGGCGAGCCTGGTCTTCTGGAAGTTCGCGGAAATCGCCATTTGCGCACTGGCGACACTGGGCTTCTATCTCGGCACGCACGGCATGGGCAACGTCGGCTCCTGGATCGTACTCGCCACCGTTTTCATGATGGGCACGCATTCCGCGTTCTTCGTTCCCGCGAAATATGGCGTGATGCCGGAAATCCTGCAGCCTCATCTGCTCTCTCGAGGCAATGGTTTACTCGAATCCCTGTCGTTCCTGGCCGTCATTCTTGGAACCGTTTCCGGCGGCGTACTGTCGTTTCTGTTCCTGCGTGAAGAGACGATCATCGGGGTCATCCTTTTGACCCTGGCAGCGATCGGAGCGCTGGCAAGCCTAATGATTCGCCGGATGCCTGCCGCCAACTCACTACGGGAATTTCCCAGCTACATCTATGGCCCGCTGTGGAAGAGTCTCAAAATGCTCTTCAG
Organism: uncultured Planctomycetota bacterium; assembly: GCA_963783095.1. Classification (GTDB taxonomy): domain Bacteria; phylum Planctomycetota; class Planctomycetia; order Gemmatales; family Gemmataceae; genus CAWAMR01. The sequence goes on along the minus strand of CAWAMR010000016.1, from coordinate 143,956 downwards.
CTCAAGACCGCTCATCTTTGCCGTCATCGGTCTGGCATTTTTCACCTTTATCGTCGCCTTCATGCGCGCCACCGTTTATATGCTTGGAGAAAGTCAGAACCCGCGCTGGGACGAACTGCGCACCAGCGCCATCGTCGGTACGGTCGCCCTGGGGATCGGGTTAGGCAGTCCGCTTGCCGGGTGGTTGTCGGGCCGGAAGATTGAACTGGGGCTGATCCCAATCGGCGCGGTGGGGATGATGCTGGGCTGCGTGATGGCATCGATCACTCTCGACTGGGTTCCCGGGTTGGTGGCCTTCATCGTCTTGATCGGTTTCAGTACTGGTTTCTATCTCGTGCCTCTTTTCACGCTGCTGCAACACCGAGCCCCGAAATCCAGCAAAGGCGACATGGTGGCGACGAGCAACTTCATCAACGTGACCGGCGCGATTCTGGCCTCCGCGCTATTCTTCGTGCTGGTTTCCACCGCGAAGAAGACCGGATTCGTCGAGAAAGTGTCAGCACAGGATCACTTCGCCGATGGGCAACTGACGGCGCTTGAGTTTCAAAGAGGCCGGCCCGTCTATTTCGAGGTGACGCCTGGGGAGGGGAAACCGATCGTCCACGGTGGACGCAAACCGGACCCGAGCGAACCGCTTCCCTCGGCGATGAAACAGATTTTCGGCAGTGAACCGCATGCCGAGGGAACGCATCCAACCTTTATCGATCTCAATCGCGGCGTCCGCGAAGGGCAGCGCGTTGCGGTCAGTCGATTCGTGCTGCGCGGGGTGGAGCACCTCGACATCCGCTCGGCCGATGACCCGCTTGAGCCGGACTACGATGCAGCTCATCTACCTCGTTTCCTGTTCATGGGAGCGGGCTTGATGACTTTGCTGACGCTGCTCGTATTGATGTGGAGGCTTCCCGATCTGCCGAGCCGGGCGCTGGGAGTGTGGCGAAGCGTCTGGGGACGACGGCGCGATGTTTACGGAATCCACCATGTTCCCAGTACCGGGGCGGTTGTGCTAATTACCAACTGCGACGATCCGGAAGTGAAACAGACGATTATCGCCTCTTCGGATCGTTACACAAAGTTTCTTGCCGCCGAGCCGACACAAATCGAATCCGCAATACAATTTCTCAAGAAGGGCGGCATTGTAGCCGTCTGTTCGCTTCACGAGAAGTGCGAGGAATTTCTCAGCGAAATGAAAAACCGAAGGCCGGACATAGAATGGATACCAGTGTTTGGGGCATCATCCCCCAAGATTATCTGCATCCGCGTCGGCAAGCCAATCGCATCCTGGAAAGATGTCGCAGATTTGCGAACGCACATTGAGAGCCTCGCGTAACTCGGGGCGTGGGGCGCGATAATGCATAGACGGTATTTGTGATTTTCGCGCCCGCATCCCGCGCCCGATTCCCGATCCTCCAAGGAGTTCAGTCAACATGTCACGATTGCTAATCAGAAGTCTGTTTGGTCTGCTTGTGCTGACCGTTGGCTCGGCGATTCCGGGCATTGCAGCAGATGCTACCAAGCCATTCGACGGCAAAACCACCGACGGCTGGAAGTTTCGCGGCGATCCGAAAAAGAGCAAATGGAAAATCGGTATCGCTGGGGTCGATGAAAAGTCGCCCAACAAAATCATCTTCAAAGAAGGTGAAGGCGAACTGGTCAACACCGAAGGCGGCAGCATCGACATCTACACCGAAAAGAACTATGGTGATTGCACCGTCGAAGTTGAGGTGATGGTTCCGAAGGGATCGAACTCAGGAATCTATCTGATGGGTGAGTATGAAATTCAGGTACTTGATAGTTTCGGCAAGGAGAAAGTCGGCCCCGGCGATATGGGCGGAATCTATCACACCGCCGCTCCGAAAGTGAACGCTTCCAAGAAGCCGGGTGAATGGCAAAAGTTTGTGATCGAGTTTCAGGCCCCCCGGTTTGATGCCGAAGGCAAGAGAACCGCGAAGGGCAAGTTCATTAAAGTGACCTTGAACGACATGGTGATCCACGAAAATGTCGAGGTGGAAGGCCCCACCGGCGGCGAGTTATCCAACAAAGAATCCCCGACCGGCCCATTGATGTTCCAGGGCGACCACGGACCTGTAGCCTACCGGAACTTGAAGATTGTGGAGAAAAAATAACAACAGTGTTCAGTGTTCAGTTTTCAGTTTTCAGTTCAAGACATTGGTCTTTGCTGAACACTGAACCCTGAACACTGTCCTTACATCTCCAACCCATGTCGTTTCATCAGTTCCTGGTTGCCCAATACTTCCAGCGTCGGCCCATCGACGACGAGTTTGCCTTCATCCATCAACAAGACGCGCGCGCAGGTTTCTGCGCACCATTGCGAGATCGTGCGAGGCAATCACCTTGGTATCCGGGAGTTCTTTGATTAAATGAATCAACCCGCGCCGGCTGCGTGGATCGAGAAACATGGAAGGCTCATCCAGCAGCAGCACGGCCGGGCGCATCGCCAGAATTCCCGCCAGCGCCACGCGTCGCTTTTCACCTCCCGAAAGATGAAACGGCACGCGCTGTTCCGAGCCGGCCATGCCCGTTCGCTCAAGCGCTTCGGTTACTCGTTTTCGCACTTCTTCAGGCGATAATTCATAGTTCATAGGCCCGAACGCCACATCATCGAACACGGTGGCAGAGAAGAGCTGATCGTCGCTGTTTTGAAAGACGATCCCAACTTGTTTCGGCAATTGCCTGCGCTGCGCGGAGTCCGAAGGATCGCACCCGGCGATATGGATACAGCCCGCTTTCACCTTGAGGACACCGCACAAGCATAAAAAGAGCGTGGTTTTTCCTGCGCCGTTGGGGCCGATCAAGCCAACCGATTCTCCCTGGCGAATACTCAACGAGAGATCGTGAAGCGCTGTTCGGCCATCGGGATAGACGAAGGTTAATCCGCGAACTTCGATCATCCCAGGTGTTCTCCGAGCAAAAGCCCAACCCCGAATCCGACGATCAAGAGGAAAAACGCGACATCTTGGGCGGTCGTCCGAAAATCGACGAGCGCGAAAAGTACCGTCGAATCCTCGACAACGCATGGCTTGTGCGACCCGATCGGCACGCTCGGCACCTCGAACGATCAGCGTGCCGGTGATCTTGCCGATGGTTCGGTAACTATGCCGGTTGGCGCGGTTGCGAAACCCGCGCACGCGCAGAGCGATCCGGAGTCGATGCAGTTCCTCCCACAAGAGGAAAATATAGCGATAACTTAGCAGCGTTAGTTGAATGAAAACCCCGGGAATTCGCAATCTTCGCCCTGCCAAGAGAAGCAAATGAAAGGGTGTCGTCCCGATGAGGATCAATACCAGAATGAGGATCGTGAGTGTTTTCAAAGCCAGTTCCACGGCAACCCACAATCCATCCACGGACAAACGAAAATAACTCCATTGCAGGCCTGGGCCGCCGCGGTCGATGGTAAGTGGTAGAAGTACCACAAACGGCAACAAGGCCAATCCAAGGACGGAAATCCTCGACCGGAACCAGCGGCCCGGAACGCGAGCCACGACAACAAGCAACAGCGAAGCGGCAAAAGCGATCGCCAGCATCGCAAGAGATGAGAGCAGTGAAACTGCGACAACCGCCGACACGATCGCGCCAAACTTCCAGCGCGGATCGAAACGTGCGAACGAGGAGCTGCAAGGTAAAAGATGTTCCAAAGGAAGGGTCATTCGGAACATGCTATCGTTCAATTCTTTTGACTGCAAGTACCGCTGATGGTCTACCCTGGGCAACTTTCCACGCAAACGATACATTTCCTGAACGACCATCGTTGCAGTGCCCGCATCAACCTCTTTTCGGAAACTCTTCCATGAAACGACGAACTTTCGTGCAAGCTTCTGTCACAACCTTGTGTGCTGCCGCGGCGGGCGAAGCCGTCGCGGCCGACGCGACGCCCAAAAAGGGTGAATTCTATGAGCTGCGCATCTACCATCTTAAACCCGAAAAACAGCCGATCCTCGACGCCTATCTGAGCAAGGCTTTTATCCCAGCGCTCAAGAAGTTGGGGATCGGCCCGGTGGGTGTCTTTGTGGACAAGTCAAACCCCAAGGTGCTCCATGTGTACGTGTTGATCGTCTATTCTTCCGCCGAGCAGGTTGCTTCCCTCTCCTCCCGGCTTGCCGGTGATGAGGACTATCAGAAAGCCGGTGCCGATTATCTCACAGCGCGCGCCAGCGACCCCGTATACACGAGGATCGAGAGTTCCTTGCTTGCCGCGATCGAAGGCATGCCGAAAATCGAGAAGCCCGACACCACCAAACCCAGACTCCTGAACCTTCGCATCTACGAGAGCCACAACGAACGTGCCGGCAAGAAAAAGATCGAGATGTTCAACAAGGGCGAGATCGCTATTTTCAAGCGGGTCGGACTCACGCCAGTCATGTTCGGTGAAGCGCTCGTTGGCAGCGCGTTGCCCAATCTCACCTATTTGCTGACCTTCCCCGACGATGATGCCCGCAAGGCTGCCTGGGGCAAGTTCGGGCCGGACCCGGAATGGGTGAAATTGAAGTCGATACCGGAATATGCCGACAAGGAGATCGTGTCGCACATTACCAACGTGATCCTCACGCCAACGAGTTACTCTGAGATTTGATGTTTGTGGATGGCAGTGCTCTCGAACCAAAAAGGGCAATACGAATGGAAGAACCTTCGCTGGATTCATGTTGCGTTCGGTGAGCAGCCGTTTCCGTGCTCGACTGATGTCGAGCATCATGTTGATAACGGCCCCTCCGGCAACGATCGGGCCGGTTACGTAGGGCATTGAAGGTTCCTGGAAAAGTATCGAGGTTCTTCGCGCTCTACTACTTCCTTCACAAGAAATGGATCAAGTGCGAATTTATCGTATCCGGCAGCCAAAGCGGCCTCGAAACTTGGATAGATTCCAGCGATGGAATCAGCGTGGACGAGGGCAAATTGACCCAAATTGATGCTCTCGCTCAGAAGTGTAGGTAACTCGCGTTTGAAGGCATCGAGTTCTTTCGAAAGAGTTGCTTGCATGAATTGCCTCCTCATCCATTCGCAGGTATCTTCCTACAACACTGTTCCGCAAGTTATAGTCATTGTATACGTCAAAACTCGCCTTCAAGGTTTTCTGCCTACTTCCCCTGCACCTCATCGCATGGTATCCTCTAATCATCGATCTATTCACAGGGGTTGTCACCATGTTTGTTCACGCGCGCAGCTTGGCTTTGTTCATCACCCTGAGCATGGCGATTCTTTTTCTCACATCGGATGCTCCCCTGAGTGGACAAGGAGCGAAAGTTGATCCCAAGAAAAAGAAGGATAAAGATAAGGGGGCACTCGTAATCACGCCGGAAGTCATCGAATTTCCGCCTGGAAACCCACTAAGCTCACGCACGCCGGTGATTTCCCCGCCTCCTCTGAAAGGTGCGAAAAGTTGGACGCTCGAAACTAAACATCATCGCTGGGCCGCTGTGTCCATGGCAGTCAGTCCCGACGGCTCCCTGGTTGCCACCGGCGGTTATGATGGCATCGTGCATATTTGGGAGCCGGCAACCGGCAAATTCGTGCGGGCGCTGGTGGGGCACGAAAGCTATGTTTACGGCCTGGCCTGGTCTCCGGATGGGCATTATCTCGCTTCAGCGGGCAGCTTTGATGCCACAGCGCGGATTTGGAATCCCCGGACCGGCCAACTCATCCGGATCTTGACCGGGCACAAGGAATATACCACTACGGTCGCCTTCTCGGGAGATGGGAAAACTCTGGCCGTCGGCGGCGGAACCAGCGGCTTTGTTACTTTCTGGGATCTCAACACCCTCAAGAAACAATCGACGATCGAAAACGGTGTTCCGATCTACCATATCTCATGGTCGCCCGACAACCGAAAAATCGTCTGCTCGTGCAGCAAGAATTCCGCTGCCCTTTGGGAGGTTGCCCTCGGCAAGCTACTGAAAACATTTGTGCATCCCGGGGGCAATGTCTATTGCACTTCCTGGACTCCGGATGGAAAGCATCTTGCAGCAGGGGGCACGAACAGTGTCATCATCTGGGATTCAGCCACCTACGAAGCGGCCCACACACTTGGGGCCAGCGGCAGCTCTTCTCTGGTCTATTCACCCGATGGCAAGACGCTTGCCGCAGTTGCCAATACCGGATTGGCCCAGCTCTGGGATGTAACCCAGTTCAAGGATGCCAAACAACCAAAGACCGCACCCAAGCCAACCACCATTAGCGCAAGCGCACTGGCCTGGCCAAAAGAAAGCAAATCGATCTTTGGCTTCAATTCCACTCATGTCAGTGCCTGGAATGTGGCCGAGAACAAGGCTGGGCGTTCATTCGTTGTTGCCCTAACCAATACCTATCTCTGGACGCAAGGCCGGCCCCTGATCGGCGACATCGACACCATTACTCCAACCCTGTGGGACGGCGCATCGGGCAAATTGTTGGTCAAACTGGAGGGGCATAAAGCATCTGTGGTGACCGCACGCTGGTCGCGCGACGGCAAGCACATTGCCACCGGCAGCGCGGACAAGACTGCGAAAATCTGGGACGCGACTACCGGCAAAGTCACTCGCACCCTTGAGGGACATGGCGGAACCGTCCAGGCCGTCGCCTGGGGACCTGACGGGCGAATCGCCACTGCCGGCGTCGATAAAATCGTGCGCATCTGGTCGGTCGGGGACAAGCCGCAGGAATTAGCCGGTCATACGCACCCGGTCATGGGACTGGCGTGGTCGAAGGAGGGAAGGATGCTTGCTTCGGCGAGTGACGATCGCACCGTGATCCTTTGGAATCTCGACACGGGGAAGCCATTGAAGGTCATCGATGCCGTCACCGATTTGACAACGGTGGCACTCTCCCCGGATGGCAGAATGGTTGCGGCAGGTGGATTGGATCACGTCTTGCGGGTCTGGAGCATCCCAGGCGGGAAGTTGCTGCATAGCTTCGCATCCGCCGGCAGCCCAACCAACGTCAGCGCAATGGCATGGTCTCCGGATAGCACGATGATCGCGGGGGGCCGGGCCAACCACACGATGCAGGTCTGGAATCTGAAGACGGACGCTTTGGCCTTCAATGTTGCAACACAGGCACCCGTCAAGGCCGCTGGCTGGTCCGCCGATGGGAAAACCGTTGTGACTTCAACGATCGATCGCTGTGTTCGATTCTGGCATTCGGATACCGGCAAACTCAAGGCAACTCTGATCGGGGATGGGAAACAAATCGTGGCCATTGGGGCGGATGGTCATTATCGCGCTGCCGGCGACGCCGACTCGGAACTGATCGCGGTGGTATTCACGGAGAAGGGCCAGGAGACGATGACGCCAAAAGCACTGGCGAAGCTTGGCTTCAAGAACAATGCGGCAGTGAAGCTGCTGGGGAACTAAAAGGACGCGGAGCGCAGGAAATGCCTAAGAATGAGAACCCTGGGGTCATGAAGCGATTTCTGCCCATCTTGTGTTGATTTTTCTGCCCATTCCAATTAAGGCAGCAGCGCTCGGAGACTCTGAGGCTCAATTGGCACTTGGAAGGGCCTGCGAATTTGGCGAGGGTGTTGCCAAGAGCGTTGAAGAGGCCATCAGGTGGTATGAAAAAGCCGCTGCCCAATGCGACGAGCGTGCAAAACTCGCGTTGGCCGACTTGGCATTGGAACTCAAGCAATAAGGCCGGGATTGCCGCATTCGCGCCCGATAACTTCGACGCCCTCTCTGCCTAACTAATTCTTAGTCATCCAGACGTGCGAAGGATGAGTCCGACGTCCTGCCGTGACAAAGATTCGTGAGAAACAGCGATGACGGAACTGGAATGGCGAAAGGGATCCGACCCACTGGCACTCTTAGCCTCTCTGCCGTTTTGGCGTTCGCGCGGACGCCGTCGGCGCTTGATTTTATGTGGTCTTTGCCGCCTCCTTTGGGATGCCTTGCCGGATGAAACATCTCGACGTTGGGTCGAAGAAGCGGAGCGCTACGCCGATGGCTGCATTCCGTTGAAAGACCTTTCGAAGCTCGCTCCCTCGGATCAGTCGGCGTGGAAACGAGATATGACTCTGACGAGCATTCGTGACCCCCAGCTACTCCGTGCCGTTGCGCTGGGAGCAAGAAACCCCAGCACGGTTCACATTCCCCTTTCAACCAATCACGGTTGGCTTCTTTGTTTTCTGGTCCGCGAGATTTTCGGCAATCCCTACCAGGTCATGGCCTTTGATTCAGACTGGTTGAGTTCCACAGTCATCGACCTGGCCCGAACGATTTATGAGGATCACGCCTTCGAGAGAATGCCAATCCTTGCGGATGCGTTGATGGATGCAGGCTGCGATAATGCCGACATCCTCGACCATTGCCGATACTCGACGCCGCATGTGCGCGGGTGTTGGGTTATCGACTTGATACTCGATAAGAAGTAAATGTGCTTCGAGTTTATTAATCTCGTCGCTCGCGGACGTTAAACTCCAATTTCCAGCGCTCCTTGCCATCCCGACTAAAACACCACAACTCCAACTGCCCTACTTCCGTGACCTTCGTGTGTAAATGCACCGGCACCACTCGGCCCGGCGTACCTTGACCCTCCAGGGTCGTCGCCACCGGACTGAGTTCTTCGATTTCCATCTCCCATTCTTCGATCACCGTGCCCGCAGCGTCTTGCCGGCGAAGGGTTGAACCGAGGAACCGAAACTCGGCTTGTTCGCCCACTACCAAGCCGAATTCCTGACTGGGAATGTCGGATTCGGTTCCTTCTTCCATGCCGAACGGAGCCACGCACAGGGCCTTGATCGGGGGCCTCATCCCCGGCACTGCCGGCATTGCCGTTTCGACGCCGATGTAGTAGGCCCTGGCCGTTCCGCCGCGAATTCGGATGCCTTTGCCGCGTCGAACCAGTCCGTAATAGGCTGCACCGCGTGCCACTGCCAAATCGAGATCGTTGCCCTGAAGCGTGCGGACTTTTTCTCCTTTTGCTTCGGTCGTCCAGTTGTTGAGTACCGTTGAGAATCGATCGCGCATCGCCACCGATTTGAAAACTCCGCCGTTAAAGAGAATCGCGGTGGGCAAGCCGAGGGCTTGTTTTCGGGTCTTTGTGGGGGTGTCTCGATTCGCCATCGCTTCGGCCTGCCGGTTCAGAAAATAAGCCAGATGTTTCGTGATCGCCGGGTCGGAAACGTAGGGCAAGCCAAGTTCCTGCAACCCCGCCGTGCGCTGTTTCATCGGCTCCGTGTTGCGGATGCACTCTGGGAAAAAACCATCCAGAAGAACTTTTTCAACATCAGCGCGAGAAAGCTCACCTTTCAGAGTACCGCCGATCACCTTGCTCCCGCGGCCCAACACCGTGACTGGAGCCGATGCCACCTTGGGATCGCCCATGATCGTTTCTTTGGCGTTGCGGGCGCTGTGGCTGAGCATCAACAGTTGACCGGCGTCGAGTTTGACTCCCTTCGCCGCGAAAGCCAGTGCAGCGGTGTGCGACAAGGCAAGATCCATGTTGTCGCCACCGAGCAATAGATGGGCACCTACCGCCAATCGGGTCAGGGCCAAATTGCCTTTTTCGTCCGAGACTTCGATGAGCGTGAAGTCGGTAGTGCCGCCGCCGACATCTGCGACGAGGATCAAATCGCCGACCTCGACCTGCTTGCGCCACTCCTCACCACAAGTGTCGAGCCAGGCATAGAACGCGGCCTGGGGTTCTTCCAGCAGAGTTAAATGTTCAAAACCGGCAGCGCGAGCGGCCTCCACGGTCAACTCGCGCGCCACCGCATCGAACGAGGCAGGAACCGTCAGGACGATTTCCTGTTGTTCGAGCCTGTGGCCGGCAACGTCCTTGGCGATTTGCGCATTCCAGGCTTCCGCAAGATGTCGAAGGTAGCGAGTGCTCGCTTCGAGCGGCGAAACCTTTCGCCCTCCTTCCGGCCCCTTCCACGGCAAAATGGGTGCGCGCCGGTCCACACCATCGTGACCCAGCCAGGACTTTGCCGAAGATACCAGACGGGTGGGAACCTGCGAGCCAAAGTTGCGCAAACTCACCCACGGCAAAATCGCGATCGCCCCACGGCAATCTAAGCGCACCGGCAGGCTGCTCGTTGGGGCCCGGCAGGTAAAGGAACGACGGCAACAAGGGTCGATCCTCGACAACGCCGGGATTGACGACCTGCGGTATCGTTACCGATTGACAGCGCAACGGATCGCCGCGCCCTGTATCCACGTATGCGAGCGCGCAATTGGTCGTACCCAGATCGATGCCGACGACAAAGCGTGATGCCATAGTTTAGGTTCCTCCTGCCGCTATTTTATAACCCTGCGCTTCGTACAACATCCTCAGTTGACTTTTGTGATTCTACCGGACCTCTTCTCATGCCGAATGGTTCTGCGCCAAATCTCTCGCTCCCTCTTCTAATTGCGACAGGAATCATCATCTTTCTCGCCAACGCCGGCTTGCTGGTGCTGCAACTTGTTGCCGGCCGATATCTCGCCCCCTTCATCGGTTCTTCGGTTGAGACCTGGACTTCCGTCATCGGTATTTTCCTTACCGGCATCGCCCTGGGCAACTGGCTGGGCGGTAAACTTGCGGATAAAGCCCCTTCAACACGGACTCTCGCGATCCTGCTGGTTTTGGGTGCATTGGGTTCGCTCGCCATGATCGGCTGGTACTATGTTTGCATTTCGACGGGCTTTTACCGTTCGATTCCTCTTCAACTCCGCATCCCGGTTCTTGCTGCCCTATTCTGCTTGCTTCCCGCGTTCACACTCAGTTTGATTACACCGTTGACGATCAAGTTAATCCTGCCGGATGTCACCAGGGCCGGCGGCATAGCGGGGCTGATTTTCGCGCTGAGCACGCTCGGCTGCCTGCTCGGCAACTATGCAACCGGCTTCTGGCTGCTGGCGGACTATACTCTGGATACGATCACCTGGGGCGTCGGCATTTCGCTCCTGGTTCTTTCGATTCCAACATTCCTGATGCGGCATTCCGTCACGAATATGCCCAAATTTGCTTTGACAACTACCTTACCGTCACCCACGTCCGAGCCTGTTCCCCAATGGCTCGACTTTCGCAGCAACATCAGGCTCGCGTATGGCCTCGTCTTTCTGTCGAGCTTTTGTGGAATGTCGCTGGAACTCACGGCGTCGCGGGTATTGGCCCCCAAACTCGGAGTCTCGCTCTTTACCTGGACCGGCATCATTGGCGTGATGTTGGCGGGGACTGCATTTGGCAACTTTATCGGAGGCATCATTGCGGATCGTCTGCAGCGCCGACGGCCCCAACTCGCTGAGGTAAGCCTTTCTCTTGCTCTGCTGATTGCGGGTTCAAGTCTGATTGTCGTCGTCATCGTGCCGAGTATGCTCTACAAGCACGGATTTCTTGGTTCTTACGATGTGACTTACCGGGTTCTAGGCTGGACATTCGTATTATTCTTCGTGCCAATGTTTATGCTGGGCACAGTATCGCCGCAAGTCATTCGATTGAGCGTGACCGATCTTCAACATACCGGGCGGGTTGCAGGAAGTATCTACGCCTGGTCCACGATTGGAGCCATCGCGGGCACGTTCACTACGGGTTATTTCCTCATTTCCGCGATCGGCAGCAATCGGGTATTGCTGGTGATTGCCTTCCTCCTCACGATACTTGCATTCTTTGCGGGTCAACTGTGGAAACGCCATACAGCGTTGTACGGGGCCAGTCTCATTGCCGGCGGCGCGTTGTGTGGGCTTGTCGTGATGGGTAACATTGAAGAGAAATACGACCTCGAAACCAAGTATTACGCCATCTCGGTGAAAGATTTCACCACTGAGGATCGAATCGACTGGGCATCGCGCGTGAAACTCGCGGATCGATCGTTGGCTGCCTTGGCAAATGCGAAAGTGCCGGAGCCCGTGATCGCGAAACTCATGCCCTGGAAGGACCAGGAGTTTACCTCGGCGGAAGAATTCGTGGCGACCCTTTCCGAAAGCCTTGACGAAAAGGAACTAAATGAATTCCAAGACCAAATATTGACGCATGCCGATTGGATCATCGATGGGAAAGTACGTCCCCATCTAAAAAAGCTTTCGCTCGATCATTTGGTTCATTCCTATCTCGATCTCGACGATCCGACCTGGTTGGGGTACAAGCACGAAGAAGTACAAGGCGAGTTATTGCGTTATGCGGCCTCCCGGAATGAGCCCACGCACTTGCTGGTGATCGGGGGCGGGGGCTATACTTTCCCGCGCTGGGTCGAATATATGCTGCCCGAAGTACACAATGAAGTCGTCGAAATCGACCCCGGAGTCACCCAGGTTGCGCAAAGCAATTTGGGCCTGTCGCCGGATACAATTATCATTTCGCATCACATGGACGGCCGGCAATTCATCGCGGAACGTGCCCAAAAAGGGCACTATCAACTGGTAATGCAAGATGCGGTCAACGATCTCTCGGTGCCCTATCACCTGATGACGAAGGAATACAACGATGCCGTCAAGGCAACTCTCACCAACGATGGTGCCTATTTGCTGACACTGATCGATTCGCTGGAATACGGAAAATTATGGCGTGCTTCGGTGAATACACTGCGCGAGTCATTCAAAAATGTCGTTCTTCTGTTTCCCCGCGAGTTTCCTACGGGCGAAAGGGCAGGAAGCCGGGCGGTTTATGTAATCTACGCTTCGGACGCACCGCTGGAATTGGAGGCAATTCAAAAAGCCGTGGCCGCTCATCAATCGGGATACTTTTGGACTCACGCACTGAGTACAAAGCGCTCGACGATCTATTGGCTAAATCGCCCAAGCTGATTTTGACGGACCAATATGCTCCGGTGGATAACCTGATGAGTGAGATCTTTCGACGAAAGAGATGAATTTGGGAGGATAGAACATGGGGATCTTCGACCGATTCTTTGGGTCGCCGAGCAAAGATCGATTCGCACGAATGCTAAAAGATGCCATTGTGAAAGCGGGTGAGAAAAAAGCCATACGCTACAATCCCGAGGCATTTACCCTCACGTCGGGGGAAGGCAAGGACGAGAATACTCTCTATCTGACCACCGCCTACACCGAATATTGCGGGGCCTCCAAGGCTCAGAAACCGACGGTTTTTCGCAATTTCGTACACACCTGGTTTGTTCCCCAGAAAGATTTGCCGGAGGAGTTCGAGAGCGCCAAACACGACCTGCTCCCGGCAGTTCGCAGCCGGATGATGTTTGAGCACACCGGATTGCAGATGAAGATCGCCGGAAAAACGGGGTTCGACTGGCCTTACCGCCCGCTGGCCGAGTTTCTTGGAATCGGTCTGGTTTACGATCTCCCGGCGTCCATGATGCAGCTTCAGCAACACATGCTGAATCAGTGGCAAGCCACTTTTGAAGAGGCCTACGAGAGCGCCTGCGAGAATCTGCTGGCAATTACCAAACATACGTTGCAAGAGGTGATTCCCGGGGTCTGGGCGTCGGCATGGAAAGACAACTACGACCCTTCGCGAATGTTGATTATCGGCTACATCCGGGATCACGAAGTCAAGGGTGATCCGGTAGTCATGGTTCCCAACCGGGATACTCTGCTTCTGACCGGTTCGGATGACCCGGCCGGCCTTGGCAAAATGGTGGAGATCGCTGAAGGTGCCTACGAACACCCGCGTCCTCTATCCAGTTTGGCTTATCGCCTCACACAACAAAACGAGTGGGTGCCTTTCTTGCCGGAACCCAATCATCGGGAATACAAGAGATTTCGACTTCTCCAACTCAAGAACTTCGGATCGGAATACAGTGAGCAACAGGCAGCTTTGAACGAACTCCACGAGCAAACCGGCAAGGATATATTCGTCGCCAGCTTTTCTGCCATCGAAAATAACACCACCGGTGAGCTTCGGAGTTATTGCGTATGGTCCGAGGGTGTCGTGGCCTTGCTGCCGAAGACCGACTACGTATATTTCTTTCGTGCCGGAGACGGCCAGGACGGAAAAATCGTGGCGACCGTGCCCTGGACCGAGGTCGAAACGGTTCTGGGAGATGAATTCAAGCCGGTGGGTATTTATCCGGAACGGTACCTGGTAAAGGGGTTTCCCACGAACGAGCAAATCGCGGGTTTCGGTATTCAGTGAGCGCACTCGGGTGGTTGGCGTTGCCGGCAAGAACGAGCCGCAGGCGAGCGTCGGAGTGTTAGCCCGACGTGGCCTCCCATCCGGCAATCGCTGCACTCGCGGCTCCGGCAGCGTTTCGGGATAAAAAACCTAACTCTGTACTTACTCCTCACTTTGCGCCGGCAGCTTCTCAAAAATCCCCTTCTTCTTCGTCAATGCGGTGAGGTTGTCGGCGGACAAACGCGGCTCATCCATCAACAGCAGCCCATTTCGGTGAGGACGAAGCCTTCGAGGTTGTCGCCGTCCCAGCCTTCGGCGATCAACTGCTTGCTGATCTGTTCGAGACAGCGGTCGCGCAGCTTGTCGATTTGCCGGGTGATGGTCCCCTCGTGTACGCCGAACAGCTTCGATACCTCGCGCTGGCTCAGACGATAGCGCCAGCGCAAGCCCAGCAGCAACAACTCTTGTTCGGGGAGTTCGCTCAGCCAGGCCGGCGGCCTGGCAAAAGACATCGTGCCAGCGCACTTCGGCATCGGTGCGTTCGGGCAAAGGCGGCGCGAGATCGTCATCCGGCAGTGCCTGCACATTGGAATGCGAACGTAATCGAGAAACGTGCCAGTTTTGAAAGACGCGGATCAGCCAGGGTCCAAGAGGTCTTTGCCCATCGTAACGAGCCATGACCGGAACGGAACCCGGCGATTCGGAAACGATGAGATGGCTCCAGAATTCGCTGATGGCGCTGTCTTGTCTCTCGTCATCGCGCGGGTACAGGCGAACCGCTCGGGCACGCAAGGCATCCACGAGCAAACAATCGCTTCGGCCGGTTCGCGTTGCGAACAACACTTGCCAGGCCACCTTATCGCCTTCAATGCAGCTGCAACAGAGATACCAGTCCAGCGCATAGAAGTTTTCCAGGTACTTTTCCCAGGTCAAGCTGGGGTTCGACTTCACCTGGAACAGATTGAAGGTGCGTTCGAGATGGGCGCGAAAACGCTCGAAATTCAATGCCACAGCAGGCAACTGCATGCGGCAGAAGTGAAAGAGCAACGCAAGTCGAGCAGTCAAGGGCTGCATTCGTGGGTTGATCTCGGGGCGCGGGAAGCGGGGTGCGGGGTGCGGGGTGCGGGATTTGGCGAGCGTCGGGGCGTCAGCCCGACGTGGATGTTCTCGCGTCCCGCGCCCGCACACCGCGCCCCAAACATCACTGCGGCACAAACAAAATAATCTCTGTGCGTGGATTGGGCAGTTTTTCCTTTTCCGTGATCGGGGACGGGTCCATGCCCATCCCGATGGGAGTCACATTTCGGTTCCGTGACCATGTTCCCATCTTATGAATCCCTTTGTCGCGCAGAAACTCGACGACGACTTCACTCTGTTTTTTGCTCAATGCGCGAGCCGCCAACGAACTCATGTCCTTGTTGGCGGGGTCGGCAAAACTGGCCACAACCACGTCCGAACCTTTGTGCTTCTGTCCATTGAGCCAGTCTGCGACTTTTTGCAATCGATCTTTGCCCATGCTCGTCAGGACGGCTCGGCCCTGTTGAAAAAGGTCTTCTTCAATGTAGCAAACGCTATCGCGGGCCATGTTCGGTCGAACCAACAATTGCACGCTGTCCTCTACGTAACTTCGGATGATCGGCATGCTCTTGATCGCTTCGGCATCTTGCTTGATCGCAATGACGGCTTCCTGCCCGGAGCGCACGAAGTCCTTTACTCCGGCAATTTCGTTTTGAAGCGCGATAATACTTTGGTTGGCACCTTGCAGAGTCTTTTGGGCATCACTGCGTAAAATCGTTAGACTTTCATCCGTGTTCTTGACCAGCGACCGGATGTCGATGACACTTTCCCTGGTGGATTTCACGACGCACGAATTTCGGCGATGCCGTCTTTCACATCGGCATAAAGCGAATCATCTTTCAAAAGTTTCCCAACGGTGCCCTTGCCGGATTCCGCCTCTTTGATGAGAGTTTCTGCGCGGTCCAGAACTGCAACGGCACGCGCAGAAATGTCCACGTGCGGTTGATAGCGAATCGTGTTATCGGCAAGAGCACCGGCACTCGACGTGCCGGGAGAGATGGCGATATGACTGTTGCCGAACAGGCCCTTCGTCACGATGGTTGCATGGGCATCGGCAAAGAGTCGATCGCGATAATTCTTGTGAATGCGGAGCTTGAGTCGAACCTGATCGTCCGCGTGATCTTCAATGGCGACGACCTTGCCGGCCTCGACGCCGCGAATACGAACGGGCGTTCCAGGGTCCAAATCCTGAGCATCCGGGACGAACACGACCACTTCAAACGGTTCATCCCAATAACCCGATTTGCCGCCGATGCGGAGCAATGCCCAAGCTCCAACGCTCAGACATCCGATAACCACAATGCCGAGGACCGACGATTGCCAAAAGGTGAGCGAGCGTGACACAGTGCACCTCCGAATCGACCCAATTCACACAACGGTTCAGGCTCAAGAAAGTTGGGGTTTATTATACCGCAGAAAAACACGATCCGCTATAAAGTGATTCGGTGCGATCGATAAAATCTTTTGCCACTGACCGGAAAGTTCGGAGGATACCTCGCGTGCACTTCTGTAGACAATAGGATGTAACGCATCCCGAATCTTGTGGTCGATTATGAGAGAAACATTCCGCTGGGCGGCCTGGCTGGGCTGGCAACTCGAAAGCAACTGGACAGAAGTCTGGTTGTTCCTGATTTACGTTCTTATCAAGCCGCTGACGAGTTCGTTGTTGCTCGTTTGCATGTACTATGCAGCGCGAACGGCGACAATGGGCCGGGTGCCGGTGGAGTTTTTGCCGTACATGTATGTCAGCAATGCCTGTTATGCGCTGGTCGGCGCAGTGATGTTCGGGATGAGTTACGCGGTGATCTCCGACCGCGAACACTATCGGATGCTGAAATATATCTACATCAGTCCCGCGCACCTGCAAACGTACTTGGTGGGGCGAGCCTTATCAGGTGCGGTGCAGGCACTTCTAGGTGGTCTGCTCAATCTGACGATTGGCGCTATCGCATTTCCGGAAGTGAGGGATGCTCTGACCCGCCATCCAACGGAGTGGGGCTGGTTATTCTTTTACCTGTTGCTCGGCATCATTTTGTTGATCGCCCTGGGATTAATCCTCTCGGCGGTGGTGTTGAACATGGCTCGTCAAGGAATGTATCTGAGCGAGGGCGTCGCGGGGTTGATGTACTTGTTGTGCGGGGTGGTTTTTCCAATTGGCGTGTTGCCGGGTTGGCTGCAATGGTTCAGTCTCAGTCTGCCGCCGACTTATTGGCTGGAAGGTATTCGCCGGACGCTCCTGGGTGTGCCGCCGGAAGGATTGTTTCAGTCGCCGCTGACGGGCTGGGATCACGGCGATTTGGCTCTGGCGCTGATCGGCAGCACGCTGGCGCTGTCGATGTTCGCAGTGTGGTTCTTCCGTTGGAGCGAGCGCAGGGCCTGGCGCAATGGTCGGATCGAAGAGACGACCGGAGTCTGATCGGCGTTTCTTCCAGTCAAAACTCAATCGTCGCCGTCATCTCGATTCCGGTTTCTTGCGTGGTTTCGGCTGCGGTCTCGATCATGCTCGCGCTCTTGCGCTTATGAGCTTTTCGCCAGTTGGCGTATTCCGAGCCGGCCATGAGCGCCATGATTCCTGCTGTGAGAAGTCCAAGTGCGGAAAGTGACTGGACTATTCCTAGCAAAGGTACACCGACCCGGAAGTATGAGATGGCTGCCAGCCCACCCAACACGCCGAAGACGATTGAGCCGCTGCCGTTGCCAGCGGTACCGGCTGCGGTACCGGTGATGCTTTGTCGGCCCACATGTAGGAAGACGATGCCGACCAATGCAACGAAGACTGCCATGGTAGTACCGTTGCCCAAAAATCCCATGTCCTTGCCCTCCGCCAGGGCAAAGGTCAAGGCGGCGTTGATCAGGATCAGTACCCCGAACATGAGCCAGATGTAACCGGCCGTGGTTAGCAGCGCAGGATACGGCCGGGTTTTCCTGCGATCGTCGTAATCTTCATCGTCCCGTCGATTTCGTCGACGATCGCGGTCGTCTTGCCGATCATCGTCGTCATCGTCTCTTGCACGACGTCTACGATTCCGGTCGTCTCTGCGGTCATCATCGTCGTCTCGATCGTCATCGTCATCGCGGTGCATGGCGAATCTCGTTATTTGAAAAAAGATTTTTCACCCTTTCACCACCGGCAAACCCTTATCGGCCCAGCCGCGAAAGCCGCCGTCCATTGAAATGACGCTCGTGTAGCCCATCTTTTGCAAATTGTCCGCGGCCAGTGCCGATCGAAAGCCACCGCCGCAATACAATACCATCGGCGTGGCGGGATCGGGAACCCTGGTCTCAACATCCCGTTCGATGACCCCTTTGCCCAAGTGAATCGCGCCGGGCAAATGCCCCGCAGCCCATTCGCTTTCCTCGCGCACATCGACGAGCAACACCGTTTCTCCGGCGTCGAGTCGAGCTTTCACATCGTCGATAGTACATTCCTTAATGCGTGTCTTGGCATCGTTGACGATTTTCAAAAAAGCGGGTGCGTGATGCTTGGCCATTGCGTGGTTTCCTTTTACTTCTTGTGTTTCTCAATATGGTCTAATATCGAAGCTATGCCCCACAAATAGACCCATCGGGTGTCGTCAATCAATATCCACCAGCCGTCTTCAGAAGACATCCCATGCTTGGACGCGATACGAAGATGAACCGCCGTCATGGACCCTGAAATTTGCGACAATAATTGGCGGTTCTCATCATCTAGGTTCTCACTGGTCCGCAGATTCTCCACTTCGATACGATCCACGGAACCTTTCTTCGTAATTTCCTGTGCGATCTCATCTACATCCTTCAACAGCGCTTCACGAGAGCCGTCAATAACGGCCCAGGCAGACTTGGGAACCTTGGGAAAGATCCGTTCCCAATCTTGTCTCCTTGCCAGAATGTGATCGAACGCTTTGATTCGCTCCTCTCGTTGTCCAGCGGCCATGCCATCAAAAAAGCGTTGGTAAACTTCTTTGATCGACGGGGGCGGTTTCCCTTTCTCATCTCGATTGTTCTCCGTTGGCGATGCCGATTTCGCGCATCCGAATGGCACGATGCACACGCTTATAATGACAATTCGCCATTGGGATCGATTCACCTGTTGCATGGAAGAATCTCGATTGTGGACGTGGGTGACGAGCGACCCGTAGATTTGCCGCAGTCGTGAAGTGCGGCGAAATCCAGCAAACCGCGTTCAACGAATGTAACGATTGATGATATTCTCCAACATCTCCTGTCGGCCAGAGACGTTGGGCGTGGAGTTGCCCTTTTCGAGCATGTACTTTTCCAACGTCTCAAACGATTCTTTGCCCGACTCGATGCCGGCACCAATGCCGCTGTCCCAGCTTGCATAGCGCTGTTTCACGAAGTCCTTGAGCACGCCATCCTTACGAATCGCGGCTGCGATTTTTAGTCCCTGAGCAAAGGCATCCATCGAGCCGACGTGAGCGTGGAATAGATCGACCGGCTCAAAGCTCTCGCGCCGCACCTTGGCGTCGAAGTTCAAACCACCCGTGCCCAGACCGCCTTGACTGAGGACTACCAGCATCACTTGCGCCGTCAGATACAAATCGGTTGGGAATTGATCGGTATCCCAGCCCAGCAAAAGGTCGCCGCGGTTGGCATCGACGGAGCCGAGCATCCCATACGAACTGGCGTAGACCAGTTCGTGAAACATGGTGTGACCGGCGAGCGTGGCGTGATTGGTTTCGACGTTGAATTTGAAATCCTTGTCGAGGCCGTAGGTTTTCAGGAAGGCGTTACAGTTGGCAACGTCAAAATCGTATTGATGGGTGGTCGGCTCCTTCGGCTTCGGTTCGATGAGGAATTGCCCGCCGAAGCCGATTTTCTTCTTGTAATCCAGCGCCATGTGAAAGAACCTGGCAAGGTGATCGAGTTCGCGCTTCAAGTCGGTGTTGTAGAGGTTCATGTAACCCTCTCGACCACCCCAAAAGACGTAGTTGATTCCGCCGAGTTCTTTGGTCACTTCCAGAGCTTTTTTCACCTGGGAAGCAGAGTAGGCAAAGACATCGGCATTACAACTGGTGGCAGCGCCATGAACGAAACGCGGGTTGCTGAAGAGATTTGCCGTGCCCCAGAGCAAGTTGATCCCGGTGCGTTGTTGGGATTCCTTCAGCTTCTTGACCACTGCGTCGAGGTTCTTGTTGGTCTCCGTGAGGCTCTTGCCTTCCGGCGAAACGTCGCGATCGTGGAAACAGTAAAACGGCACACCGAGCTTTTCCATGAACTCAAACGCAACATCGACCCGTTTGAGGGCCATATCCAGGGAGTCGGTGCCATCCTCCCAGGGACGCACGGCGCAGCCTGGACCGAAAGGATCGCCACCCATGCCCCGGAAAGTATGCCAGTAGCAAACTGCGAAACGCAGATGGTCTTTGATCGATTTACCTTCGACCATTTCGGTCGGATTGTAGTGCCGATAGGCCAGCGGGTTTTTGGAATCGGGGCCTTCGTAAGCGATTTTGGGAACGTCGGGAAAGAACGCCATCGTAGTGACCTGAAGCAAGAGTCTGGAAGAGGGTTGATGATGGGGAAAGGTTAGTGTTCGCGGTAGGGATTGGGTAGGTTTAACGATGAAAACCTATAGTCATTTGTGGGTTGTCGCAACGATCCCATCCCATGTCGCAGCACCAAACAGCCTGATAATAGTGTACACAAGGCCGCTGCAACCGATGCGGTGAACGGTTATGGGAAGAAGAACCCTGGCGTCTCCATCACCGCACTCGGCGGCGGGCGTGACAGCACTCTCCGCTCGTCGGCAGCGGTGACTTGTTGGCCCGGCGGCGGCGTGGTATCATATTCCAGTAACAAGCCGCGACTAAGCAGAGGGCCGATGATGGACCGGGAGACGTTCACTGCAACAATTCAGGCGTTCCAGAACCGGAGGCCGTTCAAGCCGTTCACGGTGGCTTTGGTGGACGGGGATCGGTACGAAGTCGATCGCCCCAACGTTCTTGCGCTGGGCGACGGCGCTGCGGTCCTTCTCGCGCCGGGCAACGTGCCGGTGTTCTTTGACCACGAGGGCGTCAGCCAGGTCATTGGCGACCTGTCCGGACGTGGGGCCGGGGCATCCTGACAGATATCAAGGCTCCGCAGGACTGCCGCCCGCACCGACGCGAGCAAATCGAATCGTCGGCAGATGTGCTCCCCCTTCTTCCGGGTGGCCAGCATGAATGATCACCAATTGTTGTTCCTGAACCACCCCAGCGCTGAAGGCTGCTTTCAGCGCCCCCCTCATGCGATCGTCGCCGGAATTGCGACATTCGTCCATCAACACCGGAACGACACCCCAGATGACCGCCATTTGTCGCAAGACGATCGGACTGGGTGTGGGCGCAATGACCAGAGTTGAAGGGCGATGCCGGGCAATCAGGCGAGCTGTCCGTCCGGAAAAAGTGGGAGTGATGATGGCATCTGCTTCTATTTTCGAAGCGAGATCGACGATCGTGTGCGTGATATGATCGTCCAAAGAATGATCGGTGCCTAAGTGCATCAAGTGAAAGGGCGTGTCCCTCTCCCGCAAATGCGACTCAGCCTCCAGTGCGATTCGGTGCATGCAAGTGACGGCCTCCACCGGATAATTTCCGATCGCTGTTTCTCCCGATAGCATCACGGCATCGGTTCCATCGAAGATGGCATTGGCGACATCGCTCGCCTCCGCGCGTTGGTCGAGGATTCTGCCGCATGGAATCGAGCATATCGGTTGCCGTAATAACCGGTTTTCCAGCACTGCGCCAGATTGATGAGATGTTTTTGCGTGGTTGGAACCTTTTCGAGCGGAATCTCAACACCCAGATCACCCCGCGCCACCATGATGCCATCGAAAGCGGCAATGATGGCCGCGGCATTCTCGACGGCTTCGGGTCGTTCCATCTTGGCCAGCACCGGCACGCGCAGACCATACTTCTGGGCCTCTTGCCGCAATTCATCCGCAGCGCTTGCCTGCCGAACAAAAGAGAGCCGCGAGCCAGTCCACACCACCTTGTGCGGCAACCGATAGGGCCTCGCGATCCCGGCTGGTCAGGGGAGCGATCGTCAACGGTGTGTCGGGAAGATTGACCCCCTTGTTCGGCAGCAACATGCCCCCGACTGCCACGCGCGCGGAGCCGATTGCCGTCATTGCCAATCGCTTCGAGTTGCAGCCGACCGTCGTCAAGGAGAATCCGTTGGCCGGGCCGGACTTCCAACAACATTTCAGGCTCGGTGATGGTCAAATCCCCATCGTGCAGAGGTTCGGCCTGGAGACTGAAGCAAACTTCCGCGCCCACCTCGAGTTGCCGCTTTTGCGAAAGGAAGACCCGGAGTTTCGGTCCCGGAAGATCGGCCAGAACGGCGATGGGCCGGGTGAGGTTCCGAGCCATTTCACGGAGATTGGCGATTCGGCCCAGATGATCGGCAGCGCTGCCATGCGAGAAGTTAATGCGCACGACATCGATCCCCGCTTGAAGGATGGCCCGCAAGCGTTCCTGAGAATCAGTCGCCGGGCCAAGCGTGGCGACTATCCGAGTGCGACGAATCGTCATTTCTGAATGGTTCCCTTCGTGGAGGGGCAATAGAACAATATCATCTCCTGCCTGACCTATCCGTTTTCACGATCCGCAAAAATTGATATGGATGAACGCCGACTCCCTGCGCTTCAGATTGGGCTTATCATTCTTTGGCTACTGCTGTTAGTCAATGGGAGCAATCTCTTTTTTGCATACACTCACGATTTTCAAGTTCGCTATACGGCGGACGTGGCGGTCCTTTTCTGGACGATCGCCGTCTTTGCGATGCAATTTGGCAACGCACATTTAGCTCGCCTGACCTGGACGCTGGGATGTCTGGCGTTTCTAATTCATGTGGGAGTTGCCTTCCAGTATGCCCATCACTGGTCCCATGCAAAAGCGTTTGCGCACGTCGAACGCGCTTCGGGCTATGGAGAAGGGATTTTCGTTTCGTATCTGTTCACGCTGATCTGGATAGGGGACGTGCTCTGGTGGTGGACTGCCAAGCGCGGTTATGCCGAACGCCCGCGCTGGGTCCGATACCTGATTCACGGCTTCATGGCTTTCGTGTTCTTCAACGCGACGATCGTATTCGAGAGCGGGTTTATCCGCTGGGCTGGTGTTGTCGTGATGCTGTTGCTGTTGGCCGCCTGGCAATGGAAACAGTTCCAAGTTCCAAGTTCCAGGTTCCAAGTTGCTAACCAAACGTCTTTGCCGGACGATTGTTCCAAAGTTCATGATTGATGGTCGGGCAGTGTCTCGAAGCAGTGCTTGATTTTCGACTTGGAACTACGGCGTCTTCGGCAACCGATCGATGGTTTCCCGAATCCAGTTCGCCTGAACGACGATGGCCAATCCCAGTCGATGGCGCGTCTTCGAGGTGTGATAGACCAATTTCACCTCTTCATCGAGGAACATTTGCCCGGTCACCAAGCCCAGGATCATTTTCACAGGCTGCTTCTTGCCGTCGACTTCACGGTTGGGGTCGGCAATATAGACCGGCCCGCCGCTATCGCCTTCAAAACAGTTCAGGCTCATCAGGATGTTGGGATTCGCCTTGGCGGGAAACATAGGATAGCTGCTGATCGGCCCGGTGCGCAAGACTGGGAAGCCCGGTTCATTCGCTTCGACCCGATGCGGGTAGCCAAGCGAAGTGCCTATATCACCCGGATGAATCTCATACTTTTTAAGCGCTTCATCCGTGGCCAACAGGTCGATCGACAGCTTTGAGGTTTCGCACGACTCGGGCGGAGTAAAGGGAATGACGGCCACGTCGCGGGCCGGATGACGGGTCCAGAGATCCTTTTTCCCCTTACGAATCGCCAGTTTATGCGGAATCTTCTGGTACACTCCTTCCGACTGTTTCCGCCGCAAGAAGATGATCGCTTCCTCGCCGTTCATAGGCTCCAGAACATGGGCCGCTGTGATGAGAAGAAATTCCTCTTTCTTGGGATCTTTCGGCGACGGATGAACGAGCAAAAAGCAAGTCGCCGTCGATTTCTCGTTTGCCACCTTGAAGGTCGCATTCATCATCTGCGTGTGAAAGTCGTCTCCAGCAGCAACGATTGATCCTGTCGCCAAGCTATAAACAAAACAAAGCACGCAGCTAAATGACTGTTTCATCAGTGATCTCGATTAGGAATAAAGAATGCCATTATTTGAGTCGGTTCCAATTCTCATGTCTTTACTGAAAACTGAACACTGAAAACGGAACACTGAACACTAAAATCTATTTCGGCTTGCCCAGATGCTTCTGAAAATGTCCCGCAATCCGCGTCCACAAGCGTTCCGTCACGACGGGGTCGGGAACCATGTGGGTCAGACTGGGTAACGGCAACACTTCAAAATCTTTGCCCGCCCGAAACAACGCATCGGTCAACCTTAATGTGTGCCGGAAATAAACATTGTCATCCGCCGTGCCGTGAACCATCAACAAAGGACGTTCGAGCTTGGGAGCCAGCGGCAGAAGCGATGAGTCTTCGTAAGCCTTCTTGCTCTCCGGCAACAGACCCATGTAGCGCTCCGTGTAGTGGGTGTCGTAATCCTCCCAGTCGGTGACGGGAGTCGCCGGCTACGGCGGCCTTGTAAATGTCGGGCCGTTTCAGCACGGCGAGCGCGGACATGTAGCCGCCAAATGACCAGCCCACGATCCCGACTCGGTCGAGATCCATCGCTGGATATTCGTTGCCCAGGAGACGCAATCCCGCAATTTGATCGTCGAGCGGTACGCTGCCGAATTTCTGATAGATCGCTCGTTCCCAGTCTCGTCCCCGGGCGGGAGTGCCCCGGTTTTCGATCGCCACCACAATAAAGCCCTGGTCCGCGAGCCACTGAGGGATCAACCAGTTTCGCATCGCTTCGACGACGTGAAGATGGTGCGGCCCCCCGTAAACATCCACGATAACCGGGTACTTTTTGGTCCGATCAAATTCACGCGGATGAACGATAACCGCCTGAAAGTCAGGATCGTTCATGAGGGTGCTGAAATGCACGCTGGGCGATCGGTCAGGCTCGATGGCGACGGAGGGCAAGGTATATTTTTTCTCGCCCACAACAACTTGCGTCTGCGGGAGTTTGCTGGTTGTCGTACCTGTTATTACCAGGACATCGTTTTTGTCGGCCCCAACTGCCGAGTGCATCCCTGGTTCCAGAGTCTTATCCTCGATATGTTCAGAACCGGGATTTCGCAGCAAAGACTCTCGAAAAACGCTGATGGAATTGCGCGTAGAATTTGCGACACGAACAAAGACGATCTCGCGAACCGCTCCCTGGTCGGTCATTCGAGATCGAACTAGCCCCGAGAATCCTTTTTCAGCCTCGATAAAGGTTTGCCCAACCTTCCCATCGGCAAAATGAAGCTCAAGCGCCGGGCCGCCGTGCATCTCCGTTACCCAGAGAAATGATCTGGCGTTGTTTTCCCAACGAGGAAAATCCTGCCGCAAATTCACAAACGCCGCATCCTTTTCGACGAGCAGTTCCGAGGTCTTTCCCGTTTCGGGAGCCACTCGCGCCAGAACCAATTCCTGCTGCTTGCGATCTTGAATCTGAATGGTCAAAGGCCCCTGCTTGTCCCAGCGCACCGAAGCAAGATATTCATATTTCTTCCGATCCCACTCGACCCACTTCGTCTCGCCGCCGGCGACGGCAACGATACCCAGGCGAACGCTGACGTTCTTTTTCCCCGGTCGGGGATAATACTGCGGCATCGGCGTTTGTCCCGGTTTCGTCGGGTCGGCGACATACCAGATCTCCACTCCTTCGTGATCAGCTTCCTCGTAAGCGATGTATTTGGAATCGGGCGACCACCAGTAGCCGCTCATTCGACCCATTTCTTCCTGGGCCACGAACTCGGCCAGACCGTGCGTCAGCTTCTTGGTGCCGCCGGTGGTACAGGCCGATTCTTTGTCCGATTTCAAATCGTAGACGAAGACATCGTGGTTCAAGACGTAAGCAATCTTTTTGCCGTCCGGTGCCCATTTCGGATCGATGAGAGTGCCTGCTCCCGTCTTCAATTCTCGCGTCGTCGATTTCTCGCGATCGTAAATAAACAGCTTTCCCGACAACGGCAGAAGGATGTAGCGCCCTGATTCATCGAGGTGATAATCGGCGAACCCGCCGGCGCTGAGTGCATTCTTTCCCGGCGTGCCTTTTCTTCCGCAGTGAGTTTTTCCACTCCCCCTTTCAAAATGGCTTCCGGCGTGAGCAATTCCTTCGTCTTGCCGCTGGCGACGTCGAATTCGTACAGGCTCCGTTTTGGGTTCTTGGCTTCGGGAGCGCCAGAAACAAAACCGATTTGCCATCGGGAGTGATCTTCGGATTCACGGGCCGGCCCAGCAGGAAGCCGCGTGTTTCGGAATAGAGCCGGAGGAAACTGGCGTCCAGAGGCTTTTTATCCACGGGAGGTTTCTCTTGAGCCGTGCACAAAGTAGATGTGAGGGCCGTGAAAAATATGCTGAAGTAGTATGTTGTGTTCATGGATATGAGTTTAACGTCTCGGACAGGCAGAGTCCATTTTGCGTTCATGGAATTACGACGTTCGCGAAGTTTTTAGCTCATCGATCTACACCCCAACCCGGCGAATCGGCCTTGAATGTGACCCGCTCCCTGGTCAGTGGATGAGCAAACGTGATGTGTTTGGCATGCAAGCATAACGGCTCGTCGCCGATGGTGTGGGTCTGTGTATCCCCAAATTGTTGACCGGGAAGATAAACCTGATCGCCGCATACCGGCCAGCCCAGTTGCCAGAGGTGGACCCGAATTTGATGAGTACGCCCAGTACGGGGGTGAACCTCCAGCAAAGCCGTGCCATCCGCGGATCTTTCGAGAACATTGAAGTCGGTATGGGCAGCCAGTCCGGTTTCTTCATCGATGTCGCGCGAGCCGAGATCGCCAGCCACCGCGCTGATCGAAGCGGTCGATGTAAAGCTATCTTCGGGCGGATGACCTTGCACGCGGGCCAGATAGACCTTTTCGACATCACCGCGCGCAAACTGAGGCTGCAACAAACCCGCAAAGTGCTTGGTGCGCGCGAAGACGACGATCCCCGTGGTATTCGCATCCAGTCGGTGTGCAGGTCGTGGGCACTGGGGGTAATAGACCTGCGTAAAGATATATTGCAGCGTATTCCGATTGAATCGTCCGCTGGCATGCATCGGCAACGGCGCTGGTTTCTGCACGACAATGATTGCTTCATCCTCATAAAGGATGCGGATATCGACATTCACGTCCGGCTCAATCAAGGCTGGTTGTCGATGCAGATAGCGCTCACCGCCCCGAACGACTTGCTCCGGCCCCACGGGTTGAAAATCCTGATTCAGAATCAGCCCGCCTTCGCAGCGTGCTCTCCATTCTTCCCTGGAAACGTGACGAAGAATGCCGTGAAGAAAATCAACCGGTGACTGGCCATCGAGATGCGCCGGCACGCTGACCGGGCGATGACTGTCATAGGGCTGACTCCCCGGCAACGGCGTCGTGATTTTGCGAATGGCAGCATGACGCATCTCGATCGTGCGGGCCATCTGCTCTTCACTGGTTTGGAAGCAGTAAGGACAGGACTGGTTCGGCAGGTACCGAATATCGGACTGATCTTCCACGCTGAGCGGTGTCAGGCAAGCAAAGCACAGTGTAGTACTGGTTTCTTGAAGGCTGGGATCAACACCCACACGCTGGTCGAAGACGAAACACTCACCCTCATAGTGAGCGCTGCCGCACTCCTCGAAGTATTTCAGGATGCCGCCATCGAGCTGGAAGATTTGCTCGAATCCTTCTCGCTCCATGAACGGCCCCGCTTTTTCGCAGCGAATTCCCCCCGTACAAAACATGACGATCGGCTGGCGCTTCAACTCTTGCGGCAAGTGGCGAACTGCTTCGGGAAACTCGCGAAAATGATCGATGCCGACGGCCAGAGCGTTTTTGAAGGAGCCGAGTTTTACTTCATAGTCGTTGCGCGTATCGAGCAATGTTACCGGACGGCCTTCATCGAGCCATTGCTTCAGTTCCTGTGCGGATAGCTTGGGCGTGGGCTTGTTGGCTGGGTCGATTCCTTCGACACCGAAGGCAATAATCTCCTTTTTGATGCGAACGAGCATTCGCGTGAAAGGCTGCTCGTCGCTTTTGCTGATCTTGGGGTTAAGATTCTCCAGACCGGCGATGGCACGAAGCTCGGCCACGAGCAACTGGATTTCCGTGTCCCGGCCGGCAACGAACAGGTTAATCCCCTCGGTACTGAGCAGAATCGTGCCGCGCAGTCCCCAGGCTTTGCACAGAATAATGAGGCGGGCACGCAAAGACTTCAGATCGGTGAGTGTCGCAAACTTATAGGCAGCGATGTTCGTTATTGTCACTGAATCGTTCCAAGTTCCTTCATAAGTTCCAAGTTCCAGGTTCCAAGTTCCAAGTTGAAAACCATCAATCCTTGGTGTTTTCAACTTGGAACTTGGAACCTGGAACTTATATTTTTAGTCGCGTGGTGGAACTGCGCTGGGCACTTGCTCGGCGATGCCTCGGACCGGCGTCCCGTTTGGAAAACTGCTGCCGGGAAACCAGTGCTCGACGACCATTCGCTGTCCGACGGGTGTCCAGCGTTCGACTCGATCGTCATCGAAGACCAGCACGAACGCCACAGTCTTGACAGTTACCAAGCCCGTGGAGGTTCGCTTTGGCTCTGCAACGTAGACGGCCCCGCTTCGGCCAACCTCGACCGTCTCGACGACGCCGTTGGCAAATTCGACTTTCCATTTCCCCAGGGGCAAGTCTTGGCCGTCATTGGGAATTGGGTTCTTGGCACCCAGAGGCGGATCGCCATAGGATGTCAACGTCAAAACCAGAGCAGCGCAGACAATGAATGCAATTCGTGAAAGCATTGCGGGTTCTCCTTGGTCATTTCGGCAACTCGAAGACGGCTACGCCTTCGATCGATTGCGAGATGATCTGTCCATTGTGAACGATCAAGTTGCCCAGCGGAAGAGTATCTTTTGTAACGAGCAGCGTGCCGACTCGTTTGCCATCCGCCATCTCGTAGATGCCAATTTGCGGATCGAGCGGTTTCTTGCCATTCGTACCGAGCGGCAAATAGTAGCGCGTGCCCACCACCACACCCCGACCGACCGGAAAGCCGGGCAACGGCTGCTTCCAGGCTTCCGTGCCATCTTTAATGTTGACGGCCCACAGCGACTGTTCCTCGACGACCAGCAATTTGCCGTCGTGGACGGTAGCAGGGAACAGACCGGTTCCTCGATCGACCTGCCAGAGAACTTTGCCATCCTTACGGCCCAAACACAACAGCATCTCGCCATCAGGAGGTGCATAGAGAACGCGATCCTCCAGGACGATTGGAGCGGAGACTTTCCAGGTGGTGGAGAAGTCCTCGAAGCGTTTGGCTTTCTCATCGGCGTAACGATACGACCAGAGAATATCGCCCTTCTTGGTATTGACGGCAAAGATAATCCCCAGATGGGTCGGGCAGATGAGCATGTCATCGGCGCGAACGATATTCAACGCGTGAATTCGTCGCATCGGTTCAAGGATAATGCTCTTGAGGGCTGTCAGGAGTTTGGTTTGCCAGATGATCCCCTTTTTCTCGGACAGTTCATCGCGAGCGTGGACGAAATCACCGGCTGAATCCAGACAATAGAGGCTTAACTCGCATTGCTTTTCGGAGATTACAAAGTAGCGATTTTGATGGAAAACGGGTGGACTTAGGAAAAGGCGGTTAACGAGTTTTCGTCGATCATTTTCTGCGATCCTACTTTTCGACCAAAGATCATCCCCCACCAAATCAAGCAGTTTGCCGCTTTCGGCATCGAGGAGTCTGACCTCGTTGTGTCCCACCATTCCTTCAAAAGGGCCAAACGCAAATTTAGCGGAAGGAAACGGTCGAAAAATACTCGAATTGGAGGAGGGAAGCATTCCAATGTCATTAAGCACACTGAGCCGTTTTCCGTCTATGGCAACCGTTCCATTCAACGTGTGATCGTACAAGACAGTTCTCATCCAATCAGAAGTCTTCTCCTCATTTTTCCAAGTGTTGATCACGGATCTGCCACGATCATTCTTCGCCATTTCAATCAATGACCGATCCGTTTCAACAAGCCAAACAACTTCACCGGGCTTGTAATCATCGACTTTGTCGTCGATCAAGCTGACGGCAATTAGTCCCGAATACGTAGACAAGAAGATCCGGTTTCCTTGAGCGATCGGGGAAAAAGGCGGCAAAAAGCGGTGAGGATTCATCACCAAACGGTCCTGGATTTCGTTTAATTCTTTTTTCAACCATTCGTGACTGGTTCCATATTTTTTCTCGCTGTCGGCATCGTCGACGATGAACCCGAACGGCGGTAGCTTCTTCTGCCAAAGCAGCTTGATCGTTGTCGGGACAACTTCCGCTTTCTTCTCCTCCTTCGCTTCCTTCGGAGCTTGAGCAAGGAGGCTTGTCGCGCCGGCACAGAGCATTACCATCGCCAACAGTGCGATGATGAACGGTTTGGCCTTCATGAGTTGTTGCTCCTTGCACTCGAAAGATGGGAGAAGAACGCTTGCCACAGCGCTGGCGTTGGTTTGAATTATAGCAAACCGGTGGATGACGCGAAGCGTCTTCGGTCTGGGCACTCTGAAGGAGTGCGCGAACAAAGCCCTCTTATAGCCAACTGGGCTTTGAGTGTGCAACCTCTTCGAGGCCTCTTCGAGGTAAAGTCAACCGCGTCGCGGTAGAGAGGCTGGGGTATGTGGCCGTTTCCCCAGGGTCGCCAAACTCAGCGCACCCTGGGGAAGCCTTAATTATTCACCTGGCTACCCCTGGTTGCCAGCATTCGGAACATGCGCAGCAGCCCGGCCGGGATAACGGTTCGGGTGGGTCGTTCAGGGAAAACGCCCTCAGCTGACGATTGCAGATCGTGAACGGCGTAGAAGACCCCAGGATCGAACCTCTGAATGATGTCGGCGACGTGAGTCAAATCCTTGCGCTGGACAATAGTGTAAACCACTTCGACCGGACCCGTGGCACCGTGACCGTCCATTTTGGTGACGCCATAGCCCGATGATCGCAATCGATCGATAAGGACGCGCGCGTCGCGTTTGGTGGTGATTTGGACGGTGAGGTTGCCGAGCGCGAGTTTCTGCTCGATGAGGATGCCCATAAAGTTTCCGAGCGAGAAGCCGGCGGCAAAGGCCGCCGCGCAGCTCAGATTACTCAAATTCTGCATGACCTGGCCGATCGCAAAGAGCCAGATGCTGACCTCAAAGAAACCGAGCAAAGCAGCGGGAAGTTTCTTACCTCGGGCGATAGCGATGGTTCGCAAAGTAGCCAGCGTAAGCACACACGACTCGGCAAGAAAGACCAGAGCGGGCAAAACAAGATCCGACGGCAAAAAGGATGCAATGGGTAACGACAATGCAGGGTCTCCACAATCGAATTCCGGTTCTCCGGGACGGTCGGGCTGAGAATCTCGCGGACAGTTACGCTTGAGAGCCTGCGTTCATAGATGGAAACAGACTGTGCTTCAAGGCCAATTCAACTTTGAATGTTCGGTTCGCTCCGGGTTGCTCTTGCCCGATTTACCAAAACCGGGTATCTCCGTTCCATGCGCCATCTTACCGGGAAAGGATCTCCCCATGCGCTGGATGCTTCAGCAAATCTCACAGTTTCTCAAACTGCGTCCTGTGGCTCGTCGCCGGCGCATGGTCGGTAAACCCCGTCATTTGAGCAACTGTGTTACCGGCCAATTGCTGCAACTGCGCGATTTTCAGATTTATGTCGATCCCTTCGATACGCAAATTGGTCGGATAATCTGGGATCATGGTCAATACGAAACACACATCCAAGCAGCATTGAAGACGCTCTTGAAACCGGGTGACACATTACTCGATATTGGAGCCAACATCGGCTATCACTCGCTGTTCGCGTCCCGCTGTGTCGGCCCGTCGGGATCGGTCGTCGCGGTCGAGATGAGTCCGGAGAATAACACGCTGTTCCGGGCGAGCATTGCAGCCAATCAGATGATGAACATTGTTTTGCATGAAACTGCTGTCGCGGAAAGGGAGGTAAGACTTCAGTTCTGTGTGACGCCGGGCACCGGGAACGGGATGCTCGTTAATGATTACCTTCAACAGCGGATCAAGCATGAGCCGGAGAGTTTTAGTCAGCCTACGATCGTGAACGCGGTGACGATCGATTCCTTGATCCCATCAGGGCAGAGAGTCGATGTCGTGAAGATCGACATTGAAGGCTCGGAACTGCGTGCTCTGCGCGGGATGAATCGAGTGCTGCGTGAATCCCGTCCCGCAATCGTGTTTGAATTCTGCCCGACCCTTCTCGAGAATATCGGCGGTATTGAGCCGGAAGAAGTGTTGAATTACCTGCGCGACTTCGGTTATGAGCTGCGCCATCTGCACCGGCGCAGTTTGCCAAATGACCCCGCGCTTTCCAACCAGGAGTTGAGTCGCAGAACCCAACGATCGGGGCTGATCGACGTAATAGCAACAACCCTTGCGGGCCGACTACCGAGAGTGCTTGCGTCGCAGCCATCCTCGTAACCAACTGCCGATACTTCCTCGTTCCGCCTCGCGGAAGAGCACGCTCTCCCGCCGGAATTGCCGCGCTGCCCATGCCAGACTCAAAAGCATGCCAGCAAGTCAAAGATCCGAACACGAGCAACCAGTATTCGATCGGAACCGGCTCGCCCGAAACTGCCATCAGCCGTTGCAGGATCAACGACAATCCCGTGATCGGCACCAAACTCAGGATCCACGTCAGCTTCATTCCCGGCGTCAGGCTCCAGAGCGTCAAGGGCATCACCAGTAGAAACAGCGGCAATAAATAATATTGGCCTTCTTTCGTGCTGCGCAAAAACGCCAAGCCCGATGGCAATGGCGCTGAACATCATCGCCAGCGGCAGGGCGAACAGAATGGACCACGCCAAGCCGCACAGCGACAGAAACTGAAACGGCAAAAACCAACTCAAAATCAACGCGCCGCCGCCCATCCATAGTACATTCCAGACTGCCGCCAGGTAGCTGAAGAAGCTGATCGCCAGGAATTTCCCGGCGACAATCTCCGAGCGTTCCGCCGGGCTGATGAGCAGCGTCTCCATGGTGCCGCGCTCTTTTTCACCGGCGGTCAGATCGATCGCCGGATGCAGCGCACCGGCCATCGTCCACATCACCAGGAGAAAGGGAAAGAATTTAACGAGAGAATCGCGCAACTCGGATGCGGTCTTGACGCCAAGGGGTTGGGCATCCTGGGGGTCGTGGATTTCGACCGGCTCATCGAAATGGGCAGGAAGCCCCTTCCTGGCAAAGCGGACTTCCTTCAGTTTCGCATTCCAGCGGTGCAGGATGTTGCCCAACCGCTTGACCGCCATCTTCGATGCCTCATCCCCTTCCCGTCCGACAATCCGTACCGCAGGACGCTCTCCCTTGGCGATCATCTGCGTCAAATTCGGTGGAACGATCAACATGGCATCGACCTGGCGTTGATGCACGGCGGATTCATCATCGGAATCGAGCGGTCGAATAATGATCGTGCCAAGCTGCGTCAATGCGCTGAGGTAATCGGGAAGGAATTTTCCATCGACGATGAGCGGCGGAAAATCTTCCGGTCGATCGGCCTCGACGATCAGGACTGAGCCGCCGATAAAGGCCTCGGGATGTTCCTTCGACTGCGGGAGATACTCGAGACCGGAAACGCCAATGATGACCTTTTGCTCCAGCATCGACATGGCGAAGACAAAGCCGACGAGGGCAAAAACCGGATAGAGAATGACCGGAAGGCCCAGAATGAGAAAGAGGGTACGTCGATCGCGCAGAAGATCGCGCGATTCCCGGCCTGCAATGAGACGAACGATCGAAATACGCATTCTGAATCCATTGGCACTTTTGAATCGATACCCTCCCCGACTTTTCGAGCCAAGAGTTTCGTTCCTTTATGGTATACTACAGGAGATGAAGAAGTTGGCATTCCGGTGGGCATCGCCATACCGAGTATCGTCGGGTAAAATGTTTGACTCTCCCCGCTCGCGCTATTGAACATTTGCAGGTGATTTTGGACTTGAGGCCATTCCATGAGATGGATGATACATACCCTGGCCGTGGTGTTGCTGGTAATGACCGGCCTCACGGCTCGCGCCGACGATCGCGAAGACTTTTTCGAGGCGAAGATTCGTCCGGTGTTGGTTGGAACGTGTTTTCGCTGCCACGGGGGATCGAAGACGTCCGGAGCGTTGCGAATCGACTCGCTTGCGGGGCTGCTCAAAGGCGGCGAGTCCGGGCCGGCGATTGTGCTGAAGAACCCGGAAAAGAGCCTGCTTATCCGCGCGATCCAGCGGAAGGCGGATGTCTCCGCGATGCCGCCGGAGAAAGAAAAAGCCTTGCGGCCCGATCAGGTAAGGGATTTCGTTGCGTGGATCGAAGCGGGAGCAGCCTGGCCCGCGAAGTCGGCGAAGTTTGAAACGTCGAAACACTGGGCATTTGAACCAATCCGCGCTGTCCCAAAACCGAACATTTCGGACAAGGCGTGGGTGAAAACCAGCATCGATCCGTTCATACGATCCAAACAGGAAGCAGCAGGAGTTCGCCCCGCGCCTGCTGCCGACAAGCTCACTCTGATTCGCCGTGCCACATTCGATCTCACGGGATTGCCGCCAACCCCGGCGGAAGTTGCGGCCTTTTTGAAAGACAGTTCACCACAAGCCTACGAGGCACTTGTTGATCGTCTGCTTCAGTCTCCGGCCTATGGCGAGCGCTGGGGCCGGCACTGGCTTGACGTGGTTCGATATGCGGACACTGCCGGTGACACGGCCGACTACCCGGTGCCCCAGGCCTGGCGTTATCGCAACTACGTCATCGATGCTTTTAACGCGGACAAGCCTTACGACGAATTCCTGCGCGAACAGATCGCGGGAGATGTGCTTGCCACAGGAGGACCGCGCGAAAAATATGCCGAACGCGTGACTGCCACAGGCTATCTTGCGATTTCACGTCGCTTCGGTTTTGATTCGGAGAACTACCACCATCTCACCATTCAAGACACGATCGACACCTTGGGCCAGTCGGTACTTGGTCTGAGTCTCGGCTGCGCGCGCTGTCACGACCACAAATTCGACCCCGTGTCAATGAACGATTACTACGCTCTCTACGGCATATTCGACAGTAGTCGTTATTCATTTCCCGGCTCCGAGCAAAAACAGCGGGTGCGTTCGCTGGTGCCGATGCTGCCCCCGAACGAAGCACATGCGAAGTGGCGCGAGTTCGAGACTCGGGTCAGTGAACTGTCAACCAGGTTGGCACAACAAAAGCAACCCGTGCCTTCGGTGGTTCTGCGCTCACTCAACGACATCGACGGCGATTTCGAGATGCAAGCAGCTGCGGCCGGCGGCAGCAACGGCGTACTTGTCCCGCCCTGGCTCTATGAGGGGAAGATCGCTGTGACGAACTCAGCGCAAAGTCCCTTTAAGAATCTCTATCCCACGGGAAGAGTTGGTGCCGGCATCCCGACAGATGCCGGCGAGTACCGAATCATGCAGGCACTGTACCCGCGCCGGACGAATGAGAATTGCCCGCTCCTTTATGTGAATCTCGACTTCCGCGTTGCCGCGCCGAATAACAATGCGAACGGCATGCATCGTTTCACGCTGGGGGCCGGCGGGGCTACACCTGCCGTGGAAATACTCATTTCATCCAAGGCGATTTCATTACGCACCGGCAAAGAGATCGAGCAAGTCGGCACGCTCAAACCGAATCAGTGGTACAACCTGCAATTGACGCTTGACCTGAGGGGCCGGAAAGTTTCAGGACGAATCGGTGTGCCGGGCGCGATCGCCGAGTTTTCCGGCAAACCGATTTCATCGGAGTGGTCCGGCGTCATTGACTCCCTGGCGTTGACTTCGCTCGGCCGGATGGGACCGAAGCCGCCAGCGATTGAGTTCGACAATCTTGGTATCCAGAACACACCAATCTCATCCGTAACATTGGAACCACCCGTTGCCGCCCCTGCTTCGAAAGTTGCCGATCCCGTCGCGCTGACCAACCAGTTGCAAGCACTCGTAGGCATTGATGGCGACCTCGAGTTGCAAACTAAAGATTCGCCGCCCTCGTTCCCTTGGAATCCAGGACCGAACAGCGTCGCGAAACTCTTGGAAAGATCGCAGAGCCCTTATCGGAACATTTTTGAACCGGGTCGACTTGGCATTCACATGCCGAACCGCAGCGAATACGACGGCTTTGGACTGACCCTGACCAAAGTCCACCCGGACAAAGACGGACACCTCTTCGTCAGCTTCGACTTCCGCTGCGCCAACAAGGATGCAGGCGGCAAAGGCTCGTGGCGATATTACCTCGGACACGGCCCTGGACACTCGCCGGCCATCGAGTTGTTCTTCAACGGCAACGAGTTCTTTCGCCGCAGCGCCGGATCGCGGGCCGCAGTCTCTCCGCTGGCGATCGGCGAGTGGTATCAAGTCCAACTTGCGCTCGATCTGAAAACAAAGTCTTACACGGGCACTCTGGCATCTCTCAAGAGTAAAACAGACTTCAAAGGCCGGTTCGCTAACAACTGGGACGGTATCATCGACTACTCGTTCATCGACAGTTACGGCCACATTGGCGGAGTGCGGCCCGCACTCGATGCCGACAACTTCGTCGTCGGAGACAAACCATTACCAGCGCTCGATGCGCCACCGGTGAAGGCCGGTCCAGCGAAAGGAGAACATCGGGTGCGGATTGCCGCACTTCGCAAACAGTTGGCCACACTCCAATCGCCGTCTGAAACAGATAAACGGGAGCTCAACAGATTGCTGGCCGAGGGGCCGTTCGCTATGGCCTACGGGATTAGCGAAGGGTCGCCTCACAACGTCCGGATGCAGATGCGCGGCGAGCCGGACCAGCCTGGCGTTGAGGTTCAACGCGGTTTGATCAGAAGCCTGGGCGGCCGGCCGTTACCCGCAGATACTCTGGGCAGTGGTCGTCTGCAACTGGCACAGTGGTTGACTCGTCCCGACAACCCATTGACCGCGCGCGTGATGGTGAATCGCATCTGGCAGTACCACTTCGGACGCGGACTCGTGAAGACGCCGAACGATTTTGGAGTGCGCGGCCTGGCCCCGACGCATCCGGAGTTGCTCGACCATCTGGCGAGCCAGTTCATACGCAGTGGTTGGTCCGTGAAGACGATGCATCGCCTGGTGATGCAGAGCGCTACCTATCAGCAGTCATCCCGCGCTGAAGAAGCGAAGGGATCTGTCAAACCGGCAACCGACCTGTACGCTTCGTTTTCTCGTCGTCGCCTCAGCGCTGAGGAAATCCGCGATTCGATCCTCGAAGTAAGCGGCGAACGGGATTTGACCCCCGCGCGCGAACATCCATTTCCAACGCCGATCAGCTGGGGATTCACGCAACACGGCCCGTTCAGTGCCGTCTACGACCACAATCGGCGTAGCGTCTATCTAATGACGCAACGGCTCAAACGGCATCCGTTCCTCGCGCTGTTCGACGGCGCGGATCCAAACGCGACGACAGCGGATCGTCTGACCACGACGGTGCCGACTCAGGCGTTGTTCTTTCTCAACGATCCGTTCGTCCACGCCAAAGCGGACAAGTGGGCAAGTCGTCTG
Organism: uncultured Planctomycetota bacterium; assembly: GCA_963783095.1. Classification (GTDB taxonomy): domain Bacteria; phylum Planctomycetota; class Planctomycetia; order Gemmatales; family Gemmataceae; genus CAWAMR01. The sequence continues at coordinate 106,308 of CAWAMR010000016.1, read as the reverse complement.
ATTGCCGCCAGTCCCACCGAAATGCAACGGATCGAGATGGCGTGGCGTCGAGCGATCGGACGTTCGCCCACGGATCTCGAACGCGCCGAGGCGACCGATTTCCTGAAGAGCTATCGAGCCGAACTGAAAGCGACGAGACTGGACAATGTCGAGATTCGGTCTCTCGCCGCGTACCTGCGAACACTCTTTGGCAGTAACGAGTTCCTGCATGTTGATTGACATTGAAGAGTTGTAATAACTTGTCGGGACAAGTATTCCGCACTATTCGCGCGCTGTAGAATAACGGAAGTGCGGCCCTGGTAGCGGGGGAAAAAGGAGAACAAAAACCATGCCACGAACAAAGAAGCCTCTCCAGACCGCCGCACCCACAATTTCATCGCCGACCACAAATGGCAGTGCAATCCAGGCCGACGTTCTGACGCTGGTCGAGGCCGCTACGTATCTGCGGGTGGCGGAAGCTGAAGTGCTGCGACTCGTCGAGGAGCAGGCGCTGCCGGCCCGCCGAGTTGGCAAGGATTGGCGCTTCCTGAAAGCGGCCATTCAACAGTGGCTGAGTACGGCTTCTTCCACACCGGAATTGAGGAAGGTCGCACAGCTTGCCCTGGCTGGAAAATACAAGGACGATCCCGACTTGATCCGCATCTGTGAGGATGCCTACAGACAGCGGGGCCGGTCGATGTGCGAGGATGGCTGATGTTCATTCTCGATACCGATACGCTCACCCATTTGCTCCGAGGCCACGAACGAGTGACCGCGAAGCGAGCCTCGACAATGGAGGAGGTCGCTTTAACAGTGGTCACATGGATTGAAGTCCTTCAAGGGCGGTTTGCCTCGATCTTGAAAGCGGAATCTGGTGAGAAGCTCCTGCTGGCCCAGCAGCGGCTTGCAGAGAACGAAAAAGACCTGGAGAGATTTACAATCTTGGCGATCAGTCCGGATGTAGCCGCCGAATTCGACCGACTGCGGCAGGAAAAGAAGTACAGGAAGATCGGACGGGCGGACCTGCTTATTGCCGCAATCGTCCTTGTCGGCGAGGCAACCCTGGTCACTCGGAATGTTAAGCACTTCCGTCAGGTGCCGAACCTGCAGATCGAGAACTGGGTGGATTGATTGCGTGGAAAGGATGACTTCAATGACAACGAATCGTTTCGATGATCCGAGCCGTCGCGGTGTTTTGCGTTCGATGATTGGCGGTTCGATCCTGTTGCCCGGGGTCGTCTCGCAGTTGCTTGCCGAAGAAGCTGCACGGTCGAACCTTTCGGATCCGCTCGCGCCGAAACCCACTCATTTTCCGCCGAAAGCCAAGAGGGCTATTTTTCTCTACATGAGTGGAGGTGTATCGCACGTCGATTCGTGGGATCCCAAACCCAAACTCTTCGCGGATGCCGGCAAAACGGTCCCGGTGAACGAGTTTCAGGGGCGGAAAGGGGACTACAAGATGTACCTCACGCCGCCGAGGTGGAAGTTTTCGCGGCATGGCAAAAGCGGTACGGAGGTTAGCGCGCTTTTCCCAAAAATGGCAGAGTGCGTCGATGATCTGTGCGTGATCCGCTCGATGAAGTCGGATCACACGAATCATTACGAGGCGACGCTGGGCATTCACACCGGTTCGTTCACGTTTGCCCGGCCCAGTATCGGCTCGTGGGTAAGTTACGGCCTCGGCACCGTGAATCGCAACTTGCCCTCGTTCGTTGTCATCGCACCGCATTCTCCCTATGCCGGCGGGCAGGTGTGGGGAAGCGACTTCCTGCCCGGATCGCACCAGGGCACGCTCGTTGTTCCCGGCCCGGAGCCGGTCGCCAACATCCACGCCGGGCCCCCAGTAATCGTTTGCAGGAGATGGAACTTGGCGTGATGTCCAGGATGAATCAACGTCATCTGACGGCGCGTGCCGATGACCCATTACTGGCCGCGCGAATCAAGTCATTCGAGACGGCGTTTGGCATGCAAGCCGAGATGCCGGAGGTGTTCGATCTCTCGAAGGAAACCGAGGCGACATTGAAGCTTTATGGGCTCGAACGCGGCAGCACGAAAGGCTTCGCCTGGCAGTGTCTGGTTGCGCGACGACTCGTCGAACGCGGGGTTCGCTTTGTTGAATTGATCGACGTTCGGGTCGTCGAACAACTGGGATGCGCATGGCGACATGATGACGCATGACCCCTGTCGAAGAACGTCGATCAACCCGATCGCCGGTCTGCTGCGAGATCTGAAGAAACGGGGGTTGTTGGACGACACGCTGGTCGTGTGGACGACGGAATTTGGTCGTACGCCATTCAATTCCGCTGCGAATGCGAAAGGCCGCGAACATCATCACTGGGTCTTCTCTTCCTGGCTGGCCGGTGCCGGCGTGAAGCCCGGAAGCACCTACGGCGAATCGGATGAGTACGGCATCAACGTCGCCAAAGATCCGGTCCACGTTCATGACTTCCACGCCACGATTCTGCACCTGATGGGCCTCGACCACACGCGTCTGACCTACCGCCACACCGGCCGGGACTACCGCCTAACCGACGTGCATGGCCGCGTGGTGCAGAAGGTACTCGGCTAATTCTCCCATCAGCATTCTGGCAACGATGATGCCGGCCTTGAGAATAGTTTAGACCGGCACCGGCACTCGGACCAATTCTCCATCTCGCAACACGACGATCACTTCCCGCGTCGAGAAGCTGGCCACGCATGCCACCGCCGGAGTCGGGAACGGCAGCGTTGTTGGCGGGGCGGCTTCCTGGAAGCCGACAGTTCCCGAGCGTAACCAGCAAATGCAATTGTTCGCTGTCACTCCAATGACGTAACCCGGTCGCCAGATGGTCACGGCGCGATAGCCTTCCGGTCTACGAGAAATATAGGTGGTTTTCTCGACGAAGGTGTCGTTTTCGTATTGCAGCGATGTCCACGAGATCACACCCTGCGACGAAATCCCTGCCAGTTCAAAGGTCGTCGGCCCACCGTCGTACCAGGCGATTGGCGGCGCGTGCAGCGTCGAATCCGGCGGATGATCGGGTTCCCACGACAGGTCAATGCCATCCTTGTCGAAGAAGACCGTTAATCCGGCCCAGTGCAACAGCTTGGTCGGCCGGCCCGCGCCGTAGGGACAAATCACCAGATGATCGTCGTCTTCGCGCTCCGTCTCGCTCGCTCCACTCGTAACACGGGGAATAAGCTTGTTCCCCTCAAACCAACGAATCCCGAAAGGCGTGGTCAGCGCGGCGGTGCCGCCGACATTATGGAAGCGCGTGATGTACGGGAGCAGCCATAGACGGGTTATCACGCGAGTCCCGATATGTTGAGTGGCTGCAATTTCAAATCGTGTCGAGCCTGTCTGCGGAACGTAACTGCTCAGGCAGAGATCCTCGACGAACACATTCTCGACAACCATAGGGTCGAATATCCTTCGTCCACATAGTACCGCAATTAGCTCTCCCGCATGGTCGGATGCCAGGCCGAACACTTCTGCGGGTGCTATCGGCAAGCCCAGTTCCTCGACCTTGCCCGATTGCGAGCGATAGTAGCTGACCTTCCCTTCCTTGAATCCCACCACCAAATCACCTTTATGGCTAACCTCAATCACAGCGCTAACCGTTCCCGTTCCGACGCGAACCGTCTGAAAGGGGCGTTCCGCTTTCTCCTCGGCCGAAGAATGCTTCAATACGGTCTTGACCGCAAAATTCGCGTCCGAAACCACGGATGCGGGCCAGTGCTGCGCAGTGCCGAACAGGTCGGAAACCACATTGCCGATTCGCTGCTCGTAGGTCACGTATTGCCGAAGTTTGTCGGCCAGCCCCATACGCGGCACGATCGCGGATTGCCGAGCGATGCACTTTCAAGTGAGGCAGTTCAGCGAGTTTCATCAAGAGATTGAAAAACTTGGACGCCTCCTGTTGCTTGCCCGCAGGCTCCAGCCATTCTTCCACTTCCTTGAGCAATCCCCAGAACGGTTCGAGCGGTTCGGCGAACGCATAGATTTCGATGAGTCGCATCGCACAGGGAACGGCGTTGGCCGAGGAAGACGTTCGAATCGCTGCGCTGCTTCCAGCCCAGCGCGAAGTAAGCGCCTGCCAGGTCGGCTCTTCCCGTTTTCCGAAGCATCAACTCGCCCGCTTGCAGGTAATCCTTGCGGGCAACGATCAGTTCCTGTGCGGCTAGGTGATATTCCTCAATCGCTTGCTCTTCTTCTCCCATTTTGCGAAGCAAATCGCCCGCAGCTTCGTAATCTCTAAGTTGGCGATAGAGCAAAAGCGCTTGGTCCCACTCACCAGCTGCGTCAAACTCGCGTGCGGCCCAGCGCAGGTCGCCGAGTCGATCGCGATAGAGAATCGCCGCATCGCGGTGCAATCCACCTTGAGAAAGAATCGTGGCCGCCATTCGGACATCGCCAAGCAGCCGGCCGTGAATGTAGGCTGCGCGTTGAAAGTCACCGCGATCGAGGGCGGCCTGGGCCGCCTTGCGATACTCATCCTGGAGTTGACGCTGAGGCTCCTCTTCGACTTCCCAGATACCCGGCGGCGCATTCGATCTCATCAACCCGTCGAGCGAGTAGCGCGGATCGTTCACCGGCAATTCATCGGAAGTCGCAACCTGGCCACCGCGTCCGGCATCGCCATTAAAAGGAAGTGCTCGCTTCAGCGCCTGCTCGATTTTTCCCTCGCGGAACTGTTTGAGCAAATCATTCAGGGCCGCCCGTTGTTTGCCGAGCATTGCCTCCGTCAGCCTGGGAACCGCAGCGGCAGCGCCCAACATCATCTTCGCGCCCAGCCTTGCTAGAGCACCGATGCCAAGGCTGCGCCCAGAAACCCCGCTGCCCTGCCGGCACCGTAAGCGATGCCTCCAGCAATCGTTTTGAGCGCTCCTACTTTGGGAGGTCGCGGTTCTTCGGTGCCGATGCCAATTCCACCCGACTCAAGGATTGTCTCCGGCGTCACTTCGGGGGTAATGCGCGTGATGCGGATCAGGCGGTCGGCAAGCGCTGGACACTGCGGAAAAGCCTCCCATTTTTCCCTTTGAATGGTCGGGAAGCGCAACAGCACGGCCGGTGAGATCGGCTCATCGGGTGCGAAAGCAAGACACTCGCCGCCGGGAAGAAAGATCAGACCCCGGTCGTGCGTCAAATCGGCAGCTTCTTCGGGCAAAAGGGCCGGGACCAGATCGGCATCGACAGGAACGTAACAATGGCCGTCGAGGCGGCGGAGCCGAACCGTCCGGGGATGGAATTGCGTCGTTGGTTCGTCGAGGCAGATCATGAAACCATCGGCCACGAGAAAAACATCGGGTATCGGTTCCAGACGAATACGGGCGCAAAGCGAGAGCAGATCCTGTGCATTGGAAGTGCGCAAGAGAAGGGCAAGGCAGGATGCTGCCTTATCGCGACGACGAAGATGGAACGGAACATAAACGGGCATGGATGAAACCAAAGGTCTTTGAACTATGATCAAGGGTAATAGTCATCTCTCTCATTCTTGGCCACGCGGAGCAGGTTTCCAAAACTTCATCTCGTCGGGCAATATTTGCCGACCCGTGGTCTTCTCCAGATCGAGAAGCGTGAAATACGTCGTAATCAAGAACAACGTGTAGGCCACAATGTTCGCGAACAGGGAAGGCGAAAAGAACTTCAAAGCAGCTGCCGGCATATTTATTGAATCCGATCTTCAACCCCCGAAAATCAACGCTGTAAAGCTCATCGAGTACCAAATGCGACAGGAACCCGATCATCACGCCGACTGCCAGGAATACCCGCGTCCGCATTGAGGGAGAATGATACGAGAGAAAAACGACCATTCCCGAGATGAGCATCGCGGGGATGGAGTGAAACATCCCGCGATGAACCGTTAGACGTTTGAAGATCCGCGACAGCACGTAACGAATAAAGACATAAATTCCTCCCAGGTAGACGAACAATTCCTCATCGGTGAAATGGGCGTTCATGAGCCGGCGAAACAACAGCAGGGGCACTACGACAGCGGCAAGCCCAAACAATTCGCGTACAGGCACGCCGGAGTCGCTATCGAGATCGGGCAACAAACCGCCGACCGTCGTAAGGCCCGCGCCCAGAATCGCGGTTGCCGGATCAAATTCCAACTGGCTGTGCGCCATTCCACCGTAGATGAACCCCAGGCCGCTCGCAAACGCCAGATGTCCCCGAAAGCTGGCCATGAACGCCTCCAATAGTTCCAAGTTCCGGGTTCCAAGTTCCAAGTTGAAAAGCCCGAAGGGTTGATCGTTTTTGACTTGGAACTTGGAACCTGGAACTTGGAACTATTAAATATCGAAGTATAAGGCAAACTCATAGGGATGAGGCCGAATGCGAATCGGCTTCTACCTCATTTTCGCGTTTGTAGCGAATCCACGTCTCGATCACATCCGTCGTGAACACGTCGCGCTGCAGCAGGAATTCCTGATCGTTTTCCAGATGGTTGAGCGCTTCTTCGAGCGAAAGCGGAGTGCTCGGCACCTTGACGACAATTCTTCCGCACCCAGATCGTAAATGTCCTTGTCGAGCGGCTCGCCGGGGGGGACTTTGTTCTTGATGCCGTCGATCATCGCCATCAGCATGGCGGCAAAACCGAGATAGGGATTGCAAGCGGCATCGGGCAGGCGGAATTCGATTCGCCGGTCATTGCGGCTGGGCGAATAGACCGGAATGCGGATCGCAGCCGAGCGGTTGCGCTGGCTGTAGGCCAGCTTGACCGGCGCTTCATAGCCCGGCACCAGCCGTTTGTAGCTGTTGGTCGTCGGGTTGGTGATAGCGCACAGCGCCGGAGCATGCTTGAGCAATCCGCCGATGGCATACTCGGCCATTTCCGACAGCCCGGCGTAGCGCGAGCCGGCAAACAGGTTGTCGTCGCCTCGCCATAAGCGACAAATGAACCGTCATGCCGCTGCCGTGGTCCTGAAAGATCGGCTTGGGCATGAATGTTGCCGTCTTGCCGTGCCGGCGGGCGACGTTCTTGACGACGTATTTGTACTTCAGCACGTTGTCCGCCATGCGCAGCAACTCCTCGTGGCGGATGTCGACTTCGCCTTGGCCGCCGGACGCCGCTTCGTGGCGATGGGCCTCGACGGTCAAGCCGCACTGGATCATCATCAGCATCATCTCGGAGCGCAGATCGTGCATGGCGTCCGAGGGCGGGCAGGGGAAATATCCTTCCTTGTAACGCAGCTTGTGACCGAGGTTGCGGCCTCTCGTCTCGTCCGGTGTTCCAGGCCCCTTCGATGCTGTCGACGAAGTAGATAGCCGGAGCGGGCGTCCTGGTCGTAGCGCACGTCGTCGAAGACGAAAAACTCGACTTCCGGGCCGAACAAGGCGACGTCGGCGATGCCGATTTCCTTCATGTAATTGACGGCTTTGCGGGCCACGTTGCGCGGGTCGCGCGTGTAGTCTTCCTTGGTCAGCGGGTCCTGGATATTGCAGATGAGGGTGAGCGTGGTGTCCTTGCAAAAAGGGTCGATGTAGGCGGTGTCGGGCGCGGGAACGACGAGCATGTCCGATTCGTTGATGGCTGCCCAGCCGCGGATGCTGGAGCCGTCGAAGCCGATGCCGTCCTGAAAGACGTTTTCGGTCAGCGCCTCGGCGGGGATGGTGAAATGCTGCCACAGTCCGGGAAAGTCCATGAAGCGAAGATCGACCGCCTTGACCTCTTTTTCGCGGACGAACGCCAAGATTTCTCGTCGGTGTCACGGCAAAGTTTCTCCCCACGATGAACGTGTTTCGATGCTCTTTGATTTGTTATAGGGAGAGACGTAAACATTTTTAGAATCTCGTTCGAGAGCCATTTCGGTATAGGCGCCGGCTGGACACCGAGAAACTCCATGGGTGGGGCAGACTGAGTTTCAGGCGGCTTCTACTGGATGAGGCGGAACAAATGATCCGCCAACCGGGCCGCCTGCGGACGTCACCAGCTCGCAACGCCGCACGAACGTCGTCGAGTCTGTAGGCATCGTCCAAGGACAGGTAGGAGCCCAACCTGACCCTTGCTCAGTTTCGATGAGTTGAACAGTAACTTCGGCGACAAACTCGCCTTCACGAATCAGTCTGGTGACAGACCGGGGTCTCATGTTCGTCTTCTCTGCCATGTTTCATCCCATTTTTCGGGGTCGGGCCTGTAGGCCGTCACCACAAGAGCCGGTGAACCCTGACGAGCTGGAATCCCCCAGAGTACATGAATCGGCTGGCCTTGGCTATCCTGCACACACGGCCCTTTTGCGTACTCGGGATACTCCTCGACAACCACTGCAGTTGCCAGTCCATTTACGGCATCGCGAACCGGTATGTCGTCAGCTTCTAATTGCTCCGAACTATGTAACGACACAAGTACGTTACCACCTGCCGCCAAGGCTTGTATTTCTTGCAGCAATTGGCCCACGTCGAATCTCGCCCCTTAAACGCGACCGCTGCATCTTGGTGCAGCAATATCCGCCAATTTCGCCTACTGTCACCGGAATCAATATCTGCAACCATAAGAATAGCGTAAATAAACACAAAAAGAAATGCAGCAGGTTCAATAGCATCGTCGGGGGGTGCGATCGAATCGGGAGCCAATACAATCCTATTACCCCCTGCTCAACAACATCCAACAACTCCGGAAAGGTGCATCATGAAACAACTTCGATTTTTGAGATTCCTTGGCTGCGTCGTTACTCTCGGCGTGGCATTCGCGCCACCGCTGCAAGCGAATGTGAAATTGCCCAGCGTGATCGCCAGCCACATGGTTCTGCAGCGCGACCAGCCGCTGCCCATCTGGGGCTGGGCCGACCCCGGCGAAGAAGTCGACCGTCCAGCTCGACGAGGACACGGCCAAGACCAAGGCCGACGACAAGGGCAACTGGAAAGTGGTCCTGCCGGCCGTGAAGGCCGACGGCAAACGGCACAGCTGACCGTCAGCGGCAAGAACAAGATCGAGCTGGACGACATCCTCATCGGCGACGTCTGGCTCGGCTCGGGCCAGTCGAACATGGAATGGTCGCTGTCGCGGTTCGCACGAGGCCAAGGAGGCGATTCGCCGCGGCCGACAACCGAAGATTCGGCTGTTGCAGGTGCCGAAGGTCGCAGGCCAAGACGCCGGCCAAGGACGTCAAGGCGACCTGGGTGGTCTGCACTCCCAAGACGGTCGGGCCGATTTTTCCGGCGTGCTCTACTATTTCGGCCTGCAGGCTGCACAAAGAACTGAACGTGCCGGTCGGGCTGATCAACAGCTCCTGGGGCGGCTCGGCGATCGAGCCCTGGACCGTGACCGCAACAAGGCGTCCGGCGGCATGTACAACGGCATGATCGCTCCGCTGCAGCCCGTTCGCCATCCGCGGCGTGATCTGGTATCAGGGCGAAGCCAATGTCGGCGAACGGCCTGAAGTATCGCGACAAGATGGAGCCCTCGATCGAGGGCTGGCGGCAGGCCGTGGGGCAACGATTTGCCCTTCTACTTCGTCCAGCTCGCACCCTTCTCCGGCTATGGCGGTACTCGCCGAACTGCTTACCCGGCCTCTGGGAGGCCCAGGCGGCCAGCCTGAAGATCCCGCACACGGGCATGGTCGGTGACGACCGACCTGGCTCCCAACATCGACGACATCCACCCCACCAACAAGATCGACGTGGGCAATCGGCTGGCCCTCTGGGCGTTGGCCAAGGACTACGGCAAGAAAGACCTCGTCTACTCGGGGCCGCTCTACAAGTCGATGAAGGTCGAGGGCAACAAGATCCGGCTCGCAGTTCGCCCATGTCGGCGGCGGCCTGAAGTCGCGCGACGGCAAGCCGTTGAGCGAGTTTCAAGATCGCGGGCGCCGACGGCAAGTTCGTGCCCGCCGAGGCGACCATCGACGGCGACACGGTCGTGGTCGAAGCCGGAGGAGTCGCAGCGCCCACGCAGGTCCGCTTCGGCTGGCGGAAAGAGGCCAATCCGAACCTGATGAACAAGGAGGGCTTGCCCGCCTCGCCGTTCCGGACCAAGAACTGGCAAGGCGGCACGGGGGAGTAGCGTGATTCTCTCTGTCTCATGGCCAGCTACGCAGGTACAATAAATCGACAGGAGTTATCGGTGACCGAGCAGCAACCGATCCAGATACAACCTTGGCATCGGCTCTTCGGTCTGTCCCTGGTTGACTTTTTTCACGGATTGCCTGTCGATGCGGAATTGGAAAAAGACCTCTCGCTGAAGCAACAATTGCTCGATGTGGTCATCATCCGCCGGGACGCCACGCCTCTACCCCGTCGGCTCCCGGATGGGTTCGAGGATTTGGCAGCGCACAATCTGGTCAGTTTCAAGTCGTACCAAGAGTCAATGGACGGCTGGACGCTCAACGAACTCATTGGCCACTATGTCAATTACCGAAAACAAATCAGTCCCTCAATGAAGAGGTTACTGCCGGAAGCGGACTTCCGATTGTTTGCAGTGAGTGTTCGCATGCCGCAAAATCTGGCACGACGAGGAGAATTGACACGGGTACAAACCGGTGTCTATGAAGTGCAACACTTTACGGGTCCGATTCGACTGATTGTGGTGCATGAGTTACCGCAGGAACCACATAATGCCATGTTCCATGTGCTGAGCGGTCGTCTGGAGTTGGCCTGGTATGGGCTGTCGCATTATGAGATGCATTCAGAAGAGACGAGTACCCTGTTGGCTCAGTTCATTGAAAAATATCGCTCGGAGGAAACCTTCATGCCTGACTTAATGAAAGAACTCGCACGGGAAACGCTCCCCTACTTTTTCAAGAATATCCCTCCCGAAGAGATCCTCAAATGGGTATCGGCCAAGGAACTCGTCAAGAAAATTCCACCGGAGGAACTCTTGAAGTGGATCCCGGCCGAGGAACTCCTAAAGGGGCTATCACCCGATGACCTGATTTCCGCACTCTCTCCAGAAACACTAGCTGGACTGGCCCAGCGGCTCAAAGCGAATGGGTCGGCAACCGATACTGGCTCCAAGTGAAGCTTCGCAGTGGGAGTGAGGAGTGGGAGTAAATACAAAGACTCAATGCCTTTTTTGTATATACTCCCACTCCTCACTCCCACTGCGAAGCTTCCTACTTCACCTCCAAGGGAAGACTCTCCGAATGGCTGTTGAATTCCGGGGCATACATGCACTGGATTTCCGCCATCCCGGTCTGATACTTGCCCTTGTGAACGGCGCGAACAGAATACTCGAACACATAGGTTCCCTTGGGCAAATAGTCGATGAAGAAGTGGCTCGCAGTGTCGCGGGTCGTCTCGTAATAGCCCAGACCATCCTGATACCGATAGCGCGACAACACATTCATCGGCTCCGTGCCGCTGCCCCGGCCGTCCTTCAGATGCACGTATTCCATGTCCCGGTCGCGTGCGCAATTCAACCCGGACGACGATCTCATCACCGATTTCGAGCGCTCCGCGCACCGGCTCCAGCACCGGGCCTTTCTTCGTGGCTCTCCGAACCCATAATGTCTTGTTCATTTTCAAAGGATTGTCGGTGTGAGGCGTCACCTTGCTGACATCTTCCAGATATTGCCAGTGGACACTCCCCCAGGCAACGCCCTCATCAGTTTTCTTGAGTTGAATGTTGCCGAAAATCGGCCTGACCTCCGCGCGGATGAAACGCTCCTCATAGAACCCCGTGCCTGCCTCTGTTTTCTTGGGCTGGATGACGGTATCGCCCAGCGTCACTTCGACCAGTGCTTCGGACTTCAACAAGTTTTCGCCGCGCAGCAAGAGGGCATAGACTGCATCGGCGGTGGCCTTGGTGGTTTTCCAGTCTTGCGTCTGTTTTTGCTTGAGCAGCCAGACTTTGCAATCCTCGACCGCCTGGGCATCTTCACCGATTTCGGCAAACGCCTCGATCATCATCGCCTGCGTTTCGATCGGTGCCCGATACCACCACTGCGACCGTTCCGTATCGCGCCAGTACATCCCCATTTCCTCACTCGTCTTGGATCGTTCCTTGATCGATTTCAAAATCCCTTGCGGCTGTATCTTTCTCTCCCATGCGGAATAACCCCAGCGCCGCCTGGGCTTGAGACTGGCGATCTCCGAGTTTCAGCCAGTATTTCTTGGCTTGGCCGGTGAAATAATCAAATGCGGCCTGGTTCTCCGGCGCGATCGCTTTGTCTTTCAGGAAGAAACTACGCCCATACAGGTACAGGGCGATCGTGTGCGACAAATGATTCTCATCCGGCTTGGCGTGCCTCAAGATTTCTTGATGGGTTCGCGTCAGCCAGGCATCAAGTCCGGTCCAGGCTTGCACTGCCATATTCGTATCGATCGGCGCTCCGAGGTTCCGCAACCTGCCAAACCCCGTAGCAATATAGAGCGAAATGTACTCATTGCCCCGTCCTCCCGGAAACCAGGGCCACAAGCCATCCGGCATCTGAGTATCCTTCAGCTTCTGGATGACACGGTTCATTTCGTTCGTGAGACGTTGATCGTCGAACAGGATGCCGATGTTCTTGCGGGCCTGGCTTTCTGCTTGTGCCTGACGATACCAGGGAGTTTCTTCCAGCGTCACCAGCTTCAATTCTTGATTCTTTTCCAGTGGACTATCCAGGGCCGGGGTATTCTTCCAGGCATCGAAGATTCGGCGAATCTTGGGATCACTTGCCGCAATGTGCTTGGCGAGCACGTTCGCGTAGTAGCGGTTGAATTGTTGCTCGGCACACTCGTAGGGATACTCCATTAAATAAGGCAGCGCCATGACCGCATACCAGGCCGGCTGGGAAACCATCTGCACGGTAAGACTCTGGTGCTGGATGCTTGGTGACATTGCCGACTTGCGCAGCTTGGCGAAGTCGAATTTCCTGGTCGTTATTCCCCGGATTGGAAGCGGTATCGATTCCGTGACCAGTACTCGCCGGGAAAGCGTCGGGATCGCTCCTTCTTCACCGTCGGAGAGTTTGCCCGTGGCACCCACTGCCCTGTAAGTGACCGGCCCAAGTCCATCCGGAACCTGCATTTTCCAGGCGAATGACCGAGACTCTTTGGCCGGGATGTCGAATGGCTGGTCGGTCTTCGAGATCGCCAGCAAGTCATCGACGCTCTTGCCCGTCCGAGCATCCGCGAAGGTGAGCTGAACATTCCCCCTCTGAGGTTGTTCCGACACATTGGATACCTTGACCGTGAATTCAATCTGATCGCCCTCGCGGATGAAACGCGGCGGGTTGGGCTGAATCATCAAGTCCTTGGCGGTGACGACTTTATCTTGCAGGAATCCGGAACGAAGTTCCTTGTCGTGGACGAAGCCAAGGAATTTCCACTGCGTTAGTGCTTCCGGCATGGTGAAGACCAGTTTGACGACGCCCTCTTCGTTGGAGACCAGTTGCGGATAGAAAAAGGCAGTCTCGTTGAGATTCTTCCGGGCGCTGACTTTGCTGAGATCAATCGATTGTTGAGCGCCGACCCCCGAACCAGGCTGACCCAGTTCGCCGCCTTTCACGGGTTTGGCGCGCCGTTTCCACCTCCTGGAGGGGCCTGAGGATTAAACACCATGCCTCCTCCCATATTGGGCTCCTCCGCCGACTTCGGCGGTGCGGCATCTTTCGCCAGATATCTCGTTGCGTTCTGCGGCATCGCTCCATCCATGTCGGCACTCTCCCTTAAGGTCGAGGCATTGAACATATCGGGGACGTGCATCATCTGATTCGCCCACCACTCATCGATCAAGTCCGATGGATAATGCCGGTAGCTGACCTCCACACCCTTGCTGCGCCGATTCCAGTTACCTGTGAGATGCTGAAGTTGTTGCCCGTAACTCTCGAATCGGCTGCGCAGATAGGGATAATCCTGTCGAAACGCATCGAAGCGGTGCATCCAGTGATGCGGCAGAAACTGATCGAGCGATTCATCGTAAAGACTGGCCACCATTTCGCCGACTGCTCGTTTCGCATCCGGACCAGTGATGATGGCGGTGTACGTTTCTTTCTGTCCCGGCTCCAGCTTGGACACAAAATGCTCCCACTTCACGGTGAGATTTTTGTTCGACCAGGGCACGTCAACGTGCTGCTCGGTCGAGTACAGGCGATTTTCGCGGACCATCGTCACGCGCAGCGTGAAGCCGCCACGCATCGCTTCCGTGACCGCCTGTTGAATGCGCTGCTGGGTGTTGCCGGCATTCGTCCAGTAGCCCAGCACGATCTTACGGCGATGTTCGATCTCAATGAATGCCCTGGCCTTGTCGTAGCCGCTGCCCCAGAGCGCTGAGAACTCTTCGCCAGGCTGCACCGACCACCTGGGAGCATTGACCAGATAAGGTAACTTCAGGCGCAAACTTCCCGGCTTCGGGCTGAAGCACCTTCACCCCCGCCCGAGCGCTGACTTTCTTGCCGAATCGATCCTCAGCCTCCAGCATTACGCGATAGATCCCGGCCGGCAGCGTGAAGGAAGCAGCTGCCTCGCCGTTCTTCTCCGTGGTGATCTCTTTCGAAGCAACCTCCGCACCGAGTTCCCAGGAATCGGGATTGGTCGGGTTCGACGCGGGAGCCTTGCCCAGTTGAGATTCGTAGTAGCTCAGCGGCGTTGCGCGCTGCCTTCTCGGGTTGTTTGAGGGCAAATACCTTCAACTTCACCTTGGTCGGTTGCGGCTCATTATCGAGAGTTGTGGTCCGAATCTTAACCTCGACTGGTTTGGCATCGGTTTGCCAGTCCGCTGTCGAGAGCGACGCTTTGAGCGCAGTATAGCCGACTCGCAGACTCTGTTGCGCTGAGCGTGTCTCCCCGGTTGTGTCGGTGACATCGGCATAAACGGTGTACTGGAAGGTCGGCTCGTCCTTCTCGGCAACCGAACGATCCGGACGGGCAGAAAAAGTAATGGGGAAGGTGCCGTCGGCCCGGGTGGAACTCGTACCGTGCGCGATCTCTTGGGCGGTTGGTGATGGCAACACTCTCCACCAGTAATACATGCCGAACCAGTCCGGATAGCGAACTTCACGAACGACCCGGTATTTCACCTTGGCATTATCGATGGCAGCACCCGTATACGCCGTGGCCTTGCCGACCAGCTCCACGGACCCATTCAACTTGCCCGCTTGCCTGGGTGGATCGATCGAGACCTGGAATTTCGGTCGTTTGTATTCTTCAACTCGAACGCTCGCTGCGCCGGGCGGATCGTTTTGCGTCCGAATGGTCATCTGGCCCATGAGCCGATCGCGCGGCGCGAATAAACATTCCCGAAAAGGAGCCGTAGTCGTTGGTGACTTGAACTCGCTGAGCGATCTCCTTGCCGTTGACGTCTTGAAAGAGAACCAGAACCTTTTGATTGGGGATGGTCCGGTAGTTATCCTTGTTGGGATCGACTGCGATACAAATGCCTTTGTAAGAAATGGTTTGGCCGGGCCGATAGATGGCGCGGTCGGTGAAAAGGATCGTACGGGAATAGGATTGAGGTTGTCGATTGTTCTCGTAAATGAAATCATTTCCGGAAGTTGTTACCGTATCGCCCCGATACTCCGCCTGGACGACATAGTTCCGACCGGGCTGCACGCCGAGGGAGAAAAGACCGTTTTTGTCGGTCTTCACTTTCGGCCCAGGCTGGAGATTCTGATCGAATTGCGGTACCCAGATTTGGACATCCGCATCGGCGATTGGTTCACCGGTAACCGCGTGAAGGACGAAGCCTTCGAGTATCTTTTCCCCATCTCTTTGGCGCATGACGATTGATAGATCGCTGACCCACACATCGGAAAAGGAGACCGTGTTGTCGGCATCTGAAAAATCGGCGTTGTGACTGGCAAGAATCCGGTAATACCCCTTGGGAATTTCGCCAGGCCCCTTGACCTGTTCCGCTCGATCCTGGAAGTCCTCGGTCGCAGGAAGTTTGGCAGACCACGCCAAGTCCGGCTTCTGAGCCAGCAAGGCAAAGCGCTCGGCGTGGTGCATGTAGCCTCGACCAAACCGTTTCGACCAGTCCACCTTGACCATCCGGAAGTGGACCTCCGTCACATTGCGATACCGAACCTGAATACCGGGCCATGGTTGATTCCAGATGCGCTCGGTAAAGATGCCTGAGGACTTGGCCTCGATCTGCTGAATCAGATTGAAGCACTTTTTGCCGCCGACCGATTCGGGATAGGCTTTTTCCCCCGCAATGGCGATCTGCCGGGCTGCGACCAAATCCCCTTCGGTTTGGAGCTGGGAAGCAAGATGGAATCGCGCCTCGGCACTCAGTTCGTGGGCGGCATTCTTGTCGACGAAGGTCTTGAGGGCGGCCTTGTACGAGGGATTTTTCTCTTCTCCGAAGGCGTGGTTGTGACCGAAATTCAGCCGGGCCAGATCGACATCCAGATAGGCGGTGCGGTCGGCATCGTTCTCGTGAAACCGCAACAGTTGTTGATACAGGTGAATCGCCTTGACGAGGTGCGAATCCTGGTCAGTGGTTTTGACCTCCCACTGCGAAAACTCCTGCGCCGATGCGAAGACGGGACCTTCTGCGGACAACTCGAAGGCATCCTCCGATTTCGATCCGGCCTGCTCGCCGGAATTGAAGAACATCAAAGCGTCCTGCGCCACGAAGTCGTAGAGCGTCGGTCGATATTTGTCGGGCAGGGAGCCTTTTTCGAAGAGAGCGTCGAAATCGGCGATCGGAATTTTCCGCAATTCTTTCTCAGCAGCGAGGGCCTTGGTGAATTGCTTGTCGATCTGTGCGAGAATCCGGGTCAAATCCCAGGTCAGAATATCGTCGCCAGGCTGCACCGTTGTGGCGCTGCGGTTCATGAAGCGCCAACGGTTCTGATGGAAATAGTGCAAGTACCAGTTCGCCAGGATGGCATCCATGACCGGGACCATTTCCTTGGGTGCTTTCTCGATCGCCTGCTTCATGCGAACGATGCGCTCCTCGGCCTTGTTGCCCTCGATCACACTTTCCAGGGTAATTTTCTTGGAGATGGCTTTGATTGCCTCGGGATAGGCCTTGTCCGCCATGGCCTGGTCGTAGATTTTTTCGAGCTCGATGATCGCGGTTCTCGGCAATCCCTGCTTCTGGGCATCTTCCACTTTTTTCCACGAATCATCGCGGTGCTTGCGGTCAATCAGCAGATAGGCTCCCAGTGCGAGGCCGCCCAGCATGGCTGCGAGGAGTGCGAGCCGTAACTTGGTCATGGGAATCTCACTTTCCATTCGGACTTCTGCATCGCCGGCGCTGAGCAAGATGCCTTGCTGCGGATGCGGTACATAGAAATAGACGAGCAATTCAAAGAGATGGATTAGCGATCGAGAATCTCTCAATCATGTTGAGAGTGTATTCAACCACCCCCCAAGGAAGCAAGCGAACCGGGAAAGAGTAGAAATGAAATGCTTGGATTTCTTGACGTGGGCGCGATATTGGCACAAAGATTGCCCTTTTATGCTGACGCCCGAAAAACGGATCCTTTTCAGGAAAGACCTATGACCATTTATATCTTTCTCTTTGTCCTCATCACGATCCCGATGTTGTTCCTTGTTTGTGTAGTGGGCGGAGGGATGCTGGGCAGTTACCTGGGGCAACGAATTGGAAATATGCGCGCTTACGCATCCAATTATCCCATCGCGGCGACGCTGCGACATCATACCGAATGGGGAAATCGGCTCGGATTGCTCTTTGGCTGTTTCACCGCAACACTTCTGGTTCTCGCATTTAATTTCTTTGGATCGATCCATTGACTGCTGCTCAGGTCGGAAAACAGGACTCTGTGAATTGGCGGTCGTCGAATGGCGGCGCGGACAATGCTGTGCTCTGACTGAAAAAGTGCTGATCTATCGCAATACCCGGCAAGCATTTAGCATTTTTTTATCATTCTCCTTATATTTTAACAATCTTACTGTTACAACACTAACGCAGTGCGCCGGCAAAAGGTGCCGGATTGATGATCTGAATCCCCCATTTTCTCTGAAATACGTGTTTGAGTAGGTACTTTGGATGACATCTGTATCTTGCCGATTTTTTTCGGCGGTTTTCCAGACGAGTATGCATCTAGGTTAATAGGAGAGGAACGCAAATGACATTGCCGAACTCTCTTCAATCGAGTTGCGGCGAGGGACTCGGTCAATACCGCACACCAAAATACCCGAGAAGGGGCAAAACTTCTCTCCAGCCCCAAGACCCTCGTCAGAGTCGTTGAGTGTTGGTTCTCGCCAAATTGAGGTTCTGGTTTCGGGTGAAACCAGGATCCTATCTCTCCGGAGGTTAGAATGTTGACAAAATGGTTTTTTCGCGGGATAGGCACAGCAATGTTGCTGGGTTTCGTAATCCCGACCGCCACAGCGCAGCCGCCTGAAAAGGGCAGATCGCGCGGCTTCAATGGCTTCCCGGATTGGGATAGCAAGGGTCGAGGCGATGCTCGTAGAAGTCAAGATCCCAAGGACAATCCTCCCGATGCCAGAGGCGGGGGTCGATTCGGCGGCAGAGCACGAGGTGGATTTGAGTCTGCCCCCGAGCCCAGAGAAGTTCCTGCCGATAAGAAGAGCGGGGGCAGACCGGAACCCAAGACTGACTTCGGCGGTGGGAAGGGTTTTGGAGGCTTTGGCGGTGGTTTCGGCAGATCGGGCGGCGGTGGTGGTTTTGGTGGTTTCCCCGGCGGACCGGGCGGTGGTGGCTTTGGCGGTGGTGGTGGCTTCGGCGGCGGCAGATTCGGCGGAAGAGATTCAAAGGAAGGGCCTCCCGCCAAGAAATTTGAAGAGAAGAAAGGCGATTTCAAAGGCCCTCCTAGAAAAGGAGATTTTGGTCGATTTGAACCTTTCGGAGGTCGATCCGATCGACCCAAAGATAAAGGGCGACCTGAACCGAAAAGTTTTTCCAAGCAGCCTGAACCGAAAAAGACAGCACCGAGTAAGAAGGAGTCGAAGGATTGGCGCTCAGCCCCTTCAAAAACACAGCCCGCACCGCGCGCTCCGGGCGGATTTGGCAAAGCGGCTGCTCCGAATTGGCGTCAGGCCGGGCCACCTTCGAATCGTTCCGGTAAACGAGGTCCAGCCCCGTCCGGATTTCGTGGCGGTTCCGGCGGCCCGAAAGCAGCGCACGGTGCTCCGTCACATGGTTTTGGACGGCAAACCCACGCAAATCACTGGCGTCAACCCGCACATCGTGGACACGGGCATGCCGCTCATCGGGGCAGTTTTGGACGGGCAACGCACGGGCACCAAGCCTCTCATCGTGGACATGGACATGCAACCCACTGGCGTCATGCTTCTCATGGTGGACGTGGGCACGCCGGGCATCGGGGCGGACAGCACGCCTTTGGCCGGCAGTCACACGCTAGTCACGGGCGGCAAGGCCATCATGGCCACGGATCGGTCGGCCATCACGGCTGGACGCGCGGACATGCACAACATGGTCGCGGACATGCTTCATTTGGTGGGCACGGTCATGCGATGGGCCACCAGGCATTCGGCTCGCATGGGCACGGCATGAGCTTCCGCTCGCCTCCAAGCCAGGGGCACGGCGGTCGTGGACATGCTTCATTCGGCGGCCACGGCCATGCGATGGGGCACCAGGCGTTCGGCTTTCAGGGACATCCCGGCATGAACTTCCGCTCGCCGCCCACCAGAGGTCACAGCTCCTACGGACACAGCACCCATCCAGTTCCTGGCCACCCGGGTTTCAGTGGCCGGCAGAGTTTCGGTAAGGGGCCGGCTTTTGGCGGTCCCGCTCCTCAACCACCTCATCATGGTCCAGGCGGCGGCCCAGGTGCTTCTCGCGGCAAGCAAGATTGGCGTGGGCTTCCTGGTGCAGCTCCGAAAGCTCCACCACACAAGGAAAGAGGCGGTGCTCCAAGCAGGCAAGCCCCTCCACAGCGAGAAGGGTCAAAGAAAGGCCCTCCTTCCAGGGGCGGTAATGATGTCGAGCAAAAACTCGATCGCTTAATGCAAGAATTGGACGCACTCCGCAACGAGATTCGTCGCCGGAAGTAGTCGTCAAAGGATGAAGAACGAAGGATGAATCGGGATCGCTGAAAACTCCGGTTTTTGGTTGTCTCGATTCATCCTTTTTGTCTAAAATCCGATGTAGAAACAATTTCGGGTGACTCGAATGCGTTACTCTCCCAAATGTTGAGGGACAGCTCATGATTGGCAGACCGGTTCAGATCGGCTCCGTTTGTTGGACGGTGTCATGCTTCGGGCTGATCCTTTCTTTGGGATCGGGTTTCTCGCAAACCCCGGCGGAGGACAAAACGGAAACCGTCAAGGCTCTGGCAGAATCGCTGACCGATAAAGACGCGAGCGTTCGCAAGGCCGCTGCTCAATCGTTGGGACGGATCGGAAAAGATGCGAACCTGGCAGTGCCTGCGCTGATCGAAGCGTTGAAGGATAAGGTGCTCGATGTTCGCGGCGCATCGGCACTCGCTCTCGGACGCATTGGTTCTGCTGCCAAGGCCGCAGCTCCGGCTTTGGCGGAATTGCTGAAAGATACCAATCGCGATGTGCGCGGGGCCGGTGCCCTGGCGCTGGGGCGAATCGGCAAGGAAGCAAAATCGGCGATTCCCGCACTCAAAGATCTCCTCAAAACCGACGATCGACAACTTCAAGTCTACGCGCGCTATGCTCTGGCAATGATGGATGAAAAGCTGGAGGAGCAGGTCACTGCGATCGCGGAGGCGCTAACGGATAAGAGCGTTGAAGCACGCGGCACTGCTGCGTTTGCACTGGGTGAGCTAGGTTCCGATGCAAAGTCCGCGGTCCCGTCTCTGGCCACCGCTTTGAAGGATAAAGATGTTGAGGTCCGCCGGGCCGTGGCGGGGGCGCTGGCTTCGATCGGCTCCGATGCGAAAGAAGCGGTCCGCCCCCTGATCGCTGCGTTGCGCGATGAGGACGCGGAGGTGCGCTCGAATGTTGCGATGGCCCTGGCCGAGATTGGTCCGGATGCCAAGGATGCCGTAACCGCGTTGATCGAGGCTCTCAAGGATAAGGACGTGGATGTCCGGGGCTCAGCGGTCTACGCGCTGGGAGAAATCGGTCCCGATGCCAAGGCGGCCGTGACGGCAATCACCAAGATTCTCAAAGACGACGATGCCGAAGTCCGCAAGGCGGCAGTGATAGCGCTCGGCAAGATAACGGAGTAGATCTGGTCTTGCGGTCTTGATGGACAAAGCGGGACAGAAGACGACATTTCTGAGATCGCTGAGGAAGTCCCGAAGGGATTGAAACAGCGATAACAACCGCCTTCATTTTGCTTTTTGCATTTTCTATTTTGCCTTATTCAGTTCTCCCGAAACTCTTGAAGCGACAACAGGTTGTAGCAAAAAAAAGAGTGCGGAGATGGCAATTCGCATAAAAAATACTTTCTCTGATTTGGTTCATTCTTTCTCGATTGGTGTCCTTCTCTTTAGTAGGGAAGTCGCGATGACCGAAGCGGATGCCCGCCTTCAGCCTCTGGAACGATTCCGCGAATATCTCCGGCTCCTGGCCCGACTCCAGTTTCCTGCAATTCTGCAAACGAAACTGGATCCGTCCGACCTGGTTCAGCAGACATTGCTCAACGCCCATCAGGCGCTTGACCAATTTCGTGGCAAGTCGTTCGCGGAACAGGCAGCGTGGTTGCGCCGGATCTTTGCGAACACGCTGGCCAACGTCATTCGCGATTACGGACGGGCGGGACGCGACGTGGCGCTCGAGCAGTCACTGTATGCCTCGCTGGATCAATCCTCAGCCCGGCTGGAAGCCTGGCTGGCATCCGAACAAACACCGCCCATTGAAGCCGCCCTGCGGAACGAACAATTTCTGATTCTTGCAGATCAGTTGGCAACATTGCCTGAAGTACAGCGCGAAGTTCTCTTGCTGCGATACTGTGAGGGCTGGCCGGTACGCCGGATCGCCGAACACCTGGGACGGACCCGGCCCTCCGTCGCATCTCTGTTGCGGCGCGGACTTACGGCACTCAGAGAACTCTTGAAAGACAAGAAAGGAGGATAAATGTCGGTCGAACCGTTGCCTGAGTTATCGTCGGAAGATCGGCTCGATGTCGCCGTTGCCGAATATCTGGAATCGGTGGAACGCGGGGAGTTTCCCACTCCTGAGCGCTGGTTGCAACGATACCCCGATCTCGCGCCTGAACTGACCACATTCTTTGCCGACGAATCGCGCTTCGATCGATTGGTTGCTCCTTTGCGGAATGTTTCCGCCCCTTGCTCCATTACACCCCCAATGGGAGGCTCGAACCCGACTGCGAATCGGACCATTCAGGATTACGAACTTCTGGAGGAAATGGGTCGAGGTGGGATGGGCGTCATTTACAAGGCCCATCAGCGCTCATTGAACCGCCTGGTGGCGATCAAGATGATCCGGTCCGGCGAGTGGGCCACTCCCCAGGAACGGCTGCGATTTCGTTGGGAAGCGGAAACGATCGCCGCGCTCGATCATCCCAACATCGTGCCCATTTTCGAGATTGGTGAGACAACATCCGCCGATGGGACGCAACTGCCTTTTTTCAGCATGAAATTGATCGATGGTAAAAATCTGGCTCAAGCCCGAGAGCAGTTTCGGAACAACTGGATGAGCATTGCTCATCTGATGCGCCTGATGACCCGAGCGGTCGAGCACGCCCACCAGCGCGGAATATTGCATCGCGATCTCAAGCCGGCAAACATCTTGCTGGGAGCGAGGGAAGAATCGATCGCGCAAGAATCCGGTTCGGGATTTCGTTTCGGATCGTCGTTCATCATTCCGCATATTACGGACTTTGGACTGGCTCGACGGACTCAGCAGTTGGGCGGACAGACGTTGCCCGGGACCATCGTGGGAACCCCCGCCTATTTGGCACCCGAAGTCGCACGCGGACATGAATTCGCCACCATCACGTCGGATGTTTATAGTCTGGGGGCGATTCTCTACGAGTTGCTGACCGGCGTTCCGCCATTTCAAGCCGATACGCCGATCGAAACGATTCGGCTCGTGTCCGATACTTCGATTCGGCTGCCGCGAAAAATCAATTCCACCATCCCGGTGGATCTGGAAACCATTTGTCTGAAATGCCTGGAGACGGACGCGGCCAGGCGCTATCCTTCTGCCGCCAAACTGGCCGAAGATCTGGAGCAGTTTATTGCGGGCCGACCCATCAGCGCCCGCCCCATTGGGAGTCTGAAGCGCTTCGGTCGCTGGTGCCGACGGCAGCCGGTCATCGCCGGCTTATGCGCTGCGTTGTTGTTGGTCATGGCGATCAGCCTGCCGTTGATTATTGTGAGTTGGCGTCATGCGCTCAACCAGGAACAGTTGGCAGAAACCCGGCTGGGCGAGACACAGACGGAACGAGATCACGCCGACGCCGGCTTCGGGCTTGCCTTCAACACTCTGGGAGACTTGTTCAAGTTGCTGGCGAATGAGCCGGGAAAGGAATCGCCCGAGTCGGAGCAAGTCAAGAAGCAACTGTTGCAGAATGGCCTGAAATATTATCGTGAGTTCGTGGAACATCGCGGAAATGATCCGAAGCTCCGTCGAGAACTGGCCCAGGCGTTCTTTCAGATCGCGCTGATTTCCTCCAAAATCGGCACCAAACGCGAAACGGCGGAGAGTTCTCGGAATGCGGTCAACCTCCTGCGTCAATTGACCGCGGCGGATCCCGACGACAAGTCGCTTGTGGAGTTGTTGGCCAGTTCATTAACTGTGCTGGGAAATGCCCTGAACGCACTCAATCAGCTTGACGAAGCGATACTGGTTCACGAAGAAGCTGCGGAAGTTTGGAAGCGGGTACAAAAGAATCGAGTCGAGGGTGTTTTGACCAGTTTGACCGGCCGGGAGCAAGCTATTGCTCTGATGAATCGAGGAGTAGTCCTGCAGGGAAAAGAAGATTGGCAAGCTGCATTGACCTCCTTCCAACAAGCCAAAAAGCTACTCGTCGAGGTGTCTCCGAAAGCAACGATGGCCAAAGACAATCGGATTTACATGATTCGCTGCCTATTGAACATAGCCCAAGCCGAAGACAGGCTCAATCGAGCGCAAGATGCCTTTCAACACGCCATCGAGGCCGCCGGACTTGCAGAACAGATGAATAACGGTTCTTTGGGATCGAAAGAAACCAAGTTCCTGTTTGCGATGACGTGCAAGGCAGTTGGGGGCTTACAACGCAAGCTGGGAGACAGCCAAGCCGGTAAGCTGCAACTCCAACTGGCTCGAAAGCTTCTCGAAGAACTTCACCGGGAAAATCCGCGCGTTACCGAGTATGCCTGGAATCTGGCTCTGGTTTACGAAGATTTTGGAGCGGCAGAGAGAAAGGCGAATACTGCGGAGGCACTGAAAACCGTTGAGCAAGCCGAACTCTTGTTGCGGGAACTGGTGGAACGCGACGATGAGTCGCACCCCAATCGATCCAGCTTGGCCCGGATCGAACGGCTGCGGGCAAATATCTACCAGGATCAGGGCAATCCGACGGGCGCTTGCAAAGCGTTCGAGCAAGCGAAGATTCAACTGGAGTATCTCCTTGCACATGACTCCAACATCAGCACCCTGCGCTGGAACCTGGCCCAAGTGTGTCATCAACTTGGATTCAATTTGGGAAAACTCAAGAAGTTTTCAGAAGCCTTGACTGCCTATGAAGAGGCAGCGAAGCATTATTCCATGCTCTTGGAGCAGTCCCCAGCCGACAAGCAGATCCGCAAAAACTTCAGCAGCGCCTTGGGAAACATTGCCCGCGTTCAACGCGATTTGCGAAAGTTCCCGGAGGCATTGGTTGCAACCGAACAACGTGCCAATCTTTGGCCGGACCATCCGGACGAGTTATACGATGCCGCCACCGATTTTGGCGCACCTTCGAGCTGGCATCCCGAATGAAAGAAGCGCTTCCCCAGACGCGGACCCAAGCGCTGAAACTCACTCTGCAAACACTGGAGCAATCGCTGCGGGCAGGTTTTTCGGATCGACAGAAAATCCGTACCGATCCCGTTTTCAAGGAGATGCGTGAAATGACGGAATTCCGGAAACTTCTTCAGTAGTTCCAGGTTCCGGATTCTTGATCCGGAACACGGAGCTACGCTGACAGAACGATTCGCCACGCCGAACTGGTCGGCGTGGATCCTACCTGTTTGTTAAACGAGGAACCTCATGAACTGGTATCTTTCTACCAGCGCGCTGATTCTATGCGCTGCTGAACGTCGGGCAGCTCTGGGCCCAGAAAGCCAAGCAGACTCTGCAACTGCTTGGCGAACGGAAATTTGAGATTAAACACCACATTCATTCGGCGGCTTTCAGTCCCGACGGCAAACGGCTGGCACTGGGCGAAGACAACGTCCATCTTTTCGATGTTACCGGCGAAACGCCAAACGAAGTAGCGGTTTTCAAGTCGAGATCGGGGGCCATCGAATCGATGGCGTTTTCTCCGGACGGCAAACTGCTTGCCTTCGGCGGCGGCGATCACACCGTGCGCGTCTGGGATGTCGAGGGACAGAGCGAAGTCTTCAATGGCAAGGAACACAAAGCCACGGTGCGCGCTGTGGCATTCTCGCCGGACGGCAAGCTTTTGGCGACCGGCAGCGACGACCGGACCACGCTTCTTTGGGATGTCGGTGCGGACGGCAAGTTGACCGAGCGGGCGGTCCTCAAAGGAGAAGACAAATTGGGTGGATCGGTCAAGTCCGTCGTCTTTGCTCAGAAAGGCAAAGCGCTGGTGACCGGCAGCTCCAATGGGGCCTTTCGCGTCTTCAACCTGGCAACCAGCCCGCCCAAACAAGTGGGCGGCTTCGCGGCCAAGGGCGGCTTTGGCGACGTGAGCATTACTTCGTCGCCGAGCGGCCAGGTCTGGTCGATCACGGATCACAAAATGGTCTATCTGATCAATAACGCCGGCATTGCTCTTGGGATCCTGAGGGGGCACAAAGAAGATGTTTCCGATGTTGCCTTCTCTCCGGATGGAAAGCTGCTCGCATCGGCGGGCAGAGACGGCACGCTTCATGTTTGGAGCGTCAGCGCAAAAGTGCCTCGGATCACCAAGGATCGGCCCGGCAAGTTTTCTTGCGTGGCATTCGCTCCAAAGACAGAAGACTCCACCGACATGACTCTCATCGGCGCGCTGGAAGACGGGAATGTCTGGCTCCTGAAATTGGGCTACAAGTAGGATGACAAGGTTCGGAAGATGACAAGGTGACAAGGTGACAAGGTGACAAGGATTAAGAATTGTCTTTTCACTACAGCATCAACATTCTTACACATCCTAAATTATTGTCACCTTGTCACCTTGTCACCTTGTCACCTTGTCACCTTGTTACCTTGTCACCTTGTCACCTTGTCACGAACGAACCTTGTCATCCCCCGACGCCGCCATGCGGTTGATTTCGGCTAAACCACTGCAGCGAATAATAGAAAACCGGCGTCAGGAAGATGCCGAAGATCGTCACGCCCAGCATGCCGCTGAAGACGGCCAGCCCCAGCGAGTGGCGCATTTCGGCGCCGGCCCCGTGGGCGAATCACCAGCGGCACCACGCCGAAGATGAAGGCGAAAGAGGTCATCAGGATCGGCCGCAGCCGCAGTCGGGTTGCCTCCAGGGTCGCCTCCCGCAGCGGCACGCCCGCTTCCTGCTGCTGCTTGGCGAATTCCACGATCAGGATCGCGTTCTTGCACGCCAGGCCGACCAGGACCACGAAGCCGATCTGCGTGAAGATCGTCACCTCGATGCCGCCGATCTGCACGCCGACAAGCGAGCAAAGCAAACACATCGGCACGACCAGGATCACCGCCAGAGGCAGCTTCCAGCTTTCGTACTGGGCCGCCAGCACCAGGAAGACGAACACCACCGCCAGGGCGAAGAACCACATCGCCGTATTGCCGGCCTGGTTCTGCAGATAGGCCAGTTCCGTCCACTCCAACTGCATCGCCATAGCCGCAGTTCTTGTCCTGGCGATTTCTTCCAGCAAGATCGACTGCCTGGCGACCCGGTGCCCGGCTGCGGCATTGCCGGTGATGGAAGCGGCCGAATACATGTTGTAGCGCATCACCATCACCGGCCCGCTGGTGTTGCGAACGTCCATGAGCGTGCCGCAACCGGACCATCTGTCCCTGGGCTGTTGCGGACCTGAAGTTTCAGGATGTCGGCGACGCTTGTCGCGGAATTTCGGATCGGCCTGGACATTGACCTGCCAGGTCCGGCCGAATTCGTTGAAGTTGTTGACGTAATAGGAGCCGAGATAGACCTGCAGCGTGTTGAAGACGTCGCTGACCTGCAACGCCCAGCAATTCGGCACTTGGTGCGGTCGATGTCCAGATAGAGCCAGGGCGTGTTCGCTCCCGAGCTGTTGAACAGTCCGTTCAAGCCCGTCGGTTTGGTTGCCTTGTTCCACGATCGTCTTGCTGACCGCTTCCAGTTCATCGAGCTTGACGTTGCCGCGCCCCTCGAGATCAGGTTGAAGCCGCCGTCGTGCCCAGGCCGTCGACCGGCGGCGCGCCGAAGACTGTGACAATGGCTTCGCTCACCTCTTGCTGGCAGCGATCTCTGCAATCTCTTGAGCGATGGCGTCGGCGCGTCAGTTTGCGACTCGCGCCGTTTGTCGAAGTCGTCGAGCATGACATACATCGAGCCCAGATTCGGGGCGTTGGCGTTCAAGATCAGCGACTGTGCCGGAGATGCCGAGCGTGTGGTCGACGCCGGGCGGTTTTGCGGGCGATCGGCTTCGATGCGCTTCATGACCGCGCTCGGTCGCTCGCACCGAAGCCGATTCCGGCAACTGCACGTTGAGGATCAGATAACCCTTGTCCTGCTGCGGGATGAAGCCGGTGGGCGTGCGGTTGAACTGCCAAATAGGTCAATGCCCAGCAGGCCGCCGTAGACCAGCAACACGATGAGCTGAGCCGCAGCGTCCTGCCGACCGCCGCCCATAGCCTGCGGTCATCCGGTCGAAATAGCGGTTGAAACCCCGGAAGAACCAGCCCAGCACGGCGTTCACCGGCCGATGATGAACCAGCCCAGCACGCAACGCCGCTGCCAGCATCCGGGCGTGAAGAAATAGACAGAATTCCAGCCCCGATTGCCAGCCAATCCGTGAGTCGGTTCATCCCCGGTCGGCAGCCGGGAACTCGAACCAGCGCCGGCCAGGTAGGTCCGGCCAAAACCAGTAAGTGACGATGCCGCCGATCAGTGCCGAAGATCCACCAGGGCAGCGCCTCTTTGCGATGCTCGTGGCCTGGGTTCCTGTCGTCGGCCTTGAAGATCAGGACGGCCCGCGACGGGGTCATGGTCAGGGCGTTGATGGCCGAGATGATCGTCGAGACGGCGATGGTCACCGCGAACTGGCGGAAGAACTGGCCCGTGATGCCGCCCAGGAAGCAGCAGGGAATGAACACCGCGCTCAGCACGAGCGTGATGGCCAGGACCGGCCCGGTGATTTCCTCCATGGCCTTGATGGTGGCCGTGCGGGCGTCCAGCCCGGTGGCGATCTGCCGCTCGATGTTCTCCAGCACGACGATGGCGTCGTCCACCACGATGCCGATGGCCAGCACCAGGCCGAAGAGCGTCAGGTTGTTGAGGGTGAAGCCCATCAGCGCCATGACGGCGAAGGTGCCGATCAGCGAGACCGGCACGTCGATCATCGGCAGGATCATCGCCCGCCAGTCCTGCAGGAACAACAGCACGACGATGGCCACCAGGATCACCGCGTCGCGCAAGCGTGTAAAAGACTTCGTTGACCGATTCGCGGATGAAAGGCGTGGTGTCGTAGACGATCTGGTACTCCAGCCCGTCGGGAAAGCGGGTCTTCAACTCCTTCATCTTGGCGTAGACGCCCTTGGCGGTGTCGAGCGCGTTGGAGCCCGGGCAACTGGATAGATGGACAGCGCCACCGAGGGCTGGCCGTCCAGCGTGCACGACTGGTCGTATTGCTGTGCGCCCGAGTTCGACCCGGTGCCACGTCGCCGGAGCCTGACGATGCCGGTTGCGGTCGAGCGATCGGTCGTGGAGCGAGCCGGTGCTTGCAGCCGCACCGGCCGAGGCACCGGTGCTGTCGGAGCCGGTCGACCGCCGAACCGCCGGACGATGCGTCCGACCATTGAGCCGCTGCTCGGCAGACTGTCGGCAACGCTCTTGAGAATGATCGTCGGCGAACTGGTCCGGATCGACGAGCCGGCCCAGGGTGTTGATCGTCAACTGAAATTGCTGGCCCTTGGGGACCGGGCTGCTGGCCGATCTGCCCGGCCGCGACCTGCATGTTCTGCTGGCTGATGGCCGTGACCACGTCCATGGCGCTCAGGTCGAGCGCGGCCAGCTTGTCGGGGTCGAGCCAGGCGCGGAGGCTGTAGTCGCGCTGGCCGAGGTAGGCGACGCCGGCGACGCCGGGCAGCCGGCCCAGCTCGTCCCGGACGTCGATGTCGCGTAATTGCTCAGATACAAGTCGTCGTAGCGGCCGTCCGTCGAGATACAGGTTCACGATCATCAGCGTGTTGGGCGACATCTTCTTGACGGTGATCCCCTCGTTCTGGACCAGCGCGGGATCACCGGCAGGGCCAGCGAGACGCGGTTCTGCACCAGCACCTGGGCCATGTCCGAGTCCATGCCCAGCTTGAAAGTCACGGTCAGCGTGTAGGTGCCGTCGTTGGTGCAGCGCGACGACATGTACATCATGCCTTCGACGCCGCTGACTTGTTCCTCGATCGGCGCGGCCACCGTGTCGCGCACGGTGGTGGAGTTGGCGCCCGGGATAGAAGGCCGTCACCAGCACTGTGGGCGGCGTCACGTCGGGATACTGCGCGATCGGCAGCGTGAACACCGCCACGCCGCCGGCCAGCATGATGACCAGCGGAGATGACCGTGGCGAAAATCGGCCGATCGACGAAGAAACGTGCAATCACGGCTGTTGCCTCCTCTTGGACCGGTGTCGGTAGATGACAAGGTGACACAGGTGGCAAGGTGACAAGGTGATCGGGTGATGCGCAGAAAGATGATCGGCCAGCGGTTGCAAAGGAGCGATGCTCATAGATGCGTCGATGGTTGTCACCTTGTCACCTGGTCACCGTTGTCACCTTGGTCACCTTGTCTTGATACACCTTGTCAGCTTGTCGTCTTCCGAACCTTGTCACTTCTTGGCGGATCTCTGCCGAATCGCGAGATGGCCCGGATCATGCAGAAGCCCGCGCCGCGAAACCGATCGATCGGCCCCCAGGTAGAATGCCGACGCCCAACTCGCGCCAGCGAAAAGCCGATGATGCCGCCGAGCGATGCCGGCGATGGTGTACGAGAGAATCGCTTCCGCGTGGTATGGGACCCGCACATCTCGCGTCTCGCTCAAGTCCCTGGATGACGTAGAAGAAGACCGGCGTGAGGAAGATGCCGAACGACGGTCACGCCCAGCATGCCGCTGAATACGGCGATGCCCAGCGATCGGCGCATTTCCGCGCCGGCGCCGGTGGCGAACACCAGCGGCAACACGCCGAAGATGAAGGCGAACGAGGTCATCAGGATCGGCCGCAGCCGCAGCCGCGACGCTTCCTTTGTCGCATCGTAGCAGCGTCTGGCCCTCAGTCATGCATCTGCTTGGCGAATTCGACGATCAGGATCGCGTTCTTGCAGGCCAGCGCCGACCAGCACGACCAGTCCGATCTGCACGAAGATGTTGACGTCGCGGCCCGTGACAGAGCACGCCGGCCACCGAGCAGAGCAGGCACAGCGGCACGACCAGGATGACGGCCAGCGGCAGCGCCCAGCTTTCGTAAAGAGCCGACAGCGCCAGGAAGACGCAGATGACCGCCAGGACGAAGATGTAGATGGCGGTGTTGCCCGCCCGGATCTGCAGGAACATCAACTCGGTCCATTCGATCCGCATGGAGAGCGGCAAGCGTCTTCGTCGGCCATCTTGTTGATGGCGTGGATGGCCTCGCCGGTGCTGTCACCGAGCTCGCATGTTGCCGTTGACGGCGGCCGACGGTGTACAGGTTGTAGCGCGTGACGGAGATCGGCCCGCCGATCTCGCTGCGGCGTGCATCAGCGTGCCGAGCGGCACCATCTGTCCCGATTTGTTGCGGACCTGCGAACAGCGTTGATGATCCTCGATGCTGATTGCGGAATTTGCCCTCGGCCTGAACGGTGACCTGCCAGTGGCGGCCGAAATCGTTGTAGCTGTTGACGTAGACCGATCCCAGGTACATGTCCAGCGTCTGGTTCACGTCGTCGAGCGATACGCCCTGCGTCGGCCACCTTGGCGCGATCGATGTCCAGAAAATATTGCGGCATGTTGGCCCGGAACTGGGTGGTAACACCTCGAAGCCCATGTATTTTCTTGAGCTTCGCGACCAGTCCGTCCATTTGCTCTTCGAGCGCGTGGACGCCGACCCCGCCCCGATCCTCGACCAGGAATTTGAAACCGCCTGCCGTGCCGATACCGGGGATGGCGGATGCCCCAAACACCGTCACCTGACAGTCGTATCTTCCGCCTTCGAGCGTCCGCAACTCGGCCCAGCCCCGGCGCAGCTTCTCCATGATGTCGACATCGCGCAAGCCCGGCCCCTGCCGCTCGGCGAAGGGCTTCAAAACGATAAACATGGCACCGAAATTGGGGCTGTTGGCTTGCAGCAAGAACGAAAGTCCGCCGTTGGCGACGACGGCGTGAACGCCTGGAGTGTTGACCGCGACTTCCACGACCTTCTTCATGGTTTCCTCGCAGCGCTCCAGCGAAGCCGCATCCGAAAGCTGGACGTTGACGATCAGCCGGCCTTGATCCTGTTGAGGAATGAACCCGGTCGGCACCGGCGAAACTCCGTGATCGTCAAGACAAACAATACGACGAAACCGATCAACACGATCGCATACATCCGCATCATCTTGCCGACGGCCCAGGTATAACCTGCGTTGGCTGCAGCGAACCCTTTGTTGAAGAGCCAGAAGAACCAGCCCAGCAACAGGTTCATCGACCAGGTCAACGGATCGCGCCTTGCCTGGTGCGGCTTGAGCAGAATGGCGGTCATCGCCGGGCTGAAGGTCAAGGAGTTGATGGTCGAAATGATCGTCGAGACCGCGATCGTCACCGCGAACTGTCGAAAGAACTGGCCGGTGATCCCGCCGATGAAGGCACACGGAACGAAGACCGCGCACAGAACCAAACCCACTGCGACGATCGGCCCGGTGACTTCATCCATTGCCTTCCGCGAAGCTTCTTTGGGGCTAAGACCCTTCTCCATCCAGCGCTCCACGTTTTCTACAACGACGATGGCATCGTCCACCACGATGCCGATGGCCAAAACAAGTCCGAACAAGGAGATATTGTTCAAACTGAACCCCAGCAGCAACATGATGGAAAAAGTCCCGACAATGCCCACCGGAACCGCGATGAGGGGGATGATTGCCGCCCGCCAGCTTTGCAGGAACACCAGCACCACGATCGCCACCAGGATCACCGCGTCAAAAAGCGTTCGCACCACATCGTTGACCGAGTCGCGAACGAATAGCGAAGTGTCGTAGGCAATTCTGTAATCGATCCCCTCGGGCCAACCCGCTTTGAGTTGTTCCATTTTTGCGTATACGCGTTCTGCCACTTCGAGAGCATTGGTGCCCGGAAGTTGATAGAGTCCCAGACCCACGGACGGCGTGCCGTTGAAGGTGCAAATCGTGTTGTAGTTCTGCGCGCCCAATTCGACGCGGGCGACATCGCGGAGCCGAACGACGCTGGACGATGGCGATGGTCCGCTCCCCAGCAAGCCGCCGCTGAGCGATCCGCTGCCAACGGTACCTCCAGCAGGAGAGTTGGTTGCGATCAGGCTATTGGCCTGGGCTGGATTGTTCCCGGAAGATGTTGAACTGAGAGGATTCGCCGAGGCGGGAATCGGAGTGATGGAGGTATCGACCGAGGTGTCCGCGGACGTCGCTTGCGGCCTGTGGGTGCAGCGCTGCGCCCGGCGTCCGCCGCCGGCCGAGGTGGAGGTATTGATCGGTATGGGCAGGTCGGTCGTGGTGACGTTGTTGACCGGGCCGACCAGCAAACTGGTTACCGTGGGAGCGCTGGGAGAACTGGTGGACGGAACGGTAGTGTTCGATTTGGCGGGTTTTGGCGAAGACACCGGAGGTTCGATCACCTTGCCGTCCGGCGACATCAGCATGGGCCAGGCCGCCGACCTTGACGATGATGTTCTCGAAGTCTTCTATCTCCGTGAGCCGGCCCAGAGTATTGAGCGGGTACTGGAATGTCTGTCCCCTGGGAACCGGCGGTTGACCGATTCGGCCGGCGGGCGCATCGGCATTCTCGCTGCGGACGGCATTGGCCACGTCGATCGCCGTCATGTTGCGGGACGCCAGCTTTTGCGGATCCAGCCAGATTCTCATGCTGTAGTCGCGCTGACCCTGGATCGTCATGTCCGAGACGCCCGGCACGCGCAGCAGTTCATCCTTGCAATTAATGGTGGCGAAGTTACTCAGGAATTTGTCGTCGTGGCGTTTGTCCTTGGATGTGTCGATGAAATTGACGATCATCAGCATATCCGGAGTTCGCTTGCGAATGGTGATGCCCTGGTTCTGGGCCGGCGTCGGCAATTGCGGCATGGCCAGAGTCACGCGATTTTGCACCTTGACCAGTGCGGTCTTCAGATCGGTCCCAATGTCGAATGTCACCGTCAGCGTGTAAGAACCGTCGTTCCCGGACTGCGACGACATGTAGAGCACGTTATCGACGCCGTTGACTTGCTGTTCGATGGGGGCACCAATGGTGTCTGCCACTTCCTGGGCACTGGCGCCCGGGTAGCTGATCGTGATGGACACGCCTGGAGGCGTAATGCGGGGATATTGTGCAATCGGCAAAAAAAGCAGTGCGATGCCGCCCGTCAACGTGATGACGATGGAAATAACCGTGGCGAAGATCGGTCGATCAATGAAAAAGCGCGATATCATTGAACCAGGTTCCGAGTTCCAAGTTCCAAGTTCCAGGTTCCAAGTTAAAGACCAGTGGTTTTCAACTTGGAACCTGGAACTTGGAACTATTTGTTTTCTTTCTTGCCGGGGACCGGGCCTTGCGGCCTGCGCGTGTCGTAACTATACTTCGGCATCTCCGTGGGAGCTTTCTTGACCACTGTCAGGGGTCGGAGTTGTTGGAGTGAGCCGACAACTACCCAATCATCGGGCTTCAATCCGGTCTTTTTCTCCTCGTCCCAGGGATCAATTACGCGCAGGCCGTCATCCTGCAGCGAACCTGCCACCACGGAGCGATACTGAACCTTGTTTTCGTCATCGATGACGTAGACGAATTTGGAACCCTGGTCCGAACCGATGGCCCGATCCACGACCAAAAGAGCTGGATGAGGCTCGCCAAAGGGCAGGTGGATGCGCAAACATACCTGGTGCCAACGGCCAGGGCCCATTGGCGCAGGGGGCGTTCATTCCTGAAGATACCGCGAACTGCTATGGTTCCGGTGGCAGGATTGACCTGGTTATTGATGAAGTTGATCATCCCCTTGTGAGGAAAGCCATTTTCGCCTTCGACTCCCATGAATACGTTGATCTCGGCGTCATTCAATTTGTCTTTCAACGATCTATCCTGGTCCGAGGCATCCAACTTCGCCTTCGGTAATCGGATGGTTCCGTCGGTGATTCCCTTCTTATATCTTCCATACGTCCGTTCATCCATATCGAAGTAGGCGTACATCGGGTCCATCGACACAATGGTCGTCAAAAGGGTCGAGTCCTGAACGACGAGGTTGCCGATGGTGAGGTAATATCGGCTAATTTCCCCGGTGATCGGGGCCGTGACTTTGGTATAGCCGAGGTTGATCTCGGCAGCTTTCAGCGATGCTTTCGCGCGACAATTCTGGCCGCCGCCACGTCGACTGCTGCCTTGTCCTGATTGAGTTGCTGTTTGGAAACCGCATTGGCCGCCGACTTGTCTTGTTCGTAAGTGGCCTTGGCGAGTGTGAGTTGAGCCTCGGCAACTTCGACCTGACTCTTCGCCAGGTCCACTTGCGCCTGGTACGGGGTCGGGTCGATCACAAACAACAGAGCGCCTCACGAACTTCAGCCCCTTCCGCGAAGGGCATCGATATGAGATTGCCCTGTGCCCGCGCCCGAACGCTGACCGACTGCACCGCGTCGGTTCGGCCGGTGTAGTCGACGAAGTCGGTCACGCTGCGCCTGACCGGCTGGCTGACCGAAACGATCGTCTCTTTATCCTTGCCGGACTTGGCATTTGCTCCCGGCTTCTGCCCGCAACCGATGGCAATACTCAGGAGCACCACTCCAAGGCAGGTTGCCGCAACCATGCGCTGGACCTGACGACTACGGGAGGCCGAGAAACGCAAACGGGAGCCGGCAGGTTGGCCGGTAAGTATTGGTTCGGAGGTCGGTATATCCATAGCAACATTTCCGTCACAGTGAAAAAAATCGCGTGAAGCAGACAGGAAAATCCCGTCGTTGAAATTAGCTTGCCGGCAATAACTTTCTCCTGCCAGGGCTCAAACCGCATGGGTTTTCATACCGTTGCCGTTGCGAGCCGTGATCCGGCCCGTGCGATAGACATCCGCCAGGATCGCCTTGGCATTCTCCGGCAAGTCCGTTTCCTGAAGAACGTCGATTGCCTTTTCGATCGGATATTCGATGCGTCGCAACTCGATGACGTTATCCGTGATAATCGCATATCCCGCCCGGGGGTCGCCGTCGCGCGGCAAGCCGACACTTCCGGGATTGATGACTGTGGTCTTGCCTACCTGCAGAATGTACGGCAGATGAGTATGCCCAACGCAAACGAAGTCGGCAGTAACACCCTCGAGCCGTTTCATCCAGAAATCGGTTTCGGGCGGCCCAAATTCATCCAGAGGATCGCGTGGCGTTCCGTGAACCATCAAATAGCGCTTACCGTTCAAGGTCATCGCTCGTGAGGTAGGAAGATCGGCCAGAAATCGACGATCTTCTTCGTTGAGCTTTCGGCACGTCAGCGGCCGAGTGACGGTAGTTAGATACCGAAAACCGGCAATGCCCTGAACCGTTACAGCCTGTGCAGCTCCATGATCGTGATTGCCGCGCACGCAATGGGTAGCGTGCCTCCGAACCCAATCGATACATGGCGTCGGCTCAACCCCATAATCGACCAAGTCGCCGAGAAATAAACAGGCATCGAACGGTTCCTGAATCGTTTGCAGCGCGACCCAGTTGGAATGTATATCCGAAACGAGAAGAATTCGCATGGGGTTCCAGCGGCCAAGAGCAACATTTAGGGTGGCCTTAACTATCCCAGAAAGTTATACCGATCCAAATGAAAAATCTTTCTGAATTCCGGACAGTTTATTCCCTGCCGCTACCGGAACTGATCCTGAAGGCGGCAGAAACTCATCGGAAGCACCGCGACTACCGCGATGTTCAGCGCTGCGCGCTTTTGAGCATCAAGACCGGAGGCTGCCCGGAAGATTGTGGCTATTGTAGCCAAAGCGCCGATTATAACACGCCCGTCACGCCGGAACCCTTGTTGAGCGTCGCGGAGGTCCGGGAGCGCGCCGCGGCCGCCAAAGATCGCGGCGCAACGCGATTCTGCATGGGCGCTGCCTGGCGCAGCCCCAAGGATGGGCCGCAATTCGATGCCGTTCTCGAAATGGTGCGAAGCGTCCGCGAACTGGGAATGGAGGCATGCGTCACGCTCGGGATGTTGACGGACGATCAGGCCCGCCGACTCAAAGAGGCCGGTCTAACCGCCTATAACCACAACCTCGATACGTCGCGGCGACATTACCCCGAAATTATCACCACACGAACATACGATGATCGACTCAACACGCTAAAATCGGTGGCAAAGGCAGGGATTTCGGTATGCTGCGGCGGGATTATCGGCATGGGTGAGACGGAAGAAGATCGCCTCATGATGCTGGTGGAACTGGCGAACCTGGAAACACCGCCGGAGAGCGTGCCGATCAATTGCTTGATGTCGAGCCGGGGTACGCCGTTGGAGATGGCCGGAGCGGTCGATTCGCTACAACTGGTTCGACTCATCGCCACGGCCCGCATCGCATTTCCCAATGCGCGCATCCGACTCAGTGCGGGACGCGATCGCATGAGTCGAGAGTTGCAGGTGTTGTGCTTTCTGGCAGGGGCCGACTCGATTTTCTTCGGTGAGAAATTGTTGACCGCTGGGAATCCTTCCGTGGATGCCGATGCCGAGTTGTTTCGAGCCATGGGATTGCCCGCCTTCAGTTCGTGCGAATCATGAACCTGTTTGAACGATGGTCGAATGCGCTGGATACCCTGAAATCGCAAGGGCGATTCCGCTCGTTCACGGAACCGCGCGGCATCGACTTGACCTCGAATGACTATCTCGGAATCGGGGCGCGCGGGCGCGGGGCGGAGATCAGTAATTTCGCGCTCTGCGCCCTGCGCCCCGCATCCCGATTTGCTCGATCCGGCCTCTCCTCTCGGTTGCTTCGCGGCAACCACCCTGTCTGGGAAGAAGTCGAGGCATCGCTCGCCGGCTGGCACAGCTCCCCGGCGGTATTGATGATGACTAGCGGGTATGCCGCCAATGAAGGTTTGATTTCCACCATTATCGAACCCGGCGACTGGGTTGCCTCGGACGAATTGGTTCATGCCTGTATCGTCGATGGTCTTCGGCTGGCGCGTTGTCGGCGGTTTTCTTACAAGCACAACGACTTGACGAATCTTG
Organism: uncultured Planctomycetota bacterium; assembly: GCA_963783095.1. Taxonomy (GTDB): domain Bacteria; phylum Planctomycetota; class Planctomycetia; order Gemmatales; family Gemmataceae; genus CAWAMR01. The sequence goes on along the minus strand of CAWAMR010000016.1, from coordinate 68,864 downwards.
AGGAAGGATTACGAGCAGAGGCCGGCAAGGCTGACTGCGATCGGCAGCGGTTTATCATCACGGAGTCGGTCTTCAGCATGGATGGCGACCGAGCCAATCTGTCTGCGATCGTCGACCTGGCACAGCGCTATGGGGCGCACGTCATCGTGGACGAGGCTCATTCGACGGGTTGCTTTCACTTGAATGGGTCCGGATGCGTTGACGCAGCCGGGGTCCGTGACGGTATTCTGGCATCGGTTCACACGGGCGGGAAGGCGCTGGGAGTACCCGGAGCCTACATTTGCTGTTCGCAGTTGTTGAAGGATTATCTCATCAATCGTTGCCGGCATTTGATCTTCACGACGGCAATGCCCCCGGCAGTAGGCGAATGGTGGCTGGAAATGCTTTCTCAAGTGCAAGATGACCAAGCAGGTCGAAAGGCACTCCACTACAACTCGGCGATTTTCCGCGCAGAGTTGGCTCGATTCGGTATCCCCGCACTGGGAGATACCTACGTCGTCCCAGTGGTACTCGGTGATGATCCACGAGCCGTAGAGGCCGCCCGGCAACTCCAGCAGGCCGGCTACGACATACGCGCGATTCGCCCGCCGAGCGTGGCACCTGGAACAGCCCGGCTCCGAATCTCGATGCACGCGGATCACGACGCATCCATGCTGAAAGAGCTTGCAGGGCAACTTGCGGGGATTCTTCAAACTCATTAAGCTGTGGGGAGAGCCTGCAATAGGTGGCCGATGTGTCCGCAGTCTGTCGAGTCTATTTGATGTCTGACCTCATCGTTCTCGGCACTGACACTGATTCGGGGAAAACCACTTTCTCGCTGCTTTGGCTGGCGGCATTCTCAGACCAATATGCCTATTGGAAGCCGGTCGAAACCGGAGACTCCGATTCCGGATGTATCTGGCGACTTGTTCCCGCTGCAAAGGTCCATTCGCCGCTGGCTCGCTTCAGCGAACCGGTTGCGCCGCCACTTGCCGCTGGGCACGAAGGTAAATGCACTCCGACACCCTTCGAGATCATCGCTGCAAAACCGACCGGCCCGTTATTGATCGAGACTTTCGGTAGTCCGTTCTCGCCGCTGACCGAATCTGTGCTCCAGATCGAATATTTGCAGCAACTGCAAGGATCGTTCTTGCTGGTGTCGTCATCGCTTCTTGGAGCAATTGGTCGGACGTTGCAGGCGATTTATGCCTTATCTGCGCACGGCATCACCCCAAAAGCTGTCGTGTTGATTGGCCCCGATGATTGCTTTGCCGAGGAACAAGTTCGCAAACACTGGACAACAGGTGAGGTTGTTTCGTTGCAACCGCCGGAGACTTGGGACCAGGCCGGCCTTCTTGCAGCAGCTCGCCGACAACAGATGAAGCTCGATCTCCTGGCCTCGAAGTTGCAGGACATCCCATCGACCGCGATCCGAACCGATCTCGACCGACAACTCATCTGGCACCCCTACACTTCGCTCCGTGATCCCGATGCGCCCTTGCCAGTTGTCGGGATGGAGGGATCATTCCTGCATCTGGCTAACGGCCAAAAAGTGGTCGATGGCATCTCGTCGTGGTGGACGATTCAGCATGGGCATCGTCATCCACCCTTGATGGATGCCTTGCGGGATGCTTCAAGAGTATACGATCATGTGTTATTTGCCGGCGTTACTCATCCTCCCGCCGTGGAACTGGCCACGCTCTTGCTGCAAACAATGCCGTGGCAAAGTGGGCGAGTCTTCTATTCGGATAACGGCAGCACAGCGGTAGAAGTCGCCTTGAAAATGGCCTATCAATTCTGGTGCCATCGCGGAGAACCAAAGCGTACGCTCTTCATCGGTTTCGAGAACGGTTATCATGGCGACACGTTTGGCGCGATGTCTGTCGGACGCGATCGCCTTTTTTTCGGGCGGTTTGAGCCGCTCTTATTCTGCGCGAGCAAATTCCCGTCTCTGCTGAGCGCCTCGACGAACTGCTTCGCAAGAAGTCATCCGAAGTTGCAGCGGTAAGTCTCGAACCGCTGGTCCAGGGCGCGGGAGGAATGCGGATGCACTCTCCCGAAGAACTTCGGGCGATCTTCGAAGTAACGCGCCGATATGGCATTCTGTTCATCGCCGATGAAGTGATGACCGGCGGCGGTCGAACCGGCACGCGCTGGGCCTTTGAAGCAGCAAACATCGCACCCGATTTAATTTGTGCGGCCAAAACGCTCGCGGGCGGAGTTCTGCCGCTGGCGGCAACATTGGCCTCACCGCAAATCGTTGAAGCTTTTGATACTGACGATCGCACCCGCACTTTTTTTCACGGCCATTCCTTCACTGCCAATCCACTGGCTTGTGCTGTGGCCGTTGCCAATCAACGACTCATGATAACAGGTGAGTGGCAACGACAAGTCAGAGAAATGGAGGCATTCTGGCATCGGGAATTGTCGCCTTTACGAGAACAATCCGCGGTAAAAGAGGTGCGCATCCGTGGCAGTATTGGAGCGGTCGAGGTGGACGTCCCCGGCGGCTATCTGGCCGATGTGGGCAGATCGATGCGGCAAAAGTGTTTGGAGCACGGCGTCTTATTGCGGCCTCTGGGGAATGTGTTATATGCAATGCCGCCCTTTGGGACGGATGCGGCGACGTTGGCGAGGATAGCGACTGCGATCCGTTCTGGATTGAATGTGGTTTGAAGCGTGGACGCATCGGATTGACCGAATCGCTTGCGCCCCATTAGACGTAGCGATTCGCCGACTATAGATTTCGATGAGTCACACAACGAGCAGCAATTCTGCCCATGTTCCCATTCATCGTCTACGCGACCAACATCAATTCTTGCCAATTCTTGGCGTCCAAGAGTGCTTCGCTCATCCGATCGAGACGTTCCAGATCAGTGATGGATCGAAGAGCCTGAAGATTGGAAGCATCCGGCTCTCCGAATCGCTTTCGCCCAAGACGAAGCAATATATCGTGGGTCTGTTCGACTTTAGCTTCCCAGCGCATTTCATCGGCAATGGTTACGATCATTCTGCTTGTCTCCGGCTTGTTTTGATGGGCTTCCCATTGTTCAAAGACGTTTCGCCATTCTTGTCGTTCGACTCGCGGTCGGCGATTGTGTGCCCACCCCAACAAGAATTTTATCATATCCTTCCAGCGAACCAAATCCGTTTTTTGAAGTAAGCCGATTCGCTCTAACACTTCCCGGAACGTTCTTTCAACTACGGCAAATTCTTCACCTTCTACTCGCAATACCGACAGCACTTGAAAAAACGCATCGGAAGCATTGAGAAGATGTTCGGGGGAATGTTCGGCCAACTCCCAGAAAATCGGTTGCCAGTTCGGTACAAACGACCGGAACGCCACAGGCTCAACGACCAGATCTTGAAGATTTTGGGCACTACCCCACGGACGAGAACCGGTATGCAGCACTACCGGCAAGATCGGTGTCAACTGAAAGGCTGGTTTGGGCGCAGGGTGTTCCTCCCAGAGCCGAAGTTGCCATTCCCAATAAAGCGTGGCGTAAATGAAGGAAGTCAATGGTACGCGCCATTCGGTTTTGCTTTGGTGTTCCAGCAGCACGCACACCAGTGCCCAGCGTTCTCCATCGGCAAGTCGATAGGGAATCTCGAAAAGAAGATCGGCCACGCGCGAACGCCAGTTTCCGAGGAAATTCTCCCGACGGGCTTCGCGCATTCGACCAAATTCGAAACCCCCGACAAGATCGGGCACGACTTCGTTCAGCACAGCCTTCAAGTTGTCTGGACGGGTCAGCATGGTTCGCAGAGAGCGATCCAAGAAGTCTCTTGTGGGTGGTAGCTCGTCATTCATTGCTGGTCTCCCGATCTCAACTTTTTCCGATTAGAAGATCGACTACCCAGCAGCCTCTCGTATGCGGCCCCGGACCTTTGCAATGGTCGAGGATATCGGCGTTGTCGCAGCCGGCATCCGTCAACGCAACGGCCAGGATGGGCATTCGATCAAATGCTCGTTCCTCGTAAACAGTTTGGGCGAGGTCAACAACATTGGAAGTAAGCCACTGTGCATGGATTGTGATCGGGTGAAAGGGGTTGCCAAGAATACATCGAAGAAGGACAGCTTGAGCAGTTCTTTCAGCATTTCGGGTGGCAATCCTCGCGGCATTCTTGGCGGCAGCCCGTCGCTCCTTAGTTCGGTTTGCAAATCGTTTCATGCAAAGTATTTCTTCAGTAACTTCTTCGGCAGCATTTAGTGAACACGCCATGGTATCACCGAAGGCAGGATTGGTTCTATCAGGCGGGTAAAGCGATTCTAAGTCCACTTCGTTGGCCGTGCCCAATAGAAAGCGATCCAACGGTTCTATCGCCTCCTCCAGACTCCGCCGACGTTCTTCGTTACGTTCACCCATTGCCACAATTGTTCTGCGTAAACAAGCAGCAATAAAAGCCCAAGAATGACGATCACTCATCCGATCTTGCATGAACCATAACATCGGTTGAGGGTCTTCGCAGGCTAACCACTCTTGCTCAGTCATCACTCATCTCCCTTGCGCTATATGAACGACTCCTTTCCCTCGACAAATCTTTCCGGAACGGATCGCGATTCATCAGTTCCTTAACTTCGCCGCAATCGCCTCGGGATCGTACACGCAGCCGCCCCAGACTCCGCCGCTGGCATTTTGCAACAGCGCCCATAACCGCGTATCCTGCGGCAACGCTGCATCCGGTGCAAGATCGGGCCTCGGCGATCGCCGGGCCAGTTCCTGCGAACCCCAGGCCGCTCCGATAACCCCCGTTTTATCGCCAACCAGATCGACGCTTCCTTCCAGCTTGTTGCGGTCGATGATGATTTGCACCTGGTCTCCATCGAGCAACTTGCCCATGGTCCACCCGCCAGCGCTTCAGGCGAGGCATGTCCGATACACGCACCCGTCGAGACGCCGCTGAAGCGCGCATCGGTCACGACCGCGACTTGCTTGCCCCAGCTTAGATGCTTCAGTGCCGAAGTTAGCTGATAGGTCTCCTCCATCCCCGTACCCATCGGACCTCGACAACACAGAACGATCACGTCGCCAGGCTGCACCTTGACCGCGCCAATCCCCTTCACTGCTGCAACCGCTGCTCTTTCCGTGATGAACACCTTCGCCGGGACCAACCTTGCGGTAAACGCCATCCGCATCGACCACCGTGGGATCGATGGACGTTGACTTGATAACCGATCCCTCCGGACAAAGATTGCCTCTGGGAAACGTCAGCGACGATGTCAGACCCGTCTTCTTGGCCTTGCTCGAAACTCATGATGACCTTATCGGGGTCGATGCGATCGCGCGTCCATCAACAGTTCGCGAAGCACGCGCGCGACGTTCGGAGCGTTCCCACCATTCCAGAATCTTGCCGAGCGAGTCGCCGCAGGCCGTCAAGACATTCAGATCGAGCAAACCGGCGTTGCGCAGATGGAGCATCACTTCGGGAACGCCGCCCGCGAGAAAAACCTGAACCGTCGGATGGCCGACGGGGCCGTTGGGCAAGGCATCGACGATGCGCGGCACCTTGCGATTGACCTCGACCCAGTCGTCGATCGTCGGCCGGCGCACCCCCGCATGGAAGGCGATGGCCGGGAATGTGCAGCAAGAGATTCGTGGAGCCGCCAAATGCCGCGTGGACGGTAATGGCGTTGCGAAAGGCCGCTTCGGTGAGAATGTCCTTCATCTTGATGCCGCGTGCCGAGAGCTGGGCCAGTGCCCGTGCGGAACGCCGTGCCATGTCGAGCCAGATCGGGCTGGCCCGAAGGCGCCAGCGCCGAGTGCGGCAACGACAGGCCGAGCGCTTCGCCGACCACCTGCGATGTCGCCGCAGTGCCCAGGAACTGGCAGCCGCCGCCCGGCGAGCCGCAAGTGTGGCAGCCTTCCTCGGCCGCCTGTTCGAGAGTGATCTCGCCGTGAGCGTAGCGGGCGCCGATGGTCTGAACCTTGGCGGTATCCTCGTGCCCTTCGGAGGCAAGCATGACGCCGCCGGGAACAAGAACCGTCGGCAGATCGTGCATCGCGGCCAGCGCCATCATCATCGCCGGCAAGCCCTTGTCGCACGTCGCCACGCCCAGCACTCCGGAGCGCGTCGGGCAAGGAACGCATCAATCGGCGCAGCACTGTGGCCGCGTCGTTGCGGAAGGGAAGGCTATCGAACATGCCGGCGCGTTCCCTGCGTCCGGCCATCGCATGGATCGGTGCAAGCCCCCGCGAAGGGAATAAATCCCAGTTTCTTGAATTCCTCCGCTGCGGCCTTGACCAGCAAGCCGACTTCCCAGTGTCCGGAATGCATACCCAAGCGCGATCGGGCAGCCATCTTCAGCCCGGATGCCGCCGTGTGTGGACAGAATCAGGAATTCCTTGCTTCCCAGTGTGGCAGGGTTCCAACCCATGCCGACGTTTTGCGACCAGCCGAACAGATCGCCGCTCGGCGCGTGCCGGAGCAATTCATCCGTAAGGGGTAGTTTCCCCTCGGGGCCTTTGGTTCGCGTGATGAGTTGATAAACCGAAGGATCGGTCGTTTCGAGAAGGTTCGCAGTCGTCGTCATGGATGAGCACACGTGGATGGTTGTTGTCGTTTAGGAAAGAGAGATGGTTTAGATCATATCAGGTTCCATCCCGACGGTATCCCAGTCCAGTGCCGCACTTGCCCAGTCATTCTGCAATTCTATATTATTGACATCCCAACGATCTTTTGTTGGAAGACTTTAACTCGCAACGAAGTCGCCGAAGTTTACCACCAAAGAATGTTAAAGCTATCGTCAACTAACATGGAACCATTTGTTGTTTGCCCCGAGATGGAAGGGGCATTATGGCGGCTCTATCGCGACTTCTTCGACAAGGCCGAACGGAAGCGGCGCTGGCGTATCCGCGATGATATTCCCTGGGATGAGTGCAACCCGAAACTGAACCCCGCGGTCGCCGATGTCGTGGAAACCTTCAACTGCGTCGAGCTTTACCTGCCCGACTATACTTCCAAAATTCTCCCGGTCGTCCGTCACAGTAAAGGCCGGGCCTGGTTCTACGCCAACTGGGGCTATGAGGAATCGAAGCACTCTTTAGCGCTAAGCGACTGGCTATTGAAGTCAGGCTCGCGCACCGACGAGCAGATGGCCGATCTGGAACGAATGGTCTTCGCGCGCGAGTGGAATCTGCCCAAGAACGATCCGCTTGCCATGCTGGCTTACGCGATGGTTCAGGAGCAAGCGACGTTCCTGAACTATCGAAACCTGCGCAAACGACTTCCGAACCTTGGCGGCGATCCCGCTTTGGACGCCGTGCTCGGTTATATTGTCGTCGATGAGGCCGCTCACCACGACTTCTTCAAGGAATGTTTTGAACTTTTCCTCAAGCACGACCGAGAGGCTGCTCTGGTTGCCCTGCGCTTTGTGCTCAACCAATTCCAGATGCCGGCCATTCACGACCTGCTCGATCAGAGTGCAAAACGCATCGCTCGTGTCCGAGAATTGGAGATCTTCAACGAGGAGATTTTTTTCAGCGACGTCTACATGCACATCCTGAACGATCTCGACGTGAGCAAGGCCGAGATGCGCAATGCGCCGAGGATCAAGAAATCGATGAAGGTATCATCTTGAGTTGAAATGCCGGCGCCTCGCGGGTGCACGACATAGTTATGCGCTCATTGCGTCACTCAAGCGTCACTCAAGCGTCGCTACGCGACGCCAGCTGTTGGCCCGGATATATCCGGGCGTTAAAACACCCGGCTACCTTCAACCAACCGCTACGCGGTACGGTTCACCGCGTAGCGGTTGGTTGAAGGTAGCCGGGTGTTTTAACACCCGGTAATCGGAGGCCCGCGAGTTTGTGCGTCGCGTAGCGACGCTTGATCGCTCCAACGCGCAAACCATGTCCCCGCTGTGCGCCGGGAAAAACCTCTCGCGGAGCGCCGGCAGAACCGTTAGGCCCAATCAAATCTCCGCCAGCCGCTCCTTCGAGTCGCCGAAGCTGTCGAGCCGCACGCCCACCTTGTCCATCAGCGACAGATACAGGCTGCACATCTTCCGGTTCGGCTTGCCCAGGTAGTCGAGGACGCGGCCCGGTCTTGATCTGGCCGCCGCCGCGGCCCAGCATCACCACCGGCAACTGATCGTTGTTGTGGTTGCCGGTCATCATGCTCGAGCAGATACAGGATCATCGAGTTGTCCAGCAGCGTCCGTTCGCCTTCCTGCACCTGGTCGAGCTTGCTCGGCGATGTAGGCCAGTTGCTCGGTGAAGAACTGGTTGACCTTCAGCCAGTCGGCCCCGTCGGTGTGCGACAGCAGATGGTGGATCATGTAGTCGCACCTTCAGAGTGCGGGAAGCGCAGCGACGAGTGGTCGTTGTTCAGCTTCAGGGTGCAGACGCGCGTGGTGTCGGTGCGGAAGGCCAGCACCAGGATGTCGCACATCAGCCGCATGTGCTGGTCGATGTCCTGCGGAATGCCGTCGGCCGGGCGCGGCATGTCCGGCTTGGTCGAGCGTCGGCCGCCAGCCTTGCAGCCGGCCGGCCTTGCCGGCCTGGTCGATCCGCTGCTCCACCTCGCGGACCGACGACAGATATTCGTCCAGCCGCCGCTGGTCGGACTTGCTGACCTTGTTCCGCAGGCCGCGTGTGTCCTCGATGACGGCATCGAGCACGCTCTTGTCGGCCCGGCCGACCTCGTCGCGGAACAGGCGGTCGAAGGCCAGGGCCGGGTAGAGTTCCAGCGGCGTCGGCGTGGTCGGCGAACTCCACGAGATGTGCGAACTGTAGATCATCGAGTAGTTCTTGTGGATCGCCGCGATCGACGGCTCGCAGCCCAGCACCAGGCTCGGCACCTTGGTCTGGTCCTTCAGCCGCTCGGCGAGCACCTGATCGCAACTGATGCCGGACTGGATCTCGCCGCCGGGAGCCAGGTGCGCTCCGGTCAGCAGGTTGCCGGTCTGGCAACTGTGGATGCCGCCGATCAGGGCTTCCTGGTTGTAGAGGCCGCGGAGGAACAGCAGCTTTTCGCGGAACGGCATGGAGCGGCTCGAGCACCTTGCCGAGCTCCATCCTGGCGCCTTCGCCCTTGGCCCACCACTCCTTGCTGTGGAAGCCGTTGCCGGAGAACAGGCAGGCGAACCGCACCGGCGGCTCCGAGGAGCGGCTCTTCGGCTTGTCGTCGCCCCAGACCGGGACCGATTCCAGCCACGGCAAGGCCATGGTGACGCCGACGCCGCGAAGAAACGCCCGGCGAGAGAGGGGTTGAGTGATTTCCGAATTGGTTTGCATGGTATCGGTTCCTTGTAAAGGATGAGGTTGTCCCAGGTAGACCGGAGGTTAGTCGGGAGGGCGAGGTCCTGCCGAGCCTGTCCCCTCCGGCTCGGCAGGAGCCTTGCCCTCCCGGAGCAGGGTACTGACGCAAGCTAGTGCATGACCTGCCGTGACCTTGTTTACTCCCCAAAATCCTGCCGCGGATCATCCGAAACTGCGGGCTCCGCACGATCGTCATGCACCGCCGCCGACAGTCGCCCGTCGTTCTTGTTCAACTCCGCCACCATCTCGTCGATCAGCGACTGGTCCGACAGCGTCACGGTTCGCCCCAGAGCATAGCCCGAGCAGCTTGCGGCAGAACAGGCGCACGATCACGTCCTTCTTCTTCGTCAGCAGGTACGTCCGCAACCCGTCGATGCCCTCGAACTCGGTGCCGTCCTTCAGCTTGGCCTTGGCATCGACCGCCAGGCCGCCGAGGTCTTTCGTCGCGCAGCCGGCCGATGGCGTCGTATTTCTCCAGGGCGAAGCCGAACGGGTCGATCCGCTGATGGCAGACTGCACACGCGGCGACGCTCGCGTGTTTCTCGACCTGTTGCCGCATCGTCAGTCGATCGGCCCCGCCTTCTTCTTCGGGCAGTCGCGGGACATTGGCGGGCGGTCGCGGCAGCTTCTCGCCGAGCAGCGTCTCCACCACCCAGTTGCCGCGCAGGACCGGACTGGTCCGCGACGCTCCGGACTGCTTGGCCTGCACGCTCGCCAGACCCAGGATGCCGCCGCGGCCATACTTCCGCACGCCCTCGACCCGCCGCCACTGCTGGCCCGGTGACGCCGGGAATGCCGTAGTGTTTGGCCAGCGTTTCGTTGAGGAACGTGTAGTCGGCGTCGAGAATCTGCGCTGACCGCGCGGTCGCTCTGGAACAGATCCTGGAAGAACAGGATCGATTCCTCGTAGATCGCCTTGCGCAGATTGGCGTCGAACGTCGGGAACAGCTTTTCGTTCTTCTCCTTGAACTCGTCGAAGCCGCGGACGTGCATCCATTGCGTGCCGAACTCGATCGCCAGCGCGCGGACGCGATCGTCCTTGAGCATCCGCCGGGCTTGCTCGGCAAGCACCTTCGGATCGCGGAGCCGGCCGGCCGCGGCAAGCCGTCGAAGTTCATCGTCCGGCGCAGACGACCAGAGGAAATAGCTGAGCCGGGTGGCGAGTTCCCAGATCGTTGACCGGCCCGGCCGCTTTCCCGGCCGGGGCTTGTTCGATGCGGAACAGGAACGCCGGCGACACCAGCACGCGCGCCAGCACGCCGCGGAACGCTTCCGTCGTGTGACGCCCCTTTCTTGCGAATCGCGTTGATACAGATCGAGCAGGTCGGTCTTCTCTTTCTCGAGGAGCGGCCGGCGATAGGCCCGGGCGGCGAACTCGAGCAGAGCGATCGAGTTGTTTCGGCATCGGCGGCCTCGGCACTCCTTCTCGAACTCGTCGGCGCGCTTCCGGAACGCTGGCCGCTGCTGCCTCGAAATAAGCGACCAGCGCTTTCGGCTGATCCTGCGTCACGAAGCCGATGAACTGCGGCAGGTAGTTGTTCTCGGCCACCGGCTGCTGGCTGATGAAGCGGTGTTCCTCCCAGAGATGGTCGAGGCGTGTCTTTTGCTCGTCGTCGAGGAACAGGCGGACCAGCGGTTCGTCCTCGCGGTGGTACATTTTCAGAGATACGATTTCATCCGTCGGGATGACCTGTTCAAAGCATATGAACTGGGGAAAGCAGCTGCGGAAGTCTTCGTAGCCCTGGATCAACTGTTTATGGCCGGTGCCGGTTGACGAGGCCACGACCTGGCTCTTGCCGTCCCAGCGAATCGACGGAGCAGGTGGAACCGTGAGTACCTCGAAATGCACGGCCCGATTCCCAGCGGTCTTCTCCAACTTGCCTTCGACCACGAATTCACGGTCGCGGAACAGGGTTGCCGGCAGGCGGACTTCGGTCACCGTGTTGGCTCCGACGACAATGCTTGCCTCCTCGGCGGGCTTCCGTCGGGGTGCCGGCCGAAGCGTTCCTTCTCAAGGCCGTAGCGCACACTCGAAGGAGTGCGCGGCCTGGTGAAGCGGGCCAAATCCAGGCCCTTCAGCAAGGCGCTCTCGGCAGATACCAAATTGTCGTACAGGATGCGGTCGGGATCTTTTTCCTTGACGGGTCGAGGACCGGTCAACAAGGCTTGGACTTGTTCGGCAAGTTTGGCGGCTTCGGCTTTCTGGCCGTTCGTCGATTCCCGCCATCGTTCGAGAACGGAGTTGACTGGGATGAATATTTCGCTTGTTTTGCCCGTGGGCTTCGATGGGCCTTTGACAAAGCCCCAGACTTCCTTGTTGCCGTGCTTGTCGGCGTGAGGATTGCCATCGAGAATGTTGTTGGCCACGTCGGCGGCAAGGTCCCAGGTGCGGGCCGGTCGATCGACTTCGGTGACGGTCAAGTCGATCTCGGTCAGGTCGCAACTGTGATTGCCGTCTCTAGCGTCCACGGCCAGGACAAGCAGATCGCCCTTCTCGATCTTGAACGTCTTGCCGGGCGATTTCGCCTCGCCGCCGAGATCGACGACACCTTCGGCAAGCAAACTGGCCCGATTCCCGCGACGGTGTTGAAGCCACCACGCTATGCCATTGCCGCAGTTGGGATGGGCATGCAGTACGCGTGCGGCGACGCGAATCGTCCCCGCGATTGGGCTTTTCCAGGTAATGCCGACAAACTCCTTGGGTGTGGGATGAACTACCACTTGGTGAGGAGCTGACTTACCGGGAATCCTCTCAACAGTGTCGGACGAATTCGAGAGGAGGATCGGCAAATCCGTTCCTTTTCGCAACCAGCCTGCAATGGCAGGCTTTTGGTTCTTGATCTTTTCGTCCAGTACCTCCAGCGGAACGGCGGGGACAATCTTCCCCAGCTTGTCGGGATCGGGGACATCCTTCCTCGGCGGTTCGATTGCCAGGATTTCAATCCACCGCTTCAGAAGCGCAGGATCCAACCGGTTCTTACCGGCAAGATCTTCGAGCGATTGCTTCCGGTCGTGAGCCAGATCGAGCGCTGCAGAGAGATATTTCGCAGTGTCGGTGAAAACGCGAGAAAAATCGACCTCGAATGCCGGGCCGAACTGCGGATAGTCCTTCAAGAGTAACGCCGGCTTGCCGGGGCTTTCAAAGCGGGGCCGATGCCAGATGACCTGACCGCCTTTGCTATCCGGCAACAGATCGCGCGTCTGGAGATACAGGACAACTTCGCTTTGCCCCGGAGCAGGCTTGATGGCGAGCTTCACCGTTTGCGTTTCAGTCGTTGCGGGGTTGTTGGCTAATTGGCGGAGGTCACTTCGGTAACTGCCGATGGCAACGAACTTCCAGAGGGCAGTTTGCCACGCGGAGATCTCTGCGGTCAGCGCCCCAACATCCTTTTCACCCGCCTGCTTCCAGCGGGCGCGGATCGAATCGAGAGGCTGCGAAGACGTCTTATCCGTCAAAGTTTGCCAAAGGATCCCCAGATATTTGGGGTTCAGTTTCTCCTTGGCTGCTACTTCTGCAAGAGTGATCTTGTTGGAGGTCAAGGCATCGCGATAGCGGACGGTGGCCATTAAATACTGCTGAAAAGGCAACCGGCCATCGGGAGTGAATGCCGTGTAAAACTTCCGCAGCCGGATAATGCTTTCGTTGGTCCAGTCGCGGCGAGTTTTGTAGGGCGAGAACTGAAAGCCATCCGGCAACAGCACGGCATGTTCGGAGATTTCCTTGGCAGCGTTGAGATACTTGTTCAAGAGCGTCGGCGATATGTCGGTGAGAGCCTCGGCTGCGTTGGTGAACCCTTCACCCGCTGCGCCGTCCGCAGGAAATTCGCGGGTCGGCCGCAGATCGACTCCGGTCAGGTCGCGGATGGTGTAGTCGTACTCGGCATTGCTGAGGCGACGCAACGGGACATAGCCGGGATCACCGGCACGAGCATGTGCCTCGGCGTCCAGAAAACTTCGTATCCAGGCGATAAGCTGTTTGCGTTCCCGATCGCTTGGCTGGGGCCGATCCTTCGGCGGCATCTCACCTGCTTCGAGTTGTTCGATCATGTGCTGCCAGGGCTTGATGTCCCGGCGGATGTGGTCGAGCGAGATGAAGCGCTCCAGGTCGAGACTTCCCTTCTTGGCCTTGGTCGAGTGGCAATCGAGGCAGTACTTCTTCAAGTTTTGCTGGACAACCGTGATGAACTCATTTTTGATATCGGCAGGCTTCGGAGCAACAGGATCGGCACCACCGACATTGAATATGACCAGAACCAACCCGGCGACAACGCCTAGAAACCTTGCAGGCCGGAAGGAACGATGGCTCGCGCTTTGCATCAGCAGACCTCTCAGAATTCCGATTCATCGACCGGGCAAACTTGGGATTTGGAACTGGGTACGAAGGTTCTTGGGTGATGGCGGGTAGGGGTGGAGTCTTTCTATCTTATCGGATAAGGGTACACAGGTTCAAGAAAAAGCGCTCTTGAAATCCGGAATTTGACAATTTGCCTTCGGATACGGCGAGCGGGGGCCGTACATCCGGAACTTTGATCGCGCAGGCAGCGGCAGTAGGAACATTTCCTTCTTGTTCTGCCCAAAACTCTAGCGGTACAATCAACTCCATAATTCCTCAAGGAGCATTTACCATGCGTTTACGGTTTTTCGTCGCCGGACTGGTCGCAGTGTCGTCGGCCGCCTTCCTCACCGCGCCTGCCATTTCGCAACCTGCCAAAGCCCAGAGCGAACCGAAGCCTTTGGTGGCTCCGTTCAGCGAGGCGGATGCCAACAAGGCTCGTACCGAGTGGGCCAAATTTCTGAAGATTCCCGAGACCAAGTCTCTCGACCTGGGCAAGGGTGTGAAGTTGGACATGGTGCTGATTCCACCGGGAGTCTTCAAAATGGGTACCCCAAAGGCGGTCAGGGATGACGAAGCGCTTCGCATGGCTGATCAAGTGCATCACTATGTCAGGCTCACCCACCCATTCTACATGGCGCTGACCGAGACGAATCAGGAGCAATTCGCAGCGGTGATGGGTGCCAACCCCAGTTGGTTTTCCAAGGGGGGCGGCGGAGCAGGGAAGGTGAAGGGCAAGGACACGTCGAAATATCCGGTCGAGCAAGTGTCATGGTATGATGCGCTCATGTTTTGTCAGAAAACCAAAGTGCAAGGGTTACGAATACCGACCGAGGCGGAGTGGGAATATGCCTGCCGAGCGGGAACGCAGACGAATTTTGCTTTGGGACAGGCAATCACCGTCAAGGAGGCGAATTTCAACGATGAACTTCACCGCACGGCAAGAGTAGCCAGTTATCGAGAGAATAATTTCGGCTTATTCGATATGCACGGCAATGTACTCGAGTGGTGTTTGGATGGTTACCTGATCCAATACGAAAAGCTACCGGCAATTGACCCCTTTCAACTGGAAGCCCGGGGGCGTCGGATAGCGCGCGGCGGTTCGTGGTACGGCAACGCGGAAGATTGTCGTTCCGCGACCCGTTTCAATTTCTGGGACGATCTCCACTACAACGACGTCGGTTTCCGCGTGGTGTTATTGCCGTAGAATCTTGGCAGTCCCGGTCAAATACCTCACTTCACTTTGGGACCGGGAGTTTCTTCGCTCGAATTCTGGCGATCGGCTCCCGGCGTTCCGCCTGAGTTTGGTAGAAGTGATAGCCAAAATCACTCAGGCTAACTCCCAACATCTCTTCCAACCCCTTCGCGGTGAACTGCCGATTCACAAGGTATGGGTCGTCGAGGGCATCGATCAGTTGCGGCAGCGCCTGGCTGTTTCGCATCCTGGTAAGGGCATCTGCCCCAACCAGTCGAACCGCCTCCTCCCGGCTCCGCAGCCAGCCCAGACCCACGGGTTCGCTCCGGTCGGCATAGTGGAGCGATATATCGCGGTCATCGTAGGTCTTTCCATACCAATCCTTCAGATACTTGAGCGTCCAGTCGATCGGCTGGTTGGTATGGCAGAGATTGCAGGCATTGGGGTGGTTCGCCTGAATCATATCCTTCCGGGTGGGCGAGTAGATCATGTGGGTGCGCACCACATCCTGAAGACCCTCGTTGATCCGGGGCATGTGGCAGTTCAGGCATCGGTCGCCCGCGCTGCCGGCGGGATGATGGGTATGGGAAGCTCGACGATCCTTGGCCCGGAACTGGTCATGGCATTTGAGACAGACGGCATCATCGCGCTCTACCGGCTGCGTCCATTTCTTGCCAAGCGCCACGATGCGGATCGTGGCAATCGGTGCAGCGAAGCTGGGAGTAACACGAACCTTTCGCCGCATCCGCGAATTCGACCGAGTTCCACGTTGACATCCCGGCCGCGAAGCTGGGTCTGCCGCCCGTGTGACAGCGTGCGCACGCCCAGTTGATGTTGTCGTGGGTTCGGCCGGGATCGGGCGCTGGGCCGACTCCACGGCAAGGTGTGGGCTGGCCGGGAAAAACTCAGGCATGCTCTTCTCAGCTTTCGCGGCATGTTCCCTGGCACCGAGGTGGCAAGCCTCGCAGCTAACGCCGAGAGTGACTGCATAGTGTTGAGCATCCCAGTCTGCCATCGGGCTGTTCGTTCTGTCCCCCTTAGCCATCAATTGAGCCATTACCTTGTATTCCGCAGGGTGCGCAGGATTCGAGGTAGCCCCGCATCGACCAGTGTATCGAGATCGGCGCGTGTTTGTCCAATTGTCGCGGGATTCTGCCGAACAGATCGCCCAGAGGAAAGGTGGTGTGGCAGAAATTGCAACTCGTTGCGTACTCAGCATAGTGCTTCCCCCGGTCGGGAGGATTAAACGGGTCCGGCCTCTCATCGTCCGGCAGTTCCGGCCCGATATGCACCACGGGGATCCACTCTTTCCGATCCAGCCAGTACCCGAAGGGGAGGACATGATCCTTGTGATAGAAGTGGTGGTTCGCAGGCTCCGGGCCTTCGATCTGTTTGCCGATGTAGTACTGGAAGAACCTGACGCCTATGGTTTGCGTAATCTGGTAAGTTCGCCGCAAATCGCCGCGCTGCAATTGCATGAAGTAGTTCCCGCCCCGCATCTGAAAGGTGGCTTTACCGCCGCGATAGGAAAGCGCGGCGTTCCCGGAGAAATCGCCGTGGACGGTGGTATTGTCGGCCAGGGCGTTCATCCAGCGATGGGGATGTTCCGACCACTCCCGATGTTGCTGCGGGTGACATTTTTGGCAAGCCTGCGGGCCAATGTAATCCGCCGGGTGAATGTTGCTGCCGGTTCCAAACGTCCTGGAGTTTCTCCGAACCATCGGGTCGAGAGCATCCCACCATACGGTAAGATGATTTCCCGTGGAAAGGGTGAAAGGAGCTAGTCCCGGCTCATGATTGATGTGATCGGGAACGGCGGCAGGAGGCGCAGGCTGCTCGCGCAAAATTGGCGGCCGAATCCAACGATCACGACCCCGCCGCAGAGCAGGATTGCGACGCAGATAGGAAAGAGTCGCCGGAACACGAGGAAACCCTCTGAACCCAGATACGGATCGGAAAGTGAGACAGAAAGCCGCTTATTGAAGGAGATTATACTGCGAATGGGATGAAAATGACACAATTGAAAAGGGCCGACCGCATCGTTTGCCGCTCTGCGGCGAACGTCTTTGTCTTGCCGCTCTGCGGCTTTGCGCTACCACCTTCAGAGCGATTCCATGTTCCAAGGAAGCCACCGACCCAGGAAGGTTTAGGCCGCAGAGCGGCAAGACAAAGACGTTCGCCGCAGAGCGGCAAACGATAAGGGAACCCGGTAACTTGCAAGCGGTGCCGCTCACTTCCCAACCTCGGCCTCCTTCGGATACCGATGCGTCGGCGTCGGTCTGCCGGGACGTAGACTCTGCGATTGCCGAAAACTCGCCGTGATTCCCTGCTTTTTCGCCAGTTCTAAAACGATGCGATTTACTTCCGATTCCAGAAGCGCCGGATCGATGGCAACGCGCGCATTAACGACGACATCCGCCTCCCGCACAGTGCTCCCCGATGCCAGCGACAATTCAGGCTGCGTCGTGCTGCTGACCAGATTGGCCACGCCGAAGATGCCCTCATCCAGCCCGATTACCTTCAGGTGAGCCACTTCTGCTCCCTTTTGAATCAGGGAAACATGAAGTTGCTTTACTACTTCGAGTAACAGCGCATCGAGTTCAAAGGGTTTCTCGGAGGTCAGGTGAATGCTCGTGTTGAGCCAGCCTAGCTCGGCTTCGCCTTCGGCGTAGGTGTCGTAATCGATCTCCAGAATCTTCCGGCCGAACAAACCATCTTGCTCGAGAAGTTCCAAAAGCCCCTCAAAGCCGGTCCCTTCCTTGGCCGAAAGCGCCAGTACAGGAGTGCCGGGAAATTGCTCATTGAGCAGACCACGAAGTTCCGCCAATTGTTCCGGCTCAATTTCATCGATTCGATTGATCACGATCGCATCGGCCTCTTCGAGTTGCTTGCGGAAAATGTAGGCGGCCTTCGGGGAAAAACCTCCGCCCCTGGTTGCGGAGGATTCTTAACCCGTGGCTCGGTTTGAAGAGAACGGCATACGGAGCCACTTTGAATCGGCCGGCGTAAAGATCCTTCAAAGGCTGGATGACCGTGGCCACGAGGTCGGTACAACTGCCGACCGGTTCCGCGAGAATCAGGTCGGGCCGTTCGCTTTGTTCGAGGTCGCCCACTTTCTCCACGAGTTCATCGAATTTACAACAGAAACAAGCTCCGGGAACTTCTTGAACGGCGAAGCCCTGGGTGCGCAGGCTGGTGGTATCGACGAGATTCTGAGCCTGGTCGTTGGTGACCAGTCCGACCCGCTTCCCATCCCGAATGTATTGCCGTGCGAGACGGGCCAGAGTGGTGGTTTTGCCTGCCCCGAGAAAGCCGCCAACCATGATAAAACGAATCGATTGCATATCGAGATCCTTCAGTGGTGTACCCCGCGTTGTGCGTGAATGCGGCTACGGCGCAGAAAGTCGCGTTTCCGTAGCCGCGTTCGCGTAGAACGCGGGAAGCGTCCCCAACATTTGCACCGGAGATGTTACGGCTTGATGGTTCGATCCTGATTGCCGAGTGCGACTCCTGCATATCCGAAAGGTCGGATAAACCCCTTGGGCCACGACTTTTCGATGAGATTGGCGTAGGAAGTTTCGCCCGCTGCGGCGTTGTGTCGAGCAAACTCCTCGCGTCCGATAGCGGTTGCAAGGTTCACCTTGGACGGCTCAACCACCAGTTCGAGCCAACCCTCCTCGGCCTTTTGCTTGGTGTGACCCGCCAGGCGAGCGCGCAGAATCTCCAAACCGGCCCACGCGCGAATGCTCTCATTGCCGATGCCATCTGCCACTTTCTGTGCGAATTCCCATTTTCCCGCTCGCGCACTCAGCTGGGCGATGCGCACCATGAGCCAGGCCAACTGGCCTTCTTTAGGCTCCTGAAGCAAAATCGTTCCGGCGCTTTCCAATAGCCGTCCCGCTTCCAGGGTGTTCTTCCGAATGTCGAGTTCCACGGCTGCGATGGAGACCAGGGCGCGGGCTTGCTCGCGCAATTCCTTGGCTGGGCGTCGGCCAGTGCCTTCGCTTCCTGAATCTTGCCCTGAAGAGCCCAGGCCTCGGCGTACGCCAGGCGCGAACTTGTCATCACGTCCCCCACCGCCGGCGGCGGGGCTATCAAAGGTGCTTCGGCACTACTGACATGTTCCGGATTCATGGCGAGCCTGAATGCGGTCAGCGAGATAGCTTGCTCCGCTGGAACCTTTTTCAGAAGGTCCGCCGCCGCCTCCTTTTGATTCAGCAGCAGCAACTCCAAACCGATGCGTCCAGCGCATTCGGCTTCCCGGTTGGGATATGCATAGCGGGCGACGTTGTAGACGGTCGATGCCTGGCCGTGCGCGACGAAGGCACGCGTCAAGAGTCTGGTTCCCCAGTCCCGTTGATCGTCGTCGATTGGGTCGGCCAGCAAGAAAGGCTGCTGAATCTTTCGTCGGACTTGATCCCACGGCAGACGTTTCTCGTCTTTGACCTGATCGGGTTCTCCGCCCAGAACCGTCATGGCAGCGCTCAGTTCCAACATCAGGGCGGCATGGTCGGATCGATTCGCCTGCGATTTCTGAAGCTTGCCGATTGCCACCGTAAAGTGGTTGGTCGCCGCGTCAAGATCGTTGCGATTCTTTGCGGCACGAAGTTGATACTCTCCGGCATAACGATGGATGGCGGCATGAAAATCGGGGCGTTTGGAGCCTTCGTTGGGGTCTTCAATCTCCTTGAGCGCTTTGACCATTAATCCTTCTTGATGCCCAATTCGGCGTTCTTTGACAAAGTACCACACGAGTGAGGTTACGATGATGAGCGTCAATGAGCCGTAGACGGCTTGCTTGATCCGACGAATTTTTCGATCGCGCGGATCTTCCTCTTCTTCATAGTCGAAGCCGCCGGCTTCCTTGACGGCCTCGACACTGACCATCTTGGCAGCTTCGGTTGCACCTTCGAGTTTGGGAGCATCGCGCTTGGCAAGAGATGGTCTGCCATCGTTGGCCTCGCGCAATCTGCCGGTTTATCCTTGATGACTTTGGGAATGCGCACGATTTTGCCGCACTCGCCGCAGCGCATATTTTTTCCTTCCTGCGAACGCTCGACTTCATGTTCGTGCGAACAAAACTCGCATTGGAATTTGAACTTCTCGACGACCACCGCGGCTTTGGGAGCGGGCGCTTCTTCCAAAAGCGCCTTCAGCGCAAGCGCTTCCGCTTCTTCGGCACTGACCGGTTTGGGCGCAGTGATCATCAGCCCGCATTTCCGACACTTTGCGGATTTGCCCGCGGCATCATCTTTGAGGCGATACGCTTCGCGACAGTTTGGACAATTGAAAATGATGGCCATAGCGGCGGAACTCGATGACTTGACGACTCAGAACTCAACTGTCTGTATTATGACTGACTTCGTTCCAGACGGCAACGGAAAGCATTCTGGAAAGCACGACAGAAAACAGAGGGCAGAATAATGCCCATTGGAAAATGCAAAATGCAAAATGAAATACTCCCGGCACTGTCCTCTGCCTTCTCTTCGTTCGTTCTCATGCAATTCTCATTTGACTCTCGAAACAATATCTCATTAGTATTGGAAATGAACCCACATCTCCTTCTCTCCCTGAGGTAACGACCATGCGCCGACTCCCGATTCATCTTGCCGCTGGAAGTGTTGTTCTGCTCATCCTCTTGTCCGCTTTCGTGCGGGCCGAGGAAACTCCCAAAGAACTTGCCCCAGCGCCCAAAGGCTTCGACTCCAAACGCGATAACATCGAGCGCGGCAAGGTCGAAACCATCGAGTATGATTCCAAGAGTGCGGGCGGCAAACGGAAAGCCACGGTCTATCTTCCACCCGGTTACTCAAAAGATGTCAAGTATCCTGTGTTGTACCTGCTGCATGGCGCTGGTGACGACGAAACAGGCTGGACCAGGAAAGGTGACGCCAATGTTATTCTCGACAATTTGTATGCCGACAAGAAACTTGTGCCGATGATCGTGGTAATGCCCAACGGTTTCATTCGCGGTCCCAATCCTGCGGCGACCGCGGTTGCATCGGCCCTGATGAAACGGGCGGATACGGACAAGGATGGCAAGGTAACGCTTGAAGAACTTAAAGCAGCAACCGAAGCGCTTTTCAAGGAAATCGACAAGGACAACGTTGGCAAGATCGACCAGAAACAACTGGTCGAGGCGATCAACCAAGTCATCCCTCCTCAAGGTCGTGGTCCCGGCGGCGGCGGCAACCCGTTCGGCAGCAGCAACGCCTTCGAGAATGATTTGACCAAGGATTTGATTTCCTATATCGATTCGCATTACCCGACACAGTCCGATGCGGAACATCGTGCCGTAACCGGGCTGTCCATGGGGGGAGGCCAGGCGCTGAACATCGGCTTGAAACACGTGGACAAATTCGCCTGGGTTGGCGGTTTCTCATCCGCGATCTTCGGTGCACCGGCGATCAATCCGAGCGCCCGCGAGAAACTTCAGTTGCTCTGGCTATCGTGTGGAGATACCGACACACTGATGAATGCGAGCAAGAACTTCCATAATTCCCTGGACGAAAAGAAGATTCCGCACATCTGGCACGTCGATACCGGCGGCCATACCTGGCCGGTCTGGAAAAACGATCTGTATCTGGTTTCCCAGTTGTTGTTCCGAGAGAAGAAGTGATTTTCCATCGAGCAGTCCGCCCAGGGTGTTCGCTACGCTCAGTACCCTGGGCTTCGATAGCGCACCCCTTCAGGGTGCATCGAGGACGCTTCGCGTCCACTGAGGTTGTGGCCGACGCATCGCGTCGGCGTTGCCACCCCCAAGGGGGTGGCGCTGTCAAAGCCCAGGGTACTGAGCGCCAGCGAGCACCCTGGGCAAACCGCACCCAAAGGCGCAATCCGCGCACATCATCACGCCAGCAACTTCTTGACCACCTTCCCATGCACATCGGTGAGGCGGAAATCCCGGCCCTGCAAGCGGAACGTAAGTCTTTCGTGATCGATTCCCAGGCAGTGTAAGAGCGTCGCATGCAAATCGTGAATGTGGACCGGCTCCTTGACGATGTTGTAGCCATAGTCGTCGGTTTCCCCGTAGACCATGCCCGGCGCAATGCCGCCGCCCGCAAGCCACATCGAGAAGCAACGTCCGTGATGATCCCGGCCGTAGTTGTCCTGAAGCCCGCCTTGACCGTAGACCGTTCTCCCGAATTCACCGCCCCAGATGACCAGGGTATCGTCCAGCAAACCGCGCTGTTTCAGGTCGGTAATGAGGGCTGCCTGGGGCTGGTCAATGTCGTGGCACTGCTTGGGAATGTTCATCGGCAGGCCGCCGTGGTTATCCCAGCCTCGATGGTAGAGTTGCACGAAGCGGACGCCGCGCTCTGCAAGCCGGCGGGCCAGTAGACAATTCGCGGCGAAACTGCCCGGCTTGCGGACGTCGGGGCCGTAAAGGTTCAGAATCTTTTCGGGTTCCGCGGCAAGGTCGGTCAGTTCGGGAACCGAGGTTTGCATGCGAAAGGCCATCTCGTACTGGGCGATGCGCGTTTGAATTTCCGGGTCGCCTTCTTGGGCCTGTTGAAGACGATTCAGGTCTGCCAGTCCATCGAGCATTTTTCGCCGTAGATCGCGGTCGATGCCCGGAGGGTCCGAGAGATAAAGCACCGGGTCTCGACCACTTCGGAGCTTGACTCCCTGATGACTGGAAGGCAGAAACCCGCTGCCCCAGAGTCGGTCGAGCAAACCCTGGTTGGCATCGCTGCCGGAGCCGTGCGAAATCATCACGACGAAGGCAGGAAGGTTTTTGGCCTCGCTACCCAGACCATAACTGAGCCAGGAGCCGAATGAGGGCCGACCGGGTTGCTGCGAGCCGGTTTGAATGAAAGTAATCGCCGGGTCGTGGTTGATCGCCTCCGTATTCATGGAGCGAATGAGGCAAATATCATCGATGATTTTGCTGGTGAACGGCAATAACTCGCTGAGCCAGGTTCCCGCTTTCCCATGCTGGTTAAACTTGAATTTGGAAGCGATGACGGGGAAACTTTTCTGCCCCGAAGTCATGCCGGTGAGTCGTTGTCCGCATGCGAATAGAATCGGGCAACTCGCTGCCGTGAAACTTGGCCAGCTTGGGTTTGTAGTCGAGCAATTCCAAGTGTGATGGGCCGCCCGACTGAAACAGATAAATGACTCGCTTCGCTTTGGGAGCGAAGTGCGGCAGCACCGACTCTGCTGCAAACCCATCCGCTTCAAGCAACGAAGCAAGCGCGGCGGTACCCAGCGTGGCCTTGCCGAAGAAATGTCGGCGCGTGATTCGTTGTTGCCATTCTTGAAACGGGTTCATCGTCTTACCTTTTGGAAATCGTTTCATCCAGATTCAGGATGGTGGAAGTCACCGTAGTCCAGGCAGCCAATTCCGTTTCGTCGAGAGTCTTGTCTCGCGGCGAATCGCCAACGGCAAGTAGCTTCTTGGCAGCATCCTTATCGGTTCGGAACCGAGTCAGGGCATTCTGATAAATCCCCAACAGGATTCGTTGTTCTTCTACAGTTGGCGTTCGCGCCAAAGCGCATCGAAAGGCAAAGGCAAGCCTGGCTTCAGAAGTTTTTCCAGCTTCGAGCAACACACGTTCGGCAATTTTTCGCGCTGCTTCCACATAAGTGGGATCGTTCAGGAGTACAAGGGCTTGCAGGGGAGTGTTGGTAATCGCTCGCGCGCGACGCAGACTTCACGGTTCGGCGCGTCGAAACTCATCAGCGCAGGCGGGGGACAAGTGCGTTTCCAGAAGGTGTACATGCTACGGCGATAGAGGTTTTCCCCGCGTTCGGCAACGTATACACCCCGCCGGCTCACCGTAACATCCTCCCACAATCCCGGCGGTTGATACGGTTTGACGCTGGGGCCACCGATCGACTCCTTCAGTAAACCGCTGATCGCCAGGGCATTGTCGCGGACCAGTTCTGCCGGAAGGCGAAAGCGGGCTCCCCGGCCAAGCAGACGATTCTCCGGATCGCGTTCTCGTTGCTCCTGGGTCATCCGGGACGATTGCCGATAGGTTGCCGACATCACGATCAACTTCAGCGTCGCGCGCACATTCCAGTGACTCCGGACCAGCTCGATAGCGAGATAGTCGAGCAACTCGGGATGGCTGGGCAGCTCACCCGTTTGTCCGAAATCTTCAATGGTCTTGACCAGGCCGGTCCCAAAAATCATCTGCCACCAGCGATTCACGGCGACGCGCGCGGTCAATGGATTGCTGGGGTCAACCAGCCACTGGGCCAGTCCCAGTCGATTTTTCGGTGCATGTTCGGGAAGGTGGGGAAGAATAGCTGGGACACCGGCAGAGACTTTTTCTCCGGGCTGGTCGTACTGGCCTCGCTTCAGAACAAAACAGTTGCGCTGGGCAGGTAATTCTTGCATCACCATCAGTACAGGAAAGCTCTTCTCCAGTTCTTGCTTTTGACGAATCGCTTCATCCCGCTCGTTTCTTAGGCCGGCATAATCCTTGTCGATGCGCTCCAGATAGAAACGTCGTATCTGACCTTTCTGCGCCGGGGTTCTTTTTTCGGGCGGGATAGCCAAAAGGTTCGCGATGAGGTTTACAGGCCGCCCGGCGGCAAGCTGGGTCACCTGCTCCGCACTTAATGCCAGTCCAAACAACATCACATCATCCAGTTTGCCCTTGAATGCCAGCGACGACTGGCGCTTGCCCAGATGAAATGGCTTGTCGGTAACGATGCTTCCTCGCAGGGAATCGTTCGAGACGTCGATCGGTTCCAGCTTGCCATCGACATAAACCTTGACCCCAGCGGCCTTGCGCGAACCATCGTAGGTCACCACCACATGATGCCAGTTATTCAGCGCGATCGCTTTCTTGGTCAGAATCTTGATGGCGTTATCGGGCCAGTGATGGACCACGTGCACCGCAATTTTGCCCGACTCCAGCAAGACGTCGTAGCCCCTATAGGCGTTTGCATCATCCATCTTGGAGAGCAAGGCGATACCATCCTTGGATGTCGGGTAAGACCACAAAGCGATGGAAAAGGGAGCATCGCTATCGAAAGTCGGAACCTGGGTAATCTCGACGAATGTATTGCCATCAAAATCCAAAGCACCGCCTATTTTGCCCGGAGTCCACTTGGCCTTGCCGCGAACAGTCCCGCGCTGGGAGCCATCGCCGGCATGAACGGCATCGCCTTTGGTTTCATCCAGCGGCAGATGAAGCAGGAAGCCGACTTTCCCCAGCTTTTGGATTTCCTCCGAAGTCAATCCTTTCTCCCATTGCGACACCGAAGCATCAGCGTCCGATTCGTATTTCTGGATCTGTCGTTCCCGCTCGGCGCGCCGATGTTCCAGCTTTTCGAGACGGGCTTGTTGCTGCTTGGACGGCACGCGAATGAAAGGCTCCGCTCCGACGAAATTGGAAAAACCGGCCTGCTTGTCGGAGAGGTTGTTGAAGTAAGCGAAAAACTGGTAATACTCGCGCTGTGTGATGGGATCGAACTTGTGATCGTGGCAGCGCGGCACACTGCATCGAGAGACCCAGGAATATCGTTGCCGTGGTGTGGACGCGATCCGCGACATATTCGACGCGATACTCTTCGGGGATGATTCCGCCCTCGGTGTTGTGGACCTGATTGCGGTGAAACCCCGTGGCCGTTTTTTGAGACAGTGTGGCATTCGGGAGCAGATCGCCGGCAAGTTGCTCGACAATGAACTGGTCGTAGGGCATGTTGTTTTGGAAAGCATCGATGACCCAGTCGCGCCAGGGCCACTGGGTTCGGTCTTCGTCGTTGTTGAAGCCGTTGGTATCGGCATAGCGCGCTGCATCGAGCCAGGCCAGCGCCATCCGTTCAGCGTAGCGCGGGCTTGACAGCAGTTGATCGACGACCTTCTCGTAAGCATTCGGCGACTGGTCGGCCAGGAAATGATCGAGTTCCGGGAGAGTGGGCGGCAAGCCGGTCAAGTCGAGTGTCACGCGCCGAAGAAGCGTTGCCTTGTCGGCTTCGAGAGAAGGTTTCATTCCCTCACGTTCCAGTCGATGGAGAACGAATGGATCGATACCATTGCGCGACCACTTGGTGTTTTTGACCTCTGGTATCGCCGGCAGTTGTGGCGCTACAAATGCCCAGTGTTGGCTATACTTGCCTCCCTGCTCGATCCAGGCTTTGAGCAACTGCTTTTGCCGGGGGTTCAGAGGCTTCTTGCTGTCCGCGGGGGGCATTTGCTCGGCGTCATCTGCCGATTCGATACGAGCGATCAACTTGCTTGCTTTGGCATTGCCTGGAACGATCACTTTTTTGGAAAGCGCAACTTCACGCACGTCGAGTCGAAGTTCCGCCTTGCGGGATTTCTCATCGGGGCCATGACAGGCGCTGCAATGGTGGGAGAGAATGGGTTGAATGTCGCGCGCGAAATCAACCTTTGGCTCCGAGTTATTCTGGGCCTTCGAAGGCGAAACGAAAAATCCCCACCAGCAAAGCACACTGAGTGAGAATTTCAGAATCGGTTGGTATCGTTGGCGGGCCTGCATGTTGAGCCTCTGTTACGGATTGGGCAATGTTCCATTCTATCTTCCGGGAAATGAATCGAGAACGCCAACGGATTTACGGCTACAAATTCCCTTCCAAGCCCTGCTGATGGAAGAAGTGCTGCACCTTATCCTGATTCTCGAGTAGCCAATCGATGCTTGGTTCATGGCGCATCGCCTTGCGAATCACCTTCGCTGTCGCTTCCCGATGCACTTGAAAGAGCGCTGCGTGATCGACATCTTTCTTCGACATTTTCAACACCGATGGGTCGAGCCAGACGGAATAGATAATGCCGAGGTCATTGACTTTTTCCTTGGGAATATCTCCCGCACGCACTGCATCCAAAATCCCATTGGCGATCGCGGCCTGCACGGTTCCCATGAGAATGTTGGTGTAGCGGGTTTCCTTGACGGTTACCTTGCTGACCATAATCGTTGTGGGTCGAACCTGGACATCGCTATTGAGAATGGCGAAGACGCGGGTGTGTCCTTTGACTTGATCGCCGATGAGTTGGGCCAGGGCGTGCCCAACGGGACCGTCGAGTTCGCCGATAACCACTTCCGGCTCCGCACATAGATAATCCTTGTCGCCTTCGACCAGGGCTTCGCCGGTTCGCAATATGATTCGTTTTGGCATGGTGATCCTCTTTTGGTTGGCTTTCAGTTCTCAGTTTCTAGTTTTCGGTGAAAATCAATGGGTTTCAAGGTCCGCCGGGAAACTGTAAGATCGAACCAAGGAGCCGGTAGATGATAGTGAGGAAAGTGAAGAAGGCTTCGCATCTTGTCTGAGGAAGTATCCTCACCACTTCCTTGAGCGGAGCGAATTCATCACTCGCTTGGGCACAGCGTGTGCATCGAAAGCCAAGCGTTTCGCATCATTTCTTGTAAGGGAGACTTTCACATGAACCGACTCAAAGGAAAAATCGCCGTTGTTACAGGGGCCTCCAAGGGAATCGGCGCTGCCATCGCCGAGCACCTGGCCGCTGAGGGCGCATCGGTCGTCGTCAACTACTCCAGCAGCAAGACCGGCGCGGATGCCGTTGTTAGCCGCATCACTCAGAAGGATGGCAGGGCAGTAGCCGTTCAGGCCGACCTTTCAAAACCCGAGGACATTCGCCGTCTCTTCGCCGAAACCAAGAAAGCTTTCGGAAAACTCGACATCCTCGTGAACAACGCGGGCATCTACGAGTTTTCGCCTCTGGAAGCGATCACGCCCGATCATTTCCACAAGCAGTTCAACCTCAACGTGCTTGGCCTTCTTCTCGCATCGCAGGAGGCCGCCAAGCACTTTGGTCCATCGGGCGGCAGCATCATCAATATCAGTTCGATCGTCGCGGCTTCACCTGCTCCGACCGGATCCGTCGTACAGCGCCACAAAAGCCGCAGTGAACGCGATCACTCAGTCGCTCGCGAAGGAGCTCGGCTCGCGGAAAATCCGCGTGAACGCCATCAACCCCGGCATGGTTGAGACCGAAGGGTTGCATGCCGTCGGGTTTGTGGAGAGCGATTTCCGCAAGCAAGTCGAAGCGCAAACGCCACTCGGCAGAATCGGCCAGCCCGACGATATTGCACCGGCTGCGGTCTTCTTCGCGTCGCAAGACTCCGCCTGGATTACGGGCGAAACGCTCTACATCTCGGGAGGCTATCGCTAAGTGTCTCAAGCACGCCAGAGGACAGAAAACAGAGGCCAGCAGACTGACAAGTCTAAGCTTCTGTCCTCTGTTCGCTGTCTTCTGACGTGCTTATCCGTGAAAAATCTTACGGTACATTGGGAAAAAGCTCGCTATTTACCCAAATCGTAGGCTCCGACTCGCAACTGAACGACCCTACAGCGCCCGAAATGGTACTGTAACTACGAACCATTTCACCGGACGATCAAGCAGTCTTGCAATTTGAAGAATCGCTACTGCAATCGAGATAATTCTTGGAAAAACTCTCTGAAGGTGTGTCGGCATGAAGCGTTTTTCTCCCACTTCCATCTTGGAAGGGTATTTGGCCAAGTCACAAGACTTTCACCAATGTCCTGACCATACCGGCATTTTTGCAACGCCTTCACTAGGTTCTCATTTTGATTGTAGGTCCCGTTGGGACGTAATGAGACAGTAGGGGTTGGTGCCGGCACCACTCAAGGAGATCACCATGTGGAAGCAAGTTACCTTGACCGCGATTGTCACAGCTGCGCTTGTACTCACCAGTTCAGACGTTCGGGCTCAAGCCGAATCCGATTTCTATTCGGATGCGGATCAAGGGATCGACCTGGCCATGGATGGCTACGAAACTTACGGAAGTGAACTCCTTTATTATGCCTGGTACCTGGGCGAATATGCCGAGCTGTTCGCGGACGAGGGCGACTGGAGTGATGCGGAGGTGTTCACCTACTATGCGTACTATTTTGCCATCTTGTCAGTTGAGTACGAAGGGTATCCTGAATCGTATTACGCTGCCGACAGTTTTGCCAACGCCTTTTACGACGCCTTGGACGCGGGTTATTCGACGGCATTCTTTTGCAGTACTGACCGCGGAGGCAAGCGTAGCCCATTAGCGATCAATCTTCGTCCGCGCACATTGGATCTAGCAATCCGTGCGGTTTGACGAGGGGCGGGTTCGGTGCTGAGTGGTTCAACGCATTTCGCGCTCACTCTGTACCCGGCAAAGTTTCAGAGGCCGATCTTGAACATTGTTCCTTCCAACATCGTTCGCACCGGAGGGACGCTGGGTGATTGGCACGGCAGCCATCATGGGAACCAAAGTGAAGAATTCTCAGTTTTTTCGTCGATCCAATATTGAGATCGCGGGCATCAAGAATAAAATTCAGAGCAGGAGTAGAATGTTTTATTCTTGATCCCCCAGACGATATGTCCCCAGAAGATTCTTTTACCGACGTCCGCAACGGACTGCTTGCCGGTGATCCCCTCGTCGCGGCCGAGATATTTGCGGGCTATGCTGGACGCCTGACCGCGCTGGCTCGTTCCCGCCTCAATCAGCGCTTCCGCTCCAAGTTGGATCCAGAGGATGTGACTCAATCCGCATTTCGCAGTTTCTTTCAGGGTTGCACCACCGGCCATTTCGACATTCGCGATGCCAATGGACTGTGGAGTCTGCTGGTCATGATTACCCTGCGCAAATGCTATCGTCAGTCCGATCTTTTAGGTTCGCAAGTTCGCGATGTTCAACGCGAGATCGCGCTGGACGGGGAGAACTCTTCTATTTCGGGATGGATCCCGCTTCCAACGAAGGATCCTGGTCCTGAAGCGGAAGCGGAACTTGCCGAGATCGTTCAACTGGTAGTTCAACGGCTCGGCACTCCGTTGAAAGCCAAAATCTTTGAGATGAGTCTACAAGGATACACCATTCCCGAGATCTCCGAAGCGGTCGATTTCTACGAACGCGGTGTCGAACGGGTGCGAGCGGAAGCTCGCAAGATATTGTCGGAATTATTCACTTCTTAAAGTCCGTACCTCAAGTGGGTTTCACTATGCCAACTGCGGCCATCGACGAACAATCTCCACTGGAAGACCGTCTCGTGGCGCTTCAGGTAGCTCTGCGGCGCGGAAATCGGCCCGATTTGACTGCTTTGCTGCCATCAGGATCTGAACGAGTTGAGGTACTGGTAGAACTGGTTCACGCGGAATTGGAGTTTCGTTTGAAAGCAGGTGAAGCCGCCCGCGTTGAGGAGTATTTCGCACGCTATCCGGAATTGCAAAGCGACCGTGCCGTTTTTCGCAGCCTGATTGAAGCAGAAGCCGAACTTTGCCGCCGTCGTGATCCGGATTTCAACGCAGCTGAATTCTATAGAAGATTTCCGGGGTTTAGGCTCCCAGATGCGGACACCACCCCCGACGTCAGCGCACGAATGGTGGAATGCTCCGCCACCATCATCGTGCCAGGCTATGAAATCATTTCCGAGCTGGGCAGGGGAGGGGCGGGAGTCGTTTTTAAGGCGCGAGAAATCGCTCTGGACCGTATGGTGGCATTGAAGATTGTGAAATCGGGCGATCTGGCAGATCCGGCCGAATTGTCGCGTTTCGCGGCGGAAGCCCAGGCGGTGGCCCGTCTACACCATCCCAATGTGGTGACGATTCATCATTTTGGTACTTTCAATGATCTGCCTTTTTTTGTTCTGGAATTTTGCGGCGGTGGCAGCTTGGCTAATCAGATGTCAGATGGTCCGCTCGAACCGCGGCGGGCGGCGCTGCTCGTTGAAGCTGTTGGCGCGGAATTGCATATTGCCACCTCCAGAACATCCTGCATCGCGACCTGAAGCCGGCGAATATTCTGGTTGCCGACGACGGCACGCCGAAAGTGACCGATTTCGGACTGGCAAAAGAAGTCGATGCCGGCCTGGGATTAACGGTCTCCGGCGCGGTTCTCGGCACCCCCGCATTCATGTCCCCCGAACAGGCAGGTGGGCATACGGCGCGGGTCGACGTGCGGACGGATGTCTATGGGTTGGGTGCATGCCTCTGATTGCCTGGTGACCGGCAGACCGCCGTTCCACGCCGCGACGATCCAAGAGACTTTGCGCCAGGTACAACACGACAACCCTGTCCATCCCTCGCAGCTCAATTCGAATATTCCGGTGAGTCTGGCCACCGTATGTCTGAAGTGTCTCGAAAAAGATTCCTCTGCCCGATATCGGGGTGCTGCCGAGTTGGCCGACGATTTACAGCGCTTCTTGAATGGCGAACCGGTCCTGCGCGACCCCCCGGAAAACTGGAACGAATGAATCGCTGGCTGCGCCGTCACCGAACGCGAGTCGCGGTGGCGTGCGTTTTGCTGGCGCTCTTCATCGGCGGACTGACATCGGCCTTACTTTGGAAGTCGTCGGAAGCGAAACGCGAAAAAGACCGGCGCGACACCCTCCATCGTTTGCAGGCTGCGGCAGTGAATAACGAACAAATTGGATTGGCCGAAATGAAAGCTGACCGCTACGAACTCGCCTTAAACATTTTCGCGGAAGCAACTGCTCGGCTGAGCCTGGAACCCGAACTGGGCGAACTTTATCGGAAACTTGCCGCCCGTACTGAACGCGTACGTTCGCTTGTTGAATACACTCGTCTCGCCGACCGCGGCCAGCAACTGGCGTTTCATGATCGCGATGTGCAAAGCTGCGCCGCGCTCGAAAATGCCTTGGCATCTTTGCAAGTCTTTGACGGACCTGCGAATTGGTGGGATTCACTACCTGCCGATGAACTCAACGCAACGCAAACGGAGCGACTGCGACAGGATGTCTATCGGCTGATGCTCGTGCTGGCGGGAGTCTATTCCAAAATGGACGGCAAATTGCTTTTGGCCGGTCGGATGGGTACCTACAGTAAGAGATCGATCCAAGTCCTGAATCGCTGCCGTCCCCGCGCGGACTGCTACGCGGCGGAAGTCATCGATCGATTCAATCGATACATGCTGGGCGAAATAGGTTCTCTGGGTCCGATGCGCTACGATGGTCCGCAATCCCAAGTCGACTTTTACCTTAGTGGTGTGCTGCATTTCGGATTGGGTGCAAGCAAGGCTCATCCCATGTTTAAGTTCGCAAAGCTTGTTGCTCGATCAGCTGGCTTCAAAGGCTTCGATCTCGAAACCCCCCTGAAAACTGCGGAGCAAAATCTGTCCGAGTCGATTCGGCTGGCACCGGACCACTTCTGGTCCCATGCGTTCCTGGCCAAAGTTCTGGCGCATTCCGGTCGGCCGAGCGAAGCGGAACTCGCCGCCAATGTTTGCCTGGTACTCCGTCCGAGCGCTTCCTTCGCGCTGACGCTCCGCGCCGAATGTTTTGTCGCTGAAGCACTGAAGAAATCGCTACGTGCTAAGGAACTGCTGTCTGCGGCAAGATCCGATCTCGATAAGGCGATCCACTTGGAGCCGGAATACGGCATAGCTTTCTCGAAACGTGCATTTGTTTCATGGCTCGAAGGCAACCGCGTCAAGGCGAACGAAGATTGGACGACGGCGATTCAACTCGAACCCGACAATTACACCGCCTATTTGGCGCGCGCCCAAATCTGGTTTGAACAAAGGGATTCTGCTTCTTTAGAGAATGCGCTGGCCGATTGTAATCAAGTGTTGCGCCTCTTGCCGGAGCATGTCGAAGCAATCGCCCTTCGATCGCAAATTTATCGTGCCCAAAACGAACTGGCAAAGGCCGAAAAGGATCGCAAACGGGAAACGGAGATCCGCGACGAAACCGCCGAGATTCTTCGCGTTGCCTGTGATACCACGTTAGATCCCGCCAAGACTTATAAACAGATCATCATCGAAAAATCGGGGATTGTCCTTGACGGGAAGGGTGCAAGGTTGCGGGGCCCGAAATTTGGAGGTAAACCGAATACGTACATCGATACCGCGATCAGCGCCCTCGGCGTCAACAACGTCACGCTCAAGAACCTGGTCGTCGAGGGCTGGGGTATTGGGCTTCGCGTCGAGAATGGTTCGGGTTGGCTGATCGAGAACTGTCATTTCTGCGATAACTTCCACGATCCCGATTTTGGCTGGGGAGAAACTCCGCAACGCGGCGGAATCATCCTCACCCACGTAAAGGGTTCCACGATCCGAAAGTGCAAGGCAAATCGAGTATGGAACGGTTGTGTACTGGTTCGTTCCGACGAGAACAAGATCGAAGAGAATGACTTCTCTTATACGTCCAACACTTGTCTGAAGTTTTGGACGTCTTCGCGCAATCAGGTCACCAACAACAAGTTGGACTACGGTATTCGCAAGAAACCTAACGAAGTCCACGCCCGCGATTCGACTTGTGTGCTGCTCGAAGCGGGTTCCAACGACAACCGATTCATCGATAATTCAATGACTCACGGCGGAGATGGAATTTTCCTCCGCTCGCTCAACCAGTGGGTCAGCACCGGCAATTACTTCGAAAAGAATGATTGCTCGTATGCCAACAATAATTGCGTCGAATGCTCGTCGCCCGGCAACATTTTCGTGAACAACAAGGCCAATCACGGCAGTTATGGATTTTGGATGGGCGGTTCCGACAAAACCGTGTTGCTCGAGAACGAAGTCTCTCATAATGGCAAGGCCGAGGGAAATCACAACGCGCCGCACTTCCCCGGCAATGGACACGCAGGCATCGTGTTTATGTTCGGCACCTCCAGCCATGTCATTGCCCGCGGCAACAAGTGCATCGCCAACAATGGGGCAGGAATTGCCGTGATCGGTGATATCGGAACGCAAGGGAAGAAGTGGAAAGCCCGACACTGGATCATCGAGCAAAACACCTTGAACGAAAACCGCTGGGGCATCTACACCCAATATGCCGATTGGATTCAAATCGCGGCAAATACTTTCGAGAAGAATGTTACCAAGGATATACAGATCGGTCCTGGGAGTACCCATGTTTTTCAGATGGGCAATAACAATACGATCAAAGTCCCTCCAAAAGCGAAAATCAAAAGCCCATCGGCATTGCGAGTAGGCGAGAAAGCGGTTTTTGATGCAAGCGGCAGCGAAGACCCGGCAGGGAACACTCTGCAATACCGCTGGAACCTTGGTGACGACACCATGGCCCAGACGGCGAAAGTGGAACAGGTCTTCAGTAAACCCGGGTTCTATCGCATTGGCCTGACGGTGAGCAATGGATTGCTTTCCGATCTTGCCTGGATCGATTTGTACGTTCTTTCCAAGTTCCCGGAAATCGGCACCGAAGGCGAAGCCAAGAACTGGAGCTGGCAGGATCCGCAGTCGAAAGTGAAGTTTGTGGACGACACCGACATCAAGCTCCAGGGCAAGTCAAGCATCTTAGCGACGATCAATCCTTATGGCGGATTCCGGTGCAATTTAATCTACTCCAGATCGGATAAAGAAGACATTGCGCTCGAAGGAAAACGCCATTTGACTTTCTGGTTTCGTAGTCGCAATGAGAATACGCCGAGCTGGCAAGATGCCAATCCGATTATCACTCTGAACAGTTCGGACAAGAAGAGTCGACGGCTCACTCCGCAACATGAGCCTCTGGTCCGCCTCGCGGACAGCGAAGCCCGGGAGGGCTGGTTGAGGGTGGTCGTGCCTCTGGACGGAGACAAGGACTGGAAGCTCGAAGGAGAAAAAATCGACACGGTTCGGTCCATCAGTCTGGGCTTCGATTCCTGGGGCGGAGCGCCGATCCGCATCTGGCTCGATGGGCTTCAGTTCGAGTGAGAATCTCCTCCGGGTTCTCATACCTTCTTTGTTTGCAGATTTCGAAGTCTGATTCCTCGAACCATCTTCCTTTGCTCTTTTGTTATTCTGCGGACCCATCATACAATCAAGGTATCTCTTTTTGTGTCTCAAGAGCGGATGTATGGCTCGCAAAATATCGAAACCCAAAACAACCTCCGGGAAAACCGGGAAAACCGAAATCGTCGCCTTCAAAGTCGAGGAGGAACTCGCCGATTTTCTCAACAACCTGCCGAACAAAAGCGAGTTCATTCGGCGTGCCATCGTCGCACAGTGCGGCATGACCTGCCCGTTGTGTACCGGCTCCGGCGTGGTGCCGCGCGGGCTGCACACTCATTACAAGCCAATCATCACCGAACAGAACACTCGGCCCTGCGAGCGCTGCCAAGAGTTGCAATCCTTTCCGCTGAATCTCGAAGGCGTCCCCGCCGAGGATATGCGCCGGCTGGAGCAATTTTTCCGGGGTGGGCCGTTGTACTGTGCCGACTGCTTCCCCGAAGTGCCCTCCTGCGACGATTGCGGCTGGCATATCCCGCACGAAGCCGCCGCCGACCACATGCGAAAGGTCCATCTACATTCGTGATCTTTGCTTATCGCCCTACTCACTTTTCACGCAAACTTGGCTAACCCTTATAATCCTAATCCTAATCCTAATCATACTCGGATTTGAATTCGATTAGGATTAGGACCAGACCAAGGCGCGATAGTGGCTGAGTCGTCGGAAATCCCTATCTTTTCTACCATCAAACCCAAACCGGGTTCGGCAATTTTTCTGGCAAGATGCCATCTGGGTATTATCCCCTCTCCCCTGTACTCAGGGGAGAGGGTTAGGGTGAGGGGCGAACCTTCAACCATCCCGGACGCGTTGTTCATGGTGGGAGGCTTTTCCCCTCACCCTAGCCCTCTCCCCTGAGTACAGGGGAGAGGGAACAAAAGTTGCGACGCGCCACTTGCCAGAAAGAATTGTCACACCCACCGAACTTATTCTCCTCATTGGTGTGGCCTGATGACCAAAGTTATAATTACCTCTGCGAAGTGGCTCGGTTCAAAGCCCGCTTTCTCGATGTGTTGGAAGGGGCCGGCTTCAGCCCGGTTTACCCGGCGGATGCCCCCTTGAACCAGCCTACCGATGCGGAACTGTATGCTGCGCTTGATGGCGTGGAGGCATCGCTCGCCGGGTCGGAACTCTATAACGCAAAATTATTCGACACCTTCCCAAAACTAAAAGTGATCGCCCGAGTCGGTGTGGGTTACGATGCCGTCGATGTCGCCGCAGCCACGGCTCGCGGTATCGCCGTCACGATCGCCCCGAATACCAATCAGGGATCGGTTGCCGAGCACACTTTTGCACTCATCCTTGGATTGACGCGCCACCTGCAGATTCGACACGAAGCAGTACGCAACGGCTCCTGGCCGTTGCACATGAGCGAGCCGGTACGGGGCCGGACGCTTGGTCTGGCCGGCCTGGGCCGGATCGGTAAGGCAGTGGCCACTCGTGCAACGGCTTTCGAGATGCGCTTACTCGCCTACGATCCCTATCCCGACAAGGATTTCTGCGCCTGCGCACGGAATCGCTCTCGTACCGTTCGAGAAGCTGTTGAGGGAGTCCGATATCCTTTCGCTTCATTTGCCATCGACGCCGGCGACTCGACACACCATGAACAAGGCGACGCTGGCCCAGATGAAACCGGGATCTCTTCTGATCAATACTTCGCGTGGCGGTCTGATATGTGAGGTCGATCTAATTGAAGCATTGCGAAACGGACCCGTTGCGGGTGCGGGACTAGACGTGTTCGAGCAGGAGCCTCCGCTCAAGGATAACCCGCTCTTAAAACTTCCCAACGTTTTGTTGACGCCCCATGCTGCGGGAGTCGATCGGCAATCGCTGGGAGACATGGCTCGTTCGGCGGCCGAAGCAATTGCTTCGCTGCGTCGCGGCGAATGGCCGAGCGAGAAAATGGTCAATCCGGAGGTGCGTGCGAAGTTCAAGTGGTAAATCGGGATGGGGGCGCAAAAAACAAAGATTTCAACCCTTGCTTGCGCTGCGGACTCCCCGGACCCGTTCGGACGGGAGCCCGCAGCGCAAGCAAGGTTCGAGAGTCTCTTTTTTGCATTTTTCGCGCCCTGCGCCCCGCATCTCGCGCCCCGATTATGGGTTTTCTGCGATAAACCGCCGTAACGCGATCATGAACTCATCGGGCAACTTGTCGCTGTGGTCGTGGTCTTGCAGCGGAAAGAAAAACTTCGGCTCGTTGGCTGCGCGAAACAATTCTTCTCCCTGGGCATAAGGAACCAGCGTGTCGTGCGTGCCGTTGGCGATGAACACCGGACGGCGACAGTTACCGATTTTCGCCAGGTTATCGAAGCGGTTTCGCATCAACCATTTGACGGGCAGCCAGCGGTACATTCGTTGCGCCACTGCCGGCAATGAAGTGAATGTCTTGGTCAGCACCAGCGCCGATGGTCGTGCCGGCACGCCATTTCCACGGCAACGCCGCCCCCCAGCGATTCGCCGTAGAGAATGATTCGATTCGCAGGAATTTTTTGCTGTTCGGTCAACCACCGAAGCCCCGCTTCGGCGGAGGCATAGCAACCCGCCTCCGTTGGTTTTCCCTCGCTTTTGCCATAACCGGGATAGTCAAAAATCAGAACGCTACAGCCTAAATGTTCCTGAAACCGTTGCAAACTGTCGCCCCGATAGCTGATATTGCCGCCGTTGCCGTGACAGATCAACATCGCACCATTGCCCGGAAGTGACGGCAAATACCAGGCATGAATCCGGATGCCACCAGCGGTCGAGAATATCACTTCCTCAATGCGCGCAATGGGTGGATCTTGCCAGTTCTCCCTGGCGGTTTCGCCGCGAAACACCAACAGATTTTCGAGAAGCCACATACCGATCACCACCCCAATATACACAACCATCACGAAGAGCAGCACTTTGCGAAGCCAACGTTTCTTCAGCAGCAAGGTTAAGGCTTTCATTTTCGTCGGCCACGGATGATTGCTAATGCCAGTCCCGTTACGGTGGCCAACCAGCACAACAGCGGCAGCGCATCGCCGATGACGGCAAAAATGCTCGAGCGACGATCGATCGGCACAATGCCTGTCACCACGGCCTCGACTTTCTTGGAGGAGTGCCAGGTTTCTCCAGGAATCTTGATCACCCGGCCATCCGGATCGATGATCGCCGAGATGCCCATATTCACGGCACGAACGACCGATCGGCGGGTTTCGATCGCCCGGAATCGACAGATGGCGAGATGCTCCTCGTGTTCGGGTGTGCCGTCGAACCAGCCGTCGTTGGAGATGTTGACCAGGAAGTCAACCGGTGGACCTTCCAGCGCCGGCAGCGCATAGCGACGAGCCAGAGCAGGGTCGCTGTCTTCGTAACAGATGATGCAGCCGAAGTTGAATACCTTCTCATTGACGCGGATGGGAAACCGTGTCCAGTGCGAGCCGGGCGTGCAGAGGTTGTCGTGGCTATAAGGCGTAAAATGGGATAGGAATGGAAACACGTTCTTCAACGGGACATACTCGCCGAATGGGACGAGGTGCATCTTATCGTAACGTGCTACTGGCCGATCAACTCTGGTCATCAACAGTGCGGAATTGTACTTGTTTTCACTATTCTTGCCAAACACCTCTAAACAGCTCAAACCGTAGAGAACAGGTTGTTGGATTTTATTCCAGAACAATTCATGCCAGGTCGGCCCCGCGATCATTCCTCCCCCGACACACAGGCAACCCAAATGGCGTCCACTCTGCGAGTATTCCCGATTTTTTGCACCCAGCAATCGCTGCAATTCAAAACTGTCGTCTTTGTCGTCGATCAAGCTGTAGAAACGAGGAAGGTGTGGCGCGGTCACACCTGGGCCTTTCTCGACCCATTCATCTGCAATACTCGTTTCGGGAAAGATCGTCAGATCGGGTTGCACGTCGGCATCGAGCGTTGCTTTCATCCAAAGGTTGAAGTAGTGCTTTGTCAGGAAGGTTCCATCGGTCATCTTCACATCTTGCGGCACATTGCCTTGCAATAATGCAACGCGCGGGCCATCGCTAAACGGCTCGTGGTTGAGCTGGAGCAAACCGTAACCGAGGCTTGCGCCCAGAAGCAGCGTCGTGACGGCGGTCGCCAGGACGGGACGGGGAAGCGTGCTATCGCGCCAGCGATTCCACCACAAGAGAATCGTCACATTGACCAGGGCAACCAGGAAGGACACTCCATAAACACCCGTGACGTCCGCAATCTGGATCATCGGGAGAAAATCGTGCTGGCTATAACCCAGAAAATACCAGCCGAAACCGATTCGATGCACGATACCCATAGGCTCCATCCACGAGAAACCGGTTGGGAAGTGGGCACGAAAATACTCGAAGCCAACCCAGACGGCAGGAACCGAAATCCAGAGCGGTATACGGGCACGATATTGAATTCGGATGAGCCAGAGCCCGATCGGGAAGTAGATGCCGCAGTAAATCGCCAGACCGATCCAGGTCGCATACATCGCGGGATGCGCCATGCGCATCCACTGAATCGCCGGAAGATAGAAGGCCAAAGCGCCTACAAACGCGGCGAAATAGAGGCGTCGTGGACGAACATCAGCGCGGATCAAGGTCAGGAACGGCACCAGAGCAAACCAGGCCATCCAACCCAAAGAGAGCGGAAAATAGGCCGTGAAAAGCAATAGTCCGGACAAGATCGCCGGGAGAAAGACTGCGCGGGGGAGTTTTGGTATCCATTGCGGGAAGCATGCGCTATCCTTGCGAAAAAAGGCTGTCTGTTTGGCCAGTTCTCAAATTCAGAGAACTAAACACAAAGTCACAGCGCGGCGTAGCCGCAACCAAAGGATGCAAAGGTTCGCCGAAGGCGAGCGTCGGGGCGTTAGCCCGACGTGGACTGCATCTGTCGAACCGCTCATCTTTGCTCCGGACATTCGCCGCTTGAATTAAATCCAAGCAACAGTGGGTGGAGCCCACGTCGGGCTAACGCCCCGACGCTCGCCTTCAGCGAGAAATCGCCTGAAATCTCTGTACGGCGCAAAGATTTTCGACATTAGCAGTACAGAGGACACAGAGAAGACAAAAACACAGAATTCACTATGTATGCGTTGGCTTTTCCTTCCAATTCTTCTCTCTCGTTTTCATTTCCCTGTATTTGCTTTCTCTGTGTTCTCTGTGACTCTGTGGTTAGTTCTCTGAATTCAACAGATTCACGGTCACACTATCAGTTTAATTGTAGACAGACTACCGGAACTATGCTTCCAATGGGATAATCGAGTTTCCCGACCGGCAACTCAATCAAGGCATCGGCCTTAAGCAAGGCACGCAAATCCGCGGAACCGAACCAGGGTAAAGGTCTTACTACCGTCCGATCGCCTTCCGTTTGCAGTTGCGCAGGCCAGTAGGTGGGACGATCCGTTTCCGTCCTCAGAGGTTCCGCCAGCGGCAGCTGAAGACGATTCGGCTCCGGTTTGGTAAATCCTGCCAGTTTCCGAAGGGCGGGACGAATGAACAACTCGAAACAGACAAAGCTGCTCACCGGATTGCCCGGCAAGCCGAAGATCAAAGTATCCTCGCGCGTTGCAAACAGCAGCGGCTTGCCCGGCTTCATGGCGATTTGATGAAAATGAATCGTCGCACCGAGTTGCCCCAAGATGCCCGGCACGAGATCGAATTTCCCTACCGAGACACCCCCGGAAAGGATCACTACATTCGCCGACTCGATGGCCGTCCGCAGAACTGCTTGAAGCGAATCGGCAGCATCGCGAGCGACACCGAGATACCTGGGCAAACAACCCGCCCGCGCGGCTTGACCGATGAGCATGGTCCCATTGGAGTTGCGAATTTGCCCCGGACCAGGCAGCATCGTTGGTTCAACGAGTTCATCGCCGGTTGAAAGAATCGCGACGCTCGGCCGGGGATAGACATTCACGGTCGTCCGGCCCACCGCTGCGAGAATGCCGAATACCTGAGGATGAAGGATGGTCCCGGCTTCAAGTATCATCTCGCCGGAGCGCATTTCACGCCCCTGCTCCAGGACGAATTGTCCCGCTTTGATGGTACGTGTAACTTGAACTTGCTCGGTTGCAGGGGCCTGCGTCCATTCTTGCGGAACCACGGCATCGGCACCTTTGGGAATCGCAGCGCCGGTATAGATTCGGCTCGCCTCACCCACACCCACGGTTTTCAAAGGCAACTTCCCTGCGGCGATTTCTTCGATGACCTGAAGCGTCACAGGTAAAGTGGCAAGATCGCTGGATCGGACGGCATAGCCATCCATCAACGCCTTGGAAAAGGGCGGAGAATCGATATCGCTCTTCACGTCCTCGGCGAGAACTTGTCCCACTGCCTCAGCAGTGAGCGCAACGACTTCCGGGTGCAAAGGCTGCGAACAGCGCAGAATGGTAGACACAGCATCGGCCACCGGCAGCATCGAGAAAGACTCCTTGCCTAACAGTCTCACTTATTTCCATTCTATTATTCCAGGAAAGGCAGCGGTGCTCAGGCTCTTCTTGTGGAATGATTTGTATCGGCCGACCCCGATCGCGAGGAAGAAAAAATCGATACCTGGAATATTCTTGCAACTACTCCGGCGAGAGGTATGATAAACCCCTTATTCTCCAACTCGTGCTCGCTCGACCCGTTTTGCGAAGATCGGTAATGGCGATGGCCACTCCTTCATCCGACAAGCCGCTCGAAGATACCAAAGAGTCGCTGGCAGTATTGCCGCCCGAATCCGAAGAGACTCGGGCGTTTCAGGCAATGGACTTCACTCCTGCTCCTCCGCCACCGCCGGGATCGAAGCCGGTGACCAAAGTCAAACTCACCACGCTCGGCGATTTTCGTCTGGTCGCCAAGCTGGGCGAAGGCGGCATGGGCACCGTCTACAAAGCGCAGCAAATCACCACGAAACGATTGGTGGCCCTGAAGGTGGTTACGCAGGCGGTCGCCAAACAGCCCGGCTTCATTGACCGATTCCGTCGGGAAACGCGCATTCTGGCCCGACTCAACCATCCCCACATCGTTCGCTATCTCGCCGCGGGTGAGGCGCACGGATTCACCTATCTGGCCATGGAATTGGCGGATGCCGGGAATCTGTCTCACTATCTCGAAAAGCTGGGCACGCTGGCGGTCGGCGATGCGATCTCGATCGCTGGCACTTGCGCTTCGGCCCTGCAATATGCGCACGAGCAAAACCTGGTGCATCGCGACGTCAAGCCCGACAATATTCTGTTCAACAAAATGGGCTTACTCAAACTGACCGATCTCGGTCTGGCGCGAACCACGGATGACAGCGACACGTCGTTGACCCGGACGGGCACCGGAATCGGTACACCGCTCTATGCCGCCCCGGAACAGGCGCGCGATGCCAGCGCGTCGATGCGCGCAGCGACATTTATGCGCTCGGCTGCGTCTTCTATCACTGTTTGACCGGCAAGCCGCCTTTTGAAGCCGGCAATCTGCTGCAAATGATCCTGGCCAAGGAAGGCGGAAAGTTCCCCCTGGCTACCGAGGTGAATCCCAAATTGCCGCCCGCGCTGAACCGAATACTGGCCCGAATGATCGAAAAGAATCTCGATCATCGTTATCAGTCCTGCGCGGAATTCATTCACGAGCTCGACATCCTTAACCGGGCCGGCAAGAAACTGAGTTTTCTGCCAGGGTAGGACAAACCTTCCAAGCGTTTACTGAACCTGCAGGGTGTAACCACATTCTCTGGGGGTCGTAGCGGCGGCTTCCAGCCGCCGTCAGAAAACTCACGGCGGCTGGAAGCTGCCGCTACGACTGCCCCTGTCATTATTACAGTGATCTTCAACTGGAGAAAACGATGACGC
The DNA here is from genome assembly GCA_963783095.1 of uncultured Planctomycetota bacterium. Classification (GTDB taxonomy): domain Bacteria; phylum Planctomycetota; class Planctomycetia; order Gemmatales; family Gemmataceae; genus CAWAMR01. Next base: position 26,634 of record CAWAMR010000016.1, on the reverse strand, counting down.
GAATCCATGCCTGTGTAGGTTGTCTGGCGTTTCTGCTCACGACGGTTTCGGCCGCTCGGGCTGATGAGAAACGCTATGAGTTTCTCCTCTCTCGCCTCAATGCGAAAGTATCTCTTGAAGTGGAAGAAGCACCATTGGCGATCTTGTTGCGCACTCTTGAAGAGCTCAGCAGCCTTCCGGGGTATGAGAAAGATCCCTCCAAGAAAGTTACTATTCTGGTCAACGAGAAACAGTTCAGAATTGAAACATTGGGAATGTTCGATCTCGATCGCCTTCCAGCGATCAAACTTCCGGGCAAGCTGACCGACGTTCCTCTCTCAACTATCCTTCAATTGGTCGTCGAGCAACTGGACGGAGTTTACTTGGTCGGCAAGGAGTTCATCGAGATCGTTCCATCTGGGCCATTTAAACGCGCATTGGGACTCGGTGAAGAGGACCGACGCGATCTCATGCCGCTGGTCCATTGCAACTTCAAGAAAATTCCATTCTCCAAGGCGCTCGAGGAATTGGCGGAAAAACACAATCGTTCTGTCGTGCTGTCGCTCTTGGTTTCGGAGAAAATCCCGGCGCAGGAAATCACCATGAAAGTGGCGAACATTCCCTTCGAAACTGCAATCGAGTTGCTCGCTGCCAGCGTTGATCTCAAAGTTGTCGCCAAGGGAGATGCCTTTTTCGTTACCACTAAGGAGCAAGCGGCCGAGTTGATCGCCGAGAAACGAAAACGCGACGGCCAGGCCAAAACAGCCGAACCGAAGCCCGTACCGGGTACTAAGGAGATTGACCCAGAGCCAAAAAAGTAAGCTACCCAACGTCGCAATGAGACGGTAAACTCTAATCATGCGTTAATCGCACGATTAATGCTCAACTCACCTTCTCCATCAAGGAGTTCATGGAGGGCAATGCCACGCGCCCGGTTCATGTCATTGCGACTTACGCGGCTCGCGGAGTCGTCTCGTCTCCAGCTCGAACTCGTCCGCCGCGCGTTCTCTGAAAGTGTTGCCGACGAATTGCCACCCCAACCGGCCTGGAAAGATCGCAGCCATTAGCCGGGGGTTGAGCGCAAAGCGACACCGACGGAACCGGCGGGCTAGGAAGACCCGACCCTGGAGGGCCCTCCAGGGTCGAATCTCACCTGACCAGCAGAGCTCAAGTTTTTCGCGTCCAGCAACAAGCGTCGGAAAATGGGTGTTCTTGCGATCTTGGTGAAAACGGAAAACTGCAACGAAGTTGTAACATGCTGCAATTCCACCAATCTATTTCCCCTCGAAAGTCGTTATAGTGCTGGTGGGGAATCTCTTTCCAAGGGAGGTGTATGCCATGAAACGTTCGATAAAGGGGGCAATCCTGGGATTGTCGCTCTCGTTCTTTCTCGCGGGGCCGGTATTCGCCGCGACACCCGTAAAGGAGAAAAGCTGCGGTGAGTACGGCACGTCGATCCTTTTTACGGAATCGCCGAGCGCAGCTGCCAGGTTGGCCGCCAAAAACGGCAAACTGGTTCTCGTACTGCATGTCTCGGGTCACTTCGAAGACCCGACCTTGACGTGAAACAACGCTGAAGCGCTCCGTGTGAACGCTCTGGCCAATCCCGAAGTCGGGAAGTTCATCAATGAGTATTTCTACTCATCTTTCCAAAAAGTAGCCACATTCAAGATCGTCGGCAACCAAAAGCAAGGTGGCAACGTCGCCACGTATTTCTGTGCGCCGGACGGTCGGGTTCTGCACGTCGTCGCTGGACCTGTCAACGCAGCTACTATGTTGCACGAGGCCAAATGGGTCGTCGAGAACGTGAAAAAGGCGATGGAGGTCGCCAAGGATGATGGCGGCAAATTCAAGGCCTTCATGCGCAAGGCACATGCCGACAAATTGAAGTCGGAATTCGGCCTCGTGGTTGAGCCGATCACTTATGATCCTCCGGTGGCGCAGGATCCGAATGATTCTCTGACCTATCGCGATCCTTCGGGCCGGGATCTGGCTCCGAAACTGCCGCCGCCGCCGATCGATGGGCCGGATGTGACGTTGAAGGTCGAAGATTTCAATAAGCGACAGTTGACGGAAGCAAGAGCTGCCGGCGCGATGCCGCTCATGGATCGGAGAGGCCGACAGTGGGTACTGGGAAACCAGGGCCGGGTCTCGCAAATCATGGCCGCGCACTCGATGGTCAAGATCGAGAAAGTCTACGGCACGATCTTCGAGAATATCCTCGGTGAAAAGATCTCCACCAAGCCAGTGGAAGTGACGACGCCTTTTAGCTGGGTGAACAAAAAGGGTGAACGCAACGCGCCGCGCTGATTGGGCCTTTCGCGGAAAACGAGCCGGAAGCGTTAGCGAGGGATGAAGTTGGTGCGTCGCTAACGCTTCCGGCTCGTAAGTCGGCTTTCGGAAAACGAGCCTTCGGCCAAGTGCCGAAGGCTTTTCTGTTTTCACAGATTCCGAACCGCGAGATGGTGGAATCTGCGGGTATTATCGTAATTCGAGATATTTCAATTGACTGTATCGCAAATTGCGATACTATTGGTAATTGTGGTTGTCATCGTGAACCGATGGAAGGTGCAGTGAGAATCATCTCCAAGAAGAGACTGCAAGAGTTCTGGGAATCGAGAACTCACGATGCCAAAATAGCCGAGAAGTATCTGCTCGCTTGGTACAAGATTGCCAAAAGTGTCGAGATCTGGCCCAATTTTGCATCGCTCAAACAAACATTCGGATCTGCTGATGCAGTCGGCAACTGTGTCGTTTTCGATGTTGGGAACAATCGATATCGATTGATTGGAAGGGTCATTTATCGCACCAGCAAGATTTACGTCCTTAAGGTGATGGACCACGAAGATTACGATCGAGTGGACTGGGCGAATGACTGCGGTTGTTATCAACCACCACCGCAAAAACGAAAAAGGAGGTAGTCTCATGTCTGCAACGCTACGAAGAAAACTTCCCGATGCTTACTATGACCTCATCATGCAATTTCCGCTCACTCAGATTGTTGACGATGAGCATCTGACCGAGGCATTCGCTGTTATTGACCGCCTTCTGCAAGAAGACCTCGACGAGGGCGGACAAAAATACCTGGATGTTTTGACAGATCTTGTAGAGGCATACGAAGACGAGCACATCGTTTGGGACGATGCCTCGGAGAGCCAAGTACTCCGAGAATTGATGAGTCAAAACGGACTCACGCAAAAGGTTCTGGCAAACGAAACGGGGATTTCACAGTCAACCATTTCGGAAGTCCTCAACGGGAAACGGTCTCTGACCAAGGAGCAAGTTCTCGTCTTGGCTGAGCGGTTCAAAGTAATGCCGGCGGCATTCCTGCCGGGCAAATAGACAGTTCCCCAATTGGTCATGAGCAAACGGAGTTCTAACATGCCCCAATTCCTTCACCTGGAAATCGTGCCCGATGAGATCGCCCTCCTAACCTTCGACAATCCCGAGAGTAAGGTCAACATCCTGAGCCGGGCGATGTGGGCCGAGTTGCACCAGGCCATCTACCCTCTCGCCGCGCAGGAAGAGATTCGGGGCTTGATCCTGCGCAGCGCGAAACCCGGCATCTTTATCGCGGGTGCCGATCTCAAGGAACTGGCGGATGCCGATCCGGCCCATCCGGAGCCTACCGCAAAATTCATTCAGGCCGGCAACAGCGTGCTCCAGCTGCTGGAACGGATACCCTTTCCCACGATCGCGGTGATTGACGGCGCTGCTCTCGGCGGTGGTCTGGAGGCGGCTCTCGCCTGCGATTACCGTCTTTGCGGAACGCATCCCCGTCTTGAATTAGGCTTGCCCGAAATCAAGTTAGGACTCATCCCCGGCTGGGGCGGCACGCAACGATTACCCCGTCTGCTCGATCCCCAGTTAGCGCCTGGATCGGCTCCTGTCCGGTCAGAGTTTCAAGGCAGCGGACTTGCCGATCGGTTCCCTGGTCAACGAATTGGTCGAGTCCGATCAGTTGTTGGAAACGGCAGTGCGGCGAATTCGCGAAAGCCACGACAGGACCGGATGGCATCCCCAGCGCGCGAAGAAGTTTCTGCCCAAGCCTTTTTCAGCGCAGCCGAGCGAACTAGTATCCGCCGCGAGTAGGGAAATGTTTCGTGTCGTTACCGAGGGGTGCAAGTTGGAACTGGACAGAGCAATCGCGCGTCGAAACCGAAGCGTTTCTGCGGCTCGCGGGAAGTGAAGAATCGCGCCGGATGATTGCAGAATTCTTCGCAACGAGGAAGAAATAAGTTCCAAGTTCCAAGTTGGAATCGGAACTTGGAACTATGGAACTATGGAACTATGGAATGTTTTCCGTATTGTTGAAATGGCGCAAGAAGCGGGATTCCGTTCCCGAAGTTCCTTACTCTTTGGCATGCGCTTGCGGCAAACGCCTGATGGGCCGACGTCGTTCGGAAAGCCAAACTCTCACCTGCCCCAAGTGTGGAGCAAGACATTTCATTTTCCCGGCCAGTCCTTTGGTTTTCTTCCGTTCCACCCGGAGCCGATCGCGATCGATTTCAGAGCAGCTCGCCCAGCCCAATCTCCATTTTTGGCGAAAACCGCTTTGGGCAGCCTTGATCGCAGTGCTGGTGTTGCTTCCGGGAGTGATCTGGTTAACCCAGACCACTCTTTTTCAATCCGACAAACCCCGGCCGAAAACGCCCGACGAAGCGGATATCGCAGCCATCGTCCGAGAGGGGCGGAGGGCACTTTCGGACGGCCTCTATCACAACGCTGCGGAATACTTTCGACAGGCACGACAACTTGCCAAGCCGGATGCGCAGGCAGAATTGGAGCAACTCGAAAACGAGGCAGCATTGATGAATGATCTGCTAAGTGAGTCGATTCCGGAGATTCTAAGGCAAGCGGTGGGTGTCAATAACCGCGCCTGGCAAGAGCGGTTTCGCGCACGCTATCGCGGGCAATCGATTTTGTTCGATGCCTTCGTACAGCGAACGCGGGAAGGTTATCGCATCGATTACCAACTCATGCTCGGAAAGAACACGATTCGTGTCGACTTGGGGGATCAAGCGATTTTGGCTCGAATCTCATTGGATGAACCTCGTCGATTATTGTTTGGCTTTCGACTCGGTGAGATGAAACAGGTGCGCGATGACTGGGTAGTTGTCGCCGAACCCGACAGCGTCGTGTTGATTGCGGAATCAGCGACGCTCAAAGGCGGGTCGGTGCCGGTGGACGGGGAGTTATCTCATCTCCTAGCGGAACAGGGGCGAATGTTGCAGAGAATCAGAGATTCGCGGTGACAAGGTTCGTTGATGACAAGGTGACCGGGTCAGCCTTTCGAACCGAGGGAAGCGTACAAGCTTCGCCGGTCATGACCATGTCTCTTTCTCGAGTTCGGCTTCGATCTCCTCGATACTCGGCAAGGTTCCTTTCAACGATTCGGGAAGCGATTGGACCAGTTTGGTTTGCCATTCGGCCACGCCGATCGGTTTGGCAATATCTCGAAGTGCGTACTCCGCAGTGAATTGATCCCGTTTCTTGCAGAGAATCAGACCGATTGTTGGGGCATCGGTTGGGTGCTTCATCAGTGAATCGATTGCGGACAGGTAGAAATTCATTTGCCCGGCATCGGCCGGAGTAAACTTCATCATCTTCAGGTCGATGACCACAAAACATCGCAGTTTGAGATGATAGAAGAGCAAATCAACAAAGTAATCCTCATCGCCGATGGTCAAAGTCACCTGCTGGCCCACAAAAGCAAATCCTGCCCCCCAACTCCAACAAGAAGTTTTGAATGTGTCCGACCAGCCCGCGTTCCAAATCTCGTTCGATGGCATCATCGTGCAGCGTCAGGAAGTCGAAGTGATACGGGTCTTTAAGCATCTGCCGAGCGAGTTCCGACTGCGGTTCGGGTAATGTAGCTGAAAAGTTGGTGACGGCGGCACCCTGGCGGACGAACAACTCGGATTCGATTTGCACCGTCAGAATCGCCCGACTCCACCCATGTTCGATGGTCTTGCGCATACCAGAGGCGTTGTGTGGGATCTTTGACCTTCTGGAACAGAACCAACGTTGTGTCCCCAAGGAAGATTGGCGACTACTTCAGGTGGGCTGTCCTCGGCCAATTGTCGCACAGGCTGTGCGACTTTTCGTTTGGCCTTCGTTTGTCGCACAGTCTGTGCGACTTTTCGTTTGGCCTTCGCTTGTCGCACAGCCTGTGCGACTTGTTCCGTGTATCGGTAGGCCACAAAAAAAGCCCGCATCCGGAAGACGTTGCTCCGCGAAAAGCCACCGACACCAGGAAAGGCCTTTTGCAAGTCGTCCGCCAGATGTTCGAGTACACTTTGACCCCATTCAGCCTTTTCTTGCCGCTCAACGATCAGGCGACCAATATCCCAATAGAGTTGGATCAGCTCGCGGTTGACCGAAAGCATCGCTTTGGTTTGCGCTTCCCAAACCCGCTGCTTCAGGGATTCCAGGATGGCACGATAATCGGATGGCAATCCTGAACGAGTAGACACAGCATTCGGTTTCATTTTGCGGGGCATTCGTTCTACCTCATCACGTGCTGACGCTCGAAAAAAATCATGTTGATCCACTTGAGATGACAACTGTCAAAACCGTCCAACTATAATACACCAAAGTACTGCCCTTCTGAGATAGCTAATGCGAGCAATCTCGGCGAAAGTAAATGGATGAGAAATAGGGTTGTATTCTCTCTCCAACAGGTGCCCATTAGGCAAGGATCTCAAGCCACAACCATGCCCGATGAAACTCCTCTGACAGGCTCCGTCGAACGGATCACCTTCCACAATCTCGACAATGGATATGTGGTGCTCAAGGTGCGCGCTGAGAAGCACCGCGATGTCGTTACCGTCGTCGGGCATCTTTCGAACGTGGTCGCCGGCGAATACATCGAGGCGAACGGCAGTTGGGTCAACGACAAGACTCACGGACTGCAATTCAAGGCCGATCAACTACGCACCATTCCACCTCATACCGTCGAGGGTATTACCAAATATCTCGGTTCGGGACTGATCAAAGGAATCGGGCCGACCTATGCGAAGCGGATCGTTGAGGTATTCGGCGACAAGACACTCGATGTGATCGATCAGTCACCGACCTTTCTGGCCGAAGTCAAAGGAATTGGCCCTCAGCGCCTCCAGCGGATCCGACAGAGCTGGCAGGAACAAAAAGGTGTGCGGAACATCATGGTGTTCCTGCAATCCTACGGCATCGGCACCGCCCGCGCGATTCGGATTTACAAAACCTACGGCGATCAGGCAGTGGAATTGGTGAAGAGCAACCCATATCGGCTAACGACCGACATTTGGGGGGTTGGCTTCAAGACGGCGGATGACCTGGCGATGCGGATGGGATTGTCGGCACAATCGCCCCTGCGAGCGCGGGCAGCGGTCCGGTTCGTCCTGCAAGAATCGTCGAGCCAGGGGCACGTCGGCCATCCGGAGCAGGGGATCGTGGAACGGACCATGGAATTGACCCAAATTCCGCCGGAGACGATTCACTCCGCGATCGAGGAAGGACGAACGGAGGATGAGTTTGTTCGAGATTCCAGTCGGGATGCGGGATGCGGGGCGCGGGCGCGGACGCATCTGACTTATTGCGTCCCGCGTCCCGCGACCCGCAGCCCGATCAAGTAGCGCCCACCGATCAAGAAGATTGGCTCTATCTCAAACCGATGTTCCTCGCGGAACTCGGCGTTGCTCGCTCGATCGTGCAACTCAAGCAAGGTGGTCATCCGTTGCCGTCGATCGATGACCAGGCCGCCGTGAGCTGGATCGAACAAAAGATGAAAATCGAACTCGCGCCGAGTCAGCGCGACGCGATTCGTGCCGCAACCAAGGAAAAAGTTCTCATCATCACCGGTGGTCCCGGCGTCGGCAAGACGACCATCGTGCGCGGCATCCTGGAAATCTTTCTCGCCAAAAGGCTGCGCGTGGCCTTGTGTGCGCCCACCGGACGGGCTGCCAAAAGGCTTGCCGAATCGACCGGCAAAGAGGCGAGAACGATTCATCGTCTCCTCGAATTCGATCCTGGATTGGGTCGATTCAAACGCGATCGCGATCACCCGCTCGATGTCGATTTGCTGGTCGTCGATGAGGCATCGATGGTCGATATCACGCTCATGAATCAACTGCTTCGAGCCATTCCGCCGTGGGCATGCGTGGTTTTCGTCGGTGATATCGATCAGTTGCCGTCCGTGGGGCCGGGCACTGTTCTTGCGGATCTGATTCACTCCCAGGTCGTGAAAGTGGTTCGCCTCACGGAGATTTTTCGGCAGGCGGGGCAAAGCTGGATTGTCCGCGCTGCACACGCGGTCAACCACGGCGAGGAGCCTGAATCTGCACCGGCCGGCACTGGTGACTTTTACTTTCTGGAAGCGGGCGAACCGGAGGCTATTCTGGAGAAAATCATCACGATGGTAAGGGATCGGATTCCGGCCAGGTTCGGGCTCGATCCTTTTCGCGACGTGCAGGTTCTCGCACCCATGAACAAGTCCGATGTCGGCGTTCGCAACCTCAATCTTCGGCTCCAGGAAGTGCTGAACCCTTCGAGCGAAAGCAAAAAGGAGGTCGATCGGTTCGGCTGGAAGTTTCGGGTCGGCGACAAGGTGTTGCAAACGCACAATAATTATCAACGAGAAGTCTTCAACGGCGATATCGGCAGGATTGTCGACATCGACGCCGTCGACCAGGAAGTGATCGTCGATTTCGAAGGCCGCCACGTCCCGTACGAATTTGGAGAACTCGATGAATTGACCCCGGCATACGCCACGAGCATCCATAAGTCGCAGGGGTCAGAGTATCCCGCGGTAATCATCCCGCTGCATACCCAACATTTTGTCATGTTGCAGCGTAATCTCTTGTATACGGGCATCACGCGCGGCAAAAAGCTGGTCGTCCTGGTGGGTAGCCGAAAAGCGCTATGGCTTGCGGTGCAAAGACAAGATACTGCACGGCGATATTCCAGGTTACGTCAAAGGCTGCAAATGCAAGTTCCAAGTTCCAGGTTGCAAGTTCCAAGTTAAAAACCCAACGACTTGAAATTTTTAACTTGGAACTTGGAACCTGGAACTTGGAACTTTTGTGAGACCGATTCATGAATCCACGCTCGGCGGATGACTGGAAGCGTTGGCTGGATGAACTGAGCAAAGGCGAGAATGTTGAGGCGTGGCGCGGCATCCTTTGCTTCTTGCGATGGATACAGGTACGATCGGAGAGCGGTCATTCGGTTCCCAGTTTTCTGATGGGCCTGGAAGGCGATCTGGAGTTTAGCCAGTTACTGCGCCGACTGTTGGCAGGAAAAGAGCCGTTGCCGTTTCCTCCCCCGGAAGCAAACGGAGCCGGCTGGTATGAACTGGTTGAAGCAGGACGGGCGATTGTGCAGGACGTCAAACCGTGGGAATGGGCACCCGACCAAAAAATCGCCATCAATCAGGGCATCTGGACCATTCTCGAAAAACCTTCCGAAACAGAATATATCATCACCTATCGACCGGATGGCGAACGGTATCGCCTGATCAAACAGGGAAATGCCGACTGGTTGTTGGAGAGAGTTGGATAACCAAAACCTCGCCAGGTTATCCAATTTCTCACAAAATTCGCTGTCCGCTTTCAACTTAAATGCTACACTCTCCGAAACAGGATTCCAACCGACTACAATACCTTTATTGATGAGTTCAGCGCATGGCCGAATTTGACGACCTCGACGATGAGCCGCGAGACAAGAAGAAAACCGGCAAGGACAAACCGCAACCTAAACGCGGCCGAGACCTGGACGATGAGGAAGATGACCGCGACGACGATCGCGGCAGCAAACGCAAGCGGGACGATGACGACGACGATTACGATGACGACTACGACGACCGCAAACCTGCCCCGCGCAAACGCGGTTCCCAGGGCGGTGGTATTGGCGATTACTTCTCTTTCAAGAAACTGATGATCGCGGATGCCATCCCAATCGTGTTCTGGGTCGGGGTGGTATTGATCCTGGGCTACGCTGGCTGGCTAATGTCGCTAAGCTCGACCCTGAATCCAACGATCGTCCCGGCAATTATATACATATTCATGGGAGTAGGGTTGTGGAGAGTTGCATGTGAGACCATGGCCGCAATTGCCCGGTGTTTGCAAACGCTGACCGAAATCAAGAATGCCTCGACACCGCCGCCCCCAGCTCCGTAGATGTTCAGTTTGTTGACACTCCCCGTAGGGCAAGCGTCTCGCTTGCCCGTCAGTCGAAAAGCGGCCTCGACTTCCGGAGATCCGATGAAGTCGTTCATCGAACATTTCCCCAAAAGATGCTTTCAGGAACCGCTCGTTCCGAGAGCGAGATGTTCTTCTGAACTTTTCGTTCTGGTCTGGATTTCGGGAATCTCAGTACTCAGAAAGTTCACAAGTCCTTGCCGATCCCGAAAAAGAGCCGCCAGGATTTTATAGAGTAATAATGCATCGAGATCAGTGGTGAAATTGTCCGACAGTTCAGTAAAGATGAGGCTATGGGCATGCTGGATTACTGCTTCGACCACTGGATCATCAATTGAACGCAAAAAGGCTATTGCTTCGCCATGATTGATAAGACTTGGCACAATCGGCTCCTCCTCAGTTTTACCATCAATACACCATTTCCCATCCGCAAATCAAAGTCGAATACCTGGGGCGGTCCCTGAGAAACTACACCCTTTATGCCCACAGGTTGCATTTTCCATACATCTCCGTTCGGCTCAATGACGACAACCGTGTAGAATTGCGATCCAAGAGGTGCTGGTCCTATGAAAAGATGCTCTCCATATAAGCCGACCCCTTCAATCCAGACAAATGACCCCTTCGGAGAGATCCTGGTTGCTTGTACCTGATTTAAGATACCCCTCAAATGCCGAATTTTTTCGGCGGGAGTCAATCCGGAGAGTTGGGCGTAATCAGCGTCCGAGAGTTTTCCAGGGTGCGCCAGACTCACGGGCTTCGGTGTCCCATGTGTACTCGGATTTCCGCCCGTCGACATATTATGTGCACCAAGTAACGCCTTTCCCTCAACTCGATAGCAGTCCTCGCCGGCTAGCATAGCTCAGTCGTCACTCAAGATGTCCGACGAACTCTCCGACCTGTCACATCGCGGAATCGTCTCACTTGCCTGACCCGTATCACGCCAGAATCGCTTTCGCCACTTTTCCTTCCACATCCGTAAGTCGGAAATCGCGGCCGCTGTAGCGGTAGGTCAGTTTCTCGTGGTCGATGCCCATCAGATGCAGCATCGTGGCGTGCAGGTCGTGGACGTGCATCTTGTTCTCGACGGCCGCGAAGCCGAACTCGTCGGTGGCGCCGTAGACCATGCCGCCCTTGACGCCGCCGCCGGCCAGCCAGACGCTGAAGCCGTGATTGTTGTGGTCGCGGCCCTTCGCGCCTTCGCGACGTCGGCGTTCGGCCGAACTCGCCGCCCCAGAGCACCAGCGTGTCTTCGAGCAGGCCGCGCGCCTTCAGGTCCTTCAGAGAGCGCCGCGATCGGCTGATCGACGCTCTTGGCCGAGTTTGGCGTGGTTGGCTGGATGTCGCCGTGGTCGTCCCAGGGCTGGCCGTCGCCGTAAAACATCTGCACCATGCGCACGCCGCGTCTCGACCAGCCGCCGCGCCGTCAGGCAGGCGTCGGCGAACGGGCCGTTGCCGTACATGGTCGCGCGTAGCCTTGGTCTCCTTGTTCAGGTCGAAGACCTCCTGCGCCTCGAACTGCATGCGGAAGGCCATCTCCAGCGACTGAATGCGCGCCTCCAGCGGGTTGTCGCTGCCGCCGCGCTTGGCGAGGTGCATCTCGTTGAGTTGTTTGAGCAAGTCGAGCTGCTCGCGCTGCGATGCTCGGCCGAACGTAGTTGTTGCTGATGTGGGCGATGACGTTCTTCGGATCGATGCGCGCAGTTGTTGATGTGTGCGCCCTGGAAGATGCCGGGCAGGAAACTGTTGCTCCACAGTTGCGGCCCGACCACCGGCTTGCCCGGGACAGAGCACGACGAAGCCGGGCAGGTTCTGGTTCTCGGTGCCCAGGCCGTACAGCAGCCACGAACCCATCGACGGCCGGATCGGCTGCGTTTCGCCGCAGGTCATCATCAGCAGCGACGGTTCGTGATTGGGCACGTTGGTGTGCATCGAGCGGATGACGCAGATGTCGTCGATGCACTCGCCGACGTGCGGGAAGATTTCGCTGACCTCGATGCCGGACTTGCCGTGACTTCTTGAACTTGAACGGCGACTGCATCAGGTCGCCGGTGCTGCGCTCGGTCTTGATGTTGGCGGCAGGCGGCTTCTGGCCGTTGTATTTCGTCAGCGCCGGCTTGGGGTCGAAGGTATCGACCTGCGACGGGCCGCCGTTCATGAACAGGTGGATGATGCGCTTGGCCTTGGCCTTGAAGTGCGGCGCTTCGGAGCCAGCGGCGAGCCGCTGGTGTTTGCCGCGGGTGCTTCCGACGCAAGAAGACCTTGTTCTTGCAAGATGGCAGCAAGGCCGAGAGTACCGAGGCCGGTGCCCATGCGCTGGAGCACGTCACGGCGGGAAAGAAGGAAGGGGTTCATGGGGTAGGAATCCTCTGGAGAGGAGGTTAGGAATCAGAAGGTAGGATCACGGCGACGTACATGTTGGACTCGAACAATCTGCACCACCAGTGTCGCTTCAAAAATCTTGTAAAAGACTCGATAATTGCCGGATTGGATTTCTCTAACCTCGCCAGTCGGCAAGTCCCTGTATACTACGCCGATTCGCGGGAAGGTCATGAGAGCCTCGACAGATCCAGCAATTGCAGCCACTTGACGGTCAGCGGCATCAACATCATGCTGAGCGATGAAGTTATTGATGGATTGAACATCTTTGTTGGCCGCTGGGGTCCACTTTATTTTAAATTCCATTTCTTGATCTGCTCCAGGAATTCTTCGTGAGGAATTCCTTTTCCTGCATCTGCTTCTTCAACCCCACGAATTACTCCGGCAAGCGTTTCGATTTCGTAAAGTATCTCTTCAAATGTCGCTTCTTCCGACATTTTGCGGAGTAATTCGCGCACCATCATCTTTGGAGTCTCAGTCGGTTCGGTTTGCGAAGCCGCAATAGGGGGAAATTCCGAAAACAGAGTGTCTGTCGGCGAAGAAACAGGGTTCATCGTTGGCATCGTCTAATTCTCCTACCACTCGTAAGTTCCATCTCTGATTACTCATCAATCATCTTACCACATATACTATCCGCCAAGCTACTGAATCCGCTCACTTCGCTCACTTCAATTCGCGGATGAAGATGTCAGCGAAATCCCCGGCGCTACTCATCCACAAACCGATTCGTCCTTTGTCCCCCTTGTTCCTGATTTTCGCGTTCTCAAGAACCGTTTTTCCATTCAATGCAATAATTACGGTTTCGCCCTTGCAGGTAATGGTCGTGCGGTTCCATGCTCCAAGTTTTAGGTCTTTTGCTTCAGCTGTGAGTTCGGAAAAAATGGAACTCATAGCCACGTTTATGAATCGAATCTTCCCACTGGTTGGCAGGATCAACTGCGTCCGGCTCAATCCCGCATTGTCCAAAGTAATGACACATGAACCGCCTTTTTCCCCTTCTTTTTTCTTGGCTAGCATCTTCCAATCGACGATCAGTTCATAATCGCCGTATTCTTTCTCGGACAACAACTTACCACCCTTACCGTCATGATGAATCGACCAATCGTCGGGCTTAAAGTGCCCCTCGGCATGCTGGTCAACCTTCCAGTTCTTCAGATCCAATCCCGTATACAGACTCTTGAACCCCTTATCCTCATCGGCAATTTCTTCCTTCTTTGGATTCGTACTCGGCAATTCCTTGATCTTCAAATTGCGGAATCGGCACTCCGCTCCTTCCGATTCCAAAGCCAGATAGCCCTTGCGCGGGTTACACTCACTCACACCGGAAACTTCCTTGCCGTTGACGTGCAGCTTGATCGTCCCATTATTGGCGATCACCTTGTAGTGATTCCACTCGCCTCCCCCCTTGCAACGGCGCTCGCTGGGCAGACAGCGAGCATAGCCCTTGGGATGGGGCCGATCGGGCTTGCAGGTTGCTCCCCAGATGCTGAACAGGTCGCCGTGACTGGTGGCCCAGTCTTTATCGAAGTTGACCAAAACCTGAACCTCGATGCCGCGCATATACCGGAGAACCGATGGCAGGAATGGGATCGGCCCACACAAAGAAGCCGGAGTTGCCGACTTCCTTGGTGTTGACGTGGAACCAGTCGAACTCGGCGATGAAGTTTTCGTATTGCTTGGCCGTCCGCAGAAACCCCGTTGGCTTGCCGGTAGTGATAATCATCTCGTCCTTGACAAAGAAGGTATCGGGATGGCAATTCACATTGACCCAACCCGTCAGGTCTTTGCCGTTGAACATCTGGACAAAGCCATCGTCCTTCTTCTCTTCGGCGAGCAGCGGCGACGGTAAGAAACAACGCTAAGGCCAATCCAGTAATCGGAAGAGGTGTTTTCATGAGAGAATGTTCTTGGTAAATGACCTTTCAAGACGTTTCCACAAGATGTTTGAGGATACCCATGACCCGACCGAGATCATCGTTAATCCACATACATGAACTCGTTGCTCGCAAGCAGTGCCTGCGCGTATCGTTCCCACCGAGTTAATTTATTGCGCCCGGCCTCCACTGCCGTATCTTTCCCGCTCAAGTAGTGTTTTCCGAGCGACACTTCTGCATCTGTGGCCGGGCGTCCGAATGCAAGGTCATAGGCCCGTTTGATCCGGGCATCGTCGTCCTTGGCATCCTTCTGAACTCGCGCGGCAAACGACTTCGCCTGTAACTCGAAGAACGGACTGTTCAGGACGAAGAGTTGCTGTTGCGGAACCGTCGTCTCGCTTCGGGAGGCGCTGTGGATGTTCGCATCGGGGAAATCGAAGAGCCGAAGCAAACCGCTCAACTGATGCCGGCTAATTTTGGCGTAGATCGTTCGCCGACTATTCTCCGGCTGATCGAGATTGGTGGTCGGGCCGCCCAGCTTGCTATCGAGTCTACCCGATACGGAAAGCAAGGCATCGCGCCAGGCTTCGATGTCGAGCCGTTCGCGACTAAAGTGCCATAACCACTTGTTGTCGGCATCCACCTGCATGTTTTTGGGATCGCGCTCCGAACTCATTCGATAGGTCGCGGAAAGCATGATTTCGCGATGAATCTGCTTCATCGACCAGCCCGACTCCACGAAACGTGCGGACAAATAGTCCAGCAATTCCGGATGGGTCGGGGCTTCGCCAAGTTTGCCGAAGTTCGACGGAGTGCCGACGATGCCACGACCAAAGTGATGCTGCCAGATCCGATTGACCATGACTCGTGCAGTGAGTGGGTTTTTCGCATCGGCGATCGCTTCTGCGAGTTCAAGCCGGCCGCTGCCCTTGGTGAATTTTTTGGGTTCATCGCCCGCAACGATTCGCAAGAAGCGCCGGGGTGCGAGATCGCCCTGTTTCGCCGGGTTGCCGCGCAGGTAGACTTTCAGATCGATCGGGCTTGCATCCGCGATGGCGTGGACGATCGGCGCTGCCGGCGGGATCGCCTTTTTCAATGCGCCCACTTCTTTTTCCAGCGTGGCGAGCTGGTCTTTCCTGGGCAGGTCGAGCGCCTTCCTAGCATCGGAATCGTTGATGGGGAATATGCCCTTGTCGCCGTAGAACGCTGTGAACAAGTCGGCGCGAGCCTTATCGTTGGCGGGCTTGTTGAGGATCGCTTTGACCTGGTCGCGCACTTCTTGGGCAATTTTGACGACCTCCGCGCCGGGTTCCAGCTTGTCGCCTTTCTTGGGCATGGCCTTGTTGAATTTGTCGAGAACCGGAAGATTGTTGCCCTTGCGCGTCATGAACTTACAGAAGCGGTCGAGCGCTGCGGCATTGAGTTTATCGACCTTGGCCTGATCTCCGACGGGCATCTTGGGAGTATCCAGACGCTTGGCTTCCAGTTTCCATGCCGCCAGAAGATATTGCGACAATTTCTCGGCCTCGGCGCGAGCAATCCGTTCCTTCTCGGCCTGCAAGAAATCCTTGACGCGTTTCTCGGCGTCTTGCGCCTTCTTCTGTGCTTCAGCCTGTTTGGCGACAACGTCCTTGGATGCCAGTGGTAGATCGGCGAGCCTGGAACTCCAAAAAATACCGGCGATGGAGTAGTAATCCTGCGTGGGGATGGGATCGAACTTGTGATCGTGACAGCGCGCACAACTTACGGTCAAACCAAGGAAAGCACGAGTCAGGGTATCGACCCGGTCGTCGAGTTCATCGGCCTCGGCCTTGGCCTTATCGCTGTTCTTGTAATATTGCGCGCCAAGTCCGAAAAAGCCCAGCGCAGCCCGGTTTTGGATCATCTCGGGGGTGTCTTCGTTCATCAAATCGGTGGCGATTTGATACTTGACAAAACGATCGTAGGGCATGTCTCGATTGAAAGCATCAATAACCCAATCTCGATAGCGCCAGGCAAAGGTACTTGGCTTGACTGCGAAAGTGTGAGCTTGATCTTCGGCATAGCGAGCCACGTCGAGCCAGTATCGTCCCCATCGTTCACCATACTGCGGCGAGGCGAGGAGTTGATTCACGAGTTTTTCGAGCGCGGGTTCAGGTTGCGCCGGATACGCTTTTGCAAACTCCTCTACGGCCTCGGGAGTTGGCGGCAAACCGGTCAAATCGAAATAAACGCGGCGAACGAGAGTTCGGGCATCCGCAGGCCCAACCGGCTTCAAGCCTTTTTCCTCCAGTTTCGCCAACACGAACCGATCGATTGGAGACTTGGCCCAGGCGGAATCTTTGACATTCGGCGGGGTTGGCTTGGTAACCGGTTTGAAGGACCAGAATTGACGGGCCTGATTCCAGTCGATGGCTTTCCCGGGATTCCCATTCGAATCGCGCGGGTCGGGAGCACCGATCTCGATCCACTTTGCCATGTCCTTGATGACGGCCTCGGGCAGCTTCTTTTCCTCGGACGGCATCTTGATCTCGCCTTTATGTTGAATTGCCTTCAACAGCAAGCTCTCACCCGGCTTACCGGGGACGATCGCCGGTCCAGTGCCGCCTCCTTTGAGCAAGCCTGCTTTGGTATCGAGTTGCAACCCACCCTTGGATTTCTTGGCTCCCACGGAGTGGCAAATATAGCAATTATCCACGAGAACCGGACGAATTCTGGTCTCGAAAAACTCAATCCCTTTGGGATCGGGTTCGGCCGAGCGTCCTGCTGATGAAAACACGAAGACGGACACAGCGACCAAAAGCCAAACTTTCATGAGAACTCCAACGAATCGCGCCGAAGAGGAAGGATTCGACCCCAAGGAGAGAAAAAAAGGGTCGGGTAGGTAGGAAGGTGGGCGCTGGTACTTTTAAATCTTAATCCTTTTCGGATGGAAATGCCAGAGGCTAAAGACAATCTGCATGGATTTTCAAGAAGGGCTTTCCATGTTCAAACCGTCCGATATCGTTATCGAAGGATCTGACCCCAACCGTTTCCAGGCTTTGAGAACGAGGATGTGTATCCCGCTGACTGATCTGGCTCAGCTAACTTTGTGGGTATTTCCTTTCCGTTCGGCCACCCCACCCCATTTCTCATAAAATATTCTTGTCCACCGTGCCGTTGCTTGGTATATTTCAACAGAACAAAATTCAACTCACAGTTCGAGTGGTGCTTTTGAAAGGCGACGAAAAAACGCAATCTTACGTGTTTTCTCGGCCATCCAGCACCATCACCATAAATGGGGACCGATCATGACCTCACGTCGCATCGCAATTGGTTTTGTGGTGTTGACGGCATTGGCGCTCGCCATCCCCAACACCCCGTTTTTTCTGGGGAATTGGTTCGCTGAAAACAATTCCGGGACAACTCCCGTTAACCAATGGGAGATATGGACGAACGACTTGAAAAGTCCCGACGCTCTGGAACGGGCTCAGGCCGCTTCAGGGTTAGGAGAGTTTGGTCAGGTAGCAGCTGAGACGATTCCGGCCTTGAGTACCGTTATGTTGCATGATCCGGAAGAAACTGTGCGAATCCAAGCTGCAATCGCACTCCTGAAGATGGGCCCCGCCTCCCGGTTGGCAGTTGCGGAATTGAGCTTGGCACTGTCGGACCACAGCGAGATAGTACGCAAGTACGCCCTGTTGACTATTGAGAGACTCGGAGCAGATGCTCGGGCTGCTATCCCCGCACTCATCCGCGCAGCAGCAGATGACAAAAACGATGTGAAGATCGGGGACTTCCCCCTGACGATTCAGGAAAATGCACTCGTGGCTTTGGGACGAGCGAGCGAGGGATCCACGGGAGGATTGGAGACCCTGATCGGCGTCCTCAAAGAGGACAATCCGGATTCAATGCGCTACGCGGCCATCATTGGCGTGGGAAAAATTGGAGAGCAAGCACGCAGTGCTGAGCCGCTCTTGCGCTCTTTCGGAAAACGGCCCAGCCCTTTATTCGTGACGCGATCGACACTTCCCTGAAACAAATCGGTGCACCTGCAATCGCCTTGATCGAGAAAACCATGGAGAAGTCTGCCGAGGTGGAATTACCCGAAGGCGAGACAGTCTACCTTTGGGACATCGAACACCACGGGAACCTCTTGACCAAACATGGGTTCCCAGCTCTCGCCGTGGCACTGCGGAAAAACGACTCAAAGGCTCTGCAAAAGCTATTCGCCGATGATTTTCGCGGCACCGACCTCAGTCAGCCCAAGCGCATCCAATCGGTCACTAGTTTTGCCACGGTTGAACGGTTGGAGGACAGCGGCCGGCCGGGATCGAAACTCGATCGGGACAGTTTCATTGCAAGACTTCAGCAGTTGCGCCAAGTTTTCTCGAAAGAACCAACGGTCAAGTTGTCGCTTATGTCCCTCGGGCCAATCAGGCGGAAACAAATCACAGGACCATGGGAAGGCACTGCCCAGCTTCGGCTTCACGGCGAACAAGCGAAGGATGCGCCTGCGGAGGCGGTTGTGGTGTTGCGATTTCGAATTGCGCAACTTCCGACCAAGGAATTACTGGTCGAAAAAGGTTGGTTGCAAGAAGCCCACATTGTGCAAGTGCTCACAGCCCGAGCGCCGAGGTACATGTTTTCAGAAGTTTCTCGGCAACGAGGTTTGGACGGCTCAAAACTGTACGACAACTGGAAGGTTGACAAGAATGGTTTCAAGGCTAGCACCGGAGGCGCATTTGTCTGCGATTTTAATCGAGACGGCATCCTTGATGTGTTAATCACCGATATTCACAGATACTCGCTGTACCAGGGCAGTCCCACCGGGCAATTCGTGGACGTGACGGAAACCGTCGGTTTGCCGACGACGAACCTGGGCACGTCAGCGGCAGCCTGGGTGGATATTGACGGCGATGGCTGGGAAGACCTGATCCTGAGCGGGAAGGTCTATCGCAATGACGAAGGCAAGCGCTTTACCGATTACACCAGCCGATTTCAACCACGCATTCCACCGGATGTTCTAAACATCAGCGTCGCGGATTATGACCGGGATGGAAGGATGGATCTGTACTTCAATCGACATTCGAGTCCGGATGACAATTCCTGGTTGAACGGCCGAACGCGCAATTCAAAAGGTCACATTCTCTTGCATAATAAGGGAGATTGGGTATTTGAGAATGTTACCCGATCCAGTGGGACTCTGTGCAAAGGCATATCGGTTTTTAACTCCGCCTGGCTCGATGCCAACAACGATGGTTGGCCCGATTTGTATGTAGGCAACGAGTTTGGAGACGGCCAGCTAATGATCAACAACCGCGATGGCACTTTCTCATCGCAACATTTGGCCGATCGGCCAGCTGATTTTGGGACGATGGGGTTTACCGTCGGCGATGTAAACAACGACGGCAAAATCGATATCTATTGTGCAAACATGTACTCCAAGGCCGGCAAACGTGTTATCGGCAACATGGCTCCCGACTCATACACACCCGAGATCATGGAGAAATTGCGGCGGTTTGTGGGCGGCAGTCAACTCCATCTCAATCGAGGAAACTTGAAGTTCGAACAAGTCGGACCGCAAATGGGGGTGGCCGCGGTCGGCTGGGCCTATGGGCCATGCCTGGCCGATTTCGACAACGACGGCTGGCTCGATATTTATGCAACCGCCGGTTTCAGCAGCAGAAACCGCGACGAACCCGATGGGTGAAACTGCGTCTGGATGGCTGTCGTGTCACAGCCTTGCAATCGCGGTTGTAATATTCCCACACCCGGGAAACTGGACGATTCCCTGAGTGAATTCTGGGTTGGCAACCCGTGGAAAATCGTCCAACAAGGACATAACCTTAGTGCTTTTGAGCGGCAACGGACGTTCTGGAATGTGAAGGGGGAAAACTTTCTCGATATCAGCCACCTCACCGGTGCCGACAACGATGGCGATGGGCGTGCTGCGGTCGCCGCCGATTTCCGCAACGTGGGTCAAATGGACTTGATCGTGCGGGCGGCTGGTGGGTTTCCGCTTTCGTATTATGAAAACCACTTGCCGCGCAGGCACTACCTGAAGGTCTCGCTGCGCGGTGAGAAGAGCAACCGATTGGGAATCGGTGCTCGACTCGTTGCCGTGGTGAAGGGTCAACAACTCGTTCGCGAACTTTATCCGGTCAACAGCTTCTTGTCCCAGGCTCCCAGTATGGTCCATTTCGGCCTTGGCGATGCCGAGACCGTCGAAAGTTTGACCATCCGATGGCCCTCCGGTGAGGTTCAGGTTCTGAAGAACTTGAAGGGCGATCGACATATCGTGGTTGATGAGTCGAAGAACCCGGATCTGGCCGTCGAGACCGTCACCCCGGGAAAGACGATTGCACCACGACCTGGAGAACCCATAACAACCGCCCTTCGTGGGTCGTCGTCCGGGCGAGAGTAAACAGTCGTTGACTGAAATCGCACTCCTCACGCTGCGCGTGCAGAGTGCGGTTGGGACGTGCTATGAACTCTTCCTCTGCTCGCTTGGTTTCGCAACCGCCCAGTTTCTTTTCGTCCCAAGTCCTCTGGTGGCTGCTGTTCCTGTTTCTTCCCGCCGCTTTTCTCATCGGTGGCGTTGGCTGGACTCTCTATTATCAAGAATTGACCAATGAGGATGCTCTGGCCGAACAGTCGGGCAAGCACCGAGTCGATTTGTGCATCGATATCATCCATCGCGAACTGAAATCGGTTGAGTCCGACCTGCTTTACTTGTCGGATCAAGCTGCCTTGCACAACTTTCTCTCGGGCAGAGAAGATAGTCGCCTGGAACTTCAGGATGAATATGTCTTGTTCTGTCGCCGGCGCGGCGTGTACGACCAGATTCGCTTTCTCGATTCTACCGGCCGGGAACGCATACGGGTGAACTCCAACAACGGACGGCCCGCTTTTATTTCCGAGAATGAGCTTCAAGCCAAGGCGGAGCACTGCTATTTCGCTCAAACCATGCTCCTCGATCGCGGGCAAGTCTTCGTTTCGCCCTTCGACCTGAACGTCGAGTATGGCGAAGTCGAAAGACCGTTGAAGCCAACGATCCGCTTTGCCACCCCTGTGTATGACCGGCAAGGCGCAGAGCGCGGCATTCTCATCCTGAATTATTTGGGAGCGGGATTGATCGAGAAGCTTACGGAATTATCGCCGGCGAATCGCCGAGAAGTCTGGCTGCTCAATCGCGAAGGGTTTTACCTCAGCGGTCCAAATCCGGATGATGAATGGGGTTTCATGTTCGGCCACGACCGCACGTTCGCGTCGCAATTCCCCGCCGAGTGGCAGCGCCTCGTCTCCGACGAGAACAGCCAATTTCGAACCCAACACGGCCTGTTTACTGTCCGCGCATTGTCGCCGAAGGAAGTCGATGCACCCGGCGAACATGGCAACACAAGTTCCCGTGACGCACAACTGATCGTGGTCGCACACACAGCACCGGAAGTACTGGAAGTTCGAACGGCGCGATTATTCCGTGGCTTGCTGTTGCTCTTCGCCGTTTTGCTCTTCGTCCTTTTTTTTCTGACCTGGTATCTTGCCTACATTGCGGCACTGCGCGAAGTCCACCAGCAGGAACTTGCGGCCACGGCAGCGCGTTTGCGCGACCTGTCGGCTCGCCTGTTCACTGCGCAAGAGGATGAACGGCGAAGAGTCTCACGCGATTTGCACGATGAATTGGGCCAACTGGTGACCAGCATTACTCTCGATCTTCAGCGGGCGGCACAGTCAAACGAGAGTACCCGGCGCGATGAATGGATCGCCCGCGTCTACAAGGTGCCGGTTTCCTTCTGGAGCACATCCATGAACTTTCCACTCGCTTACGACCGACTCTCCTCGACGATTTGGGGTTGAAGGATGCCGTCCAGAGTTTCCTCAGCGAATACGAACAGCGGACCGGCATTTCCACCCGGACGATACTGTCCTTCGAAAAGGTGCTAGTGCCGACGACCGTGAGCGGCAATATCTACCGCATTCTGCAGGAGGCCATGACCAACGTCTCCAAGCATGCCCAGGCTTCATCGGTGTTCGTGGAATTGCAGGTAACGAAGAAGTTTGTTTCTTTGACGGTGAGAGATGATGGAATTGGCCTTCCCTCCGATGCGCTGGATTCCGGGCGGCTCGGCATCATCGGCATGAGAGAACGGGCAGAACTCTTGGACGGCACATTTGTCGTAAACGCCCAACCGGGATCGGGTACGGAACTGCACGTTACCATTCCCTTGCCTCAAACCTCTGATTCATGACTTCGACGAGAACCGAGATGTCAACTCAGGGAATGATTCGCGTATTGCTAGCCGACGACCATGCCATGGTGCGCGAGCGCTGGCGCAAATCCTCGAAGACAGCGATTCCATTCGCGTGGTGCAACAGGCGGCAACCGGCCCCGAGACTCTGGAGGCTGCAGCAAAATGCAGCTCCGGATGTCCTGGTTTTGGACTACAGTATGCCCGATCTCGATGCTCCCACGGCCATCGCCGAACTCCTTCGCAGATTGCCGGAACTCAAGATCCTGGTCTTGACGGTTCACGAGAACATTCATTATGCGGTCACGGTGTTGGAAAGCGGCGCTCATGGCTACGTCGTCAAGTCGGCCGCGGTCAGTGAGTTGGTGCAGGCCATACAGGCCGTCTCGTCCGGTGAAATTTATGTCTCCCCAAAGGTATCGCAACGGGTGATCCAGCATCTTCGGCGTCCCAAGAAAGACCGTGTCGGGTTGGAGTCGCTTTCCCAGCGCGAGTTTGAGATGCTCCGGGTTCTCGGAGCGGGCATGAGCCTAAAGGAGTGCGCTCGCCGGTTGAGCATTAGCACAAGCAGTGCTTCCACCTATCGTGCTCGACTCCTCGAAAAGCTCCATCTTCACACCACCGCAGAAATCATTCGCTTTGCTCTGGAAAACGACATCGTCGGCTAGTTGTCGTATTTTTACTACAAGAAAACCGAACGCTTCACGACAGACTGCCTTGGATGACTATTTCAGAATCACATCATTCCTTTATCTTGTACATCCGAAAGCGTATTATGACACTCAGACCATTGGCTCTCTGTCTCTCAACGTTCCTTGTCGCATGCATTGTTCCGATCGCGTCGGGACAAAGCAAACCCCCCGCCGAGAAACCACTTCACAAGTTCCTGGGCATCGACGACAAATCCGGCGTTTCGCTCGCGTATATATGGCTCGACATAGCGGAGGAAGCTACCGCACGCGAGGTTGATCTTCACGCGGCCCGGCCGACGATCATCGCACGAACCCTCGCGATCTGGGCTACTGCGATGTATGATGCCTGGGCTGCGTACGACGAGAAAGCGGTTGGGTCTCGCCTCGGGGGTCAATTGCGCAGACCCAAGTCGGAACATACGTTGAAGAATAAAAAGGAGGCGATCAGTTATGCCTCGTTTCAGTCGCTTGTATTCGTTTATCCGGAATCGAAGGAATGGCTTGCCGGCCAGATGAAAAGCCTCGGCTACGATCCGAACATCGTCTCGACCGACCGGACAACTCCCGCCGGGATTGGCAACATTGCTGCTCAGGAAGTCATCAACTACCGTAAACATGACGGTGCCAATCAACTCGGCGACGAAGCCGGTGGGGATGGAACGCCCTACTCCGACTACACGTACTATCAGCCTGTCAACCCGCCCGATAAGATCATTGACCCGGATCGCTGGCAGCCGATCGAATTTACCTTGCCGAACGGGAAAAAAGTGACTCCGGGATTCCTCACCCCGCACTGGTATCGCGTCAAGACATTCGCTCTGGAAAGTTGCAGCCAGTTTCGTCCCGGCCCACCACCCAAAACGACAACCGATAACGAGCTTCTGAAGAAAGAAACGGCCCAGGTTCTCGCCTATAACGCTCATCTGACCAAGGAGCAGAAGGCCATCGTGGAATTCATGCGCGACGGCCCCCGGTCCACGGGCCAAAGCGGCCATTGGCTTCGCTTTGCCCAGGATGTGTCGCGCCGCGACAAACACGACCTCGATAAGGATGTCAAGCTTTACTTCGTGGTTGCGAATGTTGCGAACGACGCTTTTATCTCCTGCTGGGAAACGAAACGCTATTACGACTCCTCTCGTCCGTGGACTCTGGTTCGTCATTATTACAAAGGGCAAAAGGTTATCGGCTGGGCTGGTATTTCCGGCGGAGTGAAAGAGATGCCGGCGGAGGACTGGCATCCGTATTCGCCTCTGTCGTTCATCACGCCGCCGTTTCCCGGATATACCAGCGGACACGCCACGGTGAGCGGTGCGAGCTCGAAAGCGATCGAGTTATTCACAGGTTCCGACAAGTTCGGCTTCGCGGAACGCCGCAGACACTGCGAGTTGACCGAAAAAGTTGCCGGCGACTTCGTGATGCTCGATCTGCCGACTTGGAGTGGGACCGCTGAAATGGCAGCGCTGTCGCGTGCGATGGGTGGGTATCACATCCCGGTGGATAACAATGTTGGGCTACGCGTCGGCCGCGAACTTGCGACCTGGAGTTGGCCGAAGTACCAGGCTTATTTCAACGGCACCGCGAAGATTCGGCCGTAGCTTCATGATTTCTTTGGGCTTTCCTTGGGTTGCCGGTTGTGCCCGCATTCAATTTCAACGCCATTCTGGACTACCTTGAAAACAGCGGTCTCCTCGCAGTATATCTGCGAGGTTCCGTCCCATTCCACCACATGAAACCAAGGCATTTCTGCATCCCCGAACGCGATGATTTCAAGTTCTTCACCCGACAACAGTGTGTAATCGTTAGCCCAGGGCTCGACGACCACAGCCTGGGGGCTGGTACGCCGGTTGCTGACACCAAGCTTCGCGACAAATGGGTACATGGTGGTGTTTCTTCCCCCGGTCGCACCAGCGCTGGTTTGGCACGCCCTTAGCCGATGAATCGCTGGAGCAACAGCACCTGTAAGACCAGCCCGGCGGCGACCAAAACCGCTACCAAATAGCGACTGCGGACGACGTCGGCAAATACCAGAAAGGCTGGGTAACTCATCAAAGCCAAACGAGACATACTCATTACCGTCCCAGAGGTGAGTGGGATGGCAACCGGCACCAACACCAACAGGCCCCAGAACGGCCCCTGCTTCAAGAGCATGTATGCACCCGCCGCCAAAAACAGCCAAGTGACCACGTAATCCTTCATTACGTTGGTTTCAGTTGGCGGCACGAACAGCGCCGTCGCCAGCTGTTGTAGCCCGACCCCTTGGCCCCGCCAACCGCTTTGGGCCTTCACGTGCAGCAAAAAGTCCCCGAACTCGTACCAGAAGTAGCCGAAGAACAGGCCGAGACCGAGGCCGCACGCGATTGCCACTGGCCAAGCGTAGAGGCGTGCCGGCCTGCGGCGGAGTTTGGCCCAGGCCCACTCGGTCACTACAGCGATCGGGAACGCGATGGCGGCTAACCGGGCGACCAAGCCGGCTGCTCCAGCGGCCCCCGCGGCCACGGGCCGACCGCTCACCCAGGCCAGCACTCCAAGCGCGCTGAATGCGAACCCGAATGACTCCTGATAAGGAGCTGAATAGTACCAAGACCACGGGTAGGCAACCAAGAGTAAGCACGCCCGCCACGCCAGTCCGGCATCACCGGCGAGTTTGAACGCCACCTGAGCGAAGGCCCATAGACCAACTACGAAGGCGGCGTTCGCCAGCAGCAGGCCGACCCAGTAACGGTCCAGACCGACCATCGCCCCGGCCGACATGAGCACTGGCAGTAGGGGCAGGAAGGCGGTCGAGTTGTACCGCGCCAACGGGTCGTGGCTGTAACCTTCTCGGCTGATCCGGGCGTACCACTTGGCGTCCCAGCGGTACCAGGGCTGGATCAGCTTTCGGGTGCCGTCTTCCAGTTCGGCCGCCGGAGCGTCCGGGAACTGGAGGTCCGGGCCGACTTTGGACAGATTGAGGTGTGGGAGGAAGCAGCCGACCATCACGACTACCAGCCGTGAGCCGATGCCAAGTGCGATTACCCTGCGAGTGTCCATAATCTCTGATCTCGTCTCCAGGGAGGCCCGGACATGCGGTTTTACAACCAACAACATCAATACTATTGCAGCGTTGACGTGCACGCAAGAAGTATGTTCACGCACGTCCTCGATCGGACCGGGGGTCTCGAATCCCGCGCGATTGTCCGGAAGAACCGGTGACCCCCGCGAGGGGATCGATCCTGATGAAACGTGCAATCAGCTGGGTGCAGCCAACTTCTCTGGGGGATGCCGTCGTAGCGGCATCCTGCTGCCGTGTGCAACCTCTCGGCGGTTGGAAGCCGCTGCTACGGCC
>CAWAMR010000015.1:0-212337 GCA_963783095.1 uncultured Planctomycetota bacterium | reverse complement strand
GATTATTCATTAGTGTTCGCAAGATAATCGATATGGTAGCAATTTTGGTAGTGGCCGGGTATTTGCTGGTGCTGTGCAACACTGAAGGCGGACCGCCCCCTACCCCCATTCGATTTTTTCTGGTTGTTTCTTGGATTAACCCGTCCAGCAGTAGCGGACTGCTGGGCGTTTGGAGACATGACGACTGATCTGTTCGAAGTATGCCCGGTTGGGCCAACTGCCGCTCAAGCGAATCACGATGCGGCGACAACTTACGACCACCGAGGCCGCGACCTTGATGAGCAATAACCGCCAAGTGGCCGGTTGTCCTTCACCCAAAGGGTCGCGACGGCGACGCTCGTTCTGATATTGCTTTCGCGCCGCACCGGCCAACGCCGCCACGGGGACTTCCGTGTTCGGGTCGCGCGGCGGCGGTTCGGCGACCTCGCGCCGCAACCGCGCCAGCAAATTGAATGCTGCCGCATGCAGATACAACCGGAAGAGGTTGGCCATGAAGCGGTGATCGCTCAGCCGATCCATGCGCAGGTCGCACTTGAGTTCCTTGTTGCGGTTTTCACTTTCGCCACGCAGAGCATATTCGTCATAGGTTGCTTCCGGATACAAGGGGGCACCCAAGCGATTGGTGACCACGAAACGCCGGTTCGTTCCCTGAGCATTGACTTCGACCTTGACCACCACCCAACGGGGCACACGCCAAGTGCCCGCACAATACCAAAAGCCCTGGAACAGCCGTTGTTCTTGGCCGGTCTGCTCCCACAAACGCACCGCTTCCGCGAGTAAGGCTTCACTTTCGCGCTTCAAGACGGCGTTCGTTGACAGACCGAAGGTGTAGGTGATCTCCAACCGTTCACACACTTCATACATGGTCGGATTGCCGAAGCCTGCATCGCCACGGACGCGAATCTGGACGTTGGGCCAAGCCGCACGTACCCGGTTGACGATGTATTCCAAGTCGTCGTCGGCTCCCAAGGATGCTGCGGCCGTGCCATGCCGCAAACTGATCATCACCACCTGATCGGTCTGGGCCGAGGTGATCACCAAGGGTAGGTACTGATACTGTTCATAGAAACCGTGAAACAGCGTCAGTTGCTGCAACCCATGCGTGGTATCATCGACCGCGTCCAGGTCGAAGGTGAGTGTCAATGGGGCTTGTGCAAACGATGCGATGAACTGCTCCACGAATAAAGCACGAAGTCGAAACAGCGACGGGATATTGATCTGGTTTTCAAAGCGTGACAGGGTGGGCTGACTGGCCAAGTCGTTGTCGGTGGGCAAGCGTTCGGTCACGAGTTTGAACACGGGATCGGTTCGGAGCGTGTCATGATCGTTCTGGTCCTCATAGCCCGCGAGGATACCAAAAACCCGCATGCGTAGCATCTCAAGAAACGAATGCTCGATGAGGTCGGGATCACGAGGGTCGTCCAGAACCTGAGCAATCTCCCGAGTCAGGCCGATGCGTTCGTCGAACTGTCGCAGGGGTAGAAGCCCCGCATCGGAGGTCAAAGGTGCTTCGCTGAGTTCAACCTGGATGGGCAAAGATCCAAAAAAATCCAGGTCGAAGAGTGTTGCAGACTGTATACTCATATTAACCTCGCGTGATGTCCATAAAGGCTTGTTGTGTAACCTTTTAGACGTTCACCGAGGCCGTTTTTTTCAATCTTAAATGAATAATCCGGGCTAACCACAGAGATTTAGGGCGATGTCACGCCAAAGGCGAGCCTTTGCCTCTTTTGGTTGCGGCTATGCCGCGCTGTGGTAGTTCTTGTCTTCTGTAATTCTCAAATCACTCCATACAATGGCCCGCCCCGAACCCCCAGGGCATCGACGCGCTGGTCACTTCCGGATCTTCGATCAATGGCGGTGCATGATGCGGCTTGCTTCGAGCATCGATCACCAGCGCTCCCGTGCAGCCCCAATGCTTATTTTCGATGAATTCGCCGACCCCATAGATGTCGGCGGCTGGATTCGAGCGCGTGAATGTCACCCAGACAAAATTGTTGATCGTTCGCGCGGTGAACTCGCTATCATCAACAATCACGATCATCGGAAAACCTTCGATCTCCAGGTCGGCAATACCCAGCCGGGGAGTTGAGCACTGGAGCGCCAGGACGCCGGGAATGCAAATTCTTGGTTCGGAAAATCCTACCGGCAGTTGGATATCGGCGGGTAGCTGAGTTCCCAAGGAACGCCGAGGAGGACCGGCAACGGCAACTACCAGTTTTGATCCCTGGTTCAAGCCGCTACCGCTGTAATCGAGCGTATCGATCGTCGTGCATGTCTGGAAATGCAGATTGGTTCGCAGGTCTATTCGTTCCAACACATGCCGAAAGAATGCCGGGATGTCGTGTATGTCGAGCGCTGGATCATCTTCGCGAGCCACGATGAAGAGGTACTTTGCCAGGGATAGTTGTCCCTGTCCCAGGATCGCGTTCGCCTGCGTCAGCAATTCCTGGGGCGTTCGGCTCGTTGCGTAGGGAACATAGCGTTCGCTGCCAATCGCGAGTAACAGCGGATGAACCCCAGCTGCATCGACGGCATGAACGGCATGAACGCCCGGAAGAACCGTTGGGATGATTGGCCCGGTGATTTCGTGAATGATCGCGCCGAAAGTCGTATCTTCCTGTGGAGGCCGGCCCACCACGGTGAACGGCCAAATCGCATCGGGGCGATGATAGACTTGCTCGACGGTCATCACCGGGAATGGATGAGTCAGACTATAGTAACCCAAATGATCGCCGAATGGTCCTTCCGGCCTGGTTCGCTGCGGATCGATCCAACCGGTAATGACAAAATCGGCTTCAGCTGGGAATGGGAGTGTGTCAGCGGTTGGGGCAACGAGTCGAATCCGCCTTCCGCCCAAGGCACCCGCGAAAGTCAATTCCGGTAAGCCTTCCGGTAAAGGCATCACCGCTGCAAGAATCAACGACGGAGGGCCGCCGACAATGACATTCACGCGGAGACGTTCGCCGCGTCGAATCGCCGCTGCGTGATGAACGCCGATGCCCCGATGAATCTGATAATGCAGGCCCACTTCCCGATCGGTCGGATAGTCATTGCCGGCAAGTTGCACCCGATACATTCCAAGGTTTGACTTGCGCCAGCCGGGCTGGTCGGGATCTTCTGTATAGACCGCCGGGAGTGTGACAAATGTCCCGCCATCTTTCGGCCAGCAGACCAGTTGCGGCAATTGTCGAACGGTTGTCTGGTGTGCAAGAACGGGTCCGCGACGGATGCGCTTCGGCAACATATGCAAAAGCATGAAGGGGATATTCCAATAGCGCCAAGGCCGCTTCCTGAAGTTGCTGGGGTCAACCTTCAATTCAACCAGCTTGCGAACTGCGTGAAGTGTATCGCGAAACAGGAACCGCGTGCGTTCCAAGGTTCCGAACAAGTTGCTAACCATCGGGAATCGGCAACCCTTCACTCGCGCGAAATAAATCGCTGGCCCACGCGCTGCATACACGCGCCGCTGAATCTCAGCGGCTTCGAGATACGGGTCGATGACTTCTTCGATCCGTTTCAGTTGGCCGCTTCGTTCCAGATCGTTGACACACTCTCGCAAGTTCCGATAACCCATCAGCAAATATCCCCAAAACCCGGTTACGCAGTCCGAGCGCATACGGTTGTCTAAGTAAGTCCAAGTCGGTAGGGCGGGTCGAGGCTTTGCGAGGCCCGCCTTTGATAGGGCGGGTCGAGGCTTTGCGAGGCCCGCCTTTGGTAGGGCGGGTCGAGGCTTTGCGAGGCCGGCCTTCGGTAGGGCGGGTCGAGGCTTTGCGAGGCCGGCCTTCGGTAGGGCGGGTCGAGGCTTTGCGAGGCCCGCCTTTGGTAGGGCGGGTCGAGGCTTTGCGAGGCCGGCCTTCGGTAGGGCGGGTCGAGGCTTTGCGAGGCCCGCCGGAGTGACATCGCAGCTCATGGCGGGCCTCGCAAAGCCTCGACCCGCCCTACAAAGACTCTAACCGGAGTTCCGAATCATGTGCAACTTACGCGATCTCCGCTCCAACGAACAGCTTCGCAGACATTGCCGCTACTCGACCTTCCTGGGCGCAGGCATTTGGCTGGCGGTTCTTCCGATGCTGCCGGGCGGCGAAACCTGGGCCATTTCAGCGCTCTTGCTGTTTGTGCCCTTGGTGTTGATCCGCCTCGGCTTCGCGTTTTTGATTCCTTACGGCCCAACGGTGCGGTATTACACTTGGTATGCCGCCAGTTATTTCCAACTTCCCGCTGCCGTAGCCTTGGCTATCGCCTTTCTTCTGCCACCCGGATATTCCGCGATGTGGCTGGCGCTACCCTGGCTGGCATTCACGCTGCTCCTGGCAGCACTGGCTGTGGATCGAATTATCCGGGAACGGCCTGGCATCCAAGACTGGGGACAAATTGCGGCGATGCTCTTCCTGCCGATCGGAGCGGGCTGGGCAGTGCTGTCCCGCGCTGGGATTCGCCCGTTTGACTTTAGCCCGATCATTGTCTTGCTGACGGCAATCCATTTCCATTATGCGGGTTTGGTCATGCCCTTGCTCGCTGGTGCAATGGTGCGATTCCATCCCGACCGGATCAGCAGGGCGACTTTGTTCGGGGTGTTGGCCGGTGTGCCTTTGGTCGCGCTGGGTATTACAACAACGCAACTCGGCGGACCCAAAGAAATTGAATTTCTCGCGGCAGGGATGTTGGCGATCACCGGCATAACGCTCGGCGTGCAAACCATTCGCATTGCCGGACAATTCGCCGGGTTCATTCGAGGGTTGCTTCTGATCGCGGGCTTCTCGATGATCGTGGCTCTGAGTTGGTCGGGCATTTATGCCGCGGGTCAATACGGTGTTATCGAACGCTGGAACATACCCTTTATGGTACATTCTCACGGCATTATCAATGCGGTCGGCGTGGCTTTGTGCGGGTTGTTCGGGTGGCATCTGGTTATCACAGCTGGGAAAAAACTCCCTGCCGGCCAACCGGGATAATCGCTGGAGGTAACCTTTTCTTGCTCAACTGCGAAAACTATCTACTCCTTGGCGTTCTCCAGGTGTCAAACGACGGGAAAACCTTCCAAAAGCCTCCCCCTTCCAGCCAAACCTGCTGCCTCGACGATCCAAGGAGTGATGAGCTATGTTCAAGAACACCCGAGCCATTCTGCGAGTCCTCACCGTGCTGACCGTGGTTAGCCTGGCGATTCCTCCTGCTCGCGTTTGGGCCGATGAACAAGATGATGCCCGCCGCCAACAGGAAGAAGACCAACGCCGGCAACAGGAAGAACAACAACGCCAACAGCAACGGGAACAGGAAGAGCAACAACGAAGACAACAAGAAGAGAATCGTCGCCAACAGGAAGAACAACGCCAACAACAGCAGCGGCAAGAAGAAGAGAATCGCCGCCAACAAGAAGAACAACAACGACGCCAGGAAGATGACCAGCGCCGGCAGCAGGAAGAACAACAACGCCAGCAACAACAGCAGCAGGAAGAACAGAATCGCTGCCAGCAGGAAGAGCTGCAACGACAACAGGATGAACAACGCAGGCGAGACGAAGAAGACAATCGTCGCCAGCAAGAAGAATTACGTCGCCAGGAACAAACCCGGCAACAGCAAGACGATGAAGATCGTCGCCGACAACAACAACTTCAACAAGAACAAGAACAACAGGCTCAGGCAGAACAACAACGTCAGGCACAGATTCAACAGCAACAAGAAGAAGACAATCGCCGCCGACAGCAAGAAGAACAGGATCGCCAGGACGAACAACAACGTCAGATTCAACAGGCAGCAGCTCAGCAGGCCCAACAAGCCCAGCAAGTGGTCCCTCCGCAGGTTTGGGTAGCCCCTCCCGCGCAGATAAATGTCAACCCTCAACCCCCCATGCGGATCATTCCGCAAGCTCCGATCCAGGTTCAACCCAAGCCGCCCGTGCGGGTCATTCCGCAAGTCCCGGCTCAAGCGAACGCTCTGTCAAAAGTAAGAATCGACCCGAAACCTCGAATTCGGGTGGAAGAGGAAGAAGCTCAGTCCCTGCCTCAACCCGCAGTCCGAATCGACCCGAAACCCCATGTTCGAGTAGAAGTGGGAGAAGATAGGCCGGTAGTGAAAGCTCCGGTCCAGGAAACACCCATCGCCAAACCGGACACCAACAACGACACGGCCCAAGTTCCGGTAGCGGTCCGTGTGGCAACCTGGGTCGAGAGTTTCCTGACCGTGTGTGCGATCAAGGTTGAGGAGCTGCGAGCACACGACGATCAAACGATGGTCAAAGACCTCGTGTGCTGGTTCCTGGAAACAGCGGACCTGTTCTGCGAAGAGATAAGCAACTATTTGAATGGCGACACGAGGACCGCGTGAATATTGTCCTGACTTTCCTCGGACAACGCCCCGACCTGAGCATCTGGGAGAAACGCGATTTCTCTCCCGGAGTTCAGGCCGGGGCACAAGTGTCGGACAATCGCGATCATCATTCCCTTCTCGCCGGCATCGAATCTCCCGGATCACCCGACGCAAATGGGCCATTCCGACGAGTGGCAACTTCGATCTCGAAATACCAAATCTTCCCACCTCGATTGGTCGAACCAGTGCTGCGAAAGACCCCGATCAGCCTGGGCGACACGGTTGGCTTGAGTTATCGATGGTTTCCAGGCGTTCAACTCTTCATGGCCTGTCGAGTGATTGATGTTTTTGACGGCCCAAACAATGACACCTGGCGAGCCGGCTTCACCTACCGAACACTGGAGGGCCACGTTGCGCTTGGAGAAGAGACGTTTCTGGTCGAGAAAGAATTGACGAGTGGTAAAGTGAGGGTGTCCCTGAAGTCGTGGTCGCGACCGAGTCACTGGCTGATGCGGATCGGCTATCCCTACGGGCGCTGGTGTCAATTACAGGCGGGAAGAGCAGCAGTGGCACACCTTCAAAAAATCGCGATCGAAAATGTCTGAACGATTACTGTCTCTACAGTTAGATTGCACCTAGCCAAGATTGAGCCATGTTGTCGAACCTCGCTACGCTCTAAATTGTCGAGGCAACAAATCCGCCACCCGCACTGTCGTAGTCGGCATCACGATCGGTTGCACGGCTCCTGTTTCGTCGAGTGAGATCACCTGTCGATAACTCGAAGCCGAAGGAGTTACCCCATCGGGTTGCTGGTCGCGATGAACGAT
This sequence comes from uncultured Planctomycetota bacterium, assembly GCA_963783095.1. Lineage (GTDB taxonomy): Bacteria > Planctomycetota > Planctomycetia > Gemmatales > Gemmataceae > CAWAMR01. Next base: position 205,204 of record CAWAMR010000015.1, on the reverse strand, counting down.
CAACCTTCTGCTGTTGAGGTCGACCACCCAATAATCAACGATTCCTGCTGCAGCATAGAGCGTCGCCTTTTCACCGAGGTCTATGGCCAGAGAACTATCCGCCACCTCGATAATCAGTTCCGCTGTTGTCGGGTTATCCGGATAATCATCTGGAGTCCCGACTACGACGGCAATATCGGGTACCGGATCGGTCCAGTTTCCCAAAACGAGCGGCATCTGAATGCGAACCCAGTAGGTCGAACCGAGAAGATTTTTCAAAAGATAATCGGCCAGACCCGTTGCGGTATTGTGAGCAGGACCGGGTTTGGCCAATTCAAAGAGAGTCCCATCCAACAAAATTGGTCGGCAATCATCGAACCAACCGTGTTCCAAAAGCTGGTGAAACTCCTCTACAGTCCATCGTTTTCTCATCGAACTCATCCAACACCGCCGATCACCGGTTAGTTTGCTAAAATAGTTAGAGAGCGCTCTTTTCCCTTTATCCAAGGAATGTCCATGCGGCGATCGATGCTGAAGTCGAAGATTCACCGAGCCACCGTTACGGGAGCAAATCTCGATTATGAGGGAAGTCTAACCATTGATGAAGAATTGCTCAAGGCAGCGAACATCATCCCTTACGAGGAAATCGCCATCTGGAATATCACGAATGGCAATCGGCTTACGACCTATGCAATGGTGGGTGAGGCCGGTTCAGGTGTGATCTGCATCAACGGAGCGGGGGCACATCTTGTCAAACCGGGCGATCTGGTCATTATTGCCACCTACACCACAATGCGAGACAAGGAGGCGCGAAAGCACAAGCCCATCGTTGTGCTCGTCGATGAGAAGAATGGAATCAAGAAATGACCCAATGGGAAGAGCGTATTGGCAGATTCGAGCAGTAGGCTAATCAAACTTCGATCCCGATGTGACGAACTTCGCTACAAACAGCGTCCGATCATCGGTAGCAGGAGCACCGTTTGTAAACCGCTCGATGTCCGCCAGGACCGCGCGGACCATTGCTCCGGCTTCCGTCGGACACGACGACAAAATCTGGTCCAGCCGATCCGTGCCATAACGCTCGTTCTGAGCGTTGGTTGCTTCGGTGATCCCGTCCGTATAGAAGATGACCTGGTCGCCCGGGACGAGGGTCAAAACCTCTTCCGGATAGACCTCCTCTTCCAGTATCCCCAACGGAAGATGTTGTTTGCCTTCCAGACCATGCCGGGTTCCATCGGAACAGCGAATGAGCCGGGGAGCTGGATGACCGGCGTTGGCATAGGTCAGCGTGCCGCGATCCGGATCGTAGATTGCGTAGAATGCCGTCACAAAAGTTCCGAACGAACGGGTATAATGCGCTGCCAGATGCTTGTTCAAATAGGAAAGCAGCAATCCGGGGGGCCACGGATTTCCGGTATAGGTCTTCGTTAAACTATGCGTGATCGCCATCAACACCGCTGCAGGTACGCCGTGCCCGCTGACGTCGGCCATCAGGAAGCCCCAGCGACCTTTGGGAAGTTGAAGGACATCGTAATAATCACCGCCCGCACGCGATGACGTTTGGTAATGGACCGCTAAATCGAGGGTGGGGATGTCCGGCAGCCTTTCCGGCAGCAACGATTGTTGCATTTTGGCAACGGTTTGAATCTCGTGATTTGCTTGCTCGCTCGCGGTTTGCAATCTTTTCGACAACAGTGACGATTGCGTTGCCCGGCCGAATAAATTGCTCATCCAGACCAGATCGGGAAAGCGTTCCGGCGGGAAGGCATTAGGCTCCGATCGGGTCGCCAGGACCATATTCATTGCGGAGCCTGCATCATATAATGGGATAGCAATGAGCGACCGCTGATCCTTCAGATATTCGGCAGCAGGATCGCCCGGAGAAACCCGCAAATCGTCGATAATTCGTGGCTCATCCGCATAGAGGAGGTCGGCAAACAGACCGCCCTTCAAAATGGGGAGCCTATGAGGCTCCTTCCAGGGATTAATCTCTTCAGTCCAGTGACTGGAGCGCGTGACCCGCACCGAAGGAGCTTCCAATTTGCGTCGACTCAGGGAGATTTGTCGAGTAGTGGGGAAGAGTTCAACCATCCTGCGCGTGTAAACCTGATTCATCTCCTGGGGGTCATTGACCCGGCTCAGTTCGCGCATGACATCCACGGTGGTCGCAAGTCTGCTGCGCCAATCCTGGGTGGGATCGTTAAAAAAATCCCCGCCGTCACGCATCGAGTGAACCTCCTGAGCACCAGTAGACACTTTTTCGGCAAAGGGTGCAAGGAAATCGCGAGCAAAACAACGATCATGGAGTTAATCATGTCAGCTGTACCAAGGGAACTGGAACCGGCCATCGAAGAAGCTCGGTCAGCTCTGAGAAAAGCCCAACGAGTTGCAGTTCTGACCGGAGCAGGAATTTCAGCAGAGAGCGGCGTGCCGACTTTTCGAGCATCCGATGGCTTGTGGGAAGGTCATCGCATCGAGGATGTGGCGACGCCCGATGGGTTTCGACGCGATCCGAAACTGGTCTGGAAGTTCTATAACGCCCGCCGGGCCAATGTCCGAACCGTGAAACCGAATCCCGGCCATGAAGCTCTGGCAAAAATGGAGCAACATTGGGGCAAGAATTTCACTATCATTACGCAGAATGTCGATGGCTTGCATTATGTTGCCGGGAATCAGCAGGTTCTTGAAGTTCATGGGAGCTTATATCGAACCCGATGTACGCGCTGTGCAAAGATCGAAAATCGCCAACTCGATCCACTCGATGAATTGCCTCATTGCCCCGACTGCGGCCAGCTCTTACGGCCCGATATTGTGTGGTTCCACGAGTCGCTGCCGGAATCGATCTGGGAAGATGCGATGTATGCGGCCGCGACCTGCGACGTCTTTCTCTCCATCGGTACGAGCGCTGTGGTTCATCCCGCTGCCGGGTTGATCGCGGTGGCCAAACGAGGCGGTTGGGAACCCCTGCACGGCCCGGCTACAGTGATCGAGATCAACCTGACTCGCACCGAAGCGAGCAGTCTGGCAGACATCGGTCTGTATGGAAAGGCGGGAGAGATTCTGCCGCGCATTCTGCCGTTTTGAATTCGAATTTGCGGTGCAAGGTGATGGTTTCAAGCGTACCTTTAGCTGTACTCCTCACTTTGGTGTAGATCGTCTACTACAAAACCGTCGAACTCCCCGGGGGAGACAATGAAGAAACTCGATGGTGAAGCTCTCGCCAAAACCCTCCGGGCTGAAATCGCCGAAAGGGTGAAAGCACATCTCGCAGCAGGCCATCGGCCTCCCGGTCTCGCTACGGTTTTGGTCGGTACCAATCAAGCCAGCGAACGCTACGTCCGAAATAAACGCAAAGCTTGCGAAGCGCTGGGCATGCTCAGTTTCCACCACTCCCTGCCCGAGAAAACCAGTCAACGGGAATTGCTCGATCTGATCGCCCAACTTAACCGCGATCCGGCGGTCAACGGTATCCTGGTTCAGCTACCGCTTCCCAAACAGATCGACGAAGCAAGTATCATTTGCGCGATCAGCCCGCTCAAGGATGTGGACGCCTTTCATCCCGAAAATGTCGGGCTATTGACCGCAGGACATCCGCGTTTTCTTCCGTGCACGCCCTTTGGGATCCAACAACTTCTGGTGCGAAACGACATTTCCCCTGCCGGTAAGCACGTTGTCGTGATCGGCCGAAGTAATATTGTCGGTAAGCCGGTTGCGCTCATGATGCTTCAGAAACCTTCTTTGACGAATCCGGTAGCGGGCGATGCTACCGTCAGCGTTGTGCATCGGGGCACATGCGATCTACCGAGCATTACCCGGCAAGGAGATATCTTGATCGCCGCTGCCGGCGTGGCGCGGTTTGTGACCCGCGAAATGGTAAAGCCCGGCGCGGCAGTGATTGATGTAGGCATCAACATAATTGATGGTAAAACTGTTGGAGATGTCGACGAGCAAGTCGCCGAAGTTGCGGGGGCTTTATCTCCGGTTCCCGGCGGTGTCGGTCCCATGACTATAACGATGTTGTTGCATAATACGCTTCGCGCAGCGACAATAGCAGTGGAGCCAATGTCCGCCGTTCATGGACCGTCCTAAAGGCCGCTCTGCGGCCCGGTCCATCGACAATGCCTGACCACGACAACGACCGAGGCGTATCCGAGACCGTAAACTCATGAACCTGAACCTCACCCACGCCACCCGAATCGGGCTGAACATCCTGGCCCTGTTCGGGGTGAGCCTCGCGTTGTTTTTCGGCAAATCGGTCTTCATTCCGATCGTCATCGCCGCTATCCTTGCCGTGATCCTCTGGCCCGCCGCCAGTTGGCTGACGAGGCGCTGTCGCCTGTCGTGGGTTGCTTCCTGCTTCACGGTCATCACCGGGTTGATCGTGGTGAATCTGGTGGTCTTTATCGGCATCTCCGCAGCAGTGCCCCGATTATTGCAGGACATGCCCAATCCCAATGATGCCGAGCAACAAAAGGCACTCTATCTGAGGATTCGCAATTCGGTCGAATCGATGTCGCTGGGATCGATCGAAGAGGTTCTCCCCAAAGACCCCGATCGATCGGCGATTTTCGCCTATATCAAAAAGACCCTCCAGGGTGAATTCATCACCCAGGAATTGATCAGCCTGGGCAAACTCGGCTTCCTATGGCTATGGCAGAGCGTGTTGATCCTCTTTATCTTGCTATTCCTCTTGCTCGAAGGCGAAATGCTGGCCAAGCGGATCAAGGAAATCTTTGGTGCCGGTGCCGTGACGCAAAGTCACGTGACGGGCGCTTTGGCGCAAATGGCCGAAGCCGTAAATGCCTATCTGGTCTGGCGGACCATCGTGAATTGCGGCCTCGGTTTATTTCTGGGTCTTGTCTACCAGTTGCTGGGCCTTAGTCAGCCCTGGACGTGGGCGCTCATAACGGCGGTTCTATGCTATGTTCCCTATCTGGGTACCATTCTTGCGGGAGTCCCACCGGTGCTGGATGCGGTCATCAACTGTTCCGGCTGGCATGCCCTGGCAATCGTCGTTCTCTATACCGTTGTGGTGACGTTTGAAGGTTATATCATCATTCCCGTCGTCATGGGACGCAGCATGGATATGAATGCCACCACGGTGTTGGCCTCCTGTCTGTTCTGGGATCTGATCTGGGGAGTGCCCGGTTTGTTCCTGGCGATGCCGCTCATGGCGGGAGTGCGAGCAATATGCATGAACGTCGAGGGTTGGGAGCCGTGGGGGAACCTGATGAGCACGAGTCGTTGGGTCGAGGCGGCAGCGGCAAAGACGCGTGCGAAGACGATCACCGGGCAGATGATCGATTCGGATGCGACGGTAGTCATGGAAGCCGATGCGCCGACAAACTCTCATGCCGACTCCAAAGTACACAAGACTTGAAGGCAATTCTGTCGCCGTATTGGTTCGTATTCATTCGGCAATGTTTCATTCTCAGGGAGATCTTCATGCGATGGATTGTAATGTTACTCGCCACCTTTTGGTCCACTGTCGGCCTGGCCAAGGATTGGCCGGTAGCTGCGCGGCCCTTCCAACGATCCGAACCTCTATCACTACGATCCCAGTGCCTGGAAACAGGTTCCTGCCGATTTTCTCAACGATGCCCCTGCCTGTTATCTCCGCGCTGAGACTACCTTCATTCTCGAAGCGGACGGCACCGTCGAAACCATCACTCACGAAGTGATCCGCCTGAATAGTCGAAAAGCCGTGGAGCAACTGGGCGAACATCGGAATATGGTGTTCAATCCTGCTTATGAAAAGTTGACCCTCCACGAGGCGCAAATTCACAAACCCGATGGCAGAATTGTGCCGGTCGAAGCCAAGAGTGTTCAAATCCGCGATACGCAGACTGATTTTTTTGTTTACGACCTCTCCAAACAACTGATTATCTCGTTCCCGACGCTCGAAGTTGGTGATGTGCTCGACATTCTCTGGAGTGTGCGGGGTAAGAATCCTGAATACGGCGGCCAGTTTTTTTCGCGCTATCAGTTTGGCGATGAAAGGTATCCGGTCTATCACGATGAACTTCGCATCCTGACACCGCAGAAGAAGACGCTTCGTTATGCGCCGATCAACCCGCACCTGTTCGCAGATCGTAAGACCGAACCGGTCATCACTGCCAAAGACGGGAAGATCCTCAACACCTGGACCATGAAAGAACGTCGGCCGTTGCCCAAGGAAGACCACATGCCCAACAAGGAAGAACTGCGGCCCGGCGTTGCTTTTGCCACGTTCGCCACCTGGGACGAGGTGGGGGATTGGATGCGCAAGGCCCACGCCCACTGTTGGGAATGCACGGCGGATGTGAAGAAGATCGTCGCCGACGCAACCAAAAACTGTAAGACGCCGGAAGAAAAAGCAGCTGCGTTGACCTACTGGTTTCGACGAAATATCCGCTACATCTCTACGGGCGAGAAGCACGATTACACACCGCACTCACCCGCCGTCGTTCTTGCGAATCGTTATGGCGATTGCAAAGATGGGGCGCAGTTCCTCACGGTGCTGTTCAAGGAAGCAGGCATCCCGGCCGCGGTTGCCTCATTAAGCCCTCGCGGCGATGGACAGATCATCGAGGCCTTGCCCTTGCCGGCCGCGAGCCATGCGATTATGGTGGCGACGATCGCCGGAAAGGACCACTGGGTCGATACGACCTCGAATTTTGCGGGCTGGGATTTCCTTCCGTACTCCGACCGGGACCGCGTTACCTACGTTGTGGATGCTCAGTCCGTCCAATTGAAAAGGACGCCCAAGATGACCGGTGCGGAGAATAAAACCGATGTGACGACGCACATCAGTTTTTCGCCGGACGGTTCGTCCAACATCGTGCGCATCTCAACGTACACAGGCGATGCCGGGCTTCATCGCCGAGATGACTGGATCGACGAGCCCAGCGGCGAACGGCGCAGGTCGATCGCTTCGGATTTGCAGGAATTCAATAGCCGCGCCAGGATCAAGCGAGTCGAGATCGACGAAGTGAAACTGCGACAACTCGGAGGCCCCGTCACGGCCCGCGTAAGCTTCTTCATCCCCGACCATTTGCACGGCAAACCCGACATGGAAGGGACGGTGAGCGATAACCTGGTATGGGCGAACTTCCTGAGCACATCGGTCGACTGGGATCGAACCTTGCCCATGGAACTCGATCGCCCCTTCGAATCGGTCCATCGTTACCAGTTGACGGCCCCTCTGGGTTATCGACTGTTCGACCCGCCCGGCCCGGAAAAACACATCTCCAAGTGGGGCGTCTTCGAGCGCAAGGTGAAAGCCGATGACCAGGGCCGAGAGTGGACGATCGAGTTTTCCACACGCATCGATTCCACGCGCGTCGAGCCGGCGGAGCTGGAAGCATTTCGCAGTTTTCAGGAGAAGGTGCAGCGCGATTATCGCAGCGCCATAAACCTCCGGCCCGTACAGAATCCCGAAGAAATCGGCGACGACATCGAGTTTCTGGAACTGATCCGAAGCCTCATTCCCGGCGATCGCACCACACTGACAACTTTGGCAAAACTGTATCAAAACACCGGCAAGAACACAAAGGCCGGCCGAGTCGTCAAACAGGCACTCTTTTACTATCCCGACGATCGGGGCTTTCAGGTGATTGCGGCGCAGACCGCCGAGGGTGATGCCATTGAACCGGCCTACGAGAAGTTAATGAAGCAATTTCCGAACGAAAAACGCTTCGCAATGGAACTCATCAAAAAACTCATTCAAACGCAACAATACGATAAGGCCTTGAAACGGCTCAAACCGTTAACCAAAATCGGTAGCAATGAAAACCGAGCAGAGGTCCATCTTTTGCTGGCCACCGTTTATCTCGCCCAGGAGGATTTCAAGGAAGCACTCGCCGGCTTTGCCGAGGCGGAAAAGCTGAATCCACTTTCGATCGAAACGGTCGCACATAGGCTGCTTCAGGGAGAAATACTTCAGTCATTGGAAAAGACGGAAGATGCGATCGCCGCCTATCGCGCAGCCCATTCCATTGATGGTCGCGCTCCGGAGCCGTTGATTGCGTTGATTGAACTTTTGAGCGAAAACGAGGAAACGAAACCGGAAGCGATCAAGAACCTGCAAGAACTTGTCAACATCGCCGGCGACGATGCGGATTGGGTGATTCAGGCCGCCGACGCTTATCTGGTTCTGGATCGATTTCAACAAGCCTTCGATCTGGCAACTCGAATTGCTCCTGAGAACCCATCGTCGCCGGTTGCACGCATTCTGGGAATCAGCCTGGCGAAGCAGGGCGAATGGGAAAGTGCCTTGCCTCACCTGGAAAAGGTCGTCAAGGACGATCAGGATCTACTATTCTTGGAGTCTGCGGTCGATGCCGAGTTGCATCAGGGCAACCTGTCCAAAGCCCTCGAATTCGCCGGGCGATTCAAGGGAATCGATGAATCGGCTCCTTTCGACGTGGAGGCCGTCAGGGAGCGGTTGAAAACGATGACGCAAAGCGACCCGGGCAAGAAAAATCCAAAGGCGATCGAAATCTTGTTGTGCGCGGAACTGCTGCAGAAGCAGTCTCGATCTTCGGATGAAATTCGACCGTTGCTCGATCGGATCGCGCCGACCTGGGTATGAGCGAGGTTCATGCTCTGCACGCGCTACTGGCGATCGAGGACGGGAAGCTTCGACGCGCTTTGCCCGAAGCGGAGAAGGCGATCCAGCTCAACCCCAAGGATTCGACCGGCTTCTATGCACGCGGGCGAATTCGTTACGAGGCCGGGCACAAGAATGCAACCGAAGACCTTCTCAAAGCAGTTGAGTTGAGTCAACGGAAAGACGGGCTGATGTTGCACTGGCTGGCTGTGTCGTTGCTGGCCGATGGAAAACGCGATGAGGCGAAGAAGGTTGAAAAGGAAGCAGCACAATTACTGCCTGAAAACGCCGACATTGCAGAGCTATTGAAAGAATTGGAAAAGGGAAAAGCGGGGCCTTAAGTAAGGGTTCGGATGCGGTCGACCGGCCCATTTGCCCAAACAACGGCTGATTATTGCGCAAAAGCGAACGGAGAGACAGCAAGCATTAATTCCCTCTACCCTGTACTCAGGGGAGAGGGTTAGGGTGAGGGGAAAGCCTTCCACCATGAAAGGCGCGTCCTAGACGGCTGAAGGCTCTACCCCTCACCCTAACCCTCTCCCCTGAGTACATGGGAGAGGGAATTAGTGCTTGCTCGTTTTCCTTTCCGCTTGTGGGTACCAGTCAGAGCGCAAAGGCTCGCGGATCTGTTCTCGGTAGCGCAGAGAGGAGGCTTTGTGCAGAATTCGCCGAACCTCCCGGGCGCGTTCCTCTCTTCCCTCCTTGCGCTTCAAGAGAATCAACTGCCGCGCAAGTCGGAATTCAAGCGGTTCATGGCAACGAATTCGTCGAGCAGCCCGATTGGGTTGCAATCGAGGAGCCTCTGGAAATTCGTCTCGTCTACGGTCCAGTCCAGGCGCGAGTTACCCAGAACATTTACATCACTATGAGGACTCCCGGCGCTGATTCCGAATTGGCGGTTGGCTTTCTGTATGCCGAGGGAATCCTTTCCGAGCGCGACGAATTGATCGACGTTCAATCGTGCGGCTCCGAGCTTGGAAAAGGTGGTTCGCTCAACATCATCCGTGTGGAGTTGCGCCCCGATCTTGAGGTCGATCTGAACCGACTCCAGCGTCTTTTTGTTGCAACATCGAGTTGCGGAGTTTGTGGAAAGACATCTCTGGATGCTCTTGAATCGATGAGTCGATCCGCGATTCGACCCGACTGGCCGACGATTTCAGCGCATCGGGTTCACGAGATTCCCCACCGATTACGCCAGGCCCAAACCACGTTTGATAGAACGGGCGGGTTGCATGCTGCCGGCGTCTTCGATGTGGAGTGTCAACTCTCGATCCTGCACGAAGATGTCGGCAGGCATAACGCCGTAGATAAAGTCATCGGGGCGGAATTCCTGGCGGGGCGAATGCCTTTATCCGATCGCATCATCTGCGTGAGCGGGCGAGCGAGTTTCGAGTTGATGCAGAAGACGCACAGCGCCGGCATCCCGATCATGATCGCCGTGGGCGCACCTTCCAGCTTGGCGGTCGATCTTGCGAAGCGATTTGGAATTACTCTACTTGGATTTGTCCGAGAAGATCGGTTCAACATTTATAGTGGGGCGCAAAGAGTTCAATTCGATGCTTAAAGACCGCCAGCATTTGCGTTTTCATCATTCCCTCCTTGACTGATATATTCTTAACAAACAGAAGTCGCAGGACTCTCAACCAGTGCCAAACTTTGTAAGCGGTCGCACTTCGAGGGGGTGAAATCCCAACACGATGTCATTTCTGGCGATGCCGGCCGCGGTCAACTCTTCACCGATCCGAGCATCGGTGCCGTTGTGCTCAATCCATACTTTCCCATCGCGGATATCGATATGGATAATTGAGCCGTGAACGCGTTGACCGTTATTCCAGCCGACTTGAATGACCTCATAGTGATCGTGCTCGCGATCGACGACGGCTTCCGTCCGAATGTCGCCATAGGCCGGTTTGTATCCGGCGTACTCCTCGATCAGCCGGCGAACAACCTGACGATAACGGTCTAGTTGATCCATCGTATCACCTTATGTTGAAGGGCATCAACCAATACCTATAGTATGTCGGCGGCGATTGCCACGCAAGATCCCCATGCATGGTGCGGTGGGCGATAGCGAGGCACGATCCCATTTGCGGAGTTCATTCCTGGACGCGGTTTTTTAAGTTTGAAGGATACCTGGGACAAATCAAAACTCGCGATGTTCTCTCACCTTGTATGATAGTTCCTGACCAGCCAGCTTTCCTGCCATTGAGATCTTTGGAGCATCCTGCCATGCGAACTACCTGGAAAGGTGTCTTTCCTGCTGCCACAACGGCTTTTTCGGCGAATCAAGACATAGATCTTCGCGCGACACTGGACCATCTGGGCCGGCTCATTCAAAGCGGTATCGAGGGTTTGATTCTTCTCGGAACCGTGGGCGAGAATTGTTCCCTGGATGCGGCAGAAAAACGAAACATCCTCAAGGCCGGTGTCGAGTATGTTGCCGGGCGCATCCCAGTGCTCGCGGGAGTTGCCGAATGCACTACTTCACTTGCCTGCAAGTTCGCGGTCGATGCGCACAAAATCGGCGTCGACGGCTTGATGGTTTTGCCGGGCATGGTCTACAAATCCGATCCGCGCGAAACCATCGCCCATTTCCGCGCCGTTGCGCGTGCGAGCAATCTGCCCATCATGCTCTACAACAACCCGCCCTCCTATGGCGTGGACATCACGCCGCCGATGTTCGGCGAACTCGCTTCGGAATCGACGATTGTCGCGATCAAGGAGTCTTCCGAAAATCCGCGACGTATTACCGACATCATCAACCTTCATGGCGATCGCTTCGCTCTTTTCTGCGGTGTGGATGATCTCGTTCTGGAAAGCATCGCGCTCGGCGCTATCGGCTGGGTGTCGGGTCTGGTCAACGCTTTCCCGGATGAGAACAGGCTGCTCTGGGATCTGGCAATGGCGGGCAAGTGGTCCGAAGCAAGAGAAATCTATCGCTGGTATACCCCTCTGCTTCACCTCGACACCCATCCGAAACTGGTGCAATATATCAAACTGGCGATGGCGGAGCGCGGCTTCGGTTCCGAGACCACTCGCGCACCCCGATTGTCCATTGAAGGCCAGGAACGAGAGATGATCGTCAATCTCATCCGTCAAGGCATCGCCACTCGACCGGGGAAAGGGCGATGAGCGCAGCGGAATCGCACAGTATCCACGTCGTCGATTCTCATACCGGCGGCGAGCCGACACGAGTGGTCATTGCCGGTGGACCCGAACTGCCCGTGAAGTCGATCGTTGGCAAACGTGCTCTGCTCGCGTCGCATCACGACTCTTTTCGCTCCGCCGTCATCAATGAGCCAAGAGGCTCCGAGGTACTGGTCGGCGCGCTCCTGTGCGAGCCTGAAGATTCCTCTTGCGCACTGGGGGTTATCTTCTTCAACAACGTCGGCTACATTGGCATGTGCGGACATGGAACGATCGGCCTGATGGCGACGCTGGCCTATGTGGGCAAACTCTCACCCGGCTGCCATCGCATCGAAACGCCGGTCGGGATCATCTCCGCGACACTCGAAGAATCGGGAGCGGTGACGGTAAGGAACGTGCCCAGTTTTCGCTCACGCAAAGATGTATCGATCGATGTTGACGGCTTGGGCAAAGTGACCGGCGATGTCGCCTGGGGAGGGAACTGGTTCTTCCTCGTCCACGATCATCAGGAAGTTCTCGAACTCGACAATGTCGAACATCTCACGGACGTGACCTGGCGCATCCGGCAAGCATTAACCCGTCAAGGGATTACCGGAGATGCCGGCGGAGAGATCGACCATATCGAACTCTTTGGCCCATCCCCGACCGCCGATAGTCGAAACTTTGTACTGTGTCCGGGCAAGGCGTACGATCGTTCTCCCTGCGGCACCGGAACCAGCGCCAAGCTGGCCTGTCTGGTTGCCGACGGCAAGTTGCAGCCCCGCGAAGTCTGGCGACAGGAGAGTATTGTCGGCAGTGTTTTCGAGGGCTGGGTGGAAATCGTTGAAGGCCGGATTTATCCCAGCATTCGCGGCACTGCCTACGTTACCGCAGAATCGAGACTGATTTTGCATCCCGACGACCCTTTTCGGAATGGAATTCGAGCATGATCGGCCGGCGCGTTGTCGTCGTGGGCGGCGGCGTGATTGGAACCGCCTGTGCCTATTATCTGCTTCGCTCCGGCTGGAACGTCGCCATCGCCGAACGCAACCGGTTTGGCATGGGAGCTTCGCATGCCAACTGCGGCTTTGTCTGCCCAAGCCACGTATTGCCGTTGGCGGAGCCTGGCGTGGTCTGGAGAACGCTCAAATCGATGTTCGCCAGGAATTCGGCATTCCGTATCAAGCCCCGTCTCGATTTCAGCCTGTTTCGATGGCTGTGGAATTTCACCCGCCGCTGCAATCGCACTGACATGCTCTCTGCCGGCCATGCCATCCAGGCTCTACTCGATTCATCGCTGTCACTCTACCGCCGGTTGATTCCGGAGGAAAAACTGGAATGCGAATGGGAGATGCAAGGCTTGCTCTTTGCCTTTCGATCTCCGAAGGAGATGGAAGCATACGCCGCAACCGATCAGCTATTGCGGGAATCTTTCAATTGCCCGGCCGAGCGGTATGATGCGGATGCGGTCAACCGGTTGGAACCGGCACTCAAACCAGGACTGGCCGGAGGCTGGCTCTACGAACATGACGGCCACCTTCGCCCCGATAAACTGATGTCTTCCTGGCGGATGCTCCTGGAACGCGAAGGAGTTCAGATTCGTGAACATTCTCCGGTCCGCAAGTTGGTGCGCAGCGAAGGGTTCGCACATGGCGTCGCGTTCGAGGATGGGACGTCAGTAACGGCAGATGCTATCGTCATAGCAACCGGCGCAGTTGACGCCGCTCTTCGCCGGAGAACTGGGCTGTCGGATCCCGATCCAGCCCGGTAAGGGGTACTCCATCACCATGCCTCGCCCGGCAAAATGCCCCGTCATTCCCACGATTTTCCCGGAACACCGGGTCGCCGTCACGCCGATGCAGACGGGCTATCGGATCGGTTCGACCATGGAATTTGCCGGTTACGACACAACACTCAATCCCAAAAGGCTCCAGTTGCTTCGAGACGGGGCCAGCCTTTATTTGCAGGAGCCTTATTGTGAACCCGTTCAGGAGGAATGGTTCGGCTGGCGACCTATGACCTACGACAGCATGCCGATCATCGATCGCAGTCCTCTCATGAGCAATGTGGTGATCGCGGCAGGACACAGCATGCTGGGGTTGTCGATGGCGACGGGAACCGGAAAGCTGGTCGCCGAACTGCTCAACGGTGAGAAGCCTCATGTCGATCCGACACCATATGGCGTCCGGCGGTTTCAATGATTTCACGGTAAGGAGCCACCAGCTAAGGGAATTGGAGTTTGCCAACGCTCATAACGACGGAATCGAAGGTTTGGCATCTTTGTGAAGTTTCATATCTTGAGAAGAATGCGGCGGGACACGCCGGCCTCACGGAGGCTTTTCATCACTGACACAAGGAGCTTTTGTTATGGCGAAGGGTAATAACGCGGCGAAAAAAGAAACCAAAAAGCCGAAGAAGGACAAGAAGACCGACAAGAAAGCTGAGGCCGGCAAAAAGAAATGACCCAGGTGCCTTGAAGATGCGAACTCACCGGCTCCTGCCGTGAGTTCGCGCATCCTACGGACCATCATTCACTTTTGGTTCGCTCGTTGAATCCACCCGGCGTCCCTGTTGCTCGAGCGCAGCAACTTTGATTTTGCCCGACAAGTGACGCTCCATTTTTCGGACCCTGATCCACAACCAACAGCCCTCGACCACAAGTGCTGCGAGGAGCACGCGATCTAAACTGATGATGGTTTCCGACGGTTCAACGGTCCCAGGCCGGACCAATAGCCAGATGAAGAAGACGATCCAGGTACAAGCAAACAGGGCCGGAACCGACAGTGCCAGAACTTTGGAAACAGAATGGCTCCTCGACCACTTCCCCTCGGAAAACTCATCGATGGTTGCCTTGAACTCCGGCACGTGCCGTTTGTTGCGTTCCGTGACGTGTTCGCAGTAGGACCAGTGCCGGGCCTGGATTACCATCCACAGAAGGGTAAAAACCAGGGCTATGAGCGTAAACGGCAGGAAAAAACCAGAGTGCAGGCTCCTTGTTATACATAATGCCGCCGATCGACAGCAGGCCCATTTCGAGGATGGAAAAGTAGTTGAGCCGATCGTGGAAGAGCCGTTCTTCGTGCAGACCGTGTTGCCAGAGTCGATTCACTTCATCGGGAGAAATCGCTGAGGCACTCCCCGGATTCGACTCGGGACTGGGTCATAACGGATTCCTTTTCGCAATGGAATAATCTTGAACGGGAAACAGGCTATCGCAGCCATTGTACGCTTCACGATCCGCAAACGGAGCGTGAGTCATTGGTCTTCGACATTGTTCCCGATGCGAATCTCGATAAAACGTTGAGCAGTTGACTTTTGAATTCATCGATGTGAAAAACTGCTCCCATGCTCGATGCTCAATTTTTGCAGATATTGCGATGCCCGATCGATCCGAAACGAGAAACGAACCTTGTTCTCGAAGAGGATGTCCGTTTATTGTGCGCAGGTTGTCGGGTACAATTTCCGATCAAGGATGGATTCCCCAACTTCATCATCGACGAGGCGATATTGCCCGAAGGATGCGCAAAGATCGACAAATTACCGTGCCGGAGAAGGGAAACGGGAAAATAACAACATGAAATCCTCTCCTACCGACGCTGCAATCCTGTCCATCTCGTGTTATGACCTATTCACCAACATCCACCCATTCCGCTTGGAGAGTCACCATGGTTCGTCGGCTGCCCGTACAAAATGAGTTCGGCTTCCAATGGGCGATTACCGGTGCGGGCACCTATCAGATGTGTGGCCGGACCACGGAAGAATTACCTGCGGGTGCTTACTCGTGCATGGTGGACAACTCCGGTAACGCCATTTTTCAAATCCGGGATTTGAAGACCGATGACCTGATCGATTTCCCCGGCAGCCTTTCGTCGAAGGTTCTCGAAGAGATCGACCGGTTTTGGACCAAAGGCGAACTGTTTGCCCGTTACGGCTTTCTCCATCGGCGCGGCTATCTTTTTTGGGGCAAGCAGGGCTGCGGCAAGTCCTCGCTGATCCACCAGATCATCAGCGGCATTGTGAATCAGGGCTACGTCGCGTTTTTCTGTCAATACCCCAGTGCCTTTACCCAGTGCATGGAAAAGTTCCGGCAAGTGGAGCCTGGCCGGCCGATCGTCTGTATCTTTGAGGATATCGATACCATCATCCGGCATTACGGCGATTCCGAACTTCTACAGTGGCTGGACGGGAACCACCAGGTCGATCGAGCGATCAACCTGGCCTGCACAAACTACCCGGAAAAGCTCGATCGCCGCATCACCTCCCGGCCCCGGCGCTTCGATCGCATTTTGCGGATCGACGCCCCGGACGCCGGAATGCGAGAAACCTACTTCCTGCGCAAAGTGCCGGACATTTCAGCGGTGGAATTGGCACGCTGGGTGGAGCAGAGCGAAGGAATTCCGTTCGCAGGGCTGGCCGAGTTGGTCATCGGCGTCCGCTGCCTGGACAACTCCCTTGAAGAGACCATCGAACAATTGCGCAAGAATGGAAGAGCAAACGCCGTCCAGCGAAGAGTACATGCACAGCGCTGAAGACGAAGAAGCGCAGATTCCATTCTAGGGTGCGGTAATCGGCTCGTTTCCGCAAGATCGAACAAAGGTAAAAGCCATGTGCACCGGCATCATGCGAAACGTCTTTACTCTCGGTGTCTTGGTGACGATCCATGCTTCGTCTCTATCAGCGGCCGAGCAATGGGCCGATCCCAATTTGTCTGTCCATAAAGGACTGGACATCTGGCTCGATGCGAGCCGACAAAATGCAGCGCGGCAAAGCGCCAAACAACCAGAGATTCTCAGCGGAACCCCGGTCGGGCTTTGGCTGGACGGCTCCGGTAATCGTCGGCATCTGGTACAGAAGATCGAAGTATCTCGTCCGTCCTTCTACACGGAAACCGGCTACGCCGCCATGCGTTTTGATGGAGAACGCCGCTTCCTGTCCCTGTCGGGCCTGGACCGTTCCTACAAGGACATCACCATCTTCGTGGTGGCCCTACCCTTCGCAAATGCCGGTGAGTTCAGGGCTTTTCTGGCACTCAATCAAACAGGCAAAAACGACTATGTCAGCGGCTTGACCATCGATCAAGGCCCAGGGAATTCCTCCCGGTTTCAGTCGGTCAATGTCGAGGGTGTCGGCTTTGGCGGAGCTGTCAATTTGCTCCGCGAGGCTGCCGACTTTGGCAACTTACAACGGTTATGTATTACTTCGACCATCGGCAACAACGGAACTGCGTTGCGAATCAACGGCAAAGTCTCAGGCCGGCGAAATCGGGGTGAATCGACGCTGAAAATGGACCAAATCACGGTCGGGGCCCGCTTTTACAACAATGGCGGACCGGCCGACATCAGAGGATTCCTCGATGGCGATATCTCGGAAGTGCTGATCTACGATCGCATCTTGACCGATGCCGAGCGCGAGCAGGTGGACAAGTACCTCATCAGCAAATACGGCGAGACTCGAAAAGTCGCCATACCAGCGACTTCTACCGGCGGCAAACCACTGGTGAGGGCCGCTCACGTTCCGCCAGTGCAAATGTTTGTGCCGGGCTTCACCGTCCGCGAGTTGCCGGTCGATCTGCCGAACATCAACAACCTTCAGTATCGTCCGGACGGCAAACTGGTGGCACTGGGTTACGATGGGAATATTTATCTTCTTTCCGATAGTGATGGAGATGGACTGGAAGACAAGGTCGAGCTTTTCTGGGAGAACAAGGGGAAACTGCGTGCCCCTATCGGCATGGCCTTGACCCCGCCGGGTTACAAGCATGGCAATGGCGTGTTCGTCGCGGCCAAGGGCAAGTGTTCGCTGATCGTCGATACTGAAGGTGCCGGCAAGGCCGACAAGGAAATCATCGTTGCCGAAGGCTGGCAGGAAATCCCTCATGGCGTCGATGCCCTGGGAGTGGCCTTCGATCTCGTGATGGCAGCGTCTATTTCGGACCTGGGCACGGCATCCTACACCAATGGCTATTTGCTCGACAACTCCGGCAAAGCCCAGTATCGGCCTCGACAGCGAACGCGGGACGATCCTCCGCGTCGCACCTGATTTCAAGAGCCGGGAAATCGTGTGCACCGGCATCCGCTTTCCGGTGGGTATGCGATTCAACTCTGTCGGGGATCTGTTCTGCACCGATCAGGAAGGGGCCACCTGGCTGCCCAATGGCAATCCGTTCGATGAACTATTGCAAATCGAGAAAGGGCCGACATTACGGTTTCCCGCCGCGACATCCCAAGCACCTGCCCAACGTGATCGACGAGCCAAGCGTTTTTGACTATGGCCCGCAGCACCAGTCAACTTGTGGTTTAAATTTTAACGAGCCTGTCAATGGCGGCCCCAGCTTCGGGCCACGCTGGTGGCAGTCGGATGTGTTCGTGACCGGCTACTCGCGCGGCAAGCTCTATCGCACCAAACTGGTGAAGACACCGGTCGGCTATGTTGCTCAAAACCAGTTGCTGGCCTCATTGGACAAACTGTGTGTCGATGCCTGTGTTTCACCCGCAGGTGAACTGGTTGTCGCAGTGCATGGAGGCGGGCCGGACTGGGGCAGCGGTCCCAATGGCAAAGGCAAGCTCTACAAAATCGCTTATACCGGCAAAAATCTTCCGCAACCTGTGCTGGTCTGGGCGCATGGTCCGCACGAAGTTCGAGTTGCATTCGATCGACCTCTGGAATCCGACCAGGTGGGCAAGTTGTCGATCGAATACGGCAAATATGTCTCTGCCGGCGATCGCTTTGAGGTGCAACGGCCGGGCTACCAGGCCGTCCAGGATCAACTTCGCTCGCCGCGTTACGACTTGCCGATTTACAGTGTTGCCGTCACCAGCGATCGCAGAAACTTGATTCTCTCGACCGGTCCGCATCCTGATGCATCGAACTATGCCTTGACCCTATCGGGCCTTGGCCGACCCCTGAAACCGGACGTCAAGAAAAAAGAATTACCGCAAGTTCCTGAAACCGATCTGCGCTATGATTTGCACGGCGTTGAGGCAACCTGGCTCAGCAAGACTGGCGAAGCCCACTGGTCGGGCTGGCTACCCCATCTCGACCTTGGCGTCGCCCGCCAACTGACCGCTGGGAGCGCGATGCATGAGGAGTTTTGGAGTCTGATCAAGCAGCCCGGCAAACTTACGCTTCGCACCCAGTTGAACCTGGGAAGTATGTTGCGACCCTGCGGCGCAGCCAGGATCGAAGCTCGATTACGAACCATCTGCCGAAGAAGTTACCCTGAACTTTTCTGCACCGGTCGATTTTGAGGTAAAAGCTTCTGGAAAAGTATCGCCGATGTCGATCGACAAGACGGTCAGCGCAACATTCGCGTAGTGGTCAAGCCGATTGCGGAAACACCGATTCCCTTCGAAATCGGCCTGACCGGCAAGGCTGTTTCCGCATTGTCGGTCTCCTACAGCACTCGCGAAGATGGTCGATCGCGCGCCTTGCAACTTCATCGACTTCTATTGCCCTGGGCGGCCTTGAAACGCGATAACTCGCCCGTGGTCGAGCGCGTGATACCCGAGCTCAAGGGTGGCAATTGGGAGCGTGGCCGGCGCAGTTTTTTTCAGCGAAACGGCTACGTGTTTCAAATGCCATACCTTCGCCGGCGAGGGTGAAAAAATTGGTCCCGACCTTTCAAACTTGCCGCACCGCGATTATGCTTCGGTATTGCGCGATATTGTCGAACCCAGCTTTGCCATAAATCCGGATTACATCACTCATGTGATCTCGCTGGCCGATGGCAGGCTGCTGGCCGGCACCGTCCGCAAGCAGGGGGACAAGCTTCTGGTGGCCGACAATGAGGGTAAGATCACGACGATCGGTCGAAGCGAAATCGAGAAGATACAGACTTCTTCTCAGTCGATCATGCCGGATGATCTGGCCAAGAAACTCGGCCCCGAAAAGCTGAGGGATTTGTTGGTCTTCCTGTTGAGCGAACCCCCGCAAATGCCCGATTACGGCAAGGACACGCCACCCCCTGCGGCACGCGAGATGAAAGAAGTCCAAGCAATTCTCGCAGGTTCATCCGGATCCGCCTGCCAAAACGCGGCCCATTCATGTTGTGCTGATCGCCGGCAAGAAGGATCACGGCCCCGGCGAGCACGATTATCCCGCGTGGCTGAAAGTCTGGTCCAAGTTGCTGGCGATGGCTGACGACATGAAGGTCACGACTGCGATGGACTGGCCGAGTGCCGATGATTTGAAGTCCGCTAATGTAATGGTCTTCTACCAACAAGGAAAATGGACAACCGATCGTGCCAAAGATATTGATGCCTATCTCGCTCGTGGTGGCGGTCTGGTCTACATCCACTATGCCGTCGATGGCGGCTCCGATGCACCCGGCTTTGCACAGCGTATTGGATTGGCGTGGCGGGGAGGTGATTCGAAGTTTCGACATGGACCTCTCGATCTGGGTTTCGAGGGCGGCAAAAAGCATCCGATCGCTCGGAATTTCGACAAGGTTCACTTTCACGATGAGAGTTACTGGAAACTGGTGGGCGACACGAAGAAGATCAACCTTCTGGCCAGTGGTGTCGAGGATGGACAAGCCCAGCCGTTGTTCTGGACACTGGAGCCCAGTAAAGGGCGAGTCTTTGTCTCGATCCCTGGTCACTATACGTGGACATTTGACGATCCGCTTTTTCGCGTGTTGCTATTGCGCGGCATTGCCTGGGCCGCGAAAGAGCCAGTGGATCGATTGAATAGTCTGGTATTGCCGGGAGCCAGAATCAGAAGGTGACCGGGTGACGCAGTAGTTGCAAAGACCAAAGACGCCAAGCGTCTTTGGTCTGGGCACTCTGAAGGAGTGCGCCGGACACACCCCAGGGTCGCCGTACTCAGCGCACCCTGCCTGCTGTCGGCTTCGCTGGTGGTTGCGTCGCAAACGGCGACAGAAGGGTGGCGTTGTGGCTGGGCCGCTTACAATCGGTGACTTCGGCGCATTTGCGGTCCATTTTTGGTTTCCGTCTGGTAGGATATACTCATGCCGATAAAGCGCTACTGCCAAGGGGCCGACATCCCGATGCGAGTGATCCGCCGGTACGCCCGGCAGATCGCCAAGCAGTTCCACCCCGAAAAAATCATTCTGTTCGGCTCGCGAGCTTGCGGAACACCGCACGAAGACAGCGATGTGGACTTGCTCGTCGTGATGCCGGCGCAGCGAGTTGGATCAGGCCGTGAAGATCAGCTCAGCCATCGAAGAGCCATTCCCGCTGGATCTGATAGTCCGAACGCCGCGCAACCTGAAGTGGCGCCTGGACCAGGGCGACTGGTTCCTCCGCGAAATTACGACCTTGGGAAAGACCCTATATGATGCCGCTCACGCGCAAGTGGGTACGAAAGGCCGAGGGCGACCTGGGACACGTGGACCGGGCTGAAGAAGATCCCGATGACTATCCACTCGTTCTCGTCATCTAATGCCTTGACACACCAAGTTTTCTACCCGACAATCCTGTTGTAGTTGTCCGGAAGTGGCACCCTGGATCATTCTCGATAATCCCGCGTGGGTAATGCAAAGGAGAGATAAGTCATGAAATTCAGGATTTCGCTGTACCCATCGGACGAAGGCTTCGCCGTTTGTGCACGAGTCTGCCCGGCTGTTGGTCTCAAGGAGCAACTGAGGAAGAAGCTTTGGCGAACATCGCGTCGGCTATCCATGAATACCTCGAAGCAGAAATCGAGCCAAAAGAGGGTGCCAAGGTTCGCGAAATCGAGGTAGTATTCTAACGATGCCCAAGTTACCCTGAATTAATCACCTCGATGCTGTTCGTGCCTTGCAAAAGATCGGGTTCAGGATCCTGCGTCAGGGCAAGCATATCGTGATGACGGACGGAACGCGCAAAGTGGTCATTCCGCGTCATAACCCAGTCAATGCCATCACGATGGGTGGGATTGTCCAGGATGCGGGCCTGACCATCGACGAGTTTCGCAAATTAATGTAAACAGTTCACCGAACGAATGAGTCAACCGGAGCGGCAACCGCTTGTGCATGACTGACTCGGACAGTCTGCTGCCCGGTAGTTCGGTGTTCGGCGAGCTAGGCACTCCCAATGAACCAACCATGGTGCATCCTGACGCGGCGGCACGGCGAGGATGTTCGCAGTCCTTCAGACGCCGAGCTGGCTCAAGCCATCGCGGAACTGTATCACGAGACGCTGGATGGGATGACTGACGGCGACTATGCAGAGCACGGAGATGCCTCGTTGCGATTTGGCTATGATGACGGACCCATGTACGTCCTTACGGCCAATCGTCTCCGCGAAGTTACTTTCGAGGAGTGGGCCGACCAGGATTATGAGCAAGAGCTTGTTCCACCTCGCAGATTGCGCGCGGTCCCAGAGATCCACGCACTACGTCTTTGGAATTTGCTGGCGCGTGGAGAAATAGACCAGATCCGGTCGCAACCTTGGGGATAGGTGCCGAACGAAGCGTTGCAGTGGACCCGGCTCTCAACTTTTGTTTATGGGTTCACGTCGGTCCACGCCGGGCCACTGAGCTTTGTGTTGGACCTCCTCGGCGACGCGCAGCAGAGCGCGGAGTCGCATTGATCCAAACCCAATACGGTGTCGCGAGAGAGTATATCGAAGGGCTATTTCAGCATCGTTGGACCGGTCCGATTTCGATCGGGTGGGTTCACGCCCAGCAAATGGCGCACGAAGAAATCCATTCGTCGGCGCGCTGCCATAGGGCGACTCTCCCACGCCGTGCCCTGCACCGGGGACGACCAGCAAGTCGAAGTCCTTGCCTGCCTTGATCAGCGCGTTTACCACTTGCATTGTCGAAGCGGGATCGACGTTTTTGTCCAGTTCGCCCACGGTCAACAGTAACTTGCCGGTCAATTTGTGGGCGTTGGTTACGTTCGACTGGTCCGCGATAGTGCGGACCGATCGGGCTAGCCCATCCAGAGCTCGTTCCACCAGATCTTGTCGATGCGGTTGTCGTGGCAGCCGCAATCGGCGACGCCGACTTTGTAGAAGTCGCCGTGGGCCAGCAAGGCCCGCAATGCGCTCTGGCCGCCTGCCGATCCGCCGTAGATGCCCACGCGCGCCAGGTCCATGTATGGATACTTCCGGGCCGCTGCTTTGATCCAGAGGATCCGGTCGGGAAATCCGGAATCGCCGAGGTTTTTCCAGCAGACATCGTGAAACGCCTTGGAACGATTGGAGGTTCCCATGCCATCGATCTGCACGACGACGAAGCCCAGTTCGGCAATTCGCTGGGGTGAGTAAAAGCTGCGAAAGTCCTTGGGAACAAAGGAGCCGTGCGGGCCGGCGTAAATGGCCTCGATGACCGGATATTTCTTGTCGGGATCGAAAGTTCGTTGGACGATAGATGACGCCATAGATGTCGGTCACGCCGTCGCGTCCCTTGGCCACGAAGCGCTCGGGAGTCTGCCAGCCCGCTTTCTGAAGAGCGGATGTGTCGCCGGCTTCGAGCTTGCACATCAATTTCCCATCGTCGCTCCGGCGCAATTCGGTGACTGGGGGCAGATCGACACGGGAGTAGGTATCGAGAAAAAACCGGTTATCCGGAGAATAACGCGATCGCGTGCGTGCCATCTCCTTCGGTAAGCTTGACCAGCCCGGTTCCGTCAAAGTTGATGCGGCAATAGTGAATGTAATACGGATCTTGCCCGGCATGGATGCCGCCGGCGCGGAACCAGATTTGTCGCTTTTCGGCATCGACACGATCCACGCCGCGAACGACCCACTCGCCCTTGGTGATCGGGTTCTTCACTTTGCCGGTCTGTCGATCAATGAGATACAAGTGGTTCCAGCCGGTGCGTTCCGACATCCAGATCAGTTCACCGGTCGATTCGATCTCTTTCAGAAAAAACTTACCGTGATAGTCAACGAACGTCTTGCTCGATTCATCGATGATGGAGCGCATGCTGCCGGTCTTTCCATCAATGCCGATCAGGCGCAATACTTGATGGCCGCGTTGATTGAACAAAAACGAAAACTCTTTCCCCGTTTTGTCCCAGTGCAGGTCTTGAATACTCCACGGGTTTTTGAACAAGTCATCCGACACTGGGATTTCCCGAAGACCCGCGACGTCGAAGAGGTGCGGCTTGGAAATCGGCATTGGGTCACCGGGTTTTGCATAATTCAGCGTGTGCAACTTGGGATGAAACTGGTCGCGTGGCGAAGACTCAACCATGTAGATCTTGCGTTCTTCCGCCTTGGTCGTCTGCATGGCAACAAGGCGAGTGCTATCGGGGGACCAGTAAACGATGCCGCCATAACGGTCGGCTTCGGAGCCGGTCTTGGTCAGCACATGCTCTTTGCTCGTAGATATTTCTTTCAGAACCAGGTTGTGGTCCTTGAAACGAGCCAGCCATTTGCCGTCGGGCGATACATTGGCGAAAATCCCCTGCCAGGGCGCTTTCTTTGGCGAGAGTTTTGAATCTGCGGTAAGGATGGCTTCTGCGCCTCCTTCAACGGCTTCAAAGACGCCAATCGGCCGATTCTGCGAATCGACAACCAACCACACATGACCGGCGAAGGTGTGCATGGTATTGTCCTTGCCGGCAGGTATCGAACCATAACTGTGCCGCTGTCCGTCTCGATCGATCCAGAACAATTCGATCGCTTGTATTCGCTGGTTGACAATGCGAAGCGAAGTCGGCTCGCCGTCGTGCTGGGTTGGCCGTAGTGCAGGCAGCGACTTCAAAGATTCGGATCGATCCTGTTTGTCGGTTGGTTGCAGTTCATAGCTGGGCAATTGGCATTCAAGGCGCTTTCCAAACGCAGTCAGTCTCAGCCACTTCCCGGCGGGGTCAATCGTCAACTGGTCAACGGGCAGTTTCTTGGCCGAGACCTCATTTTTTTGAAGCTTGCTGAGAGCATCAGCGAGTTTCACGTGATCGAAGGCGAGTTGACGTGTTCCTTTGATCGCGTCAACGGCGATGAATTCCCGTTCGCCATCGGGAAGATCGACGCGATACCAAAAGCGGTTGCCATCGCTGCTCCAGTGAGGAACGACCGAAGTGCGAAAGACCTTGTCTCGAAACCTTTGCTGAATCTGCTCAGCCCGCTGGTAATCCGCTGGGGTTCCTTGCGCACGTCCAAGTTGCGGACAGAGAGAAAAAAAGAAGACAGGAATTGCGACGAGTGTTCGGAAGAAGTAAAACAACACGAGTCGCCCGTGCAACTGTATTCCGGCACTGTTTTCCATTCGCATTGGTTCGCTCAATTCTTGGGACACAGCTTCGGTGAAATGTGGCTCGCTACGCAGTGCCTCGATGTGGCCTGGATCGATCGCCGGGTCGGCCCTTCGGCAATTTGCCCTGCTTGCGCATTCGCAGTAACTCTGAGAGGAGGCGTTCTCCGGAAACGGTTTTGCCAGTTTCTGAAATAAAGCGATTTACCATATCCCCAAGGTGTGTTGGATCAAGAGCAAGTTGATCCACCGAGACACCTATTTGGGCGTACAAGGTCGCCAGCAAAGACCGGTCGTCCTCTGACAGTTCCTTGCCACTCGATTTGATGGCCAGAATCACATCTTCGACACGGCCTGAAGTATAGAGCTGGATGCCCGATAGACTTGGCGGTAGGTCAGCAAAAGTGGGGTCGGAAACACTCCGAAGATCGGTTTGTTCCACGTGCGGGCAGCGGCAAGTTCGATTGCCATTGATGGTGTTAGTCCCGGCCGCGACAACACAACCAGCAAAGCCCGACTCTCTGCGAGTGCTTCCCACAATGCGTCACCAAGATCCTTGCTTGCCAGCAGTTCCTCATCGGTAATCGCCTCCAATCCGTTTGCACGGCACGTATTTGCGATCTGGCGCGCAAAGATGTATCATCCAGCGCATGAGATATGAATAAATCGCAGGTCTTGCTAATTTTTGCCATGATAACCTCGGACTCGCCCAGCTAAATCGTTTGTGTATTGGTCAAAATCGTTTAACGGGATGGCTTTCTTGTTCTTGATCATATTCGGAATCGGATCAACAGAGATATGGTACATTATAAAGAGGATTCGGACACGCTTACTCCCATGCCGCCCCAACTTCCAAGATCACCCACTGGCGACCAACCGACTGCGGGGTAAGCAGCACTACGATTTCCTTCGACTGCTTGATCCGGCGTCGTATCTCATCTGGGATATCATCACCGCCCTGAATATCACGATCGTCCCTGAAGGTGATCGCTCCTGTGGCTTCGATCTTCTCGCATAGCACTTTTGCCAACCATTTGTCGGCCGTGGCATGGCTGATAAAAACTTGGTAAGCCTTGGATCGTGTCTTCTTGCCAGATGCTTTTTTCTTGGGCATGAGAATCACATTAAGGTATGGATCGTATTGGGCAGAACAGAGTCATAGTATTCGAGGCAATTGCTAACCGTATCAAAGGAATGTAGTTTGTGGCAAGGCTTCTGTCCGTTCATCGCAGTCCGCGAATCGGATCGCCGTGATAGACGAAATGCGGACGAGCGAGAGAATCTTTCCAGGAGATTGTTTGAGGTAGCCCAAGTGCTTGATAGATGGTTGCCGCCATGTTTTCGGGCTTTTGCGGATCGGTCGATGGATAGGCACCGATCTTGTCGGACGAGCCGATCACCGTGCCGCCCTTGACCCCGCCGCCCGCGAAGAAGACGGTCTGCACCGCACCCCAGTGATCGCGTCCGGGGGTCTTTGTCTTGGAACCCTGGTCGGTGAAAACGCGAGGGGTACGACCAAATTCACCCGCCATGACGATCAGCACGTCATCGAGCATGCCACGCTCGTCCAGGTCGTCGAGCAGCGCGAAACCGCCCGATCCGTCGGAGGGAACAGGAAATCCTTGAGATTGCGGAAGGCGCTGCTTCGTGAGTATCCCAGGATTCGTTGTTGCCCAGGTTGACCTGCACCATGCGGACCCCGGCCTCGATAAGTTGCCGGGCCATCAACAGCGACCAGCCGAACGAGTTGCGCCCGTACCGTTCTTGTACCCTTGGGGTGCGGCGTGAACGTCGAGTGCCCGGTGTACCCGGCCATCGAGCAACATCGAAGTCGCGGTTTGGCGGTAGTGATCGAAGCTGCCGGTCGATGCCGCACGATCGAGAGTATGGCGCTGACGATCGAGGGACACAAGCAGCTTGTTGCGCGACTCGATCCGGTCGGGGAGCAGGTCGTGAGAGAGTTCGAGCCGAGGTGCCTCGAAGCGGTAGTTGGGCGGAGTGGTCCTGCCTTCCTGACGCTGAAAGCCGTACTCGGGGAATGCGCCGTGAATGTACTTCGAGTCGCGGTAGTTGCTCGCCTCGATGAACCAAGGGTCGAACTGCGAACCCATCTCGCCGGCAAACTGGCCGGGAATCATGCGTCCGGTGACGTGAACCAGTTTTTCGGGCAACACCGACGGCGGGCGGCAGGTTGTTGCGCGGCTGCGAACAATCCGGTGACCACCGCTGCGATCGACGGCAAAGTCGCTCGGCTTCGGCCGGCTCTCATGCGAAGCCGGTTGGCGGCTCCGTGCGTCCCGCTGAGCATGACATGTGCCCGGTGGAGTGGATGCTGTAGGGATGCGCCAGCGACCGCACCAGCGCCCATGTTATCGCAGCTGAGCTGCCAGCATGGGGCAGGTGTTCGCAAATCTGGATTCCTCGCGTGCGCGTGGCGATCGGTTTGAACTCGCCGCGGATGTTTTCGGGAGCGTCGGGCTTCATGTCGAAACTATCGTTCTGGCCAGCCCGCCGGAAAGGAAAATATAAATGACGGCTTTGGGATTCGAGACCTTGACAGGCGAGCCGGTCTCGGCCGCGAACGCTCGCAACTCGTCGAGGTGGTTGGTTCCCAGCCCGAGCAGCCCGACCGCCCCGGCCTGAATGGCAGTGCGCCGGGAAAGCATCGGATGTTGAAAAAGGTTTGTCTGCAACATATTGGGTATTCTCACCCCGCGGAACGTGGCAGTCAAGCATTGGTTTGTCCGGTAGGCAAATTCCTCTTGTCAGAGGCGCAAGAAAGATCGATACTAGAGTGAATGAAGTAGAAACGCCTTTGGGCGTGCATACGAAATATCGGTACTTATTGCAGCCGCGACGCGCCGGGTGATTGAGATGCCCACTCGATCACTGCCTCGTCGCGGTTCGGCGTTATTCATTTGGTATCGCGGATGGAACAGCGATCTCACGATTTTCTGAAACAACTCCTCGAAACTCCCAGCCCGTCCGGGTTTGAACGACCGATCCAGGACGTTGTTCGCGAGTGGGCTGCCGAGTATGCCGATGAGGTGCGCACCGATCGGCATGGCAACGTCATCGC
Organism: uncultured Planctomycetota bacterium; assembly: GCA_963783095.1. Classification (GTDB taxonomy): domain Bacteria; phylum Planctomycetota; class Planctomycetia; order Gemmatales; family Gemmataceae; genus CAWAMR01. The sequence goes on along the minus strand of CAWAMR010000015.1, from coordinate 177,284 downwards.
AGCGCTCTATCCCCAGGAAAAATCGCCGGGTGCACTCAAGATCATGTTGGCGGGCCACTGCGATCAGATCGGGTTGATGGTGCAGCACATCGATGCCGAGGGCTTTCTCTACGTCCAACCCATCGGCGGCTGGGACATGCAGATTCTGCTGGGTCAATATCTGACGGTCTGGGCTCGACAGGGCCCCGTCCAGGGCGTTGTCTCGCGGAAAGCACCGCACTTGTTGACGGCGAGAGGAGCGCACCAAGGTTCCCCAATTCACGGATGTTTGGGTCGATATCGGTGCGAAAAATGCCGATGAAGCCGCGGAACTTGTCAAGCACGGCGACCCCGTGACGATCAACCTCGGCTATCATCCGTTGCGAAATAATCTGGCTGCTTCCGTGGCGATGGACGATAAGGTCGGCGTCTGGGTAGTAATGGAGGCACTCCGGCTCCTGAAGGATCGTCCGCGACAAGCCGCCATCTATTGTGTATCCACCGTTCAAGAGGAAATCGGGCTGCGCGGCGCGGCGACGAGCGCCTATAGCATTAACCCGCAGGTTGGGATTGCTGTTGATGTGACGCATGCCACGGATACACCGGGCAACGATAAGAAGCAACTGGGCGATACCCGGTGCGGTGCCGGCCCGGTGTTGTTTCGCGGAGCCAACATCAGTCCGCGCGTATTGGAGGAACTGGAAGCAGCGGCCCAACGGACGGAGATTCCCGTGCAAATCCGCGGCACGCCCAGAGCTACCGGCACTGATGCGAATGCCATTCAAATCGCCCGCGAAGGTGTGGCGACAGGATTGATCGGCATTCCAAACCGTTATATGCACAGCCCTGTTGAAGTGATTCATCTCGACGATTTAGATAACGCTGCGAAATTGCTCGCAGAGTTCTGTTCCACCGTGAGTTCAACCACGGATTGGACCCCCTGAAAAGCGCGCCAGAAAACAGAAGCCAGAGGCCAGAAGAAAGTGGCTTCTGGCCTCTGGCTTCTGGCCTCTTGAGTCTTGTGGAGAAAGCGATGTCAGAAAATCGAATTGCGATGACGCGAGAAGGTTATGAGAAATTGAAGGGCGAACTTGCACAACTCGACGTTGCCATGATCGAGGTGACCAAGCGGGTGGCGGCCGCCCGCGATCTGGGCGACTTGAGCGAAAACGCCGAGTATCACGCAGCGCGCGAAGACCAGGGGATGCTTCAGGCGAAAGTCGACATGCTCCGCCACAAACTCTCCCATGCCGAGATCGTCGACCTCAACTCCCTCCCCAAAGACGCCGTAGTGTTCGGCTGCAAGGTCCGTATTCTCGATATGCAATACGACGAGGAGGAGGTCTTTGAACTTGTGGGGCCTGGTGAGGACAACCCCGATCAGAACAAGATTCTGACGACCAGCCCCATCGGGATGGGGCTTCTTGGCAAGAAAAAAGGAGACATCGCGGAAGTTGTCTTGCCAAAAGGTGTCGCAAAATTCAAAGTTCTCGCGATTTCATTTGAGCATTGAGGATTTTTGAACCGATCTGAAAAAGATAGCCCAGTTTACTCAGATTTGTCTTGACATCGTTCACTATTGCAGTAAAGATTTTAATAGTGGCTCGATTGTGTCAATTCGATGAAGGTTTCCCCGTGGATCCAAGGTTGCAGAGCATACACTTGGAAGCAGCGCCGCGACGAGATGATTTTCGTCGAGCAAGGGCTGCGCGTTGAATCCGCGATCGGCTATCACACTTTTGCAGGAAATGTTCGCAGTTCTCCACCAGTGCAAGGCAAGGAACGTACCTTCGCAGGTTCGAACCCACTTGCTCCCCCAGTTGTGACTTGTTGGTTGCTGGATCGGGGTCGTCAACTCGATTTGAAAATCGGCCTTAACAGTGTGGGTCGGCTTCCCGATAACGATGTCGTGATCGATGATGCAACGGTGTCGCGCCGACACTGTGCCATTGTCGTTCACAGCAATCTGATGGTCGAGCTTCACGATATCGCATCGAAGAATGGCACGACGATCAATGGCCGGCGGCTCGAAGGGCCAACTCGTCTGAAAGACGGAGATGAGATTTGCCTGTGCGACCGCAAATTGATTGTTGTCATGAAATCCGGCGCGGCCACGATCGACCAACCTGCCTCACACAAATCGCCATCTCGCGATGACCTCACTATTGTTGGGTAAGATTCCCCGGTGTGCCTGTCCCGATCGGTTCCACCGCCGTCACATGCAGCAATGAACATATCCGAAATCTTGCCGGAACTCCATCTGGATCACCATCGAACCCGACTAACAGGTCGGATCGTGTAAGCATTGCCATTTCTGGATGCCTGACTTCGTATTTCTCGCCGCTCGACAGTACTACGCGGAAGGGGAGGAACGGTGTGCTGTCAGCAAATCTCGGAAGGTTTGAACTGTCATACTCGATTCCTTCGGATCATGATGAAGAGGTATTTCACTTCAAGTTACCACCCTGAAGTGCGAATAACAAGATTCCGGTGGTGTCGCTTGCGCTCAGCCACCGGAAAAGAATCGGTTTTACGGTTTACCTCACACATTATCTGGCGTATCCTGTAAACCAGTTACTTCTCCAAATCATGCAGCCCATCGACATGAATGGAGGCGTTTTGTTGTTCTCCTCGAACTTTGAACCTCGATATACCCATGAAACTCTTTCGCATCCTGCTCATGATGGTGGCTGTCGGCGGTCTGGCAAGCATTGCCATCGTCGCCCGTGAGGAAGCCGCGGTCGCTACTCAGATGGCCGACGCCGCCGACAACCTCGTCAACAGCCTCGACGAAAAGCAAAAGAAATCGGCGCCGTTTGGCTTCGATGATCCGCATCGCGTCGGCTGGTTCTTCACGCCTCAGCAAGACAAACAGAAAATGTCGACGCGCAAAGGTCTGCGCTTCGACGAACTCAGCGCCGATCAGAAGAAACTGGCGCTCGAACTGCTCCGCACCGGCATGAGCAAGACCGGCTACAATCAGGCGGTCACGATCATGAGCCTGGAAGGGATTTTGAAGGAACTGGAAAAGAATGGGGCAATGGTCCGCAATCCCAATTGGTATTTCGTAAGCATCTTTGGGAAACCTTCGAAGACGGGCAAGTGGGGTTGGCGAATCGAAGGCCATCACCTTTCGGTCAACTTTACGATCGATCGGGGTCAGGTCGCCTTGGTAACCCCGTTCTTCTTCGGAGCCAACCCCGCGGAAGTGAAAGACGGCCCAAAGAAAGGTTTACGCACCTTGCCGGAAATCGAAGATCTCCCACGAGAGCTGATCAAATCATTCGATGCCAACCAGAGGCAGTCTGCTTATTTGGGTATGAAACCTTATCCGGAAATCGGGGAGAATACGAAAGCCGCCAATGTTGGTAAACCCGATGGCATTACCGGCTCAAAACTATCCGAAGCGCAGCAAGCAACACTGCTGAAATTGATCAAGGCCTATACCGACCGGATGCCCGATTCGATCGGTGCGCTGGAATACAAGGCGGCAAAAGATGCGGGGATCGAGAAGATCCATTTCGCTTACACGGGTGATCCCGAACCGGGCAAGGGCTATACCTACCGCGTTCAGGGGCCATCGTTTGTGGTTGAGTTTCTGAACATGCAGGCGGATAGCGCCGGCAATCCGGCGAACCATATCCATAGTGTGTGGAGACATTTGCCGGCCGATTTCGGGTTGTAGAAATCCCCGACCTACTCCTACTCTTAATCTGAATCTGAATCCTGGTCTTACTCTTACTCTTAATCCTGCTCCAACGCTGACACAGTCGGATTAGGATTATGATTATGAGTAGGATTATGATTATGAGTAGGAGTAAGATGAAGTTGGGACGCCTATCGTCGGAGCCTCGCCGGTGATTCAACTCACGTGTCCCTACTGCAGGCACGAATGGTCCGTTGGCGATCCTCTCGGAGGGAGTTCCGTTTGGTGTCCGCAGTGCGGCACTCCCAACGATGTTCCCGTTCCCGAGCCACCGTCGGTCAGCGATTCGGCCACGGTCGAGGGGTCTGCCAAAGGTTCGAGAGAGACCATCGATTTTTCCGAATTCCTGGCTCCTCCCGTAGACTCAGGAGAACTCGGCAGGCTGGGCGGCTACAGCGTGCTTCGTCCCATCGGCATCGGCGGTATGGGCATTGTCTTCGAGGCCGAAGACGTCATCCTCAAACGGCGTATTGCGCTCAAGGTGATGCGTCCCGACGTGGCACGCAGCGACATTGCCCGCAAGCGCTTTCTCCGCGAAGCGGAGGCCGCTGCCAAGCTCAAGCACGATCATATTTTGTCGATCTACCAGATCGGCGAGGAACGCAGCGTCCTTTATTTGACCATGCCGCTTCTGCACGGGGAAACGCTCGATTCACGGCTCAAACGAGAGCAACGACTACCGATTCCGGAAGTCGTTGCCATGGGTAAACAGGTTGCCGAAGGATTAGCGGCCGCACATGCCAAAGGGTTGATTCACCGCGACATCAAGCCGGGGAATATCTGGCTCGAAACGGTTAACCAGCGCCTCGATCATTTTGGATTTCGGCCTGGCCCGGCAGGCGAACCGCGATGCGGATGTCACCGGCAGCGGCGTGATCGTCGGTTCGCCGGCGTTCATGTCTCCCGAACAGGCTTCCGGACAGCCGGTCGGCCCCGCTGCCGATCTCTTCAGTTTGGGGTGCGTTCTCTATCTTAGCGCAACCGGCCAACGACCGTTTCAAGGTACGGAAGTCATGGCCGTTCTGATGTCTCTGGCGAATCACACACCGATCTTACCCCAGCGTCATCGCCCCGAAATCCCCGATGCACTTGCCGATCTCATCATGTGGCTACTGGAGAAATTGCCCGGCGATCGTCCGAGTTGCGCGGATGATGTGGTGAAAGCCCTGATCGAGATCGAACCATCCAACAAAGATAGCGTTCCGGTGGATGCAGCCTCGGTAAAGCTGCCCGGCCTTCAGAGCAAAGAGACGATCGCAACGACACGAGCCGATCCGCGAAACCGCTGGGCAATCGTCGCCGGCGTCATTGTGTTACTGAGCATCATCGCCGTGGCGATCTGGTTCGCCACTCGATCGAAGCCGCAGCCCACTTCTCCTGAACAAGAACAACCCAAGGAAAGAGGTCGATCCGAACGCTCCATCAATCCGGATAACTGGAATCGCGAAGTCGCCGAGCATGTTTTGGAAGCAGGAGGAACGGTGCAGTATCATTTTCCCGCCGAGGAAAAGACCACCGATGTGAATGAGCTTCGGTTATTGCCGTCCGTACCGTTTCGCATTCAGATGATTACATTGGAGAAGATTGATCGCGTGAACGACGTGATGGATTGGATCCACGATCTGGATCAATTCAATTGCCTGTCCGTGAAGAATTGTCCTCTCGATGATGCCGGGGTGGCAAAGTTGCACAACCTTCCCCATTTTGAATGGCTCATAATCAAGAACACTCAGGTGACCGGAACCGGGTTTGCCGCACTGCGCGCACTACCGCTTCTGCGGTGGCTGGACATCGTCGATGCCCCGATCACCGATGAAGGGCTCTCTTTTCTGCCTGAACTACCGAATCTGGATCGCCTGGTACTTCAGGGAACCAAGATAACTGGTCCGGGATTGAAGCGCCTGGCGAAAGTTCCGAGCCTCAAGAGGCTGTCGATAACCCGGTGTTCATTGAGTGATGCCGGTCTAGGAGATTTGCCGAGTTTGCCAAAATTGACAGATCTGGTTTTGGATGGAACCTCAGTGTCCGACGTGGGCCTGATTGGAATGAATCGGCAGCCTGCTTTGAGTCATCTGTACCTGGTGGATACCGGGGTGACGCAGCGGGGAGTCGATGAATTTCGGAAGAAGCTCATGAAGGATTGCGAGATCGTGTTTGGTCCGAGACGGAAATCCAAGTGACGAATCTGCCCCAAGGGAGACCCTCGATGCAGCCTCTACGGATGCTTCTGCCGGCATCTTCTGCGCTTATTGTTGTGGATATGCAGCAAGGTTTTTCTACTCTTTGCCCGGCGGAACTGCCGGTTCCGGGCGGTCTTGAAATCGTCCCGGCAGTCAACGAACTGCTGGCGCTGAACTGGGCGCGAATTGATGCAACCCAGGACTGGCACCCAGCGGATCATTGTTCATTTCTTGGACAACGAGACAATATCTATCCGCCGCACTGCGTCATGAGCACGCCCGGCGCGGAGTTTCTACCGGGTCTGCACACTCATCGATTCCATACCATTTGTGCAAGGGTTTCGACCGGGATCGAGAAGCATATGCGATCACTTCCCAACAGCCCGCGTTTGTGCAGACGTTGCGAACGACGGGTGTGGAGTGTGCGATCGTTTGTGGGATCGCCACCAATATCTGCTGCTTCGCCACAGCGCGACTTGCGCAAGGCGGGTTTCCAGGTCTGGATGGTCGAAGATGCTTGCGCAGGCATCGATGTTCCAACTGCCGGACTGTTTCAGACCGAAGCAAAAGCGGAAGGCATTGCGATCGGCATTCGGTATGCAAGCCTTGCCGAAGTGAAATCCTCGATGAGGTAAACTCCAAATTTGGAATGCACTCGGGGTTATCATGGCTCGTCATCTTCAGTCGGCACCGACTTTTCCACGGCGACACGTTCAATCGCATAGGTAAAAGCCCCCAACATCTGACCCTGTTTTTCATGGCAAACAACACAAGTAGTTCCCGCAAAGATCGGCCCCATCATGCGAATTTGCTTGCCGTTATTCTCGAAGTGAAGCGTCTCACCGTGTTGAATTCTCGACAGCGCTGTTCGTTCAAACTCATCTAATTCCCGGGTCGGCACCTTCTTCCTTTCGCTCATGCTTGGGACGCGATCCGTAAGGTAAACAATCGGTGTTGGGTTCTTGGACAATCCGATCAACTTCAAGTCCTTGATTGTCCATTGCGTTAACTTATTTGCCGAATGAGCATCATCGGTATTCCAGACCTCGGGGAAATTCTTCATGGCCGGATGAATGTTCGTCGCTTTTGTTTCCCCCTTCTCGAGCGCTGGGAAATCGAACAAGTATTCAAGGGTTTCATCGCTGATCTTCGGTGGTTCCGATTGGAGCCCTTTTACGACATCGTTGATGTCGGTGGGAATCGGCATCCGACCGTGGCCGAAGCCGAGTCGACCAATGAAAACTCGAACCGTTTCCTCATGGACCTCAGCCAGTTGGTGTTGGGCCAGGTCGCTGATCGGTTCTGGAGTGGCCGGCTCGGTCAGGACCGAATCGAGACCGCCATCCGAGATGAGTAATTCCCTCGAAACCGCGAAGATTCCCGTCCCGGTGAGGACTAACACGAGCAGGCCGGCAATAAACTTCGCCGGAAATCCGATCGGTACTCCCGAGAGCCAGCAGATAGCTCCGGCAAAAAGAATCAACACACCCGCGCCAACCAGCACGATTCCCAAAGTCATGGCAATTTCTCCAAGAGCACCAGCGGCAATTCCCAGGCTGACGAACGCTGGTCGCATGCCCTCTTTAACGCGTGCAGATTCAATTCGTTGGTGACTTGCTCGTTACTTTTTCTTTCAAATTGCCGCAGTCCGGCAGAGTAGGCGAGCGGCAGAAACAGATTTACCCGCAACCGCTTACTACGTGCGCGTCTCTCGCCGATTCGCTGTAGAGCTGCGCGTAGTAAGCGGAAAGCTTCTTCTGCCACTCGCCTTCTGGGATGCGGTTCTTTTTTGAAAGTTGAGGTTTGGTCTGAATTAGGGTGAGCAACGAACGAAAACTTTTCTGCACTTGGGCAGTCATGTTCTACAGTTAAGCAATTCTCCTCCTGAATGATGCAATTTTCTTGTCGGCGCAGCTATTTCTGCGGACGGGTGGAAACCGATCTTCCTTTTTTTGGAAGGGATAATGATCTCAACCATTCTCGTGGTAGATGATGATGATTTTGCGCGTCATTTCTCACGCGTTGTATTGGAACGCGCGGGATATCGAATTATCGAGGCTACCGAAATCGCCGCTGCCGTCGAACTGGCGCGGGCCGATCGTCCCCACATAGCCCTCGTTGATTTTTGCCTGCCCGACGGCAATGGTATTGGGTTAGCCAGGCAGTTGCATCAGGAGGATCCCCTGTTACCGATCTTGTTGGTTTCCGGCGACACCGGTCAGATCGAAGGCGCAACGAATCCGAGTGATTTCACCGCAGTAATCCAGAAACCGTATTCTCCCGCTACTCTTCTTCAGGCCGTCGTTAGCGCACAAGCCCACTAGGTGTCGGAAATTGCTGCGAAGCTGAAAGCGATCATCGACGGTCTCGCTCCGGAGGATTTGCCGATTCCCCCCAAATTACTTTCTCAAGATCCGGTTCCATCCCCAGCCGTCGCCGGGCACGGTGCGCGTCCTGGAGTGAATGGAAAACATAAGCCTGCGGATCATGCGGCCTCTTCCATCAGCCAGACGGGAGTTGGTCCTTCCGTGGAAAGGAGCCGAGTTTATAACGCGGTCGTCCTGGGCGGACAACTTCTGTTGTGGACCGCCCTGTACCTGCCGCTGGCGTATCTGAGCGATCCGCACCTCAAGACCGTCATGGCGATGCCGGGTTGCCCGATCATCGGTTTTGCGATTGGCATCGTGTTACTGGGCGGCAACCGTCTTGGTGCGGCGATCTTTGCGACGATTTTCTTGACGCGATTCTGGTTGGGAAACTCCCTGGCCCTAAGCATCATCGACGGGGGAGTCCATACGCTCGAAGCTCTGTTGATATGCCGGATGTTGCGGCAATTCCGCCAGGTTGCGCCGAGCTTTGAAAAACTGCGAGAGTTTGCCGATCTTTTCGCTGCGGCATTTCTGATCGGCTTGCCGTGTGCTTTGCTCGGATCGGGACTGCTGGTGCTGGCGGGGGAACTGAACAGCGCCTTGCTTTGGACCCATTCGCTCATCGAGTTTCTTGGCGACTTGATGGGCATTCTCATCATCATACCTGCCATATTCGTCTGGACTCGGAAACGCTGGAAATTGCCGGGCTGGACGGCATTGGCCAAAACACTGGGATCGTTTCTGGTTCTGAGCGTGTCGGCAGGCTTGCTTTTCTTCGGCGAAATCTTCACAGTCGGAACGCAACCCTGGCTGAGCTACCTCCTGTTGCCGGTGCTTTTGGGGATCGCGCTGGGGCTGGGAATCCGCTCGGGGGTCACGGCAGTACTGGTCGTGAATGCGCTGGCACTGACTGCAACGATGGTAGGGCTGGGGCCATTCCGGGCGGGTACGGGCCTGGATTCGTTGTGGCCGCTATTCACCTTTCAATTGACCTCGACCCTCATGACCCTTGTGGTTGCAGTTGGGGATGCCGAACGTAGGCGTGCTCATGAGACGTTGCGCCTCAACGAGCGCCGAATGAGGCAAATGATCGAGAACCTTCCGGTTGCGGCGGTGTATGTGGATGGTGATGCGGTCACGGTCAATACCGCAGCGGGAGCGCTCTTTGGCATTGACCCTGTCGAGTTGAGCGAGCGCGGTCCCTGGTTTCATCCGTTGGAGCAGGCCCAGATGAATCATCCGAGCTGGTCGCCTTCGGACGAATGGGATTCGGGCCAGACTCCTCGCGAACGTGTGGAAATCAAACGTCCCGATGGTGATTCGCGCTGGATCGAAGTGAATTGCTACGACTCCGGACCCGCGCAGGTCTGGTTGCTCAAGGATGTCACGGAAGAACACCGTTTGCGCGATGCGTGGAACTCATTCAGTTTGCCATCCAGAACGCAGCGGACTTGTTCTTGCTGATCGATGAAACCGGCCGAATTCTCGATGTCAATGAAGCCGTCTGCCGGCGCTTGGGGTATAGTCGAAGCCAGTTATTGCAGATGACAGCGTGGCAAATTGATCCCCGGCAATCGCCCCGGCGCTGGGCCGCCTATTGGTCGGATTTGAAACAGCGCCGGCAGATTCGCCTGGAGTCGAGTCTGCGCACCCAAAGCGGTGAAGAGTTTCCGGTGGAATTCACGGCCAATCGGGTCGTACACATGGGTCGGGCCTACAACTGTACGCTGATCCGCGACATCACCGAGCGCAAGAAATCGGATGAGGAAATCCGGCGATCCAATCAACTGATCCGGGCGATTATCGATGCGTTTCCCGGATTGATCAGCAGCAAAGATGCCGAATTGCGCTACTTGCTGATCAACAAGCAACAAGCGCAACTTTATGGCACCACGGTAGAAGGGGCAGTCGGCAAGAGGGCCGGGGAGCTGATTAACGAAGAATACGGAACGCACAGCCAGAGCGCCGATCGTCGCGTTCTGACTGCGGGCGAGATGGTCCAGTACGAAGATGAAACACCCGATGCGTTTGGGAATTTGCACCACTGGCTTACGACGAAAGTGCCGCTGCGAGGTAGTGCATCAGCCGATTCGGATCAACCGGCACCGATCCAGGGTGTGGTCACTGTCTGCGTCGATATTTCGGAGTTGAAGCGCGCTCAGAAGGCCCTGCAAGAAAGCGAAGAACGATTCCGCGAGCTGGCCGAACGAATCGAAGAGTGCTTCTGGATGAGCGATGCCCGCACGGACTCCTTGCTTTATGCCAGCCCGGCTTACGAGAAAATCTACGGCCGGCCCAGCTTCCCCGGATTCGAGGCGTTCACCCAGGAAGTCCATCCCGACGATCGAGAGCAATTCGTCCGTGAAGTCGCGGATAATCGCCGGCGCGGCGGTGGAATTATTCAATTCCGTTATGTCAGGCCGGATGGCAGCATTCGCTGGATCCGGGATCGTTCCTTTGAAGTCCGCGATAAGCAGGGCAATCTTCTGCGTTTCGTGGGAGCGGCCGAGGACATCACCGAACGGAAAACGGCCCAGGAGCAAGTGCAGCGGCAACGTCATCAGCTCGAACAAATCCTCGACGCCGTGCAAGCACAGGTCTGGTATCTCGACACCGATGCGCGGGTCGTATTGCTGAATCGCTTTGCGCAACAGTCCAAGGCACTGCCGGCGTCGGAAATGATCGGCAAGCCGATCTTCGATCTTGGTGCCGTTGAGGACAACGCGGGTGAACTCTACTCCCGTTCGCTGGAAATAATCCGTGTGGGCAAACCACTGCTGGGCGCCATTCAATTATTCTCGTTAGGGAAGGAGAAATATTGGGGGAGCATCGACCAGGTTCCAACCTTCGATGCCCAGGGACTTATCAATGGTCTGCTGGTCTTCGTCTACGATATTACGAACTTGAAGCGGACCGAAAACGCACTGCGCGAGAGCGAAGCGCAACTCCGCCATGCTGCGTGCGTTGCCCGATCCCTTGTTCGTGTTCGATCGTGCGGGCATCTGTTTGCACTATGCGGCCCAGAATCGGCACGACCTTCTGGTTCCGCCCGAGCAGATGCACGGGTCGAGCATTGCTGCGCACTTTCCGCCGGATCTGGAAGAGACCGTGCTCCGGATTCTCAACACAGCGATCGATTCCGGTGAGACTCAGAGTCTCGAGTATTCAGTTCACCTGGCCGGTGAGAACCGCCATTATGATGCGCGCGTCGTCGGCTACGATAGCGACAAGGCACTCGTCGTGGTACGCAACGTCACCGAACGAAAACAAGCAGAGGAGGCTCTTCGCCAAAGTCAGGAGCGCTATGCGCTGGCCACCCAGGCCGGCAATGCCGGGGTTTGGGATTTCAACTTTGAACAACAAACTTTCTTTATCGATCCCACCTTGCAATCGCTGTTGGTAGGTGCCGATCGGCCGGTGCCGGAGAGTGTCCAGGATTGGTTGGCTCTGTTGCCCACCGACGATCGACAGTCCTTGATGGAGGTGGTCATGGCTCACCTCGGAGACAAGACGCCTTTCTTTGAAATGGAACATCGACTCGAAAAACAAGACGGTACCGATCGTTGGTTCATGGCGCGCGGCACCGCCACGCGCGACGAACAGGGACGAGTGACTCGACTCGTGGGTACCGTTACCGAAGTCACCGAACGCAAGCGCGTTGAAGATCGTCTGCAACGCAGTCACGAACGGTTATTGAAACAGCAGGTCGCTCTGGCGAGCCTGACCAAGAGCGACATTTTCCTCAGCCCCGATCTGACGCGCACATTTCAGCAACTGACGGAATCCGCAGCCCGCCTCATGCAAGTGGAACGAGTGAGCGTCTGGCGTCTGACCGAGGACCAAACCATTCTCCGCTGTGTTGATTTGTTCGATACCCAGCTCAAGGCCCATTCCGCGGGCATGGAACTGAAGTCGATCGAGTATCCCGACTACTTCCGGGCGCTGAACTCCGGAGAAGCGATCGTTACGAACGATGTTGGCCACGATCCACGGACCCGGGAATTCACCGATTCTTATCTGCAGCCGTTGGGAATCACCGGAATGATGAGTATTCCGATTCTCCTGCACGGATGCCTGGACGGCATATTGTCTCTGGAGCACGTTGGCCCCTGGGAGCCTTGGGCACCCGAACAGAGTTTGTTCGGGATGGCGGTATCGAACCTGATTACGCTGGCAATCGAGCAACACGAACGCCGACGAACCGAATCAGCCCTGCGCGACAGCGAAAGGGAATCGCGCAAGCTGGCCATGATCGCCAACCGCACCGACAATGCCGTGATCCTGACCGATCCGCACGGACGAATCGAATGGGTCAATGAAGGTTTTACCCGTCTGACGGGCTACCCGCTGGAAGAAATCATCGGGCGAAAACCCGGAAACTTTCTTCAAGGCCCGGAGACCGATCAGACTACGGTCGCTTACGTCCGCGATCGGCTCTGTCAACGCAAAGGCTTCAAGGTCGAGCTGATCAATTACGCCAAATCGGGACGAAGATACTGGATCGAAATCGAAGTTCAACCGATCTACGACGAGCAGACCAGTCGCCTCACACACTTCATGGCGCTCGAGCGCGACATCACCGATCGCAAGGCGTCGGACCAAACCCTGGCAGAACGCGCTGCTCATGCGGCGTTGACGGCCGACATCGGCAGCTGCCTGACTCATCGCCGAAATATGCGGGAGATGTTGCAGGGATGCGCAGAGGCGCTGGTAAAATACCTTCGGGTCAGCTGTGCACGCATCTGGACGCTGGATAATACCGGCTCCTTGCTGCTTCAGGCGAGCGCGGGCATCTCCACTCGTATTGATGGGGAACAATCCCGCATTGCGATTGGACAGGAACATGTGGGTCGAATCGCGTTGAGTTTACGTCCTCATCTGACCAACTCCCTGGTCGATGGTTCGCCGCACGACACTCTTGACTGGGCCAAACGAGAAAGGTTCATTGCCTTTGCCGGACATCCCTTGATCGTCGATGGTCGATTGGTCGGTGTGATCGCCGTGTTCGCTCGACACAAGCTATCGCCTGAAACTGCGGAATCGTTGGGGGCCGTTGCCGACAAAGTGGCCCTGGGGATTCAAAGGCTCCGAGCGGAAGAAGAGTTGCATAACGCGATGGAAGCCGCCGAAGCTGCCAACCGGGCCAAGGGCGAGTTCCTCGCCAATATGAGCCATGAAATCAGAACGCCGATGAACGGCATTCTCGGCATGGTTGAGCTTTCTCTGTCCACCGCCCTTACTCCGGAACAACGACAGTATCTCGACATGGTTCGCACTTCCGCGGAAACGCTGCTGACCTTGATCGATGACATCCTCGATTTTTCCAAGATCGAGGCAGGCAAACTGGAGTTGTCGCCGACTTCATTCCAGTTACACGATGCGCTCGCCGATACCTTGCGCTTGCTGGCCATTCGGGCACATACGAAAGGTTTGGAACTGGTACATCGCGTCGCGCCGGAAGTGCCTGGACTCCTTCATCGGCGACGTGGGCCGGCTGCGGCAGTGCTTGATTAACCTGATCGGCAACAGCATCAAGTTCACGGCGCAAGGCGAAGTCGAGGTATCGGTCGACGTGGAGGCAACGGCAGATGAAAAGGTTTGTCTGCATTTTGCCGTCCGCGATACCGGCATTGGCATCCCGACAGGCAAGCTGGAAAAAATCTTTGCACCCGTTCGAACAGGTCGATGCGTCCACCACACGAAAATATGGCGGAACCGGACTGGGCCTGGCGATCGTTCGAGAACTGGTGTCGCTGATGGGAGGCAGGCTGTGGGTTGAAAGCCGAATCGGCCTCGGCAGCACTTTCCATTTCACCGCCTGGCTCAATGTGGAAGCCGGCCCTTCGGAAGATTCGGCGGTATTGCCCGTGGAGCGCTGGCGCGATCTTCCGGTTCTGGTCGTCGACGACAATACGACCAGCCGGGCGGTACTGGCGGAGTTGTTGTGGTGTTGGCAGATGATGCCGAAGACCCAGGCAAGTGCTATCGCGGCCCTCTCGGAAGTCGCCCTGGCAAACGCAGCGCGTGCACCCTTTCGACTGGCCATCATCGACACCGATATGCCGGGTGAGGATGGCTACGCTGCTCTTGAAGCAGTTGCGTCAAGCTCCGGAAAATGCCGCTCTGAAGGTCATTCTCCTGGCTCCCAGCGATCGGTTGATTCATCGCGAGTCATGCATTTGCGATGGGGCCGTTGCCATTCTCACCAAACCCGTGAAAGCTTCGGAACTGTTCGAGACCATCGTGCAGGCCCTTGAACCTGACCTGGCCTCCCGGCCCAAAAGCGGCGAATTGTCGCCGGCAGTCTTTCCGCCCGCTCCAGGGCGAAGTCTGCGCATTCTTCTGGCCGAGGACAACGCGGTCAACCAGATCGTTGCGTCGGAACGCCTCAAGCGTGCCGGACATTCCATGGTCGTAGTCGAGAACGGGTTGCAAGCCTTGACTCAATTGAAGGCAGAACGATTCGATCTGGCACTGGTCGATGTCCACATGCCCGAGATGGATGGTTTCGCCACGATCGCGGAATTGCGTGCTTACGAACGGGAAAACGGTAACCACCTGCCGGTCATTGCGCTGACGGCGAATGCGATGAAGGGCGATCGCGAACGCTGCATCCAGGCTGGTTTCGACGAGTACGTGTCAAAACCGATCCGTTTCGACCTGCTTTTTGCCACCATCGACCGTCTTGTTGGCGACGCTCCGGATTCGGACTCGACCTTGCCGACGCCTCCGCCCATCGTCGACAAAGCAAATGTGCTGGCAAGGTTCGATCAAAATGAGGAGATGGTTCGAGACATCATCCGGGTATTCTTGAAAAGCTGTCCGCGCTGGTTGAACGATCTTCAAGACGCGATGACGCGCGAAGATGCGAGAAAACTGCATCTGGTAGCCCATTCCTTGAAAGGCGCAGTCGGCAACTTCACCGAAGGTACGGCATTTGAATTCGCACAGAAGATCGAACAAGGTGCCAAAGAAGGACGCATCCTGGAATTGGAATCCGACTATGAAGCACTTCGGGCAGAAATGATCCAGTTGCAGGAGTCGCTGAAAGACTGGTTGATGGAGCCAGCAGTGCTGGGTTCCAGATTCCAGGTTCCAAGCTAAAAGCCCGAATTGGCTAACCTGGAACCTGGATTGAAACTGCCAAGGCGACCGGCAGGAAGACACTACCGCTTACTTCGTGCGCGGCTCTCGCTAAAGAGCCGCGCACGAAGTAAGCGGTTGCCGGTAAATCTCTCGCTCAAGAGCCGCGCACGAAGTAAGCGGTTGCGGGTAAATCTTTATCTGCTCTCGCTCAAGAGCCGCGCACGAAGTAAGCGGTAGCGGGTAAATTTATTGCTGCCGCTCGCCTAATCCCGTTCACGTACAGGCTTCTTTTCTTTCTCCTTGGTAGTGTGTCCGGGCAAGGTATGTGCCGGCGGCTTGGTTCCGGTGGTTGGAGTGGTACGACCAGGCGTCGTCGTGCCGGTAACGGGATGGGTCGTTCCGGTCCCAGGAGTGGTAACTGGGTGTGTGGCCGCACCGGTTTGAGTCTTCGGTGTAGTCACCGCGCCACCGTGAGCGGTGACTGGTGTGATGCCGCTCGCATGCTTGATGGCATCCATTTTCAACGTCCGCGGGGCGTTCGGAGTGGCGTTGGGAGTGCGTGCCAGCTTCGTTTCCATTTCAGTCCGTCGAGCTGCAACCGCGTGCATTTCCCGAGCAGCCTGGAAGTGCTGCAGTCGCTCTTCACGCGGCACAGGCTGTAGCTTGACATTGGTGGTCTTCGCGGCCTGGGACAGCGGGGTGAGCATCGACACGTTATTGATGCGAGAGTTGTTGACGGTGATATTGTTGACGGTCGTGTTATTCACCGTGATGTTGTTGACGACGACATTTTGCTGGACCAGCGTTACCGGCGGCCTGGCATAGTCGCCCCGATAGCGCCCGATATAAATCTCTGTAACACCCGTTTGCCAGTACGGATCGCTGCGATAGGTGACGCGGTAATAGCTATACATGGGATCGTAAAAGCCGCCGACCACGACCACTTCTCTGCCGCGGTAGCCCCCATATCCTCCCCACGTGACGAAACCGCGATCGGCGTAACGCGGCTCAAAGTAATCGCCGAAGTAATAGCACCCGTAACCCCGACGGACAAACAATGCCCCGTACATGCACTGTTCCCGGACGACGATCGTGGGGGAGTAATAGTATCTCGCGCGAGATAGACATCGCGCGGAATGTAAGCGGGGGCAAACAGCATGCCTCGATCGCCCAGCGGACGATCCCAGTAGCCATCCACGTAAACGTAACCGACGGGAGTCCAGCGGTAGTGCGGCGGAATCCACATCCAGCCGACCTTGCTTTCAGCCCAGTACCCCGATCGCCAGACATACTCCCCATTTCGATAAATATGCGTTCCGGGTACGTATACCGCGGTCGGCGTAGGGGCCGGGGTTGCGGGGCCGTTTTCCACCGATTTCGGTGGTTCGGGCAGATATTGAATGCCCGTCGCCTGCTGAGCGGCGTTGGTCCACAGACCGGGAACCCACTGCCAGCCATCCTGTGCTTCACGCCAACTTCCGGGCATCCAGGAACGACCGGGTGGGGGAACTCGCCAGAAGCCACTGACCCAAATAAAGTCTCTGCGTTCTTCATCGAAGTGCCAATATCCGGGAAGCCATTGTACGTTGTCGCCAATCGGCCGTTGGTCCGGTGGTATTTCAGCGACCGGCGCAGGAGGTATTTTGGGAACAATAGGTGTGGGTGAGAGTTGCGAATCGACCGGCTCCGCGAAGGCTTCATGGATTGGCCCGCGTGCCAGAACTTCTTCTCTCTCATCAGCCCGAACCTGGCCCGGCTGTAATCCGATCAAACTGAGCAAACCGCTCAGGATCAAAAGACGGGGAAAAGACATGGACTTGTCCTCGTGAATGATATTCGATCTTCGCTCGTTTCGGCTGAACCAGCGAGTCAACGACTGGCCCCGGCAAACTTCGCCTTGCCAGGAATCAGCTGAAACCGCCGAACCGGCGTAAGGAGGGAGGATTTATCCCAAATGGGAAAGGAACGCAATCCGAGATTTCTTATTTTTTCGGATCGAACCATCCGGCCCGGCTGCCGATGATTCCAACCACCAGAACCAGAAAGCCGATCGATCCGAAAATCCACTTTCCTACGGTGAATACCGAGGCAACATCGGCAAAAGAGGAGAGCTGTCCGGGTGTGTAACTCATTGTCAGATAAACGATCGAGATATTTTCCAGCAGGTCGAGGCCGACCGTAAGGGCAGGCAAGAGAAGCAACCACTTTCCGATTCTTTTTGGGTAATTTCTCACCGTGATGAAAACCATCAAAGTGCCAAACGTAAGCGGAAAGACGAGATCCAAAGTGACGGCCGAGATGGCGTAGGTTTCTCTGCCGTTGGGACCGATGTTGTACAGCAGATCGTGGACCTCCTGTTGCGTGTAGCCGCGATAGCGGTAATCGAGATCTTTATTCTTCTCGCCAAAATAATCATCCCGCCGACTAAAGCCGATTAGACACAACAAGCCGACAAATATCAGCAGGGACATCCAACCCCAGTTCGGCGCGTCGTCGTATCCGTGTATACCAGTCGATGTGTGTCATGGCGGTGTTCTCCGAAAATTTCGCACAAACAATTTCTACAAATCGCAAGCTGCTGTGTCCGAAAAAGAGGACTGTCTGTGAATGAGGGCTTCTCATGAATGCGTTGGACTTGTTCAAGGCGGGTCGGTTACGCGAAGCTCTTGCGGAACAGATTCGGGTCGGTTTGGCATCCCCCGACGATGCAACCCAGAGGCTGTTTTGGTGCGAACTGCTTCTCTACTGCGGTTGCCTCGATGCGGTTCGAGAAAACCTCGATCTTTTACCCCAGGACCGTGACGGGATGGCGGAATTTCTGGCGGATTATCGGTGTCTGCTCGACGCCGAACAGAAACGACAGCGTCTGTTTGTTGGTGAAAAACCGATGTTCCTGCTCGACCCCCCGGAACATGTTGTGGCGCGTTGCGAAGCGATAGGCTATCTGTCCGAATGGCGAAGCACACAGGCCGCAAACGCACTCGATGTCGCCGAATCGCATACACCCTTTGTTCATGGCCATATTGACGGCAGGGAATTCGACGGCGTCCGCGACGGAGACGATCATCTCGCATCGGTTTTGGAAGTATTCATCGGCAGTGATTATGTCTGGGTGCCGTTCGAGGAGATTCGTCGTTTACGCCTGACAGCACCGGCTCAACTGCGCGACCGGCTGTTCGTGCCCGCACATTTGCGCTTGAGTAACGGGTCGGAATGGGACGTCCATGTGCCGGCGTCTATCCCAATTCTGATTGTTGTGATGTGGATGCCATCCGCGTGGGCCAGGAGACCGATTGGCTGGAGCAAATCGATGGTTCAATCCGCGGGATTGGAGCCCGGCTGATCACGTTTGGCGATGAAGAATTAACGATGTGGGAGTGGACGCAGTTCGAAAGATGACAAGGTTACAAGTCACCTTGTCATCTTCCGAACCTTGTCATTTCAAGAGGGTTGTTGCAAATGTTCCAGCGCTCGGCGGGCAGATCCGCGCACTTCAAATTCGCTATCGGTGCAGCTTTCCAACAACGCCTCAATCACGGAATCGTCAGGAATTCCAAGTCGTCCCAGGAGCAAGGCACACCGTTCTCGAAGTATCGCATTGGGATCCGAAAGGCACCCGATGAGATAAGGCGTTGCGACGGAACCCATGCGCTTCAACACAGTCCCGGCGATGATACTCAGGCGAAGTTCGGGTTCTACCAGCATTCCGAGAATTGCCGGAATCGCTTGCTCAGCATCCTGTCCCAGCCGACCTAAAGCTGCCACGGCTTCCATTCGTACCGAGGTGTGAGAGTCTTGAAGGGTTGCAACCAGGTGGGGAAGCGCAGGCAGGGCAGCCAAACCCAGTTCGCCCAGTGCCCGAGCCGAGCGGCGACGAACGATTTCGTTTGGATCGTGCAACGCTTCTATCAATGCCGGAAGAACCGTGGGCGGCGCTCCACCCATTTCTTGCAAAGCGATCACCGCCAGAGCGCGAACATCATCGTCCGGCCCGCGCATGGCGTCGGTCAGAAGATCGATCGCCTCGTCCCTGTATTCATCCGGCAACGCTCCAGTGATGGCCGCGACGAGTACTTTGCGGACCACATTACTTTGTCCGCTCGGGGGCACCGGCCCGGATTTCCCATTCTGAACTCGACGTGGCCCCGGCTTGAGCCGAACCACAGGAGATTTTACAGGCTTATTCACTACTCGACCCCCGCCCGAATTAGCATCCACAGAGTCTAGCTTGCAATTTGCCTCGGTGCGCGGCTCGGCTTTACAAATCTGTAAAATCAATTCGTTTTCTCCTGCCGTCAAAGTTTTCACCTTCGATTTAAGTCGACCAGGCTCAACTTTGATTAGGACTGAATATGATTAAATACCCAATAGATTATATTATCATGATATGATTCAACCTCCTGCGAATCGCGGTCGCCGACATCATCCGTATCGGTTGATTTGTCCATCGCCGCTGAAAATCCACCTGTAAGATGAAAAGAATGTTACCAAGAAAGACGTTGCAGTCGTTCGTTCCGTTGAAGCCGTCATCTGGCGCTGGAATTATTTCGCATATTAAATTGTACGAGTGTTTTGGTATGATGATCCGAATTTTGCGTCAATGGTGAGTTAAGCGTGCACGGTAAAATTACCCGTCCAAGGTCCTTCGCAGTGCAATTAATAGATCCTCATCTGAATATGGCTTTTCGAGGAAACCTGCTTTGGCTGTTGCGACGGATTCAGCGATCTTGCCTGTAAGTCTCAAACCGCTGGTGGCCAGAATAGGGGCCGTGGAATCGATATGTCTCAATGCCGCCATGGTCGCTGCACCATCCAGGCCCGGCATCATCATATCGAGGAAAATGGCTCGAATCTCTTTCTGATGACGCGAGAACAAGGTCACGGCTTCACGCCCGTTACCGGCAGTGATAACCTGATAGCCGTGTTTTTCCAAAGTTGCTCGCACAGTGCCCAGAATCAATGCTTCATCGTCCACTACCAAAATCAACTCTTGGCGGCCCGGCGGAAGCTCCGCCAACTCAGGCTGCACAAACTTGCGTTCGGGAATTTTCGGAGCTGGTAGATATACCTCGAATTGCGAGCCCATACCTAGCTGGCTTGATATTCGCAGAAAGCCGCCAAGACTTTTCACGATGCCCAGAACGGTCGAAAGTCCCAGCCCGGTGCCTTTGCCCTGTTCTTTGGTCGTAAAGAACGGGTCAAGAATGCGATCGATGGTCTCGGGTGCGATTCCTTCGCCCGTATCCGAAACTTTCATGCGCACATAACGCCCGGGCACGGCATCCCCATAGGCTCGGACAAACTCGAACGGCAAATCCACGTTCTCTACGGAAATGGTGAGTGTACCTCCGCTGGGCATGGCATCTCGAGCATTCACGCACAAGTTCATCAGCACCTGGGACAACTGCGTTGGGTCCGCAAAAACCTCGTGCGGCTCGTCGGAAAACATCGTCTGAATGAGAATGCTTTTGGAAAAGGTGTGTTCGAGAATCGACCGGACTTCTTTGACGACGGTTTGCACAGCGAGCACGCGTCGTTCGCCATCGCTTCCCCCTGCAAACGCGAGTAGTTGCTTGACCGTTTCGGCCCCACGTTCGGCACTGGCCTGGAGCGTTGCGAGAAGTTTTTGTCGATCGTGTTCCGGACGAGGTTCGCGGAGGAGTTTCACGGCCATCAAAATCGGCGTAAGAAGGTTGTTGAAGTCGTGCGCAATTCCTCCCGCGAGAATCCCGATACTCTCGAGCCGCTGTGTGCGCAGAACTTGCGTCTCAAGTTGTTTCTTTTCGGTTATGTCGGTATTTACCACCAGGACTGCACTCGGAACCCCCTCTTCGTCGCGAACCAGGGTCCAGCGCGTCTCCGCAATGAGGGTCCGTCCGTCCTTGGTAATCTGGTGGAATACGCCAAACCACTGGCCGTCCTCCCGCATCTTGCGACGGGCTTCCGCAAATGTGGCATCGCCCTCCGCAAAGATCAATTCGCCCGCATTCCTTCCGAGTGCCTCTTCCGTCGTCCACCCGTACATCTTCTCGGCACCCTTGTTCCAGAATACGATTCGATCGTCCAAATCGCGGACGGTGATGGCATCATGTGCAAGATTCAAGAGAGATGTTTGCTCGTGCAAACGCTTTTCCGCAATTTCGCGTGCTCGAACCTCCTCGCGGAGTTTGAGATGCGCCAGCGACTGTTCCGCCCCAGACCGTATAGCAGTCCCCAGAACGGCAATCAGCCAAAGCACAGAACGGCGATTGCCCGGCTCAATCCAGTCCACCAGACCTCGTTTGCCGGATCGGCAACGAGCCAGCGAACGATAGTCAGGGCACTGCAAACCGCAGCAACAAGGTAGGTTTGCCAGCGCAAGGGAAATCCAAGCGATAAAAGCACCGCGCCAACATATAACAAAGCGACGCCGGCCTCCACAGGAATCAGCCAATCGCAGATGAACACGAAAACTGTGAGTACGGAAGTCGCGAAGGACAAGCAAGAGAAAGCGCTTTTCGGCCACAAGAGCAACCAGTGATCGGTTTCGGGTTTCGGTTCCAAATTCAGGACTCGAAAGGTCTCGACTCTCGCTCAATTCTTACCGGGTGCCGCTTCGCGCGGCACAGGCCCGACTTCCGTTTGCATCGGTTCGCCGGCGCGCGGAGGCAAATCAAGAGCCGGCGGACAAAGCTTCCCGAGGAATTCCGGTCGTCTGTTCGCGGGCTTATTGTTGGTGTCGTTGACAGCAGGTGTCAGCTCCTGTTTGGCAGGTGGGCTTTCCGTGGATGACCCGGTCGAGTCATCGATCCTTCCACAACCACCCAACGACAGCAATCCGGCCAAGGATGCGGCGAGCACGGCCCATTTGTGTTTACGAGGAATTCGGTGATTGACACCGACAGGGCAATCGGCTGTGAGTAATGTCCCATCGGCCCGGCGGAAGAATCGGCCGCACAGATTTCCTTCCTTCTCACGCACGAGTTGTATTGCTGCTTCGGCAGTCAAGGCGGAAAGATTGTAGACGTTCTTGTCGCATTGATTGCAGAATCGGCTGAAGTCGTCGCCGATCATGTCGTCCCAACTTGCGGAACAGGGAGAGGCGACTTGGACGTTGTTCAGGATTTCGAGAGTGGTCTTCATGGTCAATTCCTTGGGGCGATGACGTATCATTCTATCCTTATTCGAAGCTGATATGCCTTCCAAGGGGCGTTTTCCGGCAAGGATAGCTGTACTCGTCACGCGGAGCGCGAGGAGTACGCTGATCGTTCAATTTTTGGTTGATTCGACCTCGCGCGGCGGAGGGCCAATTTCTGGTACCACTTCGCGGGGTGGCGGTGCTAGCTCACGTTTGCCTTCAATCGGATCCGCCTGCGGCGAATCCTGAACGCTGCAAATATTTCCCATTGTCTCGCCGGATGGCTTTCCACATCCCCCCATCAACATCAAACCCGACAAGGATGCGGCGAGAACAGCCCAT
The DNA here is from genome assembly GCA_963783095.1 of uncultured Planctomycetota bacterium. Taxonomy (GTDB): domain Bacteria; phylum Planctomycetota; class Planctomycetia; order Gemmatales; family Gemmataceae; genus CAWAMR01. Next base: position 154,505 of record CAWAMR010000015.1, on the reverse strand, counting down.
TTGTGTTTGCGAGGGATTCGGTGATTGACACCCACAGGGCAATCGGCGGTGAGCAATGTCCCATCGGCCCGGCGGAAGAATCGGCCACAGAGATTCCCTTCCTTCTCACGCACGAGTTGGATTGCTGCTTCGGCAGTCAAGGCGGAGAGATTGTAGACGTTCTTCTCACATTGATTGCAAAATCGGCTAAACTCGTCGCCGATCATGTCGTCCCAACTTGCGGAACAGGGAGAGGCGACTTGGATGTTGTTCAGGATGTCGAGAGATGTCTGCATTGCCGTGACCTCCGATCGCTTTTCGGATCAGGTTATCTTCAGCAGGTGTAACCGCACCATATTCAGTGCCATCTTAGCCGTTCGGCTCTGAATCTCAAGCCGGGTTCCGCCCCAGGTATAGGGCAACACGTCCACTCCGCCATCATGCGCCAATCCCACAAAAACGGTCCCTACCGGTTTGTCCTCACCGCCCGTTCCTGGGCCGGCCAGGCCCGTTGTGCTGACTGCCAGATTGGTTCGATAGCGTTCCCGGCAGCCTTGCGCCATCGCCTTGGCCACCTCAGCGCTCACCGCGCCGTGTTGCGCCAGCATCGCTTCCGGAACTCCAAGCAAATGGTGCTTCCACTCGTTCGTATACGAGATAATGCCGCCCATTAGCCAGTTGCTCGCTCCGGGAACCTGGGCGATACGATTGGCGACCAACCCCGCGGTTATGCTTTCCGCCGTCGCGATCGTTAGTTGCTTCTGTTGGAGTAACCCGACCACGATTTGCTGCAAATCTTCTTCTTCCACACCAAAGACCAGGTCGCCGAGCCGTTGGCGGATCGTCTCTTCAACCGGAGCGATTTGCGCTCGGCCTCCGCGAGCGAGGCCGCATGAGCGAGAATCCGTAGCGAGATCGTCGCATCGCTGACGGTGATGCCGACCTCCGGGACATTACCTCGGCGGGTCACGTCGAGCAGTTTTTCCTCGATCATCGATTCGCCTGCGCCGAACGTATTGATCTTGCGCCTGGATGAACACTCCGCCGCCGATACCCATCAGCGCAAGGCGAGGCTGCACCTGTTCGGCGAACATCACAAACATTTCCGACGGCACTCCCGGCATGGCAACGACGATCGATTTGCCAAGCTTCATCCAGATTCCAGGCGCTGTGCCGCAAGTGTTCCGGATCACCTCCGCACCAATGGGAAAGAGCGCCTGCACGCGATTGCGTTCCGGCATCACCCGTCCCCGTTTGGCAAACATCTGTTGAATCTGTTCGAGCGAGGAAGCATCTTCGACCAGTTCAACTCCCGCGACTTTTGCCAGTACTTCGCGGGTAAGATCATCCTGAGTCGGCCCCAGTCCGCCCGTTGCGATAACCAAATCGGCGCGCTGCGTGGCAATCTGAAAGCAAGAGATGTTATCGTCGAGATTATCGGCAACGGTAGTATGAAAGCCAACCGGAATGCCGATCTCGGCCAGTCGTCTGCTCAGCCACTGACAATTGGTATCGAGATTTTGCCCGCTGGTCAGTTCGCTGCCGATGGAAAGGATTTCTGCTTTCATTAATCGACCATTTGATGTGGCACGAATCGGCTGGTGTTTCCGGTCACGATGGAATCATCTTCTCGGATACCGACGCCGCAAGCGACCCCGTTTACCACCCAGCTTCCGAAGACCGGGTATCGTCCGTGATGTTGCTTCATCGGTGCGAGTTGCTGATAAACCCAAGGCCCATCGCCGTATACGCCGGGCGTCGAGGCCTTTTCAAATCCGTTGACGAAGACTGTGATGTTGGCACCCTCGCGGGCATGGATCGGCTTTTTGACGAAACTTCCTTCCATCGGATCGAACGACGCCGGTAATAAGTAAGGTGAGTCGGGATGCCGTTCGTACAGGAGGGGGAGGATTGACTTGCAACTGAGGATCATCTTCCACGGCGGTTCGATGTAATGGGTCGGTGCCGTCAGCAAATTCGGGCCGAAGTCTTCGTGAACCAGCCATTCCCAGGGGTATAACTTGAACAGTTGTCGAATAGGCGTCCCGGATGGATCGAGGAAGATGCGCCGATCGCGGTCCCAACAGATTTGCTCGACATCAATGTAACGGGTTTCAAAGCCGGCCTGCATTGCCGTGTCCCGCAAATACTCGACCGTAATGTAGTCTTCGACCACGCTCTCCTGGGCAGCGAAGTGGATCGGCGCGGGATCGCTCTTGCGCATCGATTTCCAGGCGTCGATGAGCCGTTCGTGGATGCTGTTGAACTGATCGCCGCGCTCATCGAGATCTTTTAACCAAACCCACTGGGCTACCGCTGCCTCAACGAGTGCCGTCGGCGTGTCGGCGTTGTATTCCAACAGTTTGGGTGCATTGCTGCCGTCGTAAGCAAGATCGAAGCGCCCGTAAATCGAAGGCTGCTTTTCCTCCCATGAAGCGCTCACAAATTCGTGATACTCCGGGGGTATGAGGAACAGGCCGAGTTGCTGATTGTCGATGACCTCATCCACCAGATCGAGGCACATCTGGTGCAGAGTTTGCGTGGCGAGTTCGAGTTGATCGACTTCGTAACTGGAAAGCAGATAGGCGGCCGACTCATCCCAGTAGGGTTCGCCGCGCAGGGTGTGATACATCAACCCATATTCCTCGACCCGCTTTTGCCAGTTTGGGCGGGGATCGAGGGTGACCCGGTGCATCGATCAGCCTCCTGCGGAGACCCGTCCAATACCACCGAAGCCGCGCGAAGCGACGGAGCCGCCCAGGGCAGGTGAACTGCGTGCGCTAGAGTAACCGCCGTGGTAGAAGAACATCAATGGAACGTGCGAGTGCCGGCCGTTGGAGGAGCCGACCTGCTGACGAACTTGTTCATCTTCCTTGGCAGCGAGTTCCTCGTTGTCCTGGAAGAGAAAATAGCCGGCGCTGAGAATGCCGGAACCGAGCAAGACCAGGGAAAATTCCCGACTCATCCGGGCCATATTCTAGACCCTCCGCAATTATGCCGTTAACCGGCTTGGCGAGTTATAGAGTGGACATAATAGATGTAGCAGGAGTTCGCGCGGAATGCCAGCGGAAATTGCAGCAATCAGCCTTTGAGCATCTCGTCGTGTTTCATACCGCTCGGGGGCAAATCGGCTTTCCGGCAGTTTGCCAGCGCTGCCTTGGCTCCGGCATGTTGCTCGGCATCGTTGTCTTCCCATTCGATGCTGACCGCTCCGTCAAAGCCGACGCGGTTGAGTTCGATGAAAATCTCTTCCAGGCTGTTGGCATCGCGGCTGTACCGGCGGTGACGAAGTTCCAGCCGTTGGCCCAGTGGCCCATCGGGCGATGTCCGCCCAGCCTGCCCGCCCGGCAATGTTCCCGCGCCACCCATACGCCCTTGACGTGAGCGCAGTGAATGAAGTCCTTGAATTCGCGGATGAACTCGATCACCGAGACGTTCTGCCATTCCATGTGCGAGCCGTCGAGGTTGAAGCCGACGACATCACCGTAGCCCGCTTTGGTCATGAAGGTGATGTAGTCGCTCGCCGATTCGATATCGCCCATGGCGCGTTCGCTGGGGTGACACTCGAGGTCGAAGGTGATCCTGTATTGTCGGCAGAGATCCCAGACCGGCTTGAAGCGCTCGACGAGCAGTTCCAGACTTACCTCACGAACATCGGGAATCGGAAACCCATCCATTGAGGTTGGCAGCGGCGGGAAGAGGAACCAGTGGCTCCAACAGTTGCGCCGGCGAGCCGACGAAGCCGGGAAGCGACACGATACGATCCTGCAATTTGCTCAAGTGTCCGGCGAAGCGGACGCACGCCAGCAGATCGCGCTGTGCTTCCAGGTGAATCAATTTGCCCACTTCATCGGGGACGTAATACGGATTGGTGCGCGGCGGATTGTGTCCAGCTGAGCGCCAGGCTTTATAGGCGAGCCTGGCTTCGCCCTTGCTGTTGCAGAAATTGAGCGTCTTGGCGCTCGGCTCATCGCCGAGAACCTGCCCTTGCAGATGCGAAGCAACCGTGAAGATTTCCAGGCCGTGTGCCCTGGCCAGATCGACGCGTTCCTTGGCATACGCCGCGGCACCGGCGTCGGTGTCGCATCTGCGCAGATCGAGTTCCCAGCTGGCTTCTTCCCAGCCATCGAACCCGGCCGACTGCAGAAACTTGATCCATTCGTTGTAATCGACGGCACCGAACTGCCCGCGAACCAGGCCGATCTGGTGAAAGGAACCCTTGCCGTTACGGTGCTTTTTCGTTTGTTGCCAACCCATGGGAGAGTGTCCTCGGTGTGAAAAGATGGAGGATGATTACCAGTGAGGAAGACTATACGCGCCATTGGCGTAACTGCAAGGATTGACGCTCCATTTGGGGCTTTTGCAACTGCTTTCAGACTGTGAGGGAAAAGAATGCAAGTGAACGGGAGTATTACGGTTTCTTCAATCGACAAAGGAGACAGATGGATTATATTTGAATGACGTTGTTCGAACTGTGAATGCCACAGTCGAAAGCGCGGAAGCTCAGAAAACTGGATTTCGCGTTGCTGCTGAGCGATAGAATAGGTAATAGGGACGGAATTGCCCGCAAGGAGATAAAATGAGTGATCGAGAGAAAAAGGCCGAGAATCCACATGCACTCTCTTCATCCGACCGGGTGATTCGTGTCAGCGGATCGGTGACTGGGGCTTCGCTAAGTGGAAGTATACGACAAGGACGAAAGAAGACTTCATTCTCCTGAGATCGTTGTAAAAGCAGAGTTGATGCATCGAATTGACATTTGGTTAGGCACTGGCTTTCTGATTCTTACCACTTCAAGATCCTTGATGAAGATCTATAGAAATCCTGCCGAACACTGACAGGTGCCCCTTGCCCATGCCAGGTCACTGCTGGCAGAACCACCTCCAGCGTCGGTTATTTCACCACCCGACAATTTAGCATTTTCACAAATTCCCGCATCCAGGCCGAGTTGTCGTGCCAGGTCCGGGCCGTTACCAGATTGTCGCTGACGACCACTTCCTGGTCCACATAGATCCCGCCTGAAAACTCCGCATCCAGACGGCATTTGCGAACGGTTGTCACCTGCTTGCCGCGAATGATGTCCGCTGCGGCGAGAATCTCGATGCCGTGGCAAACGGAGGCGATGGGGAGATGTTTTTCATTGATGTATTTCGTCACGCGCATCAAATCGGTATCGTAACGAATGTATTCCGGTGCCCGGCCTCCTGAGATCACCATGCCGACATACTCTTCCGGTTTGATCTCCTTGAAGGCGACATCAGCAGCCAGCTTGTATCCAGGCGATTCGATGGTGATGTCCCAGTCCGGATGAGTATCGTGTTGAACGAGATGATAAATCCGCTTCGCCGGCGCTGCGACGAGAACCTGATAATCTTCCTCTTTTAAGCGAAAGAGCGGATACATGGTGTCGAGAACCTCGGCAGCATCGCCGATGACCAACAGTATTTTTCCTTTGCTCATGATTGATCCGGCAATGTAGTTCCAAGTTCCAAGTTCCAAGTTCCAAGTTGAAAACCAGCTTGGAACTACTCAAGGAAGTTGATTCTATGCTCGTTGACGGAACTGGCGAATCAAAGCAGAATCTGTTTCCGCTCCGCGTGGGCGGTATTGTGCTGTGCGGAGGCCAAAGTCGGCGCATGGGCCGGCCTAAAGCCTGGCTCCCGTTTGGAAACGAACTGATGTTGCCGCGCATCGTCCGACTTTTGCGAGAGGCCATGGAACCGGTCGTCGTCGTGGCTGCGCCGGACCAGGATGTGCCGGCGTTGCCCTCCGAAGTGCAGATTGTCCGCGATGAGGAAAAGGGCCGTGGACCGTTGCAAGGCTTGTTAGCAGGCATCAAGGCACTGTCGGAAAGGGCTGATGCCGTTTACGCCTCAAGTTGCGATGCCCCGTTCGTTCGGCCCGCTTTCGTCCGACGGATGATCGAATTGCTCGGCCAAAATGCTATTTGCGTTCCACACGTCGATGACTATCAGCACCCCCTCGCAGCAGTGTATCGAGTAGGGGTCCGAGATGTGATCGTGCGCTACTCGGAGCGAATCGTCTGCGTCCCGTGTATCTGTTTGAAGAAGTGCCGACCCGTGTTGTTGAAGCGGCGGAATTGAGGGAAGCCGATCCGAAACTTGAGACTTTGCGAAACGTCAACACTCCTGAAGAGTATGAGTCTGCGCTTCGGGAATATCGAGTCGGTAAGCTTAAAGGCTAAAAAAGGGCCGGCCTCAGGCGAGGGACAGAAACCGATTGACGCGATACCGCTTACTTCGTGCACGGCTCTTTGCCGCAGGCGATACCGCTTACTTCGTGCGCGGCTCTTTGCCGCAGGCGATACCGCTTACTTCGTGCGCGGCTCTTTGCCGCAGGCGATACCGCTTACTTCGTGCGCGGCTCTTTTTCGCCGACCTGATGTAATTCGCAAGAAATGGTAGAGTTTTGCGCTGCGCTGCGTTATGCTCAACGAACGAAATGAAAACCAACTGCGGTTGCTCCCATGTCGCGCATCCTCATCTTTGCCGATGGTCCGAGCCGTCCGAGCGTCTTGACACAGCTCTTCGAGAATGCACGCATTGCTGTGGAATCCGCAGCCAACGTCGATCAGTGTGTGCAACTCTTAAAGCACGAGCGCTTCGATTGGTTGCTCATCGATCTGTCCGTGCCCAATAGTCTCCTGCTCACCGCATCCGAAGATATCGTCCGGCTCAAAGCCCGCCATCAAAAAGAACTCGATTCTCGCATCAAGGCCGAGCAGGCCCTGCGCGAGAGCACGCAGCGTCATCGTTCGCTGGTGGTGGCAACCGCGCAAATCATCTGGAGCACCGATGCCGCCGGCCAGGTTGTGGACGACATCCCTTCGTGGCGAGCCTTTACCGGACAAACCCGCCAGCAAATCCAGGGCTGGGGCTGGTTGGAGTCGGTTCATCCGGACGACCGCGACCGAACCGCGGTGGTTTGGTCGCGCGCGGTTGCCGAGCGAACGCGCTACGAAACCGAGTATCGCTTACGGCGCTTCGATGGCGTCTACCGCCATGTCCTGGTGCGCGGCGTGCCCTTGAGCGATAGCCAGGACTGGACCGAAAACTACTGGGAAGATCCTGCCCTCTCGACCCAAGGAGCTTCCCTGGTTCCATCGGATTGCGTCATTCGCGAATGGGTGGGAGTCTGCAGCGACATCACTGAACAGAAAAACGCAGAGGAATCCCTGGTCCACGAACGCCACCTGCTTCACTTGCTCATGGATAACCTGCCCGATGCCATCTATTTCAAGGACGACCAGAGTCGATTCATCCTGGTCAATCGTGGACTGGCGCGCCGACACGGCCTCGCGGACTCCTCGGAAGCGGTTGGCAAGACCGATTACCAATTCTTTTCGCACGATCATGCCCATAATGCATTTCTCGACGAGCAAAAGGTGATGCGAACCGGGCAGCCGATCGTGGCTCACGAAGAAAAAGAGGACTGGCTGGGTGGTTCAACGACCTGGTCATCGACCACCAAGATGCCGTTACGAAATCGCGACGGAGCCATCATCGGGACTTTTGGAATTTCCCGCGATATCACGGTGAACAAGAATGCGGAAGCAGAGCTTCATCGAGCCAAGGAAGCGGCCATCGCTGCCAACAAGGCCAAAAGTGAATTCCTGGCCAACATGAGCCATGAAATACGCACGCCGATGAATGCCATCATCGGCATGACGGAATTGCTGGCCGATACCGATCTCACCCTGGAACAGCGCGACTATCTCGAAATGGTGAAGAAATCGGCAGATTCCTTGCTGGGAATCATGAATGACATCCTCGATTTTTCCAAGATCGAAGCCGGCAAGTTCGACCTCGATCTCGTCGATTTTTCCCTGCGGGATCTCATCGGCGATACCTTGAGCGCACTCTCGCGTCGCGCCTTTCAAAAGGGATTGGAGCTGGCCTGCGACATTGAACCCGATGTGCCCGATGAGTTACTCGGCGATCCAGGCCGGCTCCGTCAGGTCGTCGTCAACCTGGTGGGGAATGCTTTGAAGTTTACCGAGCATGGTGAAGTCGTTGTCTCGGTGCAAAAGGTGAACCATGATGGTGCCGGCCCGGAGCCGACTTCGATCGACCTTCATTTCTCGGTGCGCGATACGGGTATCGGCATTCCCGTTGAAAAGCGCGACTTGATTTTCACTGCCTTCACTCAGGCGGATAGCTCCACGACTCGCCGTTATGGCGGAACCGGTCTTGGGTTGACGATTTCAACCCGTCTCGTGGAACTGATGGGTGGTCGAATCTGGTTGGAGAGTGAAGTCGGCCAGGGCAGCACTTTTCACTTCACCGGATGTTTCGGCCTGAAACCTGGCCCGACTACGAGGAAACACTTCGAAGATCTGACCCGACTCCGAGGGCTGGCGGTATTAGTCGTCGATGATAACGCTACCAATCGGCGCATTCTGGAAGAGATTCTTGCGGACGCCGAGATGTGTCCGGTGCCGGCAGAAGGCGGTGAGGCAGCGTTGGCTGCACTGAATCGACAAGAATTCCCTCTGATTCTTCTGGATGCCCACATGCCCGGAATGGACGGCTTCACCCTCGCCGAGATCATTCACCGCCGGCCGGACTGTCATCGGTCCAAGATACTGATCCTGACATCGGGAGGGCAGCCCGGCGACATCGCGCGCTGCAAGGAGCTAGGTCTCGCAGCCTACTTGACCAAGCCCATCAAGCAAGCCGATTTATGGCGAGCCATCCTGCGCGCTCGATTCTCAGGTTGTCCACGAGCCTATCGAAATTCCCACCCCGCCCAAGCCGGCGGCCGTCCGGTCTCGGCGAATCCTCCTGGCCGAGGATAACCCAATGAATCAGAAACTCGCGGTCCGGCTCCTGGAAAAGCGGGGACACACCGTCGTTGTTGCCAATAACGGAAAAGAGGCGATCGAACTTCTCTTTGGAGTGGATGATGAAGCGACGAAGCAACCATCCTGTTTCCAGTTCGATCTTGTTTTTATGGATGTGCAGATGCCGGGTATGGACGGGTGGGAAGCCACCGAAATCATACGCGAACGCGAAAAACTCAGCCACCGGCATCTACCCATCATTGCGATGACTGCCTATGCCATGAAAGGAGATCGAGAACGCTGTTTCGCGGTTGGTATGGACGGCTATCTTTCCAAACCGATCCGGCCCGACGAGCTTTTCGCGGCCGTGGAAAACCTGGCCTTCAATGCGCGACAGGCCCCATCGAACACCGCTTCCGGCGGCAAGCTGAAGCAACTGCTGAACTGGGATCAGGCCCTGCGCAACGTGGGCGGCGATGAAGAGTTGCTCAGGGAACTCGCGGTTGTGTTTCTCCAGGAGTGTCCGCGCTGGCTGGCGGACTTGCGCGAGGGCGTGGACCGGATGAATAGGATAAAGATCAACGGCGCAGCTCATCCGTTGAATAGTTCGCTGGGGACGTTCGGGGCAACGGGAGCTCAAGCGTTTGCACTGGAACTTGAAAACATGGCTCGCCAGAACGACCTTGCCGACGGACCCGACATGCTGAAACAACTCGAAACGGAGTTGATGCGGGTTCTTCCTGCATTGAACGACTTTGCCACAAGAAGTGGATTTGTCAAATAGATTCGGCGAGTGGTGCGGCGCAAGCCGTTGGGTAATGCGCGAAGATTCTCGGAGTTCTTTACCGGGTGGCTCATGCCGCTCGGACACGGTAGACCTAACCGTGTGAAAAATCGCGTGCTCACGCGAGCAAAAGACACAATTGGGTGAAAAATGGCACGTATCGAGAATCACAAGTATACCGTAGCAGAAGCCTTCCAAGAGTGTTTCTACGTCGTCCCGGATTACCAACGAGAGTACGTCTGGACCGACAAGGAGGTTCAGCAACTTTTGGAAGACATTGATGACCAGATCGACTCTGGTTCGGACAAGGAATACTTCGTTGGCATGATACTGGTCTCGCCAGGTTCGCAAAAGAACCACTTCGAGGTCATCGACGGCCAGCAGCGGCTCACCACCTTCTACCTGTTGATGTGCGCTTTGCGTCATCGGTTTAAGGGAACTCCTCAGCATCAAGCGATCAACAGCTTGATCTCGGCGAGCTATGCAACGAAGGACGGTGACATCAAAACCAGTTTGAAGCTGGAACCCCGATACGAAAATGCGGACGAGTTGATGCAGTGCCTCGTCGCCCAGGACGATGAGCCAGCGAAGGTGCGTCACGCCGTGCAACAAGCAAGTATCGCCCAGTTCGGATCGCTCGACAACCTGCTAAATGCTTACGGGACGGTCTATCGCTACCTTCAGGACAATTACGAGGATCAAACCAGTCTCAAAAAACTTTGGGGTTACTTGGCAAACAACGTCATCTTTATCCAGATTTCAACGGATGTCAGCAGCGCTCTGAAAATCTTCGAGACGATTAACGAGCGGGGCGTGGGTCTGAACCCGATGGACTTGCTGAAGAATCTGCTATTCACGCAGGTCGATCAGAAGGACTTCACAAAGCTCAAGAACGAGTGGAAGAAGATTACCGCACCGCTCGAAAAGGCAAAGGAGAAGCCGCTTCGGTTTCTGCGTTACTTCTTGATGGCGAACTATAAGATCACGAACAGAGACACCATCATTCGGGAGGACGAAATCTATGATTGGTTCGTGAACAAAGACAACGCCAAGTTGTGCGAGTATCAAGAGAAACCCTTCGAGTTCGTGCGGAAAATCATTCGCAATGTCGAAAGCTACCTCGCTTTTTCGGAAGGACAAGGAAATGACGGCCATGCCAACGTACCGATGGCAAACCTAAAGAAGATGTGCGGCGGGGCGTTCAGCTTGCATTACGTCCTGCTTTTGGCGCTCGCCAATATTCCCAAGGCACTGTTCGATCATTTCATCGTGCAGCTCGAGAGCTTTCTGTTCTACTACATTTACACGAAGACCCCGACGAAGGAACTCGAACGCAGTTTTTCTCAATGGGCTGACGAACTTCGAGACATCACCGGCTTGAAGGACATCGAAGTCCAAAAGCAGAAGTTGAACGATTTCATCGACAAGCGATTTCGTGCGAGCATGGCCGACAAGAGCAATGAGTTGTCCGACGCCCTCAAGAGGTACACTATTCGGTCATTGCAGCAGTATCGCACCAAGTACCTTCTTGCCAAGCTAACGCAGTTCGTCGATATGGCGTATAAGGGGGTGACGACTCCTGGTTCCCTGGATGATTACATGGTGCTGGAGATCGAACATATTTTGCCGAACACGCCAGAACCGGATTTGCGTCGGAGTTTCGCAACGGACAATCCAGGAACAAACTACGACGATTACAAGAACAAGCTGGGGAACTTCACACTCCTGGAAAAACCCATCAATATTATTGCGAGCAACAACTTCTTCGAAACTAAAAAAGCAGAGTACAAGAAGTGCAAGCATTACCTGACCAGCAGCATCGTGGAGTTGACAGTCGTGGGCAAGAACAGCAGCATCAATCGCATCAATGAGAAGTTGAAAGCGTTCGACACCTGGAGCGCCGTTAGCATCGATCAACGACAAGAAATGCTCATTGAGTTGGCGAAGGAAATATGGAAGACTTCGCTGATCGAGAATGCGTAGGGCGGCAACATAACTACCGAAGTCCCCACCGTGTGAAGCTATCACATTGTGTAGGAGAAGGCACTGATCAAAGGTGCTCTTGCGAGCGACTTAGACCGGTACGATGATACGAACTTCGGGTTTAGCCATTTGTTACACTCGACGCGGGGGAAATTGACACATTGGTCACAAGAAACGCCCGTGTAGCCGCGACGCGAAGGTACTCCGTAGCGGAGCGCGAGACCTGCCCGATCCTTGAATCTCATGATTTACCGCAATCGCAGTGTCCTGGAAGTCATTGGATGTGAGAGACTCACGCTCCGCTACGGAGTACCTTCGCGTCGCGGCTACACGACGGTTTTGCTCTTGCATGAACCAACGAATATATGTCAATTTCCCCCGCGTGAAGTATAAACGAGGTGTTGGAACTGTTGATTCTCATGATTCCTTTCCTTCCATGGGAGCCACAAGCCATGTCAAAGGTACTCGTCGTAGATGACTCGCCGGTTGATCGACAACTGGCCGGGAAACTGTTGGAAAAACACACGGATCTCACACCCGTGTATGCCTCCGACGGCCGGGAGGCTTTGGCACTCATTGCGCAGGAAAGTCCCGAACTGATCGTCACCGATCTGCAAATGCCGGGTATGAACGGTCTCGATCTGGTTCTGGAAGTTCGTATCCGATACCCTCTGATACCGGTAATCCTGATGACAGCGCACGGCAGCGAAGATCTTGCTGTCGAAGCCCTGAAAAGGGGGGCATCCAGTTACGTCCCCAAGCGAAACCTGGCGCGCGAGCTCGTCGATACCGTGGAGGTTGTGCGCGAGGCGGCACAAGGAAAGCGGAGCCACATTCAGCTCATGGATTGTTTGACTCGGACCGAGTCGCATTTCGTTCTCGATAACGATCCTGCGCTGATTCCGACTCTGGTCAATCACTTGAAAGATAATGTTTTTCGGATGAGCGGGTCGGACGACACAGGGCTGATTCGTTTGACGATCGTGCTTCGGGAGGCCCTGCTCAACGCCATGGACCACGGCAATCTGGAACTTGACTCCGCGTTGCGCGAGCGCGACGATAGTAGATACCATGAACTCGCAGCAGAGTGCCGAAGTCAAAAGCCGTATATGGATCGAAGAGTTCACGTCGTCGCTCGAGAGACACCCGCAGAGGCCATGTACATTATCCGCGATGAAGGCCCGGGCTTCGATGTCTCCCAGTTGCCCGATCCCACCGACTCGAAGAATATAGAAACTTGTAGCGGCCGGGGCTTGCTGCTCATCCAGTCATTCATGAGCGAAGTTTATCACAACGAGCAGGGCAACGAGATAACGATGATCCGAAGACCCGATTGATCGAGCATCGCTGGGGGAAAATGATTATTCCGCGGGTGTTCGATTCAGGAGCAATTGATTGACGGCCGCGATGATCGAATCGGCCTCTGCGATCGCGCCGACTCCAATGTCGCCACACGCAAGATTCTTGACCTGCGGCGGCACGATCCGCAATGTCCGGCTGCGATCGTTGATCGCATCAATCACTCCAAGCTCATCGAGATGACCCGGCACATGCGCGGCACCCGCATCCACGCCGAGCATTCGCAAATGTCGCCGCGTCAAGGGATGCTGCCACATCAGGGTGTTCATCGCCGGCGCAAGAACCATCGGCCGGGTCGGTTCCCAGGCGCGCCAAACACTGGTCAAGCAGTTATCGCAAAGACCGTTTGCCAATTTCGCCAGGGTGTTGGCATCAAGCGGCGCGATCAGGAAAAGATCGGCCCAGCGGCGAAGTTCAATGTGTAAAACCGGTTCCCCACGTTCATAGCGCTGGCCTTCGTCACGCCCGGGCCACTCATCCGAGTCAAGGATCACTGCCCGCGCATTGCGCGTCGGAGAAGCAGGATCAAGCGGTTCGATGGTGGCGGGATTGAAAAAGTAAAGCGAAGCCGTTGTTGCGACGATTCTGACGTCAAAACCGGCACTTCGCAGGGCAGAGTACAACATCGGTGTGCGAATCGCGGCCACAGAGCCGGTGACGCCCAGAGAATGTTCGGCATGAGTTGGTCTCAAATGCGCTGGTAAGACGGCTTCGATTAGTTAGTAAATTGTAGGCGCTGAAGTCTATTTGGATGAACTTCCACGCGCAGTATTCGGTAAGTTGAATTTCATGAGATGCTCAGTCAGAGCTTCATCGGGGTTGGGATTGACTTGCTTCAATTTGGCCGCCAACCCGCTATTCGATGAACCCTGGGTACGAAGTTGTTGCAAGTAACTCAGCAGCACCGCTTTCGATTCGGGCTTGCTGTGGAGCATGAAGTGCACCCAGGCCCACGCTTCACGGTACTGCGGCCGTTCCATCTGGCTGACCAGCGTCAGTTTTTCCAGCTTGGCGAGGTCGGGGTGGAATGAAGCACTGCGCAGGTCGTTGAGATGCTGGGAATTGACTCCCTTTTTCTCGGGCGGCAACTCAAAGACTTCCGCCAATCCTTCATCCAACCAGATCGGCACGGCCGGCAGAACGCTGTGAAGCAAGCCATGCGTCAACTCATGTCGTAAATCCTGTTGAATGGTCTCGCCCCAATAGGTGAAGACCATCAATTCGCTCGGCGCTCCGATGTGGTGGGGCTGTTCGATGAAAAAGGCTCGTCGAATGGGCAGGTCCGGATATTTCGCGGCCATGTACGATTTGTACTTCGCTTCGTTTTCAAACAAATAGACCTGGATGAGTCGATTCGATTCCGGGAGTTGCAGTTCTTTGAAGACCTGATCGCGCAAGTCGCTCAGTTCCTGAAAGATCGGCAAATTCTTGTTCAGAGCAAAGTCGCTCAAGAAGATGTACTGTGAAACGCGCTGATGAAAAGTCGCCGGTCCCGCGATCGTCGTCGCATTGCTGGCGCTTTTTCTTCTTCGTGTTTGCCGTTGTGAAACAGACTGCAGCCGGCCGGCGTCAGCAGTGCTGCCAACACAATCGGCATCGTCCCCATCCATCGAGGCGGGCACGTTACTCGTTGGAGGAGGTGGATCATTCCCGGCTTCCCGCGACACGGAATACCGTTGAAAAACGGTCTTATACCCGATCTGCCCAGATTCCGCCAGATGACTCCGGCGTGTGTTGGTCAGTTACATTTCGTCCGTTTGTGGCTGCAAACTTCATCCTCGATTCAGGAAAGGGGTCTGCCGCGGCGAGCATTGCGCGCCTGTTTACACTGAGTTGCCTGGGTCACCTGAATCCACCATTCTTTCCAGTTTGCCCGCCCTCGCAATCCCCAGCAAAGATAAGTCCAGCAGAAAACGCATTTGTCGGTTCGCGTTATCAACGGATTCGCCAAGAAACTGGCATCGAGCCTGGCGAGATTTTGAATTCGCTGCCGGGAAGATGAAGCGCACAGTCGAACTCCGACGAGATCGATAAAGGTGAATCGACGTCCGACGAATCCAAACTTTCAGAAACAAGAATGTTCGCGGCCTTCAAGTCGCGTGTAGGAGGAAGGCATCGTGGAATTTACGTATCAGATGGGCTAGTTTCTCGATCGACTCCCGTTTTCGCCGGTGAAACTGCTCCTTCACACTCCGGTCGCACAGATGCGCATGCAGATCCCCGGCATCGGTCACTTTGTCGCAGAGCAGATACCCATCACCAAAAACTCCGAACGAAAAGCACTGAAGGAACAACCAGGGTAGGGGCGTCACAACTCGCCATCGCACTGCGTGTCCCATGACCCAGGAACGCAAGGCAGGAACCCGATAGAATATGGGTAATGCGATCATACCAGCGATCTCGACGAAACCTTTTGTAGATCATTCGTCGCGGTCCATCCGGTGCCGGCACTTCCAACTCGATCACAGTCCCGCTGCGCAATTCTTCAGAACCCGGTTGCCGGAATCATGAAAGGGCGCATCAGGATCGACGAGCAAGCGGTTCAGGAATCCTTCGTCCATCTCTCGAACGCTGTGTCCACTGCATGCTTTCGACCGGACTCGGCGAAAATAACGGTTGGTGCCCAGACAGCGGCGGTCTCGTGTACGCCAGAACGCAAGATTCGATTTCCCCGTGCCGCTTTCCAGTTCGCCGCATGGCTCTGCCGACATCCAGTGTCAGCAAGGGTCTTGCAGCAAAATAAGCACGACGAAAACGACAGCGATCCGTATAGGATGTGCGTAACTGCGCCCAGCGATTCAGCAGAATGAGGTTGTCTCGGCTTGCTCGCCAGTTCAGGGGAGAACCGATTTCAATGTCGTGCAGATCGATCAGATAAAAACGCGGACGCTGATCCTGATCCATCGAGAGTAATAGATTTCCCGCGTGAAGATCGGGATGTGCGATGCCAGCTTCGTGAAGCTGGGCCAAAAAGCACGCCAGTTCGCACGTAACCCGCTGTCGGTTTGACGGGTTTTGCAGTGCGAAATCCCGGCCCTCCAATATCCCGGTCAACGGAATGGCCTCAGGAAGAGCGCAAGTAATGAGATAACTCTCGCCGATGATTCGGTGTGCTTGAACACCCCACGCCAGGGGTTCGATGGTGGCGATGCCTGGTTGGCGACGTCATGGCGCGATCGTACTCCATCTTGGCCTTGGGAGGCCGGAGGCATTGACGTGGTAGCCGCGAATACCCAGTAGCTTGCAGCGCTTGTAATAGATCGTAACCCCAGGCAACCCAATCCGATACACGGTCCGGTGCGGCCCGTCTTTGACAACTTCTGCGTGCCCGGTACGGATCCATTCGCCCAGACAAAATGTGTTAGGGTCGAAACAGGGATATTGCCCCAGGAGCAAAGTGCCAGCGAATTCCGTCGATTTCGATCGGGTGGCCTGTTTGCGGCGGATTTGCTTCCTGTTGCATCATGCCGACTCTCGTTGGTGAGCAATATTGTCCAGGAATTTCACCCATCGACTTACTCCGACCTTAACGCTGTAGCGATCGCGGACCGCTGCCCGCGCCGCCAGCCCCATTTTGCGGCGTAACTGGGGATCTCCTGCCAGAACACGTACCGCTTCAACCCATTCTGACTCAGATCCAGTCAGAAATCCCGTGATACCGTGCTCGACCATCTCCGTGTGAACACCCACCGGATTGGCGATTACCGGTAGTCCCGCTGCCATGTATTGCAACACTTTCAAGCCGCACTTGCCCCGGCTCCAGGGATCATCCGGTACCCAGGCGATTCCGATATCGGCAGCGGCAATGTCCTCGGCTTCGGTGGCTTCGGACCACGCGCAAGGCCGGATGCGCAGATGCTCCAATGAAAGAAATCGATCGCAGACCAACTTCAGCTCAACCCCTCGATTTGTTGTGCCGATCGCTTCCAGCACTGGGGTTATCGTTGCCAATCCTCGAAGGGTACTCGAAGAACCAACCCAAACCAGCTCGGCATGGCCCGCCGGACGGGAATGAGCAGACTGAGGATACCTGGTCCAATCGACGCACGTAGGAATGACGATGGTTTCTCTGGCTCCCTGGTCCGCCGCCTGGTCGGCCAAAAACGTGTTGCCGGCGATCACACCATCACATTGCTGCATCGCGGCCCGAAATCGCGCTCTGCGTTTTCTGCTGTCGAATCCCTTTGGCGAATACGAATCCCGCATCCACACGCCATCGTCAAAGTCGAAGAGCAAGCGGTTTACTCTTCTACGGAGCAAACCCAACTCGACTCGGGACAACAACTTTCTCTGGAGAATGACCGCATCCGCATTGCCAAGCGATCGTGCAATTCGAAGCCGCCCCACCAGGTACGGGGTAGCTCTTGAAGTTCCAAAAAGTGACCGTTCTGCTCCAGACCCCGCTGAAAAGCACGCAGGCGATATCGACAACATACGTGATCGACGGATTCGACCAGTGCTGTAAGATGCAATTATGGTCCCTTCGGGGGGGTGGCTGGAATTTCGATCGGTTCCCCTGACGGCGGAGGAACGTCTTTTGCCTTTGGCGGCATTGCCGTGCTTGGGGGAGTGATCTCGACTACTCCCGGAATGGGAGCAACACCTTGAGGGACCGGTATGGCCGCTGGAATACCCTGCGCGAACCACTCGAGCTCCCTGGCGAACGTTGTACCCTTCAGACGCACCGTGAAATAGTCGGCCTTTTGCACAATCAGTTCGATGTTGTCGTTGTGAGGCCCGGCCTCGAGCCTGAGGTTTGGCGGAGAGTTGAAGGGGCGAGCGTAATAGACCTGAATCCCTTCCTGGGAATCATTCACCGTCAATTTTCCACGCTGCTTGATGGTTGGCTGCAGATCGGCAGCTGTTTCGGAGGCGTTCCGTTCAATGCTGAAACTCATGCAGCTAATGCCAAAGACCGCGCCGATGAGTGTGGCAAAAGCCAGTCTGGCACGCTCCTTGCTGCTGAGATTTCGTGATGGAGTTGTCTCGTTCTCGTCCATGAGAACCTCCCAAGAGAGAAGTCATCGGTCTCGTCTGGCCGGCGCGCGTTGAATATCGCGCGTGGCATCCGCTTTTTTCATCGATTCCCGCTTATCGTGCAGTTGCTTGCCTTGCGCGACGGCGATTTCCACTTTCGCTCGACCTTCTTTGAAATAAATCCGCAAGGGAACCAAGGTAAAGCCGCGTTGCGACGCCTTGGCCGCGAATTTGTTGATCTCACGCCGATGCAGCAGCAATTTCCGGGCGTCCTTGGGCTTGTGGTTCATGAGATTGCCCATCGCGTAGCCGGGAATCTCACTGCCGATCAACCAGATCTCCTGACCGTCAATCATCGCATAGGCATCTTCCAAATTACAATGCCCATCCCGGAGCGTCTTCACCTCCGTGCCCACCAGTACGATCCCGCATTCCAGTCGATCCATGATCTCGTATTCGTGCGCAGCGCGGCGATTCCGGCTCACAATCTGGATTTCCTCTTTATCTTCGCCTTTCTTGGCACCGGATTTCGTTTTGCCTTTGCCGCTCATCAACTTCTGCCCGTCAAAAACGTTTCCTCAAGCCCTGCCTATCTATCCTATCATGATACCTCAACTAGCCAAAGGCGACTTTTTTTGGGGCGAGGATCAGTGGAATGCCGCGTTTTGTGATTCTGGAACACGACCATCCCAAACTCCATTGGGATTTCATGCTCGAGTCCGGGGATCATCTGCGTGCCTGGCGGCTCCTGGCGGCCCCGCAAACAGGCATAGCCATCCCTGCCGAACCCTCGTTCGACCATCGTCTTTTCTACCTCGATTATGAAGGCGCGATTTCCGGCGATCGGGGAACTGTCACCCGCTGGGACAGCGGCACGTACACATGGTTGATCTCAGATCCACCCCCCTTCAAGCTCATGCTGTCCGGGCGACGCATTTCAGGGGCCGCTTTGCTTACCGAAGCCGGCTGGTTATTCGGGTCTTAAATCCGGTTTTTTGAGATTATTTCGATTCCCCTTTTGCCGATCCAGCGCTGTCGACGGGACGCCCCATGATCACAAGTTGCCCTTGCTGGATTTCAAATCTCTGCAATTGAATGGTCGGAAAACGCAGATCGGCTTGCAGTTTTAGCGTGGCGACGGGGTTCCCCTTGAGATGATACCATTTCACATCGATATTCGAGCGGCGAGCGGCCTCGGAAATGTGACTCAAAATGAGTTGTGGGGAGATTGGCAAACCGCCGGCCCGAAGACTCAAGATTTCCAGTGCCAACAAATTGGACTCGCCTGCGACGAGCCAGATCTTCAAATCGATTGAGATGATCGTACTCCAAACTCCCGTGCCGTAGCGTACGCCAAGCCTCAGGCGATTGTCTTCGAAAGAAACACGCAAATCGTGAAAACCGTCCGGAAGATTTTCATCACCTCCAGCCCCTCGGATAAAATTTTCCTGCAAGTAGGCATTCACTTGAGTGGCTGAGAACACTGCACCCCAACCATCCTCGTAACGATTCCGAATGCCGTTCATCATCGTGGCGGAGGCCGAGATGAATTCGCGAGCGTGTTGTTCTCGCTTCGATCCACGCGGTTCCGTCCCCATGCGATAGAAGTTAGGAACATGACGAAGGAGCATGCTTACCAGAACTGCGGCAACGACGGCAACTCCCAAAAGCATCCCGAACGTCAGTAGAAGGGTTTTCCGCCGCATCCTTGGCCTCCGCAAAAAAGTCCGAACGTGACGAAGGAGCATGCCGACCAGAGCCAGGGGAAAAACTGCAGCTTCCAAAAGCATCCCAAACGGCAGTAGAAGGGTTTTCCGCCGCATCCTTGGTCTCCGGATAGTCCGTTCGGGACTTTCGCTTCCATAACCGACGAGAGTGATTGGGTCAATTCAGAAGCAAACAACATAGAGTGACAATTATTTGCCCATTTTTTCCCTATCTTGCCGCGAATTCCCATTTCCTTTCATTCGCCTCACTTTGCCTGTTTGCCGAGCCTTGAATGATTCCAGTTGCTTGCCAGTTTTTCTATAGCGGTAAAGATGATTATGCCGAAAAACAGGGTTGTCCGAAACTTCGCGGTCCTATGAGCCTTATGGGACATGCCGAGTAAATGGAAATTACCGAATCACTTGCAACCTAGTGCCGGCGGTCGGGGCCGTCGGATTTGTGGACTCTGGCACGGGTGTCCCGGCCCGCCGTATTCAACCACTTGCGTGTGAAGGACGTATGAACACGACAACTGCCCCCCGAAAAAGCGAATTGCCGCGTCCGCTCTACTATCGAGTAGCACTCAAATGGTACTCGTGGGCGGGACTGGCACTCACATTGACCGCTTCCTATCTTGCTTTCGATGGCCAACTCAAGTTTGGCCCGGTGAGCCAGTTGCAAGCGGCTCCTCCGCCGACGGCGGACGTTTCGTGGAAATCTTCGCAGAGCGGCGATACTGTCTCTGGTCCGGCGTTGCCGACCACGACCCTCACTTCCGGGCAAGTGGGAACACAAGCTCCGATCCCTGACATCTTCTCCGTCACTCCGTCCCAGAGCAAACTGGCTCCGGGAGTCGGCAGCGTCTTGACCGATTATGCCTCCGGCGGGAAATCGGTTGTTCAGGCCCAGTTTCAAAATCCGGGTGGAGAAGATCCCAAGATTCCGATCCCGGCCATTCCGCAACAGAGTCCCGATCCCGGTTCAAAGACCATGCCTGCCCTGGAGGAAGTACCGGGCGGCGGCGATCCTGCGGCCATGCCGGCCGGTCCGAGCCTGATCGGGTTGCCGCCTTCCACCAAGCCCGATCCGGGGACACCGCCTCCGGTCCCAAAGGTGAATTTGCCGGTTGCGCCGGCAAGAGTGAATTGCCGGTGACCGTACCGGCCCTGCCCACGGCCCGAAAGCCCGCAGAGGCCAAACAACCTGGAGTTGAGGGGCGTGCGCTCGACAATACTGTCGTTCAACAGAGTGAGCCGTTGCCGGCACCCAAAAAGGAAGTTCCTGCCGGGACCGCTCCTTCGAAAGAGGTCGAGAGTCTCAGCCAGGATGAGCGGCTTCTCTACAACGCCGCACAAAACGCGGTACAGTTGAAGAACTACCCACTCGCCATCGAGCGGTTTGAGCTATTGTTCCGCCGGCGTCCCGACCTGGTTCAGATCCGCTCGGAGTATGCAGGTATCCTTAGTAGGGCCGGCGACTTTCGGCGGGCGATCGCCATGTATCAGGAAATGATTAGCCACGCCATGCAACAACGCGTCAAGGCTGAAATACTGGCCGGCTTTCGAGTGTTATTGGGCGATGCCTATGTCAGCGCCAAAGAATACCGGCAGGCGATCCTCCAGTACGCCGAGGCCGTTCGACTCGTTCCCAACGCACCGGACTACTCGGTGCGACTGGGCCGGGCTTACGTGTTCTACAACGATCAACTCCGAGCCACACAGGTTTATGACCGCTACCTCTCGATGATCAAGCCGGAAGATCCGGTCGCACCCGCAGCACTGGGAGCATTGCTCCTCGATCTGGAACGACCGGCAGAGGCTCTGCCTTACCTTCTGGCGAAAAAGAAATATTACGAGCAAAAACTCTCCGGTGAGGTCAAGGATAACAACCGTGCGGTCACTGCCACGGATGTCCTGGAGGTTATCACGGGACTCATCCGGGCCTATGCCAGGCTCGGCGATCGCCAGGCGTCGATGGAAGTTATCAACGAAATGGCCGGAAAGTCTCCGGATAATGCCCCGGTTCGCCTGGTCCTGGCCGACATCCTCCTTTCCATCGATGAATTTGAACTGGCCGGCCAGGTTTACAATCAAGTGCTCGTGAACGACAACGCGAATGGTGCCGCTTTGATCGGGATGGCGCGAGTCCATATCGAAATGTACGAACCCATCAACGCACGAAAGATTTTGGATAGTTTCATTCCCAATTTGGCAAACCAACGCGGCTATTTGTTGGCCTATGCCTCCTATCACCAACTGGTTGGCGAATACATTGAGGCAAAACAGATTTACCTCGACATGCTGCGCCGCAACCCCGCCGACAACGATGTCCATTACGCACTGGGCCGTCTCTACGAATTCATCCGGGAATGGGAAAAAGCCAAGGGGGAATTCGCCAAGATTCCGCCGATCGGAGCGAGCGGCAGGCAGGCACGCATCTGGTTCGCCGAGACTCTCGCGAGCCAGCGGAAATATGCCGAAGCCGCAGAAGTCGCCAAGGTCTTGATTCAGGATGATCCGTTCGACTCGGCCGGGATCGCGGCGGTGACGCGCCATCTGAGCAAGGCAAAACAATTCGACGCGGCCATCTCCACGGCACGCGCCTATCTCTCCACGAACCCCCGGAGCGAACAGCAGGCCGTTGGCGTTCGGCTCGCCCTTGCACGTGCTTTGCTCGATTCGGGCAGAACATTGGACGCGGCCAAGGAATATGAAATTGCGCTGTCCCGCCCCAGCGGCCGGGTCGCACTCGCGTACTACGGACTGGCCCGCGCTTCTGCAAAGCTGGGGAACGTGGACCGTGCCGCCCAGTTGCTCGGCTACGTCAACGGTCTTTCGGGCGGCGACGTCCGGAACCGTATGGTTCTGGCCGACCTTTTCGGTGCGGATTTCGACGATAGCAAGGTGGTTGAACTGTGCATGACCGGTCGCAACGGCGAGGGCGGCGAGAATCTTGCGGTTCTCATTCGCCTGGCCGATGCCCAGCAACGGCAGAGCCGGTTCAGCGGCAATCCCTCGGACTGCTTCGGCACGACGCAAACGATTCTGCGTGTATCGCCGACCAATGTTCGAGGCCATCTCGCACTGGCACGAGCATTTGCCATTGCCCAGAATTATCGGAAATCTTCCGCACAGTACGACCAACTGATTCTGATCGATCCCGAATTCACGATCCCGCCCCGCGAACGTGCGCGAGTGTTGTTCAGCGACCGCCAGTACAGCGCTGCGAGATCGCAGTACGGCGCAATGATGCAGTTCTCTGCGGACGAACAGATTCTTACGGACATGGCCAGCCTGATTCAAAAAGAACCGAAACTCCGACCGGTCCTCAATCCCTATGTCGCCGGTAGGATCACGGGCGCGGCACTGCGCGGCGAATTGCAGCGTCTGGCCGGCAGCAGCGATGAAGATGTTCGTCTGGCCGCGCAGCGACTCATCGCGGATTACGACGCGACCATTGCCTGGCAAAGAGCCTTTGAACTGGAAGCCCAGGCCAAGGAACTCAAGGGGTACCGCAATTACGAGGCCATCCCTGCCTATCAGAGTGCGATCGAAAACGAGAAAACCAATACCGAAGCGCTGTTCGACCTGGGGCAGACCTACGGAACTTTGAATTACACGCAACGTGCACTCGACATGTATAGCCAGGTACTTCAGGTCGACGAGCAAAATCGCGATGCGATGGTTGCGTCCGAACGTGCCCAGGCCAATATGGGGCCGAAGTTCAACTCGAACTTCTACTGGTACGATCAGCGCGGTCGGCAAGGGCTTACCAACATCGACCGCTTCAATTACACGAATTCAGCGGTGTTGCCCCTGGGAGACGAGAATGAGTATGTGGAACTCGGCTATACCCGCGTGCTATACAAGCCGAATTATGAGTACCCCGAAGCCACCGGTAACCTGCCCTGGATCCATGCTCAGAAACGGTTTCTGGACGATCGACTGCTGGCTTACGGCACACTCACCATCGAAGAGTATACCAACGGCTTCCACACCCGCCCGACCTTTAACGGCGGTGGGGAATACTATGTAACCAGTTTGGCGAAGGTTCATGCCGGCGGCTTTTTGGAGAACGTGGCGGAGAACGGCGAGTCGATCGCTCAGGACATTTACCGCTACGGCTTCTACGCCGGTGCAGACTTCCAGCCGAGTCGAGTATGGCGCTTCGGTGGCGAGTACAAGTATGCCCATTACAGCGACGACAACGATATGAACCAGTTGAACTTGTACAACGAAGTGAGCCTGACCTTGCCGCCAAAACAATTCAAGCTGGTCCAGAACTTCTTCTTGCAAGGATTTGCTCAGCAGACGGTATTCCCGACCAATCCGCCCAATCAGTACGACCTCTTCGGTGCGATTCACCCGTACTTCGCGCCGAATGCCTTTGCCCTGGGTGAGGTGCGTGCAGAATGGTGGGAATGGCTTAGCCGCGATTACTTCGTGCACAGCAATCAATGCTACTATTCGGCCCAGGCCGGCATCGCGACCGATAATAACATGAACACCTACGGAAACTTCCGGGTCTTGCTCAATTACGATGTGTGCACTTGGCTAACGGTTGGTGCGGTGGGAAATGCCATTGTGTCGCATGTGTACACACAGTACACGGCACTTGCCTACCTTCAGATTCGGTTCCGATAATCTTATGGCATTCATCGAGCAAGGAATGCAACAAACGCACAAGGCACCCACGGAAACACCGTGGGCCTTGTGCGTTTCAGAGGATAGTTCATCGACCTCTCTGTGCAGAGAAGAGTCGTTGATAGATCTCCTCTGCCTCCCGATTTGCTTTGATGTGCTGAAGCGCCTCGGCATAATCTCCCCAGAGCTTGACGATCGTCTTTTGATCGGAGTTGAGATTGATCGCTTGCTGGTAAACTTCCTTGCTCTTTGGCATCTCGCCCATGTAAGCCAACTCGATGCCGAGCCGGGCCAGCGAGCCTGTATAGTACTCAATCTCCTTCTCGTACTGTTCGGGATCGCTCAGCTTCATGCTGGGGTCGGGAAGGAATTTGCCCGATTTCTCATAGCACCAAAGGACGTACTGTTTCTCTTCCGCAGTCAAAAGATTGGTGCGAATCCGGTCGATGTCTTCCTCGCTCTTAGCGACCTTGAACTTGTCGCCAATCATCGCCGATAGAGCATCGATGTAACCGAGCCACACATCGCGGACAATGTCTTGGTTCTTGTCCAGGATCACATAATCCTTGAGAGCATGTTTGAAGATCGGCAGAGCCTTGTCGAACTCGCCCGCCCATAGATACGACTCAGCCAAACGAACCTCTGCCGTTTGATACAATGGCTTATTGGGATCGTGCAGATCCGCGATGATTTTGGCAAACTGCTCCTGGGCTTCCTTGAATTTTGCCTTGGTGATGTCGAATTTCGCGTATAGAGAAGCACCTCGCCGAAACGGATGCGCAAATCGTAAGACTCGGGCCGCGTCTTGAGCCGCAACGGCCTCATCAAAACCTCGGCCTTCGCCAGACTATCCTTTTCATCCGATACCAACAGCAGGGTGATGAAGTCGATACGCGTTTTCTGGTCGAAATCGGTGTCCGGATCGAGCGAGGCATAAAGAGCGATCGCTTCGTGGATCAACCAGCGGCGCGTCACCAGTTCTTGGCCCGGTTGCGGAATGATGACCTGTTTGGGGAATAGCCGAGCCACCAGCACCCCGGCTATTTCCTTGCGGATGGCTGCATCCTTCGCGGGATCTTTCTTGAGCATTTCCACAGCACGCTTCAGCAGCGGATCAGCCTTGGCAGCATGCTTTTCACGAATCAGTACCCAGGCCAAACGGGAGAGCAATTCGGGTTCCTTGATCTCGCTCGCAACTTTATCGGCAATGAAAAGAATATTGCTCAGTTGGTCTTTGGTCATCGTCGGCACACTGGATGCGGAGTTGATATACCCGATCCAGACCCGAGGCTGCTCCAGCTTCGTATCCACCAGATCATAGAACCGGATCAGGCCTTCCCGGTATTGATGCGCCCAAACTGCGACCTCGGCCATCATCAACTTGATGTCCGCCTGTTCAAACCCAACTTTGATCAAGTCTTCATACAGCGCCATCGATTCCGCATAGTCGCCTCTCCAGCTCAGAACCTGGGCCAGAATTCGCTTTCGGGCGAGATACTCCTTGAGCAGAATCTTATCGTTCTTGTGGTTTTCTGCTTCCTTGACCAAAAGGCGGGCCTGTTCCGCGGCAAGGTCGAGTTGCTCGGCGGCAGTCGCAATGTTGATTAACTGGACTCGATTTTGAGCAGACAAGATCGGCAAGCTCTTGTAAACCGCGACGGCTTCCGGATAACGTTTCATTGCCGACAAAGCGGAAGCAAGTTCAATCTTGGCGATGGGGTCCTTCGGGTCGCTGGCTTTGGCCCGATCCACCAGCTTGCCGGCGATAGGATCCTTCAGATAGGACATCACCAGCGCGGTTCGAGACAAAAGCAGAGGATCGGCGGTGGCACTGGTAAGAACGCGCTGGGCAATGGCCTCAATGGCATTCACGGCGCAAACCGGAACTTTGCCGTCTCCAGGACCGGCGATGGCCGCGATGGTGGCAGCGATACCGCTCCATACTTGCGAGTTGTTCGGTTGGCTTTCATATAACTTCAGGAACTCATCCAGAGCATGAACGTAGTCCTTCTTCCAGAGCATCACTTCAGCGCGACGTACCGGAAGTTTCGGATCATCGGCATACTTGGCCATCAAGGCGTCAAATTCGACAATTGCTTTCGCGTGGTCTCCCTTCCAGCTCTGAATGTCCGCATGGAGAACCTGAGCATCTTTGTTTTCCGGAGACTTGGCGAGAACAGCATCGACTTCCTGAAGAGCTTCCGTCCACAACTCGCCGCCCGAATAGAGCTTGGCCAGGGCCAGATGGTCCTCATCCGACTGGGCGAGATCCTTCACCAGATTGGCGGCCTGCTCATTCTTTCCCGCTTTGGCCAGAACACCCGAAAGTTCCTTGCGAATCTCCCGATTCTGAACGGGCAGGAGCAGCGCCTTATCGAGAACTTTGACGGCTTTTTCTTTGTCTTCCGCCTTGAGGAGAACCCAGGCCAGACGCGACAGCGCCTCGGCATCGCCGCCGTGCGTTTTCAGAACGTCGTCGGCAATTCGCTCGACCATCGCAGCCTGCTTGGGACTGATCTCCGGCACGCCGGCAGCGGCGTCAATGAAGTTCTTGCGAACCTCAATCGGCACTTTCTGGAAGTCTTCCTTGGCGATCGCTTTTTCCAGCTCGGCCAAAGCTTTTTGAAGTTGTCCCGGATAATTCTTGGCATCATAACCCGGCTTTCCGGGCGGAGTCGCCATGTAGAGATAGAGTTGAGCGATCTTCATCTCTGCTTCCTTATCCTGGGTTTTCAGGTTCTCGTAGGCCTTCATGGCCTCATTGAAATCGCCCTTGGCCACGTAGATATTGGCGATCCGTTTCTGAATATCGAGTTTTTCTTCTTTCGACGTGAAGATTCGCTCCATTGCACGAGCATCGCTCAGCGCCTCGTTGAAGTTCTTATCCTGGAGCAACAGGTCGTTACTGAGTTTTCGAGCTTCGATCGTGTTGGTTCCTGCCAGTACGCCTGCCGCACGAGAAAATTGCCCATGCCGGATCATCAACATGGCGATTTCTTTACGAAGCTCGGGATCCTGATCGCCCCCCTTCTTCTGGAAAGCACCGTATGCTTCGGTGAGCGCCTTTTCACTATCGGGAACATTTTTGCAACGGATCAGCACCCAACTAAGTCGGGTGAGATACAGCGGGTCATTTTCAATCTTGTCGCGATGCTTGTTGTAAATTGTCGTCGCGATTTGCTGTTCCAGAGGTTCCAGAGGACCATCGGTCGACATCTCGTTCTTGGCGGGATCGCGGGTCTTCACAGCGGAAGCAGCATCGATGAACGCTCGAATCCCATCCGCGGAGTATTTGTCCTCTTTCAGTATTAGTTCGATCGTCTGGAGAGCTTCATCAAACTTCTTCATGCCCAGTTCCATCTGGGCGATCTTCACCACGACACCGGTTTCGTCGGGATAGTTGAGCCGAATTTTATCCAAAACTTTCTTGGCTTCTTCAAAGTTTTTCGTGGACGCATAGAGATTCGCCTCCATCTTATCGGTTTCCAGGCGTTGCTCACCCTTGAGGTCTCCCGAAATCCTCATGGCAGTCAACTGTTTCATGGCTTCATCGAAGGCCGCCCTTCTTTTCGCAACGCGGGCATCGCGCGTGAGGGAATCGGCAATCATCTTATCCTCCGACTCCGGATATTGTGCCATCTTTTGCAAATTAATATCGAAGATCAATTTGCGTGCGGTCATGTCGGGGTTCACCCCTTTGTAGACTTCTTCCGCTGCGTCAAAATGCCCGAAGCGGACCAATACACCCGCATATTCGTTGCGCAGCGACAGGTCGCCGGCGGCATCCTTTTTCAAGGATTCGTAAAGTTGAGTCGCTTCCTTGTCTTTGCCGGCATCGACGGCAACGTGCGCCGCTTCCAGGCGTGCTTCGTACCAATCGCTATCCGAAACTTTATTCTTGGCGCGAAGTGCCTCGATGTCGCGGAACACTCGTTCGGCATCGTCGTAATGTTCGATGTGGTGGTAGGCATACAACAAGGTCTTTTGCAGATCGGTTTCGTTGGGAGCACGCGGGGCGAGCCGGATGGCCACTTCGTCGATCATGCGCTTGCGCTTTCGATCCATTTCGGGCGGTGTTATCGGATAAACGACCATAAGGACGGCCATCTCGTTGACGAGGCGATCGTTGCTGGGATACGATCGAGCCATGGTATCCTCGTGAATCTTGTCGAACTCCCCGACTTGTTCCGCGGTCATATTGCGTCCGCCCAGTTCGAGCATGCGCCGGAGGGTGTAATCCTCCCGATTGAAAATGGGGAAGAGGTAGGTCTGAAAAACAACCAGTGGAATCGCAATGCACACCGCGACCAGGATTGGAATGCGCATGCTGGGCAGAACGGAGCGCTTATCGGGGCGAAGCACCGCGCATCCCACCCGCATCGCCCGTGTTCACCAGGGTTTGCAGCGTGGTCCGGCCCTGAGATTCAAAATCCTTGAACTCCAGCACCGTCCGGAAAAAGAGTTTGCCGGCAACTTCCTGGGGATCCGAGCGGATCACTTCTGCCGTGCCCCGGACTTCTCCGAGCGGCGTGGGCATCAGGTACCCGACTTGAGTGCCGATCGGCAGTTCGTTGTCCAACATGGTCGCTGCGGCGACCCTGCTGACATCTTCCGTGGTGCTGTACTGGGTGGTTTCCTCGGTCGAACCGGAATTCACGATCAAGGGCAGACTGTAGGGATTGCGTTTGGCAACTCGGCGCTGCGAGAATCTGCGCCCTTGCCAGCCTTTGACGCGCGACCAGAAGGTATTGCGATTGCCGCGCGCGTATTCGTCGAACATGCGCGGCACCGCATAGTGCAGGCAGATGCGATTGACGGCATCGATCTGGGGAGAAGTCAGATTCTGGAATTGAACTCCATAACGGTACCCATCCGCGGCACCGACGCGGACGACTCTCTCGGCAGACCGGATTTCCCCTTTACATTTGATGACTTCACCGCCGCCCCGAATCGTGAAGTGCAGAACCGCTCCCTTGGGAACTTCGTCGTAAGCAATGAATGCCATTCCGGTGTCGTTCAGATCGACGGTCACTCCGTATTGATTGGCCGTACCCTGATCGAGGGAAACTTCGTATTCCACGGGCAAATGCACGACATGCCGGGTTGCCACGCGCCGATCCGCAGGCCAGAAGGCGCGCTGGGTTACCTTGTACGCCAGCCAGAAGAAGATCAGAACCCAGATCGTCGGCACCACCGGTTTGAAGGGGTCGTCCGAGATACCAAAGCCGGCGGGAATCGAGCCATTCCACGAGGTTCCTTCGACTTGCGCCGACAGCCACGGCCAGTGCGACGATGCGAATCGGATCGGATTGAGTTCGAGTTTCAGTTTCATCCAGCCCCAGAACAAGGCGAGAACGCTGATAATAATCAGATAGGTTTGCGGCCGAACATAGGGCCAAACCGAGGGGTTCTTTTTCTGAGCTCGGGCGGTGCCTCGGTCCTTCTCCGTGACGCCGAATTCGGTGCGACGGAACAGGATCGCGCGAATGGTCCCCTTGATTTGCGTCCAGAAATTGACCATCGCAAACAGTTCGGAGTTGATGATCGAGCAGTAACCGTTGCTGACGGCCTTCATCGCGTACAAAGACGTGAACAGGTACGTCAAGGTAACGATGGCCAGATTCCAGGTAAATTCCCGCACCGGCGGGATGCCCGAGAAAAGCATCAGGATCGGCGTGAGATAAATGGCCAGCTTGAACAAACCGCTGGCCCAGTGGATCATGGAACCGAAGTAACACAGCCGTTGCGCGGTCGTCAGCCCGGCGGTGGTCAGCGGGTTGTCGAATTTCATGATGCCGAGATTGCCCTCGGCCCAGCGTTGCCGCTGTTTGTGGAAAGTGGCAATGTCCGGCGGGGCCTGTCCGGCGACGAGCCGTTCGCTGATCGCCAGGGATTTCCAGCCCTTGGCGTGCAGGCGCAGACCGGTATGCATATCTTCGGTCACGGTTTCCGTGGCAATGTAGCCGACTTCCCGCAGCGCGGTGCGCCGGAACATGGCGGCAGAACCCGCAAAGATCGCGGCGTTCCAGTGATTGCGTCCGGGTTGGATGACCCGATAGAACAGGTCGCCTTCTTCCCAGTATTTACGGTGGGAATGATCGAGTCGGGCCTGGAAGGAGTCGAAATTGTAAAAAGCGTGGGGTGTCTGAACGTAGGCCAGTCCTTCATCGTGGAAGTAACCGATCAGGCGCGTGATGAAGTGCGGTTCGGGAACGTGATCGGCATCGAGGACGATCACAAACTCCCCGTCGGTTTGTTCCAGGGCATTGTTGAGATTACCGGCTTTGGCATGCAGGTTGTTGGGGCGGGTGACATAAATCACGCCCAGCTCGTTGGCCAGCGCTTCCACCTCGGGCCGGCCTGGGCCGGCCGAGGTGCGGCCATCATCGAGCACATAAGTCTTGTGAGGATAATCCATACGCACACAGGCTTCGAGCGTGGCGCGCAGCAAGCTCACATCTTCGTTGTAAGTCGGGACCAGAACATCGACCGTTCGACCTTCCAGCACAGGCTGCGCCGATGGTTCGGACACCTCCCAAACCTGGAGGAAATAAAGCAGCAGGTTCATGATGCCGAAGAGTTCCCCGACATACAGGAAGACTGACGCAAATATCGCGTAAGGCGTCGACAGATTGAAGGTCCACAGTGCGCGATACGCGAGATAGAACACACAGATGATCGACGCAAGTACGATCATGAACTTGCGGAAGAGAGGTGATGGTGCCTGATTCATGGTGTCAACAAGCTCTCAAGGATGCAGATCGATCCACACTACCACAATGAAAAAATCAAGGTCTAATCGTTGATGAACGATTTCCCTCGATATGATGCCGTTTCTATAACTGAACCCGTCGGTAATAACGCCTTCCATTATCGGCGATGAAGTCAATACCTTCACCAACGACCAAGGAAGCACTCTACCCTTGCCTCCGGCGCGATGCAGTTTTCGTCAAGGTTTTTGCAGATGCTGGAGAGAGCGTTACAGACCAATCCAGCACGTCATTTTGAGGTGAGAAGCGAATTGGGGCTACGAGGGTTCCGGTCCTCATCGCCCGCACATATTGAAGAATCGAACGATCTTGCCTCTTCGCCTATCACCGCTTTTTCAGGTTCTCTTAGCAATCTTAATATGCTTACCTAACATCGCAATGGAAATCTGCAAAATCTGTAGCGGTTATGCAAGAGAATCAGGTCTTTTCTCATGTAAAATCTCAATTAACGGCAGAATTAGCACGATCGGCGCAATAGTTACAACATGTCATGTACGGCATGAAAAAGAATTGGCTTTTTTCTGGTTCGCTGGACGGTTACAACATCGCCGTTTTTTGGCCGACGAGGCAGAAGAGTGAATGAGTATGTAGGAAGTCGCGGAAGCCGGGCGCGTTCGAGCGCGTTTGTGTTATACTCAATGCGGTTAGCAATGAGACATTCACCCTTGGGCAAAGATTCCGCCGATCCTCCCGCCAAAATCGGCCTCGAAGCCATCGGCTGGATCCTCGCTGGCGCGTCGGGTTAACAACGACCCGCCTACGGTTTTCTGGTCTCCGGGAATGCGGATGTCTCGTTAACCCGACGCGCCAGCGAGGATCCAGCCGATGACTTCGAGGCTGGTTTCTGATTCACCTAGAACGGCTCATTCTCTACCACGTCAATAGTAACGAGCCGGAAGCGTCGGCGAGGCGCAACACAACACCTTCGCTTACCCTCTGATGCTTCCGGCCTGTTGGGCTCACGGAAATTTCGGCACGATCTGAACTTTCACTACAATCGCACTAACGAAGCCGGTCTGAGTCTCGTCTTAGTATTGCCCGGATTTTCTTTTGTTCAGGTCGATTCTTTCGGTGCCCCATTCTCGTTTCCGCTAACCCATCCGCGCGGAGGTTCCCATGAAACAGGCGTCATCTCCCCTTTCCCGACGATCACTTGTGTGGTTGCGGCTATCGAGCTTTCTCTTTGTGGCCTGTTTATCGGGCCTGGCGTGCAGCAACTCGCAACAGGGCGAACAACCTGCCAAACCGGTGGTGGTTGTCGCTAACGGCGAACAACAGGCAAAGCAAGTGATCGCCGATAACGCCGAGACTAAAGCGGAAAACCCCGCAGATGCCAAATTGGACGGGAAAAGACCTGCCGAGCTTCCATCATACGAAGCCGTACCTACTCAGAACTCCGATCCTAAGCCCGCGAAAGACTTACCTCGTCCTACTTACTCAAATCCCGCTTATGCTAATCCCAAATCAGGTGAGCCCAAGAAAGACTCCCCATTACCGCGACCCAACTCAAGGGTGCGATTTCCCGCAAAGGCAAAGAGTGACGGACCTGGAGGTGGTGATGCGGACGGCGCTGAGGGTGAGCCTCAACTAAGAGAACAAAACCAACTAGAAAACATGCTTCGTGATTTGAGAAAACCGTCCGATCGTCGTGGTGCGGGAGATGGTTCGATCCGCAAGAGCGAGCCAAATGACGCGAAAATGAAGGAAGTTGCTCCGAAATCAGGTGAAGATCCAAAAAAGAAAGAAGACAAAGCCCCGCAGGTCTGGCATCGCGATCAAAAACGGCCAACCGTCGCCCGCGTGTATGTCGGCAACCAGAATTCGCTCGAACTGGTCAGCCTACAAGTCAGCGTGAAGATCGAAGGGCCACGCGCCCGAACGACTATCGATCACATCTTCCGCAATCCCCATGCCCAGCAGTTGGAAGGGACTTTCGAATATCCGCTGCCCACCGGCGCAGCACCCAGCTACTTCGCCATGTTCCTCGGGCAGACACGCGAGACCGCTCCGCCGCGCTTTGTTCGCCGCGGCGAGAATGCACCCTTGCCGGAAAATGCCCTGGTCAGCTTGAAACCTTCGGAGTTGGTAAGCCACGTCAACACCAACGACTGGGGCCGATTGCAGGAAGCTCGCGTTGTCTCGAAAGAAAAAGCCCTGGAAACCTACGAAGACATCGTTCGGGGTAGAATCGATCCCGCGTTGCTGGAATATGCGGGTGGCAATACCTTCAGCGGTCGGGTTTTCCCCATCGCGCCCAAGGGCTTTAACCGGGTGATTTTCTCCTACGAGGAATTGTTGCCCAGCGGTCAGGACCAGGCGACCTACCGCTTTGCTTTGCCCAATACGAAGTTGAATGAATTGCAGTTCTCTCTCACTGCTGATAGCAAAGAATGCAAAGAACCAGAATTCCTGCCCGCAGGAAAAGGAGATTCCACCGGTGGTGATCAACTATTCTATAGCCGCCGGTGGACTGAAAAAGGTCCAGGTGGAGAGGTTGTCTTTCGCCATCGACTCCCCAATCCGAAGATTCAGGTCATCAGTGGTCGGCAGGGCGAGAATGGTCCCATGTATCTCTTCGCCCGAGTTCGGCCGGAACTCGCAGCCCAGCAAGCGGCATCGTTTTCGGAAAATGCAATCTTTATGCTCGATACATCGCTGAGTGAAAATCCCGATCGTTTCGCTGTGAACATGAATTTATTGCGCAAGATTCTCGAAAGCGATTCAGCGATCAAGCGATTCAACGTGCTCGCCTTCAACGTGGCATCGGCATGGTTGAACCCGGCAGGCTGGTTTGAAAACACCAACAAGGGCAGAGAGCAAGCCTTCGCCAAGCTGGATGGAATCATCCTCGAAGGGGCAACCGACATTTCCGCCGCTCTGGAAAAGTTGATCAAGCCGAGCTTCGATATCAAGCCCGGCACACCCTTGAACGTCTTTCTGCTTTCCGATGGCCAGATCACCTGGGGCGATTCAGAAGTCGGCCCGATCGTCGCACGTTTCGAAAGTCGATGTCCCTATCCGACCCGGTTCCATTGTTACCGCGTCGGGATCGGGGCAGAGAATCAGGAATTGTTTACCTCGCTCACCCGCAAGGGTGGCGGCATCTTCAACTGCTACGGCGAGAACGACATCGCCGCCGCCGCCAAGGCCCATCGCAGCCAGTGCTTGCAGGTGGAGAATCTGAAGTTCGTCGGGACTCCAACGGTTTCCGATGTGGTGACGCTGGGAAGAAAGACAGCGATCTATCCCGATGGCGAACTGATCGTTGCCGGACGCGTCAATCAACCGGGGAAACTTCAAATGGTATTGGAAGGCACTTTCCTGGGCAAGAAGTACGCGGAAGAACTGGGTGTCGAGGTCAAGTCGGGCGGCGAACTGGCCGCGCGAGGCTGGGCTGAGATCGCGGTCTCCGAACTGCTGGCGCTCAACGATCCGAAACTCGATGGCTTGATTACGGCTTACTGCCAGCAGTTCGGCATTGGCAGCAAAGTAGCGTCGTTCCTGGTCCTGGAAAACGAGAACGACTACAAACGCCTGAATCTGGAAGATGAACGCGGCAAAGTGTTGCGGGATGATATGGGCGAGTTTCTCACCCAGGCCTGGAAACAGCTTGGCAACGCCATTTCTCCCAAGGCTTCCTTTATCCAGTTGCTGGATAAGCTCTCCACCTGCGCCCGAGTGTTGGCGGGCGCGAATGGCAATGAAGTTCGCAAACTCTTGACCATACTTCAGGATGGCGACTTTGAAGTGCCGATGAGCGACTTGCAGGGCAAGATTCTTCATCGTGCCGATCTGCCCGCAGAGTATCTCAAGGGACGCGATCGGGATATTGGCGATGTCGCCACTTATCTTCGCGAGGCACGCCGACGCGCTGAAGCTCAAGATCCCGATGGTGCAACCTGCGTTCTTTCGAGCGTGATCGAGCAATATCCCACGCGGGCGGATGCTCTGCGGATGGTGGGTTATCGTCTGCTGGATCTGAAGCAATCACCGCACGCAGTTCGACTATTCCAGCAAGTAGAGCGCAATCGGCCCTTTGAGCCGCACAGCTACCGCGATCTGGCTCGAAGCATGGAAGAGACCGCCATGTTCGGCCCGGCAGCGCTGCAATATGAGATCATCCTGGCCGGACAGTGGCACAACCGCTTCCATGCTTCGCTAAAGGTCGTTGCCCAGGAAGAATACATCCGCATGATGCAGGAGGCGGTTCGGCGCAAGGATGTCCGAGCTGAGTTAAAAGACTACTTTGGCGATAGGCTGGAAAAACTCGGCAGTAACCAGCCTCAAAGCGATCTGCGCGTGACGATCTCCTGGAATACCGATGCCACGGACATCGACTTGTGGGTGATTGAGCCGGATGGGACCAAGTGCTTCTATCAGAATCGCAAGACCAAATCGGGGGGCGAGCTATCCGAGGATCAAACGCAGGGCTACGGTCCGGAGCGGTATCAAATGATTAAGGCAACGCCGGGCAATTACACGGTAATCGTTCACTACTTCAATCAAAATCCCAATCTGATCGGCGGCGAAACGCACGTGAACGTGGCGATTACGCGCAATGCCGGAACGGCGCAGGAAACGGTGGAACGTCACAACGTCATACTCAAGAAGAAGGATGAGCAGGTTGAAGTGGCGAGGATTAAGATGCCGTAGAGCAAGCGGCAGAAAAACCCAGCTGTGGGACGGCCTTCCCAGGCCGTCCGCAACGAATGTGACGGCCTGGGAAGGCCATCCCACATCCGCAACATCATCGTTTGCCGCTCTGGGGTGAACGATGATGAACACAAGGACCCAAGCCTTCAGCCAGGTAGGTCGAACCCGATCGTACTTCGCCACGGCAGCGGTCTCTTCGACTTGCCGCTGCTGCTTCTCGATGATTCCCAGCAGATTCATTCTAAGAAATACGATCCCCCGTGCCGACAAATCCGATTTTCATCTCCTCAACATCTTGTGAATTTGGGCAAGACGGGCAATCTGTCAGGGACACGATACCTGGTTGACGGCAGCCCGAGGCGATTGAAAAAAAATACTCATCGGAGAAGAACCTGCAAATGCCTCCGATCCGAGTGAATCTTTGCTGGTCGTTGATTCCGGATCGATGAGTACTTTTGGGAATCAACTGATTCTAAGAGCCGGATGCTTCAAGCCGTTTGATCGACTGCGACATCACTTGGTTGGGAGAGTCGTCGAGCGACTTTCCATCACAGCCAAGGTATTCCCATGATTCAAGGATTGAAGGCCTGGGTGGCCAGACGTTTCGCTCGAACATCCGCGGTTCTCTCCTCATCTCCGAGCCGATCGCGCCGTCGTTTCAGCCTGGAAATCCTGGAGCACCGTATTGCACCGAGTTTCGGTTATGCCGTCGTTGCCACCGGCGCTGAGGGGGGCGGCAGTTCTCAAGGCAACGCCGCGGCCGCGGATAATGCAGGCGATACGTTTGTCACGGGATATTTCCAGGGAACCCAAGTTTTTGGCAGTATCACACTCACGGCCCAGGGTAATCAAGATGCGTTCGTCGCCGAGTACAACTCGTCCGGTACCATCCAGTGGGTCGATGATCTGGGCAGCGGCGGAACCACGGTTGTAGGAAACGCCATCGCAGTGAGCGGCTCCGGGAATGTCTACATCACCGGATCGTTCTCGGGCACAATCGACTTTCCCAACAGTTCCGAAGCGCTTACCAGTTCCAACGGCGGCTCCGACACCAATGCGTTCGTGGCCGAGCTTGGTGCATCGGGTCAATATGTCGATGCCGCCGATTTGGGTGCCGGCGCTCAAACCGTAGGCACCGGCATCGCCGTGGACGGTTCGGGGAATGTCTATACCACCGGCTATTTCTCAGGGACCGGGGTTTTTGACGGCGGCGCGGGTATTTATACCCTCACCAGTTCCAACGGCGGCTCCGATACCAATGCCTATGTGTCCGAACTGAACGCCGGCTTTCAGTACGTGTATGCCGTCGATATCGGGGCCGGCGTTCAGACTGAAGCTGCCGGCATCGCCATCGATGGTTCGGGGAATGTCTACACCACGGGAACGTTCACCGGCGAAGGCAACTTCAATGGCGGTTCGGGAACCTTTAACCTGACCAGTTCCAATGAAGGATCCGATACCAATGCTTATGTGTCGAAGTTGAATAGCAGTGGTCAATTCGTCTTCGCGGTCGATCTTGGGGCCGGCAGCTCCGATGTGGCTGCTCACGGTATCGCGGTCGATGCCAATGGGAATATCTATACCACCGGCTCCTTCTCCGGAACGGGCAACTTTGCCGGCGCTACCGGAACCGATGATCTCACGAGTTCCACCCAGGGAGCCGACACCAATGCCTATCTGTCGAAACTGAATTCGAGCGGTCAATACGTCTATGCCCTCGATCTGGGGGCCGGTAGTCCAGACGCGGTTGGTTACGCGGTCACGGTTGATCTTCAGGGGAATGTCTACACGACCGGAACCTTTATGGGGACCGGGAACTTTACCGGAGTCTCCGGAACTCATGCGCGCTCGCCAGTTCCACCGGCGGGGCCGACACCAACATCTATG
Organism: uncultured Planctomycetota bacterium; assembly: GCA_963783095.1. Classification (GTDB taxonomy): domain Bacteria; phylum Planctomycetota; class Planctomycetia; order Gemmatales; family Gemmataceae; genus CAWAMR01. Next base: position 116,960 of record CAWAMR010000015.1, on the reverse strand, counting down.
TCTTGAAACTGTCTTCGAGCGGACAGTACGCCTTGAGCTATGCTCTTGGGGCCGGCAGCCCCGATGCCGATGGCTACGGGATCACGCTGGATGCACTGGGAGATATCGAAACGACCGGGGGCTTTGTCGGTGTCGGGAATTTTGCCGGCGGATCGGGAACCGATGATCTCACCAGTTCTAATGGCGGCAGCAGTGAAACGGTTTTCATCTCGCAACAACAGCAACTGATTGTTGGGCCGTCGTTAGCGAATGGAATGCAAGGGCAGGCCTATAGCCAGACGATAACGACCAGCAACGGCACCGGGCCCTATACCTACACAGTCCTGAGTCCCTTGCCGGGCGGACTTGAGTTGAACGTGGCCACAGGGCTCATCTCCGGCAAACCGACGGCCTCGGGTATGTTTTCGTTCACGATTGGCGTTACGGACGCTAATGGCCATAGCGGATTCCGAACCTTCACGCTCACAATCAACCCTGGGTTTGCCGTTGCTGCATCCGGCACGAACTCGGCGGACACTTCGCAAAGCAATGGCGTGGCGGCGGATAGTTCGGGCAATTCGTATGTCACCGGAAGCTTCACGGGCACGGAGGATTTTGGTGGAATCTCGCTCACCGCGCAAGGTTTTCAAGATGCCTTCGCAGCAAAGTACAACTCCTCGGGCAGGCTGGTCTGGGCGATTGATCTTGGCGCAGGTGGGGCGTCGGCCGGGGGCAACGCCATTGCGGTGGATTCGAGCGGGAATGTCTATATTACCGGAACCTTCTCGGGTACGGTGAATCTGATCGACAGCACCGGCGTCCATTCCCTCAGCAGTTCCGGCGGCACCGCCAATGCCTTTGTGATCAAGTTGAATTCGAGCGGTCAGTTCGTTTTCGGCGATGATCTTGCGCGGGGGGTTACGCCGACGGCACGGGCATCGCCGTGGATAGCTCGGGCAATATCTACACTACCGGCGTCTACACCGGGAAGGCGAATTTCTCCGGGGGTTCCGCAACCGATTACCTCATCCGAACCGGCGGCGGCTTCGATGCTTTTGTGTCGAAACTGAATTCGAGCGGTCAATATGCCTTCGCCGATGACCTCGGTACCGGCGACGACGACACTTTTGCCACCGGAATCGCGGTGGATAGCTCAGGAAATGTCTACACCACCGGTTACTTCCAGGGTAAGGGAAACTTCGGCGGTGCATCGGGTAATCATACCGTCAACAGCACCGGTGCCGGGCAGAACGCTTATGTATCGAAGCTAACCACCAATGGAATGTTCGGCTACGTCGTTGATTTGGGCGGTGGCAGCACCAATGCCCAGGGAGTTGGGATCGCCGTCGACGGATCGGGAAGCGTCTATACCACGGGAACCTTCTCCGGCACGGGGAATTTCGACGGCGGCTCTGGAAACACCAACCTCACCAGTTCCAACTCCGGGAATGACACCAACGCGTATGTCTCGAAACTGAATCCAGGCGGTCAATTCGTCTACGCTACCGATCTGCGCGGGGAGCCCGGATGTCCATGCCGGTGGTATCGTGGTGGATGGAAAGGGGAACGTCTATACGACCGGCTCATTTACCGGCACCGGCAACTTTGGAGGCAGTTCCGGCACCGATGATCTCACCAGTAGCGGTGGAACGAACGCTTACGTGGTGACACTCAATTCGAGCGGTCAATCGGTTTCCGCTATGGACCTCGGCATGGGAGGTTCAGCGAGTGCCGGCGGTATCGCACTGGATGGGTCGTGGAATATCTATACGACAGGCTCTTTCGGCGGCACGGGGAATTTTGAAGGAGGATCGGGCGTGCACGACCTCACGAGTTCCACGGACGGCACGAAAAATTCTTTCTTCCTCGACCAGATCCAGCAACCCATTTACTTGCAAGTGGCGTACTTTACCAACAAGGGGCTGTATGAAAATACCCCCAGTCTCGGCTGGACGCAATTGACTACCGCCGATCCGACCAACTTCCAGGTCGACGGTTTGGGCGACGTTGTGGCTTCCTTCTCAGGTACAGGCCCCACTTCCGGCAGTTCCGCCGGGCTTTACAAGTACACCGCAGCTTCGGGTTGGACGCAAATATCGCAATCCGTCCCGACTTCCTTTATCCTCGATTCATCCGGCAATGTCATCGCTTATATCAATGGCTCCGGACTTTACCGCTACGTCAACAACTGGACGTTGTTGAGCAAGTCGGATGCGACCTCATTCGCAACCGATGGAAACGGCGATATTTATGCGAGTTTCCAAGGCTCGGGCCTGTTTGAATACACTGTCGGCATCGGCTGGACACTTCTAAAGGCGAGAACTCCAAGCTCATTTGTCGTCAATCCTGCGGGCGCGGTCGTCGCTGATTTCACCGGCTATGGCCTGTTCGAATACGCATCAGGTTCGGGCTGGAAGAATTTGAAGCCCCTCGATCCGACTTCTTTCCAAATCAGCGCATCGGGCGAAGTGACCGCCGACTTCCAAGGTTATGGACTGTTCGAGTGCATTCCCGGTTCGAGCTGGACCAAGTTGACCTCGGCCGACCCAACCAGTTTCTCTATCGGTTCGGCCGGCGAAGTCACCGGAAGTTTCGCAAGCAACGGATTGTTCCGATACACAGCTTCTACAGGCTGGAAACAGCTCAATACCAAGGCCCCGACCAGCCTTTTCACCGACAGCCAGGGCGACATCTTCGCCAACTTTGCGGGGTCGGGGCTATACCTGTACCCGGTAAACAGCAACAAAGTACAGCTTAGCCCCTGGAACGCGACCGAACTCATCAGCGTGGGCTAGGAGCCAGGAGTCGGCAGTGCTTTTTGGGAAAAGAAACAGTGGACTCACGTCCGCCGCTCGCCAACTTCTTTCCTCCTCTCTTACATACAATAGTGGCAAGACCAGAATTTCCTTGTTCCGAAAAGCTCTGAGGCACTATGCCGCGCGATTACTATGAAGTCCTGGGTGTTGCCCGCTCTGCATCAACGGAGGAAATCGCAAAAGCGTACAAGAAGCTGGCGCGGAAAAATCACCCCGATCGTAATCCGGGCGACAAGGAAGCAGAAGCTCGTTTCAAGGAAATTCAAAACGCCTACGATATCCTCAGCGACGCTCAAAAACGCTCTCAGTACGATCAATATGGTTTTGAAGTTCCCACCATGGGCGGACCTGGGCCGGGGGGCGGCTTTCACTTCGGCGGACCCGGAGGTACAACCAACGTCGATCCGGAAATGACCCAGCGAATTTTCGAGCAAATGTTTGGCGGCCAGGGAGGAGCCGGCATCGATCCCAACGATATTCTGGGTGCATTCGGCGGTGGTTCAAGAAAACGTGGAAGATCGCGCAGGCCGGCCCCCGTGGAGCATGTCGAAGTGGAGGCATCCGTTCCTTTCATGATCGCTGCAACCGGAGGAACTATTTCCCTGCAGACCGGTGCCAATGTGATCGAAGTCAAGGTGCCGGCGGGAATCGAGGACGGCAAGAAACTGCGTGTCTCGGGGCAGGGGCCTGGCGGCGGCGACATCATGGTGCAGATTAAGGTCGAGCCGCACGCTTATTTCCGCCGGGAAGGGAAAACCGTTTTGCTGGAAGTACCGATCAGCGTCGGCGAGGCGATACTGGGCGGGAAGGTTGAAGTGCCGACTATCGACGGCAAGCGGGTGGAGGTCAAGATTCGCCCCGGCACGTCGAGCGGCAGCAAGACCAGGCTGCCCGGCTTCGGTATCGCTGGTGGAGATCAATTTCTTGTCTTCAAGATCGTCGTGCCCAAAGGCGAACCGGATGGCACGACCAAACATCTGATTGAACAGTATCAGCACCACCAGCCGAGCAACCCCCGGGCCGATGTGGCCTGGAAGTCGTGAGAAAGCGAGCGGGCGCACGACAGGAAATGCTTAACCTATCGCACAACGGGATCGGCGAGCGGCGCGGCGCAAGCCGCCGGTGAAGGCTGTCAACCGGCGGGCTTACGCCGCGACCCAGGAGGTCAGAAGACAAGCAGGACGACGCATAATAAACGTGCCCGTCCCCTTTTCCGTCCAATGCGATTCGGAGAGTTGACTAAGCCGCATCGGCATTTAAACAATGAATTTCGCCTCAGAATGAGAACGAATCTGCCGGTCTCAATAGAGCGCATCGCATCACCATCGTTGAGGTAAGAAAATTTCGATAGCCGAGTTTGCTCCTTTCCAAACCATACTCGAACGCGGATAATTCGCCGATATTCATGCAAGCCTCGTTTCCACGCTCTTCGAGGGGCTCTGATGGCTCGCCAGCGACGACAGGGGCTGAGAGTGCAGGAGAGGCCGTATTGACCAGAGGCACAGTGCATTTCACCAGTTTGGAAAAGGCAGTCAAAGGCTTAGCTGCCGCAGTCCCCGTCGAACTATCAACCTTCGAGAACCGGATCCGCGAGAGAATCCAAAGACCCGCTGAGGAAGATACTTAACCCTCCAACCAGTGCAGATTTTTCCCGATGGCCAATTCGTACTGAACGACATGGCGTTTGTTTTGCATCGGGATATTGCCTGTTGCCAGATGATATTTCAGAGCCATAGCCCGAATGGGTTCGGCATCATCGTAGGTAATCAACAGTTCGCCTTTTACCGTCGAGCAAACTCGGATGAGTTCTTCGTGATCCACCTCGGAATGGACATAGAGTCGTTTACCCGCAACGGTGTAGGGGGGATCGACAAAAAAAGCTACGTCTTTGCGTTTGGTGTTTGCTCGTAGGTATTCGAGTCCATCCCCGTGGATGAAAGTGACGCGATCCTTCAGGCTTGCAAGTTCGAGGATTCGCTTTTGGAGTGTTGCAGCATACCAACGTGATTTTAGTCCATTGCCATTCTCGCCGCGGTTCATCAAGCTCGTGCCGGGGGCTAAGATGCCGCTGTGTAGAACGCGATTGCGTAGGATCGTGATGAAAGCCCTTTCAAGCGTGTTATACATCGGACGAGCGAGAGCCTCCTTGACATTTGTCCGGTTCATTGAGAAACCCAGAGACTTGTCAAGCTGATAGGATGCTTATTATACAAACAATCAAGGACCGAGATGCCATTCAAGTTCCGAGTTACGATTAGGAGTCTCCGAATGGCATTCCTACTCGCAGCAATGCTGATGCTGTTTGGCAACTTGTTTTTGGCGTCAAATATTCTTGCCAATCGACCAAACGAACGATTCTATGCCCAATTATTTGTCTCGTTATCAATTGGTCCATATTTGATACTTTTTTTCGCTTGTTGGTCGTTAGAGAACTACTCATGTCTTTATATTGCTATCGGTCTGGGAAGTATGCTCTTAACGATTGGTCTAAGTGGACTTCAAATCGAAATGATGTATATGCACTACCGTGCCGCTCAAAGAGGCGAAATATGGGCAATTCCGGCACTATTGCAATTCTGTTGGATTATGATTCCGCAGTATTTGCTTGCGTTATTGGTCTTGGGCGGTCGATTAGTTTTTTATTTTTGCCGTGCTCGTAATATTGAATAGCTGTGTTGGTCCAACGAATCCGATGTGAGGGCATGTTCACTGGTTATTGTGAGCAGAATCGCTGGAGGTCCGTGCTCGGAAAGAAAAGGGGACGGGCACGTTTATTATTGACGCGAGGCCAAGAGTCGAGTAGCTTCAACCCTCATGTCACGCACAGGCGCAAAGCTCTGTTGGCGGAGTTTGCTATCACGTCATCAACCGCGGCAACGCTCGTAGCGACGTCTTTTTGAAGGACGGCGACCACGCAGCATTTCTCAAGGCGATGGCCCAGGCCAACATCGAAGTTCCGATGCATGTGCTGGCGTATTGCCTGATGCCGAATCACTTCCCCGTCGTCTGGCCCGGTGCGACGACCGAGCAATTGGCTGGAATGGGTCAATCAAGCGATCACGGCCGGCGAGCTCGAAGCACTGCGGCGAAGCGTCAACCGGGGATCGCCGTTCGGCACCGATTGGTCCAATCGCGGCTTGACAATTGAAATTGTGTACACTATCATGGAATGTGATGTGTAGTGAGAGAAACCGCCTTGTGAATTGGAAACGATTTTCAAGGAACACTCCACCCAACACAAAATCAATGCCTTGCTTCCAAGAACTAAATCCAATCAAACGACTATAGATTTGATGGATTGGCGAAGTTCTTGCTGATGAGGGTCCGAAACTGGGCGCGGCCGCTTCCAAGAACTAAATCCAATCGAACACTTGTCGATTTGATGGATTGGCGAAGTTATTACTGATGAGGGCCCGAAACTGGCGCAGCCGCTACAAATTGCTACAAAATTTCGATTGCGGATCGATGATTGAATAACCAAACAAACGAGGCGGTGATCGGACATGTTACAAGTTGCTACAAAAACTGGATTGCGCATCAACGATCGAATAATCAGGCAATCGAGGCAGTGAACCCCATGCTACAAGTTGCTACAAAAATCGGTTTGTACATCAATGATCGCGACTTCGAACGAACGAATTCGGGAACGCCGTCAAAGAGCTTGCCCATGAAATTTGACAAATTGGCAATCTCCAAACCGCGAAAATGCGCCAGAACCATTAAACTTCATGGAGCCGGTAAACTTTCGGAACGGATTCACCACAAATGCGTCAAAAAGGGCTAATAGTATGCCAAAGTACGCCAAAGTGTGCCAAATTTACTTTACTTCAGGAGTGAACTATGAGGTTGGCGGTTGAGTCACCGAAAGATTGACGATCGTTGGAAGCAACTACATCGGACTACAATTGACTACAGAAAATGCGTGATCAGAAGACCGAGGATCTATGCCAACCCTTCGTAAATCCGAACATCTGTTGAAAACCGTACAGTTTCAGGCGGTCTACGATCGGCGCTGTTCGGTCGCCGATTCGGAACTCGGACTTATCATCTACGTGCGCGCGAACGAGTTGCCTCATTCCCGGATCGGTTTCTTGGTCTTGCGCAAGTATGGCGGTGCTGTGCAGCGAAACCGCCTGCGTCGGCTGCTTCGGGAGGCTTATCGCCTGGAAAAGGCCAATCTCCCGACCGGACTGGACATTGTCATCATTCCGCGCAAGGTGATAGAGCCGGGCATCGATCTGGTTCGCACGATCATCATCAAATGGATTACGCAAGCGGCCAAGAAACTTGTCAAGGATCAACGGGGCAAGGATGCAAATGCCTCGGGGACGGCGAAATGATCCGAATTCTCTGGTTTGGCCCGCGCTGGCTGCTGATCTTCGGCGTGTTGGTGTTCATCTGGGCGTATCGCTCGTTACTGCGCCCATTCTTACCGCCATCGTGCCGCTTTGAGCCGGGCTGTAGCGAGTATATGGTGCTGTCCGTTCGGAAATACGGCCCCATCCGCGGCGTCTGGCGCGGCATTCGGCGGGTTTGCCGCTGCCATCCCTGGAGTGAAGGCGGGTACGATCCTCCATGATCGAACCTTGCGGTTTCACTGCAAAAACCGTACATCTATCGTGGATTGGCCTCCTCTTCTTGTCTCGCCAAACGCAGAAGGATTCGCACATGACTTCGATCGATTTATCCGGCAAGATCGCTCTGGTAACCGGTGTAGGCGACGACCTGAGTTTTGCCTGGTACATCTCCAAGGCTCTTCAGGCGAGCGGGGCGAGAATTGTCCTCGCCTGTCATCCCCGAATGGTCGGGATCGTCGATGCCTTTCTGACGCGGGACCAGGATCGCGAAAGCCGCTTGTTGCCCGATGGGACGACCGAGTTCAAGCCGGTGAAGGTTTTCGCGTGCGACGCCAGTTACGACACCATGGCCGATGTTCCTGCGGAAGTAAAGAACGACCGGCGCTATGCAAAATTCTCCGAGTATTCGATCCAGGGCACCGTCGATGCCGTGGGCAAGGAATTCGGAGGCATCGACATTCTGATCCACTCGATCGCCTTTAGCCGGGAAATCAAGAATCCCTTGATCGATACGAGCCGAAAGGCTTATCACGAAGCAATGGGAATCAGTTCCTATTCGCTCGTGTCGTTGGTGCGTGCCGCAGCACCGTATATGGCAAATCGGCCGGGCGGAGCGTCGGTAGTTGGGCTGACTTATGTCGCCGGCGAGCGCGTGGTTCCACACTACGGCGGCGGGATGGGGACTTGTAAGGCCGCCTTGCAAATGGATGCCAAGCAATTAGCGTGGTTTGTGGGAGACAAGAATATCCGGGTGAATCTCATTTCTGCCGGCCCCTATGGAAGTCGAGCGGCAAAAGCGATCAATCCCGATTTCCAAAAACTCGTCGACTATGCCGCTGGGCATTCGCCGCTGCGCCGGCCGATTGAGCCGGAGGAAGTGGCGAATGCAACAGTGTTCCTGTGCAGCCCGATGGCCTCGGCGATCACGGGCCAGATCCTCTACGTCGATTGCGGCTACAACGTGATGGGCACGTAACCAGATCGCAAAACGAAAAACCAAAGACATTCTAACCACAGAGTCACAGAGAACACCGAGAAGACAAACACAGAATTCCAAAAGACAATAGTGTAACACTTGGTTGTCAGGGGATTTTGATTTCCGATTTCTCTCTCTTAAGTATTCGTTCTGTATTTCTCTTCTCGGTGCTCTCTGTGACTCTGTGGTTAGTCTGTCTTTGGTTTTGATTCATGGTCAATGTTGCGATCCATCTCGCGGAACTCGCCGCTCAGGAGCCGTACCGTCTCGCCGTTGTGTGTCCACAGTCCCGCGATCAATGCGGACGAGTCGCTTACACCCATCTCAGCTTCGAGCAACTTCATCGTGAAAGCGACGCTCTGGCCCATGGGCTCCACGAGATCGGTGTTCGCCGAGGCGTCCGAACGGTTCTCATGGTCGCGCCGAGTCTCGAATTTTTTACTCTCACCTTCGCACTCTTCAAAATCGGCGCTATTCCGGTGCTGATCGATCCGGGAATGGGGATCCGGAATTTGGGGCGATGTCTCGGCGAAGCGATGCCCGAAGCCTTTATCGGCATTCCCAAAGCTCATCTTGCTCGACGGCTCCTGGGGTGGTCCCGATCGACGATCCGGATCACCGTCACGACGAAGTCACGCTGGATCGGTGGGCAACATACACTTTCAGAAATTCGGGAACGGGGTCAAAAGAATGGTCCATTCTCGATGCCCCAGACATCGGCCGATGAGTCGGCCGCCATTCTCTTCACGAGCGGCAGCACCGGCATCGCCAAGGGGGTGGTCTACACGCACGGCATTTTTGCGGCTCAAGTGGAGATATTGCGGAAACTCTACACCATCGAGCGCGGCGAAATGGATCTGGCGACTTTCCCGCTCTTTGCCTTGTTTGGTCCGGCGCTGGGGATGACGGCCATCATTCCCGAAATGAATCCGACCAAACCGGCTGAAGTCGATCCCAGGAAGATCATTGAGGCGATAGAGAATTTCGGCGTAACCAATCTGTTCGGCTCCCCTGCCCTTATCAATCGGGTCGGTCGATTTGGGGCTGAGCATGGCATTCATTTACCTTCTCTTCGTCGAGTCATTTCCGCCGGTGCTCCCGTTCCCGCGAGTGTGATCGAGCGATTTACGCGCATGTTGCGACCCGGTGTCGAGGTATTTACACCCTACGGAGCGACCGAGGCTTTGCCGGTTGCATCCATCGGAAGCAATGCGATTCTTCAAGAAACGCGCTTTGCCACCGAAAAGGGAAACGGCATCTGCATCGGAAGTCCGGTTCCGGGACTCGAGGTTCGGATCATCAAGATTAGCGATGAGCCGATGCCGATCATGGATGAATCGGTGTTGGCGCATCCCGGTGAAGTTGGCGAAATCGTCGTGAACGGCCCCATCGTGACCGGAACGTATTGGAATCGACCTCAAGCAACGGAACTTGCCAAGATGCGCGATGTCGAAGGCAGTGTGTGGCATCGCATGGGCGACGTCGGCAAGTTCGCGGAGTCTGGCCAACTCTGGTTTTGGGGGCGAAAAAGTCAGCGCGTGGAAACGCCGGAGGGCCGATTCTTCACGATTTCCTGCGAGGGCATCTTCAACACGCACCCGGATGTATTTCGCACTGCGCTTGTGGGCGTTGAGCATCTGGGCAGAACCTGGCCGGTCGTTTGCGTGGAGCTCGAAGAATCGGGCCGAAAACGAGCGTGGGATGCTATCGAGCGAGAACTTTGGGATCTGGCCAAGGGCAACGCATACACGCTCGCAGTGAGCGCATTTCTGTTGCATCGTCGTTTTCCGGTCGACATTCGGCACAACGCCAAAATCTTCCGCGAGAAGCTGGGCTCTGGGCTGCAAAAGTGCTCCGTCGCCGAAGTTGGAAACCTGGTCCCGCGCTGAAGGGAGAGGCCGCCTCATGACGGCGCTGGTAACGGGGGGTGGGGGATTCCTGGGAGGTGCAATCGTGCCGCCAACTCCGCCGGCACGGCCAATCCGTCCGTAGTTTTTCCCGCCAATCTTACGCAACCTTATCCGATCTCGGCGTCGAGCAATGCCAAGGAAATCTCGACAGTCTCAAGGCCGTTGCGGACGCCGTCCAGGGTTGCGACATCGTTTATCATGTGGCCGCGAAAGCAGGTGTCTGGGGCAAGTATCGCGATTACTATCAGGCCAATGTCATCGGTACGGAAAACGTGCTGCGCGCCTGCCGAGAACATGGGATTCGCAAATTGGTTTTCACCAGTTCGCCGAGTGTAGTCTATCATGGTGTCGATCAGAACGGCGTAGACGAATCCGAACCCTATCCGCGCCGATTTCTCTCTCCTTACCCGGAAACGAAAGCCATCGCGGAACGAATGGTTTTGCAGGCCAACGGCCCGGATCTGGCGACGGTGGCCTTGCGCCCTCATCTCATATGGGGTCCGGGTGACCCACACTTGATCCCGCGAATCATCGAACGAGCAAAGGCGGGAAAACTGCGACGGATCGGTCGAGAATCCAAACTCGTCGATACGATCTACGTGGATAATGCAGCAGAAGCTCATCTGCTTGCAGGGCATCGACTTTCGATCGGCTCGCCCATCGCGGGCAGAGTGTATTTCCTTTCTCAGGGGGAGCCGATGCCGTTATGGGACTTTATTAACCGAATCCTCGAGACGGCCAACCTGGCACCCGTTCATCGGCAGGTTCCGGTCATGGTGGCTTACAACCTCGGAAGAATTCTCGAATGGGTTTATTGGGCTTTGCGATTGAAGCGAGAGCCGCCCATGACGCGATTTATCGCAAGGCAACTTTCGACGGCTCACTGGTTCAATCTCAGTGCCGCACGACATGATTTGGGTTTCTCACCGGCGATTTCAACTGAAGAAGGATTGCGACGGCTTATGGATCACCACGACGTGGGGTAAGCGTCTCGCTTACCCCACTACCTCTCAAGTTCCCCTCCCAAAAGTCCGACCTGAGTCATCAGAAGACTACGGATCGCGATTTCCGGAGATGTGTCGCATGGATACTGCATCCAGGTCAACGATGAGTTTTTGGCGGCCTATCGCCGTTACCCTCATCGTTCATACGGCCCTTCTGGGGCTTTATGTGCGAAAGTATCGCGGCGACATAACTGCTCTGGTGGCTTGTGGGGATGCGAGAGCACAGTTGCCTGCCTACAAGCAGGTCACCAAGACGATTGGGCCGGGTGGGCACGACGGGCAATTTTACTTTTCTCTCGCCCAATCGCCGTGGACACGCCATGGAGAAGACCTCGATTTGCCCATTTACCGCCATATCCGCATCTTGTATCCCGCGATCTGCTGGTTGTTCAGCGGAGGCGATCCCCAGGCCTTGTTCTGGGTCATGCCTATTATTAACCTCCTGATTATCGCAGCCATCGCATTTCTAGGCTGCCGATTTGCTTGCCGTTACGGCATGAGTCCCTGGTGGGGTTGTGCATTCCCGGCAGCGTTGAATCTTGGACTGCCTGCCCAGCACAATCTGACCGACCCATTGGGAACCTTGGGTGTCGCCTGGTTGATCTGGGCCTGGACTCAACGCTCGTCGTGGGCGGTATTCCTGCCGGCGACCTTCGTTGCCGTCTTCGCCCGCGAACAGAACCTGGCCATCGCCGCGCTCGTGATGGGATTTGCCGTCCTGCAACGACGCTGGAAGGATCTCGGCGCGATGTCTCTGGCAGTGGCGATGTATGGAGGTTGGCTTGTCTATCTTTCAAACCTATATGGCAAGATGCCCTTTCTCGAAGGAACCGGCAACTTTGAAGCGCCGCTGTCGGGGATGATTTTTCGCTGGACTCATCTGGGTGGAAATGAACGCTTTTCCATGCGCCTGGCCATTATTATTACAATGGCGATGATCCATTTGCTCTATCAACTGGGTCTGGTTTGCTACGTCGCCATTCGGGGGCAGGGCGATCCCGTCGTGGTGTTCATGACTCTGGGTGGGGCAGCGCTGGCTCTCACGGCGGGCAAGTTCGTCTATGGAGACTTTTGGAGCCTGACGCGCATTTTCGTATGGATGCCGATGGGCTTATGGATCTTGAGTCTCCAGGCGAATCATCGGCTCGTGCTTTTTTCTCTGTTTGCAGCCATTCTGTGGCCGATCTTCGGCGGGCTTGGCTACGTTTAGGTTTGGAATTCTGCGTTGTCACTTGAACGCTTCGTACCCTTTCCCCAGCACCGACGAAGCGATTTTCAATTTCAAAATCTCATCCGTTCCTTCGTAAATGCGACAGACGCGCACGTCCATCAGATGTCGCCCCGGCCGATAGAGAGTGGACCAGCCCCGACCGCCAAAAACCTGCACGGCCCTATCCGCTGCATCCCAGGCGGCATTGGCTGCAAAAAGCTTGGCCTGTGCCGCCAATAAATCTGCTTGTCGAGCGATGTCTGGATCGTTCGGCGCAGCGGTGAGAGCATCCTTCGCTTCTGCCGCCTTCATCACCAGGGCATCCGTTGCAACTCGATCCATTTCGATGGCCGCAATGTGGACTTGAATAAGTTGATGTTTGGCGATGGGCTTGCCGTGTTGGTGCCGTTCCTTGGCATAGGCCAGGACATCCGCCAGACAATCCTCGATCACCCCCAAACAACCCGCTGCAACGCTGAGTCGGCCGCTCACCAGCGTCCCCATCGCAATCCGGAATCCGTTGCCTTCTCCGCCCAGCAGATTCTCAATCGGTACTTCGGCATCGTGCATCTCGAACATCGCTGTGTTTGAAGTGGGCATACCCATCTTGGCGGTGAGCGTCTCCCCAATAAAGCCAGGCTGATGCGTATCCAGGATAAACGCGCTGATTCTTCTGGGCTGATCGGCGGGAGCGTGGACCGGATAAGCAAACACGATCACTGCATCGGCAATGGTACCGTTGGAAATGAGATACTTGACACCGTTGAGGATATACTTGTCGCCGCGCCGCTCGAATGTGGAAGTCATTTCCAGAGGGTTACTGCCCGCATCGGGTTCCGTCAGGCCGAACGCCATAACTTTCTCTCCCTTTGCTGCTGCTGGGAGATAACGCTCTTTCTGTCCGGGACTGCCCCAGGCGAGGATCGGATACGAGCCGATCGAGATATGGCCTGAAAAGAAGGTTCGGACGCCCGTTCCTTCGCGCCCGATGTAAGCCAGTGCGCGGAGATACGAGACAGCATCCGCCCCTCGTCCACCCAACTTCTTCGGGGTCAACATGCCCAACAAATTGTATTTGTGAGCCAGCGGAACGACCTGGGTATTGGGTTGGTGTTCCACATAGCAGAGTTCCTCGATGGGCCGAATTTCCCCGCAGAAACCCGCCACATCACTCAGCAGTTTTTGGCGATCCTCGGCGTTCATGGAGGTGTCTCCAGGTATAAGAAGGAAACTGGACTATTTTCATTATACCTGAGTTCATCCGAGTCAGACCGATTTGCGCAAGTCCAAAAACAGTGAGAGCCGGCATCAATGCTGTCGCAATGACGCCGGCTCTCACTGTCTTGATTTTATCGCTTAAAGTCCACTGAAACCGCTAAAACCGAACCCTTTCATACCACCACCACCCATCATTCCACCTCTCATTCCCATGCCACCCATCATGCCCATGCCACCCATCCCCATCATTCCCATGCCTCCCATTCCGCCCATCATTCCGCCCATCATTCCACCACCCATCATACCGCCACCCATCATGCCACCACCCATCATGCCCATACCACCACCCATCATGCCCATACCACCACCCATCATGCCCATACCACCACCCATCATGCCCATACCGCCACCCATCATGCCCATGCCGCCACCCATCATGCCCATGCCGCCACCCATCATGCCCATGCCACCACCCATCATGCCGCCACCCATCATGCCGCCACCCATCATGCCGCCACCCATCATGCCGCCACCCATCATGCCACCACCCATCACACCCATGTGCGGTAACTGCATGATTCCGAGACCCTTGGGACCCATGCCGCCACCCATCATGCCGCCTTGCATGCCGCCACCCATCATACCGCCACCCTGCATGCCACCACCCATCATGCCGCCACCCATCATGCCGCCTTGCATGCCGCCACCCATCATGCCGCCACCCATCATGCCGCCACCCATCATGCCGCCACCCATCATGCCGCCGCCCATCATACCGCCACCCATCATACCGCCACCCATCATGCCGCCGCCACCCATCATACCACCTCGCATGCCGCCGCCCATCATGCCACCCTGCATACCGCCGCCCATCATGCCGCCACCCATCATACCGCCTTGCATGCCGCCGCCCTGCATCCCGCCTTGCATGCCGCCGCCCTGCATTCCGCCGCCCTGCATGCCGCCACCGCCTTGTCCCCCGCCGAAACTCTGAAGGTTTGGGTTGCCGGAAATCATTTGAGGTGGCGTGGTGCGTTGCGGAAACCCAGGTCGGAAAAACTGCGGTCCGATATTGGGTGGCTGCGCTGCTACCTCTCTGTGGTTGTTGACTGGAAACAAAGAGGCGATCCCGAGCAGAACCGCAGAAGTACCCAATAATCGAGACGTTGAAAAAGCCATGAAGTCATCCTAAAGGATTTGAAGAAGGGGTTGTTCCACCAGTGCTAACAGCAGCAAACGGGCCACGGGAGAGAACTTGCGCAAAAATTCATAAAATCAAGAAACTATTTGCGTGGCTTGGAATGTGAATTGTAAAGGAGAGCCAGTCGCAATACCAGTGAATTATTACGTAATATTTAGAATTCAGCTCAGCTAACGCGCCGCAGAAGCCCCTGGGCGGCTTGTCGGGTCGGATTTACCCACGACATTGATCGAAGTTAAGATCGGCAAATGATTTGATTGTGGCCTTGGAAATCAGGCTCCGCTTCTAGCGCGGCAAAGTTGCAGTGTTGCCCAGATTCCCGCATCGGCTGTCCAAGTCTCCGGCTTTAACCAAACAGCGCACTTATCGATTTTATTCGGCGAAATTGTCGAACTTTTCGGCAAACTTGGAGTTGACCCCGGTCCGAAACTCGTTATGGTTCCCGCCATTCGTTGCCAAACGATCGGGGCGCAAAACGTCCCGCTGGGGGATTTCCGAATCCGGCGGTTTACCGAAGGTTTGCGGTAGGGGATCCGCAATCCGTTATCGGACTTGCCGGTTTGAAGGGGGAAGCGGCTTATGTCTTACCGAGGAATCGGATTCGGGCTAATTGCCACAGCGGGCTTGTTGCTCGGTTTAAGTGCCGGCCCAGCTCTCGCCCAACAAGGTGAGACCAATGAATTATGGGGCTCCGGAAACCCGTCTCTTCAAAGTCCGCTCCCTATCGGTCCTCAGCGCCCGCAGGATGGCGGCTTCTACGGGCGCAGCCGAATTCGTTTTTATGCAACAGAGCAACGGGCTTGGCCACCAAATCGTGGCCATCCGCGGCTTCGTTGATGCCAACGGATCGTTGACCGGTACCTTCGTCCAGAATGTGGATATCAACAACAACCCGATTCCGGGAAGCTTTCAGGTGGTAAACGGGCAGCCTGGCAGTTTTTGGGGTAGTGGTGTCGATGCGCTGGATACGACATCGATGGGCCGAAGCAGTTATGCGCCGGGCTATCGCTTTACCCTCGGCTATAAATTCGATGACGGCGACGCGATTACGATCAGCGAACTCCACCTAGTAACCACCAAGTACACCACGGAAGCCACGGGGGTACCGCCGGGACAAATCTCCGACGTGGGCCTCTCCGATACGTTTCTCTACTCGCCGGTTTTTAATTTTGCCGCCGCAATTCAGCGGTCCGGCCAACAAGATCCAGCCCGACCCGAATCGGCCGGACACCTCGACGGCGCTGTACGGCATCTGGGATGGTGCATCGCAGATGAGCACCGTCTACATTCAGCGTTTCGATAACTGGGATATTACCTATCGAAAGCCCATCTTTGACACCGATCTTTCCAAGACCTATGTTCTCACCGGCGTTCGACGTTCGTGGATTTGGGAGGGATACCAGTGGTTGACTACCGATGTGGCGTATGACGGTTCGGGCGGCGGTCCTCAGGACATGGCACGATATTCCAATGTATTGTCCCAGGTCATGTATGGACCATTTATCGGTATCGGCAACGAAGTCTACCTCGGCAACAAATTCGCGTTGCTCGGCGACTTCTCGGCAGCGCCTTTGCTCGACTTTATCCACCGGGAAGCCAAATACGAGTTGATGGACTTCAGCATCGAGTCCAAACGGAGTCAGAAGAGCTATACGATCGTGCCGAACCTCAACGCCTCCATCAGTATGGCGTGGTATCCCCTCGAAGGAATGACAGTCAAGCTCGGCTACAACTTCATGAGTTACTTTAATACGGAATACATGCAGCAGCCGGTCGGGTTTAATGTGGGTGCAATCGATCCGGCCTACGGTACCAAGGTGTTCCGAATGGTTCAAGGTATCACGTTTGGCCTCAGTTACAGCTTCTAGGCGAGCCGGGACCGTTTACTTCGTACGCGGCTCTTCGGCGAATCCATCAGAGCCGCGCACGAAGTAAGCGGAAAGAAAAAAGAGTCTGCGGCGCGAGATGAGCAAGCCCATCTCGTCGCGGACTTTTTTTGTATACTTCGGCGTTCTTTAGATGCACGATTGCCATCCTGCCCATTCCATCTATAATTCCCACCTGTTCCGTGCGGCGACTTGCCCGCACGGAGTCGGCATCGCACGTCAGAACAATACCAAGGGGATAGGCATGGCCGAGGCGAGTGCAGGGGCGCCGCGATCTGGATACGCGAAAATCCCTCTCGTGGACCGAATTGCTCAAGACCTTCCTGATTGCCCTCGATCCGTTCAAGTTGCTGATTGCCGCTGTGGGCATTCTGTTCACTTCGCTCGGTTGGTGGCTGATTTCGGTCATTTTCTTTAACGGTTGGACCGAGTATTCCGCGGAAAAGCGCGAGGCCACCGTCCTGGAGTGGAGCAACGCGGCCGTCAAAAAGGATGAGGACAAAGCCAAGGCCAGGATCCAGGCCGAAATGGATTATGACACGGAATTGCGCCGTTACGAACTAATGAAGAAAATGGCGGCCCAGGGTGGAACCTTCCGCACCATGCCCTGGATGGAAGACCGTGGACCGAACCAGTTCCTTCTGGCCAACGAAGTTATTCGCGGCGGCGCTGCCGAACGCACGCAGGTTTCCCGGTGGTTCGTCACCAATCAGGTGCCGGTCCTGATCGAACCGCTTTTGAAATTCTTCTCCCCGGTGCTCACGCTCTTCGATCCCAGCGCCAACTTTTGGGTTCGAATCTATCTGTTGTTCCTGATCTTCTGGATGATGATCATTTGGGCTCTGGTCGGCGGCGTGATTACTCGCATGACGATCGTTCAGGTTGCGGGCAAAGAAGGCGGCGGATTGCGCGATTCGTTGCGATTCGTGATGTCGCGGTATATGTCCTATCTTTTCTCGCCTCTGGTTCCCTTGTTATTGATCCTCGCCGCGGTGATCGGCTGTATGGTCTTCGGTCTGTTCCACATGATCCCGATGTTCGGCGACATCGTGGTCGATGGATTCTTCTGGTGGATTCCGCTGGGAGCCGGCTTCGTGATGGCATTGCTTGTGGTTGGCCTGGTCGGTTATCCGCTGATGTACGCCACCCTAAGCGCTGAAGGAAGCGATACATTCGATGCCCTGAGTCGATCCTACAACTACGTTTACGAATCGCCCTGGAGCTACATCTGGTATGCCCTGGTCGCGATTGTTTACGGCGCGGTCGTGATTTTCTTTGTGGTCTTCATGACATCACTGATGGTCTATTTCGGCAAATGGGGTGTTAGTCAAACACCCATGCCGTCAGGCCGGCAGCCCGATTATCTCTTCATCTATTCGCCTACGTCGTTCGGCTGGCGCGAGTTGATGTTGAAAGGCAGCCCGGTTGAAGTCACCACGGATGTCACAAAAGTGAAAGATCCCGAAAGCCTCAAACCGGCGAGCGATAAATTGTACTACGTCGACTCCAAGAAGGCCGATGACTACATGAAAGACTATTCCTGGTACAATTATGCGGGAGCAGGAATGGTCGGCTTCTGGATGACGCTGCTGTTTATGCTGATGCTTGGTTTCACCTATAGCTACTTCTGGACCGCCGCGTCCATGATCTATCTGCTCATGCGCAAGAGAGTGGATGAAACGGAGCTCGACGAGATCTATACGGAGGAGGAAGAGTACGAAGAACCGGTTGCCCCGCCGAAGCTCAGTACCAATACTCCCCCAACCGCACCTGCTCCGACGAGCATTCCGGTCGATGCTCCGACGTTGCGAATGCCGACTACACCACCGCCACCGCCGCCGGTCATTCCTGCTGCGCCTGCGGTGCCGGAAACGATACCCCTGGCGAGCGACCCTCCGCAATCGCTTCCAGAGCCGACGCCACCGCCTGCACCAATAACGGGACACGACAACCCGTCAGAAAACTCGACGCCGCCCGCTCCGCCGAGTCCCGATGGAACCGCGGGATGACAAGGTGACAAGGTGACAAGGTGACAAAATAACATAGATACCGACCCTCCTGGATGGTCAGCTTTGCACCTTGTCACCTTGTCACCTTGTCACCTTGTCATTTGCAGAACCTTGTCAATCCCGAAAGAGACAGATGCCAAGGCCCATTCTCCTGTACACGAATCGCTGGACGGATCTGCCCCTGGAGGAACTCGTCGGCAAGGTGGGGGAATGGGGCTACTCCGGCGTCGAACTGGCATGCTGGGGCGATCACCTCGAAATCCAGCGGGCTCTGAGCGAACCCGATTACTGCGCGGGCAAACTCGACTTGCTCGCACGAAACGATCTGCAACTACCCGTCTTAAGCAATCACCGCACCGGTCAGGCAGTCTGCGATCCGATCGACAAGCGACACAAGACGCTGGTGCCCGATTATGTGTGGGGCGACGGCAAACCGGAAGGAGTCCGCCAACGCGCCATCGAGGAAATGAACGCAACTTTCCGAGTTGCGCAGAAGCTCGGCGCGAACATCGTCAGCGGTTTTACAGGATCCAGTCTCTGGTCCTATGTGGTCGGTTATCCCAGCGCCAGTTCCGAGACCGTGGCCCAGGGACTTAAGGACTTCGCACGGCTTTGGAATCCGATTCTTGACGTTGCGCGAGAAACGGGGACGCGATTTGCCTTTGAAGTGCATCCGGGTGAAATTGCCTTCGATCTCTATTCCGCCGAGATGGTTCTGGACGTTCTGAATGGAAGAGAAGAATTTGGTTTCACCTTTGATCCCAGCCATTTTCACTGGCAAGGTATCGACCCGGTTGAATTCCTTCGACGCTTCCCCGACCGCATTTACCACGTCCACGTCAAGGATGCCGTGTTGACGCTCAATGGTCGGAGCAGCATTTTGAACGGTTACCTGCCCAGGGGCGATCCTCGACGGGGCTGGCACTTTCGCGCAGCCGGGCGCGGCGGTATCGACTGGGAAGCTCTGATCCGGGAATTGAACGCCATCGGCTATATGGGTGCTTTGGCGGTAGAGTTTCACGACCAGGGCATGAACCGAAGAATTCGGCGCAGGAGGAAGCTTGCCGGTTTGTGAAGTCGCTTGGATTTTGAACCCGCGAACATTCCACAACATGGAGCGTTCAAGTAGCGGGACGCGGGGTTCGGGCGCGGGATTCGGGAAAATAACAAGGATATACACCGCGTCCGGCACCCCGAACACCGCGTCCCCGCACACCGAGGGAACTATGCCTTTCATCGATCTCGACAAAATGGATGAACTGAAGCGAATCTGGACCGATTGCCATGTCCTGGCGCGTCGAACACCCGGAGTTGAAGCGGTTCGAGGGTCGAGTTGGCCGGGTCGTCACGGTTAATTACGGCGGAAAAGCGATCGTCGATTTTGCGGATGGAGCGTGGTACGACGTTCCGGCATCCGAAGAGTATCTGACCATCGTCACCGATGAAGCCATGAAGAAGAAATACGATAGCACCTTCAATAGTGCTCAACCGAAACCTCAGCGGCAAGGTTGACCGCTCAGTTCGGCCAGCTAATGGTTCGTGTAGCCGCGTTCGCGCGGAACGCGGGGTGGCGGCCTCCGCGTTCTCCGTGAACGCGGCTACCGGGGACGAGAGCAAAGCAAGAAATCGATGCGATCGAAGGTGGTGGGACCGACAGTATCGATTGCCGGTAAGGAACACAGGCAGTTTGTCAGCGCGGAACCATCAGCTGAAACGGATAGACGTAGGCCTGAATGAAAGTCATTAATCCGACCACACTGGCCAGGAAGATGCTGTGCCAGATGACTGCCTTGAAAATATCAGCCTCTCGGCCAATTTGATTGGTACCGGCCGTGGCAACGCAAATACTTTGCGCATTGATCATTTTTCCCATCACGCCGCCTGTGCTATTGGCCGTGCAAATAAGTATCTCCGCCTGAGACTGATCCAGACCGCTAAAAGCTCCCGCGTGATCGGTGTATACCTCCCGGGCCGTGATCCTTTGCAGGCTGCCGAACAAGGCATTGCTGCCAGCGTCCGTTCCGGTCAGGAATACGCCCAGCCAGCCGAGAATCGCCGCAAAGAAGGGATAAAACACGCCCGTACCGGCAAACGCGATACCGAGTGTTGCATCCATCCCCGCATAGCGCGTCACATAACTCAGTCCAAGCATACAAGCGATCGTGGGGATGGGGATCTTCATCTGCACACAGGTTTGCTTCACCACTTTGCCGACTTGCCGCCACGTCATTCCCAGGAATAGGACCGAGATGAAGGCCGATAGCATGACCGGGCTGCCGGGAGCGGTTACCCAACTGAAGTCGAAAGCTGCTTTTTCCGGGGTGTTGTCCGGAGTTCCATCGGGGTTTTTCCTGGCAAACGCTCCGGACGGAGGACTTCGCGATCGAGTGATGGGATGCTTATCTCGTATTTGGTTTGCAGCCCCGCAACGATGGTGAGCGGCGCTTGCTTCTTTCGACCGCGTTCGTTCTCTTTCTGACGGATAAAGCCGGAGATCATCAGACAAATAGACATTACAATAAATGGCATCCACGCCCGAATGACGATCCGAGCGGTCAGCGGCGATCCTTCGTGAGAGAGCAAGGCCGATGCTTTGTGTTCCTCGGAATAATGCCACTCGCTTCTCGGCTTCCAAAACCGCAAGAAGATTCCCGTCACAATCAACGAGAAGATTCCGCCGCCGATATCGGTCATCGGAAACACGATCAAGCTGGGGACATACAAGTGGATGGTGGCGAATACGAATTGAAAGGCCGCAAAGGAGCCGCCGGCCACGACCAGCACCGGCCAAATCTCCCTGGTTTTTCGCCAGCCGCACATCAACAAAACCATATAGAGCGGAATGATGCAGGACAGAATGGGCAACTGATGGCCGGCCATGATGCTGATGGTTTCCGCCGGGATGTCGGAGACACCCGCCAACGTCAGGATCGGAGCGCCCAGCCCGCCAAAGGCGACGGGTGAGGTATTCGCGATAAGGCAGATCACGGCTGCCTGCATGGGCGGAAAGCCAAGACCGACCAGCATGGCTCCGCCGATGGCAACGGGACTGCCGGCCCCGGCAGCGCCTTCCATGAACGCTCCAAAGGCAAAGCCGATCAGGATGGCCTGAATGTGCGCATCGTTGGAAAGAGCCGCAACCGAACGTCGAATAATGGCAAATTGACCAGTCTCTACGGTGATGTTGTAGATCAACATCGCGCCGAAGACGGTCCAGCCGATCGGCAACAGACCGAAGGCAGCGCCATGAATGAAGGACATCGCCGCCATTTCCAATTTCATATCGAAGGCCAGCCAGGCCACGAGGACAGCGGTCAAGGCCCCCATCGCTCCGGCTTTTGGTGCCAGCCAGCGCCGCACCACCAGCAAATAAAACAACACGAGTACCGGTAGCGCTGCAAGAAATGTCGAGAGAAAGCGATTGCCCAAAGGATCGAGGTTTTGGATATACGCGACAGCCAACAGCATGGAGAGCTCCCCGGGATGGATCCAAGAAAGCGATGGTAGCAGCCTCAAGAGCAGATGCAAGCGCCAATTCTCAAGTTCCAGGTTCCAAGCTCCAAGGTCGAAGTCAAAAACAGAACATCTCTTTCAGCGCAATGTTTTCTTGGGTTGCGATCTTTGAAAATAACTCTTGACGGGGGTCTTGAACCGGGTTATCATACCTAAGTCTTAAAGATTTAGGTTTGCACGGAGGATTCTCTGCTGTGGAAGATCTACCCACTCCAACCGGACGCGAACTGGAAATTTTGAAAGTGCTGTGGGAGCATGGCCCCTCCAGCGTGTGCGCCATTCACTTGGCCCTCGTTGATGCTTCTGGGGAAGACCTTGCCTATAATACCGTTCAAACATTTTTACGGCTCATGGAGAGCAAACATCTTGTTACCCATACTGCCGAGGGCCGGTCGTTCATATATACGGCGGAATTCAGCAGGGAAGAAATGCAACACGCTACCTCGATCGCGTCTTTGACGGGGCGGCCTCGCAGTTGATGCTGACCTTGATGCAGGCAGAGCGAATATCGTCGGAAGAACTGGATCAGATGCACCAAGTGATTGCCGAAGCACGCAAGCAGCGTCTTAATCGTTGAATAATCGGAGATTCCTCATGGCGGAACTCTCGCGTTTTCTTTTCGACTGGTGGCCGCGCTTTGCCCTTGCAGGCGGTGCGTTGCTGTTGATTGGCTGGCTGGTTGTGTCGTTGTGCCGGCAACCCGCAAAGCGTGTCAGTGCCGGCTTTTGGACGCTCGTCATCGCCTTGGGACTTGTCCCTTTGACGCTGCTGCCCGGCTGGCTGGCGCTGCCGTGGCAATCGCCGTTCGCCGCAAGCGATCGGCCAATCGTCGAACACGAATCGCAACGAACCGTTGCCGCGGCAACGGTAACTCGGGATCAGGATGAAAGCGCCCTGGAGGATGCCACCCAACCTGGAGAGGAACGGTTTCAGGTAACCCCTGATAGATCCGATGTTGGTTGGGTTGGTTCTTCGCCTGTTCCATCGAATAACGGTTCACCGGAACCTGCTGTCGGACCCAGTCCCGATTCGAGCCGGCTGGTCGTGGCAAATGTTTCGCCCAAGCCTGAGCAGTCCTGGCGGGTAGGGTTGGCGGAAATCGCCTTGGCTGTTTATGGGATCGCGGTCATCTGCTTGTTGACCAGGCTCCTGGTGGGCCAAATCGGATTGATCCGGCTCTGGAAATCGGGCCGGCGGCCTTGGTTGAAATCGACAAGCTTTTCGCCCGAATGACCGGACATTTATCGCAACAACCCTGCACTGCGCGTATCCGATCGAGTCGCTGGACCGATTTGTTTCGGTGTCTTTCGACCGAGAATCATGTTGCCGGGTGGCTTAAGTCAAATATCGGATGAGAAGGCGTTGCGTGGATCTTTGCCCACGAGCTCAGTCATTTGGAACGAAATGATGGCTGACGGGCTGGCTGCTGGGTTTTGTGCAAGCGATCTATTTCTTCTGTCCGTGGTTTTGGTGGTTGCGTCGATCGATTCGGCTCAGTCAGGAATTCCTGGCCGATGCCGCAGCGATTGACGAGTGTCAATGTAAACCGTCTTGGTCGGCTTCATCGGCAACGGATTATGCGGATTTCCTTGTCCGCCTGGCCAGTTGTCGAGCCATCCCCATCGGAGCGGCCGGGGTTCGAGGAACTTATTCAGATCTATTCCGGAGGATAACTATGTTAGTGCAAAAATCCCAAAAAATGGAAGGTAGCTGCTCCCGGCGCTGGTCGCTGTTGGCAGGTGGCGGGTTACTGACTCTGGGCATAGCGCTGGCAGGCTTCTATCTGCCTGGCACTTCGCTCACCGCGGCACAAGCTCCCGACAAGAAGGATGTCAAGAAAGCGGAACCGGCCAAACCCGCCGATCCGGATGATGACGATGCGGTACGAAAGGCGATTGAGGAGTTGAAGAAAGGGCCGGCTCCGCGATAAGGACAAGGACGAGCCAAAGGCCCCTCCTCAACTGGAGCCCCGTTTCCCTTTCAATCCCGGCGTCGGCGATCCGTTTGCCGACCTGCAACGGCAGCAAGCTGAGATGATGAAACGCATGACGGAAATGATGCAAAGGCAGGGTCGTGGCCAACCCGGCAATATTGGCGATGTAAACAAAATGGTTGAAGACATGATGAGGCAGATGCAGGGCCGGATGCAAGTACCAAACTTCCCGTTCCAGGGATTGCCTGGACAGTGGGGAAGGGGTGGCGGGGGTCGAGGTCGAATCGGTTTGGGTCGGCCCAACGCGCTTGTTGGCGATGGCCGGATGGGCATTCGGATCGAAACTCCCTCGGCAGTTTTGATCGATCAACTCGATCTGCCCAAAGAAAAAGGCATGGTGGTCAGCGATGTGCGGGCCGACTCCGTGGCCGACAAGGCAGGCATCAAAATCAATGACATTGTGATGGAAGTCGATGGCAAGGCCGTCTCCAGTGAGCCGGCGGAATTTGTCCGGATGATCTCGGAAATCAAGGCTGATACGCCGGTTAATGTAACCGTGTTACGCAAAGGTCGGAAAGAGACGATCAAGGGAATGAAGTTGCCTGAAGTAGCGCAGCGGCCGCAACTCCCGCCTGACCAGCCGTTCCCAGACCTGCGTCTTCGGGGTGGATTTGTCTTCCCACCCGTGTCTGATAGGCAGGCTGCGGTTGAGGCTGTCAGTGAAGTGTCGATCAACCGCAACAACGACGAGTTCACCATCAACTTCCGGGCAAATGACCTGAAGGGGAAAGTTACCGGGGTTGTCGTGGAAGGAAAAGCAGTAGTTTCCGACATCGACCTTAACGACAACGGCACGAACATCAAGGCAAAATCGATCGATAAGCTCGATAAGAAACATCAGCGGATGATCCAGCAAATGCTGCAAGGGATTCGGTAAAGCATTTCGTTGGCCCCACGGCGCGTTTTGGAGTTGCGCCTGAAAAACCCGAGGGAAACCGCATTGGTCACTCCCAAGGAAGCAGCCGGATTCTGTTTTTCTCGAACGCATCAACATCTGTTGATGCGTTCTGTTTTTTGGTAAATCGCCCCCTACCCCAAGGTCTTTGGGCCGCGCTGTTCATGTTATAGTTGTTCGGGCATCAGTCCCCGCTGGCTCCGCCACACAAGCGGCGTTTCTTGATAACTTCGATTTGGCTTTATATATTTCGACTTTGAACCTTTGGTTCGCGAGGTCACGCACATGAAAACCTGGCTTATCCAGAACGCTTTCGGTTTCGACAACCTTCGCATCGTGGAACGTCCCGATCCCCAACCCGGTCACGGACAGGTTGTTGTGCGCATTTGCGCCGTCTCGCTGAATTATCGCGATCTGCTCGTCATCAAGGGGCTCTACAACCCCAAGATGCCCTTGCCGCGCGTGCCCTGTTCGGATGGCGCAGGAGAAGTTATTGCTGTGGGAGCCGGCGTTACGCGCGTGAAGATCGGCGATCGGGTGATGGCTGCGTTCATGCAAAAGTGGCTTTCGGGTCCGCTTCAGGATGTCGCAGCGCGTTCGACACTCGGAGGCGACCTGGATGGCACTCTCGCCGATCAGGCGGTATTCTCTGAAGAAGGGCTGATTCCGATTCCTGCACACCTCAGCTATGAGGAGGCTTCGACACTGCCGTGCGCTGCCGTCACGGCCTGGAATGCCCTTGTCCAGGGCGGGATCAAGGCGGGCGATTCCGTGTTGGTGCAGGGTACGGGCGGGGTATCGATCTTTGCCTTGCAATTTGCAAAACTCGCCGGTGCCAAGGTGCTGATTACCTCCAGTACCGACGAAAAGCTTGAACGTGCCCGTCAACTCGGCGCGAGTGGAACTTTGAACTACCGAACGCAGCCGGACTGGGAAAAGTGGTGTCGAGCGCAAACCGGCGGCATCGGTACCGACCATATCGTCGAAGTGGGGGGCGCGGGGACTCTGGAGAAATCGCTCAAGGCCATCCGCACCGGCGGACACATCGCGCTCATCGGCATCCTGTCGGGGACCGGAACGGTCAATCCGTTGCCGATATTGATGCGAGCGGTCATGGTTCGCGGCATCTTTGTAGGCTCCCGGCAAATGTTCGAGGATATGAACCGTGCCATCGAACTCCATCAGCTTCGACCGATAATTGATAGGGTTTTCGACTTTGCGGAGGCTGGGGCTGCGCTACGGCATCTGGAAACCGGCTCACATTTCGGGAAAGTCGTGATTCGGGTGTGATCGGAGGAATTGTAGACTTCAGGGACAAACCACTTGACGACAACGCTGGAATCAACCACGAATACGCTCATCGGTCCCGGTCCTCGCGGATCAGTTCGCTGCTGTCGGAAAACATTCGGCCGGTCGTCCGCAGCTTTTCCCGAATTGCGTCCGCGGCGGCCCGCCAGTCCAACGGGGCCGTGCTGCTCGCCGCCTGGGATTGAGCAACCACAGCGACCTCGAACCGGGTGTTGGGTTGGCCTAGCGGCAGCGACAATGTTAGGGTGCCATCGCTGTTGGTCGTGCCGGTGATCTGCATCACATTCATCGTCGTTCCTCTTGTGTTCGAGTTGCCTTTCTCATTCTACCTATGGCAATCCGAATTGTAATCGAATTGACAGATGAATTAGAGCTGTCGGGCTTCTGCGTCACTCCAAAGGAACAGCGCTTCGCCTTTTCCACTTTCTCCGGCTTACCTCACCTTTGCAGCTTCTTTCTAAGAAGTAGCGAACTTGCGGGATGGGTGAAGCTTTCCGGTTTTTCCTCAAAGTTGGGTCGCTTGGGTCGCCGAAGATATTCCTGAGTCCACGGATCATCGTCCGTGTTGCTACGGATCGTGACATGACCGGCTTCCAAGCCACGAGCAGACCGGAGAAAGAAACCATGAAACCAACTTTAGGCGTATGGGTGCTGCTGGCCGGTCTCGGCGGCTGCATGCAAACGCAGCCTCGCCCGCAAACCCAGATTCCGCCCCCACAGGGAATACAAACCAGTCAGAAGCCTGTGCCGTTCGGCCAGGCGACTCAATACAAAGATGCGTCCCAGTATGTCGGACCATCGGGTGAGCCGATCCAGGCCTACACGCCGCGCGGTGCCATGCCGGGTCAGGCCGGAGTCTACAGCGCCGGTTATGTTGCGGGCAACAACATCGTTCCAGCCGACTTGATGCGGGCTGACATGATCCAGAACAGCGGTGCCGGCTCAGGGATCAGACAAGTTCTCGGTGGTGGTCCTCCGATGCCCCCCGGTCCGCCGCCGATTCCGCAATATCGTCAGGGTGGCGGCATTGTTCCCGTTCCTGGAATGGGACCGGCCGGCGCGGTGGCAGCAATAGGTGCATTGCCGCGTCCCGCTCCGATGATGCCTCTGAATGCCCGAACTTCGGTTCGATTCCAGGATCCGGAAGGCATGAAAGTCACCTGGTACGGCCCGCACGGCTGGAACGACACCCCGTTGACGACCAAGGCTCGCTACAACTTCCTGCAAGGTGGTATCTATCGCCTGAAGCTGAGCCAGATCCCGAACAAGCCGGACCTCGGCCCGCTGTATCCGACTCTGGAAGTTGTGCCGGCGACCCAGAAGACCGCGACCTTCCTGGCGCATAGCTCGGTTCCGGTCTCGTTCTCGGATGACGATCTCGAACAGGTAGGCGCGGGGAATTTCCTGGTGAAGGTGATCTATCTTCCCGATCCCGCCTATCAGGATTTTGCCGTGGTTGCCGGGCCGAACGAACTGGTTTCGAGCCGTCTTGAGCCGGGCCAAGACCCGATCATTGAGGCCCAGAAACGGGGCACGATTCTGTTGATTATCCGCATGGGTAATATCAACCTCGAGGACCACAACACTCCGGCGATGGATGCTCCGAATCCATACATGATGGTTCCGCGAGCGCCAGCTCGTCCTATGGGACCGAATGGTGCACCGATCTTGCCGCAGCCGAGACTCAATCCCGCGCCAGGCTCGAAGGAGCCGCCGAAAGCCGACGCGTTCGGTCGGCCTCTGAGTTTGCCGGTGTTGCAATAACAAGATAGTGTTCAGTGTTCAGTCAAATAAATCAGTTTCAACATCAGAACATGAAGGTTCATTGCTGAACACTGAACACTGAACACTGAACACTGAGGATGACCCATGAATGCTGGAATCTTCGCGCTGACGATGGCTATGGCTCCGGCGGCCGTTCCGCCCGCACCTCCGATGCCGGTCTCTTCGCCGTTCTTATTTGTGAAGATGGTCGCTCCGAAAGGGGTCACGACAACCTGGTATCCGGGAACCAAGGCCGCCGTGACCGGCGATATCCCGGTCGGGCTGCGCGGGCTATTGCTATCGCCTGGAACTCGGAAATCTTCCCGAACATCCCAACACGCCGATTTATCCGTCGATCGAGGTTCGCGGCAGCTTGATGATTCGCGATCAACTTGACGTGACCAAACATCCGGTTCCCGTGACGCTGACCGAAGACGACATCATCAGCATCTTCGAGGGACGGTTTATCTCCAAGGTCTACTATCTCGAAGATCCACAGCAGGCCAACACTGCGCCGACGCAGCCTGGCGAGCCGTTCGAGATTCGCGCTGCTTCGGAAGAAGAAGCGATCAAGGAGGCCCGCCAGAAGGGCCGGCTCGTACTCATCTTGCGCCCGGCGAACGGGGATTCATGCCGGAGGAACTGGCGCGAAGGGAATGTGCCGGGAACGATCCTTTTCGCCTCAGCGAAAAGGATGCCCGTGCCTGCTTTACCGCCATGCCTACCCTACGGCAACATCCCTCTATACGATCCGCTGCTCGGCCCGAAGATTCCGGAGGAAGAGTGTTTTCATGACGGCGGCGACCAGAAGCGCCGCTCGGCATCGGCGATGGCGGCAAACCCTACGGGATTGATGCTTCGGATACTGCGATCGAGTTCACGACCATCAAGGGCAGGAAAATTGCGACCTCCAATCGCGTCTGCATTTGCATTCCGCGTTTCGCCGCACTGAAATCAGAATCAGCACCGAATGGGTATCTTGGTGTTCGCAGTCTAGGGGCGAATACCAAAATAGAACGAAATTCGTTGGTGGCCCAAAAAGTCCCCAGCAAAACGGTCAAACAAACCGAACAGTTCGCCATGAATTCCGGAACGATGAAGCCCAGCGGGATGCAGGCGGAACTCACTTTGGCTGTGAAGACCACTCTCGTCGGCAAACCGATGGGAATCTACAAGGTCAATGGAACCAAGTCTGTCGCCGAGGTGCGTGAAGTCGAAGAGATCACAGCCTATCCAGGCTGCAATCTGATCTTGCAGAAACGAATGGACCCGCCGAACCCGCAACGAATCGGCGAGGAAGTGACATTCTTCCTGCGCTTCCACAATCCAACACCCCACGACATGACTGAAGTGATCATCAACGACAGTTTGACTGGCCGACTGGAATATATACCGGGGACACAGAAATCGTCTCGGCCCGCGACCTTCATTGCAACGACCAATGAAGCCGGCTGATTACACCTGAAATGGGCCATCGATGGAAAAATATTGCCCGGCGAGAGCGGAGTTGTCTCTTTCAAGGCAAGGATCAGATAAGCAGGTATAGAATGACCCCGGTGGTACTGGCCGCCGGGGTCTTCTTGTTGACAGATTCTTACTTGAGGCGCGTGGTTTCTGGCCAGAGGCCATTTTCTGTTACAATTCCGTTGCAAACTCGTTACAAAGACGCAAGCGCCGATCCAGTAGGTAGACACAAGTTGCCGATCGCAATGAGTATTTGTCCATTTGGCAAGTTTTTAAGCGACGCTGGGCCGTAGCATAACCGTCTCGGTTATGCCATTAACAAAACCGAGACGGTTTTGCTACGATAAAATGCCGGCCTCTGGATATGTGGGCCGTATCGCGGGGGTGCTCATGAGCCGATTTTTCCCTTCGCCCGATGAATGCGGGCATCACATCATTTTTGGCAACATCGCCATCACCACTTATGCCGGCGATCATGTGCAGATTTCCGTGGTCGATATTCCAGCCAATGGCGTCGTGGAGTGGCATCAGCATCCCAATGAGCAGATGGGCATGCTGGTCTCGGGCCGGGCGATTTTCTACATCGGCGACGAAGAAAAAGAATTGCAGGCCGGCGATGTCTATTGGATGCCGGGTAATGTGCCTCACAAAGTCGTCTCGCTGGGCGGGCAGGCCAAAGCCATCGACATTTTCTACCCGATTCGAGATGATTATCGGTAATTCTTCTCAGGGCGGAAGGAGGAGGATATCGAATGGTTCTGCAAGCGATGCTCAGAAATCCATTGGAGGATCTTCTGAACGGAAGACCGGAACCGTTGCATCTCATCGCCCTGGCCGTCGAGGATCGATGTCAGAACATGGACGAGTTGAACCATCTGATTGGACCCGGCCCCTTCAATACTCGCCTGACAGGCCAGCCAGAGAGAGCGCAGGGCGATCGGATCCATCGGATCGGTAATCGTGATCTGACGCAGTTGGCTCATGTAACCCAGTCTTCGCAGTTCCGCGCCCAGCGGCAAAAAGCGGATTGCCCAATCGCGTCCGGTCGGCGGCGCAGACTCGTAGCCGGCCTCGGGAGGGTTATCGGTGAAAACTACTTCCGTGAGTAATCGCGTCAGCGTTGCATCGTGCTGATGTTCGATCTGGATCACAATTATCTCGCATCAAGGTGAAGATCAAATGTAGCGTGAGAAGGTTCTTACACCACGACCGAAGCACAGCGCGGCGTAGCCGCAACCAAAGGATGCAAAGGTTCGCCGAAGGCGAGCGTCGGGGCGTTAGCCCGACGTGGACTGCATCTGTCGAACCGCTCATCTTTGCTCCGGACATTCGCCGCTTGAATTAAATCCAAGCAACAGTGGGTGGAGCCCACGTCGGGCTAACGCCCCGACGCTCGCCTTCGGCGAGAAATCGCCCGAAATCTTTGTACGGCGCAAAGATTTTCGACATTAGCAGTATAGAGTCGCATTTGGAGGTAGTGAGATCCGGATCATTCGATACGGACATGGAGGTCTTACTTCGGCCGAAATTTTGAGGCAGACTTGTTAGTTCCAAGTTGGAGGCATTCGGTATTGGGCCTATTGCCGCCAAATCGCTCCAATCGCGACCAATGCCTAATGCCTAAACCCCGTTCAGATTGAAAACCGGATTCTTATTACACCAAAAAACCGTTTCTCGCATCTGCGCCTTCCGGAGCGAGAATTGTGTCACTTGCCTGAAATCTGGTATTCAATCTAAACGGGGTCAGTGTACCCTTCCACCGCGTAGCGGTATTCGATGGTAGACGGGCGTTTCAACGCCCGGATTCGGGCCGCACGCGGGTTTATGCGTCGCGTTAGCGACGCTTGAGACGGGACTCTTACGACCGGAGACGTCACGATGGCCAACACATACACGAGCTTGCACTACCACTTTATTTTCAGCAGAATGCTTTTGGAGAAGCACCAAATCGAGTACGACGAGCGTTACGTTTGGGGATGACTGCTCAAGCGTCGCTACGCGACGCATTAAGCCTGCGTGTCCAATCCGGGCGTTAAAACGCCCGGCTACCGTCGGCCGACCGCTACGCGGTGAGAATCCCAATCGGGATCTTAGACTTTGTTTGGAATTGGTAGCCGAGTTTTTCTTTCACCCACGGTCTTGGCATAAGTGCTTTCTGAAGCGAAGATTGTGTCAATTGTCTGAAATCCGGTTTTCAATCTGAACGAGGTTTAATGCCTACGGTAACGTCACCGTTCTTGCCGTCGATTGCGGATTGCGCGTCACTTCGACCAGTTTCAATTCGATCGGCCCCTTGGCATTTTCGGCTTCGCGGTAGAAGTCCCGAGGAGTCGATACGGCCTTGCCGTTGACACTCACGATGATGATTTTCGCTTTTTCAAGCAGATCTTTGAGTTTGCGTTCGGCGATGGTGTTAGGCTCCAGTTCGCGGATCGAAACTCCCGCTGGGATCGGCAAATCGGACTTCAGAACACTCTTGTAATCGACGCGCAGTCCATAAATCGGTTTCGGTCGATTGGCAGCGATGCTCGGAAAGGGATTGCTGAATCGCGCCAGCGGAATGGTAATCTTCCGCAAGGCTCCGCTGGGCGTTTCGACTTCCACCACGGTATTGGAGCCGGCCAGGGCGATGGCGATTTGCAGGAACATATCGTCCAGATCCCGGATGCGATTGCCATTGATCGAACGGAGAACCTGACCCCTTTGCAGCCCCGCCCGCGCAGCGGGTGTCTCGTCGGCCACTCCCTCGATCACCACACCTCGAGGATCGACGATTTCCACCGGATTGACCGTAATGCCGAGGAACCCGTACTCGACTTCCTCGCCGCGCCTGAGGATTTCGATAATTCGGCGCATGGGCGGGTCCATCGGCACGGCATAACCGCCTGCGGTTTCTCTCCGTCAGTGCTGCGGTCGCGGTGGTCAGGCCGATCATCTCGCCCTCGAGATTCAATAAAGCCCCACCGCTGCAACCGAGATTGAGCCGGGCGTCGGTCTGAAGCAGTGTTCCATATTGGTGAAGCATCTTGGTACGTTCCAGTTCGCTGTTGCTGCCGAGGGAACGCCGGCGAACATTGCTGAGAATTCCCCACGAAGCGCTCGGGGAGCCGTCGCGGAAACCGGCCGAGAACGGATTCGCCATCGACACGACCCAGTCGCCCTTCCGAACTTTACCGCCCTTGCCGAGCCGGATTGCTTTGAGGCCCTGGGCGGATGGATCAGCTTCAATACTGCCAGGTCGCTTCGGCCGTCGGCAGCGTAGATGTCGGCGTAACTGCCGGCCTGATCGGGCAGACGAACATAGATCTTGGTTGCATTCTGAACGACATGAAACATCGTAAGGACAAGCCCCAGCTCGGCGTCGAGCACTACGCCGCTTCCGTAGGCTTCGGGAATCGTCTCCGGGGCCGACAGATCGAGCCGTTTGATCAACGCGAGTTTATTCTGCTCGAGAAACGGCAGCAGATGGGGCCGGGCATCGAAGCCGCCCAGTTTGCCGGGCGTATCGGCGGAGGGAGCAGCGCGGAACTCGCGATAGCGTTCGCTGCGGGAAACCAGGATGCAGGCAATACTCGGCTCGGCGTCGTCGATGAGACGGTGCATGGCCGTTTGCAGCGCAAGTGCTTCCCGGGGTTGAGCGAATAAGTTGTTTTCAAATGCGCTGCGCTCGCCAGCACCAATAGATAGCAGGCGAATTTCATGAACAGCACCCCCTTTGGGGAAATTCGACATCATACTTTACAAGCTATCAAACCTGAGTCCCAAACAAAGACTGGGTCGGTCTTTGTTTGGGATTTGATGTGGGAGATGGCGGAACCTGCGACGGTTTCGCCGAAGGAGGTAGAAAATGACAAAGGCGGAACTGATGCAACCGATCAATGTTATCTTATTCCTTCGGTACCACGAGTCACTTGGTCGAGGAATGCGGTCGGGGAGATCCTCGCCATTTCGTCCGATTTCCTTCATGTTACCATCCGACAATACTCGATAGTATTTTCCCGTCCGCTGATCGTAAACGCGGCAGCCCTCGGGAAATTCAACGTCGAATAAGCGATCCGCAACCATTTCGTTGAACCGAATGCTCTCAATCGTTACCATCCAGGATTGCGTCGTCTGCCCTTGATCGTTGAAAAACGAAATCGTCCACGATGAGGGAATCCAACTCATCGTAGCGTTCTTGCGATAGTCGATGTCCGTCTCACGCCAAACCTTCCCACTTTTCACGAAGCTAATTCGGCGGGTAATGAAATTCTTTTGGGGATCGATCCACAAATGAACGGAATGGGTCTCATTGTCTTGAATCAGATACTCGTCGCACGGAGCTCCCTCAATGGAAATCGACTGACCTGTCCTTTTGAGAACATTCAAATCGAAGGGTTGAATGGTCGGATCCATTCCTCGGAAAGTGATGGTCAGTGGAGTAAGTTGAGGCGAATGAACAAATGAGTCCGATGGCTTCTCCAAATTCCAGCCGCTGGCCTGGTCATCGGTCCCTAGACCTCTCGGAAAAAACTGTATGCTGACTTTTCCATTGTAAACAGAAGCCATCCCTTGCTTGTAAGGAAAGCCCCTCGGGATTCGATACAATGGATGATTGTCCTCATAGTGAAACATTGCACCACTGATTACAAGATGATTCATTGACTCGTAACGAATGGCTGCTTCGGGTGCCGACCGAGGTTCAAACTTCTTGGACATGTCCGGACCTTTGTCGGCGATTCCCCCTTGCTTGACGTCAAACTCCGTAATTTTCAAATCGGCGACCAGGGTTTTTACGGATTCTTCCGCGCTTTGGCAGCAGTGGCAGGCGTTGCCTGACCTGTTGCCGCCTTTTGAGAATTCGGCATCAAAGAAAGTACCGTTATGAGCAGCAGAGTCGGTCGCATATTTCAATCCAATCAAATGACGACGACAGGCTGGGAATGGAAGTGAGTTGAGAGGGAGTCAAGAATTAAGATGTGATTTGAGCTTACCACCACCGGAGAAGAATTCAACCCTAAAAATTCATTCTTCTCATACTGCTCTCACGCCGATCCCCAAAGCCCTCGATGGTCGGCGAATGGTTTGCCTGGCAGTGCAAGTTCCTGCGCTCGATTCAGCAAGTAAATGGATCAATCGCTCTGCGATCGCTTCGTTGCGGAAGTGAAAACGATAGCGATCCTGTCCCTGAACCAGTTTGGCTTCGTGCACTTCTTCGCCCGACACACATTGCGCCAGCACATCCGCGATCGAGGTTGGATTATCCTGCGCGTACCAGGCGACGTCGCCGGCAGTATCGGGGATTGCGGCGTTCGCTACCGCGACGATTGGCACGTTCAGGCCCATTGCCTCGATCAACGGCAGGCAAAAGCCTTCGTGTTTGCTCGTGGACAACAATAGATTTGCGGAGAGATAGAGTGCTTTGAGCTTCGCCAAAGTCACTTTACCGGTAATGACAACCTGGTCCTCCAACTCCAATTCACGAATGCGCTGTAACACTTTTCGGCAATACTCCGGGTGAATGTCGCCGACCACGAGGAGCCTGGAATTCGAATCGTGACGACGATGATATTCCGCGAATGCCTCGACCGCGAGGATGATATTCTTGTTCGGTACAACCCGGCCCACGACCAGGATGTTGGTCTTCCAGTCATCGAACGGGCTTACGCTCAGCACATCGGGCCGGGTTTCCAGAAGTCGATGAACTTGATTAAAGGGCGGCAGCACTTCCCAAGAAAGATTGGGTTGAAGAGCTTGCAAATCGCGTCCGTTGAACGCAGAATCGACCCAAACGGTGCGCTGCATTTGCAGCAATGGCTTCAGTTGCGCACGTCCCACTTCGCATACGAGCGCGATCGACGGACTGAGATCGCGGTAGAATTCCGGGGGTGTAATGTTGTGATACTTGAGGATTTTTCGACAGCGCAATCGGGTGACAACCTCAATCGTTTCGTCGCTGCCGATCGAATGATGATAGATGAGGATGTCGTCGGGTTGCGTGAGAAGATCATTGAGATTGCGCATGGGCACGACCGGTTCCGACACCCCGATGGCACGGATCGCACCCAGATGGGCATCGAACCCAGCTTGTTTGAGTGCGCGAGCCATGCCGAGGACATCATTGCTGACGGCATCACCTTCAACAATATCGGGAGTTACAACGGCGATACGCATAGAGAAATATCCCCGGCCTCTCTCTGGACAATCTTCGTTCGGCGAGGCGAACCCCATGCGTGAGCGTGGGGTAAACGAGCGCGGCTCTGCGACTTCGAGCCAGTCACCCGGGGCTTTCGCCTGACTATTACCCACACATTGAAAAGCAAGCGAGCCCTGATCCCCTCTCCCCTGTACTCAGGGGAGAGGGTTAGGGTGAGGGGAAAGAGCCTGCCACCATAGAAACACGCGTTTCGGAAGGCTGAAGTTTCTCCCCTCACCCTAACCCTCTCCCCTGAGTACAGGGGAGAGGGAATTAGTGCTTGCCCATCTCCCTCTCCACTTGTGGGTAATAATCAGAGCTTACGCACCGGGTTCACCTTCGCCCTGCGCGTGAGCGTTTGAATGAAGAAATCTTGCCAATTTCCGCCCTGTTTCTTTCCAGGTCAAATTGCGCCTCTTACAGCGGCTCGCTCGCCTTTTCGGCGTGCTTCGGCGGGACCTTCATAGATTCGGCGCAGCACCGCGATTAGCGACGCATCATCCGCCTCCGCCCAGTGACCGCGATAGATGGCATTGTCTTGAATCGGTATCCTGCGGTGTTCGATCGTGTAACCGACCTCTTCATCGAAATAGGCCGTCACGCCGCTGTAGTTCGTGGTCGCAACGGCCACCCGCAGGCCAGCGCTTCCAGCAGATGCAGGCCAAAACCTTCCGAATACGAGGTGTTCACGAATACCGTCAGCGAGCGATACCAGTCTGCCAAATCTTCAGGCCGAAGGTAAGTGCGCAAAATCTCGATGCGCGATCGTCGGGTTCCGGGATTTCACAGCGCGACGTGACCTTGACCCGCAGCCGAACGTCGGTTTCATCGGGAAACTGCGCGCTGGAACAACTCGATGAGCCGATGGGTATTCTTGCGGATGCCGCCACCCCAAATCGCTGCGGCAGTACCAAAGGTGCAGATGTCCGGGAAGCAGTCATCCGGGTAGAAAGTGAGGGGGTCGTGACCCAGAGGGATGATGGCAATCGGAACCGAAACCCCAGCTGCGCATGCAATCCGCGCCCCACTGGCTCGGAACGAAAACTGATGAAGCGCGGTTCAGGATCGCAACCCAGTCGCGCTCGAATTCATCCGCCTCCCACATCGTGAAAATCGCATTGCCCGGCAACGGCCTGTGATGACTCAGAAAGTACGGGCTGCAAATTGTCAATTCGCAGTCCTGCGGCGATCGGCGTCGAATGAGCGGCACCATGTAGGGCGGCAATAGTTCCGTGGCGATCGTCGATTCGTTATTGAGTCGAACATCAAAACCGATCGAATGCAGTCCGCGCGCGATTTCAAAGACCAGTTGATCCCATCCCGAAATGCCCATGATGTCGCCGGTGATGGTGATTCTCTGCGAATACTTGGTTGCGGCTTGCTTCACGATTCGCTGCTCGTCGCTGGCGGTCCCGGCAATCGGCACTTGCGCCAGCGTTGCGCAGTTGTAAGTCAGCGATTCGGCGAAGTAGCTCATCGACTTGCCGCGCTGCATCAATTGTCGCGCCAGATCCAGACCCAGCGGCGTCGATTTGGCATCAATGTCGCCACGGCATTGCCGAAGATCTTCCACACGAAAGACATTGAGTTGCTGGGCACCATCCGCGCTTCGGAAAAGGCGAATCGCCCTGCGCGCGAGTCCGCCAACATTCTCCTCGTCCGGAGGTCTATCGTTGACGATCACCTCGCCATCGGGGCGAGAGCGCAGATGAATCACCAGGCGATGCAGGGCCATTTCCGCAAGTTCGTAGCCGGTGTTGGCCACGACCACGAGCGGGGTTTCAACGGCATCGATCAAATCTTGCCAGGCACCATCCGCATCATCCTCGGCCAGCGCGGGAACGATTCGAAGGCGACGATCGCTTTCGACGTAATGCTCCAGGACGGGATGCGGGTAAGGAGTGCGTGGGCTGACGTGGCAGATCAACTGCCAGTGCGGGTAGGTTTGCCGGCAAATCGATTCGAGAACCGTTCGGAGGATCGAATCGGGAACATTATCGATCGGAAGCAAGATCGAGAGGATGGGCGGATCGACCATGGCCTCGATCTGGGCCTTCACCCGGTTTCGCTCCGCCTCCGGCAGCGGGCTTTTGCTCCACCAGGAACTGCAAACTTCGGGGAGGACGTCGGCGGCAGGCTGCGTTTGCAGAGAATCGGGCAGCGAGCCGAAAGAGTCTCTTCCATAATCCCAACCAGCGCCCGGTGAAGAGAAGTTGAGCGGCCCTGAGGAGCGATCGACTTACACGCCGCGATCGGCGAACCAGTTGAATCTTTCGTCGCACCGCCATGATCAGGGCTTGTCGCCGGGATACACACCTGGCAGAGAAATGTTGCACTGCGAAGATCGCCGGACCTTCCAGGGGCCGAATGCGCAAGCCGATGGCCGGGCGCGGCAACTTGACGAATACCTCCGATTCATCGAGTAGCTCGCACCAGTGAATGCGTTCGAGAGGCGTTGCATGGGTATAGCCCTCACCGAAATCGGCAAAAATCTCGGCGGTCTCGACGCCCAGGCCGCCGGCGATCCAACCGGGCGACTCGAATTTCAAGTCGAATCCAGCCGGGCGGGAAGGGACAGGTTGCTTCGAGGTAGGGATGTTCACCCCGACAACGCCAGGTATTCAGCTCATCCGGTAAAGGCACTAATTGGGGGGCCGGGATTAAATCGGCCAAGTCGATCGAGAAGCGCCCGGATTGTCCCAGAGAACGCCAAGTTCATGGCACGCAATAGTCGATTCAAAGCGGCGGCCTGTAGTTCAAAGCGATTCGCTCGAATGGCTTGCTGCGCCCTGCTCGGCATCCGCTGCCGACATGATCTTTCCCAGTATGCGCGCGATGCCGGGGAGTTGTAGTGCAGGTGGCTCACCTGTCCGTGTTGGATCCTCTTCGAAGAGTTTGGTACGTGATCCCGCCGGAAATTTCGCTGCAATATAGAAGCGTCGATAGGCGATCGAGGAAACATCGGGTTCATTCGAGTGGGTCGGGTGTTGCAAACCATGATCTGCCCGAAGGCGCGCTGCGAGCCATTGATGCAGCGGTGCATTTTGAACTTCCTCGAAGGCGATTTCCTGCATCCGCATCAGGGAGCGCATTTCTTCCGGTGTTAGTCGATCGAATTCGTCGGCAGAGAACGCGGGATGGGAAGTGTGAAACCGCTCCCGGTAGAGAAGCTGAACGAATTGCTCGGCTTCAAGTATGCATGGATCAGCGCCGGGATGGCTAACGACGATCCCGGAGCGTGCAACGCGCAGACATTCCGCCAGGAATCTCCCGCGCGATTGGGGCGGGAAGCGCTGAATAACATCCGTTGCACAAACCGCTGCGAATTCATCATCGTCCCAGGGGAGTGTCGTGGAAGGTTCTGCTGCCGAGAGAAGGTGTTCCTTTATCTCGAAGCCCGTGCCAGAGAGTAGTGGCCGTTCAAAGCCGATGACGAGAACTTTCGGGTGCTCGGGCGCGTTGCTCAGGAGCTGACCCAATAAACCGGAAGCGGTTTGACACCCGCTGAGTAGATCACCGGAAGTTAAATCAGGTGAGGGCGCATTGCGATCAACTGAAGTGACCGGTGACACGGTAAACGCCTCCTTGCGGATCCAAACCCGCGCATCCTGCGCGGCAAGAAATCGATAAGAATGGAAAGAATGTACCGATTTGAGATGAGCAATGTCAACAGGGGATCTTTTTCATTTTTCATTGGTAGGTTGGGTGTAACCATTTTCTCTGGGGATGCCGTCGTAGCGGCGGCATCCTGCCGCCGTCTGCAACCTCTCTCGGCGGCTGGAAGCCGGCTGGAAGCCGCCGCTACGAACCGAATTGTCTCCGGATATTTCATTGATTTGGGATTTTATCTCGCAAAGGACAAACGGCTGGCCTTGCCCTGGGATTGACTGAAGGGTGCGGCGAACTTTTGTCTTGCAGTTTCTGTTTTGGACGTGTCACGCCCATTTCCTCCGCTTGTTTTTTGGTTGTGACAAAGTAGGCATTTCCCCTGGTGACGACCTTCAGATCGACCATGTCGGCCAAAAGCTCAATCGCTGTTGCAAATGGAAGATTGGCCAATTTCATGGTGATTTCCTGCGAAAGAATCTTTTCGGGAACTTGTCGGGACACGACGACTGAACGATCGTGCTTTTCTGCCAGTTCTTCCACTGCATTCGAGAAAGGGATTTTCTTGAAGGTGCAATGAACCAGGGGCGTTAACTTGCGTCGATTTTCATCTGGGATTCCCGGGTGATTTCCGAATAGTGGAAACTCCTCTTTGTGTGTTCCCAACTGGTATCGTAGTCGGGTAGCGGGGACGATCTCGATGTAGTCCTTGCCCACCAAATAGACCCCTTCAATCTGCTCGCAGACGAGTTGCAACACAGCTGATAATGGAACGTCGTGAAGCTTTCCCGGAAGTTTGATCGGTGGAAGGCGTTGTAGATCAAACATCTCGTCCCCATGCAGCCCAGATTCGGTTTCGTATCGTTTCACATTGAACAGAATCTGAACATGCTTGGACGGATCTCTTTCAAATCCGGCAGGCTGGCGAGGTCTTCCAGTGTGGTCAGCAGAAGCTTCAATGGTGCTTCTTGCACTTCCACGGAGATTTTGGCATTTAACCGAGCCAGTAAATACTCATAGCGCTTCTCATCGGCCCGCGCATGGGAACCACCATCAGCAGCATCGCCGCACCGCATACCCCTGCAGTCATTCGCAACATCGTTTTTCTCCACGGTTATCGCAATCCAAGTCTCAACACCTCACCACCACTCGAAATCCCCACCCTGTCTGGGCAGGTCCGGCGAGCCGAACCGGATCGCGACGCGAAGGCGTCGCAACCTGCCACTGACCGCGAGCCAATTTCTGGGGCTGACAGGTTGGCACGCTTCGCGTGCTGGTGCCGCTCGGCTCGCGGTACCTACCACAATCATCACTTCTTCCTGAAATGCGCGATAATCGGGCCAGCCACATCGAAGATGTACAGCGCCGCCCCAACGTGTGTTGAATCCAACCAAATAATCTTCGGCTTGCCAGTCGCCTCCCAGAGCGTGACCGCAGCTTTTGGAGGAACAATATCATCCCGCTTGGCCGCGATCATCAGCAAATCTCGTTGTTTCAAGAAATCCGCATACGTCAATGGGTCGGCCGGGGCAATCATCTCCTTGAGTTTGTCCTTCGTCAAACCGAGAAACTCGTTGATCCGGGTGTAAGGCTTTACCTTGGGGTGTTCGTAGTAGGCATCGACCAGCCCGCCGCCACCCAGCAGCAAGACCACCCGCTGGATTCGAGGCTCGGATGCCGCTGTCAGAGCACTCATAAAGCTGCCCAGGCTCGTCCCAAGAATTCCCAGCTTTTTGCCATCAATCTCCGGGCGTGCTTCCAGCCAAGCTGTGGCACATCGGCAGTCGAGCACGGTCTGCCGGATAGCCTCCATCGTTTGCGGGATGTTCGGACTGAGCAGCCTGGGGCCGCCCGGCGTTCGGCGCGGTCCATAATAAGCCATTTGAACAAAGAGTGCCGCGATCCCGTTTTGCGACAACTGGAGCGCTATACCGCGCGACAGGTTCTGATCGCCGCCCAGGATGTCCAGAACCAACACGCCCGGGAACGGTCCTTTGCCTTTGGGTCGATAATACTCGGCATGAACCGTGTTGTTCGCCTCGTACTTGGTCTTCACGGGAGAAGGGTAAGTCATCTTGTAAATCTCGACGCCACAAACGGGCAGGTCCATTTTCGGCGTCATCTCGTAGTCAAAAGCATAGGTATCCAAACGAAATCGTTCCGGAGTTTGCTCCGGATGAATCGGTTTGAAGGTAACTTTTCCTTTCTCGGAATGCAGCGGTTCGGCCTGCGCCGATGACCCAACAAGCAATCCCATCCCGACCACACAGTAAACGAGACGGTAGAACATTGCTTATTTCCTCAACAACAAGTGACGTGATTCGTTGGCCCGGTGATGAAAACGAAACACATTATGACAGACGAAGGATGATAGAGACAACAAAAGTTTAGATTTGTCTGGCGCGGAACGATCGATTTTCAACCCGGTGCCGGTCCAATCACAAAGCCCAATTTTGAAACCAGCGCTGCCAAGTGTATCACCGGCTGCCCGTGCTATATTCGAGTCAACCTTCGCCGCTACAATCGCCGCGTACCAATAGCGCTGGCGGTCGCGCGGCGGCAGGTCATCCGGATTCAGACCGACTTCGCGCACCTGCTCTTTGTCCCAACGCATGATCTTCAAGAGTTCCGAAAGTTGCCGCCAGGTAAGCCCCGCTGAGAGGAGCCGGCCGTCCACGTGAGAAATGCGACGACCAATAATGATGTGAAGCAATCCGATAAAGTGCCCCTCGACCAGACCGTGCTGCCGTAAACGCTCCAGAAATTCGCGAACTCCTTCCATAATCCTCCCCGCCGTTGCGATGGAAGCTTCCGAGAAAACGTAACGGAGCCACTTTAATCCCTATATCTTACCCAAATTATCAAGATTCGGCATCTCTGATATGCAAAACTCACGCCGATTCGGTGGGTTCCTGAGTCTCCAGATGGGTCAGAACGATGCGGATCGTGTCGTACGGGATCTTCTCTTCCAGGGCAATAAAAATGGGTTTGAGAAACGCGGTTCCTATCTTTTTTGCAGCTTCGATTATCTGAAGTCGGGTATCGTCATCGACCCACGCGGAAATAGATTGAGGCCGGCATTCCTGAATAAAGGCACAAAAATAGCCAACCGTTGTACTCAGCGCTCGACCCATCTTCTGGGACACTTCCGCAATGGATGCTCCCGTGCGGAATAAGGGGAAGCATGCCTCGGCCCCGGCAGTCACCCTTTCGAGTCTCGGAGCGGCCTTGGCTGTCGTCGCGGGCACGTCCATCGACACACCAGCGCCCCGGCAATAGTCAACAATCTTTTCGACCAACTCCGTGCCGAATTCGCGCAACTTCGTGTCGCCGATCCCGTAAACGAGTCGAAGTTGCTCAATGGTCGAGGGCCGACGTCGGGCTACTTCTCGCAAACTTGCGTCGCTGAGAATATGGTAGGGTGCCAAACCTTGACTGCCGGCCCGAGCCTTACGCCATTCGCGCAGTTGCTCGAACAGCGGGCGATCGACCCCTTCCCACGAAACTTCCTCGCTCCGCGACTGGCGGGCA
The DNA here is from genome assembly GCA_963783095.1 of uncultured Planctomycetota bacterium. Lineage (GTDB taxonomy): Bacteria > Planctomycetota > Planctomycetia > Gemmatales > Gemmataceae > CAWAMR01. The sequence continues at coordinate 73,925 of CAWAMR010000015.1, read as the reverse complement.
CGCTTGGTTTCGACGTAGCGCTGTAGTCGAACTTGTCGCTGGTTGCGCAGGATCTCCCACGATTCATCGAGCAGTTTCAGGACTGGAAATTCATCCTCCGTCTGGTCGATCAGGCCCTGATTGATGAGTTGATAGGTCCAGTCCTTGATGTGCAGTTCCTTGAATTCCTTCAAAAGACCGTAGGTGCTTAGCTTATCGTGATTAAACTTGCGGATTCGTTCATTATTTTCGCCGCGCAGCACGGCTGACGACGTGGCCGACGCCGAAAGCGCTCTTGCACGCGGGCCACACACGAAATAATTTTCTGCGCGATGATCTGCGAATCCGATTCAAAATCGACTTCGCCCAGGCACAAGTCGCAGGCCTGGCAATCGCCGCCCTGATACTCCTGCCCAAAATGTTCGACCAGCAACCGATGCCGGCAAGACGGCCCCCTTGCAATAGCCGTTCATCTCGTCCAGATGCTTGTACGAAGCATCGGTACGAAACTCTGCTTCAACCGGGTTCTCCTCCGCGGATTTTTGAAAGATGTGCTTCCAGGTCAGGAAGTCTCGCCCCGACTGGAGCAGCACGCACTCCGCCTCCAGGCCGTCGCGGCCGGCCCGGCCCGTTTCCTGCTGATAATGCTCGATCGATTTGGGCATGCCGGTGTGCAGCACGAAGCGCATATTGGAGCGGTCGATGCCCATGCCGAACGCCACGGTGGCGACCACCAGATCGCATTGTCTCCGCGCGAAAAGCTTCCTGCGCTGCGCCTTGCGATCCTCGGCGTCATGCCGGCGTGGTAGGGCATCGGCTTGAAGCCTCTGCGCTGCAGGTCAGCGCGTCAGCTCGTCGACATCTTTGCGGCGAATGCAGTAGATGATGCCGGCTTCGCTTGCGATGCCGAGTCGAGCACTTCGCAATACCTGTTCGAGCAAGTCCGTGGCGCGGCACGCACGCGATAGGTCAGGTTGGGCCGGTCGAAGTTGCCGACCAGCACTTCCGGGATCACGCAGGCCGAGCTGCGCGACGATGTCGCCGCGGACCTGCTCGGTCGCCGTGGCGGTATAGGCGTGGAACGTCGGCGTCGGGAAACAGCTTCGCGAAGCGCGCGCAGCTGGCGATATTCGGGGCGAAAATCGTGGCCCCAATGGCTGATGCAATGGGCCTCGTCGATGGCGAAGGTGCGTGACGCCGATCTGCTGCAGAAGACCTGGAAAGATCGCGGCATCGACCAGCCGTTCCGGGCGAGACGAACAGCAAACGGACTGGCCCCGGCTCGCAGGTCCAGCTCGTAGGCGTAGCGTTCGCTCGATCGGTCAGGGAGCTGTCGAGTTTGCAGCGGCGGGAACGCCGATCGCACGCAGGCTGTCGACCTGGTCCTTCATCAGCGCAGATCAGCGGCGAGACGACGACGGTGGTTTCGTCGCGTCGAGCACGGCGGGGGCCTGGTAACAAAGCGATTTGCCGCCGCCGGTCGGCATGACGACGAGAGAATCGCGCCGTCGAGAACCGCGCGCATGGCCGGTTCCTGGAGCGGCCTGAGTTCCTGAAATCCCCAGTGTTGTTGAATCACTGAAAGGAGATTCGAGTATTCGTGCTCAGTGGATGCGACCATCAGAACATCTCCGGATGAGAAGATAAAGATTAACCTGAGCCTCAGCCATTGTCCAGGATGGAAGTTGGAACAGTTACTTAACCACGGAAAACACGGAAGAAGACAGAAGACAAATAAGCTGTATCCATTTTCTGATGAGTTGCGTTTCTTTCTTCCCCTTTTTCCGTGTTTTCCGTGTTTTCCGTGGTTACAATCCTAGAGATCGCTAAACTCTGGAGTTGGACCCCGATGAACACGTTCGATCGACGACAGTTTTTGATCGGCACCGCCGCCGGCATGGCCGGGACTTCCCTCTCGGCCTTCGCCGCTGATCCCAAGACCAAACCCCTTCTCTACAAGTTGGGTATGGTGACCTACAATGTCGCCAAGGATTGGGATTTGCCGACGATTTTGAAAATCTGCAAGGAAGTCGGCATCGCTTCGGTCGAATTGTCGAACCACTCACAAGCACGGCGTCGAGCCGAACCTTACAAGGAAGAACGCGAAGGATGTCAACAAGCAATTTGCCGACAGCGGTGTCGTCTTCTGGGGCTGCGGCAGTGTGTGCGAATTTCAATCGCCCGATCCCGCTATCGTCAAAAAGAACATCGCAGACTGCAAGTTATTCGTCGATCTGGTCAAGGATCTTGGCGGTCATGGGGTCAAAGTAAGGCCCAACAGTTTACCCAAGGGTGTTCCGGTCGAGAAAACCTTGGAGCAGATTGGCAAGGCGCTCATTGAATGCGGAAACGCCGCCAAAGAAGCCGGCATCGAAATCTGGGTTGAGGTTCACGGCCCAGGCACCGCAGTTCCCGAGAATATCAAGACGATCATGACGCATTGCGGACACAAGAGTGTCGGATTGACCTGGAATTCCAACTCCACCGATATCAAGGCCGGCTCCGTGGCGGAAGCGTTCAAGTTGCTTGCGCCTGGATTCGCTCGTGCCACATCAACGAGTTGGAGAAGGATGCCTCCGGGGTTTATCCCTACCGCGAACTGTTCCGCTTACTCCGAGAATCGGGATATGACCGCTACACTATGATCGAAGTCGGCAAAACACCGAAGGACGTGGAGAGCGGTATTGCATTCCTGAAGGAATACAAAGCGCTTTGGACAAAGTTGGTCGGGTAGGTTCAACAATTAGACAAGAATAGTGTTAGTGGCTCGGCTCGGCGGGGGGTTATTGATGCGCACCTTTGCGCTGTGGATTAACTGGCAGAGCCAATATGGATCTGAAGGGTTGATCGGCGGCCATCCTTTGCACATGGCAGACAAGTGGATGGCTTTTGATTACGCGGGTCCAACATTGCTACTCTCATTGGGCTCTCGAGTTATCGATAATCTTTCACTCAAACATGCTCATGTGGAGGGACGGGCAGAGTGTTTATGGTCAACCCCGTTTCCACGGTTCAGGCCGCCTTACCTCATCACCGACGACCTACAAGTGAAGTCTGCGTTCCACGGCTCAGTTGGATTCCAGATCGATGACTACTGCAGACAACTTCTGCGGATTCGGCGTGAGGTCAACCTCTCGGTTACCAGTTCCAACTGGTTTGGACTGGTGACGGTTCAACGAACAGGCTTCTTCCGACGGCGAATATCCTCCCATCTTCTGGCTTTTTCCTCAGAAGACGATGTGCAACTGATCGATGGTCCAGTCTTCAGTCCGTTCTACCCCGAAATTCAAGTTGGCAACCTTTCCTTTTTGCCGAATTCAACATAAGGTTTTCGCAAAAGACAATTTCGGAAGGTTCTTGCAAACTGTTGGAGCATACATCTAATGCGACATATCGGTTTCCTTGCGATCCTTGCATCTGTTTCCGTCGGCAACGCTGCGGACCTCGCCAAACTCCCCGACAGCACTTGGGTCGAGATCAAGTACAAGACGGACCAACTCGACCCAAATGACAAGGGGATGTTCGCGGCCCAGGGTTGGAACAAGCTGGTCTATGACCCCGATGGAAAACGTGTCCTCTTCTACGACCGCTGGGTTGACAAAAAGCACGGCGGCTGGACCATTTACGGGAACTGTCTATTTGCTCTCGATCCGGCAGAAGGCAAGCTCTCACCCGTAAAGATCGATAACTGGTCCAAAATGGAACCCAAAGGAGGTGGCTATCGCACGTTTGCCCTGCCTGAAAACGATAAAGAGCCAACGCCCTGCCCCAGGCATGTCTATCACTGTTTTGAGTACGTTTCCGATCTTAAAGCGATTTTCATCTGCAACGGCGCGAATCAAACCATCGTCGACAAGAACGGCAAGCTGGTCGGCCATGACCTTGCCGACGGTGCCTGGCGGCTCGATCTCAAAACCAATCAATGGACTCAGCTTGCCGCCAAGCCGTGTCCCGCCAATCATCTCGACGACGCCATGGCCTACTGTCCGGATACCAAGTCGATCATTTATGTTTCAGGAAACGGCCAGCAAATCTGGATTTACGACCTGGCCAAGAAAGAATGGCGCAAGTCCAAGCAGAGTCCACCGTTCCGGGCGGGATCAGGCAATACGATCGTCTATGACCCAACAAAAAAGCGGGCATGCTGATTCTTGGCGGCGGCCGATTGGAAGGGCCATTTAACCAGGCCAAGTCTGATGACCTTCGGAAACTCTTTGCTTTCGATCCCAAGTTGGAAACGATTGAAAGGCTGGCCGACTGCCCGACACCCGTCTACGAAGGCCATCTGGCATTCGATTCCAGGCACGGGTTGTTTTTCACCACGGCCGCCTACAATCGCAAAGACAAGCCTTCGGGAATTTTTACCTACGATCCAAGGAAGGACACTTGGAAAGAGATCAAGTCAACCAATCCGGTCCCCGAATCGAAGAACTGGTTCTCGTGGACGCAGATGTGTTATGATTCAGAGCACGACTGCCTGATCGCCAAAGTGCGCGAGAGCTTTTTCGCGTTCCGATACGTACCAGAAAAGTGAAGATCGTCCTTGGGTTTGCCAACGAACGCCAATGCCACCAACGAACGACCCATACACGGAACTGGCCGAACTCGCCGGGGGCTTTATCCACGAGATCAAAAATCACATCAGCACCCTCAATTTGAATCTACAACTGCTTGGCGATGATTTTTCCGAACCGCAAAATCCCCGCGAACGGCGGGCGCTTGATCGCATTAACCGTCTACAGGGCGAGTGTCGCCGGCTGGTCGACATCTCCAATGATTTTCTGCGATTTGCTCGATCGCAACAACTCCACCAGCAGCCCACTCAGCTCAGCGAAGTAATCGGCGAAATGGTCGATTTCTTCACGCCGACTGCAAAGCAGGGCGGGCATTACCATCACCTGGTATCCCAACAGTGCCATGCCGGAAGTGCCGGTGGACCGGGAACTCTTCAAGCAGGCGCTGCTAAACCTCATGTTGAACGCCCAACAAGCGATGCCCGAGGGCGGAGAGATTATCTTGCAATCTCACATGAAACCAGGCTTTTTATGTCTGGATATTTCGACACCGGCTGCGGAATTGCCGGGGAGCAATTGGAAAAGATATTTCAGCCGTTCCACACGAGCAAAGTCGATGGGAGCGGATTGGGACTGGCGACCACGCGGAAGATCATTCAGGCGCACGGCGGGACGATCGGCGTCATCAGCGATGTAGGCAGAGGCACGAAGTTTACGATTGAATTACCGGCCGCGAACACCGATACGAAAGGTTAATCTTTTTTCTTCCCCAAGTACCTGGGTCGAGCCTCGCAGGCGGCAACGAGTCGGGGGTTTGAAAGAAGTTCGGCCACATCCTGCACATCCGCTGGGCGACCTGGCTTTGCACTTTAACTAACCAGGGAACCTCAGTATTTGTGCAGGAGCATCGGTTTTTGTGCAACTCGGCTTAACCCCGAAACTCGGATCAATTCCCATCACGTACATCTCTTGAATCAATACACAAATGTTGTGGCAAACGAACTTCGCGTAGACTTCGTTCTTCTGGGCCAGTTCCGATTTCGCCTTCACGGAATCGCCGAAATTCCTCTTAATCATGCTGAACGTTGACTCGACATTCGAGCGGATATGGTACTTCGCAAGGTACTCTTCCTTGTGAAGACAGAAGTAGTGGAAGGCCTTCTCGAAAGCACCACCTACTCCCCCGGTTGTGTTCTCCCTGAACGTCGCATAGAGTTTTCTTCCATGCGATTCTACCGCTTCAAAGTTCGGATTGGAAGCGTAGGCTTTGTCGCCAGTCATGATTTCGATTTTGAAGTTCTCCGCTGGACTAGTGTAGGGAAATGAGGACTGTCACCGGCTTTCGGTTCGGCAATGTGAACAGCAGTAACGATGTTCGATTTTACGCCCGTGCAAAAGTGAGTCTTTGCCCATTTCGCTTCCTTCCGGGTTGTTCCGTATTTCTCGTCGAACCATCGGGCGTAGCTCAGACTTGAAAAGCCAGTGGAGTCAATCGCAAAAGTCGTTTCCATGCTTCGGAGAGGAAGAGAACTGGATTCGATCATCGTCTTCAAAATCGCGGTTGTTTCTTCGCGTCCAAATACCTTGAGAACGCTGTTGAAGTGCGGAGCGTTTTGAAGAAATCCTTGCTCTTGTGCATCTTCCTGTTCGCCAGAAGAGCGACGTGCCGACTTCTCTGAAAAGACTTTGAGGATCGCGGCATAAATCAAATCGCGGAGAGAAAGCGACGGCCTTCCGCCCTTTGGATTCTTCTTCACTTCCGGTTCCTCAATCGTTTGGCAAAGATCGTAAAGCAGTTCATGGAAGTGACGGCGCTGTTTATTTGCGCAAGGTTGTGTGTTGGTTCAGCCTGATCTGGAAGAAGCGCCTCGTTGAGTTAGCGACTAAAGGAAAGGGACTCTTGTTCAGGGCGAGGTCATTGTACAGGTTTCCGGTTGAGTGGCTACGGGTTCCTCTTCCCTGTTCCGGTTTTGGGGCGGCAAGGTGGGCAGAGGGATGTGCAGTCGTTCGCACAGGTCGATGGCGGCGTCGTAGAGGGCTCAGCTGGTTGGCCTGGGCCCACAGGTCGAGGGCGTTGCCGGAGCGGCCGCACTTGAAGCAATGGAAAGCGTTGCGGTCGAGGTTGGCGGAGAAGCAGCGGCTGGTGCCGGAGGTCGAGCCGTGCAGGGGGCAGGGGCCGCGTTGCTGGGCGCCGCGGGTGCTGTTGGCCTGGAAGCCGAGCAGTTGCAGGACGGCGGCCAGGGTGACGGCGGCGCGGACGGCGGCGAAGTCGATGGCCGGCCGCGGAGCGACGGCGGGGCTCGGGCTGTGTTGCTCGGTGCTGGGCCTGGCGTAGCTGCTGGCGGCGTTCGCGGGCCTCGGCCAGTTTGCGGTCGCGGGCGGCGAAGATTTCCTTGTCGCGGCCTTCGAGCTTGTCCTTGGGGGTGACGTAGCCGATGGCGCTGTGCAAGCGGACGTTGTTGTAATGGGCGACGTAATCGGCGACGATGCGTCGGGCGTCGTCGAGGGACAGCGGCACCTTGACGCGGATGCACTCGCCCTTGAGGGTCTTGTGCCAGCGTTCGATCTTGCCGTTGGATTGCGGGTAGTAGGGCGAGGTCTTGACGTGGGTCATGCCGGCGATGCGGATGAACTCCTTGAAGTCCTTGGCGATGAACTGAGGGCCGTTGTCGGAGATGATGCGCGGCGTGGCGTCGGGGTAGGCTTCGCGGGCGCGTTGGATGATGGTTTCCACGTCGGTTTCCTCCATTTTCTCGCGGATTTCCTAGTGGACGATGAAGCGGCTGTAGCCGTCGAGGATGGAGCAGAGGAAGTAGAAGGTGCCGGCGATGTTGAGGTAGCTGACAGTCGACGTGCCAGTGCTCGTGGGGTTGGAGGGGCTGGACGAAGCCGGTGCCCTTCTTGGTGGGCGTGGGCGATGGCCCGGCCAGGAGGCCGGCGGCCTTGAGGACGCGATAGACGCTGGCCGGGCTGCAGGCGACGACATCGGCGTCGAGCATCATGAAGGTGAGGCGGCGATAGCCTTCGAGGGGATGCTGGCGGGCGAAGGCGCAGATGCGTTCTTTCTCGTCGTCGGTGAGCCAGTGGTCGCGCGGCACCCAGGCGTTGTGCTCGTTGACCTTGCCGAAGCGGTGCTTCCAGTCGTGGAACTTGCTGGAGCCGATGCCGATCCAGGGGAGGAAGCGACAGACGGGGATGTCCGTCTTGTCGCTCCAGTCGCGGACGAAATCGACGATGGTGTCGCGGGTGTCGTGGGGAACCCAGCAGCCCTTTAGATCTCCCCAAGACTTTTTTTTAGCTCGGTGTGGGCTTCCATCAGCTCGGCCATGACCTCGTTCTTGCGGGCCAGCTTGGCTTCGAGCTGTTCGATCTTGCGTTCCTTGGCGTCCTCGACGGCCTTGCTCTTGCGGCCGTTGTCGAAGGCGGCATGGCCGTTCTCGAAGAACTCCTTGAGCCAGGCGTAGAACTGGGTGGGGTAGATGTCGAGTTCATCGCACAGGTCGGAAACGGCACCTTGTCGAGCAGGTGCCGCTTTAGAAGTTTTTCGACTGTCGCGGATATGGTCCGTAGCGTTTCGGAAAACAAAGAAAAAGCAGAAGAAACAGCCCGCGCAATAGAGGAAAGAAGCATTATTAACTTCTTAGTGGGTCTGCGAACGGCGCAAGAGCTTTCTCAGAGTGATATAGCGTCCAAAATGAAATGCACTCAGAGCAAGGTGTCAAAGCTCGAAAGCGGAATCGATGACAATTTGACCCTTGGTGATTTTCACGCTTACACCAGAGACGCTTGGTTTTGAAATGATGATCTCTTTGGGGAAGAAAAAAATCGAACCCTCATCCAACAGATTAACGCTTACACCAACGCGACCCGGAAGCTCATGATGCAGCATGTCGGTTACGCTGGTGATGGCGATGTTTCAATTCGTAAGGGGGCACTGAAAGCGTTTTTGGCAGTTGCCAAACATATGACGGAGACCATCTCAGGAGCGGTCGCATCCGGGCCGGAATTCACGAAGAAAGATAGAGGAGTCATCCAAATTCAATCGGATTGTGATGAGATTGAAGAAGTTGAGGATAGCCTGCTCATGTGACCGCGAAGCAAACCGAAGCTGCTTTGTCCTAAAAGGTCCAAAAATGGACTTTTCCTGTAAGCGAAGATCAACATTTGACGTAAGCTTTTAGAGGAAATGGGTTTGGGATTAGAGGGGTCTGGATTGTGGTTCCGGTCGTCGCGGGTTCAAATCCCGTCACTCACCCTCTTTTCGACGACATTTGCCCATATCATAGCTGCAAGGGATTTGTTGGGAGGTCGAGCATCCTCGAAATGCTCATCGTCGATTCTCTTTCCAATCAATCTTCTCCCCGGATTTGTTCGGCTTACGCCCGGCAACCTCTTGAATTCGGAGACTGCTCCACATGCCAACTTTCGGCAAACGAAACCTGGCTCTTCTGATCTTCGGGCTTCTGGGAATCTGCGCCGGTGCAGTCTATTTTGTCGTGCGCGGCGACCCCGCGGTGCAGCCGAACAAACCACCACTCCCCGACCCCCCAACGATTCCGACGTCGCCGACACATGGTGGCAATTGAAATCCGCGCCGACTATCCTGGAAAATCGGCGGAAGAGGTTGAACGGCAGGTTACAATCCCCGTCGAAGCGGTCTTAAACGGAATGCCCCGCCTGGAATCGCTGCGGAGCACAACCATTCCCGGCACAAGTATTGTGTTCGCCTGCTTCGAGCCTGGTTCTGATTATTCGTTTGCACGGCAGGAGATTATCGACCGTTTCCAAGAAATACCCAAATTGCCCATTGGGGTCGTCCCGATGCTGTCCCCCGGCCGGACAATGGCAATTCGGTGATCGGCTACGTGTTGAACTCGCCGCGAGATGAGATGGGTCGGTCCATCTACACCTTGCACGATCTCCGCGAATTACAAGACTGGGTGCTCGAGCGCAAGTTTTCGCCGTCTTCCCGGCGTGATGGACGTCGTCAGTAGCGGCGGTGTAACGAAGCACTTTGAGATTCATCCCGATCCGGATCGACTCCGTCGTTACGGTGTAACCCTAAAGCAGATTCAAGATGCGCTGAGCAAAGCCAACCTGGTTGAGGGGGCAGACTTTGTTTTGGGCGGGCAGGTTGCCAGGAACGTCCGTGCGGTCGGGCTGCTTGGCGGCGGCCTCGATCCAATGCAAAAAGTTCTACGCCTGAAAGACCCAGACCCGCGCAGGAAGAGAAGCTGATCCAATCGGAGAAAGAAGGCCGGCCGGAAACAGCGGAACTGCGCGAACAGCAACGTCGCCGGCTAGCTACCGCAGCTGCAAAGATCCTGCGCAAAGCAGAGAACAAGCACATCCTCGAGATCCGCAAGGTTCTTGTGAGATCCATCGATAACGGCGAAATTCTACTCGAAGACCTGGTTGAGGGTGGCCGGCTTCGACCCGTGGATGTGCCAGGCCAACAAGGTGTTGTCATCGGCCATTCGCGATTGAATCGAGTCAGCTACATCGAAAAGCAGGCGCTGGGACGACGACGTGATCGAGGGCCTCATCATGCTGCGCCCGGGCGAGGACGTGCAACTCTTGAGCGGTGCGCACAAGCTCATCAAGGAGCTGAACACAACCCCCGGGAAGCTCTTGCCGGGCGTGCGCATCGACGTGTATTCGTCCAGCGCGGACGAGCGGAAAAATGATTTGTGGATCTATGGCATGATGCCGACAGACGGCGAGCACGCGGCGGCGGCCGCTTTGACTCGAAAAATTCCCTCGCTGCTTTCCGGTTTTCCTGAGGTGGAGCGCATCATGGCCCAGGATAATCAACGGGCGGCGTCCAGCCAGGTACTGGCTTTCGTCCACCTGAACGCTGATGCGAAAATTGCCGATCGCGACCGCCCACGCACCAAGACGGAACTGATTCAAGAGTTCGATCGTCTACTCTCCCGTGAAGCTCCCGGCGCGTCGTTCCTAATGACCGAAACACCTCCGGAAGAAATGCCGTCATCGTTTCCGGGAGTGATGGCCGATCACTTGCTCAAGGTGATTGGCCCCGACCTCGATGAACTCCAGCGCCTTGGCAAGCTGGCCACGGCCGCCCTGCGAGCTGTACCGGGCGTCAAAAGTGCCGTCGCCTATCCGGTGCTCGGCTCCGCGGATCTTGAGTTCAAGGTCGATGCCGACAAGTGCAAGCGCTGGGGCGTATCGCCGGCCGACGTGAGCCAATTGCTGCAAACAGCTGTACACGGGAAAGATATCTCCAGCATGATCGAAGGCGAAAGAATCTTCGACATCGTCGTACGCTGGCCGCTCACGCTTCGCCGCGATGAGGGGGCGATCCTCGACATTCCCGTCGATGTAATCGACAATGGCATTGTCGTCCCCGGCAACGCAGCGCCCGAATTCGGCTGCGCGACGTGATTACACCCATCGGCAAGGATGGCAAGTTCGAGCGCAGAGCGGTCAAGACGATTTACCGACAAGGCGGCGAACGGGTGTTACCTGTGCGGTTCGGAGTAAGCGATCGGCCCCTATCGGAGATTCGAGCAGAAGCGGCGCAGCGGATCGCACCGGCAATCAAGGCCCCTTACCGGATCGAGTGGGAAGACTGACTATTGTCGGATCAACTGCATTCAAACAATTGCGAATCCTCTCGATAGCCATCATCGCCGGCATTCACGAACGAGATTTAGTTTTCCTCGTGCTCAGGTTCGGGCATCACGCCCGTCTCGACGGCGATTCGCATATCTTCCGGACTGGCTGCCCACGTACTCAGGTAGGTCGGCTCCAACGGCACGATTACGTGCATTCCCGGCACAAGAAAAAGCGGCATGCCGGCCAGAACATCGCCGACTCCAACGGGTTCAACGTAGGCGGTCCGTTCATCATCCATCTCATACGACGCCAAAATGCGGTCTTTCCCAGGAGGGAACTGAAACGGCTCCTCGTGGATCTCATCCCAAATCACTTTGTGCATTCCAAATGGGTCGCGCGGCGTTGGCGGGAAAAGATCGATGAGCAACAGGTGAATCCCCCGACGCATAAAGTCGATGGTTTTGTTCACAAAGTCCTGTAAGGCGGCCCGGCTATCCTTGTTTCCCGGCGATAGAATTTCGATGGCCGCGACAATCCTCCCCAGGTGATGCCTCACGACAACTCGATTGGAGCGATCCGCGTAGATTTCATTGCTGGTCTTACGCACGATACTCGTCTTGGGCGGCTCCAATGTCAGAAGTCCACTCCCATCAGTGAAACCGGGTTTTCTCGCCGACCGGCGCAACTCCAGGGTCAGGACATCCACTTCTTTGGGACCAGATCGTTGTTCGACCATGGCCGAAAACCCTTTCGGCAGCAGTCCTGAGTTCAAGGCCGCTTTGATGTGAATCGACCACGTTTGATGAAAATCGTGGAAAATCCCTGAAGGGATTCGAGCCCAATCATGAATTGGCATATTACCTCCTCTCTTCGAGGGATTATATCCTATCGACGGAGCCGTTTCACCCGGCTTTGCTTCAACACCTCATGGCCTGCTCAATACAACGAACTGGATCCTTGTCGGTTTGCGCCACATGCTCGAGAAACCGTACTACGTCGGGCTTTCCGAGTTCGCGCGGATGGCGCTTGCCGTGAAAGAGGATAAAGCGCCGGCCCCAATCGGCGTAGCGCTTACCCGGCTCCGGACGCCCGAAGCGTACCGACGCCGATTCGCGAAGTTGATCAAGAAGGCGAGGAGCCTGGAGACCCGTGGACGCGGAAGTTGGCGCGGGCATCGACAAGGCACGACTCCTCGTTACGGCGCAAAGTAATAGACGGGCTATCATTACTGTACATATTGGCCATATCAGTGGCAAGAAGAAAAATCGTCCGCGGAACAGTACGGGCGCTTGACAATGAATGTTGGCGGTGGTCAACTGGTGAAAATGGCACGGCGCACGGCCCGTGTTAATGCGCGCACAGCGCACTAATCAGATAGGGCGCGCGTGCGGGCCCCAATAATAGTTCGCCGCGGGAAGCACTTCGTGGAGCCACCGCTACACAACTGGTACTGGGCCAAGGACGCGGTTGCGGCGTTCGGGACCGCAGAGCGTGCCGAATCGTTCTGCGATGGCCAGTTCGTTGTGCTGCCCTCTGTCGTCCTCTGCTTCGTCACGGTCGGGCAAACTTTCAACGAACCGCTCGTGTGGCGGCCGAAACTCGGCACCAAGCGAGCTGGTCCGGACGACAATGATTGGTTGCCTGAGAAGGTGCGGGAGGTTCGGGATCGGAGCGGCAAGCAGGTCCGCAAGCTCCGAGACCACCACGTTCTTGTCCGCACCCCGGCCGACGACCGATTCTTCTACGCCGGGGAGGCCCACCTGGGCAGCTACGGGAGCACCCGCACCACCAGCGGCGAGTGGGGCTTGTCCGCCAACTTCTCGCTCAGCAACAAGCTTCCCCAGGACGTGTGGCTCAAGCTGGGTGGGTATCCGGGGTGGCTGGTCGAGGTCAACCACCAGTGCCACAGGGTCAACGCGGGCGACCTACCGGCGTTCGAGCGGCTGGTGGGCGAACTGACCGGGCAGGAGTTCTCGCATTTGTGCATGACCCGGTATGAGGAAGACTCACTCACCGTCCACACCAACGCCAACCAAGGGTGGCTCATGTACCTCCGGTATCCTGCCGACGGCGGGGTGTACACGCGGGACTTGGAGTACAGCGGCCCAGCAGACGTGGAGGAGGTGTTCCGTTGCGTTTGCGGGATCGACTTGGAGTTCCCGACAGCCCAGACGCTTCCCCGGGGACTGGCGGGACGCGCTGCCGTCGAGTTCTTCCAGACAGGGCAGCTGCCGCAGTGCGTCCACTGGGAGTTGGAGTAGCAAAGGCACGGCGAACCACCCGCTGCACCCGACGGCGGCCGCATGGTGGTTTCTCGGGGTAGTCCGTCTCACCGGCGGCCGCCGCGGGCGAGCTAATTCGTTCGCGCCGCAGAATCAACTGCTCAGAAGCTTGGAAGTGATGTTTCTTTCAGTCTGCCGAGCTGGACAGAATAACAGAAAGCGGTTCGAAAGTCTCGCTTTGATCTGAGCCGGTCGCCGCATATACCATAACACTTCGGCGATTCGTTTTGCCAGACGCAAAACCGGAACTGCTACGATGAAAACCGATCCGCTTTTCTATCGCCTCTTCGAGACCAGCCCGGAAACCTTGTGGCCGCTATTGCCAGCAGAATTACAAGAACTCCCTGATCGGCGTGCAATCGTCGAGCAGCGTCTGAGGCCGGCCAGTGAAATCGAGAAGAGTAGTCTTTGGATCAATCCCCAGGTGACGATAGAGAGTCGCCAGCACATTCTGCGGCGTGTATGGTGTCCCGATCGCCGCTGCCCCCCACGCATCGGTTTTGCCGATTACTTGTCCCATGGGCCAGCCGCCGCCGGCCAGAACGGCGAAACTCGAGTCGTGCCAGTGATCGCGCCCTCCGCCCGCTTTGTTCGTCACCTTCGGGGTTCGGCCCATTTCTCCCCAGACAACCACGACCACGTCTTTGTCCAAGCCCCGGTCGTGAAGGTCGCTCACCAGGGCCGACAAGCCGATGTCCAGAGTCGGCAAGAGTGACTGCTTCAGATTCGAGAAGTTGCCGGTATGCGTGTCCCAGTCTTCTTGCCCGGCCGCCCGGAAATTCACGACCGGCACGCCCGCTTCGACCAATCGGCGTGCTTGCAGCCAGCGCGTTGCCCGTGCCGCGTGAGGCCCGCGAATGCCATATTTCTCCCGCACTCGTTCCGGTTCTTGACTGATGTCTAGCGCCGTGCGCGTCTCGGAGGAGGTCAGCATCTCGAAGGCCCGGGCGGTGAACCGATCCATCCCGGCCAGTTCGGCCCGGCTATCCAAATCGCGCCGCATCGTGTCGAAGACTTGGAGCAAGTCCTTGCGCTCTCCAAGACGCTCATGAGTCATGTCGGTTGACAGGCCCAAATCGTCGAAGGCCGGGCCGGTGGGCGTGAACGCGCGATGGCCGGAGCCGGCATAGAGCGGCCCAAACTCGTCTCGGAAGACCGGACCATCTCTCATCGGTGGGCTGAGCAGCACGTAGGCGGGTACTTTCGCGGGGCCATTGGAATCTTTCTCGCGCAGGAAACTCACGATCGCGCCGTGCGCGGGCCGTTGGATTCGAGCTTTGTTATCCGACCGCAGACCGGTGGTGAGTTGCTCGCCGGAATGATTGTCGCCCGTGAACTTCATGTTTCGCACTATAGTCAATTTGTCGGCTAGTTTGGCCTGACGGGGCATGTGCTCGCAGATCTCGATACCTGGCACGTTGGTCCTGATCGGCTTGAACTCGCCGCGTATCTCGACCGGCGCATCGGGCTTCATGTCGTACATATCGATATGGGCCGGGCCGCCGATGAGCAGAACCATGATGACTGATTTGGGCCGTGGCGTATTCTCTCCAGCGCGGAGGCGACACGGGTCGCCGAGCATCAAACCGCCGATGCCGACACCGACGCTGCCAAAAAACTCACGCCGGGACATTTCGTGTTTGGCTGGAACGGAGTGAATGGCAGGCTCCTTGATTGAATGAAAGCGATGGGCGTACGAAACCGCAGGATTGGTAGAGATTGTACTCCAAATCTGCGCTATTTTCTCTACTAATCCCAACCATTCGTTGTCCCCTGGCTCGCACCGGGGCCATACACCGGGACGATGAATGCCGATCTTCCACAAACCAGTTATCGTCGGACGTTGTTGCTCCTGAAAAGGGATGAACACTCCTTGCTCTGTTTGCTCCCAGGGAAAATAAACTACCCCGTGCTGTGGTCCGAACTCTTTCTTGGCCAGTTCGGGACGAAAATAAGCAGGGCAACCACTCCCAAATCAGTGATGATGTGGGTGGCAACAATTTGCCAAGCCTCCGCCGATGGAGCAGCTGTCAGGATGCGTAGGGACGTCATAGCCTTGGACTCGGAGTCCCCGCTCAGCCGAAGTAGTTCGTTGGCGTAAGCCGCGAGTTCTATTTGATCGCGATGAATCTTGACCAAGACGCTCGCGTTGAAGTACGCGAACCAGAGGAAAGCGGCCGTGGCCAAGCCTTTGACCCAGCGGCGGGCTTTTGCGTCCTCGAATTTGAGGGCATTTATCGCCGCAATGATGGCAAAGGCTGCTGCGAAGTAGGCCCCCCAAACGGTTTGCTGGTGGCCGAACTCGCCATTCATCAGGGCTAGCGCATCTTTCAAGGGTAGAAGGTCACCTGCCATAAGTCGCCCTCTTGTTGCCGTACTCCCGACCCCTTTTGTTTTCTACTTCCCCGGCTCATAAATCACCATCATCGCCGGTCGAAGCCGCAGTTCTTTGGCCCGGCTCGAATGCACCATCAGATTATCACGGCCCGGTCAACCCATCAAATTAACTCGCTGATCGGTTCGCCTTCCGGCAGGATCGGAACGGGTCGTCCGGTAAAGTCCTTGAATTCGGCACGGTGGTCGATTCCCAGGTGGCGGTAGATGGTTGCAAGCATGTCTTTCGGCGTCAACGGGCGATCTTTCGGATGCTCACCCCTCGAATTTGTGGAGCCAATGACTTGGCCCATCTTCATGCCGCCGCCTGAGACCAACGCGCTCATCGCGTCAGGCCAGTGGTCGCGGCCCATACAGCCATTGGCTGTGGTTAGCCGGGGGCCTCGCCCGAACTCACCCATGGCCACGATCAGGGTGTTGCGGTCCAAGCCACGGTCGAACACATCCTCGATCAGCGCGGAGAGGGCCTGGTCGAGGAAGGGCGCACGCCAGCGCATTCCCTTGGCAAGATCCCAGCCCGGCTGCGCGTTGGCATGGTCGTCCCAACTGAAGTAAAGTGGCTTGCCCTGCTCGGGTGCCAGTGCGTCGATGGTAATGACGGCAACGCCCGCTTCGGCCAAACGCCGGGCCAGTAAGCAACTCTGCCCCCACAGGTGTCGGCCGTACCGATCCCGAAGATTCGGAGGTTCGCGCGACAGATCGAACGCCTGGCCGATTGATGGGTTGGAAATCATATGAAGTGCCGCTGCTCGCACTTTTTCAGTCCCTTCCATTTGGGCCTGCACGTCCAGGTCGCGGCGCAGGCTATCGAATTGCGTCAGAAGTTTCTTGCGGTCGTCCAGTCCTGTGGCGTTTAGTCCCCCCGCGAGTGTGAGGTTTGGCGGAGAATAAGTCGGTGCCGCGGGGTTGCCGGATACGAAAGCCTTGTGAGCCAGGCCGAGGTAACCGGGCCGAGTCATGAACGGCTGGGTGGGGATGCCGATGTACTGCGGGAACGCATCGGGCCTCAGGCCGCGCACCTTGCTGGCCACCATGCCGAAGTCAGGGTGTTCCGACGTCGCTGTGGAGGTCGGATTGGCCTTTGCCGGAGTCTTGCCGGTCAGAACCTCGATGGAGCCGTCGTTGTGGGATGACATCGTGTGATGCAGCGATCGGACCAGGGCGATCTTCCTCCCCAGCCGAGCCTGTCGCGGGAACAACTCACAGATGTCGAGGCCGGGCACGTTGCTCTTGATGGGTCGAAAGGGGCCGCGATACTCGGCCGGTGCGTCGGGCTTCAGGTCGTAGGTTTCCAGATGGCTTGGACCGCCCCACATCCAGAACAGGATGACCGACGTCGGCGAATCATTATTTCCCGAAGCTGCACGAGCGGCCAGAAGCTTCGGCAGCGTAAGTCCGCCCAGCGCCAGGGTTCCAACTCGAAGGAACTCACGTCGGGAAAAGGGTCCGGTGCATGATTGAAGGGGCATCAGTCTATCCCTAGGTATTTGGCTCACGTCGTAAACCGCTTATTCTATCAGGGAATTTCCGTCAAAACGCAAGTAGGATTTTTTTTCGCGCCGACTCGACGCCGAGTCTCCGATTGCGATTGCGGCCTTAGTTCTCAATACGTAGACTATCAAAAGACTCGCTGATTCTCGCAGAGGAGGTTTGATCATGGCACACGATCCATGAGGGAATTGGTATAGTACATTGAGATTGAAGGGAGCCAAGACCATTAAACGAACGAACACCATGACAGCAACGCTACTCGAACGAGCGAAAGACAACCTGGGAACACATATCTTTCCGATAACGGTCGATGCCTATCATTCAATGATGGATTCGGGGATTTTGCGCGAAGGCGATCCAATCGAGTTGCTCGACGGAATCATCGTATTGAAGGACCGAAGGGATCATCCTGAGAGCCAATCCATGGTCGGACTACGGCACGTCAATGCAGTGGACCAGTTGGATGATGTTCTACGTCGAGTTGAATCGCTTGGATGCTTCCGCCGGCTACAAAATCCTGTGACTCTCGCCACTACTCAGGAACCTGAACCCGATGGGGTCGTCATTCGTGGAAAGCAAGCGGACTTTGCAGCTAGACACCCAGGGCCAAGAGACATTGCCCTTGTGGTGGAGGTAGCAAATAGCTCGTTAAGCTCTGATCGCACAACAAAGCAAGCCATCTATGCCGCGGCGGGAATTCCGGTCTATTGGATTGTCAATCTCATTGACGACATTCTCGAAGTTTACACGCAACCTCGCACCGAGGAACGCAGCTACGCTTTGCGAACTGATTATCGACTCGATCAGACTGTAACGCTGGACGTGTCGCCAGGAAAAGTTTTGACTGTTGCTGTGGCCGAGCTATTCCCTTCTGCCGCCGCATAGTCGGTTTGTTTGGCGGACGGGCAGTTGCAAGAATGTCCCCCGTTGGAAGAAATGGAGCGATTTGCCGATCAAGTGTTTCGGCCACCTCAGTGAGATTTACGGGTAAAAAACGAGTTAGTATAATGAAGTTGAAGAACCAAGACCATTAAACGAACGAACACAATGACAGCAACGCTTCTTGAACGCGTGAAAGATAACCTGGGAACAGATATCTTTCCAATAACGGTCGATGCCTATCATTCGATGATGGATTCGGGGTT
Source organism: uncultured Planctomycetota bacterium (assembly GCA_963783095.1). Lineage (GTDB taxonomy): Bacteria > Planctomycetota > Planctomycetia > Gemmatales > Gemmataceae > CAWAMR01. The sequence goes on along the minus strand of CAWAMR010000015.1, from coordinate 55,538 downwards.
TTTGCGCGAAGGTGACCCAGTCGAATTGATCGATGGCATAATTGTGTTGAAGGATCGGAGAGATCCGGGGAGTACGTCCGTGGTCGGACCACGACACGCGAATGGTGTGCGAAAGCTAGGTCGCGTACTTCGCCAGGTGCAATCGCTTGGGTGCTTCGATCAGTTGCAGCTTCCCGTGACTCTTGCTGCGACGCAGGAACCCGAACCTGATGGTGCAGTCATTTATGGCAACGAGGATGATTTCAGCGGTCGGCACCCTGGTCCAAAAGATATCGCCGTTGTGGTTGAGGTTGCAAATTCTTCGTTGAATTACGATCGCACGACGAAACAAGTCATCTACGCCGCTGCAGGGATTCCGGTCTACTGGATCGTGAATCTGATCGACGATATCCTCGAAGTCTACTCGCAACCCAACACCGAGGAACGAAGTTACGCTCAGCGAACCGATTATCGACTCGATCAAACCGTTTCGCTGGAAGTTTCACCGGGAAAAGTTTTGACTGTTGTTGTGGCCGAACTTTTTCCTTCTGCCGCCGGACAATCGATCGGTTCTCGCTGATTCTTGCCGAGGAGGCTTCATCATGGCGCACACTCCATTGTCCGAGGCAGAGATCGTTCAATACCACCTGGAAGGCTATGTCATCGTCCGAGGTTTCTTTGAGAAGGGCGAAATTGATCTGCTTCATCGCGCGGCAAAAGAAGATCGAGACTTGGATAAGCGTTCTTTTGGTCGTGCGGATGGTGAAGGCGGCACGGTTCGCCTGTCGTTATGGAATCATCCGGGCGATGGCATCTACGGCATGTTTGCCCGTTGCACCAGAATAGTGCGTTCCGCCGAAAGTCTGCTGGACGGCGAGGTCTACCACTATCATTCCAAGATGATTATGAAAGATCCGCGCGTGGGCGGGGCCTGGACGTGGCATCAGGATTACGGTTACTGGTATCAAAACGGTGTGCTGTTCCCTCTGTTGACGAGTGTTTCCATTGCCGTTGACCCTGCCACCAAGGAGAACGGCTGCCTGCAAGTGATTCCAGGCTCCCATCTTTGCGGCAGATTGGATCACATTCTCTCGGGGGATCAAGCGGGCGCGGATCGTGAGCGGGTCGAGCACATCCTGGATCGAAATCCGGCGGTATATTGCGAAATGGAGCCTGGCGACGCGATTTTCTTTGACTGCAACTTGCTGCATCGCTCCGATCAAAATCGCTCCGAGCATCCACGGTGGTCGATGATCTGTTGCTACAACGCAGCGCGCAACGATCCCTACAAGGAATCGCATCATCCGCGCTACACGCCTCTGGTTGTCGTTCCGGATTCGGCAATTCATGAGGTTGGGATTAAACGATTTGCGGATGACAGCAGCGATGTCGCGTGGTTGGAGGATCAGAAGGATCGTAGTGCAAAACTGTTGTCGCGCAAGCCCCAGCCTCAATCGTAATTCCGGGTTCAAGTTAATAATCCACAAGTTCGGCGACGGAGAGGTAATGTATGGGTGATGTCGTTCTCGTGTTATGCAAGTTTGTGATACGCTGAGTGTTCTTCCAAGGTTTTTTCCACCGGTACCGCGTCAACCGTTCAAGACGCACAACGATGGGTGTTCGAATTGTTCTGGCGGAAAACGAGCCGATTGCATTGGCTCTTCGAAGGTTCAAGAAAAAAGTCGAGCGTGAGAAGATAAACTGGGAAATAAGACGCCGGTGCTATTTCGTTAAGGCGAGCGAAATGCGTCGGGCCAAGAAGTTTAAGAAGAAATTCAAGGCTCGCGAGGCAATGCTTTTGGCGAAGTTGGAAGGCAAACAGCCAACGACAGTTTCGAGAACCGATTTGCTCGAAACTTTCTGGAAGAGAACGGGAAAACCGTAGTGGCCAGTCCCAGCCGAAGTAACGCTGATGTTGCCGGCAAAAGGGGTATAAAACAAAGGCAAATCCGAACGAAGCGCTCAACCGGAGCCGCCCTTTCGTGTCGAGTTTTGATTAAGGCTGACTGGCGCGGCGGCCCGGTTAGCCTGGTGTTCGCCGGCAACAATCTGTCGTAGTGCCGTCGGGTGGAGAACTATGGCAACTGTAATCCCCCGTCACGTAATCTGCATCTTGGGACACTGGCGCGATTTTAACGAAGTCGATGAAATCGTTCGAAAGCTAAATGACACTGGATTCAAGCTTGACCGGGAGTTCTCGCAGTTATCTCCGGACAGCCGAAATGATGACTTCTTTCGATGGGTCTTATGACCGTGTCTCGCCTTCAATGACAGACGAGGACTGGGACGCCATCGAGCGACACACGGCTGTCGCCTATGTGCTTTCGCCGCCGATCCTGAAGGAACTAGTAGCGGCCGACATCTCCGGTCTCGCCTTGTTGCTAACCGCGGCTCTTTTGAAACGGGGCGGTATCGCGGCGAAGGGTGAGGGCGCGGGAATTGCCCACGGTCGGGCACGCTGGTTGAAGCTGGCGGAAGACTTCGCGCGAGCAAGAGAGAAGGGCGACAGCCACACCGAAGGCGCTACTTTGTATTGGGCATGGGTACGGCGTCCCATGATCGATGCAGATGAAAACGTCTATTACTCTTGTGGGATGCATCTGCTGAGCGAGCCTGACGTTGAGATCGAAAGTTCCCTAAAGTTGACAGATGCCCTTCAGTGGATGGACCTGCTTAGGTTGTATCTCGCAGGTGATAGACCAACGCGGCCGCTGAAGGACGGCGAAGGATTTTGTCTCAAGGATGACGGCCCCGGCGCATCATGCGTTTTCGGCCATGCGAGCGGTATGAAAAGGACGGATTCATGTTCAATCCGTATGGCTATATTAGGCTCGAACCGTGCGAGTAGCTGGCGAACAAACGGCTGAAGCTGACCGGGCCGCCACGTTACTTTTCGGGGCTGCATAGTCTCGCGAGCGGCCGCCGCAGCTTAGCCAAGCGTTCTATGGTCTTGAAACTTGGAACTTATGCAGTAACGCCAGGGAGGGCGTTTCATGCAACCCATTTCAGCTCGCACTCTAATTGCGGTTTTATTTGTTGCAGCTGGTGTTGCTGTGGTTTCCGCGAAACCCTTCGCGGGGGGCTGGAATGACGGTAGCAGGCTGGCGACCGTCGAATCGCTGGTCGATCGCGGAACCCTGAGCATCGATCAATCGATTTTTGCACAACCCTCTCCTCCCGATCGCCCATCTCCATATCCAACACATGATGACCTGTTGATGCGTCTCGGAACGCTCGACAAAATGTACATCGACGGGCACTACTATTCGGATAAGTCTCCCGTCCCCGCTGTGCTCATGGCGGGAGTGTACCAGGTCTGGAGATGGCTGGGAGGTTCATCCGCGGCGGAACATCCGGATGATTTCTGTCGGTTGATGACAATGGCTTCATCGGGACTGGCCTATGCTGTCGCGGTGGGCTGTCTTTTTGTCATGGCGATGCGGATCGGGTTATCGCAGCGCTGGTCTTTGGCGCTGACTTTAGTTTTTGGCCTGGGAACGGTGTCGATCGCGTATGTCCAGCACGTCAACAATCACATCCTTCTTCTGGCCGTGGCGATGGCGCTGTTCCTGGCGCTGCTTCAAGGCGAGACGACTCGATCATTGCCGCGTACCGCTCTGGTCGGCTGCCTGGTGGGATTGGCTTACGCGATCGATCTGGGAGCGGGGCCGCCGTTGCTCGTCCTGGCGGGAGTTTTCACCTCGTTCCCACGGTCCTCCGTGGGAACGCACGACCGGGACGCTCTGCGTCCCGATCAATTAGAAATCTGCACTAAAACTCAACGCTTTCCGGATGAACATGACGCAGAGCGTCACGAGGATGCGTTCCCACGGAGGACCGTGGGAACGAGAGTGTTGGCGGCTTTCTCTATCTCAGCAACAATCTTTGGACGAGTTTGGTTAAAACGGAGTTTGATCTTTACATTGGCAGGTTTGCCCTGGGTTCTGCTGCATCACGTCTTGAACTATGCGATCGCCAGTACCATTGGTCCCGCAAATGCAGTACCAGAATACTTCAACTGGCCTGGTTCACCCTTCCATCCCGGCAACATGACCGGTAGCTGGAATCACGCCTCTCTGTGGAGTGCGATCGTGTATGCCCTGGACATGCTCTTTGGCAAACGCGGCTTCTTTGGACACGATCTGCCTTTGTTGCTGTTGCTGCCGTTGTTGCCCCAGATTCTAAGGCGTTCGTTCCGCGAAAAGCCGCTGGTCATCGTGGGACTGATTTGGGCGCTGGGAACCTGGCTGCTGTACGCGGCGACTTCTCGAAATATGTCGGGAATGTGTTGCTCGGTTCGCTGGTTTGTGCCGCTCTTGGCTCCTGGATTCTTTACGCTTGCCATCGTGCTGCGCAATGCGCCACGCTATCGTGTCGATTTCCTGGTTGTCTCGGGTTGGGCGCTACTGATGGGCATCGGCATGGCGTTCAAGGGGCCTTGGACGGGACGAATGATTCCGTTTTATTGGCCGATTTATGCCGGATGCATCGCGACCTGGGGAACCTGGTCCTGGATTCGACATCGGCAATCGCAGCCTGAACCGATCGGGCAAGTGCAAGGTTGGCGGGTTTTGCTGGAAAGAGCGCCGATCCAAACCGGGCAAGCAAATAATCTCGATCCTGTGGCGCAAGATTCTTCATTGCCGAACGAATAACGAGTAGAATGTTCAAGGAACCTTCACCTCGATTCTTGTGGTTTGGAGAGAATTTCAGATTTTGAGTCTTTTTCTCCTCCATCGGAGCATCATCCATGTCACAAATGAAGTATGTCGTCGATCCGTTCGGAGAAGTGAATGTCTACCCGCAGGCGGGTGGAAAAGTGCGTGTCACGGCGACCATCCTGATGGAGCCGCACCGCGAGGGGACGCAAACCGGCATCGCCATCGATGGTTCAGGCTCCATGCGGAAGCTGTACGGCAGCGGGACGGGTGTCCATTCGTCGATTTTCGCATCGCGCGAAGTCCATGAAAACATCGTCAGCCCTGTTGCCCAGAAAGTCTGTGCCTATTTGGCCCGGAATCTCGATGCCGATGGAGGAACGACCTGCATCTACTGGGCAACCGGCTCCGGCGGTGCGGAAATCGAAGTTGTCGGTGATTTTCACGCCGACCAGGCCGAGAAACACACCTTCGTCGGCCCCCATCAATTTGGGACGGGAACCCAGTTACTCCCGGCCGTGCAGTATTTTGTCGAGCGTTTCAAAGATGCCGACTGGGGCTTTTATGTCTTCATCACCGATGGCGAACTGCACGATCTCGATGAGGTCAAAGACTACACGCGAAAACTGTCCCGCGCCATCGCAGCGGGAAAACGCAATCCCCTAAAAATGGTTCTGATCGGCGTGGGGCCGGACGTCAACGAACGTCAGATGGAGCAACTCGATGACCTCGATACCGGTACCGACATAGACCTATGGGATCATAAAATCGCCGCCGAAATGCGGGTGCTTCAGCAGATGTTTGCCGAAGTCGTGGACAAAAACGCGCGTGTCGCCGCGTCCGGGCGGATTCTGACTCCCGATGGCAAGGTGGTCAAAAACTATGGCGATACCGGGGTTCCAGCCTTCCTGGAATTCGAGATTTCGGCGGCGTGCGATTATTTCACGCTGGACGTTCCGGGCCATCGGGTCCACCAGCCGCTCAAAGAAAACGCCATCATTCCTGAAGATGAGGTCGTGGAGGAGCGCACCAAACCGCAGGAAGCAGAAGCTCCATATGCGGAAGTGGTCCCAGAAACAAAAGAGGTAGAAGACCAAAGCGGGTTCGACTTCAAGCTGGAATTCGAGAAGGATCCTGTCGATATGCAACTTGACCCGTCGGAAGTGCAGAAGCAGGAGAAAAAGTAGTGGTCAGTGATCAGTGGTAAGTTAATACCAATACGGTGATGAGTTATTACCAATTACTTCCAGGTCTCTCGTCTTTGCGTTTACCGACCACTGATCACTGATCACTGACCACTATTCAGAGGTTCATCGTTTCCCTTATCAACGATGCGATCGCCTGCGAATCGTCATCAGATTGTTCTTGTAGCATCGCAATCACCCGTTTGCGTCGTTCTAGTGGCTGATTCTGATTGAGCTTCCATTTCCCTTCAATGCGCTCAATTTCAATCCGAAAGCCGACGATTTGGGCTGCCAGCTTGCGGATGAATTCCGCATTTGGATCGACACTCCAAGGCTGGGGCATACCGCGCTCGAACCGATCTGCCATTCGTTTCAGCAAATCGATCAAGTCATCGTCGCGATCCATTCGTTGAAATCGTCCATAGACATGGACTGCCACATAGTTCCAGGTCGGGACCGTGTGTTCGCTTTGATACCACGTCGGGGAAATATAGGTGTGCGGACCCGAAAAGACGGCCACCACGGTTTGCCCTTCGGCCTCGGTCCATTGCGGATTGGCACGCGCAACGTGGCCGAGAAGACAACCGTTTGGCGCTATCGAGCGATCGAGTAAGAAAGGTAGATGAGTGGCAAAAGGTTCATTCTGCACCTGCGAGACCAAAAGGCCGAAGCTGTGTTGGTCGATGAAATCGTGAAGGGTGGCGAGATCAGTTTGGGCAAATGCGGCGGGGATGTACATATCAGTTCCTTAGCAATCGTTCGCTGTTAGCCCGACGCGCAAGTTTTGACGTTGCTCGCCTGAAAAACCCAAGGGAAACCGAAGGTTACACTCTCGACGTGAACTCCTCTTTCACAAGCACACCGCTTCTCTCCAATCGGCGCATCGTATCGGCGAGACAGATGATCCGTTTCGCAGCCTCTTCCGGATGGATGCCCTGAGAGTGGATGTTGGAAATCAAGTTTCGGTCGGCGTCGGTGTGTTCCGCGCGGTCGAAAGGCCAGATATGCCGAAAGACTATCCGAAGTCGCCAAACCTGGCCGTTCACCGATGAGCAATACAACAACGCTCGGATTCAACAACTCGCCGACATGATTCATCACTCCGACCCGGCAGTGCCGTACCACAAATGGACTACCCAAGCGCCAGTTACGCCGGCTCGCTTCTCGGTTGAGCAGATCCAATAATCGAAGCGCCTTGCGATGCCACGGCAGCCGATGACAGACCGTCGCCGATCACCACTTGCAAATCCACATCTTTCGGACACAACCTTGCAATCATTTCGCGTGAATCGTCATCGAGACGACGACCCAGATCGGGGCGCATGAGATATTCTGACTTTGTTTTGGCCTGCGTTTGTACCCGGAACAACTGGAACGAGTTCAGTTGATCTTCGCCAAAGTCTCGAAGCAGATCGAGTTCGGCGTAGACCGTATCGCGCGCTGCTGCATGGTCCGCTCGCAGTTTGAGCCAGGTTTCCGTGCGATACGCTGGACCGGATCGGCCCACCAACAGACGGGCTGGCGTGGTTGCGAGAATTTGCTTTACAACATCCTGAGATTGTAACTGGCCGTCACTCATGGCTACTCTCGTGGACCGCCTGTTCTGCCGCTACGATCGATTTCTTTTGTTCTATGGTCAATACGCCGTGTGGCGGACCTTGGAAGGTATATCGAGCCACGGCAAACCACATCGCTGCCAAAACCAACAAAACACTCCCCACCACCCAGGCCGCCTTTTCGTTGGGCGGCTGCATCCCAATCACGATCAGACCGACGCAGCCGAGCACGCTGATCAGCGCCAGCGGACGGAACCAGCGTCCCAAGTTCCACGGACCAAAGTCTCTCCACCAGCGGTTGATCGCCAGGAACCCAATTGCCGTGGGTAGGACATAGGAGATATACAAGAAAATTACGCAGACCGCAGTGATGGTGGAATAAACCGGAGTGTAAATCGTGAAGAGTACCGATGCTCCTGCGGTCACCCAAATCGCAGCGCATGGAGTGCGAAAACGGGGCGATACTTTTCGCATCCATCCCGAGGCCGGCAGTCCGCCATCTCGGGCAAAGGCAAATGCCATTCGCGATGCGGATGTGATGGTCGCCAGCCCGCACAAGTATTGCGCGATCACGATGCCGCCACATAAACTAATCGCAAGCCATTGGGGAGCGGCCCCGAACAAAGTGGCGAAAAATCCTCGTTCACCCTGCGCGGCAATCGCAGCTGGGTCAGGCATCGCCAGGACGATAGCGAGAGCATGATCCAGCCCAACACTCCCGAAACGAGCACGGAGCGCACGATCCGCGCGGTACATTTCGAGTCGCGCGAATGGTTTCCTCCGATGTGTGAGCGGAGGCATCGAACCCGGTGATCGTGTAGGCAGGAAGGAGAAATCCGAGTATGAAGAGCCAGGTAAGGGACTCGTTTTTGGGCCAGGTTGGAGATTCGACGGGAACCCCGCTAAAGTTGTTGAATGTAATGAGACGGGATGGCTCCAACGACGAAGTGCAGGTAATCAGCACGATCGTCAATGTACTGGTAATGAAAAGGATCCAGTAGCCGCTGAAGTCCGTCAACCAGTGGGTGATTTTCATCCCCAGGTGATTGAGCACCGCCTGCGAAGCGGTGATTGCCGCGACGGTGAGAACCTGCATCAGTAGGTCGGGAGGTGAGTCTGGGAAAAATGCACCTGCGGCGAACTGGTACATGCCGACGTTGACCGCCGCCAGAACCGTTACCAGACCCGCAAGGTTGAACCAGGCCGTGATCCAACCCCAGCCCCTGCCGCCGAGAATTGACGCCCAGTGATAAAGCCCGCCGGCGGTTGGGAACGCGGAAGCGATCTGTCCCATACTCGCGGCGACACACAACGAGAAGAGACACACCAGCGGCCAGCCCAGCCCGATCGCTGCGCCGCCGACACTTCCGTAACCGATTTGAAACGATGTGATTCCGCCGGCAAGAATACAGATGATCGAAAGGGAGATGGCAAAGTTGGAAAAGCCGCTCAAGCAGCGCGCCAGTTCCTGGGCGTAGCCGAGCCGATGCAGTGTGCGAACATCATCCTCGATCTTGTCCGCTTCCGCGGCCTGGGAATAATCCATTGACGTGCTCATGGGGTCAGGATTCGGTCGAGCTGGTCGAGAAGTGAGTGTCTGGCTTTGGAGTCGATCGGTGCGAGACAGCCATTGCGGAAAATTCCCCGCGACTCGAGCCAGCGAAGAAACTCCGGTGCAGGACTCAGCCCGAAAAGCTCTCTCATGGTGGCCGAGTCGTGATAGCTGGTCGATTGGTAGTTAAGCATCACGTCGTCGGAGCACGGCACTCCCATGAAGTAGTTGCATCCTGCTGCTGTCAACAGAATGAGCAAATTGTCGGCCGAGTTCTGATCGGCTTCGGCATGGTTGGTATAGCAAACGTCGACACCCATCGGTAAGCCAAGCAGCTTGCCCATGAAATGATCTTCGAGTCCCGCACGGGTAATTTGCCGTTCATCGTAGAGATATTCCGGCCCAATGAAGCCGACGACGCTGTTGACGAGGAACGGGTCAAAGGCGCGCGCCACGCCGTAGGCGCGAGCTTCCAGCGTCAACTGGTCGATACCGTGATGAGCCTCTGCCGACAGAGCGCTTCCCTGACCCGTCTCGAAGTACATGACCTGGTCGCCGGCCCAGACGACGTCGCGGGTGCGGTGCGACTCCAACACTCTTTCTTGCCCCTCGCGCAGCATCCCAAGTGTTACGCCAAAACCGGCGTTTGCAGATTGCGTTCCCGCGATCGATTGAAACAGCAGATCCACCGGGCTGCCCCGCTCCAGGCAGGCAAGCTGGGTGGTGATGTGCGCCAGACAACAGGCCTGCGTTGGGATCTTGAGAGTCGAGATCAGCCGATCCAGTCCCGCAAGAATCGCAGAAACCGAATCGATCGAATCGGCAGCAGGATTGACCCCGATAACGGCATCGCCGCAGCCAAACGTCAGACCGTCGATCGCCGAAACCAAAATCCCGGCCAGGTCATCGCGCGGGTGGTTGGGCTGGATGCGGACGCCGAGCACTCCGCGTTCACCCAGGGTGTTTCGACAGCGGGAGACATTGCGGATCTTGCTCGCCACGAAGACGAGATCCTTGTTGCTCATGAGCTTGGCGGCCGCGGCAGCAATTTCGGGGACGATCGCAAAATGGAGTCGATTCAAGACGCTGCCACTGGTCGATTCGGAGAGCAAAAAATCTCGGAATGCGCCTACGGTCAGATGTTGAATCTCCGTAAAGGCAGCGCGATCGTGAGTGTCGAGAATCAGGCGTGAGACATCGTCGCTATCGGGGTCGATCAGGGGGTTGGCAACGATTTCCGCGAGCGTAACCTCCGATAATGCGATCTTGGCCGCGACACGTTCCAGTTCCGATTGCGCACTCAAAGCTGCCAGTTGATCGCCGGACTTCAACTCATTGGCCTTTGCCAGCAACGTCCGCAGATCGGGGAAGTTAAACCGCTGACCGCGAATCGTTTGGGGGTATGCCATCGGCCCCAGCGCCTCGTTTTTTCACCCGTCATCTGTGCTTCGTAGCCTATGGATTCCAACTTCCCCGGCGAGCCGATCACTGTCTGAAAGATCTGGGTTCAAGGCATGACGGTCGGCCTGGAAGTGCAGTATTAATTGAAGAAACCGCGCAGCCATCGGGTCAAATCTCTTCGGTTGTAGCGGGTTCTAAAGTTTGCCACGACGGGCCTCTTGCCTGCGATCGCCTTCTTTGGCGTTGGGGCGGCGGCGAGCAGCTCCCCGATTTGGGCAGGAATGCGGTTTCCCTTCTTCACCACACCCAGCAGAGTTATGAGTGTCGTCATCGCGTTCTTGCAGGCCACAATTTCCTCATGAGAATCGCCGCTAATATGCAGATCGAATTCCATCTCGGTACTGACCTTGAAGCTGGCTGAAAATCCGTGGACGCCCTTCATGACTTTTTCCAGGTCGGCGTTGGGAAGCCGGCCCGTGTGTCCCATAGCAAAGAAAAGGGCTTCCGAAGATCGGTAGTGTCCCAGGAGTTGGCGCAAATAGGGATCGAGGTGATCTTTCTTCGCGGGTGGAGTTTTTTCCAATGTGCGGAGATAGGCATTCAGGACTAACTGTTTGGTGTGACTCAGAGCCACCGTTGTGGGATTGTGACTCAATTTTGTTGCATACGTCACCGCTTCACCCGGCTTTGGACTCGATTCATAATAGGCAATGGTTGTCCCAGAAACCGATTCTTTCTTTTCGTGGAATTTCAAAAACTCGATCAGTTCCGGCGTGAGAAACCCATTTCCTTGTACGATCAGCAAACCGGGCGGGTTACCTCGATTCGCTAACGGCACTGCCAGAGTGATGCGTTCGACAGCGCTCAAGGCGTCGAACTTCAGCAGGGGCCGGAGTTGCTCCAAATCACGATTGGGGTCGAGGCGGGGCAAAAGCTCTTCCCGGAAGAGGGGCGACTGCTGCATCTGGGCCAGATTGAAAACGGCAACGAACGCTGTATCGTGCGGCAAAAAGGTCAGAATGGCCTCCAAAGGTTCGATGTCCTTCTTGCCCTCAGGGGGATCGACTTTCGGCGTCAGATCGGTTTTGCCGTGTTTTGGTTCTTCCTTATTGCTCGCGGTGGGCGCGGCTGCGGAAGTGGGCGAATCCGGCTTCGATTTGCGGTTCTGCAAGATCAAGATCACCGCGACGATGATCCCGGCCGCCAATATTCCCAGTCCCGCGATCCACCAAGCCTTGCGACTTTGCTTGGGCAGTTCGCGCTCTTCGCTGAATGGCTCAACTTCGGGGTGTCTATCCGTTCGTTTGGCCGGCGGAGCCTTGACCTTGACCGGTTGTGTCGGCTCATCGGCATCGTCAAAATTGAACGGCGAACCCGATACTTCGGTGCGTGCCGTGGTGATACGTTGAATCGCGGCCGGCACGGAAACATGGATCCCGGAATCGAGAACACAGCACGGCTCCAGCACTGCGCCAGTTCGAGTCCGCTTTGGAAGCGATCGTCGGGGCGTTTGGCCAGGAGCTTCATCAGGATCGCTTCCACAGCAGGTGGAACCGGCGACAATTCCGGACCTCGTACCCCGTGGATCGAGGGCGGAGGCTCGATCTGGTGCTGAAGAAGCTTTTCGAGAGTTGTGCCCTTGGAGAAGGGTGGTTGGCCGGAGAGCAAAAAGTAGAGCGTACATCCCAGAGCGTAGAGATCGGAACGGGGATCGACGGAACTGGAGTTCTTGCCCTGTTCGGGCGACATATAATCGGGCGTGCCGACCACCGTTCCAGCTTGAGTCAGGGCCGTGTCATCCGACTGGGAATCTCCCTCGGTAACGCGCGCCAGCCCCATGTCGAGGATTTTGAGAATGCCGCCGCTTCCCGTTTTTCCCGAGGCGGCGCGGGGGTCTGCCGTCACCAGAAGATTTGAGGGTTTGATGTCGCGGTGAACCAGCGCCTTTTCGTGGGCATGTTGCAATCCCAGGGCGGCCTGGCGAATGAAAGAACAGGCGCTGGGTACAGGCAAAGGGCCGTTCTCTTTGACGAGTTGCGCGAGGTCCATCCCCTCGACATATTCCATCGCCAGATAGTGTCGATCGCCAATCTGATCGGCGTCAAAAAGGCGGACGATGTTGTTGTGAGTAAGCTGTGCAGCGGCCTTGGCCTCACGCTGGAAACGTCGAAGAACGGTTTCGTTGGTCAGCAAACTTTGCCGAATCACCTTGAGCGCTACGACCCGGCTCAGGCGGGTTTGCCAGGCTTTGAATACCTTACCCATGCCACCCTCGCCCAGCTTGTCGAGGATGATGTAGGCTCCCAGAATCAGCTCCGAACTGCGACCATTGAGAATCTTCTTGGCTTGATAGAGAGTCAACCAGTTGAGCTTTACGAGGTGCTTGAGAAGTTCGAGGGGATCGGGGTATTCGCGGATGAATTGAGCTTCCAATTGCGCGAATTGGTCGGGACGCAGCACGGGCGCTTCACGAAGACTGTCGAGCACCTGATCGACCGAATTCACGACCATTGACCGTATCCCTGTGAAAGATGGCCCCGACAGGCCGTTTCAGGTGGGACAGAAATCGGCATCTCGGTTCCTGTATTACCATAGTTCATAATTTGTTACCGTGATGCAAGAGAAGAGTTTCCTTTCTGGGCTGAATTTTCCGACTCGTTACCAAAGCCGAGTTCCGAAATGGTCATGGATTCACCCAGGAATCAGTATTTTGTGAATAGGGGCCATTTCTTGTTGCATTTGGATAACTGGCGACAGTTAGCGCACGTCAGATTTGTGCGATTGACACGTCCCTTATTATTCTTTCGCCAGCCCCTGTCCTCACTTGTTTCGTGGTGTTCCCCGCGTTCTGCGCGAACGCGGCTATGGCGAAGGAAGTCGCTTTTCTGTAGCCGCGTTCGCGGAGAACGCGGGGAACGTCCCCAACCTTTGACCTCCTCAGTCGTTTTGAAACCCGTGGACCCCTCAAAAGGTGGGTCATCGTGAAGAGTTGCTCTTGAACGCATAGAGTATGTTGTCGGTCATCACGTACAACACGCCGTTGGCAACAACGGGCGTGCTGCAAATGCTGGTTCCGAGCTCAATCTTGGCGAGCTTATACTTCTGATCCACTTTCTTCCGGACATCGACAAGGATCTTCTTGGATGCGGCTTCGTCTTTTGCCTTCGATGCCAGTTCCACTTCGTCGAGCGTTTCGGGATTCTTGTCGTGTTTGAAGATGAGCAAGTCACCATCGCCATCTCCGAGGAAGATTTTGCCATCGGCATAGAACGCAGAACCCCCGCACTCTGCTCGGGTGTCAAATTGCCAGTATTTCTTGCCGGTCTTCGCATCCAGGCAATGCAAATAACCGTCGAGTTCGGGAATGTACACGACTTCATCAACGATACAGGCCGTGCTCATGGTTCGACCATACTTGAACTCGCGCCTTGCGAAAGGCCGATTTTCGTCGCCGCCGTAATGCCAGACCATGCCGCAGTTCGGATTCGGTTTGGTCTTCGGGGGATCGACCGTGCCGGCGCTGACCAGTTCAGGAGAAATATCGCCCTTCTTGCCCGCTGGGTCAATGCACCAGAAGTGTCCAACTCCCGTACCATGTTGTGGGTCTTGACCTACGCCGACATAGATTCGTTCCTGATAGATGACTGGTATTCCGATGAAATCGCTTCGAGTGCCCTGGCCGCCAATATCGTGTTTGCTGTTTTTGGGATTGGCGTCAAACTTCCAAATGAGTTCGCCGGTATTTGGCTTGAACGCGTAGATCCAGCCATCGCCGCCTGGGAAGATGACCTGCGGGACGCCGCGGATAACTCCATAGGCAGGACTCGACCACTGACCGTGCATGATGTTTCTGCCCGGCGAGGCGTCTTTCCACGCAACTTTACCCGTCTTCTTGTTCAGCGCTAAAAGCTTGGCGCATCCGGAGCGGGAACCTTGGTGTGGCTCCCATCCGCTCCATTCGCGGTAATCACGAAGATGAGGTCGTCGACAATCAGCGGAGAACAATTGGCGGCCGGCAAATGGCAACCCATGTCGTGCGGGAATACCCCTTGTTCCTTCATCATGTCGAATTCCCACACGATATCGGCATCGGTCTGGGTCTTGTATTTTTCGTTTTGGAAACCGTCGTTGCCGTTCGAGAAGCCGTCAATGTCTGCACAAACCACCGTGCAACGATTGCTGACGTAATAGACTCGATCTCCCTCCACGATCGGCGTGGAGGAAATACCTTTACCGGGCCAGCCGTGAACCATTGCTTCGGGACGTTTATCGTGAACGGCCTGCCAAAGGAACTTTCCGGTTTTCTCCTCGAAGCACATCAATATGCCCATATCGAGCGGTTCCCCCATTGGGAAGTCTTCGTCCGGTTTCTTGCGATCGCGATTGTTGCGGGGATTCTCGTTGTTGGTTCCAACAAAGATTTTGCCTCTCGCGATCGTCGGTCCGCCACAAGTCCGCGAGCCGAGCTTCACCTTCCATAAAAGCACGTCTTCTATCGCAAATTTGCCGGGAATGTTCTTATCGGTCAAGTTAACCAGGTTTCGGCTGGGCGTGCCGCCGAACATTGGGTAATCGCTGCGCCATTCCCGGATGGGGAATGCGTTGAGTGCTTCAGCTGCGATAAGTTTATTGCCGTCGGCAGGGATTGTCGGCTCAGGCGGAGATTGCGGGTTTCGCAGCATCGCGATCCCGAGCAGCGGCAAGCCAACGGACAGAGCGAGGATGCCCCACTGAATGGTGAAAATTGGCTGATCCGCGGCGAAGTCTTTGGCATTCATGATTTGCTCCATTGGCACTCTCGCTGCGATTTCCACATCTCGATTTCAATTGCGAGCAATTCGTCGGCGATGGCCTGATCGGTTAAACCTCGCTCGCGCAATTGCGGCACTTCAGATGCGCCTATGTGGAATTCTAGGCCGCGCCGCTCGACAGCGGTACGCCGATGATCTGCCGACCATTCCAGACCCGCAAACGAAAATCCAGCCCGCAATCCATGAATCCAGTGAGTTACCGCAATTGGACCAACCGGCAAGAAATACATATCTTTGCGAAGTTGAGCATTGTGCAAAATCTCAAGGATTTGGTCATAGGCTGCCATGGTCATCATCCGCAGACTCAAAAAACAAGCTGGTTTGGATATCGACAGGAGCATCGGCGAATCCAGAGAATCCCCTTGCAACCAGTTTTCCCAAGGTCAAATTGTCGGGATTGAGAAAGGTAACGCTGGGCAGAATTTCTGAAATTGGCTCCTTTTGCACACAAGTCGTTTTGCCTGCACCATTCGGACCGGCAACGATCCAGAGTTGAGGGGCGGCCATGTCGCCGCTATTCTCCATTCTCAAGCAGGGCCGCTTTTTTTGCGCGATGGCAGTGATCGAGTAGCGCAACAGTGAATTCGCAATTCAGATATTCCTCAAATGAAACCACCTGATCGATTGTGTCGGATGCAAACAGAGAACCAACTGCCCTGATTGGCTCTTCTCCACTGACCGAAATCGCTTGTGTTGTCTCCGATTGGCGGATCAAATCCGATTCGGTTCGTAGCGGTGCGCTTGCCATCAGTTTCTCCAGGACATCATCCAAATTACACTTCCTCGACCGTTTCAGCATAACCTTTCCCGACTTTGTCATTGTGACACGAAGCCATGCTTTATGCAATTGTTGTTACGCTTCCAACTCGCTGATCGTTGTCGATCACTCTTTCTTCTTGAAAGCATAGAGTGTGTTTTCGGTCATCACGTACAACACACCATTGGCAACAATGGGTGTGCTATGAATGCCGTGTTCGATCTCAATTCTGGCGAGCTTATACTTCTGATCGACTTTCTTCCGGACCTCGACAACTATCTTCTTGGCTGCGGCTTCGTCTTTTGCCTTCGATGCCAGTTCCACTTCGTCAAGCGATTCGGGAATCTTGTCATGTTTGAAAATGATTAAATCGCCATCGGTAGTTCCGAGGAAAATCTTGCCATTGGTGTAATACGCGGAACCCTCGATTTCGGATTTGGCGTCAAACTGCCAGTATTTCTTACCGGTCTTCGCCTCCAAACAGTGCAAATAACCGTCGATCTCGGCAATGTAGACAAAGTCATCGATGATACACGCTGTACTCACGGTGGTGCCCAACACATACTGTCGCCTTGCATGCGGCCGTTTCTCCACGCCGCCATATTGCCAAACGGCCCCACTGTTCGGGTTCGGCTTTGTCTTGGGTGGATCGCTTTTCATGTCGGTTGCCAGGTCGGGTGAAATGTCTCCCTTCTTCCCGGCCGGGTCGATGCACCAAAAATGTCCAATCCCCGCGCTCGCTGCCCCACAGACTCTCGAGTCTTGACCTATGCCGATATAGACCCGTTCGTTGTAAATCGCGGGCATGGCGGTAAAATATCCGCGGGTGGCACCGCCTCCTAAATCGTACTTGCTGTCTTTCGGGTTGGCATCAAACTTCCATAGCAATTCGCCCGTTTCCGGCTTGAACGCATAGATCCAGCCATCGCCGCCGGGAAAGATAACCTGCGGAACCCCCTTGATGATGCCATACGCGGGGCTCGACCATTGAGAGTGCATGATGTTCTTGCCGGGTGACGCATCCTTCCACACAACCTTACCCGTCTTTTTGTTCAAGGCCAAGAAGCTCGGCGCATCGGGAGCGGGTAGGTTTATGTGTCCCTCGTCAACACCGTTGGAGGTAATGACAAAGATGTTGTCACCAACAATCAACGGCGAGCAATTGGACATGTTGTGGGGGAACACGCCGAGTTCCTTGACCATGTCGAATTCCCAGATGATGTCGGCATCCGTTTCCGACTTGTATTTTTCATCCTGGAAACCATCGTTGCCATTGGCGAAACCATGAATGTCGGCGCAGACCACCCTGCACTGATTGCTCACGTAATAGACTCGATCCCCTTCCACGATCGGCGTGGAGCATATTCCTTCACCCGGCCAGTCCTGAACGATTCCTATGCGTAGCTTGTCGTGAACAGCCTGCCAAAGGAATTTCCCGGTTTTTTCCTCGAAGCACATCAGGATGCCTCTATCGATAGGTCTACCCATCGGGTCGTTCACATTTGGCGGGGAATGATCGCGCATATTTCGGGGATTATCGTTATTGGTGCCGACAAAGATTTTGCCTCTCGCGATCGTTGGTCCGCCATAAGCCCGCGAGCCGAGCTTCACTTTCCATAAAAGCACGTCTTCGATCGCAAATTTGCCGGGAATATTCTTATCGATCAAGTTAACCAGGTTTCTACTGGGCGTGCCGCCGAACATCGGGTAATCGCTTGGCCATTCCCGGATGGGAAATGCGTTGAGCGCTTCCGCCGCGATAAGTTGATTGCCGTCGGCAGGGATTGTCGCCTCAGGCGGAGATTGCGGGTTTCGCAGCATCGCGATCCCGATTAGCGGCAAGCCAACGGACAGAGCGAGGATGCCCCACCGACCAGTGGAAGTCAGCGAGTTCGTTCTGAGGTTTCTGTCGTTCATGATTTGCTCCATGTTCATTTTTGTCGCGCTGTTCGCCGAAGGCGTGCCGCGCAGCCACAAGACAAAGCCGAGTTCCGAATTGCCTGGTGGCGTGAAGCCGCGACTCGCTTTGTCGCAATCGCCTCGTGAAACTTCTTGCAAATGGTTGAAGCGTAAGCGCTCCTCTACGCATCGTGGGCATGAGCTTCTCCGATCGGTTTTTGGATCTGCCCGACATACGTCAATCGTTGGAGGGAAACGCATCCTATAAAAACAAAAGCGGCGGAATAGCGCCGCACTCCATAGCAGCGCCCAATTTGGAGTGCGGCGCTATTCCGCCGCTTTTGTTTTTTGCAGCAGCCCCTTTCCAGCTCAATGGGCCCGGTCTTCACAGTGCTAAATACATAAATTCACTGTTCATGGGATCAATCCTTTTTCTTGAACGCATAGAGCGTGTTTTCGGTCATCACATACAACACACCATTGGCAACAATCGGCGTGGCGCGGATAGTGCCAATTTCGATCTTCGCCAGCTTGTATTTACGATCCAGTTTCTTGCCGACCTCCACGCGGATCTTTTTCGCCGCCTTTTCATTTTCAGCCTTGGATGCCGCCTCCACCTCGTCAATCGTTTCGGGATTCTTGTCGTGTTTGAAGATGTACAAGTCACCGTCGCAGGTGCCAAGGAATATCTTGCCATCGACGTAATACGCGGAACCCCAAATCTCCGCGTTGGTGTCAAATTGCCAGTATTTCTTACCGGTCTTTGCGTCCAAACAGTGCAAGTACCCATCGAGTTCAGGAATGTAGATCACATCATCCACAATACAGGCCGTACTCATCGTTCGGCCAAAGACATAATCTCGCTTGGCGAATGGTCGTTTCTCCTCGCCACCGAAATGCCAGACCGCTGCACTATTTGGATTCGGTTTAGTCTTCGGCGGATCAACTTTGCCATCGGTTATGAGATCCGGTGAAATATCACCCTTTTTCGCTGCGGGATCGATGCACCAGAAATGCCCAATGCCAGTGCCGTGTTCCGGATCTTGTCCGACGCCGATATAGATTCGTTCTTTATAGATCACCGGAACCCCGATGAACTCACTTCGTGTGCCTTTGCCGCCGAGTTCGTACTTGCTGTCTTTCGGGTTGGCATCGAACTTTTAAATTGGTTTGCCGGTCGCCGGCTCAAAGGCATAAATCCAGCCGTCACCCGCTGGAAAAATAACTTGCGGAATTCCTTTGATGATTCCGTAACTGGGGCTCGACCACTGGCCGTGCATGATGTTCTTGCCGGGAGAAGCATCCTTCCACACGACTTTTCCCGTCTTCTTGTTCAATGCCAGAAAGCTCGGTGCCTCAGGAGCGGGTACATTGATATGGCCTTCATCGACGCCGTTCGAGGCACACACAAAAATAAGGTTGCCGACGATCAGCGGCGAGCAATTCGACATATTGTGCGGAAAAACGCCGAGTTCCTTCATCATGTCGAATTCCCAGATGAAGTCGGCATCCGTTTCCGTCTGGTACACCTCCGTTTGGATACCGTCGTTGCCGTTGGCGAAACCGTTAATGTCGGCGCAGACCACCCTGCATTGATTGCTCACATAATAAACTCGATCCCCTTCCACGATCGGGGTTGAGCAGATCCCTTCGCGAGGCCAGTCGTTCATCTGTCCATTCGGGTGTTTGTCGTGAACGGCTTGCCAAAGAAACTCTCCGGTCCTTTCGTCAAAGCACAACAGGATGCCTTTATCGAGAGGCTCTCCCAGCGGATGATCCATATCGGGTTTGCCACAATCGCGCCGGTTCCGAGGATTGTAATTGTTGGTGCCGACGAACACTTTGCCCTGGGCGATCGTTGGTCCGCCAAAAGCTCGGGAACCGAGTTTCGCTTTCCACAAGAGCATGTCGTCGATCGCAATATTGTCCGGTATGTTCTTGTCGATTCGATTAACCATGTTGCGGGAAGGGGTGCCGCCGAGCATGGGGTAATCGGTCGATTTCGCCCACTCGGGTAGAGGAAAAAGTGCTTCCGCAGCGATAAGTTGGTTGTTGAATTCGCTGGGAGTCGCCGAATCGGCTGGCGATTTTGAGCATTGCGAGGGCACGATCGCAATCAGCCACAAACTTGTCAAAGAAAACAACGCGGCGATCGACCACGCCCCAGGGTTTCGGAAAATGGGCACGGGCTTCTCCAATCGGTTGTTGGATTTGAATCAGACCACTTTAACCCTCTCCCCTGAGTACAAGGGAGAGGGAATTAGTGCTTGCACTCTCCGTTCCTTGATTGCGGGTGGAACAATCACTCAATCCTTTTTCTTGAACGCATAGAGCGTATTCTCCGTCATGACGTACAACACGCCGTTGGCAACAACGGGGGTGCTGCGAATGGCTCCGCCAATTTCGACCTTGGCGAGCTTGTATTTCTGATCCACCTTTTTGGCGACTTCCGCGCGGATTTTTTTCGCGGCCTTCTCATTCTCAGCCTTGGATGCCAGTTCCACTTCGTCGAGTGATTCGGGGTTCTTGTCGTGTTTGAAGATGAACAAATCGCCGTCCTCGTTGGCGAGGAATATCTTGCCGTCGACGTAGTATGCAGAACCCCAGATGGCGGCCTTCGTGATCGTACTGCCAGTACTTCTTGCCGGTCTTGGCGTCCAGACAGTGCAGATAGCCGTGCGAGCTCCGCAATGTAGCAGCACGTCGTCGATGATGCACGCCGTGCTCATGGTCCGTCCGAAAACATACTCCCGCTTGGCGAATTGGCCGTTTCTCCTCGCCGCCGTAATGCCAGACGACCGCCGAGTTCGGGTTCGGCTTGGTCTTGGGAGGGTCGGCTTTGGCATCGGTCACGAGATCGGGTGAAATGTCACCCGTTCTTTCCGGCGACATCGATGCACCAGTAATGTGCCGATGCCGTCGCATGCTCCGGGTCCTGGCCGGTGCCGATATAGATGCGGTCATTGTAAATCGACCGGCGTGGCGATGAAATCGCTCCGGGTGCCCTTGCCGCCGAGTTCGTACTTGCAGTCTTTCGGATTGGCGTCAAATTTCCAGAGCTGCTCGCCGGTGTCCGGGTTGAAGCTGTAGAGCCAGCCGTCGCCGCCGGGGAAGATGACCTGCGGCTACGCCCTTGATGATCGCCGTAGGTCGGGTTCGACCACTGGCCGTGCATGATGTTCTTGCCGGGGGCGGCTCTTCCAGACCACCTTGCCGGTTTCTTGCTGAGGCGATGAAGCTCGGCGCATTGGGCGATGGAATGTTGATGTGGCCCTCATCGACGCCGTTGGCCGTGACGATGAAGATGATGTCGCCGATGATCAAGCGGCGAGCAAGCCGCCATGTTGTGCGGGAACACGTTGCAGTTCCTTGCATCATGTCGTATTCCCAGATGATGTCGGCATCGGTGTCGGTCTTGTATTTTTCATTCTGGAAACCCTCGTTGCCGTTGGCGAACCCGTTCACGTCGGCACAAACGACCGTGCAACGATTGCTGACGTAGTAAACGCGATCGCCATCGATGGTCGGAGTGGAGCAAACTCCTTCGTGGGGCCAATCGTGGACCTGTCCCGCGGGGTAGCTTGTCGTGGACGGCTTGCCAGAGGAATTTGCCGGTTTTCTCATCGAAGCACATGACGACGCCTTTATCGAGAGGAGCGCCCTTTGGATTGTCGTCATCCGGCTTGCCGATATCGCGCTTATTCCGGGGTTGATCGTTATTCGTTCCGCAAACGATTTTGCCCCGAGCGATGATGGGTCCGCCGTAGGCGCGCGAGCCGAGCTGAGATTTCCACAACAGAACCTCTTCCTTTTCGAACGGGCCGGGCACGTTCTTATCGATCAGGTTGACCATGTTGCGGCTCGGAGTGCCCGAAAACATGGAATGATCGCTCGGTCCCGCCTTGGAAGAGGTATCGTTTTTCGCATCTTGAGCGGCGAGCAGGTTGTCGCTTCCGCCAATCAGCGGAATCGTGGGATCAGCGGGCTTCGGATTGCCCACAGGTTCCTGGGGCCGGGTATAGAAATAGACTCCGATCCCCACGCCAAGAACCAGAGCGGAACAAATGATACTGCGCCGGCGGTCATAAATTACGCACATATGTCGATTCCTCGATTCAAGATTCAGTTTTCAGGAAACACTCATGTCGCTCAGTTTGAAAATCTATCCGCGTGCAAAGTTTGCCACCGTTCCCAGGTTTCGTGGGGAGAGGGATGGGGTGAGGGGCAAAGATTCTCGGATCATGCAGCAGCTTCTGGGCATGGCAGGTTTTTCCCCTAACCTTCTCCCTGGAGTACCGGGGAGAGGGGACAAGCCTTTCACCACCAAATGAAGCTTCCTGATTGCCCGAGTCTTACCCCCTCTCCCCGGTACTCCGGGGAGAGGGTTGGGGTGAGGGGTTTGACTCGCATCGTTCAGACACCTTCATTTGGGTGAGCCGCTTTTCCCCTAACCCTCTCCCCCGAAGCCAGGGGGAGAATGGATAGTCTGTGGCTTGGCCACGCCGTTTACTTCTCAACATTTCCAACTTTTTTTCCGTTATTCGGAGTGATCTTCACGTTGTCGTAGTAGATCTCGGCACCTACCGCTACCGCCGTCGCATTCGGAACATAACCGTAGAGCGCTGCGGCCCCAACCCGGTTCGGTCGAGGATCCTTGACCTCCACCATCCAGTCGGCCGGCTCCGCCTTGCCGCGCTCCCAGGCTTTGCCTTTGGCGATCGCTTGATTGGCTTCCACGGTAACCGTCAATTTCACCGTATACCATACCTTCTCGGACCATTTGAAATGGGTCGAAGCGCTTACGCGTCCCGCCGGCTCCGGAGGCAGTGCTTCCCAGGTTACCAGACGAAGTTTTGGTATCGGATCTTCGGGAGTTGTCTTCGGGTCCATCAAGAGCAGGTAACGGTTGGCGATCACACCCATATCACCGAGTTGCTGGTTCACCGCAACACCCTTCATGTCTGCTTGAATGGTGTAATTCGTCGAACTCGGCAAGGTGATGTAGGCATTGGCCCGCACCAGGGGCGGGCGGGGATTGTTGTTGACCTTGAACAGGACTTTGTGCATGCCGTCATCTTCCTTGATCTCCACGACGCGATATTTTCCTTGGGTGTTCACCCAGCCGGCCGGGACCGCGCCAACAGGGACTTTCTCGAAGTCCTGGGCATAAGGAATTTGCGGAGCAACCCGTATCCGAGCTTGACCGGCGATCTTGCCATCCTCGGTTTTGACGTCGAGATAACCTTGCTGGCCCGGTTTTTTGGGGTTCACGGTTATGGAACTCGACGCCTCATCGATGACCGCGTCCAGCGCGGGCGGAGGCTGCTTTGCACCCTTGGGAAGCGGCGGGATCGGCAACGTCCACTTCAGTTTCTTGACGAATGCCTTGTCGTCGACTTCTACGCCGTTGGCGTTGAAGGTCTTGATGGTGTACTCGATCTTGGCACCGGGCGCTGACGGCGACGTCGGCAGGAATCACTTGAATCTGAGTGATGACAGCCTCCCCGGCATCCTCCTTTGGACCGGCCTTCAACTCGACCTTTTGTCTCTTGTCGGCGGTGCCGATGCAGAAGGTTTCATCGCGATTGGAGAGGTAGACTTTGCCATTGACCGCCGCGGGCGTGCAATTCGATTCGACCACGCCGATCGCACCGGGCTTCGGCTTGAAGTTGACCGTTTCAAAGTCCGCATCGGTGGGTGCCGACCCATCGTCGTGCAGCTTGATGATCTGGAATTTGCCGTAGGGTTCGGAGATGTAAATCTTCCCGTCGGCAACGAGCGGAGCTCCGCGGGCGACCGTGCCATACTTGATTTTCCATAACGGCTTGCCTTTTTTCGGCCCGGTCTTGGCATCGAAACAGAAGAGTGCTCCATAGTCATCGGGGCAATACAGTTTGCCATCGGCGAGCGCGGGTGAAGCCAGACCAAATCGAATACCCGCTGCATACTCCCAGACGACTTTGGGCTTGCCGTCCTCGATTTTGCCGGCGTCGAGACAAATGACTCGACCGATGCCCTGCACGCCTTCCAGGTTCTCTTCACCGTGGCTGATGTAAACAAGATTGCCGTCGATGACCGGCGAGGGGTTGATGATGCCTGCGGCGAATTTATAGCTCCAGACCCGCTTGCCGGTACGAATCTGAAATGCGTGAACGCCCCCATCGGCCCCACCCGTCACCATCAGGCGTTGACCGTTAATGACCGCAGCGACCGGGTTCGAGTAATAAGTTCCTTTGAGATCGCCGGGCGCTCCAATATTGGGGGTCCCGGCACTCCAGACCAGTTTGCCGGTTTCGCCGTCGAAGGCAAAAAAGCGGTTGCCGCCAACGCCTTGATTGCCCCAACTGCTGTTGACGATGCCGATGATCGCCAATCCGCTATCGAAGAGCGGACCACTAATTCGACCGCCATAACCGGTGACTCGACCGAATTCTTCAGTCAACTGATGGTGCCAGAGAATCTTGCCGGTTGCGCCGTCGAAGCAGAAAAGAAAGCCTGCTGTGGAGTGCGCGTAAACCCGATTGGTTTTGGGATCACCGGCGAGGGGAGCCCAGCCCAGCCGATTCGTCACTATATCGCAATGGAACACATTGAAAGGCTGCTCCCAAACGAGTTTGCCGGTGTTGGCGTTCAGGCAGACAACGCGCTCGCCGACAATGGCCTTTTGCCGGGGGTCGGTACGTTCAAGGGATCGTTATCGGCACCGATGATGAAGAGCTTGTCGCCCATTATTACGGGCGTGGATCGGCAACCGTAGGGAGCTTTCCAGATCAGGTTATTTTTCCCGACGACGCGCGGATCCCAATCATCGGGAAGACCCTTGTCCGGTGAGAAACCGGTTTGATACGGACCACGCCAGTGTGTCCAATCTTCGGCGGAGGCAATTTTGCCCGCGAAAAACGCGATGAAAATGCCAATGATCCCCAGAGCGGGAATTCTCGGCCGGCAACAATCGAGATGCATTATTGAAACTCCTCTTTTGCTCGCGGTGGTCGTATTAAAACGAAAACCAAAGACTTGAGCGAAGCGTCGAGTCTTTCCCCCTCTCCCCTGTACTCAGGGGAGAGGGTTGGGGTGAGGGGAAAAGCCTCCCACCATCAAAGACGCGTCTGGGAAGTGTGAAGGTCTAACCCCTCACCCTAACCCTCTCCCCTGAGTACAGGGGAGAGGGGATTAGCGCTTGCTCGTTTTCCTTTCCGTTCGTGGGTAATTCCGATGTTGTGGTTAATCCATTTTTCTCACAATTCTGCGGGCTTTCATCTCGTAGCGGGGCAGTGTTCCCGCGGGAACATGCACTACCTCGACCCGAAATAACAATTCATCGCGGATCGCCCGACCGACGGCATCCGCCAGGCTTGACCCCTCCGCATTCGGAATTGGCTCAACCTCGATATGCAGGTCGGCCAGGGCCTCCGACTGATCGATGACGATGCGAAACTCCGCAACGTCCGGGAACCGGCGAATGACCGCTTCGATGGACCCAGGGTATAGGTTATTACCTCGAAGGTGAATCATGTCATCGGTTCGCCCCAAAATTCCTCCGTCGAAGAGTGTCGATGAGCCTGTCTTTCGGATTCGAACCAAGTCGCCGGTGCGATACCGGATCAACGGGCAGCCGGCCCGGCCCAGATTCGTCAACACCAACTCTCCGACTTGCCCATCCGGTGCCGGAGTACGACCATCCGGATCAATTACTTCCACAATATACTGTGTTTCCAAAGCAACGAGGCTACTCGGTGTTTCTACGGTTTCGATGGCGACAGGGCCAAGTTCCGTCATGCCGTAATGGTCGAAGACGCGCGCCGCCAGACGGTCTCGATCCTTCGCCTCGTCGCAGGAATGCAGCCGCCCGGTTCTCCGGCAACGATCACTGCACGAACCGCAGAACCGGCGAGGTCGATTTCCTCCTGGGCCGCCAACTCGGCCAGATGAAGCGCGTAGGTTGGCGTACAGCAAACCACGGTGGCGTTGTGCTCCATCAGGAATCGGAGTCGGGCCGTGCTGCTCATTCCGCCGCCAGGGATGCAGAGAAATCCCGCACGACTCGCGGCCTCGAACGCTGTCCAAAATCCCAGAAACGGACCAAACGAGAAGGGAAAAAAGAAGACATCCCGGCTCGTTAGCCCCATGATGGGGAAGCTGATCCGCCAGCAGTCGAGCAACCACTCCCAACTTTCGGCTGTATCCAGCCAGCGTAACGGCTTGCCGGAAGTAGTACCCGATGTCTGATGCAGCCGGGCGTATCGTTCCAGCGGATAGGTCAAAATCTCTCCGTAGGGCGAATGCTCTCGTTGATCGGTGACCAACTCAACTTTTGTGGTAAACGGCAACTGGGCCAGATCGGCAATCGATTGAAACGCTTCAGTCTGAATCGAAAGCCCAGCATACTTTCGCGCATAGAACCGATTCCGAGGCCAAACCTCCGCAAGCAAATCCCGGAAGCGAGCCATCGACTCGGCCAACGGATCGAAACTCCCTTCTTCCAAAAAAAATCGACCTAACCACAGAGTCACAGAGGACACAGAAAAGACAATAATCCGCTAAAGATCAACACAGAGTCATCAAAAGATATGCTGATTTTGTCTTCTCTGTGTCCTTTGTGACTCTTTGGTTAGATTGCGTTTTTTGATGCTATTGGATTCCCGTCAGATCGAAGCACATCAGCAACTCGTGATCGCGAAGATAGAGTTTGCCGTTAGCGATGACCGGATGTGTCCAAATCGCGCCCTTTCGCGGCTTGAAGCTGCTTTTCTTGGGCAACTCCATTCGGCCCACCTCGACCCATGCCTTCGGGTTTGCCTCGATCATAACCAGGGTGCCCGATCCTTCGGAGTAACAGTAAAAATGGCCGTCCGCGTAGAGAATGCTGCCCTTGCCGAATTTGCTGTTTTTCCAGACCGGCTCCTCGCCGTCTTTCTTGAAATTCAAGCACATCCAGCCGCCCTTATCGCTGTGGCCATAAACGTAATCGCCGACCCGAATCACCCCGCCGTGATGGTTCACCATCGTCTTGGTCAAGTAGACATCCTTTGCGGTCACGCTGTCGCCCTTGGCAGTCAGTTCAACCAGGCCGCACCCGGAGCCGTAGCCCGAAGTGGCGAAGACATATTTGTCGTCGATGATTGGTGTGGGAATCACCGCGACATTGTTGCCGCCAGCCTTGCTGCGCCACAGCAATTTGCCGTCGGCGGCCTTGACCCCGAACACGCCTTTGTTACTCATTTGGACGTAGTGTTTCACGCCGAAATTGTTGATTTGGATGGAGGCATAATGGGCTCCGTCGTCCACGTCGGTGCTGCGCCACACCACTTCGCCGTCCGACTTTTTCAGGGTCGCCAGGCAACCCTTTTTGCCGCCGGGCGTGCAGATGAGATTATCGCCATCGATCAACACCGACTCGGAATACCCCCATCTGGGGATACCGCCGCCGAAATCCTTGACGAGATGCTTTTGCCAGACGATTTTGCCGTCTCCGGTTTCGAGACAAGCCAAATCGCCCTTGGAACCCAGGAAGTAGAGGTTCTTCCCATCCACAACCGGGGAACTGCGTGGGCCGTTGCCTCGACTGTAGTCCTGAAAGTCGAATTTTCCCGGCGGCGGAGCGATGACTTTTTTCCAGACTTGCTTGCCATCCTTGGCGTTGATACACAGGACGAATTCACGCTCGCCCTTATCCGGGTCTTCTGCACCAAAAATATAGAGCCGATCGCCGACGATGGCAGGGCTGCTGTAGCCGACGCCTGTTTCTCCATAGGTCCAAAGAACCTTTGGACCTTCTTTGGGCCACTTTTTGAGCAACCCGGTTTCCTTGGATTTGCCGTCCCGGTCGGGACCGCCCCATTGCGGCCAATCTGCACCCGTACCAACACCGACGAAAAGCAAACCGCCAAAGAGCGAAAGTAATCGGACGCAATGCATGAAAGACCCCGAAGCAAAAGGGAGACGTATAAGGCGGGAGAGAACCAACCATTGGACGCCCAACTGGGAATATTTATTCACATACTATATCAAGGGAAGCGGGATGCGGGAAGCGGGAAGCGGGGTGCGATTATCCACCCATCTCCATCATCTTCGGAAACAGCTTCGCCAGTTCCGGGCTATGCGTGACAGCGACGAGAATGGTCTGCTCTTGTTTGTGCAGTTCCAGCAACAATTCGCCCACGCCCTGTGCCGTCTTACGATCGAGATTGCCGGTCGGCTCATCGGCGAGCACAAGAGTCGGCTTCAGGATGAGGGATCGTGCTACTGCGACGCGCTGACGCTCGCCGCCGGAAAGCTCTGCGGGCAAATGAGTAAGGCGATGACTCAGGCCAACCCGGTTCAAGAGGTCGCGGGCATATTTCTCGATCTCATCCGGCTTCACGTCCGGATTCACGAGAGTGGGGATGAGGACGTTTTCCAACACATTACATTGAGGCAGAAGGTGATGATCCTGAAAGACAAAACCAATCCGACGATTGCGAAATGCTGCAAGCTGAGGTTCAGGCAGGGTAAATGGGTTGACATTATCGAGTTTAACGCTTCCGCGCGTCGGATGATCGAGTGTGCCGAGAATGTGTAAGAGAGTACTCTTTCCCGATCCGGATGGTCCCATGATGGCGAGCGCTTCACCGCGCGTGAAGCACGAGGTTGAAATCGTGCAACACAACCAATGGCCCCGAACGAGTCGGATAATCTTTATCGAGATGTTCAACATTCAGGGACATGAGTACCTCTCGGGGTGCGGGACGCGGGCGCGATTTCCCATCGTTTGCCGCTCCGCGGCGAAAGTCTTCTCTTGCCGCTCCGCGGCTTTGGGCTACCACCACCAGAGCGCTTTCCTTTATCGGAATCAGCCACTGACTTCGGAACGTAGCACAGCCTTCCCGGTTGTGCTAGTGCGCCTGTGAGGTAGATGATACAGCGGGGTGGAAGTCCCCGTCGAGAGGAGGTTTGTAATCTCGTAGTCAAAGGTAACTGCGTCGCCGTAAGGCGGGGTAGGGAGCAACCGGAGACGAACGACCCGTCCGTAACGCAAGTGAACTCGATTCGGCAGTGGATCTTGGCGAGCCTGCTAGAACAAGGCGTGAAAGGGGACAAATGGTTCCGATTGATCGATAAGGTATATGCGGTGAGAAACCTGAATTCGAGTTTTGGAAAAGTCCAAGCGAACCAGGGAGCGACCGGGGTCGATCACATCACCGTCGAAGCCTTTGGCGACGACCTGGAAACAAACCTGGAGAAGCTATCCCAGTCTTTCGCGAGGAGACCTATAAGCCTCAAGCAATCCGGCGGGTTTACATACCCAACGTCGTGACGAGCCCCTCATGGCCCATCAATGTGGCGACAGGTCCGGTGAGAGGGCCGGATCGCGTGTTGCGGAAACGGGGACATTGCGCCGGCATCGGACACAGTAGAACCAGATGCAGGGTGCTCAATCCGTCGCCACGATCACCGATTTCACTTCCGTGTAGAGTTCAAGAGCATACTCTCCCAACTCGCGCCCGATCCCCGACATCTTGAACCCGCCGAATGGTGCTCCGGCATCGAACACGTCGTAGCAGTTCACCCAGATCGTTCCTGCTCGCAACGAGTTGCTGATCTTCATCGCCTTTTTGATGTCGCGCGTCCATACGGCAGCGGCCAGCCCGAAGCTTGAGCGATTGCCGCGCGCAATGACTTCATCGACGTCCTTGAAGCTGCAACACGCTCATGACCGGGCCGAAGATCTCTTCCTGGGCGATTTTCATCTCGTCTTTGACACCATCGAAAACGGTCGGCTGGACGAAATAGCCACGTTCGCCGCAGCGCTCGCCGCCAACCAAAAGTTTCGCGCCTTCTTTTCGACCCGAATCGATATAGCCAAGGATACGATCGCACTGTTCCTGGGACACTTGAGGCCCCTGTGCAGTATCCATCTCGAACGGGTCGCCGACTTTCTGGTTCTTCGCCTTATGGACGAGTTTCTCGACGAATGCATCGTGAATCTTTTCTTCCACGAATAGTCTGCTGCCTGCACAGCAGCATTGCCCCTGGTTGAAGAAGAGGCCGAAGTAGCGCGCCTTCGACCGCTGCATCGAGATCGGCATCGGCGAAGACGACATTCGGCGACTTGCCGCCGAGTTCCAGGCTGACGCGCTTTAAATTGCTCTTCGCTGCGGCCTCCATGATAATCTGTCCGGTTCGAGTTTCCCCGGTAAACGCCACTTTATCGACGTCCATGTGTCCGGAGATAGCAGCGCCCGCCGTTGGGCCGTAACCGGGAACGCACATTGATCACCCCTTCCGGAAAGCCCACTTCCAGTGCTAACTGCGCGACCCGCAGAGCGGTCAAAGGAGTTTGTTCGGCCGGCTTCAATACGAGCGTATTGCCGATGCCAGCGCCGGCCCCCACTTCCAGGCCTGCATGAGAATCGGGAAATTCCAGGGGATGATCTGGCCAATCACCCCAACCGGCTCGTGCTCGGTATAGCAGAAGTAATTTCCTTCGATGGGGATCGTCTTGCCGTGATTCTTGTCGGCCCAGCCCGCGTAATAGCGATAGCACTTGATCGCCAGCGGCAGGTCGGCAGCGAGAGCGTCGCGTAACGGTTTGCCGTTATCGAGCGATTCCAGCCGAGCCAGTTCTTCCGTATGCGCTCGACAGCATCGGCGAGTCTGTAGAGCAGCCGGCCACGCTCGGCAGCGCTCATTTTCGACCAGGGGCCTGACTCCAGGGCTTTTCGAGCGGCTTTGACTGCCAGATCGATATCGGCCTTGTCGCCTTCGGCGACTTCGCAAATCACCTTGCCGGTCGAGGGATTGAGTGTAGGAAAAGTCTTGCCGGAGACGGAATTGACCCATTTCCCACCGATCAACATCTTTTGTTTTTCGACCTTGGGAGGCTGGATTTTTCGCTTTTTGGCGGCGGAAGCAGTAGCGGTAGCCATGTGTTGCAGCTCCGAAAAAAGGGAGAGGAATCGGGAAACATCACGCGCTCATTGTGAGCGTGGGAGAACGGATGTCAAGAAGTTAGGCAACGGCTTAGAAATAGTCTACGCAATGTTGATTATCTTCTTGACGGTCCAAAAGCGAGCCAGGTACATATCAAATAACAAACGCAAAGACGGGCGTGACAACAATCCACACGAAGTACTTCAAAAAGAAAAACCGGAGAAAAAGCGAATGATCGATGGAATCTAAGAACCGCCGCTCCTGGTCCCGCTTCCTCACCACTACTTCAAGCCACTCCAGGACATCCGAGGCGGATGCACAGCACTGGAGAATGTCCCGCAATCGCTCGGAGCATAACCGGCAACCGAGATCGCTGGCGAGGTAATCCGAATAATCGCCGTCCCTAAGTTCCAAAAGTAAAGGCTGCCATCCCTCCACTCTTCCGGTGTCAGGAAGAAAGAAAAGGTCTTGCTTTTCAATAGTGTGACCGACAATCTTCAACTCGCGCTGTAGTGTTAAGGAGAAGGAGTTCAATCATGCAAACCGCGACGATGGAAGAAGTTCAGACTCGACTTCCCGAATTGCTCGACGAACTTAAAAGTGGCGATGAAGTGATCATCACACGCAATGGGCAGCCGGTTGCTCGACTAACTGGTCAGTTGCCCAACGCCACTCCGATACTCGGACGCGGCAAGGGAACAGTACTCTACATGGCCCCTGATTTTGACGCCCCGCTCGAGGATTTCAAGGAGTACATGGAATGAGAGTCCTGCTCGATTCGCACACTCTCATTTGGGCTTACGACGATCCAAAAAAATTGAGTACCCTGGCGACCGTCGGGAACCTCATCCCCGGAATCCGGACGCTTCAATTCGGGTGTGAATTTACCGTTCGCCCTATTTAATCGCTTTGGGCAACACTTGCTGCACGAAACGCCGCGAACTCCTTTCGCTTTGTGCATGTCCCATTCTCAAGAGGCAAGAATCGATATACTTACCTCAGTCCAACGATTCACTTTTTGCGTCGAAGGGGTCAAGTCAATGGCGGAATGGCAGCGGACACATACCTGCGGCGAATTGCGCGACACTCACATCGGCCAAACCGTCGTGCTCAACGGCTGGGTCAATACCTTCCGCGCTATAACGATCAGATGTTCGTCGATCTTCGCGATCGCTACGGCTTCACTCAGGTCGTTCTCGAAGCCGACGACCCCGCCATTGTCGCCCTCGGCAAACAGATTGGTCGAGAATTTGTCCTGTCTGCTCGGGGCAAGGTTCTGCACGGCTCGAAGGGAAAGACAAACGCGAAACTTGCCACCGGAAACATCGAGGTCAAGGCCGAAAAGGTACAGATCCTGAACCGCTGTCCGACGCCGCCCTTCGAGGTCACCGAGTTCGGCAACGAGCTGGCCAACGAAGACCTGCGGCTGCAATATCGCTTTCTCGACCTGCGCCGCCGACGCTGCAGCAAGACGCTCATTACCCGGCATCAGGCTGAACAAGGTCATTCGCGACTATCTCGACGAGCACGGCTTCCTCGAACTCGAGACGCCGCTGCTGGGCCGGAGCACGCCGGAAGGGGCCCGCGACTACCTGGTGCCGAGCCGGGTCTTGCACGGTGCAATGGTACGCGCTGCCGCAGTCGCCGCAGCTCTACAAGCAACTCCTGATGGTGGCCGGCTACGACAAGTACTTCCAGATCGCCCGCTGCCTGCGCGACGAGGACCTGCGTGCCGACCGCCAGCCGGAGTTCACCCAGCTCGACCTGGAAATGTCGTTCGTCGAGATGGACGACATCTTCGCCGTCATCGAGGGGCTGACCGCGGAGTCTTTCAGAGCGTGCCTCGGCGTCGAGATCCCGCTGCCGCTGCCGCGGCTCAGTACGCCGACGCCATGCTCAAGTACGGCAGCGACAAGCCCGACCTGCGCTACGGCCTGGAGATCGTCGACTGCAGCGACCTGGCGGCCCAGACGGAATTCAAGGTGTTTCAGGACGTGGTCGCGGCCGGCGGCAAGGTGCGGGCCTCAACGCCAAGAGGGCCGGCGGACAAGTTCTCGCGCAAGGACCTGGACGAGCTGGACCGAGTTCGTCAGCCGCTACGGCGCCAAGGGGCTGGCCTGGATCAAGGTCGAGGCCGACAAGTTCACCGTCGCCGATCGAGAAGTTCCTGCCGGCCGCAGTGCAGCAAGGCCTGCGGCAAGCGTCTGAATGCCGAAGCCGGCGACCTGCTGCTGTTCGTCGCCGACAAGGAAGACGTGGTCTGCCAGGCGCTCGGCGCACTGCGCACGCATCTGGCGAGCATCTGAAGCTGTACAGAACTGGTCGAACGCCGAAGACGCAAGCCAGCTGCGAGCGATTTCAAGATCGCCTGGGTGCTCGATTTCCCGTCGTTCATCTGGGACGACGAGGAGAAACGCTGGGTCGCCAACCATCATCCGTTCACGGCGCCGCTGCGACGAGGATCTGCCGTACCTGGAAAGCGACCCCGGCAAGGTGCAGGCCAAGGCGTACGACCTGGTCATCAACGGCTACGAGTGCGGCGGCGGCAGCATTCGTATCCACAATCCGGAGGTGCAGTCGCGCATGTTCAGCGTGCTGGGCATGACGCCGGAGCAGGCCCGGCAGCGCTTCGGCTTCCTGCTCGACGCGCTGAAGTTCGGCGCCCCGCCGCACGGCGGCATCGCCCTGGGCCTCGACCGCTGGGCGATGATGCTGGCCGGCACGACGAACATCCGCGACGTCATCGCCTTCCCGAAGAACCAGAAGGCGCGCGACCTGATGACCGGTGCCCCGGCCCCCGTGGATGCCGACAGTTGAAAGATTTGGGACTTAAGTAGTGATCAGTGTTCAGTGGTCAGTAAATGCCGAATACGAAAGACCCGAAGGTCTTTGCATTTACTGACCACTGACCACTGACCACTGACCACTGACCACTGACCACTACTTATGCACCTACTTATCGTCGAAGATGATCCCGTGATCGGCAAAGCGCTTGCTCAGGGATTCGCTGAGGAAAAGCACGAATGCCGGTGGCTGCGCGATGGCAACGCAGGTTTGGACGCTGCCCGCGGCGATCCCTTCGATGTCATTGTCCTCGATATCATGTTGCCGGTTCTTTCCGGCCTGGATATGCTGCGGACTTTGCGAAGCGAAGGTAACCGAACGCCGGTCATCCTGCTTACAGCTCTCGGAACCGTGGAGGAGCGCGTTGAGGGCTTGCGGGCAGGGGCCGACGATTATCTCGTCAAACCCTTTGCCTTCACCGAACTCAGTGCGCGCGTCGAGGCCATCCGCCGCCGGGCCACGGATCGCCCCGCGCCCATCGTAGAGGCCGGCGGGCTGGCGCTCGATCTCACCACTCGACGCGTGCAGTTCGGTGAAACGGAAATCGATCTAACGCCCACTGAGTTTAGCTTGCTCGAATTCCTCATTCGGCACGGTGGCCAAGTCGTTACTCGCAAGATGCTGTGCGAGCATCTCTGGGAAGCCGACTGGGAAGGTGAGACGAACGTGATCGAGGTGCATATCAACCGCTTGCGCGGCAAATTGGATAAGGCCGGTGCCAGTTCCATCATTCACACCGTCCGAGGGCGTGGTTATGTCTTCCGCTCCCCCTGACATGTCTTCGACAGATTCCGTTTCCGTTCTGCCGCGAAAAAGCAGGTGGTTTGCGCGTCTTCGCACTCGACTCACGGCCTGGAATACCCTTACCATTATTCTGTTCACAGCCACTCTTTTGATCGGATTGCGCCAGGGATCGTTCTATTTGCTGCTTCAAGAAGAAGATCGCCTCCTTGAGGAGGATGCCAACGAAGTAGGGGATATGGTCGATCTGTACGTGCAGGTGGACGATCCCTCGCTCAAAGCACTTAACCGCCAGGCGAATAGCCATGCTGCCCGCAAGTGGTTTGCCCGCGTGTTGGACTCCGATGGGAACCTGGCATACGCCACCCATTCACTTCCCGACATCGAGTTTCCGGCCGAACCTGTTGCCACCAACGACGCCATCACGATCGATTCATTTCGTATGGTTGAGCGCCGGCACACAACCGGAACGGGGCAATCCTTCCTGATTCAGGTGGGTGCCACCACGGATGCCATTCGGCAAGATGTCAATCGTCTCACCGAATTGCTGTTGATCATGGGGGGATCTCTCCTGATCGTTGCACCCCTCGGAGGATACTGGCTCGCCGGGCACGCGATTCGTCCCCTTACTCGAATCATCCAGACCACCGCGAATCTACGGCCTCGAAAGCTGGAGGAACGACTACCCATTCGCAATACCGGCGATGAAATCGATCAGCTTTCCACCACGATCAACGGCTTTCTCAATCGCATTGCCGATTATCTTGCCCATCACCACCACCTTTTGGCAAATGTCGCCCACGAACTGCGATCCCCGCTCGCTGCCATCCGCAGTTCGACCGAGGTTGCTCTGAATCAGGATCGAAGCCCCGAGGAATATCGCGAACTCCTCGAATCGATCGTGGATGAATGTTCCCATCTGGGAAATCTCGTGCAACAGTTGCTCTTGCTTTCCGAGTGTGATGCGGGACGGCTGGAACGGACGAACGATCCGGTTCGACTCGACAGCATCGTCCGAAAGGCGATCGATATGTTTCAGGGAGTGGCCGAAACTCAGGGAGTGGAACTCAGAGCCGCGCAACTCGATGAAGTCTGGGTCTGCGGCGATTCCGGACATTTGCGGCAAGTAGTCCTGAATCTGATCGACAATGCCTTGAAATTTGCGAGGGGCGGCAGTGTAAAGATCTTGGTTACGAGCGATCCGATAACCCGGCAAGCGCAGTTGGCCGTGGTGGATACCGGATCGGGTATTGAGCCAAAACATCTGCCCCATATTTTTGAACGCTTTTATCGCGTTCGGCAATTGCCCGAACAGTCCAAACGCTCCGGCAGCGGGTTAGGATTGAGCATTTGTCAGGCTTTAATTGAAGCTCACGGCGGCAGCATAAAGGTCGAAAGCAAACTGGGGGTCGGAACCCGGTTTCTCGTCTCGTTGCCCTTGAACCCGTTAAAGGAAAAACTCGTGGAAGTGTAATGTTGAGGGAGACATCGAACATCTGAAGTGAGAGCCGTTAAGCTCGAAGTGCTGCCCCGCTGAATGGCCCACGTCATCAGAGGCCGGCCATCATACTCGTACTCTTAGTCTTAATCCGATTAAGACTAAGACTAAGAGTATGAGTACGAGGACGAAAAACCCGCCGGGCTCGCATCTTCCTACGGGCAAATGACTTGTGCCTTTGTAACGAGTTTGCAACGGAATTGTAACAGAAAATGGCCTCTACACAGAATATGGCTGCGTCCCCGGGTGCTTCTACGCCCAACTTTGCATTTCCATTTCAACTCGCATCGCTACAACATCCGCTTTCCTTTTCGTTCCTTTCCGTGGATCGTCAATGAGCCAGAAAACTTGGGGTGGCCGGTTCTCCGGTACCACCGACCAACGAGTGGAAGCATTCACCGAATCAATCAGTTTCGATCAACGGCTCTATCGCCACGACATTACTCGCCAGTATCGCCCACGCCCGGATGCTTGCCGAAGTCGGCCTTTTGACAGGTGAGGAGGCCGAGCTGATCGCTACTACCCTCGACAACTATTGGAACGGACATCGAAAATGGAAAAATCCCGTTTTCGTTCGATCTGGAAGACATCCACACGCACATCGAGTCCGCGTTGATCGAGCGGCTCGGCGATGTTGGCCGCAAGCTGCACACGGCGCGGAGCCGCAACGATCAGGTCGTCACCGATTTGAAACTCTGGATGCGCGATGCGATCGATGCCTTCGATATTCGACTTCTCGAATTGCAGCGATCCTTTCTCGACTTCGCCGAACGAGAACAAGATGTCGTCATCCCCGGTTACACGCATATGCAGCGTGCCCAGCCCGTGCTGGCGGCGCATTACTTCCTGGCTTATGTCGAGAAGTTTCAGCGCGATCGCGATCGGCTGCCGGACTGCCGGAAACGGGTCAACATGTTGCCGCTCGGCGCAGCGGCACTGGCCGGCACTTCTCTGCCCATCGATCGACACAGCGTGGCCCGACAACTCGGCTTCGACGCCGTCGCCCGCAACAGCCTGGATGTTTCCAGCGACCGCGATTTCGTGGTGGAGTTCTCTTTCTGCCTATCGCTGATCGCGATGCATTTGAGCACCTGGGCCGAGGAGTGGATTCTCTGGAGCACGACGGAGTTCAACTTCATTCGAGTTGCCCGATTCGTTCTGCACCGGTTCGAGCATCATGCCGCACAAGAAGAACCCGGACGTGCTGGAACTGACGCGCGGCAAGACCGCCCGCGTGATCGCCAACCTGCAAAACTGTTGATTCTGCTCAAAGGGCTGCCGATGGCCTACAACCGCGACTTGCAAGAAGACAAGCCCGCCCTGTTCGATTCGCACGACACGGTCGCGAGCACTTTGGAAGTGGCGGCTCCGCTGGTGAAAGAATCGAGGCTGCGACGAGAAGTGATCGCGGATCGCCTCGAAGACGGCTTCCTGGATGCGACGACTTTGATGGAATGGTCTCATCGCTCGCGGAGTGCCGATGCGAACCGCACATGAAGCGGTCGGCCTATTGGTACGCGAATGCGAGCAGAGACGGTGCCGGCTACTGGAACTGCCCGTCGATCGGTTTGAAGCGGTATGTCCCGGCTATGGCCGAGCGGTCTATGAAGTGCTGGGTGTCCACAAGGCACTCCATGCATTTCGGAGTTACGGCTCCACGGCACCTGCGGAAGTCGATCGGCAATTGAAGGAATGGCGAGATCGGTTGCAATAATCAGAAACTACCGTGACCGCTTTTGCTCTCGTTTAGAAACAAAATGCTTGTCAACCGTCCGGTAGAACCACGAACAAGGTTGCGGGGATAGCCGAATATTCGCTCTGGCCAAATATTCGGTTAGATGTGGTCAGGATCGCACCTTCACGCACTATAATGGAGCGAAAGGGAGGGAATGCTCATGATCCAGGCAAAATCTCTGCCGCTGGTGATGGTCGAAGTAACCGACCCG
Organism: uncultured Planctomycetota bacterium; assembly: GCA_963783095.1. Classification (GTDB taxonomy): domain Bacteria; phylum Planctomycetota; class Planctomycetia; order Gemmatales; family Gemmataceae; genus CAWAMR01. The sequence continues at coordinate 17,800 of CAWAMR010000015.1, read as the reverse complement.
GATGAAATTGCCAAAATCAAAGCGCAACGTGAACGGGTCCGTAAAAACTCCGATTGGCTGCAAGCTCATGTTCCACAGGTGTACGCTGCAGCATCGCGGCAAGTGTATCTGCGTTGCGGGCCAAGAACTGTTCGTGGCCGACACGGCACCGGAGGTTGTGGCGATGGCGCGCAAGGCTCATCCGGAAGATGATGGCCTGTTGCTTCGATGTATCCCGCGTGAAAGGATGGAGCGAATCTATGCTCATTCCTGGGTTTTGGACGCTGTGTGATGACGGTATCATTCGTCCGGTGATCGAAGGTGAAGTACTTGGCGCGGACGGTTCGTGGCTACCCGTGGAGTTGCTCGTGGATGTGGGTGCGGACAGAACGGTTTTTACCGCAGCAGTCTTGGCGACGTTGGCCCTTCCGCACCTGCCAGCTCCTCATCAACTTGGCGGTGTGGGCGGCGCAGCTTCCACGGTCGCCGTTGCCACGCACATTCGTTTGCCGCTCGGCGGCGGAGCCACCATTGCCTTCCAAGGATTCTTCGCCGGCTTCACTCAGGCCGACGCCCTCGACATGTGCGTACTCGGCCGCGACATCATGAACCTCTTTGCCGTGGTCGTCGATCGCCCCGGCGATGTCGTTTGCATGATTGGCCAAGGACATCGCTATACGATCGCAAAGCAACCATGAAACTCATTCCAGTGTAAATCGGTGTCGGCCGGGTGTGGCAAAATTTCCTGGCATACCTAACCCTTTGAGGGCAAATGACTTTCCCAGTAGACCTTCCATTGGTCACTCTGTGAAAGCGATTCGATCCCCATGATGGCCTCGGCGTTCGGCGGATCCCAGCGCATTCCTGGGCCTTTCACACGTTCCGTCAGTGTTTTGCAGGTCGCTTCCGTTGGGCCGCTGCCAATCTGCCACCCCTTGGCGATGAATTCGGGATAGCGGATCATGTCCGACCGCTCGCTCACGTAAAAGAGCAACTCGTCGGCTCGCCGCTGGCCTCGTTTGAGGCCACGCGCCATTGTCAGGAGCAACTCCCAAGCAGGCTTGTAGCCTTCGTGCTTGAACGAATGGAGCAGGTCCACCGGCCCATTTCTTTGCCCGTTTCGTCCTCATCACCGTAGATTTCCCGCCGCGCTTTGTGAACGCGCTCGCCAGGTGATAGAAATCCAGACCCAGCGCATCCAGAGGCAGACTCTGTCGCTCGACTTGATTGCGGATCCACGGCGAGCCATCGACGTTGCCGATCTTCTCGTCCGCCACATCCAAATGGATGCGGCCGCTTCCCGACGCATCAGGCGTCCCGCTACTTGGCAGTCGCCTTTGGTCCCCGCCACCAAGCGATGCTCCTGCGTTTCGTCGTAGAAGGCTACGATCTTGAACTCCTTGTATTTCTGGTCCGTGCCGACTTTTCGAGGCGGCAGCGGCTTTGCCTTCTTGCCGCGACGCCGACGCTTCGCCTTGATCTTCTGGCGCCGTTTCTTCTTCTCCACGTCGGTCACCAGCGGCACCATCACCCCATCGCTGCCGAAGTAAATCCGCGTGCCGGCCGCTCTCCGTTTTGCAATCGCTCGCCGACCAATTGACCGGCAACTTGTCCCGCCTTCTGCGCTTGCAGCACCTGCCGCCCTCGGTCTCCACGAGCACCGGAATGTTTCGCCGCTGATCTGCACCTGAGCCGTACGAGCCAGGTTGTCGGCCGCCTTGTCGAAGTTCTTGCCATCGCCGTTGAGCCGACAGGCCATCTCGCGCACGCCCAGGCTGATGGTTGCTTCGGCTGATCGACCCAAGCGTCCAGCGGCGTCGTCGTGCCTTCGTCCGGCGAATGCCAGCGCCGCCGCCAGAGTCGGATGCGGCCGTTGATCGTCAGAACGGTGTACTCCTGCCGTCCTTTATTGCGCTTGTTCTTTCCGGTCTTCGGGTCCTTCGGAGGGGGGAAAAGCGGCTTCCGCCGCATCGATTCGCATCTGGGCCGCCCGCTCGAATGCCTCACATCTCAGCTTTGCGAACAGGTCGCGAACCTGCTCCTCACTTCCCGAAATGATGTGGCCTGGCGTCGCGTCGTTGACTGCATCCGCCACCTTTCCAAGGATTTCTTCGACCCGTTGTCGCATTGATTCAATGTACGCTTCGCGGGAAAACTTCGGTTCTGGCTGCATGATAGGATCCTGGTCATGGTGCTCAATTCCTTCCGCTCAACACACCTTTTACCTATCTTGACCAAACTACTCAAAATGCGCCAGGAAATTTTGCCACACCCGTGTCGGCCAAGGGGATTGCTCGACGAATGGTTCTCTTCGCTTCAACCATCGGTATCATACCTTCAAGCGTCCGTTCCTGCACTCACTCAATATCAAAGAATCATGGACCATTTCAACTACCGCAATCGCATTCTCCACTGCGAAGAAATCCCCGTCGCCGAACTGGCGGAGAAGTACGGCACGCCGCTGTTCGTCTATAGCCAGGCGACGCTGCTGCATCATCTGAAACAGTTGCAGACTGCCTTCGCGCCGGCCGCATCCGCTGATCTGCTACAGCATCAAGACCAACGGCAATATCCACATCTGCCCGCCTGATGGTCCAGAACGGCTCCGGCGTGCGACGTCACCTCCGGCGGCGAACTTTATCGCGCCTTGAACGCGGGCTGCCCGGGCGAGCAAGATCGTCTTCGCCGGCGTCGGCAAGACCGACGAAGAGATGCGCTATGGCCTTGAACAGCGGCGTCTTGATGTTCAACGTCGAGAGCGACGCCGAACTGCATGCTACTCGGCGAAGTCGCCGAGCGCATGGGCAAGGTCGCCTCCGTCGCCTTGCGGGTCAATCCCGACCTGCCGCCCAAGACGCACGCCAAGACCGATACCTCGCGTCAAAGGCGTCAAGTTCGGCCTCGACATCGACACGATCCTCGAAGTCGCCCAAGGTGTGGTCGGCCATCCGCATCTGCGCAGTTCAGGGCTTGCACATGCACCTCGGCTCGCCGATCCTGTCGGCCGAACCGTACCGGCAGGGCATCGAGAAGGGCCTGAAGCTGATCGACGCCCTGCGCAAGCAGGGACACCCGATCGAATATCTGAACATGGGCGGCGGCTTCGGCATCCACTACCGCAAGCAGGAAGCGCTGCCCGGCCAGCGCTTTCGCCGAAGTGATCGTGCCGGCCGTCAAACAGGCCGGGTGCAAGCTCGTTCTGGAACCGGGGCGGTTCATCGTCGGCAATGCCGGGCATTCTGCGTCAGCCGGGTCATCTTCACCAAGGAATCCGGCGGCAAGCATTACATCATCCAAGATGCCGCGATGAACGATCTGATCCGGCCGACGCTCTACGATTCGTTCCATCGCATCTGGCCGGTCGCGCCGGTCGCGGGTTCGCCGGCTCCGCCGGACGATTATGAGACCGAGATGCCGAACACCTTGCGAGCAGAACGTCGTCGGACCGGTCTGCGAGTCGGGCGACTTTCTGGCCAAGGACCGCCCGCTGCCCCGTCTGAAGCGGGGCGATTTGCTGGCGGTCTTCAGCGCCGGCGCCTACGGCATGGCGATGAGTTCCAATTACAACAGCCGGCTGCGGGCCGCCGAAGTCCTCGTTACAGGCGATAAACACCGCCTGATCCGTCGCCGCGAAACCTATGCCGACCTGATCGCGGCGGAAGAGGATTGCCAGATCTGATAAAATGTGGTGAAACTATAGAGTGGCGCAATCCGGGGGAGCCGCTGCGCCTCTCCTATCCGTAAATTCATCATCTCCGGGAGAATCATCCGGTGAATAGTCGAATCTTCTTTGGCGTTCTGACGGCAGTGGCAATTGGCTGGACGGCACTCCACGGACAGGAGCGAGAGTTCTACAAGAAACCGACCAACACCCCCGAATACTGGAAAGCCATTCAGTTTGAGGTTGCGGTAGGCAAATACGAGATCGCCGCGGACCACATCAAGAATCTGCTCAAGTCCAATCCCAACGATAAGGATCTGCTCGACATTGAGGCCAAGGATGGACTGGTTGCTTTCTTAAAACTCCGAAACGTGGAGCGCCGGGCCCCCGATTGCGCCGGCGATATGGCCGCACGCGAAGACGTGGAGAAATTGATCGAATTGGTCAGTACGGCCTTGAAGAAGGAATTGAGCAATCCCGACCGAATCACGAAATTCGCCAAGAATCTCACAGCGCCGACTCCTGAAGAATCGACCTTTGCCGTCAAGGAATTATTGGTGCCGGCATTGATGCGATTCCCATTCTGCTGGGCATCGCACAGGCGACACCCGACACCCAACTCAAAGCAGCGATCCTCGAGGTACTGCCGCTATTTGAACTCTGCCCGTTCCTCCCATCGTTGCTGCCCTCGACACGACGGATTTCAAGTTCAAGAGCGATCTGCTCGATTCTCTGCTCAAACGGCGCGATTTCGTTGCCTTGCCTTCGCGGGGATACCGACATTATCCCGATGTTGTGGTATACCCTTGCGCCGTTGGCCCAGAATCCGGAATCGATCCGCCAAAAAGCGCCTCGTTCTCTTGCAAGGACTCCTGGGTAGAGACCCGTTGAACGAACGCGAGAAAGATCGCGCCTCGCGCAATGGAATCTCACGGAAACTGCCCGCCGATTCCACGAACACAAAGCCCGATTCCCAAGCAAGGACCGCATGACCATCTGGCGCTGGGACGGAAAGCAACTGGTAACGGAAGAGAAAAGCATCGCCGATGCGGAAGAATATTATGGGATGCGCTATCTAAGTGGGCCTTGGAAATTCAGGCGGACTACAACGAGGCCCAACGGCTGTTTATCAATTTCGCGCTGAGCGACATTTTCAGCATTCCGGCGTCGATCTGCCGCTATCCCGATCAGCACGGCGCTGAACGCGATCATCGCAACTGCTCCCTATTCGCTCCTCACCGAGTTATTGGAAAGCGCACTTCGCACCGACAAGGTTCCAACCGCTCTGGTGATGATCCAGGCCATCGCCGACCGTGCGGAACTCAAATCGGCACGTCCCTCCGAACGAACTGCGCCAACCGGTTCGGGGCAGGCTTTAAGGCCCTCACTTTTAATGAAAGCACTCGATTATCCCGATCGTCGGATTCAATTCGCCGCGGCCGATGCGCTCTTGAGAATGCCGGGTCCGCCCACGCATCATCGCACAGCGCAGATCGTCAAGATATTGAGCGGTGCCATTTCCTCGGAGCCGCAAGAGAAGGATAGCAAACCCAAGGCGATGATTGGCGATCCCGATCGTGTTCGCTCCCAGGCCACGGCGGAACTATTGCGTCGAATGGGCTACGATGTGGAAATCGCCACAACGGGTCGGGATGTTGTGAAGCGAATGCAGCGTAAAGGGGATTATGAGCTTCTGGTGGTTGATCCCCATTTGCCCTATCCGCTCTTCCCCGAATTTCTGGCACAGGCACGTGCCGACTTGCGAACGGGATCGGTCCCGATGATTGTCGTGGCTTCCGGTGAAGAACCGCCATCGGCCCATCCCATCACCTTACTGGCCCGCCTTGCGGTTTTGATCGCTGCTCAAGAACATGAAGAAGTCGTCTTCGCCCAACATCAGTCGGCCGATCCAAATCCTTTGCGCGATGCCCCTGCTCGTCGATTTAACGATCGCGTGAGTCGAATGAGGAAATTGGTTGAGTCTGTGGGGATCGCCGTAACACCCGATGTTCTGGATCGGCTCAATACTACTCGCTGCTGGCAGCCCCGGAAGGGGATCTCGAACTTCCACTGGATGCTGTGAAAGCCCGGCTCGTGATTGCCCCCGATCAGCGTCGTAGCCGGCTGGCAGCGCTGAAATCGAAACTTGCCGAACGCCGTGTTCTTCCTCAATCAGAAAGTACTGACACCCAAGCTGGCCGACCTCGTCGCCAAGCTGGAACTCGACCAGCCTGCCGATGTGCAGCTTCTGACCCGAATTTTCTGGCAGGCGGTGACAGAGGGACAGTTCACGAAGGCCGGGAAAGTCATCCAGGAGCCGTTACCGCCTATGGTCGTGCACAACCCCGTCGTCGAAGCCAGGCTGAATATTCTGACCCGGACCTATAAACAGGTCAAGGTCATACCCGAAGTCTTCACCGAACAATCGATGAAGGAGGAATTGGATGGTTTCGTCTACTTCCAGGATCCGAAGGTATTGGAAGCGACCAAGCGAACCAACGCTCAGATAGCCATCGAATGGCTGCGAAAGATGGCGGTCGGTGAGCTTGAAGGGTATCCGTTCATTGATGCGGAAGCAGCCTTGCGAAAGAGCGCTGCGCTCGAAGGATCTGGCCCCGCAAGCGATCGAAGCGGTTGCCCGGCTCGCGAGCAAGGAGGGCAACAAGATCTGGCGAGCGTCGTCCTGCTCGTTGGCGAAGACAATCCACCCGCGAATCGCCTTGCCGCTGCCGATGCCCTCATCAAGCATATTCAGCTGCGCGGCACGGGCTAACCCGCCTCAAATTGGATTGTTGACCGAAATGGCCAACACCGAAGAAGCAAATGCCGACATCAAAGGCAAACTGATTTCGCTGCAAGGAATCTTTTCGGCGAATGCGAAATCGACCGGAGCAAAACTGCTTCAGTACACGCCTGCACCCGCCGCTCCTCGAATGCCAAAGGAACCTGAGAAGAAGAAGAGGAGAAGAAGGAAAGGAGTAAACGGACGAATCGTTTAATTGTGAGCGATGAGTTGTCACGGTCTTCCCGACGCGAGTTTGCGATCTTACACTCTTGGCTAAAGAGGCGCTGCCAAGTTCGGTCAGTTGAACAAGATGGCCTTCCAGTCGCAGAACGGCACGGGTGGGGATGGAGCATTTCGAAGGCGAGTTGCGCCCGCTCGGCAAGAAAACTGGCGCAGAAAGGGTCGGTCTGAGCGAAGATTCCGATTTCGCGACGGGCTACGATGCCATCTTCGGACACAAGGGCCAAACCGAGGTTGCTTCAAAAACCCCGGGCGGTTCATCGACTTTTCGAGCAAGGCAAACTAATGAAGGACATGCCATCAATTTCGCATTTGAAATCTCTTGAAACTCGACTATGCAACTCGATTGACCAGGTTTCCATTCGTGGTTTGGCGGACGGGCCGTTTCTCTTCGCCTGCCATCGCGGAAGATCGGTAGAAGTGTCCACAAATGATGGTCAATGGTGGATTGAGTTTTGGGAAAAAAGCGACGACGAAGATGCTGCGCCGATTGGCGAAGTTACTGTAGCTTCAGAAGAAGAAGCGTGTCAAGCACTCCTGGACTGGCTCACAGACGAAAAGGGAATGCACATAGGAAGCTCCCGAGCACACGGCTATCTGAACAACGGCCAGCAGTGCTGAAGATTCGCTTGCGCTGTTTGGAAAGTCGCCAACAGCGATGCGGAGGTCGTTGCCCAGCGAACTGGGTGAGAAACGGCCTCTCCTTTCCTCTCACGGTTCGTCTCAACTACAAGTGACATCCGAGTTGCTTGCTACTTCGGAACGAACGGCTGCAAGAACGCAGGCAGCATTTACGTTCTGATGCAGGAGTCGTAATCAATCAACGAATCTACTTATCGTTTCACCACGTTTGGGAGGGGAATCATGCCCGATCTGCAAGATGGCGAATCGACCGAAATGAAAGGGTCCGGCGCAGAAGCCTTACATCCTTAAAAACACTGGTGGCGTCTATTCCTGTACCTGTCCGGCATGGCGAATCAATCTACCGCTATCGAACGGCGACCTGCAAGCATCTCCGCAAACTGCGCGGCGATGAGGCCGAGGAAGCGCGAATCGGCGGAGCGTTGCCGCAAAAGCCGGTGAAAGCCGAGGGTGATGAAGCGAGGGCCGCCCGTGCTACTGGCCGAAAGCTGGGACTCTGCAACCGATCTGGCCGGCTGGTGGATGAGCGAAAAACTCGATGGTGTCCGCGCCTTCTGGGATGGCAAACAATTCATTTCCCGCCAAGGCAATCTCTACCATGCCCCGGATTGGTTCGTCGAAGCCTTCCCAGCATTCCGCTCGATGGCGAATTGTGGATCGGCCGCAAAAAGTTTCAACGCGCCGTCAGCATTGTCCGCCGGCAGGACAAGACCGATTTGTGGAAGGAAGTGAAATTCCTTGTCTTCGATGCCCCTGCTCGAAAGACCCTTTCGAAGCACCGGCTTGAATTCATTGCACAGATCCTTTCCGGCGAAAAACTGCCATACGTCGAAGCCCATGCTCATATTCTTTGCAAGAGCCTCGAACACTTACGTGAAGAACTGAACCGTGTCGAAGCACTCGGCGGCGAAGGCTTGATGCTCCGACAACCCGGCTCGCTTTACGAAATCGGGCGATCCTCGACCTTGTTGAAAGTAAAGACGTTCCACGATGACGAAGCCACGGTGATTGGTCACACTGCTGGCGCGGGCAAACACAAGGGTCGCGTCGGGGCCTTGCAAGTTCGCCTCAAAAACGGTATCGAATTCTCCGTTGGCACGGGTCTAAGCGATAAGGAACGCAGCAGTCCTCCGGCGGTCGGCAGCCTCATCACTTTCCGCTATCAGGAACTTTCGGATGCGGGCGTGCCGTGCTTCCCAAGCTATGTCGGCGTACGCAGCGATCTCACACCGGCCTCGAAAATCGACACGATCCCGGCCAAGGAAACGAAGGCCGGCAAAACCGCCGTTTCTTTGGCGGCACCGACACCTGTCGCCGCGCAATCGAGCGGGAGTATTACCAGGCGTTACTTCGAGTTCGTCGAAGGTGGTTCTGCGAAGTTCTGGGAAATATTCACGGATGGTTGCAATCTGACCACGCGGTGGGGAAAAATTGGAACGGACGGCCAGACGAAGCAAAACCTTTCGCAGATGCCGCCAAGGCAACCCAAGAAGCGGAGAAATTGATCGCAGAGAAAACAGGAAAGGGTTATGTCGAGAAGAAGTAGATCCTGATGATGATTCATTTACATCACTGGGGTCGAGGAATCATCAATACTGGAATCAGGCGGTTGCCAATCGGCGTCGATCATACGGAGGGTCTTTTCGTCGTCAGCGTAAAGGAAGTGAAACATGAATATGTAGGTTTCATTGGCCTGTGGCGGTTCCGGGATTGTGAACGAAAAGACATTTAGGTTCTCGCCAAAGAAACTCACTCGGGTCAGTTTAACGACCGGGTCCGATGCAAGGTCATCACGCAAACGCATTTCCATCGTTTTGCGAACATCTTCTGGGAGATCCCACGACAACATTCGATCATGGAGATGTCGAGGTATTCGGACGAGATATTTCTCACCCACTGACTTTCCTCAAAGGGTGATGAACTTACCTTCTGCAAGTTCTTTCTTCGAACGTTCGATTCTCTGCTTGTCGGGGAGCATCCATTTCTTGGCAAAGGCTTTTGTTGTCTTTGTCATCTCGTCTTCGAGGATCAACAGATCAGACCATCCTTCTGGTCGCTTGTCTGCGAAAAGACGAGAGATGCGATCGATTGATGATTTCGCTCGCCGGATCATGTCAAGATGTTCATACAAGAGCGACCCGATCGAGTGAGAATAAATCGCATCACCCGGTTTTGTGTAGGGAAGAGCATCCGAATTGTGCTCCTGAATGAGTTTCTTCAAAAAATCTGCTATCGCGTGTATTTCCCTGACGAGATCGGGAATCTCATCGAAAGGTTCCTGAAGATTTTGACCGATCGAGTCTTGGACTGGCCATTCTTCGACAATTTCGTCGATCGCCAGCATCCGCTTGTGCGTCAGTCTGTAGGCTATGCTGGTCATAGTTCCTCCGGTTCTAAAATCATCTCAGAGCCGCTATTTCAGTGAATCGGTTGTGTGTATGATACGCTATTTTCGCAAAGTCGCCAACAGCGATGCGGAGGTCGTTGCCCAGCTAAGTGGGTGAGAAACGCGGAAACGATGCGAGTGAAATCATCACGATTTACCCTGTTGCCGCAGTGGGTAACTGGCACGAAGGAACGTAATTCAACTACTACTCTCGGCCATATTGCGGTTAGCTTTCGCCTCGCTCCACGCGGTCGTAGATTTCCTTCTCCGCGAGCCATGCCTCTAATGGGCTGTCACCAACAACTTCGACCTCGGTGCCCCATCTCGGATCCCATTTGATGATCTTCCCTGGCAGATCCTTCTTGAATGCCCATTGACCACCAATTCCGTCGTCTCCGAAGAACAAGCACAGCGAGACAATTTCGCGCGGAAATGGATCATCTGCGTTTTCGCGAAGGAACTTATTCATCTCGACGAGGCCAGTCGGATTCTTCGGCGATGCAAATAACTGCCAAAAGAAGCCCGCATTTGTCGGGCCGCGAAACCCATTGAAGGCTCGATAGAATTCCTCTAGAACCGCAGGCAACGGCTCACCCAAAGCCACCGTGGCTCGCCGGATGTCATCATCTGAACAGGGAGGTCCGTAACCGGTGTTGTGGAATTCGGCCGTCACTTTTTCGGCTTCTTTTGGCATGGGACTCTCCGAGAGTTCACTCACGGCTCGCGGCCGACAATGTGAGGCGGTGAAGTGCGACCAGACCGCTCTCGTCAAGGCGGTCACCGATGTACCCTCCGGCGAGGACGTACGCGATGGGTAACCGCCGAGCACTGCACCACTCCAGCGAGTCAGCGATCCACTTGGCCTTGCGTATGGTGTCGAAGCCGAATCCCGAACCGACGTATTTCGAACTGTAGAAGACGCGCACCACTCGGGTTACCCTCCTGTCTCGAAACGATAAGGAATCGATGCGAAACGGTCCAAACCGGGATCTACTTTTTCGGCATCTCCGGGAATGGCATCCGAACATTCAAGTCGTCACCTTTCGGGTCATCGTTTGCTCCCTGTCCCTCGTCATCTTTGCCGTTTAGCCCGACGCTGTAGAAGAGATATCCTTTGTCCGTGGGACGATAGATGAGCGGCTTGCCCGAATAGCGGTCGAGTGGAATTGCTTTGAGATATTTCGGAGCCAGCGCTTCGAGTTCCTTTGGGTAGCGGCCTTCATTGTCCTTCTTGTAGGCGCAAGAGCGAACGCAATGCGGACATTGTCGTGTGTTTGTCGCGTACGGTCTTCGGCCTGCTGAATCTTTTCGTTGGCAGGCAGTAGCATCGAGACCAGCATGTCGCCGACCGCTTTTCCCGCCACTTTCCCTGCATCTGCTCCTTCACCAAGACTTTGCAGGATCTTGCTCAAATCCGTCGATTGGCTCTTGAGAGCCTTTAGTTCCTTTACCCATTGCTCCAATTGCATTTTTCTTTTTGAAAGATCCGGTTCACGCGCAATCTGGACCATTCGATCAAACGAACGATTCGCCGTTCGCAGTGCCGGATCCCAGTTGATGAGTTTCAGAAATCCACCGGCAATCGGATCGGGTTGCTTGACCGCACCTGCACGAGAAAATTCAGATATTCGAGCCCCTGGCGGTCGATCATCATGATGATGTCGAGAAAAATGAAGCGCTCACCAAGGTCGATCTTGTCGCTGGCAGTTGGTAACAGAGGCAATGACTGCAGATCGCGCACGCACGCTTCGAGTTGCTTGGGCGATAGATTCGCCCGATCCAAAAACACTAACTCTGCCCGAGAAGCGATGCCTTCAAGTGCATAGCCGACCACGGCTTCAATCAAGCAAGCTCCGCTCCCGACCAACCGACCCAGACGATGGCAGGCGAGAATGTCTTGCCAGGCACCATCGATATCTCCCTTATCGAGACGACGCATGGCCCGTATCGCCAGTGCAGGAGCAATGGACCGGCATCTTTGGACTCCGGGCAGAAGCACTCCGACCAATCCACTGGAACCTTTGTCGCTCTTCGTGGGCACTAGCGGGGAAAAATAATGGGTTCGTTTCGTCGCCTCGATCGCCAGCGCCAGAGGCTTCTTGTTGATCTCCAACCAAATGGCGATTTCGGGATGATCTTCCACTTTCCAGGGACTTCGCATCACGTCCCTCATCTGTTCGTAAAGGATATTTTCTTGCTTGTTTTGATCGCCCTTGAAATTGTCTCGAACGTATTTTTCGAGAGGAATGAAATAATCGCCTTTTTCCGGAGGTGCCTCAACCCCCTGCAACTTGAAAAACTCAGGCGGCATTTCCCGCCCACCTTCAGGACGCGGCCCAAGCACCCGCCAAATTAGGACGTTGGCGTTATTCTCTTTGCTCACTCCCTTGCCGAGTCGAGCGTTCAATGCCGCCGAATAATCAATCCGTCCATCTTTGTCGAGCGGTTCGGTGACATAAGTGGTTTCCTTGCTGATGGTGAAACGGAGCTTAGCTTTCTCTTTCTTCTCACCCTCCTTGGCCGGAGCGTCTTTGGGCGTGTCAGCCCCAAGTAGGGTTTCGGAATCAAGCAAGAGGAAGCCGACAATGAGTACCAGCGTAAAGATGATGCCGTGAAATCTCATAAACGCGACGCTCCGTACTGAGGAATGGATATTGATAAATAACGCGCAAGCTACACACACATCCGCTATTTTTTCAGCAGCGCAGGCAACGGCATCCGAACGGCCAGATCGTCGCCTTTCGGGTCATCCTCGATCCCCTGTCCCCCGTCATCTTTGCCATTTTGCCCGAAGCTATAGAGCAGGTAACCTTTGTCCGTGGGACGATAGATGAGCGGCTTACCAGTGAAGTAATCGGTGGGCACTTCAGCCAAGTACTTGGGTGCAAGCACATTGAGCGTCTTGGGGTAACTTCCGTGCTCGCGCTGGTAAGCGCCGAGAGCGAATGCGACCAGAAGATTCCGTTGAATCTGCTCGGCACGGTCGACAGCTTGTTGCACTTTTTGAGCCGATTCAAGCGGACCGGTTACGACGTTTCGAATCAACTTGTTCATGGCGGCTGGATCTGATTTCAAACGCAGCAACATTTTCGCCGTCTCTTTTCCTTTGGGTAGACCTTTTTTCAACTCTTGCGCCGCACTTTCGTGATCTCGAAGTAGCTTTTCCCGCTTCTCACGGCTTGGTTCTCGCAAGGCTGAAACTGATCGGTCGCATTCCTTATTCACTTCACGCAGGATGGAGTCCCAGTCAATATCCCGCAACAGCTCGACCATTTCCGGATCGGACTTTTCTTTTTTTGGATCGCGTTCGATCGCGGCGAATGTGCCTTCTTCGATTTCCAACAGTTTTTCGAGCCCTGGAACTCCAGCGTGGGCGAATTTGATTACCGTTGAGAGAGCAAAGCATCGCTCGAACAAGTCAACGTCGTCCGCGACACTTGGCAGCGGGGGCAAGGTCTTTAGTTCGTCAAGGCACTTCAGGATTTGCTTCGCGTCATATTTTGCCCGTTCCAGAAACACTAATTCCGCTCGACTCGCGATCGAATTGAATGCAATGGCGACAAGGCTATCGATCATTGCTCCTCGATGCCCGAGCAGGCGAGCAAGCCTTTGAGTGGCGAGCAAGTCACGCCATGCATCGTCAAATCGCCCTTCACTCAGACGGAGCATTGCTCGGCAAGTCAATGCCTTTACCAGATTCCGAGTCATCACCAACGTTGGTGGCGCGATGCCTTCAAACCCGAACTGATCTTTCTCAAATGCAAAGCACGCGGAGAAAACTCGCGATCGCTGGCTCGCCTCGACCACAAGGTTGAGGGGTTTCTCGTTTGCCTTTAACCACGCTGCAGCATCTGGAAATTCCTTAGGGGTCCAAGGGCGTCGGAATACCGGTTCGAAGTTGTTGCTCGACTTGAAGACTCTCCGTTGCACCGACCTTGAGAGTTTCTTTCAAGAACGCGCCAAGAACCACGAAATATTCACCCTGTTCAGATGGTTCCTCCATACCCATCAACTTGAAGAATTCGGGTGGCGTCGAATTGCCATATATCTTCGGGCCGATTGCCTTCCATAACAGAACATGGACGTTATTCTCTTTCGTCACCCCCTTACCAAGTCGAGCGTTCAAGGCCGCCGAATAATCAATCCGTCCATCTTTATCGAGCGGTTCGGTGAGATAAGTGGTTTCCTTACTGATGGTGAATTTGGGCTCGGCTTTCTCTTTCTTCTCACCATTCTTGGCCGGAGCGTCTTTGGGCGTGTCAGCCCCAAGTAGGGTTTCGGATTCGAGCACGAGGAAGCCGACAATGACTACCAGCATAAAGTTGACGCCGTGAAATCTCATAAATGCGACGCTCCGAACTGAGGAATGGAAAGAATAAACTGCTCACGACTTAAAACCCTAAACTACCTATCGATCGCCGAGCGAAGGAAATGATTTCATTTTATTAGACCGAAAAGTCGCGGTGACGGCCATCGGCACCACATCTTCGTATATTTGGCAAATCTTCCCGGTGTGCTTTTTCTGAACATCTTCACCGAGATTGTTGCGCAAGATAGAACAGTCCTATCGTTACAATCGCAGAGAAAAGAACCTCGCCACCCGAAAAGGGAGCAAAACCATGACTCACAATAACCAGACTACCATGTCACCGCAATTATCCGAACTGTTTTTGAATTTCCTGAACCGCCCGGTCAATGCCGAATCTCTCCATGCCGAAGTCGCTGCCCTTGGCGAGGTAGAACCTCATGAAGTAGCCGTCGGCTTCCGTGCGGAGCCTCGCATGGCCTGGCAGGAAGGTATGGAAGCGATCACTTCGCAAATACCCGCTGCCCAAGTGGCAACTGCTTCGCCTTCGGAATGGGCGGGCATGGTTGTACGGCATTCATCGTTGCCGGCTCTGCCCTTCGCGGTCGGCAATTATCCGCAGCGTGTTCGTGATCTCACGATCCTGGTGCAAGCCAAGGATTTGGGTAAACTACGGCCCCACGGCGAACAAACGGAATTGCACTCTGCTCCAGGCTCGATCCGCAGTTGGGTCGCCAAGCAAATGCAAAAGGGCGATACTGCCGTGGGTTTGGCTGCGGTGGGTGTGCTTCGGGCAGCGCAGGATTTCGACCTTGCTTCGGAATATCTACAGACGCTGATCAAACATGCCAAACCGGAATGGGAAGCGGTCCTGGCCAATGAAGAAGCTACGATTCTCTGGCACCGGGGCAAAGCAGAGGAGGCCTTCGCTCGCTGGAATGCTCTGCCGGAAACCAGCGTCATTCTGTTCAATCGCGGTATGGCGGCCTTGTTCCTGGACAGGCCGGCCGTTGCTCACGAGTCATTGACCAAAGCGGTTAAAGGTTTTGCCGATTCGAGTGCCTGGCACCATCTTGCCAGCCTGTATTTGGGCTTTCGGAAATGCGAACGTAAGAATATTCTTCGATCAAGAAACAAAAAAGCCGTGCTGCAATGTTGAGTTGCAGCACGGCAGTATGAAAAGAGGTCGTACAAAGTCGCGGTGCGTGATTCCTCAACTTTGCTGAGTAATATATTGCCCTGTCTGCCTCATCATGTCAAGCCTATTTTTCCTAATTTTCCATCTCCATCAGGATCGACCGATTTCTTGGCGCGATTGCATTTTCCGTGAGGTTGGTTAAAGTCATTGAATCGGACCGACTTAGGTTGCGCGGTCATTCGACAAGGATGTCGGAATGAGTTCAGAACCGGTTTCGTCAAAAGCACAACTCGATGTTCTCGCAGAAGCGCGCAGGATCTTGCGCTGAGGCAACGGCATTGCTCCAAGTTGCGGATCGCCTGGATGAACGCTTTGTCCAGGTTGCGGAGGCTGTTTTTCGCTGTCGGGGACGGATCGTTGTGACGGGAATCGGCAAGTCCGCGGATGTGGCGCAGAAACTGGTCGGCACGCTCAATTCAACCGGAACCCGCTCGTATCTTCTCGATGCCACGCGCGCAGTTCACGGCGATCTGGGGATGGTTCATCCCGACGATGCAGCTTTGGTGCTCTCGCACAGCGGCGAGAGTGAAGAACTGCTCCGACTTCTCGGTCCACTTCAAAAGACCTGCGCAAGATTCTCGCCATTACGGGTAACCCGAACGGAACGCTGGCGCGCGTCGCGGATGCCGCCATTCTCTACGGTCCCATCGCGGAATGCGATCCGCTGGCGCTCGCACCAAGCACGAGCACCACCATCATGATGGCCGTCGGCGACGCAATCGCCTTTGTCCTGAGCCAAGAGCGCAACTTCTCTGCCGAAGATTTCGCGCGCTTTCACCCGGCCGGAAGTTTGGGCCGTAAACTCGCAACGGTTGATTCGTACATGAGGCGCGGCAAAGAGCTGCGCATTGCACGGGCCAGCACGACGATTCGCAATGTCTTCGCGCAAACCCATCTCGAAAGGCCGCCGAACCGGTGCGATCATCCTGACCCATGAAGATGGTCTTCTTGCCGGTCTATTTACCGATAGCGATCTGGCGCGCATCTTTGAGCGGCGCGATGATTCAGCGCTTGACCGCTCCATCTCCGAAGTGATGACCGTACACCCCCTCACCATCCAGGCCGATGCCCGCATTGCGGAAGCCATCGAATTGCTGGGGCGCAAAAAAATCAGCGAGCTTCCCGTCGTCGATGCCGCAGGTCGGCCTGTGGGATTACTGGATGTAACCGACCTGCTCGGTCTCATGCCCACTGCCGAAAAATGGGATGCTGCCGACACTAACCTGCGACTATGGATACCCAAGAGCGCATGATCCACATTCCTTCCACTGTTGCCGCGCAATCTTGCGAATCGAGTTGCTCGTCCTCGATGTTGACGGCGTTTTGACAGACGGCACCATCACTTACGGCCCCGATGCACTTGAGCTGAAAGGGTTCCACGTTCGAGACGGTGCCGGTTTGCGATTCTGGAAAGACAGCGGCAGGAGAACGGCGATCATCTCCGGGCGCACCTCTCCGACGGTGACGAGACGAGCCGCTGAACTGGGAATCGATCCAGTGATCCAGGGATCCGCAAGAAAAGTGGAAGGGCTGCGGGAGATCCTCAAAGCGACGAATTTGTCGGCCGATCGGGTCTGCGCGATTGGAGATGATTTACCGGATCTGCCCCTGTTGCGCAACTGCGGTCTTGGGTTTGCGGTCGCGGATGCCTGCATCGAAGTGCAACAGGAGGCACACTTGATAACGACCTTGCCGGGAGGACGGGGCGCGGTTCGGGAAGTCGTGGAAATCCTCATGCAGGGACAGGGATCGTGGGAAAAGGTTCTGGCGCGATTACGCTCGGAACAGCTGTAGAGACTGCACGCAAAGCCACAACCAGGTTATTGAGCCAACGAAGCGATCGCGTGGGCCGAGACAGAAATCCAATTCCGGCGGCTGGAAGCGGCCGCTACGTCGTAGCGGCCGCTTCCAGCCGCCGTTCCAATCGAGCCAAGCTAAAGGGGTGCAAAGATGTGGACGCCGCGCCGGGTTTTCTTGGTCATCGTGGGTACGCTGCTCTTTGGCGTTGTTTACGCAGGTTATGCCAAAATGCTGGGTTGGGTCGATGGTCTTCCGCCGTTGCCGGAGGAGTACACCAAACCGATGACCGATCGCAACACTCCTTTACCCACGTTTGAAGCAACCCCTCTTCAGGCCCGTCTTCGACAGGCCTTTGGACCAAACTGTATCGAGCAGCAAACACTTTACGCAATCAAACTGGAGGTGCGCGACAAGGGAATTCTCTTCGCTGCGACGGAATCCCTGATTCTTGACGACGGACGGGTTCAGTTCAATCAGTTGAGCGTGGCGATCTTCGGCAAGAACCAGGAAATCAGCACTCTTCACTGCGACCGCGCCATTCTCGAATTCGATCAACCGGTGCGGAAGATCGAAGACATGGGTACCCGAAAGGTGTGGGCTACCGAACTGCACGCCGATCCCGATTACCCGACCGACGACCCGCGCAAAGGCAAGGTCCACATTACCAACAATCGCCGTACTCCGAAGAATCCCGACGACGATCTGGTCGTCAAATCTCCCGGTCCGATCTTCTACCGCGATGACCCGAATCGTCCGCTGCGCTCGGGTGCTCCTGCGCCGCCCGGACATCACAGCCTGCCGAC
>CAWAMR010000014.1:0-812654 GCA_963783095.1 uncultured Planctomycetota bacterium | reverse complement strand
GGCCGAACTCGTCATCGCCTCATCACGTTCTGGCCTCCTGATCCCGGAGTCCCTCCCGAAGTTGGCAACAGAGCTTCTCGAAGGTGGCCTCGATAGTCCGTCGTCTAAGAGAACTCGCGGGTCTCGATCTCTCGCCGTTCGATTTCCGAGATGCGCTCGACCTCCTTGACCGAACCGTGGTCGAGCTTGCGCTCACAGACCAGCCACCGGAGCAACGCCTCATGCTGTCCGCAGCACTCATCGCCTACCAATGTGTCTCAGGTGCCGTTCGACCTCGGATGGTCACGAAGCGCTTCTACACGTTGGCCGTCAATGAGGACTATCCGAAGGATCCACCCGAAGTTATGGAGTTCTTCCTGCTCGATGACGAGTGGGATTCGATTCCATGGAAGTCGGACGAGATGGATCGGCGAGTCATCGGTCGGGCTGCTGCACTTCTGCAACGCATTGGCCTAGAGCGATGGACACCCTCGCAGACGCTCCTTGATGGCTTGCTTCGCTGACAGCCCCCTGATCACCGGCTCGGTGGGGGCAGCTCTGTGTCGTGCGTCAAGGATGAAGTGGCTCGCTCCGTCGGCGTCGGCGGGCTGCCAGCCAAAGAGCAACGGACGAGAAGCTCAGGATTAAACAAAGCAACAACGCCAGCAGTCCAACGGCTAACAAGCCACTCCCTGCAATCGTTCCAGGCGCATTGCTTGTTGCGTTGGAACTGGCATCGGGGTGAGCGCCAGTATTCAATAGCAATCCGCCAAGCAGAATCCACCATGAGACCAGGAACGATGAAAAGGAGGTAGGTCTTTATGAACGGCCGCGGGTCCTCCTGAACTTCTCGCTTCCAGGCCGAGTACTCCATCCGGCAGATAGTACGGCTCCAACCGGCCACTCGTCCCCTTGACTCGACGGCCTTGTTGCCCCGGTTGCCCCACCGGGAGCATGGGGTGCCCCAAACCGCCGGGTCAGCGGCCGATCCGGCACGAGCGGCCCAGGCAGAAGATCAATCCGTCTCCGCCGCTCAGCCATTCACAACTTCTCTGCACGGACGGGATCATCGCCCGGTGAGTTCCCATCAGCTTCGATTCGAGGTCACGAAGATGAGGAGGAAATTCTCTTGGGTCGAGTTCCTCATCGAGCAGTGGATTAGTCCAGGTCAGGACGTAGGACCCGCATGAGTCAGGGCATATCCGGAAGTCGCGGTCTACAACTCAAGCGGACAGCGGCGGAACTTGGACGTGGTCGACACAAAGGATCAAGCTTCGACCTTTGAGGAATGTCGATCAGACCTCAATACGCTTCTCGCTCTACCACGCGCGACCGATACAGCGTCCCACTGATCTTTCGTTGAAGACTGCCCGGACCGCCGGCAGAGCGTCACACTGAGGCACCTTCATGGCGCTGTGCCGCCACCTCAGGCACTCAAATGGGAGGAATGGACTTGGTCGGCATTTAGAAGACGAATGAAGACTTTCGCCTGGATCGTCCTCCTGGTCGCCATCGCATTCCTGCTCGCTTCGGTCAACATGGCGATCCTGTCCTTTGTGGTGACCACCTGCACGGCAACTCGCATGTTCCGGGACGACGACCACCACCACGACCACCACGACGACCACCACTCCGGCGTACACCCCGCCGCCGCCCAGTCCCGAGCTCGATTGGGCCAGGGGCAGGCCCGAATCAAGCAATGGCGGGACCGCAGCTGGGTCGCCCTCGCCGCAGTCGAGGGAAGGCCAGGACCTTGATGGGACAGCGGGCCCCCGAACGCCTGGGAAGGCAACACCCCAAGCCCCCGAGTTTCGTTGTTAATTCAAGTTAAGGGCGGGCCTTCGGCCCGCCTGGTCGCTCCCCTGCACCATCGTCAGCCTGGGCGCACCTGGACAGCGGCCATCTGGATCGCCCGAATGTGCGCTACGCCGTTCTGATTCTCGATGATCTTGATACAACCCGTATCCCCCAAGGTCTGGATGCATGCGTGGTGAACTGTCAGCACAGCTTCCTGAAGTCCCGGGATCGTCCTCCAGCGCTGAAACTCGAACTCCGGATTGCTCTACTTTCTCGAAATTCCGACAATGTTTTGCATGCGACAGCGTCAGTGCATGATTCCCAAAATCATCGATGATCTTGTCGATCTTCTCCGCCTTCTCAGGATCGTCTCGCAACATTCCGGTATCGAGCCAGTCCCGGACCATCGCCTCAGACCAGGTGATGGCTTTTTGGCACTCACCTACCAGAGTGGGGCTGTACTTGGAAATGATGGGCTGCCAGAGCAGTGCATTCAATTCAGATTCTGTCGGATCTCATTGGCAGCCTTCGTGAACTCCTCAACGACGCCATGGGCCGCTACTCCGGCGAGCTGAGGATCAACGGGTCCCGAGACTGGAGTGCTTGCCCATCACGACTTCATCACAGGACAAGGCGATCATCGTTCCTGCTGACATCGCCAGTTGGGGAACAATCGCACGGATGTTGGTGCCGAACATCGCCCGCAGATAGTCAACGAGTGACTCCGTAGCAGCCGTGTCGCCCCCTGGAGTATGGAGCAGTAGATCCAGTCCCTTGGTGCGATCTAGCCCATGTATCGTCGCCATAAATCCGTTTTTGTCGTCGTCGTTCACGTTGAACCCGCCAAGGCCCTGCTGCATCAGTTCACCTTTTTGCAGCCACCCCGAGTAGTAGACAATGACGTTCCGGCCTGTTAGCTGAGCCAACTCAGCTAAGTACTTCCGCCGAATAACATCGTGGGGCGTACCGGCGGCCTTAACTTCTTCGAGGAGGTCGTTCCACCCGGGCACGATCTAGCTCGCCTCGGACTCATCTGACGAGTTCGTAAGCTTGGCGAGGACCAACTCCGTACTGAAAGGGGTTGCCTCGGGTTCGGTTCCGGTGCCTGACAGGAGTGTCAGGAGTTCGCCAACTCCCCCCTGCGGCCGCATGGCCTTGAAGACCGCCTCAATCTCTTCGGCTGATAGCTCTGACACAGCCCTCCCCTTCGCCGTGGGACCCGGTGCTTGGTCCATCGGGGAGACTAGCCCCGTGGACCACTGGTCATGGGGTCTGATTAAGAACTTGCGGGCAACCTGGCCCTCCTTTGTCTCCACCACCACCACCTCAAGTCCAACGAGGGGTGGAGACTCGAGCGGTTGGGAACCAGGGACGACGATCCCCGGTGGTCGTTCACTCCGATGCCGCCTTTCGGCGAGGAACCTGAACCACTCAGCGGGTGACATCCAGCCGTGGCGGACGTTCAGCAAGGTACGACAGCGTCTGGTGCCGGTAGGGCTCACTGAGGCGAGGTGTCGGATCACCGTCCGCTGATCGAAATCCAAGGTGTGCAGTTCTCCCTACGTGGGCGGTTGCCCAGATGGCCGATCGATCGACCGCGAACACAGAATCAGGACCTTCCGATCAGGCTCACCGAGATGTCGACGGCCCTGACCGGCAAGACCAGTTGCCAGCTCGCTGCCGGCGGCCTCCATCACGGCACTGCACGATCTGGCAGTGCGTGGAGGCATGAGCACCGTCAGCCTGGTGAAGTGGTCGGGTAAGGATCGGCGTTCTCCATGGCCGATGATCCGGATCGGACGAAGCCGACCATGCCAATGCGTAGGCACGAGTCGGGGGCATATTGGGCGACTGTCTAAGGATTGGATGCGACTCCCAGTATCAACAGTTTCTGGCTTATGACGATGTCGACGCGTCAGCTCTTTGGACCATGCGAACCACGTGTTTACACATTAAGCGATTGCAGACTGCAACTGTGTTACTTCCTTCCCAGAAGGCGGGAACTGCGAGTAATGCTTCTCTGATGTTTCTCCTGTCATTTCTTGACTGGCTGGATATGCACGCTTACGCTGCTAAAAGGAAGGTGAGTTATCCGCCCGGACCCGCGGACTACTCCTGTCAGGTGACGGGGTGGGAAGCAATGGCGATCGAGCAGCGGCTGTCGGACGTTCTGTCGGAATTCGCGTGGACGTTGGTGACGGATTTTCCGATTCAAGCCATCCTGGATCATTTGGCGGTCACCATCGTGGACGTGTTGCCCATTGACGCCGCCGGGGTCACACTCATCTCCCCGGGGTCGACCCCTCACTTCATTGCTGCTTCCGATAGCGATGCCATGCGATTTGAGGAGCTTCAAACCGAATTGAAAGAGGGCCCTTGCCTCGTCGCGTACAACACCGGTGACGCCGTTGCCGTTGCTGATTTACGAAACGACACTCTGTTTCCGCGGTTCTCCAAACGTGCGATGGAAGCCGGACTCATGGCCGTGTTCACCTTCCCGCTTCGTCACGAGGACGGTCAGCTGGGTGCTCTGGACCTGTACCGGACGACGCCCGGCTCGCTCACCGAGGATGCGATGGCTGCAGCCCAGACCCTGGCCGACGTGGCTTCGGCATACCTCTTGAACGCGCAGGCCCGGGCCGAGCTCACCGAATCCTCCGAGCTCGCGCTCGAGAACTCGCTGCACGATCCCCTCACCGGCCTGCCGAACAGAGCGCTGCTCGTCCAACGCCTCGATCACGCCGTCCTTCGCTCCCGTCGGTCGAGAAAGACGGTGGCCGTGCTCTTCGTCGACCTCGACCGCTTCAAAGCGGTGAATGACAACTATGGACACCGGGCCGGTGACGAGCTCCTGATCGCGGTCGGCGAGCGGATCGGCAGGGTGATCAGACCGGCAGACACCTTGGCACGCCTGGCCGGGGACGAGTTCATCATCCTGTGTGAGGATCTCGACTGTCCGTCCCAGGCCGAGCTCCTGGCCGAACGGATCGGCACGGCCCTCGCTGTTCCGTTCCACCTTGAGGTGGGCGACATGTGGCTCAGCGCAAGCGTGGGTATCGCCTTCGCCGGCCAGGGTGCAGACATTCCCGAGAAGCTGATCCAGGACGCTGACACTGCGATGTACCAGGCCAAGCGAAGGGGTGGCGGTCGATTCGGGACCATCGACCAGGTCGAGGAGGACTGGTCCAACGGTCGGGCCAGGTTGACTCGCGATCTGCGCAGCGCCGTCGACCGCGGCCAGTTGTGGTGCGCCTACCAGCCGGTGGTGGCGGTCTCGGGTGGTGACATCGTCGGGTTCGAGGCGCTTCTCCGCTGGATGCACCCGACGCAGGGGTCGGTGCTCCCGGCTGTGACCGTTCCGCTGGCCGAGCGGTCCGGTCTGATCATCGAGATCGGCCGGTGGGTGCTGAAGCAGGCCTGTGTCGAGCGTCAACGGTGGTTGCACAATGGCGGGAGGAGTCAACTGTCCATGGCCGTCAACGTGTCGGTGCACCAGCTCGTGTCGCCCGGGTTCGTGGCCAACGTGGGCACCGTGCTTGCTGACACCGACACCGACCCGTCGATGGTGACGCTCGAGGTCACCGAAAGCGTCCTCATCAAGGATTTCGAGCGGGTGCTCGAGGTTCTGGCCGAGCTCAAAGAACTCGGCGTGATGCTCGCCCTGGACGACTTCGGTACCGGCTTCTCGTCTCTCGGGTACCTCAAAGAACTCCCCATCGACACGATCAAGATCGATCAGAAGTTCATCGCCGACCTCGAGCGCGACCCGATCAGCCGGCTCATCGTGGAGTCGGTCGTGCGACTGGCCCACGGGTTGGACATGACGGTGGTGGCGGAAGGTGTGGAGAATGCAGGTCAACTGAGCGATGTCGCCGCACTGGAGTGCGACTACTACCAGGGCTACCACTTCGCCCGTCCGATGTCGGCCCAGGAGGTGGCGCTCGACGGCCGCTGTTCTGCGTGACCATCGGATGGCCGGTGCAGCGGCGGACGCCGTCCGGATCCGGTCCGGCTGCCGCTAGTGGAACGGCCGCTCCGACAGCGGATGTCCGGATGTGCGAACTCATGGGCCGGCCGGGGGGATCGGTCGCCCATCCCGGGTATCGCACTGATGCCGGCGCCGGTGGCGTGGACGGATCCGATCGGTGGCCGGGGCCCGAACCCCACAGCGGATACCCGTCGACGGAAACAACCGCGACTACGTTGCTTCCAGGATCGACCGGGAGGACCAGCAGTGCGGCAGGTGATCGGGGTGGTTCTGCCGTTCTGCGTCATCGTGATGGTGTCGCCGATCAACATCATCGCCGCCATCCTGTTGCTGTTCTCGAAGAAGCCGCTCCTCGACGCGTCGTGCTACCTCGGTGGATTCGTCGTCGGGCTGGCGGCTGTCGTGACCGGTCTGACGGCACTGGCGTCGGCCGTCCACCTCGATCCCGGAACCGAGCGCTCGAGAGTGGTGTCGGCCCTGCTCATCGCCCTCGGTGCATGGTTGGTTGTCGCCGCAGTCCTCAAGTTCCGCGGGCGCGCCGGACCGGACGACGACGCCGAACTGCCCGGGTGGATGGACGGGATCGCCGGGTTCGGTGCCGGTCGGTCGCTCCTCGTCGGCGCCGGCATCGGGGCCGGCAATCCCAAGAACATCGCCGTCGCCTTGGGTGCAGCCGTGGCTGTGTCGTCGGCCGGGCTCCCGGTCGGCGAGCAGGCGGTGGTGCTGGCCGTCTACGTCGTGCTGGGGTCCCTGGGAGTTGCCACACCCATCGTCACCATGCTCGTCCTCGGCGACCGTGCCGACGAGGTGCTCGACGGATGGAAGGCGTGGTTGACGACGAACAACGCGGCGATCATGTCCGTGATCCTGCTGTTCTTCGGCGTATTCCTCATCGGCACGAACCTCAAGACGGTCTGAGTTCCCGACGGGACCTACCGGTCGGCCGGGCCGGTGCCGAGTTCCGACAGCAGCTTCTCGACGTCCGGCCAGGCGAAACCGACCGACTCGGCCGCGATCCGCCGGGTCCCCGGTTCCACCAGGACGAAGAACGGGTAGCCCGTCACCCGGTAGTCCGACCAGGCGGCGTCGCTCATCACCACGGGGGTGCCCGCCAGCCCATCGGCCAGGGCGGCGACGTCCGAGGCCCGCACGGCTTGAGGGCCTTTGGTCACCACCACCACGTCGGCGCCCCGTGGCGGATCGACGAGGCCGCTCCAGAACACCTCGCACCCGTCGCAGTCCGTCGAGAGGAACACCAGGAGCAACGGTCGACCCCCGTCGGCGACACGAACGGTCACGGATGTACCGTCGGGCCCCACACCCATCAGGTCCGATGCCGGCCAGGTCGGGGCGGAGTCGCCGAACCCCGACGGAACGGCACGGAGGCCGGCCACGAATCCGGGGTCGGACATCGGGTTCGTCACCAGGCCCCCCGGTCGTTCTGCACCCGGCCGTCCCGCATCGGGGCGCTCAGTTCGGGTCGGCGTCGGCGTCGTTGGACTCCAGGGTCTCGACACCCTTGCCGTTCCCGCACCAGCGGCAGGTGACCTCCTCGACCGTCTCGTCGAGCACCTCTCCTCCTCGACGGACAGGTCTCCGCCGACCGAGAAGTGGTGGAAGGCACTCGTGCGACGGGTGGTCACGACGTTGAAGCGGGTCAGATTGCCGCAAGCCGCACAGCGGTAGCGGACGACGTCCCCGGGAGCGGCGGTGGTGGCTGCGGTCTCAGAAGTCACGCCCCAACGGTAGCCGCACCGACGGAGGCGCCGGTCGTCCGGGCCGGCCCTGTGCCGGCTCCGGGTCGGGGCACCGACCCTCCACCGGCCGCGTTCTCCGACCGAACACCTGTTCGCTACAGTGGACCCATGGCACTCGCCGTGCAACGGTCGTTCGACGATCTCGGCACACCCCTGAGCCAGGTCACCTTCGTGGTCCTCGACGTCGAGACCACCGGCGGATCACCGGCCTCCGCATCGCTGACCGAGGTGGCGGCCGCCCGGTACCGGGGTGGCGAGCTGCTCGCCACCTACCAGACCTTCGTGCGGCCGGACGAGCGCATCCCACCCTTCATCACCGCGCTGACCGGCATCAGCGACGCCATGGTGGCCGACGCACCCCGCATCGGCGAGATGCTCCCGTCGTTCCTCGAGTTCCTGGGCGGCGGCGTGGTGGTCGGCCACAACGTGCGCTTCGATCTCTCGTTCCTCAACCACGCGCTCGAGTCGACCGGCCGGGACCGGTTGGCCAATGCCACCGTCGACACCCTCGCGCTCGCCCGCCGCCTGGTGCGCGACATGGTCCCCGACTGCAAGCTCGGCACCTTGGCCGCCACCCTCCGGCTCCCCCACCAGCCGTCCCACCGGGCGCTCACCGACGTCCTGGCCACCGGCGACCTGCTGCACGCGCTCCTCGAGCGGGCCGGCACCTATGGCATCGTGGAGCTGGAGGAGCTGCTCGACCTTCCGAAGATGGTCGGCCACCCACAGTCCGCCAAACTCAAGCTCACCAACCGGCTCCCCCATCGCCCCGGCGTCTACTGGTTCTGCGATGCCGCCGGTCATGTGCTCTATGTCGGCAAGGCCACCGACCTGCACAGCCGGGTCCGCTCCTACTTCTCGGGCGACTCCCGCAACAAGGTGGGCCGGCTGCTCCGCCAGATGGACGCTGTTCACCATCGGGTGTGCCCCGGACCATTGACCGCCGCCGTCCTCGAAGGCCGGCTGATCCGATGCTGGGCTCCACCGTTCAACGCCCAGGGGAAGATCAGGCGTCGGGATCCCGGCACCGTGTCCCGTGCGGCCCCGCCGTCGACCGTTCCTGCAGTCTCCGACGGCACGAAACCGGCCCGTCGGCGCGCCGGTCGGCGACGGCGCACCTGGACGGCCGAGGAACTCGCCACAGACCCGGTCGCACTGCTCGCCCCCATGGCCGAGCGGGTCATCTCACTGTCGAAACTGCAGCGGTATGAGGACGCGGCCCGGGCGAGGGACGAAGCCGAGCGTGTCCGGCACCTGCTGGTACGCCACCGGTTGACCGAGTCGTTGCGCCGAGCCGACCGCACCGTGCTCCTCGTCGAAGGCGAAGGGACGGTGGAACTCGACGGCGGGCTGGTTGTCGAGACCGGCTCGCTGTTCGGCCACGGCGGTGGAAACGGCCACGGCGGCGGAACTGGCCTGGATCCTGCGTTCACCAAGAGCGCCGACGGACATGACAACGAACGCATCATCGTCGCCCAGTGGCTGCGGGCCAACGCCGACAAGGTCCGGGTGCTCGAGTCGGCCGGTCCCGAAGGGATGGCCATGCCTGCCGACCGGATCCCCAGGCTCAGCGAGCTGTGCGCAGCGTTGGCCGGGGTGACGGCTGAGTCGAGGGCGAAGTCGGGCCCGGCCGGGTAGTCGGGGTCGGGTGCCGGCGGTCGGTCGGTTGACGGCCGCCGGCCGGGACCGGGTTGCCGTCCTGTCCCACCGCCCGGGATATCCACCCGCCCGGTTCCACGACCGACGGCGGTCCGTCACCGCGGTCAGGCCGTCGACGGTGCCGCCGGTGCAGCCACCGGCGCCGGGTCCCGGTTGGTCAGCCGGTGCCCGATTGCGTGGACGACGTAACGCGGTCCCGCCCATCGCAGGTAGGGCCACGCGCCGCGCACGAAACGGCACTGGTCGGCGAGCGGCGACGCACCCTCGAGTGGGATCTGGAAGGCGGCCGGGAATGCCAGGATCGTCTGCGTCGACAGCAGGCCCGACGGACCGTCGAACCGTCGGGACCCGCGCAGGTAGGCGATGTAGGCGGCGAGGAAATCGAATCCGACGGCCCGGAACGAGACCACGGACCCCCAGAGCCGGGGGTTCACGTCGTGGATCCAGTCCACCCCGTCGGCGTCGCGGATGAAATTGATGTTGACGGGGCCGCGGATGCCCAGCGCGGCCACCGTGTCGCGGCCGGCCGCCTCCATCGGAGGATCGTCGACGCAGCGCAGCTCGCTGGCCGGGCCCATGTGACCCTTGCGGGCGAGGGTCTCGTAGGTGACGAACAGGCCCTCGCGCCCCTCCATGGTCACCCCGGCGAACCGGAGGTGGCGACCGTCGATGAACTGCTCGACGAACGTCGAGCCGGTGTGGCGACCCCGGGCCAGCAACTGCTCGAGTTGGTCGCGGCTGGTGACGATGACCACGCCTTCGCCACCGCTCCCGGTGCGGACCCTGTGGACGACCGGGAGGCCGAGCGCCTCGATCACCTGGTCCGCGCCGGCTACGTCGCCGTCGATCTGTGCGGGCACCGACAGTCCGGCCTCCTGGAGTCGCTCGGCCACCCAGGGCTTGTCCACCGTGGCCGCCCGGGCCTGCCAGTCGGCCGGTCGGCCGGCGCGGGAATGTCGACCGGTCGCGCGAGGCCGCGGGCCGTCGGCACGGACAGTGCGTCGACCACCTGCACGTCGAGGATCCGCTCGCCGTCCACGATCTCGGCGAGACCGTCCAACTCCTCGGGGGACGAGAGGCCCACCGTGCGGTCGAAGCACAGGTGCCCGGCCGCCCGACGGAACGGGGTCGTCGTGATGCGGACGGTCCGGAACCCGGCCCGGCGCAAGCCCGCGGACAGCTGGAAGAAGCAGTCCCAGCCGTACTCGTCCACGAAGAGGACGGTCGGTCGCGTCGTCGTGGACCGACCAGTCCCTGCCGGTGGCCGGGGCCTGGCGCTCAATCGGGCGCGGCCTCGGCGGCGGCCGCCTCGTTGGTCACCCGGATGAAGTCGTCCAGTACGACCGCGGCCCGCCCACTGTCGATGAGCGGTGGCGGCGAGCGTGAGGCCGGCCGCCAGGTCGGGCGCCCGGCCGACCACGACGAGCGCGGCGGCCGGCGTTGAGCAGGGCGATGTCCCGGTGGGGCGAGGCGCGACCGGACACCACCCGGCGGATGGCCTCGGCGTTGACCGAGGCATCGCCGCCCCGGAGGTCGTCGAGGGTGGCCCGGGCCAATCCGAGATCGGCCGGATCGATCCGGTAGACGGACACCGACACGTCGCCGTCGTCGCCGGATCGCGCACCGGGCGTCCGGATCAGCTCGTGGACGGTCGACGGGCCGGTGGTGGACAGCTCGTCGAGCCCGTCGTCGCCGTGGACGACCATGGCCCGGCGGGTCCCGTTGGCGGCCAGCACCCCGAGCATCTTGTCGGCCATGGACGGGTCGCTGACGCCGATCACCTGGAACTCGGCCCGGGCCGGATTGGCCAGGGGACCGAGGAAGTTGAACACGGTCGGGATCCCGAGCTCCCTGCGGACCGGGCCGGCGAACCGCATGGCCGGGTGGAACCGGGGGGCGAAGCAGAACCCGAGCCCGACCTCGTCGATGCACCGGGCCACCCCGGTCGGCCCGAGGTCGGCCACCGCACCCGAGCGCCTCCAGCACGTCGGCCGCCCCGACCGCCGACGACGAGGCCCGGCCGCCGTGCTTGCACACCTTGGCTCCCGACGCCGCCACCACCAGCGAGGCGATGGTCGAGACGTTGATGCTGACCGCAGCCGGTCGCCACCGGTGCCGCAGGTGTCGACCAGGTCGGTGCCGGCCGGCAGAGGTCGAGGGGCACGGCGTGGGCGACCATGGAGCGGACGAAGCCGGTCATCTCCGCCACGGACTCGCCCTTCGCCCGCAGCGCCACGGCGAGCGCGGCGATCTGGGCCGGGGTGGCCTCCCCCGACAGGACCTGGCCGAGCACCTCTCCGCCTCGTCGGCGTCGACAGCGACTCCCCGTCCAGCAGCCGGGCCAGCACACCGGGCCAGCCGCCCAGCGCGTCGAAGGAGCCCGGCACGCCGGTGCCGCGGGGACGGCGGGGCGCCCGATGCCTCAGCCGCCGCCACGGCGCTCAGTCCCACCACAGGTCGTGGTTGAGCACACCCCGGGCGATGAGCCCGAGCTGGACCTGGGAGGTGCCCTCCACGATGGTCAGCTGGCGGGCGTCCCGGTACCAGAGCTCGGTCGGGTGGTCCTCCATGTAGCCGGCCGCCCCGAGCAGCTGCACGGCCAGTCCCGAGGCCCGCACGGCCAGCTCGGTGGCGTGGTACTTGGCCATCGACAGGTAGGGCACGTACTCCTTGGTGAACTTGCCCTGGTCGGCCAGCCACGCCGAGCGGTAGGTGAGGAGCCGGGCGGCCTCGATGTCGACGGCCACCTTGGCGATCTCCCACTGGATGCCCTGGAAGTCGGCGATGGTGTGGCCGAACGCCTCGCGGCCCTTGCACGTACTCGGTGGCGTACATCAGGGCACCCTCGGCCAGCCCGATCCCCCGGGCGGCGACGATGGGCCGCATGGCGTTGAGCCCGAGCATGGCCAGCCGGAACCCGCCGACCTCGCCGACCACGTTCTCCTTGGGCACGTGCACCTGGTCGAGCAGCAGCTCGCCGGTGTCGACGCCGCGCACGCCCATCTTGTGGTCGGTGTTCCCGACCGACACCCCGTCCCAGCCCCGCTCGACGATGAAGCAGGTGATCGAGTCGTGGGCCCGGGACGCCGGGTCGCCCGTCTTGGCGAACACCGTGTACCAGTCGGCCTGGACCACGCCGGACATCCAGCACTTGGTCCCGGTCAGGACCCAGTCGCCCTCGTGGCCCGGCCGGGCGTCGGGCACGGCCCGGG
Source organism: uncultured Planctomycetota bacterium (assembly GCA_963783095.1). Lineage (GTDB taxonomy): Bacteria > Planctomycetota > Planctomycetia > Gemmatales > Gemmataceae > CAWAMR01. The sequence goes on along the minus strand of CAWAMR010000014.1, from coordinate 800,262 downwards.
TGCGCATCCCGGCCACGTCGCTGCCGGCCTGGGACTCGGACAGGCCGAACCCGCAGCGCAGCTCGCCGGTGGCGATGCCCGGGAGGTAGCGCCGCCGCTGGTCGTCGTTCCCGGCGATGAGGATCGGCCCGGTCGGCAGCCGGGTCAACAGCAGCATGAGCGCCGCCGTGTTGGAGTACTTGGCCACCTCCTCGATGGCGATGGTGAGCCCGAGGATGCCGGCACCCGAACCGCCGAGTTCGGTGGGCAGGCACAGCCCCAGCAGATCGGCGTCGCGGAAGGCGTCGAAGATGTCCTGGGGGTACTCCCCGGTGGTGTCGATCTCGCGGGCCCGGGGCTTGATCTTGTCCTGGGCCAGGCGACGGACGGAGTCCTGCAGCGCGGCCAGTTCGGGCGAGAGGTCGAAGTCCACGAGGGTCGAGGCTACCCGAGGGCCCACGTCGGGCCGGACCGACGGGCCCGGTGCCGCGCCCGGCCGGCGAGCTGCCTCAGGCCTCGGGCACCCCTGGCCCGACCGGTCCTGCCGCGGACCGTCACCTGGCCCCCGGGGCCACCCTCGGGCGACGAAGTGGTCGGCCCAGACGCCCCGTCCGGTCGAGCGCAGCCGGTCGAGGTACCACGGCACGTCCACCCGGCTGTGCCACGGCCCGCCCCCGGTCAGCACCGTCCACAGCGGGTCGACCCCGGTCGGCGAACGGGCCAGGGCGTCGCTCCCCCAATCGGCCAGCCGGGCCAGGCCGTGCTCGACCAGGTCGGGGTGGTCGGTGGCCACGTCGTGCTGCTCGTAGGGGTCGGCTCTCGACGTCGAACAGTTGCACGTCGGGGAACCCGTGGAAGGCGTCGTGGTAGGTGCGGATGCAGATCCAGCGGTCGAAGCGCACGGCGCGCTGGGCCGTCCACGCCCCGTGGGAGAGGACGAGGTGGTCCCGGCCGGTGGGTCGCCCGGCCGCCAGATCCGAGGCGAACGACGCCCGTCCCAGCGGGCGGGCACCTCGGCACCGGCCAGCTCGAGGACGGTGGCCATCACGTCGAACTGGTAGTGGAGTCCCGTGTCGACGGTGCCCACCCGGAGCGGCGGAAGACCCGTCGAGCCTGCCGAGCCCGTCGAGCCCGGCCAGGACAGCACGAACGGCACCCGGGTGGTGATCTGGTCGGCCGTCTGGTGGTCGCAGTAGATGCCGAGCTCACCCAGGTTCTCGCCGTGGTCGGCCGAGACCATCACCGCGGTCCCGTCCGTCAGCCCGAGGTCGTCGACGCGCGTCGAGCACCCGGCCGATCTGGTGGTCGGCGTAGCGGACGCCGGTGTCATAGCCGTCGTAGACCCGCCGGACGTCGTCGATCGACGCCGCCTGGAGCGGCTGGCGGGGATAGCGGTCCCAGACGTCACGGGGACCGAACCCGGCGAGCTCCTGGGCCGAGTGCGGACCGGGCAGCAGCCAGTGGGCGGCGCGGACGTCCTCGGTCAGCCAGTCCGGCAGCGGATCGTCGTCGAACGGGTCGCCGAACGCTGGCCGGCGTCCGGTAGGGGGTGTGGGGGTCCCACAGGTGGACGTGGAGGAACCAGTCCTCGCGGTGGGCGTTGCGGGCCAGCCACTCCCGGGCGACAGCCGCCACCTGGTCGGCGGTCTCCATGCCCCGGGTGCCGATGTTCACGCACTCGTTGAACCCGGCGTCGAAGTGGTAGGCCGAGTGGCGCTCGGCGAAGGTGCTGATCGACGCGGCCCACACCCCCAGATCGCGCAGCGGTGCCATCCAGCTGTGTGCGGCGGCCTGGGTGCGGAAGCCGCGGCGCTCGCCCTCGGGGAACGGGTCGGTGGCCGGGCCGCCGTGGTTGACCGCCCCGTTGCGGATGCCGAACTGCCCGCTCGACAGGGCCGAGCGGGACGGCAGGCACGGGGTGTCCGAGGCGTGCACGTTGGCGAACCGCACGCCGCGTGTCGGCCAGGTGCGTCGATGACCGGGCTGGTCGGCCGGCGGTACCCGTAGCAGCCGAGGTGATCGGGCCGCAGGGTATCGATATCGAAGTAGATCAGGCGCATGGCGGGTCCCCGGGAGGCGTGCCGCTGATGGTAGTGGGGGCCGTACCGGACCGGTCGGTTCCTCGGGGACCGCCTCGGGTGCCCGGACGACGGTCCGGGCCGGCGGTGACGACGGGGCCGTGCCATGCGACTCCGAGGGGTGCGCGCCGGCGACCTGGTCAGCGTCCGCTCAGTGGATGACCGCCTGGGTGATGACCGCAGCGGCCGGGTCCCGTGCAGACCGATGGGCCGGCCGGGCATGCTACAGCCACGCCTCGGTGGCGAAGACCATCAGGAACACGTGCCAGACGGGCCACAGGAGGACCCAGCCGAAGTGGCGGCCCTGGCGGAAGCCGACGGTGAGCACGGCCTGGAGGGCCATGAAGACGATCTCGGCGAGGACGTAGCCGCCCAGGAAGATGAGGATCACGTTCCGTTGGGTCCCCTCGAACATGGCCGTCAGCAGCAGGTAGAGCGGCAGCATCAGGCGGGCCGGCGCGAAGGTGGACTTCACGAACTGCTGGGTCTGGTTGAACCACACCTTGGGGGTGGCCACTCCGGCCCGGTAGGGACCGTGGCGGGCCTGGTTGTGGTGGACGGCCCGGCCCCACCGCACCCGCTGCTCGCGGATCTCGGCGTAGGTGGGCGGCACGTCCTCGTAGACGACGATCTTGGTGTCCATCCACGTGCGGTAGCCGAGCCGGCTGGACCGTAGGGTGAAGTCGCCGTCCTCGCCGTTCATCCCGACGGTGAACCCGCCGAGGTCGACCGCCAGCTCGCGCCGGAAGGCGGTGAACACGCCGGGCACCACGTTGACCCCGTCGACCGTCTGGATGGTCTGGTGGTTCATGCCGAACTGCTTGAGCTCCTCGAAGAGCCGCATGTAGGGGAAGACCGACCGGGGCCCGGCCCGGGGGAAGCACATCGGCTCGACCAGACCGATCAGCGGGTCGTCGAACCACCGGGGCGTGTAGTACAGCGACCACTCGCCGATGATGGTGTCGGCGTCGATGCGCACCACGATGTCCGACGTGGGCGAGGGCCAGGGCGGCGTTGAGGGACTCCGACTTGCCGCCGTGGCGGCCGTCGTGGACCTCGCCGGTGGCGTGGCCGAACGCGGCGATGGTGGCCAGCGCCAGTGTCCCGGGTGCCGTCGGACGGACCCGTCGTTCATCAGGATCACCCGGACCGGGCCGCCGTAGCGGCGGGCGGCCACGTCGATGGCCTCGAGGGTCGCCTCGATGACCTCCTCCTCGTTGTAGGCCGGGATGATCACGTCGATGGGCGGGCGCCGGTCGCCCACCGGCGGGTCGGGACGCACGCGTGATCCCGTTGATGACGGCCAGCAGGCGGTGCGGATGGCGAAGGTGCCCTCCGCGAACGGCACCGGGAGCACCAGGGCCAGCGCCGGCCGGAACGCCGGGTCGGCGACGTGGTAGATCCACAGCAGGCCGGCCATGCAGATGGCCATGGATGCCACCGTCACCCCGAGGAGGGTGGCGGCGTCGGAGAACCGGGGTCGCTTGGCGAACGGCACACGCGCTCGGCATGGGCAGGGCGTAGTTGAGGTACTCCATCCGGGTGAGGGCCAGCGACGGCCACCCCCACGGCGGCGAAGTTGCCGAGCAGCGTGGTCGGTCCGACCGGCACGCCGATCAGCACCTCGAGCACCACCAGGGTGGCGTCGACGAAGGCCATCACGACAGGTAGACCAGGGCCTGGAAGGCGACCAGACCGCCGGCGGACCAGGTTGCCCCGGCCGAACACGGCCAGGCAGACGATGGTGCCGAAGGTGAGGAACCGCAGGCCCAGGGTGAAGCCGGCCAGGTAGCCGGCCACCTCGGCCGGGGACCGCACCACCGACAGGCAGATCCGGGTCACCAGGTCGGCGTAGACCTGGTCCGGGCTCCAGCTCCCGCGCAGCGAGTGGTAGCCGACCATCAGGGTGAGGAAGAGCAGTCGAACGCCGGCACCCGCCAGTACGACGGCAGCTTCGGCTTCGGGAGCAGCACCAGCGCCATCCCGTCGCCCTGGTCGTCGGCGTAGCGCATCCTCAGCGGGTAGGCCAGGAAGACCAGCAGGAGCGCGTCGGTGACCGAGCAGCAGGACCAGGGGCCGGATACCGGTGAGGAGATGAGAAGTGCATCGGTTCGCTGGTCGCCCCTGTCGTGCCGAGTGTGGTGTGTGGTGTGCTGGTCTGCGGTGGTCCGGGTCGTGCGGTGTGGTGCGGTGGCTCGGGTCGGGCACCGGGCCCCCGGGGACGTCGGCCACCCCGGGGTGGCGGGTCTCCGTCCCGTGGATCACGTTACCAAGAAAGTCACTCTCCGTGAAAGAGCGTGCACTTTCCGTGAACATTGGTTACCATGCCCGTGGGGCAGGTGGAGCGGCGGGCCAGACGAGGTCAGTCGGCACTCCTGCAGAGCGAAGGGCAGGAGCCATGGGATGCAGGGACCGACGGCACGCGGGCGCACGCCCCGACGCCGGGCAGCGGAGCGCGGCACGACCGGCGGGATCGCCACGACCACCACGAACGACGGAGCCGACTGGAGAGACAGGAGCTGCGGACGGTTCGGGATCGGTGGCACCTGTCGGATCCGTCATAGCCGCCGGGCGTGTTGTACCCGTGGGACGTACCGTGGGACGTCAGGGTGACGGACGTCACGCCGCCGACATCGCATCGTCGAGGCTGGAGGCAGCCGCGTGAACGTCCTCATCTGCTCCCTCGACACCCTCCGGGCCGACCATCTCAGCTGTCTCGGCAACGACCGGGGGCTGACCCCCAACCTCGACCGCATCGCCCGGGAGGGCGCGCTCTTCTCGCCAGACGTACGCCACCGACATCCCGACCCAGCCGTCGCACACCGCGCTGTTCACCGGGCAGTTCGGCATCAAGTCGGGCATCGTGTCCCACTTCCACCCGGCCGCCTACCTGCCCGAGGAGACGCTGTGGCTGCCGTCCGCTGCTGCGGCGCAACGGCTACGTGACCGGGTGCGGTCGACCACCTCTTCGCCATGAAGGACTGGTTCATCCGCGGCTACGACGACTACATGCCGCCGCCCGGGCGGTCGCGCTCGCCCGGGTCGGTCATCAACAGCATCGGCCTGCCGTGGATCAGCGAGCACAAGGACCGGGACTTCTTCCTCTTCCTCCACTTCTGGGACGCCCACATCCCCTACGTCCCGCCGTCCCCGTTCAAGGAGCGCTACACCCACGGCACGGCGGGGCGGATCGACCCGGACATCACCGCCAAGCTCGAGGGCCGGCCGAGCTACCCGCTGTTCAAGCAGAACCTCTACGACTTCCTCGACGCCATGCCGAACCTCGACTACATCGCCGACCTGTACGACGCCGAGGTGGCCTACCTCGACTTCGAGATCGGGCGCATCTTCCACCACCTGGAGAGCGAGGGGCTCCTCGAGGACACCATGGTCGTCCTGTTCGGCGACCACGGCGAGAACATGACCGAGCACGACGCCTGGTTCGACCACGCCGGCCTCTACGACTCGGTCACCCACGTGCCGCTGCTGATGTGGGCGCCGGGCACGGTCCCGGTGTGCGAGTCGACGGCCATGGTCACCCTGATCGACGTGATGCCGACCATCCTCGAGACGCTCGGCCTGCCCGAGGCCGAGGGCATCGACGGGCGGTCGCTGCTACCCGCTGATGCGGGGCGAGACCACCGCCCACCGCGACGCGGTGATGCTGAGCGAGGCCACCTGGCAGGCCGTCCCGGGGCGTGCGCACCCCCGAGTGGAAGTACATCAAGTTCCTGCAGTCCACCATCTACGGACGTGACGGCGTCGAGCTCTACGACCTGGCCGACGACCCCCACGAGCAGCACAACGTGGCCGACCTCCACCCCGAGGTGGTCGCCGACCTCGGCGACCGGCTCAACCACTGGGTCTCGGCCCAGCTGGCCGGGCGGCCCGACCCGATGCACTCGGTGATCGACGCCGGCCTGCCGGCGGTGGCCCGGCTCAACGACGTCATCGCCGGACTGACCCGGCCCCGCAACGACGTGCCGACCCCGACCGATCCCGGACCGGGACTCGTTCCGGCCGGGGTGGTGGCCGTCGCAGCCGGGGCGGCGGCCACATCCGACCACCTCGATCCCGGCGCCACCGCCGGTGCGTCCGACGGGCCGACCTCCGACCCGCTCGGACGGCCGGCTGCCGGGACCGCCTCCGGGCGACGGCGGCCGGTTCGCCCCCCGCAACCCTCACCGCCGGCGCCTGCGGGGCGCCCGGGGCGTGGTGGTCGGCGCCCTCGTGCTGGGGGCGGCCGTCCTGCTCGGCGTGGCCGTCAACGACCTCCTGCTGTCGAGCCCGCTGTCGGCCGCCGGCGTGGTCCAACCGACACAGGCGCCCAGCTCAACATGCCGCCACCGGACCGATCACCTCCATCCCGGTCCACGTGGGCGAGGTGGTCCACGCCGGCCAGGTCCTGGCCAGCCAGGACACCACCGCGCTCGACGCCCAGCTGGCCGCCGACCAGTCCGACCTGGCCGCCGACCAGGCGCACCCTGCAGCAGGAGCAGTCCGGCGGCGCAGCCGCCCACAGGTCCAGCAGCTGCAGGACCAGGTGACCGCCGCCCAGCTCCAGCTGTCGGCGCCCAGCAGAAGCTGAGCGGGACCCAGTCGACCGGCGACCGCCGCGCGTCGCCGCGGCCCAGGCCCAGATCCAGATCGACCAGTCGCTGCTCGCCTCCGACCAGCAGACCTACTCAGGACGACGTCCCGGCGTGCATCTCGGCCACACCCGCCGACTACGTGCGCCGCCGACCAGCGCCAGATCCAGGTCGACCAGGGCAACCTGACCGCCGCCCAGAACGCACTGGCCGAGGCCACCGGCGACCCAGCAGTCGGCTGTCGGCTCGGCCCAGGACGCGGTGAACCAGGCCGCCGCCGCCGTGACCACCGGCCCAGGCCGCCCTGGCCGCCGGGCAGCGCGCCGGCCAGCCCCCAGAGCATCGCCGGCACCGAGGCCCCGATCCAGCAGGACCAGGCGGCCATCGCCGCCGACCAGGCCAAGCTGGCCCAGGCCGTGCTGACCGCCCCGTTCGACGGCGTGGTGTCGGCCGTCAACGGCACCGTCGGCGAGGTGGTCGTCCAGACCAGGGCGTGCGCCAGGCCACCGCCCGGCCCGTCCCTCAGCCAGCGGGCAGACCACCGGGATCCAGATCTTCCCCCAGGGCCCGCAGTCCGGCAGCTCCACGTCGTCGCCGGACTAGGCCGCCGCTGATCACCCTCGACTCGGTCCAGAACCAGATGGTCGTCCAGGTCCCCGAGACCCAGATCGACCAGATCCACGTCGGCCAGAAGGCCACGGCCACCCTGCCGGCGGTGCCCGGCTCCACCCTCGCGTCGAGGTCAGCCAGATCGAGCGGACCCCGGTCATCGCAGTCGGGCGAGACGTACTTCCGGGTCGACCTGGTGACCACGTCGAAGGATGCACACACCTTGGCCTACAACGCCAATGACCCCTCGCTGGCATCGGTCCCCACGCCGGGCCAGATGGCCGGGTTCACCGTCGACGTCTCGTTCTGATTCAGGGTCGCCCCGTCCCGCGCCGCGGGCGGGGGTGCGCAGAGGCAGGGGCGCTGTGGCGGCCGCGGCGCACGGTGACCCTGATGCTCTGGTGCCCCTGTTCTGGCGGGCCGACCCAGAGGAGCGACGACCCCGAGGAACCTCCGCCCGACGCCGTGACCGCTCCAGCCCAGACGACGAAGCAGGATACGGCTGCACGTACGGTCACTGGGAATCTCTGGTCCGGCCGGGCTGGAACAGTCACGGGTTTCGGGAGGATTCCGATGGCGATGGACGCGGCACATGATTGGCGCTCACCGATTCGACCATCGCTCGGGTACATGCTGATCGACATGGTTTGAGAGTCGGTCGAGACATCGTTGAACGACTCGACGACATGGAACGGTCGTTGACGGCCCTCGAACAGGCGTCTGCCGGTCAGTTCAACGCCTCATCGTTGGCATCGTTTCCACTGTCGAACGACGGGTCAGGGGATCTGGCCGTACATCGATACCGGAACGTGTTGGAAGGCCTTGCCGCTGGCCGCCGAAGCCCGTCCCGAGGTGCCATCGAGCTTGTTCAGTCAGATGTCGGTCCGATGTTGCTCCCGGCGTTCGACCGATACATCCTCCCGTCGATCCGTGCTTCGGGGGGATGGGAACAGGACGAGAACGAGTACCTCCGCTCAACCCTGAAGCCCGGGATGGCGGCGCTCGACATCGGTGCGGACGTCGGGTACGCCGCCATGGTGATGGCACGCGAAGTCGGTCCGGATGGCCTCGTCATCGCCCTCGAGCCCGAACCCCTCAATTTCGACTTTCTCTGTCGAAATCTGCAGATGAACGACATTGCCAATGTCTTGCCGATTCAGGCTGCCGCCGGTGAGAAGACGGGCTCCATCGTGCTGGAGAGGTCCCCCGACAATGCGGGTGACCATCGGACCGGCAACCACCCACTCGGAGTCGCTCCGATCACCGTCCCCCTGGTGGCCCTCGATGATCTGCTGACTCAGCAGTTGAAGGTCGGCTTTGCGCTGACCGACGCCCAAGGGTACGACCAGCGGGTGATCCAAGGCATGAAGGAGGTCATCGGCGCAACCCATCCGCAGTTCATGACGGAGTTCTGGCCGATGGGAATCGTGTCGGTGGGCGATGATCCCGACGACGTGCTCAACTCCTACCGGTCAGTGGGGTATCGCGTCCTGATGATGCCCGACGAAGACGTGACCTCGCTGTCGGCTGAGGAGGTCCCGGCAAAGGCGACCGGCGGCAAGGCCGATGTGACACTGCTGCTCAAGCACGAACGCACATGCATGAGTGCGCGCGCCGTGTACCGGAGTACGGCGGCGTTGCCCGAACGACACTCCCGCCGCGTCGTACGGCGTTCGGACGGGTGACGGATCTGCTGCCAATCCGGAGCTGACCCGTGAGCGGGCCCGAAACTGATCCTCACCGACGTCTCACCAGCAGGAGCAGGTGGAGTGAGCACGCTTCGGCCGCTGCAAGACTGAAGAAGCCACCTGGTTGCTGAGGGCTGGCGCGCACCCGGTCAGGAATCGGCGCGTCAGGAGCCGACGAAGGGGTACCCGAAGTAGGGCGTCTGGCCGAGGGTGGTGAAGGCCGTCATCCCGAGGTTTCCGGGAGTGTCGACCAGGGTCCAGTCCGAGGTCGACTTCGAGTCGTAGTAGAGGACGGCCTTGACCCCCGGGAACGTCACGGGGAGCGCCGCCTGGAGCTGGGCCAGGTAGGTGGCCTGGTCGGTGGTGGCACCGGTCTCGCCGATCATGAGGGGCTTCCCGTGCGGGAGCCAGTACTTGTAGAAGGGTAGGAACTGGGTGTTGAGCATCGTCGGGTCCTGCTTGCGGTCGTAGCCGTCCCAGCCGATCCAGTCCACGTAGGCGTCACCGGGGTAGTACGCGAGGCTGAACCCGGTCCCTTGGATGGAGGGGCACCACACGAAGGCCACATTGGCCGCACCCTGGCTCTGGAAGATGGTCCAGATGTGCTGCCAGGCCTTGATGTACCCGGCGGACCCCAGCCCGGCCAGACAGCCGCTCGTGCGCGGCAGGTTGGTCAGGTTCATCTCCCAGAACCACCGCAGGAACACCGGGCGGCCGTAGGCCTTCAGGGCGTCGGCGTAGGAGGTGATCAGGGCATCCTGGCTGCCGCTGATGATCGAGGCGTCCGACGTGCAGGTCCAGTCGACCACGGGGGTGGCACCGGTGGAGGCGAGGGCGGCGAGCACGGAGGTCTTCACCGGCGCGTTCCAGGCCTGGTACACGTGGACCAGTCCGAGTGGCCGGCCGATGGTCCCGTCGAAGGTGCCGATCTGGGCCAGTTCCAAGCGCACATCCGACTGAGCCTGCAGCTCGGCCTCGTGGGGACTGACGAAGGCACCGAGGTAGGCGCTCGAGATCGGCACGGCCGGTTTGGCCAGTGTCGGCGAGGACGCGGCCAGCGGCGCCGGCGGACCGGTTGCCGCGGTGGCCGACTCGGTGGCGACCATCGTGGCCAACGTCCCCAGCGTCACCAGTCCGGCAACGACCAGGCGGGCCCGCCGTGAGGTCAGCACTCGCGGTGCGCGGCGTCGGGCCCGGGAGGATCTGGAGTCTCGGGTGCCCTGTGTTCGCTGGGTGGCGGGGTCCATTCCGGTCCTCTCGTCGGTCGGCGTCCTGTCGGTCGGCGTCGTTTCGGGGTTCGTCCTATCCGGCCTCGTCGTGGGTCCGGTGCTGTCGGTGGGCACGTCAGATGATCCCGGCGATCGGGGCCGGGGGCGCCGACACGGCCCCCAGGAACGGAGCGTCGCCGAAGGCGAACACCCCACCGTCGGCTCCGACCAGCCAGTACCCCTTGCCGTCGGCGGTGGGAGTCATGCCCACGACGGGCGCACCGAGGTCGATGTAGCGGAGGCTGCCCTCGAAGGCTGCATCGCCGAAGGGGAACACGGCGCCGCTCCGGGTGACCATCCAGTAGCCACCGCCGTCGGAGGTGGCGCTCAGGCCCACGATCGGGTCGAGGGTGATCTGCCCACCGGTCGAACCGTAGAAACCGGCGTCTCCGAAGGCGAACACGCCACCGTCGGCGGCCACCAGCCAGTAGCCCCGGCCGTCGGTGGTGGCGGCCATGCCCACGATGGGCTCGACCAGTGACTCCGAGCCGGTGGATCCGTAGAAGCCGGCGTCACCGAACGCGAAGATCCCGCCGTCGGAGGCCACCTCCCAGTAGCCGCCTCCGTCCGGGGTGGCGGCGATGCCGACGATCGGCCGGTTGAGTGGCTGACCACCCATCGAGCCGTCGAACCGCGCCGCGCCGAAGGCGAAGATGCCACCGTCGGAGGCGACCATCCAGTAGCCGTCGTGGAACGGCGTGTAGGCCGCACCCACCACCGGTGCGGCCAGCGGCGTGCCGGTCATCGACCCGTAGAAGGCGTTGACCGTGCCGTGGGCGGTCGAGGTCGATCCCATCGGCCACACCGAACCGTCGCTACCGACCACCGCATACCCCGACGACGAGCCGAGCAGCGACAGGACGGCGGGCGGGCCCGACCACGAACCGGTAGTTGGCGGCGTGCAGCGTGCCCGGGCTGCAGCTGACGGCATAGGAGCCCTGGAACGAGCCGAGCCGATGCGGTGGTGGTGCACGACGCTGAGCCGGTCACGACCGACGTCGGTGTCGTCGTCGACGAAGCCGGTCAGGTGGTAGGTGAGGGCGGGCAGCGGCGAGCCCGCGGTGCCGGTCGCCGGGTCGGGAACGATCGTGAGGGTCGCCGGGGCCACGCGTGAACGGGTCGTCGCCGTGGCCGGGTAGTACTGGAATGAGCCGGCCTGGGACGACGTCAGGGTGCACTGGCCCGGCGCCGACCAGGAACAGCCGCACCAGCGCGCCCGGTGCACGCACCCGGGCGGAGTTGGACAATCCGAGGCCGGAGTCGACCGTCGGGGCGACGTCGACCGGCGGATCACCGTAGGTGGCGACGGGTAGCGCCGGGAAGGTGATCGACTGCTGGGCCCGGGTCACCAGGAAGGCGGCCGACCCGTCGGGCCCCGAGAACAGCCCGGTGGCCAGGGTTCCCGGGGGCAGCGTGGTCAGGGCGGCCGGGGGGGCGGCGTTGACGCCGGGGGAGCCGTCGCCGGCCTGGCCGTAGTAGTCGCCACCCCACGCCCACGGCGACCCCGCCGGATGTCAGGGCGTACGACGTCGTCTGTCCGGCCGAGATCTGCACGAAGGAGGTGGCGGGAGGCAGGCCGAGGGGTTGCACGGGAACGTCGCTGTCGACCGGGAGGGTGGCCACCAGCGCGGAGGCCAGCTGACCGAAGACGTCCGAGCCCCAGGCCAGGATGGTGCCCGTCGTGGTCAGGGCCAGACTGTGGGACCCCCCGGCGGCAACCGACGCGATCGACACGCCGGACGGCACGGCCACCGGCTGGGGAGTCGAGGCGTCCGCCGTGTCGCCCGTCCCGAGCTGACCCGAAGCGTTGAACCCCCAGGCGTAGACCGAGCCGTCGTTGGCCACGGCCAGACTGTGCGCCGTCCCGGCCGCCACCCCGGTGATGGCGACCCCGCCGGGCAGGGCCACCAGCGAGGGCGTGCTGGAGTTGACGGTCGAGCCGTCGCCGACCTGCCCGTTGCCGTTGGCCCCCCAGGCGTACACCTGACCGGTCGTGGTCACGGCCAGGCTGTGGTCACCACCGGCGGCGATGGCGGTTACAGCCACCCCGGCGGGCAGCGTGACGAGCGTGGGCGTGTCGGCCGGCGTGGTGCCGCCGTGGCCGAGTTGGCCGAACAGGTCGGCTCCCCAGGCGTACACCTGACCGGTCGAGGTCAGGGCCAGGGCATGGGCGTCCCCGGCGGCCACCGCGGTGACCACGGCGGGCGGGCCGCCCGGCGCCGACGGCACCGTCACGGCCACCGGCACCGTCGACCCGGCAGTCGCACCGTCACCCAGCTGACCGAGGGAACCGGACCCCCAGGTGTAGACCCGGCCCGACGTGGTCAGCCCGACGGTGAACGCGCCGCCGGCCGCCACCGATGCGAACGCCTCGCCGGCCGGTGCGGTGACGACCGCCGGTGCGGTCACCCCGGTCGCCGACCCGCCACCCACCGCGCCCACACCCACCTGGCCGGCGTCGTTTCCTCCCCATCCGTACAGGGCGCGCGACGGCAGCGACGAAGCGGCGAGCAGGTGGGTGCCGCGCCGGGAGATGCGGTTGGCGGCGGCCGTCGATCCGCCGGTGGTGACCGCTTCCGCTCCCGAGGCGGTGACCACGACGGCAGCGGCCAGGAACAAGGTCAGCCCGCTGCGGCTCAGCCGGCGGCGTCGAACGATCCGGCGATCGGACCCGGGCTCGGCCGGATGCTGCAGTCGGGTGTGCCCGGACGACTGCTGTGGGGTGTGCCCGGTCCGTCGGCGGCGGTGCGTGCCGATGCCGTGCCCGTCTGCTTGCCCCACACTGTCCCCCTGCCCAGGAGAGTCGGTGCGACCCCGGGAGGATCGAGGGGCTCTAGTCCCCGATCACCCGTTCGTGCCAGGCCGTCGGGGCCCGTCGGTCGCACAACCGTTTCGCCAATTTCTGGCCGGTGGACGGCATATCGTCAATATTGAGGATAAGTGGACAATATATGGGGTCCCACCTGGGACTTTGTGATGACCGGAACGAACCTCCGGCATCATCAACACCACACAGAGCAGTTATGTGTTCACTCAATGCGGTTGAAAGTAGGGTTGTCGGGCCAGCTCGGCGAAGGCCTGCAGGCCGGCCGGCGTCAACTGCCAGGCGGCCAGCGGACCGGGTGCGTCGAAATAGGCGACGGCCTTGACGTCGGGCATCGCCGGCAGCGTCGGTTCCGATGCTGTCGATGAAGCCGGGCTGGGCCGAGCCGGAGGCGCCGGTCTCCGCCACCATCATCGGCTTCCCCTGGCCGACCCAGGACCGGTAGAAGGGGGTGAACAGCGAGCCGAAGGTCTGGGTACCGTCGCGGTCGTAGCCGTCGACCGCGATCCAGTCGACCTCGGCCGCCCCCGGGTAGTACGGCTGCGGGTCGACGCCGGTCAGCGCCGGGCACCACACGAACGACACGTTGGTGGCGCCGGCCCGCTGGAACAGCGTGCGGATGTGGTCCCACGCCGACGTGAAGCCCGAGGGTCCACCGACCTGGGGGTGCAGGCCGACCAGATTCATCTCCCAGCACCAGCGCAGGAGCACCGGTGCGCCGTAGGCCCGAAGGTCCGACGCATAGGCCGAGATCAGGGCGTCATCGACCCCGGTGGACAGCTGGGCGACATCGGGACCACAGCCCCAGTCGAGGAGGGGGATCGATCCGGCGGCCGGCCACCGACGCGCAGCGACGCCACCGGCGCCGGTCGGGCCCACGGTGCATACACGTGCAGGATGCCCAGCGGGTGACCGGTCGCCGCGACGCACCGTCGGCAGGGCGGCCTGCTCCACGGCGAACGACGAGCCGCTGGCCGGCGCCTCGGGATGCACCCAGGCGCCCAGATAGGCGCCGGTCGCCGGCACGGCGGTTGGGGCCAGGCCTGCACCGGGCGACGACGGTGGCGTCGACGACGCGGCCCGGGTGGTGGTCGAGGTCGACGTGCCGGATGGACCCGACGTGCCCGAGCGAGCCGCATCCGGCCAGCAGCAGGACGGTGAGCATCGCCGCCACTGCCAGGAGGGTCGACGGACGCGGCCGACGGTGCGCGGTCGTCCTGGAGGAGGTGCCCATCGTTCGACGATGCTCCCACAACGCCGATGTCGTCCGCGACGCGACGTCGTCCGCCCGCACCACATCCGGCGTCGCGACCTCCGTCGCCTCGACCGGCACGACGATCGCCGGTCGGAGCCATCGGGGCACGGGTGGTGCCGTGGGTAGGATCGTCGCCCATGACCCCGCCCGGCCTGCCCCAGCCCCCACCCGTCGGCGCCTCGGCGCTGCCGGCGGGCACCTACGACGGAGCGGTGGTGGTGGTGACGGGCGGTGGTACCGGCCTCGGCAAGTCCATCGCCACCGAGTTCGGGCGGCTCGGCGCGTCCGTGGCCGTCGTCGAGCCGCGACGAGGGCCACCGGGCGGCCGGCGTGGCCTCGGTGGAGGAGGCCGGCGGCCGCGCCCTCGGGGTGGCCTGCGACATCCGCGACGCCGACGCCATCGCCGCGGCGTTCGACGCGGTCGAGGCGGGCCTCGGCCCGATCGACGCGCTCATCAACAACGCGGCGGGCAACTTCCCGGTCCCGGCCGAGGACATGAGTCCCAACGCCTGGCGCACGGTGGTGGACATCGTGCTCAACGGCACCTACCTGTGCTCCCGGGAGTTCGCCCGCCGACTGATCCCCGCCGGACGGGACGGGTCCATCGTCAACGTGGGCGCTTCCTACGCCTGGACCGGCGGCCCCGGATTCGCCCACTCGGCCGCGGCCAAGGCCGGGGTCAAGAACCTGGTGGAGACCCTGTCGGTGGAGTGGGCCCCCTACGGCATCCGGGTGAACGGGCTGGTGCCCGGGCTCATGCCCCACGAGGACGAGGTGGCCGCCATCGCCGCGGTGCCCGGCAAGTACGAGGGCCAGGACGACCGGGTGCCGGCCGGCAGGGTCGGCTATCCCCGCGAACTGGCCTGGGCCGCCACCTATCTCTGCTCTCCCTTCGCCGCCTACATCTCCGGGTCACTCGCTGGTGGTCGACGGGGCCAACTGGCAGCGCCGCCACACCGTGCAGCCGCCCTTCACCCCCATCCGCGAGCAGCTGGGACGGGGGCCGTTCGGGGAGCCGGCACCCCCGCGCTGACGTCCTGGCGTGCCCCCGTGGTGGAACGACCTGCATCTCCCGACCGATCGACCGTCCCACGTCCCACGTCCCAGGGCCCACGGCCCACGGATCGTCGGATCGGCGACCCCGATCCACCGCCGACGAGCCCGGCACGCCCTTCCGGATCCGACGACCGCCGGATCCGGACCGGGCCGCCACAGGGTAGAACGGGATCACTTCCTGGTATCCGAGGAACGACAACCGCACCCGCACACACCCATAGCCGCACGCACCCGCGAACCGGAGGACCCCCCATGACCGACCGCACCCCCAAGCCCGTCCGCTCGAGCGGCACGTTCACCTTCGGCGACGGGGGCGGCCGGGGCGCACCACCGTCCACCGGCTCGGCTACGGCGCCATGCAGATCACCGGGCCGGGAGTCTGGGGCGAGCCGGCCGACCGCGACGACTGCATCGCGGGTTCTGCGCCGGGCCGTCGACATGGGCGTCGACCTCATCGACACCGCCGACTCCTACGGCCCCGAAGTCAGCGAGCGACTCATCTTCGAGGCCCTCCATCCCTACCCCGACGGTCTCGTCATCGCCACCAAGGCCGGCCTCACCCGACAGGGTCCCGGACAGTGGCTGCCGGTCGGCCGGCCCGAGTACCTGCGCCAGCAGTGCGAGCTCAGCCTGCGCCGCCTCGGCCTCGAGCGGATCGACCTGTTCCAGCTGCACCGGATCGACCCGCTGGTCCCGGCCGACGACCAGTTCGGGCTTGCTGGCCGACCTGGTGTCCGAGGGCAAGGTGGCCCATGTCGGGCTGTCCCAGGTCACGGTGGCCGAGCTCGAGGCGGCCGCGCCAGGTCGTGCCGGTGGTGTCGGTCCAGAACCTCTTCAACCTGACCAACCGCTCGTCGGCCGACGTGCTGGCCCACTGCGAGGCGGAAGGCATCGGCTTCATCCCGTGGTTCCCGGTGGCGTCGGGCGCCCTGACCGGTCCGGACACCGCCATGGGCTCGGTCGTGGCGGAGACCGGGGCCACACCGACCCAGGTGGCGCTGGCCTGGCTGCTCCACCACTCGCCGGTCGATGCTCCCGATTCCCGGGACCAAGTCGGTGGCCCACGTGGAGGAGAACTGCGAGGCGGCGACGCTGCAGCTCGACCGACGCCCAGATGGCGGCGCTCGACCGCCATCCACGAGGCCAGCTGAGGTCTCGCGGACCAGGTCTGCGCCCAGCCACCGGACCAGATCTCGCAGTCGGCCGGCCCAGGGCACGCCCGGACGTCCTACCGCGCTCCGAACACCACCGGTGCCGACTTCACCCCGGCGATGACCGGGGACGCCGCCCGGACCACCTCGCCGGCCGGCTCGACCGAGCCGAAACGGGCCAGCAGCTCCTCCAGGAGGATCCGGCCCTCGACCCGGGCCAGCACGGCGCCGATGCAGAAGTGGGCGCCGAACCCGAAGGCCACGTGCGGGTTGGGGTCGCGGGCGGCAATCGAAGCTGGCCGCCGTCGGACCGAACGCGGCCTCGTCGCGGTTGGCCGAGGCGTAGAGCATCAGCACCGGCTCGCCGGCGCCGAGGTGACCGACCGCCGAGCTCGACCTCGCGGGTGGTGGTCCGCATGAAGGCCACGACCGGCGTCGTCCAGCGCAGCATCTCCTCGACGGCCAGCGGCAGGGCCCGGTTCACGCCGTCGTCGGACCGTCCCGGCCAGCCCCTCCCACTGGCCCGGGTGCGTCGGCGAACCCGACCAGGCCGCCCGACATCATGTTGCGGGTGGTCTCGTTGCCCGCCACCAGCAGCTGGACCAGGAACATGCCCGAGCTCGGCGTCGGTCAGCCGGTCTCCGTCGACCTCGGCCGCAGCCAGCTCGCTGATGATGTCGTCCCTCGGCGACGGCCCGCCGGTCGGCGGCGGCCTCCAGCAGGTACGTCACCATCTCGCCACTGAGCGCGGGCCCGCTCCTCCTCGGGCCAGTCCGTGGCCCCCGGGATGACCGCCTCGGACCACCGGAAGAACGTGGCCACTCCTCCTCGGGCACCCCGAGCAGGTCGCTGATCACCTGCAGGGGCAGCGGGACGGCCAGGTCGGCCACGACGTCGACGGGCACCCCGGGCTCGATGCCGTCGACCAGCGCGCGGGCCCGCCGGCGGATGCCCGGCTCCAGCGCCCGCATGTAGCGTCGGGCGGAACCCGGGCTGGACCAGCGTCCGGTAGCGGGTGTGGTCGGGCGGATCGGTGTGCATCATGGTCGGCGGCGTCGGGTACTCGCGCGCCGATCTCGAAGGTCATGATCCCCTTCGACGAGCAGAACGTCTCCGGGTCGCGGGACACGGCCACCACCTCGGCGTGGCGGCTGACCATCCACAGCCCGAGCGTGTCGTTGCGGGCCACCGGTGCCTCGGCCCGGAGCCGGGCGTAGAGGGGGTACGGGTCGCCGGCGTAGAAGGCGGGGTCGAGCAGCGGGTCGGTGAGCGCCGTCTCGTCGACGACCGCGGCGCGGCCGGTCACCCGATGAGGACGCCGGTCGGACGCCCGAGGCCCTGGGCCTCGGCCAGCGCCTCGTAGGCAGCAAGCGTTCCCACGCCGTCGGTGACGCTCTCGACCGAGCCGTCAGCGGCCAGGTTGAGGTTGACGCCTTCCATGATGAACAGGATCTCGGTGACCTCGTCGTTGTCCTCGGGGACGTCGAGCGTGTGGACCGAGCCGGCGGGCTCCCGGATGTAGGAGCCGGCCGTGGAATAGAACTCGTACTCGAGGTAGTGCCAGCGCCCCGACACCGTGTAGCCGTCGACCGGCCCGGTGTGGCGGTGCGTCTGCAGCCGCACGCCCGGCTCGAAGCGGTTGCGAACCACCCACACGCCGGCCGACGGATCGACCCGCAGCACCTTCAGCCAGATGCCACCGGTGGCGTCCACCCACGGCAGGTCGTCCTCACCGGTGTGGCGGACCACATCGTCAACCTGGAGACTGGTCATACGGGCTCCCTCCCCTGTCGCTGGGCCTGGTGGCGCGCGGTGCCTCCGTCGGCCCCGGCATCCAGCCCCGCCAGTCTGCCGGAACCGATCGTCGGGCGCCAGGTCCGCCGGCCGACCCGGACGATGGAGGTGCGGCCCACAGGGCTGCTCCCCGTCTGGGGCGTGGGTGCCTCGGCGGAGTCGCCGAGAGCGGGAACGGCCCTGGGCCGAGTGCGGAACCGACGCCGTCAGGACGACCGGACTCCGTGGACCATCGGTCAGGCAGTGCTTCGGTCAGGCAGTGCTTCGGTCAGGCGGGCCTGCGGCCTAGTAGGGGCCGATCCGCTGGTCCGGGCTGGTGTCGGTCTCCATCCGGCCGTGGGTGGACACGTACGAGGTCCACTCGGAGCCCGTCCACCAGCGGTAGTGGAACCGCCCGCTCGGATCCGGGTGCCAGGCCGGAGGCGACACGTCAGCCGCCGGTGCCACCGCTGGCGGTGCGGCCGGCGGCGTGGGGACAGCCGGGGCGTGCGGCGCGGTCCCCCCGTCGGCCCGTCGGGGGTAGGCCGGGAAGTCGCTCCCCACGCTGCGGGCCGGCTCCGCGCTGGGGGGCGGTACCCCACCCCCGAGGGTGCCCAACGGTGCCTGGGCGGATCGACGGACCTCGGCCCGGTGGGCGAAGAGCCACAGGACCAGGCCCACCAGGGGGCTCAGGAACCAGATGGCCGCCCATCCGAGGGACGGCACCCCCCAGGGCGTGCGCCCGAGGTTCCGCTTGTCTCCCTCCGCGAGGTGATAGCCGAGGAACGCCATGAGCACGGACACCACGAACACGAGGGCCTCTTCGGTCCCGGAGAGTTTCTCCACACCCGCAGGTTACGCCCTCGGGAGCCCCCGGCAGTCCCGGGGGTCCGGGACCACGTCGAACCGACGGCGCCGCTCCCCCACCCATGATCGGCCGCCGTACATGCCGTCGGACACCGGATGTGGGCGAGATCCCAGACCAGCGATCGGTCCGGGCGCCGTCCCCTGAGCGTCCCCCGACCGCCCGGATCCTCCCATCCGGCACCGTCCGATCACCCCTGTCCGACCGTGGCGACGCCTCAGTCGAGGGCCCAGGCGCGGTCGAACCAGCGTTGGATCCGGCTGGTCCCGAAGATCTTCTTGTCCGTGGCGATCGCCTCCGACGGACCTTCCAGGCCACCGGTGGGCACTTCGCCGCTGAGGAAGGTCACCGACACCTTCCCCACCAGGTCGCGCCCGAACTCGAGGTAGCAGACGCCGTGGCCGTCGTAGGTGTCGGTCGGCACGTCGCCTCGCAGCCGGGCGATGATCTGTTTGGCGGCCACCGCGGCCTGACCCTCGGCGAACACCCCCGCCTTGGGCGTTCCGACACTGGTCACATCACCCACGGCGAACACGCCGGGGATCGAGGTCTCCAGCGTGAGGGGATCGACAGGGATCCATCCGTCGACGGCGAGGCCCGAATCCGTCACCACCGTGGGGGCCCGGTGGACCGGGACGCCGAGGAACAGGTCGTAGGGGACATCGCTGCCGTCACTGCAGTGGGCCACCTTGGCATCGGGGTCCAGGCCGGTCACCATCCGGTCGGGCATCCACCCGATGTCGTGCGTCGCGAACGACTCGAACAGCGCGTTCGAGGCCTCGGGCGACGGCGGGATGGGGATCCCGAATGGCATCACCAACGAAATGGTGGACGCGGCCCGCAGGCCCCGGGCCGTCGATAGTCGTGGAGGAGGAGGGCCGTCTCGGACGGTGCCGGCGGGCACTTGAACGGGGTGGACGTGACGCCGATCACGACGTCTCCGCCGGGGAACGCGGCGAGTACGTCGCGCAGGGCGAATGCCCCGGCCAGTGAGTAGAACTCGCTCCCGCCTTCCACGAGACCGGGCGTGGCCGCGGGGTCGACGTCGGCCCCGAGAGCCACCACCAGGACATCGGACTCGAAGGGTCCGACGTCAGTCTCCACCCGCTTGGCTACCGGATCGATCGACGTCACCGTGGCCCGCACGAAGGTGACCCCGGGCTTGTCGATGTCGCGGTAGGGGTGGAAGACGGCCGAGGGCGTCGTCCGGCCGAACAGGACGTCGAGTTTCGAGAATCCGAAGATGAATCCCTCGGCCTTGTCGATCAGGACGACCTCGTGGGCCTCTCCGAAATTCGCCGGACAGGACGGTCGCCAGCTCGAGGCCGCCGAACCCCGCACCCAGGATGAGGATCTTCATGGGCAGAATCTAGCGACCCGTACCCCCCGGCCATTGGACCACTCCCAGCGGTCATGCCGGTCGCTCCCCGACGATGCTGGCCCGCTCCATCACCCGCGCGTCGGGGCCAGTAGTCGCTGGCGGCGTAGTGCTGCACCGCACCGGTTGTCCCAGAATGCCACCGAATGCTCGGCTGCCACCGGAACCGGCACTGGTACTCGACCGTCTCGGCCTGCGCGGGCGAGCCGGTCGATCAGCGTCGTTGCTGGCGTCGCGGTCCAGTCCGACGATGTGGTCGACGAAGAACCGGTTGACATAGAGCAGCTTCCGGCGTCCGGTGTCGGGGTGGGTCGCGGACCACCGGGTGCTCCACCGGCGGGTACTTCGCCCGCATCGCCTCGCGCTGTCCCTCGGCCTTGACCGTGTGCCCGAACACCTTCGAGTAGTCGTGGACGGCCGGCAGGCCGTCGATCCGGTCCTGCAGTTCGGGCTCGAGCCCGTCGTAGGCGGCGTACATGTCGGCGAACAGGGTGTCGCCCCCGACCGGCGGGTACCTCGACGGCGTGCAGCACGGCCCCGAGGGACGGGCAGGCCCGCCACGACACGTCGGAGTGCCAGCCGTTCTCGTAGCCACCCACGGTCGCCTCCTTTTCGAAGCGGACCAGTTCGGGCTGGTCGGGATTGGCCGGGATGAACGGATGGACCTCGAGCTCGCCGAACCGGCGGGCGAAGGCGACGTGCTGGCCGGGCGTCAGCGGCTGGTCCCGGAAGAACAGCACCTTGAACTCGTGGAGGCACCGGGGAGTTCGGCGACCACCGTGTCGTCGAGCGGTGCACGCAGAGTCGACACCCGTCGACCTCGGCGCCGATGGTGGCACCGACTGGCGGACGTCGAACGCGATCGAAGCTGAGACGGGCCAGCCGGTCGCGCTCGGCGGCCAGGTGGGTACACCGGCCCGACCTGTGACGCCCCAGGGATCGAGGGTCACCCGCCGGGTCCTGAGGTCGGCGGCCGGGTCGCCGATGGCCCGTCGTGTCTGCGCCCTCGACCTCGTCGGCCCGACCTCGCACCACTGTCATCGTCGTCCTCCCCGGTTCCCGGCGCCCTGCGGGCCTCTGCCACTCCACGTTACGGCCCGCACCGGCCTCCCGCAGCCCGGGTGCCGCGGGCACCCCTCCGACCGCTACGTTGGCGTTCGATGACCGGGGATGAGCAGGTCGGGGGCCGCGGATGTCCGAGTCCGGACTCGCGGCACGACGGCCCGCCGACGTCCCGCCACACGATCCTGCCGATCTCGCCACACCCGCCCACGCCCGGCCACCGGTAGCCCGACCACTGAGCCACGGAGCCCACCATGAACGTCATCCCCGCATTCGGCAACCACCTGCCGGTAAGGTCCGCTTCGGCGAGGGCGTGGCCGGCACCCTCCCCGGCGTGCTCGCCGAGCTCGGTGCCACCCGGGTGTTCCTGATGGTCGACGAGGGAATCGAGCAGCACAACCCGGCGGCCGCCGTGCTCCTCGGACGAGCTGGCCGGCCGCGCCGGGCTCACCGTCACCCGGTTCGACAAGCCCGCGGCCGAACCGACCATCGAGATGGTGGACGCCGCCACCCGGGCCCTGGTGGCCTCGGGGGCCACCGCCGTGGTGGCCATAGGTGGCGGGTCGGTCATCGACACGGCCAAGGCGGCCCGCCTGTGCGCCCAGCTCGGACTCCACCTTCGCCGAGTTCCTGGCTCGGCCAGCCCGGCTTCCCGGTGCCCGAAGTGGCGCTCGTCGCCGTGCCCGACCAGTGCCGGAACCGGCTCCGAGGTGTCCGGTGGCTCGGTGGTCTCCGACCCCGAGGCCGGGCGCAAGAACGGCATCGCCAACGCCAACCTCCGGGCCCAGTACGCGCTGGTCGACCCGCTCCTCACCCACTCGATGCCGACGACCATGACGGCCAACACCGGGATCGACGCCCTGGCCCAGGCCATCGCCGCCGTGGTGGCCAAGGTCCGCACCCCGATCGGCGACGGCATCGCCCTCGAGGCGATCCGGATGATGACGCCTGCGCTGGTGGCCGCCTACCGGGACGGCGACCGACGCCGCGGCCCGGGCGGGCATGTCGTGCGGGTCGATGATGGCCGGACTGGCCATGAACATCTCCGACTGCACCGCCGAGCACTCGCTCGGCCAGGCCATCGGCGGCATCAAGCACGTCCCCCACGGCCTCACCATCGGCCTGGTCCTGGCCGAGACCCTGGAGCGTGAGCGCGCCCACGTGCCCGAGCTGCTCGAGCGGGTGGCCGACGCCATGGGCGAGCCCGACGACGGCATCGGGCGACGGCAGCCGCGCCGTGCGGGCCGTGCGGCGGATCCTGGCCGAGCTCGACTTCCCCGTGCTGCCGACCTCGGCTTCGCCGAGGACGACCTCGACCAGCTTGGCCGACCTGGCGCTCGCCGACTACTTCATCACCATGTCGCCGGAGCCCTGGACCAAGGACGAGGTGGTGGCGGCGTTCGCCTCCGCGCTGCGGCTGGGAACCCGTGCCGCCTGACCCGGCGGACGTCGTCGCGGCGCACGGGCATGGGGAGGACCGGGCGCACCGCCGTCATGCTTGGCTCTTGCGATCGGCCTCAGTGGGTACTGACGGATACGCTCCACCGTCCGACCCACAGGCGCCGGGTCCATGGGCACCGCCGGGCCTGGCGCCGAATCGTCACCGGGCCGAGTGGACCACCTGACGCCTGGCGGACCGTGCATCCGCACCTAACAATTGCCACGTGGGATTCTCTACGCAGAACCGATCGCAGCTGTTCTTGGAGGCCCGTGACCGCGCCAACGACCAGGTGGGCGACGGGGGCCATCGGCTCGTCGCCGAGCGCAGGGCCAGGACGTCGATCTACCGCACGACGGACGGGATGACGCGGGAGCTCCTCCGGCCCGTCCGGGACTGAACCGACCGGAAAAGAACTGACCACGCACGCGCCGCCGATGACGGACACCGGGGGCGGGGGCATGCCGTCTACACCCGGATCAGCCGGTTGATGGCGTGGCCCGCCGACGCTGCAGGACTCATTCGAGCAGGGACGGATCGGCCCGCAATTCGGCCCGGACGGCCGCCTCGAAGAACCCGTGGAAGCCCTCGCCGTCACTGGCCGCCATGAACTCGAGGAATGTGACCGGCAGCGCGGTCGTGGTCGATCCGCCGGCGACCCTGGCGAACCAGGCGTTGCGGCATCGCTGTTCGAGGGCGACGGCCCGCTGGTGGACGGCTCGTCGCCGAGCCGCCGAGCACGAAGACGCCGTGACCGGCGAGCAGCGCCATCGAGGCGCCACCCATCGGCTCGACGGCCCGTCCGGCCGAGGAGGCATCGTTGACCGGACCCGAGTACTCGTCGACCAGCACCAGCTCACCACCGCCGAGTGCGGAGGACTGGTCGAGGATCGGGGGCACGTCGCCCAGGTCGGCCCAGACCGTGCCGAACCGCGGGTGGCTGTGGGCGGCCCAGCCGATATCGGGCCGTCGACGGTGGAGCTCGAGGTGGAGGGGGATTCCGAGGGGAACCGGCCATTCGCCCTCGACGACGTCGCCGTCGAGCGTGATGCGAGCACGTGCTCCGGACGGACCTCCGCCCAGGTGAGCAGCCACGGGTTGCAGAGCAGGGTGCCGTCGCCGAGGTTGGACGTGATGTGACCGGCCAGATGGTCGTCGTACCCCTCGCGCCACAGGGCCCGGGCCAACAGGGCCAGTTCCTGGCGGGACGTGAGCTCGGGCATCAGGCACCCGGGCGTCGGGGTGAACGGATCCATCCTCAGGACTCGGGCAGCACGCGCTCGGGCAGGGGATGGCGGAAGAGCGCAGCGGCATTGCCGCTGCAGATGGCCCGCACCTCGTCGACCGGTAGGTGGCCCCAGCATGAGCGCAGCACGTCCTGGGTGTCGGGCCAGGTGCTGTCGCCGTGGGGGTAATCGGTCTCGACCATGATGTTGCCCACCCCGATCCGGTACCGGGTGTCGATGGTCGACGGGTCGTCGAGCGTGCAGAACCAGAAGTTCCGACTGAGCACGTCGGCGGGACGGACATCCCAGCCGAGCCCGTATCCCGAGCGGTCGACGATGTTGTCCAGCCGGTCGAGGAGCATGGCCACCCAGCCGATGCCGCCCTCACTCATGGCGATGGCCAGGTCCGGATGACGGAGAGGATGGCCCGACCACAGCCACTCGGCACACGCGGTGAGGGACAACTGCCCGAAGAGGGTCGCCCCGATCTGTACGGCGGGTGCCCCGGGAGGGCACGGCGGCATTCCCGAACTCCCCACATGGAGGCAGACCACAGTGGACGTCTCCACACAGGCCTCGAGGATCGGGTCCCAATGGTCCCGGTCCCACAGGCTGGGCAGGCCGAGCTCGTGGGGGCGCTCGGGGAGCGCCACCGCCTTGAACCCCCGGGTGGCGTTGCGACGGATCTCGTCGGCCGCTTCGGCCGGGTCGGAGAGGAATGCGATCCCGAGAGGGATGATCCGGTCCGGGTGTACGCACGCCCATTCGTCGAAGAGCCAGTCGTTCCACGCCCGCACGCAGGCCGCGCCCAGCGCCGGGTCCGTTGCCGCGAAGAAGACCCGACCGCAGAACCCCGAGATCTGGGACGGGAAGTTCAACGATGCCCACACCCCGTTGACGTCCATGTCGGCGACCCGGGCGTCGACGTCGAAGCATCCCGGGCGCATCTGCTCGAAGCGGAACGGCTCGAGGCGGACCGTCTCGGGTCGGCGACCGGCCACGGCGTTCATCCCGACCTGCGAATAACGACCTCCCTCGAACTCCCAGACCTGGTGTCCCGGCCCTGGTCTCGACGATCCGGGGAGCCCGGTCGGCGAGCGAGGCGGGAAGTCGGCCCTCGAACATGTGTGGAGGTTCGACCAGGTGGTCGTCGACGGAGATGACCGTCGCCCAGACCTCGCAGGCCTCCGGCTCGGGTAGGAAGAGGTCGGCGTCGAGGGCGGCCTGGCTCTGCATCATGGTCACTCCCCCACTCGGACGGGACCGGCGGACACTCTGGGAGGGCGCCGGTCGGGCGACACGATCTGTCTAGCGCACACGCTCGGTGGCTGCCGACGGCCATGCCGCCGGCTCCGCCGGCTGCGTGCCGGCCGCTACGACCGGGGTCGGGCCTGGCGCTGTGGCTTCGCCGATCCCAGGCCGTCGAGCGCGGCCCGCAAGGCACCGACCTGCTCCTTAGCCAGGCCCTGGGCGAAGCACGCCAGAGCCGCATCGGGGTCGCGGGTCGCATCGAGTGCCTCCCGCATGAGCAGCGCGGTGTGGACCGCCCGGGTATCGGCGGTGGAGTAGTGGATCACCCGGCCGGACTGGCGACGGTTGAGGAGTTCCTTGTTGACCAGTCGGTCGAGAACGGTGGCCAGCGTCGTGTAGGCGTAGTCGGGAAATGCGTCAGCGACCTCCCGACCGGTCAGTTCAGCGCCGGGTTCCTCCCAGAGGACGTCCATCACCCGGCGCTCGAGTGTTCCCAACCGCATGACGCCGCACTTGCAGGTCGGGCCGCACCTGCAGTCGACGCACGTGCACTTCGGGTTGGGACAGGGGGTGGGCATGGCGTGATGTCCTCTCGACCGGATCAGGGGATCGTCCGGTCCACGGTGAACGAGGTCGACTGGCCGTGGACGGCGGCCGTGACCCGGAACTGCCAGTTGCCCGCGGACAGCACCACCACGGCGATGTAATGGCCGGGACTGTAACGGAACTGTCGGAACGACCTGCTCGGGCCCACCGGCCGTGGATCCGACAGTGTCGACGTGGTCGCGTCGGCATTCGGTCCGGTGAAGAACAGGTGGGCCTGGTTGACCCCGGCCCGGCCCGGATCCGAGGTAGAACTGCGCCGACTCGCCCCGGGGCAGGGCGACCGTCGAGATGGTCGGGTAGCTCGGGAAGCAGTGACTGGCCGCGGGCCGGCGAGATCAGTTGGGTGACGCCGGTCAGCGCGGCGAACAGCACGACGGGCAGGAGTACCGACAAGACGATGCTGCCCCGTCCCCGGGTGGCCAGCGGCGAGCGCACCGACGCGAGTCCGGAGCGGCCCAGCCGGGTCAGCCGCAGGCTGTTCAGCACCACCAGGATGCTGGACAGCCCCATGGCGATGGCGGCCACCAGCGGGTCGAGCAGGCCGAAGGCGGCGAGGGGCAGGGCCGAGATGTTGTAGCCGGCGGCCCAGCCGAAGTTCTGCAGGATCGACCGTGTACGTCGAGCCGGCGATGCCGATGGCGGCGGGACCCCCCACAGATCGCTTCCGACCAGAGCCACGTCGCTGTTGGCCACGGCGACCTGCGATCCGCTGCCGATGGCGCATCCCGACGTCGGCCGCGCTCAGCGCCGGAGCGTCGTTGACGCCGTCGCCCACCATGACGGTGGCCGGCCGGCTGCGCGCAGGGCGGCGATGGCTGCCAGCTTGCCGTCCGGGAGGAGCCCTCCCTCGGCGTCGGCGATCCCGAGTTGGCCGGCGACCGTGGCCACGGCGCCGGCTGGCGTCACCGCTGAGGATGGCGTGGCCAGTCCCGACTCCTGCAGACGGGAGACGACGGCCATCGGCCTCGGGCCGCAGTGGCGTCGTCACGGCGATGCACCCGACGACGACATCGTCGCGCTCGGACGATGCACCACCGTCTCCCCGCGGTCGAGGCGGTCGTCCATGGCCGACCGCACGGCATCGGGGCAGCGCCGTCGTCGCCCGGGCGGCGTCACCCGCACCGTCGTCCCCCGACCGTCCCGGTCACGCCGACCCCGGGAGTGGACTGGACATCGGTGGCCCCAGGTGCCGGCCGCCGGCGCGCAGCGGATGGCCGTGGCCATGGGTGGTCGCTCTCGGCCTCGACGGCCGCGGCCAGCTCCAGCGACCTCGGTCGCGGCGGTGCCCGACGCAGCGACGACGTCGCTGACGGTGGCCGAGCGCTCGGTCAGGGTGCCGGTCTTGTCGAACACGACGGTGTCGACATGGGCCAGGCGCTCGAGGGCGTCCCCACTGCGGATGAAGATGCCGAGGGCCGAGGCCCGACCCGAACCGGCCATCATGGCCACCGGGGCGGCCAGGCCCATGGCGCACGGGCAGGCGACGAGCAGCAGTGCCACCCCGCTGAGCACGGCGGTACCGAGGTTGCCGACCACCAGCCACCAGATCAAGAACGTGAGGAACGAGGCCCCGAGCACGACGGGCACGAAGACCTCGCTGATGCGGTCGGCCACGCGCCTGGATCGGTGGCTTGTCCCGCTGGGCCTCTTCGACCAGGCGCTGCAGCCGGGCCAGTACCGACTCCGAGGCGACGGCGTCGACCCTGGTCACCAGCACACCATTGCCGTTGAGCGTCCCACCGGTCACGGCGTCGCCCGGCGACTTCTCGACGGGCAGGGGCTCACCCGTGAGCATCGACTCGTCGACCGAGGAGTAGCCGGCCACGACGGTGGCGTCCAACGGCACCGACTCGCCCGCCCGTACCCGCACCAGCGCGCCGACGGGCACGCTCTCGGGGGCCACCAGTTCGCCCGTCTCGTCCTCGGGTCCGTCGCACGACCCGGGCCCACGGTGGCCGCAGGGCCAGCAGCGAATGCAGGGCGTCGGCGGCCCGAGCACGGGCCCTCGACTTCGACGGCCCGACCGGTGGCGAGGATGGCCACGATGAGGGGCGCCATGACCCCGTGCAGTCGGGCGGCGAACGCACCCGCTCCCGCCCAGATGGATGTGGCGACCGCCCAGGGCGATGGTCTCGACGGCGATGACCGCCAGGGCCGCCAGTGTGCCGAGGGCGATCAAGGTGTCCATGTTGGTGGCGCCGTGGCGCAGCAGCCGGGCGGCGTTCCGCAAGAACGGCCACCCGCCGACAATCTCGACGGCGACGGCCAGCACGAGGACCGTCCAACCAGCCGGCGGCCGTCTCCGGGGCGGCGATCGGCCACGACCAGGGCCACCAGGGCCAGTGGCCACGAGAGTGCCACCCGCAGTCCCCAGTGGTCGTCCTCGGAGTCGGGCGAACCGTCCTCGTCCTTCGCGCCGGAGCGGCCGAGTAGCCGGTGGCGTCGACCACCGAGCACAGGTCGCCCGGGTCGGTCCGGTCCGGGTCGTAGGTCACGAAGGCCCGGGTGGTGGCCAGGTTGACGGCGGCCGAGGCGACGCCCTGGTGGCGCCCGAGCGCTCGCTGGACCCTGGTCGAGCACGCGCTGCAGTGCATCCCGGCGATGGCCAGCTCGAGGGTCTGGAGCCGGTGTTCGTCGTCGATCAGCGTGGGACCCGGGCTGCCGGTCACCCCCAGGTCGCTAGACATGATCAGGTGGTCTCGAGCACGGTCGCCTCATAGCCCACCCCGCTGACCAGACCACACAGGTCGTTGGCACCCAGGCGGTCCCGTTCGAACCGGACCTCCGCCCGGGCGGCGTCGAGGTCCACCGACGCCTCGAGGACGCCCGGCTGCTCGATCAGGGTCTCCTCGATCAGTGCCGAGCATGAGCCGCAGTGCATGCCCTCGATGGACAGTTTGGCGGTCGCCACGCCCGACTGCTCGGCCGGAGCCTGGTTCTCGTGAGAGGTCATGCCCAAAGCATAAGGCCGGGCAGTGGACCCGGTACCACCGCCCGGCGCCGGGTGGTCGGGTCCCGTGGCCAGTCCGGGGGAAGCCGGTGGACCTCGGCTCGTCCGCCGGGAGCGGCCACAGGCACCTCCCCAGATCATCAGGATGCGCATCAGGCCCATGGCCACGCAGATCACCACATGGGTGGCGTCCTCGAGGCAGGGCGTCGGCACCACCCGCTCGACCATGCACACGTTCGCCACCGTCCCCGTGGAGGACGCCCCGTACCTGGCGGGTTCGACGGATCCTGCCAGGGCGTAGCCGGGTACGTGCGAACCGTGGTGGGCCGCGCCCGTACGGAGTGATGCCAGGGTGAAGATCGCCGAGGCGAAGAAGGCGAAGGCCGAGAGGTACCCGAACCCGGGTTCGAGCCGCCATCCAGCGGGGTTGGACGTGGCCATCGACGACGCCGACCGGTGGGTTGCCTCGCCCGGAAAGGCGGCCTACGGCCTGTCGTACCACCAGCAGTAGGGATTGGATGCGACCTTCTGTCCGTCATGGCTTCGGCGTCACTGGAACGCCGACTCCGATCCATCGGCAGTCGGACCATCTAAACCGGGAGACCGCCACGACACTTCTGATGGGTGGGGACGGAGGGGGTCGAACCCTCACTGGGGGCGGTTTAAGCGCCCTGCCTCTGCCAATTGGGCTACGTCCCCAGGAACCATTCGACGGCCCCACTCCTCCGACTGTAGATCCCTGACACGACCGCCGGTCGCTGGGAAGCCACTCGACGTGGTCCCCGTCAGTGCGACCGGTGGCCGGACGCTGGTGGAGTGACCGAGTCGACTGCGTCGAGCTCCTGGGACCGCGGGTCATCGACCGGGTGCACGAGTCCCGCGGCACCGGGCCACGGGCCGAGGACGGTGGTCGGACGGACGTCGGAGTCCCACCGCTCCCACGTCACCGTCCCGGCACCGGGCAGATCGCACGTCGGCACTCCGGTGCGGGCGAACGAGGTCCACGACCGGCGGATGGCAACGGACAGGGCGAATGCGTCCTCACCCCCACCGGAGAAGGCTTGGATGGACTCGTTCTTCAGCGTGCCGAACACGAAGGGGATCTCGAGCGCGTGGCACGAGCCGAGCACACCGTCGAATGCCGGCGACGCCCAGGTGAAGAGATAGGTGAACGTGCCCACCTCCGGATCGGCGGCACCTGCATGGGCGTCGGCGAACCGTACGGAGCCCACCCGGAACACGTACTCGGTGGCGATCGCCGACCAGAGATCACGGGGCTCGACCGACTCCCCGCGCTCCGACCGGGCCGCCTGGACGGTGACGATGACCCCGTCGGCCGCCACCGGGTCCGGGGTGATCCGGCGCATCCACCGGCGAAGTCCTTCCAGGTCGAGCGACATCAGCTTCGGACTGCCCAGGGCGAAGAACGCCGACTCGTCCCTGGTCGAGCCGATCATCAGGGGGACCGATGCCGATGACCCGGCGGCCACCGCCTCGGTGGGCACCAGGGGCACCAGCCCGCCGTCGACGACCGGGGTCATCAGCAGTCCGGCTTCCACGCCTCCGGCTACGTCCGTGTACTCGTTGCCCACCGACACCAGACGGTCGGCAGCGACGTCGCGCAACGCCTCCCGGGTGCAGGCCACCCCGAGCTGCCCGGCCAGCCGCTCGGCGCGGTCGGTGGCCAGCGCCGAGGTGCAGGTGTAGGGCGGCCCACTCTCCACGATGGCCCTGTGGAACAGACCGGCTGCCGCCGGCGTGGCCATCAGTGTGGAGACGCTCATGCCGCCGGCGGATTCGCCGAAGAGGGTGACGTTGCCGGGTTCACCACCGAATCCGCCGATGTGGTCGCGCACCCAGGCCAGGGCCGCCACCTGGTCGGCCAGCCCCCAGTTGCCGAACCCCGTCCACTCCTGACCGTCGAGCCAGGTCTGACCCGTCTCCGCGAGGGCCGGATGGGCCAGGAATCCGAGAAGGCCGAGCCGGTAGTTGATGGTGACCACCACCACGTCGCCGTCGCGGGACAACTCTCCGCCCCGGTAGAGGCCGGAGGACCCGGTGCCGGTCATGAACGACCCGCCGTGGACCCACACCATGACCGGGCGCCGGGCGTCGTCCATGCCCGGGGTCCACACGTTCAGATTCAGGCAGTCCTCCGAGAACTCCCCCGGAACGCCACCGAGCGCCTGATCCATGAATCCCTGGGCCTGCGGGGCCACCGGTCCGAAGCGTGTCGCAGTCACGGATGCCGGTCCAGGACTCGGGAGGCGCAGGCGGTCGCCAGCGCCGATCGCCGGCCGGGGAGGCCCGCGTACGGGATGCCGCTGAAGGACCACACGCCGCCTCGCTCCACACCCCGCACGCGGCCACCCCGGACCTCGACCACTCCATGGACCACGGCGACCTCCAGTTCGGCGGCGGACCTGCCGATGCTCCCAGCAACTTACCCAGGAGTAGCCCCGACCGGTGTGTCCGGTGGGGACCCGACCGCCACGCACCGCAATTGACACTGAGCCGACACCTCTCGTCCACCGAACGTTCACGCCGGGAGAACGCCCTGATGAACCGTAATTTATCCGGCTTCCCGCCATTGTTCGCGCCCACCGAGAGCGGTAGCGTTCCCGGGTGCCCCCGATGACGAACCGACGCCGGATGACCCGGTCGGCGCCGAGGCTGGCCGCCGTCATCGTGCGCCGGGCTGGTGGTCGCCACCGCTGCCGGACAGCTGGTCGGACCCGGCCGGGCAGGAGCTACCGGTACCACTACGACGACCACGACCTCTCCGACGCAGGGTCAGATCACCGCAGGTGAGGCCCAGGTGACCGCCATCGAGGCCCAGATCGCCCAGCAACAGTCCGCCTTGGACACCGCCACCGAGGCCTATGACCGGGCCGTGGTCGAGCTCGACGCCACCGAGGCCGAGCTGACGACGACCAACGCCCGGCTGACCATCGAGCGGGCCAAGCTCACGGCGGCCAAAGGCGTGCTCCGCGCCGACGTGATCCAGGCCTATACCAGCGGCGCGGCGTCCGCCGCCGTGGCCAAGCTGTTCGCCGCGCCGACGGGGAGTACCCAGACCAGCAATCTCTACGAACACCTCGGCATCGGTGATCTGTCCCAGGAGGTGGCCCGCGTCCAGTCCGGCCAGAAGGTGCTCGGCGCCACCCAGGCCAAGCTCCTGGCCGAGGAGCAGAGCCAGAGATCCCAAGCGGCGACGGCCGACGCTGCCGCCCAGCAGGCGCAGGCCGCGTCCAACGCGTCCCAGGCAACCCTCGCCCAGGTGAAGGGCGCGCTCGCCCAGGCCATCGCCCAGCAGGCGGCCGCTCAGGCCGCGGCGGCGGCCGCAGCCGCGGCGAGCGCCACCACGGCAACCACCCGGCAGGCCGCGGCAGCCCAAGCTTCACAGGCCGCCCAGGTGGCGAGCACGGTCAGCGGTGGCAGTGCGGCGGCCACCAGCGCCAACCAATCGGCCAACCAGGCCGCCGACACCGGTGGGACCGCCGGTTCGGGTGGCACCGCATTGCCACCCGGGGGCGGGGTGGCGAGCGTCGGACAGAGCGCCGCCGGCCTGGCCGCCGTGCACGGGGCGATGCAGTACCTCGGCGTTCCCTATCTCTGGGGTGGGGCGAGCGGCGCGGGCCTCGACTGTTCGGGCCTCACCATGCTGGCCTGGGCCAGCGCCGGTGTCTCGTTGCCCCATTCGGCCGCGCTCCAGTATGCCGACTTCCCCCACGTCAGTCTCAGCGCACTACAGCCCGGTGACCTGCTCTTCTACGACCTCGACGGCTCGGGTATCGACCACGTGGTGATGTACGTGGGACCGACTCTGGACGGCCAGACGACCGCGTACGGCACAGATACCATCATCCAGGCCGCCCACACGGGAACCGTGGTGACGTTCGATCCCCTCTGGTACTACGGACTGGTCGGTGCGGCCCGTCCCTGAGCGGATCCTGTCGCCGGCACGGCGGCACGGATCGCGGTGCCGTCCACCACGGTGCTCGAGCTGCATGCGTCAGGCCGGCAGTTGAGCGTCGACCTCACCATCGTGGTCCCCGCCTACAACGAGGACCACCGTCTGTCCGCCGGCATGAAGCGGTTCGACGCCGCGGTCTCGGCGGGCGCGATCGACCTCGAACGAACCGAACTGGTGGTGGTCGACGACGGCAGCACCGACCACACGGCGGCCGTGGCCGAGAAGCTGCTGGCGGCCCTCCCCCGCCACCGGGTCCTCCGCCTCCCGTCCAACCAGGGCAAGGGGGCCGCGGTGCGGGCCGGGTATCGCTTCGGCACGCTCGCCGCTGGTGGCGTTCATGGATGCCGACATGGCCATCGACCCGTTGGCCATCCCCCTCCTGCTCGACGGACTCGAGCGCAACGACGTCGTCGTCGGGAGCCGGGCGCTCCCGGACTCGATGGTCGAGACCGCGTACGTGGTGCGCACCCTCATCAGCCGCCTGTTCAACGAGATCGTCACGGCGGGCACCGGTCTCGGGCTCAAGGACACCCAGTGCGGATTCAAGGCGTTCCGGACCCCGGCGGCCCGCCTGCTGTTCCACCTGGTGCGGATCGACCGGTTCGCCTTCGACGTCGAAGTCCTGGCCCGGGCCCGGCGGCTCGGTCTCGACATCGCCGAGGTCCCCGTGCACTGGAAGCACGTGGAGGGGAGCACGGTCCACCCGCTCCATGACTCGGTGACCATGGTGTCCGACGTCTACCGGTCGCGCCGGGGCCTACTTGGCGGGCCCCCGGTGCCTACCATCGCAGTTCGGCCGTCCGTCGGGGGCATCGACCCAGGTCTGCGGGCACGTGTGGCCGGGATGCTCGACGACCTCCTCGACGGCGCCCCGGTCCCGGTGGTCACCGACGGAGACGGCGTGGTGGCGCTCCTC
This sequence comes from uncultured Planctomycetota bacterium, assembly GCA_963783095.1. Classification (GTDB taxonomy): domain Bacteria; phylum Planctomycetota; class Planctomycetia; order Gemmatales; family Gemmataceae; genus CAWAMR01. Next base: position 766,324 of record CAWAMR010000014.1, on the reverse strand, counting down.
GCCCTGGTGGATCCGGCCGACGTCGGCACGGGTCCACGCCGCCCTGCGTGACGCGCTGGCCCCGGCCGAAGTCAGCCGGCGGGCACGCAGCCTCGACGGTCTGGCCGCCCTCGGGCCGCTTGCCGGACGACTCGACAGACCGGGCCCCTCCGACCCGGGAGCCTGACAGGCGGCATCCGGGCACCACCCGGGTACGATGCTGCGCGTGGACGCGGACGAGGGCGAGACGACGGGAAGGGTGCCCACCGGTTCCCACCCGGACGACACCGATTTCATCGAGGCCATCGTGCAGCACGCGCCCGTGGCCACAGCCGGTGCCCGTGACCATGATGGGGCCGACCAGGTCGTCGAGCTGGCCGGGGCGACGGTCTCCTACCTCCCGGTGTCCACCCGCCCGACCGAATCGGGATCCGAGCCCGTCGAGGTCCCCCGTCGGTCCGACGTCGACGAGTGGGGTCGATCGGAGCACATGCGCTCGATCGTGCGCCGGCTCTACGACCCGGTGTACCGCCACTGGTTCCGGGTCGAATGGGAGGGTCTGGAGAAGATCCCGGCCGAGGGCGGTGCCCTGCTGATCGCCAACCACGCCGGGGCCATCCCGTCGGACGCGCCGGCCATCATGCACGGCGTCGAGACCGAAATGGGGCGCCCGGTCTACGGATTGGCCGACTACTTCTTCCGGACACTGCCCGTGATCGGGACCCTCTGGTCACGCACCGGCGGTGTGCCCGCCCACCCGGACAACGCCTACCGGATCCTGCACGACCAGCAGCAACTGGCCCTCGTCTTTCCCGAGGGCACCAAGGCCACGTCCAAGACCTACGCCGACCGTTACCGGCTCCGCCGCTTCGGTCGGGGCGGTTTCGTCGAGATCGCCATGCGGGCCGGCGTGCCGATCATCCCCATCGCCGTGGTCGGCGCCGAGGAGTCCATGCCGATCCTGTTCCGGATACCGAGCCTGGCCAAGGCCCTCAATCTCCCCTACTTCCCGGTCACCGCCAACTCACTCCTCCTCGGTCCGCTCGGCTACGTCACCTACTTCCCGTCCAAGTTCAAGCTGCGGGTCCTCGACCCGGTCACCTTCGACGTCGAACCGGGTCTGGACCGCTACTCCCGAAGCCGGGTCATGGACGAGGCCGAGCGGATCCGGGCCTCGATGCAGGACACCCTCCACGACATGCTGCGCGAGCGCCGCAGCGTCTGGTTCGGCTGAGCCGTGGGTCGACGCGTCCTGATCACCGGGCTGGACACCTTCTGGGGTGGCCGGATGGCCCAGGCCCTCGAGGCCAAGCCCGAGGTCGAGATGATCCTCGGACTCGGGCACCAAGGAGCCCAAGGTCCCCCTCGAGCGCACCGAGTTCGTCCGGTCCGACCAGAAGTACTCGATCCTCAGCCGCATCGTCCGGGCCACCCAGGTGGACACCATCGTCCACACCTTCCTCGAGACCAACTCGTCGGCGGTGCCGGGCCGGGTCCTCCACGAGATCAACGTCATCGGCACCCTCAATCTGTTGGCGGCGGCCGGGGCCAGCGGGACGTCGGTGCGCAAGGTGATCGTCAAGTCCTCCACCCACGTCTACGGCGCGGCCGAACAGGACCCCGCGTGGTTCCGCGAGGAGGACACCCGGACCGGGCCGGTGCGCACCAGGCTGGAGCGGTCGCTCATCGAGGTGGAGTCCTTGGTGCGGGACTTCGCCGAGGACAACCCCCATCTGGCGGTGACCGTCCTGCGGTTCGCCAACGTCCTCGGCACCGACATCATCACCCCGATCAGCTATGACCTCCGCAGGAGGCTGCTTCCCTGCATCGCCGGATTCGACCCGCTGGTGCAGTTCGTCGAAGAGGACGACGTGGTCCGGGCTCTCGAGTTCGTCACCGCCAACCCCGTACCCGGGCGTGTTCAACGTGGCCGGCGAGGGCAAGCTCCCCTGGAGCGAGGTCGCGTCGTTCGGCGGGGCCCATCTGCTTCCCTTGCCGCCGTTGCGACCCCGCCTGTTCGCAGCACCACTGGAGAGATTGGGCACCATCCGCTTCCCGCCGGAGATGGAGAGCCTGGCCCGCTACGGCCGCGGCGTCGACACCTCGAAGCTTCGCGAGGCGGGCTTCGACTACCGCTACTCCAGTGCGGGCGCGGTGGTCAGCTTCGCCCGGGCCAACAACCTGCGCCGGGCCACCGGTGGATCGAATGCGCCGGAGTACCGCTACGAGCAGGACGTCGAGCAGTTCTTCCGCCACTCCCCCGCGGTGGTCCGGGGCATCGACACCTGAGACAGCTGGAAACAGGCGGTCAGACGGGGTCGATCCAGGCGGCGCGCGAGCTCATGGCCACGAGCCGCCCACTCCTCGGAGGTCATGGCATAGCGCACGTGATCCTCCCACTCACCATTGATCTCCAGGAATCCGAGCGCCATACCCTCGTCGCGGAGTTCGAGCTTCTCGACCACCCGCCGGCTGGCCACGTTGCGGGGGATGATCGCCACTTCGACCCGGTGCAGCCTGAGTGTCTGGAAAGCGAACTGCAGCACCACCACCACCGCCTCGGGGATCAGACCCTCGCCGGCCACGTCCTTGTCGATCCAGTAGCCGATCGACCCGTTCTGGAACGGACCCCGGAGGATGGAGGAGAGCGTGACCTCGCCCACGAACCGGCCTTCGAGAAAGATACCGAAGCCGAACCCCGAACCGAGCTGGCGCTCACGCTCGCGCATGGCGCACCGGGCCGTGAAGCTGGCGTGATCCTCGGCAGGTAGTGGGGCGCCCTTCGATCGGGGTTCCCACGGCACCAACCAGTCGCGGCAGCGGTTGCGAACCTCGAGCCACGCCGGATAGTCCGACTCCATCAAGGTGGCCAGCCGGACACGCCTCCCGGACAGTTCGAGCGAACGCACCGTCTGGGCGCGGAGACTCGGGCTCATGCCGGTACCCCGGAACGGAGGCGCCAGCGATCCCCCCATGTCTCGTCGGGAACTCCCACCCCGGCATGGTAGGTCAATCCCGAACCTCGCCACACCTACCCTGGCCCTGGCGCACCGGCTCCGTCACACCGGACGATCCGGACCCCAGGGGGCAGCGACGAGCGCCCGGGCGACGGCGTCGAGCCCCCCGACAGCCGTCGTCTCCACCCGCGCCACCCGCCACGCCACGCCCCGCGCGAGCCGGCACGATCGAGTCGCATGCGGGCCGCCCGGCGCGCGGTCGGCATAGATCCTTCGGTGCTCGGCCACCACGCGCTCCCACCGGAAGGCCATTGCCCGGTTGTCGGCCTGCCGGGCGAGGTCCGATCGGAGCTGTTCATCGGCGAGCACGCGTCCGATCGCCGCGGCGATCCCGGCAACGTCGTTCGACTCCATGGTGAGCACCGCATCGCGGGCGTCGGCGAACAGCGGCTGGTCGGTGACCGCCACAGCACGCCCCAACGGAAGGATGAAGCGGAGGGCGGCGCTCGAAGACTCGCCGGTGGCGTGGTACGGCAGGACGATGACGTCGGCGCTGCGAAGGAGGACCCGGGCTGCGTCGTCGGAGAGGTAATCGGTGATGAGGAGGACGTTGTCCTCCATCCCCCGGGCGGCGATTTCGGCCCGGATGAGATTCTCGTAGTCACGCGACTCCGGATGCGGGTACCGGGCGCACTGGGCCAGCAGGAGGATGTCCGGGTACGTGGGACGCAACTCGTCAACGGCCATCACGAGGTCGAGCGTCCCCTTGTGCGGGAGCAGGAATCCGAACGTGCCGACGATGGGACGGTCACCGAGTCCGAGCTCGGTACGGACCTCTGCGGGGGTGACCGGAGGTGGCGAAGCGGCCCCGATCGGCACCAGCGACACGTTCGCTTCGATTCCCATCTCGGCAAGGTACCGGGCATCGGTCTCCTGGTGGACGATGAGCTGGTCGACACGGGCCAGCGTGTCGCGGATCTGGCGGATGGTGAGCAACTCACCCCGGTCGTCGTAATCGAGGGTTCGGTGCATGGTGAGCACAACGCCACGGTGGTCGAGCTGGCGCTCCAGGAGTTCGGCCAGCCGTCCGAATTCGAAGAATCCGAAGTTGAACTGCACATGGAGGACGTCGGCGTCGCTGACCAGGAGTGCGTCCTCCAGGTCGCCCAATTCGGGCGTCCACCGGTCCTTCCAGGCCCGGACGACCCCGTCCTCGGCATGGGGGTCGATGACCTCGACGTCGACGTCGGCGAAGATGTCGAAGTCCACGCCGGGACCGATGTGCTCGGCGATGTAGCGGCTGTTCTCGGCGATGCCACACCTCGAGTTCCACGAGGTGACCATGGCGACCCGCTGGTCAGCCACCCCGTCCCTGACCTCGTCGATGAAGTCGATCCATCGCCCGACTGCCGCGTCCCACGAATACTCGGTGGCGACCAGGCGACGGGCACGCTCGACCCGCGACACCACGTCAGGCGACTCGACCTCGGCCACCATGCGGGCCAGCTCGCCGGCCAAGGCATCCTCGTCGGGCTCGGCCCACTGAGAGCCCTCGATGGCAAGATGACTCTCGGAGGCGGCCAGGGTGAACGGGATGGTGACTGCCGTCTCGTCGGAGACGATATCGGCCAGACCGCTCCAGGCCACGCTGATGACCGGCACCCCGGCAGCCATGGCTTCGGCCACTGGAAGGCCGAAGCCTTCGCCCCGAGCCGGGTGGACGTAGCAGTCGGCCAGTCCGTAGAGCGCGGCCATCTCGTCGTCGTCGAGGTCCCGGTTGATCCAGTGGACATCCGGCGCGTCGGCATGGCCGGCCCGCAGCTCGTCCAGCAACTCTCCCACCGTGTTGTGGGGGTTCGGGAAGGTCTTGAGCACCAGTGAGACGTCCTCGGAGCCGGTGAACGTCGCGAAGTAGGCCCGCAGCAGGATGTCGACACCCTTGCGGGGAAAGGCGGAACTGATGTGGAGGAACGTGAACCCGGTCAGCCCTTCGAGTTCGGGCGCCTCGATCGTGGCGTCGGGGTCGGGGGCCGTGACACCGGCCCCGACCACCCGGATCGGAACCTGTACGCCGGAGTCACGCAGTGCATCGCGCACGAAGGAGGTGTACACCCCGATGCCGTCCAGATAGGCGTTGAAGTCGTCGACGATCCAGGACGGGACCCGGCTTTCTTCCCACGCGAAGTAGTCGAGGTTGATGCCGCCGGGCGAGTCGATCACCCGGGGAGGCCACATCTGGCGGATGACCACGTCGGGGTAGGGAACCTTGGCCGCCCGCCGGTAGGGTCCGACGACCTCGACGTGGCTCCTCAGGTCGTCATCGTCGGGGACGTAATCGCCCGGTCCCTCCGTCGGATACAACGACACGGCCACGTCCGCCAGCCGGTCCAGACCCATGGCCAACTCCCGGTTCATGGCGGCCAGGCTGTAGCTCGTCTCGAACGGTCCCTGGACCTGGATCTCGAGCGGGATGTCGTCCCCTTCGGCGTGCCGGATGATCCGGCGGAGCGCCCGTGGCGTATCGAACGACCCGATCTGATCGACACGGATCAACTGCCGCTCGACCAGCCGGATCCGAAGTGCAGGATCGGACTGGACGGCGTGCACCGTCGCCGCCACGGTCGATGGGTCCTGGGTCCGCAGCAGGACGCCGGCTCCACCCATCGTCTCGGGGACCGCGCTCGACCCGAAGGCCACCACCGGGACCCGGGCAGCCATCGCCTCGAGCAGTGGCACACCGAATCCCTCGTGCTCGCTGAGTGACACATAGACTCCCGCCCGGGCGAAGGCGCCGTACAGCTCGCGGTCGGTCACCTTGCCCCGGAACGACACCCGGTCCTCTACCCCCAGCCGCACGGCGGTCTCCGCCACCCGTAGTCCGTACCGCTCCTCGGTCGTGGCGCCCACGAGATGGAGCCTTGCCTTCGGGTCGAACGTGTGCGCATAGGCGGCAAAGGCCTCGACCAGGAGGTGCTGACACTTATTGGGCACGACCCGCCCGACGAACAACCAGTCGTTGGAGGTCGGCCCCTGGACCATCCCGGCGGAGGAGAAGTCGGAGTAGTCGACCCGGACCGGGACCACCTCGACGCGACGGAAGCCCGCGGCGAGCATCTCGGCGCGGTTGTAGTTGGAGGCGGCGATGCCGAAGAGCGAACGACGGGCGAGGTAGGTGAGTTGGTCCCTCCCCAACCTGCAGAATCGACGCGACACCTCGTCCTCGAAGAAGTACGCCGGTGTGATGTTGTGGTACACGGTGACGATCGGATTAGGCAGGTCGACGACGTCGTCGAACGCCATGTAGCCGTGCGAGTGGTGCACGAGGAGTAGTTCCCGCTCGGATCCGACGATGGAGGGCAGCGGCCGGACCCGTTGGCCCAGGTCGGGGGACACGTGCTCTGCGTAGATCTCTGATCGCAGGCCCATCCGCCGTAGGTGGGCCTGTATCTCGAGCATCTGATTGGTGATGGCGTCGCCTGACGCAGTACCCGAGTGGAATTGGTGGACGGCTTCGAAGCGGATCACTTGGTGGCGACGATCACGTAGTCCTGGTAGCCGAATACGTTATCGAGCAGCGTCCGGACCGCGCCTCCAACCGCGTCATCGGGAAGATCGTCGCGAATGTCGAGCGCTGGATGAGGCGATCGTTCCTCGAGCAGCACCCGTGAGAATCCCACCTCTTCACAGATGAACCGGAGTGTCTCGGGGTGCACCGGTCGGACGTGTGACGTGTCGGCGTAGTAGTGGTTGCCCAAGGCATACGAGCTCCTCGGATTGATGGTCTCGATCACGAGGACGCCGGTGGACAACAGCGAGGTCCACGCCAGACGGATGAACTCCTCGAGTTCCGATGTCAGCAGGTGCTCCACGACCTGTGCGCAGAAGACTCCCTTCAGCGAATCGGGAGGAGTCTGGGCGAGGAAGTGGATGGCATCGTCCTCGATGGCGTCGAGGCCCTGGTCGAGACAGGCCTGCACCATGCCAGGGTCGAGGTCGATCCCGAGGACGTTGTGGCCTTCCTCGGCCAGCATGGCCAGCATCTCCCCCCGGCCGCACCCCACGTCGACGATTCGATCCGGGTTCTCGGCCGAAGGGAAGAGGCTCAGATACCGCCGCTGGGCCCCGGCGATGTCGGCGGCGTCCCCCCGGAACCGGCGTTCGAACTCGACGTAGTCCACGTCCACCCCGCTCACCGTGTCCGCTCCCAGGCGGTCGAGGAGGATGGCGAACTCCTTGCTCAGTACCCGCAGTTCGTCCTGGCCGGCGGCACCCCGGACAACCAGTTCGAGATGGGTCACGAGCTCGGCGAGCTGATCGGTGACCAGTTGCTGGCGGCGCAACCGCTCGCCGGTGGCAACCACCTCGAGCTTCGACCGGACATTCTGGCGGCGCAGGTCCTCGAGCTCCTCCTCCAAGCGGTAGATGGCGTTGTACGTCTCGGAGGCGAACTCCACCATCCGGGCATCCATCTCCTCCTGGACCTGGAATCGCGGCTCGACATACCAGCTGGTCAGGCGGCGGACAGACTTCTTGATCAGGGCGCCGCCACGAACGCCCGCCCCGCCTGACGCTGTGATGTCGGGCGGGTGCAACTCACGGTGGAGTGCCCTCATCTCGTGGATGGGGGCCACGACGGCGGGAAGGCCATCGGCCTCGGACGACCCTGGGGTCGACGCACCGTCATCGATCCGTCGGATCAAGGCTTCGACCCTACTGACCAGGGCTTCCGCCGAGACCACGTTGCCGTCGACGTCAAGCACGGCAACCTCCGAATCCAGGGGTGGTCGGGCTCTCCATGACTGGTCAGCATATCCCGGCACTCCTGCACCGAGGTCGACCGCTCGACCTGCCGCGAACGAGGGACGGGTCCGCGAAAAGCGGAACGGTTTCCGATACACGCCGCGAGTGGCGACCGTCGATCCCCGAGAGGCTCTCGCCATCGGATCAGCGTCGGGGAGCGATCCAGGTGACGCCACCTACAGACCGGTCCGGCCGGATCCAAGCCCGACCTGCGGCGACGGTGGGTGCGACGAGCTGTGCAAGCTCGGTGGGGCTATGGGCCGTCGGCCCGGCCTTCCTGGCGAACGTGGTGTAATGCCGAACCTTCCTCGGACAGGATTTCGCCACCTGCAACCAGGGGTGGCTCCTCGTTGAACAGGGCCACCTCGACCCCAGCGACACTGTCTACAGCCACGGCGGGCGCGACCATCTCCAAGCCCACGTCCTGGCCCTTGGCGCCGGAGTAGCCGCGTTCGTGCGGACTCCTCCGCCTTGGACCTCTGAAGCCCCTTGGACCTCTGAAGCCCCTTGGACCTCTGAAGCCACGATTCTCAACTCTCCTCAACAGTGACCCATAGGCGCTCGGTCGCCCCGCATTCGCTCAGATACGCCCTTGGCTCCGGGACATGGATGGGTGCGTTTCGCGGTCATCCAGCTCCGCCCAGGTAGATTTATCCGATGCCTGAGTGCACGCCATCCCATGCGGCGCGGTTACGCCTTGCACCAGGAAAGGGACGCCGGCAGGTGAAACGCGTCTTGATGGGCGACCTTCGAGTTCGGCCCTGGCGGTGACGAGGGTCGAGCAGGGACACCCCGCAACCGCTCCTTGGACCAGCGCCGACCGTGTCCGCAGGCGTCCCGAGTCGGCATGGTCGGACAGCTTTCGTCGTCGGCTGCTGCTGCTCGGCATCGCAGTCATCACCCTGTGGCTGATCGGCCTCATTGCCTTCTCGGCGTTGCTCTTCCACAGGATGGACCTCACGGCGGACTTCGCAAGCTACTTCCAAGCCTGGTCCCTCATCGGTTCGGGCCACATCAACCCTCTCGACACTGTGTGGCTCGACCACGTGCCGTTCGTGAAGAACGACTTTGAACTCATCATCTGGCCACTGTCCTTGTTGCATATCATCGACCCTGGAGGCTTCGTCCTACTGCTCCTCCAGGACATTGCGGTGGCGGCCACCGGCCTGATCTCCTATCAGTGGATCATCGAGTATCTCGAGGAGAGGAGGGTGTCACCTCGGGTGGCCCTGGCCGTCGGGGTGTCGGTCCTCATCGTCATCGTCGCTAATCCCGGCGTCTACCAGACCCTGCTGTTCGATTTCCATATTGAGCCGTTCTCCACCGTTTTCATCGTCTCCGCCGGTCGCTGCCTCTGGATGGGGAGATACCGGCGGGCTTGGATATGGGTCGCCGCCGCGCTCCTCTGTGGGTCGTTCGCGGCCATCACGATCATCGGCCTCGGACTGTCCGCCGTGCTCGCCGGGCGCGCTTCGCGGCGGACCGGCGGCCTTCTAATTCTCGCCGGGCTTGGGTGGCTCGGTCTGATCGACCTGATCGGAGCCAATGCGGGTTCGGCCCTCCAGTACTACGCCTACCTGGCCGGTCGGTCCTCCCTCCCGGCGGGAAGTGGCTTGCTCCTCGTCGCTGCAGGAATCGTGACCCACCCACAGCGGGTATTCACTCAGCTCCATCTGCGCATGCATTACATCTGGACCCTGATCCGACCCGTGGGCATCGTCGGCCTGGCCTCCGCCTGGGGTTTCGGCGTCCCGTTCGTCGTGCTCCTGGTCGATGCGTTGAACTCCCAGTACGGGTTTATCTTCCAGGCGTTCCAGAATTTCGCCGTCTTCCCATTCGTACTGGTGGGTACCGTCATGGTGCTCGTATCCATGGCCAAGTGGCTCAATTGGACCTCGGTGCTTGCCGTCGTGCTCGGACTGGCACTCCTCGGATCAATCGTCGCCTATGGAGAAACGACATCACCGGGAGATGTTCGGTGGGCCAGCGCGCAGGTTGGACCGGCTCAGGCGTTCCAGCTCCGTCGCGCCCTGGCCATGACTCCGCCTTCGGCCGAAGTGGTTGCGACCATCGGCATCATGGGCCGCTTCGCGGGCCGTCAGTCCGTGTATTTCTTCAGCCCCCACCGGATCGTGCCTGTAGAGCGCAGCACGATCGTCTTCGTGTTCGACCCGGCGAATGAAAACACCATCCCGAACGTGAGTCCGGCCGACGACATCGCTGCGAGCAACTTCGTGCGCGACGTCCTACATGCCCGCGTTCTGATCGACGAAAGTGGGATCACGGCATTCGCATGGAGCCCTCCCCACGCGACGACACATCTGACCTTCCCACCTACACCGGTTCCCGGGTAGCCCCGTCGTTACGTTGACCCTCCGGTCGGCGGTCGGATGTCGTGCCGATATCCAGCAGCCCGGCCTGAAGGCGCTGGTAGGGCGTTGCATCGTCCGAACCTCCGTGGAGTAACCTGGCGGCGAGCAAACTCCCCAAGCTGCAATCCGCGGGAATTTTTCGAAGGCGGAACTCGTTGTCTGTCCAGGTTCATTCCAACGCGAACAGAAGGCGACCTCCCGAGTCACACCGACACTCCGAGACCACAGGCCTGGAAGCACGGGCCACGCCGATTCCACTGGAACACATTCGGCGTACTCCTGATCATCACATGCTTCGCCCTCGGTGTCTGGTTTCGGATCGGGTATCTCGTCAGTTGGACGACCAACTCCGATCAATCGGTCGTCGGCCTCATGGCGATGAGTATCCGCCACGGCCACCAATACGCATTCTTCTGGGGACAGGCCTACGGTGGCGTCGAGCCATACGTGGTGGCGATCGTGTTCACGGTGTTCGGGCAGAGCGCATTTGCACTCGGATTGACTCCGATCGTCCTCGTGGGCATAGCGAGTCTCCTTACCTGGAGGATCGCACTTCGGCTCGTGTCGGACCGATGGCTGGCTGGGCTCGCCGGAGCGTTCGTGTGGGTAGTTCCGGCATTCGGAGCGACGCAAGCCAAGGAGTACGGGTTCCGGGACGCCGCGCTCGTGTGCGGACTGACCGCCCTCCTGATGGCGCTCCGCATCCTCGACGACAGGCGGTCACTTCTCGACTTCTTCGGATGGGGGCTGGCTGTTGGACTGGGGTGGTGGGCATCTCCCGAGTCGATCTACTTCAGCATTCCGTCCATCGCTCTCATCATCGGGGCGGTCGTCAGCAGTCACCGACTCGGTAACACTCGGGGCTGGTCACGGGGTGCCGCAATCGCCGCATGTGCGGCCGTACTCGGCGCATTGCCGTGGCTGTGGGCCAACGTACGGAATGGACTGCAGTCGTTGAATGCAGCGTCAGAGTCGGCGCCCACCGATGGCGGGTACGTCAGCCATCTCCATATCTTTCTCACCGATGTCCTGCCGATGGAACTGGGCATTCGGAGGTACGGGAGTGGTGCGCTCATCCCGCCGGGAGCATTTGGCGTCGCGGTCGCGTATCATTGCCTGCACCGCGGTAGCCGGCGCTGCTGTGCTGTGCATTCGACGACCAGGCCGCAGGCGGGTTATAGGGCTCACCCTCGTGGCGTTTCCATTCGTGTATGCCGTCAACCCCCTGACCTACTGGTGGCTGGACGGGCGCTACTCGATCTACCTACCTCCCCTGCTGGCCCTCGTGGTTGCCATCGGTTCAGAGGAGGTCGTACATATCTCGAGTCGGCGACGGGGGCCTATGCGCCAGGCGACGACGCCGATCACCCGCCTCACGCGATCAAGGGCCATCATGGCCGGAGTCACGTTGGCATCGATCGCACTCGCGGCAGCCAGCTATTTCGTTCTGGTCCCTGATGCCTTTCCCGCCCCCACCGTTAATCCCAACGCGCCCACCCTGCAGACCATCGCCCGGCTCGAACGAAGCGGCGTGACCTACGGATATGCCGCCTATTGGATGGCCTACCGGTTGGACTTCCTCTCCGGATCGCATCTCATCTTCAGTCCGATCCCCAATGACCATATGCGGTCTCCGGGTATCTTGGACTCCGTGGAGCACCAGCACCACGGAGTCGCATGGCTGTTCGTCCCGCACGACCACTTGGCTGCGTCAGCCCAGCAGTTCGGTACCACGGACCTGCAGACCGGATTCGATCCAGAATCCAACTTCCTCTTCGCACTCCACCAGCGCGGGATCCAGTACACCATCATCCGGACGCCGCTCCTTGATGCGGTCATTCCGGCAACGTCGGTCACACCGCACCAGATGGGTATCGGGGTGTCCGCTTAGGGACAGCACCAAGCTCGGTGGTGTGGAGACGTCTCGATAGGAGAAACGGCGGCGGGGCGACAGGCCTACGCCGTCGTGAGTTGACTCGCCACCAGACCGTCCAGGATGTCGGCTTCGGATACCAGGCACTCGGTGAACCCGAGCCGATCCATCACCGCGTCGAGGATTAGGGCGCCGCCCACGATCACGTCCTGGCGCCCGGGGACCATGCCCGGTCGCGCCAGCCGGTCTTCGGCCTCGTCCAGCCGCTCGATGCCAGTACCAGCGTCGCACGTCGGCGGCGGTCAGGACGGCGTGGTGGACGGTCCCGGTCGTAGACGGCCATGCCCGAGGTGCGACCGATGCCAGCGTCGAGACCGTCCCGGCCAGACCGACCAGCCGATGGGTCTCCGAGGAAGCGCGGGTGGGTGGTCGATGGCCGACTCCAGCTGGGCGTCCACCTCGGCTCGGGCTGCAGCCAGCTCTGCCGCGGTCGGGGGGTCGGAGGTCAGGAAGCGCTCGCGTCAGGCGGACACAGCCCAGCTGTAGCGACACCGCGGCCAGGTCCGGGTCGTCCGGTCCGTCCCCGGCCACCAGTTCGGTCGAGCCGCCTCCGATGTCGAGCGACCAGGAACGGCCCGTCCGTCGGGGTCGAGGTCGGCCACCGCGCCGGCCAGTGACAGCCGCCCCTCGTCGATGCCGGTCAGGAGCTCAGGGACCGAGTCCGGTGGCCTCGCCCGCCGCCGCCAGGAACTCGTCGCCGTTGGCGGCGTCGCGGGCGGCCGACGTGGCCACCAGTCGCCCCCGGCCGACGTCCGAGCCCGTCCATGACCTGGCGGTACTCGGCCAGTACGGCCATGCATCGGTCGATCGCCTCCGGGGCCAAGCGCCCCGTGGCGTCCACCCCCTGACCCAGGCGGGTGATCCGCATCAGCCGCTCGAGCGGGTCGCCCGGCGGCGTCGGCCACCAGGAGGCGGGTCGAGTTGGTGCCGCAGTCGATGGCGGCGACGGCCGAACCGGTAGCCATGGGCCCTTGCTACCACGCCGACTCCGAGACCGACCACGTGGACGCCACCGGCCGTCGGTACTCAGGCCGGATGCAGGCCGATCTGGCGGGCCGTCCACTCCCCGACCGGGTCGTCAGCCCCGGTCAGCCACCAGGCCAGGTGGGCGTGGAGGCACTTGACCCCCTCGCGGGTACCGCCGACTCCGCCCGACGGCCGGGGTCCGCGTGTGCCCGGGATCGATCAGAGCGTCCCGTTCGGCCGCGTAGGCGGCATGGGCGGCGGCGATCCGGTCGGCGCGGACCGCCGCCTCGGCGGCCCGAACCCCACCGGTCGACTCCAGCCGGCTCACCGCCTCACGAAGGTGGGGGTCGCACAGCCAGTAGCGGGTGGGCATCGGGGTCCCGTCGGCCAGGAACGGGGCGTTGGCGATGACCGCCGGGGTCCCGTCCTCGGCCCGGACCACCACCTCGAAGGCGCCGGCCGGCGTTCGGCCGAGCAGTTCGGTCACCCGGCGGACGTCGTCCGGTGAAGCGGCTTCCTCCGTCGGCACCGACCGTGTCGGAATCGGGGCGGACGGAACCCGACGGTCCGCCGTCCGGGGTCACTTCCAGAATTCGAGCGTCGAGCCGACCCGGGACCAGAACCCGGCCCGGGATCGACCTGTGCCACGTCGCCGGCGGCGGCGTCCGCTCGATCCGTCCGAGGCCGGCGCGGCGGGTGGCTCGGGAGGCCCGGGTCGGGGCGTCATGTTGGGGGCCTGGGACGGTGACACCAGCGGCTGGTCGGCCGGGTCGCCGGTCGTCGGGCGCACCGGGCGGTCGGGGTCGTCGTGCCCGCCGGCGGCAGGATGTCGTAGAGGGCCTGACCCGGCTGACCAGCTGGTAGTTCTGGCGGGCCAGGCGCTTGACTTCGGCGTTGGAGTTGAGCTGTTGGCTCTGCTCGGCCAGGAGGCCGTTCTGGTGCTTCAGCTGCGACAGCTGGGCCGCCTCGGCCGACAGCTGGCGGTGCTGGCTCGAGCAGGACCGACAACGGGAAGCTGGTCGCCAGGATCACGGCGGCTGCGGCGGCGCCCAGGACGACCGGGATCCGGTTGCGCCGGGTCTCGGCGGCGCACGCCTGGCCGCGGTCGAGCCGCGTGCGGCCGATCGGTCCGGTGGCCGCGTCGGGTGGTCGACTTCGGGACGTGGCTTCGACGGTCGGCCTCGCGTCGGCCGTCTTGCGCCCGAGGTGCGCTTGCTTCGAAGACGCCGACGGTCGTGCGACGCCTGGCCGCCGACGTGGCAGAGGTGCCGGGCGGCGCGCCCGCGCCGCCGGGCCGTGGGCCGGCCCGTCGGGCGGCAGGGCACGACCCGCTTGGCGGTCGCCTTCGACGCGGCGTGGAGCCGCCGGCTCACGCGGTGGCGCTCCACGATGACAGCGCGGCACCGCCCAGGAAGGCGGCCGACTCGCCCAGCTGCTCCTCGATCCGCAGCAGCTGGTTGTACTTGGCGACGCGGTCCGAGCGCGCCGGCGCACCGGTCTTGATCTGCCCGCAGTTGGTGGCGACGGCCAGGTCGGCGATGGTGGTGTCCTCGGTCTCCCCCGACCGGTGCGACATCACGCAGGCGTACGACGTTGCGGGTGGCCAGCTCCATGGTCCCGAGCGTCTCGGTCAGCGTGCCGATCTGGTTGACCTTGACCAGTATGGCGTTGGCCGTGCCGGCGTCGATCCCACGGCGCAGGCGCTCCTCGTTGGTCACGAAGATGTCGTCGCCGACCAGCTGGATCCTGCGCGCCCAGCTCCGCGGTGAGGGCGGCCCAGCCGTCCCAGTCGTCCTCGGCCATCCCGTCCTCGATCGACACGATCGGGTAGCGGCCCACCAGGTCGACCTAGTACTGCACCATCTCGTCCGACGACAGGGTCCGCCCCTCACCGGCCAGTACGTAGGCGCCGTCGCGGTAGAACTCGCTGGTCGCCGGGTCCATGGCGATGGCGATCTCGTCACCGGGCACCCGGCCGGCCGCCTCGATGGCCTCGACCAGGATCCGCACCGCTTCCTCGTTGGACTCGAGGTTCGGGGCGAATCCCCCTTCGTCGCCCACCGCGGTGGACAGCTTCCGGTCGTGGAGCACTCCGGCCAGCGCGTGGTAGGTCTCGACGCCCCAACGCAGACCCTCGGAGAACGAGGCCGCCCCGATCGGCATGATCATGAACTCCTGGAGATCGATGGAGTTGTCGGCGTGGACCCCGCCGTTCACCACGTTCATCATGGGTACGGGCAGGAGGTGCGCGTTGGCCCCGCCCACGTAGCGGTACAGGGGGAGGTCGAGCTCGTCGGCGGCGGCCCGGGCGGTGGCCAGCGACACCCCGAGCACGGCGTTGGCGCCCGAGACGGCCCTTGTTGGGCGTCCCGTCGGCGTCGATCATGGCCAGGTCGACCGAGCGCTGGTCCAGGGCGTCGAACCCCTCGAGGAAGTCGGTGATCTCGCCGTTGACGTTCGCCACGGCGTCGAGCACGCCCTTGCCCCGGTAGCGGTCGCCACCGTCGCGCAGCTCGACCGCCTCGTAGGCACCGGTCGAGGCGCCCGACGGGACGATGGCCCGACCGGAGGCGCCCGAGTCGAGAACCACCTCCACCTCGACGGTGGGATTGCCGCGGGAGTCGAGGACTTCCCTGCCGATTACCTGTTCGATCAAGCTCACTGTGCGCCGTCGCTCCTGCTCGCGGTGGGGCAAACGCTACCACCCGCCCCCCTGTGGACCAGGGCATTCATACCGGCACCTCTGGTCGGACGACGCTCTGTCCGCTCGGTCCGATACCGGCGTCAGCCCCGGGCCTCGACCTCCGCGCCGGAAGGCCGCCGAACGGGACAGCAGTGCGGTCTCGGGATCGATCCCGAGGGCCCGGGCCACCGCGACGGCCGCGAACAGGAGGTCGCCGACCTCGCCGGACCGCGCCCGGTCGCCACCTTCACCGTCGGCTACGCCTGCTGACGTGTCCCCCGTCGCCGCCGGCCAGCCGGGCCACGCCTTCGGCCACCCGGGTCGCCTCGTCGGCCAACGCCGGCAGGACCATCCCGATGGCGGCGGCCTTGCGTTGGAGTTTGGCCGCCAGCGCCAGGGCGGGCAGTGCCGCCGGGATCCCCTCGGTCACGCTGGACCGCCCTTTTTCCGCCTTCTTGATGGCCTCCCAGCTGACGGCCACGTCGTCCGCCGTCTCGGCGGTCGACGTCGCCGAACACGTGGGGATGCCGGGACACCAGCTTGTCGTGCACCCCTCGGGCCACGTCGGCCAGGGTGAACCGACCCTCCTCGGCGGCCAACGTGGCGTGGAAGTACACCTGGAACAACAGGTCGCCGAGCTCCTCTTCGAGGTGGGCCACCGCCGTCGCCTCATGGTCCCCGGGGACGTGATCTCGGGCCATGGGCACGTCGGTGCCGCCATCCACCGAGGACAGGGCGTCGATGGCTTCCAGGACCTCGTAGGACTCCTCGAGCAGGTGCCGGCCGAGCGAGGCGTGGGTCTGGCGCCGGTCCCACGGGCACCGCTCACGCAGGGTGCGGACCAGCTCGTCGAGGGCGACCAGCTCGGCGGCCACCGGAGCCGCCAGCTGCGGGATCCACACCGAGGTCAGGTGGTCGGGCTCGAATGACCGGTCGAGGTCGTCCCAGGGCACCTCGACGACGGTCTCGTCGGGAAGTCCGAGGTGGTGGAGGACCGTCACCGGCTCATCGGGAGTCGATTCGACCGACAACTTGACCTCGGAGAGCACCTGGCGGCTCCAGCACTGGGCCACCAGCAGCGGGCCCCGCTCCCCCGCCGCCTCGACGGCGAACCGTTCGGCGTCGACCAGGCGCACGCCGGCGTCGACCGGGTCCACGCCCAGTCGGGCGAAGGCGATGTCCAGGAAGGAGACCGACGGATGGACCACCAGGGCGACCTCGCCGGAGGCGACCCGGGGGTGCTCGGCCAGCAGTACCACCGTGCGCTCGGCCACGTTGGGCGATCCCGGGACCGCGTAGACCACCGGGCCGCCCGTTGCCGCAGCCTCGATCAGTTCGGCCACGATCGCGCCGGTAGACATCGTCGAACGTGTCGGCCGACTCGTAGTGGTGGTCGAAGGTCCGGGCCCCGCTCGACCGCCACGGCCGCCGGATGCCGGCCGGTGCGCAGGAAGACCCGGTCGGCCGACGCCAGCAGGGCCAGGGTCCCGGCGGTCATCAGGTCGGGTCCGGCCGGCCCGAGCCCGACCACGTCGATGCGCGGGGCGTCGGGCACCCGGGACTCAGCCCGCGGCCGATCCGGACGAGGAAGGAGACTGCACCGGGCTGGTCGTCGTAGTCGTCGTCGTGGTCGATGTGATACTCGAGCCGTAGAGCGGCAACAGATACCGCGTGGCCGGCGGGGTCGGCGCCTTGACAGCGGTGCCGGCCCAGGTGCCGTACTGCGGATTGATGTCGATCGACGAGGTCCGCGGCGAAGCTCAGCAGCTCCTTCGACACCCGCTCCTGGTTGGCCGTAGCCTGGGTGAGGATCAGGCGGATCGACGCCGCCGCCTGTTCGACGGGCACCGGGGTCCGGCTGGTCACCACGAAGACCTCCCAGGTCCCATTGGACTGGATGGGACCCACCGGCTGGCCGACGGCGACCGAGGTCAGCTGCAGTTGTGACTGCAGGGAAGCCTCGGAGAGGCACCCGGCCTGACCGCTTCGGGCCGAACCCGCCGGGTCGGCCGCCGCCGTCGCCGCAGCCGACGTAAACGAGGTGCCGGACTTCAAGCTGTCGTAGGCGGCGGTGGCTGTCGACTGGGCGGTGGTCTGGATGACCGACACGCAGTCCTCCACGAACTGTGTCGGATTGGCCGTGTAGTAGGCGAGGACGGCGGCGTCCGACAGGTCCGCCCCCCGAGCCAGCAGGTACTGCTCGACCGCCTGGTTGGCCACCTCCGTCTCGCGCACCCCGGCCGGCAGACCCGCCAGCAGGGTCTTGCCGGTGAACGGCGAACCGTTGGCTTGCCCGCATGAACATCTTCGTGCTTGAGAACCTTGGCTGCCTCCCACCCGATCACACCGATCTCCCGCCGCACCGTTCGATCAGGTCGTCATCGTTGACGAAGTTCTGGAAGTCCTCATAGCACTTCACGTCTCGCTTGAGCTGCACCGCCTTGTTGAACAGCAACAGGCTCCGGTGGATGATCTTGTTCCTCAGGTCATCCACCACCGCGTTCCATACGTTGCCGATTGCGTGCGGTAGCCCTTCACCGGCAGGACCCGGAGTGCTTCGATGATGTACGGGTTCTCGATCATATCGTCGCGCACGTTGTCGAAGTGTGCACTCGATCAGTGCTGCAAACTTGTCGTGCTTGACCGGCACGAGACCTCGATCGTCGGCATGATGCCTCCTCACGTGACATGCCGGGCGGCCCGCCAGAGGCGGCGCAGTTCGGACGTCAGACAATCACAGTATCATAATTTCGACACGAGCGTAAGAGAGGAGGTTCGGGCGGGAAGGGTTGAGTGCTTCGGTTTCATCGACGTTTCATCGACCGATCCATCGAACGCGGTGTGGAGACCCGCCTGGGAAGTTGTGACTCCAGCTTTCTCTCGTCCAATTCATCTGAACGCTCAGGACAATGCTGAAGTCTTACTGTTTTTCTTTGCTGTGTATGGTTCTGAGCAAAACCATCGAATCACACGATCCCTCCAGAGAATTCCTTCGGAGGGCTTGAAATGATGGGAAAGCTTGGGTAGAATTCTAGGACTTATTCTTTTGCTTAATAGATTGCAGTCCTTGATCGGAGTTCTGTTATGGGAAGACCGGCAAAAACCCAGTTCAGACGCTCCCAGATGGGAGAGTCGTCGGTTGCGGATTCAAAACTCGAGGTGGGGTCATTCGGATTCAATTCCCTCACCCCACTGAAGAAGGCAAGTACGCCGAATTGTCCACCGGGATCGAGGTGCCCAAAAACTTCGACCCGAAGAAAAAGAACTACCCGAATGATGCCTACACAAAAGCCGCGAAACTCATTCTCAAGGCTTATACTCCCACCATCAAGACAAACCTGAAAGATGCGACCTGGGAAACGGTTCTCGACGAGCTTCAGAAAACCTCGACGCTCAAACCGACTACTATCCATGATTATCGAACGATTACAAACAGCCTCCGCGCTCTTCTTCCCGAGACGAAGGGGCCATCCGAGATTACTCCGGAACTCGCCACGCGATTCAAGCGGCTCTATTCCTCGACCGGCTTCAAGAAATCGAAAGCCTCGGATGCGAAGGTTTACGAGCGGAACCAAAAACCATCGAGAACGCTCTCGACAAACTCTCCTCGCTGTGGTCGGTCCACCTGAAAGAGTTGGGGTATGTAAACTCGAACCCGTGGGAAAATATTGTACGCCCGGAGGTTCCGACGAAAGCGGTTTCCATCCCCGAGGAAGATCATTTCGATCACTGCTTCAAGTGGCTCCGGAACCGCTATCCCGATTGGGAATTGCTGGAACTATTCATTCAAGTGAAGTCGCTCGCCGGGTGCCGCACTGATGACCTTTGTAATGCTCTTTCTGCTGACCTCAAAAACGGGAAACTCACTTTGAGCAAAACCAAGACGAAAGTTCCGAGAACCATCCCGCTTCCCGAGGATATTTACCTCCGTCTCCAAGCCCTCAAGGGCGAAGTTTACCTCTGGGAACAATACACACTCGATGCGAGAAAGTTCCGACCGGGGAAACGTAACAAGAATACCTTTGAACCCAGAACCCTCTACTGGTGCATCAACAATGTCTTCAGGGAATACAACGAGACGAACTCCTCGAAGAAGGTGAAGCCCCATGATCAGAAAACGGGCGATCACACTCACGACGTTGGCTACGCAGTCGGTTGACTTGACCGCCGAGGCCATCGGGATCGACCCTCAAACCGCAAGACGGTATTATAATGATGCGAGTAAATCATTCCGGGGTGAGGAATTGTTGAAGCAGATGAGCAACATTCTTCGGCCGGAGCCTTCCGCCCTAGAATCGCCCCAGAATCCGGAGAAAGAAACCCGAGGAGGATGAGAGTGCTTTACAGTAAATGTGGATTGAGAAGCGGTTAGATTGCAATTGACCAAGGTCAAAAGTGGGCCTTGGTGTGACGGACCGGAGCTGACGAACCGGTGGAAGCCGGTGGGGTGGAAGTGCTTCTTCGCTGACGGTGATGTTCAGAGGACACCGGCAACCCACAAGCCAAGTACCACCACCCCGAGGAACGTGAACACAATCACAGTCAGAAAGAATCTCCACTGCTGTCGAGGGGAGGGCGTATCGTCGAGGGTTTTGTCCACATCCTCGAAGCTATGAACAAGGGCTACCGGCACCCGTTCGGCTCGCGGAGGTGGGGCTCTGTGCTTCAGGTAGTAGGCGAGCCAATCTCGCAGTATCCGGTCATCGTACTGCGGGTTCCAGGATAGGATGCGCTTATGGACCGCAGGTTCGATCCAATCGGTTCGCCGCTTAAATTGTCCCCGGAACACCTTCAACACGGCTTCCTTGTCGATTTCTTCCCCGTTACCGGCCACGGCTAGTGCTTCAGCATCGAATTGGTCGATGATTGCAGCATCTTCTGGGTCAAGATCCTGCTCGACCTCCTTGCGGTGGAAGACTCCGTGGGCGAATTCGTGCGCGATAAGCGTTTCGAGTTCAAGGTCGGTCATGTTAGCCATCGCCCGACCAGCGAACCGGAATTTCACGCCAGACGTTTGTTCGCCAAGGGATGGTTGCACACCATCGTCGCGGCTCGGCTTGTCAGGACGAAGGTGTCTTCCACGACGACTTCTGGCCCACTGCCTGTGAACCAGAAGTTGCACATCGCTGAACAGTCCTCGAAGGGCATCGAGCAGCTTACTTTTTCAAGGGCCCGCTTCACTCTTGCGGTGTCAATACCAGCGCACGTGAACGGGTACCCCCTCGGCGGATGAGACGGAAAGCGAAAACTCGCCATCGGCTTTCTCCAGGTTGTGGTTCGAGGGCAGTGTCAGCGACCATCATCGCGTTACCTTGAAGTAAACCATCGCTCCGCCACACCTCTGCACCTAATATGTTATTGCGCCAGTCAGCTCCGAATGCATCGACCGACACTGGAAAGTTGGGAACGAACAAATGAAACTGGAAGTTTTGTAGGAATGTAAACTGTCCCCCATCATCAGCGCGTGGAATCCGCCGGAGACAACGGTTTCTGCTACAAGCGCTGACTAGTCCCAGACGACCTTGGATTGTCGTCCCGTGCAGTCATGATTTTTCATCCTCGTTGGTTCGCATTCACGTTGCCATTAAGGCTACCGGGATAGTGAACGTCCTGGCTACCTCGATCACGACGTCGCTTAGAGTTCCAAGGTCCGGGTTGAACTTGTGGAACTTTCTTCGGCCAGAGCCGATGCCATCCGTAAAGATCCTAGCCTTTCGCGATGTGCGGCAGCGGCTCGATCTGGGCCTTCAGCGCCTAAGCTTACCTGAGTTCCCTTCCAAGAAGAGCAGTTTCCGTAGGACTTCATCTTGAGTCATCGACCCGCGAGCTTCGGCCATTGCCTTGAGCAGCCGCCTTTTCTTCGTCAGATGAGGACGCCAAGAAGTCCCGCAATTCAGCATCAGTCCAGGAACCGCTCCGCCAAGCCTGGTCCCTTTGGTTTTGACGCCCGCGGTGCGGAATGAAAGTGCCGTCTGGGTCGAGCACTCGATACAATTTGTCACCAGCGACCCTGGCAAGGATGTCTGGGCTGATTGCTTCGTTCCACAGGCCTTTCTTTTTGAGGTACGCCAGCAGGTCGAGGGCCAACTTCCACTCTGTCCCCTCTAACAACCTGTTTTCCATCGCCTCATGAACTGTCTGGCCTACTGAAGCCCAGTTACACGAGTAAACCGCACCCAGATGTCGTCTGGGGAACACCAAGGTTATTCGGGAAGGACCGCTCAGCTGAGCGGATTTCAGCTACCTCCAACGGCTCAGTTAGATCCGGCGTGATGTAAACGACCCCGAATACCTTGTTCTCTCTTCGCCTCGGCGTATCCAACGTCGAGGTTGCGGACCGGTTGGTTCCGCTTTTCCGAATGTCGAGTTCCGGTTGACGGCCCTGCATCCATCTTGACCTCAGTGAAGACCACGGCCGTAGCCGAATTCATATCTAGATCTACGTTTGTCGAGCCTTCGTGAATACCTTGGGGAAGCGGTTGGCGCTCCCAAAACGATAGTAGCCAGTCGTCAGCGTCGGGAATGGTGTCTCCGGTAACCTTTGCGAGCCACGGGTTCAGAACGGCATCGTAGGGCAAGTTTTTCACGACCCCGAAGACGTTGGCAAGTACCACATCCTCGGATGTCTGGTGGACCAAAGTAATGTCCGCATGAGTTTCGTGATCGCGTAGGGTTAGGATAATGGCCATGTTTCGAAGCTCGCGAATTCCACGATGTACTTCAACTCAAGGATCGGCCACAAGTGGTGCCGGTCGGTGTCACAATAAGTAATAGGCGACTCGTCAGTATGCCAGGTTCGAACGGAGCACTGCCTGGGCACCCAGGTTTAATTTTACGAACGTTTCTGCGCACTTCGGTTTCATCGACCGAAGCAGCGAAGTACGGCTGGTACGGGGCGCAGAAAATGTAAACAAAGATGAGTCTTCGGGAGCAATAAAAACCGTCCATTCGTCAAAATGATCGAGACAGCTACCAAGACAACAGTCCCAACATCCGGATCGCAAATTCGCAGGGGTTGATTTTTCTAGGGCGATTCTAGGGCACTTGAAGAAATTAAAAACCCATCATCTGACCTAACTACTTATAATTTAAGGACTTACGAAATACACCCGACAGGAGTCGAACCTGTAACCTATGGTTCGAAGACCATTGCTCTATCCAGTTGAGCTACGGGTGCATGTGCTGAATCCTACCAATCTCATCCCTACGCTTCAACCCACCGCCCTGAATCTTAATCCTAATCTTAATCATGATCTCAATCGGTTCGTGCTTCTTCCGTGCCAGTTCAATTAAGATCAAGATTGAGATTAAGAGCAGGAAGTCCTTTGCCCTTCAACCCGGTGCCAGCAGTTTCTGGACGTGTTTGGCCAGCATATCCGCCTCCAGATTCACCTTCGCGCCCACCCCCTTGAATCCGAGGGTTGTCTCCGTCAGTGTGTGTGGGATGAGCATCACCCGGAATCGTTCGCGTTGGACTTCCACCACCGTTAGACTCACACCGTCCACCGCGATCGAT
Source organism: uncultured Planctomycetota bacterium (assembly GCA_963783095.1). Classification (GTDB taxonomy): domain Bacteria; phylum Planctomycetota; class Planctomycetia; order Gemmatales; family Gemmataceae; genus CAWAMR01. The sequence goes on along the minus strand of CAWAMR010000014.1, from coordinate 743,118 downwards.
CCGCGTGGAACCAGGAGACGGGTCAACTCTTCCGGACAAGCAAACCAAACATTGTCCCATTCTCCTTGCGAGAGCGCCCAACAATCTCACCAACGGCATCGACGTGGCCCTGAACGAAATGCCCGCCCAGACGATCCCCGACTCGCAAAGATCGCTCCAGATTCACTCGATCGCCAGGCTCAACGCACCGAGATTCGTCTTCAGCATGGTTTCCGGCCCAAGCTGGAAGCGAAAAGATTCGCCGGCGCTGGAAACCACAGTCAGACATGCACCGTTCACCGCCACACTTTCGCCGATCGCCAGATCCGTTGAAATGGGGGCCGAGAAGACGGTCAGATTCTTGCCGCCCTGGCCGTCATCTGTAATTGCCCCAATCGTTCCCAGTGCTTCGACAAGGCCAGTGAACATCATTACGTTCCATGTTCCCAACTGCTGCCGTACTTCTGCTGTTCCTTGGACATGCTATCGATCTGTATTCCCATCGATGCCAGTTTCTCTCGGGCGACGTACTGCTCGATCTCGATCGGCACATTGTGGACGGCGTTCGAGAGCTTGCCCTTGTTCTTGACGCAGTACTCGGTCGCCAGCGCCTGCGTGGCGAAGCTCATGTCCATCACGCTCGGCGGATGGCCCTCGGCCATCGCCAGGTTCACCAGCCGGCCCTGCGCCGAGCACGAAGATGCGCTTGCCGTTCTTGAGCGTGATACTCGTCGACCTGCGGGCGGACGTCCTTGGCGTACGCTCGAGCTCGACTCTTCCTTGCAGGGCCGGCAGTTCGAGTTCCACGTCGAAGTGGCCGCTGTTGCAGACGACCGCGCCATCCTTCATCGCCAGGAAATGCTCGCGGCGAACGATGTGCGTGTTGCCGGTCACGGTGATGAAGACGTCGCCGACCTTGGCCGCCTCCGCCATCGGCATGACCGCGAAGCCGTCCATCGCCGCTTCGAGGGCCGCGATCGGATCGACCTCGGTGACGATGACCTGCGCGCCCAGGCCGCGGCCCGCAGCGACACGCCCTTGCCGCACCAGCCGTAGCCGCTCACGACGATCTTGCGGCCGGCGATCAGCATGTTGGTGGCGCGGATGATGCCGTCGATGGTGCTCTGGCCGGTGCCGTAGCGGTTGTCGAACAAGTGCTTGGTCTCGGCGTCGTTGACGGCGATGACCGGGAACTTGAGCACGCCGTCCTTCTCCATCGCCCGCAGGCGGATGACGCCGGTGGTCGTCTCTTCCATGCTGCCGATGCACCTTGGTCGAAGCGCGCTTGCGCTCGCTCGGCCGGCGTGATCTTCTTCGCCCAGGCCGCCACCTGCGGATGCACGTCGTCGAGCCGGTCGAGGGCCACGAAAACCATGGCCGAGACGAGGTCGGCGCCGTCGTCCATCGTGACGTTCGGCTCGTGTTCCAGGGCGGCGACGATGTGCTTGTAATAGGTGTCGGTGTCCTCGCCGCGGATGGCGTTGACGTGAATGCCGAAGTCCTGCACCAGGCTGGCGGCGACGTCGTCCTGCGTGCGAGAGCGGATTGGAGGCGATCAGCATGACGTCGGCGCCGCCGGCTTGCAGGGTGCGGACCAGGTTGGCCGTCTCGGCGGTGACGTGCAGGCAGGCCGACATCCGCAGCCCGCGCGAGCGGTTTTTCCTTGGCGAAGCGATCGCGGATGCGGGCCAGGACCGGCATGTCCTGGTCGGCCCAGAGAATGCGTTTCTTCCCGCCCACGGCGAGTTTGAAGTCCTTCACATCGGAAAGAGAGGCGTTCGCCATCGAGGATTCCTTTCATACGAGAACGGATCGGACCCGTGCAATGGGTCATCGCAGATGCGAGTGTTTTAGTGAAAGTCCCAGGGTTCGCAAAGCCTCACCTTGGGCTACACTTCATCGCCCTTCCAGGGCAGCCGATTGTATTCGGAGGTCGTTTTTTTCCATGGGTGATTCTCACTTGGTGCCTTAAGATGCTCGCGCAAACACCAATTTGCTGGCACAAATTTATGATGGTGTTGATAGGGTTGCGAGGACGAATTCATCGTCGAGACGATTGAACCAGGCGCAGGGAATGAGGAAGAGATTGAACTCTAACAATTGCTCATGACGAGCTATACTCGACGCGGGGAAATTGACAAATACATAGGTCACGACCCAGAACCCAAGTAGGGATCTTTCAGTCCGCTTGCCCATCGGGATCCGCAACAGCGCATGTACCGCGCCAGGAAAAGTTGAACTGCCTGAACCGTCTGCCATTCCCCGAAGCCGATACGCACCATCGTCCCATCTTCCGAGGCTTCGATATTCTCAACCGCGCTGGTCAGGCCGCGATGAAGGAAGTCAAAAATCTCCGCGAGCCGGGCCGCTTGCGAGGTGCTGAGTTTCTGCGGCAACGGCGGCATTTCCTTTTCGCTGCTGCCGAAGGTCAACTCCATGCCGAAGCTGCCCGTTCCGAGAGTGTTCAGGTTGAAACCGAGATCGTCACCGGGAACCGTCCCGGCCACGGTTTGACCGCCCGGCACATCCGCAGCCCGTGCAGCGGCCTTGCGCTCCGCGGCTCTGCGCGCGGCGATTTCCTCAAGCGTACCGAACAGAAGCATGGATCGACCGATGCTGATTTGATCGCCGGGACGCAAGCGGCGAATTTGAACCGGGCTGCCGTTGACGCGGGTGCCGTTGGTGCTTTCGAGATCGGTGATGATCACGTCACCGTCTTCCTGTTGAACTTTCGCGTGGAATCGGCTCACGCGCTCGTCGTTGAGGCGCAAGTGGTTGCCTTCCTCGCGCCCGATATGGACGGGTATCGCCAGTTCGCGAAAGATTCGACCTTTATCGACGCCTTCCAACACCTGAAAGGTCACGCTTCTCATCGGTCTCCCCCGTCGATATCCCACAGTGGGCGGAATTCAGGACATGAACACGCGCAAGGCAATGGATGAACGCCATCCCTCGGAACATCCTATTGGTATATTACATCATTTCATTTTCTTTCGCCAAAGGTCGAATGTCAAATTTTGCTGACATTTCTGACAATTGGGTAGTTGTCGGAACCACGTCAACTGTCTCTTGGCAAACTGTCTGCTCCTAATCTTTATTAACTCCAGTGTAGTGCGCAAGTCTTTCGCTCCACCCAGAAACTCGATGATTTCCCGATAACCGAGCGCTTGCGAAGCTTCCTTGCTCAGCGGCTGAGGCAGTGCCAGGAGTTGTTGAACCTCATCGATCCATCCTTGCTCGAACATTTTCTTCGACCCGTTGATTGATCCGGGCATAAAGTTCTTCACGCGGAATCTCAAGAACCAGGCAGCGCGGCACTCCGTCGGCAGTCGCCAGGTCCGGCAAGTTTGCCCGATCCCACCAATCCTGTTGTTGCCATTCGCTCATCGGTTTGCCGGTCAGATGCCATACCTCCATTGCCCGCACAACTCGTCGAACATCATTGAAATGGAGCCGTTGCGCGGTCTTCGGATCGACCGCGTGGAGCCGAGCGTGCAAAGATTCTGAGCCATCTCGGCCGGCTTCATCCTCGAGTTGCCGGCGCAGTTCGGGATCGGCAGGCGGGCTGTCGAACAAGCCGAGTAATATGGCTTTGAGATAGAATGGCGTGCCGCCGACGAACAGGGGCAGTTTGCCGCGCTGTTCAATTTGGGCACAACATTCCGCCGCCTGGGCTAACCACCAGGCGACGTTTCCCGACTGCCAAGGCTCCAAGACGTCGATGAGATGATGCGGAATGGTGGCGCGGTCCAGCATGGAAGGCTTTGCCGTGCCGATATCCATCCCGCGATACAGCGTCATCGAATCCATCGCGATGATTTCCGCATTCATGCGCTGAGCGAGTTCCAGCGCCAGGCCGGATTTTCCCGACGCGGTGGGGCCGGTCAAGATCAGGGCGTTGCGGAAAGGATCGGTTTCATTCACGGCGATTGAGCCAAATCACGCGGTTCGGTAAAGTCGTAGATGAAGAAAGTTGTCGTGCGTGCGATCGGTTCTTTCTTGCGGAGAACTTCCAGCACCGTTTTTGTGGACGGCGTCAATTCCGGATTGTTGTGCAGGATGCTGGTGGCGACCGCCAGGTACGACCCACCCACTCGAGCTTTCACATCCTCTTCCGATTGTAACGGAAGCGAATGCAAAAAGACAAATGAGTCCTTGCGCTTCATCCGGGGATCGGTGCCGAAATACCAGATGCGCAAGTTATGGTTCCCGTGGATTTGTCGCCATTCGTCAAGCTCTTTCAAGCCCTGGCCCCAATCGTAATTCGAGTCGCTCAGATAGCGATATCCTTGCTGCGGCCCGCCCCACAGGGCATTGATGTACGACAACCCATTCGGCCAGACTGCCAACGGCGGAACGATCGCGAACGCTGCTACAACTCCCGTTGCGATGCGCGGAAGCCAATTTGGGCTGCTGCGCGGAATGGCACGGGCCAGGCTGATCGATAACGTCGTAATGAGGAAAGCAACCAGAGGCAAAACCAAACGAATTCCGATCTGCACCCGACAATTCAGACTGAACAGGAGAAGCACTCCGGTGATGGTAGCCACCGGATTGATCAGGTCGCGGCGACGGCAGACCACAAAAAATGCGGTCAGGATCAGGATAGGCACCGTCAGTTTGATCAACAGCGCAACGGGGAAATAATACCAGATGGCCCGACGATCCCAATCGCCCAAAAGATAGACGCCATGTCCTCGGATATTGTGCTTGATCTGGTAGACGATCCCCTTGCCGGCATTGGGGAAAATTCGCAGATTCTCCGCTACCGGCACCATCACGGAACGCAGCGTACTCTCGGGCAGGTTATTGGACCATTGCACAAAGGATTTCTGAGGCTTGAAGTCGGTTCGACAGTAAGCGAACACGAGAACGAAGCCGAGCAATACGATCTGCCTGAATTCGCGGCGAAAATCATAAGTGACCAGCCAGGCATTCTTGATCCACGCCCGAAATTGCGTCCATCCTCGGTGCAATCGTGAACCGCCGGAAGCGTAGGCGATGGGAACAGCGAGTTCCCCTGCCGACCAGCGACGGTAGAATTCCAGCGCCACCATGGCCAACGGCCCAAAGACGAACGCCGAAGCCTTTGCCAAAACTGCCAGGCCGTACCACACAGAAGGAACCCCGATTCGTCGCCGCCAGCCTTGCTCGCGTCCGGTCCAGAAATGGTAGACGAAGGCCAACATGCAGCCTGTCACGGCGATGTCGGTGGTTGCAAGGGTGGCGTGAGCCAGAAAATTGGGTTCGCAGGCCAGCAAGAGCACCGTCAGTCGACCACCCCATCGGTCGCCGAATAGTCGGCCGAGCCGGTATCCGTAAATCAGGAGCAGCCACCAGAAAAGGAGATTGGTCGCGCGCCACGGGGATAAGTCGATCGAAGTCGGCAGCAGGATCGAACTCGACGCCCCGGAAGCGCTCCCAGATATAGAGCGGGAGTGTTTCTACATCGATCGGAAGAGGCATCGTCCCAACCCGCAGAAGTGCGTGGTAACTGCCCGAGCGCCAGGATTCCAGACCCTGTCTGAGATAGACAGGCTCATCGAAGGTTCCGCTGAGTCGAGAGGCAGCGCTGAGACACCAGATCGAAGAAAGCGTGCCCCAGAAAAGGAGCCAGGCGAGATCGAACCAGGGTCGTTCATTCAACTTCGCATCCATGCTATCGCTCTCCGGAACCCTTCAATCTCCCGATCATCGAGGTTTACCAGAGATAACCGATTCGCCTAAATTGTCCAGCCCGTTTCGGTTCATCTTGCTCTGATCCCCGCACCTCATCCTCATCCTCATCTTCATCTTATTCTAATTCATGCGCTTATGAACATTTGATTAGAATGAGAATGAGGATGAGGATGAGGATGAGGATGAGGATGAAGATGAAGATGAAGATGAAGAATCAGGTGGTCTGTTTGGTTCGATCGAACCCAGCTCATCTTGCCCTGATTCCCCGTACCTGTCACAATGCCAAACCGAATACCCCACCCTGGGTGCATGACATGGTTTGTGCATTGCAACTCAAGCGTCGCTACGGCGACGCAGAAACGCGCTGGCATCCGATTTTCCGGGTGTTAAAACACCCGGCTACCTTCAACCAACCGCTACGCGGTTACTGGTCGCCGCGTAGCGGCTATGCGAAGGTAGCCGGGCGTTTTAACGCCCGGATAAGTCCAGGCAAGATTCCGGCGTCGCGTAGCGACGCTTGAGCGACGCAATGTGTGCAATTCATGTCATGCACTCCGCTACACTTGGCAGGAGGCCGCCATGTCATTGTTCTGGAATCGACTTCTCGTACGCACGGGGATCGCCCGCTTTCTGCCCTCCGTTCGCCGGCTCCTCAACGGCGGTGAGTCGTTCCTGCGCTACTTCAGCGACAGGACACTTAGTTGTCCGCTCCACGAGCTTCTCGATCCAACACTCTTTCCCGATGTCCAGGGTCCGGACTCCATCAACCTTGCGCTCGGCTCGCCGCGCTGCGAGTTGCCGCTCGGCGCATTGCGCGGCATCAACGATCATCGTCCGCTGCCGGCCTGGGGTCTGCCGGAACTTCGGGAAGCCATTCTCTCGACGCGCCGAGAGAGTTTCGGACCAGGGTTGCACTCCACCGATGAAATCCTCGTCACTCACGGTGCCACCGGGGCGTTCGCAACTGCCATCGACACTTTTATCAATCCCGGCTCGCGCGTAGTGTTAATGGATCCAACATCGCCCATTTTCCCGATCGGGCTGCGCCATCGCCGGGCGAAAATCCGCTGGGTGCCAACCCATCTGGAAGAGGGACAAATACGCTTTCCCCTGGATCAATTCACACGTTCCATGCGCGGCGCAGAATGCTGATTCTCAACGATCCCTGCAATCCCACCGGCGGCGTCTTCAGCGTCGAAGATCTCGAACAAATCGCTTTCTGGGCGAAAAAATACGATGTATTGATCTATCTGGATGAATCCTTCGGGGCATTCAGACCGGAATCCCCTCGGGTCCACCTAACGTCATTACCCGCAGCCGAGAACCGCCTTTTGATCGCAGGCAGCTTCAGCAAAAGTCACGGTCTATCGGCCGCGCGGGTAGGCTGGCTCATGGGCAACCGTCACTTGCTTCAAGCGTGTACGCTGACGGCCTCGATGGCTGCTCCCTTCGTTTCGCCGCTGGCGCAACACGTCGCCTTGACTGCCCTTCGCAACGGCAAAGCCACGATTGCCGCCATTCACGATGAATTCGCGGGCCGAAGGCGTTACGTCTACGAAAGGCTGCACGGGATGGGACTTCACGCCATCTGGACCTCCGCCGGCTACTTTTTCTGGGTGGACATCTCGTCATTCGGTTTGCCCGGAAAGCAATTCAGCGATCGATTGATGGCAGCGAAACGTGTTCTGGTCAATCCCGGCGAACCTTTCGGGCCATCGGGGAAAGACTACATTCGCATCAGCTTCGCCGCTGACGAAGGCCGACTCCGCGAGGGATTGGCCAGGCTGGAAGAGTTCGTCATTGCGTTGAGCATCGGGATGGCTCCTCAATCCGACGCGGATACTTCGATACTCCAAATTGTGTAGCAATTTGTAGCGTATGCACCGATCACGGGCCCTCATCTGAAAGTAACTTCGCCAGAATATCAAATCAATAATCGTTGGATTGAGGCGAAGTTTCTTGGAAGCACGAAATTCGGCAATTCGTTCGTTTGCCTTTGCGATCATCGATGTACAAAGCACCCCCATTTTCGGAGTTGCAGGTTTGGTCACGATAATCCCGCCATTCGACGTAGTGCAATATCGAGCGAATAGACACAGACCAATATCGTCAACAACATCCAGTTATCCCAGATGGTATGGGTTCGTTGATTTTCTTTCCCGGCGCGTCTTCGAATTGCGACTTTTCGATCGCCGAAACAATCGTTTTCACCCAGGTTTCGTCGGAGAGTTCAAGCATTTGACCGCCTGGCGTAGCTTCCGCAAGCTGTTTGAGTTTCGCGCGGTTCACAAAGGGATAACGCAATTCCTCCGGTGAACGACGAACGGCAATCGTCAATTCCGCCGCATCCAGTCCGGCCCCGACGCCATAGTTGAGACGATAGTCACCCAATGACGGGAACTCCATTTTACCCTTATAGTGTCCCTTCTTATCGGGATCGCGTTCCACCGTGACCGTGCTTCGGAAGGCGGGCCCGACAACATCGATGCTGAGCTGGTTTTTTTGAACCGGTGTACCGGCATCCGTAAAGGCATTCAATTCGACCTCCACCGATTCCTTGATCCGAGGTGGGATGGGGCTGAGTTCGATAGTACTTTTCCTCTTTTTCGTATCGTCTTTGCGTGCCACGAACCGAATCGACTGGCCCCAAAACTTATAGAAGAAACGATCCGCGACATTTTGACGCCACAGCCAGGTGGAATCCATCCCCACCAGCATCACTCGACCCTTGCCGAACAGGTGATGCGAGATGAGAGGGAGCTTTCCATAACTATTTTCGACAGCTGGGTTCCAGGCCAGAACCGTTGCGCCCGCCTGGGGCCGGCTGGCAGCGATACACCATGAATAGGGTAACATCTGCGACCACGCCGACTGATTGCGTCCCGAATCGTCGTAGAGCTTCATGACATCATTGAGCGACCCATCGGGCGTCAGTTCCACCTTGAAAAGGCGGGCGGTTGGGGCGAGCAATCCGCCGGGATTGTTTTCAAGTTGTACGGGCAGCAATTCTGCGATCTTGTTGCCAAAACCGTGGGGCATGGCATAAGGCCCGGCCTCGATCAAGACACCCACGCCTTTTTGCGCACGGCCTGCATGAGCAAAGCGAGAAAACGATCGTTGAGCACTTTCGCGGAGGCATCGCCGAGAATCACCGTATGATAGGCGGAAAGTTCTTCGATCGTCTGCGGCAAAACCTTGGCTCGATCGGCATCGGGCAGCCTGCGCCATTCGGTTTCGAGAACGATTTCCGGATGATTGCCCGACCGGCCCGCCAACCCCTGATCTCTGCGCATGGCGTTTTTCAAAAAGCGAAAATCCCAGCGCGGCAATCCTTCGATGTAGAGAACCTTGATCTTCTCATCGGAGACCCGCAACATGGTCGTGTCGCGATTGTTCTCTTTTTGATCCTCATCCGCGAATGGTTTGATGTTGACGGAAAGAATCCGCGAGCCCGGCTGTTTGGCAACGAACGCCATCTCGACTTGCTGTTGTTCTGCCGCCGCGCAGCGTGATTTCCTTGGTATCGAGCAGGGCGGTCCCATCGAAGAGTTCGAGCTTGACGGTCTTGCCTTCGTAACCGGTCGATTCAATGACCACGCCGACACGGGCAGTATCGCCCAGCGTCACCTGCCCTGCCGTCGACAGATCGACGATCGAGACATCCTTTGATTTGGCACCGCTGCCCGCAGGCAAGGCGAACAGGGGCGTCGATTTTGCCAGGCACTCGTCGGAGGCTTTTGTCAGGGGTTGGCCACCGGTGTTTTCACCGTCCGAAAAGAGGATCAAACCCGCGACGGGCCGGCCCGCTGCCTCGGCCATGACTTTCAATACGGAATCGGCGATATGGGTTCCGGAACCATCAGCTGCGGGTTCCGGTAATTCCCATTGGACGGGATCGACGCTGATTCGCCGGGCATCTCGGCCAAACCGATAGAACCGCAATTCGTATTTCTTGGCGAGAGGTTCCAACAATTGTGCTTTTTGGGCTTGCACGATGGTTTGCACCAGCTTGGCGCGGGTTTTGTCGTTGAACTCCTTGCGCACGGAGGGATCGAGTCCTGTTGCAGCAATCTGATAGCCCGCTGCGATCGCCAGTTTGCGAACGGTCTCATCCGCTCCTTCAAACGAGCCTGAAGCCAGGCCCATACTCTGCGAATCATCGAAGAGAATGGCGACGATCGGTTTCTTTTCCTCGACATCGGTTCGGCGCACGAACGGCGACGCCAGGACAACGACCAGCAGGGCAAGAATCACGACCCGGCATGTGGTCAAGGACAGGATCAAGGATAGAGGAGCGCTGCGAAGGTTACGGCGTTGCCGCCAGAAGATGAAGGACCCCAGAACGGCGACGAGCGGCAAACCATAGAAAAGAAACGCGGGTGTTTCAAAGTGGTACGTGACGCTGTTGGGGTTCTGAACGAACGAGGAATCGGCATCGCATTGTTGGAGAAACCAGGAAAGCATTTCAAGGGTTCGATGTTGGGTCGATGATAATGGGATAAACGTAATCCTGGGAGTGAGGAGCAGCCCTGGCAATTGTACCCCGTGTACGTCAAAGTTGCGATCCGGGAAAATCAGGAAATATCTTTTGCCCGATAGGTCAAGCGAGGCAATTTCTCTTGCCGCTCCGCGGCTTTGCTCTGTCACTCTCAGAACGTATTGAACACTTTTCTCCGCCGGGAATGGCGGAGATTCGACGGCCCCGATGGAGTAAGGTTTTACGCCGCCCAGCGGCAAGAAAAGACGTTCGCCGCGGAGTGTCCGGACTACGCTTAAAACCCTTTAGAAAAGAACCGGCTTGCCGAGCTTTCGGCGCAAAACTGAGAATTGTCCCATGTGCATGATCGGGTGTGTCGCCATCACCACAAACATTGCGCCCAGCGTCGGAGCAAACGATGCCATCGGACCTTTGGTTGGCGTTTCCAGGGCCGAATCGGGAAGTGAATCCAGTGCCTTGAGCGTGGCAGACTGAACTTTCTCGAACAGGGCCAAATACTCGGCTTTCGTGTAAAACGCTGAGGGAGTATCGACCGTGGACGTTTCCTTGGCGTGCTTCTCGGCGAAACCCTTCGGAAGTTCCACCGTAGTCACACCAGGCAGGTCGTTGTGGAATTTTGCTTGCGATTCGATGAGATGGCCGATTTGCCAGGCAATGTGATTGGCGTTGGGCGCGGGCCTGATCAACAACTCGGCATCCGTGAGATCACCCAGCGCTGCGGTAACCAAATTAGTACCCAGCCCCGAGGCTTGTCGAATAGCGTCCTTGGCGTTCATGGAATTACCCCATAAAGGAAATGAGATCACTGTTCACCCGTCAACATACTATCAGGCGCTCCTGCCTTCGGCGAGTGCCCCTTGAGGAATCTTCATGAGCGAACCTCTCCGTTGTGTCAGTCCGGAAAGTCTCATCATCGGCTGGGATTTCAGTACGGGAGCTGTCAAGGCCCTGGCGTTCGACCTTCAGGGCGAAGTCATTGCCGAGGTTCGCATGCCGACCGATCTCTGGTCCGAGGGCGGCGTCTCGGAGTTGAACCTGATGCAGTTGGAAGGACAGGCGCGCGCCAGCGTCCGGGCCATCGCAGCAGATTTGCGCAAGCAAGGCCGGCTACACCACTGGCTTGCGGGAGGCATTTCGGCAACGCATCACACCGCCGGACGAATCGATGCATGCCACAACCAGGTTCGCCGGGCGATCTGCTGGAACGATCAGACGCTGGCGACCTATCACAACAAGGGTCTTGCCCGGCTTGGCGGGCCGGAAAAAGTGGAATCGTTGATTGGCGGGCCTTGGGCGATTCGCTATAGCCTCAGTCATCTGGTCAAGGACGAAGAGACGCTTCCCGAACTCAGCTGGAAGAAGACCGTGCGCATTCTGCCGCACGGCCCATTGGCGGCAGGGTATCTGACCGGACGATTCGATGTGACCAGCGTTTCCTCCGCTGCGTCGACGGGGATCATGGATTTTCGCAGCAATCAATGGTCGCGCGCGATGCTCGGATGTCTGGAGAGTCCGACCTATCGAGAGATGGCCTGGAATGCCTTGCCGCGCATCATCGACATGAATGAACCGATCGGCGTACTGGCCGATCATGTCGCCATCGAAGGCGGATTGCCCGGCGGCTGCCGACCCTATTTGTTCCCGACGCTCGACGATCAAGCCGCGGGATTGGTGGGCGGCGGCGCGGTGGATGACGGGCAGGTGGCCGTGATTCTTGGGAACTCAGCGGTCGTCAATTCCTCATCGAATCGAATGCCCGCATCGGGATCGCTCGACGTGATGAGACTCAACTGGGGGCCTTACCTGTGGATGCGCTGCTACAGCAACGGGGCTCAATTCCTGGATCGGATCGTCGGGCCGAAACCCGATTGGGCTGCACTGGAAAAGTCGGCACGAGCAGTTCCGCCGGGATGTAATGGTATCGCGGTATTGCCGTTTATTCTCTCGGAGCCTTCGATTGGGGTACACGCTCCAAGGCTGGAATGGTTGACGGGGAAGCCTGGCGATCCGGGCGTCCGTTTTCGCGCTGCGCTCAGAGCGCTCGCGTATTTGATCGGGTTGGGAGTGAAGGAACATGCCGGCGCTGGACAAACCATCACGCGGATTACGGTTTCCGGAGGAATCGCTCAAAGCGGATTGATGTGTGAGATTCTGGCCTCGGTGCTGGATCACCCGTTAGAGCGCCTGATATCGAATGAAGGACCGGCGCTGGGTGGCGCGGTCGTGGCGCTGGCAGGTTTTGAAAATTACACCCGCAAGCAAAGAGGGATTAGCAGGCGTTACACGGTGGCCGATGCGGTAGCGACGATGGTGCGCTTCCGCGATTCGGTGGCTCCGATTGCGGAATGGCGCGATACGTATCAGCGCGGATTGAAGGAATTCTTGGGCCGGGTGAAGGGGGGTTGAAATGATTGAGATTATCCTTAGTCGATTGGCTCAAACTTCAACTGTTTGTAGCTTCTGGAGGTTGCAGGTGAGGCGAAATGATGTGCTGAGCACAAGCCACTGCGCCGGCGAGTTCAATGACGGCATGTTCCAACCGCGAGTTGGGAAAGCAGCTCGCCGACGAGTGCAGGTAGCGCAGTAACATCTCCGTGGCCCTCCACGAGAAGAACCAATCGTTTCATCCCGGTACCTCAGTCAGCTGTCCGGGAAGTCGAGCAGGGTCAACAGTCAGAAGTTCACCAGGTTGGAGAAGATGTTCTCGCAGCGATGTCAGTTGCTCGGGAGCGACAGGACCAATTCGCGTCTCCAGATTCTCAAGATCGACTACCCGAATCGTTTCGGGCAGGAAGCAGTCGAGGAACTGTGGACTATGGGTGGTCAGGATGACTTGCCCGCGACCATCGCGGGGACACGCTATAAATTCATAGGCGAGTGCCTCGAATGCTCCGGGGTGAAGTCCCGATTCAGGATGTTCGAACAAGAGAGTTTGTTTCGAGGGGTTCTGATATAGCGCCAACAAATGTGCCAGGTATCGCCGAAAGCTTTCTGACTCCTGCCGCACGTCGAACGATAGGAGTCGGCCATTGAGTTGATGCCCAACATCGAGCCGATCCGGCGTCGGAGCATTGAGCGTGAGAGATCGAACGGCTCGATTCACTACTCGAACGCTTTTGGCAATGCGCTTCCAGCTTTGCGATTTGCTCAAGTCGGATAGGATTCGATCGGCTACCAAAAGATAATTCTCTGCTCCGTCGGACAGGCCTTGTTCGGCAGTTGTCATTTGATTTCCGGGTGTGGCGAGTACGTTGCCTGGAAAGTCATAACAACCAATGCCGGATCGCAACGCAACATAAGCAAAAGTTGATTCCTGTAGTCCCGGAATCGCGCCAAGCATGATGGTATTTGGCTGGGGTAAGGGAACCACATTCGGAGCAACAAGCCACTTCATACCTGAATGATGAAACAATTCCCGCTCGTCCACCTTTAGTGATTCGTCTAACAAACCAGTAGGGAAGTTGCATTGAAGGGAATAATGAAATTCGGTGTCCAATCCTGGAATCGAGAATGTGATATCGTAGCAAAGCGGTGCTTTCGGGTGATCCAAATGCAGGATCGATTGTACGCCGCCTTGTGCGGCAGCGTTCATGTTGCGTAGATTCAGGCAGGTTCGTAAGTAGCGAATCGCCTGAACGAAGTTCGTCTTTCCTGTTCCGCTGCGCCCAATGAGTACCGTCAGTGGGTCGAGATCGACCGACACATCGACGAGGCTCCGGAAATTCTGAATGCGAATGTGTCTGATCATTGTTCACTCAAACGTGATCCTGCGATTTCTTTCCGTTTTCGGAAAGGATTGGCCCAATTGCATCCTATCCACAAATCCACAGATGAGGGAAGGGGATTCGCATCTTCAGCGACTCAAAGGCAAATACTCAGTCCCCACAAAAGAACCTCTTTCCCTCATCTTGTCGCTTCCCCATGATTCTACCTATCTTGAAAAGAACTGATTATTCTCAATCCAAAGAGCGAGACTCTCCTGTGATTACCACACCTTCCGGACTGCAATACGATGATTCGACCGTCGGCACCGGCACCGAAGCCGTTGCCGGGAAAATGGTTGAGGTCCACTATACCGGCACCCTTGCCAACGGCACCAAATTTGACAGCAGCCACGATCGGAATCGTCCGTTCAGCTTCAAACTCGGTGCCGGCAAGGTTATCAAGGGCTGGGACGAAGGCGTTGCCGGCATGAAAGTCGGCGGCAAACGTAAACTTGTGATTCCCGCCAATTTAGGTTATGGAGCCCAGGGTGCGGGCGGAGTCATTCCCCCTAATGCTGAATTGACGTTTGAAGTTGAGTTACTCAAAGTCATATAAATCAAGGAGGAAGGTAATGCTGATGCAACGATTCGCGGCCATGCTTTGCGCCTTCGTGGTCGTTTCCGCGGGATGTGTTTCCGACCAGAAAGACAGTTCCAAGGATAGCGGCGGCGCGAAGAAAGAGCCGCCGAAAGAATTCGCCAAACGAGAAGCCCCCAAAGATGCAGAAGGATACGTTACCACCGGGACGGGTCTGAAGTACAAAGATTTCAAGGTGGGCGATGGCGCTGAAGCCAAGAGAGGCGATCTGGTGCTGGTTCATTACACTGGCACGCTGACCAACGGGACCAAATTCGACAGCAGTGTAGACCGCAACGAACCTTTTGAATTCGATCTTGGAGTGCGAAAGGTGATCCAGGGCTGGGACGAAGGCGTTGAGGGCATGAAAGTCGGCGGCAAGCGGAAGCTGATTATCCCGTACGACCTTGCTTACGGCGAACACGGCCGAGCCGAAAATTCCGCCGAGAGCGACACTGGTTTTTGAAATAGAGTTGTTGAAAGTCACCAAGTAGACATCGGTAGCTTACTCGATTTAATCCCTGGAGCGATTTATGCTGTTGCGACAACTGGCTGCGATTTCTTGCTGTGCCGTGTTATGTACAGGCTGCGTGGCGGATGAGAAAAAGGAGACTCCCAAGGAAGAAGAAGGAGTAACGACCACGAAATCCGGGCTGAAGTACAAAGACCTGAAAGTCGGCAAAGGGGACGAAGCGATCAAAGGCGACAAGGTGACGGTGCATTACACCGGCACGCTGACGGATGGCAAAAAATTCGACAGCAGTCTCGACCGCAAAGAACCTTTTGAGTTCGATCTCGGTGCGGGCAGGGTGATCAAGGGCTGGGATGAGGGCGTTGCCGGCATGAAGGTCGGCGGCAAACGAAAGCTCATCATCCCCTATGAACTGGCCTACGGCGAACGGGGACGACCACCGGTGATTCCTCCCAAGGCGGTGCTGATTTTTGAAGTGGAGTTGCTGAAGGTTGCCAAGTAGTAACTAGATGCCATTGTTCTGTACTTTTCGCTGCGATCTCGAAACACTATCGCGGCCACGATTCCAAAGACTTTATCGTGGCCGCGATTTACCGAAGCCAAGTCACACTTCGATTGTTTCTCCCGGCTCCATAACCACTGCAACTGCCGGGGTCGCTTTGCGAACTTTCTCGGCCCATGCTTTCGCATCCTGGGCAATCAGCGGGAAAGTATTGTAATGGATCGGTACAACTTTTTTCGGCATCAGCATCTTCACGGCCCGGATCGAATCATCCGGACCCATCGTGTAATTGTCGCCGATAGGCAAAATCGCCAGATCGATTCCCTCTTCGCCGATGAGCTTCATGTCTCCGAATAGCCCAGTATCCGCTGCGTCGTAAACTCGTTTGCCGTCGTTGAATGTGATGAGAAATCCGCATGGATTCCCGCCGTTACTACCATCGGGTAAAACCGAACCGTGAAATGCCAGGGTCAATTTCACCCGGCCAAACGAGAATTGGAAAGCTCCGCCGTGCTGCATTCCGTGTACTTTGCGAAGCCCCATCTTTTCCTGAAGCCAGGTCGCAATCTCGTAGTTGGCAATGACCGTGGCTCCGGTTCGTTCCGCGATGTCGACGGCATCGCCGACATGATCGCTGTGACCGTGCGAAATCAGGATGAAGTCGGCGGGAACTTCCGACGCCTTGATCGGCGCAACCGGATTACCGGTAAGGAATGGGTCGATAAGCACGTGCTTGCCGTCGCTCTCGAATAACAAACAGGAATGGCCCAACCAACGCAGGGTAGTAGACATCGCAGCCTCCCAAACACGACAATTAAGAGACAGAAGTCCAAAGACGAAAGTTCCCGATTCGTCAAGAACGATTCAGAGGGAATGGAATTCAGACGTTCGACTTTCCACTTTCAGATTATAATATACCCCCTCCACAGATAATCTGTTGCAACCGATGCAACATCCTTGATGGTACGAGAGATACGGCTATGTCCTTGACCGCGACCGTAACGGAAGATCTGGCTCGACGCTGCGCTCCCGATGAAGACTCTCTTTCCCATGCGCGAGGGTTGCTCCAGAAAAACAGCTTTGAGAATCCGGGGGTCTCCCAGGATGGCACCTGGCTGCTCGCCGATTGCAAGGGGAGCGGTACGCGGCCTTACCACGTTTCGGTCGATTTCGTCGATCCCGCCAATCCCACTTTTCGGTGCGATTGTCCGAGCCGAAAACTCCCATGCAAGCATGGCTTGGGACTGCTTTTGGCATACGCCTCGGAACCCAATTCCTTCGGTAGTCGAGAACCCGCAGAAGATCTCGTCGTCAAACGAGAAAAAAAAGCCGCCCTCGACGAAAGGAAGAAAACCGGAGCGATCGCTCCCCGTAAATCGAGCAGGGCTACAGCGGACAAAAAAACCGCCGCTCAAAAAGAGGGTCTGGAGTTGCTCGAAAAACTGCTCGTCGAGCTGGTCGCTGCCGGGCAGTGGTTTGAAACCAGCCGGCTCGAAAAACTCGAAAAACAGTCGAAACAACTCAGTGATTCGCATTTGCCGGCATCCATGTTCATTCTGCGTCGACTGATGCTCCTCGGCAAGCAAAAGGAAATCTCGGAAGAGGAACGGATGGCGTACGCTGCCGACCTGGTCGGCCAGCTTTGGGCGACGGTTCAAATAGGTCGAAACTACCTCGAAAACAGATTGTCCGGCAATGAGAGTCAGACCGACGTCGATGCCGTCATCGAAGATGTCCTGGGCAAAACCTGGCAAATGGCCGAACTGAAGGAGAAAGGTTACACGCAATCGAATCTTTCGCTGTTTGAACTGGCATACGAGGCACCGACGATGAAGCTCGTCAACAGCGTATGGAGATCAGCAATCTCATCGATTTAGGTTCTGGAACGATCTATCAAGGGATTACGTACCGCCCTTTCAAGGGATTGAACCAGATTCCCGATCAGACGAGCTTTATGGTTCCGATCACCGTTGCAGAAGCAGCGATCTATCCCGGCTTTATCAATCGGCGGATTCGCTGGGAGAAAGGATCGGAACAACTCATCGAAACGGGTGCAAGCAAGCACCTGGACACTGTATACAACCTTGCGATTCCGGATTTCAAAACAGTTCTGGAAGCCTTTCGGGGTCAACTGAAGCATCCACTTTCGCCACGAGAGGCCGTTGCTGCTGGTCCGTTGCGAGCGGATCGGAAAAGTCAGCGACAAGGTGGTGATCGAAGATTCGACGGGTACCCGCATTGAGGCACAAGACAAGCGGAAAGACTATTCCAACGTCTCCAATCTGGTCCGGGCCACGGGAATGCTCGGCAAGGACAAACCCGCACTTTTGATTCGCCTGTTTCTGCTGCCGTTGCCCAACACGGTTGTGGCATTACCACTGGCAGCGGTTACACCGAAGCATCATCTTCGACTTGGGTTGTGATGGTCGTGGATGGCGCGTGTGACCCCCTTCAAGAAGTGGAGGCGGCGGTCGAGCGTGATGCGGTAATTCAGCCAGCGTGGTAGCCATGCAGGCGCAATTGCCATAACTCAATTTCAGCGAGAACTTTCCATTTTTTCCGAAACTTCTCGCTCGCGTCTTCTCGTTCCCACGCTCCGCGTGGTAACGCACGGGCGGGACGCTCCGCGTCCCGGTTGATCGAAAAGCCATTACGCCACAGTCGTTGCCTTGACACGGAACGTGACGCAGAGCGTCCCAACCTTGCGTTACCACGCAGAGCGTGGGAACGAGCGATTTTTTTTGAGCGTTTAGAACCGTTCGTCGTGGTCCCTTATCATTACCTTTTCTGCTCACGATTACGATAGGGTCAATCCCGCAACTTGATACTTACATACTTCGTTTCCAAGTACGCTTCCAGCCCCTCGTGAGCCAATTCCCGGCCCATGCCGCTTTCCTTCATGCCGCCGAAGGGGCATTGCGGGGTTGCCGGAACGGGGTCGTTTACGCCGATGATGCCCGCTTCCATACCCTCCGCCATCTTCCACATCACGGAAATGTCGTTGGTGAACACATAAGCCGCCAACCCATATCGCGTATTGTTGGCGGCCGTGATCACGTCATCGATCTTGCTGAAATCGAGAATCGGCATCACGGGAGCGAACGGCTCTTCGGTTAAGATCTTGGCGTCGACTCGACAATCCGCTCAGGATAGTCGGCTCGAAGAAGTACCCTTTCTCGAAGGCATCGCAGCGTTTGCCGCCGGTCAACAGTTTTGCGCCCTTGCCGGAGGCATCCTTCGACGAGATCGATGGTTCCGTCCATCGCCTTCTTCTCGAACATCGGCCCGATCTCGATGCCCGCATCCAGTCCGTTACCCAGTTTCAGTTTTCGTGCGGTTTCTACCGCTACTTCGGTGAATTTTTTCTCGATGTCCTTGTGCACGAAAAATCGCGACTCGGGGAAATGCAAACCTGTCCGTTGTTGCGGAATTTCCCGATCACTGCGGCCTTGGCCACGACTTCCGGATCGGCATCCGGGAAGACAATGAACGGCGCGTGGCCACCCAGTTCCAGGCTCAGTCGCTTCACCTGATCGGCGGCCTGCGCATCAGTTGCTTGCCGACTTCCGTTGAGCCGGTGAAGCTGATCTTGCGGACGATCGGGTTCTCCATGAACTCCTCGGCGATTTCGCTGAGCCGAGCCCATGACGAGGTTGGCCACTCCCTTCGGCAAGCCGGCTTCGATCAGGCAATCGAAGACGTTGATCAGCGACAGCGGCGTCTGGCTGGCGGGCTTGCAGACGATGGTGCAGCCGACCGCCAGCGCCGGCGCGATCTTGCGCGCTTGCAGCGTGATGGGGAAATTCCACGGCCCGATCGCGCCGACGACTCCGACGGGATGCTTGATCGTCATGTGCCGTTTGCCAGGGCGCTGTTGGGAATGACTTGTCCGTAAGCACGTTTGCCTTCTTCGGCGAACCATTCAAAGGTATCGGCGGAATGCAGCACTTCGGCCTTGGCTTCGGCAAGCGGCTTGCCCTGCTCCATCGTCAGGGTGCGGGCAGAGCCGTCGGCCCGTTCGCGCATCAGGTCGGCGGTCTTCTTGAGGATCTTGGCGCGATCCCATGAAGTGAGCTTCATCCAGGCCGGCATCGCCTTGTGGGCGGCTCGAGAGCGCGCGTGCACTCGTGCCGGCCGCCGAAGGCCACCTCGCCGATACCGCCCTCGGTTGCCGGGTTGATGACGGTCAGCCGTTTGCCCGACTGGGCATCGCACCATTGACCATCGATATACATTTGCCGGTAGGTATCGGTACTTGGGGCTTGAATCGTTGCTGCGGACATAGTTGCTTACTCCTGGTTGGGTTGACAGGGGTAGCGTATGGCGATGCGAAGGTTAGGGCAAGGAGAACCCTCCTCATACTCTTAATCCTAATCATAATCTTAATCGAAGAGTGTCTTTAGAAATGTCGGATGGAATAGTATCGGCTCAGATAGCGATTTAGTTAAGGCTGTCGCTTGATTAGTGTACAAAAGCGTGCAACCAAGTTCTCTCGGAGGCTCAACCGCCCGGCAGCGGACATTTTAACGCCGAAGATTTAGCTTATTGCCGTCAAATTGAAGGATTCGGACTCGTCCTGAAGTTTCACCAGCGACAATGATTCGTTGGTTTGCAACGACGCAGTGAATCTCCCACGGATCGTCGAAGTAGCTGGGAACTTCGTCGCGATTCTCCGGCACGTCGGCGAATCGCGTGACTTCCCTCTGGTCTGAAATCCTCCAAACACGGATGGTCGCATCACGCGAGCCCGAAACCGCGTGATCATTGTCAATAAAACAGGCTGCCTTGACGCAATCGGAATGCTGGTCGAAGCAACCAATCAACTGTCCTGAACGCGCGTGCCAAACCTTTGCACTCTTGTCACCTGCAGTTATTATCAGGTTGCCATCCTCGGATAGCTCGACTGACTCAACCCATCCGTCATCGTGCGCAGTTGACAATCCGCTGTGGTTTAGAATCTCTCCAATCCCACCAGACCAACCTTCCGCATTCGGTTCCGTAGAGTACTGTGTTCTCATCTCCCAGCAGCAACAGGCGTGTGATTGGTAGCGGCAATTTCACTTCTCGTACCTTTTTTCTCGACTGCAAATTCCAGATGACGAAAGTAGCTTCTGTCTCCGAACTCTTCGAACTTGATTCCGTCGTTGCTCGTTACTGAAACGAGTTGCCTGCCGCCGGGCAGACCCAAGACCGACGTGACGTGGCCATTATGCCGAAGTAAGTGTTCTTTTCCGGTTCGTCCATCGATAAGTCCAACGGTCTTGTCGACACAGGCCACGGCAACGGTGCGTTGGTCCGGAAGCAGCGTGAGATCCCCCATCTGGTAACCACCATGGGTCGCGATTTGCCGAGATTCAATAGGATGAGTCCTCAGATCCCAACGCACCACTTCATTACTGGAACTGTACATCGCAGTGCCATCGGCTGACACGCAAAGGGCATGTACAAAGTCGTCGGTGGAGTTTTCGGACTGCGCGGTGATGGGCTTTGCATTTATGGTATCCCAAAACCGGACTTCGCCGTAGCGCCCAGCGGTTGCCACCACGTTTGGCGCGATAATGCGAGCGATTAGGACCCGACCCGAGTGATCCCCGGGCAGCAAGATTGGTGACCGAGGATTGAAATACCTCGGTTTCTGGTAAGAGAACGTCCCTAATAACAGCAGCGGCGAATCCTTGGGCCATGTTCCCTGGAAGCGCTGATCGTACAAGGCAATGACAGCATTGAAACGCTGGTCGCCCAACTCCATTGCTTTGGCTGCTTTGTCTGCCTCAATTGTGAACGTATCTGCGTAGGAGATCTTCTTGATCAGTTCAGCAACCAAAATTGGCTGTTCTTGCGGAGCAACTTCCATGAAGTAGCGATCATAAGACGATACGCCCAGGTCTACTGCAAACCTGCTGATTGACCGATCACCGTCGTCGGAGTAATCCTCAGCAAAGTATTCTTCCAAGCTTGTCTGGCTTCTGCAATCGGCAACCCAGACTGAAACCGCGTATTCTTCTTCAGTAAGCATGCCTGTCTCTTCCTCATCGACACTCAGTTACACTCGTGCCCGATAAGTTAAATAAACAGAGGAAGCCGAGCGAAGTTTCATTTATGTGACAGACCACGTCGTCAAATAAGGCTACATCGCCTCTTCGTCTTCGGTTTCCTCAAGAACATCCTCGGCGACGTAAATCGGCACCTTCGCCGTGACGGCCAGTGCAATGGCATCGCTGGGTCGGCTATCGACCTCCATCAGCTCGCCATCCTTGCGCACCCGGACCTTCGCGTAATACGTGTGGTCGCGCAATTCGCTGATGATGATGTCCTGCAATTCGCCGCCCATCAACTCGATGACGCTGACGATCAAATCGTGCGTCAACGGTCGCGGTGACGTTTGATTACGAACGCGCCGATCGATGCTCGTTGCTTCAAAGATTCCGATAACGATCGGGAAACTGCGCTCGCCATCGACTTCCCGCAACACAATCACCTGAGATTCGTGAATCTCACTGATGATGATCCGACGAAGTTCCATCTGAACGGGCACGGCAGCCTCCTTTTTCATCTGCGAGCAATGGCGAAACTGGGTAAATCCAGCCCGTGGTAATCAACTCCCCAAAATGGGATTATAGCGCAATGCGGGAAAGACGGTCAATCATCTCACGCAAAGCCTGTGAAAAACATAAGCAAATTCGAGCAGAAATCGGTTGCTACAACGATCGATGATCGCTATAGCCTCGTTCTCGATGACTGAATTTGAGTGCAAGGCGTGGGGAAAGGCCGAGATTCTTCTTATTTCTTTCCGTTTACTCCGATTTCGACAGCAGAGAATTGCGGAAATTTCGTCGATAATGATCGTGCCGATGATGTGACATCCTTGCCGCCGTTACGTTTCTTCGTCGTTCAATTATTCATGAGATCGATATGGAATTGACTCCAACTCTCCCTCAAGATTGGATGCGTCATCGGGCCGCTCTGATCGTCACGCATCCCGGACACGAAGTATTATTGCACGGTTGGCTCGAGCTTGCAAAGCCCGTTGTATTTGTCCTCACGGACGGCTGCGATTCGGACGGTTTTTCCGCGATCGGCACGACCACTCGCACACTTCAAAATATCGGTTCGAAACCTGGGCGGGTCTTCGGACGATGTCCCGAACCCAGGCTGCTGACTGCCTTGATCCAGGGCGATCACGAACGGTTTATTGCCCTTGCCGAAGAACTTGCCGATGCCCTTATCGGTGAAAATGTCACATTCGTGGTGGCAGATCCTGCGGAAGGCCATCACCCTACCCACGATCTGTGTCGATTGCTGACCGATACCGCTGTCACAATCGCCGCCCGTCATCGACCCGAATTACGCAATTATGAATATACGCTCTATCAAGCCGGGGAGCGTCGAAAGGCTGCCGGAGGACGGGGTCTGCCGATCGAGGGCAGTGCCTGGCAACGGAAGTTCACATGTGCCCGGACCTATCCGGCCTGCCTTGAAGAGCTGTGGCAGACCATTCAGAATCACGGGCTGGATAGCCTGCGCGAAGAATACCTTCGGCCGGCAACGCCCTGGGCAATCATGCAAAGAACGGGAATCAGTTATTCCAGGTATGCCGAGCGGATGCCGATTCCCGATGTAGGTTTTTATGAGCATCTAATGCCGGTGGCAGAAGCCCTTCGCATGTTCGCAGCAGGCAAAGCAGTGGCTGCTGCGTAAGCATTATCGCGGATATTGTTTGTAGTTCCGCCTTTAGGCGGTTTCGGCAGACCGCCTAAAGGCGGAACTACAAACCTAGACCCCCTTCTTCCGGTTCCTAACTTTGATTTGTTTCGGAACACCGGCCAAAAACGCGGATATTGTTTGTAGTTCCGCCTTTAGGCGGTTTCGGCAGACCGCCTAAAGGCGGAACTACGAACCTAGACCCCCTTCTTCTGATTCTTCACTTTGATTTGCGGGAGTCCGCGCCGACCCTTCTGAAAGTAGCAAATCTCCACCAGCGTCGGCCACAACTCGATTGAGCCCTTGATTACGCTGATCACGTCGTCCACGATCCGCAGCAGATTCTGCTGAAAGAAGTCGGTCTCGAAGCCGTAGAACGCTTTGTGCAGATTCGCCGCGAACAGCCGCAACGACTCGGCCCGCTCGGGCGTGCCAGCCCGCTCGGCCGCCTTCAAGGCCCTTGCGATATAGCGTCGCGATTTTTTCCAGAATCTGACCTGGGCATCCTGGGCATCCACCTCACCTTCGTAGTCGAAGCGGATACTCAGTTCATCCAGTCCGCGAGACCGTTGCGCGGATCTTCCGCTTCAGGAGATTGGAGACCTCTTCGTTGAAGATCTCTGCTGCCGGCGGGTTGCGCATGTAGTTATTCTTGGTGTGATTCTGAGCAGCATTTACGTGGGCGGCAGCGATGCCCTCTTGCTGAATCCAGAGTCGATATATGTAGTCCTCGCAACGCAGCCGGGTCGGGAAGAACGGCGGTAAGCCGAAGGTGTTATCGTAGCCGGCCACGCCGCAATCCATGCGCCAGTTCTTCTTGGTCACGACGGGGCGAAAGTTGGTAAGCACGTAGAAGTCATTCAGGTCTTCCGGATTGGTTTGCACTTCATCGGTCAGAAACATGTCGACGAAATCGATGGCATCGATGTCATTGGTTCCGGAACGAAACGTCTGAGCGATTTTCACGATCGAAGCCGGAGAAACCTCACCTCTTTGAAGGAGCAGAGAATTCTCTCGATGAACCCCCTTGGTCGAGTTGGTTTCCAGATCCATTGACGTATCGACCAACAGCTCGCCGCGATCGTAATTTTCGGGCAAGTGGCGGCCGGTTTACCCAGCACGTCCAGGAAAGATCTCAGAATATCGAACGATTTGCGCAGTGTAGCCATTCTGACCGGCCTTCAGCAGTTTCCCTCTACAAACCTCATCTCGACCCAGAGATTCGGGGCGGTTCTCCATCAGGGCATAGGGACGCATGTCATCATCCGAGCTGAGCATCAGGCCGCCCAGCGTGTACATCAGCGTGAAATTGCGGTTGCCTCCATAACTGGGCCGAAAGAGATTCTTGACGAGTAATTCCAGTCTTTTGTCGCGGAGACGCTGATTGAGATAGGCAAGAAAGGCTTCTTTTTCGCGGGGGCCGACGTAATAGACATCGTTGTGCGTTCGAGTCTGTTCCAGGATCGGATAATACTTCTCTTGAGCGACAGGACTGGAGTCGTCGAAAACGATCATGTCGAACCGAATGGCCGTTTCGCCAGAAGTGTTCATCGTATTGCTCGACGGTCTCGCCGACATCGCGTAAACGGTAGGTCGGGATGACGAAATAGATGTCATTGGTGCGCATGATGGCTCGTTCGAGGGAGCAATTTCGGGAACCTTTAACCTTACCCGCGTCAATTTCAAGGAGTCGAAGTTGACTGTACCGGCATGGGCAGGTCTTTATCCAACTCAAAGTTTACTTCAACAACATTTACCAACGGTTCGCCGATCAAGCCGCTCAGTGGAGTGAACGTATATTTCTGCACAATTGCTTCCACACTCGCGCGAACCATCGACGGATCGCGATTCATCGCTTTGGCTCGTTCTGCAACGACCCGTTGCATTTGAAATCGGGCACTCCGAAGAGTGATGTGCGGGTCAAGTCCGGAACCCGAAGCCATCACCATGTCCGCAGGAACTTTCTGGAGCAGATCAGGGTCGGGGTGGGCCTGGAGCCAAAGGTCAAAGAATGTTTCTTGAATATCCTGACCTGCCGATACGGGCTTGAACCGTTTCCCCTTCACCGGTCTGCCTTCCGCGTCCTTGTCTTCAGTATCGAAATCCTCGGGTTCCAGCCAGTGCCGATCGAACTCCCTGGTGGCTGCGACACTCTCGAAGAACAACTTTGTTATTTCCTCAAACGGAATGGTCGTCGCATCGCTCAAGTCAGGCTCAAGAACTTTTGCGTCCGGGTCGGATTTCTTTAACTCTTCCAGTTTGAACTTCTTCCATTCGGCAAGGATTTGCGGGTAGTGCCGCAGCCAATCGATGACCGCAGGTCTATTCGCATCGCTTTTCATCCAAGCAGCTGCAAGCGTGGGATAATCGCTGGCCCATCGCACCGGCAAAGGAGCCATTTCGCCTGTCGGGTTGATAGTTTGCTACGAACCACGATTCAATGTCCTTCTGAACGGAATCGTTCTTCTTCAGCCCTTCCTGGTTGTACTTTACCATCGACCCCAGTTGACGAGCCACACGGTCCCTGAGTTTGGGGTTGTTTGCTCCCCAGTTGGAGCCGCCCGAGGCGGTTGCATTGTAGCTCGGCGAGGTTGCCGAGGGCCTTGGCTTGAAGTACCAGTCCTTGGAGAAATTCTGGCCGATCGAGGATGAGCCTCGGATCGCGTCCTTCTCCTTGACGAGAGAACCGGCAGCGTTTCCTGGGAAAAACACGTTGGCAAAGACCCACAGTACGGCAGGGTACAGCACACAGGCGATCCCGACCGTGAGTATCAAGAGCAGCAAGTTTCCACGCAGATGACTCTTCATTTGCAAAACTTCCTAATCGGTGAGCGAAGATCCAACAGGATCGATGTTACACTCCGAACATCGACAAGAATAAATCGATCAGTTTGATACCCGCAAACGGCAACACCACGCCGCCCGCGCCCCAGATCAGAAGGTTGCGGCGCAACAGAGCATCCGCACCCACGGGCCGATAACGAACACCTTTCGAGCGCGATCGGGATCAGCATCGGGATGATGAGCGCATTGAAGATCACCGCCGAGAGGATCGCCGAGGTGGAAGAACTCAGGTTCATGACGTCGATCGACTTCAGCCAGGGAAGCGTGGCAGCGAAAAGTGCCGGCACGATGGCAAAATATTTTGCCAGGTCGTTGGCGATCGAGAAGGTCGTCAATGCCCCGCGCGTCATGAGCAGTTGTTTGCCGATCTCGACGACCTCAATGAGCTTGGTCGGATCGCTGTCCAGATCGACCATGTTGCCCGCTTCTTTGGCGGCTTGGGTTCCCGAATTCATGGCAACGCCCAGATCGGCCTGGGCCAGGGCAGGAGCATCGTTGGTCCCATCCCCCATCATCGCCACCAGCTTTCCACCCTCCTGCTCCTTGCGTATATAGGCCAGCTTGGCTTCGGGCGTGGCCTCAGCGATGAAATCGTCTACCCCCGCTTTCGCGGCGATGCTCTTGGCGGTGAGAGGATTGTCGCCCGTGACCATGACGGTGCGCACGCCCATTTTTCTCAGGCGTTCAAAGCGTTCGCGAATGCCCGGTTTCAGCACGTCTTCGAGGACCACCATACCCACGATTTGGTTATTCTCTGCAAGAAGCAATGGGGTTGCTCCCTGACCGGCTACGGTGGCAACCTGTTCGCGAAGGAGCAACGGAAGCTGTCCGCCCGACTCCTGAACGAGCTTGATAATGGTGTCGGGGGCACCTTTGCGAATCCGTCTGCCATCCGGCAAATCGATGCCGCTCATACGTGTCTGGGCGGTAAATGCAATGAATCGGGAGCCGGCCGGCGGGATCAGGGGAGCACTCGTGCCGGCAGCATTCCGCCGATATAGTTCAACGATGCTCTTGCCTTCCGGCGTTTCATCGGCGGTCGAAGCCAGAGCAGCCAAACACCCTACCTGAACTGCTGCTAAATTGCTCATCGGGCGAAATTCGGTTGCCTTGCGATTACCGATCGTGATGGTGCCGGTCTTGTCCAGCAAGAGCGTATCGACATCACCGGCTACCTCAACCGCCTTGCCGCTTTTCGCGATCAGATTGGCACGCAGCGCGCGATCCATGCCGGCGATGCCGATCGCCGCCAGCAATGCACCGATGGTGGTCGGGATCAGACAGACCAAGAGCGCAACCAGCGTAGGGATGTCGGTGCCCAGGCTTTGAAGCTTCGGTGCGCTGAGGTAACTCTCCATGTAAGCTTCGGTGTGTCGGGCCATCGGCCAGAGAGTGAAGGTTACCAGCAGAAAGATGAGCGTGAAGGCCGAAAGAACCAGCGATAGTGCGATTTCGTTCGGAGTCCGCTGGCGAACGGCCCCCTCAACCAGGGCGATCATGCGGTCCAGAAATGATTTTCCCGCAGCAGCGGTGATCCGAACCACGATCCGGTCCGACAGGACGCGCGTACCCCCCGTGACCCCGGATCGGTCGCCACCTGCTTCGCGCACCACCGGGGCCGACTCACCGGTGATGGCCGACTCATCCACCGAGGCAACCCCTGCTACGATTTCGCCATCTCCGGGAATGAATTGCCCCGCTGCAACGACGATCAAATCTCCCGCCTTGAGAGCGGTCGAAACCGTTTCTTCGACAAGCGCTGCGGTCAATTCGATGCGCAGGACGGCAGCGGGGTCGGCACCTTCGCGGAGCCGAAAGGCAGGAGTTTCTCCTCGGGTTTTGCGAAGAGCATCGGCCTGGGCCTTGCCGCGTGCCTCGGCCAGGGCTTCGGCAAAATTGGCGAACATCACGGTCAAAAACAACCAGAAATCCAGAGCGACCAGGTAGCCAAGGGTTGCCATCGTCGAGGAGGGATCGATGACTTTGACGACCGTATAGACAATCGACAAAATCGTGCCGACTTCAACCACAAACATCACCGGGTTTTTCCACTGGATGTCCGGACGAAGCATAACCAGTGCCTGTCGCAGCGCTGACTTGAGCAATGCGGGTGCAAAAAGCCCTTGTCGCCGGCTGAGCTTGCGCCATCTTGTCCGGTAGGCTTGAATCGCCTGGAAGTACGGTCGGTATGGGTAGAGTCGCAGGCATATTGTTTAACCCCCAAACGGTATCGGGCCGAAATGCTCGGCGACCGGACCCAACATCAGGGCAGGCAGAAAGAGCAATGCACCCACCAGCAAAACGGTTCCGAGCAAGACGAAACCGAAGGTGATGGTATCGGTACGCAGCGTGCCCGCCGTGAAGGGAGTCTGTTTCTTCGCTGCCAGACTGCCGGCCAGTGCAATGGGAGCGATGATCGGGATAAATCGCCCCAGCAGCATGACCAGCCCTGTCGCAATATCCCAGTAGGGCGCAAAGGGAGCGGGGGCCGAGAGGTTGGCTTTCGCGTCGTTAAAGCCGTGGGTGTCGCCCAGACCTTCGAAGCCGGAGCCATTGTTCGCCGATGCCGATGCAAACTCGTAGAGGATCTCCGAATAGCCATGCGCGCCGGGGTTGTTGGTCGCCTGCTTGCCCCAGTCCAGCGCGGCGAAAAGACCCGTTGGTCCCAGGATCAGTATCGGATGGATCAACAGCGCCAGCATGGCAAGCTTCATCTCGCGCGCCTCCACTTTCTTGCCGAGATATTCCGGCGTCCTGCCCACCATCAAGCCTGCCAGAAACACTCCCACGATCAAGTAGACCAGCATGTTGATCAGGCCGACGCCTTTGCCGCCGAAGACACAGTTGAGCATCATCCCGGTCATCGGCGTAAGCCCCGCCAGCGGGTTCAGACTATCGTGCATGCAGTTCACCGAACCACATGTCACGGCCGTGGTGACGGCAGAAAACGTGGCACCTGCCGAGGGTCCAAAACGAAGTTCTTTGCCTTCCAGGTTGCCCAGTCCATCCTGGTCCACGGGTAACGCAGGCAGTGCGGATAGGTGTTTCTCCGTTGCGCCCGGAACGCTGATGTGCATCGCTTCCTGCCTGGCGATCGCCGGGTTTGGCTTCAAAGCATCCTCATGAATCGCCCAGATCATCATGGCCGCAAACAGGGTCAGCATCACTCCGTAGATCACGACCGCGTGACGCATCCGGTTGAGCATCCGTCCAAACATCACGATCAGCGAGAATGGGAAAATCAGGATGCTCACACATTCGAGATAGTTGCTCCAGGCGCTCGGATTTTCGTAAGGGTGTGCGGAGTTTGCACCAAAGAACCCGCCGCCATTGGTACCCAAATGTTTGATCGGCAGGATGGCGGCTACGGGGCCGCGCGCGATTACTTGTGGTTTCGGAACTTCCTTTTCATCAACCGTGTCGCTGCCCATCGAACCAACTTCAATCGTTTGTACCTCGGCCGACGGCTCCAGCGTCATGGGCACGCCCAGCGCAATCAAGAGAAAACCGGTGAGAATACAGAACGGCAGGAAGACATAAACGACCACGCGCCACATGTCGAGGTAGTAGTTGCCCATGTGCGCATCGCCGCGCAGGCCTCGAATGACGGCCGACAACGCACAGAAACCAACCGCAGCGGAAACGAACATATTCCAGACCACGAATACCAGTTGACTGAAATACGACAGATGCTGTTCACCCGAGTAGTGTTGCAGATTGGTATTGGTCAAGAATGATGCCGTGGCATTGAAAATTGTCGTCGGGCAGAGCATTCCCTTTCCATCCGGGAACGCCGAATCTTTCTGGTTCAACGGCAGCCAAGGCTGCAACGCCAGTACGAGGTAGCCAAAAAGGTACATCACGGTGTTGAACAGCAACAGCGCGATGACATACTGTTTCCAGGTCTGTGGGCCGCCATCGAGACGTCGTTCAACCCATCGGAAGGGTGCGATGGGTCGATAACGTCCATCCATGATTTTTGCCAGGTATCGCCCCATCGGGATCGAGAGCAGGATCGTTGACCCGACGATAAGAATCGGTAGAAGCCACATGGTTATTTCCTGGTTCTGGAATGATGCTCGATGGAAGCGCGATCAGAAGCGTTCCGGCGCAAGAGTGCGACCAGCAAATAAACGAACAGAAAGAAGGCGACCACAGCAGTGAACCAGATCATGAAGTTCTCTCAAACCTTGTCGCAAGCCCGCACAAAGGCGAACATCGCCAGCATGGCGATCAAACCGAGCGCTACCGTCAAGGGAATCCAGACGCTAAGGTCCATAATCTTCTCACTTCCAATGAGATGCGCGGGTCTGCGCTTCAGCGCAATTCCAAGGCCGGTCGTGAGCCGGGGATTGGGGTAGTGCATAGGGTGTGCCAACCCCTTCCCAATTCCACAAACTTCGTAGAAGACAGGATTTAAGGAATCGCCACGAAAGCAGCGCAGCGTTTGGCAAACGGCTTTTTGCCCTGCGAGTCTTGCAAAATGCACGTTTGGCAGAATCCGTCCAACACACGGTGCCGTTCAGTTTGAATCCGGATTTTCTCCAACTCCAGCCAACCACTATTTCGGCGGAACCCCTACTGTTCTGATAATGCTTTTCGCGTCCGCATCGAGTCGTTGACCCGACAATTCGCCCGCGATCATCCGGACCATCAAGTTATTGAGTTTCTCGATGTGGTAGTAGGGAATGTGCGGCTCGCCGTGCGCGTCGCCGACGCCGGAATCGTTGGAGAGGAAAAGATATTGCGCACCCGTAACGAGAGCTGCTCCGCGCATGATGACTTCGGTGGCTTCCACCGCGGCCGAATCGTTGCAGCTCGCAAAGACCGGGTAGATGCTCGCACCCCTTTTTCGGAGCGTGTTGATATGCCGCAGGGCCTCGGCCGCGTCCGCGGCATGCGGCGGCGCATCGGCAATTAGAAAGACGACACGGGCGGTTTCCTCGTCGCGCCAGTTCAGCTTCGTTGCATCTTCCAATCCTTTTTGCATTGCCTCAGGGAGGTCTCCGCCGCCGTGGGCGCTCTGGGCCGACAGGTTCTTGCGGAACTCCTCGATATTGGGCGTGAAGTCGAATTTTCGCGTCACATATTCATCACCCACGTCCATGTCGCGATAGCAAACCAGGGCGTAGCGCTGGCTGACATTCGGGAACCGGGCGTTGACAGTGGTTGCGATGTTCTTGATCTCTGCCTTGAGGAAATCGAGCTCATCCGTCATGCTGGAAGTCGTGTCGAGGAGGATGACCAGATCGAGGTTGCGCGGCTTGTTGCCGGAAGCGGCCGGCAAGGTAAGGGTACAGTTTTCCGCGCTCTCGTCGATTTTCTGCGACGTGTTGTTGCCGTTGCCGGATGATGCCGTCACCGTCAACTCGGCGTCTTGCTTGAAGCCGTCAAACGATGAAAGGAAGATCGCTCGGCCGTCGCTGCGCGTGATCAGATCGACTTTCTCGCCGCTGCCCGAAGCGACGCTGACACGCGCATTGCCGACCGGTGCGCCTTCGCCGTTCTTTACGAAAATCTCGAGACGCCTGCCATGAAGCCGGGTTGTCACTCCGTTGAGGTAGGAGTTCTGTCCGGCCTTGCCGACGAAAGAGCGAAAGAACCGGGGGTTGATGTTGTCGTCGAAGCTGCCGGCGGTCAGGATGCCGGAGGGAAGATCGGCATCCGGTTTCTTGCGCTTGGCGGTCCCGGTGTGAGCCTCGTCAATGAAAGGTTTCGGGGCGTCAACGGTCGGGGCTTCCATCTTGGGGCTCTTAGCAGAAGCTTCTTTGTGAGCTGCTTCTTTCGAATGTTCCCTCTCATTGCTTTTAGCAGCTTGTTTCGGGCTTCGCGGCGCTATGTCCGGTGAAGGGGCCTGCTGATTACTGCCGCAGCCTGTTTGCAAAATCGCCAGAACGAGCAGGGAGCCGAATCGAGTAACATTTCGCATGATCGTGTCTCAACTTGGAACTTGGAACTTGGAACTTGGAACTACTGGACCGGTTATTCATCATTCAAACTCGGATCGAGTTGGACCGCTTTTTTCCGGTCATCCGCAGCTCGCGCCGGGTCGCCTTTCTTCTCATAGGCAACACCACGGTTCCAGTAGGCCTTGGCAAACTTGGGATCAAAAAGAATGGCCGCGCTAAAATCGGCGATTGCTTTGGTCTGGTCGCCACTCTTGCTGCGGGCCAGGCCCCGGTTGTTGAGCGCGAACGCGAACTTCGGTTGCAGCCGTAACGCCTCATCGAAATCGGCCAGCGCCTTATCGAGGCTTCCTTTTTCGAGCAGCGCGTAGCCGCGATTATTCCAGGCGACGGCCGATGTGGGGTCGATTCGCAGAGACTCATTGAAATTGCTGATCGCTTTGTCGAGTTCGCCTTTTGCCTGGTGGGCGGAGCCGCGATTGTGGTAGGCGACGGCAAAACGCGGGTCCAGGCGCACGGCCACGCCGAAATCGGCGATGGCCAGTTCGAGTTCCCCTTTTCGTTTAAGTGCCAGGCCGCGATTGTTGTAGGCCAGGGCGGAACGCGGATCGACAGCGATGGCTTGGCCATAGCTTTCGATGGCGCGATCGAGTTCCCCCTTCTGGAGCAGGTCGTCGGCCAAGTGAATCATTCGCAGCAGCTTGGCCTGGCGTGACGGCAAGAACTCGCCGATGCGCAGTTCCTGCATCAGGTCGGCGAAAGAGTCGACGAATACGGAGCGCTGAACAGTGCCGCCGGCCACTTTGAGGGCACCGAGATGCTTCGCCAGCACGGCCGAGCGTTCGAGCGCCTGCAGTAACTGCTCAGGCGAGACACCGGCTTCGGCCGCGACCAGCGGCAAATCCATTTCGGCCTCGAAGCGAAG
Organism: uncultured Planctomycetota bacterium; assembly: GCA_963783095.1. GTDB lineage: Bacteria > Planctomycetota > Planctomycetia > Gemmatales > Gemmataceae > CAWAMR01. The sequence goes on along the minus strand of CAWAMR010000014.1, from coordinate 710,271 downwards.
CGCCAAGGCCACGATCGGTTCGGTGACGCTCAGGGGTGCCCCGGTCTTGGCCACGGCTTCTTGAAATCGCCTGGCGTCCTTGCGGACCAGGGCATTGAATTCGTCGTGCTTCACGTAGAGTGCTTTGACGGTGTCGACATCGGCATCCGCGAACGCCTTCGGATTCTTGAGAACGTGTTCGCGAATCTGGTCGTTTTTCTCGATCATCCCTTTGGCGTGGCACGACATGCACGACAAGCCGTTCTCGACAGCGCGATCGGGGCGCTTCGGATCGCTGACGACGCTGGTCGGGCCTTTGTCGATGCGGCGGCCCTTGCCATCGACGAGAAGATACGCCTGCAATCCGTTGGGCAGGTTGAAGATGATCTCGCCGCCGTCCTGCTGGAAATCGCGCTCGGCATCGCCAGGCCCAACCGGATGGGCAAAGAGGTTCTGACGCCCGATGTTGCCGATGAAGTCGTAGCTTTTCCAATAGACAACCGCGCCGGACTCGTGACGTTCGATGAGCCGATTGTTTCGCGAGACGCCTGAGCCGTTGAACCCGGATCGCGCGATCCGTTCCTGCCGAATGTTCTCTCCCGCGTCGACGCGGAGGAGTTTTTCCAAATCTCGATCGGTATCGGGCAACTTCAGCACCTCGTGATAAAGCGGCGGTCGGGCGGCGGCGGCCACGAACCAGTCACCGCGAACATAGGGCAGTTTGGTTCGCGTCGCCTCAGCGCAGAATTTCGCGGCGTCGGTGCTGAGGCTCACGCCGTAGGGGTTGGCCGCGAGGATTGCATCCCAGATTGCTTCATTCCACTGGTAGTCGCGCAGATCGATGCGGAAGATGGTGCCGGCCGGGTCGATCGGTTTTGGGACGACAATTCGCGGCCCCCAAGACAGGCTGTTGACGAGCTTCGATAGGCCGTGGCGGTAGCTCTGCATCTCATCGGGCGATAGTCCGGCACCGTAGAGATGAGTCAGGGTGAAATAGCGAGTGTGGCGACGATCGCGCTGGGCGATTGACTCGAGATCGACGCGGACCAGCGCCGCCACATCGATTGGAGACAGGAGTTTCCTGGCCTGAGTCGCCGTCGCGAAGTCGGCTGCGCCGGCCTCGATCCATTTCTTGATAACGGCGATTTCGTCCTTGCTCGGCCGATTCTTTTCTTCTTCCGGCGGCATGGGATCGTCTTCGCTGGCGAGACGTTTGAAGAGTTTCGACTTGGCAGTATCGCCGGGAATGACCTTGCCGCGGTTCACAAGCTGCCGGCGGTCGAGGACGAAGTTAAAACCGCCCTCGTTGGTTCCGTCCTGGCCGTGGCAACGGTGGCAATGCGTTCGCAGCACGGAAAGGGCTTTCTTGGACAGATCCGGTTCTGCACCGCTTCCCATAGAAGAAAGCAAGCCAATGGTCAGACACGCCAAGACCAACCGAGAAACGGCAGTCACGTCAGGCCCTCCCAAAAGGGAGCAGTGAAATGGAATAGACAAGCTTTAGGATATAAGATGCAGGGCGGGACAGTTTATTCCCGCCCACGGGATTTTTTCGGGCTTGGCTGGAGGGAGGGAATCGGAAGCCTTGCGGCGAAGCCGCACGGTAGCCCCGACGCGTCAGCCAGGGACGGACTTCCAGCGACCTTGAACTCGACCCTCCCTGACGCCTCGGTCTACCATACCATCGCGTTACCTCAGTTTTCAAACTGAACGGGGTTTAACTGTTTCTGATCCGCAAATTCCTCGGTGCCAAGTGCCCATGAAAACTTCTCTGCAAAAGCGGTTGATTCTCAGCTTCGTTCCGATCCTTCTGTTGCTCGGCACGATGGGGGTCTTCGGGCGATTTCTTCTGGACCGCCTCGGCAACGCCGCCAATGCCATTCTCCGCGAAAACTACGACAGCGTTGATGCTATGGTCGGCCTCAACGAGGCACTCGAACGGATCGACTCATCGTTTCAATTCGGCATTCACGGCCAGGCCAATGCGGAAGCGATCTTTTTGAGTCAGTGGCCGAGTTACGACCACTACTTCGACAAGGAACGACGGAACATCACCATTCCCGGAGAGAAAGAACTGGTCGATCGACTCGAAGAACTGACCCTGCTCTATCGCAACGAAGGGAAGCTTTTCTTCCGGCTGCAAACCGAAAATGAGCGAAATAAGGCCTACGATGGAGACAGGAATCATCCGGGTTTGTATGGTCGATTTCTGCAAATCAAGGATGTCAGCGAACAAATCCGCACGATGAATCAACGGAATATGGAATCGGCGAGCCGGGATGCACAACGCGCCGCGGAATCTTCTCGCTTTTGGTTTACGATCGTGATCGTCTTTGCGACCGCGCTGGCGACCCTCCTGGCCTGGTGGACCACACATGCCGTCATCCGCCCGATCCGCGATCTGACCAAAGCCGTTGCGGCAATCGGTAAAGGGAATTTGCATCAATCCGTCCCGGTTCGATCGCACGATGAGCTGGGGCATCTGGCCGAAACTTTCAACCGGATGGCCGGCCAGTTGCGCGACCTGCAGGAATCGCAGTTCGCTCGTCTGGTTCGCACCCAACTGGCCAGCCAGGCGACCATCGATTCTTTCCCCGACCCAATCCTGGTGATCAATCCCGAAGGTCGAGTGGAGATGGCCAATCCGGTCGCTCGCCGATTATTCGGCGTATCCCCCGGCGAGAATACCGAAGCAGCCCGGCTGCCGTGGATTCCGCCGGAGCCTTTGCAAAAGCCCCTTCAAGAAGCGATGCGCAACCAGCAACCTTCCATGAGCCTGTCGTTCGATCAGGCGGTGACATTTCAGTTGGGAAGCGAAGAGCGAATTTTTCTCCCACACATTTTGCCGATTCGCGATCCGCTGGGAAATGCTCTGGGGACGGCAGTGGTTCTCAATGATGTCACCCGATTTCGACTGATGGATCAGTTCAAGAGTGATCTGGTCGCCACCGTCAGCCATGAGCTAAAGACGCCGCTACGTCGGTTCGACTCGCGACTCCACGTGCTGCTGGAAGAAACGATCGGCGTGCTAATCCGAAACAAGTCGAACTGCTGGTCGATGCCAGCGACAATGCAGAACGATTCTGAACATCATCGAGCATCTGTTGGCTCTGGCCCGACTGGAGAACCCCAAAGACACTCTCACTCTGGAACCCTCAAACCCGATCAAACTCTTGCAACACGCAGCGGATGCTGCGCGGCCGGGCGCAGGACAAGCATATCGACCTGGAGTCAAGCCCGAAGAGCTTGTCCCGGTCTGTCGCCGTCGATCGCAAGCGATTTGCCGTTGCGCTGGGCAACCTGTTGGAAAATGCCATCACGTACACACCCAGAGGCGGGAAAATCACTCTTTCTGCTGCACCGCTGGACGAGGAAGAAATCGTCATGTCGATCTCGGATACGGGGATCGGGATTCCTCGGCCGAGTTCCCCCATGTCTTCGAGAAATTCTTCCGAATCCCCGGTCAAAGTGAAGAAGCAGGAACAGGTTTGGGATTAGCGATCGTCAAAGAAGTTATCGCAGCGCATCATGGGCTTATCACCTGCGAAAGTCAGCCCGAACGCGGAACGACGTTTCGGATCACTCTGCCGGCCGCAGAAGACAAATGATTCGGTCTGGAGAAACAGTCATGTCCATGGATCCGACGGCTCGGCCTTCCCCGGAACATTTTCTGCTCTCATCCGCCAACAGAAACGAGGCCGGCTCAAAGTTTATCTGGGCTTTGCACCGGGTGTGGGCAAGACTTACGACATGCTTCAGGAGGCTCAGCGCATCAAGACGACAGGGGATCGGATGTCGTCATCGCCGTCGTCGAATCACACGGCCGGCCTGAGACCGCGGCATTGATGGCCGATTTCGAACAAATCCCCCGGCGCAAGATCGAATATCACGGAGTAGTGCTGGAAGAACTCGATCTCGATGCGGTACTGAAACGTCATCCCACGGTGGCCCTCGTCGATGAACTGGCTCATACCAATGCACCCGGCTGCCGAAATGCCAAGCGCTACCAGGACGTCGAGGAATTGCTCAACGCGGGCATTCATGTCATTACGACGATGAATGTTCAGCATCTGGAAAGTCTTTATGACCAGATCGAAGGGTTTACCGGGGTCAAAGTCAAGGAACGGGTTCCCGATTACATACTCCATCAGGCCGATCAGATCGTGAATGTCGATCTTCCTGCGGAGGATTTGCAAGATCGGATGCGCACGGGCAAGGTCTACCCCCTGGAGCGAGCTTCATGGGCACTGGAGAATTTTTTCACGGAAGCAAACCTTACCAGGCTCCGCGAGATTGCTCTGGAGGAACTGGCGCTGGCTCTCGATCAACGACGACAGCAGAAGGGGCCGGAACAAGGTGGGGGATCCGAGCGAATCATGGTCTGCCTGAGTTCGCGCGGCCCCAACGCGCATCGGTTGCTTCGCAAGACGGCCCGACTGGCAGATCGGTATCACGCGCCCTGGTATGCCATTTATGTGCAAACTCCCCGCGAAAGCATGGATAAGGTCGATGCCGCCACGCAACGCAATATCAGCGACCAGCTCGCTCTGGCGCAACAACTGGGCGGCGTGCCGATGCCGTATCGCGGCGAGAGTTTTGCCAAAGCGGTGGCGGGGTTCGTGCTGGCGTATGGGATCACCCACATCGTCCTGGGGCGAACGCGCCGACCCTGGTATTACCGCTGGTTCGGTCAGTCACCTCTCGATCGGCTGCTGCAAGCCGTTCCCGGCGTCGATGTGACGGTTATCGATACGGTCTGACGAGGCTCCCTCTATAAGATAGGATGTTGGCGCGAACATCGTCATCTGGCAGCGAGTCAATGAAGTATTTCCTGGGAAGAGCTTGATTTTATGAAAGAGTTACGCACGCAACTCCGGATCGTCGCCGGAAGTTTGAAAGGTCGGAAACTGGAGTGCATCGTTCACGAAGGTTTGCGTCCCACGCCGCAGATGGTTCGCGAGGCGCTGTTCAGCATCCTTGGCAATGCTGTGCCCGATCGGCCCTTTTACGACATTTTTGCGGGCACAGGCGTCAATGGCATGGAGGCCGTCAGCCGGGGTGCCACGCAGGCGATCTTTATCGAGCGCGATTCTAAACTGAGCAACGATATTGACGGCCATCTGAAAAAATTTGGAATCGCCGACAAGGGACTGATCTTGCGCGGATGTCTACCGCTGGGCCGAACGCTGGATTGCGCCGGTTGATCGGCCCGTCAATCTGTTTCTGAGCCCGCCATTTGCCGATCTGACCATTCGCGATGATGACTTCTTAAAAACGGTTGGACTGCTGATGGAAAAAGCGCCCAATGAAAGTGTGATAGCCATTCAGGCCGAGACAGGCTTTCCGGAGAATGAATTGCCGGACCCTGCAAACTGGGACATCCGGAAATATGGCCGAAACTTGCTGATGTTTTGGGTCAAGGACATCGATAATGCTAAGGCGGACGAGGTGGAGAACAAGAGTTCGGAAATTCGGTTGGAGGGTTGAGTCAAGAAGTTGATCCATAGAATAAAGACTTCCTTGTGATACCATCCACGGGAGGTCGTATTGTGGTTGTATCGGGAAAATGAAAGGTCAATCCTATGAATACTTTACTCAATCGATGCCAGCGTAGAACCCATTTGGCGGAAGAATTGACGGAAGAAGTGTGGCTTCGAGAACATCGCGGGGCAATGTTGGCGAGCGATGTCGAGGAAGTCATTCGCGAGTGTATCGAGGTAAAGGATTTGATCCTTCACGCATGCAAAAAGACGTTCGATCGCCTGTTCGATGAGGACTTCGATGATACCGACTGGTCTTTCCGCATCCTCCACAGCATGATCGAGAAATCGATCAGCAACGACAAGAAAACCTACGAACTGGCTATGAGAATCGCAAAAGGATACACTGTCGAAGGACTATCGTCTCTGCCCGAAGCTATCGGCGAATTGGAACGGCTGAGTCTCGAAGTCGAGAATAGATGGCCGAAAATCGATCAAAAAATGGTAGCTGAGGCGCTCGCTGCTTACAAGCGGGGTGAATTCGACACATCTGAGGATCTATTGCGTGTCGCGCAAAATAGTGATTCCAAAACCGATTAGCCAATACATCGGCCGCCTTGGGCTTTCGCGCCAAATTCTCTTGAAGTTGCTCAACCATATTCACGTGGACATGCCTGAGCATTACAACCGTTTTCGGCAGAATCGAGTGCTAAACAATGAAGATTCTCAATGTACTTGGAGATTTGTGATTAAAGATGGCACGATCGCACACCTTTTTTCATTCGCCATTGACGACACAACCAGCCCCGACCACTTGATAATCGTTTTCTTGCGGCACGACCAATCATAGACTTCACAGATTTCGTTCGATCAATTGCAACGACACTGGAAGAATCGGAGGTCGTATTGTCGTTGGATCGGGGAAATGAAAGGTCAACGAAGCTGATGGAAGTGGATAGCTGGGACGAATGGATCGACCCTTTGAGGGCGCACGGAGTAGCGTTCGGCCCTGGGCTGAATGACGCTGAGGTCGCTGCTGCAGAGTCGCGGTTTGAATTTCGATTTCCGCCCGACCTGCGAGCTTTACTTCAGACCGCACTGCCACTCGGAAGGCAATTTCCCGACTGGCGTGCCGGCGACGAGGCCCAATTGCAAGACTGGCTCGACCGACCCCGACAAGGTGTTTTGTTCGATGTCGAATACAATGCGTTTTGGTTAGAAGAATGGGGTCTAAGGCCAGAAACGCTTGTAGAGGTCAAAGCATTCGCAGACAAGCTTATCGCTGCGGCACCGCGGCTGATCCCAGTGTACCAGCACCGAATGATGCCTGATGCCCCACACATGGTGGGCAACCCTGTCTTCTCAGTCCACCAGACCGACATTATTGTCTACGGCACGGACTTGCAAGACTACCTGACCCACGAGTTCCTGATGAGTGAGGACGAGCAGGAAGACTGGATAGTGCCGAGCGGGAGCCGACGAATTCAATTCTGGGACACAGAGCGATTCCAAGCCGTGCGGTGGGGACCAGATGGGGGCTGCATATTCGACAACAGCCGCGGGCAATTACCGTAATAAGAGGCACGCCAAATCGCGATACGGCCTTGAATAGTCAATCCAGGTTCCTTGCCGCTGAGTCAGGAAGTCAACTCATCATCTTCCGAAATTCCTCGAACAAGTAACTACTGTCGTGGGGGCCGGCGGAGGCTTCCGGGTGGTATTGCACGCTGAATAACGGCAACTTGGTATGGCGCATTCCCTCAACCGTTCGGTCGTTGAGGTTGATGTGCGTCAACTCCACATCCTTCGACAGACTGGCAATGTCCACGGCAAAACCATGATTTTGCGTGGTGATTTCCACCTGGCCGGTTTGAACGTGCAGGACCGGCTGATTGGCTCCGCGATGACCGAACTTCAATTTGTAGGTTTTCCCGCCCAGCGCCAGTCCCAGTAACTGATGTCCCAGGCAGATGCCGAAGATCGGCTTCTTGCCGATCAATTCTCGGACGGTTTCGATCGCGTAGCCGACGGCGGCAGGATCACCGGGACCGTTGGAGAGGAAAATCCCGTCCGGCTTGTGAGCCAGCACCTCATCGGCAGAAGCCGTGCCCGGCATGACCGTGACCTTGCAACCCGCCTGCACCAGACAGCGAGGGATATTCCACTTCATGCCGTAGTCGAGTGCTACCACATGCCGATCGACGACGTGTGAAGAGAACATGCTTTGAGCCAGCGGCACCAGACCGGCTTTCGACCAGTTGAAGCCTTTGCTCGGCACAACTTCTCTCACGAGATCCCGACCAAGCATCCCGGGCAGAGATTGTGCCTTTTGCATCAGTCGATGATCGTCCAAATCGATCGTCGCAGAGGATACCCATCATTGCGCCGCGAACACGCAAACGTCGAACCAAGGCGCGAGTGTCAATCCCTTCGATCCCAATGATGTTATACTTCGCCAGATAGCTCGACAGGTCGGTCTGGGAACGGAAATTACTTGGAACGACGGCTCGTTCGCGGACGATGAATCCCTCGACCTGCGGATGTTCGGATTCTTCATCCTCGGTCGTGATGCCGTAGTTGCCGATGAGCGGATAGGTCATCGTCACGATCTGGCCTTTGTAGGATGGATCGGTCAACACTTCCTGGTAGCCGGTCATACTGGTGTTGAAAACGACTTCTCCGGATGTTTCTCCAGATGCGCCAAAGGCCCGCCCGGTAAAGATGGTTCCATCTTCCAGTGCCAGTTTCGCAGTGTGTTGCATAGTGAGTCGTTATGATTGTCCAGGTGTTGGGATTGGTATCGTGATACGAAAAACGCCTGCCCAATTCCATCGGCATTCGCTCGAGAAATGTACTGTAGCCGAATTCGCCAGAATTCGGGTCTGATTGCGGCAATGACGTTGCGCTCCTTCCGAGGTTCCCCGAATTCTGGCGAATTCGGCTACCACCGCGGCGAGTTCGGATATTGGTGCGAATTGAATCGTCGCGGCAAACACGGTCGATCATCTCGTCTTGAACGTCACTTCCAGTTCGCCAAAAGCAACTTTCTGCTGGGCCGAGCCGGAGTGCGGAAAGAAGGCCGCAATAATGCGCGCTAAACGTGTCGATTCGAGTTTGTAGAAGTTGTATTTTCCCTCGCGATCCGAAGCGACCAGGCCGGCGTGTTTGAGCTGAGTGAGATGATGGCTGACTGCGGGTTGCGTTTGGTCCAGTTCGTCGCAAATGGCCTTGACGTGAAGGTCGCCATGTTTGGCCAAAATCAAAAGGATCTGGAGCCGATTGGGATCGGAAAGACTCTTGAAGACATTGACAAGATCGTTCAGGGTGGTCTTGTCGACCCCGGCGATCTTGGAGACCGATGAGGGTTTCTTGGTCTTCGCGACAGCGGTTTTGTTCACGGGAATCTCCTGTTGAAGCAGTGGGTGGGTTCAACAACTCCCACGTTCCTGAACAATGCAAAGGATGAAAGAGTGAGACATTTGGACGCCAAAAAATCCTGATCGGGGTAATGAGCTGTTGGAGAGTGACGATTCAACCTATGCTCATGCGTTCCATCGTGGATACGATGTTTGGTAGAATACCGCTTTGAATTATAAGGTCAAATCAATTTTTCCATAACTGTTTTGCCGGGGTATTTGGCAATAAGGCGAGCGGTAGAAACAGATTTACCCGCAACCGCTTACTTCGTGCGCGGCTCTTGCCAAAGAGCCGCGCACGAAGTAAGCGGAAATGTCTTCCTGCCTGTTACTTACAGGAGAGCCGCGCACGAAGTAAGCGGAAATGTCTTCCTGCCGGTCGCTTAAATGCGGGAAGCACTGGGCAGTGTGAAGAGCCGGGAACGAAAGGCATGGTTGGGATGGTGATGGGGTTAGTGTTTCATCATCAGATAGCGCCAGTGGGTCGGCTGGTGATTGAGGAAACGTAGTCTGGCATCCGACATACCCGGTTCGGGATCTGCTTCGACGACCGGTTCATTGCTGTGCGAGGCCTCAGCTCTTGACGGAGGCCCCCAGACCGTTCGGCTGAGAATAAACCAAGCCACGCCGATCACACATAGAGTGGTGAGCAACCAGTTCCGCCGACTCATCGAAACCTCAACGCCAGTATGACGAGACCATCGTCGTGGACTATTAACATGAAAGCAATTTCGAGGCCAGTGAGACAATCGACCAAAGAGGCAAAAAATGGATGGCTATTTTGGAAAAATGGAGAGAAATTCAGGATTATTCCGCATCGTCAAATTGACGATCGTTGGAATGGCTTGTAATTCTTACATGCCAATCATACCCAATTGGACGGATCATGCTCGGCTCGGCTTGCCCAAATCTTCAAATCGGCGAACTCACTTTGAAGTCGATTTGCCAGGGCTTCCACCGCGAGCCGTTCGCTGGAATAATGGCCGGGGAGCACGACCGACACGTTGTGCGACAATGCGCTCAGCGATTCGTGGAAGCGCAATTCACCTGTGACGAACACATCTGCTTTGGCCCGGTACACGTCGTTCAACATTCCACTTCCCGCACCGCAGACGATGGCAACGCGCTGAACCTCGGCTTTCGGTTTTCCTTGATACTGCATTACGGTGGTCCGGAACGCCTGTTTTGCCTGACGGGCGAACTCTTCGAGCGGGATCGCCTTTGGCAACTGTCCGATCCGTCCCTTCGCCGATCGGACTCGAAAGCGCTTTCAACGGGTACACATCAAACGCAGGTTCCTCGTATGAATGCGCTTTGCGCATGGCTGAAATGACGTTTTCCAGTGCGGTAGATGGACAGACAACTTCCAAACGCCACTCGTTGGCTTCTTCGCGCCTCCCTTTTTGCCCGATGGTTGGATTGGCGGCGTCGGAGCCGAAAAAAGTGCCGGTTCCTGCAAGGCGGAAACTGCACTCGGTATAGTTGCCTATCGTCCCGGCCCCTGCGGCGAACATGGCATCGGACACCCTGGTCAAATCTCCTTCCGGCACAAACACCACGATCTTAAAGCGTTGCCGACCCTCCAGTGTTTTGAGCGGGGTAACCTCCTTCAAACAAAGCAGTTGCGCCAGAAAATCGTTGATGCCCCCGGCCGTGTTGTCGAATGCGGTGTGCGGAGAGTAAACGGCGATACCAGCCCTGGCCAACGACCAGAGCATCCCACCCTCAGCATTTTGCGTGGTGATGCGCTTTGCTCCCCGAAACAGAATCGGATGATGACTTACAATCAGTCCGACACCAGAATCGAGCGCTTCTCGAACAACGTCGGGGGTTATGGTCAAGCAGGTCAGCAGCGCTTGGATCTCGGCAGCGGGATCACCCAGAAGCAAACCGACATTGTCCCAATCTGCGGCCAGGGATAGAGGGGCAAAGCGATCGAGGTATTTGCAGACATCGGCGACGGTAGTCATGACGCAGTCTCAAGAGAGTCATGTCGAATCGATTTGGGGCTTATGCTATTCACGCCAACCAGCTTGACCCAACCTCCGAGCGTGGTAAATTACCAGAGGTTACCGCACTTATCTGACGAGGACTGAATATGATCCGCAAAGTCCGAGTCACTAACTACAAATCTATTCCGGACCTTACGGTCGATCTCGGCCGAGTGACAGTTCTGATCGGTGCCAACGGGAGCGGCAAGAGTAACATCCTTGAAGCAATCGCATTGGCGTCGGCTGCCTCACAGAACAAATTGGATAATGAGTTCCTCACTTCTCGAGGTATTCGAGTAACCGAGACGCGCTTCATGCGGTCGGTGTTCAGCGAACTTCCTTGCAACGTACCCACACCTGAGAAGAATCAAACGTCCTATGGGTCCATCAGCATTTCAATTCGGGCAGACAACAAAGTCGCGTTTGATTGTGAATTATTTGCGGACGAAGCGGCGTCCTACCCAAAATGGAACCAGAAATCCCCGATAAATGTGAAAGAAATTATCGAAGAATGGAAGACAGCGAGGGCCGCGGGTAGGCGAACAGCCCCGGAGATCCGAAGCCAGCTTGATCGATTGATAGATCTGGTTCAAGACGAATTCGCTGCGACGTTTCCCCAATTTCTGGTATACGCGCCCGAGAATTCCGCGCTTCGCACATTTCAAGTCGAAGGGCAGATCCTCCCGCTCGGAATCCGGGGCGAAGGATTATTCGCTCATCTGAAGGCACTTGACTCTGAGAAGAACAGGGCACGCCTGATCAAGATCAAGGAGCAGTTGACGCTGATCGATTGGTTTGAAAGTTTCGACATCCCAGATGATCTCAGTCCTGGCGAGCGGAGCATCCGGATTCGGGATCGCTACCTTCCGGAAAACACCCTGTTCGACCAGCGGAGCGCGAACGAGGGATTCCTCTTCCTCCTCTTCTACGTCACGCTCCTCATCAGCCCGGAAACGCCAGCCTTTTTCTCGATCGACAACATCGATAGCTTCACTGAATCCTAAGCTGTGCATTGCCCTATTGCAGCAGATCGTCGCGCTTGCGAAGGAATACGACAAGCAAGTTATCATCACGACCCACAACCCGGCGGTTCTCGATGGCCTCGACCTTCACGACGACGAGCAGCGGCTTCTCGTTGTGGATCGCAACAAGGCCGGCCATACCCGCGTCCGTCGCATGGATCCGCCGAAACCCGGCAACGGGGCAAGTCCCGGTCAGCCTGTCCGAGGCATTCATGCGCGGCTACATCGGCGGTCTTCCGAAGAACTTCTGACCATCCAGCCGCGAGGCAGCATGTGCTCAGTTTCGGAGTTATCGCCGAAGGTCCAACCGATCAGACGGTCATCGAGAACATCCTTCTCGGCTATTTTGAGGAGCAAGCAGATGATGCGGAACGTTCGATACATTCAGCCGCCTCGTCCACTTGATGAAACGCCCGCTGGTTGGGGACATGTGTTTCAAGAGCCTAGGCGAAAGGATTACGAAGGTGCCCTTCAGTACAACGATTATCTCGTGATCCACATCGACACCGACGTGCAAGAAGAACCGGGCTTCGATGTCCCAAGGCGGGAAGGGGGAAAAGAACTGACGCTTCCGGAGCGAGTTGATAGAGTCATCGCCCGGCTCGAACAAGAGATCCGGTTCAATGGGATGATGCCTTTGTCCCATTTCCGAAAATCCGTGCCCACAAACTGGGTTTATGCGATTGCGGAGAGTGCTCGGCCAAGACTTTCTCGCGTTCTTCCTGCCGAATCTTCTCCTCGGCTTCTTCCCGTTTGCGTTTTGCTCGCCGGCGATACCAGCGCTCCAGCCACGATTGTGCGAGCAGCCCCAAGATCGTCAGCGCGATCACTGCGCCGTTCAAGATCGTCTGATTGGCAGTTGCCCAGCGCACCGAATCGATTTTGGCGAACCGATCCAATAGCGACAACAAGGCATGGGATGCAATCAAGGTTCCCACGAAACTGGTAATGAGCATTGTCCAGAGTTGATAGAGCAACACCCCTACCAGGCCACCGATCAAAAAGGCGATCCAGAGTTCTTGACCCGTAGGGAAAACCAGACTCGTCGCCAGCCAGACCGACAGTCCCGCAGCCAGAAACGCCAGGAGCCTTGCCAGTTCCAAAGCCATCAAGCCTGCCGAGACGGCCAGCAATATACCCGTTGCAAGGATATGGCCCCCCGACGCTCTGCCCGAATGCAACCCAAATAATCCGCCCGCCAGGGTGATGGAAACGACGATCCAGAAACGATGCCAGCGCCGGCCGTAGAGCCATAGAAGATCGCCCAGAACCAGTCCGGTTGCCGTAATGACCCAAGAGAGTTCGCGAGCTTCAGCGAGGACGTCGGGAGCAATGAGTTGCATGAACGATCCTTCGTTCAGAAACTTCGCCTTTTTTTAACCACGAATAACACGAATAACACGAATAAAAAGAAATGAATCAATGCGGGCGTTGTTCTCGATCGTCCATTGTTGTTTCTTGCATTTATTCGTGTTATTCGTGTTATTCGTGGTTAAATCTTTTTCGGCGAATTCGAGAACGGAACGATACTCTGCCGGGGACAGAAGAGTCAAGTGATAGTCGGAAGTGCTGTCTGGAAATTGCAATTATGTCCACTATAATAGTGGATGATGTGGTTGTGTGACTTCCGAGTGCAGAATGGAAAGGAAACGACTTTCAAGAATTCAAGCAGCCGAACACAACCGGCGCAAACGATCATATATTTGTCGAATCGTAGACATGAACAAATTGATACAAAGCAACCTCTCAATTATAAAACGATTGTCGATTCGATATTATGGCGAAGTTGCTTGGTGCTTCGAGGCCTGTCCGTCTGGGTGGTCTGCTACAAATTGCTACAGAATTGAGGTTTTCTTGGCTTGTTATCAGATATTCGTCGAATTGTTTGTTGTTACAAATTGCTACAAAAAATGAGGTTTCTCAGTTGGTTATCAGATATTCGTCGAAGCGTGGGTTGTTACAAATTGCTACAAAAATGAGGTTTGCTCGGCTGTCTGTCATATATTTGTCAAAGCGTAGTAGCACTACAATTTGCTACAAATTACAAATTGCTACAAAAATGAGGTTTGCTCGGCTGTCTGTCAGATATTTGTCAAAGCGTGGCAGCACTACAGATTGCTACAAAAAATGCGAATCGATGTTCTGGTCGTCAGAATGTCACAGGCGGTTGCTGTATTTCCTCATCGAACGCCCGAAACGGGGAACAACGGGCTTGGGTTGGGCACTCGGCTCAGCCTTTACCCTCGGCGTGAATGCCTGAAAACCTTCGATCCGATCCTTGACGATGAGCCGATTGATCAGATTTTCGATGGCCGTCAATGCTCCGCCTTCTTCGGGTGCTACAAACGAGATGGCGACACCATCCGAACCCATCCGGCCGGTCCGACCGATGCGGTGAACGTAATTTTCGAGATCGTTCGGCAAGTTGAAATTCAGGATGTGCGAGATTCCGGATACATCGATTCCCCGGCTCATCACATCGGTGGCGATCAGAAAGGTGATCTTGCCAGCTCGGAAGTAGGCCATGATCTTGTCGCGTTTCGGCTGGGGCAAATCGCCATGCGTGACGGCGGTTTTGGGATGAACCGCTTTCAGTTGTTTGTACAGCTTATCGGCCCAGCGCTTCCGTTCGACAAAGATAATGCATTGACGGGGTTTTTCTCGTTCCAGTACTTTCAGCAGCAAATCGAATTTCTTTTCTTCATCGACCACGATGAAGCGTTGATCGATTTTGTCAACGGTCAGCACCTTGGGAGTGATGTTGATATGTTCCGGCTCCACCATATAGCGCTGGGCGAGTTTCAGAACATCGGCAGGCAACGTGGCGGACATGAGCAAGGTTTGACGGGAAGTTGGTGCCCGCCGCAAGATTCGTTCGATTTGCGGCCGAAAACCGATGTCGAGCATCCGATCGGCCTCATCGAGGACGATGTAGCGGATTTTCTCCATGTTTAGAGTGCCGCGCTGAATATGATCGTTGACCCGGCCTGGAGTACCGACAATCAGTGTCGATCCCTTGCGCAGGGCTGCGATTTGTTTTTCGAGACGCTGCCCGCCGCACAGCGGAACCGTCCGAAAGAATTGACTCGGCGAAAGCTTTTCCGCTTCCTCGGCCACCTGGGCAGCAAGTTCACGCGTCGGCGCGAGGACGATTGCCTGCGGTTTTCGAGGGTCGCCGCCACGCCAGGAGTTCATGAATGGGAGCAGGTAAGCTGCGGTTTTGCCGGTGCCGGTTTGGGCCTGACCAATCACATCGCGCCCGTGCAGTGCGATGGGAATCAAAGCGGCTTGAATGGGAGACGGGGATACGTATCCGACGTGATCGAGCGCTTGTATCAGTGGAGGGATGAGGTGTAATTTACGGAACGATATCGAGGTTTCGGGTTCCGCCAGTAAAGCAGTCGTCAAACAAAAATCTCCCTGAATCAAATACCATGCGAGTCAAGCAAAAAATAAAATTCACTCATTTATACCAACTTGGATATGTGATTGTCCAGTGCGGTTCGGATTTCTTTGACTTGGAGGGTGGGAAGTGCGGGAATGCCAAAAACGCCGCAAGGCCGATACCTTGCGGCGCTGGACAAAAGCCGCCTCAGGGATTTGAACCCTGGACCCCAGCTTTACGAAAGCTGTGCTCTACCGCTGAGCTAAGGCGGCGATCATGCCTTATTCTCCATTCTCATCGACCGCTTGTTGGATAAAATCCGCGCAATCCAGAGGAGATTTCGGGCAATGTCGCAAAGAAGCCGTTGAGGCTCTCGATCTTTATCGCAAACAAATCGTCAAGCGTCAAGCTGGACGCACCCGCCGAGCACCACTGTAAACTGCACTACAAGCCGAAAACATCGATCCGGACCCGAGGTGATGTTCTTACCTTTCTCGCGTCACTTTACCAAGACCTCAACAGCCGGCCAACGACCGAGGAAAAGCAGTGATGCCAGTCATTCCGCACCCAGCCAAAGGGAGTAATTCTTCTCCAATGCAACCACAATTGAGAATTGCTATAATGGTAAGGAATGCATTTCCTTCCTTGCCACCGAGGTCGGCATGACGACTAAGGCACCCCCTCGTTTGGGTTTCACCCTCATTGAGTTGCTGGTGGTCATTGCGATCATCGCAGTGCTGGTTGGGTTGCTCTTGCCGGCGGTCCAAAAGGTCCGAGAAGCTGCCGCGGCCACCAAGTGCCGAAACAGTCTAAAACAACTCGCACTCGCTGCACACAATTATCATGGCGTTGCCGATGCATTCCCGGTTGGAGTTGCTCAGCCTGGATTGGATGGAAGATACACCTCGGTGTTTGTCGAGTTGCTTCCCTACCTGGAACAAGCGCCATTGGCAAGTCAGTGGAATTTTTTTAACACAGGTGCCGATTTTGGAGGGGTGGGCTCACCTGCATCAACGGTCCTGCCCATACTTATTTGCCCATCTGCTGGAATAAACCAGAATCCCGTCACGTTCGGATCGCTTGCCCTCGGTGTTACCACTTATGGAGGCAACGGCGGAACAACCTCGTTTCCTTCTTTCCAGGCGACCAACGATGGTATCTTTAGTTATGTGACTCAAGTTTCAATCGACAATGTGATCGATGGGACATCCAACACGTTGATGTTCGGGGAACGAATTATCGGCGACAACAACCTGGATACGTATTTATCCGCTCCGTTCACTGCGACACCATTCCCTCCCTTGCAACCGATTGCCGAGTTCAGCGCCTGGGCATCCCAATCCGGTCCCAATATGGGCGGAGGGCTCCTTTTGGATGGAACGGCGCTCATGAATACAACCTATCCCACGGGTTGGAGTCCGCCCCCAGTTCCGCCGCCCCCATTACCTCCGCCGATGCCTGTCCCGGTTGATTGGGCAACTTTTTCAATCGCAGCCTGGAATCGACTCTGCGCCTACGGCAGCAAGCATCCCAACGGCTGTAATTTCGCGTTCACCGACGGTTCAGTTCGATCCATCTCTGTGAGCGCTGCCAGCACCGTTCTGCTGCCGTTAAGCACCCGAGCAGGCAACGAGATTGTGCCGGATTATTAGATGATTTGCGCTTCGACGGCATGAATTCCCGGACCAATCTTGCGACGAGCTGTCTGCACTTCATGGCCCCTTCAATCGATCTTTGGGCATTATCCCGACGGGGCCTCGTTGCTCGTGGCAACCGGCGGATTCTTCGCTCATCGCCGCCGCGCCGGCCTTCGCTGGAAAATCCGGCGTGATGCGCAAGTTGAGAAAACCCGATGCATTCGATATTCAACGATTGTCGTGCTGCCTATAATCATCCACTCGCTCGGTTTGCTGCCAAGTTTCGGGGCGGAGGTGATTTGTCCGTAACACCACGTGTGAAAATGTTCGCAGGTTTGAGAAAAAGCCGATTGTGGCGATACCCGTTTGCCGAACTAGTGTTCACAATGGGTGCTGCGCCTCACCGGAAAGGTGAAATCGGGTGTTTGGAACGCTGCTGGATCGGGGATTGCTACCATGATTTTTCGGACCGCTTTTTTCCGAGGAGGAAAGATCCTTCCTTTCAAAGAGGCGCTGGTCCGTTTGAATCGAGAAGAAACCGGGACGTTCGTTGACAGAGCGGTAATTGTGGGATAGATTAAAATCTCTTAATCTGTTTCGATTTACCTGTCGATGAGGTTCGGGAATGGTGGAATGACCAGCTTCTTGAACCCCCACCATGCAATGCAGAAGGCACATCCAAAGCATCCACAGACGTGGGGGTTCTCGAACCAAGTGGGTTCGGTTCGGTTTTGCGATGATTTTGCTCGAGCGCTACTGAGAAGAAAGAAATGGATTTTTTGTGTCGGGTTTCGTCTTCCGTGATCGCTGTACACATATAGTGAGCCAAAACCTGAAAGGAAATTGCAAATGATCGAATGACGGTAGGAATAAATTCAGACGAACTTTGGCATTCATTCCCCATAAATTCGACTCGGTTGGCAATTGCTTAAATGGGTAGAGACAGACGATTGTTTCGTCGGCGAGCAGGACAGATTTCTACCCGGTGCAGGACGAGTTAAGAAACTCCGAGGCGATTCTAGGTTTAAGGATGTAATCGCGATGGAGTCCTCGGTGATACACGCCAAGAAAAAATTCATGGCCCCAACCCTCCCCACTGCCGACGAAGCCATGAAAACAAAAACGATCCATTCGCTTTTGTCGGCTCAGCGCGTCCGGGACCCTTTTAGCGAACCACTTCATCTGTTTGCGGAAACGGCAGACTTATTTCCGCAATCTTCCCGAAACTCTTGCGTTCACGAGTTATTTGCAAGACAGGCCGCACAAACACCCCACGCCAAAGCGGTTCGTTGGGCAACCGGCTGCCTGAGTTACTCTGAACTCGAACGACAATCCAATCGTCTTGCGTCTTTTCTGCGCGATCAAGGAATAAGTTCCGGAGAACCGGTCGGGCTGTTTCTGGATCGTTCGGTGGAAGCAATTGTCGGCATGCTCGCCATTCTAAAAGCGGGTGGCGTTTACCTTCCCCTCGACCCTACCTATCCGGCCGATCGCCTGGCCTACATGTTGGAGGACGCACATCCTCGAATGGTATTGACCCACAGCAGGGTACGCGAACGCTTTCCCCAATGCGCAGCGACTCCGATCTGTGTGGATAAAGTCTCCAAGACATCCGCCGAGGGCCATGGGAAGCATTCTTCCGACAAGAGCTTGCCAATCGACCATCCGGCATACATCATTTACACATCGGGATCGACGGGCCGGCCCAAAGGCGTCCTCGTGGGGCATCGCGGGCTTACCAATCTCGCCATCGCTCAAATTAATCAGTTCGGAATTCGGGCGGAAGATCGGGTCTTGCAATTTGCTTCTTTGAACTTCGATGCCTCGGTGTCGGAGGTCTGGATGACGTTGCTGACGGGAGCATGTTTGTGTCTGACCCCATCTGATTCTCTTCCGGCGGCCTCCGATCTGGAACAGATTTTGGAGGAACAGGCTATTTCGGTGGTGACGCTGACACCGTCCGTTTTGGCCGTTTTGAGGCCCCTGCCCTTACCTGCTTTGCGCACTCTCATCGTTGCCGGCGAGGCCTGTCCTGCCGACCTGGCGCGACAATGGAGCAAGGGCCGGCAATTTTTCAACGCTTATGGTCCGACCGAGGTGACGGTTTGTGCGACGGTTGCTCGCTGCGACGATTCGACAGGCAGGCCACACATCGGCAAGCCGATCGCCAATACCCAGACCTATATACTCGACGAACGGATGAGGCCGGTCCCTGCCGGGAAACCTGGGGAACTTTATGTTGGCGGAATAGGCCTGGCGTGGGGTTATCTCAACCGGCCCGATCTCACCGCCGATCGCTTTGTGCCGAACCCCTACGGCGGCGAGCCGGGAGCCAGACTGTATAAAACGGGTGATCTGTGTTGTTTGTTGCCGGACGGGAATATCGATTTCCTCGGTCGCGTGGACCATCAAGTCAAAATCCGCGGTGTTCGTATCGAGTTGGGTGAGATCGAGGCCGTGCTCGGGAAACACTCGGGAGTACGCTCGACCGTTGTCGTTGCTCGCGCAGGATGCGCAGGGGAAAAATCGACTCGTCGCCTACATCATCCCCGAAAAGACAAATGTTCCGACAGCAAACGAATTACGCCAGTTCCTCAAGGGGATGCTTCCGGATTATCTGGTTCCATCGGCGTTTGTTTTTGTGGATTCTTTCGCATTGAGTCCCAGCGGCAAGGTCGATCGCAATGCTCTTCCCACTCCGAAATGGGTTCGCGATGACCAATCGACCTATTTGGCTCCCAGGACGCCTTTGGAGCGCTACCTGGCCAAAACCTGGAGCAAGGTTCTGGGAATCGATTCGATAGGGATACAGGACAATTTTTTCGAGTTGGGCGGCAGTTCGATCCAAGTTGTGCTCCTCGCACAAAAGCTCCAGGACCATTTGTGGGAGTATGTTTACACGGTTGCGCTATTCGATGCTCCGACGATTGAGGAACTCGCAAAATACTTGCGACAACACTATCCTGCTGCGACAGCCCGAGTGTTTGGTCCTGAATTATCGGGTCTGGCGGGTTCGCAAGACTCCGGCCCCCTGACCATCGACCGCGTTTCGATGCTTCAGGAGATCGTGCGCATGTTGCCGCGCCGAGTCGTGAAGAATCGGCGCGTTCGCCCCAAGAATCCTCCCGCAGTCTTTGTCCTTTCACCGCCGCGATCCGGTTCGACTTTGTTGCGGGTCATGCTGGCGGGCCATCCGCAACTGTTTGCTCCACCCGAATTGCAGCTATTGAATTTCAATACTTTGGCGGAACGGAAACAGGCCTTTGCTTCGGAGCGGGATCGGTTCTGGGTCAACGGTACGATCCGGGCCATTATGGAGATCCGCGGCATTGACGCGGAAACGGCCGAGCGATTCATGCACGATTGCGAGCAAAGCGGCATGACGGTGCAGGAGTTCTACCGGGTGATGCAGGACGGGCTGGGGGACAGAATCCTCGTCGACAAGACACCGAATTATGCTCTCGATCTCTCGATGCTTGAGCGGGCAGAACACGACTTCGAGAACGCCCGATTCATTCATCTGGTTCGACAGCCCGGCGCAGTAATCTCCTCCTTCGAAGAGGCCAAGCTCCACTTCTTCTTCCCGCCGTTTCTCACCGCTGCGCATCGAGGGACGCCACGACAATTGGCCGAACTGGTTTGGTTCCTCAGCCATCGCAATATCGAGGTGTTCCTGAAGAAAATCCCGGCCCAGCGCCGGCACCGCGTGACCTTCGAAGAGATGGTCCGCGATCCTCAGCGCGATGGAGGAAGTGGCCCGATTCCTTTCTCTGGAATTCCATCCCGACATGGTGAATCCTCACAAGGAAAAGAAATCGCGGATGACCGACCCGCACCACCCGCAGGCTCGAATGCTGGGAGATGTGAAATTTCACGAACACAACGGCATCGATGCACAAGCTGCCGAGCGGTTCCAACAGCGCGGTTCTGAAGCGCTGCTGGCCCCGTTTACCGTGCAAATTGCTCGCTCTTTCGGTTACGACCTCGCTGTAACGTCTCCATCGAAAGCAGAACTGCAATCGACGCCCGACAGCAACACGATCGCCAAGCCCTTTGCGGGCCGATCGGCCCTGGTGGCGATTCAGTCGCGCGGCACCCGGCCACCGATCTTCTGTATGCATCCGGCGGGCGGAACGGTTCTGTGTTATCGAGAGTTCGCTGCCCAGCTTGGCTGCAATCACCCGGTCTACGGACTCCAGTCGATCGGAGCGCATGGGAAGCACCGTGGACTTACCTCGATTGAAGCGATGGCGACCGATTACATCCGAGAGATCCGAAACGTCCAGCCCGAAGGCCCGTACCACCTTGTCGGTTGGTCCTTGGGTGGAGTGGTGGCCTATGAGATGGCCCAGCAGTTGAAGGAGAAGAATCAGCAGATTGCCTTCCTGGGACTACTGGATAGCGACTTGCCTCGATTGATCAAGAAATCTCGGGGTTTGGCTGAGCGGCGATTCCTCGTGGACTTCGCACATCAGTGCGGGCTGGACATTTCGGTTGAGGCTCTCCAGAATCTTGAACTGTCCGATCAATTGCCTGTCCTTCTGGAAAAAGCGAAACTCGCGAATTTGCTCCCGTCGGACCTGAGCCTTGAGCGGTTCCGGCAGCTTTACGAACGAAACTCGCGTATCTTTCGAGCAAATGTCCGTGCTTTGCGACGTTACGCACCTCGGCCTTATTCGGGGCGTGTTGTCCTCCTTCGGGCAGCTGAGAAGATTGGACCATCGATCTCCGATCCGCAAAGCACCTGGGAAAGTCTCGCCGATCAAATCGATGTGCACGTGGTCCCCGGAAACCACTACACCATGATCTGCACACCTCTGGTTGTCCATTTGGTCGATCATATCAGGAAGTATCTTCCCACTTGAGGCAAGAACGCGAGAAAGGCGAGCGGAGCGATTACGCAACTCTGCTCGCCTTTCTCGAATGTGCCAGCTTCAGTTACGTGCAGTATACCTCAAGGTTATCCCCGCATTTCCCCGGAATATCAGTGAGCGAATCGCGTTGCAATTGGCGAATGGACTGACCGTTCCCAATTCTCTCATCCGATATTCATCTTGACGGCATAGAAAAAATCTTGCAATCGAGGTGAAGGCTGCACTCATTCTTACATTTTCTTCAGAAACTCACCCAATTGCCGCTCGGGCGCGTAGAATCTATCGCGTCAATCAGGCCCATTTGCCCGCAAACGCATCCTCGTCCAATCCGACTCAGGTCAAGGGGTTGTGGACACATGGAAGTCGTAGCGCCGGTTATCGAAGATGTCTATCCGCTGTCGCCGCCTCAATTGGCGGTTTTCAACGAGGTTCAAGAGAATCCAGGTCGTATTCCCAATCATCAACTTGTCCATCACGTCAAGCGGATGGAAGCAGGCATCTTCGAGATGCCTGGCAGCGATTGGTCGATCACCATTCTATCTTTCGCACTTCGATACAGTGGGAAGGGCTCGAGCGCCCGGTCCAAGTCGTGCAGGGGAATGTCAAGTTTTCATTGGAGCAACAGGATTGGAGCCACCTGCCGGTCCAGGATTATCGGGAATCTCTGGAAAAGTTTCTTGAAGACGACCGACTGCGAGGTTTTGCACTGGATCACCCTCCACTCATGAGGGTGAGCTTGATTCAACTTGCAGAAGGGGCTTCCCTCTTCATCTGGAGTTATCATCCCCTTATTCTCGATCCATGGTCGGCGTCCCTGTGCTGGCTGACCTTTACCTTCTTTACGATGCGATATTCCGGGAAAAGGTTCTTTTGTTGATGCCGGCACCGCTATCGCGAGTATATCTCTTGGTTGCGGATGCAAGATTCCCGGCCAGCTGAGGACTTCTGGAGACGGTTGCTGAGCGATCTAGCCGGCACAACGCCGCTGCCATTAAGTCGAAGAAATTCAGATGGCGGTTTTCAAGAAGACCGCCTTACGGTCGGGTTGAAGTTGACCGACAAACTCAGGAACTTCGCGGCCCGACATAGCGTCAAGGTATCGACTCTGGTTCGTGGTGCCTGGGCAATCGTGCTGGGGTGCCATTCCGGTTCAAACGACGTCGTGTTTGGAGATGTGGTGTCGGGTCGTCCGGCGTCGATCAGCGGAATTCAACGAACCGTCGGGCTGTTTATCAACGTTTTGCCAATGCGCGTGCGAATGTCTGCTCGCAACGATTTGCTGTCGTGGTTACGTAGTCTCGAGGAGCAGGAAGTTCAACAACGACCGTTCCAACACAATCTCGTGAATCAGATAATCGCATGGAGCAGTCTTCCTCCCGACAATCCACTTTTTGAAAGTGTTCTGAATCTGCAGAAGAGACCGTCGTCTATTGAGACTCATTTATCGGCGCGTGCCGGCAGACTTCAATCTCAGGCGGTGCAGGCCGGAAGAGTGGCACCCAGT
The DNA here is from genome assembly GCA_963783095.1 of uncultured Planctomycetota bacterium. GTDB lineage: Bacteria > Planctomycetota > Planctomycetia > Gemmatales > Gemmataceae > CAWAMR01. The sequence continues at coordinate 686,983 of CAWAMR010000014.1, read as the reverse complement.
GATCCTCTGGAAATCACCGTGGCTCCCAGCGCCAAGAGTGGTTTAATCTTGAAAGCCACGACTCTCCATTGCCGGTTTGAACCCGGCGTTGGAGCTCATCTGCTCAGGGATCTTCGCACCGCAATGGCGCGACTCGTTGCACGTCCCCGGCCCGGACTGGAGGATTTGCACCGAGTCGTTTCTCCGCTGATTCCCATACAGACTCAAGGATCAAGTGCGCCGATCTTCTTCGTTCACCCCACCGGCGGAAGCGTCGCGGGATATTACCAGTTGGCTGAAGCTATGGGAGTCGATCAACCTTTCTTCGCTTTCGAAGCACGGGGAAGCCAGAAACGACATCACATTCGGATCGAGGCATTGGCGGCTTACTATCTGGCCTTGCGCCGAGCCTATCCTAATGGTCCCTATCAGCTCGGCGGCTGGTCATTCGGAGCCTTGGTGGCATTTGAAATGGCTCGGCAGTTGCAGCAGCAAGGTCAACAGGTAACTCAGGTCGCCATGTTGGATCCGCCCTTGGTATTCAACGCAAAACAGGAAAGTCCGAATACAACAAATTCATCGCTTCTCATTCGCTTCGCCAGAAGCCTTGGGTATTCCATTCGGGAATCAACGCTGGCAAGGGTTCCAGAGCGACGACAGTTCGCGTTCCTTTTACAGCGCTTAAAGAAAGCCGGCCTGAAGCTTCCTCAGACAACGGTCGGAGAGTTCCAACGTCACGTTCAGATCTTTCTCTACCATTTGGAAGCGGTCAAATCTTATGCGCCACAAAGCTATCCCGGTCGGGTCGCTCTATTCATGGCTGAGAAAAGAAAAGATACACCGGAGTCTGTCTTGGGCGGAGATTGGAACGTCCTGACACCAAACCTTGAAGTGCATCGAGTTCCCGGCTCGCATCAGACCATGATGCGGCAACCCCATTTGACGGTTCTGGCAGAACACTTGCGACAAGCATTTCGCAAGTGAATGCCAGTGCTTTTGGTCTGAATGCTAAGAGGCAACTCTGTGCCGATTCAGTCGATGGCTACGGCCAGAACGGAAAGATCATCATCGGGATTTTCGGACCATATGATTACGTCGCGGATGAGTCGGCCGATGGTTTCCTTGATCGATTCGGAACCCGCCACAATTTGACTCAGCCGTTGCAGTCCGAAAGTTTCCCCGGCCCCGTTGCGTGCCTCAATCAAGCCATCGGAGTAGAGAAAGAGCTGATCGCCCGCTACGAGCTGGAGAGTCGTTTCTTCGAATTCGGCATCTGCGACACAGCCGATGGGAAAGCCCGGAAAGCGCACGACGAATGGATCAGCGCCGGGTCGAACGCACACCAAGCCTGGATGACCGGCGGAAACGTAGCGAAGTTGACGTCCCGGGATGTCGAGGATGCCGTACACCATCGTGAAGTACTGTTCGCCGGCTGGGTTGGCAAGGAACCAGTCGTTGAGTCGCCGGGCGACTTCGGCGGGGCTGACAATCTGGTAGCCATCACCCTGCGGGACGCGTAGCAGAGTGGATTGGCTCAGAGAGGGCGACAGCAGGCGGGCAAGCGTCACGGAAAGCAGAGCCGAAGCAACTCCGTGGCCGCTGACATCCAGGAGGTAAAATCCAACGTGGGTTTTGTCGAGCTGGAAGACATTCAAGCCGTCGCCCCCGAGACCGGCACAGGGATGATATTCCCAGGCAAATCGGACGCCGAGCTGGTCGGGCGGATGCTCGGGGAGTAGCGGCGCTGCAACTGGGCCGCAGCCTGCACGTCCCGGCGGATACGCTCATATGCATGTCCGCTGCTTCCTTTGCCAGACGCAGATCCTCCTCCAATCGCCGGCGCTTGGTGATGTTGCGCACAGCGACAATGACATATTCCTGGTCGGCGCGATGATAGCCGATGCAAATGTCTACCGCCAGCTCGGCACCGTTCTTGCGACAGAGGGTCAAGTTGAGGGCCGTGCCCATGGGCCGAGTCGCCGGTTGTTCAAAGTAGCGCCGTCTCTGCTCGACATGAGCCGCCCGATAGCGTTCCGGCAGCAGCACCTCAACGAGTTGACCAACCAGTTCTTTTCGGGAATAGCCGAACATCTTCTCCGCCTGTTCATTGAGCAGGCGAATGCAACCGCCGGCATCGACCTGGAGAATGGCGTCGGGGGCGGTAGCGAGCAGGTCCTTGAGCCGAGTCTCGCTTGCACTCAGATCATGGATCATCTGCCGGCGCGACGCATTCTCAGCAACGCGACGTTCGCCGATCAGCAGCTCGACGGAAAGCAATTCCGAATCATCGGTGGCGCATAAGATAATCGTCGATTCCCACACGAAGCGCTGCTTCGACATCGTGGGGACGATTGCTCACAGGAATGACAACGATGACACACCAGGCACCGTTGTGGGTCGCGCGCAGCCGGCGGCACAAATCCTCGATGGAAAAGCGTTCCAGCGCCAGATCGACGATGACCAGATCGAAAGGCGTTTCGGCCACGGCCGACAACGCGGCCTCCAACTCGTCGACACAGAGCACGACATGTCCCCGCCCACGCAGGACTTCTACCATGGCGTGTCTTTGGTTGCTGTCGCGCTGAAGCACCAGCGTTCGCATGCGGACTACCCCGTCAACCGTCTGGGAAAGGTTATTCGTACCAATTGTTCATGACTGAGCACCGGCCGAACCGTCTGCCGATTTCCCAGATGTTTTATATTCATGAATCAATTTCCGCACTCTTCCGCTGTGCTGGAACGCTCCATCGGCGCTGAACGATTCATTGGGGATCTCGCGAGAGCGATCCGACCCAGTTTTTCACGGAGCAAAGATAGCTTCAGGTCATGTAGTCGTTTTTCGTCTTTGGCTTCGATGACGAGAGTCGTCAGGCCTCGATGTGCAGCTGTCAAGCCGGCGGCAAGTCCAGCAGGTCCAGCACCAATGATAACCAGGTCCCAACGGGGAAGGTCATGGTCGCCGGGAATCGAATTGAGTTTGATCACCTTGTGATCGATCATCGCGAACTCTTCACTCTGCCTTGTCTTGCGCAACTACCCCTGGATTCCCAAGGTGGTTACGCGGTTTCGGCCTCGATCCGGAGTTGGTCACTTGCAGACCATGACAGGTTTGGCGCAAGCCGGCGCGGACTTGGAACGCTCGCGGAGTTGTTTCTCCATGTCCAGGATCTCGCGGGTGGTTTTCAGAACGGTGTCGGGATTGAGCGAGATACTGTCAATGCCGCACGATACCAGGAATCGAGCAAACTCCGGGTAGTCGCTGGGTGCCTGCCCGCAAATGCCGATCTTTCGGCCGCAGGCCCGCGTTCGGCGAACCACGTCCTCGATCAGGCGCATGACTGCCGGATTCCTCTCATCGAAAAGATGGGCGACGATCGCCGAATCGCGGTCCAGCCCGAGCGTGAGCTGGGTGAGGTCGTTTGAGCCGATGGAGAACCCATCGAAGATCTCGGCAAATTCCTCGGTCAGGATCACGTTGGCGGGTATCTCGCACATCACATAGACTTCGAGTCCATTTTGCCCGCGCGCCAGACCTGCTTCACGCATCACCGCAAGCACTTTCTTGCCTTCCTCGACCGTCCTGCAAAAGGGAATCATCAACTTCAGGTTGGTCAGTCCCATCTCCTCACGCACCAACTTCATGGCCTGGCATTCCAATAAAAAGGCCTCTCGATACCGCTTGTCGTAGTAGCGTGACGCACCGCGGAAACCGATCATGGGGTTTTCTTCCTTCGGCTCGAACGACTCGCCGCCGAGCAGGCCGGCGTATTCATTGGTTTTGAAATCCGAGAGCCGAACGATCACGTCCTTGGGATAAAACGCAGCTGCGATTTGCCCCACGCCCTCGGCCAGCTTGTCGACGAAGTAGTCCGACTTTTTGGGAAATCTGCCTGTAAGTTCGGCGATTTTCTGCTTGGCCGGTCCTTCGGGCAAATCGTCGAAGTGAAGCAGGCAAGGGGGTGGACCTGGATGGCGCTGGAAATGATGAATTCCTCGCGCGCCAGCCCCACGCCGTCGTTCGGCAGAAACGATAGTGCGAACGCCTGATCGGGATTGCCGACGTTCATCATGACGTGCGTTCGCGGCCGGGGCAAATTGCCGAGATCGAGTGACTCCCGGCTAAATTTGAGAATACCGTCATACACGCGGCCCAATTCGCCATCGGCACAGGAGACCGTAACGCTCTGGCCGGCATGTAACACGCCGGTCGCTTTCTCAACGCCGACCACGCAGGGGACGCCGAGTTCCCGGCTCACGATCGCAGCATGGCAGGTACGCCCGCCCCGGTTCGTGATAATGGCCGACGCCATCTTCATGGCGGGTTCCCAGTCCGGGTCGGTCATGTCGGCGACGAGAACTTCACCGGGACGGAACTCTTGCAACTGGTCCACGTTCTTGATCACCCGTGCCTGGCCCGCGCCGATCTTTTCTCCAACGCTTCGCCCCTCCAACAACACCTGCCCTGATTCATGGAGCCGATAGATTTCCAGGGTCATCTGCTTTTGGGCTGGTGCGTGGATGGTTTCGGGCCGGGCCTGCAAAATGAAAAGTTCCCCGCTTTTGCCGTCCTTGGCCCATTCGATGTCCATTGGGACCGGCCGGTTGGCCTTGGCCGAGTAGTGGTCTTCGATCAGGCAGCCCCAGCGTGCCAGGGTCAGCACATCGTCGTCGTTGATACTCAGACGACGACGGTCTTCCGCCGGAGTCGGCACGATTCGCGTGCTATGGCCGCCGCCGGTTGCGTAAATCAGTTTCTCCTGTTTGGAGCCGATGTTGCGTTTAAGGATGGCGCGATGGCCTTGCTTGAGAGTCGGTTTGAACACCAGGAATTCGTCCGGATCGACCCTTCCTTTCACCACGCTCTCGCCCAGACCGAAGGAACTGTTGATAAGAACGACATCGGGAAAGCCGCTTTCGGTTTCGAGAGTAAACAACACTCCCGCAGCGCCAACATCCGAGCGGACCATCTTTTGCACACAGATCGACAAAGCCACCGTTGCATGGTCGAAGCCCTTGTCCACCCGATACGAAATGGCTCGGTCGGTAAACAGCGAAGCGATACACTGCTGGCAAGCTTCGAGCAAATCCCGCTCGCCGCGGATGTTCAGATAGGACTCTTGCTGCCCGGCGAAGCTGGCGGTGGGCAAGTCCTCGGCCGTTGCGCTGGAGCGCACCGCTGTATCGGTTTCCGGACCATATTCCTGGCACAGTTTGCCGTAAGCCTCGACGATTTCCTGTTGCAAATCAGCGGGGAGCGAAGCGGATAGGATCGCGTTTCTCACCTTTCGGCCGCACTCGGACAGTTCCGCGAGATTGCGCGTATTCAGGCCGCGAAGAAGCATGGCGATCTTCTCGTCCAGACCGCCGGCCTTGAGGAAGTGCCGATAGCCTTCTGCTGTGACCGCGAAACCGTTCGGAATGCGAATGCCTTTCGACGTCAACTGCCGATACATCTCACCGAGAGAAGCATTCTTGCCACCGACGAGACCGACATCGTCGATGCCGATTTCTTGAAACCAGCGAAAAAAACGGCCTGCGTTCATGGTTGCCTTGTCCTTTCGCGCTACTTCTTGCTCGTCCCAGTCAAAAATGTTGACCAACTTGAACTCTTGGTAGCATCAGCAAGGCAAGTGGCGTGCCGCCTCGATTATCCCATGAAATGGCGTCTTTTTGCGTGGTGTCACGGCGAGTTTTTTGCACCTGGTGTGCGATTCTGTCCAAAGCATCCCGCAAATGCTCACTCTGGGCAGGCATTGATCCGGATGGTCTGGTTGCCACGTGCCGCAAACGATGGATCTCCTCATTTTGGAATCAATGTTCTCGTTATCGGCCTGGCGCTCGTTACGGTCATAGCCTATACAAGAATGTCTCACCTCGGCTTTCGATGGGTGGCGAATCCCAAATGAGCCAGCTCAATGTATCAATGCGAAACTTGCTCATCGCAATGGCTGCGATTGAAGTGGGAGCCGGCGTGGCGTTGCTCGTTTCCCCGTCGTGGATGGTTCCACTCTTGGTCGGAGGAATGTTCGATACGCTCGCAGGAGTAGTGGTCGGGCGAATCGCAGGAACAGCACTACTGACACTCGGCGTCGCCTGCTGGCTTGCGCGAAATGACGGCACGAGTCGAGCAGCGATCGGATTAGTTATTGCGATGTTTCTGTACAACGTGGGGGTCGTGACGATACTGAGCTTGGCGAGAATTGAGTTGGCATTGGACGGTGTGGCATTCTGGCCGGCGGTATTTATTCACGCCATCATCGGTTTGTGGTGCCTGCTGTGCCTTTGGCACCGGTGGGGGCGATTGCGGCAAGTCGAGGAATAGATAGCCCGCATACAATACCTGAAGGAACTCATTTGCTCTCTTCGCTATTCCAGAAGCGCACGCCGAAGCCGTTCATGTCAATATCCTCGCTTTTCTCATCATCGTCATCAGAAGCACTGCGTTCCAGGCTGAGTCGCAGAAAGCCCCAAATGCTGGTGCGGTCGCTGTTGTGGTCGTAACCATCGCCATCCGTGTCGGCCTCGAGCAACCAGCGCCAGATGCGGCGTTCGGTCCCATCTCCATCTGATGCTTCCTCCTGCCAGCCCTTCAAGATCCGTTCTGTTGTCGTCAGCGCTGTCTTCCAGGTTTTTGGATCGGCAACGTGAACGCGAAGTTCGTCAAATTGCGGGTCGAAAGCGCGTTTGCGGCAGGCTGCGTATCTCCTCGAAGAGCCGATGCTCCAGGGCGCTGCTGCGCCAGGGAGACCACAGGTAGAAAGTCACTGTGGGAGCCTCGAAAACCAGACCGTACATCTCAATGCGCATGAAATTACTCTCCGTCGAATGTTCAATATTCATTCTACGGACTCAGACCGGGCATGAAGCATCGAGCGGCAAGGATGAGAGGCCGCCAATGCCCAACGGGATTCTTGGCATCATTCCCTGCCAAACGTAGAACGACAACAAGTGAATTGTTTATCGTTTTCGCCCTGAGTTACCTGATGGAATCGGATTCCCTGCGTTTTCGCCTGAGTGCCATGATGTTCGGTCAATTCCTCATCATGGGAACCTGGATCGTCACACTACCCACCTTCTTAATGGCCTCGCCGCTCCAGGGCGGCCTGAACTTCCCAGCTCCTTCTGCCGCATGGATTTACGGAACCGTGGCTATCGCCGGGATCATCGCTCCCTTTTTCGTCGGATTGCTGGCCGATCGACTTTTCTCTGCAGAACATTTAATGTGGTTCTTTCACACGGTGGGTGCGGGATTGTTGATCGGGGCCGGCATTTGGTGCGATCAACAGCAGCCTCGAATGCTGGAAGCTTACCAGGAAGTCGCTGCCCAGGAATGGATGGAGGGAAAATCGCTGGCCGAATGGGAACATGAACTTCATCGCTCATCAAGCAGTATTAGCGAAACTCAAAAGGAACTTATCCGGTCGGCCATTCACGACGTGAACGGTTCTCCAAGAGTGCAGGAAATCGTTGCCGAGACCTTTCTCCCATTGTTTTTCCTGATGTTTGGCTACGCGTTTTGCAACTTGCTGACCCTGACCATCTGCAATACCGTCGCCTTCCGAAATCTTCGCGAACCGAAAGACTCGTTCGGCTCCATCCGGCTATTTGGGACCGTAGGCTGGATCGTGGCGGGCATTGAGCTCGATCTGTTTTGGAATCCGCTGTCGAGCATGCCGCTTTATCTCGCGGGTGGACTTTCCATTGCGTTCGGTCTGTTTTGCTTGTTCCTGCCCCACACTCCGCCTGCGGGCCGCGGGCGCTCCCTGAGTCATTCCCTCGGCCTCCCGGCGCTTTCGATGTTTCGCGAGAGGTCATTTTGTGTCTTGATCCTGTGCGCTTTGGGAATTGCAGCTGTTCAACAGTTTTATTCGGTCTATGCCAACCGGTTTCTCACGGAATTATCAGCGCCCCGGCCAACCGCGATGCAAACCATCGCTCAAGTTTCGGAAGTGATTTGCATGACGATGTTTCCCCTCGTTATGACTCGGCTGGGGATGAAGTGGACGATGGCACTGGGAATTTTCGCTTGGATCGGCCGCAATGGAGTTTTCGCCACGCTTTCGTTGCCGCTCGTCGTGGTGGTCGGCTTGCCGCTGCACGGCCTGAGCTACTCGTTCTTTTTTCTGGTTGCAAGTATCTACATCGACAGAAAGGCTCCCCCTCATTTACGGGGTAGTGCCCAGGGGATATTCACTTTTGTATCGATGGGTGCAGGGACATTGTTCGGCAATTGGGTCAGCGCCCAGATCGTCAAGGGACAAACGATCGGCCACACGGTCGCCTGGACGCAAGTCTGGCTCATTCCGTCGATCGCTTCCGCAGCCATCTTTTTGATCTTTCTGATCTTTTTCCGCCTTCCGGCGGAGTCTGCAAGTTTCGCCACTGTCCAACGCCACGATGAATCAGGACGATAATCTCAATAACTCAAAAACCCAAATGTCCCGATGGAGACCGACGCCATGCGACCCAATCCTGTGAAACGAGCACTCAAAGCGGGCAAGCCGGCCGTTGGCACCTGGCTTTCGCTGGGCAGCATCACCGCAGCACGATTCATGGCGCGCAGCGGTCTGGATTGGCTCACCCTCGACATCGAGCACTCGTTGGTAGGGATCGAAACCGCTGCGCATATTTTCGCCTGCATCGCCGATGCCGGCGGCGTGCCCCTGGCGCGGGTGCCGAGCAACCGTCACGATCATATCAAGCGCGTGCTGGATAACGGTGCTCACGGTATTGTGGTTCCGATGGTCAATAGCCGGCAGGAGGCCGAGGATGCCGTCGCGGCAGTCCTCTATCCGCCGCGAGGCAATCGGAGTGTCGGCGGCAACGTCCATGCTCTGAATTTCTCGGCATCCGCGACCGACTATTATGCCAAAGCGAACGATGAATTGCTGATCGTGTTGCAATGCGAACATATCAAGTCGGTGGAAAGTGCCGATGCCATTTTTTCAGTACCTGGCATCGATGCGATTTTTGTCGGGCCGAACGATTTGGCAGCGAGTATGCGCGGCAAGGATGGCAAGCCACCCGCACCCGATGCCACTCGTGAAGCGATGGACCATGTCTTGAAAATGTGTCAAAAACACAAGGTCGCTGCCGGGCTTCATACCGGATCGCCGGAAGAGGCTCGCAAATGGATGGATGAGGGCTGGCAGTTTATTGCGATCGCCAGTGAATTGAAGATGATGCTGGACGGGGCCAAAGCAGTCATGAACGGTCTGGGCGGAGACCGGGCAAAAAGCGATCTGGCAAAGTATTAGCATCGAACTGTCAACGACGGGAGCTATAGAAATTGCGCCGAAAAAAGGCGACTACCTCAGGGCCGTATCTTATTCGGGCGAAGTTGCTCCGCGAACGAGTGACTGATCCCGACAAGTTTCCTTATTGTTTACCGGCAATTCGCAGCTTGGAGGAATTGAATTTTCATCCCAAAGTGACGTTTTTCGTCGGTGAGAACGGTTCCGGGAAATCGACGCTGTTAGAAGCGATTGCCCTCCATTGCGGGCTGAATCCGGAAGGCGGCAGCCGAAACTTCAACTTCGCTACTCGACCTTCGCATTCCCGACTGGACGAAGCGCTCCGACTATCGAAAGCTCCCGGACATGCATCAGATAGTTTTTTCCTGCGGGCAGAAAGTTTCTACAACGTGGCGACCGAGGTTGATGAGCTTGACAAAGTAGCCCCGCTCTTACGCGCCTATGGCGGCAAGTCGCTCCACGATCAGTCACATGGCGAATCGTTCTTCGCCTTGTTTCAGCATCGATTTGGAGGATGCGGATTATATCTGATGGACGAACCCGAAGCAGCACTTTCACCGTCCCGGCAGTTGGGGTTTCTATCGATACTCCACGACTACTGTAAGCGAGGATCGCAGTTCGTGATCGCAACGCACTCGCCTATCATTATGGCTTATCCGGATGCATGGATACATGTCTTTGGTGAGAATGGGATCCAGCAAGTGCCGTATACGGATACCGAGCATTATCTGGTAACGCGCGGCTTCTTGACCAATCCGAAGCGGACGCTGGATCATCTATTTTGCGACGACGATAATGCTGCAAAGAGTGATTGAGAGGCTATTCGAAAATTGGTGTCTCGCTTGTGCGCTGATGGGCGGGCCAAGCCCAACCCATATGCTGGCTGACCACCGATAATGTGGCATCGCAATTAGCTGTCGCAATGGATTCAGCTTTCGTGCCTTCCGTTCGGTAGGCCGGCAACGCGTTGAACAACCGGCATCAGATCGATCATTTCCTCTATTCTCAGCATACGGATGTCTCGAACTGCTGCAGCAAACTAGGGCAACTGTGTCGTCAAGTCGATAACGGCCACCATTACCGATGCGGCGGTAACGCTTGGTGCTCCAAAATATACGCTTCCCTGCTGCCATTGGAATTGATGCCGTTCCAACACTCGGCGGATTTCGATGTAGGCGTTGTTGTACGGGTCGCCGTAGTGAGTCCTCAATTGATCGATGTCCATGTCGAAAGCAATGGCACACACGGTATCTGCCCTTTTGAAATCGGGTGGCAACCCGGGCCGGACTACGCTGCCACGTGTTGCTTTCACCGTTGCTATCGACATTACCGATCTCCCATCCGACGGAAATCATGCTATTTCAGCGCACCTTGCGGCTTCGTTGCCGGTGGCGTGCCCAGGGCAGTCATGCCTCCACTCTGCGGCCGACCTTCGCCGAAGATCAACAGCAACGGGCTCGCTACGTAAATCGACGAATAGGTTCCGACGATCACACCCACCACCATCACATACGCAAACAGGTGGACGCCCTCACCTCCGAAGAAGTACAACACCACAACCACCAACCAGGTCGTCAAAGAAGTAAGAATCGTCCGGCTCAGCGTCTGATTCACACTGTCGTTGATAATCTGCGGAGTCAGCATCGGGTTCTTGCCGCGCACTTCCCGGATTCGGTCGAAGACCACGATGGTGTCGTTCACGGAATATCCCACCAGTGTCAGCAATGCCGCCACGGCAGGCAGGTCGATCTTGAAATCCTGCAGGCCGAACAATCGACCGACCATCGTGTCGTGCAGGAAGTGGCAGATGGCAATGGCACCGAGAGTGAAACACAAGTCGTGAATCAAACACACTACTGCTGCTGCACCAAACGTCCAGTTGCCGAACCGGATCCACAGGTACAGCAAAATGGCCAGCCAGCTTACCGTGATGGCGATAAACGCGCGCCATTGCATTTCCGTAGCAAGCGTCGCATCGAAGGTTTCCAGACGATCCGGCTGCGGCAGCGAATTGTAGTTCGTCTGAACCTGCTTCAGGATCTTGTTGACAATGTCGTCTCGTTTGAGGGTTGAGATCGATTTGAAATAGCGTTCGGTTTCATCCGACAGCGTCAACTGCATTTTCGCATGTCGGCCGTCCTTGGGATCATCAATTCCATCCAGGCGAAAGTATTCTACCAGAGGTTCTTCGGTCTCCACTGCGGTGCGGAATTCTCGATCGAGGAGGAGCTTGATATAGCTGGGCGAAGCATAGGTTGGGTTCTTCTTTTCGGAATCGACGAAATTCAAATCCCACACCTTTCCTTGCTGCTCGTAGTTGAAAGTGGACTTCACCAGCAGCGACTCGTTGTTCTTGACGAAGAGGCGATTGATCGTCGCCTTGACCAGTTCAGGCTCCTTTTCCGTCGTGCGGATCGTGAATCGCCTAGTCTTGTCTCCGGTTTCGTCGCGGGCGAAGTTTTGCTCGATCGATGCGTCGGGCAATTCACTCGCGCGCTTCTTCAAGTTCGCCTGTTTCTCTTCCGGCGTGCTGCCTTCGGGTTCGCGGGTAAGCTGGACGCGTACCGATTCGCCGCCGGCATAGTTGATCTTCCAAATATCGACGCTCGATCCCTCTTCGGGAACTTTTTCGACAGAATCAACCTTCAGCATTTCCCGTTGCCGCTCTTCGCGCAGAAGCTCGCGGGACTGAGTGATGTCGAGCGCCTCTTTGGTCGTCCCGCCGTAAACCACGCCGCCGATGAAATCGACGTTCAGACCCCGCTCACCGCGGACCAGGAACAAAGCCAGACCGAGAATCGTCAGCGTCCCCGTAATCGCAAACATCATGTGACGAATCTTCATGAAGTCGAGATTGGGCTTGGTCAAGAGCTTCAGCATGTGAAGTTTGGTGAACAAGTTGTGACGCAGACCATAGTCGAAGATGACGCGGGTCATGAACAACGATGTAAACAGGCTGATAATCAAACCTACCGTCAAACTGACACCAAAACCCTTCAACTGATCGTTGCCGACCGCGTAGAGCACGATCGCCGTGAAAATACTGCTCAGGTGGGTATCGATAATCGTGGGGAAGGCCCGGTCATACGCATGGCGAATGGCCATCATGAGATTGGCGCCGCGCTCGCGTTCTTCGCGGAGCCGTTCGTAAATCAGCACGTTGGCATCGACCGCCATACCGAGCATCAAGACCAGCCCCGCCAGACCGGGAAGGGTCCAGGCCGCGCTGAGCATCACCATCATGCCGACGGTGAGAATCAAATTTGCCAGTAGCGCGATACACGCCACCAGGCCGGCAAATTGATAGTAGATCAACATAAAGGCAAGGATGGCGATAAACGCCGCAATGATGGCGTATTTTCCGTTCTCTACGGCGTCGGCACCAAGGGTCGGCGATGTGGTGTTCTCGCTGACCGGAGTTCTCTTCAAGGTTGCGGGAAGGGCTCCTGCCCGAAGCAGTCGAACAATCTGAAGGACGTAACTTTGCTCGAAACTTCCGGTGATTTGACCGTGGTCGCTGATTGCCGATTGAATGGTGGGGTACGAAATCAATTCACCGTCCAGAATGATGGCGAGATGTCGAGTGACGTCATTGACGCCGTTTCCCGGTGTATTCGCGCTCGTGACTTTGAAGAATTTCCGGCCCCCTTCAGTGTTGAACGTGAAGGCGATACACGGCCGGAAGGTTTTGCCGTCAACATCCGGGTTGGCGGTGATGGTGACATTCTTGCCATCCACCACGACATTGTCGGAGGCCCTCATCAGCATGAAGTATTCATACTTGTGTTGCTCTCGAACCTCCGCAGTCAAATTGACATTGAGACACTTTCGGCTGTAAATCATCAGCTTGGGGCCGTTGCCTTGATCGACCCAGCCCCCCTCTCCCTTGGCATAACTGGAAACATAGGGTTTCCGGTCATCACGGGCTTTCGCAAGCCATTGCCAAGGTCCATTCCCTCCAGACGTCTCGAACTTGTTCTGAAGATCGAGATCCTTGCGGGCGTTCAAACCGATCTCCACCCAGGCATAAGTGGCGGGCCGATCCTCGCCCTTCTTGGTAGAAATCAGCCATTCCGACTCACCGAGGCTGGGGAAAAGAGGTGGGGGCGGCAGTCCTTTGCGCATAGCTATCGAGTTCTTCGGGAGTTGCCTTGGTGTTGAAGTAATCCAAAGCCTCCTCGAATCCCTTCTTGTCATCAATCGAATTGGCGACGATCTCGAATTCGAGCCGGCCGACTTTCTCGATGAGTCGTTTGATCTCTTCCACTTTGTTTTCGTTGGCATTTTGCTTGCCGGTTCGGCTGCCGCTGAAGGGAAGGATGATTTCTACCCGAGAATCGCCAACGGCTCGAACGGTCACATTCAGCAAGTCAGCGGGATCAATCCGCCGTTTCAGAGCCTCGGCGAGCGCGGTGATATCGGTCTTGCTGCTGGTGACCTGCCCGCCCTGGGCCTGGAGTTTCTTGAGCTGCTCGTCGCGTTCCTTGTCGATCTCGTAGATCAGGATGGTTCCGCCGGCGAGGTCAACGCCGAAGTTAAACCTGTCGTAGATGTACGCCCGGACAATGAACAACAACGCTATCAGGCAAGGTATGATGCAAATCAGCGCCGGACGCAGGAATTTCCTTTGCATGGTTCATCCAACTTCTGTGAACAAGGTTTAGGTGGAGTCCTATCCAGCCCGTGGGACCACCTTCCCAGGCCGTCTTGTAGAATTTCTGGACGGCCTGGGAAGGCCGTCCCACCAGCAATATAGTGTAGGACGGGCCGTCCTGTTTTCGCCTTCATTTCGCCTTGTTCCCGGCGCTGCCGGGCGGCGTGGTGTTCTCGAACACGGGCATTCTCTTCAAAGTTGCCGGAGCGCACCCGCTCGAAGTACGCGGACGACATGATTCACATAGCCTTGGTCAAAACTGCCGGTGATCAGTCCGCGGTCCCTGATCGCCGACTGAATGGTGGGGTATGAGATCATTTCGCCGTCCAGAATGATGGCAAGATGCCGGGTGATGCCGCTTTCCGGAACGTTGACGCTCGTGAGCTTGAAGAATTGCCGAGCCCCTTCGCCGTTGAATTCGAAGGAAATACTGGGCCTAAAGGTCACTCCATCAACATCGGGGTTGGCGGTGATCGTGACGCGGTTGCCATCCACGGCGACGCTGTCGGAGGCGCGCATCAGCATGAAATATTCGTATTTCCGGTGTTCGCGTTCTTCTGGTATCAGGTTCACGTTGAGGCATTTCCGGCTATAGATCATCAGCTTGGGGAGGTAGTCCAGATCGATCCATTTGCCCTGTTCATCTTTCACGTAACTGGCGACGTGCGGCTTCCGCGCTTCGCGAGCCTTGGCCAGCCATTGCCAAGGCCCATTCCCTCCGGATGTTTCAAACTTGTTCTGAAGATCAAGATCCTTGCGGGCATTCAAACCGATCTCTACCCAGGCATAAGTGGCGGGCCGGGGATCCTCGCCCTTCTTGGTATTAATCAGCCATTCTGACTCATCGAGGTCGGGCGTGAGCGGAGGTGGTCGAATTCCCTTGCGGGCAAAGCTGTCGAGTTCCTCGGGACTCGTCTTCGTCTCAAAGAACTCCTGGGCCATCTCGAAGCCCTTTTTGTCATCCTTGGAGTTGGCGACGATGTCGAATTCAAGTCGGCCAACTCTCTGAATGAGCCGTTTGATTTCTTCGACTTTGGCATCGTGTTCATCCATTGCGGTGCGGCCAAACGGAATAATGATTTCGACGCGGGAATCGCCCTCGGCGCGAACCGTCACCTTGAGCGCGCCGGTGGGATCGATGCGCCGTTTCAGGGCCTCGGCGAGCAAGGTGAAATCCGTTTTCTCGCCGGAATGAAGTTTCTTGAGCGTGATGTCCGCCTCCGGATCGATCTCATAGATCAGGGTGGTTTCGCCCACGCGCTCAACGCCCTTACCGTTTTCGCCCGCGCGGTCAACGCCCTTGCCGTTTTCGCCCACACGTCCAAGGCCCTTGCCGTTTTCGTACTTGAAGTAAGCGAGGACTATGAAGACCAAAGCGATGATGCAAAGCACGCCGTAAATGAGGAATTTCCTTTGCATGGCTTATTCAACTACTGGTTTCGTCCTGGACGGCCTGGGAAGGCCGTCCTACTCAGGTTGCGGGTTTGTTCTCGGCCGGGGCCGTTTCGTCGATCACTCGAACAATCGTGCTGCGGAGTATCGTGATCCGAGAGTTCGCATCATCACCCGACTTCAGCACTACTGTTTCATCGTCCTTGAGCTGAACGATGTAACCGATGATACCGGCGTTGGTAAGCACCTTGTCGTTCTTCTTGATCTTCGACATCATCTCGCGCTGTTCGCGGCGCTGCCGGGCGGAGGACCGCATCGACATGATGATGATCACACCGATCATGAGCAACATCGGCATCATTGGGCCACGCAGCATCGCGGTCCAATCCGGTGCTTGCGGTTGTGCCGGTTCGGGATCGGCAAGCAGTGTCAACCAGTGCATGAGGCAATCTCGATCACTTCAAGAGACAAATCGATCCGTCACAATCCCACAAGTAAGAACATAAACTACTCAACATGCAGCCAACGGGCAAGGCAGTCTGCGTGAAACGCCGAGAATCTCTCTTCCGAAATCGCTTGTCGGGCACTCGCCATCAGTCGGAGGTAGAAGGCAAGGTTGTGTAGCGATAACAGGGTCGGCCCCAACATTTCCTCCGCGTGAAACAGATGATGCAAGTAGGCCCGGCTAAATTGCGTGCAGCAGTAACACGAACAATCGGACTCGATCGGCGCGGGATCTCGCCGATGTCGGGCATTTCGCAGCCTGATTGGCCCACCGGCGGTAAATGCCAGTGCATTGCGACCATTACGGGTCGGCATGACGCAATCGAACATATCGATTCCCGCGGCGATCCCGGCGAGCAAGTCTTCGGGCCGGCCTACACCCATCAAATAACGAGGTTTTTCGATCGGCAATAAATCAGCACACGCCGGCAGGGCCGAGTGCATCGATTCCGGCCCCTCGCCAACGCTGAAACCGCCCAGGGCATAACCCGGAAAGTCCATCGCTATCAGGGCTTGCGCACATTCGCGCCGTAGTTCGACATTGGTCCCGCCTTGCACGATCGCAAATTGTGCCTGATCGGCGCGTCGATGGGCGGCCTGACGACGCTCGGCCCAGAGAATCGACCTGCGAACGGCGTTGCGAACCACATCCTCGGTCGCAGCGCCGGGCGGGCATTCATCGAGCACCATTGCAATATCGGAGCCAAGGTTTTCTTGGATGTGAACCGCTTTTTCCGGCGTCAATTCGAGTGGCGAACCATCGATGTGCGACCGAAACGATGCGCCTTCATCGGTGATTTTTCGAACATCGGCGAGGCTAAACACCTGGAAACCGCCGGAATCGGTAAGAATGGGGCCATCCCAGCCCATGAAGCGATGCAGTCCGCCCAGTTCAGCGATGAGTTCATCACCCGGTCGAAGCGCAAGATGATAGGTATTACCGAGCAGAATCTGCGTGCCGATTGCGGAAGTTGTTCGGGAGTCAAACCCTTGACAGTCCCCTGAGTTCCCACCGGCATGAAAACGGGAGTGTCAACGATACCATGCGTTGTTTCGAGTTGACCGAGCCTGGCGCGGTGGTCGGTTTTTCGCAAGGAAAAAGAGAATGGAGTCATTCATTGTTAGTTTATGTTCATTGATTTCTCTTGACAACAACCCAGACGGGTTAGAATGAAAGTTGAGAAATCCTGGAGGTAAATCTATGACCAGAGCCATTGATGTAGCTCGATTGTTGACTCGGCTTGCCATAACCGGCGAAGAGCCCGATCCACTCAATCACTTAAGGTTGCAAAAACTGCTTTACTATACTCAAGGTTGGCATGTTGCAGCATACGGTCGTCGAATGTTTCTGGATCGCATAGAGGCATGGAAAAATGGGCCAGTAGTTGTTGAAGTGTACCCGCATTTCAAGGCGCATGGATTTATGTCTATATTGCCGGAGGAGGCTGATTCTCCATCGAATCTGACGCAACCTGAACGCTGCTTCACTCGCTCAATCTGGGACGAATACAAGAAGTATTCGGCTACTCAGTTGATGAAAATGACCCACGAAGAGAAGCCGTGGAGGGAAGCGCGAAGAGGCCTACCACTTGGTGAAAAATCAAACGAAGAGATCACCGTTGAATCGCTTAGAGCTTTCTTTTTCCCGTTGCTATCGGCGCGGATGCCCAAAGGAATTGAATTGTCACAAGTGATTTCAGCCGACAATGAAATTTCGAGCGGCAAGTTCCGAACGCATCAAGAAATCAAGGTGCGCCTGGCAGGTGCATAATGACTTATGACCTCCCGGCTCGCCACATCCTCTCCAAAATTCTCAGCAATTCGGGAAACCGACCCACAACAACCTAGAATCCTTACAGCGTTAATTTGAGAAAGAATGCGACCACAATTTGGTGCGGCACAAGGACGCTCGCTCGGCATTACTTAATCTGTTGGAATCTTGTGATAAATCTTACACTTGGGTAACGCTTGCTCAAGGTCGCTTAATCCTTCGTCTGTTATCTTTGTATCAACAAGGTTCAGGAATTTGAGATTGGTAAGATTTTTGAGCTCCTTCAAACCAGCGTCCGTCACAGCCGTGGAACTGAGATTCAGCGTGGACAAGTTTTTCAATTCCCTAAGTTCCTTAACTCCTAAGTCAGTCACCTTCGTAGAATTGAGATAAAGTTCGGACAGATTCTTGATATCCTTGAGGTTCTTGATGCCTTCGTCGGACACCGAAGTAGCAGTAAGATAAAGTATATTCAGATTTTTGTTCATATCTGACATTCCGGCGTCCGTCACTTGCGTAAAACTGAGGTCAAGTTCCTCCAAATTCTTGAGATCCATTAGTCGATTCATCGCCGTGTCCGTCACCTTCGTCTGTCCCAAGTAAAGTTTCTTGAGGGCTTTGAGTTTATTTAATTCCTTTATCCCTTCATTTGTCACGTCCGTATGGAATAGTGTAAGCTCAGCGAGGTTTGTAAGAACACTTAGTTCCCTTACTCCAATGTCGGTTACTTTCGTATTGGCGAGACCGAGCTTCGTCAGCGTTTTGAGGGTATGCAGTTCCGTCAGGCCTCGATTACCCACCTTCGTAGAACTCAGACGAAGCGACAAGAGCGTTCTAAACTCCTTAATATCGCTCATCCCCGAGTCGGTGATTAGTGTATCGGTGAGGTTTAGAGCGACGAGATTCTTGAATTCTTTGAGTTCTTTGAGCACATTGTCAGTCACCTTGGTTGAATTGAGAAACAGTACGGAGAGATTTCTTAGATTCTTGAGTTGCCTGACCCCATTGTCAGTCACCATCGTATAGCCAAGGTCAAGCGTAGTAAGGTTATTTAGTTCTTTAAGGTGGTCGAGCCCTTTGTCCGTAATCTTCGTAGATGAGAGGTAAAGATTGCGAAGATTCTTGACATGTTTCAGTTTGCTCAATCCAATGTCTGTTGTCATGTGACCGAGGCGAAGCGTGGTTAGGTTTTTCAGATCTTGCAACACATTCAAACCTTGATCCGTGACCCCACTGCTGTCAAGGTCTAGCGTGCAAAGCCATTTAAGATCGTTGAGTTGCTTTAGATCATGATCTTTCACATGACGAGAGCTCAGTTGCAGTCCAAATGGGGTTTCGATTGGAGGTAGTTTAAGAGCCTGTCCTTCACGGAGTTTATAGAATAGGAACCCTGGCAATCCCTTTGATGCCGCATCTTTCCCTGACGAAAACTGAATTAATCCATCTGAGTATATCATAAACCCGCCGTATTCGGCACCCTGTTGCTCATATAAAGCGATTGTTTCGTTGTCGATCGACTTGTTCGTTCGCAACGGGGCACCCGCTATGCGTAAGATTGGGCAACCAAAAAAAATTATAGCGATCAAACTGGTAGTGTACATGGTGCCTCTGCGCGAAGTTAAATATACACGCGATATCAGCCATAAATTCAAACTTGGCCTTGAGAACGGTTTTCTTATACGCAATGTCCAGACAAGCCGTGAAATCTCGGCAAAAAGAATCGAATCGTGTTTCACGGAAATCAAGTCACTCCTAGTTGTACAGCGCGCCTTTGACATTCGCCCAACTATCGAAGCTTGGCTAGGAAAACCTGGGAATCCGGAGAATCACCGCTTGGTCCTGCATCCTTTTCAAAATTCGCCCGCTCCGCGAATTGTTGAGTAACAAATTCAATCCGCACTGTACTGCTAGACATTGAACTCCCACCCGAGAAACGCCCCAGACGATCCCGATGAGGAAGAACCAATTTAAGTATCGTTGCGCCGGATGCTGGAAGCGGGCAACGAAAAGACGACGACCTCATACCTTTTCCGTGCAAGTCTCGCATTTTTTTCGCACGCCGCGCCCCGAATCCCGCGTCCCGATCAATCCCCCCGCAACTTTAATCCGATCTGTTCCAATTTCTCGCGCACTTCAGTAAGGGATGTCTGGCCGAAATTCTTTGCTTCCAACAACTCATCCGCCGTTCTGCTCACCAGGTCGGCCAGCGCCATGATGTTGAGCCGATTCATGCACTTGCGGGCGCGAACGGATAGATTCAACTCTGACACCGGTTTACTCAGAAGTGCCTGCTCTTCCGGCGATAGCTGCTGTTGGGGACGATAGCGCATCTCGAATTGAGTGCCCTGTTCGAGCGACTGGCCGACGCGCAATCCCTTGCTCGTCATGATGATGCGAATCTCATCCAGTGAAGTTTCGCCGAAGTTCTTGCTGGCCAAAAGGGATGGCTCGCTGATGCGTGTCAGGTCGCCAAGAGTGCGAATTCCCATCTTCTTGAGGCAGTTTCGGCTGCGAACCGACAGCTCGAAGTCGGTCACCGGCACTTCCAGGACCTGACTGTACATCTTGGTCGATTGCTCTTCCTCGGGGCTATAGTACATGGTCAGCGAAGCCTGGGCATCCTTGGTGAAAAGCCTGGCCCGTTCGTCGTTGGGATCGCACTTCATGAGGCGGGAGTAGCATTCGACGGCCTTGTCGAAGCTGCTCGTTATCTTCGTAGAGCACGCCGAGATTATTCAGAACGCCCTTGTGAACCGGCGGGTATTTCAAACAGCGCTCGTAATAGTTGATGGCTTCGTCGTCGTTGCCGGCGAGATCGTTGAAGTAAGCGAGTTGGAAAAGCGCCCCCGTATGTCCCGGATCGAGTTCCGTGGCCCGTTCCAGAGACTTGAGAGCTTTGGCTTTTTCGCCTTCCGCCTGGGCTACTCCCGCAAGCTGAAAGTGAAATTCAGCGCTATAGCTGCTCAGTTCTTCGAGTTTGCCGAGGATGGCCTTGGCCTGGGGCATTTCGCCCTTGAGGCGATGAATGCCCGCACGCTGAAGCTGAACCTGGGGAGCAGCGTATCCCGCTTTTTCAGCGCGATCGAACGACTTGAGGGCCTCATCGAACATCTGACGATTCACGTAGGCCCGGCCCAGGTAAAACATGCCGAGCGGAACCTCCACCAATTTGAGATTCTCGATCGACTGATTCATGAAGCCGAGAAAATAGTTGGTGATTCCCAGCTTGAGATTGAGCTTTTTCGCCAGAACCGGGGGTGCCGACTCCAGCTTCTTGCGGAGAGTCTCGTTGACCTCGCGCAAGGTCTTGAACTGATTGCCGCCTTGAGCCAGCCCTTCCCGCAACTTTTGCACAGTGCCGGCGTCACAGTCTTCGCGTTCAACGATAAGTGCTTTCAGATCGATCGATGATTCCACAGCGACCCCTCTCCCACGTTGGCAGGACACTGCTTCATCTTCTTCTCACACCGTTGAGAAAAAGAATCGCAATAAGAGATAATAATGATAAGGTGGGGGTTTCGGCAAGAGCAGCCCTCTTATGTCCCCCAACCGCTAAATTCCCTTCACTGCTCCGAAAGCCGCAAAACACAAGTGCTTATGGAGAACTTCCACCGCAGCGAAGCCAACCTCTCGGAGCAAGTCGAGTTGAAAGACAAGCGGTCGAGGCGTGTCCTCCTTGGCGATATACCCCAGTACATGATCTCGATATTCTTCGCCTTGAAGCTGAGCCAGGAACTCGCCATATTTATGCTGCATCATTGTTTCCACGACCGGAATCGAGCTTTCGACCAAATCGAAAATCCACACCGAGCCCCGGGGCGTAAGGCACGATGAATGGCCGTGAAGACGGAATTCCATTCGGCATCGTCGCGCAAGTGATGCAGAACTGCTGAAGCCAACACGATGTCGAAGCTATTGCCGGGCAGTTTGACCTGGCGAATATCGGATTGAATCGTCGTGATTGTACCGCTGGTAGTCCGCGTTATCCGCTCGAACGCCTTTTCGAGCATCGGTTTGCTCAGGTCGATCAAGGTGACATCGAGGTTCGGAAAGTGCTGTAACAGTTTAAGCGTATAGTTCCCGGCCCCGCAGCCGATGTCGAGTACATGGCGGGCTTTCGGGGTCGCGGCAGATGCGGCTTGCGCGACGAGGGTCATTGCCAGCGGAGCATCGACCGTGGCGGCCTGTCCGGTTTCGAGGTTGGAAAACCTTTCCACCTCCGCATCGAACCGTTGCCGAATTTCATCGACGGTGGATTTCATGTCGCAAACTCTCAATAGTGGTCAGTGAACAGTGGTCAGTGGTCAGTAAATGCAAAGTACCTGAGTCATCTTGCCCTGCATTTTCTGACCACTGACCACCGATCACTGACCACTATTTATTTTTTTCGGATTCGGAAAATGGATTGCCATCGCCTCTTTCATCTCGCGCACTGCTCGCTCCATCCCAACCAGAACCGCTCGCGAAACGATACTGTGCCCGATGTTCAATTCCTCGACTCCCGCAATCCGGACAATGGGCTGCACATTGAGGTAATTCAATCCGTGTCCCATGTGGACGTGTAATCCTGCCGAGCCGGCATGTTGAGCGGCCTGCGATAGAATAAGAAGTTGCCGCTCGAATTCTTCGGGAGTTCGAGATTCAGAATAACTGGCGGTCTGCAATTCAACGGCCGCCGCTTCGAGTCGTCGCGCAGCATCGATCTGAGAGGTGTCCGGATCGATGAACAAGGCAACACGAATGTCTGCCCTCTTTAGGCGGAGAATGGCGTTGGCGATAGCTTCGTGATGCCTGATAACATCGAGGCCGCCTTCCGTGGTCAATTCGGCGCGGCGTTCCGGGACCAGAGTCACCTGGTCCGGTCGAACTGTGCAGGCGATGTCGATGATATCCTCTACACAGGCCATTTCCAGATTCAATCCCTGCTGGACCGTCTGTCGAAGAATGTGCAAATCCCGGTCCTGGATATGGCGTCGATCTTCCCGCAAGTGGACGGTAATGCCGTCGGCACCGCCGAGTTGTGCGAGCAGCGCTGCCGCGATCGGGTCCGGTTCCAGAGCCTGTCGGGCCTGTCGAAGCGTGGCGACGTGGTCGATGTTGACGCCCAGTCGAATCATTATTCGGTCTCCAGGCGCGTCGTGGGAGGATTGGCGGAATCGGTGGTCATCGTAATGAAATCGCTTCGGCTGGCCTGGTAGGTATGCCAGGCCGCGGCTTGAGCCAATGCTTCGCGGTAGCGTTCCATTTCTTGATGAAGCACTTTGTACAGAATGATCGCCAGCAATACATCGACCAGTTTTTCAAGAATCGAACTAAGAATCGCAACGGTGAAGATCCAGTTGAAAAAGACGATGTTGAAAACAAAGATCGCAAGAATCAAAGGCACCATAAGTTGCGTACTGCGCCGTACCCGGTATTGAGGGTCGAGGTACATCTGAATCGTGGTGCGGATGTCCCGGATACAATCGGCGATGAGCCATCTACGGCGTTGCGAAGGCGGCTGAAGCACTGCGCCCGTCTGGGAAACCAGTCCCGGAACGGCCGGCGGCATCGCTTCGCCTTGCTCGGGCGGTGTCGTTGCAGCTTGCGTCTTCTTGACTTCCCCGATCACGATGTCGGCGAAACGAGTGACAACGCCGCGCAGTTCGACAACCTCCTCTTCCAGTCGTTGCACGCGCTGGGAGAGGTCTCGCGGAGGTTCCGAAGAGGAGTTCGATTGCTCTTCGTGTGAAGAATGCAGAGGATCCTCGCTAAAAAGGGTGATCGCCATGCGGGAACCGCTCGCTCCAACGATAAAGGCCGAGAAGCATCATGAGGCAACACTCGATTTATACTCGGAGCGGTAGGGATTGTCATCAATTCCAACAGGAGTGGGAATGCACCGATGCCTCCTGCGGGCAGCACGACCATTACTGAAACTGAAGCGCTATTCGGATCGGTGCAAGAGTTTGCCTCTATGGAGTTATTCGACGAGGAGAGATGGTTATTTGTCTTTTTCCGTTTCGAGCAGAATCTCATTGCGCAGAGGGGCGGCTTTTTGTGATAGTGAGTCTATTCTGTAGTTGACGAATTCCCTCGGATGGTACATAATACCTCCAGATTTTAATTTATGGAGGTGTTTTGTACATGGCCGCAGATAGGGACGATCGAGACACCGAAGTTGTCCACAAGGCGAAAGCCGAGTTCCGCCGGCACGGCGGCCTGCTGCGGATGGCTGACGCGGTCAGGTCCGGGATTCACCGCCGGACCCTGTACGCCATGCGCGACGCGGGCCAGGTCGAAGTCCTCGCCCGTGGCCTTTACCGACTGGCCGATGCTCCGCCCCTCGGAAATCCCGACCTCGTCACCGTAGCGGCCAAGATTCCTCACGGGGTCGTCTACCTGATCTCCGCGCTGGCGTTCCACGAGATGACCACGCAAATACCGCACGAGGTCTGCATCGCCGTTCCCCGCAACAGCGAACCCCCGCATCTCGATTACCCTCCGATTCGTGTGGTTCGGCTGAGCCAAGCCCCTTACGAGGCCGGCATCGAGACACACAAACTCGATGGCGTCGCGGTGAAGGTGTATTCCCGCGAAAAGACGCTGGCCGATTGCTTCAAGCACCGCAACGAGATCGGCCTCGACACCGTGCTTGAAGCAGTCCGCATGTACAAGGCACAGGGTCGGGTCAATGCCGATGCGATCCTGCGCTTCGCCGCTGTCTGCCGTGTGGCCCGTGTCGCGCGGCCCTATCTGGAATCGCTGCTATGAGCAAGAACCTGCCCGCCTCGGTTCGCCACCCAACTCATCGCCCCGCCGTCCGTCATCGCTAGAATACCCCTGCAAATGCCGTTTTGCAATGGCTACAACAACTTGAAAATAGGAGTTGCCGCAATGGTTCGCATCGGCATCGTCGGCATCGGGTTTATGGGCTGGATTCATTATCTCGCTACCAAGCATCTGATGAATGCTCAGTTGGCGGCGGTTTGCAGCAGAGACAAGGCGAAACTCGCGGGTGACTGGCGATCTCTGCGCGGCAACTTCGGTCCCCCGGGAACGATGGTCGATCTGAGCGATGTTAGGCGCTACGAATCTCTCGACTCGTTGCTGGCCGATCCCGACATCGATCTGGTAGACATTTGCAACCCCACTCATCTTCATCCGGCAACCGCCATCGCGGCCCTGAAAGCGGGTAAGCACGTCCTGGTCGAAAAGGCGATCGCGCTCACGACCGAGGATGCCGATGCCATGGTCGCCGCTGCGAAACGGGCCGGCAAATTGCTCATGGTTGCCCATGTGCTCCCCTTCTTCCCCGAGTTTCAGTTTGCCGCGGAAGCCATCCGTACCGGCCGCTACGGCAAGTTGCTGAGTGGACATTTTCGGCGGATCATCTCCCGGCCCGATTGGTCTGCAGATATCGGTGATGCGGCCAAAACGGGTGGGCCGGCAGTGGATCTCCACATCCACGATACCCACTTCATCGGTCTGGTGTGCGGTGTTCCCAAGAGCGTTTTTTCGACCGGGGTTGTCGATAGAGATGCTGTCCAGCATCTGACGACTCAATACCTTTATGGTCCCGGAGGTCCAAGCATTACCTGCACCAGCGGGGCCTTGACGATGAACGGCAGGCCGTTCGTTCACGGCTACGAATTGTACTTTGAACGCGCAACAATGGTTTATGAATCGGGTGCGACGCCATTGACGGTCTTGACCCCGGACGGCAAGAGCGAACAGCCCGCCTTGGCGGGCGGTGGCGATCCGATCAGCGCGTTCACAACCGAGATACAGGCCGCTGTGGATGGTGTGGCATCTGCTAAAATGCCGGAACTTCTCAGCGGTCAATTGGCGCGGGATGCACTGGTGATGTGTCACCGGGAATGCCAATCGGTGAAGACGGGGAAAATCGTCGATCTTTGAAAGGTTCCCAGGGTTCGCAAAGCCTCACCCTGGGCTTTGCTGCGACGCCCTTCCAGGGCTTGGTCGTTGCCGTTCGAGCCCTCAAACCATCGAGCACCCAGCCCTGGAAGGGCGATGGAGTAAAGCCCAGGGTGAGGCTTTGCGAACCCTGGGGACATCAGCCGTCACAGAACAGCGGCATCTATTTGCGCACAGGTATTACGAATGACTGTCCTTCTGAGTGTTCAGGGTTTGACCAAGAGTTTCGGCCCTCGTCCGCTTTTCACCGACCTGTCTGTCGAAGTTCGTGCAGGAGAACGTATTGGCTTGATCGGCCCCAACGGGTCCGGCAAATCTACACTCCTCAAATTACTGGCAGGCCGGGAAGATCCCGATGCAGGAACCCGTACGATTCGCCGTGGCGTTCGACTGGGATATCTGGCCCAGGACGATACTTTTGCTCCGGGTCAGACGGTTCGAGAGGTTTTGGTTGCTGCACTGGCGGAGGAGCCGATCGAGGACCATGAACGCGAAATGCGGGCCGCCAAGACGCTCACACAGGTTGGCTTCAGCGATCACGAGCAAGTTGCCGATGTTCTTTCGGGAGGTTGGCGAAAACGCCTCTCCCTGGCTCGAGAATTGGTGTGCGAGCCGGATATCCTGTTGCTCGATGAACCGACCAACCATCTCGACCTGCCGGGAATCGTCTGGCTGGAACAGCTCCTGCGCGCGGCAAGTTTTGCCTATCTCGTTGCTACCCACGATCGGGCCTTTCTGCGTGCAGTTGCGGATGAAATCATTGAAGTTAGCCGGGTCTATCCCGGCGGGTTCTTTCGTTCGGCCGGCACCTACGATGATTTCGCCGATCGGCGCGATGAATTTCTCGAAGCTCAACAGCGCCGACAGGAAGCGGTCGCCAATCAGGTTCGGCGTGAAACCGACTGGCTCGCCCACAAGGCACGGGCCAGGACGCGAAAGGCCAGCTCCCGCATTGAAGAGGCAGGGCGTCGCCGCGAGGAACTGGATGAGCTAAAGTATCGCACCGCCACGACCGCATCGGCAGGCATCGACTTCGTCGCCACGGGCCGGCAAACGCGTAAATTGCTGACGGCAACCGGTATCTCCCGGACGATCGAGAATCGATCGCTCTTTTCCGGTTTGGATTTGCTGCTTTCACCCGGAACGAAACTGGGCCTGCTCGGCCCCAATGGCAGCGGCAAGAGCAGTTTGCTTCGCGTCCTTTCCGGGGAGATCGACCCGGACACTGGGATGATTACGCGCGCTGACGGCTTGCGGGTGGTCATGTTCGAGCAAGGCCGAGCGGCCTTGGATCCGACCGCAACTTTGAAGTATTCGCTCTGCCCCAACGGCGAGAACGTGATGTATCGCGATCGACCCATGCACGTTGCGGCCTGGGCCAAGCAGTTCCTCTTTCAGCCGGAACAACTGAACTCGCTGATTAGCAACCTCTCCGGAGGCGAACAGGCGCGCGTTCGGATTGCTCAACTCATGTTGCAACCCGCAGACTTGTTGCTTCTCGATGAACCGACCAACGACCTCGACATCCCAGCGCTCGAAGTGTTGGAGGATAGTCTGTCGGAATTCCCAGGCGCGTGGGTACTGGTGAGCCACGACCGCGAATTGATGGATCGACTCTGCACGGAAGTGATTGGCCTGGATGGAAGCGGCGGTGCATCGCTCTATGGCGACGTTAGCCAGTGGCTCGCAGCCTACGAACGAAGCATGCTTGCCCAAAAAACGGAAACGCGAGCGACGAAATCCGAAAACGCAGTGCGCCCATCCGGCACTAAGCCCAAGAAATTGAGCTACAAAGAACAGCAGGAGTTCGAGCAAATGGAGGGGAACATCCTCGCTGCGGAGGAAATGGTGCTGGTTCGGCAAGCAGAGGTTGAGCGAGCAGCGGGCGCGGGGCATCTTTTTCTGGCGGAGGCGTGTCAGACGCTGGAGGATGCACAACGAACCGTAGAACGGCTCTACGCTCGCTGGCAAGAACTGGAAGCGAAAAGAGGATTGTAGCGTTCTGGGAGGATCGAAGATGCCGATTCACGACTGGCTTCGGGTTGAGGCGGGGATTTTCCATGCTTTTCACCAGCAATGGCTCATCGCCATCAGCAATGCATTGAACTCCGGGATCCTCCCTGCCGATTACTATGCCTTGCCCGAGCAATATGATGCCGGGTTCGGTCCCGACGTGCTGACTCTTCAAGATACTCAGGCAGTTGAAGATGGTCCGAACGATGTACCGACAAGCGGTTCCGGAGGTCTGCTCGTTGCCGAGCCGAAGATTGAAGTCACTGCTGAGACTGACTTGGAGTTCTACCGGCGCAAACAAAACTCCATCGCGGTTCGACACGTCAGCGGCGATCGAATTGTGGCGATCGTCGAGATCGTTTCACCGGGAAACAAGTCGTCCCGGCATGCAATTCGATCGTTCCTCGATAAAGCGGTGGAACTATTGGATCGGGGTATCCATCTATTGATCGTCGATCTCCTTCCGCCGGGTCCGCGCGATCCCCAAGGAATCCACGCGGTGATCTGGGACGAAATTGCCGGTCAAGAATACGCACTGCCTGCCGGGAAACCGCTGACGTTGGTTGCCTACGAGACCGCGCTCAGCATCCGGGCCTACGTTCAGCCAAGAGCAGTTGGTGAAATTCTTCCCGACATGCCGTTGTTCCTCCTACCGAATGGTTGCGTTCAGGTGCCCCTGGAAGCCACCTATGAGGTTGCCTTCGCAGCGATGCCCCAGCGCTGGCGAAAAGTGCTTGAATCCGGACGATGAGTCGCACGCAAAAGATAGAACCCGTTATTGCTTGCTCTCACTTGGCATGTTGCCTATCATCTCTACGTCACTTCATTTTTCCGATCGGGAGACTTCGCATCATGAAACAGTCAATTGTGTTTTGCGCGCTAGCGCTTTTGAGCATGCAAAGTTCCAGTCTGCGGGCTGCTGACCCGCTCCCTCCGGATTTGAATCTCATTCCGCGCGACAGCGCCCTGTTCATCAGCATCCGCGTTGCCGATTTGTGGAACAACGCAACTCTGAAGCCATTTCGTGAGCTTGCAGGAAATGGCGGGTTTTTCCAAGAATTCGAGAAGCAAAACGGCTTTCTGCCCCAAAACGTCGAGCGCATCACCATTCTCATCCCGACTTTGTCCGACCGAGCGGAACCCTTATTCGTGGTCACCACCATAAAACCCTACGATCTGGCAACGGTGCTGGAAGCTTGGAATGGCTACACCGAGGCCGAGGCACAACAACTTCAGCGCGATGAAGAGCGAAACCGCTTGCAGAGACCAATATTCAAGAGCGGTCCCAGTTACCCGCCAAAAATTGAATACAAGAAGCCCTTCAATGTGCCCAAGAAACCTGACTTACCCCCTATGAAAGAATTTCCGAAAGAGGAACGAAAGCCGTTTGGGAGGATCGAAGTCTCTCCACCGCCGCGCGAGCAGAATGTCGCGTTTCTGGCGCAAGCCAAGGAGGAGTTTCCCCCGATCAAAAAGGAACTCGCACGCAAGCGCGATTTGACCGCGAAGTATTACGTTCTGCGCAGGAACTGGGGATCGGGGCTGCTCATTCCCGTTGACGACCGGACTGTGGTGATCGCCCCAAATATGGGCGTTCGCGATGGTGGTGCCGGCACGCTCATCGCCTTGACGACCCAGTTGTTGCGACGACAGGCAGATGGCCCGCTCAGCATGGCGCTTGATCTCGCCGCCGGGAAAAACGCTGTCGTGCTCGGCGCAAATATCCCGATGATCCGGGCAATGTTCGACTCGAGGCTCGAGATGAAGATGTTCCCGATCCGTTCGTTCCTGGCCGCAAAAAGCGCGGCGATGACCCTTAATTTCGGCGACGAACTGAGTTATCGAGTTTACCTCGGCTGTGCCGATGCGCAAGCAGCGAAAAAGGCCAAGGAATTGCTGGGGGCTTACCTGGTGATCGCCCGGGAAATGTTTCCCGCAATGAAAGAAGCGGCGTTTCCAGCTGTCCAGAGCGACGCGGCATTGAAACTGTTCGATTTGTTTGAAAAAGCCGTCGAGGAAGCAACGGTTGAAGTCAATGGCACACAGGTCGAAATGGCCATGAAAATCAAGGCCGATGCCGTGCTTGTGGCTGCTGTTGCCGAAGCGGTGCAAAAGGTTCAAGAGGCTGCAGCTCGTGCCAAAGATATGAACAATCTCAAACAGATGGTGCTTTCCGCACACAATTATGCATCTGCAAATCAAGATCGCTTGCCTTTTCTCGTGGGCGGCGACCTGGAAAAGAAACCAAACCTCAGTTGGCGGGTCCACATTTTGCCCTATATCGAACAAAACAACCTCTACAGCCAATTCCACCTGGATGAGCCTTGGGACAGCGATCACAACAAAAAGTTGATTCCGCTGATGCCCAAGATTTTCGAGATACCCGGGTCAAGCGCGGCCAAGGGACAGACCTACTATCGCGCGTTCGAGAAGTTGTTGGGCAAATGCACCATAGCAACCATTCCCGATGGCACCTCCAACACCATCATGATCTTCGAGTCCGCTGAATCGACGATCTGGACCAAGCCGGATGATCTTCCTCCTCCGTACATCAAGAATATGCCCAAGCTCAACAGTCGATTCAAAGGCGGTTCCAACGTGGCCATATGCGATGGTTCCGTTCGATTTATCAGCGGCGCGATCAGTGCTCGAACTTTGTTGAGTGCATTCACCCCCGATGGCGGCGAGATACTTGGCTCCGATTGGTAAACTCCACGTTCCAAGTCCCAAGTTCCAAGTTAAAGACCACCCGCCTTTTCGAGACGGTGTATGGTATCGGTCCTGAACTTGGAACTTGGAACTTGAAACTTGAAACTATTAACCCCCCACGAGATACTCCCATGCTTCGTTCTACTTTCTTTGCTTTGCTGGCGTTGCCGGCGCTGGTGCATGCACAAGCTTTGCCGCCGGAACTCGATTGCATTCCCCGCGATGCGCTGGGCTTCGTCAGCATTCGCGGCGATCTCTTGAAAAATGAAACTCTCAAGCCGGTGCGCGATTATATCGTGAAACACGATCCTACTCTGCTCAAAAAATTGGAAACGAGGGCCGGCTTCAGTCTCGACGAAATCGCGCGAGTTACCTTCCTCTTTCCATCCGTCGAAGAGCCGGTTGCTCCACCCTTGATTTTCGTAACGCTCAACAAGCCCTACGATAAAGCCAAGTTGCTCACGAAGGTGAAAGCGACCTCACATCGAATGTGGATGGAAATGCCCACACCGTCAATGTCCAGGCCCAGTTCACGTATCGACGCGCCACCGTACCGATCGAAAACACCCGATTTTCCCAGCACGCCGCCAGCGTTCCCGAAAGAGGCACCCGACATCAAACGGCCCTTCGGTCCAACGAAGTCACCACCGCCAAAGGGATTCGCCAAACCCTCAACACCAGAGGCACCACCAAAGGAAAGCGACGAGCCCGTCCATGAAATCGTGGTCGATCCGCAAGATCGGATGTTCGACAGTTACAACCCGGGCAAACCCGATCTCGGCGCTGCCTGTTACTACCTTGGGCCAACGGGAAACATGCTCGTTTGCTTCGACGATGCGCACGTTGCTGTTCATCCCCGATGCCGACCGGGACGGCGGTCGATCGATGCTGAATCTGCTTCCTTCGCTCTTTCGACCCGTGAAAAGAGGACCGCTCGACGATGCCCTGGTACAGGCAGGAAAACATGCATTTGTGATCGGAGGAAAAGTAGCTGGGCTTCCGAAATCGCTTCGCTTCCCCGAACCGATCTCGACGTTGCTCGCCAGCGCCGAGTCGTTGACCTTGACTGCCGATTTGACGACCGAGTTTGCGATATCCTTGCGCGTCGGTTTTTCGGATAGCGCCACAGCCCTCGAGGGGAGGAAGAAGGTCGTTGGTGTGATGAATTTTCTAAAAGAAGCGTCCCCGTCGATCCGGAAAAGTCTCGCCAGGAGTCCATCCGGGGGATGGCCGTTAGCACTCATGGACCAGTGGGAAATGCTGCTGGCGAAGCCGGCGTACAGCCAGAAGGAGGCAGTGATCGAGGCATCCTTGTCTATCAAGATCGATGATGCGCTGAACAATGCTTTGCGGAAAACGCTGGCGGAGTTGAATATCGCCGAACAGCGAGTTCACAGTCAAAACAACTTGAAGCAGATCGGGATAGCGATCTTGAATTACGAGAGTACTTTCAGACAGTTCCCATTTCCGGGCATCAGCGATGGTGCACCGGTAGGCAAGGAAATGAATCCGAAACTTAGCTGGCGCGTGGCGATTTTGCCATATATCGATCAAGCCGCACTTTATAATCGGTTCAAGCTCGATGAACCCTGGGACAGCGATCACAACAAAAAGCTGATTCCCTTGATGCCGAAGGTTTTTGCTCCCGTAAATGGCGTCAAAGCGCCGAAAGGCCAAACCTTCTACCAGATTTTCCAGGGTGCTTCAGCGCTTCGACCCGGAATGGGCTTCCGCGACTTTAAGGATGGTCTGTCCAACACAGTATTCGTGGTCGAATCCGATGACAGCGTTCCGTGGACTCAGCCCGAAGATCTGCTCTATAACCCGAAGAAACCGTTGCCCAAATTGGGCGGGTTATTCGGTGGAGATTTCAACGTGGTGATGGGTGACGGCTCGGTTCGCTGGCTCCCGAAGACAATCAGCGAGAAGAAATTGCGGGCATTGATTACACCCGATGGTGCCGATATAGTTCCCGAGGAATGATCATCCGGTCTACATTTCCCGGCCCCTGATGGTGCCCGCGAGTTTTTAAGTGCGCCTGCGAAAAACCCGCGGAATGCCGAAGGTATTGGGAGCCCGCAGCGCAAGCAAGGCGAGACTGCGACATCGCCGGAAAACTCCTTCCCTTGCTTGCGCTGCGGGCTCCCATCGTCCTTTCGGACGCTTTCAACTATCGCCAAAAGCGCAAAATCAAAACTCGAAAGTAGTGTGCACTTCACGCGGAACATGAAGAATACACTCTATACGCCGCGCCTGTCCAAAAATGGTTGCCACGTCATCTCAGCTTCGCCGCCGGGATTACACTTCATAAATCCCGTATAATGCTTGTTGATGCATCCAGTTCAAAGACGGGTGGAACATGTTCGTTGATCGCGTCGATATCTTTGTCAAGGCCGGCGACGGCGGTAAGGGAATGTGTAGTTTCCGTCGCGAAAAATATGTTCCCAAGGGCGGGCCTGACGGCGGCGACGGCGGCGACGGCGGCTCCGTCATCCTTCGAGCCGATGCGAATGCCGATAACCTTGCGCCGCTGGTTCATCAACGCTTTTGGAAAGCCGATAAAGGCGGTCCCGGCGGCACGTCCCTGAAGCACGGCTCCAAGGGGAAAGACCTTATCATCCTGGTTCCACCCGGAACGATCATTCGCGACCGCGAGCGCCGAAATATCCTGAAGGATCTGACCGAACATGGCCAGGAGGTACGCATTGCCCAGGGGGGCCGGGGCGGACGCGGCAATAAGGCATTTGCCACAGCGACGAATCGGGCACCGCGCGAGTTTCAACCCGGCACTCTCGGCGAGGAACGCTGGCTTTCTTTGGAGCTCAAAGTTATCGCCGATGTCGGCCTGATCGGCTTACCCAATGCCGGCAAGTCAACCTTGCTCAGCCGGCTATCGCGGGCCACTCCGGAAATTGCCGACTATCCTTTCACCACCAAGTATCCCAATCTCGGCATCGTCTCGATCGGCGGCAATCGAAGTTTTGTTCTGGCCGACCTTCCGGGCCTGATCGAGGGCGCTCACAGCGGCATCGGTCTCGGCCACGAGTTTCTCAGGCACGTCGATCGCACGCGCGTTCTCGTCCACCTGGTCGAACCCTTCCCGACCGATGGCAGCGATCCACTGGCGAACTATCGCATCATTCGCAAGGAACTGGAACTTTATAGCCCCGCCCTGGCACAGAAGCCGGAAGTACTCGCCGTCAGCAAGTCGGAATTGACCGGAAGCGATGAAATTCAGCGCCGTATGAACGAGGAATTGGGCAAAGCAGTCTTTGCGATTTCTGCCGTGACAGGTAAAGGTCTGGCACAACTGGTCCTTCAGGTCATGACAAAACTCGATGAGGTGCGCGACGTGCAAGAGCAGGCAGCACAGGCACCGATGGCCGATGCGATGCACGGCGAGTCAAGACCCTGGGCCTTGCCGGTACCGAGCGAGAGTGTGGTGGAGTAACCAATCTTGGACGCACTCGTCGCGGATGTCGGCAATACCCGTATGAAATGGGGGTTGTTTTCATCGACTGACTTAACTCGTGTCAGCGCGTTGCCTCTTGATGACACCACTCAATGGGAACAAACGCTTCAGTCCTGGCCCTTGGTTGGCTCAGCAAACTGGACGATCGCTGGAACCCAACCCGAGCGGCGCGATGCTTTGGCCGCGTGGTTGCGGGCGAAGGGCCACACCGTACGGATCTTGAGCGATTACCGCCAATTGCCGATCCGCGTCAATGTCGAGTTTCCGGAACGGGTCGGCATCGATCGTCTCTTGAATGCTGTCGCCGTCTTGCCCCGGGTTCAGCGGGGAACGCCTGCCATCGTTATCGATGCCGGCTCCGCGGTGACCGTGGATCTGATTGATGGTGACGGCGTGTTTCAAGGAGGCGCGATTTTCCCCGGTTTCCGACTCATGGCGAAGGCTCTGAACGACTATACCGCTCAATTGCCTCTGGTTGAAAAAATCTCTGAAAAACTACACCTGCCAAGGAAAAACACTGTCGAAGCCATTACGGCGGGAATCTATCATGCCCTTTGCGGCGGCATCGATCGCCTGGTTCACCGACTCCGACAAGAGCAACCGTCAGCCCACGTTTTTCTCGCGGGCGGCGATGCAGATCGGTTACACAACCTCGAATGCCGACCCGAATGGGTAGGTTCTGCATTGACCCTGGAGGGGATCCGAATCGCCGCGATGCAACGTATCTAATTTCAGAAAGGTCTCATCATGAAAAAAGCCACACACTGTCGTGCCCTGTTGGTCGTTTTGCTCGCAGGATTTACCGCAGCATACTCTCCGGTTTTGGCCGAGGATACGCCGCCCAGATCGAAGAAGATCGAAGCGGCCTTGCAGCCGTTCGTCGATAGCCACTCGCTCGCTGGAGCAGTGACGCTGGTCGCCGACAAAGACAAGATTCTCAGCTCTGGACGCTGTAGGCTATGCCGACATCGCTCAGAACAAACCGATGAAGACCGACTCGATTTTTTGGATCGCTTCGCAGTCCAAGCCGATCACCGCCACCGCGCTGATGATTCTTGTGGACGAGGGCAAAGTGAAACTCGATGATCCGGTCGAGAAATACCTGCCGGAGTTCAAGGACATCAAGCTGGCCAACAGGCCGGCAAAGCCCAAGACGACCATCACCGTTCGACACATCCTCAGCCATACCAGCGGTATGCGATTCAGTTCCGGGAAAGAAAGCCCGACTCTCGATGGCCTCACTCTGGCCGACTGTGTCGAAGAGCTACGTCGAGACGCCCCTGATGTACGGAGCCGGGAACCAAATATGCGTATTCCAACGCCGGCATCAATACCGCAGGCCGAATCATCGAGGTCGTCAGCGGCATGCCTTACGAGGATTTCCTCGACAAGCGACTGTTTGGCCCGCTGGGAATGAAGGACACGACCTTCTGGCCGAGCGAAGAGCAGGTCAAGCGGCTGGCCAAGTCCTACAAGCCCAGCGCCGACAAGAAGGATCTCGAGGAGGTCAAGATCGGCCAGTTGCGATATCCGCTGAACGACCGCAAAAACGCTATCCGATGCCGGCGGGCGGATTGTTCTCGACGGCCACGCGACGTTGGGCGATTCTGCCAGATGATGCTCAACGGCGGCACGCTGAATGGGAAGAAGATTCTCTCGGAAGACGCAGTCAAGCAGTTGACAAGCAAGCAAACCGGGGATTCGGTGAAGGACAATTACGGTCTGGGCTGGTCTGCCGGCAGCACCTTCGGCCACGGCGGCGCTCACGCGACCAACATGTCGGTTGATACGAAACGCGGACTGGTGTTTGTGTGGATGGTGCAGGCGGCGGGAGGTTATCCCGGCAACGGCGGCCAGGCCCAGGGCGCATTCAACAGGGCCGCGTCGGAAGAATTCGGGAAACCGAAGAAATAACTGTGATCGGGGCGCGGGGCGCGGAATGCGGGGCGCGGAAGACAAGCCATCGGCCAATGATCTGGGATAATGGCAAACTCAGAGCGGCTTCGTCGCATCCTTTCCCGCGCCCCGATTGCAGTTATTTTTTTGGCTCGATCACGCCGCCGTCCCATTCGATCTTGCACTGGGGCAGCGCATTCTTCAATCCATCAATGCCCATTGCGGTTACCTTGGTACTCCCCAAATTCAGTTGGGTAAGGTTCTTGCATTCCTTCAAATGAATCAGGCCGGCGTCGGTAATCTTCGTGCCAACGAGGATAACGACGGCCAGATGTTTGCAGTTTTTCAGGTATGTCAATCCCGCATCATCCACGGCCGTGCGCGTTTAGTCCCAGAGTGTGCAGATTCTCAAAGTCCTTGAGGACTTCGAGCCCCCGATTGGTGATTCGGCCCGAGCAGTTGATGCTTGTCAGTTTCTTGCAGTTTTTGAGATGAACCAATCCCTCATCGGTCACCGAAGTAAAAGCGATGGCCGATAGGTTCCGGAGATCTTTCAAGTGGGCCATACCCGCATCACCAATCGTCGTGCCGCGGAGGTCAAGTGTCGTTAAGTCCTTACAATCTTTGAAGAGTGACAGCCCCACATCGGTTACGCGTGCTCCGACCAAGTAAAGTTCCTGCAATTTCTTGCAGCCTTTGAAGTTAGCAAGCCCGGCATCACTGATTTGCGTGCCATGCAAGTCGAGGTGGATCAGGTTCGTGCAACCCTGAAACGCTGCTAGCCCAGCGTCAGTGGCCTTTTTATTATCGAACAAGTTGGCATAGGTCAGTAAGAAAGGTTCTTGGGGCAACCCGCCTGGTGCCTTGATGTTCCGCTCTTCACCGTTCACTCGAACCCATCCGCCGATGGACAACACATACTCAGCCGCCTTGCGATCGGGGCTGACCATCGGCTCGATCACGCCGCCGTCCCATTCGATCTTGCACTGTGGCAAGGCGCGTTTCAGCCCATCAATGCCCATTGCGGAAACCTTGGTCTTGCGCAGATCCACGTCGGCAAGATTCTTGCATTCCTTCAGATGAACCAGGCCGGCATCGGTAATTTTTGCACCCGTGAGCTGAACCCCGGCTAAGCGTTTCCAGTTTTTCATGAGAGCCATTCCTGCATCGGACACTTGCGTGCTAGCGAGCCTGAGTGTCCGGAGGTTCTCGCAATCCTTGAAGACTTCAAGTCCTCTATCGGTGACTTTTGTGCCAGTCAACCAGATCTCAGTCAACTTCTTGCAGTTCTTCAAATGAGCCAATCCCTCATCGGTCACCAAAGTAAATGCGAGGTTCAAATTCGACAGGTTTTGGAGTTCTTTCAAGTGGGCCAGTCCTGCATCACCAATCTTGGTGTGGGTCAGGTCAACGGCGAGGAGATCCTTACAGTCTTTGAAGAGTGCCAGTCCTGAATCGCTGATCAATGTTCCAGTCAATTGAAGTGCCTGCAGTTTCTTGCATTCTTTGAAGTTAGCCAGCCCGGTATCACTGATTTGCGTACCGGCCAAGTAGAGAAGGGTCAGGTTCGTGCAACCATGAAATGCTACCAGCCCTGCATCTGGAACTTGTTTGTTGGGGACCAGGCCGGTATAGGTCAGCTTAAAAGCTTCTCGCGGCAAATCGCCCGGTGCATAGATGAGGCGTTGCTCGTCGTTAACAGCAACAGTTCCGCCGATGGAGAGCACATACTCGGCGGCCATACGATCGGGACTGGGCATCGGCCCAAACGCGCCGCCGTCCCATTCGATCCTGCACTTGGGCAAAGCCGTGGCCAGTGCCTTAACCCCGGCTTCGGTTACTTTGGTGTTCTGCAGCGTGAGTTCCGTCAATCGGTCCAGATCATTGAGATGCTTCAGCCCCTCGTCCGTCACACCTGTCTCGTTAATTTGTAACACCGTCAGCAATTTCATTTGGCTCAATTGCTTTACGCCCGCGTCGGTGACCTTGGTCTTGCCCAGGTACATTTTTTCCAGCTTGGGCAAACCGATGAAATGTTCCAAGCCTGCGTCGGAAAAAGGAGTCCCGCCGAATACGATGGTGTCGAGGTTTTCGAGTCCGCGGAAGATTGCCAGATCGGCATCATTCGTGAAGCTTTTGGAATCCATCAAAAAGCCGTTGAGCCGGAGCGGCCCAGCAGGCAGAACCGCACCCGGACCGTCGACTTTGTGGTAGCCGGTGTCGTTGGTGTATCCGAACTTCGCGCCACGCTTCAAAAGCCAGGCCGCCGCGGCGCGGTCGTCTCCAGCGCTGGCCCGTTGAGCGACCGCTGCCGGTGGGACCGCCGAGACGCGCACCGTCGCCCCGTTTTTCGTCATCGTGAACTCGTTCGTCTCCAATTTGACGCCATCCGCGCCGGCAACTTCAACCTTGTATGGGCCGGGCGGCATCGTCTTGCTTCGCTCTCCCGGCTTGAGAGTGTATTTCAGTTCTCCCTTGGTGTCGTAAATCTGCACCGTGCCATTTTTGAACCGTACATCGGCATCGCCATCGACCTCGACTACCAGCGTTCCATTTTTGGTCTCGAAGAAGAGCTTGTAACCGGCGAAACCGCCACCCACCACAAACAACAGCACCAGGCTCAACCCGAAAAGAATTCCCTTACCCTGCGACTTTCGCTTCGCCGACTCAGGTAATGATTGTGCCGGCAGAGGGTGTGGAGGTTGTCACATCCAAGTCGGGTTCATCGATCGCCTGCCAGGGATCGATGGCCGTGGCATCGGCGGCAGAGGCCATCGGCACCGCTCCCGATCGCGGCATAGCCTCGACGATGGGCGGGGCTGCCTGCGTCAGGATCGCCAGCAATGCTTCCGAGACTACATGGGCATCCGCGGGGCGTTTGTCCGGGCTTTTCGAGAGGAGTTGCATGATCAGATCTGACATTGCTACCGGGATTGCCGGATCGATTGCATTCGGAGCGGTCGGCTCATCGATTGCCAGGCTGGTGAGCATCGACATGGTGTCGTTGCCGGAGAAGGGCCGCCGGCCGATCGTCATTTCATAAAGCATGACGCCGAGGCTGAAGAGGTCGGCGCGATGATCGACCGCCTTGCCTCTGGCCTGTTCCGGGGCCATGTAGGCAGGAGTACCCATGATCGCGCCCGACTGCGTCAGGTGCAGATCATCGGCAGTGAGCCGGGCCAGGCCGAAGTCGAGAATCCGTACCCGCAGAAACATGCCATCCGAAGATTGAATTACATTTTTGGCTTCCTTCACTTTGGTGGCTTCTTCCTTTTGGACAAGCCAAACGTTTCCCGGTTTGATATCGCGATGGACGAGTCCCGCGTCATGGCGCTGCCGCCAACCCTTCGGCCACCTCACGACCTATGCGAACGGCCTCACGGATCGGCAGCGGTTTTTGCCGTTTGAGTCGAACATCGAGAGGCTCGCCTTTGAGAAAGGGCATGGCGATAAAGGGCACGCCATTCTCTTCACCAACGTGGTAGATCGGGCAAATGTTGTCGTGTTCGACCTGCGCAGCGGTCTCGGCCTCCCGGATGAATCGCACTTTGTTCTGTTCCTTGCTCGCGACCTCCGGTTTCATCACTTTGAGGGCCACGCGCCGCTTCAGCTTGACTTCGACGGCCTCGAAGACCATGCCCATGCCGCCTTCGCCGAGTTGCCGCAAAATGCGGTAGCCGTTGAGTCGGCCGATTTCATCCGCAGCACTCGGAGGGGAAAGAAAAGCAAATCCGGCCTGGGGAGCATTGACCTTATCGGCTTCTGTAGAAGGCGAAGGGTCGCTGACTGCGGAATCCGGCGGTCTCATCGATGTTCGACTGCTGTTTCATTTTCTCGGAGATGGCTTTCCGCACGGCCTCATTGGCCTGGTCGTTCTGTTCCGAAGGGAATGGCGGCATGGCAAGCGCCTCCTGGAGCCGGCTAACAAAGGTTGCGAGTTTGTCCTGGTCTTCGTGCACGGTACAAGCAACGGCATCGTTCTGCAGGATTTGTTCGGCTTCGGGCACCTGTTCCGAGGAAAGCGAGCCGTCGAGGTACTCTTGGATGAGGTTGGGTTTTCTTGCTGGATCGAGTGGCATATGGGTGACCTCAAGATGCTTAAGGGGCCGTATCACATCGTACAGAAGATAGGACGTTCCGTTTTTGGGGAATCTGTCGCGAAAAAGCGAATCAATCCAAAAAACCGGCAAGTTCTTCCCGAAGCCGTTTCAAGACCCTGCCCCGGGCCAGGTAAACGGCATTGGGCGTAACTCCAATGCCGGCAGCAACTTCAGCTGCTGGGCGACCATCGACCACGTGCAACCAGAAGGCGCGCCAGGTCGATTCGGGAAAATCAGTCTGAATGACTCGGAGCGTCCGGCGGAACAGGTAACTGCGATATTCCGCCTCGGTAAGTTCCGCGATCGGATCGGTTCCCAGCTGCTGGTCCGGCGCGACGCCGTTGACCACGATGGGTTGTCGCGCCGAGATCGGAGTTGGTCGCGCCAGCAGTTGCGCACCACGGTCAGCAGCCAGCTATGAAAGCTCCCGCCGGGTCGGCGTTCGAATTGCGGAAGTTGCCTGAGCAGCAACAGCAATACATTCTGCACCAGATCGCAGGCGTCGGCCTGGGGAACGCGATTGCGCCGTGACCATTCAAAAAGTAACGGCGAATAGAGATCGACGAAGCGATTCCACGCTTCGGGATCGTTATTACGGCGCAACCGCTCGAGGAGTGTGAGAGGGGTGGAGTGCATGCCCAAAGATACCGAATGAAACCGCGAACAAGGAACGAAATGGATCGCCGTTAGTGTATGCTTTCGCGGTGTAATTCGGTAGTTGAATTCAGTTTGTTGAAGTCAGTAATCCTCATCTACTTTCAGCCGGGAAGGGTCGACTGTTTGCGGCGGATGCCAACGACGTGGATCAACGATGTCCATTGAACCATGTCGGTTTCGGGATCGCCGACGACAAGCGTATTGCGAAGCATCATCACGTTCTCGGGATGGCGGACGCTCAGAACCTGACCACTGCTCAGTTCGACCTCGAATGGCTCGAATGGACGAGTATTGAGAAAGTTGCGGAGTGTTTCAGGATTCATGTTTTTTCCTTCAATGATCGAGACACTTTAAGAATTGTAGCACCCTTGAGCGCGCAGGAATAGTTCGTCACCCGAACGATTTCGGCGGGACGGGAATCCTTGCGCTCGTTCCCTTGACTTGGCATCGATTTCTCCCTACGATTACCGTCTTGCCTTTTGAAGAAACCTTTAACTCCGAAGTGTCATGGCAGTTCCGAAAAGACGTACTTCGCATGCAAAACAAGGGCATCGGCGAAGTCATCACCACGTCAAACCGATGCAGATTCAATTCTGCAAGCAATGCGGCGAGCCTGTCCTCGCGCACCGAGTTTGCCCTAACTGCGGCTTCTTTCAGGGCCGCGTCGTCGTGGTGATGGAAGAGGAAAAGCAGGAGAATTAAGCCATGCGAATCGCTCTGGACGCGATGGGGGGCGATTACGCTCCCGGTCCGATCGTCAGCGGGGCGATTCAGGCGATCCTCGCCGATCCGGACATCGAGATAGTTCTCGTCGGTGATCGTGCGCAAATCGAGGCCCAGCTTCCTCCCGATGTTCCCCTGGATCGTATCGAGATTGTTCATACCTCGCAAGTCGTCGGCATGACCGATTCCCCGGTCGATGGTCTGCGCAAAAAACCCGATAACTCCATCAGTCGAAGCTGGCAATTGCTTGCCGAAAACAAAGTAGAAGCGGTCGTCAGCGC
The DNA here is from genome assembly GCA_963783095.1 of uncultured Planctomycetota bacterium. GTDB lineage: Bacteria > Planctomycetota > Planctomycetia > Gemmatales > Gemmataceae > CAWAMR01. The sequence continues at coordinate 645,661 of CAWAMR010000014.1, read as the reverse complement.
CGGCAATACCGGCGCAATGGTCGCAGGCGGCCTGCGGCTGCGCCGATTCCTCAAGAACGTGAAAAGACCGGGTATCGCGGCCCTAATGCCCACGGCAAAAGGACTTTGCGTCATTCTCGATGTCGGGGCCAACGTTCACCCAAAGCCAGCCCATCTATTTCAATACGGCGTGATGGGGCTGATATACGCCAAACACATCCTTCAGAAAGAAAACCCGACCATCGGATTAATGAATGTCGGCGAAGAGGAAGGCAAAGGCCACAACCTTGCACAGGAAACGCACACTCTATTCGATAACAGCCCTCTGAAAGACCGTTTCATCGGCAACATTGAAGGCAACGACATTCATCGCGGCAAATGCGATGTAATCGTCGTAGACGGTTTTGTCGGCAACGTGATTCTAAAGCTTTCCGAGGGCGTATTCGATTTCATCATGAAGATGGTGGCCAAAGAAGTCATCGGTCCTTTGCAGCAGGAGAAGCCGCAAGCAATGCAGGCGTTTCAAGAGTTGGTCGCTCGATACGATTACAATAGTTTTGGCGGAGCGCCGCTCTTGGGCATCGATGGTATTTGCATCATCTGCCACGGCAGTTCCAAGGAACCGGCGATTCGTAACGCGATCAAGGTGGCAGCACACCATGCGCGGAGCAAGGTCAATGAGAAGATTGTTCAAGAACTCGAAGCATCACCCGAAGTTGCGGATGAAGAATAAACTCCCCAAAGGGGTAAAATCCAAAATACAAATAACAAATCTCAAGCAAATAACAAACTTAAAACCGGGGTTGACCGAGATAGGTTTGGTGATTTGAAATTGGGTCTTGTTTGGGATTTGGAATTTGCGATTTGGAATTTAACCCAGAGGGGTTTGTTATGGCCAAAGTTGCGTTCATGTTTCCCGGTCAAGGATCGCAATCGGTAGGAATGGGCGCGGGCCTGGTTGAATCGATGCCTGCCGCCAAACAACTCTTCACCGATGCGAGCGAGTCCCTGGGCTACGATTTGCTCGAAATCTGCCTCAACGGACCAGCGGAACGCCTCAATGCCACCGACATCAGTCAGCCCGCTATCTTTGTCACCAGTTTAGCAGCCCTCGAATCGCTTCGGCAGGCAGAACCGAATACTTTCGAGGAATGTGTTGCCACTGCGGGCTTGAGCCTGGGCGAATATACCGCCCTTGTCTTCGCCGGCGCGATGACTTTCAAAGATGGCTTGAAAGTCGTCCAAAAACGCGGTCTGGCGATGCAGGCCGCTGCGGAAGCGACGCCCAGCGGTATGGTCAGTATTGTGGGCGGTGATCTGGCGCTGGTCGAGTCGATCGTCAACGAGGCGAAGTCCGCCGGTCCTCTCCAGATTGCCAATTATCTTTGTCCCGGCAACATCGTGGTTTCGGGCACCCTCGCAGCGCTTGAAGAAGTCGATAAAGTCGCGGAAGTTCGTGGCGGCAGAACCAAGCGTCTCGCGGTCGCCGGTGCCTTTCACACCGACCTGATGAAGCCGGCGGACGATCGGCTCGCCGAAGCACTTCAAAGCATCGAAATTCGTGGGCCGAGAATTCCGGTCTGGTCGAATGTCGATGCCAAACCGCACACCGATCCTCAAGAAATTCGATCTCTCTTGATACAACAGGTGCTGAACCCTGTAAAATGGGAAGAAACCATGCGAAATCTGCTCGCCGCAGGAATCGAGCAGTTCTACGAAATTGGTCCTGGTCGCGTGCTGGCAGGGTTGCTCAAACGAGTCAACCGCAAGATCGAATGCCGAAATTGTACGGCTTGAACAGAAGGGAAGCGGCGAGAATCGGTTTGACCTTCAAACCTCCCCTTCTCTTTTCGGGAGTGGCTGATACATTCTAATCCATCATCTCCTGTTGCGCAAATGGACAGGATCTGATTTATTTTCCCCCGAGCGTCTGCCACCCGCGCTTGGGGACCTGACTGCATCGAGTGTTTTTTTCCGGGGTCAACGGTCAGTTGATCTCGTCGCGGGGTGAGCACATTCCGCTATCGGAGGGTCGAAGCGTGTCCGTCGAGCAACGAGTAATCGAAATCGTTTGCGAACACCTGGCCGTCAACAAGGAACAGGTCAATCGCACCACCAGCTTCATCGAGGACATCGGGGCGGATTCGCTCGACATTGTCGAACTGATCATGGAACTCGAAGAAGAGTTCGATATCCAGATCCCCGACGATCAGGCCGAGAAAATCAAAACCGTCGGTGAAGCGATCGACTACATCGAACGGGAGATCAACAAGAGATGACGCGTCGCGTCGTGGTCACCGGATTGGGAACGGTCAATCCCATCGCGGACAACGTCTCTGATTACTGGCCGGGACTTCTGGCGGGTAAGAGCGGCGTTGCGCCCATCACCCAATTCGACACCAGTGCCTTTCAAGGTGCATTTTGGCGGTGAAGTCAAGGACTGGAAACCCGAAAACTTCATGGAACGCCGGGTCGCCCATCGACTCGATCGTTTTGCCCAATTTGCCCTCGTGGCCGCCAACAGGCGATCGCGCGACCAGTGGTTTCGACTTCGAGCAAGGAAGACCCGTTCCGATGCGGCGTCATGATCGGCAGCGGCATCGGCGGGATGAACGAATTTGAAGAACAACACGAACGCTATTTGAAAGGCGGCCCCGGCCGCATCAATCCGTTCGTAGTGCCGAAGATGATCGCCAATTCGGCTTCCGGAACCATCTCCATCGAGTTCGGACTTCAGGGTCCGAATACCGCCGTTTCAACGGCCTGCGCCACACCTGCTCACGCCATTGGCGATGCCTATCATGCCATCAAATGGGATCTTGCCGACATGATGGTCACGGGCGGAGCAGAAGCAGCCATTACGGTGATGGGACTCGGTGGTTTTTGCTCGGCTCGCGCGCTTTCAGATCGCAATGATAATCCCCAGATTGCCAGCCGGCCATTCGATAAAGATCGGGACGGATTTGTCCTGAGCGAAGGGGCTGGCATTCTCGTTCTGGAAGAATTGGAAAAAGCCAAAAAACGCGGCGCGGACATTTTCTGCGAGATATTCGGCATCGGCAATACGGCAGATGCCTACCACATCACTGCCCCGCACGAACAGGGGATCGGCGCAGCCAAGGCAATGGAACATGCGCTGCACATGGCCAAGTGGAACCCCGAGGATGTCCAATATCTCAACGCTCACGGAACCAGCACCCAGCTCGGCGACGCAGCAGAGACAAGGGCAGTCAAGAAAGTGTTTGGTCCGCACGCTTACAAACTGGCAATGAGCAGCACCAAGAGCATGATCGGCCATCTTCTGGGAGCGAGCGGCGGTGTCGAGGCGATCGCCTGTGCGCTGATGGTCCGCCACAACGTCGTCCATTCGACGATCAATTATCAGACACCCGATCCCGATTGCGATCTGGATTACGTCCCCAACCAGCCTCGCGAAATGCGCGTTACTAAAGTACTGTCGAATAGTTTTGGATTTGGCGGGCACAATTGTTCGCTCGCCATCGGGGCAGTGGCGTAATGCGATCAAAACATTTAACCCGATCCCCCGCAATCCTGTTAGATAACTTTCTCCGACGCAAGTACCATTCATGAAGACTCCAATAGGCAAAGACGCCATGAACCCCAGTGTTGTGCAATGTTTTCCCCATGACATACCGCGAAGCAGCTCGAAAAATCAGAGTATTGTGGTGATGGGAGACATCTCGTAAGGGCGGCGGGTCGCATCGCATTTGGCACAATCCGATCGATCGTGCAATAGGATAGTTCCTGGTTCCAAGCTGAATGCCCCATTCTCAAATCGAGGGAGTTTCGCCTGTGGACGCTCCTACACCGACAAACACCGACAACGCAGAAAAAGAAAAACCCAAAGGGTTCTGGAATGCCGTTTTCACAACGCTCCCTATCGTCCTTGCCATCGTGGCGACAGGCTTTGCGGGCATGTCGTCGAGCGAAATGACTCAATCGATGTATTACCGCTCGCTGGCAGCTCAACACCAGTCCAAAGCAGGCGATCAATGGGGCTTCTTCCAGGCCAAGCGTATTCGGGGAACCAGCTTGGAAATGACTGTCGACTTGCTCCAGTCCGAGTCTTTCGATCCGGCAGAACTCAAAGAAACCGTCGATGCGATAGCTCGTTCCCTCTCTGTTCCAGTGCTCGGTGTCAAAAAGGAAGATATCGGCAAGATAAAGGAAATCGGCACACAATTGACGAAGTTGTTGTCGGATGAAAAAACGAAACAAAGTCTGACCTATTTGACCACATCCGCATTGCCAAAAATCGAAGAAAAGAAACCGACAAAGCCGGAAGTCCAGAAAGCTATTGACAATGTGATCAAGGAGATTGGCCAGCGAAAAACCGAGACAGAAACCGCCAAGAGCATTCGCGCTCTCGACCCCGCCGACGTTGACGAAGCAATCCTGTTGACCGAACAGAACGCAGACAGTTTCGATAAGGCGTGCGAGCCGATCGCGGAGACGATCAAAGAATTCCGCAACATCTTAAAGGAACTCGATGCCGCCGTGAAATCGGCGATAAACGATGTCGCATCTCCGGCGGGGATTCGACCTACTCTCGCCGTTCTAACCAAGAAATTCAAGTCGAGCGAACTGGATTTCAACGCCCGCCGATATCAACAGGAATCGTACTACAATCGCAAAGCGGCGGAAGTTTACGAAATCCGCGTCCGACGCAGCGGCGTGGAATCCGACATCCATCGCGAGCACAGCAAGATGTTTTTCTACTGCATGCTGATTGCCCAGGTGGGAGTCATGGTCAGTTCCCTGGCTCTGGGGCGATCGCAACGAGGGCTATTGCTTTGCGCTGTCGTCTTCGGATTGGCTTCCCTGGGTTTCGGCGGCTATGTCTCGCTGGCACTTTGAGCAGTCCCGCTATACGGCCCACATCTTAAGAGGCCGGCTATCATAATCGTAATCATAATCTTAATCGGATTATGATTATGATTATGATTACGATTAACTCTCCATTTTTTCATTTTTCGCTCGAAGGATTCCCCAATGTGAAAACGCGGAAAGTGCTCGCGTTCAAAGAGTTCGACACGATAGCCCTTCTGGGCAATCAGTGTGGCAACCGAGGATCCTGCCGGCCCGCCGCCGATCACGATCACATCGGGATTTTCTTGGAGTGTATCGACCATGGAATTGTCCTTGATAGGGGGGAGAGCTTTCAACAAAACTACCGCCAGGAACTCCCATCCAGTTCATGAGGCTCGCGCGCTGCCTGCAGCAGATGAACCAGTTTCTTCAGGCTCCCGGCCGTGAGGTGACCGAGTTGTCTGGAATGACATTCCCGCAAAGGCCCCGCAATTTCCTCCAGAAGTGCGCTGCCGATAGGAGTGATACCGATCAACACCGTCCGGCGATCTTCCCTTTTTCGGACACGTTGGATCAACCTGCGCTGTTCCAACTTGTCGAGCATTCGCGTGATGTCGGGGGCGCGAGAAACCAGCCGATCGGCAATCACCAGCGTTGGGAGTGAGTCGGGAAATTCCGCCTTGAGCAGGCGCAGCACGTTGTACTGCTGGGGCGTGAGATCGAATCGAGCGAACAACTCATCTTCGAGCATCCGCAGACGATCGTAGGTTCGCCAGAGATTCAGGAAGGCCTCCTGCTCGGGGGAATCGAATCGGAGACTCTGGCGGTCGGGAGCATGAGCGGTGGTCATGGAGAAAATATACCCGTTGGAACAATAGTTGTCCAGACAATTATTTTCGGGGTGCCAATATCTGCCGATGCTAGTCATAGCGCGAGCAGTGGTCTTGGCTCAACCTGATTTGTTTTGGATATGCTGTTTGGAATTTTGGAGCAGCGAACTAATCTTTGCCACAACCCCATCTAAATCCTTGTGGGACGATTCTGAATTCAGTGTTTTCGGAGCCCTATCCGCTTCTCGATGAGGTACTTGGAAAAGCCGGATGGGACGATCCCGCGACTGACATCTACAACGACTTGGCCCCCAATGAACCCTCATCAAACGTGAGATGTTGTTATTGTCGATTGGCCCCTCTTTCGAGCAATTGGATCGAAAATATCTCTTTGCAACTCCATTGTTATGTGTACTCATGTGCGCTAGAATGGAATAGTGGGATAAACTCCATTTGGGCTGAGGGTGTAATTCGATTCTCTGCCCGTACGACAAGTTTGCCTGTGCCAGAGAGAGCTTGGCTACACTCGCTGCCCACTTGATCTTTGACAATTTGAATTAAACGCAAAGCAGAACCGGTTACGCCTCGAACTTGGCAGTGAATCAAACGATTATCGATGTGATACACTTACGAAGTTCTTTGGTGGAATGGGGCTCGTCCGTCAGGCCGGGTTCCGGGTTGCTTCCAAGAACTAAAGCCAATCAAACGCTTATCGATTTGATGGATTGGCGAAGTTTTTGCTGATGAGAGCCGAAACCGGGTGCATACGCTACAAATCGCTACAAGAATCGGTTTGCAAATCAATGATCGCAAATGCAAACGAACGAACTCTCGAATGCCGTGCTACAGATTGCTACACATTTTCAATTGCGAATCAACGATTTGATAACCAAACAAACGATTCGGTTATCGCCATGCTACAAATTGCTACAAAAATCGGTTTTTGCAGCAATGATCGCAAATGCGAACGAACGCACTACCGAGCGCCGTGTTACAAATTGCCACACAATTTTGGTTTGCCGATCAACGATTGAATCACCAAACAAACGAGGTTGTGAACTCCATGCTACAAGTTGCTACACAAAATTTAGTTTGCGGATCAACAATTGAATAACCAAACAAACGAGGCGGTGAACCCCCCATGCTACAAGTTGCTACACGAATCGGTTTGTACATCTATGATCGCATTTGCGTCTTTTGAACGCGGTTGAGCAAACGCTCAATCCACAAACGGATCGGCACCGAGTTCCGAGAGCATCTCGCGCCGGCGTCTATCGTGATGCAGCATGTCCAGTCTTTGGCGATAGTGCTTGCGTTCGGTGATTCGTTGTGCCCGCCGAAACCAACTTCGGTACCCATTCCAATCGCTGTTCGCACCACGCAGGCCCAGAGCTTCAAGCTGTTGCCGTCGATCGACGCCAAACGCCTCCAGCAACTGATCTTCCAGGCACAGGAAGAATTGGCCGCTGCCGGGGTCGCCCTGCCGGCCTGCTCGTCCCAATAATTGACGGTCGACTCGGACCGCCTCGTGGCGTTCGGTACCGATCACGTGCAGTCCGCCGGCCGCCACGACTTGATCGTGCAGTTTGCGCCACTCTGCCTGCAAATCCGCGATCCGTTTCGATATTTCTTCGGGCGCGAGGCTCTTATCCTCTCGAAGAGATTGGATGTCCTTGGCGATGCTTCCGCCCAAAAGAATGTCCGTACCGCGCCCGGCCATGTTCGTTGCCACCGTGACTCGACCGGGCCGACCGGCCTGTGCCACGATCGATGCCTCTTGTTCGTTCTGCCTGGCGTTGAGCACTTGATGGACAACCCCGGCTGCGGTTAGCCGAAGTGAAATCGCTTCCGACTTTTCTACCGAGCGCGTACCGATCAGTACCGGTCGGCCCTTGGCTTGCAATTCGGCGACTTGTTTGACAATGGCATCGTATTTGGCAGCCTGGGTCGCGAAGACCAGATCGGGCCAGTGCTCGCGGATGACCGGGCGATTCGTGGGAACACACACCACCCGCCGGCGATAGACTCGGCGTAATTCGCGGTCGTTTTGCACCAGTGTGCCGCTCATTCCGCAAAGATGTTCGTACAGGCGGTAGTAACTCTGAAACGTAACTTGTGCTGCATGGTCCGCGGCAAGGTGGATCGGTACGCCTTCTTTGGCCTCCACCGCTTGATGTAATCCTTCGTTCCAGTGACGATCGGGCATCGGCCGGCCCGTGCTTTCGTCGACAATAACCACCTTGTCGTCGATCAGCATGTAATGATGGTCCTTGACCAGACGAAAATAGGCTTGCGCTGACTTTTCCAGGGCTTCAAAGAGCTTGTCCATCAATTCGGTATGTTGACCGGTTGGGGGATTGGAATAGCGGGCCATTTGTCGGCCCGCTTCCGTGAGTTCGACTTTGTCTTTTTTGGTATCGACGACAAAATGCTCACCCGGTTTCATGCGTTGGACGACTTCATTGGACCAGGTATAAATGATCGTTTCCTCGGGGGTTGCCATGCGCGTGGGCGCGCTAATGATGAGCGGAGTGCGGGCCTCATCGATGAAGATGCTATCGGCCTCATCCACGATGGCACAATAGTGCCCGCGCTGGACACGATTATCGGTGCGCGGAGGCCCCTTGCTATCCGTCCAGTGTGCCCAGAAAGGAATATGGGCCACCTGCCCGCCACGCGATTTGAGCCGATCGCGCAGGAAATCGAAGCCAAACTCGGAAGCTGTGCCATAGGTAATGTCGCAACGATAGGCCTCGAGGCGGGGCGGCTCATCCATCTTCATTTGAATGGCACCCACCTTCAAACCGAGCCGGCGGAAGACTGGGCCGATCAGTTCCGCATCGCGCAGCGCCAGGTAATCGTTGACCGTTGTGACATGCACGCCCTTCCCCGCAAGGGCGTGAAGAAACGCGGGAAATGCAGCAGTTAGCGTTTTGCCTTCGCCGGTGGCCAGCTCGACCAGCGAACCTCTGAACATAATGAGGCCCGCCGCGATCTGGACATCGAATGCTCGCATGCCCAGCGTGCGCCAAATCGCGATCGAACACAGAGCAAATGCTTCCGTGATGAAGTCGGTCGTTTTCTCGCCGGTTTTGGCCCGGCCGGCAGCTGATTGGCCTTCAAGACAAGTTCCGAGTCGGACAAATTGCCCAGGGCCTGCTCGCGGTTGCGGATACCGGGGACGAACAGAGCTGCGCTGGCAAGTTTTCGCGAAGCAGCCGGGCCCATCAGGGCCTGAATGCGATTTTTGAAGTGCGATCCAAGACGACCCGATGCCGGCAAGTTCGGCGGTGATAGCGGATCATTCGTTGACGTTGGTGAGATGGCAACAGCCTGCGACACGATAATACCTCCAATCGTTGATCGAATGAAAGCATAACAAAAATCACGTTTTTGGGAAACGGGAGTGGTCGGGAAAATTAGCAGTTGCCGGCAACTCTCTTGTACGATATGGTGCGGCCGCGACGGCCCATACCAGGCAACCCGCGTTGGGCGGCACGGCGTTTGCTTATTTTGAAATGGAATTCAAGCTGTTGACAAGGAGGCTTGTCATGCTCGGGAGTGCTTGTGCCCTACTGGTAGCGTTGTCGCATGGTGTTTGTGCACAACCGCCGATCCCTGGCTACCCCGATCCAAAGTTGGCAACGGAAGACCTCGATATCAAAGTGGTTTCATTGTCCAAGCGCATCACGGAGGACAACGACACCCTCACTCGGTGGGATGTTGAAGTAGTAGCGGACGTCCGCGCGATTCGCAAGACCGGGACCGGCTTGCGTGAAGGGTCTCGCATCGTGATTCGATACCCCGGACACGGCTACAAGAACCGGGGCCGTACGGGTCCGAGTTCCTATCCAATCATTGCCAAGGGAGTCTGGTCTGCTGTCTTGAATGTTGGAGGTGAGCAAAGAGACCGCTACTATGTTCCTGGGGGTGCGCCCGACAGCACTTTTGGACCAGCCATGAGATAGCAACGAAGGTTATCCTTGCATCTCCGCGCTCTTTCGGTTCAACCCGAATCGATCTTTCATCGTCCGACTCTGTTGCTGAAAATGGAAGAAAAGTTCGAGGCAGTTCGTGTAGGGTGGATTCCTTTGGCAATAGCCGGGATCCAAGATAGCTGTTCATCCAGTGACTCGACAGCTCGATTCCGCGTGCGCCGCGACGCTTGACGGCGGCTCGCCGCATCGGTACGCTGGCAGTAGATTCACCAACCGTTTGATCCTCGGGTTTTGCGAGAGGAGCACACCAATGCCTACAGAGCCGAGTTCTCAGACGCCAATACCCTCGGTGCCTGCTCCGGTCCCTGTCCCGCCTGAATTTTTGGCGTGGGCGCGGCAGACTTTCGATGCTCAAGAGTTCTTGGAAGGCGTGCGGGAAATTGAGGCGACAGGGGGCGAGCCGCTTGAGTCGTTCATCGCTGCGGTCGAGGCTGCAGCTGGCGTGTCATGAGCGGCACCGGCAACGAACCGATCCTGTACCGCGTATCGTACTCAGTTCGGGTGCGAGAGCAGCTCGTGGAGTTGGGCCGAGTACAATATGTCTACGCGATTTGAGATACTGAAGAACGGCGAACGGGTCTGCGTCTCCGGAATCAACGGTGATGGTGCTATCCTTTGGGCTCAGTTACGTCAAACACGCCGGTGACGAAGGATCTCATCAGTTGCATATCGGCGGTCTTGGCTTGTTTGATGGCTCCCAAAATGGCCGACATCATGCTGCGTGGCCTGCACCGAGAATCAGTCCAGGCGATGAAGTCACTATTCGAATTCTGCCATCGGGAGATCTAGAAGACGACTCAAATACAATTGCAATCTCGTACTTCGTCGATGGAGATCCCGAGTTTCGCGGATACTGCGTTACCCTTCGCAATTGGGAAATTGTCGAGGTGTGCATGACTGAATGACGCAGTGCAATAGGAATGCTGGCAGACTTCCTGACGCATCCGCGCTCAGGACCGGGTTCCACTTGAATGCTTTCACTCGTTTGCGGCAGGCTCAGTCCCATTCATACTGGGGTAATGACAACTGTCCAGGGCTGCCCTGACTGGGTCGAGGATCATCATGTCTCGCCAGAAACCCTTATCGAGACCAACTCTCACGCACCTCAGCGAATTGCAGCCGGGACAGCAAGGCGATTTCTTTGCGTTGTTCGTGGAGCGAATCAAAGGCGTGACGCGCGCCGGCAAGAAGTTTTACAATTGTCGGTTCCGCGATGGCAGACGGGCCGTATCCTGGATGATCTGGGAGGAAAGCGAACGCTACCAAGAATGCGACAAATGGCAACCGGGCCAGTTCTTCAAACTTCGCGCGACCTACTACGAGCATCCACAGTACGGCCCGCAACTTGAAGTTCATAATATCCGACACTTCACCGAAGCCGATCGCGAGGCCGGGTTCAATGAGGCCGATTTTATCGAACGACCACGTATCGATTCAGCGGCGCTGTTCTCGGAACTTCGCGGACTGACGGAGTCCTCCATCGAGGATGAACCGCTGCGCAAACTCGTCTTGTTGCTTTTGGACCGGCACACGGACGCCTTCAGACTCCTGCCCGCATCGCAACGGCATCATTTCCCATATCCCGGCGGCTGGCTCGAGCATAGTCTCAACGTGGTGAAGAATTGCATCGCCCTCGCCAATCGTTATCAGCTGCAATACCCCGATCTGAAACCGCCGCTGAATCGGGATCTGATCGTTGCGGGAGCTGCCCTGCACGAACTTGGTCGGGTTTTGGAATTTACTTCGCCAACGGAGCTTCTTCCCCAGGTTGTGCCGACGATTCCCGGCCGATTGATCGGCCATCTTATTCTGGGCAGGGATATGGTTCGCGACGCAGCCCGCGAGATTCCGGAGTTGAATCCGCTGTTGCTCCAACTCCTGGAACACCTGCTGTTGAGTTATCTGGAGATTCCGAACTGGGGAACAACGCAATCGCCCATGATTCCGGAAGTGCTGATCCTGCATCATGCCGATGATCTGGATGCGAAAATGGAGATGTATCTTCGACTTTTGCGCACCGATGTCGCCGATGGACCATTCACCAAGCGCGATCCGATGATGGGGAAACGGCTTCTGAAGGGGCGGGAGTTGTGACGCGTAGGGCAAGCGTCTCGCTTGCCTTGGATGGCCTTGAATGGCAAGCGGGACGCTTACCCTACGTTTTCACTTCTTCTTATCCGCAGCTGGGAAACCGATGGCTTCGATTTCCGCCGATTTCTTGAACTGTTCAAGGGTTATCTTCTTCGAGTGAACATCCATGAGCAGTTGCTTCGACACCGTGATAATCAATTTGCCTGGCAAAATAGGTTTTTGTACGGGCTCCGGCTTGGCTTTCGCTTCCGGAGCGGGAACTTTCGATGGTCCTTCGGCAAGTTTCTTTACCCATGCTTCGGCTTCCGTATCGCGGCCCGCGGACGTCAACGCGAAAATCAATTTCAGATTGAGGTAGCGCATTTCCTTTTCGCGATCGAAGTTTTTGGCATCCCCGTCGTTCTTGCTTGCGGGAACATGTTGCATTATCTTGATCGCATCGCGGAATGTGTCCGCAGCGTCGTTCCACTTTTTCTGTTTCAGATGTAATTCACCCAACGTCTTGAGATCCTGCACTTTCGACAGCAGTGTCTTTGAGGGACGGTTTGGGTCCGTTGTTTCCTGCGCTGCCGTGAGCGGTTGGTTGGTGCGGATCGTGAGTGCAACGGAGAGATTCTCATTGCTGGGTAATTGGCCGAAATGGTGACCGTTCTCCGCCAACAAATCGAGAATCGCTTCGGTGAGGTTGCCGGGTTGACAGGTTTGCCCGATTCGCACTGCCGGACGCGCCTTGGGGGGTGGAGTGCCGATCACCTGGAGCCGGGTCTTTTCCCAGGCACTCAAGGGTGCCGGTTGTGGCGGCGCAGCGGAGGTCATCGGTTTCCCATGACAGGTGGCGCAAGTGGCAACACCCAACGCCTTACTGCCCGGATGAAACCAGATTGGTTCCGTGGGCGCGACCGTTGCGGTGAAGCTGATGCCATGCCCCTTTAGATAGTTGCCCTCAAACGTGATCTTCGGAGCAGGATGCGCTGAATTGGTCACGTATATGTCCGGCCATCCATCACTATCTACATCTGCCCATACCGAATCATAGGGGCCGGCGTTTGCCGTGTTCAGTTGACTGTAGGTCGCCAGCCATTGGAGACCTTTAGCTACTGCTTGATTCTGCGGCGTAGCCTGATTCGTTGGCCTCAATAGCGTGTTCAAATCATTCGGCTGATAGAGAAACGGAGCAAGCGATGAGAGCCGGGACTCTCGATGCGGCAGCATCAACTGATTCAGAAGCCTGCGCATTACTTCGATATCCTCCTGATTCGCTTGCGAGTCGATTTTTGGTGTCGGCGGACCAGATGGACCAAAGTTCTGAGCCGATCCAACGGACGCGACCGAAATCATGGCAGCGATCGAAAACAATAGCCAGGTTCGTTTCATGGTTCGTTCTCCTTGTCATTTATGGAAGCCGTTCACTCAGTCTTTTTTGCCAAACTGAGCGATATACAGAGCCTTTACATCTTGTTTTGTCTCATTCCAGCGATCTTGCGACTGGAGCTTCAATAAGTCCAATCGGGCTGTGAGGGTAGTGATCTCGGAACGGAGTTCTTCATCTCTGGAATTAACGTCAGTCGATAATGCGCGGACAAGCTCGCTCAGAATGCGAATCCGCTCCGCCATTTCCGACGAATCCTTGTTCTCAGATGCAACCAATTTCGGTGGTTCGGGATTTACTCTGGGTTGTTCTACCTGGGGCGGCGAACCCCAGCGGACCACGAATTGTCCACCGCCAATATGAATCTCCAAGCGGAGTAGCACAAACAGCAATAATCCCGCCGCAATGCCACCCATGCCCACTGCCACGCGCCGCCAGCGCCGGACCGAACGCCCTTGTCGAGTTGCGGATTCCTCAAGGATGCTGCGAATATCGACAGTCGGCTTGATCGCGTGCGGGGTATCGAGCGTTTGCCGAACCGAATCCAGCGAGTGATATTCACTGCTGCATTCGGGACATTCTGCGAGATGCTGCTGAAACTCCGCGATCTCATCGGGTGGAAGGTCGCCATAGACTGCCAGTGCAATGCGCGTTTGAGCCTGTTCACAATTCATGAGGTTGCCTCCTCTTCAGTCCAGCCTCGGGATTTCAGGTGTTGTCGCATCTGTCGCAACGCCACGCCCAGTCGAGATTTCAACGTGGTGGCCGGAACACCGAGGAGCCGAGACATTGCTTCAAAGTTCATCTGTTCGTAATGCCTGAGTACCAGAACCTCTCGCAGGGGAGGCGGGAGTGCGGCTAATCCCGATTCGACTGCCTCGCATAACTCCCCTTGTTCCAAGGATGAATCGTCTATCGAGATAACATCCATAGTCACCAGTTGCGGTTCGCGCCGCTGCCGCGCGCAACCAGTCGCGCGCGAGATTCAACGCAATTTGATAAAGCCAGGTCGAGAAACTGCCTTCCTCGCGGTAGCGCGATCGTTGCAAATGCAATCGAAGGAAAGTTTCCTGGGACAAATCCGCAACGGGTGCCTGAGAACCCAGAAGTCGAAAGAGAAAGCGGGCGATGGGTTCTTCCCAGCGGCGCAGCAGCGCTTCAAAGGCAGATACGTCGCCGTTTCGCCAGCGTCGGATGAGTTCGCGGTCGTCGTTTCTCATGCCGTGGCCCACCTTGACTGCATATTGAACGATCGAGCAGTCGAAAACGACGAAAAAAATATGGGTCGGGTGGCGGGTGGTGGGTGGTGGGTGGTGGGTGGTGGGTGGTGGGTGGCGGGTGGCGGGTGGTGGGTGGCGGGTGGCGGGTAGTTCACCTCCCATCCTCCACCCTCCACCCTCTACCTTCCACCCTCCATCCTCCACCCTCCACACTCCACCCTACCCCACTGGTCGAATCGAGATTCTTTCGGTAACTTATCCGGAACAACCCTCTTTACCTATCGCTGCGGAGCTTGCATTCGGATGGCGCTGGTTCTTGACTGGCAAAATGCCGGCCAACCCGACGATCTGATCGGCCAGATCGTTGCTGCTCTCCGCCAAGGTGGTGCGGTTGCGCTTCCCACAGAGGCAGGCTATGTTTTTGCTGCCGCGGCCTCATCGGCCGAAGCAGTAGAATCGATTTCCCAATTCTTCGCTGAGCCGATCCCACTCACGCTTCCCATCGCCGACGTTGCCGAAGTTGGTTCCTTGCTGCCCCTTCGTGGGCAGCGCCTCGTCCGGCGCTGCTGGCCGGGTCCATTGACTCTGGTCGTTCCGACCCAAAATGCAATTCGCTGGGGCTCTTCGGTTTCCGAACCGGTGGCCCAGCGCCTGCAAACGGGTGGTGTCTTGCACGTGTGGATGCCGGCCCACACGGCGATGACAGCTCTTTTTCAGAAAACCGACTTTCCCCTGGTAGTCATCGAACCGGATACGCCGCTGAAGACTCCGGAATCGGTCATTCAATCGTTTGGCGATCGTTTAGCGGTTGTGCTCGCTGCGGGTGAGTTGGCCGGCGAACCGACCACTCGAATCCAAGTGAATGATGAAGGCTGGAAAATTACCCGAGCGGGGAAAATAAAGGAACCAGAAGTGCATCTCGCCGATGCTTGTTGGATTGTTCTGGTTTGCACGGGCAACACCTGCCGAAGCCCGATGGCCGAAGCGCTTCTGAAGATGCGCCTTTCTGCCCGATTCCAATGCGCGATTGAGGACTTGCCAAAACATGGATTCCGGGTTTCATCTGCCGGTCTGTCGGCTTATGATGGAGATGGGGCGGCTCCAGAGGCTATTGCCGTCATTCGGTCGTTGGGTGGCGACCTCGCAGAACACCGAAGCCGGGCCTTGCTTCCTTTCATCGTTGCCGAAGCGGATCACCTGATCGCCATGACCCACCACCATCTGTTGAGTATTGTGAGCCGATACCCGAATTTGGGTGGAACGCTCCGGCTGTTATGCGGGAACGAAGGTGATCTCGATGATCCTCTGGGTGCGGGATCGGAAGTATATCACGAATGCGCTCAAAAGATTTCTCGCCACATTGACCGGTTTCTTTCCGAGATGAGGTTTGCATGAAAATCGCAATCGGCAGCGATCATCGGGGCTTTGCCGTCAAGCAACGGCTGATCGCGGTGCTTCACCAACTTGGGCATGAAGTCATCGATCTGGGCGTGGCAAGTCCGGATGTTAACGTCGATTACCCGGATTTCGCGTTTGAGGTTGGTAAAATCGTCGGGGAGCATCGGGCGGATCGGGGCATTCTGATCTGCGGTACCGGCATCGGTATGTGCATTGCCGCCAATAAGGTGCCCGGGGTTCGTGCTGCACCGTGCCACGATAGCGTTACGGTGGAGATGAGTCGAAGACACAATGATGCCAATGTTCTCTGTCTGTCCGCCGATTTGTTGGGCGCGGAATTGATCGAACGCATGGTCCGAATCTGGTTGACAACGGAGTTCGATGCGGGTAGACATCAACGCCGAATCGACAAGATTGCCAACTTCGAGTCATCCGAGAAAAAGTAGCTCTTCGCACAACCTCAAGGCCCAGGGGGACACCCGCAATTATGTTACCCGAAACCACCAACCTCCCGCCGATTCCAACTCACTGGGGTGAATCCGGGCAGCGACCGAAGCGCAGGCGGTCGTGGGGAGCAAAATTTGACGAAGCCTTTCGCGGGGTGAAGCGCGGCATTCGCGGTCATTCCAGTTTCTCGGTACATTTTTTCTTCGCAGCGCTGGCGATCACCGCAGCCGTCGCCCTCGAATGCAATTGGATCGAATGGTGCCTGGTGGTCATTTGCATTGGCGGCGTATTCACGGCGGAGTTGTTCAACAGTGCCATCGAAACGCTTTTTCACGGGCTGGATGAAGCAACCAAATCGCGCTGGAACAGCTGCCTGCAAATTGCTGCCGGAGCGGTCCTGATGGCCAGTTTGACCGCACTCGTCGTGGGGACCATTATCTTTGTGAATCGATTCGCGCGGATGTTGAGTTGATCTGGTGCGACTCACTAATCCGGTCACTTTGCCTCCGGACTTGCTCACGTAAATAAAGAGGCATGAAGGGTCATCCTTCAGCGCCAGATTTTTCGTACCTTCCGCAACTACAACGGTGCCGACAGCGCTCGCCTAGGCGTCTTACTGGGCCACCACGGCAGGCAGTTTCTTGCCGGGGATGCGGATGGTTAAGCCGCGCCCGCTTTCTGCGGAAGAAACTAAAATACTCTCGTACTTCAAGCTGCATCCGGTCGATCTCGGCCAAAAAACCGGAAGCTGCTGCTCGGTAATTTGCCGGATTGCTTTCGGTTTTGCGAAGATGTACCACTTGCTGCTGGAACCAAGTGATTCGTTCCAATGTCGTTTGCAGTTCTTGATCGTTCGCAATCATAATTCCTCCCATACGATTTCGACGATACCGCGCAGACCGCCTTGGCGACGAGTCTGCCAATATTCTATCAACGCCTACGCTCCGCCAAACGCTCCCGAGCGTCGCGTCCGGCCGAATCGCTCAAGTACTTCCGAAAGCGTCGCACAATGTACGCCCGGCGGCAGGTCTCCTTCGTCATTGAATGTCGGCAGCGCTATTGACTCGCCTCCGCGACCGCACTAATCATCTATGCGAACAGTGGCATTTGCCTCAAAGACTTGTTCGCCGCTTATGTCAATTTTCGCAATTCAGGTTACGAATCACCACCCGACTGGCGCGGGGTAAAGCGTGAATCGCAACGACGCGCCGATGGCAGCCATACGCCCCATTAGTTCACTTGACAATCCTTGGTTAAATGCCCACGGTTCGGCACCACAATCGTAGCCGATATTGAACTCGCGCAGAGTACAGTTTCGCCAAACCGAAACATGGGGTTCGCTGAGCGATTCCACAACGGTTACCATCGCCGTGATATTCAGCTCTGGCTCGGTCTGCTGGTCCAATATCTCAAAGGTTGCGTGCCAGAGACCGTCCTCCCATTGGGTCACATCCAACAACAATGCACCGTGGGAGTCGAAAACTGCGGCCAGCCCGGTCAAGTCGCCAACCGAAGTCAAGTCAAGATCCGTGTTCAGGTAGCAGATCGTGCTTGACACTACGAGCTCCTCCCTCGCAGAACAAGCGATTGCATGCCAGAGTCGCGCAATTTTTCAGCGAAAACTCTATACAATCAAATCCTGGATCAAACCGCCTAACCCTCTTCCATTTTCTTCCAATCTAACACGGTAACCTTACCCGGCGCGATTACATCTCGCAAGCGAAAACTCATCCAACTCAAATCAACGAAAAACACCCAGAAAACGTAACTGAGCCTGAAACGTAAGCGAAGAGACAGCAAAACTCTTCGCTTACGCATCAGGCTCAGTTTTTTCGCTTTCGGTTCGGCCTATCGAATGAACAACATCTCTCGGTAAGTCGGTATCGGCCAGAGATCGTCGGCGACGAATGTCTCCAATTTATCCGCAGCGGTCCGAACCGCGTTCATCGCTGGAATGATATGGTCGCGCGAATACTTCGCGTGATCGATTGGCTCGCCCTCGGCATGGTGACTCAAGGCATGATCCAATGACGACAAGCAGCCTTGCAGAGCGGTAATCGATGACGTGAGCGACTTCAGCAACTCGAGTTGTGCTCCCGAATCTGCGCCAGCCGCTCTTGGTCGCGTTGACGGCGGTTGCCACTTCGCCTTGATAGCGAATACAAGCCGGTAAGATCATGGTTTTACCCATGAAACTCGTGAGACGAGCTTCGACGTTCACCGTCTTGACGTATTGCTCGCACAAGATATTGTACCGGCTCCTGAGTTCCCCTTCCGTGTAGACTTTGTACTTCGTGAAGAGGGCAATGCTCTCCGGTTTCACAACGACCGGCAGGGCATCGACCGTGTTCTTGAGGTTCGGCAGTCCGCGTTTCTCGGCTTCCTTGTGCCATTCCTCCGAGTAACCGTCGCCGTTGAACAAAACCTTCTTGCTTTCCTTGATGATCGCCGGCAAGCAGTTCCTTGATCGCCGTGGTCAAGTTCTTGCCGCTCGCGACGGCTTTTTCGAGTTGGGTGGCCATGAAGTCGATCGATTCGGCGACAATCGTGTTCAGCACCGTGTTCGGTCCCGCGATCGACTGCGAACTGCCGACCGCGCGAAACTCGAATTTGTTGCCCGTGAAGGCGAACGGTGATGTGCGATTGCGATCGCCAGGGTCTTTGGGCAGATGCGGCAGTACGCTGACGCCGAGATCCAATAGACCGCCCTGCTTGGCCGGCTTGGCGTCCCCTTTCTCAATCTGCTCGATGATGTCCTGAAGTTGCGTGCCCAGGAATATCGAAATGATTGCCGGGGGAGCTTCGTTCGCACCCAGCCGATGGTCGTTGGCCGCATGAGCCACAGAGACGCGCAGCAGTTCGGGATACTTCGCGACGGCGCGGATCACGGCCACGCAGAAGACGAGGAACTGAGCGTTTTCGTGCGGCGTATCGCCGGGATTGAGCAGGTTCTCGCCCTCATCGGTGGCCATCGACCAGTTGTTGTGTTTGCCCGGAGCCGTTGATCCCGGCAAACGGCTTTTCGTGGAATAAGGCAGCCAGACCGTATTTGGTGGCAGTCCGTCGAATCACTTCCATCAGAAGTTGATTGTGATCGGTAGCGAGGTTGGAGTCCTCGAAGATCGGTGCGATTTCATACTGGCTGGGAGCCACTTCGTTGTGACGGGTCTTTACCGGCACGCCCAGCTTGAACAGTTGCGCCTCGGCATCCGCCATGCAGGCGAGAACACGCTCCGGGATCGCGCCGAAATACTGATCCTCCAGTTCCTGGCCCTTGGGCGGCGGTCGCACCGAACAGCGTCCGGCCTGCGTTGATCAGATCGGGACGGGCAAACACAAATTGCCTGTCGATCAGGAAATACTCCTGCTCGGGGCCGACCGTCGTGAATACCTTGGTTACTGTCTTGCCGAAGAGTTTCAGAATTCGCTTGGCCTGATTCGACAGCGCATCCATCGACTTCAAGAGCGGCGTCTTCTTGTCAAGCGACTTCGTCGGTCCAGGAAACGAAAGCCGTCGGGATCACCAGCGTGGAGCCGTTGGGCGACTTCCATGATGTAGGCCGGGCTGGTGGGATCCCAGGCGGTGTAGCCGCGCGCTTCGAAGGTGGTCCGCAAGCCGCCGGAGGGAAACGACGAGGCGTCCGGCTCGCCCTTGACCAATTCCTTGCCGGAGAACTCGGCGATGGCCTTGCCGTCGCCGGTCGGAGTGAGAAAACTGTCGTGCTTTTCGGCCGTCAAGCCCGGTCATGGGCTGGAAATTGATGCGTGAAGTGCGTTGCGCCTTTCTCAATCGCCCAATCTTTCATGGCCGAGGCAACCGCATCGGCGATGTCGGGGTCGAGTGTATCGCCCTTCTTGATCGTCCGGTGCAGTGCCTTGAAAACGCCCTTCGACAGGCGTTCGCGTTGTACCGATTCGCTGAAGACATCCGAACCAAACAAGTCTTTGATGTGGGTTTCGCGGAAGTCGATCTGATCGAGCTTGCATTGCTTGGTGGCAATGTTGTGAATAATAGTCTTTCGTCCGTCGTGTTTGCTCATGGGGAAAATAGATCCTTTCGAGGTTCCTCGAATGCAGGAGAGATAAGAACCGAGCGCAGCGAGACTTAGGGCTCTTTTTCAATGTTGCCGTAGTCATACGAGATTTTCGAGGCTTGGCCAGCGTTGGAAATCAAGACAGAAACTAACCACAGAGTCGCCGAGGACACAGAGAAGACACATCACAGAGAACTGAACGGCCACGATAATAGAAGTTCAAACCATTGACATTGCACTGTTCTGCATTTCCTGATTGTGCCGTTCTTGAGTTCTTTTTTGCTCGGTGTTGTGTCTTCTCGGCGTTCTTGGTGACCTGTGGTTAGGATGCTTTTCAGGGTCCGATGGCGGTGCCGCCCCGTTCCCCCGTGCGGATGCGAATGCAGTCTTCCAGGGGTAATACGAAAATCTTGCCATCGCCGATCTTGCCGGTATCGTCCGAACGGGCGGCGTGAATGATGGCTTCCACAGCGGCTTCAACGAAGGCGTCGTTTATGGCGATTTCCAGCTTGATCTTGGGAAGCAATTTCACTTGTATCTTGGTCCCGCGATAGACCTCGGTGTAGCCGCGCTGCCGGCCGCAGCCGCGAACGTCGCTGACCGTCATGAGATACACATCGACCTCGTTGAGCGCTTTCTGCACGTCTTCGAGCTTTTCGGGGCGGATGATGGCGACAACCATTTTCACGATTGAGTTTCCTTTGAACGTAATGCAGAGAAAAAACAACTACCCTTCGATCACCCGCACTTTGACCTGTTTGCCTAGTTTATTCTGAAGCAGTTTCAGTATATGAGTGCTCAACACTTTGGAGTCGCCGCCCCGGAGTCGGAAGCGATTGCCCTGAAGTGTTGTGATATACGGGTAGATGGCCTTGAAATCCGCGTCAACCGGACCTTCGGTAGGCTGGCACAGTTCCGACCATATCGTGCGCAAATCACCGTTTTCCACTCCTTCCACCAGGACATCGAAGCGCTTGGCTTGTCCCGGTGGAACCTTGGCGGAACGAGGCTCCGCACCCGTTGTCGGAATAGTATCGAGGGCCGAACCAAAGTCGAAACCCGTTTCGCCGTGTTCGGTCTGATCGAGACCTTCGGTTTCGTTGTCGACCGTCGTGGTGAAGTTGCCCAGCGTGATACCCTGAACTGCCAGTGCCAACAACAACGAGAGCACGAAGGAGAAAACGGTAGCGAAGACAGCAGCTTTCACCTGAATGAAAAACTGGCTCAATGGACCCTTGTTGTCTTTTTCCAGTTTCTTGAGCGACCCCAGTTCGGTACTCGCTTTCTCCCATTCCTCTTTGGTCCACGACAGGCCCAGTTTTTCAGCTTCCTTGGACTCGACCATCTTACTCACAGCTTCGCCGCCAATAATTCCGACCAGTTCGTCGCGGAGTTTACTTTGCTTTTCGGTTCGGCGCTTCAGTTTCTCTTCGGTGGCTTTTGCATCATCGCTGAGTTTCAAATCGTCGATTTCTTTTTTCAGTGGTTCGAGTTCCTTCTTGATGGCGTCCGGGCGTACGCGCAGATCCTTGATGGCAAAATAGCCGTCCGCGCCGGCGGAGTTGACGGCAGCGTAACAAAACAAACCAGTGAGCAAGGCTCCGAGGAAACCACCCACAGCGTGGACGCCGAATGCGTCGAGGGAATCGTCGTATTTGAGCAAGGTCTTGAGTTGGACGCTGAAATAGCAAACCACCCCCGCCAGCAAACCGATCGCGACAGCGCCCTTGATGTAGACGAAACCGGATGCGGGTGTAATCGCCACCAGGCCCGCAACAATGCCGGAAGCCAGCCCCAGCGCGGTCGGTTTGCCCTTGAACAACCATTCCACGAACATCCAGCTCAATCCTGCTGCTGCCGCTGCTGTCTGCGTGGCGGTGAACGCTGAAACAGCCAGTGACGTGCTGTTGAGGGCTGAGCCGCCGTTGAAACCAAACCAGCCAAACCACAAGATCCCTGCTCCAGACAACGTCAGCACCATGCTGTTGGGGTGCATGGCATGGCCCGGATAACCGTGGCGGCGGCGCAATACCAAAGCGCAGCTAGCCCCGCGATCCCTGCGGCAATGTGAACCACGGTTCCACCCGCGAAGTCGAGCGCTCCCATCTTTCCCAACAGTCCGATCGGCGATTCACCCAAGTTTTTTCCGGGAACCAGCGGATCGGCCAGATAGAAATCCATTCCCCAAACCATGTGAGCCAGCGGACAATAGACGAAAGTAACCCAGACCAACATAAACAGGGTAAAAGGCCAGAAGCGGATTCGTTCCGCGATGGCACCTGAGATTAGTGCAGGAGTGATGATGGCAAACATGCCCTGGAACATGACGTGGACATAGATAGGAATGTTATAGCCTGCGAGATAGTCATCGGTTTTGACGCCTTGAAGGCAGAATAGATCCCAACTCCACCCGACGACCCCGCCATTTTCGACGCCGAAAATCGAGAGCGTAATTTGCGATGGTCCGAAAGCCAGAGCGTAGCCGGCGACGACCCAGAACAAACCAACGACCGCAAGCGCTGCGTAGCTCTGCATCATTGTGGCAAGAATATTTTTTCGGCGCACCATGCCGCCATAGAACAATGCAAGCCCTGGAACCATAAACAGCACGAGGGCACTCGAAACGAGCATCCACGCGGTGTCGCCTCGTTTGCTCCCCTCGAGTTTGGCTTGATCGGAAGCCTCTTTTGCTTCCTTCCTTGCATCCTCAAGATCCTTGGCCAGTTTTTCGAGAGCCTTTTGAGTTTCCACTTGCCCGTTGGGAACAGGCTCCTTTTTCTCTTGTGCCCGGATGGATTGGCTTGCACCTAGGAAGAGAAAGGCAAGTGCAAATATGACAGAGGACTGCATTGGCCTCACAAACTTTACCTCCAAAATCAGCAATGGAAAAAGCGTTCCAAGTTGCGCGGAGCCTGGCAGGTCGAATCAACATTTTTGAGCAATAACAAAGGGTTGATATATGCAAGCAGGATGCCAACCGTCGGCATCGTCGGGCCGAGATTCGTAAGTGTTTGTACGTGAAGACTTAACATCGCGGATTCTGCATCATCCTGCGCCAAAACATTCCATCTTGAAGTGACAAAATCGAATGTGGGCAATCCGACGTTTTGCCTAATTAATATGCACCGACCGCCTCAATTTGGGCCGAATGGGGCCTCTTCGTCAATCTCCATCTCAATGGATTCGGTGCGAATGGACAAGTGAATCGTTCGAGTGCCGGTCGATTATCCCTAATTTCCCAGGCAACCATTACAGTCCGGAAAATAGTTCTAATCCGGAAATCCCGCAAATCCGATACATATTGAACACTTAACGGATCCGTAAAACTCTTCAACGTAGAATCAGGATCTCGGGGGCATGGGTATTCTTGGTTAAGTCAGGTGTCTCCCCCAAGCCCCCCCTTGGTGAAAGCGAACGCACCGATGCTGAATGTTTTGTGCTTGAGTCTTACCCTCGGCCTTGGGCAAGCTCCCGGCACCTCACCGACTTTGATCACGCCACCCGCACCAATAATCGGTGGACTTACGGTTCGAGTTGCCGACTCCAGTCCGCTTGCGCCTATCTCAACCACCGATCAAACAACCTCCCCCACTCCGCCGGCCGACAAAGATGTTTCGACCAACGGGAAGGAAGTTAGCGGTTCAGGCGGAGGCGGTAAATCAACTGCGGACACCACCGAGGATAAGAAAGAAAAATATGGACTGATGTTCGGTGCACTCAAGCCAAGTGATGAGAAGAAGGGGTTCATCCGACGGCTTTACGGCGCATACTACGACGAGTTCTTTCCTCCCGAAAACCAGCCGGAAGATCCGGAGCCGCCGCGCCGAGCGCCGCCATCACCCTGGCCCTCGCCACCGTTTCCCAATTCCGAATACCAGGGCTATCCCTTGATCGGCGTGCCGAACTCGACCAAGGACTATCCCTTAATGAAGGCCATTTACGGAGCCCAGACCCCATTCACGGACTCGATCAAGGAGAGCGGGATCAAGTTCAACGGCTGGATAACTGCCTTTGATACTGCTTCGCCAACAAAGAATTCCAATGTGCCTGCGTCCTACTGGATCGTTCCCAATCGAGTGGATGTCGATCAGTTGGTCTTCAAATTGGAACGATTGCCCGACACCGTGCAACAGGATCATATTGACTGGGGTTTCCGATCGACCGCGCTGTATGGCATCGACTATCGCTATACGACCGCAGGCGGCTGGGGTAGCGATCAGCTTCTGTCGAATAACAAACTGCGCGGCTGGGATCCAGTGGAGCAATATGGTGAAGTCTATGTCCCCGGTTTTCTGGGAGGTACGATGGTCCGAATGGGTCGTTGGATTGCCTGCCCCGATATTGAATCGCAATACTCGGTAGACAACTATTTGGGGAGCCACTCGATCCTCTTCACATACGACACTTATACTGACACAGGGGCGATGGTTACCCAAAGAATCGACGAGCAGTGGATCGTGCAAGCGGCAGTGCATGCTGGTACTGATATGGCCCCGTGGTATAAGGGCGCTCTCTGGACGGGTGCATTCGGTCTTCGTTGGGTCTCTTTGGACAACAAGGACGCCGTCTACGCCTGGGCCAACGCGCTCAACTCCGCCCAGTTCCGTCACTTCGTGCAGAACGGCCAGCCAACGGGCCACGATAACTTCAACTACATCGTTAGCACCTGGGAACACGCCTTCACCGACAAGATCTTCACCAAGACCGAAGGTTATTTTATGTGGCAGTATAACGCGGAACTGGGCGGAACGCCCAGCCTGGGGCCGATCGAACCGTGGGGCGGCGGCGGCGGCGATGGAACCCTTCTGCCCGGTGCATCCTACACCTACGGCCTGCTGAACTACACCATGTTCGGGTTGACGCAGCGCGACTACTTCACGGTTCGGAACGAAGTCTATCGCGACGAACGCGGTATGCGAACCGGATACCCCGGAACTTACACCAGCCATACGATCGGAATCAGTCATCAATTCAACGATGTGATGATGATCCGCCCGGAAGCCGGCTATTATCGGAACTGGGATAATCCAGCCTTTGGCGGTGGAACTTCGCAGGGAACCTGGATCATCGGCTTCGACTTCACCTATCGGTTTTAAGTTCCTATTGCACAATTCAACGGCAGTGTAGGGCGGGGCGAGGCTTTGCGAGGTCCGCCATGAAGCGGCATCTCGCTCTGGCGGGCCTCGCAAAGCCTCGACCCGCCCTACAAGATTCGTGTCGTCGTTGTGGCAACCCAGTACATTTCGTCTTGCAGCCTAACAAACTCCGATTCTCCCGATGGTTTTCCATGCTATCGGGAGCAGGGGAGTCGTTTTTCAAAGCTAGGAATATATCATCGCTCGATGTGAGTTTTAAGGCGCAGTCTCAATTGTCCAAGCCCCAGCTATCATCGGTAGGCAGTGTCAGTCATGGCAACGTGGCAAGTCCCTTCTGTCGAGAACCGGGACGATCATTTCGGTTTATCACCTTCGCCCAGCAAAACTTTGCTACCAACGAAGGTCGTGCCGCTGATTCCCAAGTTCTCGAAGATCGTTCAGAGTAAATCAGGCGCTTTCTCGACGATCAGTCCCCATTCACCGCTGCGAATCTGGCTGGCACAATCTTTGGTTTCGATGGAAGCCTGGGTGGCACTGCCCTTGGTGCAGCAGGAACAACTCGGCCAGACTCCTCACGACCAACTGATCGAAGGGCTTCTGCACAAGGGACTCCTCACGCGTTACCAGGCGGAACGCATTCGGATCGGCAATACCCATGATCTGGTCATTGGGAACTATCGAATCTTGAGCCGGCTCGGCGTCGGCGGCATGGGGATCGTTTACAAAGCCGAGCAAATCAAGCTGCACCGTCCCGTCGCCTTGAAGGTTCTCGGCGCATCGGCAGCGCCGGTCTTTCGGATGCTCGATCGCTTCTGGGCGGAATCGCGCGCGGTAGCACAGCTTCAGCATCCTCATATCGTCACCGCGATTGACGCGGGCGAAACCGACGGACCCAATCCCGACGATCCTGCCACTCCTTACTTCGTGATGGAGTATCTGGAAGGAAGGGATCTGGATCAACTGGTCACGGTGGAAGGCCCTCTCGACGTCGTCCGGGCTGTCCAAGTCATCGCGCAAATGGCAGATGCCCTGGCGGAAGCGCATCGCCATCATCTGATCCATCGCGACATCAAGCCATCCAATATCTTCATCACCACAAAAGGCCAGGCGAAGTTGCTCGATTTCGGGCTTGCGCTTCAACAGAAGCCGAGCCGCTTGACGATACCTGGAATGATGCTTGGAACCGTGGGCTACATGGCCCCCGAACAGGCGCATGATCCGCGCTGCGTCGATCAGCGGGCTGACCTGTTTAGCCTGGGTTGCACGCTGTACTGGTGCTTGACGGGCCAACATCCTTACGATGAAGATGAAACGGGCGATGTGTTCGCGGTCCCCTCGGCGGTCTTCTCGGCGGAAGCCTTTCGCAAACGACGTCCCGACGTTCCCTGGGAACTCGAAGAAGTCATCCGCCGGCTCATGGCCGAACGTCGTGAAGATCGCTATCCCGATGCCCTGAGCGTCTATCGAGCCTTGCTGGCATTCCTTCCGGAATACAAGAAGATCGATGCCCCAACGGCGAATCATCCGACGGGTTCGGCATCCCCACAGCGTCGTTCCGTTTTGGTGGTTGATGACTCGCCGGCCGTGCGTTATCTCTGCGTCCAAGCCTTGCAGCGGGCCGGGTACCATTGCGTCGAGGCTGCGGATGGCGGAGCAGTCATCGAACAAGTGCTACATCAATCGTTCGATCTGGTGCTCCTGGACTACCAATTACCGGATATGGACGGCTGCAAGGTACTGCAACGAGTGCGCGAACTGAATCCCGACCGGAATCTCAATGTGATCATGATGTCCAGCTCGCGCGACGCTGAATTGCTGGCTGGACTTCGGCTGCAAGGAGCAGATGACTGCATCACCAAACCATTCACGAGCGTGGGACTGGTAAAGATTGTTCGTGCGATTTTGGGCGCGAAGGACAAGCAAATCCAAACGCTTCACGAATCGCAGTTGTTGACGCAGGAAAATGCTCGTCTAAAAAACGACCTCGACCGCGCCAACACCGAACTCATTCGCACGCGCGACTTCCTGGTGCAGGCCCTGGCGGAATTGATCGGCGGCCGAACGGAAGTCAGTGGGGTTCGAGCACTTCGGCTCCAGCGCTATGCTCGATGCCTGACCGGGGAAGCGGCGAATTTCGGCCCATTCAAGGAGGAGATGTCGGCGGACTTCTGTAACCTGCTCGAACTGTGGATCCCGCTGTTGGATTTGGGTTTGCTATTGTTGCCCGATCAGTTCTTGATCAAGGCGGGCGATTTGGAACCCCACGAACAACAACTGATGCAAAAACACACCACTCTGGGGGGTGAGCTGCTGGCACGGATTGCTTCCCGGCAGCCTGGCCAAATGGCGTGTTTTCATATGGCGATCACCATCGCGCGTTACCATCACGAGCGCTACGATGGCCGAGGATATCCCGACAAGCTGGTGGGCAACGAGATTCCTCTGGCCGCACGTTTCGCCGCCATTGCGGATGTCTATGATTCTTTCCGATGTCGCCGGGCCTTCCGACCCGCGCTGACACATGCCCCGACCGTGCGAATGCTGGTGGATAATTCTCCAGGGCAATTTGATCCACAATTGCTGCAAGTGTTCTTACGCTGCCACGATCAATTCAATCAAATCTTCGAGGAACTGCCGGAAGATGACAAGGTGACAAGGTGACAAGGTGACAAGGTGACAGCTTGTCCTTCATCTTGTCACCTTGTCATTTTCTTCCATTTTTTTGTCACCTTGTCACCTTGTCACCTTGTCATCTTCTTCCGATTCTCTCTCTATCTCCGAATCTCTATCCCCCGAAACTTTTGGATTCGCACAATGCAGCGTATTATTCGTGAACAGGCTCGCAAATTCGCCTTCGATTGGCGCGATGAACCGCTCCTTCGAGTGAAGCCTGGTGAAGTGTTTGAAATGGAAACCTGGGACGCCAGTTCAGGATATTTCAAAACTCCCGACGACAAGGCGATACCCGCCAGACGGCCGGGCTTCGACAAGAATCCGCCATTGGCAAATCCCCTGGGTGGCCCAGTCTTTGTAGAAGGCGCGGAGCGGGGCGACAGTCTGGTAGTAAGTATCGAGCAGATTCAGGTGGAACCCTATTCGTGGATTGCGGTTGGTCCGCGCCGGGGGCCGCTGGGCGAATCATCGCGATATCCGGACTGTTCGACGGAGTACACCACCAAGATCTTTCGCCACACCCCCGGCCCCAGCGGCACCACGGTCGATGGCACTTTGCATTTCAACGAGCGCATTCGCTGGCCGATCACTCCATTCATCGGCACGCTGGGCACGGCCCCCGATCGAGAAGTGGCTACCAGTCTCGACGGCCAGGGCGACTGGGGCGGCAACCTCGACATCCGGGACGTAACCGTCGGCAACCGCATTCTTTTACCCATCTATCACTCAGGCGCGATGTTCTATCTGGGCGATGTTCACGCCAGCCAAGGCGATACCGAGTTCACTGGAACCGCAGCGGAAACACAAAGCACCGTTCGCCTGAAGCTGGAACTCATCAAAGGGAAACGAGTTCCGGGAGTGCGAATCGAGAAACCCGATTCGATCGTGTCGGTCTATGCCTATCGTCCGCTGGAAGTGGCAGTAGAAACTGCGACGATTCAACTAATCGATTGGCTGGTGAGCGATTACGGATTTAAGCCGGTCGATGCCTATTGCCTGGTAAGTACATGTCCGGACTTTCGGATCAATGTGTATCAGATGTGCAAGATCGGGAAGCTGAGCTATGTGGCGGGGGCGGAGATACCGAAGAGGTATCTACTTGCGTAACTTTTACCTGGCGAATAAGAAGTTCCAGATGCACGCATTGGAAACACTTCGTTGTGAGTGGACAACGCAAATGCCAGACCGTCGTTCGATGTGACCAGTGCAGTTTGGAGCAACCGCCGCCTTCAGTTCTTCTGAGGTGCGGTCATGATCCACCGCCGGTTCGGCCGGAATCGCTGTCCAGCCGCCTACTCGGTCGTCAAGCGCGGCGACCGCGCAAAATAAAGGCCGATCGCCGACCGTTACGGCGTCCAACCAGATGACAGAGTGCTTCTCATTCTTGCGATCGTTGAGCCACTTTCGCATCTCGTCTTTAGTGGCGTCCGCGAGAATCTGCCAGCCGGCAACCTCGATCAGCGTCGATTGCTTGGCGTATGGCACTGGCTTGAGCGGGGTACGGGGGCGCGTTGCGGACCCGCTGAACGCGGAAACGCCGTCAACGACTCGATGAGAGTGTTCATCATGTTTCCAAAGGAGAATTGCGATGTTTCGTTTTCGCCACTCATTACAAATGGAACCATCCAGAGAAGACGAAGGGAAAGTGGGAAGGGGGACTTAATGGAAAGTGGACGGAATGAACGCAAAAACGGGAAGATTGAGAAGTAAAAAAACGAGTTGGAGAGCGCGGAACTTCTGAAGTTCCGCATCGAAAGTGCGAAACTTTGTATCGTGGAAGGTCGAACCCAAAGTTCCGGGAAAGACCGAACCCAAAGTTCCGGGAAAGACCGAACCCAAAGTTCCGGGAAAGACCGAACCCAAAGTTCCGGGAAAGACCGAACCCAAAGTTCCGGAGAAGACCGAACCCAAAGTTGCGGGGAGGACGGACCACCAGCCGACTAAGAAGCAACTTGCCAGTGCAAAAGAAATGTATGCCAAACTCGGGGCCAAGTATGAGCACAGAACCGACCCGCGGGCAAACCGAGCGAGTCACGATTTCCGTATGCCCGCACATGCAAACGATGCGGACCTTAGGAAAATGTCTGACCTGCCGTTTGATTTTGCGTTGAACTTACACCAGACCAAGGTGACGGACGCTGGACTGAAGCAAATCAAGGGATTTAAGCACCTTACCGAACTAAACCTCAACCATACCCAAGTGACGGACGCCGGCTTGCATGAACTCAGGGAATTGGAAAACCTCACTGTATTGGGCCTCCGCACGACAAATGTGACGGACAATGGTTTGAAGAACCTAAAAAAACTCAAATACCTTTCCGTCTTGGGCCTTGAAGGAACCCAAGTAACAGATGTTGGCTTGAAAGAACTCAAGAGCCTCAACAACCTGGCTATCTTGAACCTCAACGGTACGCAGGTAACGGACATTGGATTAAGAGATCTCAAGGAACTCAAGGGCCTTACTCACCTGAGCCTTTGGGATACGAAAATTACGGACGCCGGGATAAAGGAACTAATGGAACTCAAGAACCTGACGGAGCTCGACCTTCACAACACGAAGGTGACAGACGCCGGCCTGAAGTTACTCCGAGAAACTCTACCGAAGTGCCAAATAGGCAAGTAATCTGCTGTCGGCTCGGAGGTGTTTTCGGTAATGCGCGCTTCGGTATCTTTAAAAGAGTGGCCCGTTGAGAACAAGTAGTTGGTGATCTCCTTTTAGATGCCGCGAGCGCCGGCATTAACTGCCGCTATTTTTCAACATCACCTGGTAGGTCTTTGAATCGTCCGGATGAATCGCCCGTGGATCGAGACCGTGACTCAGGGCTTGCCTGAATGTCTTCATCGCCTCATCGAACCTAAGAAGGTTCGATTGCGCCAGAGCAAGATGGAAGTAAAGCAACGATGACTGCGATTGATTCAGAGCCTGATTCAAATACTCGATGGCCAGCGTGTTGTTCCCCTGCGTGATCAGAATTCGCGCACGCGTATCCAACAACTCGCCCGTTGGGCCGGCCAGCTCGATGGCGTGCTCGATGTGCTTGCGAGCGGCCTCGGCCGTAGTAGTATTCGATGCCAGAATCCAGGCCCGATTGTTGAGGGCCACGATGTTATCGGGCTCAACGTCGAGAAGTCTTTTGTATGCGGCTGCTGCTGCTGGATAATCCCGGCGCAGTGCGTGAATCCCGGCAAGGTTCATCAGCAGCCCAGCTGAACTGGGTTGCTCCAATAACCCTGCTTCAATCCACTCCAGGACCATTTGAAACTGCCGAGGCGTCGCGACCCCATTGGCGAGCACGGTCAAGCCCGCACTGGTAAGAAGTTTTGCCGAGAGCTTTGCTTTCATGACATTCAATTTCTCAAATGCTTCGGACGTCTTGCCATCGAAGGCGAGCAAGCCTGCCATCGGTCCCACGGCCTCGGGATAGTTGCGGATCGTGGCCTCGTATTTCTCCAGCGCTGCCTTGACCAGTGTTCCGTAACAATCGTTGAGCCGTTTGCTCCTGGCCAGACGAGCGAGTCGATCGAGAGTGCTCGCCGACTGCCGGAGTCGAGACGCGCTTTCCGCCGTTCCCGGCTCCGCGGCCTGGAAGAACCGGTTGACCATTTCCAGACATTTCCCGGCATCGTTACTTAGACAGTAGAAACGCGCCAGGGTCGAAACCGCGCGCGGATCGTGAGCGGCCTTCACCAGACGATCCTTGTACTCCCCGGCTTTCGCCAGTTCGCCGTTATCGAGCAGGTCATCGACATAGACCACCACATAATAGAGGTTCGCCGGATCGCGTTGCATCAACACCTCAAGGCACTCTCGATATTTGTCGCGCTGGCCTGCGAGACGATAGAACTGCCCCAGGTGATACGTGTCGCGCGGATTCGCCTCCTTGGATTCGACAATCTGCTTGAGCAGCCCGATCGCCTCGTTCAATGCAGCACGTCGTTCGAGGCCGGCCATTTGCCGGGAGGCAACTGCCAGGCCGTTGACGCGAGAACGCATTTCCTCGATCGATCCCAGTTCATCACCCGTCTTTCTCAGATCGGCGATCGCCGCACGCCGCTGTTGGGGTGTGCCACCGGTAGCGTTTAGCATGGCGATGTTGCGAGTCGCCCAGGCCACATCGGCCGGCCGATCTGCCGACCGGTTCGCGAAATCCTTCAAGTAATCGAGCGCTTGCTGCCGATGGGCACGAATCGACAGCGCATTGAGACACGCTTGCGCATACACTCGTTGATCTTCCGGTTTCTCGAGCGCCGGCTTCCAGTCCGGAATCAACTTGCGGACTGAATGCTCAACCTCTGCGCAAAGCAAATAATAGGCCCGGACATCAAGGGCTTTTCGAGCTGACTCCAACCACTGGGTCATCTGTTCCGCGGTGTTACCGTTGCGCAGACAAGTCAGCACCCAAACATCGACTTGCTTTGGA
Organism: uncultured Planctomycetota bacterium; assembly: GCA_963783095.1. Lineage (GTDB taxonomy): Bacteria > Planctomycetota > Planctomycetia > Gemmatales > Gemmataceae > CAWAMR01. Next base: position 613,275 of record CAWAMR010000014.1, on the reverse strand, counting down.
GCCAGCGACCGGGCACTTGTCAATAACTCATCGGCGATTTTCGCCTTGCCGTGACGCTGGGCGTATCGAGCAGCCCACAGACAACTGGACACATCGCGATTCAGTAAAGGCCGTAGGCACACCAGGCAACGCTCGACATTTTCCGCATTGTTGCCGGCTCCCACTTCGATGAAGGATCGATACGCCGGTGGCGAAACACGCGGATCGTAATAGATTCGGGTCATCATCGCATTCGCTTTTGCGTCTTGCTTGGTCCGCAGGAAAAAAGCCAGTTCCGCTTGCAGATAGCGAAGATTGCCGCGGTCGAATTCGACGGCCAAGTCGTGATGGCGTTGCGCCCGTTTCAAATCACTGGCCTTTTCCGCCAGCCTGGCGGCCAGCAAGTGGGCATCGGCGCGATCGGGAAACAACTTCAGAATTCGATCCGCCAATCTGCGGATCGCCGGCGAATCGGTGTCAAAGGCCAGTGCTTCCGCCACGGCAAGCAGTTCGCTGCCGGCAGGCTGAAGCTGAGCGATTTCCTTGCGAAGCCGATTCAGGGCCGGCTCGTCCTTGTCGCGGGCGACGAACTCGAAGAGTACCACGCGAATCGGCAACTCTTTTGGCATCCGGGCCGCTATCTCGTGGTAAAAGTGTCTGACACCTTTCTGATCCCCGCGATTGGAACAAACCTCGCCCAGATTGGCCAGGAGCCGAAGCTGCTCGTTGTCGGGAAAGTTCTCGATATTCCGGCCCAGTTCAAGAATACGTTCGTTTTGACCGGCCTGCCAGTCGGCGGACCATAGGCCGGGCGCGAGTCGAAGATCGACCGAATCTCCCAGCAGACTTTGCGCCTCATCCAGGACGTCAATTGCAGCGTACAACCCTTCCACCTCATGGGCCACCATTGCTCGAAGTGCCCAGATGCGCGGATCATTGAGTCGTTTACTGCACTCTTCCCGCAAGAATTTCTTCGCAGTTTCATATTGCTTGCGCCAGTAAGATTTCGCCCATGAGCAAGACGGGGTCTGCCGATTGCTGGTGCTTGTCCAAAAGCTCATTGGCATACTTGATGATCTTGTTCCATTCCTGCGTATCCGCCTGGCCGACACGTGCCCTGGCAACGTGCAGCCGGCCCAACATGATTCGCGCACTCATAGAGGCTGTGCCCGAATTCGTGGCGATCGCATATTCCTTGATCGCCTCGTCGAGTCGGCCATTGGCGATGTCCACGTTACCCATTTGCAGGCGGGCCGTCGGATTGGTGCTGTCCAGGCTCAAGACCCGGCGCAGGGTTTCTTCCTGAGCTTCGCGGTCGCCCATTTTTTGGTAACACACTGCCATCAGCAAGTTGATTTGTGTTGAGAACGTCGCCGCGCCGACGGCCTGGGTTCGCAACGGTTCGAAGACCACCAGGGCGTCGGCATACTTGCCGCGTTGTATCATCACACGGGCTTTCAAATAGGCGATTTGAAGGGGAGCCACTCGTCGCGTTTCCAGCTTCTGGATGATAGCCTCGGCCTTTTCGATTTCTCCCTGTTGGGCGTACAGGTCGGCGAGCGGCGTGAGCAGCTCGGTTTCGTTGGGCAAATGCACAATAGCCTGTTCCAGGCAGGCGACGGCGAGGGGGAGATTGTTGAGGTTCAGCTCCAGCCAGGACATGGCGCGATGGAGGCGAACGTCCTTGGGATGCTCGGCGATTCCAGCGTTCAGCGCTTTTCGCGCTGCCGCAATTTCGCCGCGAGCCTGCATGATCTCGGCATAGATCAACAGTCCATCCGCGTTTTTCTGATCGAGGAGCAACAGATGCTCCACGTCGCGCAAAGCATCATCGCTCCGATTTTCGGTGCGAAGATACCGGGCACGCACGAGATACGCTTCCGGGTTTTTCGGATTGCGACTCACCATTTTCTCGATGAAAGCCTGGCCCTCCGGACGCAGATTCATTTGCAGAATCAATAGTTGCGCCAGTTGACTATAAGAGGTGATTCGAGCGGGGTCATTGGCCAGCGCCGTTTCATAGGACTTGCGGGCTTCCTCGAATTGATTGAGAGCGGTCTGACAAATCGCCAGATCCTCCCATAATTCAGCCTCATTGGGATGGTTTTTCATCAGTATCTGCAAGTGAATCATGGCATCGCTGTGCCGTTGCAGCCGAAGGCAGATGTCCACAAGTTTTCGCCGGACATCCTCGCGGCTCGGCGCTTCCCGGCTCACTTTCTCGAACAGGAACATGGCATTCGTCAAGTCTTTTGGGCCTCGGGAACGCTGAAGGATCAGGTCGCCGAGCTTGACTGCGGCCTCGTGGTCGTCCGGGCGAAATTCAAGATACTGAGAGGTGTAGAGAATGGCCTTGTCGAGCTTGCCGTCATGGGCGGCATTTTCAGCTTGCCAGCGCAGGGCGTCAATGGAGCGATCCGATTGAAAGTAGTGAACGAGAAACACCCCTGCGACAACGAGGATCGTTGCGATGATGAGCCGAAGCAGGAGGCGTTGGTTGATGGTTGGCATGGCGCGCGTCCTTGTGCGTCAAAACTCTGCGCAGGGCAGAGGACGTCGGTGGCGAGTGAGAAAGGGGAATATCGTAGAAAGTCCAAAGCGGTGTTGTCAACCCGAGCTATCCGAGGTGGAAAAAAGCGACTTGACAGGGTGTGAGAGATTGATCCAAAAGACAAAATGCGTGCTAACCACAGAGGCACAGAGAACACAGAGAAGACAAGATGAGCCGCGGATTGAACACGGATGGCATGTTTTTGGATTTATCCGTGTTTCATCCGTGGATTGTCTTCTCTGTGTTCTCTGTGCCTCTGTGGTTAGCACGCATTTGATCTTATCTGAGCTGTTGTCGTGCTAGCTTCACAACCTCGTCGACCAGCGGCGTTTTCTTGAACCGATAGATATTTGTTTTCCAATCATCATTGGCTGCCTCATCGACGTTCAATTGTTCGGACACTGCCAGCACAAAGGGTGCTTTCACTTCACTTCGAATGCGGCGATAGTGTTTCTCCACATCGGTCTTTCGCCAGAAACCCAGGATCTCCAGCAAGACTTTGCCGCCGCTGGGCAGGTGGGTCAACTCGTAGTCCGGCGTCCAGAAACCGTTGGTCAGCGGGACCAGTGCCGCCTCGCTGGAGATCGACCAGTCAGTTACTTTCTCGCGGAATGATGCCGCGAACATGAGCAAATCCTTGGGTACATAGTCGCCGTAGTCGGCAAGGTGGGAGCGAAGCCCATCCGAGGCGTTGAGCGTGAAGACCTTTTCTTTGCGTTGCGTGCCCCAGCGAACCGCTGCGGTCAATTCAAATCTTCGACATTGAAGTACGGTGGGCAAAAACACCGATAACTGCATCCCATACTTCTGCGTCGAGCTGAACAGGCTCAAGGGTCCGTCGAGCTTGAGAGTATACGAATCCGGCCCGCTGGAATGGATTTCACAGATGAGTCGATGAAACTTAATGGAGCGTGCGAGTTGTCGATAGCGAGCTGGGGATTCACCGTGGATGGCGACGATAACACCCGTGGATCGCAGGAGAATCGCTTGCGCCAGGGCGACGTTGTATCGACTCAGAAGTTGATCGGCGGAGAGATCATCGAAGCGGATGATCCGCTGCTCTGCTTTGAGATCGGCGAACAGGCCTTGTTCTGCCTGTTCGAGAGTGATCGATAACGTCTGGGAGACTTCATTCAGCACGGACGATCGATCGAAAGGCGCATTCTTGCGCTGCGCTGCTGCCGCGAGGAAGACGGCCTCGCGCAGGGAATCGGGCGGTAATGAAGAATCGACCTCGAACTCGCAGCGATCTTCCAGCAACTTCGCCAGTCCCTGGTGGACGACTTGCGTCGGCTGGTCGCCGATAGCTTCCTTGATCTCTTCCTCCATCTCTTCGCGTGTAGATCCTGTCAGCCCCCTGAACAGCAGCAGTAAGCGCTCGGCGACGTCGATCCAGGTGTCGAGACTCGTATCGATGTAGACCGGAATGAGCCGATTTTGGGCATAACGAACGCGAACAAGTTTACCGGTAAGCATGAATCACCGCGAACGCAAAGACAGGAGACAAAGGGTCGAAAACTGCATCAGCAAAGCAACCGATTTTTTCAAGCGTTAGCGCCCCATCGTTTGCCGCTCCGCGGCGAACGCCCATCGTTTGCCGCTACGCGGCGAACGTCTTTTGTCTTGCCGCTCCGCGGCTTAAACCGCCTCGGTCGGCGGCTGGCTCCAATAAACCAGCGTGCTCGGTTGGTGGAGCGCAAAGCCGCGGAGCGGCAAGAAAAGACGTTCGCCGCAGAGCGGCAAACGATGGGGAAAACTGCATCGCCGAGGACTCGAAGGTATATTCTATGCTTCGTGCGGTGGAGAATGAGGCATTTGGCCAGTTCCCAAAGACCGATCGAACCCGGGCATTGGTAAATAGTAATTGATACGTTGATGCTTCCAATTTTCTTGCCTCGCTCCGTTTTTCCCTTTAGACTAACTTTCTTTCGACCCGTTGACTCTGAATCCGTGCTGAGGAAAGAGGATCCCATGCTCTGGAAGATCTCCACCGTCGTACTCGGTTTCTGGCTCATCGGCGAAATCTGCGCACAAGAAAAGAAAACTCCCGCGGTCGAGGATGTGCCCAATCCTGCGGCGTTGCTGAAGGCCGAATTGACGATTAAGGAAATCTTCAAAGCGGATTATGCCAAGAAAAGACCTATCGATCAGGTGGCGTTGTCAAACAAGTTGCTCGCGCAGGCAGCGGAAACCGACGATGACGCTGCTGCAAAATATGTTCTTCTGCGCGAAGCACGCGCTCTGGCATGCCAGGGTGGGGACGTGGCGCTCGCGATGAAAGCGATCGATGAAATGGTGAAAAGTTTTTCGGTCATTCCATTGGACGAGAAATTCAGCGCCCTGGACTTGTTGGAAAAATCATCGTCGATGGTTGCAACCCACAAGAGCATTTTTGAGATCGCCATGAATTGCGTCGAGGAATGTCTGGCCGCGGACAATTACGAATTAGCCGGCAAGTTACTCAAAATTGCCGAGTCGGCAGTGGCGAAGACCGGTTCGACGGCGCAGAGAACCATGCTCGCCGGTCGAGTGGCAGAAGTGGAAACGATCCGCAAAGAATACCACAAGATCAAAACCGATCAGGCGACGCTGCAGACGAACCCGGACGATGCCGATGCCAACTTGGAGGTGGGGAAGTTCCAATGTTTCTACAAGGGGGATTGGATCCAAGGATTGCCCCACTTAATGAAGGGCAGCGACAAGAAACTCAAAGAATTAGCGAAAATGGACCTTGAAGCGAGCATCAAACCGGTAACACAACTGGAATTAGCAGATGCCTGGTGGAACCCGGCTGCCGGGTCGGATAAAAGCATCCAAACGGGGTTACAATTACGAGCACACTTCTGGTACACGGCGGCATACGCAGATCTCAAAGGATTGACCAAAGCCCGCGTTGACAAGCGCATTGCTGAAATAGACAAGATTGTTAATGTGCGGGGAGGCAGGAGACCCAAAGCCAGTGGCGAAAATCTTCCCCTGCAAATCACTTTAGAGTTGGGGCAAGGGGTAAAGATGCCGATGGTGCTAATCGATCCGAAGGCGCAGAAGGACAACGGCAAGTTCAAGATGGGCTCATCAAAGGAAGAGCAAGGGTACCTGACCAAAACGCAATTCGATGGCAAGCGGCCCGACTTTCTGGAGGATGAGAATCAGATCGAAGTCGAGCTAACCAAGCCGTACTATCTGGCGAAAACTGAGCTGTCGCAGGCCCAGTACCAGGCATTGGGTTTCACGATTTCAAGCAAATTCCAAGTTCCTAAACTTCCGGTCGAGAACGTCAGTTGGGATGATGCTCAACTCTGGTTGAAGTCTGCCGACGAGAAGGTCAAACTCCCGGCGGGATTAAAAGACAAAGGATATCAACTGCATTTGCCAACGGAAGCCCAATGGGAATATGCATGTCGAGCCGGAACCCATACTGCTTTTTACTTCGGCGACAAGTTGAACGGAGATAAGGCGAATTGCAAAGGGACTATACCGTACGGTATGGGCAAAGGGAATTACCTGGAAAAAACCACTCCAGTAGGCAGCGCGAAATATAAGCCGAATAGTTTTGGTTTGTATGACATGCACGGCAATGTCTGGGCATGGTGTGAGGATTATTTTGGCAAGTACTCGGACTTGAAAAGCCCGAAAGATCCGATTCAAACAGTAAGGCAACAAGAAGAGCGTCATGTTCTTCGTGGCGGTTCGTGGGGCGATCCCGCCCTGAACTGTCGCTCGGCCTTCCGTATCAGGTACTTGCCAAGTGACCGCGGCTACGACATCGGCTTCCATTCGTGTCTCCGCCTAGACTAGACAATCTCACGGAATTCGCCGAGTGGACTCACCGACCTTTTGATTTCCCAAAACGAACTGGCCCGAGTCAAAGCGAAGTTCATAAAGCGCTGGATGCTTCCAGACAAAAAGATGGTGAAGAAATCCAAGCAGGCACATGCTGAAGGTAGGTATCGCGTTCTTTTGAGATAGGCTCGCTACCTCGATCGAACCTCATCGTTTGCCGCTCTGCGGCGAAAGTCTTGTCTTGCCGCTCCGCGGCTTTGCGCTACCATCTTCAGAGTCCTTGCATCCTCTGAGGAAGTCACCGGCCCAGGTAGATTTAAGCCGCGGAGCGGCAGGAAAAGACGTTCGCCGCAGAGCGGCAAACGATGGGGGGATCTGCGATTTTTTCGATCCTTCGGTCTTTAGTCCACGATCCCCGAGTGAAAAAAATTGCAAGCGCGAAACATTGCCCTGTTCCGGCTCCAGGCTACAACTTCTCCTGATAAAAAGCGTGCCCATCACCAAAATAAGGTAGAAGCCATGTCTCGAGACCGGTGGCGATTTTTTGACAATCGGTTTCCCTATTTCTTGACTTGTACGGTCGTTGGCTGGTTGCCCGTCTTTACCCGACCGAAAGTCGTTGATATTCTTTTCGATTCATTACGATACCTGCAACGAGAACGCAGCATGTCGCTGATTGGATATGTATTTCTTGAAAACCATATTCATTTCATTGCTGGGTTTGAAGATCCTTCACGGGATTCCGGTGACTTCAAGTCGTACACAGCGAGAAAAATAATCGACACGCTTCTTGCGGATCAAGAGATCAGTTTGCTCAAACAACTGCAAGCGAACAAGGAAGTCGGACGAATGGATCGGAATTACCAGGTCTGGCAACAAGGAAGTCATCCAGAATTGCTTGAAACTGAAGAACGATTGCGACAAAAACTGGAATACATTCATTACAACCCTGTCAAGAGAGGCTATATTTCCGATCCGATCCACTGGCGATACAGCAGTGCAAGAAATTACGCAGGCCTGCCCGCTTTGATTGAAGTCGATAAAAACTGGTAGTCGGATAGCTTGAAGTTCTTGTCTCAGTGCGTGCCGCACTGAGCCTTCCCCTATCGTTTGCCGCTCCGCGGCGAACGTCTTTTCTTGCCGCTCCGCGGCTTTGCGCTACCACCTTCGGAACGCTTGCATCCTGCGGGGAAGCCGCCGACCCAGGAAGGTTAAGCCGCGGAGCGGCAAGAAAAGACGTTCGCCGCGGAGCGGCAAACGATGAGGAAGAATCTTCGCCGCAGATCTTGTCGAATTAATCTCGAACATGCTCGAAATCACCGGAAAGCATGATGCTGCCTGCGGCGCTCGCTGGTGAATTCTTCCGTCGTGCCGCGCGCGACGATCTCATACAAAATCGCCTGCTTTTCCGCCTGCTTGCGCAGGAGCCGGCCCAGTCGTTGGACGTTCTCGCGGATCGTACCCGTGCCTGAGAGCACAATGCCGACGTTCGCAGAGGGCACATCCACACCTTCATTGAGAACCTGACTGGTAACGACGATCGGATATTCGCCGCTGTGGAAGCGTTCGAGAATCTGTTTGCGTTCGCGCGTCTTGGTCTGGTGGGTGATCGCCGGCACCAGAAATTGACGGGCGATCTGATAGACCGTTGCATTATCGGCAGTGAAGATAAGGGTGCGATCCAGTCGATGTTTTTCGAGCAATTCCTGAAGTTTCTGGAGCTTCGACTCGGCTGCGCGTTCGAGTCGTTTTTGTTCGCGGTAGGCCTGATAGGCTTCCCAGCCTTCCTTGGATCGACTCGCTTCAAAGATGAAGCGTTGCCAGCCGTTGGGTCCGCTCATCGAAATGTTGTTATCCAGAATGAACTTGCGATATAGCTCGCGCGCCTTAACATAGCGGTCCTGCTCCTGTTCCGACAGCGAAACGTAAATGCGTTCGGTCTTGTATTCCGCGAGGAAGTCGCCGGAGAGTTCCTTGATTTCGCGTCGATAGACGATCGGCCCAATGAGTTCGGGATACGCCGCCTCCTGACCATCGGCCCGTTCCGGCGTGGCAGTCAGGCCAAGGCGATACGGCGCGATACTCCCCGTTGCGGCCAGCGTATAGGTTGGGCCTGGAAGATGGTGGCATTCATCGAAGATCAACAAGCCGAATCGATTGCCCCAGCGATCGAGATGGATATAGGCCGAGTCATAGGTTGTGACGGTGAGAGGGTGAATGTCGTAGTGCCCGCCGCCGATCAATCCAACCGGCTCGCCGAAATAGTTGACCAGTTCCGAATACCACTGATTGAGAAGATCGATGGTCGGCGTAACCACGATTGCGGGCCGACCCGCTTTCTGAATGGCAAGAATTGCCACGAAAGTCTTTCCGGTTCCCGTCGGCAGGACAACGACGCCGCGAGCTCGATTCTTCCACCATGTATCAACGGCTTCGGTCTGATGCGGATAGGGATCGCGCTGACTCTTGAGTCTCCATTCAGAGATTTGATAGGAACGCGCATCGTCCTGGTAGGTGATCTTCCCGGCGCGGAGCGATTCGACGATGGCACGATAAAACCTTGCTTCAGCGCGAACGCTGTGAGTACGGGGGTCGAAAGCAACGCCCGGAAGGTTGGCGAGTTGCTCCTCTGTGCCGCCGCTCAGCGCAAGGGTGCCGCCCTCAAAACGCAGTTGAATAGGAGTTGGGGTCATCATGATCCGAAGGCGAGTAATGGCGATCGACGCACAGTGCGCAATAATCTATTCTATGTGATTGCTTATGCTGAAGGAGCGGACGAAACCTTTCCCGACCTGGACGGGTGTGGCAAAATTTCCTGGCATACCTAACCCTTTGAGGGCAAATGACTTTCCCAGTAGACCTTCCATTGGTCACTCTGTGAAAGCGATTCGATCCCCATGATGGCCTCGGCGTTCGGCGGATCCCAGCGCATTCCTGGGCCTTTCACACGTTCCGTAAGTGTTCTGCAGGTCGCTTCCGTTGGGCCGCTGCCAATCTGCCACCCCTTGGCGATGAATTCGGGATAGCGGATCATGTCCGACCGCTCGCTCACGTAAAAGAGCAACTCGTCGGCGTGCGCACGCTGGCCTCGTTTGAGGCCGACGCGCCATTGTAGGAGCGACTCCCAAGCAGGCTTGTAGCCTTCGTGCTTGAACAAATGGAGCAGGTCCACCGCCCATTTCTTTCCCGTTTCGTCCCCATCACCGTAGATTTCCCGCCGCGTTTTGTGAACGCGCTCGCTCAGGTGATAGAAATCCAGACCCAGCGCATCCAGATTCAGATTCTGTCGCTCGACTTGATTGCGGATCCACGGCGCGCCGTCGACATTGCCGATCTTCTCGTCCGCTTCATCCAAATGAATGCGGTCTGCTTCTCGACGCATCAGGCGTCCCGCTACTTGGTGGTCGCCTTTGGTCCCCGACACCAAGCGATGGTCTTGCGTTTCGTCGTAGAAGGCTACGATCTTGAATTCCTTGTATTTCTGGTCCGTGCCGACTTTTCGAGGCGGCAGAGGCTTTGCCTTCTTGCCGCGACGCCGACGCTTTGCCTTGGTCTTCTCACGCCGTTTCTTTTTCTCGACGTCCGTCACCTGGGGCACCATCACCCCATCGCTGCCGAAGTAAACCCGCGTACCGGCCGCTTCCGTTTTGCAATCGCTGGCCGACCAATTGACGGGTAACTTTCCCTCCTTCTGCGCTCGCGCGATCTGCGCCCCCTCCGTCTCCACTAGGCACCGGAATGATTCGCCGCTGATCTGCACTTGAGCCGTACGACCCAAGTTGTCGGCTGACTTGTCGAAGCTCCTGCCATCACGGTTGAGCCGACAGGCCATCTCGCGCACGCCCAGGCTGATGGTCGCTTCGACCGCATCGACCCAAGCGTCCAGCGGTGTCGTTGTGCCTTCGTCCGGCGAATGCCAGCGCCGCCGCCACAGTCGGATGCGGCCGTTGATCGTCAGAATGCTGTACTCCTGCCGTCCTTTATTTCGCTTGCTCTTTCCGGTCTTCGCATCCTGCGGAGGGGGGAAAAGCGGCTTCCGCCGCATCGATCCGCATCTGGGCTGCTCGCTCGAATGCCTCACATCTCAGCTTTGCGAACAGGTCGCGAACTTGCTCCTCACTTCCCGAAATGATGTGGCCTCGCGTCGCGTCGTTGACTGCATCCGCCACCTTTCCAAGGATTTCTTCGACCCGTTGTCGCATTGATTCAATGTACGCTTCGCGGGAAAACTTCGGTTCTGGCTGCATGATAGGATCCTGGTCATGGTGCTCAATTCCTTCCGCTCAACACACCTTTTACCTATCTTGACCAAACTACTCAAAATGCGCCAGGAAATTTTGCCACACCCGACCTGGACTCGGTCGTTGAGCGCTTATTTTGGTTGCTTGAAAATCACATTCCAACAGTGTCATCCTCGACATTTGAAGAACTTCGCACAGGAACGCACGGTTAATTCACCAACCACCGGCAAGCCTTCGCCGGGTCTGGATTTCCCAAACCCGGCTCCTGAAAGGCGCAAGCTCAGCCCTCGCCGCCAAGGTCGATCCAAGTATCGATCCAGGGATCAGGCATCAGGTCGTCATTCATATATTCTTTCCTCCATGAAAGGTGGATGGGAAACTCACTTTAAGGGGCCAACCATTGGCGATGGTAGTCAATGCATTCTGCGTGCCGGAAGTGCCTTGCGAATGATAGCCTTGTCGCAACATATTCCCTGATCGATGTTTGCGACAGAACGGCGTGCAAAACCTTGATGGTCTTCCAGTTCCTGTTTGTAAGAAGAGCAATCCGTTTGCACACTGGACGCAGCAAAAGGTATAAGGACGAAAGATCCCGCTACCTCAGTGGTTAAACAGGAATTCCTTGCAGTTGCAAAGCGCCCAAAGTACGTCTTCGAGACCTTCTTTGCGCGTCGGCGCGAGCTTGATCATTTGGGCTGCTGCGTTCTGTTCGTCTGCTGTTGGTTGCCGGCCGAACGCCGCCTGGTAGCAGGTTACGATAATCTGCTGATCCGTTTTGCCGCCTTTGAGCAAAACCGCGAGCCGGCCCGTCGGGTCCGACACTTTTGCGTTGAGCCACTCGCCATTGATCAGATGAAGGACCTGGGCCAAGTTCGGCTGGGTGGTGCGCTGGCACTCGCATTTGTCGAAGGTTCGTTCCGGCCGGCCGAATACGTCGAGGAAGTAGCTTTTCACATCAGCGGACATCACGGCCGGTATGGCAATCGCCTTGGTCCCGGCAGGCGTTTCCGGGAATTTCTCAGCCACGCCCGTCACCGCGCAAATGGCATCCAGCAACGGCTCAGGGTGCAAACGGCGGGTGTAGAAATGGCTGTAATAGGTGGTATCGGCAGTGTTGCCGGAAACGGGCCGACTGGAAAGTTGATAGGTCCGCGATTCCATGATGGTGCGAAACAGCCGACGCAGGTCGTAACCGTGAGCGATCAGATCCTGGGCGAGAGCGTCAAGCAATTCCGGGTTCGTCGGTGGATTGGTGTCGCGCATGTCGTCCACCGGTTCCACCAGGCCCCGGCCCAGGAAGTGTGCCCAGTGACGGTTTACCAGGTTCCGGGAGAAGAGCGGGTTCGACGAGTCGGTCAACCATCGCGCCAGCGCTTTTCGGCGGTCAACCGGATCGTCGGATGGCTGGCTTGCACCGAGCGGCGTGGCCACCATGAGCTTGCGGGTCCGCGGGTGGAATACTTCGCCGCCGAACTGATTCAGGTAGATCTCGTAATCGACGCTATAAATGCCCCGCGCGGAGCCGTATTCCCAGCCGATCTTCTTCTGAACGCGGGCAAAGTAGGCAGCCAGGCCGTAGTAATCATCCTGCGTCCACTTCTCGAAGGGATGCTGGTGGCACTTGGCACATTCCAGGCGGACCCCGAGGAAAATGCCTGCAAAGGCCTCGGTCAAGTTCTCCGGCCCTTTGTGCAGGCGATAGAAGTTGGCCGGCCCTTCGCGGTAGGTATTGCCCCGGCTGGTGATCAGTTCGGCGGCAAACTGGTCCATCGGCTTATTGCTGCGCAGCGCCGGCGTGGACCCAGTTGCGCAGGGTCAACATCGGTTTGATGGAGCCATACCGGCCGTGATTATGAAGCCAGTCGTCCCATTGTTGCGTCCAGTAGTCGGCGAATTCGGGCCGGTTTAACAGGTGGTCGATGTACTTGCCCCGTTTTTCGCGAGTGGGCGTACGATCCGCAAGGAAAGCGTTCACTTCCTCGGGTGTCGGAAGAGTACCGATGGCGTCGATGCTGGCTCGGCGAATAAACTCCTCGTCGCTGCACAGGGGCGACGGTACGTAACGCATCTTCTTGAGCTTTGCATCCACCAGTTTGTCGATAAAGTTATGGACCGGCGGGTTCGGCCAGGTGAACGCCGCATCGTCCGGCACGACCAGAACTCGCGCCACCGCCGCATGGCCCAGGTAACGGACCATGACTACACCTTCGCCTCGATCCAGCGTGGTCGCCAGCCCGTCTCCGATCGACCGCAACGATACTTTGGGTATTGGAATCGAACCGGGCGTCGGGCGTCACATCGCGTTTTGAACCATCGGACAGGGTGGCGATCGCGAGCCAGGTTCTGCCGGCAGTTTGCCCGGCTAAAAATGCGTTCGCCCGGCAGCACTTCCAGGCCAACGACCTGGGGTGCCTTCTGTTCATCATCATTGGGGCAGCCATCGGCGATCCAGCGACTGGAAGACCTCGTACTCCCGCGAGCCCACAGGCAGGCGATTTCCGCCTTCGTGGCCTAGCTGGGCGCTCGGCTTCATGAGGAGCAGGCTTGCCGACGGTTCGAGCGACGTTGATGCGCCGACCCAGGGCATCGCGCGCCAGGACGGTGTAATCGGCATTCGGATCGCCGCCGAACAGCGAAAGTTTGAATCCGCCTTTGCCATACTGGGCCCCGTGGCAGGTGCCTGCGTTACAGCCGGCCTTCGTCATGCATCGGTTCGAGTTCCAGCCTCAGACTGATCGGTGGGTTGCTCTTGAAGTCGGTCACGTGTACCGGAACCTCCAGCTGCTTTCCCGCCACCAGGGCGCTGACCACAGTGTCTCCGTTGCCGCGCGGCACAATCCGACCGTTCTGCACGTCGGCCACGCTCTTTTCCCGCGCCGACCACTGAACTTCGGCCGTCAAGTCGACGGATCGTCCGCCATTGTCCAGCCCTGTCACCAACAACCGCTGTCCGAAACGCGGGTGGGACAGCGTCAACTCGGTGGGTTCAACCTTGACCGTCACGACGTTGGGCGTCGGGTCGGCGGCGACCGCGAGGCTACAGACCAGCAAGCTAATTGCCCCGTTCATCGTACTTCGTCCTCCGCGTTCAGATATAGCCAATTTGTCGCAATTCCTTCACGGATCGCACTCGGATATGCTTGAGCCCATACCGACTTCAAGCCTGTCACTTCCCATGTCAGTTCCGTCCTTTTTTGATTTCTCCCCGACGTACTTGCTCTTCCAATTCCTTGATCCTGGCTTCCAGCGCCTTCCGTTCTTCTGCTGCTCGTCTCTCCGCCTCACTTTTGGCTCGGCGTTCCTTCTCCGCTTGTTTCTCAGCCTTCACTCGAGCCTCGTGCTCTTCCACGATTGTTTTCAATCGTTCTCCGTTCGGGTTGTAACAAACGAGTTTGCCGTCTTCGCTGCCGAGCCAAAGATTGACTTCCGGTAACCAAACTCGCCCATCCTCGTTGGGCGGTAATGAAAAATAGCCCGGCTCGTCCGGGTGGAGGTGGTAATCGATCAGGGAAACTCGCCGGCTATCTTCCGTCTCTCTGGCGTCGGCGATAACATAATGGGGCACTCGCTGTTCCGCATACTCGCGAACCTTGTTCACCAGATCGGTCGAGCGCGTGCTGGGTGAGGTGACTTCGACGATTAGCGCGGGCCGGGTACCTTCGAGAATGACGTTGATCGTGCTCCAGCGCTCCACTCGGCGCACGTTGAAAATCACCGCGCAATCCGGCCCGTGGCCGAACTCGCCCTCGCGATCCCAGGCGATTCGGCAATCGTTGAGAACAATGGCATTCGGGGTAGCGCTCAAGGCGATGCGAAAAGCACCGCGCAAATAATAAATGTCTTCAGTGTGTGGGTCGCTCAGCACGCGAAAATCCTCTTCCTGGGGATGAAGGATATCTTCGAGGGTCAATGGCGTTTTGATCATCGACTCGGAGCCATCCGCCTCGATCTTCTTCACGTCACGCCAGCCGAGCGCGAACGGATCGTTCGGGTTGACCGGCTCATTCAGATCGAGCGGTGAAGTGATATTGCCCCAACTCATTGGCGCTTACCTTGAGGAGTTTGCGACTTTCCCAATTCTACCATCGATTAACGAGCGAGCAATGAAGGAATTCCAGATCGGCTCATCGTCTCTGGGAAACGTCGTCGAGTCCATCCAATGCGCCTGTGCTGTCGCCAAACGATTTGACGGGGGTTCCCATTCGTTGCAAGAGCGCGACGTAGAGATTGGTAAGAGGTGTGTCTTGCGGGCAGCGAAGATGTCGTCCCGGATTGAGCGTGCCGTTCCCTCGGCCTGCGAGAAGTATCGGCAAGCTGTCGTGGTTGTGCCGGTCGCCGTCGGCGATGCCGCTTCCGTAGACGATCATGCAGCGGTCGAGCAGAGTTCCTTCGCCCTCCTTGATCCGCTTCAATTGTTCGAGCAGATAGGCGAATTGCTCGACGTGGCAGCGGTTAATCTTTTCGAGCTTCTCCTGTTTTTTCGGGTCTCCTCCGTGGTGCGAAAGATCGTGGTGGCCGTCGGACACGCCGATCTCGCGGTAGCTGCGGTTGCTGCCGTCGTTGGCGAGCACGAAGGTGGCGATTCGAGTCAGATCGGCCCGGAAGGCCAAGACCAGCAGATCGGCCATGAGGCGGGCATGTTCTCGAAAATCCTGCGGGATGCCCGTTGGCCGAACCATCCGCGCTTGCCCGACCTCGGCCACCGGTTGCGCCCGCACAATGCGCTGTTCCAGTTCGCGCACCCCGGTCAAGTATTCGTCGAGCTTGCGCCGATCCGCCGAACCGACTCGGTTCGTCAGGCTCTTGATGTCTTCCGCCACGAAATCGAGGACGCTCCTGCGATCGCGCTCGCGGCGAGACGATTGGCGTTCTGACTTTCCGAGTGCAGTTGCGCCAAAAAGACGTTCAAAGACGAGGCGCGGATCAATCTCTTTGCCGACCGGTGTCGTTTCCGACCGCCACGAGAGATTGGTCTGATACGCACAGCTATAGCCGTGATCGCAACTGCCGCCGTTGCGGCCCCCTTCGCAGCCCAATTCGAGCGAGCCAAAGCGGGTCGCACGTCCAATCCCGGCAGCAGCGACCTGGTCCGCGGAGATGCCGGCTCGCAGGTCGGCACCATCGGTCTTGCGCCTGTCGGCCGGTCAAGAATGTCGCCATGGCTCGCGCGTGATCGCCGGGCCCATCGCCATTGGCATCCGCCTTCCGCAGCGACAATCCCGATAGGACGAGCAGATCCTTTTGCACCGCCCGGAGCGGTTCCAATATGCAAGAAAGCTCAAAGTCCTTTCCTTCCTTCTTGGGAGTCCAAGCTGCCATGTGCTTGCCGTTGGGCGCATAGACAAAGGCCATTCGCGGCGGGCCGTCGGCGACGATGGTTTCGCGTGAGCGCAGCATCGCTTCCAACATCGGCAAGGCAACGATCGTCCCGAGGCCGCGCAGGGCAGTTCGGCGTGAGACAGGCTTGTGCTTCATCTTGGGCTCCCCATCAACAGGTAGCGGCGGCTTCTAGCCGCCGTCTGGCACGGCGGCTAGAAGCCGCCGCTACGGGCCGAGTTAGCGAATCAAGGGCGAGAGCAAAAGGGTTCGCTCAGAACGATCCCAACGATCAAGCTCGAAAACCGATTGCGATTGCGGTTGAGCCGTCGGACGATCGCCTCGACGGCGCACTGGTCGGAAGGAACCAGTCCACGACTCAGCGCATAGGTAAGCAGCTTTTCACTCAGACAGCGAGCGAACTCGTCGCCGCGCGTGCGAAGCGCTCTCCGCAGTTCCGCCGGTCCTGCAAATGCATTGCCGGCCAGTGTTCCCGACGCGACGATCGCTTGCCCCTCGTCGTGAGTGCGCCAGGATCCCACCGCATCGAAATTCTCCAGCCCAAACCCCAGCGGGTCCATTTGCTCGTGACAGGAAGCGCATTTGGCGTCGGTCCTGTGCCGTTCAAGCCTGTGCCGAAGCGTGCCGTCGTGAGATCCTGCCTTGGCCAAGTCATCGACGCCCGGCGGTGGCGATGGAATGGGTGCGGCCAGCAGGTTCTCCATGATCCAGCGCCCGCGCTTGACGGGCGATGTCCGTGTAGGATTGGATGTCACCGTCAGGATGCTGGCCTGGGTCAACAAGCCGCCGCGATTTGTGCCGGCCAGACCGATTCGCTGGAAATCATCTCCTTGTACCCCAGCGATACCGTAGTGGCGTGCCAGCCTGGCGTTGACGAAGGTGTAGTCGGAGTCGAGGAATTCCAGAATGTCGCGATCCTCGTGAACGATGTGCATGCAGAACAGTTCGGTTTCTCGTCTCATCGCCATCCGTAGTTCTTCATCGAAGTCGGGGAAACGAACCGGGTCCGGGCTGGATTCGTTGAGGTTGCGCAAGTGGAGCCACTGGGCAAAGAAATTGTCTACAAGAGCCTGCGCTCGCGGATCTCGAAGCATTCTCCGGGCTTGGGCTCGCAACGTAGGAGGTTCGTGCAGTTTTCCGAAAGCGGCCAGTTGATAGAGCGTGTCGTCGGGCATGCTGCTCCACAGAAAATAAGACAGCCTGCCGGCCAGTTCGAAATCGCGATTGGCTTGCGTCACGCCGATGTTTGCGGGCGCAGTCCAGCCCTCAACTTGAAACAAGAAGTGCGGCGACGCCAGAACGGCTTGGAGGGCCAGCTTGAGTCCTGGTTCGATGCCTGCGCCTTCCTTCAGCGAAGCTTCCACAAAGCGGGCAAGCCGATTCAGCTCGTCGTAACGGATCGGTCTGCGATAGGCGCGATCGGCGAAGGCGCGAATGATGTTGCCGGCACGATTGTGTTCCTGCTGGGCTGGATCGGCAGGAGTCTGTGAGATGTGCAGCGTCTTGCGATCCTCGTCGCGCACCGGCAGAAGCCCGCGCAGCCCGTAGGGCAATGAGTCGTAAGGGGGCGGATTCATAAGTCGATTGCGAGCGTCCGGCGCTGCAAACAGGCGATCGACGATTTTTTCGGCAGCTTCAACATAGCGTTCGGTCAAAAGAGGTGAAATCGCCAGCACGTCGCCGATGTTGTCGAAGCCGTAACCAACGTCATCGGCGGGAAAATCATCTGCCGGTCGGATGTCGAGGCCGGTGAGATCGCGGATCGTGTTGTTGTACTCGGCCCGGTTGAGCCGTCGAAGAGGGATTCGGCCCGGCTTGGCCGAGCCAGTGCAGTTTGCTCGAAATTCAGCGCCGGCCAGCCAGGAGCTGAAAGCATTCCGATTTTCAGCGCTAGGCTGGGGCCTGTCGGAAGGAGGCATGATGCCGGATCGCATTGCCTGCGCCGCTTTCCGCCACAGCAACAAGTCACGATTCGACGGCTCGGCTCCAAGCCCTTCCAAAATAATGCCGCCGCCGGCCCGGTCGCGACCATGACATTCGAGACAATATCGGGAAACCAGCGGGCTCACGGCCTGCTCGTAGGGCAGAGAAGAGGGTTCAAAGCCATTGCCGTCATCGTCATCGGCCTCATCCGACAACTCGACATTGACTGTGCGGGGCGCGTCGAGCCCACCTGTCAGCGTCGTCATAAAGACGATGGCAGTGCCCAGCAATCCACCGGCATAAACGAGATGTCTTCGTTTCATATTTGCATCGAATCAATAGTCGATATCGACCAGAACTTCGCCTCCATTTCTGGTCACCAGTGCAACGATGAGCGGAGGGGCAGTGGTTTGCGTCAGGAAATGGACTGAGCCGTCGCCGAATAGGGCATTGGCTCCATTGGTGTGCCAGGAATAAATCTCGTTATTGCTCGTGTAGTTGATCATGCACGGCCCAAGGCGCTGACCGCTGTTATTGCACTGTGCGCCTGCCAGCGAGGAATAGCAAAACATGTCTCCCCAGGCACCGCCGGCGCTGCTGACCGGTTCGATGCTGCCATCAACCGGCAAGCCGTCGATTTCCGAGTTGTAGATTTGGCGCAGGGCATTGTACCCGACCGGCTTGCCGCCGCTTTCCGACATGATCATGGTGTTGGAGGTACCATCCGTGATGTTTACCACCGCGACCGGCCCACCATTGGGCTTGGAAGGGTCGTTGATCGTTCCCGACATCGTCGTGTCGTAGGGGTATTGGGCCGACAGGCCAAGCAATGAGATCAACTGGGGAAAAATGCCCGCGATCGGGAAGTAATCGCTCCGTGCCCAGATCTGATTGGGAGGAGGATTCAAATTTGCTACGGGCGTACCGGTGTTGCCGGCACCGGTAAAGCAGGTATCCCCACCGCCGTTGCCGTACGGCCCCCAGCAGGCGTTGTAGTAGCCCAGAGTTGACGGAGTCGGATTTGCTCGGCAGAGGTAAGTTTTGACCACGGAGGCATAGGCGGGGTTATTCCCCGAGTGTGGGCCGACGGGGGGGATGTTGGCCGTGTCGAACTCCGACAAGTTCGGATTCAGCAAATTGTAAATCGCCATCTGCTCTAAAAAAGGAAGCAGGTTGGAATGCAGCGACAAACCGACGCGCGGTCCGGCGAAATGGGCGTTGGGGTCGGGATCGGGGGTTGGCAGCAACGTGTAGGCAGCTGGGAACATGCCATAGGCACTTTCGTAGTTGTGAATGGCCAGTCCGATTTGTTTCAGGTTATTCTGACAACTGGCGCGTGCCGCGGCCTCTCGGACTTTCTGAACAGCTGGCAGAAGCAGGCCGACCAGGATGGCGATGATCGCGATGACCACCAATAGCTCAATCAATGTAAAGGCTTTCCGGCTCTTGCGATGGCTATGCATGTAGGTTCTCCTTGGCAATGGGCGATGGACGGATGAAGGTTAATGGATTGGGTGCCGCGAGTAGTCTCTTCCATTTATGGGAGGTCAAACGCCGGCAATTGATTTTTCTTGGGCTTGACCAGGACCTGAAACTGCGGGTTTTCCCGGTCGAGATATTTCCCCTCGAAGCGATCCGGGGCGGCGATTCCAGGACTCCGGCCGGGTGTCTGGCCGGCCCCGACTTTCCACTCGATCAGCACTGCGTAGTCGCCGGGGACAGCTCCTTTCCCGGATGCGCAGGCAAGCTCGAAAGTGCCGTCTTGTTGAACGACCCCTTGCGCTATCAGTTGATTGAACGAGTCGGCAGCGCTTGTCCGATGAAAATAGACCACGGCACCGACTGCGGGCTCGCCTTTACACAGCACCTTGCCGCGCACCGGATAAAGTGCGTTCGAATTGCCGCAACCGCTCAGACAGGGTGCGAATAGGGAAACAGCTCCCAGCAAAAAGTAGCCTTTGCACACAGTCATCCCCCTTGGATTGGTGAAGAGAAACAAGCGTGGTCCGAATGCTCGCGGCGCAATGTCTAACGCAGGCGATGAAATCCCGAGACCCGGCATGATGCCGACGTGCAAGGGAATTCCGAAGGTCGCGCGAGCTGTTCTTGCAGCAGTTGCTGACGAGAAAGGAACTGGAGTTGTTACCAGACGCCGCTGGTGACGAAGAGACGCTGGAAGACGTCGGTGGGAATTAGCAGGTGGATAGTCATAGCAAGTCGATCCAAGTTCATTCAGCGGTGGTCGGGATCCGAACTAAACCCCTGGGTTGAGCCACGACCCTTTGCCGTTTTGGGCGACCTGTTGGGAGGTGAGTGTAATGCATTTGCCGTGCCATGACGGTGGGCCAACGCATTCTCTTTGCGGGGACAGCACTTGCGGAATCCACTCCGCCGGCAAGCCATTTACCGGCATTGCAAACTGCCATTTGGGATTGCAAATCGCACGACGGCAGATGTGCTAAACGGCAATTCTCTTGCAAGCCGCTTATCCAGCGATGTATTGTTGAGAAAGTAAATCGCATAGAATACCGACACTGCTAGCAACCCTCCAAAAACTTCTTTTCCCTAAATTCGAGCCAGTCCATGAAACTCTCCGTTATCCCGGCCCCGCTTACCGCGCTGTTCTTTCTGGTGCTTTCCACGGGTTCTGCCCAGGAGAAAAAGAATCCACCCAAATCCAAGGACGTCTTCACGATCGCAGCCGAGGCCGGCCCTGATTTTGCCATCCAAGGTGAATACGAGGGTGAACTTTCCGGAAAAAAGATTGGTGTCCAGATCGTTGCCCTGGGCAGCGACAAGTTCGATGTTTATTTCCTCGCCGGCGGCTTGCCGGGAGCCGGCTGGGATACCAAGACCCGTACAAAAGTCTCTGCCAAACTCGACGGCGAGAAAGCAACATTAACCGAGAAGGACTGGAGCGGTGAAATCGCTTCCGGCGCGATCAAGGGGAAGAATCCGGATGGAGGAGAATTTACGCTCAAGAAAGTGGAACGGAAGAGCAAAACCCTCGGCGAGAAAGCACCCGAAGGGGCGATGATTCTTTTTGACGGCAAGAGTGCGGACGAGTGGAAAGGTGGGAAAATCGTCGAAGAGAATCTGCTCAACAATGGGATCAACAGCGTCAAGAGTATCGGGACCGGGAAACTGCACATCGAATTTCGCACTCCGTATCAACCCAAAGCGCGCGGACAGGGACGCGGCAACAGCGGCGTTTTCATTCAAGGGACCGAGATTCAGGTTCTCGATAGTTTTGGATTGAAGGGTGAAAATAATGAATGCGGCGGGTTCTACAGCAAGCAGGCCCCTGCCGTAAATATGTGCTTTCCGCCGCTGTCCTGGCAAACATACGATGTCGAGCTCAAGGAACTGGATGGGAATGTGGTGGCGACCGTCTATCACAACGGGGTGCTGATTCACGAAAACTACGTCATCAAGAAAGGCCCGATCCAGCCTGCGGGCATTCAGCTTCAAAACCACGGCAATCCGGTCTATTATCGCAACATCTGGTTTGTGGCGGCGTTGCCGACCGCACTCCGGCAGGATCTCGAAGACCAGCTTACTTCGAAAACGCTTCCAACGCTGAAGATGAAGTTGATCAAAGCCAAGGACAAGACTTTCTTGATGGGATCACCCAAAGAGGAAGTGGGTCGAGAAAGTTATGAGTTTCGATACAAAGTGACGTTGAGGGCCGATTTTTACCTGGGTGTTTATACGGTAACGCAAGCTCAATACGAGAAGGTAATGGGCCGGAACCCGTCGAAGTTTGTCAAAAGTAACGGCGGCAGCGGCGATCATCCGGTCGAACAGGTAAGCTGGTACGATGCCGTGGAATTCTGCAATAAGTTGGGCGCACTGGACGGCAGGACTGCCGCATATGAACTGAGCGATATCGAGCGCAACGGCGATCAATCAATCAAGAAAGCATCGGTGAAGGTTTTGGACAATAGCACGGGCTACCGCTTGCCAACTGAAGAGCAATGGGAATATGCCTGTAGAGCAGGAAGCACGACCCGGTTTTTCTTTGGTGAGGACGATACGAAACTGGGGGAGTACGCATGGTACAGCAAGAACTCGGAGTCCAAGACGCATGGCGTCGGCGAGAAGAAGCCGAATGCCTGGGGGCTGTATGACATGCAGGGGAACGTCTCTCAGTGGTGTGAAAACTTCTTCACAAGTTCGACCTCTTACCGGGTGAACCGAGGCGACAATTGGCTCGGCTTTGCTCCGCAGTTTTTCCGGTCAGCGGCCCGCGACTTCGACCTCCCGTCGGATCGCGGCAGCTACTTGGGCTTCCGCCTTCTAGTTCCGGTACGGTGAATTCCGGCAAGCAGGGAAGGCCTGAAGCGCGAGTACCTTGATCGAATCGCGCAGCATGCTCTTTATACAACTGCTTGCATTCCTCCGGTAGGCCCGACCGATCGATCAGCGAAAAGACCGCACTTTCTCCGTCGATGAAGGCTTGCATGATTCGCCTAAATCGCGTTTCGCG
This sequence comes from uncultured Planctomycetota bacterium, assembly GCA_963783095.1. Lineage (GTDB taxonomy): Bacteria > Planctomycetota > Planctomycetia > Gemmatales > Gemmataceae > CAWAMR01. The sequence continues at coordinate 590,972 of CAWAMR010000014.1, read as the reverse complement.
TAGTCCCAGGCGTAAGGCCAACTCGCGAAAGTCATCGAAAGCATAAAAGGCATTGGCCTTGAAACTGTCTGTCTCGAACTCATCATCTCGGAACAGATTCAATGCGGTTCGCGTTTCGTTCGGCACGTGGAGCCGAGTGTTCAGCAAGTCATACGCAGGGGTTAAGGTGTAATCCCCGTAATGATCATTCCGGATGAGCGAAAAGTTTTTGAGGTGGGCATCACCGTTGTGGACGAAGTAATTGAACACAACCAGGTGAAAGAACCTCTCCATTTCCACCGGATAAGCGGCGACGTGTTTGCGAATCAGCTCGCCGATCTCTTCATAGGAAAAATCGCATTTGTAGTTTTCCCCGTGCGTTTCCGCGGATCTCTTGGCAACTTGCGCGAAATCTTCTTGCAGCAAACGAACCCCATTAAGCTGGACATCGAACCTGCGAACCAAGTAGGCCAATTCGCCGCCATCGAAAGCAACCAGTGCATTTTCGGCGACCCCGATACGAAAGACCTGACGGGCAATTTGCATTGTCAGGTGTTCGTTGACTGGGACAGCTTCCAATCGCTGAAATTCCCCATGTGGAATCGGCTTGAGGATGTACTGGCCGCCCGATTCCGTCATTGAGAATCCCAAACTCATCATAGATCGTCTGCAATCAAAGGAACTCCAATCGAAACAGAAGATACTCATGAGGTTCAAGTTTCCCCCGGATAATTGACTTGCCGTTAGTCGACCGGGTTCTCATCCTTCACTCGAAAAACCTCATGCAACTGCAATTCTAACCCATCACGCGAGGTGTCGTAATCCGCCTTCACATGCTGCCCGTCGTGAATCGCTCCCTTCCGAACCATGCGACCCAGCGTAGTCTCGATCTGCCGAGTGAGGAGAAACCTCTCAATTCCGCGCTGCAGCTTCTCGTGCAGAGGCGATGAAGGCCTTGACCTTGTGGGGATCTTTCCTCCCTGGACTAGTCTCCACTCCGCTGGCCACGTCTACTCCGGCCGGGCGCACGATGCGGATGGCATCGCCGACATTTTCGGGTGTCAATCCTCCCGCCAAAATCAAGGGTACTCCCGGCTTGAAGTCGGCGAGCAAGTCCCAGGGAGCCTTGTGTCCGGTGCCGCCCATTGCCCCCTCGACATAGGCATCGACCAGAATCGCCGAGGGCAGGTTGCCAAAACTTCGGCACATTTCCAGATAGGTCGATATCTCGGCAAGGCTCTTGCGATCCTTGACTCGAAACGAGGCGATCAAGCTAAACGGAAAAGCGTCGGAGAGTTCGCGCTGTTCGCCGTACCACTGCACCGCGCGCAATCCCAGTTGATAAGAGATGGCAGTAGCTTGCCGCATGGGAATGGCGACGAAAACACCCACTGCCGACATCAGAGGTGGTATAGCCCGAATGATCGGCTGAGATTGTTTGGGATCGAGATAGCGCGGCGAGGCGGGATGAAAGTTCAACCCGACCGCATCGGCCCCAGCGTCGGCGCAAACGCGAACATCTTCAGGAGTAGTGACGCCGCAGATTTTGATTCGCAAAGGGATTGGCATGGGTACATCCAGGATGCGGTTCAGGAACCTGTAAACCCAACGGTCAGTGGCATGCCGCGTTCCGCTCGCACCTGCAAGCAAGCCTGTATGGCATCCCGGGTGTTGGTGAGAGCCTCGTCTTTGGTCGCCCCCTGGCTGACACAACCAGGTATGTTTGGACATGCAACCACCCAAACGCCATCCTCGTCTCGGTCGATCGTCACGACGAACTTCATGATTGATCCCAACTTGTCAAGAGCGTGTTCACTTCGTCTATTCCAATCATTCCCTCCAACTTACGTCGGACTGGCCCTCGAGACAATCATGACATCATCATATCGCCCAGGTCCGTCACCAATATGGTGCCTGGAGCGATGCCGTCGCTGGCACTTCCTGACGAATGGTGACTAACACCGGACGCAAACCAACTGCCGTTTGGAGAAAATGTGTATCTTGCGTGCAACTGATGCCCTTTCCTTGAACCATTCCAACCAAATCGTGGGAAGCTCAAGCTGTTTCGGAGGAAGATTGAGCCGGCTTCCCTGGAACGAAGAAAAAGTCGGAAACTTTGCAGCGGAAGCCAGGGAGAACATCACCACCGAGGAGTTCTTGATCTACCGTGAGCAGAACCGGCAACTTTCCAGGTTCGACAATCCGAACTGTTTGTCGTTCGGGATCGATTAACCAAACCATTTTGACATGGTTATTCAGGTAGTCGTCGAGTTTCTCTTGTATCCGCCCGTAGGAATCGCTCGGTGACAGAACCTCAACGGCCAAAATAGGCGGGACTTCGCCATACTTCGGGTGCAGTTCCTCAAAGCTGTTTGCATCCTCGAAGAGCGCAACATCAGGACCCCAGACAGTATCCAGATCACGTTCGAGAAGAGTTCCTGCGTCATTCCCTGTGATGTACCCGTAGTTTCTCGCGACGACATAACTTTCCAAGATGAAACTTGCTCTGGTGCAAACGCGCCCGTGAATTTTGGTCGGGGACGGCAATTCGATTACCTCCCCTCGAACAAGTTCAAACCAGCGGGTTTCGTTTTCGGGACGCTGGACAAATTCCAAAAACTCGTCCGCTGTCATTTTGGTTTTGGTTGGTGTCTGAACTACCATCATCAACACTCCTGCCGTTTATCGAGAATCCGCTTCATCAATTTACCTCTTTAGACGTGCTCGCGCCAATGTCAACGCCCCCTGAACGACAACTGCTTCCCCCAAAGAAGCAGGTACAATATCGGTCAAACCTGCGAAGGGCGCGAAGGTTCGTTCTGCCACCATCGCGCGTAATGGGATGAAGAACCATTCCTCCCCAATCAGCGAAACCCCTCCGCCGATAACGATTCGCTTTGGACAGAGCAAGACGATGACCGCACAGATCGCCTCTGCAAGCCCTGAAAGACTTTCCAGCAGGATCGATTTTGCAAACCAATCTCCTTTTTTGGCGGCCTCGCCCACCCATTGTGCAGTCACTGCTTCAATCTGGTCGCCCGCCATCGACATGAGCAACGAGTCGGCCCCATCACCTTCCGTCAACAGCATTTGCGCATATTTTCCCATGCCCCAACCCGAAGCGATTTCTTCCAAGGTATTGATTGGATCATCCGCACCACGACGGGGATCGGCAATACGCAGATGGCCGATCTCTGCCGCTCCGCGCCCAATCGCGCGGTAAATTTCGCCATCAATAATAAATCCACCGCCGATGCCGGAGCCGATCGTCATGTAGAAGATGGGCGATAAACCTTGCCCCGCTCCGTGATGAGCCTCGGCCAAGCCGGCAACATCGGCATCGTTGCCCAATACGCATGGGAGATTGAGCGCTTCGCCGAGCCATTGCGGAAGGGGGAAGTCATCCCAGCCTGGAATTTGATGCGATTTGATGATTCGTTGAGTTTTGTCGTCTACCGGACCGCCGAAACCGACGCCGACGCCCAGTAACTGATCTGCTGACAGATGCGCGGAGCCAAGCAACTCTGGGACCGCTGCAAGGATTTGGTTGCGTATACCTTCCCCGCCCGCGGTCACATTGACCGCACTGCGCCACAAACCAAGAATTGTGCCATCACCTGGTCCAAGACCGATTTGCAGTTTTGTTCCGCCGATTTCGATACCCAAGTACATGTTTGTCTGGGAGTCTATTTTTTTTCTCTCTTCAGTTCCAGAAAAATCGCCTTGTCGTCGGCGGCGGTCTTGAATTCCTTGGGTGCCTTATCGCCCGGGATCAAGCACAGTTTGAGAGTATCTCCATTGAGTTCGTAGATCCCGGCAAGAGTCTTCTTGCCCTCACTGACGAACTGAGCGCGGATGACCTTGGGCTTTTGCGAGAGGTCGAGTTCGTAGGTAAGCAAAGATTCGCCTTTTTTGTCGTTGCCTTTGTCGGCCGGTTTACCAGACCGGAAAATCACTTGCTCGATCCGTTCCTTCGGGGCAAGTTTCTTACCCTTGACTTCCATACCTATCACGGTCCACGAACTATTGAGAAGCTGAATCTCTTTTTTCAGTGCGGGGTCGTCGCTACCCGCCGACAGGAAGACAATAGCCAGAATCGCGCTCATTTTTAGCCTCCAAAAGAGAGCCAGATCGTTTGGGACCAGAGCATTCAGTCTCTGCCCTAATATCCATCACAAGGTATTCTTAGTGAATTACTGGTGGAATTTCGCGTCCTTGTTACCCACAATACGAAAGCCTCAAATAAATCAAGGGGACGCTCGCATTAATGCTACGGTAAGAGGCAATGCTGAATGGATTGAAGAACGAGGCGCTGCCTGTCTTTTGATTGCGGTGGTGAACCAATACAAGGTGAAACACGTTCCTGAATCTTCTGGTATAATCATTGGAGCCTCTCCTCCCAGAACTGAAGACTCTTGGTCACTCTTTCGTGGAGATTTTGATCCTATGCTTCGTTTGATGATCCTCGTGTCGTCCGTCTTGGTGTGTTCGTTGGGTCATGTCGCCGCCGAAAGCACGCTCGTGACCGACAAAATCGCCACCAAGATTGACACTGCCACCTTTACCGGACTGGATGGCAAGTCCGTGGCCGTGACCTCCATCAAGGATAAGAAGGCCATCGTTGTCGTATTCCTCTCCTTCGATTGTCCCGTTTCCAACGACTACTCCACCACTCTGAGGGCGCTGCACAAGGAGTATGCCGACAAGGGTGTCGATTTCATTGCTGTCGCTCCCAACGAGGAAGATCCTGTTGCGGTGAAAAAACTGGCTGCGGAATTCAAACTTCCTTTCCCGGTCTATATCGATCCGAAATCGGACACTGTCGATGCCTTCAAGGCAACCACCACTCCCGAAGCGTTCCTGCTCGATCACAATTATGTTTTGCGCTATCGCGGTCGAATCGACAACGCCTACTCAGCCCGCCTCAAAAAGAACGCCGGCACAACCGAGTTCGATCTCAAGAATGCCATCGAGGCCACGCTTGCCGGCAAAGATGTACCGACGCCGGTCACCAGAACGGTTGGATGTCCCGTGGTGCCCAAGGGTGCTGTAGCCAAGGCGATCACCACCAAGGTGACTTATCACAAGGATGTCGAATCCATTCTGCAAAATAACTGCCAGGGCTGTCATCGTCCGGGAGCGGTCGGGCCCTTTGCACTCATGAGTTACAAGCAGGCCGTCAACTGGGCCGATGACATCAAGCATTACACAGCCAATCGCCAGATGCCGCCCTGGAAGCCCACCCACGGCCCGGCATTCCACAATGAACGTACGCTTTCCGATCAGGATCTCAAAACGATTGCCGACTGGGTCGATGGCGGCACGCCCAAAGGCGATCCCAAGGACGCTCCCAAGCCGAAGGAATTCATTGACGGCTGGCAACTCGGCAAGCCCGACCTGACGCTTACCGTTGCGGAGGAATTTACCGTCGGCGCAAGCGGTCGAGATCTATTCCGGTGCTTCGTGCTGCCGACGAATCTTCAAGAAGACAAACACATCGTGGCCTTTGAGGTTCGTCCGGGCAATCAGCGCGTTGTCCACCACACCTTGAATTTCTGGGACACGACGGGTACGGCCCGCAAGATGGAACAGGACGCCAAAGCGAAAGCCAAGGCGGATGACTCGGATCATGGTCCGGGCTATTCATCGGCGATGGGTGTGGGTTTTCGTGGCGGCCCCGGCAAGTTCGGCGGCATTGGCGGTTGGGCACCCGGTCAGATGCCGCGCTTCCTACCCGAAGGCACCGGCTATTTCCTCCCTAAAGGGGCCGACATTGTGATTCAAACTCACTATCACCGCGACGGCAAGGAAGAGAAAGACAAGTTGCAAATCGGTCTTTACTTTGCCAAGAAGAAGATCGAAAGGCCCTACCAGGCTTTGACGGTCGCCGGCTTTGGTCCGTTCCAGTTCATTCCCGCGGGCAAGGCCGACTATACAACCAAGGGGTCCGCGTACATCACGGGCAATTGTACCGTTTACTCCGTGATGCCGCACATGCACCTGTTGGGTAAGAAGGTCAAGGTGACCATGACTCCGCCGGAGGGATCCACGCAAACCCTGGTGCAGATCGATAACTGGGATTACAACTGGCAAGAGACTTACTGGTTCAAAACGCCCATCAAGGTCAAGGAAGGCACGAAGATCGAAATCGAAGCCACATTTGACAATAGCGACAAGAACCCGAATAATCCCAGCAACCCGCCGAAGATCGTTACGGTCGGCGAGCAAACGACCAACGAGATGTTGTTCGGCTTCCTCGGTGCCACTTCGGATGATCCGGGTAAACGTGTTTTCGCACGCCCTTCATTGTTCAAGAAAAAATAGTGTTCAGTATTCAGTTTTTTGGTGTTCGGTAAAAACAATGGGCTTTTTACTGAACACTGAAAACTGAACACTGAACACTCAATTTGGAGTTATTCATGTTTCGTCTGATCGCTGCAGGCGTCGCTTTTCTGGTGCCGGCAGCCCACGTTGGTGCCGCGCCGGAAACGGCTCCGACACCGCGGAAGTGCCCCGATCCTTTGAAGTTCCCTACAAGCTCACCGATAGCAAGCACGTCATGATTCGGGTGAAGCTCAACGGCAAGGGGCCTTTCAACTTTATCCTCGATACCGGTGCTCCTGCTCTCATCATGACCGAGGCCGTTGCCAAAAAGACCGGGGCGAAACTCGAAGATGGCTGGGGTACTTTCAAATTCCAGGCGGAGGGAGGGGTCGAGGTTCCCAAGGCTCGCGGTCTGGCCCACGACATGTTCCAGCTCAAGGGAATGAATGCCCTCGGCTTCGCAGGCGTCGAATTGCACGGTGTTATCGGTTACAACATTTTGGCGCAGTTCAAGATCGAGTACGACTTTACCGCCGACAAACTGATCTGGACGCCGCTCGATTATGTGCCGCCCAAGATGAAGGGACTGGGCAGCAAGGTCGGCGGCAACGAAGGTGGTCTGGCCATGATCGGCGATATGATGAAATTCATTGCACCGCTTTTGGGTGTCAAGCCAAACTTTCAGTTGAAGCCGCGCGGGTTCCTCGGATTGGAACTGGAAGAAAAGAAGGGTGATGTCTTCGTCAAATCGGTCATCGCCGCCGGCCCGGCAGCAAAGGCCGGCATTCATTCGGGAGATCAGATCGTGGCGACCAGGAAGTACGACGTGGACTCCATCGAGGATATTCTGAAGGCCGCTGCAAAACTGGCCGAGGGCGAAAAACTGGAACTGAAGATCAAGCATAACGGCGAGAAGAAAACCGTCGTCATCGAACTTGGGAAGGGGTTATAACATGATGCGGTCTTTCGTGCCCGGCAGTTTGCTCCTCGTCGCCTTGGCAATACCAGTCCAAGCTGCGGAACCGACCAGGCCGGTCGAAGTGAAACCGATACTGGTCCCATTCACGTTGATGCCGACCGGGCATTTTGTTGTCTCGGTGAAGATCAACGACAAGGGGCCCTACAAACTGATTTTTGATACCGGTGCACCGACCTTGCTGATCAACAATCGGATCGCCAAGGAAAGCGGCGTATTAGCCAAGAACGCATCGAGGCCGTTGTTTACTCCTTTTGGTGCGATGGGAGCGATGACGATCAAAGCGCTGGAAGTGGGAGGAGTCAAGGCCGAAGCTGTTTCGGCAGTGGTCATGGACCATCCCACGGTCGAGGTTTTCTCGAATGCCTTCAAAAAAGATCATGGACCCATCGAAGGAATCGTGGGCTTTCCCTTTTTCGCTCGCTACAAGATGACGGTGGACTACCAGGCGAAGGTCTTGAGCTTCACGCCCAACGGATACAAGCCCGAAGACGTGATGCAGAGCATGATGAAGGCGATCATGAGCGCAGGCGAGAATTCGGGCAAACCCAAATCGGTTGCCGCCTCCGGACAATGGGGGCTTGTCGTCTCAAAAGCGGCTGAGGACGACGAGGCGGGAGTGACGATCAAAACGGTGATGGCCGGCAGTGCAGCAGAGAAAGCAGGGTTGAAAACGGGCGATAGGCTGCTGACGATCGACGGGCGCTGGACCGATAGCGTGGGCGATACCTATCAAGCAGCGAGTTTCGTCAAGCCGGGGAAAGCAGTCCCAGTCAGCGTCAAACGCGACGGTAAGGAAATGAAGATTACGGTGACGCCAGTCAATGGCCTGTAAGAAGAACCAAAGAGGAGACGAAACAGAGCCTGAAGACGAAACAGAGCCTGAAGCGTTTGCGAAGAGTAAGGCTTCCTCTTCGCTAACGCTTCAGGCTCTGTTCAGCACGCTTCAAACTCTGTTCAGCACGCTTCAGGCTCTGTTCAGCACGCTTTAGGCTGTTCAGCACGCTTCAGGCTCTGTTCAGCACCCTTAGCCATCTGTTTTTTCTGACTCCAGGAGTGATTGCATCCATGACTCGAACCGGATTGATATTTCTCCTCATTTTCGCTGCTCCTCTCTCAGCTGCGGACAAAACCAAAACGATTGATTCCTTTTCTTTATCTGATGCCCGTACCGGCAAACCCGTGGCCCTCACGGATTTTGCACAAAGCAAGGCAATTGTCGTGGTATTCCTTGGAACCGCCTGTACCATCAGTAATTGCCAACTGATCGAACTGGCTCAACTGCACAAGCAATACTCCGGCAAGGGCGTTCAATTCCTCGGCATCAATTCCAATCAACAGGACAAGATCGCCGACGTCGCCAGGCATGCCAAGGACAATGAGATTCCCTTTCCAGTGCTCAAGGATGTCGGGGCCAAGGTTGCTGAAAAGTTCAGAGCGCAACGTACGCCCGAAGCATTCGTGCTCGATGAAAAACGAGTGGTTCGTTATTCCGGTCGAATCAATGACCAATTCGGAATCGATTACAAGAAACTTCGGCCTACCACCCGAGAACTGGGAGATGCGATCGATGCCGTTCTCGCCCGAAAAGCCGTTGTCGTTTTGCAAACCGCTGCGCCAGGTTGCAAAATCTCCCGGCCGGTGAAGCCGCGGTTGGAAGCGACCGTAACCTATGCCAAACACATTGCCCCACTATTGCAAAAGAATTGCCAGGAATGCCATCGTCCAGGCCAGGCCGCTCCCATGTCGTTGTTGACCTACGATGATGCTTCCAATTGGGGAGAAACCATTCGTGAAGCCGTATCGGATGGCCGGATGCCGCCCTGGTATGCCGACCCCAGGTATGGCAAATTCGTGAAAGATCGATTCATGTCGAAAGCGGATCACGATCTATTCGCCAAGTGGATCGATGAGGGTTGTCCCAAAGGGGACGAGCGCGATTTGCCCAAGCCCTTGAAGTTTCCCGAAAGCGAATGGTCAATCGGCAAACCCGACACGATTATTTCGATGGATGAAGAATACTCCGTTCCGGCGGAAACTCCCAAGGGCGGCATCCCTTACCAGTTTTTCATTGTCGATCCCAAGTTCAAGGAAGATCGCTGGGTTCAACGGGCAGAAGCCAAAGCGGGTGCCCCATCGGTCGTCCATCACGTGCTGGCGTTCATCGTTCCGCCCAGATCGCGCATCGATCCGGATATGCCCAGCCCGCCTTTTCTACCTGGGGGTCAAGAACGCGCGGGTGCTGGCCGGAACTGCACCCGGTGAGATGCCCAGCATCTTTGAGCCGGGAATGGCGGTTCGGATCCCAGCGGGGTCAAAGATCATTTTCCAAATGCACTACACACCCAACGGCAAGGCTCAAAAAGACAAGTCGAGCATTGGGGTTATCTGGGCCAAGGAGCCGCCCAGCGCGAGGTGATGACGCTGCCGGTATTCAATCAACGGGATCTCCACATTCCACCGGGCGAATCCAACTACCGCGTGGAATCCTATTTCACCTTGAAGGAAGATGGCCGGATCATCACGTTCATGCCCCACATGCACCTGCGCGGCAAAGACTTTACTTACAACGTCATCACCCCGGACGGTAAGGAAACGACGGTTCTGTCGGTTCCGAAATTCAACTTCAACTGGCAATCGACTTACCGCTTCAAAGAGCCTCTCAAGCTGGCCAAGGGATCGAAGATTCACTGCATCGCACACTTCGACAACTCGGACAAGAACCCGCTCAACCCCGATCCAAAAGCAACAGTCAGCTGGGGCGACCAGACCTGGCAAGAGATGATGATCGGTTGGATGGACTTGGTCTATGAGCGGAAGCCGAAATAGTGGTCAGTGAATAGTGGTCAGTGGTCAGTAAATACCAAATTCTACAGCGTCTTCGTTCTTTGCATTTGCTGACCACTGACCACTGATCACTGACCACTATTTGAATGGGTCCGGATTATCGTCGAATTTCTCCAGGTCGGCATCTGTGTAGCCGAAGTGATGAGCCAGTTCGTGAATCACGGTCTTGCGGACTTCGATGCGTTGTTCGGCAAGGTCGGGGAACTCTTCCATGTGCGGGATGCGAAAGATCCATAAGCGATGCAGCATATCTTGAGTATCGACGACATCGCTGGCCCAGGCGCTGGGAAGTTCCAGCGGATCGAAGAAACCAAGTATCGATTCGCCCGCTTCAATTTCTTCCTCGGTGAACCCAGCCCGACGCAATAACTCATCGTCGGGTTCATCCGCTACTTCGACAACAACATTCGCAAGGAACGGCTCAAACTCTCTGGGCAACGTCTCCATTACGTGAGCAACCAGTTGTTTGAATTCTCGTCGAGTCACTTTGCCACTCGCTTCAACAAATCGAGAACCGTTTCCGTGATCTTCTCGGATGCTTTCACTTCGAGGTAACTCGACCGAGCCCGCCAGGTTTCGTAGCCGCCAAGCTTGTGCTGGCCCGGGGTCGGCAAGTAGCCATTATAGCCGTTGGCCAGTTCGATCGTACATGTCGGTTGGAGTGGACTTTTTTTCTTGATCTCCAGACCAATCTCCGTGAAGACTTCGCACGGAATCGCCGCAATACCCATTTCGCCGATTCGCATTGCCTGAATCTTCGCCGTAACGGTGTCGGGAAACTTTGCCAGCATCACGGTTTCGCGAGCGTAGACTTCGGCCAGTCCACTCAGTTGCTTGGGATTCTTGGCCTTTGCCAGAATTTCCCGGGCACGTTGCAAATCCGCTTCGCTTGGCTTGCGAACGCCGAGCAAAATATCCTTTTCCGCGACGGCAAGGGAAACGTGGTCGTGGAATTTGATGTTTTTGTATGCTTCAAACGCTGCTTTCGCTACGCTATCGGCGACAATGCGAATCTGCTCACCTTGTTTGCGCATGGTTCCGACGCCGGCAAAATTAACATTATTCACATCCCCACTGGTGCCATTGGACATGATGCCCACGAAGGGGCCATTGCCGCTGTCCTGTCCCAGGAGCGTGGCGATTCGCTCGGCGAATGCGCCGAAGTAATCCGCAGAGAGGTCAGGATTGCCACCCACATAGTGAAGCGAATAATTGGCCAAGAGTGCCAGTGGCTTGCCGGACTTCGATTGCACCGCGATTATAGACACATCCGGATCGATCGGACCGGCAGGCTCGATCAATCCTTTCGCCAGATGGCCTGGGTTCATCTGCACCTGGTCGGTGTTTTCGCCGAAGGGATTTTGCGGCATGAATGCCTGTTCGCGTTTCCAGCGGCGATTGAACAATTGAGTGGGATCCTTGCCCACCCCCCAGCCAATCTTTGCCGGGGCCAGATTCTTGTTTGCTCTGTCGATACCCTGGGCGATTTTCGCGGCCAGGAACCTGGTGTAATCGGGGTCGGGATTGCTCTGAAACACACTGCCAAGCGTCGGTGCCGAGTGAGTATGGGTCGCCGAGATGAGCATGTTGGCTTTCGGAATCCCGGTCAACTTGCTGGCTTGCTGCTTGGCATCCTCGACCAGTTCGCGGGGAATCATACAGCTATCGACCACGACGACGGCCAGTTTGGTCGTGCCGTCATCGAATACCAGACAGCGCGGCGTGAAGAGGATCGTTGACCAGCTTGACCATGCGATCGCCCATGCCGCCGTTGACGGAGATGGGAAACTTCTCCGGAGTGACATTTATGGCGAAAGCTCCGGCTCGAAAGGGTTTCGCAGGCTCCGCCCGGACCATCTCAGGCAGGAGGAGGCAGATTGCCAAAAGAGAACGCGCGATCATGAGTTGATCCTTGATGGAGAACGAGTTACCGGATGAACCGTCATGCTAATCGGCGAAAAGCACTTTCGCAAGCATCCTGTGAAGAAGCGGATGGTCAAGCGGTCCAGCGATTCCTCGAAACAGGTGAACTTGTCGATTCTGCCGTAGCCGCTCGCGTGCGTGCCCGTACTGACCACGCCCGGGAAAAAAATTTACGCCGCGCGGGGTTCATCAACGTCGAGGAACTCATGCGCCACGACAATTGACGAGAAGACGGTCATCGCCGGCGGCACTCAACCGCAGTAAGAGATACCGTTAGTGCCTCAGGGTGCAAAGACCGAAGACGCTTCGCGTTGGTTCCTCCCAGGAGTGCACCGAGTACGCTGCCCCTTGGATTTGTTGTGGCACTCCCTCAGAGTGCAAAGACCGGAACGTCTCCAGGGTGCGCCGAGTACGGTGCCCCTGGGCTTTGTTGGCGCACTCCTTCAGAGCGCAAAATCTTGTTTACTTGTCCGACACCGTACATTAACATTCAAACACACTCATTTTCCGGAGATGACGATGAAAATTGTATTCGCAATATGCCTCGTTTTGTCTTTTTCGGAACCGGTTCATTCTCAGTCCAAGAAGTTGGAGCCTCCCGGTCCGGTGGAAATCGCCAAGGCCAAGATTGCTATCCGAGAAGCCTTCGGCTCAGAGATTGAAAAAGCAAAAACCCGCGCCGCCAAGAAGGAGCTGGCCGCGAAAATGCTTGGGGTGGCGAACGATGCCGATGAAAAAGCGGGAAACCGTTGGCTTCTCTACGCGCAAGCCCGCGAATTGGCAGTCTCCGCCGCCGACTTGTCGTTTGTCGCTCAAGCTTTGGAGGATCAAGATAAGGCGTTCGCGTTTAACAAGCTCGAAGTAGTTGCAGAAGTCGCGGAGAAGCTGGCAAAACATACGCCGTCACTTGGCAAGCCACTGATCGATTTGATTTATCCCGCAGCTGAAGAAGCGATCGAACTGGATGACTTCAAATCGGCGGTTCGGCTGCTGTCCGTCGCTATTGCAGTGGCCAAGTCGTCCAAAAAAGATGTTCTTACCGAACGTAAGATCGAATCCCGGCTGCGAATCGCCAAGGAACTGACCAAGTTGATCGAGAGCGCCAAGAATGACGAAGACCTGATGGGCAGGCTTCGCTGTTTTTATCAAGGGGCGTGGGAGCGAGGTTTGCCGCTGGTTGTCAAGTCAAAGGATGAGGAGTTGTCCAGCGCCGCCAAGAAAGACCTTGCCAACCCAAAAGAGGCGAAGGATCAATGCGAAGTGGGTGACGCCTGGTTCGATTTGGCTCAGAGGGCCAAGGGCGATGAGAGACTCGGGATGTTGCGCCGCGCATCGTGGTGGTATCACATGGGCGTGAACGGCGTGACAGGACTGGCGAAGGTGAAGATTGAAACCCGGCTCAAGAAGTTGGCCGAAGAAGTCGAACCAGGTCAACCCAAAGAAGCATCCCCGACTGAATTGGCAGTGAAACCGCTCGCGCAATGGAGATTTCAGAAAGACGCCAAGGATTTGATGGGCATCATGGATGGCACACTCAAAGACGGTGCCACGATCGTAAACGGTCGATTGCGAATCGATGGAAAAGGTGGGTTCTTCGAGGTGTTTCTGCCCGTTGATGTCGAGGCAAGAACACTTGAATTGTGGCTCTATCTCCCACCTTTCGAACGACCACCTGGCTGTGTAATGGACATCGGGGATACGACAATGGACCGCTGGGATGGGATAATCTTCGGCGAACAACCTCGGAAATGGTATCCCGGAAGCAATGGGCGAGAGCGAGGCCGAGCACTCGAGGGTCCAGATGAGAATTCGAAGTCAACTCAACTTATCCACATAGCGCTCGTCTATGCGGCGGATAACAGCATCGCAATGTATCGCAACGGTAAGCCCTATGGTGCCCCATATACACCCGAGGGAAAGCTTCAACAGTACAAGAAAGACATGACCGTGATCCGCATCGGCGACCCCAACCTGAATCGCGAACCATTCGACGTTGAGGAAGCCCGGTTCTACAACCGGGCGTTGACTGCAAAAGAAATCGCAACTTCGTTTCGTTTGCGATCGTCTAGGAAAAAGTAACGCGACCATGACGGCCCAGATACTGCACTGAAGGGAAATACCTTCCCATTACCCATTTGATTGATTCCGGAGCGATCGGATATGCGCATTCTCATCGTTTTCTTCCTATATGCCGCGACGCTTGCATCAGCGCAGACCAGGACCGGAAAGACAGAAAAATCAGATAAACTCGAGGTGCCTTCCGCTGTTGATCTGGCCAAGGCGGAGCTAACGATCAAAGACCTCTTCAGGGCGGAATTCGCCAGCAAGAAAAAAGCAGACATCGTGGAGCTGGCGCAAGCTGTTGCAAAACGCCAAAGACGAAAAGACCAATCCGCCAGTACAATACGTGATGCTGCGCGAGGCAAGAGACCTCGCGGCCCGTGTAGGTGACGTTGAGACCGCCAAATCAGCCCTCGAAGAACTCGCGAAAGTGTTCGCCGTCCAGACACACAAAGCGAAACTAGAAATGGTCGAACAACTCAACAAGGCATCTCCAACGCCGGTCGTGTCGGTAGCAATTTTCGAGACGGCGATGTCTGGTATCGATGAAGCGATTCAAGACGATGATTACCTGGTTGCTGCAAAATTGCTGAAGTTCGCCGAATCGGCAGCGAGCAAAACGAAGTCGGCGGCAACTGTCTCGATGGCGGCAGCACGCGGCAAGGAGATTGAGCAAATCAAGGTTGGGCACGATAAGATCCGCGACGATTTCGATACGTTGAAAACGAACCCGGACGATGCCGGTGCCAATAGTATAGTTGGCCGTTTCAATTGTTTTGTGAAGGGCGATTGGAAGCATGGGCTGCCCATGTTGTTGAAGGGCGACGACGAAAAACTCAAGGCGCTTGCGGCGAAGGAACTCGCGAGCCTCGATAAACCGGACGACCGCATGGAGTCGGCCGACGCCTGGTGGGAGTTCGCGCAAAGCCTCGATAAGTCGATTCAAGTTCGCGGCCTGGTGCATGCAGCGGACTTATATCAAGAAGCGGTTGCCGAAGCGACCGGTTTGAACAAAATACGCGCTGAAAAGCGGATTGCAGATGTGGAAAAACTCATCAATACTTCCGGGGCGAAGTTCGGGAAAACCGACCGGCGCAAGGAGCAGCTGATTGGCAAGTGGGCCTGGGGGGAGAACACAATGACCCTCCGCCAGAACGGCACAGTGTCGGAGTCCAACGCGAATGGCGGCGTGGTGGCGAAGGGTAAGTGGAAAGTGGAGAAGGACGGGATGCTTATCGAGTTGGAGAACGGCTTCTTGTGCCGGGGCTTGTTGCGTGAAGACGGGAAACTTTCCGTGATCTGCACATCGCCGACCGGTGCCCAACATACGCTCGAAGCGACGAAAAAGCAGGCGAAATGACCATTTCGGGTTCAGCCGATACAATGTGTTCCGAGGACTCCATCTGCTCAGTTTTGCAAAAACTCCAAATCACAATCAACAAATTCCAAACAACTTTCAACACCCAAACGAAGAGAAAACCTCAAAATGAGTCTGTGCAACGAACAGCCCGGCGAAGCGTCCCACCTACCAAGAGGCCGGTTTTGCGGAAGCAAAGCCAATTGTCTTTTTCCCCGAAGGGGATAAAGGAGCCAGGAGTTTACACGTCCTTCCCGCGTCGGCGGAGCGCCTGGACCAGCAAGTCGTCATGGCAGAGATTTAAGGCTTGTCCGAAAAGCTGCCCTAATAACCGCCGGGATAACGCATACTGTCTGTCCATTTTGTCCGCCCTAGGTGTGCTTGACGGCCTCTAACCTGATAGGCTTCGTTTGTGATTTGAGATTTGGGATTTGTTTGAGATTTGAGATTTGGAATTTGGAGTTTTTGTTCATAAGGGTCATCTGCCCTACAATTACTGCACGGCCTCTCCACCCAATTACATCTTGTTGTCCTTCGGGCGATGCCTAGACATAACTCTAGGCACCGGAGAAGCAGTATGTCTTTCGCAAGTAGATCCAATCTCGATATTATCGAACAGCAATACCAATGTTGGCTCAATGATCCCACATCCGTTGAGGAGCGCTGGCAGGCGTTCTTTGAAGGATTCGAACTCGCCGGTCGAACTCCGGGACCAAGCGAATCGACAACTCAAACCGGCATCGTGCGCCTTATCTTCGCCTACCGCGATCTCGGACACTTTCAGGCTCATCTCGATCCTCTCAATCCGCCGCCGCAGCCTCACCCGCTCCTCGAACTGAGCAATTTCGGATTAGGCGTGGCCGATCTCGACCACGATTTTGACTGTAGTGCTTTTCACGGTATGGGACGGGCTACGCTTGCAGAACTCCTGAGCGCATTGCGAGAAACGTATTGCGGCTCCGTCGGCGTCGAGTACATGCACATCCAGGATACCAACATCCGCAACTGGTTGATGGAGCGGATCGAGCCGAGAAGGATGAGGCCGGAGCTGCAACTGCGGCAAAAACTGCGCATCCTGATGACCTTGCACTACGCGGAGTTGTTCGAGAGGTTTTTGCATACGCGCTATCAGGGACAGAAGCGCTTTTCACTCGAAGGTTCCGAAACGCTGATTCCGGTTCTGGATGCGATCGTCGAGAAAGCTCCCCAACTTGGCGTCAAGGAATTCGTCATGGGTATGGCGCATCGGGGCCGGCTCAATGTGCTGGCCAATATTTTGCGCAAACCTTACCACGAAATCTTTGCGGAATTCGAGGACAATTTTCTTCCCGATTCCATTGACGGCGATGGCGATGTGAAATATCACCTCGGTTTCTCCAGCGACTTTCTCAATAGCTATGGCGAGAAGATTCACCTGTCGTTGACCCCGAACCCCAGCCATCTTGAGGCCGTCAACCCGGTGGTGGAAGGACGAACTCGGGCCAAGCAGCGCGCCTTCGGCGATACCAAACGAAAACTGGGAGTGCCGCTCTTGATCCACGGCGATGCAGCGATGGCCGGTCAAGGAGTTGTTGCCGAGACCTTGAACCTTGCCAACCTGGTCGGCTACACGACCGGCGGCACGCTTCACATCGTCATCAATAATCAGATCGGTTTCACGACTCATCCCAACGATGCCCGATCCACGACTTATTGCACCGATGTCGCCAAGATGATCCAGGCCCCGATCTTCCACGTCAACGGTGAAGACCCCGAAGCCAGCGTTTTTGTCGCGGAACTGGCTCTGGAGTTTCGACAGACCTTCAATCGGGATGCGATCGTCGATTTATATTGCTTCCGCCGGCATGGACACAACGAGGGCGACGAACCGACTTTTACGCAGCCGGTCATGTACAAGGCGATCAAGGACCACCCCATTATCTCGACCGTGTATACCGACAAACTTCTGAAAGATGGAGTACTCAAACGCGAGGAGGCGGAGGCACTTCAGCGCGAATTTCAGGCCAAACTCAATGAGGAACAGAAGGCCGTGAAAGGCGGCCCGCCGCGCGAACGACTCAAACAGTTCAGCGGCATCTGGAAAGGGCTGAATCTCCAGTATACGCACAGCCCCTCCTTGACGGCGGTTTCCCGTGCGACTCTGGAGAAAATCACCGAACACATCACCAAGGTTCCCGAAGGTTTCGAGGTAAACCCAAAGATCCTTCGGCTGCTCGAAAACCGGCGGAATGACCTGGCGCAAAACCGCCCGATCGACTGGGCCTTTGCGGAGGCACTGGCGTTCGGCTCGCTGGTATTGGAAGGAACATTCATCCGCTTCTCCGGGCAGGATAGCCGGCGGGGTACGTTCAGTCAGCGGCATGCCGCCCTGAGCGATGCGCGTACCGGCGAGCGGTACTATCCGCTGAACTCGCTGGTTCCGGGGGAAACATTATTCGTTATCTTCGATAGCTTGCTTTCCGAGGCTGCGGTGCTGGGATTCGAGTTTGGCTATTCGCTGGATGCTCCCAATGCTCTGATATTGTGGGAGGCGCAGTTCGGCGACTTCGTCAACGGAGCCCAGGTTATCATCGACCAGTTTATCGTGTGCAGCGAGTCGAAGTGGCAACGATCCAGCGGGCTGGTGTTGTTGTTGCCGCACGGCTACGAGGGGCAGGGGCCCGAACACTCGAGCGCCAGGCTGGAACGATTCCTGCAATCGTGCGCTGAGGATAACATCCAGGTCGGCAACTTCACCACGCCCGCGCAATACTTCCACGCGCTGCGCCGACAGGTGAAGCGCGATTTCCGCAAACCCCTGATCCTGATGACGCCCAAGAGTCTCTTACGACACAAGGATGCTGTTTCCCCGATCGATGACTTCGTGAAGGGACAATTCCACGAAGTGATCGACGATGCAACGACCAAACCGGAGAAGATTCGGCGCGTACTGTTGTGCAGCGGAAAAGTGTATTACGATCTTTTGGAACGTCGCACGCAGAAGGCAAGCGAGGACGTGGCCATCATTCGGCTCGAGCAGTTCTATCCGTTTCCGGAGGGTCAATTACGGCAAATATTTGGCCGATACAAGTCAACTCGGGAATGGGCTTGGGTGCAAGAAGAGTCGCAAAACATGGGTAGCTGGACTTTCGTGGAGCCTCGCCTGCGCTCGATCGGTTTTACCTTTGATTATGTGGGACGCGATGCCAGTTCCAGTCCCGCGACGGGATCGTTGAACATTCACAAGCGCGAGCAGGCGGAGCTGGTCGAAGCCGCGCTGGCTTCGCCCGTACCGCATCTGGTGACGGCCACCCGAAACGGCAAGCTCGCCGCGAAAGGCGGCGAGCGCCAGCCCGTACTGAAAATCTCTGACTAAATGGCAGAGAACTAACCACCGAATCACTGAGGACACAGAGAAAAACCAAACAGATACCGGCTCGCCGCAGGCGAGCGTCGGGGCGTAAGCCCGACGTGGACTTCCAACCTCAGTTCACTCGCTATTCTCTGTGGACTCGAAGTTGCGGTAGCGGAGGAGCGCCGGGTGCTGGAAGTCCACGTCGGGCTTACGCCTCGACGCTCGCCTGCGGCGAGCCGGATTTGATAGCAACCTCTGTCCCACTCGGTGCTGTCTTCTCTGTATCCTCCGTGACTCTGTGGTTAAATACTTGTCTTGATCCAGGAAACAGGTTCCCCGATGAGCGTTGAGATCAAAATTCCCCCCGTAGGTGAGTCGATCAAGGAAGCCCGCATCGTTCGCTGGCTCAAGGCCGATGGGGTCTATGTGAAGACCGATGAGCCTTTGCTGGAAATCGAAACCGACAAAGCCACCGACAATGTGGCTTCGCCGGGCGATGGCATCGTTCGGATCAGCGTCCAGGCGGATCAGGTTGTGGCTATCGGCGCTGTGGTCGGCAAGATCGAACCGGGCAAGGCACCGGCTTCGCTGGCGTCATCGGCCACACCATCTGCTCCGCCCGCGACCACGAACGCTTCCAAGAAAGGTGCCAGCGAACCGATCCTCTCCCCAGCAGCCCAAAGGTTGGCGGAAGAGAGCAAGATCGACACTTCGAAAATCGTGGGTACGGGCCGGGACGGTCGGATCATTAAAGAAGATGTCATGGTTGCCGTAGAATCGCCCCCCCCGCCGACGGCCAAGCCGGTAGCTGCACCAGTCCCGGCCCCAGCGAAGCCGGCGGGCAATTCGGCGAGTCAGCGCGAGGTGAGGCAACGAATGTCCCCGATTCGCCAGAGGATTGCGGAACGACTGGTTTCATCGCAGCAGACAACCGCTACCTTGACAACTTTCAATGAGGTGGACATGACCGCCATCAACGAATGGCGCGCCCGCTACAAGGACAAGTTCAAGGAAAAGCATGGTGTCGGCCTGGGTTTCATGTCCTTCTTTGTCAAGGCAACGGTTGAGGCATTGCAATCGTTCCCGGCCGTCAATGCCCGCATTGACGGAGCGGAAATTGTTTTCCAGAATTTTTACGACATCGGCGTCGCCGTCAGTACCGAACGCGGCTTGATGGTTCCGGTGATGCGCAACGCCGATGAGATGACGTTCGCGGAAATCGAGAAGAAGATCGTGGAGCTTGCCGGTCTGGCACGCGACAACAAGATCACAACCAGCCATCTGCAAGGTGGTACGTTCACCATCACCAACGGCGGAGTCTTTGGCTCCATGCTCTCGACGCCCATTCTGAACCCGCCGCAGACCGCCATTCTCGGCATGCACACGATTCAGAAGCGACCCGTGGCGATCAACGATCAGGTCGTGATCCGGCCCATGATGTACCTGGCACTTTCTTACGATCATCGACTCATCGATGGCCGGGAAGCAGTGCAATTCCTGGTGCGGATCAAGGAATGTATCGAGAACCCCGAACGGATGTTGCTCGACGTCTAAAACCCGCATGGGTTAATTCCCAAATCACAAAACAATTCGCAACTCTTCAACACTTAGCTATTATTGCCTAACGTAGTGTATACGAAGAAAGCCGGAGACATCTGTTGATTTAGGTGGTGCTGTTATGGACGATCCTTGGAAGATGCTGGAATCAGCCGCGGTCAATGCGCTCGAACCCATCTGGAATGAGCTCGCCAAGGACGGTAGGGAAAGCGCCGCCTTTGCGCCAATGGCGCAATATCCAAACGCTGCAGCATGGCTGGCCGGAAGTATGGCATTAAGTTCCGATTACATCACCAGAAAAATGGGAGCAATGCTAGCGGGTTGGATACATGACGCCGATCATGCCGGATTATTATCGCAAATGCTTGAATTCGAGCAAAAAACGTACCTTAAAGATTACCTGAGCGCGAACTCTGTCGCAGAAGACATCATGTTTGCAGCAACTCGATGGACGGAATCACAAGATCCCCAGATTAGGAAGGCGGGGATGGACATCCTCGCCGGCATGATAAAGGATGCGCTTGAAGGTATACCTTGGAACACGGTGAATTGGGCTACCGCGAACCTTTATCATGCCACCGAAGGGAAACACGAAGTTTTCCGCGATTTGGTAAACGCCACGGACGCACAGATGGAAGGACAGCAGTTTCTTCAAAATGTGGTTAAAGCCTTGAAAGAGAATGACAATCAAGAACTGGCTTGGTTTGTCACGGCTCCATCTGGGATGCATTCTCTTTCGCCCGATGATCCTCACTATTCGGTGGTGAGGTCTCTCTGGAAGGCTGCGGCAGCAGCCGAAGCCACGTTGGGATAGAGGCGTTGAACAAGTTCCCCCCTAGGTTAAGAGGCGACATTTGAAATCTGGGTTTGGAATTTGTTTGTGATTTGTTATTTGTGATTTGAGGTTTACCCCCTGGGGTTGTTATGTCCGAACGTTTCGATTTGATCGTCATTGGTGCTGGTCCCGGTGGATATGTCGCTGCGATCCGCGCCGCCCAGCTTGGCAAGAAGGTCGCCTGTGTCGATAGGCGCGCCAGTCTCGGCGGTACTTGCCTAAACGTCGGCTGCATTCCCAGCAAGGCGCTTTTGGATTCCAGCGAGTTGTTCGATGCCGCCCAGCACAAGCTTCAGCGGCACGGCATCAAGGTCGGCTCCGTTTCGCTTGACTTGCCCGCTTTGCTCAAACGAAAAGATCAAGTCGTAAAAACGCTCACCGATGGCATCGGCTTCCTCTTCCGAAAGAATAAGGTGACGCCATTTCAAGGGACCGGCCGGCTGCTTGGAGGTGGAAAAGTTGAAGTCTCTGCTGCAAACGGCGAGAAAAAGACCATTGAAGCCGATGCCATTCTTCTCGCCACCGGCAGTGAGGTAGCAAGCATTCCTTCCTTGCCGTTCGACGGCAAAAACATCGTCGGTTCGACCGAGGCATTGAATTTCGAGAAAGTCCCCAAGCACCTCATCGTTGTCGGCGGCGGTTACATCGGCCTCGAGCTTGGTTCGGTCTGGTCCAGGCTGGGATCGAAGGTCACCGTTCTCGAATTCTTGCCTCGTATCCTGCCGTTGACGGATGGAGAAATCGCCGGGCTGGTTCACAAATCGCTGGTGAAACAGGGATTGACATTCCACCTTGAAACCAAGGTGACCGGTGCAAAGATTGAAGGAGAGAAGATCGCGGTTTCCGCAGAGGGCAAGGAAGGACCATCGACTTTCGAAGGCGACAGGGTTCTCGTTTGCGTCGGGCGCAAGCCAAACATCGAAGGTCTCGGACTGAAGGAAGCGGGAGTGCAATACGATCCCAAGACGTTGAAGGTCGGTGTCGATGCGCGTTTTCAAACCAGTGTGACAGGAATCTATGCTATCGGCGACTTGATCGCCGGACCAATGCTGGCTCACAAGGCTTCCGAGGATGGCATCGCCTTTGCGGAACAACTGGCAGGGCACGTGGCCCACGTCAATTACGACAACATCCCCAGCGTGATTTATATTTGGCCCGAAGTCGCCAGCGTCGGCCAAACCGAGGAACAACTCAAGGAAGCGGGCCGGCTCTATCGCGTCGGCAAATTTCCGTTCTCTGCCAGTGGTCGAGCACGAGCGATGGATGAAACGGAAGGAATCGTGAAGGTTCTGGCCGACACCAAAACCGATCGCGTTCTGGGCATCCATATCTTTGGGCCGCGTGCATCGGACATGATTGCGGAGGCAGTGACGGTGATGGAGTTCAAGGGCAGTGCCGAAGACATCGCTCGCATCGTTCATGCCCATCCGACTTTGTCCGAATCGCTGGCAGAAGCAGCGCGAATGGCTTTTGCCGGTGCTGCGATCCATGTATGAAACTGAAACAATCCCCCGATGATTTTCACGTCGAAGAGCTGACCGCTATGACCGCGGGGAACGAAGGTCCGTTTGCGTACTATCGACTTGAAAAACGCAACTGGACCACGCCGGATGCCATTGAGATGGTCCGTCGCCGCTGGAAGACAGAGCTTCGCCAATTCTCCTTCGGAGGCTTGAAGGATCGTTATGCACACACGCTACAATATCTGACAATCTTCGACGGCCCCAAGCGAGATTTCACCCATCCGGATTTCAATGTCCACTATCTGGGGCAAGTGGCTCATGAGTATACATCCCACGATATTCTTGCCAATCGCTTTACCATTGCTCTGCGAGATCTGTCGGCAACTGATGTTGACCGCGCCGGAGAGCACTCACGGAAATCGCAGAGGTCGGCGTGCCGAACTACTTCGACGATCAACGATTTGGTTCGGTTGGTGATGGTCAATCGTTTGTTGCGAAGGAAATGGTGCTCGGCAACTTCGAGTCAGCGCTGAAACTGGCGCTGATGGCTCCCTATGAACACGATCGAGCCGATGCGAAAAAGGAGAAGGCAATCCTGCGAGCGCACTGGGGCGATTGGCCGGCGTGCCGAACGAAATTGAGGCAGGGGCCGACCCGCCGGCTCATCGATTTTCTGGCCCATCACCCCGGTGACTTTCGCGGCGCGATGGCACGATTGCGTCCGGAACTGCAAGGACTATACCTTGCCGCCTGGCAAAGTCACTTATGGAACCGGATGCTGGCCCGCTGGTTGGAGACACACCTGACCCGCGAGCAACTCGGCACGATATCGCTTCAACTTGGGGATTTTCCGGTGCCAATGGGGATTTCCTCGGAGTGTCGGGCAGAATGGGAAACTCTGCACCTTCCTTTGCCCTCAGCGCAACTGCGCATCGACCCTTCGGCCGGCTGGGCTTCTCTGATTGAAGCGATCATGGCCGAAGAGGGAATTTCGCTCGACCAAATGAAGATCAATGGGATGCGCAAGCCATTCTTCAGCAAGGGGGATCGAGCGGCAATGATCCGCCCGGAAAAACTCGAAACGATCGAACCCGACGAGAGACATCGGGGCCGATCAAAGCTGATGTTGCGGTTCGAGTTGCCGCGAGGTGCGTACGCGACAATGGTGGTCAAAAGAGTGACTCAGCATAGCCTTGCACAAAAACTCCAAATCACAAATCCCAAAACTCAAACAAATCACAAATCCCAAAACTCAAACGAAGCCTAACTCTTTGCACAAACTCATCTTGAGATTTTATATTCGTTTGTGTGTTGCAGGTCGTTTGGAATTTGTTGATTGTGATTTGGAGTTATTGCTCAAAGCAACTCTGCATAGTGGCGTTTGTCCGCAAATCTTCATACTATAGCTATTTGGATGATGCCTTATTTCGCAAAATATCGCGCTGAATCTGCTCTCCGAGCGATCCGAGGTGAGAGTTAGAAAGGATGAAATCCAGATGGCCGCTACGGCAAAAGAAGTGCTCATCGATTTGGCGAACAACGTGATTCATGTTGTTACCGCCGGATGCGATGTCGGCGGTGTCTCCAAACTTCAAAAAACCGCGGGTGAATTGCAAACGCTTTCCCAGCAAGTGCCGGAACTCGCCCCGCTGGCCGATGATGCCAGACGTACTCTGGAAGCCGACCAGGATGAGATCCCTTATCCACTGCTCGATATGTTGGAAAAATCGATGCTTGCCCGGAAGACATTGGTCGAGTATTCCGCGCCGCGAGGAGAGATCAAGGAGATACCGGAAGGCAATTTCTGGTCGACGCCGATGCCGATGGACTCGCTGTATAAGCTGATTCCCGAAACGCGGCCTTTCGCCAAACGAGCCAAGCCGCCGGAACAGGTGGAGACCATCGAAGCTGCTGCTCGCCGGGGCACGGTGGCCGATCTTCGGCTCGTTCAATTATTCCTCAAATGCCTGAGCGAAAAAGCGGGAGCAGTCGTGCCGGACGCGGTAGCCCGCGTTGGACTCCCGGCTTTTGGACCTGGAATTCTGCCCGATCTTTGGCCGTCATTGGGGCCTGAAAACCGAAGTTTCGTGGCCGCTTACAAGATCGATATTCAAGCAACTCTGGGTCGTTTACTGGAAAAGACCGGCAAGAAATCGGACAAGAGCGGCTCCGTGATGAAGGCCGTCCGCAAGATCATGGACTCGGTTTCGGAAGATGGTACGACTATTGGGACGGAATCATTGCCGTTGTTCAAGCTGGCGATGAAGTATGCCCCCGAGGCGGCATTTCGCCATGAAATCGCAGAAACGCTCGCCAAAATGGGCAAAATGGCGGTTGAGGCATTGCCTGAGATGATCGATGCCTTCGAACACATGGGGCTGACGCGCGACTATCACCTGATCCGTCCCATGGTCGTGTTAGGGAAGGAATCGCAGGAAGTTGCCGACGCCTTGATTCGGGCATTGACCGATCGAGACAACGTGGTGCGCATGTTAGCTGCATTCAATCTGGGTCAGATGGGAACGCCCGCGCTGGGAGCGATATCGCTTCTGGAAAACATCTCGGAAGTGGACCAGGATGCCAAGGTCCGCGAGCATGCAGCCCGGACGTTAAACAAACTCAGGCTGCGACAAGCTCTTGCGAACCCGCCAAGAGTGGAAGAGGTCGAAGTGGAGGAAGAGAAAAAGGCCGAGATAGCAGGATGATTGAAGGAGAATTGAATGCAACCCCATCCAGGAATGCCACAGAAAATGGCGTTGCCAGGTGTCAAATACATGATCGCGGTCGCCAGCGGAAAAGGGGGCGTCGGCAAATCGACCGTTGCCGCCAATCTCGCGCTGGCTCTGCAAGCGCACGGTCAAAAAGTCGGGTTGATGGATGCCGACATTTACGGCCCCAGCGTCCCGACCATGATGGGCCTGGGTCTGGTCGATCAGAATACCGCATCGTTTCCCATGGTCCGATATGGGTTAAAACTCATGTCGATGGGATTTCTCGTCGATCCCAATCAGGCCGTCATCTGGCGCGGTCCGAAAGTAGCGCAGGCAGTCGGTTCGTTTCTTGCCCAGGTCGATTGGGGAATGCTCGATTTCCTGGTGATTGATCTCCCGCCAGGTACCGGCGATGCCCAACTTACCCTCACGCAACAAGCGCCTATCACCGGTGCAATCATCGTGACCACTCCGCAAGACATCAGCCTGATCGATGCACGGAAGGGGTTGCGGATGTTCCGCGAAGTGCGCGTGCCGGTGATTGGGATCATCGAGAACATGAGCTACTTCGTCGGCGATGACGGCAAACGATACGAGATTTTCAGTCATGGCGGCGGTCTGAAATTGGCCCAGGAAGCCGGGGTTCCGCTCTTGGGCGAGATTCCGATCGACCCGCGCGTCGCGGCCTGCGGCGATGCCGGCATGCCGATGGTGATGAAGTATCCCGATGCTCCGGTCTCGATCGCCTATCTGAAGTTGGCGGCGGCAGTGATCGAGGAATCGAAGAAAAGCGGAGCAACGCAGGATCACTTGCCGGACGTGCAGTTATGATGGTTCTGAATGCACGAATTTGTGCTACTTGGCCATGCCAAGATTCCAAAGCTTGATGGTTTTGTCCTTACTGCCCGTTGCCAGTGTTTTGCCATCCGGACTGAACGCCAGGGAAAATACTGTCCGATGTTCCTTGAGCGTCATTAGTTCCTTGGCCGTTGCTACATTCCATATTTTGACCGTGTCGTCATCACTTGCGGATGCCAGCAACTTGCCACTGGGGCTGAACGCCAGACACGTTATCGCACCTTGGTGTTCTCCAAGATCGGTTCGTTCCTTGAAAGCGGCGACATGCCACAATGTGACGTTGTCGCGCCACACCGCTGCCAGTGTTCCACCATCTGGGCTGAATGTTGTATAGCGTGCACTTCGTCCGGAATCCAGTTTATCGATCAGCCTGGTAGCCCGCATTCCAATTATCTCGTCCTTGTGTTCAGTTGCCTGATAGAGCATATCGACAGCAACGGGACCGATGGCTAATAGTTCCTGGGCTGCTTTTGTTTGTTCATCGGTCGTTAATTCGCCGCGCAGTTTGCCGATGAGATTTTCGATCCGCACCTTCTCGGCGGGTTTCAGCATCAGTGGGGTCTTCTTGCCGGTGGCTACATTCCATCGTTTGATCCTCCCGCCTTCACATTCCGCGATCAAAGTCTTTCCATCATCTGAAAAGGCCATCGCGTCTATGATTTCACCGAGATTCGCAGATCGCTTTCGAGTGGCAACGTCCCAAAAGTACATCTCGCTAGCGCAAAATGTTCCCCCCGACGCCAGAGTCTTGCCATCCGGGCTGAATGCCACCAAGGACCGAGATCCTCCTTCGAGTTTGGTAACGCTCTTGCCGGTGCTCACGTTCCACAAAGTAATGATGTCCTCACCGCCCGAGGCCAGCATCTTGCTATCGGGGCTGAATGCGAGCGACCACCAACCTGGTCCTTTCATGGTGAAAGTGTTTTTGCCTGTTGCGACATCCCAAAGCATGATGGAGCGATCGAAATCCACATCCCACTTTCCAAATTCGAATGAAGCGAGATCCGGCCTGTAACCCTCGCATGAGGCCAGGGTCTTGCCATCCGG
Source organism: uncultured Planctomycetota bacterium (assembly GCA_963783095.1). Taxonomy (GTDB): domain Bacteria; phylum Planctomycetota; class Planctomycetia; order Gemmatales; family Gemmataceae; genus CAWAMR01. The sequence continues at coordinate 563,700 of CAWAMR010000014.1, read as the reverse complement.
GCTGAATACCAGCGATTCGACGGCTGCGGTATGTCCCCTGAGAACAGCGCGCACTTTGGGCTCCTGGCCTGAGACAATCCCGGACAGAATCAGAAACGCATGGACGATTCCCAATCGTTGCATTGTTGTCATGTTACACCTTTGCGAAACGATGACTTGCTGATTACCTGCTTCGGCGCTACTCTCCGAACGCCTCACATAATCGCCGATGTGTTGCCAGATCTAAAGTCTCCGCTCGAACTGTTCCGTCGATTCCCAGTTCGGCGAGCTTCGCATCCACTTCCTTTTTGTCCTTGCGTCCGGTCGGCCAACCCGCCAGAGCCTGTCGAAGATTTTTGCGACGATGCGTGTATAAATCGCGCAAGAACACGCGGAATGCTGGGACACTCGGTATCAGCGCTCGCTTGGTAGGGTTCGGTCGAATGCAAACGATCGCGGAATCAACTTGGGGTTTGGGCCAGAATACCGTTGGAGCGAGCCTGCGTACGATTTGAACATCGGCAACACTTTGTATCAGGACGGCCAGAGAACTATATTCCTTGGTGCCGACCTCCGCAATCATCCGTTCCGCGAGCTCCCATTGGACCATCACAACCATGCGTTCCAGGGCAATGTCGGAGATGAGCAGATTTCCGATCACAGGTGTCGCGACCACGTAGGGCAAATTTGCGACAAGCTTTCGCCGAGCGCATCCATGAGTCGCAGAAAGTTGATCCCAAGCAGCGACTACACCAGGATTCAGCTCGTTCTTTCCGGCTAGAATGTCGGCGTGAATTAACTGGATATTGGTTCTCTTCCGCAAAAGATGAGAAGCCATCCGGTGAAAATCGGTATCGAGTTCGACACTGAGAACTGCTCCGGCATGATCCGAAAGCCGGGCGGTCAAACCTCCGGTTCCGGTGCCGACTTCGAGAATCGAGTCTTCCCGGTCCAGTTCCGCGGTAGCAATGATGAGATCGACGAGGTTGAGGTCAACGAGGAAATTCTGTCCCATCTTGTTCTTGGGGGACAGCCCATGCGACATGATGAGGTCGCGAATATAGGAGAGTGTCTGCCGGGGGTCGGTAGTTTCTGTCATACGGTTGTTGTACAAAAAGTGTCGCCTATGGAGCATGATTGCATAAGTTCAATTTACAGCGATTTCGTGCTATTCGCGGCAGAGGACTGGTATAATGCATAACGGTCATAAGCATGTGGCGGAATGAAAAGGAGAACGAAGCATGGTGAGCGCCACATTCATCGGCGAAGTCCACAAGGGCCAGTTGTGCTTCGGTCAGCCCTTGGCCGAATTCGAGGGCAAACAGGTTTTGATCACTCTGATTGCCCCCGATGCGCCAGTTGAATTGTCCGGTCCAAGCGCATTGGTAACGAAACCATTTACGTCGCCGGAGCCGGACATCATTGAAGATGCCGGTCGAATCAGCGCAAAACAACGAGAACGCACGATGATACAAATCAGCACGATCGACGTTGGCCGCGTACCAATGCCGGCTTACTCATCTGATGAGGAAGATTAACTCGTGACCAACCATCCCGATTACCCGTGGTTCAGCGTCACGAGCGGGTTTCTTCTCGAACAGGGCGACCTATTACGTGGTTGTCCACACTTCGTGCTGCCGCGAACACTGGCCCATGTGAACAATGGCATTATGGAGCGGGAAACGGTTGATGCTGTGGTGCTGACGCAATCGTGCGATCTAGCTATCCGCGCCGATGGAGAATGTGAGGCGACCGATGTCCTGCTTTGCCCGTTTTACGCGAAGAAAGATCTCGCCGATCATCCAGTGTTTCGCAAGGATGAAGCCTGGGAAGAAGTCCGCAAAGGACGTCGTCCGTTCTATCACGTCCTGAACGAATGCAAGATCCCTGGATTGGAGCAGGATTTCGCGCTCATCGATTTCCACGCTTTGTTTACTCTGAGCGTCCAATTAGCGCAGGAGTTTGCAAACCAAGCCGGCAGCCGAGTACGATTGTTGCCACCATACCGCGAACATTTGTCTCAGTCATTCGCGCGACTTTTCATGCGCGTTGGGTTGCCGACCGACATCCCGCCTTTCACAAAGAAGAAGTAGCTTCGGTGGAAGAAGGAAGCACGACCGAAAATAGACCATTACCAATCGCGAAAGACGGGGCGAAGTGTAGCATCGGACTATCCAGGAGGTTGGACAATCGCTGCGGGCACACCCAGCTCTTCATCGGCGGTCACGATCATCACCCCTTGCGGCGTAATGGCCAGAGTGTGTTCGACGTGCACGCTGGGAAGCCCATCTTTGGTGGTAACCGTCCAGTGATCTCCGAGAACATCGACATCGCGCCGACCCATATTCACCATCGGCTCAACGGCCAAAACTAAGCCAGGCTCCAGCCGAAAGTCGTGACGTTCGCGCAGATCTTTGCTCACAAAGTTCGGCACTTGCGGGTTCTCGTGCATATCCCGACCAATGCCGTGCCCGACGTATTGCTGCACGACACTGAAGCCCGCCTGTTCGGCGTGCTTTTGCATCCGCAGGGCCACTTCCGACCACCACTTCCGACGACCCATTTCGTTGATCGCGATTTGCAGAACCTCTTGCGCTACCTTCAAGAGCCTGAGCCGTTCCGGTCGAACCGTGCCAATGGGGATCGTGACAGCTGCATCCGCGCACCACCCGTTGTACTTGCAGGCGGTGTCAACCTTCAGCAGGTCGCCTTCCTTGAGAGTCCGGGAGCCTGGGATGCCGTGAACGACCTGTTCGTTTACCGAAAGACAAGTGCTTGCAGGAAAGGGAACCTTTTGACCGGGATAACCTTTGAAGAGCGGAATCGCACCAAATCCGGCGAAGAATGCCTCCACAGCGCGATCGATCTCGATCGTTTTCGCACCCGGTTTAGCCATCTCCCGACAGATGCGCACGCAGACGCGACGAGCTTTCCGGACTCTCGCATCAATCCGATTTCACGCATCGATTTTAGTTCGGCGGCTTTGTTAGTGTTAGTGCGAAGCACGTCTACGCCTAGTTTTAGTGTTCAGTGTTCAGTGTTCGGTGTTCAGTAAGACCAAAATCCCCTAATGTTCAGCAAAACCAAATATCCCGACTAACTTCCGTTCTTGGGATTCACTGAACACTGAACACCGAACACTGAACACTAATCCTCAGTCATCCGTCAGACCGGGATAGTTCCGCATGACCAGATGACTGTTGATCTTTTGCACCAGATCGAGGCAGACGCTCACTACGATGAGCAAACCCGTTCCGCCGAAGAAGCTCGCAACCCGATAATTGACCTCCAACTCCGAAGAGATGATGTTCGGGATGATGGCGATGATCGCCAGGAATGCCGCACCAACATAGGTGATTCGCATCAACACTTTTTCCAGATAATCGGCAGTGCTCTTGCCGGGACGGTAGCCTGGAATGAAACTGCCGTAGTCTTTCAGGTTGTTGGCCATGTCTTTCGGGTTGAAGGTGATCGCCGTCCAGAAATAACAGAAGAAATAGATCATCACCACATACAGAACATTATACACATACCCGGAGTTTCGTTGAAAGTTGTCGGCCGCAGAGCGTGCCCAGGACACGTTCTGATCGGCAAGCATTCGGAACATGAAAGCCGGCAGAATCAGCAAACTGCTGGCGAAAATGACCGGCATAACGCCTGCCTGGTTGACTTTCAACGGCAAGAACTGGCGGGTGCCTCCGTAGACGCGACGGCCGCGAACGTGTTTGGCGGATTGCGTTGGGATGCGACGCTGCCCCTTGCTGATGGCGATGACTCCCATCACGACGGCAATGAACAAGCAGACCAATAGCACCAGCTTCTCGAAACTGGTATCGCCGGTACCGCTGCCCAGCGTCAACAGTGATTCCTTGAAACCACCCCGAACCGGATCCCACAACAGGTTCTGGAGAGCATCGGGGATGCGGGCCACGATACCGGCCATGATAATAAGGCTGATACCGTTGCCGATACCGAACTCATCGATCTGCTCGCCCAGCCACATTAAAAACAATGTTCCCGCCGTCATCGTCAAGATGGCGGCCAGCCCGAACCAATAGCGGTTGAAACCTTCATCGTAACCGGCATAGACAATTCTATCTGAACCGGCGAGCATGAAGTTGTTGACGAGGAAAAAGCACTGTATCAGACAGATCGGCACGGTGAGATAGCGCGTGTACTCGTTGATCTTCTTCTGTCCGTTAGGCTCCTTGCGGATCTTTTCGAGGGCGGGCGACAGACCCGATGAAGCAAGCAGCTGCAAGATAATCGATGCCGAGATGTAGGGCATGATTCCGAGGGCGAAGATACAGGAATTGCTCAGATTACCGCCGGAAAACAGCGAAACGAATCCCATGATCTGGCCGAGCGTGCTGGATTGCGCTTCGGCCATGCGCTTGGCCATCTCGACCTGGTTGATCATGGGCAAAGGGATGTAATACCCGATGCGATAGATCATCAACACCAGCGCTGTGAAGTAGATTTTCTTCCGCAGTTCGGGGATTTGGAAGATGGTAATGATCTTGTGCATCGAACAGTCCCTTGTAGGGACAGTTTTCAGTTTTCAGTTTTCAGTTTTCAGCAAAAACCCAATGTCTTGATCTGAACACTGAACACTGAACACTGAACACTGTTCCGAATCATGTCGTTTTCGGAGGACGCGCCTTCATCTTGTTCCGGACCGGCTTCTTCGCGGGTGGAATGACCTCGGCCGTCCCGCCTTTGGCTGCGATTTTTTCGAGCGCCGACTTGGTGAAGCCGTGTGCCTTGAATACCAGTTTCTTGGTCAGTTCGCCATTCCCAAGAATACGGACACCATCGGCCGGTTTTTTCGCCAATCCCTTTTCGTTCAACGTCTGCGGATTGACTTCTTCACCCTCGGCAAAACAGTCGTCTATGTCTCCGACGTTGACCACATTGAAGACGAGAGCAAATGTTGCGTTGGTGAATCCCCGCTTCGGAACCCGTCGAAAGAATGCCGTCTGACCGCCGACGAAAGTTCCCATGAACAGCTTGGCACCGGCGCTGGCGTACTGGCCTTTATGACCCCGGCTGCCGGTCTTGCCGTGTCCGGAACCGATACCTCGGCCGACTCGCTTTTTGAGCTTGCGCTTTGCGCGCCCTCATGCACGTTGGTAAGATCCATCAGACTTCCACTCCTCGCAGACGGGCAACATCTTCCCGTGTCCGCAATTGCAATAGACCGCGAATCGTCGCTTTGACGAGATTGATCGGGTTCGTTGAGCCGTGCGTCTTGGTCAGGATATTGCGAATCCCACAAGCTTGCAACACTTCTCGCACACCGGGACCGGCCTTCACGCCGGTTCCTGGACCCGCCGGGACAAGAATAACCCGGCTCGCACCATATCGACCCACAACGCGATGAGGAATCGTTTGACCCTTCATCGAAATCTTCTTTTGCCGGCGGAGGTTTTCCTGGCCGTCCTTCAAAGCCTTTTCGACAGCAGGAGGGACTTCGTTAGCCTTGCCGTAGCCGAAAGATACTTTGCCGTTCTCATCGCCAACAACGACGAGAGCATTGAAGCTGAAGCGCCGACCACCCTTGACGACAGCGGCACACCGGCGGATCTTCACCACGAAGTCCTTGATGTTGGATTCCGTTCGATTATCGCGATCTCTGGCCATTAGGACTCACTCCCACTGGGAGGTAAATGTAGAAAGTATCTAACCACAGAGTCACAGAGAACATAGAGAAGACAAAAGATAGACGGTATTGTGTTTTCTCTGTGTTCTCTGTGACTCTGTGGTTCGTAATAATTGTTCAAGCTTTTGCCGGTTTCTTCTCGCCCTTGGGCTTTGCGGCTTTGGCTGCTGCTGGCGGCGGTTCTGCCGATTTCGGCGTGGGCTTTTTGATATTTTCCGGGTTACAGCAGATCAATCCTGCCTTGGTTGCCGCGACCGCGAGAGCCTCGATTCGACCATGAAACCGGTAGTGGCCTCGGTCAAAGGCCGCTTTGGTGATGTTTTTGCTCTTGGCAATCTCCGCCAACTTCTTGCCAACTTCTTCAGCAGCTTTCTTGTTTCCGCCGTACTTGAGCGAAGCGCGAATTTCCTTATTTGTGCTGCTGACGGCAGCAAGCGTTACCTCATTCATGTCGTCGATCAACTGGGCGTAGATGTGCTTCGACGAACGAAACACGCTCAGGCGCGGCGTTTCCGGAGTTCCGGTGATGCTGCTGCGCACACGGTGCCGACGGCGTTCCTGGCGGCGGAGTTTGAGTTTTTGAGCGTCCATAGCCTTCGTAAAAGTCGAAAGACAACAATCAACGTCAAAACCGGAAATCTCTTGTCCTCGACTTTGGACTGCGACTTTCGATTTCTGACTTGGGACGAATTTTTAGCAACCCCATGGTGCGCCGAGTACGGCGACCCTGGGCTGTGTTCTAGTACCCCTTCAGGGTACGAACGCCAACGCTTCGCGTTGGTGTCCGTTGTCTTAGCACTCTGAAGGAGTGCCACAACAAAGCCCAGAGTCGCTTGTACTCGGCGCACCCTGGGGTGGTTCTTTAGCCACCCGTGGCGAAGGACTTGCCTTCCTTGCGGCGAATTACTTCATTTTCGTAGCGAATGCCCTTACCCTTGTAAGGTTCGGGCTTGCGCGTTGCGCGAATCTCGGCGGCAAATTGGCCGACTTTCTGCTTGTCCGCGCCCTTCACAACCAGAACCGTACCATCCTTGTCCGCGATCTCAATGGTGACACCCTCGGGAGGTGTCAACTTGATCGGGTTCGCAAAACCCACGGTTAAGACGATCGATTTCCCGTCCATTCGTCCCTGATAGCCCAACCCTTCAATCTTGAGCCGGCGCTCGTAACCCTTGGAAACCCCTTCGACCATGTTGGCGATGAGGGTTCGAGTCAAACCGTGCAATGAACGATTGATCCGCGTATCGTCGGGTCTGGTAACGACAATCTGTTTGGCTGCGGTATCGTACTTGATAATCATGTTGGCGTGGAATGTCTGGACCAGAGGCTTGGGCGCTTTCTTCCCCTCAACGGTGAGAGTCTGGTCCTTCAATGTCACTTTGACATCGGCAGGAACGGCAATCGGCTGTTTTCCAATCCGCGACATGGCTCAATCCAAGGAACGGGTTTCAGGATTCAATTTGAACCCCAAAACGCAAAAACAAAAATCACCACACGACGCACAACACTTCTCCACCGACACCGGCCTTCCGCGCTTGCCGATCACTCATCACACCCTTGCTGGTGCTCAGCACGGAGATCCCCAGTCCATCGAGAACCCGGCGAAGCTTCTTCGATCCCAGATAATAGCGCCGGCCGGGCCGGCTAGAGCGCTGGATATGGCGAATGACTTTTTCGCCCTCCGAGCCGTATTTCAAAAACACTCGCAATACGGGCTTCGGTTCCTTGATGGTAACCTCAGGCTCCTGGGAAGGAGTGAATTCATCCGGGCCGCCCCCTTCAGCGGCAGAGAATTTCCCAACCTGATAGCCGAGAATGAAGCCCTCATCCTTCAGAACCTTGGCGATGGCCAGCTTCAGCTTTGTCCCCGGAATATCGGTGGTGGGACGTTCGATAGAGTTTGCATTGCGAATGCGGGTCAGCATGTCCGCAACTGGATCGGTCATCATAGCGAAAAATCCCCTCTCACCAACTTGCCTTACGCATTCCCGGAACCAGACCATCACTGGCCATATCGCGAAGACATAGCCTGCAGATACCGAACTTGCGATAGACCGCCCGTGGCCGGCCGCACAACTTGCAGCGAAGCCGAATCTTGATCAAATCGCGGGGCCGCAGGACTTTTTTGGCATCACGCTGCTCCGCGGGCTTGCGCATCTCGCTCTTGTGGGCGTCAAGCGCTTTCATCTGTTTGCGGAAGCGAGCTTCCTTGGAGTTTGTCGACATTTCTGATCTCGGCACTCGTTACAGGTTCAATGGCTGTTTCGTGTCTCGTCCTTGTTAACCCGACGCGCCAGCGAGGGACGAACCCGCTTCATGTCGCTTTTCAGACGCATTAGTTTGCTCACTTTCCGTCGCACACGCGAGGTTTGGCGGGCATCGCAATGCCAAGTACCTCCCGGTCGAATCCGCCGCCAATACCCCACCGGCCGGAGTCAGAATGCTCGAACTCGATGAACATCTCATCAGGCAGACCGGGTGTGTGGACAACCACCGTCAGTGGGTCTCGACGGTTTACTTGCCAAGCACTTTCACCCACCTCACGTCGCCTGGCTAGCGCCGCTGATTCCGGCGTGGCGAACGAAAATGGCTGACCGGGAAAGGCCATGAATAAACAGTCACCCGATTCCGCCTTCAGATCCGGACTACAGAGGATGAAGCCCAGATGTGCACCTTCGGAATCTTGGAGCACTATGCAAGACACGGGCCAACCCTCTTTGCCGCCTAACTATGTCATTGCCGGTTAGACCCTTGCTTACGCGTCGGGCACCACATCGGCAACTAGCCGCCAATGCTGTTACGCTTCGCGGAACGGCATCCCAAACAATCGGAGCATCTCGCGGGCTTCGGAGTCGTTTCGCGTACTGGTCACGAAGGTGATGTCCATGCCCTGCGTGAAATTCACCTTGTCCGGATCGATTTCGGGGAATACCAACTGTTCCGACAACCCCATCGTGTAGTTTCCGTTGCCGTCAAACGATTTCGGATTCACACCGCGAAAGTCGCGGATACGCGGCAAGGCAACATTGATCAGACGGTCCAAAAACTCGAACATTCGCTTGCCGCGCAGAGTCACCCGGCAGCCGATCTCGTTTCCTTGTCGAAGACGAAAACCGGAAACTGCCATCCGGGCCTTGGTTACTTGTGGTTTTTGACCGGCAATCATCGTCAGATTATCGACCGCCTGCTCCATGCGATTCTTGTCCAACAGAGCCTTGCCGACGCCCATGTTAATGACGATCTTCTGCAACTTCGGCAAGCTGAGAACATTCGTCTTCTCCGAACTTCGCAGTCAGCGCAGGAAGAATCTCTTTGACGTAGCGCTCGTATAACCGGCTTCGTGATGTCACCGACATCGTAAATTCCTCTGCAAAGCTCAGACGACTTCCGCAGCCAGACTGATGATCTTATTGAAATTCGTCCGCAGTTCACGGGCCACTGCGCCGAAGATGCGCGTGCCGCGCGGATTCATGTCGTTGTCGATCAAGACGATCGCGTTGCGATCGAAGCGAACGTAACTGCCGTCCTCACGTCGCGTTGCTTTTCGAGTGCGAACGATAACCGCCTTGATCACATCGCCCGGCTTGACTTCGCCGCCCGGCAATCGCCTTCTTCACCGACGCGACAATCATGTCACCGATCCCTGCGTTCGACGCCGGCTGCCGCCCAGAACCTTGATGCACATGCACTCTTTGGCACCCGTATTGTCCGCGACATCAACATAAGTATACATTTGAATCATTGCTATTCTCCCGCCGCGATCGACCGGCAGTTAGATTTCAGGTCACAGGTTTTGCCGGCTGTTCCGCTGCAAGAGTTTTGGCCGGGGCTTTGGTCACAACGCGCACCAGTCGCCAACGCTTGAGCCGGGACAGCGGCCGGGTCTCCATGATTTCGACGATGTCGCCCATGTGTGACTCGTTGGTCTCATCGTGTACATAACAAATCGTTCGGCGCTTGATGTATTTACCGTATTGCGGATGCTTGACGAGCCGCTGGAATCTCGACGCGGCGAGTCTTGTCCATCTTATCGCTGGTGACGACGCCGATCATGGTGCGGCGAACCTTTCGTTTCGGCTGGGTAGTCGGTGTGGGGGTCGGTTCAGACATTGGCCGCCTTCTCCTTCACGATTTCACGTTCACGCTGTACGGTCTTGATCTTCGCAATCTCCCGCTTGGACTTGCGAATTTCGCTCGGCGTTTCCAGGCGATCGGTTGCCGACTGAAAACGCAACTGAAACAGTGTTCTTCTCATGGTCGCGCAAGGCGAGGATCAACTGATCGTCGCTCATCATGCGATATTCCGATGCTTTCGGTGCCTTCATCACCCTCTCCGGGTAAGTCTGTTTTGTCTTTGCATTTACTGACCACTGATCACTTACCACTGACCACTTTTCTTTTACATCCGCTTCACAAAGCGGCACTTGAACGGCATCTTGTACGACACACGGGCCAGACAATCGCGAGCTGCGGCCTCGGGCAGACCACCGATCTCGAACAGCATCATTCCTGGTTTGATCACAGCGGCCCAGTATTCCGGCTCGCCCTTGCCTTTACCCATACGGGTTTCAGCGGGGATCGCGGTTACCGACTTGTGGGGAAAGACGCGAATGTACAGCCGGCCTTCGCCGCGGAGGAACTGTGCCACCGTGACGCGGCCTGCTTCGAGCGCTTCGGCGGACTAGCCAGCCACCCTCGAGCGATTGCAAACCGAATTCGCCGTGGGAAACTCGGTTACCGCGTGTCAGGCGTTCCCTCTTACGACCCCGCGCTGGCTTTTTCGATACTTGACGCGTTTGGGCATTTGCGGCATCGGTCATCTCCTCACGTCAGATAGTCCCCGTTGTTCACCCATACTTTGATCCCGATGTTGCCCTGAGCAGTGGAGGCTTCGGCAAACCCATACTCAACCCGGGTTCGCAATGTTGACAGCGGAATGCTACCTTCCATCGACTTCTCACAGCGGGCCATTTCGGCCCCGCCCAGTCGGCCCGACAATTGCAACTTGATTCCCTTACAACCCGATTCCATCGCCTTTTGCATCGCCTGCTTCATCGTGCGGCCGAAACTCGAGCGCTTTTCCAATTGCTCGGCGATATCCTCGGCAATAAGCTGGGCATCCCCTTCAGGGCGGTTGACCTCGATCGTCTTCACTTCGATGTGACGATGGGTAAGATCCTCCAGCTTGCGGGTCAACTTCTCGATATTCTCGCCCTTCTTACCGATGATCGCCCCGGCTTGGCCGACGTATAGATGGTGATGACCACCTTCTCACGAGTGCGCTCGATCCTGATCTTGGAAATCCCAGGGCGCTGATCGACGCGGCCTTTCTTGGTGAGCGTCTTTTCCACAAACGCCCGAATTCGGAAATCCTCGATCAATAGATCGGAGAAATCCTGCTTGTTGGCATACCACGACGATGCCCAACCCACCATGACACCGACGCGAAATCCCGTCGGCCTTACTTTTTGGCCCATAGGATAATGTTTCCTCTCTCAGTTGGTTCACGATTGAACGGTTGGGGCAGGAGCCACAGCGGGCGTTGTCGGTGTCGTCGTTGTAATTTGCGGCTGCAACGGAGCCGTGATTTCATTTTGGGGCACTTCTTCATCGCCGAGCGCTACGTGGATGTGGCAGATCCGGCGAAAGAGCATATTGGCCGTTCCACGAGAACGCGGCATGACTCGTTTGAACATCGGTCCATCGTCCACGCGGGACTCGGTAACGACCAAGTCTTCAACATCGCGGGCCCCTCGATCTTCGGCATTCCCCTTGGCACTGAGCAAAACCCGTTCGAGCAACCTGGCACCGCGATTCGGAACATAGCGCAGCAATTGCACTGCTTCATCCAGCGTTCTGCCGCGAATGAGATCTGCGAACTTCCGGACCTTTCGGGCCGACATATCCGCATGTCGATGGCTGGCTTTGTATTCCATGTTCGTTGTCCGTAATCCACATCTCGTTACTTGGCGGCACAGTGTACTCCTCACGCGAAGCGTGAGGAGTACACTAATCGCTGATCGGTCGTTACTTCGGGGCCGCTTTCGCCTTGCCGCCGCTATGGCCCTTGAACACACGGGTTGGCGAGAATTCACCCAACTTATGACCGACCATATCCTCGGTCACGAATACTTTGATGAACTGCTTGCCGTTGTGGACCAGGAAAGTAGCCCCGACAAAATCGGGCAGAATCGTGCAATCTCTCGACCAGGTCTTGATCGGTTCGCGATTGTTGGCCTTCTGATTCTTCTCGATTTTCGCAAGCAACTTCGGGTCGAAGTACGGCCCCTTTTTCGATGATCGACTCACAATCCAGCCTCCAACCACTCAATTCGGGAGCAGAAAACTCTATGAAGAGCGCTTCACATCGGCAAGAGTGTGAGACTCTCTTTTGCCTAACGCATGTGGTTTCGCCATAATGGCGAAACCACAAGTCAGACTCTCGGAACAACGATCATGATCCAGCAAATCGCGGACCCGGACGACGGCGACGGACAATCGATGAACTCGATGGTTTGCGTTTCTTTCGCGTCTTCCCGCCCTTGGCGAGAATGCCCGTGTGCGAACACGGATGACGACCGCCCGAAGTTCGCCCTTCACCGCCACCCATCGGATGGCTCACAGGGTTCTGGGCCACACCGCGCTGATGGGGTTTTTTTCCCATCCAGCGTTTCCGTCCGGCTTTACCCAGCGAGATATTCATGTGATCCGGATTACTCATCGCGCCGATACTGGCTCGACATCGCGCCGGCACACGCCGGATTTCACCGGACGGGAAGGTCAACTGCGCCCAGTCGCCCTCACGGTTCGTCAACGTCGCACTGCAACCTGCACTCCGACAAATCTGGCCGCCACGTCCAGGCTGCAACTCGATATTGTGAATCGTCAGACCCAGAGGAATCTTCGAAAGCGGCAAGCAATTGCCGACGCGGGCCTCTGCCGTCTCACCGTTCATGATGGCATCACCGGCCTTCAAACCCTGCGGAGCAAGAATATAAGCCTTTTCCCCGTCCTGATATTCCAGCAGCGCGATTCGCGCTGAGCGATTCGGATCGTACTCCACCGACTTCACCACTGCGGGGATGCCATCCTTCTTGTTCCGCTTGAAATCGATGATGCGGTACATCTGCTTGTGACCTCCGCCACGAAAGCGGACGGTGATCACACCCTGATGGTTTCGACCACCCTTTTTCTTCCGGGGGACCAGCAGAGACTTCTCGGGCTTATTCTGCTGAGGAGTGGTGCAATCGGCGAAATCGCTGACGCTGCCGCCACGTCGGCCCGCGGAAGTCGGTTTGTATTGTCGAATACCCATAATTCCACCCGTTATCCTGCTGGCTTGTTAACGTAGGGCAAGCGTCTCGCTTGCCCTACTCCACCGGCAAGCGAGACGCTTGCCCTACGAAAGACCGGCAAGCGAAGAAAACCTTACTCCTCGCTTGCGCGTCGGGTTATCACCAGATAATTTCCAACCCAGAAAAACCAATCCACGGCTTAGAAGAACTCGATCTTGTCTTCTTCGTGAAGCTTCACGATCGCTCGTTTCCAATCTGCCAGTTGGCCGGTTCGAAAGCGATAGCGTCGCTTTTTCCCATGCCGCACCTGGGTTCGCACATCCAACACACGAACATGAAACAATTCCTGGACAGCAGCTTTGATTTCCAGCTTGGTCGCGTGCATGTTTACTTCAAACGTATAGGCATTGTGCCGGGTGCTAAGGTGAGTCCCTTTCTCGGTTACGAGAGGACGAATCAGCACCTGGTACGGCCGCAACTCCAACCCTGGCTTGCCTTCGACGACGGGCCGAGCCTTGCGGTTGTAGCGCTGGTACTTTTTCGGACGCGGTCGGGTAATCATCTCAGATCCTCTTCAGTCACGCCTGAGTTGGTGCCGGTGCTTCTTCCTTCTTCGGATGTCGCAACGCTTCCAGCGCCGACTTCGTAAGAATGAGCCGTTTCTGTTTCAAGACCACATGCGTGTTGAACTCGGCAGTGGGCAATACCTTCACGCCTTCGATGTTTCGCGCGGACTTATATATGATTGGGTCCAACTTTTCCGTTCCGATCAACCAGGTCGCCTTCTTGAGATTGAGCGTCTTGGCCAGCGCCTTCAACGTCGTGGCCACTTCCTTGGTTTTGATCTGAGTAAGCGCCAGATCATCGAGAATAACGGTTTGCTGATTGTGCAGCTTGCTGAGGATTGCCATCCGGGTCGAAGCTTTCACGGCCTTCTTGGGCAGATGGTATTCATAATCGCGCGGTTTCGGACCTTTTGCAGTACCACCGCCGCGCCGTTTGTTGGTTCGCTTGGTGCCGGCGCGGGCATTGCCGGTTCCCTTCTGGCGGAATATTTTCTTGGTGGAGCCTGCCACTTCACCGCGCCGCAACGTGGAATGCGTCCCCGAGCGCTGATTCGCTTCATACATCACGACAACTTCGTGCATGAGACGAATGCTGATCTTGCCGCCGAAGTCCTTGGGATCGACATCGACACTGCCAACCTGAACTCCCTGACGATTGTAGACAGGCAGTTGAATCGATGCCGTCACTTCTTCGGTATGCGGGGAAGCCATGACTTCTTCCTTATTACTCTTCTGCAATCCAAGCAAAGCGGTGCTTTAACGACGACAAAGCCGACATTCGCCTGGTTGGCATTCCTTACAGCATCCAGCAAACGTCGGCCGTTCGTTGCGATCCGCCAATCTCGAGTAGCAACGGACATGCTCGCCTCAACGGCGAGCGCGATGTTGGTTGAGGAGGATTAGGTTGATTGTTCATCAAAGAACCATCGACCTGATCCCGAACCAGCGAAGCAAGTTTTATACTCAATCGGGGCTGAAGGTCAATCCCCACCTTCTCAAGATCAGCCGCCCATACCCATCACCCGAATCTTGATATCGACACCAGGTGGCAGACTGAGTCCCTTGTTCAGTTCCTCGATCGTCTTACCGGTTGGCTGGAGGATATCGATGAGGCGCTTGTGAGTCCGAATCTCGAACTGCTCGCGCGATTTTCGATCAATATGCGGGCTTCGCAAAACGGTATAGTGCTCGATGCGTGTGGGCAGCGGGATGGGGCCATGCACGTCGGCTCCGGTGCGCTTGGCAGTCTCGACGATTTCCTGGGCGGTTCGGTCCAGGACTTCGTGATCGTAGCCTTCCATCCGAATTCTGATGCGTCTTGTAGCCAAACCAACCTCCCAGGTTCCTCTATATTGGAGGAACCAACCTTCGAGTGACTCCATTTCAGGAACTTATAAGGGTAGGGGGGTTGCAGAATGCTGTCAAGGTTTTCGCGCCGAGAATGCGCGAAAAAGAGCAGATCCTCGCCGTGGAAGAAGCATCCATGCTTATGGTTTAGAAGCTTATTTGGTGCGAATGAGTCGGCAATACTGCGTAACAAATTCGGTGTCCGTCAACGTTTCGATTGGCGTATTATAGTTCACATCGCGTCGGACGAGTTTGCCGGTTGTTTTGTCCGTAAAAGAGTTGGGCACTGTAACGGCGATCTTTTCTCCTTTTATGGAGTAGGTTCCGACTTCTCGCCATGTTCCTTTTTCAGAGTCTAAAGCTCGGACTTTACCATCTGCGGTAAACTCCGTGAGGTGGATGCCAATAAAACTGGGTGTACCGCTTTGGAATTTCCATTTGCCGACAATCAGTTTTTTGAATTTCTCATCGTCCGAATTCACAGTTGCCTCGCCACGCTTAAGAACGATCAAGGTAGCATCTTTCGCATTCAGTGACTTGGGCCGTTTCGCCTTGGTGGTCTCCGTTGTTGTTTCAACTCCTGGCCCCCCTTTTCTGATAGTGCGGTCCATATCCCCAGCGATTTTCAGTGTATCGCCATCGAATTCGTAGATTCCCAGTCCGATCGAAATCTCCTTTTTTCCATCATTCGCGAACAGCTCAAATTCTTTCGGCTTCTTCGAGGAATCGAATTTGATGGTCGCTTCTTTGTCCTTTCCCAGGATCAACTTGTCGCCCTTGAAGGTAAGGATTGCGCCCTTTGCCTCGGGGTGCGAGCGGTCGTTTTCCTTCACGGAAATGACTGTCCATTTCCCTTGAAGTTTTTCCAGATCTTTTTTGCCCAAATCCTCTTTTGGCTCGGCGGCCGACAACAGACTCGCCATCATCGAAATCAAGCAGGAAGCGATCATCAATCCACCCTGGGTTATTTTTGAGAGAAGAAAAGTTGAGATGATCATTCTTGCTCGCGCGCAGTTGCTGGTCAAGCAAAATCCAAGTCGAATCGGCTTCACAGAGGGTGAAGGGTGGCGTCGCCCCGGCGGTCACGGTTGCATCGTCACAGGAGAACTTGCCGGGGCGACTACCATCGTGGTGGGAATCGAGTAAGGGCCTTGCCTTCTCTCGTTCTGCGCGAGTATTCTACCCATGCAGTCAACCACCATTCGATAGCGAGGTTGCACCATGGCGCTGTGGCTCTTCAAGCAAGAACCGAGTTGTTATAGTTATTCCGACCTTGAGCGGGATCGATCTACCCTTTGGGATGGAGTGGCCAATGCTCTTGCGCGAAAACATCTTCGCCAGGTCAAGCCCGGCGATCGGATATTGTTCTACCATACCGGAAAAGAAAAGGCGGTCATCGGCGAAATGAAGGCCATTTCAGAGCCGGCAGCCGATCCGAAAAGCGATGATCCGAACTCGGTTGTCCTCCAGGTTCAGGTCGGCCGCCGGCTTGCCAAACCCGTAACTCTCGCAACGATCAAGGACGATCCATTGCTTTCCCAGTGGGATCTCGTGAGGCTCCCCCGACTATCGGTAGTGCCCGTCAGCGCCGAACAATGGAAACGGGTGGAGGAACTGTCGAAAGATGACGTCGGAAAATGACAAGGTTACTTGGCAATCGGTGGAAAAAGAGGTAGAAAGGATTATGTCCTTCAGGGGCTGAATATACTGTAAGAGGGTTCACCCTGCCACGACCAGGTGGTTGTGGCCTCCTGCAAGGTGAGGATTCACTCCTATGGCGCGACACATGCCGACCCCGACGGCTGTAACGGCAAAATTAACGGATATCATTTATCGGATCGATTTCTTGCCGGCCTTAAAAAGTCGAGCCGGGTCACTTTTATTTCGCACGTTAATCCCGATCCCGATGCCCTGGCCAGCATGCTTGGCCTCGCGCACCTTGTGGATACCAAGCTCAGGAAGCCGACCCGCCTGACACGCGACGGCATTATTAGCCGCGCCGAAAACCGCGCGATGGTTGACCTTCTTGAATTGCCCCTTATTCCCGTTGAGGAACTCGAATGGGAGCTGAATGAAGCCGTCGTGATGGTGGATAGTCAGCCAAGAACGGGACGGCATTCGATCGATGAATCCGTTCCCCTCTACGCCGTGATCGACCATCACTGCACTCCTGGCGATCTGGAAAATGTTCCTTTCGTCGACGTGCGCGAGAACTTCGGAGCCACGGCAACGCTGGTGACCAGGTATCTCATCGAGCAGGAAGTCGTGATTCCTCCTACCGTTGCGACCGCGCTGCTATACGGCATTGAAACGGAGGTGATGGGCTATCCCCGCGAGGCCACCGACACCGATGACAGTGCCTTGCACTTCCTGTTTCCCCTGGCAAACAAGGATTTGGGTGCCCAGATTCGCAATGCCAAATTGCCGCACTCGTACTTTGAGTGCATGCTTCAGGCATTGCAAAGTTCCTTCATTTACGATCGGCTCATCATTAGTTGGGTAAATGATCTACCGCAGCCGGAACAGGCGGCGGAAGTCGTCGATTTTCTGGTTCGATTTGAGGAGGTCGACTGGGCGGTTTGCGGCGGAGTGTGCGGTGACAAGCTAATACTATCGATGCGGACTTCCTTGCACGGAGCTCGAGCGGGCGAGATGCTGCGACATGTGGTCGGCAAGCTGGGCCGGGCCGGCGGGCACGAACGGTGCGCGGGCGGCTGCATTCGGCTCCCCAGCACTTCTCTCAGCGCGATCGAGGAAGTCCAGGCGGAACTGCGGCGACGGCTTCTCAAAGCACTGAAAATCGACGAGTGTCGCGGGCAGCGCCTTGTCCCTTTGCGCGAGATGTTGCAGAATTTGCAGACGTGAGGTTGGCTTCGCGAATTACCATTTTTCTCTGATTTTTATGAGTGACAACTCTCCATCTGAGAACTCAGTGCCCCCACGCGGGGGCTGTCGTCGGATCGTGTTAATCGGTCTGCTGTTCATTTCTTGCGGACTCAATTTCCTATTATGCGCTACCCTGTCGTTCTTTCGTTCCGGCGGAAAGGATGAGGATCTGACGGAACGGGTTCTCTTCCGCAAAGACGGCGGAAAGAATGATAAAATTGCCGTCATTCATATCGACGGTGTTTTGATGGAAGGGATGATCCATTACGATCTCAAACAAATCGAAATGGCTGCCAAAGACGAGGCTGTGCGCGCCATTGTCCTCCGGGTGGATAGCCCCGGCGGGACCATCAGCGCCAGCGAGGAACTCTTCAAACAACTTAAACGTCTGCGCGATGGCAATTTGCGGAGATACCCCGAAAGCAAGCCCAAGAAACTTGTCGTCTCCATGGGACCGATCGCGGCCTCGGGTGGTTATTATGTTTCCATGCCTGGCGAGAAGCTTTACGCGGAACGCGGAACATTGACGGGCTCCATCGGGGTCTATGCTTCACTGCCGAATGTCTCGGACTTTATCCACGAACATGGAATCAAGTTTGAGTTGATCAAGGCCGGTGGGATCAAGGCGAGCGGCTCGCCGTTTCATCCCTTGACTCCGCAGGAACGCCAACCCTGGCAGGATATTGTCGATGCATCCTATGACCAGTTTCTCGATGTCGTTGTCGAGGGCCGGCCAAAGTTGACCAAAGAAGCCTTGAAGTCAACTCCCCTGTTTCGCAAGGAAGAAGTGCTCCGGGATGAGAAGGGGAATGCCATCTCGGATTGGTGGGGCCGGCCACGGAAAACTCACTACACCCGCTATCTCGCCGACGGCGGCAGTTTTACATCGGCCCAGGCAAAGCAATACGGATTGATCGATGAAATCGGCGATTTGGAAGACGCCATTGATGCGGTGGCAAGCCTGGCGCAACTTTCGAAATACACGGTCGTGGAATACGATCGACCTGTTACGCTTTGGAACTCGGTCCTGGGTGTACGTCAGGATGCTCACCACAATCTCATTGATCCTCAACAACTGTCGAAGGGCCTGAATCCCCGAATGTGGTATCTCGCGCCCCAGGCCGATCTGGCCGGAATTCTCGCCGGGATGGAAGGGGCCGAGAGATGAAGAGGACAGACAGAAGACGGAGCGGAGCGGAGGAGCAGGGGAGCGGAGGGGCAGGGGACAAATACAAAGGGCAGGATTTTCTCCTCTGCTCCCCCGCTCCTCCGCTCCCCGGCTGTCTCCTGTCCTCTGTCCTCTGTCTTCTGGCGTGCTTTGAGAAGTGTCCAATTTTCGGGCAAGAACCCAATCCGCTTCCCGAAGAACGAGTCGAAAACATCGCGCAGATTCGGCGCGGTATGCCGGCAACTGAAGTTCGCAAGCTCCTGGGAACGCCCGATCGCATTGCACGTCAGATATTATTTCGTCGCCATTTTGAGCAATGGATATACGACAATCCAATCAATGCGCGGATTGAAATTGTTTCTACTCCCGGCGAGGAAGCACAAGTCAAAGCCATTTACCTCAGTGCTCGTGAACTGCGTCCCTGACTCGTTACGCTGCGGTTACGAAAATTCTTTTTATGCCATCAGAATAACCGTCATAATTGGAACGGGACTTGAGATCCCGCCGGAACCTTCGTCCTGAAAAGGGCTTGAATTGTTTCAAGGGGCTGAACCTTTTCCTCCGAGTTGCCCATCTAACAGTGGAATTCGATGCAAAACGCAACAATGAAATCTCAAAAATTCACCAACAACCCTGCTTTAGAAGCGTCTTACTACAAGAGTCATGTATAGTAGAGGAGTTTGAAAAGCAGTTGGACCAGCCCAAAGTTGGTTTTTCAAGGCCAATTTCGTCAATCTTGATGAAAATGGGCAACCGAGATAGAAATTGGTGTAGTTGGGCATCATTATTGCTGGTGATGATCGACTGGTTTGATCGGCGAGGCAAAAATGCAATGCCGGATCGATCAAAACGAACAGCCTACTGAGCAGGCTCCACCGGTGATTATCCGCAGGAGACTTTGCACATAGAAAGGTGGTGAGCCATGGCCCGCCGTGATGCTTTGTTACGACTTCATAAATCGTTAATGGGACGCCGCGCCGAACTTCGTAAACGGCTCGGTATGGAACTTCAAGATCTTGGACTGAAGAAAGAATCTTCAACTGCCGGGGACAGCGCTGATGCGGCCTTCGACAGTACGGGTGAAGAAATGGCTTCCGCTCTCGCCGAGTTGGAAGCGAAAGAATTGCAACAGATAGAACGTGCCATTCTTCGTCTCCGTCAGGGGGCGTATGGTCTTTGTGAGGTTTGTTCGATCAAGATTCCCGTGATGCGGCTCAATGCTTTGCCTTACAGCACGCTTTGCATCAAATGTCAGCGAGAATCGGAAAATGATTCGGACTGGCTTTCAGCCCGCCGAGCAGCTACTGATTGGGAAAAGGTATCCGATTCCGGAGGCATGGAAGACCGCGAGGTTGATATTTCTGATTTGGAAATGGATATGTCCAAATGAACCATTGAAAACGAAAGAAGCCGCTGTAAAACAGCGGCTTCTTTCGTTTTCAATGGTTCATAGTGGTTAGTGGTCAGTAAATACAAAAATACAAAGACAAGCGCGTTGCAGGTTTGGTATTTACTGACCACCGACCACTAATCACTGACCACTCTCATTTCAGTTCCACATCCCAGTATGCACTGTCGAGGAACGACTGCCACGAGTGGTACTTTCGCTGAGAAAGCTTGACACTCAAGAGCGGGCTGCGCTTGGGTTTGAGCGGATGCTTGATGAGCGTCATGTGCGCTTGCTTCGGCGTTCGGCCACCCTTGCGAACATTGCAATCGACACAGGCACAGACGATATTCTCCCAGGTCGTCTTGCCGTTCTGGCTGCGCGGGATGACGTGGTCGAGACTCAACTCTGAAGTCGGGAACCGCTTGCCGCAGTACTGGCACTGGTTACCGTCGCGAGCGAAGATGTTTCTTCGGTTGAACTTGACCGTCTGCTTGGGAACGCGGTCGTAGCTCAAGAGTCGAATGACGCGGGGGGCTTGAATCTCCGTCGTGGAGGTTCGGACCCAGTCATCATCTTCATTTCGGTGGAAATTCTTTAGGCGATATTCGGACACCTCGCGCCAGGTGCTGAAGTCATAAGTCGTGTATTGACCGTCATCCAGGGTCACAACTTCGGCCAGATCCTTGATCAAAAGGCAGAAGGCTCGGCGAACGGAGATCACGTGAACGGCCATGAACATCTTGTTCAGGACCAGCACGCTGGCCTCGAGCGCTGAGTATGCGTGGGCATTCATAAGCGTCGGTCCTTTCCAGGGTTAACCATTCTCGCTCCTGATACCGCGTATCAAGCAGTGTTATAGTGGGACGCGCAAGACCGACCGAGGTTCAATTCAAAATCATCATAGCAAGCTTACTTCCCCGGATGCAAGCGGCCAGTTTGATTCTTTTTGAATGGCTTCATCGTATCTTCATGAGCGGATCAATCCAGTCAGTTTTCAGAAAAACCAGCGTGCAACCCCATCTTCCGGTTTTCAACTTGGAATTTGGAACCTGGAACTTGGAACCGTTTTCTATTTTCTTGCCGCCGCGATCAGCATTGTCGCAGCCTGATCCACTTCTTCCTCCGTAGTGAATCGGCCAACGCTCAGGCGAATTGCGCCTCGGCCCACCTCTTCGGAAACGCCCATCGCCTGCAATACCGGCGAGATGATGTGTTGCCCTTCGTGGCAGGCAGCACCGGTCGATGCTGCGATACCGGGAACGTCCTCCAGCAACTCGGAGCCGATTTTACCCAGGAAACTGATATTCGTGGTGTTCGGCAGTCGATTGCGAGGATGACCATTGACAACGACTTTACCTTCCAGAGCGGAGCACAAGGCATTTTCAAGACGATCGCGAAATTCGCCCAGATGATCCGTTGCTTCCGGCAACGAAAGCTCTGCCAGTTCCGCCGCTTTCCCCAGAGCGACGATATACGGAACATTTTCCGTCCCTGCCCGCCGGCCTCCTTCGTGACCCGCTCCATGAATCAAATTCGGCAGAGAAAGCCCCCTGCGCACGAACAGCACTCCGATACCTTTCGGGGCATAGAGTTTATGACCGGCGACGGTCAAGAAATCGACATCGAGTTCATCGACATCAATCGAGACTTTGCCCAATGATTGCGCAGCATCCGCATGCATCAGAACGCCGCGATCGTGGGCGATTCCCGCAATTTCGCGGATCGGCTGAAAAGTGCCGACTTCATTATTCGAGTGCATGATGCTGATGAGCCTGGTCCTGGCGGTGATGGCCCTGCGGATGTCATCGGGATCAACTAGTCCCTCTCGACTCACCGGAACCACGGTCAACGAGCAGCCTAGCGATTGCAGAAAGGCGCAGGGAGCATAGGTCGCGGGATGCTCGATGGAACTGATAATTAGATGGGAATTCTGCCAGTCATCCGGATGTGCAAAGACCGCCCCCTTGATCGCCTGATTGCTCGCTTCGGAACCCCCGCCGGTGAAGATGATTTCGATGGGAGAGACATTGAGGAACGAGGCAACCTGGGCGCGTGCCTTATCGACCGCGCAATGCGCAATCTGTCCGTAGCGGTGCGTGCTCGAGGGATTGCCAAAATGCTTCTTCAGGAAGGGAAGCATGGCATCCACGACGCGCGGATCGACGGGTGTCGTGGCGTTATAGTCGAGATAAATCGACATCACATCCGTAACCTCGAATGCGGGATCAATGAAGTCCTGACCGACGGATCAGAGCATCGCCCTATTGAATCATGAGTATATTCCGATCTGCCGATCGCCCAAGAATTTGCAAGTCTCGGCCCAAGGGAATAAAACAGATGACCGCAAAGCTCCGGTCTGTTAGAATCGTTCTTGTAGCCTGCCCGCCTTTTCACTCCTTTCACGAGAATTCGCGATGAAGCATTTGCGCTTTGGATTGTTGGGACTATTGATCATCGTAACGCCGGTTGGCCGGGCCGAAGACTGGATGCAGTTTCGCGGGCCGGGCGCCTGGGCGCGAGCAAGGACAAGGGCCTGCCCACGAAATGGTCCGAGACCGAAAATGTCGTTTGGAAAACCAAGCTCCCCGGTTTTGGCGATTCCAGCCCCATCGCTGTCGGCGATTCCTTGTACTTGACGACCTACGGCGGCTATGCCGAAGCGGGCAAGAATGCCGGAGACCAGTCCAAACTGGTCCGACACTTGGTCTGTCTGGATCGTAAGACGGGCGTCGTCCGCTGGACGAAGGATATCCCGGCCGTCCTACCCGAATCGGCTTACAAACCGGGCACTAATGACGGCGAGCACGGCTATGCGTCCAGCACTCCTGCCAGCGACGGCAAACATATTTTTGCCTTCTTCGGCAAGACGGGAGTTTTCTGCTTCGATCTGAAGGGCGAGAAAGTTTGGTCCAAGAGTGTGGGCGATAAGACGGAGGGTTGGGGTTCCGCCTCGTCGCCGCTTCTCCACGACGATTTGGTGATCGTGAATGCCGGCGTCGAAAGCAGCTCATTGGTCGCACTGAAGAAGTCGGATGGCCAGGAAGCCTGGCGACTTCCGGGCACCAAAAAGTGCTGGGGTTCGCCAATTCTGGTTGAGGTTCCCGGCGGCAAGCCTGAAGTCGTTCTGAGCCTTGCAGGAAAGCCTGGCAAGATCGTCAGCATCGATCCAGTCAGCGGCAAAGAACTATGGAGTTGTGAGGGAAATGGCGATGGCTATATCTGCCCAAGCGTCGTGTATCACGACGGGATCGTGTATGCGGTTGCCGGTCGAACCAACCACGCAGTCGCGGTGAAGGCGGGCGGAATGGGTGAGGTCAAGCCGCTTTGGACTGCCAAGGCCAGTTTGCGCGTCGGCTCCCCGGTTTATCACGATGGCTATCTTTATGGACTTAGCGAACAAGCACCTTCGGCGATATTTTGCCTTGAAGCCGCCACTGGAAAAGTAATGTACTCCGAACGTATCAATCTGAACGGCCATGCCTACGCATCGGCAGTCTATGCTGATGGAAAAATCTTTTATGTCCGCGAGGATGCAACGACGTACGTGGTCGCAGCGAAACCCAAGTACGAACTGCTGGCCACCAACAAGCTCGCAGATACCTCGCGCACCAACGCTTCACCGATCATCGACAACGGACGCTTACTGATTCGCACGGACGAGCATTTGTATTGCATTGGGAAGAAGTAGAACAACAAACTCGCGCGGACTAGGTTCAAGAGCTCGGAGAAGATGCGATTGCGGTTTTCAGTCGACGCAATCGCAACAACACACGTTTTTCTGATGCATCCGCAAATGATCGAGGATATACTATCTTCTCTCAAGATTCATACCCAGGCACGGACCTGCCCGCTTGTGAATGAAGGTCTTTTCCCCAAGTTTCAGTGAAAGGCCGGGCCATGAGCCAATCCGATATGCTGGTTTTTTTGCAGAATCTCGACCGGAGCCGATTGCTGGGCAGTCAGGCTGCCACAGAAATTTGGGAAAAAGCAGGTGCGGAGACGCCTTCCGTCGCGGATACGCAAGGGTTTGCCGCATGGTTGGTCCAGCAGGGGAAACTGACGCAGTACCAGGCCGACAAGATTCTGCGCGGCTCGACACGCTTTTTCCTCGACGACTACAAGCTCATGGACACCATTGGCACCGGCCGGATGGCCGGCGTCTATCGAGCGATCCATAAATTGGGAATGCCGGTCGCCGTGAAGATTCTGCCGCCGAGTAGCGCCAAAAAGCCCGAAGTTCTGGCCCGTTTCCAGCGTGAGGCGGAACTGGCCCTGAAACTCGACCATAAGCACGTCGTCAAAACCTATCATGCCGGCTTCAGCGATGGCCTTCACTACATCGCCATGGAATTCCTGGAGGGCGAGACGCTCGAAGAACGTCTCAAGGAAAAGGGGCAGTTGCGCGGGAGAAGTATTGCGAATCGCCGACCAGACCCTTCAAGCCCTCGGTCATCTGCACGAGAAGGGCATGGTCCATCGCGATGTGAAGCCGGGCAACATCATGCTGGTAACGTTGCCCGGCAGCGGCACCACCGAACCTGCCTACGCGGTCAAGCTACTGGACGTTGGACTGGGTCGAGCCCTGTTCAGCGAAGAAGATGAGGCCGGGGCCGGGCAAGACTTGACGGCGGCAGGGACCACGATCGGCACGCCCGATTACACAGCGCCCGAACAGAGCCGGGATTCGCACCTGGCCGACATCCGCACCGACATGTACGGTCTAGGCTGCGTGCTCTACGAGTGTCTCACGGGCCGGGTGCCGTTCCCGGACAAAAACCTGGTCAACAAGCTCATCAAACACTCGAGAGAAATGCCGCCGGCGCGTCGATCTGGCGCGTATCCCAAGACGGCCCAACTGCAAACCTGGTTGTGGAAACTGATGGCCAAGAACCCAGCCGATCGCTTCCAGACTCCGGAAGAAGCGATCAGCGCCTGCGTTGCAGCCGTTGCCCCAGGCCAAGGCACCGGTTGCCGAGAACGCACCAACTCCGGTCACTCCGAACGTCGCCCCGGTCGCCCGTCCGATTTCCCCAAAGGCGATGCCCTCCGGACGCTCAGTTCCCGTGCAGGGCCGGGGGCCGCAGTGGAAGTTGATCGCGATCGGATCGGGCGGGTTGCTCGCCTTGATCTTGCTGTCTTATCTCCTCGTGAACGCGCTGACCGGCCCGTCCAAATCCAAAACCACCGAGCCGGACAAGGACGTTGCCGTCAATCCGCCTCCGGGCGGCGAGCACCGGACCAAGAAGAATCCGAAAAAAGAGAACAAACCCTCTGTCAAGAAGACTGAGCCGGAGGTGAAGGAGCCGCCCAAGAAAACCGAACCGGAGGTGAAAGAGCCGGCCAAGAAGACCGAGCCGGAGCCAAAAGATCCGCCGAAAAAGACTGAACCGGAGCCAAAAGACCCGCCCAAGAAAACTGAACCGGAGCCAAAAGACCCGCCCAAGAAAGAGGAGATGAAGAAAGATCCGCCGGATGAGCGGATACCGGTGCCAACGGCAGAAGAGATTGCCAAGGCCGACGCCCTGGTGAGAGATTTATTGAAGGCCGATTATGCCAAGACGAAGCCGGCCGACCGCGTGGCATTTGCCGCCAGGCTCCTGGATGAAGCGGCGGGAACGAAAGATGAAGCAGCTCGCTACGTGATGATTCGGGATGCGCGCAACTTCGCAGCTGCCGCCGGTAACGCGACTCTGGCCATGACCGCAGCGGGAGAGATTTCAACCGAGTTTCAGGTGAGTGCCGCCAAAGCGAGCGCAACCGCGGCCGAGTTGATTGCTGCGGCAAATCTGACGCCCACGACGGCCTCGGAATGTGCCGATGTGATCTTCGCTGCACTCGACACCGCGCGCGGGGCCGACGATTGGTCGACCGCTATCTCCCTGGCGAGATCGGCTGAGATGGTCGCCCGAAAATCGCAAAGTGCCATCTTGACCGCAATGGCCCAAACCAAGCTGCGCGAGGCGGAAACGATGCGCGTGGAGGCTGAGAAGGTCAAGGACCACATTGCCACTCTCAAAACCAATCCCGACGACCCGGATGCGAACCTTGCCGTCGGGCGGTTTTACTGTCTGATCAAACAAGATTGGGAGGCGGGCATCGAGTATCTCGCCAAGGGATCGAACGAGCAATTGAAGCTCGCTGCAAAAAACGACCAGGCCGCCGGCGGCGGCAGTGAGGACGACCGGGCCAAAGCGGGCGACTCCTGGTACGAACTATCCCGAACCGCAGACCCATCCGGGAAATTTGCGATGCAGCTGCGCGCCCACTTCTGGTACACGGGGGCAGCGGCCGGGCTGACGGGTCTGGAGAAGGTCAAACTCGAAAAAAGGCTCGCGGAACTTCAAGCCACGTTGGATGCGCGGGCGGTGGAATGAGACGTTGGATCGCCAATCGCCAGGCGATCACGAATGGCCTTGTCAAAAAATGGGACTTCGTCGGCGGCAGTCCTGCCATGAAAGATTTCGAGTTCATCCCCAAGGACGGCGCGATCTTGATCGGCTTCTCGTATTCCATCACCGGAACCGATGCTCCGGAAGGGTTGCAGCCGATCTTTTTGTCGCCGCGCGGTGAAATCAAAGGCACCAGTTACGGAGGGTCCAAGAGCACGGACGTCCTCAAGGTGACCAAAGCAAAATCGGGCTATGCCATTGGTGCGATCTACGTCCGGGCCAATCCGCAGAGCCGGTTATTGGCGTTCAAGCCGATCTACATGAAGATCGTCGATAAAGGGCTTGACCCGAACAAACGCTACATCGGGCCTCAGATCGGTGCCGAGGGCGCCGATGCCCAACTGCTGGGCGGCGACGGCAATTTCATCATCGGCATTCGCGGAAAAATCACGATCGATAACAAGGTGGGAACGCTCAGCATCATGACGCTCATGACCCAGGAGGGTACGGGTGAGAAACTGGATCCGAAAGAGAAGAAGCTCAAGTGAGCGGCTCTCGTAGGGCGGGCCGAGGCATTGCGAGGCCCGCAGAGTTGCCGCTTGCAATTCACCCTCGTAACTTTCATACATGGCCAAGAAAGCAGCGCTATTGCTGGTTCCCGTGGAACGCATCGAGAAGGCGATTCTCTCCTTGCACGGCCAAAAGGTGATGCTCGACCGCGATTTGGCGGAATTGTACGGCGTAAAGGCAATTGCTTTGCGTCAGCAGGTCAAGCGAAATCGGGAGCGATTCCCGGAAGATTTCATGTTCCAGCTTACGCCTGAGGAAGCTCGTGCTTTGGTATCACAAAAAGTGATACCATCCCTACGTAGTCTCGGCGGATCGCTTCCCTACGCGTTCACCCAAGAAGGAGTGGCCACGTCAATGTATAACAACTGTGGATGTTTAAGGGCGCGTGCCTCGTCCGCGATTGGGATCATACTCCTTGTAAGTCTCATCCTCTGGAAAGGCTCGTCAGTTCCCGTCCCTGCCGCCGACCCACCTGAATCACCGCCACCTCTGGAAATCACCAAAGATACCACGCTCGACCCGGCCAAAACCTATGGCCGGATCGTCATCAAGGCCTCCAATATCACCATTGATGGTCGAGGAGCATGGGTCATCGGTGCCACCAAGGGCGACACCACAACGTACAAGCAGATCGGTATTTTTGCCGAAGCCGTTTCGGGCGTCACGCTCAAGAACGTCAAAGTCAAGGGCTGGGAGACCGGATTGAAAATTGTCAACGGCAGCAAATGGCTCGTCGAGAACTGCGACTTCTCCGACAATTATCACAATCCGGAACAGGGCTGGTGGGGCCCGGAATTCCGTGGCGGCATGGTGTTGGAAAAGGTCGATCATTCCACACTTCGCAAGAACAAGGCTAATCGAGTGTGGGATGCTTGTTCATTGATCCAGTCCGATGAGAATACCGTCGAAGAGAACGACTTCTCCCACACCTCGAACACTTGCCTGC
Organism: uncultured Planctomycetota bacterium; assembly: GCA_963783095.1. Taxonomy (GTDB): domain Bacteria; phylum Planctomycetota; class Planctomycetia; order Gemmatales; family Gemmataceae; genus CAWAMR01. The sequence continues at coordinate 535,502 of CAWAMR010000014.1, read as the reverse complement.
GCCTCTGGACGGCCGGCCGAAATATCGTTCGCAAAAACAACCTCAGTTGGGGCCTGCGCATCAAACAGGGCGAAGTGCATGCGCGCGACTCGGCTTGTTTACTGGTAGAGGCCGGGTCGAACGACAACAAATTCCTGAACAACGACATCACCCACGGTGGCGATGGCGTGTTCATTCGCGCCTTGAACGGCTGGGTCAGCAGCGGCAATCTGTTTGACGGCAACGACGCTTCCTATGCCCACAACAACTGTTTCGAGGCGCAGTCCCCGCGCAACACGTATCGCCATAACAAGGCGAATCACGGCAGTCATGGCTTCTGGCTGGGCATCTCCGATCAGACGATCCTGGAAGATAACGAGGCGTGCTTTAACGGCGACCCAAAGGGACACCACAATGCCCCGTGGTCGTTCAATTATGCACCCTACGCGCCCAAGAATGGGCACGCGGGCATCATCTTCGCGGGGCCGGCCAGTCATACCATAGCGCGCCGAAACAAGTGCATCGGCAACAATGGGGCGGGCATCTGCCTGTTTGGCGATTCATCACCTCAAAAGCGCTACAAAGACTATCACTGGGTTCTCGAACAGAACATCATCTCTGGCAATCGCTGGGGCATCTACTTTGAGAACGTAGATTGGATCGACCTGGCCGCCAATGAATGCACCGACAACCGAGAAAGCAACTTGCTGGTCGGCGGAGTAGCCTCGAACCTCTCCATCCATCCCGACAATCCACGCATCACCAGGTCACCCCATGCGAATCTGGTTGGGCCATCCTCCGGCGTGGTGGGAAAAGAGTTTGTGCTCGATGCCTCTGCAAGCACCGATCCCGACGGCAACAAGCTCACCTTTCGCTGGGATCTGGGCGACGGGACGATCGTCAATCAGCCTCGCGTCGCACATTCGTTCAAGGCAGCTGGGTTTTATCGCGTCGGCGTCACAGTGACCAACGGCCGATTCTCAGACCTGGCCTACCGCGATTTCCGCGTCGTCGAGGACCGCCCGGAGTGGGGTACTGAGGGCCAGGCCGGCGATTGGGGCTGGGAGGAAGTTTATCCCCGCGATGGCCTCCACGTCCAGAAGGGGCGCGACAAACCGGCGGAACGCGTGCGAGTCATTGCCAAACCGCAATCCAGGGTCGAGAAAAGCGATGACGCGAAGGAATTTCTCGCGGGTAAGTCGTCTGTCGGATTGCAAGTCTCGCCATCCGGCAACCCCATCCGTCTTCTGTATCCGAGTTCCAAGAAGGCGGGCGTCGCGCTGGCGGGCAAGTCTCAACTGGTCTTCTGGAGCAAGCAGTTCAACGGCAACCTCCACGCCTGGAAAGGTCTGATGCCGACGGTGACGCTCTACGAGACCGAGGACAAATTCGCTTTGTTGCGACCATACGATGACGCCAAGAACTATCCGCAGAACACCGAGGATCGTGCCAACTGGTCGTACTGGACCATTCCATTGGCGGGCAGCACACAGTGGAAACTGGAAGGTAAACTTCCTGAGACTTTGAACTACGTAACCATCGAGTTTTATCCGTGGGGCGGAGCGCCACTGCGATTGTGGATTGATGGGATGTGTCTAAAATAGCCGTTCTCAGGGAAACCCGTAGCAAGTGCGTGGTCAAGCATTAGTTTTTGGGGTTAAGCCGAATCGGTCGATGGTCTTTACCTCGAAGAGGTTGCACACTCACATTCCCCAATTGTTAGCCTCCAGGTGTACCGCATGAAGAAGACTCGCGCTGATCATGAACCCTGGTTGCGCGATTACCTGCGGAAACGTCAGCCGGACCTCGAACCGCAGTTGCTTGCAGCGATTGACGCGTACGACACGATTCAAGAAGAAAACCGGCTCGATGCAACATCGCTTGCCCCGATTGTTGAGGCCGCGTCGAGTTCGCGTCGCCCGCTTTACGAGAACGCAACTGAATTCTTGGGAAAGCTGACTGGCGAATACACCCTTGCTCAGGAGAGTGTTGAGAGAATGGCTGTGGACTCGCGGAGCCATGTCCGTTTCAATGCGATTTTGTGTCTCACGAAAGCCACCCCTCTTGATTTCACTCTCCGACTAATTCGCCAGGGTCTTCGAGACAAAAGCGCCAATGTTCGGGGAAAGGCTGCTGACTGGGCTGGCCGTTTGCGTATCCGTGCGGTCGTTCCGGATTTGGCGGCGGCGCTCGCAGTCGAGAAAAACACAAAGGCAAAAGAGACAATCGAATTTGAGCTGCGCCTCTTGCGCGATGGGTACATTCTCGAACAGGAGAAGGATGGCAGATTTCTCGTCACTGCGTTCACACCCAATGGATGCGGAAGCAGGTGGTTTGAACGAACGGAGATTGAGCAGCGCGGGATTGCGGCGATCGTTGCTGAGTTCGCCTCGGACCCCCTCGGCTAACCAACGGCTGAAGCTGACCGGGGCCGCCATTCTGGTTTTTCGGGCTTCAATGTCCTTGCAGGCGGCCCCGGCAGCATAGCCGAGCGTTCGGCGAAAGAGGAGGCGATTGTGGACAGCTCAATCGCGCTTTACGAATCACAGGTTTGCGCGATCACCGATGTTTGTGCCGACCCGTGGTTCTCGCGACAACTTGCCGCTCATCGTGGCGGCGACGAGTTTGCTTGGCGACTAATTAGCGGAAGTTGCCTACACCAAGTGCTCAACATCGCGAAGCAAAAATGGCGGCGCGAATCGTCGCTCGGGTTATTAGAATTAGTGCAGGAAGGCAACGTAGTGCTCGTGCGAACGATCAGAATTTTCAAGGGAAATACGGCAGCGGAGTTTCTTGGCGAATTAACGAAACAGGTGGAAAGTCGCCTGACTTTGCTTTTGGAACATCCCGACTTGCTCAATTAAACTGTCCAGAACGGTCTCGAACACTTGGCCAGAGGTTACAGCGTGACGGCCAATGGGTCCAAGTCGGAATCATTGGCCCTTGGTGAAAGTCACCACAGGCGGCTAAGAACGCCGAACTTGGTGTTAGCCTTGACGACGCACTGGGCCCGTGGCCTGAAAACGCTGTCCGCTATTGGTCTTGTGCCTGCAAAACTGGAGCATACCAGCCCAAGTTCCTACGAAAGTCTTTTCAATGCCAATGATTCGATCGTACCCATCTGTCCTTTCCCTTGTCTTAATCCTTGCGGTGACCAGCATCGCGAAGGCTCAGGAAAAAACACCCTTTGAACCAATCGAGCCAGCTGGGATTCCTGGGACGATCCTTGTGACTGGTGCGAAGGCGAAGGACGAAGCGCTTAAGCGGTTCGTTGAACTCGCCGGGGCGCAAAAGGCGAAAATCGTGCTGATGCCGGCGGTCGGGAAGAAAGAACTCAAGGAGTTTGTCGACACTCAGATCAAAGCTTTCAAAGCGCATAACGCATCGGTCGATGTCTTGACCTTGGACAATCATAACGCTGCCAGCGAACCGAAGATCGCCGAACGGTTCAAGAATGTCACCGGTTTGTGGCTTGCCGGCAATGAGCTGTCGAACTTCGCCAGGACTTATCGAGACAGTGTTGTCTCCCGCGAGATGCAGCACCTGCTCGGTCGCGGCGGAGTCATCGGGGCAGAGGGATCGGTCGCGGAGATCTTGGGCCGGACGACGATTGGACTCGATGGGCAGGGATTCGACTTGCTCCCCGATGTCATCATTGATCCGGACTTCAGCAAACCCGGTGCGAAGGATCAACTATTGGCCGCACTCAAGAGACATCCTGGCCTGGTGGGAATCGGTATCCGCGACGAGGCTTGTCTGGTTCTGAAGGGTCGTGATGCATCCGTGATTGGAGAAGCCGGCGTCGCCTTTTGCATCCCAAGTAGCCCGTTTCACCAGAACACGACTTTTGAATTGACTTCGAAGAGAGTCGGTGACTTCACCCATTATCGCCGGGTCGCCCGGTCGCGGATTCAAAGTCCTGTCTATCCGCCCAATGAGGTGCCGATTCCCGAGGTGGCGAAAGGATCGCTGGTTATCGTCGGTGGCGGTGGAATGCCTGCCGAGATTACGAAGAAGTTTATCGAACTGGCGGGCGGCCCCCAGAGTTTGATCGTGGTTTTGCCGACAGCGATGCCCGACCCGATTCCACCCAACGCCGACGGCGGGTTTCTTCTGAAGGCGGGTTGCAAGAATGTCAAGGTGATCTCGGCCAGGGTTCGCAGGGATGTCGAAAGCCCCGAAAACCTGAAGGTCTTAAAGGAGGCCAAAGCGATTTGGTTTGGCGGCGGCCGACAATGGCGCTTCGTCGATGCGTACGAAGGAACCAAGGCTCACGAACTTTTCCGTGAGGTTCTCAAACGCGGCGGAGTGATCGGCGGCAGTTCCGCAGGTGCCACGATTCAGGGAGATTATCTTGTCCGGGCGCACCTGCCGGTCCGCTCATCATGATGAGCGAAGGATATGAGCGCGCTCTGGATTTTTTGCCGGGCGTGGGCATCGACCAGCACTTCACGCAACGGAAGCGCCAGCCCGACATGACGGCGTTCATGAAGCGCTATCCGCAATTTCTCGGCATTGGGTTGGATGAAGCAACGGCAATCGTCGTGCAAGGGCATGAGGCCCAAGTTATGGGACGGGGACAAGCCCACTTCTACGATCGAAAGAAGCCCGTCAAGGAAGGTGAACCGGACTATGAAGCGCTCAAAGCGGGAGGCCGATACGATCTGAAGGAACGAAAGATTTTGCAGAGCAAACCCTAAGACGGAACAGAGCCTGAAGCGTAAGCGAAGAGAAAGCGCCAACCAAGTAGGAACAGAGCCTGAAGCGTTAGCGAAGAGAAAATCGCAAACTTCGCTTACGCTTCAGGCTCTGTTAGGTTTAGGCACCGGAATTTCATCCGGCACCGCACCGATTGCCGTATCATCGAACTCACCTTCCCAGCGAGCCATCACGCAGGTCGCCAGACAGTTTCCAATCAGGTTTACGGTTGTGCGGGCCATATCCATCAACTCGTCAACACCGAGGATGAGAGTGACCGCTTCAAGCGGCAGCCCAAATGAGGCCAGCGTGCCGGACAGGATCACCAGCGACGCGCGCGGCACAGCGGCCACTCCTTTGCTGGTTAGCATCAGCGTCAGCATCATGACCAGTTGTTGGGCAAAGCTCAATTCGATGCCGGCGGCCTGGGCCGCAAACACCGATGCTACAGCAAGATAAAGCGTCGTTCCATCCAGGTTGAATGAATAGCCGGTCGGCATCACGAAGGCCACGATTCGGCGCGGTACGCCGATTGCTTGCATTGCCAACATCGCTTTAGGCAAAGCGGCCTCCGACGAGGTGGTCGAGAACGCGATCAATGCGGGTTCCTTGACTGCCTTGCCGAATTTTCGCAACGGCACTCGTGTGAACATTGCTGTAGGCAACAAGACGATGAGCAAAAAGACAACCAGGGCCCCATAGAGCGTCAGGATCAGCTTGCCGAGGTTCCACAGCACATTCAGGCCGCTATGCCCCACCGTCACGGCGATGGCTGCGCCAACACCGATCGGGGCATACTTCATGACCAGTCCGGTGAATTTGAACATCACTTCCGCGAGGGATTCCATCCCCGCCAACATGACGTCACGCGGTTTGCCCGACACCTGCGTCAGGGCAACCGCAAACAAGATCGACCAGAACACGATCTGCAACACCTCATTTTGGCTGGCTGCCTCAAAGATGCTCGACGGCACAATATGTTCCAGCACCGCTGCGAGAGTAGTCTGTTTCTTGGCAAACTCTTCGCCTTTTTCGGCGGTCACGTTGAGGTTGACACCGTCGCCGGGCCGAACCAGGTTCACTGTAGCCAAGCCAATGAACAGAGCCAGCGTCGTGACAATTTCAAAGTAGATCAGCGATTTGAGAGCGAGTCTGCCCACCCGCTTCATGTCGTCGCCATGTCCGGCAATGCCGATCACCAGGGTGGCGAAGATGAGTGGGGCAATCAGCGATTTGATCATCCGCAAAAAGATTTGCGATAGTGGCTTGAGGTGCTGGGAAGTTTCAGGGAATAGCGAGCCGATCAGCGTGCCCGCAACCATCGAAAACAGAATCCATTGCGTCAGCGATCGATTGCGGAGAAAGGACAACATAAATGGGTGATTCCAATTTGCAATTCGGATTCCGTTAGCCTTTCTTCCGACCCTTTCGACTCTTCGCCGTTTCTTCTGTCAACGTGGCGACCACACATCTAAGGATCTCCGCATGATCGAATGCCAGTGCGGGTAACTCGTTCAGAGAAAACCATCCGACCTCAGCGGCATCGTCGGCGGCCTTTGGCTTGACCGCGTCAAAATCGATGCGTGCCAGATAAGCGATGCTGATGGTCCAGCCTCGCGGGTCTCGGCCGGGGTCGCCGAACGTGTGCAGTTGTTCGAGTTCCGCCAGTTCCAAGCTGGTTTCTTCCTTGAGTTCCCGTCGGGCCGCATCGATCAGTTTTTCATTCTCGTCGACGAAGCCGCCCGGTAGCGCCCATTTTCCCACGAAGGGATCGTGCTTGCGCTCAATTAACAACACGCGGGGGTGGGCCTCGCGCGTCACCAGGACGATATCTACCGTGACGGCAGGTCGGGGATATTCGTAGGAGAACGCGCGTTTTTTTGGTCGCGGCATGAGGCTCGTTCGATGTTTGAGAGATTCTTGTCAGTGTCCGTGGCTATCGTCCTTCGGCTTGGTATCGTGTTTTTCAGAGTCTTTGTGTTCCTGCTGATGTCCTGGAGAATCTGCGGGATGTTCGTCGTGGTGGTCGTGGGCCGGTAAGCTGAACGCATAGCAGACCAGAGCAACACCCACGATGCTGACGACGATGCCGCTGAACCAGAATCCCTTGCGCTTGGTCAGCACCGCGATAGAGCAGAGAACCAGCCCGAGTTCCACTGCGAGATGAGCATAATCGAGCCAGTCTGCCTGATGATGAGCATGTTCTGCCTTTCCCATCATTTCTTCAGCTTTTTTCGTCAGTTTCTGTGCGTCGACTCCGAGTTTCTTTCCATCCGTCTCCATTCCAGGTAACTCTTCCGCATATTTCTTGATGTCTTTGTCCCACTTTTCCACGATCTTTTTTTTGTCATCGGCTTTACCCTCCGCGGGGGCAATCGTGCTGGATAGCGCCTTGATTGCCTCGAGTTGAGCCTGTCGCTGTCGTTTGGCTTGATACCAGGCAAATTGATTGCTCTTTTGGACCTTGGTCGTCGCCGCTTCCGTGCGAAAACGATTTGCGTCGGCTTGATACCGCAACACGTCGTTATGAGTGCGATGTCCGACCATTGCCACTCCTGCCAACATTGCCGCAACGATGGCGATGGTCATTGCGATGCGCTTGTCGAAGGGGTTATGTGCGGCGTGTTCCGCATGTTCGGCGTGTTCGAGATGTTCGTGGGTTTCGCTCATGGCGACACAATTCTCCGGTTGGGAAGGATCCGCAAATTCTGATGAAATGCAAGAGCCGTTGTTAAATCGGCCGGACCGCCCCACGGCAAGAGAACGAATCGGTTTTCGGTCTGCAGTTCCGACAAAACAGCCTATATTCACGGGGCTGTAAGCGTATGATCTGAAATTTGTACACCGAACGAAGAACGATTGCAACGATTTTTCAGAAAATACGAGAATTGACGAAAATATGGTTGCGGTGTAGCTTTTGGCAGTTTAGCATAATCTTCCGACAGGATCTGTACGGTTTCGTCGGTACGCGAGAGGGATGGAATCTTCTCTTCCATCCTCTACCAATTCCAACTGTCCGAACGAAATTGACGCGATCCCAGATCCAATGTGTTGCATCCGCATGGCGTTCATCCGCAAGGAGCAATCTGTGAACTCTGCGACGTTACTCTCCCCGCGTTCCTCACAAGTTTCGATGCTGTTGAGGCGAAGTCCTTTGCCGGACCTGCGCCGACTGGAGATCGAAGAAACCGAAGATGAGGTGATCATCCTCGGCATTGTTTCGAGTTACTACTCCAAACAACTGGCACAAGAAACCATCCGCCCCGCCGTGGGAGACCGCCGTATTCGCAACCGAGTCGTTGTTGTCGGAAAATGACTGCGCAGAGCGCAGAGTGGTCAGTGGTCGGTCAGGAGTGGTCAGTGAACAGTGGTCAGTGGTCAGTAGATCCTAAGACAAGAAGCATTGCCAATTCTGTGTATTTTCTGACCACTGACCACTTCCTACGTATCCAAGTCTGTCTCTGAATCCGGTCGATATTTTTGCATCATTTTCCGCAGCGTGGCGCGGGCCAATCCAAGCCAGCGCGCTGTTGCCAGCCGATTGCCGTTCAATTGACGCAGCACTTCATCCAACAAAGCAGGCTCAACCACTTTCAAGAGTTCGTCGTAAAGATAGGCAGGCTCATTTGTCCCGGCGGCCTGTACCTGTTCCTTCACCCAGTCGTGAACGAGATTGCCGATTCGTTGCCCGATCGTCTCTGAGCCTCCGGTACGGATGGGGGGTGGGAAGTGTTCCGGCAAAATTTGCCCGCCGCGCGAGACGATGCCGGCGTGTTCGATGGCGTTTCGCAATTCGCGGACATTGCCTGCCCAGGGGCGCGATTGCAGAAAGGCGATCGATTCTGGCGACAGCGAAACCGAGGAAACCCCGAAGCGACGAAGAAAATGTTCCGCCAAGAGCGCGATGTCATCGACACGATCGCGCAGCGCCGGCATGTGAATTTCAAAGACGTTGAGCCGAAAGTACAGATCGTGGCGGAACTCACCCGCCGATACCGACTTCGACAAATCCTGATGCGTTGCCGAGAGATGCGCACGTTGATGGGATGGGCAACGCTGCCGCCGACCGGAAATACTTCTTGATGTTCCAGGACGCGCAGCAACTTTGCCTGAACACCGAGCGGAATGTCGGCGAGCTCATCCAGGAAGACCGTTCCGCCGGCGGCAAGTTCCAGCAACCCCGGTTTGGCCTGAGAAGCCCCGGTGAATGCGCCTTTCTCGTGCCCAAAGAGTTCACTTTCGACGAGGTTGGGATTGAGCGCGGCCACGTGAACCGGCAAAAACGGCTTATTTCTTCGGTTACTATGCCGATGCAAGGCCCGCGCCACGAGTTCTTTTCCGGTGCCCGATTCGCCGGTGATGAGCACACAGGCATCGTGCGGCGCGACCAGCGCGATCCGTTTGAATACGGCCTGCATCGCCGGGCTGCGTCCGATGATGTCGGAATCTTCTTCGGGTGTGCCAATGTTGTGTGTGGTGGAAGTTGGCCGTTCGATGGCGCGGGCGACGGCATCGAGAGCTTGCGACAGATCGAACGGTTTGGGCAGATATTCAAACGCCCCGCCCTCCATCGTGCGCACGGCCGTGGAGAGGTTGCCATGAGCAGTGACGATAATGACGGGCGCATCGTTCGTCAGTTGGCGCAGTTTGCCGAGGGCCGTGAGGCCATCCATACCGGGGAGCCGAACGTCGAGGATGATGGCATCGGGGTGATGTTTGGCAGCGAGATCAAAGGCCGATTCCGCCGAGGCCGCGACGTGGACACAGTAGCCAGCGCGTTCAAAGGCTTTGCGAAGCGACCAGGTGATCGCTTCTTCGTCGTCCACGATGAGGAGGGATTTGGGAGACACAGTTGCTCGCGAAAAAAGTCACATTTACCGACTGCTAGTCTGGCGAAATGAATAGACAAACCGTTCGCCGAACTTCTTTTGGCCTGCCTTTTCAATTGCGTCGCGTGGCTCGTAGGTCCGCACTTTAACAAATTGAATCAAGGGCAAGTCCAATTGGTTTACCAAATCGATGACCTGCTCTTCGTCTCTTTCACTAAAAATCCAACCATCGATATGCAGTTCTCTAATTCGTTGTAATAGAGGGGACCGAATGAATTGGGGAACAAGGTGTTGCCAATTGACAATCTCCAATTTAGAGATTGGTAAATACTTCCACCAACGATCCCCATTTTCGACCACTGCCAACCCACTTTGTCGGGAAACACGAGTGGGAATTCCCCTCTCGAAGCAATCCAGATTCAATCCAAGATAGGGAAACTCTCGCAAGAGACGAAAACGATAAGCTTGCCATATCGGGTGATCGACAAGTGAAACGGGATTTTCTCTATCTCTTCTTGGAATCAAACCTCGACAGTCGGCACGAATAAAAGCCTGCGCATTCTGCTTCGTCATGCTCTTCGAGCCAATCCGCGTAGACGAGCCGGGGTGTATCCTTGTCCGGATTATTGAAGATCGTTTCCAGCAACGCTTCTTGATCCGTCATCATTCTACCACCTCAAGAGCCAGTCTTTGTCGTTGGTCAACAGATAATGGCATTTCATCATACGTCCTTCCATCCAGTTCCCGGCCCGTCTTCTTCTTGTTCGTGCCGCCCCATTGCTTGAAGAAAAACGCCACACCCGCTTCGCGGCATTGTCTTTGTATGTCGAGTGCCCATTCCTTCATCAGGGGCCTTGCTCCCGGTCCCGACTCGCCGCCGACGATGACCCAATCGATTCCTCGTAAGTTCAGATTCGGAATCGGGCCCAGTAACGGCTCAACCGAGAGAAACTTCGTCTTCGCGCCGGCACAGCGCAGATGATCGATCCGAAAAATATAATCGGCGTTCTCGACGCTGACTCCTTGCCAGATATTCTCCGGCCAGGGTAACAGCGGGCTGAGTTCCTCGAGTCGATCCGCTCGTTTGGTCAGAATCTGGAACTGATGCCAGTGTGCCCGCTGCATGACTTCAAACACCTGTTGGATGTAGTCCAGCGGCACATCCAGGTGGAACAAATCGCTCAAAGAATTGACAAAGATTCGTCGAGGTTTCTTCCAGTGCAAGGGGGTTTCCAGCCGGGCTGGAACCGGGCGAATAACATCGGTCCAGTCGTATTGGCCGTTGTCGAGTTTTCGAGTCAAGCCGGCATGAACGGCGCTAACCTTTGGATTCGGATTGCCGCCCATGCGATGCGATTCCTTGATCGCATAACAACGAGCGCAGCCGGGACTGATTTTGGTACAACCCGCGATCGGGTTCCAAGTTGCATCGGTCCATTGAATTTCGCTGTGTACGCTCATGAATTAGTGGTCAGTGGTTAGTGGTCAGTGGTCAGTGGTCAGAAATAACTAAATAGCTTTGGGGCGTAACGTCTTTGTATTTGCTGACCACTGTTCACTGACCACTATTCACTAACGTCAGTGGTCAGTGGTCAGAAATAACTAAATAGCTTTGGGGTGTAATGTCTTTGTATTTACTAACCGCTGACCACTATTCACTAACCACTGACCACTATGCGAAAGCATGTCCGATTCCCTTCTCGTCTCCAGTCAATGGTGCCGCCGTGCGCTTCTGCCGCCTGTTTCGCCACTGCCAAACCCAGGCCGATTCCTTCGGGCTTGCCGGTGACGAATGGTTCGAATAACTTTGCCGCGATTTCCGGCGAGGGTCCGGCTCCGGTATCGAATACCTCTATCACGATCCGCGTTCCTGTTAGTGTAGTGGCAATCTCGACGCTTCCGCTTAGTCCCGCGGCTTCGATGGCGTTGCCGATCACGTTCAGAAACAAATGACCCAGTTGAACCGGGTCACCTTCCAGTATCACATCAGGCTGCGGGAATTGACAACGGAGTTCGATGCCCGCATGTTTGGCTTGTGGGGCGAGCAACTCGATCGTCTCGCCGAGAATTCTCGTCAAGGAACAGTGTTCTCGTTTGAAACCCTTGGTGCGGCCCAGATCCATGAAACGCCGGAGATTCGCTTCCATCAATGAAAGTTGACGCAACACTACTTTCAGGGCTTCCTTGTCCGCGGCGGGACATTCTCCGCTGTGAACCTGGACCGCAAGCCTGGCTCCGGTCACGGAGTTTCGCAATTGATGGGCCAACCCACTCGATAACTGACCAATCAACCGAAAGCGTTCCGTCTTTTGTACGGTAGCCTGAAGCTGGGCGAGCCGGGCTGCCATCTCATTGACGGATTGAGTTAGATCGCGCAACTCATCCTGTTGCTTGGGCAACGGCATCGGCGAAAAATCTCCTGCCGCGATGAGTCTGGTTCGACGTTCCAGAGACCGAATCCTGCGCCACGAGCCTTTGGCTGATCACAAACATCATCCCGATCGACCCCAGGCCGATAAATACCCCCAGGATCAACGAAGGCCAGATGGCGTCCAGCATCGCTTCGTTGAGAGACTCTTGGGGATAGAAGATAAACAGGGAGCCGCCCGATCGCAGCGCCAGCCTGCGACAGCGGTAGCGCTGACCGTCGAGTTCGATAGGCACACCCAGCGCCTCCGGAACCTCATCCGTAGGCTGCTGGAGAACTTCCGCCGATAGTTGGAGGTTCGTGGATGCAAAGGTGGAAAGCCGACCCTCATCGGGATCGATGTAGAGATATTCCGCCCCGGAAAGTCCCTTCATTTGTTCCAGGATACGATCTGTCATCGAAAAGCTCGCGCCCGCGAGCGTGTGAGTGACGCCGCGAACCTGCTTGGCGATTCGTTCCTCCGCGTGGTGTGCAGCAGCCCAGGCGCTCCAGGCCGTGATGCCGACCACCCCTAATAGCAACAATCCCAAAGGAACAAATAACCGATAGCGAATACTCCAGCGCATAGGAGGCTATTCCGAAAAGCAGCTGTTCGAGCCTCTGGGATGCCTGTTGATCTCGACCGCTCGAAAAGCAAATCTGTAGTCCGTTGTAGACACGACAACATTCGTCAATTGTTCTCGCATCCACATATCATAATGTCCATGTGTTCATATGTAAAGAGCGAATGATCCAGGAGAAGGAAAGTTCCCCGGGGTTGCCGTACTCGGCGCACCCTGGGGAATTGGCTCTCGACAATCACCCAGTGAAAAACCATAATCTCCTTCACCAATCTTTTTTCTATTCGCGCGCCCAACTCGCAGCGAAGCAGTGTCTACTTCCTTAGAGAGACTCGCAGCCATGACCCAGCGGTCGTTGCAAGCTGATGCTTTGGAGCGATTTCGCCCGTACCTTCGCTTGCTGGCACGATTGCATCTGGATGTCCGCCTTCAGGGCAAACTTGAGCCTTCGGATGTCGTTCAAGAGGTGCTACTCAAAGCGGTTCAAGCGATCGATCAGTACCGTGGAGATTCCGACGCCGAACTTGCCGGGTGGCTTCGCCAGATCCTCGCGAACCATCTGGTCAACGTCGTTCGCGATCTGGGTCGCGAGAAACGCGACGTCGGTCGGGAACAATCGGTGCAGGCAGCCATCGACCAGTCGTCGATTCGCCTGGAAAATTGGCTGGTGGCCGAGCAATCGACGCCGAGCCTGAGAGCAGAGTTCAACGAACAGCTCTTGTTGTTGGCTGAGGCGATCGATCGGCTGCCTGAAGCGCAGCGCCAGGCTTTGACACTGCATCATCTGCATGGCTGGAAACTGGGAGCGATCTCGGAGCATATGCAGAAATCATTCACCGCGGTCGCGGGCCTCATCAAACGCGGCCTGCGACAATTGCGAGAGGATCTGAAGCCGCCGCTTTCGGATTCTCCTCATTAAGGGGCAAATAATGTCCAACTTGCCGAACGAAAATCGACTCAACCAGGAACGCTTACAGAACTTGCTTACGACGCTGATTCTCGTCGCAGACGGCTATCGCTGGCCAGGTGCCGACGGCCTGCTGGTGGAAGATGTGCTCCGCGAATATCCCGAAGCTGCCCGTCGAGGCCGCGTTCCGAGCCGAGAGGAGCTTTGCCGAAAACACCCCGAACTGGCGTCGGAGGTAGCGAATTTCTTCGCCTACTTTCGATCGTTTGCCTGAACTGTTTTGAGAACACCTATTTTGGAGTTACTTATGTTTCTGCTACACCTTTCGAGACTGGTTTGCGTTTTTGGACTGATCCTGGTCTTGAGCCATTCGCCTGTAATCGGCCAGGACAAGACCGAGAAAAAAGAAGAGAAGAAGGACGAGAAAAAAGAGGAAAAGAAACTCGACCTCCAGGTCGGAGATCCTGCTCCAGGATTCGAAGCACATTCCGAGGCCGGCACCACTTGGGATTCGTCGAGCCGATACGGCAAGAAATGGGTCGTCGTCTACTTCTATCCCGGCGATTTCACTCCGGGCTGCATGGCCCAAGCGAATGCCTTCCGCGACGCGATGAACAAGCTGATCGAGAAAGACGTGGAGGTCGTCGGCGTCAGCGGCGATTCGGTCGCGACTCACGAAATGTTCAAGAAGGCCCAGAAGCTCAACTTCACCCTGCTTTCCGACGAGACAGGCGAAATCGCCAAGAAGTATGGTGTGCCCTTCGGAAAAGGAGCCAAGGTGAAAACTAAAGGTCCGGAAGGCAAAGTGATCGAAATTGAACGCGCCGGCACCGCGGCACGCTGGACATTTATCATCGGCAAGGACGGCAAGATTGCCTACAAGAACGTCAAAGTCACCCCGGCCGACGACGCCAAAAAGATCCTGAACTTCTTGACCAATGCCGAAACGAAATCGAAGTAAGGGGCGGAAAGAATCTCACATGAACCCACTCCTTTCCGAAACCGCATCGCGCGAATCCCAGGTTGATGCGGCCATTGCCGAGTTCCTCATTGCCAAACAGGAAGGCGCGCTGTTCGACCGGGAAGCCTGGCTGTTGCGCCATGCGGCATTCGCGGAGGAACTGCGCGATTTCCTGCGGGATGAAGAACAGTTGGCCGGGATTCTGCGCCCATTCAAGCAGCAGGCAACAACACCGTTGACTTCGTTGAGCAATCAGGCTTGACGGAATCGGTTGCAGAATCGCCTCATCTTGCTGGTCCCTTGTCTCTTCCGGCATCGGTCGGCGACTACGAACTACTGGAAGAGATCGCGCGCGGCGGCATGGGGGTCGTCTTCAAGGCGCGGCAAAAAAGCCTCAACCGGATTGTTGCCTTGAAGATGATCCTCGGTTCCAGGCTGGCCTCGCGCAAGGACATCGAGCGTTTCCAGCGTGAGGCGGAGGCCGCTGCCGGGCTGGACCATCCCAATATTGTTCCCATTTACGAGATCGGTGAATATGAGGGGTTGCCCTTCTTCAGTATGAAACTGATCGAGGGACGCAGCCTCGGCCAGCGACCGCTCACTTTCGTGGAGCTAGCTCAACTCCTGGCTCGCGTAGCCCATGCCGTTCACTATGCCCATCAACGGGGAATATTGCATCGGGATCTGAAACCGTCGAACATCCTGTTGGATGAGAAGGGCCAGCCTCATGTGGCCGATTTCGGACTGGCCAAGCAGATCGAAGGCGGCGAGTCGTTGTCGCAATCAAATGCGGTGTTGGGCACGCCAGCCTACATGGCACCCGAGCAAGCGCGCGGTCGGAACAAGCAACTCACGACTGCGGTGGATGTCTATGGCCTGGGTGCGATTCTTTATGAATTGCTGACCGGTCGGCCCCCGTTTCGGGGGGAAAATACGGCGGATACGCTTCTATTGGTGATGACGCAGGAACCGACTGCTCCATCGAAGCTCAGGGCAGGAATCCCGCGCGATCTCGAAACGATTTGTCTGAAGTGTTTGGAGAAGGATCCCACCAAGCGCTACCGTAGCGCTGAGGCGCTCGCTGAGGAACTGGAACGCTGGCTCAGACACGAACCAATTGAAGCGCGGGCCACGGGACGAGTCGAGCGCTCGTTGAAATGGGTGAAACGGAATCCTACTGCGGCAGGGTTGCTGGCTGTTAGCGCGGTTGCCATTCTCGCACTGGTCGGCTTGCTGGTGGGGCGATCATACAACGAGCAACTTAAGACAGCGAATGCCAATCTGAACACAACCCAAACACAACTTCAAGAAACCAATGGCCGGCTTGAGACAACCAATGCAAACCTGAGCACAACCCAAACGCAGCTTCAGGGAACCAATCACCAACTCGAAATTGCGTCAAAGAAACTTTCGGAGTCATTGGACACCGTCAAGAAAGAGAAAGCCAACGCCCGTCGTTATCTTTACGTGGCGCAAATGACTCTGGCCGAGCGAGCCCGAAAAGAAGGCGACATCGGCAAGATGATCCAGCATCTTCGAGCCTTGATTCCAGTCAATCCGAATGAGGAAGATCTACGTGGCCCCGAATGGCATCATCTGTGGCGTCAGTACTACGGTGAGGACACTACGTTGCGCGGCCATGCCGGTGCTGTCACCGCCGTCGCTTTCAGTCCCGATGGGACTATTCTTGCCTCCGCAAGCGCTGACTCGACCATAAGATTTTGGGATATGCCTGGGGGGAGGGAATCGCGTGTTCTGCGTGGCCATAAAGGACAAGTGAATGCGCTGGCATTCAGCCCCGATTCAAAACAGCTGATTTCTGGTGGAGTTGACGGTACCATTCGAGTTTGGACTACGAAGGAAGGCTCCGAGAGCCATTCCATTTCACTCGATGCCCCGGTCACTGCGGTCGCATGGAGTCAAGATGGCAAATTTCTTGCGGGAGCTTTCGAAAAGACTGTAAGGGTTTTCGATGCCCGGACATGGAAGCCTGGACTATTGAGACTCCACGCGGGACGAGTCACCGCCTGCTCATTTAGTCCTGACAACCGTTGGGTAGTAAGTGCTGGTCTCATTTCAACCACCCTCGGCGAGGCTACCTCCGATGAGGTTGCCGTATGGGACCGGTCGACGGGATTAAGTTTGGGGGAATATGTCAGCGCACTTCGGCGAACAACCGAACAAGCTGCGGCATCGATTGCAGGCACAGCTCTTTGTATCACTGGGATGCAAAGACCGATCAATCAGGCATATGGCCATGAGGTAGTTTTCTCTCCCGATGGGACACGCTTGGCTATACGTCAGACAAGAAAAGAATTGTCAGGCTCAACAAAGCTATCGCGTGATGTGTCGTTCTGGGAAGTCGCCAGTTATTCGCGATTGCATTCATTGGATGGTAAAACAGACCAAGTATGCCGGATGGCATTTGATTCGAAAACTGGTCAACTTGCTACAGGTGGCACAGACCAAACGGTCAAGATCTGGGATAGCGTGGATGGCAAGCTGCTTGCCACACTTCATTATGGCTCTGGTGTTCTCGGCCTGGCATTCAGCCCCGACGGGAGCCGGCTTGCAGTCGCTTGCGAGGACCGTACGATCAAGATTTGGTCGCGACCTGGAAAGGCTGTTCGAATAATCGCGAGCCCTGGTGTGACTGGAATAGCGTTCTCCGCCGAGGGAGGTCGAATTGCTGCATCTTCATCTTCTTCTCCCAATAATGTGAGCATTTTCGACGTTCAGACCGGCAATAAGCTGCGCAACCTTCCTGGCAAGATGGATCGGTATGGAAGGGTAGCCTGGAGCGCCGATGGCAAACACATTGGAGTTGGTTTTGATCTTGAGATATGGGACGGCAACAATGGAGACATTGTGATCCCCAAGCTCGAGCAAAAATGGAATGCGCGGAGCACCAAACCAACAAGTCTCGGTGTATCGTTCAGTCATGACGGTCGGTATGTGGCCTCGAGCATACCACTTGACAATGGTTCCGTTGGGGTGTGGGATCTCAGGTCGGGAAAGGTAGTCTGTATTTTCAAACCGGCTGGCGAGGGACTCTTTACAGGGGGCCTTGCGTTTCATCCCGATAGCAAGCGTCTTGCTGTTGGTATGGCAACTTATGTTATTCAGCCCGACACAGGCCGTCTAAGCGTGTGGGATGTAACGGCGGGCCGGAAGGTTCAGTCTTTTGACACATTCCTCGGCAGCACAATGTGTTTGGACTACAGCCCGGATGGAAAATTGCTTGCGGCAGGCTCCAGTCAACCCCGTGGTAATAGTGCCATACCTGGTCAGGTTCGCGTATGGAATACCACTTTTGGGGAAGAAGTCTTGAGTCTCAGCGGCCATCAAAACAGCATCTGGAGCCTCAAATTCAACCCCGATGGCACGCGGCTTGTCTCCGGAGGTGGTAACGGCGGATTCGGCCCCGGAGAAATGCATATGTGGGACTTGCGAACGGGATTGCCGGTCTTCAGTTTCACCGACAAACTTCCTGTTGCAAACGCGGTTACATTCAGCCCCTGCGGCCGATATTTCGCCTGCGGCGGAGGTCAGGGCATTACCATTTTTGACGCGACACCAATAGCCGAAACGCCAGCGTATCAACCGCCGCCCGAGGGCGATTAAGTTCTTCATCTGGCGAAGGTGGCAAAAATAGATTGTTCGACGGAACCTAATATGAACCCACTCCTTTCCGAAACCGCATCGCGCGAATCCCAGATCGATGCGGCCATTGCCGAGTTCCTCATTGCCAAACAGGAAGGCGCGCCGTTCGATCGCGAAGTCTGGCTGGCGCACCATGCGGCGTTCGCGGATGAGCTGCGCGATTTCCTGCGGGATGAAGAACAGTTGGCCGGGATCCTCGCGCCCCTTCAAGGAGTGGCGAACGAGACCATTGCCTACGTCCAACAACCAGGCTCGACGGAATCGGTTGCCGAATCGCCCCGTCTTGCTGGTCCCTTGTCCCTTCCTGCATCAGTGGGTGATTATGAATTGCTCGAAGAAATCGCGCGCGGCGGCATGGGGGTTGTGTTCAAGGCACGGCAAAGGAGCCTCAACCGCATTGTTGCCTTGAAGTTGATCCTCGGTTCCAGGCTGGCTTCGCGCAAAGACATCGAGCGTTTTCAGCGTGAGGCAGAGGCCGTCGCCGGGCTGGACCATCCCAATATTGTTCCCATTTACGAGATCGGAGAATATGAGGGGTTGCCCTTCTTCAGCATGAAACTGATCGAGGGACGCAGCCTCGGCCAGCGAGCGCTCACGTTCGTGGAGTTGGCTCAACTTCTGGCTCGCGTGGCCCATGCCGTTCACTATGCTCATCAACGCGGGATTCTCCATCGGGACTTGAAGCCGTCGAATATTCTGTTGGACGAAAAGGGCCAGCCTCACGTGGCCGATTTCGGACTGGCCAAGCAGATCGAGGGTGGCGAGTCCTTATCACAATCGAATGCGGTGTTGGGCACGCCAGCCTACATGGCACCCGAGCAAGCGCGCGGCCAGATCAAGCAACTCACCACTGCTGTAGATGTCTATGGATTGGGAGCCATTCTTTATGAGTTGCTGACCGGCCGGCCCCCGTTTCGGGGCGAAAACACAGCGGAGACACTGCTATTGGTGATGACACAGGAGCCGACTGCTCCGTCGAAGCTCAAGGCGGGCATCCCGCGCGATCTGGAAACGATTTGTCTAAAGTGTTTGGAGAAGGATCCCGCCAGGCGCTATGGCAGTGCACACGAAATAGCTGAAGAGCTGGAGCGCTGGCTGAACCACAAACCGATTGAAGCGCGGACGGCGGGACCGGCGGAGCGGTGTGCGAAATGGGTAAGGAGAAACCCTATTGCCGCTAGCCTTGCTGGCGTGAGTCTGATTGCAATTCTGGCAGTCGTTGGGCTCGTCGTCGGCTTGCTTTACAATTCCCGACTGCAGTCGGCGAAAAACGAGGTTGAAATTGCGAATCGGCGTTTGAAAGAAGCAGCCGACGATTTGGAAGTGAAGAAGAATGAAGCCGATCATTTTCGCGATGTTGCGGAGGAACAACGCGGCTTCGCTGTCGAGCAAGAAAAATTGGCGCGTCGATACCTTTACAACGCAAACATGAAGCAAGCTCAAAAGGCATGGGAAGAAAAAAAGTTCGGACACGCATTGGCGCTGCTCGAAAACCTGAAACCACTTCGGCCCGATCAAGAAGAGCTTCGGGGGCCGGAATGGTATCATCTCTGGAAGGAATGTGGCGGCTGGGATTATACGCTCCGTGGTCACTCTGCCAGAGTGTCGGCGTCTGCGTGCAGCCCGGACGGTAAATACCTTGCCTCAGGCAGTGCTGACCTCACGATCAAAATTTGGGATGTAGTCGCGGAGCGCGTGGTGATTTCTCTCCGTGGGCACACGGACCTCATATCGAGTCTCGCCTTTGACACAACGGGGAAACGCATTGTCTCCGCGAGTCATGATGGCACAGTTAGGATCTGGGATGTTCCTACAGGGCGGCAAGAACTGCATTGCTGTAGCGGCACCGAGAAAATACAATGCCTAGCCATCAATTTCCGTAGGAACCAGGTGGCCTGCGGGGGGCAGGAAGGATCAATACAACTCTGGGATCTTCGAGACGGGTCGTTATTGGTCAAATCAGCGCCAGAGCCTCGGGTTCCGATCTGCGATATCGCATTTACTGCAAGCGACGATTCGATCGTTACCGCCTCCAAAGACGGCTGGGTTTATTCATGGACTGTTATGAGCCGTGCCCGCCTCGCCGCGTCAATACTGGCTGGTGCATTTGTGGGCCGGGGCGAGTCATTTTTGGTTTCGCCGCTCCTCCTATCCCTCAAATCAAAGAAACTCTTGGTCGACGGGACTGGCATGATAACTACCATCGGCCTCAGTCGTGATGGGGAGTTCGTAGCGATTGGGCGAATAGCATGGCGCGACAAAAATGAAATTGCTTCCTGGATCGAGATGAAGAACATCGTTCGTAACTCTGTGGAGAGATCTGAGGATGCGTTTGGCATGAAGGCACTGACCGTTCATTTCAGTCCAGACGGCCAGCGTGTCGGGGCCGGTCTGGCCGATTCGCGAGTGCTGGTTTTTTCACGGGTGCCGGGAATGTGCGAAAAGCGACAATCGCTGAGTCCAGTCAATACGCTTTGTCTTGCATGCGCAGAGTCTCGGCTCGTTGCCGGATCGGAAGATGGCACTCTATGGATTTGGGGAACCAAGGAAGAGCAACCGATACTTCCTGGAGGTGGCAACAATGTCGTATTCAGTGATGATGGAGAATTGATCGCATCAACCGGATGGGGCAAAGTTGGAGTTGTTTGGGATTCGTGGTCTGGCCAAGAACTACAACGATTTCCTGTTTTCAAATATTACAATCGTATTTCTCTGAGTCCGGATAAGCGACTTATTATTGGAGGTGCTAAGCTCTTTCGGGTAAGCGATGGTCACGAAGTTTTCGATGGTAAGGTGAGTAATCAAGAAAGCTATGGAAACGCATTTAGCCCGGATGGCTCGTGTGTTGCGTTCACAGATAGTCACAAGAATGCGACCACCGTTATTGATACGCATACTTTTCAGATCAAGTGGAGATTTAAAGGGACCAGTGCCAACACTTGGACAACTTGCTTGCGATTCAGCCCAGACGGCAAGAAACTGGCTGTTGGTACAGCAGTTTCCGCTCTCTTTGGGAACAGGGGAACGCCGGGAGTCGGCCATTCCCAGCCCCAGATTTTAAGGGACTGGATGGCACCGCGCATTCAAGTTTGGGATCTGGTGAGTGGCCAAATCATTCTATCCCTGGACCATCGGCATTGGGGCATTTGGGATTTGGCATTTAGTCAGGATGGCAGTCGGTTGGCAGCAGCTTGGGGTGACCCGAGATCCCTTAATCTCGCACAGCAAGGTGGGGCGACAATTCGGGATACTGCGAGTGGCCGAGTGGTTTCCGAATTCACCCGATTCGAGGCTCCTTTCGTCTCCAGCGTCGCTTTAACTCCCGACGGAAGACGATTGGCTACCGCAAGTGGGGGCCGGGGGGGCGGGCCCAACGAAGTAAAGATTTGGGACACAACTTCCGGACAGGAAGTCTATAGTCTGGCGCGTCAAGGGCAAGGGACAGTCCGGCTCCGGCGTGTACGGCGTGGCCTATTCCACGGACGGAAATCGCTTGGCCTATTCAAGAGACGGTCAGGTTCGAATTTGGGGCATGCTGACTTCTCGATCCGAGGGCAGACGCTGACTGGCATCGGATGTCGCGAATGGTCTCGCGTGCTTTCGATGGTCCGTCTGAATGATTTGAGAACACCTACTGTGAGGCTCGGCGTGTTGGCCCTTATGTTAACGCCCTACTGGGAATGAGTGTACCTCGTTTCATGAAGCACTCGCGAGGCCAGCTTCTGAATTTGCTCGATTGCCCGTTTGAAGGATCTTGATTTGAACCCACTCCTTTCCGAAACCGCATCGCGCGAATCCCAGATCGATGCGGCCATTGCCGAGTTCCTGATCGCCAAACAGGAAGGCCGACCATTCGATCGGGAAGCCTGGCTGTTGCGCCATGCGGCATACGCGGAGGAACTGCGCGATTTCCTGCGGGATGAACAACAGTTGGCCGGGATTCTCGCGCCCATTCAAAGAGCGGCGAACGAGACGATCACTCACGTCTATCGGCCAGGTTCGACGGAATCGTTTACGGGACAGCATGGCCGCGCTGGTCCCTTGTCGCTCCCGGCATCCGTGGGCGATTACGAATTGCTCGAAGAGATCGCGCGCGGCGGCATGGGCGTGGTCTTCAAGGCACGGCAAAGGAGCCTCAACCGCATTGTTGCCTTGAAGATGATCCTCGGTTCCAGGCTGGCCTCGCGCAAGGACATCGAGCGCTTCCAGCGCGAAGCGGAGGCCGCTGCCGGGCTGGACCATCCCAATATTGTTCCCATTTACGAGATCGGTGAATACGAGGGGTTGCCCTTCTTCAGTTTGAAGCTGATCGAGGGACGCAGCCTCAGCCAGCGATCGCTCACTTTCGTGGAGTTGGCTCAACTGCTGGCTCGCGTGGCCCATGCCGTTCACTATGCCCACCAACGCGGAATTCTTCATCGGGACTTGAAGCCGTCGAATATCCTGTTGGACGAAAAGGGCCAGCCTCATGTGGCCGATTTCGGACTGGCCAAGCAGATCGAAGGTGGCGAGTCCTTGTCGCAATCGAATGCGGTGTTGGGCACACCGGCCTACATGGCACCCGAGCAAGCGCGAGGCCGGATCAAGCAACTCACCACTGCCGTCGATGTGTATGGATTGGGGGCCATTCTATATGAGTTGCTGACCGGTCGGCCCCCGTTCAGGGGCGATAGTACAGCAGAGACGCTGCTGATGGTGATGACGCAGGAACCCACTCCGCCATCGAGGATTAAATCTAGGATCCCGCGCGACCTGGAAACGATTTGTCTGAAATGTTTGGCGAAAGTTCCGGGTAAACGTTATTCATCTGCCGATGACCTGGCAAAGGATCTGGCCCGTTTCCAGGAGAATCGCCCGATCATCGCCCGACCGGCAGGCCGATTCGAACGAGCCTCGCGCTGGTGTCGGCGCAACCCAGTGGTGGCCGCGTTGTCCACATTGGCAGGGGCGTTCGTGCTTGTGGCAATCTTGCTGCTCTTCCAGGAAAGGGCGCGGACACTTGCCAATCTGGATCGAGCCGAGAACGCCGAACGCGATCTGATTCGGGCTGACCGCGATCGCACCGAGCAACTCGGGAATTCCTATCGCGACGTCGCTGATGCACGGCGGTTTAGCCGACAAGTGGGTCAGCGCTTCGAAAGCATCAAGGCTCTCAAGGAAGCCGCCCGTATCGCCCGTTCGCTGGGCAAGGGCGACGAGGTTTTCGAGGATCTGCGCCGCAAGGCGATCGCCAGCCTGGCGCTGCCTGACTTGCGCTTCGAGCGAGAAGTGCCGGGCTGGACGTCGGTACCAAATCCCTTGGTCGCTATCGATGCCAGGTTCGTACGTTATGCCCAACTGGACGA
Organism: uncultured Planctomycetota bacterium; assembly: GCA_963783095.1. Taxonomy (GTDB): domain Bacteria; phylum Planctomycetota; class Planctomycetia; order Gemmatales; family Gemmataceae; genus CAWAMR01. The sequence continues at coordinate 512,132 of CAWAMR010000014.1, read as the reverse complement.
AAAGGGGGCGATCAGCGTCCGTCAAGTCGCGGACGGGCTGGTCGTGGCCGAATTGGTCGCGCCAGACGGGATCGCCACGGGCGACATGATCTTGAGTCCGGATGGACGGTATTTGGCCGCTTGCTATCAAACGGGAAATGAACTGAAAATCTGGGACATCGACCAAAAAAAAGTCTTATTCACTGAAGCGAACGTACTCCACAAGATATTCAGCCCTGACAGCAAGTGCGCCGTCATTAGTTTGCCTTTGGAATTTATCATTGTGGAAACGGCAACCGGTCAGGTGAAACAAAGAATTAAATCATTACACGCTGGCGCGTTCGCCTTTGCCTTCAATTCAGACAGTCAGGAGTTTGCCTCGTTTCACAGGCCAACCGGCGTCTTCCAACGATGGTCCAAGGCGTCCGGTAAATTGCTGGATACGGTGACGTTTGGCCAAGGCACCGACAACATCGCTTGGAGCGGCGACGAACGTACTTTGGCAGTATCATCCACGGTCGACCCGCGCATTCGGCTTTGGGATTTGAAATCGAAAACAGAAGTGGGTTTGCTCGAAGGTCAAAGGAGCCAGGGGATCTCCCCGTTCTTCCACCCGATGAGCGATCTGCTGGCAAGCAATGGTTGGGAAGGTACTCTGCGGGTCTGGGATCGTGGAACATTTAGGCAAATGCTGCGCCTGCCCGCGCACGGAGAAGGAACATTCAACCGCGACGGTGATCGGATCCTTCTAACGGGCAAGACTCCGGAAATCTGGGAATTCAATTCCAGCCGGGAGTATCGTACATTTGCCACCAGCGTGCTTCAAGTGAAGCCCTACCCTTATGGGTGCTCCGTCAGCCCCAATGGACGGCTATTGGCCGTGGCCATGTCGGATGGTACGCGAATCCTGGAAATGGCGAGCGGCAGGGAGCTTTTCTATTTGCCCACGGGTCATGTCTACTCGGTGCTTTTTGAGCCAACCGGAGATCTGCTCACTTGTGGATTCCAGGGTCCGGGATTACAACGCTGGCCGATTCGCGCTGATTCGGATCGAGAAGGACTCTTGAGAATTGGTCCGCCGGAAAACCTGCTCACTGGACCGGTCGTGCGGGTTGTGCAAAGCAAAGACGGTCGGACGCTCGCGGCATTCTTCGAGCGCAGTGGGGCAGTAGTTCTGAAATTGGATCGGCCTGGTTGGGTCAGCCCGTTAATTCCCTTTGAAGGTAACAACAATCTCAGCATAAGTTCCGATGGAACGCTGGTTGCTATCGGTGCCGGAAGTTCCAAAACCACAAAAATCTGGGATACTGCCGACAACCATTTGGAAGCCGAACTTTCGACGGAAGGCCAGGGCGCAGTTGACTTCAGCGCTGATGGACGCTGGCTGGCGACTTGCGGCCCCAACGGTGGCTGGGTTTGGGCCGTTGGCTCGTGGCAGCCTGGCGTACAACTCCCAGCGGGCAGAGGAGTGATTTTTACACCGGATGGCAGTCTGGTGGGCGTTTTGGACAAGTCGGTAGCGACTTTCATTGACCCGGAAAACGGGCGAACCGTCTTCACTCTGGAGGATCCCAATCAGGACCGCCCCTATGCTCTCACATTCACACCCGACGGATCGCAGCTCGTGGCCACCAATCACGACAGCTTTTCCACACACGTATGGGATCTGCGCCGAATCCGGGCGCAATTGAAAGAAATCGACCTCGACTGGGACGCCCCGGAATATCCATCAGCCCCACTAACCAATGCGCCACTTCGAATAAAAGCAGCTCCTGGCATTTTCCTTCCGAAACCGCAAGTCGTTAGAGGCATTCAGGGCGGAAGGGCGGAGCCGGTCTTCAGGGATCGAGGACCGGACGCTTCATTGCTGGTCGGTTTCGAAATCGGCTTGCGACCGTGGAACAATCAGTACGGTGAGTACGAAGTTGTCAATGCCCTTCGTCCGATCTACCGTTCAGGTACAACTGAGTCGATGGGGAAACAGTTTGGCCGCGCGCCGAGCTTACCAATCAGGGTCGTGGCGAAACCAGGCTACACCATTGGTGCGATCACAGTGAATTCGGCGTGGGTGGTCGATGGATTCTCGGCGACATTTATGAAGGTAAGCAACGGACATTTGGACCCCGCCGATTCCTATGAAAGCGATTGGATTGGCGGGCCCTATGGTGAAGCGAGTGCCAGAGTCAACGGCAATGGTGCATTTGTCGTCGGCTTGATCGGTAAGGCAAATGCAACGGAACTGACCGGCATGGGCCTCTTGTTTGCCGGCGATGACGAGACTGACCCGAAAGCGACACAGAAGGCGAAACTTCCAGTACACTCGGCCGTCGCATTTCCTGCACCTCCAGAGTCGAACCCTTCGGGCAAGACCGACCATGTCATGTTGGGCGGAACCCCTGGCCGAAACATGGTCAACCTTGTCGACAAAGATATTCCGGGCGAATTTGAACTCGATGAAGTCACGCTATGGAAAGCAAAACTGGGTTCACGGTCCTACGGCGGCCCGACGGTAGCGCGGGGCCGGATTTTCTGCGGGACAAATAACGAGAACCCACGCAACAGTCGGGACCGCCTCCCGCCGAACGCCGACAATCCCGATGGTGCTCCCCTCGACAAAGGCATCGTGATGTGCTTCGACGAAAAGACGGGCAAATTCTTGTGGCAGGCCGTACACGACAAGAATCCGGCTGGACAGGTGAATGACTGGCCGCACGAAGGTATTTGCTCGACCCCCTGTGTTGAGGGCGAGCACGTCTATTACGTTTCCAACCGATGCACGGTCGTCTGCGCTGGATTGAACGGCCTGGACACGAACAAGAACGAGGGTTTCCAGAAGGAAAAATACCGAGACAAGACGGATGCGGATATCATCTGGGAATTCGACATGATCAAGGAACTCGACGTTTTTCCCCACAACATGGCGAATTGCTCGCCCATGATCGTCGGTGACTTGATCTATATCAATACGTCCAACGGCGTCGATGAGGGGCACATTCGTGTCCCTTCTCCGGAAGCCCCCAGTTTTATCGCGCTCAACAAGAAAACGGGCAAGCTCATTTGGAAAAGCAATCTTCCCGGCAGCAACATCATGCACGGCCAGTGGTCCAGCCCGGCCTATGGGGTCATCAAGGGTGTGCCGCAAGTCATTTTCCCAGGCGGGAACGGCTGGCTTTATGCCTTGCATCCCGACACCGGCAAGCTGATCTGGAAATTCGATGCGAATCCCAAGGATGCCAAGTACGAACTCGGTGGGAAGGGCACCAAGAGCGGCTTCATCGGGATGCCTGTGGTTTACAACGAGAAGATCTTCATCGGCACCGGCCAGGATCCCGAACACGGAGAAGGGATTGGCCACTTCTGGTGCATCGACCCTGCCGGTAAGAAGGGTGACATTTCACCCGAACTTGTGATCGATTCGACGGTCGATCCCCCAAAGACCAAACCCAACCCCAACTCCGGCGCGGTCTGGCATTACGGAGGGACTGAGACTCGAGAATTTGCCAGACGCGACTACGTTTTTGGCCGAACTTTGAGCACGGCCTGCATCGTCGACGACGTGATCTACATCGCCGAAGTGGGCGGTTATTTGCATTGCCTTGATGCGAAGACCGGCAAGAGATTCTGGCAGTACGACCTCAAGTCGAGCATCTGGGGCTCCGCTTACTACGTTGACGGAAAGATCTTCCTCGGCAATGAAGATGGCGATCTGTTCGTTTTCAAGCACGAGAAGACGCCGGCCATCATGGATGAAGTGGAGGAAGCTTCGAAGGAAGCCAACCAGAAAGCCGCTCGCAAGAAACAAGTGGAGGTGCGCAAGGTCATCGAAAAGCGCTACCGGATCGCCAAGATTGAAATTGGTGAACCCATTCGCACCACGCCGGTCGTGGTCGCAAATGGCGTGCTTTACATTGTGACCGAGAAATCGCTTATCGCAGTAAAATCCAAGTGAACACTGTTCAGATTTCCCGAGCCATCAGGTGCTCGATCCTATCCGGGTGCGGTCTTCCATATCGTACTTCATCGTTGGTAGTGTCGGCATCGATCGTCGTGGGTGAGCGCCATCCCAGTCTGGTCGTCGAATTTACTTATCCGATGCTGGGCTAAATACGAGAACCGCAAATGTCTTTGGAATCATGGTGGGCCGCGATTTGGGTGTGGTCCCAGGCTTGTAATCCGCCGAGGGCAGAAAGAGATTGTGAGTCTTGCGGTCGAGTGCCATGGTCTTCGACCCAACTTTGGTTTTGATGGTCTCGACGACGCTGTACTGGTCCCCGCCTCCATCGCGAATCACGGTAACGGTCCCATCGCCACAGGAGCAAAAGATGTCGCCGGTCGCAGGATCGAAGGCAGTGGCATCCACTCGTTCGCCGATCGGTTGCTTGGCGAGAACTTTACCGTTCTCGGCATTGACGACGACCAGCAACTTGTTTCGGCAACCCACAAAGAGACGCTTGTTTTTCGTGTCGATCGCCAGACCGACCGCAGTTTCTCCAGGGGCAAGCGGCCAGTTCTCCAACACTTTGAGCTTGTGCGTGTCAATCTTCGCCAGTTTACTCTTGTCTTCGATAGTTACGAACAGATTGCCTGCTCCATCGACGGCCGGCGATTCCGGCTTGCCTTCCAACTCGATGGTGCCGATGACCTTCTGCTGGGCCGCATCGATGACAGTGGCCGTTTTGTCGCCGCCGTTGAATGCGAAAACGCGCTTGCTGCTGGGGTCGTAGATAATGGAGTCCGGATTCTTCCCGGTTTTCAGTTCGCCGAGAGGCTTTAGTGTTTTCAAATCGAAGATGGTGACCGTGTTGGCCCTACCGTTACTGGTATACCCGTGCCCAAGGTCTGTGGCTAAAGCGATGCCGTGAACTCCTTTGGTATCGGCAATCTTGCCGACCAGCTCGAAGGTGTCGGCATCCATTACTTCAACTTGCTGGCTATGCGAGATATACACTCGACGAGCGCTTTCATCGACAATGAGATAATCCCAGCCACCTTCTCCGGGGGCCGAGACGGTTTTGTGCAGAGTATACTTCGGCGCAGCGAAGCCCGGAGCGGAAGCAAGCAGCACGAATACGAAGATCGAGAAATTTCGCATCGAAACCTCCGTTTGAGAAATGACAAAGGCAGATCATAACCTATCCTGCCGTGCAGGGAGTTCAAGTCGGCCGACCGATTTCCCGGCAGGTTTCAACAGCGAAAAACATGACAAAATCACCTCGATCGTGTAGTATCAATGGGGTGATTTCTCACCCTGTTGTTATGTCCTGTGAACTTTTTCCACGGAGTTAACGTGTTACCCAGCGTGGCGGTAGTCGGTGCGACCGGCGCAGTAGGCGATTTGATGCGGCAAGTTCTTCTGGAACGCGATTTCAAGGTGAAGTCGATCAAATTCCTCGCCTCGGAGCGCAGGCGCTGGGAAACCGATCGAGTTCGGCGGCAAAACCTACACCGTTGAGCCGATCCGCCCCGAAGCTTTTGCCGGGGTTCAACTCGTTCTCTCCAGCACTCCGTCGTCGATCAGCAAGGAGTTCAGCCCCATCGCCGCCAAGGCCGGTGCGATCGTCGTCGATAACTCCTCGGCCTGGCGCATGGACCCGGATGTTCCGCTCGTCGTTCCGGAAGTGAATGCCGATCAATTGCTGTACATCCGCAAGGGCATCGTCGCCAACCCAAACTGCGTGGCGATCCCGCTTTGTGTTGCTCTAAACCCGCTGCACAAGTTGGCCGGGGTTCGGCGCGTAATCGTTTCCACCTATCAATCGTCATCGGGTAAAGGTGCCACGGGATTGCAGGATTTCCGGGCGCAACTAAGTGCGTTTGCCAAAGGCGATCCCGTCCCCAAGCCGACTGCCCATCGCGGCCAGTTGGCCGGGAATGTCATTACGCTCGACTGGACGCTCGACCCCAACGGCTACACCGAGGAGGAGAACAAGGTCATCAACGAGACCCGCAAGATCATGGGCGATGAAACGATCGGCGTCTCGCCGACCTGCGTGCGCGTACCGGTTATGGTCAGTCATGCCGAGTCGATCAACGTCGAGTTTCACCGACCGATCAGCGTGGAAGAAGCCAAGGCAGCGCTGCGACATGCTCCCGGAGTAGTCTTGATGGATGAACTGAAAGGCGAGTTTCCGCAGCCGATACACGCTGCCGGGAAGGATCACACCTTTGTCGGCCGAGTTCGGAAAGATCCGAGCAACCCGAACACGCTCAATCTCTGGGTCGTCGCAGACAATCTGCGCAAGGGCGCTGCGACGAATGCGGTGCAAGTTGCGCAAGAACTGGTGAGGCGGGGGTTGTTGAAGTAAAGAGAAAGAGGTTGGGAGATGTTGACGACAATCGATCTTCGCGAGTTACCTGCCCGCTTGAGCGAAGCTCTGGCTATCGTTCTTCTGGGCAAGAACGCAACACCTCTTGCCAAATTAGTTCCATGTGCAGAACAGACTGCACGCATTCCGGGTCTGCATGTCGGTGCGTTTCAGCCCTCTCCTGATATTGACGCGCCATTGCCGGAGGATTTTTGGGTTTTGGAACTGTCGTAGCGGGGAAAACGAAATGGAATCGGAGTCAATCGACGACGTGCTGGCCCTTTTGGAAGAACGGCCGACGGATTCAGCGCCATTTCAGAAACTTGGACAATTGTATATGAAGGCGGGCCGCTTGGAAGAGGCCCAACAAGTTTACGAGCGGTTGCTTGATCTCGATCCCAAAGACCCATTCACACACCTGTTCCTTGCAAACTGTTTTTCTGCTCGCAAGATGTATCCGGAAGCGCTGGCGAGATCCCAATGCGCTGCCGAATTATTGCCCGACGAAGCAGTTGCCTACTGGTGCCAAGGCGACATCTACAAGGCTCAGGGTCAATACCGGCTCGCACAGGAAGCATACGAGAGAGCAGTTCGCGTCGCCCCCGAAAATGAACAGGCACATGACAAGCTGGCAGCGTGGCATGATTTTCGACGGGGAAATAAGGGGCAGACGGAAGAAATGATCAGTTTGGCATTTCGTAACGATCAAGCCGCGACCACAGTTGTCTTGGCCTCGCGTTGGCTTGAGACCCATCCAGACGATCTCTGGGTCATTCACAAGTATGCCGAAATGCTCTATAAAATGACGCGCTACGAAGAAGCCATCCGCGTCTATCTGGATGCAATTGAGCAGTTCGAGGAATGGCGCTGGGGTATCTATAACCAGTTGGGACATTTGTACCGTTACCGCGGCGACCTCAAGATCGCTGAGGAGTGGTATCAAAAGGCAATCGACGAAGATCCGGACGAAGGGGCAAGCTATGTCTTTCTCGGTGCTTGTCAGGCACGGCAAGGCAAGCTGTCACAGGCTGAGGAAACGCATAGACGAGCGACTCTCTGTCCGAACGGGCAGATCGATGAGGCCCACCACAATCTCGGATTGGTTCTGCGCGGCCAGGGGCGACTCGCCGAAGCTGCCGACAGTTTCCGTAAAGCTATTGAATTTACCCCAGAATACGCGGAGGCCATTGAGGCCCTGCAGGATGTTGAGGCCGCGTTAGTATTGACCACAGGGGAGAATGGTTAACCAGGAGAAGCTCAATGCCGGAAACTGGATCGATTAAGGCAGAAGCTCGGCATCCTTGTGGAACACCTCCCGATGATGCAATATGGGATGACCTTTTGTACCAAGTCTGTGTCCGGCAGTCCATCGAAGTTGGACAGAAAGACTGTCGAGAAGGACGAGCAATCCTGGTATCGGAGGTTCGATGGCGGATGGCGGTTGGTGTTATCGAAGTGAATTCTCAAATATAGTCCATACCATCGTAGCCTCGGATTGCAAAACAAGCCTTGTTGATGTTAGAGTCACAATTCAACCATAAGATTCAATGGTTTGAACATGGAGGCTCTTACCGTGTCGCGAGAACGTCCTTCCCTATTTCCCACTCGATTCAACCACTATGCTTTGAGTCTTGGTCTGCTCGTCGGATTGGGACTATTCGGTTCCGAACCGTTCGCTCGTGCAGCGGAGGAGAAATCCGACAAGCCAAAAGCCAAGGATCCACTTGCGGGCCGTGCGATCCGTTACATCACCCTCAAGGAAGCAATTGCCATCGCTCTGGAATCGGGTAATCGTGATTCCAAGGCGGTCAAGCCGCTTTCCAATCTCCTTGGTGCTCCCACAGGTTTGATCGATAAGGGACCAATTCCGTACGTGGACGATACTTCACCGGCCAAACCCGGCGATTCCATTCGGGCCTTCGCTTTCGATCTTAAGACCACCAGCACGAACATTAAACGCGCTCCGGCCAAGTTCGACGAACGCTCGGAAGAGCGGATTGAGGAACAACCGACATGGATACTGATCGCCCGGCTCCGAACCGATCAGCCTCGATTGGAGTTTGAACGGGATGTGAATAGGCTGTTGCTCAACGTCGAAACCGCGTATTGGATTCTTTACGAGCAATACTTTGCCCTGTATTCCGTGGAACAAGCAATCCGACAATCGTTCCCGATCTGGGAGTTGGTCAAGGAGAAGTATGACATCGGCACGGCGACTATTCCAGAGTTGGCGCAGGTTCGTGCCGTGCTCGAGAATTTCCGATCGCAACGTCTCAAAGAACTCGCCAAGGTTCAAGAAGCCGAACGTCAGTTCCGAGATGTGCTCGGTTTGCCAGCTGAGGACGGCAAACATTTGGTCCCGGCAGATGCTCCCACGACAGCTGCTTGTGAGCTGGACTACACTCGGGCAGTCAAGGAAGCACTTGCCAATCGACCTGAACTGCGCATCGCTTCGAGAGCGATATCGAGATTCGACAGTTGCTGGTCGGTTTCAGCAATTCGAAATTTTCTCTCAAAACCTCGAAGTTGGGACTGGCCCGGGCGTATGTAACACTCAGAGATGAGGAGGTAAAGACGGAACGACTTGTGAAGCGTATCAACCAGGTTCTAGCTTACTATCACGGAGAAATCGAGGCGCAACAGGAACGACGCATAGCCCTCGCCCAGAAGTTGGAAGGTTTGTTCGCCCAGGTCCGAAAAGGCAGAGATCCCTTGATCACCATTCACCAAGCCCAGTCCGACTTTGTTTCAGCGCTCCAGTTGGAATACACGGCCGTCGGGAACTATAACATTGCCCTTGCAGCGCTTCACTATGCCAAGGGCACGATCCGCGAGCACAACAACGTCCAAATCGCCGTAGGTGATCTGCCCGATTTTGCGTGACTCGGGCCAAGGATTATTTCCAACGACAAACCAAGAGTTCGATCGCCCGCGAGCGGAAGTTGCTGCCCAAAATGGATAAAGCGTACTCGCTGCCGCGCATATTGGAGTGGTATCAGCCGCCACTTTTCCAATCATTGAAGGGTTGGCTCAATAGCGCAAGCCTACCGCATCCAAAAGCCGGGCAGGTTACCCTGACGAGTTATGCGTTATCCCCTCTTTGTTGAAGTTCTCATCCACAAATGGCCACTGATTTGGTACAATGCACGAGATCAATTGCGGCGATGGATAGATACCAAGGAGAAAAGCCATTCCTCCTCCGAAAGGTGGTTCCAAAAAGAACGAACCACAAGATACCCTCTCTTCACGAATGACCGTGATCGAGGCGATCACCTCAACAAAGAGAGACCGTGCCATGAAAAAGATTTACGTCATCAGCTATGACTTCAACGGACCCTCCGAGCGCTATCAATCACTATTTGATGAGTTGACCGAATTTGAGAATTGGTGGCACTTCATGTTCGGTACCTGGCTGGTCGCAACCGATTTGAACGCCCAAGGCATCTACCAAAAACTTAGACCACATCTCGATGACAAGATAAACCTGCTGGTTCTCGAAGCAGGCAATGATGCTTCCGGTACGCTCCCGAAAATAGCCTGGGACTGGATCAAGGAACATCGCGAAAAAAATGGTGTTGGCACTCGTCCGATGAGTCCCGCGCAACTGGAACCCTCACCATTGGTATCTTCGTGATTCGGTGAGTTCAGTTTGAATCTATGCGCAACATCAAACTAACCCTGTCTTACGACGGCACCGATTTTCAAGGCTGGCAGATTCAACCCGGCCGGCGTACCGTGCAGGATACCCTCGAAACGGCTCTTCTGAGCGTGACCGGGCATCGGCCTTTTGCCAATGCCAGCGGTCGAACCGATGCCGGTGTTCATGCCCTGGGTCAAGTCGTCAACTTTCATACCAAGAACCAACTTACACCGTTCGTGATCGCGCCGCCTGAACGCCTGCCTGCCCGATGATGTTGCTGTCCGCGATGGCGTTGAGGTCGATCCAGGTTTCGATGCCAAGAAACATGCTCTGCGAAAACTCTACCGCTATGTAATCCACGATGCTTTTGCACAGCCCGTTCATGCGACGGCACGCCATGCGCAGCCGACAGCCTCTGGATGCAGCGGCGATGGCTCGCGCGAGCTGCTGTCTGGTGGGCCGGCACGATTTTCATAGCTTTGAAACCGAATGGCCCAATCGCAGCTCAAGCATTCGCACCATCACGCATTTATCGGTGAATCGGGTGGGGGAGTATATCTGGATCGACATCGAGGCCGATGGGTTTCTGTATAACATGGTACGTTCGATCGCGGGCACGCTCATCAACGTCGGCAGGGGTTTTTGGCCCGAAGAGCGCATTGCGGAAATTCTGCAAGCGGAAGATCGACGGGTGGCAGGACACACCGCGCCGCCGGAGGGTTTGTATTTGGTGAGGGTGACGTATGAGTGAGCAACCCTGGAGTTACCCGGAAACGCTGGAGATCAAACCCTGGAAGGGTGGTGGTTTGTCGGCGAGCGTCGGCGTTCCGGGATCGAAAAGCATCACCAACCGAGCGCTGATACTGGCGGCACTGAACGCAGGGATCAACGGCTGCACTTTATATGGTGCGTTGCGAAGCGAAGACACCGAAGTGATGGTGAACGCGCTTCAGGAACTTGGTTTTCGATTAGATGTGGATTGGGAAAGATCGACCATCCGATTTGATGGGAATCATCATTCAATCCCACTGGATCGTCAGGATTCTTCCGCAACGGCGCGATTCGAGAAACTTCGTTGCACATTCGACCTTCGGCCTGCAAAGCTGTTTGTTGCAAATTCCGGCACTTCCATGCGATTCCTCGCGGCTCTTGCCAGCCTAGGTAGGCAACCCATTCAACTGGATGGCATTGCTCGAATGCGCGAACGCCCTATCGAAGACCTTTTATCCGCGCTTCGTGAACTGGGCGTTGAAGCACGGAGTGAAAATGGAACAGGATGTCCGCCCGTCATCATTCGCGGCAATGGTCTTCGAGGCTGGAAGAATGACCGCGTCAAGATTCGAGGAGACATCAGCAGCCAATTCTTGAGTGCATTATTAATGGTCGCGCCTGCGGGAACCGGAGATGAAGTCCACATCGAACTGGATGGCCCACTGGTTTCCGTTCCTTATGTGGAAATGACTCTTCAGATGATGAAAGATTTTGGGACTCCCATCCAATCGACCGGTTCCACCTTCACTGCAACGGATGCTGCTTGGTTTCCCCCAGCTTCATCGGAATACGTAATCGAACCCGATGCTTCAGCGGCCAGTTATTTCTTCGCTGCTGCCGCCATTCTCGGCGGTCATGTCACCGTCGTTGGCCTCACCGATCAATCGCTGCAGGGGGATATTCACTTCGTCGATGTCCTGGAGCAAATGGGTTGCCGGGTCGAGAAATGCTCCTCCGGCATTACCGTTCATGGCGGGAAACTTCGCGGCGTCGATGTCGATATGAACGCGATCAGCGATACCGTGATGACGCTGGGCGCGGTGGCCTGCTTTGCCGAAGGACCGACGACCATTCGCAATGTCGGCCACATTCGCCACAAAGAGACGGATCGAATCGCCGCGCTCGCCGCGGAACTTGGCAAAGTCGGAGCGGCAGTGGAGGAGTTTGCGGACGGCTTGAAGATCACACCGGGACCGCTTCATGGCGCGGCCATCGATACCTACAACGATCACCGCATGGCAATGAGCATGGCGCTCGTCGGTCTGAAGATTCCGGGAATCGTGATTCGTAATCCAGGCTGCGTGGCCAAGACCTATCCGGGTTTCTGGCAAGATCTGTCGCGTCTCAACTGAGGAATGGAAGATCCCAGGGTGCGCCGAGTACGGCGACCCTGGGCTGTGTTGTGAAACCTCTTCGAGGTAAAGATAACCGTATTCACAGTCTCAAAACCATATTCCCCAACTTAACGAGGCACTGGCGGCTATTTCAACTGGATCGCGAGCCGGTCCTTCGCGCCTGCAAGGGCGCAGGCAGGGCTGCATTTCCAAGCCGTTGCAAGTGGAAAAGTGCAGCAGACTTGTTGTGATGTTCGATACAGTTCTCGGCCTCTTCAAGATGCCAGTAACGGGCGCGGGCATCGGCAATCCGGCGACGAGAGGCCTGATGCTTGGCCAAGCCGTCTTCATCATCCACAATGCCGGCATCCCACATGCTAACGGATTCATCCCAGTTTGTGCCGAGCAACTGTTTGCCGTCGTGGCTAAAGGTCACGCGCGGATTGAAGATGGGATCCCAGTGACGTTGCGGCGCCGCGCAAAGTAATCACTTCCTGATGCGTGCGGACATCCCACACCTTGACCACATCCCTGCTGATTCCGATCAGGCGCTTGCCATCGGGACTGAATGCCAGGTCGCATAGATACGAAGGTGCCGAAAGGGAGTGAACGCTCGGTGGTGCCGGCTGAATGGACGGATCGAAACCCGATAGCTCCCAGATTTTGAGCGTTCGATCTTCGACACCCGCCGAGGCAAGCAACCGCCCATCACGACTAAATACCACGGCGGTAACATTGTTCTTGTGGCCGGGCAATTTCACCATTTTTCGCGAACCGGACCAGTCGGCCAGGAAAAGTCCGTTCTGTCCTCCTAACGCCACCCAACGGCCGTCCGGACTGAACGCAGCGCAGAACAGCAATCCGTTGCCGGCCCAGGCGGCAAGCTGTGTACCCGTCGCCGCATTCCAAATCTTGATCTCGTGTTTCCGATCGGCCCCCGCAATGTCGCATCCACACGTGACAAGCTTTTGACCATCGGCACTGAAACGAACGCACGTAACCGGCAGAGTATGCCCCCGGCAGGTGACAACCTCCGCACCAGTGCTCGTATCCCATATTTTGACGAGCTGACCATCCTCGCGCGCCGCGCTGCCAGATGTTTCGCATCGTTGCTGAAAGAGGCAATGACTGCCGGGCTGACCAGTTCATCGCACATCGCGAGCGATCGTTGCTCCTTGAGCATTCCCGTTGCAGCGTCCCAGGTTTGCAGGTTTCCTCCCACGGCAACCGAAAGGATGTGTTTACGATCCGCGTGAAAGGCGAGCGCCTCAATGTCGGGGCCGGTCCGGGCCAGTAGAGCGGCATCGGCGCGCGCCGTGAGATCGCGCACTTTGACTTGCTCGTTTTCCTTGCCGCGCACGCGTGCAAAGGTGGTGTATTCGGGATGGCGCGTGAAATCCCACACTTTGACGACCGCCTCGGACGGGCTAGAGGAAACCAGCCGTTGACCATCGGGACTGAACTTGACGCTTTCCACCGGAGCGGCATGCCCGCGGAAAATGAGCCGTTCCATTCCTGCTTCCAAGTCCCATACGCGCACGGTGCCGTCGCCGCCACCGTAGGCGAGATAGCGATCGTCGGGGCTGAAGCAACTGTCCAACACCGCTCCCGATCGACCCGTCAAGCTCTGGATGACCCGATTCGTAGACATGTCCCAGATCTTCAGGTTGCCGTTGCTGCCCCCGGTCGCCAGAAGTTGACCGTTTGAGCTGAATGCGACTCCATAAACGGGGCTTTTGTGGCCGCGAACTCGTGACTTCTTCGCCCGTATTCGCATTCCAGATCTTGACGACGGCATCCGCATCGCCGGATGCAATGAGCTCACCACCCGGGTGAAACGCCACACACTGGACACGTGCTGTGTGGCCCCGCAAGAGGCGAATGTCCCGTCCTGTCGCGGCATTGCAAACGGTCACACTCCGGTCCCAACTGGCCCAGGCCAGTCGTTTGCCGTCGGGGCTGAACGCGACGCTTGCAACCATCTGTCCATTGGCGGGCATGCGCAACAACTCTTTGCCAGATGCCGACTCCCAGACGAGGACCGAACCATCCGTGGTTGCCAGTGCCAGCCGTTTGCCGTCGTTGCAGAACACGAGCCGATGAGCGGTGCCGGGCGCGTGAAAGGTATTGATGAGTTTGCCGGTGGCAGCGTCCCAGATGCGAACCTCTCCCGAGTGCGATTCATCATCCGTGGAGTATCCTCCGATCAACGAGGCGATCGTCCGGCCATCGGGGTGAAATGCCGCGTTGCCGCCGCTCCCGCCGGGTGTGTGGTTCAACGTAAAGAGTTCGGAGTGAAATAGACCCAGCAAGTAGTACCACTCCCAGCTCGCGCGGGTCGACCTGATCGAGCATAGGTAAACAAGCCATGAGACTCTTCACGGCACCAGTCACATTGCTCAGCCGCCACTGTAGCTGGCTTTGAGTGATGCGGGCAAAGTAAAGGGCAAGTTGCGTCTTCTTTCGTTCCTCGACGGCTTCAGCACGTGCCTGTTCCGCCTGTTGTCGCTGGAGCTCCTTGTTGTAGTTTTCATTTTGGGCAATATCCCGTGCCTGGGTCGCATGATGCCACTGCCAGATAATGCCCGCGAAGCCCAACAGCACGCTGACAACCATTCCTCCTATCAAGGCAGCGGTCAGTGGCCGGCCGGCGCGGACTTCCAGGCACGTTCCGGAAATCCCACGGGACGGGCGAGGATCGGCTTGCCTTTGCGAAATCGTTCCAGATCATCCGCGAGAGCGGCGGCCGTTGGATAGCGCCGGTCAGGATCCTTGTTGAGACATTTCAAACAAATGGTTTCCAAATCGAGCGGCAAATCCGGCCTGAGCTGGCTTGGCCGCATCGGCTCCTCGTGTATCAACTGGATCACTGTGTCCAGCGAGGTTGCCCCTTTGAATGGCGGTCGACCCGTGAGCATCTCGTAGAGGATTGTCCCCAAAGCATAGACATCGGTTGAGGCTCCGATGAGGCCGATCTTGCTGCCGGCTTGTTCGGGGGCCATGTAGCTGGGAGTGCCCACCAATTGTCCGCTTTGTGTCCCACTGCTTTCTTCATTGAGACGCTTCGCAAGCCCGAAATCGGTGATCTTCGGCTGGTAGTTATTCAATGCCGGCAGAGCATCGGTGCCGGCGCTTGCTTCGGACTGCACCTGCGCTCCCACTTGCCAGAAGAATATTGGCGGGCTTCAAATCCCGGTGAACGATGCCGCGTTGATGTGCGAAGTGAACCGTCCGTGCGAGGGTCTCAATCAATTCGGCAGTTGGCCGAAGATCCTGGGGCTTGCCGCGCAGGCGCTTGCTCAGGCTGCCCCCCTCGACGAATTCGAGCGCGAAATAGGGAATGCCTCCGGATTCGCCGATGTCGTAGATCTGCACGATGTTTGGATGGCGCAGGCGGGCGACGGCTTCCGCCTCGTGCCGGAACCGTTCCAGATCCCTGGCACCCGCATTGGCCCCAGCCAGGATCATTTTGAGGGCAACCAACCGGTTCAGACCGACCTGCCGGGCCAGATACACGACACCCATGCCGCCCCGTCCCAACTCGTTCACGATTTCGTATCCGGGGATCGCTGGCGGGCTGGTTCCGGGCTGGTCGCTCCCATCGGTCTTGAGGTCGCCGGCCGAGGTATCGAACCTGTTTGCATTCCGCAAACTCAAAGCGGCCTGGAAGGCAGTTTCCTTCAGATGTGTCAGAAACGGAGCGGGCGAATCCGTACGATTCGCACTCTTCGCAACCATGCAAATGGAACCGCTGCCGACCTCGATTCTTGTTGTCAGATCCTCCAAAGCAGCCTGGCAGGTTTGGCACTGGCTGACGTGGAGCGAAACCCGGCGAAGCTCGGCATCGAGCAGTTGCTCATCGAGCAGTTGCTTGAGTTGTGTGGCGGAAGGACATTCATTCATTGCTGCCTCGCAAAACATCCTGTTGTGGGATTTGGTATCCGCTTTCATGCAGCCGTGAACCGGCTTGCGAAAAAGGTTTCTCTAAGCTTTCTCCAGCTTGGCAACTTCTTCCTGGAGCATTTTTTGGACGCGGCGTTTGGCTATGAACACCTGCGCAACTTGCATCGGAATTCGCGCTGCCGCCTCGGCCCCGGAAAGTCCTTCCAGAGCAGTCAAGGCAAACGCCTGCCAGGTTTGGGGAGCAACCCGGAGCCGGACTCGCACGGTCGCCTCCTCAAGGATCTCTCGATCGAATTCCGCTTCGAGGTGAGTCAACAAGTCGTCCTGAGCCTCGACGCTCTGAATCATGTCGTTGACTTGACTATCGCCGCTGCCCAATCCCGGTTTCCGGCGATTTTCGAGGTAATCGCAAAGGGCGTGACGAGTGAGAGTCTTAAGCCACGCGCGGAAACTGCGAGCAGGATCGTATTGGAATTCGCGCAGCTTCTCCGCCAGCTTCAGCAATACATTCTGGGTAACGTCCTGCGCATCGGCCTCCTGAAGGTTCCATTTGAGGCACCAGCCGTAAATTCGGCCGCCGTAGTGTTCGACGAATTCGGCCCACACGGCTTGGTTGTTTGGGTCGTGCCGCAATCGGCCGAGCAAGGTAATCCGTGTTTCCGAGTTTTCTTGCCCAACCATTCTAATACCCTCGGCCGACCGCAAATCTAGCAGTCCGGTTATCTTTTTGCCATCATCCAGGCCGTCGGCAAAAGAATCATCGCAATTCCAGCGAGCATGATTGGCTGAATATCGGGAACATCGAACATCAAATCCAGCCCTAATGCAAAGACGATTTGCATCAAGCTGACCACCGAGACTTGTGCCGGTTGACCCGAAGTGAAAGCCTGGGTCACGCACAATTGTCCTAATGTCGCTGCCCCGCCAACGCCAAGCAGCAACAAGATTGTTGAAGTGTTCCCGACCGCCGATAGATCCGGCGGATTGGTGAAGGCCCAGGAGCCGAGCACAAACACCGTGGCGACACCCGAGTAGTGTGTCACTATTGCCCAGGGATGTACGCCCTTGAGACGATTCAAACCCAACATCGCAATGGAAGATGTCAACGCAGCTGTCAAGGACAGCCCGACGGCCAAAGTGGCGTTGGCGTTGGTTTCAAAGTGCGGCGACTGGAGCAAGGCCACCCCCAGCACGCCGCAACCGGCCGCCAGCCAGACCGGAAGGGTTGGGGCGACACCGAGCAACGGCCACGACAAGAACGCTACCCAGATTGGGAAGGTGTTGGTTAAGGTCATCACTTCGGAAGTGGGTAACTGTCCCAGCGCGAAAAACGTGCAAAGCAAACTCGCACTGCTGGCGCAGCCACGAAGCCAAAGCGCGCCGGGCCGCCAAAAGACGAGGCTTGCCCCGGTCATGCGGGCCAGGCCGAAAGCAAAGACAAACGCCAGACTACTCCGCATCAGAGCGATGATTCGCCAGTCGCACGTATTCTTGAGCAGATGGGCAAACTGTCCCATCCAGGCGATAAAGAAGCAGCCTGCCAGCATCCACAGATAGGGAGAATAGGTTCGCTTACCGAAGATATTGCACCTCACATCAATGAGAATCGCTTTTCGCCGATCGCCTTTGCCAAAAGCATCGGCGGTGCGGGAAGCTCTATCCTTACTACTGCCGAGAATAGCGAAATCTAGCAGTGAACGCAATCGCTGGAAAATCAGCATCTCTTTGGGTTCCACGAAGTCAAGCCATTTGTGAAGTTTCTCTCATTTCCAACCCTCCGAACTATTCCATCAGAAACTTGGCGATGGCGTGCTAGATTCCGGGGCGCTGAGCCGTACTAATTGATGGATTGCTTTGGAACGTCGAGCAAATAACGCGGTTTACCAGGGCTGCCATATCTTTCGGAACAAGCAATCCAGGGGAAAGTATCATGTTCGATCGCTTGCGCGAAGAAGGCCAAATTACTCATTCTCTCAGGACCGCCCGATACGGAATCGGCGCATCCTCCGTGGTTGCCCCAAGTTCGCCGTCCGGTTTGACGAATCGTGACGGAAGCACGCGGACGAGCGCTCGACGATCCGATGAAGAAAGCAAGAAGTCGATCGCGATCCTGGGTGCCGGTCACGGAGGCATGGCGCTGGCCGGACATCTGGCGCTGCGAGGTTTCCGGGTTGCGCTCTGGAACCGCTCGCCGGACCGAATTGATGCTGTGATGCGATCGGGTGGGATGAACTTGTCCACGGCTGGGTCGGAACCGGCATTTGCCTCGATCGCGGTCGCCACGGCCGATATCGCCGCTGTCCTGTCGCGAGCGCGGATTGTCCTGGTAGCCGTACCGGCCTCAGGTCACGCCGAGGTTGCGCGTAGATGTGCACCCCATCTGCGCGACGGTCAAGTTGTTTTGCTGTTGCCCGGTCGAACCGGTGGTGCCCTCGAATTTCGCAACGTGTTGCGCTCGGCCGGCTGCAGGGCACAAATACTGCTGGGCGAAGCCAATACGTTTCCGTTCGCCGCGCGAAGCGTTGGGCCGGCCGAGGCGGTCATTTATGGGGCCAAGACCGAGTTGACCGCTGCCGCGCTGCCCGCACGCCGAACACCCGAGTTGATCGAAGCCTGTCTGCCCCTTTTTCCGATGCTTGTCCCGGCGCAATCGGTTCTTCATACCGGTCTGGCCAATGTGGGGGCAATCCTGCACCCAACCATCACGCTATTGAATGCCGATCGTATTCAGCGGGGTGACTCTTTCGATTTTTACTGCGAAGGAGTGACTCCTCACGTCGCAAGTGTGCTCCAGGCAGCCGATTCGGAGCGTCTTCGCATCGCCCGTGCGTATGGTGTAGCGGCATGCTCGCTGCAAAGCTGGATTGCATCGGCTTACGGACATCGTGCCGAGTCGTTACTCGACTCGATCGGTGGAAACCCGGCCTATGCCGGAATCAAGGCACCGAATACGCTCGTGCATCGATATATTCTGGAGGATGTTCCAACGGGGTTGATCCCATTGTTGGAGCTGGGCGGAGCGGCAGGATTGGCCTTGCCAACACTGGCGAATCTTGTCAAGATGGCACGGATCAGACTGGACGGCAAGCAATGGCAGGAGCCACGCACCCTTGCCTCGCTCGGACTCGACGGGTTGACCACTCAAGAAATCCGCACCCGGGTTGAACGCGACTTCGTCCCAACACCGGCTCGTCCAGACTCCGTTTTCGATAATTTCCAAATGATTTCGGATAAGACTACTTCGCCCGCCAGTTTCGGAGCATGATCGTATGAATAACAAGCTGATCGTCGGTGCATCACTCGGAGAATGTGTGCATGTCGCGGGCGTGGTCAACTTCCTCAACCTGGCGGAGCAGTTGGGCTATCGAACCGTTTGCCTTGGCCCGGCTATTTCGGTCGATGCCGTGCTCGATAAAGTCGCGGCACTGGATCCTGCGATGGTTGCTGTGGGTTATCGACTAACACCGGAAAACTGTCGCAAACTGCTCGAGGAGCTTGCGCTCAAGGTCCGCGCCCGCGGGGAATCGCACCGCGCCTGGCTGTTCGGCGGCACCGAACCATGCGTCGCCGTGGCCCAGGAAATCGGCATGTTTCAGATGACCTTTGCCAGCGGCACCTCCAAGCAGGCTGTGGTTGCTTTCCTGCGCGGCGAGGAGGCCGAGACACTTGCAGGGTCGCCGCCGCCGCAAACGCTGGTGGAACGCATCCGCTGGAAGGCTCCCTATCCTCTGATTGCGCCATCATTTCGGCCGGCCCACCGTCGAAGAGACCTTGATGGGCGTCGTGGATATTGCCCGCGCGGAGTGTCTGGACGTCTTGTCGGTGGGCACCGATCAGAACGCCCAGGAACATTTCTTTCGCCCGGCGGAGATGGACGCACATGCGCACGGAGCCGGCGGCGTGCCGGTGCGGACCGAAGAGGATCTGGCCGCGATTCACGCCCATACCCGTCTCGGCAATCATCCGTTGGTGCGCTGCTACAGCGGCACGCGCGATACCATGAAGTGGGCACCGATGCTGGCGCGAACCATCAACAATGCCTGGTGTGCCATCCCGCTCTTCTGGTACACGCAACTCGACGGCCGCAGCCCGCGCCCGTTGCGCGAATCGATCCCCGAGACCCAGAAACTGATGCGCTGGCATGCGGAGCACGGCATTCCCGTCGAGATGAACGAGTCGCACCACTGGAGCCTGCGCGATGCGCACGACATGGTCGCCGTGGTCGCGGCCTATTTGTCGGCCTACAATGCTCGCGCATCGGGCGTGAGCAACTATGTTCAGCAGTTGATGTTCAATAATCCGCCCAACACCTCGCCGACGATGGATCTGGGCAAGATGCTGGCCAAGCTGGAACTGGTGGAATCGCTGCAAGGACCGAAGTTTCGCGTCTGGCGCGAGACGCGCGGCGGTCTGACTTCCTATCCCCCCGACCCGAATGTTGCCCGCGGCCATCTGGCCGCAACCGTTTGCCTGCAAATGCAGCTCAAGCCGCACATCGTCCACATCGTCGGCCACACCGAAGCGCATCATGCCACGACCGCCGCCGAATTGATCGAAGCCTGTCGCATCACCGATGGCGCCATTTCTCAGTGCCTGCTCGGCTTGCCGGACATGACCGGCGATCCCAGGGTGCAAGAGCGCAAGGCTGAATTGCTGGCGGACGCCCGGCTCCTGCTCGAAGCGATCGCTGACTTGGGGACCGCCGGCCGCGATCCCTATACCGATGCGAATGTTCTGGCGACGGCCGTGGAAATCGGTTTGCTCGACGCTCCGCATTTGCGCGGCAACGCGGCGGCATGCGGCAAAATCATGACCGGCATGGTGGGCGGTGCGTGCCGGGCGATCGATCCCGACAGCAGGAAGCCGATCCCTGAGATGCAGCGTGTTGCCGAAATCATGAAACGATATGCGCAGTCTGAAATCTCTCCAGATTCTATTTCGATTGACTGGCAGCCGGAAACCGAGAGTGAGGAAGACTGGGCTACAGTGGCAGTGAGTTGATGTTTGCGTTGGTTTCTTGGGTTCTCCGCGAATTGTGTGGAAGCGATAGTAATACGGCGAGCCGAAGGCGAGCGTCGGGGCGTTAGCCCGACGTGGACTTCCGCCCCGAAAAACCGATCGGATTCCCCGGTTACCTGGGAAAAACCAAGCGTTTTGATGGAGGAAGCGCACGTCGGGCTAACGCCCCGACGCTCGCCTTCGGCTCGGTTATCTGCAAATTGCATGGAACAAAGATCGAGTTGCTCTCCACAACTTTGGCGAAGAACCGTTTTTCTGTCATTCCTCGTTCAACCCAAGTTCGATCGGTAGCCAGTGCGTTGATGGCGCTCGATTTCAACTGTCGCATCCGACGGCGAATTACTGGGAATCTACCTGTTGATCGCTCGGTTTGGTCAACTGCACTTTGTTGGTTGTCGGCTCCTTCGGTGCCTTCTTATCGATCTCCTCCGCCAGTTGAACCAACTTCAAGAACTCGGTGCGAACGCCGGTCTTGTCTTCACCCAGAGCATCCTGTGCCATCGCCAGCACACCGGAGTAGTTCGATATTCCTTTGAATTCGGAATCGCGCAACAACATCCCAAACGCCGCTACGGCTACGGCGAACCGGAAATCGGCTGAAGGTATCATCTTCATGCCCCCGGCCGGAAGAATCGACGAGACCTCTTTGCTCAAGCCGTTTTCAGGCTGCTTGTAATGCACCTTTACCGTTAGCCATTCGTTGCTGTTCGCCACCAGGGTCGTCTTTAGGCTTTTCTGATTCTTCAGCGGATCAGCATTCGCTACCGGCATGCTCTCCGGCACGGGCACTACTTCATAGAGCGCGGTGACACAATGACCACTCCCCATATCTCCCGCAAATTTGGAGTCGATCTTGGAATCCTCGGGCCGTGCTAGTCGAGACTCGTAGCCGATGAGACGATAGCTCAGAACCTGCCTGGGGTTGAATTCGACTTGCACCTTGACATCATTGGCCACCACCGACATTGCCCCGCCCCGATCGACGAATACCTTTCTGGCATCATCCAGCGAATCGATGTAGGCATAATGTCCTTTGCCGAAATGAGCGAGCTTCTGCATCGTAGCGTCCTGCACATGACCGAATCCATAGCCGAGGATCGACAAGTAAACGCCCGTTTTTCGCTTCTCGTCAATGAGTCGAACCAGCTCGGATTCGCTGGTGATTCCGACATTAAAATCACCATCCGTGACAAGAATGACCCGATTCACGCTATTCGGAATGAAACCGGCCTTCGCCTCCTGATAAGCCAGCTCAATGCCCTTGGCACCATCGGTTGAGTCTTTAGCCTTGAGACGATCGATCGCACGCAACATCTTGCGCTTTTTCGTTACCCATCGTTGAAGGAAGATGAACCGATGTCTCTCCGGCATAGGTCACGATGCTGAAATGATCTTTTTCCGTGAGTTGTTCGACCAGTAGCCGAAGCGACGCCTTCACAAGGGGAAGTC
This sequence comes from uncultured Planctomycetota bacterium, assembly GCA_963783095.1. Classification (GTDB taxonomy): domain Bacteria; phylum Planctomycetota; class Planctomycetia; order Gemmatales; family Gemmataceae; genus CAWAMR01. The sequence continues at coordinate 489,732 of CAWAMR010000014.1, read as the reverse complement.
TTTTGGGTTCATCCATCGATGCCGAGACGTCAACAAGAAAGACCAGGTTTCTGGGCGGCATATTTTCCCTGGAATAAGCTTTCGCTTTCATGGCGACCCGGACCAGTCGATGCGACGGTTCCCAGGGGCAAGCGCCGCCTTCCAGATGCAAGGCGATGGGGTGTTCCGCATAAGGTGGTGCGTAATCGTATTGAAATGCGTTGATCATCTCGGCGACCCGCACCGCATCTTTGGGAGGCAGTTGGCCTTCTTGAAGGAATCGGCGGATATCGCCGTACGATGCCTTGCCCACATCAATGGGGATCGTCGAAAGAGGTGCGTGGGAAACCGATTGGAATGGGTTATCCTTGTAGCGCGAGTCCGATTCGGTGTTCGTTTTCTCGGCAGGAACACCCGGATCGGGAGGTGTCGTAACGTCATTGAGTCCAGGTCGCCGGCCATCGTCGGTAAGGGGCACACGCCCTCCGAAAGTGGCGGAAATCCGATCCCACGGTGTGGAGGAACATGCACAGGGCGAGAAGAGAAGCAGGACAAACAAAAGCCGGCCGCGTCGGGGAAAAGGCATCGATCACCTCCGTGGAGAACGAGGGGCCGTGCGGTGCGTGTTGAGAATGAGATTCGTTAAAGAAGTGGAGGAGGCATAGCCGACAGGTAAAGATTTGTCAATTCCACCGATTCCTCGATTTGCTTTGAAATCTGTGTAATCTGCGTAATCTGCGGATCGAATTCAAATCAGTCCGAGAGCGCAATTGGATTATGAGTCGATCTCCTCATCAATCGCGGACGAAGGGACGGAAAAGATATGTGTGAATATGAGCCGTCGGAAATCATTTTGTTCCCGAAAAACCTTGCAAGCCGGAATAAGCTGGGTTGCAATTGGATGCACTTCGCCGCAGGCGAGCGTCGGGGCGTAAGCCCGACGTGGACTCTCACAGTCAAATCGCTCATTTTCTATTCCCAAAGTCGAGCGAACTGGCGGTGGCACTCCACGTCGAGCTTACGCCTCGACGCTCGCCTGCGGCGAGCCAAAACGTCATTTCATTGCAGTTTGGCTGTGCTGTAACTCTGCACGGTTTCATTCGGGTCTTAGAATCTATTTCTTCGCTTTTGCCTGATCGATGGTCAGCGCCACGCGCACCAGTTTAACGAATTCCTCGCGGTAATCGTCTTTCTTGGCCTGGAGTAGCCCCTGCGCAGTCTCCAAGACGCTGCCATACGTGGCAACTCCCTTATACTCGGAATCGCGCAGCAACATTCCGAACGAGGCCGCAGCAGCAGCGAATTCGAAATTGTTCGAGACTTTCTTGCCGAGAGTATCAGCAGACAAAGCTGCTTCCACTTCCTTGGGCTTTTCCGTTTGCGGATCTTTGTAGCGCATCCGCACCGTCAACCATTCGCCCGACTTGGCCGCATCGGATAGCTTCGCGGTAGTTTGGTATTTCAACGGCGGTACATCGCTATCCTTGATCTTCTCACCCACAGGGACGATTTCATACAGCGCCGTGCAGGTGTGGCCGCTGCCCATGTCGCCGGCATCCTTCTTGTCGTTGCGGAAATCTTCGTTGCGCATCACGCGATTTTCGTAACCGATCAGGCGATACCCCGCAACCGAGGCCGGATTGAACTCGACTTGCAGCTTCACATCCTTGGCAACCGTGACCAGTGCGCCGCCCTGTTCGACAAACACTTTCTTGGCTTCATCCAGCGTATCGATATAGGCGTAATGGCCGTTGCCGTGATGGGCCAACTGTTCGAGCTTGCTATCCTTTAAGTTGCCCATGCCATAGCCCAGAACGGTGAGATATACGCCGGTATCGCGTTTCTTTTCGATGATTCGCACCAGTTCCGCATCGTCGCTGACCCCGACATTGAAATCGCCATCGGTAGCGAGAATGACTCGATTCACGCCATCCTTCATGAAATTCTTTGTCGCCTAGTCGTATGCCATGAGAATGCCACCGCCGCCATTCGTCGATCCCCCCGCGTCCAGAGTATCGACGACGCGCAGGATCGCATCCTTCTCGTTTCCGGGCGTCGGCGTTAACGCGAGTTCTGCACTGCCGGCATAAGTCACGATGCTCACGGAATCCTTGGCAGTGAGTTGATCTACCAGAAGTCGCAAGGATTGCTTGACGAGCGGCAAGCGATTGGGCTGGCCCATCGAGCCGGAGGTATCGATAAGGAAAACGAGATTGCGCGGCAGCATCTTGTCTTTCTCGATCATCTTCGCTTGTAACCCGATCTTGAGAAGATGGTGCTTGTCGTTCCAGGGACACTTGGCGATTTCCAGATGGAAGGCCACCGGGTCATCGTTCTTTGGTGGAGCATAATCGTATTTGAAATAATTGATGAAATCCGCGATCCGTACCATATCGCGCGTCGGCAAATTTCCGGCATTGAGCCGGGCGCGGACGTTGCTGTAAGAGGCTGTATCGACACTGCTGGAAAAGGTCGAAAGCGGATCGTTCTTCACCGCCTTGTATGGGTTTTCGAGGATGAGCTGATAGTTTTCAGTGCTGGATTCTTCGTCCTTGGGTTCGGGATTCTGTGCAACACGTCCCGCCGGCGGCTGACCGTTAATTCCTACGGGTGGTTGACCCATGATTCCACCGCCCATCATTCCCCCTCCCATCATTCCGCGACCAACGCCCCCGCCGGAACGAAACATTCTTGCCCGGGTTGCTCCACTTCGGCCCCTCAAATTGCCGGTTGATATCAAAGCCCCAGCACCGCCATCGCCCGCTTTCGTGCCCGATTCGAGCAGATCACCCACTGCGCCTGTGGCCCCGACGTCGCCGAGAAGGTTTCCCTGTTCCTGATTCGGCAGCCCGGATACTTCACCTTCGATCGCTTTGGCATCGACAACGACACGATCTTTCCGAGCAACCTCGACGGCAGCCTGAAGATCGGGATCCAATCTTGGATCAGCATTCGAAAGATCTTCTTTCTTCTCTGCACCTGGCGCATTCGGCGCTGATTCTTGTTTCTTACCACACGCTGCCAGCGTGATGAGCAATCCACCGATGACGAAGTAACCAAGCCATGTACGTAAGCGACCCCTATTTGACATGCGATGCTCCCTGAGAAATGAGGCACTTCCAGGACGGAAATGAGAGTAGGCTCCTTCATCTAGGACGAGCGAGATGGGATTTAGTTCCGTCCTAGCCCGAATTTTCCGTGCCCATCGTTTGCCGCTCCGCGGCGAACGTTTTCTATTGACGCTCCGCGGCGTTTAGCGTGGGCATGGCTTTTGACGTAGTACAACCGTCCCGGTTGTGTGAGCGATCACAACCGAGACGGTTGTGCTACGTTCTGAGGCCGGTGGCTGACTCCGACAACGCAAAACGCTCTGGTGGTGTTAGCGCAAAGCCGCGGAGCGGCAAGTGAAGACGTTCGCCGCGGAGCGGCAAACGATGAGGAAATATGAAACATTGGGGTTTTTGACCAAACACTGAACACTGAACACTGAACACTGAACACTGATTCCCGATAATCATCTCCATCGGCTTTACTCCCATGAGGATGTCTATCATGCGTTCGCGATCTCTGGTGGCACTGCTCTTTCTCGCTGTCGGGTGCCTTGGGCTATTGGCTGCGCTCGAACTGCAGCAGGCTCCGGCCGATCCGAGTCCGCGTCCAACGGCCAAGCCGGCAGCGAAAACCCCACCCGTCTTGCCGGGGTTGCTTCACGACGGCACCGTCCAGCTTCCTAACCAGTGGAAGCTCACCCCGGCAGGCCGGCAGATTGAAGTCGGCGACTTGCCCGTCAACATGGTGCTCCATCCCAGCGGGCAATACCTCGCGGTACTCCACGCCGGCTTTCGAGAGCATGAGATCATCATTCTCGACCTGAATCGCACGCGACAAAAAATTGTGAGCCGGGTGACCTTGGACCAGACCTATATCGGGCTGGCTTTTGCGCCGGACGGCAAGAAACTCTATGCCAGCGGCGGCGAGTTTGCACGTATCCACGAATTTGATTTCCTGCGCGGTTACTGGGAAGCCCGAAAACCATTGAACTCAACGGTACGGTCGAGAAACTGGTCGTCGGCGGCCTGGCGGTCGGTAAGGATGGCAAAGACCTCTTCGCCGCAGGCACCTGGGGCGATGTCCTGTTTCGGATCCCCATCGACAATCCCGATAACAAGGTCGTCATCAAGCTGGCCCGTACTACCAGCGCTCCCAAAAAAGACAGGCCCAAAGGCGACCCGCCCAGCCCGCCCGATGGCCGAAAGGAAGAGGGAGAAAAAGCCAAGGACAAATTACCTGTTCCCGTTCATCCCTACACCTGCTTGGCCGATCACGAGGGCAAATACCTGTTCGTCTCGCTCTGGGCAGGCGAATCGGTGGCCGTCATCGATCTGGAAAAAAATGAAGTGGTCCGTCACTTGCCAACGGCGTCGCATCCCACCGAAATGGCGATAACCCCCGATGGAACTGCGCTGTTCGTCGCCTGTGCCAATTCAACCCAGGTCAACGTCTTCGATCTGGTGTTGATGAAGCCGACCCAAACGATCAACTGCGCTCTTTATCCCCAGTCTCCCAGCGGCAATACTCCCACCAGCTTGTGCATCACGCCGGATGGCCACTTGCTGTTCGTTGCCAACGCGGATGCCAACAATCTCGCTGTCTTCAATATCGCCAATCCGGACAAGGCCAAGCCGCTCGGCTTCATCCCCACCGGCTGGTATCCAACTTCCGTTCGCTTTAACCGGTCGGATCAAACGCATTTATGTGGCCAACGGCAAAGGGTTGTCGTCGAAGGCCAATTCCTATGGTCCGAATCCGACTCTGCCGGCAAACAAGAACTTGCCGGAATACATCGGCCAGCTTTTCCGGGGCACCGTAAGCACCATCGACATGCCGAGTCCCGAAAAGATGGGAGAGTTCAGCAAGGCTGCGTATGCCAACAGTCCATTGAAGAGCGACTTCTCCGCGCTTTCGGAAGGTGTGATGGGGGATAATCCGATCCCCAAGAAGCTCGGCGAACCATCGCCAATCAAGCATGTGATCTACATCATCAAGGAAAACCGGACCTACGACCAGGTTTTCGGCGACATCAAGGAAGGCAACGGCGACCCGCAATTGTGCTTGTTCCCGGAAGCGATCACTCCGAACCATCATCAACTGGCCCGTCAGTTTGTGTTGCTCGACAATTTTTACGTCGATGGCGAAGTGTCGCGCAGACGGCCACGAGTGGTCGATGGGCGCTTACGCATCGGACTACGTCGAGAAAGTCCTGGCCGCTGAGCTATCGCGGCAGTCCGAAGAAAGCGTTCGGCTATCCCAGCGAAGGAGCTCTCGACTATCTCGTTCGGCCCGGCCGGCGGCTACATCTGGGACCGCGCAGCGGAGGCAAAAGTCAGTTATCGCAGTTATGGAGAATGGATCAACAACGGCAAGAAAAAACCCGATGGAACCTACGAGGATTGTAAGGCAACCGTGAAGGCGCTCGAAGGGCACTTCGACCCGCAATACCACTGCTACGATCTCGATTATCTCGACGTCAAGCGGGCGGAGCGATTCATTTCGGAGCTGAAGCGCTTCGAGAAGGAAGGCTGACATGCCGCAACTGCAAATCGTGAAGCTTCCCAACGATCACACTTCGGGCACGCGCATCGGCAAGCCCACCCCGACGGCCTACGTTGCCGATAACGATCTGGCTCTGGGAATGGTCGTCGAGGCGATCAGCAACAGCAAATTCTGGAAGGACACGGCGATTTTCGTGCTCGAGGACGACACGCAGAACGGCCCCGACCACGTCGATGCCCACCGCTGTCCGGCACTGGTTATCTCACCCTACACCAAACATCAATATGTCGATTCGACGATGTATTCGACCTCCAGCATGCTGCGCACGATGGAGTTGATCCTGGGCCTGAAGCCGATGAGCCAGTACGATGCCGCTGCTCGACCGATGTACAATTCATTCACATCGAAACCCGACTTCGCCGCCTACAAGCATCAGGTTCCGAAGACCGATTTGGATGCGAAAAATGTGGCGGGGGCCTGGGGAGCGGAGTGGTCGCAACGAGCCAACCTGGAGAAAGAAGATCAGGCCGATGACCGGAAGCTGAATCGGGTCATCTGGAAATCGGTGAGGGGCGCGGCTTCGGAAATGCCGGCCCCCGTGCGCGCAGCGTTCTACAAGCCTTCGGTGAAGAAAGATGATGACGATGACGACGATGATTGAAAGCAGGACGTGGGATAGAGATCCCGCCTGCCATTACACCAACGTGGGGTAGGCGTCTCGCCTGCCATTACCCCAACATGTCCGCGACAAGAATTTGGACGTGCGGCGCAGCGATCGGGTTGATGGTGCCGGCGGCATCGACCGTAAACCGATCAGCATACTCATATCCTTGTGAAGCAGTGCCGGGCAGCGGATCGCGGAAAACGATGAGTTGTCGATGATTCAAGTCGAGAACCCAGTATTCCGGTATTCGTGAGGCCGCATAGATTTCGGCTTTCTCACCGCTATCGTATGCCAGCGAAGAATCGGCAACCTCGATGACCAGTGCTGCGGTAGTTGGGTGATCGGAGTAGTCTTCGCGTTTACCCACTACGACAGAAACGTCAGGTTCCGGATCGGAGTCTTCTCCAAGCGCCAGCGGCAACTGCATTCGAACCCAGAACCCCGAACCGAACCGATCGCGAATCAAGTCGTAGGTTCGATCGGTTGCAGAAGCATGAGGCCAATTCTGAGGACTCAGAACCACAATTTCCCCCTCACAACGTTCGGCGCAGTTGACCGCGAAAGAAGCCGAGGTCGGCAAGTCGATAGAATTCCGCTCGGGTCCAGCGTCGGGGTTGAGGCGCGATGGTCATGCGATTTCTCCTCACCCTCTTACGGCAGTAAGTCAGCGGCACGAAGACTCGCTTGCGGCGCAGCCAGAGGACTGATGGTTCCGGTTCGGTCCAAGTTTTGCACATCGCCAAAGCCGAATCCGAACCGTTGCGTGGCATCCGGTTGCGGATCGCGGAAGACGATCACTTGCTCGTGGTTCAGATCCACAACCCAGTAATCGGTAATCCCACCAGCGGCGTAAAGGCTGGCCTTTTCTCCGACGTCGTAATTGAGCGTCGAATCCGAGACCTCGACGATGAGCAATGCGGTGGTCGGATGGTCGATGTAATCGCGCGGCGAACCCGGCACGACCGCAAGGTCGGGTTCGGGATCGGTGGACAGACCCAACACGAGGGGTTGTTGGACGCGCACCACAAAGCCGGCTCCAAAAATCGCCTTCAGGGCATAATCGGCCAGGTTCGTGCCCATCGCATGAGGTGGATTGGGATTGGGCATCAGTAAGATTTCCCCCTCGATGAGCATGGGCCGGCAGTCGGCAAACCAGCCTGCATCCCAGAGTTGATGAAACTCTGCGACCGTCCAGCGCTTTCGGTGTGGACTTGGAAGTGGTACGGATCGCACGGGTGCGGCGGGCAGCGTCATTGTGGACATTTGGCTTACTCCTCAACGTGATTCTACTTGATCCGAATGCCGGAGTCATTGCTTTCCCAAGATTGAATCCACAACAAAGCAACCTCTGCAATGCAAGTCCGGTCCTCTGCAATGGTCGAGGATATCGGCATTGTCGCAACCCGCGTCCATCAAGGCATCGGCAAGTATGGGAAGACGATCGAAGGCGCGTTCCTCGTAAATGGTTCGAGCAAGTTCGACGACGTCGGAAGTCAGCCAATGGGGATCGACCGCAAGAGGACGAAAGGGGTTACCAAAGATGCAACGGAGGAGCGAAACTTGCCCGGCTTGTTCAGTTACTTGCCGCTCATGGGACGCAGCTTGCTTGATTTCCATGTGCCGTCGATACGCAGCAAGTAATTCGTCTGCGTTATAAAAGCGTGCCATCTTATCATCAGGCGAGATGTAGGATACTGCCATAGTTTGAACCGCGCCCGCAGCAGTTGATAACGCGTCGTCAAAATCATTCCAGGGGTGCATTCCGCGAATAGGTGCTAGGACGCTGTAACCAACATGTCCAGCAGTCATAAATGCAATTGCGTGGGACTCTTCCAGGTCCACCACAATTGTCGGTGAGCCGGTCCCAGTCGAGCGACAAGATCCTTTGAGTGTCAACAAGACCATCCGTACATTGTTCCACAATTTCTACAATTGCTTGACTTCCAGGGTCGGTTATAAATTGCCATATGCGGCGGCAGCAGGCACAGGAAAACAGTCGCAACTTTCGGTTGCTGCATTTGCCGCGCAATGCCTTCAGGATCTCTTGCGGATCAGCGCACTCCACCCATTCTCGCTCGGTCACGCAATAGCCTCCATCGTATCAGCCATTTAACCCTCTCGTTCCCACGGTCCTCCGTGGGAACGCACCGACGGGACGCTCTGCGTCACGTTCATCCGCTGTAGTCGCACGCCGTGCCCGTGGGACGAAAGCTTTTCGTTGACCAGGACGCGGAGCGTCGGGGTCGTGCGTTCCCACGGAGGACCGTGGGAACGAGAGAAATTGCAGCACTCTGAAAGAGTGGCCACGTCAACGATTGCGTCGAGGACGCACTCGAAGACACGATTTATCCTCCATGACCTGAAGCGGCATTCTCGGCATAACCATGGTCAACAAGGCGATGGAGTTTTAGCAACGAACGCAAACGTTTGCGACAGGCTAAAAGGCTCAGTGGGACAACAAAGATGATGCCAAGTACCAGGAGAAACCTTTTGAACCACGCTATTTCGATCACGGCCGTGCAATCGCCGCTCGTAAGGTTCCACAATCCAAGCCCCTCCACGTTTCCAGCAGCCAGAGTCTCGCTGTCGGGACTGAAAGAAAGGTAGACCATTTCGTTTCCGGAGAGATAAAAAGGCGTTGGATCATCATCGCACCGGATTTTCTTCCCGGTTGAAAGCTCCCACAAATATGGATGGCTAATACCCGTCAATGACAACGCCATTTTCCTCCCATCCGGACTGAACGCCATGAGATTGGCCCCAGCATCGATTTGTGGGAAGTCCTCCCGCTTCTTCCCAGTCATGGGATCCCACATGTTGACGTAGCCAGAGGAACTTACCGCAATCATTTGGGAGTTCGGACTGAAAGCAATAAAACGCCCGGCTACCTTCAACCGCCGCTTCGCGGCGAACGGTGACCGCGTAGCGGTTGGTTGAAGTTAGCCGGGTGTTTTAACACCCGGAAATCGGACGGCAGCGTGTTTTTTGCGTCGCGTAGCGACGCTTGAGCCGCAATGCGCAAACCATGTCGTGCACCCTGTCACCTCAAGAATGGAGTCCCGTGTTTCATTCACTGTAGCTGATTATGTTCTATTCCGTCTCATCTCTCCCCTCACCAAGTTACTTCCTGCGGTCGAGAACCAACTGGGCCTCCCGCATTGCCCACGGTAGCCCAGACCGACTCGCCGCTTCCCGAAGAAGTCGCTGCTCATCGAGATGTTCCAACATCTCAATCAGGCGTTGAGCACGTCGGCGATCCGAAGATTGAGGCGACTTTGTCCATCTCCTTTAGAAGTCGGCTCACCCATTCTTCCATGTCGATCGACAATTTGCCACCGGCAGTCTGTCGAAGCACTGGCTCAGCCCGGTCTTGTAGTGTGAGCAACTTCTTCGCAGCCTTGTTGCGGACGGCGTATCGATCGGCATCTAAATCTGCGATCAGATCTATGACTGATTTTTCCGGAGCGTCTTGCAGTTGGAGGCGTTCGCGTAGAAAAGGCAAGGTTTGTTTCGGTGCAGAGGCGAGCAGCCGCATCGCTCGATAACCCTTGCCTGCATCTTTTTCCGCCAGATCGTTCCATGCTTGCTTCAACTCTTCGGGCGAGATTTCTCGTTTCATGGTCGAGGGATGGCCAACCAGCCCCCAGATGAGAATCGAGGTATCGGCACTTCCGGATAAAAGGCTTCGGCCATCAGGAGCGAAAGCGAGCGACGTGACTTGCCCCCGATGGCCCGTGAAGCGTTGTCGTTCAGTGCCGGTGGCAATCTCCCAGATGCGAACGGTGCCATCTTCTTCACCTGAGGCGAGAGTCCGCGCATCGGGAGTAAAAGCCAGAGCTGTGATTTTCATTTCCTGATCGCCTAGTCGCATGATCGTTGGGTCGTCGGGAAGGCAAATCTGAACATTTGCACCGTTTTGGAGAGTTTGGAGCTTTTCAACATCGGGACGCATAAGCTGGATCTCACCACTCTCACCGACCAACGCCAGGATCTTTCCGTCGTTTGATAAGGTGAGACACGCGGGATTCAGACGAAGCATCCACCAAATCTCGCTGTGCTTTTTGAGCGGGGTCCCTTTCCAAAGCTCAATGATAAAAGTGGAATGACCTCTCTTGACTGCCATCGTCGTTCCTTCGGGCGTAACTGCGGAGATGTATGGCCATTGGTACTTGTTAAACGACCAATCAGTCACTTGCTGGAGATGGACGATGTTATCATCTCCGCCAAAGACGAGAGTCTTGTTGTCGTGTGAGAACGCGATGCTCCAGCAATAAACTTTCGGGATAACCCAGCGTTTCCATTGCTTGCGGGTTTCGGTGTCCCAAATGATAATCTCGCTGACCTGTTCAGAAACTGTGCACGCGGCCAGCGACTTCCCATCAACGGAAATCGCCATTGCGCTCAGACGACTCACATGAGCATTGATGGTGGCGATTTGTCGGCCCGTTTCCGTGTCCCAAAAACGGACCCAAGAGCCTCCGCATGTGATTAATACTTTTTCATCTGAGGAGAAGACTGCACTACTGATATGGTCGCCGTGCCGAAAGCGAACTGTGCCCAGCCTGGCGACTGCGCCATCGGGCAGAGCGTCACCGTAGAGGTCGGTTGGAACCTTGGCGGGTTCCGCGAACGCTTCAAGTGAGATGAGCAGAGTTGAAGAAAGAACGCATCCGAACAATACCCCCTGTTGCATCGGCATCCTGCTCATGACTCACGTTCCTTCGATTGGTGGATTCGCGTCGCGCTCACATTTGCGGTTCTAATAATCACCAATACTAATGAGCATCTGAGTAATGTCAATGGTAGCTACACTACGATGCATAATTAGGGTAACCACATTCTCTGGGGGTCGTAGCTGTGGCTTCCCAGCCGCCGAGAGGTTGCAGACGGCGGCAGGATGCCGCCGCTACGACGGCATCCCCCCAGAGAAAATGGTTACACCCAATATCAGTATTTCCGATCATATCAATGAACGCACATTTACTATGTATTTGCATTCACTATAATAAGGTAGATGATAGAGGAGCCTCCAAAGAATTTGGCAGTGGATCAAACAATTATCGATTTGATGCACTGACGAAGTTCTTTGGTGAATGGGGCTCGTCCCTCGGGCTTGGTTGCTACAAGTTGCTACAAAAATCGGTTTGTACATCAATGATCGCAAATACGAACGAACAAATTTCCGAATGCCGTGCTACAAATTGCTACAGGATGCTACAGGATTTCGATTGCGGATCAACGATTGAATAACCAAACAAACGAGGCAGTGAACGGACATGCTGCAAATTGCTACGAAAATCGGCGTGTACATCGATGATCGCACATGCAGACGACTAATTTTCGATTGTTGTGTTACAAGTTGCTACACAATTTCGATCGCGAGTAAACGCTTTAATAACCAAACAAACGAGGCGGTGAACGTCATGCTACAAGTTGCTACACAATTTCAATTGCGGATCAACGATTTAATAACCAAACAAACGAGGCTGTGAACGCCATGCTACAAATTGTTTCCAATAAGCCGGGCAACGGATCAAACGATTATCGATTTGATACACTGACGAAGTTCTTTGATGAATGGGGCCCGCCGGTCGGGCTGGGTTGATTCCAAGAACTAAGAGCCAATCAAACGCTTATCGATTTGATGGATTGCCGAGGTTTTTGCTGATGAGGGCCCGAAACGGGCGCAGACGCTACAAGATGCTTCCAAGAACTAAGAGCCAATCAAACGCTTATCGATTTGATGGATTGCCGAGGTTTTTGCTGATGAGGGCCCGAAACGGGCGCAGACGCTACAAAAAAATGGTTCGCGATAACGTGATTGTCGGGTCATGAACATTTCTCCTGAGGTAGTGTCCATAAGATAATCGATCGAGCCTTATCCTGGCAATCTTTCGGAAATGGGCGAGTGTAACCGATTCATGAATGCAGTTTCTGCGATACCTTCGCCGCCCCAACTGTCTGCCTGGCGTGAGCCTTTGCGCATCGGGAATGTTACGCTCGCTTCGCGATTCACCCTCGCGCCTCTGGCGGGTTATACCAACCTGCCGTTTCGCCTTAGCGTTCGAGAAGTGGGAGGCTGCGGGTTGGCCACGACCGATCTCATTAACGGCCGGGCCATTCTCGAGGGAAGCAGCAAGACCCGGGAACTGCTGGCCACTTCCGAAGAAGATCGCCCGCTGGCGATTCAAATCTTCGGCAGCACGCCGGACGATCTCGTGCGAGGCTCGCAGTGGCTCGAAAACTATGGGGCGACCATCATCGACATCAATATGGGCTGCCCGGTTCGGAAGGTTGTCAAGGGTGGGGGCGGCTCGGCGATGATGTGCGATACTTCCGGAGGAACGATCGATCTGGTTCGCAGGGTCGTGGAGGCCGTCAGAATTCCGGTCACCGTCAAGATGAGGCTCGGCTGGGACACGAGCAATCTCACAGCACCCTTTTTCGCGCGCGAGTTTGAAAAGATCGGCGTCTCGGCCGTCACGGTTCACGGACGCACCCGCGCGCAAGGTTTTGGCGGCAGCGTCGATCTGGAGGGAATCCGGCAGGTGGTCGAGGCCGTTGAGCGCATTCCGGTGCTCGGCAACGGCGATGTCCGAACCATAGCCGATGCCGAGCGCATGATCCGTGAGACTGGCTGTTCCGGAATTGCTATCGGACGGGGGGCGCTGGCCAATCCCTGGTTTTTTCGCCAGCTCAATAACTGGCTCGAAACCGGCATACCTGGGCCTCGCGGCACGTATGAAGAACGATTACAATTCATGGAGACGCACTTTCGACGGATGGTCGAATGGCGCGGGGAACATCTGGCCTGTCTGCAATTTCGCAAAATGGCCGTGTGGCATTGCAAAGCGTTGCGAACCGGCAAGGCGATCCAGGCCATCCTGGTGCTGATTGACGGCTCCGCGACCTTTCAGCGGATCGTCGATCAGTTGCGTGAGCAGGGGCCGCCGGCGAATTGGAGCGAATGGGATTCAACCGATGCGAACGTCGCCGTCCCGGCGGGACCGATCGCACATTGGTAGAACCATCACTCATAGTTGCGCGGGCCTGCCATTCGTGGAACAGTGCTACCAGTTCCTCTGCCGATGGTTCAAACATCGAGATCAAAGATTTCTTCCCCGAAAACCCCGACACTTGAAAATAGATGACTTCAGCCAACTTGATAAAAAAGAGTGTGTTTCTCTCAACCTGGAAATCACTCAATGAGTGCCAGGAATATTTTACAGTGCGAAGCGGGTAATGAATGGTCAGGCCGGAAGAATCCAGAGTGAGACATATCCGAAAGTGGCCGAATACCGCTGTGACAACAACGAACACGAACCATATCCCAAAGTTTGTCCAGACAGGCGAATCGCTTCCCATTTTCTCGCTTACCGTCAAGCACAAAAACACCACGATAATCGCAAACGGTGTCAAGAGGCTCATCCATCGCCAGACACTGAAGGGCACATAAAGCCCGCTTGCGAACTCAATGAACGCTTTATTGTTTGAATCGGCAAATTGATTGTTGTTTTCCATTGGATCGGCAATTCAATCTTTCTTATTTCGGTAAAGCTCCCGCGATTTTTTCAACAATTCGGCAGTGTCGCCTACGTGCTCGTCAGGAGTCTTCGCTTTCCATTTGGTGAAGGTGCTGAATGTATCGCCGAGGGCTTCCATTGCCATACGCGCTGACGATCTCTTGTTCTCGCTTTTATGCCTTTGCGGTGCTGCATCATTTCTTCTTCATCTGCTGATTGAGGTCCGTCCAGGCTTTGTTCGCTTCCGCCATCTTCGCCTCTGCTTGCCGAACCAATTCGGGATCATCGGGGTTGCGAATCGACTTGCATAACAAAACCCAAGTCTGCTCATAGAGGTCCATCGATCGATCGAGTTGTTGCAGTAACCGCATATTCTCATCGGGCAGACCCTGGATGCGAGCCAAGCGCGGCGGGCATCCCGCCAGGGCATGAGAACATCCGATTCGAGGATTTTTAACACTTCGGCTTCGTTAATTTCCCCACGTTTGGCCTTTTTCATGGTCGCGTTGAAAACTCCCGTGACTCGTGCGTTGATCGCATCAATCTCCGTCAATTCCCGAGCGGTATCGGTCATTTCTCCCATTCGATTCTGGATCGCCAGATACGACAGAGACAGAAGCACGACACCGAGCACCAGGACGACTGCGTTACGAAGCGAACGCCCCCTTGCCGCATCGGCGCGAAACGGATGTCCGAGCGCCAGGCCGCACAGGAAGCCGCCGGCCAACCCGCCGAGGTGAGCGGACATGCTGATCCCCGGTACCATGAATCCGATGGCCAGATTCAAGGCGATGATGCGCAGCATCGCTGCCCGGTTCGCTTTAAGAAAGTCGTCCGGTATGGTTTGCGCTGCACGAAGATAAATACCCAGAGTAGCCCCAAAGACTCCAAAAATGGCACCCGAAGCTCCGGCGGAGACGATCTGCGGCGACCAGACCACACTGACCAAACTGCCGGTAAGTCCCGAAAGCAGATACATCGTAAGAAAGCCGGCACACCCAAGGAAGCGCTCTACCAGCTTGCCGACGACGAAAAGGCACCACATGTTGACTGCCAAGTGCAGTGCCCCGATATGAATGAACATGCAAGTGAATAGCCGCCAGGGTTCATCTTTGAGCGACAAGGGCGCAAAGTTGGCCCCGAACTTGAGAAGGGTATCGATATCCGGCCGAAAGAAACTAGCGCCTCGGAGCACCATGAACACGAAAACTGCACAGTTCAAGATGATCAAGAGCGGAGTGATGGGAGTGTACGGAGTGAATTGATGGAGCTTCAAGGCGAACTCATACAGGGTAGGCTTGCCTGAATCTTCGCTGCCCCTCAAAGACAATATCGTGGGTGGTCGATCGTCTTGGCGATCCATTTCGTCCCAGAAATCATCGAGAGATTGCCGGCAACTGGGACAATAAGGCTCGCCATAGACCGGCAATTGCGAGCGGCAGTGCGGACAGACATGATTCGCCATGAGTTTCCAGGATGGGCAGGATATACATCACCGATGAGCTAATTTTGTTTACTTTACCCCATCCGGTCAAGACGCGACGAGCGCCGATCGCTGCACGTTCGGAGTGGACCACGCGCCAACCCCGATCTCATGATCGGTCGATTGCAGTAAATGCGATTTGTCAATTCCGGCACTTCGCGCTTGACACTGCGCTCCGTGGAGCGACCATATAATCATCGCCAACTGCTCTGCCTTTCGCCCTCCCGCCAAAGTTGTTCTCCTTTCGGTTTCGGATGACTTACCGATGCGAATCTCATCCATCCTGCCGATGACCTTGTTCTTCGTTCTCGTTGCACCTGCTGTTGTCGCGGCGCAGCCAGTTCATGAGCGCATTGACCAACAGATTGCCGGCGGTTTTTCCGATTATGCCAAGCTCGCCTCTCCGATTGCCGCTGATGGCGAATTTCTGCGTCGCTTATTTCTGGATTTAACCGGCACGATCCCCACCGCCGCGCAGGCGCGCACTTTCCTTGCCGACAAAGATCCCGGCAAACGCTCCAAAATCATCGACTCACTGCTGAATAGCCCCGGCTATGCCCGGCGCATGGAGCAGCACTTCAACGTGGTGTTGATGGAGCGACGGCACGGTGTCCGCGTGTCACCGGCAGCATGGGAAGAGTACCTTCGTACTGCATTTCAACAGAACAAACCCTACGACCAGTTGGTGCGCGAGATTCTCGCCGCGGATGGCGTCGATCCCAAGTACCGGCCATTGGCGAAGTTCTATCTCGACCGCGATCTGGAGCCGAACCTGCTTACGCGCGACATTAGCAGGATATTTTTGGGGCGGAACCTTCAGTGTGCCCAGTGCCACGATTCACCCCTCGTCGATGATTTCAAGCAGGAACACTATTTCGGTATCTACGCTTTTCTGAGCCGTAGTTTTCTGTTTCCGAACGCGAATGTCCCAACTGCCGTGATCGCCGAGAAAGCGGAAGGCGAAGTGAGTTTCGTCAGTGTCTTCGACAAGACCAAAGCAACGAAATCGACCGGCCCAAAGATGCCCGGTCACAAGGCCATTGCCGAGCCGAAGATGGCAAAGGGAAAAGAATACAAGGTCGCTCCCGCAAAGAATGTGAAGCCGATACCGGCCTTTAGCCGGCGGGAACAACTGGCCGGACAGATCACCGCGACCGACAATCCTCAGTTTGCCCGGACGGTCTGCAATCGACTTTGGGCGATGATGATGGGTAGGGGGCTGGTCCACCCTCTCGATATGGATCACAGCGATAACCCACCTTCTCATCCTGCCTTGCTTGACTTGTTGACTCAAGAATTGATGGCTCACAAGTACGATGTGAAGTGGCTGCTGCGAGAAATCGCCTTGAGCAAGACGTATCAGCGCTCTAGTGAAGTGCCGACATCACTGAAGAAAGTGCCGGTTGATCGCTATCTGATCGGCAACTTGAAGCCGTTGTCACCCGAGCAGTTTGCCATTGCGATGATTCAGGCTTCCGGACTGCGCGATGCCCATCGGCTCGCCGCCAAGAATGCCACGGAAGCTCAACTCGACGCCAAAGAGGCAGGGCAGGTGCAAGGGTTTGTCCGGCTCTTCAGCGCCAGCCCGGCCAGTCTGAAGAAGGGTTTTTGGCGACCCTGGATCAGACTTTGTTCTTGAAGCACAACGCATTGGTACGCGGGTTGATCGTTCCTTTGGCGGGCAATCTGGTCGAAACGCGCCTCGAAGTTGAATGATAGTAATGCCATCGCAGATGAATTGTTCCTGAGCGTTTTCACCCGATTACCTTCAGAAGAAGAACGCAAGGACATTGCGGATGTCCTGCGCGATGCGAAGGATCATTCCGCGACGCTCAGTGAAGTAGTCTGGGCGATGTTGGCATCGGCGGAGTTTCGATTTAATCACTAAATGAAAGAGTGGTCAGTGATCAGTGGTCAGTGGTCAGTAAATTCCAAATACCGAAGATTCTTGCCTTTGCATTTACTGACCACTGACCACTGATCACTGACCACTAAAATCGGAGATTTTATGCTTCCGTGCACCTACGCCTGCCACCAACCCGAGCATCAGGTCTCTCGTCGTGCATTCCTTGGCACTACTGCTCTGGGGACGGCAGGTGTCTTGGGGCTGGGCGGGTTTGCCTCGCCGGTAGTGGCCCGGCAACTTTCCTCGGCGCAGAAACGAGTCTGCGTGATCTTTCTTTCCGGCGGCGTCAGTCAATTGGAAACGTGGGATCCCAAACCCAGGACCAGCACTGGCGGGCCTTTCAAGGCGATTCCTACTTCGGTCGTCGGCACACACATTTGCGAATTGTTGCCGCACACCGCCAAGCAGATGCACCGCATGGCGCTGATCCGTGGACTCAATAGCCTTGACGATGAACATGGTCGCGGCACCCTGATTATGTTGACCGGCAGGCGACCGGAGCCTGGGATTCAGTATCCGGAACTGGGTGCTGTCGTTGCCAAGTTGTCGGGCAGCGAACACAACGCTCTGCCGGGCCACATCAACATACTTCCCACCGGCGGCGGCAGCGGGTTCAATAAACAGGATGCGGCGTTTCTGGGTCCGAAGTTCGCTTCGGTACAAATCGCCGACGGCAAGCCGCCCGCCGATCTCTTCAAACCGAAGGAATTGACCGACAGCGCGGATGCCCAGCGCGAAGCACTTCGTCGAAAGCTCAACGCACGTTTTGCCAGCACGCGGAAAACGGCACAGACGGAAGCCTATACGGAATCTTACGATCAGGCCGAGCAGTTCATTCGCCGTGGCAAGGTATTCGCGGTTCAGAAGGAAGATCCAAAGATCGCCGACCGATACGGCCGCCACGACTTTGGCCGCCATCTGCTTCAGGCACGGCGGCTGCTCGAAGCGGGCGTGACCTTCGTCAAGGTGTCGCATTCGAACTACGACACTCACCACGAGAACTTCGATTTCCACATCGAGCAACTCGGCGAGTTCGATCGCCCCTTCGCCACTTCCTCGACGACCTTGCCGAACGCGGGATGCTCGACTCGACGCTGGTGATCGTGATGTCGGAAATGGGGCGAACGCCCAAAATCAACGACCGGTATGGCCGCGATCACTGGTCGCGGGCCTGGTCGGTTGCGCTGGTGGGTTGCGGGGATCAAAGGTGGCAGTCGGTTGGCAAGACCAATGCCGAGGGCACGGCGGTGATCGACCGCGAAGTGAACGGCGGCCACCTGTTCCACACTTATTTGCAAGCAGTGGGCTTCGATTCGACCAAGGACTTCAAACCGGATGACCGCCCCGTACCGATCGCCGATCCAAAGGCGAGCGCCATTCGAGAGGTATTGAGTTAGCTTGCCGAGAATAGACAAGGAAATTGCTTATGCGCGCATCAGTTTCCAGAAACCTCTTGTTGATCGTGGTGATCTTCATCGGTTCGAATACGCCCATGTCTCGCCGAATCGCCGAAGCAAGGAAAACAAATCTCTCTGCTTGTAGCTTGTTCAAAATACGATCAGAAGCAGTTGAAATCGCTTCCTCATGCGATCAACGATATCGAAGCCTTCAAGCAGGCTCTTCTCGTTACGAGCACTGACGATGAATCGATCAAGTTGTTACATGACTTGCACGAAAGGCAACTTCGCCCCACGAAGACTACGATTCTTAGAGAACTGGCCTTGACGCTCGCAGCGGCAAGGCCAGAGGACACAGTAATAATCGCGCTGTCGGGGCGTGGACTTCACTTCAAAGGAGACAAAACGGGATATTTTTGTCCCGTCGACGCGAATGTAGAAGATAAGAAAAGTCTCATTCCGATGACTCGCGAAGGAAGCCTTTTGGACCTGTTCGGCAGATCCAAAGCGAAGAAAAAACTGCTCATTGTGGATGCTTGCCGAAACGATCCGTTTGCTGATGGAGTTGAAGGAATCAAGAAAGGGCTGTTTGATGATGAGGACAAAGACCCGATTCCCGAAGGGATCGTAGCGATCTATTCCTGTTGTGAAGGCCAGCAGAGTTCATTTGATGCTGCCAGGCGACGCGGCATTTTTTTCGACTGCCTAATTCACGCCTGGTATGGTGAATATCTCAAATCCAAGCAACCTCACACATTGGAGGCGG
Source organism: uncultured Planctomycetota bacterium (assembly GCA_963783095.1). Lineage (GTDB taxonomy): Bacteria > Planctomycetota > Planctomycetia > Gemmatales > Gemmataceae > CAWAMR01. The sequence goes on along the minus strand of CAWAMR010000014.1, from coordinate 470,461 downwards.
TCCTTGAAGAAGTGGTCAAAAGGACGAAGAAGCATGCGGACAAGTATGGCTCGGTTCAAACTCCGGTGATTCGACGACCAACACAAGAAGAATGGTTTATTCATGCTCGCTATGTTGGAGAAGGTTTATTTCAGCGTGGTGAGACTTTAGTTTCGGGATTAGGCGAGAAGATCAATTCAATTGAAGCACTTCGCTACTATCGGGAGGCATCAGCGCTTGGGCACCCACTTGCCAAGGGAAAACTGGCAAGATCCCATTTTGACGGTGAAGGGTTAAGTTTGGATAAGAAGGAAGCAGCACGCTTGTTTAAGGAGATTGCCCCTGATGTCCGGAAAGAGGCATCTCGAGGAGTCGCTTCCGCACAACGAATACTCGCCTTTATGTATCTGTCGGGAACCGGGGTCGAGAAAGACCCGACAAGAGGCATGCAATTGGTTCCGAAAGGGTGCCGAACAACACGACGTTGGAAGCCAGTCAAGTTACGGCTTTCTGTTAGCTGGCGGCATTGGAGTGCAGAAAGATGAAAAAGAGGCGGTGAAATGGTTTCGCAAAGCCGCTGAGCAAAACCTTGCAGGTGCCCAAAGGAGCTTGGGCTTAATGTACGTTAAAGGAGTAGGTGTGGAGAAGGATGTTAAAGAGGGGGTGAAATGGTTTCGCAAGGCCGCTGAACAAAATCTTCCGCGCGCCCAAACTGATCTTGGAATTATGTACCAAAAAGGTCAGGGAGTCGAGAAAGATGATAAGGAGGCAGTGAAATGGTTTCGCAAGGCCATCGAACAGAATTACCCATACGCCCAATACAGTCTTGGGGTTATGTACCAAAAAGGCGAAGGGGTAGAGAAAGATGCTAGCGAGGCGGTGAAATGGTTTCGCAAGGCGGCTGAACAAAACCTTTCCGACGCCGAGAATAATCTTGGGATTATGTACCAAAAAGGTGAAGGGGTAGAGAAAGATGATGAGGAGGCAGTCAAATGGTTTCGCAAGGCCGCCGAACAAAATTCTGCCGCGGGACAAAGGAGTTTGGGTTGGATGTATTGGCAAGGCTTTGGTGTGAAGAAAGATGAGAAGGAGGGGGTGAAATGGATCCGAAAAGCTGCCGAGCAAAACAACCCTGCTGCTTAATGCGACCTTGGTGTCGCCTACGAAAGTGGTAGAGGAGTGGAGAAGGACGACAAGGAAGCCGTGAAATGGTACCGCCGGGCTGCCTCCAGAGGAAATATTCCGGCAGTTCAGCATCTTAGCCGGCTTGGGTATTTGAAGTAGCATGTTTGGTAGCGTGTTCTGATTTCACTCATCGGTGACAACATGATCGACCCTCTCCAAACACGTATTGAACGTGAATTCAAGCACGCCAGTCCGTTGATCGGCTGTCGATTCGATCCATCCGGTCGATTTCTTTTCGTCACCGCCCAGGACAACACGATCCAACGGTACGATCTGGTCTTCGGGACGAAAACATCGCTCTTGGGCCACGAGAGCTGGCTTCGTGGCGCTGGCTTCGGCGAGCACCTCGTTGAATTCCCCGGGCGCGATCCTGTCGCCAGTGGCGAGTACGATCTCAGGATTCGCCGGAGGGCTTTCGCTGCCGTTGGCGGTTCATCCGGTGCTTCCTTTCACATTCATCAGTGGCGATTATCACGGCAAATTGATCTGGTGGGCCGGACAACACCAAAAGCCAACTCCAGTTCGCATTATACAAGCTCACCAGGGCTGGCTTCGTGCCCTTGCCGTTAGCCCGGATGGCAAAATGGTGGCTTCGTGCGGCAACGATCATCTCGTCAAACTCTGGTCGATCAGTGATGGAAAACTCTTGCAGACTCTCGAAGGGCATGGCAGCCACGTCTACAACGTGGCCTTTCATCCAACGCAGCCGGCCCGTCTGGTATCCGCTGATCTGAAGGGGATTCTGAAGGACTGGGACTTGCAAAAAGGAACGGTCATCCGCGAACTGGATGGGAAAGTGTTCAACAAATTCGATCCGGTATTCATGGCAGATATCGGCGGCGTTCGAGGGATGGCCTTCGACGCCAAGGGAACAAAACTGGCCTGTGCCGGCATCACGAATGTCAGCAATGCCTTTGCGGGGATCGGCAATCCGCTGGTTCTGACCTTCGACTGGAAAGACGGCAAGGCGAAACAATTCAAACCGAAGGATGCCTTTCAAGGTACAGGCTGGGCAGTCGCGATTCACCCGAATGGCTTCGCGATCGGTGCGGGCGGCGGAGGGCAGGGAAGAATATGGTTCTGGAAACAAGAGGAGCCGGCCAGCTTTCACACGGTCACGGTTCCCAGTAATGCCAGAGATATGGCACTATCGCCGGATGGTACCCGGATCGCGCTGGCCTGCGCCGATGGATCGGCGCGGCTCTATACGATGATCGCCGCGCCGGCGGTGAGAAGGTAAAAAGCTGACACGTCATCGGACTGGAATAGTACAATTTCAGTAGGAGGATTCAGAAATGCCAACGCTAAACATTGATGAAGCTCAATCCCGGCTTCCACAATTGATCGACCAACTTTGCACCGGCGAAGAAGTGATCATCACACAGCATGACAAGCCAGTGGCCCGGTTGGTACCACCGGACTTGCCCAAGGGCGTACCCATCTTCGGGCGAGGTAAGGGCAAGATGCTGCTTGATATGGACGATGACAGCCACTTGGATGATTTCGCGGAGTACATGCCGTGAGGCTCTTACTCGACACCCATGCACTCGTTTGGTTTTACCAGGCAGACCCGAAGACTTCGTACATCGGAGCGACTCAAGAAATTGTTGTATCCGTTGGGAGATTGGCGGCTTTCAGAAGGTCCGGCATAATATCTTCCAACGTGCGCCCCCTTTCCATTGCGAATTTCCTGGATTCCTTCGATAATCTCTGATTCGTCAAATGTCGCCATCGTTTCAGCAATAATTTCCGGTGGCACTTAACATGCGCTGCAACTTCCAGCAGATCTCGGGTTTCGAGTCTTAATAACGATGAACAAAATCAAAGTCGCCATCCTCGGTGGTTCCGGTTACACAGCTGTCGAATTAATCAAGATTCTCCTTCGACACCCGCACGTACAGATCGAGGCTATTACCTTGCGCCAGGAGGGAACGCCCCTCATCAGCGAGTTGCATCCGTCGCTGCTCAGTCGAATCGATCTTCGCTGTGAGACTTTCGATCCCGATGACTTGCTCAAGCGTGAAGTGACTTGCGCCTTTGGGTGTTTGCCGCATGGCATCAGTATGGAAGTAGTCCCAGCGATCCTTGAGCGGGGGATTCGCGTTGTCGATCTGAGTGCCGACTATCGGCTCCGCGATCCGAAGGTCTATGCTCAGTGGTACGGCGAACAACATCATGACCCCGCAAATCTCGCCAGGGCGGTTTACGGCTTGCCCGAACTCTATGGCGATGCCATTCGGGACGCAACCTTATTGGCAAATCCAGGCTGCTATCCGCAAACGGGTATTCTTGGGCTGGCTCCCCTCGTGGCGGGTAAACATATCGAGTTGCGCGGAATAATCGTCAATAGTCTCAGCGGCGTTTCCGGTGCGGGACGAACGCCCAAGTTGCCGTACCACTTTCCGGAGTGCAACGAAAGCGTCAGCGCCTATAACATCGGCAAACATCGACACACACCCGAAATGGAACAAGCGCTGGCCGATCTGGCAGGCGAGCCGGTAGAAGTGATTTTCTCGCCGCATCTGGTTCCGATGGATCGCGGTATTTTCAGCACTATTTACGCAGTTCCGACACGCACTTTCACTGAAGCACAATTACTCGAACTTTATCGACAATATTACGAACGTGCCGCCTTTCGTTCGGGTTCGAGAGACACTGCCGGCGACCAAGGATGTCGCGTTCAGCAACTTTCTGGACATCTGTATCAGGGTCGTCCGCGGCAAAATCGTGATTCTGGCGTGCGAAGACAATTTGATTCGCGGTGCCAGTGGTGTGGCCGTGCAAAACTTTAATCGCATGTTTGGATTCGCGGAGACTACCGGCTTGATGTAAGATGGACATGAAGCGAAACCCGGCAGCGAGGTTCCCAATGATACTGGCTGCATGTACTGCTCGTTTGCATCATTCACCCTGATGAGGTTTTCATGCGTCATTGCATTGCCCTTTTTGTCATCTTCTTCGCAACCCATTCTTACTTGCAGGCCGGGCTAAAAGAGTATGTCCAAAAAGAAGACAAGACTTTTTCCTGGAAACTCAAGGACAAGAAAGAGGTCTTTCAGGGCACGATGTACGAAATCGATCTCGTTTCTCAGACGTGGCACGACATCAAATGGGAACACTCTCTCGTCATCTATCATCCCAAGGACACCAAACCCACCGAGACGATCTTCCTCTGGAATACCGGCGGCAAGCCGAGCATCGTCAATAATCTCCTCGCTTTCGAGATCGCGGGCCGGATCAAGGGGCCGATCGCTTTCCTGTACGACATTCCCAATCAGCCGTTATTCGATGGAAAGAAGGAAGATAAGCTCATCGCGGAAACCTTTGTGCGCTTCCTCGAAACCAAGGATGAGTCCTGGCCCCTGCTCTTCCCGATGGTCAAAAGTGTCGTCAAAGCGATGGATGCCGTTCAGGCGTTTGGCAAGCAGGAATGGAAATTCGATGTCAAATCATTTGTGGTTGCAGGGGCCTCCAAACGAGGGTGGACAACCTGGCTGACGGCTGCGTCGGGCGATGCGCGGGTCAAGGCCATCGCTCCGCTCGTCTTCGACACTCTCAACATGCGAATGCAACTGCCCCATCAACTGAAGTCTTATGGCAGTTACAGCAGGATGATTCACGATTACACGGAACGCAAACTCGTGCCGCTTCCCGATACGGCTGAAGCAAAGAAACTTTGGGGGATGGTCGATCCGTGGGTATACCGCGAAACACTGAAGATGCCGAAGATGATTATCAACGGGACAAACGATCCTTATTGGACGCTCGATGCACTCAACCTTTATTGGGACGATCTGAAAGGCAACAAGTGGATTCTTTATGTGCCCAATGCCGGGCACGGGTTGGAACAGCAATACGAGGGCGGCAAGAAAGATCGCCTGCGCGTGTTGTCAACGCTGTCCGCATTTGCCGCGCATGAGATCACGAATACTCCAATGCCGAGGCTGCAATGGAAGTACCAGACAACGGACGGGAAAATCCAACTCGAAGTCTCTTGTAAGCCGCCGATGAAAGCCGGCCGACTTTGGATCGCCGATTCCGATACGCTCGATTTCCGACAATCGAAATGGAAAGAGCAAGCAGCAACCCTGGGACAAGGTGTCGTGTCCGGCGCGGTGTCCCGTCCCGAAAAGGGCTATCGAGCCGTTTTTGGCGAATGCGAGTTCGAGATCATGGGTTTGCGCTATTTTCTTTCGAGTCAGTTGCGGATCGTCGGCAAGCCGTAGATCGGGCGTTTCGCGCCGGAAATGCCGGACGTAAACGGTTTCTGCCGCTTCCGCAAGAAGACGCAGACCGGAAGATGATCTACAATAGAATTCTCTCATTCCGCTTTCGTTGATCGAGGACTGGACAAGTGGCTAACGCGAAAAATGTACTCGGCACTGCGCTCGAAACTTGTTGTACCGATCCCATGACCGGCTTCTATCGCGACGGTTGCTGCAATACCGGTCCGGGCGACGACGGCCTTCACACCGTTTGCGTTCTTGTGACCAGAGAATTTCTCAAATTCTCCAGAGCAGCAGGCAATGATCTCTCGACGCCATTTCCTCTTTACGGTTTTCCAGGTCTAAAGCCGGGGGATCGCTGGTGTTTGTGTGCATCGCGGTGGAAAGAAGCCTATGAGGCTGGTATGGCTCCGCAAGTTCTTTTGGCGGCTACCCATATTTCCACATTGGAATTCATTGACCTCGAAGCGCTCATGGAATTTGCCGTCGACCGCCCGGTAGTATGAGGAGATCATCTGTCGTAACCAATATCCGGCTATAATGTTACTGTCATCGAAGGCAGTGAATGATTGGCCGGCCGCAGGTCGAGATTGCGGGAGCCTTCGCGCCCTGTTTTTAGTCCGCGCTGCGGAGCGGGTCATTTTGGTTCGCAAGAAATCGCACCGGTTTGGTTTTTTTTCGATAATTTGGGAACTAGGTTTGCGCAGGTATCGTCTGACCAATGTAGACTAGAAGAGCCACCGGTGAGCTAACCGCAGACTATCTGCTTGACCGATTTGGGTCACTGTTGATAGAACACTCGCATCCTCCGGACTCTCGCGCTGTGTGGACAAACGAATCAGACAAACGGATTGACAAACATCCTATTAACCTTCTTTAAGGTGGACAAACATGCCTTGGGGTATCACAGATCGTCGTCACTTCATGACGCACATGGCCGGGGCCGCCGCCGTGGCGAGCCAGACCTCGCTGTTCTTCAGCAACCTGATGGCTGCTGCTGGTCCGACCGTAACTTCCGCCAGCAAGCGGAAATTCAAGAGCATCATCTGGTTGAACCTTCCCGGCGGTGCCTCGATGATGGACTTCTGGGACAACAAACCCGGCCATCAGAACAATGGCGACACCAAGTCGATGGAAACTGCGGTTTCCGGAATCAAGATCAACGAGCTGTTGCCGACGATCGCCAAGGAAATGAAGAACTTGGCCATCATTCGTTCGTTGACCAAGACCGAAGGCGATCACAATCGCGGTACGGTGCTGACCCAAACCGGTCGGGCTCCGAACCCGCTCGTCGCCTATCCTTCCTTCCCCGCGACCTACTCGTGGCTGAACCGGGAATTTGAAGCCGATCTTCCCTCCTTCATCTCGATCGGTGGCGGCGGCTCAATGGGCCCCGGCTTCCTCGGCAACAAATTCGCTCCGTTCACCGTTCAGAACCCCGGCAGTCCTCCCGAAAACATCAAGCCGCCGCAAGGTGTTGATGAGGCGCGTATGCTCCGCCGAGAGAAGCTGTTCGATGGCATCGAGTCCGGCCTCCAGACCAAGGCCGAGAAAGACGCCGCCAAGGCTCACCAGGAACTGTACGAGAAGGCGTTCAGCCTGGTCGTTTCCAAGAACAAAGAAGTGTTCTCCCTGGATAAAGAACCGACCACACTGAAGACCGATTACGGACCGAGCAACTTCGGTCGAGGCATGTTGCTGGCTCGCCGGCTGGTTGAGGCCGGTGCTGCTTCCGTCAGTGTCGAGTTGGGTGGCTGGGACATGCACCAGAACATCTTCACCGGTCTGGCTCGTCAGTTGCCAATCGTCGATAAGGCCATTGGTACACTCGTCCGCGACCTCCGCGAGCGTGGTTTGATCGGTGAAGTGGCCATCGCGCTGAACACCGAATTCCAACGTACACCACGCATCAACGCCAACACGGGCCGCGATCACTATCCTCGTACCAACTCGATCCTCATCGGTGGTGCAGGTATCAAGGGTGGTCAGGTCTATGGCTCAACGGATGCAGGCTGCGAAACGGTCAAGGACAACCCGGTCACGATGGGCGATGTCTTCGCAACCCTGTACGCCGCGCTTGGCATCAAGGTTGAAGATACTCAGTACCGCGATCAGTTGGGCCGGCCGAGCAACATCGCCGGTGACAAGGCCAAGGTCATCAAGGCATTGGTTTGATATTCATTAGTGCTGGCGTCGCTTGCTTGACACCGAGTGCCTACTCACCAGGGCTGCCTTTTGGCAGCCCTGGTGTGTTATATGTTCCGGAGATTTCATTAATAGGGTGGCAATAGTCGTCGTAGTACATGCCCCAGAACCACAAGGTCGAAGAGCAAGTTTCGCGACAGAATCCCGAGCCAACTCACCGGTAACGATCGACGCGGTTTTCCTTCTTCCAACATTTGCGCAACTCGTGCCCAATTTGGTTATCCAGCGCTGGTTGCGCGGCCATTCGGCTAATTTTCGTCGCCAATGATCTGGAATTTGATCTTTTCCCAATCGAGCGCCTGCCAACCCACCACGATCGCCGCAGTCGTGTCGGTGTCGCCCCCGCATCGGATGATGTTTTGGACCGCCGTGCGATAATCGTCGGGAAGATGTAGCCAAACGTGCAACACCACCGGAACCGTATGAAACATATAGCCCGTCACGCCGCGCTTCAGACCCAGTTTCTCGGCAAACACTTCCGTAGAATCTCCTCCGGCGATACTGGATTGCACGCGCAGCATCAACTCCATCAATTCCGAAGACTCGGGAGGCAAAATCTCAAGGATCGCCCGGATCGTGTCGGCGACGGAAATAGCGTTTCCATGAGAGATCGCTGCCAGATGTGCAGCCCGTGCAACGGCGAGAGCTCCCCATTCAGCTTTCGGATCGGTGTGAGTAATCCGCGTGGAGGCGCGAACCAATGCCCGTAATTGCTCGGGTTTGTCGCCGAAGCAGACGCCGAGGATCAGGCGCACGCATCGCGGGGCCATTGCCTGCGGACCAACAGCGGCTCGCGCGGGCGGACCAGCCTAGCCAGAGCTTGAGACAGGCTTTCAGAGTTGCGCGTCCAATGCCGAAAGGTAATCCGAGCAGCCAAAATCGCAAGCGCCGGGAAAGACTTCGCAAGAACAATTCAGGATCGCCGGTAGAAACTAAAAGCGATTGCGCGGTCATACAGGCATGTTCGGTGTCGTCCGAAAACATGCCGTGTCCGAATAAAAATTGATGGCGCTCGATCGAACCGAATAGCCGGGTTGCTCGACGTGAAGACAAAGATTCGCGCGGCAAGCCGAGAGCATCGCCGACCGCCATGCCGAAGAGACAGCCGACAATCGCTTCCTCGCAGGGCATTGTCGACAGTTTATTCCGAAGGAGTTTTCAGTTCGCGGATTTGGTTGTGAATACGTCGAATCGACTCCAGTGACTGCGTTTGATCCTTCATTCTCGCAGTCGTCTGCAACTGGCGGATATTCTGAAGCAACAAGGCCGAGTCATGGGGTAGAGTCATCTGCCGATGGGCCGGTACGTTGGAAGATTTGGGAAGATAACTCGCCGATAGTTCCAGCCCGGCCGCCACCTCGGCGAGCCTATCCCAGTGATTCAGGAAATGCTCATCCCGCGCGCTGTTGGTCTGGGTAGCCAGGCGAGCAAGGACATCGCTGTAAGACAGTGAAGAGCCATCGGCGGGCAATGGGGGTAACGCGGACTTTCTCGGCTTCCGAAATGCAAGAAAGGGAAAGAAAGCAAAGAACGATCAAACACCGGATGCGCATGACCGGTTACCCTCCCTGGAACACCTGTTATCGCCCGAACATTCCCGGACGATCGCTATAAGTACTGGGGTAGAGGTTGGTATTGTCGTCCCAGTAAGGATATCGCCAGTTTGCCCAGCGCTTCTGTTCTTCGATGTTATATAGGGGGTCGGGCTTCTGATCGCGCTTTCGGCTCGCCAGAGGGCCGACCGTGTTCTGGCAGCCGGTGAGCGCTACCAGAAACAACAATAAAAGAGTGCGACGCATGGCAATCCCCGAGTGGGCTTTTCCAAACTTCTATGCTCATTATCGCCCTTCGGAGTCGGAACGCCGTCCGAACAACGACCAACTCTGTGGAAAAATTAATGTTGCAGCTGGCACTTTTGATAGAATTGATCCAAACCGTGCCGACGACGGAACCGGTTCTCTCCTTCCGAATCGTGCATACCTTGTCCAAACGAATCTCATCCCACTAAGATGAATGGTAGCGAAAGCATCGCGGTTGCCGCGACCCTGCCGCAAAAAGGACAAGCGAAGCATTTGTCCTGCCAATGGTTGACGCCGTTCTGCCGGCACCCTCGCCGGCAGAAAGATCGTCAAAATCCTTCTTTTCGCCATCCCTCCGGCACCTTCGCCTGCACGGTGGCAATCCTCTTGCCTCCCGATGTGCTATGAGTTCCACCCAAAATCCGCACGACGAAGACATTTTCGCTCAAACTCGCATGAGTTTCGGCGATCACCTCGAAGAGTTGCGCTGGCGACTGTGGGCCGCCGTCAAGGGCCTGCTGTTTTGCATGGGCGTAAGCTTCATCGCCGACGGCGTTGGCCAGGAAATGAAGTCGGGACAACTTCGGCATTGGACGACCAGCCCTGAAGTACATTACCTCCCCGATCGAGAACAAAGTTCGAGAGTTCTACGATGAAAGGAATAAGAGGGCGCAGGAAAAACAGGCGGAGGAATTGAAGGAACAATCAGAGCGAAGTACGAAATTGCAGGAAACGATGCCTGTTCGCATGAAAATACCAACACAAGCATTTCTGGATACTTTCGATGGTCTCACATTGAAGAATCCGGATCAAAAAGAGATCGAGGTCAAAATGCTTGTGCGAGTTGTTGATATCGATGGCGCTCAAAAACGTGGTGAGATCGTTGCGGCTTATCGTCCTTACTTATCCAGCCTGGGCATCACCGAATCATTCATGGTTTACTTCAAGATATCGATGCTCTGTGGAGTCATTCTGGCCTGCCCGTGGATCGCCTGGCAGTTTTGGGCCTTTGTCGGCGCGGGCATGTATCCCCACGAAAAGAAATATGTCTATCGGAGCATTTTCCCCAGCGTCATTTTGTTCCTGCTTGGCATCGTGGTTTGTCAGGTCTGGGTGATGCCCGGTGCAGTGAAGGCGCTGCTTTCCTTTAATAGTTTTATCGATGTCGATCCCGACTTGCGTTTGAATGAATGGCTGGGATTTGCCCTGATCTTGCCACTCGTGTTCGGCATTTCATTCCAAACGCCACTGGTGATGATCGTTTTCAATCGGGTGGGTATGTTTAGCTGGCAGGACTATGCGAGCAAATGGCGGATTGCCATCTTCGCCCTGGCTGCTTTCTCCGCGGTCATTACTCCGACGCCGGACGTTGTGACCATGATGTATCTGTTTGTGCCGATGTTCGGGCTCTATTGCCTCGGCGTCTTTGCCTGTTATTGGCTACCGCCGGTATTCCCACCGGAAGACGAAGACGGCGAGAAAGCAGAGGAAGTAGCTGTCTAGTCGGATAGCAGGTTCCCAGGGTGCGCCGAGTACGGCGACCCTGGGCTTTGTTGGAGTACCCCTTCAGGGTACGCGGGCCTGACACTAGAATCACCGTATGGAGTCATCCAAACCAATCGTTTATCTCGTCGGTGCGGGTCCAGGTGATCCGGGCCTGTTGACCTTGCGCGGCAAGGAATGCCTCGAAAGCGCCGATTTCGTTCTCTACGATCAGCTTGTTTCAGCCAGGATCCTCGACTTCATACCCGCTCACGCCGAGAAGCGGTGTGTCCGCGAGTTGCCGGGCTGTCATCCCGAACGATGGCCCCATATTCATCAAATGCTCGTGGAGGAAGCTCGAAAGGGGAAATGTGTCGTACGGCTCAAGGGGGGAGATCCGCTCATCTTCGGTCGGGGCGGAGAAGAAGCCGAGGTATTGCGCGAAGTGGGCATTCGCTTCGAAATCGTACCGGGAGTTACCGCTGCATTGGCTGCGGCGCTTATCTGGAGATCCCTCTCACGCATCGAACGCTGTCGAGCGGCATAGCGTTCGTGACCGGTCACGAACATCCCGGCAAAACTCCAGCGCGCCTGGATTGGCAGTCGATCGCCTCATTTCCGGGAACCATCGTCATCTACATGGGCATCTCCAGGCTCCCGGCCATCTCGGCCGAGTTGATCCGCTGCGGCAAACCGGCGCAGACTCCTGCTGCGGTCATTTCCAAAGCTTCTACCGGTGAGCAACAATCGGTCACAACGACACTCGAAAACCTCGACAGTGCCGTTCGCCAGGCAGGCCTGGTTACCCCGGCACTGGTGATTCTCGGTCCTGTCGTCGATTTGCGCCCGGCGAAATCGTGGTTTGAAGCCCGGCCCCTGCTCGGCAAACGGGTTCTGGTAACCCGGCCCCGCCATCAAGCCGAGACGATGATGCACCAGCTCGAGTTGCTCGGCGCGGTACCCTGGCTGCTGCCTGCCGTCGAAATTCAAGAACCAACCGATTGGCGACCCGTCGATATGGCTATCGAGCAACTTCAGCTTGGAGCATTTGACTGGCTCGTTTTCACCAGCGCCGATGGTGTGCGCCTTGTTTGAGCGCTTGCGCAGCCTCGGCAAAGACCTGCGTGTTCTGGGCCGGATTCAACTCGCAGCGATCGGCTCCAAAACAGCGGAATCATTGCGAGAGTATCATCTGGAAGCCGATGTCGTACCCAAAGATGATATGCGTTCTGAGGCTTTTGCCGGCGCGTTGCAGCAACGGGTCGCTGGGCAACGAGTGTTGATCGCTCAAGTCGACCGGACGCGGGAATTGTTGCGCGAGCAGTTGTCGCAAGTTGCTGTGGTGGAAACGATTGTGGTCTATTGCCAGACCGATGCGGTGGATCCAAATTCCGAAGTCTTCGATCATTTGCGGCGCGGCGAAATCGATATCGTGACCTTGACAAGCACAACCATCACGCAATCTTTTATCAATGCGTGCGACGAAACGATTCGCCATCGGCTGCTGCAGGGACACATCCAGGTCATATCGAACAGCTCCCGGACCACCGCTCTGATTCGAGAACTGGGCATTACAGCCGTACGACAATCGGAGAATCCGACTGGAGATTCTGTGATCCAGGCGATCCTCAGTGAAGCGCAATGACCTTGTGAAACAGGCAGAATGGGATATGCGCCGAGAACGAATGGAAAGGCAGCGCGGAAAACCATGAAACAGAGCATGAAGCGAGTTCCTCTGTGCGGAACGCTACCAAGTCAGAGCTTCAGGGATTTCTTGGAAAAGCTGATTGAGTTCAGCAAGATCGGCACGTTGACGTTTCATCTCAGCCCAGACCGTTGGGTGGGGCATCAGTAACAAATCGGCTTTCAGATTTTTGAGAGTTGCGGTGGTGGCAGATCGCTGCTTTTTTTGAGCATATTCCACAAGCCTTGCTCGGTACGATCCAAATGCGTTGCGCCGAGCTTTGGGAAGTAAATCTCGATCGTTCAAGTGGAGCAACTCGATGGTATATTCCGCCCGGCTAACATCTCGCGCACTCAAACCATAGCGAGGAAGTAAGAAAAACGTGTCCTGCATTTCCAATTCGAGAAAATCGAGTGGGTCTTCCGAACGAGGATCGATCAAGAGAGGATCTCCAGCAATTGGTTTTCGAACTGGGGCGTCTCGCTTTCGGGTAATATCGTGGATTTGGCCCGTGCCGCCTATGGAAGACATGAAACTTGTTTTGCTTGGGACCGTTACACGGTCCGCATGCATACAAGTAATTCTCCCAAGCAAAGACGAGTTCAGGGTAAAGATCCTTGGGTCTGATATGCTCGACTTCATCAGCGCATGAATCCTCGCAGTAACAACAACGACGTGCGCCGGAACACATCGTCTCAAGCGTTGCTCGAACAACCTTGAATGCCGAATTCGATGCAGTATTCCGGAGAGAAAAGAGTCGTTTCCCTTCGGCAACCCTGTGTTTGTAACTCGTAACGGCATTCACTTCGGCTTGATATTCGAGCAGTTTCGTCGCCACTATTCTTTTGAGAGCGATATTGGGCAAGCGAATCATTCATCAGTCTCCGTTGCGTGATGTCTCTGCACCCGCTTCTAACGGCATTGCTTCCCGAAGTTGTTGCAATTCTGTTTTCTCTTTCTCCGTCAGTCCTTTCTTCCGTGATTTTTGGTTGAGTTCGGCGAGTCGATGCAGGAGCCGTTTCGCGGAGTCCGACCTGGTTCCGATAACCCCAAACAATTCCGTATCGTAGGCTTCGAGGATGTCGCCGTAAATCAATCTTTGTAATTCCTTGCCTTGGACTCGTCCGCCAAAGGAGGAATCATCTCCAGGAGTGGGCAATCTCCAAACAGATCCGCGTTCTGCAGCGTGACAGATGAGCGGGCTGTGAGTCGTCACGATGAATTGGACTTTGGGGAAATACCGTAGTAAACATTCGCCAATCCGTATTTGCCAGGTTGGGTGAAGGTGAGCATCGATTTCGTCAATCAGCACTACTCCCGGCAAATCAATTTCCATCTCGCCTTTCTTAATCTGCCGGACGACTTTATTGTGCCCGTACGTCCGGGCCATCTGTCGAACCAACTCGAACGTCATGCTCAAGATGGAACGATAACCATCGCTGAGTTGCTCGACTTGCACATCAGCACCCGAGCCATCCCGAAAGACAACGCCATCGGAGCTAACTTCGACCAGCTTGGTGCCGTGAGGCAGCAGTTCCCCACTGTTGATGAATTTCTTGAGGTGGACAAGCAATTCCCCCTCGGGTTTCTTCTCCAGATTCCGGACATGCAACGATTTCAGCCAGGACACCGCTTCGGTCAAGGCAACTTCCTCCCCAAAGGCCGTCAAATGGGTGCAAGCCGGGGATTAGAGTAATAGAGTTTTTCGAACTCCTTGTTTCCGCCGGTGAAGCGGCGAAAAGGTCCATAGGAAGCGCTAAACCATCCTTCGCCTTCTCCCCAGATATAGCGTTTAGGATCGGGATCGCGTTTAGATTCCTGCAATGTGACCAATCCTGATTCCGAACGCGTCAAATTCAGCGCCGCGGGTACGAGCCACAATCCCACAGGACGCCCCTGTCCGGTAACTTTGTCGTAAGCAGGCGCGTGGTCGATCGACAATTCGATGGAACCTTCGTCTTCATCTGTTCTAAGCCAGTCTCGCCAATTCTGGCGGAGAGCTGCTGCCTCGGTTGGACCGGTTAAGCCCAATGCCATGGAACGAATGATCGTGGATTTCCCCGATCCGTTGTCTCCGAGCAGGACATGCCAACCGGGACATTCAGCGAGGCTTAATTCAAGGTGGAATTTCCTGATAGAGCGAATGTTGCGAATCGTGACTTCTCGAAGGTACATGGACCATCTCTGGCGTTAACCGCTGGGGAAAGTTCGATGCAAGCAAGAATTCCTGTTACTCTACACACCCACTGCCAAGTTCCGCAACGCCTCTGTTGGGGGAGAAATTGAGATGCAAGATCAAACAAACGACATACAAGCTCGATGGGATTGCTGCGGAAACAGCGAAGTGATTACTTGAGATCTCTGTAGGCGTTCCAGCCGAGGTAGCCGACAATTCCGCAAGCCAAGACGCCAAAAATGTCCACCCAGAGATAGGGCGAACCCGAGCCGCCAAAAGGAACATCGGCAAACAGATCCAACAGGAAGATCAACAGCAGAAAACCAGATACACCGATGGAGCCGAGACACATCCCCTTTTCCATCGCCGAACCCTTCCCGAAAACGAAGTCAAAAACAGGATTTACCCCTTTTCCTCAACGGAAAAAGGTGTGATTCTTTCTATGGATAGTTTTCCCAAGTTTCCCTATTCTACCGGCTTAACCAGCGGACGCAACTATCCTTAAGCGAATAATCTGCAAGCTATTACTCTTTTCACCTGTAGATTCGACATTTCAGATATAGAACATACCTAAATACCATGCATGAGGCGGAGGAGATCACAATGCAATTCCGCGACGGTCCCATCGAAGGCGTGATCTGGAAGCCTTTATCGTTCTTCCGAGACAAGCGAGGCTGGTTATGCGAGTTGTTTCGTAACGACGAACTGCCGAAAGAGTTTCACCCGGTAATGTGTTACATATCGATGACGGAGCCTGGCGTTGCCCGAGGTCCGCATGAGCACGTCGAGCAGGCCGACTATTTCTGTTTCATCGGCCCATCGAATTTCAAGGTCTATCTCTGGGATAGTCGAAAATCGTCACCGAGTTTCGGCGTGAAGGAAGTTCGGATCGTCGGAGAAGATGCACCCTTTAGTCTGCTCGTGCCTGCCGGTGTGGTTCATGCTTATCAGAACGTGGGAAAGGCGCAGGGCATTGTTTTCAACGCTCCGAATCAGCTCTATAAGGGTGAGGGGAAAAAACACCCGGTCGATGAGATTCGACATGAGGAGCATACGGGCAGTTTGTTCAAATTGGAATAATCCCGGATGAATGAGCTGGAAGCGCAGGTGATCGGGAGATCGAATGCGTCAAAGAATACTGGGCAAGACCGATATTTCCGTCAGCGAACTCGGCCTGGGTGGATTTTTCCTCTCGCGCTGGGGAACCAATTTCGAGGATTGCCGGCGAGCGGTTCATCTTGCGCTCGATCGTGGCGTGAATTACCTCGATACAGCGCCCGCTTATGCGGATAGCGAGGAAGTAATTGGCCGGATTCTCCGCGAGATTCGCACACCTCTCATTGTTTCCACCAAACTGGGTGGCCGGCCTGCGCCATTCAATCCTGCGCAGCAAGTCGCAGTTGCGCGAATCGGTGCAGGAGAGTTTAAGGCTCCTGGGTCGAGACGTAATCGACATTCTGTTCGTTCATGAGCCGGATCGACCCAAACAATATGCGTGGTGGACCGATCCCGAGAATATCGTCGGGCCGGTCCTGGAGGTGCTCGACGAGTTGAAACGGGCCGGGATCATTCGGTATTCGGGAATTGGCGGTACGACAACCACTGAGATGGCACATTTCGTCCGATCCGGGAAATTCGACGTCGTTCTGACGGCATTCAACTACAGCGCACTGTTCCGCGAAGCCGAACAGGAGATCTTTCCCGCAGCCTGCGAAAACAAAATGGGGATTGTCCTCGGTTCTCCGCTGCAGCAAGGAGCGCTCGCGGTTCGGCGCGATGGCGTCGTTCAGTGCAAGCCGGTCTGGCTCGCGCGGAGCCGGCAAGAGCAGTTTCTCGCCCTGTATCGCCTGCTCGACGAAGTCGGGATGCCGATCGCGGAGCTCAGTCTGCGCTTTGCCATCTCGAATCCGGAAGTTCATGTCGTTCTGAACGGTGCGAAAACCGAGGAGCAGATGGCGAATTCGCTCAACGCGATTGAGAAGGGGGCTCTGCCACCCGAACTGCTCAAGAGACTCGATACCATCGCGGCAATGGTGCCTGGCCGGCCCTTCGAGGAGCCCATGATTCTGCCGTTCGACAGGCCGAATGACTATTATGGTCCCGGTGCCGCCAATGTAGCAGCGCCGGGATCCGATTGAGACTGGCTGATCGGCGTTTCGGAGTCGATTCGAGGGTCAACTTGGAAGTCTTGGGATCGACCTTCGGCCCCAGTTCGTAGACGTTGCGATAGCCATAGTTGTACAGCGTGATGTAGGTCGAGATGTTCAGCGAGGCAGTTGGCATCTTCGTCAAGAATGCCGGTGAATTGGGGAAATTGTTATTGCAATAGATGAGGATTCGCGTGTTTTTGTTCGGAATCGTTTGCTTGAGAGTGTCGACCGCGATATCGGAAAAGGTAAGATTGATCGCCCCCTTGATGTGCAGGAGATCGTACATCGCCTTGCTGCGGGCATCGAGGATTATGGTGCCAGGTTCGGTGCTCATTTTGATAAAGTCTTCCTCGGTGACGCGCCGCTTCTCCCGATGTTTTGCCGCTTCCTGGGAAACCTTCAAGTAGCCGTTGATGTCAATTTGCGGGTTGGGACCGGGATCTCTCGGTATGAGTTCTGCGGGCGTTGCATTAAAGGCGAAACCAACGAACAACGCCAAGGCGAAAACGACGGATTTCATTGCCAGTCTCCTTTGAACCATGTGCCAAGAATGGCCTGGTGAAGATACGGATTCTGGGTTAGTGCATCGTAGCACTTGACCCCCATTCGACGCTGGCATTGTAACCGGTATCGAGGGAAAGAGGCGCAACATCTTGGTAACGGTCAATTCCACTTCACAATGGGGAGTCTGTGGACCGATAACTGTTCCATCGCTCTCCCAAAGTTTGGACGCCATGAATGGGGTTCCCGACTTCGATGCGCTTTAACCGGCTGCCGCGACTGTGCTTTCGTCGTATCCTGCCGGTGTATCTGGTCGGGATTTTGAGCATCAATTTCGGGTGTTCTTCCACCCGAAAACGCCCATCAGCTCCTCTTCCTCCACACTATTCTGCCACGAAGGTCATCGATGAAGCCGCTCCGGAAGGAACCTATCCGGCCGTCGAACGCGAGACTGCCGATTCGTTGTCAACTGCTCTCGCGAAACAATCGGCTCAGAACAATCAATCAGCACAACTGAAACAATTGGTAAAATCCCAACCGATCAATGTCCTGATCCTATCGGGCGGTGGACAGTATGCGGCATTCGCGGGAGGAATCCTCGTCGGCTGGACCGCCGCTGGAACCCGGCCTGACTTTGACGTGGTTACCGGTGTCAGCAGCGGCGGGCTTACTGCGGTGTTTGCATTCCTCGGGCCAAAATACGATTCGATCATGGAACGGATGACGAACATCAAGAATTCAGATATCTATAGGATTCATCCGGTAATCAATTTGATCAAGCAACAGTCACTCGCTTCATACAAGCCGTTTGAAAGACTCGTCGATCGCGAGGTCAATGACGAATGCATCGCCGACATTCGCGCCGCTCACCAGGCGGGCCGGCGACTATTCATCGGCACCCAGAACCTCCACACCCGCAGGCTCGTGATCTGGGATGTGGGTGCTATTGCATGCAGTGGCCGGCCCGATGCCGTTCAACTGGTGAGAAAGATCGTGGTCGCCACCAGCAGCATTCCGGGACTGGCACCCGCAGCCAAATTCGACGTCGAGGTAAACGGGGTACACTACTGTGAAGAACACTCGGACGGCGGCTTGGTGGCCCAGGCGTTCCTTCGCTTCGGTTCAACAACGCCTCGCCGCGATCCGGCCCGACCGGGTGAGAGGTGGCTCGAAGGATCGAACTTATATGCGATCGCGGGCGGCAAATTGTATGAAGATCCGGTCGAAGGAAATATGGGAATGCTTAAGCGGGTTACCTCAACCGTTTCGGGAACCTTGTATGCCCTGTACCGCGCCGACCTTTGGCGGCTTTACACAACCTGTGAAGCATCGGGCATGAAGTTCAACCAAACAGCGGTTCCTGCGGAAACTACCATCAATTTTCCGAGCACCGACTTCGATCGCCAAACGATGCGCGAGCTTTTTGCGCTGGGCTATGACATGGCGATTCGCAGCAAAGTTTGGCGTTCAACTCCCCCGGGATATGAGCCGGGCGAAGAGGAATATCCTCGCGCCGGGTTGCAATTCACGGTTCCATGACGGAATCACTTCACGATTGCCCGATCAGAAATGAACGGAGAGGGGGGGATTCGAACCCCCGGTACGGTTACCCGCACACAGCATTTCCAGTGCTGCACAATCGGCCGCTCTGTCACCTCTCCAATACTGCTAACCATTAAATTAAAAAGCCTTTGCGTCAGGTCAATTCCACTAAAACAATTTGGCGTCGCATCCGAATCATCCTGTGGCGACGACGGGCAACATTTCTTTGGCTACCGCTTCTCGAACTTGTTGCGTGATCGCCATGGAGCAGAACTTTGGGCCGCACATCGAGCAGAATTTCGCACTTTTGAAGACATCGTGAGGCAAGGTCTCATCGTGCATTCGCTTGGCAGTTTCCGGATCGAGGGATAATTCAAACTGCTTGTTCCAATCAAACTCGAAGCGGGCCTTGGACAAGGCATCATCCCGGTCTCGAACACCCTTTCGGCCGCGTGCGATGTCGCCCGCATGGGCTGCAATCTTGTAGGCGATAACCCCTTGCCGAACGTCGTCCTTATTCGGCAAACCAAGATGTTCTTTGGGCGTGACGTAGCAAAGCATCGCCGCGCCGGCTTCCGCTGCGAGCGCTGCACCGATCGCCGAAGTGATATGGTCGTAACCCGGTGCGACATCGGTGACGAGAGGCCCCAGCACATAAAACGGTGCCTCGTGGCACATTTCGCGTTCCTTCTCGACATTCATCTTCACCAGGTGCATCGGAATATGGCCCGGCCCCTCGATCATGACTTGGCAGCCATGCTCCCACGCCTTCAGGGTAAGTTCTCCAAGGGTTTTCAGCTCCGCAAATTGAGCGGAATCGTTCGCATCGGCAAGACAACCGGGCCGCAGTCCATCCCCTAGACTGAAGGTCACATCGTAAGCCCGCATGATCTCACAGAGTTCATCGAAATGGGTGTACCAGGGGTTCTGTTGGTGGTGTGCAACCATCCAGCCAGCCATCAGCGATCCGCCCCGGCTCACAATTCCCGTGATGCGCTGAGTCGTCATCGGGACGTATTCCATCAGCACGCCGGCGTGAATCGTCATGTAATCAACACCTTGCCGGGCCTGATGCTCAACCATATCCAACATCATTCGCGGCGTGATGTCTGCGGGATCTTTGACGTTCTGAATGATCTGGTAGATCGGAACCGTACCGATCGGAACCGGCGAAGCATCGATCAGTGCTTGCCGGATGCCGTCGATGTTGCCGCCGGTCGAGAGATCCATCACCGTGTCGGAACCGAGATGGACGGCTGTGTGGAGTTTTTCGAGTTCATCATCGACTTTTCCGGTTACAGCGGAGTTGCCAATATTAGCGTTGATTTTGCATTTCGATGCTACGCCGATGCACATCGGCTCCAATTTCTTCTGCAAGTGAACGATATTCGCGGGGATGACCATTCGCCCACGGGCGACTTCAGAGCGGATCAGGTCCGGCTCCAAATCCTCGCGTTTGGCAACATATTCCATTTCTGGAGTGACTATGCCCTTGCGAGCAGATTCGATTTGGGTCATGACTAAAAATCGCCTTGTTGGTGTCGAGATGAATGGAGCCTTGTCTTCAAGGTCATACGGAAGGATTCCTGCGAACCGAAGAATGCGCACGACTCGTACTCAACGAGTCGTATCGGGATGTTGTAGCTTGCGTGGAGTGGATGACAAGCGAGGAGGATCAGAACGATTCTTTGCTGAGGAAGTTTGAGAACTGAAGACATTTCGCTCTCGCGTAGCGCAACCGGAAGCCGATTCCCTAGAATGGATCAATGACACACTAATCGCTGGGTGCAGCCAACTTCTCTGGGGGCATCGTCGTAGCGGCGGCTTCCAGCCGCCGTCTGCAACCTCTCGGCGGCTGGAAGCCGCCGCTACGACGATGCCCCCAGAGAAGTTGGCTGCACCCTAATCGCAACCAAAGTAAAACTGTGGTTGACTCAGCGTGTCGAATCGGTTACGCCTTGGGAAAATATCTCTCTCTAGTTGAACACGCGCAACGCATTCGGGGAAGAGGATGGTACCCGTAGCTTCCACATTTTTGGATCGATGGTTCCGAAGGGTCGGATTCTTGGATCGGATGAGTCCCTTGCGGGTTCATCCGCGAATCTTTGCGGGAATCGTCGGTTATCATCTGCTGGCGCTTCTGGCCTGTATTCCCTGGCTGTTCAGTTGGACGGGCCTGGTTCTGGCAGTAGCCGGGATTTACGTTTTTGGCACGCTCGGAATCAATATCGGCTTTCATCGCCTGTTGACGCATCGCGGCTTCGCCTGCCCGCGCTGGCTGGAACGATTTCTAACCCTGCTCGGCGTCTGCTGCTGGCAAGGTTCCCCGATGAACTGGGTATCGGTTCATCGAATGCACCATCAATACTCCGATGAGCCGGAAGATCCGCACAGTCCGAAGGTGAGTTTCTTCTGGAGCCACATGGGTTGGTTCATGATTATCGACCCCACGATCTGGAACATGAATACCTACGACCGTTATGCCCGCGACCTCTTGCGCGATCGATTCTTCAAATCATTCGAGAGGACACGGCGATGGCGGTTGGTTCAGTTCATTCACTGGTCGATTTTCTTCCTGGGCGGTCTGCTGACGGGCGGGTTAATGACCGAGACCTGGGTAGGTGCATTGCAACTCGGTTTGAGCTGCCTGATTTGGGGCGTATTCGTCCGCACGGTTCTGGTATGGCACATTACCTGGTCGATCAATTCGCTCACGCACATGTGGGGGTATCGCAATTACGACACCCGCGATCACAGCAAGAACAATTTCCTGATCGGCATCATCAGCAACGGCGAGGGCTGGCACAACAATCACCACGCTCAGCCGAGAAGCGCAGCGCACGGTGTGCGCTGGTTTGAGCTGGATGTGTCCTATCTGACCATTCGGCTCCTGTCGCTGGTCGGGCTTGCCTGGGATATCGTCAAGCCGCGAAAGATTGTCGAAAAGCCCGGTGACGATGATTCCCGGGCTGCGGTGGCTTGAGCATGTTGCTTCAGGAATGGCTGCCCGGAAGCCGCGACTCGAAGCATCGCGTCGGGAGACTGTGAGCATCTTTGACTTTCTGAGCGATGCAAAGAGGACGCTTAGGCTCGCTTAGGCTGCAACCATTTTCAAACGGGTCGCCGGCTTGCGATTGAATCGTTGCGACTCAGCGCTCCTCTACGCATCGCGAATCAGTCCTCTGAAGGTTTTGGCCTCTTGACGCGATGCTTCGAATCGCGGCTTCATGTCCGCCGCAAAGGCTCGCCGGTTCCGGAGTTCCCATGTGAGGAAGCTATTATCGCCCACTGTCGGGTTATTCATTGCTCTGTGGCTCGTGTTGCTCATCGGCGGACGAAGCCGATTCTTTCAAGATCCCGGCACATTCTGGCATACCGTTGTCGGTGAGCAAATCCTTGGTAGCCGGGGCTTCTTCGACACGGATCAATTCACCTTCACTTTCGCCGGCGAGCGCTGGATTCCCCATCAATGGC
Organism: uncultured Planctomycetota bacterium; assembly: GCA_963783095.1. Taxonomy (GTDB): domain Bacteria; phylum Planctomycetota; class Planctomycetia; order Gemmatales; family Gemmataceae; genus CAWAMR01. The sequence continues at coordinate 448,058 of CAWAMR010000014.1, read as the reverse complement.
TCGGCGAGTGCATCATGGCGCTGGTTCACCGTCTCGACGGCCTGGACTCGCTCTTGTTGTTGGCTGTGACACTTTTGGCGGGAATGTTTGCTGCTCTTGGATCCCGTCTGATTCGCATCGGCGGCCTGCATCCCTCTTTGGCAGTTGTGCTCGTTGCCTTGGCGGTCGCCGCGAGTTCCGGGCACTTTCACATCCGACCTCACCTGGCAACGATCCTCTATTTCGCGATCACATTCGCGCTTCTCAACGACGTGGAAGCGGAACGAAATTCAATCGCCAGGCTCATCTGGCTAATCCCTTTATTCTTGGTGTGGTGCAACACCCACGGCGGTGTACTCGGCGGCATGGCCACGCTTGTTGTGGCATTACTCGGCTGGACGATCGCCTGGAAGATCGGTTGGGATTCTCCCATTCAGCGCTGGAAACAAGTTGCTTTGATCGGAGCGATCGTCATCGGGTGTGCAGCGACAGCACTGGCAAACCCTTACGGCATTCTCTTGCCGCAAACGTGGTGGCAAATTTATCAAATGCCGTTGCTGCCGGACCTTATTCGGGAACACGCCCCCATCGACTGGCACGATCCGACGGCGTGGATGATTGTCGGTTTTGGCGTTGTTTATCTCGGACTCCTGGCCGGGGTACGCATTCGAGAAATGCGCGTGACCTGGCTGATCCCGCTCATCTGGTTCGGTCTGGCGCTGATGCGGGTTCGACATGCTCCCCTGTTCGCCGTATCTGCGTTGATTGCGATCGCCGATTTCTTCCCGGCCACGCGCTGGGCCGAACGGCTCCAGGCGAGCGGAAGCGATCTTTACGAGGAACCCGACAACCCTCCTAAAACGGTATCGATTCGAGATCGTCTGCTGGGGTGGATTCTTCCCGTTCTCCTCGTGGGAATTGCCATTTGTCTTCAAGCGGCACGAATACAGGTTCCGATCATCGGTCATGGCTGGCGCGGCTCGACGAACGCATCTGGCCGGTCGAGTTGATCGATGAGCTGCGCGAGCATCAATTCGACCGGCCGGGTGGTTCGCATATCTTCAACGAATACATCTATGGTGGCTTCCTGATCTACTATGCGCCGGGTTATCGCGTATTCGTCGATGATCGTTGCGAGTTATTCGGCGATCGCTGGCTGGAGGATTTTGTGAAGTATGTCTGGCTCGACCCGGGTGGATACATTGCCGAATGGGAAAAACGCTACGGCCGATTCGACTTTGCGTTGGTCGCTACAAGTGGTCCCGGTCATGAGCCGACGCTGGATGATTATTTCAAGAATGCCCCTGGATGGAAAGAAGTGAAGCGAACGAACACGGCAACCTTTTACCAAAGAGAATGAGAGAACTTTTTGCAGACGATAACCAACCGAGGAAGCCGCAAACGCTACTTGGGGGCATTCATCTTCTTCAGAAGTTCTTGATAGTCGGACGATTCCCGAAGCGCGGCGAAGGCGGGATCGGTGCGGACCGAATTCGGATCGAAGTACCCGGCAGAGGCGGCGTGTTCGAGCATCCGCACCGCCGTCCTGGTTTTGCCGGCGCTGGCCAGTTTCCTGGTGGCCCTAGGCAAGGCAAAGCGGGCGTTTTCGTCCCATTTCGGCTGCGGATTGCGGGCGAGCAGATCGAGAAAGACACTTTCGAGATCTTCGATCTTGTCCTGTTTGGCCAGGGCCATGAGAAGATAGTTGAGCGGATGGGTGTCCAGTTTGCCGCCCACGCCGAACAGGTTTTCCCGAATGCCCCGGGCTTCGCGGGCGATGGCCTCGATCGCGGCGTAATCCGGATTGGGCTCGATGTAAATCAGCACGTAGCAAAGCCAGATTCCGATGGTGGCGATCTGTCCAGGGTCGCCGTCGTACGTCTTGACCTGGTCGTAGGCGGCGCGGGCGTAATGCAAGACCTTGGCGACCAGCTCTTTGTAGCGCTGTGGATCGCCTACGGACGAGGTGCGTACCAGCGAGCCGTGCGCGATGGAACGGCTGATATTGTAATAAATGTCGGCCAGGCCGAGTGCATCTCCGCCGTAGGCGTTGCGATAGGTCGTTTCGAGGTTGACGAACTTCTTCTCGGCCTCCACATGGAGACCGCTGTTGAAGAGGAAGTAGGCGTGCTCGAGGTCGATGAGGGCGTAAAGGTAGTGCCGCTTGCCGATCGCTGTTTCAAGGGCTCCCAGGAGCAGGCGATATTCTTTATCGGCCTGGGGAACCTGGCGCAGTGCTTCCAACTGCTTGATGTTTACGAACTGGACGATCAGTGCCCCCATCTGCTTGTTCGCGATCAGTTTTGCGGCCTGCTGCAATTCCACATAGTGCGCCAGGTACTTCACAAGGTCGTCGCGTGGATCCTGAAACCCGGCGAGAATAAGCAAGGTGACGCAGTACTCCAGGGCCTCCTTGCCGATCTGGGTTGACTTTTTCTCCTCGGCCAACTTCAGCTGCGCACCCTGGAAGTCCGCGACCTCGACGAGCAAACGCACGGCCTCGGCCCGCTCGCCGAGGAGTTTTTGCGTATGCCCTAGATGAAAGCGGCTCGACATGGCGATCGAGCTTTGGGAGCCGAAGAGATTGTTGCGCAGTTCGAGTGCGGCGGCGAAGAACCCCTTGCTCTTGCGGAAATTGCCCTTGGTAAGGTGCAAGAAGCCGGCGTTGTGCAGGCTGGTAGCCAGGTCAGCCTGGACAGAGGGTACGTCCTGGTGTTCTTGCCGCAGCTTGAGGGCTTCGAGGATGAACGGCTCCGCCTTGGCCACGTGCCCCCAGATCAGAAACACGTGCCCTACTTTGTCCAGAAGCGTGGCGCGTACCAGCGGCTTGTCCTTGAGGACGTTCGGATCGGCAAGTCGTTTGGCTCCCCGCTCGACGATCTCCAGGGCCGTCGGGTTGGTATTCGGCTGTTCACCGAAGGTCCGCTCGCTCAAGATAAACGGATCCGCTTCCTCAAGAAGACCGCCCAGGAAATTGGCTACTTCCCGTGCCGCAGCGGCCTCTTCCTCCGCTTCCTTCTTGGCCGCCAGGGCGTCGAGGCCCTGCTTTTCCGCCTCGCGTGTGGCCACCTCGGCCGCGCGTGCGCTTCGGTCGGCCTCGCGGCGCTGCCGCGCCTTGCCGATGGCGAAGAGCAGCGAGAAGACGGTTCCCAGCACCAGGGCGAAGCCTGTGGCCGCTGCCCCGCCCACCAGGCCCCGGTTCCGCCGAGCGAACTTGCGCAGCTGGTACAGCACGGACGCCGGCCGAGCCCGGATCGGCTCGTGGGCCAGCCAGCGCCGCAGGTCCGCCGCCAGGTCCGCCGCCGAGGCGTAGCGCCGAGCCGGATCCTTCTCCAGAGCCTTGGCCGCGATCGTCTCCACGTCGCCGCGCAGTTCCGAGTTGAGCGAACCGAGCCGCGGCGGGTTCTCCTCCACGATGAGTCGGGCGGTCTCGGCCAGAGATTGCTTCTCCAGCCGATACGGCAGACGATGCGCCGACAGCTCGAAGAGGATCACCCCCAGAGCGTACACGTCGCCACGATGGTCGATGGCGGCGCGGTCGGCGGTTATCTGCTCGGGGCTCATGTAGTCGGGCGTGCCCACCAGCTGGCCGGTCTGGGTCAGGCGGCCCCGGCGAGCAGGCTGGCGTCGATAGCGCGGGCCACGCCGAAATCGAGCACCTTCGGCCGGCCTGTTTCCTCCACCATGATGTTGGCCGGCTTGAGGTCGCGGTGGATGACGCCCTGGTCGTGGGCATGCTGCACCGCGTCGCAGACCTGCGCCAGCAGTTCCAGGTGCGCCGGGAGCGTCAGCGCCCGGAGCCGGGCGTACTCGTCCAGGGGCAGGCCGCGGATGAACTCCATGGCGAAGAACGGCTGGCCGTCGGCCAGCCCCGCCTCGTACACCTGGGCGATGCCGGGGTGGTTCAATCGGCCCAGTATCTGGGACTCATGGCGAAAGCGCTCGAGCACTGCGGGCGAGGCGATGCCGGCACGGACGACCTTGAGGGCGACGGCACGGCGCGGGCTGTCCTGTTCGGCCTCGTAGACGGTGCCCATGCCCCCTTCGCCGAGCAGGCGAATGAGACGGTAACGGCCGAGGTGCGACGGCGGCTTTGGCCCGCCGGCGCGTGCGAAAATCATGGTCGATGCCGGGGCAGGGCGTACCAAGGGGCTTTCCAGGAAAGGCACGCCCTCGTCGCTGCGCAACCGAGCATCGTCGGCCAGCAGCTGATCCAGCGTGGCGCGGAGGCCTGGGTCGTTGGCGCAGGCAGCATCCAGCAGCGCCTGCCGCTCTTTGGGAGGAAGATCGACCGCCTGGTGGAACAGCGTCTCGAGTTGGTCGCCCGTTTTCTCAGCCATCTGCCCCCTCCTCCGGATCGGTCGGAGCACGGTCGCCCAGATGCCCAGCCAGCCAGGCGCGGGCAAAACGCCAGTCGCGCGTGACGCTGCTAACCGATCGGCCGATCACGTCGGCGGTCTCCTCCACGCTCAGGCCCGTGAAGTAGCGCAGCATGACGACCTCCGCCATGTGCGGCTTTTCGGCCCGAAGCTGCTCGATCGCCTCATCCAGCGCCAGCAGATCGTCGGCCGGGGGCTGGATCAGGGCCATACCTTCGAACAACTCGACGCGGTGTGCGCCCCGCCGTGCTTGCGGCTGTCCTTGCGGCGTGCTTGCTCGATGAGGATCTCGCGCATGCCCTGGGCAGCGGCCCCGAAAAAGTGTCGGCGCCCTGCCCAGCCGGGATCCTGGTTCTTCACCAAGCGCAGGTAGGCCTCATGGACCAAGGCAGTCGGTTGAAGGGTCTGTCCAGGCTGAAGTTTGCCGGTCAGCGCCGCTGCCAGACGGCGCAGCTCCGCGTATACTTCCGGTAAGAGTTCCTCAGCCGACCGGATTGGTTCTGGGGTCGGATTGTTGCTCGTGTCTTCCATCGCTCCGCTCCCGCTCACAGCTATTTGGAAAAAACTTTCACGGGCATGACCATCCGCAGCGTCCATTTTCAGATTATCTCATGCCGAGGGCAAGTGTTTTCCCTCGCCAGACCAGGGAAGTCCCGACTCGATAATTACCACCCCCTCAAAGAAAAGGTCGAGGTCTAGCATGCTCGTATCGATTTCAAAATGGCTTCATTCGCGAACTTCTCGAAAAACCAACCAGAAGTCGCCCCTAAACAAGGGGCACCGGTGCCTCAACTTGGAATTCCTCGAGGAACGAACGGTTCCCTCCACCTGGCTGGTTACCAGTAGTGCCGACAGTGCGTCGCAAGCTGGTACACTGCGGTACGACATCGGCCATGCCAGCAATGGCGATACCATTGTGCTGTCCAGCAAACTGCAATCGACTGGAATCGTTCTTACGCAGGGCGAACTGCTGATCAACAAGAACTTGACGATTGTGTCGCAGGGCGGATCGGACATCGAGATCAGCGGCAACAATACATCCCGTGTCCTGGAAGTGGCAGCTGGTCACACGCTAAACCTGAAAGATGTAAAAATTGCAAACGGCACCGGGCCGGCGAACCAGGATAATTCGGGCCACGGCGGCGGCGTCCTGAATTTCGGCACTTTGAATGTGACCGGCAGCACCTTTTCCTCAAACTTCGGTGTCGAAGGTGGCGGCATCGATAACTTCGGAACCGTCAATGTCTCCGGCAGCACTTTCTCGAATAACACCGGAGCCAACGGGGGGGGCGGCATCGACAATGAAGGCGGCGCAACGGCGAATATCAACAACAGCGCTTTTAATGGCAACAGCGCGGTCGATGGTGCCGGCATTCAAAGTTCGGGCACCTTGACCGTTGCCAACAGCACCTTCACCAACGACAGCGCGGGTGCCGGGTACGGCGGTGGAATCAATGTCCTGTCCGGCAAGGCAACTGTCTCGAACAGCAGCTTCAGCAAGGATAGCGCGTTTGGCGGCGGCGGCATCGCCAATGCCGGCACCCTCACGGTTTCCAGCAGCTCGTTCTCGAGTGGCAATGTCGACTTGGGCGGTGGTGGTGGTATCGAAAATAGTGGGAACTTGACGGTCAACAGCTCCAGCTTCACCGGTAACGTCGCCGCGAGCACGGGAGGCGGCATCGCCAGCTTCGGATCGCTTGCAGTCTCGTCCAGCACCTTCACGAATAATTCCGCCCAGAGCAGCGGATCCGGCGGCGGCGGCATTTACAGTTCCGCAAGCGCGACCATCTCGTCCAGCACTTTCACGAATAACAGCACCTTGAATACGGGCGGTGCCATCGACAGCGATGTCGGCTCAGCATTGACGCTTGTCGACAGCACTCTCTCCGGGAATACCGCTGTTCACGACGGTGGAGGCGTTTACATCGCAGCGGGAGTCTCCTTCAAAGCCAATAGCGACAACTTCACACAAAACAAAACAACAAGCGGGTCTGGCGGCGCGTTGTACTTCGCTGCCAATTCGTCGGGAAGCATCACCAACAGCAATGTGAGCGATAACTCGGCGCCAACAAATGGCGGCGGCATCTTCGTGCAGAGCGGTTCGACGGTGACGTTCAGCAACGGCAACGTGGACCAAAACAGTGCACTATGGGGCGGCGGGTTCTATAGCAACGGCAATTTGACCGTAAGCAATGCCCAGATCAACAACAATTCAGCCATTAATGGCGGCGGTGGCTTCAACATCAACGGCGGCACACTGAATTTGAGTAACGCCAGCGTTGACGACAACACTGTACCAACCGGTGTTGGCGGCGGTATGAACATCGCGGGCGGCACAGTGACCATCAGCAACATCTCGTTCAACGGCAACGCGGCCTTCGACGGCGGCGCGATCGCCAATGCAGGCTCGCTGACGTTCACCAATGGGTCCATCACAAACAACGGTGCGCAGGATGGCGGCGGCATCATTAACTATGCTACCGGCACTGTGTACATCAGCAATGCCAGCCTGAACGGCAACCAGGCATATGTTGGCGGAGGCATCGCCAATGGAGGTACCATGACAGTGCAACAGTCATCCATTTCCGGGAATACGGACGAGGTTCCCGGGTACGGTGAGGTCTACAACATCGGCACGTTTAACGTCACCAACAGTTATGTTGCGAGCGTTTAAGGCTGAGAACGCTAAACACAGATCGAATAACTTAGCCCTCTGGCGCTTCCCCAGAGGGCTTCTTGTTTATGCGACCCAACCCAATCCAAACTTGTTCCGCTCTTCGGGACATCGGCGGGGTCCAAGTTGATAGTGATCGCTCCTTCCGGCCAATGGTAACCACTAGCCTGCAGGGCGTTTTGGAGGCGGTGTCTGCTTTCTTGAACCTCCTTTCGCCCCAATCCAAAGATGCAAAAACTGTCACGAGTTCGGTTTAAGCCCACTTCGATTTCGACAGGAAAAACGTCGAGGCCCCGGAGAACGGCGCTTCGGATCATGGTGGCTACTCTGAGCAAAGGACTGGCAATCCCTGCACTTGGTTTGGCGACCATGCCGTGTTATTCAAGCAAATGTGAATTTACTGTCTCAGAACCGTCGGTCAAGGTCAACAGCGAGTCCAGGAAACCATCACAGCGTCAATGGTCTGGCGGGCGCAATGCCGACGTTTGGCACAAATGCGCCCATCGACTCTGGAAAGTTTCCCCGAAACGGATTCTGCAGCAAGGCTAAAGTGTTGCCAGGTGCGATCAGCCTGCGTTATAGTAAAACAACACAGATGACCCAAAACCACAACAATGGCGTTCTAACGTCTGCAGGCAGCGACCGAACGATTGAGCTTCACCGCTTCGGATAACGATGATAACCTTGACGGTAGTCCTATGTCATTTGACAAGCATTATCGAATAACTACCGCCGAGCGAAGGGGTTCTGCTAACCGAAAACAGCGCGCCGCTGGCCATGCTACTCCGAACACCACGGATTAGTTGGCCCTACAAAGCTGGATCTGCGAAAGTGACCGTTTACTTGAATCCTGCGCAGACCCGCATTTTTCTATTATCCCCTCTATAGATTTGAGGATTGCAACCATGCCGCATTATCCACGAATCGTCGGCTCGCTGATGCTGTTCCTCGTGTTGTCGGCGGATTCTTCCGCTGACGAACCCGCCAAGCTCGACACAGCGCAGTTATGCTTCGACCGTTTCCAGAAGATCACCACTCTGGTAATGGATCACCACATCGATCCGCCGACACTCCAGGAAATGTTTCTGGGCGGCGTCAAGGCTCTCTACCTTCACGCTGGCGTTAAGCCCCCGGCCGACCTGAGTCGGCGAGTTTCAGGCCTTTCGACCGGGGAACAATACCTTGCTTTCTTGAAAGAGAGTTGGCCGAAGTTCGAGGGCCAGCCCAACACCGCGTCAACTCGGCTCCAGACCCAATTTATTCAAGGGCTTTTGCAGCGCCTGCCTGGACACGTCGATCTCATCCCGGCAGCTGAGGCTCGTGTACTCGACCAGTCTGCTGCCAACCGCTACGTCGGTACCGGTATTCAACTCAAATTCGACGCAAAGGAGGCTCGGCCGCAAATCGTCATCGCCTTGCTACGTGGCCCATTGCGAAAAGCGGGTGGAAGATCGGGTGATCTAATCATGGAAATCGATGGCGTCAACACCAAGGACATGAAATTGGTCGATGCCGTGCAAAGGCTGCGCGGTCTGGAAGGTACTGCCGTCATGATGAAGGTTCAACAGCCTGGCGAGAAAGAGGCCCGTGTGCTCAAGGTCACCCGGGGGCCGGTGCCGTTTGAGACGGTGGTTGGCTTCCGGCGCTCGGCAGAAGATCGCTGGCAGTATCGGGTCGACACCGGGGAGCCGATCGCTTATGTCAGACTTGCAGGCGTTCTGCCCAGCACGCCGGGCGAGCTTCGCAAAATCGAAAAAAACCTACTCGAAGACGGTGCGAAGGGCCTGGTGCTCGATCTGCGCGGCAACCTCGGCGACGACGTCCAATCGGCAGCATTGACGGCGGATGAGTTGCTCGACGGCGGCCTGATGTGGAGGCTCCACGACAACAAGGGACGAATCAAAGATTTCCGCGCCGATCGGGATTGTATCTTGCGGGACATTCCGCTCGTGGTTTTGGTTAACGAGTTCTCACGCGGATCGGCCGAGTTCATCGCAGCTGCGCTCAAAGACAACCACCGGGCCGTCGTCGTCGGCACTGCAAGTGAAGGCGATGGTGTTGTGACCACACTATTTCTTCTACCCGACGATCTGGGCGGGATGAAACTTCCTACAGGCCGGCTCGAGCGAGCGGTCGCCGGCAAGGATGCGCAAAGGGCTGTCTGGAAACCCGTCTCGCCGGATCACGTCGTTCCGCTGGGTCGGGAAAAATCTATGTCCCTATTGGTGTGGCACAATCAGCAGATGTCGCCCGATGCCCCCGCCAAAGGGTCTCCACCCGAGGACGTACAACTGGTGAAGGCTTTGGAAATCCTGCGGTCGGGAATCAGGCGATAAAGGAGCTGATCGTGCGTTTGCAATCCTTCCACCGCTGGGCATATTTCGTCGCGATCCTCGTGGGTTGTGCCTTTTTGATTGGGTCGACGCCTTCGACGGATGGGCTTCCCAACGAAAAGGAACCATTGGCCGAGCGTCTACGACGCCCGGTGGCTCTGGCCCTCGCCGATGGTGGCCAAACGCTTTTCGTGGCCAACCGTACCGCTGGGACAATCACGACCATCGATGTCGGCAAGGGCCGGCTCGTCGCCGAGACTTCGGTGGGCCGAAAGCTCGCCGACATGTGCTTGATGCCGGATGAAAAACGCCTGCTGGTGGTTGATGAACAATCGAACGAGTTGCTCGTTCTTGCGCACCGGCCCGAATCTCCGCATCGCAGCCAGGTTGTCTGTCCCAAATTCGCCGGTCAGCGTGCGCATGGCAGCAGATGGCCGGCAATGTCTGGTAACGTCGCTGTGGGCCAGGAAACTGACCGTCGTTGATTTCATCCGCAAAGACCAGGATGAGAAAAGGCCTGCAATCAAGCATTCGATCGAATTACCCTTCGCTCCCCGTTTACAGCTCCCCATACCAAAGACCGACAAGGTGATCGTCGCCGATGCGTTTGGAGGAAAGCTCGCGGTCGTGGATGTGGTCAAGGGGATGGTTGACTCGGTAAGAACATTGCCCGGTCATCAAATTCGCGGACTGGCGTGGAGTGGCGATGGAGAAAAGCTGTTCCTGACCCACCAGGTCTTACATGCCAACGCCCACACCAGTCATCCAGACATCCACTGGGGCAATCTGATGGTTAACTACCTGCGTTCGCTATCGCGTGCTGCCCTGTTGAAGCCCGATGCCGACTTGCTTACCGGTAGCCGGCTCTTTCCTCTGGGAGAGCCCGATCATGGAACCGGTGATCCTGCCGCCGTCGCGGTTGCCGGCGATGGCAGGATCATTGTGACTCTTGCCGGAGTCGGTGAAGTTGCAATCGGGACCGAAAAGAAAGACTGGAGCTACTTGGAAGTGGGCCGCCGGCCCACGGCCGTGATCCTCGACAGCGCCGGTGAGCGGGCCTTCATCGCCAATACTTTCGCCGATAGCATCACGGTCATCGATTTCAAACGGAAAGTGAAGACCGCAGAAATCTCCCTGGGCAAGCGGCCAAAGTTGATGCCAAGCGAGCGCGGCGAATTGCTGTTTTACGATGCCGGCAAATCGCTCGAAGGCTGGCTGAGTTGTAACAGTTGTCATGTGGATGGCCACACCAACGGCCTCTTGAACGACAACCTGAGCGATGGAACTTTTGGTACACCCAAGCGGGTGCTGAGTCTTTTGGGTGTCAACGAAACCGCGCCCTGGGCCTGGAATGGGGGTGTGAGTGATCTCAAGGAGCAGGTAAGGAAATCCCTTGCGGTCACGATGCGTGGGGCAAAATCCAAGGATGATGAGGTGCAAGACCTGGAGGCATTCCTGCGGACTTTGTCGCCGCCTCCTCCGCTGGCCCCTCAGACGCCGACGACCAAGGATGCCATCGGCAAGGGCAATGAACTCTTCGCCCGACTCGGATGCAGCACCTGTCATGTGCCGCCACTATACACATCGGCGGGAACGTACGATGTAGGACTGGCCGATGAACTGGATCATCGGTCGTATAATCCGCCATCGCTGCGCGGCGTCGGCCACGGCGGGCCGTATTTCCACGACAACCGTGCCGGCGCACTGGAAGAGGTGTTCACCAAGCATCGGCATCAAATCAAAAAGGAATTGTCCAGCGATGAACTGGCGAACTTGTTGATGTTTCTGCGTTCGCTTTGAAATGCAGGTCGGAACACTTCGAGAGTATCTCTGAAGTGTCGTCAAGGCTAGAAATTGGGGTATATGATCTTGAGTCTGGGAATAGGGGTATCTTTACTTCGAATAGGTTGGATACCCAATGCCGGGGTCGCCCCCGCGGGTTATTGGGGTCCACTCAATGGACATCTAAACTTCTCAAGTAATCTGCGATTTGCAAGACGTTCGATGAGGAACTTAGGTCATGAACCAACCGAGCGTGAAATTGACGATCATCATATTGATGATATTCAATCTATGTGCCTGTCCAATGCTGGAAATAATTACTTTTGGCTTGAGTCTGTTTGGTCCTGAGCAATTCTTGCCAATCCTAAATATAGTTTTCTATATTCTTATGTTTCCGCAAATAATTCTATATGAACTCGGGCTTATTGACGATCTCTCTGGCAGCTTAGGGTTTCGCCTTATGAATTCTATCGTTTGGGCCTTTGTTGTATGCTGGCCTTGGCGTATGGTAAATCGCTTGGTGCGGGGTTGTGCGCGGCAAGGTAATACGATGCGGTCGCCAATGTGTTGAACTTCCAGGGTGTGTTGGTCGATGTACCGCGAAGCGGTTATGGAAAGCATCCCGCGTTGTACAATCGCTTCGCGGTTCAACTGGGAGGGGATGCCGACCCTTGACCCATGGTGTGCCGAGTACGGCGACCCTGGGCTTTGGGTATCCAACCTCTTCAAGGTAAAGACCAGCGACCGATTCGACATCACCCCAAAAATAAGGCTTGACCACGCCCTAAACAAACTTCGTCGTCCCCGGCACGGCCACCGGAGGCGTCTTCAAGGGGGTATCGAACGTCAAATTCTTCGGCATCGTCTCGTCTTTCGAGGCGACCGCATCTTCCCACTTGATCACCTGCCCGGTGTAGGTCGCCATCCGACCCAGGATTGCAGTCATCGTGCTGTCGGCAACATTCTTCAGTTCGTTGAGTTCCTTGCCGCTTCGAATCGCCTGAATTAAGTCGATGTGTTCCTGCACGTAGGGATTCTCATTATCTTCGCCGACGCGCTTGCGGTTAATGTTATATTCGTTGACCTTGCACACACCCTTGGTCCCGATCAACATCTCGGAGACATCGCTGGGTGTATTTGGGAAGTGCCGGCAGTAGCTGAACATCCTCACGCCGTTGGGGTAATCGTATTCGACCGCGAAATGGTCGAAGATGTGACCGAATACGTTGACATCGGGGGTAGCGCCGCCCGGACGTGCTGAGGATCGTCCGCCGATGCCGGTGGCGCGAATGGGATGAGTTCCCATCGCCCAGTTGATCACGTCGAGATTGTGGACGTGTTGTTCCGTGATCTGGTCGCCGCATAGCCAAACGAAGTGATACCAATTCCTGAGTTGATAAACGACGTCGGTCATCCCTTCGGCGCGTTTGTTGAACCAGATGCCGTCGCCGTTCCACGAACACCGTGCGGCCACGATGTCGCCGATCGCCCCGTCTTTTACGGCCTTGAGTGTTTCCTGGTAGCCTTTCTGATGTCGGCGTTGAGTGCCGGCGACGATCACTCGTTTCTTTTTGAGGGCTTCTTCGTACACTTCATAAACCTTGCGGATACCCGGACCATCGACCGCCACGGGTTTTTCACAAAAGACGTGCTTGTTGGCTTTGATCGCGGCTTCGAGATGGAAGGGTCGGAATCCCGGCGGCGTCGCCAGGATCACCATATCGACGAGTCCGGAATTGAGGAGTTTCTGATAAGCATCCAGACCGACGAAGACTGCTTCGGGCTTCACATCAACCTGACCGCCGACCTGTTTGTTTTTCTTCAGGCCGTTGACTGCGCCCTGGCGCGGTCGTCGAAGGCATCCGCCACTGCGACCAGTTTGACGCCCTTGTCGGCAGTCAGACAGTCCTTGGCAGCGCCGCTGCCGCGACCGCCGCAGCCGATCAGGCCGACGCGGATAGCCTCATCTCCCGCAGCGAACACGCCGCCGGGAGATAAAAGAGCCGCAGCTGCGGTCACAGTGCCTGCGGCAATAAATTCGCGCCGATTGGCGGAATACAAAACACCTTGAGATTCGTTGTTCACGGAGAGGCTCCTTGAGAGAGAAAGAGGCAAAAGAACGCAACCCTCGGTTGTGCGCTTACGGGTCGAGCGATGCCAGGGACGATTGCCAGATCAATCGTCCAAATCATCGTTGCTTTGCTTGGTGACCTTGGACTTCAAGGTCTTCAGTTCCGTCTGCTCTTCAACTGGACAAACCAAACGCAAACCAACAATATCGTATTTCGTCAGCCACCAGATACTTCGAGGCTCCTGGGGATCGTGCCGCATCCACTTGGGATTCGACGATATCCGAAACGCACTTCGACAGGCCGCCGGCTCATCTCGGAAATGGCCGCCCCGACAGACATGCGCCCACTTGTCTGCCGTTGGGACAATCACGGGCGAATCGGTCAAAGCGTTTTTCGAATAGCGCGCGTAGGCGTTCTTGTCGTACTGGTCGAGGGTCCATTCCATGACGTTGCCGTAGATGTCGTATAATCCCCACGGATTGGGCTTCTTCAACCCCCCTTTATGGGTTGTGCCGTCATCGTGGTCCGCATCGGCGGAGTTTTCCTTGATCCAGGCATAATCTTTCAACTTCGCCGGATCATCGCCGAAGAAGTACGCAGTGGTCGTGCCCGCCCGAGCAGCATACTCCCATTCGGCCTTGGTCGGCAGCCTATACTTCTTCCCCGTCTTGGCCGAAAGCCAGCGACAATATTCCATCGCACAGTGATGCGTCATGGTGATGGCCGGCTTCCCTTCGTAGCCGTGACCGTAGTCCGCCGGCACAAACGGTTTGGTCGGATAAGTCATCCCGTCGACATCGGCTTTCTTGATGACGCCTTCTTGCAGTTGGATGCCGGTTTTCAGAAACGGGCGAAACTCATCCCATGTCACTTCGAACTTTCCCATCCAGAAAGGGCGAATCTTAACTTTGTGTTGAGGCCCCTCGTTCTCTCTTCGGCCTTTTTCCGAGTCCGGACTGCCCATGATGAATTCGCCGCCTGGAATGGCGATCATGTCGAATTTCACATCGGTTCCAGAGAGTTTTTCGGTGTAGTCCTTATGGGCGGTTTTCGGTTTTGCGATCCCGGGATCGGCGGAAATCACCTGACTCGAAGCCAATAGTAACCCTTGAAGGGAGTAAAATGCGAAACAGCAAAAGGTGCGATTCATTTTAGATAGATTCTCTGACAGAATGGGTATTGTCAACAAAAAAGTCATTTTCCTCGTGCAGGAACCCGTCCATGAAATGTCCCCTTCTATTTATGCTAGCCGGTCTTGCGGGTACTGCCAATGCCGATGAGCCCGCTTTGACGCGGTTTGAGTTTTCCGAGCCGCACCTGGGTACGACATTTGGCTTGGTCTTTTATGCGCCCGACAAGTCGACCGCCGAGAAGGCAAGCAAGGCGGTTTTCGAGCGAGTCGAGGAACTCAACAGGATCATGAGCGATTACAACCCGGCCAGCGAGGTGATGCAACTATGTAAGAAGAACGCACTCACTGCGGGTGAGCCGGCCAAGGTTAGCAAGGAACTCTTCACGGTTCTGGCAAAAGGTCGCGAGATTTCTGAATTATCGGACGGAGCGTTCGATGTGACGGTTGGCCCCGTCGTGAAACTTTGGCGCATCGCCCGTAAAACCGAAAAACTCCCCGATCCGAAATTACTCGCCGAAGCGCTGAAAAAGGTCGGCTACAGGAACCTGGAACTCGATGTGCAAAATCAAACCGTGAAGCTTTTGATACCGGGAATGCAAATCGATCTCGGCGGTATCGCCAAGGGTTACGCCGCGGATGAGGGACTGGATGTGTTAGCGAAGTTCGGCATTACCAGGGCCATGGTTGCGGCCTCCGGCGACATCGCCGTGGGCGACCCTCCACCCGGCAAGCAAGCCTGGCGCATCGAGATCGGGAAGTTGACGAGGAAGTCCGAGCGGCGAATTTTACAGCTCAAGAATGCAGCGGTTTCCACGTCGGGCGACGCGGAACAATTCGTCGAGATCGCTGGGGTTCGCTATTCGCATCTCGTCGATCCCAAAACTGGCATCGGCTTGACGGGTCGAAGAAGCGTAACCGTGATCGCCCGGCGCGGGATTCTTGCCGATTGCCTCACGAAGCCTGCGAGCATCCTGCCACCGGAAAAGGCGATCGCCCTGTTAGGGAAGTTGCAAGCCGAGACATTGATCGTGCAGTTGAAGGAGAAGGGGGAAGAAATAATTCGATCCAAAGGATTTGATGCGTATCTGGGGAAAGAGTGAAAGACACGTCAAATCGGAGGGCTGCTCCGCGAAGCATGCAACCTTGGCGAGCCGTTTTAACCAATCATAATCGTAATCGTAATCATAATCATAATTCCTGAATGATACCGAATTACGATTATGATTATGACTAGACGAACCGGCCTCTATAGATGTGGGTCGCGCGGCGGGGCTGCTCTGGTCCACAATACCATCCCTCCGCACCACATCCACAAAATAATGATCGCGCCTGTCTCCCAGGGATACCTGTCGCTGGTGCCGATCTCCAGACGGGGCGGCGTTTCGATCATCCCATCGGGCGAGGCGTTCGTCGTGGTATGGGGCCTGGCGATCACGGTTGCTTCCAGATTCAAATGCCGCACGATGTTTTCGTGAAACAAGATCATTCCAAGCAGGGTTAATACAAACGAATTGAGATAAATAAACGTGCGCGGCCGCAACGACGTGGCTGGGTCGCGGTCATTGCCCACCTTCAGCCGGGTTCGCTGCAAGAACGGTCGTGGGTCGGCCAATAACACCACGAGCGGGAACAAGGCGATCAGCGAATCGTAATACATGAAGTGATACGTACACATCCAGGCCGCGAAGAACACAAACGCGGGGACGGGGCCAATCAGCGGGATCGACCTATCTCGACGAAGGTAAAAGATTCGGATCGTCAACTCGAAGACTACCAGCCAAAGAGCTACGGACAGCGCGCGTGCCAGCAGATTATCGCGCTGCCCATACGGCAAATGAAAATCGATGAAGAGTCTGCGCGGCATGCCGAGAAGATCTCTGCTCAATGGAATCCAGTTGGGATCGACATTGTAATCTGCCGCTCCAAGCTGACCGATTTTGAACCAGTGTACCCAGCTGTGAATCCCCACGAATGGGAGGGTCAACAAAACCATGAATGCGCCCATCGCCGCCATCGCCATTGCAGCTCGCCACTGCCGCAGAACCATCAAGGCGAGTATGAAGGAAGCCGCCCATACCGGTTTGAAGGCGAGCAGGCCCCAGATGATACCTCCGACAATCGAGTACCCGTGTACGATCATCGCCCAGCCCCAGATCAGGATCATGAGCGTCATCGTGCTGTTTTGTCCAAGGTCGATACCACCCTTGCAGCCTGGAAATGCGAGAATCAGGGCCGACCCGAGCGGCCACCATATTCGACCGCGCGACAAGATCCGAATGCCGAGCCCACCCAGAAAGCAATAACCGAGCATTACCCATTGGATGACGAAATACGAGCGTTGCGGATGATCGCCCAGGGCGAAGGGTGCCATCATCAGCGCCTGGACGGGCGGATAAAGCATTCCGCCAATCTCATCTCCTCCTTCCGGCCGAAGGAAATGGCCGATTATTCCATCGGCATCCTCGATACCCTGCTCGCGGGAGTTAGGTTCGCTGCAATAGGCAGCGTATGCTACTTCGCGTGCCACGTTCAATTGATAGAGTTCCTGGCCATGTCCGCTGGTTATCATCCGCCCCATCAGCCATTGAGCGCCGAAATCGATGGTTGTGTGTCCATGATTGCCATCCATCCGCTCCGGCTTTTCAAAACCGAATCGGGCGTTGAGCCAGCGCCCGGCCCCCATGCTCAAAGCGAGCGTCCAGGCAGCAACGTAGAGTGTTGTCGGGTGATAGAGAAAACGGCCGAGTTGAATGATAGGGTGATTCATCGGAAATGATAAGGTGACCTGCTCGGGAGATGACAAGGTGACAAGGTGACAAGGTGACAAGGGAGATGACAAGGTGACAAGGTGACAAGGTGACAAGGGAGATGACAAGGTGACAAGGTGACAAGGTGACGGGGTGACAAAATGCACCGACCCATCGATCCGCTAGCGTGTCTAACATCAATATTCATAGATATGCCCAATGATTGTCACCTTGTCACAGTAGTTGCAAAACTTGCGACTTCGCCCGTTTCACCTTAAGTCATTGTAGCAGTGGCACATGCATTGAGGGCGTCCCTCTCGGTTCGTCGTCCGTTTCTTGCGCCAGCAGTGACGCGCACAGTTTCACCATGTGGTTTAGCCAACACCAGTCGTGGGTTCCTTTCAATCTCTGACGGGATATTTCCCAACGTAAGGCCAGCCAGGCATTCACCATCAACGCTGCCAGCACAATATACCACAAGCGCAAGCCTTCATTGCGACTGCTGGTTCGTCCCCGTGCTTCCTCCATCAATCGATAGCTCGACTCGATCCGGAAGCGATGGCGGTAACACTCCTCCACGCCTTGAATGGTTGAAATCGCCATGCCCCATATGGCATAGACCCAAGCATACCGACCGTGTTGGTCTTTCCGACCACCGCGATTATGGCAGCTGACCACGATGGTCAGCCAAACCCCCTGACGTTTTCGATTTTCCATGCGGTAGGCGTAGCGGCCACGGGGGTGATCGTAGAAGAAAATTCGCGTTCCTGTGGGACCGCCTGGCGCATCGATCTTCTTGCCACGCGACAGCACCGGTGTTAGGAAGGGATAGTGAGCGTGTTTGAGATACCGGAACACCGCGACGGACCAGAAGGCTCGGTCGCACAGTACGAATTTCGGGGAAAAACCGCATTTTTGGGTCTGACGGAGCAGTCGTTTGACAACCTCGACCAGAGCTTCGCGGGGTTGATAAGGAGTCAGAGCGATGATGTAATACTGTCCCTTCAACAACAAGGAAGCGGTGCCATAGCAATGGCCATAGTTGGTGCCTCCGACCCGTTTGCCCTTGCGGGCATGTTCGGGCGGCGACTGGTTGCGTTTGTAATAGACCTTGCCATGCAGGTCGATGGCAATCGGAAAGCGTCGACGCTTCTTGGAACCTCGTTGTCGGCGAGCCAGCCGACGGATCCGACGGGGCAAGTCGGCACGGAGCAACTCGGGAATGAGACGTTGGAGGTGCTCGTAGTCCGGCAACGTCGCTAATGCGGCCTTGCGCAAGGTTTCGCGCGAGGGTCTTCGGGAACGCAGGGTGACAACGGCCGCAATGGAAACCGCAGCGACTGCGGCCAGCAATAAGGAGCGGATCAAAGTGGTTGCAGTACAGTGTGAGGAGTAATCGGGCAGTTGGAGGCGGCGTAGTAACAAGTCGGTCGTTCGATCTTGTAATTGCCGCGCGTAATAGCGAGAATGAATGAAACGCATGGTAACCTCCTGTTAAGAGATCGTAAGTCCTTATCAAGACTAACCATGCGTTTTTCATGCCCAAAACCTCGACCAACAAGAAATTTGCAACTACTGTGTCACCTTGTCACCTTGTCACCTTGTCACCTTGTCACCTTGTCACCTTGTCGCCTTGTCATCTCCCGAGCCACTCGCCGCTAAAAACCTCCACCGCCGGGCCGGTCATGTAGACATGATTATCGTGCTCCGACCACTCCAACTCAAGATCGCCGCCCAGCAGATGGACCACGATGCGTCGGTCGGTAAGCCCGGTCAACACCCCGGCAACACACACTGCACATGCACCGGTTCCGCATGCCAACGTCTCGCCGCTGCCGCGCTCCCAGACTCGCATATTGACATCCGAGCGTGAATTGACTTTGATGAACTCGACGTTGGTTCGACGAGGAAACGCGGGATGCTTCTCGATTTTCGGCCCGATGCCGAGAACGAGAGAGTCGGTGATATTATCGACAAAAGTAATGCAATGGGGATTGCCCATCGAAACGCACGTCACCTTCAGCGTCGTGTCGCCGATCGTCAAAGGCACATGGGTGGGAGGATTACCGGGCAAGGTGGTCGGGATGCGATCGCCTTGCAAGATCGGCTCGCCCATGTTGACCTTCACTCGCTGCGCTTTGCCGTTGCTGACTTCGAGATCGACCGCAAGAATGCCGCGCCCCGTTTCCAGGTTTAGTCGTTCTTTCTTGGCAATACCGTGATCGTAGACATATTTGGCAACACAACGCAAGCCGTTGCCGCACATCTCGGCTTCGGAGCCGTCGTTATTGAACATGCGCATCCGCGCATCGGCTTTTTCGGAGGGACAGATAAGAATTAGCCCATCGCCGCCGACGCCAAAATGCCGATCGCTGATGGCGATGCTCAGTTTGGCGGGGTCTGCAGGCGGTTTTTCGCGGAAGCAATCGACATAAACGTAGTCGTTGCCTGCGCCTTGCATCTTGGTGAATTTCATCTCGGTTTATTCCTCTTCTGCGTCGGCTCCGGCAGATTATCGTATTCATCCCATTCGTGGTGCTTGACCCTCTCCCAGGCCAATGCCTCCAACTCCTCCCTTGTCCAAGGG
The DNA here is from genome assembly GCA_963783095.1 of uncultured Planctomycetota bacterium. Taxonomy (GTDB): domain Bacteria; phylum Planctomycetota; class Planctomycetia; order Gemmatales; family Gemmataceae; genus CAWAMR01. The sequence goes on along the minus strand of CAWAMR010000014.1, from coordinate 428,373 downwards.
CTGTCGTCGTACTCCTCATCCTTGAGGCGTTCGTATTCGTCGACGCGGAGCAAGACAAAGGTCTCCTTAGTTCGTGGATTTACGACGCACGGTGGAGTGGCGTCGTCTTGCTCCAACGCCTGCACTTGTTGTTCGGTAAGTTCGATCATAACTGTCTCGGCTTCCCGTTTCATTCGATTCCAGGCAAACTACTATTGTCTTGCTTTTGAGTCTTCAAGAAAGGATGGCTTTTGTCCCCGCAAAATATACGATTTACGTGCGCTGGTATACGCCGGACCTTTCCCACTAACCTCAACCGTGATTGAGTCTGGGGGTTGGACGAACAAATAGTCAACATCGGCTGCAATCCAATGCTCTCGAATTTCCTCAGGCGCTTCTTGGATCGCGAACCATGAGTACTGAACATATCCTTTGTAGTATGTCTGAGCACCCAAGAGGTTGAGGATGTACTTACTATCTCGGGCAATCTCAACGTTGAATCGATCGACTTGTTTTCCTTTCGCGTCGCGGACTAGGATTTCATGATGCCCCCAGTGCAGGGGTCGTTCGAGATTGCTGCCCGTTCGGGACGTTATCCATAGATCCCCGTCCACCTCAACGCTCAAATCCTGCCGACTAAAATTATCGATGTAGACCGTGCCGCCCCCGAAATATAGCCGGAGCAAGAACAAGATACAGCCGAGACCTCCCCAACAAAAAGCCAATCGTAACCGCTTGCCTTTCGAGATAGCGGGAAAATCGCTCTGGATTACCAGACGAATCAATTGATAAATTACCCCAATCGCAAGGCCAAAGTAGATAATTGCCCAAATTCCAAAAAGGACAAAAAACCAACCTCCCAAAACGGTAACTACTAGAGTTAGGACTGCATATCTCAGGGCATGACGCCAACGTGGCATCGAAGGTTCCGGAGACGCATCCAAAACGCTTGGAGGTTCAGGGCCAACCTCTTCACGAGTTATCTGACCGAGATCGTCCGTTGCGATTTCGTATGCTTTGTTGCAGCAAGAACACCTAAATCGGAGAGTGTCCGACTCCCTTATTTCCTCAAGGACAACGCTGCACTTCGGACACCAGTGTTGCATTTTGATCACTCCCATTCAATCGTCGCCAGCGGTTTGCTGCTGATGTCGTGAACCACCCGATTGACGCCGCGCTCGCTATTGATGTTCCGCGTCGATGTCCGCGGCAGCACCGCATCCCCAGCCAGTGCGGCCATCAAGAACCAAAGACAACCATGTCCAAGACCCAGTTGCCCAGGAGCATGACCAATAGGAAATAACCAAACCAGCGAACGACGAAGCGCATGCCGGCCGACGCTTCACCCCCTTTGAGCGAGAAGAGACGATAGGGAAACTGGATAAGCACGGCTAGGGCCAGGAGCCAGCCGACGCGATGAATTGCCAGCGATGCGCGCGAGTCTGCGCGAGCTAAATGTATGAAACTGCGCGTCAGGCCGCAGCCGGGACACTTCGCACCGAAGAGAGAACGGGATGCACACGTTTCGGGGATTGGGAAATCCGGCAAGCCACGAGGGGTCACCCGCTGGTCGGGCCGCACCTCCAGCAGGAAAGAAAGGACGACAATGCCTGCCGAGACCAGGAGCATTTGCCGGTGATGCCAGAGGGCAATCTCGCTTGCGCCGTGACCGGATCGAGTTGGAGGCTTTTCCGAACTCACTCTGGCAGACCTCCGAGGCACTATAGCAAACTTAGACCGGACACTCCGTGGCCGGATTTGACTACATGAATTCCGGCCACTGAGTGTCCGGTCTAAGTTCCCTATAGTGCGGGCAAGGTAATGATTGTTTGACAGCGCGGACAGCGGATGCGCTTGAAGTTCAGCCCCTCCGGAACCTTGAGCGGGGCCTGGCACTGCGGACACACGATGCGCTGTTGTGACAGCGAAGGAGAAACATTGACCGGGGGGGCAGGGGGGACGGCGATTGGCGGCGATTCACTGGGGACGTGGCTTGACCGCGATTCGCGCTCCTCATCGACCATCAGGCTGACCTGGTCGAGAGGCAGTCGATCGAGGTTCTTGTCCACCCAGCGGGCGGCCTCGCCGTTGAGCGGGCTTTTGGTGTTGTACGACTGATAAGCAATCATCTCGCCGATGCGGGCGACCAGCGACCACAGCGGTTCGCCGGCGCTCCAGTGATCGCCGACGCAGATGGCATGCGGAGCGATGTTCGGGTGAAAGATTGGAGTCAACATCCGGCATTGGGGCGGCAGGCGCGGGTAGTGGCCCGGCAGGGTTATTTCCACCAAGTGGTTCTTCACCTCGACCAGCTCGTCGTGGACCATGCGCAGGCTGCGGATCCGGTAGTCGATCTGATAGCGTTCCGGCGGGTCTCCGTCCGTGGCGACCAGCGTGATGCGGGGATGGAGACGGACATAGTTCAGCAGCCTGTCGTGATCGGCCTGGAGCCGGCGGTAGCGGACTGTGTTCATGGTATTTCCCCATTAGGGCCTGGCGGTTGGAGCCCGGGCGGATGCAGTTCCAGCAGGGCGTCCAGGGAGATAGCGAAACCGAGCCCCTCGCTGATTCGTCGGTCGTTGGTCCAGGTGTTGACGCCGACCAGGAAGCCGTCGCGGTCGAACAGGCCGCCACCGCTGTTGCCGGGATTGAGGGCAGTCTGCGTTTGAATGATGCGGACCACCTTCTCGTGGGCGTGCTGCCGCCGCAACTGGGACACGACTCCCTGGGTCACCGTCCACCCTAACCGAAGCGGGCTGCCGATGGCAATGACCTGATCGCCCACGTGCACAAGACGGTTCGCTTTCCACTGGGCAGTCCGAGCCTCCTCGAATTCACCTTCCACGCGCACCAGGGCCAGGTCGATGCCGTGCGGTGCAATCCAGATCGCTTTACCCTCGGCCTTTGTCCCCAGCACGAAATGCACCTGAATGGCTGGGAGTTGATCCAACTGGGGTTCCTTGACCGCCCCATCGGCGAAGCCGGGATCGACAACGTGGCGATTGGTGACCAGGAGAATCCTGCGCCCATCCTGGTTCAGAATACAGCCCGAGCCGACGGTTCCTCGACCCACTTCGAGCAGAACGGAGGCCCGCATGGCCCGGTTGAGGTGAGGGGGCATGCCCTCCAGGGCGGCCGGGTCGGCCTGAAGGTCGGCAAGGTCCATGGGCAGAGACTCCGGGGAATTGATCCGGGTCAGCAGAATGATCCAGACGACCACATCCGCCAGGCCCAGGAGAATGGCGGCCGAGGAGAGAACGATGCCGCGTTGCTTGGCAGCCTGCACGCGGGAAAGGGCCAGGCAGCCCAACAGGATGGCGACCGCTCCCGTCACAGGCGCCGAAAAAGGGGATGCCGGCCAGGGCGGTCAGGAAAGCGGCCAGGGCCAGGCGATTCCGGCTCGGAGGCAAAGGGGACGTCCAAACGGGACGGGACGAGGTTGCGGTTCGTCCCGGCAAAGGGACGGCGTGGCCAATTTCTTCCGCCGAGATCTTCCAGGCACCGTTCCGGTCAGCAGGTACGTCAACGTGGGCCGGAGCGCAGGAGTAGGAACCACACTGGCCCTGTTGCTCCCAACAGCTGCCATGATGCACCGTCCCGCAGGTCCGGCAGACGGCTGACGATTCCCCTTGACGGACCGCCTGCTCACAGTGAGGACAGATGCAGCCGTCCTCACGCAGCCCGGCCGACACGAGCAAAGGCATGACTTGACTCACGGGAACCTCACTGATCGGAGGATAGAGCAAAGAACAAGATCAACACATTGTATGTTACCGTGATTGTCAGCGCTGCGAAACCCAGGACGACATAAAACGGCCCAGACTTGCCAATCTCGGCCCTGCGGGGCAGGAACCAGGCCAGGTTGACGATAAACATGATCGGTGCCAGGCAGCCGATCAGGCTCAGGATGAACACGGTCCAGACGCCCTTCTGAAGTCCCTGGCGGTCTTCCCGTTTGCGTTCTCGCTTGCGCAGATCGCGAACCGTCAAGGGATCGACGGTCTCGAAATTGGCACCGCAGTAGCGGCAGCGCAGAGCGATGGCCTTGATCGTTTCAGCGCACTCGGGACATTTCTTGGTGTCGCCCCAGGCCGAGCGAGGCGGCTCGGCGGCGCTCTGGTCCTTGACCAGCGCTGGGGCCTTGGGACAGCCGTAGGTGGAGCAGCCGCCGACCTCGGCCCAGCACTCGCGGTGATGGACCTGCCGGCAGTCTGGGCAGGTAAGGGTCACGTCGCCCTCCTCCACCGGCGACTGACAGATCGGGCAGGAACTGCCCACGCCCTGAGATTCCTCGCTGACGGGCAGAGACATCACCTGGTCGTCTGCCGTGGCCACGAATTCCGTCTGGCACCGGGGACAGCGCAGGCGCTGACCCAGGCGCTCTTCCGGCAACCGCACTCTGGCACGACATGGACAGGTCACGATGATGGACATAGCTTTCTCACCGCTCGGGAAGATGACAAGTTGACAAGGTGAGAAACTGCAACGCTGCGTTTGAACCTTGTTCCAGGCAATTCCATATAGTTTGACACTTGTGTCACCTCGTCACCTTGTCACCCGGTCATCTTCCAAACCGGGCGTCAACGATTCGCTGCCTCCTTGATCGCGACCTGGATGCAGCTCCATATGAAGGTGGACAGTAGCGACAGGCCGAACATCTTGGGGCCCTTGGGCTTGCCCTGGAGCATCCATACGATCCCGAAAATGCAACCGATCCAGGAACACGGAAGGATGACTAGCACCCACTCGCCGGTGCCCATGTCGGCGTCGCTTGAGGGAATCTTTTTCTTTTCCTCCATCCGGCGGAGTTCGGGATCGAAGATCTCGCCGCAGAACCGGCATTTGGCGGCCTCGACCGGGATCATCTCACCGCACATCGGACAGGGCCGGCGATCATTAGACGCGTGTCCGATGATCTCCCGGCGATCATTTTCCTCTCGCTCGGAACTCCGAGAGGAGTCGGATGGGCTCGGCGCGGAGGTGTCGCCAAAGGTCTCGGCGTCCACCACGTCTTCCGGGACGGTCAGACTATTCCGGCAGTTCGGACATGTCACGTGCTCGCCGGCGCTGGACTCAGAAACTTGTAGGCTCCGGCCGCAGCTGGGACAGTCAAAACGGATCGGCATCACATGGTTCCTCTACAAAAAACACGAGTCAGAAAACGCTCAGGCGTCCTTGAGCACGAATTCAAGGACGGTTTTGCCAAGGACGATCTGGTCTCCCGATTGGAGCAACTGTCTCCGCACCGGGATGCCGTTGACGTAGGTGCCATCGGGCGTCTCGCAGTCTTCGATCTCGAAGCGCCCTCCCCGGTTGTGGATCAGAGCGTGGCGCGGTTCGATGGCCGCGTCCTTGAACAGGTAAATGTCGGCCTTGGGCGAGCTGCCCAGCACGGTAGGATTGTGGTAGAGAATAAACTGCTTGCCGGCCAACGGTCCGGTTCGCAGCATCACCCAGGCGGTCTTGGTCCATTGCTCGACGAAGCTGACAAACAAGCCGACCATGAAGCCGATGACCGTGAGGCCGACGGCCCGGCTCACGGAGGCGTCGCCCGGCGTTTTCAGGGCGATGTAGATCGGGTCGAACAGCAGCCCTCCTACCAGACCACCAAGCACCGCTCCAACCAGACCGTTGAGGGCCACCTTGCGCAAGCGCAGGCGCACCCCTGGCCCAGGCCGGCCGGGATTGCTGCCACCGCCCAGGCTGAGGCCCGGCCCATCATCAAGATCAGCAAAGCCAACCCATCCGGCATCTGGCCGTTCTGAGGGTTTTTCCAGAACTTGAACATCAAGCCTTGCATGATGCTGAAAATGATCGCGGCGAAGAACAACGCCACCAGACCTCCACCGAATCCCACTCCGAGGCCGATCAGCCCACACAGCGCGGCCCGACGCGGATTGCGACACATCAGTCCCTCGGCCGTCCCGAGAAACAGGCCGACCATCCCCGCCACGGTTGGGAAGAGCATAAGAAGCGCCCAACTGCGATCTTCTCGCAACTCGTCAATGAACGGCTCCAGCATGGCCCAGGCGCAAAAGCCTCCAAGAGCACTGGCCACGCTCAGGTAGAAATAGCTGGACAGCAGAATGCGGGCCAGGAAGGGTCGAGGCTCGATCTCCGGAATAGGCCGGCGCAGGACCGCTTGTTCTTCCAGGTAAGCCTCGACCTTGGGCGAAAACAGATCGTCCTCGGTCAGACGCATTGGCTCGGTGGACATCGTCGTGGCAACTCCTGGGGGGTCAGCTCCGGTCGAGGGAGCAAGCCTATTTTTTCTCCTCGATCACTCCGCTGGCCAACCCGGCGATTTGCCAGGGATTGGGCTGGCCTGCGCAACTAAAGAAGACGAGGGCCGAGGCGATGCTCGCCCTTACCTTCTTTTCCTTTGCTTCCCTCTGCTTCAGTTCTTCCGGCAATTCGACCAGGCCTTGTTTAACCAGTTGCCGGAACAACTTCTCGTAATTCTCACGGAGTTGATTCTGCTGTGACGGGGACAGGCCTGCGGAGTTGGCATTGGCGCTGGCCAGGTACACCGCCGCCATGTGAAGCATGCGCTCTGTTTCGGCGGGAGTCAGGCTATACACCGCACGCAGTTCGGCGAGGCGGCGCCGGCTCTCCGCGAGCCCGGAACGGAGCGTTTGCCATTGCTCCTTTTGCTGGTCGGTCATACTGTCCCCGGCCGATGTCTGGTGATCCTTGGCCAGCGACTCGGCCTCGCGAGCCAGCCCGTATAGTTCGTTCTGTGTGCGGTCCAAGGCTTCGCCCAGACCTGGCTTGACCCCGACCAGCAGCGCCGCTCGTGCCACGGAGTCTTGTTCCAGCCGGGCCCGGTCCAAATCGTTGAATCGCGATGCCACGAGATAACCGAGCAGGAACAGACTCAGAAAGGCCAGCAACTGGGTTAGCGATCCGACATGCCGCGTCCAGTCCGATGCCGGTTGAGTCGAGGCGGGCGAAGTCGGAGTCGGGGCGGTCGAGCCAGCTGTAAGGGCTGGCTGAGACTCGGTTTCCAGGCAGGTGCCGGCCCCGGCGATCTGGACCTTGTCCCCCACCCAGTAGTGCGGTGCCAGAACCGGCTTGCCTCCCTGCCAGGTGAAGGTGCCTTCCGTCTTCCGAACCGGGTCGATAACGTAAGCCACGTTGCCGGGGTTCGAAAAGAAGTGCTGCTGGATGAACACGTCGCGGTCGGACAGAAAAATGCCGAAGTCGGGGTGCGTGTGATACCAGCCGACGATCGACAGGTTCCCGAAACGAGTGTCCATCTCGTGGTTGATCTTGGCCCAGGTTTCATGGGTGAAGGTAACTTCAGCGAATTTGTTGGTGGCGGCCTCGCCGCGAATCGCCTCGGTGATGGTGACAAAGGGGCCGGACTCGTCCTTTCCCCACAAGCCGACCAGTACCCCACAGATCTCGACGGTCAGGTTCTCGCGGGCATGCTGCCAGATGCGGGCGTGCAGATCCGGGGCATAAAATATGCGATAGGCCGGTTTCAGGCCCCCCGGGAACGAACCGGCAGGCAAGTTGGCGGATGCCAACTGGTTGACGTCGGGCTTGTCAGCTGTTGGGCTTTCGTTCATTCGGCTCAGCTCCCCTTGTGGACTGGGTGGTGCGGGATCCTTCACTCCGGCCAAGCCAACCAGCGAGCCGCTCGCGGCTCCGCTTGCTTGCTCCGCTGCCTCATCCTTCTGCCGCGAGAGGTTATTCTGGCCTTGAGGCGAATGCTTGTTCTTCTTTCTGGAACTCATGGAGCCAGCCCTCGCAGAACTGCTTCCCGGTCTCCCTGGAACTCAAAGTAATGCTGACTTTCCCCCACTCGTCCCCCCAAGATGTCCCAGGCCGGCACCCCGATTGTGCCAAGGACACGATCCAGCAGGCCGGCGTCCTTGCCGTCGATGATTCGAAGCAGACGGGGTGTGCGTGGTTCCTGGCAGCGCGGACAGAGTCCCTTCGCTTCGGTCACCTTTCCCAGCGAACCGTACAGGGCTTCTTCCTCACCGCAGCTTGAACAAATGAGGCCGGACAGCAGATCCTGGTTCATTTCCAGGACGGCTGACGGCCCCAAGATCGATCGTGCCTTCTCCAGCAACTGTCCGACCGTCGTTTCCGTTGTCTTCCAGGGCAAGATCTCGATGGGATCATAGGGGTCGTGGGCCAAGCAGTCGGCTTTTTGCTCGTAGCGGACGATGTAGCTATGATGGTTGACGCCATCGAAGACAAAACCCTGGCCGGTCAGGACCGGCAAACCATGCAACAGCTTGACGGCCTCCTGAACCTGCACACCGGCGATGACCGAGGCAGTGGTCGGGGTGGTTGGCACTTTGCCCTGGACCATCTCCTCGCGGGACAGCAGGGCGCAACTGCGGCGGGTGGCCAGCACCTTCCAGTCCACTGCGCCTCATGGTGCATTCATAACAAGGGCCCGTGGCCGGGTCGAAGACGCGAGCCACCCCGTCCAGGCGCTCGATCGCGCCGTCAATCCAGACCTTGCCGGCTCGGGCGGCGGCCAGGTTGATGGCGACCCGGGCCTCGCGGTTGTCCAGCCCGCCCAGGATCACATCCGCCCAGCGGAAGACGCCCAGTCCCAGATCGTAGACCACATTACCGTGGAAAGGCCGGACACGCATCTCGGGATAGATGTCGCAGGCTCGCTCGGCAGCAACGTCAACCTTGGGCCGGCCGCAATCGGCCGCCCGGAACAGCACGGAGCGGGAAAGGTTGGAGTTGGCCACTACGTCCAGGTCGGCCAGGAACACGTTGCCCATTCCCAAGCAGAGCCAGGTTCTTGAGAATCTCGTTGCCCAAAGCGCCGGCACCGATGACGACCACGCGAGCTCGGGCCAGCTTATCTTGGTCCCACCAACTAATGAGGCGGAATCGAGCAAAACGGTCTTCGTCCTCGAAGGGATCGAGCCGGAGGGGCTGGGTCACGGCTAGGATTCCTGAATCGAGTCGGCGATCAAAGAGCCGCCGAGGATAAGTAACAGCGGGTACCGCAATACGGGCGTTTACGGCCCACCTACAGGTTCTCTCCGCCGCACTTCGAGCAAAGTTATAGGGCCGGGGCCGTCCTCGAACCACCGAACCCGGCGGTGATTTCCGGCTGGAGCCGGAGGACATCGCCATTGCGCACTTCCGCCTTGAGCAAGAGTCTGGTCGTCGAGGAGTTGCCGGCCGCTGGCCTTGTGATGGAACTTGTAGCTCATCAGTTGCCCGTCCGGACTGTGTCGGGGTAGGTTCATCCGTTCGATGAGGACGGCAATCACCCGGTTCACGGGCGCGTCGACCGGCACTTCGACCAGTTGTTTCTTGTTCCCCGTGGCGTCCCAGACTTCAATGGTGATGGTGTCCATCGGTATTTCTTCGGTTTGGAGGTTGTGGAGTTGGCTGCTTGCGGTCTGAGCCGCGAAGCGGCCAACGCAACCGTCCGGCAACTTTGTTCCTTTTCACTGTCATAAGCAAACCGCCAATCGTCAAGCGAAAACCGGGGAGTCGATTGAATTTTTTCTATTCTTGCGGGTGAATTGAGGCGTTCGAGATCAAGGACCAATGGGTGCGCGGACACTGGTGTTTCATTTCCCTCACTCCCACTCGATCGTCGCCGGCGGCTTGCTGCTGATATCGTAAACCACGCGATTGACGCCCGGCACGCTAGTTGATGATCCGCGTCGAGATCTGCGCCAGCAGCTCGTACGGCAGGTGCGACCAGTCGGCGGTCATGAAGTCGTCGGTCTGCACCGCCCGCAGGGCGATGACGTTCTCATAGGTGCGGCCGTCGCCCATGACGCCGACCGACTGCACCGGCAACAGCACCGCGAACGCCTGGGCCGTCTTGCCGATACCAGCCCGCTGTCTTCAGTTCTTCCAGAAAGATCGCGTCGGCCTGGCGGAGCATTTCCAGGCGCTGCTGCCGTCACCTCGCCGAGGCAGCGGACCGCCAGGCCCGGGCCCGGGGAACGGATGCCGCCAGACGGTTTCCTCCGGCAGCCCCAGTTCCAGGCCGAGCCGGCGCACCTCGTCCTTGAACAGGTCCTTCAGCGGCTCGATCAGCTCGAAGCCGAGCTCCTTGCGGCAAGCCGCCGACGTTGTGGTGCGTCTTGATGGTGGCCGCCGGGCCGTCGACGGCGCCGCCGCTTTCGATCACGTCCGGGTACAGCGTGCCCTGGGCCAGGAAACTGCGCGTTCTCGATGTGCAGGGCCTCGTCCTTGAACACGTCGATGAAGACGTGGCCGATGATCTGCCGCTTCTCCTGCGGATCGGTGACGCCGGCCAGGGCGTTGAGAAACCGCTCGCCGGCATCGACGACGTGCAGGTCGGCCTGGAAATGATCGCGGAAGGTGTCTGCGAACCGTGTCGGCTTCGCCCTGGCGCAGCAGGCCGTTGTCCACGAAGATGCAGGCCACTTGCGGGCCGACCGCCTTGAGCAGCAGCGCCGCCGCCACCGACGAATCGACGCCGCCGGACAGACCGCAGATGACGCGATGCTTGCCGACCCGCTGCGCGCATCTCGCTCGACGGTTTGCTCGATGAACGACTCATCTTCCACAGGCCCTGGCAGCCGCAGACGTCGTAGAGGAAGTTGCGAAGGATGCGGCCGCCGTGCGGCGTGTGGCTGACCTCGGGATGGAATTGCAGGCCGTAGACCGGCCGGCTGCGATGGCGTCACCGCGGCCACCGGACAGGTGTCGGTCGCGGCCAGCGGCACGAAGTCGCCGTTGACTGGCCTGCACCTGATCGCCGTGGCTCATCCAGACGACGGTGTTTCTGTCGGCACGCCCGCGAAAAGCCCGTCGGCCTCCCGAACGCGGCAATGGCGCCCGGCCGAACTCCGCGAGCTGCGCCGCCGGCTTGACCTTGCCGCCGAGGATGTGGCAGGCGAGCTGCATGCCGTAGCAGATGCCGAGCACCGGCATGCCGAGGTCGAAGAATGCCGGATCGCAATGCGGCGCGCTCGGGTTCATAGACGCTGGCCGGGCCGCCGGAGAAGATCAGGCCGCTGCGGCTTCAGTTCGGCGACGCGGCTGCGCGGCAGATCGTGGCGCACGATCTGGCAGAAGACGTTCTGCTCGCGCACGCGCCGGGCGATCAGTTGGCCGTACTGCGAGCCGAAGTCGAAGATCAGAACACGTTCATTGGGTACAGACGCCATTTTTAATTAGGGTTCCAGTTGAGGAAGCTAGGGTGGAATCGGAGTGAATCGCGAATAGCGATTCGAGCATGGATTCGTTTTGGATTTCGCCACTACTTCGGAAAACTTCTAGATCGATCGTCCCATCGATAAGGAAATCAATTTCCCATCGTTCACCGGGAAACGCGACTTGGATGGATACCGCGTCACAACGATAGGCAGCCAACGAGTAATGAATTTTCGCTGCTTCCAGCCGACCTATCACGCTGAGAAGATTCTCGAAACGGTCAATGGTCATTTGTCGAACCTCCGCGCCCAATTCTGCAGAACGCTTCGTTGCCGATTCAACCGCATCCATCACGGCCGCACGAAATCCTGCTCGTTCCAGCGCGTGAATCCCGGCGATAGTGGTCCCCCCAGGACTCGTTACCGCATCCTTCAAAACCGCTGGATGTTGTTTTGTCTCCAATACCATTTTTGCAGCGCCCAAAACCGTTTGCGTGGCCAGCGCTGTCGCCACATCGCGCGGCAACCCCATCCGAACGCCACCATCGCTGAGCGCTTCGATCAAAATATAAATGTACGCAGGCCCGCTCCCGCTCAATCCGGTCACAGCATCGAGTAAAGATTCCGGAAGAGCAAAGGCTTTCCCCACAGTGTTAAATAGAGTCTCGACCTGGTTTGCATCTTCCTGAGTGGCTGTCGGGCCGAGAGCATAACCCGCGGCAGAACAATTGACCAAACAGGGAGTATTCGGCATCACGCGAACAATCCGGTGATTTCCGGCAAGTGTGTCTGCAATCTGTTTGATCGAAATGCCGGCTGCGATCGAAATGAGCAGATGATTTTCGGTGACGGCCGGGCGAACCTCCGCCAACAACTTCGACATCATCTGCGGCTTGACCGCCAGGACCAGCACGTTCGACTCTGCAACCACTGCAGCGTTATCCGCAACGGCAACAATCCCGGTTTCCTTTTGAAAGCGCGAACGCGCATCAGGAGATGGATCGCTCGCCCGGCAACGGTCGCTCGTAAGCAATCCTGCGGCGAGCCAGCCCTTGGCCAGGACAGTGGCCATTTGGCCCGCGCCTAGAAATCCCATCTTCAAGGGTGACTTGGTTGGGGCTGTCACTTGCTTTGCTCCGACATCCCGATACGATCGGAAAAAGAAGATTGTAGAGAATTCGCGTTTCGGAAGTAAATGCTGGCTTTGAATGCGTAGAGGCGGTATATACAAATCCTATTCACGCCAACATTACCTCCCTGAACCCTCCACCTCACGAAATGCGGCATGCAACACATCGAACCAGGCCCAACATCTTCCTTGTCGGACAATCAACCGTGGTGGAAAGGGATGACTCGCTACCACTGGCTGGTTCTCCTGGCAGCTGCAATGGGGTGGTTATTCGATACGATGGATCAGCAGTTATTTGTTCTGGCCCGAACGCCTGCGCTGACGGAACTGTTGCACGTCGATGCAAAAACACCGGAGGGAAAAGAAACCTTGGGAGTGTACGGCAAATACGCCACGGCCATCTTCATGGCCGGCTGGGCGACGGGCGGATTGATTTTCGGGATGTTCGGAGATCGTATCGGGCGCGTTCGGACCATGCTCATCACCATTGTCATCTATTCGGCATTTACCGGTTTATCCGCGCTTTCGGTCGAGTGGTGGGACTTTGCGTTTTACCGATTCATCACCGGAATGGGGGTGGGCGGAGAGTTCGCCGCGGGAGTCTCTCTGGTCGCGGAAACCATGCCGGCCCGGAGCCGGCTCCAGGCTCTGGCCTTGCTCCAAGCGCTCTCCGCGGTCGGGAATATGATGGCGGCCATCATCGGTTTTATTCTGCCCCCGCAGATGGAGGTCAGCGGTGTTCAAGGCTGGCGGCTCATGTTCGTCGTCGGTATCCTCCCCGCTATCATCGTTTGGTTTGTTCTTCGCAAGATCGAGGAGCCTGAAACCTGGAGGAAAGCCAAGGCGGAAATGGAAGCCGGCAATCGCACCGATGAATTCAAGAAACAACTGGGCGACATGAGAGAGTTATACACCAATCGAACCTGGCGTTATCACACGATCATCGGTGTCAGCCTGGCACTGATCGGTGTGTTGGGGCTGTGGGGCGTTGGCTTCTGGACATCGGAATTGATCCGCAACAACGTGCTCTCCAATATGCCCAAAGCAGAGCAAGACCGGTATGCCAACTGGTCCTCTCTTTTGCAGAATTTCGGTGCTTTCTTTGGCATCTATATGTTCGGCGTCATTGCGTCTCGACTCGGTCGCAGGCCTGCCTTTGCGATCTCCTATTTGCTGGCTCTGGCATCGACGATAATGGTGTTCGGGTTCATGACCGAACCCTGGCAAATCTGGTGGATGATTCCTCTGTTTGGTTTTTGCATTCTGATGGTATTTGGCGGCTTTGCCGTCTATTTCCCAGAACTCTACCCAACCCGGCTGCGTTCCACCGGCATCAGTTTTTGCTACAATGTTGCGCGGTATCTCACGGCGGTCGGACTGTTCGCTTTGTCCTCTCTGGCAACTCTCTTCCAAGCCCCGAAAGGAACTGCCAGGGGCGATCAGGGGTTATCCGACCTTACTTGGTTGAGTTCGTTGGGAAGTGTCGATAATCCCTTCCGCTACGCCTGTCTGACGATCGCGATGGTCTATTTTCTCGGGTTTATCGTGATACTGTTCGCGCCCGAAACCAAGGGCAAACCTTTACCGGAATAAACAACAACCCATGAACACCCCTTCCTGGCTAGAGCTACGCAATGCATCGATCCGTCCCGGTTTGAACGGATCGACTCAACTGATTCTGTTGAGTGGCCATCCTCAGTACAAAATGGTCGCGGTCCCGGCGGTGGGGAAGTTTACTTGCGTCATCACCCAAACGAACAACGGCAAACGCCTCGACGGTCAAAAAACCTACAACAACGAGGAAGAGGCGCTGAACGGCGGCCTGGAGGAACTCAGAGAAAAACTGGGGTGGTAATGGATTCTGAGCGATTTTGGACCATCGCTCGACATTTCACCCGAGATGCTAGAGCGGTGACATCCGGAGCGCCTTCGCATAAAATGCTTTCGCTGAGTTTGCTGCGGCGAATCAAGCAAATCAAATCCCACCAACCCGGTATTTGAGGAAGAAGTCCAATATGGGAAACAATACCGATTGGCCGAAACTGATGGTCATCGTGTCGATCATTGCCCTTATAGCAGGCATTGCGCTCATTTTCTATGCTCGTTCCGAACAAAAGCTTGCCGACGATTCCAAGGAAATTCCCGAAGAAATCACCCTCCAAAAACTGATCGCACGCGGACCCAATGGTAACAACAATGTCATCCTCACCCATTTTGCCGTCTGCGATAATTGTGTCTATGAACATAAAAACGGGAATTGGACGTGCGCCTGGGTTCCGATCGTGCCCAGCGAAAATGTTCCACCAGGCCAAAATACTGGGGGAAGCCCACTGGTCATTCATGCCATGATCAAAAGCCCGAAAGCCAAAAACATGAAAGATCTCGAACAACGATGTAACAAGGCCCGACTACGGGGAATGGTGATCAACAAGATCAATACTCTCTCATCCGACGCTCGCTATATTCTTGAAGGCAGGTATACCGGCACGAATTTTGACACCTGTATTATCATCGAAGAAGGTCGAGAACCATCCAGCCAGGGTCACATCCAGGTGCTTCGGATGTTGGGAATCATCTTGATCCCGATCAGTGTCGGCGGCTGCTTCCTCGCTGGGTATCTCAAGGTTGGCGGTCGTCGCAGGAATTACGTTTCGGTTGAGCGTCGCCCCAAGAAAAAGAAGCGGTATGTCGAAGATGAAGACTCCCCAAGAAAGAGAGCACAACAAAGCAGAGATGATGATGCGCCGAGAGCTCGAAGGCGAGCAGATGAAGATGAAGATCGCGATGACGACCGAAGAGAACGGCGGCGCGATGATGACGAGCGAGAATCGCCCCCACCTCGTTCGCACCGGAGCGAGGAAGACGACGATCGCGACGCGGGCCGGAAATCGGAAGGGATCGACCCGGAGACAGGCCGGCACAGACGAAGACGACGGGATGACGATTAGTTTCTCGGAATGATTGAGGTCATGTCATTGGCCGCACTTCGTGCAGAGCGACAAGTGATCTTATCGGGGCGGAATCATTAACAACTGGAGTTCGACATGGGAAGTTTGAGTCTGCGCATCGCTGCGTTCGCCTTTATTGCAATCACGAAAACTGAACACTAATTTTGGATTTCGCCATGGAGCCGCTTTGGTTTTACTCGCGTAACGGCCAACAGACCGGCCCCGTTCCCTTTGACGACCTGAAAAGGCTCGCGAGTCAAGGGGAATTGCAGCTGACCGATCTTATCTGGCAACAGGGCAGTCCCGGCTGGGCGCTTGCACAGACGAACCTCGATTTATTCCCTCCTCCTCCGGTTCCCCTCCCTCCCCCGCTGCCCCAGGTTTCCCCACCGGCTGCGCCGGTGGTCGCCGAAGCTCCAGCGCTTGAAGTCATCGCGCTGGGAGATCCGGAACCTTTACCGCTGGAACCCAAAGACGCTCGTAGTCGAGATGCTGAAAGGGATCGGCGTCGAGATGAGGATGATCGCAATGGACGCCGGCGCGATCGAGATGACGACGACCGCGATGGGGACCGAAGAAGACGATCGCGCTACGAGGACGACGACGATTACGATGATCGTCGACGCCGGCGCAGACAGAATGATCCTGTCGCTGTGATGATGATTCATGCCGGTCGGGCCTTCGGGATGGACGTGCAGAGCATCCGTCCGAT
Source organism: uncultured Planctomycetota bacterium (assembly GCA_963783095.1). GTDB lineage: Bacteria > Planctomycetota > Planctomycetia > Gemmatales > Gemmataceae > CAWAMR01. The sequence continues at coordinate 412,476 of CAWAMR010000014.1, read as the reverse complement.
GGAGGATGAAAAACGCCAACTCGATCGCGCCGGGATCAAAGATGATGCGAGTCAGCGCTACGCAGTCTGGCGACGAAGCACGTTGCTGATCGCCGTGCTGCCTTGCTTCTTGGCGGCTCTTTTTGAAATAATTGATGTTGCATCAGAGAAATCAGGAACCTTTTCCAACAAGGCTCTTGGTCCTTTTTTCACGATTCTGATTATCCTCGATATCGCGTCTCGTGTTGCTTTGCCCGCGATGGTACTGGTTGCGGTCGGGAGTTTTCACCGGCTGGGGAAGTCGTTCCAGTACCTTTTCATAGGTTGGTCGATTGCTTTTCTCACTCCGATCGTGATGGCGTTGGTCCCCACCGACTGGTATCTCGACTTTAGCGATCTAAGTTCGGACGCGCATGCGGTGGCCGCAGCTCGAGTGGGTGCCGATTTCGCTTTTGGGATTGCCTTCTTTATCATAATCATGCCTTCGGTTTTGGCATTGATTCCTGGCTTGATCCGCGCCGGCCTACGCATGAAGAATTTGTTGCCTGAATCGGTGGCACCCGGTTGGGTATTGTTGGGCAGCACTCCGTTCAGCTTGCTCTTTAGCCTGGCGATATTCGTGTTGATCTATCATTTCGCAAGTAATCTGTTGTTCTTACTCGGAGCCTTGCTCTTTTTAGGATCGCCTGCGATCTATCTTTGGCGTTCGGACCTCTTGATTCGCCCATTGACGAAGCCGAGTCACCTGAAAACACTGGCTCAGTTGCGCCTCTACGTGCTGATTGCCACGTATGTCGGAGTGGCATTCCTGCTGCTCTACATGCTCATTACCAAAATCGGTGGAGCGTATCTTCTTGGCTTCAGCGGCAGCGACCTTTTAAGACCCTGGTCTTTGAAAGTACATCGATTCTGGATTGACTACATTGGTCGCTCGCTCGTCGGGACCGTTCTATTCGCCGATTTGTTGATGCGAATGAATCTGACGATCTGGCGTCAGGAGAAAGAGTTTTATCGAACGGAAAAAGCAGCAAGTTACGATGAAACCATGGCAACGATTGGGACCAGTCTTGAGGTAAAGGAAGATCGGGGATCTCGGCGTTCCCGCACGAATGATGCGGATGACCGCGACCGATACGACGATGAAGAGGATCGCGGCAAGCAGCGTGATTCACGCAGCGACCTGGATGATCGAGAAGACAAGCAGAGGGGGGTCGCGTTTCACCGAAGATGATCGCGATGAGCGCAAGCAATCGCGCCGTCGGGACGGCGATGATCGTTGGTAATGTGGATACCTGATGGTTTGCCCATTTTTTGCTGAAAGCATTCGTCAACTGGGTCATTCTCCTGTTCTGCATTCAACACACTGTTAAGTCTCTACCCGAAGGTGATTATACATGATCGCGTCAAGTGATGTTGCCTGACCATCACGAGAATTTCTCCGATCACCGCCTCAAGATTCCCTCCGGTATCTCGAAGATATACCCTGGTTCAATGCGCATCGATCGCAATAAACCCGTCGTGGGTGCGCCTCCACTGACCAGGCTCGCCGACATTCCTGCCGCGAATGCTGCCGACAGTGCCGTGCCCTTTGCAGGGCCGGTGCCATCTCCCAGCTTTGGCAACCGGTCGTAGAGCAGTACATCGGGTTTGAGCATCAATTCAGAGTTTGGGCCCGCCCCAGTGCGCTAAAAGGCTCAGGCCGTTTGCTCATATGCAAGGCACCGACGCCCATCACCAAACGCGCCTCCGCAGGAATCGCCACGACGCCGAGTTGCACATCGTAATCTTCAAAAATGATCCTGCCTTTGTTTTGTGTCGGTCCATCCAGAACCTCGACAAATATCCGGGGCCGGATTTCAATGTCGGCTTGAAGGGCCGGTATGCCTGCAACTCCACCCGGTCGAGTGCTGTTCGGAACGCGTCCTTCGACCCGAAGCGCGTAGTGACCGGAAGCGGGTAATGTCGTCTCGATTGTCTGCTCGTAAACGCCGAAGGGCGGGGCCTTGTGCAATCGTTCGGGTTCTCCTTCGGATCGGGCAATCAGTTCCATTTCATCGGTTGCCAGCTTCGCGCCGCTGGGATCGCGCTGGCGGAACAACGTCAGGTTCATGGGGACGTTCGGCTGCCGATACTCCACTTCATTGATTTCCGGATCGTGAGGCTCCCGCCATTGAATGCTGATGCGAACCCGCGTATTCGCCGGCAAGTCGGATACGGCTGCGGCATCGTGCGGGCGAAACGCGAAGAAATTCAGCTCGGAGGTCCAGCGGCCTTTGCGGGGTAATGTGCCGGGCCGATCGAATTCCATTGCGCCGTTGCCATCGACATCGCGAAACTCGCCGACCCAGCTTTGACCGCGCGTGTCGCCCGACGGTTGAACCCACATCGGCAGTTTGGTAATCTTGGACTGATTGCGATTCACCGGAAGTCTGGGGCGCAACATTCGTTCATCCAGGAATTGACTCAAGCCGCTTCCCGATTCGAGCGCCAGCCCGCTGTTCCAGCCCAGTAAATTGCAAACGATCTGAACACCTTTCAGTCTGCGCAAATCATCTTCCATCTTGATCAGCCGATCGGTCTTCTGGGTGAGCAACACTTCGAGTCGCTCCATTTCGGCGATCGCGGCTTTCGCATCCCGGCGATCCTGGTTGGCTTTGTCATCGTCATCGAAGTTGTCGAAGGCCTTGCGATACTGCGCGTTGACTTTGAGCCGTTCGCCGCGCAACAGTTGAGTTTCGGCGTTCAGTTCCTCCCGGCGAATATGAAAACTGATGGGCTGAATGGGATCGCCCAGCATGTATTGAAACACCGTAGCCAGTTGATACGGTGCATCCGCAGACACCCGAACCAGCGCAATGCCGGCATCGGGAGCGGCATAACGAACGGCCAGAGCGCAATGGGTGCCGTGACCGATCGTGTTGGCGCAGCGTCGTTGGTTCCGGCCTGATCTCGCTGTTCCGCTCCGGCGTCAGATCGACGTAATGCGTCGTCCTGGGCAACTCCTTACCGACGAATTTCTGCCAGCCCGTGAAATCGGTATCGATGATGGCAACGCGCACTCCATTGCCGCGGCGGCCCAGAGCGTGTAACTGATCCAGACGGGTCAATTGCAGAGGGCTGGGTTGCTGGAACAAGGAAACCGGCTGAATGCCGGGCGTAATCCGGCGGGCAGCTTTCTTCGGTTCGGGCTCCTTTTCCTTGGGTTCTTCTTTGACCGGCGGTGGCGGAGTGATAAAGGCAGGACGAGGCTGGCGAATGGCGACGACATTGGGCAGCATTGCCAATCGCGCTGCTTGTTGCGCCTGGACCAGCATTACCGTTACGATATTGCCGAGCTTGCCCTCGACAGAACAGCCCGCGGCGATTTGTCGAATCATATCGCGCCAGGAGTCATCGAACTGAGCCGGTGCCTCGGCCAGGACGATTTCCACGCGCAAGGGCATAACCTTGGCTTCGTCTTTCAGAAGAATCCGGCGAATTTCCGGGCTTAGTTTGCGATCGGTAACCAGTTCGGGCACTGGCAAAGGCTCCGCGGGTTTGATCGGTTCGGGAGCCCCCTCTTCGCTCAATACCTCGACCAGGCGAATCGGCAAAAGTTTCCTGAGCAGTTCGGGTAAGTTCTGTTCCAGGACATTGGGCAGGAACCAGCCCGAAGGCAACGTGCGCAGATCTTTTAACAAATCGCGGACTTTCACGAATGGCATTGTGCCGCGCAGAAGCGTATAACCCCTATGGTCGTAGGCGAGCGCTTCCTTGAAGCCGAACTTCGCCAGCACCTCCATGACTTGCAGACCGAAGAGGCGTTGTTTGTCGAGTGGAAAACCGTGATTCAGGACAATCAACACCTTGACTCGACCGCCGACATCCTCCGGAGGCTTGAAGCCCGCCGGCACCAGCATCACGGTCTGAATGTGTGATTCCTGGAGCAGTGCCAGGGCTTTGTCGCCGGGTATTTTGCCGATCATCCGCTCGGCGGCGGGATCGAAAATGGCCAGGTCCATGTCCTCGTAAGGAGTTTCCTTGAAACCGATCTCAGCCACGAACTTGGACATCGCCTCGAATTGACGGATGCGCTCGTTGCGATCGGCACGAATACGATAACGGAATTCGACGTCGTAGGAATCGGGTGGCTTGGGATATTTCGTCTGCGCCGATCCTGACGACACGTCCATCAAGAATATTGCAAGTGTCGACACGATGAAAAAGGTTGACGAGATAGGGGAACGGTTGAACTCTGCCTTCATGGGGAGCCTCAGGGTCAGCGGATCAAGATGGCGGAGCGTTCATCCATGATGGCAAGCCGAGCCTGTCTTGCCAAGCGATGTCATTAAGAAATATGCCTTGTCGAAGCTGCCCGGCTCCTGTTGAACGTCCAGGAAAGCCGGAAAAGCGCATCCGGTTATGAAGATGCGCTTATCTGCGTTTGCGTTCTGTATTGGGTAAGCTGTAAGCATTTGGACGAAGAATCTACAAGGGGAAAGAATGGGGTTCGCAAATCAGGTCATGGTCATCACGGGTGCTTCGAGTGGTATCGGTTGGGCGCTGGCCAAGGAATGTGCAGCGCAGGGGGCGAAACTCGGTCTCGTGGCCCGGCGCACGGATCGATTGCATCAGTTATGCGAGGAAATCCGAAAAACCGGCGGGGTTGCGGAACCCATGCCCGTGGATATTACCGACCGCGTCAAGACTCTGGAAGCGATTCATGGTCTCGCAGGAAAGCTCGGACCGGTCGATGTGCTGGTGGCCAACGCCGGGGTCGGCTCGACCAACAGTGCCGACAATCTGAACATCCCCGCCGCGGAAACGGTGATCCGGGTCAACCTGTTGGGGGTCATGTATTCGATCGAAGCGGTCTTGCCGGAAATGCTCCGCCGCAAGCAGGGACAGATCGTTGCCATCTCGAGTCTGGCATCTTACAAGGGAATTCCAGGCGCTGCCGCGTACTGCGCCAGCAAGTCGGCGGTGAATGGCTACATGGAAAGCCTGCGGATACAGTTGTACGGGCGAGGCGTTACCTTCTCGACCATCTGTCCCGGCTTCATACGCACCCCGATGACGGAAACGAACAAGGGGATGTTTCTGGTGATGGATGCGGATCGGGCTGCGAAAAAGATTGCCCGCGCCATTCGGAAACGCTGGAAGGTTTACAACTTCCCGTTGCTAACAGCCCGGCTCATGAAGTTGACCTACTGGCTCCCGGATTGGCTCTTGCATCGGACGATGCCGAAGGAAATCGGAGGGCAGGGGGCCTGATGTCGTAGTCCCTTATGGCTTGACCCGCTTAAACACGCGCAGCGCGTGTCCCGTTCCGGGCTTGGCGGCGAACTCCATCGGGCGGTCCTTGCCTACCTCGGCAGCGCAACTGGTGAGCTTATCGCCTTCCAGTTTATAGATTCCCTTGATCTCCTTGTTGTCCGGGAGCTTATCCAGGGTTGTCTTCGGGTTCTTGGTCGGATCGATGGTGAATGGGATTTCTTTGGCGACGACATCATCCCCGAAATAAACCGTGTGCTTGCCATCCTTGATCACCACGCGAATCTTCTTGACGACCTCATCGGGAGTCGCCTTGCCGTCCTTCACTGCGGAGACGAGTTGCCAAGTCCCTTCGAGTTTCTTCGCCTCGACTTTCACGGCGTCCTCATCGGCCATGCAGCAGGTTGCCACGATCGCGATGGCGACTGCTGACACAATACACTTTCCCATAGAATGCTCCCGAAATAGGTGAAGATTGAAAGCACTATCTTTGCTGGTCAATTTTGCGTATCTTTGCAGCATTGATAGCTCAAATAATGAGCAGTTGGTTTTGAGTGGAAGAAGTGTGAATGGGATTGGCAAAAAAAATCATTGCCGCAAGTAGCTTTTGTGCCACTACTTACGGCAAGAGGAGAGGTGGTCCAAGATAAATCTTTTCTATTGGCGCACGGCTTGCTCTTATCTTATTTCGGCGAGAGCCTTAGCTATCCGAGTCGCACTGGCCATGGGAGAGGTGGTACAGGCGGTTCGGATGGCTGTTTTTGTTCTACCTATCTTTGTCTCCACCTTTCTACCCATCGTCAAGGGTATCTTCACTAATTTCTCATTGGTTTTTTGCTTTAACCAGCAAATACCGATTACTCCACTACCCGACACCATCCCCCTCATAAGATTTCGATCACTTCTTCAAGCAAATTCCCCAATTTACCGATTCTATACACACCCCACCTTTGAGGAATTGCCATCATGCTCCGCTGGCTTGCATCTGTGAGTGTTGTGCTCTCTATCGGGCTTACCGCTCACGCAGGACCTCTTCGGATCTGCACAAAATACGAAGTGGTCAAGCTCAACCAAAAGCTGGCCGGCTCCGTGGTCGATATGACAAACAATCATCGGGTCGATCGGCGCTTCTATTCCGAGGCGCTCGGCGAAAAGCGGGATATGTATGTCTATTTGCCGCCCGGCTACGATGGGACCAAAGCGTACCCGTTGCTGATCTGGTTGCACGGTTTCATACAGGATGAGAAGGATTTTCTGGAACTGTCGCCGATCTTCGACACAGCTATTGTGAAGGGCGAACTACCTCCGATGATCATTGCCTCGCCGGATGGCAGCATTCGAGGCAATCCTTCGATTTTGAATGCCGGCAGCTTCTACGTCAATTCCCGGGCCGGCCGATTTGAGGATTATCTGGTAGTCGATGTCTGGAATGTTCTGGTGACCCATTTTCCTATTCGACCGGAGCCTGAGGCACACATTCTTGCCGGCGCATCGATGGGTGGCTTCGCGGCCTTCAATCTCGGGATCAAGTATCGCAATCGCTTCAAGGTGGCGGTCGGGATTTTGCCGCCGTTGAACTTGCGTTACGCGGATTGCCACGGCAGATATTTTTCGAATTTCGATCCGAACTGCTTCGGTTATGCTGAGCGCTATCGGCCCCACTACCCCGTCGGGCGCTTTGCCGGGGGGCTAGTCGTAGTCAAGCAGGCGCTCATGATCGATCCTCTTTACGGCCGAAATCGTCGTGCAACGGTCGAAAACATTGCCCGCGAAAACCCCATCGAAATGCTGGAAACCTACAACGTCAAACCGGGTGAGCTTTCCATGTTTATCGGCTATGCCGGGCAGGATGAGTTCAATCTCAAAGCCCAAACAGAAAGTTTTCTCTATGTTGCCGGCCAGCGTAGCATCACACCGAAGGTGGTGTTCGTGCCGGAAGGGCGGCACAATTCCGAGACCGGCTTGCAAATGATGCCGGCCGTGCGCGAGTGGCTCAAGCCGATGATTGCGCCGTATGCTCCACCTCTGACCGAAGTGACAGTGCCAACGCAGCCATGACTCCTTCCGTTTTGTGGGGATACCTTTTCAACCTTTCGGCCGGAGTTAAAATGGAATGATACTTGAATAGCTCGTGCCGCAGTCGGAGGGAAACTCTATGGAGACATCGCTTAAGGATTTTTTGAAGCAGAAAGCTGCCGTTTACAAAGCCGAGTCTGAGAAAAACAGAGCAGTTATCGAGGAATGGCAGAATGCGGTGAACCATTTGTTCGACCAGGTACATTCGTGGCTGGCCGCTGCCGACCCCGAAGGCATCATTCGGCCAGAGTATGGCCAAATCGAAGTCAATGAACCTGGTGTTGGTCGCTATCAGATTCGCCGGCTGAATCTTCGAGCATTTGGTAAGTGGATTGGTCTCATTCCTAAGGCCCGGATAACGATTAAGCAAGCCAGCCCACAACAAAAGGATGCACCGGAACAATCGACGGGCCGTGTAGACATTACCGATGAAATTCGTCGCTTTGTACTCTACCGATTCACGCGTGATGGTAGTGATGAGTGGTTTATTGACGACACGTCCACAGATCGCGGACTAAAGCCGCTGACTTCGGAACTGTTTGAGGCAGCCCTGCTGAGTTACTTCCGGTGAAAACACTCAAGGATGCCTGGGATTGGTATGAATCGGCGAGAACCAACCTGATTCGAATGCGCCGATTGGGCACGCATCACTGGAAAAATCTCTCGCAAAAGGATACCTCAATTTGGAGGGACGACCGGTTTAAGGAGGTAGAAGCCAAAGACATCCAAGAAGAAACGGATCGCGCCATCAAGCCGCTCGAAGATCTCGGGGTACTCGTGCTATTCTCAGTGTTTGAAGCAGCAGTTCGGGACTATCTCGAAGGAATCATCAGACCCCTGACTGGCAATCTTGGCCACCCAATCCTCGAATACGCAGCAGAAGGGGTATTGGAAGGAATCAAGCAGGGTAGCTTCGCCAATGAAGTATTGACGCCCCTCCAGAAGCAAAGTCGAATCACCGCTCAATTGAGCGATAAAGTAAAACAAGTCCGCGATTACCGAAACTGGATCGCCCACGGCAAACGCGAGCCGCGAGATCCACGCATCGTCAACCTGACGGCTAAAGAAACCTTTGATCGCCTTCAGGAATTTCTCGTAACTTTGAGCATCGCCATCGAGGCGGAACTGGAAATACCAGATGCACACGAGCGGGAAAATCCTGGCGATTAGTCCAGGTCTTCCGATCCAGTTTCCTCAAGGAACGGCTCCAGAAAGCCAATGAACACCGTTCCTTCTTTGCCCTCGGCGAGATAACATGAGATCTACCTCTTCGCGATGCAGGGAGCGGGGCGCGGCAGAAATCCCCGCAATTCGCGCCCCTATCCCACGCCTCGTTCCACCTATTTCTCATCCAACAGCACTTTCTTCGCCGGCTTCAGGTGCTTCTCGTCCAGCTTCCCGACCGACCACAACAGCCCGCGCGTCACCAGATCGAGGTAACGAGCGTCTTCGACGGTTGCATTGTTGTGGCCGAGAGTTGTACCGAAGACGTTGGTCTTGCCGTTGTACTTGTTGGTCCAGACCACGATCGATTCCGCCGACGATTCCGTGCCCTCCTTGTTCTTGAAGGTCTGCTTGCCGCGCGCGAGCGGCTGGGCTGTTTCCTGCAGTTTGCCGATAAAGTTGTTGTAGAGTTCCTCATTCACAGTTTTCCAGTTCGCCAATCCCGTCGTGATGGGGCTTTCCTTGTCGGTAAATGTAATATCGATGGGAGCTTGCGGACCATGAGTCGTGGTAATTAACCCGGTGAATTCGAACCACGGTGTTGTCTTGGGGAAGCCTTCGCTTCGGTAGCAGTGCATCCCACAGTGCAGCAGCACCGCCGGCAGGCCATTGCGATGAGGCTTGAGAATGCGATCGATAAGCTTCAGATCCTTGACGTCGGAACAGCATTCATCGTGAACGATGACATCGAAATCCTTGGCCCAATCCTCTTTTTCGTAAACCGGATTCAGGTGTTTGGTACCCGTATCCGGGTCGTAAGCGATCGCCCATTGCACATTCGCGCGGGCGGAGATTCCTTTGGTGAGAATCTCCTTTTGCTTTGCGTAGTCGTGGCAGCAGCCTCCGATAACGAGCAAGGCCCGAATGGGCTTTGCGTCATCGTCGGCACTGGCGGCCTTGCCTAAGATAAGGCACAGGACCGCGGTAAGCATCGCAATTGCTGCGAGAGACTTGAAGTTTTTTCGAATCATGAAGCTATCTCCATTGCCGACGCATCGTCGGAAGGTGATGGGAAAGGAATCGGGTTGAAACCGATCTTCGTCGTGGCGGGCGCAATTGTTCCGTCTTTATAGGAATAAATATACACCGGCGGCGTGCAAAATGGCGCATCTGCTCATGGGAAGCGCGCTACGAAATCGCTCAAAGCCTTGGATACCTGTTCTTTCTTGGCGTCGGAATCCGGATCCTCGCCGTGCGAAATTAGCTTGAGGATGGTCTCAAGCCCACGAACCATCGCCGGAAACTCTGCCTCCGCCTCCGAGCTTACAAATCGCGTGTGGGCAAACCGTCCATAGAGGGTGCAGGTGACGGCGAATGGGATGCCGTGAAAGCAATCTCGTTCCAGCGTAACCCTCGCACATTGCGAGTGTTCCAGATCGCGAAGGATCACTCCGCCTTCGCTCCCCGGACGGCCAATCGTCGCTCCGTTGTCAAACATGTGCCACACGCCAATCCCTCCGTTTTCAGACAAGTGATCGATATCGATCACTTCGCGGGCAAATAAAGATGCACCGCTGGGTGCATGGTATAGAGCCGAAATTGCTTGCCGTCGTGAACCACAATACCGCTCGAATGATTCGCTTCGATCGGCAGCAGCGGATTGCCGGCAAATTTCTCCCAGTGAATCAGATCGGCCGATGTGGCGATATTCGTGCTCCAAAGTCCCTTCTTCGGGCCGGTTTTTGCGGAGCCGTGATAGTAGGCGTAGTAGCGGCCTTTGTGGCGAATGATTTGATTGAATGCTACCTGATCCTTGTCGTACTCGCCCGGCCCCGGCGACAGCACCGGCTCATCTTGCACGTTCGTCCAGACCTTCTTGTCCTTCGACGTGGCCAGCCAGATTCCAGTCGTCCCGGCGTTCGTAGAAGAGATACCAGACGTCTCCTTCTTTCCACGCAGTGGGCGTGCCATAAGGACCGTCGGGGATCGGCTTGCCGTTCTTGAGACGAATGTCGAGTTGGCCGATTCGCTTCCAGGAGATCCCGTCATCGGAAACCAGCAGCTGGGCGCGATCCGCTTTTCCTTCGGCGAACATCCAGTACTTTCCATCGTCCTTGACGATCATCATGTCCTCGACCCAGTGGTCTGCTATAGAGCGGATTCTTGTCGTACCGCTTCCAGTCGATGCCGTCCTTCGAAGTCGCGTAGCCAAGATATAGCGTCGAATCCCGCTTGCCTTCATAGCCAGTATACCACATCTTCCAGAGATCGCCTTCGCGCATGATCCAGCCGCGCTCGCGGATGACGGCGTCCCATTTCATTGGGCCGGCCGCCGCGAAGATCGGCTGGTTTTGGGTGAGCTTAAACCGCACAAGTTCCGATGGAAATTTCTCATCCTCGGACCAAACCGGATTGGAACATAGAAAGACTGCCAGGCAAGAAATAAACCAAATGTTGGACATGAGTTTCTCCTGCTCAATCAATGACAACCAAAGAATGCTTGGCTGGGGTTGACGCCTTCTGTATTGAAACTATACCGGCAATGCCCCGGCGAAACGATTTTTTTCAGGAAATCCGTGCATGACTTACCGCATCGCCATTCTGCTCCTACTGCCATCTTTCGCTATTGCGGACGAAGGGAAGCTGACTGTCAAACAGGAAAAAGTCGCTATCCCGACGGAGTTGGATAAGACCATAAGCGCGCTGCTCGACGAAGAGGCGATTCAGGTGAAGGATGGTAAGGGCGCAATCCATTGCACCATTTGGCTTCGCAAAGAGATCCCTGCCAAGGCCGCCCCGGAACAAGTGAAAAACGGCCTGACGTACCGCGAAATTCCACCCAGCACGCTGATCGGTGCCATCCAGTTGCCGCAGAAGTGGACTGACTTTCGCAAGCAGCAAATCCCCGCCGGTATCTATACGCTTCGTCTGGGCTATCAGCCAACGGACAGCGACCACATGGGCACAGCGCCCCACACCGAGTTCTGTCTGCTGTGTCCTCCAGGCAAGGATACTTCACCCGCGCTGATGGAAGTGAAATCGCTCATCGATTTGAGCGGTGAGGTTCATGGTTCGACGCACCCTGCGGTCTTGTTGCTGTTCCCCAATCCGAGACCCGGCGCTGAGCCGACGTTGGCGAGCAAGGGCGATGGTATCTTTGTGGTAAACGTGAAACGAACCATTACCGCTGCGAATGAGAAAACGACGCTGGGCTTCGGGCTTGTCGTCAAGGGGCACCGGAAGGAGTGAGCTCGCAAATGACCCGGAACCCTCCGTTCGAGTTCCGACCGTCGTGGTAGCCGCGGTAAGCTGAGCGAAGCTGCTCGGGCCCGCAAATCCAGTCGCCGCCACGAGTACCGGGAATATGGCCACTCACACCGGTGATCGTTCATGCAATAGCCATTTTCTGGAGCAGTGATGACTCGTTTACTCTTTTTGACCATTCTGCTGATCTTGGTTATCTGCGCTTCCGGGCTGTGTGCTCCGCCGTATACCGATCTGCCTGACAACCCGAGAATCGAGAAACTGATCAACCAGCTTGGAAGCAAGAAGTACAAAGATCGCGAAGAAGCTCAGAATCAATTGCGCGCACTTCCGGAAGCGATTCCCTACCTCAAAGCGGCTCTCGCTTCCGCCGATCCTGAGGTGGTCGAACGGCTCAAATCAATCTTGGCAAGCACCCGCAAGCAAGCTTATTCGCCCAAGATGCTTGAGCGCCGAAGGAATTCGCCAAAGTCGGCAAGATTGAATTGGCAATCGAACAACTTCTTGCGATCGAACCCCCCATTCACGATGAAAGTTTCTGGCAAACCGTCCTCGATGTCGGTTCCCTAGTGCGGGAAAAGGCCGTTCAGTTCTACAAGAAAGACTTCGACAAGCCTGTTCTGCTGCCTGAAACTACCGTCGCAGACTTTTTCGAGAAACGGCAACAAAACAGGCTGGATTGGGTTAGTGTTGACGGTCCGTTTTCGCCTAGATCGGGTCACTTCGATGGTTGTATTCGCGCGGAAGGGGTTCGCGGCGGCAGGATGCAGGGAATTGTAATTTCACCAAGACTTCAATTCGGAAGTCTCAATGGTTCTGTCGCGCTCACGCACGATGCATATCAGACTGGCGAAAGCGTTATTGGTACACTGTTGATCGCATCGGATAATCATTTCCACCGGACCTCGATAAGGGCGAATGGCAGTATCATCATTTGTCGGCGGGATATTCCATGCATTTTGAGCGTGAAGAATTCCATCGTTATCTCGTCGGAGAACATCGTTCGCGACCGATCGACCCAATACGACGGCAAGTGGATCATCCAAGAAAACGAAGCCAAACCACTCAATTTCATCCGGTGGTTTGAGACTATTCAACTTGGAATTGAAGTAACCAATAACAGGGTGGTCGAAATCTCCAACCTCGAACCCACCAAGGAATTTGCCCGAGCAGGGTGCAAAATTGGTGATGAAGTACGCGCTGTGAACGATACCGACATTGAAACCGTGGAGCAATTTCGCTGGCGCTTCGCCGCGGAGTCATTAAAGGCAAGGTCGTATTGGCCCTTGTTCGAGGCAAGAAAACGCTTGAAATTTCGGTCGAAATCAAAGAATAGAATCGGTCGAATCGTCCAATATCTTATGGGTCGGTTGATGTTCAGGAGCGACCGATGAGTCGATTACTATATGCGTGTTGTTTGGTACCGCTGCTTGAATGTTCGAGCATGTCACAGCCAGGCAAAGTCGAGCTTCCTGCCAATCCGAAAATCGAAAGCCTTATCAAGCAACTCGGAAGCAAGGACGACAAAGAACGCATTGCGGCGGAAAGTGAACTGCGAGCTGAGTTCACGGCAGCATATCCTTATTTGCGTGCGGCGTATGCCAATGCAAATCCTGAATTGACAGCTCGGCTCAGTAAGGTCATAGCCAGTCGCGGCAGGAAACTCTATACGCCCAAGATGCTCGAGCGCGCCAAAGAGTTTGCCAGGATCGGCAAGATTGAGTTGGCTATGGAACAACTCCTGGCCATCGAACCTCCCGCTTATGACCTGAAGTACTGGCAAGCAGTTCTCGATGTCAGCTCCATCGTGCGAGAAAAAGCCGTTCAGTTCTATCAAAAAGATTTTGACAAACCGGTTCTTCCAGCAGAAACCACAGTTGAAGATTTCATCCGGAATCGGCGGGTTGAACGTTTTCAGTGGGAGAGTACCAGGTTTGATGCCACCCACTCTGGAATGGACTTCACAGGTTGTGTTCGGGCCAATCAGGTGGTGAGCCGAGAGATGAAAGGCATTGTCATTTGTTTTGGGAAAGTGAAGTTTCGCCAGGTGATTGATTCGGTTGTCCTCACTCATAACGACTACCATTTGGCAAAGCATTACAATACTTCTGATCTCAATGAAAGCATTTTTGGCTCACTGGTAATCGCGTCGGGCAACTATCCTGCTGCCACCAGCGAAATGAAACTGAACAATAGTATCGTCATTTGTCGAGGCACGCTCCCGCGCTTGACGGAAGTGAACAACTCCATCATCATTTCATCCCAAGCCATCGCGCGACGACCCCAAGATTGAGACGAAGGGAAAATGGATCATCAAAGAGAAGGAACTCAAACCACTCGACTTCATCCAATGGTTTGAAACATGGCAGATCGGGATTGATGCCTTCTCCAAAGACGGTGCCGTCGAAATCTCCAAACTCGATGGCGCGAAAGCATTTGCCTTGGCGGGCTGTAAAGTTGGCGATCGCATTCGTGCGGTAGACGACGTCACCATTGAATTTCCCGCTAATATCACCCAGATGGGAGGCTTCACAAGAAGCGAAATGCCGGAGCGTTTTCGTTGCGCCCTGCGCCGAGCCGTGATCGAGGGGAAAACGACTTTGACTCTGGTGCGCGACGACAAGCCGATCCAGGTCACCGTCACGATCAAGGAATGATCGTTTGGCGATTGTCGATGGCATCACTGGAGCATTTATCTCAAGTTGCCCCCGGCTTCCATGTCACTCGCGCGGAAAAGATGCTTGCATCTCGAGGTTTCCTCCGCGATTCCACGCAATAGCGGGCGATAATGACAAATCCTCCATACCACAGCCAGTTATGACGGAAGAGATTGTGCCCGAAATTTCCCATCAACAGCAGCATGAAAAGACTTATGGCAATGGAGTCACACAGATAAAACGAAAACTCGTGCGCTCGTTCGGGATGCCGCCGGCGAAATTGCTTCATCCAGCGCAGATTCGACCAGAAACACATCAGTATTGAGATGAACGCCACCAGCCCGATCGTGCCCATCTCGCCGACGAGTTGCCCGTACAGATTATGGGATTCGATCGGGCTGCCGGTTGCGCAGCCATGCGCCGGGACCAATTCCCGTCAGCGGGTTTCGACCCCAGAGCATAAAGCCGTTTTGCAATCCTTCGAGCCTTCCGTCGCCGGATTGTTTGGCGTTTTCGGGCCCCACATCCGGATTGATGATCGTTTCAAAGCGATTCTGCAAGGAGTCCGGCAATGCCAGGAAGATGATGGGGGCAGCAGAGATCGCCAACGAAAAGCCCATGAATCGATGTTTGCTGCGCCATAGCAAGATCGACCACCAAACCAGCATCCCGATAAACGACGACCGCGAACCGGTCAGCATGATGCAGCCGCACGATAAGCAAACGTAGTTGATGACACAGAAACGAATGAAGCGCGACTTCGTTGTGTTCCATATCGCCGTGACAAACGGTAAAGCAAAGACAATACTCGCGCCGAAGGAATTGGGATCGCCCAGAGAGGTATCGACGCCGATCATGCGGACAATGCTCATGCGGTAGGTGTGCCGGCCGGCGACAAACTCCTTGAGTGAATGCGTCATGTACAGACCCATCACAAAGAGAAAGCCGTAGGCGAACTGTTTGAGCATCTTTTCATCGTGCGCCACCGTGACAAAGAGAACATAAAAGACGACAATCTTGAACCAATTCTCGACCGTAACCTGTCCGGCATCCAGCCACGGCGATAATCCCCAACACAGGAGCACCGCGACGGCAAAAAAGACGTAAGAGCGATGCTGAGAATTGGGGATCCAGCGCTTGTTGGGATACACGCACCAGTAGAGCATGACTGCACCGATGTAGATGCGCTCGAAGTGCATATCCCCGAGGACTTGCCAGACCTCGAAGGGGCGGTGGATAAACAGAAACATGTAGCCGATCAAAAGCCATTGCATGAGGTAACATCCATGTCGGTCATGACTGCTGTCTGCTTCCTTTTCGCAGAGTCTATCGATTAAAACCCTTACAAGTGAAGCCCAATTGAATCGAAGATGCGATCTTTGCGGGTAGTAACGATCGCGGGAGCCTTTCAATCGCCAACGATAGTGCTGAATTCTCTTCCGTAGATTGGGCAGACTGCGTAAAATGAGAAAAATTTCTTTTTCCCCTTCGATCAAGGTTGAGAATGGCTCGCACCATCACCGGCAAACGAGTGATTCTGACGGGGGCATCATCAGGGATTGGTCGTGCTCTGGCGGAGGCACTCGCGCAGGCAGGTTCACATCTGGTTCTCGCCGCGCGCAGCGCTGAAAAACTTGAGGAACTGGCTCGCTCACTTTCCGCCATGGGCGGCAAGGTCATCGTCGTTCCCGCGGATGTGACGGTCGAAGGAGATCGGACGCGCATTATACAAACTGCGGTTGAGAAACTCGGCGGCATTGACTTGCTCATCAACAATGCCGGCATCGCAAGTTGGGGCCAGTTCGACACTTCCGATGAGCACGTGATGCGCGAAGTGATGGAAGTCAACCTTTTCGCACCGGTCGAGCTAACCCGGCTTGCGATTCCTCATTTGACGGGCGGCAACGAGCCCGCCATCGTGAACGTGTCGTCGATGTGCGGCCGAAAGGCGATGCCCGCCTGGCCGGAATATTCCGCCAGCAAGTTCGCCCTATGTGGCATCAGCGAGGCCTGGCGAGCTGAGATGGCACGCTTTGATATCGACGTCGTACTAATCATTCCTGGGTTGACCAAGACTGATCTGCGCGATCACATGCTTCGCAATGAAGGGAAAGCGAAGATCGATTACGACAAGGGAATGCCTGCGGAAGCAGTAGCTGCAAAGATCATCAAGGCCATTCGCAAAAACCGCAAGGAAGTCGTGATCGGATCGGATGCCAAATGGATGCTGCGAATGCACCGCTGGCTACCAAAAATGCTCGATCGAATGATTTGCCGTAGGATCAAGAAACTGTACGAGCATCTGGAAATGAGCAAGCCTTCTTGATCGCGACATTCGGATCAATTTACTACATCCAGCCTATCTGAAGCCACAAGCTCTTGCCTCGCAAGAGCGAGGCGAACCCGGTGCGTTAGCTCCGGGGTGGGCTTAAAGTCGCGGAGTCTGGTAGTTTACCCCGAAGCTAACGCATCGGGTTCGCCTCGGTCACGCGAAGCGTGACTCTTTAGAAAGGCTGAATGCAGAAATAATTCCCCGACCCACACGGAAATTTCCAGATGTCAGTTGCCACTCTCGAACCACACCCTACTCGCGTACTCAACGATTCTGCGCTGAAGGCTGCTTTGCAAGACCTGCGCAAGACCAGCAACTTCCGTAACTGGCTTTACCTTCTTCGAACCTATCTTTATCTTGCCCTGGTGATTGGCGGAACGATCACCTTCTATGTCTATCAGCAAACTGAGGATTTCTCATTCTGGTGGAACGTGCCGATCACCCTGGTGGCGATCATCCTGATCGGCGCGGGCCAGCATCAATTGAGCGGGCTGGCCCACGAAGGGGTGCATCATATCCTCTTCAAGAATCGCCTGTTAAATGATCTGGCTTCCGATCTGCTGACCATGTTCCCGCTTGTTCAGCAGCACGCATCACTATAGGCTGCAACATCTGGCCCATCACCAGTTCGTCAACGATCCCGACCGCGACCCGGATATTTCGCAGCTCAAGACGAGTGGGCACTGGCTGAATTTCCCCCTCGCTGCGCAAGGAAGTCATTCTGCTCAATTCCTGTAGACAACTCTGGATCCCGCAGCCTGATCCGCTTTATCCGGATACGAGCGGCCTACAATGCGACTGGAACCGATAAGAACCCCTATCTTTTCAAGCAGGTCGAAAGCCCTCGAAAGTTGCGGTGCGGGTCGGCATTCTGTATCTTTTGGGCTTGATCGGATCACTGGTCAGTCTCTTCTACCTGGCGGATCCACTTTGGCTGTGGGTTGTTCCAACGGCGATGTGGGCTGGCGATTTGCCTCGTGTACTATCGACTACCCGACAGCAAGTTCCATCAAAGTCGGGTGCATCCGGTGATGCCGTTGCGTTACATGACGATGCTGCGCCTCGGTTACCTAACTGCGTTGTTTGTGGGTCTGGCGGTGATAACCTAACTCACTGCGTTACCCCGCCGTGTTGATCTACGTGCTGCTTTGGCTGGTGCCGTTGTTTACTTCGTTCTCGTTCTTCATGATTCTTCGGCAACTGGTTCAGCACGGCAACGGCGACCGGGGCAAGCTGACCAACACCCGCACATTTCTCTTGGCACCGCTGATCAACTTCGCGGTGTTTCCGATGGGTCAGGACTATCACTTACCGCACCATCTCTATCGCCACGATTCCGCACTATCGGCTCAAGAAGCTGCATGATTTTCTGATGCAGTATCCTGAATATCGGGAGCAGGCGACCGTTGTGGAAGGCTACTTCGCACCACCCCGGTGGCCTCAAACGAATCCAACGGTGGTTGATGTTTTAGGACCGGAATATGCGGCACGACACACGCAGGAAGTGTCGATCGATAACACGGTTATGGAGGGCGACCGGTTTGAAGGTCGGGAAGAGATCGAAGAAGTAGGAAAGAAGCTGCAGCAACGGTAATCCAGCGGTTCATTGCGATGTTGGGCAATGATGGTTATTGGTCAATGTTCCTCTCCAGTACCGGCACATCGAGTAGATGGTTTCTACCTGGAAGACTTGGAGTCCCGATCCGCGATCCACCACAAAAAGGATGTATCGGCACCTCCAACTTTGACGATCCGCCCTTGGTGGGTCATGACGCCAAGACCATGTTCCTCTTCCCAAACACATCCGAACTCGAAACCGATGTAAGCAGCACCTTTATGCGCTTGGAACAATACATGCACATGCGATAATCCGATAAGAGTACACAGGTCCGCTGGCTCGAGAAGGTCGGGCAATTCAACTTCATCCTCGTTATCATAAGCGCCGAGATAGGCGTCCTTGTCTTCCGGATACTTTTCGAAGATAGCTTGCAGTACGGCTGCTGCTATATGCGACTCATGATCGAGTAGATAGCGAAAGGCCGATATTTGTTCGGCCGTGGGCGGTTCAGGTTTATTGTCCTGTGATTTAAGGCTCAACAATGCCGAACCGTCGGACACTTGGTCAGAACTTGCGGCACCATAATTCCCGCGACGTATTTGAAACCCAGCCCACGACGGCAACTTAATCTCTCCGTCCCACATGTATTGATTCCACCGCAAGCGCTGAATGGGAGGAACTTCAATCGTATCAATGTCCATATATGCGCCTCGTTTGGCAATTGTCTGGCTATATTATTTCAACCGTTTTCGCTTTGTAATCAACGACCAATCGGTGGCCGATCAACAACGCAATACCGAGCAAGGGATACTCGCCGTCGTTTGCGATCACTTCGACCGAAACGTCTTCACCGAACCAATTCACAATGCACGTGTACGACTCCAATGTCACTGCTTTGCCATCGGCCAGCCGTGCATCGATTCCGGCGGATTGCTCCAACTGCGCAGCTTCGATCATTCGCCGCGGCATCACCAGTTCGCCGGTAAATGCCGTGTCGACCCAAGCCTGAATTGCTGTCGGTTCCGCGACGTGATTGGCGCGGATGGCCAGTGTTACCAGTGCGCGACCAAATTCATCAACTGTACCATTCACGAAGTCATGACTCCGATATGCACCGCTGCCTTGTGGCCAACTCGCATCACAAACGTCAGGCGATCCGGGTGCGTTTTCCGTGCAGCCTGTACTGCTTCGCTTAGCGTCTTCCCGAAAAAATAATCGCCGGTATCGGGTTCGATGGCCACAAAGTCGTCTTTGTTGGTCGCTTCCAACTTGGTCTGAAGCGTTTCTTTGTACAACTGCTTTGCCCTGCGCACCACGTCAATTGTCTTCTCTGAAACCATGGCTCTCTCCTGCATAATCTGGGGACAAAAATCTCTGTTCTTATGATACTATCGACTTTCTCATCTTGATGTAATCCCACACCACGAACCGATCCAGATCGCGACCGGCCGTGAAGATCACGCGCCCCTTCGTCGTCTCGGCCATTCGTAGGCGAAGCGCACATCCTCCTCCGACTGGTTCCAGCTTTGCAGCAGAAAAATGTTGATCGTGATGCCCTCGCGCAGCGCACAACATGGCCTCGCGCATCGTGGCCTCCTCGGTCCGCGGGATCGGGCGGATAGAGCAGATACAGCATGCTCCCTTCGAAGTGAGCGGTCGGCAGGCCGTCGGTGATGAGCACCATTTGCCGATTGGGCGTGTCCTGCCCGGTCAAGAAACGCCGGCCAAGCTGCATGGCGTGCTGGATGTTGGTGAAGTGCGGCGGAATTGCAATTCGCTGATGTTGGGTCGCTCATGTCGGCCTTGAGCCGGACGACCGGATCGAAGATCGTCACCGGCTTGGGCATCAGGTTCGGCACTTCGGAGATATGCCTCGGCTTGGCGAAAGTGAACATCTCGATGAACTGCAGAATAGTCGCCCGGATATTCCGAGCGGATCAGGCCGTCGAGGGCCAGTCCCATGCGCTTGACGTTCACGTATAGACCGTCGTAGCGCATCGAACCGCTCATGTCGAGCAGCACCGTGGTGGCACACTTGGGATTCTTGCGGGTGCGATGGATGACGATGTCTTCCATTCGGAGTCGAACCGGCAGTGCCGGCCCCTTGCCGCAACAGGGCATTGATCATCGAGCCCGGGATGTCCATGTGCGAGACGGAATCGCCGAATTCGTAGGGCTTGGTCCGCTGCATCTCGGTGGCTCCTTCGCCGACGACGCCCTCGGGATGCCGGCCGGTTCGAGAATCCTGCAGCTGATTGAAGATCGTGCGTCAGCAGTCGAGACTGGAAGAGCCGAAAGGCCTTCGGAGACAGTTGAAACCCTTTGCGATCGCGCATGATTCCCTGACGCTCCGCCTGTTCGCGCAAGTATTCGTTGATCTGCTGCTGCAAAGCGCGCAATTCTTCCATTTGCCCGGCGTCGGCGAACTCCGATAACTCCTCCATGTCGATCATGCCGATCTGCGCCGTTTTCTTGGCCTCCTCGATCTGTTGGAGCAACTTGTCGATCAGTTCCAGTTCTTCCTTGATCTCCAGAGCCTTCGGAACGGTCATCGATTGTCTGCCGGTGAAGTCGTATTTGCCGGCCAGTTCATCGACCTGGTATTTCTCGCCGAGTTTCTCGGTGAGATGAACGATATTCTTCGCAAACGGGTCGCGATCATCGCCCACGGCGTAAAAGAAATTTTCCAGATCGCGAAGCTGTTCTTGTTTGACGGCCTCCTGAAAACGATCGGCGAGCTTCTTCGGTGGTTTTACCTGCGCTGCCGATTCGTGGAAGATCTTCTTCGCCTGTCCTGGGCCTTTTCGGTTTCGTAGGTGGCGAGAATTTTGCGTTTGCGTTCTTCCAGCATTTCGCGAACGGCATCGAGACTTGGACCCAGGCCGCGAATCTGGGTCGGATCGATCTGAACGGCGCGCACAATTCTTCGGGGGTAAGTTTCCGAGCATTGCCGTAAAATAAGAGATGTTCCATCGCGGGAGTGGCCAGATCGGGCGGCGGAGTGGTCGGCGAGGGGAAGTGAATCGGGTCGTACTTTTGATACGTATGAATGATACCGCCGAGGTTATCGCGGGTGTTCATGATGAATCTCAAATGAAGGCGATGCGCGCATTGCTCTTCCGATATAGTACAGGATAAGGATTGGTCAGTTATTGCAAGTTTTCGACGATTTCTTGGATTCCAATCCCTTGCCTGAAATCGAGATGCCTCATGACAACCACACGAAACAGAGTCGCCTTCATGATCTTGAGTATGATCATTCTTGGAGTCGTATTACTCCTTCATTCTTGGTTTTCGGACACATCGTCAAACAATTTGCACCCGACGCAGAGTCGATTGGACTACAAACCTCGCAAACAGGTTGAGCCCAACGGATTGCGATTGGTTCATGCGTATTTGAAACCCTGGCATTCTTCGGCCTCGCTGGAAGAAATAGCCCAAGTGTGGGATAAGGCGGGCTTTCGGCTTATCGAATACTTGGATAATCGCCTGGCCGGCAGTGAAAAAAAAACTCCGGAAGCGATGATGGAGGCGTTTCTCGTCAAGAGCGACTCGTTCAATTTCGAGGGCCAAGCACCCAAAGCTTACGAGGTTCTGGAACAAGCCAGGTCATTTGCTCAGACCGATGACTATCTGGCACAAGAATGGCTTTACACGCTCATTTATCTGCAGGGCGTAACCGCACTTCGTCGCGGAGAGAATGACAACTGTATCCTGTGTCGAGGAGAAAGCTCGTGCATCCTTCCGATTTCAGGGGCGGCCGTCCACAGGAACCCTCTTGGCTCCCGTTTGGCGATCGAGCACTTCATGGAGTATTTGGAGCAGTTTCCGGATGATCTGGAGGTCCGCTGGCTCCTCAATCTCGCTCACATGACCTTGAATGAATACCCGGAAAAGGTCGATCCGCGCTTTGTCGTTGATCTACAGCGATTCCTCCACTCCGAATTCGACATCGGCAAGTTCCGCGACATTGGCCATCTGGTTGGCGTCAACCGTTACAACCAGGCCGGCGGGGCGATCATGGACGACTTCGACAACGACGGATTGCTCGACATCGTCGTGACGAGCATGGATCCCAATCGGTCCATGGCTTTTTTCCGAAATAGAGGAGATGGCACCTTTGAAGATCGAACTCGCCAAGCGGGTTTGCTTGCCCAGCTAGGCGGATTGAATTGCGTTCAAACAGATTACAACAATGACGGGAAGCTCGACATTTTTGTGAGCAGAGGAGCATGGCTCAAGGCACCGATCAGGCCAAGTCTGTTGCGGAATAACGGTGATGGAACCTTTTCGGATGTCACGCAGGAGGCAAACTTACTGGATCCGGTCAATTCCATCTGTGCCACCTGGGCCGATTACGATAACGATGGTTTTCTCGATCTGTTCATTTGCTGTGAAAGACAACGGAATCGGTTGTATCACAACCAAGGGAATGGTTCATTCGAAGAGGTCGGAGTCGAAGCCGGAGTCGCAGGCTCGGGTCGCTGCCACTGTAAGGGAGCTAATTGGATAGACTTCGACAACGATGGTTATCCCGACCTCTTCATCAACAATTGGGATAACAGAGCACAATTGTTCCGCAATAACCGTAACGGTAAATTCACTGATGTTACAGAAAGCATGGGAATCCAAGATCCTCATGTCGGCTTTTCCTGCTGGGCGTGGGATTACGATAACGATGGCTGGCTCGATATCTTCGCCACCAGATTACCACCATTTCTCTCGCAGATACGGTCAAGGGCTTGATCGGTGAACCTCACCAATCGCCAACCAGCAAGCTTTATCGCAATATCGAATGGCAAGAGCGTTCAAGGATGTAACGAAGGAAGCCGGACTGGAATTCGTCTTCCAACGATGGGAAGCAACTTTGGCGATTTCGACAATGATGGCTATCTCGATTTTTATCTGGGGACGGGGAATCCGAATCTAAGTGCTTTGCGTACCCAATCGAATGTTCAAGAACGTCGATGGCAAACGATTTTCTGAAGTTACCGCTTCGTCGGGGACGGGACTCTCCAAAAAGGGCATGGCGTCGCCATCGGCGATTGGGACCGCGACGGCAATGTCGACCTATTTATTGAGATGGGAGGAGCAGTTCCTGGCGATCAATATCACAACATTCTCTTCCAAAATCCAGGGCACGAGAACAACTGGTTGACGCTGAAACTCATCGGCAAGAAAACCAATCGCGGAGCGATTGGAGCGCGGATCAAGGTTACTACAGCTGGAGAAAAACCCATGACGGTCTATCGCCACATCAGCTCGGGAAGCAGCTTCGGAGGCAATCCATTTCAGCAGACGGTCGGGCTGGCAAAAGCAAAACGAATCGCGACGCTGGAGGTATATTGGCCGACCAGCGGAACCACACAAGTTTTCCACAACATCGCGGGAAATCAGGCTCTTGAAATCACCGAGTTCATGACTGACTACCTGAAGTTGGATTGGAAACCGATCGCTGTTCCAAAGTGATTGAAGATTGATCATATCGTAAAAATGATCTCTCCGTCCCATTACTCGCCTCGACGCGGGGTCGGGAAAGGGATTGCGCACTTCTTCAGTTTTTCCAATTCCGTCAACTTTCGTTGATAAAAATCGTTGCCGTTTCGGGCATCAAAGCGAAGTGCGATGGCTTGCGCTTTGTTGTCAAAAGCTGCCGCCAGTGAAGCGGTCTGATAATGTCCATCCGGGTGCATCAATGTAAAGTCGTTCGGCAACCGCAGCTTGACCGAATCTTTGCCGGATTCGTTGAGCCTTTCAAAGATGAGACGGGCAACCCTGAAGAACTCGAAACGATTGTGGAGGTCTACCGTTGCAAGCACAACGGGCAGATGCTTTTGCAGCAATTTGACGGCTTCCGTATGATTGTCGGTCAGGGCCAGAAACTCCAGATGCCGGATGACCGCTCCCAGCCGACCGGGATTTCGAGCGTTTAACGGGTAGCCCTTTTGATGATAAGTCATCGCTTCCTCAGCCCGGTTCAATTTCAAGAGCGGCACGAGCAGCAGGCCGTAGGTGACATCGGGAACTTCCGCACAGGAAAGGTTGCTGTCAAGTAAGGCAATTCCTTCAGTAACGGCTCGAAGATTTTGATTGCGGAATCGAAGATAGACGACGAGTTCATCGACCACGCAGGCCGGGCAATCGCTCAGCGGATCGCGGGGCGTATTGATCATTTTCGCATGGGCTTCCATCGCGGCATCCACATCTCCCATGTCCATCGCGAGCGATCGGCGCTTGTTGTAAACGGAGTGAAGTGTTGAGCCGTGCGCTCGATAGCGCTGTTCCATGTCGTTGAGCATGTCCTCGATCTGTCGCCGGCTAATCTGAGGAAATCCGGCCAACTTGCCGAGAACCCACTTAAATTTCCAAAGCAAGTCATGCGTGTCGAACCGTTCGGGCGTGCGATCGAACTGCGCCAGGCACCACGAAAAATGGACCAGCGTCAAGTCAGGCTGCCCACCGAAACTCGACGCAGCGATCAAATCTTGCCGGATCTTGTAGGCAACTTCAATGTCGCCGCAAGTATCGGCCATTCGGACGGCCTCTTCGAGCAGCGCAGTCTTAGTAGGCCCATAGCCCAACGCTGCCGCCTGTGCAACCAGATCGTCGATGGGATTGGGTGATTCGGACATGGCACAGCCCAGAAAAGAGTATAGCGACGACAAAATTCAGGCGATTGTAGGGCGGGTCGAGTCTTCGAGGCCCGCCGATTGACGCGGTTCCATCGGCGGGCCTCGAAGACTCGACCCGCCCTACAATTCGGCGAACATGGTGAGTCAATCGGCGGGCCTCGAAGACTCGACCCGCCCTACAATTCGGCGACTATGGTGAGTCCGCATTCGAGAAAGATTCACTTCAGTGAACAAGGACTGATGAACTTCGGCCATTTCTTCAGCTCGGCCCATAGCTTCATGTAATAATCGTTGCCGTTTCGCCGATCGAAGCGCTGGGCAAGGTCGATCGTCCGCTCTCGAAACCATGTCTCCAGATCGCTCAACGCATGGCGGCCGTTGGTCGAACTCACGAGGAAGTTGCTCGGCAAACGAAGTTTCACAGTCGTTTTGCCGCTTTGCTGTAATCGATTCATCAGAAAAGTCGATGCGCGATAAAAGAAAAACCGGCACATCGCATTACAATTATCGATCGCTGACGGCAAATGCTTTGTGAACAAGGTTGCGGCTCGCGCCAGGTTGTCGGTGAGAACCAGAAAGACGATAAAATCCCCAAATTCTTCGACGTATCTGGGATTCTTGGACAAGAGCCGATAACCGCGCTGAAAATAGTCGATCGCTTCTTCCGCACGACCGCGCTTCACCAGGGGCATCAGCATCATGGCAAGGCACGTTCCTTCATGGTGTTCGCTCCAAAGATTACCGCGAAAGAATTGGCCTGCCTGCTCCAGGGCCAGATGCTCTTTGCCGACGAAACAGAGATAGCGAAGCTGAAACGCCAGCTCGGTCAAATAGCTATCGCTGTAGTGATCGCGGGCGGAACGCTTCCACGCCTTGTTCATCTCGACCGCAGTCGGCCGATCGCCCATATCGATCGCCACCACCCGGCGCAAGAGATAGACCGAGCGCATCGACGCTCCGGCCTGGCGATAGCGCTGAATCATATCCTCATACATCGATTCAATCTGCTCCCGGCCAATCTGGGGAAAGGCCGTCAACTCGCTGAGAACCCATCGATATTCCCACAAGAGATCGGAAGTGTGATACTTTCTCGGGTCTTTGTCGACCTGGGCCAGACACCAGGAATAAGCCACCAGCAGTTGATCCGCATGCCCTGCTCCCAGTGCCGCACCGAGCAGTTCTTTTCGCAACTCGAAGCCAAGTCCGACATCTGCATGAGTGTCGGCGATCCGAACTGCCTCCTCCAGCAGGCCGACCTTGGTGTGCCCATCTTCCAGTCCTTCGGAATCGACGAGTAGACGATCGATCTGCTCGCGGTAGTCGGTCACGACCGGTCTCCTTCTTGCGACTCGACGCCCCATTCGATCATTGCCAGCAAACCCTCGTTCAAAACGGACATCTCCTTTTGATTCAGGGGGTGGTGTCCCATCAAGAGCGATTGAACGTAGAGCAGTTGAACCGAGCGCAGGAGCAACTGCTGGTCGCGAATCGCCGTCAGTCTTCGGACGAGCGGATTATGGAAGTTAAAGCACAGTTGCGAGAAGGTTGAGTTGCTGCGGTCTCGTTTGCCGAGGTTGTCGAGAACTCCCGACCACAGCGGATTGGCCAGTTCTTTCGATTGCTCCAGAGATCGGAAGAATTCCCCATCTTTGTTGGTGCTGTAGAGGGCCGGCAACTCCTTCGGAAGAAACTTTTTTAACTCCGCCGTACACTTGAAAGGCTTCAGGGCCTTGTCCGCGATCGTTACAAATTCGTGAGTAGACTCCTGTTCCTTCAGCGTCAGATCTTCGAGCGCCTGCGTAAGCGATGAGGGATCAACCTGCTCGGTCTGAAGATCGGGAAATGCTTCGTTCACCTTTGCCAGCAGCTCGGCCTCGAAGACGTAGCCGGCGTTGATGATCGGGATATTTTGAGCGGCCGCCACGCTGGAAATCTGCCGGAATTGATCGACTTGCGGGACGTATCGAACCACGTCCGTCTGGTTGCGGAATTCGCCGAAAGTAATATTGCCGATCGTCGTCTCGAACGGAATGAGGTCGATGAACATGCGGTAAAACTCATCATCCTGCACGGCCAAGGCCTTGATCGCCAGTTGATGGAGCGCAATGAGACGTTGCAGCCGATTCGCATCACGCTTGGCCAGATCGACGAGGTAGTTGCGAATCGATCTTCCCAGTGCGTCGCGGGCTGCTTCGAGATTGGCATCTTCGTAGAACGATTCGCGATGCCGTCGGGCGCAAATCGTTGGCATTGACCATCGCCTTGACAAAAAACGCCCAGTCGGGAAGCAGATTGTCGGCGTTCTCGGAGAGCAGCATGTTTTTGAGATAGACTCGATGCGTTCGCTTCGCGGCCAGATTGGCAGGGTGGGGCAACACGAAGGCAACGCCATCGATGTCCCCTTGCACGGCCCGCAGGGGGATCGCATCGAGAAAATCGATGTCGAATGTTTCTTTCCCAAATGCGAGCAGCGCGCGGATTCGTTCTTTTTCGTTTCGGTATTCCTGCCGCCAGGGAGCACCGTTTTCGTTGACGATGTAAGAAACTTTGCCGGCCGAGACACGGATCGGGTAGGGCAACAAGCCGCCGAAATGCTTGACGAGATCGCGAACGGTTTCGGGCGCGAAGTGCTCCGCCATCTCCTTTTTGCCGGTCAAACAGACCTGCGTGCCGATCGGCAATTCTCGTTCGATCGATTTCAGAGTGTAGGTTCCATCCGGTTTGGCACGCCATTCCAGCGCCAGGCCCCCTTTCGCGGATTGCGAGAGAACGACAATCTCGTCGGAGACGACGAAACAGGCAAGAATACCGATGCCAAACTGGCCAATGAAGTCGGAGCGCTGGCCAAGCTCTTTGGGCTTTTTCGAGCTTTCTCCGATCGTAGCCAGAAAACGATGCACCTCCTCTTCGGTCAAACCGATTCCATCATCGGTAAAGATGATGGTCGGCGCTTTGCCGCGCGGCGTGTGGATTTCGAGGTTGATTTCACCAACGTGCTCCGGATTGAGTTGCCGCCGGGCGCGTATGGCATCCACACCATTTTGAAGCAATTCGCGGATGAAGACTTCCGGGCCGCTATAGAGGTGGTTGGATAGAAGGTCGATGAGACCACGGAGGTTTATCTGGAATTTGTGTTCCACCGACGACTTCTCCGAAAGCGAAAGCAGCGAAGAACAGAAGGGTTATTATACAGGAAAGGAATGACGATTAGCAGGTTCGTTGTTCCATCAATATTCATCGAACAGCCTGCTAATCGATTCATTTTCGTGGATGTGTCGTATGGCCTTGGCGATGAGAACGTCTACGCTCAACACCTTGATCTTGTCGATCTGTTTCTCGGCGGAAAGCGGTATCGTGTCCGTTACGACGATTTGTTCGATGGGGCCCTCCTGGATTCGTTTGATCGCCTGACCGCATAAAACGCCGTGGGTCGCAAATACCCGTACCTCCGTTGCCCCGTTTTGCTTGGCAATGTCGGCTGCGCCCACGATGCTCCCGGCGGTTGAAATCATATCGTCGAACATCAATGCGATTTTCCCTTGCAAACTCGCGCCGATGATTCCTGCCTGTTCGGTCTTGGTGGCGCTGGAGCGGCGTTTATCGACGATTGCCAGTTCCCCGCCCAGTCGTTTTTGATAGTGCAGAGTCATCTTCACGCGCCCTTCGTCGGGACTGACAAAGACGACGTCCTTCATCGACAGATCGAGTTCGCGGATGTAGTTGATGAAGACCGGACGCCCATCAAATGATCGACGGGGATATCGAAAAAACCTTGAATCTGTGCGGCATGGAGATCCAGCGTCAATACTCTGTTTGCACCGGCTGCGGTCAACAAATTGGCTACCAGTTTTGCGGAGATCGGCACCCGTCCCTGATCCTTGCGGTCTTGCCGGGCATAGCCGTAATACGGTAATACCACCGTCACCCGATAGGGACTGGCGCGTTTGAAGGCGTCCAGAATGATGAGCAGTTCCATCAAGTTTTCGTTCACCGGTGGGCAGGTCGGCTGGACGATAAAGACATCGCGTCCGCGCACGTCCTCCTCGATCCGCACGGAGGTTTCCGTATCGGGAAACGATTCAACCCGGAGATTACCGAGTTGATCACCCAGACAGGTCGCGATGCGATCAGCGAGGGCCGGATTGGCTCTGCCGCTGAAAACACGCAATTGATTCTGCTGCATGCGGGGTCCGCTTGGAAAGAGAATGCCGGCGGTAAAGCGCCGGGTCTAGGGATCATTATGCAGGCTTATCTTGGAATGGCATTATGAAGTGCCGATGAAGATGCTGTCAATGGTCTGGTTCCACGACCTCCGATCGCAAAGATTCGGCGAGCCGAGCGGCGTAAGCCGCCGGGTTCAGAGAGGAAGGTCTTGTCCGATTCCGGAAAAATCGTAACTGTTTCTTGCTGGACAGCGTTCTTGCCGGACTGTTATTATCCTCCAAACTGTTGCTTGCACAAGAAAACCAATTACCTCAAGGAATCATCCTCCGATGTCGCAAACCTCTTCCGGCGCTGGGGACATCCCCCAGACCGCAAACAATAAAATTCTTTTTTGGGCGAGCTTTTTCACGCTAATTGCCGCAGGCATTGGATTCACCGTTCGCGGCGCGATCGTGGGCGACTGGGGAACTCAATTCGGGTTCACCCAAACCGAACTCGGAACCCTCATTGGCGGCGGTCTGGTTGGTTTTGGCGTGGCCATCATCTTTTTCAGTTTCTTTGCCGATCGTTTTGGCTACGGCAAGCTCATGATCGTTGCTTTCCTTTTGCATGCATCGTCAGCTGTGTTGACTTTCGCGGCCACCCCCGTCTTTGCCGCCTATGGTAAGGAAGGCGCGTTCTGGTGTTTGAACGCCGGCATGTGGTTGTTCGCTCTCGGGAATGGAACCTGCGAGGCGGTCATCAACCCGTTGACGGCAAGTTTGTTTCCGAAAAACAAGACGCACTGGCTCAACATACTCCATGCCGGCTGGCCGTTGGGCCTTATCTTGGGAGCGTTAATTACCCTCGCTTTCGAAGAATTCCTCACCGGTATTCGCTGGGAGTACAAGCTCGGCGTCTTCTTGATCCCGGTTCTTGCCTACGGAGTCATGATGTTTAACCGGCCCTTTCCGAAGTCCGAAGCGAAAACCGCCGGGGTTCCGATGCCGGAGATGATGAAGCAAGTCGGAATGCTGGGGTTCACTCTCGGCGCAGCGCTCATTGGATTGGCACTTGTCGTGTTGCTGAAAGACGTCTTCGATGCTCCTGGCTGGATTGGCTGGGTTGTTGCCGGAGGCGTTTGGCTCGCCTTCGGTTTGGCGACAAACTTTGCACCCGGCCACTGGGTTTTGGCCTTCCTTTACATCATGCACGCCGGCGTTGGCTACGTTGAACTGGGTACCGACAGTTGGATCATTAATATCACAAAAGAGGTGCTTCAAAGTGATTCCAATGCCCTTCTGGCGTTCATTTGGACCAATGTCCTGATGTTTACGCTGCGGTTTTTCGCGGGTCCCATCGTCCACAGGATCAACCCGATCGGGTTGTTGTTCTTCAGTGCATGTCTCGGAGTTATTGGTCTTTATTTGCTCGGCCAGGATTTCACCAATTCGGTTTGGCCCTGGGTTGCTGCGGTGACCATCTATGGCATTGGCAAGACCTTTTACTGGCCGACCTTGCTGGGGGTGATCTCCGAGCGTTTCCCGAAAGGCGGCGCGCTTGCTCTGGGCATCAGTGGTGGAGTGGGTATGATTGGTGCCGGCATTCTCGGAGGTCCGGGAATTGGTTACAAGCAGGACTTGTTCGCGGTTGAAAAACTCGACCAGACTCCCCAAGGGAAAATGACGCACAAGCGCTACATGGCTCGGAAGGCAACCTTCAAACTCACCGACACGACCTTGGATTCTTTGTCGGCAGTCGGGTTGCCTCAATCCGTGATAGCGAAACTCAAACCTTTGAAGGATAAGGAGTTTAACCAAGAAACCTTGAGAAAAGCCCTTTCCGAAACACTCAGCGCAGCGGAACTGCAGCAGTTCCAGGAGCAGATCTTGAACTATGTCGACGAAGATCTGAAAGGATTCCCCTACCTTACGTCCATGTTCCCCAACGAGATTCCGAAAGTCGCCGGCATCGACAACTCCAAATATGATGCTTTCAAGGAATTCAGGGGGATTTTGAACCAAATCCGCGTTGCACAGGAAAAGAAAACCCCGACCGAAGATATGCCGATGGTGCTCGCCGATAAAGGTTTCCTTGGTGGCAAACCAGAGTTGATGCGGGAGATAGCGCTCGAACATCTTGGCGAAAGCGTCATCATCAGAGTCCTGTTCGTTAGCCAGGATTTTTACGATAAAACCTGGCCGGAGGAACGCAAGAAGAAGTTCAAGGAGGAAGGAAAAACTCCGCCGCCGCTTCTCAAAACGACGCTCGAAAGCGACTGGGTCACTCTCACCAAAGAAAAGGCGGCCGGCCACCCCCCCAAGCCGAAAACGGAAGAAACGATCACCACCCAACATCAGTGGTGGTATACGCAAGGCTTACCGCACTTCAGTGAGGACCAGGTTGCACTCGAAAAGGCCCGGCTTTTTGGGGCCAAGAACGCTTTGCTGTACACCGCGTTCGTTCCCGCGGGCCTTGCCGTCGGCTTCTTGTTCCTGATTGTCTTCTTTGCGTTGACGGGCGGCTACAAACAGATTCATATCGACGACCCGCACGGCGGGATGAGTCTGCCGGCCACTCCGGAGTGAGAGGGACGCCCCAACTCCGCTGCGTCCAACGAGAAGTGTACAAACAGGCCTTCGAGCGAAGGTATCAGTTTAGCCAAAGGCGGCGTAAGCTCGACGTGGACAGCCACCATACAGCGGTTGGGTTACGGACGAAAAATGTGCGCACGAGTGGTGACAGTCCACGTCGAGCTTACGCCTCGACGCTCGCCTTAAAAAAACAGGTACGAGCGAAAGCTCGGAGGCTTCACTTTTGCCGTCAGCTTTTTCGTTCGTACTGATTTCCCGGTAATCGCCGCACGACCTTCTTCATCTCCATCATCATCAGGTGCCGGCTCAGTTCGGCGATCGGCAGATTGAGTTCACGCGTCAGAACATCGATCTGCTTGGCTTCGGACAGACACTCCCAAATCCGCGTTTGCAGTGCGTCCAAACCGGTCGGAATCTGCGGTGCGGGGGCCGGGGAGGTCTCGGTCGGGGCAGGGCTTTCCGGGACCGGCATGGGTGCAATGCCGTCGAGATCCTCCAGGAGATCATCGATGTTGCGAATGAGTCTTGCTCCGTCGCGCAGGAGCCGAAGCGTGCCTGCGCTGGTCGCGCTATCGACATTCGCGGGGACAGCGAACAACTCTCTGCCCTGTTCTGCCGCATGCCGGGTTGTGATCAGAGCACCGCTGCGATCATTGGCTTCGACAATGACCACCGCCCGCGCCAGGCCCGAAATAATTCGGTTCCGGGCGTGGAACATTCCCGCCAGAGGCTCCATCGTCATCGGCGTCTCGCTCAGGAGCGCACCGGTCTGCTCAATGGCTTGCGACATTGCCAGATGTTCCGGCGGGTAAATGGATGACAGCCCACCCGCCAACACCGCCAGGGTTCTTCCACCCGCTTCCAGCGCTGACTGGTGCGCTGACCCGTCAATTCCCCTCGCCAGGCCGCTCACGACCGTGATACCGGCGCGGACAAGACCCGCTGCGAGCTGGCTGCTGACGCGTTTGCCATAACTGGTGCATTGACGTGAACCCACGATGGCCACCGCGTTCGCATCTTCCGGTTTCAGTTCGCCGCGATAGTAAAGCACAAAAGGGGGATCGGGGATCTGTGCGAGAGAGGATGGGTAGCCTGGATTCCCAAGAGTGACAATTCGGGTGTTGAATCGTTCGAGCTGGGCGATTTCCCCATCGATATCCGCTGTCTGCATGGCTTCAGCGAAATCGCGCGCGAGTTTCTTGCCGATATGAGGGATCTCGAGCAACTCCGTTTCGCTCGCCTGCCGTGCAGCGCTCGCGGAGCCGAAATGCTCCAATAGGGCCGCCGTCAGGCGTGGTCCCAGTCCGGGAACCAGCGTCAAGGCGAGACAGTCTCGTTCTTCGGCGGAAAGAGGCATGGGGGCGAAAACTCCTTCGTTCAAGGCTGCACCACCAACTTCTTGCCCTGGACGAGATCCTCGGTAATCTTCAGGATCTCATCGTTGGTGAAGTTGCGTTTGAACTTGTATACGCCCTTTTCCGTCATGTCGGGGTCAGGGTCGTTCACATTCGTATCGAGCTTCTCCACATCCTCCTTGGTGAACTGAGCGCGAAGCACTTTTTCGTTCAACGGAAGTGTCTTATTCGCCTTGCGTTGCTTGAAGTGCTCAATTTCCTTCGCCAGCTTCGCAAAATCTTTGGACTCCTTGATCCGCTTTGCCGAGCATCCTGCAATTCGTGTTTCACCGCCGCCGGCACCATGTCGAGTTTCGCATACTTGGCAGGTTCCACTTTGGCGAACGGCAGTGCGAAATCGATATCCTTTTCTCCGGTTGCCACGTGCTCCGAAAGGGAGGGGATCACAATGTCCGATTGAACGCCCCGAACTTGGGTACTGTCGCCGTTGACGCGGAAGAACTGCTGAATGGTCAGTTTCAAGGCACCGAGTTTTATGGGTGATTCACCGGTGAGGTCGATGATCTGCTGAACGGTTCCCTTGCCGTGCGAGGAAGTATCGCCGACGATCAATGCTCGACCATAATCCTGCAAAGCCCCGGCCAGAATCTCCGAGGCGCTGGCGCTGAACCGGCTATTCAACACCACCAGTGGTCCTCCGTACACAACTCCCTGTTCCGGGTCGTCCAACTGCTTCCGCCGCCGTGCGTCCTTCACGATGACCACGGGCCCTTCGTCGATAAATAGCCCCGTCAGCGAAAGCGCTTCTCCCAGAGAGCCGCCGCCGTTGAGACGCAGATCGAGAACAACCGCATCGACCTTCTTCTCTTCAAACTCCTTCAAAAGTTTCCGGACATCCGCGGTGCAGCTTTTTCCTTTGCCTTTCGCTCCGAAGTCGGCATAGAAAGAGGGCAGGTCAATCACACCGATCCGATAGGCAGTTCCATCCGGCTTCTTGTCTTGTTCGATGATTTCGCCGCGTGCGGCCTGGGACTTCATCTCGATTTTTTGCCGGACGAGGTCGTAGACAACCGGATCGATCTTGCCGACCGGCAGGATTTTCAACTGGACTTTCGTGCCGCGCGGGCCGCGCACGAGCTTGACGACGTCGCGCAGTTTCATTTCCACCGTATCGATGAATTTGTTGTCGCCCTGAGCCACACCGACGATCTTGTCGTTGGGCTTGAGCCGGCCGTCCTTGCCCGCAGCTCCGCCGGGGACCACCTCAACGATAATCGTGTGCCCGTTTTCCGAGCGGAGAACCGCGCCGATGCCGTCGAGGTTGAGTCGCATGGCGATCTCGAAATCGTCCAGGGTAGCGGGCGACATGTAGGTGGTATGGGGATCGAGCGAAGTGGTCAGCTGGGTGAGGTACAGCTCGACCAGATCGAAGTTGTCCATCTGCTTGGCGCGTTTGAGCTGACCCTTGTATCGGTCGAGGATTTTTTGCTTTTGCTCGGCCTCGGGAATCGGCTTGGTTGCAATTCTTTGCAGCAGCAGATCGAATTTGATGCGCTTGCGCCAGCGCTCGCGCATTTCGTCATCGGTCTTGGCATATTCGAGCTTGTCGGCGTCGGTTTCGATCGACTCATCCACGGTGAAATCGTGCTTGGCAGCTACAAACTCGTCCACCAACTTCTGGCGCTCTGCGAGGCTCCACAAAACGATTGTAGACCTTGTAAGCGAAACTGAGATCCCCTTTCAGGGCCTGGTCGTCCAGTACGGTTTCTTGTTTCTTGAACTCTTCGACGTCGCTTTTCATGAAGTAGAGTTTGGCGGGATCGAGCTCCTTGAGGAATCTCTTGAACAGGCGGCGGGAAAGCTCGTCGTTGATTTCGGGCTTGTTCAGGTGGCCTTGCTTGACATATTCGCAAACCAGTTGGGCGATCATTTCGTTTTGCTTGTCGGTCTGCGGATCGGCCGAGGTTCTTGTCGGAACGATCAGCAGTCCCGTCAAGAGTATCGACACGGCAAAAAAGGGTTTTACGGAGAAATGACGTAGCATCATAATCGTTCAGCCTTGGTTACGGGGTTCCATCATACATCGGTCTCTGAAGAGTGGGCCGAGGGATTCATTGGGACGATGGAAATCATTTCTTCAGAGCATACCGTCTATTGGGACGACTTTCACTATTATTCACCACGATGGTGTTTCTTTTAGCATACGCCATCTCAATCGTCCCCGTAAAGGTCAGGTTTGCGATGCTCAAGTGAACCGCAATCGTTTGGCATATTTTTGGAAGTCCCATAAAATCGTTGGCTCCAGAGCGGTCGATTGATATAGTTCACACCGTCGTACTCTGGTGAGTTCGCAATCTTCAGCAAGGAGAAACCCATGTCTGTAATGTTGGTCGGCGAAGCATTGGTTATCGAAGGCAGTGACCTCGATAACGTGGCACACATCGATCTGCTCATTGGGCCGAAAACGGGGCCCGTTGGTTCGGCGTTCGCCACGGCTTTGGCAAATCAGTCTGCGGGCCACACCAATCTTTTGGCGGTCGTATCACCAAACATTCCAGCGAAACCGGCGACCGTGATGATCACGAAAGTGACCATGAAGAAAAGTGCCGCAGGTGATGCAAATGTTCGGCCCCGCTCAGGCAGCAGTTGCTCGCGCGGTCGTGGATTCGGTGGTCGAGGGTGTGATTCCCAAGGCACAGGCAGAGGAGTGGGTCATTGTTTGCGGGGTCTTCATTGCACCCGGCGCCAACAGCAACGCCAAGATCTACAAGAACAACTACGCCGCGGTCAAACAGGCCATCAAGAACGCGGTCGGCGGTTCACCCAAGATCGACGAAATCATCGCTAATAAGGAAACCAAGCATCCGTTTGAAGGGTGATTCGAATGGTGACCCAGGGTTCGCAAAGCCTCACCCTGGGCTTTATTGCGACGCCCTTCCAGGGCTCGGTCGTTGCCATTCAAGCCCTCAATCCATGAAGTACCCAGCCCTGGAAGGGCGATGAAGTAAAGCCCATGGTGAGGCTTTGCGAACCCTGGGTTATTGGCGAACGCCGCCTGGGTTTTTGTTGATTGGAGACTCTCCATGTCCGAGAAGCGTTCCATCCTGATCCAGCTCGACACCGATCCGCAACCCTCTACATTCGATCGAGTGGTTGCGGTCGATTCGGGCGTGGATCATCTTTTTAGCTATGCAAACATCAAGCCCGAGCAGGTCGAGCCGCTCGTACACGGAGCGATCTTTACTCGAGGCCCGCAAGATGCCCATCGCACGGCAATTTTTATCGGCGGCGCGGACATCGTCGCCGGTGACGCCGTATTGGCCGAAATCAAAAAGGTGATAAGCCGGGCGGGAATGCGCGTTTCAGTGATGTTGGATTCCAACGGCTCGAACACTACCGCTGCTGCCGCCGTTCGTGCTGCGGTGCGGCACATGGATGTCGCATCGTCGCACGCCCTGGTTCTGGGCGGAACCGGCCCGGTCGGTCAGCGCGAGGCCTTGCTGCTCGCGCGGGTTGGTGCTCAGGTGCGGATCGGCTCCCGCCAGTTGAGCAGGGCCGAAGCCGTTTGCCAGGCGATCCGTGCGAAACTGCCGCACGCCAAGGTCGAAGCCGTAAGCAGTGCGACGACCAAGGATGGTCCGAAGGCGCTCGAAGGACGCGACCTGGTTATCGCTGCCGGTGCCGCAGGCGCGATGTTGCTGCCGGCAAAGATTCGGGCGAGTTGCAAGACGCTCCGCGTGGCGATCGATTTGAACGCGGTACCGCCGAGCGGTATCGAAGGAATCGATGTGATGGACAAGGCCGTGGTGCGCGACGACGTTGTCTGCTACGGTGCGATCGGCATCGGCGGGACGAAGATGAAAATCCACCGCGCTGCGATCCAGCAACTGTTCGTAAAGAACAATCAGGTGCTCGACGCGGAAGAGATTTACGATCTGGCCTTGATTTTGTGACCTTTCATTTGATGTTCATCTTCAAATTCTTCACCAGAAACGCCCATTCATCGGCCACTTCCTCGATGATCTTTGCCGTCGGCTTGCCGGCCCCGTGGCCGGCCCGCGTTTCGATCCGGAGCCAGCACCGGCGCTGTCGCCTGCCTGGCAGTACTGCAACTGCGCCGTGAACTTGAAGCTGTGGCCCGGCACCACGCGGTCGTCGGTGTCGGCCGTGGTCACCAGCGTCGCCGGATATTTCACGCCCGGCTTGATGTTGTGATAGGGCGAATAGGCGTAGCAGCGCCTTGAACTCCTCGGGATTGTCGGCCGAGCCGTAGTCGTCGACCCAGAACCGCCCTGCGGTGAACTTGTGGAAGCGGAGCATGTCCATGACGCCGACGGGCGGCAGGCAGGCGCCGAACAGGTCCGGCCGCTGCGTCATCACGGCGCCGACCAGCAGGCCGCCGTTGCTGCCGCCTTGATGGCCAGCTTCGGCGTGCGATGTGTACTTTTGCCGCGATGAGCTACTCGGCCGCGGCGATGAAATCGTCGAAGACGTTCTGCTTGTGCAGCTTCGTGCCGGCCTTGTGCCAGTCCTCGCCGTACTCGCCGCCGCCGCGGAGGTTGGCCACGGCGTAGACGCCGCCCATCTCCAGCCAGGCCACGACGCTGATCGAGAAACTCGGCGTCAGCGAGATGTTGAAGCCGCCGTAGCCGTAGAGCAGCGTCGGATTGCTGCCGTCGAGCTTCAGCCCCTTCTTATGGCTGATGAACATCGGCACCTTGGTGCCGTCCTTGCTCGTCGTAGAAAACCTGCTTGACCTCGTAATCGTCGGGGTTGAACTTCGACCTTCGATTGCCGGCACAGACGTGCTCTTGCCGGTGAGCAGGTCGTAGCGGTAGATGGTCGGCGGCGTGGCTGAAGCTGGAGAAAAGATAGAACGTCTCCGTGTCGGTCCGCTTGCCGCCGAAGCCGGTCGCCGTGCCGATGCCGGGAAACTCGACTTCGCGGATGAACTCGCCGTCGGGCGAAAATACTTTCACCTGCGATTGTGCATCCTTCAGATACCTGGCGACGAACAGATTGCCGACCAGGTCGATGCGACGTCAAGTTTCTCCTTGGCTTGCGGAATGATCTCCTTCCAGTTCGCCTGCTCCGGGTTTGCGAATGTCGATGGCGATGACCCGGCCGCTAGGGGCGTTCCAGTCGGTCTTGAAATAGAAGATCGGGCCGTCGTTGTCGATGAAACTGCAGTTCGTTGTCGAAATTGTCGATCGATGTCGATCGATCGTGCCGTAGGGTTCGCTGAGATCGCGGTAACTGACGCGATTGTTGTGATCGGTGCCGACCCAGGTCGAGATGAATCAGATAGCGGCCATCGTCGCTGACACCGGCGCCGAAGCCCCATTCGGGTTGGTCGGGTCGTTGATAGACCAGGACGTCGTCGGCTTGCGGCGTGCCGATGCGGTGATACATGACTTGCTGGTTCTTGTTCAGCGACTTGAAACTCGACTCCCTTCTTGGTTCGGGATAGCGGCTGTAGAAGAAGCCTTGTTCATCGGGAGTCCACGACAGCGTCGCTGAACTTCACCCACTTTATTTCATCGCCAAGGGCTTGGCGGTGGCGATGTCGAGGACCTTCCAGGTTTCCCAGTCCGATCCGGCCTCGGACGTCGACGTAGGCGAGATATTTCGCCATCGGGGCTGACGGCCGTATCGCCCAGCGCGATGGTGCCGTCCTTGGTCCACGTCGTTCGGATTCAGAAGAACGCGGGGCGCGTCGTCGAGCTGATCCTGAGTGTACAGGACAGCCTGATTTTGCAGGCCATCGTTCTTGCGGAAGAAATATCGGCCGCCGATCTTCGAGGGAGCCGAATATCTCTCGTAGTTCCAAAGTTCGGTGAGGCGTTTGCGAATCGGTTCGCGCTCCGGGATGGCTTTGAGGTAGGCATTGGTGATCTGGTTCTCTTCTTCGACCCAGGTCTTCACCTCGGCGGACTTGCGAACATCGTCTTCAAGCCATCGATAGGGGTCGGGAACCTTGACTCCGTGATAGTCTTCGACCAGATCGAGTCGTTTGGCGGGCGGGTATTTGAACGGTTCGGCGGAGATGCCGAGGTCCATGAACAATCCTCCGAGAATCAGAGCAAGTAGATAGCGCATGACGGCTCCTTGCGGAATAAAGGGACACCTGGCTTGATTGTAGCCGGTTCAGTCGGTGAGATACACTTCCGAAACCTTGCTCTTGCTGCCGATGTAGGGGATCAGATCCTTGGGCCTTAGGCCCTCTTGCTCCATGCGGAAGCGCAAGGCCGCAACTGGATCGGGAAGTTCTACGGGATAGGCTGCTTCCTCGTAAGTTTCCGCCAGCAGAAGCAGCAATTCCAGTTCATCTCCCTTGGCCGTTCCGAGCTTGGCGTTGAAAATCTTCTCGATGCGGGCCAGGGTTGCCTCGTACTGGGCCTGGGTTTTGATGACTTTCGGTTTCATGCGCTTCCCCAGTCAAATCGTTTGGGCGTCGATTTCGTCGTACTGCTTGTGGGTTCCCACGAACCGGATGTATCTCGCGGCCCTTCATTGTATTCTAGATTAGGACTTTTGCTGCGCCGGCGCTTTCATATCAAAGACTGAGCGGATCATCAAACTCATGTGTTCCCCACTCATCCGAGAGGAGCCCCCCGTGTTACGTGGATTATTAGCCGTGTCCTTTGCCGTTGTGCTCAACTCAGCGGTTACCGCTGCTCCGATCCCGCGCGATCCGCCCAAAGGCGGGCCCCACTTCGTCCTCCAGATCAAGCCGCTCGAAGGTTGGCTTGCCGACTACGACCACGTTTACCCCAAACTCAAGGGCCTTCCCAAGAAAAGCCCAATTCCCGATCCCAAGGAAGTCCGGGGATTCATCGACATGTTCTTGCCCGACTTGAAAAAAGCCGTCGATACCAACAAGCCGTGGGGAGTCTATGCCACCTTCCAGCCCGATCTGAATGAAACCAGACCTGTACTGGTATTTCCAGTCCCAGAGCCCAAGGTATTCACCGAAACAATCGGCAAGATATTTTCTGACTTGACGGAGGAAATGGACGGAATCCGCGGATTTAAGTACGTACTCCTTTTCGGTCCGCGACAACCCGCGTTTTTTCGATTCAAGAACGATTGCGCTTACGTCGCCTTCGACAATATCTCGGCCATCAAGGATGCCGATAAGTTGCCGCATCCCAAGGATCTCTTTGTCAAGGACGATACCGCATTACTTTCCGCCCGGCTGTTTGTTGAAGGGATTCCACCGGAGGTCAAGAAAACAGCCAAACAATTCCTGGAGCTGATTGGCAAGAACAAAAACGGTTTCGGGCCAATGGAATTGTTATTGATGGGACTGATCGGGGCCACAGACATGACCGACTTCATCGATCGCCTGAAGCGAGTCGTCGATGAAGCCAAGTGGTTTTCGCTTCGCCTCGACTTCGACCGCAAGACCGATGAATTGCTTTTCGAGTTCAACTTGATTCCCAAGAAAGAGTCGGCACTCGGCAACGAGATCGCGGACTTCAAGCCGCGCCCAACCCGGTTTGCCGAATTACTCGAGAAGGATACTCCAGCGGGTTTCGTTTACTCCCTCGGCAGTTTCGGCGGCATCAAGGGCGACGATAAAGAGTTCGAGGAAATGTTAAACGAGTTGCTCAATGCAATCCATCTTGGAGGAGATGCCGAGAAAATTCGCCCTTTGGCGAAGGTGGTTCGCAAAACGCTCAAAGTCGAAGGTGTCGATATCGGCGCAGCAGTGAAGCACGCCAAGGGGGCCAACACGATTTGCGTGGTTGGGGCAGCACATCTGAAGCATGCGCGCGAACTGGAAACCGCAATGCTCGTCTACGTGAATCTGCTCCCGGAAAATAATCGCAAGAAATTCTCGGCAAATGCGGTGAAACTAACGGACAGCATCAAGGCCCACAAGATGACGCTCGATTTATCGGACGACGCCAGGGATAGTCTGGGTTCGTCGGATTTTTACCTGGCATTCAAGGAGGATGCCGTCTACGTTGCCATCGGCGACGGGGCAACGAATCGGCTCAAGGAGATGTTGGAGATGAAACCGAAAGAGGGTCCATCGCTTTTGGTGCAGCTAACGCCCGAACGCATCGCACCATTGTTTGAGTTATTCACCGGAAAAGAGCTCAAAGCAGACTGGTCAAAACTTTTCCCGAACAACAAAAAGGTAAAATTGCTGGGGCTTCATCTGGAGGGCGGGCCGATGCTGCGCGTACGCTATAGCGCCGACTTCGTCGAACTGTTGAAGATGGGGTTGTCGGCGGAGGATTGACTCGTTCGACCATCAAACTGATGGTACGGATTGTGCGAGCCTCGGAAGATTGGAGAGGAACATGACCACATCTCGGAGGGAGTTGACCTTCCCGAACAGTGGATTTTCTTCTTCTTTCTCTATCCGGCCCGCTCGATCTACGATGTCAATGATAAGATAGCCGAAGTCCTCATCATCTATACGGAGATCTTCAAAAGTATCAGATGCCCGCAAAGGGAAACGCCGGTTATACTCCCCAAGGTAACTTTGAAACCCTTCATAGACCGCGCGAATGATCCACGTATCGATCGCCCGGTAGTTGAAAGACCTCGCAAAAGTTCCAATATCTTCGTTCGGACGTGCTTCAGAAAGCCGACGAAAATGGTTCTTCGACTGGATATTGACAATAATGGCCCTGATTGCGAATGCGATGAATACGGCCAGAGCCCAAGGATGGAAGTAGCTCACCGAACTAACAACACCGACAATCACCACTACAAAGATCCAGCCACCCAAGGAAGATTGAATCGGCAAAGGTGGCATTCGACGGGATGGTATACGCCGCATGAACTATTCCCATCATGAGGTCAAAATTGTAGTAAGATTTTCCGCGATCGAGCTTTGCTTGTCAAGAATTGAATCAATCGATGTCGTTAAATGGCAGTCTCGTTCTGTCCGGTGTCGCCCGATTCTAGTTCTACACCGATCCCCTTTAGCTCTCTCTGAAAGGCCGACAAATTCTCGTCCGCGATCACCAGCGCCGTTGGCCCAAGACGTTCCTCGACATAGCGCCCCGTTGTCGGCCATTGAAGCACGCCATCCGTCACCAGTTGCGTGGGCAGCTGAATCACCAGCCGGCGTCCAAAATGTCCCGGCATACCGGCGCTGCCGTTACTGAGAAGGCGGGCCGCACTCGACAAGGGCTGACCCGCGCGGTCCAGGCACCATTGCTCCAACTCGGTAACCGATATTCCTTGTGCTTGAGCCGTGCGCAGTGAATTCGGCGTCAAGGCGAAGCGCCGTTGGCCCGAGGGCGATTCTTGCACCAGGACCGCGAAACGAGCCAGCTCGGCTTCGAGAAGCAAGTCCGATTGCGCTGTATCCACCGCGAAGGTCAGGCCATCGGCTTCAAACTGAACGCATTGCTGTGGGCGAGCCTCATAATCGCGGTTGCCGATGAGCCGGAAATTCCGATAGTCGATCTCCTGGCCGTCCGCGACCAGACCGATGCGATCCGTGACCTTGACTGAAACCAGGCCGCGCGTGAACGCCGACTCCAAATCTGCGGGCGTGGTAAACTCCATCAGGGTAGCTGCGGCAAAAATGGTGATTCGTTCGCGCTTGTTGGACCAGCGCTGCAATGAATCGAGCACCGTCGCCGGCAGACTGCGCGTGCTGTGCTGTTGCAAAACTTGCAGGATGTCGGCAAGCGTCAAGCCCGTTTCCAAGCCCCGATAAACGCTCTCGGCCGTGATTTCCAGTGTGCAAGCTGCGCCCAGAGTTTTCCAGGTGGCGAACCGGCTGAGTTTGCCGATCAAAGCAGGAGTCAATCCCTGACGATAAACGATCATCTCGCCGTTGGGTTGAACGATCAGCGTTTGTGTGAATTGGTGCGAAAGATCCGGCGGCGGGCTGCGTTGCAGGAGATGCCGTCCGATATCGCCCAGCCGGTAGCACCATGCGCCTTCATGCAGAACTGCTTCCACCAATCGCAACGGATAGCCAATTCCCAGGAATAGCGTTTGCATCCATTGTTCGGCGATGATCGGCTCTTTCCGATAGTTTGCCGCCACGGCT
Organism: uncultured Planctomycetota bacterium; assembly: GCA_963783095.1. Taxonomy (GTDB): domain Bacteria; phylum Planctomycetota; class Planctomycetia; order Gemmatales; family Gemmataceae; genus CAWAMR01. Next base: position 369,439 of record CAWAMR010000014.1, on the reverse strand, counting down.
GGATGGCGTGGGAACACCAAATTCCCGACCGCCTCCGCTGTGGTCCATTCCAGGTCGGGAAGTCGTGCGAGGAATAGAAACGCCAGCAGTGCGATCGATGGGAATGGAGAGTCCGACTCCGTTACCTCGTAGCCTCGTACCGGATCCCAGTGTTCGATGCGAAACAATCCCGACCACAATTCGACCAACGCAGCCTTCAAGCCGGTGTCCCAGGTTTTGGGGAAGCGTCCCGACTTCAGTTCGTTTTCGCCTGTGTCGAGCAACCCCACAACCGTGGCCAGAGCGACCGCCAGCACACCGGCATCCGGGACTTCGACGTGATGCTCGGCAAACGGGCCGCTCAGGAGCGGGTCGGTCTGCATCCTTGTCAAATCGCGCTTGAAGAGCGATTGCTGCATGGTTAGCCGAATCGGATCGCCAAGCAACAATTGCCAGACCAGCGCCATTCGCAACGGCCATTCCAGGCCATCGGCAAGTTGAGAGGCACGAACCGGGATCGCCTCAGACTTTGGGACGGGCAGACCGAGATCTTCGCCGAGTGCTCGTGCGATTACCGCGGGATGGGCGAATACTCTGGCCTGCAAAATCCCGCCAGGGCCTAGCCAGTCTTCGAATTGTTTCAGGTTCGGGCTGGCAGGTTGAAGATCGGGAAAGAGCAAACCTGCTTCGAGCAGCGTTTGAATGGGCAGCAACCCTTCAGAGTGATCCAACACCACGAGCATCGACACCAGTTGGCCGACATTCCAACTCGTCTGCCGGCTCAGGCCGATGAGGGCGAGCAGCTTTCGACACGCGATCGGTAATTCCTTGAGCCGGCGATCGATGACGGGGGGATTGGTGAGGGTTTCCAGGCTCCGATCGATCAACTCTGCGACGGGCCATTGATTGCGCGGTTTGATGAGCCGGCCGGCTACGAGACGCAGAAGCGGCTCGGTATAGCGCAAAAGAGTCTGTCGGACACGATCCGACCCGATTGCATTCTCGGAAGCAGGTTCGGAATCATTCATTTCCGACTACTCAGCTCCCTTGTTCGATTTTCCGACGACCTGCGGCGTATGCCCCATCCGGCGTAGTTCATCCAGAACCGCTTCAACTCGCCCGGGGCGAATCAACAAAACCCGATCGGTCAATCGGCCCACCACTTCCGGGGCCAGCTTCTTGCGAGCGAGAATTTCCTCGGCCAGCACCGCGTCTTCGGTGAGAATAAGGCAAACACGGCGATGAAGTTTCACCGGCAAGCGAAAACCGGGACCGGAAGTAGGTTCGGGGTGCATTGATTCTCAACACCGGGCGCTGAACTGTTCCGTAGCTGAATTCGCCGGGACTTGGGTCTGCCTGCAACCTGTTGCCGAACTCTGGCGAATTCGACTACAGGTGCGAATTCCTAAACGGAGGAAACCGGCCATTCACTGGTCAGTCAGGTAGTTTATGGTTTTTTGCCGTTGAGGGCATATTTCGCCTTCAACGCATCGACCGATTCCTTGACTTGTTTCTCGAATTGGGGAACCGTCTGAATTTTCCTCTTTTCCAACTTTTCCGCGAGCTGATTCATCAGCTCCATCTCATCGCGCCAGACGACCCAGATCGAATTGGGTTTGAATAAATCATCAGCGCGTTTGGCATCCATGAAGATGTTGGCATCGATTTTCCATTCCTTGCCGATCTTGCGCAGTCCGTAGGGGACATTCAAATAGAGAAAGACGGTCGTCAACTTGCCCTCCTCCGCACCATCGCCAGGCTGCCACTTGAATTTCAATTTGGCCAGGTCGCCGTGTTCAGTGACTTCGGCGTTTTCCAGACGAACCAGAGTGCGTCCGATGGCCGCATCGCTCAGATCGGTGCGATGCCACCGGCCGAGCACCTTCAAGCCGTTGGCACCGAGTTTCGCATCGGTGATGTCGGAGAGTTTTCGAGAGGCAATCCACCGTCCAACCAAGAGATCGAGGGCACCAGATCGATTATCGTCGTCGATAACCCAACAGCCCTTGGCCAAGTCGATGTCGTTCTTTTTGATGCCCTCCAGAAAGGTCCGAAAGGCCGCTTGCGGAGTGCTCTGATCGGGTTCTGTTGCCTTGTCGGCGGTTTTGCCTTTCCCGGCTGTGCCAAGGAGCAGCCCGATCGCTACGAGAGAAAGAAGAAACAAAACACTGGTCCAACGAGCAAACATAGTCGCCTCCATGCGTAATCGTTTCACTTGCGTGTGGGGATGACCTCAACGGCCGACGTGGGCGCTTCGAGATCGGGCATTTCAACGGGATCGAGAACCGTTCCACCGTCCTCGATTTGATAACTATATCCCTGCTCCGTCAAAAACATTTGTCGATGATGGGCAAAATCGAGTTCGCGGGTATCGCGGGTTACGAGGGTGTAGAAGTGGGCTTCTTCCCGGTTGGTCTTGGGCCGGAGAATCCGGCCGAGCCGTTGGGCTTCTTCTTGGCGCGAACCGAATGTGCCGGACACCTGGATTAACACATTCGCATCCGGCAGATCAATGGCAAAATTGCCCACCTTCGACAGGACCAAATGCCGCAATTCGCCGCTGCGAAAACTGCCGTAAAGCTCCTCCCGTTCCGCGCTGCCGGTTTGACCCGTGATGATCGGCAAGGAAAATCGCTTGGCAATTCGCCGCAGTTGTTTGAGATATTGACCGATGACCAATATGCGCTGATCCGAATATTTATCCAGCAATTGTTCGACAATCTCATCCTTGGCCGGATTCTCGCTGGCGATTCGGTACTTGTCGCGCCATTCCGCAACCGCATATTCCATCCGCATGCTGTTCGGCAATGCGATCCGAACTTCCGTGCAATTGGCGGTGGCGATCCAGCCGCGCGTTTCCAATTCCCGCCAGGGGACATCATATTTCTTCGGACCGATCAGACTGAAAACATCTCCCTCCCGGCCATCCTCGCGGACCAATGTGGCGGTCAGACCCAGGCGCCGGTGCGCCTGAATCTGTGCGGTGACCCGAAAGACAGGAGCGGGAAGCAGATGCACTTCGTCGTAGATAATCAGGCCCCAATCGCGCTCCTCGAAGAGTTTGAAGTGAGGGAATTCTTCGGTCTTGTCCGGCCGATAAGTCACGATCTGATAGGTGGCGATCGTCACCGGGCCGATTTCCTTGATCTCGCCGGTATACTCGGTAACTTGATCGTCCGTCAGATCGGTCTTGTCGAGAATCTCGCGTTTCCATTGCTTCACCGCGGTGATGCTGGTCGTCAATACCAGCGTGGATCGCTGCACCAACGACATCGACTTGATCCCGACAATTGTCTTGCCGGCCCCGCACGGCAGGACAATTACTCCGCTCCCGCCACGAACGTCGCCGCCCGCATGATAAACATCGGAGGCTTCCCGTTGATAATCGCGCACGACAAACGGCAGGCCGCTTTTGCAGACTTCACGCAACTGAATTGGCAGCGGTGTTCCTTCGACATAGCCGGCAAGATCCTCAGCAGGGTAGCCAACGGCAATGAGAGCGAGTTTCAAGACACCTCGATTGCCGGGTTCGACCAAAAAACTCGTCCCATCGATTTTGTCGCCAAGTAGAGCCTTTACTTTGGCTTGCCGCACCAGTTCTTCCAGTAACGGCCCATCGATGCAGACCAGACGAAGTCGGTTCTCGTCCAATCGTTCCAAACGGATGCGACCATAGCGACTGACAATTTCCTCAATATCGGTGGGGAGATTATTGGGAATCGGAAACTTGGTGAACTTTTGCAGAACCTCAACCATTGACTCGGCGGTAAAGCCGGCGGCTGCGGCGTTCCATAACGACAGATTGGTGATTCGATACGTGTGCATGTGTTCGGGACTCTTTTCGAGTTCCGCGAACGGCGCAAGAGCATCCCGGGCCTCGGCGTAACGAGGGTTGTCGACTTCAACCAGAATGGAGCGATCGGACTGAACGATCAGGGGGTTATTCGGATCGTAGGCAGGTTGAGCGATAATCTTCCGGGTCGGAGGCATGGCACCTGATCGTTAAACAGTGGTGTCGGGAAATCCCGTATACTCGCGAGCGAACCGCGAGTGGAATAAAGGAAGTTTATCGGGGATGGGAAAGCGACACAAGACGAACCACTCGGTCCCGGTTCAATCCTGGGGTTGCCTACTTACCGGGTAAGGACTTACGTCAATTCAACTCATCTCGGATCGACGTGTGTCGATGGCTGCTGTTGGTCGCTCGCGGAATCGGATAACTATTTCTTCGGCACGAATGGCTTGCCATCCAGCATCCACTGATCGCTCGTCGGATCGACCACGATCACGTCGGCGGGGCGTTTCTCACCTTCCCATCGCAAGGTAATCTGCTTCTCGTCGAGGGCAATAACGAATTTGCCGTGACGTTGCGTGCCCATCACGGTGAAGCTTCCCGCTTTCTTGAACTCGTAAACCGCTTCGTCATTGTGAATCCACGGCGTGGCCGTAAGCGTATCGACCAATTTGGGGTTGCCCTCTTTCTTCGGGGGCGACTTCTTTTTCGCGGAGCCGGGTAGGGCCCATAATTGAACAGTGGGATCTCCATCGTGAGTTGAAACTGCGTATTTCCCATCTGGCGATACGCGCATGGACCACACGGGAGGATCGCATTTCCACGTCGCGCGCAGTTTCCCGGTTTTTGGATCACACAATTCAATCGCTTCCCTGGCACCGATAAACAGCGAAGTATTCTTCGGAATGCCATTCAATGTTGCAATGCGCATGTGTTCGGCCTTCGCGGTCCAAAGCGAGGTCTTCTTGGAATAATTCCAGCCGTGGCGGAAGTTGAGAGTGTCTTGGATAATCACCGTTGACAATTCGGGAACCAACGTAATATCTCGTATTTGCTGTTCGGTCTGCATCGAATGGAGAATTGCGTTCGTCGCCGTATTCCAGACGATCGCGTCTCGGGCGGTGTATGCGGTCCCGATTTTTCCATCAGGAGAAAACTTGATTTCCAAGGCACCGAAGTTTTGCAACGCTTTGGGAAGTTTTGTTTCCTTATCCTGGCGAAGATCCCACGCAAGAGCCTTGCCGCCGCCATTGGGCTTATGAATAATCAGACTGCTTCCATCCGGGTTGAGCGTTATCCGCAGATTGGTAATGTTTTCAATGTCCAATGTCTCGATAAGAATATCTTTGACCACCTTGGCCGTGAGCGGATCCCAAATCTTGAGGTGTTTCGCGCCGTCCAGAATGTAGAGACGCTCGGGCACCGCTACCCCGCTGCGTGAAATGTGCTTCTGTTCCAACGCCATCGCGACGAGTCGGGTCGACGGGGTAATCTCGTGCCTTTCGATTATTTCCAGAGTCCTGGCGTCCAAAACAGACAGTGTGGCCGCGTACCCCTTCCCGTAGATCCTCGTTCCATCTCCCGAGAAAATGGCATCGTCTATGCCCAACCGCTGAGGCCCGGTGGTTTTGACCAGCCCTTCCTTGACGACTTCCTCTTCCTTGGGGTCCATCTTGGGATCCGGTTTTTCCATTGGTTTGACCACGACCTCGGCGGGCTTGCCGCCGGCTTCCGCCTTCATGATGCACAAGTGGCATCCGGTGCTGTCGAATTCTCGCACCAATAACAGGTTGGTCGGGGAATGAGATCCGACCAGGTGCCGCACTCCCTTCGCCACGTCCTCGTCAACAATTTTGCCCTTCTGAAGATCGAAGACCCACCGGCGTTTGCTTTCGAAAGCGAAAAGGTAGCCGTTGTTTGATGAAAAAGCCGTGAAGCATACGCCATCCACTGGGATGCGATGTTTCAGTGAGCCGGTCTGAGCATCCCAGATGAGAATGCGGTACTGTTTATCGAGTCCTCGAAACGCAGCGATCCACTTTCCATCCGCTGAAATTTTGAAGCCGGACAGACCATTACTATCGCCTTCCTCCAATGTGCTTATATCCCGTCCGGTTTGCATGTTGTAATACACCAGTGAACGATTCGCCGAATGAATCAAAACATCATCCTTGGTGCGGTGAATGATCTGGTCGCATATCCGATCGGGCTTGAGTCCAATACGTCCGGGACTGACCCATTTTTCCGGATCCCACGTCACGATGAGATTTCTACGGGTGGCCAGGTCTATCCGCCGGCTCTCGAAACCGGGCACGCTCGACGGCAAGAGGCCTTTGGCGTTGATATTCAGATCGCGAAAGTCGAAGTCGGAAATCAACTCGCCTTTTTGCCAATCCCACTTCTGAAACTTGTCCGACGTCGAGATGTAAAGTTGCTTGTCGACTCCAAAAAGAATGCGCGACGGGATGCCGTCGAATGCGAACGAATTCAACTCATTTCCCTTCGCAGTTTCCGAAACCACTATTTTACCTTTGCCCCACTGCGCGAAGTATTTGGCATCGGAACTGAACTCGAATTTCTGAAATTCGGGACTGGTCGGCACGCGGGCCTGAACCGTGAACCGAAGCGGTGCTCCCGTGAACAATTGCGGCGGGTTGGTACCGGGGAGTATGTTCTTGAAGTTGGTGAGGCGTACCGCCCCGGTTGCGTCAGGTTTCCATACGCCCGTAACCAGTTGGTCGGCATCGGCTACGAACGCCAGCGCTGAGATTGTTTGTTGCCCGACCGAATCCGCAAGGGATTTGCCGGTTTGAACCTCCCAGTACACGATTCGACCGTCCGCTCCGAGCGACGCCAGGATTCGATCATCCGATGAAATCGCCAGCGCGAAACTCCCGGTTTCGGCAGTTCCAGTACACGTCGTGGCTGCCCGTTTTCCAGGTTCCAAATGTGTATTGTTTCCGAGTTGCCCGCAGTAAAACCCGTTTTTCCATCGGAAGAAACGCAGACCGCAGCGCAACTGCCGATATGCCCCATGAGCGCGCTGGTCTTCTTTCCCATTTCCAGGTCCCAGATACCGGCACCATGTGTTTCCGCGCCGAAAAGCATCCTTTTGCCATCGGGGAGCATCGCCAGGGAACCGGCACCGTCGAGGGGAAAAGCATTGATCTGCTTGCCGTCGGCCGAATCCCACCAACAAACTTGCCCACTTCGGTCCAGGCTCACTGCGTGCCCGCCGTCGGCAGAAATCGCGACCGCCTTGATGGAAGACTGCCCCCCGCCGAGATTGTGAATACGCTTGACGACGATTCGGGATGGATTTTTGAGGAGTTCAATCGCCCAAACGGTCACTTTACCTGTTTTGTCGCCTGTAATGACCCGAGTGCCGTCGCCGGAGCAGGCGACAGCTGTGATCGGCGCTCCATGGCGAACCGCAAGCTGCGGCCGATTCGTCCCGGATGCGACCCCAAGATACAAACCCGGATCGTCGTTGGCGACATAAAAATAGGCATGGGTTCCCGGCAAGCCGGCCACTCCGACCACCGGAGTCGGTTGGAGAAAGCCTACTGTGCCGTCGGGCAATCCGGTCTCGGGCTCACCGCCGATGATGGCAGACTTGGCAGGCTCTTTCTTCGTCGGTGGGTATTTATCCTTTTCCTTCGCGACGCCTGGCGGGTATTTTCCCGTTTCTTTCCGCGTCGATTGCGTTTTTTCCTTTTCGCTCGGCGTGTCCTTTTTTTCGGGATCGGAATTGTGCGTGAATCCTGAATTGGCAGTCTCGCTCCTTGAGTCGACTGGGGGTGTCTTCTTACCGCCCAAGGTCAAGGCCAGTACGCCGCCGATGATCGCGAGGGCCAGCACGCCGCCGCCGATGAACAGTGGTGTTTTCGATTTCGGCGCGGGTTCTTTTGTTCGCGCGCCACGTTTTCGAGAAGCGCGGGAAGTCGATTCTTGCTCATCATCATCCTCCGCTTCGGAACGAGCCGTGCTTTTCGCTGCGTTTCGCGGTTTGGCCGGAGCGACTTCTTCATCGTCATCCGCCGCGAGCCGGGCGAATACACTGGCTTCATCGGTGTTGATGGCCGGTTTGGTTGGCACTCCTGGCGGTTCCACGCCGAGTAACTCGCAAACCTCTTTCTCCTCTTCCGAATTGAGCTTCGGTCCGCCCTTGGCAGAAAGGACATCATCCAGCCAGGGAGTCTTCCGCAGCGGCTGGCCCACCGACATAGCCAGGTGGCCGATCAGCGTCCGCAACACGGGATCGCCCAGGGTCCAGAGTGTTTTGAAGATTTGTGCCTTGCCGGGGTTTTGCAGGTCGGCTTCACGGAAAAACATGTTATCGCCGTTGTCGAACTTGTCCCAGAGGGCTTTGCCCCCCACGCAGGCTGCCCGCAGCGCTGAGGCAATGACCAGATGCGGCACCCGGTCAACGTCGGCGTTATAGAGTTGTTCCTTCTTGCGGAGCGGATGCTGATAGTTCGGGTGACCCACTTCACCCGAAGGCGACTTGGCCAGCGCCGGCACCCACATGCCGTCGTAATCGATGAGCTTTAGCCCGAGTTTGGCCAGCGTGCTGCCCGGAACCAACAGCACGTTGCCGTGCTGCAAATCGGCGTGAGCGAAGTTGGCGTCGCGCAGCCGAGCGGCCAACTTGCCCCACATGTCCACCAGCGCCTGAAGATATTGCGGTTTGTCGAGATTGTCGCGGACAAAGATGTTCAGCGGCAATCCCTCGACCCATTCCATTTTCAATATCGGATACCAGGTGCCGCGAATGCGGATCCCCTCGGGCTGATATTCGAAGCCGACCGTGAAAGGGAGTTTGCCTTCGGCGAGGTAGTCGTGGATGTGCGTATAGCGCTGTTGCAACCCCTGGATCTGGCGCGTGAAGCACTTGATGGCCCATAACTTGCCGTCGCCGCCCTTGAACTGATAGACGTCCGCGAAATTGCCCGAATACGGGATGGGCAAACCCATGGCGTTGACCATGACCTCACCCGCTTTGAGAACCGGGTCTGACAAACTGGTGGCGGAATTCTGGATCGCCTCGTTATAGTCCTGAGCGGTGGCCCATTTCATGAAGCTGTCTCCGTTAGAGTAGCCTTCAGCCGAGGTCATGCTATTTGTTTAGTTCTACGGAAAAAAACACCACCTCGTTAAAGAGCTAAAAGCACTGGATGCCACAACAATCGTCCACATCCGCTTTTCACTTGCGTGACAGGTGCAGTTCAGTTCTCATAGATCAATCCATGTGTCGCAATGAATCTCAAACTGCTTCCGATCTGGAACCACGAAAATGACCTCTCCAAATCAATCCGGCTCCCCACAACTGCTCAACGTACGTCGAGGTTTTACGTTGGTGGAGATTCTGGTTGTTATTGCGATCATTTCGATTTTAATTGGATTGTTGCTCCCTGCAGTGCAGAAGGTTCGTGAAGCCGCCAACTGCACTGTTTGCCGGAACAACCTCAAACAATTCGGGTTGGCACTGCTCAATTACGAGAATGTCAATAACTCGCTGCCGAGCGGAATGATCACGGAACTGATCGTCGAAGACTCCTTTCACACGGCCTTTACCTACTTGTTGCCTTACATCGAGCAAAATGCGATCAACAGCATCTACAACTACGACAAGCAGTGGTACGATCCGGCGAATTACTCGGCCGTTGCGCCGACCATACCCATTTACTTCTGCCCGAGCAATCGGCGAGCGTCCCAGATCAGCCTTGCTCCCTTCATTCAGCAGTGGGGCTGTGCCATGCCTCCGGTCGTGGGTGCCAGCGACTATCTGCTCTGCAAGGGAGCAAACGCCGGTTTAGGCTCGAACCCGACTCAGATTCCACTCCAGGTTCGAGGCCTCTTCAATATCAGTCAGGCCAACTTTACCATCGATCCTACTGGACAAGTGGACTGGGTCATCACGCCTCAATTTGTGATTCCGCTTTCCAGCATTACCGACGGTTTGTCCAACACGATCGCCATCGGAGAAGGTGCGGGCGGCAACCCCGCGTATCCGGTTGAAGACCTCAACAATCCGGGAAATCCGGTGACGGAGCCTTTCGTCAACGGACCGGCAATCATGGATCAAGCCTGGGCAGTTGCCAGCCTGGGCGATATCAATCATCCGTGGTATGCCGGTATTTTCGGGGTCACGGCGCAGTTCGGTATCCTGCCGAATACTTTGGATGAGCCGATGAATCGCAGTCCAGGATCGCCGACCGTTATTAGCGGTGATCGGTCGGGCTACAACATCACCGGCAAAGACCATGTCAGCGGGTTCCGCAGTATGCACCCGGCAGGCTGCTTTTTTCTGTTCATGGATGGGAGCGTCCACTTCTTGAATCAGTCCATCGACGCGGCGACCTATCGAGCCTTTTCTACGTACGCCGGAGGTGAAATTGTGTCTGGGCCGGATAATTAAGGCGACCAGCAGGAAGACACTTCCGCTTACTTCGTGCGCGGCTCTTACCAAAGAGCCGCGCACGAAGTAAGCGGTTGCTCTTACAAAAGAGCCGCGCTCGAAGTAAGCGGTTGCGGGTAAATCTGTCGCTGCCGCTCGCCTAACTCCTCATCTGTCTCCAAGCCGACCCGGTTTTAACATTTGAGTGGAAACACCCGATGCTCGGTAAAATATTGACACTGATAATGTTGACTCTGATCGCTCTGGGTGTCATCGGAAACGATCGGTGCAGATCGCAGCGTTTCCGAATCGGAGCGAATGCTCAACGACCCCAATCCGACCGTACAGGCCCAGGGAGTGCTCAACCTGAGTCAGCATGGTGAAAAGCCGCGAGCAAGGCAACCCCGTGCTCATTCGGTCCTTGTCTTCATCCGATGTCCTGGTTCGCCAGGAGGCTGCGGTTGTGCTGGGAAGATCGGCCCTTCCGCAGCACAAGCTGTACCTGCATTGATGGAGGCTCTGCACGACCCCGAATGGGCAGTGCGCCGACAGGCCGCGCCTGCGCTGGGTCAGATCAAGCCGTCGCTATCAACGGTTGAGGATGCTCTCAAGGAATGTGAACGAGATCCGCACACCGCGGTACGCAAAGCTGCGCAACAATCGCTTGCGACGCTCCGCGAGTTGAGTGCAAACGGCTCGAATTGAAGCATATAATTGAACTCGGCACGTGAAATGCTTCATTTTGTAAGGATGGTTTCCTGAGAGATGCCAAGCAGCACCATTCGTAACCGATTGGTGGACAAACCCACAATTCTGCAAGGGCTTCTTACTTGAAATTCTTCAATCGTTCGATGTTCACTAAAGAGGAATGCACCATGCGATCCCGAATCTTCATCCTGGTCGCTCTCGCTGTTACTGCGGGAATGATCTACACATTCGCCTCAGCGCAAAACCGCCCCGCTCTGCCTGTAGCCCACGATGAACAAGGAATTCAAAAAGCGACCCAAATGTATACCGATGCCTTCAACAAAGGCGACCTCGACGGCATTCTTGCCGCCTGGGCACCCGATGCCGAGTACATCGATGAAACCGGCAAATCCGCGAAGGGGCGAGAGGCCATTGGCGAATATCTCAAAGCGATTCTGAAGGAGACCAAGGGTGCCAAGATGCAGATCAAGACCAACGCGCTGCGCTTTGTGAAGGATGATGTCGCGTTGCAGGATGGCAGTGCAGTTCTCACTGAAATGAATAAGGAAGTCGATAATAGCCCCTTCTCGGCGGTTTGGGTTAAAAAAGAGGGCAGATGGCTGCTTCAATTGGTCCGCGATCTCAGTAGTCAACCGGCCCCCGCCGAAGAAAACGCCGTAGCGACCCAGGCGCACCTCAAAGATCTCGCCTGGCTGGTAGGCGACTGGACGACCCAAGACAAAGAGACAAAGACGATAGTGACGGCCCACTGGATGAAGGGAGATAAGTTCCTGGTACTGGACTACTCCATCATGGGCAAAGACGCGGAGATTCTTTGGCTGACGCAAATCATAGGCTGGGATCCAACCGGTCAACGCCTGCATTCATGGGTATTCGATAGCAAGGGAGGATTTGGAGAGGGCTATTGGAGCCGCCGCGAGAATGTCTGGACGGTCGAAGTTGCAGGGGTTACCACCGATGGCCGGCACGGTTCGGGAACCCACAAGTTTACCAACATTGATGCCAATACTTTCTCATTTGAAGGGCTCGACCGGGAACTCGATGGCCAGCCTATACCGAATGTGAAAGTCACGTATCAACGTATCAACAAAGCCAAGTAATCGGCACATCAGCACCCTATAAGAGGAGACATCCATGAAGAAATTGATCCTTGTGCCGCTCATTGGCCTCATCGCAATGATACCCGGCGATTCATCCGCCTACGCCCCCCATCGCGGGGGAGGCGGAGCCCGACCCGCACCACATCCCGCTCCTGCCATGCATGCACCGACATTTCATGGCGGCGGTCGTGCGCAAGCCGGCCAGCCCAGCATCATGCCGCATTTGTTCCTCATTCAAACGCAGGGGCGGGCGGGATGCGATCGGGCGGTGGACGATCCGCGGCTATGAATCGCCCATCCGGAGGTGGAGGAGCAGGCCACAGTGGAGGCCGACCGAGCATGGGAAGCGGCGGAGCGGGCCACAGTGGAGGCCGACCGAGCATGGCAGGCGGCGGTCGAAACATGATACCGAATCGCGGCAGCAACACTGCACGAGGGATCTATGTCACCCGAGCTAATGGCGGGTTGTATCAACCGGGGTATTCTCACTTTTACAACAATTATTCGGGTTGGCTCAACGGCTATTGGAACGGTTGGTATATCCGTCCGTGGCTGTGGGGCGGCGGCGGTCTGGGGGCAGGCTGGCTATTGTCATCGGCATACGCAAATTACTTTAACCCCTACTACTCCGCCGATTTGATGCCGTTCTACGATTATGGCGTGCCGCTTGCCGTCTACGATCCGACCCTCCTGGATCCATACGCTGCCGATGATGGGATGATGGGTTACTATACCATAGACCCCCAGCGCGACGCCGATCTGACCAATCCGGATGTCGTTGCCGCCACCCAACTGAGTGAGCAAGCTCGCGCAGGCATTCCGCGCACAGGATTACGAAAAAGCTCAAGCACTGATCGACAAGGCCGTAAAGTTATCGCCGAAAGATCCCATTCTCCACGAATTCCGGGCACTGGTTCTGTTTGCTCAGCACAAATACCTGGAGGCAACAGCAACGATCTATGACGTTCTGGCGGTAGGTCCTGGATGGGATTGGACCACCCTGCAATCGTTCTATGCCAACCCGAAGACATACGAGAAGCAACTGCGGGCTTTGGAGGCGTTTGCCAAGAATAATCCGAACGATGCTCCTTCACGCTTTTTGTTGGCTTACCAATACCTGTGCATCGAGGATCGCATGGCGGCGATGAAAATGCTCAAAAGTGTAATAGCGATTCAACCAAGAGATTTGTTGGCGGCACACTTGTTGAATATGCTCGAAGGAAACGCAACGCCGAATCGTCCGACCTCGGGAGGCTCATAACCTTTGAGTTCCAAGTTCCAAGTTGAAAACCCGAAGGGTTGCCGGTTTTCAACTTGGAACTTGGAACTACTTTAACCGACCGTCTTGCCCATCTTGAAGACTGGCAGCAGCAATCCCATCACCACCAACAAAGTTACGAATGCCATGACCAGCAACATCACCGGCTCCAACAATCTCACAAACAAATCCAACTGACGGGCGGTTCGTTTTTCCAGGCTGTCGGCGACGTCGATCAGCACCTTTTCGAGATTGTTGCTCTCTTCCGCGATGGCGATCATCTCCACGATGTCGCTCGGGAAATAGGAGATTCTTCGAAAGGGTTCCGCGAGCTTTTGCCCGGCAGTCACATTTTCTGCAGATTGGGCGATCGCGTCGGCCAGAACCTTATTTCCGGTCGAATCCTTGGCAATTTGCAGCGCTTTCAAAATGGGAATGCCGTTGTGCAGCATTGTTCCCAAAATGCGGGTGAACCGCGACAGCGACAACGACAAATACAACTTGCCGAAGCCCGGCAGCTTGAGCCGGATGTGATCCATGCGCAATCGACCGGCATCGGTTGCCACCCAGCGACGATACATTGTGTACATGCCAAACACCATAGGTACGCCTAAGCCCCAGACCCACCTTTTCTGCATGAAATGACTGACCGCGATGAGTCCTGTCGTCAGTGCGGGAAGCTCACCCTTCGCTTCCAGACTTTTGAACATCTGCTCAAACTGCGGCACGAAGAAAATCACCAAAATATTGAGTACTATAACGCCAACGACCCCAAGAAACACCGGATAGGCCATGGCACCGATGACCTTACCCTTCATGTCTTCTTGATGTTCCGTGAAAATTGCGATGCGCTTGAGCACGTCTTCGAGGAAACCGCCCTCCTGGCCGCCGGATCATGCTGACGGACAATTCGTTGAAAACCTGGGGATAGGGGCGCATGGCATCGGCCAGGGTAACACCATCCGCGACCTTGGCGCGCACTTCGCGCAGCACCTGGGAGAGAGCGGGCACTGGGGATTGGCCTTCCAGGAGATCCAGGGCACGAAGCAACGGTACGCCCGAATGAATGAGGTCGGCAAGCTGGCCGTAGAAACTGGCCATGACGCGCGGTTTGACCCTCTTACCGCGCAGCGCCGCCGGCTACCTGTCCCTTGAGCGTGAGTATCTTGATCGGAAAGAAGTCCGCGGGCATCGAGCATCGAGGCGGCCTCGCGCTCGCTCGTCGCGGTGAGCATGCCCTTATCTTGGCCGCCCGTTCTCGTCATTGCCTCGTAACTGAATTCTGGCATTATCGTAAGTTCCAAATTCCAGGTTCCAAGTTCCAAGTTCAAGACCTTCAACCCTTCGGGTTTTCAACATGGAACTTGGAACTTGGAACCTGGAACTACTAAATTACATAATAATATCACCCGCCGTCACGCGAGCCACCTCGTCGATGCGTTGTGGAGCCCTTCAATACCTTTCGCCAGCCGTCCGCTCGCAAGGTTATCATACCGTTCTCGGAGCGCCTCGTGGCGGATTACGCTAGGCGTTGATGCGCTGGACGATCATTTCCTTGATTTCGTCGTTGTTCACCATCAATTCGTGGATGCCGGTTCGGCCGCGGAAACCGACTGCTCCGGCACGACTTGCAGCCCGTGCCGCGCCAGATGGTCGGGTGAGTGCCCCGTTGCCAGATCGAGTCCGGGGAAATCGTCCGGAATTTCCTTCGCGTCGATCTTCCACTCCTCCTTGCAGTCCTTGCAGATGGTTCGCACCAGCCGCTGGGCCATGACGCCTTCGACCGTGCTGGCCACCAGGAACGGCTCGATGCCCATGTCGATCAGCCGCGTGAAGGAGCTCGGGGCGTCGTTGGTGTGCAGCGTGCTGAAGACCAGGTGGCCCGTCAGCGACGCCTGGATGGCGGCCTCGGCCGTTTCCAGATCGCGCATTTCGCCGATGAGGATCACGTCCGGATCGTGCCGCAAGATGCTTCGCAGCGCGTCGGCGAACGTCAGGCCGATCTTGGCGTGCATTTGAATCTGGCTGATGCCGGGCTGCTGATATTCGACCGGGTCTTCGACGGTGATGATCTTGAGCGTCTCGTCCTTGATCTCGTTCAGGGCGGAATAGAGCGTGGTCGACTTGCCGGAACCGGTCGGGCCGGTGACCAGGATGATCCCGTGCGGCAGATCGATCAGTTTCTTGAACGTCTTGTAGACGTCCGTCGAGCATGCCGACGTTGGCGAGGTTGAAGACCATGCGCCCCTTGTCGAGCAGACGCATGACGATGCCTTCGCCGTGGATCATCGGGATGATCGAGACGCGGACGTCGATTTCCCGGCCCTGCACGCGCATCTTGATGCGGCCGTCCTGCGGCAGCCGCTTCTCGGCGATGTTCAGCCGCGACATGATCTTGATGCGGCTGATGATCGCGCTCTGGAAGCGCGTGATCTCCGGCGGCAGCATCTGCGTTTGCAGCAAGCCGTCGATGCGATAGCGGATGCGCAAGGCGGTTTCTTCAGGCTCGATGTGAATGTCGCTGGCCCGTTCGTTGGCGGCCTCGATAAGAATTTCGTTGACCAGTTTGACGACCGAGGCTTCCTGGGCCTGCTTGGCCAGTTCGCTGTCGTCGGTCTCGAGCCTTCGAGCAGTTCGACGTCCTCGCGCTCGCTGCATCATCTGCGCGACCGTCTCGCCGCCGACGCCGAAATGCTGTTTGATGAGGCGGGCGATTTCGCGCGGACTGGCACAGCACCGGCTGAACTTCAAGCCCGTCAAGGTTTGCAATTCGTCGAGGGCATACACGTCGATACGGGTCGCCAGTCGCGACGATCAGCGTGCCGTTCTCGCGCGACATCGGCATCAAGTTCTTGCGATGCACGAGTTTGCTTGGCATTACCGCGACCGTTTCGGGCGCTGACGACCGCCTTGGAGAGATCGACCAGTTCCATCCCAAACTCTTCGGCAACGGCGTTGAGAATATCGTCGTTGTGCCCGATGTTTTTTTCGAGAAGAACCTCATGGGCCAGACGATCCGGGTGTGCTGCGATCGCCTCCTCCGCCCGACGAAAGTCGGCATCGCTTAGTTGAGATTTCTCACGCATGCGCTGCAGAAAGTGCATATCAAATCACCCATGCCACCGGATTGCCGGCTTGGAAAGAACGAGAGATAAACCCAAAGATAAAGTTAGGGTAACGCATGAAGGGCAAAGAAGTCCAGCGAGGCTTAATAAAATCATCGTCAAAATGAGCAAGAGGTTGGAGTTGAGGGGTTCGCTCAAATCACAACCTGACCATCATTACCTGATCACATCACCCACTTTTACCTTGACTATTTAGCAGGTGTCTGAAACTCTATAATCTTCCAACCTCATGTTGCACCGGTGGTTGACGATCAGAACAGTGTTGGGAGAGATGCCATGTCCGCCGAGCCGAACCGCGTTCGGGATTTGTTCCACGCCGTCGTCGAAATACCTGCCAGTGGACGCTCTGCCTATTTGGCCGAGGCGTGCGGCCCCGATGCCGATCTGCGGGCCGGCGTCGAGCAACTCCTGGCAGCTGACACCGAGCCGGAGAACGTCTTGGACGAGGATCGCACATGCGATGCGCAGGCCACGCGCAGCGACGTGCCGCTCGTCCACGCTGAACGGTACGAGTTGGGCGAGGAGATCGCGCCCGGCGGTATGGGAATCGTGTACCGCGCCACCGACACCGCTCTGGGCCGCGAAGTGGCCGTCAAAGTACTCCAGATGCAATTCGGCACAGCGTCCCGGCGGTTTGCGGAAGAGGCCCGGATCACCGGTCAACTCCAGCATCCGGCCATTCCCCCGGTTCACGAGCTGGGCTCGCTCACCGATGGCCGGCCGTTCCTGGCGATGAAGCTTATCCGGGGTCGCACGCTCGGCGCGCTGCTGAAGGAACGCCCCGATCCGTCGCACGACCGCCGGCGGTTCCTGGCGGTGTTCGAGCAAGTTTGTCAGGCCGTGGCTTACGCGCACGCTCAAAAGGTGATCCACCGCGATTTGAAGCCCGGCAACGTGATGGTCGGCAGCTTCGGCGAAGTCCAGGTCATGGACTGGGGACTGGCCAAGGTGCTGGCAAGCCGACCGAGCGGGGAGGCAACGGAGTGCGAAGCGTACGAGCCGGCCAGCGCGCATGAGATTCGCTCGCTCCGGGAAGCGGATGGCTTTGTTACGCAGGCGGGGAGCGTAATGGGCACGCCCGCGTACATGCCTCCGGAACAGGCACTTGGGGCGATCGACCGGATCGACCCGCGGAGTGACGTTTTCGGACTCGGAGCAATTCTCGCTGTCATTCTGACGGGTAAGCCGCCGTTCACGTCGAATTCCGCCGAGACCATCCGGATCAAGGCGGCGCAGGGGAAAGTGGCCGACTGCTTTGACCGTCTGGACTCGTGCGGGGCAGAGCCGGAACTGGTCGCACTGTGCAAGCACTGTCTGGCTCCGGACCAGGCCGACCGGCCGGTTGACGCCGGCATCGTGGCAAAGGCGGTGGCCGATTTGCGGGCGAACGCCGACGAACGCGCCCGCCGAGCCGAGTTGGAGCGAGCCAAGGCAGAGACGCGGGCCGTTGAGGAGGGGAACACGCGGCGCGAGGCGGAGGCACGGGTCGAAGCCGAACAGGCCAAGGCCACCGAACAGCGCAGACGATGGCGGATGCAGATGGGGTTGATTTCGGCTTTCGGATTGTTGTTCTGTGCGAGCATGGCGTTTCTGTGGTGGGATGATCGAAAAACCACTGCCCAGCAGAGCGAGAAGGACCATCGGGAGAACCGGAACTTGGCAGCAGTGACTTCCTGGCTGGACAAGTGCGAGTCGGCACTCAAGGCCCGCGACACAGCGAAGGCAAAAGAGGCGCACCAAGCCGCGGAGAAACTGAAGTCCGAGGGCGGAGCGGATGCGTT
This sequence comes from uncultured Planctomycetota bacterium, assembly GCA_963783095.1. GTDB lineage: Bacteria > Planctomycetota > Planctomycetia > Gemmatales > Gemmataceae > CAWAMR01. Next base: position 351,295 of record CAWAMR010000014.1, on the reverse strand, counting down.
GGCCGGACGGCTCGAACAGCTCCGGGCTGACCTGAAGGCTGCCGCCAGCCTTGATGCTCTCGAGCAGTCCCAGTGGCTTTCTGACGCGAAACCGAAGTCGACATTGCGATACGCGGAGACGTTGAGTTGGTTAGACGCGGACCCGGATAATGTAGGGCCCGAGGTGGCGGCCGACCGGATCGCCGGATCGGCGATCCGGGATCGACTGATCGGCGCGCTCGAATTCCGGCAATGGTACTCGGACCCCGCGCGAGCCACGCTGCGTTTGCTCGACCCCGACCCGTTCCGCGAAGCCCTGCGAGACGCTGGGCAGGACGCAATGCGCGTCCTTTCGAGAGGTGTAGAACCGAATTGGGACGGGTTGATTGAACTGGTGGGTCGGCCGGAAATGTTGGAGCAGCCGCCGGACCTGGTGATCGTCTATGGCCGTCTCTTCCCGCTGGTGGCACGACGGTGGGATCTGTACAAAGCAGCACTTGCGCGATGGCCGGGCAACTTAAACCTGTTGATGTCCCTGGGCGGTCTGGAACTACCCAATTATAGCCGAGTATCCGCGGCCGAGCGGGTGCGCTGGTATCAAGCTGCAGTCGCCGTTGCCCCGCGCAACCCGGTCACCCATGTCTGTCTAGGAGTGGTCTTGCAGGCCAAAGGTGATCTTCGCGATGCGGAAGCCGAATATCGAGCGGCCATTGAAAACGACGAGAACTACGCCATTGCCCACGCGGGTCTGGGGCACGTCCTGCATAGCAGGGGCGATCTGCCTGGCTCGGAGACCGAGTACCGAGAAGCCATTCGTCTCGACCCGGAGTTCGCTCACGCTCACCACGGTTTGGGGAGCATGTTGCAAGCCCGAGGAGATCTGACTGGAGCTGAGACCCAATATCGAGAGGCCATCCGAATCGACAAGAACTACGCCCTTGCCCACGCGGGTCTGGGGCACGTCCTGCAAGCCAGAAACGATGGGCCGGGAGCCGAGGCCGAGTACCGCGAAGCCATCCGACTCAACATTCATCACGCGTTCGCTTCCAATAGGTTGGGGGAACTGTTAAGGGCAAAGAACGATTTGCCCGGAGCGGAAGCTGTGTACCGACAGGCAATCCGGTACAACTCAGATCGAGACCTTCACAATGGATTGGGAATCGTCTTGCATGCAAAGGGCGATTTGCCGGGTGCCGAGGCCGCGTATCGGGACGCGATCCGAATCGACAGCAATTTCGCAGGGGGCTACTTAAATCTTGGAATCGTTCTGAAAGCCAAGGGTGACCTGCCTGGAGCGGAGGCCGCGTACAGAGAGGCGATCAAACTCAACCCGAAACACGCGAGCGCTCATCTGGCCTTGGGGATCGTCCTCGCGGCGACTGGCGATTGGGAGGGTGCCGTCTCTGCATTCAAGTTGGCTGTCAATCTCGATCCCAAAAACGCCGGTGCATACTCCAATCTGGGTGCGGCGCTGCGCGAACGGAATGCGAAGGGCGACCTGGACGCGTCCATTGCTGCACTGGAGGAAGCAGTGCGTATCAATCCCAAATACGTCGTCGCCCTCAACAATCTGGGTGCCGGGTTACTCCTGAAAGGAAATCGGGAGGGAGCCATCAAGGCAGTCAGAGAGGCCATTGCGCTCGACCCAAAATGCGTTGACGCGTACTTCAACCTGGGTGTAATACTCAAGGGCAACCGTGACTTGAGCGGGGCGGTAGCAGCGTTCAAGAAGGTCGTCGCACTCGATCCAAAATACCCCAAAGTTTACCGGGCTCTGGGCTACGCCCTCCGCAAAAGGAACGAGAAAGGCGACCTGGACGATGCGATCGCAGCGTTCAAGCAAGCCGTCGTGCTCGACCCCAAATCCGCAAGCATCCACATCGATCTGGGTTTTCGCGCTGTCCGACAGGGGGGATGAAGGGCGCGATCGCGGCATACAAGCAGGCCATCAAGTTGCAGCCAAAATTCGCGACGGCCCAAACGAATCTGAGCGTCGTTTACGTAAATCAGAAGAAGTACCCAGCTGCCATCGCTTGTGCCCGAGCGGCCATCGCCGCCGACCCGAAATACGCCAAGGGCCATGCGATCCTTGGTCTCGCGCTCCGAGAGTCGGGCGATATCTCCAGCTCGCGGTTCGCGATCGCAGAAGCGGCCCGGCTCGATAAGCAGTTTGCTCCCTGGCTGGCGAAATTGTCGGAGGAACTGCCGAGGCCGCGCGAAATCCCAAACCCCAGGTGATCCGGCTCAGAGGTAAAGTTAGGGTAACGCATGAAGTGCAAGGAAGCCCTGCAGAGGCTTGTTGAAATCATCGTCAAAATGAGCAAGCGGGTGGATTTGAGTGGCTATAATCACAGGATCGACGAGCTGTTTGGTAAAGGAGAATCGCATATGAATCGGATTGTGGTAAAGTCGAGGGTTGGCAGCGATGGCGTTCTAAAGCTGACCTTGCCTCTGGAATCGAGAGATGCCGATCAGGAGGTTCAAATCACGGTTGAGCCGATCTTGTCGACAGAAGGAGTGGCGACGTCGCATTCTGGAAACTGCGGGAAAGTGGCAAGGTGAACTGGAGCGACCTGAGCAGGGCGAACATGAGCAGCGAGAGCCAATATCGTGAACTATTTGCTCGATACCAATTCTTTCATCGACCATCTTCGATGTGGTACTTCCTCAAACGTGACCACCAGGTTGAGTGACCAGCCCAATATTGAAGGTATTCTGGCGCCATTTTCGAATTCCAGAATTTCGCCACTGCTCTTCCTTTCGTCAGCTCTGAATGACGCAAGTTCACGGCTTATCCTGTTTCGGCTTTTCAGCAGTCGGCATTCTTCGATGCGAATGTCCTTGTAATAGGCCTTGGCCTTGCCGCCGCCGTGGATTTGCAGGCCGATGATGCCGGTGCGTTCGATTTTCTCTTCTTCTTTGTAGTCCACCGTCAATGTGCCGTTGAGCCAGAAGGCGTATGCGGGGCCTTCGCAGCGGATCACGTACTCGTTCCAGTCCTTGTCCTTGATGAGCTTTTCGATGACTTCCTTGGCCGGTCGCGCGAGGACCTTCTTGCGCCGCGATTCATCGTAGAGCGCCCCAGTAGTCCTGGCCGACGTCGGCCTGATAACCCGACACCTCGTGGTGATTGGGGATCCGCTTCGTCCGGAACTGGACGCCGGCGTTCGCCTTTTCCTTGTCGCCGACGAGTTTGAATTTCACCTTCAGTTCGAAATCGCCGTACAGTCTTCTTGGTGCAGAGAATTCGTTGCGAGGCACGACCGTCTCGAGCGAACCGCCGACGATGGCTCCATCCTCGATCTCCGAGGTCTTTTCGGTGTCCCCTTCCCAGCCGTGAGCGTCTTGCCGTCGAAGAGCGATTTTTCCTCCCCGTAAATTGCTGCGGTCCTAAGTAAGGTGGTGATGCCGCAGAGGATCAGGATTGTGCGATGTTTCTCCAGGATATCCGGCTTGCGTGGATTGCGATGAACACAGTATATTTACTCCGATGACATCGGGTTGATCCTCCTGAGGAAGATGGGTTTCGATTCGCGTTTGAGAGTTTTGCACGACAAACAGCCCTTCATTCCAAACCTTTACTGATTCGTAGCCGAGGTTTCGCCTTTGTCACCGATGATCGCAGCATTGAATCCGGATAGTTCCGAAGTTAGTGCCGACCATTCCACGCCTCGTTCAGGTTCACTGCTGGCCATCGCGGCAAACTTCACGGCGGAGCCTGTCGAGGAATCACTACAGTTCTGGATCGATTTTCATCGCTGGCCCCAAAGAATTGAATTTGCCCCGTTCGATCAGATCTTTCAGGAACTTCTCTCACCCCAAAGCTTGCTGTCGGGCAACATGGACGGCATCAATGTCATTCTTCTACGTTTCGATCCGTGGTTATCGGATATCGAGGTCTCGGGAACTGCCAAGGCCGATGAAAATCTGGAACTTTTTCGCAGTGCCCTCCAGAAATCGGCAGGCCGAACGTCAGCTCACTTCTTTGTTTGTTTGTGCCCGTCCTCTCCTCGTTTGCATCGACTCGAAGCAGCGCGGTTCTGGATTGAGTTTGCGCAACGCCTTTTGGTTTCGGCATTTGCGGATCAACCCGGCATCACCATCATAAGCATTGCAGAGATTCTTTCCCTCTACCCCGTCGAGAAGTGCGATGAACCGGGGGCCGATGCCATTGGGGCCATCCCCTATACGACCGAGTTCTTTGCGGTGCTGGGAACCTACCTGGTGCGCCGAATTCATCAGCTAAAAAGTACACCCTACAAAGTCATTGCCCTCGACTGCGACAACACGCTTTGGAAAGGCATCGTTGGCGAAGATGGACCAACCGGTATCGAACTGACGCCCGAATGCCTCGAACTTCAGGCGTTTGTCGTTCGCCAGGTCGAGGCAGGAATGCTCATCTGCCTTTGCAGCAAGAATAACGAGGCCGATGTCTGGGAAGTTTTCGATGCCCATCCGGAGATGCCCCTGCGACGCGAACACATCATCGCTCATTGCATTAACTGGGCACCGAAGTCCGTGGGGCTTCGCGCTTTGTCTGCGGAATTGTCGTTGGGCCTGGAAAGCTTTGTATTTCTGGATGACAGCCCAATGGAGTGCGCTGAGGTTCGAGAATCGAGCCCCGAAGTGCTGACTCTCCAGATTCCTCGCGAAAGAATGAGCGAGTTTCTTCGGCACGTCTGGGCCTTCGATCGCACCCGGGTGAGCAAGGAAGATCGTCAACGCACGGTCCTGTACCGCCAGAACCTCGAACGCCAGAAGCAGCGGGCGCAGTCGGGCAGTTTGACCGAGTTTCTCGCAGCGCTGGAACTGCAAGTTACGATCAACCCACTGACGCCCGAGCGAGTCAGCCGGGTTGCCGATCTGACACAGCGCACCAACCAGTTCAACGCCACAACAATACGCCGAAGTGAAGCAGAATTCGCTGCCATGGTTTCATCCGGCGCGCTGCGCTGTCTGACGGTGGATGTTCGCGACCGCTTCGGCGATTATGGACTGGTTGGAGTGATGATCTATGAACTCCGGCCGACCATTTTGGATGTCGATACGCTGCTGTTGAGCTGCCGGGCACTGGGACGCGGGGTTGAACACCGGATGCTTGCAGAGCTGGGCAAGATCGCTGCGGCAAACGGTTCAACAGCGGTCATCGTTCGCTTCGTACCAACTCGAAAGAACCAGCCAATCCATGAGTTTCTTGAAGGAATGGGTGCCGAATTTCGTCGGGACGAAACCGACTCTACCCGCTATGAATTCCCGGCCGATTTCGCCGCCACCGTTCTGATGCGCCTGCCACAGAAAGTCGGTCGAGTAAGTGAAACCGAGCAGCAATGGCAATTTCCCGCTGTGGACGACAACACACGAAAGGCCGCGAACCTGGCCCGGATCGCCTTGGAACTGCGCACCCCCGCCGAGCTCCTGCAACAGATCGCCGCGCAATTGGCACCGGCGCGGCGATAGCCATTACGTTGCTCCCGAAAACGAGCTGGAACAGCAACTGGCAAGGATCTGGAGCAAGGTTCTTTTTTTGGATCGAGTGAGCAGAACGGATAATTTCTTTGAACTGGGCGGGCAATCGTTGCAGGCAGCGATGATGTTGGTGCGCGTTCAGGAAATAGTTGGAGTTCCTTTACGACTATCGATCGTCTTCGAGAATCCCACTCTCGGCGGACTTGCAGCGTCACTCCTCAAAGTACAGGCCGCTGCTCGCACTGACGATTCCACCGTCACCCGCCGGCCTGAAATCACCGATCGCGCTCCTCTGTCAGCGATTCAACAGCGATTTTGGCTGGTGGATCGATTCGTGACCAACCGGGCGGTCTACAACGTCAATGCCCGTTTCCGCATTACCGGCCCGCTCAATCTCGATTTCTTCCGCGCTGCCTGGTCGGCAGTGATCGAACGTCAGGCCTCGTTGCGAACCGTGTTTGTCGAGGAGGCCGGCACTGCTTTTCAGGTGATTCTTCCCACGGTTGCCGGTGAAGTAACCTGTCACGACCTCCGCGCTGATCCGCAGGACGTGGACGATCGAGTTCGCGCTGAGGCAGCGCGACCTTTCGACCTGTCTTGCGCACCGCTGTGGCGTGCGGCCCTCGATCGCATCGGGGAAGAAGAGTTCACTTTCCACTTCTCGATTCACCACATTTTGATGGATGAAAGCTCGGCGCGGTGCTGATGCAAGACCTCTGGCAAGCCTACGCACAGGCAAGCGCCGGCGGCAAACCCCATCTTCCTCCACTCGAACTGCGGTACGTCGATTTTTCGCTATGGCAGCGCCATCATCTTCGAGACAGCGCCATCGCTGCCCATCTGCACTTTTGGAAGAAAAAGCTAACCGGAACCGGGGTGGATGTCCTGCCTCCTTACCCGAAGCCGCCCCCGAATCAGCGCTCGTATCAGGGTGGATTGCATCGATTCGAGGTTCCCGTTGACGTGCGAGAAAAGTTGACCGATCTCGGTCGAAATACCGCCGTCACTCCCTTCATCGTTTATTTGGCGGCATTCCAGACTCTGTTGGCACGCTATACCAACCAGACCGACATTTGCGTGGGCACGGCGGTATCGAATCGCCCTGCCGGTGCTTGCTCAGAAATTGTGGGCTGCTTCGTCAACACCGTTGCCATAAGGTGCGACCTCAGCGGTGAACCGACTTTCCGGCAACTGCTTCATCGGCTGCGCGACGAAATGACGGAATCGATGCAGCATGACGACGTTCCAATCGAGAAGATCGTTGAAGTTGTTCAACCGGAGCGAATTCCCGGCGGCTATCCGCTGTTTCAGAGCGTGTTCATCTACCACAGCGAGGATCTGGGTGGAACGCTGCCCGGCGGTCTGCGCTACACGCTGGAACCGATGGAGCACGTCGGGGCAAAGCTCGACTTCGCCCTGTCGATTGAGGACGCTCCCGATCGACTTGCGGTCGCCATCGAGTACAGCAGCGATCTATTCGACATCGAGACGATCGAACGAATCAGTTTTCACTTCCTGACACTGCTGGAAGCAGTCAGCACCACTCCCAATGCCGGCATCATGGATTTACCGATTCTGCCGCAAGAAGAGCGGAAGTTGATCCTCGAAACCTGGAACTCCAATCGAACCGAGAATCCGCGCGATCGATGTATGCAGCAACTGGTCGAAGAACAGGTTGCTCGGACACCGGATGCAGTGGCATTTGAATTCGCCGGAATGCCGATGACTTTCCGCGCATGGAATGAACAATCCAATCAGCTGGCCCGGTATCTGGCAGAACTCGGCATTGGGCCTGATGTTCCCGTCGCGCTGTGTCTGGAGCGATCGCTTTACATCCCATTGGCGTTGTTGGCGACCGTAAAGGCAGGCGGAGGGTATGTGCCGTTCGATCCTTCACAGCCGAGCGATCGCCTGGAATATATGATCGCCGATACCAAAGCTCCCCTAATTCTCACGACCAGTGCGCTGCGAGGTCGGATCCCGAATGCGAATGGAAAGGTGCTGTGCCTCGATGAAGTGTTGCCGACGCTGGCGCGGTACGATTCTCACAATCTTCCCTGCGCAACGTCGCCGGAGAATCTGTTCGCGATCATCTACACGTCCGGCTCAACGGGCAAACCCAAGGGAGTGATGCTGCATCACCGCGGTGTGGTGAATCTGATGTTTAACGTTCGGGATGTCTGGGAGATTTCGAGTCGAGACGTCCTGATCGCACTGATACCGTACACGTTTGACCCGCACATCAAGGAGTTCTGGGGCTTCCCGATTCATGGTGCCAGAGTGGTGATCGCGCCACAGGAAATCACCACCGATGGCAACAAGCTCTTGAGCCTGATGAATGCGGTTCGGCCCACCGTTTTTAATGGAACGCCGACAATCCTCCGCCTACTGGTAGAAGCAGGCTGGACCGGCACGCCGGGACTGAAACTTCTTAGCGGCGGCGAGGCGATGACTGTCGAAACCGTGAAACAGATTCTGCCTCGCGTTGGAAAATTCTGGAATGTTTACGGGCCGACCGAATGCTCGGTTACATCGCTGTCGCATCTCATTACCGATACCGCGCAAGCGCCGGCCATAGGCCGGCCTGTTCCCAACGTCCAAATCTACATTCTCGATGCCCGGATGCAGCCTGTGCCTATCGGTTGTCCCGGCGAGATTTATATTGGTGGCATCGGTTTGACGCATGGGTATCTCAATCAACCCGAATTGTCCAAAGAGAAATTCGTCCACAACCCGTTCGCCGCGGCAGCGGATCGAGAATCGAGACTCTACAAGACCGGCGATCTGGGGCGCTATTTCCAAAATGGTGATATCGAATTCCTCGGACGGATCGATTTCCAGGTGAAGATTCGCGGGTTCCGCATTGAACTTGGCGAGATCGAACGAACCCTGGAAACACATCCGGGGATTGAGCAGGCGGTCGTTGTGGTGCGAAAAAACAGTGTCGGGATCGATTCCCTGGTTGGCTATTTCATTCCGAAAATGGGGCACTCGCCAAGGCCCGCGGAATTGCGACAGTGGTTGCTCGGCAAACTACCCGACTATATGGTTCCAGCGGCGTTTGTGTCCATGGAGTCCTTTCCCGAAACGACGAATCGCAAGGTCGATCGCAAGGCCTTGCCCGATCCAAACCCGCAAACCGATGCTTCGACTCAGCGCGTATACGTGCCACCCAACAATGATGCAGAGCGCGCGTTGCAGCCGATCTGGGAGCAAGTGTTCGGCAGCAAACCGATCGGAGTTACCGAAAACTTCTACGACTTGGGCGGGCATTCCGTGGTGGCGGCCGTTCTCATGTCCAGGATTGAGACCGAATTAGGCCATCATCTTCCCCTGGAGGCGCTGTTTCAGGCACCGACGATACGGGGGCTGGGCAATGCCATTCAAACGCAACTGGAGTTGGGTAGGGGCGGCGTATTGGTGCCATTGCAGACCAAGGGTGACCATCCGCCGCTTTTCTTGATTGCCGGAGCCGGCGGGCACGTCTTCGCGTTTCACAAGTTCGCTCATCTGCTTGGACCGCAGTTCAATCTTTACGGAATGAAAGCCATCGGTGTCGATGGGACCGAACCGCCTCTGGAGTCGATCGACGAAATCGCCCAGCGCTATATGAAGGAGATTCTCGAAGCTTGTCCGGAAGGGCCGTATGTAGTGGGTGGGTATTCCATCGGTGGGACTATCGCCTACGAACTGGCATTGCAATTACAGGCCTCGGGTAAGAAGGTTAGCCGAGTGCTGTTATTCGATGTTTTTGCACCGGGGTATCCGAAACGAGAGAAGTTATATAAACGCATCTACTTGCATTCTCGTAAGTTCCTTGGCTTGAGTTGGGCAAAGAAGTGGAGCTATGTCCGGGATCGAATCCGCAACATTCGGCAGCGAATACTGTTCAGAATGGGCAAACATCACGAGTTGGCAGAAGAGATAGCGGGAATGGACATTGTTCCCCAGGAACGGCTCAAGCGTGTCTGGGGCGGACTGGTGAAGGCCCATCAGAAGTATTGGCCCTCCGGGATCTTTGACGGGCAAATCGTGCTGGTGGCCTCTTCACTGCCGCTGGAATGGGTTGGCGTTAATTTGGACGATCCCGTGCGCGGATGGACAGAATGGACGACCAAGCCGGTCAAACTCTATCAAGTGCCCGCGCCGCACATGGAAGTATTCCGAGATGAATACCACCATTTTTTACTCGCGCACGTTCGGGAAGTCCTGGAATCCTCAAAAGCTGAAATTAGTGGATAGTGGTCAGTGAATAGTGGTCAGTGAATACCGATACCCGGAACTTTTCCGTCTTTGTATTCACTGACCACTATTTACTGACCATTCTTCCGACAGTATTCGCTGACCACTAATCACTTACCACGCTTACGACCGTATTCACTGACCACGGACCACTATTCACTGACCACTCTTCCGACGGTTCGCCTCTCGATATTCCGCGATCCATCCCTGAACCTGTGGATTCTCCCAGGAAAAGGGATCTGGCACCGTAACTAAATGCTCGAGAAGTTTGGACTGCAATTCACCGATCTCCTGGCAAATCTTGTACGGAATCGCCGTGAAAGCCACCAGCGTGTAGATGGGAATGAACTCGTCCGGGAAGCGTTTGTATAATTCCGCTTCCAACTCTTTTTTCCGAATCGATTCCTGCGTTTCGGCAAAGCGCGAAAGATAATAGTAATGCTCGAGCGCCAACTCATCAATGGCATCCGCATTCGGTTTTCGCAACTGTTCATAGCGAGCCAGCGGCAACGAATCCGGCTTGCTCGCGCGTCCCAGGCATTGCGAGAGGACTTCGCAATCTTCCAGCGAGGCATTCATGCCCTGACCGTAAAACGGGACGATGGTGTGAGCTGCATCGCCGATCAACGTGAACCGTTCCGCATAGCTCCAGGGCCGGCATCGAAGCCGGCGCAGGGGACTGATCGGGGTCTTGGTATATCGGCTTACAATGTTCGGAGCGAGGGCAACCAGGTCGGCGAATTCGCTGCCGACGAAGTCTCGTTCCTCCTCCGGACTTCGGGTTGAGGCGTTCGTCTGGTTGGGCAAAAAGAGCATGCCGATAAACTCGCCCGCCAGCACCGGAAAGAGGATGAAAGTAAAGTCGCCGCGCGGCCACATGTGAACGTAACCGGGATCCAACGCCCAGTTTCCATCCTTATCGGGTGGAATCAGGAATTCCTTGTAGCCTCCAGGGAACGAGATCGCCTCGGAGTGGAGAAGACCGGCACTCTCCATCTTTTGTCGGATATGCGAGCCGGGACCATCCGCGCCGATCACGTAATCGCTCTCCACTTCGATGGCCTTGCCGCTCTGCTTATCCTTGAAGGCAACCTGGTTCTTTCCGACATTAAGCGCAACGCACTCGTGAAGAAAATGAATGCCGATCCCACCCTCCTTCTGAGCGGCCTCCAGCAGAAGCAAATCGATATTGAGCCGGGATACACAGCGCAAAACCTGTCCGGAAGCATCATATATTTGTTTGAATGCTTCTCCCGATCGGCTATGCATGACCCGGCCGGAGACGGCCCGGCTCCTGCGTTGCAATTCCTCTTCGAGTCGTAACGCTCGCAAGACCTTGAACCCGCGTTCCGAGAGTGTCACGGCAATGGAACGGTAAGCCGCACCGGCAGCACCGCGCGGGTCGGGCCGACCATCGAAGAGAGCTACTTCATGACCTTCCCTGCGCAAAAGAAGAGAAAGACTCGCTCCTGCTGCACCGGCACCGACGATGGTAATTTTGCTCATGAGGGTTTTGCGGGTGAGGATTGAGAAGATTGGTCAATGTCGCTCCGGTAGCGACACCTCGGGAAGAGTTCCCGAAAGCGAGATGAATTATCCGTTGCTCCGCGCTTTTCGCAAGTCCAATCGGGCAGATGACCGGCCGCCATCGTGAAAGTTGCAGAGGGTATCGCCGTAAATCTCGAGGATACGATCGATTTTTCTTTCCCAGTTGAATTCAAGAAGTGCTCGTTCCCTGGCGGCTTTCCCAAGGCGAACCCGTGTTTCGGGCGAATTGGCAAGTGTTTGGAGCGCTTCGGCAAGTCCGCTTACGAAGCCCTCCCGCGACGTAGGCTCGACCAGGATGCCGCAAGTTGAATTGAGGTAGTCGCTCGGTCCGCCCCAGTTGGTGGCGATTACCGGAAGCCCGGCCGCCATCGCCTCCAACACGACCGCACCGCCACACTCCAACAGGCTCGGCAATACCAGGGCATCGGCAGTTTTGAATCGATCGGCGAGTTCGTGTTGGGGTAACCAGCCATGAAAGGTCACTCGATCGCTCAACCCCAGGGTATCTGCTTGATCGCGCAGTTCCCGCTCCATCTTGCCGCTGCCAAAAACGTCGAGCGTGGCGGTTGCTCCAAGATCGGCGCGTTGAAACGCTTCCAGCAACAAATCGACAGCCTTCCAGTCGACGAGCCGACCGACATAAATGAAGCGAACCGCGCCAGGGGTCGAGCGCTCGCTCCGGATGGGTTGCCAAAGCGCTGGATCAATGCCGTTTTCGACCAGTTCGATGACCCGTCCAGTGATTCCGGGAGGAAGCGCTTTTCGAGTTCGGTCGTTGGCGACAAGGAGTGTTTCCGCCTTGAGCTTGCCTGGCATGGCCCGATGGATCAACGGCGCGACACAACGACCGAGCTTGACCAGTACCCGAACTGCCCAGCCCTCGTATCTTTGAAAACCGGGGGGAAATGACATACCGCCGTTCATCGGGCCGATAACCAGGGGAACTCCAAGCCCGTGCAGGATCGAAGTGTCTTTCGGGGAGACGGGAGTGGGTTGGTGGATCAGGTCGATGCGGTGCTTCCTGATCAGGTCGCGGGCGATTTCCTTGGCCATGGATTGGGTGAGGAGCCTCATCACCAGACCGATCGTGAAATGACTGGCGCGGGCGGGCAATCTGCGCGCAACGGCATGGAGCGTTTTGTGAAGCCATGTGTCTCTGACAAACCGGATTCGACTGATTTCGTTGGGAAGCAGTTTCTCGAGTTCGGTGCGGGTCCGGTCGTGTACGATCAACCAGGACTCGATTCCGCGCCGACGGAAGAATCGAAAATAGTGTAGCGGCAGAATCGCCTCCCCACCGAAGGTGGCGGAGGCGTCTTCAGCGACGATCAAGACTCGTAAGTCAAGTGCCATGGTCAACCGGCGTTCTCCCAATGGCCTTCAGGCCCGAAGTATCGTTTCCTACCGGTGGAGGTTGGGGAGAGATCGAGTCTTAAACTGGAGTGATGTGAGGGCGATTATAGGGTCGAATGCGACCGATCGCAAGGGAGTTTCGATCGGGCTAAGGAGACACTTCCGCTTACTTCGTGCGTGGCTCTATGGTAAGAGCCGCGCACGAAGTAAGCGGTGCGGGTAAATCTGTTTCTGCCGCTCGCCTAACGGTCCTCACAAGCTCACTTCGCCGCGGGAGTGACCTGCTTTTCGAGATACTCGATAATTGCGCCTGCGACATCTTCACCCGTTGTTTTCTGAATCCCTTCCAGTCCGGGGGATGAATTGACCTCCATCACCATCGGACCATCGCCCGATTCAATGAGATCGACACCGGCCACATTTAAGCCAAGAACCTTGGCGGCCGACAATGCAGTCTTCCGATAGGCGGCAGGCAAACGAAACTTCGTTGCGCTGCCGCCGCGATGCAAATTCGAGCGAAATTCTCCGGCAACTGCCTGGCGCTTCATCGATGCTACAACCTTTCGACCGACTACCAGCGCTCGAATGTCGGCCCCCTTCGCCTCTTTGATAAACTTTTGAATCAAGATGTTTTGATCCAATCCGTGAAAGGCCTCGATCACCGAACTGGCGGCCTGCTGACTCTCCGCCAATACCACGCCGATACCCTGCGTTCCCTGCAATAATTTCACGACCACGGGCGGCCCCTCCACGCGCTCGATGCAATCTTGAATGTGGTCGGCGTGGCGGGTGAACAGCGTCGGCGGGACGCCTATATCGTGACGGGACAACAACTGCAAGCTGCGCAATTTGTCGCGCGAACGTGCGATCGCTTGCGATTCATTCAGGCAATAAACACCCATCATCTCGAACTGACGGACAACCGCCAATCCATAGAAGGTCACCGACGCACCGATACGGGGAATGACGGCATCAATGTCTCGAACCGGCTTGCCCTGATAATACATTTCCGGCTTGCGCCGGCTAATGCAAATATCGAACTGAAGCGTGTCCATGACCTCGACTTCGTGCCCGCGGGATTGGGCAGCCTCGACCAGGGCTTTTGTACTGTATAGTTCCGCTCGTCGAGACAAAATCGCCAGACGCACGCGGCACCTCTCAATTCAACTGGGGAATAGGTATTTTCGACTCGCATCGACCAGGAACTGATTTTGGAGCGCCCGCCGCCCCAGAATGATCGGCGTCAACATCCGCGTCCGATCCGCGACGGTGAACTCAATGATTTTCTCGATGGGACCAATGCGAACCATCGTTTGCAGGACAAGGCGGGTAACATTCTCGCCGCCGGTATTCCGAACTTGCACCGATCGAAGTATGTCGGCTTCGATGCGAACCAACCTCTCCGGATAGCGTCGAGAAAGCGCTAATTGAAGTATTGCGATTTTTGTGCCGTCCGGCTGGTCTTGGATCGACTCAACCGTACCGTTGAGGACGGACGTTTTGGCACCGGTATCGATCTTCGCCTTGACTTTGCGGATGCCCCATTGGGGAAACCCGATCCATTCCTTCCAGCCTATCGCCAGCGGAATCGAGTCGGCCATTCGACACCTTTCTGCCTAGAGGCCATTATATGTTACAATTCGCCTCAAATCCCTTGCTTCGTAGCAGACGCCGATTGATGGAAAACCGCTAACAATTGACCCCGATACGCCGACGATCGCCGGTATTTAGGAAGTCAGGCAAGCGAGACGCTTGCCCTACGAACGATAAATGCCGCGTTCCGCCCGCAACGTAGGGCAAGCGTCTCGCTTGCCTGACTACGAACGATAAATGCCGCGTTCCGCCCGCAACGCAGGGCAAGCGTCTCGCTTGCCTGACTTCCCGCAGGCGGGACCAGCCTCTTCTGATGTGGGTCACGTCAAGGGGGTCGCTCATCGTGGAAGTCATTCCAGCGGGGCAGCGCTCTTTCTCGCTAGCAGTCTGCGAACAATTTCGCGGGTTTGCAAGTAGGCCAGAACCCCAAGCACCAGGGCGGTTGCCGTCCACACGTAGATCCTGTTCATTCGTTTGTCATGTTCTTTCTGGCGTTTGAGCTGTTCCTCGACTTGTAGACGTTCCAATTCAGCTTTTTTAAGTGCATTGGATTGTTCTATTTCCGCCTCTCTCAGCGCGATCATTTTAGCTTCTGCTGCTTGTTGTTTTGCGAGCTTCTCTGCCATGAATGATTCAACGAAGGGCTGGATCGCCTCACGATGTTGCGACAACTCCGTGGGTGAATAACCCGATTGGCGACAGTTATCGAGAAGCCTTTCGGCGATTTCGTAATTTCCCTCCACGATGTATAGTTCTGCCAGCAGCCAGGCGAGCCGAAAATCCCAGGGATTCCAGAGCATCATTTGCTGAACGATCGCAATGGCATCGGGCGGCAGTTTCATTTTTTCGCTTGCCGCCAACTCGCCCGGCTTGAAAATTCCGGCCTTGCCAACGAATCGAACGGGCATGATTTTCGGGTTGATCGGTTTTGGAAAAAGAGGATCGAGAGTATCTTTGCTAATGTCTGCCACCCCTTTTCCGTTCGCCGCGAGTTGTTGTTCTTCCTTGTCGCGATTTTGCAGCCATGGGAGATAATAGTCCTTCTCAAGTCGATGATACCACGTCAGTTGGCGTTTGTTCATGTGAAACAGCTTTTCGGGAAACTTATAATCGGTGAGAGCGGACTCTTCAAGATCCTCGGCTTTCTTGAGCAGTTTCAAAGACTGGAAGGCACGGGCCTGGTGGGCGGCAATGACAAAACTCCCGTTCTCGGGTTCGCGGAGCAAATTCAATGCCTCATTAACGCCCTTCGGATCGTTGAGCAGGATCAGGTCCGCAGTCAGTTTGGCATCCTCCTCGGCGGTGCGTGACGATTTGCCGCGAAGTTCTATTACTTGGTTCTCAACTTCGACACGAGCGGAACTGAGAATGCCTGTTCGGTTGGTCCCAAGGAGGGTCATCGACCCTGCGGTCATACCGATGGCCGTTGCGCCGGGTGATAAACCTGCTCTCGGAGTCGCAACCTCGTGCGCCTTCATGTAGGAATTCCAGAAGTTGTCTGCGCCTAAGGGCTGCGCGTACCCATTAGCATCGAAATCCTCAATGGGTAACCATTCGGGGTGGTACAACCCGGCGGATGCACAGGGAACTTGACCAGTCCACAACATCGCCGTCAGCGCCACTAGCGACAAACTACGCATGATGATTCTCCGTGCCTCCCCATTATCTTACGAACATATTCAACAGACAGCCCCGTGAAATTGGGAAGCAAATTCAGGCCGGAGCGAACTTATTGGTCCTTGATTTGCTCTTGATTGGGTTGAGCATCGTTCAGAGTGTTTCGATACCTATCTGCTTAACATTCTTGCATAGTGTGCCACTACTCGCGGCACAACCCAGAGGTGTTCAAGTGTCTTATTCATCAGAAGCGTTTCTTGCCGAAGTCCGCGAAGCAATTCTTATTAGGACGAGTCGGCGCGTGTGGAATTTATCCGTCGAGTTCAGTTCGCAAGAGATTATTCTGCGGGGCTTTGCGGATTGTTACCACATGAAGCAACTTGCACAGGAGGGTATCCGGAAGATCTTTCCGGAAGTGCGAGTCAAGAACGCCATCACCGTTCTGAACTGAATCCTGTGTCGATCGATTATCATTTCTGCTCGGCCGTGTAGGTGCAGGTCACCACAGTACTTATTCCGCCACGCGGAGTAAAGCTCCCCACGATTTTGCAGCGGATGGGTTTGATCGCACCGACAAAATCATCGAGAAGGCGATTGATGACTTGCTCGTAGAAAATCCCCATATTTCGGAATCGTTGCAAGTACAATTTCAGCGACTTTAACTCGATGCAAGTCTCGGCCGGCGTGTAAGTAAAGGTGATGGTGCCGAAGTCGGGTTGACCCGTTTTCGGACACATGCTGGTAAACTCCGGACAAATGATTTCAATGGTATAATCCCGGCCCGGCGCTGGGTTGGGGAAGGTCTCCCATTGTTCGACGGATGGTGCTGCGGCCTCGGACATGATTCTCCCTTCACCGACTTCACTTCGATTATCTCTATGCCATATTCGAATCGTGTAGAATTTCCAACCTGTTGCGGGTCGTTGTTGGGTAGTTCGTTTCTTGCCGATGCGAGCAAGTTTGCCTGATCGGTTCAACCGTCATTGGTCGGAAGAGGATTTTATGAAAAACGCAGTGATTCTTCTTAGCGGTGGTCTCGATAGCGCAACCGTACTTGCGATCGCTCAAAGCCAAAACTGCTGCGTTCATGCCCTCAGCGTCGACTATGGCCAACGCCATCGGCTCGAACTGGAATGTGCAAAAAAGATAGCCCATGTGCGAAAAGTGACGGATCACCGAACGGTTCGACTCGATTTGCGTGCGATCGGCGGATCGGCGCTGACCGATTCGATTGCCGTTCCCAAAGATCGCGCTTTGGACGAAATGGGCCAAGGCATTCCCGTAACCTACGTTCCGGTGCAAATACGATCCTTCTAGGATTGGCGCTGGGCTATGCCGAGGTGGTCGGAGCCTTCGATATTTTTATTGGTGCCAATGTTTTGGACTATTCCGGATACCCGGACTGTCGACCGGAATTCCTCGAGAGCTTCGCAAGGCTGGCCAACCTGGCTACCAAAGCGGGCGTTGAAGGCCGCGGAGAATTCAAAATCCATGCACCGTTATTGAAAATGACAAAGGCCGAGATCATCCGTGAAGGGGTTCGATTGGGGGTCGATTACTCGTTGACATTGAGTTGCTACGATCCCGACGCAGAAGGCAGAGCTTGCGGAAAATGCGATTCGTGTCAATTGCGAAAGAAAGGCTTTGCGGAAGCGGGCGTCGAAGATCCAACCTTATATGTTCCAAGTTCCAAGTTCCAAGTTAAAAACCCGAAGGCTTGATGGTTTTCAACTTGGAACTTGGAACTTGGAACTTGGAACTTTTCTACTTGAGCAACTTCTTCAGATCGTCCTCAATCGTGGCAACCTGGCCGTTTCGAACGATTACTTTGCCGTCGGGAGAAACCAGGAACAGATTCGGCAGCACCATGATACCATAGCTGATGGCAAGAGGACTATCGAGACCGCCTTGTTGGTACAGGTGGGTTCCAGGTACCGGCGTGGCTTGCAGATACTTGATCGCTTCGCCCTCGGAATTATCGAGGTTGACGCATACCAGTTCCAAACCCTTGTTGGCATACGCAGCCAACATTATTTTCAACTTGGCAAAGTCGGCAGCGCACTGTCCATTCCAGCTCGCCCAGTAGTACACGATCACATGCTTGCCCTTCATCGTCTTGGAGAGGTCGAAGGGGTTCTTGCTGCCGAGCGTGTGGGAAACGAGTTCGAGTTCGTTGCCTTCGAGGTTCAGCCGACGGATTGCACCTTCGGCTTTCGGTGTCAGCGAGTTCTTTGGGAAGAATTTCGGCAAGTTGGCATAGCAATTCTTGGCCTCGGTTTCCTTCCCGATAAACTCGTTCACCATGCCCAGTTGCATCCAGGCGTCGGGGGCATCTTCCGAAGTCGCGTAATCTTGAACGAACTTCGTCAGCTTTTCCTTCCACATTTCCTGCAATTTAGACATGTCGGGTCTCTTACCGCCGCCATCGAGCATCAGGGAGTATTCCGCAGACATTTCTCGATAAGCAAAATAACCGGCGATGTTGCTGCCGGGCACCTGTTTGACGAGCATGTCCTTCCAAGCTTTGAGACGGGCATAACCGCCCTGGTCCTTGTGCTGTGCGGTGGTGCTGTAGCAATCGGCGATTTGCTTCATCCAGTCGTCGCGCGTCGGGTGATTCTTCAAGACCGTGACGATTTTTTCGAGAATTCCGGCACGAGCCAGGTTGTAGCGGATCGCTTTGGCCGGATCAGCGCCGGCTCCAGGGCCTAGTTCCGCATCGATTTTCTGAAGTTCCGTTACAAATTCCTTGATCTCTTCGGGAATGTCGATTCCCGCTTTTCCGCCGGGACCGGTTTGAACCGTGGAAACCGAGTTGCCCCGGGTCGGACCCTCAATAATCCGCCAGGCTCTGCCGACGAGAATCATTTCCCCGGTCTGGATCGCATCGGTCTTTTCGCCGTCGCTGAAAAGCACCGTACCGTGTTTGTGGCGGATAACGTCGGCTTTGGAACCGATCGAGTCAGCGGCAATGCACTGCGGAACACCGGTTTCCAGGTGGACCCACTTGGTCTTTTCCGACAACTTGATGAGGGCAGCTGCGGCGGCCTGGAATTTGGTAGGGGCTTCGCTCATCTTGGCTTTGATTTGGCTTACTTCACTTTCCGGCAGCTCGAGCACTTCCAAGTCGGCCTTGGTAATCATCAAGGCCTGAAGGCGCGAATAATCCTGGGTTCGCACTGCCTGAAAAATCTCCTGGCTCACTTCTTCCGCGGAAATCATCTTCCAGTTCGAGATGCGGCCATCCTGATTCATACTGACACCCCACTTGGTGCCGTTAGACCCCAGCCAGCGATATTGATCGACTTTGCCGTCAAGATTGGAATCGACCTCGCGATAGCACTCCTCGCCGTTGAGGAAGTACGACCAAACATCGATTTGACCATCGCCGTCCGAATCGAAGAAACGGCGGAGCATCTGACCCTGGCCGTCTTTCAGCGCCCAGCCGGATGCGCTTCTTCCATTCGCCAGTTTCTGTCCCTTGACGAGCTCGACTTTGCAGGCCGATTGTGCCGCAACGTCGGGAGTGGTAATTTCCACCCCTTTCTGACGAGGCTCGAATTGAAGCATTTGCGGTACGGTCGGGGGAGGAGCTGACAGGGCTTGATTTGCCCCACTCCACAGCAATAAGCACGCGAATATAAGCAGTTTTTTGCACACTTTCGCCATCCCTGGTCTCCTGTGTAACTCCATCGGCAGCCCGTTCCCTATCTCCCCGTCACGATCGAGAGGCGGCAGGTTGGGAACAGCGGAAATGATCCAACTTCATCTTCGGCAAAAGAACCCCCCTTTATTCAGGATAACCCGGCTTATCTGGAATCGAGAATGATTCACTTGCTGGTTCGTTTCTTGACCGGTGAATTATCCGGACCCGAGTCAGGTGCCGGCGATTGTTTGGTTTCGAGCTTTGGCATTTCCTGCGTATCGCCGGAAAGAGGAACAAGTTCCGACGTTCCCGTTTCGCATACCTTTTTCATTCGGTCTTCAATTCTGTGAGCAGTTTCTTTCACCAATTCAAGAAGCTCGTCGCACACGTCGGCAGTGAGATGTGGGTTCTGCTCAATTCTCTGATCGGTTGATTTGTTGGATTTCCCCATCTCCCCGCCTCAGTTTTGCACGGCCGCGTGCTTTTTGTAGCGTCTGCGCCCGTTTCGGGCCCTCATCAGCAAAAACCTCGGCAATCCATCAAATCGATAAGCGTTTGATTGGCTCTTAGTTCTTGGAAGTTGCAAAACTCAACGATTAGGAGCAAATCCGATACCATTGCTCTCGTCGGGGATTGATGGGCGTGGCAACGATTCCCGGCGTTCCATACCTATTTCTTGCATCCCCCACTTCTGCCCCACGCGCCCTTGGCGAATTCCGCGCCCTTTTTTCTCAAATCGTTCTTCCTTCTCCAACTTGACTGCTTTCGGAAGATAGGTATAATTCAAAAAGCACTAACGGATTAGTGCAATGGTTCGTTGATTGGACCATGTCATCGCGGTTGGGTGATTTTGGAAGAGGAACGCCCAAATACATCACCGGAAACGCTCGAAAGCGATTTTCCTCACCGCGATGCCCACCTTCCCCAACTTCCTTCAGCTAATCTTCACCGGAACAACCTCGACAGACTTTCTCCTCAACGGATACTCGCGCGTGGAGATGGTTTGGTTTTTTCGGTAGATGGCCCTGCGTAACAGGTGACCCTTGGCAATCGACCGGGAAGCCTTGAAACGTCAGATCAAGGAGGCCAACGACATCGTTGCTGTCGTTGGGAGCTATCTCACCCTTCACCATAGTGGCGCGCTACAAGGCCATTTGCCCGTTCCACAAAGATACTCGCCCTTCCTTGCAAATCAGTCCGCAATATCAAAACTTTCGCTGTTGGTCTTGTGGCGCGAACGGAGACGTCATAACCTTCGTTGAAAAGATGGAAAAAGTCGAATTCCGCGAAGCCCTCGAAATCCTGGCCCGACGGGCAGGTATCGCGCTGAATGATTTCGACGGCAGACCGAATCTCGCTCGCCTTCAGTTACTGGAAGCGATGAAGTGGGCTGAACAGGAATTTCGCGAATGCCTGCTCGAGGAACCTTATGCCGAGCAAGCCCGTCTCTATTTAGGTGACCGCAGGCTCAACGGCGGTACCGTCCGGCAGTTTGGACTCGGCTACGCGCCCGTTGATGGGGCTTGGTTGACCCGCAGAGCCAGAGAAACCGGGCAAGATATGCAGGTTTTGCTGGATCTGGGGCTTTTGCTGGAACGGGATAATGGTGGGTTTTGCGACCGGTTTCGCGATCGGGTGATGTTCCCGATCCGCGATGTCCGAGGTCAGACCGTGGGCTTCGGCGGCCGAATTCTCCCCGGATCGGCCTTTGCAGCACGCGGACCGAAGTACTATAATTCATCCGATAATCCGCTTTTTAAGAAGAGCGACCTATTGTATGGCCTCGACCTGGCACGACATGCAGGAGCTTCAGAAGGTTTTCTGGCCGTCGTCGAGGGATACACCGATGTCATGATGGCACACCAATTTGGGATCACCAATGTGGTTGCCACAATGGGAACCGCTTTGACCGAACGACATATACCTCAACTGCGCAGGTATGTACCTCGGGTTGTTCTCGTGTATGATGCCGATGAAGGTGGAAAAAACGGTGTCGATCGTGCCCTGGAATTGTTTATTAGTCAGGATGTCGATCTCGCCATTGCGACACTCCCGGCCGGCCTCGATCCTTGCGACCTACTCGTACAGCAAGGCGCGGAAGCTTTTCGTGAAGCCCTCCGAAACGCAGTGAATGCCCTGGATTTCAAACTGAATCAATTACTCGAAAGGGAGAGCGATCGAGGAATCGAGGGGACTCGCCGCCTCATCAATTCGATCCTCGGAATCATGGCGCTCGCACCCGAATCGACCGGACAGGCGAGCAAGGTGAAGCAAGAATTAGTGTTGACTCGAATTGCCCACAGACTTGGAGTTCGCCTGGATACGGTATTGGATCGATACCGGGAACTGAGATCGGCCAGGAAGGCAGAGTCCGCGCGATCCTCATCAGAGACTCCTGCCAATATCGCCCCTGCCGAGAACGATGCCCCCCGAAGCGGTCCAGCTCCCCAACTGGAAGTGCAGTTGTTGCAATTCCTTTTGGCGGATGACAGGCTCGTGGCGATCGCCGCGAAGGAAGTCCAGCCCCATGAATTGACGCATCCTGGTTTACGGAAATTGCTCAGCGGTTTGTATCAGCTACAAGCAGCTGGCGAGCTGGCCGACATTGACGGGTTACGTTCGTTGATTCCGAATCCTCCGCTCATTGCCAAAGCCCTGGAAATGATGGAGGTTGGTCGGATGAACCCGGAACCCGAAAAATGGTTACGACAGGTTCTCGATCGGTTTGCAGCAGGCCGAAGGGAATCGACCAAGGGGCAAATGCAGCAAAAACTCTCCGGTGCCGACCATCAATCGGCTTTGGAATTATTAAGTAAACTTCAAACCCATTCGGTGGGCAAGGATTCCTGACCGCGGTCCGGATTCGCCTGACGACTTGAGGGAACTTCACCTCTTCCCCCGGGTTCGTAACGGGGTTGGGCATCGATAACGAGACGAGGAGGGTTGGATGGAAGTGAAAAGCGACGACAGCCTGAAAGCGCTGATCGAACTCGGAAAACGCACCAACTATTTGACCTGGGACCAGGTCAACGCGCAAATTCCGCCGGATACCATCGAACCGGATCGTCTCGACCAGATCCTCGAGATTCTCGAACAAAACGGCATCAGCATCATCGAAGCCGAGGACGAGGCCGCCGAGGAACGGGAACCCGATGCGGTGGTCCTCGCCGATGAAGAACTTCTGCGCGATGCCGATTTCCCCTTCGTCGATGAAGGCGACGGCAAGCAGATCGACGATCCAGTGCGGATGTACCTGACCCAGATGGGCGAAATCCCGCTCTTGACGCGCAACCAGGAAATCAACCTTGCAAAAAAGATCGAAGTCACGCGCCGGCGCTTTCGGCGCAAGGTCCTGGAATGCGATTTCGCCATGCGCAGCGTCGTCGAAACCTTGAATCGCGTTCACAGCGGCGAACTTCCCTTCGACCGGACCGTCAAAATCTCTCAGACCGAGAATCTGGAAAAGGAAAAGATTCTCGCTCGCATGCCGCACAATTTGAAGACGCTTGAGCCGTTGATGGAACTGAATGTCGATGACTTCAACAAACTCATCGATGAGCGCACTTCGGAGGACGACCGGATCGAACTCCGCCGAATGATCAAGATTCGCCGGCGAAAAACGGTAACGCTGGTCGAAGAACTCAGCATTCGTACTCAAAAAATCCAGCCGTTAATGAAGAAGATGGAGCAGATCTCGGAACGGATGAATGAGCTGGAACGGCAGATTGAAAAGGTCCGAGGAGTCCGCAGCGCCAAAGAAGATCGAGCCAATCTCGAAAAAGAGATGCAGGATTTGATGAGGCTTACGCTGGAGGAGCCGGCCGCTCTGCGCAAGCGCGTCGACATCATGAATCAGCGGTTTCTGGAATACGAGCAAGCCAAGCGCGAACTTTCCGGCGGCAACCTTAGGCTCGTCGTCTCCATTGCCAAGAAATATCGCAATCGGGGCTTGAGTTTCCTCGATCTGATTCAGGAAGGGAACACCGGTCTGATGCGGGCGGTGGACAAGTACGAATATCGCCGGGGCTACAAGTTCTCGACGTACGCAACCTGGTGGATTCGTCAAGCGATCACCCGCGCCATCGCCGACCAGGCCCGCACCATTCGCATCCCGGTCCACATGATCGAGACCATGAGCAAACTGCGCAACGTCACGAAGAAACTGGTACAGACTCTCGGACGGGAACCAACCATCGAAGAAATCGCGGACGCCGCCCAGATCAGTTACGACGAAACCAAGCGCGTCCTCAAGATTAGCCGGCATCCCATCAGCCTGGATCGTCCGGTCGGCGAAAGCGAGGACAGTTACTTCGGCGACTTCATCGAGGACGGCAGCGCGGAATCCCCGGTAAGTGCGGCGACGCAGGAGATGCTCAAGGACAAGATCGCATCGGTGTTGAAGACCTTGACTCACCGCGAACGAGAGATCATCAAACTTCGTTATGGGTTAGGCGATGGCTACACCTACACGCTCGAAGAAGTGGGAAGAATCTTCAAAGTGACGCGCGAACGAGTGCGGCAAATTGAGGCAAAAGCAGTGCGGAAGCTGCAACATCCGGTGAGGAGCAGGCAATTGGAGGGGTTTCTCGACGGAAGCAATAAGCCGAACTAACAACCAAACATGTGCGAGAAAGGCGACCTTCGGGTTGCCTTTTTTTGTCCTCGCAGCCGACTTTCGTTTGCTCATGTCGCTGGGACGCCCCGTAACAAAAGAGCTCGAGGCTCGAGACTCTGCATCTTTTTTCCTTTGCACCAATTGCAATGGCGACGAGGCTATCGATCATCACACTATATAATGTTGTTTTGTCCACGCAAGAGCATGAAGCCCACTTGATATGGATCTTCGAAAACGTCGACGAGAGCAGGCTAATCTGGTAAAAAAGCGAGTACTTGTCCCTTCGAATCAGTCTTGCCCGAGTAAAGAAGTTCGTTTTGCCGATCGTGGTTCGGTAAAGTAGAAAGATGGTCGCGCAAGAGATCTAACGGGCTTTACAGGCGGGGGAAAGGAGCAGGCATGGCGAAAATGCCATCCATTCAACTGGCCAACATCAACGATCTGTACCTCGATGCTAAAAACCCCCGACTCGGCCGGCACGAGATCGAGAAAGGTTTGAGTCAAGACGAGGTGCTTGCACTGATGGAGGACTGGTCACTTGACGAACTGGCCGTTTCCTTCCTAGAGAGCGGATTTTGGCCACAAGAGGCGCTCATCGTAGTCCGGGAACCACTCCCCAAGAGTACGATCCCCGCCCTTATCGTCGTCGAAGGCAATCGGAGGCTTGCGGCTCTGAAGTTGTTGCAGCGGGCGAACGCCGGTCTAGAAAAGTCCTCGAAGTGGAGAGAATATGTCAGGACAGCAGAGCCCGAGCAACTCGATCAGCTGACTATGGCTCCATACATCGAGATGGAGAATCGGCGTACTGTGCAGGGGTATCTTGGGTTCCGGCATGTCACTGGGATCAAGGAATGGAGCCCGGCAGAAAAGGCTCAGTTCATCGCCCACCTGATCGAGGACGAGAGGCTCGATTACGACCAAGTTCGGCGGCGGATCGGCAGCAAAGCCCCTACTGTCCGTCAGCACTACGTTGCTTACAAACTTCTCCTACAAATTGAGCAAGAAACTGATGCTATCGAAGTATCCAAGGTCGAGGAACGGTTCAGTGTCCTCTACCGCTCGGTTCGGACACCTGGTGTCCAAAAGTATCTGCTACTGAACCCGAATGCTGCTCCGAACGAGTCGGTGAAACCAGTGCCTAGTGAGAGGTTGGAACAGCTTGTCAAGCTAACTGGCTGGCTTTTTGGGACGCCCAAGCAACCGCCCGTACTCACTGACTCGCGGGACTTGGACGACTTCGGCAAGGTGCTGGAAAGCGATAATGGGATTGCATATCTGGAACGTGCGCCCCACCCCACGCTGGAAAGCGCGAAGCGGGCGGCAGGGGTTTCACAATCGCAGGTAGCCGAGAGTGTCGAACTGGCCGCCTACAAGGTCGAAGAGGCTCTTGCCGTTGTTCACCAGTTTAAGAACGATGCTACGCTACGGTTGCAGGAGGCGGTGCGACGCTTGGGCAAGGACGCTTTGCAACTGCTCACCATCTTCCCGAAGATAGACGCCGAACTGCAAGCGGAGAATAATTGATGCTCCGGCTGCCCCGAGAAGGCTTCAGACTTTCTGTAAACGCGCATAACGTCTCACTCGATGCCCTGATCGAATGGATAGAGGGGTCGATCACCTTCGCAGACAACAAGGTCACACAAAGTGACGTGGTCGACATTTTAACTGAGGAAGAGATCTACCGGAGCCAAGATTTTGCCAAAGAACGGATCGAAATGGCGTGGGCCGAAATAATGCGACGACAAAGCGTTCTCGGCAGTTATTGTCCATACTCAGTGGACGGGAATCGCATCCGAAAAGTACTGGAATGGCCGCAAACGGCGGCGTATTCCTTCTGCCTCCTGCTTGCGATCCAAGTGCGTTACCGTGAGGAACTCAATACGGTGGTGGCCCCGGATTACAACACACAAGGCATCCTCTTTGAACGATTAACGCTTGCTGCATTAGAAGCAAGAGGGATGGCGGTGCATTCGACCGCTTGGTCCAAGGTTGCCTCGACCTCAATTCAGGAAAGGGTTGCCGATTTGGCCGACCATCTCGGGGAGCGCGCAAGCGATGGCGCTGTAGAGCAATGGGCCGAACACCAAATCAAAGATGGGGGACTGGATGTGGTGTGTCACTTGCGTTTCCCCGACGGGTGGGGTGGCCGCCCGCTCTACTTGGTACAGTGCGCAAGTGGCGAGAATTGGAAAGGGAAAAAGGCAACTCCCAGAGTGGCCTTGTGGGAAAAGCTGATCGACTTCACGACGAAACCGTTGCGGGGGATAGCGATGCCGTTCGCACTTCTTGAGGACGAGTTTCGGCGGGAGGCGAACGACGATCTCCTTGCCCTCCTGCTCGACCGCCATCGAATTGGGGCATTGCCGGACGGAGAGCCTAGCTCATGGCCAGACGCCGGCCTGCGCGCGGAACTGAACGCGTGGACCCAACCAAGAGCCGATGGATTGCCGCGGGCCGAAGAGTGACCCCATCACCGATTGCGGCAATTGGGGGGGTATTTCTGCCGGAACGCTCACCTTATTGTCGGTTTGTTCGCGTTCACATATCTCTGGATGCGATATTTCGATTTGTTTTCGGTGAGCCATTTTTTGACGGCGTCGCCCATGACGAAGTTGTAATTGTCGCCGTTCTGAATGACGGGGGGCCGCCAGCCCTCCTTATCGGTCACACCCAATGCCGGAAACGTGGTTTGGATCGAGAGCGTGTTCTGACGATCCAAGCACACATCACCCCAAAGCATTTCGCTCAGCGCGGTTAAAATGAGTTTGCTTTCTTCCGCGGCAATTGGCTCTGTTTTCATCGTTGAGCCACTGGGTGCTTGCGGTTGGACGCGGTACCTGTGGATTAGCAGGCAGGCGGCGAACTGCCGATCGATGCTGTCCTTTGCTCGCAAGGCCGCGACAGGTTCTTGCAACACCTTCAGGGCCTTCTCGACCTGTTGCAAGTCTTCGTCGAAATAGCGCGGACGCTTGTGCAGCGGCCCCCCGCCTTGAGGAAAAGTGTAGAAGTCGGCCTGGGGATGTTTCTTGAGGAAAAAGCAAGCTTCTTGACCTTCCCGCAAATTCTGGCTGGCCAGATTCGACCGTTCATCACATTGGAATCCTTGACACAATTCTTCCTCGTCGTTTTCATCCGTGGTTGCTGACGGGATGAATCCGACCCTGATATGGGTGAGTCCCTTGACGCCCAGCAGAGTCTTTTCCACTTTAACGACCGCCACCATGTAATTCACTTTTTTGCCGCCGGGGAATGGTGCCAGCTTCAAAACGACCGGCTCAATAGCTGTCACTTTCCCGACCAGAATCAATTCCGATTCCAGCGTCTGGAGAACGGGCGATGTTCTGAGCATATAATTGCCAAAATAGGCACTCGACTGGGTGGAAAGAGCTGGCGCATCCCAGAGCAAGCGCAACGGCAATAGTGAACTGTGAAGGTCTCATGGAATCAATCTCTTCAATCAAAATCCCCAGGGTTCGCAAAGCCTCACCCTGGGCTTTACTACATCGCCCTTCCAGGGCTGGGTGCTCGATGGTTTGAGTGCTCGAACGGCAACGACCAAGCCCTGGAAGGGCGTCGCAGTAAAGCCCAGGGTGAGGCTTTGCGAACCCTGGGACACTTTCAATTCCCGCCACCCTCACCGCCCAGATCCCAGTCCGCTCTCGGATCGTTGTCGAATTCCTCGTGATAGGAGCCTGTAAAGCAGAGCATGACTCGGTCGGTGCCATGCTCGCCGGAAGCAATGGTGGACCCGAAACATCTCTGCGCCTGCTCGAGATCGGGGCCGGCAAAGAGAACCTGCCGTTCGAGCACTGGTAATCCATAAGGATTATAATCCCAGTGCTCCAAGTACACTACATATTGCTGGGCGTACTGGGCGCACCAATCCTGATCTCGTTCCATCAAATCATGAGAGGTTGGAGACAAAACGACCGTCGATGAGAGAGTGGAAATGGACATGAAGTCGCTCCATAGAAGTAACACCTGCTGCTTTGGTTATGATGTTTGAGCGGAGGGAGAATGAGGTAGAAAACGCCACCTCGGAAACGAATCTGGAAAGGTAGTGGAGAGTATGCCTTTCCGTCTCCCTCGATGCACCCAGAGAATGGCAGCGGTATGGTTTTATACGTTACCACTCCACTATCACGAACGCAAGCGCGTAGTTTACAGGTTTGGCCATTTTTCAAGGGAAACTGGTAATTTGTGACAAAACGGCTGATTTCAAGGATGTTATCTTCGTTTCAACACGACTGGTATCCCCGGACTGGGGCGCAGCGTAATCATCGGCTGCGGTACGACGGCCGGCTCCGAAAGAATTGTGAACCTGGAATGTTGCCCGATCGTTGCCAGGATCAACATCGATTCCAGCATGGCGAAGTGATTGCCGATACATAGCCGCGGGCCGCCGCCGAAAGGGTAATAGGCGTACTTGGGCAAGTACCTGATGCTCTCCTCGCCCCAGCGTTCAGGACGGAACTGGTCCGGCTCGCTGAAAAAGCGCGGATCGCGGTGCGTGACCCACTGGCACATGAAAAGTGTTGTCCCCTTGGGCATCGGATAATCGGCCAGTTGACCCGAAACCGCTGCTTCACGCCCAATCAGATAGGCGGGTGGATAGAGCCGCATCGATTCCATGATGACCCACTCCGTATAAGGCAAATGAGGCGCATCTTCCGCGACGGGATTGCGTCCCTTCAAGACCGCATTCCATTCTGCGACAAGCTTTGCCTCCACTTCGGGATGATTCGCCAACAGATACCAGGTCCACGATAGAGTCAGGGCCGTCGTCTCATGACCTGCGAGAAAGAGCGTCATTGCTTCGTCTCGGAGTTGGCGATCGGACATCCGGCTCCCATCTTCGTCTTGAGCGTGCAATAATCGGGACAGCAAATTATCCGTCGGCTCCTTCCTGGCCCGGCCCTGCTGAATGAAGCCATCCACAATGGAATGGAGATGACGCATCGCGCCGGAGCCGGAGATTGCTGGGCAACGGCAACCAGTCGGGCCACTGGACCAGTCGACGAAAACGGGCACCGATGATATGTAGAACTTCGTCGTGAGCCTGATTGAAAGCGTCTCGATCCTTGACCGCCTCGGTCCCGAAAAATGTCCGCACCGCGATGTTGCCGGTAAGCTGGGACATTTCCTTGTAGATGTCGTACGGTCTGCCCTCTTTCCAGGTTTCGAGCATTTGTTCCGTCAGCGCTACCATTGCCGGAGCATAAGAGGCGATTCGATTCTTCAGAAACGCAGGCTGTGCGAGCCGGCGCTGTCGGAGCCAGAAGTCATTCTCGCTCAAGAGTAGGCCGTTGCCCAGCAACGGCTGGTACATTCGCGCCCCGAAATGCTTCACGAATTGCTTGTTGTCCGTGACCAAGATGCGCTCGATTAGCTCAGGCGAGTTGACCACCCAGACCCGACGGGGGCCGAGTCGAAAGGATGAGACATCGCCATGCTTTCGCGCCAGGTCGGTAAAAAAATCGAGTCGGCGGTAGGCGAAATCGTGAAGATTACCCTTCAACCAGTGGCCGCGCGGACCGGGAGGAACACGTGAAGGCATGAGCAAATCCTGGCAAATCGCTTGTGAATTGGGCACATCGGCATTACGATCGCTAGTATGTTACTCGATATTGATCCCAAAGTCGATTACAGCAAATTCATGAAGGCAGTGATCTTCGAACGGTACGGCCCACCTGCCGAGGTCTTGCAAATCCGCGATGTCCCGATCCCCAAGCCGGGACGCGGACAAGTTCGCGTGCACATGATCGCAAGTCCCATCAACCCTTCGGATTTGCTTTATATCGGCGGCACGCACGGGTTGCACACCCGCTTTCCGGCAACACCCGGCTTTGAAGGAGTCGGCATCGTCGAGGAATCGGGTGGCGGCTTGCTTGGCTGGCTAAGGAAGGGACATCGCGTCGCCGTTCTCAACGATCGTACCGGCAACTGGCAGGAGCATTGCATCATCCCGGCCCGGCAGGCGATACCGGTTCCTCGATCCATCAGTGACGAGCAAGCGGCAAGTTTCTTCGTCAATCCGGTGACGGTGTTGGTGCTGGCTCGCTATGTGTTGCGCATTCCGCGCGGGGCCTGGCTGTTGCAGTCCGCGGCCGGGAGTTCTCTGGGTCGAATGATGATACGGCTCGCGAAACGCGATGGCTTCCGCACCATCAATGTGGTTCGCCGGCGCGAGTTGGTGGATGAATTGAAGAAATTCGGTGCCGACGAGGTGATCTGCGAAGCCGACGAGTCGATCAGCGCTCGCGTGCGGGCGATTACTCAGGGTCAGGGAGTGCGCTATGCGATCGATCCGGTGGGCGGAGCGACCGGCTCGACGGTGATTTCTTGCCTTGCTGACGGTGGAACGGCCATTGTCTACGGTGTGCTTTCGGGTGAACCGATGAGTGTGAATCCGCGCTTCCTGATCGGGGGCAACAAGCGGGTCCAGGGATTCTTGCTGAGCGATTGGGCCAAGGAACAAAACATATTCACGATGCTGAGCCTATTTCGCCAGGTCGGCAGGCTGATGCGCGAAGGGATTCTGGAAACAAACATTGGAAAAGTGTATTCGCTCGATCAGGTTCAAAGAGGCAGTTCGGCATGCGGAAATGGCAGCAAAGGAAGGCAAAGTCTTGCTGAAAATCGCCTGACGACTTGGCCTCCAATCATTGCTGCAGGCCGTACTGTTGAATCTTGTCGAAGAGTTGCCTTCGGCTAATCCCGAGTACCCTGGCAGCCAGTGTCCGGTTCCAGTTTTCTTGCTCTAGTGCCTGTCGAATTACCCGCTTCTCGACTTCCGCCAAGGCATCGCGCAAGACGAGGGAACCAGTAGCAAACGGAGGCGAATCCGCGGCCCTGGGGATAGCAGCATCCAGATCGGTTTTTTGAATCATTTTTCCTCGGGATTGGATCGCTGCGCGAGCGAGCACGTTTTGCAATTCGCGAATGTTGCCGGGCCAGTTGAGCCTCAAAAGTTCATTAACCACCTCGGGGGCCAGCCCAAGATGGGGCCAGTGGTACTTGTGACAGAGCCGACGAAGAATGTTTTCCGCGAGGAGCGGAATATCTTCCTTTTGCGCCCGCAGCGGCGGCAATTCGATACTGACGACATTGAGACGATAATAGAGATCTTCCCGGAATTTCAATTCCTTGATTCGCGCGGGCAAATCGCGATTGGTTGCAGCAATCACGCGGACCTGCACTCTTAATGTCTCCTCTCCGCCGACGCGCTCAAAACATCCGGTTTGCAGCACGCGCAAGAGCTTCGCTTGCAAATCGATGTCCATTTCGCCGATTTCATCGAGAAAGAGAGTTCCTTTGTCGGCATGCTCGAAGTAACCGCGCCGGCGCGCGATCGCTCCGGTGAATGCGCCCTTTTCGTGACCGAACAACTCGCTTTCCAACAAGCCGGCACTCATAGCGGCGCAATTGACTTTCACGAATGGGCCGGTGGATCGATCCGAATAGCGATGAATTGCACCGGCCACCAGTTCCTTGCCGGTGCCGCTTTCGCCCATGACCAGTACCGATTCTTTCGTGGGAGCAACCAGGCCAATCGTCTTGAAAACATTCAACATCCCTGGGGTACGGCCGATCAACTCAAATTCATCTTCGAATTCAATGGGAGTGTGGGAATCGATTGAAAGCGCATGCACTTCGCAATGAGAGCCTGTTGCGTTAATGCACGTTGAACCGTGAACAAAACCTCGTCGAGATCGAAAGGTTTTGTGATGTAGTCGTAGGCACCGAGTTTCATCGCCTCGATGGCCGCACTCAATCCGCCGAACGCCGTAATGACGAGGACCGGCGTTTCTTCCAGACGATCGGCATGTCGTCGCAATACTTCCATACCATCGAGTTTCGGCATTTTCAGATCGAGCAAGGCGAGCGAAACGCGGGAGTCGCTCAGGTTCTTCGACGCCTCTTCGCCATCCGCGGCCTCGATCACAACGTAGCCTTCGGAGCGCAGAAGGAGGGTCAGGTTGCCGCGAATGATAGGATCGTCATCGGCAACCAGGATTGTCGTCCGCTGGGATGTGCGGCCCATCACCGTTACTCCTGGAAAGTTGCCTTGGCCGATGGCAAGAAAATACGGAATGTTGCGCCCGCAGGAACATCGGAAACCAGTTCGACGTGCCCGCCATGCTGTGCGATGATTTCGCGGCAGAGGGCAAGCCCCAGGCCCGTGCCATTCGAGCGCGTGGTGTAAAACAAGTCAAAAAGATGCACCCGATCCGCCGGCGCAATTCCAGGACCGGTATCGCCTACCAGGATTTCGACTCCGCCGGACAACGCACGGGTTTTGATAAGTAATTTCCCACCGTGCGGCATGGCCTGCAAGGCATTTGAGATCAGATTGAGGAATACTTGTTGCAGCGCTTGCGCGACTCCGAGGATTTCGGGGAGAGCGGGTGCGAGATTCGATTCCAGAACAACCTTCTGTTCGGTTGCCTGCGCTTTTGTGCAGCTCGAGCGTGTCGGCAATAAGGGAGTTCAAGTCAATCGACTTGTGCTCCTCATTGCCGGTTCGCGCAAACAGCAGCAGCCGGCTAACCAGGTTGTTCAGTTGATCGACCCCACGGACAATCGCATCGAGTGATTCCGGCGTGCGCGCTTGCTCCGGAAGGCGCTGCCATAGCTGCACCGTCGAACGGATAGCTGCCAGTGGATTTCGCACCTCGTGCGCAACACCCGCTAACATCTTACCCAAAGCAGCTAGATGTTCCGCCCGTCGGAGTTTGTCCTTGAGGTGATCTTGCTGTTGGCGAGAACGACGAAGGTTTCGGCGAAGGCTCAGAGTCAGCAATAGCGAAAGAAGAACGCCGATCAGGCCGAAACCGGCGGAAAGCTGATACCGGCGCAACAGATCCTTCTGTTGGTCGGCAGGGCTTAATCGTGTCATGACCCAAACGCCAACGTGTGGGGGCCGTGCATCTTCTACAGCCAGGGTCGCCACGGCGACTCGTCCAGGACCAATGTCTCGTGCTTCCACGAGTAAAGATTCTCTCGACCATTGACTGAGGGATTCTCGCACCTGGAAGTGGATGCTCGATAATTCCAGCGGTGGCGGAGTACGTCGATCGGGTGGAAGCGGGGCAGGTGCGTTCGGAAAAGAAAACCCAGCGAATTGATCGATCTCAGCGCCGAAGAAACAGCCGCCTTCACAACTGGGATAGGACTGAAGAACATCGTAGGTTACAGCGGCGAGCTTCTGGTGAAAAGCCTCCGTGATCCGACCTCTTGGGGACTCCAATGGGGGAGGCCAGTCGGCGACAAGCGGTTCGACCGCTTCAGCCAGTCTTTGTACAGCGGAGCGCACTCGATCCCGTTGTGCCATCTCTTGCTGCGGCACAAATGCCGCGGCGAAACTGTTTATCAACAAGGCCGTCAACGATCCGATGAACAGGAGGCCGACCAACGCCACTTGCCAGTAACCCGACAGCCACCGGCTCATACAGAACCTCCCACTCAATAAGGCAGATAACGGAGCCAGGCTACTCCCACCAACATCGTCAAAATCGTAACGGGTACGCCAACCCGTGCGTAATCGCCGAACGAAATGGCCGCTCCCTCTCGTTTGGCACTCTCGACGACGATCAAATTGGCCACGGAGCCTAGCACGGTCAGGTTGCCGGCCAGCGTACTCGACATGGCGAGCGCCAGCCAGGCAATTTCTTGAACTTCGCCCGGCATTGCCAAAACGATCGGCTTGAACAACAACACCGCTGGGACATTGCTAACCACATTGGATAATCCACCACAAATAAGACTCAGCAAGCCGACCGGCTTGTCGTTCAGGACGGTCCACTCATCGAGATGACATCGTGCGAGAATGTGGACCTCGAAGGCATGGACCACGACAAACAATCCGGCGAACATCACGAGTAATCCCCAATCGACGCGCTCGTAGACTTTGCGAGGATTCGTTCGTCCGAGAAGCATGATCGCGGCAGCGTCGAGCGCGACGATGGCCATAGGAAGCCCGACAAAAAACAGAATCACAGCGATCAGCGTAACGGCGAGACTCTTGTAAAGTAACAGACGTTGCGCTCGATGCATTCCCTTCTTGCCCTTGTTTTCCGGAGTGGCGCGGGCATCTGGCCGTTTTTCCGTCAGTGAAGATTGCCCCTGTCGCAGAGTCGATCGGTAAATCAAGGCAGTCACGAGATAGGCGACAATCAAACTCAGCACGGCGATGGGGGCCAGCTTCTCGGCAAAGCGCAGATAGCTGATTCCCGAAAACCCTCCGATCATCATGTTTTGCGGGTTGCCCGTCAGCGTGGCAACCGAGCCGATGTTGGAAGCCACTGCCAAACCGATCAGGTGCGGCCGAGGGTCGAGGCCTTGCGACCGAGCCAGATGAAGAATCAGCGGCGTCAGTGCCAGACAAACCACGTCGTTGACGAGCAACGCCGACAGAAAGCCGGAAAGCAACATCGTCATGGCAAGCAATCCGTGAGCGCCATGCACTCGATCCAGCACCCATTGTGCGAGCCAGGTAAAGAAGCTTGCTCGATGCAGAAATCCAACCAGGATCATCATTCCCAGCAGTAGGGTGATCGTGCTGAAATCGATCGATTTGATTGCATCTTCAAAACGGAGTAAACCTATCGCCAGTATAAGGGTTGCCCCGATCAGTGCAATGCCGGCACGATCCGTGCGCAACCACGGCAAACGACCCAGTGCCAACCCTGCGTACGTGAGCACGAAACAAAACAGGGTCAGTCCGAAGTTCATGATTCCCAATCCTATTCAGCAGAATTCTGTCGACTCGACTCGCGGTTGCACGCACGGGACGGCTGTGTAGCGTCCCGTGGGATCGACGGGAAAGTCGATGATCTGCCCGGTCAACTGGCCTTCTCGATCGTGCGCTTCAACTGTGAGACGATGTTTCCCTTTGGCAAGCGTTTCGCCGGGCAAATTTGCCGACCAGTCAAGCGGAGCAACTTGCTGCAAATCGATCCAGGTTCCGTCATCGATACACGCCCGAACACTTGCGACAGGTTGAGCGGACCAGATACGCACTTGAATCTTTTCCCGGCCGGAAATCACGTGGGCCGGCCCTGTTGCCAGGATCGTCTCGCGCGGGTGTGTGATGAGGACAATCGGCCCGCGATCTTCGGTGGTCCGGTAAGTCACTGCCAGGTTTTCACCTTCCAAATAACCAATGGTGTAGCCGGGAGGCCCGCCTTCCGGATCGCCGATCGAGCGCGTGGCAATACACACGTTGCGACCGTCGTTGGCGATCTGCCCGTAATGAGTGTGGCCGGTAAAGATTGCTGTTATCCTCGCGGACTGAACCAACGTCCGCCACCGATCGATGCCTGGTCCCACGAAATCTTCCCATATCTGATACGGATAATTGTGTTGAAAGAGAAGGATTCGCTGGTGTTGATCTCATCAACTGCCTGGGTGGCCACACGATGATTTTCGAGCCCGGGCTTCATCAGATGCAGATCGCCGGGAACAACGAAGACAACGGCTGACTTTTCGATTGAATTCATTTGGAAGCGCTCCTCATACGGTAGCTGGGATTTCAGGTTCGACTTGCAGAGGGCTGCCCTTGCTTTCGGAATTCTGATTCGCAATGGTCTCGGGAATCGAGAACACGATGATAAGAGTTGCGACCAGGCCAATGCAGGCAAGAACACCGAACATGCCGCGATATCCCGTGGAGTCGATCATGATTCCAGAAATCAGCGGCCCCAGAGCCGACCCGAAAACCAGTGAAGTTCCCACGATGACCTGCGCTTCGCAGGCTCGCCGGCGGTCGGCCAATCTATCCATCACCCAGGCCCCCGCGATCACGCTGAAAATACCGCTCGCCAAGCCGTCAAAAATCTGAAATGCCAGCACCTGCCAGGGTTCCGTGGCTATCGCGACCAGTGCCAGTCGAGTTGTCATTGCCAGCCAGGCCAGCATCAGCAAAGGCGCCGGCCGATGCGATCGGCCAGGCGTCCCACGGGACGAACCGCGATCATCCAGGCCAACATGCTGATCACAAAGGCATAGGACATGGGGTTTGGCGAGCCGTGCAGTTCCTCCTTGAGGAATAGGCCCAGATAAACTCCACCCGGCGAATTGGCGGTGTGAAACAACACCATCGCTCCAATAAATATCCAGAGGGTTCGATCGCGCGGACGTCGATCCGAAAATTGCGGCAATTCTGCCGGGCAGGCCGCTGACTCATTGGTGCCGGCTCCGCGCCGATCTTCGATCAGCAAAGCCGCCGCCACTGACAGCATCTGTAGACCGATTAGGGGAATGAGAATGGCACCTGCGCCATACGCAGAAGCGATAATGCCTCCCGTCAATGCCACCAGCATAATGCCGATCGGCTTCCAAAATCGCAATGCTCCGAGCGCAGCGCCCACCTGATCGGGAGGAGCCAGCCGAGCGGCTTCCGCCGACGACAAACTCTCGACCATGGCTCGACAGATTCCGTTCTCCGCAAAAAAGATCACTAACTTCCATACAGTGCGATGCGATTACGTAATTCCATGCCAATTATTCTCCCTCGAATGACGGATACAACCGTTCGAGAGAAATACGCAAACTCGATGCCGATCGCGAGACCGTGCGGATGCCGGCAAGAGAAAGGTCGCGGTGAGCACAAATCCCCCGCAAGGTACGGGGGAACCCCGCTCACCCGAAGCAGGGCAACGACAATGAGACTTTCAAAAATCATCGACGCGTGAAGTTTCCCGAGTAATTCCTTTGATTTTCAGGCAAATACTACGTTGGCCCTTGCTTTGCAATTCGCTTCTTTGCCCTTGAGTGTTATTCAACTATGCGCATCGGGATCGGTTCAAGTGCTGTGATGCTCTCAAGGGAAATTGAATTGCAGGCTCGACAAACCTTCCCGAATCTCAAAGGAGAGTGTGTAATGCAACGTGGATTTTCAAAACATTGGTTAAGGGCTATGGGGCTGTTCTTGCTGGGCTGCGCGATCGCTACCAGCCTGGCGGCACAACCACCTTTTCCAAAGGGGAAAGGCAAAAAGGATCTTCCTGAAGGAGAGTTCAGAACGGTGCAAGGAACCGTTCGAGATTTCACTACCGCGCCCAAGGGTGAAACGGATGGGCTGATTCTGAACGATGGCACATTCGTGCATTGGCCAGCCCCACCTGGCCGACCGCTTCACCGCGATCGCGGCCAAGGGCGATCGCGTCCGAGTTGCCGGTTTCATGGACGCGGGGCCAAAGCAAGATGACCCCAAGCTGGAAGTTTCCACGCTTACCAACCTGCGAACCAACAAAACAGCTCAGAATCCGGATCGGCCGCTTCCGGCCAGGGCGGATTCCGGTAGGTCGGTAGATGTCGAACAGCGTTTGCAGGCAATCGAAGACAAGCTGGATGGCCTTACTCAGGAAATCCGCAGGCTGAAAGGCAAGAAGTAACTGGAAAGTGTCGGGGCGATCGGGCGGAGTTTCCATTACTCCGCCCGGTTTGATTTTTCCTTTGTCTCCGGCATGAAGCCAATTGCTGTGCAACCGGGTGGCGCGTTGAGTGGAGTCGAACGCAAAGAAGATGCCATTCCAAAAGGAATCGCTGATTAGAGCATCCCTGATGCCAGGAATGAAATTTGTGGTTCGGCAATAAAGTTTCTTGTGAACTGTCTGGAAGAAGACTTGTGGAAAAGAAAAGGTTCTGGCAAAATCTCCCCAATCAAGGAGGGAGTCCAATGAACCCAAGCGAATGGCATCGCATCGGAACTATCTGCCGCATCCGTCGAACTCAGGCAAGACTTGGTTTGATTGAAATGCAGGAGATCTTGGGTGTCGAATCGATTTCATTCATCATACGGATGGAACGCGGCGAATTCGCTCCCGATTTGCTTTGGGACTTTTGGACCGCACGCGACCAGATGGAAAACCAATTCTCACGCACCCGGCTTTCCGCCTGACTCATGGGCAGATTACCCTCCTTTGACCATTGACGTTCACGCGCCATGATTTCTCCCGAACGAATGGATGGTCTTCAACGATCCTGGCTCCAGTTGCTGACACAATTCAATATCGCGCCGGTGGATGCCTATTCTCTCTTCGATCGTCTTATCGCCGCTTATCAAGAACCGCATCGACACTATCACAACATCGAACACATCGCGGAAATGCTCAAAATTGCCGGTAAATTGTCGGATCAAGCGACGAATCTGCCTGCCATTCAACTGGCGGTATGGTTTCACGATGCCATCTACGATCCCAAAGCCAAAGACAACGAAGAACGAAGTGCACTTTTGGCAACTGCCGAGTTGCAATCTCTCGGAATCCCGGCCGAGACCGCTAAAGAAGTCGGCGACATGATTCGGGCCACCGCGCACGTCGATTCGACCACAGTGGATACGGACACGGCAATTTTACTCGATGCCGATCTTGCGATCCTGGGGGCAGAGGAATCGCGCTATCTCCGCTATGCGGAAGCGATTCGACAAGAATATGCCTGGGTTGAAGAAGCCGCATACCGCGAAGGACGAACGCGCGTTCTGGAGTCGTTCTTGAAGCGGCCTGCAATCTATCGAACACCTCGGATGCAAGCGGTCGGGGATGAACCAGCACGACGGAATATAAAGGCAGAAATTGAGCGACTAACGTAGTCTGAGTCGGGCTTACTCTTGAATCTAACAATGGATAGCAATCTGAGAGAGGATACCCAAAACCGTAGTGAAACTCTGCTTCCGGATTACAACCCCGTCGATATCGGGTTCTCGCAGATAATCCATGATGTCCTTCTCAGTCAATGGTGCGACTAGAACGATCCGGCTGGTGCCAAGCCGCAACAATTCCAATTCGTCTCGCAGTAAGCGTGAGACACGCTGTGCGGTAGCTGGCTTGGATTTCCCGATTGGTCGGTAGGCAATCACGATTCGATCAACTGTTAGCTTCTTGAGGCCCTTGAGTGAATTGGTGATCTCACCATCCTTTGTCACGCAAAAGATGATGTTCAGTCCGGCATTCAACGCCGATTTGATGTTTGATTGGATGTCAGGGAAATCGCTTTGAATCATCAGCCACTTCGCGGAATCCGCGACCAGCGTTTTCAGGTTGCCGTCGGCGGGCGGAGCAGTAGCACCAAGAGACACGCCCATCTCTTCGATGTTGACCATCCCAGGAATGTTGTTTACGAGATCGGGCGGAACAACGATCACGGTTTCAATGGGCCATTCATTGTCGATGGTCATTTCCAGACCGTACACATCCGAATAGATGTCTTGATTGACTGAGAGCTCATAGACGATGAACGGACGCCGAACCGCACATTTGGCCTTGAATGCCGCAACGAGATCAGGCCGGACATAAACGACTTCCATCTCCGACCGCGAAAACCCGTCATGCCTGTATACACGAGATAGACCGGCATTGTCGTACTCGAATTGGCACTTCGCCTCGACCCCACTCGAAACCCATTTCTTGCTCTCGCTATCAAGATACCACCCTTGGTCAATCGATCCCACGCACCGATCCTCTTCGAATCGAAACGTCTCTTCGTGATATTGGTGCGGATCGAGGTTATAGTCATAGACCATGCGCGCGACATCATTCTCGAAAAGGTATCGGCGCAACGATGTTCCCCTTCCCCCGTCGCCAAAGATGCACATTTCGTCAATAATGTCGTCCGCGTAGAAGAATAGGCGTAGAAGGCCATATCTATGTTCAACGACTCGGACATTCCCCTGGGCATCCATTCCATGTTTGTACCAAGCGGAAGAAGGTTGTTTCTTTAACCAGCGCCTTTTCGCCGGTTTCCACTGTTTGCTTCCTCGAACCACGACATCGTAAAGCGGGATCGGGCTATACATCAGATCGTTCGCGTATTTCCATTCGGTCACTTCCGCGATTGCTTCCGCTTTCAGTTGGTCAACATTCTTCAGATACTTTTGGATGGCTCGATATAGTTCTGGTTGCGTGAACTTTTTCATCGGTGCCTCGCTGTTGATGGGCAACGGACATTTGTCAATTGTCCGTTAAGGAAATCACTCCTAACCCATAGAACGTATACTCGACATCATATCCCTCATCCCATAAACCTCCGCGAAAACCACCGGTTGGCACTTCCACACTCTCCGCATATTCGCGCACAGCTAAAGCATCCAATCGGTCCTGTGCGCCAAGTTGAGTGAGGGTCCAACTTCCCGTGAATGTCGAGAGCAAGTCGGCAGCTGGGATACGATCGTTGGCGCGAAAACCACCTTCAAATTCCGAAGGTAACTCCGCCAGAAAATCGATGACCGCTTCTTTGGCCTCCGCATCCAGCGCATCCATGATCTGGAGGATGCCGATCGCGGCGGCCGTCGGATTGGTTCCGCTGCGCCGCATCGGCGCGATCTCGACGTAGCCGCCATCGTCACGCCGCCGCGATTTCACAAACTTAATCAAATCATCCTTGCGCGGGATAGGACGATCCAGCAGTTGCGTTGCGAGAACGACGAGGAACGAGTGATAAGTGCTGCCGGAGACGGAGCCGATCGCCTTGGCGTAGCCGCCATCGGAAGTTCGGAATGATTCCAGGATTGCCGCAACGCGATCCGGCCAGTCACTCGGAGATTCCGCCAGAATATCGACACCGCCCAGCCGGACCAGAAAGCAACTCACCAGGAGCGAGAATAAATCGATCACGCTCGCCGATTGGGTCATCCTCTGTTTCAGGAATCGACCTGCGCTTTCACAGAGTTCCGGCGTCAGACCTTGCAGTACCGCCAGGCCGCGCAGAGCGAACCCGGTGTAATAGAGGTCCGACTCACCCTCCCGGCCCGACCAACCTCCGTCCAGATTTTGCATTGATGTGATCCACCCGGAATGGCGCAGACGGAAGTCCGCAGGCTGACGATCCAGTCCTTCGACGAGTTGGGCTGTCAGGTGTTGCAAGTATGGTTCAACGCTCAAGGGATACGTCCTTATTGCAAGTCCGCGAATATCGTGGTGTAATGTGGGCTGACCGAACATCCAATCTTACTCTTACTCTTACTCTCATTGCTGCTCTTTTTTCATCGCGATGTCGCAGACAGGCGTCCATCATTTTAAATATCATTAAGAGTAAGAGTAAGAATATGAATCTTGATGCTCTTCCACCGAGGCTTATTGATGGCAAGCCCTTTTCCTGGAATGGACCCTTATCTGGAAGCTCACTGGCGCGACGTCCACGCAAGCTTGATCATTTATTCGCGCGATGCCCTTCAAAGTCTGCTGCCCGGTGGATTACGTGCTCGCGTCGAGGAACGGGTCCTGTTGGAGACGCCCCAGGGCATCGGCGATCATCCGCTTTTCCCGGATGTGCGTGTGGTAGAATACACCTCGAAGTATGATGGTTCGGAATCTCAGCTGGAGGCGAGCGTAGCCGTCACGGAGCCGATGCTTGTGGATGCCGAACCGGAAGAATTAACCGAAAGCTTCATCGAAATCATCGACCGCGAGAGCGGCAATGCAGTAGTCACAGTGATCGAGTTCCTCAGCCCGAGCAACAAATCTCCTGGACCAAACCGCGAGCAGTATCTGCGCAAGCAGCGCGAGGTTTGCTCCTCGAATTGCAACTTGGTCGAGATTGACTTGGTGCGCTTCGGCATTCACACAGTGGCCTTCCCGATCAGTCACATCAAGCCCCAGGCCAGAACCCCCTACTTCGCTTGCGTCCGCCGCACGACCCTGCGCGGCAAGGCAGAAGTCTATCCCATATCACTTCGGCAACGCGTGCCCAAGGTGAAAATCCCGTTGCGACGGGAGGACTCCGACGTGTCGTTGGATCTCCAGGCACTCATCGACCAATGCTACCGCAACGGCGCTTATGAAGGCACGCTCAACTACTTGGTTGACCCGGACCCGCCACTGCGTGGACCGGACAAGGATTGGGCGGACCATTGGCTTGTGGAAAAGGGGATTCGAACCGGCAAAAAACGCCGACGAACGAACGGTAAGCCGAAGTCGGGCTGAAGAATGAGCCTCTCGGGTCCAACCGGGAAACCGATCATCAAATCACAGGGAAGCGCTATAAATCAAAGTCGGGGAGGAAGGAAGAGTGCAGGCGCGATACAAATATGTGAGAGCTGATTTCCTGAAAGCCGGACGGATAAATGAATCAGCGCTGTGCAGCACGCCTGAGAACAGAAGACAACACGCCGGGAAACGGATGACCGCGGACTGAAATCAGGACCAGGCTCGTTTGTCAGTTTTCTTTCTTCTGTCCTCCGGCGCAGTCTCCAATAGCACGCTTGAGCCGTCACTCAACCAGGGGGTAGGGACAGCAAATGAGTTTTCCGCCTTGTCCGCAGCCTCCGGATTGGAAGATCGACTGGACCGCGCTCGACGCTTTTCCCT
Organism: uncultured Planctomycetota bacterium; assembly: GCA_963783095.1. Classification (GTDB taxonomy): domain Bacteria; phylum Planctomycetota; class Planctomycetia; order Gemmatales; family Gemmataceae; genus CAWAMR01. Next base: position 308,931 of record CAWAMR010000014.1, on the reverse strand, counting down.
GGATTCGCGACCTCAAGGGTTGTCCGCAAAACCCCATCCGCCATGCCGAGGGGGATGTTTGGACGCACGTTCACATGGTCTGCGAAGCGATGGCGGGTCTGGAATCCTGGCGCGCTCTGCCGGAACACGAACGCAAAGTGCTGTTTACTTCTGCCCTGTTTCACGATGTGGCCAAACCCGTTTGCACGCGCGTGGAGCCGGACGGCTCAGTGTCGTCGCGGGGTCATTCCTGGCGTGGCGCGATTCGGACCCGGCAAACCCTGTGGAAGCGCTGCGTCCCTTTTGTCGATCGCGAGCCGGTCGCCGCACTGGTTCGACATCATTTGGTTCCCTTTTTTCTCGCCGAAAGTGAAAACCCCCGGCGTCTGGCGATCGAAGTGAGTCAGACGGTCCGGTGCGACTGGTTGTGTATTCTCGCGGAATCCGATGCGCGCGGGCGAACCTGTCCCGACCCCCAACATTTGTTGAGCCAGATCGCGAAGTTTCGCGAGCACGTGGAAGAGGCAGGTTGTCTGAATCGGCCATTTCCCTTTGCATCCGATCATGCCCGGTTCCTGTATTTCCGCGATGCCGGCCGGCAGCCCGACAGCCCTGCGCCTGAGGACTTCACGACTGATGTGGTGTTGATGTCCGGGCTTCCGGGCGCGGGCAAGGATTACTGGGTGCAAAAGCATCTGCCTGCGGGAAATGTCATCAGTCTGGATGCCTTGCGCGCGGAGCTGGGCGTTGCGCCTTCCGACCCACAGGGGGTGGTATTGAACCGGGCGCGCGATATGGCCCGGGAGTTTCTGCGTGCCAAAAAATCGTTTGTGTGGAACGCCACCAATCTGAGCCGGCATGTTCGAACCGAGTGCGTTCGTCTGTTTCACGAACACGGTGCACGGGTTCGGATTGTGTATGTGGAAGCGCCCCCGGATCGGCTGTTCGCCCAGAATCGCGCCCGGAAAAAGAAGGTGCCGGAAGCCGTCATCGAAAGGCTTCTCGACCGCTGGGAAGTTCCCGATAAAACCGAGGCCCATCAGGTCGATCATGTGGTGGGGTAAGTCATGAGCAGTCTTCGAGGATTCAAACAAAAACTCTCGGCCATTTCTGATTTTCCCGTCGTCCCACCTCAGGGAACAGGAAGCTTGCAAGAAACTGCTTGCCGGCGGCGGTGACCCAAAGCAGTTCTACCAGGACTTGCTTTGGTCGCTATTGAATTCCAAACACTATCAGTTTGTCCATTGAGAAGACTGGTAGGGCGGATCGACCACAGCTGTACTCTTCACGCTCCGCGTGAAGAAATGGCCTCACGCGGAGCGTGAAGAGTACAGCTGTGGTCGATCCCGCCTACAATCATTACACCAATCCCGATGCCGCCACCTTGATGCCCTTGAAGGCCATCTTGAGTTTCTCCGGATCCGGAGCAAACTCCAGCGCCGTCGCCTTGTCGATGTCGCCGCGTTCGACCAGCTGCCGCAGGTTCTCGGTGAAATCGACCATGCCTTCCTGATAGCCGATGCGGATGGCGTCGGCGCAGTTTCTTGTCTTCGCCTTCGGCGATCAGCTTCCGGATCGTCGGATTGACGATCATGATCTCGTTGGTCGGCACGCGGGGCTTCTTCATGCCTCTTGAGCAGTTTCTGGCCCACGACCGCCTTGAGGTTGTTCGCCAGCGCCTTGCGGATGGCGCCGTGCTTGTTCGGCGGGAACAGGTCGAGGATACGGTTGATCGTGGTCGCGGCGCTGGCGGCGTGGATGGTGCCGAACACCAGGTGGCCCGTTTCGGCCGCATGGACGGCGGCCTCGAACGTTTCGACGTCGCGCAACTCGCCGACCAGGATGACGTCGGGATCCTGACGCACGGCGTCCTTGAGGGCCTTGTGCCAGTCCATGCACGTCCAGGCCGATTTCGCGCTGATTGATGTACGCCTTCTTGTCGGTGAACATGAATTCGATCGGGTCTTCGACGGTGAGGATGTGCAGCGGCTCGCGCGCGTTGATGTAGTCGAGCATCGAGGCGATGGTCGTCGCTTTGCCGGAGCCGGTGACGCCGGCGAGGATGACCAGCCCTTCGGGAAAGTTGCACAGTTTTTCGATGCTCGGCGGCAAGCCCAGGTCCTTCGAAGTTCGGGATCGTGGTGTTGACGCGGCGGGAGACCAGCGACAACCGGCCGCGCTGCTTGAACAAGCTGACGCGGAATCGGCATTCGTCGTTGCCGATGATGTAGGAAAAGTCGACGCCGCCTTCCTCGTCGAGAATCTTGCGATGGTGCGGCTTCAAGAGTCGGCAGCAGCAGCCGTTCCATGTCCTCCTGGGTCAACGGCTGCATGTCGATGCGGCGGATGTCGCCGCGCAGGCGCATCATCGGCGGCTGGCCGACCTTCAAGTGCAAGTCGGACGCCTCGTGCTTCATGACCATGCGGAAGAGCTTGTTGACTTCCGGCTCCTTGGCGGAAAGCTGGGGCAATTCCGCCTCGATTGGGGGGCCGTAATCAACAGGTGCAGGTGCAAGTTCAGCCATGATAAACTCCTGAGTTAGCCGCAGAAGGAAGTAGCCGGATCGGCACGCCGCGCTCGGCGAGATAACGTTTGGTGACTGGAATGCTATATTCGTCGTAATGAAAAATGCTCGCGGCCAGTGCGGCATCGGCACCGGCCTGGAACGCCTGAAGCAAATGTTCGGGATGCCCCGCACCGCCGCTGGCAACGACGGGAATGCCGACGGCCTTGGCAACGGCCTCGGTCATCGGCAAGTCATAGCCGTTCTTCGTGCCGTCGGCGTCCATCGACGTCAGAACGATTTCGCCGGCTCCGAGTTCCTCGACCCGCCTGGCCCAGTCGACCGCTTCCAGCCCGTCGGCGTTCGGCCGCCGTTGATGTGGACTTCCCAGATTCCTTGCCGGCGCGGATCACCCGTCGCGGGTCGATGTTGACGACGGTGGCACAACGGCCGAATTTCCGGAAATCTCGGTGATCAGTGCCGGCCGCTTTGACGGCGGCGGAATTGATGCTGATTTTCTCCGCACCCGCCTGGATCATTTGCGTGGCATCTTCCAGCGTGCGAATGCCGCCGCCAACGGTGAAGGGCATGAAAATCTGCTCGGCGACCTGCTGGACCATTTCCAGCAAGATCGCCCGGCCTTCGTGCCTGGCGGAAATGTCGAGAAAGACGAGCTCGTCGGCACCATCCGCTTCATACCGGCGGGCAACTTCGATCGGATCGCCGGCATCGCGCAGATCGACGAAATGAACGCCCTTGACCACCCGGCCGCGATCGACGTCCAAACAGGGAATGATGCGCTTGGTGAGCAAAGATAGGAATCCGATACTCTGATTGCTTTGCCGGAAGTTTCAGTGGTTTTTGACCATTTTAGTCATTTCGAGACACGATTGCAATGAATTCGACACAGTTGAATGAGGTATTCGAAAGGAAACGTGAGAACGGATGGACGGAGCGTGATCGTTTGCCCTTGCGGAGCAAGGGCGAGGCGAACCCGGTGCGTTAGCTCCGGGGTGGGCTTGAACTCACCGAGTCTGGCAGGTTTACCCCGGAGCTAACGCACCGGGGTTGGCCTCGCTCACGCGAAGCGTGAGCGACGGAAATGCACATCTCAGTCGTCGACCGGGAATTGGCTTGTCGTGTGCGGAATAAACTTGATCGCCAGGTCGGAGGCGATGCGCTGGAGCATCTTTTGGCGAAAGCCCGGTAGCGATATACTGTCGGCGTCCATCTCATGCGATGCCGGGTACGTCGTCGTGTATTCTTGTTCGAGGGCAGGCACCTTTTCTCTTTTGGAGAGATCGTAAGCACTCAATGCGATGGCGACCTTGCCTTGCAACAGGCTACGATTCGTTCCGGGTTTAAACAGGCTGATGCTGAGCACTTCCATGTCGATGACATAATCCGCGCCAAATTGCTTGCCGATGTCGATCGGATGGTGGCTCTGCCACTCCGGATGTTCCTCTCGGTACCGGGACAACGGCATATTACTAAGAACCGTAATCTTCTCTTTGGTCTCTTTGGCCATGTTTTCCAAGGCTCGTTTGAACTCGGTATTCAGCGACTGATCGATCCCCCGGAACTCATTCAAACCGGGTCGCGCGGAAGTGATAACCACGATGCGAACTTCTTCGTGTTTCCGCGAAGGCTGCGGAGTGAGAGGATATTCCGGCGGGGTCTTCGGATCGCCGTTGTTGAAGAGGTAGGACAACGACACGATCGGGTTGCATCCCATCGCGGCAACGAGCGCGAGCGTCCCCACCAAAAATCGATTTCGCCACTTGGTCGCCATCAGAATATCCCCCATCCTTGGAGCTTGAATCAGGAATGAACGAAAACAGAGGATGAATCGAAATCCACGCGCGTGGCCCCAGTCAATTCATCGCCGGCATTTCGCTCTACTTCATTCCTGTTTCATTTCTTATTTGCGAATTCACCACAATCCCCAGAGCAAGACAATTCCCCACCGAATCAGCAGCAACACGGTGAAAATCCCGACCGCCCACAACAGCGCCGGCTCCAGCGCCCGTATCCACAAGTATCGGCCCCGTAGCGACACAAAGAGGCACCACGGAATCAGGGCCAGCCAGAACAGCGCCATGAGCGTGCCGACGGCGTTTGCTCGCAGCGACGCGAGAATATCACCGTGCAGCAAGAGCGAAAAACTCGTCGTCAACCCACAAGATGGACACGGCTTGCGGAAGATCACATAAAATTCACACGGGGGCATTCCCAACTGCGTATGGGAGGCCATCGTTTGCGGTCTTCCATCGGCATCATAGGGATGCAGATTGCAAGCAATAACGAAGACCGTCACCAAACCGCCGGCGGCCAGCAGCAGAATTACCCTTACCCAGCGAGCCGGACTTCGTCTTGTAGTAGTCTTTTTCGTAGCGGACACGTTTAGCCGTCTCTTGGTTTAAGGTCAAGGCGAATTATTATTGGTGTTCAGTGGTCAGTATCAGCAAATGCAAAAACGTGTCGAGTTCTTGTCTTTTGCATTTGCTGACCACTGATCACTTGTTAAATCTTGCCTGCCGCTGTGAATCGGTAGACAGGAATGTCTGCCCCACGAAGGCACACTTCATACCCACCATGGTATCAGACAACAATCCATGACTCTGGTCGGTGGTCGGGTGTTCCTTTTTTCTGTAGAACTGCGGTCGTTAGGATCATTGTCCGGAAAGGGCATGATTTGGCCAAACAACGCCATCGAACAGGGCAACCGTTGCCTCCGCAAGATGCAAAAAAGCGGAATCTGGTGTCCGAACCAAGCAACACAACGGCATTGCACTGGACATGCTCCATGATTCCCAAAAGGGCGATCTGACCGCCATGAGCAATGACAAACCGACCGACGAGCCACCGTCTTATCGCGACCCGGTCGAAGTTCATGCCGCACATCTACTTACTGCTCACACCATCTGGTACAACCCGGAAAGACCCGGGGCGGGGTTCGGTCTAGGGGGGATTTACACGCACTATGACCTTCCCGACGGCTTCTCTTTCCCGGTACGGGTGGAGCGGGTGTTCGTGTACTTCCAGCTCTGGGGTGACTCCGGCGAGTATCGTGTGCGGATTCGTCTTGTGAAAATCAACGAAACGCCAGAGAATGAGTTGGAGGAAATTCAGCTTGGACCAGACGGAGTTCCTCGTGAATTTCCACTGCCCACCGAACGCCCGGTAACCATTTCCGGTCTCAACTACGTGGAGGAGGTCGCGTGTCCGATAGGGCCAGTGCCGTTTCGAGAAGCAGGTGTGTACGAGTACCAACTGTGGGTGGATGGGATCGACGAGCCAATAGCCCGCGAGAGGATATTGGCTCGGGAGTGGACAAATGACGAATGAATCTAAACCGCCGTCGGACTCACCGCCAGGGAAATACGGCAGGATGACCATTCTGTCACCGGCGGAGTTAGGGAACGCCGCACCAGAAGAGTTGACTTGGCCGCTCGTGTCGTTCGTAAGTCGGGTCAACTCGACGTTTCTCGATGTGACGCCAGTGCGTGGAAATTCCACGACCGAAGAGGAAACGTGGCCGGTGACCCCGACCGAGGGTGGCGTCATTTCTCCGTCGCGGGCGATTCCGATATCGGGGCAGAGTATTTAAGTAAATATGCTCCTGATTTATTCAGATACGCTTACATGCTGCTCGGAGACCGGTCGCAAGCTGAGAATGTTGTGCAGGAAACATTTGTCGCTGCCTTGTCTTATCGGCTTGAATTGACCATGCCTGAAACCACCGCTGCTTATCGAACGTCATTGCTGAAGCTGACCCGACAGTTGTGCTATACCCAATTGCGTACGAGGCAGCACTGGCATGAACTTGGTGTGCAACTAGAACAAATCGAAGATGAGTCTGACATCGCACCTCAACTTGGGACTGAGGAGCGTGCCTCGCTACTTCGTGCAGCCATATCAAAACTTTCGATTCTCGAACAGGAAGTCATCAATCTGCACTACGTCAGTTGCCTTTCCGCCTCCGAGATTGCAGAGGTGTTGGGGGTATCCGCGCGTACAGTCGGCAGGGCCAGAGCTCATCTTCGTTCAATTCTCGAATTGAATTTCCCCGGTCTAATAGGTGTCGAAAACGACGAATAGCAACCGCCTATTTGCAGGCAAATCGGCGGTGAAACTGCCCGCCAAGACGCCCTGCCGCCACAACGCAAAATTAGCCTGGTCACTGGAGAAAAGGCACATTTTCTTTCCTGTTCGTCGTGAAGTCCCACAATGAGAGGACAATCCATCATGTCTGCTATGTCGGAGCGGATCCGTCTTCGCTGGCCTGATTGGACGAGGGCCGGTATTCTGGCGGTTTCGGGTGGGGCAGATAGCGTGGCGATGCTGCGCATTTGGGTGGAAATGTACCCGGCTTCTCCCCTCTTCGTCGCCCACTTGAACCATCAACTGCGTGGCACGGAAAGCGACGCGGATGCCTCATTCGTTCGCCTTTTGGCTGAGTCTTTGGGGCTTGAATATCGCACTACCACCGTAGATGTTCGCACTCTCGCCGAATCCCGAGGGAAGAATCTGGAGGATACCGCTCGCCAGGTTCGATACGAATGGTTGACCCAACTTGCGGAGGAAAACAAAGCTAGTTGGATTGCCACCGCGCATAGCGCGGACGACCAGGCGGAGACGATCCTGCACCGATTGCTGCGCGGCACGGGACTACAAGGTCTGCGCGGGATTGCGCAGGAACGGGATCTTTCCCCTGGGTTGAGACTGATTCGTCCCCTTCTACATATTACGCGCGCGGAAATCGTCGAATACCTTCGGTCAATACAGCAAGTGTGGCGCGAAGATGCCTCCAACCGCGATTCTCAATATACACGCAATCGGATTCGTCACGAACTCCTGCCTGTGCTGGAGACCTTTAACCCGGCGATTCGCTCTCTGTTGTGCCGACTCGCCGAGCAGGCATCTGAAGCACACGCCGAAGAGCAAGTCCTTGCGAAGTTGTTGCTGGAACAAGCCCTGTTGCCGCGTGCCGGATCGACGATCATCTTGGACGCCGACCGATTGCGCTCGGTACCGCGGCAGCGCATCCGATCGATGTTTCGGATGATCTGGGAACAGGAAAACTGGCCGCTCGACGATATGACTTTCGACCACTGGAACAGGCTGGTCGATGAAGTCATTGAGAGAAAAACCGCAAGCGATTTTCCGGGCGGGGTTCGGTTGAGCAATCGAAAAGGAATCGTGCAACTTCAGCGTCATTGAAAATCAGCCTTCCAGGGGCTATCTACTTTGCCATGAAATCTCTCACTTCGACCAGTTTTCGACCGTAAGACCTGGAATTTGGTGAAAGTCATGGAGATTTCGAGAGACCAGAATCGCTGCTTGTTCAAGTACAATCGCAGCAATTCCCAGGTCATTCTTGCCAATGTGCCGATGTGCGACGCGCAGGTCTTCGTAGCGAGCGATGGTGGATTCGGGAAATAAGAGGATTTGCACGCGGGAGAAAAAACTGACTGTCTGGGCAAGATGCTCATAGGCCCGCGCCAACTGGTCGCGCTTCTTTGCCCGCCGCAACTTTGTGTACCAACCCGACATCTGCTCTTCCACGCTGATCACGCTGACCGCCAATTGATCGGCGGCACAGGCTTGGACATGGCCAACAACTACCGAATGCCCTGACTGGTATAGTGTGAGAATGTCCGTATCGAGAACGTAAAGAGTCATGGAATGGTTGGATCCTCATCCATTTTCCGTCGATTTTCAGCCATGATGTCCAAAACTTCCTTAAAATCAGGATCATCTTTGAACATACCGGCAAACGGCAACCAGGGATGAGAAGCCCCAACTTCCACAGTTACGACTTCCGCTCCGTCGGCGAGCTTGGCTTGACAAAACTCCCGAACTTTCCCTATTGCCTCGGCTCGCGTCGCACCCTCTGCGCTGAAACCGAACGGCTCCGCATTCAAAGCTCGGAAGCCCTTACCCGCAATTGGTTCGACGAGAAGAGAAATCTGCATGGCAACCCCCCACGTTAATCGATCCCCATGAGGTATATGATACTCATTCAGACCAAGAATTATCATGCCCTTTTCCATGTTGTTTGGCAACTGAGGTTCCAGGGACTCGAATGGCTTCAGTTTCGCGGAGCCGGATGCGGATAGTCCGTCGGGATGACCATTCGCTCAACGCGCCGACCTTCTCGCAACACGAGCGCGGAACTAGGAATCCCAACCGGCAACTGCGTCAGAAACCGATGTAGATCATCGACCGATTCGACGGGCTGCTCGCCGAGGGCAATGATAATATCGTCGATCCAAAGACCGGCAAGCTGAGCGGGACCATCTTCTTCGAGCGACAGAATCTCCACACCTGCTTTCTTCGGCAGATGATATCGCTCAACCAGATCCAGATCGATCGGCACGCGCCGGCCGTGCAATCCCAAATAGCCGCGAGTTACCCGACCATGTTTGAGTAACTGCGGCAATATGTTCTTGGCCATGTCGATGGGGATGGCGAAACAAAGTCCCTGAGCGGGTTGAATGACGGCGGTGTTGATGCCGACGACCCGGCCCCGGCTATCGACCAGCGGGCCGCCGCTGTTGCCGGGATTCAGGGCGGCATCGGTCTGGATGACGTTATCGACCAGGTGCCCCGTGATGCTGCGCAAGGTTCTGCCTACGGCGCTGACGACGCCTGCGGTGACCGTGGACTCGAAGCCCAGCGGGCTGCCGATCGCCAGCACCAGTTGGCCGACGCGCAGCTTCGCCGATTCGCCGAGTTCCGCGAAGGGCAGAGTCGATTGTTCCTCTGCTTGAACGATCGCCAGATCGGTCCAGGGATCGTTGCCGACGACCCGACCGGCCAATTCTTTCCCATCCACCAGCCGAACTTGAACTCTATCGTAATCCTGGACAACGTGATGGTTCGTAAGCAACAACCCGTCAGGCGTGAAGAGAACGCCGGAACCTACGCTTTGCCGCCGGCCGGTGCCGGAACGAAGATTGACCACAGCGGGACGGAGTTTCTCGGCAATTCGGATGACGACCCTGGAATAGGCGTCAAAAGCTTCGTCGTCGTGCGAAGGACCAGGGTCCGGAGATTCGAAGCCAGCTGAATGATTACTGAGTGGTTGTTGCCAGAAAGCGGCCACGAGTCATCCTCCCAAAAGGAAATGCGGTTATGGCATTCTAGCGTGGCAGGTCAAGAACTGATCTTTTCAGGCGGCTTGAAACTCTTTGCCGGCCAAAAGGCTGATTACTTTGACGTCAGCGCTCTACAATTACCCCTGCGGCGTAAAGTGTGGAAGAATCGTTGACTCACCGAGAAAGCATATGAGCCCGACCATTGACCACGATGACTCGACCCAACTAAAGGAAGCCTGGATTTGGTTTTTCGTCTTTGGCGGCCTGGAGATGCTGGTTGGATTCGTCGCGCTTGGATATTCCGTGCTGATCACTGAAGTGTCCGTCGTGCTGTTTGGTTGGTTGCTGCTGATCGGTGGGGTGTTGGAAGTTGGGCATTCCCTGTGGCATCGACGTTGGAAAGGTTTTTTCATTGACCTGCTGACGGGATTACTTGCGCTGGTGGTGGGAATGATGGTCGTCGCTCATCCCGCAGTGGTGGCGATGACACTCACCGTTCTGATCGCGGTTTTTCTGCTTTTCGGTGGGTTGTTCCGGATCGCGGTTGCATTCGCCGTTCGGCCCCAACATTGGGGCTGGCTCTTGTTTAACGGCTTCATCGCATTCTTGCTGGGTCTTGCGATTTTGCAAAACTGGCCGTTTAGCGGTTTCTGGGTAATCGGTTTCTTCATCGGCATCAACATGATTCTTCACGGGCTCGCTTCCGTGATGCTGGGATTATCGTCCAGACCACCCACAAGAGCTATTCCAACTTGAACTGTTAGACAGAGAATTTGCGTTCAGGCGAGAATTTCTGAGGCTTTCAACACAAGTTTTTGCTCAAATCTCAGTCTTTTAGCTTTTCCTTGCCAAATCCTTCTCTCTCGAAAGAATTCCGCATCAGGTTCTGGTTATCGATGCTACCTTTGCGCTGTCGCGGCGTTACCGAAGTCAATCCTGCTCACCATAAATGGAGATAGATTGTTGTTTTTCTCTTCTCTCCCCCATCGCTCCAAAAACCAAAAGTCACAAAACAAGCGTGGCCCTGCCAAACTTTCCCTCGAACAACTCGAGGATCGGTCTTTACCAAGCACTTTCACCGTCTCGAACCTGATGGATAGCGGTGGAGGCTCTCTGCGGCAGGCAATCTTGAACGCCGACGCCAGCCATGGCTCGAATACCATTGACTTCAGTGTGTCCGGCACGATTCAACTGACCAGCGGTGCACTGGCGGCCATTACCGACAAAGTAAATATCGACGGCACAACCGCCCCGACTTTCGCGGGAACGCCAGTAGTCGAAGTGGACTTCAATCACTTCGGCGGTCTGGTATTCAACTCCGGCTCAACGGGTTCAGCTCTTCGCAATTTGTCCCTTGTAAACGCCTCAGGAGCAGGTGTCACTCTCAGCGGTGGCGGCGATATGCTCATCGTCGGCAACTACATCGGTCTGGAGACGGATGGAGTAACCGTTGCAGCCAACGGCGGCAACGGCCTGTCGTTGATCGGCTCGTCCGGCAACACAATCGGCGGCACTTCAGCGCAGGACTGCAACCTTATCTCGGGTAACGCGGGCAACGGCATCTCCCTCAGTGCTTCATCTCACAATGAAATCATCGGCAACTACATCGGCACCGATTTGACCGGAACCCTCAACTGCGGTAACTCCGGCGACGGGATTTTAGTCACGGCCGGCTCATTAGGGGATTTCATCGGCGGAGAGGAGACCGGCGGCAACGACCCAACCAATGCTGTGTTCGTCCGACCTCCACAGGGCAATCTGATCTCCGGGAACGATGCCGATGGCGTGCTCATTACCGGACAAGCCACGCAAACTACCCTAAGCGGCAACTTCATCGGAACCACCGTCTCGGGCGTGACCGCGCTGGCAAATGCCCTCGACGGCGTTGACGATCCTGAATGCCAACGACAATTCGCTGCATCGGCTGCCGGCTATCGACCGATCCGTTCGTGTTCTACAACGTGATTAGCGGAAACGGTGGCGAACGGCATTGCAGATCACCAATTCCAACAACACGACGATTCAAGGCAACTTCTTCGGCCTGGGGGCCGACAACTAGACACCGGTGGGCAACACGCTGAATGGCGTTGTCGTCGAAGGTACTTCCAACAATACGATCATGGGCGGCCCGATCCCGCTCGGAAACGTCGATGCCGCCAACGGGGAAAACGGCATCCTGGTTCAGGGAACCGCCAGCGACTTCATGTCCTACAACACGTTTTGCGGTCTGGCCGCGTTTCAAACCTACACCAATTTGGGTAACGGCAACGATGGAATGCTGATTACCTCCACTGGGGATAACATCCTCCTTCGCACCAATGTGATCACGGAGAATGGCAATGACGGCATCGAGATCGGCGGGAATGCCACAGGCGTATCGTCGCCGGGAACATCATTGGGCTGGACACGCAGGGCAACGTGCCGATGGGAAACAAGAACAATGGCGTGGAAGTCGACGGCACCGCTCATAACGACCTCATCGGCGGCCCGCAACCGACCTTCAACGTCATCCCGCAAAACGCCATCTCGGCCAACGGCGGCAATGGCGTGGCCATTGACGGCAACGCTTACGACAATGTTGTAAACTTCAGCTACATCGGAACCGATTTGACCGGGCAGGACGCCTTCGGAAACGCAGAAGCGGGCGTATATATCGGCCCAGGCACTCATTCGAATACGATTGGTTCGAGCGTGCCAAGCCTCTCCACAGTTATCAGCGGCAACGATGGCAACGGTATCACGATCTCAGAAAGCTCCGGGAACACCATTGAGGGCTGTTTCATCGGCACCAACACGTTCGGCCTGGCTTCTCTGGGCAATGGGAACGACGGTGTTTACATCACGAATAGTTCCAACAATACCATCGGCGCAAGTTCTGCCAGCGCGCACTCCATAGTGTGCGGCCTGGTAAACGCATCGAGCAGTTCAGCGAACGTCATCGCATACAACGATGCCGATGGCGTTTTTGTCGCGTCCGGCAACGACAACAGCATCCTCCAGAACTCGATCCACGGCAATACCTCGCTCGGAATCGATCTGGGGGCCGGTGCCAACATGAACCAGTCAGCTCCCGTGCTGACCTCGGTGAATTCGGTAGTCCGGGGCATCCAGGTGTCCGGTTCTCTTACGAGCACTCCGAACACTACGTTTACGATCGAGTTTTTCGCCGACGACGCGAACGAACCTTCGGGTCTGGTCTACCTGGGTTCCGTGACGGTGAGGACAAATGCATCCGGAGTGGCGACCTACACCTTCAACGGTCCAACATTGCCGGCAGGAGCAACTTACATCACCGCGACGGCAACCAACCCAACGAACAACACTTCAGAGTTTTCCAACGTGGTGTCGTAAGATCGAACGGACGAGCGAGACAGATTCTTTGACGTAGGGTTAGCGTCTCGCTTGCCTTCCGTGATGGACAAGTTCATCTCGTCCGAATACCGGCCCCGCACCGCCAGACCGTTGCAATGGGCGCGATGGTGAAGCGCGGCTTGACCGGCTGCGAGAAGTGCCTTGATTGTTGTGTTCATTGCTTGCATTTCACTGATTCTCCTTTCGAGGGCTTTGTTTCTACAGCCGGGGCACCGGATTTTTTCGCGGTTTGAAGCATTTTGCATTCTTTGGTTGCATTGCCGGCTCTGCGGCATTACGTTAAACACCTTGGCGGCATGCGAAACGCAGGATTCGCAAAGACCGTCGAAGTTCCTGGTATTTTTCGCACCGTACATCCCTCGCCCCGATTTCCGATTTCCCAAGCTTGTGAGAAATGAAACAATGAATACGAACTCCCAAATGAATCGACGAAGCTTTCTGACAAGTGCCGTGGCCACGACGCTCGCAGTGCCCTTTGTGTTCCGCCAACATGCTTTGGCAGCACCGAGCGAAACGGTTTATCACGCCAGCTTCGGCGCCAACGGCATGGCCTGGTCCGACATCCACTCGCTGGCCGGCAGCAAGAACCTCAAACTCGTCGCCGTCGCCGAAGTCGATCTGAATCGCACCGCCGAGGTCAAGAAACGTTTCCCCGACGTGAAAATCTACCAGGATTGGCGAGAACTGCTCGACAAGGAAAAGAACCTCAACTCGGTCAACGTCTCGACGCCGGACCACATGCACGGCTCCGATCACCATGCGGGCCATGCAGCAGGGCCTGCACGTCTACACGCAGAAGCCGCTGACGCAAACGATCTACGAAGCCCGGCAACTGACGAAGGTCGCGCCGAAGAAAGAAGCTCGTCACCCAGATGGGCATTCAGATTCACTCGCACGCGGTTCACCGGACGGTCGTGGCGATCATCCAGGCCGGCGCGATCGGCAAGGTGAAGGAAGTCCACAGCTGGAGCGGCAAGACACTGGGGCGACAAGAATCCCGACGCCGGACCGCAAGGACCCGGTGCCGGCCAGCCTCAACTGGGACTTCTGGCTCGGCGTCGCCGCCGAGCGGCCGTTCATCGGCGACGGCTACTATCATCCCGGCAACTGGCGCAAGCGCCTCGACTTCGGCACCGGCACCTTCGGCGACATGGGCTGCCACATCCTCGACCCGGTGTTCGCGTCGCTGGCGCTGACCGCTCCCGAAGTCGGTGCGCTCCGAAGGCGACGCGCCCAACGCCGACAACTGGGGCCTGGATGTCGCAGGTGCAGCTACGTCTTTCCCGGCACCAAATTCACGACCGATACGCTGACGCTGACCTGGTACGACGGCAACAAGCGCCGCCGGCGCCGAGGTCAAGAGCTCATCGGCGATCGCAAGCTCCACGACCAGGGCTCGATCTACATCGGCACCGAGGGCGTGCTGTATTCGCCCTACATCGGCGATCCGGTTCTGCTGCCGGCCGAGAAGTTCAAGGATTCAAGTTGCCCAGAGCGGGCGGCAACAATCACTATCTCCAGTTCGTCGAGGCCTGCCGCGGCAACGGCAAGACGTCGGCACCGTTCGATTACTCGGGCCCGTTGACCGAATCGGTGCTGCTGGGCTGCCTGGCGACGCGCTTCGCCAAGACGACGCTCGAATGGGACGCCGCGAAAATGAAAGTGACCAACGCAAGGAGGCCAATGCCGTTCGTCACAGCAAACCTATCGCAAGGGCTGGGAAGTTGAGGGGCTGTCCGACCCGCGGCTAAAATCGGCCACGCCAATCGCCCAATTGGCGTGTAGTTCATTCTTACCCCTGGGCCTGAAGACGACCGTGGCTTTCGGGAATATCATCTCGATTATGAATACTGTTCCTTATCTTCAAAAAATCAGTCAGCGCCGGATCGATCCGCCCGCAGTGACCCCAAATATCCCCTTGGCCGACCTCATCGATCAGGTTTTCCTTTCGTACAACGCCGGCCGGCTGCGGGAAGGCTGCCGGCTCTTCACCGAAAAAATGCTTGCTCCGGAAGGAACAGTCGGGCTGGCGCTGAGTGGTGCCTTGACGCCGGCCGGCCTCGGCATTTCCTGTCTCGTCCCCCTGATCGAAGCCGGTTTTATTGATTGGATCGTTTCCACAGGTGCCAATGTCTATCACGATACTCATTTCGCTCTGGGAATGGATATGCACCAATCGCGCCGGGGATGGACGACCTTGCCCTTCGGGAAAATCAGGTCATTCGCATTTACGACATCGTATTCGACTACGAGAACCTGCTGGGGACCGATCGGTTCTATCGTCAACTGTGCCGCAGTGAGCCGTTTCAGAGAACGATGGGTACAGCGGAGTTTCATCATCTCGCCGGAAAATACCTGGCAACCCGCGAAGATGAAACGGGGCGAAAAGGAAAATGCTTATTGGCGGCGGCATACCGCGCTGCGGTACCGGTATTCACGTCAAGTCCCGGCGATAGTTCGATCGGCATGAATCTTGCCGCGCTTCAACTGGAAGGAAGCAAACTGAATATCGATCCGCTCCGCGACGTGAACCAGACGGCGGCGATCGTTCACGATGCGAAGTTGAAGGGTCAAAGCGGGATATTGATTCTCGGCGGCGGCTCACCGAAGAATTTCGTGCTGCAAACGGAGCCTCAAATTCAGGAGGTTCTCGGACTGGCCGATTGCGGACACGATTATTTCCTGCAATTCACCGATGCCCGGCCCGACACGGGGGGCCTGAGCGGCGCAACTCCCTCCGAAGCGATGACCTGGGGAAAAGTCGATCCGAGTAAACTGCCCGATACGGTGACCTGCTATGTCGATTCGACGGTTGCGTTACCCTTGTTGACCGGCTACGCACTGAGCCGGCATGCGCTGCGCCCGCCGAAACGGCTCATGGATCGCATGGGCGAGTTGATGAAGGTTCTCGAAGACGGCTATGCCGAATCGAGAAAATCGGGACGACGATCGGTTTGAAAGAGAAGCAGAGAATGAGCACGGCCAAACTCCCAACGATGGCGGCGATACTGCTACAATGTAGGCAACCGGATATTCGTTAGACAGGGAACCTTCTTATGTTGACCCATCGCATCCGTTACCTCATCGCTTATTCGATTATCCCGGCCTGTGGAATCCTTTTTTGGACCAGCACCTCGGTCGAGGCAGATGACAAGCCAGCCTCCGAAACGTCGGCGGGATGGGTGAAATACGCAAAGAACCCGGTACTCGGCGGCGATCTCGGAACCTGCTTCGACATCTCCGTTCTCAAGGAGGGAGATACTTATCGCATGTGGTTCTCGTGGCGGCCCAAGAAGAGCATCGCCCTGGTGGAAAGCAAGGATGGTATCGAATGGACCAAACCGGTGATCGTCCTCGGCCCCAACGACAAGACCGATTGGGAGAACGATCTCAACCGCCCGTCGTCATCAAGAACGGCGACCGCTATCAGATGTGGTACACGGGGCAGGCACGGGGCAAGTCGTGGATTGGCTATGCCACCAGCAAGGACGGGAAGACGTGGCAACGTGAGAGCGACAAGCCGGTTCTCTCAGCGGAAAAGCCGTGGGAGAAGGTCGCCGTGATGTGTCCGCACGTCATCTACGACGACAAGGCGAAGCTCTACCGCATGTGGTATTCCGGCGGTGAGCAATACGAGCCGAATGCCATCGGTTATGCGACCAGCGAAGATGGTCTGAAATGGACCAAGCACAAAGACAACCCGATCTTCAAACCCGATCCAAGATCTCGCCTGGGAAAAAGACCGGGTGACCGCCTGTCAGGTCGTTCAGAAGGGCGACTGGTATCTCATGTTCTACATCGGCTTTCGGGATCAGAACCATGCCCAGATCGGCGTGGCACGGTCGAAGGACGGCATCACCGACTGGAAACGTCATCCGGCCAACCCCGTCATTCGTCCCGGCGTGGACAAATGGGACCACGATGCGGTCTACAAACCGTATGCAATCTACGACGGCAAGAAATGGCTCTTGTGGTACAACGGCCGCAAGGGTGGCGTTGAGCAAATCGGACTGGCGATTCACGAAGGGGAAGATTTGGGTTTCTGAAGATCGAATTGGCATGCCAAAGAACTCCGTCCGACACTGCTGACGTGCATAAACAGATTTGTGTGGGAAGGTGAGTGGCACATGGCAGCCTGGATCCTATCCTGAGTGACATAGGGTTTACCCCACACAACAAAACTCGAAAAAAATGACGAGCATTTCATTTGCAAAGAAAAAACCTCCTGAAATGACCCAGGAGGTTTTTTTGTGGCCCTAACGTGGCAGCCACTGAGGTGTGGTCCCTCACTTCGGCAATGAGCAATGCCCCGCAACCACCGCAATTACTTTTTGCTTCCCGATTCCGTCAATTCCATCACGGTGACCATGCCAAACGTCTTGGTTTCGGTCTTAACCAACCCGTAGACCGGCGCATCTTTGGACATCCAAAGCTTAGATTCCGTTTTGATTTCCATGCCGTTAGCGGTCACCGTGGTGGTCATGGATTTCCACTCGCATCGATATTCCTTGCCGTTGATTTTCAGGGTCTCGGTGCCTTTGCCCGTGTCGACAACTTTGAATTTCTTCACATTTTCCGCTATGACTGCGGGATCGGCCGACTTCGTTAAATCTTCCGTCTTCACGTCGGCGGGCAATTCCATGCCGTTGACTGTACTGACCGACTTGATCGTAACCGTTTTCTCCGTTACTTCGGTAACTTCCTGCCGCATCGTCATTTTGACTCCTGGGCTATCCGTCTTGAAGACGACATAGTCGCCTACCTTGGCCCTTTTCAGGGGTTGATCGATCTGCTGAGCTGTTGCGAACCCTGCAACCAAAGCGCAGATGAGGACCGTCGAGACGAAATGTTTCGCCATTTGACACACCTTGAGGATGAAAGTTACGGCGAGCCGGTAAGTTTTTGCAACAAGTTTGAATCCGGGCGGTCTCATCATGGCAATGACTATCTGTCGGAATCTGGGGACACAGATTCCAAGAAGTGGCCAGTCGGCCGCAAGGCTCGAACGCCCTGCCGGGTCACTTTTGACTTCTTTCTTCAAGAACCGATCCAGTGAGCAAAACTTGGCCTGCGCTGTCGTGGGGTTTAGCCTGGTTTTGTTTCGGCTCCTAGCGTACATCGGTCTGATCGACCGAACCGCCGAATTGCGTATGAGGGCTCATTCACCATTCTTACTCGTGCATTCAATTCCCTGTTATTTCTCTCCCAACTCCCCCGCTCCTCACTTCGGTTTCTCACTCCCAACTCCTGTGTCCAATCTCCGAACTTTCCCCGCCTTGATTTATCATCAGATAGCGACTAGAATCCCAAAGACTTACTCCATTAGCATCCTGCCATCTGTGCCAACCGATTCCACTGGGCAATTCACCTGGTTCCTCTTCCCAGCGCATCCCGACTCTCGATTGGTTATTCGCTTGCCCAATGCGTATGATGGAGTAATGCCATTCAATCTCAATCCCAGGACGGGCACGGAACGGCTCTTATGCGACTAAACTGTAACAGAAACGGGAGAAGCTTCGATGTATGAACGCTTCACTGACCGAGCCCGAAAGGTGATGCAGCTTGCCAATCAAGAGGCACAGCGCTTCAACCACGAGTACATCGGGACAGAACACGTTCTCCTCGGCTTGGTCAAGGAAGGCTCTGGAGTTGCAGCCAATGTACTGAAAAACCTCGATATCGATCTGCGCAAGATTCGACTCGAAGTCGAAAAAATTGTGCAGACCGGACCGGGGGGCGATCAGGTTGTACTCGGCAAATTGCCGCACACTCCACGGGCCAAAAAAGTGATCGAGTACTCCATCGAGGAGGCTCGTAACTTGAACCACAACTATGTCGGTACGGAACACCTCCTCCTTGGACTTTTGCGGGAGCAGGAAGGTGTCGCCGCTCAGGTTCTGATGAACCTGGGACTAAAATTGGAAGATGTCCGCGAAGAGGTACTCAATTTACTGGGGCACAACATGCCAGATTCCCCGGAAAGCAGCGGTGGAGGCGGCAGCGAACGACCGGCCTCCAAGGGTAAATCCAAAACCCCTGCTCTGGATAGCTTTGGACGCGATCTGACCGAACTCGCCAAACAGGGCAAGCTCGATCCGGTCATCGGCAGAGCCAATGAGATCGAACGGGTTATTCAGATTCTGAGCCGGCGTCAGAAGAATAATCCGGTGCTTCTCGGCGAGGCCGGCGTCGGTAAGACCGCCATCGTCGAAGGACTGGCGCAGCTCATCGTCGATAGCAGCGTACCCGAATTGCTTCGAGATCGCCGTCTGGTCGTTCTCGATCTGGCCATGATGGTCGCGGGTACAAAATATCGCGGTCAGTTTGAAGAGCGCATAAAAGCGGTGATGAACGAAGTTCGTCGCGCCAAAAATACGATTCTCTTCATCGATGAGCTGCATACTCTCGTCGGTGCCGGAGGAGCGGAAGGCGCTATCGATGCCTCCAACGTGCTGAAACCCGCTCTCGCTCGCGGCGAGATTCAGTGCATCGGTGCCACTACGCTCGACGAATATCGCAAATATATCGAAAAGGACGCGGCCCTGGCGCGCCGATTCCAGGAAATCATCGTCAACCCGCCGTCGAAAGATGAAGCCGTTGAAATTCTCAAGGGCTTGCGCGATCGCTACGAAGCACATCATCGTGTTCAGATCACCGACGGGGCGCTTCAACAGGCAGTCGAACTGTCGG
Source organism: uncultured Planctomycetota bacterium (assembly GCA_963783095.1). GTDB lineage: Bacteria > Planctomycetota > Planctomycetia > Gemmatales > Gemmataceae > CAWAMR01. Next base: position 289,283 of record CAWAMR010000014.1, on the reverse strand, counting down.
ATCGATATATCACCGGCAGGTGCCTGCCCGATAAGGCGATTGATGTGATCGATGAGGCAGGCGCTCGCATTCGCCTCAAGGCGATGACCCGGCCCCCCGATCTGAAAGACATCGATGAATCGATTGAGAAGCTCAATCACGAAAAAGAAGCTGCGGTAGCCGAACAGGACTTCGAGAAGGCGGCTGCGCTGCGAGATCAGGCCGATAAACTGAAGAAGAAAAAAGAAACGGTCACCCGCGAATGGCGCGACAAGTCGAAGGAAACCGATGGCGTCGTCGATGAAGAAGTGATCGCCGAAGTCGTCAGCAAAATGACGGGTGTGCCCCTCAAGCGGCTCGGTGACGATGAGACCAAACGCCTCCTGAAGATGGAAGATGAGTTGCACGGCGCAGTGGTCAGTCAGGATGAGGCGATCAAAGCGATTTCCCGCGCAGTTCGCAAGAGCCGGGCCGGCATCAAGGATCCGAAACGACCCATCGGCAGCTTTATCTTTGCCGGTCCCACGGGTGTCGGAAAGACGTTGCTTGCCAAACGCTTGGCTCAGTTCATGTTCGGCGACGAGAATAAGCTCGTGCAACTGGATATGTCCGAGTATCAGGAGAAGCACAACGTCAGCAGGCTCTGGGGTGCTCCGCCGGGCTATGTGGGTTACGAAGAAGGCGGACAGTTGACGGAAAAGATTCGTCGCCAGCCTTACAGCGTGGTGCTGTTGGATGAAATCGAGAAGGCTCACCCCGATGTCTGGAACTCTTTGCTTCAGATTATGGAGGAAGGCCGGCTCACCGACAGTTTCGGGCGAACCATCGACTTCAAGAACACGATTCTGATCATGACCACGAACATCGGCGCTGAGCAGATCGTCACCACGGACAATTTGGGTGGCATCTTCAAGGCCGGGTTGAAGAAGAATGAAGAAACCACTTACGCGGACATGAAAAAACGCCTCAAGGGTGAGATGGAAAAGAACTTCCGCCCCGAGTTTCTCAATCGTGTGGACGACATCATTGTGTTCCGCAGCCTGACGACACCCGATCTCAAGCAGATCGTGGATATGGAACTCTCGAAGGTCATCAAACGGCTCAAGGAGAAGGGTTTCACCTTGTTGCTGTCGGAAGAAGCAAAGGATTTGCTGATTGAGAAGGGTACCAGTCTGGATTACGGTGCCCGACCCTTACGCCGAGCCATCGAGAATATGCTGGAAGATCCGCTCGCCGAAGACCTGCTCCGAGGCGGGTTCGTGGGCAAGGAGATCATCCAGGTCAAGGTCACCGGCGAGGGCGAAGACAAGAAGCTCCTAATCGAAGGCGTCAACGCCGAGGTGCCGGCCCTGGTCGGAGCCACGTAACAACGAACTATCCGTAACAAAGGAAGGATCGAGAGAAATCTTGATCCTTCCTTTTTTCGTTATTTCCCATTCATCATCTTGATGAGCTTTTGGATCTTGTCGGTGTTGGGCTTGCCCAGGCTGACCTTGTTGTCGTCCGAGTAATCGATGTTCGATATTTCCCAGGTATCTTTCTTGATGGTGTCGATCTTTACTTTCATGTCAGCGATAAACTTTTTCCCAGTGATGCTGCCATAATACTCCACCTGAAGATCCCAAACGAGCCGGCCGAGCTCAGGTGTCGATTGTTGGAATTTGAGGAGTTTCAGATTCTTCGGTGCAGAGCGGGCAGCGTGAACCACTGCAAAGCCCACCTGCTCGGCGAATTTTTTCTCGTCGTCGCCGCGCTTGTTGATTTGCGGGACGTTGTTTTCGAGTGCATAGGATAGTGTGGCAAGGCCCAATACGATCGAACCCGACAGTAGCACCGCAAAGCGAATTTGCTTCATGGCCGGCTCCTTTACTCAAGGTGGACGATAGAGAGTTATTCGTTCCGGGGCGAAAATCTTCGCAAATGTTCCAGGAATCCCTGCAAATCCAAGGGAAGCGGCATTTCCCAGTGAAGATTCTCGCCCGTGGTCGGATGCTGGAAACCCAGCTCCGTAGCGTGTAAGGCGAGTCGAGGAGCACCGCTGCGATCCTGAACGACCTCACCGTTCAACTGATGATTATATACCTTTTCGCCGCAGACGGAATGGCCGGCCTCCGCGAGATGGATGCGAATCTGGTGCGTCCGACCGGTTTCCAATCGGCAGGACAAAACGCTGTAATTGGGCAACTGCTCGATCACATCGATATGGGTAACGGCCCTTTTCCCGACGCCGCCGGCATGTCCGCTGCCGCGTCGGCCGTCGCCGCGATCGCGGACAAACCAGGAAGAAAACGTGCGTGGCATCAAATGGCCGGGGACCACAGCGATGTAGCGCCGGATCACGGAATGAGCATGGAATTGCTTGCCAAGCCCGCGCTCGGCCGGGACGGAACGCGCGAAGACAACCAGGCCACTCGTATCCTTGTCGAGCCGCTGAACGATTCGGAGCCGGGGAAGTGTACGTTTGCTTCGTCCGAGCCGTTCGGCGATGGCGATTTGTGCCAGATCTTCGAGCGTCGGGGAGAGGATTCGACGGCGATCGTTCCATTCCTTTTCGGCGGGGTGTCGAACGGTGTTGATACCGGAAGCCTTCTCCACGACGACGACGTCTTCATCGAGATAACGAATCACCAGAGTCGAAGCGGTTGCTCCAAGATGAACGACGGCAGGTCTCTGCAGGCACTCAACGACTTCGCCCTCTTTGAGCCGGCGGGCAGGATCGAGGCAAAGAGCATCATCGATATGAACCCGACGGGAAGCGATAAAGGTGCGAACCTGATTCCAGGTCTGACCCGGCAAGAGAATGCGCAAAACCGCTGCGAGCGTTTTACCGGCGTGTTCAGTCGGCACAGGATACGGCTGTGGCAGGGAAGGAAGCATACCTTCAGTATAAACAGTGTTCGGTTTTCAGTGTTCAGTTTTCGGTGAAGAGCCCCGGTGACCGTTTCTTCTGCTGGTGGATTTAACTGAAAACTGAAAACTGAAAACTGAACACTGAACACTGAACACTGCCAGCTTATGCAAGCTGGTTTGCCTTGGTTTTACCTTTCGCCATCCAGGCGCGAAATGCCGTATAAAGAATTGGCAGAATCGACAAAAACACGACGATGATGATCACCTTCTCCATGTGCTTTTCGACCATGAACCCCGGCCCGAACACACGTTGCAACAGCGGATCCAAAATGGGTGGAAGGAAATATCCTGCCAGGATCATGCTCACCACCCAACCGATGCCGCCGATTACATTGAACGAGATAAATCGCACGTAACTCATTTTGCCGATGCCGGCGACCACGGGAGCAAAAGTACGAATGATCGGCACGAAACGAGCGAGAATAATGGTTTTTCCGCCGTGCTTTTCATAAAAGCCTTGTGCCATCAGCAGGTAGTCTTTGCGGAACAGGAATGACTTCTCTTTCGTGAAGAGTTTTGGTCCCGTGCGGTAGCCAATGTAGTAGCCGACGCTATCTCCGAATATCGCAGAAAGACAGAGCGTCGGAATCAACCAATGAATCGGCCACTGGGCGGATTGTGCGACAATCCCAGTTGTAATCAACAATGAATCACCGGGAAGAAAGAAACCGATCAACAGACCCGTTTCCGTGAAGACAATCAAGTTGAGCGCCACAAAAGCGGCGAACATGATTTCCGGCTTTTTCAGCGTGGCTATCAGGGCTTCACTGTTGAACAGATTCAGAAAAACCTCCTGAATCTGGAGGAACAACTGCTCCATCCGCTTACCCTCGTTGCGGGAAAGTGAAATTGGTTTAACTGTCCCAGAGTAACGGTTTGTGGCGTAGACGTGAAGGTCAATTATGCTGCCCATTGTGAATCTTGCACGCTGGGCAAAGGAACTTGCCCTTGGAGTCCTGCGCAAGGCACCGACCAAACCCAACACTTCTTCCGGCTCGTGATTGGCGTTGATTTGAACTGCGCAACACCCCAGCGTGATAGGGCACGGCAGGAAATATTACCGATTGAACGTAATACCCTTGCTCGAATAGATACCGGCCCGATAACAGGGTTGCTTCCTCATCGCCGACTAGAATGGAAATGATCGGCGTCAGCCCGCCCAGCACGATCAACCCCAGCGATTGTGCTCCGGCAACCAGAAGTTCCTGGTTATGGGTCAACTTCTGCTTCAACACACTGTATTCATCGGACATCAGGATATCGACCACGGTGCAGATCGCGTCCAGATAACAAGGTGCTACCGGGCCACCAAAGATATAGCTGTTGGAGCGGATCTTGAGGAGGCGATGAAATCCCTTGGGACAGCCTACAAATCCGCCCATACAGGAGAATGCCTTCGACAGCGATCCGATCACAAACGTGTTGTCGTAACTGCCGAGGTTGTCGTAAACCGAGCCTCGACCATGGCTGCCCAACACTCCGGTCCCGTGAGCATCGTCGACGTAAAGTATCGCATCATGCTCGATGGCAAGTGCATGCATCTCCTTGAGCGGCGGCAATGCCCCACTCATGCTATAGACGCCGTCGATGGTAATCAGGGCGTGGCGATAGGGCCGGGACGATTTCAGCAGTTTTTCAAGATCCTGCAAATCGTTGTGTTTGAATACCGAAACTCGCGTACCGTTCGATTTGGCAATTTTGTTGGCTTCCTGAATCGAATTGTGTGCGTATTCATCGCAGGCAATCACATCCGACTTGGTTACCAAACCGGGGATTGCACCGGCGTTTGCCAGGGTCACGGAAGGATAGATCAGTGCCGATTCCGTACCGAGCCAGTGGGCGATCTTTTCCTCGGCCTCCACGTTGGACGCGACGCTGGAAAATGCTCGGGATGCCCCGTTATGGGATCCCCATTTGCGGACACCGCGGTGAATTGCGTCCTGGACTCTTTCATCGCGGTCCAAGCCGAGGAAACTATCCGAACCGAAGTTAATGACGCGATGCCCTTGAATTTCAATGACCCGACCCGGTCCAACCGCATCGACGACCAAGTCCTTCATATGAGCTTCAGGGAATTTCTCTGCGAAATGCTCCATGAACCGGGCCACACCGTTCTTTCGGAGTGATTCGTAGAGTTTTTCGATCGGAAGCGACATGGTTGACCATCACGCGGGGACGGAAAGAGGCCACTTCGTGACCCAAACAACACTTAGGCATTGGGCATCAGGCATTGGGTACTGAGTGCCGGGCATTACTGACACGCCAATGCCTGATGCCCAATGCCTGATTAGGCGTTCCAGCGTTTATCGGTTAGTTGGGTTGAATCAGATCAATGAAGTTGCCGGACTTGCCGAGTGTGGAAAGATTCTCCTTTCACGGTGCCGAACCAGATTGACAAAATCGACGCAGCTTACCCGTTTGATGCAGTCGGATGAATTGATTTCCTCGTCTGTCAAAATGGTGAGGCTGGACACTTTGCGCCGAGTGATTGACACGCAACTTCTTGCACCTGACTCAATTGCTGAACTTTCCGGACAAAGTGGACGATACCTGCCATGAGGGTCGGCCTCGACAAGGAAAGGATGCACCGTGCTCGGCAAAGTGTCTCTATTGCCGTGTTCCGGCGATGGTACTCCTCTGGAATCCGCGATCATCGCGGCGAGCCGGCAGGAAGCACCATTTGCCGATCTGCCCGGGATTCGTGTGCAGGCGGCCGCTACCTATCCAAATCTTACGCCTGCGATTCTCAAACAACTCGATGAGCAAGCATTGCCGGCACTGTTGGCGATATCCGATGCCATCCGCCGGACCGGTCGACCGACGTCCCATTACGAAAACTGGGGCCTTGTTGCTGCGGGTCGAAGCCTGGGCCGAAAGCGGGTTGCGGATTCGATTGTCAGGTTTCGACAACAAGGAGCCTGGACCGTCTCGCCCCATGTTATCCCCAATTGCTCCCTCCATTCAATCTCCGGAATCATGAGCCAGGCGCTGCGACTTCATGGTCCGAATATCGGTGCGGGCGGGGTTTGCGGTGCGGAATCGGAGGCGCTTTGGGCAGCGATGGGTTGGCTGCATGGCGAGAAACTCCCCGGTGTCTGGCTGGTTCTGACCGCCTGGGATCATGAATGCACCACATTCGAGAACGCTGTCTGCCGGGCCATTGTCGTCGGGTTGATGCGCGATGTTGCCGCTGAAAGTTTCCCTTCTCCGGCACTTCGAACCAATGGGGAGGTTCCCGAATTTCGCTTCGAGGAACTTTGGGACGTTATTGAAGATCCTCGGCCCGCACGTTGGGCGATCAGCGGTGCCGACTGCATCTGGCTGCCACAGGCCCTGCGCCAAGAGGAGGCTGCATGATCCAGCACCTCGACCCTATCTGGATAACCGGGATCGGTGCGGGAACTCCGCACGGCTGGGATTATTCGACGATCGTGGACAGCCTTATTGCGGGCAAATCGGGCATCGACACGGTGCGGACGTTCGATATCTCGCATCATCCAAGCCAGATGGGTGCTGCGCTCGACGCAGTACCTTGCCCGCCCGATTGGCCTGAAGCGCACTTTCAACAACTCACCCGGCTCGAACGACTTACCTTGTGGTGCATGGTTCGGGCCTTGCAGGACTCCGGGTATTGGGAACAACGGCACAGTCTTCGGGTGGGACTGGTTCTGGGTAATGCCACCGAGTGGGCCTGGAGTTGGGAAGATCACGCGCTAAAGCAGGAGTGCGATCCGGTTTGCGACCCACAACGGGATCGTGCTCCGCTCCTAGCGACTCTCCAACGTGCACTCGGACTTCAGGGGCCTGTATTGACGCTGTCGGCAGCATGCGCGAGTGGGAATTTCGCGCTCGCCCAGGCTCGAAGGTGGTTGCATCTGGGCTGGGTGGATATATGTCTCGCCGGAGGGTGCGATACAGCCTTGACACCCATGACCTTGGCAGGTTTTGGCAATCTTCGGGCCTTGTCGCGTCGAAATCAACGGCCGAGCGCTGCCTCTCGACCCTTCGATAAAGACCGCGATGGGTTTGTTCTGGGTGAAGGCGGCGTGATATTCTTGCTGGAACGATCCGGAACGGCACGAAAGCGATCTGCTCGCGTTTACGGTGAGTTTGTCGGTTGCGGATTAACCAGCGACGCTTATCATCCGATCATTCCGTGTCCGGATCCGGTACAGTCGGTTCAGGCGATTCGCGCCGCGCTGAATGATGCACGCATCAATGCATCGGATGTTGACTATGTCAATGCGCATGGAACGAGCACACCCGTCGGCGATATTGCCGAAGCCAGAACCCTGCATGAAGTATTCGGCGAGAGGGTGATGGAAGTGCCGGTCAGCTCAACGAAAAGCATGACGGGTCATCTCTTGACCGCCGCGGCTGCGCTCGAGGCTCTGGCGTGCCTGGGCACGCTGGAGCGTGGAGTCATTCCACCGACGATCAACCTCGACAATCCCGATCCGGAATGTCAGTTGTGTCACGTCGCGAATACCGCGCGCGAGCAGAAGGTGAAGGTAGCCATATCCAATTCGTTTGGCTTCGGCGGAAGCAATAGTTGCGCCGTCTTTCGGGCAGCATAAACTCCATTCTGCCGGTTCATCATGCCTCATCCCTTCCAAAATCGCGTTGCTCTGGTCACCGGGGCTTCGAGTGGCATCGGCAAAGCCCTTTGTATTCGTTTGGCCAAAGAAGGCTGCCGGGTTGGCCTCGTCGCTCGGCGGCGCGAATTGCTCGAAGAGATCGCCGGGCAGATTGACGCCCTCGGCGGGAAGTCTCAAGTCGCCGTTGCCGATGTGGCAATTCGCGAGGAGATTCACGCGGCGACAAGAATCATTCAACGATCGCTGGGTCCGATCGACTACGTCATCGCCAACGCAGGGATTGGCACGCCGACCCTGTTGAATCCCATCAATATTCGCGATGTGGAGAAGATGTTTCAAGTGAACGTGTTGGGCACGATTTACACGATCGAAGCCGTCTTGCCCGAAATGCTCCAGCGCCGACAGGGACATCTCGTTGCGGTTTCCAGCATCGCTGCGTTCAAGGGCCTGCCCGGGGAATCGGCCTATTGTGCTACCAAGGCCGCAATCAATACCTATTTGGAAGGATTGCGCATTCAGTTGCGCGATCATCGCATCCCGGTTACGGTTGTCTGTCCAGGATTCGTCAAGACGCCAATGACCGATGTCAATCAGTTTCACATGCCGTTTTTGATCGATGCAGACCGGGCGGCAGATTACATCATCTATGCGATGCGCAAACGTAAAAAGGTGTACCGATTTCCTCGCCCGATGTCGTGGCTAATGCGACTTACCGCCTGGCTTCCCGACTGGATCATTGCCAGGGCCATGCGCGATTACAACGAGAACCCACCCAAAAGCCCTCTGGCGTAGATAGCCAATTTCAAGTTACAATTCATAAACCAATTCCAAATTCAAGTTCGGTGGGCAGGGTAATATCCTATGTTTCGCCGGTGGTGGAAGTGCGCTGCGCCGTGGTAATCGGAGTCCCGCTAATTCTGTGGGGTTGCGACAGGATGGGAACCGTTGCACTGGGTTGGCGGAACCGATCTAAGCGTAGAGTTTTTGGTCACAGATGCTGAATCGGGTCAGCCGATTTCCGAAGCGAGAATTGAGATTGAATCGTATGGTGGTCTTTACCAGGATCGCGACGAGAAAGAATTCACATTGACCGCCGACGCTGCAGGAGTGGCTCGCAAGGAGTGTAAAGAAAACCTGTGTAGCGGAAAACAGAGCGGGTTGAATTTGAACAATACGTTTCACGTGGCTCTGCCGGACTGGCGGTATCGTGTAGTTGCCAAGGGGTACAACTCAGGAGACTGGATATTTCTGTCGTCTCCCGAGCCTCGTCGGAACGTACAACGGGTAGGCGTCGGAAAAACCAGACTGGTAATTCCGGTTCAACTACCCCGTAGCGAAATAAAATAGAGTCTCCAACTTGCCGAGATCGCTTAAATCAGTTTGCGACAGATGGCTCACCCAGTGGTCGCCGTTTGAACTGTCGTTCGTTCCTGGATATTGACCCGTCGGCCTTCAAACTCAACCAGCCCATCGACCATCGCAAACAAGCTGTCATCCTTGGCACGCTTCACGCCCTTGCCCGGATGAAACCGGTTCCTCGCTGCCGGAGGATGATGCTGCCGGCGGTTACAAACTGACCGGCATAAGCTTTGATGCCCAAGCGCTGCGCGTTCGAATCGCGCCCGTTTTTCGATGAGCCTTGCCCCTTTTTATGAGCCATCTGTCCGCCTCGGAATTTCAGTAACGAAAACAATGTTCGGGATATTGGTACATGTACTGTAGGAAATCATCTTTGCGATGCAACTGCAACTTCAGAAAACGAAAAAAACCCCGCTGACCTTGGCTTGCGCTCAGACAACGGGGCCGGAACAGAGAAGAGGCCGAGTATGATAAGAGGGGGAGATTAAACGATCTTTTTGCTCTTGTCAACTCAATTTTGTAATTTTTCCCTAAAGTTTCTTCAAGGAAGCGGAACATTCTTCAATGTGAAGGGAATTTCTACATCCACCGTTCGCCTCCCTTTGAGAACGAGCTTGGTTGGTTGGCTGTTTCCTTTCGCTTTCGTGTTGACGGTCATTGTATATTCCGTGGTTATTCCGTTCGGTGAATAGTCCTGTCCTGAAACGAATTGCGAAACGCCCGTCAGAATCTTCCCCTCGGCGTTTTGCAATTCGAGATTTGGGCTGTTTGTCATCACATCAACACCGTTACTTTGAATGGTCATGAAAGGCTGCATTCGCCCACGAAACCGACCCGGAAAGACCATTTGCTGATTGAAAGCGGGAGAACTCAGTTTTACTCGCAGAGTTTGCAGACCGTTCTTGGCGAGCTTTATTTCGACGATCGTCAAATTTCGTCCGTCCGAACTGAAGATTTTGTCCGAAGTTGCCTTGCCCAGATCATTGACGGTAATGAGCGCTTCGAGCGGCGAAAGCATCCGGGCCGAGATAACTCCTTGCAGTTCCTTGAGATACTTCGAATAAGAATCCTTCGCCAAGAGCTTGATCGGAACATGATACGGATTCACCGTTTGTCCCTGCGGACCAAATTCATACTGGGAACTGAACTGAACTCCCCCGTTTAACCCGAACCAAACCCCATCATTATCAAATCCCATTGAATCACCACCATCGTTTCCGATGATATGGGATTGCTTCAGCACTCGATTACGGTCATCGACTGCGCGTTGGATGTCGAGCCGATTCAAACCTTGCCAGCCGACGTTGGGTGAGGGACTGACATCGAGGATCAACTCAAGCTCATTCGATCCGCGAATATGGGCTCCCATATCCTTTGCCACAGCTTTCACCCGAACGACCTTATCCGAACAAGCCGCGACGGTTTTACCTGACATCAAGTGAATTTTACCATCGTGTGTACTGAGAGCAGGATTGTTTGGCTGATAGCCTCCCCAATCGATTTGCTGAGTGTAGTATCGTTGATTCGAGTTGGTTGGCTTGACCGGTTCGGGGTTGGGATTTTCCGTCAAACCCGCAACCTGCAAGAATTGTTCGATCGCTTGCCAAAACGCAACCTCTCCGGTGTCCAGGGTGATGGTGATCCCCGAATTCCGCACTAGTTTTTCGTCGAGGACCAGCGGCAAATTAGTCTTTTTTGCAACCTGCGCCACTGCGATGGTCAAAGGGGTATTGGCGAACTGGAGCCGGAGTTTTGGCTTGCGCGAGCATTTCATCCCGGACTTGCGTCTCGATCTTGCGAGCGAGAGCCTCTGCTCGCTCCCGGACCTCGGCATCGCTCGATTGGGCGGCCTCCTTGAGCGCCTTCAGGGCCGGCCGGCCTATGGCGGCGAGAGTGAGCGATCCTTCATTACGATCGCGGAAACGCTTGCTCGCGAGTTTTTGAATGGCGATTGACACGGAGTCGGGCGTGGACTTTTCCTGTGCATTCACCTCGCCCATGACGAAAAGACCGACCGTCAGCGCACAAACCAGAAATGGGGTACCCATCGTAATCCTCGGCGGGAAGTCCTGGAGTAAATCGTAAGATGTATCGTACCATCGACATGTTCAAAAGCAAAAGACAATCCCGGCACGGATTGCCATATTCTTCAGACGAGCAAGACCTGAGAAAATCACATAGCCCCGCAAACTCCAGGGCTATGTGAGAGTCAACGCTCACTTGATTGGAACATTCTTCAACACAAACGGGACATCAACCGCCGCCAGTCGAGTTCCCTTGAAGATGAGTTTCACGGCCTCGCCCTGGTCCTTGTGGGCAGGCTTGAAGGTCATGGTCACACTCATCGTGCGGGTCGTTTGCTGCCACATGTTCCTGGTATACTGCACGCGCGTTACGAGATAGGGATTGCCCTTTCTCATCCTGCAATTCGATGCCCGTATTGTTGAAAACCACTTGAACAGGCTGTGCGGCGGGAACGCCGTTGGGCGGAACGGGAGCGATGGCCGGGCGAATCTGGATCTTGATTCCTGCACCTGGAGCAGGCGGCAAAGGTTGGGTTGGATTGGTAACAGAGTGGCGATTCATCGAAGGTTGGATCTCGGTCGAGAAAGTAAGATCCAATTCTGCCGTGATGTCGCCGTTCTCGCCCTTTGTGATGTTGGCAACTTTCAACTCGCAGTCGCCTTTGCCTCGTGTCGATTCGCCTTTCGCTTTGAGAATGTTCCGGATAGCGGCCAGTTCTTCTTCCGGCGTGCGAATCTTCACGGAAGCGACGCCGATCAGTTCCTTGATAATTGTGGTTTCTTTCTCGCCCTTTTTCAGTTTGATGGGGAAGAAGCTGGGGCCGTAATTGAGACCGCCGACGCGCGAAGTGCTCGTGATGATGACGGCCCCATTCGCCTGGATCTGTTTAATCACCTGGATATTTCCGCCACCGACAGGCTGCGGATCAACGCCCGTCATGCACATGGAAAGATCCTGCTTGCAATCGTCCAGACACTTTTCAATTTTCACGCCGAGAAACTGTTGCAGTTGAATTCGAGGCTCCGCAGTCAGGTTGATGACCAGTCCAATCTCATCGCTGCCAGGCTGCGGGAACTGCATCGACTGAACTGCGGACGTCGGTGTGGTGCGCACGCGAATCGCGTTCTCGCCATAGCTCGGATACTTGGCCTTGCCGTCGAAGAGCACGATCGTGGTTGTGTTTTGCACTACACCGCCGATTGGCCTTCGGATCGCATTCATGCGAGCAGGTACCGGGGCTGGAATCGCAGGCTGTGCAGGAACAGCCTGGGCCGGTTGTGCCTTGGGGGCCTGCTCCTTTATGGGCGCTGGAGCTTTTTCGATCGGCTTGGCCGGCTGAATTGGTTTTGGCTGAATCTGAATCGGTTGGATGGGTACAGCCGGCTGAATCTGGATCGGTATGACAGGTACAGCTGGCTGAATCTGGATCGGCTGAATTTGAATCGGGATCGCCGGATTGCGAATCGGCGGCAGCGGTCGGGGCTGCACGGAAATCCCTTGGACCGAAGAGAGGGTGTGATCGGTATCGGTGAGATCGGCCTTCTCGCATAGTTGGGTGAGAGCCGACCAGAAAGCAACTCGACCCGTATCCAAGGTAATTTTTCGGCCCGCGATCCGGCTCTTGTCGCCGCCGATCACGATCGATATGCCGCTTTTCTTTGAAAGTTCGGCGATGGCTTCTTCCACGGGAGTTTGATCGAATTTTAACTTCGACATAGGTGGGTGCGATCAGTTTGGCGTTGAGTTCGCGCCTCAATCTTTTCAGCACAATGCTTTGGCCCGGGTGGCCACTTCCATATCGTTGCTCTGAGAAGCTTTTTTCAATTCCGCGAGGGCGACGGAGCCTAGAGCATCCAATTCGCGTGTTGCCGATTCCTCGCTGCCGGAAGTTGTTGCTTCCCAGTTGGCGGATCAGTTGTTCGATCTTGGCCTTGTCGCCGTCGCGTGCTGCGGGGACAGCGAGCAGGGTGCCGACACCGAAGGTGATGATCGCAGTCAAGATCAAAGTAGATTTCCGCATTGTTTCGATTCTCCCGGGACGGGTATTGGAATGCCGGGTCTTTACGAACAGATCGCTTGCTTGTCCAGACCGGCCGAGGCTAAAACATAGCTTACGCTTATCCGACGAGATCGTTTTGGCGATGGATTGGCACAGGAATAGACGAATCGACCTGTCAAGACTCAGCGCATCAATTCATTAGAATGTTTACAAGCCAAGTCGTGTATCGACAACGGAAAAGTATAGAGGCTGCCGAAAATGTCGGATGAAACCCGCTCCGAGTTCGCTTATATCGATTGGCTCCGACAATGCAGCTCTACGTCGAAATCAGGGGTTTCGATCGGGATTGGAGATGACTGCGCAGCGATCCAAACATCTGGGAAAACCTCACCCTGATCACCACCGATATGTTGTTGGACGGAAGCTGTTTCCGTCTTTCTCAGGCCGGGCCGCGTCGCGTCGGCCGCAAGGCGATGAGCGTGAACCTCAGCGACATCGCTGCAATGGCCGGTATTCCGCGTTTCGCCGTGGTAAGCCTTGGCTTGCCTTGCAAGGATGGACGACACCTCGCGGAAGAGTTATACCTTGGAATGGGCGAAATTGCCGATGCGTTCGATGTCGCGATCATCGGGGGCGATACCAATACGTGGGATGGGCCTTTGGCGATCTCCGTAACCCTCCTGGGCGAAGCCACTTTGCCCGGTCCGGTCACGAGATCGGAGCAAAGGCGGGTGACTGGATTTTCGTGACGGGAACGCTCGGCGGCAGCATCCTGGGCAAACATCTCGACTTTACCCCGCGCATCCGGGAAGCGTCGGCATTACAGCGATCTGCCGCGTTGCACGCCATGATCGACATCAGCGATGGTTTTGCTGCCGATCGATTTCATATCTGCGATGAGAGTCGTTGCGGCGCTGTGATTCGAGCGGATTCGATTCCGATCAGTGAAGCGGCCCGCAAACAAAGCGCTGATGATGGGAAATCCCCGCTGCAACACTCGCTCGGCGACGGCGAGGACTTTGAGTTGCTCTTCACGGTGTCGCCGGAGGATGGAGAACGATTACATTCCACGCAGTCTGTGGATGGCATCACGCTGTATCACGTCGGGGAAATTGCCGAAACCGGACTATGGTTGGAGGCTGCCGGCGGTCGGAGCGAACTTCCCAGGCTCGGATACGTCCATGAGATGGACGGACAAGGTGACAAGGTGACAAGGTGACAAGGCGACAAGGTGACAAGGTGACAAGGCGACGATCGACTACCACGATCCTTTCACTCCGGTTTTGTCACCTCGAATTAACAGCATCGCACCAAAGTTGCAACAGGCTCTTGCTTCCACCGTATCCGATCGCGTAAACTGAAATGAAGTTGTAAAACCCATTTTCCAAGGGGCAGCCATGGCCGTCGAATCACCTCCCAAACCTGCAAAAGCGACCCAACCAAAAGAGAAGCCGCCCGAAGAACCCTACGAAGAGGATTTCTGGCAACGCTTTTCGCCGCACTTTGAATTTCCGCTGGCGAATGTTGCGTCCATCGTCATCCACATCATTGTGTTCGGGCTGTTCATGTATTACATTTCCCGTCTTCTCCAGGTTGAAGACAAGACTGCGGTGCCGATACACGGGATGGTGATCGATTCCGATGGCGGCACCGGGGTAGGTCAGGCGGGTTCCGGCGGCGGCCAGGAAGAGGCGAAGGAAGCGAATGTTATTCCGCAAGATAAAGCGGAGCCTTTACCGCAGATTGAGTTGAACAGAGCAATGGTCGCCGTCAGTGACTGGGCACCGGAACTGGCAAACAACCCGGAAGCCTTGGCAGTGCTGGCCGATTCTCCCAACAGGAAGAAACTCGAAAAATTGGGTGAAAGTCTCAAGCGCTGACTCGCGGGACTTGGAGATAAGAAAGGTGAAGGGTCGGAGGCGGGTTCGGCAGATTGGGCCAGCAAGGCACCGGTTCGGGGAGGGGCGGGTGATGCGTCCAGTTCTCACGCCGATCCGGGCGTTGGATATTGCTGTTCCGCACCGAGAACGGCAGAGATTATGTCACGCAACTAGCATCGCTCCAGGCACAGATCGTCGTACCGAAACCGGGCGGAAAATATGTCTACTTCCCGGATTTGAAGGATCTGACCAACCGAAAAGATATCGCAACACAAGATGTGCCCGACACCATGATGAACTTTGTCGATGACAATCCAGCTTCCGTATCAAAGGTTGCAGAGGCTTTGGGATTGGACTTCACGCCGAAAGAGTTTATCGCATTGGTTCCCAAGGATGTGGAAACGATCTGGCCGCCAAGGAGTGCGGCTACCGGAACCGGAATGAGAACCAGATTTATTCCACAACATTCCGGGTGCTGGTTCGGGATGGGAAGTACACGGTGACCGTCACCGATCAGGTTCCGACCAAGAAGTGAGAGATTTCCGAGTGGAAACGTCGCCGAGAGGGCCTTGGCCCTCTTCGGTTTTTTTGCCGCACATTTCAGGGATTCTTGCTCTCCTTCTTTGCCTCAACCTTCTTGAAAATGATTACATGCTGCCAGGGTAGATCCTTGATCGTTTCCGCATGCTGAGTTCTTTGAACTGATCCATCTCCTTGATAACCTGGCGCTCGCTCATTTTGTGAACGAGGAGAATGGGCACCTGTTCATCTTCCATGCGAAATTCCACGAAGACCAATCTGCCGCCGGGCTTTAGAGCCTTTACCAGTTTCTCCGTCATCTCGTAGGGCTGTGCGAATTCGTGGTATACATCCACCATCAAGATCAGATCGACCGAGTTATCCTTGAGCTTGGGATCGCTGATTTTCCCCAGCACTGTCTCAACATTTTTGACATTATCCTTCTTCATCCTCTGCTTGATGATTTCGAGCATTTCCTCTGAATATCGACCGCAATGACCTTCCCGGTCTCGCCCACCAGCGGTGACATGCGGAAAGTGTGGTAGCCGCTGCCGGCCCCCAGGTCGACGACGACCATTCCTTTTTCAAGTTTCAAAAGCTTGTGGAGTTTATCGGGCTGTTCTTCTTTTTCTCGTTCGGGTCTTTCCAGCCAGGCAGCACCGGTGTGTCCCATCACATGGGCGATTTCCCGGCCCATATAAAACTTGCCGATCCCATTGGGGTCGTGGATCTTCTTGGTCGTGTACCGGGTTTCCTTCTTCTCCTTGCCCGGCTCCTCGGCAGATGCAAACATTCCGGAAACCAAGAGCAATAAGCCCAGACTGATGATTCGCAACATGATGGAATATCCTTTGGAGGGACAGTGAAGGCAGTTGAGTGTATCGTACACGAAAATAGATCGATCGGTATTCAGATTACCTTCGTTTCGACGGGAAAAGTGTTCGTATTCTCTGAAACCCGTGCTCGTTTTGCCTTGACTACATGAGTCCACCAGAATGGCAGTAGTTTCGTCAGGGTTCGCGGAATATCTTTCAACGAAACCTTGCTTTGGCCGTACTGCCTTGCGCGATGGCGGACGCCGACTTCGGCGATCTCCAAGCCCAGTCGCCGTGCCCGGCAGAGCATTTCGGCGTTCACAAAGAAGCCCTTCGATTTCGGCATCAGAGAAGACAAAACTTCCTTGCGAAACACCTTCAGGGCGCAATCGCAATCGTGAACGCCTGTGCCGAGCAACGCCCGGATCAGAAGGTTATAGCCCCACGAAAAGAAGCGCCGCCGCCACGGGTCTTTGCGATCGATCCGCCGGCCCACGACGATCGGAACGTCTTCCGTCCGCGCCACCAAAAAATCGAGATCGTCGAGGTAGAATTGGGCATCGGCATCGGTGAACGCCACCAGCGGGTATCGAGCAACGCGAAAGCCGGTTTCGAGCGCTGCCCCATAACCCCGGTTCTTCGGATGTTGCAGCAGATGAAGACCAGGCAGATGGGATGAAAGTTCCGAGACGATGGCAGCAGTGCGATCCGTACTGCCGTCATCCACGATCAGGATTTCAAAGGTGTAGCCCAGACCGGCCAGAGCTCGAGTGCGCTTTGATAATGGCATGTTCGATCCCTGCCGCTTCGTTAAAGGCGGGGATGACTAGAGAAAGTTCTCGGCGCGTTTGGGTTTCAGTTCGCTGCGCCATGGCCCGACTCCTTCCGGCCCCGTGACGAATCAGGAACGAGAAAACTCTCACAAATCTGCGAAAGTGTCAAGACGGGTCAACAAGAGATTAGGCGATTGGACAGTTTAGGCTCTGTCGATGTGCTGCCCGACTTGTCTTCGTGTAAATTTCTACTATAGTGATCGTTTTGACCATCGCGCCGGACCGTCCGGGCAGGATTGACGTGGAGTGCCGAATCATGGGTATGGAGTGCGCAGTCTGCAAAAAGAAGCCGGTTTTGGGTAATCAAAAGAGTTATCGCGGCAAGGCCAAGTATCTCGGCGGTGTCGGCAAGAAGATCACCGGCACGAGCCGGCGCACCTATTATCCAAACCTTCAGTCCATTCGCGTTGTCGAAGAGGGCAAGACGGTTCGTCGGCGCGTGTGCGTGCAATGCATTCGCAGCGGCAAAGTACAGCGTCCGGTAAAACGAAAGCCGTTCGCGATGCCTCAGGTCTAATCGTTCGCGTTGAGGTGGATGCAGGAGGAAGACGATGGACATTGAAGAGGTTAAGAAGGTCGCTCGTCTCGCCAGGCTGGAACTGAGTGAAACCGATCCGGCAAAAATGGCCGCACAATTGACCGCAATCCTCTCCTATGTCGATCAACTCAAGGAGTTGAATACCGACAATGTCGAGCCAATGGCCCATCCGCTCCCGTTGCAAAATGTTTTTCGTGCTGATGAACCGGCCGGATCGTTGCCGGTCGGGGAAGTTTTGAAGAATGCTCCTGTGCGCATCGGCGATTTCTTTGGCGTCCCGGCCATTCTCGATACTGAACCTCATTGAGTGTCATGATTGAACGCACCGTAGCCGAGTTGATTGCCGCCCAAAATCAGGGCGAAACCGCCGTTGCGATCACCGAGGCCTTCCTGGTTGCCATCCAGAAGCGAGATCCGCTGGTCAAGGCCTATCTGCACGTGGACGAAAACGCCGCGCCGAACAGGCGAAAGAAGTCGATGCGAGGCGGAAAAGCGGCAAGGCGTTGGGCCGGCTCGCCGGTGTGCCGATCGCGATCAAGGATGTGTTGTGTACCAAAGGCGTGCCGACGACTTGCGGCAGCAAAATGCTACAAAACTTCGTTCCGCCTTACGATGCCCACGTCGTCACCAGGTTGCGTGAAGCGGACGCCATTCTCATCGGCAAGACCAACATGGACGAATTTGCCATGGGGTCATCCACCGAAAACAGCGCCTATTTCACAACCCGCAATCCTTGGGATCTTACGCGATATATCCGGGCGGCTCTACCGGCGGCTCGGCGGCAGCAGTGCCGCCTGCGAGGCACCCGCTTCCCGTGGGCACCGATACGGGCGGCTCAATTCGCCAACCCGCCAGCTCTGTGCGGCATCGTCGGCATCAAGCCGACCTATGGCCGGATCTCCCGGTTCGGGCTGATCGCCTTCGCATCTTCACTCGACCAGGTTGGACCATTTGCCCACGACGTTTACGACAACGCCCTGCTGATGGAAATCCTTTCCGGCCACGATCCTCGCGACAGCACCAGTGTCGATTGCCCCGTGCCACCCTACACCAAACTCTGAATGCGTCCGGTTGCACCGCTGACCATCGGCGTAGCCCGAGAATTCTTCGGCGAAGGCTTGGATGCCGAGGTTGAGAATGTCGTCGAGGCAGCCTTGGAGAGTCTACGAAAAGCTCGGGGCGAAGATCAAGCAAGTTTCGTTGCCCCACAGCCCTTACGCCGTGGCAGTCTATTATCTTGTGGCGACCGCAGAAGCTTCCAGCAATCTGGCCCGTTACGATGGAATGCACTACGGCTACCGTACACCCAACAAGACCGATCTCATCAATACTTACAGCAAAAGTCGGGGTGAAGGGTTCGGCAAGGAAGTTCAACGACGAATCATGCTTGGCACTTATGCCCTCTCGAGCGGGTATAAGGATGCCTACTACCTCAAGGCACTGAAAGTCCGCCGGCTCATCAAGGATGATTTCGACAAAGCATTTGCGGATTGCGATGTGGTGATCGGGCCGACGGCTCCGACCGCCGCGTTCCGTATGGGCGAAAAGACGGATAATCCCCTGGCGATGTATCTGTCCGACATCTACACGATTAGCTGCAACCTGGCAGGCATTGCCGGGATCAGCATTCCCTGCGGCTTCACAAAATCCGGATTACCGATCGGCCTGCAGATTCTCGCAGCGCCATTTGACGAAGAAAAAATGTTGCGGGTGGCGCGGATGTATGAAGCAGTTACGCAGTGGCATACCATTCGACCGAAATTGGGCTGAGACAACACCAACCGTTAATCGCAAATCGTAATGCAACAATTCCACTCATCGGTTTTTCATCACGAAACTGCTAACTTATTTCAGGGTTTAGTAAGGTGGGAATGATTGAAATTGTGAGAAATCAACCATTTCCGCCGCAGGATGGCGATTTGACGAGCAAGACACTCTGATAGAACTCCGCTTCTAAATTCCTCTCCTGTCAGCGGTTGTATCATTAGCATCCAAGAGTGATGTAATGGCTTGGAATAGATATGTAATCGACCCGGCTAAAGATCTCCCCATTTCTTGCAGCATACTCGAGCTGTTTAGTGGCAAAAATAACGATTTTGTAATTCCAGAATTCTTCCAATGAAACTCTTGAAAGGATCGACACATGTTCGATCGTAATCGTTTCTCAATTTACCTTCTCTGGACATTGGCTGCTTTGTTTTTGTTCACCGGCAACGCCATGGCCTACGTTGGGCCGGGCGCGGGAATGGAACTGGTCGGGTACGCCATGAGCCTGATGGCCTGGATCGTCGTGGCGATGTTCTCGGTTTTGTTGTGGCCTCTGTACAGTTTCTTGCGCTGGTTGCGTGGCCGCAAAGTTCCAGCGACGAATTCGTTGTCAACGGGTTCGGTACCGGCCGAATCAAATGCACAACAAGGCACCGAAGGGGAGGCATAAGCCGTGTGGCAATTCCAACGGTATTGGCAGCGCGTGCGAACCGGGTTGAGCGGATACATTCGCGTTCGTTCGGTCCCCAGCCAGTTTCTTAGAATGTCTTCCGTTTTTGGCCTTGTTTTTTTGAGTTGCGTATTCGGCGCGGCCTCTTTATATTTTGATTTTTTCCCTGGGAAATTCTTCCGAGAGGCGTTCATCGGTTACGAAGCCTTGCAGGAACGGGGCAAGGTGCCGACCGACGGTCACGGTCATTGGAGGGGCCTGGGCGTTACCTGCGACATGTCGAGCAAAACATTCGATGGATTTACGCTGTACACGACCACGCAGGGGACCAAGGCCTATTTGATCGACATGAAGGGAAATGTGGTCCATCAATGGAGTCTGCCGTTCAGCAAAGTATGGGAGAAGCCCAAACACCTTTCCAATTCACCTTTGTCCGACGACAAGATTCACTGGTTTCGCGGCCATGTATTTCCCAACGGCGACCTGCTGGCCCTCTATCAAAGCACTTCGGATACTCCCCCCGGCTATGGATTGGCCAAGTTGGACAAAGATTCCAATCTCATCTGGGCCTATTCAGCTCATGCTCACCATGACTTCGATGTCGCTGACGATGGGACGATTTATGCTCTGACCCAACAATTCCATAAAGATCAGCTCGCAGGTTTGCCCTCAGTGCCGACGCCGTGCTTCGTCGATTATCTTGTCCATCTATCTCCAGGAGGGCGGGAGTTGGAGAAAATTCAATTCCTTCAAGCATTCCAGAGTTCCGAATTTGCGCCGATCTTATTCTCGAACAAAGCCTCATATCCAAGCGATTTCATCAATGGCCAAAGCATGCTCAATGCGGCATCGAAGAATTCTGGAGTTTCCGATATTCTCCATGTCAACAGCGTCAAGGTTCTAACCCCTGCTCTGGCCCCGAATTTCCCGCAGTTCAAGGCCGGACAAGTTCTGGTTTCTTTCCGAAATTTGAGTGCGATCGCGGTTCTCGACCTGCAAAACAGATCCTTGGTCTGGGCAACTGAAGGGATATGGCAACAGCAACACGATGCGACTTTCACCGAAAACGGCCATTTGCTGGTCTACGACAATTTGGGATCGCAAGGAAACGCCCGCGTGCTTGAATTCGACCCGAAGACTCTCGGATACCCCTGGAGTTACACCGGCCAGGATTCCACGGCCTTTCTGGCGAAACGCCGCGGGACGAAACAACGCCTCCCCAACGGAAACACGCTCATCGTCGATCCTGAAGGCGGCAGAATTCTGGAAGTAACCCGAAACCGCGAATGTGTCTGGGAATTTAGTTGTGCCATCGACCCGGAATTGCCGGTATCGGAAGGCGCGGCAAACCTGGCCATCACGGGTGCCCGTCGCTACGGTCCGGACCAATTGACCTTCTTGAGGACGGAAACCAAAGTGAGACCGTAATTCAATCGACTTCAATGCGTGCAATGCCCACCGACACGAACTCACCTTTTTATGTTCCTCGCGTTCTCGACATCCTGGGTCGGCTGGTTGAGCGTTTTCAACATTTCTGGCTGGCGCTGGGCAAGTTGGAGTCCGGTGTTCTGTCAGCAGAACTTTCCGCAGTTCAGATCATAAAGCCTATCTATGTTTGTGGCCTGGCTCGATCGGGGAGCACACTTCTCCATGAAGTCTTATCGTCACACCCAGGGGTTGCCACCCATCGTATGAAAGATTATCCGATGGTGTTTACCCCTTACTGGTGGCGTCGGGCAACCGCTTCGATTCGCCCCACGCCTCCCCAGGAACGTCCCCATCGGGACAAGATGATGATCTCATCGGAAAGCCCCGATTCGATCGAGGAAATGCTCTGGATGGCATTCTTCCCCAACTGTCATAACCCCAAAGTTGACAATCTTCTGGGGCGGGCAGTTCGGAACCCGGCGTTCGACAACTTCTACCGCAACCATCTGCGAAAACTGTTGTTGGTTGAGCGAGCTGCACGCTATGTTGCCAAAGCCAATTATCACGTGGCCAGGCTCGGTTACTTACTTCGTCTGGCCCCGGATGCGAAGTTCATTATTCCGATACGCTCCCCGGCCGGTCACATTGCTTCCCTGATGCGGCAACACGAATGGTTTTCAGGCGGACAACGAACCCATCCCCGCGTTTGGCATTCATGCAGCGCTCGGGGCACTTTGAATTCGGACTCGACCGTCGGCCGATGAACCTCGGAAATTCAGAGCGGACTCAAGAAATCCAGAGCGCCTGGTCGGATGGTAGGGAGATCGAGGGTTGGGCCGTCTACTGGGATATGGTCTACCGTTATTTGGCGGACTTGCTCGACAACGACCCGGCAGTTCGTGCCGCGTCGCTGGTGGTTCGCTTCGAGCAGCTATGCGATGATCCTGCGACGACACTCCGAGCCGTGATGAATCATTGCGCAGTTGACGAATACAGAGCCAATTCTCGAAAAGTATGCCGCAAATATTCGCCGTCCGGATTACTATCAAACTTCGTTTTCATCTGCGGAATTGGCTACGATACAGGAAATGACGGCGGACACCGCGAGCCGATGGGGATATGAAATGTCGGGTTCTTCGCGTGGTTTCGATGCGCGGCATTAATTCCTTCGTTTTTTCCACAACAAGTCCGAACCCGCACTGAGCGAAACTCCTCTTATTAATATGATCAAGAAAAAACTTCTCCACCAATCCGATGTCTCCAACATCGCCCAGCAAGAACTCGAAACGCACTCAGACCCTGCAATCATCATCCACCCCGAATATCAAACCATTCATTCCCAAATTAATGAGATCGTCGAAGGCATCGTCCGCGAGATTCGCGGCGACGAGGTCATGGTCGATATCGGCTCAAGGAACTTGGGGATCATCAACATTAACGAATGGCGCGATGGTGGCTCGCTGCTAAACCTTCCGCACGTCGGCGATAAAATCCCGGTCTTGCTCGAAACCAGAGATGGGGTCGTCTCGCCGAGCTATCGCAAAGCCAAACGTCAAACTGATTGGCTGGCGTTTCTCGCCAAATACAAGGAGGGCGATGCAGTGACGGGCTTGGTCACACGCAAGATCAAGGGTGGCCTGCTCGTGAACATCGGCATCAATGTCTTCCTGCCTGCCAGCCAAATTGATATCCGCCGACCAGCTGATATCGGGGCTTATGTCAACCGACACATCGAGTGTAAGATCGTCAAGATTGATGGAGAATCCCAAACCGTCGTCGTTAGTCGGCGAAAACTGATCGAGCAAGGGCGTCTGATGTTCAAGTCCAATCTGCTTCGGGAGATCGAACCGGGACAGATTCGCAAGGGGGTTGTCAAGAATATCGCCGAGTTTGGCGCATTCGTCGATCTGGGTGGCCTGGACGGAGTGCTGCATATCACCGACATGGCATGGCATCGGGTGAAAAATCCTCATGAACTGGTGAAGATCGACGAGGAACTGGAGGTCTTCGTCATCTCGGTGGACAAGGAACGGGAGAGAATCGCTCTGGGATTGAAGCAAAAAACCGCCAACCCCTGGCAGTCCATCGAGGCCAAATACCCCATTGGGAGTCGACACCGTGCCAAAGTAGTCGATATCGTTAGTTTTGGTGTATGGGTGAGATTGGAGTCCGGGATCGTAGGCTTGGTTCACATTTCGGAAATGTCCTGGACCCTACGGATTAACGACCCCAAAGAAGTGGTAGCGATGGGTCAAGAACTCGAAATTCAGGTATTGAACATCAATCGCGAGAAAAAGGAAATCGCTTTGGGAATACGGCAATGCCAGGACAATCCGTGGGAGAGGATTCCCGAGCGATATCTGCCGGGTACCGTCATAACAGGGAGTGTTCGCATTTTGACCACCTACGGCGCTTTCATCGAGATCGAGGAAGGAATCGACGGCTTGGTCCACGTCAGAGATATGGGCCAATTGCATAAAATAAGTCATCCCAGTGAGGTGCTTCAGAAGGGGCAAAAAGTCTCCTGCGTGGTACTGAGCGTGGATCATGCACGCAGACGGATCGCATTGGCTCTGAGCCAAACGAGTTGCGACAGCGGAATGACGCAAGTGGAACTGTCGAGCGATGAACCGGTTTTCGTGGTGATGCGCCTGGAGAAGTAACCAGTCAGCGCCCGAGCGTAAGGAGTATGCTTGAACATTTTATCGGAAGAAAGCTGGTCTCAATTCGGGCTCGCATTGCTGCTATTGGTGCTTAGCTAATCTGAACAATACATTCGCATTCCGAGTCGTCTGTTCGATAATGGCTTCTTTGGTCACGGTCAGCACCTCCGCCAAGCATGCCGCAGTGTGTGCCACAAAGGCAGGTTCATTACGCTTCCCACGATGCGGCATCGGGGCCAGATAGGGACTATCCGTTTCGATGAGCAATCTTTCCGGCGGGATCGTTGCGGCAACCTGACGTAACGCCTGGTTATTTTTGAAAGTTACCATTCCCGCGAAGGAGATGTGCAACCCCATGTCCAGGCATGCCTTCGCGGTAGCAACATCGCCGCAAAACGAGTGCATCACACCACGAAGGGAGCCGTGCTGATCGAATTGATTCCGAAGCATTTTGACGACATCGGCTTCGGCCTCGCGACAGTGGATGACGACCGGGTGATCGAGGGATCGGGCCAATTCGAGATGGCGCAGAAAATATTCTTCCTGCAGAGGAAACGGTGCGCAATCCCAGTAGCGATCCAATCCCGTTTCACCAATGCCGACCACTATAGGATGCTTGACGAGTTCGAGGATCGCTTCCCAGTCGCCGGGAGCGGCGTCGGCGACATGGTTCGGCTGAATCCCGACAACGGCACGCAGGAGCGGATAGGTCGAAGCCAGTTGCACCGCAGCCCGGCTCGTAGCAACATCGATGCCGATGGTGAGAATTTGCTCCATCCCGGCGGCGACGGCCCGCTCCAACACAGCAGGCAAGTCATCGCGGAAGCGATCGTCGTCGAGATGAGCGTGGGTATCGATCATGATTGACCCTGGATTTCACTACGCCCCGATCGCCGTCAATTCCGACAGATGTTTGCGATTCATCTCGACCAGTCCATTCACCGTCGTTTGCGCCTCACCCGTCAAGGCCCCGGCATCTTGTTCCAGTTGTGCCAGTTCCTTGCGTTGCCGGGGAATGACTTCACGCAACAGCGTCCGAATGCTTACAAAATTGAAGGAAGTAAATCCCGTCGAGAACGCACCGAGATAAGGTAGAGCAATGCGCTGGGTATCCAGCCATTGCGAGAACGCTTCGAGCGCGGTCAATTCCTCGGTGGCAAGCTGGTGCATCTTCGCCACGAGGGGTTTATCTTTTGGAAGCGACCAGGGGGTCGTCTCGTGAATGTACTGCAGGAACGATCGACTTTCCCTGCGGAAAATCTCCTGCAAACGGCGTTGACTGGCAGAATCCATCACGGAGTTATTCCCTTTGCATCGGAGGTGCGAATCGACCCGGACGGTTTCGTTGGAGTGAATGAAGCCATGCTGTAATTCGTCGCCCGGGTTAACGGATTCCAGGCCAGTCCGACGATCACAACCCCAACCGACAGTAGTGAGGTCAAGACCGCTGCACCCGGCCCAACCCGCAACACAGGAACGTTTTCCGGCGGCGCATCCAAAACCATC
Source organism: uncultured Planctomycetota bacterium (assembly GCA_963783095.1). GTDB lineage: Bacteria > Planctomycetota > Planctomycetia > Gemmatales > Gemmataceae > CAWAMR01. Next base: position 263,794 of record CAWAMR010000014.1, on the reverse strand, counting down.
ACTCGCAAAATCTTGAGGTAGTATGCCGCACTGATAACGGTGTTGATCGCTGCAACGATCAGTAAGCCGTCAAAAACGTAACTCATCATGAGAAAGTCCCGGCGATAGAACATCGCCGTTTCGTAAATCGACGCAAAAATCTGGAATTTCGCCGCGAATCCGGCCAGGGGCGGCAATCCAAGCAAACTCAACAGAAAAATCGACAGGGTGACGACGAGTATCGGCGCGCGCTGAATCAAGCCGCTGAAACTCGATAACTCTTCAGAACCGGTCAGGTTGCGCAGGAACGCCACCACCGCAAAGGCACCCAGATTCATCAACAAATACGCGATCAGGTAAAAGAGAATCGCTCCCACGGCGGAAGGGGTCAAAGCAACCAGCGCCATCATCATGTAGCCGGCGTGGGCGATGGTGGAATAAGCGAGGAGCCTTTTCAGATTCGTCTGTCCTAAAGCAGCGAGGTTCCCAAGAGTCGCGGTCAGCGCTGCCAACACGGCCAGAACCAGACCGATGGAGCTGGAAAGCAAAACTCTCATCTCCGGCTTCTCGGTAAGAGACAAGAGTAAACGAGCGGTGAGTGCCAGCGCTGCGCCCTTGGAGGCCACCGACAAGAAACCAGCAACCTCGGCGGCAGCGCCTTCAAAGACGTCCGGGCACCAGAAATGAAATGGCACTGCGGCAAGTTTGAAGCCCAAACCAATGAGAATGAACAGCGTTCCCGCAAGGAGAACGGCATCCAGGCCGCCGGCCTTCATGTCGGCCGTGTAACCGAGCGCCAGATCGGGCAGATAGCCGGTGCCGAACTTGCCTGCCAGCAGGCTGATTCCATAGAGCATGATTCCCGAAGCGCTCGCTCCGTAGATGACATACTTGAGAGCGGCCTCGCTGCCCTGGCGTTTTCCTTTGAGAAAACCGGCAAGAGCATAGCTCGGAACACTGGCCATCTCGACGGCGATGAAAACCATGAGCAGGTGATTCGCCGAAGCCATCATCATCATGCCGAGCGTGCTGCCGAGCAAAAGTATCGAGAAATCGGCGGAATCGTCGCGGTCGGGAATACCGGTCAACAAGGTGAGCCAAAGCGCCAAGGTCAGGAATAGCAGGAGAAAGAGCCGGACGTAAATCGCGAAGGAATCGTAAACCAGTAGACCGGTGAAAAGTTGCAGCGAGGTGGAACCGGCGTCGAAGCGCGGGTCAAAGGCATTGCTTCCCAACCATTGTGCGAAGGCAACAATCAATGCCAACACGGAGCAAACCAGAGCAAAATAGCCCAGATGAAGGTGCTTGAGCGATGAGAAAAGGCGCAGCAAAAGCGAGCCGACGATGGCCCCGCACAGGATCAATTCCGGCAAAAACGCGACAAGATCGCGCTGGAGATCGGCTTGCAAATGCTGGACGAGAGCAGAGGTAGGAAACATAACCGGAGAGTCCGCAAGGGAAAACGGCAGCGCGGGACTCCCCTTGTCTTATGAAATGGACCGTGAGCGGACACATTCGTGTTGTCTACTTCGCGCTCATGACAGGTCGCGAGCCTGCCGCGACGAGTTGCTTCATGAGATGTGCAAGCAGGTCGCCGCCGGGACGGAACCAGGCAATGTCGTGTTCTGCCGGCCAGCGCAGTTCCACAGCGAAAGCAGAATCGGTTCTTCCGCAATTCGCCGGCGTTCGTTGTGATACAGTGCCGGCAAGTGACCGCGAAACAGTCCCTTTTCAAGCATCTTGCCAGAGGAGCGCCGATTCTCCCGCAAAACAGGCAAGGCTGCTTTTGAGCGATCCAGCGCAGCGTTTGTTCGCGCAAGGACTCATCCGACAAATCCTCGTAGCGCAGGCTCACGTTCAGAACCTCTTTCCCGCCGCGACGAGACTTCATGCCGCCATGAACCGCCCAGATGTCGGTGGTGGCGGTGATTTGCGGCCTGGTCCGTACCAAAGTGTGATCGCCGAAGAGCTGGCCAAACAGATAGGGCGAGATTTCCAGGACGCGGATCTGGTCCAAATGCAGCAGGATCTGGAAGTTGTGCGGGTCGATGCGTTCGCCCGTGCCGAGCACTCTTGCGCCATAAAAGCCGGGGTCCGACTTGAGATGGTTCCAGCGCGGGTGGGAATCGAACATCCCTTCGAAAAGCGGCATGGGATGATCTTCTTTCATCTCCCGCATGCTTTCGATGGCCAGATCCATGTGATGGGATCCCATCATCGGGTTTTGCAGTCCTTCGAGCAGATTCAGGACTTTGGAGAACAGGTAATCCTGCTCTTCGAGGCGATCTTCGATTTGCGAGAGCCTCTGCTGTTGCCGGCGGGCTTGATTGCTTTGTGCGATGTTGTTGCAGAAATCGAAGACCCTGCTGACCGAGTCGAAGGGGATCGACTTCAGCAGACACATCAGCAATTCGCGGGCAATGAGACCGGAAAACTGAAACATGACAGACACCTCAGAACGTGAATGAGAAATGAATAAGGCCGACTCAAAACGACTTCGGGAATGATGATGAAAGAATCGAAAGTCGTTTTGCAGATATGTTGATTGTACTCACCCACCATGTGTCCAGTGCAACGCAGTTCCAAGTTCCAAGTTCCAAGTTCCAAGTTCAGACTGGTAGCCCGACGCGTAAGCAAGGGTTGACCTCCAATTCGCTGGAAGTCCTTCCCTCGCTCACGCGTCGGGCTACCAAACGGCTGCGCCAATGCGCCTCCCATTGCTTCAGAGCGCCAACTTCAAAACTTACGCTTCCGGCTCGTTGTCTGCGCTCGGCTCCGAGTATGCCAATTATTGGAAAAAGCCAAGCCAAAAGGAGAAGATCGCTTTGTAATCGATTTCTCGCGGCATCGGAGCAAGTTCGGGAATTGCCGATGCTTCGCGCGGCATCGGCAATTGTTCCGTTGGCCAATGGGCGCGACCATTCCGCGGCCCAGCGTCCGGTGACTGGCTGATCGCGCAAGGTATCGCCATCGTTCCCGATTGAGAACCTGCTATCGGGAACGCCACGCCTCCTTGAACGACATACCTTTGCCCATCATCACCTGAAACGATTCGTGCTGCCTGTACCGGAACTGTCGGCTCACGTTCCAACGGGTGAGGTAGTGCGTTGATAGATTGGCCGATCACACAAGGTCTTGCCAGCGGTAAGGGATCGAGAGTATATTTCAACAAATGTTTGTCGTGAATGAAAATGTTCTTCGCCAGGATGTTGAGCGGTGGATTCTCGTCAATCGGCGCTGCAATACGTTCTTCAATCACGCGGGTTTGGTAGCCGTCCTTTTGCAACTTAATGTGGTATTTGCCATAATAGATGAGGCTGAAATTGAGGGGAGAAAACCCAATTTCCTTGCCATTGATCGTGACCTTGGACCCAGGCGGATCGGTGACAATCGTCATTTTCCGTTCCACTTCCGCTTCAGAAAGGCCGGCCTCCATCGGGGGCGAGGTGGGGTTCTCGAGGTTGATATTGCCCATTCGGACAATCAATAAAACTTCGCCGCGTTTCTTGGCTTCGGTGATCGGGTCCATTCCGGGTTTAAGACGAGTTGAAGCCAGTTCCTCGGGAGTTCCGACCAGGTCGGAATCTTTATTTTCCGGATTCGGCAGATAAATAACTTTCACCAGGAAAGTCCCTGCACTAACCTGCTGGAGATCGGCATTCGAAAATGAAACCGACACCGAACAATGCGCGAGGAAGGTTGCAATTTTCGGGGTGGTGGGCATAACCTCCAGGGTCGGAAAAAGTGGACCGAGGTCAGGACGGACTATTTCTTTGCCGTCGCTGGTTCGTCTCGCCACATGGGGATCATCAGGCTTGTTCGGGATCTGACTCAACTTGAGACGATAAATCCCGCCTTGAAGGAAGTTGTAGCAAGCTTTCGTTGTCAACGGGATGTCGTTCCAGCCATGCGGACCATACCAAGAGACCTTCATTCCCTCGGGATCCGCGAAGCGAACGGCGGTTCGGGCGCTCATGGGAGGTGATGCCGGCTTCGTGGTTGTAATTGCCGGTTCGGCCGCGAACGGTTCTGTTTTCCCACGGTCCACCGCAAAGGGTGGAATGGGTGGGTCGTTTGCTTCAATCTGAACAAGCTTCATATCGGCCTTTTTCGGCGGTCCTTCAACTTTGTTATCCGCGTTCCTCGCCGGAACCGGCGGCAACATCGGGCCGCTGACTTCTTCGGGCAATTTTTTCGGTTCCTGGGGCCAATCCGGAATGGGCACTAACGGAGGTAACGGGAGAGATTTGTCCGCCGCCGGAATCAGAGGTTTTGCCAACTCTTTATAATGGCCCTTAATCGCTTGAAACGACGCATCAAATGTGACCCCATCCGCATCCGGCAGTCTGTCCGGCAGCTTTAACGATGGGTCGCCGGCAGGTTCGGCATTCTCCGCGGCCGATGGAGCTGCGGATTGTCGGTTGGCCGTTACTTGAACCGCATTGGTTTTCGACGAATCTCGACTACCTTGCAGGAGATAGCCCATGCCGAACGCGCCGGCCAGTCCGCCAACGATAAATAGAGATCGAAGCATATTCGTTCCCAGGAAGTCAGGGGTTGAAATGGTCGTCGGATGAACGAGTCAAGATGTTGGATCGAGGAGTGAAGAACTATAGCCGGAAAGTCGTGATTCTGTCGAGACGAGTTGCTGAACCGCGTACCGGTTGGATGCACGACATGGTTTGCGCGTTGGAGCGATCAAGCGTCGCTACGCGACGCACAAACTCGCGGGCCTCCGACTACCGGGTGTTAAAACACCCGGCTACCTTCAACCAACCGCTACGCGGTACGGTTCACCGCGTAGCGGTTGGTTGAAGGTAGCCGGGCGTTTTAACGCCCGGATATATCCGGGCCAACGGCTGGCGTCGCGTAGCGACGCTTGAGTGACGCAATGAGCGCAAACTATGGCGTGCACCCGTACCGGTCGGTTGAAGGCAGCTGGGCCTTCAACGCCGACATATCACATTAACGGCCCGAATCGCATAGCGACGCTTGAACGCTGCAATCGCCCGTGTTGAATGCCCAAATCTGCCAATGCTACTGAAAGGGTAAGGAATGAAATTTCAACTCATTACCCGGCAGCGATTGACAATTGAAATTGTGTACACTAGCATAAGTAAAGAGTGGATTTTTGTCAACTTTTATAATCTGCAAGAAATGCGGAACAGAAGTCGGGCGACCACAAATCGCCACATGGAAATTACATCCTGATCGCAAATTTGATCGAACAAATTTCATAATGTCGTGCTTCCAAGAACTAAAGACAATCAAACGCTTATCGATTTGATGGATTGGCGAAGTTTTTGCTGATGAGGGCCCGAAACGGGCGCAGACGCTACAAATTGCTACAAAAATTGGCCTGTACACCAGGGATCGCAAATTTGATCGAACAAATTTCATAATGTCGTGCTTCCAAGAACTAAAGCCAATCAAACGCTTATCGATTTGATGGATTGGCGAAGTTTTTGCTGATGAGGGCCCGAAACTGGCGCAGACGCTTCCAAGAAACTTCGCCTCAATCCAACGATTATTGATTTGATATTCTGGCGAAGTTACTTTCAGATGAGGGCCCGAGCATCGGGCGCAGACGCTACAAATTGCTACAAAAATTGGCCTGTACACCAGGGATCGCAAATTTGATCGAACAAATTTCATAATGTCGTGCTTCCAAGAACTAAGAGCCAATCAAACGCTTATCGATTTGATGGATTGCCGAGGTTTTTGCTGATGAGGGCCCGAAACGGCGCAGACGCTACAAATTGCTACAAAAACTGGGCTGTACACCAGGGATCGCAAATTTGATCGAACAAATTTCATAATGTCGTGCTTCCAAGAAACTTCGCCTCAATCCAACGATTATTGATTTGATATTCTGGCGAAGTTACTTTCAGATGAGGGCCCGAGCTTCGGGCGCAGACGCTACAAATTGCTACAAAAACTGGCCTTGTCTTGGTCGAAAGCATCCGCAACGGCCTGCCCCAAGAAAACCCGACTTTTTTCTGAAAGCGATGCAATGCAAGAATTTTCTATCTTGTGTCCTCGCGATATCCATCGCACAATCACTTCTCGATCGTCCCTACTCTCCAAACGAGAACTCTCCCGTGGCCGCTCCGCATATTCGACCGACTCGCATCCGCTATATCGTGCTGTTCGGTCTGTGCCTCGCGGCAGCCATTGCCTATCTTCACCGGTCGGCTCTCGGCAGCGCCAGACGACGATTCGTGCGGATATCGACATTTCCAAGAAAGAAACCAGTTGGGCGTTGAGTTGCTTCTTTCTCACCTATGCGATTTTTCAAATTCCCACCGGGATACTCGTCGACCGCTGGGGCGCACGGCGATCGCTTTTTCTCTTCGGGATGATGGGCGCGTTCACAGTCGCCCTGAGTGCCGGAACGCTGATCGCCGGTGCGGCCGCGGGTCTTGGCGTTCTTTTGGCAAGCAGGGCCTTGATGGGTATTGCCCAGGCCGGCTTGTTCCCGGCTTCAACGCGCTGTATCGCCACCTGGTTCCCGCTGGATCAGCGGGCTTTCGCCGCAGGAACCTTGCAAGCCTGTATGTCGATCGGCGCGGCCATCGGGGCACCGATCCTCGGTCAATTGCTCGCGAATGTTCCCTGGCCGTGGGTCTTCATCATCATTGCCGTTCCCGGTGTGATCTGGACTTTGTGGTTCTATTGGTGGTTTCGCGATCGACCCGAAGATCATTCTTCGGTGAACCATGCCGAACGCGAGTTGATTGCCCTGAATTCGGAGCCAGGCTCGCACGCACCTTCTACCAGCCCAACTCCGTGGCTAAAGCTGGCTAGGCATCCCAAACTCCTCTGGCTTTGTATCTCGCAATTCTTCCGGGCAGGAGCCAATGTCTTTTGGATGACCTGGTGTCCCGGCTACCTGGAAGCCCAATTCCATCTCGACAAAATAACGATTGGCTGGCTGATGATGTTTCCGTTCCTGGGCGTCGTGCTCGGAAGTTTGCTCGGCGGCTTGTTGGTGGATCAGGTGTTGCGCTGGACTGGAAGCAAACGTTGGAGCCGGCAGGGTGTGACGATCGGCACTTCAGCGATCGGCGTGGTCCTGTTCTTGGCGGTGTATGTGATACCGCTGGGCGTTTACCCGGCGGTAGCATTGCTGTTCTTCGCGGCACTCTTCAGTTCCGGCGGCAATTCCTGTTCGTACGCCGTCAGCATCGATATTGGCGGTGTACATGGCGGTGGTTTTCGGAGCGATGAACATGATGGGTAATCTGGCGCAACGGTGTTTCCCCTGATCGCCGTGATGTGGATGAGGCAGTTCCAGGAACCATCGATCGTGCTGCTCCTGGCGCTGATCTACTTCATCGGCATGGTTTGTTGGATATTCGTCAATCCCGAGGGTACGATTGAAGATCGGAAAGAAGAGCGTATTTGACATGATGGAATCGGCTCTCGAAAACACGATGACGAACTCGTTTAATAGGGATGAGCGTGAATGTGCTTCGGCACTTCTCGAAATCGCCCTGCGCGAGGATCTTGCGCAAATCGGCGACATCACCAGTTTGACTTGTATACCGTCCACAAGCATCGGCCGGGCCGGATTCGTTGCCCGTCAGTCAGGCGTTCTGGCCGGCTTACCCGTCTGCCGCATGGTGATGGAGCGAATCGACCCTTCTTTGCGACTTGAACCGATTCAGTTGGATGGATCGCATTTGCAGCCTGGAGCGTTGATCGCGGCCATGGAAGGCCCGATGCGCTCCATCCTTGCCGCGGAGCGCATCGCGCTGAATTTCCTCCAACATCTCAGCGGTATCGCCAGTCTAACCCGAAAATACGTTGACGCCCTGGCGGGTTATCCAGCGAAAATCCTCGATACGCGCAAGACCTTGCCGGGCTGGCGGCCACTGGAAAAGTATGCGGTTCGCATGGGGGGCGGAGTCAATCATCGCATGGGACTTTACGACGCGATCCTCATCAAAGATAATCACCTCGCCGCGTTGAGCCCGCCGGAAACGGCAATTCAACGAGCGCTCGATCGGTGCGCAAAGCCTGTCCCGATCTGCCCGTCGAGATCGAGGTTGATTCCCTGATGCAGTTGGATCTGGCGTTGATATGTAAACCCGATATCGTGCTGCTCGACAACATGAGTCTCGACCAGTTGTCTGCTGCTGTGAAACGACGCAATGATGTCGCACCGCAAGTGCAACTGGAAGCATCGGGCGGAATAAGCCTTAACACGGTTCGAGACATCGCCTCGACCGGCGTGGATCGAATCAGCGTCGGGGCCTTGACGCACTCGGCCCCGGCACTCGACATTGGACTCGATTATCGCTCGTGAGGCTCGGCATGGACAATCTCCTGGAAGAGTGGTCTTACCCCGCCGGCCGGATCGGTAAGCAGGTTCAGATATTCGATTGCGTAGACAGCACCAACACGCGGGCAATGGAGCTGTCAGTTGATCCGGAGTATCATGGGGCCGTGATCGTGGCGCAACGACAAACCTCCGGCGCGGGCAATATGGCCGGTCCTGGGAATGCCCGCGCGATAGCGGAATTCTCATGTCGGTGTTGTTGTTTCCGCCGGCGTCGCTGCGACAACCTGCCCTCATGACCGCTCTGGCAGCTGTGGCCGTCGCGGAAACGATTCTGGAAATCACAGGCATTCACGCCGGCATCAAGTGGCCCAACGACTTGTTGATGCGCGGCAAAAAGGTGTGCGGGATTCTCATCGAACAGGGACGAGGCGTTGTCATTGGGATCGGCTTGAACCTCAATCAAACCGAGGAGGATTTTCGAAAACTTGAATTACCGCATGCCACATCCTTGCGGATTCAGTCCGGTCAATCGTTCAGTGCGCGGCAAGTTTTGCAAACGATCATTCAGAGTTTGAACTCGCACTACGATCGACTCATATCCGGTGATTTGATGAATCTGGAGGCCTGCTGGAAACAGCGGATTGGACTGATAGGCCGACATGTCACCGTCGAAAAAATGGATGGCTCAACCGTGAAGGGACAATTGCTTTCCCTGAGTTTCAGCGGCTTGCACATCTTGAACGATGAAGGCGAAGAAGTTCAGTTGTTTCCGGAACTGGTGCGACATATTCATCCGCGCAATCAGAATGAGTTAGTCTCGGAAGAGGATCACAAATAAAGACTTAGCTGTGCGATTGTTTGTAGTTCCGCCTTTAGGCGGTTTTTCTACCGCCTAAAGGCGGAACTACAAACCTCGCCAATAGTTTCCCAACTTCCAAGAAACTTCGCCTCAATCCAACGATTATTGATTTGATATTCTGGCGAAGTTACTTTCAGATGAGGGCCCGAAACTGGGCGCAGACGCTACAAAAGACTTAGCTGCGCGATTGTAGTTCCGCCTTTAGGCGGTAGAAAAACCGCCTAAAGGCGGAACTACAAACCTCGCCAATACTTCCCCATCTACCCCTTGTTCACTCCCATCGATAGACCTTGACCTGCATGCGTGGTCCTTCGTGATGTTCGATGGCCGATGCACCGCCGTAATAGCAGTCTTGCATCGCCAATGGGATGTCATCGCCAAAATCCTTCTCGTAAATCAATTGAACCGCCGGCAATGTTTGCAGTTCCTTCATACCGGGCCACTTGTCATCGGAATGCCTGGCCATGACGATCCAATCTCCCGGGCGCGGCGTATGCAATTTCGGATTCCAGCGATGTAAGCCCGCTTCCTCCGCATAGTAGTGAAACGATGACCCGTCGCTGACATACCAAACCATCGGAGCCTGCTCATGACAACAAACCTGCACGGCCCATTCGCATGCTGTTTTCTCGGTCGTCCCCTCGATGAAATCAACTGCATACATCAATCCGCCCAGAGCGATGCTGCAAATCACCGCCGGCATTACCCGGCCTAAGCAGCCTTCCGCCGAGGTTGTGCGAACCAGTAGCCGGCTCAGAAGAATCGACTCCACCACGATCGGACCCATCCATGCCGGGCCGCCTGAAACGGACTCAAGGCGAACGCGCCCATGATCTCGAAGAGCAACCATCCGATCAGGAATACGTTCCATAAGCGTTCATCCCGAGTTGCCTTTTCCTTGAGTAAACGGCAGGTGGCTACGAGCAAAATCCCGCAGTAAAGCACTCCGAGAATCCCGAAGACGATCGTCTTTACGGCAATCAGCGGCATCCCCGTGCGCAGGATGGTAGGCGAAGACAGCATCGGATTCCGGGACGATCGCCAGCAAGCCAAAACCAACAGGAATGGCAAGCAGTAGTGCGATCAACCACCGTCTTGCTGCGCAGGGCCAGCAGTCCCAGCAAGAGCAGGCCGGGAGCCAGACCGCCCATGAAGCCGATACTCGGTGCGATCTGGTTAAATCTGCTCAGAAGTCGGGGAGAGCGCCGATGAATACTGACCAGGAAATGGGACTCGCCGTGCCGCCAGGCGACATACTGTTCCCAGCCAACGAAAATAGAAACCGCCAAAAGGCCAACGACAAAGCCACGGACTGCACGGCGATATAAAAGAGCATGGAGTCCGATCGCAGCAACCGGTACGAAGGCCGTATACTTGGTCTGCGTGGCAAGACCGGCTAATAGCCCGCTCAACACGATCCATCCCCAGCCGGAACTTCGAGTGCAACAGTCCACGCCGCGAAAGTAGCAAAACATCGCCGCCAGAGCCAAGGTCAGGGCTGGAATATCCAGCATCAGATTCAATGAGGGAAGGAACGTGGGTGAGAACAAAGTCATGACTACCATTGGCAATTCCAAACCCGTGGCAAATCGGCGATAGAACCAGTGAAGCAAGAACGTGAACAAGAGCGCAAACGGGAGTAACCATAGCTTCCAGATGAAGGGATCTTCCGGCCCATTGGCAGCCGTCAGCGCGCAGCCAGTAGGGCAAAACGGGCGGAACCAACAGATAGTTGCCGGGGATGTTCCTGGGGTGAAACTGGAACCCATAGGGAGTCAGTGGGTGTTGCGCGAATTCCACGGCATAGTAGTGGTAGGCGTAGTCGTCAATGACATAGGGTTTGACGGCGTTGAGCCAGGTGAAGAGAATCGCCGCCAGAGTGAGCAGAAACACGCGCGAGGCATCCATGCCATTCTCTCCGCAAAAATGATCTCAAGGTAGACCGTGGGATACGGACTTTTTCTACTTCCGCGACAGCCTTTCAATCTACGTTGCAGGCTGCTTTTCCGGATGCAGATAGATGAAGCTCTTGCCCAGCCGGCCGCCGTAGTTGCCGGCCGAGATCTGCAACAAGTCCGGGTGTCTCGACCGCGGCGGCGATGGCGGCCTGCGTTGCGCTGGACGATCGTCGCGCAGGTCGCGGCCGTTGATGATGATCTCCTGGATCGACGACACCCCCTCGGGAACGCGCGACTGCGTCGCCCAGCTTTTCGCGCAGCGTGGGGCAATAACTCGGCGATAGGTGCTGGCGATGCTGAACTTGTATCGGCTGCCGGCCTTCGAGCCGCTCGCGGCCACGCCGCCGGGAAAAGGCAGTGATCACGCCCGGGCACGCTGCGGCGGCGGCGACTGCGGCCGTTCGGCGGCGGCCAGAGCCGCATCTCGCGATCGCTGCCCATGAACCACAGGTTGCCGCCCATCAGACCGTCGCGATAGCCGAAGCGCGCGTCGATGCACGAACTCGCCGGACAGGATCGGCACCACCCAGACTTGCCGGCCGAAGCGCTCGTCGCGGAACTGATGGCCGTCGCCGAAAAACGCGATCTTGCGGCCCAGCTTGAAGAAAGGCTCGGCTCGTCGAGCAGGTTGAAGCATGCCGCCGTCGGGCAGGTGCAGCACGTTCTGGCTGATGCGCACCAGCAGCGACCGCTCCAGCGCTTCGACGCGGTCCTTGCGAAAACGCGGGACGTGGAACTGCACGACCGCGCCGGGCCGGCCGTCGGGCGTGGCGAACGATTCGCTCGCCGCCGGGACCGACGTAGCGATCCAGCCCCGCTTCGCAGTCGCACAGGATCGTGCTCGAGGCGTTGCCGGTGGCGGCCTGCGACGGCCTGATCGAGCCACATGCGATCGCGGGCGGTGATCAGCACCTCGGCATAGATGCTGCGAAACGCCTCGGCATAGGTGTCGTCGATCGTTGCTTGCGCCATGGAAAATCCGTTCTTGATTACTCGCCGAGTCGAAACAATTCTCGCACCGCCTGTACCAGTGTCGCGCTGCTGCCTTCCTTGGAGGCTTTGTTTAAGGCATCGAAAGGACCGTGCAGCAGGCGTTTTTGCAGTAGCTCGAATGCTCCCTCAATATAGGCCTTGTCGGCATCCGACAATTTGCCGTTGAGCTTGTCGAATAAATCCGCAATGATCGCTGCGCGTTTCGTGTCGAAAACCTGACGCAATTGCGCCATGATCGGGCCGTTGTCGCGCCGGTTCCAGTACTCGAGGAATTTCTTGCGCTCCTGCTCAATGATCGCCTCGGCAGAAGTGACGTGTTTCTGGCGCTGGGCGATGGTCTGCTCGCGAATCCGCTTGAGGTCGTCGATGTTGAATAAAAAGGCGGTATCTGCGTCGTGAATTCGGGGGTCGAAGTCTCTGGGTACGGCAATGTCGAGAATGACCGCCGGGCCGGCAACACGTTTCGCGCGAATTGCATCCAGGCGCCGGCGCGGCATGATCGGTTCCGGTGCACCGGTCGTACTCAGAACGATGTCGGCATGAACCAGCGCCTCGTCGAGCCCTTCCCACGGCACCGCTCTGCCGTGACACTCCGCAGCCATGACGATGGCTTTTTCCGGGCTGCGATTGGTGACGAGAATCTGTTTCGGCCTCAGCTCGCGCAAATGCTTCAAGGTCAATTGGCCCATCTTGCCCGCACCGATAACCAGGATGGTCTTGTCGCCGAAATGATCGAATACTTGACGAACGTAGTCAACCGCAACGCTGGAAACCGAAACGTGTCCCTGACAGATCCCCGTTTCGGTTCTGGCACGTTTGGCCGCGCGAATCGCATGTTGAAAGAGAGCATTCAACATCGGGCCGGTCGTCGCGGCCTTCTGCGCTGTCTCGAATGCTTTTTTCACCTGGCCGGCGATTTGTCCCTCGCCCACGATGAGGCTATCGAGACTCGCCGATACGCGAAACAGATGCTGTACCGCAGCCGAATCGACATGTTCGTAGAGCTGCGGGCGAAAATCAGCATGTGGAATCGCGTGAAACTCGCTCAGGAATTCGCCGATCAGATCGGGATGGGGATGCTGATCCCCACCCGGCTTGGCAAGGTAAAGCTCCACCCGGTTGCAGGTACTCAGGATTGCCGATTCGCAGCCGTAGCGGGCGCTCAACTCGGTGAGCGCCCGAATAATCCTGACGTCGTCAAAGGCGAGCCGTTCCCTCAGTTCGATGGGTGCCGTGCGGTAATTGCAGCCGATCGCAATCAAATTCATCGGGAGTCTCCCGATGCCAGGGGATGAGCTGCGAAAAGCGTGACCAGCATCAACGCAAAAGCCACGACCGTCAGCAAGGATAGGCGACGACCCGGAAGGTGAATCCCATAGCGCAAATACATCAATAGCAGCGCTGCAACCCAGAGCCCGACCGTGCTCACAATCTTCAAATCGCTCCAACTGGTATCGGATGCTGTCGAGAACCTGATCCGCATCGCACCGAGCAACAAGCCGACCGTCAGCAGCGGAAACGCCAGGTTAATGCCCCGGCGATTGACCGTTTCAAGGCGTTCCAGACTGAACAACTTCATGCCGCCGATCGGATTGAGCTTTCTCCGCAGCCGATACGATTGCACCAGATACATCAGGCTGGCCAGGAAACCGATTGTGATACCGACGCAGGCCAATAGTACCAGGGTGCCATGCACCATACCCCAAAAATGATCCCCGGCGAACCACGAGTATTGAGTGTGCGAAGATTCATCCTTGAACGCAAACGATAATCCCACCAGCACGATCACCAGCGGCAAGACAAAAAGCGCCCAAGGCTGTCGTTTGGGATGAACGGTTTCATAGAGATAGAAAATGGTGAGTACCCAGGCGAGCAGCAGCAACGAGCCGCGCGGCGCTGCGGGAGTCGGCTGAACGATGATCAAATAGAGAGTTTGAGCGAGCAGACCGGCCCCGCCGAAGAGGATGCCGATCCATTTCGTCGCGCGTCCCGGTCGAACCTGTTGAAAGAGTTCCAACAGAAAGGCAACGAGATAACTCAGTCCAAAACAAGCGTCGGTGACGGCCATTCGGTAGGATCGGGGGTTAAAGTTCGTTTTTATAATCGGTCAGGAACGCACTTCAACGTCGATGGTTGCGTCTGAACGGAAAGCGGAAGCTCTCCCAATACGTCGGTACGTTGGCCATTGCTGGAATTCCGATCGATCATTCGCGAGTCCCGCTCCCTTTCCCTGCTCCTCCAGTGCGCTCGAGCGTCTCACACTTCGATTTTATCGCTTCGCCGCTTCGTTCACCATGCTTTGTACGACAACTCGCACCGATTCCAGCCCCGATTGGCGAACCAGGTCGAGCCACTGCCACTCGGTCAGCTGGCACAACAGGTCATGCCGGCGGGTTGAATCCGAGATGGTTTCAAGAATGATGGGTCGAAATTCCGCGAGCAAAGTCAGCCAATCCGCGAAGGCATCATCGAATTGGGATGCGAGACGGTCACGAACCCGGGACGCGAGCGAAGGTGCCACGCCGCCGGTACTTACGGCAATTTGCATTGCGCCGCACTCCAACGTCGCCGGAACATAAAAGTCTCCGTCGCCGGAATCATCCGCGCAATTGACCCAGATGCCTCGTGCCTTCGCATCGGCAATGATTTGTCGATTCAGGGCGGGATTTGCAGCAGCAAAAACGAGCGCTGCGCCATCGAGATGCAGGGCACAGTAAGGTTCAATGATCCGCGTGAGATGGGGATGGGAATCCTCTTCCAATGTTTCCAAACAGATGACTCGAACCTTCGCGCCCGCGTTCAACAGCGCTTGAGTTTTCCGCCGGCCCACCGCACCAGCGCCAATCACCACGGCGAGCTTGCCCGTCAAATTCAAAAAGAGTGGATACATTTCAGATTCACAAGACCGCTTGTCAACGAGCTACGGCGACCGTGAAGGGTAATTCCACCGTTTTGTTTTCGTTGGTTATCGGTTTTGGGCCGCTGCCTTGCACTTCAAATGGCTTGCCGATTCCATTGGCGGCAAGGTCCTCCAGGATGGTCTCGACGACGATCTTGTACTCCCCGGCAGCCCACGCTTTTTCAGGTGTGAACCGCCACAGAGTTTCTTCCTCGTGAATACTGATCTTGCCGGGGATTTGCTTGCCCGCAGCATCGACAATCCAGAGCACCCGCTGCAAGAGAGCATGGTCCAAAGGCTCCGGGAATCGCAGTTGCAGACAACCCTTCTTACCGGCAACGGGTGCATCGAGCTTCCATGTTTTTGGGTCGGGCGGAATCGTGTCGGGCTTACCGACCTTGAATGTTTTGCGATGGGTTTCGGTCAAGGGCGTGCCCTCGGCATCGCGCCATTCTTTGGAAATGACCAGCGTATAACTCTTCCCTTCCTCCAAAATCGGCCCCAGTTCTTCTCGCGGCTTTATGCCCCGTTTGACTCGTCCCGGATCGAGCAACAAAGTGATTCGCTTACCGCTACGATCCCAAAGTTCTTCCTCAATTTGAAGAAACTGCGCCGTCGACGGGCTTGCCGTTTTCGTTCAAAAGCTGAACTCGTCGAGGGGCCTCTCCACGAGACATCGGCGCGGAGAAGTGAACATAGAATTTGAGTTGGTTTTCCGGCAAGATATTGCGCGTGGGATAAACCGCAACAACTTTGGCGGTCGGATAACGCTCGATTTTGGGAATCGATATTTCGATGATCTCCCACAGTTCTGATTTCGAGGCAGGATCGAGGATCTTGGCTTCGTTCAGTTGAATTCGATACTTGACGCCCTCGGCCAGCGGAAACCTCGGCTCAAAAACGAGTTGTGATCGATCGGCCAACCATTTCCCTGCGAGTGGAGGGCGTTTGGCAATCTCTTCTTCCGAGCCGTTTGCGACCACAACCACGGCCACATTTGCCCAGGCTGTGGCATCGAGTTTTTTGCAGGCTGTGCAAGTTTTTGCGTCGAGTCCTTTGAGAATGAGCCTGGATGACGTTCCGGATTCCACTTGTACGGAAAATCCGGACTGTGCAAAAAGTGGAGCGGTACAGAAGTGAGCGAAAAGGCAAATGAAGGGGAAAGATCGCATAAAGCACCTTTCGATAGACGGTCCGCGCAATTGACGGTCCAGCCAATGCCGAAGGCAAGGTTGAACTCGGGGTTAGCAGCAAATCAATTGTTCACTAAAAACACAACTCGATTGCTGGGGCGGCATAAGACGCAACCGAAGCTTCCAAGAACGCCCGTTGCCATCGTCAGGTGCAGAGTCTGGATCTGAGCTGTGTTTGCTCTGCTCAACCGCCCTCAAACTGTGTCGGGGCCACGTGCCCGTCGAACTCGTTGGAGTAGCTGGCGGCCAGACCGCCGCCTGGGTCGAGCCGGAACCGCAGCTTGGTCTTCATTGGGCCGGCGTACTCGCGGGCAGGGAACTGCCAATATTGGTCTGGCCCCAGAAACACCCGATGGAAGCTGTTGCCGCAGATCGCCTGCGGGCTGGTCTCGATATCCCGCCATACACCGCCGGCGTCCTTCGCCTCACAGACGATGAACAGTGACGAGTCGCAGGCCGCGAAAGGCACGGTTTCCGAGGTCCGGTTCACCACGCGAAGGGCGAACCCGCGGAGCTTGAAGTAGGCGACCGGTTCGTCCGGGAAGGCAACGAGGGCTACCTTACCTCTCATGCCCCAGTCCCGTCTGGCGAGGTCATGCGGAAAATTGTCGCATGGCCCGAACCCGCCGAGCGCCTCCCGGTCCTTGATCCGGGTGCCTGCCGGGTAGATTCCGGGCAATTTCTCTTTGGCCGCGACCCGGGCGGCGTCCGCTGCCGGCGGTTTCAGTTCCCAGCCGGGCGTATTGCCAACTGGGTCGTCGGGCTTCTGGCAACCGGCGACGACCATCAGCGCGACCACGACGACCTCCACTTGAAGGCAACGTCTCATTCCGCCCCTCCGGCCGAACTATTAAATACGCCAGCCTCGCCGTTGGCATTGGCTCAAGTGTCACTTGCGTTTCCGGAAAACGATGAATTCGTACGGCCTGAATTCCAGAATCACCTTTTCGGAATTCAGGCCGATCAACTCCTCAATTGATTCGAATCCGAGATCAAGGCAGTGGAATGGTCGCGACGTCGAAGTTGCTGCCTTTCTTCACCAACAAAATCGCGCGGTCTTCATCCAGTTTGTCGAGGTGCATAACACCCTTGAGTTCCGCGACGGTGTCGTATGTCAAACCGGCGGTGCCTTTCACTCGCGTCGCGATGGATTCAATCTTGTCCACACCCTTGGTCTTTATTTTCATGACGCCTCGGGTCGTATTGGCCATCAGGATGAAAGTCTTGCCGTCCTTCATGTAGGTAATCATGTCGAGGGGCTTATTGCCCGATCCCAGTTCCGCAACGGTGGTCCCCTTGACCTTTTCACCCGATTTGAGGTCGCTGATGGGGATCTTCACGAGCGGGGTACACTGGTAACCGGCGAGAATATTGGTTTCACCGTTGATGTCGAGTGTCGTGAAAGTTCGCACCGGCGAGCGGGTTTCGAGTTGGCCGTGCGCTCCATGGAAGATTTCGATGCTTGCTCCCTTGTCGAGCTCCTTGAAAGGGAATGCGATCGTGCGCAGGTTCGAAGCAAATTGTTCGCTCGACAGACCCGCAACGATGACGCGACCTTTCACGAAGGCGATGCTGGTAATCACGTCGGCCGGGCTTTTCGCCTTGGTCGATGGATTGGGGAGTTTTGCGCTGGCGAACGGAACATCCTTCAGTTCCACCACCGACAGTTTGCCGCCGCGATCGAGTTTGACGATAACGGGAGTGGCCTCCGGGCCTTTGCCGCGTGCCACCGAGAAGTAAATGTTGCCGGAGGCTGGGTTGACTTTCATATCGACGATGGAAATGCCGGTAGCCATCGTGCCGAGCAGACCGGCGATCTGGTCGTCGATCTTTTCGACCTTGACCTTGCCTTTACTGGTTGCCTTGATGTCGCCCGTGCCGACGGCAACGATGGTGGCAGCAGCGGGATCACCGATAAAGAGAATGCCTTCCGGCCCAAACGCGATCGGCCCGGCCGACTTCAGTTCCGGTGTGCCTTTCTTGAGACTTTCGGTCAGACTTGCGCCGAAGGCGGAGCCGGTCCCGATCACGACTACCGCGAGTGTGGCAGCAAGAAGCGATGTTCTGCGGAGCATGCGTTATCCTTTCAACGAGCGAAACGATCAAGACAGTCGGGACACCGTGTCCCGAGGAGTATTGTTAATCATCCCCGCCGTGGGGTTGATTGCAAGTGATAAAGCGATGAAAATCGTCATTATCGTTATAGACTACAGAACCCATCACGTGAGTCGAAGTAGCGAAAAATCCGGGTTTCCGATCTTGACAGATTCAACTCAGGGCATTATGCTTTGCGAAACAAAGCGAACCAAGGAGCCGTCAGGATGCAACTGCGGGAAGCTCTGAACCAGATTGCCGAGATTCGCCTGCGCATGGCGGAATCGGAATTGTTCCGAGGCTATCGTTCGCTCCCGATCGCCCTGTCGGGGTTGTTTGCCCTGAGTGGAGCGATCTTTCAGCCGATCTGTCTGCCGAATCCGCTGTCCGAGCCAACCTTGTACGTCATTCTATGGGGAGTTGTGGCGCTGCTGAGCGTGCTCGCAGCGGGCACAACGATGTTCTTGCGCGATCATTTCGCCGGGTCTTCGCATACGAGGGCGGTGACCTGGCTGGCCATTCGGCAATTAGTCCCCTGTTTGATCGCAGGGGCCGGGATCACGCTGGCGATACTTCGCCATGCTCCCGATGCGTGCTGGATGCTGCCGGGACTTTGGGCTGTCCTGTTCAGTCAGGGCATTTTCGCTTCTTCTCGATTATTGCCGAAACCGATATTTGCCGTGGGTATTTACTATCTTGTCGCGGGATTATTCACGCTCATGCTGGCGAATGACTTGTACGCTTTTTCGCCCTGGGCCATGGCACTGACCTTTGGAGTGGGCCAACTATTCACCGCTGCCGTGTTGTACTGGACGTTGGAGCGAAACCATGTCGAAATCCCCGAAGTCGAATGATGAATCGGGCCGGTTTGCTTATGAGGGGTTGGACCGCGTCATCCACGAAAAAGCCCGCCTTGGCATTCTCACGAGTTTAATGACGCATCCAACCGGATTGTTATTCAACGATCTCAAGACGTTCTGTTCCCTCACGGATGGGAACCTGAGCCGGCATCTGCAAATGTTAGAGGAAGCCGGTTTGATCGAAATCTGGAAAGGATTCAAGGACAAAAGGCCGCAAACACTTTGTCGAATCACAGCGCAAGGTAAAGCCCGCTTTCGCGAATATCTTACGGTTCTCGAAAATGTCATTGCGGATGCGATACCGAGCGAGGATGAAAGCGAAGTACCGCAAGCGCGAGAGGGTTGGTCGCCCGCATGAGCGCCACTGCCCTTTGCAGCGCTTAACCCGATAGGCACTCCGTTGCCGTGTCTGTTCTTTCGCGGAATTTCATCAGCATCTCAACGTGCTCAAAAGAGGCAATGGTCGAAATGGCCAGATTTCTCGAATGCAAACGCATCAAGACAGTACTCCGTTTGGGCGCGGGCTTACTTGTTGTCGTGTTTACCGCGGTTATTACGCATTATCTTGACATTGCCTCGCGTCCCAAGTGGGAAACCATTTTCGCCGACAATAAGGATGAATTAGCACGATACGCAAGCGATTACAGGTCGGGAGAACTGCACAAACTTGACAACGGTAATCTCCCTGTTTGGAAACGATTGTCGAACGCCGGCGTTATGCACATTGCGGAAAGAGAGGGATTTCTGTTTTTCTCCATCAGACCAGAATGGTTGGATGATTCGACTGAAGTGATCGTATTTGATCTTAAGGATGAACGTCGATGGGGAACAGTAAATGCGCTGTATACATTGATTTCCACTCGATACGTCTATCACCTTCAACACATCGATCACGGTTGGTATTATTGTTTGTACAGTTAATCAGCCCACAGATGGAAAAGCGCACGTCCGCAATGCCGTGGGTCAGGACTCCGATCCTGACCGAACATTAAGGTCAGGATCGGAGTCCTGACCCACGACCTCCGGGTTCATTAACCCGGTTTTTTCTGAACCATTAACTTTGCAATATCAAGTAATTTTCAGTACGAAGGAGAATATGATGCAGATCCTACTCGCAGAAGAAATGGGCATGTGTTTCGGTGTCAAGGATGCCCTGCGTGCGCTGGAAAAGGTCGAACGTCCCGATGCGGTGACCATTCACGGTGAACTCGTCCATAACGAATTGGTGTTGATGCAACTCGGAGCACGCGGTTTTCGCATGGTCGGCGAACGGGAGCGCAATCACGAAGCCGATACCGCGAAAGTCCTCATCACCGCCCACGGCATCAGCGAACGCGAACGCGCCCGGCTCACCGCATCCGGAAAAGAACTCATCGATACGACTTGCCCCCTGGTTCGCAAGGTACATGAAGCTGCAATGGATTTGCAACGAGAAGGCTATCACGTGATCCTCATCGGCAAGCCCGGCCACGTCGAAGTGCGCGGTATCACCGAAGACCTGAACGACTTCGACGTCGTTGCCTGCGTTGAAGACGTTCAACACTATTCAGCTACCCGTTTGGGAGTCATATGCCAAACCACCGTGGCACCGCGCATGGTAGAAGCGATCCGGATCGCCCTGGCCGGGAAGAATCCTCACGCGGAAATTCGCTTCGTCGACACGACCTGTCACCCAACCCGCAACCGACAACGCTCCCTCGAAAAGCTGCTCCCGCTGGTAGACGTCATGATCGTGATCGGCGGGAAAAACTCGAACAATACGCGGGAACTCGTCGATTTGTGCCGGGAACGCGATGTAACAACTCACCACGTTCAGCAGGTGGAAGATCTGCGACGCGAGTGGTTCGCGAGAAGCGCAACGGGTGGGTGTCTCGGCCGGAACATCGACACTGGATTCGACGATCCAGGAAGTCAAACAGCGATTGCAAGGCTGGGCTGACGAATCTCGACGCGATCGAAGCGATTGGGGAGATAGTCTGTTTCGGTTTGCCCGATACTTCCTGACCAACATGGAGATGTGCAAACTCCAATGGCTTCACTATTGCACGATCACCGAAGGAAATTTTTACAAAAGTTCGGCTATACATTTCGGATTGTGAAGTATATTATCACCCCACCTTGATTTGCCTCAACACTCGCTGACCGCGAATACAGGATTCTTTTGAAGAGGAACTTCCCCATGAGGCTTGAACGTGAAATCGCCGCGTATGACCGTCTGCTTCCCAATCTGCTGCAAATGGAGGGGAAGTATGTCGTGATCCGCGGCCAAGACCTGCTCGGAACCTATGACACCTTTGACGCGGCCGTGAGTGCCGGCTACGAGACTTGCTTTAACGATCCGTTTCTTCGTGCGACAGATTGCCAAAACGCAGCCGGTCTCTGACAGCCCACCGGAGCATCCGTCCATGCCCTTCTTTACCCAGTTGCTAGTCGGTGGGGGCGCTGAGGTCGAACTCGTTGTCGGCGTTCATGAAGCACGTTCCGAGATGCTGAAAAAGCACCAATTCCCAATCCCTGCCAGAAAACGGCTGCGCGTTCAAATCGATACCGGCTCCAGTTTCACGGCCGTTGACCAGGAGATTTTTCAGGGCCTGGGGATTGGGCCGTTGGATTTCGTCGAAGTGAAAGTTATTTCACCCAACGGCTCCACGATCGAAACTTTTCCGCGCTATGCCGTGAGTTTGGGTCTCGAAGGCAACGGCGTCGAACTCCACCTGCCCGATGTACAAATTCTGGGTTGCCACATGACGCTGGAAAATGATGGCGTCCTGGGGGTGTTGGGGCGGGATGTGCTGACCCATTGTTTTTTCTTGTACGATGGGTCGGAAGGTCGATTCACATTGGGATTCTGAAAGTGCCGCTGTTCTTCGACCATTTTTGCCCAATAAGCCTTTGATTTATATAAATGAACAAGATGGCAAAGCCGCAAAAGCCGAAGGACATCGACAGCTACATCTCGAAGTTTCCTGCCGACGTTCAGGCGATCCTTCAGAAAGTGCGGGAAACGATCCGCCAAGCTTCGCCCGAAGCGAAGGAAACGATCAGCTACATGATGCCCGCCTTCAAGCAGCACGGAATCCTGGTCTACTTCGCTGCGTGGAAGAAGCACATCGGGTTGTACCCGCCGATCTCCGGCGACAAGGCCCTTGAGAAAGCAATCGCACGGTACGCTGGACCGAAGGGCAATCTTCAGTTTCCGCTCGATGAGCCGATTCCCTACGACCTGATCGAGCGGATCGTGAAGCTGCGGGTGAAGCAGGACTCGGCGAAGGCGGCAGCGAAACGGAAGACCACAATAGCCGCCCGCCGCAAGTCGCCGTGAACTGATTTCCGGACTACTTCATCGACTTCACATGCGCCACAAGTTGATCCAATGCGGTTCCCCAGCCTTGATGGAAGCCCATTGCCTTGTGCTTTTCGCATCCAGCTTCGTCCTGATGTAACGCCGTGGCAACATAGCGAGTGCCTGTCCCTTGCGACTCCATTGTGATGATCGCCGTGAATGGCAATTCGCCTGTCGGTGCGGGGCGATAGCCGGGGAGCAGAACGGAGGTGAAGATCAGCCGTTCCATCGGGACGACTTCCAGATAACAGCCTGTGTTGGGAAACTCTTTTCCGTCCGGCGAGCGCATTGTCGTTCGGAATATGCCGCCCGGTCGCAGATCAATTTCGCAATCGGCAACGCTCCAGCGTCGAGGGCAGAACCACACTTTCAGGTGTTCAGGTTTGGTCCACGCCTCCCAAACCAGATGCCGGGGAACGTCGATTACCCTTTCCAGGACGAGATCGAGTTTCGGGTCAACTACGGACTACTTGCTCATGAGGTTTCTTCTTTCTGTTTGAGTTTGTGAGGCTCACCTATCGATCTCGCCCATGACGACGTCGATGCTGCCGATGATGGCCGGCACGTCGGCGATCAGGCAGCCTTTGCAGATCTCATTGGCGACGCTGAGGTTGCGAGAAACTCGACGAGCGGGCCCGCACGCGGAACGGAACGGCTTCCTTGGCCGGCCGGCCGACGACGTAGAAGCCCATCTGCCCGCGCGGACATTCGGTTTCGACGTAGGCTTCGCCCGGCGGCAGGTGCCGCGGCGGCTTCGACGCGATGCGATCCCTGGGCAGTCGGATAGCGCTTCAGGCCTTGCTCGACTGATCTTGATGCTCTCCATCACTTCGCAGCATGCGCACGTAGAACCGGTGCCAGCAATCGCCGATCACCGCTTCCGGCGGGGCTTCCGGGAACGGCGGAATCGGACACGTCGAACTCGTACTGCTCGTAGCCGCAGTAGGGCTCGATCTTGCGCAGGTCCCAGTCGGGATCGCCCTTGTCGCGGTTCGAGCGAGCCGCGCAGCATCGGACCGGTGCAGCCGTAAGCTCAAGGCCATTTCCTTGCGACAGGATGCCGATGCCGGCCGTGCGCTTGCACGAAGATGTGGTTGTTGGTCAGCAGGGCGTGATACTCCGGCGATGCGCGGCTTGAAGTAGTCGAGGAATTTCTGGCAGCGGTCCACCCAGCCGTCCGGCAGGTCGTCGTGGACGCCGCCGATGGTGATGTAGCTGTAGGTGAGCCGGGCGCCGCAGACGTCTTCGAAGAGATCGAGGATCTGCTCTCGTTCGCGGAAGGCATAGAGGAACGGGCTGAAGCGTGCCCAGATCGAGGCCATACGCCCCCATGCCGACCAGATGGCTGGCGATGCGGTTCAGCTCGCCGATCAGGACGCGAATGACCTGCGCCTTTTCGGGAATCTTCATGCCGCACAGCTTTTCGATGGCCAGCGAGTAGCCGAGATTCATGTTCATCCCGGCCAGGTAATCCATGCGGTCGGTGTACGGGATGAACTGAATGGGCGTGACGTTCTCGCCGATCTTCTCGGCGCAGCGGTGCAGATAGCCGAGGTGCGGCTGCACTTCGGAGATGACCTCGCCGTCGGTCCGCAGCACGAGCCGGAGCACGCCATGCGTGCTGGGATGCTGCGGCCCCATGTTGACGAGCATCTCGTCGGTGCGGACGTCGAATTCGATGATGGTAGGATCGATTGTTGGGAGAGTAGAAATCGACATCCGGAATCCTCATCAGTCGGCTGAGAACAGAAGCTTGACGAGATTTTATGAGTTCGGAAGTGATGTGAGCAGTTGGGAATTCGAGATGGTGAGAAGTAAAAATAAGAAGACTAACCACAGAGTCACAGAGGACACAGAGAAGACAGATCACCAAGATCAAGAGAAATGAAAATCGAGTTCGGAACTTCGGGAAGTTCGGCTTTTCTATTCTTCTTTCTCGGTTTTGATCTCTGTATTTGTCTTCTCTGTGTCCTCCGTGACTCTGTACTACTCATTCTGCGAATTTTGCTTTTCTAACACAATTTTCTAGGCCACTTGGCTTAGGGTTTTCAGATCGCTTTCGTGGACGTAGGACAAGGCACTGGCGAGTTGTCTGCCTCGCACGGTGATTTTGTAGCGGTGACTCTTGGGAACCTTTTGGACCAAGCCATGAGCGCGCAACAATTGTAATCGGCGTGTGACTTGACCGCTTTGCTTCTTTTTTTCCACACCAGTGGCCGTCCCGTACAGCACTGCTCGCAAATCCCGGTTGCGCAAGCCCAGCATCGCATATTCGCCTCGGTTGATGGCCCGCAGCAACTGGCTGTCTTCTGCCGACAATGGGTTTAACCCCCGATAGCGTCGCCCTGCTCGCTCGACCGGACTGCTGACCGGAGCCGTCAACGACTCCAACGTCTCGGATGATTCCACCACCGACATCGCCTCCAAGTACGACTCGTTGGCTTTTTGCGACAACTGGCAGCGACGGTACAGATCCGCCACGCTGCGCCGCAATGACTGCCACGCCAAACGCTTGTGCGGATCGTTCTCGCGAGGTCGATATACCTTCAGCCCTTCCGCATTGTGGATCGTCGTCTCAATCCGCAAGATTCGCCCGAACTTGTCGTACATCTTCACGCTGTTGGATCCCACCCGATGCTTCATCCGCGTTCCTTCATAACGGGTCTTGCGATCACTCACCACTTCGCCTTGGAACTTGCCATGAATCGCTCCCGACTCCGTCACATACTGCTGCAAAAACCGCATCACATCCGCGCACGAGAGGTTCTCCGTGGCGTGTCGGATCAGACGACGATACAGCGGTTGCAACAATTCCTTCGAACGAAATGCCACATCGGTTGCCCATTCAGTTTGCTCGGCGGTCCAGTAATACTCCGGCAACGACAACTCCCCGAGCAAATCCAGAAAGGCCGGATGGTACTGCCGCAACAAGCCCGACAGCATGGCCCCCCAATCCGTTTTCAGTTGCTCATCCAACCATTGTTGCGCTTGAGCAAAATCCGCAACCCAGGCAAACGTGTTGTCGAACCGTTGGTAAGCAAGTCCCGCTGCATTCATCTGCCGGGCCAACCACTCTCGACCGTTCATGCAAATCTGAACCTGCATCGGGAACCAAGTCATGATGCGAATGTGCATCAGGCCGTACCGAGGATCGCGAATGTACAGATAGTAGTGCAGGCACTTGCGCCAGGCCGAGTGTACTTCCAGATGTTGGGTGCCAGCGTTCTTGTGAAGCTCGTAACTGTTGCAATTCTCCACACAACTGAGCACGGCGATCAACCCGGTGAAGCTCTCGGGGATCGCATACGTCCGCAGCAGTTCGTCGAGGACTTCCTGCTTGTCTTGGTTGGCTGCCAGGTAGACCACTTTCCCCACCGGCGTTTTGCGGGCCAATTGCTCCGTGGTCTTCTTGAGCTTGCGCGAAGTACCATCGACGAAAGCCCGAAAAACCTTAAGCAGCACACCGATGAAATTCAAAAACTTGGCGAAACCCTTCACATAACAGATCCGCCGCTGTGTTCCGCGAAAGCGAATTCGGTCGAATCCGGAAAGAACCCCATAGATGTTCGCTTCGTGTTGCTGTACAAACTCTTGCATGGCATGTTCGGTGGTTGAGTTAAGTGAATCGTGACAAATCCACTCTATTCAATTCCGACATGCCTGTTTCATTTTTCATTTGGTTGCGGCTATGCCGCGCTGTGGTTAGTTCATCCTTGTTCGTTATTTTCCTCGACCGATTCCGTAATAGGTGAAGCCGAGTGTTTCCATCTGCTTCACATCGTAGACGTTTCGGCCATCGAAAATGACCGGCTCGCGCAGGAGACGGCGAATCACTCTCGAAGTCGGGATTGCGGAACTCCTGCCACTCGGTGACGATCACCAGCCCGTCCGCGCCTTCCAGGGCCCCGTAGGGCCGGTCGCAGTAGACTCAGCTTGTCGCCGTAGATCGCCGGACGTTGGCCATCGCCTCGGGATCGTGGACGCGCAGCGTGCACCCCGTCGGCGAGCAGCTCGTCGATCAGCGTCAGGGCCGGCGCTTCGCGGATGTCGTCGGTGCGCGGCTTGAAGGCCAGGCCCCAGACGGCCAGGTTTTGCCTTGCAGGTTGCTCGCCGAAGTGCTGCGCGAATCTTTTGCGAAGCAGCACCTGCTTTCTGCGCTTCGTTGACCGCGTCGACCGCTTCGATCAGATCCAGCCGGCACGACCGTTCTGCTTGGCCCATGCCGATGATGGCGCGGACGTCCTTGGGAAAGCAGACTGCCGCCGTAGCCGGGGCCGGGAAAGAGGAACTGAAAGCCGATGCGCGACATCGTGGCCGATGCCGCGGCGAACGTCGTTGATGTCGGCGCCGAGCGCTCGCACAGGTTGGCCATCTCGTTGATGAAGCTGATCTTGGTCGCCAGCATGGCGTTGGCGGCGTACTTGGTCATCTCGGCGCTTTCCGGCGACATGACCAGGAACGGCCGCTCGGTGCGCAGGAACGGGCCGTACAGCTCGTGCAGCACCTCGGCGACTTCCGGCCTGCGCACGCCGACGACGACGCGGTCGGGCTTCATGAAGTCGTCGAGGGCGGCCCCTTCCTTGAGGAACTCCGGATTGCTGGCCACGTCGATCGTGCGTCCGGCCCGCTTCGGCAGCCGTTCGGCCAGGCCGCGATTGGTGCCGACCGGCACGGTGCTCTTGATGACGACAATCTTGGAATCCGGGTCCGGCCGAGGGGACGTCCTTCAAATGCCGGCCATCGCATCGGTGACGGCCCAGATGCTCGGTAAGATCGGCCGTCGCCGCTGGCCGCTTTGCGGCGTGCCGACCGCGATGAAGATCAGTCTGGCCTTGCTGAGCGCGCTGGCCAGTTCGGTGGTGAAATTGAGTCGGCCGTTCTCGCGCGGTTGCGCTGCACCAGTTCGAGCAGGCCCGGCTCGTAGATCGGCAGCTTGCCCGTCGTCGAGCATGGCGATCTTGCCGGCATCCTTGTCGATGCCGATCACCTCGTTGCCGCTCTCCGCCAGACAAGTGCGGTCACCAGGCCGACGTATCCGGTGCCGATGACTGCGATTTTCAATGGAATTCCCTCTTCAGTGACCTTGTCACCTTGTCACCTTGTCACCTTGTCACCCGGTCATCTTCAGAACCTTGTAACCTTCAAGCCGCCAGTAGTCCAGAGTATCCGAGAGAGTTTCTTCCAGCGAGTACTTCCGTCGCCAACCGGTCGCTTGTTCCAGTTTAGTAATGTCTGCCCGGCTCACGGCGGTATCGGTCTTGCGATGGGGATCGATTTTCTGCCTTACTTCCACCCGCGCCTGGGTCAGAGCAAGGAGGCGATCCAGAATCGTCTGCATTCGATAGGTGGTTCCCGACCCCGCGTTGTAGACCTCGCCCGTGTCGCCGGACTTCATCAGTTGCAAGAATGCACTTACCATGTCGCGTACATCGGTCAAATCGCGCTGACCGTTCAGGTTTCCCGTCTCGATCAAAGGTGCCTGTCGACCTTGCTCGATGGCACTGATTTGCCGGGCAAAATTGGCGACCGCATAATCGGCGGACTGCCTTGGCCCGATCTGATTGAAACAGCGAACGCGAATCACATCGAGTCCCGGATGACGGCTCACCTGATAGGCCAGCAAATCCGCAGCGGCCTTGCTGGCCGCGTAGGGGCTGGCGGCGTAGAGCTCGAATCCTCACGGAATACTTGCGAGTTCCCGCCGCGTCGCCATAGACCAGACCCGTTGAAGTATACAAAATGCGAGGCCGAATCTTGGAGCACTCCACAGCCTCGTAGAGGCGTCGCGACGCAAGAAGATTTCCCTCCCAAGCCAAGTCGGGTTCCTGGAATGAACTTGCCTGCGTTTGCATAGCCGGCCAAATGCACGATCCACTCGGATGAACCTCGCAATACCCGTTCGGTGGCGTCGGCATCCAGCAGATCGACGGCATGAAGGGAAACTTGATCGGACAAGTGCGACCATTCACTCGGCCACTGGGAACGCCGACTCAGACCGTGAATCGTATGGCCCCCATTGCGCAGCAAGGCCTCGACAAGATGCCCGCCCACAAATCCGGTAACACCAGTGATCAGATGCGCATGACGAACGCTCTTTATTAATGAACAATGAACAATGGACAATGGACAATTCCTTAATCATTTTCAATTGTCAATTATCCATTATCCATTAATCATGCTCTTTATTAATGAACAATGAACAATGGACAATGGACAATTCCTTAATCATTTTCAATTGTCAATTATCCATTATCCATTAATCATGCTGCTTTCCTTCCCTCGTGTACGCTGTGACCCTGGAGACGTTGAATATCGGCGAAAACCATGCGACGGATCAATTCTTCAAAACTGACCTCGGGCTTCCAGCCGAGTTGACGATAGGCCTTGCTTGCATCGCCCAGCAGCAAGTCAACTTCCGCCGGACGCATGAAAGCCGGGTCTTGAACGACATACTTCCGCCAGTCAAGCCCCACGCATCCAAACGCAATGTCCACCAGTTCCTCAACGGTGTGGGTTTCCCCGGTGGCGATCACATAATCATCCGGCTTGGGCTGTTGCAGCATAAGCCACATGGCACGGACATAGTCTCCGGCAAACCCCCAGTCGCGCTTGGCATCGAGGTTGCCCATCCGCAGTTCCTTGGCCAGTCCCAGTTTGATCCGGGCGACCGCATCGCTGACTTTGCGCGTCACAAATTCCTTGCCTCGACGCTCGCTTTCGTGGTTGAACAAAATACCGCTGACGCAGTACATGTCGTAGCTTTCGCGGTAATTGATGGTAATCCAGTGTCCGTAGACCTTCGCGACGCCATAAGGGCTGGGGTTAGAAAGGGGTCGATTCGGTTTGGGGTGTTTGCTGCACCTTGCCGTAATCTCGCTGCTCGAAGCCTGATAGAAGCGGATATGTTTCGGATCGACGTGTCGAATCGCTTCCAGCACGCGGGTCACGCCCACCGCCGTGAATTCCGCCGTTAAGACCGGCTGCTTCCAACTGGTCGGAACAAAACTCTGGGCGGCCAGGTTGTAGACTTCATCCGGATGAACCTCACGCAACACTTCCGTGAGAGATGATTGATCGAGAAGATCGGCCTGATGCAGCTTGACCGAGCCGGCGATATGATGAATTCGCTCGAAATTTTCGGTGCTGGATCGGGCCACGACGCCGTGTACCTGATAGTTTTTGCTCAACAACAATTCCGCCAAGTAACTGCCATCCTGGCCCGTGATGCCGGTAATGAGAGCTTTCTTCATGAATTCTCCTTGGGATGACGTTCCCGATGCCCGATCCGTTCGTTTACGTCGTCACATCTTGACAGAGGTCGAAAAAAGTTGTCAACGCGAAACGATCAGGTGGACCACCTTGACGCGCGCGACAAGCCCCGATGACTCATTCTTGCCCTTGGCTCTCAGCTTCTCGTTCTTGGCGGCGCAAGGAATCGGCGAAAAAGACGCATCATCTTGCCGAATTGGCGTCCTCAGCAGGCGATTCCGTAAGCGACGTCCCGAAGTCGTCAGTTCCATCTTTCCAGGTTCTTCGGTGACTCAGCGCGGGAACAACGTCTCGTGAACCCAGTCCGTGGGCATTTTTCGCATTCGTGCTTCAAGTGGACAACGCCAGTTGCTGCACCACATCCGCCATCGACCTGGAGTTTGCCACCACAACCAGTGTCGGAGTTCCTCGTTCTCGGGCATTCTCCCCAAAAGGAGTTGATAAACCTGCTTCAGACAATCCTCTGCGGATAGTTCCCACAGTTTGCGCACCTCGGCAGTAAGATCGACGGGAAATCGTGCCGGATTCAGTAGTCGACCGCAAATCATGGTACGAGCAGTGCGGCTCGAAAAATTCATCTTATCCCGGAGCACTTCGGCCCATTTTGCTTTGACTTTCGCAAAGTGGTTTCGACCATCAAGGTGGCTTTTCGATCGATGCACGTCGATTACCGCTCGAAAGTCGTTTTCGGTAATCGACCATTGTCGTTCCACGACCGTGACGATTGCACCATGGGAAATCGATCGTCAAATTGACATAGCGATCCAAGTACATCTCTTGCAGGAGCTGCCACCAGATCGACGGTGCCGGCATCTTGAATCTTGCAGAATTCGTGGTAACTGGCGGAGATCCGTTTGAGCAACAGTTCACCAGGTTGGCCTTCGACTTCGGGACACCAACGCCGTGGTGCGGCTAACCGATGAATCCAGACCCCTTCTTCCATATCCAGCCGATAAGTGCCGTCGTCGGATAAGGTGATGACATGCACTTCGTGCCCGGCCGAGCAGCGGGCAAAATCCACTCGGATGACGGGCCGACTACAGGATAGCTCGTGGCAATCCAGCAAAGCTTGAGCTCGATTCTCAGCTGCCAACACCTGCGAAAACCGCAAAAAAGCTGCCGGCGTCGCCGGTTGAATTCTCTTCCCGGCCCGAACAAGGGTCACGCCCTTATTCGTGCCGGTCGCCAACGCTTCTTCCAAACGACGTAGATAATACTTGTGCTGGTCTTCGGTAAAGCGTCCGGCGACCAGGTTGTCGCCGCTTCCAACTTCATGTCCGTGACCTTCCGGATCAAAACCTGTTGGATTGCATCCGGAGAGCCAGCCGGCAAACCGTGCTTGAAGGCAAAATAGGCGTTATCGCAGATGAAACGATAAGGGTCCATCATGATGCGTCTCGTTGGCGCCGAATATGGCTGGGCAAGTATTCTCTATGGTGAACTGGGATTCAATGGACCACGTAGCCGGCTGGTCGATGACTTCAGCAGGTTTCGACATGTCGAAATAGTGAAGAATGTTTTCGTTAAAGCCGGCAATGACCTCGAGACCTTGCGAGAAAAGCTCATGTTGGTGCCTTGAAGATAGAGAAAAGGGTCGGCACCCGGGCGAACATAGGCATCGAAAGGTGGTTCGATCTCGAAGTTTGGCTCGCCATCGCGACCACGCGAAGCGTACTTGCTTTGAAGCATCGTGCCGGTATGGTCGTAGACAATGCCACCTACTGCTCCAACATCCGAGGAGTCAAAAGCACCTGTCAGTTCGATCAGCCAGTTCGGTTCGGGCATTGCATCATCGTCAATGAAAGCGACGATGTCGCCGGAGGACTCGACAATGCCGATGTTCCGCGATCGAGCCAGTTGAGCTTCAGGACATTTTGCATCTTGATTGCACCGGCAAAGGGTTGCAGCACCGTTTCGGTATCGTCCGTCGATGGACCGTTAACAACGATGACCTCAAAATCGCGGTAGCGTTGTTCGTGCAATGAGAGCAACGTTTGCCGAAGCGCACCAGATCGATTGTAGGTATTGATGACTACGCTCATGCGCATGGAGTCGCTCCTTCGCTCGCGCTTCTGCCCCGGTCTCGTTCCGAGTGTATGGCTTACCTGATTCGTTCAACCTCGACATAATGGAGCGTTAATCTGCCTTTTCCGGAGATGAATGGATGCGGACTTCCACGCTCGCCCAGTTGTTTCTTCTGGATGGTCATTTCCGTACTCGTAAGCATTTCGGTCCCGTTATCGATGGGGCCGCTTGCCGTGAATGAGGGCACGCCGTTGGGATGAAGCATGAACAGTTGCCAGCCGCATCGGCTCCTCGGAAATCGGAACTGCTTGACGCCACTGTCACCCGATACGTCCTGCTTCCCGGAAACGCAATGAACGGCCCGGAACTGAGCTGCCGACGGCATGCAGTTTCCACGATTGCCGTACGTTCGTGCGGCGGCGAGGAACCCAGCAGAAGCGACGGCAGTGCATGCGCCTGCGGAAGCGAACCTTTTCCCCAACCTGGAACCTGAACTTTCGCGAATGAATGGAATTTATGCTCGGCGATTTCCTGAAACTCGACATCGCAGGGGCCTGGTATAAATAAGCGACATACATTCCACCGTTTGCAAACGTGATGACTGAGGCCGGCTCGCCGAACCTTTTGATCGACCTCTTCCGCGACGGTAGAGCCTCAGGTGCCGATCCCTCGTAACCAGGATGAATCGATAACGTGGTGCCGGTCCTCCGCCTGGCGTTCAAAATACCAATGCGCGTTGCTCAACCAGGGGTAGGGTCTCATGAGCGATGCGCCGACCGGACGAGCAAGATCGATGGACCCGAAGTCCATCGCGAAACAACAGAGCGTATCGTCGCGCGTGCCAGTAACCCGCCAACTGTATTGGAGATCGATCTTCGGCATCGCATCGAGCTCGCGAACGTCGCCCGGATAATAATCCAAAGATCGCGTGCATAATCGCGGGGATCTGTGTTTCGCGGTACAGAAATGGTGGACGCCAGCAGCCAAGCACGGCAGCGCTTCTGAACATAGCGGGACGCTCGCCCAGGCAGCAAGCACAACAAAGTGCCGGCCAGGAAGTAAGGCATGACCAGGCATCGGGACGAGTATCCTGCTGCTCCTTGCCAATCGACATCGCAACTTCCGGAGGGCGGTACAAGGTGCCGGCGTAACAGACGGCAGCCAGCGTTGCCGCGAGTCATCCCCAAATACGCGATCGAGACGAAAATCAGCTGACGTTGAACCCTCGAGACGACCACATCAGTGCCATAGACCAGGCGACGAATGCTCGCGTTGATGGCCAGACCCAGGCAGACCGCAAGGCACGCTCGTCGCTGCAATGTGAAGTTTCTCTGCCCGCCAGAAGGTACAGGGTCCATTTGTTGAAAATGATGTTGAAGCAATCAACGGCATACTTCAGATTAAACGGCGTGTAGTTTGCACCAGGTCCTGCCAGGCAGGAAAGCATGCGCAGGATCGCTTGCCGGTGAGCGTCGCGGAGATCAAACATCTGAGATTACGCTCGATTTTCGGAGCGACAGGCCCGATCGGCGTTGCCCAGCAGTCGCTGCAAACGAGCAGCGCCACGATACCGGGGATCACCAGGTCACCGATGATCAGGCGATCGGACAGGACGCAAAGCATGGTATTGACAAATAATCCCACCAGTGCCAGGCTATGCCTTCGGTCCCAGGACGGCGATTGAATCAGGTAATTGATCAGTGCAAGGTCCAGCACCAAGCAAATCTGTTCGCCGCCGTGAAAGGTAAGAATGAAGGGGAATCGAAGAAAGGTGTCGCTTATCCCGCACTTCGCATTGAACAGCAGGAACATCGCACCCAGAAGCAGGACAATACAGGTTTGCGTGAAGTGGTGTTCGGGAGAAGTCATCGTGCGGATCAACAGGTGGCAACTCAACAGCAGAAGTGCAAAGAAAACGGCGGCAGAACAGACCACCATGGCGGCACCGACTGAGCCGGTGATTGCACGCGCTGAGAAATAAACGATCATGTCGGGGTAAATGACCGTCGCCGCCGAGATACTCGCCAGCCTTTCCACGAAAATCCATCCACCACCAGATCCTGATAAACCCCAGCGCAGAAAAGCGTATCGCCATTGAGAAAGGGATCCTCCGTGACATGGCTATCGCAGGCCGCTCGATAAAACTGCCGGGCGGCAAGGGCAATCAGCACGAAACCGAGCAAATAACAGAGGGATTTCTTCATAAGTTCGAGTTCCTTCTTGGAGAATCAAAGCCCATCCGACCATTAGGGGCAGCCGACCGCGCCGATAGGATTGCGATGTCCCAACAGTCGGCTTCTTCTTCGTCCAATGACAAAATCGTATCGCAGCGAACCTGATAGACCCGGTAAACGACCGGGCGGCGTTTCATGTCGTATCCCGGTTTTTGACGCTCGGCATCGGTTGAGAAACGAATAACCAGCTCACCGGGAGGAAGATCGATTTCCCGGTCCAGGTAGTGTTCGGACTCCATCAAGGACGGGAATTCCTCAAACAATCGGCTTTCGATATGCAGCATTTCGGATTGCAAACCTCCGGGAGCGCAAAAGCCAGATGCAGGTGAATGCGCGTCACAAATTGACTGCGATTTCGCAAGACCAGTTTCGCTTCTTTCGCTGCCCAGCGGAACGAACCCATCGGTCCTTGTTCTTCTTCGAAGAAACCGTGCGCCAGAAAAGCAGCGGAGGATGCAGGGCGCGATCGCGCAGTTTGGCCCATTCTTCATTGCCATACTCTCGTTTGAGCCGTTCGACGTGGGGAGTCAGATCGAAGAAGATACTGCGGCCGTCGGGACTGACTAACGCCGGTGGACCTACGAGATTGGTTAGCCCGTCGAAGAGCGCTGTCCCTCGATCCGGGTATGCAGAAGAATCGATGCAGATACCGCCAAATTCGGCACGGCAGAGTGTCAACACTTGTTGTTCGAGTGGAAGGCAAGCAAGTCGGCGGTTCCACGTATCGCCTTCGTGGCCGCGGAAACTGCCGTGCGTCCAGCGCAAGCAGGTTGAATGGAGCTGGGGCTGGATATCGTGCGCTACATAGTAATCGCGGTGGGGCCACTGGCAGATGGTCTGACCCGCTGGAACCAAACCCTCGATTTTGCGGACAAACTCTCGATCACTCAGAAACGCAGCGCGTTCCGTTTCATAGTCGGGAAGGCGATGGCGCGGTATTTGATCGAGAAGCCCACCAGCCAGCAGGAGAGCCGGCAGTCCAGTGAAGCAAGCAGATCCCCAGGGTGTTTTCGCCCATCGTTTCCCGGCCGACTCCAAAAGCATGGCCGCTGCCGCCAATGCGAAGAAGCCGATGTAGATGCTGATCCGGTTGTAGCAGCGAATCCAGGGACTGAAAAAGAAGGAAAACGAGGCACCGAGTCCTCCCACTGTCCCCAGGAGAATACCGGCCATGGTCAATAATGCCAATCCGTCGAGAATGGAGCTGCGCTCGGCCGATCGATACTGGAGAGTGAATCGACCCAAAAGAATCAGCAGGCCCAGGCTGGCCGTCAGGCCCAGTGCAGAAAAGCTGTTCTCGTTGTTCAGCGGCATGAACGATGTATATTCCCTGGCATAACTGTTCAGCAATGGAATGCGATGATCCTGAATGGGGATGAGCATCTGGGCGACTTTCAGCCCGTACCACTCGGAATCGCTGGCCCGGCGCTGCACGTCATCGGCACTGATTCCTTCCGTGTATTGCTGTTGCAAGGTAGGAAGAACTGCGACAAGGAAGAAAAAGAAAGTGCCGGCGATCATAGTGAACGCTCGAAGCGGCGGCAACCAGCTTCGCTTCTGAACTGCCCCGGCCAGGCCGGCCACCAGGAAGAACCAGCAGGCGAAGAATGCGTAATAGGCTCCGCTAAACCCAAGCATCAGGCAGACCAGGCCAGCTGCAATCCAATCGCGGTACATCCAGGGCCGGCATTCCGAGTCATCAACCAGAAAAGGGCGTCCCTGGAAAAGCCGAAGTGCAAACAAGGACGCTAAAGGAAGATGGTAATACGCCGACAGATACAGATGTTCCAGGCGTAAATAATGGTACGGCAAAAAGGTATACAGCAAGCTGATCGCCACAGTAATGGACGCCCGGACTCCCAACTTGCGAAGCGCGAACAACGTCGTGATAGTGGTGAGCGGGAAGGTCACGAGGTAAAAGAGATTACTAATCAGGAAGATGTCGTGGGTAAAGCAGGCCATCACCTTGAATGCAAAATGATGGAGTGTGTCGGCACTCGGGTAGCCGCGCAGATCCTGACCTCCCGGCGCTCCCAGCGAATCGTTGTGCAAGTACCACCCGGTATCCACCACGTTCTTGATCCAATTCAGATGTACCAGGCTATCCTTGCTGTATTGCAGGGGTATGCGCAGACTTGACTCGGTGTAAACCGAAGTACTTCACCAGAATCAGCAGGCAGAGCAGGACCGCGAACCCATAGAGGAGCGCGCTGCGACACAGCTGGGAAGAAAGTCGAGAACTCATCCAGTTGGTTCTCCTGACAAGGAATACCGGGTGACCGATTCAATTGGAATAGCCGGGACGTTGTCTCTACTGGTAAATCTGGTTCATCTCGATTTTGCGAACGGTCTTCGGAGAAACCGTTTGATCCGCTGACCTCTGGACGGGGGAGGCGGTGTCTGGTAAGCACGGATCGTGTTCTTGAGAATTTCGATTTCCTCACCCATGGAACGAACTAACCCTGCCAGCCGGTGTTCTCCAATGACTTCGGAAGGACGGCGAATCATCGGCTTGCGGAAAGCGAGTGAGCAAAAACCAGGCTCGGTCCGACAGAGATCGGGATCGCACCGGTCCCAGGTGGGTGCGTCGAGCAAGGCTCTTTCGGGCACATGTCTGACGAGATTGTCCAGCCGATTGACTGTATACAAACGCGGCACCAGATCGGGGTCAATAATCTCCTCTGTTTCATCTTCCTCATCCTCCTCTACCTCTTGAAAAGGCCCGGTCAGGAAGGCGATGCCACCCGGTTTCAGGAGGGCATAGAGGTGATAGACGAAGGACACGTCGTCCGGCACATGCTCCATGACCGAACAGCTCGCGATGATGTCGTAGAGCCGGCCCGTTTTCAGCAGGGTTTCGAGCCAGATATTGCGTGCTTCATTGCCATCGATTTTGGGGTCGATGATGCGAACCTGGAAGCCGAGTTTCGACAGCGCCGGCCCGGTAGGATCGTCGTAGCCGCCAACCAGGAGGATGTCGTCGTCCTTGCGGGCGATCGACTGAACCTGTCGAAAGATAAAGGCATTCTGGGCTACGGCCAGCGGCGATTTCCGGCTCACCATTTCGGGTTCAAAACGCTGTAGCTCCGCCACGGAGGGTTGAAAGGCTTCGTGGTCCGCGTCTTGTGAGCACACAATTCGACTGCACATTGCACGGTGCATTCGTTCGGGTAACGGCCGCGATGATGCGTTCGTAGTCTTCTTTTAGATGATCTTCGCACCAGTCTTGCCGGATCGGCTCCAAGGGTGCAAAGCCGTCGCGAATGATCTCTTTGAGTGAACGGGCCGAGAGTCGGACTCCAGGGCACAACTTCAGGATATGGCGGAACATATTGCTGTCGCTGACAGCAATGGGTCGGCGCGCAGCGAGTGCATAGTCAATGGCACTCGAAATGGCCGTTGCAGGAAACGAATCGTAGAGGTAGCAGTTGACACTGTTGCCCGAGAGCCAGTCGACCAGTTGTTCTGTCGTCTTGTAGTCGTGTGTGATTTCAACACGGATGCCGGGTTTGGCCAGCCGC
The DNA here is from genome assembly GCA_963783095.1 of uncultured Planctomycetota bacterium. GTDB lineage: Bacteria > Planctomycetota > Planctomycetia > Gemmatales > Gemmataceae > CAWAMR01. The sequence goes on along the minus strand of CAWAMR010000014.1, from coordinate 226,280 downwards.
CGGCATTTCTCGGCAACCGCAAGGGCCAGCTTTCCGTCCTTGTCGCCGTAGTAATTGAAAGGGATGTGCAGCCGAACCACTGCATCGTCGAACTCGGCATTCACCTGCTCAATGACCTTGAGAACACCCTTGTGCTTGGCAGCGAAGCCGAACCAGCCGATGATGTTGTCGGCGGGTTCATGAGTCGGCGTAAATTCGGGAACGACGCGACGAACCCGAAACTCGCGTGCTGTTTCCTCAAACGTCGGATCAATTTGGATGAAGGCAGACAGCAGCCAAAATGGCGGCGATTCGTCGTGGACGAGCGTGGTGTGGTGGATTTGCGAAAAGGTTTGGCGAATCCGGGCCAGCAAGTCATCGTCCAACCACCTCATCGTCAATGCGTGCCAGTTGTAGATGATGACATCGGGGGGATCGATTGCAACCGCTTCGATGAAAGTCTCAGGACTCGTATCTTCGGGCATTTCGAGATATCTGAAGCTTAGTCGATCTGATTTCCGAATGGCATTTGCCGTCGTAACGCCATGATTGTAGACACCGCACTGGCGAGGTGGGTTGTTGACGAACAGAACGCGGGTCATGAGCAAGCTCCTGATAGTTGCGAATAACGAATTTTGTTTCTCTTGCGCAGCGTGGGTGAATTCTTCGGACCCACCCCGCAAGACCGGCCTCTTCATCGCTCCACATCGATCGCCTCGAGGCGATCGACCATTCGCATCACTGCCTTGTCCCAGGTCCACCACTGGAGAACCTCTTCGGATGCGAGCCGGCCTTTTCCCTCAGCTTCCCGGCGATTCTCAAAGACTCGGCGCATCTGTAGGCGCAAATGTTCGTAGGATGGATCGGCCCACTGGAACCCGGCGTAATAGGGGCAGCGGGCCTCGGCGGGCACGAGTCGATAGTCCACGGGATAGCCGTTGCCGGCGTTGAAAAAGTCGGTGTAGCCGCTCCAATTAGTGGCGATCACGGGCAGTCCGCAGGCCATTGCCTCCAGCACGGTCATGCCGAAACCTTCGCCGCGCGTTGGCGATACATAACAGTCCACCGAACGATAAAGGGCACTGAGTTGCGAATCGGACAGTACCTGATTCAATGCCAGGACGATGCGCCCGCCGCCCCGAGGGAGATCGATCTGCCGAATCTCCTGTTCGATGTCGAGCGAACGATCCTGATTGATAACCTTGCAGAACAGCACCACATCCTCATCCGCTGAGAACTCATCCGTGAATGCTCGAAGCAATGTTTCGGGGGCTTTGCGTTCGCCCCACTCGAAGATGCTCAGAAAGCTGTACACTTCAGGCTCTTTCCAGCCTTGAATGGTCGGGTGAAAGTAATTCGGATCGACACCGAGCGGCATCAGATGAATCGGGCGGGTCACACCACTGGCGCGGAAACTTTCCACGTTGAACTGGCACGGAACCCAAACTTCATCCATCCGGTTCGCCTGCCTGACCCATTCTTCGGGGATACGATCGGTTTCCAGCATCGTGAAGCCGATCTTGTACGCGCCGTTGTTTGCATGAAAACAATTTCCCAGTCCATAGACCACCTGGGGTAACCCGGGATTGATGGGTCGACGACCGACATGCGCAAGTTCGTGGTCCTCGGAAAATCCGGACTCATCCAGTGGCACGGGTGTGTTTTGGCCGTACAGGTACTCGTAATGGATGGCGATCCCGCGCCGTTCCAGCCCGGCCACAAAGGATCGGCTGCTCCGAGCATAGCCGGATGGAAAATTCAGAGACGAGCGCCAGCCCACGTCCATCGAATACTGCTCTTCTTGAAGATGGTTTTGCCATTTCTTCAAAAAGACCTGTTGCGAGTTCCGATACATGTCCCACATCGACACTCCATTCTCGCGCGTGGATGTGTTGTGATGATGGGTGAGAGCAACGCTGCTGCAATAGTAAGTCTTGAAGCCGGCAAGACGGGCCTTGTAGCAGTAGTCGGTATCTTCAAAGTAAGAAAAATAGTCACCGTCCAGCGGACCAATGGCATCGATCAGGTCGCGCCTGATATAGACGCAGGCAAAGATCACGGAGTCAACTTCCTGGTCAACGGCATATTGATGAATGTCTTTTTCGTTGCCTCCGATGAGCTGGCCGCAAAACGATGCTTTCGGCATGTAACTGCCGACGTGTTGCAGTCTGCCGTCCGGGAAACGGAGTCGACAGCCGACCAGGCCGATGTCGTCGCGGGAATAGGCGGTCGCTTGCAAGTTCTTAAGCCAATCGGCCTGGTGAACTTCCGTGTCGGCATTGAGCAGCAAGACATCCCGGTTCGACGCGATCGTCTCGATCGCCGCGTTGTTTCCGGCAACGAAACCGAGATTCCGGCCATTTTCAATAACGCGGATCTCCGGAAACCGTTGCAGAAATTCCAGCGTGCCATCCGTTGAGCCGTTATCGGAAACGATGATCTCGAAGTCGGGATGATCGGTCAGATCGAGCAACGAAGCGAGACACTGCCGGGTGTACGCCAGGGCGTTCCAGGTGACGATGACGATCGATACGGGGACGGGTTTCATCGTGAGTCAAGCCTGTAGGAGCGAGCGGACAAAGGAAACTTACCCGGAAAGGGTGGTCAATGAACATCATCGATTGCCGGAATGCAGGCCGGCGTCTTCGGCGATTCTCTGTAGGGCGGCGATGGCTTGCGTCTGCCCGGCAACCATTTTTTCCAGTTTGCGGATGGTCTGTCTCTGGCGGGCAACTTCCAGTTCGAGCATTGCTGAATCCTTGCGCAGACGATCGAGCAGTTTCAATACCGCGCGATTGAAGAGCCGTTGAATGCACGCAAACGGATTGAGCAGTCGGCGGATGAGCGCGGCCGCGAGCCGGGGTACCGGCCGAATCAGTTTGGGGATGCGCTGCATCGGCGGCACATACAAGGCGATATCCGCATTTTTCTCGGCGGTATGGAAATCTTCGGGGAATTGCGAAGGTTCGAGGAGAACGAGGTTGGCCGAGAATAACCTGCCGGGTCCATCCGCTGGAGCAACCGCAGCGCGGTGCAGATTTTCCACCAACACTTCAACATCAATGGGTGACACGCCAATCCTCGCTGGAATGAACATCCTGTTCTGGCGTTTGCGACATCATGTCGCAACAGCGCGTTGTAAGAGGGTACAAACCGGAAAATGGGAAATCAAGACGAGTTTTTTGCGGCACTGATCCGAACTTGCCGCGCCGATAGCGTCTCCTACAACAAACCATGTCCTCGCAAGGAATGCCTTTTGCACGTTGGTTTGGGGCAATAGCTCAGTTGGTAGAGCGCTGCAATCGCACTGCAGAGGTCGAGAGTTCGAATCTCTTTTGCTCCATTGTCGGTCGCCTTTCCGTTTGAACCGCTCCGATTCTCGATTCCCCTCGATAGACGATTCGCGTCCAAGCCACTGCTTAACGCACTCCCCGCAAGGAATCGCCATGCCTCCACGGATCTTCGTCACCGGTTCGGCGAATATCGATCTCACCTTTCGTGTCACCGCCATGCCAAGGCTCGGCGTTACGGAAGTTTGCTCCGATTATCAAATGGGCTTTGGCGGCAAGGGTGCCAACCAGGCCGTCACTGCCGCCCGGCTCGGCGCAGAGGTGACCTTCCTTGGCAAAGTGGGTTCCGATGCCTTTGGACCGGCGATCCAACAGCAACTTCAGAAGGAAGGTATTCGGACGGAGCATCTTACCGTCGCTCCCAATCTATCCACAGGAACAGCTGTCATTCTGGTCGATCGAGGTGGGCAAAACAGCATCATCACTCACGCCGGGCCCAATGTGACCGTGACCATTGACGACATTCAGAGGGCCACGCCGGATATCGAGAAAGCAAATGTGGTACTGGCAACGCTGGAAACCCCAGGTCCAGCGCTATTGGAACTGTTTCGCATGGCCCGACGAGCGAAGGTCACGACCATTCTCAATCCCGCGCCGGCGGTTACTTTTCCTTTGGAGTTATTGCAATGGGTCGATATCTGCGTGCCCAATGAGCCGGAACTCGGCGAATTGACGGGCTTGACGGGCAGCTCGCCGGAGTCAATCGCAACGGCGATCGATTTTCTGGAATCGAAAGGTCCCAAGACCGTCGTGGTGACTCTCGGCGAACGCGGGGTAATGGTCAAGCAAGCGGGAGTTGTTCGTCATATCCGCGCTGTGCCGGTCGAGGCGATTGATACCAGCGGGGCAGGAGATTCTTTCTGCGGCTCGTTCGCCGTGTATCTCGCGGAAGGGATGCCTTTGATAGCCGCGATCGAGAAAGCGAATCGCACCGCTTCGATCAGCGTCACACGATCGGGAACTCAGACTTCATTTCCGACGCGGAAGGAAGTCGGCTAGGCTCGTTCATTCTCTCTTGGCGAGTTGTGCTTTCAAGGCGTCGCCCATCTGGGCCAATTCTTCCATAGATAGCAACAGAAGTTGATCTCTCGGAGTCTTTGCCTGGTTGAGCAGACTCTCAAGAATGTGGATCATGCCGATTTTTTCGCCTTGTTCGAGCCCTTCCATACGCGCTACTTTCAGCCCGGTGTTGTAATCCAACTGAGCCATGCGCCGAGACTCGTAGCGCTCTCGTTCCACATCGGTTTGCGACAACATTTTCAGTTCCTCGAATGCGCGTAGCACCATCGGCTGCTGAAGCGCTGCCGGTATTGCCTCAGTATCTATCTTTGCCGCATGGCGCAAAAAGTAAAGCCAAATATCCAGACCGCTCGTCAGTTCATCTGCGGATTTCTTGAACTTCGGCAACTCCAGGATGTGAAATTCGATGTCTTCCGTCAATGGAAAATGCCGGGATTCTTCGAGCAGCCGAAAACGCAAATGATAGTCGGGTACCTCCGGAAACATGACGTGGTTAAGGAAGCTGATCGAAATAGTCGGCTTCAGTTGCAGGTAATCCTCGCCTTCGTGCAACTGCTGCTGATGCAGCTTCGCGGCGTAGTAAAAAATCCGCTTTTCGTAATAGCGATAGGCCAGCATCTGCATTTCGACATTGAATTGCCGGCCCAATTGGTCGCGGGCCTTGATGTCCAGAATCGATAGCTTGTCGTCGAATGCCTCCTTGGGATTGAACGGATTGAGCAACTCGAGATCATCAATCCGCCGGCCGGGCGGCGAGTTGCGCACCTCGTTGAGCACACTCATCAAGATGGGTCTTGTCGTCTCACGGCCAAATAAGTGCTTGAACGCATAGTCCACCGTTGGGTCGATCCCAATAATCATTGGTCAGTCTCCAACAACTCGTTGATCTTTTCCTTGAGCTTTTTCAGATCCGCTTCAAGGGCTGGGTCGTTGCCCTGCGTCTCGGGATCGGCTATTCCCCGGTAATAGCCACGTACATTCCCGTGGCGATCGACCACGACCAGGCGTGTGCTGTGGTCGAACTCTTGACCGGGTTCCGTTGCCTTGGGATTGCGCGTGATGCCGATCTTGAAACTGTCTTGCAATAGGTGATGAATCTCCTCCTCTTTGCCGGTGAGAAACCACCATCGGTCTTTGTCCGCGCGGAAATGCTCGGCATACTTGCGAAGTTCCGCGGGATCATCCCGGTTCGGATCGACGGTAAACGTCACGAGCTTTATTTCGGGCTTGTTCTCAAGTTCCTGCTGTAGGCGGGCCATCGTGGCGGTAACTTGCGGACAGGGACCTGTACAGCGAGTGAAGACAAACGAGGCGATCCAAACCTTTCCGAGAAGATCGGACCTGTGAACTTTCTTGCCGCTGCGTTCCGTGAGTGTGAAGTCCGCGATGGGGTAAGAAATGTCGGGATGCCGATTATTTTTCCGGGCCGTCGTCGAAGAAGGAGAACATGCCTGAAAGAAGACAACCGACAATGCAAGAATCGCCAAGAAAACTACAATGTATTTTGATGAGTGTTTCATAACTCCTTTCTATTGAATGGTATCTTGTGTAGGCAAAGCCTCACTCTGAAAACATCCCAGGGTTCGCAAAGCCTCACCCTGGGCTTTATTGCGACGCCCTTCCAGGGCTGGGTGCTCGATGGTTTGAGGGCTTTAATGGCAGCGACCAAGCCCTGGAAGCCTGGAAGGGCGTCGCAATTAATGCCCAGGGTGAGGCTTTGCGAACCCTGGGTATTTCATTCCCGAAAGAGAATCCAGCATGATTCTTCCACGTCTATGTCTGATCCTGTCCACCATCGCCTCGACGTTTGTATTGGCACAGAACCCTCCGAGTTCCAAACCCGCTGCGCGCGCGGTGATTCTCGTTGAAGGCAAATTCGGCAAGGCACTCGATGCCCGGCAATCTCCCGTCATCGTTGAAGGGTCTGATCGCTTTCGCCGGCCCACCTTGACGGTGGAATGCTGGACCAGGTTATCGAGCAAAGAACCATTCAATGTATTGGTCTCTTCCGATCCGAAATCTTCTGCGCTGCACTGGGAAATCTACAGTTATGCCGGGTCAGGTGTATTCAGCGCCTATCTGCCGGGAAATATCCCAAGCGAGATTAAATCCGATACGGTCATCGCCGACAATCAATGGCATCACGTGGCCATGGCGCGTGACGGCAAATCGGTCCACCTCTACGTCGATGGTAAACTCGTGAAGGAGCAAGCGATCATGCCGAAGGAAGGTATGAAGCCGATACTGGGACCGCTTCTTATCGGCGAAGCCGATGGCGGCGACCATCGAGTGGGATGTGATGGACTGATCGATGACGTGCGAATCTCAAAGATCGTTCGAGTCATCAATGGTGTGCCGAAGACCGAATTGAAGGAAGATGCCGATACCATCGGGCTTTGGCGATTTGACAAGGAAGAAGGCTTGGCGGGCGACCCCGCCTGGACGCCGCCGCCCCAAAGCGGCAAGGTCGAGCCTTGGGAAAAGGAGACCGATGTCAACTGGGTTGACGATCGGCTGCGCAAGATGGATACCGGCCCAACCTTTAACGCCACCTTCGAGTATCCGGGGCCAAAGGGTAAAGAGCGAGTATTTCAAGGAACCGCAATCCGGATCGGTGAGAAGAATGAGGCTGCGGTGTTATTTGATCGCAATCAACTGCGCTTCGCAGCGGTCTGGACGGGTGGCTATCTAAATCATAGCAACCGCCGATTCGGGTTGTTGAACACCCCTACGCCTGCGGGATCGGTCATCTTCAGCACTTCGAGCGGATCGGGCTGGGCAAATCCAGCAGGAAAGTGGGAGAATCCTCATTCCCCGATGGCTCCGTTGCCCAAAGAATGGGCCAAGTTCAAGGGGATGTATCTCGATGGCAAGAAGACGGTATTGCGCTATTCGGTCGGGAAAACCGAGATTCTCGAATCGCCGGAGCTGGAATCCGTGAAAGGGTGGACGGTCGTTACGCGGTCCCTGGACATCGCTCCTTCTGACACGGGTCTGCGCGGTTTGGTGTTGGAGTTTGCCCCGGGTCAAATCAACAGGATTCAAAAAATCAACGAAAGATTGCTCTTCGTGTATCCTCGGAAGGGGATGGGGAGCATGATCATAGTTTATGCCGTCGGCAACGTGCCCTTGGAGGTTCATGACAACTCTCGAATTGAGATGTCCATCCTCGCCGGCAAAGAGCGAAGACGGGTCAAATTGCTCATGGCGTCACGAACAGAAGAATTCCAGCAGGAACTCACATCCCGATTTGAGAAGTGGGAACCTGCTGCCGATCTTCAATTGCTCTGCAAGGGCGGCCCAGCGCGCTGGACCCAGCCGATCGTCACGCGCGGCGAGGTAGCTCCAGACACTGGTCCCTATGTCATCGACACCTTGACGGTCCCCTATGAGAACCCTTACCACGCGCTGATGTTTTGCAGTGGCCTGGATACCATGCCCAGCGGCGACATCGCGGTTTGCACCGCGCACGGCGATGTCTGGCTGGTTCATGGTGCCGATGCCAAGCTGGAAAAACTCACCTGGAAACGCTTCGCCACCGGCCTGTACCAGCCGTTGGGGTTGAAGGTTGTGGATGGGAAGATTCATGTGTTGCAGCGCGGTCAACTGACTCGGCTACACGACCTCAACAACGACGGTGAAGCCGACTTTTACGAAACTCTCAACAACGACTGGTATACTGCTGGGGGCGAGCACTCGTTCGACACCTGTCTCGAAACCGACCCGGACGGCAATTTCTACTTCTTCAAGACCGGCGACGATCAGACACCGACGGGTGGTTGCCTGCTGCGCATCTCAAAGGATGGTCAGAAGCGAGAAATCTTCTCGACCGGATTTCGACATCCAATCGGTTTGGGAGTATCGCCGTCGGGGATCGTAACGGGCGCAGATCAGGAAGGCAACTGGATGCCGGTCACACGGATCGACATTTACAAGAAGGGCGGCTTTTACGGAGACATGCGCGCCCATCATCGGCAAATACCGCCGAAGATTTACGATGAGCCGTTAGTCTGGTTGCCGCGCGAGGCAGACAACTCGGCCGGCGGGCAGGTCTGGGTTCCGGAAGGAAAGTTTGGGCCGCTCTCGGGCCAAATGCTTCATTTGTCTTACGGCCGATGCCGGATGCTGCTGGTATTGCCGCAGTATGAGAAGGACAGAGCACAGGCCGGGGCGGTCGATCTTGGCTTGTTTTTCCTTTCGGGTGTCATGCGCGGCCGATTCTCACCAATCGATTCAAACCTCTACGTCTGCGGCCTGCGAGGCTGGCAAAACGCTGCCCGCGCTGATGGCTGCCTGCAACGGGTGCGCTATACCGGCAAGGCGGTGCTGCTACCAATCGGACTAAGAGTAGAACCGGCAGGGATTTATCTGAAGTTCACGCAGGAACTCGACAAAAAGGTGGCTGAGGATGTGAAGCATTACCAACTGGAACAGTGGAACTATCGCTGGTCGGGCGAGTACGGCTCCCGGCACTGGTCGGTCATCGACACGAACCAAGAGGCGCACGATCCGGTGCCGGTTGCAAAAGCAACACTGTCGGAGGATCGTCGAGAGGTATTTCTAAAGATTGCGAATTTGAAACCCGTGATGCAGATGAGGGTCAAGTATGAATTGCAAACAGCCAATGGGATGAAAATGGACGGGAAGCTATGGAACACGGTGAATTTTACGAAGTGACAATTGTCGAATGTGCTGGATAAAGACATTCTAACCACAGCGCGGCATAGCCGCAACCAAATGAAAAATGAAACAGGCATGTCGGAATTGAATAGAGTGGATTTGTCACGATTCACTTAACTCAACCACCGAACATGCCATGCAAGAGTTTGTACAGCAACACGAAGCGAACATCTATGGGGTTCTTTCCGGATTCGACCGAATTCGCTTTCGCGGAACACAGCGGCGGATCTGTTATGTGAAGGGTTTCGCCAAGTTTTTGAATTTCATCGGTGTGCTGCTTAAGGTTTTTCGGGCTTTCGTCGATGGTACTTCGCGCAAGCTCAAGAAGACCACGGAGCAATTGGCCCGCAAAACGCCGGTGGGGAAAGTGGTCTACCTGGCAGCCAACCGAGACAAGCAGGAAGTCCTCGACGAACTGCTGCGGACGTATGCGATCCCCGAGAGCTTCACCGGGTTGATCGCCGTGCTCAGTTGTGTGGAGAATTGCAACAGTTACGAGCTTCACAAGAACGCTGGCACCCAACATCTGGAAGTACACTCGGCCTGGCGCAAGTGCCTGCACTACTATCTGTACATTCGCGATCCTCGGTACGGCCTGATGCACATTCGCATCATGACTTGGTTCCCGATGCAGGTTCAGATTTGCATGAACGGTCGAGAGTGGTTGGCCCGGCAGATGAATGCAGCGGGACTTGCTTACCAACGGTTCGACAACACGTTTGCCTGGGTTGCCGATTTTGCTCAAGCGCAACAATGGTTGGATGAGCAACTGAAAACGGATTGGGGGGCCATGCTGTCGGGCTTGTTGCGGCAGTACCATCCGGCCTTTCTGGATTTGCTCGGGGAGTTGTCGTTGCCGGAGTATTACTGGACCGCCGAGCAAACTGAATGGGCAACCGATGTGGCATTTCGTTCGAAGGAATTGTTGCAACCGCTGTATCGTCGTCTGATCCGACACGCCACGGAGAACCTCTCGTGCGCGGATGTGATGCGGTTTTTGCAGCAGTATGTGACGGAGTCGGGAGCGATTCATGGCAAGTTCCAAGGCGAAGTGGTGAGTGATCGCAAGACCCGTTATGAAGGAACGCGGATGAAGCATCGGGTGGGATCCAACAGCGTGAAGATGTACGACAAGTTCGGGCGAATCTTGCGGATTGAGACGACGATCCACAATGCGGAAGGGCTGAAGGTATATCGACCTCGCGAGAACGATCCGCACAAGCGTTTGGCGTGGCAGTCATTGCGGCGCAGCGTGGCGGATCTGTACCGTCGCTGCCAGTTGTCGCAAAAAGCCAACGAGTCGTACTTGGAGGCGATGTCGGTGGTGGAATCATCCGAGACGTTGGAGTCGTTGACGGCTCCGGTCAGCAGTCCGGTCGAGCGAGCAGGGCGACGCTATCGGGGGTTAAACCCATTGTCGGCAGAAGACAGCCAGTTGCTGCGGGCCATCAACCGAGGCGAATATGCGATGCTGGGCTTGCGCAACCGGGATTTGCGAGCAGTGCTGTACGGGACGGCCACTGGTGTGGAAAAAAAGAAGCAAAGCGGTCAAGTCACACGCCGATTACAATTGTTGCGCGCTCATGGCTTGGTCCAAAAGGTTCCCAAGAGTCACCGCTACAAAATCACCGTGCGAGGCAGACAACTCGCCAGTGCCTTGTCCTACGTCCACGAAAGCGATCTGAAAACCCTAAGCCAAGTGGCCTAGAAAATTGTGTTAGAAAAGCAAAATTCGCAGAATGAGTAGTACAGAGTCACAGAGAACACAGAGAAGACAAACGCAGACAGAAGAATCTAAAAAAGCCGAGAAAAAGTGCTGGATCGTGGCTCAGTGGGTCTTGCCTTCCGATTGTTTCTCTTTTCTTTTTTTTGTTTTCTCTGTGTGCTCTGTGGCACTGTGGTTAGTACGTCTTTGGATGACTTTTGACTTTCTCGGCTTCATTTTAGACCCATCATAATATAAAATGAATTCTATCTTTGCTCTGAGGTTCCCACCCCGATGCCTTTGGATTGGCTGCCCTTTGTTGAACTTGTTCAACGTCATCAACGCTTTCTGATCATGACCCACGTTCGGCCCGATGGCGATGCCCTCGGCTCCGAGTTGGCGCTGGCAGCGCATCTGCGTCAACATGGCAAGACGGTTCGCGTTGTCGTGGCATCCAACATCCCGCCGCGCTATCGATTTCTCGATCCCACAGGTTCCGGGATCGAACGGTTCGAGCCACCCGGCGAGAACTTCCGCAATATCGATGTCATCATTATTGTGGATACGGGAACATGGAACCAACTGGGAGATTTCGCCGAGTTCATGAAGTCGATGAACGTGCCGAAAGTCGTCATCGACCATCATCGCACGCAGGACGATCTCGGCGCGATGCGGTTCGTCGATACTTCCGCTGAAGCGGCCGGTCGATTGGTTTACGATGCGTGTCGGGCACTCGGTCAACCCTTGTCGTGCGAAACCGCTCAGGCACTCTTTTTGGCGGTGGCTACCGATACAGGCTGGTTTCACCATCCCAATACCACGGCTTCGACCTTCGCCCTGGCCGAGGAATTGACGCGATCTGGTGCCGAACCTCATCGCATCTACGACGAGTTATACGATCAAAGTTCGCTGGGTCGGCTCAAGTTGATCGGTCGAGTTCTGGAGCGAATGCAGCTTGTAGGAGATGGAAAAGTCGCATATGCCCAGGTGTTTTTGTCGGACTTTCCCGAAACCGGAGCGATACCTCCCGATACCGAAGACTTGATCAATTATCCGCGCAGCGTCGAAGGTGTCGAAGTGGCGATGATCCTGATCGAGCAGCAGAATCAATCGGTGAAGGTGAGTTTTCGGTCGCGCTCGAAGGTCGAGGTCGATCGCATCGCGGAGCGCTGACGGCGGCGGCGGCCATCGACTGGCATCAGGAGCCACCATTCAAGGAACGATGGAAGAGGTGTGTCAGAAGGTTGTCGCAGCGGTCCTGCAGGTGTTGAACCCAGCGGAGAAGGCAGTGCTGCCGACGAACTCGCCGGCCGGTGGCAACCAGCCAGAAATAACCGCCCAGCCGGAGTCCAAGTCCGAGACACCGGTCACTCACCTGGAGCAGCTGGGAGAAATACAGAGTGCCACCGGCGTTGTGGTCATCACCCAGACCATGGAAATCCTTCAGATCGAGGTCAAGCCCCAGACGGGACTTCCTGAGCCAACTCCAGGCAAGGCGCATATGCAGCTCCTGGGGCTGGAAGTACCAACGATCGATGAAGTTCCGCAAGCTCTTAGAACGCGAATGCAGTTGACACCGGCCAGGACTGAGGTGTCGATGCAGAGACATGAACCCCACGCGAAGATATCGACACCTACCACAAGAAACGGCACGCTTCAGCCCATCGGGACCGCTCAGAAATCGGAGTCTACCATGGATACGAATTCTAACTCTACTCGATATACCTTGCGTGATTTGCCATTGCCGGCCAAACTCGTAATTACGGTGTTTCTGTTGTCGATCGGACTTGGTTATGTATCAGCGATGATTCAATTGCACTTCAAGGGTGGCACCACCAAGGGCAGTGTTCTACCGAGTCTGGATGATGTCGTATGGCGGTTCTCCGGGCAGGCACCACCTTGGAACAAGCCTGCGGAAAACAAGCAGCAAGCTGAGGCCAAACCAGAAGCTCAGAATGTCGAGGTGAAGAAAGAGGAAGCTCCCAAGAAAGAGCCGGAGGTGAAGAAAGAAGAGACTTCCAAGAAAGAGCCGGAAGTGAAGAAAGAGGAGACTCTCAAGAAAGACCCCGTGGAGCAGAAGGACTCCAAAATTCAATTCGTGAATGTACCGATCAAGACCATCATTGCCAATCGCTGCGTCATTTGCCACAGCGTTGATGGGGGTGAGGATCCGAAATTGGAGACCTGGGATGAGTTGGCGAAATATCTGAAACCAACCGGAGGAAAAAGTGAGATTCATAAACTGATTACTGCGAATACTGACGCCGAGTGGGGTAAAGGCTCAAGTATGCGTCCGGCGTTTAGCACCAAAGGTGAAATCGAAGGCGTCAAGTGGTCGAAGGCCATTGCGAAGATGACCCCGGCGCAGGTCGAGGCGATCACGGCCGAGCGCGAACGTGAGCGGCAAGCTTTAATCAAATGGCTGGAAGAAGGGGCACCGAAAGAGGCTTACGACGGCAATCGATTTACCTCCGATCCGAACAAGAAGACAGGCTCAATCAGCCCGAATAAACTCAAAGCGGACCCTGAATTGCTACCACTGCCGAGAATCGTCGGAGGTAACCCCGATCCGCTGCCGAAAGTCGTTGACGGGAAAAAAGATGAACCGATACCGAACCCCGTGGTCGAAGCGAAGAAAGAGAAACCAGTCCAGAACCCCGTCCCAGCGAAAGTGCCGGTTCCGCCGGGAGAACTCGTAGTCAAAGAGAAAATCAAAAACCAGAAAATTCAAACCATCATTACCCAACGCTGCGGCTGGTGTCATAGTGAAAAAGGCGACAAGACTCCGCACCTGGATTCATGGGACAAGCTCACACTTGCCCTGGGAAAGAAGCCAACGGAATCGAAGTTTTTCAAGTTGATCACGGTTGGCGATCCCAATGCTTGGGGCAAAACCGAAGGTATGCGTCCGGCGTTCACCCTGAAATCGAAAATCGATGGCCAACCTTGGGAGAGGGTTATCAAGACCAAATCGCCGGAAGAAATCGACCAACTGAAGAAGGATCGAGAAATAGAACGCATTACCGTGATTGCCTGGCTGATGAAGGGTGCGCCGAAAGAAGCCTACGAGAAGGATGACTTCACTGCGGACGTGGAAGTCGTATTGCCAGGCGGGCCAGGGCGGCGTCGAATGGAGATCGATGAGCTGACCCAGACAACCCACGTGCACTTGCTGAGTTTTTGCATGCTCTGGGCACTAACGGGGATTATTTTCGCTTTCACCAGTTACCCGTTGTGGATGCGTGTCGGACTGGCTCCGATTGTTCTGATCGCTCAAGTCGCGGATGTATGTTGCTGGTGGCTGGCACGTTTGCCACAGACAGGGCCATACTTCGCCGCCATGATTCTCGGCACGGGCGCGATCGTTGGGATGGGGCTTTCTGCCCAAATCGTTCTTAGCTTGTTCAACATGTACGATAAGAAGGGCAAGGCTGCGATCGCGGCACTGTTCGTCCTGGCCGGTATTGGAGCAGCTGTACTGGCTCCGAAAGTATTGAATGAAGTGAAAGCGGAAAAACCGGCAGGATAAGCCGGGCTTGACAATTGAAATGTGTACACCATTATAGATGATGATGGGGTTGTGTGATCTCCGAGCTTCCAAGTAACTTCGACGTGATAAAACGATTGTCGATTTGATGTTGCGGCGAAGTTGCTTGGTGAATGGAGCTCGTCCGTCTGGCTGTGGTGCTACAAATTGCTGTCGAAGAACTGTTCTTGATCTCGACCATGAAGAAATAACGAGCGTTTGATAGACTTCCAAGAAACTTCGCCTCAATCCAACGATTATTGATTTGATATTCTGGCGAAGTTACTTTCAGATGAGGGCCCGTGATCGGGCGCAGACGCTTCCAAAGAACTTCTTTTTGGTGAGATGTTGTTTTGAGCGGAAGAGTGTTTTTGCTTGGGTTGATTGATTGGGTTGCTGTGGGCGTACCTTCCACGCGAAGGCGGTTTCTTGCCTTTTTTGACGTCGTGTCGTGGGGTTGCTGGCTGCTCTGCCGCATTTTTGGTTGTTGCCGGTCGCCGAGCGTGATTAGGGGGTTGGTTTCGTTGTCGGTTGGTTCGCTTGCTTTTCGGTGGCGTGCAACTCATAACCCAACTGGCGTGCTCGACGTTGCAGGGACTTGAATTGCCGTGCCTGGGTCATGGCGTCGTACTGCTCTTCGGATTGTTGCACGTAGGGCAAGCCGTATTTCAAAGCGTGGTAAACCCGTTCGGCCAGTTTGCGAGCGGCCGCCGTGATCGCTTTGGCGCGCCCAGGCGTGCCTTCATCCTCCGGTAGTACGCACCCATAGCGCTTTGGGAATGCCACAGGCTGTTGGCGGCCAGACGCAGCGCCTGGGCCGCTCGGTTTACGCCGGGCCGGGTGGCACTCGATTTCACCTTGCCGCCGGTTTTCTTCAGGCTCGGGCACAGACCCAGCCAACTGGTGAAATGCTGCACGGTTGGGAACTTCGATACGTCCGTGCCCACTTCGCCCAGAAGCGTCAACGCGGTCATATCCGCGATCCCTTCGATGGCCGTCAGGTCCATGCCCACGACCCCGTAAATGGCGGCGCGGACATCGAAAGCGGGATAGTTGACGCCGCCGTTGGAATGCGGTTTGGGATCGGGCGGCAATTCCGGCAGTGGCCGCTCCAGCTTCATGGCTGCGAGTTGCTCGGCGATTTTCGCATCGACTTCGTCGAGCTTGCGCTGATAGGTTTGCCATAGCTCGTAGGCGATGCGCAAGCTGAAGAGGTGTTCGTCACGCCAGGAACCATCCAAAGCGCGGGCGAATTCGTCTTCGGACTGCTTGCAGCGTGGGCCACGCAGTTGCGCGAGCTTTCGCGGATCACGCTCGCCATCGAGAATCGCCTGAATGATGCGTTGGCCGGTCTGGCCCTTGACGTCGGCGATGATTTCCGTCAGCTTGACGTTCATCTGTTCGAGCGCCTTTTGCATGTGCAAGATGTGGCGGGCGCTGGAGCGAATCAAGGTATGGCGTTGCCGCAGATAGTTGCGTAGGACACAGGTGGCAGCGCTGGGCCGGAAGGCTGCGGACAGCAGGCCGACACGATGCAGCCGATAGATCCATTGGCAGTCGCGGCGGTCGGTCTTGGGCCGGCCTTTGACTTGCTTGGTGTAGCTGGCGTCGACGAGAAACACTTCGAAGCCTTCGGTGACGAGCATCTCGAAGAGCGTAATCCAGTAGATGCCGGTCGCTTCCATGGCGACGCTGGTGACGCCGTGTTTACGCAGAAAAGCGACGATTTCCCGCAAGCCAGCGGTGTAGGTGGAGAATTCGCGAACGAAATCGGTGTCGTTGGGATCGTCGGTTTGACCCGCGCAAACCCAATGGGTTTCGCTGCCGATGTCGATGCCGGCCGCATGAGAATGGGTTACATTAAACGAAGAGGCGCAACGCGGGCGAACTTTGCTTGCGTGTGGTTGGGGCGAACGTTTTTTGTTGAAAGGCACCACCATGACCGTCTCCACAAAGGGAAAGGAGGATTGTAAAAACGGCGCGGGGGGAGACGGCAAATCGCACGAATCTTCCAAACGGGAAACGTCACGATCGAACGGCTGCGACCTCATCGATCGTGCGGTCACCAGTGATAAGGCCGTAAGACTCCCCGGCTCAAACTACAAAACGGGCCGACCGCACGGGTCTGACGCACCAACGAACGACCGAGCCATGACCGCATCCGCTACTACCACCATACACGGCAGGCTTACCAAGTTCTTTGCTGATGAGGGCCCGAGCATCGGGCGCAGACGCTACAAAGGACTTCCAAGAACTAAGAGCCAATCAAACGCTTATCGATTTGATGGATTGCCGAGGTTTTTGCTGATGAGGGCCCGAAACGGGCGCAGACGCTACAAATCGCTACAAATCTTCAATTGTTCTTGACCATGAAGAAATAACGATCGTTTGACAGAATGGAATGGAATGGAATGGAATGCAAATCGCTTCCAAAGAACTGGCAGGGATCAAACAATTATCGATTTGATACACTGACGAAGTTCTTTGGTGGATGGAGACTAGCTAAGAAACAGGTGCGCCAAGATCAGCGCTGTGCAGCACCCGCCGAACAGGGACAACGGGCGATGCGAGGTTGTCGGAGACATTAGGTGCCGGTGGGGATGGAGGTGAAAGGAAAATCTCTTCCCGGCGGATTAAGCGGATGAGCCAAACGGAGACGGTCACCACGATAAGAGCACGGAACGGCAGGATCAGCCAGGTGGCCAAGGAACCATGTCCCGCGGAGCGGAGCACGCTGAATAACCACGTAAACGTCGCATCCGGAATCGCCAGACAGAGCGAGAAACTTAGAAAAACGATCCATTGCGTTCGGGAAGGTTGCCGGGCTAAGCGCTGCGCCAAAATGCACAGCGGAAATAGCAGGAAAGTAAGATAGTGATCCCACGCAACCGGCGACAATAACGGCATCATCGTCATCGCCAATGAAAATTCGAGGTCCAGTGCATCGCGCTTCGCCTGTCCGGTTTTCGGAGATCGACGGAATAGCACGATCATGCCCAGCATGGCGAGCACACCCGTTCCCATCCAGAGGAACTTGGCGATCGAAAAATCGATCTGAAAGAAATTGGCACCACGCGACAGAATCCCCAGCAAAGAGAGGTTTGTCTGAAAAGCAGCATATTCCTCAACCACACCTTTACTCGTGCGAAAGTAATTGAGGTGATCCGCCCAGCCGGTCACGGCGAAAGTTCCTGCGACGATGATCGCCAGTGCGGCCAGCGCTGCGACAAAGGCACGTCGATGACGCATGGCGAGCACCACGAGAAGCCCGGCCGGGATCAGCTTCAACGACACTGCCAAGGCGACAGAGATCCCTGCTGCGATGGGCCGATCGTGACGAAGCAAGTACCAACTGAGCGTAAGCAGGCCGCACAAAACCAGCCCGATTTGACCCGAGCGCAAAATCGTCAACACAGGATCCCAGCCCAGCACCAGCATGAAAACTGCGAGCGCCAGTCTGCTACTCATGGAGAATGCAAGTTCGTGGCGAAGCAGCCAGAGCATTCCCACTAAACCGGCAAGCGACAGAATAAAGAATGCTGCTTGCGTTCCCAGGATACCGAAATATCGAACAAAAGCGGCAGTAAAGAGCGTCATGAACGGCGGATGGGCTTGAACCCAGTGCGAACTGAGCGCCTCTTTTTGGCGGTCAGATTCCTTCTTCTGTAGATCGGGCCACGGACCCAAAAACGATAAGCGTGGTCCTTCCCGAATCAAAGCGTCGTTCATTTTCCGGGTCATATCGTCGGGATGCATCGATCGACCGGCAAGATACTCATCCGCGGCGATGATGTCCTGAAGAATGTCGCGCGGCACGGAATAGCCGCGATACATTGCCAGCAGCAGCATTCCCAGCGATGCCAGAGTGATCGTCGCCACCATGAGTCGGGGCAGTGGACGATACAAACCGGTGCTACATCCGCAAAGAAACATTAGCGAGAAGATGAGCAGACACCAGAAGGTAACATTCAGGCAGCCTGTCTCGAACAACAGATTCAGCATCGGTATGGGCCGGGATTAGGATTGAAAGTGTTAGTTGGCAGGAGTGCGAGTAGGAAGTCCACGACGCCGGGAAATGGCTTCGGCATGCCGGCCCATCGGCAACAGGGAAAAGGAATCCATCAAGGTGTCGAAAAACGAATTCATCAACGAAAGTTTATCCCGGCTGAGCATCGACATGGCAGGGAAGAAGTCGAGTTGTCGGGTATCATCCGATCCCAGGAAATCGAGCGGATGCAAAAGCAACGATGGTTCCGTGGCGGTCCATCGACACATGCGAATGGAGCAGCAAAAATAGGATTTCGCCAGCCACTGGCTATAGCAGGCGAGGTACAACAAGTAACTGGCATGGAACGGAACCTTGAAAAGCGGCATCGTTGTAACCGGGATTTCCAAGAGCGGGCCGGCATCCGTTTGCCAGCGATAGGGCGATAGGGAGCGTAAGCCTTCGGAAAAGGTTCCAAATAATCTGGCGCGCTTCGGCGCTGGCTTTCGGTCAAGCCGTTGGCGGTTGCAAAATAGTAAGCGCGAGCCAGCGGGCCAAGAAACGTGGGAAAGGTGGAGGCATCGTAGCGGTAGCCACGCCGTTTCAATACGCGCAGAAGTGTCGGCGAGAAACTAAAACCCGGACCGCGAAAGCCGACCGGGCTGACCCCAGTCGCTTTTTCGATGCTCTCTTCGGTGCGTGCAAGCTCATCATCGATCGCTTCTTCGGAATACAGGTGCAACCAGGGTTCATGATGGTAGGAGTGATTGCCAACCTCGTGCCCGGCATCGACAATGGAGCGCAGGCATTTCTGGTGTGCCGGCTGGTCGGCATCCATCCCGACAATGAAAAAGGTGATCTTGAGGTCGCGCTCTTTCAGAAAGACAAGCACCCGCGGAATGACAATGTCGAGATAGGACGGCAACGCCTCCCAACCGACGTCGCCGTGCGTCTTCATATAGGACCAGAGATTGTCGAGATCGAGTGAAACGGAGGCTATTTTTCCTCGAGGCAGAGGTTGTTTCACAGCAGCTGAAGTCCACACCGGATCATCGGCGAACTGAAGACTGGTTTCGGAGTCGAGTAGCAATCTTCTCATGTCAACACCCGTTCTGCAACGAGATTGCCCAGCGGTCGATCGGCGAGTAGTTGGGGAATGGCCTGCTCGGCGAGTTGAAGGGTTTCGTTGACGTTGAGCGTTCCATTGACGATATGAGCGGAATTGACCAGATAGACTCCTGGCCGGGAGGTAATCATGGGCGGCACCTGCTGCGAATAATGCCGAGTCGTCACTGCGAAAACCTGCTTGACGCGCGAAATCTGGAAAGCTAAAACGTGGTCGCGACGAAACTCAGGATACATGCGCCTCCAATGCCGCAAGGAATCGTTCCTCGATTTGCTCGTCGCTCTCGCGGAACATGGGATCATCGGGTGCGACATACTTGGGCAAATAAATGAGCGAATTGCCGGCAAATTGCTGTCGATCCACCAGCGCCGACATCTCGATCACCGCGGTAAAGGGCACCCAGTCATCGGTTATATTGGTCACATAATAATTCGCCAAAGGCCGCGTCAGCAAAACTGAGGCACAGATAATCCCTTGACAGGTGATGCCACGAAGTCGTTGATGTTCCTCCGTTGTCAAGCTGGGGCATAGCTGCGAGGCCAGTGGGGCCGCCGAGGTGACGATAACGCGATCGAAGTATGCCGGCACCGCGCCGGCCCTTTCGACACGTACACCATCTGCCACGGAATCGATTCGAGTAACCCGTTGATTCACCTGGATCGAGACATCATCAGCGCTCAACTTGTCGGCAAATCGATTGAGGATGCGGGAGTATCCACCACGCACGTAACCGAACATCTCTCGCTTTAGTCCCGATCGACGCGCGGCATACATGCGGGCGATGATGGCCCAGATAAACGCGGCCGAGGCAATCCGATAATTCTCGCCCAGCTTGCGCGCAAGAGCGGTAGCCAGATCTTTTCAAATGTCCGCGTTCCCGACCACCGTCGCAACCAGTCCTCAACCAGCAGCGATTCCAAATGGGTTGAGTCCTTGATCCACGATGCTCGAAGAATAGTAAGAGCGAGTCGAAACTTGTCGATAAGACCTAGCGGAGGAAACTGGAGAAACTCCAACGAATTGGACATCGAATAGAGCTTGCCATCGGTGAAAAACCCGGTTTTCGTCTCGACCCAGTCCATCTCGGTTTCCAGACCAAGCTCCTGCAACAGGCCTCGAACGTGCGAATCGGAAAGTAGAATTACATGATAATGTCGATCCCAGGTAATGTCACCCAGTTGCCAAGCGCTGGCCAGTCCACCCAGTTGCGGCGCAGCTTCCAGAATGGTTACCTGCTGTCCGCGCTGGCGCAGGCGATGCGCCAGCATCAACCCCAGCATGCCGCCGCCGACAATGCCCCAGTGTTCGCTCATGCTGGCTCCCATTCCACAATCTCAGTCCCGGACAGCTTGTATTCTCTGGCGCAGGCCGAACATACAACCTGTATCTGCGGCATCCGGTCGGCCTCGAATCGCGCCAGTAATTGTCCACATCGACAGACTGCACCAACCACTCGCGCGGGTGGCCCAGCGCCAGTGCAAAATCGGGAATCGATTTCGTCACCAGGGAACCCATGCCGATCATGGCCCATCGGCCGATATTCAGATCGTTCCCGATCGTGCAGCCTGCACCGATGGTGGCTCCTTCGCGGACCAGCGTCGGCAGCGTGTGTTCATCGGGATCGGAGGGTCTTAATCGCTGCAAATCGGGAGTTGTCGCTCGGGGAAAACGATCGTTGGTGAAGATCGTACCGGCGGAAATCATCACGCCGTCTTCAATGCAGACGGCGGTGCAAATATAAACAAATGCGTTTATTTTGACGCGATGGCCGATCTTCACATCGTAGGCAATATAGGTTTTTTCACCGATGATGCATTCATCGCCAATCTGGGTATTGCGGCGAATGTGGACATTGTCCCAGACCGATGTTCCCGTTCCAAGAGTAACACCTGGTTCGATAATCGCAGTGGGATGGATCATCATCGACTCGAAACCTCTTATTCCGCTAATCGATGCACAACCCTCGTCCAGCTTTCCTCGCGAAGCGATCGGTATGCCGCCTCCACTACTTCGACCGACGCCAGTGCATCCTGAGAAGTAATCAAGAGCGGCTCATGCTCGCGAATGGCGCGGGCGAAGTTGTTGATCTGATCGCGAAACGCCTGTACCTTGTCGTATCCCTTGCCGAAAACCACCCAGTCGCGACTCGATTGCTGGCGATACCTCGATTCCTTCCAGCCGACCTGCACCGTACCGTGAGAACCGTAGATATTGATGTAACTGTCCAGCTCCTTGTTCAGGCTCCACGACAGATCGACACTGCCCATCACCCCCGCAACACTGCGAACAAAAAGTCGAACCGTGTCTTCGACGCCCAGGCCCTGAACCCGTTTGCCCTCGACCGCATGGACTTCCGCCAGCGGACCAAGGAAATATCGCATGATGTCCACGGAGTGTGTGCCGTTATCGATCAAGACACCACCCCCACTGACGCTGGGGTTGGCGTTCCAGCGCGCGCTCATATCCACGCGCGAGGTAAAGGCATTTTCAAAAAGAATGATCTCGCCGAGAATGCCGGAAGTAACAATGCTCTTGGCCTTGATAACGTCTGAGACATAGCGAAATTTGGATGCCATCGTGAGAATGACTCCCGACTGGCGGGCCTGGCCGATCATTCGCTGGGCACTTGCTTCATTCAGTGTGAACGGCTTCTCGCACAACACGTGAATCTTTCGATTCAAAAAACAGGCACTGATGGCCTCATGCGTGTTGGGAGGAGTGCACAGGACTACCGCATCGAAACTTGGGCCGGTCTCGGCCATGGCTTCGTGGCACGTGTAGGCAGGACAAACGGCTCTTTCCGCGAGCGCTTGCGCAGGCATCGCTGCGCGTATCGGCAACTGCTACCAATTTGGCGAATGGATTGTTTTCGAATGCCTGCGCGTAGCTTTGTGCGATGCCACCCGCCCCAACGATCGCAAAACGAATCGCGTCCATCAATCTGCTCCTGCCGTCAATCGCTCCGCAGCGCCTCGAACGGCGACGGCTATAAAATCGAGGTGTTCTTGGGTGTAGCGTTCATTCCAGGGCAACACCAAAACTTCATCCAGGTAGCGAAAAGTGCCCGGAAACAGCTGAGAATCGTAGTTCAGGGCCTCGGGATGCGCCAGAGTGAATGGCCACCGACTGTTGCCCAATGTCCGTTGCTTGGTGAAGATTTCGCAGCGAAACGCGGGTTTTTGAATGTAGCGGGGAGCTGAGGCAATATTCACTTCTTTGAGAACTCTGGCCATTCCTACCGCTCCACCCTGAATCACCTTTGGATTGACCAGCAAGCAGTATTTCCAGAAGACATGGTAATCATCCGGAGCGATCCAAGGCGTAGAAACACCCGGCAAGTCTTTGAGCAAATCGGTCAACTTCGCTGCCAGGGCGGATCGTATCTGAACCACATCGTTGAGTTTCGGCAATTGCGCCAGTGCACAGGCCCCCTGCAGTTCGCTCATCCGGTAGTTCAGGGAGAGGAAATAATGGTCCGGCTGAGGATCGCCATAGCCCCACGCCTTGTTGATGAATAAATACATGCGCCGGGCCAGTGCCGGGTCGTTGGTGATAACCAGTCCACCCTCGCCGGTAGTGATGTGCTTGCCTTGTTGCAGACTAAAGCAGCTGATGCTGCCGAACGTCCCCGCATATTGTCCCCGGTGTCTGGCGAGAAAAGCCTGGGCACAATCCTCAATAACGGGGATGTTGTGCGACGCGGCCAGTTTCATGATGCCGGTCATATCGCAAGGATTGCCGAACAAGTGAGTAACGATGATCGCCCTGGTTCTGTCGCTGATCTTGACGCCAATAGTTTCCGGAGTCAAGTTTCCGGTTCGCGGATCGACATCGGCAAATACGGGAATCGCGCCCTGATAGAGAATCGGGGTCAATGCTCCCATGTCGGTAATTCCGGTGGTGATGATCTCATCGCCCGGTTCGGGATCAATGGCCGCGACGGCACAATGAATGGCCGCGGAGCCGGAGGAACACGCATGGGCATACTTCACTCCCACCAGTGCGGCAAATCGAGTTTCAAACTCCTTCGTAAATCGACCCTTGGTACTGGTCAGCGTCCCGCTACGGATCGCCTCCGAAACCAGTGCGATTTCCTCATCACCCAGGGTTCGCCCACCCGCGTCCTGATCCGAAGGCAACGCGATCGGCATAACGGGCTTTATCAGCATGTTCATCGGTGCAGCGCCTCTTTCTCTTTGATCGGACGGGCAGCTGAAATCCCGGGTACAATGTTTTCAATGGGTTGCGGTAGCGAATTCGCGTGATTCCAGTTCCAACTTCTGTACCGGCGGCGTCGGCAACGATTCCGTTTTCCGCCACCATTGGCTCACCCGCAGGCCAAGCAGTCGAACCATAAGTCGCAAATGGCCGAAAATGGTCCGGACCGTTTTCATTTTCGAGCGTCCCAGCATTCGCACTTCCAGCGTCGCCGGGTATTCGACAATCTTCGATCCTTGCAGGTCCATTTTCCCGACCATTTCCGCAATGCCCAAAAAATTGGTTCTGCGGATATGCAGCTTCATAATCGCGCTGCGCCGATAGACGCGGAAACAACTGGTGTAGGTATAAAGTTTTTGCCGCAACACCCGGCGATACATCCATGAAGCCGATTTCGATAATCGCAAGCGCCAGCCGGGCACATTGCGAACATGGCCTTGCGGGTGGTAGGGTGATGCCGTGACCAGATCGACATTCTCCTGCAGAAGAGGAATCATTTTGGCCAGTTCATGGGGATCGTAGGTGCAATCGCAATCCATGGAGCAAACGATGTCGGTTTTCGCCCGACGGATCCCGGTCTGAATAGCGGCGGTCACGCCCTTATTGATCTCGTGGCGGCACAGCTCGAAACCCGGCTTGTTGCCGAAACAATGTTGAATCCCTTCCCAGGTATTGTCCTTGCTGCCGTCATCCACCAGTATGTACGTCACCGCATATTTTTGTCGCAGCTTTTTCTCGACACTTTTGAGAGTGTTGGCAAGATAAGGTAGAATCAACTCCTCGTTATAGCACGGAACAACGATGGATACCGGCGTCCGGTTTCCTGCCGGCTCGAAGTGAATATCGGCTTCAACACCGTCGGCTTTCCATAGTCGGGGCTTGCGTTCCATCACGCCGGTGGAAGATTTCTCCGGTAATGTGGTTGAAAGGCTCAGGTAATCCGCGGCACTAGTAAATCGGTACTGTTGGAAAAAGTATTCGAGATAACCCTCCATCTTGTGAAGGTTTCGATAGTGCCGCAGGTGCGAGAGCCACGAACCTGCTGAGATTTTCGGTTGATCGGGGTCGAGTTCCCAGGTGTGGAAATACATCACCAGTGGCGCATCGACTTGCTGATCCCATTTCCGGATGGCCCGTCGAATGACCAGTGCGGGGAGTTGACGAAAATAATTCCCACCGGAAATCGGAATCTGAAAGCCAAGGATTCGACTCGCCGAGATAGGCAATTCCTGGATCTGCAAATCGCCATGTCGATGCTGGTGGAGAAATCGTCGATCCGGCCCCTTCGCAAAGCGCTTGCCAATGGGAGCAATGCTGGAGTCGTAGGCATACCCCAGTTCCGCCAGAATGTCGAGGCCCACAAGTCGACGGGATGAAACCAGCCGTTGGCCACACGATAGCCCAGAACTCTCTTGCCGCCTGCATCTTCCAGGGCTTCCTGGCGCGAAGGCAATCGTCCTTGAACTCTTCGCGCGACATGTCGCGAATGCTTCGATGATAATAGCCTTTGCTGGCGATCTCATGACCGCGCGCTGCCACGCTGGACCAGTTCCGGGAAGCGATCCGCAATCCATCCCAAGATAAAGAAAGTGGCTTTGATGTCGTGCCGATCCAGCAAGTCGAGCACGCGGTCCGTCGTCCGATCCAGTCTGGTGTCGAAGCGGTACCACTGTCCTCGGGGAATAACCCGATTGAAGGCCCCG
This sequence comes from uncultured Planctomycetota bacterium, assembly GCA_963783095.1. GTDB lineage: Bacteria > Planctomycetota > Planctomycetia > Gemmatales > Gemmataceae > CAWAMR01. The sequence goes on along the minus strand of CAWAMR010000014.1, from coordinate 200,988 downwards.
ACCTGGAAATAATCCTCAAGCGCAATGGTGAGAATATGTCGTTTCGGCGTTTCGATGATGTTCACGTGGAAGCCCTCAAGTCGTCAGTAGCAGCAGCAACTCCGCAGTATCGCCGCGAAGCAGGCTTCGATGGTCTCAGGTGCTTCCGCAGCACGCGCACGATCCGCCGGGCACTATCGCCTTTCCCAAACGGATTGGGGATGGGCTTGGTCTTTTCACTTGCATCGTCCGCATAGACTTCCTCTAGCATTGTCGCGAGCAGTCCCGGTGTCCCTGCCAGTCGAGCGATGCCGGAATCGATTGCTTCAGGACGTTCGGTTTTTTCGCGCAACACCAACAGCGGTTTGCCGAGGCTCGGTGCCTCCTCCTGCACTCCTCCCGAATCGGAAACGATCAACCACGATTCCGAAAGCAGGCCGATAAAGTCGGGATAGCCCAGCGGTTCGATGAGCCGAATTCGAGGATGTTCCCCCAGCAAGCTTTGTGCCGTTTCGCGGACCATAGGATTGGGATGGACCGGGAAAATCAACAACGTGTCGGCGTGCCGATCGATGAAGGCACGCAATACGCGCAGATTCCCTTCGAGAATCCCGCCAAAGCTCTCGCGCCGATGAGTCGTCAACGCGATCCGCCGGTATGATGATGTTTCCGCGAGAAGCTGTTGCATCGGTTCGGAACGATGGACAGCGTTTCCCATCTGTTGCAAAGCGTCCACGACCGGGTTGCCGGTGAGGAAAATCGATCCCTTGCTCACCCCTTCACGCAGCAGGGCCTGACGATTGCGCTTCGTCGCCGCGAAGTGATAGTTGGCCAGCCGAGTGATGAGACGACGATTGGTTTCCTCGGGAAACGGGGCCAGTGGGTCATCGGTTCGTAACCCGGCTTCGACGTGGCCAATGGGAATCTTGCGGTGGAAGGCCGCTACCGCTGTCGCGACGGCAGTGGTTGTGTCTCCTTGCACCAGTACCAGATCGGGTTGCTCCTTTTCCAGAATCGGGTCGATCTCATTGAGAATCCGCGCGAAAAGTTGACTCAAGGGCTGTCCGGCACGCATGACGCATAGATCGTGGTCAATGCGAATGTCAAACAGCTTCACAAACGGAGCCAACAATTCCGTGTGCTGGCCGGTCGAGATGTTCACCGTTTGCCACCGGCGCGGATAGAGATCGAATTGGCGGATGACCGGAGCCAGCTTGATCATTTCCGGTCGAGTGCCGAACACGGTAACGATCCGATGCGTTCGAGCCGATCGGCCGATTCGGGGGGGAAGAGCAGACATTAAACCGTTCCGATCCTTCGCCAGTTTCAAAGCAGTGTATGTGCCGAAGTGAACATTTTAGTTTCACCTCGGCAAGAGGCGGTCGTATCGATTGTTCCGAGTATAGCTTACTTTTTGGAACTGCTGACAAATCCCCGCGATGGCCGACTTTGGGGATATGGACCCGACAAAAAAATGTGGTCGGGCCTGAATTCACTGGTCAGGGGATTCCTCGGACAATACTGGGGCCGATCCATCGAGTCAGACCTAGAGGCATTTGTTGCCAGATGCGAATTAGCCGTTGCATTTTCGGGTTGTCGGGTCGCAGATCGACGGTATTGCCATCCCGAAGGTGATATTGCCAAACCGCCCCTTCAGGCTCTGCGCCCCACTGCTTCTTGAACTTGAAAGTGCTGCTGTTGACGGTCGATCGCCCGAAGTCGAAGATCGATTGTTCTCGTTCGATGGCGCGATCGAGAAGGTGCCAGTACATCAACATATTCGCCGATGTATGATTGAATTCGCGCAGCGATGAAGCACTGGGAACTTCCGTTACACCCTTCCCGTGAATCAGCAAAGCGCCGGCGACGGCTCGTTCCGCCAGGCGAACGACGCACAGTTCCGCCTCCACGGGAAAATATTTCAGGATCGCCGCGAAAAAGCGTTTTCCGTAAACGGGAGTGCCCAGGTTGCGCATATTCCGGGCAAAAACGTCGTAGAATTCCGGCAGCAAATCCAATCGGCCCCAATGCACGGTCAGCCCGCTTTTTTCGCCTTTGCGGATCTGGTTGCGAACTTTCGCCGGCAGCGACTCCCACAACGGCCCGGGAAAATCCGGAAGTCGCAGACGCATGTGAACCTTGCTGCTTAACGAACCATTCAAGAGAGGGTGTTCGGTGGGTTCTTCGTGTCGCAATTCCAGATGTTTTACTCGCAACTCTTGGGCAAGCGCAACCGCATTTTCGATGAGTTCTCGACGAATGACCTCATCATCGGCGATAACGCCGCCACTATTGAGATAAGGCAAGCTGACGAGATAGCGCCGAACAGCGTGCTTCGCAAGTAGCCCAGCGGCAGAAATCCGCACGTCGTCTCATCGTGAACGGCTTCAATGGCAAACGGTACATGCCCCAGACCATCGCGCAAAACATACAGCCAAAGCGGATGATGTGCTGGGGAAACGAACTGTGGGCGTTGCACGAACTCGATGAGCTTCGGCAACCGATCCGCGAGAGAGTTGCCACTCAATAAACGAATTGTCACCAGCGGTGAAGCAGGAAGGGAAACCATGATGCGAATCTCGATGGAGGTTGATCGAAAATGTTCAGCGAGGGGGATGGACGGGGTGTTCTCAGGAAGCCACGAAACAATCTTGCCAAGAGTATCACAGGCGGGACTGCCATTCCCATTGACGGGTCAATCCTTGATCCAAACCTACGCAGGGTCGCCAGTTAAGTTGTCGCTGGAGTTTGCCGGTATCCGCAAACGTATGGCGCTGGTCCCCGGGTCGAGCGGGTTTCTGCTGGACGATAAACTTTCGGCCGGCGATGGTCTCCAGCTTCTGAAGAACTTCCCAGACGCTGACCATTTCGCCGCCGCCGACGTTGTAGATCTCGCCGGGAGTTGCCGCAATCGCCGCAATCGTCGCATCGACGCAATCCGATACGTAAGTGTTGCCGCGTACCTGCCGGCCATCGCCGAAAACCGTTACCGGCTCCTCGCGCAACAGCGAACGGATAAAAATGTGATAACCCATATCGGGCCGTTGGCGGGGACCATAGACCGAGAAATAACGCAGCGTGACGACGGGAATGTCGAAACTTTCTCCAAAGGCCCTGCAAAGATTCTCACCTGCCAGTTTCGTCACGCCATAGGGTGAAATCGGTTTGGTCGGCAATGTCTCATCGCCCGAAGCAAACTTGCCGTAAACCGATGACGTGGAAACATAAATGAGCCTGGTCAACCGGCTTGCAGAGGTTTGAATCGTTTCCAGGAGCCTGTGAGTGGCGACCACATTCGTTCGCAGATAAACGTCGAATTCGGTCCAGCTTTTCACCAATCCGGGAGTTGCAGCAAGGTGAAAAATGACATCCGCCTGGGCAACCAGATCGGTCAAAGGATCGGCGGCAAGATCCCTTTCATGAAACCGAAAGCGTGGATGAGTCCGGAAGGCCGCGAGATTCTGCTCCTTGAAAGTTCGCGGATAATACGGGATAAACGCGTCAAGCCCCACCACGTCATGACCGAGGCGCCAGGAGGCGTTCGCACAGGTGCGATCCGATAAACCCCGCTGCGCCGGTGACCAGACAGTTCATCGTCAAAACCGAAACCTCCAGAGACGTTATTCAATCAACATCGCGTCATAGATCTGTCGCAGTTTTTGCATCCGCAGCGCGAAGCTATAGCGTGTTTCGACCGTCCGGCGGCCTGCTTCTGCGAAACGCTGACGTATAGCGACATTGCCAAGCATTGTCCTCAGACCGGCTTCCAGAGTCTTTGCCGAACCCGGCTCTACCAGCAACCCATCGACACCTTCGGTAATCAATTTCGGCACGCCATTCACTCGCGTGGCAACGACAGGAACTTTCATTGCCAGGGCTTCGAGCAATACATTCGGCAATCCTTCCCGATGACTGCTCAGCGCATAGACATCCATTGCTTCATAGAAGGGAAGCAAATTCGCTCGATAACCCAGTAACTGAATTCGATCTTCCCGACCCAACTCCCGGATCAATTGCTGCAACGACTCTTTCTCAACGCCTTCGCCGGCGATGGCGAGTTCGACTTCCAACCCTGCTGAAATCAATCGATCGACCGCTCGAATCAAAAGGTCGAATCCCTTTTCGGAGGAAAGTCGGCCCGCTGCACCAATTAACCGGCGGTCGGGATTGAATCCCCATTCGCGCTTGGCTTCCGATGTCGAAAGGCGGCGATGAAAATCGATCAGGTCGATTCCGTTTTCCAACAACACACAACGATGAGCGGGCACACCCGCCGATCGGCTCGCTCGATGAAGATCCTCCGAGACACAGATAACCTTCTCATAAAACCGCAAGGTCAGGCGGTCCATGAGGTAGTACAAGGGAGTTCGTCCAGTCTGATGGACCCAGCCATGCAAAGTCGTCACCAGGCGCATGGGCCAGAAACGTCGCAGCAGCAAACCCAGAACATTGCTCTTGTAATCGTGCCCATGCCAAATATCGACTTTTTCTCTTCTGCAAATCTCCAATAATTGCGGGACAACCCGCCAATCGAAAGGCCCCCGGTCGGCGACGGAAATCAGTTCGACCGATTTTGCCGTTGCCTTTCGCCGCAACATCTCGAATCCTGCATCTTCGGGATGGTGCAGATAGACGCACAACATCCGATAACCATCGGCCTCGAGATAGCGCGGCGAATTGATGATCGTTTTATCGGGGCCGCCACCCGAACCCGCTACCACGCGCGCGTCGAGAATAACCGGCATCGTTTTCGGTCGACAGGACAACGTAACCATTTCAAAGCACCCAGCAATGAGAATTCATGCTTGTTTCGCAAGAATACGTGGACAGGAAAGGATTAATTCTTCGAATCGAGCGGACTTGGCTGCCCAGCTTTCCGCAGCCAATCGCTGTCGAGCTGCTCGTTGCGATTCCGGCAATCCGGTTCGCAGCCGGAGCCGAACCATTGCCGAAAACGCCTGCGGACTATCGACGAGATCGAGGCAATCGGCCCAGTCTCGATTGGCCGGAAGATTACGAACGACGACCGGCAAACCCGTTGCCAAATACTCCTTTAACTTTAACGGCTGCATGGCCCGCGTGACCGGCAGATCGGCATAAGGCATCACGAGAACGGATGACTGCTGAGCCAGTGCGGGAAGATCGGCAAAGGGCACAGAACCGAGACGAATCGTGCGCGGCAGCCCGCGCAATTCAGGATCAGGTTGTTGTTCGGGGCCGGCGAGGAGAATCGTACCCTCTTTCAAATCGTTCGCAAGTTGCCGAAGAAACTCAGTATCCATGCGGCGATCAATTACGCCCCAGAAGAGAATTCGGGGTGCGGGATGCGGGGCGCTGGGCACATCCCGCATCCCGCGTCCCGCACTCGGAATCCAAAGAGCGACATCGACTCCATGCGTCAAGAACTCCGACGCCCGGCCCATGGTCCAGAGACGTTCTTGCAGTTTTTCGCTGGCGGCGATAACAACATCTGCTGACTGAACGACGGTTGTCTCCATTCGTCCCATCGTTTTGCGATCGAGTCCGGGCCACTGGCTAAAATCGTCCACACAATAATAGACCCAACTCCGCACAGGCAATTCGTTCATCAAATCCGCTACGATAGGCAAAGTCGTGATGGCGATCGGAGGCTCCGGCAGAGCATGAATTTCGGCGAGCAAAGCATGTCGGAGCAGCTTGCGGTTGATCCGCCGATCGACCGATCGAGTAAACCAGGGCCACATCTTCGGATTGATTACTCGCAAATTGTTCGGCAATGGCTCGGTGGTGTGTTTGACTTTCTGAAACCACTGGCGAATCTTGCCGAAACCGCGCCGAATCGTGGCCAAATCGAGTTTGGCGGCAGCGCGTGCCGATCGTATTGATCCAGGTGACCGCGTATCGGTCCAACAATTGCCGGATGAGGTGCTGACAACTCGATGGATGTCGGCCCCAATCATCCGCGAACACCAGTAAAGGAGGATTTTTCATCACAGTTTTCAGTTTTCAGTTTTCAGTTTTCAGTGAAATGCTTTGGGGTTTTAGGTAAAAACGGAGATAGTGTTCGGCGTTCAGTAAGAGACACGGGGTTTTTGACTGAACACTGAACACTGAACACTGAACACTGAACACTGAAAATGACCGAAACGATCATTCACCTTCACGCTGCTGATTCTCTGCGTCGTAGTCGAGAACCTGTCACTTGCGGCGTTCCTTTTCCCAAGGGGATGCTCAAGAAAAGTTCAGGTGTGCAACTCCTCGATGCCGGTTCCCAAAGAGTTCCGCTTCAGAAGCGAATTCTCGATACCTGGTCCGACGGCTCCGCGCGTGGCTGTTGCTGGACTGGCAAGGGGCCGGGGGAGATTATCGTCTTATAGCGAACGCGACCGAAGCAACTGAACCGGTCACCATGTTGAAAGTCGACCAATATGGCGACCGATTATGGGTGCAAACGGGTACCACGACCTTCGAAATGGTCACCAAACCGACATTTCTTCTTCGGTCGCTTTCCAATCCCGCCGATCCGCGTTCGTCCGGCATTCTGTCGATATTCGGCTTTCAAGATGAGCAAGGGACACCCATTCCGCCCGGCGGCAGTCAGGGCAATTTTCCGCCTAAAGTAACATCGTTCGAGATCGAAGAATCCGGGCCGCTGCGTGCCTGCATCTGCATTCGCGGCAAAGTCGAAGGAGTTGCCGGCATCATCGCTCGCATGACCATGCGCTATCACTTCTTCGCCGGCTCCAGTGTGGTGCGGTTCCACGTGACACTGACCAATCATCGCAAGGCGCAACATCCCGGCGGCTTGTGGGATCTTGGCAATGGCGGCAGCTTGTTGTTGAAGTCGATGGTCGCTGCTTTCGTGCCAGGCTCTCCCAGCAAAGAAGCGAAAATACGATATTCCGCCGAGCCAGGCAAACCATTTTCCGCGGCGATTGACAAGCTCGAGATTTATCAAGATTCCAGCGGTGGTGAGAACTGGAAGAGCAGCAATCATCTCAATCGAAACCGGATCGTACCGAATACTTTTCGAGGCTACCGAACTCGTATCGGCAAGAACGAACGCACGGGGCTACGAGCCACACCGATCGTTCAACTCGATCGCGGCGAAGAAGTTGTCAGCGTGGCCATGCCTGCGTTCTGGCAAAACTTTCCCAAGGCGATCACAGCGGATGATAACTCGCTGGTCCTCGAACTGTTTCCGTCGCAGTATGCCGACTTGCACGAAATCCAGGGCGGCGAACAGAAAACGCACGTCTTTTACGCCGCTTTCGGCAAAGATGCCATCACCGATCTACCTCTGGAATGGACTGCGCGACCCGCTGGTACCGGTCATCGATCCGGCCTGGATAGCATCTACCAATGCCATCTCATATTTCACGCCAAAGAATACGGACCCTCATTCCGGGTATCTTCAACTGGTCGATGCTGCCATCGAAGGAAGCGATACCTTCGACAAGAAGCGCGAAGTCATCGATGAATTTGGCTGGCGACATTTTGGCGACATTTACGGCGATCACGAGGCCGTGTTCCATCAGGGACCAACACCGCTGGTATCCCATTACAACAACCAATATGACCCGATCGCCGGTTTTGCCTATCAGTTCTTGCGCTCAGGCGATGTTCGCTGGTTTCGCATGATGAACGAACTGACCGGCCACGTCATCGACATCGACATTTACCACACGGATGAAGACAAATCGGCCTACAATCACGGCTTATTCTGGCACACCTATCACTACCTCGATGCCGATACGGGCACGCATCGTTCTTACCCGAAGATGGGCAGAATCCCACCGCGCGGGACACCGGTTCCTGGCGGGGCCCGGCCAATGAACAGAACTACGCTACCGGCTTGTTGTTGCACTATTTCATGACGGGTGATGCCTTGTCGAAAGAGACGGCGCTCGGACTGGCGCTGGGTCATCGACATTGACGACGGTAGCAAAACCGTTTTTCGCAGACTATCGAGGGGGGATACGGGGCTTGCCAGTTCCAGTCGGGATCCAAGTTATCATGGCCCAGGGCGCGGGGCTGCCAATTCGATCGCGGCCTTGCTCGATGGCTTTCAACTTACGAAAGATCGAGTGTACTTGAGCAAAGCGGAACAACTGATTCGCCGTTGTATTCACCCGACCGATAACATCGATCGACTTCTCACGCTGGAATCGAACGGCAAAAGACTGGTCGATGCGGAGAATCGCTGGTTCTACACGATGTTTCTGCAAGCGCTGGGAAAGTATCTCAATGTCAAAGCGGAACTGGGTGAAGTAGAGGCTTGCTATGCCTACGCTCGCGCTGCGCTATTGCACTATGCCCACTGGATGATCGGGCGCGAGACCCCTTACCTCGAACATCCGGAAATTCTCGAATATCCGACCGAAACCTGGGCGGCCCAAGACATGCGCAAGTGTGAAATCTTTCAGTTCGCCGCTCTGCACGCCAATTCAAGTGAAAGAGTGAGATTCCTGGAACGCGCGGAGTTCTTTTTCCGTTCCTCCGTCGATCAACTTGCCGCGATGCCGACGCGAACCTTGTGTCGGCCGGTAGTCTTGTTGTTGAGTTTCGGCTGGAGCCGGGCCTGGTTCAAACTGCATCCCGATGCGATCTCGCCCGCTCCCAGCGCGGAGAAAATTGATTTTGGGAAACCAGATGTATTCGTGCCGCAGAAGGTCAAGGCAATAAAGCGATTCAAACAGGTGGCATTGCTTGGCAGTTTAGGACTCCTGGCGCTCGTCGCGGGAGTAGTGGCTTGGATCCTACGCTGAAACCATAGGCTTCTAACATCGTCACACTTTCACAATTCATGCAGTTTTTTCGGCCTATAGCTCCTTCGCCGCCTCTTCGCGCGTCTTGATAATCTTTGCCGGAACACCGCCCGCGATCACCATCGCAGGAATTTTCTTGGTCACCACTGCTCCTGCACCGATTACGCTTCCCTGACCCACATTCGCCATCACTACTGAAGCGCTGCCGATCCAGCATCCGGCACCGATACTTACTGTTGACCACTCGCCCGGCTGCTCTCGAATGGGCTTGCTCAAATCCTTGATACCATGCATCCTGCCGCCGCTGGTGATATGAACCGCTGTGGCGATCAGTGTATAGCGCCCAATATGGGCAGAGCCGATCGTACAATATGGCCCGATATAGACGTTCTCTTCAATGCGCGTGTTGCACTTGGAAAAAATCGTTCCGAAACAAATAGTGGCGCTGGGGTGACAGTATTCGATGGTCCAACCCAAAAACGCTCGTCGAACGTATTGGCCGAGAATGCCAGGAACCATTGCGATCGATTGCGTCGAACCCTCCAAAGCCCTATCACCACCCAAAATCGGAATCTTCAACCAATGAACAATTAGGAAAGGAAAGATCGCCACATTGGCGAGAAAGCGAATCCCGGCTTTGACCAGTTCGCGGATCAAAGAATTCTCCCATCAGCCTCGCCCTACCAACTTCTTGTATAGCTGATGATATGCCGAGATCGTGTTATTCAAAGTATAGCGCTGGGCAACTCTGTGAGAACCGGACTGGCCCATTCGCTTCGCTGTTTCCGGATCGGCCAGCAAACGCAACATTGCCTTGGCACATGCGCTATCATCGCCTCTGGGAACCAAGAGGCCATCGACTCCATCCCGCACGATCTCCGGGTTGCCGCCGACATCCGTGACCACCACGGGCCGACTCGCTGCCATCGCTTCCAGCAATGTCAACGATGCGGCTTCGCTCACCGAGGTCAATGCGAACAGATCGGCAGCTCGCAACAAGTCCGGCACGTCGCGGCGAACTCCCAGGAAATGCACACGATCTGCCATTCCAACTTCTTTCGCTTGGGTCTGTAAGGATTCACGAAGAGGTCCATCGCCCGCCAGTAACAAATCGACATCGATTCGCACATTTGCCACCCGGCGAAACGCTCGCATTAACATGGCATGATCTTTCACTGCATGAAAGCGTGCGACCATAGCTATATATTTCCGCTGCGAATTCAGACCCAGCCGGGCGCGAATGACCTCTGGCGATTCCGTGCCGCGATAGCGCGACAAATCGATGCCGTTTTCAACCACTTCAATGCGATTGCCGCGGAAGCCGTCCAGCCTGGATAATGCCGATGCACTGAATTGACAGCAGGCATTCACCGCATCCGCCAGATGATCGAGCACCAGTCTGTTGATTCCTCGACGATAGGGAGAAACCACGTCGGGATAATGCCGGCCATGTTCGGTCAGAATCAGGCGAAAGGCGTTGCCGGTGGCGAGCTTTGCCAACGCTGCGTAAAAGAAGGGCGAGTATTGATGAGCGTGAACGACTTGGATTTGGTGCTCTCGAACCGCACGTGCCATGCGCCAGGCGACGCCGTAGTCGCGCTTCGGCTTGCGCTGGAGATTGATGACCGAAACCCCTTCGCTCAATAGCTGATCGCCGATTACCCCGATGGAATCGAGACAAAAGACTGTCGGCTCGATCTGTCCCTGGAGACGACGAATGGTCTCCTGTACCAACACTTCTGCACCTGCAACCTGCATCGCATGAACAACGAATCCCACTCGAATGGGAGGATGACGATAAATGCGCGGAACACGCGAAACAGGAATGGTTTCCGCGCGACGGGGCAGGTCGTCGCCGCGCTTGGCACTCGCGGTCTTGCGCGAAGTCAGCGGTCGGAGAAGCGTTTTCATCGTGAGTTTCACTAAGAAGAAGTAACAACGCAGCCAAGCCACAATCGATTACACAGGGCGAGGTATTTCTGTCCTCTGTCTTCCGTCTTCCGGCATGCTTGTCTGGTTGGCTCGCCGATCTTCCCAGCGACAGATCGCCCAGAGTTGCATTCCCATCAACATCGCAATATAGGGCAATTCAAAAGTTTCGAGGGATAGAAAGGCAGCGCCGATACAGAACACCAGCATCGCGCCTTCAAGGCCGTTGGCGATCGTGCAAGCTCGATGAGCCTCTGGATCATCTCGACCGGTTTCGTTCCGCTTGGGCCGCCAGCGACCCGAAACCAAAAGATACCCGAAGGCGAGGATATAGGAGAATAGACTGGTATGTCCTTTGACCCGATGGCGAACGCAGCGCAGACAATACATGAACCCAGCGATGGCGAGCAGGTAGGCCGATAAGCCGACCAGGCCGCTATCCGCCGCGATCTGAAGATACTGTGAGTGAATGACGCGCCCTTCCATATCCGCACCATAGGCGAATGTGAAAAGACTGGAGTTGCGAATCCCATAGCCGAAGATCGGACGCTCCTGAGCCATCCTCCAGGCGATGCCCCAACTGGTGAAGCGTAGCTGGGCGCTTTCATCTTGTTCGGCATTGTCGATCGTGAAGAATCGCTCCTGAATTTCCTTTCCCGCCAGAATCGGCACCATTGCCATCAAGCAGGCAAGGATTACCAGCAATTGCCCGCGCCGCCGGCACCGCGCCAGGTAAATAGGGATCGACAGCAAGAGCGACAACATTGCACCGCGCGAATAGGAGGTCAGGACCGCGTGCAGCAGCAGAGGAATCGCGAGCAGAAATCCCCAGCGCGACCAGTGGCGAATGCCGTCCCAGGCAAACAGGCATAAGGGCACGCCCATCGCCAGCATCAAGGCGGCACCGTTGTTATCGAGCCCGCAATAGCCGCGCTTGAAGACATACATGTAACCGCCTTGCAGGAAATAAATCTCGTTGATTTCGTAGGCAATGTAGACCAACGATAAGGTCGTTACCATATAGAGAGTCCACACCTGGCGGACGCGTGCGATCGCCATGGTCGAGACGAAGAACATCAAAAATATCTTTCTGTACTCGCTATAGAAAGGCAGCGCGGTTGGAACGCTTATGGCGGTAAAGCAGGTCACCGTCACCCAAAACGCGAACAACAGCATGAACCAGTGCCCGATGGAGAATCCAGGCGTATCAAATCCCTTTTGCCGATGGGGCGCGAAAATAACGGTCATGCGCCAGAGAGTAACCGCCCCCAGCACGCTGATCGCTATGTAGAACGACCAGGTTGTATCCGGCGGCAACGACCATTGCCAGAGAAACTGTGGACGCAGCACGGCAAAAAGGTAGTAGATCGCGATGCCGCAAAACGGGTGAATGGTGAGAGTTCCCACCACACCGAACCCCGTCATAACGATCATGAATATGAGATGATGCATTATCGGATCTTTTGAGTTCCAGGTTCCAAGTTCCAAGTTCCAAGTTCAAGACCATCATGGTTTTGAACTTGGAACTTGGAACTTGGAACCATGTATTCAACCGCTTTTTGAGCTGCCGATTCCCAAGTATGCTCCGCCATCACCCAGGCGCGGGCCATTGCCGCCATTTTGCATCGTTGCTCGGCATCGGACCACAATTCCAGCAACGCACGCCGCCACCCGGCAGCGCTATTGCTCTGTAACACTGCATCTTTGGGGTTCAAACCTTGGACCGTTCGTGGGGTGCAAAGAATAGCCTTGCCCATCGCCGCGGCTTCGAGCAATTTGTTCTTGATCCCGCCGCCACTGACAAACGGTAGCACTACGACGGGATGTTTGCGAACCTCGGAGCGAAGATCGGGCAAATCAGGGATGATTTCGATACCGTTGTTGCCTTCTGCCATTGCCAAAACCGCAAGGGTAGGCTGAAAACCATAGATGCGGAATTTGGCGTCCGGTGCCTTGCGTCGGACTCTTGGCCATACCTTCCGACAAAACCATTGAAGTGCTTGTACGTTCGGCCCGAAGTCCAGTCTGCCCCAGAAAACACAACTGCGGTCTTCTTGCAGCTCATCGCCGGGCCGGTAGTGTTCGCAGTCGATACCGTTGGGCAACACATCGACCTCTTTGTGTCCGGTTACCCAGCGCCAGGCTCTGCGGTCTGCGTCCGAAACCATCCACACACGATCGAGAATCGATCGATAAGCCCGCTCGTAAAGACCTTTGACCAGTGCTTGCTTCAGCTCACCCCAGGTAGAAGGTCGCAAAAGCTTCACTTGCGACCAGTGATGCCAGACCCATTCATCGCCGGCATACCAGATGCGCAAGGCCCCTTCGACAGCACCAAGATAAGGCAAGACGTGCAGGCCGACCACGACCACGGCGTCAGCTGCAACGTCTTTTGCGAGTGCGCCAACCTCACGAATGATTTCGGGGCGAACACCCCAATAGTTGCGAAACTTCTCCTGCATTTTCGACAGCGGCAACGGCTCCGATGCACCCCGAAAATCCTCACCGGTCAGACGATGGACCGAGGCCAGATCGGCACCTTCAATGGCACGCGGATCTTGTTCGCGCACCGTGGCAAGGTGAACATCGTGGCCTAAACGGACCAGCGATTGCATCAGGTAATAGGTGTGAACATCGTGTCCCGCCTGGCGAGGCCACGAAAGTTTTTCACTGATGAACAGCAGTCGCACCCAAAAATCCCCTTGCGATGAAAACAGGATAGAATAATGAATCGCTTGAGCGGTAATAACAGGCAAGCGGCCAAACTAGTCAAAGGATAATCTGATGAAGGCGATTCTGAATTATCTCGCTACGGACGGCTATTTTCTCTTTTCGGAAGGAAAATGTCGGATCGTGGACTCCACCTATTGTCCTGGATTCGGCGGAACGGGGACGATAACTCTCCAGAATGAGTTGCTCCGTTTGATCTTCCAACAAGAACGAGACAACCTCCTTCTGGATTTTCAATCGGTGAAGCACAAATTGGGTCTTTCAAAAGGCTCATTCTCTTTCGGGCTGATTCGTCAATTGATCACTGGGGAAATCGACAAGGAGTTTCAGCCAGTCATCATCGATCCTCATGGCAATTGGATGCGTTTGGAAAGTTACAAAGGCGGGTCTGATTTTTTGCAACACCATTTTCAAACGATTCAATCGCTCTTTGATAATTTCGATCTCGTTTCGACGGAGGCTGCTTTGAAAACCTTGGAAAAAAAGCGGGTAAAACGCTTGTTTGGTTAGGTTATCTGCATTTCTGTCTTCTCTGTGACTCTGTGGCTAGTCCCCTCTTTGGAACGTAGCCAGTGCATCATCTCGAAGATTCTTCGCAACAAGCCGATACCCCAGCGATTCGTATTCTCCATTATTCCATAGCGCCCGGATAGCGCATCGTAGACGCCCTGTACCACCGCCTCGGCCGAATCGGCATTTCCCTGTTCTCGCTCCAGACAATAGCGATAATAGACATACTTCGCATAGGCCGGCAACGAGCGGAACCAGCCCCGGCCAGTGGGATGGTCATCCGCATGCTTGTCGAGCAATCGAAACAGGTTCCGGGCATCGTAGTAACGCTGGATCCTGCTTCCCGTTGCCTTGAAAGTGCTGGAACCTTTGTGCCATACCAAAACTTGATTCAGCACACCGCACTTAAACCCAGCCAGTCCGGCCCGCAAGCTGTAGTCGGACTCCTCGTGAATCAGGAAAAATTCCTCATCGATCAAGCCGATGGTCCGAACGGCTTTTGCGGAAATCATCATGCAGCAGCCGTTCACGATCTCGACTTCAGTGATCCTGGGTTCATCGCCCAGCACCACCGGCTGGCGGCGAAAGAAGCCGTTGAAACCGGGAGGATTGAACCCGCACCCGTCCGTTTGTACCAGCTGCGGGTCATCCATGAAGCAAATCACCGGCCCAAGGATGCCAAATTCCGGGTGGTCTTGGGCAGCCTGGATGAGCGACTCGACAAGGTTGGAGGCAACCGTCGTGTCGTTGTTGAGGAGAATGATTTGATCCGCATTACCCGCCAGTGCATGGCGGATACCCGTGTTGTTGCCGCCCGCCCAGCCGCCGTTGACGGCGTTGCGGACGACATGACACCAGGGATCAACCGATTGAATTTCGTTGAGAGGATCTTCCCGCGAAGCGTTGTCCACAAGGACAACCTCCACGTCGTTTCGTCCCGTTGCTTGTGCAACAGCGCGAACACTTCGCAACGAGGCAAGGCATTTGCGGGTGTCTGCCCAGCCATTGTAGTTGACCAGGACGATCCAGACCTTCACCGTCGGTTCTCCGTCAAATCCGCAAGAAGCGCACGAGAACGGGGAGCAATCTCGAATGCTTCGTGAGAATCCTGCCTCGTTCCCACGATCCGTTGTTTGAGGCGACGCACGCGCCGATTCATCCCAAACGGTAAGGAACAACATACCCAGTAGAGAAAGCCGCGCAGTTCAAATCCGTTCAACCACATCAGGTCGCTGAAGCGATGCCGGGCTTCGCTGAAATCACCCCTGCTAAATGCTCGATAGGCATAGCCAAACAGGTGATGACGCAGCCGGGATTTCGTCCAATTTCGCTGTTCGATGGTCAAAACCACTTGCCTTAGCAACTTGCTCAGCGCCTGACAAAACTCCTTGTTCATACCTTCCTGATCGTTGGACATCCCATCCGGATGCTTGGTATAGATCGCCAGAGGCTCATCCCAATAGGCAAAAGTCATGGTTGCCGCCATGCGCAACCAGAGGTTCCAGTCCGCCGCGCCACAGAGTTGCGGATCGAAGTAACCAATGTTTTCAAACGCCTCGCGGCGAAGAATGGTCGAGCCGAGGAACACGGCATTCCGCTCCGCCAGACGTCGAAAGAACGCATCGCGCTCCAGGACGCGAAAGTTCGGCTCAACCACTTCATGCGGCAATTGTTGAAACGCTCCTTGACCGGCAATTTCAATCCATGAAGCAAAGCCCGAATCCCGGCTGCCCAGCAGAGCCTCGGCGAACAACACATCCACTTCGGGATGATGTTTCATAAATCCGAGCGCCTGAGCAGGTGCTCCCGGAAGCCATTCATCATCGCAATCCAAAAAGCCGACGAATCGACCCCGGCTATGCTGGAAACCGTTGTTGCGCGCAACGGCCGGCCCGGCGTTTTTTTGCCGGATATAGCGCGGTTTCAACGGCGACGACACCACGACATGTTTGGTATCATCGGTCGAGCCGTCATCGACCACGATTACTTCGAGATCGGGTACGCCGCATTCTTCCAGGGCTTTCAAGCAGCTACGCACAAACTCGGCCCGATTGTAAGTCGGGATGATAACGCTCAGACTCGGACACTGCTCAATGAAGGTCATGAACTACCCCCGATGAGAAATGGGATAGGGGCGACTCAGGAATTTAAGCCGCGAAGTTACCGGATCGTTCCAAACTGCACAATAGGTATCCCACGAACTATGAAGATGCGTTCAGTGATCTTCGGCCTCGAACGCGGTCGATTTGATCCTTGATCCAGGTCAACCAGCGCGGATAGAGCGGGCGATCAAATAAGGGAGGGATTGCAGGCGATGTTGGGCAAAGCGCGTAGTAAAGCTCTCGACACTCGCGGGCGCGGGCATTATCCCGCCGCCAATAAGCGTTTCGATGAGCGAGTATCAAGCAATTTCCGAAGTGGCAATTTAACTCCATTCGCTCTTCGGGTGAATACCAATCCGCGTGCTGCTCGATCAGCGCCAGATGAGAACGCACCCGAACGCCGATGAGAATATGATTGGCCTCCGCCGATGCCTGTCCCGGCCAAACTCGATAGCCGGTCAACGGCTCCCGAAGATGCAAGAAGCGCCCATGCCGTCGGACCAGCAGCAGAAACTGTTGATCTTCACCGTTGCGAACCCCGACCGGAAACAATACGCATCCGGCCACATCGGCACGAACCGCAAAACAACTGGGAACCGAAACGAGTTGTTTGAGCATTTCGACATGGAACCGGTCTTGACACGCTCCGATGTTCGCTGGTTCAATCTCTCCACGAGTTCCATCCGACAGGTAATAGCGATCGTTCAGAACGCAAACGTGATCGGGGGTCGAGGAACGGAGCAGTTCGTCGATTCGAGCCAGCTTGGCCGGTTCCCAGACATCATCGCCATCGAGAAAGGCAAGCCAGTCACCGGTTGCGGCGCGAATGCCGGTATTTCTTGCTGCGGAAACACCCTGATTGGTTTGTCGAATCAGTTTGACTTTGGTCCCAAACGACTGCGCCACTCGATACCCGTCATCGGGCGAGCCGTCATCGATGACCAGAACCTCCGAGGCAGGCAAGGTCTGAGCCAACACCGATTCGATCGCCTCTCCCAAATAAGCCTGGCATTTGTAAGCAGGTATAATGACCGAATACCGCATCAATAAACTCTCATTGGCGAATTTGACCCTGGAGGTCCGGAAGGGTCGGAAACATCAGGCGTCGAACAATTCGTAGTCGCAGCGAACCGCGCCGTCGGCATTCGGTGTCGGACGATCGTCGTTGCGGGCCGGCTCAATCTCCACTTCGCAGACGTTTTCGATCGAATCGAAGACTGTGAACGGCCGGCGGGCCATCCAAAGTGCCAAAATGTAAATACCGGGATTGAGCGGCAACGGCGGCAATTCGAATGCGGACACGATTGATTCCAGGCTGCAATTCAACGGGTTTGCCGAGCCGCATCGTATCGGCGTTGACCAGCTTCGTGCCGGATCGATCCTGCAAAACGACCAAGATGCTGTCGACCATCTGCCGAAATTCGGATCGAATGGTCAGGACGGCGTTGAATGGCCCACCGCTGTAAAGTGTCGGATTATCGCTTGAATTCTCGCCGTAGCACATCACTTCCGCGAACGTCGCATTGCCGGAACCGGTCCGCGCGGCAAATCGCAAGTCGATGGGTGTTGCGGGAAATCCCATCTTGGACCCGGCATCGAGATATCGTGCCGCCACGTCCGCGGTGTTGCCGACGGCGACGACTTGCCCTTTCTCCATGAGAATCGATCGGCCGCACAGCCGGCGAATCGCAGAGATGTCGTGACTGACAAACAACACAGTTCGGCCATCTCGGGAGACATCGGCATCTTTGCCGAGACATTTTTTCTGAAACTGAGCATCCCCGACCGCCAAGACCTCATCCAGAACCAGAATCTCAGGCTGCAAGTTTGCGGCGATCGCAAACGCGAGCCGAACGTACATGCCGCTGGAGTAGCGTTTGACCGGCGTATCGAGAAAGGCTTCAATATCCGAAAATGCCACGATCTCATCGAACTTGCGCGTAATCTCGGCACGCGACATGCCAAGGATACTGCCGTTGAGATAGATGTTCTCCCGGCCCGACAGTTCCGGATGAAAACCCGTTCCAACTTCGAGAAGGCTTCCCAGTCGGCCCCGAATCAGGGCCTTGCCTTCCGTGGGTTCCACAATTTGACTGAGGATCTTCAGAAGCGTGCTCTTCCCAGCTCCGTTGCGCCCGATGATGCCGATCACTTCGCCGGGATGAACCTCAAACGATACATTGCGAAGTGCCCAGAATTCCCCGGATCGGGAATCGTTTCCCTTTGAAAGACGGCCTCGAAATCGATTCCAAGCGCCCTTGAGTCGATTGGAAATCGCTTCGGGAATCGTCTGGTCTGCGCGCGAGCGCGTTCCCAGCTGGTAACACTTGGAGAGATTATCAATGACGATCGCTTGTTTCATTGTGTTCAGATAATATCCGCAAACCGTCGTTCCGCTTGACGGAAGTAAAAACAGCCTGCCATCAGTGACCCCAGACACAGCGTTGCGGAAATCGCCAGTGCAGGAAGATCGAAGGGGCTGCCCAGTAGAGATGCCCGAAAATTCACAATCAACCCATGCAGCGGATTGAACCGTGCTATTTCCTGCATCCAGGGGCTTAGAACCTCCGTGGATTGCAGATAAATCGCCGGTGTCGCAAACATTCCGATCTGCACCATGAACGGGACGATGTGCCGGAAATCGCGGAAGGCGACCGTCACCGCTGCCAGCATTATGCCAAGCCCGGCAGTGCCGATCAAAAGCAGCAGTAACAACACGGGGGTAAGTAGAATCTCCCAGCCTGGTGCGACGCCGTAACCCAGCATCAGCCCAGCCATCACGATCGCCGAGATCGCAAAATCGATCGCACACACGCCCATCGTTCCCAGCGGAACCAGTAGGCGCGGAAAGTAGACTTTGGTGATGAGGTTATGATTCGCGACAATGGACATCGTTGCGGACTGCACGGCGTTGGCAAAGAACATCCACGGCAATAGCCCCGCGAAGATGAAGAGCGGATAGGGTATCTCGGCCCCTGTCTGCGACAACGCCTTGCCGAGAAACAAGCTAAACGCGCCCATCGTGGCCAGTGGTTGCAGCAAAGCCCAGGCAGCCCCGATCGCGGTCTGCTTATAGCGAACTTTGATGTTGCGCCAGATCAAAAACAGCAGCAACTCGCGATAGCGCCACAGCTCGCGCCAATCGATGAATCGCCAGCCGGCCTTGCGTCGATCACTTTCACCGGCAAGGCTTTCTCGCCCTGCTCAGGTGTTGACGCCCGTGCGTGGGGCAAACCTCGATGATCGATGCAGTCTGAGACACTTTCTTTTACTCCATTTGCCGAGTTGCCGGTATCGATGGGAAAGCCCGACGCTCGCCTTGTCCTGCTATTCGCGCTTTGTTCCCGAACTTACGATTTTTCCCAGAACCGCGGCGATGGTCGCCAGTATCACTTTGCTCACGCTGGGGACATGATCAAGTGAGAAGAGCTTGCCGGCTTCAATTCCCGTGACGATCATCAGCGACAATCCAAAGACCGCGAGCGTTCTGCCTGGCAACAGCACTCCCAGAGGGACGAACAACAACAATCTCTCGAGCATTCTCTTGAATGAATCGAGATAATTGCCCTGGTAGTAATCGTCAAACGGAATCCAGTTGATGTCTCGCCAGTGTTGCCGCACCGAATTTGAATCGGTTGAAAGATGAAACGGTTCTATGTCGATAAACACCAGCGCGGCCAACCATAATGCCAGCAAGATCCAACGCAACCCGATGTGCCGCATCGCGCCCCGTTGCCATGCTCGCATTAAGGCCCAGCCTAGCCAAACCGCTGTACTCCCTGTCAAAATGTCGGTCACGTCGAAGTAGCGCGAGTAGATGAATAGTTGCATCACCTCGATCGCACTCGCCAGGCAGATTCCGAAACACAGGATCAGGAACGGATTGCTGGTTGCCCGACCTCGAAATCCAGCGAGCAAGACTCCGGCGGGCAAGAAATAGTAGACGTTGACTATGGCTTTCTGCACCAGATCGAGTGGTTCGCCATTGGGAGCCTTCTCGGTTCGCACCATGGTAAACGGCGCTAGAATCACACGGCCTTGCTTATATTTCTGCTTCAGTTCGCCGGGGCTAAGAGTGAGATCAAACGGCATGCCATTGACGAGAACCAACAGAATCAAATAACCGGGAATCCATCTGGCGGTAGTACTCCCAGCACCTTGCATCGACCACAACGCGCGAATGTAGCTGGTGATACATGGTCCCCCAACCATCCAGATGCCGACGCCGATAATCCCGCCGAACGTCTCCGCGACAATATCGTTGACGGACGTGTACCGGGAAGGAAACCAAAGTTGCAGAAACTCGATCGCTGAACTGAGCAGCACACACCCGGCGATCGCCCCGATTATGGCCAGGGGCGATACTTCCCGACGGTCCACACTGAAGGCTGCCATTCCCACAAATCCGAGTGGGATGAAGAGCAAGATGTTTGCCAGCCAGTCCGAGCGGGATTCAAACGACACCCCGCGCGTCATGGCCTCCTGGTATCGGGTACACGCATCGGACCAGGAAAGCGGCCGAGCTTCCAGAGGCACCAGGCTGCCATACACGACAAACAGAATGAAGGCGATGGTAATCCAGGCATAGTGGCAGCGCGTGAGTATGGTCGGAGTGGAATCATTCACGAACTGGCTCCGAGCATTGCGGAGTCCACCAGACCTAGCAACTCGAACAGCGGTTCCAGACACGAATTCCAATCGTGATAAGTCAGGGCATACCGGCGGCCCGCTTGACCCCGGTCCCGGCGTTCGTCGGGATTATCCAGTAGCTGAGACACAATGTTTACCCAATCGGCAGGGTGTGTTGCCTCAACCGCTGGGACTTCAGTTCCATCTTGAAAACCGGCAAGCGCCGGTGGTGAAGCCACAACGGTTTTGCCCATCGCCAGGGCTTCGAGTACCTTGTTTTGCAGGCCGCGCGCGATTCGCAACGGTGCCACCACGACGGCGGCATTCATTATATACGGCCGCACGTCGGCTACTTGTCCGATGACCTCCACTCCGGCTATTTTGCCCAATCCCTGAACGGTTTTCGTGGGTTGCCGTCCGACCAGGCGAAAACGGGCATCCGGTCTGCCCTTTCGAATTCCCGGCCAAACTTCTTGGCAAAACCAGCACGCGGCATCGACATTGGGCCGATAGTCAAGCGCGCCGACAAAAACACAACCGTTCTCAGGCTCCGACGCCGGCATCGGCTGAAAATAGTCGAGATCGACGCCGTTGCGAACGGTCTCGACTCGTCCGGTGCAACAAAACTTCCGAAACAGCAAGGTCTCGCCGTCGCTGACGAACGTGGTGGCCCTGGCCCATTTCGTCAGGGCTTGTTCGGCCCGACGCAGCCGACGACCTTCCGTTCGATATAACCACGACCTCGGCGGCGACGATTGCTCGGCGTAGTCGAACCATTTTTGACTATCGACATCAATAAGGTCCACGACGGCGGGAACCGGACGCAATTCCGGCAGTTGAAGGTACGGTGCCACGCTGGAAGATGATGCCAGCGCTGCATCGAATCGGATTTCCGACCCCCATCGCACAGGGTGCGCATCAGGTGCGGCGAATGGAAGGCACCTTCGGTGATTGTGCCGCCCAACAAGAACGATGATACTCCGCGCACCCAGCGCATACCGGAGACGTTTGCACAAGTGATTCGCTCGCAATACCGCTGAAGGACATCCAAAGTTGCTGCGGGAACCGGTTCATCGGCGAGGCAGGCGAGATGAACTTTGCCCAACCGCGACAAAAACTTCAACTGGTGAAGCGTGCGGATGCGATCGCCCTTATCCGGAGGATAGGGAACGCGGTGAGTCACGAAGAGGATGTTTGGCTCAGGCATATCAGTGTTCGGTGTTCGGTGTTCAGTGTTCAGTTAATGACCTACGGATACGAGATCAAAACGCGAATGTTCTTAACTGAACACTGAATACTGAACACTGAACACTGTCTAAGTTTGTTCGCTTGAGATTTCTTCGGGTGCCGGCAGCCAGAATATCCAGCGAACCAGCACGGGCGGCACTCCCACCGCCTGTAATGGTGTTGCCACAATCAGTCGGAGGTCGAGCCACAAACTCAGGTGACGCAAGTAAGCAAGATCGTAGAGCAACTTCGTTTTCACGCTGTCGATGCCGGTATCCGGCGGGAGATAGACTTGCGCCAATCCGGTCACACCCGGTCGAACCGAAAGGCGTTGATGATAATTGGGGATCGCGGCTTCCAATACCGGTATGAATTCGGGGCGTTCCGGACGTGGACCAACCAGACTCATATCTCCCTTCATGACATTCCATAACTGCGGCAATTCATCCAGATGGGTGATCCGCAGTAGCCGACCGATTTTCGTCACCCGCGGATCGTTGTGCGTTGCCCATCGAGCGCCTGATGCCTTCTCGCAGTTGTGGGCCATCGAGCGCAACTTGTAAATGCGGAACGGTCTACCACCCCGTCCGAACCGCGTTTGCGAATAAATCGCCGGTCCTGAGGATGTTAGCCTCACCAGAATCCCGCACAGCAGAATGATCGGCCCCAGGATTACCAGCAGCATCGAAGCAAACCAAATATCGAATACGCACTTCCCGGCCCTGTACCAGCTCGGCTGAAGGGAACCTTTTACCGGGACTGGGCGCGCTGATAACCAGGGACGGAGGCCCAAGCGATTCCGCCACTTTCGATGAATACACCGGCCCGGTCTCGGGAAGAGGCTCCAAAGTTTGCATCTGCGGCGACATACGAATCGTCCTTCTCGGCAATCGGAGGAACGGAAAAAAGCCTACGGGATGAGAGTCGAGGGGGGAATTCGGGGGAGAGTCGGGGGGGGTCGGGCGGATGAAGCGGGGGAGCAAGGGAGAAACGGCATGCCATGATCTGGAGAGCAAGGTTCCCCGCCACTCCGCCTTTATGCTCCTCTGCTTTTTACCTTCTAGTTGTTCGAGGCCGTTTCAGTGCTGTATCCGTACGTGTCTTGCACCAAGCCATTGACGATGGCTCCAATCAGGTGTGCGCCGATGCCATGAAGTCTTTGGATCGCCATGTGTATACGGTCAATCTGGCTGACATCGCACATCAGCGACATTAGAACTCCATCCACATGACGAGCCATGAGCAGCGCATCGGCCACCGGAAGCACTGGGCTGGAATCGATCAGGATAAAATCGGCATCGTTACGGAGATCTTCGAGCAACGTGTGGAAGCCATCCATCGAGAGTTGTTGGATTGCCTGGGCCTCGCACACTCCGGTCGTGATGACGGACAAGTTCGGCGTTGCCGTCGGGTGGACGATAGCATTCGTTGGCACCTCACCGCGCAGATACTCGCAGACGCCCTGCAGGTTCGGTAGTTCAAAGAGCTTATGCAGACAGGGCGATCGCAAATCGCCATCGATCAAAATGACCTTCCTGCCCGCGCGAGCCAAGCTTCGGGCCAGTTGCTCGGCCACCGAAGTCTTCCCTTCGTTGCTGACGGCGCTGGCGATCAAAATCCGGCGAAGTCCCTGGGTGTCCGCGGTGTGCATCAAAAGCGTTCGCGTGGAATCGACCGATTCGTTGAGCAGGTTTTCCCAGCGAAGTTCCCCCGATCCGGGAGAAGTCGCCTTCGGAGCGGGCCGGGTGTGGTTTGGAACCGTTCCCATCACCTGCAAGCCCAGATGCTGGGAAACGTCATCGGTCGAAGCAATGCGGTGGGCTCGATATTCCCGGAATGCGAATCCCACGATCACCAGCCCGAACACCGCGACAAAGCCGAGCGCACCGATGCGGATACGGCGATTGGTTTCATTGGGAATGATCAAGGTTCCCGCTTCGAGAACTTCGCCTCGAAAGGGAGAATCGAGTTCATTCTTGAGGCGCTGCATCAATCCTTTGTAGCGATTGACTTCGTTTTCTTTGTCCTGAAGTTCCGGACGCTTTCCCTCCACGCTGGCCACGGCATTATTGAGGCGGGTCGATTCGGCTTCGAGTTGCTTGATCTCTTCCTTTACGAATCGATCCTGGGTTTGCGCCCGGCCCGCATCCAACTCCAGTCTTTCCAGATCGACTCGCAGTTTCTCCTTGACTCTGCCCTCGATCGCCGGACGCAACTCACCGATCCGGGCATCCACTTGCTTTTGTACCCTTTCGAGATGGGTCTGATGTTTTTTCCGATCCGGATGATCCGGAGCCAGGAAAGGCAGATCGGCATCGCGTTTTTTCTCGACCGCTCGGCGCTCCGACTGCAAGGCGACAATTTCGCTATCCGTTGCCAGCAAGCTTTCAAAAATGGGATCTTTGCGATCGATGGGATGGTCCAGCCTTTTCTTGGCGGCCTCCACGTCGCGGGTTAATTCATCGAGTCGCTTGGCCAGGACATTTCCCTCACTGCACTTGGCTTTGAGTTGATCGGCAACCAGTTGAATCTGTGTTGCAATCGTTTTGGAATCGGTCGAGCCGACCGAGGAGCCTTTCTTCACCATCTCGGAGTACAGTTGATCGAACTCTTCCTTCGATTTCTGATACAGCGATTCATAGTGCGCCAGTTGTTTCTCGCGCTGGCTGGACGAGTCGTTGCCGACCGTGTTCAAATAGGTGATCGTCACGGCGTCCACGATCGCGACGAGATCGTCGGGGCGATCGCCATAAAGCGTTATGCGCATGATCTCCGAGCCGGTCGGGAAATCGAGATGAAGTTCGCTGGAAAGCCATCGTTTCGGGTTCGGCTTCTCCAGGACACTCGGTAGTTCAGCGACTTCCGGCAGCTTCAAAACCTGATCGAGGATCTTGCTGCTCAACAGCAATTCTTTCTGCGTTTGCGAATTGAGCGGTATGTCCTGATTGCCGAGCAAGGATCTGTTGGGATTGGGTGGAAAGTAGACTTTCGAGAAAGCGCTTGGCTTGGCAGGGGGAAGGAAAATCACGATCGATAGTGCGGTGAGTAGACCAACCAACAACCCCCAGCTAAACGCTCCCCGCCAGCGCCGGCGCAAACAGAGCAGCAGATTCAACACCGTCAACGGCTGGCTGGGCGATCCGGTCTGCACGTGAACCAGCGGAGGCGGCAACAGCGTTCGAGTGCCGCCATTTTTGGACGGCGCAGGCCGCAACGTCATTTCGCTACGGTGGACGAGAGTTTCTGTGGCCATAGTTTTCTTTGTTGAGGAATAGCGCATCGGAGGCTGGATGCCGCGAGCGAAATACGAAGATCCAGAAGCTGTTCTTGTCTTATCGCGCCCCGCCCCCCGCACGCCGTGCCCCGTTCAACGGAAATTCGCGCGGACTTCGTCCCCGTGGGAT
The DNA here is from genome assembly GCA_963783095.1 of uncultured Planctomycetota bacterium. Taxonomy (GTDB): domain Bacteria; phylum Planctomycetota; class Planctomycetia; order Gemmatales; family Gemmataceae; genus CAWAMR01. The sequence goes on along the minus strand of CAWAMR010000014.1, from coordinate 175,731 downwards.
TCAACCCTACGAGGAACCCCACCGAATTCGTCCAGTGCCAAACAGCGGCTGTGGAGACGATCCGGTGTTGCATCCATGCACTCCTTGGGGAAAATAAAAAATCGTGGAGAGGTCGTTGGAAGCAGACAGATCATTGAAGTTGTCGCCGATAAGAGCGCAACTTCGCGAAACTCAGCGCGGTTCCAACTTCGTCCCAATCCTTACAAGACGCGGAATGAACCGCGATCCACTTCAATGGAAACCCCTTGGCGCAGAATCTCGACTTCAACGACGAAGCAATATCGAGTTCCACGCCTGAGTAACTTCCCGGTCAGACCGGCGAAGGTGCCTTCGGTGATCTGCACCGGCGTTCCAGACTGGAGATGATTCTCCAGGGTCATCGGGACTTCGCCCTTCATGAGCCGATGGACCCGGCTCAATTCGGTCTGAAGTCGAGTCTGATCCGTTACCGGGAGACACTGGGCTACGAGTTTGGTTTCCAATGTTTTGAGACGAGAGTCGGGATCGCCGCGGAAAAACAAGTATCCCGGGAACAAGGGTAAGTGCGAAGTCTGTACTCTGTTTCCGGAACGGGTGCGGCGTTCCTGGAGGGGGAGGAAAAAGGAGAGATTCATCGACCAGCATCGCGCGCAAGAGCCTTTTCAGATCGGGGCCGCGTGTGGAGTACCCACCACCGCGCGTCATCGTGTTTGGGGAAAACGGATTCCCCAAACAGCTCTTCGGGGTAAACAAACGGCTCCAAAGCTAACACCGGCATGATCACGGGCCTCTCGTTCCGTTCGAGCGGTAAGTTTTGCCGGGATTACCATCTCTTCTCCAGCCTCTGTATTCCGTCTCGTCCTTCAACATTGATGAAGAAGGAAGGAAGGAAATGGAGAAGATATTGAACTTAGTGCCCCAGCATTTTTTTCGTCTTGTATTCTAATGCGACGAGATTTGAATGCAAGTGGAATATCGCCATTTCTCTTTACTGGTATTGTACTTACGTAAAATGAATTATGATAGAAACTGAAAAATGAACCTAGTATTTTTGGGCAGGAATGAAATAACAAGTCATTTTCAACCACAGCTTATCTTTTCTATGCTCCCGGCATGAAAAACTACTTTCAACAATTTGGGACAAAGGAAATGATTTTTTGGGAATCGCAGATTGAGGCTGGGCCGGAAATCTGGGTAGAATTCGGTTCACGCAGTTTACCAAAGTGTGTGAAGAATGGTTCGCGGACGTTCCTTTTTCGGCAAGTTGAATCTTGACACGCGAACGTGCGAGGGCGTATAAACGACCTCGCTTTCAGGGGGATGCGGTTCTCGTCAAGACGGCATCGAAAGTAAGATCAACCGAGGATGCTCATTCGGCTCGGTGAAACAACGATGCGTTTGACGGGGCCTTCATAGGCAAGCCATGAGGAGGGATCCGATGGCCAATTCGGCGCACACAGGGACGTGGCAATTCATCTTCCTCGGTTGGGTCGAACGCCTCTTCTTCTTGCGACGCAAGGTGCCAGTGATCGTCGTGAATCCAATACGATCGCTATCGTTACTTCGACAACAATGCACCCAGCAAGTTCGATACAGATTGCGCTGAACGGCGAACCCTTCGCGAGGTTTCGGGAGAATCATGGCATGCGAAGCAAGGTGATGGCGATGTCTCCACCAAAACAGACATCGACATCGCAATTGGGTTCGCGCACACGAGCATGGTAATCACCGTTGTAATGAAAGGAATCTTCCTCATGGCGAAAGCTCAACGGTAAAGGTGTGGGATCCAGTTTGCAAAAAACAAGCTCCGGATCCAGCGCATCCGGTAACAGATGCGGGAAATTCACGTTCCAGAAAGTGCCCACTTCCCAGTTTCGGGACAGCAATTCGCGCAGCACTTTTTCCGTCAGCCGACTTGCCCGATCCCAATCGTATTCGCGGTCGCGAGCGCGAAAATGGGAGAAAGCAATGCCGGGCCGGCCGTGCAGAACCGCTTCGCGTACTGCGGCGACCGTTCCGGAATAATGAACATCCGCCCCAAGATTGCCGCCGTGATTGATACCGGAGAGAACCCAATTCGTCTGCGGCATCAAACGATCCAGGCCAATACGCACGCAATCCGCCGGCGTGCCGTGAATTGCGAATCGCCCCGGACCTCGGGGATCAACGCGCACCGCGCGATGCGTGGTTACTTGATGACTACAACCCGATTGCGGACTCGCAGGAGCAACCAGGCCGACTTCACCCAATTCGGCCGCCGCATCCAATAACGCCTTCAAGCCGGGGGAATCGATACCATCATCATTGGTGAGTAGAAACTGCATCTTGTTGGTGTATGGACCTCAAACCGGAAACGCAGCACATGGGGCCGCCTTCATTCATTCTAATCGCAACGGGTTCGCTTAACGCTCGGCGTTTTCCAGTCGATCAAATTGTGCAAATCCTGACCAACCATAGAAGAACAGCGCAGTGCATGACACAACCTCCACAGCTTTCTACCGCAAACACGCCTGATAGTATCCTCTTGTATAGTACGCGAATCTGCGCAGTGTTTCAAGTCTTTTGCCTCATCAAGTCTTTTGCCTCATCAATATCTGGCCGACGTTCGGACCCAGAGTTGAAAACTTTTATCCGGCGACTCAAGTAATCGAAAGCCGTTGCTTTGGGTATATCGAACAAATTCCGGGACCATGAATAGCACGCGACCATCGATTAGAATCGCCTCCGGTGGTTGTTCTACCAGCAATCGCTCAAGCTCTTCGCCCCATGCGATCCGATGGCGATGTCGTTCTTCCGATGTCATGTATGGTCCGACGTGCATCATAAACCGTCCAATGGCATATTCGGGGTAAACCTGCCGTCCACCTTCGCATGGAACGAGGGGGTCAATCGTCAGTACACGTGCTCCTTTCGGCGTGTTGGCGCGGACCCATTCTCCCACCTGATGGACTTGTATCGGCACCCAGCGCTGAGGAGTCGGCAGATAAATGATGGTCCAGTACCAGCGCGGTATTCCGCTCAATCCAACGAGCAATACGGCACCGCTCAGGACGTCTCGGAATGTCTTGCCTTCCAGACATGCGGGAGCCTCGCTGGCGAGAGTGTAAAAAATCCCCAACACCATGAACGGCAAGAGCATGTAGTAGTACTGGTATTGTGTGGGCGTCGGTCCCCAGCAGCCGACCAGTAATGCGGGCAATAAGCCGAGAATCAGTAGGAGCTCGTTGCCGTACGCGCCCGTCCAGGCTCGCAGTCGCCACATGCGATAGCCGAGCGTATAGGTTGCGAGCAAAACCAGAACGGCGTTACCGGGATCCGAAAACGCCACCTGTAAACCGTGCAATAGTTTGGCGACGGTATTCATGGCCGGCGATTCGATGTGGGAATAGAAGATCGTATTGAGTCGGGCATATCCAAGGTTTCCGAAGAAGAAGGCTTCTTGATTGATCCACATCGGGATCAAGACGGGAACCAAACTGATACATGCTGCCAATACGGCAACACCCAGACCCAGGCAGCGCCGGCGGGACGAAAGTGAAGATCGCCCGCACAAGAGCGAAAGCGCGAAGGGGACTCCGATCAACCCAAAGCTCAGGCGAATGCCGATCGCCAAACCCACAAGCAAGCCGGCACAGGCAAATGGCCAGATCTTCGCCTGTTTCAGTCCGCGAATGTGCAGCATAAACGCACCAAGAGCGCACACCACGGCGGAATCGTGATTCCAGGCCCAGCCGTTCGTATACGTAAAGAGCCGGCAGCACAGGAAGATCACAGACAACCCGCCGGCAATCCACCAACGTGTACTTATGCGTTGATCTGCAAACAGCTTCCAGCCCACCCGAAACAACAAGATAATGGTAACCCATCCGCAAAACACAGAAACGAGTCGGGCTGCAAAGAGCTTGTAAGACGTAACCGACATTAGCCCGCCGTAAATGTAGATCAGATTGGGCATGTGGAAATAGGGGTAATCCGCGTAGGGCAATAACCCGTCCTGCAACAACACGCCGGGGGCTGTGAACTGATGTTCGTCCAGATCGAAGAAACGAGACATGCTGCGTGCAAATAGTGCTGCCAAAACCAGCAACGCCAACGCCGCTGCGAGCAAATAACGACGGGCGGGTAAAACAGAGAACATTGCATTGAGCAATTTCCTGCTGTTTGAACTCAGAGCAACCCGCGATAATTCTGCTGCCGACTCCCTCAGTTGACCGGGATTGATCATGGCGTGAATTTCCCAAACTGCTGTTTCACATTCAATGGCCCAAATTCGCCTTACTTAAACCTTATCGTTGGTTTGCTTTAGCCAGTTTAGATCGTTTTTTCCTTTTTCTTGGTCTTTGGAAAGATGCACAGTCCAGGAAGCTTAGACATCAATGGCCGGCCGATCTTCGGTCAAAAATGAGGGATGAGGAGAATAGTTTTCTGTCTTCGATAAAACCACTCATATATTGGACTTTGGACTCCTTACAGGGTGCAGCCAACTTCTCTGGGGGCATCGTCGAAGCGGCGGCTTCCAGCCGCCGTCTGCAACCTCTCGGCGGCTGGAAGCCGCCGCTACGGCCCCAAGAGAATGTGGTTACTCCCTCCTTACAGACTCGCGAGAACTAACGTGGCGGAAAAGATCATTTTGGCCTATTCGGGCGGCCTCGATACCTCGGTGATGGTTCCCTGGATCAAGGAGAAGTACGGCTACGATGTCGTCACTTTCACCGTCGATCTCGGTCAGGGCGAGGATATCGAAAAGATTCGGCAAAAAGCGCTCAAAACCGGAGCGGTCGAGGCCATTGCCATCGACGCCCGCCGACTGTTTGTCGATCATTTCGTCTTCCCCGCGCTCATGGCCGGTGCGGTCTATGAGGGTAAATACCCACTGGCGACGGCGCTGGGCCGGCCATTGATTGCCAAGTTGATGGTCGATGCCGCGCATGAACACAAAGCCCACGCCGTAGCGCACGGCTGCACCGGCAAAGGCAACGATCAGGTTCGCTTCGACGTAACTTTCCAAACACTCGATCCCAAACTGAAAATCGTCGCCCCGGTCCGGGAATGGAGCATGACCCGGCCCGATTCGCTCAAGTATGCCAAAGAACACAATATCTACGTCGAAGCCAAGCCGGAAAGTCCCTATAGCATCGATCAAAATCTGTTTGGTCGATCCGCCGAGGCCGGTGTCCTGGAAGATCCGTGGGATGAACCGCCCGCGGATGCGTTTGCCTGGACGGTCGATCCGCTCAAGGCCCCCAACGAACCCGAATACATCGAGATCGAGTTCCGTGCCGGTATTCCGGTCGGGCTGAACGGTCACGAACTGGACGGCGTGGCGATTCTGGAACAACTCAATGTCATCGCCGGCAAACATGGGGTTGGACGGATCGATCACGTCGAGAATCGTTTGGTCGGCATCAAATCGCGCGAACTATACGAAGCCCCCGCAGCAGTGGTGCTGCACGAAGCGCACCGGGAACTGGAATGTCTCTGCCTGAGCAAACAGGCGGTGCGTTTCAAGACCTTCGTCTCGCAAGAATATGCCGACCTCGTTTACAACGGCCTGTGGTTTTCCGGCTTGCACTATGATCTATTTGCTTTTGTCGCCAGCAATCAGCGCTTTGTCAGCGGTGTGGTCCGCGTGAAGCTGTTCAAGGGCAAGGCAACCGTCGTGGGTAGAAAGAGCGACTTTAGCTTGTACAGCAAGAAGCTCGCAACCTACGACGCAGGCAGCGATTACGATCAAGCCGCAGCGCAAGGCTTCATCAAGATTCACGGACTCGGCCAGGTTACGCAGGCGAAACAACAGATGCTCAAGGATGGGCGCGGCTTCGATTTGCCGGGTCTGGCCGGACCTCGGTGAAGCTGTGGGGTGGTGCAATGGGACCGCCCCGCAACCTCGCCCCGTGCTTGGCGATAGTTGAAAGCGTCCGAAAGGACGATGGGAGCCCGCAGCGCAAGCAAGGGAAGGAGTTCTGCCTTGCTTGCGCTGCGGGCTCCCAATGCCTTCGGTTTCCCTCGGGTTTTTCATGTGCGCAACTTCAAAATTCGCGCGAGCACCCTTCACAAATACACATATAAGATTATTGATTCGTCCACAGGGATTCAGTTCTGCTTCCAGGGTACTCCCAGCTCTTCCGAGAGTCGGATCAACTGCTGCCAGGTTCCTTCCGGGATACTGATTCCACTATGTTGCCGTTGCGCTTTCGCTTTCCGTTCCGGATCGCCCGGCAACAAGATCTCCTTGACCCCCTCGGCACATGGCGTTCCCCGGACAAACTCGGCAAGCTTGCCCGATTCGCGCAAGAAATGTTCCTTGCCGCCGAAATGAGACGCATCAAACAAAACCATGACGACCGAATTCCCCACACCCGTCATCGGTGCCTCAGACCGGCTGCATTCTCCTCCTGACAGCCCGCCCGCCAGGACGTCGAGCAGCAGTCCCAGGCCAAAACCCTTGTAAGCCTGCGGGCCGCCGAACGGCAGAAGTGTTCCGCGCGGCTCATTGTAAAGGACGCTGGGGTCGGTGGTCGATTTCCCCTGCGCATCGAGAAGCCAGCCTTCGGGAACCTTCTCGCCCTTCTGCAAAGAAACGCGCACTTTCCCCTCGGCACAGGCGCTCGTTCCGATGTCGAGTACGAGAGGATCGCTGGGTGTGGGAGACGCCGATGCAAAGCGGATTGGTACTGATCCGGCCCTTCGTGCCGCCCGGCGGTGCAACGCGCTGGCCGGAGCCGTGCGAATTGACGGTTGCGATCAAAACGCAGTTGTGGTCCGCTGCCCATTCAGCATATTCACCGAGCCGGCCGATATGCCCGCAGCGCCGCATGGTTCCTGCCGCGATGCCGAGCGTTTGTGCCTTGGGCAGCAAAATATCGAGAAGGCGATAGGCTTGAACCTGACCAAGCCCCCAGCCGGCATCGCCGCTGAACATCGCCGGTGTCTCATGGATTTTCTCCAATGGGACATTGCTGTTCAGTTTCCCTTCACGAAGTAAGCCGATGTATTGCAACACGCGCATGACGCCGTGAGAATCATGTCCGCACAGGTTGGCATCCACAAGACTTCGGCTAACCCGATCGGCTTCTGCTTCGGGAACCCCAGCGGCCTGAAACAGAGAACGCGAAAGATCGATCAACGAATCGGCACGAATCACTGGCACAGTTGTTTCCTCGGTGAATAGGATAAAACACGGGATTCGGGGCGCGGGCGCGATAAGACAGTCAATGTATTTGCATTTGCCGCGCCCCGCGCCCGCATCCGCGCCCCGATTGAACTCCCACAAGGGGATCTTAAATGTTGTATCACATCGAAACCGCTGAGCGCACCGTCGGCCAAATCGTCGACACGGTCTATTCCCTGCGACGAGATTCCACCGGGACTTTGGCCGAGTTTTGGCCTGCTTTCGGCTTCAACTGTTTGCGTTGGTGCGTGAAGACCGAATCGGGATCGCATGAACTTCTCTATCACACTCCCGAATGGGAAACCAATCCCGTTCCCACGCGCAGCGGCATCCCCATTCTGTTCCCCTTCCCGAATCGCATTCGCGACGGCGTCTACCGCGATCGCGGCAAGGAATATCGATTACCGCTCAACGATTCCACGAAGAAAAACGCGATTCACGGCTTCTCGCCCCGCCATTCGTGGCGCGTTTTCGGCTATCAAGTCGAGGCCGACAATGCCTGGATTCACGCGGACTTTCAGCCTTCCAAGGATGCTCCCGAAACGACGTCGCTCTGGCCGGAAGATTATGTCCTGACCATCATTTATCGACTCAGCGACAACGCTCTTCAGTTGGAATCCCGCGTTCGGAACCTCGGCACGCAAGCGTTACCCTTTGGACTGGGCTTTCACCCTTATTTGCGGTTCCCCTGCGCGGACGCCGATATTAGCCGCTATCGGCTGCACGCCCCAGCGCGCTCGATATGGGAATCGGTGGATAATCTCCCGACGGGCCAACTGCAAGCAGTACCCGATTCCCTGAACTGGAATCGGCCTCGTACTGTGGGATCGGCGCAACTGGATACCTTGTACGGCGATCTGGGTTGCATCACCCAACGACAGGACGGTTTGCTGTTGCGGGCGCAACTGGGACACGACGAATATCCCGGAGCAGTGCAACTTTGGACAACGATCGATTTCCGGGAATCGGTGCTGTTCACCCCTCCTCATCGGCAGGCGATCTGCATTGAGCCGTATACTGCGCAACCGATGCGGTCAATCTCCAGGAACGAGGAATCGATGCGGGCTGGAAAACACTCGCACCGGGCGAAACCTGGTCCGGCACCATCGAATTTCGCTGGGATCCGGCCGCAACCGTGTAACGTCGGGTAAACATCTCGCTGGCACCAGAGCGGAAGTCTCAATTTTTGTAGCAATTTGTAGCACGACATTTGCATATTCGTTAGCTCGTATTTTCGTTCATTGCTGTGCAACCCAATTTTTGTAGCAATTTGTAGCATGGGATTCACCAAAGAACTTCGTCGGTGCGTCAAGCAGTTAGCCGGGGGTTGAGCGTGAGAGACACCCCCAGGTTCGCATAACCACATCATCCTCTATAATAGTGTACATACATTCAATTATCAAGTGAGTTTGGGCCGAAAATGACCCATCTGACGATGGGCGATGGCAGACAGGAATATCCCCTCCCTGGTACCGCTTCGCGGTCATGAGGGTGGGGCAGCCGGCCGTTTACCTAGAACGCTTCCACCATTCGATTGCCAGGTGGGATTGTCCGGGCCACGCACAACTTCAAATTGGGTGATTCACTGCACTTGGCTGCCGCAGGGCAAGCGGGGTGCGATCGCTTTTTGACGAACGATCATCGGCTTGCTGCGTTCTCTGATATTCCTGTAGAAGTCCTGGCATAAAGCAATATCGGTCGACGTAATGATCTCTTCGTTTCTTGCTTCTCTCCGATCCTCTGCCTCTCGGAACTGTCCTTTCATAAACTGATTCCCATCGTATGCTTCCTCCGAGGTTCGTTGCTATGCCGTTTGACAAGGTTGAAACGCAAGTCGATTTCCCCGCGCAAGAACAGCTCGTTCTCGATTTCTGGCAGAAGATTGACGCCTTTGCCAAACTCTGCGAAAAGAATCGCGGCAAGACGAAATGGTCGTTTCTCGATGGTCCCATCACTGCCAACAATCCGATGGGCGTGCATCATGCCTGGGGCCGGACGTACAAGGATGTCTACCAGCGCTATTTCGCCATGACCGGCCATGAATTGCGCTATCAGCAAGGCTTCGACTGTCAGGGGTTGTGGGTCGAGGTCGAGGTTGAAAAACAACTCAAAGACAGCGGCGTTCGGATGGAATCGAAACGCGACATCGAGAACCTCGTACCCGGAAACCGCGTGGCTTCCATTGCCCAGTTCGTGCAGATGTGCAAGGACCGGGTCGATAAGTTCGCCCGCATTCAGACCAATCAATCGATCAGGCTCGGCTATTGGATGGACCTCGACGTTACCGATGAGGATTGGGCCAAAACGCCAGACCAGCGCAAGTCGTATTTCACTATGTCCGAGGAGAATAACTACACCATCTGGTCGTTTCTGAAGAAGTGCCATCATCGCAACTTGATCTATCGCGGTTATGATGCCATGCCCTGGTGCGGCCGATGTGGTGTCGGCATCAGCGAACATGGAAAAAGCGGAAGGTTACAAGCTGATCGACCATCGTTCGGTCTTCGTGAAGTTTCCGCTCACAGATCGACCGGGCGAAAACCTCCTCGTCTGGACCACCACACCCTGGACCTTGACCAGCAACGTCGGCGCAGCAGTTAACCCCGATTTGACCTATCTGAAAGTGAAACTCAAGGGTGAGATCTATTACATCGCCAAGGGTGCGTTCAAATTCAATCGCATGGAATCTTCTTCCGGCGGCGAGGAAGGCGAGTCCGAGGCCGAAGCAACCCCAGGCAAGAAGTCGAAACGCGAGTGGATCGACGGTATCCCGCATTCGCACACCATCGAGCAGATGTTCAAGGAGAAAGCCGGCAAGGAACCCTTTGAGATCGTCGGCGAAGTCAAGGGTGCCGATATGCTAGGCTGGACCTACACCGGTCCCTTCGATGAAGTTCCCGCGCAACAGCATCCCTTCGGCTACCCGGAGGAAGTTTGCAAGGTCGTCGAGAATCTGAAATGGGCACCGAAGGTCAGCGCAGCGGCATCTCATCGCATCATCCCGTGGAAGGATGTGGGCGAGACCGAAGGTACGGGCATTGTTCATATCGCGCCGGGTTGCGGGCAGGCCGACTTCATGCTCGGCAAGGAACATGGCATCCCACCGGTAGCACCACTGGACGACACCGGCTGCTTTCTCCCCGGTTTCGGCGATCTAAGCGGAGCCTCGGCGGTCGATCCCACGACGGCAGACAAGGTTTTCGAGGGCCTGAAAGCCAAAGATCGCCTCTTCACGATCGAGCGCTATGTCCACAAATATCCACATTGCTGGCGCTGTAAGACGGAGTTGCTGTTTCGGCTCGTCGATGAATGGTTCATCAACATGTCGTGGCGCAACGACATCATGGAGGTGGTGAAGAAGGTCACATTCTTACCGGAATCAGTCAACGGGCAGGCGCGCGAGCTGGACTGGCTCCAGAACATGGGCGACTGGATGATCTCGAAGAAACGCTTCTGGGGTCTGGCGCTACCGATCTGGGTCGATGACAAAACCGGCGACTTTGAAGTGATTGGCTCGCGCGAGGAGTTGAAAGAGCGCGCGGTCGAAGGTTGGAAAGAGTTCGAGGGAAACACGCCCCATCGACCGTGGGTAGATCACATCAAGATCCGCAACCCGAAGACCGGCAATGTGATGTCGCGCATGCCGGATGTCGGCAATCCCTGGCTGGATGCCGGCATCGTTGCCTTCTCAACGATGAAATTTAACACCGACCGGAAATACTGGGAAGCGTGGTATCCAGCGGACTTCATCACCGAGAGTTTTCCGGGCCAGTTCCGCAACTGGTTTTACGCGCTGTTGGCGCTGAGCACGATGATGAGCGATGGCAAACCACCGTTCAAAACCCTGCTTGGCTTCGCCACGGTGCGCGATCAGTTTGGCAAGGAAATGCACAAGAGCGAAGGAAACTCGATCGAATTCAACGGTGCAGCGGGCGAGGGCTACGAACTGTTCCACATCCTGGAACCGAACGAAGACAGCAAGAAGGCGCTTGCAGGGTTACCGAAAGGCTATCTCAGTGATCGTGAGGAACAGGTCCAGATCAAGGGTCGCAATTTGCGGAAACTGGCCGCGAAATACAAGCCGATCGGCGCGGATGTGATTCGTTGGATGTATTGCCGGCACAACCCGGCCTCGAACATCAACTTTGGCCCGGAGACGACCGATGAGGTTCGCGCCCGGTTCATTTTGAAACTGTGGAATTCGTATGCGTTCCTCTGCAACTACGCCAGATTGGATAACTTCGACCCCGCTGCCCCGCAGGTACACGTCAAAGATCGACCCGACATCGATCGCTGGATTCTGTCGGATTTACAAGCCTTGATCCAGAAGGCGCACGAGGCGTATAGCACTTACAACGTAATGGCCTTCTGCCTTGAACTGGAACGGTTTCTCGATGATCGGCTCAGCAACTGGTACATCCGCCGAAATCGCCGCCGCTTCCAAAAGAGCGAGCAGGACAGCGAGAAACTTACAGCCTATCAGACGCTCTATACGGTGCTAACGACGATCTGCAAGCTCTGCGCACCGGTGATTCCATTCATCACCGAAACGATCTGGCAAAACCTGCGCACGACCAGCGATGTGGAGAGTATCCATCTGTGCGATTATCCGGTTCCCGATCCCACACTCAGCGATGAGCAATTATCGACGGATATGGATGCGTTGTTGCGACTGGTTTCGCTGGGTGGCTCGGCGCGAAATGTGGCCAAGCAAAAGGTTCGCCAGCCTTTGGCAGAGTTGAAGGTGCAGCCTGCCAACGATGCCGACCGTCGAGCAGTGCAGCGATTCTCGGATCAGATCCTCGAAGAATTGAACGTCAAGAAAGTCACGCTTCATGAATCGACTGAACCGTTGCTCAAGATATCGGCGAAACTTAACAAGAAAACCGCAGCGGCGAAGTTCGGCGCGAAGTTCAAGGAAGCGGAAATCGCATTCGCAACGGTCGATCTGGCGAAGGCAACAGAGCAACTGCGATCGGGAACTTTTGAGCTTCTGGGGGTGATGTTGGAAACCGCAGATGTCACCATCGAACATATTGCTCCAGAAGGCTGGGCCGGAGTAGTGGACAAGGGAACGCAAGTAGCCATCGACGCCCGCATCACTCCGGAACTAGCTGCGGAGGGTATGGTGCGCGACGTGATTCGCCAGATTCAGGAACATCGCAAGAACACGGGGCTTGAGATGGAGGATCGGATCGCTCTTTATACGGGTACCGAGTCTGCAAAGTTGAGGGATGCAATCGAAGCGCACCGCAAATACATCGCTGCCGAGACCTTGACGACGCTATGGCTTAGCTCAGCGGATGGATGTCCCAAAACCGACGTGAAGATCGAGGGCCAGCCGCTCACGATTGCGCTGCGAAAGGTGTGAAGTCAGAGTTATGTTGCGAGATCAAACCCGGATGACTGCCACAGAAAGTATCCAATATTAAACCACCATCTAAGAAACGGCGTTGCTTCGATTTGGAAAGCCGAGAATACGGCCTATTCGCTCAAATCGATTTCAGTATTCAGGGCAAAACGACTACGCGGAAGCCGACGCTGTTCGAGCTGGATCCTTCGTTGTGCTCGCGGGATGCCGCACGACAATAGAAAGGGCCGGAGATCCAAGAACCACCCCGCAAAACACGGAGGTTGGATTGGTTTTGCATCGGATCTTCGGGTTCCAGTTTCTCGTAATCCTGACGATAACCGTCCAGGCACCATTCAGAAACATTCCCGTGCATATCATATAACCCAAATCCATTGTCGGCATAGCCTCCAACTCGCTCTGTCCGCTCAAGTTTACTACCTCTGAACATCGCGTTCTTAGCCGTAATCTCAGCCCCGAAATGATACGCCGATTCTGTTCCGGCTCGACACGCATATTCCCATTCAGCCTCCGTCGGCAGCCGCACCTGTTTGGCCTTTGTTCTTTCCTGACATTGGCTGCTGAAAATCATTGCATCATTCCACGAGACTTTTTCCACCGGAAACTTCGACGTGTCCCTGTCCGTTACGTTCTTCTGAAAAAAGCTGGGATTCTTACCCATCACTGCTTCATACTCCTCCTGCGTGGTTTCGGTTTCAGCCATGTAGAACGGCTTGGTGATCGTCACATTGTGCGCTGATTCGTTCGTAGTGTCGCCCACCGTCCCCATGCGGAACTTACCCGGCGGGATCAGCACGAGGTCGATTTTGACTCCTCCTGGAAGGTCGAGTTGCTTCCGCTCGGGAATCTTCAGATATGCTGCCCATTCCGTGCGTGCTTTCTCGGCTTGCTCTTTCGTGAAAGGAGCCTGGAGCAAGGAAGGCGGGCTGTTTGTCAACTTGAAGAGGTAGAAACTGCCCGCGATTAGTGCAACCATAGCGAATGTGAGGACCAACCACAACCAGCGGATCGACCGACCTGCCTTCTTTCCTTTTTCTGTTTTCGCGGCTATTTGTTCCCACGCGCTGCGTGTCGATTTCTTGTCTCGGATTTCAATTGTCGTCGCATCGATTTCGGCGAAGGGATGATCTTTCCTGAGGCTGGTCCCGGCATTGCGGACACAAACTCCGGCGTCCCTGAGTTTATTGGCTTATCAAACGCCAGTGCCTTCACAACTTCCTCTGCCGATGACGGACGTTGGTCGCGGTCCTTGGCCAGCAGGCGATGGATGAGTTGTTCCAGGGCGACCGGCACGTTCGGGTTTAACTGACGAACGGGTATCGGCGTATCCACGGCCAGCGACGTCAGCACGGCCATCGTATTCGGCCCGGTGAACGGCCTCTGGCCGGTGCAAAGCCGATAGAGGACCACGCCCAGGCTGAACAGATCGCTACGTGAGTCGAGGGTCTCCCGCGAGCCTGTTCCGGCGACATGTAGGCCGGCGTGCCGACCACCGCGCCGCTCGTGGTCAGTTGGTTATTGTCTGCCTCTTCGCGGGCCAAACCAAAATCGAGAATCTTGACCCGCCCTTTGGGTGCTTCCAGCCAGATGTTGCCGGGCTTGATGTCGCGGTGGATCAAGCCTTTCGGCATGCGGCTGCCTGCAAGCCTTCCGCGATCTCGCGGCCAATGCGGACCGCCTCGCCTATGGGTAATTCGGACTTGTCCTTCAAATATTGATCGAGTGGTTCGCCCTTGAGGAATTCATGGCGATGAAGGGGATGCCGTTCGCTTCATCGACTTGAAAAATGGTGACGACGTTAGCGTGCTTGATTTTCGCGGCCGCGCGGCCTCGCGCAGGAAGCGTTCGCGAGATTGCGGGTCCTTGGCGTAACGCGGCAGCATGATCTTGATGGCCACCAGTCGGCGCAACTGCTGTCTTCCGCCAGGAGCACCATGCCCATGCCGCCGCGACCGAGTTCCTTTAAGACGCGGTAGCGTTCCAACCGGCCCAGTTCGCCTTCGTCTTGCGGCGGAGCAAGAAAAGACCGCACGTCGATCTCATCCGCTTCACCTTCGGCTGAATGATAGCTATTCGTGATCTCGTTCTGGCTCGGGGGTATGCCGATCGGATCGGCGACGTCCTTGGCCGAAGGATTAGGCGACGCTGAATCCGGCATGGCGACAATCCTGGTGAGGAGCATGGAATGTCTTCAGGATATTCCATGTGCGGCGGAAAGAGAAGAATTCATATCCCGAACGCTCAGAATTCGGACGAGTAAATAAACCGGAGGAATTTAGCTCGGTCGCAATTATCGCCCCGATAAAAGCGGCGGAGAAAATCGGGGCACCCATAGCAGAGGAAAATGCCCCCTCCGCGACCTTCAAGGGGGAGTTCTGTGAATGATAATGAGAATGGCATCGTTGCTGGCATAGCCTTTTTGGACAGCCGCGACCATCGACGGTAGCTCTGTGAATGATATTGGCCATCCTCGAAGCAATTTACAAGGCAGATTGGCATGACCGATTTTGCGCGCGACTTGTTTTGTGAAAAGGCAAACTCCAGCCAAAAATGGTAAGAAGTCTAAACCGAAAATCGAACTGGGTTCTCACGGCAAGACAACTACGCGGAACCCGATCGGGTATTTGGTGGGATTGCCGCCATGCTGCCCCCGGCGGCTCGCCGACATCTCGCCTCGCACTACACGGTATACGTTGGAGCTAGATGGTTTTTCGATTGGATCTTCGCGTTCCAGTTTTTCGTAATCGTTACGATAGCCATCCCTGCACCATTTCAAAACATTGCCATGCATGTCAAATAACCCAAATCCATTTTCGGGATAACTTCTTACAGGCGTCCTACGAAAATTCCCGCTGAAATCTCTCGCCTCCTGGCCAAACGCGTACGTCGAGCCGATTAGCTCAAGTGTCCTACGAAAATTCGCGCCCATCTGCTCCCCCGCCACATTCCCAAAATGATACTGCGTCTCAGTGCCCGCTCGACACGCATATTCCCACTCTGCTTCGGTTGGCAACCGCACTTCTTTGACATTGTTTCGTCCCGACATTGGGTGCAGAACCGCACCGCATCATTCCAGGTGACCCCTTCCACCGGAAAATTTGATCCGACCTGCCTACTTGGATTGACACCCATCACTGCTTTGTATTGCTCCTGCGTGGTTTCGGTCACCGCCATATAGTATGGTTTGGTGATCGTCACATCATGCGCGACCTCGTCAGATCGCGCGTCAGTCGAGGTGGCTCGGGGAAATGGCGGAAGAGCTGAAAGCGAAAACGTACCAGGCCCAAGCGGATCTTTCCCCATGCGGAAGTGCCCTGGAGGGATCAGCACAAGATCGAGTTTGACGCCTCGGGGCAGGTCGAGTTGCTTCCGCTCGGGAACCTCCAGATATGCTGCCCATTTCCTACGTGCTTTCTCGGCTTGCTCTTTCGTGAACGGGGTGCGCAGCAAGGAAGGTGGGCTGTTCATCTCGTTGAAGAGGTAGAAACCGCCCGCGATCAGCACGACCGCACCGACTGCCCGCACCACCCACCGTCTCGACCGACGTCCCTTTTTTTTTCTGTTCCCGCTTCGTGACCGTTTCTTCCCCCACGCTGGGTGTCGATTTCTTGACTGGGATTTCAGCTGTCGTTGCGTCGACGTCAGGGAAGGCATTATCCGCGAACGCAGTCGCGGCCAACACCTGCTCCGGAACCCCTGTGTTGGTCGGGTTGTCGAGTGGCCGCCAACGCCTTCGCCACTTCCTCGGCCGATGGCCGGGCGCTGGTCGCGGTCCTTGGCCAGCAAGCGATGGATCAAGCTGTTCCAGGTCGACCGGCACGTTCGGGTTCAACTGCGCGACCGGCGGCGGCGTATCGACGGCCAGCGCCGTCAGCACCGCCATCGTGTTCGGCCCGGTGAACGGCTGCTGGCCGGTGCAGAGCCGATAGAGCACGACGCCCAGACTGAACAGGTCGCTGCGCAGGTCGATCGGCTTGCCGCGCGCCTGTTCCGGCGACATGTAGGCCGGCGTGCCGACCACCGCGCCGCTCTTGGTCAGGTGGGTCTCGTCGCGCTCTTCGCGGGCCAGGCCGAAATCGAGGATCTTGACGCGGCCTTTGGGCGCTTCCAGCCAGATGTTGGCCGGCTTGATGTCGCGATGGATCAAGCCTTCCGCATGGGCGGCCTGCAAGCCTTCGGCGATCTCGCGGCCGATGCGCATCGGCCTGGCCAATCGACAGCTCGCCTTTGTTCTTCAGGTATTGATCGAGCGGTTCGCCCTTGAGGAACTCCATGGCGATAAAGGGGATGCCGTTCGTCTTCGCCGACTTGAAAGATGGTGACGACGTTGTCGTGATTGATCTTCGCCGCCGCGCGGGCCTCGCGCAGAAAGCGTTCGCGGGCCTTGCGAGTCTTTGGCATTGCGCGGCAGCATGATCTTGATGGCCGCCAGTCGGCGCAATTGCGAATCTTCGGCCGAGCAGCACCATGCCCATGCCGCCGCGGCCGAGTTCCTTCAAGACGCGGTAGCGTTCCAGCCGGCCGAGTTCGCCTTCGCCTTGCGGCGGAGCCAGAAAAGACGCAAGTCGATCTCGTCCGCTTCAACGTCGCCCGAACGCGGCGGATTGGTGTTGGAATCCAGACTGGATTGTGTGGCGAGTGGATCGGACAGATCTGCCAGTGGTTTCGACGACAATGGGTCCGGCATGGCGACAATCCTCACGCGATGGGGAATATCATCAGGATATATCCCGCACGATGGAAAGTGAAGCATCGTCCACACGGCGGGCCGAGAATGTCCCTGCGCCGACGTCGCAATCGAATCCTCAAGCTGAGAAGAATACCCCTCCTCATTTAACTGTACTTTTGGACATTTATTGAGTACAATTTATAAGGCATTCCTTCCAAAGAACTTGGCAGTGGATCAGACAATTATCGATTTGATAGGCTGACGAAGTTCTTTGAGCGAATGAAGCCAATCCATCGGGGTGGGCTGCTTCCAAGAAACTTCGCCTCAATCCAACGATTATTGATTTGATATTCTGGCGAAGTTACTTTCAGATGAGGACCCGAGCATCGGGCGCGGACGCTACAAATTTCTACAAAAATTGGATTGCGCATTGACGATCGAATAACCAAACAAACGAGGCGGTGCTTCCAAGAACTAAGAGCCAATCAAACGCTTATCGATTTGATGGATTGGCGAAGTTCTTGCTGATGAGGGCCCGAAACCGGGCGAGACGCTACAAATTGCTACAAATTGTTACAAGAATCGGATTGTACATCAACGATCTCATAAGCGAACGAGCGAACTCAATAATGGCGTGCTACAAGTTGCTACAAAATCTTGGTTTGCAGATCAACGATTGGATAACCAAACAAACGAGGCGTGAACGGACATGCTACAATTTGCTACAAAAATTGGCTTTGACTCAAAATTCCAAATCCCAAAATCCAAATAACAAACAAATCCAAAATCCCAATGAAGACAAGAAACTAAACCTCGGCGGCTGTAGGGTTTGCGTTTTGGTCATTTGGAAATTGGAATTTACTTCAGCTTCTTTATGTTTACGGTCGATTTGCGGCCGGAAGACGCGGATTACACCCAGGTTCTCATTGAACACCTGAAGGCCCTAGCCAAAATGGATTCCCCTGGATAACACAAGGGCCTTTCCGTTTTTCATCTTGGAAATGTGAGATGGTTTAAGTATAGTGAGTATCCTTTTTTCCAGGTCGCATGGAGTTGCTCTGTGTGGCGGTTTGAATTGTAGGCGCAGTTTTGCCGAAATAAGGATGGGCAACTTTTCAGTTATGGCAGTGAAATTTGCCAAATTGTTGGGAAGTCTGGAGTGAGAGATAAGGCGGGATGCGATTTGAAATCCATGGAAAAATGAAGAGCTGGTGCTCGAAAATGGTGCCAAATGATGAGGGTAACTGATTTGATAACCAATGCGGCAAATACGCGACCTGAGCCCGGTAAGGAACACCCCGAAGCGAAATGAATAATGTCTTGGTAATACCCCCTTTCAGAGCCCGAATCAGGAAAAAAGTATGTTCAAGAAGGGTCATTTCTTGTCGGTATTTTTTTTATTGTTATGTATTTATTCGAAAGCGTCATCTGACCCCATCCCAGTCCGCGGTTGACCTCCACGATGATCGACTCCCTGACGGTGCGGTTGGCCAATTAGGCACAACTCGTTTTCGGCATGGTTGTGCGATTGATGCTGTGGCCTTTGCCCATGAAAACATTGTAATCACCTCTGGAAATGCTTGGATTCGCTTCTGGAACGGAGAAACTGGTCGTGAACTTCGTGGCATCCACATGAATGTTCAGTATTTCACCGCAATGACAATTTCATCAGATCGCAAAAAGTTGGCCGCCGTCGCTCATTTTGACGATCGGGCAGATGTAATTGTTTGGGATGTCGAATCCCGCAAGGAGCTAAAGCGATGGGTGGATCATAAAGATTCTTTTTCAGGAATCAAGCTTGCATTTTCACACGACGGCAAAACACTGGTTGCTGGGGAAGGATCGAAAATTCGCATTTGGGATATTGAGACCGAAAGAGATTGCGCTTTTGGAACAGCTGAAGAATTCGATGCAAGATCGGTGGCTTATACCGCGAATGATCGTGCCTTGCTCGTAGAGTCCAATTCTTCCCTGTTTCTTCACGATTCATCGAACGGCAAAGTCCTCCAACGGTATGGCAAAGATTGCTGCTCGGCGGTACTCCTTCCTGACGGCAATCGAATGGCCTTTCTGGGGGCCAAAGAAATTCAGATCCAAGAACTCTCGTGTGGGAAAACCTTGCATTCCTTTACGAAAACAGCTGGACGTTTCAGTTGCCTCTGTGCATCGCCGGACGGCAAAAAACTGGCAGCTTGGGGAAATTCAATCGTCGCCGTTTGGGATATTGAGTCCGGTAGAGAACTTCATCGTTTTCCAGGTAGAGCATTTGGCTATCGGGCAAGTTTGCAATTCGCCCCAGATGGAACCAAGCTAGCAGTAGAAAACAATAATGGCCTAGACGTCTGGGATTTGAAATCGGGTCTTCAGGTCATCCGGGCTGAAGGGCACAATGGCGGTGTTGAATCGATTGTGATCAGTCCAAATGGTAAGATTATTGCAACACGCGACGAAAGCGACATTCAACTTTGGCACGCTTCGACTGGTAAGCAAATCCTACGTATCTCAGATCTGCAACAAACTTCTGAAGCAATTTCTTTCTCGCCGGATGGAGAATTCCTGGCTGGCTGGCATACACAGGGCCAATGGGATCGACCCAGTGATCGTTTCTGGAGAGCTGAAGATGGAGTGAAGTGTGATCGCGTACCGATTCGCTGGAAAAATAGCATTTATGAAACTGAGAAGGCAATCCTCCGCGCAACACAAATTACAGAATTCGATAGGTACTCGTCATTTCGCCCAGTCTTCGCGATTACAACTGATGGCAGGAAAATGATTAGTATGAGAGATGGTCTTGGTCCCATTAAGACTTGGACCGGCACACCACTCAACGGGCAAGACAGCGTCAACGTCTTGCCATCAAGTGATCAGGCTTTTCTCGCCATAACGAATGATGGGACAACCTTTGCGGTTGCGCCCCGAGGACGCGGCTATTTCCAAATCATCCGTCCGGATCACCAAAATCCCATTTTGCAACTTGGAAACCTGGAGCCAAATGTCACAGTGTTGAGCTTTTCCGCTAATGGCCGAATGCTCGCATCCGGTGAAATCGATGGCACTGTCCGTATTTGGGAAGTTTTCACAGGCAAAGAACGGAAACAGCTTCGTGGACATCGGGGACCAATTACATCACTGGCTTTTAGCCCCAATGGTCGAATTCTTATGTCTGGAGGCTCTGATACATCAGTTCTAATGTGGCCGCTGGCTGGCTATCCAATAAACGCAAAACAGAAAGAGTTCGACCCGAAAGCGTTGGTACAAGCCTGGAACGACCTGGCCGCTGAAGATGCGACCAAAGCGTATCGGGCCATGAGTTTGTTGGCGAGTTCGCCCGGGAAGACCGTGCCGTTTCTACGTGAGAGGCTTCAACTTCTGGGGACTGAACCCGATAAAACTGTAGTCAATCTAATCGCCGATCTTGGCTCGGATCGATTCGCCGTCCGTGATAACGCAGCGAAGAAATTGCTTAAACTCCACGACTGCGCTGAGCCATTGCTCCGGCGGATCGTCACGGACAAAAATCCGCCCGACCTCGAAGTTTGGCTGGTTCGAATTCTTACACAATTGGACCGAGCGCCCATCTCATCGGATTGTCGACGGGCAAAGCGTTTGATTGAAACACTTGAACTCCTCGACGAAATGAGTTTGTTACGAGAGGTGGCAACTAATTCAATGCTTCCATGGGCAATTCGCGAGGCGCGGATGGTTATCGAACGAAGGAAATGAATTGGTGTGTTGGTCCAGCGAATTCGATGTGGCGGTATGTTCACTGGTTTTTGTAGGGAAAATCGCTGGAAGTCCGTGTCGGAATTCGATTGGTGAAACACGGTGCGCAGAGGTAGCGCAAACGGAATCGATTTTTTCAAATTGAGTTCAAGCCGCGCGGTTGAGTTTGACTCGCGGGAGATGAGGATGGCGGGCAGCGAAGTGAACTTTCATTTTCTTAAATACCGCGAAGCCGATTGCTTTGCGGGAATAGCGATCGATAGCCACGGCAACCCACCAAAGCCACAAAAATTGGCTCTTACAGCGATGAACGCAAATACGAACGAACGACTTAACGAATGACATGCTACGAATTGCTACACAATTTGGTTTGCGGATCGACGATTGGATAACCAAACAAATGAGGTCGCGAATGACATACTTCCAAAGAACTTGTCAGTGGATCAAACGATTATCGATTTGACACACTGACGAAGTTCATTGGTGAATGGGGCCGATCTCTGCCCGCATCACTCCTTGGTCGGAGGTAGTTCTTTGACCTCGATTTTCTTGAAAGTCACCACCGTGCCGGGGTCGTGTCCCTGCAGCGCGAAGTGACCTTTCTTGAATCGGAAGTCGGGATCCTTGAACTCGATTGTCTGCTTGCCGTTCACCGAAATCGTGATGGTGTCGCCGATTGCCTTTACTTCCTGGGTGAAGAACTCATCCGGCTTGTGCGGAGCCGTGTTCAGCACCGTGATCATCTCGCGGTATTTGCCCAGCCCGCCCGCTGGATACAAGCTGCCGGTTTTCACCGGGTCGCCGTGTGTGGCATTGATCTGGGCTTCGTAGCCCGCGGGGAAGCCGCCTCCGAAGGCCGTGCGGAAGTATTGGCCGCTGTTGCCCTTGTCGTTGATTTTCGCTTCGATGCGGAAAATGAAGTTTTGATAGTCATCCCTCTCGCTGAATAGATGGCTGGAGGGGCCGCTGCCGATCAAGTAGCCGTCCTCAACCCGCCAGAGATGAACCGGCTTGTCGCCGTCTTTGGCCGATTTCAGTTTGGCATCGTAGCCTATGAGCTTGTCGTCCTTTTTGACTTCGATGATCTCGGCAAATTGACCATTGGCTTTGGGATGGATTTTCCACCCTGTCAAATCTTTGCCGTTGAATAGCTGAACGAAGCCGTCGTCCTTGTCTTTGTCGGCGGCCTGTGAAACCAGGTTCCCAGAAAACGTGAGGCCCGTAACCAGCACACCATACATCAATAATCGCACATTCATAGTTGTCCACCTTAATTGTTGAAAGTCGGATCGGCGACTCGATTCGTGGATCGAATCTTGAGCCAATGTAAGCGGAAAGGATCTATTTCGCCAACATTCCTGGATAAATTTGGGTTATTCCTATTCATTGAACCTACTTTCGCACCAAGTTTTCCAGAATATCCTTTCCAAATTTCCCAGTCCCACTAATTTATCCCAAGTGTCCAAGCGTGTTATCCTGACTAAACCCACCAGTCGGTATCCTTTTTGCACCTTGAACGGCTCGCAATGTCAATCGAGTAACTTTCTCATGCTGGTGGATGAGGCCGGGGCAGTGATCCGCCATCCCTTTCCTCTTCCAGTGGTGGCGCGGTTGGAACGTCCCTTCTTTTCGTGGCGGTTTTAGGAGTCAGTATGAAGATCGGTTTCGGCTTAACTTTGGCTGTCGGCTTCGTTGTGGGCGCGGTAGGATCCGTCGATGCCCATTTCCTCACAAGGAAGAATGCTTGCGCTCCGGTTGTAGCCAACTGTGCTCCTCCCGTCGAGTACGTCGATCAGGTTGTTACGGCCTATCGATGCGTAACGAAAGAGCGTGAAGTTCCTGTCGTGGTCTGCAAGATAGTAACGAAACAAGTTCCTTTCAAGTACACCGTGCTTGTCCCTCAGACGACTTCGGAAAAGCGAACGGAACAGTATTGTGAAATCGTCGCAGAACAAGTTCCTATCACGTACACCGTGAATGAACTGGTTACCGCGCCGGAAAAGCGGACGGTTCGCTATTGCGAACTCGTCAACGAGCAGGTTCCGTACACTTACGTCGTCAATGAGTTGGTCACGACGCCTGAAAAACGTACTGTCAAGTACTGCGAAATCGTGGCGGAACAGGTTCCTTATACCTACACGGTGTGTGAGGCGATTACGAAGCCCGAGAAAAGGATCGTCAATTATTGTGATATCGTCGCAGAACAAGTTCCCTACACCTACACGGTCAATGAGTTCATCACGACTCCCGAAAAGCGAATGGTCAGCGAACGCATCTGTGTACCTGTAAAAAAGAGCTATGTGGTCACCGTGAACCAGCCGACGGTCGTCAACGAAACCCGCACCGTCACCGAGTATAAGACCTCGACAACCGAGGAGCCTTATACCTACACCGAAATGGTTCCCACGACGACTTACGAACCTTGCACGTATACGAGCTATACTTGTGTGCCGAAGACGGTGGAAACTTGCGTTCCCGTATGCCGGGCCGTGCGCGTTCCGGTTGCGGGCTGCGGCGGCTGCGGAACAGGGTGCGGTGGTTATGCGATGACTTATGTCACCGAATATCGGACGTCGTGCAAAACCGTAATTGAGCGCGTTCCGCAAACGGTAACAACCCAGGTTGCCGTGACCCGGTGCGTTCCGATCACCAAGAAGGGTACTCGCCTGGTCAATCACGTTACTCCGGTTCAGAAGCAGATCACGGTTGCCGTGACGAAGTGCATTCCCATTCAAAAGACCGTCGAATGTGTCGTCAATGAAGTGCAAGTCGTGACCAAGGAAGTTACCGTTAACGTGACTCGCTGCGTTCCTGTCAGCAAGACCGGCACGCGAACGGTCTGCAAGGAGATCCCGAAGACCCGCGAAGTAACCGTCAACGTCACCCACTACGTTCCGGTTACCAAGACCGGCACGCGCACGGTTTGCAAGGAAGTCTTCAAAACGCGGAGGTAACGGTCAACGTCGCGCACTGCGTTGCCGTTACCAAGACCGGCACGCGAACGGTTTGCAAGCAAGTCCCCAAGACGCGCGAAGAAACCGTCAACGTGACCCGTTGCGTTCCGGTTACCAAGACCGGCACGCAAACGGTTTGCAAGCAAGTCCCCAAGACGCGCGAAGTGACGGTGAATGTGTGCAGGATGGTCCCGGTCGAGAAGGAAGGCGTTCGCACCGAATGCATGAAAGTCATGGAGACTGTCATGCAAAAGCAGTATTATGTCGAGCGGGAAGCGTATCAGACCACCATCAAGGTTGCTGTGCCGGGCTGCGCTGTTCCAAGCTGTTGCAAGTAATTGAAGTGTAAACTGTTCTCTCGTCTTGAATCGGTAAGCCCTCGTCGCAAGACGAGGGCTTCTTCATTGAAGGAACTATCCACGAATTAAATCACCTAACCTTGACTCAGACCGCTTCAACAACGATCATGGTGAGAAATGGCAATTCATCCCCAAATCCTAACACCGTGACAAGCATGCCGATTGCATCTGCTCTCGCCGGATTGGCCATGAATCCGTTGCTCGATACTTCCGCAATTCCGATTGGGAATGGCGATGCAACGAACCTTGCCGATTGCGCACTGGAAGACCTCACAAAACGGCTCGCGCAAGTCGAGTCTTCTCTCCTGGACGCACTGCAATCGGTGGCAAAATTCACCTGGCAAATGGTGGAATTGGTTTATGCGCAAGACTCCTTTTTGGAGCGTTGCATCCCACTATTGGATCCAGACGATCACAAGAGATTCCGCTTGGCAGCCAAGGCGATCGCCAGGTTCTGCGGCATTCTGGCCGAGCACGATTTCGATACGAGAACCTGTATCCGCGAAATCAGCTCCGCGGCGCTGCCGGCCTATTGACATTGAAGGATGTCTCGATCCGGGAACTGGCGCAGCAAACCGTGCAAACGGGTCACTTCGGTCAAGAAGTGTCAACCAACGAGCTGCGCTGGCTGAATGTCGCTGCCCTCGCCAAAGAGTTCGAACAGCGGGGCTATCGGGAAATGGGCTTCGCCCTGCGCTACCATCCGCGCGAGATCGAAGCACCGCTGGTTTGCCTGATCGCGGAGTATTACTTCCGCCGGGCCGTTGCCGCCGAGGCGAACTTGAAGACTTGTGTTCGCAGATACGCCACTCGAAAAAGAACCCTTGCCGCTCGATCAGCACCTCAGCGCGATCGATCCATTTCTCCGGAAGGAATTCGAGCGCGTGGAAGGGATGCTCGTGTCGCATCAGCAAGGCTCGGCCGGCACGCTGTTCCTGCGCTCGACTTGCAAGTCGAACGGCACCGCATCGGCAAGCCGCACGCCGATCTTTACAACGACATTGTCTCAATGGCAGAAAGCATTGGACTGGCCGCCGGCGCGATCCGCCGGCGCGATAGCAAACGGTTCAACAACCAGACCGACGGCCAATTGCTGCAGGAACTGATTACCTGCTATATGGCGATCCCGAAGTATGATCGCGACGATCGCGTTGCCCTGCGCAACATGATCGGACGGTTCCGCTTCCTGACCGGCGATTTTGCCGGTGCCGCCGCAGATTTTGCCGCCAACGTCCAGCAGCTTGCCGATCCCTTCAGCAAGGGCGAAACCCTTTTCAATGCTTATCATTGCGCCTGATGCGCAACGATTGGCCGGCAGCGCTGGCTCACCTTCAGGCCGCGATCAAGTATGCCCCTCGCCTCTTCATTCCGTTTCCGTTGGGCAAATACCAGTTGCTCAAGATCCTGGGTATCAGTTCGGCGGGAGTGATTTTTTCCTGCGAATCGCGATCTCCCAAAACCCAAGTGATTATCAAAACCCTCGTCGATGCCGACGAGCCCGAACGGCTTATTGAGGACATCAAGTCGCTTTCCGGCAAAGATCTGCCCGGCATCGTGAAAGTTCTCGACTGCTCTTATGTCGATCCAACGCGACGAATTGGGCCTTATGTTGTCCAGGAGGTTTGCGCAGGCAAATCGCTCGACGCCCATATTCGAGAACATGGCCGGCTCACGCCCCGCGATGTGGCCGTCATCGGTCTTCAACTTTCGCAAACGCTGCACGGGCTGCATCGACAAAATCTTCTACATCGCAACCTGTCGCCCCAGACGGTTTGTCTGCGGCAAATCAAGGACGACAAGACAGGCTCAATGAGTTGGGAAGTTCAGCTCATCGATGTCGCCTTTGCGCCGAAGAAATGGGCAAAACCCCAGGCCGGCAGCGAGCGAAGACTGACCGACCCCATCGAGTTTGCTCCGCCGGAACAGCGCGGAGAAACCCGGAGCGGCGAACTGACGCCTGCATCGGATATCCATGCGCTGGGAAGGGTCTGTTGCTACGCATTATTCCAGAACCCCGATCCCGGCGATGAAGAACTCGACACCTTATCGAAGGAACTGTCGGACCTTCTGCTCGATTGCCTGGAAGAAGATCCCCAGTCGCCGGCCGACCGATTGCCTGTCTCTTTGCCGGCGCTGGGAGGAGGCGAAATCCGCGGAGGAATCGGCAGCATTGGCCGGCAGCAAGAAACCCAAGGAGAAGCCTGCTCGTGTTGTCGCGTCTCTTCGGCCGGAACGCCAGGATGAACCTCCGCGCGACAATCGCGCATCCCGTCGCGATGACGACGATGAAGAAGACATGCCCCATCCCCGGCGTGCGCTCGACGCCGCAAAAACCAGTCAGTTGCAGCGCGTCCAGGACGAAGACGAGGACTCTGAAGAAATAAGCGAACCATCGTCGAAAATGGGGCTTATCATCGGTGCAATACTGGCGCTTGTGATCGCCGGGGGCGGTGCGATGTATTTGTTCGTCTTCAAGAAGAGTTCGAGCACCACTTCGAAGGAGCCTGTCGAGATCGCTGAAAAAGAGAAGCGCGATCCCGCGGTTGGCATTCCCGATGACCCATTCAAGAAGCAGGGCCGAAACGATTTCGATCCACCACCCAAGGATCCTGGGAAAACCGTCAAGCCGAATTTGCCGGAAGTTGGGCCTAAAAAAGGTCCGCCAACTCCGGGGTTGAATGGGGATGATCTCTCGAAGATTGCGTGGTCGAAGGTTTATCTCTCGGAGATGGTCGAATCGGAAAGTCGATCCGGCCCCTGGCCGGTGACGAAAAATGGTAAGCTCGGCAACCTGCCGCCGCCCCAGGGCCCAGACCCGGCGAATCTTACCTTCAAAGTGAAGGACAAGCCCTATCCCAAGGGCATCAGCATGCACCCGCCGGACAATTCCGGCCCCGCCATCGAGAATTACGCATTCGCGAAATTCCGCCTCGCCAACGTGGGGCAACGATTCAAGGCGCAAGTCGCCATCGCCGATACCGGCAATCCCCTCAACGATGTTTTCTTCGAGGTGATGGGTGATGGGAAGCGGATCTGGGCGCAAGGTCTCAGGGCAACGCGCCAACTCCTGGACATCGACGTCAATGTGGCAGGGGTCGAGATGCTCGAATTGCGCACCTGATGCGCGGCACCCATCACGGCGCCACGCGGTATGGCTCGATCCCTACATACTCAAGCAGGGCAGCCTGCGTCCGGAGTCGGATGATCCAAAGCTGGTGACCCTACCGCCGAAGAGCCCGGAGAGGCCGACGCCTGTGGTGGTGGATCCCGGCAAAAAAGAGGATCCGGTGGTCAAGGTCGATCCGGCGACGGCGACGGGAAAGAAGATCTTCCTGACCTTCCTGAAAGCTCATGAGATCGAGGATGGTGCCTGGCCGATCACCCGGCAGGGCCGTATCGGCATCGGCGACGGCATGAAGTCGATGGCTCCGATCAAAGTGGGCGGTAAAGATGCCAAGGATGGCATTAGCATGCATCCGGGCAAATCGGGACCGGCAAAGATGTCGTTCCAGGTGAACAAGTCAGCGAAGGCCTTCATTGCCGAAGTTGGGATGGACGACAGTGCCTTTATTGCGCGGGCCGCAACCTTTGAAGTCTATGGAGATGGGAAACTAATCTTCATCTCCGACGAAATCGGCAAGAACAACACCCAGAAGGTGGCCGTGCCCGTCGCAAAATATAACATCGTCACGCTGCAGACCAAAATGGCGGGTGGAGGGGGTGATGATTGTCGAGCGATCTGGATCAACCCGTACTTTATCTGGGACGATTCGAAACCTCTGCCTCTACGACAGACGTATCTTGCGGAGTTGCAGGCATTTGACGCCAAGAGTCGATACGTCGATCCGAAAGGCACGTTGTGGGGGATTACGGTCGGCAAACTGGGTGACCCCAAGTCACCGGTCGACTTGAGCCTCGACGACAAGCCTTCCAAAAAAGGAATCTGCATGCATCCCGGTCTCAAAGTCGTAAGCTCGATCAAGTTCCCGCTGAATCGAAAATACGCGCGTTTGATGGGCAAGGTCGGATTGAACGACACCGCGGAACTCACTCCACCGAAGGGCAACGTGTATTTTGAGGTAGCGGTCGATGAGAAAGTCGTGTGGACCTCGAAAAACGTAAACAAATCGCGGACCTTTGAGGAGTTCGACATCGACCTGAAAGGCGCGGGGGTAGTCCAACTGCGACATGCGCGGCACGGGAAGCCTGACAGGACTCGATGCCGTATGGATTGATCCGGTGGTGATTTTGAATGATGAGAAATAGATAGTTTTCAGTGTTCAGTTTTCAGCGTTCAGCAATGCAGATCGGGTTTTGACTGAAAACTGAACACTGAAAACTGAACACTGAGAATCAGATGGATGTCGTTCATATCGTCGGTGCCGGTGGAATTGGCTGTGCGATGGCCTATGCCCTTCGTAACGCCGGTGTGTCGGTTGTTCTCGTGGACACACATCCCGGCAAGTTGGAGTGGGGCCGGAGTCACGGGGTTGTGGTTGATGGTCGAGCGCCCTTGACTGTTGAATTTGCCTCGTTCGATTCGTGGTCGCCGGCCGGGAATAGCGTAGTGCTGCTCTGCACCAAGTGTTACGACAACGCAACCGTCTTGCAACAGCTGTCTCCTTCGGTAACTTTGATTCCGATTCAGAACGGTTTCGATCCCCAACTCGAAGGGTGGGATCATGCATTGGAGGGAATCGCGTCTTTCGTATCGGAATGCGACCGCGAACGCCCGCATACTCGAATCACGTCGCAAGGGTTGTCTGCACTTTGGCCCGGCGCCAGAGAGAGCAAGCCGCATCCGATCGCATCAAAGCTGGTCGATGCGTTTCGACGCGGCGGTTTGTTCGCAGTCAAGGAAGTTCCGGCGATCCAGCCTTACAAATATACCAAGTTACTTTACAACGCCGCAGTATCGCCACTGGCGGCGGCGGCAGGTCTCGACAACGGCCAACTCCTGTCGTTGCCGGACGCCCGCAAACTTTTTTTCAGGCTGATTCAAGAGAATTATGGGATTCTATCTGGCAGCGGTATTGAACTGGGAAAGATTGGACCATTCCATCCCTCGACAGTGGCAGCGATCCTTCGTCGGCGCTGGCTGGCACGCGCACTGGCCTGGGCTTTTGAACCTTCCTTACGCGGAACGTATTGCTCGATGGCACCCGATCTACCCAAAGGACGAACCGAGATCGACTATTACAATCAACGTCTCGTTCAATTGGCGGGGGACCGGCCTTGTCCGTTGAATCGAGCGGTTGTCAACATGATTAAGCGAATGGAACGCGAGCGAATTCAGCCGCATCGAGAGGCATTGAAGGAACTGTTGCCGTTGACGGCGTAGAGACCTATTTCAATCTCGCAAGGAGCGGTTCGTATGCCGGGCCTTGTGCAGTGATCGTCAGATGACGCATTGTTTCTCCACACACTTCAATCTCGATTCGCAGGTATTCATCCGGCAAAGCATCTTCGACGCGATCGGCCCATTCGATCAGGCAGACACCATTTGCTTCATAATACTCCTGCACACCGAGTTCGAGAAACGCCTGCGAACTTCCCAGACGATACGCATCGAAATGGAAGATCGGCAGCCGAGCAGGATATTCCTGAATCAACACAAAAGTAGGGGAATTGACAGCGCTGGGATTGCGAACGTGAAGCCCTTCAGCGATGGCTCGAACGAGGTGAGTTTTACCTGCTCCAAGTTGCCCGATCAATGCCACGACTGAGCCGGGGAAAAGCAGTTCGCCGAGACGATGACCAAACGCCTCGGTCTCGGCGAGCGACGAAACACCCAGGCGCATGGAATGAGTCATGTTCTAACCCGCTGATTGCGGGAAAACGAAATCCGATCTGAAGTCGAGGCCGACGTTTGCCATAGCCAAGCCTCATTCTCCCCCGCGCAGA
The DNA here is from genome assembly GCA_963783095.1 of uncultured Planctomycetota bacterium. Taxonomy (GTDB): domain Bacteria; phylum Planctomycetota; class Planctomycetia; order Gemmatales; family Gemmataceae; genus CAWAMR01. The sequence goes on along the minus strand of CAWAMR010000014.1, from coordinate 145,601 downwards.
ATAAATCAAAAGAATAATCGTCGCACATCCAGGAAGATCACAAATACCATCAAGGACAAAATCATCGCCAGTCCCACCCACATCGCTCCAACAAAGATCGATTCCGGGGCGGGTTTGCCCCGTATCTTCTCGTAGAGCAAGAACACCATGTGTCCGCCGTCGAGCACTGGAATGGGAAGGAAATTGACTACCGCCAGGTTCACATTGATCATGCCGATGAACAAGATGAACTGCCAGAGATTTTCACCGGCAATCTTGTAGGACACATCCGCGATCGTCAACGGCCCGCTCATCGTAAAGGCCGAGACACGTCCAAAAATCATCGAATAAAGATTCAGATAAATGGTCCTGATCGTGCGAATCGTGCGATGGCCACCCATTTCCAGGGCTTCGAGTATCGTGTCCGCCTTGTGCAGCCTGGTATCGAACTGGAACCTTAGACCACGCTCCACCGCAGGCCAGGTCGGATCTTCTTTGGCGCGGAACTTGAACTCCATTTGTCCCACCAGTGCTCGTTCCACTTTCAGGCTCAGTTCGAGAAGTTTCGGATCCCAGTCCTGTAAGTGACTAAACACGTACGCCCATTGATGAACTTTGATGGCCTGCCATTTCCCTTCCTCATCTTTCTTCTTGTCCGGATCGGTATATTTGCTTTTCACTTCTTTGATTACATCACCCTTCTCCAGGCCGGCTTCTGCCGCAGCGGAGCCAGGTTCGACATCGTCGACGACCGCATCAACGAAATAGGCCAGACCAAGACAAGGGATCGATAATGGAGAGTTAGCCGAGGCCGTGATTTCTCGAAGGAAGCGGGCCTCGTAGCGCCATTCGGCGATCAGTTGGACTTGTTTTTCCTTGGTGCGCTCTTCCTTGCGATCCGTGGGCCGAAGCACGGTCAGTTTGACTTTCCAGTTGGGCTTGCCTTGCGAGTAGTTCTTCTGACGCTCGGCCCACTGCTCCATCTCAAACGGAAGTCGAATCGGATCGAGAGGCGGTGCAGAGAAAACCTTTAGGTATGCTTGGACAAGCCCCCCGCCAACGGCGACGGCTCCCGCCGGTGCTTCCGCGCTTGGTTCATTGCTCCACCTTCGCGAAAAGGACTGGCCCTTGCTATCTATATCTGTTACTTCAACCTCGATCAGTTTATCTCCCGTTTCGCTATCGTCGCCCCTGCGAGGCTGCACCCCGACTTCCGAACTGTCAACCACCGTTGCCGTGGCGGCAGGAAAGCCCTTTCGCACCGCAGCCACTCGACCCATTCGCATCCTCATGCCGGTCACGTTCATTGACGAAGGCGGCACGATAATGTCAACCAATTCCTTGGATTGCGAACGCTCGACTCGAACCGTCATCGGTTTGCCGCGCATGATCTGCTGGCGAGCCATGAATTCAAAGTAGTCGAGTTTCCCATCGGCACCGGCACGCTGATCGGGTGGAATCGGTACGACCGTTGAGGCATCATCGGGGTTATTGCTGCAGGCAATGATCCGATCACCTTGTTGGAAGGCCGGAGTTGCCAAGGCCGCTTTCGATTCCGGCATATAGGGCTTCACCTCGGTTTTTCGACTTTTCTCGAGCGTTAACTGAAAAGATGGTGCAGCACCCACTGTGGGCCAAAGTGCATCCGGATAGCGTACCGGTTCGACATTGAATTCCTGTGCAGGCTTTCCCGGCAGCGCTCGAGTGACAAAGCGAACCGTTTCCCCCTTGGACGAACTCATGACGCGCAGACGGATATCGTCGAAGACGGGGTTGTGGATATCGTCCACCCACTCGAACATCATGCCCGACTCGATACCGTCCTGCCAGGCCGGCGAACCGGCCTCGACCCAACCGGCGATCGGCGACTTCTCTTCGAGTCCGTGCAAGTAAACCATGATGAAACAGATCGATGCCAGCATAATGTTCATCAGCACACCGGCGGAGATGATGATCATCCTCTGAAACACCGATTTATTTTTGAACGAGCGAGGATCTTCTTCCGCTTCATCGCTGTCGGCATTGTCCCCTTCGCCCACCATCTGCACAAATCCACCCAGCGGAATCCAGCCGATCTTGTACAATGTTTCACCATAGATGAACTTGCAGCCTGGAATCGGCTTGCCGAATCCGATACTGAATGTGCTCACGTGAACATCACACCACTTGGCGGCCAGAAAATGACCGAGTTCGTGAATGAAAATGACTAACCCCAGCCCAAGCGCAACCTTGATCACATCCCAGACATTCAGGAAAGCGATGACACAAATGCCCACAATCAGTGAAGACAGGATCGGCGCAGCATTACTTGCGAGCCACTTCGACCAGGTTTCCGGGGGAGCGGAATTATCGGAAGCATCCGGAGAATTACTTTGATTCAATGCATCATGCTGAGGGGGTGTAGACGGATCCAACGAGATACCTCCTGGCGCGCCGAACGATCGGCGGCCATCAGTTCTTTTAGCGTAGGGGAAGAAAGAAAATCGTGCTGGGCCAACACACTTCGACAGACGACACTAATATCCAAAAACGGCAAATCGCCGTTCAGGAACGCCGCAACCGCAACTTCGTTGGCCGCATTCAAGACCGCGCCCGAAGTGCCGCCGGAACCGGCCACTTCGAAGCCAAGTTCCAGGGCCGGGAAAGTCTCTCGATCGGCCTGTTCAAAGTTCAGCACGTGCAGTTCATTCCATTTCAGGCGGCGGGTTGGGCTCGGCAATCGTTCCGGATAGAGCAAAGCATATTGAATCGGCAGCCTCATATCCGGCGGGGATAGCTGGGCGAGGATCGAGCCATCCACAAATTCTACGAAAGAATGGATGATCGATTCCGGATGGATGATCACATCGATTTGGCCCGGCTGAAGCTCGAATAACCAACGCGCCTCGATGATTTCAAGCGCTTTGTTCATCAAGGTGGCAGAATCGATGGTGATCTTCCGCCCCATCCGCCAAGTCGGATGGGCAAGCGCCGACTCGATCGAGACATCGACCAATTGTTCGCGGGTTTTGCCGCGAAAAGGCCCGCCACTGCCGGTGAGAACGACGCGCTCGACCGAAGAGATCGGCTGATCGGTGAGAGCCTGAAAGATCGCAGAATGCTCGCTATCGACCGGGATGATTCGACCGCCGTATTGCCGCAACAACTTCTGGACGAGCTGTCCGGCAACAACCATCGTTTCCTTATTTGCCAGTGCAACGGTTTTGCCTGCTGCAAGAGCGGACCAGGTTCCTTCCAATCCCGCAGAACCAACGATCGCCGAAACGACAACATCGACCTCTTCTGCAGCGACCAGGTCCGGAGTCTTCTCGCCAGCAAGGATTAACGCACAACCATCGGGGAGCAGCTTGCAATCGACGCGCGAAGTCGGCGTCGCAGTCAGCATGACCCATCTTGGGCGAAATTCGAGGGCTTGCTTGAGCAGCAACTCCCAGTTGGAATGGGCCGATAATCCGATCACCTCAAATCGACCGGGATGATAGCGAATCACATCGAGCGTATTGGTTCCGATCGAACCTGTCGAACCCAATATCACGACCCGTCTGCGACCCGAAGCGGATCGGGGAGAAAGAGGATCGGCAGTGGTAGCGGAATAAAACAATCAACACCGATCGGCTCGGGGCCGTCCCTGGCGATAAGTGATCCGATGATGAATTGTACGGAGTTAGTGGGGTGAATCGCAAGACGGAGATGGGAATCATCCGTGCAGTCATTAGACAGTTTGCTGCGAAGTGTTCTTTGACAGGGGAAGAAATATTGGAATCAACCCTCGGCGATTATCTCAACTGATTCCGATGGCGATGATTTGGCGAGCCGCACAATGTACTCCTCACGCTCCGCGTGAGGAGCACACTGCGTCCCTCGGACACAGTAGAATTATTGGGTGTGCAGGTGCGAGCCCGCATCTCATTCCAGACGACGACAAAATCTTCCCCCGGAATCCGAAATCTAGCCCGAACCGAAATTCTTACCCAACATGTAAACGGCGACAGTCACGGCTGCGGCAATGACAACCGCCATGAAAATAAGACCAAATCCCAACGACTTGGGCTGCTCTTCAATCCAACCTGGGGCAGCCTCTTCATTTTTGAACTTCGATTGCGATGTCGAGGCAGGTGGCGGTGGAATAGGCGTCTGCGGAAGCGGTGTTACCTGATGCTCAGCTGCCGGCTGGAAAATGTTTCGAGGCGGGATTGATGGCCGGGGTAGCACAGTCGGCAAGGGAGTCGAGTGAACCGGCGGCGATTGAACGCGCGCTGTCGGCTGCGCCCCTGCCGGACGAGGGGGCGCAAGTTTTGAAGACGAACCCGGCGCAGTAGCCGGGATCGTCGGCCGAGGTTGCGGTAGAGGCGTTCGACTTCGTGGGATAACCGGCTTACTCGACGCGGGCGGGACGATCCCGGAAAGCGGCTTCGATGGGATGGGGACATGTTCAACCCCACTCCGCTGCGGCACTGCACTTGGTTTGGCGTGAGCATCGGCCAGTGGTGCACGGTGGCCCGTTGCAGCAGCGAATGGAAGTAAAGCCTCGACAATCTCATCGACGCCGGAATATCGACTTTCAGGTGCCTTTTGCATCAGCCTTTCAACTACAACGACCAGCCCATCCGGCAGATCGGCAACGAACTCGCGCAGAGAAGGGGTCGGCTTGAACTGGTGCGCCATCATTTTTTCAACAGCAGTTCCATCCGGGAATGGATAGCGTCCCGCCAGGGAATAATAGAGAGTGCAACCAAGACTGTACTGATCGCCGGCAGGTGTTCGATTGGTCGGCTCCATGATGCTCTCCGGGCTGGAACAATCCAGGCCACTCGTCAAAGCATTGGCGGTGGACATGGTATCCACCAGAGATTCACCTTCGTTTTCCACCAAGAGCGAGCCGATCCCGAAATCGAGTAAACGGACCTGTCCATCCGAGCCGAGCATTATGTTCGATGGTTTGATGAGGCCATGAAAGATGCCGTTCTGATGGCACACTTGAAGACCCTGGGCGATCTGCACACCGATTTGGGCGACTTCGGCAAACGGAAGCTGACCTTCACGCTGCACGCGGGCCTCAAGAGTTTCTCCATCAGCCAAGGGCCAGACCAGATAATGCAGTCCTCCCGAGGTTCCGACATCGACGAACGGAACAATGGCGGGATGATTGAATTGACTGAACGATCGAACCTGCCGGCGGGCTAATCGGACATTCCACATGCTCCGGCGCGGCAGCACCTTTACCGCATACCACTGGTTGTCGGTTTTGGAGGTGGCTTTGTAAACCTGGCCCATGCTGCCGCTGCCGATCGCATCGACGAGAACATACGGCCCCAGAACCAATCCTTGGGTTTTCCCCTGAAGAATCCGTTCGGCCTGGAATGGGCTAAGAATCCATTGGCCGACAAGGTATTCGGCGAGAGCAGGCGGTTCAGCGCGCGGGTTTTTCTTCAGAAACTCACCGATGACCTGATCGAGTTGACCACGATCGATGAGACCACTTCGTCGCAGATCCCAGACGAACCACTCACAAGCGCCCAGATCGCTGCTGACCATAGCTGCTTTATCCCTCAGATGCGAGTAGAGGGAACGGTAGAATTCCGCCCCGTCAGGTCCAATGGTGAAAAACGCCCCGTCAGGTCCAATGGTGAAAAACGCCCTCGCGCAAATTCCCTGTCAAAGTCCATCGACGAAGATATGCCATCCGATTTGGCAGAAGCAATCAACCATTACAACTTCCCAAGTTAAGCCTAATTCCAAAAACCCCCCAGGTCAACACACCTTGAGCTAGTTTTCAGTTTTGCGCGAAATTGATATGCTGTTTGGATTGAATAATCGTCTCGGATTGAATAACCCCACCCTTGTCATCATTGCCGCGACGTCAACTCACTCGGAACACTCTCATGTCGATCGATCCATACGCATCTTGTCCCTGCGGAAGCGGCAAAAGCTTCAAATGGTGCTGCCAGCCCTTTTACCATGTTGTCGAGAAGGCCAAACAACAATTGGAGTCCGGCCAGCAAGAAACCGCTCTGCGAACGATCGATCAACTCGTCGCGAAATATCCCGACAATGCCGTGATGCTAGGATACCAGGCGGAATTCTACTACACGATCGAGCAGCCTCAAAAGGCGGATGAGATCATCCAAAAGGCTCTGGCAATCGATCCGAATTATCCATTGGGACACTGGTTGCGCGGCTTGATCCGCATCCAAGAAGGTGAGAGCGTGGGGGCTTTGATCGAACTCCGCAAAGCAGCGGAACTGTATGATCCCAAAGCCAAAGAGTACCTCGCGCAGATTCAATCCTCAATCTTTGACATTGAAATGCATTTCAATCGTCCCGTCGCCGCTCGATTGGCGATCGAGCGCGCGATTCATCTATGCCCGGCGGCGGAGGAACTTCGGCAAGCGTTTGAAGTCATGTTTGGCAAGGAATCCCGTCTTCCCGAGACGGCTCGCAAGTCTTATTCATTTCGCGCTGCGCCAACCCATCGAGCGGAAGCTTGGAAATCGCTCTTGCCGACGATTGATGACTCGGTTCGACTCACTCAAGCCGCGCGGGCATTTGAACAGCTCACCGAACAGGACGACAAGGATGCAGCCGGCTGGTTCAACCTTGGGCTTGTGCGTGCCTGGCTTGGCGATCACCCCAAAGCGATCGAGTCCTTGTTGCGATCCATCGAATTGGATACGGATGAATCGCTTACGACCGAAGCGTTTGCATTGTGCGAAGTCCTCAAATGCTCGGATGGGATGCAGGATGAGGGTGACTATGCCGAATATCGATACATCTACGAGTTGAAAGATACCGATCCCTTTTTTGAGCTCGTCAACAATTGGATTCGAGAGGGCCGGCTCATCGGTGTGCGGGTGGACAAAGAGCGCGGGATAATGAGTAGCATCATGCTGGAGGCAGTGCAACCCTTCGCGGCGTCGGTCGGGCCGGCCACTGCGCGGGCTTTGAGCTTTTTTTCGATCGTTCCCGGATATCTGCAGGTCTGGAATGCTTCCCAGGAATTGGTGAATAAGGCAGCGGATGAATTGCAGTCAAAACTGGCCGCTGTACTCGGACAACGTCACTCTGCGAAAAACCATGTCGACTTCGTTGATGTCGCAATGGAAGCAATGGTCTATCCGACTCAGGAGGTCGATCTCTCTCCCATAGAGCACAAGGTGAGAGACCATGCCCGGAATTTCTTTGAGGAAGTGTGGGTTCATCGCCCCTTCCGAGCACTTTCGGGAGCGACGCCCCTGGATGCCGCCGGCCATCCGAATTATCGAAAACGACTCGGAGGACTCATACGATTCTTCCAGGAATGCTTTGAGGTTATTTCACCGCGTGTGACGGAAGGTGAAACGACGAAAAAAGTCAATCTGTATGATTTCGATCGGCTCCGTCGGAAACTCGGTTTGATCGCTGCCCTGCCTGAAGGTCAAGCGAGTGAAATTGATTTCGATACCTTGTCGGTCGGCGATTTGGCGGGATTGTCCACGGAAGGATGGGATGACAACCAACTCGAGAAAGCCTTCCGCGCCGCACTCAAGCTGGATGCGAGGGATCTTGCGGGGAATTTTGCGCGGATTGCAGTGGCTCGTCCCGGCGTTTCAGGCACAGACCGCTACCCCTTCTTCTCGCAGCTGATTCAACTCGCGGAATCGGAGAACGATGTTACCACGGTTTTCCAATTACTCGATGACGCCGAGAGAAGCGACCGGGAGTTCAACGAAGGCAGACGAAGGAAAGACTATACATTGCGTCGCGGACAGATTCTCGCAAAACGAGGCAAGGTTGAAAAGGCAGACGAGATATTCAATGGGTTAATAGCCGAAGCGCCGGACGAAATGAAGATTTACGTCACTGCAACCGAGACAATGCTCAGTCAAAAACAAGGCCAGCAGGCGCTGAAATTTTCCGAACAGGGACTTGCTCGGGCCCGGAGTCAGAATAATCGTGATTTGGAGCAGCATTTCTTGGAGCTTGTGGCTGCTGCGAAGAAACTGGTGGAGTGAGATGAACCCGTTCGTTCGCCGCTCGTCGGTTAGCCAGAAGCGCAAATTCTGAAGTTGCGCCTGCGAAAAACCCGCGGAATACCGAACGCATTGGGAGCCCGCAGCACAAGCAAGGTGGAACCCCTTTCCTTGCTTGCGCTGCGGGCTCCCAAGCGGCTGCGCCGCTACCCCTCCGATTCCTTCAGAGCGCAACTTCAGTACTGGCGCTCCCGGGTAACCATGCCCGTCGGGTCCCGGCAGAAAAACGAAAGCACCCGACGGCATTATCGGCTCAATCGGCACTCCCGAACCGTTCGCCGGACCATTTGCCTGGCTCAGACGCTTCTCTATCTTCACATTTGTTGGTACTATCGGCAATCTGGATAATATCTGCCGATCTTTCGCTCTATGATTCCACTCATTCTCTGGTTCTGATTTTACACCATGATCCACTCCATCCGCTTGTTCTTTCAAGTATTCTGCGCGGTGTCGGCGCTCGCTCTTTTGCATTTTCAACTTGCCCCGGCCAATGGACAGAACCCAGCCGATGCCCCAACCGACAAACAGATCGCGGAACTTGAAAAGAAGATCGCCGACCTGAAGGCCCAGCTCAAAGCGCTCAGCGAACCCGAACTTATCCCGGTCATGCCCAAAGTGGAATGGCCCGATCTCATCCCCGATAACTGGGTCAATGCCATGAGTTGGCGTGGTATTGGCCCGGCCACCATGAGCGGCCGGATTACAGCCCTCGCTGTGTATGAAGCTGATCCCACAACCTACTGGGTTGCTACTGCCTCCGGCGGACTGGTCAAGACAACCAACAACGGGTTTACCTTCACTCATCAATTCGACAAGGAAGCAGTTGTTTCCATCGGCGCGGTGGCGGTAGCGCCGACGAACAAGGAAATCGTCTGGGTCGGCACGGGCGAGGCGAACCCGCGCAACTCGGTTTCTTACGGTAACGGGGTTTACAAATCGGTCGATGGCGGGAAAAGCTGGAAAAACATGGGTCTGTCAAAGACTTTTCAAATCAGCAAGGTCATCATCCATCCGAAAAATCCGGACATTGTTTACGTCGGGGCGTTGGGTCGGCTGTATGGCCCAAACCCCGAACGCGGCTTGTACAAGACAACTGATGGCGGCAAGACCTGGCAGCATATCCTCTACGTCGACGATAATACCGGAGTCATCGACCTCGTCATGCACCCGACCGACCCGGAGACCTTGATCGTCGGCACCTGGGAGCGCCGGCGCGATGCGTTCGATAGTTTTCGCGGTGATGCCAAACCGCTCGACGGCTCCGACGAATATGCTCCCTCCAAAATGTATGGTCCCGGCGGCGGACTCTATCGCACCAGCGATGCCGGCCGAAGTTTTCAAAGGCTCAACAAAGGGCTGCCGACCGTTCATCTGGGCCGGATAGGACTCGACTATTCTCGAAAGACTCCGAATACGATTTTCGCAATCGTCGACACGGAACTTGGGGGCGGAGGCGAGCCTCCCGTCCAGGTTTACATGGGCATCACTTCCGACAATTTCGGCAAAGATGCAGGCGCAAAGTTGACAGGTATTAGCGAAGGCGGTCCTGCGGAGAAAGCACGTCTGAAGGCGGATGACGTCGTGCTGCGATTCGGTGATGTGGACGTGAAAACTTCCGACGGAATGGTAGAAGCATTGCGAAAGAAAAAACCAGGGGAGAAGGTAAAACTTCTCATTCTCCGGGGCAAGGAGAAAAAGAGATCGAGATAACGCTCGGCACTCGACCTCCTGCGGGAAATGCACGCCAGGCAGTGAGCTTGGGGTTGGAATTGGAAAGTGTTCCCGGCGGCATGAAGATCATTCAAGTACGCGAAAAGAGCGCAGCAGACAAGGCTGGCCTCAAGGCCGGCGACACCATCACCCATATATCCGGCACCGAGGTTCCGAACCTGCGCGTCGTCCTCAAATTCCTGGTCGGGAAAAAACCGGGCGACAAGCTCAAAATCACCTATTTGCGCGGCAAGGATACGAAGACGACCGAACTGGTTTTGGAGTTGCCTCCTCCTGCTGTTCCCACGCGTCCCTGGTCCGGCCGGCTGGGCGGCAATCAAGCGAATGTTCAGGATCGACAAGGCAAGGAGGGGTTTCAAACGGGCGGCATCTTCAAGTCCGCCGACAACGGCGAAACCTGGACTCGGATCAACAGCTACAACGAACGGCCCTTCTATTTCTCCGTAGTGCGCGTCGATCCCAATGACGACAATACGATCTATGCCACGGGTATCAAGCTCACTCGAAGCACGGATGGAGGCAAATCGTTTCATCCCGATAACCTCAACAACGGCGTCCACGACGATCAACATGCACTCTGGATCGATCCCAGGGATAGCCGGCATCTCATCCTCGGATCGGATGGCGGGTTCTACGTCTCGTACGATCGCGCTGCCTCGTGGGACCATATGAACCATGCCGGAGACCTGGGGCAGTTTTATCATGTCGCGGTCGACAACCAAAAGCCTTATCGCGTTTACGGCGGCTTGCAAGACAATGGGAGCTGGGGTGGACCGTCCAACGTCATTCGCGGTGCTGGCCCCATCAACGAGGATTGGGTCTTCGTCAACGGTGGAGACGGCTTTGTTTGCCAGGTTGATCCCAGCAATCCCGACGTGGTTTATGCCGAAAGTCAAGATGGTTCGTTGATGCGTCGAAATCTGAAGACCGGGGAAAGTGCGGGAATCCGCCCCAACAAACCGCCGGGAGCGGGGTCGCTTCGCTTCAACTGGAACGCCCCCTTCATCTTGTCGCATCACAACCCACGCATTTTCTATTGTGCCGGCAACTATGTCTTTCGTTCGGTGAGTCAGGGTAAAGAAGCCCGGATGATTTCACCGGAAATCACCCGGACAAAGCGAGGCAGCGCCACCGCCATCTCCGAGTCACCCGTCAACCCTGATGTATTGTGGGTCGGCACGGATGACGGTGCGGTCTGGGTGAGCGCGCGACGGCGGCAAGACCTGGTCCGACGTCACCGGCAAGTTCAAATCGGCGGGATTGCCCGCGCCGTGCTGGGTGGCGAGCATCGAAGCCTTGCGCGTAACAGAAGGAAGGGCGTATGTCGTCTTCGATGCGCATCGTACCAACGACGATGAACCCTACGTTTTCGTCACCGAAGATTTTGGGCAAACGTGGAAGTCATTGCGAGCCAATTTACCCTGGGGTTCAACCCGCGTTTTGCGCGAAGATCGGATCAATACAAACCTGCTCTACCTGGGGACGGAATTGGCCTGTTACGCCTCGATCAATCGCGGCGGCTCCTGGACCAAATTGAACGGTACGAATCTGCCGACCGTTGCGATTCACGAAATCGCCCAGCCGACCACAGCCAACGACATCGTGCTTGGCACGCATGGTCGAAGTATCTGGATATTGGATGTCACTGCTTTGAGACAGATCAAACCTGCGTTCTTGAACGATCAGGCAGCGCCGGTCCTATTCACGCCATCGATCGCAACCCGTTGGCAGACCGGCTCGGATCGGGGTTATCCGTTTAGTTCCTCGGCTCGGAAGTACACGGGGCAAAATCCGGCACGAGGAGCGGTGATCGAGTATGTCTTGCCGAAGAAGGCGAACCAGGTGACTCTGAAGATCGAAGACATTACCGGGCAGACGGTAATGGAGTCCAAAGTCTCCCCGGAGGCAGGGTTTCACCGCGCCGGCTGGAATTTACGGCGCGGCCAACCCAATCCAGCTCTCGCTAAAAGCATTCTGGAGCAAGCCATGTTCACTGCGGATAGCAGTTCGGGCGTTTACAAGGTTGTCTTAACGGTCGATGGAAAGGTTTACTCGCAGCCTCTCGTCGTGGAAGCCGATCCTGGCGCAGCGAAGTTCACGGATTCGGGTGTCGATGAAGTCGAAGAAGAGAAGCGGCTCAAGAGGTTGCTGCAACAGGGGCGAGGACTGGGCCAGAATGAGTATTGAAAAACTCGCGGAATTTTCGCGGAGAATTACCTGGATGAATACGCACGTCCACATCGGAGTGAGCATAACGTAACTGGCTGACTTGGAACTTTGTCATGTCTCTACGATTTGACGCGACGCTCAAAGATTTGGGGCAAATGAGCCCGCGTGGATTTTGTGCGGCGTTTGACGTTGCACCAACGCTTCCGGTTTCCTTGCTCAACATCGACTTATCGACCGTCACCACGGCAGCTGACCTTGTCTTCGGATTGGGCAACCCGCTCCAAGAAATTCTCCATTTCGATCTCCAAGCTGCCGCTTCCGCGACCAAGCATGCCGACATTCTGGTTTACAATAGCTTGCTGTATCGACAATACCTTGCCCCAGTTCACAGCTTCTTGATCCTTTTGCGTCCGCAAGCAGCCCATTCCAATCTCTCAGGGGTGGTAGCCTATTCATCTGGACCAGGAAGAGGTAAAATGGATTTTCACTACCAGGTGATCCGGTTGTGGCAACGCCCTGTCGCTGAGTTGCTAAAAGCCGATATCGGAATTCTACCGATGGCGATATTGGGGCAGTTGCCGGAAGAAGTCGATTTGGAATCGGGACTGACAGCTGTGATTCAGCGAATCGATGAGCGGTTACAGCGTGAAGCTCACCCCGAACAAATTCGACGACTGCTTACAGCGACGTTTATTCTGACGGGGTTGCGCGTTTCCCGAAAAGCATCACGACAATTGTTTCAAGGAGTACAAGCTATGCGCGAATCAGATACTTATCTGGCCATTCTCGATGAAGGGGCCATTGTGGAGTTGAAAAAGGTAATTTTGTGGTTGGGTCAACAGTCGCTCGGAAGTCCTAGCGAAAGCGTAGCGGCGCGATTAGCCGCTATGGAGGATTTGGAGCATCTCGAACGAATCGTTAAACTTACCAATTCAGTCAAGACATGGGAGGAATTGCTCGAAACGCCATGATTTCTCAATTTCCTGAAAGCTTGTGCCCATCAGATACTTATCTGGCCATTCTCGAAGAAGGGGCTGTCAGAGAGGCAAAGAAGCTTATTGTGTGTTTGGGTAATAAACTGCTCGGAGCTCCCGGGGAAAGCGTGATTGCCCTGCTCGCTGTAATCGAGGATCTGGAACATCTCGAAAGGATTTACTATCGCCTCGTTGAGGTCAAGACATGGCAGGAATTGATCGAAATGCCGTGAGCAAGCACAAGTCTTCAGTGGCCAATTGCGTTCGCATTCTATCGAACTGTCAACAAATTCTATAGAATCATCTTGCCTTTGTGTTTTCAGCCGTCTACGATAATGGTGTGATGAAAACCTTCCCCGCGTAAAATCATCCGCATTGATGTTGTCGTGACCCACCTACCAAACCCCCAACCGATTGATTGCGATCACGGTCTTCGCCGCAAGGCGATCGTGCGATCGCTCCTTACGGATGTCTTTCAGGGGAAATTTCGCGCCGGCCAGCGCCTTGTGACTCAGCAGCTTGCCGCAAGCTTTGGGGTCAGTCATACGCCCATCCGCGAAGCGCTTATCGAACTTGCAAGTATGGGAGTCATAGACCTCTTGCCGAATCGCGGAGCGGTCGTTCGGAAAGTCACGACCAAGGAAGTCCGGGAAGTATGCCACGTTCGACGTGCTTTGGAAGTTGAGGCAACTCGAACTGCCTGTGGACGAATTGATTTGACGAAACTAAATTCATTGGCAGATGAGATTCGCCGCTTGATGCAAACACCGCCGGCCTCGATTACGCAATACATTCGCACCGCCCGGAATGTCGATACTCACCTGCACGATTTGATTGCCTCGTCGTGCGATAATGTTTTTCTTGCGAATGAACTCAGTAGACTCAAGATCCTTTTTCGGGTCTTCCGCGATGTGTCGTGGGAACTCGAAGAGTCACGCAACGATTCGCAACGCGTTGCCCAGGAAGCCGTCGAACACCTCGCCATTGTCGAAGCCCTTCTCGCGGGTGATAGCCGTGAGGCAGCGAGAGCGATGGCCAGGCATATTCGCTCCGGCGCACGGTACTGGAGCCGAACCATTTCGGTGCCGAAGATTGATCCGCAAGTTACCTCGCCAAACTCAGAGCCAACCAGGAAGAGTCGAAAATCATGAATATCGATCGATGCCTATATACCCGTCTATTCGGCATCCTGGCAACAGCCGGGTTGGTTGGAGCATCCGCTGCACAGGGAGCTGACAAACTCGAATACAACCGAGATATTCGACCGATACTCGCGGAAAACTGCTTTGCCTGTCACGGGGCAGATAGCGCCGCTCGCAAAGCGGGCTTGCGACTCGACAAACGCGAGGAGGCCATCAAGAAAGAAGCGATCGTTCCCGGCAAACTCGCCGAAAGCGCGCTCGTCGAGCACATCTTCTCGACCAAGCCCGACAAGATGATGCCCCCGCCTGCAACCAAAAAGACCTTGACCGCGCGCGAAAGGAGATTCTCAAACAGTGGATCGCGCAGGGTGCCGAGTATCAAGTGCACTGGTCGCTGATCGCTCCCAGCCGACCGACTCCACCCCAAGTAAAAAATGCCGCCTGGGTTCGGAATCCTATCGATGCGTTCATCCTCGCCGAACTGGAAAAACACGGTTTGCAACCCGCGCCCGAGGCCGATCGCCGAGCGCTGGCGCGCCGTCTGAGTCTCGATCTCGTTGGGCTTCCTCCTGCCCCGGAAGATGTCGAAGAAATGGTCAACGATCGAGCGCCGAACTGGTACGAGAAGTACGTTGATAAGTTGTTGAAGATGCCGCAATGGGGCGAACATCGCGGCCGGTACTGGCTCGATGCAGCGCGCTATGCGGATTCTCACGGCATCCACTTCGATAACTATCGGGAAATCTGGTCGTACCGCGACTGGGTCATCAATGCCTTCAACCGGAATATGAAATTCGACCAGTTCACCATCGAACAACTTGCCGGCGACTTGCTGCCGAACCCGACCATCGATCAACGTGTTGCCACCGGCTTTGTTCGTTGTAATATCACGACCAACGAAGGCGGCGCGATCGATGAAGAATACCTCGTCCTCTATGCCCGCGATCGAACCGAAACGGTGTCGCAAGTATGGATGGGACTGACCGCTGGTTGTGCGGTGTGTCACGATCACAAGTTCGACCCGATCACGACAGCGCGACTTTTATTCGCTCTCGGCATTGTTCAATAACACCACGCAGCGCGCGATGGACGGGAATGTTCCGAACACCCCACCCATTCTCACGTTGCCGAAACCGGAAGACCGGCCGCGCTGGGACACGATCAACAAGGAACTGGAAACCATTCGCGCCAAACTCCGGGACCGAAGAAAGGTGCTCGCGCTGATTTTGACAACTGGCTCAAGTCCGCGAATGCCGAAACCATCGCGGCATTGATACCCAGCGACGGCTTGAAGTTTCATGCAAAACTCAGCGAAGGTGAAGGCAAATCGCTGCATTACACGCTGGACGGCAAACCGAGAACGATAACGCTGGCAACGGGGCTTGAGTGGGCGGCTGGGAAAGTTGCACGCCAAGGCCCTCACCCAGAAAACCGGCACAACCATCGAGTTCGCTGAGGTCGGCGATTTTGAAAAGAATCAGGCTTTTTCAGTCAGCGGCTGGATCAGAACGGGGCGAACCGCTCAAACAGGTTCCATAATCGCTCGCATGGACGACACCAAAGATTTCCGAGGCTGGGACGTCTGGCTGGAAGGCGATCGCATCGGAATGCACATCGTCAACAAATGGCCGGACGATGCCTTGAAGGCCGTCTCGAAGCAGAGAATTCAGCCCAATCAGTGGCAACAGTTCACGGTAACTTACGATGGATCGGGCAAAGCATCCGGGATCAAAATCTTCGTCAACGGCCTGATCCAGGCTGCCGACGTGCAAAAGGATGCCTTGAAGCAAACCATCAAGACGACGGTGCCATTGAAAATCGGCCAGCGTCACACCACCTCCCGCATCGGCTCCTTGACCTTGCAGGATTTGCGGATCTATACCAAAGCTCTCTCAGCATCCCAGGCCGAGCAACTGGCCAAGTCGGCCGCGCGGCGCTGACTTGCTTGCCAAGCCCGGTGCCAAGCGCACCCCCAAGGAGATGGATGAACTTATCGACTGGTGGCTGGTGACACTTGATAAACCATCGCAGGAACTCAGCGCGCAAGATCGGAGTTTTCCAACAAGAAGAAGCCAATATCAAAGCTCGCGGAACCGTTGCGTACGTGATGAGCGAGCGTGAAGGCGAGCCGCATCGCTTATATTCTTTTCCGCGGCGAGTACGACAAACGCCGCGATCAGGTAAAGGCCGAAACGCCCAAGTTTCTGCCGCCGTTGCCCAGCGATTTGCCGCATAATCGCCTCGGCTTGGCCAAGTGGCTGCTCCGGCCCGGAACATCCGCTCACGACGCGCGTGACGGTCAATCGCTTCTGGCAGGAACTCTTTGGCACCGGCCTGGTTCGCACCGCCGGCGATTTTGGTGTCGCCGGCGAATTGCCCACCCACCCGGAGCTGCTCGACTGGCTGGCCGTTGAGTTCCGCGAGACGCTGGGACATCAAACAATTCTTCAAATTGATGGTGACGTCGGCAACCTATCGCCAGGCGGCGATCTCGACCAAGGAGAAAATGGAGAAGCGACCCGCACAATAGGCTGCTCTCGCATGGCCCGCGCTATCGCATGGATGCCGAGATGATCCGCGATCACGCTCTGGCGGCGAGCGGCTTGCTGGTTCGCAAGATGGGCGGTCCGAGCGTCAGGCCCTATCAGCCGCCCGGAGTCTGGGAAGCGGTGGCGATGATCGGCAGCAATACGCGCGACTACCGCCAGGATAGCGGCGAGAATCTCTATCGCCGGAGCATGTACACCTTCTGGAAGCGGGCTGCCCCGCCGGCTTCAATGGATATTCTCAACGCGCCGAACCGCGAAACGTGCGTCGTCCGCCGTGAACGGACCAACACCCCGCTTCAAGCACTGGTGACGCTGAACGATCCCCAATACGTCGAGGCCGCCCGCGTTCTGGCACAAAAGACCTTGAAGCAAGGGGGAGTCCGAGACGAGGACAAGATCGACTTTATCGCCCGTCGACTGCTATCCCGTCCCTTCCGTCTGGAGGAGATGAAAGTCGCTCAGGAATCTCTCGCCGATTTGCTGGCGAACTACAAGGCCAAGCCGCAGGATGCACAGAAACTAATCGCCGTGGGTGAGTCGAAAGCAGATGCCACGATCGACCCAACCGTACTCGCCGGCTGGACGATGTTAATCAACGAACTGATGAATCTGGATGAAGTTTTGAATAAGTAGAAGGCAAAACGAACTAGGTAGTGTTGACATTCCAGCCGTGAAACTGGAGAGGCTGGGTTTAGGTTAACAGCGTCACGAGCGCGGTGAAAGCCACGAATCCCAGAAAATTTCGTGCCGTTTTCTCGTAGCGCGTTGCCACTCGGCGGGACTGTTTCATGATATTGATCATCCGCTCCACGATGTTGCGTTGCTTATAGGTCTCTGTGTCGTATTCGCGTGGTTCGACGCGATTGCTGCGCGGCGGAATGACTGCTTCCGCGCCCTTCGCTTCGATCGTCGCCACGAACTCGTCGCTGTCATAGCCCTTGTCGGCGAGAACTTTCTGTGGATCGCTGCCTTCCAGCAGAGCCGGTCCTTGTTTGACATCATGATTTTGGCCCGGCGTCAGAAGAATCTTCACAGGCTCGCCGACACCATTGCACGAAACGTGAATCTTCGTGCTGAATCCGCCGCGCGAGCGTCCCAGGCACTCGGCCTCGGCGTTGCTGCCCTTGGCACCTGCGGAATGCTGATGGGCACGAATTACCGTGGAATCCACCATCAAAACTTCGACGTCGGGATCTTTCAACAGATCCATGATTTTGGGGAACACGCCATTCTTGCACCAGCGATTGAATCTCTGAAACATGCTGTTCCACGGGCCGAACCGTTCCGGCAAATCACGCCAAGGAACGCCGGTCTTGGCGATCCAAAAGATGGCGTTGATGAACAGGCGATTATCCTTAGCGGTCGCACCGGGATCGCCTTCCTTGCCCGGCAAGTGGTCCTTGATAATGTTCCATTGCTCATCACTGATTTCGTGTCGTCGCAGCATGGGTATCAAGCCTCGCGTGTTCGGTTCCATGATTGAAGGCAACCGTCATGGCTGCCAACCAATCGTAGGAATCCGGCGAGGCGAAATAGCTTTACCTATGCCGAAACTGCGTGGAATATTTTTCGTACAATGGGAAGCCCTTAACGATCAAGGAAGCGGCGAAATCTCGCGGCCGACGAAGCCTCCTTTCGCAGGTTCCGTAAATTGCCTGAGCGAATGTCAACACTGCCTAACCACAGCGCGGCATAGCCGCAACCAAATGAAAAATGAAACAGGCATGTCGGAATTGAATAGAGTGGATTTGTCACGATTCACTTAACTCAACCACCGAACATGCCATGCAAGAGTTTGTACAGCAACACGAAGCGAACATCTATGGGGTTCTTTCCGGATTCGACCGAATTCGCTTTCGCGGAACACAGCGGCGGATCTGTTATGTGAAGGGTTTCGCCAAGTTTTTGAATTTCATCGGTGTGCTGCTTAAGGTTTTTCGGGCTTTCGTCGATGGTACTTCGCGCAAGCTCAAGAAGACCACGGAGCAATTGGCCCGCAAAACGCCGGTGGGGAAAGTGGTCTACCTGGCAGCCAACCGAGACAAGCAGGAAGTCCTCGACGAACTGCTGCGGACGTATGCGATCCCCGAGAGCTTCACCGGGTTGATCGCCGTGCTCAGTTGTGTGGAGAATTGCAACAGTTACGAGCTTCACAAGAACGCTGGCACCCAACATCTGGAAGTACACTCGGCCTGGCGCAAGTGCCTGCACTACTATCTGTACATTCGCGATCCTCGGTACGGCCTGATGCACATTCGCATCATGACTTGGTTCCCGATGCAGGTTCAGATTTGCATGAACGGTCGAGAGTGGTTGGCCCGGCAGATGAATGCAGCGGGACTTGCTTACCAACGGTTCGACAACACGTTTGCCTGGGTTGCCGATTTTGCTCAAGCGCAACAATGGTTGGATGAGCAACTGAAAACGGATTGGGGGGCCATGCTGTCGGGCTTGTTGCGGCAGTACCATCCGGCCTTTCTGGATTTGCTCGGGGAGTTGTCGTTGCCGGAGTATTACTGGACCGCCGAGCAAACTGAATGGGCAACCGATGTGGCATTTCGTTCGAAGGAATTGTTGCAACCGCTGTATCGTCGTCTGATCCGACACGCCACGGAGAACCTCTCGTGCGCGGATGTGATGCGGTTTTTGCAGCAGTATGTGACGGAGTCGGGAGCGATTCATGGCAAGTTCCAAGGCGAAGTGGTGAGTGATCGCAAGACCCGTTATGAAGGAACGCGGATGAAGCATCGGGTGGGATCCAACAGCGTGAAGATGTACGACAAGTTCGGGCGAATCTTGCGGATTGAGACGACGATCCACAATGCGGAAGGGCTGAAGGTATATCGACCTCGCGAGAACGATCCGCACAAGCGTTTGGCGTGGCAGTCATTGCGGCGCAGCGTGGCGGATCTGTACCGTCGCTGCCAGTTGTCGCAAAAAGCCAACGAGTCGTACTTGGAGGCGATGTCGGTGGTGGAATCATCCGAGACGTTGGAGTCGTTGACGGCTCCGGTCAGCAGTCCGGTCGAGCGAGCAGGGCGACGCTATCGGGGGTTAAACCCATTGTCGGCAGAAGACAGCCAGTTGCTGCGGGCCATCAACCGAGGCGAATATGCGATGCTGGGCTTGCGCAACCGGGATTTGCGAGCAGTGCTGTACGGGACCTGGTGTGGAAAAAAAGAAGCAAAGCGGTCAAGTCACACGCCGATTACAATTGTTGCGCGCTCATGGCTTGGTCCAAAAGGTTCCCAAGAGTCACCGCTACAAAATCACCGTGCGAGGCAGACAACTCGCCAGTGCCTTGTCCTACGTCCACGAAAGCGATCTGAAAACCCTAAGCCAAGTGGCCTAGAAAATTGTGTTAGAAAAGCAAAATTCGCAGAATGAGTAGTACAGAGTCACAGAGAACACAGAGAAAATTCAACAGAAGCTTTAGGCCTCTCTTCGCTGACGCTTCAGGACCGGTTTTGTGTCTTCTCTGTGTCCTCTGTGACTCTGTGGTTAGTACCTCTTTTCTGCGTGCATTCCGAGAGAAGCTAACTATGAACCTGATCAATACCAGCGACTTTCACGACTTTGTCCGGCTCGAAACGCGCCGGCAATTCTTTGCTCGCGGTATGAGCGCTGTCGGCGCTGCCGCGCTGACTGCGCTTGCCGGCAATGCCGCCGACAAGGGCAGCAAAACCGGCTTCAATGCTGCGTTGCCGGAAACGAACTTCCCCGCGAAGGCGAAAAACGTCATCTATCTGCACATGGTGGGCGGTCCGCCGCAGATGGACATTTACGACTACAAACCGAAGATGCAGGACTACTACGACAAGGATCTTCCGGACTCGATCCGAAAAGGTCAACGACTCACCACGATGACCAGCGGACAGGCGCGTTTCCCCATCGCACCATCGAAGTTCAAATTTGCCCAGCACGGCAAATGCGGGATGTGGGTAACGGAGTTGCTGCCCTGGACTGCCAAGATGGTCGATGATATGTGCTTCATCCGAAGCATGCACACCGAAGCCATCAATCACGAGCCTGCCATCACCAACATGCAGACAGGCAATCAGGTCACAGGCCGGCCGTGCATTGGGTCGTGGGTTTCGTACGGTCTGGGCTCGCTCAATCAGAATCTGCCGACGTTCGTCGTCCTCGTTGCCAATCCGACCAATACCGAACAGGTCCAGGCCATATCAGCGCGTCTATGGTCGTCGGGCTATCTGTCCGGCGAACATGCGGGTGTGTCGTTCCGGTCCAGCGGCGATCCGATTCTGTACATCAACAACCCGCCCGGTGTCTCCGAAGCTGTCCGCAAGAAAACCTTGGACGGCCTGAAAAAACTCAATGAGATGAATTACAAAATCGTCGGCGACCCCGAAACGCACACTCGCATCCAGCAGTATGAAATGGCTTTCCGAATGCAGGCCAGTGTCCCCGATCTCATGGATCTAACGAAGGAGCCTGAAAAGACGTTTGAGTTGTACGGTGCCAACGCCAAAAAGCCGGGTACTTTTGCCAACACGGTGTTGATGGCACGTCGACTGGTCCAGCGCGGCGTCCGATTCGTGCAGATTTACCTCAATAATTGGGACACGCACGCCAACGTCGCGGGCCGGCTCCCGGATCAATGCCGCGACGTCGATCAAGCATGTTACGGACTGATAAACGATCTCAAACAAAAAGGGATGTTCGATGATACGCTGATTATCTGGGGCGGCGAGTTTGGCAGAACGATTTACTCGCAGGGCGGGCTATCGAAGACGAACTATGGTCGGGATCATCATCCGCGCTGCTTCACGATGTGGATGGCCGGCGGCGGCTCCAAGGGCGGCACGATCTACGGCGAAACCGATGATTTTTCCTACAACATCGTGAAAAACCCCGTACACATCCACGACTTCCATGCAACGATCCTTCGCCTTCTGGGCATCGACCACGAAAAGTTCACTTACAAGTATCAGGGATTGGATCAACGATTGACAGGTGTTGAGCCGTCGAAAGTGATTCAGGAATTGATTGCTTGAGACACGGGGAATCGCCCAAAAGTTGTCACCAACGGCAGCATTTAAGGGTTTCACAATGCATGGCAGCCACAAGCACCCACCGCTTTTCACGATGTGATCCCAGCCTGTCACGTGGTTCCGATTCATCATTCGGACTTGGAAGGCGGTTCGGGGTTCGTTGATGAATCCGGCAGGTCATTGGGCGGCGATTCTTTTTTCGTTGCCGAATCCTTCTTGTTGTCGGGAAGCAAGCCGGCTTCTCGCAACAACTCGCGTTCCTCGCGGATATGACGCCAATAAGCTTCCGGCAACGGATGCGTTGCTGGTTTCAATTCCACATCAATCTCCAGATTCACTACACCAACGCTTGTCGCCTCTTTCATGATTGCTCTCCTGTAAGAGAAACGCGAAATCGAGTATTGGCGATCATTTCCGAATCCGCGAATATGGCTACGTCAAAATATCCGGGATGAGGAAATGTGCACGATCGTAAGCGATAGATGAATCGAACCTCTGTCAATCTGTCGGGGAAAGCAAAATTCCTCGCGTCACAGGCCTTACTTTCATCGATTTCTCCGAATTGGACCAGTTATTCTGCGCGATGATCGTTTGCGAAAATCGGTGCCTCGGTTCTCGAGTTTTGACTTTATACCATCAACTCCCAATGCTATCTTCTGCAATTGCCGGTCGCCTCAGCCATTTTTCTGAATATGGCAGGTCAAATGTCGAAAAAATTGCTCGGTAAAGCCGCGTTTGGTTCAAGTCAAACGCAGTCACGACGGTGACCGCGCAGGACAGCTGAAAAACCCACAATTCGTCAATCCGTAGAAACAAAAATGCCGACAAGACAAGGGTTGCACCGACCCGGCCAAAAGGGCTCCTTGTCATGTCCGCACCCGATTTGTCAATTTGCATTGCAAATTGGAATTGTCAGGAGCATCTTCGCCGTTGTTTGGAGTCGATTCGCGTTTCGCGCGGCGAATTCTCCCACGAAACAATCGTCGTCGATAACGCATCGACCGACGGCTCACCCGAAATGGTGGAACAAGAATTCCCCGAAGTCATTCTGTTTCGCAACCCCACCAATCGCGGCTTCGCCATCGCCAACAATCAATCTGCCGGGCAAGCCAGGGGGAGTTATCTCTTCTTCCTCAATAACGACACGATTGTCGGCCCTGATAGTCTGGCCAAACTCCTTGAATTCATGAAAGCCCATCCCGAAGTGGGCATGGCCGGTCCCCGGCTGATCGGCAAGGACGGCAAGCCGCAACGCTCGATGCGTCCCAAGCCGACTTTTGCGGCCTGCCTCCATCGGCTTTTGATTGTGCGTTGGACCATGCTCTTTCATCGCGCCTACAAGCGATATCGCCGCGAAGAGTTCGACCCCAATCGACGCAAGCAGGTGGAGGGGTTGCTTGGCGCAGCGGTTTGTTTGCCGCGCACGGTGTTTGAACGGGTCGGCGGTTGGGACGAACAATTTGTGTTCGGCCTGGAGGATCTCGATTTGAGTGTGCGTGTCGCCAAAGAGTATCAAGTCGTATACATGGCCGATGCGGACATTGTTCACTTGGGCAAATCGAGTTCTCGGGCCAATTCCGGGTTTTTCTACACCGGGCTTGAATGCGGCTACGCGCGTTTCTTGCGAAAGCACGCAACGGGCAGGCTCGGCTCATCCGTCTACAAGGTTTTGTTCTGTGCCAATCTACCCCTGGCAGTGATGTCGGAGATCGCCCGGCATCTGTGGCGCGGGCTGATGCGCGGCCGGCCAAAGCCCGGTAAAAAAAATAGCCAGCTCCGGCCGCTGGGTCATTTCATCATCCGCGGCCTACGACAATTCTTGGCCTCCTAGAATCTCTCCCCAATCATTTTTTCGGGGCTGAGACGGCAACTTCCTGAACTGCCTTGCGCATGGGTGATGCATCGCCATTTTTTATCCCAACTCTCTGAATCAACAAAATCACAAATAGATTCTGTTTCGGGTTGATCCCGTATCCCGTCCCAAAACGCGCCGCCACTGCCGAAGGGATGGATTGCAACCTGGAACTTGAAACTTGGAACTTGGAACTGCGGGATTTTGACTTTCGGCTCAAAACTCGTGATACTATCTTCCCCAATTGCTTCCCGGGAAATTCATCCCTTCAGAGATTCCGATTATGCTTGCCGATCGCGTTAGCCATTTTTCCGAATCGGTCATCCGCGAAATGACTCGCTTTGCCCAACAGTACGGAGGCGCTCAATCTCGGTCAGGGGATGCCCGATTTCGAGTCCCCGCAAGAGATCAAGGATGCTGCCTGCCGAGCCATTCAAGCCGGCTACAATCAATACGCCATCACCTGGGGCGCGCCGGCGCTTCGACAAGCGATCGCCGAAAAAGCACGCAGTTTCAACGGGATTCCCTGCGATCCGGATCGGAATGTCACCGTCTGCTGCGGTGCAACCGAAACGATGATGGCGACCATGCTGGCACTGGTGAATACCGGCGACGAGGTCATCATCTTTCAGCCCTTTTACGAGAACTATGGTCCCGATGCCATTATTTCGGGAGCCAAGCCGGTGTGGGTTCCGCTCCGGCCCCCAAACTGGCAATTCGACCCGGCAGAGTTAAAGGCAGCGTTCTCGAATCGGACCAAGGCCATCATCGTCAACACCCCCAACAACCCGACCGGCCACGTCTTCACGCACGAAGAACTATCGTTGATCGCACAGTTATGTCAAAAGTATGATGCCTACGCGCTGACCGATGAGATTTACGAATACATCCGCTACACCGACACACCTCACATCAGCCTGGCCACCTTGCCGGGAATGCACGACCGGACCGTGACCATTAGCGGCTTATCGAAGACCTTCAGCGTGACGGGCTGGCGGCTCGGCTACTGCATCGCATCGGCGGAAATCAGCAATGGCATCCGCAAGGCGCACGATTTTTTGACCGTGGGTGCTCCTCATCCATTGCAAATGGCGGGAGCGGAAGCATTCGAAACTGCCGGGGAGCTATTACGAAAAACTAAAATCGGATTACCAGCGGCGGCGCGATCTGTTTCTGCCGTACCTTCATAGCGCAGGATTTACGGTGTATGAACCTGAAGGGGCCTATTACGTCATGACCGACGTCGCCGAACTCGGCTGGAGCGACGACACCGATTTCGTGAAGACCATGATTCAAACGGTCGGCGTTTCTGCGGTGCCGGGGAGTAGTTTCTA
The DNA here is from genome assembly GCA_963783095.1 of uncultured Planctomycetota bacterium. GTDB lineage: Bacteria > Planctomycetota > Planctomycetia > Gemmatales > Gemmataceae > CAWAMR01. The sequence continues at coordinate 120,850 of CAWAMR010000014.1, read as the reverse complement.
TTATCCGAAAGAACTAGGTAAGACGAAAGTGCGGTTCATGTTCGCTAAAAAGGACGATACGCTCCGCCAGGCAGGAGAACGTCTGCAAAACGTGAAGCAAATGAAGGTTCCGCACTGAGAATGAAGGGAGGACTCCAATGGCCAAAAAGATTCTGATGTTGGTGGGCGATTTCGTTGAGGATTACGAAGTCATGGTACCGTTTCAGGCATTATTGATGGTCGGCCATACGGTCCACGTGGTTTGCCCAGGCAAGCAGAACGGAGACAAAATCCGCACCGCCGTCCACGACTTCGAGGGCGACCAAACCTATAGCGAAAAGCCGGGCCACAACTTCACGCTCAACGCTACGTTCGGCGAGATCAACCCAACCGCCTACGATGCTCTCATGCTGCCCGGCGGTCGAGCACCCGAATACTTACGGCTCAATGAGGATGTCTTGAAGACGGTCCGTTATTTCGCTCAGGCCAACAAACCGATCGCCGCGATCTGTCACGGTGCACAGCTATTGACCGCGGCCGATGTATTGAGAGGTCGATCGTGTACATCGTATCCTGCTGTCGGTCCCGAAATTCGCAGCTGCGGCGGCACGATGGTGGAAGTGCCGATTGACGGTGCCCATGTCGACGGCAACCTCGTAACCGCGCCGGCCTGGCCGGCCCATCCGCAATGGTTGGCGAAGTTCCTGGTGTTGTTGGGAACGACGATTCAACTCTGAATCATGTCCGTGAATGTGCGCGCCTGGTGGAGGAGGGCCGTCTTGGAAGCCATCAAGTCCAGCAAGGACGTGGGGTAAGGATTGGCCTTCGCTTTTGGCATGTCATTCCTCCGCCGGCTCGTGCCGCGAGATCCGGATACGGTGCCCCGCGGCCGAGAAACCACATACGATCACGCAAGCACCCCAACCGTAGGTATTTTCCAAGGCTTGTGCCACCTTCCGGCGATGCCGGCGTCCCAATTCCGAGACGTCCTCGGTGCGGCTGACTTCCAGGACGCACTCAGCACTGGGGGAGCGGTAGTCGGCTCGTTCGCCATAGTCGTTCAAGTCCTCCAAGTTCTCGATGGCGCACCGCAGATGACGTAAAGCCATGAATCCATCCACGTCCGAGATCGTCCACCGACAGCGTTCCCCTACGAACGGCCCACAAGTCTTCCAGGTTTTCAATCGTCGCCTCGACGACAATTCGTGCCGTCATAACGCCTCCGGAACGATTGAGTAATGGCTTCGGGCGAGGGGGCTTGCCAAACCGATGCCTCGTCGGCACGCTGTTCGCGAATCACCCCCCGCTCGATTCAAACTCACATTCCTGGTCCGCGTGGCGGACGAAGGCCACCCGGAGCCATCGGGAACCCGCCCGGACCCATCGGGAATCCTTGCCCGCCCGGCCCCTTCGGGAAACCAGGCCCGCCGGGTCCATTTGGACCGCCGGGACCTGCCGGTCCAAAACCACCAGGACCTACCCCCGGATTCGCCGCCGGCTCCGGCGCATCATCCAGGTTCATCGAGATCGACCGACCGCGTATGCTCTTCATGAAATTAGCCCATGCCACAGCGAATCCATTCAACTTGTCCAACTCGGTGAGCGGTTTGTTCGGGTCATAACTTTCCTCGCCCAGTTCCATGCACTTGCAGAAGGTTCGCAGCAGCGTGGAATCATCGATTTCAGTATCGCGCGGCAGATTGCTAATGGCTTCGAGAAATTGCAGGTACTGGTCGAGCTTTTTCTCCATGAGGAAATAAGTCAACGCCCAGGAGAGCGTCCTGGCGCGGGCCAGCTTGGGCCGGTGCAGATTGCTTTGCTCGTCAAGCGTTTCGCCGCGACCGGTTCTTTCCCGCACTCGCCTGGCATTCTCGTGTGCGGTATAGAAATCCTGATCGATGAGCGTTTCGATTAACGTGATGATGGGAGCAGCGCCCAATTGTTTCGAAGCGAAGAGTTCATCGTAATAGGGCTTCCAGGCCCAGTGAGGTGCGCCGCGCTCGGCCAGAAAGCGGCCTTGACGATATTGGTCGAATGGCCGAAGAACGGGGCTTTGGGCATCTCGAAAAAGGACGCCAACCCATAGCGAACCCATTCGTGAGCGGAGGCCGTTCGCGGCAGCAATCCCGACGCCGCGATCAGTTGCAGGGTTCCTTCGTGAGTGGCTGAAGCGATCTCGGCTTCCTCCCGCAAGGCATGGTCGACCATCGCCAGCATCTGCGCTCGCGACACGTTCGCCGTTGTTGGCCCGCCCGGCTTATTGGTATTCGCCGGATATTTCGCGTGGAGAAGATCTTCTTCCTGGACGTTGATGTTCTTGTAGACAGAGTCCACCATCATGCTGAAGTCACGAGAAGCCTTATCGACGCGATTCGCGGAGAAAATGGCCAGATTGTCTTGACGGGCGTAAAAGCCGTCGGAAACCAGATCGTGAGCGTCGAAGGCCAGCCGATTCTTTTTGAAATCGTTCGCGTCGCTGATCAAAATGCTCACCATGCGCTCCGTGGGGGCCGGTAATGCCTTGCCGCGAAGTGCAAACCAAAGATAGAACGCCTCGAAGTTCCTTTCGAGTTGATCGAGCCGCCGGGTGACGCCCTCGGCTGTCTCGTCAACTGCGCTGTGAATCAGGGCATAGTGTTTGGTGCTCTTGATGTGCGCATAGCCAAGTCGATCCTTCCACACCCTGGCCTTTTTATCTCCGGAAATATCGTTGTTTAGAATCGGCTTGATCTTGGCATAAGCCTCCAGCGACGCCGTCCCCAGCGCAGAGACGTTCTGATCCTTTGCCTCCGCCAGTTTGGTTTCGGCGACACCGATCATTTCCTTGCATCGGCCGACCAATCCATACTCCAAACACCAGCGAGCAAGGTTCAAGTACTCATCGACTCCGTGTACTTTCGCCTTCTCAAGCTTTTCTTTCTCGGCAACAAAGAGTTGCTCCGGAGTTGAAATCTTCTTCCCGACGAACTGGATCTCATTCTTATCTTCGTAGAGTGCGGTTTTGCCCCAGCGATGGTCGATAACGACGGGGATCTTGATCTTGGTGATGTTGGAAGTTACGTCGCGGTGGAATTTCTTGACTTCGATAACGGCCAGGACATAATCGCTGTCGTTCAACGGGGCCGCAGGCGTTCTGTTTGGCACACCGCCCATATTCCCCATATTGGCCCTCCCCATCACACCCATACCCGGCTGGCCCATAATCCCAAACGGCGGTTGGCCCTGATTGCCAAAAGGCGGCCGACCCTGATTACCAGCTTGACCGCCGAATCCTCCCTGGATTTGCCCAAATTGGTTTCCCTGACCACCAATTCCGCCAGGTGGCCGACCCATGATCCCGCCAGGCGGTTGACCCATGATCCCGACCGGAGGTTGACCCTGGTTACCGAATGGAGGCCGACCCTGGATTCCGACAGGAGGTTGGCCCATGATGCCGACGGGCGGTTGGCCCATGATACCGACGGGCGGTTGGCCCATGATACCGAAGGGTGGTTGGCCCATTTGGGCTCCCGGAGGAAATCCCATTTGACCGCCAGGACCGGGGCGCTGCCCGGGTTGACCGGAAGCACCACCTCCCCCATTGAGAATAGAGTGGTCGCCGGCACCGCGCAGGAGGACTCGAACTACGATATAGTCTGCATTCGCTGCGGCACCAATTCCGATCAGGAGAGTTGAGACTGTCAGTATCCACCGTTGCATGGCTGTCTACCTTTCTGCGATCATCGCAGAACAAAAAGTGAAAGTCGATTAGTAATGATTTTCTCGATTCGGAGCGCCGGTTGCAACAGGAAAGTGTCGAAAGCGCAAACATAATTAACCAATGAATCGGTGAACAAAATTATAAAACGGTACTTTCCTGCCTCAAATCTTCGCTCTCGTCTGTCGGCCAATTCTTCATTCGATAAAACACCCACTTAACCGATCCTGTTGGAGCTTGGTCCGTCCATGGAAAAGATTATCACCGGCAAAGCGTTCGTTCTGGGCGACAACGTCGACACCGACCAGATCATTCCCGCCCATTATTTGACGTACAATCCCTCAATTCCCGCCGAATACAGGATGTTCGGGAAATATGCTCTCTCCGGCGTTCCCGCGGCCCAGATGGGTTTGCCGAAAGGGCACATGGGCTTCCATACCGACGATGAATTCATTTCGCCCTACAAGATAATCGTCGGCGGGAAGAATTTCGGTTGTGGTTCCTCGCGCGAACATGCTCCGATCGCACTGGCGGCGGCGGGCATCACCGCCATGGTGGCAGAGTTCTACGCCCGGATTTTTTACCGCAATTCCGTCAACGGAGGCTATCTCATTCCGGTCGAAAGCAAGGTTCGGCTTATTGACGCGATTTGCACCGGCGATGAATTGACGATCGACATCCCCAATAAAGTGCTTCTGAATTTGACCACGAAGGAGAACTTTCCCTTGCACGACTTGGGCGAAGTGATGCCGATCATAGAGGCAGGCGGATTGTTTCCCTACGCCAAAAAAGCAGGGATGTTCTGACCGCGAGTAGTCTCGTTGACAGGTCGCGCAATTGACGGCCCAGCCTCGCCTTCGGCATTGGCTGGATCCTCGCTTGCGCGTCGGGTTATCGAGAAGCTTCGGTTTTGCCTTTTCTGAGTACGGTGTAACGATTGATAACCCGACGCGCAAGCGAGGATCCAGCCAATGCCGAAGGCGAGGCCGCGATTCCCGACAGACGGAATACGTCAGCTTTCGCCGCGCTTGTGATTTGTAAGGTCATTCGGAGAACGGAAGCGGGTCAAAAGAATTGAAGAACCTCAAGACCCATCCGGCCTTTGGATCGAGATCGGGACCTTTTGCAACAAGGAAGTACATCCTCTTTCGCGGATCGCCGACCTGGATGTAAAGTCGAAGAATTGCAATGCCAATATCGGATTCGATGATGTATTCTTCTGCTTCATACTTTTTTCCGTGGGCGATAAATCCAACCGTCGATCCAAGTCTTACTTTCCCTCCAAGTCGTTCAGCTTCCCGCACGCGAACCGGGATGGCGATTTGATCGAACTGCACGCCTTTTAATTTCTCGGAATCCAAATCGATCCAGCCTATCGATACTTCCGCTTTGTCATTTTCGCGATTGCCACCGGGCTTGTTCGACGACGATTTCCACGACACGACATAGCGCTTCCCTCCCAAATTTGCATACCCAACTGCGGGAACATCTTCTTCCTTGGGCGTGCCCGGCAACATGACACTACAATCGCCGCCCGGTGGAGAAAAGCGTTCCCATCTATGCCAGATAGCATAAGCGGCCAGGATTATTGCCATGACCACGACCGTGAGGGCAAGACTAAATGCCACAATAATCGGTGTCGAGAATTCTCGAGTCTGTTTCTTGTCGGGCAAATCCGGTTCGGCAAATGCTTCCCTTTTGGGCGGCAACTGGGGCGCATCATCGAGCGAAAGGATTTCCTGTTGAGGCGGAAGTTCTCGAGCTACGGGCAGCGTGGCTTCGGAAGGGGTTGCGAGCGTAGGTTGTCTGCACAACGGGCACTCAACCGTCTTGCCCACGGAACTTTCCGCGACCTGGATCGATTGATGGCAATTCAAGCAGACAGCGACGATGTACATGGTTCTACAGTACCCTTTGCCTCATCGTTTGCCGCTCCGCGGCGAACGTCTTCTCTTGCCGCTCCGCGGCGTTGCGCTACCCCCAGCAGAGCGCTTTGTGTTATCGGAATCACCGACCGAGGAGGTTAAGGCCGCGGAACGGCAAACGATGGGGCTAGTTCACTCAGAGTGATGAATTGATATTTCGCCTCATTATTCAATGATCTTGTCGATCGGATACTCCACAATCCCGCGAGCGCCGGCCTGATAAAGTTGCGGCATGATGTGTCGGACAATCTCTTCAGGAATGATCGTTTCCAGCGCCAACCAATCGGGGTCGGTCAATGTCGAGACGGTCGGGCTGTTCAGTGAGGTCTTGGGATGCTCCTTCAACACGGCCAAAACCCGATCTCGATCGGTCTTTCGGACATTCATTTTGAGACCGACTTTGCCTTCCGCCGCCATGGCTCCGCGCAGCATCAAAACCAGGTCTTCCATCTTCCGCCGTTTCCACGGATCGGCAAAGGCCTGCACGTTGCTGATGAAGCGGGGCGTGCTCGTCAAGAGCGGCTCGCCGACGATCCGCAGATTGTTGGCGCGAAGCGAACTGCCTGTTTCAGTAACTTCGACGATGGCATCCGCGAAGCGGGGCGGCTTTACTTCGGTAGCGCCCAGCTAAATTCTACTTTCGCCTCAACTGCATGTGAAGTAAGCCAACGCCTTGTGAATTCGACCAACTCGGTGGCAATCCGTTTTCCCTGCAAATCTTTCACACTGTGAATCAGCGAATCATTGGGAACAGCGAGAACCCATTTTACCGGTCGTCGGCTCACTTTACTGTAGACCAGTTCCGCCAGTTCAACGATTTTGACATCGTTCTCCATGATCCAATCGAGACCAGTCAGGCCGCAGTCCAGGGAGCCGTTCTCGATGTAGCGCGGCATCTCTTGCGCGCGAATCAAAGTACAGTGAATTTCCGGATCATCCATGACGGGATAATAGCTTCGACCGGCAAAAGTGATGTCGAAACCCGCCTTGCGAAAAAGATCGGCGGTCGCCTCTTGTAAACTGCCGGCGGGGAGCCCCAACTTCAACATGAATGCTTCCTTGGATCGGCAAATGTCACTTCTTGTAAACCACTTTCGGATCGAACACCCGTTCGCCGATGACCTGCAACTGATCGCCATCGACCTTGCGGAAAAAGCAACTAGCGAAACCTTCGTGGCACGCAGCACCGCCGACCTGCTTGACCTTCAAGAGGATGGTATCCGCATCGCAATCAATATACACGTCGCGGAGTTCCTGGACATTCCCGCTCTCTTCGCCCTTGCGCCAAAGCTTATTTCGGCTACGGCTAAAGTAGCAGGCCCGACGGGTGCGAAGCGTTTCCTCAAATGCCTCACGGTTCATCCAGGCCAGCATCAGCACTTCACCCGTATCGGCATCTTGAGCGATGGCAGGAATCAGCCCACCCGTTTTCTCGAAATCAATCATCCATTATCTCCAGAATTGCCACCATCGTTTGTGATGTTGTTCCGTTGTTTGAGGCTGTTCCGGTAATTGTGTGGTCAACGTTCTTGATTGGACTTTGAGAAATCGTACCCCTTGCGGAGGCTCCTCAACGCGCTTGAGACACTCAAGCCCAATACGCCAGGGCTTGTCATCTTCGGGGCAGTGAACCGTAACGAACTGACCCTTCTGAGGTTCGCCATCAATTTGAGTCCAGCACTCCATAAGGGAGTCACAGTGCAAGCATTTCAATTTGAGGTGGAGATAGATCATGGTCAATAACGAATCAAGCTAAACACCTCATAAGGTCGCAATTTCTCCCGGGCCTCCAGGAAAGACAATTCGACGAGAAATCCACAACCCACCACCACTCCGCCCGCACTTTCGATCAACGAACAACCTGCCCGCATCGTACCGCCCGTAGCCAGTAGGTCATCGACCAACAACACCTTTTGCGCCAGGCGGAATTCCGTCTACGTGCATTTGGAGTTCCGCGGAGCCGTACTCGAGGTCGTATTTCAGGCTATAAGTCCGATAGGGCAACTTGCCCGGTTTCCGAAGCGGTATGAGCGGCTTTCCCAATTCCAGCGCCATCGGCGCGGCAATGAGAAATCCCCTGGCCTCGGCGGCAGCGATCGCGTCAAACTCGCTGGTACTGTAGTGAGCACACAATTGACGAATTGCGTATGCAAACGCTGACGGGACCGCCAGAAGCGGTGTGATGTCTTTGAACAGGATTCCCGGTTTGGGGAAATCGGGAATATCGCGGATGTAGTTGGTGAGGTCCATGCGGGTAGGTTATTAGTTCATAGGAAGACTGTTCAGTGTTGGATTATCAGTCTTCAGTTATCGACGATGGGATTGTGACCGAATACTCAAAACCGAACGGTCCCGGATTTCAATAATTACGGCTTTCTGGTGCTACGCTTGGACGTAGCGACGAAACCGACGTAAGATGATTTTCACCCGCTCAGTGCCGATTGGGTCAGGAATACCATCGGCGCAGTTACGCATTCCCACGGATCGTCTTGCTTATGCAAACTACGCCGCCGCAAAATGGATCGCACTCGATCTCGGATCTCTCCCGAATTGCTCAGGATTTGCAGATTCGTAAAGGGCAGGTCGAGAACGTAGTTCAGTTGCTCGATGAAGGCAACACCGTTCCATTCATCACCCGCTATCGCAAGGAACGCACCGGTGGATTGAATGAAGATGTCATTCGACGAATTCTCGATCGCATCGTTGAATCCCGGCATCTGGCCGATCGTAAGCTAACCGTGCTCAAGAGCATCGAAAACCAGGGGAAACTTACCGAACAGCTGCGGCACGAAATTCAGATTGCAGAAACCTCGAAAAGGCTTGAAGATCTGTATTTGCCCTACAAGCCCAAGAAACGCACGCTCGCCACCGAGGCCCGCGAGAAGGGATTGGAACCACTCGCCGAAGCCGTCTGGAAGCGCGATGAAGCGGTGCGAAATCTGCCCGAAGTTCTGGCCGGGATGGTCAATCCCGAAAAGCAACTCAACTCCCCCGATGACATCTTGACCGGCGTCGGACATATTCTCGCCGAACAATTCTCCGAAATGGCCGATGTTCGAGCGCTGTGCGCTTCGCTTTGTGGGATGTTTGTTCCCTGGTCTCCAACAAAGTCGAGCGGGTTTCCGATGAACAGGGCAAAGATTTTCGGGATTATTTCGCGTTTCGCGAATCGATCCGACAGATTCCGCCCCATCGCATTCTCGCGGTCAATCGAGGCGAACGCGAGAATATCCTGAAGGTCAAACTTGAATGGGAGCCCGCTCGAATTCGCTATGCTGCAACGCAGAATCTGGCGCTCGCGGATCATCCACATCGAGAATTCCTCGAAAAAGATTCTTAACGATGCACTCGAACGATTGCTGCTTCCCAGTTTGGAACGCGAGATTCGGCGCGAGCTGACCGAACATGCCCAGGAAAATGCCGTCTCGATCTTCGCGCGCAACCTGCGTAGCCTGCTGTTGCAGCCCCCGTTGCGGAATAAACGTGTCCTGGCCGTCGATCCGGGATTCAAGAGCGGCTGCAAACTGGCCGTACTCGATGAGCAGGGCGCGCTGCTGGAAGATCTCGTCGTCTTTCCGCACTCGGGAGAGATGCGCAGATATGAGGCAAAAATCAAGGTTGAGCAATTGCTCCGCAAGTATCAGCTTGGTGTATTGGCAATTGGCAACGGCACCGCTTGCAGGGAAACAGAGCAGTTTGTTTCCGAATTGATCGGCGATCTCGAAACTCGACAAGGAGGGACAATCGCTCCCGCTCCTCCTCCGCTACCACCTGCACCCGCCACACCGCCAGTTCCGCCGGTAAGCGTTACTCCTCCCGCAATCGAAATTGCTCCCACTCCAGAGATAGCCACAACGACGGATGTCCCTGCCGTTGTTTCGACGGAATCCGTTGCCATACCAGCGCCTGAAATGGTTCCGGCAGAGCCGACTCTCCCGGTCCCCAAGGAAGAAGTTGCCCCCGCGATCCCGCAAGCGGTCGTCCAAGCACTCTCAGCGCTTGAGTCGCTACCCCCAGTCTCCACCGACATTGTCTATGTCATCGTGAATGAGGCTGGTGCAAGCGACTACTCGGCAAGCCCGATCGCCAAGGAAGAATTTCCCAATCACGACGCCATGACTCGTGGGACCGTTTCGATTGGTCGCCGTTTGCAGGATCCTCTCGCCGAGTTAGTGAAGATCGATCCGCAGCACGTGGGTGTGGGTCTGTATCAACACGATGTCAAAGCCAAGAATCTCAAAGAATCGCTGGAAACGGTTATTGAGTCCTGCGTCAACGAAGTTGGAGTCGATCTCAACACGGCCAGCGTTCCTTTACTGCGGCACGTTGCCGGTCTCAATCAATTGGTCGCGCGCGATCTGGTGGAATATCGCCAGAAAACCGGCGGATTCCGGAGCCGGGACCAGATCAAGGAAGTACCTGGCGTTGGCGAGGCTCGCTTTACACAGGCAGCAGGGTTTCTCAAAATCCCGGTGGCCGATGATCCGCTCGACAACACCTGGATCCACCCGGAAAGCTATCCGGTTGCCCGACAACTTCTTTCCGAACTCGGCTTCGCCCCAAGTGATTTGCGGGATAAAGCTCGCTTGGCTGAACTGCAAGAGAAACTCAATGGAGTGAACCCGGCGGAGATCGGTGCCCGCATGAATTGCGGCGAACCGACCATTCGCGATATTCTCAATAATCTGGCCCGACCAGGCCGTGACCCGCGAGAGGACCGACCACCGCCGATCTTCAAGAAGGGTATCCTGAAACTGGAGGATCTGCTGCCGGGCATGGAGTTGAAGGGGACTGTATTGAACGTGGTTCCATTCGGAGCGTTTGTGGACATTGGCTTGAAGGATACGGGCCTGGTTCACATTAGCCAGATGGCCAACCGCTATATTAAAAACCCTTATGAAATCGTGGCAGTTGGCGATGTTGTGACGGTTTGGGTCATCAAAGTTGAAGGCGATCGTCGTCGTGCATCGCTGACGATGATCGCACCAGGCAGCGAGCAGAACCGCCGGAGCGCCGACCACCGGAGCCTCGGGCCGAACGTCCCCAGGGAGATATTCGCCCCCAGGGCGAACGTCGTCCGCAGCCGGATCGCCCCCCGCGAGCGGACCGGGCACCAACGGCGGATGGCCCACCTCAGCATCGTCCTGCTCCGCAACGCGGAGGTCCCCCGACTCACCGGGGCGGCGCAGCCCCACAACGTGGAGGTCCGCCCCGCCAGGGAGGAGGTGGGCCTCGGCCTCCATATCGCGGCGGTCCTCCTGCCGGCAGACAGCCCGAAAGTGGGTCACCTACCCCGCCTCCTCCACCGCCACCGAAGAAGCCGGCCAAGCCGAAGCCGTTGCCGAAACTTTCATCCGATGCGCTCAAGGGCGCATCGCCGTTGCATACATTCGGCGAGTTGGAAGCATTCTTCAAGGCCCGTGAAACACCCCCGGAACCTCCCAAGGAAACGCCGGCTCCTGTGCAGACGACAAGCGATACGCCGCCAGTCGAACAAGCCAAGCCCGTGGAATCTGACTCCTCGCCTCAGGTAGCACCCGAGATGACTCAAAGTGAAAATCCATCATAATCAATGCGGGTGGATCAGGCTGCTATAATTAATTGCCCGTTGAACCTCGAGACTGCCAATGCCCCCAACCGGGATCCCACGCCCTTCCGATGGATCGAGTCCCAATCGTAAGGCAAGCCCTGTACTTGTCGTCGCACTCATTCTCGGTGCTTTGTTGCTCGTGGTTCTGTTCGTGTTTCAATACCTTGTTCCCAGCCACAAGAACATCAGTTTCGACAAGTTCATGTCTCTCGCGGACAAAGGGCAAATTGCCAAGTTGACGATTTCCGGCGGCTCCAAGCTGCAAGGAGAAGTGCGCGATCCCGAAAATGAGTACGTCAAGGAACTCAAACTTCCGGGTGGGCGATTCGCGGTTACCCTGCCCCATATCGAGAATCAAAACAGTTTCCTTTCGGAAATCCGCGAAAAGGATGCGAAAATCAATCCTCCCGAAAGTTCCGGGAAAACCAAGCAAGTTCAAATCAACATCGATGAAGACCAGGGCCAATGGGTTGGCCCACTGGTATGGGGCGTGGTCCCGATGGTCCTCATCATGCTGTTTTTCTTTTTCATCCTGCCTCGGATGCGCGATCCAATGGGGGGTGGGTACAACAACTTCGTGCGCAGCCCGGCACGCCGGTACGAGAAAGGAAAAACTCGAACTACCTTCGACGAAGTTGCCGGAATGGAGAACGCGAAGAAGGAACTCCAGGAAGTGGTGGACTTCCTCAAGACGCCCGACAAATTCCTCCGTCTGGGTGCCCAGATCCCCAAAGGTGTTCTCCTGGTTGGGCCGCCGGGGACCGGAAAAACGCTGCTGGCACGTGCCGTGGCCGGCGAAGCCGGAGTTCCGTTTTACAGCATCAACGGGTCTGAATTCATTCAGATGTTTGTCGGCGTGGGTGCAACGCGCGTGCGCGATCTCTTCCGCACGGCCAAAGAAACGTCTCCCTGCTTGATTTTCATCGATGAAATCGATGCGGTCGGGCGTATGCGTGGAGCTGGGGTCGGCGGCGGTTCGGATGAGCGTGAGCAAACCCTCAATCAGATTCTGAGCGAGATGGATGGCTTCCAGATCACCGAGACCGTCATCGTGATCGCGGCCACGAATCGACCCGACGTTCTCGACGCGGCACTCCTGCGCCCGGGACGATTCGATCGCCAAATCACCGTTGCACGTCCAACCTGGCAAGGCCGAATCGCCATTCTCAAAGTTCACGTCAGGAATAAACCGCTGGGCGATAATGTCGATCTCGAACGCGTGGCCCGACGGGCCATTGGGATGAGCGGTGCCGATTTGCGCAATCTTGCCAATGAAGCCGCGATTTTGGCCGCCCGCGAAGGCAAGAATCGCATCGATCAACAAGAATTCGAGACTGCTTATGACCGCATCTGTATGGGGTTGAAACGGGAAGAACGCTTTTCGGAGGCAGAAAAACGGCACACGGCTTATCATGAGGCAGGGCATGCCTTGTGTGCGATTTACCAGAAGCAAGCACATCCGCTTTTGAAGGTGTCGATCATTCCCCGGGGATCAGCAGGTGGAGTGACTTGGATGCAACCCGATGAGGACAAACTCTTGAATAGTGAATCCGAATTATATGCCGACCTGGTAGTGGCGATGGGTGGTCGAGCAGCAGATCGTTTGATGTTTGGTGAAGCGAATTCAGGTGCAAGTCAGGATTTGAAGTACGCCACTCGGCTGGCCAGGATGATGGTCACCCAGTTTGGGATGAGCGATCGGCTCGGGCCGGTTGCCTACCGGGCGGGTGAGGAACACGTCTTCCTGGGCAAAGAGATTCACGAGTCGCGGGATTTCTCCGACGGAACCGCCAGCCTCATTGACACCGAAGTCCAGCGCATACTTCGAGAAGCAGATCAGGCGCCTACGACTTGATCGTGGAACACCGCAATGAGTTGGAAAAACTCGTCGAAGCCTTACTCCTTCAGGAGGAGTTGGACCGGGAGGAAGTCGAGAAACTTTTGGGCATCGAACGACCGGATCCCGAAGCAAACGGAAAACCCGAATCAGGAACGGTTCTGGTTCACTCTTGAGCGTGGTTTTGCACCGCGTAAGCGGAAGGAGCCGCGCACGCAGTAAGCGGAAGGAGCCACGCACGCAGTAAGCGGAAGGAGCCACGCACGCAGTAAGCGGAAGGAGCCACGCACGCAGTAAGCGGAAGGAGCCGCGCACGCAGTAAGCGGTTTGGTTTGGAGGCGATTGCTGCTACCGCTTACTGCGTGCGCGGCTCCTTCCAAATGACAGACTTCTACAGCCTGAAGATGAGTTTTTTCTCCAACTTGGCAGTCAGCGCGATTGCCATCAATACGAACGCCAGGGTGATGCCGACCGCTTTCCAGACCATTAGTGCTTCCGGCAGTTGACCATAGACCAGGGGATCGCGAATCAGATCAAAAAAGGTCACGGCCGGGTTGAGGTCGGCAAGTAAGCTCAATCCCCGTTTCTCCAACATTTCCTTGGGGTACATGATCGGTGTCAGAAAGAAAAAGAGCTGGAAAAAGACTTCCGTGATTTGCTGGGTGTCGTGAAAAAAGACAGTCAGGAAACTCGCGAGAACCGACACCGCCCAGCAGAACAGAAATAACAACACAAGTGCGGGCAATACCGCCCAGAGCACATGAAAACACCGATAGGAATCGGTCTGTGCCAGACAGGTAATGGCGATTACCACAACCGCCATGGCGATTAAGAAGTGTATGGTGGCTCCCAGCACCGTGCGCAGGGAGTAAATCGTCAAGGGCAACGGGCATTGGCGGATATACCCTTCGTTGCGATGGAATGTTGCGCAGCCTGACGTCACACAACTGCGAATATAATCCCAGACGGATAAGCCCGCTAGAAAGTAAGGGGCAGCTCTACGCCAATCCGGGTTTGGAAACCAGGAACTGAAAACCAGACAGAACGCGACCGTCATCATGATCGGATTGAGCAACGACCAGCCGATGCCAAGGACGGAACGACGATAGCGTAGTCGAAGATCCATCTTCACCAGGGACATCCAAAAGCTGCGGTATTTCCAAATCGTCGCAAGTTGACCGAGCATAAGCAGTTCCGCCAGAGTACGTCGAAGATTTTTGCAGCAATCGCCATGAAGTACCGTGCGCAATCCCGCGCCGGAACATGGGAAATCAATTCCTATATCGGCAATCGAGGAGCTGGAACTTTCCGGACAAATGGAGAATCTTCACAAGTTGATGAAGTTAGTTCAACGCGGTAAGGAATGAGACAAGCCGGCAAAAAGAATCCCCAGTCCCCCAGAAAACCGCAAATTAATTCCGTTGATCCAGTTCCACTTTTTTGCCGTGTAAGCGGGATTGCATCGAATTACCAAACTGCCTATACTTTCTGGGCGTTCTCGATTGTACCGATTGCCATCATCGGGAAGGACCCCGTATGGCCGCCGTCCTTACAGCGCCGTTCCCTTCTGAGCCGTTCCAGGTCGAACAAGCAAGCCCGCTTGCGCACCGATTCCGGCAACTTTGTCTAAAGACACCTCATCTTTCCGTGGTTTTGGTCAATTTCTGCCAGTGGCGCAATACGGCCCGATTAACCCGGCTGTTACGCAATTCGGAGGTTTTTCGAACCGGTTCTGCCGAGGTCGTGATTATCGATAATCACTCTCCAGCGCACCCGCTTCGAGGGCAATTGCGACGTGCATTAAGCGTCTCGGTTCGCCGGCTTTCCCGAAACCGCGGTTTTGCGCGAGCGGTCAACGAAGGTTGTCGAATGAGCCAGGGCGAATGGCTGCTGCTGCTCAATCCGGATATGTCGGTTCCTCCAGGATTCCTCGACGAGGTGGATCGCGTCGCTCGTCACCTTTCCGCAGAAGATTCCCGGGCAGGGATCATTGGGTTTCGACTCACCCATTCGGACGGCAGTCCACAAGCCTCATCGGGGCCTTGGCCCACTTTCATCCGGACGCTCGCCGGACTATGTTTGCCGCGCGCTGTGCGGAAGTGCCGGGTGTTGGATGTCGAGAATCGGGTCCGCGTTCCCTGGGTCACGGGCTGCTGTTTGCTGATTCACCGGGATTGTCTTGTGGACCTCGGCGGACTCGATGAGCGCTTTTTCCTCTATTACGAAGATGTCGATTTATGTTTGCGGGCCTCGGAACGCGCCTGGAATGTCTATTTTGAACCAACACTGGAAGTCGTCCATCACAGTCCGCTCCACACCCGCGAAGTGCCACCGCCGCTTCGACTCATGACCCGCCATGCTCTTTTGACTTATGGCAGCAAGCATTGGACGCGTTGGCAGACCTGGTTGATGGGCGGATTGATCTGGACGGAAGCGGGTGTTCGACAACTCAAAGCCTGGTGGCGCGGCGACCGCAAGGCTGCGCGTTTTCACAGCGAATTGCGGCAACTGGTACGTCATGTCTTGGGCCGAAACGAGGCTGCGGTACGGCACTGTATTCGCAAAGCGGCCATCCATTTGCAAGAGTCCGCTTCGGCACAGGACGGCAAAGCTGAAATCGAATGAGCGCTCATTCTCCTGTGTTATCCATCGTCATCCCCTCTCATCATCGTGCCGATTTACTGCTGGATTGCCTTTCGAGCGTCGTTGCGCTGGCTCCTCCTCAAACCGAAATCATTGTCGTCGACGATGGATCGCCCGAGGCGATTATTTCTGGCATAGCACATTCCTTTCGCGAGGTTCGGGTCGTTCGCCTCGCAAAAAGTGCGGGATTTTGCGTGGCTGCGAATCAAGGCATCCGCGCAGCGCGCGGTGAGATTATCGAATTGCTCAACGACGACACGATCGTGACTCCAGGCTGGGCCGAAGCCGCACTGGCCATGTTTGCTTCTTCGAACGTCGGGGCGGTGGCTCCGTTGGTATTGCAAGGATCGCCGGATGACAAGTACCGGATACGGGTCGATAGCGCTGGAGATGACTACGACCTGGGAGGCTTCGCCCGCAAACGAGGCCATCGAGGTCCATTGACGGGTGAGTTGCTCACTCCTTGCGATGTTTTTGGAGCCAGTGCTTCGAGCGCCTTCTATCGTCGTTCGGCACTTCAGCAAGTGGGGCTTTTCCCCGAGGAATTCGGAGCCTATTTTGAGGATATCGATCTATCCTGGCGGCTGAAACATGCGGGCTATCGAATCGTGTATGAACCTGTTTGCGCATATGGCATCGTTGTGGCTCGTCGTATGGAAATGGCAGGCGAGATCGGAAATTGGTGGAGCAGCAATCTTTGAACGAAGAGCGGGTATTTTGGCGGAATGTTCCAGGAGCTGAAATGCGTTGGGCGCTGCCTCGTCATCTTGCGGTATTAGCGGGAAAAACAATTCGACGATTGCGGGAAGGAACCTTGCTCCCTTTCTTGATGGGAAGATTGCGGGCACTAGGCGAGCTTCGATCCCTTTTATTGCATAGAAATAGCTTCGCATCATCTAGCTTTCGATGATCTGAGATTTCAAGATTGAGGAAGTTTCCATGCCCAGACGCATTCGGCCCAACCGGATGAGCGATGCAATTCACATTATCCTGGGGCCGAGTGCTGGTGGATGTCTGCGCACAAGCGGCGCGAAAAAAGTTGCCGTGCTTCTCGGCCCCCTCTTTCCCGGTCCATGCGATTCGGAACCTCTTAGGCATGCCAATAAGCGAAGGCGCTATTGGAACGAATTGTATACTTTGGTGGAACTGTCGGATGCTACTACGGGCCGCGCCAGACGGGGAATGGATATCGCTTTCGGCCGATCATCGGCGCCACTTCGTTGCCGCGATGGATTTCGCGGTATCCAAGCGAAATGCCGATTGTCTTCTGGACAATGTCGTCATGGCATGAGCGCCTCTCGCTTTGGTGGTCTTTCGATACTCTTGAACGAGCTTCATTGGACTGGAATCGCTGTTGGTTCAAGGAAATCAATTACGAGCACCGAACACTATCCGATTTCTACGAGTATCAAAGTTTGGGAATGATCCTACCCAAACGATTTGCGACGGAGTTTGAAACGCTCGACCCATTAAGGACCAGCATGGTCCGTACGGGTGCAAGCCTGTGGCGAAAATTCGCTGCGCCTTCACCACTTCTATTTGATCGAGCCCGACAGAACGGCTGCGCGGCATTTCCTGACCTGACGCAAGTGGCAGAACGGTATCGAATTTACTTTCCGTGTGCAGAAGCTAGTGGGGAAAGCAGCCTCAAACTATCGGAATACGATCAACTACTATTTGAGAATCTCGAATCAAAATCATGGCTAAACGCGATAAAGATCTTTAGCAAACGACAGAAGTACGTGTCTTTTTTCTTTGAGGATGGGGATTTGGCTAACTTGTGTCGGTTGAAACAATGGGCAAAACATCGCACCCGAATGCCGGCTCTGGAGGTCCGACACACCACGAGTCGCACCAATGCCTGGACATTCACAGAATATCGCCTTACTGCCCACGGTGAACGATTGAGAGCAGAAGGTTTACGTTTAGTGGACGAGGCACCGCAGATGTACGTCGGCGGATGCAAGCTCTTTGCAAAAGATCGGATATGGGTACGCCGGATTCAGGGCGATGACTGGTGGATTGAAGAAATGGTTCAATGATTGGAAAGGCGATCGGCAAGTCATCGACCCGGGGGCATTCCCCGGAATGTTTCTCAACTTGACGGCAGTATCATCCGATGATACTATTGAGACGGGATGAACCAGAAGCACCAACACACGTTGAATGCGATTTTCGCCGATCCCATCAAATCGAACTTCCCCTGGCGGGATATTGAGGGAATGCTCAAGGCGGTAGGTGCAGAAATCACCGAGGGCGAAGGATCGCGGGTTCGTATCGCCTTGAATGGAGTGCGGGCGGTTTTTCACCGACCGCATCCGCAAAAGGAAACCGACAAGGGTGCGGTTCGCTCCATGCGACGCTTCCTCACTGAGGTAGGAGTTACACCATGATGGAATACAAAGGATACGCGGGCAAAGTTGAATTCGACGACGAGGCGGGGATTTTCCACGGCGAAGTCCTCGACACAAGGGATGTGATCACTTTCCAAGGCTCGAGCGTTGCCGAATTGCACAAGGCTTTCCAGGAATCGATTGACGATTATCTCGCTTTCTGCAAGCGAGCGCGGGGAGGAGCCGAACAAGCCGTTTTCGGGCCAGTTCGTCACCCGCATTCCGCCCGACCTGCACCGCGAGGTCAATCTGGCGGCAAGCATGTCCGGCAAGAGCCTGAATGCGTGGGTTTTGGAGCAACTTCAAGAAGCTGTCGGCCGGGCAAAATTACTGAAGCCCGCGAAAGCAACAACAAAAGATAAGAATACCCCAAAGAAAGCAGCGGGGAAGTTCGCCGGGCGGAAACCGAAACGAATGAAGCAAAATCTCCAGGGAACTCCAATCTCGTGATTGGCATGGCGAAGGATCGAATATGGGTTCGTCGAATTCAGGGCAGCGACTGGTGGATTGAAGAAATGGTTTGTTGACACAAACTGCGGAGAACACGCTATAATTCACCCATGTGGAGAAGCTAAAGTGATCGAATTGAACGACGAAATCCGGCAGGCGCTCATTGAGCATCCGAATAAACCCGTACGGATTGTGGATTCCACCATGCAAAAGACCTTCGTACTTGTGACCGCTGAGGTCTATGAAAAGCTTACGAGCCTATTTTCAGACGACATTGATCCAAGGATCGGTATGGCGATGCTGAACGAGATCATGGCCGAGGACGACAAGAATGATCCCTATTTGGACAGCTACCAACCAGAAGCATCATTAATCGCGGCGACGTGATCCTTGCCGATTTCCCCTACTACGATCGCCCCGGGTTCAAGCGGCGACCGGCACTCGTTGTTCGGTCGGACATCTACAACGCCAAGCTCCTCACGACCATTGTGGTCACGATCTCCGGCCAACTGAAATTCGCCGTTAACGCCGCTCATTTTCCCCCAATAACGCTCACCCTGCGCCGGCGAATCGGCGAGATCTTCCAACTCAAACCGTATCCCCTCTTTCCGCTTGGATCGATCGACCGAAATCATGATCGTTTGCAGTCCTTGCGGCAAATCGACTGGCATTTCTTCCTTTACATCCACCGGAGTTGTGCCGATCCAAAGAGTTAAACCCTCGATCGTGTTGAGCTTCAACTTAACTTTCCCTGGTGTGGTGACATCGAGTTGACAGCGCAGGATGCTCAAAGGTGCGGTGTCGTTCCAGATGCGCAGGGCAGGCGCTGCATCGAGTGGCAGCAGTCCCGAAACGGTGGTATAAGCACCTGCCCAACTCAATGAAGGATCGTTGTCCGCCGCTGCTGCAACTCGGTTTTTTCTCAGATGGGCCATACCCGCACCGGTCGGCTCGAACGCTTGCCAGCGGCGAATAACCCGCGCCTTGCCCAATGAATAAGGCCCAACTTTTCCCAGTTCCGACAGGAACCGAACCAAATCCACTAACTCTCCGCGCGTCAGGGTATCCGCCAAACCATCGGGCATCAGCGAGCGCGTATTCACCGTTTCGTCAATATCCTTGACCGAGACCACGATTTCCTTGTCTTCCGCATCGCGCAGGGCAATTTCGGTCTTCGAGTCGCGTTTCTTGATACCGCAAAATACTTTGCCGTTGAGGAGAGTCACCTTGACCGCATGATAGCCTTCCTTGACCGCTTTGTTGGGCAGCAGGATCGATTCGATGAGGTAATCGACCGGCGCGGCACCAATGCTGGCCAGGTCGGGACCGACCTGGCCACCCGCGCCGCCGATCGCGTGACACTTGATGCAGGACATATCCTTGCGACGGTACACGGCTTCACCGCGCACGGGGTCGCCAAGCTTTTGCACATCGGCAACCATTTCGCGTAATTCCTTCGGGGTCAAATCCCGTTTCGCTTCGCCGAGACTACCAGCCTGGGTCAACGCGGCGATAAGATCGGGCGCATCCTGAACGGAGGAACGAACAGCGCGAATACCGAGCTTTGCCACCTCGGCAGGGAGTTTTTTCTGTGCCAAGGCTTTCGCCAACAGTGTCGCGCCTCCTTTGCGCTGGAGAAAGGCCGAGTAGACATCCATCAATTCCGTGCGCTGGTGCTGACCCCTCCAACAATTCCGCGGCCTTGACCGTTGCATTACCGAGATTCAATCCCGTCAAGGCGATAACTGCCAGTCGGCGAATTTCAGGGGTCTGTTCCTTGGCAGAGAGTTGCTCGCAAACTTCGAGACTCTTTTGACCACCGAGTCGCCATCAACCCGTCGAATGCCGCTTGCCGAACCGCTGTTGAGGTCTTGGCGGCCTGCACAAGTGCTTCCAGTTCAGAACGGCTCGATTCCACTTTCCAAAGCCCGGCGAGGCGGGCTTTCACCGATTGCAGTTCGGGAGATTCATCGGCACTAGAAAGTTTTACTAGAGTCAAATCGCCCGACGGTTTGATCTTTCGTTGCTGGGCGGTTTCTTCCAGAATTCCCAGCAATGCAACCCGCTGTGCCACGGAAAGATCCTTCGCGAGCGCGTGTTGAAGGACAGCGTTCAATTCGTTTGGCCCGCCGAGCTTGGCAACCAGCGCCCAGATCGCATCCTGTTTCTCTTTGGCAACCTTACCCGACTTGAGAAGGTTCATCAAAGGCTGGACTGCCGAAGCCGACCCGACCGATTGCAGTGCGAAACTCAGTTGCGCAGCGTTGCCGCCAAAATCGAGTTTGCCTTCCCGGAATGCCGGCATCCATTTCGGCTCCAATTCCCTGGCGGTAAGCCAGAGACAATAATCGATGATCTTATCGATCGGCTTGTCGAGGGCGGTCATGGCGACCTCAGCTGCGCGAGCGGTTTGTAAAGCGCTCAGCGCGCGAACCGCTTCCATGCGGACGCGCGGATGGTCATCGACCACACGCACTGCGAGTAACTCCTGTGCATTGGAGATTCTCTGTTGCCACTGCGACAAGACGCGGGTAGCTGCTGCACGCACGCGATAATCCTTGGCCCGCAATAACGTGCTCAACAAGCCCGGCTCCACGACGTTCAAGGATTGATAGGTCCACAACCCTTCGAGGAGATTGTGTTCGTACTGTGAATCAGTTGGATCGAGTTTCTGAATCCACGAGGTCAGAGTCGGCAACACGTCTTTGCTGCCACGTTCCTTCAGAACTCGTTTGGCATTGAGGCGCGTCCAGTTTTCAGGAACCTTGAGGAAATTGAGCAAATCTTCGGTACTTGCCTTGACCAGTTCCGGACGTTTCACCAGTTCGCGATTTTTGGCCGTCACGCGCCAGATTCGACCGTGCGTATGGTCGCGCCTGGGATCGCGAAAATCAATCTCGCCATGCTGAATGATCGGGTTATACCAGTCGGCGATATAGATCGCGCCGTCCGGACCCATCTTGATATCGATCGGTCGAAAGGCCGCGTGATTGGTCTTTATGAGTTCCGTTTTTTCCTGCGAGGCATACGTTGAACCATCTTCCTTCAAGACGAATCGACACACGCGATGTCCACGAAAATCGTTGGTCAGCAAGTTGCCGCGCCAGTCTTCGGGAAGATGTCTGCCGCTGAGAATTTCCAGGCCGCAATGCTTCGGGCTGCCGGGATTCAAGCCGTGAAGAATACGCGACTCCCCCACCGCAGTGGGATAATAAGCGCCCGGAATCCCATGCGTGATCCCCTCGCCGTTGGCACCGTCGGTGATGAAAGACTGGCCCCAAGGATCGATGTGATGGCCCCAGGGGTTGATGAATCCACGCACGAATACATCCAAATCCATGGTTTCGGGTCGAAAGCGCCAGATGCCGCCGGCGTTGAGCCGGCGAACGCCGTGTGGGGTTTCAATGTGACTATGAATGTAGATCGATTGATTCATATAGAGATTGCCGTCCGGCCCCCAGCGGAGCGTATGCAGGATGTGGTGCGTATCCTCCGTTCCGAAACCGGAGAGTACCACGCGCTGCCGATCGGCCTTGCCGCCCGGCTTGGAGGCGGAGAGAAAAAGCAACTCCGTGCTATTGGCCACATACGCGCCGCCATCGCCGGGTTCAATCCCGGTCGGGATCAATAAACCTTCCGCGAAAACGGTGACTTTGTCGGCCTTGCCCACACCCTTGGTATCTTCGAGGATGACGATCTTGTCGTTGGCTTTTTCGCCCGGTTTCACCTGAGGGTAAAGTTCACTGGAGGAAACCCAGAGTCTGCCTTGCGGGTCAAAGTTGATTTGCAGCGGCTTGGCCAGCAACGGATCGGCAGCGAAGAGATTGACTTCAAAACCATCGGCAACAATGAAGCTTTTTCGCTCCAACTCCGGATCGGCATCGGGAATCTTGGCATTGGCCTGCGCAAAGATGGTTGTGGGGCAAAGCACGAGGAGAAGAAGAGAGCAACGGATCATGGTAGATGAATTCACAAAAAGGTAAGTTTGGAATGTTCTGACAACGAAAGGGCGGAACGATCATTTTTTTCGGTTCATCCCGGAGGGATGACAGCGATTAGCCGGTGGTTGAGCGTAAGCGTCACCACTGGATTCGGCGACACCACCAGATTCGGCGACACCGCCGGTTTCGGCGATACCACCGGTTTCGGCTCGATTTCACCTCTTGTTGTCCCCTTCGACGATTTCGTAGGTGTGGACAACCGGCTTGCGGAGCTTTGCGATTTCTTTTTCTTTGGCGGCGATCAGCGGATCAAACTCGGCGACTTCCTTGCCGTTTTTTCCTTGTTCGTGTTTGCGGAACCCGAATAGATAGGTCTCGTTTTGAGGCCGCCAACGGTAAAAGTAAAGCTGATTTTTGTCGACGATCGCCTGACGGAGTTGCCGGGCCTGTGTCTGATCCGGACCCCATTGCACGCTGGCACCCAGTTTCAACCAGTCGGCCGACATGCTTGTTATCTTGTTGCCGTCGATGAGCAGCTTGTTCTCTCCTGGAAATGGGTTTCGGCAAGTGATCACAAGTTTTGAATCCCAAGAACCCACCCCCGGTAGCGAATTGGCGACCAATTCAAACGAGTGTTGCCCATCTTTCGCTTTGACCTGCCCGCCTGTTGCGGACAACTTCTCGCCAACTACAACTTCAAACTTTGTTACGGGCCAATCCAGTGCTTTTCTCAGCACGTCAACCGTCGCGGCATATCCCAGCTCGGTAAGGTGCATCCCGTTATCTGTATACCCATCTTTCAAGGGCTTTTTGCCCTCTCTGAGTAGCCCAAACAAATCGCCAAAACTGAGTTTGCGTTTTTCAGCGATGGTTTTGATCGCATCTCGATAAAGGGCAATACCTTCATTGCGCGACCTGGTAGCTTGCGGTGTCAGGTATTTGCCGCTCTCCGGCAACGGAGAAAACAGCATAATCCGCGCTTTCGCGGGTTCCAGCGCATCCAACAACTTTTCCATCCCCTTTTCAAATTTGGCAAGCCCGGCCTTGCCTTCAAACGATTCGTTGGTGCCGTAAGCGATGAAAATGACCGTTGGCTTCTCCGCCAAAGTCAGTTCGACCATGCGTTGCAGGCCGAGTTGAGGCTGATTGATGTCAAAGCGGAGCCTGGCTTCGCCGTAGACGTTGTCGCCGCTCCAGCCCAGATTCCGAAAGGTGATGTTGCGATCCGGATAACGCGCCGTCAGCAAGAATTCCCAGTAACCGTAGCGCTGCTCGCGCTCGATGAGCGTTCCGCCCAGCCAAACAACGCGGTCGCCGTCCTTGAGTTCAAATTCCTTGGAACGTGCGGAGTGAGGTATAAGCAACAAGAGTAATAAGGGAAGGAATCGAGTCGATGACAAAGGAAAGCCTCCAGAACAGAAACACAAATTGGAAGATTTACCATTTCTCGCGGGGAGGTTCAATCTGGTTCGGGCATTCAAAACAATTCAAGCACAGGGTTGCCAATGCTGATAACGCGCGGAATTCCCTGGATGTCGGTGATTTCGCTGTGCGGATCGATACCCAGAGCGTGAAATACGGTCGCGGCCAAGTCGCTGATATGGACCGGGCGTTCCTTGGGGAAGCCTCCGATCCAGTCCGAGGAGCCTATCACTTGGCCACTTTGAATGCCGCCGCCGGCAAGCAGCACGGAATAGCAGTTGCACCAGTGATCGCGTCCACCGATATTATTGGTGTTATTGGATACATTGACACCCATTCGCGGAGTTCGCCCGAACTCGCCCATCCAGATGACCAGTGTCTCATCCAACATTCCCCGTTCGCCGAGGTCTTCCAACAAGGCACTCAGCCTCTGATCGGCAGGCGGCAAGAGAGTCGTCTTCGATAATTCATTGTGTTTGTTGTGCGTATCCCAACTCGATTGTTCTACGTGGGTGTGCGAAAAAACCGTCACGAACGGCACTCCGGCTCCCACCAGCCTGCGGGCCAAGAGCGCGCTTTGACCCGGTGTGTGTCGGCCGTAACGGTCGCGGATCCTGGCGCTTCGCGGCCCAAATCGAACGCCTCCTTCGCCTTTGCGGATGACAGCAAGCTAAATGCCTGACGATACGATGAAGATAAACTGTCAAAGGAATGGTGCTTCTCGACAAGTCGTTCCTTGCGGTCGAGATCATTCAAAAGTGATTGGCGATTCTCGAATCGAGGGCGATCCATTTCCGCCGGCAGACTTATCCCCTGGACCGCAAACGATTCTGTACCGGGATTGGCCCCGAGCACAAACGGATCGTGATTCGCACCGAAATACCCCGCAGTCAGACCCGGAGATTTGGCTGGTCCGTTATAGACAACATCGGGAATAATGACGTGCTTCGGCATCGACGCCGCGCCGGGCCGCAATTTCGACACAACGGAAGCAAAATGAGGATGATCGGTTCGTGCGGCGTTGGTCTTACTCGATACCGCCAACGGATCGGTTGCCTCCCGACCAACCAGGCTACAGTAGATAGCAGGGTTGTGACAGCGAATCGTATGGTGAACGCTGCGGATCACCGAAAAATGTTTCGCTTGTTTTGCCGTTTTGCGCCAGGGCCTCGGTAACGTGTAGACCGGAAACGGTAGTGTCGATTCGTCTGAACGGCCCGCGCATCTCTTCGGGAGCGCTGGGCTTGGGGTCGAAAGTATCACACTGGTACGGGCCGCCGACTTGAAAGAGTAAAATGCACGATTTTGCCTTGCCGAAACGATGAGCTTGTTTTGAAATCGCGCTCGCGCGTGAGGCGAGTTGCGGAACACTTCCCAAGAGGCACAGTCGCCCGAAGCGGAACAGTTCTCGTCGATCCATGATCGCTGATGGAATCATCGATTGCGTGCCTTCGAGGAATTGGTCGTGTATCTATCTGACAGTTCGACGAACCCAATACAACGCACTGCTGTCAAAGTGGCTCAACCCCACTTCGAGATCAGGATCGGCCACAAACTCGTTCAACCTAGGGATACCGAGGGTAGTCCACAACGGCGACCAAATCACTCCTTTTCAATATTACCTGACACCGGGTGGTTTGTATGCTGAATTCCTTCAACTCCCGCGTCGAATTAGGACAATACCTTCGCACTTTATCACGCCATCATTACAATCACAAGGATGGACTTCGTCTCCCTATTTGCGAGGAACCCGATGTTTCGACACGTTCGGCAAATCACTTTCTGTGCCTCTCTCTTGTTAGTCTTGCCGGTCATCGGGCGGGCGGAAACCAAACCCGATACGAACAAGATCAACACCAAAATCGACAATCTTTCCTTCACCACTATCCAGGGCAAGGCAATCTCGTTGAAGGATACAAAGGCGGTCGTGGTCGTTTTTCTGTCCTTTGAGTGTCCCGTTTCCAACAGTTATATTGCAACCTTGACAGACATGGCGAACCAATACCGCGAGAAGGGCATCCCCCTTATCGGTGTCATCCCGTCCGATCAGAATGGCGCTGAGATCGCCAAACTCGCCGACGAGTTCAAGATCGGCTTCCCCGTTTGCAAAGACGAAAAACTGGCTCTGACCGATGCGTTGAAAGCCACCCACACTCCCGAGGCGTTTGTCCTCGATCGCAATCTGGTCCTGCGCTATCGCGGGCGCATCGACGACAAATACAGCGAACGGCTCAAGCCCAATCCTCGGGTAACGACACACAACCTCAAGGATGCCATCGAAGCAATTCTCGCCGGCAAACCGGTGGCCGAGCCGAGTACCATTGCGGTAGGCTGCGGAATATTCCAAGAAAAGCAGACCGCCAAAGATGGGAAAGTGACTTTCTACCGCGATGTCTTACCCATTTTGCAAAATCGCTGTCAGGAATGCCATCGACCGGGTGAGGTTGGGCCTTTCTCGCTGTTGACCTACAAGCAAGCTGTGGTCTGGGGCGTTGACATCAAGGAATACACCGGGAGCCGAAAGATGCCGCCCTGGAAACCGGTGGGTGGCCCCGCTTACAAGCACGAACGCAAGTTGCCCGAACGTGAGATCGCAACGCTGGCAGCATGGGTCGATAACCGAATGCCCGAAGGCGATCCAAAGGATGCACCCAGCTCCAAAGAATTCACGTCGGGCTGGCAACTGGGCAAACCCGATCTGGTATTGACGGTCTCCGAAGATTTCCACGTCGGCGCAAGCGGCCCCGATCAGTTCCGCTGCTTCGTACTACCGACAGGTTTGACCGAAGACAAGATGATCGTTGCCTATCAAGTTCGACCGGGCAACCCGCGCATCGTCCATCACAGCATCAATTTCTTCGATACTACCGGCCAGGCGCGCGAACGCGATAAGAAGGAGCGCGAACGTACCAAGAAACCGGATGAAACCGACCGTGGTCCCGGCTATTCTTCGGCGATGGGCATCGGCTTTATCTCGCTTCGTCCCGGAGCCATCGGCGGTATTGGCGGCTGGACGCCCGGACTTCGCGGCTTCAAGCTTCCCGACGGAACGGGCTACGCGTTGCCGAAGAATTCCGACATTGTAATGCAGATCCACTATCATCGCAACGGCCGACCGGAAGTCGATAGAACCCAGATCGGCCTCTATTTCGCGAAAGACGAACAGGTGAAGAAGCTCCAACAATTGAAATTGCTGGTTGTGCCGGGCATCTTCAGCGGCAGCAAAGAAATGTCTCGTTGGAAAACCATTCCCGCCGGTGAAAACTCGTACAGAGTGGTAGGCAAAGTCATCACCGAACAGGATTGCACGATCTATTCGGTACTGCCCCACATGCACATGTTCGGCAAGACGATCAAAGTGACGATGACCCCACCCGAAGGCAAAGAACAAGTGATCGTGAATATCGAGGACTGGGATTACAACTGGCAGGAAAGTTATTTCTTCCAGAAACCGATCCCAGTAAAGAAGGGAACGCTCTTCACGGTTGAGGCAACCTTCGACAATAGCCTAAAAAACACCAACAATCCGTTCAATCCACCGCGAGACATCAAACGCGGCGAGCAAACCACGGATGAGATGCTCTTCGGGTTTATTCGAGCGACGACCGACACACCCGGAGATGTGAAAACGAATTATCTGACGGAGAAGAAAGATTATCAACCTTAACCACGAATCAACGAATCACCTTTGAATGTAATGAACGCAAAACAGTCTGATACGTAATATGCAACGGCTGGCCGCGGCCACTCTGCGCAGACCTGCGTTTGCTGGATACTAACAAGAATGAACGATTTTGTCGAACGACAGCCCCACGATCTGGATCAGGTAGGTGATGGAAACCACGATTTCCAGACCGAATTCACTGCGGCCCAAAACTCCGGAAATCTTGCCATATCGACTGCCGGGACCGCGATAAATTTCGTAGGCGATCAGCACGGAGCGGCCCTTTTCCATACGCCACACCGCTCGCGTGTGCGAGAATTGACAGCAGCCGGATCGAAGCCTTTGGGGTAAATTTTCTCGGTGCGTTCGGCTTTGGCCAGCTTTTCCGCCGTGGTCAAGCGGCCCCGCCGTCCCTTTGGCTTCTTGGGGCGTTTTTTCTTGCCGCGTGCCTCTTGTCGCTGTTCTTCCGCTTTGACGGAAAAGGGTTGATCGAGTTTGGGATGCGCCAACCTCCCAGTTTTTTCTTGAGTTCCTCGATACGGTGGTGAACCGTTTGGAGTTGTTGCTGCGCTACTTGGAGTTGTTGTTGAAGATGCACGACTAAATCAACCAGGCTGTCAGCAGTGACGCGCCCGTCTCGGACATCCTCTCGGAGTTGGTTGATGGCATCCATGCCACAGCAAATCCACCCAATCTCGCCGAGCTTTGGTACACCAACTTTCAGAGATTGGACAGCTACCATGCTAGAGTGGCCGTTCTTTCACCTATTCTATTCACTCATATCGAGAAATTAAATCAACGTGCCCTCGCAGAGCAGAATGGTGTTGAAGTGCCGCCATCAATTCGCTTTTCGTTCTGTATGCCTGACCCAGTTCATCAAGCCGCCGTTGCATTTCCGTCAAAATCTCCTCATCGTGTTCGCTCACCCACGCGACATCGTCATGCTCAGGAACGCAGAAATAGATCAGACCGTCAACCGCAAAGCAGTTGCTGATGGTCGTTCGTCCTCGAGTGATCGAGTAATCGATTTCTTCAGTTGTCATGGCTATCTCCTAAGGGACAGATCGACGATTGACCTCCGCCGAATCATTCGCAATTCTTACATTTTATGCTTTGCATCTGTCTTTCGCTGTTCCTATTCGACGAAAACAAAACCCATCTGTTACAATAGCTCCATGTTTTCCCCGAAATCCAATTTGCGACTTGAACTCCCTCTCTGGAAAGAGCGCTACGCCGCCCCTTTCGCGCCCACAGCGCTGCCGAGATGCGTGAGCGAGGCTGGGATTACGTCGACGTCGTCTTCGTCACCGGCGATGCCTATGTCGATCATCCCAGTTTTGCGATGGCGATCCTTCATCGCGTTCTCGAAGCAAGCCGGTTTTCGTGTGGCCATCTCAGCCAGCCTGACTGGCATTCGTGCGAGCCGTGGCGGCAGTTCGGTAAGCCTCGGCTGTTCTTCGCCATCAGCGCCGGGAACATGGATTCGCTCATCAATCACTACACCGCCAACAAAAAAGTTCGCAACGACGACGCCTATTCCCCCGGCGGCAAGATCGGTTTGCGGCCCGATCGGGCGACGCTGCCTTATTGCCAGCGAGCGCGCGAGGCGTTTCCCGGCGTGCCGATCATCGCGGGCGGCGTCGAAGCCTCATTACGCAGGCTGGCTCATTACGACTACTGGAGCGATAGCGTTCGCCGGTCGATCTTGCTCGATGCCAAGGCCGATCTGGTCGTTTACGGAATGGGCGAGAAAAACATTCGTCGAAATCGCCCAGCAGCTCCAAGCGGGTCAAACGGTCAAGGATTTGCGCGACCTTCGCGGCATCGCCTATGCGCTGGGGGCGAAAGAATCGGAAGCCTTCCGTTTCGACTCGCCAGTGCGACGTTCCAGGTCGAGACATTCGACTGATCTTTCGCTACCCTCCTTCGAGGACGTCAAGGCGGATCAGCGCGCCTTCGTCGAAGCAACCCGAAACATTCACTTGAACACGAACCCCTTTAATGCCGCAGCGCTGGTTCAGTTTCACGATCGACAGGCGGTGATCGCCACGCCACCCGCCTTTCCATTGACGCAAGAGGAAATGGATCGCATTTACGATCTTCCCTACACGCGCCGGCCGCATCCTTCCTACAAGGAGCCGGTTCCGGCTTTTGAGATGATCAAGGATTCCGTGACCTTGATGCGAGGCTGCTTTGGTGGCTGCACCTTCTGCTCGATCACTGCTCATCAGGGCCGGATCATTCAGTCGCGTTCGGAGGAATCGGTTCTCAAGGAAGTAAAGAAAGTCGCTGCCGACCCGGAATTCAAAGGCGTTCTCAGCGACATCGGCGGCGCAACGGCCAATATGTACGAGATGCGTTGCACCCGACCCGAAGTGGAAGCGAAATGCAAGCGCTCGTCGTGTGTCCATCCAACGATCTGCAAGTTGCTCGGCACCGATCACGGCCCATTGATGCAACTCATGAAGAAAGTGCGCGCAGGAGCCTGGCATTCGGAAAGTGTTTGTCGCCAGCGGCATCCGAATGGACCTGGCACAGCTATCCCCCGAATATGTCAAGGAGCTGGCGGAACATCACGTCGGCGGCAGGCTCAAGGTTGCGCCGGAACATGCCAGCCCCGAAGTATTGAAACTGATGAAGAAGCCGAGCATCGACAACTTCGGCATATTCGCGGAGCAATTCAGATCGGCATCACACGAGGTCGGCAAGCCAAAGCAGTATCTCGTGCCGTATTTTATCGCGAGCCATCCCGGTTCGGACTTAAACGAGATGATCGACCTGGCGGTCTATCTGAAGCGCAACGGCTATCGCCCCGATCAGGTGCAAGACTTCATCCCCGCCCCGTTCGATATTGCGACGTGCATGTGGTACACGGGGGTTGATCCGATCAGCGGTAAACCCGTAAAAATAGCAAGGGGGATGCGGGATCGAAAGCTGCAACGCGCCTTGATGCAATTCTTCAAGCCGGAGAATTATTTTGAAGTTCGTGAAGCGTTGCTCGAAGCAAAACGAGGTGATCTGATCGGTAACGATTGCGACTGCCTTATTCCCGGTCAACCACCGAAAGAGGCACTAGAGAAGCGTCGCAACCAAGCCAACAAGGCCGTTCAGGGCGATCACTATCACACCGTGGCGAATCCCGCGAAGGGGGAGGCGGCTGGGGAACGGGGGCTGAACAAGGGTTATCGGCCGGGTAGAAGGAGCCAGTCACGGCGTGAGAAGCCCGGTCGCGGCTGAAACCGACTATTGGAGAGATCGAAGGTTCGTGCTATTGGTATAGGCAACTCAAGGCCCGGCTCCTTTGGAAAACTAGAGAGGCAGAATTCGCATGGGAAGAATTTTCGAGAAGCGCAAATACTCAATCTTCAAAACCGCCGCTCAGAACTCAAAGCTCTATTCCAAGTACAGCAAACAATTGTACATGGCGGCCAAGAATGGCGTGCCCGACCCGGAAGCCAATCCGGTTCTGCGCAACCTCGTCGAAAAAGCCAAGAAGTGAAAATGTTCCGAGCCATGTGATTGAAAAAGCGATTCAGAAAGCCGCCGGCACGGGGGGCGAGGACTTCCAATCGGCGCGTTACGAGGGATTTGGTCCCGGCGGTGCCTTGGTCATTGTCGATTGCTTGACCGACAACAATACACGTACCATCTCCGATATTCGCAATTGTTTCACCAAGACCGGGTCCAAATTGGCTGCCAATGGATCCGTCGTGATGTCGTTCGATCACCTGGCGGTCCTTTCTTTCAAGGGCGACAATGAGGAGAAAGTGCTGGAGGCCATGTTCGCCGCGGATGTCGCCGTCGAAGAGGTCGAAAGCAAGGATGGCACCATTACGGTCTTCGCCCCTCCCACCGAGTTCTACAAAGCCAAAACGGCATTGCTCGCGGCATTCCCAGGCCTTGAGATGGAAGTCCAGGAAATCACTTTCCTTCCGCAGACGACCAAGACGCTCAGCGGGGAAGACTTGGCGTTGTTCGAGAGATTCTTGGGCATGCTCAACGATTGCGATGACGTGCAGGAAATCTACCACAATGTCTCCCTTGCGTGAGCGTTGAGTCACGACCTCGGCACTCGGGAAGACGTGAAAGCAGCAGGCCTTCAGGCAGCGGGCGTTCGACATCGCCGCCTGCAGGTGGTACACACCCGCACACGAGCACAAAACTCCACAGCCTGTTGCAACGCGGCATACGCCCGAATGAGTTGCTCGTCATTCTTCGCCTTCCGAATCTGGCTATACCACCCGGTCAATGTTTCCTCGACGGTGACGATCGTCAGCGCCAATTCCGCCGAATCATGGTTGGCTGCTTGTCGGCTAATCTCGGCATGACCGTGAAGCATTAAGGTCAAGCAATCGGTATCCAAGACGTGCAGGCTCATGAAGAGGAATCCGGCGTAGACTTGGAACGGCGATATTCGGCTATATTTTCCAGGAAGGCATCAAAATCGGGATGGTCTTTCCAGATGCCGGCGAAGGCTTGCCAAGGATTCGTTGCCGATGCGCCCGGCAGATTCATTTGGAACAACTGCCCGGAAGCTAACCGTTTGTTTGCAAGCTCATAGAGGCGTTCCAGAGCCTCGTCCTGGGAAGCGCCTTCCGTTTCCAGTGGCACGGGTTGCGAGGTGGTAGCCCGGTATTTCTTCCTGCCCACCTTTTCGACAAATACGGTAGCCTTCATCGCCGACGTTCCTTCCAAATTTGGTGCCAACAACCAGATTATACTCGACCTGACGACGTTTGATACGTCACTTCTTCGGTCTGTTGTCCAGCGTCTCGCCCGAGAACTACTTTACGGTGTGAGAAGCGCTGACGAAGGCGACTCCTTGACGTCCTCGGGCAACTGCTGGCCGATCGCGGTCTCCAGGGCCGCAATCCGTTCAAGCGCAGCCCCCTTCTTCAGCTCCGGCTTGGACTTCGTCTTGATCGCCCTGAGCGCCTTCTCGATGCGTTTCCATGAGGCTGCGATGGACTGATCCTTTGCGGCGGCCTTGGCTTTCCCGGCCACTGGTGACTCAGTACGGCCTCCATGAGCGCTGTATGGTTATCGTCATCCCTGACGTTGACGTTGACGTGGAACTCGATGAGCAGCTTGACCATTTTGGCGATTTCAAGAAGTCCCCGGCCGTTAACGTTGATTGTATCCAGCGTCCTAAGTACAAAACGTCTGCACGTTTCGCACTTTACATTTCGCCGTGCTCGGAGGGTTTGCGATGCGCTCCTCGATATTGTTTACGTTTGCCGCGCTGGTCTTCCAAACCGCCATTTGGGCGGTTGCTCCTCAAGAGGCCCGGGCCGAGCCACCCCAAAAAGTAGTGGTCACTAGCCCCCTGGCCACGGACATCGTTGTTAGTCAACAATACCCCGGCCTGATCCACTCGCAGCGGCACATCGAAGTTTATGCCCTGTCGGCCGGGTATCTCGAGAGCGTCCCGATCCGGGAGGGCCAAGCGGTGAAAGAGGGCGACGTGCTCTTCAAGGTTCTACCAACGCTTTACAAGGCCAAACTGGATGCTGAGTTGGCCGAGGTCCAACTTGCGAAACTGGAGCTCGCCAACGCCAAGAAACTATTCGACAAGAAAGTGGTCTCCGAGGATGAGGTGAAATTGTTCGAGGCCAAATTGGCGAAGGCCCAGGCCAAAGCGAAGGTTGCACAGACAGAACTGGATTTTACGACGATCAGGGCACCCTTCGACGGGCTGATTGGCCGCCTCGAAACCCAAGTGGGCAGCCTGGTCAACCAGGAGAAGAGCCTCACAACCCTTTCGGATAACAGCGTGATGTGGGTGTACTTCCCCGTGCCCGAGGCCCGCTACCTCCAATTTAAGGCCCGCTACCACGTCGAAGAAAAAAAGGCCGGCCTGAATAAGGATGAGAAAGTGGATCAACAAGCCCGGGTGCATGCCTTTTTGGCCGAATTCAACAAGCACGAGCAGATCGTACTTGTGCTGGCGGACGGCAGTACTTTCCCGGAGATCGGGAAATTGAGAGCGATCGGTGGCCAATTCAACAACGAAACCGGGAACATCCGCTTCCGCGCAGATTTTCCGAACCCGGACCGGCTATTGCGTCACGGCCAGACCGGCACGGTGCTGATCCGCCGAACGTTGAAAAATGCCACCGTCATCCCACAGCGGGCCACGTTCGAGATCCTCGACCGTCGGTACGTATATGTCGTCGGAAAGGATGACGTCGTGCATCAGCGCGAGATCGCCGTCGAGCACGAGGTAGATGATGTCTTCGTCATCAAGAAAGGGCTCGATGTGAACGACCGGATCGTCCTCGAGGGAATTCGTCGAGTCCGCGACGGTGAAAAGATCGAGTGCGAATTTCGGAAGCCGGAACCGATTACCGGCAGCTCAAAAGTCCGTCAAAAGAAATGATTGTCAATTGGGAGACTTCTCGCTGAACGCGACAGACGGCACCGTAGCGGCGGCTTCTAGCCACCGAGAGGTGCGGACGGCGGCTAGAAGCCGCTACGGCGAGAAGTGTCCAACAAGGAACCGATTATGCGACTTGCGATCCCAGCCTTCCTGGCTTTGGCGTGTGTGCTCCCGGTGTCGGCCGAGGACTCCCCGGCCAGTATCATCCGGGTCACGGCGACGTACCCTGGAGCGGATGCCCGCACGCTCGACGAGACGGTCCTCACCCCGATCTACCGGCAGATCAACGGTGTCGAGGGAATGACCCGGATCGAGTCCGAGGCGCAGAACGACGGCACCGGCACGGTTACTGTCTACTTCCATCCGAAGGCCGACATGAACCTTGCCGAGGTACGGGTACATAACAGGGTAAACGTCGCTTTGCCCACGATTCCCGAACCTTGCCGGCAACTGGGGATATCGGTCCGGAAGATCCCGGCCGGGCCGCCTTTGTTCTGGCTTGCACTCACCAGCGCGGACCCCAAACACGACGAGGCGTTCCTGAGGATCCACGCACTTCTCTACCTGAAGCCCGAGTTCGCCCGTATCCCTGGAGTTACGGACGTCCGTGTCGTCGGCATCGAAGACTTCGGATTGAAGGTGTGGTTGAACCCGATCAGGCTGGCCTCCTACAGAGTGGGGACCGGCGAAGTGATCGACGCGCTGCGGCGGCAGAACGCCCAGGTAGGGACCGAGGGTGCTATCGGCGGGCCGGCGCTCCAGTACACCGTCACGGCGTCCGGCCGGCTAACGAAGTCCGAAGAGTTCGCGAACGTGATCCTGCGGCCAACCCGGACGGGGAAGTGCTTCGGCTGAAGGACGTTGCCCGGGTCGAGTTTGGAGCCCCAAAGAGTGGGTTCACCCTTGTCGACGGCAAGCCGGCTGCGCTGATCGCCATCACGGCCTGGCCCGGCCGAGTGACCGCCGACCAGTTCCGGCAGGCCGATGTTGTCGAGGATCTGCCCCCAGGCGTGCGGTTCGACGTTGTCGCCGACCGGTCCGCCGACCGCTTTCTGTCGGTCGAGGTTCAGTTGCCCCCAGGTTCAGCGCTGGGTCTGACCGAGCCGCGCGTCGCACAGGCCACCGAACTGATCCGTGGGCTACCGGGGAATCCGGGCACCTTCGGGTTCACGGAGGGCCGTGAGCCGAACGCGGCCACGATCTTCGTGAAGGTTCGGACGAAGGGGGGACCGACCGCCGCCGAAGTCGGCAAGGCACTGATTCGGGCTAAATGGGGCCAAGATCCGGGTCGGCGACGTGCTTCCCGGAGAGGAGGCGTTCCCGGTTCGGATCGCCCTGACGGACCCCAGCGCCGAATTTATGGACCCGAGCGAACGTGGTGATGTGCGATTCCGCGAGGCAGCGGAGCGAATTCTCGCGAAGTTGGTGAAGGACAAGGAGGTGGCGGAACCAGCTGCGTTCCCGGTGTCGCCGGTGCCGCAGCGTGCCGTCGACGTCGACCGGGATATTTGCATGCAGCGCAGTGTGGAGCTAAACGAACTCCTCACCACGCTCCAGGTCGCAATCGGCGGTGTTTACGCGACCGATTTCCACAAGTTCGGGTGGGCGTTCAGGGTCACAGTGCATACGGCACCGGAGTACGTCCGATTCCCTGACGACCTCAATATGTTGTGGGTCCGCTCCGACAGAGGCCAGATGGTCACGCTCGACAAACTGATCAAATTCCGTAAGTCCGTTGGGCCGACTGCATTGATGCGAGTCAACGGGTACCGGGCCATCATCATCACCGCCGCACCGACGTCCGGCAAGACGCCCGCCGAGGCCGCCGCCAGGTGCGTCAAACTGGCCCAGGAAGTCCTGCCTCGGGGCTACCGCGTGAAGAACCTGACCGGCCCATCGCAATAACGGCCAGCTCCGGCTATCCCTAACACAATCGCGTGAACCATGCTCCAGGATGCCGCCAACCCTGGAGAGATGCAAACCGATGATGAGCCGTATCCCCCAACTCGGCCCCTCCCGCGAGGGGAGAGCGGCTCGCTGAGGGCAGAGTAATAAGCGGTATGGC
Organism: uncultured Planctomycetota bacterium; assembly: GCA_963783095.1. Lineage (GTDB taxonomy): Bacteria > Planctomycetota > Planctomycetia > Gemmatales > Gemmataceae > CAWAMR01. The sequence goes on along the minus strand of CAWAMR010000014.1, from coordinate 84,865 downwards.
TTATGGCGTAAGGGACCGTAGTGCTGGCGCATCGGGCCGTGGAGCTGCGCAGGGCCTGGTGTAGCCGGCGCGGGAGCCGGTAGAGATTTCCCTCTCTGTTCGGAATTCACTGAAGTTCCTTTCGGTGTTTCTTGAGTTGGCGCAGGGACACAGGTAGCTTTCTCGTTCTGTACGGACGCAAAGTAGTCCTTCAAGAGTTTCGCGACATTGTCGTCGACAATCCCATCCCCTTCATAGCGGATGATGAACTGGAACATATCGGGTACTTTAGCTTTGGCAACCTTCGACTTGCCGGCCTTTTTTGACCCATCGTCCTGGTTCTGGCCCGCTGCCGCCAGCGCTGTGGCAAACATGCTTTGGTCGGGCATTCCGTCACCCTCATAGCGAATGACGACGTGGAACAGGTGCTTGGGTTGTGCGAGTGGCGCAGGTATCGGGTAAGAACCCTGGTTGCCGTTCGCCCGTGGAGGTGTCGAACTTTCGGGCGTCCGGGCAGTTGCCGCGACACTGGCGCTGCTGCGATGAACGTCCCCTTCAGCCTTCAGGTTGTTGTCTGTAAGGCCTTTGGCAATGAAAATCCCCGTCAAAATCGCCGCGTACAGCGGCAAGCCCCACGAAAACACACGTCGCATTGCATTATCCTCCATCCGTGAAGAATTTCGAATCGAAAGAGATTACACCCTAAGATGCACGCGGAAGTCAATATACGATTTTAACTGCCGCCCGCGACGAACTTGCGGGGACGGCGAACTCGCGCCGATCGTCAGCGCCCGCAGCATGCCGTGGACGACGACCGGGATAAGTGCATGCAGCAGCGTGGAACTCATCGAACTCCTCACGACGCTCCAATCAGCACTCGGCGGGGTATACGCGACCACTTCCACAAGTTCGGCCGGGCGTTCACGGTCACTGGGGCCGAAAAAAGACCGATCAAATCTGGTTGAGCGGGTAGATTAAACATTAGAGGCCGATTTCTACCAAATCAAGGGAGGAAACTTGCGGTGAGTCAGATGAACAACGTCATCACGCACCTTCGCACGCTGATGGTCGAGGCAGATGGGGCATGCCTGACCGATGGGAAACTCCTGGAGTGCTTCGTCAACTGTCGGGACGCAACAGCGCTGGAAGCCCTTGTGCGCCGGCACGGACCAATGGTCTGGGGCGTCTGCCGCCGAGTCCTACCCAACTACCATGATGTCGAGGACGCTTTTCAAGCCACCTTCCTCGTCCTCGTCCGTAAGGCAGCTTCGATTACCTCACGCGAGCTCATTGCCAACTGGATCTACGCGGTGGCAACCCAGACTGCATTGAAGGCAAGGACGACGGCCGGGAAGCGTTGTACACGGGAAAGACTGGTAACGGTGATGCCCGAACCAGCTGTGGCGGAACAAGATCCGTGGCCGGACCTGCGACCTCTGTTGGATAAAGAGTTGAGCCGTCTGCCCCACAAGTACCGGGCCGTTATCGTCCTCTGCGATCTGGAAGGAAAGACCCGCAAGGAAGCTGCCCTGCAACTCGGCGTACCGCAAGGGACGATCGCAAGCCGGATGGCAACTGCGAGATCGATGCTGGCAAAACGGCTGGCTCGGCACGGGCTGGCGGTGTCCGGTGTCGCGTTGGCGGCGGGGCTGACGGAGATGGTGGCGTCGGCCGGCGTGCCGGCTTCGGTGGTGTCATCCACGATAAATGCGGCAAAACTATTGGCAACGGGAAAAACAGCGGGAGCGATCTCCGTAAAGGTCATCTCTCTCACAGAAGGAGTGATAAAGGCCATGATGTTTACCAAAATCAAGAGGGCGGCGCTGTTCCTGATACTGGGAATTGTTGCTCTCGGCGGTGGACTGTTCATTCTCCCAACGGAGGCAGCACAGAAGAAGGGTGAAAAACCCGCGAATCGCCAGACTGTAAAGGTCGAGGTCCGGGCCGAAGAGGAGAAACCCGCCGACCTTCACGATAAAGCAAAGAAACCCAGATGGCGCATGGATCTCGAGGGGCACGATAGTCCAGTCGTGTCCCTGGCGTACAGTCCGGATGGCCAGACATTGGCCTCGGGGAGCATGGACAAGACAATCAAGTTGTGGGACCTGAAGACGGGCAAAGAATCGGCCACCCTCAAGGGCCATAAGGACACGGTGCATTCCGTGGCGTACAGTCCGGACGGCAAGACTCTAGCCTCGGGGAGCACGGACAGGACAATCAAGTTATGGGACGTGAAGACGGGCAAGGAACTGGCCACGCTCGAGGGCCATGCGCACTCGGTCAATTCCGTGGCGTACAGTCCGGACGGCAAGACGCTGGCCTCGGGGAGCTGGGATCACACGATCAAGCTATGGGACGCGGGGACAGGCAAGGAACTGGCCACGTTCAAGGGACACACCGGCGGAGTAGGATCCATCGTGTTTAGTCCAGACGGCAAGACGCTGGCTTCCGCGAGCGAGGATCACACATTCAAATTGTGGGACCTAAAGACGGGCAAGGATATTGCCACGTTCAAGGACAGCAAAGGAGGGCCTCACTTCGCGTTCAGTCCCGATGGCAAGACGCTGGTTTGCGATGACGGCAACGGCGTCAAATTCTGGGATGTGAAGACGGGCAAAGAATTGCCCGCAAGCAACAAAACCTTTTGGGAATCGTATTCCGTTGCGTACAGCCCGAATGGCAAGACGCTGGCTTTGGGGGCGGCCGATGAAGTCCTTCTGTTGGACCCGGCAACGGGCAAGGAACTGTTCCATCTCGACGGTGGTAGACAAATGGCGCTTTACGCCTTGGCGTACAGTCGGGACGGCAAGTTGTTGGCCTCGGCCGGCAAGGATCCGACGATCAAAGTGTGGGATATGCAGCCCCTGAACCCGGACAATCCCGTGAAACATCCGGACGTGCCCGCGAATGAGACCGTCACCGGGCAGTTGAAACCGTCCGGCGCTGACTTTGCCAATATCCGTGGCCCAAGCTGGCTCGCGATCAAGCCGGACGGCAGCTTCACCGGCAAGCCCGGCGAGTGCGATTACGGCGTCAATACCTGGGTGGTCTCGATCACCAAGGGCGAAGGTGCTCCCACCTACATCGAGCTTCAGATCAAGGTGATCGGCACGAGTATTTTCGCCGAGAATTTCAATAGCTACCGCGGCGATGAGGGCGGTAATTACATGCAGTGGCAGACCTGGCTGAATACCGCCCACAGTGGCGGCGTAACCGGTTGGACGAAGACGGGTGAAAACTGTATGTACGCGGTGGATCGTGCCAACCGCTCCCATCAGTCGAATCCGCACAACTGGGCGGTCATGATCTTTCAGGACAACATCATCACGTCGCGCGCCTTTGCCGGGAACGCTTCCGGGCAAGTCTACCGCATCGACTTTGAGGCAAGCCCCGCAGTCACTTCGGATCCGAAGTATGCGACCCAGGCCGGCGACAAGTTGCTCATCGAGGTCCTGGGCCGCGACGACAAGGTGATGGCCAGCCACCAGCTTTCAACGGGAGCATGGACCGGCACTCTGAAATTTGATCCCAGCAGCTTTCAGTACACAGGGGACGGCTCGGGCGACGTTCGTCTTCGCATCAAACCGGTTGGTCCCCAGAACAGTGGGCGTTTTCATGGAGCGATCGACAACATCGTCGTGAGAAAAGTCGAGGCGAAGAAGTAGCAAACGGAACAGCGGCCACGTCAGACAATCTGCCGGATGATCTTTCCCTCAACCAGCGTCAGCCGTTCGCGCCGGCCGAGGTGCGGGTAGGTCAGCTTCTCTTGATCGAGACCGAGTTGATGCAGAATCGTGGTGTGGACGTCGCGAACGTGGTAGGGTTCCTCGACCGCGCGAAGACCGATGTCATCAGTTGCGCCAACCGCTTGCCCGCCCTTCACCCCGCCGCCCGCGAGCCACATCGTGAAGCCGAGGTTGTGGTGGTCGCGGCCCGCCCCGTTCTCTGCCTCCGGCGATCGCCCAAACTCCCCGCCCCAGAGTACGAGCGTGGAATCGAGCATTCCCCGCCGCTTCAGGTCGGTCAGCAGCCCCGCGACGGGTCTATCCGTTTGCGAGGCCATCCGCTTGTGGTTCTCGTCGATGTCCTTGTGGGCATCCCACTGCATGTTCCCTGGCCCGCCGCCGCTGACCACGACCACAAATCGCACACCCTTCTCCACCAGCCGGCGAGCGAGCAGGCAGCGCCGACCGTAGTCGTCGGTTGGCTTCGTGCCGACTCCGTAAAGATCGAGCGTTTCTTTCTTCTCGCGCGTCAAGTCGAACAATTCCGGCGCTTCGGTCTGCATCTTGAATGCGAGGTCGTAGGAGCGGATGCGCGCGGCGAACTCGGCGTCCTCGGGGTCGTTGGCCTCGTTCAGGTCATGAATCAACCGGACGGTCTTCTGCCGTTCTTCCCGGGTGATGTCTGATGGGAGATCGAGGTTTCGGATGGGCGCGAGCCGCTGCCAAGCATCGTGGGCTGATAAACGGCTGGCAAGAACCCGTTGGCATACATCGGCTGCCCGGCTTCGATTGCCCCATGCGGATCGGGCAGGACGACATAGCCCGGCAGCGCTTGGCTCTGCGATCCCAGCCCATAAACAACCCACGACCCAGCGCTCGGGAACCCCGGAACCACGCGCCCGGTGAACAGCTCGTACTGCGCTGCGGAGTGGACTACCTTGTCGCAGTAACAAGATCGAATCACGGCAATGTCGTCGATGCACCTGGCGGTATGTGGGAACAGGTCCGACACCTCAACTCCGCTTTTTCCGTGCTTGGCAAACTTCCGAGTGGAGCTGAGCAACTTCGCTCCTTTCGGCACGAACTGATACTTGGCTTCGCCGAACTCAGGCGGACGAGACTGTCCATTGAGTTTGTTCAACAGCGGTTTGGGATCGAAGGTGTCGACATGGGATGGGCCACCCGCCATGAACAAGAAGATGACGCTCCTGGCTTTCGGCTCAAAGTGCGGTTTCCTGGGTGCAAGGGGGTCGAGTTTACCGTTTTCGGCACGGAGCAGATCGACCAGCGCCAGCGAGCTGAACCCGCCAAACGCTGTGGTCAAGAACTCGCGGCGATTCTGAACAAACGAGTGGTGCATGGTCAGTTCACGTAAAGAAACGCGTTAAGGTTATAGACAGCGAGGGCGAACTCTTTGAGCGATCCCGTTTTCAGGAAGGCGATGGCCCGTTCCTTCTCTTTTGGATTCGGTGGCCGACCGGTTGCCAGTTGATAGGCGAGTTCAACCTGGGCCGCGGAGTCGGTACCGGCCTGCTTTCGGATCCGTTCGGCGAACGCGCCCGCAAGGTTATTCGCCAGCGTCCCGTTGAGCAGTTCGAGCGCCTGCAAAGCGTGCGTACTCGACTCGCGTCGGGAACAACTCGTCGTCGCGTCGGGCTGGTCGAATGCTCCCATGAACGGGAGTTGAATGTTCCGCTTCGCGAACAGGTAGATCGAGCGTCGATCGTGTTCCCTGGGATCGGGCGTGACCGTCCATTGCGACGGTGTGTAGAGTAACTTGACGAGGTCATTGTCGATCGGAATGACCACGCTCGGCCCACCCGCCTTGAGATTCAGTCGGCCGGAAAGCATGAGCATTGAGTCGCGAACTTCCTCTGCGGTAAGCCGGCGTGGCGGGAAGCGCCAGAGCAGCCGAGTCGATGGATCTTTCACGGCTCCAGTCTTCACATCGGGATGTTTTGATGCCTGGCGATAAGTGCTGCTCAACACAATCAGCCTGTGGATGTGCTTGACGCTCCAGGCACGGCGGTCGACGGATCGTTGCTTCTCCGGGTTCACCAGTTCGCTCGCGAGCCAGTCGAGTAGTTCCGGATGGCTCGGTCGGCCGCCGTTGGCCCCGAAGTCGTTCGCCGTATCCACAATCCCAATACCGAAGTGCCACTGCCAGATGCGGTTTACCAGCACGCGCGCCACGAGCGGGTTGTCCGGGTGGATCAGCGCACGGGCGAGGACCGTTCGCGGATTCGCGGCGTCGGCGGGCAAGCTCGCGATCTTCCCCGTGAACCCGATGTCGAGCAACTTCGGGCCGACTTCCAGTCCCTTTTTGTCGGAATTGCCACGCTTAAGTACATGGATCGTGGTCCGCTGCGATGCAACATTCCGAACCGTGCTGACGGCAGGAAGCGGCGGCGGAAGATGTTCTTCCAGCCCCTTCAATTTCTCTTCAGCTTGCAATCGCGCGTTGCCGACCAGGCCGGCCATCGACTTCTGCAATTGCTTGATCTCTGCCTGAATTTGGCCGGTCTTCTCCTTCCACGCGGTCTGCTCGGCGGGACTTGCCTTCACAATGTCGTGCTCGTGAGTTGCCGCCCAAAACGCCTGGAAGCGGTAATAATCCTCCAGCGAGATCTCGTCGAACTTGTGGTCGTGGCAGCGGGCGCAGGCGACCGTCAAACCGAGGAACACAGCCCCGGCCGAGTCGGCCATTTCGGTCAACACTTCAGTTCGGCTAAACGCAAGTTCCTGGTTCCCGGCATTTCGGCGCACCGGGCCGAGGCGGTGAAACCCGGCCGCGATTCGCAAAGTGTCGCCATCAGGTTTGTTCTGTCCGCGACTTCGCTCATCTGCTTTCGCTGTTTCGAGGGTTTCGGCGAGTTCATCGCCCGCCAGTTGTTCCATAACGAATCGGTCGAAGGGCTTGTCGTCGTTGAACGAGGTAATGATGTAATCGCGGTAGCGCCACGCACCCGAGCGGTAGCGGTCGTACTCGAACCCCTCCGTTTCGGAATAGCGCACAAGGTCCAGCCAATGTCTACCCCATTTCTCGCCATAATGGGCGCTCGCGAGCAGCCGATCGACTACCCTCTCGTAAGCGTTCGGATCGGTGTCCTTCACGAATGCTTCGATCTCGGCGGGCGTCGGCGGCAGGCCGATCAGGTCGAATGTCACGCGACGGATGAGAGTGGCCCGGTCAGCCTCGGGTGCCGGTGACAGTCCTTCCTTTTGAAGTTTGGCGAGGATGAAGGCGTCCACCGGGCTTCGGATGATGAATTTTGGTCTTGGCACGTCGGGCACAGCAGGTCGCGTGCGCGGGCGCAACGACCAGTGCGGGGCTGGCTCGGCGGCAAACGCCGGTACCACGAAGGTCAAAGCGCTGATGAGTAAGAGCAATCGCATGGAGTGATAGGAATAGTTCACAGCTGTGGACGCCACATCAAATCTCCGAATGTACCCGGAATCCTGCTCAGCGCAGCATTTCATCAGGCCAAAATCGCCGGGATCGGTTTCGCCGCGTAGACATCGGTGAGACGTTCGTCCCGCCCGTGACGGTGGAATGTCGATAGTCGTAACAATACACACCAAAGCAATTATAGCGTGCTCCGCGAGCACCTTAAACAATATGAGCGGATCGGAAACAATCAAACCGAATAAATGCGAGGCAAATCCCTAACTACCGTGATGGTTTTCCACATCAGAAATAGAATACAATCCATCATTCAAACTCTCTTCAGCCACATTACGCCCATAGGGCCGGAATCGTGGAATGGCATAAGATTCAACACCTTCACCCCGCAACGGCAACGACCTCGGCTTCGAAGCCGACCTCTGGAAAGCCGCCGATGCGCGCATCATGAGGAGGGCCGTGTAATGGCTGAAATTGGAAACCTCGATAGCGATCGCCTGGCGTTGGTCAAACAACTCGCCGAAAGCATGTACAACGGCCTCGTTGCTGTCGTCATCGCCGACATCAAGGCCCTGCCCGATAACTGTCGCCAGAGCGGAGACGATTCCAATCTCAAAGATGTCTGGGAAGAATTCAAGGATCAATTGCAGAACGAGCAGTCCATTTTTTTCGATGCCTTCGCGCACACGATTCAGTCATTGTGCTCCAAGCGCGTGTCGGAACTCGATGCGGATCGTAAACTGTTGCTTTGGCTTTGGAGTGAAGGGTATCTCGAGCGATGGGTGAATGAAGACGAAGTTCTGCTTGCCGATCTGGATGCAAACCATGTCAATGAGGAATTGTATCGTCGCATCTGCGATGTAGCGGCGAGTGAACCGTTCGCAGACGATCCGGACGAAGACCGCGACGCCGAATACTCCGAAGGGGAGTGAAACAATGGACGTCCACGTGCGAATTCAATTTAAGAAGCCGACCGAGGCAGACTGGCACGCCCCCTGAGATATTCAAGTCGCTGAACGAAGACGAACGGGCTGGTTGGACCCAGATTACAACGCTCGACACGATCTCAAAGGCAAGCTATGCCAAGATAATGGGTTATGACGCACGTAAGGCACAACGGCATCTCAAAAGATTCGTGGATCTTGGGCTGCTTCGCCGTCGCGGCAGTGGGAAAGCCACGGCTTATGAGGTCGTGCGGTGACTGCCTGGTCAATCGCGACAGAAATCGCGACAAAGTGTCGCGATTCAAAGCCTAGATTGGTACAAATTTGCCAATCGCGACAGAAATCGCGACAAAGTGTCGCGATTCAAAGCCTAGATTGGTACAAAATTGCCAATCGCGACAGAAATCGCGACAAAAGTGTCGCGATCCGAAGTTTGTTATCTGGCGTCATTATTTGGCATTTACTCCCAGCCATGCATGTCCCACTTGTCCCTCCTTTTCCCGTCGCTGGGATATGCGCCGTTGGTGCCGGCAGCGCCGGCGTTTACCGCGGGAATCGTTGCCGATCGCTACTTTGCCATTCCTTTTCTTTTCAGTTCTGTCGCCGCGGTTATCTGTCTTGCCGTCTTCGTAGTTGACCTCGCCGGGGGCCGAACGACCCGCGCCGTACTCTATCTTTGGGCTGGAAGTGCCGGCGTTGGGGCAGTCTATCATCACGACTGGCGAAATCGTTTTCCCGACGATGACATCGGTAACTGGACCACAGAAAAAGCGTTTCTCGTTCATGTTCGCGGAACTCTCGACGAAGAACCGGTGCGCATCTATCACGCAAAACACGACCCGCTGATCTCGGCTCCTTGCAAAGACCCCTCTTCTGCTATTCTCGAAGTAACCGCCGTCGAACAGGGAGGGACTTGGGTTGCCGCATCCGGCAAAGCGAAGTTCTATGTCGATGGTGAATTGCCGGATTTGCACAACGGCGATCAGATCGAATGTGTCGGCTGGCTCAGTCGGCCCGAGCCGCCCGCCAATCCGGGCGAATGGGATCGCGCATTGGTATTGCTCGATCAGCGCATCCGGGCCGAGATTCGCGTTCGCAAAACTGCCGATGGGGTGGTGCGAATTGCCGAAGGTTGCGCTCATTGCTGTTCGGCTGGCTGGCCGTTGTGCGCAGCTGGGGCCAGCGAACTTTGCAAACACATCTTCCCGTTGAGACGGCCGGCGTCGCCGCGCGCTCTTGCTCGGCGATGGTTCCACCATGACTCGCGACGACTGGGAAAAGTACATCCGCACCGGCGTCATTCACGTCCTTGCCATTTCGGGACAGCATCTTGTCTTACTCGCTGGTTTCTTCTGGATGCTGGTTCGGGTGATGGGAATCAGGCGACGTCGCGCTGCACTGGTGATCGCCTCACTGGTGCTGGCCTACGCGCTGATGACGGGGGGCCGGCCTTCCGCAATGCGCGCAGCAGTCATGGTCAGCGCGGTCGCGGTCGGGATCGTGCTCCGGAAACATGCCCTGCCCGCAAATACGTTTGCTCTTGCCTGGCTGGTTGTGTTGTTCTTGCAGCCGACCGACCTGTTTACAGCTGGGTTTCAGCTTTCTTTCTTGGCGGTCGCGGTGTTGATTTGGGGAATGCCGCGCTGGTTTCCAGCACGCGAACCAACACCTCTGGAACAACTCATCGACGAAAGCCGGCCGATGATCGTTCGGATGATTCGAGTGCCGTCTGCGCGATTGCGCAACTGTATCTGATCACGCTGGTTCTCGGAATCGCACTGGCTCCGCAAGTCATGTACTGGCAGAACATGCTCTCCCTTGCCGGATTCTTGATCGGACCCCCGCTGGTTCTGCTGACTTCGTTCGCCTTGCTCTTCGGTTTTATGCTGTTGATAATCGGTGCCGTCAGCAGTTGGCTTGCCTTTCCGTTCGCCTGGATAACGAGCCAGTGCATCGCCGGCTGTGAATGGATCGTATTGCGTGCCGATTCGTTGCCGATCAGTCATGTTTATGTCGGTCAGATTCCGGAATGGTGGTTGATCGGGTTTTATGCAGCTGGCTTTGTCTGGCTGGCCCGGCCCCATCTGGGAGATGAAACGCCGCTTCTGCGCGTTACCCAGGCGTGCCTCAAGCTGGCTGGCTTTGCTTGGAGTGTGGAGTTGTGTTGGGTTGCTGTTGATGTCGATTCGCCCGGCTCCGGATGAGTTGCGGGTCACATTCATCGCGGTCGGGCATGGAGGTTGTACGCTTTTGGAAACTCCGGACGGTCGAACGCTGCTTTACGACGCTGGTTCGCTGGCCGGTTCCGAAACGACTCGTCGGCACATTGCACCGTTTCTCTGGTCGCGCAGTATCCATCACATCGACGAGGTGTTTCTTTCTCATGCCGATCTGGATCACTTCAACGGTTTGCCGGCTCTGCTTGAGCGTTTTGCGATCGGGCAAGTTACTGTTACACCCAGTTTCTTCGATAAGGACCGACCGGGAGTCCGGGTCGTTCAGGAACTGCTTCATCGCCGAGGTATTCCGATACGAGTAGCGCAATCCGGCGATGCTTTTCGGGCGGGCGAAGTCGAAATCACCCTATTGCATCCGCCCTTGGAAGGCATACCGGGACCGGATGAAAATCCGCGCAGCATGGTGCTGCTGGTGCAGCATTTCAAACAGCGAATCCTTTTGACGGGTGATCTGAGTGGGCCGGGACTTGCGCGGGTCTTGAGTCTTCCGCCCATGAGCGTCGATGTCTTGATGGCTCCGCATCATGGGAGTTCCACTTCCAACACACCTGCCTTGATTACCTGGGCATGCCGAAGGTTGCGATCGTTTGCGAGGAATTGCGTGAGGAACCAACCGATGGCGAGAAGGCGTATCTAGCCCGGCGAATCGCATTGTGGTCCACGGCAACGCAGGGAGCAATCACGCTGCACAGTCATCGAACGGGATTGGTATTGGAGACGTTCAAGACAAAGCAGCGACAGGTCGTGCGCGATGGAGGGGAACGATGAGGGTTGTAACCATTTTCCTTCACCGTGTTCATAACAATCTCCCTTCAAGAGATCGCCGATCAGTCCAGTAGAAACAATCGAATTGTTCAAGGACTGAATCCGCTCCGAGTTATTCGTGCAATTGACGTGCCGACACCCACGAAACATTATCGGGCAAGAAGAAGGACGATGACACCTGCCGCCATTATGATGGCACCCATCCCCGGATTCAGGAAAATCGTATGGGGTTTGGATATGTCGATGTGGAAGAATCCGGCGTCAGCCACTCGCTTCTGAGTGAAGAACGTCACGCTCGGGATGGCGAAACAAATAACGCCAATCGCCAGCAATATCACGCCTAGAGCTATCATGATTGATCTCCTTTTGGATTGAATGTCGATGATGAAGGGGAGCAAATCTTGGGCCGAGTTTGGGCCACGCATCTCAATGACCGCGATACTTCTGCTTTACCCTTGCAAGTTAAAGCGATGCACTTTTTCGTTGACCCAGAGCCAGCACGATGATTCCCGCTACCACCATGATAAGCCCGACGCCTGGATTCAGGATAATCGTATGGGGCTTCGATACATCAATGTGGAAGTAGCCCGTATCCACCACCCGATCCCTCGTGAAGAAGGTAAAGCTCGGGATGGCGAAACAGATGATGCCGGCAACGAGGAGGACAACTCCGAACAGCTTCATGGTAAATCTCCTTTTTAGAGTGAATGCGTTCACGCAGGAGGATGAAGCAAATGTGGGGCCAGTTTACCGGGCCACTCTCGCAACCTGCTTCGGTCGGGCGGACCGAAGCTGCGCTCAGACAGCGTGGCCAGAACCCTCGCCGGGTCCCTCTCAGAGCCGGGTAGACTATTATGGAAAGCTTGCGCCGCGTCGGGTTGCAAGAGGAACGTCCGTATGGAGTCGACCCTCACGCCCCAGGTTCTGGATCCGGCTCAACGCGAGGCTGTTCTCCGACGACGAGTTCCTCAGCTTCGTCGTTGAAGCCGTGAAGGCGTTTTGGGCGGAGATCGACCTTTATCCCTGTCTCCTCGACGCGGAGGTCTTCGCGAGCTACGATGGGGAGAACGCTTGGACTGACGCGAAGGGCCATCAAGTGGTGAACCCCGGTATTCAGAGGAGGCTTGTGTGGACCAGCTAGCGTTTCGCGAGTTTGTGAAGTCCGCCGTGCTTCGCGCCGTTCCGCAGCCGCGTACGATCGGCAGGCTGACTCTGACGCAGACCGAGCGGAACGACGAGCCAAAGCTCCGCGAGCCAGAGATGCGGCACGCGCTGGCCCAAGTGGCGGAAGGGTGGACGGAGCGTTATTACGGGATCGAGGTGCCGACGGAGGAGACCTACCGATTCGTCGACGACGAAGGGGACAAGGAGACGGCCGCACGACACGACTTCGCGGTCTACAGTGGTGCCACTGCCAACGCCGATCGCCTAATTTTGCTGGAGTTGAAGAAGGACCAGCCGGAGCTCGTCGGGGAGGTTGATCCTGATTGCCCGAAGGTGCGCAAGGATTTTCAAAAGCTCATCGTCGAGAGGGCGCACCGGGGGAAAAGCATGTTGCATATCCTCCACGCCGCCGACGGCGCAACCATCCCCGCTGTGTACCAGAAGTACAACGCAGGCATTCGTTGGGCGCTACACCGGGCCACCCCGGTCGTCACGGTGCGGCTCAACGAAACCCCCTCGACGACGCGAGTTGGTTCACTTTTTTTATCCTCGTCGTCCGCATGCGGAGGCAAGGTAATCGCCCCGCCCTCTACTTCCGCGAGTTCCCCCGGTTCGGCGATCTGCTCAGCCGGGTCGCCGCTGGCGAGGAAGTGTTCCGCCAAGAGACCGAGTGGCAGGATGCGCTGGAAAACGGAGTAGACTAACCTCACCCTTACGGGCGGCCTTCTTGGGCCATCTTGAGCGTGAGCTCCATGACCGCGTCGCAGATGTAATGGTTCGGTGCCCGTGCGCCCGTGAGCTACAAGCAACGGCAGGCCGAGCACGAAGCCGGGCATGCCATTGTCGCCGACGAGTACAGACAGTCAAGCGGGTGAACATCAAGGACGGAGCAGGAAAGCCACGGATGATGAAAGCGGACTGGGGCGAGTTTGCCAACGCGGTGGCACAGATCGATTGGTCAGTGTCGCAGTGAAGTCCACGAAACCATGTGAACGACACTTGTGAAAGCAGTCATGCATAAATATGTCCCTCCGTTTCACGAGATGGAAGGGTGGCGACGGCCGCATGGTCTTGTCCAGAGGCTCGCCACGCGGCCAGACCGGCAAGTACCGCGTCGAGCGCGTTGCCTTCGTAGTCGCGTACGGCTGCAGTGCGAACTTCATCGGTGCAGGTCCAGTCCGTTGCTGCGAGGACATTTGTAAGGAGATCCTCACGGACCATCTCGCTTCCCGGTCGAAGCTTGTAGCCCACGTTGGACTCACCAAGAGCGCGGAGGAGAACAGCTGGGCAAGTTTCGATGACTCTCACCGGAGCCGTACTCGCGTGATCCCATGGCAAAACGGCAATTGACGACGGCAGTAGGGCGAGGAGCCGCATCCCCCAGTACGTTTGCCGGATTAGTTGAAGTAGCAGCGGTGCGAACGGCGAATTGCCATCTGTCATACGCCGGTTTACTCCGATCAACCCGCTCCTCGTTGCCGAGTCAATAAATACGTTGGCGTCTGCGTAGCGCGCTTGCAGCGCCGCGCCCAAGCGCGCGGACTGTCTGGCGTGGTTCCGAGGAGCGTCATCCGGTCGCATGCAGCGATGCCGAAGGGGAAATCGAACGCGACCCAGGCGTCCCGAATTGTCTTGAGCCAACCCGCGACACCGGCGATCACATCTACCGGCGGTTGACCCTGCCACGGCCTGCTAACAGATCGAACGACGTGCTTGGCCGGATCGAGCTCGGCGCACCGAGACCTTGTCGCCAGCGACTGAGGCGCCACTCCAGTCGACTCCGAAGCACATGCCCGATCGTGCGGGCGTTCGTGGGTCCGGCACCCAGGGGGATGCGGATGGTGGGGAGGGAGCGTGGACCGCAGGCTGTGCTCCTGTCGCTGGCGGAAACCTTCCCACGGCGTACTGGCCATCGAACACTGGTTGACCTGGCGGCATCGCGCCATCGTCGAGGGGCACAAGGTCGAAGCCGGTGAAGGCCCCGAGAAAGGTGTCCGGATGGTAGCCGGGTCCTTGTTGGAGCACCTGCACGAGAGGATCGTTTGGAGACACCCTCACAACCGCCGGCACGGCGCCGGCAGGATCGCGCTCTCGGACGCATGGGTGCGAAAGCGTAGCCGCCTACATACGTCAACACTCCTTGCTGAGAGAAGTACACGAACAAGCGGTCGGCGTCGGGATTGATCGCACCGAGATATGCGTAGGTTGGCGGGTATCCGGTGCCGCTTCTCTGGGTTGTGTCCTTAAAAAGCGGCCGCCACAGGAAGGCATACTGTGTCAGCAACACTACTGTGTCCGAAAAGTTCGCGCCCGAAGGCGTGGCGCGATAGGCCCAACTTGTCATTGCGAAACCCTCGGAACGGGATGGGAAAAGAAACATTATACATTATACAAACGACCAACCCGAAATGCCGGACGCGCATCCCGCGACCGGCACGTCTGATCGACCGAAGAGGCGAACGGGATATGCTGGTTTCGTTACGAGTGGGCGTTACGTTTCGGAGCCATGGCGCGGCCGGACGTCGAGGGAGAGGAATTAGAAGCGTATCGTCAATTGTCAGGGGGTTTCTTCTTTCTGGTTCATTTTGACCAGGAAGCGTTGCATCGAAGAAGAGATGGGCTCGGAGAGAGCGAAATTACCGAACATGCTGCACAAAAACGGCCAAGTCCTTTCCAAATGACCCCGCCTGCGCTCGTAAGGGTGAATCCAGGCCCAGTCAAAAAACCATAGCTGTTTTTTCTTGGATCCTTTGAGGCGAAAGGCCGCCGCACCGATCGTGGGCCATTCGTTGGCAGCACGGTCGGAGTGTTCATCCACAAACCACAGGAAAGCGCGCAGGTTGGCATCGGTTTTATGATCCCAATACGGGCTCTTGTCGTATTCCGTTGCCGCATATTGCGGAAAGTCGTAGCGCATTTCCCGCTTGAAGAACCAGGCTGTGCGCTCCACTGCCTGCTTATAGGGCTTGGGCGACTTGGAGGTGACCAGCAGCAGGCTATTCGGGAAAGCGACTTTGCAGGCCGCCACTTCTGCCTGCATCGACGCATGATAGGGCTGAAGTAGATGGTCCTTCTTGTCACCGCACAGGACAGGTGACTGGATGTCGTAGTAGCGCTTGGGGATGGAGTTTGGCATCGCCGGGTTCACTCCCGACCTACTTGAAGATGGGCTGCACGCCAAAGAACTTTTTTGATGGCGGCTTCGGCTCGGCTTCCAAGTAGGTCCAAGGCTTCTCTGTCGGCATCACGCCATCGTTTCCCCAAGCGTCCTGTTGCTGGAGGCAAGTGCCAATTTTGTCCACGAACAGTTTCAGATCGTCACTGTAAATGAACCACTCGCCTCCCACCCTGTAGTCGGCGAAATGGTCGTGGATATCCGATTCACTGTAGCCGAGCGGACCAGCGAGAATGACGTGCTCTTGGCTGATCTTTATGAACGGCACGTCGTTCTTGATCTCCTTGATTCGCTTATCGACCGCGACCTTATTGTCATCAGTCCAGCGGTTGCTGGCGCCGATCTTGACCAATCCCAATTCGTCGGAAACCAGGAAATAGATATACCCCGGATTCTCGCCGCTGGCCAAGTGGGCCAGGTAGCGAACGTCGTCGGGAAGATTCTTAAGTACCTTCGAGCGTATGCCCTTCCCCATTTATCACCTCGTACATTTACCAAATCACCTATGGTCGCCTTCCTGTCAACGGCGTCAAGGTTAACCGGTCATCCCTAGCAGCTCGTCCCGTGCCGCATTAAATGGCCGAGAGGCCACCTACTTCTCGACAGAGACATCTGCCAAGGACAAGGGAACTTCGGGATACAGCAGGTCGCATCGGACCTCGAACCGCTTCTTCGCGCTATCGGTCGGTATAAACGTTTTGGCCACCGCATCAGGTACCGGGATAAAAATGGTGTCCCCGAGCACCACCGTGCACGTAGCGAACAGCTCACCTCCAGGTACTTCCGAAACCAGCTCTGTCGTCTGCATCTCGTAGTACAGCCCGAACTGCTTTGAGTGATGCTGAAAGATGTAGAGCACTTTCTGGCCGCCCCAAACGATCTCCGTCCAGTGCGGTTGCAAAAAGAAGTCCCGACAGGTCGATCGTTCGCACCTCCTCATGGCCGGTGTCGTTGTTCAGATCTTCCTAGACGAGCGTCTGCTCGGCCAGCTCCGCAGCGAGCCCCGCCGACTGTAGGTCCCACAACAGCTTTTCTGCCTGGGACTCGTGGATCTGGATGCTGTATCCGTCCCCTAAGCATAGCAGGTATGGTTTCTCGAGATCGCGACCCTCCGCCAAAATCAACACTCCCCAGCTATTTTACTGAGATCGAAGCAGAAAGCCCACGGCCGCGTCGCCACATTTGATGCATCCTGCACACGCCATGCACCGGCGCATCGCGGAGTGTTCAGTGCGTCGGTCTGATCGACCGGTGCGTCGAAGGCGAATGGTGGTTACTTCGGTCGGGCGGACCGAAGCGCAACGTATTGGTCGTGACAATCGCCCCTAACTAAATGACAGAAAAGCGTCGAGGCGTCAGACGGACTTGGCCAGCGACGGACTACTTGAGCGACTGTAGATATATAAGCAGGTCGGCTGCTTGTTGGGCGGTCGCGTCGCGAAGCAAATGTTCGGGCATGAGCGATGTTTTCTGAGCCTTCAGCGCGACGATTTCGCGCGCCGGCAAGCGCAGTTCCTTGTTACCAATCTGCCGCAATACCACTTCCCGATCCGTTTTTTTCGGCGAGCAGTCCTTGATGCAGTTTGCCATCTGTTGTTTCCGCAACGTAGGTGAGATACTTGGCGTCAATCACCTTCGACGGCTCCAGGATGCTCTCAAGAATCTGTGCCTTGTTAAGACGGGACGCGACCAACGTGAGGTCCGGACCGACCTGGCCTCCCTTGCCTTTCACCGTGTGACAGGTGGCGCACTGGAATGTCGCCTGAAAGAATGCTTCTCGGCCCCGGTCTGCATCTCCCGAGAGGGCGAGCAAAGTCTCGGGCACGATGGTCGAGCCGAGACGTTTGATGCGCTGATTCTCCGGCACGAAGCGTTCGAACAAGTCGCGTATGAGCGGATCGGAATGGTTCAGCGCGACTTTGACGACCTCTGGTCGAGTCGACGGCAAAACCCGGCCTGCAGCCATTTCTTCCATGAAAATCAAGGCCGCATCCGGTGAAGTCAGCAGCTTCCGGATGATTTCCATTCTCTCGAGGGGGCGCTCTTTGGCCGTCTTGGCGATGCGTTTGGCGAAATCCGCTTTGGCGCGGGCGATGTCGGCGCTCGACGGCTCAGTTCGGCCGTTCTCGGCGGCGAAGCCCCTGCTCGAATCGGCGATCTCGTCTTTCTCTTCCTCTTTTTCCTTGGCGAGGGCAGTCGTCTCGTCGAGTTCGCGAAGGCGATGCAGCATGATCCAGGCGTCGGCATTCGCCGGCAGAGTCCGGAGCCAGTCCCTCACGAGACGAAGGCCCCGGCTCGTCAACAATTTCCGAACCGAGGTGAGGCATTCTGCCCCGGCCATGCTTGGACATGCGGTAGTAGAGCACCGAGCGGTAGGGATCGCCCGGCGAAATAAGCCGGCCATCGGGTAGGCCGAATGTTCCCTGCACCGGCTTGACGCCGACCGTCTTGGTTTTGACGAGCGGCAGGTCGATTCGTAAATCGATATCGACTGTGCCCCCGGCGTTGTATTGGTGGCAATGGGCGCAATTCACTTGCAGGTAGGAACGGGCCCGGTGATCCAGATCGGCCTTCGTGTCGTAGGGATCGACCAAAGCAGGCGGCAAGGGCTCGGCAAGCGGACCATCTTTGCCCTTGCCGTGATGCCAAAGTTCAAGCATGCCCGAGTTTCTTGAAGTAGTCTACCTGGTTGATCTTTTTTCCGTCCACCACGATGGCGCGGTCGAGTTGTCGCGGCGTGAAGCTCAGGGCAATACCGGCCCACGGATTGTGGCAAGTCATGCATTCGGTTCGGCTGGGCACGTGCCAGTTCTGGCGTCGTTTGCCACCGGGGACTTCGGCGTCGGCGACATCGAACTGTATGTCTTTCCCCCTGGCCTCGACCAAGTCGGCCTCAGTGCCGGCATCATTCCAGAGGTAGCTGTAACCTCGCCATAGCGTGCCGTCGAAATGGAGAATCTGCGTTTCGAGGCGTTTTCGACTGGCCGGATCGCCGCGCTTCAGTTCCATTGACAAGGTTTCACCGAGGACGGTGCCGGCACTGGGAAAGACAAAGCTGCCGTAGAATTCGCTTTCGATCCAGACATAGTTGTTGAACAACTTCGCTGAACTCTTGTCGGGGAAGGCGACGAAGCGCTGGGCGGAGGCATGATCGGCCCAGCGCGAGGCATTGATCTCGAACGGCAGTACTCCGGGAGACAGGCGATGCTCGGCGGCGGTCGTGAACAGGCCGGTCTGACTGAGCTTGCGCGGAAAATCGTCGCGAAACCGGCTGGCTGCCTCGTTCGGAACCAAATAGTGGATCGAACCTTTCTCATCGTGGTGCAGAAAGTATAGTTCGCCGTCAACATCTTCACCAAAGGCAACGACCCGTTGCGCGGTGCTGGCGATTTCTTTATGCCATACCTGGCGATCTCCCTCGAACTTAGTGGCCCAAAGTCTGCGCGTCGCCCAGTCGCCGCAGATATAGGCACCGTTCAGATCCGGCAAACGCTTGCCGTGATAGACGTAACCGCCAGTGATCGAGGCCGCCTCCGTGTGCGGAAATTCGATGGTCGGCGGCAGAATCGGAGTCGGGCCACGCCGGGCGTTGGGGCGGATTTCCAGGCGGCCTTCCTTGACCGACCAGCCATAATTGCCGCCTTTCTTGACCTTGTGGACCATCTCCCACAGTTCCCAGCCTACGTCGCCGACCCACAGATCGCCGGTGGGACGATCGAAGCTCATGCGAAAGGGATTCCGCAGACCGTAGGCGTAGATTTCGGGCCTGGCTTTCGGCGTCTCGAGAAAGGGATTGTCCTTGGGTATTGCGTAGGGCCTGCCCTTCTCAGCATGATCGACGTCGATGCGCAAGATCGCCCCCAGCAGATCGCTCAGATCTTGACCCGTATCTCGGCCGTCGGGTGGATTGGGGCCAGTTCCGTCGCCGGTGGAGATATAGAGGAATCCGTCGTTTCCGAAGTGCAGGTCGCAGCCATTGTGACCGCCGCTCAGGAAGGTGAGCATGATTGTTTCGGACTTGGGATCGATGCTTGGCGGATTGGTATCGGAGAGCTTGAAACGCGAGATGCGTGTGCCATCGTTGAGATCTTCCCCGTTCTTGCTTCGGAGCATGTAGGCGACATAGCAATATCGATTCTTGGCAAACTGGGGATGAAAAGTCATCGAATATAATTCATGAAAGCCTTTGACATTGCCGGCGGGATCCCAGCTATGGAGGTCTTTCTTCAAATCGATGACGACATCCGCCTTCTCGACTTTGGGGTCTTTGGGGAACGAGTAGATCATGCCCCAGTGTTCGCCCAAGAACCAGCGCTCGATGCCGGGAGCGCGGATGAGAAACATAGGCTCGCGAAAGGTCAACTTGGGAAAGGCACGCTCCGAGCGATATGGTGCAGGTCGCTCCGGCGTCCCTTGAATCCGCGAGTTCTTCCAGGGAATGCGCGTTTCGCCCTGGGCCGAGACGCCGGCCGCGGCAATCAGGAGAAGGAAGAGAACTGAGGGAAAGACACGATGCAAAATACTCATGAAAACGCACCAATCATTTTTTGAGTGCCTCGATTACCGCCAGCGTAACCTCTTCGCTTGTCATTCAGGCCTGTCCATCGCTTTCGTCTTTGCTCAAATCGAGTTGAATCGCGGGTCGGCCCCGAATAGAGCAGGTCATCGTGTCGCTGCGTGGGCGACGGATCGGCATTTCCGTTGACCAAGCGGTAGTTTGTCGAGGCCCTAATCCTTCGGTGGCTGGACCTGCAGCAAGGTCAAAGGTGCCAGGGCCATTGAGTAGACCGCGCCGTCCAGCCCCTGGGCCACGCCGAGAATGCCGAAACGAGATCTCGTCTTGCCGTCAGGCATCTTGATGAAGCCGTGGTGATTTGCCAGAGGCTTGCCGTCCTTGCCGACGAATTCGGTGTAGTCGGGATTGGCCAGCCCCACGGGACCGATGTCTTTGGGCGTCCGGTCGTGGCCGGGCCGAAAGCGGACCAGATGCAGGCGCATTTGCACATTTTCCTTGGTGCCGGTCACGGCGGCCCACACCTCGCCGGTCGGTCCAACACACATGGCCCGGCAGTCGGTCTCGTTGTAACCTTCGAGCAGTTGACCAACCCTGCGGCCCGGCAATACTTCTCCCGATGCCGTCAAGTCGTAGGCGTACAGGGCGTTGCCGCTCATCGGCACGGCATACAACGTCTTGCCGTCACCCGAGATGTCCCAGTTGATCGTGTGCGGCACCTCCAGAGCCAAGAGCGATTCTCTGGTAGGCGGTTTGCCGTCGATAGTTTGCTTGAGGCGTTCGACCTTTTTGGTGGCAGGGTCGTAACGGGCGATTTCACCGCCACGGATCGGATGATAGGCCCGGCCCAGATGGTCGATGCAAATGAACGCGAAAATGTGGGAGCAGTCCATCAAGTCGCGGTATTTCCCAGTCTTGAGGTCGAGCACCATGAAATGGCTGCTCTCGGGCGAGAGGTCTGC
Source organism: uncultured Planctomycetota bacterium (assembly GCA_963783095.1). Taxonomy (GTDB): domain Bacteria; phylum Planctomycetota; class Planctomycetia; order Gemmatales; family Gemmataceae; genus CAWAMR01. The sequence continues at coordinate 63,998 of CAWAMR010000014.1, read as the reverse complement.
GCAGGTTGAGATGTAAGCAATGCCTCGCGACTCGTCGGGAGTAATGCTGATTATGCCGTGATGAGGAACCGGGATCGGGTAGACCTTGGTTTGGCCCGAGGCGGGGTCATAGACCATCGGGTAGCCGCCGGGGTAGTCTTCCCACTTCTCACCCTTGTCCTTATTCTGATAGCCCTGCTTGGTTCCGAAGTAGATCTTGCCGCTCATGCCGACGTTGTTGCGGGTATGGATCTTGGACTGGGCGGCGAAGCCCGTGGCCGTAGTGCCGATCGCTTTGTGCGTCTCACAGACGATCGTCATCTTGCGCGTACTCGGGTCGAATTCGACGAGGGAGGCACCGACGCCGTATTTGGCGGCACCGACGTAGAGCCGGCCATTCTTGCCGGTGACCAGGGAAAAGTAGCCGGTGCCGTGGTTGGTCGTCTCTTTGGGAATGGCGAAAGCGGTCGCCAGGTGCCAATCGCGGGCGGTTTCCAATTGTGCCGGAGGAAAGTCTGTTTTGAACGGCAACGCGGGCAGACCCGCGCCATTGAACAAGTTCGCCCAGGGATGGACGTGGGCCCAGGCATAGCGCACCGCAACTGGCTTGGCCACCCGCGGGCAAGTCAGCACCACGCTGTCGCCGTCGATGGCCGCGTCGGCCCAGTAGAATGTCTTGTCCGCGCCGGCCATCGCGAACCCTTGCAGCTTGGCACCGTGCTTGAACTTCAAGCCGCCGACGGTGTGCGTGAACGTCACGCGAACGCGGTTCCCTTCAATGGTGTGGGACTTGTAAAGCGGGCCATAGAATTCAACCGGTTTGCCGTAGACTCCGCCCAGTGCGACACGGGCGGAGCGGTAACCGTAGCCCGACTTATTGGTCGGATGATTGGCAGCGCCAAGATCGCTGGCCGTCACCAGGAATGTGCCCGGGTGCTCGCGCAGCCGGAGGTGCAATTCGCGGTACTCCGAAATATCACCCGGCACGGCGGCGGGCAAGGCCGCGAATGGGTCGGCCTGATCGGTGACGGGGTCGGTTGGGTCGAAGGCAGGCCCGCCGCCCGACGGCTTTTGCACCGTAAGGAAAGCGAAATCCTGGCCCCACGCCTTCCGCCACCCCTTGATGAGCGCTCCCATGACCGCAAACTGATCGACCCCGGCGACCTCGGTGCCGTTCTCGCCCTGGTCCCAAAGCACACCGCGAACTGCGTAGGGAGCCATCGGCTTGATGTGACGCTCATACAGGTAGCCAAATTTGCCGTCGGCAAGGTGGCCCGGCAGTGGGGGAAAATCCGGTTTGCGCGGGGCCTGCTTGTTTTCCGCCTTTGCCTTCGCGACGGCAGCCTCCCATTTCTTCAGCGAGGCCGCATACGCTTCCTTCGCCTTGGCCGGATCATAGGCTGCCTGCGCCTGCTTTACCTGCTCGTGGCAGAGCGCATCGGCCTTGAACATTTCCTCGCTCAGCCACGCGCCCGACGGCGTGCCGCCGACCGCTCCGAGCATCAGCCCGACCGGCACCCCCAGTTCCTGGTGCAAGCGGATGCCAAACGGCAAGAGCAAGGCGGAGAAGACGGGGGCACTGGTCTTGTCGGCGACCTTCCAGCCGCCAGCGGCTCGGGCCAGCCGGACCTGGGGGTACGGCACGCCGTTGAGCAGCTTGGTCAGCACGGGATCTTCCTTGGCATAAATCTCGGCATAGCCTTGCATGTTCGATTGTCCGGAGCCGATCCACACCTCGCCGACCAGCACATCCTCCAGCGTGATCGTGTTGCCACCCTTGATGGTAAGCGCGTCTGGGCCGCCCGCCTTGAGAGCGTTTAGCTTGACGAGCCACTTGCCATCCCCGTCGGCAACGACCGACTTTTCCTGGTCGCGAAACTTGACCGTGACCTTCTCGTCCGGTGCCGCCACGCCCCAGATAGGAACCGCCATGTCCCGCTGCAAAACCATGTGGCTCGACAGGATCGGTGGGAGTTTCACGTCTGCACGCAGGGCGGGCGGCAGGACCAGGGCTGAAACACAACAGACGAGAATGCAACGCATGATGTCTCTCCCATTTTCTCGAACGGTCATTGGGTGGTAGACCGGTTGCTCCGCAACCGGAATCTTCTCCGGTTGCGGAGCAACCGGTCTACCACCAACCGAAGCGATCATCCAAAGGCTCTTAAGCGGTCGCATCACTTGAACGGAAACATATCCTTCAAGTTGATCTTGAACGGCTTCGACGGCTTCGACGGCTTGTCGGCGGCGTCTCGAGCGACCACGAACAGGTACAGGTCGGCATTGGGGGTTAGGCCGGTCAGAAGCTCACCGGATTTCGTCCACTTCTCGCCGAGCGCGAACGCGCCCCGACCGTCGGGATAGGTTCGTCACCCAGATCTCATAAGTCTTCGCGTTGAGTGCCGGGGCGAAGTGAACGTGGCATTGCCGGCCGTCGTACTCGCGCTCGGGCGGTGTGACCTTGGTGATTTCCGGGGCGGCACCTACACCCGTCTGGGCCAGTTTCGCGATCGGATTCTCCAGCGCCGGGAGCGACTTCGGCAGCGGCATGCGGAGGCGTGACAGACGCACCGCTTCATCCCCCTTGTCGGCTGGTGTTTCATATTCGGCGTACAGGCCGCCCAGCAGCACGTCATCGGGAGAGGCTGGCACTTGCTCCGTGGCATGAATCACGTGAGTTCGCCGCTCCACGATAATTTTCTCCAGCGTCAGCGGGAAATCGACAACCCCATCCCCTTCGCCGAAGTAACCCCAGAAACTCGTGCCCGCCTCGCGGTAAAGGTCATAGGCTGCGTTGGCGGGCATCTCGAAGGGCAAATAACGCCAACCATCGAAGTTGAAAGTGCTCCAGCTATGGATGTCGTCCACGTTCCATTCACCCTTCTTGCCTACGCTCAACCAGCGCTCGCCCTTGGCGTCGCGCAGACAGTAGACCACCCGGCCCCAGTCGCTGGATGCCTTGACCCAGAGGCCAAGGTGGCTGGCCTTGCCGGGGATCAGCAGCGGTTTGGCCGGTGTCAGCGTCGTGTAGAAAGGCATCGTCCGCCGTTCTTTTTCCGGCTTGTCCAGATGGATGGCCAGTGCCTTGCCATGTGCTGCCTGTTCGGGTAACGGCTTCACCGTAAATGGACCCTGGAATTTCTTGACGAATTCCAAGTGGACATCCTCATAGTGGGCGTCGCGCTCGGTCGAGAGTTTCCAGGTGCCGTCGCCCAGTTCGGCCAACCGAACTGCATTCACGCCCGGTTTGGAATCGGAGTGGTCCGTTTCCCCCAGCTCGATCTTGGGGTCACCCTTGAGGCCACGAATGTAGCAGGGCGATGTCGTTGCCGGGAAGGTGATCTGACCCGCAGGGTGATTCCCAACAATCGGGTTGTCCATGTCGTCATGCACGAGGGCCTTCTCCGCGCCATCCAGACACAACGTGACGGGCCGTTGGCCGCGCACGTTCCAGAAAACGTGCAGCAACTCACCCGTCTTGTAATGCTTGAACTGACAGCAGAAGACGGTCGGGCTCGGCGTCGGCAACAGCTTGACGAAATTCATGCGATTGAGCTGCCGGGTCATCGTCGCATAGGCGGAATAGACAGGCCGGGGACTCAGTAACGGCAACGGCTCGCACAGTCCGGCACCGTAATGGGTTTCGCCCCAGGCAGCGGCACAATGCGACGCCGTAGGCCAGCCCAGGAACCGAGTGGTGTTGTAGGCGGCCAGGATCATGACGGCCCGGATCGTGTGGTCGGCCTCTTGCTGCGCGGTGATCGCGCCGGGCCGGGCCGGCGAGGTGCAGACGCCCTCGACGGTACTCAGTCTAGGCCACGGTTTGCCGGTCTTGAGCCATTCCTGCCTGAGTTGCCACATCGTCGAGGCGAACGTCACCTGGTGGCATCTGCATCTCCGGCATGCGCTCGAACAGGATCAGGTCGAGGGCCGGGCCGTCCATCAAAGCCGTTGCCTCCTTGCTTTCGCGGAGGAACGGGATCGGGAAACTGGGAATGCCCCACGGCATCAGGCACTTCGCGTTGGGCCATTCCTTCTTGATGGCCGACGCAGCAATGAGGAACTGGTCCAGGTATTTCTTGTAGGCGGCCCGTTCCTCCGGCGTCATCTGGTAGGGCGGATCGCCGTAGTGTTCCGGCTGAGCTCATGTACGAGACGGGACCGAGCATCGGCTCGGCAAAAAAGACCGCCAGATCGGGTTGGTTGATCTTCGACGGCTTGGCCATCTTCTGGCTCTTGAGCCATTTGATCAGGGCTTCCTGCATCTCGGCCGGTTTCGACGGATCCCATTCCTTGCCGCCGAGGCTGTCCTTGTCCATCGTCAGTTGGTAGGCGAGGAAAAAGGACTTGGCGCCGATCGAGGCCAGAAAATCCTGTTCTTCCTTCGGCAGATTGACGAACGAACCCATGGACGACTCGACACCGAGGGCGGCCATGACGCGCAGCCGATCCATGCCCTTGATGGTGAGATGGCCGCCGTTCCAGTCCCACATGCCGAAGATCGGCCCCTTGCCCTCTTCCCAGTTGCCGCGCTCGCGCGTGTCGGGATGGAGGTAGGCGAGACTGCGCTTCTGGGTGCGCGTCTCGCCGGCTGACTGAATCTTCAGTTCGACGTCATGATGGCCGTGCTTTTTCACTTGCAGCGGCAGCTTGACCGCCTGCTCCGCGCCCGGGGCCAGTTTGGCCGTCTGGCGCACGGTTGTTTTTTCCAGGCCATCGTGGCTCGTGGTCGTCAGTTGCAGCTCGACGGCTTGCTCGACGGACGTCGAGTTCCGCAGCTTGGCGGTATAGCTCGGCTGCGCCGGCGCGGTCCAGATGTGAGCAACCTTGTCGGGCTGGAAATCGACCTCGACCGCAGGTCGTTCCAGCGTGATGGCGAACACATGGACGCCGCTGGGCAGGCCGGCGGCGTGACTGCTGTAATACATCGGATCGGGAAAGCAGCGGTAGATGCGAACTTCCTTGGTCAGCTCGAACTCCAGGTGATCCTGGTCGCTGAAGGCGGCGGCCCGTTTGGCTCGAGCGGAATCGTGACCAGGTGCAGATTCCCCTGGACGCCGTTGGCCAGTTGGGCCGGCAACGCTTGAACCTGGGCCGGTGCGGTAAAGAGCGGCACCCGGCCGGTGAAGTTGACCGGATGGCCGGCGTCCGGCGCGATAGAACTGGGCGGTGACAACGGGCGTGGTATCCGGCTCTCCCGTGAAAGCCGCCAGCAAATGGAGTTTGGTATATGGCCCGTTGCGAACGCGGAACTGGATGCGAGCCGGGTCGGGGCTCATGGCGCCGCGCCAACGAGCAGCGTCGCCTCTCACGGCGTCGAAGCCCCCTTCGAGCAGGCCGCAGCGGAGCCAGGACGGGTGGAGATCGACGTGGTCGCGCCCTTTCGCGTCCGGCACCGGCAGCGCGAACTTCACGCCGGCAACCTCGACGGCCGACGGCAACCCTTCCCGCTTCAACGCTTGTCCCTGAAATTGTCCGGCATTGACGTAACCGGCGAGAGGGACGGTCTCGAAACGCGGTTCTTCCGGCGGCAGCTCGCGAAGACGCAACGAAGCCAGTCGCATGTTGTCGAAAAGGCGCAAACGGAAATGGCCTGTGGTGTCGAGCGTCGGATCCCGGCCATCGCGCAGCAGTCGATCGTCGAGATAAACCTGGACAACATTCTTGCGCAGGATGTAACGCAGGGTGAACCAGCGCTGTTCCAGCATTGGCTCAGCGCCGGCTTCTTGCTCAACGCGGCGGCGTGTCAATTCGGGCCAAGCGAGCCGATCACGAGGCAGGTTCCTCGAGTAGTAGATGCCGGACGGCGGCTCTTTCTGGCCGGGCATTCGCCCGGTGCCCCAGTAAAGTTTTTGCGCATAACTCGGCCCGGGATGGATCGTCAGGCCTGTCGCCAGCGGGCTGTCAGGATCGGTCGCGTTAATCTTTTTGGAGCCGGCATAGATGTGGACCTTGGTGCCAACATCTTTCGGCGACGTGAACTGCAACACAGCGCGAATTTCGGTGTCGCGCGTGAGAGGCTCGGCCGTGGCCAGGTCGAGGCCGTTCGGTCCGACGACGACCGCCGGCTGGCCGTCGATCTCGACAACCCGGTAATCGGGGTCATCAACCTTGATCGGGGTGGTGGCGCGCCAGAGAGCGTCTTGCCCACCGAGAATCTTAGTGAGGCTCACCGGAGCCGGCGGCTTGCCAACCTGGGCACAGCGGCTCGTCACAAAAGTGGTAGCGACGACGGCGGTCAGAAGGAACAAGTGCGAGTGATGCAGGGCGGAACGGAGTTGTCGCGGCATGGAGGATACCTGGTGGGAGAAGAAGACCCGTGGGGATGAATTACCTCTGAAGTCTCGTTGCCGAAGCAGCAGCGGAAGTTGACAGACGGCGGGTCACATGGACGTTGCGAGAGATTGCCGTAGGTCCGGCTAAAGCAGGACTTCCTGGCTCCGTCCGCTTTTGTTTCCCGCCCCTGTTGCTTCCCGCCCGCCCCCTCAAGCCAGCTACTTCATCGGAAACATATCCTTCAAATTGACCTTGAATCCTTTGGATGGCTTGGACGGAATCTCTTTGGCGTCCTTGGCGACGACGAACAGGTACAAATCGACGTTCGGTGCCAAGCCGGTCAATAGCTGGCCGGGAGCAGTCCATTTCTCGCCGAGGGGAATCGCGCCCCGGCCGTCGGGATAAGTCGATACCCACACATCGTAGCTCTTCGCGGCGGCGAGTGTTGCGAAGTGCACATGGCAGCGCCGGCCATCGTATTCGCGTTCGGGCGGCACCACCTTGGTGATTTCCGGCGCGGCTCCGACGCCGGTCTGGAGCAGATTCGCAATCGGATTTCCGAGCTTCGGCTCGCCAGCCGGCAAGGGCATGCGCAGTCGAGACAAACGCACCACTTCGTCGCCTTTGTTGGCAGGCGTTTCATATTCTGCATAGAGGCCGCCAAGGACCACGTCGTCGGCTTTCGCCGGCAATTGCTCCGTGCCGTGGATAACGTGGGTGCGCCGTTCCACGATGATCTTTTCCAGCGTCAGCGGCAAATCGATCAGCCCGTCCCCATCGCCCCAGTGACCCCAGAAGCTCGTGCCGGCTTCGCGATAGAGATCGTAGGGCGAGTTGCCGGGCAACTCAAATGTCAGGTACTCGCCAGCCATCGAAGTTGAACGTGCTCCAGGAATGGACGTCATCGACGTTCCATTCGCCTTTCGTGCCGACGCTGAGCCAGCGCTCGCCCTTGGCGTCCCGCAGGCAGTAGACGACTCGGCCCCAGTCGCTCGCCGCCTTGACCCAGAGCCCAAGGTGGCTTGCCTTGCCGGTGATCACCAGCGGTTTCGCGGGCGTGAGCGTTGTATAGAAGGGCATCGTCCGGCGTTCCTTTTCCGGCTTTTCCAGATGAATCGCAAGTCCTTTGCCATGCCCTTGCTGCTCGGCTTCCGGTTTCGCCGTGAATTTGGCCGGGAATTTCTTCACGAATTCGAGGTGGACGTTTTCATAGTCGGCGTCGCGCTCGGCGGAAAGTTTCCACGTGCCGTCGCCCAGTTCTCCCAATCGAACGGCGTTCGCTCCCGGCGTGGAATCGGAGTGGTCCGGTTCGCCCAGCGTAAACTTGGCATCTTCGGTGAGGCCGCGGATGTAACAGGGCGACGGGGAGATGGTGAATTTCGCATCGGCCAATAGTTCGGTCGCATTGTCCATCGAATCGAATCGGGTGATTTTGCGCCGGGAGCGACGTGAAGAGTCACCGGTCGAAGGCCGCGTACGTTCCAGAAAACGTGGAGCAACTCGCCCGTCTTGTAATGCTTGAACTGGCAGCAGAAGACGGTCGAGCTGGGCGTGGGCAGCATCTTGACGAAATTCATGCGATTGAGTTGTCGGGTCATCGCGGCATAGGCGGAAAAGATTGGCCGGGGATTCAGCAGTGGCGGAGGCTCGACAAGTCCGGAGCCATAGTGGCTTTCGCCCCAGGCACCCGCGCAATGCGAAAGCGACGGCCAGCCGAGGAAACGGGTCGTGTTGAACGCTGCCAGCAGCAGCACGGACCGGACGGTGTGATCGGCCTCCTGCTGAGCAGTGATGGCACCGGGCCGGGCGGGCGAGGCGCGAACTCCTTCAACCGTCGTGAGTGTCGGCCAGGGCTTTCCGGTCTTGAGCCATTCTTGTTTGAGTTGCCACATCGTCGAAGCATAGGTCACCTGGTGGCACTGCATCTCCGGCATGCGTTCGAAGAGGATGAGGTCAATGGCCGGCCCGTCCATCAGCGCCGTCGCTACCTTGCTCTCGCGAAGAAACGGGATCGGGTAACTGGGCAGACCCCAAGGCATCAGGCATTTCGCGTTGGGCCACTCCTTCTTGATCGCCGCCGCGGCAATGACGAACTGGTCGAGCATCTTCTTGTAGTTCTCCCGCTCGGACGCGGTCAACTGGTATGGCGGGTCGCCGTAGTATTCCGGGAAACTCATATAGGAGACGGGGCCAATGATCGGCTCGGCGAAGAAAACGACCAGACTGGGCTGGTTGATTTTCGACGGCTTCGCCATTTTTTGAGTCTTGAGCCATTTGATCAAGGCTTCCTGCATCTCGGCCGGCTTCTTGGGATCCCACTCCTTGCCGCCAAGGCTGTTTTTGTTCATGTAGAGCTGAGTAGTGATGTAGAAGGTCTTGGCACCGATCGACTCGAGGAAATCCTGTTCTTCTTTGGGCAGATCGACGAAGGAGTTCATGGACGACTCAACGCCCAGGGCGGCCGCCACTCGCAGCCGATCCATGCCGCTGATCGTGAGGTGCCCTCCGTTCCAATCCCACATGCCGAAGATCGGACCCTTGCCCTCCTCCCAACTGCCGCGTTCGCGCGTGTCGGGGTGCAGCAACGCAATACTTCGCTTTCGCGTCTGGGTCTCGCCGCCGGAAACGATCTTCAACTCGACGTCGTGATGGCCGTACTTCTTAAATTGTACCGGCAGTTTGACCAGTTGCTCTGCTCCCGGGGCCATTTTGACCGCCTGACGCACGGTTGTCTTTTCCAGGCCATCGTGGCTCGTCGTGCTCAGTTCCAACTCAACTGCTTGCTCCGCGTTCGTCAGGTTGCGGAGCGTCGCGGTGTAGCTCGGTTGGGCCGGCGCGGTCCAGATATGAGCGACCTTGTCCGGTTGAAAGCTCACTTCGACAGTGGGTCGTTCGAGAGTGATGCCGAAGACGTGAACGCCGCTCGGTAGACCAGTACCGTGGAAGCTGTAGTAAGCGGGATCGGGGAAACTGCGATAGAGACGAACTTCCTTGGTCAGTTCAAATTCCAGGTGATTCTCGTCGCCCAGAGCGTCGAGGCCGTTCGGTTCGAGAGGGATGGTGATCAGATGCAGATTTCCTTTGAGGCCGTTGGCGAGCACCTGCGGTAGAGCATGGACCTGGGCCGGTGCGGAAAAAAGAGGCACACGCGCGCTGAAATTGACGGGATGGCCCGCACCGCCCCTGTAGAACTGGGCGGTCACGACCGGTGTCGTATCGGCCTCGCCGGTGAAGGCGGCCAGCAAATGCAGTTTGGAGTACCTGGCGTTACGAATGCGGAACTGGATTCGCCGCGAGTCGGGCGTCAGGGCACCGCGCCAGCGCGCTGTGTCCCCTTCCAAGCCGTCGTGAGGGCCTTCGACCAGGCCGCTAAACAGCCACGAATCATGGAGATCGACGTGATCGCGTCCCTTGGCATCGAGCGCAGGCAGCACGAATTTGATGTTTCCCACATTGACCGTTACCGGCAGACCCTCGCGCTTGAGCGTCTGGCCCTGGAATGTCCCGGAGTTGAGATAACCCGTCATCGCCACCATCTCGAGACGCGGCTCCTCGGAAGTTGGCTCGTGGATGGTCAACGAGGCCAACTGCATGTTGTTGTTGAGCCGGAGACGGAAAAAACCGGTCGTGTCGAGCTTGGGGTCGCGCCGTTCGCCGACCAGACGGTCGTCCATGTAAAGCTGCAGGCTGTTCTTGCGCAGGACGTAGCGATAAGTGATCCAGCGTTCGTCCAGGGACGGTTCGGAGGCGGAATCCTGTTCGACGTGCCGGCGCGTCAATTCCGGCCAGGTAAGTCGGCCGCGCGGCAGAGATCTCACATTGTAGGTTCCGTTCAGACCGGCCTTTTGCCCCGGCAGCGCCGCCATACTCCAGAAGAGGATTTGCGAATAGCCGGGGGCGGCCGGTCGGTACAACCCTGCCGTCAAGGGGCCATCCACGGGGTCGGTCAACCTCTTGAAACCAGCGAAGAAATTGGCGCTCGTGCCGGCGTCCTTCGGAGACGTGCAGCGCAGCACCACGCGAATCTCCGTGTCGCGGGCGATACTCGATACCGTCGTTAAATCGATCCCGCTCGGCCCGGCGACAAGCATCGGCCGGCCGGCGCTGTCGACGATCGAGTAATCCACTTTGGCGGCATGCACCGGATTGGCTTTCCAAAGTTCCGGCTTGCCGCCGAGAACCACTGCGAGGTTTGGCCCGGTGGGCTCCTTGGCGTCTTGAGCCAGAGAGCTTTGGGCGTCGATAGCCATTAGGAGAATGAGCGGGAGCCAGCATGGGGCGGATCCAAGACGTGGCATCATGAGAGGTTCCTCGGAGGGAGGCGAACACGTTACCTGGAGGTTCGGTGGGGCGGTTTCGGCAAATTTATAAGCTGTTGAACGAGCGAGTGGGGGACAGAAGAGATCGCGGGAGGACTCACAAGTTGAGTTCAACATAGGGCCGTTTGGGTTTTTCTCAAGCTTGTCATACCCTTATTTTGGCTTATGGTAACTTAGGGAAAACCTAATGAGGATTACTCATGGCCCGCGCTATTCCGCGTCATCGTTTCAAAGAAATGAGCCTTCAACAACTGCGCAGCTTCTGTGAAGCCTCGCGACTGGGAAGCCTGGCGGCTGCCGCCGATTCCCTGAGCCTATCGCAACCGACAGTCTGGGAACAAGTACATTCCCTGGAACGGGTGCTGGGAACAAGACTGTTGGATGCCAGGCGCGCGGCTCGCGATTGACCGTGGCCGGCCAAAGGCTGGTCGACCTGGCCGCGCCAATCGTCGCTGGCGCTGACGCTTTAAAACGGAGTCTGCATGAGGCCGAGAATACTCGAGAAATCAAGCTGACCATCGCCGCGACCGAACGCACCCTTGCCGATGATCTCGGGGAAACGGTTGTCGAATTCACGCGCCGGCATCCTCAGATCCGGCTAAGCCTGTTGGAACTGACGGTGGACCGCGTCGCCGCCAGTGTTGAGTCGGGAGAGGCGGATCTTGGATTGCTTCCCGACTTCCGAACAGAACCAACCAGCCCGTGGTTGAAATTCGATACCGCGTACGAACTGGATTTGGTCCTGGTCACTCCTGCCGATCACCCGTTGGCAAGAAAGCGCGTCGTTCAGCCTGCGGATCTACTCGGTTATCCGCTCATCAATGCCGAACGCTCGCGTCAGATTCCCGATCCGGCAATTTCTGCCGCCTTGGAAAAACTTGGCGTCTTTCAAACCCAAGCGCGTCAAGTAGAAGCTGGTTACTCCTCGGTCATCCGGCGGTACGTCATGATGGGATTCGGGATCGGCTTGGTTGTTGCGTTGCCAAATCATCCTCCGCTCGCTGGCCTTCACGAGCGGTCGATGAGTCGATTCTTCGGGCGAATCGTCATGAAACTTGTCCGGAGGAGAAGCGTAACACAACAAATGCCAATGCAATTATTTGCCGATACACTCTTCGATAAGCTCAGACAGCCCTGAGCGGTGAGACGAAAAAGTGTCGATCCTGAGCGTTTCCTGGGACGCCTAATGCTCTCTATATTCGCCCGTGAACCGCTCAGTCGCATCAGGGCAGAGTCGAACTACAAGGCGTACCACTCGCCGTAGTACGAGTTGAGTCCCAAATGGGACTTCTCGGGCTTCGTCGTGTATCGCTCGGCGTACACTCGACGGGCCCCTGATGTCGCCATCGCCGAGCGATTGCCAACTTCAAAACCCGCGGACGAGTTCTACCAGGCGCGAAAGAAGCACGGGATGAAGTCGATCGACTTGTTCGCTCGTCCGCTTGGTCTGATCGTTTCGCACAGGTTTCTTCTGGCCTCTTTTCCGCTCTCCGGTTGGGCGCGTTGGTCTGATCGACCGACGCAGCGAAACACAAATGGAACTGAATTACCCCGAATCGCTCCCGGTCGTCATGATGTTATCTTTTCGGCCTCATCGAACGTGACCTGGTCATTGGTGCGGTCATAAAGCTTCGTAGTGCGGGGACTCGCGTGCGAGGCCATTTAATGTGCCTTTTCCGAGAACCAGCCATACTACCTCATTCACGCGACCCAGGTCTGTTGGACCATCAACGTGTGGCCGGCGGGACAAACCAAGCGACGACCGCCAACGCCGGCGCGGGCCAGACACCGAATCCCATCCTGACATTTCGCATTCTTCCGGGCCATAATCACGACTGCAGAGAGGGCAAACTACCAGCAAAAAACGCTTGTCCAGAATTAGCTCAATGCATCGTTGTGCGAGTGCCGCCCGATCGTCGATTTCTCTGTCACTTCCAAGAGCGATGGCTTGTTTAACCTCCGCGACCAGCGCCGACCAACGGAGATATTCATCATGCCTACCGGTTGCCTGAGTTGCCCGCCATCCTTTCAGCGTTGGGTCAGGAAGTTCGCTATATGGTGCCAATCGGCTGCCGGCACGTTCGAGACAGGAGCGAACATCGGTCAGCTGGACAGCGATTCGGGCAGGCACTACCTCATACCCCCCTGTAAGGGGGTGCGGTCCACGGGCTCTGATCCTAATCCACAGCAACGACACTGCAAGCCCTCCTTAAAGACAAGCCTACGCGCAGTTGCCGCATGGAGCGATATCGAATTCCTCGGGGCTTTGGGCACCAATTACGGGCTGGCGGCTCGGCCCCCCGGAACCGATTCCATGCGGCCTGGTTCTCGACGCCGGTCGCGGCGGTCACGGTCAGCGTGGCACGGGCGGCCTAATCCCCTGCGTCGGCGTTCCTCACTGGTCGCCAGTGGTTTCTATTTGCCGCATCGCGTCATCCACAGCCTGGCGGTTATTGAGGCAGATTTCCGCCAGCCCAGTATTGATCACTCGAGACCGATGAGTGATCACACCGACACCGTGAGCGGCGTCCCAATCGCAACCGAAGACGAATCCGAGGTAGGCTGCCCCGTCGAAGGAGGCTCCAAGCACATGGACGGTGGCCAGACCCAGAAGTGGACGCAACCCTGCCACTTCAGTAATCACCGGCAAAGAATCCTCCCAAAATTCGACAGGTAATTATGGCGTTCCGCGTACACGTCCGGGTTGGGAGTATAGTAGGCCAACAGCGCATGGCCAATGGCCGCGGCGACGACGGCCTCGTTGTCAAGCAGGTACTGGAACGCATTTGACTGATCAACTCCAGGTGGCATCGGCTTCAACTGACCCTGCTTCGCTTTCCGACTTCTGAATCCTTCCGCCACCTCCAGCCGGACCGAACCATCGGACGGCTGGTTATCGAGGAGCGACAGGTCGATGCTCGAACGCCGCTGAAAACCAGACGAGGAGGGCAACAAGACCTTGCCAATCCATCGGTGCACATCCCACTTCACTGGTGGGAATGGTGAAATTTGAATGATGTCACTCATCCTTCAGGCCCTCATGCCGCGCCTCGGTGCAATTGTCCATATTACGTTCTTTATGTCGACGTCGTGCAAGAATGAGCCAAATTCAAACCAAACCCTATAGGAATCTTAACTAGTTTCAAACCGAGACTTGCCGCGCATTTGACACTTCCCTCACCAAGAACTGTTCCGCCGCAGGAAATTTGGCTCTGCATTCTTGTGGATTTGGTTTGGTTACTCTCGATTCGTTGGGCCTATCGGTCTGATCGACCACCGCAATCAAGCATCCGCAAATTGGCGTCGGCAGCAGGGACATTCGCCATCATATCCTCTGGTAAGTGCTGAGAATGCCGTTGGTTGCGGAAGCGTCATTATCGCCCTGAACGCCAACGGTGCGCGATGCGCATAGTGGCGATAGGTGATTCCGCCGACCGAATGGCCGAGAATTTCGATCGACGACTCAGGCATGTGCTCGTCGTAGTAGGTGGCACACGTCTTGCGAAGATCCTTGAGCTCCCAAGGCTCGTTTGCACTTGTCTCAACATTGGTCCTCGGCTTGATATTCGCGAGGTCGCAGAGCTCTTGGAAGCGAACGTTTCGGCCTCGATCCGCCACCAAGGAATACGGGGGCGTCGAGACGCGGACTCTCCGGCATGATTGCCTTGATGTGTGCGTGAACGACACGATTCATTGGCCGATAGAACGTCTTACCCGTCTTCACCCTGCGATAGAAAAGCCATCCCCAACGCGACTGCTCCTTGACTTCACGATCCGGCGATTGCCGACTCCACGATACGTGTCGCCAAAGGACCGGCTCGTGAAAGGGCGCAGACTTCCAGATGGTGCCGGTGTCAACGCCGTAATTGAAAAATACGACGAGGGCGCTTCGCCAGTACCGTCCGACCGGAATCGGGCCGTACCAGCCCCGTGGTCGCTCCATCTTATGTGTAGCAAAGTAGAGGGCGTTGATTTCGGCTTTGGTGAGATAGTGTCGGCCCGCTACATCGCGTTGATCCCTTGGTTTCGGAAACCGCGGTGGAGAGTCGATAAGTTCCTGTTCCCAAGCCCACGAAATGACAGCGCGCAGGTGCTCGCGAGCCTTGTTTGCGGTGCGACCTGGGTTGGTCCCTTTATCTCCGACCGCACGCTCGTACACCCAATCCAGAAACTCGCGAATTTCCTTTCGTCGCAAGCTCTCGATCGGGGCACCCGCTCCCCATTGCTCCCATTTCCGAAGAGTCGAGCGGTATTCATTGCGAGTTCCACGTGACAAGCTCTTCGCACGTAGATAACTCTCCGCCGCCGCGTTGAGGGTCGTTTGCATCTGGTCGGCTCCGACGCCGCCGGTTCTTGCTCCAATGCCCAATCTTCTCGACCGGTGGCGATGCGCTGCGCGTCATGCTGCCTTGACCTCCGGTCGAGGATGTTACTTGATTCGGGAATGTTTGGCTGACTCTGACTCGAAAGAATACACTCCCAATCAGCCGCAGGTAAGCAGACGGCCGCGCGATTCGAGCAAAAAAAGGACGTGGCGTCAAGGGTGAGGCGGGCTGAGGCGATTTCGGCGAGCAACAGCCAGGCGGTCGGGCGGACCGACGCTGAATTGGGTTGCAGCGACGGTCCGGCCGTAAAATGACGGAACCGATCGATCGCAATGCCGAAGAGGGGAAGCCATGCAACGTATTCATGTCGCAACCCGCTGCCTGTTTGCTGGTCTGCTTGCTCTGACAGGTAGTGTCGGGATAATGCAAGCTGTTCCCGCGCCCAAGCAAGACGGCGTCCCTCGGCCATTTCCTGAAGAAGTCGTCAAGTCCTGGGAAAAGGCCGGTGCAACGGTTGGCTGGGTCGGCTGGGACATGAATGAACTGGAACCGCGATTGCTTCAATCGTCAACTGAGCTTCGCGGCGCGTTACCTTGCTTCTCATTCAAGCATTGGAAGAACGGGATGTTGACAAACCTTTCTGTTCCCGACACGACATTCGCAATACGGTTATACGGCACGATAATCGACGACTCGGGATTAAAACAACTGGCCGGGGTCCCAAATCTCGCTGGCATTGTTCTCGGACACACCAAAATCACCGACAAGGGATTGAAGGAATTGATCCACTTGAAGAATCTGCAATGGTTGGACCTGGAGGACACGAAGGTCACCGATGCCGGGCTGAAACATTTGTCGGCGTGCACCAATTTGCAGCACCTGCATCTAGGTGCCACCGATATTTCCGACGCAGGACTCAAGGAAACGGCGAAACTTCGAAACCTTCGATCGATAAATCTTAACAGCATGAAGTTGACAGATGAGGGTCTCAAGGAGCTGCTCGAACTCAAGGACTTGCAAGGCTTGAATCTGGCGGGAACCGAAATTACCGATGCCGGCGTCAAAACACTCACCCGTCTAAAGAACTTGGAAACCATGGACTTGGGCCTCATTGGCCATTCGTCCTCTTACGACCGTCACCCCGATCGCGGCTTCGACTTTGATCGAAAATCGAAGGTCACCGATGTGGCGCTCGGAGAGCTGGTGGAACTCAAAGGATTGAAGCATCTACGATTGCATCGTGCTGCGATTACCGATGCCGGGATCAAAGAGCTGGCCGACCGAACAGAATTGCGTGAATTGGACATCAGCAGTACGGCAATAACCGAAGACGCTCTGGACCCCATCTCAACTCTTCAGAACCTCGAAAAGCTGAATATAGGTACAACCAAGCTTACCGATGCGGGCATGGCAAAACTGGCAAAGCTCACGAAATTGCAAGAGCTCAATTTGGCTAACACCAGAATCTCTGACCTCGGACTCAGAGAGATCGCAAAACTGAAGGACCTAAAGGTTCTTTGGCTTGATTTTAACCCAATCACCGATTCGGGACTGAAGGAATTGGCGCGACTCGGCAAATTGGAGGTGCTCCATTTGAATTCGTCGAAATTGACGGATGCGGGCCTCAAGGAAGTCGCTGAAGTCAAGAGCCTATCGTATCTAACCCTTGGTTCACTGACGCGATACACTGATGCTGGCCTGAAGCATCTGGCGAAGCTTCCGAAGTTGACGTCGATTGGCTTATACGGCGACCAACTCACCGATGTCGGCATGGCGGAACTGTCCAAATTCCCGAGTCTGCGATCGATTAATATGATCGGTTCAAAGGTCACTGATGCCGGGATGAAGGAACTATCAAAACTCAGTTCTCTCGAATCGGTGATGCTAACAAACACTAAAGTGACCGAGGCCGGAGAACGTGAGTTTAAAAAAGCGTTGCCGGAATGCCATGTCTTTCGATCCAACTTTGACGACTTCATGAAGAAAGCGAAATAAGCCTAAAGGCGAGATGTTGCCGATTCGCAATTCGACTACTCGCGTTAAGAGCCGATAACCGACCAGGTGTTCCCACGCGGCCACACTATCACGGCAGAATTGACCATTCCGAAGGGCGGTGCGGAAGGCGTTGTGACGTGTGCGGGGGCATTCTCGGCAGGGTGGTCGCTCTATATCAAGGACAACAAGCCACACTTCCGCTACACCGGCTTCGAAATCGCGGACATTACCATTCCAGGAACGGTTGCAATCCCGGAAGGAAATGTCACGTTGAAAACGGAGTTTAGGCCCGACGGCTCCAAAGAAGGCGGCGGTACAGTTACGATGTCCGTCAACGGCAAGCCGGTCGGCGAGGGCAAGATCAAGCGCACCTTCTTCCGGCACGGGCTGGAGCCGTTCGAAGTCGGACGCGACTCGATCACTTCTGTCGATCCAGCCTACAAGGACAAAGGCAGTTTCGAGTTCACCGGTAAGATCGAGAAGATCACCTTCGAGTTGACCAAGAATTAACATCTTGGAAGGTATGTAAATAGACAAAATACCCAAACCTACATTCCAGGCGTCCGGCTGGTCCGGATGACGTAGACGGTCGAGAAGGGTTAGCGACGTGTCGGGCATCGATGAAGTTAATATAGCAGAATCGTCGGCGGAAGTGATGCCCCGGCCGCTCGCTGTTCCGATCTACCAGATTGTAATCCAGCCGAAAGCAGAGATTCTTGCCACCTCCCCACGCGCGACCACTGAATGGTGCCATCATCCAACGCTGGTATCCCTTGCCGGGGGGTAGCGTCCCAAGTTGATCCACAGAAAAAGACGCCATGACTTGCATGTAGTCCAGAAACCGTGCCCGTCCTTATCGCCACGTCTGGCGCGCGTTGGTCCGACCCACGTCGGGCGGACCGACCATCGCGCGGCCAGCTGGCTTCAGCGCACGGCTCGATGGCGCTCTCTCGCGCGACAGCCTTTGAATCGCGCTTGGTTACTCTCATTGGTCCCCACAGGACAGCCATTCGGCAAAGCAGCGATCCAACACCGGAGTCGCCTTGTCCACTGTTTCCCAATCGTCGTCGTCAAGCGCCGCCTCCGGAAGCCCGTAAGGTCCTATGCGCGAGCCGAAAACACCGACAAGGTCATCGCGAATCCACGTTTCACCGAGTCTGTGCATCCATGCATGTGCGAAATTGCGAAACTCCGGCAAATCCTTGAGGTGCATATCCCATAAGCCGCGAGGCAGAGCGGCTTCAACGAGCTTGCTTCCACGTTCTTTGCGTTCACGGACGGCTTCAAGAAGCGCCTCGTGACCGAGGAAAGCCTTCGGTTCCAAGAAACCGCGGCTTGCCAGCCATGCCAGCAAGAGGCCGAGGAGTGGCCTCGAATCCTCGTCGTCGCCCATCAATTCGCGAGATTGTTTGATTGTAATAGCAAAGGTCTTCGGATCCACTTCGAACATAATCTCCCGGGCCGGATCGAGCTCGCGCTCCCAGTGAGGAATACGCGAGGAACCACGGACGGCAGGATCGCCCAACGTACCAGTGATCTCCTCGACCGACATCCCAAATCGAAGGCCGAAGGGCAGTGGGCCGGGCAACTTGGAATTCAGCCAGACCAATGAGAGGTACGGCACATACGAGGTTTTCGACTTGGGAATCAGCTGGTACTTCGCATTCTTGACATCATGGCTGAAATTCAGCTCCAGCCCATGCTTTTTCGCGGTCACATCCTTGGATTCGGACGTGGTTGAGTTCGGAATTTTCTGGCCCAGCGTTCCGGTGACGAATTCGATCAACTCGGCGTCATCCGCGCGGCGACCCACCATCAGAGCAATCTGCCGAACGAACGGCGGCAGCATCTTCAGGCTTTCAGCCGGGGGTGAACCAGACTGCGGAGCTGCTGGGGGCGAAGACTTTGCATTTCCATCCAGGAAGCTGTCGAAATCGAAGGGCGGAGCTTTGGGCGGCTTGATCTTGTTCTTCGTTAGCCAAGCTTTCAACTTCTTGCGCCGGAAGCTTCTTCCTCATCGAGGTCTGAGATACCTGTCTCGGCGTTACTGAGGAGAATCAGGAATTCTTCAAGCGAGGTCGCTATGGAATCGGTCTCTCCTTCCGAACCCAATAGTCCGACCGCTGGGGGCGATCCATTGCCGGTGTTGACGAGGAGAATTAACGATCCGTTCGGCAGTTCCAGGAACGAGAAGGCGTCGCGTTGAATGCGTGGAATTCTGTTTCGATCCCACTCGACAGGCACAGCCTCAGCATGAAGAGAGAACCAGCCAACGCTGCCGTACTCCTGGGAGGAAAGCCAGCGCGCCGAATTTCTCCAGAAGAGGAGGAATGGCGTGACCGGCAACGGGCTTGAGATCGACCTGGTACTTCGGCATGGCTGCCCTTTCGCGTATGTTAAGCCATCGAACGACTGGCTCTGCTGGCTGGCCACCGGACACTCCGTCACGTCACGAAAAGCCCAAATGGCGTCCAGCTCAGCAGCAGCCCCCTGGATACTTCTAATGGCCTCAATGGAGACGGGCCGAAGGCTCGTCCTATTGGAAGCGAGATCACGGGTAAACCCGGTCTCAACGTGGATCTTTCAGGAAGTCATGTAGCCTTCCAACCACGAAGCGGGTTTGCGAAGACCACTCCATCCCGTCGTGCTCGGCCACGCGCTGTACATGAAGTCCGTGCATGGGGGCAAGTCCAAGAACGACCGCATCGACGCCGGCAAGACCGCTGGACTGCTCCGCGGCGGCATGTTCCCACTGGCCTACGTCTATCCTTTTTCGTCTGCCCAGGACTGGCCAGCGCGTCGATCGTGCCGATCAGATTCAACACAACATATCGGTCAGTCACTTTCCTGCCGTCGGGGAGACGAGTGATCAACTCGAGTACTTGGACGTGCTTGTTCAAATAATCTCCGCATATTGTGACGAATCGAGGCGAGACAATCAGCCAGGAGATTGGCCCTCTCAGGCAATCGGAGCGCGTCCCCTTGCTCAGCGTGACAATCGCAGGAGCCCGGGTACATTGCGTAAGCCTCTTCCCCGTCCGTAAAACTGTGCAGTCGAAGTCTCCTTCCATTACATAGTCGTCCATCGACTCAAATTTTGAGTTTGCGCTTTCATACAGTAAGTAGTAGGGCGAAATGCTCGCGAAGTTCTTTTCTTTCCGTCATTTCATGGCATTTACAATTCCACACTGCCTCAGCTTTGGTCAGGAACAAACAGGGCAAAAAAGCTATCGGCTTTGCTTTTTTCTTGGCCATCGCATCCGTTCAACTGGAATTCACTTTCCCACGTCTGGCGCATACAGCGAGTGGAGCGCCTAATCACCAAAATCAACTAAGCACGACCGCTGTCTTGTACTCGAGGCTAAGCGTAAATGCTTCGAAAAACGCCAGCCAAGTTTTACGCTCAATCTCAAATAGGTGGGATCCCTCCTTCTCCCGGAAGATCCGCCGCACGAGCTTTGGGTCCAATATCCCCTCGTTCAGTTCGATGCCGAGGAGTGGGGCCGTCAATACCAATTCGCGAAGTCCCGCCAGGCTTGAGCCGAGGCCCATGTAAGCGACATCGCTCTTTCGCTCGCTGTAGAGCGGCGAGTCAAAGTCCACCGGGAGGTACAGGCCGTCGCAGTCCGAGTGACAGATAATGTGCGACTCCAGAGTGCACAACTCCTGAATCACCCAACTATCCTCAGCGGCGTCCTTGCCCGTCGGGAGCGGCTTGAACTTTTTGGGCCGGTTACGAGCATAAGCGACGGCACGTTTCAGCCGATCGAACCATCCGTATGGTACCGAATTGCGATTGAATCGTTCTGGCAGCCCCGGCAGATCCTCGGGTTCGGCGTGTGTCCGCAGGCCGTTGGCCTTGAGTGTGCGGTTGGCCGACGTTATCAGCTTGCGGAGATCCGCCGCCGCATCGGGGTCATTGACTCGTAAATCGGCGAGTCTCCCCGGAGAGATGTTTAATCCCATTGATGGGCTCCCACGATCAAGGACCAGGCCAAACATAGCCACGCTCCCCAACAATTTTCTTGAAAAGGGAATTGCGTGTCGACCCATCCCTTGTATGGCGTCGTGAACTTGAGGATCGATTTGGCTCAGTCATTTGCCGAGCGGCTACCCAACCCCCATCGACCTATATGCCTTGATCTCAGGATAACGGGTACTGAAATGCTCAATCACAAGGGTGTTCGAGTTCGACCACCAATCGCAATAACTCTGGTTGGTGACAATTGCAATTCCAGCGTCTTCGATCTCCTTGCTTTTCCAGCCTGGCGTGGCCAGCAAAAAATCCCGGCCGATCGCGTTCACATAATCCAATCCAAAATAGTTGGCCCAGAAAATATACTTCAGTTTCAGCAACCGAATTGTTTTTGGGCTGGGTGCATTCTCTCCGGGCTCGTCGGTCCAGCCATATGTAGGGGCAGGTTAACAAAAAGCTTCTCCGCAAACTCTTCTTGCTTGGCGGCAAGCTCGTCGGTTTCCTTTCGAGAGTGGAAGCCTGGTAGTCGTTTAGGGCTCAGCCCGGCAGACTGGCCGACGCTCAGTGCGTTGTATTCAGAGATAAAAGCTATGTCGGCGCTGCCCCGAGACGTGAAGGAAACCGATTCGATGGCCAAGTCGTCCTGGAGAACTCCCGTGCCAACTTCGATATCACCATCCTCATTTATCGCGTCGTTAAAATTCTTGAGAGGTTGATTGGGCCAGCAATCAAAGAAGTCGCATCCCATGCCTCCCAGAATCTTGAAGACTTGTTGTGCACCGGCCGAATGCGAGACTCGCTCACAGTAGTACATCTCGGTTTCGATCTTGGTTAAAGTCGTTCTCCTGGCCATAGAGCTACCTTGTTGGCGCATCTCCCCCACGCCCGGGGGCTTCGGTCCGATGGGCCGCCTTGCTGAACTTACGACACCATTGACAAAGCAAACGCAATCCACGAACACTTGGATCCACGACCCCAAACTCAAGTCCGAGAGCAGACTCCGCAGTTTCAGATGATCGCTGACGAGCAGATCCGTGAGACCGCCGTGCGCAGTCTCCACCTATCATATAAGCGTCGGGTTGGCGAATCGATGACGCGAAAAAGCAACTCTTCTGAATTTGACTCTTCTTCGCGCCAAACGCACCGCCCTCCTCAGCCGTCGCGACATGGGTGCCGTCCGGTGAAAAGACAAAGGATTGGACGTTCCGCTCGCAACGCAGAAGCGTTTTGGCGCGTCCGAAAGCTTCTTGTTGCCGGAGGTCAACTGGGTGACTTCGCAGAAGTCAATCGTCGCGCCGCCTTGCGATATCGCGAACCAGCCACCTCGCGGCGAGAACTCCGTGCAGATTACACCGGGCAAATGATCAGTGACGTCGGTTTTTTGAAGTGGTTTCATCGGCTTGTCGTGGAGAAGTTCCTCAAACACGATTTTCCCGGTTGAAGTGTCCACGAATCTCAGTCGACTGCCTTCTATCGTATGCCCGGCGCAGGCGGCGAATTTGCCATCGGAGGACAAGGAAAGAGCATAGAGGAGATCTTGCGGTTGCTTGACGATCGCGATCGGTTTGGCGGTGTCGACGCTCCAGGCGCCGATCTGATCGCTGGCGGCAAAGAGCGTCTTGCCATCCGCGGCAGCGGCTGCCATTGTCAACCGGGCATCGGATAGTCCGCCCGCCAACTCGTCCAGTTGCTTCCGGGCCTCGGCTGTACCGATTCGCTCCAGTATCGGGTCGCCCGGAACGAAGCTCCGTATAGAATTCCGGGGAAAGCTTCCACCGGAGGCGAGGACAATGCTTCAAGATCTGCGAAAAACAAAAGGGTACGTTCAGCTAGTTACTTGGAAATCAGTTCCATGATACGAGAAGGGGTCCATGACGTTAGTACTTTTGCACAACCGTTGTCGAGGTTTGTGCCAGGACAGGAGCCAGGCGGCACGCGAGTGGCTCCGAATTCTCAAGGAGCGAGGTTGTGTATTTCTACCTCTCGCGGGTGCCCCGATGGAAGAACGACGCCCAGAAAGAAAGATTGACGATGATGACGGTAGCATATCCTCATTTCTTGGCGTAGAGCACCCGATTCTGGGAAAGTGCTTTGGACATTACGGAGATCAAAAGAAACCCCGTGAACACGGCTCCGCCGACATGACTTTTTCGGGCCCGTCAGGCTACGTTCGGTTTTCCCAGGATACTGACGATCAAGATCCTGCAAGCTGGGACCCGCTGGCGAACAGTCTCTGGGAGTTTGGCCGCCTGATCTATCCTGACGTGCCCCGGAGTACAGTACCTTGGATAGTCTGGGCGAAGGTGCATGGACGAACGTGGATAAGTTGGAGTTGAAATATCTTTATTGGAGAAACATCTTCGGCCCCAGCTACGTCGAACGATATGGTCGGGATTTCTTCCTGAACGCTCCCGGTTGGAAGGTCGAGGAGTTGTCGGACGGCGGCGTTGAGTATGCACCGGAGCAGAGTTTTCTGCAATGGACGGCAGGATCGCCGACCATTCAACTCGAAAAAGCGATCAACTACTTTCGAAAGCAATTCCCTCGCATCAAACAATTCCCAGCAATGCCAGTCGGGCTTCCTGCAGAGGTGTTTCGAATGGTTCTGACAGATGCAACTGGCAATCAGAAAGTGGTGTACGAACGAGATCATTCCGTAGCTGGAAAGCCGAAGAAGCGGACACAAAAGAAACGCAAACCGAAAGAGGATTGATCTCAACCGCAGTTCCGGGCGACCGGTCGCAGGCTGCGCGGCCGGCACCGCCTACTCTTTCTCTTTCGCGGTCGGAATCTCATGAGGTTGGCCCGCGCGACCGTGAGGTTTTAGCTCGGTTTTGTCTCCGTTCTTTGGGCGCGTCGGTCTGATCGACCGACGCAGGCAAATCGCATTCTCAATGAAGTGCCCGACACACGTCAGATCGACCGATGTAAAGAACGGGATTGGATCGAAAAAAATTCTCTTGCGGATACCATCCAGGTGTCACCGGAATGCAAGAGGTGTAAGAAATGTTCCTGACGCCTTTTCTGCGGAGTGTGCCAGAGTGCAAAGTCCAGGTGGTGGTCCCGTGTCGGGCCGTTGCAAGGCGGTTCGGCCAAATGATAACCCAGGCCGGCAGGTCTGGTAGGACGCAAGTTTCGAACACCATGCCGGGTCATTTTTGACTAGTTCCTCCAATAACCGATCCGGTGAGCAAAACTTGGCCCGCGCCGAATGACTGGCTTGCTTGAGGAAAGGACATCGCCGACAAAAGCACTCGTTATTTCTCGTCGTCAAGAGGTTTCAAGGGGTTGTAAATCTTCACGTCGGGGATTGCGTCCTGAAGGACTTTGATTCCGGCCTTCGTCACTTTGGTGCCGCTCAGATCCAGGTGTTTGAGCTTCTTCAGCGCCTTGAGGTGCGCTAGTCCTGCGTCGGTAATGGCGCAGTGGTGCAATTCCAGCCATTCCAGATTTGTCGCCTCCTTGAGGTCCATCAGCGCAGCGTCGGTGATTTTGGTCTCGGCAAGGCTGAGTCGGCGGAGTTTGGGCAAGCTCTTGACGTGCTTCACATCGGCATCCGTCGTGTCGCTGTCGTGCAGGCCCACCCAGTAAACTGAGGGCAACGCCTTCAGACACTCCAGGCCCGTGCCGGCGATCTTTCCTCCATAGAGGAATACCTTGACCACCGGCTTGCCTGGGGCCTTCGCGTCAATTCCAACGTTTCCTCCCATCTTTTTGATGGTGGCAATGGCCATTTCCTGCTCGTCGTTTTTCTCGTCTGCCGGAAGCGGCGAGCCGACGATCAGAAGTATAGCGACACAAAACAAAATTCGCGCGCGCAGCGGCATGTATATTCTCCCAGATCAGAAAGTCGGCCTCGAACGCAGTGCCGGACGCCACCATTCGCTTGGGTCTATTTTTTCAATCCTTCATAGCTGATGGCGATTCCGACTTCGTCGCTGATCAACGGAATGCCGCCGTTCACGCCGTACTCCGAGCGCTTTAGCGTCAATTGGGTTGTGAAGCCGATACGCTTCATGCCTTTAATTTCAGTCGTCTTGCCGCCCTCGAGAACAAACGTAATCGACTTGGTCGTGCCATGCATCGTGAAGTCGCCTGTGACTTCATAGCCTTGCTTGACCGCTTTGACTTTCGTGCTCTTGAACTCCATGGTCGGATACTTCTTGGCGTCAAAATAGTCATTGGCTTTAAGATGGTCATCACGCATCTTGTTGGCGGTGTCGATGCTGTCAATCTTGATGCTCATGGTGAACGAGCACTTGGCGGGATCGTCGCTGATTGAGATCGTTCCGCTGTAGTCGTTGAAACGGCCATGAATGAACGCCAGCCCCAGGTGCTGGACCTTAAAGGTCATGCTCGAATGCACGGGATCGACGGTGTAGTCTTCTGCTTGTGCCGGGGAAGCACCGATGCCTGCGATGGCTACAACGAGAAATACGGGAATTCGTTTCATCATGGTGAGTCTCCATTGAGTTTGCGGATGAATCGTGCAAGCTCATCAATATGAGTTGGAAGCCGATGGGGAAAGTTCAACTTGGCGAACGGAGGTCAATGCGGACGCACGCGATCCACGGATACCGGCAGTTGTTGTACAGTGAGTTCCACCCATTGCCAAGGATTGGTTGATGCATGCCAGCGCGGCGCAAAGTTCTATCCACGCCGCCCTGTTGCTCTCCGTGGACCTTCAGGCGCTTCGGTCTGATCGACCGGCGCAGGCAAATCGCATTCTCAATGAAGTGCCCGACACACGTCAGATCGACCGATGTAAAGAACGGGATTGGATCGAAAAAAATTCTCTTGCGGATACATCGATGGAAACCGTATCCTAATCTTGGGCTGACAATTTCTCTCCTTCCTTCCATCAGCGCCCAGGGTCATTGAGCGTGCCTCCCACCTTGCGTGAAGTGTTGCTCATTCCGAAGTGCTTGGCGTCTTTATCCTCGGAACAAAGAAGCATGATCGTTCCTCCAACTTTTCGCCGCTTGGTTATGAACGTGACCATTGCGGTTATCGCGTCTTTTGTGCCGGCGCTTTCCCTCGCGGCTTCGGCGGCAGACGCGACAAACGGACGCGCGACGCAAAGAGGTGGAGAATACCTATCGCAATGAAGTCATTCCTTTCCTCAAGACTTATTGCGTGGATTGTCATGGGGGCAAAAAGCGAAAGGGCGGCTTGGACTTCACGAAGATGTTTAAGCGTCCTGAAGCCGGGGAACTTCGCCGCCAGTGGCAGATCGCGCTCGCCAATGTGCGGGAGCACGACATGCCGCCGAAGGACGCGGTGAAGCAACCCACCGAGTCGGAACGGCGGACGTTCATGGACTGGGTCGGGATGATCAAGTTCCTCAGTCCGGAAGATCCGGGACCGTTCGTGATCCGCCGGCTGACGAAGGCCGAGTACGGCAACACACTGCACGACCTTTTCGGAGTAGATCCCTCGGTTGCCGCGGAACTGCCGGACGATGTGGCTGGCCAGGGGTATCTGAATACGCTCTCGCCGTTACAAACGGAACAGTATCTTGCCATCGCGAATACTGTACTGGATCGCGTGCTGGGCCCGCCGGAGGGACCGCCCACGGAACGGCAGCAGAAGCTATTTGGCAAACCGCCGGAAAGTGGCGATGCTCGCGACGCCGCGAGGAAAGTCGCCCAGACCCTGGCCCGCAGCGTGTATCGCCGGCCGGCGAAAAAGGAGGAAATCGAGACGCTGTTGAAAGTCTTCGACCTGGCGCAAGCAAATAAACTCTCCTACATGGCGTCGCTGCGTCTCATGCTCAAGGCGATGCTGGTGTCGCCGCAGTTTCTGTTCATCACGCCCGCGAAGGACGCGGACGCAGGCATGACGATCGTTCCCCTGGACGACCATCACCTCGCATCGCGACTATCGTATTTTCTCTGGGCCACGATGCCGGATGCGGAACTTTCGGCGCTCGCGGACAGCGGCAAGCTGCACGAACCGGCGGTGCTGCGTGTCGCAGGTGAAGCGTATGCTCGGCGACCGCCGTGCGCGGGCGTTGTTCGACGGCTTCGGCGCGCAATGGCTCGGGCTCGGGAGCCCTGCAGGGCAAGACGTTCGACACCGCGAAGTTTCCGCAGATGACGCCCGCGCTGCGCACGGCGATGTACGACGAGGCACGCCTGTTTTTCGAGAGCATCATCCGCGAAAATCGGAGCGTCGTCAGTTTCGTGGATAGTGACTACACTTTTCTCAACGGGACGCTCGCCCCTCTTTACGGCCTGGAGAAAACGATCACGGGATCGGAGATGCGACGAGTGACGCTCGAAGACGCCAATCGCGGCGGCATCCTCGGGATGCCCGGCGTCCTGGCCGTGACGTCGCTGCCGGAACGGACGAGCGCCGTGAAGCGCGGCGTATGGGTGCTCGAACAGGTGCTGGGCCAGCACGTGCCGCCGGCCCCGGCCAACGTCCCGTCGTTGGAAAAACAGGATCGGAAAAAGGTCGCGAGCCTGACCCTGCGCCAGCGCACGGAACTGCATCGGAAAAACCCGGCCTGCGCCAACTGCCACAAAATTCTCGACCCCATTGGCTTCGGTCTCGAAAACTTCGATGCCATCGGCCGCTGGCGTAACCAGGACGACTCAGGTGGGCCGATTGACGCCGCGGGTGAACTGCCGGGAGGGAAGCGCTTCTCATCGCCGAAGGAACTGAAGGCGCATCATCGCCGGGCGCAAGAATGAACTTGCCCGGAACCTCACCGAGAAGCTCCTGGCCTATGCGCTGTTCCGCCAGCTTGAGGGTTACGATGAGATCGTTGTGGATCGCCTCGTGGAGACCCTCGCACGCGATGAGTATCGTATGCAGCTGGCTCATCGCGGAAATCGTCACCAGTTATCCCTTTTTGAATCGCCACGTTCCAACCCCACCTACTACCAATGCCAAATAAAATTCTTCTCGATCGTCGGACCTGCCTCAAAGGCGTCGGAGCCATGCTGGCCCTGCCGTTGCTTGACTCCATGGGCTGGGCGGAACCCGGTGCCAAGGCCTTTAAGCCACCGGTGCGCCTTGGCTTCATGTACATGCCGCACGGCGTGATCATGGACCAGTTCTGGCCCAAGTCGCCGGAGACCTTCCGCACCGCGCCCCCGCCTGCGCTCGAATCGCTTCGGCCCGTGCTCGACCAGTGTCTCATGGTCAAGGGCATCAGCGGCGTACCGATCGCCCCGTTCAATGGCGCGCCGCACGCGCTCGAACTTTCCACCTGGCTTACCGCCAAGCTCCCCGACGCGAAACACCGCAACCGGATCGACATCGGCATTTCCGCGGACCAGATTGCGGCGAACTACGTCGGCGGCTTCACCTCGCTGCCGTCGCTCGAACTGGCCACGATGCCGCAGACTCACAAGGAAAATCAGGAAGGGTTGAACGAGGGCTATTACACGCATTGCAGTTTCAGTTCGCCGACCCGGCCCCTTCCCGCCGAGATCAATCCCCGCGCCGTGTTGAACCGTCTTTTCGGCAAGTCCAGCCGGCCCGGCCAGACCACGCAGGCCGGCCCGCTCGATCGGCAAATGCTGGACCTGGTCCTCGGCGGTGCCCGCGACTTGCGACGCCGGCTGCCCAAAGCCGATCAGGAGAAACTCGACGAATACCTCGATAGTGTGCGCTCGGTCGAGCGCCGCATCGCCGCCATTGAGCATCGCCAAAAGGAAGCGGCCCTGGCCAAGTCGGGCGTTCCCACTCAACGCAGCAAGACGGATTCTCCGCCGATCGAAATCAAAATTCCGGAAGGCGACAAGCGAAGCGAATACATGCAGGTCATGTGCGACTTGAACGTGCTCGCGTTTCAGGCCGACATCACGCGCGTCAGCACCTACATCGGCTCCACGCCGAACGGCGTATCCTATCCCGAACTGGGTTTCAAGAACGAGCATCACTCGCAGACGCACCACAACAACGAGCCCGAACAGGTCAGGAAAGTAGCGGCCATCACGGCCTTCAACATCGCCCAGTTCGCCCACATGGTGAAAAAGATGGCCAGCCTCCGCGAAGGCAACGGCAAGCTGCTCGACAACTGCATCATGATGTGGGGCTCGGGACTTGAGGACGGCAACAAGCACACCCGCGAAAACTTGCCCTTCATCATCGCAGGCAAGGGCGGCGGCTCGCTCAAGACGGGCCGATTCCTGGCGAAGACCAAGGGCAATCAAGGCGATCTGCTCACGACGTTACTTGCCTGCATGGGTGTCCCTCTCGACCGCCCCCTTGGCATCGCCACCGGACCGATCAAGGAAATGATGAACGGGTAGAATTGGTGAAATAGTCTGTAAAGCACTCCGTCGATATGCACTCTCGGCCCCCGGCTTTTCATCGGAAGCATCGGAGGCACCGTTGTATTTCGCCGTCGCCGGGGTAGTATAAAAATACTTAACGTGGCTCGGCCAGAGCGTGCAGGATGCGGGGCCGACTTGCCGCTGATCGAGACTCGTTCGCTGCAATCAATTGGAGGAGCGTAGACATGGGAGTCATTGCAGAAGGGATTTTGGCTTATGCGCAGCCACTCCTCGATCAAACCGATGGTTCCGTGGAGCATTTGAACAAGGCTATGACGATTAGCCAGCTCTGCTGGAACGTCGCGTTGCTACCAGAAGACGAGCGGAATCAGATGCTCAGCGAAATGCGGTCAAGCCTCCAAATGGATGACGACCAGTTCGACGAATTTCGGCGTTCCATCATTGAGCCCATGATCCGGCGACACCAGGAGATGTTCCCACGAATGCACCAACGGCGTTCGAAGACCGCTTCGCCATTCCGCCCCTTGCCGTGGGTGCCGTCAAGAGTGGCGGCAGGCGATGCCTACCCTGGAACCGAGCCGTATGCCCCGTGCCCCTGTAAGAGCGGCCGAAAATACAAGTTCTGTTGCAAAACGAAAGCTTGACATCGTCACTGACTTGACCACAAAGTAAGCCAATGATAACAAACATTTGGCTTTGTCACGCAATTCTGTCCCGTAACGCAATATGGACTCCTGTACTGACCAAAGCCGGTTGTAACGCAATTTGGACGCCTGTACCGTATTTCCAATTATAGCGCCTGTCAAATATAGCGCCTGTCAAATCTATCTCCAAATGTCATTTCGCTTTCGCCGAGTAGTCGTTGGCTTGACAAAGCGCCTACAATGGTCGTCGGCGCTTCACACTCTAACGGACGCTTTGGAATGTCAATTCACAACGATACTTGTGGTTCCGCGGAATGCGGCAACTACGGGCAGGTTTACAACCCTTACGCTATTCACAATCAGACATGCGGGTGCGCGGAATGCGGCAATTATCCGCTGGCCACTCGTGCGGCGAAACAGAAACCCCCAGCGCCAGCAGTCGAGATGGTTGCCGTGCCAGTCGAGCTGCTGGACGAGGTCCGCGCCCTGATCGCGAAATCAGGAGATACACTGTCTTGCCCTGGGGGTGAGGGGAATCTGTTTGTCGTGGACGATTGGTTAGATGACGGTAAGGCGAGTATCAAAGTCAAGGATGGCGAGCAAACCTATACCGCAACCATTAGCGGTACAGTGTCCGGCAAGACGCTGGGGGACTTCATCCGCGATGCGGCGGTAAACGGGTTCAAGGTGAGCTGGCAAAAAAAGGTAAGCGATGCAATCAAGCTTGCCAAGAAAAAGACAGGGGAAACTGGAGATGATGCGGCGGAGCGCGCGATTAAGGCGCTTTTGGTCGTCGCTATGCAAAAGCAACGGGAAGCCGAACCAGAAGCGGAGTAGGCGCAGCCCAGGAGACCCATCATGAAAGAACTCAGGTGTCCAAGATAGCATCGTTGCGCTGGTCACCGACCGCGACCTAGTGTTTGAGTTCTTCGCGTTCTTCTCTCGCTTCGAGTACGCACTCAAGAGGGCGGGCTTCCTGAAGAACGGAGACAAGGCAGAGCCTTGCTGGGACAGGTTTGCGAACAGCGTTCGCAATCGGCTTTTCACCAAAGCCGACTCGGAATTCCAGGCAGGCCGCGAATACCTCATGCGAAAGCCACCTGATACTCAGGTCGTTGTGAACGGTGGTCTTGGTTGGCGGTCCACGCCCAAGGGGGACGGCGAGAGCGATGAGCAATATCTGCTACGGCTGGTTCGTATTGTTCGCAACAACCTGTTTCATGGCGGCAAGTATCCGTATCCGTTATGCTCTGTACCAGATTCCGCGGCAACCGACAGCTACTCGAGTCCTCGATCACTGTGCTTGAACAATCTTTGAAGGTCAGTCAAGAAGTGGCCTCGTTCTTCGCAGAGGTCGCCTAGCGGACGAGGTGTGGCAAGGTGTCAGCGGGCAAGGGCTCAACACACCGTTCTATCGCTAACAAAAGGGTTCAAGCCGACTGGTGCCGCCCATGCTGGTACAAGTTGTTGAGTCACTACAGGCGGCACCAGCGGCTCAACCCTAGGCATTCGGCAACAAGAGGGCGTGATTGATGAAGATCGCTTGTATCGGCTGGGGATCGCTGGTCTGGTGCCCTCAACCTCTGCATGTGCGCTCAGGGTGGTTTTCGGACGGCCCGTTGCTCCCAATCGAGTTCGCCCGAGAGTCCAAGGACAAGCGAATCACTCTCGTCATCTCTCCCGATACTCCTCCGATTCGGTGCTTGTGGGCATTGATGTCGTTGACCGATCTCGACGCCGCGAAAAAGGACCTAGCGGCAAGAGAGGGGATTGAGGAGAATAACATAGCTCGGAGCATCGGAGCTGTGACCGGACAGAGCAACCCGACGAATGGGGCCGAGTCCGAACTGAAGCGTTGGCTGTCAATAGTTGGCGTTGAGGCTGCGATCTGGACCAACTTAAAACCAAAGATCGGAACAGATTATCGGAAACCGACAATTGAAGAGGTGATAAAGCATCTTCGAGAAAAAGTGAGTCACGAGCAACGAGCCAACGCAGAGCAATACATTCGGAAAACTCCACGCCAGATAGACACGGACTACCGGCGATGTATCGAGTTAGAATTCGGTTGGCTCCCAATCTAGGCGGTGGCCGAACCGTTCCCCATGAACTGTATTTGGAACATATCAAAGTCGACTGATCTTTTTTTGGTTCTAATCGAAACGCCCCCCGAATAGGCATCCGGATGTCGCACGAACCGCTGGCCCGCCAGCCGGACGAACTCCCACAGGAGACCTGTCGATACCACTCCGGGTGAGAAAAGGGGACAGGCACGTTTCTTATGCGCATTCTTATTACTTATATCAATAAATAAATGTGTCTGTCCCCTTTTCTTTTCGTTTCTGCCGTCGCTCTCATCAAGAAAAACGGCTTTTGACAGCTTTGATTCGTTTGACCTGCGAACCGCGCTCGCTATTCTCGTTCGTATGGAAACCGATTCGTTTTTCTGTCAGTTGCTCAAGCAACTGCCCCAAACACTGTTCGAGTTGCTGGGATTGCCGGCGAAACAGGCCCGCGGATACCGCTTCGATTCGGTCGAGGTCAAGAAGTCCTTCCGAATCGATGGGCTTTTCCTTCCCAGAAGGACGAGCATGCCGTTGTATTTTGTCGAGGTGCAATTTCGCACCTTGCCGACCTTCTACGCGAACCTGTTTGCCAAGGTCTTCTGCTACCTCCAGGAGAATGACCCGGCACAGGAGTGGGTCGCGGTGGCCGTTTTCCGCACCCGCGGCGTCGAGCCGGAAGAACGGACGCCTTACGAGGATTTGCTTCAGTCCCACCGGGTGCGGCGGATTTACCTGGACGAACTCGCGGTGCCGGCCGATCCGCCCATTGGCCTCGGGATTTTGCAACTCGTGACGGCACCCGTCGATAAGGCAAAGAATCTCGTCGCACGACTCGTACACAAGGCAAAACACGAAGTTGCCGATGCAGAAATGGGTGCCAAGGTGCTACAATTGGTGGAGGAGTTGCTGATGCGGCGCTTCCCGAATTTCGATCGAGAGGAGATTCGCGCTATGTTCGATTTAGTGGAACTGCGAAAGACCCGCGCTTGGCAAGAAATTCATGAAGAAGGGGTGGCGGAGGGCGAGTTGCGTGCCAAGCAACAACTGGTCCTGAAGTTGATGGCGAAGGGCATGACCGCCAAGGAGATTGCCGAGTTGCTTGACATGTCGACGCAAGAAGTGCGCCGATTGGCCAAGAGCGCTCTGAAGTAAACGTGAAGCGGGCCAGCGCTGGAATCGATCCCGTTGGGCCGACGTCACGACCAGTTCGGCTTGCGGTCAAGCGCGTGCCTGGCCAGGTCGGGCGTGAAGTCCTTGTGTCAGCACCTACGAACGGAGTTTCCTATCCCGAACTGGGCTTCAGCTTTTCTTGACGGGTGCGACCGCAGAAACGGTTCCTGACGCTTTCCTGACAGTCTTTCTTTTCCAAGAACGATTTTTGATGCACAGCGCATCCATTGCCGGCTTACAATAAAGCAAGGGCCGGCGGTTCGGCAAATGGCCCTTCCCCAGTATCATGTACCGATTGGTCGAGGAGAGAGCCCCGACAACCCCGATGAAACGGATATTGAGGAGCAAGATCATGCAGTTAACAGCAATCTACATGCAAGTCCAAGAAGGGTATATTGCATTTGTCGAAGAGTTGCCTGGGGCGAATACTCAAGGGGATACTCTTGAGGAGGCACGCGAAAATCTTCGAGAAGCAGTTGAGCTTGTGCTTGAGGCAAATCGAGATCTCGCCGAACAGGCTTTGGCCGGTCAACAGGTTACTCGTGAGCCTTTTGAGTTGCAGAAGTCATGAAACGACAGGAATTGATTCGTCACCCGAAGGCGCACGGATGCTATCTTCTACGAGACCGAGGCAAACACAGCGTTTATGTGAATCCAGCAAACAACCAAACGTCAGCGGTGCCGCGTCATCGCGAGGTCAACGACTTCTTGGCGCGGAAGATTTGTCGAGACCTGGGCATTCAGGAGATCTGATTCTTGACGCACTTGCCGACGAAGTTCGTTTCATCAAGAAAATGGCTTTTGACAGCTTTGATTCGTTTGACCTGCGAACCGCGCTCGCTATTCTCGTTCGTATGGAAACCGATTCGTTCTTCTGTCAGTTGCTCAAGCAGCTGCCCCAAACCCTGTTCGAGTTGCTGGGATTGCCCGCGAAACAGGCACGCGGATACCGCTTCGATTCGGTCGAGCCAAGGTGCTAGAATTAGTGGAGGAGTTGCTGATGCGGCGCTTCCCGAATTTGGATCGAGAGGAGATTCGCGCTATGTTCGATTTAGTGGAACTGCGAAAGACCCGCGCTTGGCAAGAAATTCATGAAGAAGGGGTGGCGGAGGGTCGGGTCCAGGAGAAGCAAGAACTGGTTCTGAAGTGGTTGGCGAAGGGCATGACCGCCAAGGAGATCGCCGAGCTGCTGGAGATGTCGCCGCAAGAGGTGCGCCGATTGGCCAAGAGCGCTGTGAAGTAAGTGCGAAGCGGGCCAGTGCTGGAATCGGTCCCGTCGGGCCGACGTCAACGTCGCGGCGTTTCCCAGATCATGCCCGTGGTGTCGGAGCCGGCGGTCGCGAAGCGTTTGCCGTCGGCCGAGACGTTCACGGAGAAAACTCGCCCGCGATGGCCGAGGAACTCGCGCCGTTCCGATTTCGCGTTGAGGTCGAAGAAATAGACCTCAGGCCCCATGCCTCCGGCGATCAGGCCCTTGCTGTCGTGCGTGAAGGCGATTCGCTCCGTCTGCCCCGGGTCGGCGGTCGCTCCGGGAAAGCCGCAATCAAGCTGCCGCAGCGACTTGCCGGTCCAGCTGTCCCAGATGCCGATCGTTCCCAGCGCCACTTCGGCGAACAGCTTGCCGTCCGGGGAAAACGCCAGGGCATCGGATTCAAAGCGCGTGCCCTGACGCCAGAGCTGCTTGCCCGTCGTCACGTCCCAGACGCTGAACGACCGGTCTTCCGCGCCGCCCTTGGGCTTCACGGTCGCCAGGCGCAGCCCGAGCAACTTGCCGTCCGCGCTCAAGGCCGCCGGCAGCGGCATGAACGTCCCGAAGAGCTCCTGGTCGAGATCGATCCGCTGCACCACTTTGCCCTTTGCGACGTCCCAAATGGCGACGCGCTTGGGTCCTTCCGTCGCGGCCAGAGTGTGTCCGTCGGGCGTGATCGCGAGAGCTAGCGTGCTTTGATCGGCGTGCAATGAGCGGATCGTCTTGCCGCTGAACACGTCGATGAGATGGATGTCGCTTTCGAAATTGGTCGGCAGCTTCTGAAACACCGGCACCTCCGGTTTTGTTCCGAACGTTAGGGTGATTGGAAACCCGAACGTTCGTCCTACGATCGTTTGGATTCTGGTGACAGCCAGCAGGTTGGCCTTCGGTGCGACCAGGACCGCCAGATACCCCAGCGAGTGCCTGGCGAGTTCCTGGCCGGTCGAGGCGTTCCACACGCGCACTAAATTCTCATCGCGCGAGATGGTGACTGCCCGGTCCTTCTCGAGCAGGGCGATCGTGTTCACGGCTTTGGTATGGGTGGGAATCACGGATTGCGGATAGCCTGTGAGCGGATCCCAGATCTGCAAGGTTGCGTCGGTGCCGCCCGTCACAGCCACCGGCCGCTTACCCCAGCCGCGGGCGACAGCGAGGGCCCGCGTTTCGTTGCCCTGAGTCCGCTGAACCAACTTCATGCTGCGGAAGGGGAAATCAAAGATCGTCAGGCCGACGCTCCCTGCTGCGGCGACCGCCAGATACCGCCCGCCGGCGGTAAAGCGAACGGACTGAATAAGCCCCTCCGGCTTTCGACCGAGCGTCTCTTCCGCTTTACCAGTGGCCACGTCGATCAGGCGAATACCGTAATTAAAATCGATCATCGCCAGTAGCTTGCCGTCGGGATGGAAGGCAAGGGCGTCCGGAATGCCGAGCGGATGGGGCAGCTTCAGGTTCAATCGGCGCTGCTCGCGCCACGGGTTGGTCTCCCACAAGCAGACCGACTTGCGCTGCTCCTGTATGCTGGTGAACGCCAACAGCTTGCCGTCCGGTGAAAAGTCCAGCGCTCTCCACGCTGCCTTTTGCATCGAATTCCTGGGGCAGCGGCTTGGCCGTTGAGCAATCCCACAAATGCAGGCTTCTCTCCTTGCCGGCGACGAGGGCGAGAATCTTGCCGTTGGGGTGGAAGGCCAGGTCGCTCGCTTCGCCCTCGGCGATCACCAGGCGGTTGAGTTCCTTGCCGGTCGCCATATCCCAGAGAACCACCTTGCCGCACGTGTTGGGATAGGGAGGCTCATCCAGATTGCGGAAACTGGCCGCCAGCATTTTGTCGTCGGGCGAAATCGCCGCGCTGACGGGAACCTCGCGAGCGCCGAGCGCAAAGGTCCTCAGTTCCCGGCCCGTGGTGACCTCACTGCCCGTGACGGTCTCCGCCAGGCGGAGATGATTGTCCATCGGGTCCGCGCCGCCGTAGACGATCTTCGTCCCGTCGGCAGTGGAGACGATCAGGGTGACGGCGTGGCCGTGACGAAAGTGCAACGTTCCCAGGCGGGCCACCCCGGCCGGCGGTAGCGTATCGCCGGAGCGGTCGAGGCGGACTGGCCGGGGTGCCGCGGGCTTCTCTTTCTCCTTCTCATTCTCCGCGACAAGGACGGCGTTTGCCGGGGCACCGGCAATCACGTTTGCCGGGGCACCGGCAATCAGTTGATAGGCGACGACGCCGGTTCCACCGATAAATATTGCAGCCGACAGCAGCAAAGCCGCGGTTTTCAGTTTGGCGAAGAACATCGCGCTGATCTCCTGTTGTGCCATGGCAGCCGCCGTGGCCGGAATGTTGGCTGCGGCCTTGCCAGCGCTTTGCATCAGGGCCGACTTGATGGTTGCATTTACCAGCCCCGGGGGCGCAGCTGTCGCCGCGTGCGTCATCGACACCGCGGCGAGCAGCGCGGCAATATCGTTGATGCCGCGCCGGGCCAGGCGCAGCCGCAGCCGCTCGCGCCCGCGCGAAGGCGCGACAGGATCGTCCCCTTGGGACAGCCGAGTTCCCGCGCGGCCTGCTCGTTGGTTTTGCCTTGCAGGTAGCAGAGCACGAAGGCCAGCCGGTACTTCTCGGGCAGCCCTGCGATCTCCTCTTCCAGGACGGCGGCAAGCTCGTGTGACGGTTCCGGGGGCGTCGAGGTTGGCTCTGACATAAGGGCGACCCGCTTTTCGTGAAAACGCTGACGCGCCAGGTTGGCGCAGGCGCGAACGGCAATGCGCTGGGCGACTCCATGCAGCCAGGGTGCCAAAAGGTGGGGCCGATCGATCGAAGCCGCCTTGCGGACAAGCACCAAGAACGTCGCCTGAAAGGCGTCTTCCGCGTCGTGGGATTCATGCAGGATGTTCCGGCAAATGCGCCAGACCAGCCCGGCATGCCGCTCCACGAGCGCCCCAGCGCAGCGCCATCCTGCTGCTGAACGAACCGCTGAAGCAGCTCCGGGTCATCTCGCCGTGCAGAAGCCGCCCAAGCCCCTCCAGCACAATCCCCAGGTTCTGTTTGCTCGAAGTCAAGTTCCGGTCCCTCGCCTTTCACCTTATTACTGCACGAACTGCCGCCATGCTTCCATTTTTTTTCGAGTATGATGCGGATGGAGACAATTTTGGGTGACATAGATTGCAACGTCCACGGGTGAAGGATCCCAAACGTCGGCAGTGCCGCGTCATCGCGAGGTCAACGAGTTCTTGGCGCGGAAGGTTTGTCGAGACTTGGGCATTCGGGAGAGCTGATTCTTCACGCACTTGCCAACGAAGTTCGTCTTTTTGCGTGACCGGCATCCTTGGTTCTGGTAGAATCTCAAAATCACTCCCAACGCGCTTCGTTACCGAACGATTCTCCTTGCGCCCTGTACCTGTGAATGTGAACCTCCATCCGAGGCACAGCCGCGCATCGAAGGAAAGGCCCCGAACATGCCTCGACCTGCTGACCGCCGACTCTGTGGCTCTCTCGACCATCGATTGAGTCGGCGAGCGTTCTTTGGCACCGCTACCGGCGCATTGGTTGGCGGCGCGGTCGGACTCAATGCTCTTGCAACCTCCGCGCTCGCCTCACAGATCAAACGTCAAGATAAGCGTGTGATCCTCGTTTTCCTTTCCGGCGGTGCCAGCCAGTTTGAGACCTGGGATCCCAAGCCCGGCACGAACACCGGCGGTCCATTCCAGACCATCCAAACCTCCGTGCCCGGCTTTCGCATCTGCGAATTGTTGCCGGAGATGGCACGACGTCTGCACAAACACACCGCGGTCATTCGCTCGCTCAGTACCCAAAGCACCGACCACGACGGCCCACGAGTCAATGCCCTGCTGCGCGGCGAGCGTTCGGACATCGGCAATCTCAAGACCCCTTCGCTCGGCTGCATGTTATCGCGCGAGCTCGCTCAGCCCAACAGTTCGGTCCCCGACCACGTAGCCTTCTACACAACTTATGTAGGCTTCAACAACAACGTCCAGATCGATTTTGCGGGCTTTCTCGGCGCTCGTTACGAGCCGATCAACATCCTCAACAAGCTGGCTCCGGAAGCAAATCATCTGCCTGCATCGCTCACGGACCGCGATCACCAGGACCGCGCTGCCCTGCGCGACCAACTCAGCGCTGCCTTCATGGAGGGCCGGAAGCGTGATCCCATTCTCATCAGCCATCAAAACGCCTATGGGCGGGTGCGTGGGATGATGGCGAGCGAAAAGCTCTTCGACATCTCGCAGGAGCCTGAAAAAGTGCGTGCCCGTTACGGCAACTCGCTCTTTGGCCAGCAAGCGCTGGCGGCCCGCCGGCTGGTCGAGGCCGGTGTACCGTTCGTCCGCCTCAATCGAGGCTGGTGGGATAGTCACGGCGAGAATTTTGACATTCACGCCGCGCTGGTGCCCGATCTCGACAAGGTGCTCTCTGCCTTGCTCGACGACCTGGAAGATCGCGGCATGCTCAAGAACACCCTGGTCGTTACCTTTGCCGAGATGGGGCGCACGCCGAAGATCAACAATATGCGGGGCCGGGATCACTGGGGCCAATGCTGGAGCGTTACTCTGTCCGGCTGCGGGATCAAGCCCGGCGTCGTGTACGGTAAAACCAATGCCGAGGGAACGGACGTGGCCGAGAACAAAGTGACCGCGTCGCAGTTCTTTGCCACGATTTTCACTGCCTTGGGCATCGACCCACAGAAGGAAAACACAGCGCCCGACGGCCGACCCGTCCCGCTGACCCCGTACAACACTCAACCCGTTGCCGAAGTCCTAAGCTAAGCTGTCCCCCCAATAGAGGCCGAACATGGCATCTCCTAACCTCGACAAGCTAAAGATCGTCAAGACTGTTCCGTTTGCCGGCGACCTGCTAAGTGTTGCGCACGTTCCGCAAAGCGATCGGCTCTGGATTGGTGCCTTTGACCACAAACTTTACTCTCTCGATTTCGCCGCGCCCAAACCCCAATTGGTCGGTTACACCGGCCACACCAGTTATGTCAGCGGAGTCGTTGTCGCCGGCAGGGAGCTGATCTCCGCCGGGTGGGATCGCAAGTTGATTTGGTGGAACACCGAGACAAAAAAACCAGCACGCATCATCGAGGCGCACCAGGCGCTGGATTCGCCAGTTGGCTTGCAGCACAGCCAAGCAACTGCTTGCCACGGTCTCCGATGACATGACTTGTAAATTGTGGGAAGTCGGGTCCGGCAAACTGGTCCGGGAGTTGAAAGGCCACGACCCTCGGCTACCGCGCTACGATTATCCCAGCAAGCTTTACGCCATTGCTTTCTCTCCGGATGGCGCATTCGTTGCCGCAGCGGATGAGGCATGTCGGGTCATTGTCTGGGAAACCGCAACCGGCAAGGAAGCAGCACGATTCGAGGCTCCTGCGTTTTTCAAGGCCGACTGGGATCGCAACAACCACCCTTACGGCGGCCTGCGCTGTCTGGCCTTCTCGCCGGATGGGGCAGCACTGGCCCTGGGCGGCATTCAGAATACCGATGTGGCCATCATCACGGGAACAGCACTGGTCCAGCTCTTTGACTGGAAGGCGGGGAAGTTGACGCAGGAATTCAAGGCCGGCAAGGATATGCAGTACGAAACCTTGTGGTTCCACCCCCAAGGCGACTGGCTGCTCGCGGCAGTGGGCGGCACACAGAAAGGCGCGAACCTGAGCGTTTTCGACAGAAAGCAGAAACGGTTATTGAAAGAAATCACTGCGCCGGGACCAGTGTTCGGCATGGCAGTCAGTGAAAAATTCGATGCGATTTATATGGTTGGGCGCGGGGCTGCACTGAAATGGGAGTTCACGGTCTGACCGCGAACGTGTTTAGGCTGGCAACGGCGAACCCCATGCGTCAGCTTGGGGGTAAAACAGCAAGATTCGGAATGCTGGTAGTTGCCCCCAAGCTGACGCATGGGGTTCGCCGTTGCCGCGTAAGCATAGGCCAAGCATGTACAAAGCCGGAACGCGACAAATGGAAGTGAGGAGACAGTTGTGAATTCGATCCGCCTGCAAAGAAGCTTGACCATTGCAGCCATGATGCTGCTCACCGCGATCGCGACCGGTGCCGAGCCAATTTTGCCTGCCGATCGACCTATCGCCGAGGTCATCGACCACTACATCAATCTGAAACTGAAAGATGCGAACGTCAGTCGGGCACCGCAGGCCGATGACCATACGCTGGTTCGCCGGCTCTACCTCGACCTTGCTGGCCGGATTCCCACTGCCGGCGAAGCACGTGACTTTGTGGATTCGACCGATTCGCAGAAGCGGGAAAAACTGGTCGAACGACTCATGGCCTTGCCCGAGTATGTCCGGCATAATGCGACCGAATTCGACCAACTGCTTCGCAACTACAACCCCGAAGCTCCCAGCGTACGAGACTATTTGCTGCTGGCACTTCGAGAAAACCGCTCCTGGGATCAGATGTTCCGCGAACTGCTCGGCGTGCGTTCATCTGCCAATCGCCCGGAATTGTTTCTTACCGCGAGGCTCAAAGATCCCGATGCCTTGACGCGCGATGTCAGTTCGGTTTTCTTCGGGATTAACATTAGTTGCGCTCAGTGCCACAAGCACCCGTACATCTCGTCGCTGACACAGGATTATTACTATGGTCTGAAAGCGTTCTTTAGCCGATCTTACGAGTTTCAGGGCAAAGTAATCGATCGTCGCTACGCATCGGCGGTCCAGTTCCAAACCAAGGGACAGACCCGCACCGCCAGGCTCCTGTTTCTCAACGGCGCAGCGATCGAGCCGCCCAAAGAAACCGTTGCCGATTTCAACAAGGCGCTGCAGGAAGAGAACAAGCAGATCCAGGAGTTGAACAAGAACTACGCCAAAACCAAGGCGCTGCCTGAGAATGCCAAGTTCAGCCCGCGCGTTGAACTGGTCGAACTTGCATTGAAGCCCGAGAACCGCGAGTTGTTCGCCCGAGCGCTGGTCAATCGGCTGTGGCACCGCCTCTACGGCTACGGGTTGGTGATGCGCTACGATCAAATGCACGCTGGGAACAAGCCATCGCACCCAGAATTGTTGGACTGGCTGATGCGCGACTTCATCGAACACCAATACGATCTCACCCGGCTCATTGGCGGCCTGGTGTCCAGCAAGACGTATTCGCGCAGCAGTCGATGGGACAAGCCCGAAACGCCCGCCCCCGAACTGTTTGCCGTTGCGTCGTCCCGGCCGTTGTCGCCGATGCAATGGGGGATGTCGCACCAACTGGCCGGCGACCCTCTGATTTTGAAGCTCGACCAGCCTCGCGCGGTTCGTGAGAAACAACTGGAGGCAATGGAGAAGGACGTGCAGCGGCTGTTCGGCAAGTTAATCGAGCAGCCTCGCGACGATCTTCAAATCGGCATCAACGAAGCGATGAGACTCAGCAACGATGCTGCGCTACTCAGATTGGCTGGCGTGCAACTGGTCCCGGCCCTGGTGAAGATGAAGGATCGCAAGCAACAGGTTGAAGAGGCTGTCTGGACCGTTCTTTCCCGGCCCGCAACTTCGCGAGAAACGGAATTGCTGAGTGCTTACCTGGAGCAGCACAAGGAGCGGCCCGCAGATGCTCTTCAACAGATGGTGTGGCGCTACTCAATAGCCCGGAATTTCGCTTCAACCATTGACTACCTCTTTTTGTCCGACTGATCTTCCGTTCGCTAAGGTGGCCAATCAGGTCAGATCCGATCTCTCCAAACCTTCTTGCTTCGCCGACCATGCTGCACTGCGATAATGAGAACGTCATTGCCTCGATCGCGGTAGTACACGACATAGGGAAAGCCGTGTAACTGCGCTGCTCGGATATTGCGACGGACAATCCCGTAGAGTTTCGGGCTTGAGCGAATCCGATCGACTTGATTCCGCACTGCTTCGACGAAGCGATCACCCAGACCAATCTGCTGTCCCTCATAGCTGCGGTGAGCGGCATCCACGTCATCCTCCGCTTGCGGAAGGTAAACAGCAGACACGCTCACTGCCGCCTCCGGATTCGCTCCATGATCTGTTCCCAGGTGGCGCACGTCGGCTGGATTCGCTTCATGTGCAGCCAGACGCCGGTCCAGTTCAACTGCAAGTTCGTCGTCCGGCTCCGGTTGCCAACCGTCCTCAACCAGTTGATCCCAAAGGCGGAAAGCGAACGCCAACCGATCCTCCGCCGGCCACGATTGGACCGATTGCCAAGCCGTTGTTGGGTCCATGGTATCTCCTCAAAACTATTGTGGCGACAATTTGCACGTTGCCCGACAATACTCAAAGGTGAAGAGTCGCCTTCGAAATCTTATCTACTTTAGCAATCAGGTTCGGGATAACGAATCGTCAACATTTAGTATATCCGCTTCCACCGTTTGAAGGCGCGAACATCTTCGGGTGTAAGAGCAAACCATTCGCCTACTTTGCGCCTGTCTGCGAATCGAGAATGCCAGTAGCGCTCGATTCATCGCATTCTAACCCAACACTCAAACTCCGACAAATCTTTTATCCCCCGGATCTTCGGCATGTCAACGATCATCGAACCTTTCACCAACAGTTCATAGTGGCCATTTACCGGTCGCTTTCTGAACGCAGATGAGTAAATTATCACCAGCTTTGATCGTGTGGTTTGAATACTTATTCAAGCCGTCCGTCCTTTTTCGGAATTAATCACCATGAAATACTTTGCGAGCGATTTCTTTGCCTGTCTTGCCGTTCTCTTTCTGCCGGTGCTGTCCTCGATCGGGGTTGCTCAGGAAATGAAAGAACATGGTACCTGGGCGTTTCAGCATCCCAAGGACCCTTTCACTGCGAAGGCGTTACTCGATCTGCGCTATCTCAACGAGAAGGAGGCGGGCGAGTCCGGATTTCTCAAGCTGACAAAGGATGGCAATAGTTTTGCCCTAGGCGATGGACAGCCGGTCCGGCTCTGGGCGATCGGCTCGGACATCTACCAGCAAGGAGTCGCAGGAAGAGATGGCCCGGCACGCCCGCTTCCTGGCCAAGATCGGCGTCAACATGGTCCGCATTCATACCCAGCTCGCACCAGGAACGAAAGGCTCCAAGCTCACCGACGTCGATGCGAAGGAAATCGATCGCATCCGGCAGTTCGTGGCCGCTCTCAAGAAGGAAGGGATCTATGTCACGATCTCTCCCTACTGGGCCACCGCACGCGACGTCACCAACTGGGGCATCGACGGCCTACACCGGAAAGTCCGACCTGTGGGGTCTGCTCTTCTTCGACGAAAAGCTGCAAGAAGGCTACAAGGCCTGGGTCAAAGCTCTGTACGCCCCCAAGAATCCCTACACCGGCATTCCGCTGGCCAAGGACCCGGCCGTCGGCATCATTCAGGTCCAGAACGAGGACAGCCTGCTCTTCTGGACCACGCAGGGCATGAAGCCGGCGATCCAGGCACGCTTCGGGAAAAAGTTCGGCGAGTGGCTGGTCAAGAAGTACGGCTCGCTCGACAAGGCCAAGGAAGCCTGGGGCGGCACCAAGCACGACAAGGACGATTTCGCCAACGGCAAAGTCGGCATCTTCAACGTCTGGCACATGACCCAGAACCGCGAAGGGCGGCATGGCCAAGCGCGTCCACGACGAGACCAGTTCTTCGCCGAGACGCAGCGCCAGTTCTACGAGCACATCGCCGACTACTATCGCAAGGAGCTCGGCTGCAAGCAACTGCTCAACGCCAGCAACTGGGTGACGGCCGACGCCGTCAAGCTCAACGATGTCGAGCGCTGGACCTACACGGCAATGGACGTCATCGCCGTCAACAAGTACACCGGCGGCGTGCACGTCGGCGACAATAACGGCTGGCGGATCGATCCCGGCCATCATTTCACCAACCAATCCTGCCTGACCGATCCACGAGCCTTGCCGACCAACCTCAAGCAAGTCGTCGGCCATCCGATGATTATCACCGAGAGCACCTGGGTCCAGCCCGGAAGGCTACCAGATCGGAGGGCCATTCCTGATGGCCGCCTACCAGTCGCTGACGGGCGTGGCCGGCTATTACTGGTTCTCGGCGACCGCACCCGAATACGATCTCGACCCGGCCTGCGCTTCCTGAATCTTGAAAGGCCAGCACCCGCATCTTCAAGTGGAGTTGCTCGACGCCGGCGCTGATGGGCCAATTCCCGGCCGCGGCGCTGATGTATCGCAAGGGATATGTCCGCCAGGGCGAGGCCGTGGTCCACGAAGAACGGCCGCTGAACGATTTGTGGCAACGCAAGGTGCCGTTGATCGCCGAGGACCGCAGTTTCGATCCGAACCGCTACAAGGCGCAACCGGCGGCGAGAAGTCGAACATCAAGGGCGGCGCCGATCCGCTGGCGTTTCTGGTCGGCCGCGTCGAAGTCAAGTACGGCGGCGACCCGGCCAAGACGACGAGGTTGACCTCTCGAAGTACATCGACAAGGACAAGAAGATCGTCCGCAGCATCACCGGCGAAATCCGCCTCGATTATGGCACCGGCCTCTGCACGGTCGATGCGCCGAAGGCCCAGGGGGCCAGCGGATTTCTGAACAAGGCCGGCGAGATCAAGCTGGGCGACGTGACGATCCGCTCCGGCAACGAGTATGCGACGGTCATTGTCGTCGCCATGGACGACCAGCCGCTTCGCAACGTCGGGAAAGATGCTGGTGCAGACGGGCACGTCGGCTCGGCTGACCGGCTGGAAAACGAAACCGGCCGAGTTCAAGGGCGACGGCAAGAAGATGTTCAAGGGTTACGAGATCGTGGCGACCGGTCTGCCGCCCTGG
Organism: uncultured Planctomycetota bacterium; assembly: GCA_963783095.1. GTDB lineage: Bacteria > Planctomycetota > Planctomycetia > Gemmatales > Gemmataceae > CAWAMR01. The sequence goes on along the minus strand of CAWAMR010000014.1, from coordinate 19,033 downwards.
CGGATGGTGAATACCGACGCGACGCTGATCGTCAACAACGCAAATCTAAGACGGCGACGCTGCTCGATACGGCGGGCTATCCGGTGAAGAAACTGAATGGGGTTCTGAAAGAGGGCAAGTTCATCGTGACGTTGCCCCTGGATGCGCTCTACGTTGTCTTGGAGTAAATTGTGAAATGAATTATGCAAAATGAAGACAAGACTGCCGACAAAATCTTGGAGAGAATCATGATTGTTCGAGCTACTCGGCCGCGAATCGGTCCCGAGGATGAGGGACTGGAAATGACGCTCGATGAATTCGATGCCTGCATCGGCGAGGAGGGTTATCGTTACGAGTTGATCGATGGGAGACTTATCGTGTTGCCCGTTCCGGAATTGCCACATGAATCGTTGTTCATGATGGTCTATCGTCCGCTCTTTCACTACGCCATGCAGCACGAGGAAATCATCAACTTTGTTGCCCCGACTGCAAGAATATTCATTCCGGATCGAAGCTCACCGTCATCGCTTCAACCCGACATAGCGGCCTATCGCGATTTTCCCTATCACCTGCCGCTCGATCAACGCAACTGGAGAGCCATAAACCCTACATTAGTTGTGGAGATTATTTCAGAAGATACCGCCAGGAAAGACACGGTTCCAAATGTCGAACTCTACCTGACGGTCCCTTCCATCCGCGAATACTGGATCGTCGATTCAAGACCCGACCCCAATTACCCGACCTTGATCGTCCACCGCCGGCGCGGCCAGCGCCGGCAAAAGCCAATCATCGTTGCTGCCGGCGAGACTTATGAGACCAGGCTATTGCCGGGATTCTCGTTGTTAGTCGATCCGCGCCGGCAATTATCATAGCGACTTTGTGAATCGCGTTCACTCCGGAGAAAATCATGATTGTTCGAGCCAGACCGCAGCGCATCGGCCCCGATGATCACGGCCAGGAAATGACTCTCGATGAATTTGATGCCTGCATCGGCGAGGAAGGGTTTCATTACGAATTGATCGAAGGGAGAATCTACGTGTCGTCGCAAGCCAATCTGCCACACAATTCATGGGAGCAACTGATTCTCCGCCTTCTTCTTACTTATTGCGACAAAAACCCTGACGTCATCAACTATGTCTCAGGTAAAGCACGCGTCTTTGTACCTGGACATCGTCGCTCAACCTGTCCTGAGCCGGATCTTGCAGCTTACGCCAATTTTCCACATCACCTTCCTTTTTCCCAACGTCGCTGGCAAGACATTGATCCTATCCTGGTGGTTGAGGTCGTGTCGGAAGATGATCCGGATAAAGACTTTGTGCGAAATGTTGCCCTGTATCTGGAGGTTCCGACGATCCGCGAATACTGGATCCTCGATCAGCACGTCGATCCCGACCGGCCCACATTGACGGTGTATCGCCGGCGCGGCAAGCGTTGGCAAAAGCCGATCGTGATTTTGGCGGGTGAGACTTATGAAACGAAATTGTTGCCGGGTTTTTCGCTGCTCGTCGATCCGCATCAGCAGACGTGACAGCTGCCCGACTAATGACCCCGCGCATATCTATAGGTGATAACGCGACGCCATTTGAGCAATTTCTCCTTATCGAACACGACCTCGATTCCGTGTTTTTGATACCATAGATGAACCTTGCCGGGCGTGTTGGAGAAACCGCAGGAAGCCTTGCCGATCTTTTCTTCCACTTCGCTCGGCGCAAGGCCGGTCTGAAGCATCGCGGCAAGCACGCTATCGTCAATGAATTGTTTCGGGGCAGGACCGGGTAATGTTATGTCCGCCGAGCACCAGCAGCCAGCCACCTTTCCGGAGGCCGACTCCTCAATGATCAGCCCGCAAGCATGCAGCCAGGTTGTGACCGCAACATTGCTTCCCGTTTGCATTTCAGTTTTGCCTGAGCAGCGGACCAGTCGATCGACGTCATTCATGCTCATGCCAAGCTGAATGATCGGCACATTTCCATACGTTTCCTGGAATTTGTTCTCGTCCATGACGGTTTCAGCGGGGCGCGTTGTAGCGCAGCCGGCTGCCAAAACGAACGCGGAAACAACAACAATGAATCTCATTGGTCTCTCTCAAGCTACCAAATTATCTTGTCACTCGGGTGTTGTTGCAAGCTCAAGGAATAACATCAGCTGATCTTGAATCAATCGGATTATGACTTGCGGCGCTGTGGGTTTCGTGTGCTGTTGCGGGGCCGATGGGTGCAACTTGATATGTGAAGACACGCCGCCACTGGACCAATCTCTCCTTAACAAAGAAAATCTCGATTCCAAGTTGCTGATACCAAAGATTGACAGTGCGGGGCTTGGTAGAGAAACCGCAAGAAGCTTGGCCGATCTTTTCCGCAACTTCCATTGGAGTCAGCCCAGGTTGAAGCATTGTCGCAAGGTTACGTTCAGAGATTGTTTCCTTCGGAGCGGGGCCGGGAAGCGTCATTTCTGCGGAACACTTGCAACTTATTACCTTTCCAGCAGACTCGTCAATGATCAGTCCACATGAGTGAAACCACGTTATGTACGCGAGGGAACTGGACATCATCCCGGCTTTGCTAGAGCAGCCGACCAGTCGATCGACATCCTTCATGCTCATTCCAAGCTGAATAATCGGCACATTCCCGAATGTGTCTTGGAACTTGTGCTCGTCGATGACAGTCTCAATGGAGCGCGTTGAAACGCAGCCACCGGCCACAACGACGGCGGCAATAACCACAGTGTATCTCATTGGATTCCCCCTGCCCGCGAACTCATATCGTCAATCGGACGTTGGTGCAAGCCCAATGAGAACTATCAGACCCCGATCGTTGGCGTTATCCTGGCTTATACTCCGCACGGGGAAAACGAGTGAATTTCGCAGTTGGAAACCAGGCTTGAATGGTTTGAGGTGGCCTCACAAAGTCATCGGCCATCACCCGGCACCTTACGGTGCTCGGCTCGCCAATTCTGCTGATTGCGCACCGGTCACCGCCAAAAACGAGACGCGTAAGCCGAGCCCAGCACCGTAAGGTGCCGGGTGATGGCCGATGGCTTTGCGAGGCCGTATTAACTGGCCGCTTCCTTACGACGAACACTTCATTTCCAACCGCGCAAAAACTATACCGTTACTTCACCCTTTTGACCCAATGCCGCCGCATAGCTCTTTCGGATCGGCTCCACTTCCTCTGCAATGAATTCATCCACCTGCTCCGGCGATCGTCCGATGTAGCTGCTCGGCTGCAATTCCGCTTCAATCCCTGCAAAAGTGGGATCGTTCTGCAATCTGGCTATCAATTCCGCACTCGTCATCGTTCCTTCCTTGATCCCGGCCGTGACGATGTGGCTATGTTTGCGAACCACTTCGTGAACCTCTTGCCGATCGCCGCCCGCAGCGACCGCAGCCATGATGAGGTTTTCCGTAGCCATGTAGGGCAGGGCATCGGCCACTCCCCGCGCAATCACGGAAGTATTCACGGTCAATCCGTTGGCGAGGTTCAATGCCAGACGCAGCGCTCCATCTGCTGCGAGGAAGGCTTGCGGCAAGTAAAGTCGTCGAGCTGCGCTGTCGTCGAGCGTTCGCTCGAACCACTGCGTTGCCATCGTGTTCGCCGCCATTGCGGGCAGACCCATCAGGAACCGGGACAGGCTGCACAGCCGCTCGGCCCGCATTGGATTGCGCTTGTAGGCCATCGCCGACGATCCGACTTGTTCCGCCTCAAAAGGTTCATCGATCTCCTGGCGATGGGCCAATAACCTGAGATCGGTTCCCCATTTGTGCAGGCTTTGACCGAGTCCGGAGAGTACATCGAGAATCTGACTGTCGATCTTGCGCGAATAGGTTTGACCGGTGACGCAAAAGACTTCATCGAAGCCCATCTTTTGGGCAACGAGTCGATCGAGTTGTCGGACCTTTTCATGATCGCCGCGAAACAGGGCCAGGAAACTCGCCTGTGTGCCGGTGGTTCCCTTGGCACCTCGAAATTTCAAGCCGTCGCGACGATATTCCAGATCGTGCAAATCCATCACCAGGTCGTAACACCACAAGCAAGCCCGTTTGCCGACCGTCGTTAGTTGCGCCGGTTGAAAGTGGGTGAAGCCCAGCGTCGGTTCCGCTCGCCATCGCGTTGCGAATTTTCCCAGGCCGTCGATCACCGCTGCGAGTTTGCCGGTCAAATCGGTGAGCGCTTCGCGCATCAAGATCAGGTCGGCGTTATCGGTGACGTAGCAACTGGTTGCCCCGAGATGGATGATATCGCGTCCGCGCGGGGCGACTTCGCCGAGCGCATGGATATGCGCCATGACATCGTGACGGAGCCGTTTCTCGTGTTGGTCGGCGCGAGCAAAGTCGATGTCGTCCAGATGCGCGCGCAACTCCGCAAGTTGATCGCGGGAAATACGCGGTGTCTTCCCGTCGTCCGCGAGCAAGCCCAATTCGTATTCGGCTTCTGCCAGGGCCAGCCAAAGCCGACGCCAGGTGGAATGTTTGCGTTGCGGCCCAAATCGCTCCGACATGGCCCGGGTTGCGTAGCGGGTAATCAGGGGATTGTCGTAAAGAAGATGTGGTTCCGTCATGGGGTTCGATAGGAACTTAAGGAAAAAGCAAGAAACAAAGGCAAATTTTTCGCGGGCAGCGGTGGATCATCCACATCTGCGCCATCTCGATTGCAACTGGCACGAGATGACCATCGTTATAGGTTTTTCCGGTCGAACCGGCCCAACACGCAGTGGCTTATCTCTTCGCTACTCCGATAACTTGAGAGTAATCCGACCGCTCAGCAAGAGTGGTCAGTTGTTAGTGGTCAGTGGTCAGTAAATGCAAATACTACTTCGAGATTTTGTTTTTTCCGACCACTATCCACTATCCACCGACCACTCTTTCAGGTCTTCAGGAGGATCGTTCCATGTTCCGCCGATGTTTGTTGGGGTTGATTGCTTGTGTCGTTGCAATCACTCTGTTTGTGGGTAGTCCGCACGAGGTAAGGGCCGCGGATCCGCCCCTGCCGAATATGTTCTACTACCCGTACTACTATTTCCCGCACAATTACTGGCCGCAATACAGCCCGCAGTGGCCGGAAAAGCCCGGTCAACCTTATGTTCGCCCACCCGCTTACATGGCCTATCCGCCCTTCCGCGAACCGAACTGGCGCTATGAATTATGGATGCCGCAAAAGTATTATCGCGGTAGCCATTTCTGGTTGGATCAGTTCTGACGACAATTGCCAAGGTGTTTGTCTGGTTAACCCGACGCGCAGGCGAGGTAAAAGGATTCCTACCTCGCTTGCGCGTCGGGTTAACTACTTCCATGTCCAGATCGGGCATGTCTGCAATAGCCCGATCGGACTGAAGTGCATATTCTTTCTTCATGCTGGAAACTCCCATCTCGCTGCTGGAAAGACTTTGCCGTCGCCCAGATGAACAGCACTGGGAGCGATTCGTCGTATTGTTCACTCCCATTCTGTCGCGGTGGTCGGGTCGGCTGGGTGTTCCAGCCGGCGATACCGAAGATCTACTCCAGGAAGTTTTTACCCTTCTGCTTCGCAAATTGCCGGAGTTTCGTTACGATCCGACGCGGAGTTTTCGCGCCTGGCTCTGGACCGTTTTTCATCGGCAAACGATCGCCTGGCGCAAGCAACAAACGCGGCAGTTGCCGCTGACGGTCGAGCAGCTCGAGGAACTCGCTTCACCCGATAGCGTCGTGGAGGCAACCGAGACGGAATATCGTCGAGTGTTGCTCGACCGCATCATGCAGATCGTCAAAACGGATTTTCCTCAGCAAACCTGGCAAATGTTCTGGCTATTGACGGTTGAAGATCAACCCGGTGTTGAGGTTGCCCGAAAGTTCGGCCTGACACCAAACGCCGTTTACGTGGCGCGGGCTCGAGTTTTGGCTCGTTTACGGCAAGAAATGACCGATTTGGACCGTTGAAGTATTTTCGCGTAAGGTTTTGCAATCGACTTCTCTACTAATAATTGACGGGGCGCGGGATGCGGGACGCGGGCCGCGATAATAGAACTGCTCGCTCGGAGCGAAAGTAGACTGCATCCCGCCCCCGAAAACGTCGGGCGTGAACCGATCTTTCCGCGCCCGCGCATCGCGCCCCGCATTCCGACATTCTGGAGTTGTACAAATGGTCCCACCCATTCCAAGCGAAGTCGAACGATTGAAGCTATTTCTTCTCGGTCATCTATCGGTTGATGAGGTTGAAATCCTCGTAAGCGAGTATGCCGACGATAGCCGACTGTCGGAACTGGCTGAAGCGATTGGCAAACCGGATGACACTCTGCTCACCGATCTGCGCAATCATCAGACTCAGTCCGATCCGAACGCGGAGCGCCTGATTGATCGTCTCAAGCAACGGCTTCGGAGTGCTGTCTCCCAAGCAAGCGCGATTAACGACACCATCGGAGTAAGCGGAGATGCATCGGCTCCGGTTCCAGCGATGCCGGAATCCCTCGAATACTTCCGGATTCAGAAGGTGCTTGGCGAAGGCGGCATGGGTACGGTCTACCTTGCCGACGACACCAGGCTGGGCCGAAAGGTCGCCCTGAAAACCCTTAGGCGCGAACTTGCTGCGAATGCCGCGGCCAAGGATCGTTTCTTGCGCGAAGCCCGAAGTGCCGCCCAGCTCGAACACGATCACGTCATTCCCATTCACTATGTCGGCGAAGCGGATGGCATTCCTTTTCTGGCAATGCCCTTCCTTCAGGGCGAACCGCTCGATGTTCGGATTGGACGGGAACAAGCTGAGGGATTGTTGCTGCCCATTTCCGAAACGGTTCGGATTGTCGGTCAAATTGCTTCGGGTCTGGCAGTGGCTCACGCCCGTGGCTTGATTCACCGCGACATCAAGCCCGCGAACATTTGGCTGGAAGCTCCCAGCGGTCGCGTGAAGATTCTCGATTTCGGGCTGGCCCGAAGTCAAAGCGAGCAAGCCCAACTTACGGTCAGCGGCACGATCTTGGGCACGCCCGCTTACATGGCTCCCGAGCAAGCGCGCGGCCTGCCGGTCGACCATCGAGCGGACTTGTTCAGTCTCGGCTGCATCTTGTACGAAATGCTCACCGGGAAGCGGCCTTTCTCGGGGCGCGATACGATGGCGATCTTGTCCAGCCTGGCTCTCGACGTTCCCTCAGCCCCGAAGGAAGTAAACCTGCATTGCCCAGAGGCTCTCTCGCAGTTGACGATGCAAATGTTGGAGAAACAGCCGGAACGTCGGACAGCCTCCGCCAAGATGATCGTCGATGCGCTGGCGAAAATCGGTGCCAACAACTCAAGCTCGACCGCAATTCTCAGTCCAAACCCCTTCGCCGACATTGACGCTCCCGATCACACCGAGCAATTGCCGGAGATCACACCCAAGCTCACTCCGCAGACAACTCCGCGCCAGCGTCGGCGCGCCCCGATTTTTGCCATCGGATTGTTACTGGCCCTCATTGGGGTCGGCATCGTCTTCAGCGGGACGATTTTCCGGCTCGCCACCAATCAGGGCGAACTGGTGATCGAAGTGGACGATAAGGATGTCGAAGTGAAGATCGTACAAAATGGCGTGGTGGTACAGGATAAGACCAACAAGCGCGAATTTACCCTGACCGCCGGCAAGGGTGAGATCGAGGTCGTCGACCAAGACGGCCTCAAGGTGACAACGAAGACCTTTGAGTTGACGCGTAATGGCAAGACGACGGTTCGGGTAACGACGGGTGAATTGGCCGATGCCCGAAAGCCGAAGCCGAGAATCGAACCGAAGCCGAGAATCGAACCGCAACCGATCAAGGGCGGCGATCCCGATCGCAAGGCCGCCGAGTACGTGCTCTCCATCGGTGGAGCAGTCGGAGTGAACGAAGAAGAGGGCAGCATCACGGCTGCCGTGAACCTGCCGAAAAACGCGTTCCGACTCACGGGGATCTATTTGCAGAACAAGCAAGTGACCGATGCGGGGCTGGCATACTTCAAGGACTGCAAAAACCTGACGAGCATAGACCTATACGGAACGCAAGTAACCGATGCGGGGCTGGCATACTTCAAGGACTGCAAAAACCTGACAGTCCTCTTCTTGGGAGTCACGAAAGTGAGCGACGCGGGGCTGGCACATTGGAAGGGCTACAAAAACCTGACACAACTCCAACTGAACGGCACGCAAGTGAGCGACGTGGGGCTGGCATACTTCAAGGACTGCAAAAACCTGACGCTAGTCAGTCTGCCCTACACAAATGTTGGCGATTCCGGGCTGGCGCACTTCAAGGACTGCAAAAACCTGACAGTCCTCGCACTGGACGGTACGAAAGTGAGCGACGCAGGGCTGGCATCCTTCAAGGACTGCAAAAACCTGACACACCTCCAACTGTCCAACGCAAAGATAGGCGATTCCGGGCTGGCGCACTTCAAGGACTGCAAAAACCTGACATCCCTCGCACTGAACGGTACGAAAGTGAGCGATGCAGGGCTGGCAAACTTCAAGGACTGCAAAAACCTGATGTACCACTTACTGTCCTTCACGCAGGTGGGCGATGCGGGCTTGGCTCACTTAAAGGACTGCAAAAACCTGGTCGTGCTAGGTCTCGACGATACCAAGGTGAGCGACGCGGGCCTGTCTTTCTTGAAGAACTCGACGACCTTGCAGGAGCTCAGCCTGCCCAACACTCAGGTGAGTGATGCGTGTTTGGAACATTTGAAGGATCTCAAGAACCTGGCAATGCTCCGGCTACAAAAAACGAAGATCACCGCTGCGGGAATCGATGCTCTGAATAAAGCCTTGCCCAAGTGCAAGATCGAGTGGGACGGCGGTGTGATCGAGCCAAAGCAATCCTCCGACCCCGATCGCAAGGCGGCCGAGTACTGGCTCTCCATCGGCGGAGTGGTGCGCATCAACGATCAGGATCGCAACCTCAAGAACATTGCCGAATTGCCGAAAGAGCACTTCACACTCTCGGCCATCCTACTCGCTGGTAACGCCCAAGTTAGTGACGCGGAGCTGGCACATTTGCAGGGCTGCAAAAACCTGACGAGCATATTCCTATACGGCACGCAAGTAACCGATGTGGGGCTGGCTCACTTCAAGGACTGCAAAAACCTGAGGGTCCTCCACTTGTCCCAAACGAAAGTGGGCGATGCCGGGTTGGCTCACTTCAAGGACTGCAAGAACCTGACGTTCCTCGACCTGGGCCACACGAATGCGACCGATGCGGGGCTGGCACACTTCAAGGCCTGCAAAAACCTGTCGCAACTCTACGTGACCAGCACGAAAGTGAGCGATGTGGGGCTAGCTTACTTCAAGGACTGCAAAAACCTGATGAGCCTCAGCCTGATCGGCACGAAAGTGAGCGATGCCGGGATGGCTCAGTTCAAGGACTACAAAAACCTGTCGCAACTCTACCTGAGCGACACGCAATTGAGTGATGCGGGGCTGGCTTACTTCAAGGACTGCAAAAACCTGACGCTCTTAGAACTGCACGGCACGAAGGTGAGCGATGTGGGACTGGCATACTTCAAGGACTGCAAAAATCTGACGGTACTCCACCTGGGCAACACGAATGTGGGCGATGTGGGACTGGCATACTTCAAGGACTGCAAAAACCTGTCGCAACTCTACCTGAGCGACACGCAAGTGAGTGATGCGGGGCTGGCTTACTTCAAGGACCGCAAGAACCTGACATACTTCGACCTGAGCGGCACGAAGGTGAGCGATGTGGGCCTGGCATTCTTCGAGGACTGCAAAAACCTGACGATCCTCGTCCTGAACGGCACGAATGTGAGCGATGTGGGGCTGGCTCACTTCAAGGACTGCAATAACCTGACGCAACTCTGCCTGAACGGCACGCAAGTGAGCGACGCGGGGTTGGCACACGTTGCCAAATTGAAAGCGCTGATCCTCATCGATCTCAAGAAAACGAAGGTCACGGCGGAGGGCGTGAAGACCCTGGCGACAGCATGCCCAAATGCAGGATTGAGTGGGACGGTGGCATCATCGAGCCGAAGTAACACTCAATTCGCGTCGAATGGCTCTGTCTGCAATAGCCCGATTGGAGTGAAGTGCATATTCTTCCGATATGCACGAAACTCCCGTCTCGCTCCTGGAGAGGCTTTGCCGTCGCCCAGATGAACGACACTGGGAACGATTCGTCGTACTTTTCACCCCGATCTTGTCGCGCTGGTCGAATCGGCTGGGTGTTCCAGCCGGCGATACCGAAGATCTTCTCCAGGAAGCTTTTGCACTTCTGCTTCGCAAATTGCCGGAGTTTCGGTACGATCCGACCCGCAGTTTTCGCGCCTGGCTCTGGACCGTTTTCCACCGGCATACACTCGCCTGGCGCAAGCAACAAACTCGGCAGTTGCCGCTGACGGTTGAGCAGATCGAAGAACTCGCGTCGCCCGATAGCGTCGTGGAGGCAACCGAGGCGGAATATCGTCGAGTGTTGCTCGACCGCATCATGCAGATCGTCAAAACTGATTTTCCTCCGCAAACCTGGCAAATCTTTTGGCTCCTAACCGTTGAAGGCCAACCTGGTGTTGAGATTGCTCGAAAGTTCGGGGTGACACCGAACGCGGTTTACCTCGCACGGTCGAGTGTTGGCCCGGTTGCGTGCAGAAATGACCGACTTGGATCGTTGAGCGATTTTCGCAGCTGGCTCGAAAAATAGCTTCCTTCCTGAATGACAATGATTGTTCATCGGCAGAGCGACATTTGATTTTGTTCTTATGTACACTATAATTGAGAATGGATCAGAAGTGGGTCTGAAGATGGATCTTTAGTAGGTCACGGAGAACGATACGCTGAAAAAGTTTGGGGGTGATGGTCGCGTCATCGGTTGCTTCCAAAGAACTTGACACGGTGTCAAACGATTGTCGATTTGATGCGCTGACGAAGCTCTTTGGTTAATGCGATTCCAAGAAACTTCGCCTCAATCCAACGATTATTGATTTGATATTCTGGCGAAGTTACTTGCCGATGAGGCCCGTAATTGGGCAGCACGCTACATACCAGCGCATCGGACACCTCGACCGCTCTCACGTCGGGAGCAGCAAGTCGGCCCTGATCGACAGCGATCAGGTCGCCGATGTTCTCCACTCGGGCAGCGACCAAAACTTTTCCCACGATCGTAACTCCACTGCCAGACTATCCAAAAAAGACGTGGCACAAGCATTTTGCTTGTGCCACGACGAGCAACCTATTACTACTTCACTTCGAACTCGGCGTCCATCACGTCGTCGCCGCCGCCCTTGGGACCGGCACCACCGGGAGGCGGGCTTTGGCCACCAGGGTGGCCGCCTTGACCTTGAAGGTGTTGGGCCATGGCTTGTGATGCCTGTTCCAACTCGGTGATCGCGGTTCGGATCGCTGCCACGTTCGTCCCAGCTGTTGCATCCTTTACCTTCGTGATCGCGGCGTTGATCGGGGCCTTGTCGTTTTCCGTGACCTTGTCGCCCAGGTCCTTCAAGGTCTTCTCGATCTGGTGGATCAGTCCTTCGCCATCGACTCGTGCTTCGGCCAGTTCCCGCTTGCGCTTGTCCTCGTCGGCGTGCGTTTCGGCGTCCGCGCTTCATCTTCTCGATCTCGTCCGAACTCATGCCGCTGAGTTCTCGATGCGGATCTTCTGCTCCTTGTTCGATCCTTGATCCTTGGCAACGATGTTGAGCACGCCGTTGGCGTCGATATCGAAAGTCACTTCGATCTGCGGAGTGCCGCGCGGAGCAGGCGGAAGGCCGTCCAGATGAAACTCGCCGATGCTTCTTGTTGTCCTGTGCCATCGGGCCGTTCGCCCTGGAAGACCTGAATCTCTACACCCGGCTGGTTGTCTGCTGCCGTTGTGTATACCTGGCTCGCCTTCTTCGGAATTGTCGTGTTGCGCGGGATCAATACCGACATGACTCCACCCATCGTCTCGATACCCAGCGAGAGCGGGGTAACGTCGAGAAGCAGAATCTGCGACTGACTTCCCAACAACAACTGGGCACCCTGGATCGCAGCGCCGACCGCTACCACTTCGTCCGGGTTTACACCCCGATGCCCCTCCTTGCCGAAGATGTCCTTCACCAGTTGTTGGATTCTCGGCATGCGGGTCATGCCGCCCACCATCACGACTTCGTCGATCTGCGCAGGTTGTTTGTTGGCGTCTTTCAAGGCCTGCCAGCACCGGCTTGCGGCAGCGATCCACGAGATGCTCGACCATCTGCTCGAATTTCGAGCGCGACAGCGACAGCATGATGTGCTTCGGTCCGCCGTGGCATCCGCCGTGATGAAGGGCAGGTTGATGTCGGTGTTGGCCTGCTTGCGACAGATCTTTCTTGGCGCGTTCTGCCGCTTCTTTGAGGCGCTGCATCGCCATCGGATCTTTTCGGAGGTCGATGCCGTTGTCTTTCTTGAAACTGGTCGGCGAGCCAGTCGATCAGGACTTCATCGAAGTCATCGCCGCCCAGATGCGTATCGCCGTTCGTCGACTTGACCTGGAAGGTTCCTTCATCGTCCACGGTCAGAATCGAAACGTCGAACGTACCGCCGCCCAAATCGAAGACGGCAATGGTCTGATTCTTCTTCTTGTCGAAAGCATAGGCCAGCGAAGCCGCGGTCGGTTCATTGATGATACGCATCCGCTGCTTGGTCGATTTCTTGGTGATCGGGTCTTCGATCTCCCATTCGGTATCGAAGCCGGCGATGACGCTGCGTCAATCGTCGCTTGCCGCTGTGCATCGTTGAAATAGGCCGGCACCGTGATGACGGCTTTGCGAAACGTATGTCCCAGGTAGGCTTCGGCAGACTCCTTGAGCTTTCGCAAGATCATCGCCGAGATTTCGGGCGGGGAGAAAGGCTTGCCATCGATGTCCACTTTCACCAGTTCATCCCGTGCCCCGACCACCTTGTAAGGGACGATCTTTTCTTCCGCTGTCAACTTCATTATGTCGGCGACCCATAAATCGTTTGATCGAATAAATGGTTCGCTTGGGATTGGTGATCGCCTGTCGTTTGGCAGGGTCGCCGACCAAACGATCGCCCTTGTCGGTAAAGGCCACGACGCTGGGCGTCAGGCGATTGCCTTCCTGATTGGGAATGACCTTGACCTCACCACCTTCTTCCATGACGGCAACCGACCGAGTTGGTCGTTCCGAGGTCAATGCCGATGATTTTTTCTTTGGCCATAACTGCTTTGCCCCTTGTGTTTGGGAGAAGCGGGTCGATTCACACGCGGCGAAAAGGGAGTGTATCCTCACGCGCCGTGAGAAGCACAGCATTGCGGCGAAACGCAGTTCACTCCCCGCTCTTTGCGTGAGGAGCACACCACAAAACCGTACCCAACCTCTCTTTGTTGGATTTTCTGAATGTTGTATGTATTTTCGTCGTCTAACCTAAACTTTCGGTTACTTGCACTCCTGTTAAATAGCAAGTTACATGCCGTCAAGAAACTCTTGATGCCAAGTTGTCGTAATTCCTTCGTTCACAAATACTTGGGGCATGATCGCCCGACTATATTCCAATGACTGCAATACCTTGACTGTGTCGTTTCTGCCAAATTGACACAAAACGATTCGCGCCGGGTACACTTAATATCGAGAATTGACGACTCCATGAACGGATCTCGCTCGAACTGATTGTTTTGTATAGGTTTGCGTCAAGATCGTTGGGATCGATTTCGTTGTATAGACTTGTGGACACCCTCTTGACGTATCGATACATTACCAAAAATCAACCTGCTCCGTGACCTCGAAATACGAGCCACGCTATCATGACCCGAAAGACCGACCCCGGTTCCAACGACGCTCCCAAGGATCGCGGCTTGGTATCGGGCAAGGAACTCAAATCTTTTCGCGTCCAGATCGATAAACTCGATCTCCAAATCCTGGAACTCATCAATAAGCGGGCCGGTTTGGCTTCTCAGATCGGCAAGGTCAAACTGGAGAATGGCGAAAGCATCTTCTCCCCGGCACGCGAAGAGGAAGTTATCCAGAACGTCCTCGACACCAACAAGGGGCCGATGGGCGAGGCAACGATTCGTGCCATTTTCCGAGAGCTTATCAGCGGAGCGCGTGCTTTACAGCGAGTTTTGAAAGTCGCTTTCCTCGCTCCCGAATACAGTTTTAGCCATCTCGCTGCTCTTCATCGTTTTGGTGAAGCCATTGAGCCGATCGCGGTGGGTAATATCTCCGCCATTTTCGAGGAAGTCAATCGTCGTCACGTCGATTATGGGGTGGTCCCTCTGGAAAATTCCACCGATGGGCGGATTGCAGACACGCTGGATATGTTCATTCGCTTGCCGCACATCAAAATCTGTTCCGAGGTTCGTCTGAGGATTCATCATAATCTGCTGGCGAACTGCGAGCAGACGGAAATTCGGAGAGTTTATAGCAAGGCCCAGGCTCTCTCGCAGTGTCGGAACTGGTTGAGTAAGAATGTACCTCAGGCGACTTTCCATGAAGTAAGCAGCACCGCGGCCGCCGCCCAGTTGGTCCAGCGCGAACCGGGAGCTGCAGCGGTAGCGAGCCGGGAGGCGGCGGTGCGCTTTGGCTTGCGCATGCTCTTCGAGAATATCGAAGATTCACCCCACAACGAAACGCGATTTGCAGTGATCGGCTCCCACGACAGCGCCAAGACCGGTCGAGACAAAACGGCGATCATGTTCGAGATTCCAAACGGTGCCGGTGCGTTGTACGATACGCTCGCCCCCTTCAAACAGAACAAAGTGAATCTAACCTGGATCGAATCGTTTCCCACGCCCCTGGCGAAGGGTGAATATGTTTTCTTCGTCGATTTTGAGGGACACATGGATGAGCCGAAGGTGAAGCGGACACTCCAAAATCTGACGGACCTATGCGAAAAAGTAACCGTCTTGGGATCGTTCCCTATCGCGATGGGGGTAGGTTAAGAGAACCCTCGCTCGTCGCTCTTCTGCAACAAGGTCCAAAGCTAATCGACACCTGAAGCGCGGGCGAAGAGAAGGTTCGGTTGGATTGCAGTTCATCTCTTCTTTCTCTAAATCTATATTGATGTCGCCTTCGGAAGCATTCCTTCGCTATTGAAATAGAAAGCGAATTGTATTCCTCTCCCAAAGCAAGGAATATGCCATGATTCTCGTACTTCGACCCGATGCCACTTCGGCGCAAATCGATCATATTATCGAGCGCATCGCCGAACTTGGCTTCAAGTCGCACATTAGTCGAGGCGAACAACGCACCATCGTCGGTGTCATCGGGGATGAGCGGAAGCCGAGCTCCGAAGCCCTGGAAGCGATCCCAGGTGTCGAACAGGTTCTGCACATTTTGAAGCCTTTTAAGTTGGCGAGCCGGGAGTTCCACCGCGAAGATACTGTGATTATGGTTGGCAAGGTAAAAGTCGGCGGTGGACATCTGGCCATGATTGCCGGGCCTTGTGCGGTCGAGAGTTTTGAGGGTCTTGATGCCATCGCCGGCCATGTCAAGACAGCCGGTGCCAACATCCTCCGAGGCGGTGCTTTCAAGCCGCGGACGAGTCCCTACAGCTTTCAAGGTCACGGCGAGAAGGGTCTCAAAATCTTGAGGGACGTGGGCGACAAGCATGCAATGCCCGTGGTGACGGAAGTCATGGATGTGCGACAGGTTCCTTTGATCGAGAAGTTTACCGATATGTTTCAAGTCGGTGCCCGCAATATGCAGAACTTTGACTTGCTCAAGGAAGTCGGCCAAACCTCCAAACCGGTTCTGCTGAAGCGGGGGATGAGTGCGACGGTCAAGGATTTGCTGATGTCGGCAGAATACATTCTCTCGGCCGGCAATCCGAACGTGGTACTTTGTGAACGGGGGGTTCGTTCCTTCGAAGATTCGACGCGGAATATGCTCGACATGAGCGCGGTGCCGAACGTCAAGGGACAAAGTCATCTGCCCATAATCGTCGATCCCATCATGCCACAGGTCGGCCGGATCTGATACCCTCGATGTCCTGTGCCTCTGTGGCAGCGGGAGCTGATGGCGTTCACGTGGAGGTACACGATTGCCCTGAAAAGGCTCTCTCCGATGGGCCTCAAGCATTGTTGCCCGCCCAATACGTGAAACTGATGCAGGACGTTCGACGACTTGCCAAAGCAATGGACCGAATCATCGATTAACTTCACGAAGGTTGCGCAATGCGAAAGAAATTCATCGCGGGTAACTGGAAAATGTATACCTCCCTCAACGGAGCCAGGGAACTTGCATCTTCCGTCGCGAAAGGTGTTCCCAATCCGGATGTTACGGTTGCGGTATTCCCGCCCTATCCCTGGCTGATTGCTGTTGCCGAAGTTCTCAAGGGCACCGATGTGGCTCTGGGAGCGCAGAACGTCCATTACGCAGCGGAGGGCGCATTCACGGGAGAAGTTGCTCCCATAATGTTGAAAGAGGCAGGCTGCCGGTACACACTGGTCGGGCACAGCGAACGCCGGCATGGGCTTGGCGAAACCGATGATTTTCTGAATCGCAAGGCGAAAGCCGCTCTCGAAGCGGGCTTGTCGGTCATCTTTTGCATCGGTGAAACTCTGGCCGAGCGCAAAGCGCATCAAACCGAGGTGGTACTCGAATCGCAGCTTGTTGCAGGGTTGGCGGGGTTGTCCGGTGAGAAGCTGCCACAGTTGGTGATCGCGTACGAACCGGTCTGGGCAATCGGTACCGGCAAGACGCGACACCGGAACAAGCTCAGCAGGCGCATGCCTTCATTCGACGACAATTCGCCAAACAATTTGGCGAGGAAGGCCAAAGCCCTTCCAATACAGTATGGCGGAAGTGTGAAACCGGAGAATGCCGCGGTCATCCTCAAGCAGCCCGATGTGGACGGCGCATTGTGGGTGGAGCGAGTTTGAAAGCGGATTCTTTTTTAGCGATCGTGAACGCTGCTCGTTAAGCTTACTGGCGCGCCCGACGGTTTTTCACTATAATTCTCTTTTCCATTGGTGCATCGAACCGATCCTTCCACACCGCGAGGACAGGGCGTGGTTATTCTGGGCGTATCTTTCTGGGCACATGCCCTGAACTTGATTATCATCGGCCTCGGCCTGTTTCTGATGCTGGTCGTTCTGATTCAGCGCGGTAAAGGTGGCGGATTGGCCGGTGCTTTTGGGGGAGCGGTCCTCCAGCCCCTTTGGTTCCAAGGCCGGCGATGCGTTTACTCGCATAACCATCACCATCGCTGCCATCTGGGTGTTGCTCATCATGATCCAGGTGAAGGTCATCAAGGGTGATACCAGTGCCGGGCATTCGATCAATCCAACGAAATCATCCAGCTAACCCCGATACGGAGCGATTCAGACCATACCATGCTCCCATGAACGTCGGGGACGTGGTTGTCTTGAGATTTTGCCTTCAGGGTTCCAAGGGGTGGTTGTGCTTTTGAGTATGACCGGTTTCGGTGAAGCGTCCTCTCAGAGCGAAGGTCTGACTCTGACAGTTGGGGTCCCACGGTCAACAATCGACATCTGAAGATTACCGTTCGCGGTTCCGAACCGTACCCGATGTTGGAGCCGGAACTGGAAAAGGTGGTTCGCAAGTTCATTCGTCGCGGCACCATTCTCATCCACATTCGGGCAGACCGCACGATGGGTTCCCACGAGGGAGTGGTCCACGCCAAGGTCTTGGCGAGCTACATCACCCAGGTGCATCACATTTGTCAATCTGCCGGCTACCCCCGAGAGTGCTCCAGCCATTCTGAGCCAGGTGCTGGCCTTGCCGGGTGTTGCGTCCGACGCCGGCCGAATGGGCCGGCCCGATGATGCGGAATGGCGAACCGCCGAGCTGACGCTTGAGCAAGCGTTGAAGAACCTCGATCGGATGCGCCGGGAAGAAGGTCGAGCGATGGCCGAAGATCTGCTTGCCCAGCGCCGGGCGATTGCCGATCAACTGAAACGCATTCGGGATTGTATGCCGGCTGCGACGAGTTCATTTCAAGCCAGGCTCAAGGATCGGATGGCGAAGCATGCTCTCCGAATATAACGTCACGATCACCGAAGACAACCTTCTCCGCGAAGTCGCTCTGTTCGCCGATCGCAGCGACGTTGCCGAGGAAGTCATGCGTTTGGGCAGTCGCCTTGAACAGTTTGAAGAGGTGGTCCGGAAGGAAGACGATGGGCCGGGGCGAAAACTGGAGTTTTTGACTCAGGAAATGAACCGGGAAACGAACACGATTGGTTCGAAGCAGGCAACATCACGCAATTTCACGGCATGTTGTCGAGATCAAGGCGATTATCGAAAAAATCCGCGAAATGGTCCAAAACGTAGAATAGGAATGTCGTAGTAAACCGACTTCGCCGGAATTCGGGTTTTCGCTTCCCGAACTCTGGCGAGTTCAGCTGCTCGTGTGAATGATTCGGTTTTCTCAAGAGAGATGGATCATGGCAAACCTTGTTGTTTGGTGCGATATTCCGGTGTTGAATCTGGAACAAGCCATCACCTTTTATTCGCGCGTGCTGAAAGTAAAGATCGAACAGCCCATGCCGGAAATGAAATTGGGAGTTTTCGCACATTCCGAGAACAGCATGTCCGGCTGTCTGTTTGAATAGCCGGGCGAAGTGCCTGCGGAACATGGCCCGGTGATTTATTTGAATGTGCAAGGCCGGCTCGATGATGCGATTGCTCAGGTCGAACCAAATGGCAGAATCGCCAGATCCTGCAGCCCAAACACGCCATTGGACCCTATGGCCAAAAAGCAGGTCATACGAGACAGTGAAGGCAATCGCGTGGCATTGCATTCCATGTGACCCCATATGGATCTTCCCACAGATGACCGCTCCTCTTTTATCATCGTTTCCGGGCCGAGTGGCTGCGGAAAATCGACCTTGGTGGGCGAGTTGCTTCGAATAACCAGCAAGCCGCTTCGAGTGTCTTGTTCGGCAACCACTCGACCCGCACGCACGCAGGCGAAACGGATGGAAAGCATTTACCATTTCTGGACACGCGAACGGTTCGAAAGCGAAATTGCCGCGGATCGGTTTTTGGAACATGCATTCGTCCACGGCGACCATCATTACGGGACGCCTCGGGGCAAGGTCAAGCCTTATCTCGCACAAGGGATCGGTGTCATTCTGGTGATTGATGTGCAGGGTGCCGAGCAGGTTAGGCCCAAGATTCCGGGAGTGTTTTCTATTT
>CAWAMR010000013.1:0-462887 GCA_963783095.1 uncultured Planctomycetota bacterium | reverse complement strand
ACATGATACTGGTGCTCGAAGAATGAGTGGTTAGGGGATAGTGGTCAGAAAATACCAAAACCCACTGTTTCTTCTCAAAGCGTTTGCCACTGACCACTCAGCAAATACTTAACCGATTTCAAAAATCGCTTCTACCTCGACAGCAACGCCGGTTGGAAGAGAAGCAAACCCCAGCGCTGCGGGCATGAAAGCCCGCGCCTTCCTTGCCGAAGATTTGGTGCAGCAGATCCGAGGCACCATTGACGACCAGATGTTGATCGGTGAAATCGGGCGTTGAGTTCACGCAGCCCAACAGCTTGAGAACGCGCAAACCATCCAGCGTGCCATGTGCATCATGAACGGACTGTAAAATCTTGACCGCACATTCTCGTGCTGCCTTGTAACCTTCTTCAACCATCAAGCCGGCTCCGAGTTTTCCTTTGATGTCGCTGACATGGCCGGAGGTTATCAGCAGGTTTCCGGTTCGTATGACAGATTGAGATAGCCGCGTTCTTTCTTGGGAAAAGTCAGGCCGAGTTCGTGGGCTTTTTGGTCGGGAGTCATGATGGCAAACCTTAATGATGATGGAATGACAGCGGTGTTATTATCGTCCAAGACACGTGTGAAATCACCGCGGGACGTGGATGGTTGCCGGACCTTGAAGGATAACCAGCCTTCTATCGCATCACAGCCTCGATTCTGCTTCACGTTTGAAACTTGTAACTCTTGACGCCGACATCTTGCCGTACTGTCCAAGTTTGCCTATCCATTACAATCGCCACAAGTTTTCATTCCTTGGTTGGCAACAAGCCTCCCCAAAAAGATCCTTTGCCAATGGTCCGAGCTATCGAGGACCACGGACTACGGACCACGGAAAATCCCATGATCCACGTCCATAATCTCACCAAGTATTTCGGCGATTATCCCGCCGTGCGCGATGTGTCTTTCGACGTGATGCGCAGGGCAAATCGTTCGGGTTTCTCGGTCCGAACGGGGCCGGGAAATCGACCGCCGTGTCATTCTTCGCGGGCTATATCACCGCAACCTCCGGCAGCACAATCGACGGCAAGGATGTTTTCTGGGATCCGATCGAGGCCCGCCGACGGATTGGATACCTTCCCGAAAGCTGTCCGCTTTACACGGAAATGCGCGTTGAAGAATATCTTCGATTTCGCGGCGGTTTGAAGAATATGGCCGGCCGAGCCAGGCTCGAACGCATCGATTATGTACTGGAGCGCTGCCATCTGAAGGACCAGCGCCGGCAGTTGATCGGCACGCTGTCGAAGGGTTATCGTCAGCGTGTGGGTCTGGCGGATGCACTGCTGGCCAATCCGCCGGTGCTGATCATGGATGAACCGACGGTTGGGCTGGACCCGGCCCAAATCCGCGAGACCCGGAAACTGATCAAGGATCTGGGCGATCAACACACCATCCTGCTCTCAACCCACATCTTGCCCGAGGTGGAATCGATCTGCGACTCGGACATCATTATTCACCAGGGACAGGTGGCGTTTCAGGGCACCCTTGCAGCCGTTCGACACTACTATGAGGGCCGAAGCCTGGAGGAAGTCTTTGTGAAAATCACCGGTGCAGTAGAGTAAACGACCGGTCTTGTTAGCCCGACGCGCAAGTTTTGACGTTGCGCCTCTGAAGCAATCGGAAGCGTAACGGCGCAGCCGTTGGGAGCCCGAACGCAAGCAAGGGAAGGAGTTCCGGCGAGTCACTGTTCCGCCTTGCTTGCGCTTCAGGGCTCCCAATACCTTTGGTATTCTGCGCGTTTTTCGCAGGCAGCCTGCAAAACTTGCGCGTCGGGCTAACAGACACCGTGTTCGACGCCGTTCGTTTTCGATTCGTCCGCTGTTGGTTTTGAGGAGCATCCACGGATATGCACCACTTTGAGTTTAATCCGTCGCGAATTCATGGCCTATTTCCTGTCGCCGATCGCTTACGTGGTTCTGGCCGTTTTTGCTCTGGTCACCGGGCATCTTTTCTATCTGGCCCTCAACCTCCTCACGGAAACGGGGCCGCGGCGTCGAATTCCCGATGTCCGTGATGCTTGGCGATGAAAAATTCTGGCTGGTGTTCTTGTTCATCCCGCCACTATTGACGATGCGGTTATTGGCGGAGGAGCGCGGCACGGGAACGCTCGAGATGCTGATGACCGCGCCATCCGCGACTGGCAGGTCGTTCTCGCCAAATACGTCGCTTGTTTTCTCTTCTATCTATTAATGTGGTTGCCCACCTTAGTTTACCTGCCCGTACTTCTCGATCTCAAGACAAGCTGGAATTTCACGGACTGGACACCATTCAAGATCACGCTCATTTCAGGACTTGTTTTGGCTGTCTTATCAGTAGTTTTTGCCGTGCTCAATGCACTAGAGGCAGCAACCTCAAGGTCAGAGGCGCTTGGTCGTATTATTAATCGCCATCGTTTCCGTCATGGGATTGAGCCTATTGCTTTTTGGGCCAGGAACAGCGATCACTCTCGGCGTGGGGTTAGGAGGAATAATACTCTTGTATTTTGTCTTCAGCTTGCTTGGAAGTCCCTTTTTATTCCTGGGATTGTTGACGACGGCGGTCATTGTGGTCGGAATTTGTGGACACTATTTCGTCGAAGTCGCGGATCCAACAAACTTCCATCAAAAATCGCTCGTTTTGTTCAATGCTAATATCGATCCTTACCCCGTGTTGACTTCGTATATAGGAATAGTGCTTGCAGGAGCAATGTTCCTTGCATTGGGGTTGTTTGTCAGTAGTTTGGTGCGCAGTCAGATGGTCGCAGCGCTGATTTCATTGATGTTGAGCCTCATCTTCATCGTGGCGGAATTCTGGCTGCAGGAACTCGATTCCAACAGTTTGTTGCATCGGCTGATCTACTTCATCAGCGTACCACTGCACTTTAAGAGTGATTTCACGCGAGGCATTCTCGATACCGGGCACATTGTTCTTTATGCGACGGTTACTTTGTTTTGCTTGTTTCTTACCGTTCGCAGTTTGGAAAGCCGGCGTTGGAAATGAAAGAATGAAGGATGAAGGATGAAGGATGAAAAGTGAATGAGGTAAGAGATCCAGTTGTTCTTTGGATTCTTTCATCTTTCATCTTTCCCCCTTCAAAGGATAGGCCATGACCATAAAGACAGATAAGCGCTATCTCCTGAGTTGGGGCACTCAGTTCCGGTTTTTTCTCCGCTTTCTGGGCTTGACCGCCCTTTTGGCAATCGGTTCGGGTGCGCTTCTGCTGTCCTCGGCCGAAGGTAGCTGGTGGTCGGCCGACAACCTTCTGAAAGCCTTGCAGAACCAACGCGGGCAAGCCCTTTTCATTGGAGCTTGCTTCGTCGCCCTCGGAACACTTGTCGTGGTACTGGCAGTGGTGGTGGAACTGCTCGCGGGACTGGTCGGGTCGTCGCGTCGGCGCAGTGCGGTCGGGGCCAATGCAGCTTTGCAAACCGCCCTCGCCTTCGGGCTTCTGATTGCGGTTAATGTGTATTCATTCCTGCACTCGGCTCGCTTTGATCTGACTCGCGAGCGCGTGTTCTCGCTGCCCGCTTCAGTGATAAATGAACTACGGCCGTTGCACTCCGGTATGACCATCGTGATTCTGCAACAGCACAAAACTTTTGGTCAGCTGTCCGCCAGTCCCGATCAGTACGACTACGCGGCAGAGAAAGAGGTTGTCGAGAAAATCAAGGATCGCATCGAGAAGTTCCGGGAAGTAGGGCCGCGCTTCAAAGTGCATGTCCTCGATGTTGAAGAAAAAGATTTTGACAAGAAGGTCGGCGAGTTGACCAAACTCCGTCCCGGACTGCGCGAAGCGATGCGGACAGCACCCGATAACAGCATCTTTTTCTACTCCGATGCCGATGTTACGCGCTGGAAAGAACCCGAAGTTCTCCGGCTCAACCCGCCGCTGCGCCAGAAAGATCCCGAGGTGCCGGGATCGTTTCTGGTGTATCAGTCCTTCATTCAACGGCTCAGTTTCAACGAATTCTATTTGTTGGACAAGACGGCATCGAAATCGGCGAACGGTAACGAGGGCAACTTGGTGTTGCAGCCTCAAGGCCTCTCGCCCGTCCTGGCGCGAATCACCGCCAATCAGGAAAAGAAACCGAAAGTTGCACTGGCATCGGTACACGAGGCTTTGAGTTCCAGCACTTCGGACGCAACTCCCGACGAGTATTCTCACAACGGATTGCGGAAGACCCTGGAAGAACATGGCTTTGAAGTCGTCGACTTGATCCTCAAAAAGTTTGAGCCAAGAGAAGTCAAAGCTGTGGCATACAACATCGTTGAAAATCGCGCGGAACGGTTGGCAAATCGTCTGCGCGGCATCAGCAATGATATCAATGGGCAACTCGACGATCAAATAACCCTCGGTGAACAAATCGATCGATTCAAAAACCTCGAAGAAGGAGAGCGGAAACGTCTGGCACTGCGACTAAAGCGGCAACCAACCGAAAAGGAGGTCGAGGATGCCGTTGACGACTTCAAGAAAAACTTTCGCGATAATACAGGACGCGAATTTACCGAGGACGATCGCAAAAAGCTCATCGAAACACTCAGCAATGCACTCGCAGAAGTCCAGGAAGAATTGCCGAAACTTGAAGAGAAGCGACAACAAGCCAACAAGGAATTGCAGGAAACATACAAAGATGAACGAGCCCTGGAAGACCGCCGAGTTACCGACCTCGAAGCGAAAATGAATCGGCTTCTCGAAGATGTCGATCTTCTGATTATTCCCCGCCCGACCTTGATCAATATCCATGCCGGGATGATGATCCCAGCCAACCTCTTCGCACTGCGCGACAAGGAAGAAAACGAATTTGACGCAAGAATGCGCGGGCCGAAGGCGATGGCCAAGCAGGTGAAGGTGATCCGCGATTTCATTAAGCGCGGCAAACCGGTCCTGGCCTGTTTCGGACCTACCAACCAACGACGAGGCGGACCCATGAACCGTCCGCTCGATGATATGGAGAAGATCATCGCCGATCTCGGAATCGAATTGAGGCGCAAGACCATCATCTACAACGCCGAAGAAGCCGATTTTGACGAAGACGATTCCGAGGATTCCTTCGGAACCGGCGGCAATTCCGAGATCCCGGATGCAGTTTTTCGCGCCTCGTTCACACCGGGAAGCCGGATACATCCGATCGCCGAGGCCATGAGGATTGCTCGAAGAACCGTCGATCAGGATTTGAAGATTCGCCTCCGGCACCCGAGGCCGATTTACCTTCAACCGGGATTGAGTGAACTGCATCCGGATGCGGAGTTCCTTTTTTCCTCGAAGGATTGTTGGAACGAGAACATTCCTTTTCCAGTCATCAAGATCAATCAGCTGGGTCAAATCATCTCGAAAGAGACGCCACGGTTTCACCCCAATCGAGGGCTGACGGATTCTCGGAAATCACCTCACGATGTCATTCGACGTGGACCGTTCCCGATCGGTATCGCGCTCGAAGAGCGGCCGCCCATCGAATGGTATGACGAGAAATTCATTGGTTACAAAGACCTCTCAGGAATGGTCACATCGTGGGATCAGGGCGTCTTTTCGACATGTGTAACCGCAACCGCACTACTGAAGAAAAAGGGAGATAAGCTCATCCCCCGCGATGATCGACCATTGACCCGCATTGTTGTGATCGGCCACGGCGGTCTTTTCAGCGGAAAGAAACTAAGCCCGGCAACAGAGAAGTTCCTTTTGAATACTTGTAACTGGTTATTGCATCGGGAAGATCGGCTGCCGAGATCAGCGAGCGAAACATTGATCGTCGCCGAAACGAAACCCGATGCGATGCTCGAGGCGGAAAAACCGTGGCAATTCCCACGCGTGGCCATGGATAATAAAACCAAGTCGTTTTGGCACTGGGGAACCTTCATCGGTATCCCCGCAATTTTTGCTTATCTCGGTTTGGTCGTGTTGATGTTCCGTCGAATTCGTTGAAAATCGTTTATCCCTGAAGCCGTACTAACCCATAAACCACCATGAATATCAAAACCACCATCGCGTTATTGTTGCTCGTGGGCGGTTGTTTCGCTCTCTTTCTCTATGGCCCGGAGTTGGCCCCAAAACTCGGACTTGCGCCGAAACCGATTGAATACCCCGACGGCGGAACTGCGAAGTCCGTCGCCGATCTCGATGTCGCTCAGATTACGCGCATCGAAATCTCGGCTGGAGGCGTCAAACAGGTTGAATTGATCGCCTCGGCCCCAGGCCGGCCTCTGGAACTCGCGGATAAATGGCCGATCCGCAGCGCAGAAGTTGGCGATCTGTTGCTCATGTTGAGGAATTTGAAATCGCGCTTTGAACCGATCGCCCTGAAGGAAAATCCGGAAACGAAAGCGATCGATCTAACTCCCTATGGACTTGCTCCCACGCAAAATCCAGTCATCGTTGAAATTGAAACCACTGCGGCGAATGCCGGCGGCGAAACCAAGAAATTCCGCCTAAGCCTCGGTGAGCCGAAGCATTCTGCCGACGACAATCCCTTTACCGGATCGACCTACCTGCGCTGGGGCGACTGGGTAAAGAACGCCGATGGTAGCGAGGCCTGGGTGGACAAGCCCGAGTTGCTCCGGCTCGGTCCCGACGTGCTGAGGATTTTGCGCCGATCGACCGATGCCTATCGACTTCGACAACTCTTTCCCGAATTCACCCGTCTCAAGATCGCAGAATCCGTAGGCCGGCCCGATGAAATTCCTGAGGCTCCGGAATACAAGATCACGCACAAGGCGAATGTGCTAACAACGGTCGAGGTTACCGGACCTGCCGGAGCTTACGCCCTGGCGGAGGTTGCGGAATTGCCGAAGCCGAAACCGCCTCAAAACAAGCCCGCAGCGGACTCATTCATTACCGCGCTTCAGCTCGCGCAGTCGTGGATTTTGCAAAAGCCGGTTCGAGATCGAGTGAACCCGAAGAAATTGACAGTTGCCTTGAGCGCCATACCGGAAATGTGGGTGGAAAATTTCTACCCCTCGAATATCGACCCGGAGAAGACCGGGCTGGATACCAAGTCGGAACCTGGCCCCTTGACCCTGACCATGACATTCAGCGACGAGCCGAAGAATCCACGACGACTAATAATCGGCAATGTGAGCCGAAAGACGGTGGAAGAGAAAGAGGAACCGGGGCCGCCACAGTTTCCGGGCGGACCGCCTCGGACGATTACCAAGAAGATCGAGACCGAATATCGTTACGCCAAACTGGACAAGACTGCCCTGGTCTTCGACATTCGCGGCGACAAGCTCAACGATCTTTTCTTTCTCAATTCAACCGTGCAGCCTGGACCAAATGAGCCGATTCCTCCAGCGCCCACTCCGTTAAGTGCCCTGGATGAACTGCGCGACCCCAGCGTGATTCCCTTCGATTCCGCGACGGTTCAGGATATTGAAACCATCGGTAGGACAGGCAAGTCGCTGGAACTTCACAAAACCAGCGGCGATTCGAAAGCGTTAAGAGAAGAGGACAAAAAGGACCGTTGGAATCTGGTGGAACCTTACCAGGCAGTAGCGGATGGTGAAAAGGTAAAAGACAAATTATTGACCCCTCTGGCGCTTCGAGCGGGCAAGAATGCGATTTACGATCGCACGCCGTTGCAGGCCGTAATCGGCGGGCTTGTCGTCGCCGACCGCTTGGCATTGGGTCTCACGCCCGATCGCGCCGGTCGAGTCAAGATCGTCTCGGATGAGTGGATACACCTGCCGAACCGCACCTTGTTGGTTGGCAAACAGGATCCAATTCTGAAAAAATGCTGGGTGCAACTCGAAGGCGAGGATCGAGCGGACCTGGTGGAAGACACCATCGTGACCCTGATGAACCGAAAGGGGATGGATTTCCGGTCGTCCAAGCTGTTTGATCTGGGCGATAACCGGATTAGCGAAGTGATCGTCCAGGCCGGCAGTTCCGAGACCTTCATCCTTCACGAAGTTCCCGGAGCCAACGTCACGAACTGGGAACTGCTCAGCCCCGTCAAAACCAAAGCAGATACTTCGAAGGCCGATCAGTTTGTCAACGATCTGGGCCAACTTCAAGTGACCGAATACGTTGAAGAATTGAAATCCACCGAGGCCGGCCCGGCGACTCCGGTGGGTCTTGGAGGCATTGCCGCAGCGGTCGTGCCCAGCCTCGCGTCGTTCGGACTCGACAAGCCGGCCTTCACGATCACTCTGAAATTCACCAGTTCAACGGGCGACAAAAGGCTGGCCGACAAGGTGATAGAAGTCGGCGCTGCTCGGGTCGGAAAGTCGGAGTATTTCGCCCGTTTCAAGGGCGACAACACGATTTTTGCTATCGGTATCTCGATTCCCGATCAAGTGAAAACCGGATCGGTTGCATTCCTGCCGCTGCAATTGTGGGAAGGCAGCGATAGCGATATTAAGCGCATCGAGATCAAACGCGGCAAGGATGAATCGTTCGCCGTTACCCGAACCGAAAAGGGCTGGGATCTAACGGAACCATTCAAGACAACGATCAGCGCCGGGCAACTCGCACCGCTGGCCGGATCGTTAGCCAATGTGAAAGCCGAACGATACGAGGCCAACGCAGCCCAGGATTTGAAGAAATACGGCCTCGACGCGCCGATTCTTCGGGTCAAATTCGAGATGACGGAAAAGACTCCCGCAACGGAGACCGCTCCAGCGAAGGAAGTGTTGCGCGAACGTACCCTTTTGGTCGGCAGCCCAGCGGCGGTGGGCAAGCCCGGTCACTTCGCGAAACTCGAAGGCAGTCCGGCGATTTTCGTGATCGGCGATGTGCTGTTTCTCGATGCCAATAAATCAGTGTATGACCTCTTCGATCGCAGGCTCCTTTCCATCGCGGCAAACTCGATTATCCAGCTCCAAAGTACCACGCCGGACGGCAACGTGACCCTCGTCAAGGACGGACTGAACTGGAAACCGGAAGGTGCAAGTTTTTCAATCGATAAGCCGGCCATTGACAGTATCCTCAAAACCCTTGGCACCCTGACCGCCGTGGAATTTGTTGCCTACGGCACATCTGTGAAGTGGAACGAATTTGGCCTGGATGCGGGATCGAACCCTGCGACGCTCCTCGTGAAGCAGGAAAAAGACTCGCACAAGATCGAGATCGGGAAACTCGTCGACGCGATGCAGCCCCACGGCGGTCGATATGCTCGTGTCGACGGCGGGCTGGGAGTTGCCCTTCTATCGGGGCCGACCGCCTCGATTTTACGGAAGGGTAAACTCGATCTCGTGGATCGCAGTTTATTGAGATTCGACTCGGTCGAGGTGCAAGCGATTCGGCGAACCAAAGACAAGTCGGAACTGGACTTGATCCAAAACGCCACCGGGACATGGGACATTACCAAGCCCGCCATGCAAAAAGCGGATCAAACGACAATGGATGAATTGGTCGATCTCCTTGCCAATTTGCGGGCCGACAGCATCAAGGCGATCGATGCCAAGAACCTTCCCGACTTCGGTCTCGAGCCGGCCGTGGCGACGCTCAAGATCGAATTGCTCGACAAACGCGGCAAAACCAAAGAAAAAGTGCTTCGGATCGGCAAACCGGTCGATCCCGTCAAACCGGAAGGGGACCGGTTTGCGATGGTGGATGGGAGCACAGTGATCGCAGCATTGAACGGCGATTTCGCCAAACGCTTCCTCGCCGAACCCACCAAATTCCGCGATCGTTCGATGGCAAATTTCGTCAACGCCGACAAAATCGTTTTGCAAAACGGCGATCGTAAAGCAACCTTCATCAAGGCCGCCGCGCATGGAAGCTCAAGGAACCGCTCGAAGCGCCCGCCGAGGATGAAGCGTTGCGAGAACTGCACGATCGCCTGGCTCGACTTTGCGCCGATGAGTTGGTCGTGGAGAAACCAACCGATCTGAAGAAGTTCGGCCTGGACAGGCCGGTGCGCTGGCAGTTGTTCAGCGGCGACAAGGAAGTCTTGAATTTGTTGGTCGGTAAAAAAGAAGGCGATCGCGCTTATGCCAAGTTGGACAAAGGCGACGTCGTAGTGCTCCTGGAGCCGGATTTGACGAAACGATTGACCGCTGAATATCGAAAACGGACATTGTGGGAAACGCTGGATGTCGCGCAAGCAACGCAAATTTCCATGAAAGGCGCTGAGGAGAGCGGATCATTCACTTTCGTTAAAGCCCCGGTCGGGTGGGTCGATATTGCGAAACCCACGGACAGGCTCAGCAACGAGACGATCAGCGCTTTCCTGGGCGCGATGTCGAACTTGAAGGCAGATCAGTTTGTGGCGGACAAGGGCGCGGATTTGAAGCTCTACGGGCTGGACAAGCCGCGAACTTTGTCTGTTACCACGCAAGCCGGTCAAACACGGAAGCTTCTATTGGGCAACCTGAGCGAATCCAAACGTGTTTATGCGAAGCTGGACGAGCCGAATCGCACCGATGTGTTCTTGCTCAGTGAAGAAGACACGCGGAAGATCAATCGAGATCGTGCCAGTTTCGGGTTGCTGGCACCAAAAAAATAGACTTCACCGGCGAAGTTGCGGAAGCACGCCAGAGGACAGGAGCCAGAGACCATGACAACACATCAGGGTTATGTGCTCGGCGAATCTGCCCGCGCCGCTCGTCGTCTTGAAATTCAAGATGCTCATTTTGCGGATCTTTCCGAAAGCCTTCTGGACGATCTCGAACTCCGACCGGCCGATCGAGTCGTTGAACTCGGCTGCGGTCCCGGCGGACTGAGTCGTCGAATTCTTCGACGACTCGGCGAAGGCGGAGTGTTGACCGGAGTCGATTGCACGGCAGGGTTGCTCACGCAGGCGCAGAACCTGCTCGCAGGCATGGGCCCAGCTCAGTTCAAGACCGTCCTCGCCGACATCTCCGAGTTAGGTTCATGGTTGGAAGGAGCTGATGTGGTCATTGGCCGGGCTGTGTTGCACCATATTCCGATGGTGGAATTCCTGGTCGGCAAGCTGCGAACGAAACTCCGGCCCGGCACCCGAGTCGGCTTCATTGAGCCGGATTTTCGTGCACCTCTGGCCCATATCGGTTATCTCGAAGCGAAGGGAAGGACCGAACTTGCTCCGCTGCGAATCTGGGCCAATGCCATTAACCATCTCTATCAGGGCCGTCAGCTATCGCCGGCGGTCGGCGCGAGTTTGGCACACGCATTTGAAATCGCAGGGTACAGCAAGGTGCGTTCCGGCTGGTCGGAATGCCGCTGTGATGCGATGATGATCGAGAATATGCTGATGTTTTACGATGAGGTGCGCGACACGCTTGCGTCCATGAAAATCCTCAGCCGCGCGGAAGTTGACGAGCAGCAGCGGGCGCTGCGCCAATTACCGGTCGAAGCGCCGCCGGCTGCCTGGGGCATTTATCGAGTCGCGTGTGAAACTTGAATCAGCGTGCCCGCGAAGTAACGGGTGCGACAGGCACCGGGACAAGGCTTTCGCTGGGCTGTTGAGCCGGCGTGGAAGATGGTATGGTTATCACGGTCGGCGGAATCTCGGGGTGGCGATCCGGGGCATATACGCTGATCCTGGGACCGTGAATATGATCGTTGACCCGCGCCGCCGTTGGGGCCAAATAACGTGCCGGCGAGTAATAAGCAGGTGGTTCGTCGTGGGTAAACAGCCAGTCCCAGAATGGGCTGGCGCTTGCGGAACTCGCAGAGAACATTACCGCCCCCAGCACGAGTGCGGCGATCGTGAGTTTACGGAACGCATCCATGAGAAGACCTCTCTTCCTTCTTCCATGATTCCGAACGGAGTGCTGTCTTTCCTTTAGTTCGGGATTCGCACCCGACAAACTTGAAGAAAACGATTCCGCTCGCAACGCTTACTACGTGCGCGGCTCTTTCGGTGAATCGGAAAGAGCCGCGCACGAAGTAAGCGGTTGCAGGACTTCCGCTTACTTTGTGCGTGGCTCTTTCGGCAAATCGGAAAGAGCCACGCACGTAGTAAGCGGTTGCAGGACTTCCGCTTACTTCGTGCGCGGCTCTTTCGGCAAATCGGAAAGAGCCGCGCACGTAGTAAGCGGTTGCAGGACTTCCGCTTACTTCGTGCGCGGCTCTTTCGGCAAATCGGAAAGAGCCACGCACGTAGTAAGCGGTTGCAGGACTTCCGCTTACTTCGTGTCGCGGCTCTTTCGGCAAATCGGAAAGAGCCACGCACGTAGTAAGCGGTTACAGGACTTCCGCTCACTTCGTGCGCGGCTCTTTCGGCAAATCGGAAAGAGCCGCGCACGTAGTAAGCGGAAGTCTTTATGCGTGTCGCAGCGCTTCGATCGGATCGAGTCGCGATGCTCGCCAGGCCGGATATAGACCGAACGCGACACCGACGATCAACGATACTGCCAATGAGTAGACAATCGACCATTCATTGAGGACGGCAGGCTGTCTCTGGCCCAAGACGTGTTCGGCCAGCCAGGGAAACGTGAACACGGCCGTGATGCCCAGCACAACCCCTACCAGGCCGCCGACGCCGGTTTGTACTACGGCTTCGATCAGAAACTGCAGCACGATGTCGCGCCGTTTGGCTCCCAGAGCACGCCGGATGCCAATCTCTCGGGTTCGCTCCGTGACCGTTGCCAGCATGATGTTCATGATGCCGATGCCGCCGACAAACAACGATATACCGGCGATCATGGCCAGCAAACTCGTGAAACGATCTTTTTCGCGCTCCGCTGCTTGAAGGCGATCCAGAGGAATGGTGACCGCGTAGTCGCCCTTGTTCCCATGATAGCGCTCGAGCAGATCCGTTACGATCGCACCGGTGGGGCGCACGCTCTCCATATCTTTTGTGGTCAAAGTCACCTGGCTCAATTCGACTTGCTCGCCGCTAAACGAGCCGCTTTGGCGGATCAGAATCCTCTCGCCGTAGCGGACCCGGCAGGTCTTCAACGGGATATAGACATCCTTGTTGAATTCCTCGGAAGACTGACTGCTTCCTCCCACCGCCGCCAGTGGCATCCGGCTCGCAAGTACGCCGACAATATCGTAATAGTAGTTACCCAGTTGAACGGTTTCCTTGAGGGGATCTCCAAATGGGAAAAGTGCCTCGGCAACATCCGAGCCGATCACGGCCACGTTTTTCAGTTTCTCGTCGTCTTCGGCGTTCAGGAACCTTCCTGCTGTCAGCTTCACTTCGGGATTGACCTCAATATAGTCCAGAGTGGTTGCAACGACTCTCCCGGTCACCTTCCTTTCCTTGTATCGGATTTCCTGCGGAAAAATGATGCGCATGGGTACTTTTTGCGTAATGGTCGGAATCGTCTTGAATCGTTCATAATCGGCATAGGTCAGCCCGAAAATGGCTACCCTGGTTCGGCGTTGAGATGAGGTATCCGCCGGCTTGACACTCCGAATGATAACATTGGTGGCTCCCTGTCGAGCGATGTCGTCGAGGGCATCCTTCATGCTCCCCTCGCCAAACGCCATCAGCGTGATGACGGCGGAGGTGCCGATGATAATGCCCAACACCGACAATACCGCACGAAGTTTGTGCAGCCAAAGGCTGCGCACGGCGAGAATGAAGCCCCGACGGCCCTTGTCCGAAGTGAAGAGCGCGATCAACAAGCCCGCGAAGAGCGCTCCCAGAGTACCAATGAAGATGTAGCGGATCAAATGGATGTTCCTCCTGCGGGCTTTGGACCATTTCGATCCCAAAAGCCGTCTTCGGCAAGCACCTGCGGCAGCACGTCGACCACATCACCCGTGGGCGGTGCTTCCTG
Source organism: uncultured Planctomycetota bacterium (assembly GCA_963783095.1). Lineage (GTDB taxonomy): Bacteria > Planctomycetota > Planctomycetia > Gemmatales > Gemmataceae > CAWAMR01. The sequence goes on along the minus strand of CAWAMR010000013.1, from coordinate 449,240 downwards.
AGCCGGTTCGTTACGCTGATCCGACTCGACGTGTCCATCGCGCATGCGCACGACTCGTCTGGCCCAGGCCGCTATGTCGTTTTCGTGCGTCACCATGATGATGGTTTTGCCGGCCCGGTTGAGTTCGGTCAGAAGCAACATGATTTCATCGCTGGTCTTGGAGTCGAGGTTACCGGTCGGCTCATCGGCAAGAATGACGTGCGGATCGTTGACCAGTGCCCGAGCGATGGCGACGCGCTGCTGCTGACCGCCCGACAACTGCATGGGCCTATGGTCGAGACGCTCGCCCAATCCGACCATCTCCGCCAGGCTGATGCAACGCTCGCGCGATGCCGCGTTGAGTTTGGCCCCCTGATACAGCAACGGAACCTCAATGTTTTCAACCACCGTGTACTGGGCCAGCAAATTATAAGACTGGAAAATGAAGCCGAGATACTTGCTGCGAACCTCCGAAAGCTGGTCATCTTCCATGTAGGCGACGTTCTCGTCCCCAAGGTAATACTCGCCGCTGGAGGGGCGATCGAGACAGCCCAGCATGTTCAAAAGAGTCGACTTGCCCGAACCGGAGGGCCCCATCAGTGCAATGAAATCGCCTTCTGCAAATTCCAGTGAGACTCCTTGCAAGGCTCGAACGGTGACCGATTCCAGGTCATAGTTCTTGACCAGATTGACAACCCGAGCAATGGGAGGTTTCGGTGGATGTAACATGCGATCTGCGGATGAGTGGTTGGACAGAAAGACCTCCGAATTCTGTGAAATCTCGTTCCCAAGCGGAGCTGGGGAACGAGTTGAATTCTCATTCGGACTTGCTTTTCCCTTTAAATGAACCGCCGCCCTTACCTTTGCGTTCTCCGCCTCTTTCGCCCGGTCCTTTGGAACCATTATTGGCCGGGGCTGAGTCGCGTGTCTTGATCTTGTCGCCGACCACAGCTTTCGGATTCTCAACGACTTCATCGCCTTCTTCGAGACCTTTCGTGACCTCAACCATTCGATCGTTGCTCAGGCCAATCTCGATCGTGCGTTCCTTGGGCCCTTCCGGAGTCTGAACGATCACTTTTCGTTCGCGACCCATTTCACTGCCGCCGAAGACCGCCTGGACCGGTACGGTCAAGACATGGTCGAGCGCCGTTTCGACGTCAATCGTTACTTCCGCGCTCATACCGGGTTTGAGGTCGATTCCTTCGATATCTTTCGAGTATATCTTTACCCGGGTGTTGTAGACCTTGACATCGGACGACATCCAGTCGGTCTGGGCTGCCTGGTTGGCAACGGACTCGACCTCGCCATGAAGGATCTTGCCGCCAAACGAATAAACCCTGATGGTCGCTTTTTGCCCCTTGTGAACCTGGGAGATAAGGGCTTCGTGGACCTTGGTGACAACCACCATGTGTCTGAGGTCGGGAATCTGCATCAGTTTCTGCCCTTCACGAACGGGTTCGCCCTGTGCGACGATCGACTGTTGCGTCCCACCGCCGCCACGGGCCTGCTCCGGTACGAAGTAAACGACCATACCGTCATGAGGCGCATAAATCTTGCATTTCGTAATCTCCACCTGGATTTCGCCATAGCGCCTTGATTCCTGTTCGAAGATTTTGGTCTTGGTAGACACGTCGCTTTCATCCTTGATCCTCAAGGCTTCAGCCTGTTTCTGCACCTGATCCAGAGTCATCTGCTTGACTTCAAGAGCCGTCACATACTGCGAGAGCATCTGTATTTTCTTGTACTTGACCAAGACATCGAGTTGGAGCGTAACCTTGTTCAAAGCGAGTGTATAACTGGCAGTCCTCGACTTTTCGGACTGTGCCTGACTGGGTGTTTGGTAACCCTTCTTGGCCATCCGAAATGCCCAGGCCTCGCGATCCTCTTGTTGAGTCACGTCGGATTGAGCGGTTTCAATCAGACCCAGATCGTCTTTGAGTTCCTGGAGGTATTCGCCGGTCTTATATTCCTTGATATCCTCGTTAGCTAGTTGCATCGCAAGGCGGGTTGAATTGCGGGTGGATGCTTTCAATTCGTCGTTGAGTTTATCGATTTTCACAGGTGGGACGAATGCCATCGTTGCACTGCATCCAACCATTGCGAATGGAATTCTCATGGAAGGTTTCAGAAGTTCCGCAACCTCAATGCCCGTGTACCGGCTCAGATCGTTTGCTGCCGAAAGGACATTCGATTCAGCGGTTTTGAGGTCGGTAACATTTTTGATCATATCGCTAATCAACTGCTGTTCGGCCTGGATTTTCGCGGATTTGGCGGTCTCCAAGGTAATGGCGCGATCCTTGAGTTGTTCTTCAAGTCCGGATGAGTCCAGTTCGACAATCAACCTGCCCGGTTGACCGTCGTGCGGCCCGGTGACCTGGGAACCATCATCGATCACGTATTTGATCTGGCTGGCAACAGTACTGCCTTTGTTGCCGGCCTTGACCGTACAGTAAATATCTTTATTACTGCTGGATTCCAATGCACCGCGTTCAACGACGGTCAAGGTCAACTTGTCGTACTTGACCTGGTGCAAAACGAGTTCGGGCCGGGCTGCGTTGAGCTTGTCCTTCACCACGAAAAGGATGGCGACACCAATCAGACCCAGCAGAAGCATGATGCTACCGCCGGTCAGAACCTTCCTTTTTCGGCTCCAGCCCTTGCTCCGGTGCGGTCGGGAGCTTGCGTGGTTCGGGGAGCCGTTGAGCGTCTCCGGGAATCGGGAGGTTGGGTTGTGGGAGTTGTTCGGGGTTGAGGCTGCAGTCACATTCTCGGATTTCATCGATCCACACTCCTCGTGCGTCAAGAGGCATCAGTTCGAGGTCTCGATAAAGCTGAAGGCGGGCGTCCAGGTAGTTGATCCAAATCGTCAGCAGGGCGTTCTGAGCTGTGGGGAGGGTGCGTTGGGCGTTGAGCAATTGCTGGGTGAGTGCCGCAGGCCCATCACCGCCCCGGCTCGCTCCGGGTGGTGTTGGGGCCTGTAAAGCTTCAAGGGCGCTATCAATGGTGAGGTAGGCAAGCTCAAGTTGACGCTGTTGTATTCTATAGCTCTCGGCATACGCACGCAACAAGTGAATTTCACCTCTTACCGCTTTTGCTGTCAAATCTTCCGCTTCTTGCAGCGCTCGTCGCTGTCTCTGAAACGCGATTTGACTTGCACGATAATTGTTGCGTTGCTGAATTCTCACCAGGGGGAGCTGGGTATTGAGAATCAATTGATGGTTATTGGTACTTCCACCAATATTGAGCGGTTCGCCGATCCCCGGCGGCGAACCCGCATTGACTTGATACTGAACGGTAAAGGCTCCGAGCAGGGCGTTGGCATAGACAGCCAATTGCCGCCAGGCATCGACGACCTGGGCGCGGACATTCATGAGATCCAGACGGTGGAACAAGGCGTACTTCGCCGCGGCCGACTCAGCCTTGCTCAAATCGTCCTTAATGAGATCGACTCCATCGACGCAGCAGCGCGGCAGTGCCGGCCATTGATTCCGAACCAACGCCCAGCGCTCGTCGCGGGCCTCGACGAGAATCTTTTGCCAGAGGCTTACGACGTCCCGGAATTGAGTAATCCGCCGCCGTTCGGTGAGAGGGTCGAGCTTCTTGGCCTTGCCACCCACTGAATAATCGACTTCGTACTTGCGCAACACGCGTTCGTAGTTGCCCAGGTCGCTGCGCGATCCGAGTTCCTTTAGGCGTATTTGGTCGTTGGCATTGGGAGGGCGATCCTGTTGCAGGAGGTCTGCCTGCATGTTCAATATCTTTTGTGTCTCTTTGCGAATCTCTTCCAGTCGATTCTTCAGTTCCTGATCGGACATCTTCTCCCAGGATTCCAGTCTGGAGCGAATCTTGCTGCGGAACTCGGTTCCCTTCGCGGTTCGGGCGTTCTCGAAGAGCCGGCGAAACTCCGCACGCACATCGGGAACTTTCTCCAGGGGGATGAGTTTGGAGGCGTCCATCACATCCTTTTGTTCGGACTCGATGATCGCGCGCGAGCGCCGATACTGGTTCATCAAGGGCCGAAGTACGGAGTCATCCATCTCGATGTTGAGGCGCATCGGCGCGCCGATTTCGATCTTGAAGGCATCGACGGCATCCAGATATTGCTGCTGGTCGTTCAAGAGGGTATAGCGACCGGTGAGCAACTGTTGCTCGACATTTTGGACCTGCAACGGCCCGACCACGTCGCCTTCCAGCAATCCTCGATAACGTTCGAGGATCGTCGTGAGAACCGCGATATTCTCCTTGTCGATGTAGATCTGGATGCTTTCCAGCATCGTATTCAGGTAACCGGAGGGTGCAGGAGTGATTGCAGCAGCGAGATTCAATGATCCCGGACTGGCCGGAGGCAGAGGAGAGCCGGAGAGCGTACTCGAAAAAGATGGGATCGCTCCCGGTGTGAGTCCTGAGCCACCCAGACCGCTGCTCGCCGAGCCGCCACTGGACAATACACCGACCGGCTGATACGAAGCGCCGTTGATGCTGCCGCCGCTGTTGCTGGCAATTTCCACATACAATTGTTTGCGAAAGCGGGCAAAGGTCCGGATCTGATACAGAAGGTTCCGTTCCGCCTGAGTGAGCGACTCCAGCGTCACCGCAAAGCCGCCGCCCTGCAGCAAGGGCTGGATGGCATTGAAGTTCAACGAGGTGGCGCTGAAAGTTTGCTTTGGGTTGAGAAAATCAAACACCGTTTGGTTGGAAAAATTGAGCAGCAGAAGCGCCCCGGTAGGCAGCACTTTGCTTAAACCGGTTCCGTTGTTCACGCTCCAGTTGTTGCTCATCGATCCGCTTGTGTTCTTGACGCTGGCACCACTTGAACCCGAATTCGTTGCCGAAGCACCAGAGTAATCGCGAACCGCTTCGGATGCTGCAAACAGTTGGGTCGAGAACGAAAATCGTTCCTGGGTCACCGGCAAGGCGGCCAGGTAAAGATTTTCCCGAGCATCCTGAAATTCGCGGGCATTGATCATCGCAAGTTCCGCTGCCTGGTCAAGGGTCAGAAGGAAGGTGGGCCGGCCGAGGATGTCGAGCGAGGTGCGCCCCGTTGCATCCGGCCGCATATCCGTGGTCGTATTGGGCGCGTTCATTGCAGGGCCATCGGCAAATTCCATCATTGCCGACGCCGGCTTGATCTCCGAGTCCTGGTTGCCGGGGGCGGAGCTATGCAGGGTATCTTCTTGCTCTTCCTCGAGTAGTCGACGAGCCTGCTTTTCCCGGTTTTCCCGGTCCCATTTGGCAATCAATTGGAGATAGCCATCGCCCTCAAGGCGCTTGACACCTGCTTTTCCAGCCTTCTGCGGATTGGGAGCCAGGTCATACGCTGCAGGATCGTCGGGCGGTTTGGGCGGATGATCCGGGTCGCTGGGGTCGGCAAAACGGGCGCACGGATCGGGGTAAACGTGAAATTCATTGATCTTCCATGCTGCGTATTTATCCTTGTCGGCCAGAATCTCCGCGACTTCCTTGTCTGCCTGGTTACGATAAAAGACGCGCGTACAACCCGAACCTTGCGCTAGAAACCCAATGGAAACGGCTATTTTCAGCAAGGAACGCCAGGAACAAAAGACATGACTATTCTTCACGGATCGTACGCCATCGAGATGTAGTCTCGTGCCAATGGTCATGAGTCACCTGATCCCGGACAGGAGAATCCGAATTTCCCTTACATCCGGTATCGGCCGCAAAGTTCCCCCAACTTGAATCCGGCTAGCAGGATGACAAGGTGACAAGGTGACAAAGTGACACAGTAGTTGCAAAACTTGCGACTTCGCCCGTTTCACCTTAAGTCATTGTAGCAGTGGCACATGCATTGAGGGCGTCCCTCTCGGTTCGTCGTCCGTTTCTTGCGCCAGCAGTGACGCGCACAGTTTCACCATGTGGTTTAGCCAACACCAGTCGTGGGTTCCTTTCAATCTCTGACGGGATATTTCCCAACGTAAGGCCAGCCAGGCATTCACCATCAACGCTGCCAGCACAATATACCACAAGCGCAAGCCTTCATTGCGACTGCTGGTTCGTCCCCGTGCTTCCTCCATCAATCGATAGCTCGACTCGATCCGGAAGCGATGGCGGTAACACTCCTCCACGCCTTGAATGGTTGAAATCGCCATGCCCCATATGGCATAGACCCAAGCATACCGACCGTGTTGGTCTTTCCGACCACCGCGATTATGGCGGCTGACCACGATGGTCAGCCAAACCCCCTGACGTTTTCGATTTTCCATGCGGTAGGCGTAGCGGCCACGGGGGTGATCGTAGAAGAAAATTCGCGTTCCTGTGGGACCGCCTGGCGCATCGATCTTCTTGCCACGCGACAGCACCGGTGTTAGGAAGGGATAGTGAGCGTGTTTGAGATACCGGAACACCGCGACGGACCAGAAGGCTCGGTCGCACAGTACGAATTTCGGGGAAAAACCGCATTTTTGGGTCTGACGGAGCAGTCGTTTGACAACCTCGACCAGAGCTTCGCGTGGTTGATAAGGAGTCAGAGCGATGATGTAATACTGTCCCTTCAACAACAAGGAAGCGGTGCCATAGCAATGGCCATAGTTGGTGCCTCCGACCCGTTTGCCCTTGCGGGCATGTTCGGGCGGCGACTGGTTGCGTTTGTAATAGACCTCGCCATGCAGGTCGATGGCAATCGGAAAGCGTCGACGCTTCTTGGAACCTCATTGTCGGCGAGCCAGCCGACGGATCCGACGGGGCAAGTCGGCACGGAGCAACTCGGGAATGAGACGTTGGAGGTGCTCGTAGTCCGGCAACGTCGCTAATGCGGCCTTGCGCAAGGTTTCGCGCGAGGGTCTTCGGGAACGCAGGGTGACAACGGCCGCAATGGAAACCGCAGCGACTGCGGCCAGCAATAAGGAGCGGATCAAAGTGGTTGCAGTACAGTGTGAGGAGTAATCGGGCAGTTGGAGGCGGCGTAGTAACAAGTCGGTCGTTCGATCTTGTAATTGCCGCGCGTAATAGCGAGAATGAATGAAACGCATGGTAACCTCCTGTTAAGAGATCGTAAGTCCTTATCAAGACTAACCATGCGTTTTTCATGCCCAAAACCTCGACCAACAAGAAATTTGCAACTACTGTGTCACCTTGTCACCTTGTCATTTTTCAAAGAGGTGGTCGTTTCAGATGAACCCCGGTGGCTTGCTGATACGCATGTGCCACCGCCAGCAATTCGGTTTCTCCATAGAGCCGGCCTGTGAATGTGATCGCCGTTGGCCGAATCGCATCGCCCGATTTTCGAAATGCTTCGGGCAGAACCGCAGTTGGGTGTCCGGTGAGGTTGGTAATCAGCAAATCGTCCCCCCCAACATAGAGATCGACCTGTTCCATTACCTTCGCCATATCCTGCATCAGCAAAGTGCGAATGCGGTTGGCTCGGAGATACTCGACCGCAGGCACGAACTGTCCGCTTCGGAATGTGGTCGGCCAGGAATTCAGTCCTTCCGTAATTCCGCGTCGAGTCAGGTCGTCGAAAGCACACGCGGCTTCCACGTTAAGAATGGTAATCAGTGCTGAGAGCGGATATTTCTCCGGCAAGGTGATCGGGACGAGTTGAACTCCCAGTTCGCGCAACACTTTCAACTCCGGACGATCCTTTCGCCCTTCGACATAGCCGACTTTGAGAGAGCGCAGATCGCGCCGAAGCGGCCATGAGAATGGTCGGTCGACCGCGGCGCTGTCCTGGGGATCGGCACCGTGTATAGCTCCAAAAATCAAGGCGCAGTCTTCGATCGATCGCGCAATGGGGCCCAGTTTGTCCATCGTCCACGCGAGGGTCATGCACCCGAATCGGCTAACCCGGCCGAAGGTGGGTCGAAGTCCCGTCGCACCGCAGCGGGTACAGGGAGACACGATGCTTCCCAGGGTTTCGCTGCCGATCGCAAAACCGACCAGTCCGGCGACGACAGCGGATGCCGATCCTGCTGATGAGCCGCTCGATCCTTGCACGATATTCCAGGGATTGCGAGTCATGCCGCCAAACCACATATCGCCCATCGCCAGGGCACCCAGCGTCAGCTTGGCGACCAGAACCGCGCCTGCTTCTTCCAGCTTTCGCGCCACGGTTGCCTTGGTGTCCAGCTCCTGGCTCTTGTAGGGTGCAGCCCCCCAGGTCGTTTTGTACCCCGGATAGGAAATCAAATCCTTTGCTCCCCAGGGGATGCCGTGCAGCGGCCCGCGATAACGGCCCGCGGCGATTTCCTGATCGGCTCGTTCCGCCTGCTTGACGGCGAGTTCTTCGGTCAGGGTGACGACGCATTTCAAAATAGAGTCGAATTTTTTCAGACGAGCGAGATAGAGCTTGGTAAGTTCCACAGAGGAAATCAACCTGGCACGCAGCAGCGCAGATAGTGCGGTCACGGGCAAATAGGCGAGATCTTCCTCCGATTCCGGACGTTTGGGAATCGCGTTGTGAATAGGTTCAACGCGATTCTTGGGCGGGAGGTCCGGCGCAGACAGCCACGGACCCGGAACAAAAGTAAGTGCAGGAGGGACCGAGTTCGGCAACGGTATCTTGCGCATCGCTTCAAAATCCCGAACGGCCCGAGTCACAGCTCCAAGGATCGATTTTCGCGCATCCTCCGATAGTTTGACCCCCGAGATCCATTCGGCCTGATGAATCATTTCCTCGGTAATCTTCGACGATTTTTCAGCTTGCGCGACGACAGCCCGCTGAAACACTTCGCTACTAATGCCCACGGCAGCCAGCGCTTTGAGTAGATGTCGGCGCGTAACCGATGTAACGCGAGAGTCGATGGGTTCTGCGAAAGACATGGCAACTCCAGGGATGCAATACCCAGTTCAGTATGTCGGAAGTAAATAACTCGGGAAGATCGGAGAGGTTGGTGAATTTCTTACGATCTGTCCAAGAAGACTGAAAGGGCGAATTTCAAAGGAATTGGCATCATTCAGGTCCAAGACAGGGCAAGCGCACCCAAAAGGTAGAACCTTCCTGAACCTTCGACTCAAAACCAATGGTGCCGCCTTGCGACTCGACGATCTTTTTGCTGATCGCAAGCCCCAGACCGGTTCCGCCCAAAGCGCGGAAGCGCGCCTTGTCGACTCGGTAGAATCGTTCAAAAATGTGCGGCCGATCTTCTTCGGGGATGCCGGCACCCGCATCGCTTACCCTCAGAAGGGCGGAAGTGTCCGCAATCTGGAGCTGAACGACGATAGTCCCCTGAGGCCGGTTGTACTGAATGGCATTACTCAGCAGATTGGCAATCACTTGCGTCAACGCACTGGGATCACCTTCGACTTCAACTTCACACAGTTTAGCAGAGATTGTAATCTCTCGGGCCATTGCCAAAGGCTGCAATAAATTCACTGCTTCTGTCACGAGGGTATCGAGTCTCAGGCGTTGTGTCTGATAACCGAATGAGCCGGCATCCATTCGAGCGAGAGTCAGCAGCCCGTCAACGATCGAAGTCATTCGCGACGCTGCGCGAAGCAGGCTTCCAGGGTCCGGCGATATTCTTCCGGCGGTCGAGGCCGTTCGAGCGCCAGCTGCGCATGGGATCGGATGATTGCCAGGGGCGTGCGCAGCTCGTGGGATGCATCGGCGGTAAACTGGGCTTGTCGCTCGAAGGCTTCTTGGAGACGGTCAAAGGTGGCGTTCAGAACATCGGCCAGTTCCGCAAGTTCGACATCCGCATTTTCAGAGTCAATTCGACCGGACATCTCGGTGGCCGAGATTTTCGATGCTGTAGCCGCCATCGCTGCGATCGGCCGAAAGATACGGGATGAAATCCACCATCCCCCCAGCAATCCAAAACTCAGCACACCCAAACCGACTCCGGCGAGTTGCCAGGCCATCGCTCGTATTTCTGCTTCCTCACGGCGAGTCGATCTTCCCACCAGAACCGTTGTATTGCGGGGGCCATGAAGCGTTACTTCGCGGAATTCGCCGCGCTGAATCACATGAGTCGGTGATGACCGGGTAAGCAGAGCGCGTTCGGGGCGAGGCGCATCGGATGGAAGTTCAACCGACTTGAGGAGACTTCCATCCCCGCGCCAAACTCCGAAATAGAGTTTGGATTGGTCGAACCTTTTTGAGGGTGAATCCAAATCCGACGGGAAGGTCAGTTCCGCTTGAAGCTGCTCGCGCGTCCTTCGCATGGGAGGCGGCCCGGGCCGCCATCTTTGCCGCCTTTCGGTGGCGGAGAGGAGCCATCCTTGCCGCCTTTCTTCGGAAATGGAAACGGAGGTTCAGAATGAGCCCATTCCAGTTCGTGAGGTGGGAAACCGCGCAAGGTGGCTTCCAGATACTGGGCGGAGCCTTCCAACTGCGCATCGATTTCCCGGTATACTGCTGCTCGCGCGCGAAAGTACAAGATCCCGGCGAACCCCGATATCACGAGGATCAGAACCAGAGCATACCAGAGTTGGAGCCGGCCTCGAATCGATTTAACCATCGATCACGTACCCTTGGCCCCGACGGGTCGTTATCAGGTTCTTTCCGAGTTTTTTCCGAATATTCGAGATATGAACGTCGAGCAGATTGGAGATCGTGTCGTCTTTCTCATCGAAGATATGTTCATAAATCTCGGTTCGGCTAATCACCTGCCCTTGCCGAAGCGCGAGCAATTCGAGGATGGAGTATTCGCGCGCGGTCAGGACGACTTCTGCGCCATTGCAACTCACTTTTCGAGAGCGTGTATCGATCTCAATCCCCTGGATCGCAAGTAGCGGAGATGCCTGACCGAGTCCGCGGCGGATCAACGCTCGCAGCCGGGCGCGAAGTTCCTGGAAGTCGAATGGCTTAACCAGATAATCATCGGCACCGACATCGAGACCGCGAATGCGATCGTTGATCGCGTCTCGTGCGGTCAGGATCAAAACGGGAGTTTTTCGCTTGTGTCGAAGCTGGGTCAATACATTCCAACCATCCAGCTTCGGCAACATCAAGTCGAGAATAATCGCATCGTATTCCCAGGTAACGGCCTTATATAAACCCTCTTGACCATCGCCCGCTTCATCCACGGCATAGCCGTCTTCGCGCAATCCCTTGCTAAGAATGCTGATCAGTTCGGGTTCATCTTCGACGACAAGAACTCGCATCGGTTGGCAGGGAAAAAGTGAAAATGGGATTCCAATCATCTGGCGCTGTGTGGCGGGTTGGGTCTGTACTTCTCACGCTTTGCGTGAGGAGTACAGTTGAGGGAATCCACCCTCCCTCAAGATCACACATCATTTGCTTTGGGAACGGTCAGTCATCCTTGTCTTTCTTGAAGGGGAAATCTTTTTTCCCCTTACCGTCGGGAGGTCCATCCTTACCATCGGGCGGGCCTTTCTTGAAATCGGGTGGGCCTTTCTTGAAATCGGGCGGGCCCTTTGGACGCATCGTTTGGAGTTTCTGAATTTGGGCTGCGGTCAGAATCTTGGAAAGTTTTGATTTCACATCCCTTTCAAGACTGTCAATTTGCTTCTGCTGCTCATCGGTGAGATCCAATTCGTCGCGCACAAAGGAAGGTAATACTTTGCCCATCTGAAAGCCGCGTGGCCCGTCTTTCTTGAAGTCGGGCGGGCCTTTTTTCTCTTTTCCTTCAGGCGGTTGCGAGGCTGCCGACACGACAATCATCATGGTAGCCATGAATGCCGATAAACCGAGGTAAACTCGCTTCATTCAGTTTCTCCTGTGAGGGTGCAAGAATCGTAATAGGAAAGATTTAGAGTCGAGTCAAAATCTCTTCACGAAAAATCTCTTCACGTTATGAGCATAGCGATACAACCTTAAGGTAAGATGAAGCCTGAAGATTTTCCAGGATTGTGAGGCAAGCTTGAATGCGCGGCGTATAGTCCGGGGAACGAGGTGGGCAGCTCGAAACACGCTCCATAAATTTCAGGTATGCTTCTTCTCTCCTTCACTTAACACCATGAAAGTTCCGTACCATGCAGCCACATCCACCTTGCCGCTGGGGAATACTGGGCACCGCGAACATTGCTCGCAAAAACTGGAAAGCCATCCACAATTCGGGTAATTCCACACTGGTCGCCGTTGCCAGTCGGGACGCCGGCCGATCGCAGAAGTTTATCGACGAATGCCAATCGGTCGTAGCATTCAAACCGAGTCCCATCGCCTGCGGAAGTTACGAGGAGTTGCTGGAGCGCAAGGATATCGACGCCGTTTATATCCCATTGCCGACCGGCATCCGCAAAGAGTGGGTCATTCGGGCCGCAGCGGCGGGCAAGCACATTCTCTGCGAGAAGCCCTGTGCCGTCACGTGCGATGATCTTCGCACCATGCTCGAAGCATGCCGGAAGCACAAGGTGCAGTTCATGGATGGCGTCATGTTCATGCACTCGCGCCGGCTCCCGCTTTTGCGTCAGGTGTTGAACGACGACCACTCCATCGGCGAACTTCGGCGCATTGCCAGTTCATTCAGCTTCATGGCGCGGGCGGAATTCATGGCCCAAAACATCCGGGTTAGCAGCGAGCTGGAGCCGCTCGGCAGCCTGGGAGATCTGGGCTGGTACAACATCCGTTTCTCGCTCTGGGCGATGAAAGGCGTTCTGCCGAATCGGGTTACCGGACGGATCCTTTCGCAACATGGCAGACCCGATAGCCGCGATCCTGTGCCCACCGAATTTTCCGGCGAGTTACTGTTCCCTTCCGGTGTCAGCGCCGGTTTCTACTGCTCGTTCATCACCGAGAACCATCAATGGGCGAACGTCAGCGGAACCAAGGGGCATCTCCACGTCGAGGATTTTGTGGTGCCGTTTTTCGGTAGTTCGGTGGGATTTGCGGCGAACGCTCCAACTCTCAATGTTCAAGGTTGCGATTTCAACATGGAAAGTCATCCCCGACACTTCTCCGTTCACGAATACAGCAACAGTTCGCCAAACTGCCAGGAAACAAACATGATCCGAACCTTTGCCGAGGTCGTGTCGTCGGGACAACTCGATCCAACCTGGGGTGAAATTGCCTTGAAGACGCAAATGGTTCTCGAAGCGTGCTTGAAATCGGCACGCGTGTATGGAAAAGAGATGCCGGTCTCTTGATCGGAAGCCGGGAGAACCGAACCGCCATCACGCAGCGCGCGCCAGGCCGTGCGGCACGGAAACACCCGATACGAAGTTGCGATAGCACGCGAGCATCTGCTCGCGAATCGTGTCGCGGTTCGCGCGTTTCAGGATGATCGCGCGATTGAGGATCGCCGCCCGTCGGAACAGTTCATCATCTGTGAGTGCTCGATGCAGGGCCGCACTGATGCCGTCCACGTCGCCCGCTTCGGCCAGCAAACCATTCTCGCCATCCGTGATCCAATCGGTAATCGATTCGATCGGAGAGAACAGCGGCACAGCGCCGACCGCCATGGCATCGAGCATGGCGACCGGCGTCCCATCACTGGTCGAGGGAGCCACGACCACTCGTGCCCGGCTCAAGAGCTGATTCAAGTCCGGTTCGGATAACATGGGATGGCAATGCATACGCTTTTGCAGCGAGATGGGAAGTTTCTCCACCATCGCTCGAGTCTCAGGCGAGCAGATGGTCAGGTGAACTTCATAACCGGATAAATGGGGCTCGATATTCTGTATTGCCTGAAGCACCTTGCCCACGTCGTTGACGCCGGTATCGAGTGCCTTCATGAACAGCAGCACGTCGCGGTTGGGGACATCGACACGACGCAAGGGAAAGGCATTCGGATCGCAGCCTCCGTGCCCGGGGATCGGCTCATAAGACATCACTTTTGCAGGGTCGAGACCGACTCGTAGCGCTTTGCCCAGGTCGCGGCGAGAATCGGGAATGAAGCCATCGCAATGGTGCAGAACTTCGATCAGTTGATCCCGAACCTCCGGCATGTCTAGGCCCAGATTCAGATCGCTGCCCCAGCCGGAAACCATCCACCTGGGCCGGGCGGCACGAGGCATTTCACGGAGCGCTTCCCACGTCAAAATTCCCGACGGCTTGACGGCCAGACTGTGAACGATGTGTGGTCTCCACCGCTGGATGATCCGCTTGAGGTATTTTGCCTTGAGATTCCAGCGCATCCGCCCACTCACCGAGCCGGCGCATTCCTGGCAAATCCGGGAAGAGCGAGCGAACCATGCCTCCGGGACGATGTACCTTGGGAGGAACACAGACATACATGGGCTGATTCCAGGGCTGCGGATCGTACATCCCGCCCAACAATCCATCGCCCAGGACCATGACTGCAAACGCTCGTGCCTGGATATTGGAGTTTGCCAGCAGATCCATCCACGAATGGGAATGAGAACTGTCCGCAAAGCACACGAACAACACACGAAGACTTTTTGTCGTTGCCGGCTCGATTCCGTTCATAGCACTTCCCTCCGACCAGGCCATTCATCCTTGCCATCGTCGATAAGAAACCCGCGTTCGTCGTTAATGGGTAAGCCGGCGAAGACCGAAGAGAGAACGCAGTTTCAAGGCCAAGCACCAGATCCGTGAATTCGCGATATGTGCCAGTGCATGCTCGCTCCGTTCCAGTTCGCGGCGCAAGTGTTCTTCCATCGCGGCCCATTCTTTCACGGAGTTTTCTAACCGTCGGGAGAGATCCTCTGCGGTATGTTGCCAGCTGGTGGCTTGCGACTCCAGCCAAGCGTTGCGCTGTAGCAACTCGGTTTCCCAGGAATCGAATACCAACACTTGATCCAGGGCAAAGCGCATCAGGTCCGCATCGTTATGAATGCTGGTCAACTGGTAGAATCGCATCGCCTCGTTTCGAGCGCGATTGAACTGTTTCTTGCGAATTCCCGTAGTGAACCTTTGCGTGGAATTTGTCTCGTGCCAGCGGTATTTCACCAGAGGTTCCGCGACAAACCCGACACGCCGATTGACGCACATCTTCATCCAGATTTCGTAGTCGCAAGTATAGTCTGCCTCAGCGTCATAGCCGCCGACGTCGAGCATCATTTGCCGTCGAGCGACGACTGCGGGGTTACAGATGTGGTTCTGGGTCAGGAGCAGTTCGCGGAACATTCGATTGCCGTCGAGAACCTGGTCGGTTGGAGCATAGCAAGCAATGACTTCAGCCGAGCCGGCAGAAGAAGTTAGTAATTCTGCGCTGGAGTGGACGAAGCTGATGCTGGGGTCGGCATCGAGGACTGCCAGTTTGCGCTCCAGATTGTCGGGCACCATCACGTCATCCTGCTGGAATACGTTGATGTATTCCCCACAGGCCAGTTCCAGACAGTGTTGATAATTTCTCGCGATGCCCAGTTGCTTTGGGTTCACGTGACGCCGGATTCGAGAATCTTTGAAAGTATCAACGATGTCAAGTGTGTGGTCAGTCGAGGCGTCATCCACGACGAGGCATTCAAAGTTTTCATAACTCTGTGCCAAGACACTGCACAAGGTCTCGGCGAGATACCGTTCGCCGTTCCAGGTCGGGATACACACGGTTACCTTCATTAGACACTCCCAGCTGGTGCCAAGGCATCGTCAACCCGGGCCGACCTTGGGTCGCGTGAACCATAGCACGATCGCCTCACCCGGTTCGAGTCAACGAACCATCTAATAATCGGCAGCCTTGCAATGTAAACTTTCGATGGAACGATGGGAACTGCGTTACACTTTTGGTATTTGAAATGGTGAAATGGCGACGCGGCAAGTTCTCGCTCTGCCCAGCTTGCCGGGTCAACGAATTTGACCAATCAACGGATCATTTTTTGTTATTTCCCGGAAGATCGATTGGCTCGACTCAACGCTGCATTGGCCAGAATAATCACGCCAATCAGGATGTATTTGATCTCCACGGGTACGTTACACAAGGTTACGCCATTTTCCAATAACCCCAGGACTAACACGCCGATCATTGTGCCTATAACAGTTCCTCTTCCTCCGGTGAGACTCGCTCCACCAATCACGACGGCAGCAATGACGATCAGTTCCCAGCCCTCCGCTGCACTCGGATTGCCGCAATCGCCGTGGGCAAACATCAACACTCCGGCCCAGCCGCTGAACAGACCGGAGAGGGTATAAACCAAAACCTTGGTTCGCTCGACGGAAATCCCACAGAGCCGGGCCGTTGCTTCATTGGAACCAACCGCGAAAATGTGTCGGCCCAGAACGGTGGAGCGCAACAATCCTGCCACCAAAATCGCCAAGAGAATAAGGCTCACAAAGCCGGGATTATATACCTGACTTTTCCCCAGCATTTCGACCCATTCCGGCCGGCCGTTCACAGGAAAAGCGATCGGGGATCGCTCGGCAATCCAGATGGCCGATCCGCGTGCGATACTGAGCATTCCGAGTGTGACCACGAACGGAGGCAGTTTGAGCCGGGTGATGACGTTGCCGTTGATGAAGCCGCAAAGCATCCGGTCAAAACGCCCGCAAGCACGGCAAGCAAGCTGGCAACTGGGAGTTGCCAGTGATAGGCCAGGATGTACACTCGCATGGTGATTACGGTGACCAGGGCAACGACCGCGCCGATACTTAGATCGATCCCGCCAGTGATAATTACGAGCAGCATTCCCAGAGCCAATACGCCGGGAATCGTCCCTTCGTGTACGAGTACACGCACGTTGCCGTAGCTGATGAAGGAGGCCAGTTCGCCGTTAATTCCGATAAGGACTGTGAAAAAGAGCATCACGCCGACCAGGCCAAGAAGCGGACCTGAAAGCGCTGAAGGGAAAGGGAAACGACGATCGACTGTAGCCGGGGGAGCGGCGACATCCATGAGAATATCCGTTGTTGAAGAAGAGAATTCAGCCAATGTCAACGAGCCGGAGTAACCGACGAGTGAGTTCTTTGGGGATTTATCCTACGTTACCAGTCGAGGTTTCGCTATCGCCATTCGAGCGAAACAATTCCAGCAGCTTGGCTGCTTCTTGGTTGGCATCGTGCATCGTCCGCACCAAGGTCGTGCCCGCCCTGCCCATGGCCGAAAGCTGATCGGTCGGTGTCGCCAGAATTCGTTGCACGGCTTCAGCGGTCGCGACAATGTTTCCGGCAGGAACGAGCCAACCCGTGACGCCATTTTCGACCAGTTCCGGTACGCCCGCAATATAAGTTCCGAGAACGGGCCGGCCCATTGCCAGCGCCTCCATCATTGCCACAGGAAGATTTTCGGCGAAGCTTGGCATGACCAGCGCTCGCGCGCCTCGCAAATGTTCGCGCACTTGCGCATTGCTCTGCCAGCCGGTGAGGTGAATCTTTTCTTCGAGTCCATGTTTGCGGATTTCTTCTTCAATCACAGGACGAAGCGGACCATCCCCTATGAAAATCATCTCAAAATCGTGTCCCGCTTTCGCCACACGCGCCAGGGCTTGCACCAGCAGCAGATGGCCTTTTTGTTCAACCAGTCCGCCAATCAGGACCAGTCGTCGAGTTTCGGGTACGGGTTCGGGAACCATCGTCAGGTAGGCTTCATCGACGCCGCAGCGGATGACATGAACGCGGGGCCAATAGCTCAAGGAGGTCCAGCGGTACACCTGGCAGCGTCCAAAATCGCTGACGGCGACAACAAAATCGGCATTCTCGTATTTCGCCTTCAGCGATAGCGCTTCCGGACGATCCCATTCTTCCGGCCCGTGAACCGTAATGCTGTATCCAGGACCGCCCAGCACCTTGCAGAGTAGCGCCACCGCAGCCGGGTTCGTAGCAAAGTGGACATGCAGATGGGTTACATTTGCCTGTTGCAGCCGTTTGCGAAGCAGGCAGGCCTCGGCGAAATAAATAAGATGCCGAAGGATGCCGCGATCGGATCGTCGTCCAAGGCGAAACGTCCAGGCTAGAGCACGACACCACCGAATCGGCCGGGTCGTCGAGGTTGCAATCCAGGCGAAGAGGAGCCGAAGTTTTCCTTCGGCCAAGAGAGCGTGAGTCTTCTGATATTCTGCCTGATCCGCTACATCCACGAGATCTCGCCCTGCATCGCGTATGGAAAATCGTGCTACGTCAACCCCATGCACTTCGAGAGCGACAATCTCACGGCGGATAAAGGTGTGCCGAACGTGAGGATATTGATTGGTGAGGTAAGCAATTTTCATGTAGGGAGTTTATGAAGCAGGCTCGCGATTGGGAAAATGCGAAACCGCAAATCCCTTCGTAATTCGCGAATGATTCGTAGAGTAAGCAAGGCACTGGCCCGTTTCTCCTACCAGCGAAAAGGGTGGTATAAGGTTGGAGCGTTGGCAATGGCCGATCCTGGCAAACAATTCGCATTGCGGCGAGAATTTCGGCCCGAACAGCCCTCATACCTGCTGGAGTATCTGTTGCGTGTGTTGGCACCGATGAAGCGCAGCCGGGTAAAGGAACTGCTTCGGTGGGGATGCGTCGACGTGAACGGAGTGGCCGTGAGCCAGTTCGATCACCCGCTCAACTGCGGAGATGTCGTCGGTGTGGGAAAGCCGCAACCGAGTGCTGCTGGGTTGCTGGAACGAGCAGGTATTCCAGTCGTTTTTGAAGACGATGCGCTGATCTTGGTAAATAAGCCAGCGGGGATGTTAAGCATCGGAACGGAGAAACAGAAAATCGGAACTGCTCATCAACTCGTCAACGACTACTTGCGAAAGCAGTCAACGAAGCGAGCAGGTCGCGCCTTTGTGGTTCATCGCCTGGATCGGGAAACTTCGGGTTTGCTGCTGTTGGCAAAGTCTGCCGAAATTCAGGAGCAATTGCAAACGGCATGGCAACAGACGGAGAAGTGCTATGTAGCCATTGTCGAGGGTATTCCCCAGCCTGCGAGTGACACGATTCGCAGTTATTTGGTCGAAAGCTCAAGTCTAAAAGTCTATAGTGCACCACCTGGACGCGATTCTCAATTGGCCGTCAGCCATTACCGAGTTTTGAAGTCGAAAGGCGATTTTTGCCGGGTTGAAATACAGCTCGACACCGGCAGAAAACACCAGATTCGCGTTCACATGTCAGACCGCGGCACCCCGATCGTGGGCGATCTGAAGTACGGCGCACGAACAAACCCTGTTGGAAGACTCTATCTACACGCCTGGCGATTGTGTTTCACGCACCCAGTGACTGGTGAAAGGTTGGAATTGGTTGCACCCGTTCCTGTTTTATTTCGGAAACTGGTGCCAGAATGAATCCGGAAACTCTAGAGTTGGAGTCGCAGAGCAATATCCCGCTGCGCTTTCACTCGACGATTATCTTGCTAAATTCTTGTTCTGTTTCGGTTGTTTTGCGGACTTCAGGGCCACTTGCAATTGGTTGATTGCCGCTTGCAAATCCTGGATCGCCTTCTGACGATGGCCGCCGTAATCGTGATTGGCACTGCCGAGCAATGTGATGGTGTTGCTCAACACCGGGATGGTTTGTGCCAATTGGGCATTCGAAAGAGCCTGGGGTTCTCCCATCGCCGGAACCTTGCCGGCATTCCCCAACTTTTGATGAGCATGAAGTGCTCGGAGCAGCTGCTGTTCGGCTTTTGCGATGTCCTTAACCGCTGCAGCGCGATGACCGCCATAATCGTGATCTGCCTTTTCCAAAGTGAGCTTAACCGATTGCAGAGTCTGAATGGCTGCCATCAACTGTTGATTGGACGCGCCCTGGGCTTGCTTTTTCATCGCGGCTTGCTGCGCCCACGAGGCAATCGTTGTGCGTTCGCCGAACTCGAAACGAAACAGCCCATTGTAATTGCGGCAAGAATAAACATTCCGGCCTTCCATCCGCCACCAAGCCGGTTTCCCTGGATGAGTTTCATAGGCTGCTCCGCTGAGTCGTGATTTGGCTGATGAGAATTAGAATATTGAATTGAACACGTCTCGAGGAAGAAAGTTTCGCAAGACAGTCAAGATTCCGCATTCTGTCTTGGGTGTAGACGAAACTTTCAGCATTTGCGCGAAGCGGCCAAGTGCAGTAATTGTCCGCAGACGCAACAATGGATCATAAGCAGTCCAGACGTGGATTCATAAAGAGAGTGGTTATTTCACTACCTGTTTCCCGATGGCGGAATTGAGTTTGTGAAGCGCTCGCCAGTAATTGGCTCGGCCCGTGATATACGTTCGATATGTATCGCGGTAGTTGCGTTCGGCGTCGAGAACGTCAATCAGGGGACTGCCGCCTGCTGCGTAGCTTTTATTCAAGCTGTCGCGGACTTCGGTGGCGAGTTTGAGTTGCTCCTCGGCAACCGAAGTCGCATTTTGGTAGGCCGTGCGAAAGGCTTGCGCAGCCTGTTCGATTTCTGCTCGCAAATTGACCAAACTTGCCTGCAATTCGTAACGTCTTTGTGCCAGCACCGACATCGCCCTGCTGCGATTCCCCTGGTTGCGATTGCTAAACGGCAGGGTGGTGGTCAGGGCAATTTCGTAGGAATTCGCATCGGGCATACCCATCGCTTTGCCCTGAAATTGACGTGTCACTCCGATGTGGGGAGTCACGTCAGGATAGGCTTTCCGGTTCTCTGCCGTGACCTGGGCAATAGCCTCGGCGATCCGCAGTCGATCCGATTCAAGGTCGGGCCGATTGTCCACCGCGACTTGGTACGCTTCTGTTGCCGAGATCGGCTCCGCGCTCAGTTTGGCTTGCAAATTCCCATCGACATCAAAACTTGCGTCGGAGTTTTCCAGACCCATCACCGCTCGAAGGCGAGCTTGTGCGGTGACCAGCAGCAACTCCGTATCCCGCAAGGCTCTTTTACTGTTGAGCAAGTCGAGCTCGACTCGCTTCAAGTCAACATCGGACCGGCCGCCGGCAAGCACGGCTTTTTTGGTAATAGCCTCGACTTGCTCGAAGTAAGCGACATCTTTTCCGGCAAGCCCCATCAGCGCTTTGGCTTCCAGGACATCGTAAAAGAAGACTGCGGTTTCCGTCATGCGCCGACGAATGAGATCGTTGTACGCCGCCTGGGAAACCCTCACTCCCATGTTCGCTGCGGCCATGTTGGCAGCACGCTTGCCAAAGAGAAACCAGTCGATCGGGTAACTCAACAGCGCATCGGCCTGCGGTGGTCCACCCGTTTGGTCGACGACAAATGGGCGCGTCAGCGGCAAAAGCTGGGCGTCGGTAAAGAGGTATGGATTGGGTCGAAGCGAAGCCGTGAGCAAATTTGCATTGGCCTGGTTGATCGACTCAAACCCGACGCGCAGTCTCGGATCGGCAATAAGAGTAGTATTGATGGCACGATCGAGCGTAATGGCTTTGACCGTCGGGGCTTTGGGGCCGGCAACGGGTTCGGGGCTTTTCAGTTGCGGTGGCTTGATATCGCCTTTGTCTCCGGGTGCAAGTTCATCCCTTTTGTCTTGAGCAAATTGCACAACGGATGGATCTGCCTGCGGCTCAGACTGATGGGAACTCATCCGAACAGCTGCATTTGGATTATCCTGTTCCTTGCTTTCCTCCTCCAGGGATTCGCTTGAACCTGCCCCAAAATAAACCGGCGGATTCAACTCCGGAGTCATGCTCGGCACATCGATACTTGCGCAGCCCGCCGTCGAGAGCAGAAATGCCAGCATCCCCCATTTGATGAGTCGATCGCATTTCGGCGGTGGCATGCTATCCTTCCCAGTGTCCCAAAATAGGCTACTGCCTTGTCAAAGCTTAATTTTGGGGTTGGTGATTTTGGAACTCGCTTAAAACGCCGGACAATTCGCCGCCGTAGCCGCGTTCGCGCAGAACGCGGGCAACCTTCCGAGGGCAATCACCTGAATGTTGACCCTTCAAGCCCCCGCGTTCTGCGCGAACGCGGCTACGCAGCACATTTGCGCGCTTGCCAACCCCAATTCTTAGCCTTGACAGAGCACTACGGTGAAGTTTGCTTGAAGCGCTCGCGTCAAATGGAGGGCCTATCGACGTACATCCTGAATAATCGGCATTTTCTCGCTGGACTATCGAGTCGATCCAAACGGATTCGCAGAAGATTTATGTGCAACATTTTGATGAGAATAGTTCAACTTCAAACGAAAGTTCGATGCCCTACCTATCGCCCGTTTCCTCCCGCAGTCCTTCCAGTCGATTTCGCAGTTTCCTGGCGACCTCAGCATATTCCGCTTTGCCGTATAAGTTGACCTTCTCCATCGGATCCTTTTCCAGGTCATACAACTCAAACTCTTCCGGCCGTTCGTAGTAGTGAATGTACTTGAACCGATCGGTTCGAATGCCGCGATTTTTGCGGACGCTGTGGGGCCCGGGATATTCGTAGTACTCGTACAACCAATCCTTGCGCCAGTCCTTGACTTCACCCTTTCCGAGTGGAACCATGCTCCGGCCTTGCATTTCGCGGGGAATCGGTACACCGGCCAGATCGAGCAGCGTGGGAGCAATGTCGATGTTCAGCACCATTTGCTCGGGTGTAGAACCGGCGTTGAAGACTTTTGGATAGCGTATCAGCATCGGTACGCGGATGGATGGTTCATGCATGAAGCGTTTGTCGAAGGCTTGCCATTCTCCCGCAAAAAAGCCGTTGTCGGAGGTATACAGAATCCCCGTGTTATCGAGTTGGCCCATCTCTTTGAGGGTATCCAGCACTTTGCCGACATTATCGTCGACGCCCGTAATGCAGCGATAATAATCCTTCAAAAAGTGATCGAGGTCCGGAACATCTTTGTGATTGGCGGAGCCGATGACATTATCGGCATCGGCAAAGGCTTTGGGCTTCAATTTGCGGTCGGCGTCCCACAGTTCGGGCTTGGGAATCTTGACGTCGGAAAACAAGTTCTTGTAGCGAGGAGGCGGACTCCAGCTTCGATGGGGAGCCTTGAAGAACAGGAACAGAGCAAAAGGCTTTTCGCGCTTCTTCTTCATCCAGTTGATGGCATGTTCGGTGACGACATCATCCATCCAGCCGGGATAGAGAATATCCTTGCCGTCGGTTCCTTCGGCGATCATCGGTTTCAGATAGTTGCCTTGATCCTTGAAGCCGAAATAATAATCCCATTGCCGATCGCGGAACGCTTTGGGAGCATGCGATTTGCCGCAAAAAGCGACTTCGTAACCCGCCTGCCGAAGATGATCGGACACGAAAGGAATGGCCAGGGGGACATTCGGACGCTGCGGCGTATTATCTCGAACTCCATGAGTATGCGAGTAAAGCCCCGTCATCAATGAAGCCCGGCTCGGTGCGCAGAGCGAATTGGTGACGAACATGTTTTTGAAGCGAGCACCGTCTCTGGCGATGCGATCGATATTGGGTGTTTTGAGAATGGAATTTCCGGCACAGCTCATGGCATCTGCGCGTTGATCGTCGGTCATCATTACGATGAGGTTTGGCCGATCGGCAGCATGTACGGAACCGAAGAACACCAACAAGGAGAGGAGAGAAAGTTGACTGCGCATAACGTCTCCGTGGATAATCTTCGCGACAGCAGAAGGCAAGTTGAGACTTCAGCGCTAATTATATGGATAGCACCAAGCAGCTATTTGGGGTCACGCCCGGAAGCCCGGTTACTTGAGCCGTGGTCCGAGCAGTGATTGAGAAAAACGTCGGATCGAACCTAACACCGACCGAGAGCACTACGGGCGCGTGTCACTCGGTTGACCTCGCGCTGATCGTTGGCTAGACTTCGATTATGGACTTTACGCACCTCATTACGATCGAGCCAGGAAAGCGTAGCGGTCAGCCGTGCATCCGCGGGATGCGGATCACCGTGCGCGACGTCCTGGAGTACCTCGCCGGCGGCATGACTGTTCCGGAGCTACTCGCCGATTTTCCTGAACTCACCGAAGACGACATTCGCGCCTGTCTTGCCTTCGCGGCCAGCCAAGTCGTCACTCGCCAACTGAGGAGTCGAACCGATGCAAACGGTTAAGTACGTCTACTGGCAGGAGGGTGAGGCTTGGCTGGGCTACCTCCAAGATTTCCCGGACTACTGGACACAAGGCGAGACACTTGATGAACTGAAGGAACACCTGCGCGATCTTTACGCAGATTTGAGTGGTGGACAGATTCCAGAGGTTCGCAAAGTCGATGATCTGGTGATCTCGTGAAGCGCGTGGACTTGGTCCGTGCAATCGAAGGACTTGGTTGTAGTTTGGTCCGTCATGGCGGCAAGCACGACTGGTATCGCAACTCAATCACCGGAGTATCTCAGCCTGTTCCGCGCCACCGAGAGATCAAGGATCACTTAGCGCGCCACATCATCAAAATGCTAAGCACTCCACCCGTGCTTCCTACTAGCGATCCGCGGGAAGACGGGCCAAGTTGATTGCAGTGACAGTGACGATGCCGAACCGTCATATGTCCTTGATAAAAGTTGCGGTGGTGGCGGAGAGTCTCGGTTTGGACCGTTCCGATTAGATTCCTTGTCGTTGGCCTCGGAGGGCACTCGCGGTGGAGATCACTGGCTGGGATTCGGTTGTCTTCACCTTCACCCAGCCGCGTGATGTGTTTGCTCGCGTCCGGGTCGCAACCCTCGCCCGCTGGCCGGGCGCGCTGGTGGAATGGTTCGGTGATCGAACGACCGGCCCAGAGCCGCTTTCGGGCATACCGACGGAGCGGCTGCCCGTCGGGCGGGGTTGCCTATTGTTCTACCGTGATGCGGCTATGGCCCGGCACATGGACGAGGTTGCGTATCTTCCGATGGCCGACGGAGAAGGCCCGTTCTCTGTCATCACCCGCGTCCGGCGTGGCGTTGAATTCGAGATGTCGGGGCTGGACGAGTTGCTCGCAGCGGACCACGATCCGGGTGGGGTGCGTCCGCCGGAACCATACCAAGCATGGCTGTGTGCGCAGTTAGTGATCGAAGTCGCCGCCGTCACGCCGGGCGATCCCGGATCTCACCCGTTCTCGTCTTGGGTGCTGGCCGAGGTAAAGCGCGCATGCATTGGGTATATTGAACCCCGGGCTGAACCGGACTTGGGCACGTAGTTCGATGTTCGGCCTCAACTACTCTCAGTGTAGGGCCTCAACTACTTCCAGCGTAGGGACCAGGAGCCGTTATCGTGCGAAAGCCGCGGTTTTGTTTGCGTGCATCAACAGAAGGTGTTGGGAAGACCTATCCCCAGCACCAAGAAATGCTCAAGCCCTACGACTACGACGGGCCCCGATCGATTTACAAGTTGCTTCCCGTGATGCTGGGCGAGGGGTTCCCGGATTTTGAACCCGATTTCAATACCGTGGTCCTTGACCGACGTGCCAGACCGACGGACTTGATCAGTTCGGCACCAATCCCGAATTGTGGGCACCTGATAAGCTCCCGGTTCCTAGAACTCTTGCAAAAGTTCAAGCTGCCCCCTCACCGGGTCTACAATGTCCCGCTATTGCACAAGAAGAAGCCGTTGGAGGGATACGTTTTCCTTCTCCTGCCACATCCGGAGTCATTACGAAAGGCGGCCAGCAGTCAGGATATCGAGGACGGTGTTGACGCTGATCCGATCCTTTGCGGTGTGTCCCTGCTGCGACTCTCGCGGCCGAGTTGGATGGCGCAGACTTGGGTTGATGGGAGGCTGAAGACTGCAATTGACGAGGCTGGAATTACGGGGGTAAAACTGGGCTAGCGCTCCCCGGCCGCACAACCCTTCACCAGTTCACTTTTTCAGGTTTAGGCTGAAGTACCACCTTTCGGCTACACCAAAAAGAATAATGCTGAAAAGGAGAGCTGTGAGGAAACCGATCCCAAAATAGCCGATCATTCGCAGCGTTTCCGACATCCCCTGAGAATTGCCGAAAAACCACTTTGTCATACACGCGATGGCGATCACGTGCATGAGGTAGAACGAATACGATACATTGCCCATGAGCCGAAGTGGTGGGAAACGAAAGATCCTGTTGAGCAGGCCATCGTCGTAACAGGTTTTCACGAAGACCATTGATGCTACCAACCCATAACACTGAAAAAAGAACCAGCGCTGGCTACTGAATACCTTGAAGTAACCGACCACAGCGACATACGCCAGCAACACCAGCCACGTTGGCAGCTTCCGGGCCATGCGCGTCAAGAATTCCGGACTGCAAATGCCAAGACCGGCACCGAAGAAAAATCCCCAAAACCGCGGCGACCAGATCGTGAAAACCGCGAAGGTTGCA
This sequence comes from uncultured Planctomycetota bacterium, assembly GCA_963783095.1. GTDB lineage: Bacteria > Planctomycetota > Planctomycetia > Gemmatales > Gemmataceae > CAWAMR01. The sequence continues at coordinate 423,378 of CAWAMR010000013.1, read as the reverse complement.
AACAGCAAAACGACCGATCCCAGTTGCCCCGTTGATGACTGGAATTGTCTTGGGCCGAGTGTGAAAAAGAGTACCGGGAAAACCAGATAAAACATCATCTCGTAAAACAGCGACCAGGTGACGAAGTTATAAGGCTCCATATGCAAGACAAAGTGAAAAGATCCCAGGTTCAGATCCGGACAACCCCAAAGAAAGACCAAATTCATCAAGAACTCTGACCATTTGAATGCGAACAACTTCAGGTACGAGATATAGACATAGGCAGCGACCAGTATGGATAGAAAGAAGGCTGGGTAGATTCGCAGCAGCCGATGCCGGAGAAACGACGGATACGAAAAATGCTGTCGATTCTTGTTCAGAATTCGAGCGATCAGGAAACCGCTCAGCAGAAAAAACAGATCGACTCCATGGTGCGATTCCGACAGGAACATCAGTGCCCAGTCCAGCGAGGCCACATCGGGGCCGTGATCGATGAGAGCAGGTCGTGCCGGTTCGTCGATTTCGATGTGCCGCCAGCTTCTGAGGTATCCGCCTGTGCTATGGACAAAAAAAACGAGAAGGACTGCGTAGCCCCGCAGTCCTTCCATCGCTGTGTTTCGGCTTTGATGACCTTCCAACAGGAAGAAAACCTTGATTCTTCGCCACAGGACTAGGGGCCATCCAGGAGAACCTGGTTCACTCATCGCCAAATTTTCCTTCCGGCTATTTCTTCGGCTGGATTTCACCGTTGAATATCGCAGGATCGAACGGGTCCGAAGGGGCGGTCTTCATCTCGGGCACCGGCTTGGAAGAGCTCGCCTCCCCAAAAACCGGTCCTTTCTTCTTGGTAGTTTGGGGAGCGTCCATCGGCTCCCATTTTCGCTCAACGGGCTTCTCTTCGTGGACCAGAGGGATGCCCTCCTCCGAACCATCGGGGGCCAGGGCCAAACTCACCCAGGCTTCAAGGTTGTCGTAGGCAAGCAGCTTTTTGTCTCGCAGAGGCGCAGCGACGGCATCGCCATGGGCCGTGATCGATTTCCGCAACAGCGGACTCTTGGCCGGGTTCTTGCGATCGAGGAATTTCAACGCTACTGCCAGATTCTGGAGATTTGCCCTGCGATCGCCGGGCAAAGTTGCCCGAAGCAGTTGGAAAGCCCCCCCCTTGCCGTTGCCATGGCAACTGATGCAGGTATTCATCAGGATCGGCTGCACCTTGGTCACGAATAGTCCGAACGACTCCCGATTGAATTCCGCAGGTGTTACTTCGACGATCGGTTGTGGGCCTGAAACAGTCTGAGAAGCAGGTCGGGAACGTGTTTCGGGAAGCGGCTTGGTTTGTCGAAGCCCGAGCAGGATGATCCGTGCATCGGAGTTCTTGGAGTCGATCCGCAAGACTTCCTGAGCCTCCGCGATTGCCTCGTCGCGCAAGTCCTGCAGCATACACCAGCGCGCCAGTCTTAGGTGCTCGTCCGGATCGCGAAGATCGGCATATTGCCGGAGAATTTCGAATGCTTGCTTTCGAGTCTGCACGAGAGCGATAGCCCGCTTCGCGGGGAGGGTAATTTCGCCCATCGGGCGCTTAATCCGATATTCATTGCCTACTTTCTCAATATTACCCTCGAGCAGTTGTTCGCTATCGAGAAGCAGAACTTTCCCCGTCTGCGCAGGTTGCGGATTGGCGGGCGGCATCGCTCCAAACCCGGCAACTCCCGCCAGGAGGATCAGAGTATAGGTTGTCGTTTTCATGCGGAGCGTGTTAGCCACGCCCACGAAAATTGTCAAGAGTTAGATCGAAGCCTAAAAACCCGCGGGTGTAACCAGATTCTCTGGGGGTGATCAGGCGGCCAGTGCCCAATAGGGTTCCCATTGGGATGTATGCCGGACGCACACCAGACTGGCCATAGGTCGTACATTGCCTATATTCCATCGAGCGCCCCGACGCTTCAGACGCAGGCCCAGGGTCTTCGCCTCACCTTCGACTTGGCCGCTGCCAATCGCTTGACCCGCTTGCAATCGTTGGACGTAGTTCACACGGTTCATGTGTTTCGAGAAATAGCCGATCAGACGCTCCGTTGCTTTACGACGACGTTCGCGTTCCGATTCGTCGGCGACTCCAAGCAGTTCATTCACCCACTGACAGACGCCTGCCCAACCTTGACGAATCAACAAACCGCGGGCGTGCTTATACGCGTCTTTGGCTTCGCTGGTCTCTTCGCCGTAGACGCGTTTGGCGCACTTACTCAGGTGCTGACAGGCATGATAGAAGTCGAGCGTTTGCAGACACCCGGTGAGCGTTCGCTGCACCGCTTTCCAGATCCAACTGGCACCGTCCGCCAAGACGTGCACCGCCGCCCAGCACGTCACTCCCAGCCGACGTAAGCGTGGCCGCCAAGTCTTGCGAAACTCCTTGGCTGTGGCGATCATCGCAAACGCCAGTACCATGGTCGCTGCCGGCAAACGCTGCTTCTTCCAATGGTCCGGCGATGTCGGCTCGCCTGCTTCTCGCTTGGAAACCACCGCGATTTTCAAGTCTTTCCAGCCTTCTTCACGCGTGTTGACCTTGCCCGCGTCGGTCGTGAACTCGACTTCCCCCGCCGCTTTTTGGAAAACTTCTTCGCTGGTAGTGTCTTCGGCTTGAAACCGAGCCATGTCTTTAGCGTGGCCCTCCACCGCCTTCCGCACCGTCTCGGGGCAAAGGTCCACTCCCAACATCTCATGCATGTGCTCGCTGGCGGACGCGAACGACATGTCTGCCGCCAGACGGCAACAGTGCTTCCGCACGGTCTTGCTGTAGCGCTGTCCCTCCACGCCCAAGAGGGCATCGGCCGCATAGGATCCATCGCCGCCGCACATGCACTTCCAGTAACGGCGTTCGAAGACCACCTCTCCGACAGCGCTCATCAGTCGGCGTTCTTTGGGACCTCGGTTTTCTTTCTTGCGGCCGCACTCGCAGACACGGATCGGCGCCCCTTTTTTTCGGCGGTCTCGATTCTTCGAGCCACCGCATCGGAGAGCACATGGGCTTGAAATGTTCGCCCTTTCTCAACCACCGCATCTTCGCAGGCATCGAAAACCGTCCCATCGGGCGCAGTCAACGCAAGCTGCTCCATTTCCTCAACCAGCGCCAACGCTCGCCGGACAATACCTTCGTGCTTCGGGTCCACTTCAATCGTCACTCTGGTGCCCATATAACATCCTTGTTAAGGGGTGAGTAATTCAGTTACCCCTCACTTACCTAAATTCCCCGAACACCACCAGAGAAGTTGGCTACACCCAAACCCGCTGTGCGCGCATGTTCACACATCAACCACGTCGTCTAATTTGGCAACGGCTACCACATCCGAACGAAGGACGAGTAACTTCTTTCGATTCCGCTTGATTCCTGTCAACTTCGAGGCGGCGACATAGTTTTCCCGGCTCGTGTCGGTATCGCGCAGATCGTGTAGATCGGCATTCTTCAGCTCAAGGAAATGCTCATCGAGGCGTAGCAAAGTTCCCATGCATACATAGGAGCTGCGCAGATCGATAACGACTTTTTCGCCGACGTATTCGTGGAGCATGGATGAATGACCTCCACCGGCATTTTACGCGGCAGATCGATCATCGGACACCGATAAGGGCAAGGCAGCAAGCAAAGTTCACGGCAGGAAATGAATCGCCTCGCCTCGATGACAAACGGTTTTCAGTGCCGTGACTCCGCCCGCAGAACTTGGCGAACCCAATATGACCGCGTGAATGACGGTCTGTTGTCTTGCATTCCACTGCTTCACAAGACCGGCATCGACCGCAGATAAATCATCCGCGTCGCTCAACAGGATCAACAAGTTCGGGCGAAACCGCAATCCGATCCGCAACCCCTCAACATGCCGGCTGCTCCCTTCCGCGATGAGTTGATCGAGTTGATTCTCCGCGCGAGCAATGTTGTCCGACGTTGCCAAAACCGGCTCGATTCCGCTATCGAGTTTGAACGCCTCGGCGTCGCTATCGTAAGCGACAATCTGAAATCGCACGCAGGGTGCCAACTGCCGAATCGAGGCTTTCAGTAACTCGCGTGCCTTGTTCAGTTTGCCTGCTCGTCCCATGCTCCCGGAGTGATCCAGGACATAAACCACCGTGTAACCCTCACGAGAAAGCTTCCCGTGCAGCGGTGCAATCGTCGGTTTGCCCACGCCGGGAAACGACGGAACTTTAGCAACCGCGGGACTACTGTTTCCCTCCATCGTCGGAGCGATCGGCACCGTCGGTTCCGGATGCTTCAGAACTTCGTCATGATGATCTTGCAATTGTTGTATTGTTTTGGCTACCGGTGGGACGAGTTTTGGTGATTCTGCTTCATCCACATGCAAACAGATGACGGGAGAATCATCAGTGTTTCCCGCTCGGGTGTCCACATCCGGATCGTGACTTCCTTTCAAACGCAATGTGTGCACGATGGCGAAAACGCAGGCGATCAGGCAAGCGTGGCCGATCAGCGAAACGGTCCAGGCTATTCGGTGTCGTCGTAGAGACATGCTCATTCCTCCCGTCGTGAAGAAAGAACGGCAATATCATCTTCTCTTTGCGCTCACAACTGCGTTTCGGCCATTTCCAGTGCTCGCAACAAGCCCATCGCCTTGTTCATGGTTTCCCGATATTCCATCTCCGGATCACTGTCTGCGACAATTCCCGCGCCGGCCTGGACATAAGCCGTCTGTCCGAGCAAAACCATCGTCCGCAGCGCGATACACGTATCCATGTCGCCGGAAAAATCGATGTACCCGACCGCACCGCCATAAGGCCCACGACGATGAGGCTCAAATTCATCGATGATCTGCATCGCCCGCACTTTCGGCGCACCACTAAGCGTGCCGGCCGGCAGACAGGCACGCAAGGCATCGAACGAGCTTTTTCCTTTCTCAAGTTGCCCGGTCACCGTGCTGGCAAGGTGCATGACGTGGCTATAGCGCTCGACGGTGAGCAGGTCGCTTAGCCGAACGCTGCCGAATTTGCTCACGCGCCCCACGTCGTTGCGGCCGAGATCGACGAGCATGATATGTTCCGCACGCTCTTTTGGATCGGCAAGCAATTCCGCAGCGAGAACATCATCCTCTTCGGGTGTCTTGCCGCGCTTGCGAGTTCCGGCCAGCGGACGAATCGTCGTCAACCCGTTCTCGACGCGCACCATGATTTCCGGCGAAGCCCCCACCAAACAGGTTTGACCTGCCTTCAGATAAAACATGAACGGCGAAGGGTTCAATACACGTAGTGCCCGGTATATGTCGAACGGCCTGGCCCGGGTGTCGGCCCGCAATCTTTGGCTGAGCACGATTTGAAAAATGTCGCCGGCATTGATGTATTGCTTGCACTTCTCCACTGCGGTCTTGAACGCCTCCTGCGTGAAATTCGAGGTAAAGGGCCGCTGAACCTCGCCGATCGGGGCAATGTCGGTGAGCTGAAGATCGGCAACTCCCTGTTGTAACCTTTCCACCAAACGATCGACACGTTGACATGCCTTGTCGTAAGAGCCTTGCAAATCTTTTGGATCGACGTGGGCGTGCGCCACGACGGCGATGGTCTTGTTAATGTGATCGAAGATCACCATTCGATCGTAGAAAGCAAACGAAAGATCGGGCAACTTGCGATCGTCCGCAGGGGCATTGGGCAGATGCTCATCGTAGCGCACGGTATCGTAACCGGCATAGCCGACGGCACCGCCGCTGAATCGGGGCAATCCTGCGACGTGCGGAGCGCGATAGGCCGCGATGATTTCTTCCAGTTTCCGCAAGGGATCCGGGTGCTCGAACTCTTCGCGCGACCCATGCACGCTTTGCATCCGCACCTGGCGATCGAATGCTTCGAACCGCAAGAACGGCCCGGACCCGACAAAGCTATATCGCCCCAGCCGTTCCCCGCCCACGACGCTCTCGAAGAGAAACGACCAGTCGCCTTCCTGAATTTTGCAGAAGGCACTGACAGGCGTCAGAGTATCGCCGATCAGCCGGCGATAGATCGGCACCATCGTATGGGTACGGGCAAGTTCGAGGAAATCGGTGAAGGAGGGAGAGTAGAGCAAGCGAAACTCCGATAAGAGCGGTCGAGACGAAAGATTCATCGCCAAGCTGCAAGACATGAATCGTTTTGCTCTCTGCACTGCGATCGATTGCAACTTTTTTGTAGCAATTTGTAGCAATTTGTAGCAACCAACGTCCGTTCACCGCCTCGTTTGTTTGGTGTTCCACACATCGAGAGCCCCTTCCATTTAGCGGGGCGGAAATAACGAGCCAACCTGGGCACGGCAGATTGGCGAACCAAGCGCTGAGCCGGAGCCGGAGTACCGGCCTGTCATCTACTGGCGAACCAGGCGGCACCAAACAGCTATACGACGTGGTCCGTACTTTATTTGCTGAACCCATCCTCGTAACGCATTTCGATGAACCTGTCACATTCCCGAACCATCCTTCAGACGACATAATAGGGTGAAACCACTCGGATACGTTCTTTCGCGTGAGGAACTCGTGGCAAAACCCGATATTGAAGCGCCTGCCTGTTTCTACCTGGGCCAGGAATACGATCTCAACGAGAAAAAAGTCATCCCCGAGCGCGATCCGGTCATGTACGATGCCCGTGATCTGGTCACCCACGGCGTCGTCGTCGGCATGACCGGCTCCGGCAAAACGGGTCTGTGTATCAGTCTGCTCGAAGAAGCTGCCATCGACGGGATTTCCTGCATTATCCTCGATATCAAGGGCGATCTCTCGAATCTTCTGCTGCAATTTCCCAATCTCGCACCCGAAGATTTCATCAAGTGGGTGAATCCGGAAGATGCCCGTATTCAAGGCATCTCGTTGCAGGAACACGCCGCCAAACTTGCCGAACGCTGGAAGAAGGGACTCGAAGATTCGCTTCAGGATGTTCCGCGCATCAAGCGACTTCAAGATGCCGGTGAATGGCTCGTCTATACTCCCGGCAGTGATGCCGGTTTGCCGCTTTCGGTGTTGAAGAACTTCGCAGCTCCGGAAGGAAAAGTTTCGCGCGAGACCCTCAATCAGAAGATCGATGCAACCACTTCAGCCCTGCTGGGATTGACCGGCATCGTCAGCGATCCCGTGCAGTCGCGCGAACATATTCTCATCGCTCAACTCCTGCTTCATTACTGGCTGAAAGGCGAAAGTCTCGATCTTGCTCAATTGATCTCGCGCATCCAAAATCCGCCTATGCGCACCATCGGCGCATTCGATATGGAAACCTTCTACCCGGAAAAGGATCGCCTCAAACTGGCCGTGTCGCTCAACAACATTCTTGCATCGCCAAGTTTCTCGACCTGGATCGAAGGTGATCCTCTCGATCTCGGAACGCTGCTCTCGGGAGGCCAAAAGCCGCGCCATCTGATTTTCTATCTCGCTCATCTGGAAGATTCGCAACGGATGTTCTTCTTGACCCTCTTGCTCGATGAGGTTCTGAGTTGGACCCGCAAGCAGCAGGGGTCATCCAATCTCCGCGCCATCCTCTATTTCGATGAGGTCTTTGGCTATTTGCCTCCCTATCCTGCCAACCCTCCGACCAAGCAGCCTTTGATGACGTTGTTGAAACAAGCTCGCGCCTTTGGTGTCGGCATTCTGTTGGCGACTCAAAACCCGGTCGATCTCGACTACAAAGCGCTCTCCAATGCCGGAACCTGGATGGTCGGGAAGCTGCAAACCGAACGAGATAAGGCCAGGCTCATGGAAGGACTGGAAGGGATCGCCGCTGAGCGGGGCACGCTCGCCGATCGCAAGTATCTCGAAAACATCATCTCCGCTCTGGGCAGCAGAGTGTTCCTGCTGCACGATATCCATCGACCCAAACCGATTCTGTTTCAGACACGCTGGGCGCTGTCCTTCTTGCGCGGTCCGATGACCCGCGAACAGATCGAAGAGTTAATGCAGCCTATCAAAGATCAACGAGCAGCAGCCCGGCCCCCGGAGATGATGAGGGATGCACTGCCGGATCAAAATATTCGCGATGAGGATCGGCGGTTCAAGGACCAAATGCCTCGAACCACACCGGCTCCAGCTGCCTCGACACGTGTGCCGCCGATCTTGCCGAACGGTATTGTTCCCTATTACCTGCCGCTCCAGACCGATGGGATTGCACCTCCCGCCGAGGGAACCCAACGGGCCTTGGTCTATCAGGCAAGGCTGCTGGGTTTTGCGGAAGTTGTTTTCGCCGACAAAAAACGCAGCCTGGAAATTCGGCGCGGCTATCGGCTCATCGCAGAGGCACCTCCTGCCAACCATCCGGTGAGCTGGATGCACGCAGCGCCGATCGCCGAACGCTTGATCGATGCACCCAGTGGCGAAGCCGAATGGTTTTCCGTTCCGGAAGGTTGGAACACCGCACGCAAACTCGCTTCGCTGAAAAAGGAATTTGCCGATCATCTGTATCGTTACGCCCGCCAAACTCTTTACGAAAACGAGTTGCTGGAGCTGTTGAGCGTGCCAGGCGAGGATCTTGCAGCCTTTCAACGCCATTGTGAGGAGATGGCACCTCAGGCGGCAGAAGCACAGATCGCCCGCGAAAAACCCGACTTTCAGCAGAAGTTTGACGCGTTGCGTGCCAAGATCCCACCCGAGGAAGTTTCGCCCCCGCAGCCGGAGCCTAAAGCGAAATCATTCTGGGATTTTGGGATATTGAGTTTCTTTCGATCGCCGCCGCCGCCGCCGATCGTTGCACCCCAGCCCGTTGACCCCAAGGTCCGGAAGGCGAAGGACGATCTCCAAAGACTGGAAACCGAATGGCAAAAACGTCGGGCGCAAATCTTCTCGGAGTGGAAGTCGGCCGTCAACAAGTATGCGGAACTGCTGCTCAAACCGCGCAAATCCGATGTAGTGGTAAGTCATTTCGGTCTGGCCTGGGCTCCCTTTTGGCGCAACACGCTCGCCGATGGGAAAATGGAAATCGTGCCCGCCTATCGAGTCGAAACGAACGCGCTAAAGCCCAATTTCGCTGCCGAGAATGCCGGGGATTCAGAGTGAATCGGTTAACTGGGGGTGAAAACCATGAACCACCAACTTGTGATTGAGACTACCCGACGCTGGATATCCTCGATCGTGATTGGGCTTAATCTGTGCCCGTTTGCTCAGCGCGTTTTTGACGCCGGTAGGATCCGCTATGTTGTCACCGAAATAGATGATGCATCAGCATTACTCGATCTCCTGGGCAGTGAACTCAAGATTCTGGTTTCCAGTCCCATCTCCGAGATTGAAACGACCCTACTCATTCATCCTCACGTTCTCCAAAACTTTCTCGATTATAACGATTTCCTCGACGATATCGACCGGTTGCTTCGACGTTCAGGTTTTCGCGGAACGATCCAAATCGCCGGCTTTCATCCCCACTATCAATTCGCCGGAACCGATCCGGATGCCGTGGAGAATTACACCAATCGCTCGCCCTATCCGATGCTTCATTTGCTTCGTGAGGAAAGCATTTCGCAAGTCGCCGGCGATCCCGAAGCCCTTCTGGATATTCCCGAACGAAACATCGAAACCTTGAGAGCACTCGGGAAAGCGAAATTATTAGGGTTACTCAACGCGATTACGATGTAACAAATGTTTGTTTTGTTATTCAATCGTCGATGCGCAAACCAGATTCTGTAGCAATTCGTTCGTTCGCATTTGCGATCATTAGTGTACAAACCGATTTTTTTGTAGCAATTTGTAGCGTCTGCGCCCGATGCTCGGGCCCTCATCTGAAAGTAACTTCGCCAGAATATCAAATCAATAATCGTTGGATTGAGGCGAAGTTTCTTGGAGCACGGCGGTAACTGCCTCGTTTGTTTGGTGAGTTATGTATTCAATCGTTGATGCGCAAGCCATTTTTTGTAGCAATTTGTAGCGTCTGCGCCCGGTTTCGGCCCTCATCTGAAAGTAACTTCGCCAGAATATCAAATCAATAATCGTTGGATTGAGGCGAAGTTTCTTGGAAGCAAAGTAAATTTGGCACACTTTGGCACACTTTTGGCCAATTTTGGAGTATCTGCAGCGAATCTGTTCTGAATGTTTACTCGCTATGTGAAGTTTACTTTCCAATTTTAGTTGTCTGCATGTGCGATCATCGGTGCGCACGGCGATTCTTGTAACAATTTGTAGCATGGAGTTCACTGCATCGCTTGTTTGGTTATTAAATCGTTTGTCCGTAGCCATTTGTAGCGTCTGCACCGTTTCGGGCCTTCATTAGCAAGAACTTCGCCAATCCATCAAATCGATAAGCGTTTGATTGGATTTCGTTTTTGGAAGCAACCCAGCCCGCCGGACACATCATCCAATATACTATATACTTGTTCAAAGATGTAAGAGGAAATGTTCCAAGAAAATGAGACTTCTCACTGGCCACGACTGGTGCAGCAGTGCCCGAGGGGCCTGGGCTGAGGCGAAATTCTTGTCGCGTCCGGCAAGAAGTGTCAAACTATCGGGCCTATTGAATATAACTCGAATACGTGAGTCTCTCCGGTACTCTTGCAAATGGGGAAAGGCAAATGAGTCAACGATTCCCTCGGATTTACCTGGCACGACACGGCGAAACACTCTGGTCGATCAGCGGCCAGCACACCGGTCGTACCGACATCGTGCTCACGGAACGCGGAGAGATTGACGCTAAAGCACTTGGCCAGTCTCTTCAGAAACTTACCTTTGCAGCGGTTTTCACAAGCCCACTCCAGCGCACCGACGAACCTGCGAACTTGCCGGATTTGCCGATGTGGCGCAGAACGATCCCGACTTGATGGAATGGGACTACGGGGCCTATGAAGGCCAAACGCGCAAGTGGATCGTCGAAAAACGTCCGGGCTGGTATGTCTTCCGTGACGGCTGCCCCTCCGGCGAAACGCCCGAAGACGTTCGCAAGCGCGCGGATCGAGTGGTGGCACGTGCCCGCGCCATCAATGGGGATGTGCTGCTGTTCTCTCACGGACATTTTCTGCGCGTTTTGGCGACCAGTTGGCTGGGATTGCCGACGCTGGATGCCCGGCTCCTGATGCTGACCACAACCTCGCTCAGCATTCTGGGATACGATCACACCTTGAGCGAGCCTGCGCTGCAACTTTGGAACCATGATGGTCCGGTGAACGCTTGAGCGCGCCGAACCGGGGGTTTTCTGAACACGTAATGTCCGGTAGACTGAACCTCTCAATTCATCCACCCCGAAGGGATTCTCGATGGCTCTGCGCGGTTTGATCGCTCCGGTTCTGTTCTTCATCGCGGGTTGCTCGCCTACTCCGAGTTCGGAGCCGATCCTTCTCGGTCACCTGGCTCTGGACAATTCTCAGGACGAGTCGCAGGGCATCGAGTTGGCGCTCCAATCCATACAGGGCGATACAAACCTGCGACCTTTGGGACGTCAACTGCACGTCCTCGACGCCGAGTACGCAAACACACCCGAACGGGCGCAAGGCCAGTCCGTTCGGCTCATCACCGTGAATAAACTCACCGTTCTGCTGGGTGGCCGTAGTGCCCGCTTCAGCGAACGGATTGGGCTGGCGGTCGAGGCAGAAGGTGTCCTGGTTCTGAGTACCTCGGGGTATTCGGGTGATTCGTTGCCGAATTCGCATCTTTTCAACCTCGGTCTCTCCCCTGACCTCCAGGGAGATTGTCTGGCTCAGTTCGCCAACGAAAAGAAGTGGACGAATATCGCTGTCTTACGCGACCCGGCCGCGACCGCCGCGGGACTCGCAGCGAATGCTTTCGTGAAGCATTTGGTCAAACCCAATCTCCGCGAATTTGAAGTCCGCAAAGAGACTGATTTTTCCCGGCTCAGCAAGCAGCTGACATCCATGAAACCGAGTGCGATTCTTGCCGTCGGAACTGCAAGGAACCTGATCGATTGGCGCTCGTCCTTGAATGAAATCCCGAAGTGTCCCTGGCTATTCTGCGGTGAAGAAGCAGAACTTCCATTCCTTCCCGGTCCCGGTCTGGATTCCCCGGAAATCCTGGCAGCTTCGTGTTTTGCGGATGATCCGGAACAGCCGGCAACGGGTGAATTTGCCGAGAAGTACCGGAAGATTTATGGTACTTCTCCATCGACTCACGCAGCACTCGCTTACGATGCCATACAGATCGTGGCCGAGGCAATGCGTCGGGCAAATTCAGCGGATGCTGAGAAAATTCGTGAAGAGCTGATGAAAGCGGATGCAAGTTTTGGGGTTTTAACCGGAGCTTTGACTTTCGCCAAAGATCAATCGGCGAAACGGCGAGTCTATATTGTGCAACTCGGTCGAGAAGGGATGACGAAACTGGTTGCGATTCACTAAAGAGCCGCGCACGTAGTAAGCGGTTGTGGACTTCCACTTACTGCGTGCGCCGAGAGCTAAAGAGCCGCGCACATAGTAAGCGGTTGTGGACTAAAGAGCCGCGCACGTAGTAAGCGGTTGTGGACTTCCGCTTACTTCGTCCGCGGCTCTCATCGACTCGCTGAGAGTAAGCGGCTCTTTAGCGATATACATACAATCTTCATCGAAGGTACATTGTCCCAAAAGGTCCCAGATGTAGGATAGGGCTGACCTCCTCACCCGCCGCATGAAGCGCATTCCATCCCGCTGGAGTTTCTGCGATGAAACGGTCTTCAATCATACTTGCATTGGGATTTGTTTTCTTGGCTTGCAGCCTTTTTTGGTTGGTTGGTTGCGGCAGCTCCAATCGAGTGCGAATCACTGCGGGTGGCGCAACCTTTCCCAATCCGATCATTCAGAAGTGGAAAGAAGTTTACTACCAGGAAAAAAAGGTTGAGATCGATTACCAACAAGTCGGATCGGGTCAGGGCATTTCCGGCGTGACCAGCCGAAAGTTCGACTTTGGTTGCTCCGATGCTCCGATGACCAGTGAGGAAGTGAAAGCTGCCAATGCGGAAGGCGGCGAGGTCATTCATGTACCGGTGACAATGGGTGCCGTCGCCGTGGCTTACAACTTGCCAGGAGTCGACCACCTGGTTCTTACCGGTGAAGTTTTGGCACTAATCTATCTCGGGGATCCTGGTCCGAAAAACCCAGATGACCTGGAAACCCGGACTCCGCTGAAGTGGAACGACAAACGAATCCAAGAACTGAATCCGGGTGTAAAGCTGCCGGAGGAACCCGTTAATCCGGTTGGCCGGTCGGATTCGAGTGGAACCAGCAACATCTTCACGGAATACCTTTCCAAATCCAACAAGGAATTTGCCCGATTGATCGGGACTAAGAAATCGCCGAAATGGCCCAAGATTTGTAGCTTGGAAGATAAAAGCGGCGGCATCGCCGGGCGCGTCAAGAACAGTCCGTTGACGATCGGCTACGTGGAATTGAATTACGCCAAACAAAACGGCCTGACCTTTGCCTTCATGCGAAATCGCAAGAAGCGCGACGTTGCTCCGGAAGCCAAAGCTGTTACCGCCGCCGCGAATGCAGTCCTGCACGAGCCGAAACCTACCGAACCACCTTATTCGCTTCACGAATTGACTTATTCGCTCACCGATGTCGACGATGAGAATGCCTACCCGATATGCGGCATGAGTTACGCCATACTCTATAAGAAACAAAAAGCAGACAAGGGTAAACCCGTCGTTGAATTCCTCAAATGGGCGACCTCCAAGGGCCAGGAATATGCCGAGGCTCTGGATTATGCCCCGTTGCCGGAGGAATTGACGAAGAAAATCCAAGCACGACTCGATCAGGTCGTATATGAGTGAGTACAGCTGATCCGCAACCAAAAACCACAAGGCTCTTCATCGTGTCTTCGCCACAAAGGCCCGCGCGCTCGAGCACTTCCTTCGGCGATTTGATTTTTCGGTGGATCTGCCGCTCCGCTGGCCTGTTCGTGATTCTTATCATCTTGACGATGCTGGGATTGCTGGGCTACCTCGCGTTGCCGGTCCTGCAAAACCTGGGCAAGTTTCAAGTTTTCAGCAGTTCCAACTGGAATCCCACTCCCAGCCAATCAGAACCCGTTTTTGGCTCGTTGGTCTTTATCTATGGGACTTTGACGACCTCATTCATTGCCATGCTTATCGCCGTGCCGCTTGGCGTAGGCTCGGCAGCATTCCTTTCGGAGATTGCTCCCGCCTGGATTCGGCGGATTTGCTCCTTTCTGATTGAGTTGTTGGCAGCCATTCCCAGCGTGGTTTATGGCTTCTGGGGAATTTTCTTCATTGCCCCGGCCGTCGCCTGGTTTTTCGACTTGGTCGGCGGCACGACGACGACATCCGGAAAAGGCATTTTTGCCTCCGGATTGATCCTCGCCATCATGATCGTGCCCTATATCACCGCAATCAGTTACGATGTTTGTCGTGCGGTGCCGAGAACCCAACGAGAAGGTTCCCTTTCGCTGGGAGCAACGCGCTGGCAAATGATCTGGACGGTAGTTTTACCCTATGCTCGACCCGGCATCATTGCCGCCTGTTTTCTGGCGCTCGGACGTGCTCTGGGCGAAACGATGGCCGTGACAATGATGATCGGTAATGTCCGTTATCTGAATTTCTCACCGTTTGCCGCCGGCGATTCCATCGCCAGCATCATTGCCAATCAACTCAATGAAGCGAGCGGCGATCATCGAGCTGCATTGATCGCTCTCGGATTGATTCTTTTTTGCATCACCGCGCTGACCAATTTGGTGGCCCGGTTTCTCATCGCCCGCGCCGCCAGGCCTCGCGTTCGAGTACGGGGGTTCCATAAACTGGAATCATCGACCGCGGTACAAACTGCCAGCGATCCGGTGGTTTTCGAAAAAGCTCGACAGCGATCGCAACGTCAAGACAGGATCATGACCTGGGTTCTCGCGGCCTGTCAACTGTTCACGGTGGTTCCCTTGTTTTTGATCCTCGGCTACATCACTTACGAGGGTGTGGTCGGACTGGATCTGAATCTCTTCACCGACGCCCGATGACCCAAGGCGGTGGACTGGGCAACGCCATGTTGGGCAGCCTGATGATGGTCTTCACAGCTTCGGCATTTGCGATTCCCGTTGCAGTTCTGGCCGCAGTGTATCTTGCGGAGTTTCGAAATGACCGATTGACCGGTCCGGTCCGGTTCGTAACCGAACTGCTGAGTGGGGTTCCCTCGATCATTATCGGTGTTTTCGCAGCGACGCTGCTGGTCCATCCCAGAAGCTCCGGCTGGGCCGGCGTGTTCGCACTGGGAATCATGATGCTGCCGGTGCTCATCCGGACCTCCGAGGAGGCAATGAGGCTGGTCCCCAATCCCTTGCGCGAAGCCAGTTATGCCCTCGGTGCAACCCAGTGGCAAACGGTGATGCGCGTGATCGTCCCCGCTGCGCTGCCGGCGATCATCACGGGAATTTTGTTGGCCATGAGTCGTATCGCAGGAGAAACTGCTCCTCTTTTGCTGACCGCCGGCAACTCGCAATTCTGGCCGCAATCGCTTTCTGAACCAACTCCGTACCTTACCTACTATATTTACGATTATGCGAAGTCCGGAAAACCCGAGCTCGAACGCCAGGCCTGGGCGGCCTCGTTTGTGCTGTTGGTGTTCATCATGAGTCTGAACATCAGCATTCGTTTTCTTTCCGGGAAACGCCAGATTACCGCAACCGCAGCAGGATAATCGGATTGAGAATGCTGCGCTTAAGCATCGCGACACATTCGGGGAATCCCGAAACCAAACTCTATGTTGTGGCGTCTTCTGCTATCGTTCGTGGCCTTCACCGTATGCACCGCCCTGTTGGCGGTCACCGCAATTCCTGCTTACCTACCGGTGGAGCGGGGGGCGACCTCGTTAGCGCAAGCCGGCCTGATCGCACTGGGGATGGGGATACTCTCGGTCCCATTTGGCTGGTTTCTGGCCCGTCGCTTCGTTCGACCGTTTCAAGAACTTAGGGAAGGTGCCAATCGAATTGCCGAAGGCGACTACAGCCATCGCATTCATGGCGGCGTTTGGGGCGAAAGTCGATCGCTGGCGCGAACCTTCAACAAAATAAGCCAGCGTCTGGCTTCTCAATTCAGTCAACTCGAAGCCGACCGGCAACAACTGCGTGCCATCCTTGGCGGCATGATCGAGGGTGTGATCGCCGTTGACCCTGCACAACGAGTATTGTTTGCCAACGAGGCGGCCGGCGGCATGCTGGAATTCAATCCGCTCACCGTGGTCGGTCGGCCGGTTTGGGAAGTGACTCGCCAACCGCAAATTCTCTCGGTACTGGAGAAGGCGTTACGAGGCTCGGAGCCGTGCCGGGAGGATCTGGACTCCCTCGGCTCGACAACGCGCAGACTTTCGCTTTATGTCGCGCCGTTGCTTCGGGACGGCGACTCCGGCGCGGTCATGGTCCTCCACGACACTACCAAGTTGCGCCGACTGGAACGCCTGCGACAAGATTTTGCCGCCAACGTCTCCCACGAATTGAAAACACCGCTCACCGTGATCATCTCGCAGGTCGAAGCGCTTTTGGATGGGGCGGTCGATGACCCCGAAGCACGCAAGCCTTTTCTGGACCAGATCGCCAGTTCCAGCGAAAGGCTTCATGCCCTGATTCTCGATCTGATTCGGCTGACGGGTATCGAGTCCAAGGATCAGGTATTCGATTTTCAGCCGGTCGACGTCCGGGAAGCGGTGCTCGATTGTCGGGAACGGCACCAAAGGCTCGCTCATGCCAAAAAACTGCAATTAGACGTGCAGCCGGCGGATGCCTCGAACGATGTACCCGTCTGGGCCGACGATGATGCGTATCACCAAATCCTCGACAATCTGGTGGACAACGCCGTGAAGTACACTCAAGACGGCGGTCGAATTCAAATCCGTTGGGCGGTCAACGGAGAAAATGTTTGCCTACAGGTCGAGGACAACGGGCCGGGCATTCCCGAATCGGATTTGCCGCGCGTTTTCGAGCGCTTCTATCGCGTCGATAAAGCTCGATCGCGAGAACTGGGCGGCACCGGCTTGGGGTTGGCGATCGTCAAACATCTCGTCCACGAGATGCGAGGCTCCATACGCGTGCACAGCCAGGTTGGGAAGGGAACGACGTTCACCGTTTTCCTGCCTCGCGCCGGTAAGGGGTTCGCACGGGTTCTTCGAGAAAGCGTTGATTTCACCTTTGCTTCACACATTCTTCACATGACAACGATACAACATCCTCACCTTGCTGCCCCGACTCTCGACTCGCAAACCGAGGGCCTTTCTAATGTCTCGACTGTTTTCCGAAATCATCAATCAAAGATCGATTTCCAGATCGAGTGAATTCAGTGAACAGGACAGCCTGGCAAAATTCCTGATCGAGCAAGTGAATTTCTGGTATCCGGGTAAACAGGCTTTATTCGATATCAGCATGAGGATACCCGCAAACTCGGTCGTGGCGCTGATCGGTCCGTCCGGCTGCGGAAAATCGACTTTCCTTCGTCTCTTGAATCGGATGAACGATCTGATTGACGATGTTCGCCTCGAGGGAAAAATCCTGTTGGATGGGAAGGACATTTATAGCCGCGATTTTGATCTGGTAGACCTGCGCCGCAAAGTCGGAATGATTTTCCAGAAGTACAACCCGTTCCCGAAGACAATCGCCGAAAATGTCATTTACGGTCCTCGTGTCGCCGGAGTTCGCGACCGCGCCCGGCTGGATAATACGATCGAGCGCTGTCTGAGCCAGTCGGCGCTGTGGGATGAGGTCAAAGATCGCCTCGGGGAATCTGCACTCCAATTATCGGGTGGGCAACAGCAAAGGCTCTGTATTGCTCGAGCGCTCGCGACCGATCCGGAAGTGTTGTTGATGGATCAGCCGGCCTCGGCGCTGGACCCGAAATCCACTGCCAAAATCGAAGACCTTATTCATAGTTTGAAAAAAGAATATACCATCGTCATCGTCACGCACAATATGCAGCAGGCGGCGCGGGTTTCCGACATGACCGCTTTCTTTTTTGAAGGCCGGCTCATCGAGTTTGGGCTGACCCAGCAGATATTCACGCACCCAAAGGAAAAGCAAACCGAGGACTACATCACGGGGCGATTTGGATGATTATTGCAAAGTCCATTGTGAGTTGATCGGTTGTCCGTTTTAATGACATCGAGTTGCTTCGGGGAATTGATCGCTGCGTCGATCTCCCCAAGCTGGAAACAGGACAAAAGGTTACTGACATAGGACTAAAACGATGTCCAAACATCTGGTACGCGACCTGGAGAATCTACAGCGACAAATACTGGCAATGGCAGGAGTCGTTGAAGATGTCATCTATAAGTCTATCCTGGCATTCCAGGAACGGGATAAGAACCTTGCCCAGGAAGTAATCGCTACCGATTCGCGCATCGATGAATACGACAATCGGGTCATCGAAGAATGTCTCAAAATTCTTGCCTTGCACCAGCCGGTGGCCAAAGATTTGCGGCGGATTGCCACCGTGATGATGATCACTACCGATCTGGAACGGATCGGCGATCTGGCTGTGGATATTGCCGGACGTGCCATTGTGTTGGCGGCCCCGCCCTTGTTGACGATGCCGGCAAACCTGCCGCGGATGACGGATTTGACGACCACCATGGTTCGGCAGAGTATGGATGCTTTCGTCAATCTCGATTCAAAACTGGCCAGGCGGGTAATTCGGCTGGATGACGAAGTGGACCGTTATCACGCCGAGATTATCGACGATCTTCGGGTATTGATGCACGCCAAACCGGAGTTCATCGACCCGGCGTGTCCATGTTTTCGGTCGTCCGGCATCTTGAACGGATAGGAGATCATGCAACAAACATTGCCGAAGATGTTGTCTACCTGGTCGAAGGGGAAATCGTTCGACACCGGCCCGAAGCCATTGTCAACGATTGACTCGATAGATAAGGATTCACCCGTGTCACAACCACGCATTCTGCTCGTTGAGGATGAACGCGGGCTAGTACAGTCTTTGACTTGGTATTTTAACCGCGAAGGCTACGAAACCATCGTTGCCGCCGACGGGACCGAGGGCTTGCGCAAGGCCCAGACTCTCATTCCCGACATGATTCTCCTCGACGTCATGTTGCCGGGGATCAATGGTCTGGAAGTCTGCCGGGAACTCCGATCGGGGGAACGCACGCGCTCCATTCCGATCATCATGATAACGGCGAAGTCAGAAGAAACGGATGAGATCGTCGGCCTGTCGATGGGCGCGGACGATTATGTGACGAAGCCGTTCAGCAATAAGGTGCTGCTGCAACGTGTCAAATCGCTGCTGCGAAGGGTCGAGGGAAATGCGGAATCGGGCGAAATTATCGAGCATCTGGGCATCCGCATCGATCGAGTCCGCCATCAGGTGAGCATCGGCAAATCGGTCATTGAGCTGACGCCGACGGAGTTTCGGCTTCTGGAATGCATGTCTCCGACAACCCGGACGGGCATTCTCCCGCCATCAATTGATGGACGCCTCCATCGGTGAAGGCTCCATCGTCCTGGAACGGACGATCGACGTACACGTCAAGACGTTGCGCCGGAAACTATCCGATCACGGCGGCTCACCCGATTTGATTGAGACCGTTCGGGGAGTGGGCTATCGCTTCCGAGAAATAGCTCCCGACGCAACCCCCAAGCAATAGCGCGAGAGAACAAGAGACGACCAAGCCGCTGTCCGCTCACCGCTTCGACTTCTGTTCCGCCACAGGCATACGAATGTTTGGAAACTCGAGGGGCTGCCCTTCGTCGAGCTTTGGGCCGTCGTTCTTGCCGTTGGCGTTGCTTCGGAGTTCATACCCTTTTTCCGTCAAGCGATACGTCAACGGCTTGTCGGAGAAGTAGTCGGTCGGAACTCGGGCCAGATACTTTGGCACAAGCGGTTCGAGCGACTGCGGGTACTTCCCTTCCGCGCGGCGGTAAGCCGCCAGAGCAAAGGCGATTTGCAGATTTCGTCGCATCTGCTCGCCACGGTCGGCGGCCAACTGGATGGCACGAATGCCCTCCACACGCGGGTTGAACGACCGCAATAGGAACTTGGTCTTTTCCACGGACGTCATTCCCTTTAGGCACATCAGCAAGTCGTCGGCCTTTGTCTTGTCGTTGGTTTTTTGCTTTTCCTCGAACATCTGCAATGACTTTTCCCGTTTGGCCCGATCTTTCTCTCGAAGAATTGCCACGATTTCGTCGATGCTGCGATTGCATTCGCGAAAGATCGGATTCCAATCCACGTCGTCGAGCAACCCCAATGTCTCCAAACCCATTTTTTCGGCGATGTACTGTTTGTCGAACGCCACGACATGCTTTTTTTCACCGAGAAGGTAGAGTTGATAGAGGCGCGAGAAGCCGTCTTTCCTTGCTTTCGCGGCCAGGTCGAGCATGAGTAATCGCTCGCCGCGTTCAAAGCTGTTCGCGATGCTCGGCAGCGGGGCTAAAGCTTGCAGGTCGTTCATGCATTGGAGGAACTGTTTGGCATCGATATCCGCGCGATCGATGAATACCAGGTCGCCCCTGCCGGCGATGGCATCGATGGCCATTGCCGTCGAATTCTCCAGGAGCGTTGGTGAGCTGCCGATAACCCGGGCGAGACGGTGGCACGCCAGCAAATCGCTCCAGGCGTCGTTCCACCGCTTCTCGCCCAGTTGCAGCATGGCCCGGATGACCAGTGCATTTGCTATCCGGTTCAAGCCTGGTTTCATCTTGACTTCCATGAATTCGGTGAACGGTACCACCTCGTCACGATCGTTCTTGACGAATAGGTTTTCTAGATCCTCGGGTAGCCGTACCTTGTGGAACCCGCTGATTAAGTTAAGGTTGCCTCCGTCGAAAGAAGGGCTGTCGAGGACGATATTCAGGAACTCCAATGCCTTGCCGATTGATACGCCCTTCTTCTTGGCCGCGTCGTTGTTAATGATCAGTTCATACTGCGGGGCGTCGGCAGTGTAGAAAGTGTCTTCGGGTGCATGAACCGGCGCGAAATAACGGCTGCGCTTGCCGGCCTCGATGACGAGTGCCAGCGGTTTTTCGTTGGTCTTCAGCCAGACTGCAGCCACGGGGTGGGATTTCGACGTCCAGGGCCGAAGCAACGCCCGATTGAGTTCCGCTTCCTTTTCCGCGAGTTTCACCGGCTCGAGTTTGACGTTTTTCTTCAGATAGTCGTGAAGATCGACAAAATAATCGCCGCGCTCCGGAGGCTTTTCGATGCCCAGCTTTTTGTAATACTCTGCCGGCCGATCTCCTGATTCGGACCAGTCCATGCCTAGCTTTTTGTAATAATCTGCCAGCAGCTTCTGAAACTCTGCCGCTTTTTGGTCTCGTGATCCTGGGCCAACGGCCCTTATCAACAGGACGTTGGCGTTGTTTTCCGGGCTGACTCCCTTGCCGAGCAATTCCGTAAGCACGGCCGGGTAATCGACGTTGCCGTCCTTATCGAGCGGGCCGGTGACGTAGGTAGTCTCCCTGTCGATCTTGAGCTTGGGAGCATCTTTCTTTCCGGATTTCGGCAAGATCGGCTCTTCAGCTTGGAGAGCCGGCTGAAAAACAGAAACACTGAAGACCATAATTGAAGCAAGTAAGGTGCACATGTTGTGCCTCATTGGGAACGCTGATTAGGTCGCCATAACGTCCATTGAACTACCTCCGAAAGCGCGGCTCCGAAGTCTGCCTCCGCTATTATACCGGCTCTGAAGACTCGTTTGGCGAACTCCCGGCGTGGCGAACATCATCGCGCGACGCGCTTTTGAATCCGGTCGCAAATCTTTTCGAGCGGCATTGCGAAGGTCATTTGGGTCAAAAAAGAGATGCCAACCCCGAAAATCTTTGAATTTCGCAGGCCCGAACAGAGCGTCATGGGATCGTCGATGTCGTGCAGATCAATGCCAATGGAATCTTCATCGAGCTTGTCGTGCTGGCTCTTACGCAGAAATTCAATTCTTGCAATATTGGAGTACGGAATCTGCAGCGTGACCCGTGTGTTTCCCACCACTCTCTGCAGGCAACCGTCGCCGAGAATCAGGTTCGTTCGCCGAAACACACTGAATGCAACGACGGGCACACCGACGATTGGAAGTAAGAGCAACGCGGCACCAAAAACGGCACCGCCAATGGAGATCCGGCGATCGGCGAACGAGAGGTCCGTCCACCAGGCCCACACCAGGCCAGCGCCACGAGACCGAGGACCAGACACAATAACCCCATAGATATCCGATCGGCGTTTCCTCTTTGCTTTGGAATTGCTCGGAGAATTCAAATTGATTCCCAGCGCGGTGGATGACACGGTAGTGCCAATCAATTTCGACGTACAGAATGGCATCGCGGCAGAGTCCCGAACCGTAGTACGCTTGAATGTCTTCCCAGCGATAACGGATCGACTCACCGCGGCGAATGTGTTCGATCCCGTCCGGAAAGACGACGATTCTCGTCCCGATCTGTCGCCAAAGGCCGCGATTGCAAAAAACTGCTAAAGCGATCCCGGCCACGAGAAGAGCTGCGCCTGTGACAACGAGAATTGTATCGGTCAAATCCCCGGACACACCCGCTACAAGGAGGATCGCAGGACCGTACAGGATGAGAGTGTAGATAACAGAATATGCCGCGCAGCGCCCAAGAAGTTGAAGACGATTGCTGCATCACGCGATCGCCGTTCGACAATGAAGGCTCCTTGTTGATCGGGCATTTTTGGCATCCCGTCAATAATCAGCGCCTGCGGTAGGTAGAAGGTGATAATGATCCGCGGAAGACAGAAACCAACTTCAACACTTTTCTACAACGTCACTGGTTGGAGAAAAGAGGCCACCGAAAACGCATTTAATAGCTCACAATTTCGCAAAGTTCTCGAAGATGACTCGCCCGACTTCCTGACTCTTTTCGGGATGAAACTGGGTCGCAAAGACGTTGTCTTTCCAAACTGCCGCGGTAAACGGTGTCGGATAATCTGCTTCCGCAGCCGTCAGCGAAGGATCGATGGGATTCGCATAATAGGAATGCACGAAATAGACCGCGGCCCCTTGACGCAAGCCCTTGAAGAGAGGACATGACTGCGAAAAGCGCAAAGTATTCCAGCCCATGTGCGGCACTTTCAAGCCTTCAACCCCCTGCGGAAAGCGAATCACATCGCCGGGGAAAACTGCCAACCCGGGATATAATCCATCTTCATGGCTGCGAGAAAAGAGTAACTGCAAGCCAAGACAAATCCCCAGAAATGGTTTCCCGGACCCGATATGTTCCACGATCGGCTCCGCCAGGCCGCTTTCGCGCAGCCGGGCAATGGCATCGCGAAATGCACCCACTCCCGGTAATATCAGTTTGTCCGCATCTTTGATCCTCTGAGGATCGCCGGTGATTTCCGCAGAAGTACCCACGCGCTCAAAGGCCTTTTGCACGCTGCGCAGATTGGCCATACCATAATCGACGATGAGCATCCTGGTCATATCACGCTGCCTTCTTTTCCTCGACTGTTCTTTGCCGCAAGAGCAGGCTCGAGACAAATAATCCGCCGAGTACGATAGTTGCTCCGGCAAATAGTACGATCGGTTCAAACAAGTACAACTGGAACCGCGGACCTACCTCCGGCCATGCCATCAAAATCAAAAATGAGCCTATCGCCAGCCCAGGTCCGAATGGGATGGCGCGATCGCCTTGTTCCTCGGTTGGGCGTCGTGGAATAAGGACACGGAACAGGGCTTGAAGGATCACTCCCAAGAGCGCAACGAATGTACCGGCAAAAAAACCGATTAATACGATTTGCCAGCCTGTAAACGCTCCGACCATCATCATAAAGTCCGCGTCGCCAAGACCAAGCACTTCGCGTTCCAATCCCGTTTCAAAGACCCATTTGATGAAGCGAATCATGAATGTTCCTGCTGCTGCGCCGGCCAGACTGGTCAAGAATCCAAGTTGCGGACTGCCCGGAGGCAACCAGTTTGGCAGCGGTCCCCAAACCGGCCAGGGGCAGATACCGCGTGGGATTTTGCCGATGAATTCCTCGAAATACCACGGCGTATCTGCCGGGAGAACGCCCCTTTGAACTTCGTTGGGCCAAGGCCAGGGAAACAGCGTGGACAGGACCAGCCCAACCACCGTCCCGAAGACCGTCAGGGAAATGGGGATTGTCTTCCGCTCGAGATCGCAGAGGGCAGCGGCGATGAAAAAACTCATCAGCGTTGCATGATAAGCAAAAAACATCCAGGCTTTCAGCAAGGTTTTCAGCGGAGCCGTTCCACGGAAAATATCTACCTGCACCTGAGCAATGTACGGGTGCTGTTGCCAGTTCTTGAAGATGTCGAGATAAAACAGAGCGGCGAAAGCTGCTCCGGTCGATAATTCGACCCAGAAGTATCGGCAAGAGAAGCGTGCTCCGCATTTCCGGCAGCGCCCGCGGAGAATAAGGTAACTCACGATAGGCAGGTTATCGAAGAAAAACCGGATGGGCCGATAACATGAGCCACATCGAGAGCCAGGCCAAATCAGGCTCTTTTCCAGAGGTAATCGAGCCACGACGACGTTCAGAAAGCTGCCGACGCAGGAACCGAAGATAAAGGCAAAGGTTATAAACACGATTTCGACGATGGGGATATCGAGGATTGACATACAGTTAAGATAGCATCGGCCACTTCAGAAGGCGACCGGCCAACGACGTCGATTTCAAAATCGGCACAGGACCGGTAGAGCGGCTCGCGCATTGCCAGCAGTTGTTCCACCTCGGCAAGACCGCCGGCGAGCAGCGCCGGCCGCGCGCGGATGTGGTGGGATCGCCTTGAATCCGCTGCCAAAGAGTGAACGCATCTGCCTTGAGCCAGACGACCCGGCCGTGGGTGCGCAGAATCGCGCGATTTTCCTCGCGAAGAATGATGCCTCCCCCGGTTGCGATCACGTGATCCTGCAAGGCCGACAACTCTCGAAGAACCTCGGCTTCTTTAGCGCGAAAGCCCAGTTCACCTTCCTCTGCAAAGATTTCACGAATCGATTGGCCGAATTTTGCTTCGAGAACTGCATCGGCATCCAGGAATTGCCAACCCAGCCCGGCCGACACCCGTTGGCCGGCCGAGGTCTTGCCGCTGCCGCGATAGCCGATGAGAAAGAGGAGAGGTTTCATAACTACTTGTCCATCCGGGTACGCGACACGGTTTGGCACATTGCGGCTCAAGCGGCGCTATGCGACGCAATAACACGCTGGCGTCCGATTTCCGGGCGTTAAAACACCCGGCTACCTTCGACAAACCGCTACGCGGTTCCGTTCGCCGCGTAGCGGCTGTTTGAAGGTAGCCGGGTGTTTTAACGCCCGGATAAGTCCAGGTCAACTTCCGGCATCGCGTAGCGACGCTTGAGCGACGCAACGTGCGCAAACCATGTCGTGCCCTCAGCCATGCGAAGATCATTTCATCGAAGTGTCGGTGATGATGCCAACTTCGCCCCGCAACGCCAGGAAAGGATGTTCGCATTCCGGACAAAGGACCGTCTTTTGCCAGAGAAGGTTTTTCAGTTTTCCGGGTGAACGACGGCCCTTGACAGCGGCACTACCGGGAAGGAAATCTCGAAAGAGAAACTTTACCCAAACTTGCAGACGTTTAGCGGTCATGGTCGGATCGTCGAGAAAATTGATGCGCTGTTTACCGATGATGAGGTCGAACCCCTCACCCACGTGCTCCGGCTTTTCCTTGACCGTCATCGCTATTTCCGGATCGCGGATGACGATGTTCCGATAGACGATCCCTTCCTCGCAAATCAGGATTGGCGTGTTCGGATCGGCATCGCTGCCGATGTCGCTGGTCGGCTGGAAGAGCAGCAAATCAGGCCGATTTTCAAGAAACTGGCTGCCAAGCGCCGGGTAACGAGCAAGATCGAACGCAGTCGTGGCCGTACCGTAGCGCTGCCAGAGCGCGTCGGCTTGATCTCCCAAAGCCAGCGCAGACGATACAGCCCGGTGATGTCGTCCGAAGCGTACACCTGACCAAAGAGCGGGCAAATCTGGCCCAACTCTTGCAGGTCGCGCCCTCAAAACCGAGTTCAAATGCACGGGCACACAACAAAATGCGGAGCCGGGCGCGTCGAGCGCGGTCGCGTGCATCGGTGGGCCAGGCATCGAGCAACTGTTCTCCGTAAACCAGCGGTAATTCACCGGCCAAACAACTTCCCAGTTGATCCGCAAGAATCATCAGCGGGTCGTGCCCCGATCGCATCGCATCGTCGATCTCCAGACAACGCAGCGCGGTGAGATATTCCGGGGAAAGTTTGCGGGATCGGATTTTCGTCTGGGTGACCTTGGCGATCCGCTCCAGGGATGGTTCCCGGAGCCGGGCGGAACCAACGCCCATGCTGGTCCGAGCCAGACTGGCGAGAAATTCCGCATCGGATCGGGAGAATTCCGGATGATGAAGTTTTGGACCGAGAAAATACCAGGCATGATCGATGACGCGCTGGGCAATGTCCACTCGGGGATCGCCGCCGATCCGCAAGCGAAGATAAAGCAGGAACGCTGCGAGCAACAATCCCGCGACGGGTGTGAGCGGGGGAAAGAGTCGCACCGGAAGGAAAATGGCCAGTGCGAGTGCTGCCAGCACGAGCGGACCGATGAATAAGATGACCCGCCCTCGCCGGCTCAGAGATCGTCCCGGCTCAACCCCGTTGTGAATGATGCCATCGGGAGATTCGACGAATAACCGGGTGAACATCGCAGTTTCAGTGAGTTCCACCTCATAGCCCTTGGCGGTGATGTGTCCTGCGCCCAGATCCAGTGTCGGCGCGATCCATTCCGGACGTTCCTGTACCAGCGCATAACAATGGGGGCAGATGCAGGCGCCGGCCTCGGGCTTGAGAATGAAGATTCTGATGCGCCTCCTCATCCGTCAGCCCCGCAGCAAGTAACATCCGATGGACTTTGATCAACCCATTTTGGGGATCGAGCTGCTCCCCTAATTCAGAACTGCGTTCCAACAATTCCCGCCGCCCGGTTCGGGCATATTCCTCCACCCATCCCTCGATCATTTTCCAGGGTTCTCGCGCCCGCGCACCGTCCAACATCAGTCGATGTTCTTGCCAGAGGTGAACGATCAGGTCGGGTCGGCTGAGCCGGACGTCGCAGCGTGGGCAGGCAAGGGTCGCTTGCCGTTCGAAGTTCGTGATGAACGCGCACCAGTCCGCTGTGAACCGGGACACGACCTTCGAGAGTACGAAGTCGTTCCACCGCTCGGTTCGACGACAAGCCCTGGATCAACGACTCGAAGACCGAAGCAGCAGCCTCCTGATTTTTGGGAGAAAACGACTTGAGCATCTGAATCGCGACGTTCATCCGCAACGTCGAGGAAAAACGCGCATCCGGCAGCAGAGGCTGCAAGAGCGGGAATGTTTCCGGATCGAGCGGCAACGGTAGGCGGGCGGCAATTTCCAAACCGAGCCGGTGTCCGTTTTTGTCTCCCTGCACGAGCCGGGTAAGAACGGGAACCACTGCGTCTGCATCATGAACCATGAGCGCCAGGGCATCGATCGCCTTGTGGCGCTGCTCGCGCGTTTGCGCACCGGCGATGAGTCGCAGTTGCTCTGCGAAGCGCTCGCCATCCGCATGAACATGGGGTCGGGGTGTTTGCCCACTCATGGGTTTTTCTCAGAGTTCCGAACTACTTGACCATCATCTTGATCGTGCCAGGCTGCAAACATTTGCCTTCCGCTCCGTAGCCGCTGCAGGCCTGGACCGCCACGCTTACCTCAAGAGGTCCATCATCACCTTTTTCGCGTTTGAGAGTTGCCTTAATGACGATTTCACCCTCATAAACGAAATACTCTCCACTGGCAACGAGCTTGTCCTTGATCGATTTCCCTTTGGGATAGACGATCTCCGCGGGAACCTTCTTACCTTTGGACCGGATCGTTATCGTCGTTTCGCCGTTTGCAAGCTCTTCGGTACCGGCCGGCTTGGCATAAAGGTGCCAGGAATCGAGGATACTCAGTTTTATGGTCAACGCCTGTTTGCCGGCATCCGTCGATTTCCCGATGGTTGCATCGACTTTGACAACTTCTTCGGATTTGAGCGGATTCTTTTCCGCAGGAAGTTTCTTTGGCTCCTTTGCCGCAGCCTTCACAGGAAAGGCATCCAGATAGAGATGCAAATTATAGCACATCCCCGGCATGGCCGAGGGGTTGGAACGCAGCACCGCAGCGAATTGCTTGATCGAGCGCTCGGCCCGTTTGCGATAGTTTTCGTCTTTGAGCATCGCCGAAAGCCGGATCAGATTCTGAACCGCGACTCCATTGGCAGAAGGCTGCGCACCGTCGTGCGCATCCTTGGGCCGGGCAAAGAGTTTTTCGTGATCGGATGAAGTGAAAAAAAATCCGCCTTTATCTCCGTCGCCGTACCACTTGATCATTAAATCGGTCAGGCGCTTTGCTTCATTCTGCCAGCGTGCATCCTTGTCGGCATCCGACAAATTCAGCAGGCCATGAACCAGAAAAGCATAATCGTCGAGATAGGCATTCAACTTTGCTCCCGACTTGCCCTCGGGACTTGTGAAGTAGGAACGGAGCAGCCTGCCATCGGCGGTTTGCAGCTTTTTGAGCAGGAAATCCGCACTCGTTACCGCCGTCTTGATGTATTCGGGTTCTTTCAAGATCCGTCCGGCCAGAGCGTACGCGGCAATCATTTGACCATTCCATGCGGTCAGGATCTTGGTGTCGAGGAAGGGCCGGATTCTCTTGGCCCGGACAGCAAACAGTTTTTTCCGCAACCCGTCCAGTTTCTTGTCGAGTTCCTCTTCCGACAATTTCTGATCCTTGGCAACCTCCTTGAGAAGTCGAGGCAACTTGAGGATGTAGAACTTTTCCTCGAAGTTGGGCTTGCCGGTCAATCCATAGGCTGCGCGAAAGATGGCGATGTCGGACTTGTCGGCGAGAATGGTTTCGATTTCTGCGGTTGTCCAGACATAGAATTCGCCTTCCTTGCCGTTGCTGTCGGCGTCGAGCGCAGAATAGAATCCGCCTTCGGGCGAAGTTAATTCGCGCTGAACGAAACCCAGTGTTTCCCGGATGATTCGGCGATATTCGGGTCGCGGGTCGATCTGGTAGGCGCGGGCATACAGTTCCACCAGTTGGGCGTTGTCGTAAAGCATTTTCTCGAAGTGCGGAACGGTCCAGGTTCGCTCGGTGCTGTAACGATGAAAGCCGCCGCCGAGTTGATCGTAGATGCCGCCTCTGCGCCATCTGGTCGAGGGTCAACGACACCTGCGCCGACAGTTCCTTGTCCTGTCCCGACGAGCCTGGTCGAGGAAAAGGTTGAATGTTGATCGGCATCGGAAACTTCGTCCCGTTGAACTTCCGCGCCTTGTTCCCGATGCCGCCGTAGACGGGATCGAACTTCCTTGCGCAACGCTTCGGCGCCGCCGTTTGCCAGAGCGCGGTCGAGTTCGATGATCGGAACGATTCGCGTGGCCCGCGCCAGTTGCTCCGCCGTCTCTTCGGCGATGGCATCGGCCTGCTCTTCGAGTTCCCTGGGCTTCTCCTTGTGGACTCCCAGGACTGTCTTCAGAATCGTTTTGAAACCGTTGATCTTCTCGCCCTCGATCTCGCGATCCTCGCGGGGCCAGTAGGTGCCGCCGACGATCGGCTTGCCGTCCGGCAGTCAGGAACATCGACAGCGGCCAGCCGCCGCGCCCGCCGATGACGCTAAGCGCGGTCATGTAGATGTCATCGACGTCGGGCCGTTCCTCGCGATCCACCTTGATGCAAACGAAGTTCTTGTTCAGGATCTCGGCCACTTCCTCGTTGGAGAACGATTCCTTCTCCATGACGTGGCACCAGTGACAGGAGCTGTAGCCGATGGACAGGAAAATGAGCTTTTTCTCTTTCTTGGCCTTCTCGAACGCCTCCGGCCCCCAGGGATACCAGTCGACCGGGTTGTGGGCGTGCTGCAGGAGATAGGGGCTGCTTTCCTTGGCAAGCCGGTTGGGCTTCCCGCGTTCTTTTTTTTCGGTCGCCGGTTCAGCGCCCGCAGAGATTGCGGCACAAAGGAGCAGCACGCAGCACGAGGAACGGGTCCGACGAATAGACTGGCGCAAGATTGGCCATCGTTAGTATCCGTGTGGGTGGTAAGAGCCTGGTCGGTTCACGCCCGACAATTCCTCATCCCCATACTATCGGGTCTCGAAGTGCTCTTGCCAAGTGAAAAGACACTCGCTTTTATCTCTGTCGCGTGCCAATATATATGTTATGAGCGCATTGAGGCTGACAATATGGGGGAACCGATCATGAGGTTGCACAGGTGGCTTGGAATGTTTTTGGGAGTATTCCTGCTCGTCGGAACCTCGACGACGCGGGGCGACGACAAGAGCGATCTTCTCGCGAAACAGAAGAAAATCGTCCAGGAAAATCTCAAAAAAATGCAGGTTGAGAAACCGGCCATCATCGAGACGGATGGTTTATTTGTCACCGGCTTGCTTCCCGAAGAGAAACTCAAACCCATCGCGGCGATGGCCCAGAAGTATTATGCCTTCACCTACAAGGCCCTGAAGTTCCAGATGGGGGACTCGACGCCGCGCGGGAAATACGCGCTTTATGTCTTCCCGGAAAGGGCCAAATATACCGCCTTCTTCCGCGGGTTGGAGCGAAACGTCGAAAGAGACGAGCAACGATTCAGCGAACCTCGGGCAGAAGTCCCTTACATCGCGGTGACGGTTGCACTGGGTGATACCAAGGGAAACATCGAGGGGGAAGCAGGCGCAGCAATTGCTGGGGCGTTATTGGTTAACAAAGGCGGGCCTGCGGCGATACCGCGCTGGATGTCGTTGGGATTCAGCAAAGCGATTCAGATGCGTCTTGAGCCTACCGTGTTCGCCAGGGATCGAAGCGAAATGCGCAGGCTTGTCTTGGCAACTACCAAGAAACCCGCCAAAGACGGGAAATGGTACAGTTTGAAGGATACCTGGAGTGAAGATGAGACCCCGGATCGAAAGCTGTTGTCGGCGAGTCTGATGGATTATTTGGTGTTTGGCCCGGAATCGGCGAAGTTCGGCAAGCTCATCATTGGTTTCCGCATTTCGGATGATGTACCCAATCCAACCATCAACAGCGCGATGAAAGCGGCGGAATTCACTCCCGAAGCGCTGGAAAAAGCCTGGAAGAAATGGATCGCAAGCGGGAAATAAAGATTACCGCTTATAAAGATTACCGCTTACTACGTGCGCGGCTCTCTCCGAGTGAGCTGCGCACGTAGTAAGCGGCAGCGGGTGAATTTGTTCTTGCCGCTCGCCAAACACCCACGGCTCACGTCGAGTGGAAAACGCACGAATTGTTCGACACACGGTTGATCGAAAGAAGAAAGCATGTTAGGTTAATTGTGTGGGAGACAAATCGGTGGAAAACAATCCCAACCCAATGGCAAAGGTAATAGGAGATTGTCGATGAACATTCTTTGGCCTATCAACACGCTTGGTCCAATTTTCGTAGGTCCGATCTTTCTCAGCACTTTCCTGGCGTTCTTTGTCTGTTTCAAGGCCAGTCGGCCAGGGAGTTCACCCAAGGTCGCTCGGCGGGCGTTCATCTACTCCCTGTTACCGTTCGGCATTTCCATTGTTGCCGCCTGTTCCGGGCTGCTCTTGATCGCGGTTACAGGAGATTCTCTGGAAAAAGGGGGAGGCTGGTGGGCGGTCTTTAAGACAACCCTTGTCGGGTTCGTACTGACGGTAGTCCCGCTCATCTGGTCGTTGCTGATCATGCGGTCGGGCAAAGGCACTGCTCCAACCACCGCATGAGAATTGCCCACAGCAGAGATCAACCTTGAATACTTCGACCCTCTTTGAGCCGCCGCCAGATCCTAAAATCAACTGGCTGCGGCTTTGGCTATTTGGCACTTGCGGGATTGTCCAGCAGCGCTGCCGGGGCAACACCGCACTTCAAACCTCGCGCCAAGCGGGTCATTTTCCTGTTCATGCAAGGCGGCGTCAGTCAAGTCGATTCCTTTGACTACAAGCCTCGTCTCGAAAAAGATGACACCAAGACTACGAGCTTCGACGATGCACGCATCCTGGCAAATACCGGGATGCGCGGTCATCTCAGCGCATCATGAGGCCGCTCTGGAAGTTCGAAAAGCAAGGGCAGTGCGGGCGCTGGGCATCCACGCTGTTTCCGGAGATTCGCCGCCACGTCGACGATTTGTGCTTCATCCATTCTTTGCACACCGAGGGAGTTGCGCACGGCCCCGCAACTCTCTTTCTCCATTGTGGGTCAACCAACTTTATCCGCCCGTCCCTGGGTTCCTGGCTTCTCTACGGTTTAGGCAGCGAGAACGCCAATTTGCCCGGTTTTGTGTCGATTTCCCCGTCGTCCGGCAACGGCGGGCCTCGCAATTACGGCAACGCCTTCCTTCCGGCCATTTATCAGGGCACGCCTTTGGGCAAAGCAGGTGGGTCGGCCGGCGAAGCGACGATTCGCAACCTGAAGAACCCGCAACTCGATCGTGCCGCCCAGCGCCGACAACTCGACTTGCTCCAGGCGCTGAATGCGGAACAAAGGAAAACCGCGCCGGGCGATCAGGAATTGGAGGCGATCGTTCAGTCCTACGAACTGGGCTGGAGGATGCAGCAGAACACCCCCGACATTCTCGATCTCTCCAAGGAAACGGCCGCGACTCAAAAACTCTACGGCATCGGCGCGAAGGCCACCGATAACTTCGGGCGACAATGCTTGATGGCTCGTCGCCTGTGCGAAGCAGGCGTCCGATATGTTCAGGTAACCTATGGCGACAACTCGGCCAACCCGGCCTGGGATCAACACTCCAATCTCCCCAAGCATGCCGATCATGCCCTGGCGGTAGACCGGCCCATCTCGGGTTTACTCGCCGACCTGAAACAGCGCGGGCTATTAGAGGATACGATCGTCTGGTTCGGCAGCGAGTTTGGCCGAACTCCCTATGCCGAGAAAAACGGCACAGGACGCGATCATAATCCAGGCGGCTTCACGGTTTGGCTCGCCGGTGCAGGAATCAAATCGGGAATCGCACACGGCTCGACCGATGAGTTCGGCCATCGGGCCGTGGAAGACAAAGTTCACATGCACGACCTGCATGCCACGATCCTGCATCTGCTGGGGTTGGACCACGAAAAGCTCACCTATCGCTACAGCGGCAGAGATTTTCGACTAACCGACGTTCACGGCAAAGTTGTCAAAGAAATCTTGTCGTGAACAATGGCAGACAGGAATGTCTGCCCAGGTGGGGGCTGTCGCGATCGATTGCCGTCGTAGCTGAGAATGGGTGGTCGTTCCAGAAGCTTGCACACGCGACACAAAGCGACAGCGAAATTCTTCGGCAAGAGCGTAGCGGGTGCCTGCCCGACTTGATTGATGTAGCCCGACGCCATGAAACCGAGTCGAATGTAGTACAGCCGCAGGGCAGGTAGATCGGCGTCGGCGATCCGATCGGATGGCCAGTGCGGGACCACGAAGTTTTTCAGGTAAGGGGCTGAGGCTCCCGCTCAGTCGAGAAACCGAATAGATTTCGATTGACCTGACAGCCTAGGTATCCGACAATCCTTTTATTGGGATTGGATTCACCCCTTTCCCATCCCACCCTACCCTCAACCGGTTCAATGCCTGATTGATCGGATGCTGTCGAAACTCCTACCTCTTGACTGCGCAATGCAGTCCGCCGTGAATTGCCTAGTGGAGACCATGATGCGTACTTCCCTCTTGAGTTTGTTTCTGTTCTCGTTTGGAACCATCTCGGCGGCAGAACGCCCGCCGCTCCCCACCGCAACAGATCTCAATGCCATCGTTATCTATCCCAGGTCGCTGACCATCCGAGGCAGCGATGATGCGCCACAATTGATTGTCACCGGAGAATTGAAAAGTGGGAAACTCGTCGATCTGAGCCGGGAAGCACAATACCGCGCAGCGGATGCACAGGTCGTCAATGTCCTGCCGAGCGGTCGGGTGATGCCGCAAGGAAATGGGACGACCACTATCACTGCACAATTCGCCGGGAAAACCGTTGACCTATCCGTGAGTGTTTCCGCTCTCGAGGAAACTCCCATCGTCAACTTCGCCAACCAGATCGTGCCGATCTTCACCAAGCTCGGCTGCAACTCCGGCGGCTGCCACGGCAAGGCCAGCGGCCAGAACGGCTTCAAGCTGTCGCTGCTGGGCTTCGAGCCGGAGCTCGATTTCAACGTCCTGGTCAAGGAAGCCCGCGGCCGCCGGCTCTTCCCGCCGCTCCGGACGACAGCCTGCTGCTGCTAAGGCGACCGGGCAGTCGCCCACGGCGGCGGCAAGCGCTGGAGCCGGATTCCGACGAATACAAGCTCATCCGCCGCTGGATCGCCGCCGGCATGCCCTGTCGGAAGCCAACCGATCCCGTCGTCACCAAGATCACGCGTCTTCCCCGAGCAGCGCGTTCTGGCCGCAACAGACCAGCAGCAGTTCGCCGTCTACGCCCACTACACCGACGGCTCGGTCGAGGACATCACCCGCCGGGCCAGTACGAGAGCAACGACAGGAAATCGCCAGCGGTCGATGCCGGACGGCCTGGTTCCAGTCGCTCGGCGCTGAGCGGCGAGGCGGCCATCATGGCCCGCTACCAGGGACATGTCGCCACCTTCCGCGCCACCGTGCCGCTGGGCGTGCAGATCCCGAGCTTACAAGTTCGAGCCTCGAAACTACGTCGATCAGGTCGGCTCGAAGAAGAAATGGCAGGAACTCGGGCTGGTGCCCGTCGGACTCTGCGCCGACGAGCAGTTCATTCGCCGGGTGTCGCTCGACATCACCGGCACGCTGCCGACGCCGAGCAAGTCATGGCGTTCGTGGCCGACAAGGACCCGACCAAGCGCGACAAGCTGGTCGACGCATTGCTCGAGACGCCCGAATACAGCTACTACTTCGCCAACAAGTGGGCCGACGTCCTGCGCGTCAAGCGGCGGAACCAGGCCGGCCGGGCCTACGGCACCTTCGCCTTCCACGACTGGATTCGCGAAGCGATCGCCGCCGACAAGCCCTACGACGAGTTCGTCCGCGAGATCCTGGGCGCCATCGGCGACGAAGGTCAAGAACCCGCCGACGGTCTGGTACAAGGAGATCAAGCAACGCCGGAGCAGTTCGTCGACGACACCAGCCAGGTGTTCCTCGGCCTGCGCATGGCCTGTGCGCCAACTGCCACCACCACCCGTACGAGAAGTGGAGCCAGGACGATTACTGGGGCCTGGCCGCGTTCTATTCGGCCGCGTCGGCGAAGAAGACGATTCCGGTGCCTCGTGCGAGCCAGCAAGGCCAGCAAGTCAGAAGCAAATTGTCTATGTTCAGACGGCAACGGCAATGTCATCAACAAGCGCACCAGACAGCCTGCCGTCATGCGGCCGCTCGACGGCGAAGAGTCTGTTGCCAAAGTCGGGACAGGATCCGCGGCACGAAGCTGGTCGACTGGATGGTCGACCCGAAGAACCCGTTCTTCGCCCGGGCCGTCGCCAATCGCTACTGGGCCCACTTCTTCGGCCGGGGCATCGTCGATCCGCTCGACGACATGCGCGTCACCAACCCGCCGTCCAACCCCGAACTGCTCGACGCCCTGGCCAAGGACCTGGTGGACAACAAGTACAGCCTGAAGCACCTGATCCGCACGATCTGCAAGAGCCGGACCTATCAGCTCAGCTCGACGCCCAACGAGTTCAACAAGCACGACAAGCAGTCCTACGCCCGCTACTATCCGCAAGCGAATGTCGGCCGAAGTGCTGTTCGACGCCGTCAGCCAGGTGACCGACAGCCCGGCGACCTTCAACGGCCTGCCGAACGACGCAACGCGCCGAACCGGGCCATCATGCTGCCGGACGAGTCGTTCCGTCGTACTTCCTGGACGTGTTCGGCCGGCCGCAGCGTCTCAGCGCCTGCGAATGCGAGCGTGTCAGCGAAGCCAACCTGGCCCAGGCGCTGCACCTGCTGAACTCGGACGAGGTGCAGAGCAAAACTGAACCGAAGCAGCGGTCGGGCGGATGCCCTGGCGAAAGATCCGCGGCCCGACGCCGAGAAAGTCGATGAATTGTTCTTGTGGGCGATAGGCCATAAGCCAAACGAAAAGCAGAAGCAACTCGCCATGGCCAACGTCGCCAAGCATGCAAAATCGAAGAAAGAAGCCTACGAGAATATCTTGTGGGCGCTGGTCAACAGTAAGGCCTTCCAGTTCAATTATTAGTTAGGCGGAAGAGTGGAGTCCTTTGTGATGAGTCGATTCGCCGTGAACCACCTATACACGCGACAGGAAATCGGGGCGGCCTTAGGTGGCGACGAGGTGAGTTATCTCCCTCACCATGATGGGCGAGTTGTTTGTGCTTGCCTGGTTCGGGAATTCAATCCAGATGCACCCGCGGTGATCCTCCCCGGTATGGGTCCGGACATTGTCCGCTGGGCCGAAGTCTTCGCTGGGCAGCGGGAATTCGTTCCGGTGTTCATCAAGCGGGCTATCCACGCCTGGCAGTATGTCGGCAATTACCGCGTTGCGGAGTGCTCCCAAGCCCCTGACCAGATCGCCAGGTGGGGTGAGGTGTCCAACCGCCCTGGCGACCTTTCCATGGTGCTCTACCTTGAGCGGGAACTAAAATGATTGAATCCGCCATTACCAAACAGCAACCAGAAGAAGTTCCTCGAGAACGTACGATCAAAGAAAAATTCGATCGGCTCGCTAAAGAATGGAAAGAGCAACGAGGGCCACATTCTTCGAGCGCAAAATTGGCAATGCACCCTGCATATCAGAAAATCATTGGAATGGGACCAGAAGTAGTGCCACTGATTCTGAGAGAGCTGCAAACTGACTTGGACAGTTGGTTTTGGGCGCTATGCGCCATAACCGATGCTGATCCTGTCAAGGACGAAGATCGAGGCAATGGAAAAGCGATGGCAAAGGCTTGGTTGGAATGGGGCCGACTTCAAGGTTATCAAATCTAAAACCGAACTTCCATGCCCGAATCGTATTATGACAAACACTTTCCGAAGCTCAAGAGCCTCGGGTTCAGGCAAACAAGCCCTCCGGATTATTACAACTGTATTGCATTTGCCGTTGGTGATTTGCAACGGTTTTGGTGGCCTGGAGAATACCCTCCGAAAAGTCGAGATTATTGGCCGTCGGGGGTTAGTAACGCGGCAACACTTGAAGCGTTCAGTAAGGCATTTGCAACCGTCGGCTTCGCAAGATGTTCCGATGGAAAAATGGAAGTCGGATTTGAAAAAATAGCGCCGTATGCTCTGGATTCTGAAATACAACATGCTGCCAAGCAAATGGAAGACGGTTCCTGGAGAAGCAAACTGGGGCCGGATGAAGACATTGAACATCCTCTGGAAGGCCTTGAAGGTCCATGCTACGGTAAAGTTATTGCCTATTTCAAGAGACCGAAAGACCGCAAATCAAGTCCCACCAGATCTGGATGTTTGTTCGGTTGGCTACGAGTCTTGATCGAGTAATTCGTTCACGCCCCGCGCACCGAATTCCGCGCCCGGTTAATGCGATCGACACAATTGATCGACACGCCGGATGAGCGAGGGAAGACGATAGTCCCCGTGCATCCGGCGTATTTCTTGCGCAGCCAGATTTGCGTCGATCCCGGCAGCGGTCACCCAAAGCGGTCTTCGCGACTCCTTGCCGCGAAATACTTCAATCGCATCGGTTGCGCTGTGAAAGCTCGTCTTTGCCACTCCGATAATCGGTACTTTTTGGTCAAGGGCCGTGAACAGGTGAGCGCCAAGTCCCGGATGATTCGGGCCAAGCCAGACATAGCCATCAACGACAATCATATCAGCAACCACCTCGGAAGCTTGCAAAACTGCGAGCAGGCAGGGCAATTCCCTTTTGAAGAATTCGCCGGGAACGTAGGGTTCGACATGGCGGATGGGTTCGACAATCTCGCGCAGGGGAACAGGATCGAGCCAATCGTTCGCCAGAACGCAAGCGGCGACCGCTCCCGTTTCGCGGTAATCGACATCGACAAAGGCGATCATAGCGGTTCCAATTGTTCTTCAGCGAGTTTGGATTACGCCGCATTTTTGACCTGCAAGTCGCAATGAAGGTTCGCAGAGAACGTACAAGTTCGATCTTGCAGTTAAACCTTTGCGATCCGATGCATATGGAAAGGTATCCGTCTGCGTCATGAACGGATTGTTTCAGGCGTTT
This sequence comes from uncultured Planctomycetota bacterium, assembly GCA_963783095.1. Classification (GTDB taxonomy): domain Bacteria; phylum Planctomycetota; class Planctomycetia; order Gemmatales; family Gemmataceae; genus CAWAMR01. Next base: position 385,434 of record CAWAMR010000013.1, on the reverse strand, counting down.
TGCAGATTACTGACATCGGAAGCGATCTGGCTCGGATGAGTTTCCTGAAACCGAACGTACCACACACAGGCAATTGCTGCAGAGTGGGCGGCGGACATTGCGTCGTTGTTATTGACGGATGGATCGATCACAACCCAGGCTCCCAACGGGATGTCTTGCCCGATGGTAAACGACTGCTCCCGACATCCTGTAACCAAACGAAATCCGGCTTGATCGTTTATTGCATCGGTAGCCGGAAACTTCAATCGTGTTGATTCTCTGCTGAAACGGGGTGCAGCGTCCAATGATTTGCTCCGGAAACAGATCACAATGTCTTGCGTCGGGTTTTCTGCAAACCAGTTCTTAATTACGGCCAAATCCAGCAACCAGCATCTCGTTTGCTCGATGTAACCGTCATTATAATCCGGTCCATAGTTGATCAGGCCAATTGCTCTTCCCCGGATGAACCATTGAAAGCCCCAGTAAAGTTTGGGGTTGGAAGCAGTTGGCTCTAATTTCGCGATAAATGAAATGCCCGCTATGTCGATTAGATCGCCTAGATCGTAACCGCTAAAACGTGTGCGAACGAGCAGTCCGGGCCGGATCATGCTTGCGGTTTGCATCGCCATTGTAACCGTTGGGCCAGAGAAAATGTCGTCGCTCATCTGTCCACCTCGAATGAACTGCTCTTCAGCACTGCTCGCAACTCTTGCGCAACTTGAAATTCCAAACGAAAGAACTTCTACTCATACACGAAGTGCCGCATATCGGCCGATGATCGCCTTGGCCGTGCGGAATCCATCTACGGCAGCGCTAACGATGCCGCCCGCGTATCCCGCACCTTCACCAACCGGATAGAGTCCCTTCACTCCGGGAGATTCGCGCGTTTCATCGTTGCGGATGATGCGAACCGGCGAACTGCCCCTTGCTTCGGGCCCAACCAGAACCGCTTCCCTTAAAAAACGCCCTTTCCATAATCGGTCGAATCCCGGCAAACCGTGCCGAATCGCAGTGGCAATGAATGGGGGAAGCACCTCGGCCAGATCGACCCCAATCGTTTGGCGAGGATAACTGCATGTCGGTGTAGGGCGGCTTGGCTGATGCGAAAGGAAATCGGAAGCGCGTTGAACGGGACAGCGATATTCACCGCGTCCCAGTTCAAAGGCATTGCGCTCGTATTTCGCTTGCAGCCTGACTCCCGCCAAGATGTCTTTCCCTTCGAACTCCTCAACGGGTAATGTCACGACCAGGCCGCTATTGGCATAGGGTGAATCGCGTTTGGATAAACTCATCCCATTGGTACAGAAATAACCTTCCTGGGAGACGCTCGGAATGATGTAGCCACCCGCACACATGCAGAAACTGAAGACGTTTGCCTTGCCGTGACCGACCAGAGTGTAATCCGCGTTACCGAGTTGATTCTCATATCTTGTATGACCATACTGCACCCGGTTGACGGTTTCTTGCGAATGCTCGACGCGCAGGCCCATCTGAAAGGGTTTCTGAGCCATCGGTACGCCTCGAAGGGCGAGCAACTCATACACGTCGCGGGCACTGTGTCCCGTCGCCAGAATCGCGACCTCACAGGGGATCATGCCGCTCGAAGTGCCGACGCCCACCAGGCGGCCGTCTTCCATGAGCAAGTCTTCGAGTTTGCAATGGAATCGTACTTCCCCCCCAAGAGCGACGATTCGTTGCCGAATCGCTTTTACGACCGCTGGAAGCCTGTTGCTACCGAGGTGCGGTCGATGCTCGTACAGAATCGAGGGTTTTCCTTTGCATTCCGCAAACAACTCGAGGATGCGATGAACATCGGGGCCGCCGCCTCGGCAAGTTAGTTTGCCATCGCTGAAAGTCCCGGCACCACCTTCGCCGAACAGATAATTGCTTTCGGGATGAAACGGGCCTCCTTCATCGAATCGTTTCACATCGCGGATGCGCTCATTTACCGGCGTGCCACGTTCGAGAACGAGCGGTTGATAGCCCTGAAGCGCGAGGAAGTAAGCCGCCACCAGTCCCCCTGGTCCGGAGCCGACAACGATCGGTCGATGGGGGAGTGGGGCGGTCCCGGGAGATGGAAGTTCAAAGGGAGCTTCATGGAAAACTTCGATCTGAGCTGAGGAACGAGGATACGCTTTCAAGACGATTTCCGGCTCGTCGCCCGGAACCATTACTTCAGCGCTGTACACGAACCGCAACAACCGCTTGTCGCGCACGTCCAGACTTTTTCGCAGCAATCGCCAGCCCTGCATTTCCGAAGGGAGAATCCCCAAAGTACGCGCCAGATGAATCGGAAGTTCCGATTCAGGCTCGTCAATGGGAACGCCAAGATTGGAAATGCGAATGGACATGGTTTGCAGTCAGTAGCCGGTCATTTCACATCCTGGGCCATGAATTCAACTGCGAATACGCTGGTGATGGGAATGTCTTTCTCTTCCCCTTTGGCATTGGGTTCTGTTTGCAATCCTGTCCGGAGTTGCACCCGCCATAAAATGGGTTTGCCCGAAGTTCCTGCATCCGAGCGATGTTTTCTGATGGCAGGTTCGAGTTTCTGACTCGGATCGAAATCGCTGCAGATGACCGTTTCTCGTTCTTCCTTGGGACGCAGCAGTTGGGCATCGGCTTGCTGACCCTGGATGAATTCACGTTCCAGATTGCGGTTGCTCAGAGGCCATTCAAACGGCCCGCCCGGATAATATGTGCCGTCCACAATGATGGCGTTGTAGGGAGATATGGCACCGGGGTTGGCGGAACGACGACGGTTGAAGGCGGGATCATTCGGATGGAAATAGACATCGTTTGAAACATTTTTCAATTTCATACGGAGGATGTAAACCGGGTTCGGTGTTTCCTTGGTGGCAACGGCTTCTTTCCCTTTTTCCTGCCGGAAGCGCAGCACACTTCGATGTTCGACCTTGGTTGGAGTTATTTCCAGTTGACCCAGAGTGATCGGCTGCCCCAGCTTGACCCGGAGTTCTTCAGGAACTTCGGCATCGAGCGCCGGCATGCCTTCAACCATGGCGACCTTTTTCCGATCTGCCCTTTCGTACTGTCCGTAAATATCCGCAATCGATTTGAATGACGGGTGAACTTGCCCGGGGCCTTCGGGTGGCTTGTCAGCCTCCAACTTGTCGTACAGGAGATAGCCGGCACCACCGGTCACGAGCACTGCGTAGAGCAACAAGATCCAGATAAATGCGCTGGTATTTCCTCCATTCTGGACCGGCAAGCGAGCAGAGGAAGTTCGGCTCGGCGCTTTGGTCGCGGCGCGGGAAAGCCGGGGTGACGCCGGGCCGGGAGGGCTAGAGCCATTCATCCACGGAGCATCGGGAGTTGCGGGAAGATTCTCAACGATGGGTTCCACGCTCGGCTGCGAAGATTGCGGAATCGGGCTTGTGTTTTGAACCGGTGCATGATGCGGCTTGGCCGGTGCATTCTTCGGCAACGGCGGCAGCACCGCTGGGGGACTTGGAAGCGGAGCTGCGCCAGGCAACTCCACCTTTGGAGCACGGGTTCCGAATAAATCGTCATCGTGCTGTTCGCCGAAGATGCTTTCAGGCTCATCAGTCTGTGGCGTCGACGCGGGGAACAAATCAATTTCCGGAGGCTTCGGAGTGGGAAGGGGAGCAGTCGTCGGCGGCGCTGCGGGGGCCTGCACAACTTGCTTGCAAGTAGGACAGCGAACATTCCGCCCCACCAGATTGGGAGGGACGGCCATTAAACTCTTGCAGTGCGAGCAGGGAAAATTCACCGTCATGGGGATACTCCGGACTTGCACGCATGGGAAATCTCAAAAGACAAAACCCACGGGAAACACCCGTGGGCTATCTTTCGCAATCGAATTAACCCTTGGATCGGCGCAGATATTTCCCTTCGGCGGTATCAATTTCAATGGTGTCGCCGACATTAATGAAAGACGGGACATCGATCTTCATGCCCGTCTCGACCGTGGCGGGTTTGTATTGCGCCGCTGCGGTGGCACCCTTGATCGTGGGGTCCGTTTCGATGACTTTCATTTCGACGGAGGCCGGCAGTTCGACGCTCATCGGCTTTCCTTCGTAGACCACCACTTTCACAATGTCGTTTTCGCGCAGGAAGCCAACGGAATCGCCGATGAACTCGGCGGGCATCGGCGTTTGCTCGTAGGTTTCGGTATCCATCAGGATCAAGTTGTCGCCTTCGCGATAGGAATACTGCATCTCGCGCGTTTCGAGGTAGGCAAGCTCAACCTTGTCATCGGGTCGAACCCGATTTTGCGTGATGGAGCCGGTCTTGAGATTGCGAACCTTCAGTTGCAGGATCGTGCGCGCAGTTTCCGGGAGTGTTCAGATCGCGATCGAGGCACTGCAGAAGTTGCCCATCCTCGCTGACGAAGACCATCCCCTTGCGGATATCGATATTCTTGATTGCGGCCACCGCACGTTCTCCGAGAAGGAACGAAATCCGTTCGTTCGCTGTTGGTTAGCTCATTTGAAGTTAGAGTAGCAAATGGACATGCCTGCGAGAAGAGCAACCCCAAGATGAACCGGATATGCGCGGGTTGTGAGCGGAGAGGGCGGGATTCGAACCCGCGGATAGGTTTGACCCCATCGCCGCTTTAGCAAAGCGGCGAGTCCACACGGTCGTACGCGGGTACGAGCAACAGGGAATACCACGACTTGTAGGGGACTTGCAGGAACTACCCCTCAATATGGTGTAGAGGATAGTGGCTACACGCCTCCCGGCACACCTCCTCACTCAACGGACCCCCATGATGCAGAACCGGACAGGCCCGGAGCGCCTCCTCTTGGGTCAGAGGGGCATGAAGCCGTTTCAGCTCCTCGACACTCTCCCGTATGCCCTCCAGGGCCAGCGTGTGGCTGTGGAAAAGGCACCGTAGCTCCACCATCTCAGAACCCTGGAACTGAAGAAGCTCCAGGATCTTGTCATATTTCTGATCTGTTGTCATGAAACCATCCCTAACCAATCCAGTTGTTCCCGACCCTCCCTGGGGGTGTACCAACCAGTGCCATTGTTCACATCCCGCACCATCTGGAAATACTCCTCATATTTCCTACCAACATTTTCAAGCGTGAAATTCTCGCCCCAAAGCCTGCAAGATCTGGGGTTAATTCTTTCAATATTTTTTACCGCCCAAACAAACTGTTCAAAGGTGCGGCACCTGTAGCCCGTAAGACCATGGATATTGTACTCTGCAAATGCGCCATAATCTGAGGAGATAACAGGAGTCCCAGATAGGAACGCCTCCACTTGGACGCCACAGAAAGGCTCAAGGTACGTGGAGGCACAGATGACCGCCTTTGCCCTTGAGAGCAGCTTCCGACGCAGCGTTGGCCCAACCACGCCGTGCTCTCGCACGTACTCGCTCACCGGCCTGTCCGTCCTAGCCATCCACTGTTCCACCTTCCCGGCCCCCGCCACAACAAGTTCAAGACCGAGTTCTTCGGCTAGTTGCACCGCAATGTGGATTCCTTTACCGGAGTAGACCCTCCCTAGGAATAACAGATAGTCATCCTTATCTTGGGAGTAGTCGAAGTCAGCGGTGTCAAAATAGTTGGGTATCACGACATCATACCAATTATCGTTGCTCACATTGGTGATAGCTCTTTCGCCAAGATATGCGTGGAGTATTGCATAAGATTCGAAGACCTTATATGGCGCGAATTTGCCGTCAGGGTAGCCGATTCCGGGTTCCACAATTATCATGTCGGGGTGGTTATCGGCGATGGGTTTGTGGGTCCCACCAAAGGGGCATAATAGAAAATCCCCTTTCTGTTTCCGATGGTTCAGTTCTTTGTTGACGTTTTCGCGGAATTTGCAATAGATGTGGTCGTTTTGGCTATAATTGGGGAATCCTTGTGTCCGCCAGTTATGGGCACCGTAGGATCTGATCAGATCCCTGTTGGTGGTGACGGGTACGTTAGTCCCAGCAATTCTTGATTCCTCATGGCCATAGTGGATTACCTCGTGGCCCAAATTCGTTAACATTTTGCATATTTTTAGGATCTTCTGTGTAAATGCGCACATGGAGTAGTTTGGGATGGTTATCGCGTGTGGGACGGCCAGGATGTGAAATCTCATAGTGATAATGGCCCTAGGTCTTCAATGTATCCGGCGACTTGTATTGAGAATGGAGTGCCTGTGGATGAGGCGCTTTGTATCCATTGGATGGCTCCCGCAAGATCTACGGGCACAATTAGACTGCTGTCGCTTATGGCGCTTGCCGGGGAGTTCATGGCGAGATTTCTGGTGAGAGCACTGTTCCCGCTTGCTCTTCTGCGGAACATGGATTTGGTGGCGGCGCTTGGGCTGCTCATAACGGCATTTATTATTACCGCTACCGCTGTTGATGGGATGCAAATACCTCCGGCTACGGCATCGGTCCATGCGGCTGTTTCAGTCGCCACAGAACTGATTATTGCTGTCCCATCCCCAGAAGCGGCACATTCAAAATTGTAAACCCGATGATTGTCTTGGCCGGTTTGGTCAAATTCAACAATGGTGTCATTGGTACCATTGACCATGAATGTGCCGATGAGCCTATAGTATGAGTTATAGCCACTGACCCCGTATGGCGCTCCTCGTTGTGTGGAGCAAATTATTCCTGTACCGCTACTGCCCTGTACTGCGTAGACGTAGTACATGACATTGGGGCCATTAGAATAGGTGTAGAATCCTCCATAATAGAATGCTAAAGCGGAACCTATTGTCTCGTTGGACTCCCACGTCATTGTGGTTGTTGCGGTGATCGTGTTGGCTCTGGCACTGTTGGATCCTGCCGTGGTTCCGGCCTGTATAACGAGGTTCTGGATGATATTCCAGGAGGAACCTGCTCCGAATGCGGTTCCCGGTGCTGACACAAGTACGCAAGTATTCAGGGTGCCAGCGGCACCGACACTGACTACTCTGTAGTATCCCCTTGTTGTGTTACCAATTAGGTCTCCGACCTGTATGGTGCCGATGATTGATGTTACACTGAATGTAACAGTCGTTCCGCTACTGCTGATGGTGCCAGGTCCGGCGACGGGGTTGAATTGTGTAAAGAAGTTGGTGCCGCTGCCCGTTATTGTGCCGGAACCTGCGGTTACTGTTCCTGTTCCTGTTTGTTGGTCGTTGCCTTGGATACTTGCGTTTGTGTTGGCGACTAGGGTGTATGGGCCACCGGTGGCGGCGATTACTACGGCGTTTGTGGAGTCGTTTGTGTTTCCGCTTTGGACTATTACCTCTGTGGTGGTGGCCCATTGCATACTGAAGCCATAGGGGATTATATAGGCTAGGGCGTTGGGTCCGCCAGTTCCTCCTGTACCGCCAGCACCGCCAGTACCTCCTGTCCCTCCTGTGGGACCTGTGTTTCCTGTCGCACCCGTGGCACCAGTATTCCCAACTCCCCCTGTCCCGCCAGTCCCGCCAGTACCACCGGTCCCACCCGTACCCCCAGTGCCTCCAACTCCCCCAGTACCTCCTGTCCCTCCAGTGGCACCAGTAGCTCCCGTATTCCCAACTCCTCCAGTGCCGCCAGTCCCGCCTGTGGGACCTGTGTTTCCCGTGGCACCAGTATTCCCAACTCCCCCAGTCCCGCCAGTCCCGCCTGTCCCGCCTGTCCCGCCTGTCCCGCCAGTACCCCCTGTGGCACCGGTCGCACCAGTAGCACCTGTGGCACCTCCGGTACTAGTTATTGTTGTACCTGTCCAATCTTGGGTGACTGTTACATTAGAACCAGCATTAACCCGTGTATCACTAACAACGTACCATGAACCCCCCCCACCCCACATCACTGTTACTACTTGGGCTACTGTGCCAGAGATTTGGATTTTTCCCTCAGATGATGGCACATCGAACCCAAGCTCTGAATAAACCTCAAAATAGGTTGTGCCGAGTCCAATAAAACTGATTTGACAATTATATGATACTGTGGTGGGTAGGGTTGCGAGAGTGGGTGTATCACCGCTACTCTCTACTAGATAGAGGGTATGGTATGCGAGTGGAATGGCATCGAAATCAGTATTCTGTACCTGTGAGGTTGTGGTGGGTAGCCAACCGCTAAAAATGAGAAAAGTGCTGACCGGCCACGCCTGTACTATTGCTCCAGTTGGGACAGGTGGTACAACACCGGGGTATGCACCCGCCAGATTCACCTCATATGCGGGTCTCACCGTGAAAGACCCACCCGCGCCGAGTTGACCGTCCATTAACGTGGCGAAAGTGGGGTCGCCAGAATAGACCTGCGTCCAAGAGTAACAATTAGTCCCAGGATTATTCCCCGTAATCATTATCAAAATGGGTTTCTGGGAATAATCGATGACTTGTAGAGAATTGGGAGTGAACTCACCCTGTAACTCGCCTGACCCGTTGAAAATTGGTGTATCCATCATCAGTATGCAACACTACGATACTGGAACAGGTCATTGAAATTGCTCGACGGGTAGGGGGGAGTACCTTCTGCCGTACCATCACTCGACACCTGCACAAAATCCCCCAGACTCGTCATGTAATAGTTCCACCCCGATGCCTTATATTTGAAGTAGTACACCACATCCATCACGAACTGACCGGTCTGGTCATAATACTTATAGTTGTCATCGTACCCCAGATACAGCAAGGTCCCCTCTGGCCAGTTGTACCCCATCGGGTCCAGTGTGTCGAAATCCGCATTGTTGATGGTCAGAACTAACTTGTCCCGCGCATACAGGAGGTTGCTGCCACTCACCGGGTTTTGTGCGGGAGGCCAAAAGGGGGGGGTTGTGGGGGGTGTCCAGCCCGCAGGAGGTGGCCAGCCGATGGGAACCCTCACCTGCGTGTAACTGACATCGGCATATTGGACTGCTTTGAAACTTAACGCGCTGGGGATGGGTGTCTTGAACTCATCGACCGTCAGGAAACCGGCACCGGTGACACCGAGTGGGATGGGTTGCTCCCGCGCGGTGTTCTTCCGCGAACGTATCATGTAGCGGTATAGTTCTAGGGGTTCTGCCTGCCCGAACTGGCTCAGAATTTGGGAATTGGTCAGGATACGGTATGGTGTCGTCTGGAACTCGACACGATAGCGAACCCAATCCGGCGCGGGCCAGCCGTTGGCCGATTGCATCGGTACTTCATCCTCATTACCGCCGCTATCCACCTCGTCGGCATCCATCGCCCACAATACCCGGCCATCGCCGTACGCGAGTTTTTCAGGGATACTGCGGAGGAGGCAGGGTCCGAGAGGGGTGATGGTGTTGATGGCGACATTGACGCTGCCGAGGATGTCCATCAACCAGGAGTAACTGCTATCCCAGGGGACTCTGGCGATCCAACCCGCGTTGCCCTCTCCCGCGCGCAACGCTCGAAGGTGCTGAGGGTCAGGATTTCATATGGTATGCCGTTCTGAGTTGTGACAGGTAACTCATTGAGGTTTTCGCCAGTGACGACATTCCCGGCCATTACCAAGCCCTCTTCCGCGCTCCCGCACTGGAACTGGGTTCCTCAAACGAAATCTTCCCACCAGTTTTCTCGACGATATAAATGTAGATTTTCTCAAGGATGTCGATGATTGGTTTGAATGGGCCAGGGTCGCCAGCCCCGCCGCTCGACACCATCATGACCGTCTCCTGGATTCGCTTGGCGGTTTCTCCCGCCTCTGTCTCTGCGGGGTTGAAACGTAATGGCGGTTCGCGATGGTCTTTGGTGTCTTTCCAAGCTTGGACTCCCCCAAGGAACCCGCGTCCCATATCCCCAAGGATGTCTTCACCGCTTTTGCCTCTGAAGAGTCCGTGGAATCCGGCGAAAAGAGCACCGGCTGTTCCTGGTCCCATTGGTCCCGCATTGACGGTGGGTCTCTCGACATCGTTGACAAAGAACCTCTTGATACTGGCAGCACCGGTATTCAGAAACGCGCCGAAATGAGTACTTCCCTTTTCATGCTGCCGGGCGTAATATTGGCTGGGCGTCTCACCCTTATAGATGTCGTCGGAGTTTGCTGCCGCTGCCCCCACTCCCGCCACAATCCCCACCGGTCCCAGCACCCGCGCGCCAAGGATAGCTCTGCTGGCAAGCGCACCACCGGCGAAACCCTGCATTGCGTTGCCGCTATTGAAAGCTGCACCCAGAAGCCCACCCGCCAGAGCACCACGAGCACCACCAAAGGCAAAACCCGCCATCGCGCCCAGACCCGCAAACATCAGACCATTCTGACCCGCCGTATTCGTCCGCGCCATCAGATTGGTTAAACGGTTCGCGCCATAGGTCAAAGCCTGCGTGACCGGCAAGAAAACTGCCGCAAGTTGCGACGAGAGCCGATCCATTGCGAAGTTAAGCTGCGCCCCCGGACCGGTGCCGTGTAGCCCCCGCTGGGCCATCCCGTAGGCCGTCCCCGCGATGCCCGCCACCACCCGTCCCGTGGCGGTTTCGAGTCTGCGGAAGCCTTCTTTGATGACTTGTACTTGTTTGGATTCGGTCTCGTTATCGCTAGCCTTCTGTTTGGACATGAAGGATTGTAGCTGGCTGATAGCGCTGGAACTAAACGATTTGACGGTGACATCATTCATGAGCGCCTTCCCAGAGCCTGTATCGCATCCCGCAGACCAGCACTTGCCCTAGAAGCTTTCTTTTGCGGTTTCGGAAGTGCATCAAGCTTCGGCAAACCCTTCTTGACGCGCTGCTTGTTCAGCCACTCAAGAGCTTCCTTGTCTGTGACTGGCACCTCGTCCGCACAGAAGACAATTATGAATTCTGAGAAACCCATCCCCCAGACATCACGCGGCAACCAGTGATGTTCCCGCGCCGCATATTTCACAACCTTGTCCCAGGGGATTTCTAAGATTGAGGAGTGCCAGTCTGCTGCTCGTTTTTTTTTGCGTCAAGCTTGGGGTCCTGTAGCGCCTCTTCAAGTTTAGTGGCGATAACCCAACGGCCATCCTGCTTGACGATGCTTCTGGCAAGTTCAAGAGTGAAATCGGGATAGGTCCTGGTTACGTGGTAATGGAGGCGCATCGCCAGTCCCTCCTCCGTCTGGTACTGCTCCTCTTGCAGCGCCGCTGTCGGCTCTGCACCACCCCCGGAACCAAGCTGGACGGCTTGCTTCAACGCTTCCGCAAGGAAGATTGGGTTGATATGGCTACACGTGGCCGCTACCCACTCTACGGGATTCAGACAGGATTTCTTGGCGAGATCCCTCATCATCCAAGCGACACAGAGCATATCCTCAACCGTTGGCGTGCGGACAGTGAAATTTCCCAGACTGGTAACAAGAACCTTCATAGATTATGTGGGAGTATGCGTCCCACCCTTCAGCATGAATTTCGAGCGAATAATGTCGTTGGCCACGTCCCGCACCCGGCGATGCGGTCCAACAAGCGCACCCGCCACATCGACAGTTAGACCCGTGCTCCCGTCGTAAATGGTGCAATCCACCTGCGTGCCCGGCACGAAACCAATAGATTCCGGCGTGTTCGTCGGATCCCAGGGGATATCAACCTCCACCATATTGTTGGGGATGACCGGCTCAAAATTGGTGGCGCTGTGGGAACTATTCGTGTTCTCGGTGTCGCGATAGCCAGACTCCGTGATGACCACCGAGCAGTCAAGGGTTGCGTCACCAATGGTGATTTTGCTATTTGCACTACTTGCCACAGAATTTCCCCTTATGCTGAAATACCCGCAATGAGCAGGGCATATTGCGTATCCTCACCGGTCGGCTCCGTGAAACCGCTTGGGTTCCAAACCCCAATTACATCACTAACCCCAGGAACCACCGGCCAACCCGTGATAGGGTCATCCTCAAGAATGTAATTTCTGGTCTTAGCCCAAGCTTGCAAGTCATCAAACCAGAGCAGACAGCCATGTGACTCACCCATAGGCCCGAAGCGAAGCTCCTTCACACCATCGGGAGTAAGGATGGCTAGTTGTATCCTCTTGATGACACTGAAACTAATCGGGTTCCCCTCGTAATCGAGAAGATCCGAGAGCGTGTAAGCGTGGACCGTGCCGACGCTCAGGTCAATTGTCGCATCTGCCGTTATCGGGTCCTTCGCTTGGAAGAATAGATTACACTGGTACGGACCAGTCCCATACGTGTAGTTCACATCAAAACTGGGCCAGGGTGAGGTGTTTACAGCATAGGTCTGCTTGCTGCTGGTTTGGCTGTTGCTCGCAGAACCAGAGTTGCTGATACGAGTTGTGATGCTTACATTATCCATTATGCTAACGTCCTATCGCCTTCACAGAGAATCTCACAAACCACCTGCGCCACCAGCACATCCCGCCCATCCCTGAGCTGGTCCTCGTAATCCTCCGTAGTAGTTTTGAGGTAGGACTGCACCACAGCCTCACCCGGATTGCGAAGCGAAGTAATCACTGGCGGACTGGTCACCATATCCCCCACCACCAGAGCAGTATGCAGACCTTGGAGAATCGCAAGAATTGCGGGAGAAGAACCGAGCGCACAATAAGCCCGCGCCGTCACCTGCCAATATTGAAAATATCTGGCACCACTGGTGTACTCCGCATCCCGCTGTTCAAGACTAAACACAACATAAGGGTAAGCAGGTGGATTATCGGGCGCACGATTGGGGTAGGCACCACCCGCAAGAACCTCCTGCGCGGCGAGCGCCTCCATCACAATCTTCTCGATATCCTCAGTGAAAATCATTGCACCACCCTCACCAGCAACTTCTGGAATTCATCGATACGTGCGGGGTCACGAGATTCCAGAATCGTAAAGGTCTGCGTCGTACCTGTAGGATTATCGGGGTCATAGGCGGTAAGAGAATCGTGGGGTAACACCGTCACTGTACTCCCCAGGATTACCACGAAATCACCGGCCATGATTTTCCGGCCAAAATATTCTTCAACGCTGACATCGGCGGGTTGGACGAAACAGGCAAGATCGGTGTAGACCGTGGTGGGATTGCTGTAGGTGGGCCTCCCCGCCTCATCCTGCTGGTTCGCTTGCGGTCGCAGAATGCTTGCGGTCCATGTCAGTTGGGTTTCAAGAGCAAGTTCAAGGCAGATACACCGGTAGACGGTGTTCCAAACAATGTCTTCCACCGCAAGGATGGTATAGCTGATGGGGTCCGTACCGGTGGGGTCTGGTGGTATGGTCTCGATGATGTCGCCGGGTTGTGGGGGTGGTGCACCGGCATTATCGATATTCCGGTGCGGGAGGTGCCAAACGATTTCACTCCCCGTGTAGACTCCCCTGGATTTGTAGACTTCCTTCTTGGTGATTTTTAACTTGAGAGCGCCACCCTTGCCATCCGCATTTGAGGTGATGAGGTAACTGGTGTAGGTGGGGATGGGGTTGAGCTTAAGACGAGAGAGGAGGTTACAGTCTTCGCGATTATCCCACACCAGCCAATCATCGATAACAGCAAGTGTGGTGGTCATAATCGTTGCACAATGACATTGATGAACGGAGTCAGATTATTGTAAACCTTCTGCCACTCGATGATGAGCTTCTGCATACTCTCCCGCCACTCCTCCCGCGATACCGATTGCCCATCCTTGTTGTAGGAGGGTTGGGGGTTCACAGCATCATTCACCAGTGCTGTCTGGTAACCGGTAATAATGGCTTGGACTTGTGCGGGGTCCATAATCAATTTGTGTTAAGCTGGAACCAGCGAGCATCCCTAATCCCAAACTGGCCCGACCACTGGGACACCCACATATTCACAATATTCTTCTGCAGCATCTCCGCAGAAGTAGGGTTCGCTTGGTCAGTTCGCAGATCCCAAGCTTGCCGCCAAACGAACGCTTTCTTCGGCTCGCCATAGAACCAGTATTGGGTGGCGTTCGCCTGACTGATACCGCCACCACCCAAACCCGTCGAATCTGTGAGCACTTTGTTCCAGATATTGCTCATCTTGGGAGTAGGGAGTTGAATTGGGTTCCCAGCCAGGGTCCACTGTGGAGGAACAGTTGAGCCGGACCCGGTGGGAGTACCAGTAAGATTCATCACCTGCATAGCCCGCAGAATCGTCTGAACCTGCACCTTGCGGGTCGGGTTCACAAGAATCGTTTCCCCCTTGATGTCGAAGGGGAGTTGATTAACCGGATCGCGCATCAGGATATTGAGATTGTCGGCGGTCTGAATGCTCGTGTAGTCGCTCAGCGGGTTTGACTGCTTGTTGATGTAGTTGTAAGCGTTTGGGATGCTGTTCCCGGAATTCGTCACGGCGCTGGTCTGGTACGTTGGGTTCGCGGTATCCGAGATGTTGCCACCCATAATGAACGAATTATTGCAACCCTGAACACCAGCCGCCACGAGATACTCGCGACGATAGCCCAGAGCACCACCAGTAGTATCCGCAGAACTCATAAGCTCGCCGGACAGGTCATAAACGATGGCGTTGCGGTCCAGAGCCAGCGACAGACCATAAATATCATTCGGTTGAACCCAAGAATAGAGTTGGTTCAAACCGACAGCAGGAAAACTCACACCCGGTTGGGTCTTCCGCATAATCACCGATGTAGGGGATGCCAATTATTTTCCCACCATTGACCCTCGTGGGTTGAACCTCAACGAAATCCTCCCAGATGAAATCGGGACGATTATAGGCAGCGAGTAGACGAACCTCAATTAACCCTGATACACTCGCGTTCCAGGCGTTGATATCCTGGAATACCGAGGGAGAAAGGCCGATGGCGGTATCTTCAAACAATGCCTTTTCCTGCATATTCTCGGTGGCATACTTCATCGTGTCCATCTGCGTGCTGGTCAATGGCCCGACATGACAAGCCTCAATGAACTCTCGACCGAGGAACTCTTCCGTAAGATTGCGGATGGAGAACTCCTCCGTGGAAATCTGCGGGTCCTTGATGTAGGAGCGTTCTAGCACCGGATCCCACTGGATACCCAGTGCCCGGCGGAATTCGGCCTTGAAATTCCGGCCATTTCCAGCATCCCGCAACATCTGGCGGATATTTCTTCCCTTTATCATGATTTCCCCTGAAAAATCCCAACTAGGGATTAGGACGCGAACCCACCATCAAGCAAGAAGGACTTCAACCGGACCGTGAGACTGGTGGCACCCACAGCCGCCTCTTCCGCCAGCACACCAATCGCGTGCGCAGCATCCGCAACAACAATAAGCTGCTGGTCCAGCAGGTTATTCCCCGTATCCTTGTCCGGAGCCACGAACGCACCAATATGCTCCGCGCTGCCAAGAGCGGTACAAGGAAACGTAAAAATCCCGTCGCCGATAGTCGTGATATAGCCGTTGGTGCTGGGGTCGGTGGACCGGCGAGAAGTGTTCGACACCCCAAGGAACTCTGAACGAAACGTCTCCTGAGTGGCACCAGTGCTACCTCCCCAAGAGGTTGTGCTACAAACAGCCGCGATGCCCGAATTATTCCAGATGAGGTCGCCCTCATTAATCATGGTATTCGCAGGTGCCGGTATGCTGGTCACCTTACCAGGGTCCCGGAGTAACCGCTGATTCATCGTGCTGGCAGTAACCATCTTTTTAACCTCGCAGGACGGTAGCCCAGTTCTTAGGAGCAGGAGCATCACTACTGGTAGTTTTGCCCACCGGCTCAGTCCTGAATCCAGACTTCGGCTTTTCCACCACCGATGCCTTCTTGACACTCTGGAGATGCTCCTTCCGCTTATCCGCATCGGGTAAAGCAACAAGAGCCTCCACAAGCTCCTTCGTGACAGGAACAGCCAGTTCCTCACACAACAGACGCGCGTTCTTCTCCGCACGCAAAGTCGCCAGTTCTTGAACTTCTTCGGTAGTCACTTCTGCCTCCTCACCCTCTTTGGGCTGATGCTTCGTGTAAAGCTTGTGATGATGCATCAAAAGCTCATGAATTTTATCCGCTTTCTCCTTGGGAGTACCCTCAGGCTCATCAAGAATGGTGCAGACACCAGCCTTGCAAGCCTCCCATGCATGGTCCAGAACACTCATCCCAGCCGCCTCTTCCTCCGCTTCGGCCTCCTCGTACAGTCCCTTCACCGTCGCCGGGTCCGTCACAATATCCACAGACTTGGCACGGAGCAGATCAGGAACAATCTCATAACCCTCCTCATCCACTTCATAAAGTCCAGGAGGCGCAACCGAGCGCGGGAGATAGCCCAAAACACTCTGGCATCCTCTCCGCCGCATCACAAACATTATCCGCTTCCGCATGATGCTTCAAAAACTTCAAATTCCCCCGCACACCATCCGGAGTACGATGAAGCCCCTCAATTTGACCAAACCACTCCTTCCACTTACGCTTTTGCGCACCAAGCTCCGTGCGATCCGTGGAATGGTCAAAATTAACTTTTAAACCTTCCAGAAGCAGCACAGCTTTATTGAGCGCCTTATCGCTATACTTCCGCTTATTCCGCGAGATAGGCCCCAGCACCAGCACATCATGAATAATCCCAGCCTCCCGGTCCACCTTCATCGGCGACTTGGGACCAGTATTATCCTCAATCAGAAGCACCCCGTCGCGAACCACCCGTCCCCCTGAGGTACTGCGCGTTGCTGGTGTTACTGGTTTCTTCTGGTCCGTCACCGCCATTTTTAGTCTCCTCAACAACCGGAGGGGCAAGCCCAGCCTCCTCCTCCGCCTTAATCTGTTCCTGCTCCTGCTCAAAATCTAGATTTTCCCGCGATGCCCAAGACCTGCGAGACATCACCTTGTTATCCACCAGGGTCTTATTAATATCCGTCTCATTCTTGGGGTCCCTAGCCGCCACAGCCGGACACTCAATCCCCACATCAACCTTCTCAAGAACCTCCTCCGGTAGAACCCCCTGCTCAACACCAATTTCCATAGCCTTCCGATAAACATCCCTATACCACATCTTGTGACGATGCTGGTCCCACTCCACCCGCTTCGTAAGAGGTGCCTCCTTCACAAGCATCCCAGCGAAAGAACCCGTCTCACCAGTCAGAACCTCGTGGGGAATCCGCCACTTCACCGCAGCACATTTAAGAGTGTAAGACAGCGCCATATCCGCATTCGTCGCATTCCCCTGCGGACCCTGCTGAAACTCAAGACCCTGCTGAATATCGAGCACCGCCCCAGGAGTCACCTGCTGCACATTCTGGAGTCTCGGCGTCCCATTGTTCGTCGCCACAATCTGCGTATAATCCGTGTTTGCATTCCCAAAACTCGTAATAGCCCCAGCATTCGCCGTAGCCCACTGCCGAACATAAGCAATAGCTTGCCGCACCGCCTCACCCTGCCGACCAGCCTGACAAAGCTTCGCAGCATCCTCCAAAATATCCTGAACGCAAAAGAAATCCCCCAGACCCCGCTTCACATTCCTATCGGTATGGTTTTGGAACATGAGCATCTTGTCCGCACGAACAGTCTCCCCAGAATTGCTGTTCGCATCGTACCAAAGGTGGTAAGCCTGCTTATCAATGTGGTCATCCTGGTCCGTCAAGATGCCAAAGGACCAGCGTGGGAGGGAACCAGTAGGATTTCGCACCTGCTCCGGCTCAACAGCACGAGTTTGAGTAACCCCAGAATCTTGCGGGAAGAACCGAACAAACGCATCCCCATCCCGCTTGGCCCGCACAAAATACTCCCGCTCATATTCCCACCACTTATTGGCGTTGCCAAAATCCTCATAGAACTTGTCCACCATCTTCAACAGGGGCTTGGATGCCCGCGCACCCCTCTTGGGAACTGCAAAATACTCGAAACCAGTCCCAATGGTGTAATCCGCAAGTAACCCCACCGCACCCTGCGCATAAGGATTAGTCTCATACAGATAGCGACCATAGACGCGCAGAAGGTCAAGCTGCGATTCAGTCAGGAAGATGTAATTGGTGCCGTTGCGATAATCAAAACGTGCTGGGAAAATGGGGAAGAGAAGACGCAGACCATTGTAAAAGGGAGCCCAAGGATTTACTAATTCATACGGAGGACTGTAACTAACATCCTCCCGGAGAAGACGTTCTTGTAACGAGGGGGACGAGGCCCGCACCGGCGGGTCGAAGCGCTCCGTCAGGTCACGAAGCCGCCTCTCCTGGTCTATCAGCCGCATCATCTGGTCATGGTACGCCTGATTCGCGGGAGGTGACGGCTTCCGTCTACGCAACAACCAATCCCACATTTTCCCACTCCAAACCAGTGCAAGGAATTGGCTGGTTTTTCTTCACAATTGCAAACTTACTGGACCACAATAGCACTTCCATCGCACCGCCATCATTCACGGAAAAACTAACAACCTTGAGGTCACTAGGAAAATTCCAACGCCCAAGAGCTTTCCCAAAAGCCCCCAAAAACCACTCAAAACCATGAGGGTTAAACGACAACTTCTTAAAACGACGTTGCATTACTACCTCGCAAAAATCGTCACCATCGCCTGACCATACTGATTAGAGTTGGTGCTGGGCGACAACACCACAATCTTAAAATAACGATAACTCATAAGAATCGGCACATCCTGGTCCGTCAACTGAACAAGTTCGAGACCCCCAGGATTAATATCAAGGAAACCACCCTCCTCACCCTGCGTCGGGTTCGCAAGAGCACAACCCCCAATCTGAAACCAATTCTGCCCATCCATACTCCCCCAGAGTTGCCACCTAAGAGAACCCGCCTTCCCAACCTCCTGAATCTGGAAACCCACAGACTTCCAAGACCGATACATATTAGACTGCGCCACTTGGTCGATTAACGAACCCGGCACATCCTGGTAAGACTGGGAATTAGCAATAAAAGGAGCAGTGACAACGACCATAGTAATGCTCACTTGGTTTTGATTAACTACACTAGATTTGCACTAGACCCTAAGCACCTGACAATTACCACCACCCTGAGCCAGCCCCAAACGCAAAAAACCCCAAAGCTGAAAATTCAATTCGGTACTGTCCGGCCCGTCATCGTTTGTGTAAGTCGGGAAACCCTGTAATTGGTTAAACAAAATCCGATTGTGTGAACACTGTTTATCATTCAACAATTTCAACCTCCCCTGGTGAAGCACAGGAGTAAGACCAGTCATAATTCTCGGCTTAAACTGACCACCACCCCGCGAATTACAGACACCATGCACAATCCGGGGTACCAAACGCTGGGCCACAGAACGAGCGATAGCCTCACCAACACCATTCGTCTCAATAACAAGACCATCAAACGGCCTCCCCACCGCAGAACGCACAAGCTCAACAAACAAATTCTCAGTCTGCGTCGTATTACAAATCTCCATCCTAGACCGAATATAAACAACATTATCACTAGTATAAGTCGCATCAATAAACGCAGAATAATCCCCCTTTCCAGAGCTAGGGTCAAGACTCAGAATCCTAAGCACAACATTATTATCAGGTATCGCATCAACCCAAATATTGGTAAAATATTCCGGCGGAAAAGAACGGGACGCAGGGTCACCAATAGGATTCTGGTTAAACAACGCCTCAAAGAGATAGGATTCCCCTTTTGCCTCATAAGTTCGCCGAATCTCCTGCAAAACCTCCAGGGGATACCGAGCAGGCCAAAGAGGTTCACCAAGCTTGCGCCCGAGCGGATCGTCCGGTGAATCACAAATAGCAGCAAGACGCAGCACCTCATGGTCCGTACCAGCCTTCTGCAAAACCTCCAACAACGCACCAACCAAGTCAGCCATATTTCTACGGCTCAACACCATAATTAATTTCCCGTCGGGTTCCAAACGGGTATAACAATCAGATATAAACCACTTCCACGTAAAATCCCGCATCGCCACAGAATCCGCCTCATCCTGGTTGCGGACAAGATCATCCCCAATTAACAAATGTGCACCATATCCCGATATTTGTCCACCAACCCCGATACTCCGCATCGTACCCCCGGTATTCTTGCCATCAACCCGCCAATCATGGGCAGCATGGTGACTACCCGACAGCTTAATACCAGGGAATAATTTAGGACCCCACTCCCTAAAAATCTCACGAGCCTTCTCACCCCAAGACCTAGAAAAATCATCCGCATAAGTAGTCAACAGACAATGCCTAGAGGGGTAATTCATCATGTACCAAGCAGGCAGATATTGGCACAGGAAATGACTCTTACCATGTCGAACCGGCAACATAATAATTAGTACAGACCTACCGGGCTTCGCTATAAGTTTCATAGCCCTGTCTTGTAATAGCAAAATATGCGGTGGCGCTAGGAAGGGTTCATGGGACTGCGCCGTGACCATTTTTGCAAGTCCAATTGGCGTTAGAAAACGCCTCTGGGGTGCAATAATTGGTCCAGGCGATATCGTCTGCAATTTATCATATTCCAGAGGGCCACTGACCTGCGAGATCATACGTTGGCTCCTTTTCCAACCTCTATAATTGGTCCCGGCGCAATAGTAGAATTATCGCCGGGCGTGGGAGAATCCAATTGGGGGGTCTGCACACCACTCGCAACAGACCCACTGACCTGCGAGATCATACGTTGGCTCCTTTTCCAACCTCTATAATTGGTCCCGGCGCAATAGTAGAATTATCGCCGGGCGTGGGAGAATCCAATTGGGGGGTCTGCACACCACTCGCAACAGACCCTTGCATAATAACCCTTTGAGGAATACTGTCGTCGCCCTGTGCCAAAATAGCATCGAGACGCAAAGCGCATTTATGCGCCATGGCGTTGTTTATGACCTGCTGCTGGAATGCTTGGACAAATGGCACAGCGCTTGCATCTAGGCCGACGTTGACTTGTTTTGGCGCATAAAAGCCGTGGATTTTGCACAATTTGTCAGTGGCAAGGCAGATATCTTTGGGTCTGCTGTTTGGGTCGCTTACGATAGCGGTGAGACGGTTTATGCACAACCTCTTGATTTGCTCAGGGGAGTCTTGGACAACGGGACTGGTCCTATATCGCTGGTATGCCTCAGTGAGATACCGGTGGGCTGTGGCCCGGCTGACCGAGAAAGTATTCATTACCCACTGAGGCAGGGTATGATGATATAATCCCGTTTTGGGTAGCTCTTGGAGGATTGCTTCGACGGCCAGTTCTTTATCGACTTTAATTGACATATCATAATTTTGCTGTCTCAGTTCATCTCAGGTCGTCTCAATGTAGGTCAGTAACCGGTCAAATTCGTCTAGTGCGAATTCTTGTACTATTAGGACTTCCTTAGGGTTCATTGTTGATACTATAAACTTGTGCAGCGAGTCCCTATCTTCGATGAGGTTTATTTTGTGAGGGCCATAGTCGATGCACCGGCCAACCCTGGTACAAGGGATGTGGCGACGGAGTTGCATATAGAGCCTGGACATTATGTGGTGTTCCATGGCCAGGGATGGGGTAATCATTTCTGCTGCTCCGTTGTTTGTTCGAGTTCTGCGAGTTTACGCAGTATGAAAACCAAGGGGTCTGCACCTGGTTGTGTCAACTCTGTAAGCCAGGTGTCCAGACGGTCACGGATTGATTTCTCAGCCAAGGAGCAACCATGTACTTGTTGGCATGTTGCTTCTGCGTTTCTCTTCTGTTGTTGTTTCATCTGCGCTCTAATACGATCAATGCTGTGCATCTGCGAGCCTCCAGTCGTACTCGTTAAGAACCAGGGTTCTACACCCGTCCTTACTTTTTTCATCAAGAGGGCTAATTCTTATAGCTTCCAGGATTTGGGGTAACGGTGTTGCTCTGAAGTCGATATTCCCAACTCTGATAGCCATGAGATAGGTTTTGGCGGTCTCTGGTGTGAAGGTCTTCATAATTCTTTAACTCCAATTCTGGTGGTAATAGGTCGAAGGAGTGGGGGACGGACTAAGAAAAACACCCACCAAGGGTTTTTTCTGTCCGAACCTTCTCGGTTATCGTCCGAACGGACAGACGTTCTTTTTTTAAAGATCTTGGTCCGTCC
This sequence comes from uncultured Planctomycetota bacterium, assembly GCA_963783095.1. Lineage (GTDB taxonomy): Bacteria > Planctomycetota > Planctomycetia > Gemmatales > Gemmataceae > CAWAMR01. Next base: position 363,701 of record CAWAMR010000013.1, on the reverse strand, counting down.
GTCCGGTCAGGGTCAACCTCTTGGCTTCATCCACCACGATCTGGCCCTTGGAGTGAATCAGCAGAGCGTTGATTTTGGCGGTGTTGAACCCTAGTTCCTCCTTGATTTTCGTTTTTCCCTTTGGCCCATCTTGGAGGTACTCGACGAGTCGTTGTAGGTTCTTATCAATTGCCCCAGCGTGGGATTTTGTTATCGCTTCTAGTTCCGTACGGAGGGGAGTTAGTTCCCATCGGCTCATGGCCGGGTCTCCTTCGTTGACGTCGAACACCCAAGTACCGCCGATACCTGCGGCATGGTTCATGAATTTCATTTGGTTCGTCTGTGGGCTGGTGAAGGCATGTCTGCGTCCGATGTGGAGTGATTGTCTGGCGAACGAGCTTGTGCCCGTGTAGGTGAACTCGTTCAGTCCCAAGACCCCCTCTGCTGTCGTCTTCTTGTAGTGATGGATTAGTATCGCCGTTGCCCCCGCTTTGGCCACGACATCGTTTATCATGCCTAGCTTGCCGCCCATCGCGTACTGGTCGCTTGGGCTTGCGCCGCTGTCGTCCCCAGCGAGAAGGGTCAGGTATAGCGGGTCGATTACTACTACCTCCGACTTGTATTTCTCGATTGTTTTGGAGACTTTACAGAGTTCGTCGAGGTTCGAGAGCATTGGTCGTGTGAAGGATATTTTGAGGGTGTCTGGCTCTATTTCCGTGCCTCTTTCCGCGATGATGGCACGGAACCGGCGTTGGATGTCGGCTTTGCCGCTCTCTGCCGAGAAGAAGGCCACCTTGCGCTTCTCTGGTACGTTGAAGTGATTAAGAAACGGTGTGCCCGTGGCAAGACTGTAGACGAGATCGCAGGTGATTCCTGTTTTGAGGCACTTGTCTTTGCCACCGACAAGGACGGGCTGGTCTTTGAGGAGGAGATTGTCGATAAGGAATTCCATTTTAACTTCCTCGTGGAGGAAGTTGGTGGCGTCCACAAAATCGAAGGGTTCCCCAGCAATGGGCGTGGCGAGTGTGTTGGCGGTGGCGACGATTTCTTCGAGGTAGGTGTAGTTGCCTGTTCGGTACGCTTCGTGGGCTTCGTCCGAGAACAGTCTGCCCATTGCTTTGTCTCTCAGCCAGCGGGTTAATTTTTCTTTCACGTGGGGAATTTCCCTGGGATCGCTTTTGCGGTCGATTAGGGAGAATACGCGCTCGAAGTTTTGGTCTTCGGTGATGAAGCCGAGGATTATTTCGCGAACTATCTCGCGACTTGGTGGGACTTGGTGTTTTGCGTGGTATCCGACGATTTCGTTGACGACGATTTGGGCTTCCCGCGAAGCGAAGAAATCGGGGTGCAATAATCCGACTTGTACGAATTCTGGGTGATCGAAGAGGGTACTGATTATAGCCTCTTCTTCAAATCCGGGGTTGAAAGTTTTTTGGGGGTCGGGTTCGAGACTGGCGATTTTGCTTGCGTAGTCTAACATGTTTTGTTCCTTCTGGGAAAATGAGAGGGGGAACCACCCCCCTCTCGCTACCCAAACGGAACAACAGAAACCGGACACGCTTAAAATACGTCAGAACATCTCAACTTTGATTTGTGTGGGGCCTTAGGTTTAGTCGGCCCGTCTGTTTCTGTCGTTCAGGGTAGTTTTGCGCGGAGGCGGTCCGTCTGCGGGCCGTCCGCGCGTGGTTTTCACGTTAAATACGGTCTTCAATTCTCTGCGTTAAATTACCCTCACCCTTTTACACTGGTTTTGATCGATCTAGGGGGGAATTATTGTACGCCCGCACAACTTGTCGATCTTTTGATTGTTCGATAAAATGAGTATTGTGGGATTCTCCCCCACTCTCCCCTCACCAGGGAGTCAACAATCAACCCAATCGGAGATAGCAACAATGGCACGCGGACGCAAGAAAAACCCAGCAGTCGTCGAATCCCGGTACGAACCTCAGACCGAGGAGTTCGTCACCGCCGAGAAACTGCTCGTGATGAAGTACCACAATCTGGCCATCGTCAGAGGGTCACTGCGGGTCGGCACCGGGCCAAAGAGCCAAAAGAGGGTAGTTGATTTAACCTGCTCTTGCGGTCAGTTAGTCACTGAGAGAGCCACTTCTGACCTTTGGACATTCAAACAGTGTTCAGCTTGTCCGAAACCCAAGAAGACCCGTAAAGTCAAGGAGGCCAAATAATGGGGTGGGGCATGTACCGACCGACGTATACCTGCAAGAAGACCGGCAAGACCAAACGAGCGAAGAAATTCTACTTGTGGTGGACGACACCGCTCGAAAAGAAAACGGAAAGGATTCCGCTTTCTGCGGTCAAGGAGATTGCCTTGGCGATGGCGGACCGGATTATTAAAGAGAGGGAGCTTGGCCGCGTTGCCTTGCCCCTCTCTCGCCCTTCCTTTCTCTTGTCCACCAGCCTCTCGGACTGGGAGGCGAGTCTGCGTGCGTCCGGCGTCAAAGAAAGTGGTGTGAAGCTCAAGCTGGCCCGTGTCCGTCAACTCGTTGATGGTTGCGGTTTCAAGACCACCGATGATTTATCTGCGTCCAAGGTGGAACAATTCCTTTTGGAGTTGCGGAAGACCCGTAGTGTACAGACCAGCAACGATTGGCTGCAACACACAAAACAGTTTGCTCTGTGGCTCGTCGCCGAGGGTCGCTTGGACAAGACGCCGTTTGCCCGTCTGCGGGCTGGGAACGCGCAGGCTGACCAGCGGAGGGGCAGGAGGGCGCTAACCAGGGAGGAGCAGAAGAGGCTCCTTTCCGCCGCACGGAAAAGCCGGGAGGTGTTTCGCTCGATGGATGGGACGGACCGCTATTTCCTTTACCTTACTGCCCTCTGCACCGGCTACAGAGCAGGGGAGTTGGCGAAATTAGCGGTCACGGATTTTGACCTGGAAAAGCGCCCGGATATCCCTCTCTGCGAAGTACACGAAAAACGGTGCGACAGCAGTTCAGCCCGTCCCCCAGGATTTGGCGGAGTCGTTGGCGACTTACCTTCAAGGGAGGGAGGGTCTTGTCTGGCCATCGGGTTGGGTGGATCGGTGTGCCGACATGTTGAAAATTGATCTGGCGAAGGCTAAGATTCCGTACAAGACCCAGGAGGGTTTTGCTGATTTTCATGCTCTGCGACACAGTTTCATCACTTCTCTTGAGGAGGCGGGTCTGTCGGTCAAGGAGGCGCAGGTTCTGGCCCGGCACTCGGATCCGAAGTTGACGCTGGCCCGGTACACGCATAAGTCTTTGTCTGACCTTGGGGCCAAGGTGGATTCTGCTTGCTCCGGACTTGTAGATGACTTGTAGGGGAGGGGTTTCTGCAAGTCGTTTTGGTTGCGACTTGCAGAATTCTAAGCGGTGCTTTTCGTTGGTACGTGTCGTGCGGTACGGAGAGGGGGGGATTCGAACCCCCGGAAAGATTTTACCCCTTCGCCGCTTTAGCAAAGCGGTGCTTTCGACCACTCAGCCACCTCTCCAGAGTGGAAATTCTCTCAAATCATAGCATTACCCTTCCTCACCGACAATACTTTCCACCTGCGAACCTGGACGATTTCATTTCCTGGCCGCACCGCATCGTTTCATTTGCTCTCCCGGTCTCGGATAAGTACAGTATCCCCATGAAGAAAGGCGTCCCCATTTCTCCCGGCGTCTCGGTGGCACATGCCTTCCGTCTCGATGAGGCTCTGCATCGGCAGCCCTCCGGGCAAATCAAAGACACCGAAGTCGCCGGTGAACTGCTGCGATTCGAGCAAGCCAGCCATGCCGTTGCGCAAGAACTCGATACCATCGTCACGCGCGTCGAGCGCGAAGTCGGTGCGGATGCCGCGGCCATTTTTCGATCGCATCGAGTCCTCCTTCGCGATCCGGGTCTGGTAGACAAGGTCAAAGGGTTTATCCAGCAACACAAAGTAGATGCCGCAACTGCCCTCCAACAGACGCAAGAGGAATATACCTCTCTGTTCGCGCCATCTCCGATGAGTATCTGCGCGAGCGCATGGCAGACATCCGCGATGTCATCGGTCGAGTCGTCAATCACCTCACTCTCGAAGAAAGCGCCCAACAACTTGCCGGGAAAGACCCGATCATTCTGGTCGCCGCCGAGATCCTGCCATCCCAGGCCGTCATGTTCAGCCGGCTCCCGGTCGAGGGGATCATCACCGAAGCAGGTGGTAGCACCGGCCATGCCGCGATCCTTGCCAGGTCGATGGGCATCGCGGCCGTCTCGGGTCTGAACGGATTGCTCAAAGAGGTCCATAGCGGCGATCTTTTGGTGGTCGATGGTCGGGAAGGCGTGGTCTACATCAATCCGGAGCCGGAGGTCGAGTCGGCGTATCGCAAGCTGCAGCGTGAATTCGTCGATTTACGGCATCGGATCATCGAAAACCGCGATCAAGCTCCCATCACCGCCGACGGCATCTCGATCGATTTGCTGGCGAACGTCAATACCGTTATCGATGCTGCAACCTCGATTGGTGTTGGCGCTTGCGGGGTCGGGTTGTTCCGAACGGAATATGTCTATCTGGCTCATCCCACCGTTCCGAGCGAAATGGAACAATACCATGCTTACCGAAGCGTCATCGAGGCGGCACCCAACCAGCGGGTGACGATCCGAACACTCGATCTCGGCGGCGATAAAGTGGTGCCCTATATCGGCAACAAAAGAGAAGCCAATCCCTTCATGGGCTGGCGCAGCATTCGGATGAGTTCCGAACATCCGGAGTTTTTTCAAACCCAGTTGCGGGCCATTCTGCGCGCAAGCCTGTCACGGCAAAGTCAGCATCCTGTTTCCGATGGTCAGCACCGTCGAAGAAGTGCAAAACCTCAAACAACTCGTGGCTCAGGCGCACGCTTCTTTGCAGCAACAAGACATTGCCTGTTCGCAAACCATCCCCTTCGGCGTCATGATAGAAGTTCCTGCCGCGGCGATGTGCATCGATCAGATTCTGGACGAGGTCGATTTTGTCAGCATCGGGTCCAATGACCTGATCCAGTACATGATGGCGGCAGATCGCGATAATCCCAAAGTGGCGCATTTGTGCGAGCCTTTGCATCCGGCGATCCTCCGCATTCTGTGCCTCATCATCCGTGCCTGCGTTAAGCGCGACAAACCAGTGACTCTCTGCGGCGAAATGGCGGGTCGGCCCATGTGTCTGCTGCCGCTCTTAGGCATGGGTTTGACAAGAGTCAGCATGAGTCCCGCCTTTGTGCCGACAGTCAAGGAAATGATCCGCGCTTTGACGATCAAGGAAGCTCGATGCGCAGTGCGCGACGTGTTGCAAATGTCGACCGTCAACGAAGTGCGGGCCTACTTGTCGGAACGAGTCCGAAATCTTTGTCCCAATGTCGCGAAACTGGAAATGATGTGAATCATCATTTAGTGTTCAGTGTTCAGTGTTCAGTTAAAGGCATCGATTGCGGCGATTTTTTCGCCGCGGATGCAGGTCGTCTATGGCTCATGGTAGGGCTGCTTCTGCTCATAAAGTTTGAGGCGCATGCGCCACTTATCGCCTAACTCCTTTTCGGCGACTTTGTCTTCGAGAGCCTGCTTTTGGTATTTGAGGGCTTTCTCGAAGTCTCCCGATTCGGCATAAGCCGCGGCCAACGTGTTTAGCTTGTAGCCGTCTTTCCAGCCGGTAAGCTCACAGGCTTGGGTCGCAACGGTAACCGCCTTCTTGCCGTCACGGAACTTCGCATTCGGGCATGTCGAGTACAGCCATGCCAGGTCACGGAGGGCGTAGGCGTCCTTCGGATCGAGTCGGATGGCCTCGGTGTAATCGTTGATCGCCTTGTCGTATTCCCTCTTGTTAGCCCATGCATCCCCGCGGTGCCGGAACCACTCGGATTGCGGGTCGAGTCGGATAACCTCGGTGAAATCCTCGATCGCCTTGTCGTACTCCTTCTTCTTGGCCCGCGCCAACGCCCGTTTTCTGAACGCGCTCGCGAATTGCGGATTGAGTCGGATCGCTTCGGTGTAATCCTCGATCGCCTTATCGTAGTCTTTTTTCTCATACCACATCCATCCACGGTTGACGAACACGCGGGCGTCCGTCGGATCGAGCCGGATGGCCTCGGTGAAATCCTTGATCGCCTTGTCGTAGTCCTTCTGGGCATACCGCACAGCTGCACGGCCGTAGAACGGGCCTGCAAAATCCGGACAAACTCGGATCGCTTCGTTGTAATCCTCGATCGCCTTGTCGTATTCCTTCTTGTAAGCCCAGGCGCTTCCTCGGCCCATGATAGCGCCAGGAGCAGTCGGGTTGAGACGGATGGCCTCGGTGTAATCTTGGATCGCGTTGTCGTAGTCCCTCTTCAAAACCCACGCACTTCCGCGGTTGATGAACAGGCGGAAATCCGTCGGATCGAGTCGAATGGCCTCGGTGAAATCTTGGATCGCCTTGTCGTACTCCCCCGCTTTAAGCCAGGCGGTTCCGCGGCCGGCCAACGCGGACGCGTTGGCGTAATTCAAGATGATTCTGCGGGGGCCGGCAGCGGCAGTGAGCGGTACGAACCCGATCAGTAACACGGCGTAGGAGAGTTTCATGAGGCCACCTCTAAAATTCGGGAATGGATGTTGGGGATGAACTCCCGGCGAATACGGCTTTTCGCCACGGATGCAGGTCGTCTATGGCTCACGGTACGGCTTCTTCTGCTCATAAAGTTTGAGGTGCATATGCGCCACTTATCGCCTGACTCCTTTTCGGCGTCTTTGTCTTCGAGAGCCTGCTTTTGATATTTGACGGCTTTCTCAAAGTCTCCCGATTCGGCATAGGCCGCAGCCAACGAGGCCAGCGCGGAGCCAACTTTCCAGCCGGTCAGGTCACAGGCTTTGGTTCCGTATGCAACCGCCTTCTTGCCATCACGGAACTTCGCATCCGAGCTGGTTGCATACAGCCATGCCAGATGACCCAGAGAATGGGCGTCTTTTGGGTCCAATCGGATGGCCTCGGTGAAATCTTTGAGCGCCTTGTCGTGGTCCTTCTTCTTAAGCCACGCAAACCCCCGGCTATCGAACGTGTCTGCGAATTGCGGATCGAGTCGGATCGCTTCGGTGTAATCTTTGATCGCCTTGTCGTACTCTTTCTTGAAAGCCCACGCTTCTCCGCGACAGTGGAACGCGTCTGCGAATTGCGATCGAGTCGGATGGCCTCGGTGTAATCCTTGAACGCCTTGTCGTATTCTTTCTTGAAAGCCCACGCGTTTCCGCGGCCGTTGAAAGCCTCCGCGAATTTCGGATCGAGTCGGATCGCTTCGGTGTAATCTTTGATCGCCTTGTCGTAATCCTTCTTGTCAGCCCACACCGTTCCGCGGCCGGCGAACAAGTCTGCGATTTGCGGCTTGAGTCGGATGGCTTCGTCGAAATCCGCGATCGCCTTCTCGTAGTCCTTCTTGTCCCGCCACGCAATCCCGCGGGCACCAAATGCCTCCACGTTTTTCGGCTCGAGTCGGATGACCTCGGTGTAGTCCTTGATCGCCTTGTCGTAATCCTTCTTGTCAAGCCACGCCTCTGCGCGGCCGGTGAAAGCCACCGCGAAATTCGGATCGAGTCGAATCGCTTCGGTGTAATCCGCGATCGCCTTCTCGTAGTCCTTCTTGTCACGCCACGCCATCCCGCGAGCTGCAAAATGCCTCCACGTTTTTCGGATCGAGTCGGATGACCTCGTTGAAATCCGCGATCGCCTTGTCGTAATCCTTCTTGGAAACCCACGCTTCTCCACGAATCAAGAAAGTGATAGGATCCATCGGATTAAGTCGAATGACCTCGGTGTAGTCCTTGATCGCCTTGTCGTAATCCTTCAAGGCAGACCACGCATGCCCCCGGGCGTCGAACGCGATTGATGCCAAAAACGGATTGAGTCGGATGAAGTCGGTGTAATCCTTGATCCCCTTCTCGTACTCCTTCTTGGCTATCCACGCGTCTGCGCGGCTCAAGTAAGGGGCGGAAAACTTCGGCTCGAGTCGGATGACCTCGGTGTAATCCTCGATCGCCTTGTCGTAGTTCTTCAGGGCAGCCCACGCCGAGGCTCGGACGTTGAAGGCGTTTACCAAATTCAGGTTCGCAGTCTGATCCGTTCGACCCAGGCGCGATTCGAGTCGGATGAGCTCGGTGTAATCCTTGATCGCCTTCTCGTAATCCTTCTTGGTGAGCCAGACGTTTCCGCGGCCAAAGAAAGCAGCAATATTTTTCGGATCGGCGCGGATGGCATCTGTAAAATCCTTGATCGCCTTGTCGTATTCATTCTGGGCATTCCAGACCAAAGCCCGCCCGCTGTACCCAGCTGCGGATTTCGGATCGAGCCGGATCGCTTCGGAGTAATCTTGGATCGCCTTGTCGTACTTATCCTGGAAAGCCCACGCCCTTCCGCGGTACACGTAAGCGAGGACTTGCTTCGGGTCGAGCCGGATGGCCTCGGCGCAGTCTTCGATCGCCTTGTCGTACTCTCCCTTGTAAGTCCGCGAATCCCGCGGCCCAAGAAAGCGAAAACATCTTTGGGGTCGAGGCGGAGGGCCTCGGTGAGATCCTCAATGGCGCTGCCGTGTTCCCCTTTCAGCGACTTCGCTTCTGCCCGCATTCGCCAGGCCCATGCGGACTTCCCGTCCGCGCGAATCAAGTTGGTGTAGAACGCCGGGGCGTCGGCCAACTTCACGACATCGGTCTTGAACACGTACCCCTCGAACGTACCGCGACTTTGGCTGAGCCGGACTTCAAGACGCGTCTTCTCCGTCGAGAGCACCTTGCCGGCGGCGTCGAACGAGGCACCGAGCGGCTTCCCGTCCTTATCGCACATCGGAACCTTCTGTTTACGCGGCAGAACCCACTCGCCGGTCCAGTCGTCTTTCTCTTCGGCATGAGCGGCAGTGAGCGGTGCCAACGCGATCAGCAATACAGCGAGAGAGCGTTTCATGGGGCTACCTCGAAAAGGTAGGGAATGGATGGTTGAGATTGTCGCCCGAAAACGCGCGAGATGCAATGAGGGATGGGGATGAGTATCGTTGACAACAGAGACTCTTTGGAGAGGCCGTTACGCTGTCATACTGACCTTTTGATCGTCGCGTTTTGTGTGGGGAACCTATCGGCAATTCCGTTCTGACAACATCAAGACTATTGAGGAACTAAACAAGGTGTTCGCGTTTGCTTGCCGATCTATCGGCAATTCCGTTCTGACCGGAAGAACCGTTCGGGCAACGGTCTGAATCCCACTTGGGAACGACCCAAAGAGCCGCGCACGTAGTAAGCGGTGCCGTCAACCACTTACTGCGTGCGCGGCGCTTTGGGACTGAAGCCAACCGCTTACTGCGTGCGCGGCTCTTTGGGACTGAAGCCAACCGCTTACTGCGTGCGCGGCTCTTTAAGACTGCCTACCGACGCTGATCGAGGATTTGGATGAGCGCGGACGTCTCGACGACACATTGATCTTGATCCACAGCGATTTTGGCCGAACACCGGGCGTCAACAAAACGGCAGGACGAGACCACTGGAGCTATTGCTATTCTGTGGTCTTCTTCGGCGGTGGTATTCGCGGCGGAACACCATACGGTGAGTCGGATGCTCACGCCGCATCCGTGAAGGACCGGCCCGTCAGCACGGGTGACGTATGCGCTACTGTTTATGAGTGCCTGGGGATTGACTCGGAGATGCCGATTTATGACCGGACGAACAAGCCCATTCCGGTTGCGCACGGCAGCAAGCCAATTCGAGAAATCCTCTCCTGACGCTTCTGCATCGTTCCGAATGCCATACGAGGCAATTTGAGATCAAGCAATCCACGTCCAATGGCGATCGCTGGTTTGGCGCACGTTCTGCGGATCAAAGCCCACACTGGCCACAATCTCCTGGACTTCGAAAAGGGTCAAAGCAGCGTGCAGCGATTCACCGAAGAGTTGCCTTTGATGGTCATTCGCGCCGGCAGCATAGGTGTCAACCAGTTGTCGCAATGTCACTTCATCGGCGGGGCGGAGCAAATCGCGCAGGAAAATCGTGGCTCCCCTGGCGGCCACCCGGACCAGTTCCGCGAACATGGCGCAGGGTTCCGGGATGTGATGAACGATACTGTTGGACATGATCGCCTGGAAAGCGCCGGTTGGGTAAGGCATCCGCTTGGCGTCAATCCGTTCCAGCTTGATGCGTGCGCCAAGTCCTTCGCGGTCGATGTTGACTTGTCCCAGCTTGAGCATCTCTTCCGCCAGATCGATGCCGATCACCTCGCCAAGGGCAGACTGGCGACAAAACTCAATTGGGATTCGCGCGGTACCAGTGCCGATGTCGAGGATGGGACTTCGCTGGTTCCAGACAGCGAGGAAATCGCCGACAAAAAGGCGATTGACGGTGCAATGGTCCATCGCGTCGTAGTCGAGCGCCTCTTCGGACGTGTCCATCGCTTCGGGTTCAAGGATACGAGGAATCATAACAACCCACGGGATGCGGAATGCGGGCGCGGGGCGCGGAAAATGCAAATCACCAGATTTTATTTCGCGCCCGCGTCCCGTATTCCGCGCCCGATTTACACATGCTCATATGTTTCCATCTGGATATGTTTATCGGACTGGCGTCGGTCTCGTTCTTCCTTGCATGCTTCGAGCAGTGCGGTTCGAAGGGTGTAGTTGTGGTTGCCCTCCGTGTCCCAGGCAGCGATAACCTTGGAGGTTGCCGGGTTCAATCCGGCAATGCGGCCCAGCCAGGTAATCCCAGCTTCCTGGGTAAGCTGGCAGGTTCGCGGATGATGCCAGGCAATGTGGGAGGCGATACAGCCCTGCGCTGGGGCGCGCGTAAACGCGCCGTGAATCAAGAGGGGGCTTCCCTGTTGCAGAAGTTCGACGATGCGGTCCAGCCCGGCATCGGTGATATGGGGAAACCACTCGTTCCGCAACTCCTCAAGGCAAGCAGAAAGCGGCATCGTCCTTCTCCTAAACACGAGGGAACAAGGGGTTCGGTATCCATAGCCCGGCAAAGTACCGTGCAAACGGTTCACGTCGGGATGCAAGCGCATACATCGTCCGGAGGTGTGAAAATCGTCAGGACGAAGGTCAACCTGGGGAGTGTTCGATCCAGGTAAAAAAACCCCACCGGATAGGATTGCTCGATGGGGTTGGAAACCGAAGAGGGTGAATTACAGGGTCATCGTATGGGAAAAGGTTGATGCGTGTCAAGGCCGAGGGGAAGAATTTTCTTCAGAGCAAATTCCATGCCAATTATTCTTCTTGCGGCGCGGTATAATGCCTGTAAATCGTTGCAGTTTGCGGAAACCGGCAATATTCCGGGACAGGAATGAGTTTCCACGCGATTTGCTGTCATCGATCACCGATGGATTTATGTCTCCATCTATTCAGGATCGCCATGTATGGACGACTCTCACGCATCCACTCGAACGCCCTACCTGAGTTATCTTTTCCTCGGATGCCTGACCGTTTGGTTATTCGGCTTTTCCCATTTGCCAGCGCATTTTAGCAATGACCGCTGGTATGCCACAGGGACCATTTTGCTCGCAATTTATTTGGGCTTCTGGGCTGAATGGACCGTGCATGGAATTCTTCCGGCAATGGTTGTAGCGCTATTGTTTTTGTGGTCGGCGATGCCAGGCGAGTCGTATAACACAAGCCCCGACGTGATTTTCTACCTTTCCATGGTGATGAAATTGTCGGCCGTGGGATTGCTGCTCATCATTTGGTCGCAGTTCGATCGATTAATGGAACGCCCATTCTATTTGGCTCTTGTTTGCATTTCGGTGTGGATTCTTTGCGGAATGCTATGGGTGTTTGCATCTGAGGTGCAACGGGGCGGACAGATGGCAACGATGGTATTCATGACCATTGTCGGGATGTTGGCGGTTCGATTCGCGGCGCCCATGAGAAAAAATCGACCGGAGTGCAAGCCGTGGACGAGACCAATGATAACGGCCATGCTCGTCCTGGCCCTGGCTCCGCTAGGGGGTTTTGGTCTAGCGAATTTATGGATTCGGGTCCATTTGGATACTATCGTCTATGGCGGAAATTGGCTGGACGATTCGCGATGTCTCCGTACTCATTTTTCAACTTTCGGTGAATCGATCTGGTGGAGTTTGATTCCGCCTTCGCTGGTCATGTCATGTCTGTTGGGCTTGGGTTTCTGGCGAACTCTTGGAAGAGGTCATCGGCAATGGAAACAGATGCGGATGCCGACGGCGTGGTTGATTTCATTGTGGGTTTTGATTTCGCTGTCAGGGGGATTTCCCGTTACCTGTAATGAAGAAAGAATCGTGCATTTGAGTCTTCTCGGAATTCTGCTTCTCGTCTTCTTGGTGTCTGATTTGCTTCTTCTTTTCTACGAGCAACTTGCCCTCCCAGTGCCGCCGACGGGGCCATCGGATGTTCCACATGTACCTCACCCCTAAACATTGGCGTCCATTCGTTTTGCGACTTTTCAGCGCGGTTTCATCAATTATTTACTTACATTTTTGACGCCAGTCAGGTATCATTCATGAATCTCTCATTTCTCGTCCGGAAAAGGTGTCATGATGCACTATCCCCTTGTGGGTTTGATGGTAATTGCATTTGCGGGCTGGTCTTACGCTGAAGAAAAATCTCTCCTGGGTCGAAAAATCGATCCCTTCACCTTGCAAGACTTTCGCGGAAAAAATTGTTCCCTCGACCAATACAAGAATGCCAAACTTGTGGTCGTCGCTTTCGTCGGCACCGACTGCGTGCTGGCCAAACTGTATGGTCCCAAACTCGGAAAATTGGCCAAAGAGTATGAGAAGAAAGGCGTTGTCTTCCTCGGCATCAACAGCAATTCGCAGGATGCCGTCTCGGCCATCGCCGCCTATGCGCATCCACGAAATCGAATTTCCGATTCTCAAGGATCTCGGCAACAAGGTTGCCGATCAGTTCGCAGTCCAGCGCACCCCAACCGTATTTGTGCTGGATGCCCGGCGAATGATTCGATATGCGGGCCGGATCGACGATCAATACGGCATCAGCGTTCGGCGCGATAGACCTTCCAGCAAGGATCTCGTCAACGCCATCGACCAACTGCTCGCCGGAAAAAAAGTCGCGGTGCCGGAAACGGAAGCGCAGGGATGCTTCATCGGCCGGGCTCGTGCGCCTAAGTCGTCGGCGATCACCTATAACAATCAGATTTCCCGAATTTTCAATGCTCGCTGTGTCGAATGCCATCGCAAGGGCGAGATCGCACCCTTCGAACTCAACAATTACACGCAGTCGGCCGGCTTTGCGGAGACCATCGCCGAAGTCGTCGATGAAGGCCGAATGCCGCCCTGGCATGCCGGCCCCGGTCATGGGAAATTTGCCAACGATCGCAGGCTCACCGACGTCGAGAAGAAACTTATCAAGGACTGGGTTGCAGCGGGGGCACCCGAAGGATTTAAGAAAGATCTTCCACCCGCGCCCAACTTTCCCGAGACCGGCTGGCATTTGCCCAATCACCCCGACGCCATCGTCGAGATGCGCTCAACACCCTTCAACGTGCCGGCCGAGGGCACCGTCAAGTACCAGTACTTCATCGCCGATCCGAACTTCAAGGAAGACAAATGGGTTTCAGCGCTCGAAGCCCAACCCGGCAACCGCGCTGTAGTGCATCACATTCTCGTCTTTGCTCTGGGCCACGACGGCATGATCGGCGTCAATGGCGTCCACGGTTTTCTTGGCGCTTATGTCCCCGGTTTGCGGGCATTGCCATTTCCGGACGGCATGGCCAAGCGCATTCCCGCAGGTACCAAACTGCTCTTTCAAATCCACTACACTCCGAACGGCTCCAAACAGAAAGACCTGAGCAAAATCGGCTTTCTCTTTGCCGATCCTGCGAAAATCAAATATGAGGTTCGGACCATCAGCGCCGCCAATCAAAGAGGATTGATTATTCCACCTGGAGTTGAAAATAAAAAAATCGAAGCGATTCGGACCATGCGCGTTGACGGTCAACTCCTCGGATTCATGCCGCACATGCACTTGCGCGGCAAATCATTCTCTTACGAAGCCATTTATCCGGACGGCAAGAAAGAAACCTTGCTGGATGTGCCGCATTTCGACTTCAACTGGCAGACGGCCTATCGTCTTAGCGAGGCCAAGGCATTGCCGGTCGGAACCAAAATCCACGCCGTCGCAGCCTTCGACAACTCGAAGGCAAATCTGAACAATCCCGATCCAACCAAGACCGTGAAGTGGGGCGATCAAAGCTGGAACGAGATGATGGTAGGCTACTTCGACATCGCCGTCGAGAAGAGCAAGGTGGGGATTCTCGACGAGGTCAAAATCCCCAAAGGGGGAGTTGCGATCCCGGAAAAATTCAAGGCCCTATTCAGGCCGCACGACACGAACAACGACGGCAAATTGGATGAGAACGAAATCAACGAGTTACCTCCGTTCCTCAAGCAACGGGTATTGGATTACATCGAGAGTCTGCAAGGGGACGGGAACGACTGACCGGTGCGCCAGAGGTCAAAGGTCAGAAGTCAGAAACTCATCTGGCTTGCTTCTCCCCGTTCTGGTATAGCGCTGCGAAACAGAAGGGGCATTAGGAGCCGGAATATGGTACGTAGCTGCAACTTGGCTGTCGTGGTTTTGGTTCTCAGCGCGCTTCAGACCCGCGCTGAGCCGGCCAGATTTCGCCTGCAAAAAGGGCAGGTTCTGGTTTACCAAGTCGTGCAGACCACCAAGACGACCGAAACCTTGATCGACGAAAAGACCGGGAAACCGCTTCAGCAGGAACACTTCACCAGGCACACCGTTGGCCGAAAATGGACCGTGACCGATCTCGACGACAAGGGCGTCGCGACCCTCGAAATGACCATCACTTCGATGCAGTGGCAGCAAAAACTTCCGAACGGGGAAGTTGACCTCTTCGATTCCGCGAAGCCGGACGATCTGAATAAGAAGGAAATGGCGAAACTGCTCGGAACGGTTCAGGCGATCGTGCGGGTCGATGCGCAGGGCCGTCTCATGGAAGTCAAAAAAGGCAATGCGAGCCGATATGCCGCAGACCTTCCCTTCAAGATGACGTTGCCGGAAGAGGAATTGAAGGAAGGGCTATCCTGGGAGCGCAAGTATACCATCAAACTCGATCCGCCCGCCGGTACGGGCGAAACCTATGAGGCGACCCAGAAGTACGCCGGCAAGCCGATGGTCAAAGGGTACAACGTGGTCGGAATCAGCACGAGCGTGAAGGATATGCCGGCCCAAGCGAGCGATCAAATCCCGCTATTGCCGCTGCTGGCGGAGGGAGATATTTATTTCGACCCCAAGGCGGGCCTTTATTATGCTGCTCGCTTCAAGATCAAAAAAGAGTTGCTCAACCACGCGGGCGAAGGGACAAAGTACGTCTACGAGAGCACTTACTCGGAAGACTATAAAGGGGATAAGTAACGACATGGATATTGTCGATTGTCAGCTGATAGTGTGGTAGGATAATGGTGAAAGGCAGTTCTAAATAATTGTAGACCGGATGGAGTCACTGAAGGAGCAACATGTCAATCACCATAACCGATCCCGTCCTCCTCGCCGAATTAATTCGGTCGAATGGTGAGATAAAACTTCTCGACCCTTCGGGCATTGTTATAGGGACGTTTCAAACTGAGCCATTTGGAATGCCGCCCCCAGGATATGTACCGCCCATCTCGGATGAAGAAATCGAGCGCCGACGCCAACAGCATCGATCGGGTAAGCCGTTGTCCGAGATCATGAAGAGATTCGAAAGCGGGCGGTCATGAAGTATTAGGTCGAGTGGGCGTTGCCGGTGGAGGACGAGTTGATCGCGCTTTGGATGGCAGCGGCGGATCAAAGTCTAGGGGTGTAACCATTTTCTCTGGGGGATACCGTCGTAGACGGCGGCATCCTGCCGCCGTCTGCAACCTCTCGGCGGCTGGATGCTGGAAGCCGCCGCTACGACCCCCCAGAGAAAGTGGTTACACCAAGTCTAGTGACAAAAGTGGTTGCGGTTGATTATCAACGGATTGACGGTACGATTGAGAGTGAAAGTAAGTAGAATTGATGGGGCTTGAGATCCCCAGTAAGTAGTGCACACATTTTGGATTTCCAAAACTCAAACCTCCTAGAGTACTTCGATGGCTCGTGTTTATCGGATCGAATGCGGAAAATGTCATGCGACCCTGAACTCAAAAGCGGGAATCCCAGAGGGACAGGCGATTACTTGCCCCAAATGTAAAGCCAAGTTCAAAGTTCCCTCGCCTCAGGAATCAATCGATGAGTCCGATCTGGTTGAGGATGAGGGCTTTGAAGTTGTAGAGGAAGAGGACAAGCCTGCTCCACCGAAAAAGAAACCTTCTGCATCGACCAACGCCCCGACGACCAACTCGAAGAAAATCGAGAAACGGAAAATCGTCGAGGAAGAAGATGATGAAGATGAAGATGATGATCCGCAACCGCGGAAAAACGATCGCTCCCAGACATCGGAAAAAAAGAATCCGAAAAAACGCAAAAAACGCGATGAGGAAGACGAGGCGGAGATGGGAACCTTCGCCACGTTGAAAAAAAACATCTGGGTGCGTGTCAGCGTACTTACGGTGCTACTCGGAACCGCAGGCATTTTCGGGTATAAGCTTTACCGAAAAAATTCCACAGAATCGGATGACAAACCATCCGAGAAACAAGTTGTTAAAGGCCCGTCTCGCAACTCGCTCACCCAAAAACAACCAGGAGGAATCCCTTCCAGCAAACAAGTCAATCCAGGGGTTCCATTTCAGCCACCCGTCGGGCAACCCGGCGGTGAGGCCGCCGCGATGGGGAAACTTCGAAAGCTCGGGTTCTACAACATTTCCGAGGATAGCAACAAACCAAATGCTCCAGTAAAAAAGCTCGGGCTCACTAACTTACCCTTCACTGACGAAGCCATCCAGTTGTTTACCGAATTGCCGCACCTTGCCGAACTGGAAATCCGGTCCTCAAAAGTGAATGATGGAACGGTGGCGAAGCTCAAAAGTCTTCCTGCGCTTACGCGAATCAGTTTTCGAACACAGTACGTTTCTATGTCGGAACTGAAACAACTCAAACAACTCCCAAAACTCGAATTGATCGCCGTCGATGAACCAGAACTCACCGATGATGTTATTGCCGAATGGAAGAGCCTACCGGCGTTGCGCTCGGTCAAGATTAACGGTGTAAAGGTTTCGAGCGCCGGCTACGCTTCCCTGGCAGCCTGTCCCAAACTGGAAGAACTCACGATAACTGGAAACTCCGGGAATATCGAAGGGGTCAGAGCAATTGCCAACCTGAAGATTCTCCGAGTAGTCCCCTTCAGACGAGTCGGGCAAGGCCTGGACGAACTCAACGATCTAAAACAACTCCGCGATCTCACCTTAAGACCTTCGCTACAAGAGGCCGATTTGAGAGCGATCGCGACACTGGTCGATCTTGAGCGGCTCGAGGTCAATACTCAAGCAGATGATGCAGCGATTGCGGTTCTCGGCAGCCTGAAGAATCTAAAGGAATTGAAGATCGGTTGCTCTTTGTATAACGACATCAATTTGCCAGCGAAGGCCGAAGGGATATTTCTCGATGCCCTGAAAGGATGCAAACAGCTCAAAGTGCTTCGGCTGTCGGGCAGGGATCTCAGCACCCAGGGTTTGAGGTCCTTGAAGGGGCTAACGAATCTGGAAAATCTGAGCATCTCCGCGAAAAATGCGAGCGATGACATCATACCAGTCCTGTCCTCATTACCCGCTCTCTTGATGTTGGATATAAAGGGCGATAATTTTCACGGCGTGGGTCTGGCCAAAGTAAGTATGCTCAAAAAGCTTAGTCTTCGTGGAAAGGGATTCGGCGATTCGTGCATTGAGGAGTTGTCGCACATTGAGGGGCTAGAAGTTTTGTACCTTTGTTTTTGCCCCATCACCGATAACTGTGTCGCGAATCTCGCCAAGCTTCGCAACCTTCAACTTATCGATTTTGTGGGGAGTCAGGTCACTTCGCAAGGATCTGCTGCCCTGCAAACAGCATTGCCGAAACTGCAAATCAAGGAATTTTCAACTGGGGGAGTTGAGTTTTAGGTTTTTACAGTTTCGGTTCTAGCGAGAATGAATGCCCTCCCGATCCGCCGCGGATCGCGGAGGGTTGTATTGTTAATCAATCTCCACTATGTCGCCCAGCTCTTTTCCGTTCGGCTTCTTTAAGAAGGCTCTTCCGTAAGCGTATCGATGTCGGTGTCAGTTCCACCAACTCATCGTCTTCGATGTATTCCAGCGCTGTCTCCAGCGAAAACTTCAGCGGCGGCTTGAGTACCGTTTTGATTTCCGACGTGGCCGACCGCATGTTGGTAAGCGCCTTTTCCCGACAGACATTCACCGGTAAATCATTCTCGCGGCAATGTTCGCCGACGATTTGGCCCTCGTAAATCGGGTCCATCGGCCCGACGAACATGATGCCGCGCTCCTGAAGATTGCCGATGGCAAAACCCGTCGCCTTGGCCGTTTCGGTGGAGATCATGACGCCGTTGGCTCGCCCCGGCAGTGCCGATTTAACCGGCTGATACTCGTGGAAATTATGGTGCATGATCGCCAGTCCGCTTGTCGCCGTCATCATGCGCGTACGCAGGCCGATCAACCCGCGCGCGGGATCGTAAATTCCAGGTGGGTCAATTCGGTGCCGGACTCCATCTTCAGGCATTGGGCTTGCCGTTCGAGGACGAGTGACATCACCGGACCAACCTGAGCCGATGGGACATCGACGACCAGATATTCGACAGGCTCCATTTTGACGCCGTTGACTTCCTTGAAGATGACTTGCGGTTTGCCGACCGAAAGTTCCGAGTTTTCCCGGCGGATGTTTTCCAACAAGATCGACAAGTGCAGCAAGCCTCGACCGGATACGATGAACTCATCCGCTCGTGCCGGGTTTTGCCGAACTCGCAGCGCCACGTTGGATTGCAGTTCCCGATTCAGGCGATCCCGCAATTCGCGGTTGGTCAGAGGTTTGCCATCCGTACCGGCGAATGGTGAATCGTTGATCCGGAAAACCATGTCCAGGGTCGGCTCATCGATTGGAATCGGCGGCAGTGCTTCGGGTTTATCGAAGTCGGCGATCGTGTCGCCGATATTGGCATCGTCGATGCCCACGATGGCGCAGATGTCCCCGGCCTGGAGTTCATCCACTTCTTTCTTGCCCAGTCGATCGAACTCAAGTACCTGAACCACGGTGTCATCAATTCGCTTACCATCGACCTTCATCAAAGCGATGCGCTGATTCTTGCGAATTTTCCCGCGATGAATCTTACCTACGGCGATGCGTCCGACGAAGTCGCTGTATTCCAGCGACACGACCTGCATCTGAAGGGTGCCGTTCACATCGCCGAGCGGAGCGGGAACGCTCGCGAGAATCGCATCGTAGAGCGGGTGAAGATCCTTGGGCGGAACCGCCAGATCGGTGGTGGCGACTCCCTGGCGACCTGAAGCATAGATGAGCGGGAACGACATGGTGTCGTCATCGGCACCCAGTTCGAGGAACAGATCGAAGATTGCATTGTGGACTTCGGCAATGCGGGCATCGGGACGATCGATCTTGTTGATGACCACGATCGGTTTCAAACCGCGTGCAAAGGCTTTTCGCAAGACGAATCGAGTTTGCGGTAACGGGCCTTCCGCGGCATCGACGAGCACGAAGCAGCCATCGGCCATCTGAAGAATGCGCTCCACTTCTCCGCCGAAATCGGCGTGGCCGGGCGTATCCATCAGGTTCACTTTCACGTCGCCGATTCGAAACGCGATGTTTTTCGCGAGGATCGTGATCCCTCGTTGCCGTTCCAGATCGTTGGAATCGAGAATGCAGTCGCCCTGGAGTTCGCTGGCACGAAACAACCCGGATTGCCGCAGAATCTGATCGACCAGAGTGGTCTTGCCGTGGTCAACGTGGGCAATAATTGCCACATTGCGAATATCATTACGCCGCATCGAAATCCTGTCGAACAAAGGAAAAATCAGCAAAACAAAAATTCTTGCTTGCATTTCATACAAGGAGAGACAGATATTATACAGGTTTTGTTCGCTCTCGGCACAGTCCGATCCAATGATGATCTGATGAAGAAAGGAAACAGCGTGGATTTGTACCTCATCCGACATGCGGATGCCCTGCCTGCGGGAACACAAGGAATCGGCACCGATGAAGAACGCCCCTTGAGCGAACTGGGCATCCACCAGGCCCAGAAACTGGGAGGCGCATTTCGTTTGAAAGGGCTGTCTTTGGAGTTGATTGTCAGCAGCCCGCTGCTTCGCGCTCAAAGCACAGCGAGCGAAATGTCTCGGGTTCTGGAGCTTCCCACGCAACAGGTGTTGACGCGAGAGGAACTTACGCCGGGAGGACGAGTCCGGGAAGTGGCGCGATTTCTGAATAGCTTGAACGAACAATCGGTGGCGATCGTTGGCCACCAGCCGGACTTGAGCCGATATTGTGCCTGGCTGATCGGGAACAAACAAGTTCGGATCGCGTTTGCCAAAGCCGGGGCCGCCCTGATCCGCACGGAAGGGATGATCCAAAAAGGTTCCGGGGAGTTGATTTGGTTAGTGACACCGGAATGGGTGGGGTGAACAAGGCGAGTCGGATTCCATTGCATTCGGGCCACGGAGGTTGTACCGATGGCAGTTGCTTTACCGGAAGACATGTTGTACGAGGGTGTGCATGTCGACATCGTGTTCGCCGACCCCCGGCCGACTTTTGGCGACCTGTTCCGCATTTGCGGTGACATTCACCCACGTTTTCCGCCGACTGGCAAGTTCGGGTTCGACCGACTGGTAGGGTTGCAGTTTGAGCAGGTGGACGACTACTTTGGGGTGCGATCGCTATCTGACGAAGGTGACGATGTGCCGGTATGGCTTTTCCCGTTAGTCGATGGCCAAGTGGTAGATCACCACCCCGGTCCGTTCGATGGGGTACGGCTGACGTACAACATCCTCCGCAATCCGGAGAAACGGGCCGACCATTTTCTGCGATGCGTGCAAGAGTTTGCCGCCCTGGGGTCGGAGGTCGTTTACCGCAACCGCAACCTGTCGCTCGGCTCGCCGCCGACAGTGACGCCGGTGCGGTCCGACATTGTCGCGGTGGTGCGGCATTGGGCTGTCGCGGGTGTCGTCGTTGGCTCGTACGACGCCCTGGTCATCGACTACTGAGCAAGCCGTGCCGATCCGTTATATGATGGTGAATAGTTGATATACGTTCCGTCCACGGGGACGTTTTTTGCTTGTCCTGCGTTATTCTTGGCGTGCGGCGATGACTTGACACACCGGGTTTTCTACCAGAAAATCCTGTTGTCGTCCCCAAGAATAGCACCGATCACACCGGCTCAGCGCACTGGGGCAGAGGAACAGTTGCCATGAAGACAAAGGCGAGAAAGAAGCGGGGAAAGCCCGACCCGGCTATACTCGCGGATGTCGTCGAGCGAGTCGTGCGCGCAGCCAACCCGGTGAAGATCATCCTTTTCGGTTCGGCGGCACGCGGGACGATGGGATCCGGCAGCGATTTTGACTTGCTGGTCATCAAGGGGGGTAAATTCAATCGCGATCGGGTTACCGTAGCGATCTACCGTGAAATGATCGGCAAGGGCGCAGCGGTGGACATCGTGGTCGTCACTCCGGAAGAGGTAGAGCGTTATCGCGACACGCATTGTCTGGTCATTTGCCAAGCCCTCAAAGAAGGGAAAATCATTTATGACGCGCAGGCGTCTGCCGCCGGACGATCCTCGTGAATGGCTCAATCATGCGAAGAGCAACTTTGCGCTGGCGCAGTCCACAAACCCGGACGTGTGGTTCGAGGATCTTTGCTTCAATGCTCAGCAGGCTGCGGAGAAAGCGATCAAAGCCGTGTTCATTTACCGCGGCGAGCGTTTCCCATTCATTCACGACCTCGAAGAACTGCTTGGGATACTCGAACGCAATGGCCTAAGGATTCCCAAATACGTTCGGCAGGCGACGGAACTCTCGCGCTTTGCCGTCGCGACGCGCTATCCCAGCCTGGCAAGCCCGATCACGAAAAGAGCTTATCTCCGTGCAGTGAGCATCGTCGCGGCCGTGCTGCGTTGGGCCGAGCGTCAGATGACCCCTTGATGCTGCGGCCAGTCACGGCTTACGATGTGCCGCCGCCCGGCCCCAAAAAGAAACGGAGGAAGACATGAAAGCGCAACGCATCTTCCGCGCGAGCAAAAAGACGGACGAGGAACGAATTCGTGAGCAACACCTTCGCGATCAGCTTCAGAAGGAGAAGCCGGCGCTGGAGGATCTGATTCGCACCGAGGCATGCGATCCGGATACCGTAATGACCATGGGGATGTATTTCGACATTCAGAAGGCGCTGCAGGCACTTAAGACGGAACGAGAGCAGTGTGGTTTGACCATAAGTGACGTGGCGAAGCGCTCGGGCCTTGACCGCGCCGTCGTGAGCCGGCTCGAAAACGGCAAACAAGATAACCCAACTGTTGCCACTCTCATGCGTTACGCTGCCGCAGTCGGCAAACGAATCTTGTGGTCGTATGAAGACCTGACGGCCACAGTTGCGAACGGCGATGGCAAGAAGACCAAACACCCAGCTAAGCGCAGCACCTGACCCTGGGACCGAATGCGAGTTCGTAGAGATCTGATTTCGCAGAGCCCAAAGTCCGCCGACTTCGCGCCCGATTGAAAGAGCTAAGCAAAATGTTGGATGCTGCTTGGGTCGTCATCTTCGATACGCTTCGGCCGAAGTTCTTCCGTTGCCGCAGTTGCCAAGAATTCCTCTCTGCGAAAGGAGCAATTGATACGAATCCGCGCAGCTACCGTAAAATGAAAACGATCCATCCAATCGTCGTAGCGGCGCACCAAGAAGCGAATTACTTTTTCGAAATCTGTCGTGACGCCATGTCCTACAACGTCTGCACTCGATGCCATGTTGTCCACAAGTACATCCGATGCCCAATGTGCGGGCACATCGAACCCAATTCGCGCCTTCGATGCGAGACGTGCCGGAAGGTCGTGCCATTGATGCCAACCTGTCAGCACTGCGGAGTCCCACTCGACGTAACGGCGACGACCCGAAGGCAGCGCTCTGACGACGAAACGGTCACGCCCCAATGGCAGCGCTCTGACTGGGTACCTTGGCGATTGAAGTTTAAAGTCCTTGGTTGTTTCCTCGGTTTTATCCTCGTTTTTGTCAGCCTTGGATTAGCTGGCTGGTGGTTCGAGCTCAGTATTCTGAAATATGGTGGATTCGGTATCGCTGCCCTTCCGGTCTTTCTGTTAATAGAGGAAACGGTTCGCTTGTCCTGGCCCAACCCCCGTTGCCGAAAGTGCTCTGCGCGCTTGCGAACTCGCCAAGCCAAACAGTGCTTTTGCTGCGGGCACGATTGGCATTCTGTCGCGTAGCGACACCACTTTGAAGACGCTCTATCCACGCACAAACACAGGCTGGTCCGGAGCAGCTGCAAAATAAGCCTCCACCATTTCGGCAGCTTCATTTCCATCTCGGAAATCCATCTCGAGCAGGCGTTCCACCAGCGATGGATCCTCAATGTTCACAACCGCTGTTTCACTGCCACTGAGGTTTACTTTCTCGGGATAGATCTCCCTCCAAAATCGCTTGCCGAGGGGTTGTTGGTCGCAAGCGGGAGCCGCTGCCGAAAGTTGTCCATTGCTTTTATAGAGAAGTGCTAAGAACATGGTAACTCCTTTTATCTTGAAGAAGCGATCGTTCCGAATCGCCGTCCGATGCTGCCGAAGACTCATACATTCGTACAAATTGAGCAGCTCTTTTCTGTCAGATGCGATATTGCAAGTAGTGTATCAGTAAGCCCTTATGGCCCGAACTTGCGCGATACGGCCTTACTCATACAGTCAGTGCAACCGTAATAGCTGGCAGAATTTACGTCATAATATGATGATCGTTCCCTTGTAGCAATGCAGAAAATGCCGAATTGTCGGGTTAATTTTCGATGAATTCCCTACTCGATTTTCCGGCTCGTTGGCCTGAGTGAAAAGAAGCGGGTAATGTTGGGATGATCTCGCATTACCCACTTTCTGCTTCCTATAGGGGGAGGAGTCCCTTGGCAAAGCCGCTCGTGTTTCAGTTCGGGGGCAGGGATCTTGCCTTTACTCTCAACAAAATCGATCGCAGCAAGCTTTACGGTTATAAGGAATTGGACGTCGTCGCCGAGGATGGCCAGCACTGCGAATTAGCCACTCTTGCCGACGATGGATGCACCGTCGTGGGCCGGGGTGGAACGGGAATCGGTCAACTCACCGCCGACGGGCTGTGGGCCGATAAGAAGAAGCTCAAGCCCATCGATGTCGAAGGCAAGCCGATTGTCCCAGTCCCTGCCTCCAATACCGCCCCAATTCCCTTGCTGCAGAAAAACGGCTTTGTCGATTACTTAAACCACAACATTAGAATGGTCTACCACCTCATCTCCGCGGATGAGGTCGGTGATCTCGTGGAAGAATTGAAGAACGGCACTCTCTTTTCCTTCCCATACAGCTATCGAGGCGGACTGGTTGCCGATGCCGGATTCCTGTTGCTGGGTGAAGACGGGGACATATTCCTCGCGGTGGGAACTCCGGCCGACCTGGAATTCATTGGGTTGCAGCAGTCCGCCGCTGTCGTCGAAGACGAGGCGGTGGAAGACGACGAATCGGATGACATGGATTTCGACATGATTTAGCCAAGCGCAGCAATAAGGAACCGTCATGGGAACCATCAACATCTCCAACAGTGCTGGGCGCGATGCTGTCGTGGCAACTCAGAGCGTTCGATCCGTTCTGAAGATTCGCTGGGTCGATGATCTGGGCCGGCCGGCAACGTCGGTGCGAGTCCTGAAATCGACGCTCGATCGCGACACTGCCGCCTTGACCCGACAAGCAGGAGATTTATCAAAAGTCGCTGGTGCTCTCGTCGCCGGCGACCCCGAAATCGACCTGGAAAATGCAGGTCGATTCTTACGGGAAACTTCACGAATCTATGTCGAACCCAGCGGTCAACTGGTTTATAAAGTGCAATTTTGGGAAATCGTGAGGAACCCGGATGGTTCCGAACGCGAGCGCAGGCCGCGAAAGGTCCTGGAAACGAATATGTCGGGCGAAGTGCCTTTCAAATGGTCGGGTAAGTTCATCAAAAAAGAAGAAGCCTGCCGAAAATTTGTTTTCTCGGGAAAGGTTCAGCTCCACCACATCAACGGCCTGACTTACGACTTCCTCTTCGATATGGCCAAGCAGTTGGAGGAGAAGAACAGCTTGATGTTGCTGGGAGCTGGGCCAAAGTCAAACCAGCCCTTGATCCTGAAGCGCGGCGGCTCGCCCTATCGAGGATTTCTCGAAGGCCGAACCAGCGGCGACAAGTATTGCTTGATCCTGCATTTTTCGAATCTGGAGTTGAAGGCCCCTGAAGAATCCACTTCGGAAGGAACGGAATCATGAAAACAACTGCTCTGCTCGATAAATCGGCCACGGAGATCAAGCTGGGCGACTATCGCACTGCCAATGCGACAGCACTGAATGACCCGACTTATCTGGCGCGCGTTCAGGAATATCGCAGGCAGGCCAGCGCGGATGT
The DNA here is from genome assembly GCA_963783095.1 of uncultured Planctomycetota bacterium. Lineage (GTDB taxonomy): Bacteria > Planctomycetota > Planctomycetia > Gemmatales > Gemmataceae > CAWAMR01. Next base: position 338,226 of record CAWAMR010000013.1, on the reverse strand, counting down.
ATCCGCTCGATCTGAAGGACATTCGCAAAAAGATGCCCAAGGCCGACTATTTCGTCAGCAAAAAGGTGGATGGCGAATTCACGGTTCTGATCTTCGACGGCACCGAAGCAGTGACCCTCAACCCTGGCGGAACGGTACGCGCCGGCCTTCCGGTCACCCAGGAAGCTGCTCAACTCCTCTCGAAAGCGGGAGTCAAACGAGCCATGATCGCCGGTGAGCTTTATGTCGACACCGAGGGCCGGCGAGCGCGGGTTCACGATATTGTGACGGTGGCACGCCAGCCTAAAAGTGAAGCCGATCTCGATCGAATCCGGTTTGCGGTCTTCGACATTTTGCCGCTGGATGGAACGCCGCAAGTGCCCTACGCCCAGACGTGGCAGACCATCGAAAAGATCTTCGGGCATGGTCAGCGGATTACTCCTGTTGCGACGCACAAGGCAACCGGATCGGAACAAGTCGAGGAATGGTTTCATCGCTGGGTGGACGGCGAAGACGCGGAAGGTGTCGTCGCGCGTAGCGAATCCGCCGGCCTATTCAAAATCAAACCGCGCTACACTCTCGACGTGGTGGTCATCGGTTTCACGGAGTCTGTCGGAGACCGAGAAGGGATGATGCACGACCTGCTCTATGCCGTCATGCGCCGCGACGGCACGTTCCAGGTGCTCTCCCGCGTCGGCGGCGGTTTCAACGAAGACGAACGCCGGACGATGCTCTGCGATCTGAAGGACATGATTGTCGAAAGCGAATACGCCGAAGTAAACTCCGACCACGTCGCCTACCAGATGGTTCGCCCCGAATGGGTCATCGAGATCAGTTGTCTCGACCTGATATCCCAGACCACTCGCGGCGGGCCGATCAACCGGGTGGTACTCGACTACCAGCACAACGGTTCGAGCAAGTATCGCGTCCTGCGCCGAATGCCGCTGGCCACGGTGATCTCTCCCCAATTCATTCGCCGCCGGGAAGACAAGTCGGCACGCCACCAGGATGTTCGGATCGAGCAGGTCAGCGCGGTGGTCGATGTCCCCATGTGGGATCGCGATGCCCGCTCGATGACCATGCCCAAAAGCGAAGTATTACGGCGCGATGTCTATACCAAGCAGATGAAGGGCGAGACGATGGTTCGAAAGTTCCTGATGTTGAAAACCAACAAGGAAGTCGAAAGCGAAGAGTATCCCGCGTACGTCTTGCATTACACGGATTTCAGCCCATCCCGAAAAACTCCGCTGGACCGCGACGTCCGCGTATCTTCGTCCCTGGAACAAATGGAACGCCTGTGGACGGAGATGGTAGAAGAAAATGTCAAGAAAGGCTGGGAACTGCATTCGTCCAGTCAAGGCGAACTGCAACAAACCGCCGGAACTGCCTCAGCGGTCGCAAGCAATCTGGTAGTTTCAACTGAATCTGCCCCGGTTCAAGAAACAGCTGTTGAGAAAGAACCGCCGGCCAAGTCCAAAAAACGGGCCGCACCGAAGAAGACTGATGTTGCCGAACAAGCTCCGCCAGCTTCTGACAATCCGGCAGAGGCTCCGAATGAGCCGAAGGCGAAATCCCCCCGAAAGAAGAAGGGCACCTAAAACTGGGTGAGTGCATTCATAAGCTAATCCGAGGATCGGCTCCAAGGACAAGAGGTTCGATAAGACTGCGGCGATCTATAAAGTTGCCGGTGCCGAGGGGAAATTCATCCGGAAATGAGATGGGTTTGGTTCCAAGAATGAAGATTGAAAAGGACCGCCCTGTGAACCGCTTCCTTGCGCTATTGCTCATCGTCATTCTTCTGGGCGTTCCCTTTCTCCTGATGAATCGCCCTCCGCCTTTTCTTGAACACTCGATTTCCGGCATCGTGATCGACGATCGTGGCCCTCTTCCTGACGCTGTGGTTCGATTCAAGGGCGTGTCGCGCGGGACAATCACCGACAGTGCAGGACGATTCACTCTGGCATCCGAACCCAATACCAACCGAATTACAGCAAGCAAACCGGGCTATATCATCGCGGGAATATCCACGAATGCCGATCCATTGATTCTTCATTTGCAGCGAATCCCGCAAGAAGATTGCGAACGATACTCGTGGGTCGATGCTTCTCCAAGTTCCGAAAACGTCGCGAACTGTGCGAATTGTCATCGCGAGATCTATCGGGAATGGCATTCCAGCGCTCACGCCCAGTCCTCGACGAATCGGCGATTTTTGAACCTTTACGACGGTTCAGACTGGCATGGTCGCAAGGATCGAGGCTGGAATCTGATGAAGGAACATCCGGATGGCGAGGGGGTTTGCGCCTCGTGTCACGGCCCAACATTGCCGACGGCGGAGTTTGATATCCGTGCAGCAGCCAAGGCAGTGCCGGTGAGTTTATCGGGTGTGCATTGTGATTTTTGCCACAAGGTTGCCGGGCCTGGGCCGGGCGAATTCGGACTGACACATGGCCGATATCAACTGGAACTCATCCGACCCGATCTGGAGAAAGTCGAGCAACTGTTCTTTGGGCCGCTCGATGATGTCGATCGCGGCGATGATAGCGCCAGTTCCTTTCAACGCAATAGTCAACTTTGCGCTGCCTGTCATGAGGGAGTGGTTTTCGGAGTGCCGGTTTACACGACCTATTCCGAATGGCTGAAGAGTCCTGCCAAGCAGAAAGGCCAAAGCTGCCAGAGTTGCCACATGACCCCCACCGGCAAAATGACCAATTTCGCGCCCCATCATGGAGGCATCGAGCGAAATCCCCAGACGCTCGGCAATCATCGGTTCTTTGCGGGCAGCCAGTTGGAGATGTTGAAACATTCGATTCAACTGGATGTCAGGCGAATGCGGACAGCAGCTGGCTTATCCGTCGACGTTCATCTGACTGCGCGGGAAGTCGGTCATCGCGTGCCGACCGGTTTTATTGATCGGCACCTCATCCTTCATGTCGAGGCAGACCGTCCAGCGCTCGGCGGTCCGAAACTTCCAGCGCTCACAGGGAAGCAACTGGCTGGGCAGCCCGGCAAACTCTTTGCGAAAGTACTCAGCGACGAAACCGGACGATCGCCCGTACCCTTCTGGCACGCTGATCCTTCCTTGCTGCGCGACACGCGCCTGGAGCCTGGAAAAACGGATGTGTCACAGTTCGTCTTCCCACCGGACACCACGACCGTCCGAATCCGCGTGTGGCATCGACGATTCTGGAGCGAGGTTGCCGAGATGAAGAGCTGGCCGCAGGAAGATCTGCTCATCCTGGAAAAGACTGTTTCGCTCCCATGATCATCCATCAACAATACCCCATTCCGGTCTCGCTGGGCAAACAAGTTTCGGACCGGTTCTTCGGAACCATTTCTTTTCTTCGTTTCCGGAGTATATCGACGGGTGTGCGCATTCCCATCGAAATCGTACACCTCAATATTTCTCTCCCCTTTTCCCCTCTCCAAAATTGGAGGAAGCATCATGACGTTGTTTCGCGCGGAAAGTTGGCGTCCCTTTGTCCCCCTGGTTGCGGTCAGTGCGCTACTCGTATGCCTGACCTTGCCGTCGTTGACCCAGCAGCCCAAAGCGGATGCACCCAAGAAAGAAGTTGGCAGCAGCAGCTACGACCAGATCTCTCCCGTCCTGTTAGGTCAGGAATCGTTCGCGACCATGATGGCCAAGGATAAGGCCGGCAAGGCCGACATCATGGCCCGGCAAAAAGCGCTTCTCGAAGAACGCTACGATCTGATCCTCCGAGCTCACAAAGGCGTGAAGATGACGCGCGGCAAGTCGATTCCTATGGGGCCGACTGCCAAATTGCCGGAGGGATTGACCTGGGAAAAACTGGCGAAAATGTCGCCCGAGCAATTGCGCGGCAAGGGGTTGTTCCCCAAGGGTTATCTGCCGCTGCCGCACCCCAACCATTCCGCGGGCGGCATGGTTTTCCCCCAGCATCAGATCAAGCAGTTCAAACGCCTGGAGCGCTTCGATCTCGACTTCGATTTGCCGGAACATTTTCTGCCCGAATTCCCGCCCGCGATCTTCCTTACCACCCGACCCGATCTGGGTGATGTGTCGCAAGGAAAAGTAGTTACCATCGAGAACTTCCAGGACATTTTCCAGGGCATCCTGAACGCCAAGGACATGGAAGGGCTTCGTCTGTTGCTCACCCAGTTTCCACAACAGCAGTTCAACGCAACCCACGACCGGAAAACGGAGATTGCCGGCCTGGGCGTAACGTGTTTCGACTGCCATCTGAATGGTCATACGGTAGGTTCAACCCATCTAGTGGGAGACATTCGTCCCCAGGCGCATCGCCGCCGGATCGAGACCCCCAGCTTGCGAGGCGTCAACATTCAACGACTCTTCGGGTCGCAGCGTGCCCTCAAGACCGTCGAGGATTTCACGGAATTTGAGCAGCTTGCCGCTTACTTCGACGGCGACCATTTATCGGCAAGTGCCAAAGGTCAGAATCGTCTGGATCGCTCGACTCAGGTTCACTTCATGAGTGAGTTTCAGGAACTTCTCGACTTCCCGCCCGCGCAACCTGGGTATCGACGGCAAGCTCAACCCCAAGAAGTTCGCGGAAGATTCTTCCGAGATGAAGGGGCAGAATCTCTTCTTCGGCAAGGCGAAGTGTGCCAGTTGTCATCCTGCTCCCTACTACACCGACAATTCGATGCACAATCTGCAAGTGGAGCGCTTCTACAAGCCCAGATGATCAACGGCTTGATGGCGACTTCGCAGGGGCCGATCAAGACCTTCCCGTTGCGCGGCATCAAAGAGTCGCCGCCCTACTTGCACGACGGCAGGCTGCTGACGCTGGAAGATACCGTTGAATTCTTCAACTTGATTTTAGAGACCGATTTGACGGCAGAAGAAAAGCGCGACCTCGTGGCATTCATGCTTCAGTTGTGATGCCGGATCCGTTAGCCTGCGTGGGGTAGACATTCCTGTCTGCCAGGTCAGAAAAAATGCCTGCCCTACGCGCCAGTTTTGAAGTTTTGCGCGTGGAGGCAGTTTGGAATGGTGCGGCGAAGCCGCACATTAATCCGATGCGTCCGGCAATTGCGAAAGGAACCGACAAAATCGATTCAGACTTCCTTCAATCTGTTTGCTCGTTCCAAATTCGCTTACTTCATTCTCTTTTCCCTCTGTTTCCTTCTACAACAGGGATACTCTGCTCCGCCCGCGAAAACCAAGCGTGAGGGCTTCCAGTTGACCCAGGAACAAGCCTCCGCCTTTGCCCGCCTTGCACTCAAGGGCATCCGCAAGGAATACCCGAACAAGCCGGCGGACGTGCTGAGCGGCCGACAAGGACGTCAAAGAGCCGCGAGCCGCTGCACCCCGCCTTCTACGGCTGCTTCGACTGGCATTCCTCCGTTCACGGCCACTGGATGCTGGTGCGCCTGCTGCGTCTGTTCCCCGACCTGCCCGAAAAGCGAGCAGATTCGCGCCGTCCTGGCGGAGCACCTGACGGCCAAGAATCTCGCAGGCCGAGGCCGACTACTTCACGCAGCCGAACCGCCAGTCCTTCGAGCGGACCTACGGCTGGGCCTGGCTGCTGAAGCTGGCCGAGGAACTGCACGGCTGGGACGATGCCGACGCCAAGGCATGGTCGCAAGAACCTGCAGCCGCTGGCGGACACGATCGTGGCCCGCTACCTCGCCTTTCTGCCGAAGCAGACCTATCCGATCCGCAGCGGCGTCCATCCGAACACGGCGTTCGGGCTGGCGTTCGCCCTCGACTATGCCCGGGCCGTGGACAACAAGCCGCTGCGCGAGCTGGTCGAGGAACGCAGCCGGGCGCTACTACGGCAAGGACGCCGAAATTCCCGGCCGGCGTGGGAGCCGGACGGCGGCGGACTTCTTCTCGCCGAGCTTGATGGAAGCGGATCTGATGCGGCGCGTGCTGCCGGCGGACGAGTTCCGCGCCTGGCTGCAGACGCTTTCTGCCCGGATCTGGCCAAGCGGCGAGCCGAAGACGCTGCTCGATGCCGGCGACGGTGACCGACCGCAGCGATCCGCAGATCGTCCATCTGGACGGCCTGAACCTGAGCCGGGCGTGGTGCATGCGCAGCATCGCCGCCGCCCTGCCGAAGGACGATCCCGGCCGCAAGTCCTGGCCGAGTCGGCCGCCCGCCACGCCGAGGCCGCCCTGCGGCACGTCGCCAGCGGCGACTATGCCGGCGAACACTGGCTGGCGTCGTTCGCGGTGTATCTGCTTTCGACCCCTGCGCCGGATTAAAGGCCTAATGGTTTAAGCGAATATGGTAACCGACTGGCTGCCGATGTAGAATAAATCTTCAAAGAGTCCATTGAATTGATTCCGTCATTCAACGATATTGTCGAGCAGCTTTATGCCTCGGATCGCGATCTGGTTCCCAAGGGTGTCATTGAGATTGTTCTATGATCCAAACCAAACGACAGTTGGAAAACACTCGCGCCAAACTCAAGCTTCTGGAAGACCGCCTGCGCGATCTCGAGAATGAACCTGCGGCAAATATCCGAACGCGCAAATTGACCAAACAATCGCTCAAAAAACTCGCCAATCAGTTGAAGGAAGAGATCATTCGTTTTGAAGCACATCGGGTTCCTGCAAGTATGTAGGTTCAATATGGGCCGCACACTGCGGTCATCGCTGAATCCGGGCAGAGCCGCCCTTGGCGAATGCTTTCACCTGATCCACAGTCGCCATCGTTGTGTCGCCGGGGAAGGTGGTCAAGGACGCTCCGTGTGCCCAGCCCAGTTTCAGAGACTCCTCCATCGATTCGCCCGAAAGAAGCCCGTAGATCAAGCCCGCGGCAAAGCCATCTCCACCGCCTACGCGATCGTAGACGTCGAGTTCGCATGTCGGCGACATACGTCTTTCCGTCGGCCCAGGTGACCGCGCCCCAACTATGCCGGTTGGTCGAGTGGACCTCGCGCAAGGTCGTCGCCACGATCTTGATATTGGGATGCAGTTTCACGACTTGATCGATCATCCCGAAGAAAGCCGATGGGTCGAGTTTGGACTTCGCTGCTACTTCGGGACCAGGGACACCGAGGCCTTTTTGCAAGTCTTCTTCGTTGCCGACCAGGACATCGACGTGGGTCACAATCCGGCGAATGGTTTCCTGGGCACGCTCCAACCCACCGAAGATTTTCCACAGTTTCTCGCGGAAATTCAGATCGAAGGAAACGTACGGCCCCGGCGGCCTTGGCGGCCTTCATTCCCTCGACGATCAATTCCGGGGTCGTTGCCGAAAGAGCAGCGAAGATCCCGCCGCTATGAAACCAGCGCAAGCCACCCGCGAAAATGCTATTCCAATCGAAGTCGCCCGGCTTTAGTCGTGCCGCAGCTTCGTTCGACCGGTTGTAAAAGACTACCGGGGCACGAACCCCAAGACCGCGATCGCTGTAAACCGTTGCCATATTTGGCCCCGTCACGCCATCGTTTGGGAATAACTTGTAGAAGGGCTTTACGCCCATCGCCCGGACTCGCTCGGCAATGAGGTCGCCGATCGGGTAATCGACCATCGCCGAGGCGATGGCGGTCTGCATCCGGAAACAATCGGCGAGGTTGGCAGCGACGTTAAACTCGCCGCCGCTAACATGGATCCGGCACTCGGATGCTTTTCGGAAAGGGATAATCCCCGGGTCGAGTCGATGGACGAGCGCGCCAGAGATAACAAATCGATTCCACCAGGTTTGCGAATGTTCAAACTCATCTTCGTTCCACTGTTGATTGATCGTGTTTCCTAGATTCTCTCGTGGAATTGTAGAAGTTTCGTCGCAATGGTTGCAGGGATTTGCTTTCTCGATATTACGCGCGCAACTTGTTTCGTTTTCGTCGTTCCTTGCTCGTATTACCATCAGAACCAATGTTGTAATCGGAGATCTTCATCATGCGGAATCGACTCCTTGTCTTCGGGCTCCTTCTTGCGGGCTTCCTGGTGCCGACACAACAGAGCGAAGCGTTCTCACTTCGTCACGCTTGTGCGGCCTATCGACATCACCTTACCGTTTATCGATACACCCGCCTCGAGATCGAATACGGAACCGACACGAGCGGCAATGCCCAGGCCGCCAACAACTATGCCTACTATGCACAACTTTATTCGTATTACGCTCTTGTCTATCAAGACAGCGCCTACCAAGGTTATGCCGCGTACTACGGCTATTGCGCGGGGATATACAGTGCATACGCTTACGATGACACCGGCGATTATTATGCGGGGTGCGCATACTACTACGCGGACGAAGAGGGCGGCTATTCCGGCGACGGCTCGTCCGGAGGATCGGGAGATGCCAGCGGCGACTCAGGAGATGACGGTGATGATGGCGGCTACTCCGGAGATGGAGGTGATGACGGCGGCTATTCCGGTGATAGCGGGGAGGATGGAGGAGGCGACAGCGGCGATGATGGAGGTGACGACGGAGGCGATGATGGAGGTGACGACGGGGATGATGGAGACTGACGGGTCAGAACAGTTCCAGCACCGGTTTGCCCTGGACGATGAAGAAGGGTCGACCGGTTGGATCGGTGACGTGTGTGTCGGCACCGTAACCCAGCGCGTGGTACATGGTCGCGAAAAAATCCGACACATGGACGGGATTGTCGGCGGGCAACCCGCCCTGCTTGTCGCTTTTGCCGTGCACCCGACCACCGCTCACGCCACCGCCGGCCAGCACCGTTGAATAGACCCGGCCCCAATGGTCCCGGCCTCCGCCTCCGTTGATCTTCGGGGTACGTCCAAACTCACCCGTCCACGCCAGCAGTGTTTCCGACAGCATGCCCGCGCTGTTCCAGATCCTCGATCAGCGCGGAAAACGCGCGGTCCACCGGCGGCAAGAGCTTGTCCTTCATCTTGGGAAAGTTCTTGCTGTGCGTGTCGAAGTTCTGCTCGGACTGCTTGAACATCCAAGGCACAGTGACCAACCCGACCCCAGCCTCAATCAGCCGGCGCGCGACCAAACAACTCCGCCCAAAACGGTTGTCGCCATAACGCTCCCGGATTCGAGCGGGTTCATCGTCCAGTCGAAACGCTTTCCAGGCCGGTCCCGACCGCAACACATCAAAGGCAAGTTGCTGGAAGCGCTGGTAGTCTCGTTCGACTAATGCCGCTGGATACCGCCGGCCCTCCATTGCTTGCAGCAATTCCGACCGGCCCTCCTGTCGTTTCGGATCGACATCGGCTGGAGCTGAGAAGCCGGGCATCGGTTCACCCGGTTTCCAGTTCTCGTCAAACAGAAATAGGGGATCGTATTTGGGGCCCAAAAACCCGGCGTGCTGGCCCGCCCACATGGCGTTATTCTGGTCGCCGACCGGTCGAGGAAGTTGGACTGCTGCGGGCAGACCGTTGCGGTCGCCGCGAAGTTGGCGAATGACACCCGCGATGCCGGGTGGATCGCGGCGATCCAGTTGCGGCTCGCCGCCCGAGCGCTGGGCGTGGCGCAACCCGGTGAGGTTGTAATGAACCCCTACCCCATGCGTGTCGGAGCCGTGAAAGACCGAGCGGAGGATCGCAAAGCGATCGGCCAGTTTGGCCATCATGGGCAGGTGCTCGCAAATCTGCATGCCGGGCACGTTGGTCGCTGTTGGGCGAAATTCTCCGCGGGTGCCACTCGGCGCATCCGGCTTGGGGTCGAAGGTCTCTTGTTGGGCAGGGCCGCCCGTCATGAACAGCAGAATGCACGCTTTCGCCTTCCCGCCACCCGGTGCAGCCTGCGCCTCCGAGCGCAGCCAAAAATTCTGAGCCAGTCCGAGTCCGAGCGGTGCAAGAACACCCGCATGTAAGAAAGTCCGTCGATCCATGGATACTGCCTCCGCGCGAACTCAGATCTAATGGTTGAACAGAAACTCTTTGGTGTTGACGATCGCCCAGAGTATATCCTCGTATGCTGAGCGAGTATCGTTCATTTTCCGGATGTGAGCGAGCATCGTATCCACCTCTTGTTGCGTGGGCTTGCGAGAAAAGGCGATTAGATAGAGGTCGGAAAGTTTCTCCCTATCGGGCCGTTTATCGGCGATCAACTCCTTTAACCGTCCGCCGACCGGCCCGTTGCTCCCACTTGGCTTCGGCGTTTTCTTGTCCTTGGAGTCTTTCCCGGCTTTGGCCGGAGCGGGCTTTTGACCGCTGATCTTTTCCAGCAGTTCTTCCGAGTTGTACAAATGCAATACCTGGGCCAGATTGGCGTCGCCGTTCCGCTCGCATTCGCAGGCGCTGGCCGAATCGGGTCGCCCGAATGCGCTGAGAAAATACGACTGAATCAAGTTGTCCGGCAACTGCACGGCCCGCGCCGTTGCGGGCATGCCCTTGAAGGCCGTCTTCGATCCTGTCAAGGTGTCGATCGCATCGAGCAGAACCTCGGCCTGAAGTCGCTGCGGGAGAAAACGCGAGAAGTTCTGCGAATCCAGCGCATTGTAAGCGTTCGGCTCCGCGCCGAAATGGTAAACCTGCGAAGTGCAGATGACCCGCACCAAATCCTTCAAGTCGAAGTGATGTGCGATGAAGTGTTTCTCCAGGGCCTCCAGAAGCGCCTGGTTGCCCGCCGGGTTCGTGGCACGCAGGTCGTCCTCGGGATGAACCAGTCCGCGCCCGAAGAAGTGCTTCCAGTAACGGTTGACCAGTGCCCGCGCAAAGAATGGATTCCCTGTCGCCGTCAGCCAGTCCGCCAGTTTTTCTCGGGGGTCAACTTCAGGTGGAATGTCCAGTTCTGCGGAATCCAGACCGGCGGGCCGGACGGGCCGGTTCGTGCGTGGATGCAATAATTCGGCCTTGCCGGGCTTGAACGAGACGCGGAACGGCTGGGCCGGTGTGTCAGGTACGCCTTTCTTGTTTTTCTTGAGCGGGACGGCGTCCTTTATCTCGAGCTGTGAAAAGAACGCGGCCAGTGCAAAGTAGTCCTGCTGGCTCCACTTCTCCAGGGGGTGATGATGACAGCGAGCGCACTGAATGCGCTGGCCGAGGAAAAGCTGGGCAACGTCCTCCATTTGCGATGTCGGATCCTTCACCTCGCGATACCAGACCAATGGCGGCGATTCGCTCAACTCCCCGTGGGTGGTCAAGATCTCGCGGACAAACTGGTCGAAGGGTTTGTTGTGAAGAAGACCATCGCGAATCCAGGCATGAAAAAGGGCGGTCGGCTTGGGATCGTCTTTCTCGGAAGAACGACGATTCCGAAGCACGGCTCCCCACTTGTTGGCAAAGTAGTCGGCATAATCCTCACTCGACAGAAGCCGATCGATGAGTCGATCGTGTTTCTTTGGGTCGGAGTCACTGAGGAATTTCAGGGTCTCCTCTTTCGTCGGGAGCCTGCCTGCGATATCGATGGTCGAGCGCCGAATGAAGGTCGAGTCATCGCACAGTGCCGAAGGCGGCATCCCCAGTTCCTTGAGTTGTTTGAAGACCAGCTCGTCGATGAAATTCCGAACGGGAGGCAAATCGACCGAGGCTCCCAGCGGCATTGCGATCTGGAGCACGGCGACATGGGACTGATACCGGGCCATCACCGCGACTCGACCGGGCAGACCTTTTGCAGTGACTAGCCCTCCCGAGTTTACCTGCGCCATCTCCAGCTGATTCAGCTCAAATTGCGCCAGTCTTGTGACATCGACCGTCGAGTTGTCGCCCAGGTGTGCCAGGACGATCATTTGCTGGCTGCCGTTCAATGGCAGGAATCGGTTCTGAGGTAGCACTTCGATCCGGCGTACCGTCAACGCGGAAGGTCCATCGTTCTGAGCGCCCTGACGAATCCAGCGCTGAAGTAAAGTGTAGGCCTGCGAGCCTTTCTCCAATCGTTTGCCGCCGGCGTGGGCGACCTGACCCGTTGCCTTGAGCAGTAGCAAACTGTTGTCCGGAGCAGAAAGGTGAAGTCGTCGGCCCCGGCCTTCCTTGACGATAAACTCGTAATCCTCCCCCGGTTCAAACCCAAACAGCGACAACTTGAAGCCATTCTGCCCGCTGGCCTTGCCGTGGCAGCCTCCGGTGTTGCAACCAAGCTTGGTGAGAGTCGGCATCACCTCGTTTGCAAAGCCAACCCTTGGCTCATCGGTGAAACGTGTGACTTTCACACCAATGCGGACGGGGGTTGTTCCCTGCATCTGGACAAGGATCTGTGCTTCGCCATCTTTGAGCGGTTTCACCACACCGGTGGAATCGACAGACACGACGCCCACAGGCAACGTGGAATAAGTCAATTGTCGGGACAGGTCGCGAAGTTGTCCCGATGAATACTTGCCTGTGATAAGAAGCTGCTGGGTTGCGTCGGGACCGGTCAGGATGAAGCGCCCATCGATGGTTCGACCCGTTTCGACCGAGATCGATTCAAGGGTGCCGGGATCGCCCAGTCCTTTCGGACCCGGATCAGCGCGCAGATCGGCAGTCAGCAACGCCAGTACGGCGAGAATCGCCACCGCGGCACGTTTTCGCCCGGGGTACGGTGATGGATTGCATGGGGATCGAGCCTCCAGGCGCAGCAGGTGGACGGAACGGTCAAAAGAGTTCGTCAATGGGCCGGCCGTTATTGACCAACTCGGATACGGCGCCGGGCAAGGCGGAGGGGTCGATCCGAACCTCGGATGCATTGAAAAGCGTGTGCAGAACCGTCGCCAGAAGGTGCTGAGGCCGATAGGCGTGTGTCGCGGGCTTGCTGCCTTGCTTGTCGGAGGCACCGATCACTTGGCCCATCTTCAAGCCTCCTCCCGCGAGAACCAGCGGCGTCAGGTCGGCGTGATGGCCTGTGCCGCCGTTCTTACCCTTGTTCGGGGAACGGCCCATCTCACCGGTGATAATGAGAAGGATCTTGTCCGAAAGGCCGCGCTCGTGGACGTCATCGAGGAAAGCCGCCACGGCGTGATCGAGTTGCGGGCCGAGGAACGACATACCTGCGGGCACGCCTGGGTTGTTGCCGTCGGCGTGGAAATCCCAGCACGAATCGAGAACCGTGACGAAGCCGGCACCTGCCTCACAAAGCCGTCGAGCCAACAACATCTGTTTGCCAAGCAGATTCGAGACGCGAGACTGGTTGACGAGCTTGTTGTAATTCTTGCCGCCTTTGTGGTAGTCGGCCATGTTGAAGAGATGGCTGGTATCGTATTTCGCCACCGTCTTGGGGTTCTCCTTGGAGATGTCGAAAGCATCCGCGACACCCTTGAGGAGTACGTCGTAGGCCTGCTGCTGGAAGGCATCGAGGGATTTGAGTTCGTTCGTCTTTTCAAGTTTACGGCTCAGCGAATCCAGAGCCCCCAGCAACTGCCGACGATTGTCGAATTGCTCGCGCGGCAACTGCATGTGCAGGTTTTTCAAGAGAGTTGCACCACCGGCGGGGAGAAAGGCCTCGTAACTGCTGCCGACGCCGCCGGCGGGGATGTAGTTCTTGAGGACGTAGTCGTAAGTGAACGGGCCGGTCGGATTGTCTAATTTCAGGTCGGGTTGAATCGACTCGGGGACAATGACATTGTTGATCGGCACACCGGTGCGAGCATTCATGCTGCCCAGCGCCCGGGCGACCAAGGCTCCCATCGGGGACTTCAGACGATTGTTGCCGGTGAGGACCGGTAACTGGTTGTGTCCGCCATCGCCGCTGCCGAAGGAGCGGCACGATGGCCAGCCGATTGGCCATTGCGGCCATCTTCGGGAATGTGCCGCCAAAGGAGACGCCGGGGATTTTCGTTTGCACTTCACCCGTGCAACTACGATTGCTCTCCGGAACATTCTTCTTGGGGTCGAACGTCTCGATCTGGGGTGGTCCGCCAACCAGGAAAAGCAGCACCACCGACTTATCCTGAAAGACATTCTTGGCGCCGGCCGCCGGCGCGAGAAGCGAGTAACTCCGGCAGCGACAGGCCGCCAAGCACCAAGCTGCCGACGCGCAAGAACTCGCGCCGGCTGGAGCCTTGACAGTGATGAATTCGATCATTCGTGAAGAAAGAGAGCATGACTTTCCCTGACGAGTAAAGCGGTGCGAGCTGTCGCAGGCAGATTTCGAAACGAGACCACAGTCAGCAGGAACTCGATAGCGTCCTGAATGAAGACAGCTATCGCATCCGAATTTCGAGAGAGGTAGGTGCGGTAATCGGCGGGTAGGTTCGACCCAGTATTGAGGTAGGCAAAGGAGAGAACCAATAACAACAATGATAACCATTTTTCGGCGTCAGAGCCTCACAAATTATCCAAGAATTTGCAAGAAATGTCGAGATTGTTTCCGAGGCGCTTGCGGGCGATGAATTTGCGACCCAAAATCAATCACTTTGCGAAGTAGGCCAACTGAAGTGATAGCGGCAAGCGACGTCTCGATCGAGACTGGGCGAGCTTACCGCAAAGCTACGAAGGATTCGCGAACGGTATTTCCGGCGCTTGCTCATTCAGTGCTGTTGCCAGATCGATGAGATGCTCTTGCTCCTGAATCAGAATTTGTCGGATTTGTTCCGCGATGGCGTATTCCTGGAGTGCTTCGCATTGTCGAAACCGGGCACGGTAGTGCTGAATGGTTTCTTTCTCGTTCTCCAGATCGGCCCGCAACATAGTCTTGGCATCGTCGGAACTCTTCACGGGTTTTGGAGTGACCGTCGGCGTGCCGCCCAAATAATCGATCTGCTTGGCGATGATGAGGGCGTGCTGCAATTCCTCCGTTGCGTGCTTTTCGAGTTCGTTGGCAATGGTCATGTACTCAGAACCTTTGAGCACCTGCGAGTAGACGACATAACCGATGATTGCCTGATATTCTCGTGCCAGATCTTCATTGAGTAGCTCGGCCAATCGTTGCCGGGAGATGTTCGGCGCTGCCTTCCCGTCCTGACGGGTGTTGATCGCGTTCGTGGTGAGCATGAGAACTCTCCTGATGTCCGAGGTTTGTTCCGGGAAGCCCTGAACCCGACATGCGCTGAGCTTTCGAATGTCGGGCGACGTCGTCGTGATCAGGGCCTGCGGTCAAGTTACTTTGCCTAGCGCCGATTCAGCGCCTAGATTCCAAGATCTTTGGCGATTTGTTCAGCGTGTTTGAGATGTCGTTTGATCTTGGGAAGTGCCTCCTTTGCCAGGGCCGTCGTGTCGGCGTCTTTCCCCTCCTTGATTTGCGTCTCCAACAACTTGGCGGCGTCTTTATGTTTCTCGATGACCCATTTCATGTACGCTCGGTCGAAGTCCGATCCTTGAAGACCGCTGAGACGATCCATCTCCGCTTTCTCCTTTTCCAGTCCGGTCACCACGGCGATCTTCCGATTCTTGATGATTTCAGCGAGCTTATCCATGCAATTCTGATGTTCCTTTACCATCTCCGCGGCGAATTCTTTTACCTTGGGTGATGCGGCATGTTTGTCCGCCAGCTTGGAAATGTGAATCAGCGCGTGGGTACAACTGGATGCCTTCACCAGGAAATTATCGTCCAGTATCTTGTCGTCTTTCGCTGCTCGAGCAATTCCCGACCATGAAACGAGCAGGACGACCGATAATAGGATTTGGATACGTTGCATAATCGACTCCGTTTTAAGGTTTATCGGCCCGTCAACAGCGACTGGCCCACAACTTTCCACCTGCAAAACCTGTACCACAGTGGTTATCATCTGCAAACGATCTGCCGGCGATTCAATGCGAGTTTCGCGCGATATTTGCTGGTCGATTGCAGACTCGCGAATTCTTGGAGTCCGCTTGCGGATCCTCAGCAAACATGCAATCGGAAGACACTCGCTGAGAAGAAAGGTTCTCAGAATGCCGAATGTCCAAAATCGAAATGCGAACAATCTAAGAAACAGCTGCAATTCGTCCCCCTGGGCATGGCTTTCATTCTCTCAACCGGCCAGTTGGCACATGCCTTGCATTTACAACAAGAGCGGTTCCATTCCTAGAGAAAACGCTCACGATCGTGTCGCGATGGTTTTCTCGTTCTTCCAACATGGAGTTGACGATGACGAAGAAAGAAAAAATGCTGACTGCGGTTGTCCGCGATCGAGCATCAGCAAGCAAAACCTACGATTGGCTTCAACAGAGCGGCTATGCAGCCGACGAAATCAATATCCTCATGTCGAATCCCACCCATACCCATTTCCGCGAAGCCGGAACGGAAGGCACGATCA
This sequence comes from uncultured Planctomycetota bacterium, assembly GCA_963783095.1. Taxonomy (GTDB): domain Bacteria; phylum Planctomycetota; class Planctomycetia; order Gemmatales; family Gemmataceae; genus CAWAMR01. The sequence goes on along the minus strand of CAWAMR010000013.1, from coordinate 322,232 downwards.
AGAGCCACGACAAAGGTCTGGAGGGCATGGCAACCGGCGGGGCCATCGGTACTGCGCTCGGTGCAACGCTCGGTGCCATTGCGGCGATCGGCACTTCGGTTCTGCTGCCTGGAATCGGGATTGTCGTAGCCGGTTCGCTCCTTGCCGCGTTCGCGGGCGGTGGAGCAGGTGCGGTCGCAGGCGGATTGGTCGGCGGGTTGGTCGGTCTCGGAATCTCCGAATCCAATGCCAGAGCCTACGAGGAAGCTCTGCACAATGGCGGCGTGGTGTTCGGCGTCGTCCCGCATTCCGACCACGATGCCAAGAGTATCAGGGAGTATTTTGAGAGACACGGCGGCGAAAACATCGTATACGCTGAAGCCCGCTCTTGAATTCGAGATTCATGAGGCAGAACCTCGGTTCTGCCTCGGCGTGAGTTCTTTTCAACTCTTATATCCTGCTGTTCAGCACCATTTTCCACTTTTGTCGCATTTCCGGCGACGAGTTGTGGTACTGTCGAGACGCGTTCCAAATCATAATCATAATCATAATCTTAATCTTAATCGGATTTGAATTCGATTATGATTTGTTTCCGATTTCCGAAGCACGACGGCCTCTATCAATGTGGGGTGAGCCAAGCGGGGCCGGTCTCCCATTTCGCACGAGAGCGGTATACACTATCTCACCAAGCGACTCTTCATTCCCCCGAGGTGCCCCATGATCCGACAGTTGGCTCAATGCCCCTATTGCAAACATTGCAAGATCGCTCTCGACGATAACCCTCAGTTGGTTTTCAATCCTACCGAGGCAGCGCAAGTTCCGTGTTCCCATCTCGCCTGGGTGGACGGCAGATATTCGCAGTGGGATCTGTCGCCCCAGGGGATTAACAGCATGATCGGTTCGACCGAATTTCGTTGGGATCCGCCCGAACCCGGCGCAGAGGATCGAACCGAGCAACTTCTGAGCTATTTGCACGAACTCATGGAATCGGGAGTGAAGTGGGCGTTCGCCCCATCCGAAAAGTTTGCCATTGAACCGATGAACGCGGAGGAGAAATACACCGATCCGAAGAAGGGCAAAGTCTATACCCGCTGGGATGTCGACGGAGCGGCAATTTTTGCGGAGAATCCGGGCGCTTTCTGGGATGCTCTGACCGCTTGCCAGGACCGCCAGCTCGAGGCCCTGAAGGTCAAGGAAGAAGGAGATTCTTGACGCTTGCATGCTTGAAGGAAATGACCCGTAGCAGAAGGAGTCGGGCAATCGCTCCGAGTCAACTGTCAGGAATACTGCACGTGGTACGAAATGAGGCGTTTGTTGGGAGGGCGAGGCTCCTGCCGAGCCTCATGCGCTCCCTGGCTCGGCGGGAGCTCGCCCTCCCGATCCAGGCGTCAATCTTGACCGCGTACAGCATAAACTGTCTCATTCAGCAAGCGACGTTCGTAGCACTTCAAAGTGCGCCGGCAGCAGAATCGAGATACCACGTCACTGTTCCTGCTAGCGGTCGTACTCCCGCAGCAGGCCGATCGACAATCGATGGATGACCGTCAAGTATTTCCCGGAGTGCCTTGGTCTTGTTGGCACCCGCGACGAGAAACAGGATTTGTCGAGCGGCATTGATCGTCGAAAAAGTGAATGTGACTCGGTCGACAGGGGGCGGCAGCACTCCCGGCGGACTCCACGTTACCCATTCAGCAAATTCGGTCAAGGCTCTCGCCCCAGGAAACAGCGAAGCGGTATGCCCATCTTCACCCATTCCCAGCAGAATCAAGTCAAATTGAGGTGGTGGCCCACTCAAAGGTATCTGGAAAACCTTTCCAAGAATTTTGCAATACTCGAGGGCAGCTTCTTGAGGTGTCGCTTTATCCACCGGAACAGGATATACCTGGTCGGTGGGGATGCGCTCGGTTGCGAGCAGAGTTCGCTTGGCCAAGGCATAGTTGCTTCGTGAATCGGTTAGTGGAACAAATCGTTCATCGCCGAGGAAGACATGCCAGCAAGAGTATTCGGCATCTGCGGTCGAAGCGCCGGCCAAGAGATTGTAACACCCTTCGGGCGTTGAACCTCCGGCCAGAGCGATGGTGAAACGACCTCTGGCCTGAATCGCTTGCTTGGCGGCCGTAAGAATGAATCCCACAGCAGCTTGGAACAAAGAATCTGAGTTTGGGTAGGTTACGACGTGTTTCCAATCGGTGTCGGTCATGATGCTTCTCGCAGTGCACTACATAGTTTGCGCTCATTGCGTCACTCAAGCGTCGCTACGCGACGCCAGCCGTTGGCCCGGATATATCCGGGCGTTAAAACGCCCGTCTACCTTCAACCAACCGCTACGCGGTACGGTTCACCGCGTAGCGATTGGTTGAAGGTAGACGGGTGTTTTAACACCCGGTAATCGGAGGCCCGCGAGTTTGTGCGTCGCGTAGCGACGCTTGATTGCTCCAACGCGCAAACCATGTCATGCACCCATGCTTCTCGAGTGAGACAAGTCGGCAAACTATTCTATTGCGCATGCGTCGCGTTTGGACCAAACGAAATACTCGGAGGCGTCGATCCGTCTGCCATCCACTAACCGAGGAACGCATCGCGTTCCAAACTGCTTCTGCTGGTGGAACAGCCGGCGATCCCAAGAATCAGCATCAATACGACGAAGAGGAAAATGCCTCTCATCAGTTTATCCCCTTACGTCTCGAAAATAATGAATGAGTCCTCATAACGATCCTGCCTCGATGACGCAACTGAAAAGTTGATGAAATCGCGCCGAATTTTGCCGGTAATTGCACCATCGTAGGGATTTGGCTAATATAGGCATGTTGCAGCGGCCATCGAAGGAGTTCGATTTATGCCGACATTGTTGGTCATCGACGATGAGCCTTTCACTTTGGAGTGTTTTCGGTTTCTTTTTCCCGATCAAGAAGTCACCGTTTTCACGAATACTTCTGCCCGCGATGGGTTGAGCAGCTATTCCGAACATCGGCCCGACGTGGTGGTATTGGATATTCACCTCCCCGATATGCCCGGATTAGAGGCATTTCGCCGCATCCGTGAGATCGATGCGAAGGTTCCTGTTATCCTGATCACGGGCCGGGGAACAGCCAATACCGCTATCGAAGCAATGCGCCTCGGGGCGTATGAGTATGTCGTCAAACCGCTCGACCCGGTAACGTTGCGCAATCTGATCCGGCGCGCTTTTGATATAAGCCGGCTCATGCGCGTGCCGGCCCAGGTCGCCGACCTGGGACCGGCGGATGAAAAATCCGATATTCTCGTCGGCCACTGCGTGCCATGCAGGAGGTCTACAAGGCGATCGGGCGAGTTGCCCCGCAAGATGTCACCGCACTGATCCTGGGTGAAAGCGGAACCGGGAAGGAATTGGTGGCACGGGCCATCTACCACTACAGCCATCGATCGAGCGGAGCATTTTTGGCAATCAACTGTGCTGCCATTCCTGAACCGCTCTTGGAAAGTGAATTGTTCGGGCATGAAAGGGGAGCGTTCACCGGTGCCGAGCGAAAGAGGATTGGTAAATTTGAGCAGTGTGACGGCGGCACCCTCTTCCTGGATGAAATCGGCGATATGACGCCGCTGACACAATCGAAAATCTTGCGGGTTCTCCAGGAGAAGCAATTCGAGCGCATCGGTGGCAACGAAGTCATCAAGACGGATGTGCGGATCATCGCCGCGACCAACCTCAATATGGAAGAGATGATTGGCAGGGGAGAATTTCGCACCGACCTGTATTATCGACTCAACGTGTACACGTTGAAACTCCCGCCGTTACGCGAGCGTGGGGACGATCTGCGTATCCTTGCCGAGCATTTCCTGGGTCGTTTTAGCCGGGAACTGCGCAAGCAAGTCGATCAGATTTCGCCGGAGACCTTGGCCGCTCTGCAACGCTACTCCTGGCCCGGGAATGTTCGAGAATTGCAAAGCGTCTTGAAGCAAGCGATCCTCCAGGCAACGGGTCCGGTCCTTTTGCCCGATTTTCTTCCGAACCCTATCCGAGGTCATACCTCGGCCGGCAGCGCTGCAATCCCCCTCGACAAAGTCGGATTCGCCGATCTGGCAAGATTTATTGAGGACCGTCTGACCACCGGCACGACCGACCTTTATTCCGAGTTGCAAGCAGCAACCGAACGAGAACTTTTCCTTCGCGTTTTGCGGCACACCGGACACAATCTCTCCCAAACCGCGCGGATTCTCGGCATCAGTCGGCCTACGCTGCGAAGCAAATTGGGGGCGCTTGGCATCGCCATCGACCGCTCGACCACCATCGACGACGAGGGTTGATCGCGCCGGCATCAAAACCGCAGCAACAACAAGTAGGCCCCCATTCCGAGACCGAGTACCGCCAGCATGATCGCTGTCGTGATTCCAAGCGACCAGGTAGGAATGCGATCGTTATCGCCGCGTTCGTATCGTTTCAAGAACTGTCGATACTCGAACGCGGCAATGACGTTGACGCAGACACCCATGATGAGCAGAGCACCGCCCAGCCACAACGAAAGCCCAAGCTGATCCTCTGGAGGACGCTTTTCGAGAGTGGCGAATTCTCGAAGGAAAATGCCGAAGCGAGCAACGACGAAGCCGAAGCCCATCATGGCCAGACCGGTGCGAACCCAGGCCAACAAGGTTCGTTCGGCAGCGAGCCTGGTACGAGCATCCTGCTCAATGCGCGGCTGCGGATGAGGTTGCTCGGACATGGTGTTCACTCCGATATGCGTAAGCCGACTTGCTTGTTTTTCTCCTCAAGCGTCAATGGTCGCGATGGATCAGATGTTCTGTTGGCCCGCCAGATCACCGATGAACTGGGCAACGCCCTCGTGATCGAAGATCACAGGAACGCCACCGGGAGCAATGTAAACGGAAACGCCGTCCCGCGCGTAGAAAGCGTCGGGAAAGTCTATCTCGAAGCGGTCTCCATTGACCAACACTACCGTGAATGGGCGGAAAGGAACCCGTCGCCGAAACGCGGTCATCGTCTGATTGAAAGTATCCGGCGTCATTTGATTATCCTGTATTCGGGTCAATACTTATATCCATTTATATAGTATCACAACTTCTTGCTCTTTGGCAAATTCCGCTTCGAACTGCATTGATCCCGCACTGAACAAGGAAGCCCATGTCGAGCTCCGAATCCACCTGTTGGACTGTCATCCGCGCCGCTGCGGCCGGCAGCCCCGCCGACCGTGAGGAACTGGCCCGCCGGTACCTGGGCGTCGTCCGCTCGTACCTGGCTGCCCGCTGGCGCAACTCGACACTGCGCGACAATCGCGACGACGCTGTCCAGGAGGTGTTCGTCGAGTGTTTCCGCCAGGGCGGCGCGGTGGAGGTCGCGGGGGCCGGCCGGGCACCCAGCTTTCGCGCCTTTCTCTACGGGGTCATCCGCAACGTCGCCCGCCGGTTCGAGAGCCGGCCCGTCCACGCCCACAACCCGCTGCCGGAAATCGCGACGGATGATGCCAGCCAATCCCGTCTCTTCGACCGAACCTGGGCGCAGACAATCATGGCCGAGGCTGCCCAGTTACAGCAAACGCGGGCGGACGAGCGCGGTCCCGAAGCGGTCCAGCGTGTCGAATTACTGCGGTTGCGGTTCCAGGAAAACCTGCCCATTCGAGCCATCGCCGAACTTTGGGGAACCGATGCGGCCCAGTTGCACCACGCCTATGCCCTTGCCCGAAAAGAGTTTAAGGCCACTCTCCTGGAAGTCGTGGCGTTCCATCAGCCCGGCAGTCCGGTCGAACTGGAACAGGAAGCCGCGAGCCTCTTGAAGGCACTTTCCTGATTCCTTTTCTTTTTTTTCGATTTTGTTTGCGCGAAAATCGCCTCTGCCCTGATCCTGGGTAGTGAGATCCCGTGGATACGGAGTCCGAAGCCATGAACGACCCGCACGATCCGAACCTGACCGCCGATGTCGCTTCCGTCCCTTCCGACTCGCTGGATGCCGGTCTGGCTGCCGGCTTCGGCCGGCCCGTGGTGCCGCGCTCCAGCCTGGGCGATATGCGGCCCGTGTTGCTCAAGGAGGCCGAAGGTGCAGAGCGCCCACGTCGTGAAGCCGAAGTCCGACGCCATGCCGCCGAAAGAAGAGACCGGCGACCGTTATCACCTCTCCGGCGAGATCGCACGCGGCGGCATGGGTGCCGTCTTACGCGGACGCGATGTCGATCTGGGCCGCGACCTGGCCGTCAAGGTTCTGCTCGAGAAGTATGCCAACCGGCCCGAAATCGCCCGGCGGTTTATCGAGGAGGCGCAGATCGGCGGGCAGTTGCAGCATCCTGGCGTGGTGCCCGTCTACGACATCGGCCGATTCGGAGATCGGCCGTTTTTCACCATGAAGCTGGTCAAGGGCCTGACGCTGGCGCATCTTCTCGCAGAGCGAGCAGACCACACTCAGGACCGGCCACGCCTATTGAACATTGCGTTGAAGGTATCTGAGACGCTGGCTTACGCCCACGCCAAAGGCGTCATTCACCGCGACTTGAAGCCCGCGAATATCATGGTCGGAGCGTTCGGCGAAGTGCAGGTGATGGACTGGGGGCTGGCCAAGGTGCTGGCCGAAGGCGGCATCGCCGATGAGGAGCGGGCGTGTCGCGCTCATCAGGAGCCGGAGGACGTGACCACGATCCGCACCGCTCGGAGCACCGGCTCGGCGGGGAGTTTTGGCACCGCGACCGAGGCCGGTTCGCTGCTGGGCACCCCGGCGTACATGCCGCCGGAACAGGCCAACGGCGACATCGCCCAACTCGACCGCCGGGCCGATGTGTTCGGGTTGGGAGCCATCCTGTGCGAGATCCTGACGGGCAAACCGCCGTATGTGGGCCGGTCCGGCGAGGAAGTGCGTCGCAAGGCGGCCAACGGCGATTTGGCCGACGCGATGGACCGGCTCGACGCCTGCGGGGCCGATGCGGAACTCGTCGCTTTGACGAAGAAGTGCCTGTCCCCGGAAGCGATCGACCGGCCGAAGGATGCGCAGGAGGTGACTGACGGTCTGTCGGCCTACCTGAACGGGGTGCAGGAACGGTTGCAGACGGCCGAGCGTGAGCGGGCGGTGGCGGTGGTGCGGGAGGCCGAGCAGCGGAAGCAGCGCAAGGTGCAGTTGGCATTGGCGGCGGCGGTGGCGGGGCTGCTGCTGGGCGGCGGGTCGTTCGCATGGTGGCAGAACGAGCAGGCCAGCCAGCGCCGACTGGCCGACGAACGGGCCGCGGCCAAGACGGCGCAGTTGGAAGGCGAGCGGAAGGCGGAACAAGCCCGGCACCAGCTCGAGGACGCCCGGCGATCGGCCGCAGAGAATGCCAGGCTCGGTCGCAACGCCGAGGCGGTGATCGGGCTCCTGAACCAGTGCGAGGCGGCGCTGCGGATGGACGACTCGGCCGGGCGGCGGTCGCCCTGGAGGCAGCGAAGAAGCGGTCTGCCGAGGGGGCCGGAGAGCAGGCGAACCGACTCGGTCGGCTCGCCGCAGACCTGGCCCTATCGCACGACCTGGACGCCGTCGACCAGTTCCGCTGGACCTTGACCGACAACAAACTTCCGGACGCAGCGGTCGTGGCGACGCAGACACGGAAAGCGCTGAAGCGGTTCGGGATCGACCCCGACGCCGTGTCGGTGGACGCTGCGGCAGCGCGGGTGTCCGCGTCGGTGGTACGCGAGCGGATCGTGGCGGCCCTGGATCGGCTGCTACGCCAACAGAAGTCGGCCGGCGTGCGTGCCTTGCTCCGGCGGGTGGATGCCGACCCGTACCGGGATGCGGTTCGGGACGCGGTCTTTGCCAATGACGGAGCGAAGATAGCGAAACTGGCGGCCCAGAAGGCCGCTCTGGAGCAACCGCCGGGGTTCGCCGCCTTCCTGGGCGAAAGCGGCGCGATCGCGGTGGAGCGGCGGCGGCAGTTGTTGCACTCGGCGGTGACTCGACGGTCGGGGGACTTGGGTCTGCTGATGACGCTGGGCGGTACCTACCCGATCAACCAAAAGAACGGAGCAGACGAGCGGTTGCGCTGGTTTCAGGCGGCCGTCGCTGCCGCCCCAGCCAACGCCGCGGCCCACTTCAGCCTGGGCAATGCGCTGTCTGTCAAGGGCCAGTTGGACGAGGCCATCGCCTGCTACAAGAAGGCCATCGAACTCGACCCGAAGGACGCCTTGGCCCACTCTAACCTGGGCGCTGCGCTTTACGCAAGGGCCAGTTGGACGAGGCCATCGCCGAGTACAAGAAAGCCATCGAACTCGACCCGAAGTCCTCTAGAGTCCACAACAACCTGGGCCTTGCGCTGGCTGTCAAGGGCCAGTTGGACGAGGCCATCGCCTGTACAAGCAGGCCATCGAACTCGATCCGAAGGACGCCGGAGCCCACAACAACCTGGGCCTTGCGCTGGCTGTCAAGGGCCAGTTGGACGAGGCCATCGCCGGCTACAAGAAGGCCATCGAACTCGACCCGAAGCTCGCCGAGGCCCATAACAACCTGGGCAATGCGCTGTATCGCAAGGGCCAGTTGGACGAGGCCATCGCCGAGTACAAGAAGGCCATCGAACTCGACCCGAAGAACGCCATGGCCCACAACAACCTGGGCCTTGCGCTGACATATAAGGGCCAGTGGACGAGGCCATCGCCTGCCTCAAGAACGCCATCGAACTCGACCCGAAGGACGCCCGGGCCCACTACAACCTGGGCATTGCGCTGACAAACAAGGGCCAGGTGGACGAGGCCATCGCCTGTACAAGAAGGCCATCGAACTCGACCCGAATTACCCCGAAGCCCACTGCAATTTGGGTCACACCCTGGCGAGACAGGGCCGATTCGCCGAGTCCCTGGCCGCTTTCAAACGGGGCCACGAGTTGGGTATGAAACAGCCGGGCTGGCGCTACCCCTCCGCTGAGTGGGTCCACCAGGCCGAGGCGAAAGCCGCGCTGGAGCTGAAACTGCCCGCGTTCCTCAAAGGCGAGTTTCGGCCCAGTGACAACCAGGAACGCCTCGGACTGGCGGGTGTCTGCCAGGGCAAGAAGCTCCCTCTAAAGGCAATCGACCTGTACGCCGCCGCCTTCACCACCGACCCCAAACTGGCCGGCGACCTAAGAGCAGGCCAACGCTACAACGCCGCCTGCTACGCCGCGCTGGCCGCAGCGAGCAAGAGCGAGGACGCGGCCAAGCTCGACGACAAGGAGCGAGCGCGCCTACGGAAGCAGGCTCTCGACTGGCTCCGCGCCGACCTGGCCCTGCGTACCAAGCAACTGGAGACCGGCAAACCCGCCGACCGTGCCGAGGTGCAGCAGGCGCTCCGCCACTGGCAGAAGGACACCGACCTGTCTGGAATCCGCGACGCGGCGGCACTGGCCAAGCTCCCGGCTGAGGAACAGAGGGCATGTGGCAAACTGTGGTCCGACGTAGCGGCGTTGTTGAAGAAGGGCGAATTGGGGAAGGGCTCGTAACCAGGTGTTGGCCGCAGTCAGTTGCGCGGTGGTTGCACGCCCGGAAAAAGCCCGGCTCGGATCAGAAGCCGGCGCTGCTCGACTCGCTCGGGAGCGTTCATGGCAAGGACATCGATCGTCGTTCGTCCGATGGCCGTTCGGCCGGTCAGCACTGGGCCGACCCAGGCGAAATGCTCCTCCCAAATGTCCTGGCGGGGGTGGAAGAGTCGCGTCAGCAGACCCGTATCGGGATCGAGGCCGGCGATATTCGGCCCCTTGTGGAGGTTGTCATTCAGGCAGGACAACGCCAGGTTTTCAGTCTCGGTCAGTCCGTGGTGTTGCTCGGCAATGACGTGGTCGATCTGGAAGGGCAGAACGTCGAGCGATTGCGGAAGCCGACAGTATTCGCAGGTATTATCGGCGCGGATCCAAACCTGACGTTTCAGCGCTTCGTTCATTGCGTCAAGAGACTTGGGAAGTGGGCTCGGCCAAAGCGCAGCGTGCTTTGGCATGGACCAGGTTGAGGAAGTTGCCGACGCGCACGTAGCGCTCCAAGAGGGCGCGTTCGGATGGCGCAATGGTGCCTTGACGGTTCTTCTCCGCCAGCTCATTCATACGTGCCACCGCGGCAGTATTAAACTGAAATCGGAGCAGCGCCTGTGCGGCTTCGGGCGACATCCCGGTGTTGTCGGGTTCGATGACCTGTTCCAGGATATCGCTTTCGGTATCAAGCGTGGCTGTTTCGCTCATGGCGTCAGTATACCGCTTATCGGCAGCTGACGGCAATAGGACGGGGGGCATAAAAGCTGAGTCCCTGGTGGCCCTTAAGCGCCATGTACCCAACTGTGGTCCGACGTGTCAGCGCTGCTGAAGAAGGCGAAGGCGAAAGAGAAATAGCGCCGTCAGCCGTCTGTCAGCGGGATGCGCAACGAGTCGTTCCATACAGACGAACCCCGCCAATTGGCAGGGTTCGTTGTGTTTCAATTTCTTTTGAGCTTATCGATCTCGATGACCGCCGCGTCCTCCTCCACCACCTCGATGGCCGCCGCCGCGATGACCGCCTCCGCGATCATCTCGTCCTCCACGCCCGCCGCGATCATCCCTTCCGCCACGGCCGCCACGATCGTCCCGTCCGCCGCGTCCCCCGCGATCATCTCGGCCGCCACGATCATCTCGCTCGGAATCGCGATCGTTTGGGCGGCGATCGGGGATTGCACGAACGGCGGGTGCAGGTTCCGACGCGAGGAATTTCACTTCGTTGCCGTTGTTGTCGTGCGCCAGGAATTCCAGATGTTCGGGCGAGACTCCGGTAATGCCCGTGATCGTCACTTGCATCTGACCGAGTTCTTCCCAGTGGGCAATATCCCGGCGCTTTTTGTTCAACAAATGTTGCGCCACCGCCGGGTGAACCTTGGCCTCCAAAGTCCGGATGATCTTTCGATAGGCTGCGAGTTGAAGGAGCCTCATCAACTCGATGCTCATGCTCTCGCTGGTCTTCACGTAGCCGCTGGCACGGCAATGAGGACAATCCATGTAGATGCTGCGCTTCAACGACGGTCGAATCCGCTGCCGAGTCATCTCGATGACCCCGAATTGCGACGTCTTCAGGATCTTGGTGCGAGCGCGATCTCGTCGCAGAGCGTTCCGCAGCGCCTGCTCGACGTTGCGGCGATGGCGTTCCTCTTTCATATCGATGAAGTCGTATGCCGACCACCCCGCCCAGGTCGCGGAGCCGAAGTTGCCGGCCGATTTCCTTGGCGGCTTGCAGATTCATCTGGTAGGCGTTTTCCTCGACGTTGTTATCGGCGCGGAAATTGCCGCTGTTCACGTCGATTGCCACCAGCGCTTCGGTCTGTTCGATGACGATCGATCCGCCCATCGGCAAGGGGATTTTCTTCTCGTTGATCCGCGCCATTCCGGTTCGATCTTGAACCTGGGGAAGATCGGTTCCGTATCGGCGTAATGCTTGATGCGGTCCGCGTAGCGCGGCATCACGATCTTGAGGAACTCCGACGCCTGATTGAACGCATTCTGCTCGTCGACGTAGATCGTGTCGATGTCGCTGGTGAAGATGTCGCGGATGGTTCGCGTGATCATATCGCTTTCGCGGTAGATCTCCACCGGCGACGGCCGTTTCTGCACCCGGTTGGTGAACACCTCCCAGAGCCTGACCAGATAGGTCAGGTCGTTCTGCAGTTCCTGCCTTGTTTCGGTCGATGGCGGCCGTGCGAATAATGAAGCCGATACCCTTGGGCGGATTCAGCTGGTCGAGACTTTCCTTGAGCCGGATGCGCATGTCCTCGATCCTCGATCTTGCGCGATACCGCGACTCGATTCAGGCTCGGCATCAGCACGAGATACCGGCCCGCGATGCTGATGTAGGTGCTCAGCGTCGGACCCTTGGTGCCGATGCCTTCTTTGATCACCTGGACGATGACTTCCTGACCGCGTTTGAAGATCTCCTGAATCGGCGGCTTGGGCCGGCCGCCGTCGCGACCGAGAGGACGTTTGCCTCCACTTCGCCGAGGTCCGCCGCGATCGCGGTCTCGACTGCTTCGAGGCCGAACGGACGAGGGAAAATCTTCGTCCACGTCGTCGTCATTCAGATCATCCAGGCTGTCGTCTTCCATATCGATTTGGTCGATAGTATCGTGGTTTTTCGCCTCAACTTCCTCAGCGAATGGGATCTCCGGTTCGCCCGTGTCTTCCGGCATCGACTGATTTGATTCTTCATTGATGGATTCCATACCGATTGGCTCTGAATCCACGGGTTTCTTACTCCCGGCAGGTTTTTCGCTAAACCGATCGTTGGGAGCATTGGGGTCGAAGATGAACAGACCGCCTCCGAAATCTTCGGGCTGATCGCCCGTGGTTCGGCGTTCTGCGGAAGGCATGGTACGAGGCTTTTCTTCGCCCGATTCCCCTTCGGCGGGTGGCGTCTCTTCATCGCCCTTCTTTTTGGAAGTGCGCCGGCGGGCTGGTTTTTTCTCTTCAGCTTTCGGAGCATTCTTGCGCGTTGGAGTCTTGGATTTCTTGTCGGCCCCCTTGCCGGCAGTTGACGATCGTCGGCGGCGCGACGGACGTTCCTCCGTCTCGGCGGATTCTTCGGGCTGCTGCTCCCCCGTGATTTCAACGAGACCTTGCTCCGTGGAGGATTGGTCCTCGGAATCTGCCTCTTCCTCCATCTCATGAAGAAATGGGTCAGCAGCGGGAGGCTCATCGTCGAGCAAGCCTGCTCCAAACCCACCTTCCTCCTCGTAGATTTCTTCTTCGGCGTGAGGTTGTTCAATTTGTGGCGGTCGCAGCACCGTTTCGGGTTTTTCCGCCCGTTGCGGCTCCAGAAAACTCGTCATCGGTTGTGGCTCGGCATCCGGCTGATCGATGAATTCGGGCGGCATCACATCGACACTCGGAATAACTACCGGAGTAAAGGGTCGGCGCGGCCCACGATCGTTGCGATCGCGCCGATCGCCGCGGTCGCCGCGATCCCGACGACCATCGCCACGTTCCATCAGATGTTTGTAGTAGACGGGATCAACATCGGAGACGTGCAGGAAGCCGTTACGTCCGATGCCGAAGTCAACGAACGCGGCCTGAATGCTTGGTTCGATGTTGACGATACGGCCCTTGTAAATGTTGTTGACGTAGCTTTCCTGGCTGGCACGTTCAACGTAAAGTTCTTCGAGGACGCCATCTTCGATGATGGCGATCCGACATTCCTCCGGCTGGAGGACATTAATCAGCATTTCTTTTTTCATGAGGGTCTCAGGCGGGATAGTGTTCAGTTTTCAGTGTTCAGTTTTCAGTAAATACCAATGAGGTAAACTGAACTCTGTAAACAGTTTCGGTTTCATTCCACGACCGGGCCATTTGGGGATGCACCCCAATGGATTGATGGTACGTGGGTGATCGCCGTTGGACCTTCCAACGACACTTCGAGTTCGTTTGGAATTCGACGATCCGGCAAAATCGGCCTTTGGGCGGCTTCGGTCGGATCGATTTCATCCAAAATTTCCAGAAACGTCCGTTCCAGGACGTGTCCTTGTTCCAATAGAGGGGCAAGCCCCAATGCGCGCACCACTTCGTCGGCACGGGCAGTACCTTCAGGCGTGATCCAGAGATCGAGTTCCAGCGCTTCGGGTAAACAAATCAACGACTTGATGAATGGGCGGATGTTCATTCGCCGGGGGCGCGGCTTGTCGCGTTCGACCCAGAGAACGGGCAGCGTGAGCAGTTGTCGGCATCGTTCATCGAGATCCTGGCAGATCGGGGCGCGGCGCGGCGCGGGCGCGGCATCATCTGCGCCCTCGCCCCGCGCCCGCGCCCCGATCGAAAGGTGGTAGACCGCACGCTGCGCGCGGGCGGTTTGACGTAGTTCAACTCGCTTGGCACTCAGGAAAGTGATGCCCAAAGGGGCCTGCTGCCGCAAACGGGTCAGGATTTCGTCGGGTGCGACTTCTTCCGTCAATTCGATTTCTACGACCTCCGCCAAGCCAATGACACCCAGCGGAAGAGATGACGCGAAGACCAGACGGGGAGTAGGATGAAAACCGCTTGTGGAACGAAATGGGAGCGAGGCTCGACGTAACATCCGTTCAAACGAACGCATCAAATCGTGATGACTCACGAGGCGAAGATCGCCTTCCTTGCGAAATCGGATTCGTACTTTATCGAGAGCCATGCAGCGCGGCGAGGGATCTGTTTTGGCTGATCACCAAAGACACGATCGCCTCTCCTCCTTTGGGGGAGGAAGCGCGAGCGCTCGAAAACGATTGCCTCTCGGCAACTTGAGGAGACAGGTTCGCTCAGGAGAAAACGAAAAAACCGCGTTGGAGCGTCGCAGAGACGGTTGTCTCGGCGTCATTCCAGCGCGGCTCACGCGATTGTTCAACCTGTGAAAAATCCATCACCTACAGCTCACAGCGCTCGACTCGTCCAGAAAGATCGCCCGGCTCATTCGGCACACGGCGTCATCTCACTCGACGGCTTCGGGTAATATTCGTCGGGTTTGATCCCGTAAATAATTCGTCACGTCGCGGGCGGTTTCCAGTTGCAATGCCTCGTCCGCGACTCGTTTCGCATCATCCAGATGAATCAGTCGGATAATTTTTCGGATATCCGACAGGTTCTGGGGTGACACACTCAGTTGCCGGAGTCCCATTCCCAACAGCAACATGGTGTAAAGCGATTCTCCGCTCATTTCACCACAAACATTCACCTCGACGTTGTGCTTGCGGGCAGCATTGACCACAGCAAAGATCAGACGGATGACCGCCGGGTCTGCCGGGTTGTAAAGGCCCGCCACATTTTCGTTAGTGCGATCGGCGGCAAGCGTATATTGAACCAGATCGTTGGTGCCGATCGAGAAGAAATCAACTTCCCGAGCGAAGGACTCCGCCATCAACGCCGCCGAGGGCACTTCGATCATTGTACCAACTGGAAGTGATTTGTTGAAGACGATTCCTACTTCTTGCAAATCTTCTTTCACTTCCGCCAGGAGGAACTTGCACTGCCGGAGTTCATCCAGGGTACTCACCATGGGGAACATTACGCGGATATTTCCGAATGCGCTGGCCCGTAGAATCGCGCGAAGCTGGGTTTTGAACAGCGCCCAATTCCGAAGACAAAGGCGAACGCTCCGCAAACCGAGATACGGATTTTTTTCCGCCGGGCCAACCACTGAGAACGACCCGAATTTATCCGCTCCCAGGTCGAGAGTGCGGATGACGACGGGCTGATCGGCACCCAATTCCTTCAGTACCTGCATATAGGCCGTGAAATGATCGGTTTCCGTAGGGTCGGATTGCTTGCCGACGTAAAGGAATTCCGTTCGGTACAACCCGACGCCGTCGGCCCCGCGCTCGGTACAGTGTACGGCCTCGCTGGGAAATTCGATGTTCCCGAACAACTGGATGCGCGTGCCGTCCAACGTGGTCGGCGGCAATGAGCGGGCGACAATCCATCGAGTCGCTTCGGTGCGCTGTTCGATCAGTAAATGACGGTATTTCTGAAGGGTGGCCTCATCCGGGTCGAGAATCAGTGCCCCATGCGTGCCATCGACGATGACCCGTTCCCCATCCGAAACTTCATCGAGGAACTTACCCAAACCCACAACAGCAGGGATTTGCATCGCCCCGGCCATGATGGCGGTGTGGCTTGCCCGTCCGCCGTGCTCCGTGGCAAAGCCATAGACATTTTTCTTGTCCAGCGAAGCCGTTTCGCTCGGGGAAAGATCGAAAGCCAGAAAGATGACCGGTTCCGTAAGATTTCGCATCGGCTCCTGGTGTGCACCCAGAAGATGAAACAGTAGACGTTTCTCGACATCCAAGAGATCGGCGGAACGCGCGGCGAAAAACTTATCTCCCAGCCCTTCCAGTGCTTTGACGTACCCTCTTACTGCCCGGCTCACGGCATATTCCGCCGTGAAGTGTTGCTTGCGAATCAGAGAATCAATTTCGGTCATCAGCGATGGATCTTCAAACATCATGGCATGTGCGGCGAAGATCCCGCCAAATTTTTTGCCCAGACGAGCGGAAATGTCTTGCTCGCTCTGGCGCGCCTCCCCCACTGCCGCAAGGATTGCCGCTTTCAGGCGAGCATGCTCCGCATCAACTTGTTCCGCCGGGATCCTGCGCTGCGGAATACGTACTCCCTCGGTATCCAGGACCAAGGCTGGACCGATGGCGATGCCGTGCGAAACCGCTATACCGCGGAGGATCTGCATACCGGAACTCGTTCACGTCCAACGTGAGGAGAATGCTATCCCAAAGATACGAGAAAACTCAGAAGGTCACATGCAAGTCGTGGTGATCGATACGCAGGGAAAGCGCCATGCTCGCCGCATTGAAACATTGGGCAAGCTGGACACTTGCCCTACAACGATGGATCGAAAGCCGGTAAATCTTCCGCGTCAGTTGCCGAGAGTATTTGCAGGAGCGGCTCCATCGCACTAGCCGCATCTTCACCAGACACCTCCACGCTCAACTCAACTCCCGGCTCCGCTGCCAACAGCATCAGATCGATACCGCTCTTGCCGTTGGCGCAACGATCGCCGTTGCAAACCACAATGTTCGCCTGATACTGTTGGGCCAATCTGGCAAAGGCCATTGCGGGACGCATGTGAAGTCCCTGCGGGTTATTGATAACCACTGTTTGCCGAATTGAGCCGCTCAATTCCATCACTGGTCTGGTCTCCGCGCTCTGCACCTTTGATCTTCGGTTTTCAACGGTCCCAGGGAGGCTGCGCCTTGTCCAACAACTGCCAGATCTCTTCCCGGGTCGCCGCCGAACGCAGGCTTTTGACAAAGCCCTCGTCTTTCATCGTTCGGACGACATTCTCTAGCGCTCGCAAGTGATTGCCGGGCTGATCGATCGGTGAGATCAGCAGTACCAGGACAAACACCGGTTCACCATCGATGCTCTCAAACGGCACGCCGACCGGTGAAAGAGCAAGAGTGCCGATCAGGCGATCCGCGCCGGCGTGTTTGGAGTGAGGGATAGCGATGTGCCGACCGATTCCGGTGGAACCGAGTTGCTCCCGGCGCAAGATCGATTTGACGATATCCTCCAGGTCTCCGTCACGGAAAAACCCGGCAGAATGCAGACCCTGCACCATCTCCCGGATCGCACTCTCTTTGGTGTGCGCCTGGAGTGAGGGAATGATGGCTTCGGGAACAACGAAGTTCGACATCCGCATATCCGCGACTCCGCGAGAACTCTGAGCGCCGAAGGCGATTCGGCCGGCGCGAACACAATCTTAGCGTATTCTACCCCGGTTTGTGAGTGGGGCCGCGCCGATGTTCCTGGATTTTCTCTTTATATCGATGGATCTGTTGCTTGATTCGATCGATAGTCATATCGACCGCTGTGAGCAAATCGGCATGCTGATCCTTTGCGATAAAGTCGTGCTTATGTTCGGCATCGACTTTGATTTCGACTTCCTTGAGACTTTTGTCGTTCAAATCCACCGTGACTTCGATCATGGTGATGCGATCGAAGTAATGGAGGAGTTTTTCCGCTTTAGCCTGAATTTGTGTTTGATGTTCTTCAGTGAGATGCCCGTGACGGGCCGCTATTCTGATTTGCACAGCCGAGAACCTCCGACATCGGGATGAAACCCGGTTTCCGCACAGTATGAGGGATGACAGCGCGTGTCAGCCCTGGGACAAAATCGTCCAGAGAGTCATGAGGATTGTATCTCGCAAGCGAAGGATAATCAATCAATGAGTGGAGAGACTGAATGATAGGGTCAGGAGTCGTTAGGTGGAAGTCTTATCGTCGTTGCATCAGAATCGTATCCTAATACTCCAGCCTATCCAATCCATAACGAGTTCTGTGTATGTCGAATCCCTCCGCTTCCGATTTTTCGGAAGATTCCGAAGATCCTGTAGGCCCGTTTACCGGATTCGGTAACTTCTTTCATAAAGAGATCCGAGACTGGTGGAACAGTTGGCGGCTCATACTCGTTTTTGCGATCCCCACGCTAATTCAGACACTCAGCGTGTTCTTTCAATATCCAAATCTGATGAGAAGCTCTCTAATCTCCTCGGGATTAGCTCATCTGGAGGGCGGTTTGGACAAATGGGTCGCAACTTTTGTCCTGCTTTTGCCGTTCCTTCAAGTTGCTCCTGCGCTATTTATTTTCATCATCATCTTCTCGACGATGGGGCTACTCACTTCTGAAAAGGCAACGGGAACTCTTGCATGGAATCTGACAAAGCCACTCGGTCGGACAGGTCTATTTGTGGCCAAGTGGCTTTCCGCGACCATGGTAATCTGGTTAGTCTCATGTCTATTACCGGTCGTCGTCGCAACCCTATGCATGATTGGCTATAACCGGGTAACACCGGATTTCTCCAAGATGTTACCAGTCGTGGCGATCTCTTTGGTCTGGGTTGCTCTTTGGGTTCAGTTAGTGTTGACGATCAGCTTGGGTTTTCAATCACCGGCAGCAGTCGGCGGAATCGCCATCGCGTTTTGGATTGTGCCTTTTCTGTTCGGCACCCTCATGGGCGAAGTGTTTGGAAATGAAACCCGAGATTGGATTCTCGATCGTCTTCCAACGCGATTGCCATTCTGGGCCGCACCACTTGTTGCGGACCAACATTTCTTGATATTTGATCGCGAGAAGGACTGGAAGGAAGTTTGGCTGTATGCCTTCGGAATTTGGACGGTAATGCTTACGGTCTTCTCTTTACGAGTTTTCAATCGTCAGGAGATCGGCTCATGAAAACTGCTATTAGAACCGAGGGGCTAACCAAGCATTTCGGTCGGGTTCAAGCACTAAACGATCTGACTCTCGAAGTGCCAACTGGGTCCATCTATGGTTTCCTCGGACCGAACGGTTCCGGGAAAACAACCACCTTGCGAATACTTGCCGGTCTAAGCCGGCCGACCAGTGGCAGCGCCTCGGTGAATGGTGTGCCGGTGACGCCCGCGGGCCGGCATCGACGACATCTCGGCTTTTTGGCTCAGGAGCCGAAATTCTATCGCTGGATGACGGGCCGGCAGGTCTTGCGTTACGTTGCCCGTTTCTTCGGTCGGGCCGATGAAAAACACATTGACCAACTCCTGGAGCGAACGGGAATCGCCGATGCAGCCAACCGCAAGACCAAAACCTATTCCGGTGGCATGCGTCAACGCCTCGGCATTGCCCAGGCCTTAATTGGCAGACCGAAATTACTGATGTTGGATGAACCCGCCTCTGCTCTCGATCCGGTTGGTCGGGCTGAAGTTCTGACACTCATGCGCGAGTTGAAAGGCGAAACCACCATCTTTTTCTCGACGCACATTTTGGAGGATGTTCAGCGTTGTAGCGACTACGTGGCGATATTGGACAAAGGCAAGCTCCTCGCTGCGTCCAAAACAACTGATTTGCTCGCCAGTTTCACGAAAGGCCGGCTCCATATTGTGTTGACGGGATCGGCAGATGTCGCGCACCTTGAAGCGATTCCAGGAGTAACGGGAGTGATGTTCTCGGGTCAGGATCAGGATAAGTGGATTTATGATGTGACGACGCAAGAAGGGCGGCGGGAGGGATGTTCAGCGCGCTTTGACGAAATATGCAGCGGATCGAGGTCTTGCCCTCCTGGGTTGCGACGAGATGAGGGTCAACCTGGAATCGGTGTTCTTGAAGTTGATTGGGGCAGAGGGAGCGTAACCAAATTATTTGGGAAGATCCAAAGTTCCTCGGGAGCGGGGACGTGTCCGAGAACATAATCATCATCGGCCAAACCCCTCCGAGCGATCTCCGCGTCCAGTTCGTTCATCGTGTCCGCGACAACCAATGCCTGCGTTCCGTCATCGGACCACGCGACATGCTTGCCCCACAACTCGGGGCCTCGCTCAGCCAGAACTCGGTTTACATTGGCGATGTGAATTGCGGGATTTGTTTCGGTTACTGCGATTCCCGATGCAAGCTCGGTCAGCTTTGTTACAAAGTGAAAAACCGAGGAATCGTGGCTTGGCGGAATATCATTCGAAGAATTCTAAAGTTCATCGGGACTGGGCACACGGCCGAGAACATAATCATCATCGGCCAAACCCCTGCGAGCGATCTCCGCATCCAGTTCCTTCATCGTATCCGCGACCACCAACGCCTGCGTTCCATCGTCGGACCATGCCACATGTTTTCCCCATAATTCAGGGCCGCGTTCGGCCAGGACTCGGTTTATATTGTCGATAAGAATCGCCGAGTCTGTCTCTGGCATGATGCTTTCCTTTTGGTTTTCCGGGCAAACTCATTAATGCTCGAAGTGGGCGAGAAACCTATCTCCAACTATACTCGAACTTTTCGTCTGGTGGAAGCATCTTGGTAATAATGTTCGGGTTGTCATTCCCCCATCAGTTCCTTGACGAGTTTCGCGATCAGGGCGACGTCTTGTTTCTCGACAATGTGATCGATCCGCGTCTGCGGAACCTCCAGTTTCTGCATGGCGGCGATCGCCGACTTCCAGAGTTTCTCCTTCTTCTTGCCCTCGGCCAGATAGAGTTCTGTGACCAGCTCGGCCAGCTTTTGAACCTGGATCTTGTCGAAGTTCCTGTAATAGCGTTTGATGATGCCTTGTTGATGTTTACTGTAATCGTCGAGCATGAGTTGTCCTTTTATTCGATACCAACCGACTGAGGTTTCCTTCGATTGCGTTTCGCCTTTTGCCGGGCGATTTCTACAATCACTGCTACTGTACACCTCTCCTATTGAACGTACCAGTCATGCGCGCTGTGATTCAGCGAGTTCGTCGTGCCCGCGTAACGGTGGGCATCGAAACCACCGGCGAAATCCAACAGGGGTTATTGATCCTTCTGGGGATTCATCAGACTGACTGTGCCACGAAGGCGAAGTGGCTTGCGGAAAAAATTGCCAGTTTGCGTATCTTTGAAGACGGCGCTGGTAAGATGAATCTGGGCGTTGAAGATGTGAAGGGTTCCATTCTGGTTGTGAGCCAGTTCACACTTTATGGGGATTGCCAGAAAGGTCGGCGACCGAGTTTCATCGCGGCCGCACCCCCGGAAGCGGCAGAACCGTTGTATCGGTCGTTCATCGATAGCCTGCGAGCGCTGGGAATTCCGGTCGCAAGCGGGCGTTTCGGAGCGGATATGCAGGTGGAACTTGTGAACGATGGGCCGGTAACATTGATTGTAGAAACGCCCTGATGGCTCCGCATTTTAGTTGACGGCGGAAGAGGCTTTCTTTACCATCACTTTTTCGGGGAACGAGCCGGAAGCGTTAGCGAGGGATGAAGCTGGTCCATCGCTAACGCTTCCGGCTCGTAGGTTGGCTTTTTCATAAATCGAAGCGAAACTTGGAGATACTCCATGAAACGGCATTCCTGTGCATGGCTTTTTTTCTTTTTGACCAGTGTTGGTATCGTTGGTCTGCTACTGCCGGGCTGTGGCGACAAACCCATTCCGAGTAGTCAACCGAAGGAAAAGGCCGGCACCGTAGCCGACGAGAAACCTCCTGTCTTCGATGGTCCCAAGTCCGGCAAAATCAAGATTGTTTCCAGTCTGCCGCGCACGGGCAGCGCTAAAGGGCAAACCGACACCATTGTGAATGGAATTCGTTTGGCGTTGGAAGAAGTTGGCGGGAAGATCGGCGGGTTTGAATTGGTTTACGAGGATATGGACGACGCAACAGCGACAGCAGGATCGTGGGATTCCGATAAAGAACGAGGCAACGCCCAGCAAGCCATCAGCGATCAAGATGTGATGGTCTACATCGGAACGTATAACTCCGGGGCTGCCAAGATATCGATGGGAATCCTGAATGGGGCCAGCATTCTGATGATTAGTCCCGCCAACACCGCCCCAGGTTTGACCATTCCGAATACCGGCGAGAAAAATGAGCCGGGCTGTTATCGACCCAGTGGCAAGATTACTTATGTTCGAGTAGTGCCCACCGACAATATCCAGGGGCCGGTCGGAGCAGGTTGGACGAAACGAATCCTCGCCAAACTGGACCGACCCAAGAGCGTTTATGTTCTCAACGACAACGAACTTTACGGCAAAGGTGTTGCCGATCAATATGTGAAGGAATGTGAGGATCTGAAGATCAAGGTGTTGGGGTCTGAAAGCATCGACGTGAAAGCTCAGGAATTCAAGGCGCTGATGCTCAAGATCAAGGAGAAGAATCCGGGACTGGTTTATTTTGGGGGAACAACCCAAACCAAGGCAGGCCAACTCGCCAAGGATATGGTTGCTGCCGGCCTGGATGCTCCTTTGATGGTCCCGGATGGTTGTTATGAGCAGGCGTTTATCGAATCGGCAGGCGCTGCTGTTCTCAACGATCGCTGTTATATCACCTTTGGTGGATTGCCCGTTTCGGAATTGCTCAAGACCCCGCAAGGAAAAACCTTCGCTCAGAACTACGAGAAGAAGTTTGGCAAGATGCCTGAAGAAGCTTATGCCGCCTATGGCTATGAATGTGCAAAAGTTGCCATCGAAGCTATCAAACGAGCAGGCGTCAAGAATCGTGAGGCGATTGTCTGGCATGGGATCAGGCTCAAGGATTTCGATGGCGGCGCTTTGGGCAAATGGTCATTTGATGAGAATGGGGATACCACCATGCAAACGATGAGCGGCAATGTGGTCAAGTACGGGAAATTTGCCTTCTCCGAATTATTGACGTTGAGTAAGTAAGACCCTCTTTTCCGCATTGTTGTAACGAAATCTTTCACACGGTTCTCCTCACCACTGGAGCCTGTTGTTGATGACCTCCGTGTTGTTGGCAAGTTTGGACCCCGTTTTCATCAATACGTGCATCAACGGATTGACTTATGGTTTTCTGTACGCTCTGATCGCTTTGGGCTACACGATGGTCTACGGCATCGTGGAGTTAATCAACTTTGCGCACGGCGATCTGTTCATGCTGGGCTGTTTTCTGACTTGGACCGTTATCGGCTTCGCCGCGGTTGGTGTCGCTCCTGGTTCTGTGGTGGCCATTCTGTTGTTGTTGGCGCTATTGGTCGTCGTTCCAATCTTTTGCGCCACAATGAACAGTTCTGTCGATTGGGTCATATACCGGCCTCTACGAAACGCTCCGAAACTTGCTCCCCTGGTGTCGGCGATCGGGGTGTCGTTTGTTTTCATGAACATCGGGCAAGTCTGGGGCGGCTCTCAAGACATCAACGTCCAAGCTTTGATTCCTGAATTCAATCTTTTGGGCGATTCCGAACTTCGGTTTAGCGGCACGGATGCGTTGGTGGTCGGCGTTACTCTGCCCGTCATGTTTGCGTTGACCCTATTTGTGAAATACACAACTCTCGGCCAAGCCATGCGAGCTACAGCACAGAATCCGGTCGCAGCGCAACTCATGGGCATCAATGTCAATAGGGTGATCGCGGTCACTTTCATGATCGGCGGTGCCTTGGCCGGTGTTGCCAGCGTGATTTATGCATTGAAGGTGCACACAATCAGTTTCATGATGGGATTCACCAACGGCCTCTATGCGTTTACTGCGGTGGTGCTTGGCGGCATCGGCAACATCCCTGGTGCGGTCCTCGGTGGAGTGATATTGGGATTGGTCTACTCGCTGGCGAGCGGCTACGCCGACAATCTCTGGGCCAACGCTATCGTGCTGATGATGATGATCGTGATCCTTATTTTTCGGCCATCGGGCTTGCTGGGGGCGCGAACCCGCGAGAAGGTATGAAGTCGTTTTGGCGAAACATTCCCTGGGCTTTTCTGTTACTGGTTTTCCTCGTTGCTTTCCCATTCATTCCGGGATTGGAAAAGAAGATTTCGGACACTTTGGGATTGCAGATTGGTACTCAATTACCGACGCTGTTGATCTATGGCATCCTGGGATTGGCGCTGAACGTCGTCCTCGGTTACACCGGACAGTTACACCTGGGCATCGCTGCGTTCTTCGGAATCGGTGCCATCACCGCGGGTGTTTTCCGCGTTGAACTGTACCCGTTCCAGTTTGGGTTCTGGCAAACGATTCTAGTGGCTACCGCAGTTTCGGCTTTGATCGGCGTGTTACTCAGCTCGCCGACTTTACGACTTCGAGGAGATTATCTTGCGCTGGTGACACTTGGTTTTGGGATGATTACCACAACGATGATCAGGAAATTTGAAGAGATCACCGGCGGCAAGCGGCTGCTCGGACCTATCAACCCACCCGTGCTGCCTCATTGGCTGCAATCGATCCTTACGAACCTGGGCATCGGCACGAGTTGGACCGAAGACTATCGACTCTTTTATTTCCTCTGTCTTGGTTTTTTGATGGTGATCTATCTTCTGCTCGCCAACCTCGAGCGTTCGCGCCTGGGGCGTGCCTGGTACGCGATACGGGAAGATGAGTTAGCTGCCTCTTGCATGGGAATCAACACAGCTCGAATGAAACTGGCATCGTTCGCGCTCGGTGCAGCAATCGCAGGCATGGCAGGGGCGCTCTATGCGATCCGAAGCAACACGTCAGGCGATCCCAACAATTACGAATTCCCCGGCTCGGCGACCATATTGTGCGCCGTCATTCTCGGTGGTCTCGGAAATCGAAACGGCGTGCTTTTGGGGATCTTCTTCATTGAAGGGTTTGAACTCATTTTCTCGCCGATCGCCGACAAGCATATCCAATCCTGGCTGGGTTCCGACAACACCACACCGAATCGCTTTCTCCAGTTCAGCACCTGGAAAATGATGATTTTCGGACTGGCACTCATCCTGGTCATGCGATTTCGTCCGCACGGTTTATTGTCCGCCGTCCGCGGTGAGAGCAAACGTACTCAACCATCGGGAGTCCGATAACCGTGTCTTTGCTGAGTATCGAAAAACTGACGATGCGTTTCGGTGGGCTGACCGCCGTGAAGGAAGTCGACCTCGAGGTCGACGCCGGACAGATCGTCTCCATCATTGGCCCCAACGGTGCAGGGAAGACGACGCTCTTCAATGCGGTGACGGGCATCTACAACCCCACTGAGGGCAGGGTTCTCTTTGACGGCAAGCAACAGCGCCGACCCCTTCAGTGGAAGGTCTTCGCGACGGCAGCACTCATCGGGATCTCGACAGGGATTCTTGGCTTTTTGTTCCTCCTGGATATCGACAAACTCTTTCGGGCTTCGATCAAGCAGCCCTACTCAAAGTTGGGGGAAGATTTTTCATATGGTAGAGCGTGGCGAGCTGCTGTCGGATATTACAATGGCGATCTCGTACTCGAACGGGAGAAGCAATCGAGTCCACTGCGAAAACCGGGCTGGTTGGTAATGAGCCCTGAAGTCAATGACCTACGCATCGCTAAAGCAAAGACCGAAGAAGAAGCTCGCCAAAAACTGGAAGCCATCCGCGCTGGTGGATTAAAAATCGTGCCCCCCGTCCACAAGGGAGACGACTGGAGCATTCTGGATGGCACAGGTAAGGTCATCATCGAAACCTACGATACTGAAGAGCGCTGCCGTGACGAGGTTCAGATGATGGAGGGTTTGCACGTCAAATCCGAGGTTCGGCGGCGCAATGCAGCGATCGCAGGAGTGATTGGTCTGTTCTTCGGTTCGTTCGGTACATTCGCCGTCTGGAACCGTTCCCGGCGAACCACCGATCACATCGCCCTCGGCGGCATCGCTCGTACCTTCCAGAATATCCGGCTCTTCCAGAATATGACCGTGTTGGAAAATGTTCTCATCGGCATGGATCGTTCCTTTTACGGCAATCCGCTCTGGATGGCCTTTCGCATGCCCTGGGTTCGTCGCCAAGAACGCGAACGCGAAGCCAAAGCGATGGAGTTACTCGCATTTGTCGGGTTAACAGGTATGGCGAATCAATTGGCGAAGAATCTTGCCTATGGTGACCAGCGCAGGCTGGAAATCGCTCGCGCCATGGCCTGCGAGCCTAGATTGTTGTTGCTCGATGAACCGGCAGCGGGCATGAATCCGCGTGAAACCGTCGATTTAATGCAGCTCATTCGTAAGATCCGGGATCGCGGCATCACCGTACTTCTGATCGAACATCATATGAGCCTGGTCATGGGCATCTCCGATCGAATCGCGGTTCTCGACTATGGTGTCAAGATCGCCGAGGGAACCCCGCTGGAAGTGAAGAACAACCCGAAGGTGATCGAGGCCTATCTCGGCAAGGAGGAAGTCCACTGATGTCCGCCTTGCTGGAGATTCATGGACTGCGTGCCGGATATGGGCCGATCGAGGTTCTCAAAGGCATCGACTTGCAGGTCAACGAGCGCGAGATCGTCACCGTCATTGGAGCGAACGGCGCAGGGAAAACCACCACGTTGATGACGATTTCAGGCTGCATTCGAGCGCGAGCCGGGAAGATTATCTTCAATGGTCAGGATCTCACCGCAGTACCAGCGCACGATATCGTCAAGCAGGGACTGGCGCAGTCCCCGGAAGGACGAAAGATCTTTCCTCGGCTCACCGTTCTCGAAAACTTGCAGATGGGCGCGTTTACCCGAAACGACAAGGAAGGCATCGCAGCGGACATCGCCAAGGCGTATCATTACTTTCCGATTCTGCAACAGCGCCAGAAACAACTGGGTGGGACGCTCTCCGGCGGTGAGCAGCAGATGCTGGCCATAGCCAGAGCATTGATGGCGCGCCCAAAGTTGTTGTTGCTCGACGAGCCATCGCTCGGTCTGGCACCGATGATTGTCCTGAAGATTTTTGAGGTCATTCGCGAGTTAAATCAGCAGGGAATGTCGGTTTTGCTCGTCGAGCAGAACGCTCGATTGGCTCTGAAGTTGGCCCAGCGCGGCTACGTCATGGAAACCGGTTCCATCACCATGACCGATCAGGCCGGCGTTTTATTAAACGATCCCCGTATCCAGGCCGCGTATCTTGGAGAATAACCCATTAACCACGGAAGACACGGAAAACACCGAAAAAATACAGTTGAAATGAATTTCTTCCGTGTTTTCCGTGTCTTCCGTGGTTAATTAGTTCTTATGAATCTAACCCATATCACTCTTCATTCTCGCCGGATTCCGATTCCGAAACAACGGATCTCGCTCACTGATTCGCCACGCGTTGAAGCAATCGATTTTCTGGCGGTGGAACTCCACACCCAGTCCGGCTTGACCGGCTTGGGCTTCACCTACACTGTCGGCGGCGGAGCTTCAGCAGTGCGATCGTTGATTGAAGTGGACTTTGCACCACTGTTGATCGGCGAGAATGCCCTCCATCACGAGCGGAATGGCGCTAAAGTTCGAAGTAAATTTCGCTCCGAGAATTGGGGCGGATTGTTGACGCGAGCCTATGCTGCCATCGACATTGCATTATGGGATTTGCGGGCCAAGGCCGCAAAATTGCCTCTTTATCAATTCCTTGGCGGTGCCAGGTCATCCGCGCCGGTTTTCGTTTCGGACATTGGCCAACGAGGGGTCGATGTTGCCGACATTGTCAAAGCCGCTCGACCCTTGCTGGAGCAAGGAGTTCTTGGTTTGATGGTCGAGGTTGGATCGAGCGACCTGCAACAAGACGCCGAACGCATCGATCAACTACTGGAAGCGCTGGGCGAAGCAACCTGGATGGGTGTGACCGCTGGGGGCCGCTACGACCTGGGAATGGCACTGGCACTGGCCCAGTTCTTTCGGAACGAAGTGGCAGTTGACTGGTTCGAGGATCCGATTCCGCCCGACGATCACGAAGGTTATCGTCGCTTGGCGCAGCGACTGGAAACGCCTCTGGCGCTTGGTTCGACATTTGATGCGATCACTTCCTTTCGCGACACATTGCACCGAGGCGAAGCGCGCATCATCCGCCCCGATGTCTTACGGCTCGGCGGCATCACACCCTTTTTGAAGGTGGCAGCGCTTGCGGAAGCCTATCACGTCACCGTTGCGCCCTATCAGCTTCCGGAGGTCGGCCTGCATCTCGCATGCGGATTGCCCAACGTCCAGGCCGTGGATTACGTAGGCTGGCTTTCACCTGCGTTTTCGGAGCCAGTCACTATTGAGAAAGGGAAGCTGATACCCAGTGATCGACCCGGACTAGGATTGACGGCCATCGTAGGGTAAGCGTCCCGCTTGCCTTGAATCACCGGCGTCGCCCTTGTTTCGATGAGTTGTTCTTCCATTTTTGCACCACAGACTACCCAGGAATCACCTTCTCTGCCGGTTGAATCTCACCACCCGCTGCCTGGGTGTCGCGGTCGAGATACCGCGCTCCCCAAATCCAAACCAGGCCACCCGTCAAGGTGAAGAAAGCCACAAACTCAAACGCCCGCGTCAAGGAGGTCTGATCGGCAATGTAGCCGATAATGGCCGGTGAAATGGCATCTCCTAAAAGATGGATAATCAAGATGTTAAATGCGAATCCAGTGGCACGCATCGTCGGCGCGGTGACATTGGCAAGAATGGTGTTGGCGGGGCCGGTGTTGACGAATAACCCAAAGACCGTGAGAAACATCAATCCCCAGGCGTACGGAAAGGGAACGTAGAGCATGCCGAGAAACAAGGGAAACGCCAGGACTGCTGAATAGCCCGATACCAGGAAATAGGAGCCGGGCAGTCTTCGGCGCAAGAGATCACCCAACCAGCCGCCGAAAAGCGTCGCCAGAAGCCCTCCCAGGACCAAGATGGCACCGACCATAAAGTTGACTTTGCCCAAAGTAATCGAGTCTTCGGTCGTCATGGAGTCGATAATCCGCGAGCCGTGCAGTTCATATTCCTCGTTGGTCAAATGAGTGCGCAGTTGCCCTCGAAAATCAGCGCGGTTGAAAATCGTCTCGGCCGGGATGCTGCTGATTTTGGCCAGGACTTGCTCGGGAACCAATAGAGTGCCGTCTGAGCTTTTGAGGTTTTGAAGTTTCTCGACGTTCTTGGCAGATACCTGATAGCGGGCCTCTCGTTCGAGGACATAGTAGGGTGCCCAGACCGCGACGCCGCCCTGGATGAAACAAATCAAAGTCAATCCTGCGGTCGCACAGCGGAACGACCGAACGCGCAGGAGCTTGCTTACGGTTTGACAGTAACCTCTCCATCCCGGATTGACGGAATGCGATTTATCGCGCGGCGGTTCGTGCATGAAGAAACACAGACATCCCAAAAGAATGCCCGGCAACACCACGACGAGAAATGCGCCACGCCAGCCGAGACTGGTCTGGGCAACCTGTCCGCCGAGAACGAAACCGAGGGCACTCCCCACGGGAATCGCCATGTAGAACCAGGATAATACTTTTCCCCGCTGCTTCTCAGGGTAGAGGTCCGAAAGCATGGAAGGCGCTACCGGCCCATAGGCCGCTTCCCCAACACCCACGACAGCGCGTGCAGATGAGCAGCCAAAAGCCCACGGCCAGGCCCGACCCGCCGCTTGCCAGACTCCACAGAATGACGCCGATACCGACCAGCATCCAGCGCGAGCGCTGATCGCCCAGCCAGCCGAACACCGGCGATAACAGCATGTAGGTAATCATGAAGGCCGTGGTCAATGTGCCGAGTTTGAATTTCAAGTTCGGATCGGTCGCCGAGAACATTTCCGCATCGAGTTCCAGCTTGGGAAGAATTGCCGCCAGGATGTAGCGGTCGATGTAGTTGAACAGATTGATACCGAGCAATAAAAGCAGCGCGGTTCGAGCGCCGGGAAGTACGTGATCGGGGCCGGAAGGTTCGGAACTGGCGGGCTGCATGAAAAATCCTTGTACCACGGACGGATTAAGTTTGACTCGAATCGGGTAGAATACGCTATAATTATTTCGCTGTCGATAAATAACCGCCGTTTCCCGACGAATAACTGGGAAAGCGGTTCCCATCTGCGGGGAATCGAATTTCGTTCCCTAACCTACTCGCAAGGAGTCCACTCATGTCCGTTGAAGACATCAAGAAACGATTCGTCGAAGAGATCAAGCTGCGCGCCTATGACGACAAATACATCGACAAGAACGAGGAGAGGGAAATCCTGCAAATCGCCATCCAGCAGGGCATTACGATCGACTCCGCCCGACAGGCTCTCGCGCAAGTCTGCGAGCATCAGAATTACATCCTGGAAAGCACGGTCGTCAAGAACATCAAAGAAGAACTCGAATCAGCCGCCGGCAACGACGGCAAGATCGATCAAAAAGAGTTTGAGATGATTTTCGCCAACGCGAAACGCCGCATGCAAGGCAAGAAGAACGACCGCGAAATCAAGAAAATGATCGTGGAATTGATGGAAGACAGCGGCAATACCAAGGTAAAGACAGGCTGGTTCAGCAACTGGTACGCCAATATGAAAAAGGATCTCGGCATGGCGTAACGGCATCAGCATAGCCTCAGTTATATGGCCGACATTCTCAGAATTGTAAGCCGAACCGCGGCACTGCACCAGTTCTTGGGTAAGGAAGTACTGACAACAGCACTTCCTTATACCCGACCCATCTTGTTCAAGGCAGCGACCGTGCTTACAATTCGGGGAAGTAGTGCTGATTAGTTCAGGTGTGAGCCGAGCATGACCGTTCGTGAAGTGCTTCGCCGGTTAGCCGACGAGGGCTGGGTTCGGACGTCCCAGAAGGGGAGTCACCGCCATTTCGAGCATGCCACGAAACCTGGCAAAGTGACAGTTGCGGGAAAGCCTTCGGATCGGGTCGCTCCGAAGACGCTGAAGAGCATTCGGCAACAGGCCGGATGGGAGGATTAAACTGTGGACAAAACTACCGAGCTTTCCGCCCATCAAGAATGGCAGGAACAACTGGCAGTAGTTGCGGCCGAGCAAGAGCCAGGTTGGGAGACTCGATACGGACCGGGCTCGTTCGGCTGCCACGAATTGCTGGATCGGGTTCTGTTGCTGGGCGACCTGGTGGAAGGGCAAGTGCTGGAACACCCAGCCTGTGTGCTTCAGGCGCAGTGGCATCATCTTGCCACCCAAGCGGTGGCAGCGTTGCGGGAGTTGTACCAGCGGATCGGGGCAGAGCATCTAGCAACTGTGGATCCCGACAGCGCTGGCACTGTCCTGACAATTGGATTGGGTTGATTTGCATTCTTATCATCAACTCAACACATCCGAAATCACATCCGCCCAGGGCACCAAAACATAGGGCCGATCCAAGCTGTCGCGCAATTCCAGATCCTTCGGAATACCTAGTAGCGCAGCATCCGGTTGCGGCAAAAGCCAGTTGTTTTCCAGGACGATCATCTCAATTTTTCGCCTTTTTTACACTCCACAGAATGATCGTACTTTCCCAGTTGCTTGAGGCCAGCGTTTCGCCGTCTGGACTGTACGCCAAAGAACACACCACTTCTTCGGATATAGTCGTTGAAACCAACTCTTTCCCCGTGGCCACATCCCAGATCTTGAGTTCATTGGGCCCAACCCACCCGCTTCCCGAGGCGAGCGTCTTACCGTCGGGATGGAACGCGACGGCATAAACATGGTCGGTGTGTCCTTTAAGGGTGAGCCGTTCCTTCATCGTTGCCACGTCCCAAAGCTTGATCGTGTGATCCCAGCTTCCGGAGGCGAGCGTCTTGCCATCCGGACTATACGCCAGCGCATACACCGTATTCGTGTGGTCCTGAATGGTGACCCGTTCTTTCTTCGTTGCCAGATCCCACATCTTGAATGTCTTGTCGTTGCTTCCCGAGGCCAGGGTTTTGCTATCGGGACTGAAAACTAGGGCGTAAATCGAGGACGTGTGCCCGGTGAGCGTGCTCAGTTCCTTACCCGTGGAAACGTCCCACAGTTTGATGGATTTGTCGTCGCCCCCCGACGCTAATAACTTGCCGTCCGGACTGTATGCCACAGCGTATACCGGACCTGTGTGTCCGGTCAAAGTGGCGTGTTCTTTGCCGGTGGTCACGTCCCACAGCTTAACCGTCTTGTCCCGGCTCGACGAGGCCAGGGTCTTGCCATCCGGACTGTACGCGATGCCGAGGATCCCCGCCGTATGTCCCAAGAGGGTAAGTTTTTCTTTGTCCGTGCTCATGTCCCATAACTTGATGGATTTATCCCCGCTCCCCGAAGCGAGAATCTTGCCATCCGGACTATAAGCTATGCCATTGATAGGCCCCTTTTGTCCAGTGAGGTTCTTCTTCAATTTGAGTTCCTGTGCTGAGAGCGGCGACGCCATTCCCAGACAGGAGATGAACAACCACACTACTCCGAGCACGAGTCCTGTTTCCGACTTCATGGCATCTCCGTGTAGAAAGCGCAGTTACGATACCAACACATCCGAAATGACATCTCCCCACGGCACCAATACATAGGGCCGATCCAAGCTGTCGCGCAATTCCAAATCCTTCGGAATTCCCAAACACTGATAGATCGTCGCCACTACATCGGCAGGTGAGACCGGGTTGCTCGAAGGCCGACCACCGATCTTGTCGCTGGCTCCGAAAATGTGACCGCCTTTGATGCCGCCACCTGCCAGCATCAATCCGTAACAGAAATTCCAATGATCCCGGCCCGCGCCGCCGTTGACCTTGGGCGATCGTCCGAATTCCCCCATCACGACGACCAGGGTTCGCTCCAACATGCTTCGAGCGATCAAATCATCTAATAGCGCCGACATTGCTGCATCCAGTTGCGGCAGCAACTCGTTTTTCAGCTTGTTGAAGTTGCCGCCGTGCGTATCCCAGGTCGCATTGGCATCGGGAGCCCACGACACACAGGCAACGCGCGTTCCTGCTTCGATGAGCCGCCGTGCCAGCAGGACACTTTGACCATAGATATTTCGGCCGTAGGCAGCACGAACCTTTTGAGGCTCCTGGTCGATTCGGAATGCTTGTTGCGTTGCAGGTGAGGTCAGCACATCGAATGCCTTCTGTTGAAATGCGTCCATATCGCGCATCAGCCGATCGGCGTGTGATATTCGATTAGCTGTGACACCGCGCAGCAGTCCTTGACGTGCGGCAAGCCGATCGGGAGTGACATCCGAAGGCGGCGATAATTCTTCGATGCGAAAATTTGCAGCATCAGGGTTTTTCAAAACAAAGAGCGGATCGTTGGTTCGACCCAGCCAGCCTCCAAAAAACCCGGGCTGCGGCGGTCCACCGGCTCCTTCCTTGGTGACGTACGGCATCGAGACATACGGCAACACAGGCGTAGTCGGCGGAAAAACTTTGCCGACGACGGAGCCGATCGCAGGGTTGTCTGTCGGCTTAGTTCCACCTCCCGCTTCGCCGCGATCGTGACCCGTCAAAGCGGCATACACTGCCGCTGCGTGCGAATTATTGACGCTGTGATGGGCCGAGCGAATGATCGTGGCGTGGCGGGCAAGTTTCGCCAATCGCGGAAGGTGTTCGCCGAGTTGAATACCCGGCACGGAAGTTGCGATAGGCTTGAATTCGCCGCGAATCTCCGCGGGGGCCGACGGTTTCATATCCCACATATCGAGATGGCTCGGCCCACCGTTGAGAAACAACAGAATACAGGCATCAGCGCTTCTGTTGATCGATTTAGGACGCACGGCCTGTTGTGCCCGGAGCAATTGCGGCAAGGATAAACCCAGATAGCCGATCGCGCCGGCCTGCAACACTTGCCGACGAGATAGAAGAAAAGGTGAAGGCATGGAGGGATCTCGAATTCGTTCTGGCGGTTAAATAAGAGTTTACCATCTGCCTGGGCGGAATGGTAGGATATTTCCACGCCCTCCACTTCAGTGTAGGATAACATCATCAGCCAATCTCTTGCATTTCGAGAACAAGCCATGTTTCGATCGACGCGCAAAGGGGTGACCCTCATCGAGGTTCTTGTCGTCATCGGCATTCTTGTCGTCGCGATCAGTTTTTTCCTCCCCTCGGTTCGCAGGGTCCGCGAGGCCGCCGGACGTACTCGGTGCTCGAACAATCTCAAACAACTGATCCTCGGGTTTCAGAATTTCGAGTCAATGGGCGGGATGCAACGCCCAACCGGCGGATCGGATGCGTTACTGTCAATAGGTGGCCCGGCCGCGTTAGCTACTCACTGGCTCCCGCTGGGTTGTATGGGACCGGGAACAACTCCCGAAGAACGACTCAGTTGGATGGTTGCGCTGTTGCCGTACCTGGACCAGAATTCCCTGTATCAGCAATTTGATGTTAAAAAGGGATACGCGGGGAATTTATCGCCTGGCCAGACTGGCATTCGGATTTTCCATTGTCCTGGTGAAAAGGGGGTGGCGACGTTGGACGCCACGACGAATTATGTCGCCATGTCCGGGATTGGACTCGACGCCGCATGGCAACCGGCAGGCGCTCCCGGCAATGGCTTCATGGGATTTGATCGCTTGACCTCCCTTGCGATGATCGAGGATGGGACTTCCAACACGATCGCCCTCATGGAGACGCGTTACAACCTGGGACCGTGGGCTCGTGGCGGCTCCTCGAATTTGCGGGGATTTGACCCAGCCGACTTGCCGCTTTTCGGCGATCACCGGCCTTTCGGCGGACACGAGATAGGAATGAACGTTGCGTTCGCCGACGGCTCGGTTCGATTGATCCGCTCGTCGGTTAATCCGAATCAATTGTCCGCGGCGATCACAATCGCCGGAGGCGAGCCGGTCGACTTGGATTGAGCATCTCGATGCGATTGAGAATTCTCACGACAGTTCTGCGCTGGCTCGCGATCCTGTTGATTCTGCGGGTGCTGGTCGCGATATTGCTGAACTATCCCGATTACTTTCCGCCCAATTTCGATTCGCTGTTTCTGCAAGGCCGTGAGACAACATTCACCGGTGCTTATCCGCCGGCGTTTTACATTCACATCTTTTCCGGCCCCGTTGTCCTCTTAAACGGTTTGATCCTGTTGAGCGAATACGTACGTCGCCATCGCGGTGGGTTGCATCGTTTTCTGGGTCGGGTTCAAATCTTCGTGTTGCTGCTGCTCGTGCTTCCGAGCAGCGTCGTCATGTCCCAGCATGCCTTTGGTGGTTGGCCGGCCGGGTTGAGCTTTATCCTGCTGTCGGCGGCGACTGCCGGCTGCGCAGTCATCGGCGTCGTTCATGCTCGCCACCGTCGCTACGACCGGCACCGTCGCTGGATGTTACGCTGCTATGTCTTGATCTGTTCGGCGGTGGCCCTTCGTCTCATTTCCGGGACGGCAGGGCTGGTCGGGGTGCCAAATGCGCAGGGAGCGTACCGCTTTGCAGCATGGAGCAGTTGGCTTTTGCCACTGGCGGCCTTGGAGTTCCTTGAGCGCTGGCAGCAGGATCGGAAAGACCGGATCTACCCAGGCGGGAAAAGTCTTGCGAAGTGAGCGTATAACATTCAGTAAGCCCTTTCGATCTCTTCAAGGAGCATTATGCGATGTGGACAAAATTGAAAGTGTTGGCATTCGGGCTGGCGGCTTTCGGACTGGCACTCGGCGGACTGGCGATTGCGTCACAACTATCGCTGGCACAAGCCGCCCCGATGGAGCCAGACCTCGGCAAAAAGGATGTAATACCCGCGCCAAGGTCATCGTCAGCAGTCCCAAGGCAAAAGACGTCGTCATTACCGAACAGTTTGTCTGCAATATCCGTGCGCAGCGCCACATAGAAGTCTGCGCCGGGCGAATGGACTCATTGAGGAGATCTTCGTCAAAGAGGGTCAGGCGGTGAAGAAAGGCGATGTGATGTTCAAGACCCTTGCAACACTTTATGAGGCCAAGCTGAGGGCCGAGTTGGCTGAGGTCCAGATCGCAGAACTTGAATACGATAGCACCAAGAAGCTATTTGAGGAAAAAAGGCCAGTGCTTTCTCGGCAACAGGTGTTGCTGGACAAGGCCAGATTGGATCGTGCCAAGGCCACGGCGATAATTGCGGAGGCTGAATTGAGCCTTACGACGGTCAGAGCACCTTTTGACGGCCTTATCGGCCGACTGAAAAAGCAGCAGGGCAGCGTGATTAAGGACGGCGACACTTTCACGACCTTGTCCGATAACCGCTTGATGTGGGTTTATTTCAACATGCCGGAAGTTCGCTACCTCCAATTAATGGCCTGCCTCGAAAACAAACCCAGAGCCGACAAAGATAATCAAGCATCCACGGTGCAGGCTTTATTGGCCGAATTCAACCGGCAGGAGCAAATCGAACTCGTGTTGGCCGACGGCAGCAAGTTCGCGCAGATCGGCAAGCTGAGTGCGATCGAAGGTGACTTCAACGTAACAAATGGGAATATGTCCTGCCGCGCAGATTTTCCAAATCCGGATTACCTGCTGCGCCACGGTCAGACTGGCACAGTATTGATGCACCGGAAGTTGAATAAAGCCGTTGTTATCCCGCAGCGGGCAACATTCGAGATTCTCGGCAATCGATTCGTTTATGTCGTCGACAAAGATAATGTTGCGCATCTGCGCGAGATCGTCGTCGGGCACGAACTGGATGGCGTCTTTGTCATCAAGAAGGGACTTGATGCAGACGACAAGATCATTGTGGATGGGCTCCGCAAGGTCCGCGACGGCGCAAAGGTGGAATTCGAGTTTCGTATCTACGATTGATTTCCGATTCTATGTTCGACTTCCTCGGCTTTCGGACGCCTCCTCCAGAGAATGCCTGCCTTGAGAACGCGGATTCAGTGCGATTGGTAATTGAAGTTCGTCAGCGACCTGGAGTCCAAAAAGCCATCCGGCAATTGGCAAAGTCAGATCATTCTTGGGTAAGAGAAGCGGCAGAGGCGGCTCTGAAGCAGCTTGAAATCGCTGATTGACCTGACGTGTCGCTCAACTGAACTACTGATTCTTTCCATGCCGTTGCCCACCCCGTTCGCCACAACGAAGCAATTTTCGAGGCAGTTGGATGTTGTGGTTCGAGAATTCATGGTGAATTCATGATGAATTCTTTACCTGATCTCCGTCAGTTGTTAGAGCAAAGCACGATTCGCGGTGCGTCTCCCTGAACCAGATTGGAGCGGCGCGAAAAATGCTCATCCGTGATCGTTGCTTTCCGATTTCGATTTCTCCTCGAAATCGAGGTATAGCCTGGCATTCGCGTTCCGGCCCAGTTCGCGAAGCGTCGCCAGTTCTTCCAGACGCAGCAAGGCCGGATGCGTGCTATAGGCACCGGCCATTTTCTGCCGCTCTTCCAACGCATGCATTTCCGCCTGGACAGCGAGTTGCGTTGATTCCGCCGCGCTTTGCGCTTTCAGGAGGGCCGCGTCGGCCTCGATCTGTGCTTGCAATCGTTGCGTGTCCATTTTGGTCTCAGCTTCGATCTTCTGGACCTCGGCCTTGGTCCGCGCCTCGATCAGCTGGGCCTGGCTGACGCGCTCGGCCGCCAGCACGCGATTCATGACCTCTTGCAGATTGCCGGGGAAAACGAGATCCTTCACGTCGGCCCGTGCGATCGCGACGCCGTAGCTGCCCGCGGATTCCTTGACTTCTCGTAGGATGTCTTCGCTGAGGCGGGTGCGGTTCGTCAGAATGTCTTCGAGCGTCATCGACGCGAGCGAGCGCCGAGCCGCCAACTGGACGTCGCTGTAGAGCCGATCCTCGAAGTCGGCGACGGCGTGCAGGGCCGCCTTGGGATCAACCACGGCGAACTGCACCAGAATGCTGACGCGAATGGCGACCTTGTCGGAAGTCAGGATTTCCTGGCCTTTGATCGTCAACTCCCGCGCTCGCATGTCGACGAGGGCAATTTCGACTTGCGGCTTGCGTTTGAGGCCGAAGAGGCGGCGGAACTTCGGGAATTGTTCCGCTTCGGGCAACTCGTAACGGCCGGCACCAAGTATATGGACCAGGACACCGTCTTCGTACCACAGGCCGCGATGGGTGTCCTTGATGAAGATTTCACGATTGGGCATGATTGAGCACTCCGAACAGCGACGAAAAAAAGAGAGGCCCCGAAACCGGTCGATCGGGAGGATCGGTAACTCTCAGATATGGCAGATCTGAGTCACAGGTCCAAAAGTGGTTGTGACAGCAACCAGATGGTTACGTTTCTCCTGGCCGGGTGGGGCCTCCGGAAAAGAGATGGGGTGAAAAGCGAAAAAGTTCGGGGGAGTCGAAAGAAAACGAACAACAAGTTCCAGGGACAACACCTTTTTAACCACGAATACCACGAATAATACGAATAAATCAAAGGATGGAATTCATTCGTAGTATTCGTGGTTACGTTCGTGTCAGCATGTCAGGGACTTCATGGTGCGCCACCTGCTGGAGTCGCTCCAACAGCGTGTCGGTTTCCAACGGGACATTCTTGGGAACTTCCCGCCAAGGCGCATCGAGCAATTGATGTTCGACGGGCCGTGTCTCGAGTCCCAGTTCCTGACGAATGCGGACGACCGCGAGAATCTCAGCGGCAAATGTCTGAAAGGGAGACCAACTGAATTCGTAGTCATCGCCGGTGCGCATGATGTGGTAATCGCAAGCTACATCGAGAGCACCCGCGAGCTTCAGAGGGTCGTTCCAGGCAGCGAATACGGAGCCGTAGACGCCGTAGGATTTTTCCGGCTCCGGCACACTGTCGAAAATTGCCGGGTTGCGCAGACTGTAAAGTTTGAGCAAGAAGCGCGACAAGGATGAATCCGCCACGCGGAAATTCTCGACTCGCAACATCTGCTTGCAGAAGTAGTCCGCCGTCGGCCATTCTCCCAGTGCAATGGCAAGCGCTAATTTGTTGCCAAAGTCGCCACACCCGAAAAACTGATGCCGTGCCTCTTTGAAGCGAAGTTCAATCGGAACATCCCAGTAGAAGTACTCCAGCGCCAAGCGGAGCTTACTCCATCCATTGGGCTTCTTGTCCCAAAAATCCAGAAGTCCCTCCGCGCCTGCACGTCCGCCCCATTGTGAGCCGTTCAGCAATAGAAGTCGCCGCGACGACGTCACAAAATCGTGCCATTCGCGTTGTTTTTTCTCACGGTGTTCCCGCGCGATCGTGCTTAGGCCCGGGTGTTCCATCAAAAATGGGGATTCGAGACGCTTGTTGAGGACATCGAGCATCTCAGTATAACGGCCGTCGAAGGTGGTCTTAATTCGTTCCAGCCAGGTGCGCAATTCCTTGATGTTCTTTTTGACAAAGTCGCGCTTGGGCTTGACGTCTTTGCCCACTTTCTTGAACATCGGCTTTGCCGCTTGTTCGCGAAAAACCTCGGCGAACCAAGGCCCCAGCAGTTGGCTCAGTTGCAGCCATATTTCTTTCGCAGCCACGACATGGCCATAGGTATCGCTGCCGTCGAAAGTGGTGAGGGCAAAAATGCGCACTTTGTCCGGAAGGATCGCGCGAAATGCGAAAACGATTTCGTGAAGGTCCGGGTTCTTCGGGATCTTCGCTGAATAGCGCGAGCCGATGCCATCCGATTGCAGAAAGATCTTGCTCGGAAACAACGTCTCGGCATTTTCCGTCTCAATCATCGCCTTGACGCCTACGGGATAAAGACGAAGAAAGATCTCGCGGAGCGCATCGCTGGGATGGAATTTCCAATCGGTTACGATGGCCTGCGGCGACTCGCAAAGCGCCTGGGTGAATTCCCAAGCGATGTTGTCGTGCGTCTTTCCGCAGAACGACTGAATGGTTGACGTAGGGACGGCCAGCAATTCCAGTGCAGCGGCCAGTTTATCGAAAGAAGGCACCGGACTTTGCATTGACATAGGCAAATCCTTCAATTTTTGGGTGCCGATCGTACGTCTTGATCCGATTCTTCTGTGCGCTGCAACACACCGCCGGCACATGGGGAAAAGGGTCTGCCAATCAAACGACGAACGATCGTTCGAATGTTTCGGGGCGGTGTCAGTGGAAGGTATACTGATGCTCATACTTCTTGCGGCTTTTTTGGCTGGCACGCAACGATACCGTTACATGAATTGCTCCCATGATCTCCCTCGACGTTCTATCTCTTTTGTTGTCGCTATATGAAATTATATGTTTTCCGCTGTTGTCAGTCGCATCGGCTTCCGGGTCGGACCACCTTTTTTTAACCACGAATAAGACGAATAAAGACGGGAAAGAATTGATTCGTCTTATTCGGGTTATTCGTGGTTACGTCTTGTTTTGATATTCGGAAATCATGGCCTGAGCGAACCCGTTCTCAACTCGCCGCTTTCTTGACCACCACCCAGCTCGGTGCCTTCGGCCTGGCCTGGGCGCGGGTTCGCTCCGGCCGCAGCGAGTCGATCGCCAGCGCCGCGTTAGACCGCGTCGGGAACGAGCCAAGCAGCAGGCAAATCACGAAAGTGTCCCCACATTTTCCATCTTGCTTCTGCGTTCCCAGCGGGACGCGACGCTAATCCCCATTCCGGTGGATCGGGAAAGCCAAACCAAGTGTTTCTTTTGATGTTTGTGTCGATTTGCGGGAGGTCAAACTGCGACGTTTACGGAATCTCGATCGCTTCATTGTCGATCAAGTGTTTTTCACTTTCGGATGCGCGTTCGGCGCGGATCAAATCGACTACGCCTTCCGGATCAACCTCGCGGAGAAGGTCATAGAGGTCAAAGTTTCCATCCGGCAAATCCCACGCCACAAGCTGCAACTCGGACCAGAAATCCAGCGGTTCGGGACGTATGAGTGGGCCGATGACTGCAATTCGGCGCAGGCCGCGACGGTCGCGCAGGATCGCGGCAACTCGGCGGGCCAGATCCCACCAGCCGGCTTTGCGCTCCGCATCACCTTTTCGGTTCTGTTCGACTATCGCCAGGCCAGCGATCCATTCGCGTGGGTGCATGACGGCCACGGTACCAGTGAGGCCAAACGTTCGTAATAGCATCCCCAAAACGTTGCGCGTTCCCAGCCTTCCCCCAATCACGGTTCGCTCGCCGTCTCCCTCGAACTTGGCGCGCGGACACCAGGCGGCAAATTCTTCAAAGGCAATACGGCCCGGGGCCAATGTCGGTGTCGGCGAAAATGGTATGTCGTCCCAATTCAACCCTTTCTGGGCCTTGTACGACCATCCTGCGGGCAAGGTTTTTTCAACCTCGAAGACCTGCGCTTCGCGATCGTTTCGCAGTTCCCAAAGGCGGCCGGGAACAAAAGCAAGCCCAGGCACTGACCGAGGCCGATAGCGACCGTCGCCGCCCGGCATTGTCCGCCGATACGTGCCGCCCACGAGGTCAAAGCAATCCACCACTTGCGATTGGGGGTCCACGATGATGTAGTGCGGCACGCCGCCCGCTTCATAGGCGCGGAACTTGAGCTCGCGCTCTTGACGATGCCCAGGCAACACGATCTCCCAGACCAGATCGGCAGGACCTTGCAAGTAGCGCTCGAACAGGCGCTCGGTTGCTTGTCGGCCAATAAGCATGCCGTCCGGCGTGAAACCCTGGGCAGCAATGTGCATGACGAAGTCGTGGCCGAGCGAGGTGCCGAAATGGCCCATGCCGCAGGCGCGGGAGACGCTTGCTTGCAAAACCTGCCTGGCGTGATGGTGCGGTCCCGTTATCATCGGCCCGGCCGGTGCCAGCTGAGGCTCGTAGTCCACGGCATCGGCCCAAGCTCGCCACGCCGCCAGAGGTGCCGTAGTTGCCGGGGGCGTCAGCGCGGCAAATGCTTCATGCAAAGCCGAGCGCCAAGCCTCCGGTGCCGCAAATGCCAGAGCTGCATTGGCACCCCAGCCGGAAAGGAGATCATGCAAATAATAGCGGCTGCCGGCCACGCTGTTGCCAATGATCAAACGGCCTTCGATGAGTTCCAGCTTGGCCTCAGGCGTGACCCGTTCGAATTCTTGCAACCAGTCTTCCTGCCCTGCCATTGCGGCGGTCCCCCATGTCTGAATCTGTCGTAAGCAGTCTTCAGCTCACCGCTTTCTTCACCAGCGCTCCGAACACGGGGCTTTCCCCTAGGTGGTGCTCGTGGCGTTTCGGACGCGTTCAGTCATTTAATCCTTTTCCATCGAGTATCTGCTGCAAACATTTTTCAACCCTCGATTCCCGGGTCTTGGATTGTTTGGGTGCCGAGAAATAGAAAAGGTATGCGCGTTGCCGTCCTGGGGTCAAGGCAGCAAATGCAGCTTTCAAGGCAGGTATCGTATCGAGTTTCTTTTGAAATTCTTCGGGAATTGTGAATTCCGATGTCTTCTTGAGTTTCACTTTCAAGCCGGCTTTTTCCACTTCAATGGCTTCGTCGATGTAGACTTTCAAGATCGGTTCCATCTGAACGATTTCTCCAACATTCGTGAACCGAATCTGGCGCGCTGACTGCACATTCTTCGTTTGTTGGATGAGAATCCCATCGGCATCCTTTAACAAGGCACCTTTGAAAAACAGAAGCGCACAATACTCTTTGAATCCATGAATCAGAACGATGTTTCTTTTCTGAATCGTGTAGCAAGGTTGACCCCACTTCAATTCTTCGGTCAGCGGACAGTCCAGAATGATCGATCTCAATTTCTGGAATTCTTCCCGCCACTGTTTGGCTTTCGTGAAGAAGAAATCGACCTTGGGATTCGTTTTGTTCATTTAGGGATGCTCGGAAAAAAGTGAGCTCAACGAATGCGTTAGCCGGAATTCGCGCTCAGTCGAGAATTCCAGTCCACACATGGGATCGCCACGACGGCCACATTCTCTGTAAGTCGCCCAGGAGCGAGCCGCCCACCGTGAATGAACT
Source organism: uncultured Planctomycetota bacterium (assembly GCA_963783095.1). Taxonomy (GTDB): domain Bacteria; phylum Planctomycetota; class Planctomycetia; order Gemmatales; family Gemmataceae; genus CAWAMR01. Next base: position 280,016 of record CAWAMR010000013.1, on the reverse strand, counting down.
CTCATGCGACGCGTAGATTATCCAGTTTAGGCCGCCGGAAGACCAGTAGCCTTCGGCCCCATTGTAATACGGCTCGAACAGCGCCAGGTCTTCCTCGTACTCCGGACCGTATTCGCGAAGCTCCCAAAGATGCTCAATTCCCCGCGTCGCCAGGGTCTCTCGTAGACTCTTATACGCGACGGCTTCGTTGAACGATCTGGTCTTGAAGGCGACGACATCAGGCAGCTTGCATTCAGCCAGAGGAAACCAATAGCCCTCTGGGATTTCCCAACGAGAACGCAGCCGCGACCAAATCGTCTTTGATTCCTGCGCGGTAAGGATGCGCCGATAGGGCAGAGTCTCAATTGCGCTCAGGTCGGACAGCTCCAATCCACCGATGTAGCGACAGTATTCGCTACGCTCTTCGGCCATTGCCCGTTCGTCGATTTCACCGATCGGCAGCTGCGTGAAGTCATCAAGCGCCGTCTCGCCCGCCAGAATCAAGAGCGCCCTGGTGTCCTCGGGCTCGCCGAGTTTGGCCGGGTCGATTCGTTCGAGTTCAACTCGAATGGCATTCAGTACATTGTAGCGCGGAAACGTAGCCATGCTTCCGGAGTGTAATAATAGCCATTGCGTTGCCGGTCCCCTTTCTTGCGGACGATTTCGGAATACCGCTGGCACCAAAAGGCATGGCGTCCGAGGCAGTAGCGACGAGCGGCAGTGTGCAGCGCCAAGGATGCATTCACGGCACTATCCCCCCGAGAGAACCATGTCAATCAATCTGCGTGCTCTTTTCTGCTTCCCCATCCGATGCGAGCTGGGCCGGTTTCTCTGTTGGATTGGAGAGTTGCAAGCGCTGTTGTCGGGCACGCTCACGGGCCTGAATCTCCGGGTGGTCCGCGGAAAGAGCCTCGCATTCGAAGAACTGTGTCTGGCCCGAACCGAACGTCTCGCTCTGATGATTCGGGGTCGGTTGCTGCATCGCGCTCATGCGGACGTCTCCTCATTTCAACTCCAAGGTGGTGTCTGCCACCCACTGATTGTCCAACAGTAATTCTACCGGGAATATTCCCGGCTCGCGTCGCAGGCGCTCATTTCTTGACGGCGAATTCCTTCAGCACGTCGCGGAGCTTGTCGTTGAACTCGGCCGGCTTTTCCAGCATGGGATAGTGGCCGACCGATTCGATAATGACCGCATCGTAATCGGCGTACTTCTTGTTGACGGCGACCGCGGTCGGCGTGAAGAATTGGTAGCCGCCACCGGAGTTGATGCAGCGAACCGGCACCTTGACGCTCTTCAAGAGAGCCTTCGTGTCGAGGCCCATCATTTCGCGCATCAGGGCGATCGCCATCTTTTCATCCTGCGCTTCGGCCCGGGCAACGAGCCACTTTTTCAGGTCGGGATCGACTTTCTCGTGCAGCAATCCGGATAGTCCTGCACGCATCGTCCCTTTGAAATCGGCCTCGAAGGCCGCGACGAACTTCTTCGACACCTCTTCGGGCAATTTGGTTTCGGCGTTTTGCAGGGTATCGACGCCGATCACCGCGACGACTTTGCCCGGCATCCGGTTCGCCGCCGCCAGCGCGACCGAACCGCCCATCGAATGGCCGACGAGGATCACCCGTTTGAGGCCGAGCACTTTGACCACCGCTTCGACATCGCCGGCCAGGCTTCTGACGGTCCACGCCTTGCGGTCCTTGCCCGATTCGCCGTGCCCCGACTGATCGAGGGCGACGATGCGGTAATTGGGGGAGAACGCCTCGATCTGATGCTTCCAGTACGCGCGGTCGCCGCACCAGCCGTGCAGAAAGACGAGGGCGGTGTCCCCCTTGCCGCCGACCTCGCAGACAATGTTCAGCCCGTCGGCGGCCCGGACGGTTTTCTTGGCCAGCTTGGCGTCGCCTTCGCCCGCACCGGCCGGGGGGGCCGCCACGAAGCAAGCGATCAATAACAGCAGAGTCGTGAATGGCACTTTCATAAACAGCTCCCGTCAATGTTGCGCGGTCAACTCCAAGGTTCGTGCGCAGTATATTCAGTTGGTGCGGATTCGTCCGGACCGGCTTGTCTGCGTTGTCTACGGATTCCGAGGCGTGACCTCATCTCACCGCTTTCTTAACGAGCGCGCTGATCCTTGCCTCTTCGGCGGCGGTCAATTCCTTCAGCGCGAAGGCTGTCGGCCACATGGCACCGTCGTCGAGGTTCGCGTCGTGCATGAAGCCGAGCGTCGAGTACCTTGTCTTGAACTTCCCCGCGCTTTGGAAGAAGCAGATGACCTTGCCGTCCTTGGCATACGCGGGCATCCCGTACCAGAGTCTCGGCGCGAGGGCCGGCGCGACCGCTTTGATGATCGCGTGGAGCCGTTCGCCCAAAACGCGATCTGCTTCCGGCATCGCGGCGATTTGCGCGAGCACAGAAGTTTCCCCATCCGCCTTGTTCGTGCGCTGGGCAGCTTTGAGCTCCTGGGCGCGCTCCTTCATCGCAGCTCGTTCCTCGTCCGTGAATCCTTGCGGCTTCTTGCCGGTCGCTGCGGTGCTCTTGGCCGATTTTTGCGTTCCCTTCGCGCGGGTGGGTTTGCCCGAAGCTTTCTTCCCCGACATTAATGCCTCCTTTGTTGTCACAATGGACGGTGCGGTGACATGGGAGTTAATAGACCACTCTGTCTCCGGGCTGTCAACAAGCTCCGTGCGAATTTGGGTTGCTCGGACATACTCTTCGCCTCTGCGGGTCGGAAAATTGTTGTTTCGGCATGTCGGGCGGTTTGGAGTGTAAATGAGCACAGATCGATGCGGAATCGGGTAAATAAGATAGCACCATAGCGCTCGCCCGAATATCCTCAACAGTAGTCGCCAATTCAAAGAAATGACGAGAGGTTTTCATGTTCAAGCCGTCGAAAGTCCTTTTGATCGCAGTTCTCGCATGCTCCAGTTTGTCGGCAGCGCCGGTGCGCAAGTTCGATGACCCGGGTGCTCCGCCTTTCAAGGTGCTGAAAACCGGTGAGAACCCCCCGCTCGATGTGGATGGCAATTTCGTGATCGGGCCGGAGTACGTGCCCGCCCCGGAACGCAAAACGGTTGAAGGGGTTCCGCAGGGGAAGGTGCAGCAGTTCGTGATCGATTCGAAGGAAACCAAGCTCCTCAATCCCGGCATTGCCCGCAAGGAGTTCGGCAAGGTCGATCCGAACAACCCGAAGACGTTGATCGTCGAGACTCACAACATCGACTACAAGCGGAAGATCGCGGTCTACATTCCCGCGCAATACAAAGCGGGCAGTGAAGCGCCGTTCATGGTCGTCCACGACGGCCCCGGCCGGGACCCAACATGGAGCTGCCAGACCATCCTCGACAACCTGATCGCCCAGAAGCGTATTCCTCCGCATCATTCTCATTATGATCGCCAACGGCGGCGGCGATGCCCAGGGACACGAGCGCGGCAAAGAATACGACACGATGTCCGGCGTCTTCGCCGAATACATCGAAACCGAAGTGCTGCCGCGCGTGGAGAAAAACTGCAAGGTGAAGCTGACCAAGGATCCCGACGGCCGCGCGGCGATGGGCAACAGTTCCGGCGGCTCGGCCGCGCTCATCATGGCCTGGTTTCGCACCGATCTTTACCATCGCGTCCTGACCACGTCGGGCACGTTCGTGAACCAGCAGTGGCCGTTCGATCCCAAGATGCCCGACGGCGCCTGGGGCTTTCACGAAACGCTCATTCCCAATAGCCCCAAGAAACCGATCCGCCTGTTCATCTCCGTCGGCGACCAGGACCTGCTCAACCCCAACGTCATGCGCGACAACATGCACGACTGGGTGGAAGCCAATCACCGCATGGCCAAGGTGCTCAAGGCCAAGGGCTATGAGTATCAATACCTGTTCTGTCGCGGATCCGGCCACGGCGTCGGCAACGCCCAGGCGCAGTTTCTCCCGCACGCCATCGAATGGGTGTGGAAGGGGTATGCTCCGAAGAAGTAGAAGTACCCGGACGCTTTCGCTCTCCCGTGGACGAAGAGAACTACCCATGTCACTCTGCGACCATTTCCGTTCGCCAGTGAATCTTCCATTCGTGTCAGCAGTTGTGTTATGATCCGGGTGAGGGAGGTGTTTCATGGCTGCATCAGCTGATATCCTGGAACAGAACCGCGCACTGGCGGACCCAATCAACCAAGAAGCGCGAGCCAATCCGGCGTCTGCTTACGCAGGCAAGTACGTCGGCTTGGCCAACGGAAAAGTGGTTGCTGTTGCCGACACGTTGACCGAAGCCTTGTGTTTGCTCGAGCAAATCGAACCCGACCGGGATCGAAGATATTGCATTCGAGCAAGCCAAGACTACAGCACGGTCGAGGACATTTGGGAGATGTATCCGATCTACGGCATTCGCGTTGAAATCCCCCAACTTGGTTTCGACGAACGCGTCGAGGCAGCCTGCGTTCCGAAGACTCCTGCCGGACTTGACGGCATAGCTTGCTTTCGATTCCTGGACCGCTTTGCTTATGGCAACTTTGCGGTTCGGGGAGAAATCGGACTTGAAGCATAGGGTCGTCTCCGCCAGTAAGCTTCCTTTGATATTCACGATCTCCCCTTTTCGCTATAACTGCCGACATGACTGAACTCCCCCTTGTCCTGGTTACCGAAGACTCCGATCCGAAGCCGCTTGCCTGGCTGAAAGAGCGTGCCCGAGTCATCGAAGCCGCTCCGGATTCGCCCGAGTTTAACGCCGCGCTGCCGGAAATGGTCGGGTTGGTGGTACGCACTTACACCAAAGTGAACACTGCCTTGTTGGCCCGATGTCCGAAACTCAAAGTCGTCGGCAGAGGCGGCGTCGGCATCGAAAACATCGATGTGCCCGCCTGCCGGGCTCGCGGCGTTGAAGTCGTTTACACACCCGATGCAAACTCCCTTGCTGTCGGCGACTTTGTCTTTGGCTACGCGCTGCAATTGCTCCGGCCCTGGGCGTTTTTCAAGGATCGCGCCGTATGAGCCGAAGGAGTTCAAGCACCTGCGCAACACGCTTCGCGGTGTGCAGCTAAACGAACTGACGATGGGCATCCTGGGCATGGGCCGAGTCGGTCAGCGCGTTGGGAAAATCGCCGCGAATGGATTCGACATGCGGGTGATCTACAACGACCTGCTTGAAGTGCAATCGCAATTGATGTTCCCCGCGACGGCGGTCGATAAGCCGACACTCTTCCGCGAAGCCGACATCGTCACGCTGCATGTCGACATGAAGCCCGGCAACGAGCATCTGGTCGGCACGCGATTGCTGTCGCTAATGAAGCCGACGGCGATCCTGATCAATGCCAGCCGGGGCGAAGTTCTCGACGACGCTGCGCTCGCAGTCGCCATCCGGGAGAAAAAGATTGCCGGTGCCGCCATCGACGTATTCGATCCGGAACCGCCCAAAGCCGACTATCCCCTGCTTGGCTTCGACAACGTCCTGCTCACACCCCACATGGCCGCCCGCACGTACACGGCGGTCGAGAACATGAGTTGGGTGGTCCGCGACGTGATGGAAGTCCTGAACGGACGGACGCCGAAATACCCTGCGCCTTGAAAAGAATCCTCGCTAGAAGGCAAACCCGTTTCGCCAGCCTGATTATCGCTTGCTCCGCCCTTTTCTTCTCGGGTTAGTGGAAAGTGAAAACCGCCATCCGTCGGCCGTCCGCTCCGCGCCCCAGCGAGCGAATTGTCGCAGAAAGGTTAAGCCGGTCATTCCCTGAATGTCGGGAGGTAACGCGAGCTGAGTAAGATCAGTAATGATGGCAATTCGGCCTGGATTAGATCTGCATCGTCAAGGCTGGGATAATAAACGGTGGGTATGGTTACCCTTTCGAATCACCTCGACGGTCGGATGAGTGACCACAACGACCATTCTGCGCTTGGGATCGATTTCGAGCGTCCGCAATGTCGCAATAGCATCGTCGGGGTTGTCAGCCACGGCAACGATGTTGCCATCAAGCAAGGCCACGAAATCGCGTTCACGAAACCTCTGACCGTTCCACGCAAATTCGGCACAAATCGATTCGGCGATACGCAAGTTGCGTTCCTTGTCGTTCATTTTTTGTACCTCAGCGGTTCGACGACCGTGTGCCGCCTCCCGTGCTCGGGCCGGGCCGGAAAGTAAATGGCTGTGTCCGCTGCGCTCACTATAGCATTTGGACAGAGTCTGGAACCTTTTCCCAAGGTCCAGCGGCACCGCCAGCTTTCCCCTGGAGGAATCGGTCCGCGCACTTGTTCCAATGGCTCCTGCTACAATAACGCACCGGCGATCCCATGCAACTACCTGGAGTGTCCGCAATGGAAACTACGATTGGGCGCGTCGCTGCTCACCGACCATCATGGAATCTGCTAGTCAGGCCGGCATTGAGCATTGCGATCGTTGCTTTGCTTTGGCTGGCGAGTGCTGGTTCATCTTGGGCGTACACCTCCGTGCGCGTTGCGCTGGCAGCAATATTCTGGTTGACGGTAAACGCGTCATCTTCGCACAGGGTGCGGGCAGTCTGACGGTGCTGAACCTGGAAACTGGCGACGTGCTGCTGCGTAAGAAACCAGAAGGCGAATTCGAATACTCCGGCAAACTCCTACGTTCTGTTCATGGCGTGCTGATGATGTCCTATGGAAGAATCGCTCTTCTCAACGGAAGCACCTTTGAGCCCGTTTGGCAGGCTGATCATTGTTATGACGCGGTATTGGACGGCGAGCAAGTTGTCTTACGCGACGGAAATCACAGCGTTATTTGTCGAAATGTTCAATCGGGCGAGGTTTCCTGGAAGATTGAAATGGAAGATGGCTGTCGGTTTTGGGCGGCGAATGGAATGGTGCTCGTCGCCACGGCCGATTCCTCGGACAGGCGCTCACCCCTGCTCCTCCTCGACCTTAAGAGCGGCGGCCGAATTCTGCGCCATGAGGCTTCGCCGGAGGTCCATTGGAATCAGGTTTATTTTGGTCAACTCATTTACCTGGTGGTACACGATTCCGAACGGGGCCGACTTTCCAGTAGACCTGTCCACATGCGGACGCTCGATCTGAAGGGCAAAGTCGTGGTCGAGGCGGATTCCAAGTCGCCTGCGATTGTTGAGGATAAATCGGAGAATGCCGTATTCATCTGGGGCGACAAGTATTTTCACAATGGGCGGGTGCAAAAAGTAAACTTGCATCAGCGCAATACGCTTGCGAATCTCTGGAAACAAGGCGATGAATTTCGCGACATGCAATTACTTCCGTCCGGCATTTTTGCAAACATTCCAAACAAGGACGCAGGCAATTCCGTTGGCCAACTGCTTCAAATGATCAAGTCCAAAGGATCGTGGACGGCCTATGCGCCATATCTTGGAGAATACGGCTCGGTATCCCACGTAGCCGAGGCCGATGGCAAACTGGTGCTGGGCAGTACCGAAGGTCAAGTGGAGTGTCTGGACATTGAATCGGGTCGCCCCCAATGGCTTTACACGTTTCCTGTGACTCGCCAAACGATGAGCTACTCATCGCCCTACGGGATGCCGCCTTATCTTACCCAGCAAGCGGCTGAATACCGAAAAAGCGTTGAGAAAATGAGTACCCCAAGTGGCAGCATACTATTGCCTTCGGATTTTCAACCAGCTTCGACAAATTGGGCGAAGCTTCGTGCCGAAACGGAGTACCCTGGGCGCATCATTATCGACCCCAACCCCGATGACCCCTTTCACTTAGGACGTTATCTCACTTGGCTAGTCGTTTGCGCCTCTCTGCCAATCGGCGGAGCTTTGGTTCTCCTCGTGAAACGGATCGTGCGGCGAAAGAGCCCAAAACGAGCTGTGCCTGAAACTCGCAATGAAAAAACGCCGCCGTCGGCAGGCTTGGTCGCCTGGTTTCTTGTGTTGTCTTTCTCACCTGCGTATGGCCTGCTGGAATATGGGCGCGTTAGCTATTCATGGACGATTGTGCTCAAGGTCATATTCGTGATCGCAATTGCTATTGCCATGTTTGGCACGATTCGACTCTGTTATGCACAACGATGGCTTGCTGCATTTCTGTTTTCCGTGATTTTGCTCGGCTGGGTTCTTCTGATGTTGAACCCATTTAGGTTTGCTTGATGCTAAAAGGCCATCGCCTAATGACGAAACGAGCCCGCTATGGATCTTGACCGAATGACTTACAAGCAACTGGACCAGCTGCTCATCGAGTTGGGATTTACGCGTGCCCACGTCGAGCCGAAATGGCTTCGCTACGAACACGCGCCTTCAGGCACGATGATCGTTCTGGTAGACAAGAAGCCAATCGAAATGGTGCGGATCACGGATGCGGCTGGTGCCCGGCTCCATCTTGTGACAAAGGGACTGATCTCGGAAGAGGAACTCCAAAGATTTCTGTTGCAGAGTGCCAACGGAAAAAAGTCGGTCACTGCCAAGCAGGGCTGATGCATAGCTGATCATATTCCATGAATTGTGGTCCAGCTTTGAGGCCCGCTGTAGTACCACATATGTTCAGTTGACTCCAGCTACAATAACCCAACGGCGATCCCATCCAAGGTAGTTCCTCATTTGTTGCGCCAATTCTCCACGACCAATCCCGGGATTTGATGCATACACTGTTTCAACCAAAGATCGGTCTCGGTTTCTTCGGTTGCCGAGAGTTTCAATGGTTGAAGGGAGTCGTACCACCTCAACCACTCGGTGATAGCTTCCGGTGAGTTATCCCATCCCTCTTCCTCATTGATGCTGCTGTTGGCAAGTGAAACGAACAACTCGGTCCCATCGGGTAACCCGATCGGTTCATCAGTTTCAATCCGACCGTTTCGGATGATCGCCTTGATGGCATGCATGGCTATTCTCCTGAGCAAACGGATTTATATCAGGCACATATCCGATTGTACATATTTTAACTGACCGCACTTAGCGATTCCCGGTTCGCGCCAGTGTTTCGTTACACAACAGATGGCAAACCGGACATCGACAACAACATCAGCGAGCGGATGCTGAGACTTACAGACAAGAACGAGACCGGCCGACATGAACCGGCGATCCGTCGGTCATACGGGCACCCAGGCAATTTGCTCGAAGTCCTGGACTCGATTTCGCCTGCTGATTGCAACCCCCTCGTCCCGCAGTTGCTCGATTTGCCGGCGGCCAACGGCACCGAGTTTAACCGTGCTGACAACACCTTTCGAGGCGACCACCCTGAACCAAGGCAAGCTCTTGGATTCCTCAGCTGTGAGCCGAGAGAGAACAAACGCAACCTGTCGAGGTGTGATATCCAGGTGCTGGGCGATGGTGCCGTAGGTTGTGACCCGTCCCTCCGGGACGGAAGCCACAACCGCCAGAACTTCGGACTTAAAAGGCACTTTCTTCATTGACTCCCTCCACTTCCACCCGGATGCCCGTCAAAAGGGAAAATTGGTTTTGAGAATTATTCCATTGTTCCCATCCGATAATCGGTTTATAATCCAAATCATTCAGTCGCCGCGCCATCTTGTTTCAGAATAATCTCGAATGAATCGTGATGACGCGACCTGTTGTATCCAGTAGAAATCGGATCGAGGGAGTCTTGCTCAGAGGGGTCAGGATTCGCGGCCGTCGCAATCTCAGCCCCGAATCAATTCATAACCCTGAGTGACTCCTCGCTTGGTTTCTGCTGCGCAAACGCGATCGTTCGCTGAACACTTACCTCTCCCATGTGTTCGACAGGAGCTTTCTGTCATGTCGGTCCTTACACTTGAACTTAACACATCGGTTCGCGCCGACCTGGATCGACTCCAGGGGGCCTGGACAACTCTCGCCGGGCTTCGCGAAGCCCGGCTCCTGATTGCCGGAAACCGTTTCACGTTTGAATTCGTCGGTGCCGACATTTACATGGGCACTTTCGAAGTTTCTGCCGGTCAGATGAACATGCACATCGACGAAGGCCCTGCCGAGTACGCGGGTCAACTGGCGCTGTGCATCTATCAACTGGACGGTGGAATTCTGCGTTGGTGTCCAAGCCGACCGGGTTCAAATAGGCGGTTAAACTCATTTCCCAGCGTCGACGACCACCGTTATTTGTCTCTCGTTTTCCGACAGGCGCGTCGGGTTTCAAGGGCAAGACACAATAACGAAGTCGCAGGATCAGCATAAGCCGTCGTCCGCGCAACATCGTTCGCCCATTACCACATTCGCCGAAATTGTGTTGCTTCATTTTGCTGCCAGAAAGGGAACTCATGAGCGTTGCAGTAGCTGAAAGGCCGAGTCGAACCGCGGAACCGATCCGGGAACCAACGCCTGCCCCGCCGAAGTATCCCGGCATCCCGACGACCTGCGACGGCGCCGAAGCCGTCGTCCACGTCGAGATCACAGATCAGCCAGGCCGCCGGGGCGTATCCCATCACCAGTTCGACCACGATGGGCGGCGGCTTCAACGCCTCGGTGATGAACGGCCAGACCAACCTGTGGGGCGATCCGCTGATGTTCTTCGAGCCGGAAAGCGAACACTCGGCAGCTGCCGTCTGCGAGGGCTTCGCCGTCGCCGGCGGCCGGGTGACCAACTTCACCTCCGGCCAGGGCCTGGTCCTGATGAAAGAGGTTCTCTACACCATCTCCGGCAAACGCCTGCCCGTGGTGATGAACATCGGAGCCAGGGCGTTCACCAGCCAGGGCCTGAACGTCCACGCCGGGCACGACGACGTGATGAGCGTGGCCGACTGTCGGCTGGGGCATGATCTTCGCCCGCAACGCCCAGGAAGCCGGCGACTTCTGCCTCATCGCCCGCCGAGCGGCCGAGGCCACCTACACTCCGTTCTTCAACGTCCAGGATGGCTTCCTCACCACGCACACCGTCGAGACCGTCCGGCTGCACCGAGCCGGAATTCATGAAGGAGTTCATCGGCGATCCCAAGACCAAGCTGATGAACCTCATGGACCCGCCAACCCGATGATGTCGGGCGTGGTCCAGAACCAGGACTCGTACATGAAGGGCAAGATCGCCCAGCGCTGGTACTACGATCGCATCGGGCCGGCCCTGGAAGAGGCGTTCGACGAGTTCGCCCGAAGACCGGCCGGCAGTACGGACAGCGTCGAAGCCTATCGCTGCGAGGACGCCGAGTACGTCCTCGTCGGCATGGGCTGCTACATGGAGACGGCCAAGGCCACCGTCGATTATCTCCGCGAGTGAAGGGGATCAAGGCCGGCTGCCTGACGCGTTCTGGTGTTCCGTCCGTTCCCTGGACAGCAGATCGTCGAGGCGCTCAAGGACTGCCATGGCCTTCACGGTGTTCGAGCGCATGGACGATCCGCTCTCGACGACGGGCAACCATCTGACGCGCGAGATCAAGGCCGCGTTCTGCGACGCCGTGACGGGCCAGAACGGCCAGGAAAAGATCGACCGCGTGCCGCGGATCTATCACGGCGCCGCGCGGGCTGGGCAGCCGCGACGTGCGGCCCGGCGACATCATCGCCGCATTCCACAACATGATGATCGACGGCCAGGATTTCTTCTGCGTCGGCATCGACCACCCGCTCGCGCTGCAACGCGAACCGACGACCCCGACCTGCGGCCCAAGGGCGGCTTCTCGATGCGCGGCCACTCGGTCGGCGGGTTCGGCTCGGTCACGACCAACAAGGTCATCGCCACCATCGCCGGCAACGTCTTCGGCAAGGACGTGCAGGCCTATCCGAAGTACGGCTCCGAGAAGAAGGGCCTGCCGACGACCTATTACCTGACCATCGCCGACACGCACATCAACATGCACTGCGAGCTGGAGACGGTCGAGTCTGCTGTGCATCAACGACCCGACGGCGATCCTGAGCCCGCTGACGCTGAAGGGCCTGGTCGCCGGCGGCGCGATCTTCATGCAATCGCCGTACGCCGACCCGGCCGAGGTCTGGAAACGGATTCCCGCCGAAGAACCAGCAGACCGATTCGTCAGAAGAAAATCCGCGTCTATTACTGCGACATGGTCCGGATCGCTCGCGAGGTGGCGTCGCGAGCCCGACCTGCAGATGCGCATGCAGGGCATCGTGCTGCTCGGCGCCTTCCTCCAGCTGACGCCTTACGCCAAGGAAGCCGAGATGTCCGACGAGCAGGTGTACGCGGGCGTCGAGAAGGCCCTGCGCAAAGTACTTCGGCAAGCGCGGCGACCAGGTCGTTCAGGACAACATGACCTGCGTCAAGCGCGGCTACAGCGAGATGAAGGAGATCCCGCTGCGGTGATCGCACAACTAATTCGCCGATGAGATCGGACAACCTCAAGCTCTGCGTATGGGACCTATCTGTCCTGAGTCGAGTCCTTACACAGCCAAAACTACCCTGATTCGCAAGACTCAACCTCCCCCCACCACTCGAGTGAATGCCAACTATCTCGATTATCTAGCGACTCTCTCCATGATCGCTCCCCTCCGCACCGATCATGAACGAGGCGAGCGAAAACGATCCCTTCAACAACAACTGCTACGGCACGACCATCGACCGGCCGTACAAGAAGGTCGACCTGCCGGTGCTCGACGTCGCTCGACTTCAACGAGCGGATCATCCGCGGCTACGAGGAAGGCTACGGCGAGAAGGACCTGCCCGCCGACCTCTCGCTCGCCCGGTCGCTGATCCCCGCCGGCACCGCCTCGCTGCGCGACTTCAGCTACATCTCCCCCGAGATCCCCAAGTACATCCCCGAGAACTGCACCGGCTGCATGGACTGCGTCACCGAGTGCCCGGACACCGCCATCCTCGGCAAGGTTCTGGCCGAGGACGAATGGGAGCAGAAACTGCTGACCATTCCCGAGGCCGACCGCGCCATGTACCGCGCGCAGTGGTCGCGAGACCAAGAAGTACTACGATGCCGGCAAGAAGAAAGCGGCGGCGTCGGCGGCATGTTCCAGATCATCATCGACCCGTCGAAGTGCAAGGGCTGCGCGGAGTGCGTCACCGTCTGCGACGACAACGCCCTGAAGATGGTCGCCAAGACCGACGACGTGATGACTCAAGGCCCGCAAGAGCCATCGGTACTTCAAGAACATGGGCCCGAGCAACGAGAAGTACATCAGCGGCAACCTGCTCATCGACATGATGCTCAAGGAGCAGACGCACATTTACACCGGCGGGGCCGGTTCCTGTGCCGGCTGCGGCGAAGGCACCGCCCTGCGCATGCTCTGTGCGGCGACGGGGTCGAAGTTCGGCGAACAGTGGGGCATCGTCGCCGCGACCGGTTGCAACACCGTGTACACCTCGACCTACCCCTATAACCCGTACATGGTGCCGTGGACCAACTCGCTGTTCGAGAATGCCCCGACCTACGCGATCGGCGTTCGCATGCGCTGGGACCAGATGGGCTGGAAGGACAAGCCGCTCTGGGTGATCGGCGGCGACGGTGCCATGTTCGACATCGGCTTCCAGGCGCTGTCCCGGATGTTCGCCAGCGGCATGAACGTGAAGGTGTTCGTGCTCGATACGCAGGTCTACTCGAACACCGGCGGTCAGGCATCGACCGCCAGCTTCACCGGGCAGAACACCAAGATGTCCGTTCACGGCAAGGCCGTCTTCGGCAAGCAGGAACGACGCAAGGAGATCGCCCAGATCGCCATGATGCACCCGCGGACTTACGTGGCCCAGACGACCTGTGCCCACATCAACCACTTCTACAAGGCGGTGCTTGGGGCGCTGGAGTTCGATGGCCCAGCGATCGTCTGCTGCTACACGACCTGCCAGCCCGAGCATGGCGTGGCCGACAACATGGCCGGCGAGCAGGCTCGACTGGCCGTCGATACGCGGGCCTTCCCGCTGATGATCTACGATCCCCGCGCGGGCGACACGGTCAAGAAACGCCTCTCGCTTCAGGGCAACCCGCAATCTCAAGGGCGACTGGTATCTTCACCCAAAGACCAACCAGGAAGTGACGTTCATCGACTTCGCCCGAAGCGAAGGGCGATTCGTCAAGCACTTCGACAAGATGGCAACCCATCCGAAACGATGCTTGCGGCAAAGCAGGACCGGCTGGAAAACTGGCATCTGCTGCAGGAGTTGGCTGGGTTGAGGTAAGTCTCAGGACATATCACAAGTAGGACGGGCTTCCCAGCCCGTCTTACTTGTGGAACTTTCACGTCGGATGTCCAATTATGAGTGAACCGCTCGCAATTCATCAACATTCTGAAACATTACAAGACAGCCTGGAGTTCCTGAAACGCACTCGCTGGGAGTTGAGGGAATTGCGGAAGGTTCGCGTCTGGAAAAACCAACTGCAAATCTTGGACGTGAACGGCGATTACTTTCAAATCAACGGTGTGGGCTACACCGATCCCGATATCGTCATTTTGTTACGGGCACTCAACACCAATTTCGACCCTGAGACGATCAAGTTGCCGATCGAATCGGAATACAAAGAGTTCCTCACGGGGCGGAGGCATCCGTGGGCGCACGATCGCGTTCTTTGATTCGATAATGGGTTGAGCAAAATGGCTCCATTCAACACTCACAGTACAATATCGATTGTGACTGAACCCGTCCGCGGGAGCGAAGTATGGAGATGGACCTGTTTCCATTGCCCGAAAGCATCAAGATCCGCCAACGCAAACTCGGAGCCAGGCCGGTCTCACCACTTGTCCCGACTCCGCGAGACACAGGCGATTCCTCGGCACCTCGGCCTGCCTTTGAGAATCGCTGGGAAAATCAATTCCAGTTGGACGAGCCCGTGTGCAAAATTACGGTAATCGTGCGGGAGCAGGACAACGGCCGGCTGATCGCCAACGTGTTCTGCACCGATGCAGGGTTGCTGAGCAAAGCAGCAGTGTCGGTCGGACTCATCGGGGCGGTCGAGGTTCAAACGATCCGCAAGACGATTCCGCTCGACATACCCGACAAGGACGGCTGTGGCGGCTCGGCCGATTTTGGTGCGCTGACGGAGGCGGTGAAGAAACTTGGGCCGCAAATCGGGATCATCATATTTTTGCTCGTTTGATTCGCAGGCCGTCCTTGCGTAAGTTTGGGCAGGCATATGTGAGCGGAACGATAGGGATGCTGCTAAGATAAACGGCAATGGGTTTGGATGGTTGGGAATGGCATCTCGATATTGATCGGGCGATGACAACCTGGTTCTTCTCGCAGAGTTTGAGATTCTACCATGCCTGAAAACACTCTCTCCGATTCGGTACCGTCGAAACCGGGCGAACCGTCGTTGAAAGGCGAATTGCCGGAGACCGTGATCTTCCAGCCAGGCTCCTCGGTCAACAAGTCAGCGACGGAGCTCCCGGAAACCAGAAAGTTCGTGACAACTCCGGAGGAAAAGGGTTCAAATGCACCGAAATCGTCTGAAGCAGGCAAGCCTTCTCCGGCGGTCTATGGTAGGTACGAGGTGCGTGGCACCTTGGGGACAGGCGGCTTTGGCACAGTCTTCCTCGGCCATGATGTTCAACTCGATCGGGCGGTGGCGATCAAGGTGCTGCACTCCGAATCGGTCAAAGCAGGCCATGGCGACCAATTCCTGGAGGAGGCGCGGAACTCGCCCGACTCCGACACTCCGGGATTGTGACGGTTCACGACGTCGGCGTGCATGAGGGGCGTGTGTATCTGGTCTCCGATTACCTCGACGGACCTGATTTAGCGCGGTGGCTGCGCGACAACCGCGTGGACTGGAAGGAAGCGACCCGGATTACTGTTGCCGTCGCCGAGGCCTTGGCTCATGCTCATTCACGGTTAATCGTTCACCGCGACGTCAAGCCGGCCAACATACTCCTGACCGCCGACCGTATGCCGGTACTCGTGGACTTTGGCCTGGCAATCGATGATGCCCAGGCCGGCGGTCCAGAGAAGGGCCACATCTCCGGAACTCTGTGGTACCTGTCTCCGGAACAAGCCTCGGGCATGGCCCATCGCATCGACGGCCGAACCGACGTTTACAGTCTGGGAGTGGTGCTCTATGAGATGCTCACCGGCCGGGTTCCGTTTCGATCGACCAATCTGCTGGAGCAATTGCGTCAAGTGCGCGACGATGAGCCGCAGCCGCCGCGGCAACTCGTTCAAGACGTCCCGCCCGAGCTGGAAAGAGCCTGTCTGAAGTCGCTGGCGAAGCTGCAGAAGGATCGCTACACCACCGCGGCCGACTTTGCGGATGACCTGCGCGGCGTTGTCGCGCAGGCGGCTATGGCTTCGAGCTCGGAACGATTGCCGCCTATCGAGAGTCCGGCCGGCGATCGGCGTGAAACTGCACCGGCTTCAGCTCGATCCATCGTTCTGGCACCGTCTTCGTCCCGGCGACTTGTCCGCGAACCCGAACGCCGGCAAGTAACTGTCCTGGTCTGCAGTTGCGACATGTTCGAGTCGGATGCCTTTCTGGAACTTGACGCCGAGGAACAGGCCAAAGTGCTGGGAATCTTTCAACAGACCTGTACGGAGACGGTAAATCGGTATGATGGGACGCTCGTGCAATGCAGCCAGCAGGGCCTGCTGGTGTGTTTCGGCTACCCCGTGGCATACGAGGACGGCGCTCGCCGCGCTGTATTGACCGGCCTGGGCATTCTCAGTCATCTGAATGTCGTTTGCAAACAGTTCCGCGACGACTACCGGATAGAGTTGAAGCCGTGGATCGGCGTGCATACAGGCTCAGCAGTCGTGGAGACAAAGGAAGACGGCATCTCGCTTGCTGGAGAAGCGCGAAATGTATCGGTTCGACTGGACGAGGTCGCCGTACCGGGCGAGGTTATTTGCAGCGAAGCCACTTACCGGCTGATCCAGGGAGAATTCCAATGCACCAACCTCGGCCCACGGAAGATAAAAGGCGTGGCGCAGCCAGTGGAACTTTTTCAAGTGCAGGAGGCTCACCAAACCCGCAGCCCCATTGAGGTGGCGGAACTGGCCACGCTGACGCCGCTGACCGGCCGGGACCACGAGATCAGTCTGCTGAAGGATCGCTGGGAGCAGGCCCAGGAAGGCATGGGACAAGTCGTGCTGCTTACCGGCGAGCCTGGCTTGGGAAAGTCACGCCTGGTGCATGCCTTAAAGGAGCATGTCCTCGGACAGGCGATTGAAGGAGAAATTGATGCGCCGGTCATCGAGTGGCGCTGCTCGCCTCATTTCCAGAACACGAGTCTGTACCCGGCCATCGACTTTTACGAGCGCAGCCTCGGATTCGGGCGTGAGGAGCTCCCCCAGGCCCGGTTCGATCGGCTACTTCGCCACCTCGAGCAGTATGATTTGGCCGGCCCGGAAGTTGTACCGCTCTGGGCATCGCTGCTGTCCTTGCCGATCCCAGCCCACTTTCCCGCAATGGCGTTGTCGCCGATCCGGCAGAGAGAAGAAACATTTCGGGCGATCCTGGAATGGCTCCGCATGCGCCGCTGCGCAGGCCGATCCTGTTTATTATCGAAGACCTGCATTGGATGGATGCATCTACCCTGGAGTTCGTTGGGCAGTTCCTCGGCGAGGGCATGCACGACCGGGTTCTGACCGTGCTCACCTTCCGCCCCGAGTTCCAGACGCCCTGGCCCGCGCTTGCCCATCAGACCAGCCTGGCGCTGATTCGCCTAACGCGGCGTCAGGTGGCCGATCTGATACGGAAAAAATCGGGAAATACGTTGCCGGATGCGCTGTGCGAACAGATCTTCGAACGAGCCGGCGGCGTGCCGCTCTTCGTCGAAGAATTCACCAAAATGGTTCAAGAATCGAGCGTGCCGAACGAAGCCGGCGAGTCCAGCGCGGGCACCAAGACGCTGCTCGCGCGAGAGATCCCCGCCACACTCCAGGATCTGGTCGTCGCCCGCCTGGACCGAATGGCCGGCGAACGTGAGGTGGCACAAATCGGCGCGGTCCTCGGTCGCGAGTTCAGCTACGAGCTCCTGGCAGCCGTCGCCGCGCTGGACGAACCGACGCTCCAGGCAGAACTGACCAAGTTGGTCCAGGCGGAAATCCTCTACACAAAGGGCCGGCCGCCCCGGTGTACCTACATCTTCAAGCACGCCCTCCTGGAAGATGCGCTCTACAACGCGCTCATCAAGGCCAAGCGCCAACGATTCCACCAGAGGATTGTCGAGGCGCTGGAGGCGCATTTTCCCGCTAACCGTGGAAGCGCAACCCGAGCTGCTTGCTCACCACTGCAATGAAGGAGGGCTGCCCCTGAAAGCGATCGGCTATTGGCTCAAGGCAGGCACGCGGTCACGAGAAAAGTTTGCGAACGTCGAAGCGATCAGTCACCTGTCCAAAGGTCTGGATTTGCTGGGCACACTGGCGCGATCGCCCGAACGCGACATCCAGGAACTGGAGTTTCTGAATCCTCTCGGCACGGCATACATTGCCGTTCATGGGTACGCAGCTCCTCAGGTCGGCCCGGTTTATCAGCGGGCTCGAGAATTGTGCGAGCGAAGCGGACAGCCATCGCAATTGTTTGCGTTTATGTGGGGAACCTGGATCTGGCATCTCGTTCGCGCCGACTTGAGACTGAGCATGAAACTGGCGGATGAGGCTCTGGCCCTGGCCGAAAAGGTCAACGACCCCGGAATGCTGATGGAAGCGTTGTTTCTTCCCGGCGTGACATCGGTCTTTCGCGGAGACTTTGCTGCTGGTCGCGCTCACTGCGCCAGGGCGTTGGCCAAGTACGACGATCGCGAACGCACGCGATTCTGGGCGGGCATCACTGGTGAGGACTCAGGAGTCGCCCACCGCTGCTATCTGTCGGTGGCTTTGTGGCATCTGGGTCATGTGGACCAGGCGATCCAGCTCAACGGCGAGGCAGTTGACTTGCGCGTAAGATCGGGCACCCGTTCACGCTGGCGTTCGCCCTGGAGCACAGGTCCTGGCTGTTCAATCAGTGTCGCCTGGCAACTGAGGCTTTGAGCGCCGCCGAGGAAGAGATCGGCATCGCCAAGGAACAAGGGTTCGCCTATTGGCTGGCCACTGCCACACTCTTCCGCGCGGACGCCCTGGTCCAGCAAGGGCGTTGGGTGGAAGCGTTGCCGATACTTGTCAAAGGCCTCCAGGATCTTGGCAAAACCGGCACCAGTCTCGACCTGACGCTCCATCTTGGCTTCCTTGGTTTGGCGTACGGACAGGCCGGCCAATTCGAAAACAGCCTGGTGGCACTCGATCGGGGGCTTGCCTTCGCTGGCAAGAACGACGAGCGGTTCTACGAGGCGGAGTTGCATCGGCTGAAGGGAGAAATGCACTTGGCCGGATCCCTCGACGAGAGCGCCGTCGCGGAAGAGTGCTTCCGCCGGGCCATCGAGACGGCCCGTGGTCAGCAGAGCAAGGCCTGGGAACTACGCGCCACGACGAGTCTCGCCCGCCTGTGGCAAAGGCAGAACCGCCGCCAGGAAGCCCATGACGCACTGGGAGCCATCTACCGCACCTTTACGGAGGGATTCGCGACGCCGGAACTTAAGGATGCCAAAGTGCTGTTGGAAATCTTGGCATGAGGCCTGGCTGTTGGCGCAAAAGCCGTGGATGGTGCCGATCCCTGGTACCACGAAGCTGCATCGCCTGGAAGAAAACATCGGGGCCCTATCGATTGAACTGACGGAAAACGATCTGCGTGAAATCGAAAGTGCTGCATTCAAGATCACGGTACATGGGGCACGGTATCCGGAAAAGCTGGAGTAACTGAGTGGTCGCTGAAACGCAGATTTCTTCCCGATTCGGCTTGTGTACTTCACTCGCGTTTCGTTACAACAGACGGCGTTGCCTCATATTTCCTTTCACGGAGGATGCCATGCTGTCACGACTGCTGCTGGTCACAGTCTCCCTGTTTCAGTTCTGGACGGCTGAAGTCCAGGCAATAGAACCTGCCGTTCCCCAAAAAGATATTGAGCGCATTGCTCTGCTGATTTGCGAGCTCGGGGACGACCGATATCAAGTCCGACAGTCGGCGACACGCGCCCTGGAACAAATCGGCATGCCGGCTCTGAAGGCACTGCGCCAAGCGGCAACGCGCAGAGATCCCGAAGTGCGGGGACGAGTTCTCCTCCTCATCGATCGAATCGAGAACGGCCTCGATCAGCTCCTTGCCGATTACCGCGCCTTCGGATTGCCACTACCACCAATCAACGCTTCGATCGTGCGATTTCAAAAGGAACCTCCCAAACACATTGGTACGGTCTCAATTGATGGCGAGATCAATAACTTCACGATTGAGGCAACTTCTGGCCTCGGCTTTCTGCTCGAAACTGCCGACAAAAAACGTCGCGCCAAGCTATTGCACGGCACCGCGCTGCTTCGCCGAGACTCCGATTTGGTCGGTCCCATGATTGCTCCCCAACCGCTTACTGCAAAACATTTGGAGCAATTTCAAACTTCGCCGGAAGAGGCCTTGGCCCTCGCCTTGCAAATGCACGCGCTGGGCTGGCCCGTCGCCGAGATTGTGTTTGAACAGGTATTCAAGAAGCACGCCGAGAACACTCCGAAAACAGCATTACGGCTGTTAGCCTGGGATTATTGGAATGCGCGTCTTGTTGACGACGAGGCCGATTACTGGCCCGCAGCTTTCCCCCAGATGAAATCTCTTCTGAAGCAAGAGCAAGCACTCGACAACCACGAAAACCGTGGGATTCTGAAATCCCTTGAGGCGTCACTTATTCCCTCAAAGGCTGTACCGGGGAGCATGGAATCGCTCATCGATGGGCTTATGGATATTCGCGTGTGCAACTTCTCCAATGTTGTCGATGATCGTTGTGGATGTATTCTCGATATCGGTTTCGAGGCCGTGCCGATATTGCTGAAGCACCTCGACGACAATCGGCTTACTCGCTGCCGTGAACGGCCGCAGTTTTTCGGAAGCATTTTGCAGCCGGAATACCACCTCCGCATCCGCGACGTCGTCTCCAAGATTCTGAGATCGATTGCCGGGCGCACTGCTGCCCAACAATGGCCCGAGGGCACCAGTGACCCCGATGCCGAGAAGATCGCTGCGAGCAAGTGGTGGGACGATGCCAGGAATCGCGGCGAAGAAGCCTACCTACTTGCCCACGTCCGTGCCCCCGGTAAGAATCCGTGACGGGCCAAAACCGCGCTTCTCGCAATTTGACGACGAGTGGCCTGATCACATGCTCGTGCGAATTCTCGGCAAGAAGCATCCTAATCGTCTCGCTGATGTTTACCGCGATGTTCTGAAGACCCGCCCATGCATGCAAAGTTGGCCCTTGGCGGAAGCGGTGGGCATCAGTGCGCTGCCAAAGCAGGAGAAAGTGGAATTGCTGGTGCTGGCGACCCATCACAAAAGCTTTCAGCACCGTCATGGGGCGCTCCTCCAACTGAAGGATTTGGATAATGAACGCTTCATTGCCCGCCTGATCGCCAGTTACGATGATATTCCAAAGAGACCAGAACGCCCCTACCCGGTTTCCGATGAAGCGAGTTTGGCTGTGCTGGCCTGCATGACCGATGAACCACGGGTCTGGCGATCGCTCGAGGCAGCTGCGCAAAAGCCGATCCCGGCCTGCGAATGGAGATGCTCAATAACATCGATTACCCAGATCCAAACCCGACCCAACGACGTCTTCGATTGGCTTTCCTGGCTGCCTTCCTGAATGATAAGACTGTACGTGACATAACCATGAATCCCGCAATGTACGAATCCATTTATGCCTGT
This sequence comes from uncultured Planctomycetota bacterium, assembly GCA_963783095.1. Lineage (GTDB taxonomy): Bacteria > Planctomycetota > Planctomycetia > Gemmatales > Gemmataceae > CAWAMR01. Next base: position 258,538 of record CAWAMR010000013.1, on the reverse strand, counting down.
TTTCTGCTTCCTCAGCTCGAGGTGCGGAATTTCGCCGCGATGTGCATTTCCAGAGTGTTAGGAACCCCGGCAGATCCCACAGCGAAATGGACTGAGCCGGAGTGGGCAGCACTACGCGAACTGAAGGGTGCAGCGGTGAAGAAAGAACTTGCGCACGGCGGCAAGAAGGTCATCTCGACGACAAAATCACGATAAGCTCTGCGGAATGCGATGTCCGAGAAAGCGTGGCTCCGCGTCATTCGTCACATTGGTCCCCGCCGTCACGTATCACAAGATACCTTTCCAAGCACGGCTCTATCGGCAACGGGTGACCGGCCAGGCCGCAAGCGATATTGAAAGGTTCACCGTGGAAGAAAAGCTCTACTTCCTCGATAGGAGCGACATCAATCTTTTGGCGCAGTTCGGACGCAGTATCCAAAACGGTTTGGGAAGCATTGTGGAATTCCCGTAGGCACGCTCGGACAACATGCCAGAAATGTTCCTGAGATTCGCCGGAGATAACTTGACTCTCGTGGAGCGAGATTTCGCCGTCAATCATGTTCATTCTCCTCGATCCATTCGTTTTTGGTTGCGATCAACGCGAAAAAAACGTGGGGATTTTGTAGGTTCCACAGGTTGATAGCCACCCACGGACGCCAGGATTTCTTTTTGTTGATTTGCAGGCTATTCTCTGTCTTTATTGTGCCGATTTCTTCCCAGCGAAGAAGCTTGGACTTTACTGTACCCGTCGAATCCTTATCGCTAATCAGTCCCTCTTGAGACAGGCCAATGAGTCCGAATTCGCACTCGTCATTATCCTGCAAGCGTTTCAGTGCTCGTGGCCAGGCCAGTTCAAAAGTCTTTTCCTGAATCAAGCGGCAAAGTTCGGATGATTCGCTGATCTGTTCGGGAATAAACGCTCTTTCTTCATCTTTTCGAATCAGGTTGAGCCTCCAACTGACCAATGAGTTCGCTTGGATGGGCAACCACGTGCGGCACGATTCGATCGTCCTCATCCCGTTCGATTTCCGGTTCGCCAAAAGTCTGGACGCCGGAAAAGGTAATGCTCCGAATCTCCTTCCACCGAAACTCCTTGACCTCGCCGCGCCTCCAGTGCAGGAGACGGTCCCGGTAAACGAGCACCCAGACTCCTTTGTTTCGCAAGGCCGAAATGAGAAAGCCGATACCGGCAAGCGGGACTAATGCGAGCACGATCACGAGGATTCTGATCGTCGTTTTTCCCGCAGGTTGAGGATTATCCAACACCAACCAGTACACGAGATTCGCGATGATTCCAAAAACGATGCCGGCGATGCCGCAGATAAACGTGGCCCCGATGGTGCCTTTCGCTGTGGAAAAAACGGCGTCGGGCTTGCCCAACCGTTCTGCCTCGTCGAGCAACTCGATCGGCCACGAACTCTTGGGCGGCGGATCCGGTAACGACATAGGTAAAACCTCTTCACGGTCTGCGGACATCGATCGGATCGCCGATACAATTCCTTATTGGTGAGCTACTACTTCTGGGTCGGGAGCATGGTGGCGCGATTGATCGTAGCGTTTCCGGATCTCCAACGGAACTGCACGGGACGAGTCGAGAGTTCGGTGCCATGCTTTCGAGTATACTACTAATTATTCGCCGCATCGCACGACGCCGGGAATCCAAGATGATTTGCAATGTTCTCCATCCCGCTCTGACGCTGCTATTGCTCGCTTCGACCCTCCATGCGGAGGAACCCTGGTGGTCGTTTCGGCCACTCAAACAGCCCGCACCACCAAAGCTGACCGGAAAAGATTCCGCGTGGGTGCGAACTCCCGTTGATGCCTTCATCCTCGCCAAACTTCGAGAGCACGGGCTTGCTCCGGCACCCGAAGCCGATCGGCGGACGTTGATTCGACGACTCAATTCCGATCTCATCGGCTTACCGCCGACCCCAACCGAGATCGATGCCTTCCTCAACGACAAGTCGCCGGATGCCTACGAAAAGCTCGTCGATCGGTTGCTTGCTTCACCCCATTATGGGGAACGCTGGGCACGGCACTGGATGGATGTCGTTCACTACGCCGAAACGCACGGTCACGATCAGGATCGCGTTCGGCCCAATGCCTGGCCCTATCGCGATTATCTGATCGAATCGTTCAATGCCGATAAGCCTTACGTGCGCTTCGTGCAGGAACAGATTGCCGCCGATGCCATGTTTCCCGATCAACCCAAGTTGATTGCCGCACTTGGTTTCCTTGCCGCCGGCCCCTGGGATGAAAGCTCGCTGCGCGACATCCGCGAAGATAGCATCGATCGGCAAGTCGGCTACTATCTCGATCGCGATGAAATGGTCACGAGCGTGATGTCCACGTTTCAGAGCCTGACCGCTCATTGCGCGCTGTCACGATCATAAATTCGATCCCATCAAGCAGATGGAATACTACCAGTTGCAAGCGGTCTTCGCCGGTGCCGGACGAGGCGATCGATCGTTTGAAACCGATCCCAAGTTGCATCAAAAGCGGACGGCGTTGAAGGAGCTTCTGGCGCGATCGAACGCAAAGATCGGACGGTTCTCGATCGAATCGCTGGGAACAAGTTTCGGGATGAACTCGCTGCCTTTGAGAAAACTCAGAAAGAAAAATTGGTGCGATGGCAACCTCTCGAAACGATTAGCATCATCTCCACCGAGGGATCGACTCTCAAGAAACTGCCGGATGGCTCCATCCGTTCCGAAGGCAAGCGGCCCGAACGTGATACGTATATCGTGACCGTGAAAACGGCGACCAAGGGTATCCGGGCCTTTCGTTTGGAAGTTCTGACCGATGACAGCTTGCCTCTGCATGGTCCAGGCCGGCAAGATAACGGCAATCTTCATCTGAGTGAGTTTCAGTTGCTCCATTCGATTCCCCAGAAACAGGCACAAGCAGTCAAGCTCGGACAGCCAATCAGCGATTACGACCAGCCGGGCTGGACCATTCAACATGCCGTCGATGGCAATGTCGCCACCGCCTGGGGGATTTACCCGCAAATCGGCAAATCGCATCAAGCGATCTTTCCACTCAAGGAGCCGCTCGGCGATGGCAAGGAAACCGAACTGATCTTCCAACTCCAACAACGACACGGAGGCGGCCATCTGATTGGGCGGTTCCGCATTGCTGCAACCACTGACAACGCGGGCACGATCTCGCCGCTTCCCGAAGCGATCGCAACCATAATTGCAACACCAACGGGCCAGCGATCGACACAGCAGTGGCAACAACTTGGCTTGCATGTCTTGCGAGAAAAGACGGCCGCGGAATTGGCCGCGATTCCGCCACCGGCAATGGTCTACGCCGCCGGCAAGTATTTCATGCCGGATGGCAGCCATCGACCGGTTGACAAACCTCGTGCAGTTCACGTGCTCAAACGCGGTGAGATTCGCCGGCCTGGTGCCGAAGTTGGGCCGGGAACCGTTACCTGCCTGCCGGGATGGACAGGTAAACTCGATTTGCCCAAAGATTATTCCGAAGGTGATCGACGCGCGGCAATGGTGCGCTGGCTTAGCGATCCCAAGAATCCGCTGACCTGGCGGTCGGCAGTGAACCGAATATGCCATTATCATTTCGGTCGGGGACTGGTCGATACGCCGAACGACTTCGGAAAAATGGGGAGCCTGCCGTCGCATCCTGAATTGCTCGATTGGTTGGCCTGCGAGTTCCGCGATCAGGGCGGATCGTGGAAGAAGATGCACCGATTATTGGTGACCAGCGCCGTATATCGACAATCCTCGCGACACCATGCCGATTACGCGAAAATCGACGGAGATAACCGCTTTCTGTGGCGAATGCAGCGCTCTGCGCCTCGATGCCGAGCAAGTGCGGGATGCCGTGCTGCTCATCAGCGATGCCTCAACCGCAAGATGGGCGGGCCATCCGATCAACAGTTTGCGATGCGGCCCGGAATTCACGTTACTCCGATAGTAGAGTACGGCAAATTCAACTGGGATCGACCGGAAGGGCATCGCCGAAGTGTCTATCGATTCGTGTTCCGCACGCTGCCCGATTCGTTCATCGATTGCCTCGATGGTTGCGATGCATCCGTCGCCACGCCTTCGCGAAATACTTCCATCACCGCACCGCAAGCGCTGGCACTGATCAACAACGAATTCATGCTCGTTCACGCTCAGGCGCTGGCAAGGGTATTGGAAAAGCAATCCAACGATCGGGACAAACAAATCAACCTGGCATGTCTACGCCTCTGGGGACACGAACTGACCGGGAATGAAATGAAACAAATGAAGCAATACGCGGCGAAACACGGCATGGCCAATCTGTGCCGGATATTGTTCAACGCGAACGACTTGCTTGTTCGTGGAATAGGCGTGTCTTTACCTCGAAGAGGTTGCATCATCGACCGATTTGACTTCACCCAAAAAATAGGCCTTGACCACGCACTCGGGCTGCGCGAAAAAGGCTCCAAAACAATCTCCATTTTACAGTCGCCGGAATTCTTGCCTGGCAGCATAGTTCATCCGGTCAAAACGGAAAAAAAAGCCTTGCAGTTGCTTTGACATCCCCGTGTCATTTCACGTATCTTGGTTTTGGACAACTCTGGGTTTCATGGGATTCTCGTCGTCACCCACCTTTTTGCGGCATCCCTGCCCAGGCAACATCTCATTTAAGGGGATTTAGTATGATGTGCCAATTTATTCGAAAACTGGTCCGTTTTTTGAAGCAGGAAGACGGGCCGACCGCCGTCGAGTATGCCGTGATGCTGGCGCTCATCATCGTCGTCTGCATCGCCGCGATCAGCACGCTCGGCTCCAACGCCAACAACACATTCAGCAACGTATCCACAGCTGTCGGAGCGAGCTGAAGCGTGTCGCTGCTTTCCCGTTGACCGAAAACGATTGCACTCCCTCTCAATCCCCTTACCGAGGGAGTTTCACCGCGCCGGGCCGGATTGGCTTTTCGCCGGCATTCGGCAGTCAGTTGGCAGCTACTCTTCGGTTTATTATCCCGTGAACGTGACGGAGATAGGTGCTCGAAACTTCGGATCGTTTCACCATGCCGATGACTTTCGGCTGTGGACTCTCATCGACGACGGGCAGTTCATCCAGGTCGTTCTCGACAAACAACTCAAGGGCGCGGTCGAGCGGATCGCCGCAGTGCAACGGCTCCACATCGGTACGCGCGAGATCCGCGGCCAGGAGTATCGATTTGTAAATCCGGCAACTGTGAGGCCAGATGGACCTGTTCCAGCGTGACGATACCCAGGAAATGTCCTTCTTCATCCGTTAGAGGAAGGGTTGAGTAAGGAGTGTTGCTCAATCGATCGAGCACCTGTGCGAGATTGTCTTCGGGATGAAGCACGGGCACATCCTGTGGAAGAGTGAGGAATTGCTCGACCTTCAGGCCAGCCAGCACGTCGCGCACATAATCGCCTTGATGAGCCGGCGAGCGGGAACGGCTTTCAACCTGCGAGCTATAGATGGATTGCTCGTCGGAGAGAAGGAAAGTCAAGGCGCACACCCAGAGCGTCGGCAACAAGAGGTTGTAGTTGCCGGTCATTTCGCTGACGATCACCAGGGTTGAGAAGGGCGTCTTGGCGGCGGCGGCGAAGAAACCGGCCATGCCGACGATGACGAAACTGGCGGGGTGCGGCACCAGGGCCGGCCAGATTGCAGTGCAGAAAGATGCCCATGGCTCCGCCCGCCGCAGCCGCCGATCACCATCGAAGGACCGAAAACGCCTCCCGAACCGCCGCTGCCGATCGTCAGCCCGGTCGTCAGATCTTGCCCAGAGCTATGGCCAGCAGAACGACTCGCCAGATAGAGACTGAAGCCGGATGTTGGCGCAGTGGTCATGGCATCTTGAAGGAACCGTAACCGAACGGACATGACTGAAAGCACTTGTTGGCTCTCGACTGAGAAGATAATAGAGGCCCAAGCCCGACAGCGCCCGTCAAAAACGCGCCGATGGCAGGCTTGAAGTGCGGCCGGATCGGCACTTTGCGAAAGACATAGGTCAGTCCATAAAAGCTGCGCGTATAAACCATCGCCAGCACCACCATGAAAAGCGCCAGTCCGGTGTAACTGACGCAAATGGAGCGGCTGCGTGAAAGACAGCACGTTGAGCAGATCCGGGGGCAAGAAAAATAGCGGTGCCCAGCCGAATACCATGCCAAAGGTGCAGTAGGCCATCACGCTGGCAAGCCCAGCGGGGATGATGACCTCGGACTCGAAATCGGGCGAGCGGTACAGCACCTCGGCGGCGAACAGTGCCCCGGCCAGCGGCGCCGGAAGATGGCGGCAACGCCGGCACCCATTCCGGCCGCCATCAGGATTCGCCGTTCGGCGGGGCGCAAGCGCAACAGATTCCCAAGGAATGATCCAAAGCCGGCGCCGATCTGCGCAATCGGCCCTTCCCGGCCGCCGGAACCGCCTGTGCCGAGCGTCAAGGCACTGGCGATGATCTTCACCAGCGGCACGCGCGGCCGAATCTGCCCCTGATGATGGTAGGCAGCAATGGCGGCATCGGTGCCGTGCCCTTCCGCTTCGGGGGCAAAGGTGTAGACGATGAAGCCGCTGAGGAGTCCGCCTATGGTCGGAACGATCAGGAGCAGCCAGGGATGAAGCGTCTCGGCGGTATCGCGGATAAGGTCGGGTTCTCCACCGGGAGAGCTGGGATGGTAACCCGCAATGGCATCGAGCGAAAAGTGGAAAACGACTTGACATGCCGAAAAGAAGACGATGGCTCCGACACCGGCGATGATGCCGACGACCAGTGACAGGCCGAGCAGACGGGCCTGGGGTCGGAGCCGTTTTTGGCCCAGTTCCAGCAACTCCGGAAACCAGCGCAGCGGATGCGAAGGGGAGTTTGCTTCGGACGGATCGCGCGAGTTCATTTACGGGTCTTTCTTGTATCAGCTTGCGAAGCGTTTGACCTCTGACTTCTGACCTCTGACTTCTACTCCAACCCAGGCCGGATCATCTTTTCGGGCCGGACGATTCGATCGAAGTCCTCCGCCTTGAGCAGACCCAGTTTCACGCACTCCTCCTTCAATGAAGTGCCGTTGGCGTGTGCGGTCTTGGCCACCTTCGCGGCGTTGTCGTAGCCGATGTGGGGATTAAGCGCTGTGACCAGCATCAGCGAATTCGCGCAGGTATCGATCGATCTGTTTCCGGTTTGCCTCAATCCCTTCCGCGCAGTGCTCGCGGAACATTCGGCACGTATCGGTCAGTAACCGAACGGAATGAAGCAAGTTGTGAATGATGACGGGCTTGAAGACATTCAACTCGAAGTTCCCCTGCGAGGCCGCGAACCCGATCGCGGCGTCATTGCCCATGACCTGAACGCAGACCATGGTCATCGCTTCCGACTGGGTGGGATTTACTTTGCCGGGCATGATCGAGGAGCCTGGTTCGTTCTCGGGAATCACGAGTTCTCCCAGCCCGCAACGCGGTCCCGATGCCATCCAGCCGCACGTCGTTGGCGACTTTCATCAAGACACAGGCCAGCGTTTTAAGCGCGCCGCTGGCGGCCGTCAAGGCCTCATGGCCGGCGAGGGCGGCAAACTTGTTGGGCGCGGTCTCAAAGGGCAATCCGGTGAGCTGGGCGATTTTCTTGGCAACCCGATCGGCAAACTCGGGATGGGAATTCAGACCCGGTCCCGACCGCGGTTCCTCCCAGAGCCAGTTCATACATCCCGGGAAGCGAGGCCTTGATACACTCAGACGCAAATTCGATCTGTGCGACGTAGCCGGAAAATTCCTGGCCCAGTGTCAAAGGGACGGCATCCATCAGGTGGGTCCGGCCAATTTTGACGATATCCTTGAACTCGACCACTTTCCTCTCCAAGGTCTCTTGCAGAGCCTGGACGCTGGGCAGCAGATAGTGCTGAATCTCCTCAACTGCGGCAATGTGCATCGCTGTGGGAAAAGTATCGTTGGACGACTGCGACATATTGACGTCGTCATTGGGATGGATCGGCTTCTTGCTCCCCATCACCCCGCCGGCCAATTCGATGGCGCGATTGGCGATGACCTCGTTGACGTTCATGTTCGTCTGCGTGCCGCTGCCGGTTTGCCAGATGAGCAGCGGAAAATGATCGGCCAATTTCCCCTCAATGACTTCATCTGCCGAGCGGCAGATCAAATCAACCTTGGCTTTTGCGTCCAGATCACTTTCTTTTTTGGGTTTGAACAGTCCCAGATCGTAGTTGACCAGCGTTGCGGCTTTCTTGAGGATGCCGAAGGCCCGGATGACTGCGGTCGGCATCCGATCTTCGCCGATCTCGAAATGGATCAACGAGTGCGCGGTTGACCGCCATAATAGCGGTCGGTGGGAACTTCGATCTTCCCCATACTGTCCGATTCGGTTCGAGTTGCCATGCAGCGAATTCCTGATTGAGAGTGCCAGCCTATTCGGCGTTTGCCGAATCAGTAAGAAATCGCGGGTATTCTATGAGGCTCTTCTACAGGAAGCGATTGTTTCTCAACGTCGATTTTTTCTCATCCCACCGTTTCGCAACCGAACTACTCACACCAATAAGCCTTTGCTACACTTACCCTTTCCTAAGTTCACCGCCAGTCATGGGTCAGGACTCCGATCCGGCGCATGTTTAATATCGAAATGGAGATAGCGGCCGGGAAGGGGTATCCGAAGGCGCATCCTGTTTTACTGGTGCAAGCTTTACCAATCACAGATTCACGAGGGAGATGACTATCACTCAATATTGAGTCTTGGGTGAAAATGAGGTTTCAGGATGGTGCAATACCTACAAAGACAATCGACCGGAAATTCGCGAATCAGCCGAGGCAGCTTTGCGGGGGCACGGCCAGAAAGGTTACATTGTGACGAACAAAGAAAGACATCCGGGAAAAGTGCGCCGACTTCGCGGGGCAATGATCGTCCTGGCAATGATGCTGGGCTTTGCCTTGCTGCCGGGGGCTGATACGCAGCCGACGAAACAGGCTGGACCGCTGGACAGCGTAGCGCCCAAAAGCGAATTGCAAATGGTCGAGCGCGTCAACAACGCGATCGACCGCGGGTTGGAATATATCACGTCCAAACAGCGCAAGGATGGCGGCTGGCACAACAACAACGCCGTCAATGGTCTCGCCCTGTTGGCTTACATGGGTCGCGGTCACGTTCCCAAACGGGGCAAGTATCCCGAACAGTTGGAGAAAGGGAAAAAATTCCTCCTGGCGACCTCCAATCCGCAAACGGGGTATCTCTCTTTCAGCAGCATGTATGAACATGGACTGGCAACGCTGGCACTGGCGGAGATGTATGGGATGGACCCCGACCCGGAGCTGGAAGCGAAACTGCGCAAGGCGGTGCAGCTCATCGAGCGCACGCAATCGCCTCTGGGCGGCTGGCGCTACAATCCCTCGCCGGATAATCAGGATCTCAGTGTGAGCGTGATGCAAATCGTTGCTCTGCGAGCTGCGAGCAACGCAGAGATTCCAGTGAGCGAGAAGGTGATCGAAAAGGCGATCGCCTATGTTCGCCGTTGTGGAGCGCCCACCGGCGGCTACGGCTACGAAGGACCATCGGCGGGGCCGCAAACGACGGCGGCCGGGATCCTGTCGATGCAACTGCTCGGCAAGTTCGACGACCCCAACATTCCCAAGTCGATAGAGGTGTTAAAATCCTATCTGCGCACGAGTAACAAGGAACAATTCGAAGCCTCCGGACTCCAGTATTTTTATTACTTCCACTACTATGCCATGCAGGCCCACTATCAGTTCGGCGGCAAGCACTGGAACGACTGGCATCCACGAATCCGCGACACCTTGCTTGAATATCAAGATAAAAAAGACGGCAGTTGGCCGATTCCAGCGGGCACATCGGAAATCGCTGTTGTGGACCCCAATCGCGTCTACTCGACCGCTATGGCCTGCCTAGTACTGGATATCTACCTGCACTTTTTGCCGGCCTACCAACGCTAATGCGGTTAACCACGAATACCACGAATAAGACCAAATGACATGGGAAGCAATGAAGAAGTTACTGGCATTCTTCTACGGCTGGTCCCGCGAAGGGTTAGCAGACTTCGCAGACTACTGCCAACGCGGCGCGTTCCGCATTACGGATGACGTGTATGACGAGTAAAATCATGCCGACGCATGGCCGTGATTTCAGGTGCCAGAGAGGTATGCCCAGTGGCAAGAATGTACGACTATGTACTCGCGGTTTGGCTGCGTCTTGAGGTGTCGTGTGCGGTGCCGGAACTGCTGGTGGAGTTGCGTGAGTATCTCGAAGCCGAGTATGTAATAATCAAGCTTACGGTTGTCGAAGCCAATCTCCGAAGGCCGAAGTGAACTATTACAGATGCTTAAAGAATTACACAATCGACAGCCCGATTGCTGTCTTGGTCAACTGGTGGCGAACCTCGCGGATAAGTCGGAAAGCTCTCTCTACGACATCGAAGACCAACAGTTTTTGGCTGGTGGAAAGTTACTTTTGGAAGAGAGTCCAGCATAACCCAACGCGATGGATCACCGCAGGGTCTTTATTGAGATTGGAGTGCAGACGGATGGCGAAGGCGAATCCATTGATGGCGGGCGGCGCTGTGGCCGGGGCAAGCGAGAGCGATTTGCAAGCCATTGCCCGGCTCGTCGAGGCGCGCAAACGCCTCAAGCCCGAAATCGGCAAGGTCATCGTCGGTAAAGAACATATCGTTGACGACTTGCTCACCGCCATCTTCTCGCGCGGCCACTGTTTGATGATCGGCGTGCCCGGTTTGGCCAAGACCTTGATGGTTCGCACCATTGGCTGCAAGGACACTACTCCTCGAAAAACCAGCTTGCCACATGGTTTTGTTGTCTGATCCTCTGTCCTCATGTATGAAAATAATATAGCTCGAACGACCGCAGAAACATTTGGAAAAAGTAATTGCGGAACGCTTCCCTGAACAATTTCCGGAAAGCGTTCCAAATCTTCAAGCACGAAGTTTGGACCGCGAGGGGGCATTGATTCTCGGACCACGATGCCTACGTCGTTGCGGTTGACGAAACGTAGCAGCTTGAAACGCAATGTATCTGTTTAGTGCTATCGACATCAGGTTGAGCAAATGATTTGCCGAAGATGCGGCGGAAGGCGTTGCCGATGAGCTGAAAGACATCGATGTCTATTGCAGGTTTGGCAGACTGAGGAGGTGACGGCTTGTGCTCTGCCTCAAGGATGAGTGACGTTGCCGCCCCCGAGTTAGCGCAAGACTGCAACACGACGAATTGATAGGGTGATAATGTCCCCTGTTGATGGTATTCGTGCGACAGGGAAACACCAGGGGATTTCTTCATGATACGAGTTTTGTTCCTGATTTTGCTTGGCCTAACCCTCATCCCCAATTCCATTTCCGCCCAGGAGCCCAAACCGAAGAAGGTCGTCCTCATCGCCGGCAAGAAAAGTCATGGCCCCGTCGGCAACGGCATTCACGATTACGGCTGGTCGGTTCGGCTTCTCAAAGTCATGCTCGACTCCTCGAATATCAAGGATCGGGTCAAAGTCGAGATTCACTTCAACGGCTGGCCGAAAGATCCCAAGACCCTCGAAGATGCCGACACCATCATGATTATTTCCGATGGCCGGGATGGGAATCTGTACGAGGAAGCGCACTCATCTGGCCAGCGACGATCGCGTACGCTACTTCGATGAGCTGATGAAAAAAGGGTGCGGCTTTTTGACCTTTCACTTCTCTACTTTTGCGCCACAAAAATATGGTGACAAGATGTTGGAGTGGAGCGGTGGTTACTTTCAATGGGAAACCGAAGGCAAGCGGCAATGGTATTCCGCCATTCAAACCGTGGATGCCGAAGTGAAACTTGGTGCCGGCGATCATCCGATTTCAAACGGTTTGAAACCCTTCAAGATGCGCGAAGAATTCTATTACAACCTTCGGCTCAAAGCCAAGGATGAATCGCTCAAGCCGATTCTGATTGTACCGACCCTCAAGGGCCGGGAGCCTGATGGCAATGTCGTCGCCTGGGCCAGGGAACGCGAAGGAGGCGGTCGAGGTTTTGGCACAACATGCGGCCACTTCTACGACAACTGGAAAAACGACGGCTTTCGCAAGATGATCCTCAACGCCATCGCCTGGACCGCGAAAGTGGACATCCCCAAAGATGGCGTTGAGGCGAAGTTTCATTCTCATGAAGAGATCGACAAGATCCTCGGGCCGATGCCCGGTGAGCCCAAGGCAGTGCCAAAGACCGGGGACAAGCCGATCAAGGCATTACTGTTTGCCGGCAACGACAAACACAAATGGCACAACTGGGAGCGGACTACTCCCGCGATCAAGGAAGCTCTGGAGCGCGATCCGCGCATCAAGGTAGAAGTGACTTTGGACATCGAGGATCTGGGCAAGAAATCGCTGGGCGATTATCAGGTCATTGTCCAGAATTACGTCAACTGGCATGACCCGACCGCGCTCTCCGAGAAGTCCAAAGCAGCCTTCGTGAGGTATCTCCAGGAAGGTGGAGGATTGGTGGTCATTCACTTTGCCAACGGTGCCTATCATTACTCATTACCTGAAGGAGGCGCTTCGGACTGGCCGGAATATCGCACGATCGTTCGGCGAGTCTGGAACCACACTCCGAAAAAAGGCGAACCGATTAGTGGGCACGATGCGTTTGGAAAATTCATGGTAATCCCAACCGCCCAGAAGCATCCCATCACAGAAGGCTTTAAAGCATTTGAAGTGACAGACGAACTCTATTTCAACCAAAATGGAGAGGAAAAGATTGAGCCATTGATCGTGGCGGAATCGAAAGTTACGAAACAGAAAGAACCGCTGGCCTGGACCGCAACTTATGGGAAAGGACGGATCTTTCAGACGCTGCTGGGGCATAGTGAAAAAACTTACGACACCTTTGAAGCCTGCGAAATGCTGCGTAGGGCAACTGCCTGGGCAGCGGGCAGAGAAGTGAAACCTCTTGCACCGGCGAGAAAGAAATGAAGGTTCACGGCCGGGAAATGCGAAACGATGTAGCTCGTGTCCAGAACCCTCGATCGTTGGACAAGGCTTTCTCTCCTCACTTGCCATCCTTAATCCCTGCGGAGTTCTCGGTGTCTGGCGCTTCGCTTGCGGAACCAGCGGATTCGAGGGCAATGTTGGGACCACGCCGCAGACCTCTGAAGCCCAACCAAATGTATTTAGCTCCGACAAGGAATGCCATACTTACACCAATGTAAGTACCGATGCCGGGCGGGTAATATTCATGTTCGAAATACGATTCAGACAGGTCTTCAGGATTGTAGTATACGTCGCGGCCTCCTTCATGCATCGCCTTTCCTACCTGCTCGGGCGATAGTTCTCCGCCAGTTGGGCTGTATTGACGGACCGAATATTCCTTGCCATCGACGGAATATCGATAATCGATATCCGCTCGAACCGCGTCGGTCCCTGGTCGAAATTTCTCCCCAAACCTGCGATCGATAACGACGGCTCTCGTCACAGGCCATGACCTCACGACATAACATTTCACAATCGGTTGTACGTAAAATACGATCCAGGCGATAAAGGCACACCCAAACAATAACTTTCCCCAATCGCGTAATTCCGACAGGTAATCCGCAGGAGCGATTGATGCCGGCGCTGAAACGGGAGGGCTGGCATCGGCGCTAATTTGCAGAGCGATATCGTTGTGGGAACCGCCAACGTCTGGTACATTTTCATTCACTCCATAAGACCAACCGCAAGCCGGGCAAGTATTGTGGTTCTCCATTGGAGAGTCACAAGCCATGCATCGAAGTCCGGTTTCTTTCCTGGAATCGATCGGCTCCGATGTGCGGTGAAACTCTTCAACAATTGCTCGCGCAACTGTCTCATGGGCACGGTCAACGACGATGCGAGGGGCCGTGCTCCAGCCAATCGGCAGATCACCAAGGGCTCCTTGAAGGAATTCGTTCTCGATCGAAGCGGGTATAGCGTTTGCTTCGAGGAGGTTGCGAAGTGCGAAAGCTTCGCCCAAGTTCCGCGCACGGTAGATTTCAATCGGATCACTTGGAGTATTGGCCATGTTACCCTCGGGATTCTACGAATATAGGCGTGGAATTGGACGCCCTCACTGCAGCTGTTGTGCGTGACAGTACCGTCAATTTTCGTAACCCCAGCTGCGCAGAACTTGCGAGTGGAGTTTCGATCGAATGAGTCTACGAGAGAATTCGTACCCAAGCAACATTGCCGCAATCATGCCCGTCGTCATTCCGACGTAACTCAGCAGTACTCCCTCCGCGACGGCGTGCGTTGGGATCAGGCTCACCAGCCAACCCCCAAGTAACATTCCGCCGATCATTCCCAGATTGCCCCCGGTAAACATCGCAGTTTTGCAATACGTGACATCAGAACGGCCTCGCTTGCCGAGAAAAAGCATGGCCGTATTGGCGAAAATTAACATCCCCAACCACATTCCAAACTGGAGATTGCCCTGGCCGATCGTTTCAATGCAACTGCAACAGCCCGAATCTTGCAGAGGAGCGAAACCGTTGTCGGCCCACCAGCCCAGCAGCATCCCCAGGTTTCCCAACGTCAACATGCCTATCGACATATCCACCCAGTGCGGCATCGTTGACCATCGCGACCAAAAGCGGGCGATTGCCGCGGCGACGAGCAAAAATGTCCCAATCGTCGCTAATGACGCCGATAAAGATAACGGCACGAGGAGCACAACGATTAGCCCCTGAAGGGTGAAGCCAATGAAATGAAGCGCCGTCGCCACCTCGAGCCGATCTGACAATGTGGGCGATGAAGGGATCGCTGGTCTTTCTTCGACCGCACAACATTCGATCTTCGCAATACCCAATCGAGCGGATGACCACGTTACCAGTAGGCTGGACACGACCATGAGTAGTGCGGCAACCACCGGATTCAGCAAACCAAACGCTGCCAGCGTTATGCCTATCAGATTATAGGCTGTGGCCCGCCGGAGATTTCGTCGCACACAGCGAATGGCCTCTTGGCTCAAAGCAATGGCCCAGGGTATTACCCGCAAATCTCCGTGATAGAGCGTTCCGGACGCAGTGCTATTCGCCAATTCCGTGCCCGATGAAAGTGCCAGGCTCGCATGGGCTACTGACATTGCCGCGGCATCGTTGATCCCATCACCAATCATGAGCGGCCTGGCACCTTGTTGGATGAGATCGTCGATTCGTTGATGCTTCTCTTCCGAAAGCAGACTTGCTCGAACATTGGGAAGCTTCAATGCCTCGGCATGTTCCTGAGTATCGCCCGTGAGAACCTCGACGCCGAGATTCATTTGCTTGCACGTTGCCAGTGTTTCAGGAACGATGTCGCGCAGGCATTCTTCGACACGCGCGATGGCGACCCGTTGACCATCGAGTTCTACATCGATGCGATGACCCGTTTGCGTGCGAAGAAGCTTTTCAAGCTGGTGGTTTGCGGTCGAGACGGTGGAGTTGATCCATTCGGGTCGGCCGATCCGGATGTGGCGAATGGCACATTGGTACTCAAGTTTTGCATCCAAACCGCAGCCCGGCACGATGCGCAAGGACAAAACACGCGGCATATATTCGGATGAGAAGGGGCGCGGCAACCTTGCGAATGGCTTCGCAAGAGGATGCTTGCTTTGTTCCTCGATGATGGAGATGATCCCCAGCAATTCGCAACGCTTCTCACCCTCCGCGATCGTCGCGATGTCAACGATAGTGAACTGGTCATCCGTCAAAGTTCCTGTTTTGTCGAATAGGATTCGATCAACAGTAGCGAGGCGGTCAATAATATCTCCGGTGTGGGCAACGATCCCTCTTTCGGCCAACCTAGCGAGGGCAGACCATAACACGATGGGTGTTGCCAGTCCCAGAAGCGCAGGGACAGGCTACCAGCAACACCGACATCGCATTGAAGAGGCCCGATTGCCAGTCGAGAAGAGAAGTCCAGACTATGAATGTGATAGCCGCTACGCTGACGATCAATGAAAAAAACAATCGACTTAGCCGATCCGCTTGTGACTGTAAAGTGGTAGGCCGGCTTCGTGCGGCTTCAACGGATTCTAATAACCGATCGATTTGTCGAGAGGTTCCGGCAACCGAGGCTTCAATCCGAAACGTCGCATCGTGAGATGCCATCCCGGCCAACGTCCGATCACCAACCCGCCTGACCACTGGAAACGGTTCACCACGGACCGCTGACTCCGAGACAAAACCCAGCCCTTGACGAATGACCCCATCCACCGGGATGATTTCCCCAGGACGAACTTCGATCAAATCCCCAGGCACAACCGTGGAAATATCCACCATCTGTTCCCGTCCGTGAATATCAACGATCCGACATGAATCCAACGAGGACGCCCAGATCCGGGTCGATACCAGTGCCGCGGCCCGGCTCCTCGCTCCGATGGCTTTACCTAAGGAATAGACCACCAGCAAAACTGTTACGACTTCAAAATAAATTGGCCCTTGTCCCGTGATAAATGATTGGAGCGATGCCAGCATGGCGCCGGTGAGAGTAAGGAGAAAGAGAGCCTCAATCGTTAATCGGCGCAGACGAATCTCCAACCAGGCATTGCGAAATAATGGGCCGCCCAATAACGCCATGACCAGCAATGTGCCTGCCAGGACAGTCCCTTGTATGGCCGATTTGATGAGCCCAGGGGTGTCATCTTCAATGTTGATGGCCAGCCCGAAAATCATGGATTGGCCGGCGATCAATAAAGCGATGCCGATGCGAACGCCAAAACCATCGAGTTTAGAACCGGTTTTCCCTTCGGCTTTCGAGACGTGACGTTCTTGCTCTCCCAGACTTAGACAACCGAAACAGCAGTATCGGGCTGCGGATTGATGAGGCCAGGGCCGGCCCAATAACCCTGGTCCGGTCAAGGGCGCTCGGCAGTAGTTGCAATCTTGAGACATCGTTTTGCGATCCAGATGCACACCCATTGTTTTCTGCTTCTACTCCAACCGATTATTTCAAGCGTTAGCCCCCATCGTTCGCCGCTCTGCGGCCCCATCGTTTGCCGCTCCGCGGCGAACGTTTTTTGTGTTGCCGCTCCGCGGCTTAAACCGCCACGGCCAGTGGCTGACTCCGTTAAACCGACGCGCTCCGACGGTGGGAGCGCAAAGCCGCGGAGCGGCAAGAAAAGACGTTCGCCGCGGAGCGGCAAACGATAAAGAAGTTTCTGGGCAAACGAAAGTAGCTCACGGCATCCGGCAGTGGGGTGATCTCATGGTTTTGGCACAGATGCACCAGATGTAGGCTTTGATTTCGCTCCGGGATCGGAAAAATCGATCACTTCTTCCAGTTCTCGCGCTGACATCGACCTGCGCGAGCCCAGTTTCTTTCTGGTTGCGGCGACATCTTCCGGCCAGATCGCAGGGGCCTTGTTGTCCCAGCTATTTCGGATGTAGGTCAAGACTGCTGCGATTTCGTAATCCTTCAAATTGCCCTGCACAGGCATCACCGAGCCTGTATTTCCGAAAACCTTTCCCCGAACCTCGATATCTCCACCCAGCCCATAGAGCAGAATTCGCGCCAAACGGGCCGGTGAGGACTTGTTGCCAACCACCCATTCCGATTTGTTCAGGGGCGGAAACTCCTTGCCATTCCCCTCGCCGTTCGCCTGGTGGCACGCGATGCAAATGCTGTTGAATTTCCTTTCTCCCAGGCGAAGCAGTCCGGGTTCATCTTTGGGTATGATCTCGGTCTTTAGCAACGGTGCTTTTGGGTTGGGCCGGTCAAGAGCATTCGGGTCAAAGTCAGCGGTGTAAGTGCCGATATACCAGCCGCCCCAGCCCAGCAGACCGGCGAACACAACCCCCATCCAGAAAGGCACAGGCTCAAAGCCGTCGTGAGGCTCCTTGTGTTCCCGAATGATCGGCGCATGCAACTCCTGGACATTGACTTCATCGCCCAGCGACATTTCATCGGATGGCGCAGGATTCTCGGGCAGGCTCATTCTTTGGCCTCCGGCAAGTCGTGAGTATGATCCAGGCTCAGTAAATAAGCGACGAGCGCCTTCGCTTCCGAAGTGGGGACCAGTTCTTCATCGGGTGCCAGGCGATCTGCCCATTTTCCCGTCAAATCGAGGGCATCTTGCGACTTTTGACCGATGATTTTACGCTTCTCGTAGAGAAACGCAAATTTG
Source organism: uncultured Planctomycetota bacterium (assembly GCA_963783095.1). Classification (GTDB taxonomy): domain Bacteria; phylum Planctomycetota; class Planctomycetia; order Gemmatales; family Gemmataceae; genus CAWAMR01. The sequence goes on along the minus strand of CAWAMR010000013.1, from coordinate 240,494 downwards.
GCCATTTTCGATCCCGGAACCATCATCTCGGGTTCATAGAGGTGTTTATGGTGCCAGTCGCCGGCATACCAGCGTAGACCTTTGCCGGGACCGGCACCGATGTTGGCGAGATCGGGGCCGGTGCGCATCGTGCCGAGCAGCACCGGCCGATCGTAGATATAGTCCCGAGGCACTGTCCTACGGGATGCCCAACCTCGTTTGATGTCGGCGTTGTTACCGAACGATTCGGAACGAATTTGCTGACTGTGACAGTACAGGCAGCCCAGCTCCTTGTATATTTCCCGACCGGCAGCGGGTTCGCCGGCCAGCGGACGGGGATAAGTGCTCGTGGTCGTTCCCTCATCGATGGTCACAGGTTCGAGTGTGTTAATCTGGATCATCGGAATGAATACGAGTCCCAGCCACGACGACGTGAACGTCAACAATGCGCCAGAAAAATCACCATGCCCCGATCCATAAACTGTTCTCCCACGCAACTGGCTTGCATTACTTGTTCTGAAAATAGGTTGGCCCGACGCGCTGTTTGCCCAGCTTGCAGACATTCATGACGACCAGGATGGCGAACAGAACGTGACCGATCGACATCATGGAGCCGGCCAGGCTTCTGCCCCAGAGGTAGGGGATGGTATTCAAGGAAATCTGCACCCAAGGAATCTCGTAATTCTTATTCGCCAGTCCCTGATACCAGCCGCCAATCGTCAGACTTGTGAAGTAGAGAACAATGCCAGTTGAGGTCAGCCAGAAATGCCAGCGAATCATGCGCAGAGGAGGCCCATTCCCAGCCCGTCACACGCGGCAGAATGTAATAGATGGCACCAAACATAATCATGGTGAAGAATCCGTAGGCACCCAGGTGCGCATGGCCCACCGTGTAATGCGTGAAATGCGCCACTTCGCTGAAATACTTCAGAGATTCAAACGATCCCTGCACGCTGACGCAGGTATAGGCGATGGCACCGAAGACGACGAAGCGCAGCGACGGGCTATAGCGCAGATGATGAAAGTGACCGCGCAAGGTCATGTGATGGTTCAGAGCCACCGCCAGTACCGGAATCAGCATCATCATGCTGCCGACCACCGATGCGGAAGCCATCCACGCTGGAATAGGCCCGCCGATCAAATGATGCATGCCTGCCCAACTATAAAACAAAGCCAAAGCCCAAAAGCCGATGACGCTCAGGTAGTAGCTGTAGACGGGCCGGCCCAGCACCTTGGGGATGATGTAGTAGGCCGTTCCCACCGCCACCGGGGTAAGCCATAACCCGAGGACATTGTGGGCAAACCACCAGTTGGTGGTCGCCTGCAATACGCCGGTTGCCGGGGGCATGTACAGGTGAAAACCGAAGATCGCGACATCAATGCCAAAGATCAGAAGAACCGCTGTTGTGTATAACCAGGGCATCCAGATCATGGCCGCGAGCAGATACCACTGCGTCACGTACACGTGTTTTTCCCGGCGTTGTCGAAATACCGCCACGGTCCAGGCCGCAACGATCGCGAGCGCTGTTGTAAAGAAAGGAGCAACGACGCGCGGCATTTCGAGCCACTCGACGCTTTCGCTGTAGCCGGCAAGGAGCCCGCCGATCCCCACGATCATGGCGATATTCCAAATCACTGCCGCAACGACCAGCATTTTGGGATAGATCATCTGGGCGCGGGACAGCCTGCACATTTGCCAGATGGAAACACCGATCGCGGCGGAGAAACTCCAGCCCAGGGCCACGCAACTCAGATGTGCTGGGCGAATATGTCCGAAGGCAAGCGTCCGGATGCCCGGCCACAGCCAGTCGGGGTTGTGGATTCGGATCGAAGTCAGCATGGCCAAAAGCGATCCCAGCAACAACCAAAACACTGCGGTGAGGAACCAAACGATCACGGGCAGCCTGCACGATGCATCGATGCACGCGCGTTCTTCGGCGAAGAATTGCTTTGGATCCGGTGGTGGCTTGCCCGCCGAACCGGGCATGACATCAACCATTGCTCTCCTCGCAAAACAATCAAAAGACGAACTAACCACAGAGTCACAGAGAACACCGAGAAGACAAAACACCGAGAAGAAAAGTCAGAGAGAGAAGAGAATGAGACCAGATTTTCTCCGATCACTCTGCATTTTTGTCTTCTCGGTGTTCTCTGTGACTCTGTGGTTAGTTCATGTCTTTTTTGGTGTTCATTTGTTATTATCGGGAAACCAGTCGGTCGGTTCGCCGATCGGTTCATCGGGGGCGAAGATCGATTTCGCGCCACGATCGAAGTTCTCGAACTGGCCATCCTTGATCGCCCACGACAGCGCAAGGATTGCCCCTCCTCCGAAAAAAAGGAGCGACCCCAACATCCCGCTATAGATCAGAAACTCTTCCAGGGTCATCACAGTACCTGTCCGGAGAAAAAGAGAGTGTTATTTCTTTGTGGGAACCGATGCCTTTGGGAATGTCTCCCATTTGCCTTTCGTTTCACCTTCCCTCACCAGGGCATCCATTGCACTGGTGATGGGAATTTGCCACGACTTGGTCGGCTCGTTGTAGCGATAACTGGTCAGGATCGCCTGCTCCTGGGCGCGTAATTCTCGAAGCTGATCCGCGCCGTTTTCTCCCACTGGCTTCGAGCTTAGATCTTTACCGTAATAGTAAGTCAAACCAACCAGTCCGGCAAAAACGAAGAGGACCAAAATCGTCGCAATGACGGTCAACACCGGCATCTTGGGCGATGCCTCACTCTCGCTGGGTGATTTGTCGTGTTCAAACATCGAATTCCTCGGTCATCTGAGTGTTACTGGATTCCCGAATTTGCAAGCCCGTAATCGTCGAGGGAATTAATCTTGTTTTCAAGAACTTCCAATTGACTTTTCGGATCGTAACGCCGCAACACTTCCTCCCAAGTAGTTTCTGACTTCGGATCGACATATTCCCGAAACAATTGGAAAGCTTCGTTAAGAATTCCCGCCAATTCCAACAAACCGTATTCTTTCATTGCGTCCATGGTTGACGAAATTTGTTTTAGATTGGGCAAGCGATTGTAGAAATAGCCAGAGAATCCGTTCATCTCCTGCTCGATGATGAAGTCTTGGATGAGGTATAGTTTCAGATCCTCTTCCGAGAGCGACTCCAGACCATCACTCAAGCCTCGATCGAAAGCCCCTGAGAGTCGCTCGAAGGGTGTCATTGGGTAGCCTCCTCAGCCTTTCATCATTACTACTTCAATATTCTTTTCTCAGACCCCTTAACCTGCTCCCAATCTTTGAACTTATTACTCTTATGCATCGCCGAATTCATCGACTTCATGATGGATCGATTCCTGTAGTCGCGGATCGCGCACCGGAATGATCGGATAGTTTCGGAAACCATACAGAATACAACTCGCCATAATGCTGCCAAACATAAAAATCGACGCGACGTCGAGCCAGTGAATCGAGACACCTTTCTCAGGATGATCCTTGACGCCGGTCTTCAATCCTTCCGGCATAATCTCCCAGTATAGATGCATGGCATGAAACAGCATGACCCACGCGGCGACAAAGCCGATGATCCTGGGATTGCGCTTATTTCCCCTGGGCAATAAAAGAATAAACGGCACCGCGAAATAGCAAATCGGCAGTAAGATCGACATCGTATTCCAGGATCCGACCCGGCGGTCCCAGTAAAAGATCGTTTCTTCGGGCATGTTGCCGTACCAGTACAGGAAGTACTGGGCAAAGGCAACATAGGTCCAGAATACGATAAACCCAAACATCAACTTGCCCATATCGTGGAAGTGTTCTCTGTTGACGGTATTCCGCAAGTATCCTGCGTAATGCAGCGCCAGCACCGTCAACACACACAGGCAAAGCGAGCCTCGGATGCTGTCGGCCCAGAAAATGACCCCGAAGATCGTTGAAAACCACAAGTAATTCAGGCTCATCATGAGATCGAAAGCCGCGAAGGTCGATGTAAGACCCAGCAGCAGAATTCCCGAAGGTGCCCACCATTCGCACTTTCGCAGAATCGCCTTGCGATCCTCGAAGCCGCTGGTCCTATCCATGAGGATCGATTGCTTTCGCAGAAGATGCGAATAGCCGATCCAGATGGAAAAATAGATCAAAATGCGAACGATAAAGAAAGGAGCGCTGAGCCAGATGCCCTTCCCATGTTCCAGTTCACCTTCGCCCGCATGATTCCATTTATAAATGGTGTCCATGCCGATGACGATCGGAATGAAGAGCGCCAACAGGACCGGAATCATGCGCGTGCAGTTTTCGTAGATGCGACGAATCGCTGCCGACCAGCCCGCAGCGGTCAGGTGGTGGATCAAAATCCAGAAAAGCGCCCCCAGCGACAGGGAAAGCGCCCAGCAAAACCCGAAAAGATAGGAAAAGTAGAATTGCCGCCGATTCGGACTGTCGTCGATCGCCCAGCCAACCAGCATCGCGATAGCGCTGGTACCGACCAGAGCGCCCAGTTTTTGGAAAAGACTGGTGCCGGCCGATTCATCGATGCGCGGTGAATCGGGCAGATCTTCCGGAAGGCTCGCGATCATCGTTTGCCTCCCTGTCGTTGCCGTTCCACGAGAGGGACCATGCTCTCGGGCGGCACGCTGACTCAACATCAGTGCCCGAAGATAGGCCACGATGGCCCAGCGATCCTGAACCTTGATTTGATGTCCATAGGAGGACATCGTTTTGACGCCATTCGTAATCACGTCAAACAAGTAACCATCCGGCTTCTCGGCCAACTTCAAGTTGGCATCGTGATAGTTGGCAATCCCCGGCATCCCCTTTCGTCCCACGGCCCCATGTGCTGTCTCGCCGGTCCCGCCATAGCCCGAAGCGCCGTGACATACCGCACAGTGAATCGCAAATCGTTCCCGGCCCCGGTCCATCAGAGGTTTCCAGCCCATTTTCAATTCGGCATCCGTAGGCTTGGTCCGATCGATCGACGGTCGCCAGCCTCCTGCACGAGCCACTGCTTCGGGGGGAATCTGCAGCACGTACTGGCTTACCATCTCTTCGTATTCTTCTTCCTCGGAAACCTTCTTTTTCAGTGGGATGCCGTCTTTGTCCTTGAGTTCGTTGCCGTCCTTATCCTTGACAACCTCTTCTTTGATCACGATGCGTTTCTTTTTTTCGAGTTTGTCCGGGCCGATCCGACCCAGGTAATAGATCGGATCGGATCGCAAGAAATCGGGATCGGGATCTTGTAAATCTCCGGCATCGGTGCGATAAGCGCCTCCCGCATAGGGAATGGTACCCTCGATGGGCCGGCGCGACGCCCGGCCATCGGCGAAAAACGAGGATTGACCTTGCGCACTATACTTCGCCTGATATTTCATATCCAGGAAAACGTGCCACGGCCGATTCGCGGAGAGTTGACCGCGAAAGCCCAGCAACCCCACTACCACTGCGGCAATTCCGAAGATAATGAGAACCAATCGAAGCATGAACCTATTTCTCCAATAGCGCGACGTTATACGCACCCAACTTCTCGAGTTCATCCCGCGTTCTTTTGTCGTCGAACTGGGGATCGCCAGCCTCAATGCTCAGGAAGAACGCATCATCCACCACCCGGCTCAACGGGGTATACTGATCGATCGGATGGAAGTAGCGCGGCAATCGGCATAGCCCCAGCATTCCGAAGACCGTGAAGAAGGCACTGAACAACACCATTAATTCGAACAGGATCGGCACGAAGGCTTCCCAGGATGTGAACTGCTTGCCCTGCACGATGGTCGGGTAATACCAGCCCATCAGGTAGAACTGCATGAACATCGCCACCGCTAATCCGGTGATCGAACCGCACAACGTGATGATCGGCAGCCGGGATCGAGTCATCCCGATGGCTCGTACCATGCCATGAACCGGATACGGGGTATAGGCATCCAGAGTGGTGTAGCCTCGATCGCGCATGGTTTTCGCCGCGGCGAGCAACGCAGCAGGCCCCGCAAACTCCGCCACCATACCCCACTTGTCTCCGTTCCCACCTTCGACGGGAACAACTCGTTGATCCTCTGGAACGATCGCTTTCGGGTTACCGTGCGGATTATCCTGGTCGGCCCCGTGCGGATGCGAGTGCGGCAAGACACCTTTGATTTCCGACATGGCGATGATCGGCAAGAATCGAATGAACAGCAACGTCAAGGTAAAGAACAATCCGAAGTCCCCGATCATCTGCATCCAGTCGACCCAGGAGGGATAATAATCGCCCCAGCTCGCCGGCAGAAAATCGCGGTGCAACGACTGCACGATGATGACAAACCGTTCCCACCACATGCCCACGTTGACGATTGTCACCACGATCAGGAGCTTCCAGGCGGTCGTTCTCCAGGATTTTAGCCACAGAATCTGCGGGACGAACAGGTTGCTGGAAACCATGAGCCAGTAAGCCCACCAGTAATTGCCGGTCGCCCGATTGATGAAGATCGCCGATTCATAAGGGCTGCCCGAATACCAGGCGATAAAGAACTCCATCGCATAGGCGTAACCGACCAGTGTCCCTGTGGCCAGGATGAACTTGGCCATGATGTCCATGTGGCGAACGGTGACGATTTCTTTCAACCCCGGATACATGCCGCGCACGGGAATCATACATTGCAGGACCATCGCAAATCCGCCGAAGATGGCACCGGCCACGAAATAGGGCGGGAAGATCGTTGTATGCCAGCCTGGGATGACCGAAGTAGCGAAGTCGAACGATACGACCGAGTGAACCGACAGCACCAGCGGCGTCGAGAAACCAGCCAGCAAAAGGTAAGCGATTTCATAATGTCGCCAGTGCCGCGTCGAGCCGCGCCAGCCAAAGGAAAGGATCGCAAAGATCCGTTTGCGGTAGACGGTTTTGGCACGTTCTCGAAGCGTGGCCAGATCGGGAATCAAGCCGACATACCAGAACAACACCGACACCGTGAAATAGGTTCCTACCGCGAAAAGATCCCAACACAGCGCTGAGCGGAAATTCTGCCAGATGTGGTTGGCGTTGGGTATCGGGAACATGAACCACGCATACCAGATTCGACCGACGTGGATACCCGGATAAACCCCTGCGCACATCACGGCAAAGAGCGTCATCGCTTCGGAGAAGCGGTTGATCGAAGTCCGCCACTTTTGCCGAAACAAGAAGAGAATCGCCGAGATCAGTGTGCCCGCATGACCGATACCGATCCAGAACACGAAGTTGGTAATATCGAAAGCCCAGGCCACCGGGATATTGGATCCCCAGACGCCCACACCCGTCGAGATCAAGTAAGTCGCTGCAAGCACGCCGGCACCCAGCGTCGTGGCGGCCATCAGGAATGCCGGCCACCACCACAACGGTTGAGGCTGCTCGCTAATGCTGCCAATCGTCTCAGTGATCTTGGAGTAGCTGTGGTGCGCAGGTTCCACCCAGGGAATTCGCTCCAGAGTTTCAGCGTGGACGAGCGGAACTGAAAGAGCGGCACTCACGCGCTGGCCTCCTTCATCTTTTCATTGAGGTTGCGCAGCCGGGGCAAATAACTGGTTCTCGGCTTCGTGTTCAATAATCCCAGCACCAGATAATCGGCAACTCGGCTATTCTTCATCTGGAAGACCTTGCTCTGAGTGTCGTTGACGTTCCCAAAGATGATGGCATTGCTTGGGCAAGCCTGGGCACAGGCGGTAGTAACCAAGCCGTCGGGAACGATGATCTTGCTCTGGTCGCCAAATTGCCGGATGGCAAAGCCGAGTTTGTATTCCTGCTCTTGCGAAGTTGTCGGAGGCGCATCGACGGTATCCATTCCGAGTTTGGCGGCCAGCACTTTTGCGCCGATCTTGGCACGCTCGATGCGCTGAATGCAATAGGTGCATTTCTCCATGACGCCGCGCATCCGGACGGTTACCTCCGGGTTCTTCTGCATCTTGAGCGTCTCCGGAACACCCGCATCACTGAATGGGGTTGGAACTGCGCAACTCATCGATGCGCCGTTTGTTGTAATCGAACCAGTTGAAGCGACGGACCTTGTAAGGGCAGTTGTTGGAACAGTAGCGCGTACCGATACAGCGGTTATAAACCTGAAGATTCAACCCCTCGGGGCTATGAACTGCGGCGTTGACGGGACAAACCGATTCGCACGGGGCGGCCTTCGCATTGCTGGCACATCATCGGCTGCGTAACAATGTGCGGATCGTCCTTGAATTCGCCGGAACCTTGCTCGTCCTTGCCGACTTGCATCTTGGTCGTGAAGTAGCGATCCAGACGAATCCAGTGCATTTCCCGATTGATTTTGATTTCACCCTTGCCCACGACCGGAATGTTGTTCTCGGCCTGACAGGCGGTCACGCACGCCGAGCAGCCTGTACATGAATTGAGGTCGATCACCATTCCCCACTGCATATTGCCGTCGAGTCGCGCGGGATAAGAAAGATCCTCCGCTTGCTTGGCGGCCTGCTGGATCTGCCGTTGCTCATTATCGTAGCCAGCGTTGTTGTTGATCTTGTAAAGCCGCTGGCGATAGCCGTACTGGAATCGGCTCTTGGGATCGTCCTTGTGCTGGTGACTGTGTTTACCGTGTACGATTTCCTGGTATTTCTCCAGGGAATACTCGTGAAGGATCTCCTCTTCCTTGGGTTCGGGAATAGCACCGTGTTCTTGCGTGGTGACGAGAGTATAGTTCTGTGAAGTTTTCACAACTCTGTCGGCAGCGACGAAATACAGGTTGGCAGATGCGCGGATCGGATAGACGTTGAACCCGCCGCCTTCGGGGATTCGGCCAATGCGAAGTTTTTCGTCGGTCCCGGCTTTGCCGTAACCCAGGGGCAAGGCAATGGAGAAATCGGTCTGACCGGGAAGGATGAATGCGGGAACTTTGACTTTGCCGCCGTTGGCCTCGAGCTCAATGATGTCGCCTTGTTTGACGCCCAGTTTCTCAGCTGTCTTCGGGCTGATGATCGCTGCGTTGTCCCAGACTAATTTTGTGATGGGGTCGGGTAATTCCATGAGCCAGCTATTCGTGGCGAAGCGACCATCGAAGACGCTATAGTCCGGGAAGAAACAGATTTCGTAACGGTCCGCGCCGATGGCTTTCGGGGGCGTGTAGTTTTTCAGAGCCTCGACGATTTTGGCGACACTGAGGGCGCATTTCTCCGGTTTTCGGCGCGCTGCCTTCGACAAAGCCTTTCTGAATGAACGCCTTGAATGAGGCATCGAGACCTGGATCATCATCCATCTTGCCGGTTCGTTTGGCGAACGACTTCCGGAGCAACTCATATACCTTCGTTTTTGCATCGGCGGCATTACGAGCTTCATCGTAACCGCTGATCTGAATCAACAGCTCAAGAATCGATCGCCCACCATGCAACGGAGCAATCAAAGGCTGCACGATCCCGTATGTCCCGGAGTTGGTTTCAGCATCACCCCACGATTCCAGGAAGTGAGCAGCGGGGAGATGCCAGGTAGCCAGATGGGACGTTTCATCCTTGAACAAGCCAAGGCGAATTCGGGAGTTTACCTTTTCGAGTTGTGCTGCGAAATGGAGATCGGCGGGGGCATTGTAAACCGGATTGCCACCGAGAATAACCAACGTCGATACTTTGCCGGCATCGACTGCGAGCATCAAGCTGCTTATGGTTTCGCTCTTGTGGACCGCCAATTCTCGAAGTTCGATCGTCTCGCCGACCGCACCCAGAACCTGATTGATGGCAAAGCAGATCGCGTGTACCAGTGCAGGCTGCCTGGCCCCGGCCAGCACCAGCGCCTTACCCTTAAAATCAGTGTCCAGTAAATCGGCGGCAACGGCCTCGATCCACGCCTTCGGAAACGTGATGTTCGCGGATACCATGCTTCCGATGGACTTGAGCGATGAATCTCCCGTTCGTTCCCCAATGTGTCCCGCGAGCGCAAGGATGTAGTCGGCAATGTGCGTCGAGGGTAGCCGGAGTCGATGATCTGCCATCGTGCCGGTAATGCTGAAGCCGCTTTCCACGACGTACAGCCGGCCTAGTTTTCGCGAAAGGTCATCCTCGTGCGCATTATCCGCAGGAGCCTTTCGGCTATCGGAAAACCCCTGCGAATTCGCTACCACATTCTCGTCGATACCGAGAAAATCGGCATCGAGCGCCAGCACTCGCCGCGCTTTCTTGAAGTCGTAACTGACTTGCAAGGGCTTGCCGAAAACCATCTCCGTTCCGAGCCTGATGTTGCTATTGTCGATCGGCTCATAGGTATGCCAGACCGAGTTTGCGAAGGTAGTAGAGATGTGCTCGCGCAAGAGCCGAAGCGCTGGAGAGTTGATGTCTTCTGCCAGGAAGCGCAGGCCGTTGCCCTCCGCAGCTTTCGCCGCTTCCATGACCTTGCTGATTTCGCGGTCGAATGCTTCCCACGAAGAAGCCTTCAGTTTTTCTGCGGGATCGCGGGTGAGCACCTCGCGGGAACGATCCGGCGAATACAGGTCGAGGATCGCGGCTTGAGCATGGGCATCGGTCTTGCCCAAACTGGCAGGATGTCGGGGGTTGCCCTCGATCTTGGTCGGACGGCCTTCGTGACTCTCGACGAGAATCGGGAAAGCCGTTCCCGGACGAGGAATGCTGGTCGCGTAGTAAAGCGGCACCCCCGGAACGATGTCATCGGGCGTATGGGAGTACGGCAATATCTGCAAGTCAGGCCGGCGACATCCCGCCAATCCTGCCAGCGACAATCCTGCGGCGGAAAGTGCCAGAAATTGCCGGCGATTCAGGGAACTTCCCTCCACTTCGACTTCACCAAGTCCCTCATAGACATTGGCGAAACCGGGAAATTCTTTTCGCGCAAATTCCTCGAAGTCGGGATTGGCGGCGAGATCGTCGAGACTTCGCCAAATCGCTTTGTCGCCGTGTTGCGGCAAATCTTGGGCAGAAGGATCCGAGATGATGGGCAGGCTGATCGTTCGATGTTCGGTGCTCATCGGTGGCATCCTCCGCAATGAGAGGGAGGGTTTTGCGCAAATCGCTTTCTTAGTTCCTCCCCGGTCAGCTGTTTGTCGTTGCTTGGTTCCGGTTTCCAGAGAGGGTCGTAAACCACTTGCTTGGGCCGCAGATGAGTTTCGGGGTTGTGGTGGCAATCCAGACACCAGCCCATCGTCAACGACTGATCGTGCCAGACGGTTTTCATCTCGTTCACCGGCCCATGACATTCGAAGCAACTGACGCCTCGTTTGACATGGACCGAGTGATCGAAGTAGGCAAATTCAGGCACTTTATGAATGCGTTTCCATGGAACCGGATTTCCCGATTTCCAACTCTCGCGCACCGGCGAAAGCAGCGGACTGTTTGCCTTGATATTCGCCTTGCCGGGATCGACGCCATTGTGGCAACCCATGCATACCTGCGTATTGGGGAGCGTCGCGTGCTTGGAGTTCTCGACGTGCTGATGGCAATAGCGGCAATCCATTCCCACCTGACCGACGTGAAGTTCGTGGGAGAAAGCGATAGGCTGCTCGGGCTGATAGCCAACGCGGGTATATTGGGGATAGGCATAGTAGTAAAATCCCCCGGTAAAGAGGACAGCGCTGAGTACAACGCCGACGACAACCTTTCGAACCAGGGAATCGATCCCCCGCGTGAAGACCGCTGCCAATTTGGGTGTTCCTCTCTCGGATAGCGATGGGCCATGGCAGGCATTCCTGTCTGCCGATTTAGCCTGATGCGCAAGCCAATCTCTTATTCCAAACCGGGTGAATTTAGGAGAGTGGGAGTGAACCTCCTAATCCTGACTCTGTGCTGAGCCGGCGGAGGCTGATTTTCGAGACCCGTGCCCCGTTTTCGACGATGCTTTATCGCGCGATGGGATTGTGTTATAAAATGACTGCCTTACCGCCAAGCCAAGAGGATGTCAATGTCCCAGGACAAGAGAGAGAAACGTGATTTACACGCCCTCAATGAGGACGGGATGGTTTTGTGTAATCCTTGCGACAAAGAGGCCGCTCATCGCGCCGAAATGGAAGGAATCGCAACGGAGGATCGTGGCGAAGTCACTTGTCGAAAAAGCCTATTGTTGCTTTACAAACGTGAGAAACGCCCGAATTAACCCAATTGCGTGTATAACGCACTTAAATCTTCTGGTTCAAGTGACTGTTCGCGACACATCGCATAGAGTTCAAGGGGAGTGCATCAATTGGAATATGTCAACCTCGGGAAAACCGGTCTGAAAGTTTCCCGCATTTGCCTGGGCTGCATGACCTATGGTATTCCCGAGCGAGGCGCACACGCCTGGACACTGGGCGAAGAAGAGAGTAGACCGTTTATCGAGCGCTCGCTCGCCGCTGGTATCAACTTCTTCGACACCGCCAACGTCTATTCGGACGGCACGAGCGAAGAGATCGTGGGTCGTGCCCTGCGCGACATGGCGAGCCGGGAAGAGGTCGTGATCGCCACGAAAGTTTTCAACCCAATGCGGCCCGATCCGAATGGGCGAGGACTGTCGCGCAAGGCGATCATGTCGGAAGTTGACGCCAGCCTGCGTCGGCTGCAAACGGACTACATCGATCTTTATCAGACTCATCGCTGGGATTACCACACACCGATCGAGGAGACTTTGGAAGCGCTTCACGATCTGGTGAAGTGTGGGAAGGTCCGATACATTGGAGCATCGTCGATGTTTGCCTGGCAGTTTTGCAAGGCGCTTTATCTTGCCGACTTGCATAGTTGGACTCGGTTTGTGTCGATGCAGAACCATTACAATCTACTTTACCGCGAAGAAGAACGAGAGATGATGGGGTTGTGCCGTGCAGAGGGAATCGGCGTGTTGCCGTGGAGTCCACTGGCGCGCGGCCGGCTGGCACGCGAATGGCAAATGGAGCCAAGCACAAAGCGAGCCGGCACGGACGAGTATGGCAAGAAACTTTACGGCAAAATGGAAGCCGCGGATCGCGCGGTCGTGGATGCCCTGGGTGAAATAGCCAAAAAGAGGGCCATTCCTCGCGCGAGGCTTGCGCTGGCCTGGATGTTGAGCAAACCGGTCGTGACGTCGCCGATTATTGGCGCGTCCAAGCCGCATCATCTGGAAGATGCTGTCGCAGCGCTATCAATCGAGCTTTCTGCCGAAGAGACTAGAATTCTGGAAGAACATTACATCCCTCATCCTGTTGCGGGCTTTGAGTAACATCATTTCCGGATACGAGGTCACACGACATCGGTCAAGTGGAGGAACGGGTGAATCCGCTATGGGAAAGACTCCGGCCCGAAGAGCGCTTGATTCTGACAGCGATCTACTCTTTTGGAAGGAGCACTCGCGATGTTGATATTAGCTGTCGCTGGGTGCTGGCTGAGGCATTGCGTCAAGGCGGATATTGGAATGCTGCGGTTCGAGAATCGCTCAGCGAGTATGGATACGTTGAAAATCCCAGCTTGGAAGTTGAGAAATTCGACGACGCGTTGATTGGCCTTGCAAATCGTACGCGCGATGGGATTGCCTTGGTCCAAGGGATGGGCAATTTTGGCTCTCCAACCGGGGCATATGTCGCCGCGCACCCGATGTGGAGACGGTGCGCCCTCACGAAAGAAGGCGAATCACTTCTGAAGCGGGCTCTGCCGGGTCTTCCGCTTGTCGGTTCAGTGCTTGCCTCAGCCATTAAGGAATTAAGTGCGCGAAAGGGCCGATTGGTTGCGACCGCTATTTGTCGCCAATTGACAAACTGGGCGGTTGGTCCATTGCCTCAGGATGCGCTAGTGACAATTGAAAACTATGCAGAGACTGGTCGGTCAATGGCGGCACTCAAGCGAAGCCGGCGATCTCTTCGCGACCAATTGAATCGCGTGGAAGAACTCGGTGCCGAAAGAGAGCGATCTTTTCGAGCCGAAGCCGAGCACAACAGGACTATAGGGCTGGAAACCAGTGAATCAGATGAGGACGAAAACGATCGGCTTATAATTGAGACGGCCTGCATCATTCAGGGTTTGTCGGCGATCGAATCGGCAGCAACCGAAAAGCGCTACATTTGGACTGCTGAACGTGCCGCGCACGTTTTTGCAATTCGGAGTTTTGGCGCACCCCTCCACGTTGACATGACAGAAGGAGGTCAGGAAACCATGCTCAGCGTTCGCCAGGCGATTGACGGCATATACCAAGATGTTGCAGGCCCCAAACGTCGAGCCGAGTTCAACACTCGTTGGCGTAGCCAAAATCTCACAGATCTGGCGAACACAATGTATCAGACGGAGGATTTTATGCGCCATGCCGATACTTGGCGATGCCCTGATGGATGCTGGTTGTGACAACGAGGAAGTTGTCTCCCATTGCCGCAGCAACGGGCTTCATGTTCGAGGTTGCTGGGTTTTGGATCTGATCTTGGAGAAAAGTTGATCGGAAGAGATCGGTTTGAAGAGGCCACTTGCTCGAATCGGCTCCTTCCGCATGCAACAAGCCAACTGGCTCTGGAATAACTGAATAAGCCCACGATAAAACGCCGATTATTCCCTTGACGGAATACTCGATGCGACTTATAGTAAACTACCTCCACCGAAGATCATCCGATGGACATTTATCAACGTATCGCCCTTTTCTACGAGCAGCTTGAAGCGTTGCCACCCTTCATCTCTCATGACCAAGCATGAACCAAATCGAATTGTTGCGTGCGGTCCTCTCATGCTTCTTCCGGAAAGCCGAGATCACTCTTGAGAAGCCGCTACACGAAAAGGGCTTTTGGTCGATGGATATCCGACTGCCTGGGGGCTATCTTCTCGCAATCGATTGGCGTGAAACGAGCGGCTTCAGGCTAACTTCGGATGCTGAGCACGGCTACGGCGAACCGGCAGATGAGCACTTTAGCGACCTTGAAGCTGCCTTGATGAGGAGCGTGAAACTGCTCAAGAACCGTATGGAGACCGTCCCGCCATACGCGGTCCGAATCAAGGAACTTCGGCAAAAGCTAAAACTGTCGCAAGAAGAAGTGGCCGGCCGGATGGGAGTAAACCAAGCTGCTGTGTCTAAACTTGAGGGAAGAGAGGACTCGCGTGTGGCTACCCTCCAGAGCTATGCTCAGGCGCTTGGCGGGCGTCTCGTCCTCAAAGTTGTCTTTGATGACCTTGAAGAAGAGATTGAACTTGCGGGTGCTGAATGAGCTAGGCTCGGTCCGGTCCCCGGATGACGGTTCCCCTTTGTACCGGCCTGCTGGACATGATTTTCCAGCCTAAGTCAGTACAACTTTATCACACTCCGCTGCATCGTCTTTGGCGTAGTCAAAAGATTCGTAACCCTCCGCCACGCTCTCCACTGCGTGGCTTCCTGTTTACGGACGTTATGAATTCGCGTTTCAAAGTTGTCATCACCGACTTCATCGCAGGCGCACTGGAGCCGGAACATCGTATTCTCGGCGACATGGCTACGATCACGGCCATCGACAGCCATTCCGAACAAGATCTGGTCGGCAAGATCGAAGATGCCGATGCCGTGATGATCTACCACAACATCGGCTTGAGTCGATTCACCATCGAACGTCTCAAACACTGCAAACTGATCGTGCGTTGCGGCGTCGGCTACGACAACGTCGATTATCGATTAGCGAGGGAACGAGGGATACCGGTTGCCAATGTCCCGGATTACGGCACTGAGGAAGTCGCCGATTCTGCAATCGGATTGACTCTTGCTCTGACGCGCGGGATCAACCAAATCAACTCATTGCTCCGAGGCGACACCGCTGTTTCGTGGATGTACACGCATTTCGCGCCGCTTTATCGTCTGCGTGGGCGGGTTTTCGCCATCGTTGGGTTGGGGCGAATTGGCACGGCGGCCGGTCTGCGCACAAAGCGCTCGGCATGGATGTTCGCTTCTACGATCCCCTGAAACCGGATGGATACGACAAGGCGCTGGGGATTCAGCGCGTCGATACTCTGGATGAATTGCTGAGTGCTTCATTTGTCCTGAGCCTGCACTGCCCCTTGACTCCCGCTACCAAGGGCCTGATCGATGCGGCAGCGATCGCAAAAATGCCGGGTGGTTCTTTCCTCGTCAATACCGCGCGCGGCGCGATCGTAGATACCTCGGCAATTCCCGGTGCGATCGCTTCGGGACAGTTGGCAGGAGCAGCGATCGACGTGCTCGCCGTGGAGCCCCCTGCCAAGGATGATCCCCTTATTCTGGCGTGGCGTGATCCCAAACATCCAGCGCACCATCGCCTGATTGTCAATCCGCACTCGGCCTTTTACTCGGAGGAAGGGTTGATGGATATGCGCATCAAAGGCTCTGAAGCCTGTCGAAAAGCGCTCCTCGGCCAGCCTCTGCTCAATGTCGTGAACTGAACTTCATCGAATGGCGGCATGACCGCTTAGGAATTCTCTCATGCGCGATGCTTCATTGACGGGATGGGTTATCGAAGTCGGCGAAGCCGACTTCGAAATCGAAATCATCGAACGCTCCAGAACGATGCCTGTTGTGGTCGATTTTTGGGCGGAATGGTGCGAACCTTGCCGGACGCTTGGGCCCATTCTTGAAGCAATGGCGAAAGAAAAAGCCGGGGTTTTCGTGCTTGCGAAGATCAACGTCGAGGAAGCGCAGCAACTCGCCGGGGCCTTTGAAATAGAAAGTATCCCGGCAGTCCGCGTCATCAAGGATGGCCAGCTCATCAATGGATTCAATGGATTATTGCCAACGGACCAGATCGTCGAATTTATCAAGCAGATCAGTCCGAGCGAAGCTGAGAAACTTCTGAAAGAGATCCAAGCCAAGGAAACCACGCATCCGAAAGAAGCAGAGGCTTTCTATCGCAAACAGATCGCGGAGAATGCCGAAAATGAATTTGCGCGATTAAGTCTGGCCAGGGTGCTCGTTGGGCAGCACATGGATGAAGAAGCCGGCCACCTTTTGTCGCAACTTGGCGTGGTGGGCGATGTCGGAATCGAGGCGGAACGGCTGCGACGAATCCTCGACGTTCGCAAAGAGGGGGGCGCGGCGACAGGTGACGAGGCCGCTCTACGAAAGAAAGTCGCAGCGGAGCCGGAGAATGCCAAAGCTCGGTATGATCTCGGTTCCTTGCTGGCGAAGATGGAGAAGTATCCGGAAGCTCTGGAGGTGCTGTTAGGCGCTGCCGAACTGGATCGAGAATTGGCCCGAACCGAGGTTCGAGAACTGATGGTGAAGATCTGGGAGATTATCGGCGTTCGGAGCGAGATGGCCGATGCGTATCGCGATAAATTGCGGGCATTGCTTTATTGAAAGATTGAAGGAGTTTTGATGGCTGGAGAAGCCCCTGTAGTTCGCGATTTCCTCGATCGGGTACTCGGGGAATTGCTGTCAAAGCCCGACAATCTTCGAGGTTTTCTCGGCGATGTCGTGCCAATGTTGGTGCCGGGGTTTCAATTTGAAAAAATGCGGCCCGCGAAACGAGAGTATTTTCTGGGGAATTGGCGCAGCCGAGAAGCCGATCTGATTTATGAGATTCCCCCGATCGAGAAACGCTGGCATTCGTCTGTGTCTTGTTGGAACATCAGACGCAGCCGGATTGGCGCACGCCGCTGAAGAGTTTCTTCTATTCGGCCAGTTATTGGGAATGGGAATATCGACTTTATGAAACAAGAGATGAACGGACGGAACCGTTTCGGTTGACACCAATCTTGCCGGTTGTAATGTTCACGGGGCCACGTCCTTGGGGAAGCGTTCGGAGTTTGCATGAACTCATTGGTGAACCAACGGCATTCGTTCCATTTGCGCCAAATTGGTCGCCACAATACTGGGAACTTGCTGGGCACGGCTCGGACCAACTGCTCCAAGCCACAGACGCGTTCATGCAAGTTCTGGCAATTCTCCGTGCCGCCCAAGAACCTTCGGCGAACCTGGAAGGTGTCTTTTGCAGCATCCTGCAAAAGTTGAATCCTCTCTACGAATCGAATCACACGCGCTGGCAGGATTTGGTAGAATTTCTAATCGGATGGGCGCACAATCGCCGTCCCAAGCAAGAACGAGGGCGCTGGCAATCGTTGGCGGAACAGCACATTCAAGAAGAAGAGCGAAAACGGGAGATCAAGAATATGGGCCAAACAATTGCGGATAGTATTTTTGAAGAAGGCAGCCTCACAACCCTCCACAAGGTTTTGCTACGCTTGGGCAGAAAATATCTGGGCGAACCCGAAGCAGCGACGATTCAGGTTCTGAATACGATCAAGGATCTCGAAAGGCTGGAACGAATGATCGAAGTGGTTGCCGAACAGAAATCGTGGTCGGATCTAATGGCCATTTCCTGAATTTCCGAAAAAGGATTTGGGCCACACTCGGCCTCAGGTCAGGGTGGCGAAGCAATTGACGAAATCGGAAAAACAAGTGCGAGATCAAAAACATGAGCCAAACCATCGCGGAGAGCATCTTTGAAGAGGGATATGATCAAGGAAGGCGCACCAACCGTCGCCAAGTATTGCTTCGACTTGGGCGAAAATACATTGGCGAACCTGATGCCGTCACCATTCAAGCTTTCGAGACAATCACCGATCTTGATCGTCTGGGACGAATGATCGACTCGGTTGCCGAAATGAAGTCGTGGCCGGATCTTCTTGCAATTCTTTGAAATCACCGAGCAGAAACTCAGCGAACGGAGAGTCAATGGACGAAGAGATCGCTGAAACTGTGCGAAAATATGGCTGGTTCGCCGCAAATGTTAACGACCACGAGCCGCCCTTTCTCTACACAATCGGTCTGATGCAAACCTGTCACCACCCCGAGTTCATCATCTTCGGACTCGACGACTCCAATGCTCATGCACTATTCTCGGGCTTGATTCGGGACATCCGCGACGGGAAATCGTACGGCGAACCTGGTGTGAAAGTGGTCAACTTGAATGGAAACGAACACCGAGTGGGCTTCCGCCGAGTTCACCCAACGCAGCACCCTCTGTATCTTGGATTCGCGATGGGCTTTGTGAGGAACATTGGTCGCATGGGTGAGTTAGAGGCGATGCAGGTGTTTTGGCCTGACAGCGCCGGCAGATTTCCGTTCGAGATCGGTTGCGATCTGGCGGTGTACGAGTTGCAACCTCACCTGGACATTGGCCTGACACCGCGGGAGGTTCGGCAGTTTCAGCGCAAGTGGGTATAGCACAGTCTCCTCTAAGCTCCAACGCACCTGTCAACTTCGTCGCGTACCGAAATCTCACCACTGCCAAAGTGGCAGCAAATCTGCTTTCTCAAACGCACTCATTTTCGCAACTTCTTTCAAGTTAGCAACTTAAGAACGACTATGTTCACGGCACGCGGGTTGCTCAATGTTGGGGACATTAAGAACTGCGCCGACTGACTCTCGCTCCATTGCGAGCATCTTGAAGGAGACCGCGAAGTGGGTGCCAAACAACTGTCTTACGCCGACGAAGCTCGTCAAAAGCTGCTCTCCGGTGTTTCCAAACTGGCTCGTGCCGTCCGCGCTACCCTCGGGCCGCGCGGCCGGAATGCCATTCTCGACAAAGGTTGGGGAAGCCCAACCATCACCAAGGACGGCGTTTCCGTCGCCGAGGATATCGATCTCAAATGTCCCTACGAAAACATGGGGGCACAACTCGTCAAAGAAGCTGCCTCCAAAACGTCCGACGTCGCCGGTGACGGGACGACGACGGCCACGGTCCTCGCCGAATTCATCTATCGCGAAGGTCTGAAGGCTGTTGCCTCCGGCAGCGACCCGATGGGTTTGGTGCGTGGCATTCAGAAGGGTGTCGACAAAATCGTCGAAGAATTGAAGTCGTCGGCCAAGAAGATCGATCCGAACGACAAGAAGGCGATCACTGAAGTCGCCACGATTGCGGCCAACAACGACAAGGAAATCGGCAAGAAGCTCGCGGAAGCGATGGAAAAAGTGGGTGCCTCCAATGGTGTCATCACCATCGAAGAAGGCAAGACAGCGGAAACGGAAGTCCACGTCGTTCAGGGCATGCAATTCGATCGCGGCTATCTGTCGCCGCACTTCGTCAACAACGCAGAATCGGTTACCTGCGAATTCGAGAACCCCTACATCCTGATCTTTGAAGACAAAGTCAACAACGTGAAGACGTTGATTCCGCTCCTGGAATTGATCTCCAAAAAGAAGGAGCCTCTGGTCATCATCGCCGAGGATATCGAAGGCGAAGCCCTGGCGACTCTAGTGCTCAATAAACTCAAGGGTATCTTGCAGGTCTGCGGCATCAAGGCCCCTGGTTATGGCGATCGTCGCAAGGCGATGCTCGAAGATATTGCAACTCTCACGGGCGGCAAGGCGATCTTCAAAGATCTGGGCATTCAACTCGAAAACGTCAAGCTGGAAGACCTGGGCCGCTGCAAGAAGATCAAGATTGACGCCGAGAACACGACCGTCACCGAAGGTGCCGGCTACAAGAAAGCCGTCGAGGGACGTGCGGAGTTGATTCGCAAGGAGATCACCAAGACCGAGAGCGAATACGACCGCGAAAAACTCCAAGAGAGGCTCGCCAAGCTGGCCGGAGGCGTTGCTCAAATCAAAGTCGGTGGTGCAACCGAAACCGCGATGAAGGAACGCAAAGCTCTTTACGAGGATTCTCTCCACGCAACCCGAGCTGCCATTGCGGAAGGCACTGTTCCGGGCGGTGGCGTGGCTCTTTTGAACGTCCGCAAATCCCTGGAATCGCTGAAATTGGATGGTGATGAAGCTTACGGAGTCCGCGTGTTGTCTCGGGCACTGGAGATGCCGGCCCGCCTTATCGCGGAGAACGCGGGTAAGGATGGCACAGTCGTCGTTGCCACGATCCTTCGCAAGGGTCAGAGCAACTGGGGCTACAACGCCGATACCGACACCTACGAAGACATGCGTTCTTCGGGCGTGATCGATCCGGTGAAAGTGACTCGCAGCGCCCTGCAAAACGGTGCGAGCGTGGCTTGCTTGCTCCTCACAACGGAAACGATCGTTGCGGACATCCCGGAGCCGAAGAAAGAAGGCCACGACCATCACGACCATCATGGCGGCGGCATGGATGGCATGGGCGGAATGAGTGGCATGGGCGGAATGGGTGGCATGGGCGGAATGGGAATGATGTAACTCTCACCAGTGGTCAGTGGTCAGTGGTCAGTGGTCAGTAAATCCAAAGACAATAACTTTCAGGCATTTGCTGGCCACTCACAACTCACCACCGACCACTCCAAATAAGCACTGGAGCACAAAGATGAAGATCAAACCTCTCGATGATCGCGTTGTAATTGAGCCTCTTGAAGCTGAAGAGAAGACCGCCGGTGGCATTCTCTTGCCGGATACGGCTAAGCAGAAGCCCCAACGTGGGAAAATCGTCGCTGCCGGTCCCGGCAAACTCAACGATAGCGGAAATCGAATCGCGCTGGCCGTCAAAGTTGGCGATGAAGTGCTGTACGGCAAATATGCCGGCAACGAAGTCGAAGTAGACGACAAAGAATACAAGATTCTGCGGGAAAGCGATATCCTCGCCAAACTCGCCTAATTAAGGGACCATCACTCATGGCAAAGCAACTGCTTTATACCGACGACGCTCGCAAGAAACTGCTGGCCGGGGCAGAAAAACTGTCTCACGCGGTTGGCATTACCCTCGGGCCGACCGGGCGAAACGTCATTATCGATAAATCCTTTGGCGGGCCCACCGTCACCAAGGATGGTGTGACCGTTTCCAAGGAAATCGATCTGCCCGATGCGTTTGAAAACATGGGCGCGAAGCTCGTCAATGCCGTCGCTCAGAAGACCAGCGATTCGGCAGGAGACGGCACTACCACCGCGACCATTCTGGCACTGGCGATCTATCAGGAAGGTCTCCGCAATATCACTGCCGGAGCCAACCCGATGGCCGTTCAACGCGGCATCAACAAAGCCGTTGATGCGGTCGTCCACGCTCTGGGAACTCAATTTACCAAACGGCTCACCACCAAGGAACAGATGGCGCAAGTCGCCTCGATTTCTGCGAATAACGATCCGGTGATCGGCAAGTTGATGGCCGATGCCTTCGAGAAGGTCGGTAAGGATGGCGTCATCACCGTTGAGGAGGGTAAAACCTCCGAGACGACTCTCGAGTTCGTTGAAGGTATGCAGTTCGACAAGGGCTATATCTCTCCTTACTTCGCGGTTGGTTCTGCCGACCTGAAGGTTGAATACGATAACCCGATCATCCTGATCTACGAGAAGAAACTCGCCAACGTCCGCGACATGCTGCCCTTGTTGCAGAAAGTCCACGGAACGCAAAAGCCGTTCTTGATTATCGCCGAAGATGTCGAGAGCGAAGCCCTGGCGGTTCTGGTTGTGAATCGTCTGCAAAATGGCTTCCCAGTCGTTGCCGTGAAGGCTCCCGGCTTCGGCGATCGTCGCAAAGCGATGCTCGGCGATATTGCCACGCTCACGGGCGGCACTTTCATCAGTGAAGACCTTGGAATCAAGCTCGAAAACGTCACGCTCGATCAACTCGGCAAGGCCAAGCGGATCGTGGTCGAGAAGGAAAGCTGCACCATCATCGACGGCGAAGGCGACAAAAAGAAGATCACCGACCGTATCAGCCAAATTCGTACGCAAATGAACCAAACCGAGTCGGAATACGACAAGGAGAAATTCAGCGAAAGGCTCGCAAAACTAACGGGTGGCGTCGCGATCATTCGGGTGGGTGCTGCGACGGAAGCGGAAATGAAGCAGACCAAGGGCCGGGTTGAAGATGCTCTTCACGCAACACGAGCGGCGGTTGCGGAAGGAATTGTACCTGGGGGCGGCACGGCGCTCTTGCGATGCGTCAAAGTTGCCTACGACGCCTCCAAGAAATTGGAAGGCGATGAGCGGATCGGTGCGGAGATCGTGGCAAGGGCGTTGACCAAGCCGGTTCGCACCATTGCTGAAAACGGCGGCGTGGATGGCGCGGTTGTTGCCGACGAGATTCTGATTCGGGGTGAACAGAGTCCGAATATCGGTTACAATGCCAATACGGGCGAGTACGTGGACATGTACCAGGCGGGTATCGTTGACCCGACCCGTGTAACGCGCTCCGCTCTGCAGAATGCAGCAAGCATCGCCGGATTGATGCTCACGACCGAGGTAATGGTCACGAAGATCGATGAAGATGACAAGAAGAGCAAAATCACCGGCTCGATCGCATAGTTTTAATGGTTCCAAGTTTCAGGTTCCAAGTTCCAAGTTGAAAACCCGTAAGGGTTAATGGTTTTCAACTTGGAACCTGGAACTTGGAACCATTCTTGGAGATGACAATGGCCGGTAAGCGCGATTACTACGAAGTTCTCGGCGTCGATAGAAATGCGGACACAAATCATATTGAAAAAGCTTACCGAAAACTGGCCCGTCAATATCACCCGGATCGGAACATCGGCGATCCAGAGTCCGAAGTCAAATTCAAAGAAGTGACCGAAGCTCACGAAGTCCTCGTCAACGCTGAAAAACGCGAACGATACGATCGCTACGGGCATGCCGGTTTGGATGATTCGGGCGGTGGTTTTGGCCCGGGCAGCTTCCAACTTTTCCGATCTCGTCACCGACCTTTTCAGCGCTTTCATGGGTGGTGGAGGGGGTGGAGGACGCAGAAAACCCGGAGGTGCCCGTCGTGGCGATGGTCGCCGCCAAATCATCGACCTCGAATTGCACCAAGTCATCGCAGAATATCACACGAAAATCCATGTGCGCCGAAAGGAGCTATGCCCGGATTGTTCCGGTAACGGCTCCAAATCCGGCAAACGGATGACCTGCGTGCAGTGTCAAGGTCGAGGCGAATACGTTCAACGCCAGGGCTTCTTTGAGGTCCGCCAAACCTGTCCGCGCTGCTCAGGTGAGGGATCGGTGCTTTCCGATCCCTGTCACGCTTGCCGCGGTGATGGCCGAGTGGAGGTAACCCGCGAAGTCGAAGTCAAAGTGCCCGCCGGCGCAGACACCGGTTTAAGGCTGCTCGTTGGCGGTGAGGGTGATGCCGGACAGCCCGGTGCCCCCAGAGGCGATCTTGAATTGGTGGTTCGCATCGCAGAAAATCCCGATTTTCAACGCGATGGGGTTCATTTGTTGAGTGCGATCCCGATCAGTTACAGTCAGGCGGCCCTGGGCACGACCGTCGAAATTCCGACTCTCACCGGCAAAGCGAAGCTAACGATACCGCGAGGAACCCAGAGCCACACCGAATTGCGTGTGCCCGGTGAAGGGATGCCCGAATTGCGGGTCGATCGGCGCGGTGCAGCAATGAGCAGCACCCGGCGCGGCGATCTACGGGTCATGGTGGTCATCGAAACCCCGCAACAGTTGAGTAAACGACAAGAAGAATTGCTCAGAGAGCTGGCGGAACTCGAACACAAGGATGTTTCGCCCACGCGGAAGGGTTTTCTGGGAAAACTCAAGACTCTCTTTGGCTCCGAGGCCGAACAAAAATAAGTTCCAGCGCCTTTGGTGGGGCGGGTCGAGGCTTTGCGAGGCCCGCCGTGTGTGGGCAGAGTCACGGCGGCCCTCGCAAAGCCTCGACCCGCCCTACTCTTCCGGTTATCAAGTTTTTCTTGTGTAGCCGAATTCGCCAGAATTCGGGGTACCCGCCAAAACCCGAATTCTGGCGAATTCGGCTACCACGAACGGACATTCGCAGGAATCGTTTTCTATGGCAACCGAAAACATGACAACGCCCGAACAGACCGAACCTTCGACGGATGAGAATGTGTCCTTGAAGGAGCAACTGTTGAAATCCGAGCAGAAGCGCGATGAGTTGTTGCGGACACTTGCGGAATACGAAAATTCTCGCCGGCGCGGTAACCGCGATTTGGAACTGGAACGCAAGTTTGCTCACGCAAAATTCGTTGGCGATCTTCTCCCCGCCCTGGACAATCTCGATCGCGCCCTTGCCGCTGCCACGGAAGCCGGGGAAAACAGCGGCCTCGTGAAAGGTGTTTTGGCGACGCAAGCTCAGTTGTTGGGGATATTGAAACAACATGCAGTTGTGGCGATCGAAGCGCTTGGACAGCCGTTCGACCCGAACCTGCATCAGGCAGTCCAAATGCAGCCCAGCAGCGATTACCCTCCCAACACGGTGTCGCAAGTATTGCAGCGTGGCTTCATGATCCACGATCGCGTGCTTCGACCCGCGAGTGTTGTGATCGCAACTTCCAAGTAAGCCAAAGTCCCAAGTAACTCAGAAGTCAACTCTCCATGTTCGGTGGTGTCCACGACAATTTGGAACGAATCCATATCGTGGAATAGGAAGATTTTCTCTGTAATTGGTTCGATGCGGTCCTTGTTTATTGACTTCTGAGACGCTGGAACGCTTCAATGTATCACGATTCGACCTATAAACCTCGGGTTTCGTATATGCCAACTTACGATTATGTATGCGACGACTGCGGTCATCGCTTTGAAGAATTTCAATCCTTTTCAGCAGATGCTTTGAAAACCTGCCCATCTTGCGGCAAGGAAACCTTGCGTCGTTTGTTCGGCACGGGTGCGGCGATCCTCTTCAAGGGTTCCGGTTTCTACGAAACCGATTATCGGAGCGAATCGTACAAGAGTTCGGCGAAAGCCGAAGGGGATGCGGCCAAACCCGCCGAGAAAACGGCGGAAAAACCGGCAAGCGGGGGAACTACGCAAGTCCGAGCGAATCGACAAAGACAGATAGTTCAGGAAAGTGATGAAAGACAGCAGTTTCGGAAAAACTCCGAAGTTTGGCGCGAGCAGAGACGATGAATAAGGTGCGGTGTCCGATATGCGATAGGGAAATGCCGGGGCACTGGGCGGAATGGCCCGATTATCCGTTTTGTTGCCCGCGTTGTCGAAGAATCGATTTGGGCCGATGGCTATCGGAAGAATATCGAATCCCCAGCAGCGATCCCAAGCCAATGGATGAGTCCTCGAAGCCCCCTGATGTTGAAGAGTAAGATCGAATCGATTTTGCAAATCCCAAAGAATCTGCTGAACCGGTCGTTCCTTCGGCCGTTATCATAGATAGAGGCGTAGCGCGCGCTACGCCTCTTTTTCTATTGGCTCAATTCTTCAGCAGTTTGACCCGCCATGAGATTCTTGATCGACGGCTATAATTTGCTTCACGCGATAGGTTGGGCGGCCAAACCCTCCTCCGGCGTGAGCTGGGAACGATCTCGACTGCGCATGCTCGATTGGCTCGCGGAGTTCACGGCCCAACCGCCGGGGATGTCTGGATCATTTTCGATGCCCATCACGTTTCGCGTGCCAGCCCGGATGAAGCGTATCGAAACCTGCATATCGGTTTTTCGCATCAACAAACAGCTGACGACCGGATTGAGGAAATGATCGGATCGGAAAGACATCCATCCGAGTTGGCAGTGATTTCCAACGATACCCGAATTCAGCAAGCGGCCGGACGTCACGGATGTTTGGCCTGGACTTGCCAGCGCTATCTCGACTGGCTGGTCGATTCTGAAACCCGTGTTCCGGATGCTGCCCCCATTGAAGAGGAACCCGAAAAACTGGAGGATGCGACCGAAGCCGAGATGGCCGAATGGTTGCGGGTATTTGAGGAACCGAAGAAGAGAACAGGGAAACAAAAACGCAAATAGGAAATACCAATTGCATGCTAACCACAGAGGCACAGAGGACACAGAGAAACGCTGACCGAGCCTGAATCTGAAGTAAGTAAACGGTTTTGCCTCGCTTACTATTCACACGCGGTGTGATGTCTTCTCTGCGTTCTTTCTGACTTTATCGTTAATTGCTGTCATTATGGTTCAATGCTCCAAAATGATCTGATACGTCTTCTTCTGCCCCACGATCAATTCGGCCTTGACGCTGCCGCCGATCAACATTGGAAACGGGCTATTCTCCACACGCACCCAGGCATGAAACCGCCGGCTTCCATTCGGTCCAGGCTCCCCCATCGGTTCCAGACGATCGACCTTTCCGCTCGCGGCACCGTATGCCCGATAGCTGTGCATGTTGCTCTGAAGCCGAACGTCCTGACCGACCCGCACATCGCCGAACAGTTTTTCATCGATCTCCAGTCGGACTTCAAGATTGGCGATTCGATCACCTTCGTCCTCCAACGGTGCGAGCGACACGAGTTGCTCTCCTGCAAGCACCAGATGGCCGTTGGTTGTCGGAGTTTCGAGGATCAACCAGCGCCGTCTTGAGTCCGGCGTCTTGATTTGGAAATTCGATGAACCGCTTTGGATGCGGCCAACAACGGCCCCACCGGGGACTTCGCTTCCAATAAGAAATTCAGGATTCAACTCCCAGGTTCCTGCTTCCGGTGCCCGCAGTACCGCAATGCCGCGCGATGTCACCACGCCGGTTCCCGGTACGATGGCCTCCATCGTCACGGCGAACAGAAAGATCACCAGTGTAACCACGACCAACAACAGAATGATGCCGAACACGTGTAAATGGCGCGGCCGATTCGGTAATACCTTCGACACCACAGTCAGTCTCCAAATTTGATCCTATCACTATAGCACGAAGATCGCTTCTGAACCTGTTTCGCACCCATTCGTCATTTATACATTGAAAGTTATCGAGGAGATTTGTTCGTGGAACCTTCTACCTATCTCGTTTTTGGCGAGTTTATCACCTGGCTGGAATGGACCTTTGGGGAGAAGGTGGCAGCGCGGAACCAGGCAGTGTCGGGATTCTACGATGGGGGATTCACGGCGGCGACTTCGAGTACGTCGAGGAAAAGTGGTTGAAGACTTTTACACGGCATAACTGGAAGTGGCTATGAATCATTGGGCCTACGAACATTGCACCTCCCTTCCCGGACTGGGTACGCTAAAATCATGAATACCACCATGACTTTATCTCCCAATCTTTTCGGCGAAAGCGATCCGATTCCGGATGCGGAGCTTGCTCCTGAAGCAACTCTATTCGCTGAGATTGTCTTCGATCGGCCCCTCGATCACGCCTATTCTTATGCCGTTCCGACGGAATTGGAAGCGAGCATCAGCGTCGGCAAGCGCGTGGAAGCGCCGTTTGGGAAAGGTGATCGCGCCACGGCAGGTTTCTGCGTTCGAGTCACTTCCAATCGCCCGGTCCGCAAAGTGAAATCGATCCTGCGGGTTCTCGACGATGAAGTTTTACTTACCGATCCAATCCTTCGGCTAACGCGCTGGATGGCCGATTACTACCTGTGCGGCTGGGGGCAAGTCTTGCAGGCGGTGCTTCCAGCAGGAGTGCGCGATCAGGCCGGCACACGGGAAAGCATCTTTCTCGAAGCCATTCCTGAAAACGAATTACACGATCCATTGCCGGCGCTGACCCCAAAACAGACGCAAATGCGCTCGACAAACTCCGCAAGGAAGGCCACCCCATCGAGCTACGACAACTCATGAAATCGGCAAAATGTGGGGCAGGTCCGATTACGGTTCTACTGGTCAAAGGAATGATCCGCAAGTTTTCCGAGCGGGTTGAGAAGATGCCGATTTTTGCCGGTGTCGAACAGGTTGCACCCGTTTCAATCGCACTGAATGCCGATCAGGAGACGGTATTTGAACCGATTCTCCACTCCCTGCAACAAAACACTTATCAAGCCTTTTTGCTGCACGGCGTCACCGGCAGCGGCAAAACCGAAATTTATCTGCGCGCCATCGAGGAAGTGGTGAGGCAAGGGAAAAAGGCGATCGTTCTGGTGCCCGAAATCATCCTGACGCCGCAAACGATTCGAGCGTTTCCGGGGCCGGTGCGGCGAAGTCGCCGTGATGCACAGTCATCTCGCCGACAGCGAGCGCGGCGGTCACTGGAGGCGCATCGCCGCCGGACATGTGCAAGTCGTCGTCGGCGCCCGCAGCGCAGTCTTTGCCCCGACGCGCAAACTTGGCCTGATCGTCATCGACGAGGAACACGAGACCACTTTCAAGCAGGAATCGACGCCGCGCTATCACGCCCGCGACGTGGCGGTGATGCGGGCGAAGCTGGAAAATATCCCGATCGTGTTGGGGTCGGCGACGCCTTCGCTCGAAAGCTGGCACAACGCCGAGCGCGATCATTACAAACTCTTGACGTTACCGAGTCGCGTACTGGAACGTCCATTGCCCGAAGTGAAACTGATCGATTTACGACACGAGGCCCGTTCTTCAGGAAAATTCAGCTCCATCGGCCCATCGCTTGAACGGGCCATGCGCGAGTCGCTGTCGGCCGGCGGACAGGTGATGTTATTGTTGAATCGCCGCGGTTTTTCCACTCACGTTCACTGTCCGGATTGCGGTTACGTTGCGACTTGCAAAAACTGCGATCTTGCCCTGACCTTTCATCGGCAGCGTTCGTCGTTGTTGTGCCACTATTGCGGATATGAGGAACCTCCCTATCAACAATGTCCTGCTTGCAGTCAGCCATCGATCCGTTATCAAGGACAGGGAACGGAAAAAATACAGGCCGAGATCGTGGAGAAATTCCCCGATAAGGTCGTTCAGCGCATGGACAGCGATACCACTCAGCGCCCGGGGTCGCATCAGCGGATTCTCGATGCCTTCCGGGAAGGTGGGATTCATATTCTCGTCGGCACGCAGATGATCGCGAAAGGGCTTGACTTCCCGAATGTGACGCTCGTCGGAGTCATCAATGCCGACGTGGGGCTGCATCTTCCCGATTTTCGTTCGGGCGAGCGAACCTTTCAGTTGCTGGCCCAGGTTGCGGGGCGAACCGGAAGGGGCGATCTGGGCGGAAAAGTATTGATTCAAACTTTCACACCCGACCATCCCTGCATCCGCCTGGCGGCAAATCACGACTATCTGAGATTCGCCGAAATGGAACTGAACCATCGCAAGGAACATCTTTACCCGCCCTACCAACGGCTCATTCGGCTCATTATCCGAAGTGAGCACGAGGAATCGGCAGGAAAATTCGCGGATCAACTTGCGGGGGCCTTCCGGGAGGCGCTGCGCCGGCCCGATCGGCAGCCGCCGGCTTCGCCTGGGATGCGTCTACTGGGTCCGGCGGAGGCTCCCGTATATCGGCTCAATAACCATTATCGATTCCATTTCCAGTTGCAGTCGGTGAGCGCTGGGCTATTGCATCAGGTTCTGCGCGAGGTTCTCAATGTGGTGCGCCCACCGAGTGGTGTGGAGTTTCAGGTGGACGTCGATCCGTTTAATATGATGTGATCAACGCAAACCCTAACGAACTACCTCCCCCGTCCAGATTCCTTCATGCTAACCACCAAATCGGTTCGATGATTGTGGAGGAGCGTAAGCAGATACGGAAAATGGGCATTCCAAGGAGGATACGCATGGATGCCGGGCGATTTCTTCCCGTTTTCATCGCGTTTTTGGGAATGCTGGTAAACGGGGCAATCTCGAATGTTCGGGCAGAAGATCCCTTCGCAAGTTCTGGAATTCCTCGTGGTGATACGCCACGTTCGGGATCGTCTTCGATGACCCGTTCTTCTCGACTTGCTATGCCCATCTCGCTCGAAACCCTCCCGAAGAGCTGGCAGGATTCGATCTTGAAAGTGATGCAGCAACCGAACCTGACGGCGCTTGCACCCATTGAAGAATTCCGTGCCTCAATAGAAATGTATCATTGGCTGCTCGACCATCCCGAGCGCACAACCTTGGCCTGGAAACGGTTAAAGATTGCTGCAATCGACATCCGGGCCTTGGATGGCGGGCGCTTCATGTGGCAGGATGAACAGGGGAGCGAATTGGTTTGGCGTGCAGTCGCGAAAAACGGCGACGGCCGGCTCTGGTACGCTGAGGGTAAGGTTCGGCCGGGCGCACTGCTGCCTCTGATTCCCGTCCGGGCGGTTGCCGTTTTGCAGCATCGCGCCAAGAAGGATGCGGATGGGGATGTCTCTATTCGTCATCAAGTGGAAATCTATTTGCAAACCGATAGCAAGTTCGCTGTTTTGGCGACTCGGATCCTTGGCCCCACCGCCCCGAAAATGGCTGAGCAAGGCGCGGAACAATTGCTGTTGTTTTTTTCGGGCATCGCGCGCTACACCGAACACCACCCCGACAGAGTTCGAGAATTGCTCGAAGAGGAACGCCGCGTCAAGCCATGAAGCTCCCAGGCTCCTATCGTAATGGCTGAGCACCATTGATTTTCACAAGGTCTACCGATGGCCGACGATCCCTGGACCTATAAACGTGCCGGCTTGGACCGCGAAGCCTATGGCGAATCGATCGGCGATATTGGCCATCTCATTCGCAGTACCCACGATCCATTCCACGTTCTGCCGGATCCATTTCCTCCCCGCGCCGGCGGCAAAGGCAGCACCGGTTTCGCCAGCCTGTTCGCGCTCGATTACGATCGCTGGCTATTCTCCAAAAAGTACCGCAAACCGGTTCTCGTAACTTGCACCGACGGCGTCGGCACCAAGTTGAAAATTGCCTCGACCATGCAGAAGTACGATACCGTCGGCATCGATCTGGTCGCGATGTCGGTGAACGACTGCATTTGCACGGGCGGCGAGCCTCTCATCTTCCTCGACTACATCGCCATGCACAAGGACGATCACGCGTTGACCCGCGCTCTCGTGGAAGGTGTTGTCGCAGGATGTCGAGAGGCGGAATGTTCGCTGACTGGCGGCGAAACGGCGATCATGCCCGATGTCTATCAGCCCGGCGATTTCGATATGGCCGGCTTTTGCGTGGGGGTAGTCGAACGAGACAGGGTCATTGATGGCAAACATATCCAGGTCGGCGATCGGGTGATCGGTTTGGCATCCAGCGGCGTGCATTCGAATGGTTTTAGTCTGGTCCGCAAGCTGGTCTTCGAGCATTGCGGTTTTAAGGTTGGCGACACGGTGGAAGCGCTGGGAAGCACTGTCGGCGAGACACTTCTTACTCCAACACGCATCTACGTGAAACCGGTGAAAAATGTCATTCAGGCTTATCCCGTGAAAAAGCGAGTGATTCGCGGGCTTGCACATATCACCGGCGGCGGCCTGGTCGATAACATTCCCCGAATTCTGCCGCCCGGCAAGCGAGTCTTCCTGAAGCGGGATTTGTGGCCGGTTCCGCCGGTGTTCACCTGGTTACAGAAACTCGGCAACATCGAACAACAGGAAATGGATCGGGTTTTCAATATGGGGATCGGTTTCGTCCTGATTGTCGCTCCCTACTATGCCGACAGTATCTGCGAAAGACTCAGTCGTCTCGATGTACCCAACTTTATAATCGGTGAGGTACGTGAGGGCGACCCTGAAGTCGAGTGGATTTAATTGAGCTTCTCACAATCTTCTAGGCACTGACACTCAACCCCAGCCTGCCGCCATGCTATCGCTCATTTCTGTTTCTGAAAACTGGACGCCTGTGCTGCCAGTTGAGCGTTGCATTCCTCAGTCATTTTCTTGAGTTGGGCGTTGTGCTCCTCGGTTATCATCATGAGTTGGGCGTTATGCAGCTCCGTCATTTCCGTTAACTGAGCGTTTTGTAATTTGGTCTGGTCCAGGAGTTGAGCGTTGTGCTCCTCGGTCATCTTCATGAGTTGGGCATTGTGCTCTTTGGTCATCGCCCACAGCGAAACCAACAGGAAGATAAACGGCAGGAGGAACAAGATCGCCCAGAGGAAAATCCGCCGAGGCCTATCGAGTTGGTTCTTCGTGATGCTTTCCATCGTAACGCTCCGGTGTTTGAAATAGGATTAGACTAACCGATATGAAACCGCTAATCGTATTAGGCAGTGTTGACATTCGCTCAGGCAATTTACGGAACCTGCGAAAGGAGGCTTCGTCGGCCGCGAGATTTCGCCGCTTCCTTGATCGTTAAGGGCTTCCCATTGTACGAAAAATATTCCACGCAGTTTCGGCATAGGTAAAGCTATTTCGCCTCGCCGGATTCCTACGATTGGTTGGCAGCCATGACGGTTGCCTTCAATCATGGAACCGAACACGCGAGGCTTGATACCCATGGTGCGACGACACGAAATCAGTGATGAGCAATGGAACATTATCAAGGACCACTTGCCGGGCAAGGAAGGCGATCCCGGTGCGACCGCTAAGGATAATCGCCTGTTCATCAACGCCATCTTTTGGATCGCCAAGACCGGCGCTCCTTGGCGTGATTTGCCGGAACGGTTCGGCCCGTGGAACAGCATGTTTCAGAGATTCAATCGCTGGTGCAAGAATGGCGTGTTCCCCAAAATCATGGATCTGTTGAAAGATCCCGACGTCGAAGTTTTGATGGTGGATTCCACGGTAATTCGTGCCCATCAGCATTCCGCAGGTGCCAAGGGCAGCAACGCCGAGGCCGAGTGCCTGGGACGCTCGCGCGGCGGATTCAGCACGAAGATTCACGTTTCGTGCAATGGTGTCGGCGAGCCTGTGAAGATTCTTCTGACGCCGGGCCAAAATCATGATGTCAAACAAGGACCGGCTCTGCTGGAAGGCAGCGATCCACAGAAAGTTCTCGCCGACAAGGGCTATGACAGCGACGAGTTCGTGGCGACGATCGAAGCGAAGGGCGCGGAAGCAGTCATTCCGCCGCGCAGCAATCGCGTCGAACCACGCGAATACGACACAGAGACCTATAAGCAACGCAACATCGTGGAGCGGATGATCAATATCATGAAACAGTCCCGCCGAGTGGCAACGCGTTACGAGAAAACGGCACGAAATTTTCTGGGATTCGTGGCTTTCACCGCACTCGTGACGCTGTTAACCTAAACCCAGCCTCTCCAGTTTCACGGCTGGAATGTCAACACTACCCAGGCAAGGTTGTTGGGATCGTATTCGAGCTTTTTCAAACGGTCCTGAATGCGCCACTCATAGAACTCTTTGGAATGGCGAGAGAACTTACCGGTGATCACTTTCAGCACAGAGGGGAATCGGCTCCGCTCTTGTTGGAGGGTAGCGTAATCCCACAGGCAAGCGACGACGAGGGAAGGGAAGATCAACAATGCCGCCAAGACTGATAGGTGTCGTTTTCGCATCGATCGTCCTCCGAGAAATGGAGTGGAGATTCAAAAGACCAAAGAGATGTTCATTCATAATTGTGAAGGGTTTGATTCGGAATCGCAAGGAAAATCCATCCGCTCCACAGACATGCCAACTCCCAACTCCTAACTCCTAACTCCTAACTTCCAACTCACATCGGCCTTGACGAACGAATTCGGTTTGTACAATTTCTTCATCGTTGCAGCGTTAGGGGGTAATGCTCTTGCTCCACTTTCCATAAAATCACGCGACGTGGCTGAAAAACTCATTTGCCGGCTTCCGTCCAGTTTTGGATGAATGCTCGCGCTCTCACGGAGGAAATCTCTGATGGCGAAGAAGACAACCTGCCCGATCACTCGTCAACAGTTCTCGGCAGGCGCAAAACCGGTTTCCATCAGTATTGACGGCTCACCAATGCAGGTTCCTGTGAAAGTTTTCTCCACAGGCTCGCTCGGCTGGTATCTCAATGGGAAGACGACTATCAAAATCGACGGCGTGGATGTTGCCGTTCAAATCGGCTTGAATCTGACCATCGTCGGCAGCAAAGAACTCCCTCAAGATGAACCCGCTTCAAGGGCAGATGTCGCCGCGCACACCGAGCCTCCTAAGCATGAGGAAACACCGCAAACAACGTCCGAATAGTGGTCAGTGGTCAGTGGTCAGTAAATGCAAAGAAAACAAACCTATCGGTTTTGGTATTTTCTGACCACTAACCACGGACCACTGACCACTATTAGTTTTCGCAACCGGGACCGAATACCCATGATCGAAAAAGTTGAATACAAGGGTTGGAAAAACAACCTGAAACTCAGCAACGGCTCCGTTGAGGCGATAATTACGCTCGATGTCGGGCCGCGAGTGATATCCTATTCGCTGCCCGGCGGCTTCAATGTAATGAAGAATTACGAAGAGATGATGGGGAAATCCGGCGAATCCGAGTGGCAGATTCGCGGTGGGTTGCGATTCTGGCTCGCACCGGAAGATCTGACACGCACCTACTGCCCCGATAATCGACCGGTCGCGCATACCCCGTTCGGCACTCATGCCGCACAGTTCGTACCACCGCCGGAAGAAGAATATGGCGTGCAAAAGGAAATGGAAATCGCACTCGCCGATTCCGGAACCAGATTGACCGTAAAGTTGAAAGTCACCAACATCGGCAAAGAACGGACGACACTGGCACCTTGGGCGCCGACGGTCATGGCTCCCGGTGGCGTCGAGATCATCCCCATTCCGCCGCATGCACCGCACCCAGGCAGTACGAAGAACGCGAAGTCACCCGCCGATTTCGCTCCCAATCAATCGCTCGTGCTCTGGCCGTACTTCGACTTTACCGACACGCGCTGGAGTTTTGGCAGCCGATACATTTTGCTGCGGCAGGATCCCAAGAAGAGTCCAACGAAAATCGGACTTGCTCATGCCGTACCCTGGGTAGCCTATCTGAACCAGGGCACGCTGTTCGTCAAGCGTTTCAGCTACGAAAACACAGCGACGTATCCCGATCTGGGAACGGTTTATCAAACCTTCTCAAACGAGGATATGCTGGAGATGGAAACGGTCGGGGTTTTGAAAACACTAGCGCCCGGCGAAAGTGCGGAGTTACGCGAAATCTGGGAGCTTTTTGGCGGGGTCGGCGAGGTCAAGACCGAGGCCGATGTAGATCGATTTGTCTTACCGCTCTTGGTGAAATAGCGATAGCTGTACTGCGCACGCTGCGCGTGAGGACATTTCCTCACGCGCAGCGTGCGGAGTTCGGCTTAGGTGCCGCGCCATTCATTTCTTCCGTCGCTCTTCCAAATAGTGGCTCAAGGCTTCTTGCCACGGTCGAGGCAGTTGTACTCCCACAGAACCCAGTTTCTCCTTCGACAGGACACTGTAAGCAGGGCGACGAGCAGGCCTGGGATAATCGCTGCTTGGGATTGCCGTCAATTCCGGAGTGAGATTGGAAAGCCGAAAGATCTCCCTGGCAAATTCAAACCAAGAACATTCACCGTCATTTGTGATGTGGTACAAGCCATACTTTTCGGTCGAAATCAACTCGATTGTCGTCAGTGCGACATCAACGGTATAGCTAGGTGTACAGCGTTGATCCTCGACAACGAGCAACGGTTTACCTTGGCCGGCAAGGCGCAACATCGTTTCCACAAAATTCCCGCCTTTTCCACCAGTACCCCATACACCATACAAGCCGCAGGTGCGGATCACAAAGTGCTTTGGGCACAAGAACCGAGCCCAGAATTCACCCGTCAATTTGCTCAATCCGTAGGCATTAATGGGACTTGGCGCTTCACTCTCTAACCACGGGGTGCAGTGGCCGGCATCCAAACCATAAACGTAATCGGTGCTGAAATGGACCAGAGTGCTGCCGAGTTCCTGGCCGATAATAGCAAGATTTCGAGGGCCCCAGGCGTTCACTGCGAACGCGGCCTCGGGTTCGCTCTCGGCTTTATCGACAAGATTGTAAGCAGCACAGTTGATGATGACGTCCGGGCGGATTGCGGTGAGCACTTTCCGCAACAGTTCGGGATTCGTCAACTCGGCTTCATGGCGGGCAAGAGGTATTACCTCACCGGCCAAGCGAGGAACAAGATCCCGTCCGAGTTGACCGTTGGCACCAACGACAACCGTTTTCATGGTTTACGAAGTCCGCAGAACGAGAAAGCCGCCCGAAGAGACTGGCTCCCCGGCGGCGAATTAAGAAAACAGTTCGCCACGTCTATTGCTTCGGGGGCGTTGGGGCTGGAGCCTTTGCAGGAATCAGACTCTTATCGGAGGTCTTCACGGTCGTGGTTTGATCCTGGGTAAGTTCGACGTTGGTGGTTGTGCCGCCAATTTCGATCGACAGAGTGCCGTTGAGCTTCATCGTGATCGAAGAACTGTCCAGCCGGCCGAGTTTGGTATTGAACAGGATTTTGCCTTGTTGCTTATCCTTGGTCTTCAAGTCGGCGCTTTTGATCTTGAACGGTAAAGCGGGATCGGCCTCTGTCGGAGGTTTGTAGGTCATCCCCAAATCGACGGTAATCTCTTCCAGATCCTTGTCCTTGGGGTCTTTGCCCTTGAGCGTGTACTTGTAAGTGTTCTCGTAAGTACCCAAAGGACCAAGATTGAGGGTGGACTTGTTCTCCCAGGTTCCATCCTTACCCAGGGGTTTATTCGGAACCATGCCGAATGAGGGGTCGGTCATATTCTTGAGCGACTCCTCACTAAGAATCTTGCTGAGCAATTCCTGCAACTGTTTGTTTGCTGCCGACAGCTTTTCGCGAAATGCCTGGCCGCCTTCGACCTTGCTGACTTTCATCGTCTTCGAATTGATTGTCAACTGAAATTCACTTCCCTTGATCTGCTTGAAAAACTCGGACAGAGCAGAATTGCCGGCACCTGCCGGGGTCTCGACGGTGGAGTCAAACGACACCGGATTGCCCGCAATGTCGATGGTCATCTTGATGCCTTCGATGGTCTGTTTGACGACCCAATTGTCGCCGTCTTGTTTGATGGGCAGCCACTTGAAATAGAAAGTCTGCGATTGAGTCTGGCCGACATCCAAGCCCTGAACCTTGATATTTTGAACGGTCTTGGTGGTCATTTCCTGGTAGAAAGCCTCATTCAACTTGAAGGTCCAGGCGAAAGGCGAAGCGGCCTCGGTCTTCGGGGCCTCTTTCTTTGGTTCTTCCTTCTTGGCAGGCTCCTTCTTGGGCAGTTCCTTTGGAGGTTCTACCTTCTTGGCCGGCTCTTTCTTGGCTTCTTCCTTTTTGGTCTCTTTGGGCGGGTCTTTTTTCTCCTGTGCGATGGCGGTAGCAAACAGGAACGCGGCGAGCAGGCCGCTCACAGATAGGATGCGCAAACGCAACACGGTTGAATCTCCAAGAGAGTACAGATTGCCCAGTCAATGGCAGAATATGGGATTGTTTTAGCGTTGACATCGAATGAAAGGAAGGGAATTTGTGAATTTTCGTTCGGACGGGAGCAATATTCATTTGGCATTGGCAGCGAGTTTACCTATGCCGAGTTCTGCGATTTCTGTATTCGTATGATTCGACTCCCGACCTTTTTTTCTTTCTGTTATGCAAAATGCGATCGATGCCTTTGGTCGGGTGTTGCCGTCAGGCCAGCTATGTCCGCAAGCCGAGCGGGTCGTGACGCCGGTCCAACGGGACCGATTCCAGCGCTGGCTCGCTTCGCCCTTACTTTGCGGCGCTCTTGGCCAAGCGGCGCACCTCTTTTGGCGACATGTCAAGCAACTCGGCAATCTCCTTGGCGGTCATGCCCTTCGCCATTAACTTGAGGACCATTTCTTGCTTCCCCTGGACCCGACCCTCCTCCACCCCTTCTTCATGAGCTTCTTGCCAAGAGCGGGTCTCTCGCAATCCAACTAAATCGAACATAGCGCGAATCTCCTCTCGATCCAAATTCGGGAAGCGCCGCATCAGCAACTCCTCCACTAATTCTAGCACCTTGGCACCCATTTCTGCATCGGCAATTTCGTGTTTTGCCTTGTGTACGAGCCGTGCGACGAGATCTTTGGCCTTATCGACGGGTGCCGTCACGAGTTGCAAAATCCCGAGGCCAACGGGTGGATCGGCCGACACTGCGAGTTCGTCCAGGTAAATCCGCCGCACCCGGTGGGACTGAAGCAAATCCTCGTAAGGCGTCCGTTTTTCCGGCTCGACGCTGCGGCTACGGAAAACGGCCACCGCGACCCACTCCTGTGCCGGGTCATTTTCCTGGAGGTAGCAGAAGACCTTGGCAAACAGGTTCGCGTAAAAGGCCGCCAAAGTGCGAAATTGCACCTCCACAAAATACAACGGCATGCTCGTCCTTCTAGGAAGGAAAAGCCCATCGATTCGGAAGGACTTCTTGACCTCGACCGAATCGAAGCGATATCCGCGTGCCTGCTTCACCGGCAACCCCAGCATCTCGAATAGGGTTTGGGGCAGCAGCTTGAGCAACTGACAGAAGAACGAATCGGTTTCCATACGAACGAGAATAGCGAGCGCGGTTCGCAGGTCAAACCGTTTTTCTGCATGAGAGCGACTGCAAGTACGATCCTCGACCTTCGGTCATTACGCCCTCCTGTACATGACATCTGTTCTCAAAATGGTCTTACAACCGGACGTGACCACCATGCCCTCATGCCGTAGTTCGTGGGGAAAGATGATGGCAGACCCGACTTTTGGATCAATGATCTGCCCTTTGTCTGCAAATCTTGTTTCACCGCCTTTGAAACCGTCATTAAGGTAGAGAATAAAGGTCAAAAATGTTCTTGTGTTATCGTTTACCCTGTAGAAAATGTCAAAATGTTCAGGGAAACGTGCGCCAGGTTCATAATGATAGTAGCGAAGTCGTGCGTTCAACCCAATGGGTTGCCATGCGGATAGATCACCGTCAAACGCCTCTGGCTGCAATCCCTCGTAGAAACGTGCAAGTTCCAATGGTGTGTTCAGTTTCTTCCAAATCATTGCTACTCTTTCTTGGTTGTCGATAGATGCACGCTTCCTGGCCTCGTCTGCAAATCCGACTCCATATGTTTGAGATACTAAGCCAACCTGTTCAGCGTAGGCAATCTCAGCTGCACACTCTTCTGGTGTGTAGAAATCGTTCAGTTGCAAAATCATCTTGTTTTCTCAGTTGAACGTCTTCAAAATCAACACCATGCTGAAAAAAGCCGCAGCATACATGCGATTACCAAACATTTGCGGGCAATCATTCTCCATACTTTGCCTCGCCAGCCGACAATCCTGCAGTTGCCGTATTCACCTGCCGGATGCGTTTCTCGTCGACTTCCTGCTTGAAGCGGGCGATCACATCCGCAACCGGGAATGAACCGACATCGCGCGCCTTCATCTCCTTGATCGACTCGTCGCGCAAGGCTACCGTGCCCGCAGATCTGCTCCTTCTCGCCCACGACGAGCATGTAGGGGATCTTTTCCAGCGAGCCTCGCGGATCTTGTAGCCGATCTTCTCCGGCCGATAATCGCCGGTCACGCGGAAGCCGGCGGCCTTCAGCTCGTTCCTCCACCTTCTTGCCGTACTCGCGTGAACTTCTCGCTGACCGGCAGCACGCGCGCCTGCTCCGGAGCCAGCCAGAGCGGAAACGCGCCGGCGAAGTGCTCGATCAGGATGCCGCAGAACCGCTCCATCGAGCCGAACGGCGCCCGGTGGATCATCACCGGCCGATGCGGCGTGTTGTCCGCGCCGATGTATTCCAGCTCGAAGCGCTCCGGCAGGTTGTAGTCGAGCTGCACGGTGCCGAGTTGCCATTCCCGGCCGATGCAGTCGCGGACGACGAAGTCGATCTTCGGCCCGTAGAACGCCGCCTCGCCGACGCCGATGGAGTAGTTCATGCCGAGTTTCTTGGCGACGTCGATCAGGGTCCTTTCGGCCTTCTCCCAAGTTCCGGTCGGCCCGACGTACTTGTTGCTGTGCGGATCGCGGACGCCGACGCGCACGCGGTAATCGTTCAGGCCCAGGCTGGTGAGCACGAACAGCACCAGTTCGATGTTGGCGATCAGTTCGCTCTCGATCTGTTCGGGGGTGACGAACAGGTGGGCGTCGTCCTGGGTGAAGCCGCGCACGCGGGTCATGCCGGCCAGTTCGCCGGTCTGCTCGAAGCGGTAGACGGTGCCGAACTCCGCCAGGCGAACCGGCAGATCGCGGTAGCTGTGCGGCTCGGCCTTGTAGATCTGGATGTGGTGCGGGCAGTTCATCGGCTTGAGCAGATAGCCTTCCTGGCCCTGTACAGCCACTGTGTTAAGTCGGTTTTCTTCTCGTCATCCGACTTGGCACGCTGGTAGCTTAGCCAAAGCGCGCGGAGGTCGAGGCCGATCTGACTCCAGGGGTAACGCGGATAATCGTCTTCTCCCTTGGGATATTCGCCCTTGGTAATCGATTCGATCAGCTCGAGAAACGATTTCTCGCGTTCGGGAGTCAGATGCTTCTTCTCCAAAAGAGTTAGCCAGGTATCGACCGTTTGACAGAGCGGGTTCATGAACATCGGCGGGTACTGCGCGTCGGCGTAGTAGGGAAAATGCCCGGAGGTGCGGTACAGATCAAGTTGCCGATGTGCGGAGTGTAGACCGGCGAGTAGCCGCGTTTGAGCAGTTCGTCCTTGATGAAGGTCTCCAGCATGCTCGCGGACCATCGCCCCCTTGGGCATCCACAAGAATCAGGCCGCTGCCGACCTGCTGACTGATGGTGAACAGCTTCAGTTGCTTGCCCAGCACGCGGTGATCGCGCTTCTTGGCTTCTTCGAGCTGCTGCAGATAGGCCTTCGAGTTCCTTCTGGCTGAAAAAGGCGGTGGCGTAGAGCCGCTGAAGCTGTTTGCGCGTGGAATCGTTCTTCCAGTAGGCCCCGGCGATGCTGAGCAGCTTGAACGCGCCGACCTTGCCGGCATGGGGAATGTGCGGGCCGCGGCACAGGTCGATGAACTCGCCCTGGCGATAAAAGCTCAGCGCTCGGGTATTTCTTCAACTCGTCGTCGATATGCTCGACCTTGTAGCCCTGGGCCAGGTCGGCGCACGAGGGCGCGGCCTTCGGCGATCGAGCGCTCGAATCGCTCGAACGGCTCGGCGGCCGTGACGATCTTTTTCATCTCCGCTTCGATGCGTGGGAAATCCGCTTCGGTGATCGGGGTCGGTGAGTCGATGTCGTAATAGAAGCCGTTGGCGAGGGCGGGGCCGAAGGCGAGTTGAGCGCCGGGGAAGAGCCGCATGACGGCGCGGGCCATGATGTGGGCGCAGCTATGGCGCAGCACTTCCAGCGCTTCAGGATCGCGATCGGTCAGGAGCTGAAAAGTCAGTTCTGCGGGTTCCGTCGGCAATTCCCGGTCAGGTCGACGATTTCGCCATTCACTTTGGCTGCGATGGCGGCCTGCGCAAGTCGTTTGCCGATCGACTCGGCCACATCGCGGGAGGAGGTTCCCGGTGCAACTTGGCGAGCGGAGCCATCCGGCAATTTGAGAGTAATCATGCGAGGAGAATCCTCAAGAAAGGTCCAGGGAATGCACACCCCTACAAACGGATGTGCCCACAACTAGACGCGGGGAAACCGGGCGAGGTTCATCGTATGGTGGTCGAGAAAAAGAGAAACCCCGACTCGCGGGGTTTCGTATTAC
Source organism: uncultured Planctomycetota bacterium (assembly GCA_963783095.1). Lineage (GTDB taxonomy): Bacteria > Planctomycetota > Planctomycetia > Gemmatales > Gemmataceae > CAWAMR01. The sequence continues at coordinate 198,702 of CAWAMR010000013.1, read as the reverse complement.
AGATAGACAAGCGTCACGCGCCGAATCAATTTCCTTCGAGGCACTACTTGTTGAGAGTGATCAATTCGCACTTGTCTAATTGGAAATCGCCAAATCTGTTAAATTCTCCGTAGATTTTTATCTTTGCTCCTGGAACAAATGCTTTGTCTCGTTCCTTGGTCTTATTGCCGGTGTAGAACGAACAGATCAGAGGCTTATCAGTAGTTCCTTTCAAAATGACTCGCATTCCAAAACCCGGCTTTTCGACACGAAGCACTTCTCCCGTCAAAATAAAGGACTTTTCTTCATACTTCTTCTCTGCGCTTTCCTTGTCCGCTGCAATTTCTGTCGCGAGTTCCTCAGCGGTTGTGATGATGGCAAGGCTTGGTCCCGTTGGATTGAAAACACAACTTACCATCATGGGGTTGCCCTGTTGCTGGGCACGATTCCTTTCACGGAAACCTCTTGGCCTTTGGCGAGCTTGGCCCAGGGCTCATCCGAATCCCGAACGAAACACCGAACGTCTTCCTCCGGTTTCCCCGAACTGATTACCAATACTTCGGCGTCCCCGCTCGTTCTCCCAAGACCTTTCACAATCCCCTTTAATTCGATAACCTTGTTCCCGTATTTCTGGGCCATTCCTCCCATGTTTTTTAGTTTGTTGAATTCAGCATAATACTCTGTCGGAGTAAGAGTAAAAGCAGCGGGTTGATCGGCGATCGAGGGAGTAGGGGATGCCTTGGGAAGTTTTGAGAACTCTTCGGCAGTAATTTTCCTGACCGAACCGTCACTGAAGCCAACCATTCCTCCATTCGTGGGCACTTCAGGCTCATAAGCCAGGACTGCGTTCCTGGGCGATGTTGTCAGATTGACGCCCCAGATGACGACATAACGACTGAGGTTAAGGGGCCTGTCACTCGAAATAAACTTTTGGATGTCTTGGAGTTTCGTCGGCGGAACTTGATTCTGGTCAATGCAGTTGAAGTATCCGAGGATAATCAACTTCAAATCGTTTGAAACCCGTTGTTCAGCCAGGCCGAGAGGTGGTGAGTCCTTTTTTGGTGCGAAAGCCGGGTCTTTCTTTAGGAAGCCCTTGTACTTCGACAAATCGACCGGTTTCTTTAAATCGTTTTCTGAAAGTTGCGTTGGATCATCGCCGCCACCTTCTTTTTTCTTTTTCTGATAATACATGTAGCCAAGCACTCCGGCGGTTCCGAGCAAAACCAGCAGTACGCTCACGCGCACCCAGATGTTCTTTTTCAGCTTGCCGTAGGTTCCCAGTTCCTGGTCTTCGTCGTCTTCATCCCGGATGCGTTTTTTCTTTCGAGGACGGTCTTCCTCTTCGTCATCATCGTCCCGTGAGCGGCGTTTTGCTTTGGGTTTCTCGTCCTCGTCGTCATCGTCATCATCCCGTGCTTTGCGTTTTGCTTTGGGCTTCTCGTCCTCGTCGTCCTCATCAACGGGTTTCTTCCTTGCGCGTGGTTTTACTTCTTCTTCATCGTCCTCTTCCCTGGCGCGTTTTTTGCGAGAGGTTTTACCTCTTCTTCCTCATCCTCATCATCCTCGACGGGTTTCTTGATTGGTGTCTTGGGTTTGGTTGTCTCCTTGGCGACGACCGGTGGAGTTCTCTTCATCGGAGCTGGAGTCTCTTCCTCAACATCGTCGACGACTTCAAAGTCGTCATCGACAACGTCCGCGTCGTCGGGTTGAGTCACTTTGAACTTTGCTTTGCATTTGGGACAAGCAATTTCCACTCCGAGCGGCACACCAGCCTTCGAGTTCAAGCTGGTTTTGCATTTGGTACAGACGATTTGATGAATGCGCGTCATGGAACCTACGATCCCGAGTTAATGTGGAGAGAATAGAGCCATTAGCGAGATTACGTCATCTTCCTACACTCCGGTAGAGCATTCAAGTGGAATCCACAAGGCGAGTTCATTTCCACCCTGGATCCCAGCGATAGACGATCACGGTGGCTTTATCCAAGTTTCCGTCAGGCCAGGAATAGACGGGTTGCCCAAGTTCCTTGAACGCTTTCGCCTCATTGATGTTGGTTATACGAGAGTGGGGATTGCGAGGTTCCCAGATCACGTAAACCTTTTTTTTCTCACCCCAAAACGCGAAGTTATCGTGCACGACTTTCATATTGCGATTGGTGTAAAACTCCGCCCAGGCGAAGATGTCGAAAACATCCTCGTCGGGCTGGAGGTGCTGCGCAGCCAAACCCCAGCTGCTCGATGGCCGGCGCGGTTGGCATGCAACCTCTTGAAATCGGCCGGCAGCGAGCCTAACAGCAAAAAGAACGCTGCTGCCGCCGAGATGGCTTGAGGCGAAAAGTACCGGCCTATAAAGCCGATCTTCGCAACCCATTCTCCGTAAATGGGCAACAGCGCCGCGGCAAAATAACAGCAGATGAGCGAGATCAGCAAGGTGTGGCGCTCGGAAATATATCCGGCCACAAATGACAGCGTCAGCAAAGCTGCAAGATAAATCACCAGTTGAATCACCAGATACAAGCAGGCGCTATCTCCCCAGATTTTGCGCCGCAATACGTAAAACCCCACGAGGGCAACGAACGGCAGGCAATAATGAAGGGTCTTGAGAATCTGCAGCGGGACTTGTTTCGCTGCCCACAAGACTTTTGACTGGCCTTGATTTTGAAATTCGGACCACCACACGGCAAAGATCGTCGTCGTTGGTGCAGGTCGAGCCGAGACATTCGATTCCTGCCAGGACGGTTTAACGGGCTCGCCGATCACTTTTTTGAAGATGCCTTCTCCCGTCGGTTTGTTGGTCAACTTGCCGATCAAGAGGACATACGGAAGGCCGATGAGTAATCCGCCCGCGACCAAGCCGCTAATACGCATTACCCCTGGCTGCCAGCTCCACCGCCGGAGCACAACACAAGCGCCGGCTGTGCATCCAGAGGCACCGATCAGGAGCACACCCTCCGGCCGGACGAGATAGGCAAACCCAGCGCTAATTCCGGCAAGGAGAAATCGTGCAAATGTCGGCTCTCGAAAGCGTGCGCGCCCAACCAAAGAGTGTTCACGGCCACGAGAAGAAATAGTCCATCGCTTAACCCATCGCTCGTGATCGCTGTCCACACCGGGAGAGTTTGAAAAAGAAGAGTTGCTACAAAAGCGGTCTGTCGATCGAATAGCATCCGGCCCAGGTAATACATGGGGAATGTCAGCAACAGCGCTGCCAGTACACTGGCAACCTGGGTACTCATCACCATCGAGTCGCAGGTCGTGCCACCCATGATGGCGCGGACAGGGTACGAGACGAGCAGAACAGACACGTAATATCCCGGTGGATGTTCCGCTTTTTCGATAACTTTCAGCCGAGTCATTCGGTGGTCCGGATGTTCCCGGTCCATCGGTGGATCTTCAAGCTGCAGTGCATAACGAATAAACCCGAAACTATCGCGAAGTCACAACCGCGTGCGACACCACCCACACTCGGACCACAAAAGTCAGAAGCAGAATAAAAGCGAGCCGCCAGAGATCCGAAACGAACCGGTTTCCCGGCTGGGCTGTCCTTGCAGTATCGTCGGACATGGAGAATGTGCTCCTGAGCGCCAACGGTCGGGGTATCCATATCCCCGCTACGCAGGCGATACAGTAGTGTATCGGCATGGAATTGGTCAATCCGGACTCAAAACGGTCAAATGAAGGGGCAAACGATGTTAGAAATCACCGATTCGATCCGGATTCCTGAAGAAGAGTTCGAATGGACATTTGTGCGCTCCGGTGGACCGGGAGGACAGAACGTGAATAAAGTGTCCTCGAAGGCGGTCTTGCGCTGGCACTTCGATGCAAGCCGAAGTGTTCCCGACGATGTGAAAATGCGATTTCGTTCCCGATATGGTTCCCGAATCACCACGGAAGGTGAATTGGTAATGACATCGCAAAAGTATCGCGATCAGGAACGAAACCGCCAGGATTGCCTGGAAAAATTGACGAGAATGCTGCAAATCTCATCAGTGGTGCCAACTCCGCGCCGACCGACGAAACCTTCCAAAGCGTCGAAACGTCGTCGGGTTGAGGCAAAACGTCTCAAGTCGGCAACCAAAGCGACGCGTCGAAAGCCGTCTTCTGAAGAATAGCAGCAGTGCCCTTCGACGCTGGTTCGGAATTCGAGTTGCATTTCATTACCAGTCGGTTCCAATCAACTCTCCGCCCTGTGGCGTGTTGACAGCCCGCCACGTAATCTGCGAAACGGAGCCCGAGACGGATCGGACGCTCCCATCGCACAGGATCACGTTCACCCCGCCTGGGTGGCCCGTGTTCGCTGCAGCCCAGTCACAGAACCCAGGGCTTGGCGATATTTGCGGAAGCGGGAAATTGCCTGCGTAGGGTGAAACGTAGTCGCCGTAGACCGGCCACTGGGCGTGCCCAGCTGTTGCGCGGCTGGTTCGCACCAGTCCCAAAGACAGGCGCGTACTTCACCCGGTGGATAGGCCGGTGCGAACGCCGGGTTCGTGCCGTCGCAAACAGCATAGCGCTCATAAAAGATAACCGTATTCGACAAGCCGTCAACGATATTGGCAAAGGTCCAGTATTGAGGCGAGAAACTTCCCATGATCGTGGCATTGCCGGCGTAGCTGCTCGCTCCCCAGAGTGGCTGTCCACCGTCATAATTGCCGTACACATTGTTTGTGACGACTCCGCCTTGAGGTATGGTGGGATCCGAACCGCAATAATAGATTTTTATGGGCTGAGCGCCGACAAAGCTCGAAGTTCCGTACCCGGCCGCGCTGCTGAAATAAGGTCCACCCGGATTCTGATAGGTGAAGTCGGTGGCTGTGGTGCTCGACGCTAGGTACAAGTTGTTTTGTTCGATGTAGGGGAGCAAGTGGAACAATTCCGAGCCCAACCCGGAACCAGGGATAGTGCTTTGCGATGGATACCACCCGAAAAAGCACGGAAAGTAACCGATCGTATCCGTCGCGTTGTGAGTGGCTAGTCCGATCTGCTTCATGTTATTCTTGCAACGCGTCGACTGTGCCGCCTCGCGTACCTTCTGCACAGCGGGCAGAAGGAGACCCACCAGAACGGCGATGATCGCGATGACAACTAATAACTCGATCAACGTGAAAGCCGATCGCTTCGCGCGTAGCATTGGCATTTTTTGCATGTGAAACCTCCGCATATTGAACGAATCAATAAACCCAAATGGAGAGGTTTGGATAAAGTTCAAAACAAGGCAATCCGAGTCGTCACCGGAGAGAAGTTGAACTCACACCGAGAGTGTTGGCGCAAGGGGGTGTGGATCAACTGTTGGATAACTATTTCGTCATGATAGACAATATTAACGCCGAATCAAGACAAATGTGTTGGACGAGTATGGTTGAAACCGGTCGCTATTGGACCGTGCGATGGTGGGCAGGCCCTTTATGGCCAACTATTCCGGGTTTTGAAACGCCCTGGTATCATCGCGCGACCGCGATGGCTTTGCTCGTGGGTCGCATCCCGCTTGACGATCAGGTAGCTCCTTCTGATAAAGACGAAATGCCTCGTCAGGAGTCTTTTCCGAAGGAAACGGACTCGCCCCCTGAACTTTGGACGACTGTTCCCACTCCTTTTGAATTGGGGATGATCAAGTTCGAGGAATCGACCGAAGGTAGAAAAAAGACTGAAAGACACGAGAAATCGGCGGTGTAGCTCAGGGGTTAGAGCAGGGTCTTCATAAAGCGATTTTGACTGTTCTTGACTTCTCTTAAAAATCGCTGTTTTTACCGTGTTTTCTCGATCAAATTGAGTGCCAGAGCCGATCCAAAATAATCCGGTGTAGTTGAGTGAAAAAGGTACATTCCGGTGTACTACACCGACCCGAAAAGATTTTTCTTCAAAACCGCCAAAACTGCTCTAACTGTTCTTCATTCCTGCCTGATCCGAGACAGGACACAACCCGGCTTCGGCGGACGGGGTGGCGATGCTGGTCGTTCAGTCCGAAGTTTTCAATACGATCCGAATGATACCAATATACTAATGGTCAGCATTGCAATTTTCAGTTGCAATCCCAACGGAGTTAAGCAATCATTTGGGAGAAGTTTGTCCGCACCCTATTATCGGCTGTGAAGGATCGTCCGACCAAGAAGGAAAGCGAGCACTTACCATGTCCACAGCATCAACGAGTCAAATTCAGGAGTCAACCTTGTACGAGTCAACGGATGACTTGTCATCTCTCGCGTGTCAGGCGGCAATTTCACTTGACAACCTTGTAATCGGAGAAAAGTCGAACCTCCAATCTATAATTGAACTTGCCAAAAAGATCCACAGTCTTGTCGGTAAGTCTGCGAGTCAATCAGAACCCAATCCGACAGCGGTGGTCGTCATGAATCGAGCGATTCATGATAGCCAATGGTCAATCGATCCGCTAACCAGAATTGAGGATCTGATTCAGCAAGCAAGTGAGATTACTCAACAACTAACTCGACTCGGAACGCCACAGGTAAATCAGAAACCGGGTGAGTCGGAGTTGATGAAACTACAAACATTTTGCCGAACATTGTCCCGCTTAGCCCTCGCTTCTGAACATTCACGGGCGAGGACCAGACCGGAACATCCTTTTCGAAGGTGATTATTGAATCCGTTTCTCCAGTACGCTTGCGATCGTCTACAAGCCTTTCTTGGAGAGGTCGATCGGCTGCTCCAATCAGAATTTCCCTACAGTCACTCCAGGGATGCGCTGGAGTTGGTTCGGGCGAAATTTTCTCAGAAACTTGTGCAGCTCAAATCATTTTCTCCGAGGAGCAACATTGATACGGTGAAACAGGCGTGTGCGCTGTCACTACGGGATCTTTTTGATTACCTACCGCTACTGGGCTTTATTCTACGGTCAACCAATGTCAGAAATACGTTTGAAGTCTTTGCTCCGCTCCTCGACCTAATTCGGGATGTTCTTGACGGAAAGAATCCGAGCAGTCGCACGACACGCCTCATACTTTCGTCCGAGTGGGACTTCTCACCGTTAATGTTTGACCAGATCCCGAATTTACCCAACTTCGTTTTTATCGGATTGCCTGCCTCGGAATCTGCGAATCCTCTTCTAATTCCGTTAGCAGGTCATGAACTTGGTCATTCGGTATGGGCCAAGCAACGTCTCAGATCGCAGATTGAGCAAGACATCCACCAAGCGATCCTCGCCGGCATCAAAACTGACTGGAACGAATTCCAGACTGTCTTTAATGTGCCAGTCCAAATCCAGCAAACAGAGTTAGCAAACAACCTTTTTCTTGTGCAGACCTGGGAACCGATCCTCGCTTCGGCATTGGGCCAGACCGAAGAAACTTTCTGCGATTTCATCGGGTTGCGTCTATTTGGCGAATCCTACCTTCATTCCTTCGCGTATCTGCTTTCACCGTCCCATTCTGGAGAGCGCTCACCACAGTACCCAAGCATGAAGACACGCGTGAGAAACCTTGTCGCTGCCGCAAACTCTTACGGCATTACTTGCCCGAATGGATACGTTGATGAGTTTGAGGACGATTTGCCTGCCAGCCCAAGTGAAACCAAACGCTTTCGGCTTAAGATTGCCGATCAGGCATTAGCGAGAATGATTGACACCATCGTACGCAAAGCAGACGAAATAGTAAGACAGTCAGGAACGGTTTTGTCATCCCACGAAGAGATCGAACGGATTCGCAACCGATTCTCGTTCGTCGTTCCAGCAGAAAATTGCAAATGCCTTGCAGATGTCATCAACGCGGGATGGCGTGTATTCCTGGATCCGACTTTTTGGAACACCATCCCACAGATATTTGATCGACGTGCTTCAATCATCAAGGAACTCGCCCTTAAAACGATTGAGGTTTTTCAGATCGAGAGGCTGCCATGATGCTGAAGGCTGAGAAGATTGCCGATCACCTTGAACTCGGATCACAACCGCACGCAACTGACCCGCTCGTAATAACGCCGAGTCCCGATCTGACGAAGTTGAGAGCCGGCGGGGCTGCTTCGATCGATCTTCGTCTTGGCACATGGTTTGTCAACCTTCGCCAAGCGAGAATGTCTCACCTAAAAATAGATCACAAAGGGATTGAATCGCAGCTAACTCGAAAACAATATGTGCCCTTTGGTGAGAGTTATTATCTTCATCCACGCAGTTTCGTTTTAAGTGTGACACTCGAATGGATCCGGCTTCCCAAGGACATGGCAGCGTATGTCATAGGCAAGTCCAGTTGGGGACGCCGTGGACTCATCATTGCCACGGCGACTGGCGTGCATCCTGGTTTCAAAGGTTGTCTGACATTGGAATTAACGAACGTAGGCGAATTGCCAATAGAAATCATACCGGGAATGCGGATCTGCCAACTCTGTATCCATAAAGTTGAGACGCCTGACACAGATCAAGTTGACGCAAGTCAATTCGTCGGTTCAAGAATGCCATCGCTCGGAACAATCGAACTGGATGACCTCTGCGCAGAAATTGGCAAAGGTGCAGACTATCTAAATGGGTCTCGATTTTTGCGTCGGTTATCCTCGCTTGGGGTTAGGGTATCTGCTACAGCAATTCCCCCGCGTTCCTCACTACCTTGTAGTTCACCCCCAGCGCGCCTTCAAAGTGCTTCTTCCCGCAAACCATCTTCGCCGTCCATCCGGGCCGCAACGCCATTCAGGACGTGGTGGGGCTGTTGAAGTAGCCGTTAATTCTTGCCAAAGCGATAATAGTCTAAGTGGTTTCTTTGCCAAACATCAGGGGTTCGATCATGCCAACACCAATTTCAATTAACTCCAGTCTTGGGGATCATCTGTTATCGATTAACTCGGGACTTGGGGATAATTCGTTAATCCTTCTGAATGGGTGTGCGTCGGGGAGTCTTCTGAATGGGTGTACGTCGGGGAGTCTGGGTAGCCTACCTGTGAGTGGTCTTTCTGTGAGTGGATTGGTATCGGGAAGTATGTTCTTCAACTGGTCGTGGAAGTATCGCCGTGGTTACAAGTTGTACGCACCGCTGTTCTCAGGACAACTATCAGGGTGAGCTTCCCTCCGATGCGATTCGCGCATCAGATTCGCGAAGGAATGGGGAGAGAAAAATCGTGTACAGCGAAACAAACTGGGAAATGAGCAGTGAGGAAATGCGAGCCGTCGTGCTTGAAGTGCTTGGTAGCAATAACCGTATGGACGGGCCTGGAGAAGTCTGTACTCACCCAGCTTGGCAGTTCTGGTATCCAACGAATCACGATCTGTCGCGGCACATGTCGAGTCTCGCAGAACGATTAGATCGACTCGACTGGCAGATCGTAACGATAAGGAAAGAACAGGTAGACTCTCCACAGCATAAGTTCTTGATCGTGGCACCGATGATAGCCGTTAAGAGCGACATACTTTATCATGTTACGCGCGTCAAAACCATTCCGTACATTTTCCGGGATGGACTGTTTCCCAGTAACGAATCCCGAAGCCTTACGAAGTTTCCAGAGACATTCGGAAAGATTCATGGATGCGTTGAGTTGACCACGAAACCGGGCACAGGCGATGGTGCGGATTTTTGGGTGAAAAAGCACGAACTGTTATACTCGGAACCGTTCGCCATAATTAGGGTTGATTTGACCGGACTGTCAAGCATGGCGCGAGTCTACCGCGACACACATAGTAATTGGGGAATTGTCATCGATAGGATAGACCAAATTGAACCCCGCTACCTTCGAGAAGTCTCTCATTCTGAAATCACTTCGGAACCGGGTAAACCTTTAGAACCTCATCCCCGTAGTGGTTGACTACACTCGGTTCACGCTGCCATTGCCATTGCTTGGACATTCCCCAGAATCGCCATGAGTTCGTCGATTTGTGGACTGGTGAAGATCCCATCCGGTCCAGTAGGTGCAATGTCGGTGAATGGGGATTCGTAGAGGGTTTCCGCGTTCATTACTCCATGTTCGGTCAGGTAGTTGATGACCATGTTTACAAACTCGATTTGATTCGCAGCTAACGTCTTGCCCGTTAAGAAGCCGGCGAAGGCTTGCTTCGCTGCCTCTCGATCGAGGCCGACAAGCGAGCGGATGAAAACCCCCAATCCTTGTGATTCCGTCTTGGCACGTTCGATGTCTTCCACTGAGCCGACACCGTTGCTTACCAAAATCTCTTCAAGGTCTGTCAGGTCCGATGACGATAGCCGGGCATTGGTGCGGAGCTTGTGAATCGCGGTGTGGTTTTGATGATCTCGGAGGAATGCCCGCGCCTTCATCCGGAATTGTTCAAAGTCGCCGGCGGTCCCCGCAAAGCCGGGTAGTTCAATCGTCGATCCTGTTCCCATCTCATCCGTGAAGTCCGTGTAGATCGGCTTGCGGTGCGCCTTCTCGATCAGTTGGACAAGATCACGAAGTTTCTTCCGGACGTTTTCCAGCATGGCGCGGTGACATTTTCCCACCACTCTTCCGTCTGTATTTCCTGGATCAAGGGCATCTGTTCCCTGACTCTGGGGATATTTTCCTTTTCCTCCAAAAGTCCCGCGATCTCCTTGGCCTGATCCCGAAGCCGTTCAAAAATTGGCTCTGCCAGCAATACCGCCAGTTGAAGCCGAAGCATCAACAGGTCGAACCGCTTGGCTTCCTCCGATTCGGGTTTCAACTCGGATGGCAAGCCCGCCACTTCGTGCGCTAACTCCTGATGGGCTTCAACGGTTAGCTCCTTCCATGCCTCTGGTTTGGAATATGTTTCGACCAGCCGTGCGCTTGGGACGAACCACGAAGTTTTCCGTGTTCATCGCGGCCACTTCGTTCCGCAGCCTTTCCGCTGTCTCTTCTCGGAGAACCCTATCGGAGTGGATTGTCGTAACCTCGTCCAATCCCTTCGATGTCTTGTGATCCAACACACCGACCAGTTCCAGCCTAGCCTTGAAGATTTTTTTGCCAAGCGATTCATCCGAAGCGCTGTCCGTGGTGTCGGGGTTTGCTCCGAAGAATTCCAGATTCCCACAGTAATCGAACAGGTAGAACAACTTCTTGTCCTTGCCCGGCCCGAACAGGTCCGGACAGAGCCGGGTGCCGCGCCCGACCATTTGCCAGAATTTCGTCTTTGAGCGGACAATCTTGAAGAAGACCAGATTCACCACTTCCGGGACATCAATCCCGGTGTCGAGCATGTCCACCGAGATGGCTATATGGGGTGGCTTGTCTTTCGCGGAGAACGCATCGATCAAACTCTGAGCGTATTCGGTTTGGAAGGTGATGACTTGCGCGAACTCTCCTTTGAGATGGGGAAAGCCGACATCGAAGCGCTCGGCGATGAAGTCCGCATGGGCCTGGTTCTTGGCAAAGATGATCGTTTTGCCCAGCCTATCACCACCCGCAACGTGGATGCCGTGCGTCATCAGGTGTACCAGAACCTTATCGACCGTATCCTTGTTGAAAAGCCATTTGTTGACCGCTGCTGCTTCAACCCTGTCGGGTGCTTCACCCTCTTCACCCCACTCCAGATCATCCCACTGTTCTTTCTCTTCTTCGGTGAGCTTGTCGTAGTCGATGCCTTCACGCTGGAACTTGAGCGGCACCGAAATGGGCTTTGCCGGCACAAGGAACTTGTCGGCAACTGCCTCCTCCAATGGGTAGGCATCGGTCGGCACTCCGTTTTCCAGGTCGAATAGCGTGTATGTGTTCTTGTTGACCTCGCCTTTCGGTGTGGCGGTAAGTCCGACCAGGAAGGAATCGAAGTAGTCGAAGATCGCTTTATATTTCTGGAAAACCGAGCGATGGGCTTCATCGATTACCACAAGGTCGAAGTGACCAACTCCAAAGCGTCGTTGACTCTCCCGTATGTCGTCGATCAATCCCATCATGGTCGGATACGTTGAAACGAAAACCCGTCCCTCTGCTTCCTTGTCGGTTACCAGATTGACGGGTGGGACTGTCGGGAGATGCCTCTTGAATGCGTTTACTGCCTGATTCACCAGGGCAATCCGATCGGCCAAGAACAAAGTGCGCTTGGCCCAGTTGCACTGCATCAACAAATCGACCAGGGCAATGACTGTTCTTGTTTTGCCGGCCCCCGTCGCCATCACCAGTAGTGCCTTGCGTTGCTTATCGTTCTCAAATGCTTCGCAGGTCTTGCGGATGGCCCGGCTCTGGTAATAGCGTTCAACGATCAATTCATTGATCGTGGCACTGGCCAGCGCTTTTCGGCTCGTTCGGCGTTGAATCAACAACTCCAATTCGGATTTCTTGTAAAAACCCTGAACGGGGCGCGGCGGGTAATTGGTATCGTCCCAGAGCCAGTGGTCGTAACCGTTGGAATAGAAGATCACGGGCCGGCGTCCGAACATCTTTTCCAGGCAATCGGCGTAGAGCTTGGCCTGCTGTTGGCCAACGCGGGGATCGCGCTTGGTTCTCTTCGCTTCGATAATGCCCAGAGGCAAGCCATCATCACCCCAGAGGACATAATCGACGAAGCCCTTGCCCTTCGTGTTGGGCATACCCGTTACTTCAAACTCTCGATCTCGCTCTTGATCGAGTGGCCAGCCTGCTTCTTTCAGCAACAGATCGATGAAGTAGTCTCGGGTTTGTTCTTCGGAATAATCGTGGGTGTCGGCCTGGTCCGTGTTGGCCTTCTTGGTCTGCGCGATTACTTGCCGTAACCGGGTCAATTCGGCATCCAGGGCAGTTTTGTCGGCAAGTAGTTCGGAGAGCTTTTCATCCTTTTCACGAAGCTGGGTTTCCAGATTCTGAAGTTGATCGATGGTCTGTTTGGGAATTGCGGTGGTCGGTAATGCCTTGAGATCGAACGTCAACCCTGCCGGCGGTTTGCTTCCCTTGGCATAGGTGTGAGCAAGCCAGTAGCCAACATGGAAAAGTTCCCGCACTGCTGTTTGCGAGTCGAATGGTTGAATGGAGCGCGGGCTATGGACTGCGGCGTTGCCAAGCCGGGTGATGACTCTGGCCTTGTTGAATACCGCGTTCCCCGCGGCGTTCTTGAAGGTTGGCTCGTGGATCAAGGCATTCAGATTGTCCTGATAGGGGAGTTCCACCGCGCTATCATGCTTGTAAACCCATTGAACAAGGATTTCCAGCGCCCGACGGGCGTAGAAACAGGAAGTCCGTGGGTCCGGGTTGGCACTCGATTCGGCTTTTGCTGCCGCCTCGTAGATGGCGGGCCATTCAAGTTGAAGGAAGGCGAAGTGCGACACGTTACAACTCCCCACGGAATGCACGATGTTGCAAACATGAAAATAATTCATCCAGTTTAGCCAACGATGAGCGTTGCGCCTCTCTCAGTTGTTCGATAGCGGCAACACGGCGGGCAAATTCTTGTTGCAGTTTCAGGGGTGGGACAGGCATCGGCAAGGCCCTCAGACCTGGGCCGCTGAAGTTTTGTTGAGCGGACTGTTGCGATCTCATCCAAACGATGGCTTGTATCGATGGCGCGATGAGTACCCCTCGCGCGTAAGCTGGGTCGATCCCAGACACAAATCGCATCAGGATAAAATATGCACCAGCAATACAAACAGGCGAGTTTGGTGGGATCAGTGCAACCTTGCCGACTGTGGCTCCGGTTCGAGCAAAGAGAATATCCCCTTGTCGAACAGCATATTTCTCCAAATCGGATGGTGATACAGCAAGTCTGGGCATCGAGCTGAAATTAAGGTTTCCCGAGGCATCGAGATCAGTAATCCGAACAATGCGGGTGCCATCTTCGGTATACAACTCGTTGTAAAAACGTGGCCCGTACAACTGGAAAGAGAGTTGATCGCCGAGAGTTGAAGTTGGCCACCGTAGGGGATTCGCAATTGGATCGCCGAACATCTCGAAAAAGATGGCTTGCGTGAGGGTGTCAAGTTGGTCGAGGGCGGCGCGGCGATTGGCCCGCAATGCCTCGGCGCGGTCCAGAATATCCGCAATTCGTTGCTGTTCCGCTAATGGCGGATAATGAAACGGTAGGTTAAGGCAACGTTCTGTGTTCAGGTTTGAAATGTTGGTAGTCTGTTGGCCGAAACTCCGCAAAATCGTCTGGGTTCGCTCAGAAGAGAACCAGCGGTATAGAAAAGCGCGGATCAACCTTGTCGGGGTTAGGACGAACGACCGAGACAAAGCCCCCAAAACTTGCTCGCCAGGGTAGTTTGGGAATCCAACAGCACTTTCCAACCAGATTCCAACTGTTCGCACTGGAAACCAAGGTGTCTCCTTCATGGAGTATCTGCTCCGGGCGACTTACGAAATCTTCCGACACTGCCCAAACATCCGAAAGATTGAGTTCCACCTGTACGTTCTTGGTCCGCATACACGCAACCGATCCAGCGGTCCCAACTGGCACAACATCATTGGGTTTGAAGTTGATGCCTCGGATGAACTCCGCCACGTCGCCGAGTTTCGCATTTTGCCACGAGGTCACTTTAGAAGACCTCCCAACTCCTTCATCCCCTGTTGAATCTCCTGCTCCAACTTCGCCAACTCAGCAAGGATCTCGCGCGGTGGTTGATGTTCGATAACTTCATGCACAACCTCCTTGTATCGATTCAGACTCAAATCATAGCCCTGTGCGGCAATGTCCTCCTTCGGCACGCAAAAACTCTGGGCTGTCCGGGGCCTTTTCCGCTCCGCCTTGTCGCGATTGTTCCAACGTGCCAAAACATCGGGCAAATTGTTCTTCCCGTGTTCCTCTTCTGTCAACGGAAGCGAAGGGATTGGGCCTATCTTCTCATCGGGCAACAGTTGTGTCCGCTTGTCGTCGAGGCTCCAGCCATCGGCATCGACATCGTAAAACCAGACATGATCGGTGCCGCCTGAATTGGTTTTGGTAAACAACAGGATTGCAGTGGAAACGCCGGCGTAGGGCTTGAACACACCACCCGGCAAGGAAATGACGGCATCGAGTTTCTGATCCTCAACCAAGATTTTGCGAAGTTCCTTGTGGGCCTTCGATGAACCAAACAGAACCCCGTCCGGGACAATGACCGCTGCCCGGCCACCGGGTTTGAGAAGCCGAAGGAACAGCGCCAGGAACAGCAATTCAGTTTTCTTGGTCTTGACGATTTGCAGCAGATCCTTTGAACAGGTTTCGTAGTCCAGCGATCCGGCAAACGGTGGATTTGCCACAACGATGGTGTACTTTTCTTCTTCGCCGGCGTGATCCTGCGCCAGCGAATCGCGGTAAGTGATTTCCGGGTTCTCGACACCGTGAAGCATCATGTTCATGCTGCCGATGCGCAGCATGGTGTTGTCGAAGTCGTAACCGTGAAAGAGATGTTGTGAAAATGCTTCCTGAGTTTCGGGTCGAGGAGGGCTTCCGGGTGATGTTTGCGAATGTATTCACCCGCGGCAACCAGGAAGCCGGCAGTTCCGCAAGCCGGATCGCAAACGATGTCTTTTGGCGTGGGCGCGATCATCTCGACCATGAGCTTGATAATGTGTCTGGGCGTTCGGAACTGGCCGTTTTGACCAGCGGTGGCAATCTTACCGAGCATGTATTCGTAGAGGTCGCCCTTGGTGTCGCGTGTCCTCCATCGGGACGTGGTCGATCATGTCCACCACTTTGGCGAGTAGGGCCGGCGTGGGGATGGTGAACCGGGCATCCTTCATGTGATGCGCATAGGTCGAATCATCGCCGCCGAGAGCACGGAGAAAAGGAAAAACATGCTGATCGATAACGAGATACATCTCGGTCGGTGCGCAAATTGCTTTAACCGGGACCAGCGCAAATCTTCGTAGGGTCGATTCTTTTCGTCCTTGCCTTCTGGGAAGACCCTGCGCTCGATCGGCTTTTTGAGCCGGGTAGCCTTGTTCTCTTCCAGGGTATGCAAATCGTCGAGTCGCTTGATGAAAAGCAGATAGGTAATTTGCTCGATGACTTCCAGCGGGTTGGAAATCCCACCGGACCAGAAGGCATCCCAGATGCGGTCGATCTGGCTACGAATCTCGCCGGTGAGCATGGGCCAAACGCTCTTTCAAGAACGGGGTGTGATTTACGGGCGTGGGGAAGATTGTAGCGAATTGATGCTGACATTTGCTTACATTCGAGGGTGTTTTGTCCGTCATTTGGGTTCCTCCATTCCGCAATTCGGCTTGCGTAAATCGCACCAGCCAATTTGAGGAAAGTCCCATTCAAGCCGAATCGAGGCCGGTTCAAGCACCGTCCAGGTCAAGCAAATACCTGTGCATATCCCCGATTTCGATTTCTCCAATCTCGCTTCAATTTGCTGCCACTTTGAAAAGGAATCGTCGTTGCTGTCTGGGTCGGGCGTCTTTCCGATAATTCGTTCCACTTTCCGAACGAATTCCTTCATCGAGTCGAAACGAAAGTCACCGCCCTTTTCGACTTTCAAAAGAGGGCACAACTCGCGTGTTTTTAGGTTGAACTTGTAAAATTCGAGGCCGGGCTTGATGATTTTTTCCTTAGCAGGCCAAAGTCGCCGCACCCATCCGGTCCAGCCCCAACAATCGTCCAGGTCATGCACATCGGTCTCAACTGCCTGCTCCTGTGAGTGACGTAACGACATGGCATAGTCGGCTTTCAATTTAGGTCGGGCTGACTCATTCATTTCTCGCACTCCTGAGCGGGTTGATTCATGCTGAGAAGGGAAATTATGCCAAGTGAAAAGATGGGATGCCAGCAAAAAGCGGAAAGGTGCCGATGGCGTGCCTAATCAGCTTGTGGTTCATTGACCTTCTGCATGATCTCAATTGAGATTTCATCGGGTGTTCGATCTGTTGTGATGATCCTCTCTTCCTCAAAGTCTGGAATAGATGGAAATGTAGTCAAATTGTGTTTGTGCTCATACCAAGCGTAACTTGCAGTCTCCCAACTGAACTTGTAAAGCGGAGATTGTTCCCTACTTGCCCGATCCAACATTCTCTTGGTTGCATCTTCCCAGTTCATCCAGAGGAGAAATGGAAAAACTTTTCGCCCATCATTGCGTAGGATTTGCACCCATTCGTTTGCCTGCCGGGTCGCTCCCGGAGTCATGTTCTCTGGTTCTCCAAGCCCCAATTCGATGATTAGAACTCTGGCTTGATGTCCCTGCAAATCGGCATATCGACAAAGGCCGCCCCGACCGCGTTGTTCAGTCGGCCCCCAATAGGAATCAAGATTAACAAACCCGCTGCCGTGAATTCTTGACTGCAATAAGCCTGCAATAGTTGATTTGCCGACACACGGAGGACCGTGAAGGATGATTGCTTTTCTCATTGGATTCCTTTGTGTGAGCGTAGCAAGAAAGATTCACTGCGCCGGCAACGTCTTTTTCCCTTCACCTTCGATCACTGGACATGAGCCGGCAATGTTCGTTTGCCGCTTGGCGATGTTCACTTGCAACACGGGGACGGCCAGCTTGCGAACCGTCGCCAGAGTCTTGATTGCCGACAAGTAACGACGGTGCGCCCGGTCGATTCGGTTTTGGTAGCTTTCAGTTTGCCGCAAAGACAAGTCTTTCGCTCGGGCATAACGGATCTCGACATCGTGCAGAGAGAGCCAACAAAGGGCAATCCGATCGACAAGCAATTTCTCAAGCGGGGAAGGCGCTTCCCCTGAAAGTTCTTTGCGCAGTTCGTCCATTTTGCGCGTCAAACCTTCCTGGTAGAAAAGATTCTTGCCGCAAGAGTTGTCGATGATCGTTTGTTGCACGTTAAGTGCGAGATTACCGATTTTGTTGAGGAAATCCGGACTGTCCAGAAGATCCCTAATGATCGGCAGCGTAGAGGTATCTCCTTGCTCTGCGCGACGCATCAAATCATCTGCTTCTTTCAGTTGGGCCGGCAACGGTTCAGCCGGCTTCTTCAATTCGTTTGGCACGTCGTTTTCTCCATTCTCCACCTTTGTGCTGATGGTAGCCACTGGCCAGCAACGTAGCACGGGCCAGCAAATCGACCAGCGTATCCACTTCAGCAACCGACTCTTCGAGCCTTCCACCTCATCGTGTTCGAGTTTCTCGAAGTACCGATCATCTTCGCGTTTCTGGCGGTCGAGTCTATCTAACTCCGCGATGATTGCACCGCTTTTTTTGCCGATATACTCACGTTCCACGCGCCCGTTGACCTTCTTCGCACGATAGTAATACCCGCGAAAATCCCACCCCATTTTGTTCAACCTTTCCGAATTTTCCCCGCTTCAATCCCAGATTCCCGCTTTTGTTCAGCCGGCTCCGTCGCGTTCTGCAAGAGAGCATTCAAGGTTTCCATCTCGATTTGTTTGGGTTGCGGTCGGGTATAACCCTTGAATTTTCGCGAGTTCCTTCAGCACGGCCAGCCCGGTCCTTAAATCGTTCACCTCGGTTGCCTTACGGTAGAGGCAGTTTCGGCGGGCGATTTGGAAGGCGACTCGGCTTTGGCGATCCTTTTGGACGATCGCGGCGTTGAGGGCAGTGGCTCGCCGGATGTACTCATGGATCATTCGGCGTGATATTTTTGCGCGTCCATTTCCGAACCAAATGGAGCTTTCGTCGATCCCGCTTTCTGCAATATGTTGAGCGATACGGCGTTTCGTTGCACCATGAAGCATCAAGTCGGCGATTTCAGCAACCCGTTGCCGCGTGCGAAGTAAACTCCCCCGCGTTTGCGGCTTGCATGTGGCCATGTTTCTCCCCTTCCCCGATCGTCTGCCTGGGGTCTGGGTGGCTTCTTCAACACTGCTTTGAGAATTTTACTTTTCTTCGGATTTCTTGGAAGGGAAGACCGAATTACTTTCGTTCCGCCATTTGCTTGAGAACTTCCTTGACCGTAGGAAGATCGGTGCCAAGTTCCCCAGCAAACCTTAGAAGGAAAGCCTCATCCTTATGACTCTCTTGGCAACTGGTATAAGTCAAGTTGTGGCAACGTCGGCAACCGAAGTACCGTCCTGCGCCGGGAAGGTAGAGCTTCGCAACCCGTCGCCGGCAAGGTATCCCGTTCTTCACCAACGGGCAACGAAACCACCAACGCAAGCCACCGAAGCGCGGTCGGGTCGTTGTCAATTGAACGGTGTAATCAGCGGAATCGGTTTGCTCCGTCGCGGTCCAGATCCACGAATACCAGAGGCGAACCGATGGGGAAGCCATATCGAGGGTATTGACACTGTAGTTGACGACGAATCGGCCTCCCGATGGATAGGTCCAAACCCACGTACCGGATAGGTGAACGTCGGCTTTCAATTTGCCTTCTCGCGTCCATCGATTCGCATCGAGACTTTTGCATTGCTCAACCGTTGTCTTCTTCCGTCCCCGGTGCCAGTGGTAATAATGGTTGCCGCTTCCCAATCCGCCCATGAATCACCGTTTTTCCTCTCGGATTATTCCTAAATCATTTGGATTTGTGAACTTTTCGTTTTTCGTATTTTGGCGTAACGCAATCGCAAACAAGAATTTGCGTCAATTGTGAAGACGGCGAACTTGTCTCACTTTCGCAGCAAAAAAGCCCGGATTCCGGGCCAAAAGGAACCGTTTGACCCACAATTCCCCAACAAATGCTAACAAATGCTAACATTTACGCGTGCTACTTGCTGCACCAGTTAGTGGGGGTTTTGTTCGCACGGAACAGGTAGAATCGAGGGCCTCCGCAACGACGGCAATCCCTGGGCGCTCGCGGTCGCCAGCTTGCCCACTCGCAGAGGGGCCATCGACCACAACGCCAAAACCGTACCCCTCCGCTTGTGGTCCGGACAACCACCTTTGCCCGACACTCCGGACAGTCCTTTCGCCAATAAACGATCGGACGATACTTGATGTCTTCCCGATTCTTCTTTGCCTCGGCCTTCGCGGCCTGAAGATCGGCTTTCAGGGAAGGTTCCGACCGTTGCCAACGGCAAAGGGTAGCAACATCGATTCCGCCTGCGCCGGCGGCTTCACGAAGGGTTTTACCCGCACGTCGGGCCTCAAGAACGGCTTCGATGATCTTTTTCTTCCTGCCTTTTGGGATTCGCTCTCTTGATCGACTTGGAACGATCCCAGAGAAGGAGAATGGAAACATCTTCATTTGTTATCGGCTTCCCTTTTTTTTAAGTGTCTCATTTGTCTCATTCAATGGCCTCTTAAATGCTACCTACTATCATAGGGTAATCCAAAATCAGCAGAAAAAAGAGGTTCTTATGCGCATTGGCACTTGGAATGTCGAATACGGTTTCGGCACGCGAAACCCAGACCGATTGGCGCTGCTGAAAGGCGCACCCAGCCGATATCTGGGTACTCACCGAGACTCACAGCGATCTTGACCTCTCGCAGACCCATCTCCATTCCGTCTGCTCCACGCCTCGACCTTTCCGGCGTGAGGGAAGCACTTGGGTCACCATTTGGTCCCGATTTCCGCTCATACGCCTACTGTCTGTTCCTGATCCAAAACGTATGGTCGCTGCGATATTCGACTCACCAAGAGGGCCACTTGCCGTTGCCGGTGTTGTATTGCCTTGGCATTCCGACATTGGTGACCAACCTTCCGATCCGCCTCCGACGAACTGGTCTGAACACCGGCGAGTTCTGCGCGATGAATTGCCACTGGTGTTGGGGAGTCTACGAGCAGAGTCGCATGACGGTTGCCGCGTGATTGCTGGTGACTTCAACACGGACATAGAACCTCCACATTCTTACGGTCTGGTGGATGAACGCCGGAAACTTGCAAGGCTGCTGGCGGACGAATCGCTCACCTGCCACACGGCTGCGGTTCTTTACCCGGAATCATCACCCGCGCGGACGTTCATCGACCACATTTGCACGAATCTGGGAGCGGCGAAAGCCGTGGAGACATGGCCGGGAGAGGACGGTGGACAACCACGACTCAGCGACCATCCAGGCGTTGTTGTCACTCTGGCTTGAACCCATCCGGCGACAAACTCGGGCGAATCACCGTCAGCGTAATTGGATGATGGACCGCCTCCAGCCCAAGGAACTTCGCGGTTTTGTCAACTTTGTCAACTTCGGCCTAGGCTCGATCGGCGAATCAATTTGAATCGGATTAGGAACCAAATTGAACCAAATTCCTTTTCTTTTTTAGGTGGTCAAAGTGGCACAAGGAATTCCTTTTATCTTGCCAAATTTGCCAAATCGAGGTATCGGGTTTCACGAAGGGTGAGTCCGACAAATCCATTTGCATCCGGCAATCTTCTCCGCTGTTCCTTCTGCCTTTGCTTCTAGTCCGACATCCGACAAGTCCGACAACCCCCTAGAATCTTCGGCAAACTTGCGTTTCTCGGATTCGCTGTCGGATGTTTTGTCGGGCGCTTCATCCGTCAATGCGTCCACGTGTCGGACTTGTCGGATGTCGGACGCAAGAGCAAAAAGGTTTTCGGGCTTCCCTCCTGCCAGATTCCATAGCCGGCCTGAACCAGTTTTTCCAGCGCTGCTTCGGCATCCTCGGCGGTTGGATAGCGTTTGCCGTTGGATCTTTGAAGGTCCCTCGGAGTTATTCTTCCGCCTTTGCCCTGTATCTTCTCGGAAAGGTAACGTAGTTCGCGGGCTTCCTCTGATTCGTTAAGCATGAGGTATACCCTCTCAGCTTCGTTGGCGAACCAGTTTGCCAGCTTGATACCTGCCTCCATGTTCTCGGCAGTGATCGGGCCGCGTGCCGGGTCATCCCCACGCGCAGCGCATTCGATCAGGTAGTGAACCAGTGCCAAGCGTGCGCCGTAGGCTTCGATCTTTCCAAGTGCTGCCTGCATGGGTCCGTGTGCGTCAAACTGCTTTTTTCCGCCTCTATTGTAGAATTCGACCCAGAGAGCTTTCGCTTCCGGAGTCATGGAGAGTACCCATTCACTCTCAAGCGCTCCCAGCCTTTCAACCACGTTCTTCCAGATCGATTCCGCTTCTTCACTGAGGTCGAGTTCTCGCCACTCTTTCAACCGACGTGGAGGCATGGCAAAGAGCAAGCGAAACGGCGCTCCAGAGTCAAACAGATCGGAGGACAAAGCCCTAGTCAAGACGCCGGGCTGAATGGTTCCCGCAACGGAACATACTGCTTTCTTCACGTACAGATCGCGCGGTATGGCCACCTTTCGATGAATCTTCAACGTGCCGGCTTGCCAGAGTTCAAGCCAGTTTTGAAGGTCACTGCCTCCGTTCTTTCCCTTGTATCGGCAAAACGAATTGAACCACGCTGCCAATTCATCGCGGGCCAACAGTGTGCCTCGCGGATTGGCTTGAAGGATTTCCCCAAGACGTTCGATCGTGCAATCACTTACGAACACTTCATGCTTGAGAGGGGCGACGGGTTTTTCTCCCCGGCTACTTTCATCGGCTTCTTTCCAATCGGCAAGATCTTCCGTGAATTGGTTGAGTTTTCGGATAAAGTCTCCGTCGAGGCGCTCTTGAACATCGAGGAGGGGCCAACGAACCAGATTGAATGCTGGAGACTTAATCGATGATGGTTCGCCGACCACCGCAGCCCAGATTACCGCCGGCTCTTTCCAGACTCGCTTGAGCCGGATGTATCGGGCCGTACCGACAAGTCCCGCAGCAACGGCAAGAACCGGCAAAGCAATATAGGAAGCATCGCAACCCATCGCCTCGCTTGCTTCAAGGACGTAAGGACGGATTGCAGTGGGCAGGGCATCCACGGGAAACGGTACGAATTCAGGGATGGTTCTTTGATTCGGAGAAGGCTTGCTCGGATCTGCCTTATCGGGTGGTCGGGCCGGCTCTGGTGTCGGTTCCCACGCATCGCCGACCATCGGCGCTTCCTGCGCAACTTGAGCAGATCGGCAACGGTTCCACCGTTGGCAAGCCAGTCTGAAACGTCGCCTTTTTCCGGCAAGCCTGGGAGTTCGAGAACGGCAACGGATGAAGCGTCACTCCGAACACTTTGAACAACGTCGGATGCGTGTTTGCGTCCGGCTTCGTCGTTGTCGGGTATTACCACAATCCGACGTTCCCGAAGTGCTTCCAACGATTGCCGGTCAACGGTTCCCCATTTCCCCGCGCCCATCGGATTGCAAGTTGCAACCAGTCCCAGCCGGGCCAGTGCATCTACATCTTTTTCGCCTTCAACAACAAAGATGCTTTGAGCCGGCTCGGTGGCAAGCAATTCGGGAAGACGATAAAGAACTCGGCGAACCCCATCGAGGTTGTAAATCCATCCGCCTTTGCCATCGGGCCGGCGTTGGCGAAAGTCTTTCGGTTCATAGCGAACCGCCTGGAACAGAAGGTTTTCCTCTTCGTCCCGGTAATCGTACTCGGCAACCATTCTTCTCGGCTGACTTGCTTTAGCCGTCTTCGCCTGTCCGTTGGCCGATGGCTTCGGATTGCTGGGTCCGCCGTTCACGAGATGGCCGCGCGGCTTGTCGTGTTGTTTCGTCAGCACATCCTTGACTTTGTGCCGAAGTTCGCTCTCTTTCCATGCAGGTTGACAACGTGGGTTGAAGTGCCGAATGAGAATATCAGGCGCTGTTTGTTCGTCGAGGTCGAAACCGTGTGCCACGGCACAAGCGGCGGCATAGGCTCTATCGTGTCCGTGTTCACCCTGGATGGAAGGCGACATCTTTTCAACGTACCGTATAGCCCGCTCAATCCGGTTGTTTCGGTCGGGTGTTTTGACTATCATAAAACATTGTTCTCCGTCCGTTGCCAAGTTTCCCGCTTGGTTGTTTTGCCGTTGGTTCGATCAGTCGAGGGAGTTCACCTTGCCGGGTGACCTCCCTCACATATTCCCGCTGGTCAAAAAAATTCGATGACACCGGATAGTTTTTTTCGCCTGTTTCGGCGAATGCTCGGTGCCGGCTGACTGTTACGGCGTGAGGCGAGAAACGTCTCAAGGTCTGCCGGGTCGATGCGCCATCGCGGTCGTTTTGCGCCAAGACCGACGTTACTGGCTCTCAATTTCCCGGTTTTGATGAAGCCTAGAACTTGCTCATCGCCGATCGTTAGGCGCTTGGCAACATCGGCAACGGTGAGAAAGGAGTCGATCACGCGCATAGTTCAAACTCCTTCTTGGACAGGAGCCGAATTTCAACTTTGTAACCAAGGCGTTGAAGTTCTTCCTGAGCGCGGGCCGCACCTGCATGGTCTCCCCTGGATACCGCACTCTCCAAGCAAACTAGCCAGTAGGCCGGCCAATCCTGCGTCTCTGCCGTTTCGATTTTTGGTGTTTCTCGCATTATGGGTTTACTCCGAGTTTCGGGACGTACAGCAAATCCCCGAAAGTAAGGGTTCCTGTAAGGTTTTTTCCTTTGGAGTTGTTGACGAAAAACGAAAAAACCCCTTGTAAAACAAGGGGTTGTGTCGAGGGGAAAAACTTCCAAGAGTAAGGAACGAGTACGAACGAGTAAGAATCCGTCAATCGCCGTCTTCATCTGCGGGGGCTTCAGCCTCAACTCGCCCAGACGCTTTATCTTTGGTCCCTTTTGGGACTCGGCAATCTGCTTTTTTTTGCCTTTTTTTGAAGAGGTTGAAATGCTCTCTGACCATTTTTCGGAGCCGTTCAAATCCTTTATTCTGCGTAAGTTGCTGTCGGGTTTTCCCGGTCACTTCTTCCAACTCCTCCATCGAGATGTCTCTCTCCTCTAGCTTTGCCTTTACCACCAGCGTAAGCGCAGCGTTGTAAGGATCAATCTTGCTTTCGGGCTGAATTGATCCTTTCGCTGGGATCGTCTTTGAGGGTGGGGTGCCTAAATTCTCGGATGTTACATCGGCATTTCCTTCGAGCGCCGTCAATAACGGACGAAGAATCCACAGTGCATTAGAGGCATCCATCTTGTAACCGGTGGCGTAAGTACTGGCTGGTGGCAATCCGGGGAGATATGTCAGATTCTTGACAACGGGATGGAGCAGTTGAGCCAACTCATGTGGACGTTGATGAAGTGCATCCCAAGCATGAGAACTTGAAGCGATAACGGCCTTTTCCAGATTTGCGAGTTTGGAATGAAGTGCCTCAGATGTGGGAAAACCAAATTGTTCCCACAAAATGGGGTCAGGCTTCTCCCAGTTTGGGGGGTGCGGTAGGTTGATGATGGAATCTGCAAAATCAATAAATTCACGTAGCGCAACAGCACATGGATTCATCTTTTGTCCACTTGAAAGTTGCCGGCGATCATCGGCCAGTGGTTGTGATGTTGGATTGATTGGAATGATGGGTGAAGCGATTTGCGGGATGTCGGCAGGTAGATCGGCTGCTATCCGCTGTCTCACTTCTTGCATCTGGTGGCGTTGGATTGCCGCTTCAACTCGTTGGATAAGATCGACCACACAACTCTTTTTCTCCTTGATGGTGACGACGTGCGCGGTTGTCTCCGAGATTTTTCCAATCCCCAGTTCCTCGGCCTGCGCAAAGTATTTGCCCATGCCGAAACGGCAAGATCTCTCTGTTCCATCTTCATTTTCACGGTCTGCCATCCTGTTCACTTGGTCAAGAAGTTCGCGAAGATCAGCGTGCAGGCTCTCAAGCGTAGGGGGTGCAAGCAGTCCTTCGATTTCTTCCAGTTGATCTTGAGCGGTGTAGACAACGTGCATAACTGGATCAGGTTCTTTAACTGGATCGATCAGCTCATGCTTTCCCAGCGAGCCGCATTGCCTCCGCTGCAAGCAGCACTTCGCGGTAAATGCCACTCGCCTTTTCAAGAGGGCAACCCATTGCCATTGCCGAACGGACAAATTTGCTACGTAGGAATTCCAAGCGAATGAAAGCCAGGTCGCCCCGGTCGCCCCGTAAGCACTCGTATGCCTCTTTTCGTTTTTCGTCGGTAACCTTGTTTCTGTAGTAGTCGTTGAATGCCTGCCAGAAACACCGAAGTATTCGACCGGGTTCAAGGGGGTCAAATTCTTTAGGAATTGCCTCATTCCTTGGTTGCTCGATGGTGTAGAATTTGTCAGGATCACTTTGGGGAATGGGCGGTGAGATGTCGAACATTTGTTTGAAATTGTTCGTCAGATACTCCCACTTGCATCTAAGAAGGTCTAGATCACTGGTTCTTTCGCGTTCGTCCTTTACCCATGCCGCAAGGTCTCCTTTCCATCGGGGGTGTATCCCGTCCGGTGGGGGTCGAAGAGCGCCGTGAACAAGAAATTCATGAATTGTTTCGAGTAGTCCTTTGAGCAATTCGTCCATACTTTCCCAAGCGGGGGAATGCAACCCAACAATTGAGCGAAATGCTTTTTCGGTTTCACTCCATTCTTGCCAAAGAGCATCCGGGCGCGCGAGTCTCACCTTCCGGAGTTTCTCCAAATCCTGACACTGTTCCAAAAACGCTCGATTGTGTTCCTTAATGAGACTGAGCGCTTTTTCTCCGATTCCGATTAGCCGATTCACACACTTCGACAGATCCTGCAAACGTAGGTTTTCAGACATGATTTTCCTCTGGATTGTGTCGGGCGGGCGCTGGTCAACGCGAAGCCCCAGAGGATCGAATTCGCGTCGGCCAGTGCTTTCGGCGGGTAGCTACTCCCACCGATCCCGATACGATCATTATACTCCTTGCTTGTCGGTTTTCTCCATAGCCGGCCACAACCACGCGCGGACGAATTCGGTAATCGCCTTTAGCCGCGTATCACTGATCTCTTCCCGGTAATCTCCTGATATGTGTTCGTCGATATGTCCCATCAAGAAGTTAGCCGCCGGCTGATCCTTTACCTCATCAGCGATCGTCCTGAAAGTGTGTCGAATGGCATAGAACGCGCGCCCGTTCTTCATGTCCAAGGTCTTCGTCGCGGTCTTCTCCTTCGCGGTCTCGTTCGTCGGCTTCAAGAGCTTGTTGAATTCGAGGTTCACACTGTCGATGGGTACACCACCAATTTCCTTCCCTTTCTTATCAACTCGTTCTTTTACCCTCACCCATCGCTTGCCGTATTTCGTGATAAAGACGAGTCTAGCGTCTTCATTGTCCTTTGGTTCAGGTCGATTCTTGAGGGCTTCCTTCAGGGCTTCAATGGTTTCCGGCCATAGATGGCAACGACGGTTCACCCCTGTTTTCGGTCTTGGGTAGTCGATCCATTCTTTCTTGAAGTCGATCGCATTGATCGTCAGGTTGGCAATGTCCGATTGACCATAGCCGGCGTTGATCCCCAGAAGGATCATTGCTTTCAGCGGAGACTTTGCCGCGTCGATGATCTTCCTTAGCTCCTCTGCTGTGAAGAGCCTTTTCGGTGCCTTATTCCGAGTCTTCCTCATGATCGATTTGGAAGGCTTTTTGAATTCGGGGCCGAACTTGACGGGCCGGACAATCATATCGGCGTCAAACGCATACTTGAAGATCGTTCGCACCTTCTGAATGCAGCTTGCCAGGGCATGAGCCCCGCGCGTCTTGGCAAGTTTATTGCGAAGTTTCTCGAAGTCGGCACTACCGAGCTTCAGAACGAAAGTTTTCTTGCCGAAGAACTCGATTAGCATCTCGCACACGTTGTAATAATCCCGCCAGGAGATAGGGGTCATCTCTCCGGATTCCATCTTCCCTTTCTTGGTGGTAAGGAACCGATTGCAGACTTCCCCCACGGTGGGATTATCGGTTTCGACGACTTCTGCCCGAGGGTTGCGTCCGGCTTGACGATCCGGCAATTCTTTCTGATAAAGACGGAGGGCTTCGTCGGGGTCTTTCCCGAAATAGACGAACTTCCCATCGAACTTCGCTGTCCATTGTTGGGTGGACTTGTGAAGGAAGAGGCTGGGACCGAGTTTCGGCTTCTTGACGACGGTTTTTCTTGGCATGGTTAAATACTCTAATGGGTACAATTTGGTGTAGAAATCGGTGTAGTACCATTTTACAGGTCTTGGCAGAAAGTTGAAAAAATGCGGTAAAATACGAGAAATTGGCGGTGTAGCTCAGGGGTTAGAGCAGGGTCTTCATAAGGCCAAGGTCACTGGTTCAAATCCAGTCACCGCTATTGAAGCAAATGCTTCAGCCGAAACAACTTACATTTACCCATCGACGGTCGATGGCGTGGCTAAATCTCCCTCCTTCTTAAGTTCGATAAGACCGCTTTCTTGCCTTCTGAATGTTTTGAAACACTTGCAGGCACCCCATGACCGAAACCGTATTGATCGTCGATGATGAGGATTCGGTTCGACGAACCTTCCAGGATTGGCTCAAGGGCAGCGGTATCGCTTGTGAAGTCTTTGCCGTCAACGACTCCGAGTCGGCACTATTGCTCGCCAACGAACGACCCATCGATCTTGCCATTCTCGATTGGAATCTTGGCACCGGCTCCGACGGTTTGCAACTCCTCGAAGATCTGGTCGAGTTTCATCCCGATATTGTTGCGATCCTAGTCACGGGCTTTGCTCATCAGGCCACACCGCTCGATGCCCTGCGCATGGGCGTTCGCGATTACCTCGACAAGAACCAGGATCTCAACCGCGACACCTTCCTGGCAGCGGTGAAACGACAACTCGATAGGATCAGGCCCGCCAAACGACAGCGACAGTTCTCGCAGAATCTTCTCACCTTTCGCGAGTCGGTTGAAAAAATCCTGCCCCTCGTTCAGTCGTCGGCCGCTCTCAATGATCCGGTTCCATTGCCGGATGCAATCCGTCATCTTTTCCGATTTTTGTTGCGAACGAGCCGGGCCGCTTCCGGAGTGTTGATCGCTCGCCATGTCGGCAAGGACAATGTCGAAATGGTCTCGGCGTATAATTCCGATGGACAGGCGATAGACTCGATCACCGTCCCCTTCGCTCGTTCGCTGGCAGCCACGGTGGTCAGTATGCAGGAACCCTGTGTGATCAATCGCTTCGATATGGGAGTCATGGGACCGGTTGAGTTGCAGCCGTTCGAGTTGGGCCGGGCCAATCTGATCGCCGCGCCGCATGACGGTTGCTCCAGGAACGCATGTGGTTCTGGAACTGTTCGACAAACCCGGTGACTTTACCGAGGCGGATCGTCATCTGATGGCATCGGCAGGAGAATTCGGCACAGAGTTGTTGCACCAGGCCATGGCGGAAAAACAAACTCGGCGGACCTTGTTCGATGCCGTGGAAACAGCGCTGCGGACCAGTTCCGGTCTGGCCGAGAATATGTCTGCTACTGTGGCCGACCAGCCCGATTCGAAGGTGTCGGCAGAGGTCATGGATCGTCTGCGGCGAGGGTTTAACGCCACCGGGAATGCCGTCGTCGATGCCGATACGACGCTGGAACTGGCGGAAGTGGTCCGGGAACTGGTGCTACGGCATGGAGCGGTTGCGGTGCGGCACTGCATCCGAATGGCAAAGAGTCTCGGCGACTTGCTGGACAATGTAACCGGTACATCGGATGGGTGATTCCCCCAACCAGGGCAGTTGCCGGGTGGGAATATTGGAGGAATCGCCCGTGAGTACTTCGCATACCGTGTTCGACGACATCTTTCAACTCTTGACCCCGGACAAGCTCTTGCACGATCCGCGCAAGCGGCGAGGGTGTTGTCATCGGACTCATCGATAGCGGAGTGGATCGGGCACTTCTGGAAGGGAAATTCCGCGAGCAGGGAGTTGAGATACTTCCCATCGAAGGGGCGGTCTTTCGCGCCGATTTCTGCCGCAGCCGTTACCGTACACCGGCCAACAGTCCTCACCTCACGGAACCACGGTTGCCGACATTCTTTTGACGCTGGCTCCCAGGGCAAAACTCTATTCCGCCGACGTCTTCGGCCTCTCCGGAACCTGCGAAGTCGACACGGTGATTCGCGCACTGCACCACGCCATCGAAGTGTGGAAATGCAAGATCATCAACCTGTCCCTGGGCGTACCCGAACACAAACTGCAACAGGTCCAGAAGCGCTATCAATTTCTGCGCACCATTGAGGAAGGGTATTACAAGGATGTCTTGATCTTCGCCGCAGCGCACAACGAACACCCGTTGACGCGCAGTTACCCGGCAGCTTTTGCCCCTCCCCTTATTTCGGTTGACAAGGGGTTATTTTCCGACCCGCTGGACTTTGCCTATCATCTCCGCGAAAACATCGAATTCCAAGCGCATGGCCGGGGCTACCTTGGCCCCTTTGCCAGGGAACCGGCCACAAGCTGGGCCACGCCTCATCTTGCCGCGATCGCCGCGAAGATTTTGTCGCTGCGTCCCAATATGAAACCGTTCGAGATCAAGACGATTCTGTACTGGATGTTTCAGGCATCGAAAAACGGCAAGCCGGAGTAGCGCAGTAGTTCGATCTATTTATGAGACTCCAACAGCACTCGGAAAAGTAATACTTTCGGGAGGTACACCGTCTTGTACCCTGAAGAAGAAATGTTGACATGCATCCGAAATGGACAGACCCGCTTCTTCAGTCCCAAATTGCTTTCGCCATTGTTCGCGAGCGTATTCTATACTGCGTCGGCAGTTCAGCAAAGAGTTTGCAGTCAAGCACATCATACCGCGTTGGAGCCCCTTCAGGCAGCCATTCGCAGATTGTTGCTGTCATATCAAACTTGCGGATGAACGCGGTTGTAAGGTCAATGAATACTTCGTCAACGGATGCCGGATGACACAGTGCGAAACGAACTGAAACTTGAACGTACTCGGATCGGTCGGCAAGTTCAAATTCAATCACGTGTCGTCCATCCTGAAACACATAATAGGAATCATTTGTGGTGATAGCGTATTGACGAGGATCCGGGCTCAACCCGAGCGTCGAAGTGACGAACTCTTTGACAATGTGAACATCCAGTCGCTCCCGTCGGACCAGGGATAAGTAAGATTCAACTCCCATATTTGTTTCACCTTTTTCAGCATTGCTCCGGGCAAAAATCTTGGCACTATAGCGGAGGAGGAAGCGAGTCAACCCAGTCATGGACATCAAGGATCGTAGCCATCGGAAGGCGAACGATCTGGTCCGCTGGGACCGGTTTCCCTGCAAGAGCTGCGGCGATAACCCGATGATTACCATTCATGACGACACTATTTTGGTCCAGTAGAATTTTTTCATGTTGCTTAATTTGCGCCCAATCAAATTGGTCGTTCGCCATTGCCTGAGCCATTTGGACGATCTTGTCCTTGTCATTCTTTGCTTGTGATTGCGTCGTCCCGTTAAACCCGGAGGCCACAATATCATCGGCCAGTTTCCGGCGTCCTGAGTCGTCAGTTGGGTATTGACACATGTCATGCGCCGGACGCTGAACTTCCATTCGTCGCTGTCGACGAAAGAGGTCTGGAAATCCACGATTTTGATATTGTATATTGTTTCATCAACAGCGCGAATCCCACAAACGGATGTCTGGCCGATGAGCCTGTTGCCTATAATCCCGCCAGTGTTCATTCGCTGATCGAATTGGCACTGGGCGGACTGCCTCCCGGAGTCACCGGCATGCCTCTTTATTGCCGGTCACGGTGGTTCGATCCGGCAGCGCACCGGACAGGATTGCCGGAAGACTTGGCCGCTCTGGTTGAGAAGTTGACCGATTCCAGTGTGACATTGACCTTGGTCAATTTGAACCAGTTGGAAGAGCGAAGCGTTGTCGTGCAGGCGGGAGGCTATGGCGAGCATCAATTTCAGACTGCGACAGCGGGTGGCCGAGAGATGAGCGTGGCCGCCTCGTCCTTGAAGATTCACCTTGCCCCAGGAAGCGGCGGGACCATGATCTTCCGCAAGAAGAGATTCGTCCATCCGCCGAGTCTGGCGTTTCCTTGGCATGAGAATCGGTAGGTGCGACCGGTCGGGGCTGAGAATTGTCTTCTCATCGGCAGTCCGCAGAAGGTAAACTATACTTCGCCCCTTCACGGGTGCCAGTTCACACCCGCCAGGCAGTTACGGAGCTGGAACATGGTCGCAGAACGACTCACGCCAAATCGGATCGATCGTCACCTGTTGAACTGGCGATTTTGGGGAAGTGTGCTCGTCGCGGAGTTCGTTTGGTGCCACTCGGCAATGGCCGCGCCGCCATCCAGCGAACCGGTCCCAGCGTTTCTGGCGCGGCATTGCCAAGGCTGTCACGCGGGGACCAAACCCAAGGGCAACTTCCGCCTGGATAGTCTCACGCCGGACTTCAACGACAAGGCCAATCGAGAACGGTGGCTGGCCGTGCTGGAGCAAGTCAAGACAGGCACCATGCCGCCGAAGGAGAAACCGCGGCCGCCGGCCCAAGAAGTCAAGGCGGTGACCGACTGGATTAGCGGGCGCGTGGACGAAGGCCGTGGCCGCCAGGCAGCGCTACCCAGGGCCGGGTCGTCCTGCGCCGGCTCAACCGGGCCGAGTACGAGAACACCGTGCGCGACCTGCTGGGCGTGGACGTCGATTTGAAAGACCTGCTGCCGCCGGACGCGGCGACGAACGGCTTCGACAATCGGCGCCGAGGCGCTGCACGTTTCCTCCTTCCTGATGGAGCAATACCTGGAAGCGGCCGACAAGGTCCTGACGCGGCCATCGCCAACGGGCCGCGGCCGTGGATGATCAAGAAACGCTTCGACATCAAGGATGAGAAGATCGCGTCAAGCCGAAGGGCAGCGTCTATCGCCATCTGGACGACGGCGTGGCGATCTTCAGTTCGTGGGTCTCGGCCAACATCCAGGTCACGCTGTGGAATTTCCGGACACGCATTCCGCGGCAATTATCGCTTCCGCATTTCCGGCTACGGCTTTCAAACCGACAAGCCGGTCACCTTTCACGTCATGGCCGGCACCCTGACGGAGGTGACCGAGCAGCACCTGGTCGGCTACTTCGAAGTGCCCGCCGAGCAAGCCGACCGTCGTGGAGTTCGTCGAGCACCTGGAGGCGAGAACACCATCCGGATCATCGCGGACGGGCTGGGAGTGACGCCGCCCGTTGTCGAGAAAGCTGGGGCGGACAAACTACAAGGGGCCGGGACTGGCCGTGCAGTGGGTGGAGATCGAAGGACCGCTGCACGACTCCTGGCCGCCGCCCAGCCATCGCCGCATCTTCGGCGACCTGACGCAGGCACCGACGTCCGAACGACCGCAACCGCCTGGAGGTCGTCTCGAAGCAGCCCGCTGGCCGATGCCGAGCGTCTCCTCCGCGACTTCATCCGCCGCGCTTTCGGCGGGCGGTGACCGACGACGACGTCAAGCCGTTTCTCGCCCGCGTGAAGGCCAAGCTGGACGCGAAATACTCGTTCGAGCAGGCGATGCGCGTCGGCCTCAAGGCCGTGCTGGTGTCGCCGGAGTTCCTGTTCCTCCGCGAGAAGCCCGGCAAGCTCGACGACTTCGCCCTGGCCAGCCGGCTGTCCTACTTCCTGTGGAGTTCGATGCCCGACGAGGAACTGCTCACCCTCGCCGAACAGGGCAAGCTGAGCCAACCGGACACGCTCCGCCGGCAGGTCGAGCGCATGCTGAAGGACCCCAAGGCGGCGGCCTTCACCGAGAACTTCGTCGGCCAGTGGCTCGGCCTCCGCGACATCGACGCCACCGAGCCCGATCCCACCCTCTATCCGGAAGTCGACGACATCGCTCAAGGTGGCGATGGTCAAGGAGACGCTCCTGTTCTTCGACGAAGTGCTGAAGAACGACCTGAGCCTGACGAACTTCGTCGCCTCCGATTTCACCATGCTCAACGGCCGGCTGGCCAAGCACTACGGCATCCCGGGCGTGAAGGGCCAGGAGTTCCGCAAGGTGCGCTGCCGCCGGACAGCCACCGCGGCGGCGTGCTGACGATGGCCAGCGTGCTGAAGGTGACGGCCAACGGCACCACGACCTCGCCGGTCCTGCGCGGCGCCTGGGTGCTCGACCGCATCCTGGGAACGCCGCCGCCCAAGCCGACGGTGGACGTGGAGGCCGTCGAGCCGGACATTCGCGGCGCGACGACGATCCGCGAACAACTGGCCAAGCATCGGCAGCGCGCCGAGTGCGCGAGCTGCCATGCCAAGATCGACCCGCCGGGATTCGCCCTGGAGAGCTTCGACGTCATCGGCGGCTGGCGCGATTACTACCGGAGCGTCGGCAAGGGCGACCCGGTGGTTCTGAACGGCCGCACGATGCGGTATCTGAAAGGGCCCGGCGGTGGACCCGGCCGACGTGCTGCCGGATGGCCAGCAGTTTCAGGAACATCGACGAGTTCAAGCAACTGCTGCTGAAGGACAAGGACCAGCTCGCCCGCGCCCTGGCCGAAAAGCTGCTGACCTACGCCACGGGCGCGTCGCCGGCGAAGTCCGATCAGCCGGAGATTGAGGCGATCGTCGCGCAGGATTCGTCCGAAGGATTATGGCTTGCGGACGCTGGTTCATGAGATTGTGCAGAGCAAGGTGTTTCAGAGCAAGTGATAGCCGCTGAGGCGAAGTTGCGAATGAATGAACTTGCATGGCTTGTCGGATATCGGTTCCAATCACTCACGCAGCGTGAGGATGATTGGGTCGTCGCGTTCGATCGGAATGCCAACATTGTAATCAATTGCTTGTGGAGGTTTGTTGAATCGGGTCGAATACGATTCACAAGCGAAGATGACGGCCACCCGTTTGGGCTTCCGGAACCTGTCGATGCAGCTGCCAAACTGAATCGTCGCCTTGCAGGAGCCTCGGTGGAAGGAGTTGATTTGCGAGAGCGACTACTCGATCTCGACCTTCGATTCAGCACAGGACACACGCTTCAGGTCATTCCCAATTCCTCCGGGTATGAGGCTTGGAGCGTGTCCCGTGGGAATAGACATGTCATTGCCGTAGGCGGTGGCGAATTGGAAATCTACGGCAGTGATCCAGGAGGCGGCTAACCAAAAGGTGATATGACACGGTTCAATTGCGAGCCTTGGTGCGCGCATGGGCGGTTAAGGCTGTTCGAAGAAACCGTTATGAGACCGGGCTTGTCTGATAGAATAGAAGATAAAGCAGCAGCCCCAATTAATTGGAGGTGGACATGACGATTTCGATATTGGTGGAACCAACGAGCCAGGTTGGGTTTCGTGCCACAACCGGCGGTCCCCTTGATTTGTCGGCGGAGGCGGCATCGGCGGCGGAGGCGTTGACGGCATTGCGAGCGAAAATCGACAATCGATTCCAGAGTGGAGCGATAATCGTCGAGCAGGCGATACCAGCACCTCAATCGCCGATTCCATTGATTCCGTTGGCCGCGAACCCATTGTTCGAAGCATGGATGGAAACCATCGAAAAATACCGTGGCGAGAAGGAACTACAAGTCCGCGCAACGTACGAGTGAGGTTCGCTTGGCGATGGCGATTTTTCTGCTCAATGACCGAGCCCGCTCTACGGCGATTTGATTTGCTCGTTCGTGCGAAACCAAAAGTGAGATACAACGATTTGCGGATCGCAGCAATTGCATTGGAACTCGGAGCCATATGGTAACCCGCAATCGTCGTGATTTTGGGCGCGTACCGGGACTTACTATCGAAGATTGGGCAATTTAATGACTGTGCCGTCTGACGAAACGGATCGAACCGAAAGGATATTCCACATGAAACCGTCCCGAAGACACTTCCTCAAAGCGTCCGGCGTTTCGCTGGCCTTGCCTTGGCTCAATGCCTTCTTTCCGAGAAGCGCGCTGGCCGCTGACGCTGCCAAGCCAGTCCGCCGTATGGTTTGCATCTGCACGCCCCTAGGTTTGCACCCATCCTTCTTTTTTCCCGAAAAGACAGGCAAGGATTACGAATCAACCCCCTACCTGGAAGTTCTCAAGGATTTCCGCAGCGACTACACGGTCGTCTCCGGGTTGTCGCATGCGGGGATGAGTCCGGGCTTCGCTCACCAGGCCTCGGCCAGCTTCCTGACCGGGGTGCAGGTGCGGGCCGGCCCGGTTTTCGCAACGCCATCTCGCTGGACCAATTCGCGGCCGAGAACATCGGCGGCCGAGACGCGCTTCCCCAGCCTGGCCCTGTCGGGCGAAGGTGCCGGCCTTTCCTGGACGCGAACCGGCGCACTGGTGCCTGCGTCCACGTCGCCGTCGCGCGTGTTCGCCAGGCTGTTCCTCGACGGCAAAGCCCGACGAAGTCAAAGCCCAGGTGACCCGGCTCGAAGACGGCCGCAGCATCCTCGACGACGTCCGCGACCAGGCCAAGAAGTCTGCGGTCCGGCCTCGGCGCCGACGATCGCGACAAGCTCGACGAGTACATCAC
Source organism: uncultured Planctomycetota bacterium (assembly GCA_963783095.1). Taxonomy (GTDB): domain Bacteria; phylum Planctomycetota; class Planctomycetia; order Gemmatales; family Gemmataceae; genus CAWAMR01. The sequence goes on along the minus strand of CAWAMR010000013.1, from coordinate 162,932 downwards.
CAGCGTCCGCGAGTTGGAGCAGCGCCTGGCCAGGGATGAAGTCTGGTGCAAGACGCCGAAGCCGAAGGTCAATGTCCAGCCGCCTCAAGGACATTCCCAGCGTGGCCGATCTGATCGGCCGAACGCGGTTACTCTTCGACCTCACGCATCTGGCCCTGCAAACCGATTCGACCCGGCTCATCACGATCATGCTGGCCGGCTCGACCTTCGTACCGCCGATTCCAGGGCGTGACGCTGGGCCATCACGACCTGTCGCACCACGGCAAAGATCCGGGCAAGCTCGACCAGCTCAGAGATCGTCGAAGTGGAGACCATGAAGACCCTGCGCGATCTGCTGGCCAAGCTGAAACAGTCCAAGGAAGCCGACGCCACGTTGCTCGACCGCACGACGGTCTTCCTGGGCAGCAACCTGGGCGACGGCAGCAGCCACTCCGTCAAGAACCTGCCGGTTCTGTTGGCAGGCGGCGGCTTCAAGCACGGCCAGCACCTGCACTTCGACCCAGCACAACCCGCCGCCGCTGTGCAATCTCTACGTCAGCATGCTGCAACGGCTGGGCATCGAAGTGGACAAATTCAGCAGCGGTACGGGGACGCTCACGGGGTTGGAGACGGTGGGGTAGAGCTGTGCATTGGACTTACGTCCCCCTTGCCCGCGCCGTTCATTCGGTAGAATGGTTTGAGCAATCTCGACCGCTCGAAATGTATCATTCGGATACGAAGCCTACCCATTCCCGCCCTGGATCTGTCGCCATGAGTGTTGCCATCGCGTTCGGTTTAGCCACACTCTTTCTTCAATTGGTCGCCCACGCAATCTACTGTTTGTCGATTGCTCTCGTCGCTCGTGGTTTTGGCGTACAAGTCTTCAATGTCGGCATTGGAATCGGTCGAAATCTGTTTGAGAAGAAAATCGGTTCGATCAATTTCCGGTTTGGTTGGATTCTTTTGGGTGGGAGTGTTTCGCTGGCCCGCGAGGCCGAAAACGAATCATCCGACCACGTTCGCAAACCCGAACCGGGAGACTACGATGCCGCCAGTCTACCAATTCGAATTGTCATTCTTCTAGCTGGACCACTTTCATGTTTGTTGATCGGATTGATATTGCTTGGATGTCCGGTGCTGTTGGGTTCGAAACAACTCGCTGTTACCACACCGGAAAACTCAATCGTTCACCCTTGCAGTTTAGCTGGGTTGATTCAGCTTTCCGAACCAACCGGTTGGGAAGGCCAGTGGACATTTTTTCGAGATACTTGGGTGGAGTGCCTCCTCAAGCTGTTCACGTTTGAATCTCTGGAGGGGTATGGGTACACCATTGGTTATTATTTCACAAGTGGCTTGATTGCCGAAAAGTCTGTGGCCGCTTGGTTCACAATGGTCGCAGGTTTGTTCCTCATTAACGGGATCATGAACCTACTTCCCATTCCCCTTTTGAATGGTGGAAGAATCCTGCTTCTTCTAATCGAAGCAACTGTACGACCATTCGGCGCGAGATTGATGATCATCTTGAAGTGGCTTGGTCTAATTTTCAATCTCACCTGTATACTTCGGCTATTTTCGACCGACTTTATCTGGTTATGGAAGAATGAACCAATCTTAGCATGGATGTTGATCGGATATTTCGTCGCTGGGAACTTGATTATCTATGTCCGTTGCTCACCGAAAAAACCCGATACCGAGCAATCGAGGCCCACGAAAAGCATTTCCGAGGATCAATCACCCTCAAATGGTGATACGCTGGGAAATGAACGGTGAGAAAGATGGTTCGGTTAGCTTATCGAAACCATCACGCACTCGCCACGAATAATGGCTGGTGGAGTTCACTTGCGCTCTACTGGTTTTGGCGTCTTCACGATGGGCTTCGGCGTGACTTCCGCCAGTGTGGTTGCTTCGACGATGTGGTCGATGATGATCGTCTCCGGCACTTCGATAGTGTCGCGCATCAAACCAAGTTGAAAGAAGGCGGGATTCTCGTCGAGCAACGTGGCTGTCATCGTTTTCTTGACCACTTTCTCACCATCGAACCAGACCTCAACAAAGCCCTTCTTGGAATCGCGCGACCACAAAACGTGAACGGCAAAATCGTGCCAGACTCCTGGAGTGAATTTCCCTTTGCCGGTCCAGTGCAGAGTGTACGGAACGCGGGTGCTGTACTTGATCTCTTCGCCTCGAACTTCAAAGGACATCAACTGCCGCCAGCTATTTCGGGTCTCGAAGTAGCCCACCGAGTGGTAGTCGTCGGTAAACTTCTTGGGCACAAAGACGCTCCAACCGAAATAGCGTTCCGTGCCCTCGGCCGTTCCGGGCGCTTTGGGTTGATGCTGGAACTCGATGCGGTCGAGCTTGCCTCTTCGCGCGGCACTGGTTCCGTCGATACGCAGCGCATATTTACCCTCGCGCACAGGTTCGGTCACAACCTTGACCGCGTCGGATTTGGGAGCTCCTTTCCACTGCTGGGTATTTCCCGTCTCGAAGTCGCCGCGCCAGATGATCTCTGCTGAGACTTCGGTTGCCGGCAGCAAAAGAACCATCAACAGGAAATGAAAAAACGGACGATTTTTTGGACCTCGCGCAATTCCCCAAGTCGGGGCGATGGACGCTGAGATTTTCATGACCAAAGACTCCGTTGACAAAGATCGTTCACCTCAATGCGCCACTCATTGCTCTCTATTTCCCAACGACTTTTTCGCATGAGGCAACGGTTCCATGTGATTGCATGGCGCTTCCAATCGAGTTGCGATTAGAAAAACGCAGTGAACCCGGCAGCCTGGAAATGGCGGTCGTTCGTGAATGCTTCGGTGAGTCCCAGCCGACGCTTGACGACAAACGAGACTTGATCGACGATCCCTGCCGCGCCGGCGTTTGCCGCCCGGTACTCGGCCCAGGCCTTGTCCCAGACGGCGATCAAACCAACGGTGTCCAGGAATACCGGATTCATGGCTGATGCTCATTGTGGCGTTCGGCCGTGTCGTGGTGGCCGCTATCAAACCGGCGGCCGAGGATTTCATAAACACCGATCAACCCTTCGTCCGTGCCGGGCGGAACCAGCGAGCGGACATTCACCACCTCCTCCATTACCTGAAGGTCCACGACTGCACCCTCGGCAAGTTTGACGGGTTCCGTTGGTCGAAAAACGCCGTTCTCGAAGACTGCTCGAATGGTCATCGCTGGTTTCCTTTGGTAAGAACATCTTCATTTTCATCCTTTCGCACCTATTTGGATTCGACCACCTCAACGACATTTACCTGCACGAACTGGCCGTTGAACGGCTTGGGGGCGGGAGCAACGTCGGGAACGACCAGCTTGGCGAAATTGGAGATCAGTCTGCCATTCTGGCCGTCGCCGAGAAACGTGATCGTGGCATCGCCATCCATTTCGATCGTCTTGGTGTAGTCGATCGTAAAGATTTTGTGGCCAACTTTGTCCTGGCGATTGAGGAAGTAATGGGAAGAGGGAGAAGAGACGCTCAGCTTGTAGATGTTGTAGGTGGCATTGTTCGGCTCCCCGCCGATGTAGAAATACTCACCATCCATTTTCCCGTTCTTGTACATCATCGGTTCGACCACACCGCGAAAACGGAGAGTCACCTTGTAACGTTTGCCTTTTTCGCCGTTGAATTTTCTCTCGGCCATGAAATTGTCGGTCTTGTTCGGATCGCCTTTGACGAGTCCCGAATCGCAATCCATACCCGGTGCAGGTTTCTCCGGCATCGGATTCTTGCAGGGAAATTCGTAGCGAAAGCCGTCGATGGTTGCCCCGAGCTTCTGGGCAGCAGCCGCTTTCGCTTCAGGTGTCTTGGGTTGTTCCGCACGGCTCCCGGTCAAGCTCACAAAACCGATGGCCGCGACAACGACCGCAACGTGGGGCAGAAATCTGGAAAACCTCATGGATGACCTCGTGGAAAGAGGGGTTCGCTTTTTCGATACACTGTGGATGTTCTATCGAGTGGAGTTAAAAGATGATATAAATATCAGCGGTCGTTGTCTGAACGCTGCTGGCTTGGGGAGTCAATTCATGAAAATCTCCAATGCGAGATATTTGCTACTCGTCGTTGCTATAGCGGCCTCTGCCATGCCTGCATGGGCAGTCCCGGCCCCGGCACCGCCAATCGATGAGTGGATCGCGCAGTTGGGCGACTCCGACGCCGGCAAACGCGACAAAGCCCGCCGAATTCTTCAAGGCCTCGGCGAACCGGTGCTGGCCAAAGTGCGACAGGCGGCTAAAGAACACCCCGATCCCGCCGTGCGTAAACTCGCAGAGGAGGTGGCCGCGTGCATCGATCGCGGCGAGATTCTCTCGATTAGCACGGGCAACACCAGCTATTGGCTCAACCGGGTTGCCTTCACTCCGGACGATCGGCGCATACTGGTTACCGGAGGCGCCCTGATCGAGATGGACTTGATCGAGGCCAAGGAGATGCGCCGAGATCTTGAACTCCCGTTTGCGCCTGGGTTTGGCCCTCTCCCGTGATGGTAAGCAATTCGCCACGGGACATGACGGCGACCTCGTTGTCCGCATCGGCGAGGTCAAAACGGGCAAGGTGACGCAGACCCTGCAAGGACATAAGGCCGGCGTCCAAGCGGTAGCATTTTCCCCGCGGATGGATCGACTGGTTTCCGGCAGCAACGATGGTACGCTGCGCTTGTGGGACTTGAAAACCGGCAAAGAAATTCGGCAGTTTCCGGGTATCACCGACCAGATTCGCGGCGTTGACTACTCTGCTGATGGCAAACAGATTCTTTCCGCACACTTTGGCCCCAAGACGGAGTTTTTGGTCCGGTTATGGGATGCGGAGACCGGGAAGGAAATTCGCAAGTTCAAGGGCCACACGAAAGATGTCACAGCGGTTCACTTTCTGGCGAATGGCAAGTCGGCGGCTTCCACGGGGTTGGACGGACAGGTAATCCTCTGGAACCTTGAGGACGGCAAGGTGATCCGCCAAATGAATCATCCCGGCGGTATTTACAGCGCAGCATTATCAACAGATGGCCGGCGTCTGGTCACGGCCGGATACAGCGACGGGTCCGTCCGGCTTTGGGAGCTGGCAACGGGTCGGCAGTTAACGAGTCTGTCCGCAAACAACGGCGGCGTCCTGGGAGTCGCCATTTCCAAAGACGGCAAATTCGCCTTGTCCAGCGACGCCCGCGGCACCGTCCGGTTGTGGCATCTGCCCAAGTAAATCGAAACGTCCCCTACACTACTGGGGGCACTACTATTCACTCACCAATTAAGGATGAAAACCATGAAATACCTCTCCTCCCTTCTCGTTGCCTTCGCACTGTTCAGCGATGCGACGGCCCAGAATGTCAAGCGAGACATTCCCTACGCCGACGCAGCGGACAAGCTGCAAGTGCTCGATGTCTTTTCGCCGCCCAATGCGAAAAACCTGCCGGTGGTCTTCTGGATTCACGGCGGCGGCTGGCAAAGCGGCGACAAGACCGATGTCCAAATCAAACCGAAAGTTCTTACCGAAAAAGGGTTCGTCTTTGTCTCCACCAACTATCGGCTCCTGCCGAGCGTCGACATGGCGACCATCGTGCGCGACGTTGCCAAGTCGATTCGCTGGGTACACGACCATATCGCTGAATATGGCGGCGATCCAAAAACCCTTTTCATCATGGGCCATTCTGCCGGTGCTCAGCTTGCCGCGCTGATCTGCACCGACGATCGGTATTTGAAGGCCGAAGGCTTGTCTTTGGCCATTACCAAAGGCTGCGTGCCCGTCGATGGCGACACCTACGATGTCCCGGCCATCATCGAGACGGCGGAAACCCGCTGGAGGGTGCATGGTCTGCCGCGCGCGAAGTTCGGCCATCGCGAGAAGTTCGGCAACGATCCGGCGAAACACCGCGACTTTTCCGCCGTCACGCACGTGGCCAAGGACAAGGGCATTCCCCCGTTCCTGATTCTGCATGTGGCCGGTCATCCCGACACGACGGCGCAGGCTTTGCGGCTGGGCAACGTGCTTAAAGAGGCGGGTCTTCCGGCCACGGTCTTCGCAGCTAAAGAATCGACCCACAACAAGCTCAACGCCGACCTGGGCCGGCCGGACGATCCGGCCACGAAGGTCTTGTTCGAGTTCCTGGACAAAGCACTGAAGAAATAAAACTGGGTGGCATGGATGTTCGTACTTCTCCAACGATCGTCAATCAATCTGGTTATCGCTTAACGAAGTCGAGCCTGATTTGGTTGATGCGGTGCTTTGTCGACTCGGCTTGCAGAGGCAGGCGGAAGCTGGAATCCAAGTATAGAAGTCGTGTTGTGGATTACAAACCGAATGAAGCGTTTTACCGGCGGCGAGCGCGGTCGGGGCCGTCATAATCCGCATTTCGATGGGTCGCAGATGAACTTTGAATCCAACCCCGTAGTACCCGGCAAAGGTGTCGGCCCATGCTGCATCGGTGCCAACAAACAGACGGCGATAGATTTCCTCGGCCCTCCTACCCGTTTCATATGGGGAGTCGATCTGGTCCAACAGGGAAAGAAGCAGGCGGCCCGTCGTACTCTGTTTCAACGATGCATCGGCCGGCTCATTGATTGGTGGGCGCGAATCAATCCATTCGCCGTTCGACGACGACCGGTGGGAGACGGGGAGACACCGAACTTCTTGCAATATACCGACCTCGGTATCGACGTAAGTTTCGACGACGAAGACCGGATCACTTGCGTCATTTTCTTCTTCCATTCGTCAAAACATCGCCCCTTCCAGGGCACCACCAGTCTCGGGATTGGAATCGACAGCTCGCTTGACGACGTTTTGAAGCGGTACGGAACACCGACGCAAATCTTCGACATGACGAGCTACCGTCAGAAATACTTTTACTATCACAAGGACGGTATTACGTTCGTGTTCAAAGATGGGGTGCTGGAGAGCATCCAAATCGAGAAGCCAAAGGCAACCTGGTGGCCGGCGGAGTGGCCGGAGCGGCGAGACACGGACAAACTGAATTGGCTTGTGTTCAAGCCCGCCGCGTTGACCGGGCCGGTCATGCACGCTCAGGCGAGTTTCCCGGAATTCGCGCGCGTCATCGAGCAAGACCGCTTGCAGGCGACTCCGGGCCTCCGGCTCGCAATGATCCAAGCGTTCTTTGAAGCCGCCCCGGGCAACCCCGTCGCAGGAGAGTTCATTTTCCTGACCGACGTTCATACGGACGGGGACAGAATCACGGCCGTCGTGGCCGAACCAGGTGGCCAGCGAACTGACCTGGCGGAAGGGCGCAAGGTGTCATTCCCGGTCGAGTACCTGAGCGACTGGTTCCTAATTGCTGAGGGGCGTCTGACGGGGCTGGGGGGCTTTGCCGTTGCCGCGGTCATGGGCCAGCTTCCCGAAGGCCGGCGCGACGAAGCGATGCGTTCAGTACCGTTTCGTTGGTTTTCGCATCGGTCTGACATATCCGCCGAGGACGAGCTGTTCGCGGTTCCGGAGTGCGTCCGGTGCGGGCGAAGGTACTTGGGGGTGGACGGCGCTCAAGAGAACGGAGTTTGTCGGATCTGTGTCATCGGCGGGCAACGATGCGAGTGCCCGCGGTGTGGCGCGCCGCTAATCCGCTTTCCTGGTCAGCTGGCCTTGTGCTCGCAGTGCGTGAACCGCAAGGGTCTGAAATGAGCGGTCGGAGAAGTCGCGCCCGTTCCTTGCTCGACTGCCTGATCGCACGTCGAATCACGACAATGGCGTGCTAAGCGAAGGAGCAGGAAGGGCCTATGAAGCGCCCCCACCAGTAGAGTGAAACCATGGCGAAAAGTATCCAGCAAAAGACCGACCGGTCGCCGGCGGAAGTGGCGCGTCTCCGCGAACTTCGCGAACGTTACCAGCGTGAGAGGCCGTCTATCGCAGACCTGGAAGCCCAGGGAGCGGAGTTCGCCACTCTCGGCGAGGTCGTGCTGTTGCGTTGTCTGGCTGATGATTTGCGGCAGGAACGCGAACGCCAGGGGATTGCCCGAGAAAGGCTGGCTGAGCGCCTCCACCTGAGTCCCGAGACGCTGGCCGGCATCGAGGCCAATACCGTTGGTAAACTGACGCTCGGGATTCTCTTTCGGATCGCACACTCCCTCGGCAAGCAGATTGCCTGCTCTCTTAGCGAGACGGTCGCCTGATCCGGCTACCCAGGAGGCGGACAATGTGCCCCGAATGAGCCTTTTGGAATCTTGACAGTGGCGTGAGATCGTCGTAGAAAAATGCAGATCCGTACCGATAACTGTAGCCTACTGGAACGCGTCTTTTCGTGCTTGGCAGCACGAACGCGCTTCGATTCGATATTCGCCATATCCGCACGGACTTCTACGGAGATTCGCACATGCTCACGAAGCTGCCTCGTCCGATGTCCTTGGTATTGCTGGTATTCGCCTGCGCCCTCCAACTCTTCGCCGCCTCCAACTTGCCGGCCGTTGAGCTGCTGGCGGATGAAAGCAAGGTGACCAAGGCGAACGCCGATAAGATCAAGGCCGGCATGATGGTTAAGGAGGTGGAGGAAATCCTTGGCCCCGGCAAGGAAATGCAATTGACCGAGTTCCCGACGGGCCGGACTCGGATCCAGCAACGGTCGTATCTGCGCGTCAAGCAAGTCCTCGACAAGGGAGGGAAGGCGTATAAATGGGAAGACGGCAAAAAAGCAATCATCCTCGTTTTTGCAAACAGCAAGGTCACTATCACCCAGACCCGGAATCTTGGAAACGATGACCCGGCCGATCCCGAGAAAAAGTGAGACTTCCTTTGGCAGCGACTGTGAAGACAGTCAGTCATTTTTGGAGATCCCATGAAAGAACGAGTTGTCGGTGTCCTGCTCATAGGGGTCGGGTTGTTGCTCGGCTATTTGTGCGTATATGAACCGCTTGAATCCGCAAAAGCAGGGGCTGCCAAGGTATCGGTTTCACTCAAAGGTTCGATATTCGCACCAATCGGACTTGTGCGCTGATGTATCTCGCGGCAGGGTCGCGTGCCGCGACGATTATGGGTACGCGCAGAAGCCAACGCCGGCGGCCTATGCCATCTGCGTTGTGGTAGTGTTGCTGGGAGTCGGGCTGTACCTTTGGCTCAGGTCAGAGCTTCAATCCTATGGCTATGACTTTGGCGGGAAATTCTAAGGGTGCAAACACCAATGAATCGCTCGAATTAGAGCGGGCATCGGCGCGTTAATCAGTTAGGGCGCGCTGCGCGCTCCAATAATAGCCCGGCGGCAGAAGAATCTCCGCAGTCAATCGGTGGTGGAATTGGCTGTCTCGGATTTGATATCGATCAAGTGCTGCCCATCGTGAATCAGCAGGACGTGGACCTCGTCGCGATCTTCGAAGTGAGCCCACGAGTGGGGCCATTGTCGGACGTAGTGCAGGGCCGTTTCCTTCCCGGCGGACAATCTTGAGGGGGTTAGGTCGCCCCGATGTTCGCGGTGGAAGTCGCATGATTCAAGGTAGTCTGCAGCCTCGCGAATGGGCATGCCGATCTGCAGGTGTGAGTTGCGCCCCGCCTTCACGTTCTCTGCCGATACCCGAGCATGGATCAGGCTCGCGTGTTGTTCGCTAAACCACGCGCATCCTGGGCTGACCGTCAGGGTGAGCATCAAGACGACGAGGCGCGTTTGTCGCCCAAACACAATGGTGGCATATGGGTTCATCAACCTCGGGCTCTTACCCTCCCCCGTGGAGAAAGTCAATAGAAATCGAGGGGCGGCGCAGCCCAAGCGCGCTACCAAGATCAAGAAAAATCGCCGAACAGCTATATGGCCTTAAATAGTTGATATACGTTCTGATGCAGCCAGGAGAGTACCGCAACTTGGAGATCGGTGGTCCCGTCGCCTTCGTGGAGCATGTTACGAACCAGCCGTACTGCGCGAGACGGCGGTTCCGCGGCAGCCCTCCTTATGCACCGAATGTACCGCCTATGACGATCGCCCATTGAAGAAATCGGACGACATGCAACTGGTTCGCGGCGAGCCGATATTCAAGCCAGATCAATGCCAACGGCGGCCGGGATCGCTGGACTTTCTGCTATCCCGTTGTGCTGGCCGGTGCCGGCATTACCGGAGGCAGTGTGTACGGTGCCTCGGATGGGCACGGGGCCTAAATCAAGGACAAGCCAGTCCGAATCCGCGACATTTGCGCCACGATCTATCAATGCCTCGGTATTGATCCGGAGATGGTCGTCCACGACCGCGGACAACGGCCCGTCCCGATCGCTCAAGGCGGTCAGCCCTTACACGATATTCTGGCGTGATAGAGCGGCCCCTCACGATGACGCACCTTTTGAGGGGCCGTAGCTCGCTACCCTGGGCGTGCTTGCGATAGCCACTCCAAAACATCTCCGATCCACGGATGCCCTTCTGGCTCAAATTCGATCGTGTGATGTGCCCCTGGATACTCGATCACCTTCTTGTCTTCGGATGGGAGCCTTTCAAAGTATTTCCTCACGCGAGCGTTGTCGATGATTTCATCGAATTCGGCCAGAAGCATCAATACGGGAAGAAGAACGTATTTCCTGGCTCGCCTAAGATACATGTCCAGCGAAAAACTGCTGAAAAGAACGCGCGCGGTCGCTTCTCGTAATCCGAGCGGATCGTTGGCGATAAACTCTTGCCACTGTGCCGAGGCAGTGAATAACTTCGGATCGTTCAACGGGATCGGAAACATTCGCGACGGGCAACGAACCCGGCAACGCCCGATCCAGAGGCGTTGAAAAAAAGGAGGCTGGACCTTCGCCACAATCCCAGGGCAGATCAGGATCAATCCATCCACCATCCCTGGATAGCGATACTGCATTCCGATACCGAGTTTGCCGCCCCAGGAGATGGCGAGCAAGAAATTGCGTAAACCATTTGCCGGCAATGCACGGATAAACTCTGCGAAATCGTCGAGCACTCGTCGGAAAGAGGGGAAATCGCCTCGGGCTTCCCGGTTCAATCCCGACCCGCGCCGATCCAGAAAAAAGACTTCATATCCTTCTTTCGCAAATTGGGCACACGAGCGTGTGTACCAGCCTCCATGACTTTGAATGCCATGAATGGAAATAATTCGCCCTTTGGGAGTGCCAGCCGCTGCGAAATGCCGATAGTGCCAGCGATAGCCGTCACTTGCCTGAAACGTGTCGAGAACTGGATTGCCCGGCTCATCCAGATGTCTGGGCAGCTCATCCAAGGAGTGGCTCCTTTCGAAACGTCACCTGTTCCAGTCCGGGACTATCGAAATGGAAGCCAAGCCCGATGCCGGGCAAGGCCGGTGCCCAGCCTCCCCAACCAAAGGAAAGATCCCCTTGATTCAGCGAAACCCATACGAGATGCCGATCGTATGAACCTTCCAGATAGCGAATGTCCTTCACGCTGCATGCGAAATGCCTGCCCGCTGCCGAGAGGATTGCGGATTCACCGACCATGCAGCCGAGCTGGTAGCCCAGGCCCGCTTTTTTTGCCATTTGCGCGAGTCGAAGCGAAGGGATAAATCCGCCGCATTTCGATAAGCGAATGTTGAACAGATCGCACCAGCCATTCTGAATGCTTCGTTCTGCATCGATTTTGCCGCACAGTGATTCATCGAGCATGATCGGCGTCTTGATCTGCGAGCGGATCGTGCGCAGGGCATCGACTTCGGCATGTGGGATCGGCTGTTCGACGCTGGTAATGCCGAACGGCTCCAGTTCGGCGATGCGCTCAACTGCTCGAACTTGCGGACCATGCTTCGTTGGCATCGATGCGCAGGTCCATCTTTTTGCCCGAGCGTTTGCGGATGCTCCGAAGGCGGGCTACATCGTCCTGACCCTCGATACCGACCTTGATCTTCAGTTGCTTGAATCCGTAGATCCACATTTTCCAGGCGGCGAGACGAGCTTTCATTCCTTTCGCCGATGTGATCGCACCACTATACCGCACCCAGGATTTGAAGTCATACAACTCCGGGGTGAGTACCTTCGCCACATTCGACAAAGGCTCGCCAAATGCTCTTCCGTAAGCATCCAGTATTGCAAGTTCGAGGGCACAGCGTGCTGCATTGCCCTGACAATCCCGATCGTCGCCGGGAATCGCGGCAAGTCGCAGAGATTCCGCCACTTCCAGCAAATCGGCGAAGTTCTTGCACGGAGGCAATTGCGACTGCCAAATCGGACTTCTTGAGCAATTCGATGGCTGATTCGGCGGAATCGCCAGTGACATATTCGCGGGGCAATCCCTCACCGTAGCCAATACTCCCATTTTCGAGAACGCAACGAACAACAACGTTGTCGGTTTCCTTCCGGCTGCGGGAAGCATGGGTAATGGCTTTGCGCAAAGGGATGCGGACCAGGAAAGCAGTAAGTTCAACGATTTTCATGACGTGGCACCCTGTTTGAGGAGTTCGCCATCGATCCTGACTGCTAACCGGATATTTTCCACCAGAATGGCCTGGTAGGCTCGCAATGCTTTGCCCCTTGTCAATCGATTCAGTTTGTCCATCAGGAAGGGCGACAAATCCTTGCGTGCCACACCATCTTTGGCGGCCTGCTCTTCAACCGCGAGCAGTGCGGGAATAAGTTCATCGGGTGATAAAGCGGCGTCAATCGGGGTTGGCTGCGCCACGACAACGCCTGCGCCATCCAACGCCCAGTGTATCGAGAGCATCGCGGCGACATCGGCCGGGGTGTCCGCCCGAGTCGATGCGGGATAAGTTCCAGCGCGCATAAAGAAGGTGGGAAACGCGTCGGTGCCGTAGCCGATGACAGGGATCCGAAAGGTTTCCAGAACCTCGGCAGTATAGGCCTTGTTGTAAACACTTCGCGTGCCTGCGCTGACGACTGCGACCGGAGTTTGAAACAATTCGACCAAATCGGCGGAAACATCCCAGGGATTCTCGTCGCTGTTGGGGACCGTGTGAGCTGCACCGCCGATGGCACCCGTTGCGAGCAGCCGAATGCCGGCCCGGTGCGCGATAAACATGCTGGCGGAAACCGTCGTCCCGCCGGTCCTGCCGCGGACCAGTGCAGGACCAAGATCGCGACGGCTCGCCCGCACAAAATTTCCTCCGCGCCCAGTGTTTCCAGTTCTGCTTCCGTAAGACCGACTTTCAATCGGCCCTGCCAGACCCCAATGACGGCCAGAGTCGCTCCCTCTTGCCGAACCGCAGCGATTGCTTGCCGGATCGTTTCCAGGTTCGTCGGCCAGGGAATGGTATGAGTCAGGGGCAAGGAAACCAGCGCCACGACGGGCCGTTTGGTCTTCAAAGCATCGACTACATCGGGATGGATGTCGAGTGCAGGAGGGGGAAACATGACATGCACCTTCCGGAGAACTATGGGAGAGGGCGTGGAAAATCCGCCAGCCTCATCAATATGATTGCATCCGATCATTCGACGGGCAAGAGATTTATCGAAAGATGCAAGGCCGTATCGGTCTGACTTGGCAAGACGGGTCGGCTTTGACTCAAAATCCCCAAAATCGAAATCGCAAATAATCCCAATTTCAAAATGACCAAAACGCAAATCCTTCAGACTCCGAAGTTTGGTTTCTTGTTTTCATTGGGATTTTGGAGTTGTTTGTGATTTGGAATTTGCGATTTGGAATTTTGAAACAAAGCGGACGGGGATCTCTTCGGACACTAATACGAATCACTTTTCTGCACAGATGCTGCCTGGAATTTTGCTTCAGTGTCAAGAAGTTCCGCAATCCATTCCAAGAATGCGCAAACCTCTTCCGGATCATCGACCGAGTATCGCGCAGCTGTCTGTGTTCCATCGCCGACTTTGATGGTTATGCCGTTGGGAAAGGCCGTGAAAACATCTTCATCGGAAAGATCGTCGCCGATGTAAATGAGTTGTGCATATTGTCTTGAGAGTTGGTCTTGCAGCCAGGTTACTGCCGAACCCTTGTTCCAGTGAATCGGCGGGCGGATCTCGATGATCTTGTAACCCTTCGTCACGAGAAACGGATACGGGTGATTGGCCAGGACGCTCTGGACCGTTTGCTGCAAAGCTTTCCAATGTTCCTTTGCCACCATTCGATAGTGAATGCTCAGAGTGAGATCCTTATCCTCGACCAGGGCCCCATTGATCGGAAGCAGTCGGGCTTTCAATTCCCTTGCAACCTCTCGTAATGACGAACTCCACCGCGCCGCGGCCGGCTCCACAAAGAAAAACCCGGGGCCCGAAATTTCCAAGCCGTGATTGCCCGAGATAATCAGTCCAGGAATTCCGACCCGTTCCTGTAAGTCGGCGACTTCTCGTCCGCTAATCACGGCCAGTGTGACGCGATCGAGTTGATTGAGCCGGCACAGCACCTCTCGGACCTTCATCGACAGCCCGGCCAATTTGGGATGGTCCACATACTGGGTCAGAGTGCCGTCGAAATCGGAACACAGAAGTAGATGATCGGAATGGGTGATTTGCGCCCCGACTTCGAAAAGGGCATCGAATAGTGGTCTGCTCATAAGGTATCTTCTTTTACTGCACGAGCTGTGTTGCCGAGACGTGCTCTCTCACCTTGTTTCGGTTCTTGCCGATGATGAGTGTTTCCGGAGCGTCATCGACCTCGATCACTTCCACGCGCAGGGTGACGTAACCGACTCGCACTTCGTCCTGGTCGTGCAGTTCGTATTCGGTGCTGCTGTATTGCATCTCTCCCGTGGCACAGACATAGTCGGGTCGATGACCGATCAGGACTTCATTGACATAGGTGCCGTTTCGGCTGCCCAGATCGCGGAGCCTGACGTAGGGTGGATCGATCTCGAATTCGCAGTGATGTCGCGATACGTCCTCAAAGACGGTTTCCGGTGGGATGCGAATGTCGCAATCCGGGGCACGTCCCACGATAAATCGGCTCGGCTTGCTGAAAGTGTACTCGAATGTTCCGGAGGATTCGCCCGGCAAATTCACGATCAACTGAACGATCTTCATGTCGTTACTCCAATGGGTCGGTGTCGGAAGTGTGATTCAGAAAAGAGCAATCTTCGACCAATCTTCGTGTCTGCCTCAATGACTTGAAGAGAGAGCTTGAGAACAATGGACTTGTACGCTCGGCGCTATTCGATTTTGGAGAGAAGAATCGTTCACCGCACGAGACGTTGCAACTATAATAAATGCAATTACAATGCCAAGCGGAATTTCGATCGCTCGCGATTATTACGAACAAAATGGTCAATTGAAGATGATCTCGAAAAAACTGACTTGCTCAGATGCTCGAATCCAATATTTTCTGTTGTGAGTGCGATCGACGAACAACCCGATGGAGCTGGAAATGCGCAAACCAACTCCCAGCGCTACGCAAATCTGTGCGCGAAAAGATCTACATCGTGATGCCGGATTTGTTGAAATGTGTGAGTGCTTCAGGCCTCTTGTCAGTTTTACCGGTCCCAATTAATCCATTTACGTCAAAATTGTATTTAGAGCAGAAACCGTGCCTAATCATTCTGCACCAGTCCTTGCCGTCTGGGCAAAAAAGGCGAGCAAGTTGCCAAAGCAACTTGCTCGTCTTTATGGCGCTAACGCGTTTCTTATTTACCCAATCAGCTTTTCGATGACTTTTCCTTCGCGGAAGAGTTGTACTGGTCGGCCCGTGGGAGTCTGGAGTTCCTGGTGCGGGTCGACGCCCAGTTGATGGAAGATCGTGGATGCGAGATCATCCGGGGTCATCGGCTCGGTAGCGGGAGACATGCCGGAAGCATCCGTGGTTCCGTGAGCATAGCCGCGCTTAAACCCGCCGCCGGCAACCACGCAAGCCATGGAACGTGCCCAGTGATCGCGACCTTTGTTCTTGTTGATCTTCGGCGTGCGGCCAAACTCGCCCGCACAGAGCACGATGGTCGAATCGAGCAGGCCGCGCTGATCGAGATCCTGGATCAGCATCGAAAGAGTCTGATCGAGTTGCGGCAGCTGCCGGGTTTTGAGTGCGTTGAAGTTTTGGCCGTGGGTATCCCAGCCGCCCAGGCTGATGGTGACAAAGCGAACTCCCGCTTCAATCAATCGACGAGCTGCAATAGCGCTCAGAGCGAACCCGCCCTTGCCGTAGGCTTCTCGCAATTCTTGCTTTTCCTGGCCCAGATTGAAAGCCTTCTTGGTCTTGTCGGAGCGGAGAATGTCGAGAGCCTTTTTGTGGAAGGAATCGAGTCCATCGACCAGGCTGGCATCGTCGTCCAGGCCCTTGAAGCCCTTGTCGAAACTGCGCAGGAGTTTGTCGCGTTTTTCAAGCTCCTCGAGCGTGAAACCGGTCGGTAGCGAGATGCCGCGAACTCGCAGAGCGCCGGTCGCACCACCCTTGCCGCCACCACCTCCCACGCCCTCGACCGTGAATGGATTGTAGCCGGTCCCAAGGTAGCCTGCGCCGCCGGCGGTTCCGTTGCGGAGTTCGGAGAAGGAGACATAATTGGGGACGCCGACTTCAACGCTGAGCAACTTCGAACAAATCGAACCCATCGACGGGTATTGAACTGCCGGCGTCGGCTTGTTGCCCGTGGTCATGAAGAAGGTAGCCGGTCCGTGCGACGGGATCGTATGAGCCAATGAGCGGACCACGCTCACTTTGTCGGCGACCTCTGCCATCTTCGGGAGATGCTCGGAAAACTCGATGCCCTTGGCCTTGGTCCGTATCGACTTGAACTCGCCGCGAATTCCTTCCGGTGCCTCGGGCTTGTTGTCCCACATGTCGATGGTCGCCGGACCACCTGCCAACCAGACCATGATTACACTTTTTGCATGTATCTTTTGGTCGGCGCTATCGGTTCGAGCGGCAGCGCATGCTTCGAGTTGAAGCAGCTGCGGAAGAGTCAAGCCGAGCAGGCCGGCGGAGCCGATCTGCAAGAAGTCTCGGCGATGGAATCCTTCACAATCTTTCTTGAACATCGACATGTTAAAATCCCCTGGGTGGTGGTTAGTCACTGCCGGCCGAATTCGCCAGAATTCGGCCAAAAGCAAATTCAATGATTCAACACAAATTCGCGCGTATTAATCAGCGCCCACAAAGTGTCCGTGAACAGTGCAGTGCGATTTTTCTCGTTCTGACGGAATTTCTGGAATGCGGCTTTTTCCTCTGAAGTTGGAGATCGCGTCAGAGTCGCGAGGAAGAGATCTTCGAGAATTTCGTCGTCGCTCTTCTTGGCGTGGAGGGCCAGCGCAATCCGGTTGGACGGAGACTTCAATTTTTCAAGGACGTTGGAATCGGTCATCCGATAGAGGGTTTGCGAAAGCGCTGGTTCCATTGCGCGCTCGCAATCGCAAGCGGTCGAGCGTGCCGGGCGGCCAAAGATCCGCAGAGCATAGACGAGATTTGGATTGTTGAACTGGCTTGCGCCAATCTCGATCATGTGCTTGTCCGCGGGCAGATCCTTGCCGAGCTTTTCTACCACTCCCAGACCGGAGTTCAAAACATCGACGAAAACTTCGGCCATCATCGGTCGAACGTAGGCGCGAGCAAAGTTGTTCTTATCGAACTTGTTGGTCGGATTCGGTGTGGAGGATGTTTGGTAGGTCCGACTCAGAAGGATCGTCCGTTCCAGGTAGCGAATGTCGAACTTGTGCTCGACGAAATCTTTCGCCAGCGCATCGAGTAAGCGCGCGTTGTTGGGCGGATTGGCGAGAGAGAAATCATCGACCGGATCGACCAGGCCCATCCCGGTATAGTGTGCCCAAATCCGATTGACAAAGCTTCGAGCGAAATACGGATTCTCGGCCGACCGCATCCACTCAAAGAGGGCGGCGCGAATATCCTGGCCTTTCTTGTACGGGATTTCCGGTCCCCCAAGAGTCTTCGGCGTAAGTGGCGTTTTCCCATTGAGGCGGGTCATTGCCCTGCCAACGACGGGTTGATCGGCGACGAAGACTTCCCGAATTAAAGGCCGATTGTTGTTTTTTCCTTTGACCGGCTCAGGCGTCATGGCAGCGACCAGTTTTTTCAGTTCCGGTGAACTGTAGCTCTGGGTGAACGAGATATGGGTAAAGAGGTTCGCGAAGGCTCGATAGTCGTTCTGTGTCCAGCGGTCGGTTGGATGCTTGTGGCATTCAGCGCATTCGATGCGGACACCGAGGAACGCGGCCGCGACTTTCTGACCCCACTGGTCGCTCGTTACCTGCTGGGCACGACGCCAGAATAGATCCAGGGTTTGACGCTCGGCATAAGGGGCGGTATCGATTTTCGCAGCAGCTTCGTCGATTTTCTTTACCTGGTCGAGCCATTCGCTCGGCGAAAGATTGTCTCTGCTGGTAGCAAGCAGGATGTTTTTGACGATCTCGTCGTAGGGAACATTATCGGCAATGCGCTTGCGAAGCCAATCGTGCCATTGTTGGCTTTTCATGATGCGCTGGTTTTGCGGGTTTTCCAGAGCAGTGGTATTGTTGCCCGTGATATCGCTGAGTTTGGTCGCCCACAAAGCAGCATGGAGCGGATGCTTCAGCAATTCATCGATTTTTCGCTCTGCGCTTATCGGATCGCTTGTCGGCGACAAACGCGCGTACTTCGTCCGGAGTCGGCAAGACTCCGATGGTGTCGATGCAAAGACGCCGAAGAAACTCGTTTTCGTTGCTCGCCTCCGAGGGAATCATGTTCATCTGGCGGAGTTTGATGAACACTTCCTTGTCGATATAGTTCACCGGAGCCGGATATTTGAGATCAGTTCGCGCCGGCATTGGGACCAATACGCGAGCAGAGATAACGTTGCCGCGGTAGAGGACGACGAGTCCTGAATCACCAGGCTTGATACCGGTGATTTGACCGAATGGATTGATACCGGCGACGGCATCATCCTGGAGCCGAAAATCGCAGAATGGAGTGATGTCTTCGACGCTATCGTCCTTGAACCTGGCAGTAATCTTGACCTGCCTCGATTCGCCGGGCTTGCAAAAGATATATTCTTTCGGCGACATCTCCAGGGCAATTACCTCGCCACTGCCGGGGATCCAGTTACACCCTTGCCGGATCCACTCGCGCATGATGTTGTATTGCCAGGAATTCTTGCTGAAGCGAGTGGTTCCTTCGTGTTTCATGGCCCCTGTTGCCTTCAACAACAGCAGACTGTTTTCCGGGTTGATTTTGTCGACACGACGACTTTGAAGATCGCGCGTTAGGGCCTGAAAATCGCGGTTCGGTTCGTAACCGAAAAGGGAAAGCCGGAAGCCGTTTTTGCCCTGGAAGGAGCCATGACAGGAGCCGTTGTTGCATCCTGCTTTTCCAAAAAGACCCATGACATGGCGTTCGAAGTCCACCTTTTCGAGATTGCCGCCACTGGGCAAATCAACTGCGGCCGAGGTGGACGAATAGGCCAACAGGATTGAAAAACCTGTCAGTAGGTAGTGGATGCCACGAGATGCGAGCATTCCGCAATCCTCCGGAAAAACTCATCGAAATGGGAAAGGAGCAAGGTAGGTACGAGAAGAGCGAATCGTCCGCGCGAGGCAGGAAATAAACGGGCAAAAACAATTCGCCTTCCATCATCTTTAACCACGAAGATTGATTAGAGTTTCGTCTCTGCCCGAGCGAAGGTCAAGAAAAAAAGTGATTTTCGAGAAATATCAAATTCGCTTTGAGCAAGTGCTTGGACACATAGGGTTGCACAGCCAAAACATCAAACAGGTTGCGCCTTCGCAAAGAATCGCAACCAGCTTCGTTTGGTCTTGCAGCGGGTAGTTCATAGGATACTCGCACTGCTACGCGATCGACGATCCTAAATCGACCCATTATTTGAAGATGATTCGGAAGCTCAAACATTCCGGAGCTTTCTTCCGCCGACTCCAAGAGATGGTCAGTCGATGATCTCAATTCCCGCACCGGAGCCAAGACCGACGCAAGTTCGCTGGCTGATCGTGGCCATGTTGACCGTCCTGGTTGCCAGTTCGCAGTTCAACCGGGTGAGCATTTCGGTGGCAGGCAACGAGCACTTCATCGGTAACGACAGGCTGTCGGAAAAGCAAGCCGGTATGGTTTATTCGGTGTTTCTGTTGGTCTACGCGATCTGCATGCTCCCTGGCGGCTGGCTGATCGACCGTGTCGGCCCCAGGCGGGCGCTGACGGGAATGGGGTTAGGACTGGGGTTCTGGGTTGCCGTTACGGGGCTTCTGGGTTGGACTGGGCTGGCCATCTCGGCGATGTTGCTGCCCTTGCTGGTAATCCGTGGACTGGCCGGCGCATCGAGCGCTCCGCTCCATCCGGGTGCTGCACGATCGGTGTCGCTGTGGAAACAATGCGACCACAATTTGGGCGGGCACACTTAATTGCTTTTTTCATGCCCAGCGACCCACCGTCGCGGGGTGCGGTTGGGTGCGGTTCACCGGACGGGAAGCCCGGGAATAGTGTATCATCGACCGCAAGATACCCTTTACGGGAGGGACAGGAGCGTGCAAGATTCGCGTTCCGTCACCAGGGTGAGATTGCTTTGTCGCGAGCCCGCTTAGGTCTCCTCTCAACGGCAGCACTTTTTTCTGAAGACCGCTCAGTTCGCTCACCCGCCGTTCCAGAAAACAACTTCCCGTCTGGTAAACCGCAGGTGGTAAACCGCAGGTGCCGTTGCATTATGAATTAGATATACTTACAAAAGTACCAATACCCTTCAAGTAGTTGCAGGGTGGAATCTCTCTGGTGCGCTAAAAGTCTCGGGTTTTTCGAGCATCTAGCGCTGAATAACCCCTTGTGTTCCTTTTGATCTTGAAAAAATGCGGCGTTCCTCGTCTCGTAGTGTTTACCAGAACAACACGTGCGAAGGAACGCCGCATGAACTACTCTATCTATCTGCTTCTGAGTTTGGCAACTGCAACTCCCAAGTTGCCCAAGTTGCCGGATGATCTCGATGAGGAGAAAGACCGCACACCCGATCTCGATGATGTCCTGGATCTGATCGCTCAAGACCTACGGAAGTTCCTCGCAGAGTTCCTCACGCAGCCCGTCACGCCATCGGGCACTCAGACGTTTGAGCGAGAACTTCAGAAGCATCTTCGTGAAGCCGGCCGACAGTTGGTTCAGTGCGTTTACAATCATCGAGAGCCTGCTGCCGTGGATGAACTACCCAAGCATGCACAGTTTGAGGGTGATTCCTACACTCGGCTCAACCGCAAGACGTCGCAGAACGCCTGGACCCTCTTCGGGCAAATCCAGCTTTGGCGTGTCGGCTACCGCGATAAGGTCAAGGGCGGAGAGCCCTCGATCTTTCCGTTGGCATTAGCCTTGGGGCTCGTTCAGGGAGCCAGCCCGGCATTAAGCGAGCGCGTTTCCGAGTTGCTCGGCGAAGCCGGGGCGACCCAGAAACGGGTTTTGAAGCGATTGCGGCAGGAGTGCGCGGTGGGTTGGGGAGTCAAGAAGTTGCGACTCTTCAGCAACGCCATGGCGGCCGAGTTGGCACCCCAGCAACACGATGCTCAAGTCGAGCAAGTCCTTCAGTGGCTCCGACAGGCGGAACCATCACGAGGCCGACATAAACCGGTGTTGTGTGTCGGACGCGATGGGGTCACCCTGGGATTGCGTTATAAAAAATGTTGCTCCTTTGAAGTGGCCACCACCGGCACGGTCAGTGTCTTGGACCGGCGTGGCAAACGCTTGGGCACGGTCTACCTGGCTTACGTACCCGAGTTGGGTCAAGAGACGATGAGTGCGGCGTTGACGCGCTTGCTCCAAGACATCTTGCGTCGTTGGGATCAGTCGTTACCCCGACTGTGCTATGTCACCGATGCCGGCCACGGCGAAGCCGGTTACTACCAAAAAGTGCTGGCCCAGATGGTCCATCCCCGAACGGGCACAGCGCTTCAGTGGCTGCGCGTTGTCGATTACTACCACGCCAGTCAACGCGTCTGGCAGATGGCGGAGTTGCTCTTCGGTAGTAACAAACGCGGCAAGAGTTGGGCGTGGAAGATGCTGAGATGGATGCTTCGCAAACCGCGTGGCGTGAATCGAGTGCTACACTCGGCGGCGGCGTTGCGGGATCAGGTCGGTCTTTCGGCGAAGAAACGAGAGGCGTTCCAGAAGGCCTACCGATACTTGCGCAAGCGGATGAAGTACATGTGCTATGACGAGTACAAACGTTTGGGAATGCCTCGGGGCAGCGGGGTGACAGAAGCGGCGTGCAAGACGGTTTACACGCAGCGTCTGAAGCTCAGTGGCATGCGCTGGAAAAAAGCAGGGGCGCAAACGATTTTGGTGTTCCGAGTTCTGCAACTCAGCGGTGTTTGGGAAGCGGCGTACGCGCGAGTGCTGAAGGCTCGTAAGCAGCCGCAGATAAGGACAGAACAACCTCGTATAATGGGGGGTAAAGCAGGTGCAGGCCAAAAGATCGCAAAACGGGCGGCATAATCAGGCGCACCAGAGAGATTCCACCCTAGTTGCATGTGGTAAATAGAGCGATTTGCAATCACTGCATAAAGCGCCTGCATGCCTTGAGGTCTATGCTCAAAATCATAAACAATTTGTTGGAATGAATCATCTGGCCAATCTGTCCGCACATCGAAAAAGAGAAAACCGTTCCTCTCGTAGATTTTAATGATTCCGGCCTCGACTAAAGAAGGAGGTACTTTATACCGACCAGCTTCAAACGGCTTGATGTTGCCTGTACTGACATCTCTTACGAACGTCTCCAACTCCTCTCTTTGGTTTGAAAAAATAGAACGCCAGTCAGGGGGCAACATGGAGCGACCAAGCTGCACGCTATACGCAACCAATAAGGCTATCAGTATCACAACCGCGAAAAGAAATAAGCTCTTAACCCCGAATCGCGTCGATAACTGTGTCATGAGATTTGCCTCATTTGCTGTCGGGCTTAACATTAAACTCTCGCTTTTTGTAATCCGCCAACCTCCCCAATCGTTGCAGGTTGAGATAAAATAGCAGTTGCCCGTTAGGGTCTAAGCGCCATCTGCCTACCTCATTTTTAGCGGCAAATCGAAAGAGATCGATTTCCTTCATGAACCACTCTGTCACATTCGGTCCACATGAAGGGGTCTAGTCGATACGGCATCGTGAATTATGTGGCTTTTTTGAACAATTTAAACGTCTGAAGCTTATAACTCCCCTTGTTTTCTATACTCTGCGGCTGTGGGCGCGATCGAAGGTCGCGGTGGACCGCATCTTCCCAAATGCCGCTGAGGTAGATTACACGCAAGTCCACGATCACTTGGCCAAACCCCTTACCCAGCGCATTCCCGAGCGCTTGAGTCGTTGCGTGAACACCGTCTTGCATGCCGCCTCGGTCACGCCGCTACCGATGGGCAACCCTTGGCGACGGTAACTGGCGTAAGCCATCAAGCGGCTATGTTTGCGCAAATATCGATACGCTTTCCAGAACTCTTCTTCTGCCGCCTTCGAGAGCTTGCGGCGATTGTAGTGCTGGGTGGCCGACCGCAACACTTGGCTTACCCCTTGCTCCCGATCTCGCAACCACTGTCGCATCTGTGCAAACCAGCGCGTCGCTTCTTTGGTCGCCCTGCCAAACAGCGCTTCACTCAGTTTGCCGACATAGCCGGCCGCGTGGAAAAAATCCAACACCCACTCCCACTGCAATTGTTGCTTGGGATCCCGCGGATGCCGCATCCGCTTCAGCACCCGTCGATAGTAATCGTCCTGCGCCTGACCTTTGTCGGTCACATACACCAATCGTGGCTCGGGGCCAATCCACTTTTTCAACACCGCTTCGACTAACTCCGTCAGTTCCGCCGTCATGGTCACTTGGTGGGACTCCGGCATTTGACCCAAATACACCGTTCCCAGCCGTTTCTTTCGGCGATCGTATACCGAGACCGTGCCCGCACTGGCCTCTTGATAAGGACCGCCATCACGCATGGGCACCATGACGCCATCGCGTCCAACCGCCAGCACCGGCCGATTCGGGCCGCGCGACCGTTCGGCAAGGCCAAGCCATTTCCACAGACGCTCCGCCTGAAGTTCCGGGCGAAACGTCACGACCAGGTTCCGGAATTCACGCAGCACTCGGCGAAGTCGATCATTCGACCAATGCAAGCTATGTTCCACGGCTAACAACTGGCGCACCTCGCTCTGACTATGATCGACGGCCCAGCGTGCCGCCCGCTCGGCCAATACCGGCGTGGTATTTGCCACGATTCCCAGACGCACATACAAGGGATGCAAGCCTGGTTCACCGTCGTCCTGATTCAGATAATAAAATGACCAGACGGTTATAGGCCCGAAGGAAGTAGCAATCGTTGCCTTGGTCCTTTTGTTGATCCGAAAGGTTACCTTGTGGAAACGCAACTTGGCAGCGGCCAATTGTTTTTCCGCAGGTTCCACCCGGTTGAGTTGGTCTTCCAGAATTTCACGGCCGGCTTCATCGAGTGCCGCCTTCAAATCTTTTTCCAACTGATACGTGGCAGCCGGCGTGACAGGCTGGTTCCGGAATTTTCGCCGTATTTCCTGAACACGTTGCCGCAACCGCTCAAAAAGATCGGGGCCAGAGATTTCTTCGCTTGCGGCAACTACGTCCGTTCGGGTAAGCTTCCCCATAAGGAATCCTTTCCTGCAAATGGGATTTTTCGTCACTTTCTATTTGCCAGGAAAGGTTCCTTTTTTGCAATATCAATGGGAAGTTGAAGCCCTCGAACCACCAGAACACCGCGTTTCTTCCGAAAATTCATGATGCTGGCCCGACCACACCCACATGAAGGGCGCTTCACGATTCCACTTGCGTCGGTTCTCCCCAAACCGCTCGGATCAATCCAATTCATCGCATCATTGCCGCAATACCGAAACAGATTTGGATCCCCACCAGCGATGCCGATATCATCTTCCTTCGTAAACCGTCCTATGAATGAGTTATAAGGCCGATCACTCATTTCCGACAAGAACAGACCCGTTTCCGGGTCGTACCGATACCCGGCGTACTTATACGCACCCCCATTGGCCGAGTTGCTCTCGCTGAAGTTTCCGAAACCATCATAACTAATGGTGTCGATCAACTTTCCCGTATTGTCGATCACATTCCGCAACGAACCCATCCGATCCACCAGCAACCAAGCCGCTGTTCCGCCCGACGAAATCCTTGCTAGTAATTCAAGAATCACATCACTTCGCAGATAGCGCATCTGAAGCGCATTACTGCTATTCATCTCAGCCCAGATTTGTCCGTTGTCGAAGGCACGCCGGGTAATCGTCGTGGTCCCGCCTGTCGTCCACACATCTTTCTCGATCCTCTGGTTTAATGCATCGTAAACGTACGTCCCCTGCATCTGCAAGCCCGAAGTCGCCGTGTCGGTTACTGTCACCATGCGGTTTCGGTTGTCGTAGCCAAACGCGAACACTTCGCCGGAAAAACGCAACGGCGGCCTGGTGTGTGCGATGTTGAATACCGGGGGCAATGGTATCGGGTTATTGGCCCCCATCATCACGCCGATACTGGGACAGCAATTCGGCTGGACCAATGCGGTTGTCGTGGCCTGCGTGATCTGTGTTGTCGGGGGTGTACTTTGGTTCGGCATTGAGTGCCGAGCGCGGATGATACTCTCCGAACCGAGCCTGAAGCGCGAGCAAACTGAAACGGTAAACTTCGCTGACGCTTAGTGGTCCTTTTCGCAATTAACTAGGGTTAAGGCCGCAGGCGAGCGTCGCGGCGTAAGCGCGATGTGGCTACCACCGCCAGTGCGCTGATCCTCTGTCAACACGTTCGACTCGGAGAAAAAAGCGAGCGTACCGGCACTGGTTGCCACGTCGCGCTTACGCCGCGACGCTCGCCTGCGGTGTAACCCTACTCTTAATTGCAAAAGGAACGACTTAGCTCGGCCTGGTCTGGAAACCTCACCAGCGCAGTTTGCCGGGCAAGTATTTGTCGATCAGCGCCGTGTAATAGGGTCGCAACTTCTCCCAATCCGGCCGAACCGGACATTTCGAGTAGAGGTCATAAGGGTTGAACTTTCGTACCCAGGGCAGCATTTGACGGTCGTGGTCGTCCAGCAATTGGCTGTACTCTCCTTCCAGATGCCAGGCATAGAAGGAGTGGTAGCGGATCATGTAATTCGCCTGCTCCGGCAGACAGTCCTTGACGACGTGGTAGAGATACTCGTCGTGGCCCCAGCAAAGGTGGACGTTTCTCAGCCCGCATCCTGCGCTCGTACACGCCGCATGGCGTCCGCATTTTCGGATTGCCAGCATCCGCGTTGTCTGCGAAGAACTCCGGATAGACGATTCGGTCACTGAATGCGCACCCCACCGGGAAGGTGTCGCCGACGACCGCCCATTGCGGCTCGCCGAACAGGCACAAAACCTTACCCAGGTCGTGAATCAGGCCGGTCAGAACGAACCAGTCTTCGTGTCCATCCGCGCGAATGGCCTCGGCGGTTTGCAGCAAATGCTCGCGCTGGGATAGCGAGATGTCCGGGTCGGAGTCGTCCACCAGAGTATTCAGAAAGTCCATTGCCTCCAGGACGGTCATTTCTCGTCGGTCAAACCGCAGGAATTCCTGTTTCTTTTGCAGCACAAAGTTGTAAGTCTGGCAGCGGTTGTGGAGGTGATAGAAGTCGCGGACCGAGTTGCGGGCCGGGTTATCGTAATTGCGGTAATCCTCTTTGGCCTTTTGCCCCGGCGCGGGATAGCGGCTCTCCACAAAGTCTTCCCAGTCTTCCAGACGGCGAAGAGGGTTCTCGGTTTCGTTGCGATCGTTCATGGCGTACACCCTGTCCGTTTGTGGTTGTGTGGTGTACCCCGCGTTCTGCGCGAACGCGGCTACGGGAAGTCGCTTTTCCGTAGCCGCGTTCGCGCAGAACGCGGGGAACGTCCCCAGCCTTTGACCTCCTCAGTCGTTTTGAAACCTGAGCCTTGCTACCCTGGGCTGGTTTCCTGCACCCCTTCAGGGTGCAACGAGGATCTGAAGCGTCATCTTGGTCTTGGACACCCCAACGGGGTGAAGGAAATCAGCCCAGGGTTGCGAGCGTAGCTCGCTACCTGGGTGCTTACCGCACATTTCCCAGCGATGCCCGGAAGCGGTCCACCGAGGCTCGTACTTCTGCGGTCGCCTCTTCTGCGGAGATCCACCCCAGCGACTCGGTGTGGATGCCTTCGAGTTGCTTGTAAGTCGAGAAAAAGTGTTCCACTTCTCGAAGGAAATGCGGCGGCACATGCTCTAATTTCAAGATATGGGCGAAGAGCGGATCTTTATCGGGCACGCCCAAAACCTTGAAATCGTTGGCCCCCTTGTCCTTCATCCGGAACATGCCGACCACGCGTGCTTCGATCAGGCACCCGGAAAAAGTCGGCTCGTTGACCATCACGAGAATGTCGAGCGGATCATTATCTTCGGCAAAGGTTTGTGGGATAAAGCCATAGTCCCCTGGGTAGACGGATGAACTATACAAATAACGATCGAGCCTGATTAACCCGGTCTCCTTGTCGAGTTCAAACTTGTTGCGCTTTCCTTTGGGAATCTCAACGATCATGTTGACGACCGATGGGATGTTGGTCCCAGGCGCAATCATCATGTAGTCACTGAGCGAACTGAGTCGTGCGTTCATCCTGATCTCCGGGGAATGAAGGAAATTGATGGAGTTTACCAGATCACCAATCATCGCCCAGTATTTGGCCGTCATTGATAGTGATCGCATTGCGCAGCGTCTTTTCCGAGATGGTTTTCTTGAGCCGCTCGAGTCGAACCGTCGCCCAGGGCGACAAGGCTGACGCCATAGAAAAAGGACAGCTTGGGCACCGGCTTCTTCGGATCGTAGATCAATTCGTCCGGTTTCGTCCAGGGCACCCCTTCTTCGGCGTCGGCAATCATTATGGTATTTGAACTTCCGTCCGTGATGGAATTGAAGGTGCGACGCACAGGTTGGCCTCCGCCCGCATCTGGCATAACGAACATAGTTTCGGCAATGGACTGCAGCGGATCTTTGATTCTCCGCGTGGCAAAAACGCGATAGTAAGTTGTCATGTCGCCGTCCTTGCTGCGACCGGGACTCATGTAAAGTTTCGGCATCTGCGACAGCAGAGCTTTATTGGTCGGACTATCCCAGGGTTCGTCGCGCTTGAACCTTTTGTAAAGTTCAAACTGTTCAACATACGGCAGCATTTCCACGCGCCAACTCAGCAACGGCTTACCGGTATGATCGCAAATAGCAGCTGAGGGGAAGAAATCCTGATTTGCGGCCTGATAGTTGTGCATGGCTATCGCCATCTGCTTGAGGTTGTTGGAAGCCTGCTTTTTCCACGCCGTTGCCATTAACGGGTTGGCCTGCGAACTCTGGTCACCGGAATCGGTTTGGCTGTTGCTTGGCGAGTCCGAGTCAGAACTTGATTTTTTCTTGCCCTTACAACCCGTGGATAAGAGCAAAACCGTTAATGCCAAACAAATGGGCAGCGAAAGAAGCTTGACAGAGAATCGCCGAGTCATCGAAGTCTCCTTTTTGAATGCCGGTGTCATTGGCGCGACCATGATAAATCGACTTCCAAACCTCAAGTGACAATCTTTGCACATCGCCGTCGGATCAGCTAGGATGATAGCGATTTACCGTCTTCTGGAGTTGAACCATGTTTCGCAAGCTGGGCTTGTTCGGTTTGGTCGCAGTTGTCTTTTCCTTCGTTCTCGCCGCAGACCAAGAGAAGCGAAAACCGTTCAAGCTGACCATCATCCACACCAACGACAACCATGCCAATCACGAACCCCAGGTTTCCGGCGACGGCGGGGATGCACGTCAAGCTACCGTTATCAAACAGATTCGCCAAGAGGCTCCCCATCATCTTACGCTGGACGCGGGCGATCGCTTCACGGGAACCCTATTTCATACCAGATACAAGGGCATGGACAATGTACCGTTTCTGAACCAGATCGGTTTTCAGGCAATCGCCATCGGCAACCACGAATTCGATGAAGGCGATGAAGGACTCGCCCATTTCGCCGATGCACTCCATTGTCCGATCGTGTCCGCGAACGTCGACGTCTCGAAATCGAAAATCCTGAGCGGAAAGATCAAGCCGTTCGCCATCGTGAAAGTCGGGGATCAGGATATCGGCATCATCGGCTTGGCAACCATCGATACGAAGACCGGTTCGAGGCCGTCGCAAGCCATCGAGTTCGGCGGCGATTATGCGAAAATCGTGCAGATGCATGTCGATGCCCTGACGATGAGGGGGATCAACAAAATCGTCGTCCTGTCTCACATCGGCTTGCAAGAAGACCTGAAACTGGCCGGTCAGGTGCAAGGCGTCGATGTGATCGTGGGCGGACACAGTCATATTCTCTTGAGCAAGACCTATCGCGAAGCAAAGAATACTTATCCCATGAAAGTGAAAGCCAGGGACGGCCAGCCGGTCTATGTTGTCCAGGCCGGCGGGGGTGATAATCGTTTCGTCGGCCGGCTCGATCTCGAATTCGACGGGGACGGCATCGTTTCCAAGGCCGGTGGCGATTGCATCTTGTTATCGAAATACATCACTCCCGATCCGGAAATCGTGGCCGTCGTCGACAAACTTGCCAAACCTCTCAACGAAATGAAGAAGCAAGTGGTGCTGGACCTTCACGGCAAGCCGGCGATTTTGAAAGTCGATCTGCCGGGCGACAAAGTGCGTCAGGAAGAGACCTTGCTGGGCAACTTTGTCACGGACGCCATGCGGAAAAAGGCCCGGACGCAAATCGCCATTCAGGGAGGCGGCGGATTGCGGTCGGGGCTGTCCGAGGGTGAAATAACCATTGGGCAAATTTATAGCATCATGCCGTTCTCGAACAAACTCAACGCTTTCCGCCTCAAGGGCATCGATTTGCTGTCAACGCTGGAACATGGCGTCTCCCGTTATGGGGAGAGTGGAAGCGGCCGATTCTTGCAGGTATCGGGCCTGCGATTTTCCTTTGATCCGAAGCGAAAGAAAGGCGAACGCATCCTGACCGCGGATGTCCAGACCGCCGACCGGACCTGGAAACCGATTGACCGGAGCGCAATCTATAGCGTCGCGAGCGATGACTACATTCGCAAAGGCGGCGACGATTTCACCATCTTGCGAGAGAAGGCCCTCGATCCCGATGAAGATTTGCCTCCCGTTCAGGACGTATTGATCGAAGCGCTCAAGGAAAACAGTCCAGTCTTTGTAAGACTGGATGGACGAATCAAGATTGTGAAATGAGAGACGGTCTGTCGGTTCGTGATCGTCACAGCATTGAACGGAATGACAAGTGGCCATCCGCAAAGGAGGCTCGGCGGATTTCTTAGTTGGCCATGTTGCCTATCGGCTACAATGAGCAAGTTTTCCGCCGATTGAACGAATCAATCACGAAAGGAACTTGATGAATGTCTACAATCGTTCTTCCTGGCCCCTTCATCGAGCAAACCAGTGATCCGAAGCCCATCAGATGGACTCAAGAGCAGTATTATCGTCTGGGTGAACTTGGCTTTTTTCAGGGTCAACGGGTCGAATTGATCGATGGAGCGATTCAGGTCAAATCACCACAAAACGGACCGCACTCGATGACCATCGTGCTCGGTCATGATGCTCTACGCATCGCTTTCGGCGCTGCCTTCCACGTCCGCGTTCAATTGCCTTTGGTCCTTGGCGCAACATTTGATCCGGAACCCGATCTGGAAGTGATCTCCGGTCATGCACGCCAGTATCCGACCCATCCCACATCTGCAGTCTTGGTCGTCGAAGTTAGCGATTCGACCCTTGCGTACGACACTCAAGAGAAGGCCAGTCTCTATGCCGCATCTGGGATCGTAGATTACTGGGTGGTGGACATTAACAATCGGCAGGTGATTGTTTTTCGCGATCCTCAATCCGACGCGACTCAACAGTTTGGCTTTGCATATCGGCTTGTTCAGCGTTTGCAGTCGGGGAATTCGATCGCACCTCTCGCAGCGCCGAACAGCCTGGTTGCGGTGATCGACTTGTTACCCTGACCGCCTGGATTCGGCGCTGGCCAAAAATCAAAAGCAATCAAGTTCCATCTTCGGAGAACCGAAACAAAGAAGTGAGAGATTCCCTCGAACTCGGAGGAGTGAACCATCATGCCGACCCGCGTGCTCTTGCTGGTCGCCGGTGCTTATTGCTTGCTGCTGGGCGGATGTGGGTCAAAAAACTCGGCAACGGTGGCCGTGAAGGGATCTGTTTATTTTCGGGGACAGCCGATCAAGGGCGGCTTGATCGTTTTCACGCCGGACATCGAGCGCGGCTCCCAAGGCCCCCTGGCCAAGGGGACCATCGGCAGCGATGGCCATTTCACCCTGGCATCGGAAGGCTCTGCGGGTGTAGCGCCGGGTTGGTACCGAGTGACCATCGCCGACAACGGCAGCCCCCTGCCCTCTGCGGAAAATCCGTATCCCGGCCCATCGCGGAAATATCGCAATCCCGATCTCTCCGGCTTGATCCGCGAAGTGAAACTCGGCACAGAAAATGTCTTTGAGTTTCAGTTGACCGACTTGTGACGGCTCATTTCTTGATGTCGTAGCAAAAGATCTTCTCCTGATCGCGAATGTAGAGCTTGCCGTTGGAAATCACCGGATGCGTCCACAGGCCCCCGCTGGGCCGCCTCAACTTGGATTGGTTGGATAACTTGAATCGGCCTTTCTCATTCCAACCTTTGGGTGTTGCTTCGACCAGGGCCACGACGCCGCCTTTCTCCGCACAACAGTAGAGGTTTCCATCCGCATAGGTCACGGAACCTCGTCCAAGACTCTGCCGATCCGACCAGACGATTTTCCCGGTTTTGAATTCCTGGCAAAACCAGCCCTTGTTCTCCGAATGGCCATACAGGTGGCCATCGACCAGCACCACTCCGCCATCGCGGTTTTCCACGTTCTTATTCGAAAAGACCTTCTCGACCTCGATCTTGCCGCCGCCAGGGATGAGCTTGATCAAATCGCAACCCTGCTCGAAACCAACCGTCGAGAATACAAGATTGTCGTGAAAGATGGGCGTGGCGATCACGACATCGTCATAGGCCGGCTCACGACGATACGACCATAGTTTCTTGCCGTCCTTCGCAGCAATTCCCACGACACCCGGGTTGGTCACCTGAATGTATTGCCGGATGCCGCCAACCTCAACTGCCAAAGGTGAGGAATAGGATGTTTGATCGGTAACTTCGCTGCTCTGCCAGACGACGTCGCCGGTCGTCTTGCTGAGCGCGGCCAGCAGTCCCTTCTTTCCACCGGGCGCACAGATGAGATTGTCGCCGTCCACCAGCGGAGCGCAAGCATAACCCCAACCCAGTGGAGTGGGTTGTTCCGCGCCTCCGCCAATAGGGTTTACCTCTCCACCCAGTGCCTCAGGCAGGTTCTTACGCCACCTTTCTTTGCCGCCTTCGATCTCCACACACACCAACTCCCCGCCGCCGCCGAGGGCATAAAGCAACTTGCCGCCGACTGTTGGCGTGGCATTCGGACCATTATTCCAGTTGTTCCCCTTCCATTGGAAGAGCGGCCCAATCTTGGTCGCCCAGACTTGTTTCACTTTCTTGTCCGCGACGTTTTTGATGTCGAGCGCGAACACGTACTCGCTGTCGCCGCGCCCCCCGGAGATATAAAGTCGATCGCCGACAATGGCTGGGCCGGAGTAACCCAAACCGGCATCGGAATAGGTCCATAACAATGACGGCCCGCCCTTGGGCCACTCTTTGAGCAAGCCGGTCTCGCCCGATACCCCATCGCGCTTAAGCCCGCGGAACTGGGGCCAATCATCCGCTTGCGCAGACAAACAAACGGCGACGACGATTACACTGCAACATAATCCCTGTTTCATCATTGTCGGACTCCTGGGTTTGATGGTATCTGCAAGGCTGTAACTATTTCAAACTGTGACGTTGTTCGATGCCGCAGCGCCGAACAACTTCGCATTTAGCCCAGTTTGAAATTGGCAACGACCCTTCTTGACAGGTGCCGCGTTTATCGCTACATGTCAGCACCACTATAAGCGGAGAACGTAAGAATGTCCCCACATTTTCCCGGTTCGCAAATGGAGACCGAAAAACCCACAGAGTCGCGTTAATCGCGCATACGCCGGTTTTTCATTCGATCGTTTTCAGTTGCTGACAAGATATTAATCGTCCTTTTCGCAAATACTGTCGAAAGAGCATCATGGGCGATCGCGGTCGCCCTAACACTTCCAGAAGGGCGGAACCTATGAAGCCTCACTATCGCACATTTTTCTCGCTTTCGACACTATTCGTTACATTAGGGTTACTCAGTGTGAGACCCATTGCAGTCGCCCAGGCACACGGAGGTGGTGGAGGACACGGAGGTGGCGGAGGACACGGAGGCGGTGCGGGTCATGTTGGTGTCGCGCGCGGCGTGGGAGGTTACGGAGGCGGCTATCGGGGATTCGGTTACGGTGGCTATGGCTATGGTTACGGGCTGGGCGGATTCGGATTGGGCATCGGGTTGGGCCTGGGCTACGGGTTGGGGTACGGCTATGGCTATGGCTACGGCTATCCAGGCTATGGCTATGGCTACGGCGGTTATGGCTACGGCTATCCGGGCTATGGCTATGGCTACCCAGGCTATTACGATCCGTCTTACGGCCCCGCTCCCAGCAATTATCCCCCTCCGGGAGCCCCGCAACCGGGAGCACAGCCTGGCCCAACAGGTGGCTGGACAGGTGTGCCGACCTCAAACCGTATAGACACCAATGCTACCGTCGGTGTCCGCGTGCCGGCGGATGCAACGGTCTGGATCAATGGGGCGAAGACGAATCAGGGCGGAACTTCGCGCCAGTTCATGTCGACCGGCCTGGAGCCGGGAAGAACCTATACTTACACCATCCGTGCCCAGTGGAAAGGAACGGATGGCCAGCCAGTTGACCTCGATCAAAGTATTGTTGTCCAGGCCGGCGAGAAGCGCTGGGTCAATTTCGCCAACCCAATTTCGCCGCGTGCGCAGATTACTCCCGCCGTCGTTTCAGGCGTAAGTCCTTGATTCGTTTCATAAGAGAGTGCCGATATTAGTAGGTCCGGCGAGCCGAGCCGGACCGCGACGCGAAGCGTCGCAACCTACCAGTTCCAACGACTTTCATTGCATTCTGGGGCGTGCAGGTTGGCACGCTTCGCGTGCCGTGCCGCTCGGCTCGCGGCACCTACTGACCAAAGCCGACTGACGAAACGAATTTGCAATTCAGGACGCTAGAAACGCGCCCGAGATTGCCAGGTCACTCGGGCTATTGCAACTTCGCCATCGGGCGAAATCCCCCATTATTCCTTGGAAGAAGATCAATTCTTCGCAATCCAGCATAGCAATATAACCGCGGAAATGGTAAGCCCTCTCGCGCAAGGGGCCGATCCGGGCGCGTTTTGGTTGTGAGGTGAAATCCACGCCGGGAAAGTCAAGGAGGATTATTGCCATGCGACTCGGACTATTGCTGACCATCGCTTACTCGATCGTTGGTGTTGGAACTCTCCGGGCACAAGAGCAAATCACTCCACCTGCGCCCGAATGCGCTCCCACCGGGAGACGCGAGTAGTTCTCCACCCGATGGGCCTCCGATTCCGGCGACTCCGCCCTCGACGCAGCTCCCGTCACCTGGGCCGTCCACGCAGAATCCGTCCACGGGACCATCGAAGCAAAACCCGCCGCCTGGGCCTCCATATGGCCCACCACCGTACGGCCCGCCGCCCTATGGCCCGTATGGCCCACCACCGTATGGGCCTCCGCCCTATGGCCCACCCCCCTATGGTCCTCCCCCTTATGGCCCGCCGCCTTATCGGTCGTTGTTCTCGGGCGACCCGGTCGCCAATCCGGTGTTCTGGTTTGGTTTGGAAGGATTGACCTGGTGGAGCAAGAGTCAACCCCTATCGCCTCCCATTATCACGACGGGGCCTGTGTCCCAGGGGGCAAACGCGGGCGGGTTGGGAATGCCCGGTACCGTCAATCTGAATGGCCCGCTGAATTACGGTGCGCAAGGCGGCATCCGCCTGTATGCCGGCGGCTGGTTTGAACCGTCGCATACCTTCGGCATCGATGGCAGCCTGTTCTTTCTGGGCCAACAAAGCACGGGATTCAGTGCCTGGGACGCTTCGGGCAGCGGCAACACGGTCCTTAATGAACCGGTCGCGGGAGCGCCGTTTTCCACCCAAGTGAGTTTCCCCGGAGTCGAGACCGGCGGTGTAACGGTCAGTTCGTCGAGCCGATTCATGGGAACCGACATCAACGGCCTCTTCAACCTATATCGATCGAGCAACTGGTCGCTCAACGTGTTGGGTGGTTTTCGCTATTTTGAGCTGGATGAATCGGTCACCATCGTCGGCAACTCGTACCTGTTCCAGGACACCGTCTATACGGACAATTTTGGGAACGTCTTGGCAGATGCACCGCCTGGATCGAGCGTGCAGACGATCGATCAATTCAACACGCGCAACTCGTTCTACGGCGGCCAGCTCGGAGCCCAGTTCCGATACAACCTCAATCGCTGGTCCTTCGGGGCGATAACCAAGCTGGCCATCGGCGACACCCACGAGGTCATCACGATCAATGGGACCACCAATGTCTTTCCCATCAATAACTACCCGGTAACTCTCGGCGGCGGCAATTATGCCACCATTCAATCTGGCCGATACTCGAGCGACCATTTCGCGGTTGCCCCGGAAGTCACACTTAATGTCGGTTACCAGTTCACGCCCTTTTTGCGCGGCATGATCGGCTACAATTTCATCTACCTCTCGAGCGTAGCCAGACCCGGAAACCAGATCGACAATACCTTCGATGGAGTAAACCATCCGGCCGTACCAATGGCAAGTTCCTCATTCTGGGCACAGGGAATCAACTTCAGCTTGCAGTTGAGCTTTTAGCGAGGCTGCGCCTCATATTTGAAGCTTAACGGCTTTGGAGCATTCCAGGCAAAGGATTTGTCACAGCAGAGTTCACGCACCCCTGATTCGTCGCGCCTTTTTTCTGTTCTCCGCCTGCACCCGGCGCTTTAGCAGGCTTGGCACGTTGGCCAACCGGCCCGCTCAGAAACCGCTCGAGTGCCTCGGCGACCTCCGATCGACCGGCCATCGCATCACCGCCGCATCTGACGGAACGCACACACACGGTGTTGTAGAGCTTCCACAATCGCGCGAGGATTGGCCGCGTACCGGGGCAAATTCGACCAGGTGATGCCAACTGTACTGTAGACCTGCCGGTTGGCAAATTGGCACTATAGGTGGCAGGATCAAACGGGTCGATGAGCTCGATTTGCGCATTGCGCGATCGCTCCGCGTTCTGATAAGTGATGGACGCGATGTTGCGGTAGGGGATGTCCATTAGTACTTGGCTTACCCAGCGACAGACTTGCAGCCCCTCTAGCCCGAGAACGAGGTAGGGGGCCGACCATAACTGGCGGACCGCCCAGCCGACAACTCCCAGACCGAGAACTACGCCGACGGCGCACAGGACGAGTACTCGCAGAGAGACCTCCAATCCAGTAACTAACCAAATCACGAGAGCCCAGCTCCCGACGACTGTGGTGAGAGAACCGACGGCAAGAGCCAGCAGCGACGGAACCTTCGACGCGTGAATTGTGATTTCTTCACTCTGCTGAAGTTTTGCCAACGTGTTTGGTTCTGCCATCGTTGCGTCCCTCGACCACCCTTGGCGTCCCTTTTGCATCGACCATAAAACTATAACGATCGCTAGATTAAATAGGACGATTCCGGCGGAAATTGATTGAGGTTGACCCTTCAACCCACTATCTTGAATAAGTGAAAAGAATTTAACCGGTAACGAGTGCGCTGGCATGTTGAGCTTTTTGGGCGGTGAGCGTCGATTCTGCAACAATCCGAGTCGGCGCGACTTTATGCGAATTGTGCGCTGGGGTCTGGGCGGCCTGTCGCTTCCCAATATCCTTCGGCTCCAGGCTCAGAACAAGTCACAGAAGAAACCCAGAGCGGTCATCATGGTCTGCCTGGCGGGCGGGCCCAGCCATCTCGACATGTACGACCTCAAACCGGACGCTCCGGTCGATTTCCGCGGCGAATTCAAACCGATCAAGACCAACGTGCCCGGTTTCGACATCTGCGAACACATGCCGCTTCAGGCCAAGATCGCCGACAAGCTGGCCCTGGTCCGCATCGCTCCAGTTCGTCGAGCCGATGCAGCACGAACTCGAGGAGGTCTACACCGGCTTCCCCAAGTCGGCCAAGACGGCCCGCGTTCGGCTCGGTCGTCAGCCGATTCCGCGGTACCGGCGGACAAGTGCCGTCCTACGTCAGCCTGGAGTACAGCCAGGCACGTCGAGCTACGAGAACCCGCAGTATTTGGGCGCAGCGCACCGGCCGCTGCACATCGCCGGCGGCGATGGCGTGCGCAACCTGGGCCTTCACTACAGCACTTCCCCGGCACGACTCGAGGACCGCCGAGGATTGCTGAATTCTTTCGACTCGCTTCGCCGCGATCTCGATACCCGTCGCGAGAGCCAGGACATGGACGCCTACACGGCTCGAGCATTCGACATCATTACCTCACCGCAGGCCCGCGATGCGTTCGACCTGAACCGGGAATCCAACAAAGTAAAGGATCGCTACGGCGGTAAGGACGACAAGTTCATCTATGTCGGCAAAACTCCGGACTCCTTCTGGTATGGCGAGAATTTCCTGCTGGCGCGCCGGCTGGTCGAAGCGGGTGTGCCGGTCGTGACCCTGCGAACGGGACTTTGGGACCACCACGGCAACGTGATTCAGGCGGTTGGAGGCGCAAGCATCTGGCATAGTCTGCGCAGTGCCTTGCCGCTCCTGGACCGTTCGATTCACGCACTGGTCACCGACCTGCACGATCGCGGCCTGGACAAGGAAGTGATGGTGCTGGTCTGGGGCGAGTTTGGCCGAACGCCCAAGATCTCGCTGAAGGGGCCGCGACCACTGGCCGGATGCGAGTTTTGCCCTGTTTGCCGGTGCGGTTCAGACGGGCCAGGTGATCGGGGAAACCGACAGCCGCGGCGAACGCCCCAAGAGCGGAGCGCTGGGGCCACAAAACGTGCTCGGCACGATTTACCACGCACTGGGCATCGACTATCGCGAGAAAGTCAACGACTTCTCGGGCCGACCCAACCAACTGCTCGATGACGGCGAACCGATTGCCGAATTGGTGGGCGGATAAGAACGAGATCAATGTCGTAAGGCGGTCAACTATACCGGCACATGCGGGACTGTGCACCCAAAGATACGAGCGCAATTAGTTAATGGTTTTGTTTGTGTTTCGGAATTTGGATTCGTTTGTGATTTGGAGTTTTGAAGCAAAGCCAGTTCAAGGAGCATTTCGTTTCCAGCGCGGCACATAGTTCATCAGATACCCGGACACGTCCGTTTGCTCGTAGAGGTGCGTGTAGCCAAGGGAATAGAGTTCGGCCATTGCCTCGGCATTGGTCCAGTGATGATATTCCATTCGAAAGATCGCGCAATGGACGCCGGTTCGGTGCATTCCTGCGAAGCAATGAATTAGCACCGGCTGATTGCTGGGATCGTCCATCACTTCCAGCAAGCGATCGACCCCGGCTTGTGCCGGAACCAAGCCTTCATTTTCTCCGCACCATTCTCGAGGTCGAATCCGAACGTAGTTAATACCAAGGTTCCGGCAGTATTCTTCCTCTTTCCAGTCCGGCGGCCGATCGGTCGGGTTCTGAGCAAATCGTAAAGAGATGACTGTCCGGATTCCATAATCCCGCAACAGGATTTCCATCCCATACAGGCTATTTTGCCCGCTCCGGTATAACTTGCCGTCTTCGACAACCCGAAAATTGCGGATCTTCGAGCGTTGCTGGCGCGAATACGCGTAGGGTCCGCCGACCAGCATCGCAACAATCATGCAGGCCAATAAAGATCGGATTCCCTGCCGAATCATCGGGACTCCTTCCGGGACGGATCATCGAACCTCAGGCAGCAGGATCGTAATCCGGCAACCCTGAATTGTGAAGAGCGATCGCCGCATTCCATTGTAATCGTCACAGAGCATACGGTCACTTCACTCCGACAACGGGTTGTTGTGGTTTTTGGACACGCAACAATCGCCTCCGAATAGCACGCATCACCCGAAGCAGCCAGTCCGTATCCGGGTGAATCAGCGGCGGACGGTGGTCGGATAAATTGGGCCGGAAAGCCATCAGCAGGAGCAGAGGCAGATACCACAAGACGTAGACCCCTCCCTGATCGGCATACCAGAACTGCACGCCGATTACTACGGCCGCGGTTTGTGCGATCACCTGGCCCAAGTTTCGCGGGGTCGGCCAAAAGATCGTAACTACTACAAAGGCCATATACAGGATAAACACCGGCATTCGATAGGCCCAGTGCGATCCGGTCCAGATACCCTCGGTGTGAGGTACTTTCCACGCCTGCCAGTCCGAAAGGCTCAGGGCAACGCTCAGGTGGTGTGAAAACTCGCCACGAGACCACAGTACCAGTGCGGTAATTCCCAGGCTCACGGTCATCGCCAAAAGAAAACTGATGGTAAACCGAATCGAGCCTCTGCCCCGGTAGAAGCCAAACCACAACGGCAACAACAACAGCGGGAAGAACACGCTTCCCGCAGCAAGACCCAGCAGGCACCCGGTGATCAAGGCATTTCGGTAAGTGAATATTGCCCAGACCAGAAAGGTCGCGGGCCAAACATGGTGAACCTGGGAAACCTGAAACGCGGTGTACGGCAACAGGAGGTACAAACACGAAGCTGCGAATCCCGCAGTTGTATCGCGGAAGTGGACCGAACCGATCATCACCAGTCCAATCACGATGGACAGATGCAAACTCAGTGCTACTCCTCGCTCTACCCAGAATTGTGTGTCGGCCTTTTCCAGATCCTCGACGCCGATTTGATAGCCCACAACAGCGGTTGCGCTTTCCTGGACGCGAACCAGTGCGATGGGGCCCTTGCCAATTTGCTGTACCGGTACGTCCGGTATTCGCCTCAAAGCCACCGCCGTTAAACAGAGGAATAGGGCGACCGTCAACCACGCCAGTCCTGAAAGATTCAAGTTGGGAGTAATTGCGGGACGCCTTTCGAGGGCCAAATTGAGAACACACCGGACGAACCAGTAACCCGAACCCGCGATAAGCCACACATAACCGAGAAACAACAACTGGTTGCCGTGCGAGCAATCGCGTTTTTTCGGTAGATTCGCCTGGCCCATTGGCAACGGTATAGAGCAATGCGTGAGCTTCCTGCAGCAACAAGAAGCCGGGAACCAGAAGATAAAGAGTCAGTATGTCCCAGTTCCGCAGGCTGAGGAGCCGCGTGAATTTGAGAAACAGCCCCGCCATCAGCAGCAAGGAAAAGTAGAACCAGGTAGCTGCATTAGGGAGGTTGAAATCGAGGAAAATCGAGCCGAACACAGGAGCACTCCCAATCCGACTTGCTCGAAGCAGTAGATTGCGACCACCTCCGTTCGCGGAAAAACGGGACGTTGAGATTGTGTTGTCGAGAGCGAAGTCGGTATAAGTTTACTATGGAGACGATCGATATGAAGGTCAAGAGGCGAAAGGATTTCGGTGAAAAACAGGCGATCTTTTCGCAAGATCGCCTGGAACCTCTGTGCTGCTGCAGTGGGAATTGCTTAGAAACGGATGTTCAAACTCAACGTTATTCCCATCAACCAAAAATCGGTATTGGGCGTTGGTTGTTGCTGAGCCGAATTGGTGGCAAAACCATATTGCGGAGCAGCTGGGATGAGTCGAGGGTCGGCCTGGCCCGTGATGAGCAGGCCCGGGCGTGAAACCTGGCTCAGGTAAAGGACGTTGTAGCCGAACGACCCCGTCAACCAGGCATTGAAGCGATACCCGATCTTCAACGAAAACTCGGGCAGAACCGCAAATGAGTCATGGGAGTATTTGCCGATGTTGTTGTTGTTCGTCAAGACGCCGCCGCTGTTGATCAGGTTGCCGATCGCGGTACTTTGAATCGTATTGCCGGTAATCTCGAAGATTTCGTGCATGTCGCCCAGGCCCACCTTGCCGGCCAGATCGAACGTCCACCGATCGTAGCGAAACTGGCCGGTCAATCCAAGGTTGCCGCCGTAAAATTGGTTAACCACGCGCCATTGGTCGACGATGGAGGTAGTGAAGTTTCCGATAAAAGTTTGTGAGTTGGCAAGGTTCACGTTGCCGCCCTGATTCGTGGTATTGGTGATCGATGAAACATTCATGGTTTCCGTGAAGTTCAAGAATCGAACGCCAATGAGCGCATTCATATCGATTCCCCATCGATCACCGGGATAGGATCGATAGAAGTTCAACACGGTGTTACCGTCGACATCCCAGAGGTTGATAGTCGTTCTCGCGGTGATCGCGCCATCCGACGCACCGGGAGCGGCAATGACTACGGAATCCTGTTGTCCGGTCGCAGTGTTGATATAAGGTCGGGCAAGTAACGGAGTACCGTTCAGGTTGGAACTCGCTGTCCAGCCGGTCGAGCTTTGGGAGAAGAAAAAGCCTCCCGCTTCCAACCCGAAGCGACGATCGGCATCAAAGAAGTAACCAATGTCGCCTCGAAACCCGCTCAGCGCCTGATAGCCGATATTGGTAGTGTTATACAGAATGTTCGTGGAGTTCTGCGACAAGACGCCGGTGTCGCTCGCAGCACTGCTGGTGGCGAGCGGATAGGTCGTGTTGCCGGGCTTGGCCCACCACAACAGATATTCAAAATCCGACCAGAATCGGGTTGGTTGCGGCACCCGGAAGGCTCCAGGAACGCCGTTGGGGTCGGAATCCTCCCAGTTCATTGGAGGCGGGTAGCCGATGCCCCCGTAGGGGTCGGCGGAAACCCGCAAAATTGGGCGGGACATTCGGCGATGTCATCCCTTGTGGACCGGAGTCATAACCCTCCGCAATTCCTCCGGGCAATTGGGCAGGTAACGGATCACCTGGACCGACTTGTGCCCAGGCCGCCGCGGCACTCGCCAAAATGGTTGCAACTACTCCGAGAAATCCGTTGCGCATGGGATCGCTCCTGACCGCCGAGTTTGAACAGCAGAAACCTTACCCGCCGTTTCATCGGCGTGCTCATCCTTCTCTGCTTTCTTAAATCGGCAGGAACAACCGCTGACATGAATAGAACCGGCAAAGTCAGGAAAATCGGCACGATCGATTCGCAGAACTACTGATCACCAACGGCAAGTGGATAAAATAACTTGACCCTGCCGAATGCGCAAAAGAGCGAATCCGGCAAGGTCAGGAAAAACAGCACGGCGAGACAAGTGGTCCTGGTTATTTCTTTGGGAAGTCGATGGCGTTGACCAGACTGACATCTCTGGTCCCAATCTTGCTCGCGCTGGTCGGCTTCATGGTAACCGTCACGATCACCTGATCCCCTCTCGGTCCCGCCAGCGCGAAAAAGTTCTGCAGAACGCGGATACTATCCAGATCACCGCGTGCAGCGATCCGATAGAGCCAACGCCCGGAGTCGGTGGGAATTTCACCCGCTTCCACAACCTCTTGCATCTCCCAACCCGGCGACTCGGCCACAAGTTTCTTGAACGCTTCGGTTTCCAGGTGTTTTCCCGCTTCCGCCTTATTCCAGTAAGTAATGGTGGCTTGAGCGACAAAATCTCCACGCTCCACCAGCCTCAAGACGAGATGGTTCTCGGTCTGGCCGACAATATGCCATTCGCGCGGATAAAGGAAATGGAAGCGGTCTTTCCCATCCTTGAACGAAAGTTGCTTGAGAATTCCGGGTGGATCATCTTCCGAAGGAACTCCGACCAGTGCGGTCTTCGATAATTCCACCGGCTCCTCGGTGAGCAGTTCGCCGGACTTTGCTTGTGGTTTCGACTTCTGTCGCCGGACTTGCCGGCCCCTGATCGCGCTGATCCTTCTGCTTCCACTCCAACGAGACGAGCCGGTGCCTCAGCAGGTCATAACGCGCTGTCGCGGTGATCTCGAGTTTGACCATCGCTCCCAGTTCGATGCCGTTGGCCTTCCCTTCAATGCCGATGATGGCCAACCCTTCCTTGACCTCTTTGAGTTTTGCCGTCAAATCGTGAGAGACCAGACCATCCAGGAGGCAAAGAGCCTGGGCCGAGGGATTCGAGATTCTCCAGGTATCCTCGATGGCGACTTCTTTTGTAGGGAGTACACCAGTCAAGTGTAAACTATCGAAGTGTTCGGCGGCAATTTCCAGTTCGGCGGCGCGTGAGCGGCCCGGCCGGGCTGTAACAGGTCAGATTATCGGCGATACGCTGGGCTACGATGAGACGGCGATCGTCGCGGAGACTCCGCTCGGTCTTGTCATTGCCGACCAAAGCGATGCAGAGTGATTTATCGTAAAACCGTGCGGACTTTCGGATCACTCCCTTCTGAGTCGCCAGGACTTTCTCAACAAATGTGTGCTCATTTTTCGCCGAAAGCTGCATCTGCGATTTTCGATCGTCCTTCTTGATCTTCATTACACCGATAAGGTTGGTTTCCATGTTGAGCCGGAACGATTCGCCGGTTTTTGGTTCTTCAGACAGGTTGTATGTCTGCCCCCAGCTCACGGAGGTTATTGCCAGCATGCATGCCGACACGCACGAGATTCGCCACGTTTCCATGCGTTTTCCCCTACTAGACCGCAAACGAATGTACAATAACGCCCTAGCAACTGCTCGAACAGGCGACTCGACTTTGTCCGTATCGATCAATTCATCGGTTTTATCCGTAACCTGGATCATGAGAAAAGACTCCATTTGTTCCATCCGCCCGGTTTAATCGCTAAAGTTTACCAACGACTCATTTTGGTGTCAGGTTGCACCGATGAATCCGCGTCGTTGATGAGCCTTGCATCTGGGGCTAACTCCTCCGATAATCACCCTGTGACCAAAATTCTCACCGGAGGGACTCTCCATGCGTTTGCTTTTGTTATGCGGTTCGGCAATGATCGTTGGGTTGCTCAACATTCCCGGCTCCGCAGCGGTTCAGGAAACCAAGGACAATACGCCGGTTTCCTGGAAAAAAACGACGATCAGTAAGGCATTCACTTCCGAAGGCGTTGCCATCGCGGATGTGAATAAAGACGGCAAAATGGATGTCTTGACGGGTGAACTCTGGTACGAAGCTCCCGACTGGAAGCCCCACCGCATCCGTCCCGGAAAAGATGACTACACCGACGGACAAAAGAACATCTACAGCAAGAGTTTTGCCTGCTGGACCGAAGATCTCAACGGCGACGGTTGGGCCGACTTGATCGTAGTAGGGTTCCCCGGTGCTCCTTGCTACTGGTACGAAAACCCGCAGGGGAAAGACGAACTCTGGAAAGAGCATGAAATCTGGCACAGCGCTTGCAATGAAACACCCTTGTATGCCGACCTCTTTGGAAAAGGTAAGCGAGTGCTCATCATGGGCTGGCAGCCAAAAGGCAAAGAGAATCAAGGCCAGATGTCTTACTTTACCCCCGGAAAAGATCCGACGAAAGTGTGGGATATGCACCCGATCAGCGCACAAAGCACCCCATACCGATTGGTAGATGACAAAAAAATACCTGGAAATGAGATTCCCGGAACCCGGCGCCTTTTCTCATGGCCTGGGAGTGGGCGACATCAACAAGGACGGCCGGCTTGACGTGATGGTAACCGGCGGCTGGTGGGAACAACCGAGTGCCCTCGACGACAAACCCTGGAAATTTCACCGGGCCAACCTGGGCGATGCCTGCGCCAACATGTTTGCCGATGATCTCGATGGTGACGGTTATAACGATGTGCTCAGCAGCTCCGCGCACGGTTACGGAATCTGGTCGTACATCCAAAAGCCAAATAAGGATGGTGGCGACCCCTCTTTTCTGAAGAAGGATTTGTTCCCGAAGCTCTTCTCTCAAAGCCACGCCATGCACTACGTCGATATTAATGGTGACGGCTTGAAAGACCTGGTGACCGGGAAGCGTAAATGGGCGGCATGGTCCCGGCGGGGATGCTGACCCCAATGCACC
Organism: uncultured Planctomycetota bacterium; assembly: GCA_963783095.1. Classification (GTDB taxonomy): domain Bacteria; phylum Planctomycetota; class Planctomycetia; order Gemmatales; family Gemmataceae; genus CAWAMR01. The sequence continues at coordinate 118,252 of CAWAMR010000013.1, read as the reverse complement.
ACCCGTTCTGTACTGGTTCGAGGCCAAGAAGGCTTCGGATGGAATCATTACCTTTACTCCGCACCAGATCGACGACGATTGCGGAATCGGAACGCAGTTTGAAGTTGCCGACTTCAACGGCGACAAGTTGCTCGATGTCATCGTGGCCAACAAACACGGTGTGTTTCTTTTGGAGCAACAACGGAAATAGGAACCGGTTCATGGGTGTGAAGCAAATGCCCGCTCCAGCCCCGTAACCGCTGGAGCCGGCTATTATCAGGAGGAATTCATGAGTTTCTCGTTCTCACTCTCCGCCCCCGAACGTCCGGACTATCAGGCAGTTCTCTTTGGACTCAACCTCAGGGATGTTCAACGTCTCGAAGAAGAGGACTACCTTACGGAGGGTCCGTGGCCCGATGGGGTCGTCCATTTCCATCGCCCCGGCCTTTCGACGCGGGGAGTGGAGGTCGAGTGGAGCGATGGGGAATTCATCATCGAAATCCCCACCCTGGCTGCGCCGGAAGATTACGACCTTGCATTCCGATTTATCGAAAGTGCTGCGACGATCTTCGGCGGCGAGGTCTACCCGGAAGAGGGCGAATCTTTCGCCGTTGAGGAGTTGCGGACTCTCTACAACACCGAATGGATGATACAGACGAACGAGAGCGCCATCGTTTCGATCCGAGCGTTATTGAAAGAAGAAGATCAAATCCTGATGATGTTCGGCACGGTTCGACCATTCCACATCGGTGCCGCATTGCTCGAGGAACTGGACGAACTCGGGCCGCCGGAAGAATTCCAGTATCGGCTCATTGATGTCATGCGCGAGGTACAAAACGTCGATGCGGACTCATTCACGTTCGCTGAAGCCTTGCAACTGGGAAAGAGCGAGGAGCCTGAAGAGACCGTTACGATGGCAATGTGGGAGCCTGAGAAAAGTTATCTTTTCCCGGATGTCGATTACCTCCTGCTTATGGATGAGGAGGAAAGACCATTCTTCGTACCTTACGATGCTCTGCCGGATATTCTCGACGACGGCTGGGTCTTCATCGACGAACGGCAGATGCTGGTCGATGCGATTCCGAAAGAGGACTGGGCAGCCATGCTGGAACGAGCCGCACCCTTTGCGGAAGTGCCTTTGGAAGAATGACGGAACGAAAAAGCCTTAAATCCATCACGGTGTTGCCTAAAGGTGTGATAGCGATAGCCGGTGGTCGACAACACCGGGGGACCAGCGCATGGCAAACTACCGCCGAGTTGCACGAATTGTCTACAACTATGTCCTTCCGTTTACAGTCGCCGGATTCGTGGCGTGGTTCTGCTACCAGCAACTGCACAAACTCGAGGAAAAAAAGCCTGTTCTTACCCTCCAATTCGAATGGCTGCTCCCTGCAGGTTTGCTGTATCTTTTGGCCCACACGATCTGGGCAAGTTACTGGGTGTCGTTACTGCACAACCAGAAAGTGGATGTGCCGTGGAGCCGGGGCATCCGTTCTTACTTCATCAGTCAGTTCGGCAAATACGTTCCGGGTAAAGTCTGGGTGATTATCATCCGCATCCGGATGCTCGGCGACCAGGGAATCAGTAAACCCGTGGTTGGCGTCACAGCTACCTTTGAAGCACTTACTTCGATGGCGGCGGGAGCATTCCTGGGTATGCTGTTATTGCCATTGTTGGCCCTTGAGCATACCGGCCTGGGTTGGAAAATCTACTTGCTCATCCCACTCGCGCTGATGCCGTTGGGAGTGAGAGCGTTAAATCGCCTCGTCGCCAAAATTGCCGAGAAGCAAATGCCGGCAGATTCGCCGGCCTGGCCCCATGTTGGTATATTCATGTTGGTTCGCGGATTGTTTCAGGCTTCCGTGGGCTGGTGTATCCTCGGGCTGAGTTTGTGGATGACCATCGAGGGTCTGAATCCCAACGCCACGCAGTGGACCTGGGACTATATTGGCAGGCTCACGGCAATCAACTGTATCTCCTACGTCGCAGGGTTTCTATTCTTATTCATGCCCGCAGGTGCCGGGGTTCGAGAGACGCTTTTGGCCGTGCTGCTGGGCTTTGAATTGCATCCCTATCTTGGTGATGCTGCGACCGGCTTCGCATTCGTCGTTGCCGTCGTGTTACGATTGCTCTGGACGGTCTTTGAGTTGATTTGCGCAGGGTTGCTGTATGCATTGGTCCCCGCCCATCGGGCGGCGCCTTCCCGATCCAAAATGCACGAGTGTGCCGGTATGAGTGAATTGACTGTCGAGCTGCCGCCTGTCCGAGTCGTCTCGATCGTCATCCCGGTTTACAATGAATGTGAAAGTCTGACCATTCTCCACACCGAGATCGCAGCAGTCGCCCAACAGTATGGATTCAATCCGCAAATCATCTTCGTGGACGATGGCAGCATCGATGGTTCCTGGGATGTGATCCGGGAATTATCGGAGAAAGACGGGCGTGTCGAGGGGGTGCGCTTCCGGCGCAACTTCGGCAAGGCGGCCGCGTTATCGGCGGGGTTCAAGCAAGTTCGCGGGCCTATCTGCATGACGCTCGACGCCGACTTGCAGGATGATCCGAACGAAATCCCGCGCTTTCTCGCCGAGATCGACAAGGGTTATGAAGTCGTCAGCGGCTGGAAGAAAGTTCGCCACGATCCCTGGCACAAGGTTCTGCCGAGCCGAGTGTTCAATGCCATGGCGAGCTGGGTGACGGGCGTCCAGCTCCACGATCACAACTGCGGAATGAAATGTTACCGATCGGAAGTACTCAAGGAAGTTCGACTCTATGGCGAGTTGCACCGATTCATTCCAGTGCTGGCAGCTGCGCGCGGGTTCAAGATCGGCGAGTTGGTTATCAATCACCGCCCGCGCAAGTTTGGCTATTCCAAGTATGGCGTCCGGCGATTCATGAAGGGGTTCCTCGATCTATTGACCGTCAGGTTTTTGACAGGTTTTAGTCATCGGCCCCAACACGTTCTCGGCAGTTTCGGGTTGATCAGCTTTGTCCTTGGATTCCTGGGATTGACCTATCTGGCGGTGACGTGGGTAATACGCTACTTCGACCCCGAAGCCCCATTTGAACCACTCCACAATCGGCCGTTGATGATTTATTCTTTGGGCGCGGTGCTGTTGGGAGCGCAATTGCTTTCTGTGGGTATTCTCGCCGAACTGATGACGGCCTATCAAAACCGTGAAGAAGATGCCTACAGCATCTCGGAAAAGACTGGAAATCGTTCGTAGTTCCGCCTTTAGGCGGATTTCGCAAGACCGCCTAAAGGCGGAACTACGAGCCCATTGGCCTAACCGGTTTTCAACACCATGACTTCGACTCTCACCGATGAACGACCCGCCTTACGCCGTCTCGTTTACGGCCTTCTCATCATCGTGACAGCGAGCATTACGACCGCTCGGGTAATCGGTGTCGAGAATGTCTACGATGCGAGCCGGCTGCGAACCGCCAGAGAGCGCGCTCGCTGGCCAGAGAAATGGCCGGAACCCTCCACGATGTTCGGCTCCAACGATCGTTCCCGCTGGGCCACGGTCAAAGCGCTTGTCGAGGATGGTAAATTCGTCATCGGTCAGCGGGATGATCCAAATCTGCACACCGGTTACAAGGATGATGGCATCCTTTTCCGGCCTCTCTATCGGTCGCTCGATGTGGTCATGAACCCCAAAACGGGAGCATTCTATTCCAGCAAACCTCCCCTATATACGGTGATCGTCGCGGGTGAATATTGGATATTGCACCACACCCTCAGTTGGACGATTGACGGCGACCGCTGGCCGGTGACCTGTACGATTCTCATCACCTTTAACGTGCTTCCCCTGGTGCTGATGTTATGGCTCATGAGCAAATTGATCGAGGAATACGGAACCACCGATTGGGGACGAATGTTTGCGATGGCGTCGGCGTGTTTCGGCACTTTCCTGACGACATTTGCCGTGACCCTGAATAACCACACTCCTGCTGCGACATGCGCCTTCCTGGCTGTTTACCCATTGCTGCGGGGACGATCGCAACATCCGCATCCTTATAGGCCCTGCGAATTGTTGCTGTCCGGTTTCTTCGCGGGCATGACGATGTGTCTCGATCTGCCGGGAGCTGCGCTGACCGCCGGGGTCGGCCTGGTCGTTCTGCGACAATCTTATCGGGGTTTGTACTGGTTCGTTCCAATGGCGCTGTTGCCGATAATCGCCCTGTTTGGTTTGAATTATCTGGCGATCGGCGAATTCAATTTGGTGTACGCAAAGTTCGGCGGTCCCTGGTATGAATATCCCGGAAGCTACTGGCTGCGACGCAAACTGGTTCCGTTACCGGAGGGTATCGACTTCGCCAACGAGCCCAAAGAAGTGTATGCGTTTCACATGCTTTTTGGCCATCACGGATTGTTTAGCCTGACGCCGATTTGGATTCTCGCGTTTCTGGGAATGATCAAAAACCTCTTCCGAGGTCGGTCGCTTCCTTCGTGGTACAATCCCATCGTGCTTGGGATCTCGGCGATCGTCATCGCCTTCTACGTGTACCAAACCAATAATTACGGTGGCTACACTTCCGGACCGCGCTGGCAATTTTGGCTATCACCCTTATACATCATTGGAATGATTCCTCTCCTCGATTCCTGGGCTGATTCGACCTGGAGGCGCAGAATAGGGTATGCTTTCCTTGGCGTTTCCATCTTTTCCGCCTGCTATGCCGTTTGGAATCCCTGGCGACACCCGTGGATTCTCGTATTTTGCGAATACATGGGTTGGCTCAATTACTGATGGATGCGAGCAAGCAATGCCAAATTCTCAACCCGACGCAAATGGTGACAGATTCCCCGACCTGGAAGAAATCGATTCTTCAGAACTGAATCTGGTGGACGAGGAGTCGATTCCGTTCGTCGAAGCCGCTTCAATCAAGAAGCCGGGGTTCGGCTTCTTTAAAGCCCTGCTCTGGTGTGTAATATTCCTGCTCGTGACACAAGGGCTTCTCGGAGCTGCGATCGCCGGTTGCCTTGCCGTGATAGTTCTCTCAAGTGGGATTGACCCGAAAACGCTCGATATCAACAGTCCATTGATGCAAGGCACGATCAAGGTTGCAACGCTTCTCGCCCCGATTTGTGGAGCGCTCTTTAGTATTCTGGTGCTGCGTTGGGTGGTCGGGAAGGATTGGCCTCGCCGCATTGGTCTGCGCATGCCCAATCTGGAGCATGTGGTTCTGGTACTGATCGCCTTTCCCGCGTTTGAAGTGGTCGTTTCTTTGATCGAGCCGATCATTGTCCGAAAATTACCGGGCATTTTTAACATGGACGAGTTGATGAAGACTCTTAATTCCTGGCCGTGGTGGCTGAGTGTTACAGCGATCGCCATCGGACCCGGCATATCTGAAGAGCTTTGGTGCCGGGGTTTTCTGGGTTGGGGATTGAGCGCCCGTTACGGATTCCCAACAGGGGTAGTACTGACTTCTTTCCTGTTCGGGCTGATTCATATACATCCTCAACAAGCCATCGTGGCCATGCTTCTCGGCTCGCTTTTGCATCTGATTTATCTCTGTACTCGTTCCCTGTGGGTTCCGATTTTGCTGCACTTTTTGCACAATGCTTTGCTGGTCTTGAATGATTCCACAACACTGAGAGTCCCTTTTCATAGAAGTCTGGAATTGGCTGTGTCGGTCGAGCCGGTATGGTTCCCGATTTCTGCCGCGATACTCGCGCTGGTTACGGGACTCGCCCTCTATCAGAATCGCGTACGTGTTTGGTTACCGAGCGGACTCGCCGCGTCTTCCTCCAGCCGCGGCGTTGATCCCGACACAGTTGGGGGTCTCGCTGCTCCCTCGACCGTTACACCCGCTCCTCGTCGTCGCTGTGGTATTTTCTGCCGCTTTGTTTGGCTGGATGTGGCTTGGCCTTTAGAATGTAGGGCGGGTCGAGGCTTTGCGAGGCCCGCCGGAACGACAGCGACATTGGGGCTGACGGCGGGCCTCGCAAAGCCTCGACCCGCCCTACCGGCAGATGGTTGCGGGTACGGCCTGCATAAAGAGCGCCCAGTCCCAAACGACCTGAGATGGATTGGTGTTCGTAGAAGTAGTAGTGACTCGCCGCTTTGATGGTAATCGTGATATGCCCTCTGCACCCGTTGCTTATATCGTGACCGTTACGGACGATGGCTATGGCCAGTACTATGGCCTCCAAAGAGGGGTCCATCTTAGGATTGGCCGTTCGCCGGGCAATCGCATCGTCCTCGAGGATGATTTGTGCAGCCGGGAGCATGCCGAGGTGTTCGATATTCAAGGGCAATGGTACGTCCGCGATCTGGGTAGTCTGAACGGCTCCCGGCTCAATGATATGCCGATCGGCAAGGATGAACTTCTCGCCGTCGGCGATGAGATTCGGCTCGGCCATAGCCGTCTTCGGTTCGTCACGGAAATCAATCAGTTGCCTGCTTTGCCGGCCCACCTCGCACCCGGCGGCAACGATCACCTCGAAATCAAGAAACGTCTCAGACATACGAAGTATATTTCCGCTGCGAAAAAGCCGGCTGCTAATGCGCAAGCGGATGGAATGACCGTTCATGAGCCGCAACGATACGAGGAAGCGATGAGCACCCTCTTTCGTCTGGCGCTCGATTTGGGTCGCGTCGAGTCGGAAGAAGAGCTGGTCGAGCTGGTGCTGGAAGGCTTGCTGGAAGGAACACACTGCGAAGTCGTTGCGGTTCTTGCCGTTACCGAGGCCCGAGAAACGCAATTGCTGGCGCATCGCTATCGCCACCAGGCCGTCGATACCTATCACAAAGTCTCGCAGTTCGTCAGTTCCGAGGTGCTTTCCACGCGTGAGGCGGTTCTTGCCGAGAGCGTGCTGGCCAACCCTGCCTTGCGGAATCGCGAGAGTCTATCGGAATTGAAAGTCGGCAGCCTGATCTGTGCACCGATCGCCCATGAAAGCAGTATTTTTGGCCTGATCCACATTTATAACACCGCACTACAGAAGCCGCTGACCAACGAAAACCTCGAATTCACGCTGGCGGTCGCCCGTCAGATGGGGGTCATCTGGCATCAGTTGAAGCGCCGGGGCGAGCTTTCGGCCACGAATCGGTATCTGGCCGAGAATCTCAGGCTCGATTCCGAATTGGTGGGAGAAAGTTCATCGCTTAAACAAATTGAATCGCAGATCGCCCGCGTCGCGGAAACCCACGCCACCGTCCTGATTCGGGGAGAAAGCGGCTCCGGGAAGGAACTGGTAGCGCGCGCCATTCATTTCTCCAGTCCCCGGCGCAATGCACCTTTCGTGTGTTTGAACTGTGCCGCAATCACGGAATCGCTGCTGGAGTCCGAGTTATTCGGTCACGAAAAGGGAGCTTACACCGGCGCGACGGAGAAGATGATCGGCAAGTTCGAGGCATCGGATGGAGGAACAATCTTTCTGGACGAAATCGGCGAGATGCCGATCTCGACGCAATCGAAATTCTTGCGGGTTCTGGAAGGGCATCCCTTCGAACGGCTCGGCGGCAACAACAAGATTCAGGTTGATGTGCGCGTCGTGGCCGCGACCAACCGGGCTTTGGAAGAGGCGGTCCGCTCGAATCAATTCCGGAAGGATCTTTTCTACCGTTTGCAAGTCGTGGAAATTCGCGTGCCGCCGTTGCGCGAACGAATTACGGACATCCCGCTCTTGGCCGACCACTTTCTCAAACGATTTAGCCGCGATACCGGACGCAAGATCCGGGGTTTTACTCCCGAAGCGATCGAGAAACTGCAAAAGTATCAATGGCCGGGTAATGTGCGCGAGCTCCGAAACGTGATCGAACGGGCGGTGGCTTTGAACCTTGGGCCGATGCTGGATGCGAGCGACATCTGGTTGTCGTCACTGGATGTTGAGTCGGGCGTGCATGCTTCGCTGTACCAGCCGATCTCACTCGAGGAAATGGAAAAACACCACATTATGGCAACTTTACACTTTACCGACTGGAATAAGAGTAAGTCGGCCGATATTCTGGGTATTGAACGATCCACTCTCGACCGCAAGATCAAAAGCTACGATCTGAAACGCGATTCCTGAACGAGAGCCGATGTCGACTCCTTGCCTGATCGCGCGACCTTTTCCGCCCGGTTTCCAGCTACCCGGAGTTCCTCATGAGATGGTCTATTTCCTCTCTCTGTCTTGCTTTGGGATTGTTTTATGCAAACCCATCCCGGTCTGAAGAGCCGCTGAATCGCATCATCACGACCACGGCTACCGCAACCGTTCGATATCAGCCCGATGCAGTCCGCATTCAATTTCGACTCCGAAACATCGATGCCAGTCAGAATGAGGCCCGCAAGGCGAATCAGAAAACATTCAAGGAAGTGGATGAAAAACTGGCGGCCTTGAAGATCAAGGATTTGAAAATCACGGTTGGCCCGTTGAGCAGTTCGCTCAGTACGACCAGAATGGGTCGAGGAGGCATAGGCGGAGGTCCAGGCGGCGGAGGCGGCGGTGGACCTGCTGTGGAGGCACGCAGTACGTATAGTGCGATGCAAGCAGTAACATTGCTCGTTCGAGATTCGGAGATGGAGAAACTGACCGAGGCCATCGAGAAAATCGAAAAACTCCTCGTCGATGTCGGTGTGCCGAGCAGTTCAACTGTGGTCGATGACGATCTCGGAACGCGTTCGATATCATCGGGAATCGCCGTGACGCTCTTTCGCCGCGATGACGGCGATTTTCGGGAACAAGCGTTGACGCAAGCGGTCCAAAAAGCCATGAGGCATGCCAAGGCGCTGGCCAAGGGTGCGGGAGTGGAAATCAAGGAAGTTGCATCGATCACCGAGCACGAGGGCACCACTACGGAAACTTATCAACCGCCGGTACGAACATCACCCCGATCGGGTTTCGGCGGCAGCCCCATTAACTCAACAGTGACATCACCTGCCTATCAGCATGAGTTGGAAGTGACCGTTCGCGTGACCGTGAAATGCAGGTATTAGCTGCAACGCGAACGGCAGAAACAAATCTACCCGCAACCGCTTACTTCGTGCGCGGCTCTTCAGCGAATCGGAAAGAGCCGCGCACGAAGTAAGCGGAAGTCTCTTCAGCGAATCGGAAAGAGCCGCGCACGAAGTAAGCGGAAGTCTCTTCAGCGAATCGGAAAGAGCCGCGCACGAAGTAAGCGGAAGTCTCTTCAGCGAATCGGAAAGAGCCGCGCACGAAGTAAGCGGAAGTCTTTTTTCTGCCAATAGTCCAATGATTTGAGTTGTTTCGCATCAGGCGACATCGAGACACACTCCAGAGGAATCTATCGTGATGGATTTGCCGGCTTTTGCGTGTTAGAAGAATTGCCGGTGGGACTTGTTCCACCAACGCGAATCGGCGTCTTGCAGATCAGACATTGAACGACCTTGCCACGATCTTCTTCTTCGACCAGCATATATTTCCGGCACTTGGGTTCCGGACATTGAACGGCAAATACCATGACGTTCTCCTCTCCTCGGCAAGCGGGACGCTTACCCTATGGCAAGCGGGACGCTTACCCTACGGCAAGCGGGACGCTTACCCTACGGCAAGCGGGACGCTTACCCTACGGCAAGCGGGACGCTTACCCTACATTCCGCTCACTGAATCTTCAACCTCTGCACCCATTCGGCTTCGCGGGCGATGTCATCATCCGATAACCCACTCGTCCGATGAATCTCCGTTCGGGCCATTCGGCCGCTGGTCATGTCAAGGGCCATCACGTCGATCAGGCCGTTGCTGGCGACGCCGCATCGGACCTGTACGGGCGAGCCTTTCGGCAAATTCGAAGGCAGTCCTTCGATCCAGCATTCGCCGATCGGAATGCAGGCATCCGCCTGCTTCGCTTCCCCCTGTAAAACGCGGCACGCGGACCCTCGGCTGACAATCCGAAACCGTCCGATAGACCCGGCTCCCGGCCCCCGGCAACTGAGTATTCTTGGCGATCAAGACATCGTTGATGCGTTCATGCTCCGAACGCACTTCGATACCCAGACTGTGCGCGTTGACGCTTATTTCAACGACATCCGCCAGACTATGCGGGCTAATGCCCTTGAGTAGTCGAGCGCCGTCACCGCTGCGCACCGCCAGGATCCCGGCATGAATGGCCGCTCCGCGCCAACCACTTCACTGACCGCCAGAGAATTGTCCGGTGGTTTTCCGGTCAGATCGCGCAACATTACCGAAGTCATCGGCATGTGGGTCGATCCTCCGACAAGCAGGATTCGATCGACTTGATCCCACGCCAGATTCGCTTGCCGCAACACCTGTTGCGTGGTGAGCCTGGTTCGGGTCAGCAGGTCGCGCGTAAGAGTCTCAAACTCGCGACGAGTGATCGGTACCACGAGTTTTCGGCCCGCATGGTTACAGGTCACACTGGTTGAATCAACCTTGCTCAAAGTACGTTTCGCCCGTTCCGCCGCGGCGTGCAGAGTTGCCAGGGTTTGCGCATCGGTCCTCGGATCGTCCCCGTATTTCGCCGCGAATGTCTCGGCGACATGATCGATAATCCGATCGTCGAAGTCCTTGCCGCCGAGCCGAACATCACCCTCGATGGCCAGAGTCTGAAATCGTTTCGGAGTCAGCTTGACGAGCGTGACGTCGAAAGTTCCGCCGCCCAAATCGTATACGAGAATGGTTTGGGGTTTGTCCGTCAATGGCGTGGTGGAGGTCGGAGCGCCTTGCTGATAGGCGTAAGCCAGTGCCGCGGCACCGGGTTCATCGAGAATGTCGAGAACATCCAAGCCCGCGATTCGGCCCGCATCGTGAGTGGCCTTGCGGCGGGTTTCGTCAAAATAGGCCGGAACGGTGATGACTGCTTTCTCGACAGGACCGATGCGATGTTCGGCATCCTGAACGAGCTTGCGCAGGATGATGGCAGAAAGGGTTTCCGGACGGAAAGTTCTACCCGCGACCGCACGCCCAAAATCTTCCAAACCCATCCGGCGTTTGATCATGGTCGCAACGCGATCGGGGGTCTCCTGCGCTACATCGAGCGCAGATTGCCCGACGACGGCACTGAAAGCGTCGAGCAGAAGCACCGCCGATGGGATAAGCATATCTCCATCGCGATTGGGTAGGGTGATAGGTTGGCCGCGATCGTCCAGAGTGGCGATGGCCGAATAGGTCGTACCGAGATCGATACCGACAATCTTGCCCATGGGAAGTGGCTCAGGTCAAAAGTCCCGGCGCAATCAGCAATCGAGAGTGAATTGAATTCGACCTTCACTCTCGATTTTTGGCATCTTGCGAGAAGGGATCATCCCTTCTTGTTCGTCGGACGCACAAGAACTATAGCGCCATTATAACCCGGAACCGGCCGCGCACCAATAATAGATTGTTTTCGGTATCGACCTTTACGATATCGAGGTTGCGAATCGTCACGCGCTCGGCACCGTAGCGTCCTGCGAGTTTTCTTCCTCGCTTGGGCCGACCACTACCTCGGTTACTGGCGAGCGAGGACGTTGAACCCGGTTCGCGGTGAACCTTCTTGGCACCGTGCGCTGCCGGCATACCTCCGAAATTGTGACGTTTGATAACGCCGGCGGTGCCGCGTCCCTTGGTCGTACCGATGACATCCACTGCACCGAATGTCTGGATGTCCTTGCCTTCTTTTTGGATTGTAAGGAGTGGGAACACTTCCTTGACAGTCAACAATTGGCCAACTTCGAGAGTCGCGGCAACACCTTCAAGGCGGAACTCGCGCACTACCTTTTGCGGCTCGCAATCGGCTTTCTTCGGTATGTCTTGGCCAGCACGAGCTTTTGCGCCGTTTCGATTGCAGACTGTTGGAGACGTGGCCGCGTTCGGACATGGTGGCGCGGGTACGGGATTTATCCTTGTAGCCGATCTGAACGGCTTTATAGCCATCGCGTTCGGGAGTACGCAGTTGCAACACCGGGCAAGGCCCCAATTGTAAAACTGTTACTGGAGCAGCAGTCCCGTCGGCCTCAAAGACCTGCGTCATCCCAATCTTCGTACCGATCAAACCAAGCGGCATGGCAAAACCTCTTCAGAATCCCGTCGGGAGCATCGTTGAGACAAAAAGATACTATAAGGTGCAGGACAGAAACGTCCAGTCGAAATGCCTCCGATTTAGAGTTCCTCATACAACCCGGTTCGCAACTTCGCCACTTACCACAAATCTGCGATTTTCGTGCATAAATCGATATCTCGTGCCACAGATTGTGCAGATGGCATGAAGCTTCCGTATGATGCGAAACTTTATTGCTGGATGTCTGCGATGCAACTCGGCCAGATAGAGCTCCCATTCGGCGTCAGCCCGTACAAGGGATTCGCGACCCAGTATCGTTCCGCAGACCGCACACGGAAACCTGCTTGCTGCCGCGCGAAGCTGGCGTAAATAGATTGTGTGTGCGAGCAGCGCAATGGGAATAAGAATGGGCAGAAAGACGATAACACACAACATAGTCAGGGCGATTCTGAATCGCTTGCCCACGATGCACCCCGGTCGGCGTCGCTTGGTGCGGGAGTTTTCACGTCGGTGGCCAGAAGATTTCACCTAAGAGTCAGCAATAACTCCCTGTCCGCCATGTCTTGCGGGAGTCCACTGCAACGAGCGCTCCCTCATCAAGCGACTTTAACTCGCCCATGTCGGCACTTTCTGGGATTCAGCGATCATTCAATGTCAATGCGATAACTCACCATCCAGATTTCCAACTGTTCAAGTTTCTCTTTCCAACGCTTCTTGAACGCCTTCATCCAGGTACGATTTTCCTTCCTGTCTGGCACATCGACAACTATGCGAGCGAGGTTATCGCGGTAAACCACCCCAGCCTGCTGCCAACGCCCTTCAATGATTTGCGTTTCATAACTGACGGCGCCGAATCGGTCCCCGATTTCCAATACAGCAAGCGTAATCCATTCGGGCGGCATTTCGCGGCCATCATTGAATTGTCGCGGCAGCATCACCTCGAAGCGCCGCCACTTCGTGCTCATAAGTCGCCGGTCCCTTCACGGTATAGGGGATCTTCTCGGCCGTCAGTGCCTCCAACGCTGCTTCTGGCACGATGTGGAGGCCGCCGCGCAGCACCTTGCCGGAGAACCGGCTCATCAAGACCGTCAGCCCTTTGATCTCGGTTTCGCGATTGGGGAATTGGATAAGGATCATGATTTACCCTCCTCTATTACCCTTCCAGAACTTGTCTGAAAATGCGAGATTTCTCGCTGTACGCGGCAGCGGATTCATCCAGATCTCAAGTTGCTCGAGGTTTATTTTTTCTTCGTCGCTTTTTTCAAGGTTATTTCGAAGGTTGCATAATCTTTTAAGAGGCAGGGAGCCTTCCCATCAGCCTTCTTGCAAATCTCCAGTAATCCAAGTTCAGTGGTTGTATAGGACTCATGTGAATCGATAAAATTGTCAATTCTATCGCAGACACTTCCAAGAGTTATGCCGTCGCGCGTTAGTTTTACCCGGTCGAGTTTTATCTTTATCGCTGCACAGTAATCGAAGTCGATTTCTTCCTTGTCAGTGCGCTCAGGCGGGGCCGGAGCAGCGTTACCTTGGATAGCGATGAACGCAAGTGCGGCATAAACAAATAAGAAATGTCTGAACATAAAGTAGGCTCTCTTTTTTTCGAGATTTCCCCTCCTCCATGAGCCTACCAGAAATTCCTCAAAAAAGAAGCACGGTTGTTGATTCCCAAATCAGCTTGCCAACTCGCACCCGACGAGGCTTTCCTCGTTCCCACGATCCGTACGTGTTTAGCCCGCATTTCTCACCAGTCCGCTCGCCATCCTTCCGACTGGGCTTACGGTAGCGTTGCAGGAGATGATTGACTACTGGATTGGTACTCCACAAGCTTTTTGCTATCCGGCAACGACCCGTCTTCGCCCGTTTTCCCCTTAAAAATCGTCGATTTTTGCCGCCTTTTCCGCTCGGTGCGTACCCTCAGCGCTCTCGCTTTCGCGATTTTTTCCGGCGTCAACATTACCGCTGCGCCCTGCTCTAGCCGCTCGGAGTAACACTCCGAATCGGCATCACCAGATCACGCAGGTTCTGCCAAACCTTCATGAACACTTCACGGAACGCGAATGCTTCCGACAACGACACCACCACGCGGCGAACCGTCACCCGGATCACCGCGCCGAGTTTCAGCAACTTCACGCGGATCGTGCTGCATTGCGCTTGGGCCATCTCCGTCCCCTGCAGTCCGAACTCCCGCAGCGCCCGCATCACGATGTACGCCACCGTCGACATGTACAGCCGCACTTGATTGGCCCGCATTGTCTCGCAACTGGTGCGGTCGGCGAACATCATCAATTGCTGTTCCTTGATGCGGTTCTCCATCTCGCCCCGAGCACAGTACTCCTGCTCGTAAAGCGTTTTGGCGTCGAACGCCTCGGCCGCAAGCGAGGTCACGACGAAACGCGGGTTGGCCCTTTTGCCAGAGTGCTCGGCTTTGCCCACCACGCGGCGTGCCCGGCTCCAACTTTTGTGCGTGCGGTACTCGAAATCCTTGAACACGCGCGACGCTTTCTGGGTCTGCTCGAACGGCTGCTTGGCCTCGTGCATTTCCTGGCCGAGGATCCGTCAGCAGACGCTTGTTTTTCGCCAGGCCGAACAGGAAATCGACGCCGTTGGCCTTCGCACCAACTCATCAAATAGTCGCGGCAAAAACCGCTGTCGCCGCGCAGCACGATCTGCACGCCGGGCCACTTTTCTCGGAGGCCCGCCACGATCCGCTGAATGTACACCAAGGAGCCGGCCGAGGCGTCGATGTCGCTCGGCCGCAAGGTAGCGCACAGCGGATGATCGCCGCAGAAGATGTACAGCGGCAGATAACAATCGCAGTCGTAGTAACCGTGAAAGAACCGGCCCAGTTGATGGCCGTGAATCGGATCGTCGGTGGCATCGAGGTCGAGGACGATGCGCTGCGGCGGCGTCCGGATGCTGCTGCACGAAGACATCGACGAGATAGTTTTCGATCTTGCCATATGAGCGACGATCTTCTTGTAGCGGCTGTCCTCGTCGTCGCCGACTGGCGGTGAGTTCGAGGCGGTTGAGCGTGCTCTTGCCGGCCAAGGCTTTGCCCTTGTCGCGACAGCGCAGCCCGCTCGTCGCCGGCTGGATCGGTCTTGCCGACAGGACGGCCAGCAGCGGGTCGAGGCGCAGTTGATCGTGGTCGTTGAGATCCTCGTAGCCCAGGCAGATGCCGAAGACTCGCTGCTTGATCGAGATCGAGCAGCGGGTGCTCGACGAGGTCGGCGTCGCGATAATCGGTGAAGCAACGGGCGAACTGCTCCAGGAAACGAAACTTGTCCTCGACTTCGCGAAGCAGTAAGCCACCGGCATCGCTGCTGACCTTGCCGCCGTCAAAAGCAGCGACAACTTCGCGAGAGCCGAGGTCTTGGAAACCGAAGGCAGTTGGAATACACTCTGTCATCGCCAGGAATCCTCTTGGTTTGGCATGAAGTGGTTGTTGGCACAACCTTTATGCCAAATCAGAGGCCCTGGCGCAAGAGCATTGGTGAGAAATTCGGGTTAGGCACACGCAACGGCGAACCCCATGCGTAAGCTTGGGGGTGAGACAGCAAAGATGCGTGCCGGTGGACACCCCCAAGCTTACGCATGGGGTTCGCCGTTGCGTGCCGAGAAAGATGTTTGAGCTAAACAGATACCACGGTCCTCCGTGGGAACGCCGCGTCGCGTTCCCGCAGAGGTAGGCCGATCATAGGGATCAATCGCGTGATCGATCTCGACGCAGAGCGTGCCAGGGCGTGCGTTCCCACGGAGGACCGTGGGAACGAGGAGAACCCCGCTTGCCTTCGGTAATCACGGCACAATTCGCCCTAAAGATCACACCTTCAATAGTTTACATGCCTCTGCATAGCCAGGAGCTGCGTAGCCGTACTCGCTGGCGGTTACACGTGCCAGCGCTACCAGTTGCCGCCACTTGAAGGCGGGCCGCATTGAGGCAAATTCTTCGCAGACCGTGCGGTAATACTTCTCGGCATGCAAGGCTCCATCTTCGCTTGTTGCGTACCGCAACATCAGGTCGAACACGGGCGCTCCGGCAGACCAAGCGAGCCGTAATGATGGACGATCGCGGCGACCCGCGCCTGGTCCTTTTCCTTGATTGCGGCTTCTGCGTCGCGCAAAAGCGTCTCGGCATCCTTGGTCTTGATCTTCTCTAACTGGTTGTGCGGAGGATAGGGTTCACCTTGATTGCCCGTCTGACCCGCAGTGTGGAAGGCTCCGACGATCAAGCTCGCAAAGGTGTTGCGGGTGTTGCTGACGCGCGCGATGTTGCGCCAGGCGTTGGCCGCATCGGAAGCATGAACGCCGACCGAATCGCCGTGGACGCTTCCTTCCGGCTTGTTCGAGGGGCCGTTCTGCTTCGGCCGGCCGCGATCGGAGAGCACGAGCCGATTGGCTGCCAGGGAGATTGCTTCACCGACCGATTCCGGTGACATGCCGTCGGCCAGCGCTGCCGCTACCGCTTCGGACGCTTGGGCTTGATTGGCCCGATATACCTGATCGGACAATTTTTCGATCCATTTGTCGTCCGCTTTGCGCGTGCCGACCGTTTTGCCGAGCAGCTTGTATTGTTCGAGCATCTTCGGAAGTATCGCCTGAACACCGCGATTCCCGCCGTGCTGACCTCCGGCACAGAAGCGGACCGACTGGCGCAGAACCGCAGAAGCGTTTTCTTTGCCGATCAGGTCGAGCACCGCCCACGATCGCCAGGCAAGCACGACACGGTGGACATTGGTCTCGTCTTGAACGATGTACTGAAGCTCGTTGAAGGCATCCGACGGCGATCCTTTGGAAATCGCTGCAAATGTACTCTCTGCGGTCTTCATGTCTTTGTTGCGAGAAGCTTGCTGGAGAACTTCACCTGCCGGGCGGTCGGCCGGCAACTTCGCTACGTCGTGCACGGGGTGCAATACCTCATGCTTGCTGCCGCCGACGCTTTGCATAAAGCTGCAATTGCGGTAAATGACCTTGAGCACGGGTAAGGCCCGGCGATCTTCGGGGAGTTCCCTGCTCATCTGGAGTGCGGGCAACAATGCCATGAAGGCATGGAAACCATCGTAGTTCTGCCCGCCGAACGTCCGTGCGTTCGCAAGTGCTGTAGCCGCGATCAGTTCGTTCAGGCTGGTGCCGGTTTTCAGTTTGTCCACCAGGATCGGCAGCAGTTTGTTGGTTGGAGTGTCCTGCAACAGCCCCACCAAAGGCTCGCGGTCGCCGAAAGTGAGACGGTCAGATCCCTCAGCAGCGGAAGCGGTTGACAGACCCAGTTCACCTGCCAGGGTCGCACCGACGCTGGCGACCAGCATCCCTTTGCCTACATCTTCGAGAAACTCGCGACGATTTCGACTCATCATGTTCAGACTCCTTGGAGAGAAAAGATCGGGCCGTCACGAAAAGTGGCGGTCGTCAAAAAGAGCGATCGGTTCGGTTGCAAGGTCTCGACACATAGTGTCACAGCAATTGCAAACTGACCATTCATGGATGACGCGGAGCGTCTTCGGTCTGGGCACTCTGAAGGAGTGCGCAGACAAAGCCCAGGGTTGCCGTACTCGGCACGCCCTGGGAAATCTTCAACCCGCAAGAGGACCTCCGCACACTTTGGGGCCAGAGCCTCGAAACTGGAAGTCAGCGGTTTGGGTCCAAGGTTCCCAGGGTTGCCGAGTTCGGCAACCCTGGGCTTTGTTGGCGATCTTTCAGAGTGCCCAGACCCGAACGCTTCGCGTTGGTCTGTCCTGATCTTTCAACTGTTGTGTCAGGACTGCTATTTACCCAGCGTCCGCGACAAACCAATTGCCGCCCATGCAGTTCCCCAGAGACTCGTGTGCGGCTGGACCTGGTTCTTGAACCCTTCTTTGGTTCCCTTTACTGCCCACGAGCCATCCGGGCGCTGAGTGTCAATCAGGAATTGCCAGGCACAGTCGAATGGCCGGAGAAGTATTCGGCTGGCCCAGCACGCTGAGAACGTACAGAACCTCGCCGGTCGCCAGCGCATCGCTGGTATCACCGCGCCGCCAGGCCCAGCCGCCGTCAGATTGCTGTGCCGCCAGCAGGTTCTTAAGTTGTTCTTCGACTTGCTTGGCATTTCCATAGCGATGCTCGATAAGCAGCTTAAAGGCATGCCATTCATTGCTCACACCAGGTTTTGCAGACTTGAGCCATTTCAGGGCTTTCTCCCGGCTCTTGGTCAATTTCTCATCCGACTTACCGCGCTCTTCAAGCACTGCGATGGCTAGAACCGCATACATCGTGCTTACTTCGGTGGTTTCCTGCTGTGGTCGCTTTTGAGCCGGAAGTTGACCGCCCGCTTTCCAGAACCCTTCCGGCTGCTGTGTCGAAACGATGTTCTCGGCCATCTTCTTCAAGGTCGTTTGGGTTTTCTCATCGGCATCCGGTAGAGCGGGCCAGGATCATTTGCGCCACACCTTCGACGCCGTTGGCGGTTGCACCCGCCAGCGACCACGAATCCCATTCGTTCAATTTCTTGGTGTCAATGGAGATGCCATGCGTGCGGGATTCCTCCAGACTCCAAACCATGAAGGAGACAACATGGCAGGAAATGCACTTTCGACTCTCGATCCAGGCCACGCCTTCTTTCTGAATGTAGGGCAGGCTGCGTTCGATCATCTTGCGAACTTCCTGCGGGTTCGCGTCGGGCTTGGCCAGGCGGAGGAAGCAGTTCAGGCGAGCCGACAGCGGACATGTAAATGGAGAGGAATAAATTGGACACAGTATTTGCTCCACCGAGGGTTGATCTTGAATCGTATGAAAGTCTAACGGGCGAGCGTTACAGAAAACTCTATTCGCCTTTCCTGAGACTCTAACAAATAAACAAATCTACGTTTGTATTATATTTCGTTGGACGAAACCGCAAAACTTGTAGCAATTTGTAACATCCCATTCGTTATGATTTACGTTTGTATTATATGTCGTTGAACGAAACCGCAAAACTTGTAGCAATTTGTAACATCCCATTCGTTATGATTTACGTTTGTATTATATGTCGTTGAACGAAACCGCAAAACTTGTAGCAATTTGTAGCGTCTGCCCCCAGTTTCGGGCTCTCATCCGCAAAAACTTCGCCAATCCATCAAATCGATAAGCGTTTGATTGGCTTTAGTTCTTGGAAGCATGTCCGTTCACCGCCTCGTTTGTTGGTTATTCAATTGTCGATCCACAAACCAAATTGTTTAGCAACTTGTAGCACGCCGTTTGAAAAGTCGTTCGTTCGAATTTGCGAACATTGCTGTACAACCCGATTCTTGTAGCAATCTGTAGCATGTCCGTTCACCGCCTCGTTTGTTTGGCGATTCAATCGTTGACCGGCAAACCAAATTGCGAAGGCAATTTGTAGCAGGCCATTCGCGAGTTAGTTCGTTTGTATTTGCGATCATCATTGTACAAACCGATTTTTGTAGCAAATTGTAGCAGCCCAGCTCAACGGACGAGCCCCATTAACCAAGGAACTTCGCAAGTGTGTCATATCGATAATTGTTTGATCAACTGCCAAGTTATACGCTCGCGGGTAAAAAAGAGACAACATAATGTATCATTTGTCCACTAGTTAATTATAGTTTACAAAGCTCCACTATCAAGGTTGGCTGACACCGAAGAAGAAGCTTAGGCCAATACCCAAAGACGCGATTCGCGAATACTTGGCCGCACTGGAAGTTCGCTTCAGATCAAGTTGGAAGCTTGCGTCGGTTGCCCAGAAACAGAAATAACACCAAGAGTGCCACGAGCGATCCTGAGATGATCGCCATCGAGATAAGTGTCGTTCGCAGTCCTTCCCGCGCCAACTGCATCCCGGTCGAGCGGTTGAATAATTTCCAAAACACCTCGAACGTCGCCCTCCTTCCAAAAGTGGTACGTGCTGTTCGGATCGTGGTTGTGACACTCCAAACAGGCGGCCTGCATGCGCCGGGCCGTCGCATAGCGCAGCGACGGCCGGCCTTGGAATTCCTCGAAGCGGTAATAGGGTTCTGTCGGTTGTTTTCGAAGTTGGGCCAGCATTCGATTTCAAAATCGTCCTTCGGGCCGCCATCCTTTCGGGTTTTGAAAGGGTAGTCGCTATAGAGCCGAACTTGAACCCCCGATTCACCGCGTTCGCTGATTTTTTTGGCAAGGTCGATCGTCAGCGTCGCGGGCAGTGCGATGGTGTCTTTTCGATGCAAGTAGTCGTGGGTGGCTTCGACCCCTTTCAATTTGACTCGCTCGACGACATCGGCACTGTAAACATTGTTGACCTCATCGAGAATCTCGGACTGCTGGGCTGCACTTTCCAGGCGCGCTCTTGCGTACCAAAAACTCGGATAGCCGAGATAGCTCCCACAATCCAAACGCCGATGCCAATGTCACGGCCAGGAACAATCCAACCGCGACAGGATTGCGGCGCGACCAGCGCCACAGATGCTCCGGCCAGCCCAGCGGCCTGGCCTTGATCGGTTCGCCTTGCAAAAATCGCCGTAGATCGTCGGCAAGCTCTTGAGCCGTTGAATAGCGCCGAGCTGGCGATTTGGACAAGCACTTCAGACAGATCGTCTCCAGATCGCGCGGGATCTTGTCGTTGAGTTGACGCGGTGGCCGGGGTTCATCCTGAAGCACTTGAAGGAGCAGCATCTGCCGGCTCCCCCGGAAAGGCCGCTCTCCGGTCAGGAGTTCATAGAGGATAACCCCCAAACTATAAATGTCGGTTCGGCCATCGGCAGTGTGGGATTCGCCGCGCTTGCTCGGGCGATACATAGGCGGGTGTGCCCAGGAAATCGCCATCGAGCGTCATCGACGATTCATCCGCTTCGTGCTTGGCCAAACCAAAATCCATCAAATGAGGCTTTCCCTCCGCATCGAGTTGAATGTTCGAGGGCTTTACATCGCGATGGATGATCCCATGTCGGTGGGCATAATCGAGAGCTTCGGCGATCTTGGCTATCATTTCGGCAATCTGGGGATAAGTGAGGCGGCCTGGCTTTAGATGAGCAGACAGCGTCTCTCCCTGGACAAACTCTTCGACGAGGTAAACCACGCCCTCCTCGGTTTGACCGGTTTCGTAGGCGCAACCAGGCCGGGATGTTGAAGCTGGGCGGCGCTGCGAGCTTCACGAACGAAGCGATCGACTTCCTCCCGGCTCGCGAGCCGGCCCGATCGCAGCATCTTGATGGCGACGATTCGACCCAGCTCGGTATCGCGGGCGCAAAGACATGACCGAAAGATCCCATGCCGAGTTCCTCGAGCAACTCGAATTTGCCGAGTTGTCGAGGAAGTCCAACGTGCGATTCATTCGCAGGCTGGAGTTCGCTGCGCAGCGATTGCACTGCCGTCAACAGATCGCTGGGCACCGGCTCTACGGGATGATGAATTTCGGTGGCACAGTGACGCAACTGAGAGATGAAGGGATTTGACGGATCATCGAATTTTGCCAGGGCACTTTCGCAAGCGAGGCAAGCTTCAATGTGACCGGCAACGCGCGAACACTTTCCCGGACAGGTTGCCGGTGACGAACTGAGCCAGTTCTGCGGGATCGGGACAGTTCGATGCGCGCATCTGCTCACTCATCAAGTGTACCCAGGGTGCGCGAGTACCGCGACCCTGGGCTTTGATATTGCACCCATACAGGGTGCTCAGACCGGAATGCTTCGCATTCCAGGCATTTATGGCCAGTACCAGGAAGAGTAACGGAAATTCGTTACAGTGTAGGCCAGTTGCTCCGCAACCGTATCAGTTAAGCCAAAGGCGAGCGTCGAGGCGTAAGCTCGACGTGGACTGCCACCACTCGTGCGCATTTTTCGCCGGTAACCCAACTGCTGTATGATGACTGTACACGTCGAGCTTACGCCTCGACGCTCGCCTTTGGCTAAACAGGTACGCGCAAACGGTAAGTTTCCGGTCGCGGAGCGACCGGTCTACACTTGATCTATTCCATGTAGGCCGGTTGCTCGGCAACCGGTAAGCTTCCGGTCGCGGAGCGACCGGTCTACACTTAAACTATTCCATCAGATCGCCCAGTTCTTCTCGCAGGCGATGCAGCACCCGCGATTTCGCCACCCGCACTGCGCCCGGACTCATGGACAGGCTCAGTCCAACATCTTTCGGTGCCTGTCCCTCCACGGTGGTTCGCCAAAAGGCGGCCCAGGTTCGTTCCTCGAATTCTCCACGAATCATCTCCAGAGCGCGCGCAAATAACCCGCGTTCTCCTTCATCGTCCGGCGTTAGGTCGTCCTCAATGTTACTTGGCTCCGGAAGTTGAGCAAACCAAGTCAAGGCCGTCGATCCGCCTTCTCCACGAGCATCGCGACCCAGTTTGCGAAAATGGTCGCGTACTTTGTTCTGTGTGATTCTGCGCAACCAGCCTCGAAAGGTATCTTTCGTATTTTCTTTGCGAAACTTCCCCACGTACTTCAACACCGACTGAAACACTTCCTGAAAAATGTCGGCGGCGTCCTCATGTTGAAGTCCGCTGCTGCGACACCAGTGCAGAACCAGAGGCGCGTAGAGATGTACCAGACGATCCCAGGCATCGGATTCATCGGCCTGGACTCTGGCCAACAGGCTTCGCGATGTGCCGGATGATTGTTGCCCACCATCGCGGTCGTGGATTTCGGAAGCAGCCATGGTTTTGGAACCGGCGAACTGCGGAATAGATGCGTCAGGCAGGGTGCCCGGCCTCGATCGGCTCAATGCTCTCGACCATAACGAGGGATACCATCTCCACGCGCTCATAGGGATCGGACGGTTCACCTGCGAACGTGTAGACATGCATACTCGTCAGGCCGACTCGAAGCATCTCCGGGTGACGTATCTCGAAAGACCGCCCGCTATTGAGCCGGATCCGAAACGGGACGAATGGCGTGGCTCTGGTCCAAGTCAAGAGATCACTGGCTCGCATGGAATTTCCTCAGGTGGCAGCATATCGATAGTATAGCAGAGCGGATCGACCCGCAAGTAATTCATTTTCCAATGAGTTGGGCCAGCGCAACCTCAGAGGGTCATATGTCGTACTTCCAAAGCATTGTTACCATTGCAATAGCACTGACAACGGCCGGCGCGACGCGCTCGGCCGACAAGCCCGTTCAGCTCATCGGCGGCGAAAAGGCTGCTCCTCCACGAGTGCTGCGCATCGGTGCGGTTGCCTACGCACCCAGCGCGGTGACTGTTTTTGACAACCTGCGCCGTTATTTTGCCAAGACCGATCTGCCGATCGATTATGTGTTGTACTCGAATTACGACGCTCTCGTGGATGCCTTGCGCAGCAATCACGTTGACATCGCCTGGAACACTCCCCTGGCCCACGCCCAATACCACCTGCTTTGCAACGGGCAGAGCCAGACCTTGGTGATGCGCGATGTCGATTGCAATTTCCGCTGCAAGTTGCTGGTTCGCAATGAGTCGGGGATCAAGGATCCAAAAGGATTACAGGGCAAAACTCTCGTACTCGGCAGCCGGGAGGCCGCTGAAGCTATTGTCCTGCCGCTTCACTACCTGAAAAGCGATGGTGTGGAGCTGGACAAGGTCAAGTTCCTTCATCTTGACGAGGAATTGGACCTGCGCGGCAACCCGTGTTCCAGTCCGCACCACGTCTTGAAGGCCCTGCGTGCCGGGCGGGCCGATGCCGGTATCGTCGGCGCAGCGCCTATGGGACGATCTCGTGGCCCGCAAGGCTCCGGAAGTAGAGGGCTTGAAATCGGTGTGGACTTCGCCTTCCTTTAGCCACTGCGTGTTCACTGCCGCCAAAGACTTCGACAAGAATCGTGCCGCTCGCTTCACCCAACTGATGCTGGCGATGGACGACAAAAATGAGTGTACCGCAGAGGTCCTGCGTCTGGAGGGCGCAAGCAAATGGGTGGCCGGCAGCCCCGATGGCTTCGAGACGCTGATCGAGGCGCTGCGGGCGGATAAGCTCAAAGGAACCGGCGGCCGGCGTTGATCGACGTTTTTTGCAGGACACCTCTCGCTGCATTCGACAGTCGCCTTCTCTGCACATTATTCACATGAGGAGTTTCATTTTCTTCCCGATTGTGTCAAGTCAACTATCCAAAAAGGATGCAAGCGTAAACTCTACGCCGCTAACGCCATAGCTCACTAGGAGTTCTTTCGCCGCGCTCAGTCACAAAAAGAGGTAGTCCAGGCCCTGTGAACATATCGGCAATCGGAATGGTACTTTTCTCGATAGTCCACCCATCAGCCCATCGTCCTCGTAAGCCTCTGGGCAATACCAGCTCTTCAAATTGCGGAATAATTCGATCGGGCTCCATCTCAATCATGTAATCCCCAGGTGTGGTTGTCATTCCACGAACAGAAACGCCTTTGATACCGTTAGCGTCCAGATAATTCCATAATGAGGTCGTTACGCAATAACATTCGACATCCTGCACCAATTCACCTCCGCACCAAACATCAAATATGAGATCGAGGTATTCTACATTTTGGATAAACCGACCGCCTTCGTCATAGACAAGTACAGCGGTTTCCCCATAACCCCCGCCCGGAGCTTCGCAATCTACGCTGTATAAAGGCATGTTAGTTCTTTACTTCATATTTCAGCGTCTTCCTTCTGACCCTGTACCAGCACATGATAGCTATCGATGCTCAGTCCTTCCCATTCTTGCTGCTTACCGTCGGGCCATGTCACAGTCACTTTTCCCACACGATCGGCCTTGCCCAGTCCGAAAACCAGGCGGCGATCGGACGATGAAGCATAACTGCCTCCCCCTTTGGCGAATCGTGTTTGCTTGCGATCTCCCATTTCCAGAACCACTTTGGCACCCACAACGTCGGCGTTTTTTGAGCCGATCAGCTTGACGCCGAGCCAGTGATTTCCTTCCGGGGCTACGTTGCGCAGCACACCTGCGGGTTCGTTGAGGTGATTGAGAACCATGTCGATGCGCCCGTCATTGTCCAGATCGACGAAGCCGACGCCCCTGCCGAGGTGTTCTTCATCGCCATAGGAACCGATTCGTTTCGGCGCAGGCAGAAACTTGCCGTTGCCGCGATTGAGCAACAGAACCGGCTTCTGTCGGCGCGTAACCCCAGGCTCCTTGGGATAGCGAACCGCATGCCCGTTGCTCACAAACAGATCCTCCCCAGCCATCCAGATCGAAATCGATAAAGCCGGTTCCCCAGCCGACGTACTTTTGGCCAATCGCTGCGATCCCCGCAGCGGATGTCTGGAAGCCGAACAAAGTCTGACCGGGCCGACAAAGATTGCGGTACAGACCGTGCAACTCATTCTGATAATTCGTGACCCAGAGCCCTGGCTTGCCGCTGCCGTCGTAATCGCCGGCATCGACGCCCATGCTCCCGTTTGGGTTGCCCTGATCGTCGCGGGCCGACCCGCTCAACAAGCCGCGTTCCACAAAAACGATTTTGCCTGGGGTCGATTGGTTGACGTAGAGGAGCTTGTCGACCGTATCGTTGCAGACATAGACATCCGGCTTGCCGTCGCCGTCTACATCTACGGCCAACACTCCAAGCCCCTTGCTGCAATTGGCGGTTCCGGCGACCAAACCGCAGGTCGCGCTGACATCCGCAAAGGTGCCGTCGCCCAGGTTGCGATAGACCTTGTGCGTCAAGCCCTTGAAGCTTTTGGGAGGACAGACATCCTCGGTTTTTCCATCGTAGGCACAACGGGGATGATTCGAGAATGACCAATCTACATATTGGCATACGTAGAGATCGGGCCAGCCGTCGCCGTCGAAGTCGGCCCAAGCTCCACTCGTCGCCCAGGTAATGCCCTTGTCCAGTTTGGCTTTGGCGCTGACATCCTCGAAGCGTTTGCCTTCGACATTTCGGAAGAGTGCGATGCGTCCCCAGCCCATGACCAGCAAGTCGGGGTAACCATCGCGGTCGAAATCACCCACCGCGACACCGTGCGTAAAGAACCAGGGTTTCCCGCCCGCCAGATGGCTCAGCCCCACTTCCACTGTGACATCCTTGAATCGGTTGTCACCCAGATTGCGAAAGAGTTTGCAAGGCAGGCCGACAATCTCCTTCTTGTCTTTTCCAACGAAGTCCCCTCCGCCGGTGATAAAGACGTCTGGCAAGCCGTCGCCATCGTAGTCGAGTATCCCAACGCCGCCGCCCAACGATTCAAGAATCGCCAGATGATTCTTGTCTTCGCCGTTGCGGTAGGTCATTTTGATGCCGCTGGATTCGGTGATGTCCGAAAAGATCGCTGGACCGTCGGCCTCTTCGGACACTTTTGCGGGCCTCGCGGAACTGACCGGAGCAGGTGCCTTTCCGTTCGGACCGCAAGCCCACCCACCCAGGACCGCCAGCGCCAGTGAGGCGAAATTTACCCAGTATCTTTTCATGTGGACTTCCCTTGCTGCAATCGAACGATGAAAGGGAAAAATGATGATTGGACCATACCAGATCAAACCCACGACGACAATACACCGAATAGGATTATTGCATTCTTGAGGTTTCGATTTGACTTCTCTAAATCGCGTGCTACGAGTTTTATAGCCCCCTATTTCGCGATCACCACGTCCTGGATCGCATGGTGCCCGACCGGATCCCGTCATGAGTTCCGAAACTACCCCGCAAAATGTGGTGGATCGTCCACGTCCCGCCCGAGGGATGCCGAGGATTAGTTTTCATCGCGGCAGCCTGCTGCTGGGGCCGAACCTCGCGCTCGCGCTCGCGGATGCCACCGCGCAAAGTCTCGGAATATTCGTTTCGCAGGCGCTGGAGATTGGTCAAGAAGTCAGCCTGACGATCGAATCATCGCTCCATCTTCGACCGTTGAAGTTTACCGGGAAAGTCACCTCGTGTATCGAACATATGAATAAGACCTATCGCATTTCGGTGGAACTAGACAAACGGTTGGAATGGGCCGACTTGATACGCTTTACGTAGAAGATTTCCGCTTACTTCGTGCGCAGCTCTTCAGCGAACCGGAGAGCCGCGCACGAAGCAAGCTTCAGCGAACCGGAGAGCCGCGCACGAAGTAAGCGGTTGCGGGCACATTGGTTTCTGCCTCTCGCCTTGACCCGGAAAAGGACGCTTCAACGCCAACGCGATAAATCGCACCCTGTCAGTTTTTCGAGCCTGGTTATCTCTTCCGAGTAGAACTGACCGACCCGCGCCCGTTCTTCGGGAGTCGGGACCATATCCTGCGCCTTCACGTTGACGTGCCGAGGGCGACTATAGTTTGCCGGCACAAAATCTGGATTTACGCCCACAAAAGTATAAAGTTCCCGCAACAGACCCGGCGCGTTTTCGACAATGTCGTCAAAGAAAAGCAACTTAATTTGCTCTTTGGGAAAGTGTTCGTACCACCACTCCAACTGTTGGGTATACATGCCGCGCTGCCTCAGAGAGCAAAATCGCAAGGGCACGTCGCGCTTGGGATAATCTCCGAAGAACACTTCCTCGAACGACAGATCGGCAGGGATGCCCCAGTGCGGGTCGCCGCGTAATTTGTACTGAGAAAAAGCCCGATCGACCGGATTGCGCAAGATCGCGAAGATGCGGACGTCCGGGCACATGGCCTTGACCAGGATGGGTACGTGGGGATACGCAATATAATCCGGCGTGATTTCGCCGGTCTTGCGTGCAGCGGGAAGGACTTGAAAGTGCTCGAGATACTCCCTGGGGGTGCAAGTGCCCCAACTCACAAAGTTGAAGTAGCGCAGTTCCTTGCCGCGCGGCATGGCAACCTCCGGATGATCGAGAAGTTGCCGCCACACCCAGGTGGATCCGGCCTTGACGCAGCCGATGCCGAGGAAATCGGGTCTGCGCAAGTGACTGAACATCGCTTCCCTCCCGCAAGTGCGGTGCGTGAATCGCTTCGTTTTCAAGCTTCCGTATCGGCGCAATTGTAGCTGGTGAGAGAACACCAAGCAACGCATTCCACGAAGATCGAACCCACAGTAGGAAACCGCGGGCTTTATTCGGTTGAGAGTTCAATCGTTTGGATAAATCATGATCTTTGGTACACATCAACCCTGTGTACCCCGCATTCTGCCGCGAACGCGGCTACGGCAGGAAGTCGCTTTTCCGTAGCCGCGTTCGCGCAGAACGCGGGGTACGTCCCCAACCTGTGAGCTGCCCAATCGTTTTGAAACCCTGGGACCCTCAAAAGGTGGGTCATCGTGAGAGGCCGCTCATAGTGAAAAAGAGAAAAACCCTGCGTGGATTCGCAACAACAAAAATTCCTCTCGCACTTTTGGGGAAAACCGGGTATGACGACAGATGAATAACCATTCTTTTGGTCCCTGAGGGTGAGACATCATGCCTATCGACGATTCGGCCCTTTCGGTCGCCCCGTCCCCGACCACTGACTCCTCACCTGCCGTGCCAGCACCGAAGATGTCCGTTAAACGGTGGCCGGCAGCGCTATTTATCGTTACCGGCCTGACTATCGCCAGCGCGGTTTTCGTGATTCATTCTCTGTGCGGACCCGAAAGTCCGCCGGTTTTGCCGTCGAAGGACGGCGGAATTCATTTCTCGGAAACGGGGATGAATGCCGATCTCTTCGCGAAGTGGCCCAAAGATCAAAAACCCGATTTCGTTCTGGTCATCACCGCCGAGATGAACGGCTACCTGCAAAAGTGCGGCTGCTCCGATCCCCAGAAAGGTGGTCTGGAACGGCGCTGGAACCTGATTCAGTGGTTAAAGAAGGAGCGCGGCTTCGAGGTTCTGCCCCTCGACCTGGGCGACATCACGACACCGCTGCGTCAAAACCCCGATCCCCACGTGCCGATGAACCAGGATCAGGTTTTGCTCAAATATGTCACGGCGATGCGCAGCCCTCAATGCGATGGGATACAAGGCCATCGGCATCGGTCTGGAAGAATTCTCTCTGCCGTTGGAAAAAGCGATCGGTGCCTATACGATGCAGCCAAGAAACGAATTTCCTCTCCTGCTGGCCGCGAATATCACAGGGTATGTGTCGGCAAAACAGTTCTTGCCGCGCAACCTGATCTTCCAGGATGCCAAGGGCAAGGGGGCGATCCACGATTGGGAAATCTTTCCCGTTGCCGGCCTGAACGTCGGCGTCATGGGTCTTGTAGGTGATCCGGTGGTTCGGCATGTCCTGGGAGAACCGATCGTCGACGCAAACGGGAAGCCTGTTCTCGACGCGAATAAGAACCCGTTGCAGGGCCTGAACATCGACTCGTCGATGCGTTTTGCACCCGATTTTGGCAAAGCCAAACCTGGCAAGCATTCCGGAGAATTGGTAACAGATGGGTTGAAGGACATGGCCAAATCGGCCAAGAAACCCGATCTGAATGTCATGCTGTTCCAGGGCCCCGATGATTTTGCCCGCAAGCTCGCCGGGCATTTCAAGAACAAGCCAAACCATTTTGACGTGGTTGTTTGCCGGACCCAGGAATCCGAACCGCCGGGACGTGCCGATCAGAACGTCACGATCGGGAACAATACGCTGCTCGTCCAGGTGGGCCACAAGGGACAGCAGGTCGGGGTCGTTGGCGTCTTCAAGAAAAAGGGTGGAGGCGTCGATCTGCACTATCAGCGGATCGTCCTGACCAATGAATTCGACACTCCTGTCGGAAAGGAACAGAACCTGGCGCTGGCTGAACTGGAAAAGTATTCCAAGGCGGTAAAGGCATTCGATTACGTATCGAAGTTCCCGCGGCGTCCGCACCCGCTGCAACTGGCCAACCCGGCCGGGAAATACGAGTATGTCGGCTCGGCAACGTGCCAGAAGTGTCACGTGGCCGATTGGAACATCCACAACGGCACGAAGCACAGCATCGCGTTTGATTCCCTGGTTGCAGCCAAGAAGCCTTCATTGCGGCAATTTGACGGTGAGTGCGTCGTCTGTCACACGGTTGGCTTCAAGTATAACACCGGCTATCTGGACTCGAAAAATAAGATTCCGGTCAATGATCTGAAACATAACGGCTGCGAAAACTGTCACGGGCCGGGAAGCAACCACGTTTTGACGGCACCCTTGCCTGGCGGGGCATTTCCAAATGCCCAGGCGCAAAAATTTGCCGCCGAGATGGCCCCCTGGAAGATGCAGGGCCAGGATCATCTTCCCACCGTGAAGCAATTGGTGGACAAAACGCCTCTTACTCCTGCCGAATCGAAGATCCTGTTCAAGGTCGATCAGATTTGTCAGCAATGTCACACGACGGAAAGTGACCCGCATTTCCAGTTTGAGCAATCGTGGCCGAAGATCGCACACGGAAACAAGCAGGTGCCGGTGCTTCCGCAGGTGCCGGCAGTGCCGGTCAAAAATGGCGGGCAGCCCAAGAACGGCTTTGCCCCGTTCCCGTTGCCGAAAGAGGGCGAGAAACCTCGGCTATTATTGCCCAAGAAGGAAGACGGCCCGGCCCTGACTCCAACGAAAGAGTGAGATGCGATCGCAGTGAAAACGGAAGCGGGGGCAACTTCGGAACATCCAAAGCGCCCGGAACTCTTGGGGAAGAGTTAGTGCCCGCAGGTTAGATGAATTGGGGTATTGAGTCCCAATCCATCGGTCGAATGCATTTCTTTCAAAAACTTGCGCACATCTTGAGAAAATCTTTGCCATTCCTCCTCCTTGCAACCAACCTTGCACTCCGAAATTGGACCGGCCATGATGAATAGAGGAGGAATTGGAGATTGCCATGACCAATCAAGACGTCGCCATTTGTCTGCGACAACATGCTCGCCAACTCACCCAAAAGCGCGATAATCTCTATCGCGTTCGAGCGTATCGTCGTGCCGCGGAAACCGTCCTGGGGCTGCCGGCACCGATAACGGACTTCCAGCAAGAAGCGCTGGAACGACTTCCCGGTATTGGCAAGTCGCTCGCCGAGACAATAAGCCAGCTCGCTCGAACCGGGGAATGGTGAGCGGATAGCCAGTGCGGGTGTGTCCCTCGCCGGCGCGTCTTGAAGTTATGCATCTGAAAAACCCGCGGAATACCGAAGGTATTGGGAGCCCGCAGCGCAAGCAAGGCGAAACTGCGACATCGCCGCAACTCCTTCCCTTGCTTGCACTTCGGGCTCCCATCGTCCTTTCGGACGCTTTCATCTATCGCCAAAGGCGCAACTTCAAAACTCGCTAATCGGGCTAACCAAGCATTTCTCAATTCGGACCGCGTGCATTTTATTTCTCTCGCAAATTCACTGGCTTTCGTTCGGAAGGTCTTTACAATTTTTGCAAATGGTAGTCCAATAATGAAATGGATTCGATGATACCCGCGACGGATCTTCCACCTCCGAAACCTGTGCCGATGTCGAAATACATCGTTCGCCACGGAGCGATGCGCCTTCTGGGCGAGTTTGAATCGCCCTTTCCGCTTCGTCGGACCGATCGAATCATCATCTTGTCGGATCGTGGGCAGGAAACCGCCGAGACCCTTTGCCCTTCCACCCCTCAGGCGGTTGCCTACTTGTCCGAGCCAACTTCGGGAACCATCATCCGGCTCATGACTCCTGAAGATCATCAGCGCGAACAACATCTGAAAGAATTGCAGCGAAAGGAATTCGACATCGCAGTTGGGCTCATCGCCGAACATCAGTTGGCGATGCAATTGATCGATATCGAGCATCTTTTTGGCGGAGAAAGGCTCGTCTTCTATTTCCTCGCGGAAAAGAGAGTCGATTTCCGAGAACTCGTGAAAAGTCTGGCCCGCGAGTTTCAGACCCGCATCGAACTTCGGCAGGTGGGCATCCGGGACGAAGCGAAATTGCTGGCCGACTACGGCGATTGCGGCAAGCCGGTGTGCTGCAACACGCACATGGCCGTTATGCCGCCGGTGTCGATGCGCATGGCGAAAATTCAAAAATCAACACTCGACCCCACGAAGATTTCCGGACGTTGTGGTAGGCTGAAGTGTTGTTTGCGTTTTGAACAAGACGTTTACGAGGAATTCCAGGCCGCATTGCCGGCGATCGGCAGTCGGGTTCTCACGGCCAAGGGACAGGGGCGCGTTCTGGCCCAGGAGATTCTCGCCCAGAGGTTACTGATTGAATTTGAAGATGGTCGTCGCCTGCCCGTGAAGGCCGATGAGATTCTGACCAAACTGTGAGTCCCCGTGGTCGGGACTTTGGATTATTGATCTACTCATGACGATGCATCATCCCGGAATTGCCGAAATTGTCCGCCGCGATCCGCGCTATTTGTATGAAGCCTATGAGTTCATGTTTGAGGCTCTCACCCACACTCAGAAAATGCTGGGCCGGCTTCCTCCGAAGGGAGATCGCGATCCGGATGCCGAAAATCATGTAAGTGGTCCTGAAATCATCCGCGGTACGGTCGATCTGGCGCCGCAGGAGTTCGGCCTCCTGGCCCGGACGGTATTCCATCTTTGGGGGATTCGACGCACGGATGATATTGGAGAACTGATCTTCAACCTGATCGAAGCCCATCTTATGAGCAAAACGGAGAGCGATCACCGCAGCGATTTTCAACATGTCTTCGATCTGGACCGAGCCTTGACGGAAGGGTATACCATTTCACTCGACGAACTCGCCTGGTCCAAACGAGGCAAACGATGAGAATTGCTCGAGTCCAGTTGATCGTGGCTGCAATACTATTTGTCGGTTGGTTGGGATACCTGGCCTATCTGGCACTGGGACATTCGCAGCCGGTCGTGGTATCCCGTACGCAATTGATGAATGCGACTTCATTCCCAACTCTTCCTGACATCAGCGGATCTTGGGTCGTCGCCGAGGTGGATGTTGACGAATCGGGCAAGCCGCGCAGAACGATCCGCATCAAACAAATCGTTTCCGGCGACCCGATCGCCGAGGAATCGGTCATTGTTTCCAATCTTCCGGAAGCCCGAATACCGCCCAACAAACCGGTTTCCAGCAAGGGTCTTTACCTCCTGCCCTTGTTCAAAAAGAAGGAGTTCCTGCGCTACTGGATCGCCTCGACACGCTGGGGCGACGAAGCAGGGCGGGGGCCTTTGATTTATCGGTGGACTCCCGAGATCGAGGCGCAGCTAAAGCAGTTGGTTCCGGCAAACCGATAGCCGGTTCCCCAGGCCCTAATTGGTTTGGATGCTCAGGAAAAGACCAGTAACCACACTCGAGTACCCTCGTATGTCAACTCGCATTATTGTGTTCACAGCACATATTTTGCTTTGGCTGACCTATCCAGTTCGTGCAGACGAACCACCTCGATACGATCCAATCGACGCAGAAACAATCGCAGCCTACGAAAAACTCGGAGCGACACACGGTCGGTTCGCCAGCGATGAAACCGGGTTGGAACTTTTCAAGTTTAGATCGGGAAACGATGAGAAAGCACGCGGGTTGCCGGGATTCCGTTTCTATAAGTTGCCAAAGGGCAAATTGGGCCTAATGCCACGGGTAACCGTGCCGTTCGGGTTGGACTTCACACGCTGCTTAATTCAAGATGATACTTTGAGAGAATTGAAGAATCTGCGCAACCTCGCCGCGCTAAACCTCTATGAAACTCAGATAACTGATGACGGGCTGAAAGAGTTGGCGGACTTGATTAGTCTCAAATCCCTCGATCTCGGAAGAACCGAAATAACGGACAACGGTCTTAAGCAGCTCAAGCATCTCAACAGCCTTGCCGGTCTCAATTTGTTTTACGCCAACGTGACCGATCAAGGATTGAGGGAACTTAAGGAGGTCAACAGCCTTTCCTGGTTGAATCTTGGCAGAACGCAAATCACGGATCTTGGTTTGAAAGATTTGAAAGGATTGAACAAACTTTCGACGCTTCATCTGTCTGGTCTCAAGATTACAGACGATGGGCTGAAGGAATTGAAAGATCTCAAAGAGCTGACCGTGCTGAATCTCATGCTTACTCCCGTGACGGATGTCGGGCTTCGCGAGTTGAAAGGATTGAAAAACCTCAAAACTCTTTACCTCGTTGCCACGAAGGTGACGGATGCCGGGATGAAGGAGTTGAACCATCTTGGCAACCTTTCTTCGCTCGTCCTTTTGGGAACCCATCTGAACGGTACAGGATTCAAAGAACTTACCGAATTGAAGAAGCTCACCTCTCTGAACCTTAGCTCGACATCCCTGACAGACGCCGGGATAAAAGAGCTCAAGAAGTTGCAGAACCTCACCTCGCTTACCCTCAGGGAAACCCATGTGACCGATGCAGGTTTAAAGGAACTGACCGATCTCAAAAAGCTTGTCTACCTGGACCTCAGTTCAACATTCGTGACCGATGAAGGTTTGAAAGAACTCAAGAAACTAGAAAAACTCACTTCTCTTAACTTCAGTTTTACCCATGTGGCCGATGCGGGTCTAAGGGAATTGAAGGATCTCAAGAACCTGAACCGTTTAGTACTTACCAAGACCGATGTTACGGCGGAAGGGTTGACGAGTCTGAAAGAAATGAAAAAGCTCATCAGTCTGGAGCTCAGCGATTCCCTTCTGAGCGACGAAAGTTTGCGTATCTTACGCCGGATCGATCTGCTTCATGCACTCACTAATGCATCCGGAAAGAACGGAAAACGCCCGAAAAACGCCAGCGAGGTGATTATTCTAAACCTCACGGATACTCCTATTTCGGATGCAGGGCTGAAAGAGTTGAACAGCTTTAACAATCTCACCATCCTCTACCTGGAAAGAACAAAGGTAAAGGGGGCTGGTCTCAAGGATTTGAAAGAACTCCAAAAGCTCACGACCCTGCATCTCACCAAAAATCAAGTGACGGATGAGTGTTTGCATGCATTAGCCGAGATTCATTTACTGCACGCGCTTACATTGGCAACCGGTGCGGACGGTAAACGCCCGACATCGGCCGGCACGGTTATTTCCTTGAACCTGTCGAATACTCAGATTTCCGATGTCGGACTCGCGGAACTGAAACAGCTAAAGAATCTCGCCACGCTGCGCCTTCAAAATACGCGTGTGAAAGGTATTGGTCTGAATGCACTGAAAGGACTCGCAAAACTCACCGACTTGTCTTTGGGTTACGGCCAAGTCACTGATGACCTGCTGCGAGTGTTGCGCGAGATCGATTTGTTGCACGCGCTTGCTTGCGCCGAAGGGAAAGATGGAACTCGACCAACGTCGTCACAAGAGATCGTTGCAATGAACCTCGGAGGTTCCGCCGTCTCGGATGCCGGGCTACACGAGTTGGCACATCTGAAGAATTTGGCCCGGATCGATCTGAGTTGCACTCAGGTGACGGACAAGGGACTAAAGGAGCTAAAGGACTTCGAGCACCTCACGACTGTTAAACTTCGGCTTGCACCAGTGACGGATGCTGCCTTCAAAGAACTGAGAGAAATCAAGAACCTTTCCTTCCTTGACCTTGGATGCACGCCGATTACCGGCTTGGGACTGGCACAATTGCGCGAACTCGAAAACCTCACAGAACTGCGGCTCGATCGCTCACCGCTCGCCGAGACGAGCCTGAAGGAACTCAAGGAACTCAAGAGTCTTTCCTCACTCCACATTGGCATGACACCGGTAACCGAGGCGGTCGTGAAAGAACTCAAAGAGCTAAATAATCTCAGAGTGCTCGATCTATATCGCTCCCCCGTAACCGATGAGAACCTCAAGGAGCTGCGCACTCAAGAATGTCACCGAACTCAACCTTGCTTTCGCCAGTGTGACCGACCGCGGACTGATGGAATTGAAGGAACTCAAGAACCTTACCAGGCTTAACCTCTATCGAACACAGGTGACTAACCAAGGTTTGAACGAACTGAAAGAACTCAAAAAGCTCGCCGACCTCAACCTTGGCCTTACGAAAGTGACCGACGCTGGGGTGAAGGGACTCCAGGATTCATTACCCGAGTGCAAGATTCATCGTTGACTGGGGTAACTCTAAATGCTGAGCGTGAACTTCTGCCAGTTCAGTAACCGGCAGAAGATCGCTAGCATTGACATCGCTGCATCTCATACCTTCGGCAATGTCCACGGATCGCGGCGTTCGCGGTCCAGCCACTTGTCCGCCTCCGGGCGTCGCATCGACGAACTTCCATTCCTTCGGGTCCCACTTCAGCTTCTCGGTGGTTCCAATAGGCCAGGTTGCCCAGGTGGCAGACCGTCACCGAGCGGGCGCCGATCTCCACGTCGCAGATCGGCCGC
The DNA here is from genome assembly GCA_963783095.1 of uncultured Planctomycetota bacterium. Taxonomy (GTDB): domain Bacteria; phylum Planctomycetota; class Planctomycetia; order Gemmatales; family Gemmataceae; genus CAWAMR01. The sequence continues at coordinate 82,338 of CAWAMR010000013.1, read as the reverse complement.
TTGCGCGTCCGGATGCAGTGCAGCCAGTCGCGCTGGTGGCCCGGCGACTTGTAAAGGTGAACGTCCTTCTCGCCGAGCGGCTGCTTGATGATCTCCCCCGGATCGCTGGCCAGGTAGCCGCGGTTGACGAAGATCTTGCCGTCGCTGCCGATGAAGGTGACGCCGTTGACCTTCTTGCCGGGCTCGTATTCGGCGTCTGGCCGTGGATCACCTCGACGCCGTTGGCGTAGATGTATCGCAGGCCCATGCTCGGCCTTCGGATCTTCGGGCGGGATGATCTCGCACGGGCCCGGATTCGTCCATGCCGAGGCCCCACTGGGCGATGTCGAAGTGGTGGGCGCCCCAGTCGGTCATCATGCCGCCGGAGTATTCGCGGTAGTTGCGCCAGTCCGGGAAATGGCCGTGAACGCCGCGCGGGCTGAGGACCGAGTTGTAGGGCCGCTTCGGCGCCGGCCCGAGCCAGCGGTCCCAGTCCAGGCCCTCTTCCAGTCTTCTCCTCGGGCAGGTCGCACGGCTTGCTCGGAGCTGCCGACGTTCGACGTAGACCGTCTTGAGCTTGCCGATCCGGCCGCTGCGAACCAGCTCGCAGGCCAGTGCGGAACTCGCTGCTCGGAGCGCTGCTGGCTGCCGGTCTGGAAGACGCGCTCGTACTTGCGGGCGGCGTCGATCAGCATCTTGGCTTCGTGGATGGTCAGCGTCAGCGGCTTTTCGCAGTAGATGTCCTTCTTCGCCTTGCACGCTTCGAGGCAGGGGATGGCGTGCCAGTGGTCGGGCGTGGCGATGACGACGGCGTCGATGTCCTTGCGGCCGAGCAGTTCGCGGAAATCGTTGTAGGCGGCGCAGCCCTTGTAGCTCGCCGCTCTTGATCTTGCTCGGCGTAGCGCTTCTCGACCGTCTTCTTGGCGTTCTCGCGGCGCGTGGTGTCCACGTCGCAGACGGCCACCACCTGGACGTCCTTCTGGCCCAGGAAATGCCCGAGGTGGCCGCGATTCTGCGTGCCCATGCCGATGAAACCGATGCCAAGGCGATTGTTGGGCGATTCCTTCTTTTCCTGGGCCCGTACTGCGGGAGCAAGGAGAAACGGTGCAGCAAAAGCACCTTGAACGAATGAACGCCGACTAATTCCACGCATGATGTACCTCTGGAGAGTGAATGAAGGGGGAATTGGGTGAGTTTACCACTCTCGCATTGTGCGAGAAAGCAAAATGAGATGGAATTCGCAAGACCAAAGGAGCCGGAGCAAGATGAGGATTAGGATTAGGAAGATGATTAAGATGAAGATTACGACCGTATTGCGCGGAAGGTGGTCCGTTTCCTCGAAATAACTACTCTGGGTTGGTTGTCCTATGAATCGCTATCCCAATAGCCTGGCGCTCTTCCCCACGACCGTGATCGGCAGCTTGCCGCGTCCAGCCTGGCTGCTCGATTTGATGCACCGCTACTTGGCCGGCGGAATTTCTCGCGCCGAGTGGGAATCGGCATGCGATCAAGCGATCCCTTTTGCAGTAGCCTTGCAGGAAACCGCAGGAATCGACATGATCTCTGACGGCGAGTGGCGGCGTGAAGGTTATTTTCAGGTCTTTTACGAGCGCATAGAAGGATTCAAACCCGATCTGATCCCCGGCAGAACCAGGCTCTGGCCCGCAGCGGTTGCTCCGCTTCGCCGGAGGCAGCCGATCGCCGCGGACGGTGCGGCATTTCTCCGACGCAATACGGCCCGACCCATCAAGGTGAGCCTTCCCAGCGCATATGTAATCCTTCGACGATTCGATTCTCCCGAACATTCTTCTTCGGTTTACCCCACACGGGAGCATTTCCTACGCGCTGTCGAAGAGATCCTCTTGCAAGAAGCCAATGAACTCATGTCCGCAGGAGTGGACTGCATCCAGTTCGATGACCCGATGCTCGGCTATTTCGTCGATCCGAAATACCGCGAACAACGCAGTGGTCACTGGGGGACCGGCCAATTCGGCAGCGTTGACGAAGAGATCAAGCTGGGCATCGACAGCATCAATCGTCTCGCGGCCCCGCTTCGCAATGCCGGAGCCTATATTGTGTTGCACGTTTGCCGCGGCAACATCGAACGGCGCAGCGATGCCAAGGGCGATTTCCGAACGATCGGCTCCGCGCTGATTCCAGGCCGATGTGAATGAACTGGTGCTTGAATTTCGCTGCCGCAAGCCGGCGACATGGATGTGCTGGCCGATCTGCCGGAGAGTCTGCGAGTCGGGCTGGGCTGCGTCGATGTTCGTACCCCGGAAATGGAAACGTCGGAGACGATCGCAGCGCGAGTCCGCAAAGCACTGGAATTCGTTCCTGCGGATCGGCTCAGCTTGAACCCCGATTGCGGCTTCGCGCCCAGCAGCGATAATCCCATACCCCTGGACGAAGCCTACGCAAAATTGAAGGCGCTTGCGGGCGCAGCTGAGTTGTTGCGTCATCAGATCGTATAGAACCGGCATTTGCCGGAACGAGCGGAAGCGTAAGCAACGGATTGGGCTATTGTCCGTCGCTTACGCTTCCGGCTCGTTGATTCGCCGGTTTCCGGGAAATTCGTTGCACCATCTGCTCATTCGATGCACAATATCCCTACCACTCATTCCCGATTCCGCACCCTTTCGCTCAATTCATTGGAGCACGCATGTCAGCAACCCGCTGGATGATTGCCTCGATTCTTGCGATCGTCACCGCCGTCGGGATCGTTCCAACGACCCAAGCGCAACGTGACGCACGCGACCCCTTTCGGCCCCCGGTTCGGGCGATATTGAAATCGGTCGATGCCAAGGCCGGCACGATCACCGTCGCGGTGGGTGATGGTAGAAGAGACCTTCCGGAGAAAACATTCTCTTTGGCCAAGGATGCCGAGATTGCTACGGGCGAGGGATTCGGACGCAGAGCTTTCTTGGTCTTGAAGGAAGCCAAGCTTTCCGATTTGACGCCGGGCGTTGTTTTGGGTTTGACACTCAGTGCCGACCAAAAAACGGTCGAGACCCTCGTCGCGGATGGACCGATGGTGCATGGGACTCTCAAAGCAGTTGACCCGACCAACAAATTAATCACCATCGAAACACGTGGAGGCGGTCGAGACGCACAGCCCGAAGACAAGACCTACACGCTGGCCGCGAAAGCGGAAATCGGCATCGATGATGGCCGGCAATTGCGCTTCTCGCTGAAGGAAGGCAAATTGAGCGATTTGGTTCCAGGTGCCCAAATCGCGGCCCAGCTCTTGGTCGATCAGAAATCGATCCAGAGCGTCACCGTTGAAGGACTCATCATTTCAGGACTGGTCAAATGCTCGACCCCAAAAAGAACTCGATCACCATCTCCCAACGGCAAGGCCGAGAGGAGCCGGAAGAAAGAACGGTCGATTTGACCAAAGATACCATCGCGATCACCGATGATGGCAAAGGTCGTCGGCTCTCGCTCAAAGAAGCAAAGCCAGGCGATATTCCCATCGGCTCAATCGTCCATCTGCGGCTGGTGCTCGACCAGAAGACGGTTACGTCAATCCGCGCGGAAGGGCCGCCGATGTGGGGAATGCTCAAGAGTGCGGATGCGGCAAAGGGAACGATCACGATCGCAACCCGAATGGCACGCGGCGACAACCCGGAAGAGAAGACCCTGACGGTTGCGAAGGACGCCCGAATCATGTTTGACGGCAAACCGATTAAACTGGCGGACATCAAGATCGAAGACAACGGCCCCTTCGTTCAGGCGCGACTCTCGCTTGATCAGAAGACGGTCCAGAGTTTGATGGTTCAGAAGCCGAGAGAGTAGCTTATTTGACCAGTTGCCAGATCCGGATCGTTCCGTCGTTGCCCGTCGTTGCCAGCCCATGCCGACGGGCGAAAACACCAGTCGTTGCACCTCGCCGGTATGCCCTTTCAAGACCGCTTTCTCCTTGCCGGTTGCGGTGTCCCAGAAACGGGTTGTGCCGTCGGAACTGGTGGAGGCCAGCGTTTTTCCGCTGCGCGTGTACGCCACCCAGATCACACGATTGGTGTGGCCCTTCAGCGTCATTGACTCTTTGCCGGTGGCCGCGTCCCAGAGGCGAACATTCCCGTCCAGCAACTGCCGGCGACGGTCTTGCCATCGGGCGAGCAGGCGATACCCCAAACGCCGCCGAAATCACCCGTTGCGGACCAACGCTCCTTTCCGGTCTCGAGATCCCAGCTCTTTACCTCGCCGAACTTGCCTGGCTGGTTCCAATCGCCGCCGCTGCTGACCAGCGTTTTTCCATCCGGGGAGTAAGCCAGGGCAATGACCGGTCTTTTGTGTCCCTCGAGCTTGTTGCGCACTTTCCCGGTCAGCTCGCGCACCAGGATGAGCCTGTCGTCGGACGCCGTCGTCAAGGTTTTGCCATCGCCCGAGAAGAGGACCGAACTGACAGCTGCGGTGTGTTCGGTCAAGGTGGTGGCTTTTCTCCCTTGATCGGATCCCAAAGGATTACGGTGGCATCTCGGCCCGAGGTTGCCAGCGTCTTGCCATCGGGAGCATAGCTCACGAAAAGAATGCCGCCCCTGTGGCCTCCCAGCGTCGCCAGCGCTTTCCCGGTTTTCAAGCTCCATAGTCGGACGCTGCCATCTTCACCGACGGAGGCAATGGTTTCGCGGTCGGGCGAGAACGCCGCCATATTCACCGGACCGGCATGACCATCGAGACGACGCTCTTCAACAGCGTTGTCTTCCAGGTCAGCAGGACGGGGAAACGCCAGGACATGATGGGTGTGCGGGTCGATATCGAGCACGGCGACACAAACGACCAGAGCAAAGGCGCGATTCATGTGAATCTCTCCCGGAACGCCGAAATCGGTAATCAATCTCTTTTGGTCCCGATTGGCGCTTTTTCAGGCCGCCTTGATGTTCCGCGTTCGGCAGTCAGATGTCCAGAGAAATCCCTTGCCTATTGTTTCTACATCCGGTTATGATCCACGAGAAGTTTTCGCCCATTTGTGCCGGGAGTGCAGTTCAAATCCGCGATTCGTGAGCGAGGATTCCGATGCGATTTTTTCTGAGCCTGCTTGCGTCTATGGTGGTCGGGATCTCGATCAATGCGGCAGATCCCAAAGATCCCCTTGATGAGGACATCAAAGCTATTGAACGCGGTCTCTCAACGGGCATTTCAACAGGTCTTCAGATCAGGTTGTTGGTGAACCAACCATTGCCCCATTGGAAACAGGCGGCGGAACGCAATTCACCTAAGGGCCAATTGCTTTATGGTGCAGTATTGGCGGGTCGGGCAGGCGTGGAAAATGAGAAGGAAGCAGTAAAATTGCTTCGAAAAGCCGCAGATCAGAATTTGGCTATCGCACAAGTCTTTTTGGGGGTTTGTTACCTCAACGGCCGAGGTATCGAGAAGGATGAGAAGGAAGCCATGCAATGGTTTCACAAAGCCGCGGATGTGAACTACGCCGCTGCTCAAAACATCGTTGGGTTCTGTTTTGCCAACGGTCAGGGTGTGGAGAAAGATGAGAAGGAAGCAGCAAAATGGTATCGAAAGGCCGCTGACCAGAATTTTGCCGATGCTCAGAATAACTTGGGTAATTGTCACATCGATGGAAAAGGTGTGGAAAAGGATGTGAAGGAAGCGCTGAGTTGGATTCGGAAGGCCGCCGATCAGAATCATGCAGGCGCAGCATAACCTGGGAAATTGCTATTGCAACGGTGAAGGAGTAGAACAGGATCTGAAGGAAGCGGTGAAATGGTATCGCAAAGCGGCTGACCAGAAAGTCGGGGTTTCCCAGTGGAAAACTTGGGTTCTGTTATGACAAGGGTAAAGGCGTGGAAAAAGAGACGCCAAGGAAGCGGTGAAATGGTATCGATTAGCCGCTGACCAGAATTTGCCCGACGCTCAGAACCAATTGGGTTATTGTTACTTCGTAGGCCGAGGGGTGGAAAAAAATGCGATGGAAGCTCTGACTTGGTTTCGCAAGGCTGCCGATCAGGATCTCCTCAGCGCAGCACAATCTGGGGTTCTGCTATGATTCTGGTATTGGGGTAGAGAAGGATCCGACGGAGGCGGTCAAATGGTATCGCAAAGCCGCTGAGCAAAATCATCTTCCAGCTCAATATAACTTGGGGGTCTGCTATGTGCGTGGCAACGGAGTGGAGCAGGATCCGAAAGAATCTGTGAAATGGTATCGCAAAGCCGCGGAGCGAAATCACTCCGATGCGCAGTACGCTTTGGGAGCCTGCTATTTTTTTGGTCGGGGAGTCGAGAAGGATCAAGAAGAGGCGGCGAAATGGTGTCGCAAGTCTGCCGCCCAAGGAAACGAAAATGCCAAAGCCATGCTCAAAAAACTTGGTATTGACCCTTGATTCCCCCAAACCCTCCTTCTCCATTGCTGCTCAGCCTCGCCCAGAGAAATCGCTTGCCCGTTGCTCATGCGCCAAGGTACGATAGACATGAAGTCTAACCCCGCCTGACCCGCCAATTTCCGGAACCCATCAATGCTATCCATTCTTGGCAACCCTACGACTCTCTGCGATGGTATCTCACGCCGAGAGGCTCTGCGAATCGGTGGTCTGGGTTTCACCGGGCTGATGTGGTCCGATCTGCTGTGCGCCGCGCTGGCGCAATTGAGCCAAAGCCCATCGCTCGCAAACCCTTCCAGGCTCAGTTTGGAAAAGCCAAAGCCTGTATCATCATCTTCAACTACGGCGGACCTTCGCACCTCGACATCTGGGATCTGAAGCCGGATGCCCCTCGCGAAATTCGCGGCGAGTTCAAGCCGGCTGCCACGCAGCGTGCCGGGAATCTCGATCACCGAGCATCTGCCCCGGCTGGCCAAGTTGGCCGACCAGTATGCCATTATCCGCTCGGTCAACCATCGCGATAACGATCATGCCATCGGCACTTACCTGGCTCTCACCGGCTATTCCCATCCGAAGCACGAAATCCTCGGCATCGAGCCGCCGGCAACTCCGCAGGATTTGCCTGCCGTTGGCTCCGTAGTCAGCAAGTTACGGCCCGCTCAGAAGCCGGTGTTTTCCGTATGTCACGCTCGGCGACCTGCGCCACTTCGGCAACCACGACAACATGGGCCAGAACGCAGGTTGCCTCGGCAAGCCGTACGATCCCTTCTCCGTTCCGTTTGTTCGGCCTCTCAACGGCTCGCTCGATATTCAGCGGCGTCACAGCGGTGATGGAAAACGCCGATGGCCGGATGTGGCAGGAACGCCGGCAACTCCTGGAACAATTTAGCCGGGCTGCCCCGGCGACTGGAGGCGACGGCCGGTACGCGCAATCTCGACGATTCCTCGCGGCGGGCCTACGAGTTGCTTTCTTCTTCAGCGACTCGCGATGCTTTCAATGTGTCGGCGGAGCCGCAAAAAACGCTGCGATAGTTATGGACCAACTCCCTTCGCCCAGAACTGCTTGCTGGCACGCCGGCTCGTCGAGGCCGGCGTTCCGATGGTGACGTTGAACTCCGTCGGCAATCGCGACTGGGATACCCACGGCAGCAATTTTCAAAATCTGAAAAACACGCTGCTCCCGCCGATGGATCGCGGGGTTTCAGCACTCTTGGAAGATTTGCGGGGCCGGGGCTTGCTGGATGAAACGCTGGTGATTTGGATGGGAGATATGGGGCGGACGCCACGAATCAACAAAGATGCGGGCCGGGATCACTGGTCGTTCTGCTATTCGGTGATGATGGCCGGAGGCGGGATTCAGGGCGGTCAGGTTCTGGGCTCATCCGATCGCAGTGCGGCCTATCCATCGACGAATCCGGTCAGCCCCGGCGACATCGCGGCAACGATCTATCATTGCCTGGGAATCGACCCGCTCACGCACATCACCGACCAGCAAGGCCGACCTATGGTGATTGGCAACGGCAGTCCCGTTCAGGCGCTGTTGGGATAGGCTCGCCAAAGGCGAGCGTCGGGGCGTTAGCCCGACGTGGGCTGCCACATTCAATTGACCGGTTTTTGCGGATTTAATCGGAGCGAGTTGGTGGTGGTAGCCACGTTGGGCTAACGCCCCAACGCTCGCCTACGGCTCGCCAAAGGCGAGCGTCGGGGCGTTAGCCCGACGTGGGCTTCCACCCTCAACCGATTGGGTTTTGCGGTTTTAATCGGAGCACGTTGGTGGTGGCAGTCACGTTGGGCTAACGCCCCAACGCTCGCCTTTGGCTCGCCAAAGGCGAGCGTCGGGGCGTTAGCCCGATGTGGGTTGCCACCCTCAATTGACTGGGTTTTGCGGATTTAATTGGAGGGCGTTGGCGGTGGTAGCCACGTTGGGCTAACGCCCCAACGCTCGCCTTTGGCTCGCCAAGGGCGAGCGTCTGGGGCGTTAGTCCGACATGGGCTGCCACCCTCAATTGACTGGGTTTTGCGGATTTAATTGGAGGGCGTTGGTGGTGGTAGCCACGTTGGGCTAACGCCCCGACGCTCGCCGTTGGCGAGCCGTTTTTGGCTCGGCGTTGAGTTCGGGCGGACATTTAATTCCCCATCGGATAACAATTCTGGATGGATCGCTTCTGGCTACTCACGAACACCTGCTATGGGAGCTGGCTGCCCGGCGACGAGCGCGGGTTCATCGGCCGGGTGCTCGATCATCGCCCGGACGATGTCGACGATGATCGCCGCGTTGTCCATAATCTCCCCGGCATTCCTTACGATGAAGGCATCCCGGGTCTTGTAGCGGCATCGCAATCACAACTCCGAGGACCACCCGTCTGTTTAGATATTTTGCACGCAGTCCAGCTCTTTGCACAGTTCAAAGAAACCGCCGATTTCCGAGGCTGGTTGCTTCGAGCCGTTTCGATCATGTTCAACCATTTCCACATCGTCGTCGGGGTTCCTGGCGATCCGTCGCCGTCAAAAATCCTGGGCGATTTCAAGAGTTGGGGAACACGCCGGCTGACGGATTATTTCGGCGAACCAGCATCCAAAACGTGGTGGACCGAATCCGGTTCAAAAAGGAAATTACCGGATGAAAAAGCCGTCGCCGGTGCGGCCATCTACGCCCTATACAAACAGCCGAGACCTCTCCTCACCTGGTCGCCAGAGACTGGCCTTCATTTCGGACCACCGCCGGAATCTGATCCGACCACAGCAGCGGATTTAATCGGAGGGCGTTGGTGGTAGTAGCCACGTTGGGCTAACGCCCCGACGCTCGCCTATGGCGAGCCAAAGGCGAGCGTCGGGGCGTTAGCCCGACGTGGCTGCCACCTTCAATTGACTGGGTTCTCACCGAGTGGGATTTGCGGATTGAACTGAGCGCGTTGGTGGTGGTAGCCACGTTGGGCTGACGCCCCAACGCTCGCCTACGGCTCGCCAAAGGCGAGCGTCGGGGCGTTAGCCCGACGTGGCTGCCACCTTTAATTGACTGGGTTCTCACCGAGTGGGATTTGCGGATTGAACTGAGCACGTTGGTGGTGGTAGCCACGTTGGGCTGACGCCCCAACGCTCGCCTGCGGCTCGCCAAAGGCGAGCGTCGGGGCGTTAGCCCGACGTGGGCTGCCACCCTCAATTGACTGGGTTTTGCGGATTTAATTGGAGGGCGTTGGTGGTGGTAGCCACGTTGGGCTGACGCCCCAACGCTCGCCTACGGCTCGCCAAAGGCGAGCGTCGGGGCGTTGGCATCGCCAAGGTAAACGTAGGGCGGGATGCGGCCGAGAATCCCGTGTTATTTGGGGTTGGCAACTGGGCAAAAGCAAGCGGCCGAGAATCCCGTGTTATTTGGGGTTGGCAACTGGGCAAAAGCAACTCGAAAATCGAGTTTTTGAAAGTGAGTGCCGGCGGGGAAAGGCGGATCGAAAGAATTGAAGAGCCGTTGGACTCAGTGCAGATTCTGCTACTTTGTGGGAAACGGCTTTTCAAATTTCGTCATCAAATTCAATGTCGTCCGAACCTTGGCTACGCCGCATCAATGAATGAAGGTGTCATCCGATTCGCCGGCGTGCCTTGGGAGTTGTCCAAGTAACACCACCGATGAATCCGCCTCGCCTTCCGGCGTGACGGGAACTTCGGCGAATTGCGTGCGGCGAATATGTACTTCCGCACGATCCACAGTCACATTTTCCGGAGCAGTAATGCCGATCCGGATGCGATCTCCCTTGATGGAGACTACTTTGATGTGAATGTTGTTTGCGATGACGATTTCTTCGCCAACTCGACGTGTCAAAACGAGCATGATGGCCCCTCCGTGGATGGTTTCTGAAAAACAGTTTAACTCTTCAACTCAACACTTGCAAATTATAGACCGCTAATTTCAGAATGAATGTCTCAGTTGGCAATTATTCTCGGAATCTTCAAAACAGCTAACCTAAATTGCCTATTTTATTCATTCGCTCGAAAGTAACTGAAATGTAACTGGTCCGCCAAGAGGAAGCGGCAGCATAGTTGTTAGCCATGTGTATCAACTTGCGCCATCATGTGCAAATTACCGGCACAGTAATAAGAAACAAGCCACGAGAATTTAATCTCATGGCTCGTTGCTCAAGCTAGCATTCGACAATTCAAAAGACAGTCAACTCACGAGAACAGTTCGTCGACCGGCTTGCCGTTGTCGACCAGCTTCATCGGCCGTTGCAGCGGGGTCATCACTTCCTTGTTCGGAGTCGATGCCCAGTGCGTGGCAGATCGAGGCGTGCAGGTGGCTGACCTTGACCGGCCGATCCTTCGGCAGCACGCCGTCCTCGTCGGACGAGCCGATCACCTGGCCGCCCTTGACGCCGCCGCCCGCGAAGATGCAGCTAAACACGCCGGGATGATGGTCGCGGCCCATCGTCATGTTGATCTTCGGCGTGCGGCCGAATTCGCTCAGCATGACGATCATCGTCTTCTTGAGCATGCCGGACTGGGCCAGGTCTTCGATCAGAGCGGCCAGGGCCGGGTCCATCACTTCGCCGTGGTCGCGCATGGCGGGGAAGGCGTTCGAGTGGACGTCGAAGCCGCCGCGATTCACCTGCACGAAGCGGACGCCCTTCTCGACCAGCCGGCGGGCGAGCAGGGCCGATCGGCCGAACTCGCTGTCGCCGTAGCGTTCGAGGACTTCGGGCTTCTCCTTGCGCACTTCGAAGGCTTCCAGGGCGGGGCTGCGCATCAGCTTCACGGCGTCGGTGAGGGCGGTCTGAGCGCGCCGTGTCTCTTCGCTGGGCAGGCTGTCGGCTTGCTTCTTGTTGATCTTCGTTGAGGATGTCGAGCCGCTTGTTGCCGCGGACTTCGCCGATGCCGCGCGGGGAACGCCAGGTACGGATCCTTCTCGCCGGGCCGGCCGACGAAATAGGCTTCGCACTTCTGGCCGAGGTAGCCGGCCTTGGGGGCCAGGCCGCTGACCGTGACGTAGGCCGGCAGGTCGCCCGAGCGTCTTGCCGCTCGCTGACCACCACCGAGCCGACGCCGGGGTGCTGGAGGTTGGCGCTTTGGGCGTAGCTGGTCTGCAGTTGATAGGTGGCCCGGCCGTGATCGCCGTTCTGTGCCGGCGATGGAGCGGATCAACGCCACGTGCTTCATCTGCTTGGCCAGTAGCGGGAAGATCTCCGAGATCACGATGCCGGTGACGGAGGTCTTGATCGGCTCGAATTCGCCCTGGGTCGGCCCGGCCCGGCTTGGGATCCAAGGTGTCGATGTGGCTCATGCCGCCGCCGTTCCAGAAGAGGATGACGTGCTCGGCCGTTGCCTTGTGGTCCTCGCCGGAGCGAGCGACCAGCGTACGGACGTTCATCCCGAGGAACAGCCCGGCCGCTGCGCCGGCGAATGTCCGTCGGCTCATCCGGTAACCAGGACAGGCAATGGAATCGAAGTTCATGGTAAGTCCTTTAGTGGAATCCTATGTGTAGAGTCTGGTTGAAAGCATTCGGTATCCGTCGGGTAGACTCGCGACCGCATTATCATTGATGAAACGGAATTCGTTGCTGTTGAACAAAGCCCAGCGCAGGTCGGCCATGCCGTCGAGCGGGTTGGCAGCTTCCTTGACGATCGTCTTGGCGTCGGCCATTTCCTCGGCGGCTCGGCTCGCGGGTCAGGGCTTCTCGATAGACGAGTCTGATCGCAGCTGTCCAGTCGGCCTTGTCGCCGGCGAGATAGCGCAGTAGACCGGCTCCAGCGGGCCGACGCGGGCCGCCTCGTTGGTCAGCTTGCCGTTGAGCATCATCAACGCCTGCCGCATCGACGGGCTGTGATCGCGACGCTCGTCCAGGGCGCCTCGGTCCGTTTGACCGAAGACCCGCAGGAAGTGGCCGACCGGGGCCGGCGATGCCATCCGCATCGAACTCGTGAAACGAGGGTTGTCGTCGACCACGGTCTTGACTTCCTTGGTGACATAACGCACTCGCATTCCGCTGGGCATTTTGCCGCTTTTCATCATCATCTCGGCTTCGATTTCCTCGGCCGACTTGGCATTCATCTTATCGACTTCCAGGCCGTCCTTGTTCTTCAGAGCATTCTTGAAGTTGACTTCGATGCCCTGTTCCAGATCGTAGGCGCCTTGGGTCATGGCCTTCTTCGGACCGGCCATGGCGGTCTTTGACACCTTCGAGCGGCTTGATCTTCGGCTTGGACGGATCGTCCTTCACGGCGACCGGCGACATCGACGTAGGTGATAACAGTCGTCATGTTCTCGCCCGGCCGATGCTTGGGCGTGAAGAGGTGGCCGGCCTGCACGATGCTGTCGAACATCGACTCGCTGAGCATTCGCCGCGTGGGAGTGGCGTTGAAAGCCGTCTCGGCTTCGCGCCGCTCGTGGCGGGAACCGTTGCGGGCAAATGACCGCGCTGGTAGGCCTCGGTTCGCACGATCGTCGATACGAGGAACCGGAAATCGTAACCGCTGGCAACGAACTCGTCGGCGATGTAGTCGAGCGTCTTGGGATGGCTCGGTGGATTGTCGTTGCGGAAGTCATCCACCGGGTTGACGAAGCCTCGACCGATCAGTTCCGCCCAGACGCGGTTGACGATGGCGCGGGAGAAGAAACGGTTGCGCGGATCGGTGATATGCTCGGCCAATTGCTTGCGCAGCTTGCTGGATCGATACATATCGCCTTCGAGGTCGATTTTCTTGACATCCGCTCTGGCTTCATTGGCGACATCGAGCGGATCGGACGCGTTCGCGCCCGTTTTTGGGACCGTCGATCAGGTCATCTACGCTGGTGCCGACCTTGGAAGCCCTTGCTTTGGCCTCGGCGGCGAGACGATCGCGCAGTTCTTTGAATCGCGCCTGATGCTTGTTGGGACCGTCGGCATCATCGAGTTTGTAGGGGAACGACGCCTGCATCGCGACACGCTTTTTGCCCTTGGCCTTGTCCTCGGGCGGCCACATGATGGTGGTTTCGGTCCGCTCGTTCAGAAACACGCCCAGGATCTGCATCTTGATGCGCTGTTCGACGCGCTGGGTCTTCCCGAAAAACGCGGCAAGGTTGTAGAATTCTTCGCGCGTCCAGGTGTCGAAGGGTGGTCGTGGCACTGGGCACACGAGATACGGACTCCCATGAATACCTGCGAGACAACCCCGGTCATGGCATAGGGGTCGGCGTCATCGCCAAGGATGAACCCGGTCTCCGGCCGAGTGCTGGCTCGTCCCGCCGCGCCGAGCAGCCTGCGGGTCATCACGTCGTAGGGCATATTGACGCGAACCGCCTCATGGACGAACGCCTGAAAAGCAGCGCCGCCATCGGTGTTGTAGCGAACTCGCAAAAGGTCGCCGAAGAAGATGGCCCAGCGATCGGCGAACTGTTCGCGACCCATATATTCGTCGATGGCGCGTGTCCGACGTTCGGCCACGGGCCATGAGAGATATTTCGTTAGCTCTGATTCGGTCGGGATTCGACCGGTCAGGTCGAGCGAAATCCGCCGAAGAAACGCCAGATCGTCAACTGCGGGTGCAGTCTTCGTCTTGGCCTTGGCACCGTTTTCGCCGACGATCAATTGATCGACCGTTTTTGCCAGAGCGCCCGGATCCGGTCCCGGCGAGCCGGCACGGACAGTGGATGTCGTGGAGACAGCCACTGCGAGGCAAAGCGATATGGAGAACAAGCGGAACTTCACTGCGTTCTCTCCTCACAAAAAGAGTAACCTTGTGGGGTGGGTTCCAAAACTATTCAAGTCCGACTGACTAAAGCTGTACTCCACACGCTCTGCGTGAGGATCTTTCCTCACGCAGAGCGTGTGGAGTACAGTTGTGCGGACCTACTGTTTGGGCTGTTCTTTCAGCACGTGGACCAGTTCGCCACCTGCTTGGCTCACAGCCTCCAAAACAGGTTCAAACGTGCCGGCGGGCGCTTCTTTATCAATTTTCAAAATAACCAGGCGATTGCCGGGCTGAGCATCGCCAAGCTGGCTCTCAATCAAGCCTGACAACTCCTTCACAGCTACTTGCTTCCCATTCAGGTAGATTCGTTTTTCGATATCGACGATGATCGAAACCTTGGCCTTACCTACCTGCTTGGTCCCGCTCCCTTGCGCCGGCTTCCACTCGATCAGTCGATCATCCTTGACCTTGGCAAAGATCAGGAAGAACAGCACCAGATTGAACGCCACATCCGCCAACGAAATAAAGGGAGGCGTGATCTCCAGGTTTCGACGCTTGAACTTCATTCCCTACTCCACAAAATCGCCGTGCGGGTTCATTTTTGCGTCTTGGCCAAAACTCGTGCCTTGATTACCTCCCACGGAGTACCGGCTTCGGGACGAGCATTGCTATCGGCCAACCGGCGCTCCAACTCCGCACGCTGCGATGGCAAAAGCGGGCGAGACTCTACTTCCCGCTGAACGCTGTCCCAAATCGCTTCGGCAATGGCAAGTCGATGCTCGATACTGAGCCGGTCGAGACCGAGTTCTTGGATGCTTGGTATCATCTCAACCTCGAATCACTCTCAAACCTCTGGTAATCGCCCGGTTCAGATTGAGTCAGAATGCCGCACCGCTCTCTGACTGCATCAGCGAACTTCAACGGATCTCCTTGCAAAACCTTATCGTGCGGGATGACGTAGGCCATCGTAGCACTTATGTAGATGAACGTGTAATCGCCATCGGAAACCACTTGCTCAACTATTTCCAGACGCAATCGTGACTCACTCAATGCACTCTTGACTAATAATTCTCGCCCGATCAATTCAAGTTCATGCGCTCCTGCCAATCCCTTATTCGCCCCTTCCTTGAACAATCGGCGTACTCGGCGATCCATTTGGCGTCGGAAAGAAGTCGGATACACATATAGGAATGCGATCGCCATAGCGACTCCTGAGGCGGCAACTGCGACCTCCTCCAGCGCGATTGCCGCTCCAATCCCCAGTGCGAGGAAACCTATCCAAAATGACCACATGACTCCAAGCCGAAGTCGGCGGACGTAAGGCGAATGCGCACAATGGTAGCGGTTGAACGCAACCCAGTCATCCACAGTAATCTCGTAGCAAATCTTCACTCTTCCTCGCCGTCTGCCACTCAGCAGAAGGTGCAGAAGCCTATTGCACTCAGCCTTTCTAAAAGGACTCTTCTCAACTCACTTCACGCTGATTTCCTTTTCTTCATCCAACAACAGCGTAATGGTTCCTCCAGCCCTTTCAATTTCTCCTGTCACCTGAATCCAGACGCGATAAGGTGTGTCCTTGTCGCTTCGTAAGACCACGATTCGATCCTCGGCCTGGCCCTTCCAGATCGGCAGTTTCTTTAGCTCGACAGCGAGCGTCTCAACCGGCACAACCTTGTCGTTGACCTTTACGTCCGTTCGGCTCAACTTCAATTCGACGTTTTCCTTTTTCGACTCGGACGTCTTGTCCTTGTTGGCGCTCGGCATGTTTTGCGGCCTGCCTTTTTCGGGATCGGTCGAGGCACAGACCACGAAGAAGATCAGCAGGTTGAAGGCCAGATCGGTGAGCAGGTTCAGGACTCCAACGGTCTGAACCGCTGCACCGCGCCGACCACCCGTTCCAATATTCGGTCCGCCGGCCATCAGGCAGCTCCTCCCGATGAAGCAGTGGGGTTGGGGGTTGTGCGCTGGAGAGTTTCGCGGATTTCGTTGGCGGCGGAGCCTTCGGTTGCCAGACGGAGGGTAAGAGCTTCGATCAACTGGGAGGCAGTTTCTTCCGCCTCCAGAATATATCGGTTCACGACCGTTGTAAAGTAATTAAAGAAGATGTAGGCTGGGATTCCGACCATTAATCCCCAAACTGTGACAATCAGTTTGACCATGATCCCCTTCGCAGCGGACAAAATGATGTCCTCTTTCCCGTAATTGAGGACCAATCCCTTGAAGAGCAACACCATGCCGACCACCGTCCCGACCGAGCCAACCATCGGGGCGACGTTGGCGATCGTCGACAACACAGGCATGTGCTTTTCCAGGGCAGCGATAATATGGGGTCGATAGTCCTCCATCGCCTTGACCACTTGCTCTTCCATGCGTACCGGGTCGTAATTGAGCCGGCGAAGCACTTCGTA
Source organism: uncultured Planctomycetota bacterium (assembly GCA_963783095.1). GTDB lineage: Bacteria > Planctomycetota > Planctomycetia > Gemmatales > Gemmataceae > CAWAMR01. The sequence goes on along the minus strand of CAWAMR010000013.1, from coordinate 65,960 downwards.
GCGATGCAACCCAACCGCAAGAATTGCAGGAACGGGTCCACGCGATTCCACGCACAGCGCGATGGCCTCCTCAACACGATCTTCGTGGAGCAATCGAAGCACTTTGTTGCGAAGAGCCTGGCCATCGGTGGCGATGAGACGAAGACTCCGGAACCGTTCGATCACGACCCCGGCTCCAAGAATCGCCATGAAGAGGATCGGCCACATGAACGGACCGCCATCTTCCATGTATTTCATAACGCCCGAATTCCACCACTTGGCGGGTTCGGAGGTCGCAACAGTTTCGGCAAACAACATCAGCATGAGAAATTCCAGTGTTCAGTGTTCATTCGTAGTGTTCAGTGTTCAGTGTTCAGTTAAATACATGGATTATTAACTGAACACTGAAAACTGAACACTACGCGTTAGTCCTTGCCTTCCAAATTCGCATCTGCTTCAAACTGCGACGCCATTTCCGGCAGTGCCAGCCGGCCTCGGGCGTACTTGGCCATTTCGTGGGCTGGGAACTTGTGGCGGCATTCCTGGTAACTCAGATACGCTTTCTTCAAGTTCCCGCCCTCTCGGTAGCTCTCGCCCGCCCAGAATAGCGCGTCTGCTGCCAGTGCATCGGTTCGGAACTGAAGATAGAACTTATCGAAGGTCTCCGCCGCCTTGATGAGTTGCTTGTCCTTGTAGTAGCACTGGCCGACGCGGAACGCCATCTTCGGCGCCCACTTGTGCCCTTCGAATTTCTCCAGGAACTTCTCGCCGACCTGGGCGGCAACCTTGTAGTTCTCCACCTTGTAAAAGTGCTCGCTGATGCGGACCATCACGTTGGCGATCAGCGGGTTCTTCGGATAAGTGGCGGCCAGGGTGACGTAGGCCTCCAGAGCCTGGTTGAACTCGCCCGCTTCCTCGTAGCACTGGGCCAGTTTGAACTGGGCATCGGCGTGCCAGCGAGTGGTCCGGATATTGCTTGACGATGGTCTGGTACGCCTGGATCGCCTCGCCGTATTGCTTGAGTTCCTGGGCGAACTGGCCGAGCAGATAAGAGACCCGCGGCATGTACTTGGGATTGGGATAATCCTCCATGACCTCGCGCAGCACGCGCCGGCCCGCCTCCAGATCGGCCTTGGCCTCGGCCTCGCGCGCCAGAGCCTTGTGGCTCTTGAACAGTTCGAAGTGGCTTTCGGCGATGTGGAACTGGGTCTCCACGGCCAGCGCCTCGTCGCCGAACAACTTGCTGAATGCCTGCACCTTGCCGTCGGTGCCGATCACCACCTGCGACCGTGACAGTCGATTCGAGCTTCCCGCCGGTGTACTGGCGCGCTCGTCCACGTAAACGGCTTCAATCGTGTCGCCGAAACAGCACTCGATCTCGGGCGCTTCGGGTTTCAGATTGCCCGGCGTCGGCTTCTCGTCGGCTTGAGCATCACGGAGCCGGTGAAGATGCCGCTGTGACCGAGGGTTTCGACCAGTTCGACGACCTCGTCTTCGCCGCGCTTGGTGCGAATGCGGACCTTGGCCTTGTCGCGTTCGTCGGTCCGGTCGAGGTCGGCGTCGACGACCTTGAGGAACAGCCGTTCGCCGACGTGGACCGTCGTGATGTCCTTCTGGTACTCGGCGTCGGTGCAGGTGAGCTTGCCGTCGGTGAGCAAGCGGGCCTTCGCCGCGAGCGCTTCGGTACCGCCGGGCCGTTGCGCATCCTTGTAGGTTGCCTCGACGACGTCCGCGCCGGTCAGATTGAGAACGCGCGTAACGATCGCCCTGTTCCGACCGTTGTCCTCTTCGCCTTCCTCCTTGGGAAGCTTGGGACCGCCGATCAGGTCGCGCGGCATCGAGGCCGTCAACGGAACGAGCGACAGGCTGTCCTTGCCGCCCAGCTGCATGATGACCTGGCCGGTAAATCGGCCCTCCAGAAGGGCAGTCAACGGTTTGATCCTGAGTCATCGGTGCCGAGACGGCGATCGTCGCAGCACGCACTCGACCTCGACCTTGGACCCGGTGGTCGTCTTCAAGCTTGACGATCACCTTGCTGCGGCTGTCCTTGGCGGCGTCACGATCGATGACTTCGACGGTGAAGGGCGCCTCGAAGGCAACGCCCCGCGATCGCCTTGGATCGGTTTCACCGACCAGCCGGCAGGGAGATACCGGATGATGGCGGGCGTCTTCGGCCGCAGTGCTCCGATCGGTCGAGCAATGCTGCGTCTCGACACGCGCACCCGGCCTTCGGTCGGCTCGTTGACGTAAACGACCGCTTCGCGGATGGCCGCGTGGCCGGGAACGGTGTTCTGCTCGTCGAGATAGCGGCAGGTAGATGCGATCGCCCGGCTTGACGACGATCTTGTCCCTCGGCCGGCGTGGCCGAGGTATCGACTTCCTTGGTGAAGATGCCGCTGTTGTCGCCGTTCTCGGTGGCTTCCAGGTCGATCGGCCGGGCCATCGTTGACGGCCACCTGGACCTTGATCTTGTCCGGGCCTGGCGGTGCGGTCCTGGTCGAAGTCGGTGACTTCGATGACGATCCGTTCGCCCGGATCGATGCGGAGCAGTTCCTTGCGGATGTTGTGGACACTTGCCCGTTCGGCGTCTTGACGAAGTCGTAGCCGATGGGCGTGATGTCGGCGTTGTGGTAGGTCGCCGTCAGCTTGGCGGTCAGCAGCCGCGAGCTGCCGGTCTGGTTGAATTCATCGATGTAGGTGGCGGTGACGACGTCGCCGCCGCCGATTTCCAGGATGTCGTTGGTCGCCAGCGACAGCAGATCGGCTTCGGTGGGAATGTGCAGGACGTTCTTGACGCTGTCGCGAATCTCGACGTGGTTGATGGCCACGGCCTCGCCGCGATATTCGTGAATGACCATGCGGACGTGGCGCACGCCGATCGGCGGGAACTTGAACTCCCAGTCGTTCCGTCCTTGTCGGCGATCCGCCTCGCCGAGCGTCCGGGCGCTGCCGGCAGCCTTGGCTTCGGGCCGGTCGAGATCGAAGTCGACTTCGCGGAACGGGACCGGCACGACCTCGGCGGATGTCGGCGTCGCCGGCCGCCCAGCTGCGCTTCGAGCGTGGTCGTGTTCGCGCCCGGCGGCGGCGAAGATCGGTCACGTCGTGAGTGCCGGCGTCGAGCTAGACGTCGGCGGTGCGGTTGCCCTTGCCGACCGGCATTTCGAGCCGGCCGTCGATCGACCATGGCCGGTGATGTCGCCCGTGACCGCGAAGCGGGCGGCGCCGGACTTGCGCCTGCACCACCTTGCCGTGCCACACGACGGCGGTCGGGCGTTTCGCCTTGTCGTCCGGCTGCGCGGGCCCAGAACAGGTCGGCGGCCTTGCCCTTCGCGTCGTCGGCTTGGCGTTCTTGGTCAGCGCGACCACCTGGTCCCAGGTGGTGAAACCGGCGGCGTTGGTGCCTTCGTAGATGCGCGGCCGTCATCCGGCCGAACTCGCCGGCCACCGGCGCGATCTTCGGCATCGGGATGGGTGGCCGCCAGCCGGAACCAGAGCCGGCCGTCGTCGCTGCCTTCCAGCGTCATGCGGATCGGGGCGTTCTGCTTGGCGTCCGGGCGTCCAGACCGTCACCCGATCGGTGCGTTTCAGGTCCTTCATGTCGATGGTGAGCATCTTGGGCGTGGCGCCGTCCGGCTCGCTGAGCCAGGCGGTCTTGCGGTCCTTGTCGATCGCCATCAGCGGGCTGTGGTCGATGGCCGTGTTGGTGGCCAGCGCCCCGGCCGGCAGCTCGCCGGTCTTGGCGGTCCCTTCGAAGATGCCGGTGTGCGGGCCGGTCTCGGTCAGCTGTCACGGTCACCTGGTCGCCGCTGGTGGCGGTCAGCTTGACGGCGATCTTGTCGGGCTGGTCGGTCAGGTCGCGGTCGGCATCCTTGACGCGGATGTAGATGAGGTTGCCCGGCTTGATCTGGTCCTTGGGCCGGTCGAGTGCCCTTGCGCTTGTCCTCGTCTTCGCCGTTGGCCTCGCCGTTCGAGCCTCTTGCTGAAGGTTTCCTCGTCCTCGTCGACGATCTTGCTGCAGGCGATTTCCAGCTTGGCGTCGGCGGCGATGCGGATCTCGGCGTCGGGCAGCGGCACGTCCTTGAACTCCTTCTTGAATTCGGGCGGATAGTCGACGCGGATGATGTCCTTGCCGGTCAGCTGGAGGACCCGGTCGTTCTTGGTCGCCGAGCCGAGGCGGGTTTCGAGGTCGGCGCGGAACAGGCCCTTGCCGGCCCCGCCGGAGAGCAGATAGATCGTCTCCTCGTCGCCGCCCGGCTCGGTGGTGACGCGGACGGGGATGCGGCTGTGGCCCCGGCTGACGCCGAGGTCGCTGTCCTGCACGACGATCGACAGCGGCTCGCCGGGCGTGTGGAAGCGCTTGCTGGCCCGGCCGAGCCGGCCGACGGTGCGCAGCAGTTCCAGCTGATCGACGTAGCGCTGCTCGGCCCCGTAAACCTCGGAAAGGTTGTAGAGGGCCTGGTTGGCCAGCTCGACGTTCGGCACGCGTTCGAGGACGCCGCGGAAGATGGCGCGGGCCTCGTCGCGGTCGCCGCGGCGGCTGGCCAGCACGCCGCGCAGGAACTCGGCGCGGATCACCACGTCGCGCTCCCGGCTGCCGGCCAGGCGCTCGAACGCCTGCTCGGCCTGGTCGTAGACCTTCTGTTCCATGAACGTCTCGCCGATGCCGAACTCGGCCTCGATCGGCCTGCGGCGTCTTGGCGTAGCGATTGAGCAGCGTGGTGATACTCGGCCCGGGCCAGGTCGTAGCGCTTGGCCCGGAAGTAGTTGCGGGCCAGCAGCAGTTGCACGCGGGCCTTTTCGGTCTCGTCGATCTCCTTGATCTCCGCGTTCTTGATGAGCCAGGCGCGGAGGATGTCCTCGACGCGGTTGATGTTTCTCGTCGCCGCCGGCGGCCATGTGGTTCTCGCAGACGAACAGGAGCAGATCGACCGGCACTTCGGCGCGATGCTCGTCGAAGAGCTTTTGATTGGCCAGGTAGGTTTCGAAGGCCAGCTTCTGATCGCCGAGCCGCAGTTGCAAGGCGGCGGAGAGCAGCGGAGCGATCGGGCTCTTCTCGTCGATGACGGCGCCGCCGGCGGCGCCGAGGCGGGTGTAGGCCTGGGTGAGCATGTCGCGGCCGGGCTTGCGGCGGCCTTCGTCGATGTCGGGGAAGTTGGCCAGCATGCCGCTGACCAGCGTGGCGGAGGCGAGGTAGTCCTTGCGGCCCATGGCCGCCTGGGCGTAGGGGGCCAGCATGTCGTAAGTCGGTGCCATCGCCCGCGCCGAACTGCGACGCCTCCGCCAGCGCGAGCAGCCGCTTCATCGGCGTCAGCTTGGCCGCTGCGTCCGGCAAGTTCGAGCAGGGCGGCCTGGGCGATCATCGAAGCTCGGATCACGTGCAGGTCGCGAACCAGGGTGAACAGCTTCCGCTTGTTGGCGGGCGTGGCCTTCTCGTCGGCGCGGTAGGAATTGAACCCAGTTGGCCAGGCGGGGTCCAGTCGCTGTCGAGGCTGGCTCCGCCGAACGCCCGGTCGCGAACCTTGTCGGCCGCGGCGACAGCAGTTTGGCCGGCGCCGTCGAGGTCGCTGGCCTTGACCAGGAAGTCCGCGCGGGCGACGGCGAAGCTGAAATGCCAGCCGGTGTCCTTGGCGAGCAATGCGTCGAGGAACTTCGGCTTCTCGGCATCCGGCAGCAGGGCCGCGAGGCGGAACGCGCACTGTCGCGGACATCGCCGGTATCCAGGTTGCCGGTCAGTGCCCGCTCCCAGCATTCCTTGGCCTCGGCCTTCAGGTTCAAGCCCGGCCAGCGTGTCGCCCATGCTGGAGGCGTAAGTGTTGTCGTAGCCGAACTTGTCGAACATCTTCTTCGTCCACGTCCAGGTTTGCTGGGCCAGTGCGACGTCTTTGAAGTGCTGGCGACGATCATGAGGCGACGAGCGACATCGAGGTTCATTCCCGTCCACTCTTGATTCAGAAGCAACGGAGCAACATCGCGGTAAAACTCCGGCTTGGCATAGTCCGTGGCGTGGGAGAGGTAGGCGTAGCTTGCCTCCGTCGATTTCGGCAGCCTGGCGGTCCAGGCCTTTGCGGTCTCGATCGATTTGAGTCGTTGGTTATCGGGTGAAAAATGCCGGTAGTAGTACTGCTGGTGATAGAACAGGGTGTTGGCTTCATCGTCGGGAATGCCGGCCATCTTGGCAGGGACGAGCAACTTGGCTCGCGCTGCCGCGGCCTGGGCCGACCAGGTATTTTGGGCATTTGCCGCATTCAAAGCCATCCACTCGGCATTGACGGGTTCCTTATTGGACTTCGCCAGTTCCGTCTGAAGGTACTTGGCCCGCTTGGCGAGCAACTTGTTGTTCAGGCTGGCTTGGCGCCCATGCCGCCAGCGTGCCATGGAAGGTCGAGATCCAGGGATGCTTTCGGCGCGTTTCCAGAATCCGCGTTACTTCGGCATTGAACTCGGCATCGTTGGCGGCCGACGTAAGCAACCAGTTAGCGACACCGCCGGTATATCCGTCGTTGTGAGGAAGTTGATAGGCCAGTTCGTGAGCTACCGCTTTTGCTGCTGGGATGTCTTTGGTGCGGTCGCGGAGAATCTCAAAACAGAGTGAATATCTCAGGGCCGCAGCATTGAGGTCGGAACTCTTGGCGATAGCTTCCCGCAATGTTTTTTCGGCGAGATCGAGTCGGGCCTTTCGTACCTTTACATCAGGCTCGCCGCCAAACAAACCTGCATAAATGGTTGCTGCGCTATGCGAGCGAGCATCGTATGGGAGGATTGCCGCCAGAATCTGCTCGGCCCGGCGGGGTTCTTGGCATTGATATAGACGGACGCCAAACGAATCTGCGGAACAAATCGGTCGGTTCGCGTCGGGAATTTGGCCAGGAATTCGTTGACCAGAGGCTCAAATTCTGCCGGCTTGGGATTGGTTTGGAACAGTTCCTCAATGAGCCGTTGATGCAGGTCAGGGCGGGGCGGGAGATTGGCTACGGCGATGGCCTTGCGCCAGCTTTCCACGGCGTTGACCCGTTGCGAGAGCCGGCTATAGTTTTCGCCCATCCGGGCATGCAGCGTTTGAAGCTGCTGCGCGTGGGTCAGGCGGGCTTTTCGCAAGAAGTTTGCCGGCAACAAGGTTCGCCTTGGCCCAGGCGCGAGACGTTCGTGAGCGTCCATCGCGCTCCAGCCGCCGTAGAGAGCATGGCCGCCTGCCGGAGCCTTATCGAGAAGACTTTCACCTAGAACTGCTGCTTTTGCCAGCGAGTCGGGGCTGTTGATGGCAAAGTAAATCTGGATTGCTTCGCGTGCGGCACGGGGGCCATCTGCGGTCATTCCTACGCGCCGCCAGTGCGCATTGAGCACTGCCGTTGTCCCGGCGAGGTCGTTCGTGCCGCTGAAGCAGGCGGGCGAGCCAGCGCTCGATGTCGGCCCCGGCCGGGTCGGCGGGATGCCGGGTAAGAAACTGTCTTCCGGTTGCGATCAGTTCTTTATTTCGTCCCGTGGTTTGCAAACCGTCGATCAATTTCAGCATCACGTCCTTGTGCCGGGGATGCGTGGTGTGCAACCCGATAAAGGTCTGGGCAAACCGGACCAATCCAAACGGCCTGCCGTTGTCGTAATAGAGATCGATGATCTTCAACAGTTGTTCGCCACCGGCCTTGCTGCTGCTGTTGAGCTTCGCAAGGTCGGCTTCCAGCACTGCCGCTTGTTTGCTGATGAGGTCCAGATTCTGCTCATTCGCCGCAGGAGGAGAATTCTTTTTCTCCTGCGCGTGGTTGGGAACCTGGGTCAGAGCAAGTCCCAGGATGGCCAGAAGAAGAGTCGGGAAGATATAGTTGCGGTTGAGCATGGAAGATCCGATTTACAACGCGGCCAAAGCCGGGACAGACAAGAACCACAGAGTCACAGCGCGGCATAGCCGCAACCAAAGGATGCAAAGGTTCGCCGAAGGCGAGCGTCGGGGCGTTAGCCCGACTGGACTGCATCTGCCGAACCGCTCATCTTTGCTTCGGACATTCGCCGCTTGAATTAAATCCAAGCAACAGTGGGTGGAGCCCACGTTCGGGCTAACGCCCCGACGCTCGCCTTCGGCGAGAAATCGCCCGAAATCTCTGTACGGCGCAAAGATTTTCGACATTAGCAGTACAGAGAACACAGAGAAGACACCTACAGGGAACAAGACGCAGATTGAAAAGAAGCCATAAGTCTTGCTTCACGATCCGTCGGTTTTTGTTGTATTTTCTCTGTGCTCTCTGTGACGCTGTGGTTAGTACGGTTTTTATTACTGAGTTCGTTAATGCCCCTGCTTGCGGAGGGCTTCGGAGATTTTCTTGGCTTCCACGGCCAGAGTGCTTTCCGGGAAGTCGGCGATCAACTGGTCAAACTGCTTGCGCGCTTCGGTCTTCTTTTCCAGGCGATACAGGCAGCGACCGTAATTGAACAGAATCACGTCCAGGAATTTGGCGTCGGGTTGCGCTCGCAGGACCGTTTCAAAAACATCGATGGCACGGGCATAATCCTTCTGCACATAGTAATAGTTCGCCATCTTGGCGACGGCTTCGCCGACCCGCCCGCTGTCGGGGTATTTGTCGAACACCTTCTTGTATTCCTGGAAGGACTGGTCGAAGAGTTGGGTCGCGGCAGCACCCTCAGCGGCTTTTGCCATCTCCTCGTAGCACTCCGCGATGCCGAACTGGGCCTCGCCGCGCAGCGGGCTTTTCTCCAGACGAAGGACATTGTTGTAGATGCCGATGGCGCGCTGGAGTTTGTTCTGCTTGCGGGCCACCTGGGCGAGCGACAGCAGGGCGGCGTCCACGAATTCGCTGTTGGGGAACTCGTGTTGCAGCCTCTGGCTCATGGCCGCGGCCAGGTCGAGCTTGTCCATCTCGAAATATATCTTCCAGAGCTGGACGTAGGTCTCTTCCAGGGTCCGGCCACCGAGTTTGCGGGCCTCTTCGCTGATCTCTTCACAGATCGTCATCGCGGCCTGATATTTGTCATCCGCGTGCTTTTTGAGTCCAAATTCCTTGTAGCGGTTGCCGATATTGGTCAAGGCGCTGGCGGTCTTCAGTTGAGTTCGCACGCGCAGATCCTGATCCGCGATAAAGGTTTGCGACACCTTGACACTACCCAGGCTGCCCTCAACTGCCCTGGCCTTGAACATGACCTTACGGGTTTCGCCCGTGGCGTTGGTCGTGTCCACGAAAGTCAGGACGATCAAGTCGTTCGGCAGCGCTTGCAAAACCTGATCGTTGGCGTTTGCGGTTTCGGACTTTTCCAGCGATACGACCGTTCGGAATGTCCCGGAATGAATCGTGCCATCATCCTCGATCGGTTTTGGTTGCGGCTTGGGTTCCGGGGCTACTTTCTTGGGCTCGACCTCTTTCTTTGGCGCAGGAGGCTTGGGCTCAGCTTCTTTTTTTGGCTCAGTTGGCTCCGCTTCCTTCTTTGGTTCCACCGGCTTGGGATCATCCGACTTCTTGTCCTTCTCTTTCGGAGATTCGATGGGAATGATAGGAAGCGTCGTCTCGACCACCGGCCGAACGAGCTTCACTTCCGTGAGAATGACATCGACCTTGTCGATCTTTTTGAAGCGGTCGAGTTTATTGGGATCGGCCTTGGCCGGAGTTGTGGCTGCCGGTGTATTGCCCTCGGCCGCCAGTTCCTCTGTGGTTTTTTCGCGGTAGACCTCCACCGTGGCCTTGACGATATCGGCACCATCGGTGAGGTCGAAGTCGGCATCGAAGATTTGCAGGTTCACCCCGCGTCCAAGCACTACCCCCTGAAGTGTTTCGCCGTAAGCCCCGTCCATGATCGAGGCGATTGCAGTACTGACGACTGGAATCTCCTTGATGACGATGTTTTCCTTGGCCCCTGCGGAAGTGTGAATATCCCGGTAGGAGATCTTGACCTTGTCGCCGCCGCGAATTTCAAGCCGGCCGTTGTTCGGGCGTGCCTTGCCAAGCGCGGTCGGGATCGAGCCGATCACGACGCGGACATTCCGGCCAATGGCGAAACAGTCAACGGTTTCGACATCGCCGCTGGTCACCTCGACCTTGACCGGCACGGTCTTGCCGGGATCCAGCGCAGCCAAATCGGCATCATCGACGCGAACAAAGAGTCGTTTGCCCGCTTCCAGCACCTCGGCAGCAGCGTTCTTCAACCCTTCTTTTCCAGGCTCAGGTGGGGGAAGAGCTGTGCCAACGCGTTCGAGAGCTGTGATCGCCCTGCTAAAATGGCCTTGCTGGAAATGGCCAAGCCCGACGTAGTAATAGGCCTGGTTCACTTGCGAGCTGGCGGGAAACTTCTCGATCACATCGCGCATAAACTTGAAGCATTTACCGAAGTTTCGGCTTTCATAGTAGCAAACACCGATTTTCAGAGTTGACTCGGCCCGTTGATCTTCGTTGGTATTTTCCTCGATCGCTACCGACTCGAAGTGCGTTCGAGCGCGGTCGAAGGCGCGTTCTTTCGTGACCAGATAGTTTCCCAGTTTAAGATGGGCTTCGAACCTCACCCGGCTGCGCGGATAACGCTCGATCACCGATTGCCAGACCTCCACGGCTTTGGCGGCTTCACCCGCTTCGAGCCGGGCATCGCCCGCTTCGACGAGCTTGCGCGCGATCGATCTTCGACGATGGAACCTCGTTCGCCGGAAGGAGATTTATCCTTGTCCTTCTTGTCCTTGCCGGCCTGCTGAGCATCGACGGTTGCCGGGAATTGGTCGAATCCGATGAAGACGGTTCCATGCTCGCCAAAAACAGGAATAGGGAAAGCCGGAAGGATCGACTGGTGATTGAGATCATTATGAACGGCTCAGTTGTGTGGGTGAGACCGGGTGTGAGGTTTGTGGGCGTTGACGACATCGACGAAACGCTTCGCTGGGTGGGCAGATCGGGATTTGACCATGCGGGTAGAGGGAAGTCCGCAGGTTGGACGGTCAATTCCGAACAATATCGTAAGGTTTAGTATGTATAGGTAAATCAGGGAATGCAAGCGGCAAATGAAGGGGTTTGCAAGATTTTTCCGAAAAGAAAAGAGTTGCGGTCCCAAACGATATGGTTAATATATAGATGAAAGTGATTGGAAGTGTCCAACACTACCCACCCCAAAATCTTATCTCCCGGCACTGAATCGATGATCCAAAATCATGCCAACGGCGAGGCTTCCAAGAATTCACCCACTCTCGTCCGAACTGAAGCAGGTTCCACGAGAGGGGTCGTTGAAGCGCTCCGGCACCTGCGAACCCGCAGTCCGGAAGAGATGCTCGGCGTGAATTCGGGCAGCGGCTTGATGCAATCGTTTTTGATCGCAACGGGCGCTACCGCGATCCTGTTTCTGGCCATGACCATCATCCCGTTTTACCTGGACAAGGCGGAACGACAAAAAGCCGCGGAAAATGCACCCCAGCAAGCACCCGCTGAAAATACCGGCGCTGCCGCGACAGCGCCGGTCCCCGAGAAAAAGACTGAGCCGGAAACCGTTGCCAAGAAGAATCCCCCAACACCCGCCGAACTCAAGAAGAACGCGGATAAGCTCAAGGAGAACGGCGTCAAGACCGGGAAACCGAGCCTCAACCCGCTCGACAAAAAAGATGATGATCTGTTCAAGGACTAGTCGAGACGTAGCGGCGGCTTCCAGCCGCCGACTGCAACCTCACGGCGGCTGGAAGCCGCCGCTACGCCAACATCCCTGAGAAATAAAAACCGTATTCTCGTTCCTCACCCCGCCATAAGAGCCTTTTCCGTGCATTTGTTCCGTCTCACCATTGGCCGATCCCTATTTGTCACGATTTGGCTGCTCGCCGTCGGGATCTTGATGGCGATCGCGCTGGAACGCGATTGGGTTCCAGATCCTTCCACAATCGATTTCGGCGTTCGTTTTATTGGTTTCCGCTTCTCATTGGGAACAGTTGAGGTCCACCTCAGGGATATCGATCTGGCCATCTGGGGAGTCTTGTATCTCGTCGGACTCGTCTGGATGGTATTTCTGGTCGAGCGAGCTGCTCATTTGATTGAGAATGAAAGGGCGAAAGAGGAGCTCAAGACCGGAACCGACCTGGGGCCGGCCGGCATCACCATCATCGGTGAAATTGTCACACAGCAGTTGAGTATCAACCCATTGGACCCCGCCTCATGGTATTTCAGTGAAACCGGTCTGCTTGTTCGACTATCGTTCGTCGCCGGCATCATCTTGTCCGGTCTGCTGGCCATTGCACCGCTGGCGATTCCAAACTCTTTCCCTTCCTGGCTGGATTTCGGTCAGGTGCCCAGCCTGATTTGCGCAGCGCTCACCGTCATCTTGTTTTTGCTGGTTGTTCAGGGACGGCTTCGTCAGTCTCTTTCATTCCTCGGCATTTACTCGATCCTCTTTGTCTTGCTTTATCTGCTCGCGCATTGGCATCGGACTGTCGAGAAAAATGATGTGTACGACCTCCCGGCCGGGGGCGGTTCCGACATGCCGCAGGCAAGCGCTGTAAAGGTCAAGAAAGTCGTTCGGAAGAAATACGTCCTGAATCCGTACAGTTCGATCATTTTTTCCGCGCCGCCGCCGATCGATCAAGTACCGCTTCAATTAGTCGAAGAGACAGCCAACCAATATACGGTCGGTCAAGGTGCGGGAGAGTTGGGAGATGGCGATGGGGACGGCGCAGGGTTTGGCATGGGCAAGGCAACCGGAAGAATTCGCCTGATTCGCCTGCAACATCCGGACCCTGCGTGGAACAGAAACATGGGTATTGGCGGGGATTACAACCTGATAGCAGAATTCGTCGCCCGATTTCCCAAGTATAAGGGGAAAACCGGCGAATCTACGGAATCGAGGACGATCTCGGATCTGGGCGGTTTCCCGGCGAAGCAAAGTCCGCCGTTGGTTTATGTGGGCGGGATGCATTCTTTCGCGCTTACCGAAGCGGACAAGAAGGTACTCAAAAAGTACCTGATCGAACGTCATGGAATGATCCTCGGGGATGATCTCGGTGCGAAGGGCTTCAAGCAGCAGTTCATCAACGCAATGAATGAATTAACGGGTGTGACCTCTGTACCGATCGCGCGCGACGACGTGATTCATCGCCGGCCTTTTCCTCTACCGGAATTGCCGATTGTGGCAGCTCACGGTGGAACGGTTCCGCTCGGCTGGAAAGTGGACGGGCGATGGGTGGCCTATTACCACCCCGGCGGACTCAGCGATGCCTGGCGCGATGACCACTCGGGGATCAAAAGGAACATCGCCGATTTGTGTTACCAGCTTGGAATTAACATTGTTTTCTATGCTCACCAGGAGTATGGCCGATGGCTGAAATCACAACAACCTTGAGGCATGGAGCCTTTCGCGGGTGTTTCACCCTGACCTTGTTCGTTTGCTCTGCGGGTTTCGCGCAAGCAGCGCCACTCGAAGACTTTACGGAGCAACGCTTGGCCAAACTCAAGGAAACCGAGTATTATCAGCTCCAGATCGCGGAAAAGTATTTCCGCGCGAACCAGTTCAAGGTGGCCGCCGATGAGTATGAAAAGTTTTTGAAGCTGTACGAAAAAAGCGAGGGAGCTTCGTACGCGCAATTCAGGTGGTCGCGTTGCCAGGTGGAACTTCGGAAATTGAACACGGCGATCAAAGACGGGTATCAGTCGGTCCTCGACTATTATCCGGATTCACCCGAGGCGCCCTTCGCCGCACTGTCGATCGGCAGAACGCATCTGGCGACGGGCGATACCAAACTCGCCAAAAAGGCTTTTACCAAGACGATCTCGACGTACCCCAAGCATTTCACGGCCGTCATGGCCCGTCTGGATCTCGTCGACATCGCCAAAAAAGAAATGGACCTGCCGACTCAGACCGCTTTGTTGACCCAACTCACGTTCGATGTGGAGCGAAAAGGCAAGACCGTTGACCCTTGCGTGGACGCCGCCCGACAACTTTCACAATTGCTATTCCGAGCCGGAAACTTTGAGGGTGGCCTGAAAGCATTTGCCACGACCTGCAAGGAGGAGGAAATCCCTTATTATTTGAGACATTCCCCATTCGGTCGGATGCCGCACGTCGTTGTTTCTGAACTCACTGGTGCAAAGGATGAGCCGACCAAGAAACTCGGTGAGAAGCTGGCCGATGCCTCTGCTGCCTGGTTAAAAGTGCAGGCATTAGCAGGGCTGAAAGATGAAAAAAGGAAAACAGCAGCGATTGAGACTTATTATGACGTTGCCGAAGTTCGACGTTACGCTCGGCAACCCGACAAAGAGAAGGCGGTTTTTGAGGAAATGGGTGTAGCATTGGGAGTAAACGACGACCTGCTGAAAAAACTTGCGACATGGTACAAGGCCAACAAGCAAAGAGACAAGGCCCGGGAACAATACGGAAAGTTCAAGGATCATTGGGGGGGACAAGGTCTCATTGCAGCGAGTTACGCAGAAGAGGGGCAACACGAAAAAGCGGCCAAGGCCTACGATCAAATTGCTTTACTCGACCCGAAGGCAGCTACTGATGTGAATGTTTACGCAAGCTGGAAGAACGAAGCTGCCACGGCGTATCGCAATGCTCACAAGCCCGATGTGGCGATTGCGATCTACGACGAATTGAAAGTTAAAGTTTCAGGGAAGCAACAAGAGTATCAATACAAGATCGCGGAAACGCACTATGACGCGAATCGGTGGGAAAAGGCGATCGCGGCCTATCGACTCGTACAAGGATACCTACCGGACAGATACCAGAAAATGGCCTCGGCGTCTCGACAACTCAAACAGTACCAGACAGCGATTGGGCTTTATGGACAGATTATTGCAGCCTTCCCAAACTCTGAAACAGCTGCGGCGGCGCAATACGAGATCGGCATGACGCACAAGCACTGGGGACCAGACCATCGAGAAAAGGCCATCCAGGCATTCAAGACGGTGTGCGATAAGTACCCAAAGTTTCCGTCGGGAAGCCGGGCTCACTCTTATCTCAACGAAGAGTACAAGCTAAGCGTCACGCTGGGCGGAGCGAAGGATTGAAGAAGGAGGAATAGTCTATGTCCGCCACCAAGACGATAAAAGAAATCAACGGCGAGCTTGCCGACAAGATCAACGCCGAAGCTCGGAGCAATCCGCAATCGCCGTACGCCAACAAGTTTGTGGGCATCGTCAATGGCCAGGTCGTCGTCATCGCGAATGACTTGAATCAGCTAATCCGAGAACTTCGGCAAATTGAACCTGATCCAAGCAAGACGATGTGTGTCGAAGCGAGTCGGGATTACGACGAAGTCCACGAATTCTGGTCTCCTGTCTGGTAGGCTCGGACGTCAAAGCGAGACTTCACCGCAACGGTTTCCCTTCCAATGGCTTTCCGTTCGTATCCAGAATCTGAAAGTGATGGATTCCCGGCTTTTTCGGGTCGCGATGCTGCCAGACAATCTTCTTTTCCGGCGTCACCTCCGTGAGCTGAACTTCATCGCCCTTGGCATGGTGGCTGGTGATGACGGTGTTGCCGCTCGGGAGCCTTTGCACTCCGCACGCATCGTTGATCGGCTTGCCTGGAAGGTCGTCGTTGCTTACCTGCCAGACGATCTTCCCTTCCTTGTTCACTTCAATTACCAGATTTCCCAGTGTGCAGCCAATGAGGGTATTGCCATTGGCGAGCCGAATCGCCGTGAAGGGCATATTGGGCGTTTTCACTTCCCAAGCAATCTTTCCTTCGGGACTGTACTCGCGGACGACACGATCCAATAGCTGCGGCACCAGATAGTTGCCGTTGTCGAGTTTCCGGGCCATACGCGTTTGCAAATGGTGGTCTTTCGTCTGGGCCTGGATCGCTGTCTCGGCAACAATTTTACCTTCCCGATTCACTTCGAGCAGACGAGGCTTCGCACCTGCTTCGGTCAGGAGGATCTTGTCCTTGCCCACCCACTGAGATGTATTCACTTCCGATTGCGTGCCCTTGAATTCGAAGACAACTTTCCCTTCCTTGGTGATTTCCACAACGCCGCCGCCCGGGAAGCCTTTGCCCTTGGATATCGTCAAAAGGAGGTTCCCATCCGGAAGCACCCAACCGTCGCGCGTCGATTGCGGATACTGCCAACTGATCTTTCCGTCGCCTTCGCAAATGTAGGTCTCACCCCCACAGGCCAGGAATCGATGGGTGATCGAGGTCTTCGGTTCATCCGCACCGGCGAAACCGAAACACTCGATAAAGATAGCGATCGCGAAAAGTCTTCGCGGGAGAGAAAAACCTGTCATGAGAAATCCTTGAAGTGGAAGGCGAGCATGAACCAAAACACGGCAAATCAAGACAAGTCCTAACCACAGAGTCACAGCGCGGCGTAGCCGCAACCAAAGGATGCAAAGGTTCGCCGAAGGCGAGCGTCGGGGCGTTAGCCCGACGTGGACTGCATCTGCCGAACCGCTCATCTTTGCTCCGGACATTCGCCGCTTGAATTAAATCCAAGCAACAGTGGGTGGAGCCCACGTCGGGCTAACGCCCCGACGCTCGCCTTCAGCGAGAAATCGCCTGAAATCTCTGCACGGCGCAAAGATTTTCGACATTAGCAGTACAGAGGACACAGAGAAGAAAAAATGCGCGGAAATTAGAGAAAATCAACTTTCTCTTCTCTCTCGTTTCTACTCAATATTGCCTTCTCTGTGGCCTCTGTGGCTCTGTGGTTAGGACTTGTCTTAAGGTCAGGTTATTCGGCGGGTTCGATCGTCGCCGACATCGATCCTTTGCACCGTTCCAGCAAGGGATCCGGACCGTAGGCGTGGATCTGGTCGCGTTTCAATTCGGCCCGTTCCATTGATGTGGTGCAAACAATCACCCGGCCTTCCGTGTCAACTTTCTTGGCGAGTTGATAGCCCTTCTCTTCGGGATGGGCAAACAACTCTTTCAACATCCGGATGACATAGTCATACGTATGATCGTCGTCATTCAAAAGGATGACGTGGTACGGCGGCTGGCGACGAGTTCGGAGTTTCTCCTCGGTGCGTTCTTCGGGTAATACCACGGGTCCGCTACTCATGGTCTCTTCCTTCATCTTCTCGAAAACCGAAAGCCTGCGACTTTTGCTCTTCCCAGGTTGAGTTGAGCGCTGACAGGGCTATCGATTACTCCAGTTCAAGATCTCCGGAATCCGACGAGTTGGTCATGCTGATCGATTCCGGTTTTCTACCGTAACAAACGAGCGCAATATCGTCGAATTGGGGGTGATTTGCGGCATGGGCCTTGACGGCGTCGATAATTCTTTGACCGATGAGCCGGGGCGTAAGCACAAGATTGGGATCATCCTTTTTCATGGCGTTAAGGACTCCCTGTTCGGTAAAGCGCTTGCCGTTGGCGGCTTCCGCATCCAGAATCCCATCCGTGCACAGAATCAGCGTATCGCCGGGCTGAAGATCGAGCGTGATCGATTCGTAAGTATTGTTCGGCACCCACCCGATCGCGAATCCGCTCGTGTCGTGGGGTACGGGTTTTTCCATGGCCCCGTTACATTGCCGATAGAGCCAGGGCGTGACGTGGCCGGCATTGACGATGGTAACTTTATTGGTGATCAGATCGATCGAGGTTGCGGCCAGGGTCAGGAACCGATCTTCAAAGTTGGCCGCGAAGAACAACTCGTTGAGATGGGTCACCGCATCGGCAATCTCCGGTTTCATGAACATGCTGACGCGCGCCTCGCCGCTGACGCGGGCGACGATCAAGGCCGCAGGCACGCCCTTTCCGGAGACATCTCCCAATAGCACATTGAGCCTGCCGTTGGGCAGTCTGATGAAGTCGTAGTAATCTCCGCCCACCGTTCGGGCCGGCAGATAGTGGGCAAAAAACTCGTAACCGTCGACCACCGGCAGCGAATGCGGCAAGAGTGCCAGTTGTACCTTGGTTGCGGCCTTGTTTTCCTCATCGAGTTTCACTCGTTTGAGGAGTTCCTCGTGCATGTTGGCGTTATCGAGGGCGATCGATGCCTGATTCGCCACGCAGATGAGCAGTTTCAGATCGTCCTGGGTGAATTTCTTGGTTCGATCCTGGCTGTCGAGTTGAATGACACCGAGCGCTTTGCCTTCGGAAGTCACCAGGGGAACGCACATCACCGATCGGATGCGGAACTCGGCGATCGACTGAGCCAGACCCATATTGGTATCGGAGGAGGCATCTTCACTCAGGTAGGATTCGTGGGATTTTAGACAGTTGCGGACGATCGTCTTGCTGAATTGATCGCCGCCGGGGGTGGGTCGGCGCAGTTTTGACCACGACGGGCAGCAAATGATTGGTAACTTCATCCACCTGAATGACGAAGCAACGATCTGCCTGCCGGAAGATTTCAAACAGCTCGTCGGCAATTTGCGTCAACAGCGACCGGACGTCGAGTGTTTTGCCCAGGGCAGTACTGATCTTGATGATTGCTTTGAGCTTCTCGGCAGGCTGGATGTCGAGAAGTTGCTGGCTGGCAACGCGGTGGAAAGTGGCCTCCACGGTAGTGGTGTTCGATTCCTCTTCAGCCGGCTCAGGATCCTGTGCTTTCTTTTTCAAATCTTCCGGCAATTCGATCGACGAGGGCAACTTTCTACCCGTATCTTCGCGGAAACAGAATAAGAAATCGCAGATTTTGATGCCGTCGCCATCCTTCAGGGGCGTGGGTTTATTGGCAGCAAGCGCCTTATTATTGACATGGGTGCCATTCCGACTCTTCATGTCGGTAATCACGTAGTTGCCCTGAGCAAACTCAATTTTTGCGTGCTCCCGGCTCACCGCGTTGAGGGGCAACACAACCTTACATAACTCCGGCGACCGACCGATCAACAACGGCTGCGAATTCGTAAGTTGAATACGCTCTCCGGTTGCGGAACCATCGGGAGTTTTGAGCAGGACTAAACTGGCCATATCTCACCTAGACGAGGAAACGGAGCGGGAATCCGTCAAGCGAGCCAATATACAGAAATGGGATTGTAACCCGAGAGTTCCGACGAATCAAGGAACTAGTTGCGGTAGTTGCGCATCTTCCGCTGGTAGGGTCGGGCGAAACTGCCTACACTAAAATCAAATCCTCAGATGGTTTTTGCGAATCACCTTGATGAAACCTCGCCGTACCGGCGAAGGTAAAAGTAGTTGAGGGAATGACGTGGTCGCAGATGAAACCGCTTTAGTTCAGCGCTGCCTCGCGGGCCATCCCGATGCAATGCGTCTTCTGATCGAGCGATTTCATCCCGAAGTCTTCGGCTTATGCTTTCGGATGCTCAATCACCGGCACGATGCTGAAGATGTTGCACAGGAAGTCTTTTTGCGTATCTTTCGCAGCTTGCGCCGTTGGGATCCTTCGCGTCCGCTCAAGCCCTGGGTTATGGGCATCACGGTCAATCGTTGTCGAACCTGGATTTCCCAGCACGTGCGAAGACCCGAACTGGCCGACTTTCTCCATGATGTTGCCGGCAAAGATGATACGGACGATTCAGCCGAGTTGGTACAGGAAATACAGGCCGCTCTTGAGGAGCTTCGACCCGATTACCGCGCTGTCTTCATCATGTTTCACGAACAGGGAAGTCCATACGAAGTGATCGCCGTTGCCATGGATCGGCCCGTTGGCACGATCAAAACGTGGTTGCATCGGGCGCGGCTTGCGGTATTAGAGAGACTTCGACGGCGCGGGATGGTTCCCGAAAGTGAATCATCCCTGCATTTGACTTCCCAGCCTCCATCCGAGTGATGGTCTTATGAAAACGACACCCCCTTCCGATCCCGAACTCGACCTCACACTGCCGCCCGCTTGCGCAGCTACGCAGCAGGCGCTGGTCGATGGAATGGAACCTGAAACCGAACATTTGAAGATTTGCTCTGATTGTCGTTCGTTTCAAGCTTTCTTGCCCGTTCTGCGCGAAGGTCTGGCAGGGCTTCCCTCCTCGGCACCTTCGCAAGAGGCGGTATCGCTGATATTAAGTGCAAGTCTGAGAGATCGTCGCTCTCGGATTCGCAGTCAAGTGGTAAAGGCAGGATTGGGAGTGGCTTTGGCTGCATCGATCCTCATAGCGGTGGTAGCGATGCTTCAGCCCGGCCGCGATCCGCAATCTGAAATCGCCCAGAAGAACCCTCCCGCAAAGGTCACTGCTGCTGCGAATGCGCCCGGTTTGGAATCGACTTGTCCGCCCCTGCGTGATACGATCCTCGAAGCTCGCTCCTCGGTCGTGTCGAATCTCCAACGCACGGCCGATGAAACGGTCGAATCGACACTCTCCTGGCTGGCGAAACCGATGGTTGTGCCCAACCCCGATCCGTTGCAGCCCTTGGAGCCGGCGGTGAACTCTCTGAGTGAAGTTGGGCGCGAAGCAGCAGTAAGCGTTCAGCCGTTGACGGATAGCACCCGACGTGCAGTGGGACTGTTTTGGAAGGATCTTCCTTCGATAGACTAGTTCTGTGTTGAGAATCGAAACCTCGCGACGAGAGTCAGGACGATTTCTGGCGGAGAAAAGCTCACTATGCGTGCATCATTCGTTTTGTTCGTCACGATTATATCGTTTTGCGC
The DNA here is from genome assembly GCA_963783095.1 of uncultured Planctomycetota bacterium. Classification (GTDB taxonomy): domain Bacteria; phylum Planctomycetota; class Planctomycetia; order Gemmatales; family Gemmataceae; genus CAWAMR01. The sequence continues at coordinate 45,535 of CAWAMR010000013.1, read as the reverse complement.
CATTTCTTCCTCGGCAAAGGCCGATCCGGCAGCGCCTCGGGATGAACTCTTTCGTCTCGTGCCCGAAGACACTACGTTCTGTGTCGTCATTCAGGATTTGCGAAATCAATCGGCACAGGTCAAGAAGAACCCGCTCGCCGAACAACTGGCGAAGATGCCGTTCGTCGAAAAATCACTGCAATCCGCTGCCATGCCCAAGCTAATGCAGATATTCAAAGATCTCGACATTACTCCAGAGCAACTGCGCGACGACATCCTGGGCGATGCCATCGTCTTTGCGTTTCGCCAGCCTACCGGAAAAAAGCCTGCCGGTCAGGATGAAGGTGTTTTCCTGGTTTGGGCAAGAGATAAGGCGTTGTTGGCGAAATTGATCGGAAAAATCAACGATTTTCAGAAAAAATCCGGGGAATTGAAAAAGGTGGAGGAAGCCAAACACCAAAACCAGGCCTACTTCCGCCGCATCAAAGAAAAAGACAAGGGTGCCGACGAGTTTTATTTTATCCGCGGGCAAATCCTCGCTTTCAGTTCGCAGGAAGAAGTTATCAAGCAAGTGATCGATGCCGACTTGACGGCCAAGCCGGTCGAGAAACAGGCCCCACTCTGGACAACGCGATATACCAAGATGGCCGTCGATCCGGCGCTAATGACGTGGATGGTCAATCCGCGTGCCTTTGACGGCGAGATCCACGAGCACAGCGAGAAGGCGATCGGATCCCAGAAGGCATTTTTGCAAGAGTTCGAGAAATACTGGAAAGCGATCGATGGGGTGGCGTTGTCGATCAATGTGCAGAAAGATTTTGAGGTCAACTTTTCGATCCGAGTTCGCACCCAGGACATGCCCAAGGCCGCCCGGCGATTTTTCCAGGAGATGGGAAACTCATCCGAAGTCTGGAATGCCATCCCCGACGATTGCCTGTTCGCCATGAGTTCTCGAACGGATATTGCCGCATTGGCCGAAGTTTTCAGCGGCTTCTGCGACGAATCCACGCGCAACAAAGTGTCCAGTGCCATCATGTCCGCAGGCGAGAAATTTCTGGGACGGGGAAATCTCCAATTGCTTGGCTCGGAGTTAGGACCGGATTGGGGATTCTGGATCGCGCCGCCCTTCGCCAACGATAAAACCTGGGTGCCCCAATTGGGCTTTGCTTTGAAAATCAAGGATTCTGAATCGGGGCGGAAGGCGGAGAAGGCAATCCTTACTGCTCTGAACAAATTGCTCGTTTTCGCCGAGTTCACCCCAGGAATTAAGGTTGAAACGACCAAACAAGGCGAAGTGGAGATTCGGTCGATCCACCACGAAGAAGCGTTTCCCGCAGGATTCAGGCCTTCGTTTGCTGCCAAGAACCATTATCTTCTGTTCGCAAGTTCTCCCGGCGTTATCGAGCGATTTGAATTGCGAAACCCGATCCCGGCAAAAACCGATGGCGAAGTGCCGTTCCTGCGAATATCCGCCAAAAGCTGGCGGGAATATCTGCAAACCAATCGCAAAGAAGTAGCAGACTTTCTGGCCCGGACCCAGCATTCCGATGCCGGTTTATTTCTGCCGCAAATCGACGCAATCGCAGAGAATCTTAAAATCCTCGATCGCTTCGAGATTACCACGCCGCAGTCAACCCGATCGGGCAATTCTCACGATTCGCTTACGGAGCCGACTTGCGAAATAAGCCAAGGCCCAGCGGCTTTGCACAAAAACTCCAAATCACAATCAGCAAATTCCAAACAACCTTCAACACGCAAACGAAGAAAATATCTCAACTCCCAACTCCTAACTCCCAACTCCTACAATTCACTTCATGAACACGCGAACCGGTTAACGGTGCGTGCTGTCAGCTTCAATATGTTGCTCATCGAACCCGATCTCATGGACGCTCATACTATCGAATTGTTGGAGTTCGACAAAGTCCGCGAGCTTCTCGCGGAATATGCCGTGACTTCCCTTGGCAAGGAGGCCGCCCGGCAGGTCGAACCCTCCACGCAACTCGCTGCCATCCGCGCGGAGATCGCGCTCGTCACCGAGATGGCGGATGCCCTGGCCTCTGGACAATCGCCGCCTCTGACCGGGATTCACGATGTCCGGCTCCTGGTCCGGCGCGCTGCCATCGGAACGATGTTAAGTGCCGAGCAACTTCTCCATGTTGCCGATACCCTGATCGCGACCGGGGCCGTGTATCGTTACCGAATGAGGCTCGAGGGTCGATTCAACGGGCTTATTGATCTATTGACCCCCGTTGAAGACCTTGGCCCTATCGCGCGAAACATCACTGGCTGCATCGACGGGCGCGGTCATGTGCTGGATGCTTCAAGCCCCGAACTGGCAAAAATCAGGCAACAACTGGAAGTTCTCGAAGATCGAGTCCAATCCGAAATTCGCCGGCTGCTGCGCGATCCGGAACTCCGCAAGATCCTTCGCTATCCCAATGCCACGGTGAATGGCGATCATTACGTTTTGCCTGTCGCTGCCAATCATCGCCAAAAGATTCCCGGCGTCGTTCATCGCACCAGCAGTACCGGCGAGACGATCTTTATTGAGCCTGCATGTATCGCACACCTCAGCGCGAACGAACCGTTCTGAAGGCCGATGAAGATCGAGAAATCCGCCGGATTTTGCGCAAATTCAGCGCGGAAGTAGGTAGAGTCTCCCGACAGGTGAATGTGGCGATGCAGATTTTCGCCCGCTTCGATCTGATTACTGCCAAGGCGAAGTATTCGCGCGATTTCGAGATGTCGCCGCCGGACTTGAATACCGAGGGCCGACTATGGCTGCGCTCCGCCCGACATCCGCTCCTCGAGCATTTCTTCCGCCACGTTGCACCTGGCGATCCCGCCGATCCACTAATCAAACCACCCAAAAAAGTCGTTCCGATCGAAGTCAGGCTGGGGATAGGGTTCAACATCCTGGTCATCACCGGCCCCAATACAGGCGGGAAAACCGTAGCGCTCAAAACCGTCGGATTGCTCGCAATGATGGCTCAGTCCGGCCTGCACATTCCGGCGACCGAAGGAAGTGCGATACCGATCTTCGATCATATCCTCGCAGACATCGGTGATGAACAAAGTCTGGAACAATCATTGAGCACCTTCAGCTCGCACATTTCTCGAATCGCATCCATTTTTGAACAAGCCACCGATCGCAGTCTGATCCTCTTCGATGAACTCGGCGCGGGAACCGATCCCACCGAAGGAGCTGCCCTGGGGCGAGCGATTCTCGATCAACTCGGCTCCATCAATTGCCGGGCGATGGTGACGACGCACCTTGGCGATTTGAAGACCTATGCCTTTTCCAACAAGAATGCCGAGAATGGTGCAGTGGAATTCGACATCGAGACGCTTGAAGCCGACCTATCGGCTGCACATCGGCCAATTCGGCATGAGCAACGCCTTGAAGATCGCCCGTCGACTCAAGTTACCCAAGAAACTCCTGTTACGGGCGCAGAAATATCTGCGGAGGCGAAAAGGAAAAACGCCCGAACTGACCCGTCTGCAACAACTTCGCGAAGAAGCGGAGAAGGCCAAGACGACGGCGATGGCAGCCCAACATGAAGCAGAACAACAGCGCGAAGAATTCGTCAAGAAAAAGGCCGAGTTGGAAAAGCAAGCCGCGGACGTGGCAGCACTGCGCGAGTGGCGGCTAAAGCTGCAACCCGGTGAATCGGTCTGGACGCCGCGATTCGGCAAAATGGGGAAAATCACGCGCGTCGATCAGCGAAAAGGTGTTATCGTCGTGAGTGTCGGGATAGGACAATGGGAGGTTGGCATGGATGAGGTATGGCCGCGCGATCCGATTTCACCCTCGGAAGGTCGCACCGAATAGAAACTTCAATGACGCGCAGCGTCTTCGGTCTTTGCACTCTGAAGGAGTGCGCCAACACAGCCCAGGGTTGCCGTACTCGGCACACCCTGGGAAACCTTGGTCGCAAACCGCTGACTTCGAGCTTCGACGCCCTGACCCCAGAGTGCGGACACCCTCTTTTGCGCGGTGAAAGTTTCCCAGGGTGCGCGGAGTACCGCGACCCTGGGCTTTGATGGCGCACTCTTTCAGAGTGCAAAGACAGCAGACGCTTCGCGTCAGCTTGGCGCTGTTCGAATCCCGCCGATACATCTGCCGAAAAAGTCGATCATCCCGATTTTCCGAGATCATTTTTTGCGGATGACGTGCCTGACTTCAATCAAATCACTTCACCTCCGAATATCGTCGTGTACGCTTCTCTCAAAGCCCCCTTTTCTCTGACTGCGCTTGTGCCGGTACACGCGGGATCTTTTGCATGTTCTTGAAGGAGCGAATCCCACAATCGGAGGAAACGATGAAACTCGTACAGACGGCCGTCGCATCCCTGTCTCGATTGAAATATCACAAAAGTGCCGGATTCTTGATGTTGGGCGTCCTGATCGCGCTGACGACAGGCTGCACTCAGCTCGATCCGACGCGAACCGGCTATTTGAGCGACTATTCGCAATTACACAACAAAGATGTTCGAGCGTCGCTGATACGGCCGCGCGTCGTTGAGTCGGGCGGCAGCGGGCTGGAGGCGTTTGGCGACATCGATTCCTTCCTCATTGAGCCGGTCGGCTGGAGAGCGGGAGATGTTGCGCCGGCTCCTACGAGGAGATTTGTCAGATCAACTTATCCGCCAAGTTACGTGAAGCGCTCATCGACGAACTGGGAACGGTTCGTAAAGTGGTCGAGTTTCCCGGTCCACACACGGCAACCGTGCGCGCAGCGGTGACGCAGGTTGCCTTTGCTCGGCCATTCCTGAATACCGCCATGTCGATCGTCGCCGTTCCGGTCTTCAATGGAGGAGGAGTCGTCGAAGCTGAGGTCAAAGCGCCCGACGGCCGACAAATCGCGGTCGTGGTCGCAGCTTTACCCGGTCGGGCGACGGATGTGCTCGGTTTCTTCACCTGGCAGGGACATGCCGAATCGGCGATGTGCCGATCCGCAGTTCAACTCAAAACTATTCTCACTCAACCGCCGGTCGCAAAGCCGCAACTCATGACGCTTCAAAAAAATCGGATAGAGTAACGATTGGTGAGTTCAACAACTCCATCCCCTCCGAAGAGCTTTTTTCCCTTCTTCACGGAGTATCCGATGAACCTTCGACTCATTTCGTCCTCGTTTTTATTGCTCATTCTCACCCCGGAGGTGAGCCGATCTGAACCTCCCAAGGTCCAGGTGGCTCGACCGCTGGTTCGAGAAGTAACCGATTATGCCTATTTCGCAGGCCGAGCCGAAGCTCCGCAAAGTGTTAACCTTCGCAGCCGGGCTACGGGCTTCATCGACAAAATCCATTTCAAGGAAGGAGAGACGGTCAAGAAGGGCGACCTGCTTTTTGCAATCGACCCTCGACCCTATCAGGCAGCACTCGACCAATCTCAGGCGCAGTTGCGCTTGCCGCACTACAAGTCACAACTCAAAAAAAGAACGTGGAGCGTGCCCAAGCCTTGTTCCAAACCAAAGTCATTTCCAAGGAAGATTACGAGAAAAATCTGGCCGAGTTCGAGGAGGCCGGGGCGAAATTGGCGGTCGCCAAGGCGGTCGTTGCCGTGGCCAAGTTAAACCTGGCTTTTACCAAAATCACCGCGCCGATTGATGGTCGTATCGGTCGAGTCTACTATACCGAGGGCAATCTGGTCAAAGATGACATGACGCTCGCCACGATCGTCTCAACCGATCCCATTTATGTTTACTTTGATGTGGACGAGAAAGCGTTCTTGAAACTCAGGCAAACCGCTCAGGATAGGAAAAAAGGCGAAGAAAATGTGAAGATGCCTGTCGGGTTAGCACTGGGCGATGACAAGGGTTATCCACAATACTGCGACCCTCAATTTCATATCCCCCAACCGTGAACACATCTACGGAACGTTTTCCTTTCGTGCCGAGTTGGCAAATCCGAAACAATGGTTGCTGCCGGGCATGTTTGTCCGGGTTCGGATCGCGACGAGTGCTCCGCATCCAGGGCTTCTCGTCCCGATAAGTGCGGTGAAACAAGTTCAAGAGAGATCGCGGGTCTGGGTTGTCAATTCGGAGAACAAAATTGAAGGGCGTTATGTCAAAGTGGACTCCGCCGATGAGGAGATGTACGTAATTAAGGATGGCCTCAAGAAGGAGGATCGTGTCGTAGTTACACCGGGAAGTTTAACGGAGGGAAAGGTCATCGAGCCACAACTCATCGATCTGGCGATTCCGAAGTCGTCGAAAAAAGAAAAGGTTCAACCATAGTGCCCGTTCACAGCAGCCTCGAAAGCCATCGGCTGGGCCCTCGCTCGGCTTGGGTTAACAACGACCCACCTGCGGTTTGCTGGTCTATGGGAATAAGGTACTATCGTTAACCCGACGCGCCAGCGAGGCTCCAGCCGATGGCTTCGAGGCTGGTTCTGACACACCGAGAACGGCTCATTTTTTACCGCGTGAAGTATATTCCGGATCGATGCGCTTTGCGTTTGAACATACTTTCAGTATAATAGTATGATAGGAACAGTGAATGGGTCCACCAAAAATTGGCCCTTACATCAATGATCGTAAATACTAATGAACTAACCAATGCCGTGCTTCCAAGAAACTTCGCCTCAATCCAACGATTATTGATTTGATATTCTGGCGAAGTTACTTTCAGATGGAGCCCGAAACCCGGCGCAGAGCACTAAATTGCTACAAGAATGGATTGTGCATCTTTGATAATTAATACGAACGGACGAATTTGCGAATGCCATGCTACAAATTGCTACAAAAAATGGGTTTTGCGTCTTTGATAATTAATACGAACGGACGAATTTGCGAATGCCATGCTACAAATTGCTACGAAACATGGGGTCTTGCGTCTTTGATAATTAATACGAATGGACGAATTTACGAATGTTGTGCTACAAATTGCTACAGAATTTGACGATTGCTCGCGGCGTTTTCGCGAACCTGAGTATTTTGGGATAATTTTTTCATCCAGGAAGTATGTGCAGGTTGGGAAGACTTCCGCTATTATTCTTTCAATAAATCAACACGAATTGCGCATTCCGAGTTATATCACCATGAGCCTGCGCCTGTCCTGTTTGTTTATCCCTCGCACGATTGCCCCCTGTGCTCTCGCCGATCCGCCTTCACCGAAGGCCCCTCCGGAGTTTTCTCATCTGAAGTATCGCTCGATCGGCCCGGCTGCCGGCGGCAGAGTTTGCCGGGTTGCCGGGATTCCCGGCGATCCTTTCACCTATTACGCGGCGACCGCCGGTGGAGGGGTCTGGAAGTCCGAAGACGGCGGGATAACATTCAACCCGATATTCGATGAACAACCCGCTTCATCGGTCGGCTCCATCGCTGTTTCCCCGTCCGATCCGAATGTGGTTTACGTGGGTAGGGGGAGGCAAATATCCGAGGCAATGTCGCTGCGGGGAACGGGATTTACAAATCCACGGATGCCGGGAAGACCTGGAAACACGTCTGGAAGCAAATCGGGCACATTGGCACGATGATTGTGCATCCAAAAAATCCAAATATCGCGTTTGCCGCAGTTTTGGGGCATGCTTTTGGACCGAATCAAGAACGCGGCGTTTATCGCACGCAAGACGGCGGTAAGACCTGGGAGCGCGTGCTTTTCAAGGATGTCGACACCGGTGCTTCGGATGTCTGTTTCGATCCCAACAATCCCCGCATTCTGTTTGCGGGATTGTGGCAAACTCGACGCAAGCCCTGGGATTTTACCAGCGGCGGACCAGGAAGTGGGCTTTATACCTCCCGCGACGGCGGCGATACCTGGGAGAAACTCGGGCCCGGATTCAGAAAAGCCCAAAACCGGGGCCGGTTTACCCGATGGCCCGTACGGAAAAATCGGAGTCGCAGTGGCTCCATCGGACTCGAAACGAGTCTACGCCATAGTCGAAGCGGAAAATGGCGGGCCTGTTTCGCTCGGACGATGGCGGTCAAAACTGGACTCTGGCAACGGGTGACAGGGCCATTCGTCAGCGCGGCCTGGTATTACTCCACATTAACCGTCGATCCCACTAACGCCGATGTCATCTATGCGCCGCAGGTTCCGTTGCTCAAGAGTATCGATGGCGGCAAGAATTTTCGCAGGGTCAAGGGGCCTCACCACGGCGATCATCACGATCTCTGGATCGATCCAAAAAATCCGAAACGCATGATTAACGGCAATGACGGCGGTGTGGACATCTCGACCAACGGGGGTGTCACCTGGACCGCGCCGCCGTTGCCCATCGCGCAGTTCTATCACGTCAATTGCGACGATAGCATCCCCTATCGCGTGATGGGGAACATGCAGGATCTTGGAACCGCTTCGGGACCGAGCAATTCGCTCAATGCTTCGGGGATTCTGCTGAGCGATTGGTATAACGTCGGCGGCGGCGAGACCGGCTTTTCGGTTCCGGATCCCGCCAACGCCAACATCGTCTATTCGGGCGAATATGGCGGCTATCTTTCGCCGCTACGATCATCGAACGCGCCAGGCTCGGCCCATCAGCATTTACCCTTACGCGGCATCGGGACACGGCGCGGAAGACCTGAAGTATCGGTTTCAGTGGACTGCGCCGATTGTTGTTTCAAAACACAATCCGAAAGTCGTTTATCATGCCGGGAATGTCGTTTTTCGCACCAAAGATGGCGGGATGACCTGGGATAAAGTGAGTGGGGACTTGACTCGCGATGATAAGAATAAACAGAGGTGGGCTGGGGGACCGATCACAGGGGATAATACCGGCGTTGAGGTCTATTGCACGGTCTTTGCCCTTGCGGAGTCACCGCTCGACCCGAAAATCTTGTGGGCCGGCAGCGATGATGGTTTGGTCCACGTGTCCCAAAATGGTGGCATTCGCTGGGACAACGTGACCGCGAATATCCCGGATTTTCCGGATTGGGGCACCGTCGTTTGTATTGAGCCGTCTGTTTTTTCCCGTGGGGCCGCTTACCTGGTGGCCGATGCTCACCGACTCGATGATGTGCAGCCGTATATCTGGAAAACGAACGATTATGGCAAGACCTGGAAGAGAATTACCGAAACGCTCGCCGCCGAGACATATGCTCATGTTGTGCGAGAAGATCCGAGACGCAAGGGGCTGCTCTATCTGGGGACCGAGCGCGGAGTAATGTTTTCGCTGAACGATGGGGAAATGTGGCAGCCATTACAACTCAATATGCCCACAGTTGCAGTTCACGATCTAGTGGTGAAAGATCGGGATCTGGTCGTGGGTACGCTGGGTCGATCGATCTGGATTCTGGACGACTTGACGGCGCTACGCGAATGGAAGCCGAACATTGCGGAGAAAACTTCTCATTTGTTTTCCATTCAATCCGCCGCTACGTTGGCGTTATCATGGTATTGTAAGCGGTCATGAACTTCATGGTGTGGGAGAGAACCCGGCCAAGGGTGCGAACATCCAATATTTTCTCAAGAGTAAGCCGAAGAAGCCGATCACCATCGAGATTCTCAACAGCGAGGGTAAGCGAGTTAACCTTATCGACGGGAAGGACGGCAAACCCGAATCCGATGCCGAGGACGACGATAGCCCGGATGGCGCTGATCTGGAACCGAAGAAACCTGAAATTCCTTCGGAGCCTGGCGTCAACCGTTTTGTCTGGGATTTGACGCATCGCGGGGCCGATATTATTCCGAAGGCCAAGATCGACGGCGGTGACCCGACCGTTGGGCCTCTGGTTTCGCCCGGCATTTACAAGGTGCTCCTGACGGTCGATGGCAAAGTACTCACGACAACGGTCGAAGTGCTGATGGACCCGCGAGTGGAGGAGCCTCAAGGGATCGCTGCCATCAAGAAAGGTACGGAGGCACTCGAGATCGCCCCGCGCGAGGCCGACCCGAAGAAGAAGCCGGATTCGGACACGAAGGAATGGTTGACGCGCCGACCGATGCAGAACCTTATCGTTGCGGAGGCCAAGGAACAGGAAAAGATCGCCCTGGAGCTGCGCGACGACATCAGCAAGGTAAGCACGATGGTGGCCCAGCTTCGATCGATCCGGAAACAGGTCGATCTGCAAACCGAGTTACTGGCGAAGGAACCGAAAGCAAAGGGACTCTTGAAACTGGGGCGAGTGCTGGGCGAGCGCGTGGACGCAATCGAGGCCAGACTCCATAACCCGAAGGCACAGGTGAGCTACGATATTCTCGCGCAAAAAGGTGGCGCGAAGCTATATTCTCAGCTGGGTTTTCTGCTGGAAACCGTTCGTTCAGCGGATGGTCCGATAACGCAAGGAGCGTCGGAAGCGCAGACAGAACTGGAGAAAGAGCTGAGCGTTTACGTGGGGCAGATGGAAAACCTCAAAGGCGACGAGTTGGCGAAGTACAACGCCAGCGCTCGCAAGCTTCAGCTTCCTGTGATTTGGATACCGGCGGAACGATCGAAATAGGAGGGGGCCACAGAGTCACAGCTCGGCCAAGCTGCCGCACTGTACTACAGAGATTTTGGGCGATGTCTCGCCGAAGGCGAGCGTCGGGGCGTTAGCCCGACGTGGGCTCCACCCTCTACTGCTTGGATTCAATTCAAGCGACAAATGTCCGGTGGAATGATGCCTGGCTTCGGCAGATGCAGTCCACGTCGGGCTAACGCCCCGACGCTCGCCTACGGCGAGCCTTCGCCTCATTTGGTTCCGGCTCGGCCGTGCTGTGATTTTGTGGTTAGTCTTTTTTCGAATTCAGGCAGTGATAAGGACCAAGCCAGGACAAGGCAAAGATATTATGGCGATCGATCAATCCGCAGCGCCGCCCGATGCGCAAATGTTCTTCAATCGGGGCATGGATCGGCTCAAGGCCGGTAACTGGAAGGAGGCGATCGCCGACTTCACAGAGGCGATCAAGCTGCGCCCGGATGTCTCGGTCGGCTTTCGCTATCGCGCTTATGCCCATGCCGATAGCGGCAACCTGGCCCGCGCCATCGCCGATATGGACGAGGCCATCCGTCTCAAACCGGACGATATCCAGGCCCTTTATGACCGCGCTCAATACTTTCTTCGTCAAAAGCAATACACCGAGGGACTTGCCGACTGCAACAAGGGTCTGAACATCGATCCTGCCCGCGCCGACCTGCTGGCACTTCGCGGCAGAATCAATGCCGCACGCGGGGCATCGGAGTCCGCGCAACTCGATTTCTCGAAGGCGATCGAAATCGATCCGATCGGCTGCGTGGACTACTACATCTGGCGCGGCGATTTGTTTCTGGAATGCGATGAACACGAGAAAGCCGTCGCCGATTTCACCGAGGCGCTCGACACGCGATCCCAACAACGCTTACGCCTGTAATCGACGCGCCAGTGCCCACTGGTCGCAACACGACACGGAAGCAGCGATAGCGGACTTTACCAAGGCGATCGAACTCGATGCCCAGTGGGCCTGGGTTCGCAACGGGCGTGGCCTGGTCTATGCCGACCGCGGAGAGCACGAAGCGGCCCTGGCCGATTTCAATGAAGCCATTCGCCTCAACGGATCGAACGGCCCCAGTTACGAGTATCGAGCGGAGAGCCTTTACAAACTGGGACGCCGGGTGGAGGCTCTGGCCGACCTGAACGAGGCCATTCGACTCAATCCCGATTCGATGCGGCTCTTCAATCGCCGGGCCATGCTTTACTATTTCAACAAGGAGTATGGGAAAGCGGTCCGCGATCACATGGAGGCATTGAAGCGAAAGCCCGACGATGCCGCGACGTTCAACTATCTCGCCTGGGTCTGGAGCACAGCCCCCGACCCCAACTTCCGCAACGGCCGACGGGCGCTGGAATGCGCCACCAGGGCGTGCGAGTTAACGGAATGGCAAACGCCCGGGTTTGTGGACACCCTGGCCTGCGCTCATGCCGAAGTGGGCCAGTTTTCCGAGGCCGTCAACTGGAGCGAAAAGGCGATCGAGCTTGCTTCCGACGACAAGAGCCGGCAAGAGTACGAAGCCCGGATGGAACTATTTCGCAACCGCCAGCCTGCGCGGGAGAAGCCGACGGAGTAGGCTTCCATAGCTGAGGGGAATCGATTTCCCAACCGTTAACCATCTGTCACAGTCACGACAATCAAGTGGTCCGGAGATGTTGTGTCATCGACCGAAAATCGCAGGATTCCAGACGACGAATCATGTCGGTAACAAATTCACCTTCACCACGCACAAAAGCCGCCCTGGATTCTTGAACCAGTTGTCGATTCAAGGGGGGAAACGGCCTATCTTCCCACGGCCAGTCTTTCAGCATTTCGGCTTTCAGCTTCCGAAGTTCTTCAATAGCCCAAATCAGTTCACCAGAACGCTCGACATTGTATCCATGCCGTTTGAGGTCTGCGGCAAGCCCGTCACGCAAAGCTTCACTCTGGATCTGCAATGTTTGGAACGAGACACGTATTGAGTCGCCGATTTCTTGATACCATTCGGGCTGACAGTTTTCCAAGGCCTCCCGGAAATCCGGCAAAGATCTTCCAATGTCTCTAATACCCTGAACTATCGGCAGGGAAAGTGGAAAGTAGGGTCAACCATCTCAATATAATATAGTTGGCTTGTAACTTCATCTCGACTTTTCCGACGAAGGGATTCCATGAAACCGTATTGCTCCATCTTTATGGTCGGTTTGATTGGTGCGTCTTCAGCACATTCGGACGATTGGCCCCAGTGGCGCGGCCCCATCGCAGCGGTGTCTCCAAGGAGACCGGATTGCTCCAGGAATGGCCGAAGGATGGGCCACCGTTGCGCTGGACCGCCAAGGATATCGGTACCGGTTATTCGGCACCGGCAATCTCCAAGGGCCGGGTTTACCTGCAAACCACCAAGGGAGAAGAAGAATTTGCGCTGGCTCTCGACGAAAAGACAGGCACAGAAATTTGGTCAAAAGCAATCGGCGCGGTCGGCAAGAACAGCGGCCCCCAGTATCCAGGCACACGATCGACGCCCACCATCGACGGCGATCGGATGTACTGCCTGGCATCGGATGGGGAACTCGTCTGTCTGGATACAAAAGGCACCGTGTTATGGGCAAAGCATCTGCGCAAGGACTTCAACGGCAAGCCGGGCATGTGGGTTTATTCCGAGTCGGTCCTGGTCGATGGCGACGTGGTTGTCTGCACGCCGGGCGGCACCCGGGCAACGCTGGTCGCCCTCAAGAAGAGTAATGGGGATCTTGTTTGGAAGTCGGAGGTTCCTGGGGGCGACAATGCGGAATACGCTTCGATCGTGGTTGTCAATGACGGCAAGAAGAAGGAGTACGTTCAATTTCTCCGCAACGGATTGGTCGGTGTCGATGCTGACACCGGCAAATCCCTCTGGCGCTACGGCCGAACGGTCGATCCCGGAGCCAACATCATGACGCCCGTGATCCGCGATCATCGCATCTTTTCTTCCGGGTCGCGCACCGGCGGCGGCCTGGTGGAACTCCATTCGGCTGAAGCGAAGGTCAACGCGAAAGAAATCTACTTCGGCAAAACCATCGCACCGAGCATCGGCGGGGCCGTGCTGGTGGACGATTATCTCTACGGAACCTCGGGACCGGGCTTGTTCTGTGCTGAATTCGCCACCGGCAAAGTAAAGTGGACCGATCGCTCAGTCGGGCCCGCGTCGATCTGTTATGCCGATGGCCGACTTTATGTACGAGGCTTCGACGGAGGTGTAGCGCTGGTCGAGCCGTCGCCGGAAGGCTATCGAGAGAAGGGTCGTTTCAAGCAACCCCAGCGCAGCAAGATACAGGCTTGGCCGCACCCTGTGGTCGCCAACGGCGGGTTGTACTTGCGAGATCAAGGCAATTTATTCTGTTACGATGTAGCGAAGAAGAAGGAAAAGAAGTAGGGAATGTAGAGAACGTGAGTCGATTGTTCCAGGTTCCAAGTCAAAAAGAAACCGTCGAGAACGATTTGTTCGGAACCTGGAACCTGGGATTCAAGAGTTTTAGTATCGCCTGCTGCCGCCACCGCCGTAGCCGCCGCCACCACCGCTGCTACGACCACCACCGCCACCGTAGCCGCCACCACTGCGACCGCCGCCACCGCCTCGGTCTTCTTTGGGTTTGGCTTCATTGACGGTCAGTTTTCGACCGTTCATTTCCTGGTCGTGCAGAGCCGTAATGGCTGCTTGGGCTTCGGCGTCACTGCCCATTTCGACGAACGCGAATCCTTTCGAGCGTCCCGTTTCACGGTCCATGATGACCTGGACGGACTGAACGGTTCCGTAAGCCTCGAACATCGACGTGAGATCGCTGTCGGTCATGGAATAAGCCAAGTTACCGACGTACAACTTTCTGGCCACGAAGGGCCTCCTTCAAAAAAATGCCAGGCGCAGACATCTTGACCCGAAGTGGGTGGATGCCATACCCCGACGTCGCTTCAGCGATCGATTGATCTAGGATGAATAGGGAGTGAGATGGAGGATAACGGAAATGTCACCACAGCATGAACAACTCTTCTACGGATTCCCGAAGCAAGGGTAGTATAGTAACATTACCGAATTCCGCAAGACATTCTTTGCAACTAACTTCCGAACATGAATGCCGAACGAGACTCGCTGACGGTCATCAAAGTAGGCGGGAGTCTGCTTGACTTACCAGAACTGGGTTTGGGATTGCGCTGCTGGCTGGCGGAACATTCCGCTTCGAGAAACTTACTTGTCCCCGGCGGCGGCCCTCTCGCGGATGCGATCCGCACTTACCATCGCGCCCATCAACTTCAGGAAGAGCAATCGCACTGGCTGGCAATTCGCACCATGCAAATCAATGCAGTCCTTTTGCATCATTTGCTCGGAGATGCTCCTATTATCGATCATCCCCTGGATATGCCGGAGAAGGGAATCGCCATTCTGGACGCATTCTCGTTCTGCTGTGGCGACGATGATAATGTCGATGCCTTGCCCCACTCCTGGCAAGTGACCAGCGATTCTATTGCCGCCCGGGTTGCGATCGCAGGAAATGCTGCTTCATTAGTCATGCTGAAATCGGTCGATCTCCAGGCCCCTTATGACTGGGAACAAGTTGCCGAGGCCGGCGGTGTCGATCACGCATTTGGTTCCGTCGTTTCTCAGGGACGGTTCGAGGTGCAATGGATCAATTTTCGCAAGCTGATTCCCGATCGAGAGTGACGTCAAACGACCAGCCATTTCACGTGATCGGTCAGGAGATTGACCACCGCGGCACGTTTTGGGGTTCGCTCGAAAGATCGCCCCAGGATTGACCACCAGAGTCTTGCCGGTGCGGTGCATTTCCTTCTCATGACTGTGGCCGTAGAACAAGTAATCAAGACCACCATCGGTTTCCAAAGTGCGCAAATGACCCCGTAAATGGCTATGAATCCAGGCGATTTTCTTACCCGCGAGTTCCAAATACCCGAATGTGCCATTGGCGGTTCCGCCCACGGTATCGATCGCCTGCTGCAATCGGCTTTGATCCCTATCCCAGTTTCCGAATACAAAGTGCGTCGGAACATCCTTGAAAAGGTGAACCGTTTCAGGAGACTCGATGTCGCCGCAATGGAGGATTAATTGGACCTCCTCACTGCGGAGCCGGGCTATGGCGGCAGTGATCGCTGCTTCCCGATCGTGAGTATCGCTGATGACCCCGATCTTCATTGCTTCCTCTGGTGTTTGATCGAATGGAATCAGAGAGGTTGGAACTCGATCTGTCGCTCGTCGATCCTACCCATATACTGACTCAAGCTGAATTTACCCCATTCTCTCCAATAAAGATTCAACATCCATGAATTCGATTCGAACTCTCCTCGTGGCCACCCTATTTGTTCTTCCAACATCCGCACAGAGCGCTGATCCGTGGATCGTTCTCGAAGGCGGCGATGGCCCTGGAAAGGGCAAGCATATCGTCCTCGTCAGTGGCGATGAGGAATATCGCTCCGAAGAATCGTTGCCGCAACTGGCGAAGATTCTCGCCAAACATCACGGCTTCAAGTGTACGGTTCTCTTCGCTATAGACAAAAAGGATGGCACGATCAATCCCGGCGAGACCCACAACATTCCTGGATTGGAAGCGCTCAAAACCGCCGATCTGATGATCGTGTTCCTGCGATTCCGCGATTTGCCCGATGAGCAGATGAAATACATCGTCGATTATGTTCAATCGGGCAAGCCCATCTTGGGCATGCGAACCGCAACGCACTCGTTCAACACCAACAGTAAAGAATACGGCAAATACACCTGGACCAGCAAAACCTGGGACGGCGGCTTTGGCCGGCAAGTGCTCGGCGAAACCTGGGTCAACCACCACGGGCACCACGGCAAAGAAGGCACGCGCGGCCTCTTCGCCACAGGGCAGGAAAAGCATCCCATTCTGCGTGGCATCAAGGAAGGAGAGATTTTTGGCAAGACTGATGTCTACACCGTGAATCTGCCGCTGAAGAATTGCACGCCGCTGGTGATGGGTGAAGTTACCGAAACACTCGAGCCCGACTCCAAGGCGGTTGTCGGCAAAAAGAACGACCCCATGATGCCGGTCGCCTGGACCAAGACCTTTGAAACCGACTCAGGCAAGTCCGCCCGCATCTTCAATACCACAATGGGTGCTTCCCAGGATCTGCAAGTGGAAGGCACAAGACGAATGTTGGTGAATGCCGTTTACTGGACTCTGGGATTGGAAGACAAGATCCCCAGTAAGTCGTGTGTGGACTTAGTCGGAACCTTTGAGCCGTCGCGTTTCAGTTTCGGCGGCCACAAGAAGGGTGTGAAACCGGAGGATTTGCTGAAATAAAGCGCTTAGAGGATCAAGTTGTCGCCCGCGCCCAATCGACCAGGCTCAACGGCAACAACTCGCGCTGGCGATTTCCGTCCGCGGCAACATCTGGATACTTCTCATGACCTCGGAGCCTGTCCCAATTGAGTAAAAGGAGCCCGATAAAACCCGGCCCTGTCTCGTTAAGGATTGAAGACGATTTCTCCCACCGGCCCGCGGAACAGAACCTCCAGGTAGTTCAAGACATCCCGGCCGAGGATTCGCTCCTGACCTACGAAGTCTCCTTGAAGTTGACAGGGATACTCCTGACCGTCCAGCCAGACCCAGATCAGAAAGCCAACTGTCACCGCCCTGCCGCCTGCTACACCCGTAATCACTCCGGGCACACCTGAAGCCGGGTCGAGATGGAGTTGCTGACAATCCGGCCACGGCAGAGTCGTCGCGTCGGCTCCTGTGTCGAGGATGACGCGATCCAGAACCACCCCAGACGACCCGCTGGTTGCGCGAAACTCAATATCGACTACCGGAAGGGCCGGGCCAGAATAAGCATTGTCATAGGCAAAGCAGGTCCGACGGATGCGATACCCAGGCTTGTTCTCGTAGCCGACGCGAATCACGAATGGATGTTGTTGTGAACCTTGGATGGCAAGGAACACCTCCATCGGGGTAGACGCGGCAACGAGGACGATTCCATCGGCAAAGGCAATCCACTGGCCCTGATATGGAGCAAGGAGTTGGTCGCGCTGGACCCAGTAATCCGCTTCATTTTTGCGCCATTTGGGATGGATTTGGCGGGCGATCTCAGGAGGCAGTTGATCGGCAAGACTGTTCATCGGTAACCTTGGTGGTCAGTTGTGGTCCCGTCAGGCCGAATATGGGTGGTCTGACTTGCGGCAACGGCCTCTCTCAGTATTGCCGCAACGTGCTTCTGTTCCTTTTCTTCTGCAATCATTAGAGCAGTGCCCCCGCGAGCGTCGCAATGATTAATATCGGCACCTTGCGCAAGCAAGAGTCTTACTACTTCGGAATTACCCCATGCGGCTGCGACCATTAATGCAGTAGAACCACCGCCGCTTTCTGTTTCGATGTCCACACCGAGTTCAAGCAGTGTCTGTACGGCACCTTCATGGCCCATGCTGGCGGCTTCAAGTAATGCTGGCATCCCAGATTCATCGAAGTGATCCAATTTAGCGCCGTTTTACGCAAGCTCTCTGATGAGGTTGGAATTCCCGGCGTATGCAGCTGCTGTCAGAGCAGTTCTTTTGTTGTGGGCACCTGATGCATTGATGTCAATTCCCAAACAGGTGATTTCGACTAATGATACTGGCATTCCAGACGCAATGGCAAGGATGAGGTCATCTGGCATTGATCTACTCGTTCTCCGGTTTGGCCAGGATCGAAGTCCTGACCTACAACGCTCAAGCCACAACACTATTCGAGGCTATCGAGCAGTCCCTGCATTTCGCCCTGCGCATGGCTGTTTCCTTGCTTTTGAGCAAGCTCAATTCCCCGTCGCAAAATATAGCAAGCTTCCTTCACTTGTCCTTGCCGGGCCATTACCTGTCCCGCCTGGAGGAACGCTGGGACATAGATCGAATCGTTCGTCAATTCTCTTAGCTTTTGTGTGCCGGCCGCCTCATCTCCGGCACTGAGATACTCCATTGCGAGGAAATAGTGCAATTCCGCATCGCCAGGCTCCTCGGCCAACATTGCTTCTAATTGTCCCATGCGGGGAGTTTTTGCTGTCATTTTGAGTCAATCCATCCGTTTGACGGCCCAGAGTGTAGGCCGGTTGCTCCGCAACCGGAAGTCCCGGTCGCGGAGCGACCGGTCTACATTGCCAACTGTTGCTTCTCTCAGCCTATGGGACTTCTTGAGCCCGGACAACAACGATTCATCCGGCATAATTGATACTTTCGGTGCATTGCCCTTTTTCTGAATCATTGGTCTGCCAAGATTGATTGGTAAGATTGGCCTGCCGACAGTGGATAGGTTGATCCGAGAACCCAGGGAAGATGGAGGTTTATGGGGAATCAGGTCGATTCCAGTTCTCGCGGTAAGTGGCGTGGCCATCGGTGACGGAATGCCGAGCCTCCAATTTGCCGTCTCCCGGAACTGGGGCCAACATGCCTGTCTCAAGTCGCTGTCTCTTGAAAATCATCTCCTTTTTCCTCTTCATCGCACCGGCAGCTGCTGATGAATTTCCAGCACGGCCGGGGACCAATCTTCGCCGGACCGCGCTGGTCGAAGTGGTCGAGCGGGTCAAGGGAGCGGTGGTCAACATTCACAGCGAACGGACCGTTACCTTCGACAACCGCGAGAAGTATCTCAATCTCAATTTGACACAGCATCGCGTCAACGGCATGGGCACCGGCGTCGTCATCGACCCGCGCGGCTACATCATCACCAATTATCACGTCGTCGATGACGTGCAGCTTATTGCGGGTCCGCCTGCAAGACGGGACCGCACTCGCCAGCCCGCGTCATGGCCCGCGATCCCGAAGCCGACCTGGCCATCATCAAGATCGATCACCAACAAACCGCTGCCCGACGATTCCGCTGGGCACTGCCACCGATCTGATGCTCGGCGAGCCGGTCATCGCCATCGGCAACGCCTTCGGCTACGAACACACCGTCACGCGCGGCATCGTCAGCGCCTTGAAACGCGACGTGACTCTGAACAAAGATGTATCCTACAAGTCGCTGATTCAGACCGATGCCAGCATCAATCCCGGCAACTCCGGCGGGCCGCTGTTGAACATCCACGGCGAACTGATCGGCATCAACGTCGCGATCCGGGCCGGTGCCCAGGGGATCGGCTTCGCCATTCCGGTCGATAACATGATGAAGACCGCGACCGAGATGTTGAGTATCAAACGTCGCACCGGTAATTCGCACGGGATCGGCTTGAAAGATGAGATGGATACGACAGACAACCCGATCAAGGCGCTGGGTCGTCGTGGAACGCTGCGAAGCCAATAGTCCCGCTTCGAAAGCCGGCATTCAATCGGGCGATGTGCTCGAGAAAGTCGGCGAAACCACCATTCGCTGCTCGCTCGATCTCGAGCGGGCCATGCTCGACAAATCAACCGGAGAGAAGATTACTCTGGTCGTGCGTCGCAACGGTGCCGAAGTGAAGACCGAACTCGTGTTGAAGGCCGGCGAGAAGTTGGCGGTCCCGGCCCAGGCCGATCTGGTATGGAAGAAATTCGGAATCAAGGGGGTATCGGTGGGTGTGGATGCGGTAGCGAAGGTCAATCCCCAACTGCACGGCGGGATGTTGGTTACCGAGGTGAATGCGGATACCGTCGCCTCACGGGCCGGCTTTCAGCGTGGGGACATCCTGATCGGCCTGCATCAATGGGAAACGGTCAATCTGGACAATGTCACATTCGTTATCAGTCATCCCGACCTGGCCACTTTCGCTCCGGTGAAGTTCTATCGGATACGGAATGGTCAATTGCAGCGGGGCTGGTTACCGTCGGAATAAGATGACAAGGTTCGGAAGATGACAAGGTGACAAGGTGACAAGGTGACAAAATACGTCCATCAACAATTGTTGATGACCTTGTCACCTTGTCACCTTGTCACCTTGTCATCTCGAATTCCGCCGATTGCCCAAAACTCTCTTCCACTTCAACGCGTAACACTTCCGGTACATAACCATATTGGTCCCGGATGTCCGCGAGGAGCCTATGAGCGATATAGCGGGCTAGCATCTCCGCGGTTGTATTTTCGATCGGCAGCAGCACGCAATCGCCGCGCGGGAAGATCCATTCCTGATCCTTGTAGGTCACGCGAACCCGTTTCTGCTGCTCTTCAACCAATATGAGCTTGTTCTTGGTCGGCAACAGCATGTAATGATCGAGTTCATCCACGATCTTCTTGGTTGCGTTCTTCAAGGCAATGAAGTCGAAGACGTAAAAGTTCTCGTCGAGAGGCCCCTCGACCTCGACCGCATGCGCGGTAATTGTGCCCGTGCAGCCTTTCGCACTTGCTCCCCTCGAACGAAATGAAGTGCCCGGAGCAAAAGACCAGATAATCCTTCGAGACGTGAACTTTATAGCGTTCGGAAGTCATGATGCAGACAACTCATCCCAGGGAAACGGAGAAGTAACGTGTATCCTATGTTCCCGTAGCGCTACGAACAAGCAAGCCGTCACCAGGTCGGCACTCGTTCCGGGATTGCGTGAGTGCCCTTCCGCACGCAGCCAACGGTCGAGTTCTGCATAGGCATGTTGTCCTGCCGGAGTGGCCAATCCTGTTTCTGCGATCTCTTTTGCCCGTCGCATGACCTCCTCGGCTTCCGCCAACCCTCGTTTGCGGACGATCAGCGAATCGGGATAATTCGCCAGCCAATGAAGCTGGCAAAAAATGATTGCCGCTTCGACATTGCCGAATTCCATGTATCCATCCGTCAAGGCAAACACGCCGTCCTCGAGAACGTCGCGGAAATCATCGACATATTGCCGCGCGATCAGGTCTCGATCCGCTGCCAGCGCCATCACTTCGCGCAGGGTTTGCGTCGGCTCATCGGCGATGTCTTGTTCTTGAACCTTGCCAATGCCGCCGGGGTGAGCGAGCCGAATCGCCTCGTAAACGAGCTTTGCATCTGCCAGGGTGGTTTCCGATAAAACCCGATGGATGTCTTTTCTCGGATTTACAGCCTTCGCCAGCGGTGCCAGCAACAAGATGATGCCGAGGTTCGTATTCGTGGAAACCACGCCGCGCGTAGCCCGAACGGCATCGCAGATGGTTACGCCGAGCGGCTGCAATGGAGCGTTGGCGATTATCGGCGCAACGGCCTGGGCACTGAGAAGGAAATCCGAATAGGTCAGATTGGCAAACGAAGCGGATGGATGGACGTTGCCCGCTTTGGCGCGGTCGCCTCCCATGAGCAGGCAAGCTGGATGAATTGTGAGAGCAAGGTTCTCCTCCACAACAGCAGTTGTGCAATTTGATTCAACAGGCGCGTTTTGAATTAGCAGATACTTCCCGCTACAATGCCCATTATTCCTATCCGAGAATGGAGGTCACGGATGAACCCTCGGGAAGAAGCTGACTCTGCTGCAGATTGCGGATGTAATTCTCCAACTGTCACCAAGTTCTCCATTATCGTTTTCTGTGGAATTTGGACTCTCGGTCTTCTTTACCTCTACACTGATGCGGGAATGGGCTGTTTTGCACAATTCCTCATGGTGCTCTTTGGGATCATCTGGATTTCGCTCCAATACGTTGTCGAAAGGCGGGTAGGATTGTTTTATGTAGAGAGAGTGATTCATGATTCGGAGGGAGAAGTCAAAATCTTCACCATCTTGGGGATATTTCGCAGCTACGGTATCATCTATTCGCGAGAAAAACCTCATTACGGCGGTTGCGAACATCTCTACGGCGCTTGGTATCGCTATACAGATGATTTTTGACCTGATCTATTTGACTTGTCGAAGGGATGTCCTGGGCGAGCGAATGGAACTCCCGGCTCATACGCTGCAGTTTGCCAAGAGTGTCAATCGCCTTGTGTACGAAGCCGTCGCTCTCGATGTGCTGAAGCAGCAGAGCATCAAGGGGTAAAAGTCCGCGCCGCACGAAATCCGTAGCGGTAGTTTTGGAACGGTGGCACATTCAATGCACGATTGGAAGAGCGACAAGAGCGACGCAGGATCGTTGAACGATCCGCCACGCAGCACACGGCGATTCGTACTTTTCACCACTCCCGCATCTTCCCGGTCCTCTGCCGCTTCATCTCCTTTGTCTGGGGAGTATTCTTTGTAGCTTTCCTGACACCACGTAAACGCATTCCCCTGGACATCGAATAGTCCCAAATCGTTGGGCTTTAAGCTCCCCACCGGCCACGGTTTCTCGTTCGAGTTCCTGGTGTACCACGCATACTGCGGCAGCAACTCGTCGGACTCGCCAAAATACCGACTCGTCAGCGCACCCGCACGAGTCGCATATTCCATTTCCGCCTCGGTCGGGAGCCGATAACCGGCCAGGTTCAGATAGTTGGGCGACAGACTCATGCCATCTTCGAATTTGCCCTCCTTGTTCGGCAGATAACACCACTGCTCCCGCGGAATGCCTTCCTGCTCACTCAACCAGTTGCAATATGCTGCGGCCGTGTACCAGTTGATGACCACCTGCGGCAAGTCCCCAGCCCGAACGAAGTCGGCGGGACCAGAATAACCTTCAGCAAAATGGCGATATTGCTCCAAAGTCACCAACTTGGCGGCAATTGCAAACGTCCGTCGGATTCGCACCTTGTGTTCAACCTCGGGATTTTGCCTGCCGACTTCGGTGGCCGGCGATCCCATCGTGAACTTCACCGGGCCGGGAATCACTACGAACGTCTGCCCCTGCGTGTTGACGTACCAGCCGGGCAAAGTGTGATTGGTGGACGGTGGAGGGACCATTTTGCCTTTCCCCGCCACTCGCCACGCTCCACCCGCCACCCGTCCGCTTGCCCATTTCTCATTCTCCTGTTTTAGCCACCCCTCTTCCTTCCATGTCCGCAATAGCCATTCTGCCGACGCATGAAGGCCAGGATCGGCTTCGGCACTATAAATCGCCTTCAACCTCTCCAGGACCGGCTTACGGTCTTCAAGCGAAAGATCCTTCTCCGCAAACTGTCCCAAACTCAGCAACAACGCCCGGCGAATGCCGATGTCCGGTTCCTGATCCAAGCGATTGACGATGGACTGGCCATCGGCTCCCAGCGGACCAAGGCGATGAATCAGATAACTTCGCACTCTCGGATCGGGACTGTGCTTCAACAGCGGCCAGACCTTCGCTGGTTGGTTCATTCGCAAAAGGGCCACAGCTGCATTCGCCTGCCGCTTCGCCAGTTTCTCCCTGCCGTCGTCCGAGGAAGGCAGTTCCGGCGGCAACTTCTTGTCGATCTCAGCGGTCAGAAGGGGCAGCAAGGTGGCGAGTGAAGGGTGCAGGGTGGAGGGCGAAGAATCCCCGTCTTTTCCCTCGGCCCTCCACCCTCCCGCCACCCGAAAGATTACGGCAAACTGCTTCTCGTCGGCCTTCATCAGCAGATCGGCCAAAACCCCCGGCCGGTCGGCAGCATAGTCGGCGAGAATACTCGTTGCCAAACTGCGATCCGTTTCCCGACCGTTGGGGTTTCCATAGATGATTTTCAGCGACTCCAACAGCTTTCCTTTGATCGGGCGAAAACCCTCCATCCACAGGCCCAAAAACACCGGATTCTCAGCTACCAATTGATCCGCGACCGGGCCGCTCGATTTTTCCCACTTCTCGTTCTCCGGGTCGTACTTCGCCAAAGCCGCTGCCGCTCGCAACCTTTGCGACTCCTTGCCTTTTTCCGGTGATTCAACTACCGCCCACAACCTGTCGAGCAACTCGTCCCTGTGCGAGGCCAAAGCGTCACGGATCACCGGAACTTCGTGCGGGTCGGCGTCGAGCAGGCGACCGTGAAGGTAAGCGACCTGCGTGCCGTCCACCGGCAACAGGGCCAGGCTCGCATGGAGTTTCTGCCTGGGTTTGTCTGCCGCCTTACCGTACTCTTCACGAAGCAGCGGATCGGTCCATTTGCGATATTCGGCCATCTCGCCGATGATGGTCGCTGTTTGCGCCGGTTCGGCGTTCAGAACGGCCTGGACCAATCCAGCAGCGTGTGTGGCCCTTCGCTCCTCCTCGGCCTGCTCACGACTCGCCTTCTGTTTCGCCTCGACCCGATCTCGAATCGTCAAACCGGCGATCGCAGCAACCGCCAGCAAGACTCCGACCACCAGCCCTCGCACCGCATGATACCGCTCCGCCTTTGCCATCATCTTCTTCTGCGGCGGCGTCCGGTTCTTCTTGTTTGTGTGCCACCGGATACTCAACCATTGCAACAGTGACGGTAGTTGCCGGTTCTCAGGGCGAGCATTCCACTCCGCCGCCCGATCCGCCAGCAGCAGCTCTGCCCGGCCCCGGCGAGTCTCCTTCTGCTTGCGGGTGAGCCAGTCCCGCAAGGAGTGAACCAAATAGTCGTGGGTCAGTTGGTAGTAGCGGGTGGCGGAGCGGGTGGAGGGTGGCGAGTGGAGGGTGGAGGGAGTCGAGGTATTCTTTTCCTCCACCCTCCACTCGCCACCCTCCACCCCTTCGCCACCCTCCGCCCCTTCGGGATCGGTTGGCGTGATGAGGCGGAGTTCGTTGTCGAGAATGCGAATCAGGTCATCGAAGTCCTTGGGCCGGCTCCCATAGCCCGACGCCTCCAGCAACTCGGCATACGACCGCATGTGACCCTTGATGTCGCTGCCGGTTTCCGGCAACAGGGCTTTCAGGTTGGCCCTGGCGGCTTTCTGGTGGTAGCGATGTTCAGGAGGAGCCGTGGCTGAACTGAACGTCTCTTCGAGGAAAGTGACACCGACACCCTCCGTGCCACCCACGGCTTTCAGGGAGGCAGGTGTCCACGCTTTGCCCTTCATCATCTCCGCGAACAGGGCCAGCCGTACGCAGATGACTTTGCCTTCCTGGGCCAAGCCGGACACGGCCTGATTTACAAACTCCTTTTGGTCTTTGGTCGTGTCGCCGGGATTCTCGGGAAGTTTACCAAAGGCCCGCCCGAATGCCGCCAATACTTTTTTGGCATGGTCCAGGTCAAATAGGTCGGCCAACGCACTGTTCTGCCCCTCGACCAGTCGGATTTCCAAATCCCGCAGGAATCGGCTCACCGTCAGCCAGAAGTCATCCCGCACCATGACAATGCACTGCACCCGGCCGCCGTCGCACTGTCGCAGGGCTTGTACCAGTTCGGTGCTCAGTTCTTCCTTCTTGGCATGGAGCCACTGTTCGAACTGGTCGAGAACGATTACCACCTTCTTCCCCACCAGGATGCCCTGGCCCCGACGAAGCGCCGCCAGCGTTGCTTTCAAATTTAAGCTGTCGGGCAAGGCCGGACACCGTTTGCGCAGGCCGTTGAGTAAGCGAATTTCTGTTTCCGTAGCGGTGGCTTCGACGTAGACGGCGATCACGTCGTCGGACAGGCGAGGCAGCAACCCCGCCTTCACCAATGACGATTTACCACAGCCACTTGGCCCGTAGATCAAGCCCACGGTGAAGGTGTTGTCGGCGTCTTTTTCCTCGATGCGGGTCTTCCAGAACCGTAGGCTGTCGGGCAACCCGCCCCGGTCCCGTGGCCCCGGCAACAGTTCGAGGAAGAAGTCGGCATCGTGGGCATCGAACGACCGCAAGCCCTTCGGCACAATCTTAATGGCGGTGACGTGTGGAGTGTGGTGGGGTGAGGACGGAGTGGAGGGTGGCGAGTGGTGGGTGGAGGGAGGAGACGGGGGCGTGTTGAGTGGGGTGGCAGAAGTCGTCCGTTCTGTTCCCGCCACACTGCACACGCCACCCTCCACCCGTTGAAAGTGTCGCAGGTCGTCGGCCAGATCCTTGGCCGTCATGTATCGTTCGGAAGCTCGTTTCGCTATTGCCTTGAAACAAATCCGTTCCAGTTCCTTCGGAATGCCTTCATCCACCTGTCGAAGTGGACGAGGTTCGTGGGTGGCCACCTGATCCATCAATTCTGTTTGCGAGTCGGCCCGGAATGGCTGGCGTCCCACCAACAGTTCGTAGAAGACGACGCCCAGGCTGAAGATGTCGCTGCGGCCATCGACCCGGTGTCCTTCCCCACGGGCCTGTTCAGGACTCATGTAGGCGGGCGTCCCGGCATAACGCGGCCCCTTGCCCACGTCCTGCTCTCGCAAAGCCAGCCCGAAATCGGCAACGAACGGCTTACCGCTTTTGTCGAGGAGGATGTTGCCGGGCTTGATGTCCCGATGCACCAAACCTTGTTTGTGGGCAAAATGAAGTGCCTCGGCCACCGTCGCCACCAGTTCAACGTTTTCTTGGATCGACAGCCGGGATTGCCTGAGCCTTGTGGCGAGGTCGGTGCCATCGATGTATTTCGAGACGATGAAAAAGGGGCAGTCCTCGGTACTACCCACGTCATGCACGGGAACGATGTTCGGGTGATCGAGGCTGGCTACGGTGCGGGCTTCAGTCAGATAGGCTTCGGCATCCGAAGTCTTCGCCACAAGACGGGCGTGCGGAACCTTGATAGCCACGAGTCGCTGCAACTGGTCGTCGTGAGCGAGGTAGACGAGGCCGAAGCCGCCTTTGCCCAGAACCTTTTCGATCCGATAGCGACCGACTTGCGTAGGCAGGGCGGCATTGAAATCAACAGCGGGCAAATCCGGGCCGTCAGGCTGGAAAGCACCTGTATTTTCAAGGTCGTTCATGGCTCATGTCATCCATCACCATCGACGGGCTATTGTTGAAGGAGCCATTGTAGCAGAGGGGCCGATTCGCTTCCATGAGCAGGCAATCTGGATAATTTGTGCGAGCAAGGTTATCCTCTGGAACGGAATTTGTGCAATTTGTTTCGCCGGTTCGATTCGGGCTAAGGATCGGACGAAAATAACCTCCTGATTTTGCTGGAAGGAACCCTGCGAATTCCGGCAAGGCAAGGTACTCGCCGGACGAAACCCGTTGTTGTTGTTGCGGTTCGTCGGCGCATTGTTGTTACGGTTGGCCGAG
Organism: uncultured Planctomycetota bacterium; assembly: GCA_963783095.1. GTDB lineage: Bacteria > Planctomycetota > Planctomycetia > Gemmatales > Gemmataceae > CAWAMR01. The sequence continues at coordinate 18,357 of CAWAMR010000013.1, read as the reverse complement.
CGGACGTTCGACGCTTGATTGTTGAACGAGCCACCCCGCAAAACACGGCTAATGGGTCGTCGCCCTCTGGAAACTGATTGTATCGAAAAGACGGCAACGCAGTCGGTAGGTGTTCGCTTGCCGGGCGTGGCCGCTCCAACTCATGAGCCGTTGGTAGACCTCCGCAAAGGAAACCCGGCCCGCTGCATATTCCTCCTGCATTCCCCGGACCCGGCGACGGAACCGCCTGACATTTCAATTTTCGTCCCCTTCGGGGAGTGGTAAAGCAGAAAAGGAATTAAGGAATAAAAGTCCTCGCCGGACGAAACCCGTCGTTGAAGTCGCGGTACGTCGGCGCACTGAGGTTACGGTAGGCCGAGCGGACGAGCGACGCAGGATAGGCGAACGAGCCACCCCGCAAAACACGGCTGTTTGAATTTACAATCATAAGATTATCTTCCTTATCTTCGCTCACTTCCTCTCCTTGAGGATACAACTTGTAACTCTCCTGACACCACGTAAACAAGTTCCCTTGGACATCAAATAAGCCCAGGTCGTTCGGTTTCAAGCTCCCCACTGGCCAAGTCTTCTCCTGCGAATTCTTGAAATACCACGCGTATTTCGGCAGCAACTCTTCCGTCTCACCATAGTACCGGCTCGTTATCGCTCCCGCACGAGTCGCATATTCCATCTCCGCTTCCGTGGGCAAGCGATACCCCGTCAAACTCAGATACTTCTCTTTCAACTTGAACACATTACCTTTGATCTCGTAACACCATTGGTCTTCAGGAATCCCTTCTTCCTTGCTCAACCAGTTGCAGTACGCCGCAGCTTCGTACCAGATCACGCCCCCTATCGGGCACGTCGGTTCGGAATAACGGTGCATCTGGTCATGCGAAAACGTGGGCCTATACCGCAAGAACTGTTCCTTTGTGACAGATGTGGCCGCAAGGGCAAACGTCCGACCAATCCGCTTCTTATGCTGGCTCTCGTTGCCACTACCGCCCTGCCTCGCTGGTCGGCGAGCCCATCACAAACTCCGCCGGGCCGGGGATCACTACGAACGTCTGGCCCTGCGTGTTGACGTACCAGCCGGGTGAAGTGTGATGGGTGGAGGGTGGAGGGACCTTTGCCGTCCCCCGCCACTCGCCACGCTCCACCCGCCACCTTTCCGCCTGCCCATTTCTCATTCTCCTGTTTCAGCCATTCCTCGTCCTTCCAGGTCCGTAACAGCCATTCCGCCGACCCATGAAGGCCAGAATCGCTGTCCTTCTGGTACATCTCACGCAACTTCGGCAGCAACGCCTTGCGGTCGGCGGCCGTAAAATTCTTCTCCCCATACTCCCCCAAACTCAGCACTAACGCCCGCCGAATCGTCACGTCCGCTTCACGATCCAATTGCTTGACAATCGCCCCGGCAGCCACGCCCAACGGACTCAGGCGATGGATCAGATAACTCCGCGCCCGCGGATCCCGGCTGTGCTTCAACACTTGCCATGCTTTCCCCATCTGGTTCATTCTCAAGAGACCGACCGCTGCATTGGCCTGCCGCCTTGCCAGCTTCTCCCGGTCGTCGTCCGAGACTTTGAGAAGATGCCAGACCGTTGTTACCATTTTGCCGGAAGGTGAATCGGTCGAATGCACGCTGACAGCTGCTGGGCGGTATCCCTTCGCCGCGAGAGATTGACACTTCGCCGAATGCTGTTCGTCTAGCGGGCCGCTCAACTCGTTCGAGACCTTGGTGGCACTTGGATACCTGAGGTATGAATACCAGGTGACATTTGGCTCCGATTCGGCAATCGAGGCGTCGACACACAAGCCAAGGTTCACCTTGGCAGCAAATGTTGCTTGATTCACTCCTGCTTGCTGCTCCCATCCTTCCGATCGGCCCTTTTCGAAAACTTGAGTGAAGAGGGTTTGCTTGTCCAACAACAGGCGCTGTACGGTCACCGGCAAAAAACCTTCCTTCACCATGCTGTCGAACTCTTTTTGGTGTTCGGACTCCGGGATACCCAGAGAAAGCCGACGACGAACAACGGTTGGGTTTCCGGTCACCCAGATGGCCCCGAAAACCAGACCCTTATCCTCATATCCCGCAACATCCTCAGGAACGAAATCTTGCTTCTGAAGGTCTTCGTTATTTTTGGTAAGTTCTTCCTTCCTCAAACCAGACGCCAAGCGCCAATCTTTTCCATCTCTGGTCCATACCGATGCCACCAGTATGGTCGTGGCCGACTTGTAGGGGCGAAACCGAGTCGGGCGATACCCGGATTTCCGCAAGGCTTCCGCCACGTTCAGAAATTCAGCTAACGGCATCGTTTCGGTGAAGGCAAACTGCTCGGCGAGAATGCCATGAGCTGCCTCGAACTTCTTTCGCAATTCGGGAGAGCATTCTTTCCAGGATGGATTGAGTGGTGGGTCATCCCAAGTCGGCAGGGGTTCGCGATCCAATTCCTGGTTCAAAAACGAAAGCCCCTCTTCGCCACGAGCTTTGAAGATCGGATAGATCACGGCGAACTGCTTTTCGTCGGCGTTCATCACTAGATCGGCCAACACTGGTGCCTGATCGGCTGCATAGTCGGCGAGAATGTTCGTGGCCAAATTGCGTTCCGCCGTCCGCTCCGATTGGTGATCTCGGAAAATGTTGGACAATTCAGGAAGCAGCTGATTCTTCACCGGACGGAACGCTTCGCTCCATTGACCGAGGAAGACCGGGTTTTCCAGAACCAGATCACTCGCCACCAGACCGCCGGCCTTGGCCCACTTCTGACTCTGAGGGTCGTACTTGGCCAATGTCGAGGCTGCCCGCAATCGTTGGGATTCCTTGCCCTTTTCCGGCGATTCAACCACCGCCCAAAGCTTCTCCAGCAACTCGTCCTTGTGCGGAGCCAGGGCGTCGCGGATCACCGGAACTTCGTGCGGCTTGGCATCGAGTAATTGACGATAGAGATAATCGACTTGCCTGGCATCCACCGGCAACAGGGCCAGGCTGGCGTGGAGTTTGGGCGGGGATTTATCTGCCGCCTTTTTGTACTCTTCATGCAGCAGAGGGTCGGTCCACTGGCGATACTCGGCCATCTTGTCGATGATGTCCGGCACTTTCGCCGTGTCCGCATGGAGAACCTCCGCTACCAGCCCAGCGGCATGGGTTTCCTTCCGCTTCTCCTCAGCCTGCTCACGACTCACGCGTTGCTTCTCTTCGACCCGATCCCGAATCGTTAAACCCGTAAATGTCGCCACGGTCAGCAGGACGGCTACCACCATTCCCCGCACCGCATGATACCGTCCCGCCTTCGCCATCATTTTCTTCTGAGGCGGCGTCCAGATCTTTTTGCGTGTGAACCAGCGGATGTTGAACCACTGCAATAGCGACGGCAATTGGCGATTCTCCGGGCGAGCGCTCCATACTGCTGCTCGCTGGGATTTTCAGGCAGTACGCCAAAGGCCCGGCCAAACGCCGCCAGCACTTTCTCGGCATGGCCGAATTGGGAAGAGATCGACCGCAGCTGAGTTCTGCCCTTCCAGGAGTCGTACTTCCAAGTCTCGCATGAACCTGGTCGCTGCCATCCAGAAATCATCCCGCACCATGACGATGCACTGCACCCGGCCACCGTCACACTGTCGCAGGGATTGCACCAGATCGGTATTTTCTTCTTCCTTTTTCGCATGGAGCCACTGCTCGAACTGGTCGAGAACGATGACCACCTTCTTCCCCACGGGGAAGCCCTGGCCCCGGCGCAGTGCCGCCAGCGTTGCTTTCAGATTCAAGTTGTCTTGCAGTGCAGGACAGCGTTTCCGCAGACCGTGCAGCAGTCGAGTTTCGGTATCCTCGGCCGTCGCTTCGACGTAGACGGCAATCACATTCTCGGACAGGCGAGGGAGCAACCCGGCCTTGACCAGCGAAGACTTGCCACACCCGCTTGGCCCGTAGATGAGTCCCACCGTGAAGGTGATGTCTGCATCCATCTCTTCGATGCGAGTCTTCCAGAACCGGAGGCTGTCGGGCAACCCATCCCGATCCCGTGGCCCAGGGAGCAGTTCGAGGAAGAAGTCCGCATCGTGGGCATCGAAAGATCGCAACCCTTTCGGCACGATCTTGAGCGGGGTGGCGGGTGGAGTGTGGTGAGTGGAGGGAGATGAATGGGTGGAGTGTGGAGTGTGAGGGGTGGAGGGCGAAGACGGTGCGGTGGCAGAAGTGACCCGTTCAATTCCCTCCACCCTCCACCCACCACACTCCACCGTTCGCCAAGAAATGCCGCAGGTCGTCGGCCATGTCCTTGCCCGTCGAGTAGCGCTCCGATGCTCGCTTTGAGAGGGCCTTCAAGCAAATGCGGTCCAGTTCCTTCGGGATGTTGTCGTCGTACTTGGCGCGGCGGGCGGGCCTCGAAACCCGTCACTTGCTCCAACAGTTCTGCTTGCGAGTCGGCCCGGAACGGCTTGCGTCCCACCAGCAGTTCGTAGAAGACGACGCCCAAGCTGAAAATGTCGCTGCGGCCATCAACCCGATGCCCTTCGCCACGAGCTTGCTCGGGACTCATATAGGCGGGCGTCCCGGCGTAGCGTGGTCCCTTGCCCACGTCCTGTTCACGCAATGCCAGTCCAAAGTCTGCGACGAACGGTCTTGCCGCTTTTGTCGAGGAGCATGTTGCCAGGCTTGATGTCCCGATGCACCAGCCCTTGCTTGTGGGCGAAATGCAGTGCCTCAGCCACCGTCGCCACCAGTTCAACGGTTTCGCGGATCGACAGCCGGGATTGCTTGAGCCTTGTGGCGAGGTCGGTGCCATCGATGTACTTCGAGACGATGAAAAAGGGGCAGTCCTCGGTGCTGCCCACGTCATGAACGGGAACGATGTTCGGGTGATCGAGGTTGGCGACGGTGCGGGCTTCAGTCAGATAGGCTTCGGCATCTTCGAGGTCTTCGCCACCAGACTGGCGTGCGGAACCTTGATGGCGACGAGCCGCTGCAACTGGTCGTCGTGAGCGAGGTAGACGAGGCCGAAGCCGCCTTTGCCCAGAACCTTTTCGATCCGATAGCGACCGACGTGTGTGGGCAAGACGGCATTGGAATCAACAGCGGGCAAATCCGGGCCGTCAGGCTGGAAAGTGCCTGTATTTTCGAGGTCGCTCATGGCTTATGTCATCCATCACTATTGACGGGCTATTGTTGAAGGAGCCATTGTAGCAGAGGGGCCGATTCGCTTCCATGAGCAGGCAATCTGGATAATTTGTACCAGCAAGGTTATCCTCTGGAACGGAATTTGTGCAATTTGTTTCAGCGGGCGCGTTCTGGATTCGTGGAACCGTTGCGCTATAATGCTCTCGTCGGAGACGCAACATGCCACCTCAAGGAGTTCTATACATGGCCGGCCCTCGGATAACCCCACACCGATATCTCAAACTATTCACTGCTTGCCTCGGTTTGCTGGGCAACGTTCCCAGCGCTTTGGCAGGCCCAGAGCGCCGCCTGACCCTCTTCCACAAGAACTGCTCCAGGGACCGCTACACGAGGCGTTTGGCCAGCCGGTCGTCTTCAACACGCAGCCTGGCATTATCGTTCCCAAACGGCCGCCCGATCCGATCGAGGAAATGGCACCCGACCAAAAACCGGAAGGCGACAATGTCATCTGGATTTCAGGATATTGGTCCTGGGACGATCAACGACAGGACTTCATTTGGATCAGCGGGTTTTGGCGAGTAGTGCCTCCGGGCAAAACCTGGCTCCCGGGCTACTGGGCACCTTCCGGCGACCGATTCCAGTGGGTGTCCGGCTTTTGGACTTCCGCGGATGTCCGCAATGCCGAGTATCTGCCGCCACCGCCGGCGAGCCTGGAAACCGGGCCGAGTTCGCAGCCTCCTTCAGCGAATGTTATCTGGGCACCCGGAACCTGGGTGTACCGGGACAACCGATACGCCTGGCGTCCGGGTTCGTGGATCAACGGGCAGGCAAATTGGGTTTGGATCCCCGCACACTATGAGTGGACTCCCAGTGGGCATGTGTTCATTGACGGTTACTGGGATTATGAGGTCCACCGTCGGGGGCTTCTGGTTTGCGCCGGTACTGTTTCCGCGGGCTCTGGTGATTCGTCCGCGTTTCGCTTACACTCCGACGGTTGTTCTCGATGTGGGGCTGCTCGTCAACTTCTTATTCGTTCGGCCCGATCACCATCACTACTACTTTGGCGACTATTATGCTGCGGACTTCCTGAAAGTGGGGATATACCCGTGGTTCTCTTTTCACAACAGCCACATCGGTTTTGACCCGTTCTTCGCTCAGATATCGTGGAGTCATCGCGCGGACCCGCGTTGGCTTCCCAGTCTCAAAGAACAGTATTGGGGGTATCGAGACCACGTAGCGACCCGACCGCCCCACACTTACGCAGCGTTGCAAGCTGTTGTTGGTCGGCCCAACGCGCCAAAGGAGTTCGTCTTTGCACGACCTTTGGCAGAAGTTGTTCGGCTCCGGACATCGCCGCTGCCGCTCCATCAAGTGGAGCAAGCCCGTCTCAAAGAGTATCATCAACTGGCCAGGGATACCCGCGCTGTAGTACAAGAATGCGCCCGATTTGAGGCAAGAACGCCAGCGCCATTGAAAGGAGCGGCCGTCAAAGCGCCCGCGCGGTTCGAGTTGCCGAAAGCCAGCCCGGCCGCGTTTGTTCCGGCGGCCGCGAAAGGAAAACCACCGGTAGCCCCCACGCTTCCAGCGCACCATCCGGAGCCGCCAAAGGTCACCCATCCAGCTTTGCCGCACCCTGGCGAAATCGTTCGTCCTGTGAGGAAGTGACTTCCGCACCTGAGACAAGCAGCGGCACGAGTAAGGTGAGCGACAGAAAGACATTTCCGCTTACTACGTGCGCGGTTCTCGTCAAAGAGCCGCGCACTTAGTAAGCGGTTGCGGGGAAATCTGTATCTGCCGCTCGCCTAAGAAGCAGAGCCTCCGAGGCTTGTCACTTTCCTGTCTTGGTGTATTTTCTCTCGTCCTGCTTTCGCCGGCTCGCATCCGCGGTGCGGCACACCGCGTCTCGATTTGGGATGCCGTCGAGTCGCTTGCGGATTTTTCGGACGTATTCCTTGGATAACTCGATACCGAGAAAGTCGCGTCCCAGCCGTTTGGCAACCGCGAGTGTGGTACCGCTTCCTGCGAATGGATCGAGGATCAGGTCGCCAGGCTCCGAAGAAACCTTGATGATCCGCTCCAACACTGCTTCCGGCATCTGACAGGGATGATCGCCCCGTTCCTTGAAGGTTCCGCAGACCCGTGAGACATACCAGGTATCGCCTTCGGTCTGGAAGGCACGTTCTTCTTCTTGAGGCCGCAATACCCACGTATCATCGGGCAATTTGCCGACGGGGTTCGCGCGACGATCGCCGTAAGTCGTCTGTCGTGCGGAGGGAACTGCGCACGCTATCCCGGCAGAATTTGAACTGTTTCGGATCGACGACATAGTAAAAGATATGAGCGTGACTTCGGTTGAATTTCAACGTGCAGTTCACGCCGAAGGTGTAGTGCCAGATGATCCAGTTCGCGCATCGTCAAGCCGAGTTGATCGAGGCGAACCTTCATCTCTGCGGCATATTCATCGCCGATGGCCACGAAGAACGACCCGGTAGGCTTTAACACCCGCCGAACCTCTTCGAGCCAGCTTTCGGTCCAGTCGAGATAATCTTGCTTGCTGCGGGTGTCGTCGTACTGATCGTATTCGTACCCGATGTTGAAAGGGGGATCGGCGAATGCTACGTCGATCGAATTGTCTTCCAATTTGGAGAGTATCCCTAGACAATCTCCCTGAATGATGGCGTTTCGTTCCATGATGTTCTTCAATTCCGTTTGAATGCGATACTCAGATCGCTGCCGAAATCCTTGACCGGATAGCCCCTCCGGGACTTCCTGCTATCCGTTTTATTCGCGCTAGAAAGAGTGTATCAAATCGCGCGTGCGCGTAAAGAGAAAATCTTCAGAATTTCACTTGACACAGTTTTGTGCTCACTCGGCACCCTGCACCGACTTCAACCACCGATCTTCCAAGACAGCTGCGTTGGGTATTTGATAGTGCCGTTGCAGCGCCTCTTCATAGCCGCGTCCGGCGCTTCGCGGAGATAGAGCGTAAATGTTTGCGGTCCTTTTAGTTTGACCAGATAATCCACCAGCGAGACGCTCTCGACATAGAACGGCGTGATCCGGGCCGGTGCCGGATAATCGGTCATCTTGAGCAAATCGGCGACCTTGAAGAGCTTGCCGTCCTGCGCCATTTTCGGCACCGCTCGAACATAGCGCGATACCTGTAAGCCAGGCTGTGCAAGGGTCGTCATGCCGACATCCGCCCAGCGCGGTAAAGGCTGCTCGGCAAACATGTCCGTCAGAACGACATAGGCAATTTCGTGCGGCAAAGTCAGTTCCAGCAATCCCGGATCGTCCGAACGCAAGTCGATGCGTCGGGCCATCACGACGCTGCCCTTGACGCCCACGGACGAGTGACCCGGTGAATCCGGGGATTTCTTGGTGGCCTGTGCATACTCCGATGCGCTCGGATGCAAGTGAATATCGCAACGCGACGCCCAGGTCGCTGCCGCTGCGCCGGACCATTTTTTGAACGTGACGTTCCGCAATTCCTCGGCCTTCTGTACCAGTTTCATTTGCTGGTCTTCGCCGCTGCGGAAGATGATGCGGAAATTCGCGGATTCGATCGACTGCCAACCTTCCGGGACGGCTTCAACGCTCGGCCCGGCCCCTTGCCGTTTCCGAATGGCCGCAAGGACGTCCTGCCCAAATTTCTGAAGCGTTTCGCCGCCAAGCAGCATGGCAGTTTGCGCCTCCCGTTCGAGTTCACCCGGCGCTCGGCCCGTGTTCCCGGCCTTGGTGATCTGCGTCATGATGGAATGCAGCCTGCAATAACCCCAGGCGGTTTGTTCCTCGGGGTTCAAGTTCATGCCTGCTTCCACGGCCTGTGCGAAAAACGCCGCGGCTTCGGCATAGTGCTTGTGCTCAAAAGCCGACCGCGCCTTTTCGCAAAACTCTTTGGCTGTCGGTTGAGCCTGTGTTGCTTGACGATCCAGGGGCGTTTGCTGAAAGGGGTCATTCTGGGCTACCTCGACCGCCGGGGCTGGGATCGGCTTTGCAGTAATTTCAACTGCCGGGGCCGATTTTGCCTTCGCGACGATCTCGTCAATATTCAATTTCGGATCGAGAATCTTGAGCTGTCGTTTGACGTGCTCGAGTCGATCTGTTGGGCCTTGCTTGAGGTAGGCAATATAGGCATCTCGTAAAAGGGCGAGAAAAGTCGGATTGCCGTTGATGAAAATGATCTGTTTTTCCAGGGCGGCGACCGCATCCTTGGGGCGATTTTGCGCCAAATAATCCTTGGCCTCTTGCATGGCCGCATTGACGGCCAAGGCCCGCGGCTTCCGGGATTCCGGATCCGTCCCAGGCTCCGCAGAGCGAACATCAGCGGCAAAGACTGAGAAAAGCAACACAGCGTATGGACAAAGGAGCCGGATCATTCACGCATCCTTGCGTTGAAAACCGGGAAAGGACGAATGGGTGCAGACATTAGGAGGAATGGGTGGAAAAAACAAGCCCAATAGACCGTCTGCCTCTTTTCGGGTGTAACCACACTCTCTGGGGGGGCGTAGCGGCGGCATCCTGCCGCCGAGAGTTTGCAGACGACGGCAGGATGCCGCCGCTACGATCTGTCCAGCCTGGTAGCGGCGGTTTCCAGCCACGGCTACGGCCCCTCTTTTCGACTCTCAAAGACTCGAATCAGTCGTCACTCGGATCGTAGTTCATCGCCCGGAAAACATCGAGGCAGGTCGTCCGGACGTATTCCTTTTGGTCGCGCTGAAGACTGGCCCGCCAGGCATCGACACCGCTGTCTTCCCAGCCGATCGTATCGGAAATCTTTGGGTCTCCGAATCCGAGGCGGACGCGCTGCTTTTCCCAAACGAGGCAATGTTCATCGAACGGCAATCCAAACACTTCTGCGAGTAGCTCGGTCATTCGGCGGCGCGGGTTCTTCACAAAGTCTTCGTATCGCGCTCGGAAGAAGAGTTTTGGGGTCGTGGCCTCCTGCGCCAGCAACGGTCTGTAATGGGCCAAGATGTGTTTGCAGGCCTTTTCGACGGTTCCACCTGCGTGAGCTGAAGCAAAAAGCGGCTCAAGCAGCGAGCGGCATATCGCGTACGGGTTTCGCGTCAGCAAGATCACTCGCGTCGGCTTGCATTTCCGCACGACCTCTGAAATTATCAGCGCGAAGTCCGGTTTTTTCATGAGAACCCATTGGCCCTCTTTCCATCCTTGAGGGGGCGCATGCAAGTTGCAAAAATTCGTCTCTTCGATCCAACCGAAAATGCCGGGGTGCTGCATGAGAGATCGATTCAGAACCGTGCTGCCGCACCGCCAGGATCCAGTAATTAGCGCTGTAGGAAACTGCATGATGTTCTAAATCAAAGGTGAGTCCTTACCAGATCAAGATACCGGAGGTGGGACTTGAACCCACACATTCTTGCGAATACCGGATTTTGAATCCGGACGAGATTCAGCAAAAAGCAGCAGAAAACTCGACAATTCTGAAACTTCACCCCACCGTTGTAGGGAAAAGTCCACTTTTATCGTCGTCAGCTTCTTCTTGTCATCCGGACCTTCAGTCCATTATTGATGCTTGGTCCAATCTTCCAGAAGCGATCCGCCGGGCGATGATTGCCCTGCTGGATTTTGTACAAGTTTCGCATGGAAAGAAAGGGGGTCGGCAATGATTCCCTTCCGTCCTTCAAAAACAGTGACAACCGGGACATATGGGACAAATGCTTGATTTTGCCGCGTTTTTGTCACATTCTGGTGTCCCGATTCTCAGCAACAGGTGTGGAAACCGGGACTGAAAACCGGGACACATTGTCGATCGAGAGTAAACAGAAGGATCGACACGACAATTTGGAGTGAACTTATGACTCACGAACAAGCACCGTCATGTTCCACCATCAACTCATCGGGGAACACTCCGCTAACCGAAACGCCAGAAGCCGAAGAAATATGTTACCTCCTCAAGAAAGTTAGCTCCAATCGCGGCAGGATGACAGCTAGGCAACTTCAACGGAGCAACGGCAAACGCTACCCCTCTGCAAAGGCTGCCGAAAGCAGGTTAGATTTATTGGTGAAAGCGGATCGTGCAGTATGGCAGCCCGGACCACCAAGAACGCTTGTACTGATCGGTTCGGCAGCCAACCACTCGAACAACCAATCCCATTCTTCAGAACCTGCGTCCGACATCGCAACTGATAAATCGTCCGACAATTCTCCCGATGCTGGATTCACCCCCGTGTCGGGCGAACTCCCAGCGAACGATGCAGAGTTGTCGGACAACACCTTTCAACTCATCTCCAAACAAGACGATCTTGTTGCAGTTCACCGTGCCCTTGCCAATGCTGACATCGTAGCCCTCACCATCCAGGCAACTGGCCGAAATGTGACCAGAGATCGGATTCGTCTGCTTGGCCTTTCAATTCTCCAGGCGGACGGCAACCCGTGTACTCATCTGATCGACGTTGAAGTGGTCGATCCAAGTCCGCTGTGGGAACGCCTGAAAAACTGTCGGATCATCGGTCACAACCTCGTTGTCGGCCTTGGCTTTCTCGCCCGCCTCGGCTTCACCCCTGGTCCGAGGCGCGACGTGATGTTGATGTCACAGCTTCTTCACGCAGGCAAAGCCGTCCGACACTCTCTCGCCGAGATCGCTTTTCGAGAAAAACTTGGCATCGATCTGGGCACGACGAATCAGATGGCTGACTGTTCCGGCCCCCTGTCACCCCCGATGCTGGAGTCTGCGGCAAGAGAAACGGCGGTTCTTCTGCCCATCCACGATACTCTGAGCAAAAAGCTCAAAGCAGAGGGATTGATGGAAGTCCTCCGATTGGAAAGCGGAGCGACACCCGGCCTCGTTTGGGCCAGCGTGAAGGGAATTTCGTTTGATCCGCAACCGTGGCGAGAATTGGCAGATTGCACAAGCTGTGAACTCGATGCCTTGGAAGGAGAAATGAACTCGCTCTCGCCAGACAACCTCAACAATCTGTCCGGGGGATGGGACTGGTCAAATCCTCGGCAAGTGCAAGAGGTTTTTGACATCCTCGGAATCTCTCCGACTAGCACTGTCGATGAGGATATGGCGGAGGTCGGCCATCCGTTAGCCAGGATGCTTTGTCGCCATCGAGAGTTGACAAGGCGAGCGGCCATCTACGACGATGATTGGTTGGACCATATCGACGCAGATGGCCGAATCCGCCCTACGTGGCACCAGTGTTCGACTGAAACCGGTCAGATCACGTGCGGCAATCCAAACCTGCCAAGACTACTTCGAGATGGAGCGTACCGAGAGTGCTTTGTGGCTCCGGCGGGCCGAGTTCTCGTTCGAGGCATTTTCAATCAAATCGATTTGCGGTTCCTCGCCAAGATCGCTCCGGATGCACTGATGCAGACGACTTACTTACGCGGGGACGACCTGCACAAACTGACCGCTTGTGCAATTCTTGGTTGTTCAAACCCGACCGAGCAGGAATACGAGTTGGCGGCGGCGATGAATTTCGGCCTGTGCTATGGTCAAAGCTGGCAAGAGTTGAAGAGCTTTGCTCACGCGGGTTATGGCATCAACCTGAGCGATAACGAGGCCCGAAATTACCGATCGGATTTCCTCAAAACTTTCAATGGATTGGCAGATTGGCACAGGAGAACAGCGAGCACGGTTCTCAGGGAAACAAGAACCCTTCTGGGCAGACGAAGATTGTTCGAGCCAATACCCGCTGAACTTCCGGAACAAGAACGGAATAAGCGTCGATGGGAGCAGTACCGAGGCACACTCGCCAGTCCAGTTCAGGGCAGTGTTGCGGATGGGCTGAAACTTGCCATTGGCTTGCTCTCGGAACGGCGTGACCAGTGTTCAGGAGCTTTTCCGGTCGCATTTCTTGACGACGGAATTGTCATTGAGGCGGATGCAGATCAAGCGGAAGAGGCCGGGAGATGGTTGCGGTCGGCGATGATGGATGCAATGGCTCCACTATTGGCCCCGTTTCCTGTTGTGGTATCCCGCTAGAACAAGGAACGATGGCTTGGCGTTTTGTTCCGTCGGCTCAAGTCGTCCGACAAGAACAGTCCGACAACTTTGTCGGACGACGAAATACTTTCATGTTCGCAAAACCCAATTATGATATTATTAAAATAAGAATATGCAATTATTTGATGTGTTGAGCGGTTGGCAGCCTACTGACCTGCTCACTTACACTCTGCAACAAGTAGAATAATGGAGGGTTAAATATGCGAGGTGATTGGGGGCCACCCATGAAGAACAGCGTCTTATTCGTGGAACTGGGCATCGACGCGACAAACGAGGACATTCTTGACCAGATGCGGAAGATGAAGGCTTGTCGCGAAGACGACAGCTACAGCCATATCGTCTGCACCGTGCGCGGCTTCAACGATGACAAACGCGAGCTTTTTGAGATTCCTGAAGTCAGGGCATTTTGTCGGCGGATCGTGAACCTGGCGTTCATTTCCTACCTCGACTTCTCGACTGCGTTCGACGCAACGATTCCAGCCATCGCCAAAGACGCATGGGGTGCTGCTGAGGTTTGGCTTTGCAGCGAGGGGCGGTTGCGGAGCCAGATGCCGTTGACTAAAGACTTGCTCGATGAATTGACACGGGTGGTTTACGAGTCGAATGAGAAGGCGGACCTTGCCCTTGGTCCTATGCGGTGATCGACAGGGGCGACAGATTCATTGTTCGCATCGAAGTCGATGTATTTGCCTATGGCAGAAATCGATGGAAGCAATGTACACATTATGTGGTCAACCACATAACGTGTATTATGTTGCGGAGTTGCTTATGTTGCAGGAGCGATTTGGGCCGCTGATTCTCGTCTCGTTTTCTCTTCGATTCGCAACATAAGTCACTGTTAATTCCGGTCGGACATTCCGGTTTCTCCATTACATCAATGGAGATGCGACCATGTTTGACCGACTCTTCCACAAACCATTTGTACTCGCTCGTCACCGCAATGGTCCTCTGGCCGAGGAGCGTCGCCGTTATCTGGATCACTGTGCCGGGCAACAGATGACTCGCAGGACTCTGCGGGACATAGCCCTTTACACTTTGATTGTTGCCAAGGCTCTGCGGATCGCCGAGCGACCCACCGAATTCGTGACGCGTGCCCAGATTGAGGCTGAAGCGAAGCGATGGTTGATCGGCGGCCCGCATCGTCAAAAATGCAGCAAGGCCGTCGATTATTGAAAGTTTATTTCACGAACCATGTCGTTCGATGGCTGACATTTCTCGGGCGGTTTCAGCCGACTGCTGCAGTTCGGCAGCCGTATGCCGATCATGTGACAATGTTTCTTGATTCAGTGCAAGAGCGAGGATTGTCGGCTCAGACGGTGGCGAACTATGGTCGACTGATTCATCTGTTATTGGCGGAGATCAAGCAAAATGATTTCCGCTTCAAAACGCTGACTGTCATTCAACTGGACAAATTATTGACCAAAAAAATTCGCGACGAAGCGTATGCGCGGACGACGATTCAAAGGTGGACGTCGGTTATCCGTCTGTTCTTCCGGTTTGCGGAAGAACGCGGTTGGTGTCGGCGCGGATTGGCTGCCGCAATCATGGCTCCGCGGATATTCTACGCATGAAAGCCTGCCGGTTGGGCCGTCTTGGGACGACGTTAAGCGCCTGCTTGCCGCATGTGAAGGGGACCGGGCTGCGGACATCCGCGATCGCGCCTTGTTGACGCTGTTAGCGGTGTACGGCCTCCGCGCCGGAGAAGTCACAGCCCTGTGCCTGAAGGACTTCGATTGGGAGCGGGAGGTGCTGACCGTCCCGCATAGCAAATCCCAGCGGCCGCGCACCTATCCACTGTGCCGCTCGGTCGGCGACGCCATCCTCCGCTACTTGCGAGAAGTCCGGCCACGGTCCGATCGGCGAGAGGTATTCCTTACCGTGGTGCCGCCGTTCCGGCCGTTGAGCGCCAAGAGCTTGGGAAGAGTCGTCCGACGCCGACTTTACGCGCTGGACATGGTTTTGCCTCACTACGGCCCGCATGCTCTGCGACACGCTTGTGCCACCCATCTGCTGGCGCAGGGCTTGTCGCTGAAAGAGATCGGTGATCACCTCGGACACCAGTTGCCCGAGACAACCCGCATCTATGCCAAGGTCGACTTAACGGCACTACGCGCGGTCGCCGATCTCAATCTGGAGGGGTTGCTGTGAACATCAATGAATTGGTTACGCAATATGTTGATTTGCGCAGGACGATGGGTCTTCGGTTCAAGAGGACCGAATACGTCCTTCGGTCCTTCTGCCGCGCCATCGGACTGCGAACGTCTGTTACTCGGATCAGGCCTAAAGCTGTAGCTGAGTTCTTGGCTGGTGCCGGGACCATCGGCAAAACTTGGCACGTCAAGTACGGCGCGCTCAAGGGCTGCTTCCAGTTCGCGGTCAATCGGGGCCACATGACCAAGGTCCCTCTGCCGACGGAATTGCCCAAGTGCCGTTCCTTATTTGTCCCCTACATCTATTCACACGAGGAACTCCGTCGTCTGCTGGATTCGATTCCATCGTATCATCGCTTCCCGAGCCGCATAGAGCCCTCCACTTTGCGAGCGATCGTGCTGCTGCTTTATGGCGCTGGGTTGCGCCGCGGCGAGGCGCTGCGTCTTACGACTGCAGACGTTGATTTGGCGAATTCCCTTCTCATCATTCGTGATACCAGGTTTTTCAAATCTCGGTTGGTTCCCATTGGTCCGGATTTGACCAAAGTGCTAAAGGATTACGCCCGCTGGAGGATCGCCACGCATCCTGCGGCCAAGACGGAGAATTCCTTCTTCGTAAGTCGTCGCGGGACCGCTCTTCGCCACTGGAATGTGCAGGATGCCTTCGAGCGCCTGCGGGAATATGCCGGCATCCGGCGCTCAGACGGCGGTCGCCACCAACCTCGAATTCATGATCTTCGTAATACCTTCGCGGTTCACCGACTGACAGATTGGTATCGCCAGGGGGCTGACGTGCAACGTCTGGTGTATCATCTCTCCGTTTACCTTGGGCATGCCCGCCTGGTACATACCCAAGTCTACCTGACCATGACCCCCGAACTGCTGCAACAGGCGGGCGGGCGCTTCGAGCGGTACGCCCGCCCAGCGGCGGAGAATCATCATGCATGACACGTCCTTGCTAAAGCGGCGATGGGGTCAAACCTATCCGCGGGTTCGAATCCCGCCCTCTCCGTTGTAATCAGTCCGAACCATGCGAAAGCCTCGGGGAAACCTGAAGTTTTCTCATTCTCGTGGCTTTTCAATCGCCTTTCCGCACTCACCAGTCTACCGCGAGATCCAGGCCTCTTGACTTTGCTAATCGGCTCGAACAGTCATCTGCTCTTCCTCAGAGGCACCGCTTCCGACGAGCGGTGCCTTCGAACGGAGTCAACTCGATGAGGGCATCATGAGTTCCACGGTTCGGGGCTCTCTTCGATCGGTACAAATTAAGACCGGCCCACTTATCATCAACATTTGAACAAGGCTTGATTCTCCAGATTGCGCTCAAAGTTGTAGGCATTATTTTGCGATTTCGCTTTTGGGAAGTGAAACGATTGCCGATGCCTTGGACTTGGTCGGAGTGACATTTTTCCCGTTCGGGTCGTATCCCCAATTCTTGAGAAATGTGTAGATCCCGCAGCAAAGGCCCAACATAATCATCGCTGCAGGTTCTGAATGATTCCAGTGAATAGTCTCTCCTTTCGTCTTTTCGGCGATGAACATCGCGGTAAATCCGCAAGCCGCTGCGACGAAACCGACCGCGAGCACTACCGCCAAAAAACCCACGATCCAGCGTCGCGCATACTTGCCAATATGCACCCCGATTCGAGCGGAAGCGTAGAAAATGACGAGAAACATTGCCAACCAGACGAGGGCTCCGACCGTACCAAGATCTTCGAATAGCCGCATCAAATCGCGGCCCGCCTTGGCACGTGACGCGCCGCCGGAATCATGTTCAGCTGCAGTTGACAGTTCGAGCTGTTTGCCTTTGGTAGCCGAACCGAACATTTCGATTTCTTGATCGAGTTGGCCCTTGGTGGTTACGCCGTGCTTTGTGACGATCAGCTCTACAACTGGCGGAACGAGTTGCGGTAATTTCGACGAATTCAAACCATTGGTTTCCGGGACCTTGTCCGCGATGGCTTTGATGTCAGTTGCAGATACATATTCAGCAAAGGCTTTGCGAATTTCCATTCGCTCATCCCGGTCGACTCGGGCCTCTGCGGCGGTTGCGACGCGATTTCGCACAGCCCAGCTCTTGGCCTCGTGGTATCCCAGGTAGAGTTCGACGATCAATTCGTCGTACTTCTTCCAATCGAGGAGCCAAATGGTCGGAAATACGAGGCGAGTTTGTACTTTGGAGGCCGATATTTTAGGGTTCGCGATCTCAGCAAACGACAATTCCAGTTCGACGTTGTCCAAGAACTCCTTCCCAAACTCATCTCCGAAAAAGCCGCGCAGACTCGCGCAATCTATCCGAGGCAAGTTCCAAATCGCGCGTGCTGCTGTGTTTTTCGTCTTTCAACGCTTTGGCGCACGACACGAACTCGGGCAAATGTTCGAAGACCCTTTCTTTGAATCGTCCAATCACGTCTTGATTCACGAGGGCGTGTGCGGGAGTTTTGCCATTCGGTGCGCCATCGGTCGCCGACGAGAATGCCAAAACATGCATGCCGACTAATGCTGACAGTGCGAACATCGAAAGTACTCCAAGAACGATACGGCGAGGATCAATGCGATCGCCGAAATAACACAATCGACGATGGGAATTTGTTCGTTACAATCGAGAGTCGGCGTAATGCCAGAATCTCGACGCCTGGTATCGAACGCGTCACTGCATAATTCCTGACTAAACCCATTACAAGCCTCCACCAAATAACTGACAGTCAATCTTGAACTTTATGGGAAAAAGTCCCTTTCACCCAAGCGTCCACGAATTTCGCGTTTGGGACGCGTTCAAGATTACCCTGTTCGTGAATCTACGCCGCAATAATCTCATTTTACTTGTCAGATTTCGAGCCGACATCACTTTAGGTGGGTAGGAGAACCACCAATATTTGATCTCCAGGCCGTTTGGTGAGTCCCATGAGGAGTCCCGCCCGGCAGGATTCGAGCCTGCGTTGGTACCTACGGCGGCCCGGCCTAAGACAGATGGAAGTCGCGAGTTCAAATCCTGAATTGGAGATTGGAAGTGTTTGCCCGACCAAGTGCTTTGTCAATGCTTAATTTTGGGGTTGGCGATTTTGAAATTCGCTCGAAACGCCGGACAAATAGACGCTTGCCAACCCCAGGATTAAGCATTGACAAAGCACTAGCCC
>CAWAMR010000012.1:0-401209 GCA_963783095.1 uncultured Planctomycetota bacterium | reverse complement strand
TCCGCGCACGACTATGCTCATTCTCATATGGGAACCGGGAATAAAATTTCAGGGCGAAGAGATTCTTGCAACGCGAAGGACTTGTTCCCTCCGACGATTCCCACGATTTCACGTGTGGCGAATTGGGGTTTGCCTTCAAACAATTTCAGCGTGCTTGCCGAGGGCGCTCTCGTGGGGAAAGTACTTTTGCGAAGGGCTCGTTGACGACGATAACTTGTCGGTCTTGGGATGCGTCTTGACGCATGAAGATACGCCCGGCCAAGAGCGGAATCCGCATGGCTCCCGAAATAATCGCCATCGACGACTCGGAGTCTTCGTCCTCATTGTCGTTCGGATTCGCGAGCGGATGTTCCGTGATGGTGAAAAATGTGTCGTTACCTTCGCCGCTCAGCGGCAATTCCGAGATGAATCCGGGCGCTGCGGCGCCAGGAGCAGACTGAATACGTTCCTGGAGTTCCTGGAAAAATGATTCGCGGCTTTTGACGCATCGTCATATTTGGGCGACAGCAAGCGACACTTCGGTGGTGATGACATTTGCCCGGATCGAATCCGAGCGGAGCGCGCATCAGGCGCCAGAACCTGTTCAGCAAGAGGCCGGAGGCGATTAAAACTACGAACGAAAGGGCCACTTCAGCGACGACCAGCGTATTGTGCGCGCGATGCTTGGCCCGCGAATGGCCTGAGCTGCCGCCTTCCTTGAAGCCGTGAGTCAAATCGCGGCGACTCGCTTTCAGGGCTGGGCCCAGGCCAAATAGGATTCCGGTGAAAATCGCCATCGCGAAGGTGAACGTGAGGACTACGCTGTTGACGTTTGCTTCTTCGAGGCGCGAAAGACTCTCCGGGCCGAGCTGTTTCAAGAGTTCCACGCCGGCCGTAGCAACAAAGATTCCAGCGACGCCACCAATCAAGGCGAGCACCAGCTTTCCGTCAACAATTGACGGACGAGCCGGATTCGTCCGGCTCCGAGGGCGGTTCGGATCGCGATCTCTCGCCGACGAACGGTGTTGCGAGCGAGAATCAGGCTGGCGATATTGGCGCAAGCAATCAAGAGAACTAGAGCGACGGCGCCGATCAATACCAGGAATGCGGGCCGTACATTGCCGACCAGAACGCTCGGAGAGGCTCCAGTTGTTGGCTCCATTCTTTGTTCGTCTGGAAAATTGTGTTGCGAGTCGAGCACGCGATGGTGTCCAGCTCGGCCTGAGCTTGCGAAATAGTAACGCCGGGCTTAAGAAGACCGATGGGCCGCAGAAATGGGAGCGGCGGCTCTGCATCCCCGGCATTTTCGAAAGGCGCAGGAAACCAGAGATCAGCTTGAGCTGAGGACCGGTATGTCGCTTGCGAGAACGCCGACAATGTACGCGTCTTGCCGTCCAGAGCGATCGATTTGCCGATCACGTTTGGGTCGCGTCGAAACGGTCCTGCCACAGATGGTGGCTGAGAATTACCACTTCCGGATCTGATGCTTTCTCATCAGATAGAGTAAACACACGACCATAGCGGGGTTGAACGCCGAGGGCTCGAAGTACCCCGCCGTTATCATGGAGCCATTGATCTGAATGGGCTTATCGGTTCCCGTGAGATTGAAAAGCGAATCTCCCACGGCTCTGGCCCCGTAGTGTTCAAAAGATTGGTTCTGCGCGCGATAGTCCACAAAATCGGAGGGCGAAACGGCTCCGCCCTCGCAAAGGGGACATTCCCCCAGCCCCACACTAGTCTGCGAAGCATTCTTGAACTGCAGTGGACGGAGCAGCACTGCGTCCACCACAGAGAACAGCGCCGATGTTGGCGCCGATGCCGCAGCCCAAGCGTCAGCACGGCGATGACGGTGAAGCCCGGCGATTTCCTTAGCGCGGAGCGCATGATAGAGTCTTGCAATAGTGTTCCCATATGGCCCCCGATGGTTTTTACATGTATCTGTCACAGAACTTGTTCCGAGCAACCGTTCCTACTTCATTCATGACGGAGCGCGACCATGGGATCCCGCGCATGGCGCGTCGCGCCGGCAAATAGCTCGCGAGCAAAATCGCCGCGCCCAAGACCACTGCTGCGCTGAAATAAATCGCGGATCGGCCGCGTTTACGCCAACGAACAATCCCCGCAATCAATCGAGCCAATGCCAACGCTCCAGCCAAGCCCAGCAGAATGCCCACAAAAGTAATACGAACGCTGTGGGTCAAAACCAATCGCATGACGTCTCGAGGACTCGCGCCCAGGGCCACACGAATGCCCATTTCTTTTGTGCGACCTTCCACGATATAAGCCATGGTTCCGTAAATTCCGATAGCCGCCAGGAACAGTGCGAGAACTCCGAAGAAATTTGTGAACCCGGGTGAATATCCTGATGGGCGCTTCCTGATCGCTGATCAATTGGTTCAGCGAAACGACCTGCGAAACCGGCTGATTCTGGTCCAGCGAAGTGACGGCCTGGCGAAGCCCTGCAGCGAGAGCCGTCGGATCGCCGGAAGTTCGCAATAGAATTACCATCGATCTGCTGGGAGACTGTGAAAAGGGGAATGTAACTCTCCGATGCCAGCGGACGGTTGAAATCCGTATCCAACCGAACATTTTTTACGATGCCGACCACTGTGCGCATCGTGGTGCTGTCGCGCCCGAGCTGAATTCTCTGGCCGATTGGATCTTGATGCGGAAAATAGCGATCGGCGAGCGTTTGATCGATACCTATTATGCACGGTGAGTCTGGACCATCCTGATCGGAAATGAAGCGCCCGCGAATCGTTTGCAGGCCGAGGACCGAGGCGTATCCGGGAGTTGCGGCTGTGATTGCCGTTCCGGGGTAATTTCCCCAGCTCCGGCGCGGCCCGTCCTTCGAAAAGCATTTCTTCGGTGAATCGTATTCGTCGCCAAACGGAATGTACTGGCTTGCTCCAGTGGAGGTGACCTGCGGTAATGCCTGGATGCGATCCAGCAGGCGATTGTAAAAACTCGCCACCTGATGCGGATCGGCATAGGCCGTGTCGGGCAAAGTGATTCGTGCGGTCAGCACATGATCGGAGCGGAATCCCAGATCGATATTGTTGATGTTTTTCAACCATTCAATCATCAGGCCGGCAGGCACTAGCGAGGTCAAAGCGAGAGAAACCTCCAGCACCACCAGGACATTTCTCATGCGCCTCCCGCGCAAACCAACAGAGGCTGAACCGCCCGCATCTTTCAACATGCCCGTGAGGTCAGGTTTGGAGCTATGCAGCGCGGGCGTTAATCCAAAAGCAAGAGCAGAGAAAGGCGCAATCCCGACCGAGTAGGCTAGAGTGGGAAAATCCACATAGAGGCGGCCGTAGTTCGGAAGATAGCCGCGATTTTGGAACGGAATCAAATTGGTAATCCATTCACCTCCCCACTTCGCGAGCACAACTCCGAGACCGGCAACGACAACGAAGAGCCACACATTCTCGGTCAGGAGTTGGCGCACGATGCGGAAACGGTTCGCGCCGAGTGAAATTCTTAGGGCCATTTCTTTCTGACGAGACAAAGAACGCGCGAGAAGTATTCCCGCTACATTGGCGCAAGCGATCAGAAGAATGCAGATACCGATACAGAAGCTCATGTAAATGCCCTGGTCGCCCACATGTTTTCCGATCTCGTGGCGCAAGCTGTTCAAGAAAATTCCGCTGTTTGTATTCGTGGCGGGATAAAGTTTCTCAAAGGCTTTGCGCGATGGGGTCCATCGCTTGTTGCGCTTGCGCCAGCGTCACACCGGGTTTCAGACGGCCCACTACGTTGAGCCATCCGTCTACTCGGTCGGCTCGCTCTTGCTCAGTGAACGCGAGCGGAACCCAAATATTGGCGCGACGGGTCTGGGAGATGCGGGTGATCGGCAATTCGGAACCTGACCGGAAAACCGCAATACGTGCTCCAGCGGACCTATTATGTCTCGTCAACGGATGGTACGATAATCAACCCATCGTCTCACGGCAGGAAACCGTGCAGGGCGGGTGAGTCTTCGAGCCCGCCGTTTGAACTTTGAACGGGAGCGGATTTCGTGGACACGACGTTTGGATCTTTGAAGCGGGTCGCCTTTCGGGCCGAGACCAGGAGCCGGGTCAAGGATCTGCGGATTTCTGAAGAGTTATGCCGTGCCGGATCGTGCCACACCCAGCGCTCAGAAATTTATCGCTCGACTTGCAGTCGAGGAGATCAAGTCCGACATCAATGAGACTTATCAGGCCCTGCGTGAAAGTTTCGCCTTCCGGCGCAAACAGCTCGAATCCAGCACCGATGACGATGGTTGCGGCTTTATACGCACTCCGCATTTCGATTACTCTGTCCGCTTGCTGCTGGATCCCAGTGATCCCGCACAGGTGATTTGGCGGCGAGAAGTAACGGGTTTGGCCGATGTAAGCGTGGTTCGACGTTCCGAGTTCTTGGCGGTCTTCGGCACGATTTTTCAGGTGCTGGTTTTCGAATTCGTCGATCCGGTCGATATGATTGAATTGGTAGATCGACTGGAAGAAGAGGAAGTGCCTGGAGTAACCATCCGTTGCACCAGCGATGTAAGTTCTTGCGAAATCAGTATGACGGGGTTTCGTGGCGCGATTCACATCATGCCGGCCTGTTTGACGGTTGAAGGAAGGAATTCGCCCTCGGCCTCGTCGTTGCTCGACCAGTTCCTCGACTTTCTGCAACGATTTCCCCGAGCCAAGGAATTGCCGGCGCTGCAGTAGTTTGCCGGCTTCTCCCTTGGTCGGCGTCATCATGGGTTCCAGGCCGGACTGGTGACAAGTTGGGTAAATGAATGAAACTGGGTATTCTCGGAGGTGGGCAACTCGGTCGGATGCTGGCTCTGGCGGGGTATCCGCTCGGAGTGCAGTGTCGATTCCTCGAACCGGCCCGCGAATCATCCGCTGCCCAGGCTGCCCCGAGAATACTTGGGGAATTCGACGACTATCGTGCGCTTTTCGAGTTCGCAGCAGGACTCGACGCCGTCACGTATGAATTCGAAAATGTTCCGGTCGATTCCGTTCGTTGGCTGGGAGATCGCCTCCCGGTCTTTCCTCCTCCCGATGCTCTGGCAGTGGCACAGGATCGCATCTCGGAAAAAACATTCTTCGATCGACTCGGTATCCCCGTCGCACCCTTCGCAGCGGTCAACACCCGGGACGAGCTGGATAGCGCGCTCCAGCGCATCGGTCTGCCGGCAGTGCTGAAAACGACACGATTCGGCTATGACGGCAAAGGACAGGCAGTGCTGCATTCGGCCCACGATGTCGAAATGGCCTGGGAAAAACTCGCGGGACGAGCGCTCATCTGGGAAGGATTCGTTCCCTTCGACCGGGAATTATCAATCGTTGCAGTGCGCGGTCGATCCGGCGAAATCGTTTCCTACCCGCTGGTTCAGAATGAACATCGCCTCGGCATGCTCCGCCAAACGACGGCACCGGCACCGAATCTCTCAGCCCATTTGCAAAAAACTGCGGAAGAATATGCTCGACGAGCGCTGACGGAACTGAACTATGTCGGGGTGCTGGCGATCGAACTTTTTGAATGCAAGGGTCATCTGCTGGTCAACGAGATGGCCCCGCGCGTCCATAATTCGGGGCACTGGACCATTGAGGGCGCGGAAACCAGTCAGTTCGAGAATCACCTGCGCGCTGTTCTGGGACTGCCGCTCGGATCGACCCTTCCCGTGGGCTGCTCGGTGATGCTCAATGCGATCGGCGAATTGCCGCATATGATCGACTTGCTCGCCATTCCCGGAACGCACTGGCACGATTACGGTAAAACGCCGCGAACCAATCGCAAAGTAGGACACATCACGATATGCGCGGCCAATGAGTCCGAGCTTGCTCAGCGCGAATTCCGGGTGAAAAGTATATGGAAGGGATAATGCGAGCAGTTTCATTCGATCCCCTCGTACCTGAGAAAGAGGATCGAAAACGTGTTGCTTGGATCGTTCAATCCGAAGCGGATTGAACGACGACCGCGCCTTCGGTTGGCGCGCCGTTGGGTTGAAGCGTGTTGATCGCTACGACGCAAACCACAATCATCAGCGCCAGCATCAAGGCGCATTCCACCGCAGTGGGGCCGTCTTCCTTGCGCAGGAAATCGTAAACCAGTTGTTTGACTCGACTCATGTGACCTCTCCTCTTGGGCGAATTCCGCAGACCCATCGATTGGTTCCGAGGCAATCGATGTAATCTGACTCAAGACTAGAACCGATTCCGACGATAGCTCCGAAAATATCGAATTATTCGATTCTGCGGCCCTGAGCTTTGATGCGATATCTGAATCTCATTGCTAGGGTCGCAAAGAGTGGTCAGTGGTCAGTGGTCAGCAAATAGCCAAGTCGCGAGGGTCTTTTGTCTTTGCATTTTCTGACCACTGACCACTGTTCACCGACCACTCCCCTAGCTGGCTGCCCCTTTGGTTCGAGCACTGACATTGCCGAACGTTGTGTTGGCATTGCTTCCCAGAATGGAGATAGCGCCTACACAGATTACGATCACGAGCGCGAGCATGATGGCATATTCCACCCCGGTCGGCCCATCTTCTTTTTTCATGAATTTCACGAACGATTGTATCCAGCCACGCATGATGACACCTGCAAAAAGGAGGGAGGAACCTCCGGGGTCGCCAACGGGTGCAGCTGACCCGGAGAGAATTCGCCAGTTCAGCTGGCCGTGGGTGCAATTCGGTTGGCGACATTGCTGAATGTCGCATTCGTGTTGGAACCCAGCGTGCCGATCGCCGCCAGGCAGACCACGATGATGAGCGCCAACATCACCGCATATTCCACGGCGGTTGGGCCATCTTCTTTTTTCAGGAAATTCACCAGTCTCTTCTTCAAGTTGCGCATCTTCAATTCTCCGGATTAGAGGGATTGGGACCCATACAAGGAATATCGTGGGATGCATGAATATCATCACCACACCCGTTATACCCTAGCAGCAGAATTCAGGAGATGCGCGAATTGGGGAAGTAGTTCTTGCTATCCAAATTAGACAAATCGGGCATGATCTAACGATTGCATCGAATATATAGTCATTTGCAGTACGGATCGTCCAACAAAAAAGCCGCGGCCCGGAGACCGCGGCGATGGCTGGAACCGTTGTAACGATAGTATTGGCAATCCGACATCAGGATCCAGCGCCTTTGACATTTGCGCCAACATTGCTGAAAGTATTGTTTGCATTGGATCCAAGGATCGCAACTGCGCCGATGCAAACCACAACAATCAGCGCCAACATGATGGCATACTCAACCGCCGTCGGGGCGTCTTCCTGTTTCAAAAAATGGATCAATCGTTGCGCAATGGCATGCATGAATGGAACGACTCCGGCTTTCAACGGGGGATTCATCCGAAATGAAAAGGAGCCTCGCCGTGCAGGCAAAGGCTCCTATTTTCCGACAGAAGGATCGTGGGGAAAGATTGACTCAGCTTTCGCCGACCTTTGTCGACACGGTACTGAAGGTATTGTTGGCATTGGAGCCAAGGGTGGCAATGGCGGCGATGCAGACGACAATAATCAGCGCCAGCATAACGGCATATTCCACTGCGGTCGGGCCATCTTCCTTTTTCAGGAAGCTTACCAGTTTCTTCATCATGCTCTTCATAGTGCTGCTCCGGGTAGTCTCAGTTTGTGGGATCGTGTAAATGACTCAATTCAGCAAAAGCGGTCAAATCGACCGCTGGTTTTGTGTTGTAGGGTGGGCGAGTTCAATTCAACATCAGCTAGCACCAACTTTGGTGGAGACGCTGCTAAAGGTGTTATTGGCGTTGGAGCCGAGGGTGGCGATCGCGGCGATGCAGACGACAATAATCAGTGCCAGCATCACGGCATATTCCACTGCGGTTGGGCCATCTTCCTTTTTCAGGAAGCTCACCAATTTCTTCATCATGCTTTTCATCACATTTCTCCTGTTGAAATTCATACGACCAGATCGATTAATCTTTTCGTCACGGCTGTCGTTTTCGTTGCAACCGTCATTAACTACACAACAGGTATCTAGTGCATATCCCGAACACTTGCAAACACCGCTACAGGAATTTTTTCGAGAATTATCGCTACTTATGGTGGAATCTGAACTCATCTTAACTAATCCCAATTCAGGTAGGCAGCGCGCCGGAGGACAAAAGACAGAGGACAGAAGACAGAAGTCAGAGGTCGGTAGTCAGAAGTCAGAAGTCAGAAGTCAGACGCCTTGCGTGTTTGCTGACCTCTGACCTCTGACCTCTGACTTTCGGCGTGCTTCTGTCTGCGGCGTGCTTTTTGATTACCTTGCCCCGTTTGAGAATTTAGAAAGGTTAAGAAATGGCAAAAGACTCTCTGCGCACGAGTTTGACGACCACGGGCGGCGATGGCCGGGCACCCAATCGGGCCATGCTCCGCGCCGTCGGCTTTCTCGACGACGATTTCGACCGGCCGATGATCGGCGTCGCCTCGCTGTTCAGCGACATCACGCCGTGCAACGCCCATCTCGACCGCCTGGCCGCAAGGGCCGTCGAGGGCATCCGCGCCGCCGGCGGCGTGCCGCAGATCTTCGGCGCGCCGACCGCCTCCGACGGCATCATGATGGGCCACCAGGGCATGCGCTACAGCCTGGTCTCGCGCGAGGTCATCGCCGACTAGCCTCGAAGTCGTCGCCGGCGGCATGAACCACGACGGCCTGCTCGCGCATCGGCGGCTGCGACAAGAACATGCCCGGCTGCGTCATGGCGATGGCCCGGCTCAACATCCCCAGCATCTTCGTCTACGGCGGCAGCATCCTCCCGGGCATCGGCGCCGGACGGCGACGACGTCGACATCGTCTCCATCTTCGAGGCGGTCGGCCAGTTCCAGGCCGGCAAGCTCGACGAAGCAGGCGTCCACAACATCGAGTGCGAGGCCTGTCCCGGCGCCGGCTCGTGCGGCGGCATGTACACCGCCAACACCATGAGTTCGGCCATCGAGGCGATGGGCATGTCGCTGCCCTTACGACGCCAGCTATCCCGCCGTGTCCGCCGCCAAGGAACGCGAGACGTTCCTGGCCGGCAAGAGCCCTGGTCCGCCTGATCGAGCAGAACATCCGGCCGCGCGACATCATCACCCGCAAGTCGCTGGAAAACGCCTACACGCTCGTGCTGGCGCTGGGCGGCTCGACCAACGCCGTGCTGCACCTGATGGCGATCGCCCGCGAAGCCGAGGTCGAGTGGACGCTCGCCGACTTCGACCGCCTCGGCGACAAGGTGCCGCACCTGGCCGACCTGAAGCCGGGCGGCAAGTACGTCATGTTCGACCTGCACCGGGCCGGCGGCACGCCGCGCGGTGCTGAAGGCGCTGCTCGACGCCGGGCTCCTGCACGGCGACTGCCTCACCGTCACCGGCAAGACGTTGGCCGAGAACCTGAAGGACGTGCCGAGCATCTTCGCGAAGCCGCAAAAGACGTGGTCCTGCCGCTGGACAAGCCGATGCACCCGACCGGGCACATCGTCATCCTGCACGGCAACCTGGCGCCGGAAGGGGCGGTGGCCAAGGTGGCCGGGCTGAAGACGCGCAAGATCACCGGGCCGGCCAAGGTCTTCGACGGCGAGGAAGCCTGCTTCGCGGCCATCCAGGCCAACGAAGATCAAGCCGGGCGACGTGGTCGTGATCCGCGGCGAAGGCCCGGTCGGCGGGCCCGGCATGCGCGAGATGCTGTCGGTCACGGCGGCACTGGTGGGCCAGGGCCTCGGCGACAGCATCGGCCTGATCACCGACGGCCGATTCTCGCGGCGGCACGCACGGCCTGGTGGTCGGCCACGTCGCGCCGGAAGCGTGGGTCGGCGGCCCGATCGCCTTCTTGAAAGACGGCGATCGATCACCATCGATGCCGACGCCAAAACGCTCAATGTCGCTCTATCGGATGAAGAGATGAAACAACGAGCAGCAGCCTGGAAGAAGCCGGCCCTGCGCGTGGAGCGTGGTGTGTTGGCAGAAATATGCGCGAACGGTGGGGTCGGCATCGGAAGGGGCGGTTACGGGATAGTCGGCCGGGAATGCGAGATTTGGGCGAGCGTCGAGGCGTAAGCTCGACGTGGACTTCCACACACCACTAACTGGGTCTCCTCCAGAGTCAAAGTTGCGAATGGAAATACTCGAGTGGAAGGTGGAAGTCCACGTCGGGCTTACGCCTCGACGCTCGCCTTGGCGTGTTATAAGTCACATATTCGGCTCAATCTCTTTCGCCTGAACCAACTCCACCTTATTGCCTCGACCAACCGCATATTTGAAACCTGTCCGCAACGTGCAAGCTGCGCCCGGGTTCCCTTTCGGGTCCAGTGCCAAAAACGCGACCGACGCCGGATGAACGCCTCGGCGCATCGCGGTTGAATTGATCCGCTTGACTGCTGTCTCACACGCTTCTTGGGCTCTTCCCGCTACGAATCAACTCGGTGATGAAGAAACTTCCCGTTATCCGAATGATTTCCTCGCCCACTCCCGTTGCTCCCGCTGCACCGCTTTGATTGTCCACATATAGGCCGGCACCGATAATCGGAGAATCGCCCACTCGGCCCGGCAATTTGTAGGCCAATCCCGATGTCGTGCAGACTCCGCCAAGGTTCCCGTCCTTATCCAGTGCCAGAACCGTCACCGTGTCGTGACTGCCCGAAGGACTTCCCAGTTCCTTGCTGCCGGGTTGGACTGCCGGCTTGCTGTCTTTGGGACGTTTCTTCTCCCATTCGGCAACACTTTCGGGCGTGTTCAAGGTTTCGAGTGGAAAACCATTTTGCATGGCGAACCACTTCGCGCCTTCTCCCACAAGGAATACGTGGGGCGTTTTCTCCATGACCTTGCGCGCAGGCGCTGCCGCATGGCGGATATTCTCGACGCCGGCAACTGCTCCGCAATTGAGCGTTTTGCCGTCCATGACACAAGCATCCAGGGTGACGGTGCCGATGGCGTTGGCCAGTCCGCCGTAGCCGACGGAGCGCACGCTCGGATCGTCCTCGACAACCTGTGCTCCCGCGATGGCGGCGTCGAGAGCGGGTTTGCCTTGTGCGAGCAGCTTCAAGGCCGAATCGACCGCGAGCTTTCCGAACGGCCAGGTAGCGATGACGATAGGTTCCGGCATAAAGAACTCCCTTAATCGAGTGGATAGACGGGTCTTCGGATATTTTTATAGACGAAATGAACGGGATTAATCGCCGTCGCCCCCGGCGTGTCCACTTCAATGATCCGACCGGCGATCGGTGCGTAAGCGGCCTTATAGGCCACAGCTGCTTTGACAACGATCATTCGGGCCTGTCGGACATCGATTCCCAAGCTCGTCAATTGTCCCAGGCTAAACGGCGGCGTTCGGCGCGAATTGAGCACGACCGTGTTCGGTCCTTCAATCGAGACAACCGCTGTCGGTCCCTGGTCATTGTGCCGCCTCCCGCCATGACGAGCTTCAGGCTCCTCCCACTTGCCGTCGTGCAGCGATTTTACGATCCCCTGAATGCGCATCGGCTGGCCGTGCAACGAATCGACCGCCCCGCCAACGATGCCGTTGAAGAATTTCCCAACGCCCAGGGTAGTTGCTGTACTTACCGCTTCGGGAGCATAGAGTACCACCACGGTCCCGGAGGCATGTTGCTTGAGCAGTTCTGCGAGCAAGACCGTCCCATCGCCTGCGGAGCCGCCGCCGATGTTATCGCCCAGATCGACCAGAATCACCGGCGTGCGATCCGAGGCCAGCGCAAAATGGACGGCCTCGCGCGGCGTCAGACAGGGAGCGTTTAGCTCCTCACGCACCGCCCAGAGCCGATCGATCAACGTATCGGCGGTAGCCTGGGCCAGGCCGCGATCGCCATCGGCCACCGCAATCACGGAGACACCCGCCTCGGGTACATCGGCGTAACCAAAACCTGCCATCAGGCTGACGGACAGCATTCCTTCTTGCCGTTCGAGTTGCCGTGCCCGGCTCAAGAGTGATCGCATCGGCTCCCGGTCGGTAGCCTGGCCGAGCAGGTTGATGAGCATGGGGCTTTTCGCCACCACCGTCACAGGAGCAATCTCTTTATTGATGGTGTGGACCAACAACTCCGCGGCGAGGATGCCGCGCAGGCGCTGATCGATATGGGGATACGTTTGATAGCCGATGATGATGTTGGCATGATCGCCCATTTCGGGAGTGCAATTGCCGTGAAAATCGAGCGTCAGCGCAATCGGCAGTTCGGGGCCAAGAACTTTTCGGATGCGCCGAAGCACTTCCGTATCCGCGCCTGAGGTAGTTGGGTGTGACCATCGCCCCGTGCAACGCGAGCAACAAGCCGTCGATCGGTTGTTTGCCGCATTCCGTAATGATGCAATCGACAATCTCATCGAGCGCGGCATCGGTGACGGGGCCTGCCGGAGTGGCCAGGGCCATTACGGTTGGGACGAGGTCGTAGCCAAAGGCCGAAGCAGCTGAGATGAAGCCGCCGACTTCGTGATGAGCTTCGCTCCAGACCGGGAGCATGGCAGCGCCGAAAGTTAAACTTCCTTCTTCAAAACGCTGACGAGTGGTGGGCAAGGTGATAAAGGTATTCGACTCATGCATGATTCCGCCGATAGCGATGCGCATTGCATATCTCACCGGACTCTTCGTTCCGACACACTAACCAGCCTATGCAGCACTGGGCGAGATGTCTCGTTCTTGAAGTGGGAAATCCCGGAAGAGCAAATGATAGGCAAAACTCTTCGTAACCCATTGCTCGTGAGCGATGTCGGTCTTTACCCTCTCTTCGCCCCCACTCGACAATGCGAACCATGTCGTACACCCGGGAAATTCTCAGTGTTCGGTGTTCAGTGTTCAGTTGAAGACATTTGATGTATACTCATCGCGGGTAAAAAAGAGACATTCACACTTGCGCATCGATTCCGCCGCCTTGCCGCCAAAACCAGCCTCGAAGCCATCGGCTGGAGCCTCGCTCACGCGTCGGGTTAACAACGACGCACAGCGGTTTTCAGGTTTATGGGAATGCAGATGTCTCGTTAACCCGACGCGCCAGCGAGGCTCCAGCCGATGGCTTCGAGGCTGGTTTCTGACACACCGAGAACGGCTCAATCTTTACCGCGTGAAGTATAAATACCCGGTACATGATGGTTTTGACTGAACACTGAACTCTGAACTCTGAATCACGCTGTCGACTTCTTCCGGTAGACGAGTGCAATCTCATTTCCCGTGGAGTTGTGATGCACTTCATCCATGAAAGTTCGGATCAGAAGCAGACCTCGACCGCTGACCTTGAGCATATTTTCCGGATCGGTCGGATCGGGGAGCTTTGAAACGTCGAAACCGGGGCCTTCATCGCGGATGATGAATGTCGCCTTGGAAGTATCGAAGCGAACGTGGACATGCAACTGGCGATCGGCAAAGGGTGCGAGATACCGACGAATTGTCGCCAGTTGTTCGTAGGTGTTGCTGCCGTCCTGGCGCAAATCCGAACTCAATTCCAGATTGCCGTGATACATGGCATTGAGGAGGGATTCTTCGAGAGCGATGCCGATCCGAAGCCGGCCAATCTGGTCGCATAATTTCATGCGGATCATCGATTCCTGGAGGTGAGCAACCAGCACAGGTATGAGGGCTGGATCATTCTCAAAGACAAACTCGCAGTCAAGTTTTTGGACGGATTCCAGGACAGTTTGCCGGCGGCGATCGGTTTTGGCGAGCGCAAACACATGCTCGATCGTTTCTGGAAGCTCCAGTTCAAGTCGGTTTTTTGAGACGAAACTGGCAGCGCCGAACTGGAGTGCTCGGACTGCCGACCGTTCGGTTCCTTCCGCAGTGATCAGTATCACAGGGATCAGAGGATAGTCGCTGCGCAGTTGCTTTACGAGTTCCAGCCCGTCCATCTCCGGCATGTACATATCAGTCACTACGAGTTGAATCGAGGGTTCTCTTTCGATGACGGCTAATGCCGCTCGACCATTCTCCGCGAAAAACAGATCATGATTCATGTGTTCGCGGAGAATCTTGCCAACGAATTTCCGGGCCGTCGATGAATCATCCACCACCAGGATGGCCGGTGGGGCCGAATCTTCGCCCGTATCCTGGTTTGTCGTGATCGGTTCATTCATCAAAAGCATCGCCATACCAAGTATTCCGAAAAGTAAAACATGCTCAGTACCATCGCTTCCACAAGCGAATGAATTCACTACGCCCGAATCAAAAAAGGGCACAAACCGGCCCCAGAATCATGGTCGATGTGGAAAAGTAGCACGCAAGATTCAAAAATGCACGTGACAACCGCAAAATTCAACAGATTTCGCAAAACCGCCAGAATCGGGTTGATCGTCTAAAGTTCCGCAAATGTTTCCGGCGAGCGAATTCCGGAAGATTCCGCGTTTCGTTTAGAGCCGGGATTTTTCCCGGTTCATCACCTTCTCAAATAGCTCCCGCGTCGCGCACGTGTGCCGATGCAACTCCAGCAAAAACTGTTGCGCTGCCGAGGCTTCCGTGGATTCGAATCCCAGCCGCGCGCGCAAATTTCTCCAGTTCCTCAGCTGAGTCGGGATATTCGTTCAGAGGGCGGTTCGTCACGATCCGCAGCCTGGCCTCAGCGCGTCGCAGGAAGGAATAAGAATCCGTCAACGTCTCATGCTCCTCCGCACCGATCAACCTTGATGCATGTAGTATGTCGAGCACTTCCCAGGTATTGGTCCGATTCAGTTCGGGGTATTTGCTCCCATATTTCAGGCGAAACATCTGGACCAAGAATTCTATATCTACGATCCCGCCCTTGCCGCGTTTGAGGCTCCGCGCTGAAGCCGATGCTTCCAATCGCTGCCGCATGTTCATGATGTCATCGACGATTGCACCTGACCACGGCACCTGCTCGATCGCCTCACGAACCACCGACATCACCGCTTCGCCGAAGGCGGGATCGCCGTGAACCACGCGAGTACGCGTCAACGACTGCCGTTCCCAGACCTGCGCGGCGTTGCCCCCGTAATAGCGGCGAAACTCCTCAAGGGGTATGACCAGTCTTCCCGATTTCCCGGTGGGACGAAGTTTCATATCGACTTCGTACAGCCGGCCCATCGGCCCGGTTTGGCTGCTGGCTTTGATGATCCGCTGTGCCAGCTCTGTGAAATAATGCGCAGCATCGACACGTTGAATGATCGTCAGAGCCTCCTTATTGGGTGGTGGAACGGTGTAGCCTTCACCCTCGTAGACGAGAACCAGATCGAGGTCGCTATGGTAACTCATCTCCCGGCCCCCCAACTTGCCCAGAGCCAGTATCACATAGCGGCTCGTTTCATTACTACGGCCCTCTTCGGAAAGGACTGGGATACCGAACCGCTTCATCATCTTTGCTTCGACTTGATGAGCGATTTCCACAAGGAGCGTTTCCGCGAGATTGCTCAATTCCAGTGTTGTGGCCCGGATCGTATCCATGCCGAGTAAATCGCGGACGCCGATGCGCAGCAGTTCCTTGTCCTGGAAACTGTGCAAGATCGGCTCAATAATTTCAGGCTGCTCGACACCTCGACAAAGCTCTTTCAATTCGGCACGAAGCTCATCGGCCGAGCGCGATTGGTTGAGGATCAGACTGTCGAGCAAATCGTCGATCATCCCAGGGTTATTGATGAGAATTTGCGACAAGAACGGGCTGTTGGAACACAGGTCCACATAGAGGTGA
The DNA here is from genome assembly GCA_963783095.1 of uncultured Planctomycetota bacterium. GTDB lineage: Bacteria > Planctomycetota > Planctomycetia > Gemmatales > Gemmataceae > CAWAMR01. The sequence continues at coordinate 385,620 of CAWAMR010000012.1, read as the reverse complement.
AGACTCGGCTCATTGAACGAGAACAACTCCCAGAGGACAGCCTTGGCCCCAAGGGAAGAAGTTACCTGCTCGAGATTGACGAGGGTTAGATCGGGATCGGGCATTTCGGAGACCGCGCAGCAAGCTGGGCGCGATGCTGGCCAAAAAATGCCGGCAGCGGCGGGTCGAAAGGAACGGACCTGCTTCCTGGGCCAACTGACTCAGGTTGCGATACGCGCCGAGCACGTCCTTGAAGGGATAGCGCCCCAGCACTTTGCGGATCGTGGCATCGTCAGGCTCCGGTGCCAGGATGAGATCGGTTTCAGGCTCGCGCCGCCACATCCGAATCGGCGAACGTGGAATGGAGCAGATGATCGAGAATGGTTCGGTCCAGGCGCGTCTTATCGTTATAATCGTGCAGGAATTGTTCGAGGGGATCGAGCAGCAAATCGCGCGTATCCAGAGTCGGGGCAATGGGCGGTTCATCGAGTGGCGAGTGTTTTTGCGGGGCTAATACAGCCGGCTGGGGAACTCGGTCCCCATCTTCGCCGGCAATTTCCACCAGCTTCTTTTCACTCGGAACAGGAGGCGAACCTCCCGGTTCCCGCTCGCTATAGCCCATGCGCAACGCCAGCTTGCGGAGTTCTTCGGGTTTTTCCGGAAGTCGATGCGTTTGCCAGTCGAACATGATTTGCAGCCGATGTTCGGTCTTGCGCAGAAATCGGTAGGCATCTTCGAGTCCGCGATATTCCGGATCGGTCAGGCAGCCTGTACTTTCGAGAGCGAACAGTGCATCGAGAGTGCCGCGCTGGCGGACCAGCGGCAAGTCGCCGCCGTTGAGCAGTTGCAAAAACTGAATGGTGAATTCGACATCGCGAATCCCGCCGTGACCGATCTTGACGTCGCGTTCGTTGTCGCCGATTTCGTGGGCATTCTGTTCGATACGGCGCTTCATCGCCTTGATTTCGTTGATCTCGGCAAAACTCAGATACTTCCGATAGACGAACGGCTCAATGGCTTGCAGAAACTCCGCGCCCAGTTCCCGGTCTCCTGCGACAGGACGAACCTTGATAAGAGCCTGCCGTTCCCAGGTCCTACCGAGCAGGTCGTAATAGGAAAGCGTGCTCGCCAGAGAGCGGGCCACGGGGCCTCGCGCTCCTTCGGGCCGGAGCCTTAGGTCAACGCGATAGACCTGGCCGCGATCGGTATGTGCGGAGAGCAGACGAACGAACTCGGGAACGACCCTGGCATAGAACTCGGCGTTGCCGAAGTTGGCTCGCCTTCCGCGCGTTTCTCCTTCGGCGTCGTAAATGAACATCAGATCGATATCGCTGGAATAGTTCAGCTCCTCGCCGCCCAATTTGCCGAACCCCAGTACCATACAGCGGGCAGGTCGACCTTGTTCCGTGTGCGGAGTGCCGAATTTATTGCCGATGTTTCGCAGCGCTATGTGGAGGGCCACTTCGACACAGGCATCGGCGACACGAGAAAGATCATGGGTAATTTCTTCGAGGGGCCGATCGCGAATGATGTCGTTGACGCCGATACGAAGATGTTGCTTCTGTCGAAACCGGCGCAAGATGCGGAGGACCGCAGTATCGTCGCTTGCGGCATCGACTTCGGAACGAAGCTGGTCGATCAATTGCTCGGTGGTTGGGCTTTGTCGCAGCGGAACCCAGAGAACATCCAACAAATCGGGATCGACGACCAGCAGATCGCTGAAGAATTGTGAGGTGCTCAGAAGCTGCAACAGCTCTTCCAGCCGATCGGCAGTTCCTTCGAGCAATGCCGGGAGACGATCTCGTGCCTTGGGTGCGGCGAAGAAACGCTCCAGGTTGTTGAGGGCCATATCGGGATCAGCTTGCTGCGGCAGGAATCTTGTCAGCGGATCGACGAGTGAACTAAATTGGTTCTCACCCAGCGATTGAGTGAGTGCCTGGTAGTTGCGACGGCCGCGTTCCAGGTCATCGATACCCCAGGAATCGAGAAAGTTGGGTAGTGAATGGGACATGAGGTTAGGATAGGGAGTAAGGTGGTGGGGTTGTGAGGTGGCGGAGAATTGATGTACGATAATTATTTGAGCATTCCGTATAAATCCTGGCTTCGCGAGGCAATTTGCTCATGCTCCTTAAAGATTCAAAGCGTTCCCCTATCGCTGAACGGCCTTTCCCGTGGCGGTGCAATCATTGCGGAAAAGACTCCGTCAACTTGACTACTTTAAGTTACGATGCCGAAGTCAAACATGATGAGTATTTGCATACCTTCAACATTCCCCAACTGGAGATTCCTGTCTGTAAGCCATGTGGGCAAAAAGTATTTACAGTGAGGGTCGATGAGCAGATCAAAGCTGCTTTGCGTTCACATGTGGGGCTTCTCACGCCGGAAGAAATTCAAAACGCTCTTGATCGCGCGAATCTGACACCGAAGGATGCCGCAACACGTTTGGGTGTCTCTGAAGACACCTTGTCCCGTTGGCTGGATAAGTGTCAAATTCAGTCGCGAGCGATGGACAATTTATTGAGATTCTTTTTCCGACTTCCCGGAGTATGTGCTGTGGAAGGGGAATCACAGAACTCCTCGGCAGGCGAGTCGAACGGCTATTCTGAAAAAGAGAGAGCGTCACATCGAGATCTGAATCCGAGCAATAATCGGCCAATTCCCCAACGATTCGCTTATCCGTAGGTATTGATCCAACTCATCAGCCCGCAGCAGATGCCAAAGATAACCAAGAAATGGCACGCTGCGAATGAAGGTATGATGACGTAATAGCTCCGCCGCCGGGAGATTTGCTGAGGAGATCGCAAGCGAAGCCAGAACACGAACACCAATACAGTTGCCCAGATCGTTCCTGCAATCGCCGCACCGGTCAGCATGCCGTACAACAGGTCGATCCGCAGCCGATCTTCCTTTCGGATCGTGAATCGGGGAAGCAGTAATCCAAGTATCGCACCGACAAGAGCAGAGCAAGCCAGTGCAAGATAAGTGGAGTTCTTCCCAGTGTATCATCAGGGTAAGAGTACCCGTAGCGTTCGTTCCTGGAACCAGTTCCAAATCGCGGTCCCACTGCTGCGTGTCGGTTGTAAGGGTGATACGGGTGAACTCTTCCTCGGGAGGAGAATCGTAGTAATGCGCTGGGTCGAGCGGGTCATCTCTTCGGAAAGTTTCTTGCACGCCCTTCTTTTTGATGTCGGCGTAGACATACTCGCATTTCAGATTGGGCAGGTCGCAGCCGTCGGCAGGCTTCACAAAACCTCGAACATAGACCACTGTTTCAACAGGATCGGTGTAGACTCGGGTCGGCTTCAGTGGGAACCAGATGGTCGGCGATGGAAAGATGATTTTCAATCCCGTGGCCTGCACCGGCTCGCTCCGCTTGGCAACCCAACCCGATACGAAGGCATATCCTTCTTCACCGAAGTAACCGTCTAAAGACGACAGGTCCACAGTTGTCGGATTGATTCCCTGGGTTTGCAGATATCGTTCCATTTCACTGCGCGACTTGGCTGAAACCACCGTCACGATCATCCCCAGTTTCTCAATCCGAGAAACCTCGTCGGCGGTTTTTGGATGCGCTGCCACATCCCCCGCCACCCCCACCACCCCCGCCGAGGAACATCATCCCTGGAATGCAACACAGCCCTCCAGAGTCAAAGATTACGCCGAGACCGATTTTTGTCCACAGACGTTCTTCAGCCTTTCTTTTCACTGTTTCATACCGTGTCACCGTGGGAAACTCATCAACCGGCTCAGCCTGAATGCTCTTTGGGTCGGCTCGGACCGGCACAATCCAGACATTCGCTTCAGAAGTCGGATCGCCCAGAGCAGCGACATACAGTGTTTCGGTGCCGTTGGTCCATTCGATGACCGCCCTTTGCTCGCGCTCTGGAACCAGACGACCATCAAAACGATACTTGCATCCATCTGCGAAGGCAGAATGAGGAATAAGAAAGAAAATCGCGCCGGCGAGCCAAAATGAGGGAATTCGAAGTGATGCCATATTTTTGCAACCAGGCCGGATACGAAGGAATAGTCCACCCGGCCAAAGTATGACTCCATTGAGGAGAGATGCATATTGGCCGGATTTATTCCCTGAGCTTGAAATGATTGTACCATCTCAGCGTGAGACTTTGCGGAAACTACGGTCAGGATTATGCTCAGTCACACGGAAACACAGCGCTGCCAAGCCGCAACCAATTACCTGCCCAAGAATTAACCATGAGCCGCCCTTGATAACCCGCCGCCCAAGGGGCCGGCCCTGCCCTGCTGCTTCTGAACGTAGCACATGCGTCTCGCTTGTGCCGTAGCCGACGCTGAAAGCGAGGCGAGCGCGTGGCAATCGGTAGGCAAGCGGGACGCTTGCCCTACGCAATAATTTGTTTTCAAAACGACTCGCGAAACTTCCTCGCTTCTCGCAACCGACCCTGACTTTCAAGGCTTGATAACGATCGGCGGGCTGGCGACATCGGCGATCTCATTCAGCACAAGGTCGAGTGCCTTGGGGTTTTTCGGAATCCACAGGTGCAGGCAGCCGAGCCGGACGTTCGTTGCCCCGTCGATATCGTTGCCGTTCCAGAAGAGGTCGCCGCCAAGAATCATCAGGCCATGGGCGTTCACATTGAGAACCTTCAGCGCGTTGTCGGGACGTGAATAGGGCCGATTTCCGACCATATCGCCGCCCAGGTAGACGAGCAGGTCGATGTAGATATCTTTTTTCTTCAGATTGTGGCAGATCGAGCGAACCTCGTTGGCACCCCAGCTGTATCCCATCAACACAATCTTGGCGGCGGGATCGGACTGACGGACATTGCAGATCTTTTTCTTGGTCTTCGACTGGCCGCGCATGGGCAACAGATATACGTTCCTGAACCCGGCCGCCTGGATTGATGCGCTGAACTTGTTGAGTTTTCCGAGGAATAACGGATCCAATCCATTGACGATGAAGATGTAAGTGTGATCGCGCTCTTGTTCAGAAAGTTGCAGACATCGGGTTTGCCCATCGAGGACGATGGCCGGCTCCAACATTGCCACCCTGGGACCGGCTTGCATCAGTTTCGCACTCGAAGCAGGTGGCACGGGCTGGATTTCTTCACCGAGCAATACCACTGCCGGCGTGGATTTTGGCAGGGAATTCCGGGCCGGCCCATCGGCGACCAAGTCCAGTTGCAATTCCGGTGTTTGCGGCATCGTGCGCGGAAGTTGAGCGCCGGAGTAAAGTGGCGCTACCGGAATTTCCTGGACGTAGAAATCCGATACGGGAGAAACTATCAGCTGGCGAACCTGTGACTGCCCGCTGATGGGGATCGGTGGCAACGCGGAATTTCGGGGAAGAAGCGGTTGAAGTTGCGCACCCGACGGAAACGGTGTGGGCTGGAATTGCTGGCCGTACAAGACCGAAGATGTGCATAAGATTGCAACAAGGTGCATCGACAAAAGCCGCATGGATCTCCTCCCCTATTGGGACATCAGTAAGTTGGCCAAATAATAGTGTCGAAGGAAAAGATACCACCAAATCGTCCGGATGCAGATGGTTCAAAAGCTTAAGAAGAGTCAAAAATCCAGCCAATGACGTGAAAAAATGGGAAGAAACGAAAAGACAGTGTTTTCAACTGGCCGTACGGATTGCCCTGTCCGAAATACCCTTCCATTCGTCAAGATTTCCCAGGAATCTTACTTCAGGCAGCCAGACTGCTGCTGCTGAGCAATTCATCGAGAATCGCTGTGTTCAATTTCCGCTCGAGAGCGACGAGAGCTGCACAGACGCAGCGTCCGTCCATGACGCGATGATCGTAGATAATCTTCAGCGTGACTCTGCCGTCGGGCTGGATCGGCCCGAAGGTAAAATACGTCGTCAACGGCGACTGCGGATGGATTTGTTCGACGCCGAAGTTTCCCAGGCTCGAAATCATGAAAGTGCCCGCCCGGCGTGCCCGGCGCGGGCCGTTCCAGTTGAGCATTTGCCACATTCCGAACCGGCGCAGCCATTTCGGGTAGCCGGCCATGCGCAGCAACTGCCGAAAATCCGAGATATTCCAGACATCGTCGGTGCGCAAACGCTCGATATGGCCGTCCAGTTGGGCCAGCGACTTGTCCTCGATACCCACGATTTTCGCCCCCAGAACGATCGGTTCTCCCTGCCATTCGCGCTCCACCAACAGCGAGCATTCGCTGCACGGATGCTCGTAAATTCGGTGATAGGGGAAGGTCAGGTAGGCTCGGCGCAACTCCGGAAAATCGCGGGCAACCAGTCCATAGGCCTTCATGAATATGGCGATCCATGAAGGGGCATCGGCACTTCTGCATCTCGCCTCGACCAGCGCAGGTATCCGGCAATCCCGCGCCAGCGGCAACGACGGGACTTTTTTGGCGTGGTGCAATATCTCTGCGACCAGCCGACGACCCACTGAAATCGGAATCAGTTTCCCTTTTGGCCGCCTGGACATGCCATACACTCCTGGTTTTTGGGTTCACAGGAAGAGATCGGTTGTATAGACAAATTACCTCTACCATGAGGCTCCCCGACCGTTATTTCGCAGCTCACCGCACCTATTACAATCGGCACGATCGACATAATCAGGCTAACTGATAGAGTCGAATGTTCGAGCGGCTTTGCACAAAAACTCCAAATCACAAATCCCAAAACCTAAATCGCAAACGAAGCCTATCTCGTTGCACAGATTTGGTTTGAAATTCTCTTTTCGTTTGGGTGTTGAAAGTTGTTTGGAATTTGTTGATTGTGATTTGGAGCTTTTGCGCAAGGCCCTTTTTGCGGTAGTATTTGTCGATTGTAACGCCTGTAACGGCTATACGCGCTCGTGAAATGCCGGCGGCGGATGCTCCTCATGTAGCCGATTCCGCCGGAGAACCGAATCTGATTTCGATGGCGCGACATCGGCGGTGCGCTTTCCGCTGAACCCCAAGAATCGCCTGCATGATGAAAGGAATCATACCATTCCACTTCTAAGACTTTGGGGCTCAAAGCCCGTCAATTACTGGCGCGACGACCGATGTGCCAAGGCATTCTGGAGCCAGTACGAAATGCCGCCGTACCAGGAACTATTGAAGGACACCGGAGACTGGGTCGATCCTCAGCCCGGCCAGCGCTGGCTGGACCTTGGTTGCGGCTCAGGTCGGCTGAGCCGGATGTTATGGACCAAAAGCGCTGGTAAACTTGCAGAAATTGTCGCCGTTGACATCGCGCCCAAGAACGCGGAATCGTTCGATAAGCTACGCACCAGTCTGCAACCCGCACCGGGTGACAAGTTGCAATTCCTGCCGGTGGATTTCAGCAACGGCCTGCCGTGGAGCGGCGAGAACCTCTTCGACGGAGTCGTCAGCGGCCTGTCGATCCAGTATGCGGAATCTTATTCGGAGGCAGAGCAGCGCTGGACCGATGCAGCGTTCGAGGCGATTCTTGCCGAGGTCTACCGCGTTCTGAAACCCGGCAGTACGTTTGTATTCTCGTCCATCGTGCCCGACCCCAGATGGCTGAGCATTGCCAGCGCATCGCTGAAGGGACTCTGGTCCTCGAAACGCAAGCTTCGCTACTTGCTCAAGCTGTGGGGCATTACGAGTTATGGGACGTGGCTCGTACGCGAAGCAAAAAGGGGCCGATTTCACTATCTGACGCACCAGGTTCTCACGGAGAAATTGGCGCGTGCGGGCTTCGTCGCCATCGAATATCGCCTCAGCTATGCCGAGCAAGCGTATATCTTCCGTTGCCGAAAACCTTGAATTGCATAAGGACGTTTTGATCGGGTATGAGAAATCACGACTTGCGCCGGGCTTCGAGATCGGCAACGAATTGGGAATGTTCGGGAGAAGCCAGACCTTGTTGCAGGACCATCAAAACGGTGGCAAGATCCCTTTGAAGCATTGCGGCGACATTCAGCCAAAGACCGGGAAATTTTTCACTTTTCAGTAGTCCGGTAGGATCGCCCGAAAGCGGGACGTAAGCACCGTTGCGAAGAATGAACCAGTCGATTGCCTGATCCAACACGCGCCACACGATGTATTCGCGGACTCCGTTGCGGCGATAGGCCTGGAGTTTGGAGCCGAGATCAAGGCTTACGCTGCTCGCCGCCACTTCCACGACCAATTCCGGCGCTCGTTCGACGTAATCATCACTGGTGAAAATGGCCTGGCCGCCGCATTGCGGCAAAATCATCAAGACCGCATCCGGTTGCGGTACATTATCGAGATCGAGTCGAATCGTAGAGTTGTCCGCGGCATCGGTGCCGGGCGTTGCCGCCCGATACGCACCAAGCCAGGTATTCATGTCGATGTGCGGACCACCGTGGGAAAACCACCGAATCGGAGACGCCATAAAAACAACCCCTTCGACCAGTTCCGCCTTGCATGGTTTCGGCATCGCCTCGTAGCGCCGTTCAAATTCAAACCGCGTTAGTCGATCGCCATTTTCCAAACGTGGAACGGCCAAATTCGTAGGTTTCCCGTTGACGTGATTCATGAATAAGCCTTCTTTCTGGGGAGAATCCACCTCCTGTGTAAGAACCTTCGTTAGTTTAACGGGAAAAGACGGATTTCGCAACCGTCACACTTGATCTTGCATCGTTCTACGCTTTCGGCGTACCATACTTCCCCGAATTCGTCCTCTTGACCTGACAGGAACCACGGAGGGTTCCGCGTGGCCGACAAATCGAGCCGACTACTTCTGGATGCACTTTGCCGCGCCGCCGCCGAACCTGCGGGCCTCGCTCTGGTTGCGAGCAAGTCCGACCCAGGGTTATTTCCCTCGACTGCGCGAGCTCGCATCGTTGCCGATCGTTGCAAGAGCGAAGGCTATCTGCAAGTGGTTCGCTCGGAAGCGCGCGGCAAACTGAGCCGGGAAATCTGCGTGCTCACCGATAAGGGACGGGAGTATCTCTTGCGGCAATCCAGCCCGCGCGAAGTCCTGGAAGATTTTGTTCGCGTTCTCGAATCTCGTCACGAAGAAGTCGCCGCACTGGCGGAATCGGTCCGCCAGGTCCAGCAAGGCTTGCAGGGTATTCAAGCCGTCGTCGAACAAGTCTTGCCGCGTCTGCACGAATCCCCTTTTCACAGTTCAAACATGAATGGTACCAGTTCCATGAACGGAACCACCGCGCATCTGGCTCCCTCACGCTCGATCACTTCCTCGGCCTCGGATGTGCGAATTGCCGAGATCAAGTCGACGCTGGCGGAATGGCATGCTGCTGCGGGAGTGTCGCAGGATTGCCCGCTGCCGGAACTCTATCGTCGCTTGGAAGCAAGTTTCACGCTCACCATCGGCCAGTTTCACGACGCGCTACGGCAACTGCACGACGACACCCAGATATATCTTCATCCCTGGACCGGCCCGCTGTACGCCTTACCCGAACCGGCATTCGCACTGCTCATTGGACACGAGATCGCCTATTACGCCAGCATTCGTTAGCTTCGCTAGTGTTCAGTTTTCAGTGTTCAGTTTTCAGTAAATGCCAAGAGGCAAAACGTGTGACTCCCAGGCATTTACTGAAAACTGAACACTGAAAACTGAACACTTAGGAATAGGAGGACCGAAATCATGATTACGACGACACTCACCGAGCGGCTCGCTGACCGAGGGCGCGATTCAGACATTGAAGCGGGCTGGGAATCCTTTCCGAAATTACTTCGCGCAATCCCGACGATGAAGTCTGCTCGCGCTACCACGTCCCGGAACTTTATGCCGGCGAGCGCGAGTTGCTCCTGAGCGTCGTTGACTTGTATCGCTACGATCCCACGACGCACTCCGAGATCGTGCCGATTCTCGGCAACAAGGGGGCAGGCAAAACCCACTTGCTCCACTCGATCAAGCACGGCGGCGACGGCGCGTGGCAATTACTGGTAACGCCGGGCGTCTACCAGAAAGACAGCGAATTCCTGGAATACCTCCTGTTCCAGATCATCGATACCTTGCTCGGCGGCGGGCAACAGCGCGGCGTTCGTCCCCTCGACTACGTCGGCGAGCATCTGGTCCGCCGGCAACTGGCCGGCGCCTGCGCGAGCTGAGCGCAGCAGAAAAACTCGAAGTGTTCCCTCCTCCCGGTCTGGGCCGGTGGATGCGCCGACTCGGTTTGGGACAGACGCAAGCCCAGGACCGTGCCGCCTGGCTTGCCGATCAACTCAACGGCGCTGCCAGTCTGGGTCGAATGGCGTTGCCGGTGCATCAGGCCCTGACCGAAGCAAGCATCACGCCGGGCCAGGCCCTGGATCTGGTCGTCGCCTATATCGAAAAAACGGAAACCCACAACACCGCCGGTCTGATGCGCCGGCATATCTCAGAAGGCTTCGCCAGGTCGTTCCTGCTCAAGGACGAGGCCGACCTGGCCAATTTCCTCACCTACGAGTTTCGCCGAACTCGATTTCCAGGTCCGGCCCAGCCGGCAGGATCTCGTGCTGGCACTGTTCAAGGTGCTGACGGAGGTATTCCGTACACTCAAGACGCCGGTCGTCGTGGCCTTCGATCAGTTGGAAGACTTGCTCCTGGCCCGCCGCAACGACGACGCCCACAAGATCGCGGAGGCATTCTTCGCCGGCATCGTCCAGGTCATGCACCAGATCGATGGGCTGTGCTTCCTGATCTTCGCCGAGCGCGGCCTGTGGAATCGCTTTGTGCCATCGCTGGACGGCTACATTCAGGATCGTCTCAACAACCCCGTCCACGTTCCTCGTCACGGCACGATCAAGGCCGTTCGACTGGACCCGCCGACCGCCGATCTGGTTCGCCGCGTGGTGGAAGCTCGCTCTGGCCACGTCCTCAACGAAATTCCGATGCGGGACGGCTTGTCCGAAATCTTCCCATTCGCGGAGGAACAGATTCAGCGCGATGGCGAAGACGGAACCGACCTTGCGCGACATGCTGCAGCAATTCCGGCATCTGTTCGACCACATCATCTATGGCCCGGAGAACGATCTCGCCCCACCAGTATCCGCGAGTCGGTTCGCGAAGGACTGGCACAAATCGAACTGCCGCCGGTTCTCACGCAGGCGGCGCAACAGGAAATTCCCATGGCCAGTGCGGTTGGTGCCAATCGTATTGAACCGATGCTCGCGGAGATGAAAAACGAACCTGCCCAACCGGCTCCTTCGATCGAAAACATCATTGTTCGCAACGTGGATATCATCGAAAGCCCGGATCGAGTGAGTAAGCAGCAGACCGCGAGCGATGCCGAACCGAAATCGGCTGAAGTTGCTTCGTCCGCATCTGCGCAAGGGACCGTTCTGGATTCGGCAGCGATGCTCGAACTTTGGACCCAGGAAGAACGAGCTGCACTTCGTAAGCTGACTCCTGAAGGTTCGTTGACCGGGGCGACCCGTGAATTGCAAGCCGGTCTGGGATTATTCCTGCAAATGTGCCACGAACATGGCGTCAAGGTCGGCCCCTGGCGACTACAGCACGTGGTTCCCGAATACACGTTTACCGAGCACCCAACCTACGGCGTTATCTCGATCGCGCACTGGACTTGCAAGGATGGCCAGCCCTGGCGTGTGGGCATCGGGCTGTTTCTGGCCAAGGCCGCTGGGAAACCCCGCGATCTGGAAGTGAAGTTGTCCGTGATGGACAGCGAACCGGCGGTCATCGATCATCTCATTTTGCTAAGGCCCGAAGATGATCTGGCATTAACCGGGAAGAGCAAGACGTTGTGGAACGAGGCCGACAAACGCAAGAAGCACGCCAGGCTGGAGCCGATGTCCCTGGAAGGCTTTGCGATGCTCTACAGCTTCCCACGCTGGCTTTCGACCATGAAAGAAGTCGCTGCCCGAAGGCCAGCCCATCCCGAACCTGGCCGATCTAATCCAGGAGCATTGCGAGAAATCGCTCGAGCAGGTGTGTATGCCGATACAGGGATAGCAGAATAGTGGTGAGTGGTCAGTGATTAGTGGTCAGTTAATACCAATTACTCTCGGGGTCTCTTGTCTTTGCATTTACTGACCACTGACCACTAATCACTGACCACTGAGAAGATCATGACTTTCGCACAAGCGATGGCTTATTGGTTTGGCCGGATTGATTTTGAAAAGAAGCCGGCCAAGCCGGGCGATTTGAAGCTCGACCGGATGCGTGCTCTTCTTCGACTCCTGGGCGATCCGCAAGAGCGCTTGCGGACCATCCATGTGGCCGGAACCAAGGGCAAAGGCTCCTGTTCGGCGATGCTGGCCTCGGTTCTTCAGGCTGCGGGCTATCGCGTCGGCCTGTTCACCTCGCCGCATCTTTGCGATGTCTCCGAACGTATACAAGTCGACGGCGTCCCCATCTCGCACGAAGAACTGGCTGCCCGCATGGAAGAGGTGGCTGAGGCGGTCGATCGACTCGAATCTTCGGGCGACCCACTGCGTATTCCCACTTTCTTTGAAGTCGGCACTGCTCTGGGATTCTTGCACTTCAACTGCCGGCGCGTGGATGTGGCCGTCGTCGAAGTGGGCCTGGGCGGACGATTCGATTCGACCAATGTTTGCGTGCCGATCCTTTCGCTGATCACCAGCATCAGTTACGACCACATTGCCCAGCTTGGCGCGACACTGGAAAGAATCGCATTCGAGAAAGCTGGGATTATCAAGCTCGGCCGGCCAGTCGTCACTACCGCAGAAGAACCAGCATTGGCGGTCATTGCGCGAATCGCCCAGGAACGCAAGTCGCCTATCACCAGGTTGGGTCATGAATTCACATATCAATATATGTCGATGCCTTATCCCCAGCGATCGCGCGTGCAAGTATCCGGGCAACAGAACTGGCCGGCAATGGACCTGGGACTCTACGGCAAGCACCAGGCGGTCAACGCCGCCGGGGTGATTGCAGTGATAGAGCAACTCCGACACCAGGGATTACCGATCCCCGAAAAGGCAGTGATACAGGGACTCGCCGAAGTTACCTGGCCCGCAAGACTCGAAGTCATCGGCGAGCAGCCTTTGATCGTGCTCGATTGTGCCCACAATGTTGCCTCAGCGCAAGCTTTGGTAGACACGATGGCAGAATCCTTTCGAGTAGCCGGCAAAAAGAGACTCATTTTTGCTGTATCGAGCGACAAGCAAGTGCCGGAAATCCTCGACGTGCTGGCCTCGAAGTTCGATGAATTCTTTCTGACGCGCTACGCTAACAACCCCCGTTGCGTCCCGCCCGAACAGATTGCGGCAATGCTACAAGCGATCGATCCGACGGTCTGCGTCAAGGTGATACCCACAGCTTCGGAAGCATTGACTCTGGCAAAGTCTGCATCCGGGGTCGAGGATCTAATTGTTATCACAGGGTCAGTATTCCTGGCCGGTGAAATCCGAGCTTTGTAGCGATTTGTAGCGTCTGCGCCGATTTTCGGGCTCTCATCAGCAAAAACTTCGCCAATCCATCAAATCGATAAGCGTTTGATTGGCTGTAGTTCTTGGAAGCGCTTGTAGTAAGAATGCCAATGCCTTTTGACTATTATCAGATCGTTCTCTCAATCCGAGAGAAATCGCCAATTTTTGTAGCAATTTGTAACATTGCCCTCTCCATGATTCTGACTATTACTTGATCTTGCTCGCGATTTGGAGAGAAATCGCATTTTTTGTAGCAATTTGTAACATTGCTCCATGATTCTGACTATTACTTGATCTTGCTCTCAATCCGAGAGAAATCGCCAATTTTTGTAGCAATTTGTAACATTGCGCCTCTCCATGCTTCTGACTATTACTTGATTTTGCTCTCGATCCGAGAAAAATCGCATTTTTGTAGCAATTTGTAACATTGCGCCTCTCCATGCTTCTGACTATTACTTGATCTTACTCTCGATCCCAGAGAAATCGCATTTTTTGTAGCAATTTGTAGCGTCTGGCCCGATGCTCGGGCCCTCATCTGAAAGTAACTTCGCCAGAATATCAAATCAATAATCGTTGGATTGAGGCGAAGTTTCTTGGAAGTCGAATGCTCTTCTTATCGTCTGTGACTGACTATCACCCACAATTTTTGGAAGGATCGAAAAGCGTGGGAATTTCGAAAGCCTTCGCCGCTACAGATACGCGCACAATTTAACGCTTTCGCGATCGTTCAAAACACCACGAAACCAGCGAAAGGGCCGCCTCTCCGTCCTTCAATTCCATAATACGTTCGTATGTCGCCTTTGACTTGCAGATTGAAGAACTATGCACGGCCTTCTTGTCCTCGATAAACCGACCGGCATCACGTCTCGCGATGTGGTGGATCATGTGCAAATCTGGTTCCCTCCCAGGACCAAAATCGGTCATACCGGCACGCTCGACCCGCGTGCGACCGGGGTTCTGGTTGTTTGCATCGGCTCCGCAACCCGGCTTGCGGATTACGTACAAGATCTTCCCAAGTCCTATCGAACGACCTTTGTCCTGGGTGGACGAAGCGATACCGACGACGGCGATGGCACCATCACACCGACACTCTACGCTAAAGCCATCTCGGATGTGGACGTTCGTAATGAATTGACCAAGTTCGTTGGCGCAATCGAACAAGTTCCACCTGCCTACTCCGCAGCGCTCGTGTCGGGGAAACGCGCTTACAATCTGGCGCGGAAAGGAAGAGAAGTCGCCCTAGCCCCCCGGAAGGTCCGGATCGATCGAATCGATCTGTTGCGATACATCTGGCCGGAACTCGAACTCGACATTCATTGCGGCAAAGGAACCTATATCCGCTCGATTGCCCGCGATCTGGGCGAGATGCTTGGAGTAGGTGCCTATGTATCCGAATTACGCCGGACGAAAGTTGGCTGCTTTTCGCCGGAGATGGCTGTTCCTTACGAAGCGGATGCTGCGCAAGCGCAGGCTAAGTTATTGCCGCCGGCGACAGCAGTAGGCCATTTGCCCTCGGTACGACTTGAAGATCAACCATTGCAACGCATGCGCATGGGACAGGAAGTACCTTGTGCTACGATGGTGAAACCGGGCGAAGAAGTGGCAGTGTTCGATGCGAGCGGGGCATTGAGTGGGATCGGAAGAGTGACGATAAATGGTACCGTGAAGCCGGTGATAAAGTTGCGGTGAGCGCCTTCACCGCGACAAAATTGCCGCGTATCGCTAAACTGGAACCTGATGTTTTGCCCGATAACCCCGCCGAGACTCAATCGTGAAAACGTCCTGTACCCCGATATTGCTTCTGCTCATGGTTTCCCCGACAATCTCGGCCGAGCCGGTTCGCCTCATTTTCGATACCGACATCGGCAACGACGTTGACGATGTCTTGGCCCTGGGGATGATTCATGCTCTCCAGTCGCGCGGCATGTGCGATCTCCTCGCCGTGACCGTGACCAAAGACCACGACCTCGCCGGCCCTTTCGCGGATGCCATCAACACCTTCTATGGTCGTCCGCAAATTCCGGTCGGCGTTGTCCGGGGCGGAGCCACGCGCGATGAAGGGAAGTTCCTCGGCATGGTCCGCGATGGCGACAAGTCTCCCTATCCCCACAAACTCAAGCGGTCGGCGGATGCCCCTGAGGCCACCGCTTTGCTGCGCAAGGTGTTGGCTGGGCAGCCTGACGGCTCGGTGGTAATCGCCCAGGTCGGTTTTTCGACCAATCTCGCCCGGCTCCTCGCCTCGCCGCCGGACAGTGTTTCCCCGCTCTCCGGAAAAGAACTGGCCGCCAAGAAGGTCAAGTTTGTATCCGCCATGTTCGGAGCCTTTAAGCTCGAAGGCAGAGTGAATCCGCATCGTGAGTATAACGTGGTTGAAGATCTCCCCAGTTCCAAGAAGTTCACCACCGACTGGCCGACACCGATCGTCTTTAGCGGGTTTGAGGTCGGGCTGGCCATCACCTATCCGGCCGTGAGCATTGAAAAGGATTTTGCCTACGCCAAGAATCATCCTCTCGCGGAGGCATATCGACGATACAGTCCGCCGCCCCACGAGCGCCCGTGTTGGGATCTGACCAGTGTGCTCTACGCGGTCTACCCGGAGCGCGGCTACTTCGGGCTGTCCAAGACCGGCCAGGTAACCGTCGGGGACGATGGAGTAACCAAATTCGTCGCGGCGGACAAAGGTCCACACCGCTTTCTGACCGTTTCGAGGGGGCAGATCCTCCGCTGTCGGGAGGCGTTCACTTTTCTCGCCAGTCAGCCGCCGACCACAGCACACAATAAATGATGACTCTGAATACTTCCAATGCAGGTTCATTCCTGAGTGACTGTCATATTGCCCGTCCATTAAGTGCTTTCAAATGTATCCTGTTCTTGCCTCTCGATCTCCCATTGGCGAATCTACCCTGATAGAATCGAGGGAGATGTGAATCTTCCATCCATCAGGGCGAGACATGCTTGCGTTATCTCTTCTGCTCTCCACTACCGCTCTGGCAGGTGAGGCCGTGCCGCAAACGGTTGAGTTCAACCGCGATGTTCGGCCCATCCTCTCCGATGTCTGCTTTCATTGTCATGGTCCCGACAAGGCCAAGCGCAAAGGGGATCTTCGTCTCGATCGGGAAGATGACGCCAGGAAGGTATTCGACGCCAAGAAGCCGCAAAACAGCGAGCTTCTTAGACGGATCACAACCAAAGATTCAGAAAAGCGGATGCCGCCGGATGACTCCGGCCGAAAACTGACCGATCGACAAATCGACCTCCTTCGTCGCTGGATCGAGCAAGGTGCCAAATGGCAAAAACACTGGGCCTTTCTGCCGCCAAAACCGCCGGCGTTGCCGGCCAGCAAGAAGCTGGAATGGGCGCGCAATCCCATTGATGCCTTTGTGCTGGCCAAACTGGAGACAGAGGGATTGTCACCCTCAGCGGAAGCAGCGAAGACGACGTTGATTCGACGAGCGACGTTCGACTTGACCGGCCTGCCCCCAACGCCGGATGAAGTCTCCGCTTTCGTTAAAGACTCGTCGCCCGCTGCCTATGAAAGAGTTCTCGATAGGCTCCTGAAGTCGCCGCGCTACGGCGAGCGCATGGCCTGGCGCTGGTTGGAAGCGGCCCGATATGCCGACACCAACGGCTATCAAAACGACGGCGAACGCTTCATGTGGCGCTGGCGCGATTGGGTCATTGATGCCTATAACTCGAACATGCCATTCGATCGCTTTACCATTGAACAAATCGCCGGCGACATGCTGCCCAGCGCTACGCAAGATCAGCGGATCGCCACCGGCTTCAATCGCAACCATCGCGGCAACGGCGAGGGAGGCGTCATTCCCGAAGAGTACGCCGTGGAATACGTGGTCGATCGGGTCGATACCACTGCAACCGTCTGGCTCGGTCTGACCATGGGCTGCGCCCGCTGCCACGATCACAAGTACGACCCGATTTCCCAACGCGAGTTTTACCAGGTTTTCGCGTACTTCAATAACATCCCCGAACGCGGTAAAGCGGTAAAATTCGGCAACTCGCCGCCGCTGATCAAGGCACCAACTCGCCAGCAGCAAGACCAGTTGCTTCAACTTCGCAAGCAGGTCGAAAGCGCCGACCGGCGCTTTCAATCCCTCCAGGCCGAGATCGCCGGCAAACAAGCCGAATGGGAGAAGTCATCCCAGCTTGCAGCCTTGAAACAGGTGTGGTTTCCGGATCGACATCTTCTGGCCCGATTTGCCCTGGATGAAGTGCAACCCAAGACCATCCAGGTTCTGGATGGCTCGCCCAGCCATGCCGTGGGCCGAATTCAAAAAGCCGCCCAGTTCGAAGGCAAACGGTTTCTGTCTTGCGGAAACGTGGGGGATTTCGGTTTCGACGACAAGTTCACTTTCAGTTGTTGGATCTATCCGCAAGGTTCGCGCGGCGGAGCCATCGTTTCCCGGATGCTCGAAACGGAGCATGCCAACGGGTACGGCTTTCACCTGGTCGATGGGAAACTTCAGTTGAACCTGGTGGTGCGCTGGCTCGACGATTCGCTGCGCGTCGAGACGGAACGCAAACTCGAAACCGATCGTTGGCATCACGTCGCGGTATCTTATGACGGTTCGCGCGTATCGAATGGAGTGAAGTTCTACGTCGATGGTAAGCCCGAAAAATTGTGCATTCATCTCGACGACCTCAATCAATCTTTCAAAAATCTGGAACCCTTGCGAATCGGCTCCGGCGGCGGCGCAGGAAGTCGATTTCAAGGGTTGATCGATGAGGTGCGAATTTACTCCGCCGCTCTGCTGCCCGCGACGATCGAGCTCTTGGCGCAGCCGGAGTCAATCGGCGAACTTCTGACGGTTCCGATGGAAAAGCCGCACTCATGCTCAGGCGGCCAAGCTCCGTGCTTACTTTCTCGAACAGCACCGCGCCGGCCGATATTCGCAAGGCATTTCAGGAAGGCATCGCCTTGCGGGAAAAAATGGAGGCAACGGAAGAGAGTTTTCCAACCGTCATGGTCATGGAAGAAATGCCGACTCCTCGCGAGTCTCACATTCTCGTTCGTGGAGAGTACAACAAGCCGGGAGCCAAAGTTTCGCCGGGTGTTCCGGCAGCGTTTCCGCCGTTGCCGACCAAAACTCCAAATAATCGGCTGGGATTCTGCGCTGGTTGGTGAGCGCGGAGAATCCTCTTACGGCCCGGGTCACGGTGAATCGAATGTGGCAACTTCACTTTGGCACTGGTCTGGTGAAGACCGTGGAGGATTTCGGTTCGCAGGGCGAAACGCCCAGCCATCCCGAATTGCTGGACTGGCTTGCCACCGAATTGATCCGTACCGGTTGGGACATCAAGGCAATGCACAAGCGGATCATGATGAGCGCCACGTATCGGCAAGCGAGTAAGGTGACCCCGGAGATGGCACAGCGCGATCCCGACAATCGTTTGCTCGCGCGGACCACGCCTTCGACTATCGGCAGAAATGCTGCGCGATCAGGCGCTATTTGTCAGTGGACTGCTGGTGGAAAAACAGGGCGGCCCTTCGGTTAAACCTTACCAGCCTGGAGGTCTTTGGAAAGAACTGTCCGGCGGTGCGGATTACACGCCCGACCACGGCGAAGCGCTGTATCGAAGAAGTCTCTACACCTTCTGGAAACGCTCGGTCGCTCCGCCCTCGCTGGCGGCATTCGACGCGGCGGGCCGGGAGTCCTGCGTGGTGCGCGAAATGCGGACCAATACACCGCTCCAGGCCTTGACCTTGCTCAACGATGTAACCTTCGTGGAAGCAGCACGCAAGCTGGCCGAACGCGCGATGAAGAAGGAAACACGCCCCGAAAAGAGAATGGAGTTTGCCTTCCGGGCTGTCACCGCGCGCCTTCCAAGCAACCGAGAGCAAACGATTTTACTGGAAGGTTTTCAACATCATCTGGCAGAATATCGCCGGCATCCCGATGCTGCGCAAACTGCTGTCGATCGGCGAATCCCGACCTGATCCCAAGCTGGACGTTGCCGAGTTGGCTGGCTATACCGCGATCATGAACATGCTGCTAAACCTCGATGAAGTTGTGACCAAAGAGTGAGGCTTACTATGTCAAGTTCCAAGTTCCAAGTTCCAAGTTCCAAGTTAGAAACGGCTTTAGGCCGGCACGTAGAGATGCGTGCTCGTCAACTTGGAACTTGGAACTTGGAACTTGGAACGACTTTGTTGCGCCGTCGATTCCTTTCTTCAGGGGTTGGACTGGCAGCACTGGCCTCTCTTCTGCGCTCGGAATCTCAGGGTGCCGAGCAGGAGCTGCCACACTTCAAACCCACCGCAAAACGGGTTATCTATCTCTTTCAATCGGGCGCACCTTCCCAGATCGATCTCTTCGACCACAAGCCGGCGTTGAAGGACCGCTTCGGGACTGAGTTGCCCGACTCGATTCGCAAGGGTCAAAGACTCACGGGGATGACTTCCACGCAGGCCAGTTTTCCTGTCGCCCCCAGCAAATTCAAGTTTGCCAGGCACGGTCAATCGGGAGCCTGGGTCAGCGAGCTATTGCCCCATACCTCGAAAATCGTCGATTCCTTGTGCTTCGTCAAATCCCTCCATACCGAGGCGATCAATCACGACCCGGCCATCACCTTCATGCAGACCGGGGCACAGTCGGCAGGCCGGCCCAGCTTTGGTTCGTGGATTTCCTATGGGCTGGGGACCAGCAACAGAGATCTGCCGGCCTTTGTGGTTTTGGTTTCTCAGGGCAGCGGCAACCCCGCCGACCAGCCGCTCTACGATCGGCTCTGGGCCAGCGGCTTTCTTCCTTCCAATCATCAGGGAGTCAAATTCCGCTCGCAGGGCGATCCGGTTTTGTTTCTGTCGAATCCGGAGGGAATCAGCGAATCGGGCCGACGCAGGATGCTCGACGATCTGGGCAAATTGAACCAACTCAAGCTGGAAGAGAGTGGGGATAGGGAGATCTCTACCCGAATCGCGCAGTATGAACTGGCCTATCGAATGCAGAAATCGGTTCCTGAATTGATCGATTGCGGCAAGGAACCAAAGAAGATTGTCGAGATGTATGGGCCGGAAGCGAAGAAGCCGGGAACTTTCGCCGCAAACTGTCTGCTGGCCCGCCGGCTGGCCGAACGGGGCGTGCGGTTCATTCAACTTTATCATCGCGGCTGGGACCAGCACACCAACCTTCCCAAGCAAATCACGGCCCAGTGCAAGGACACCGATCAACCCTCGGCAGCGCTGATTCAGGATCTGAAACGTCTCGGCTTGCTCGACGACACACTGGTGGTTTGGGCCGGCGAGTTTGGACGGACGGTCTACTGTCAGGGCCGTCTCACCACGGAGGACTATGGACGCGATCATCACCCGCGCTGCTTTACGGTTTGGTTGGCTGGAGGTGGGATCAAACCGGGCATGACTCACGGTGAAACCGATGACTTCAGCTACAACATCGTAAACAACCCGGTCCACGTGCATGACTTGAATGCAACCATCCTGCGTTGCCTGGGCATCGATCACACCCGATTGACATTCAAGTTCCAGGGACGCAATCATCGATTGACCGACGTGCATGGCGAAGTGGTGAAGGAACTACTGGTATGAGGCTCTGCGGGTGATCTCGGAGGTTGTCCCCTCCATGAGCGGCCCCTCACGATGACCCACCTTTTGAGGGCTCCAGGGGCTTCAAAACGACTGAGCAGGTCAAAGGTTGGAGAAGTTCCCCGCGTTCTGCGCGAACGCGGCTACGGAAAAGCGACTTCCTGCCGTAGCCGCGGTCGCGCAGAACGCGGGGAACACAGGATTGATGTGTACTAAGGAACATGATTTATCCAATTGTAACAGCAAATGGCCCCTATCCTGACGGTCGTGACAATTATTTCTCTGTCGAAATGAGTTCCGGCCTCTCCTTTTTTGGCAGCCACATCGGCAGCTTCGGGAGGATTCTGTCCTGCTCCTTGACACTCTTTCTTCGAGGGCTTACACTCGTTTCAGTGATCGAAAGCAGATCCTCAAATTTGGGGCAGGCCGTGGAAAAATGCTGGTATCTCGCCCGGAACAATCTGGTCGCTGGTCCATTTTCGGAAGAGCAAATCCGACAATTTGCTTCGGCGAATCAGCTCTCATCAGCGGACATGGTTCAGAAAGCCGGCTCAGGTGTCTGGGAACCGATACCTGAATTCCTGGCAAGCCTCCAGACCGATACCCTAATCCCACTGGCCGAACCGGTGCCAGTGCCATCGTCAGCGCGTGAAGTTCGGGTCACTTGTTTTGCGTGTTATGCCGAAGTGACGATCGCGCTTGAAACGGGAAAATCCACGGCGAACTGTCCCAAATGTCGCAACGAGATTTTGATCGAAAGCGAAGCGGAAGCCCCGACTACCACGAATGATTTCGATGGGATCGGCGGGAGTTTGACGGAACGGATCGAGCGCAAGATGCGCGAAGCCGCTGAAGCGGACGCCGCGGCTTTCCCATCTCTGGCACGATTGCCCCGCTTCGACGGAACCGACTTGCCATTCTTCGATAATTGATGCTTTTGCAGCGGTGTTGGATCCTTGTTCTTCGGGTGGACTGGCCTTCCCCAATCGGAAGAATCACATCTGGAAATTGGAAAGTCTCATTTCGGTTTGCTCATACTGCAAATCCGTGAAAGAAAACGACGCCTGGATTTCACTCGAATCTCTCCTTTATCGGAGGTTTGGAAAACAACCATCTCATGGAATTTGTCCATCGTGCTGGGAATCCCGCGTTAAACCGGAATTGCTGCAAATGTGAATCCCTTTCGATGAGACACCTCCAAAATGAACGATTGACCGATCGATGATTTCCGACAGCGTCGCTGCTTCGTTCATAACAGAGGTCTCAGTAACCGCGAATTCGCCGCTGCCAGACACGAGGTGAGCGGCGGTCGTGAAAGATTCCGATCACTTCGACTTGATTTACTTCATTGCAGCGGCAGTCTTGGTCAGTGCGATTAACGAAATAGCTCAGCAGCCGGGGTGCGCTGAGAAACTACAATCTCTCATAAGCCAGTGTCACGGGCACCGTCTGCGGTAGCACCTGGTTCGGCCCGAATGACTTGTGAGGCCTTATGGATACTCGCGGCTCCGGAAGCAGTCGGACCGTTCTCAGTTTGCGTCTGCAGCGATTCGGGATGAGAGGAAACAATTTGCTCGATTTCTTCTGCAATCGGCGGACTGCGCGTCTCCTCCGCCAGCGTCCATCCCCCGAGGTCCAGGGGGACTTCAGCTCGGTGAAGTAACCGTCCAATTGCCAGTGCTGCGGCACAAGAAACGGCCGAGACATCCCCACTGCCGAGTTGGCCACGCAACTCATGTAAACAAACCAGGAGGTTAGGGGATTTCAAAACGCGGAAGGCATACCTTGCGCCGCTGATGACGCCCCCCTTCCAGTTGGCCAAGCCGTACCGACGCGCCAAGTCATCTACCCCGACCATCTCATATACGAGGCGTTCGGCGGGCACAAGGAACCGATTGCCTGAACCGAGGTCGCCAATAGATAGTGCCAAGCTGACCCACCGGCCTTCCCTCTTCAATTGGATTCGGCAGATAGCCCTGGTATTGTCTGCGGCGAGAATAGTCATGATGAAAACTCATGGCTGTTTCGGCATGGGGGCCGTGATCGGTGAACCGCTTCCACCTGCAGGTGTGCTCACGACAGAAGAACGATTTTTCTTCCACACGACCACATCCTGCATCACCACCTCAACTGCCTTGCTCAGCTGCGCATCAACTCCCTTGGCCAGATCCTCGGGTGTGGTCCCGACCGCAACGTCAGGCTGCACGCCCTGCTTCTCCATGTTGATCCCAGACACCGTGAAAACGCCGGTGCGGGGCATGCCGGAATGACGAGCCGTCGATCAGTGTTGTCGCCGATGTGCCGATCACCAGTCCGCCCGTTGCCTGGCCGACGACTTTGCCAAGCCCCAGCGTTTGGAAGGCATTCGGGAAAATCTCCGCGTCGCTGTAGGATCGATTGTTGATCAACAAGGTGACCGGTTTTGTCCATTTGCGATCGTAGGAGCGCATCACCATGCCTTGCCCGCCGTCGCGCTGGCGGAACAGGGTATGGTCTTTCGCCGCCCAGGTAGTTCAAGACCTTGTCGTGGGTGAAGCCGCCGCCGTTATAGCGGACATCGATCACGATCGCTTCCTTGTCGAAGTTGTCGGAATAGAGCGAACGGACGAATTGCTCCAGACCCTCTTCATCCATGCTGGGGATATGGATGTAGCCGACCTTTCCCTTGCTTTGCTTGGCTACTGCCTCCGCGTTGAGATCGACCCAGCGCTGATACATCAATTTCTGCAATCTGTTCTCGCCCTACGCACGAAAGTTCCAGCTTGCGCTTCGTCGCCTTCGGATCGGCAGGATTCGAACTGATCTCCACTTCAACCGATTCGCCGATTTTGGCATTCAACAGTTTGCTGAGGTTCGCCTTGCCGTCCAGAGGCGTGCGTTCGATCGAAAGGATGACGTCGCCGGGCGCGATCTTCAGGCCGCGCTTGTCCGCCGGTCCACGCTTGAGAATTTCCTTGATCTTCAGTCCCGGCCCGGTGTAGTTCTCATCGAACAACAAGCCGAGATCGCCGGTGACCTCTGCGGGCCGGCCGAGCTTGCCGCTGATGCCGAGATGGGAAGCGTTCAACTCGCCCAGCATCAGACTCACGAGCGCATATAAATCCTCTTTCATGGCAACGTGTTTCACGAGCGGACGATACTTTCGCGCACGGAGTTCCAGTCGATGCCGTGATGATGGGAATCGTAAAAGTGATTGGCCAGGGCATGCCAGCTCTGGTCGAACATCTCCTCGAACTCTTCCTCGCGGTGGATGGTCATCTTGGCCGTGAAACTCACCGTAGCGGGTGTCGAGGGGCCGAATGGACCGCCTCCCGTCGGGCTGGTATTGCGCAGCGAGCCTGCATTATCGAGAAACCAGATCTTCGAGCTGTTTTTCGACCAGCGCAGCAGCCGGGGCTGTAGAGTGCCGCTGGTGAGACGATTGACCGAGGAGCCGTCAGCGGCCACGACCCAGAGATCGTTGCCGCCCTGTGAGGCGTTGTAGGCGATCAGTCGGCCGTTGGGAGAGATCACCCCGCTCTGTGCGGAGTTGTTGCCGGGCCGGTCCACGCGCAGATGAATGTCGTCCCAGTCGATATCGTTGTTGGAAGCTGCGCCTGCGCTGCCGGTTTTTGGAGAGAGATTACATACATTCCGCTCGTCTGGCCGCGCTGGCTGATGAAGGCGATCTTGTGGTTGGAATTGTTCCAGCTCACATCGCCGTTGAAGGTTGCGTAGCGCGTGATATTCCTGTGCCGGCTGCGAGCCGTCGATCGGCATGACATAGAGTTCGCTGGCGAAGGAGCCGTCGAGGCGGGCGTAGACGATCCATTTGCCATCCGGCGACCAGTCGTAATCGAAGACCTGGGGCTGATCGACCAGTACCTTCTCGTCGCTGCCGTCCGGCTTCATGGTGCATAATTTGCCCGACCGAAGGAAGAAGATTCTGTTGCCGTCGGGCGCGAAATTGGCTCCGGCCTCGGCCTCGGCATTGTTCGTGAGCCTGGTCGTCTTGAAGCGATGGGCCTTGGTTAATTCGGGATGTTCGGGGTCGTCCTGCTCGAGGACGAATAAATCTTCCTGACCGCCCTGATCGGAGGAGTAAAGGATTTTCTTGCCATCGGGCGACCACGACAGACCATGTTCCACAAACGGTGTTTCGGTGAGCCTGGTTGCCTTGCCGCCGCTGGAAGACATCATGAAAATGTCGCCGTGGACGGTGAAGGCAATGTGGCTCTCGTTGGGGGATAGAACGTATTCCGTGATGTTCTCGCGATAAGTGACGGTTCGTTCGCTATTCGATTTGTCATCGGCATGGACTTCAATGGCGAGTTTGCGGGGCGTGCCGCCGTGGGTATTGATGACCCACAAATCGGCACCGCACTCATAGACGATCCATTCGCCGTTGGCACTAATCTTGGCCCGGCGAACCGCATCATCCTTGTGCGAAGTGACGGCCCGCGGCTTGCCGGCGGGCGCTGCCGGGGATTGCGACGAGTTCATTTCCTGGCAAACAATATTCGCGGGAGTGCCAAAGACTTCCGAGACATAATAGAGCATTTTGCCGTCCGCACTCCACATCGGCATCGAGTCTTGTCCCTGGAAATCGGTCAGTTGGCGGACGACCGAGCCATCCGTATTGGCCAGCCAAAGGTCGTCGTTGGAGGAGCCTCGATACCCCTTGCGATACCAGGCTCCCGGCCGCGCCGAAAGCTACCGAACCGCCGGCGGGTGAGTAGGAGAGCTCTTTCGCCTCACGGAAAGGCAGTTTTCGTTCCTGGCCCCCGTCGATTGAGATCGAATAAGCTTCAAACCCGCCCGGAAAAGCAGTGCTGCGCGTGGAATCGAAAAGGATCGATTTGCTGTCGGGCGTCCAGCCCACGACAACCTCCTGGGCCGAGTCATATGTTAGCCGGCGTGGTTTTCCGCCATAGATAGGAACAACGAAAACATCGTAACTGCCGAATCGGTTCGAGGAAAAGGCAATCCATCGTCCATCGGGACTGAAACAGGGGTAAAGTTCGTGCGCTTTGTGCATGGTCACCGGGCGAGCGATGCCCCCAATCGCTTCGACCACCCAGATATCGCCGAGATAGCTGAAAGTCACGAGCTTTCCGTCCGGAGAAATATCTGGCGTCCGGGCGAACTGGATCGGTTCCTGAGCCGATGCGGAAGCAGTTGCTGTAACCAAAACGGCCAACAGGAAAACGGATCGGATGCTAATCACGATTGTCTCGCACAATGGGTGGAGGGTGGAGGGTAGAGCGTAGAGGGTGGAGCGTGGCGACCGATGGTGGAGTGTCGTGGAGGGTGGAGCGTGCCGGGAAAAAGCAGAAGGGATTTTCCCACCACACTCGACCCTCCACCCTCCACCGCTTTCACCTGGACTTCACACTATTCCATCTTACCGGGAAAGTTTTCGGAATGCAAAACAGAAGCAAGGTTCGCCCATTTACCCTACAGTGTGACGATCCACTTCATCCGGACAAACGCGGCGATCGCTACAACCTACGTCAAAGGAACAGCTTGCTCAAGACGCACAAATGAGGGAAGAATGAGAATTGCGAATTCCGCGCGTGACAAATCTTTGTGGTTTGGGTTAGAATAGGATATTGCCTCAATTGAATGGAGTTTCCCCACTATGCGCGCCAAGCATTTTATGTTTCTGCTTCTCGCAGTTCTTCTGGTTGCCCCGGCATTGCTCTGGAGCCAGCCGCCGCCGGGTCGTTTTGGTGGGAAAGGCGGCGGTGATCCGGACCAGATGTTCAACAAACTGTCGGGTGGTGCCGACTCCATCAGGATTTCCACGCTCGAGCCACGCCAACAATTTTTTGTGAAGATGATGGCGGAAAAGGCCGGGGTCACGGGCGATACCATCACACGAGAACAATACAAAGCCGGTTTCCAGAACTCGGACGCAAGCCTTCCCAAGAAACGCGACGGAGGCCAACCCGGTGGAATGCCGCCGTTCGGCGCGGTCCTCAACAGGGTGGTGAGGCCAATCTGGATGCGGAAGCTCAGAGTTTCTTTGCGATGACGGATGCCAATCACGATGGCTTCATCTCTCACGACGAAGCGCAAAATTCACAAAAGCTGCGCGATCCTGCTGCCTTTGCGACGTTCGATACGAACAAGGATGGGAAACTGAGTCTTGAGGAGTACAAAGCATTTTACCATGCTTCAAAGGGCGGGCATGCGGATCCGGCAAAACATCCCACGGAAGATCTTGACGAGCGCCCCACGATTTATCGGGTAGGCAAATTGCCGAAAGAACTACCTCCCTGGTTTGGGGACATCGATAAGAAAGGTGACAATGACGGTCAAGTCGGGATGGATGAATGGGTCAAGTACAGCAGCAAGCAGCTTGAAGAATTCTTGTCGATGGACCTGAATAGTGACGGGGTACTCACCGCTGAGGAGTATCTGAAGTTTCACAAGCACCAGCAAGAAGTGGCGAAAAACGATCCTCTTGCAACTCTCGCAGGGGGCCTCGGTGAGGGTGAAGCAATTCCAGGCATGGGCGCGGCGGCATGATGGGCCGACCCGGTGGCGGCGGCATGATGGGTGGCGGCGGCCGGGGCGGCGGCGGCATGATGGGTGGTGGCGGCCGGGGCGGCGGTGGCATGATGGGTGGTGGCGGCCGGGGCGGCGGCGGCGGCATGATGGGTGGTGGCGGCCGACCCGGTGGCGGCATGATGGGTGGTGGCGGCCGACCCGGTGGCGGTGGCATGATGGGCCGACCCGGTGGCGGAGATGCAGGTGAAAATCCTCGCCAGCGAAGAAGAGGTGGCGAATAGAACGCCCTGAAAAATGATTACCTGAACAAGAGGCCGCGACAAATATCGCGGCCTCTTGTTGTTATGTAACCAATGGATGATACAGCAGAATTCGGAACAATCAGTTCGTTCCCGTTGACCGTCTTATCATCAGACCCTAATATCACCCTATACCGCACTATCGCTATAACCGGCGCTGCCGAGGATCAAACCCGGCCGTCGATGGGATTTCCAGGGAGCCACCGCATGAATGCGGAAGAGAAAAAACACCCCACCAACGCCCTTGCTGCCGGACTGGAGCGACTTTGGACACAGATTAAGGGGCGTCGTTTGTACGTTTACGGTGGGATCACCGTTTTCGTCGTTGCGGTTGTTGTGCTTGTTTACGTTCTGCGCCGGAATGTGCGCGAGGCCGATGCGCTGCGCTGGCGCGAACTGGATTCCGCCAACACCGAAGAGAAACTCAAAGAGCTGATCCAATCGGACAAGCAGAAGGGTAAGATCACCCAGACGCTTGCAAAACTCGATCTGTCTCGCATTTATACCTACGACCGGGGCATCAACCAGCTTGGAACTACAATGACGAGCGAATTCGACAAGGCAATTACTGAACTTGAAGCCGGCCGAGAATATTACCTGGACGCCGTCAACGGGTTAAAAGATAACCCTATGCTAGTACAAGAAGCGTGGATCAGTCTGGCTCGAGTGGAGGAAATCCTCTCAAGAGTACCGAAAGCCGACTCAGAAGCATCGAAAGCCGTCGAATATCGCGGCAGCATTGCCGCCGCGATCGACTACTACAAGAAGGCGGCGGCCATCCATCCGACTAGCGCGGCGAGCAAGAAATACGCCAAGCAAGCGGAAGACATGGAAGCGGAAAAGGAAAAGATCGCCGAACTTTATCAGCTATTATACAAGTTCGGCCATGTTCCTGCACGCAGCAATCCCCACGAATTCGGCGGTCCAAGTCTCCCGCCGCTTGGGAAATAGCCACGCAGCATTAGTTTCCCATGAAGGATTTTGGGACGTAGCCCCGACACTCCGTGGCGGGATTCCACCACGGAGTGTCGGAACTACGACAAAGTGCATGTCTGTGTCGAAGGACTTTATTCCCCCTGAAGTCAACGATGAATCGCTTCCCGACGAGATTGCGCCAAGCGGTCCGGTAGAAGTTCAAGTGCGCGTGAAAACCGAAGGGATGCGCCTGGATCACTATATCCTCGCCAATGTCGCCGGGGATTTTAGCCGATCGAGCATTCAGAAGGCAATCGAAGCGGGAAGTGTACTCGTCAACGGCTCATCGTCGAAGGCGAGCTACAAGGTTCACAACGGCGATCGGCTGCTTGTCGCTCTTCCCGAACCGACTCATGCCATAGCACATCCGGAAAATATTCCCCTGACGATCCTTTATCAGGATGAGTTCCTGGCCATCATCGACAAGCCCGCGAACATGGTCGTTCATCCCGCAAAAGGTCACTGGTCGGGCACTCTGGCCAACGCGGTGGCCTTCCATTTCGGACAAGTCAGCCAATTTAACGGCCCCTATCGCCCTGGGATCGTTCATCGCCTCGACCGGGATACCAGCGGCGTTATTCTCATCGCCAAGGAAGAATCGACGCATCGTGCCCTGGCCACGATGTTCGAGCAGGCGCAAGGTCTTCAAGGAGTATGCCGCTCTGACGGCGGGGGTGTTGGATCGCGATAGCGATTACATCGAAGGCCGGATCAAACATCATCCCATCGACCGGGTCAAAATGACGGTGACGGATGACGATGAGGATGAAGACGCCAAGGATGCATGCAGTTATTACGAAGTGATCGAGCGCTTTCGAGGGTTCAGTTTTTGCCGGGTCCAGCCGCGCACGGGGCGAACCCATCAAATTCGCGTCCACCTTGCGAGCGTTGGCTGTCCGGTCCTGGCGGATAAAGTGTATAGCGGTCGCGATGCGGTGAATCTATCGGACTTCGTGACCGGGCTAGCGTCGCATGAGGATCGAATCCTTATCGTCCGGCAAGCACTTCATGCCTGGCGACTGCGCTTTCGTCATCCCAAGAAGAATCAGTGGATGGAGTTCGAGGCCCCTTTGCCGGAAGATTTTGCGCGTACACTGGAAGCGCTACGGCAGTATCGCAAAGGGTAGCTTTCACCCAAAATTCCAAATCGCAAATTCCAAATCACAAACAAATCCAAAGTTCCAATGAAGACAAGAAACTAAGTCCGGCAGTTGAAGTGTTTGCGTTTTGGTCATTTTGAAATTGGAATTTGTTTGTGATTTGTGATTTGGATTTTGGGATTATTGGGTCAAAGCCGCAAAAGGTTGCAAAAAGGGCGAAGACATGAAAATGTCTTCGCCCTTTTTGCTTTTCAGATTCCCGATTCGCTCATCATTAGTGAGTAAGGATGAACTCGTTCGTGTTGAGCAATGTCCAGAACAGATCCTCGAAGAATGACTTGTAGCCTTTCTTCGGGTCTTTCATGAATTCGGGGGTCGCCTTTGCGACCTTGAGTTGCGTCATGATGAAATTGAGTTCGGTGTCCTTGTGTTTATCCTTGACCTCTTTCTTCGTCTTGACACCGGTCATCCTGGTGGTCTCCCAGGCAAGTTTGGTCGTGCTGCTGGCTCGACGACTTAGTGCTGCCAGATAGATGTCGTCGATGATCGCCCGCTCCATCTGGGTGGTCCCCAATCGGCCATATTTATCCATTGCTCGTGCCACCGTTCCGTCCTTGCGTTGAATTTCGTCGTTCAATTCGTTGCCGTTCATCATCAGGAGTGCTTGCACGATGGTGCCGTTGAAACTCGCTTCGTTGCCTTCATCGTCACCGAACTGACGAACCAGTTTGCCCAGCCAGGCGTCTCGTTTGGCCTTGCGAGCGTCCTTGTCGGCGGCAGCTTCACCTTTGGTCGCAGTCATCAGCGATTCAAATAACACTTCCGGACTCGGCGAACGCAACGGCATGTGTGCGAAGAACATATCTTTGTCCGGATTGGCCATTGCCTTGTCGACGGCAACACAACTGAGGTTGTAAACGTCGCTGTTGCAAATCCATTCCATCACCAGCTTGGGATTGTACTGGTATTTCACAAATTCCTGAGCGAGGGACTCCAGCATTTCCGGGTGAACCATCTTGTTGTCGCGGTTGCCGAAATCGTCGTAGGCCGGCAACGAACCGAGGCCGCGACCAAAGAAATGCCCCCACATCCGGCTAATAAAGGCCTTGCCGAAGTTGTCGTGATTGATGACGTAATCGGCCAGCACTTCCCGGCGGGTCTTATTGGTGTCCTTGGGCATCAGTTTCTTGGGCCGTTCGTTCTTTTCCTTGTCGAGATCGGCGAGGTTGACGAGGAAAGTCGGAGGAATGGCGACGAGCAAACCGTTGCGGCGTTCGTAGTAGACCGGAGCAGCACTATTGAGCATCGGGTTATCGGTGATGCTGATCGGCAGAGCATCCATCCCCTTTTTCGCTTTGCCTATCACCATCATGGCCGGGGCGCGATCGCGGTCGATTTGCCGCAAGAAGGCATTGACGCCCCAAAAGCTGTCCTGGCCCATTTCCGGGTTGAACGGGTGATCGTGGCACTGGGTGCATTGGGTCTGAACGCCAAGGAACAGCTTGGTGATGCGTGAGGTCAGAGGCACCATGTCGAACTTGCCGTCTTCTTTCTGAACATCGCCGGGGTTCTGGCTGCGGTCGCGCGGATTGACGATCGGTTCGCCAAGATGTGCCGCGATAAAGGCTGCTGCACCGTTTTCATTGCTCTTGCCCCGCGCCGTGAGCAGTTTGCGCACGATTTCGGCGTGGTTCGGCTCTTTCTTGGCAAATTCGGTTTCCAACCAAAAACGCACGTTGTCGTGATACATCCTGGCAACGCCGCCGCGCAACATTAGCCAGACGGTCCAGATTTCGGCCCAGTGCTGGGCGAATTCCCTGCCGTATTCCCTGACGATCGGTTTCTTGTTGTCGTCGAGGGCACCCTTTATCGTGTAGGACTCAGTATGGATCAGGCGCTTGACCAGAGTCGCCCGCTTGCTGCCGGATTTGTCGCGCTCGTATTCCTTGACTTCCTCGGTGGTCGGGGTGCGTCCCAACAAATCGACGAAGACGCGCCGGATGAACATATCATCCGATGTCGGATCCGACGGCTTGATTTCATTGTCTTTCCAGGTCTTGGAAATGTTTGAGTTGATAATCAGCGCTGGGCGGCGGCCCTTGAGCAAAGGCACTGGTACTGACGGCCAGAACGCCGCCGACCAAGAGTGCAGCCAAAGCGGTTCGAAGCCATCGACGCGAATGCGACGGGAAATCTGATCGATGCGCCATCGTTTCGTACTCCTGAGGATGGTTACGGAGAGACGGTTGAATATCGGTTTGAGGGTACAGGTTATCCTGTACGCGAAACACCCTAGCCGGAAACAATGTTTAGGGAGTGTGTACGGCAGTCGTTCAATCACCTATATTACTGAACATAATCTGCCCGTGTCAAACAAATCAACTGACAATTCAACTCTGTCGGGGTTTGTGAGTTATTTACGGCGTCATATTTTAGGACGAGATTTTCCCGAAAATGGTTCCAAAAGGCGACGGGCGCGAGAAAATATCAAAAGCTTTCAGTGTTCAGTGTTCAGTTTACCACCGAAAGTCGCCCCCTGTCTTCAATCCAGTGTTTCTTGCTGAACACTGAACACTGAATACTGAGCACTCTCGGGGGACCGCGAATGTTTGAACTACACCGGGAACGCATCCGGGAAAATGCTCAAAAGGCAAGCACCGAAGACCTTTTGGATCGGGTCACCGTCTACCGAAACGGCATGGAGCCTGAAGCTTTAGCCATTATTGATGAAGTATTAGAGGGTCGAGGAATCACACGCGAGATGATCCTCAAACATTCGCAGAAGCGAGCGGAATGTGTACAACGGTCAGATGGAACGGCGATTCGGTGTGCTTTTTGTCTGAAACCGGCAATCAAGTCCGGCTGGGGTTGGCATCGACTTTGGGGAAGGATACCGATTTTCCCTCGTGTGTGGCCTGGTGCGAAGATCACATCCCAGGATAGACGACGATTGCTCGAGATCCAGAAAGTTACGGCAGTAGTTCAGAACGTGGAGAAAGCAAATGTATAGCCGAAGGTATGTCGTGGTGATCTGGCTGGCATTGCTGATCGGCAGCGCCGGCGCCGGCTCGGTTGCCGCAGCCGACAAAAAGGATCCCAATCCGAAGGAAGCACCGAAGCCGATTCCTGCGGAAGTGATCGAGGATTGGACGAAGCACGGAGCAACCTTCGGTTGGTATGGCAAAAACCAAGACGGTAAGCTGATCTTTAACGATGACCGAAGCGTCTTCACCGATGCCATTCCCGCTTTCGATTTCCTGGAAAAGATCGGTGATGCAGAATTGAAACAACTGCGTCCCATTGAGCAACGATTTGCACTCGTGTTGAGACTGACAAAGGTGACGGATGCGGGGCTGAGAGTACTGAAGAACAACAAGCAGCTTGCCGCACTTGAGATGGATACCAGACTGTTCCAGGAGGCCTGGTACAAGGAATTGAAGGAGTTCAAACAGCTTTCTTCCCTCACCCTTTGGATCGGCAAAGGAAAGGAGGCAGGGTTAAAGGAATTGAAAGAACTCCGGCAACTGACATCTCTCGACTTTCGCTTTGAGACCATGACTGATGCGGGACTGAAGGAACTCCAGGAAATTACCCCGCTGACCGATCTCAACATTCGACAGACGCAGGTGACGGATGCGGGGTTCAAGGAATTGAAGGAACTGAAGCAACTCATCGATCTCAATCTGGAGTTCACGCAGGTCACGGGTGCAGGATTGAAGGAGCTGAAGGAACTCAAACATCTCCGGCGTTTGAGCCTTTGGAGCACGCAAATAACCGACACCCAGATGAAAGAACTGAAGGAACTCAAGCAACTTACCAGCCTGCATTTGGGGAACAACAAGGTGACCGATGTCGGGATCAAGGAACTGAAG
This sequence comes from uncultured Planctomycetota bacterium, assembly GCA_963783095.1. GTDB lineage: Bacteria > Planctomycetota > Planctomycetia > Gemmatales > Gemmataceae > CAWAMR01. Next base: position 352,052 of record CAWAMR010000012.1, on the reverse strand, counting down.
GAACTCAAGCAGCTGACCCTGCTCAACCTGGGGTTTGCCCAACTGACGGATGCAGGTTTGAAGGAGTTAAACGGACACAAACAACTGAGCGTGCTTGTCCTCGCAGGAACGCCGGTAACGGATGAGGGAATGAAGTCGGTGAAGGAATTGACCGAACTCACTTACCTAAGCCTTTGGACAACCGGCGTGACCGGCCGGGGGCTGAAGGAGCTGGCTGAACTCAAGAAACTCAACAGCCTCGACATAGCAAACACAAAAGTGGCCGACGAAGGGATGAAGGAACTGGCTCGACTCAAGCGCCTCACATCTGTTTCTCTTACAATGACGCCAATTACCAATCAGGGGTTGAAGGAATTGCAGAAAATGCCGCATTTGACGAGACTCTCGCTTGTGGGGAAAGAGGTTTCGGATTCGAGTCTGAAGGAACTGAGTGAACTCAAGCAACTCACTAACCTCAGCCTGGTAAAGGCACAAGTGACGGATGATGGGATGAAGGATCTGAAGAAACTTAAGCAATTGAAGAGATTGAACTTGTCTGAGACGCTCGTGAGCAATGACGGCTTGAAAGAATTGAAAGAACTCAAGCAACTCACAAACCTTAACTTATATCGTACACTGACCAATGGCGCGGGGGCAAAGGAACTCAAAAAATCGTTGCCCAGGTGCGAAATCGTCCAATAGATCGTGGAGACGCTTGTGCTACGTCAAGCGTCAAAGTTGGTACAATAGTTGCGCGCTCGAATAACACAAAAACTTCGTTCTCGTTGTGGGGATCGTCGATGTCCTACAACCTCATCCTGGATGCATCCACCATGTCGATCACACCGCTGCAATCGCTTGTTGCTGCCGGCACCAAGTTATGGCTCGATTCCGTCGATCCCGATGAGGTTCAACGCAATCTGGCCTTCGGAGCCACGGGGGCCACCTCCAACCCCATCATCGTCGGCGATCTGATTCAATCGGGGCGATTCAACAACCAACTGAAAGCTCTGCTCGCCGAAGGCCTCGACGATGAATCGATCGCCTGGAAATTGACGGATCAATTGGTATGTGAAGCTCAGCATGCCTTCGAGCCGGTCTGGGAAAAGACCCAGGGCGATGATGGTTGGGTGAGCTTTGAACTCGATCCGCTCCTGGAAGATCCTGCCTGTCCGCTCTCAGCATCCGACAAGTCGAAGCGATATATCGAACTGGGCAAGAAGTGGTCGGCGGGGAAAAAGAATCGGATGATCAAGGTTCCTGCAACCGAGGGCGGCCTGGGTGCGTTGGAAGAATTGGTCTCGGCCGGCATCACCGTAAACGTCACGCTGATTTTCTCCGAACGGCAGTACCTCGCCGCGCGCGAGGCTTGCTGGCGCGGTGCCCGGCGTCGAACTACGCAGGATCGTTTCAAATCGGTGTATAGCATCTTCGTGAGCCGGCTCGATGTCTATACCGAGAAGGCAGTTCCGGAACTTTCCCCGGCCGCTCAGGGAATGGTCGGCATCCTCAACGCCAAAAAACTCTGGCAAATGAACCAGGAATTCTGGTCGGACAAGGGCCTGAAGTTGAAACAGGAAATCATCTTTGCCAGCACAGGCACGAAAAAGCTCTCCGACCCGGCCTGGAAATACGTCGAAGCCTTCGCAGGTTCCGACATCGAGACAAACCCGCCCAAAACCAACGCCGATGTGCAGGCGAGCGGCCGAACATTTACAAAGATGGTCGATAAGATGCCTGCGCCTGAAATCGTTGCCGAGATTGAGAAGAAAGTGGATATGCAGAAACTGGAAGAAGTGTTGATGTCGGAAGGATTGAAAAAGTTCGCAGACCCCCAAAAGGCACTGCTCATCCTCATCGCCGAAATTCACAAACGGGGTTCTTAAGATTTCTACTTTGTCCGAAAAGCGTAGTGTCGATCAAGGTCCGTAGGGTAAGCGTCTCGCTTACCGAATCCCGAAAACGCTACCTGTGCTTGTCGTTGCGGATTCGGTAAGCGAGACGCTTACCCTACGGACTTCGTCTGGCCTCTTCAGACGTGGGTCGCAAAGCGGGGCCGCTCATGCGGAGCGTGAGGAATACACTATACAGTTCGCGCCGCTCACTTCATACCTGCCTTCATGTCACATCAATCGATAACTTCTCTGTGACAGTGATCCCCTCTGCATCCGTGGCGACGATGTAGAAGGTTGTCGTTCCCTCCGCGCTGGGCGTGCCCGTTATCACACCGGATGTGCTCAGGCTCAATCCCGTCGGCAGATTGCTTCCCGACTGCAAGCTGTAGGTAAACCCGCCGGAACCACCGGTGGCGACCACCGTTTCACTATAGCTCTTATTGACGGTTGCGTTCGGCAATGCTGTCGTCGTAAAACTCGGCAACGAGATGACGACGGTGAACGCCTTCGACACGCTGGCACCGATACTGTCGGTGACCACTACCGTAAACGTGTATTTACCCGCAACGCTCGGCGTGCCGGTAATGGCACCGGTGCTGCTACTGATGCCCAAACCGGTTGGCAGACTGGTCCCCGACTTGATACTGTAGGTCAGCGCCCCCGTTCCACCGCGTACCGCAACGGTCTGGCTGTAATTTCCTGAATTCGTGTCCCAGTTCGACAGTGTCGTCGTGGTGATACTGGGCTCTGCGCTGATGACAACCTTGTAAGCCTGGGTTGCCGTACCACCCAAAATGTCGGTGACTACCACAGTGAAGTTATAGGTGGCAGCTGTGCTCGGAGTACCGGAAATAACCCCGGTGCTGCTGTTGATGGACAAGCCAGCTGGCAAACTGGTCCCCGACTTGATGCTGTATTTCAGCGCACCGGTACTGCCGCTAGCCGCTATCGTCTGTTTGTAGCCGGCAAAACTCTTGTCCCAGTTCACCAGAGTGGTCGTGCTGATGCTGATCGAGTTAATGATGACCGTGTAAGAATGCGTTGCCGTGCCGCCGACCGTGTCGGTGACGACGATGGTGAATGTAAAACTACCTGTCGCGGTCGGCGTGCCGGTAATGACGCCGGTGGTGCTAAGGCTCAAACCGGTCGGCAATGTGTTGGGAGCTGACAGACTGTAAGTCAACTTCCCGGTGCCGCCCGTGGCCGCCAATGTTTGCTTGTAGTTCGCCAGATTGACATCCCAGTTCGTCAGGGAACTGGTGGTGATGCTCGGCAGCGTGCCGATGACGATGGAAAGCGCTTTCGACGTACTGCTGCCAAGACTGTCGGTGACGACGACAGTGAACTTGAACGTCCCGGTCGTGGTCGGCGTGCCGGTGATGGCACCGGTATTGCTGTTGATGGTCAAGCCGGCCGGCAAGCCCGACTTGACGCTGAAAGTCAACGGTCCTGTCCCACCCGCGACAGCCAGCACCTGGTTGTAACCGGTCTCATTCTTGTCCCAGCCCGACAAAGCGCTTGTCGTGACACTGAGCGGCGCGCTGATGGTGATGGAGTAAATCTCTGCTGCTGTATCACCAACGCCATCGGTTGCGGTAATCTCAAAGCTATATGTCCCCGCTGCTGTGGGCGTTCCGCTGATGACTCCGGTGGTACTATTGAACTTCAACCCGGTTGGCAGCGCACCACCGGTCATGCTCAAGGTAACCGTCCCCGTTCCACCGCTGGCGGTGATCGTTTGGCTGTAACCGGCTAACCCTTGAGTCCAGTTGACCAGCGTGGTCGGCGCGATGAATAGCGGCACCGGCTGCTGCAACTGCTGCGACAGGAAGATTGAACTGTTTGCTCCCGCATAGGAACTGTTCAGATCGGGCGAGCCGGCGGCACCGGAAAAGTCACCCAACCCCGTGAACGATCCGATGGTGTATAATTCGCCCAGGCCATTCACGGCGATACCGTTGCCGCTGGCACTGCTTCCCCATCCCAGGTTGGTTACGGAGAGATATTGGCCGCTCGCAGAAAGTTCCGATACATACGCGTTCGATCCACCGGAACTATTGAGGTAATCGCTATTCGAACTCCCGGAAAAGTTCCCCAGACCCGTGAAGTAACCGGTGGTATAAACATTCCCTTCGCCATCTACCGCGATCGCGTTGCCCGCGGCATCAGCGCTTCCGGCACCGAGATCGACCGCGAACAAATATTGTCCAGTAGTGCTCAACTTCGACACATAGGCGTTGGTGTCACTGCCGTTGGAACTGGCGAGGGTATCGGAGCCGGAAACGCCGGCAAAGTTCCCTGTGCCGGAGAAATTACCGGTGGTGTAGACATTCCCCAATCCATCTACGGCGATGGCGTTGCCTTCGGCATCGGAACTCCCGGCCCCGAGAGTAACGGCAAAGACATACTGACCCTTCGCATTGAGTTTCGACACATAGGCATTGTTGCCGGCCCCCGAACTGGCGAGATTTTGAGCGGCGGAAGCGCCGCCAAAGTTCCCCGTACCTGCGAAGTAACCGGTCGTATAAATGTTGCCCGAGCCGTCCAGGGCGATGCCGGTACCGACCGCGTCGGTACTGCCGGCACCCAGATCCAGGGCAAAGGCCGACGCACCATTCGCATACAGTTTCAACACGTAAGCGTTGGTTCCTACTCCGGAACTGGTGAGGTTTTGCGTGCCGAATGCACCCGCGAAGTTGCCCGTACCCGCGAAGTATCCTGTGGTATAGACATTCCCCGAAGCATCCACGGCGATGCCTGTACCCGCTGCATTCGTACTGCCGGCCCCCAGATCGACGGCAAAGACAAACTTACCGCTCGAATTCAGTTCCAATACAAACGCGTTGTTGCCTGCTCCGGAACTGCTCAGATCATCGGTGCTCGAGGAGCCGGAAAAATTGCCGGTCCCGGAGAAGTATCCGGTGATATAGGCATTCCCCGATCTCGCTCACCGCGATCGCAGTTCCCGCGACCGCGGCATTCACCCCACCAAAATCGTCCACCCATAATAGCGTCCCGGATGCGTTGTACTTCGCCACGTAAGCATCTTCCGTACCCTGCGCCGTCAGCGTCGTGGTTCCAAAAGTCTGGGTTCCTGTGAAGTAACCCGCGACAAAGACGTCGCCCGCGCTATCCGTTGTCCCGGCGAGACCGATGGACGAATCGGTTGAATCGGTGCCGGAACCGTCAACGGGGTACCCGCTATTTTCATTTCCGGCGAGCGCCGGGACCAGCAGATTGGCGATCGGTGAACCCAGCCCAGTGACCAGATCGTAACCCGGCCCGGCAGAATAACCCCCGTTGTTACCGCTGGTGATGTCGTGGAAGTCGCTGGCCGGCAACCCATACAAGGCAGTCAAGGTTTGGATGCTGTCCAGCGTTCCTTCACCGATGCTTGTACGGCCCTGATCGGCGATGGCGATCAAACCGGCCCAAATTGGAGTTGCCACACTGGTCCCGCCGACTTCGTACCAACCACCGGCGTAACTATCGTAAACCCAAACCCCGGTATTGGGATCGGCATCGGCAGAGACATCGGGGACCCCCCGCTGGTTGCCCACCACGTTCTCGACGCCATTCTGATACGTCGGTCGGCTCTCGTATGGGCTTAAGCCGCCGCCCGAACCGCTCCAGGCCGATTCACTGCCGTAACTCGTGCCCGAACCAAGGTAGAGCGAAGTGCCGCCCACACTGATGACGTAGGGCGACGCCGACGGGTAAATCGTGCCGGATCCACTGTCGCCCGACGACGCCAGGAAGGTAACGCCGTTCACATCGAATAAATCATCTTCAGAGGTTTCTCCGCTGTACTCGCCGCCACCCCAACTCATTGACACCACTGAACCGATTTTGCTTGCGGTCGCTACCGCTGTGTACAAGCTATTGTCTCGCCGTCGGCTTCCACGAGGACGATGTTGGCCGCGGGTGCGATCGAATGCGCCCATTCGATGTCGAGAGATTCTTCAAGGGACCAGCCTTCGGGGCCTGAAGGATCGGTGCCGGGAAGGTTGGTGGCCTGCCCATTTTGATTGACTTTCTCAAAACTGGGAGGATTCTGAAGACCGAATTCGGCATCGAACGCTTCCAGGTCGCTCAGAGCGTTCGGATCGTCATAAGCATCCACCAGGGCAATGGTCTGACCGCTGCCGTTGCCGACAAGACCTCCACCAAACGTGATTTGATCGACCCCGTAGGCACCTCGTATATCTTGGGGGGTGTAAGGAGCGCTATCGGCGGGATTGTTTCCACCATCGTGATTGATGATGAAATCAGGAGCGGCGAAGCCAATGGATGGGACAACTCGATCTTCGAGGGTTTCCAGTCGAAGAGCCGCTGCGCCTAAAGAACTGCCTGGACCTTTAGTTGAGCAATGGTTCTTTCGTTTGGATAAACGGTGTTTCCATCTCATAGTGGAGGCTCAACGATTAACCAGACCGCGAGACAATACAAGCAAAAATAAACGGCTATCGCGAGTCTAAATGGAATTGTGGTGAAAATCCTTTATTCCATAGCACGGTCCAAAACTGCTTTGGACACAGTGCACGAAAAATCAGACCGGGGGAGAGAAACCGGTCGCTTTCGCTTCTTCAATACGAAAATCGATTGATTATTATGTAATCCTGCTGCCGTGATCCGAAGAACCTGGGGATAAGTGCCTTTAATGCGACGCTTGAGCTACCACCAGACCATTGTCGTGTCAACAGTGAACTTCTCCATTTTTTCCTTACGCAGCCAAGAATGAGCCTTTGTCGGGATGTGCCATGAATGTTTCGCAGTCTCTCCTCGTCCATAATTCGGACGGAAACTCTCCAGGAAAACCTTTCCTCCATATGGTTTGGTATCGTTGCTTGCTTGTGAGTCGGCGGGAAATATCATGACATCACGTAAGATGTCAAAATGTTGTCTCGATTGATGGATCTCCACCCATGTCCGCTGCTCTGGAAACGAATCCGGCCCCACTCAGTCCGATCGAGCGTGAGCGCTATCGGGAAGATGGTTACCTGATCGTGCGCGGAGTTTTCTCTGCGGATGAGATGGAAATGCTCTCCAGGGAGGTCGAAGGTCTCCTTCAACGGACGGATTTGATCGACACGCGCAACCTGCGCTGCCGCTGGCAAAATCATGTTGGCACGGATGAATGTATGTTCGATGCGTTCGATCCCGTCATCGATCTGTCGCCGTTGTGCGATGCCTGGCGCACGATCCTCGTCTATTCGATATCCTCAGCGCTATCTATGGCGAACCCGCCATCTGTTCAAAGACAAGATCATTTTGAAACCGCCCGGAGCCAAAGGTTACGATTTGCATCAGGATTATATCGCCTGGCCTGGTTTCCCGAAGAGTTTCATTACCGTAGCGGTCGCGATCGATCCATCCTCTGCCGCGAACGGCTGCACGGAGGTTTTCCCCGGCTATCACAAGGCGGGATACTTATCCGCCGCCGATGGCGACTATCATGCGCTGCCGCCGGAATGCGTTGATGAGAGGAAGCGGGTTTACCTCGAACTGGAGCCGGGCGACGTCGCTTTGTTTGGGTGTTTTACCCCGCATCGATCCACTGCAAATCGTTCGGATCGCTGGCGTCGGCTCCTGTACTTCAGTTATAATGCTGACTCGGACGGCGGCGATTCCCGCACGCAACATTACGAAGATTTCCATTCCTGGCTGCCCAAGAAATATGCCCAATATGGCAAACACGATACGTATTTCCGTTGATCGCACTCGCCCGTCGAGGATTCTTCTCATGCCTGGATCACGCGCGTTTCTGACGATGCTGATGATCGTTTCGCTCGCCCGCGCGGATGATTGGCCCCAGTGGCTAGGTCCGAAGCGCGATGGCGGTACTTCCGAAAAAGTCGCCGCCTGGAAGGATTCGCTCAAACCGCTTTGGCGAACTCCCGTTGGCCCCGGGCACAGTGTTCCGGTCATTGCCGCCGGTCGAGTCTTCATCTTCGATCGAGTCAAGGACAAGGAAGAGGAAGAGTTATTCGCCGTGGATGCCAAGACCGGCAAGGAGTTGTGGCGGACTTCTTATGCGCGCGCTCCTTATGCGAGCGTTTTGAACACCGGCCCCCAGGCTACTCCAACGGTGGCCGGGAATCGCGTTTTCACATTTGGAGTGAACGGAGTGCTCACCTGCTTCAAGGCAAATTCCGGAGAAATAGTCTGGCAGGTGGATGTCTACAAGAAGTTCAAGGTCGATTTACCGCGCTTTGGAGTCTGTTGTTCACCGGTGGTGATCGGTAATCGGCTCATCGTGGCCGTGGGCGGCAAAGGTTCTTCGGTGATCGCCTTCGACACCGAAAAAGGCGAGGTGCAATGGCAGGCACTCGATGAGCCGGCCAGTACCGGCTCGCCGGTACTGTTCGCCGCGCCAGGCAAGGGAGCTGATGTGGTCTTCATGACGACGTTGCGCGTGGTCGCCCTGAACCCGCTCGACGGATCGTTGAGCTGGGAATATCCGCTCGTTTTCCAGCCGGCCGGCACTTCACCAACGCCGCTGGTAGTCGGCGACAAGGTGATTGCCAGCACCATGACCAACGGCACAACGACTATCCGCGTCGAGGGCAAAGAAGAAAAAGCGGTCGCTTCCAAGTTGTGGCAGGTCAAGGAGCTGGCAGCCTATTTCTCGTCGGGGACTTGTGTCAACAAGGACCACCTCTATCTCATTACGAACACGCTCAAGCCGATTCCCAACGCCGCGCTCAGTTGTGTGGAGCTCAAGACCGGTAAGGAACTATGGAAGAAATCGGCGGTAGGCTACTTCCATGCCGGAATTATTCGCACGGGCGATGGCAAACTGCTCATCCTCGACGACCTGGGAGTTCTGAAGTTGGTAGAGGACAACAACAAGGAGTACCGCGAATTGTGCCGGTCGAAAGTTTGCAACGGCACGCTGACGAACCCAGCGCTGTCGAATGGCCGAGTGTATGTTCGAGATGACAAAGAAGTGATTTGTCTCGACCTTCAATAGAGGTTCCACAGGGTATTCGTGGTTTCCCAGGGTTCGCAAAGCCTCACCCTGGGCTTTACTGCGACGCCCTTACCAGAGCTTGGTCGTTGCCATTCGATCCCTGAAACCATCGACGCCCAGCCCTGGTAAGGGCGTCGCAGTAAAGCCCAGGGTGAGGCTTTGCGAACCCTGGGAATCTTTGGCGGAGAACAACACCAGATGGGCCTCCCCTTACTGGAAGAACGATCAACCTCGACCTCACCCGGTATCGCCCGCCTTCCGTTCTATTACGGCTGGGTGGTACTGGTCATGGCCGCGTTCGCCATGACGAGTACTTTGCCGGGCAGAACGCACGGTCTGGGCTTGATCACCAAGCCTCTAACGGAAGATCCGTCCCTGGGTGTCGGCCCAGTTCTTTTCGGCATTCTTAATTTCTGGGCGATTCTTCTCGGCTCCGCGATCTGCTTGCCCATCGGTAGGCTGATCGATCGCTTCGGGGTTCGCGTTGTGCTCACAGGCGTTGCCCTGGCACTGGGAGGGGCTGTCCTTTGGATGGCCCAGGCTTCGGGGATTGTGGTGCTTTTCCTCGCGCTCACCCTGGTTCGCGGGTTCGGACAGGGTGCGCTCTCGATCGTCAGCATGGCGATGGTGGGCAAGTGGTTCACGCGGCGACTCGGCGTGGCGATGGCTGTCTTCACGGTTTTGCTTTCGATCGGTTTCATTGCGTCAACGCTGGGAGTGGGGCAGGCAGTCCAATACTTCGGATGGCGCGATGTCTGGTCCGGTGTTGGGTTATGCTTGATTCTGGTGCTGGCACTATTCGGGTGGTGTCTGGTGCGGAGCACGCCGGAATCGGTAGGGTTGCCGCCCGATTCCGCGAAGGTCGAGACTTCAAGACCGGCACCTCTCGATCTTTCCTGGCAATCCGCATTGCGCTCCAGGGCATTCTGGGCATTCACACTGAGCGCATCGCTGTTTAATTTCGTATGGTCGGGGATTACGCTGTTTCAAGAAGACTTGTTGAATGAACGGGGTTTCAATCACGATACGTTCGTGTTGGTGATGACGATGCTTGTGGCAGCTGGGCTGCCCGCGAATTTGCTTGCAGGCTGGCTGATACCGCGTTGGGGGATGGGCCGGCTCCTGTTGATTGGTATGATGATCCTGACCGGATCGCTCCTGGCGTTTCCTCATCTTTCGACCCAGCTGGATGCAATCCTCTATGGCGTGGCGCTGGGTCTTTCGGGGGGAATCATCACGGTCGTTTTCTTCGCAGTCTACGGGCATGCCTTTGGAAGAACCCACCTGGGAACGATTCAGGCAATGGTGCAGGTGATTACCGTTTTCGCCTCAGCGCTGGGTCCGCTGTTGTTGACGCTCTGCAAAGAATCACTGGGTTCGCATGCACCGTTTTTTTACGCCTGTGCTCCGATCGCGCTGCTGCTGGGGATGGTCGCCTGGCGAAGTCCGCTGCCGCGTTCGGAGCGGAGAGAGGATTCGAGATGACAACAAACGCCGCCGCGCTGCGTTCCATCCTGAAGGGATGCGCTATATGCTTCCTGGTGTTCTGCGCCACGGGTACCGGCTGGCCTCGGCCCCTGCCGATGCTTGCAAACTTGCTGAACGCATCGATCATCACTTGGCCGCGCGCTGGAAGAACGCCAAAGCGGAGCCCGCTCCACGCGCTGACGATGCCGAATTCCTGCGCCGGGTTTACCTCGACATCTCGGGCCGGATTCCCACTCCCAACGACGTCCACGAATTTCTCGCCGACAACGATCCCGATAAACGCCGGAAGCTCGTCGATGAGTTGCTCGACTCGCCGCGCCATGCGCTGCACTTCGCCAATCTCTGGCGTGCTCAACTGATTCCCGAAGTTGCCGCAAGCGACGAGGCTCATTTCTTTCAGCCCGGCTTTGAAGCGTGGTTGAGGCAGAAATTTCGGGCCAACTCACCCTACGATCAGCTTGTCCGCGAACTCTTGACCACCCCAATCGCCGGAGCGAAACAGACTCCCGAGTCGGTCTTCCGGGAGGCCGACAACGCGAATCCGCTCGCATACTTTGCGGTCAAGGATGCCCGTCCTGAAAACCTCGCTGCGACCACGACCAAGTTGTTCCTTGGTATCCAGATTGATTGTGCCCAGTGCCACAATCATCCTTTCGCTTCGTGGACCCGCGAACAATTCTGGAACCAGGCCGCGTTTTTCGCGGGGATCGAGCGACAAGGCGAGGGCATTTTCGCGCCGTTAAACGAGGCGATCGATGTGCGCGAACTAAGACCCGACCAGCTCAAGAAAACCATTCGCCCCATCTTCCTCGACGGCAAGGAACCGACATGGAAAGCCAAGACCAGTTCGCGCGTGGCGCTGGCCGACTGGATCACGGCCCGCGAGAACCCGTATTTTGCCCGAGCTTCGGTCAATCGCCTGTGGGGCCAGTTCTTTGGACGCGGCATCGTCGAACCGGTCGATGATTTCAACGATGAGAATGTACCCAGTCATCCGGAATTGCTCGATGAACTGGCGACATCATTCGCGGCTTCGGGTTTCGATATGCGCTATATCATTCGGGCGATCTGTATGAGCCGAGCCTACCAGCAGACCAGCAGACTGACCCATCCAAGTCAAGATGAAGCCCGACTGTTTGCGCGCATGGCGGTCAAGGGATTGACCGGAGAACAGTTCTTCGACAGCCTGGCACTGGCGGTCGGCTACCGCGAACGAGCTGCCGACCGTGGGCCGTTTGGCCGGGCCACGACAACAGTACGAAGTCGATTCCTGACTCAGTTCGCTCCGCAAGGCCGACTCGGTGAGCCTGAAACATCCATCCTGCAAGCGCTCGCGCTGATGAACGGCAAGTTCCTGAATGATGCCACGACTATTCAAAGTAGCGCAACCTTACAGGGTATTACCGGCTTGCCGAATCTCGATGTTTCCGGGAAAATTGAGGCGTTGTACCTCGCCACACTGAGCCGAAAACCGACGAGCGCGGAGCGAGAGCGGTTATTGAAATACATCAGCAAGTCCGGGACAGCAGATGAGAATCGCCGTCTATCGGATGTGTTCTGGGTGTTGCTCAATAGTGCGGAATTTCGGCTGAATCATTGAGGGACTGCTGCAAACTGCGTCGCGCCTCTCGCGAACGAGGCGAACCCGGTGCGTTAGCTCCGGGGTAGCTGTCAGTTCGCGGGCGATTGCTGTCTTACCTCCAAGCTAACGCATGGGGTTCACGGTGCCAATGGATCGATTTGGGTTCGAGTGGGAGGATCAGCGATGAATGTGTCCTTTTCTCGCCGTGCGTTTTTGGGTGTCGTGGGAACCACCAGCCTTTCAGGCTGGCTCTCCACACTCGCTGCCGACACCGCGCAGGCGCAAAGATCGCAAACGCTCTTGCATCCTGCTGTGGATGGCCGGCGGGCCCACGCAGACCGATACGTTTGATCTGAAACGCGGTCACGCCAATGGCGGACCCTTCAAAGAAATCGACACCACGCTGTCGGGCATTCGCATCAGTGAACATCTTCCCAAAGTCGCCGAGCAAATGAAACATCTCGCCCTCATACGCTCCATGAAAACCAAGGAAGGCGATCACGGCCGGGCTTCCTATCACCTGCGGACCGGCAACCCGCTGCAAGGCGCAATCGAGTTTCCGACCCTTGGATCACTCGTTGCCAAGGAACGGGATCATGCCGATGCCGATCTGCCTGCTTTTGTCAGCATCACACCGCGCGGCATCCCGACGGCCAGCTTGTCTGCTGGGTTTCTCGGCCCACGCTTTGCTCCGCTGATCGTCGGCGGCCGGGCCACGCGCGAAGTAACATTTGATCCCAGTTCCAGCGGCGGCTTGCGGGTCGAGAATCTCCAGCGTGCCGACAATGTTACTGCGGAACAAGCCGGCGACCGATTGGAACTTCTGCAGGCGATGCAGACCGAGTTTCTCGCAACACGGCCTGGAACGGCCACCCAAAGCCATCAAAATGCCTACGATCGTGCTACCCGTCTAATGCGCGAGTCCGCAGCGAAGGCGTTTGACTTATCCGATGAGAAGCAGGATTTGCGCGAGCGGTACGGCCGAAACCACTTCGGCCAGGGATGCCTCCTGGCTCGTCGGCTCGTCGAACGAGAAGTGCCCTTTGTCGAGGTCACGCTCGGCCGGTTGGGACACGCACGACAACAATTTCGACCAGGTGAAAAATCTTAGCCAGACTCTCGATGCGGCCTGGGGCACGCTGATGGTCGATTTGAAAGAACGCGGCTTGCTCGAATCGACGCTGGTCGTCTGGATGGGTGAATTTGGCCGGACCCCAGTCATCAACCCTCGTCAGGGACGCGACCATTATCCGAACGCCTGGAGTGTTGTGCTCGGCGGTGGCGGCATCAAGGGCGGGCAAGTCATTGGCAAGACGAGCAAGGACGGGATGCTGGTCGACGATCGACCGGCCGGGATTCCCGATCTGTTTGGCGACGATTTGCCTGGCGCTGGGCATCGACCCGAAGAAGCAGAACATGTCGAACGTCGATAGGCCGATTCGCGTCGTCGATCCTTCCGGCCAACCGATTCAGGAGGCACTGGCTTGAAGTTTTCCCTGGCGATCTTTGCCTTCTGGCTCATCATCTCCCCTCCAGGCCCGTGAGGGGATCGATCTGCTCGTGCCTGACGGCGAGAAAGCGGTTCATATTCGTGTGGAAATCGCGGGCGAGCAAGAAGCACCGACCAGCTGCGTGGAACAAGTTTCTCGATCAACTCTTCGATCACTTCGACCGAAACGGGGATGGCTTTCTCACTGCTGCGGAAGTAGCGCGGATCTTCCCACTGCCCGGACCCGGCGGAAGAAGTCGATAGTGCCGGAGTTCGCGAAGATGTCGGGCAATCCCGCCGGCATGGTTACGCACGGCTTCAAGAGCTACTATCGCACAGCGGGATTCACACCGGCCGAGGGGATCATCCTGTCTTCGAGTCCAGAGACCGCCCGGCTCAATGAAACCCTCTTTCTCGTCCTGGACCGTAATGGTGATAAGCAACTCTCCAAGGAAGAATTGGCGAAAGCGGTTGGGCTTCTGAAGCGATTCGACGCGGATGAAAATGATCTTTTGACTCCCAACGAGATTCTTAACGGCGGGATCAATACGGGTGAGAAACAATCCAAGATACGTCCCATTCAGTTTCTTCCGCTTGATGCAACCCGCGGCATCGATCTACGCATCGAAATGCGTTTAAGCATAAAAAAGAAATCGCCTCAATGGAAAGTCGGTGGGAAATCGCTTGCAAGAATTCCCGAGGAAGGAGTCCGATTCGACATCCCTGGTGCAACTGGTTCTCTATTGCCTTCAACAACTGACGTTGGTCCGCAGCTACAAGCAACCCGCGAATTCTATCTGAGCACCTTTCGCGCTGGACTGGGCAACAAACCAGCCCTGCCGGCCAAAGACACCGAAGATGAACCCGCTTTGCAAATCATCGATGCAATCTTTCCATTCGCCGACCGCAACGCCGATGGCAAGTTGACCGTCGGCGAATTAGAAGGGTTCTTGACTTTGATCGAAAACGGCATTCGAGCACAACGCACCATCGTAGTGAACGATACGGGAAGCAATCTCTTCACGCTACTCGACGAAAACCACGACGGCAAACTCGATCGCCGCGAGTTGCTGCGCACACCCAGACTATTGAGCCATTCTGATATTCCCTTGAAGCGCACCGACCTGAAGCGGCAGATCAGTATTACGGTTCACGAAGAGCGGATAGGAACGTCGTTCGGTCCGGTCCGTTTCGCCGCAGCGAAGAAACAACGGACCGTTGAGGATGCACCAAAAGCAGCGGGGTCGGCCTGGTTCAAGGCGATGGATCGCAACGGAGATGGTTTTCTTTCGCCCCGAGAGTTCCTGGGTTCGCCGGAACTGTTCAAGCAATTCGATACCGACCACGATGGTCTCATCGGCGCGCTAACGAAGCAGAATCGGCTACGAAACGCTCTCCGCCCGAACGAAGATGATTAGAGCACATAATCCCAATAATCCGCACAATCGCTTTCGATTACGCAATCAGCCAACTCGATTTGGATTCATTTCTCGTTCACCACCTAAATCATCGGTTATTTTGTCTGTAGGCACTTCGCCCCACACAAATACTAACCAGACTCCCATGACGAACACTCGTATTCGCAGTTTCGCTCTGATCTTGGCGCTGACGACGACTGGTCCCGTATTTGCGGATGATGGGTCTTTGCCGACCTCGACGGTCGATCTCGGTGGGCAATGGTCAGGCTCCTGGTCGAGCCAAACAACGGGACATCGCGGCCCACTCAAAGCCAAGTTCACCCGAACTGATGCAACGACGGTACGCGCCCAGTTCCGCGGGCGGTTTTTCGTCGTCATCCCGTTTCGCTACTCAGTCAGTTTGCAAGTCATTGAAGATGCACCGATCACCTGACACTTTCGGGATCATCTCGATTGGGGCCAGTCATGGGGACGTTTTACTATTCGGCGACTGTCACCAATCAGGATTTCACCGCGGATTACCAGTCACCCAACGATGCAGGACAGTTTCTGCTTCACCGAGACGCGGTAATACGTCGGACATCGCATTAACCCCACCGTCTTGTTTCAACTGGATTCCTGAATCCCTGCTTGAAGTAAGGCGAAATCTCACTTCCATCGAATTGATTTTCCGGCAAACCACCTTGCGATTTCCTCGGTTTGGGAAACCTCCGATAAGATAATATCCATAATGGATCGGTCAGTTTCCATCTCCTGATGTGAGATCAGGCGATTCGAGGAAAATACATGAAAGAGCTTCACCTTCTGCTTGCTACACTCGTTGCTTCCATTCTCATCTGCTGCCCGGCACTGGCTGCGACCGATCCCGCCGACACGTATCCCGATTTGCACCTGATTCCTTGGCCCAAATCGTTGCAGAAGGGCACCGGGCACATGCAACTCACTACCGAGAGCCGCATTGTGGCCGGCAACGAGCAACTCAGACCGCTGGCCGAAGTGCTTGTCGGATGAGATCGCCATGTTGACGGGCCTGAAACTCAAGGTGACGACAGGCCAGGGACGGGCGGGCGATGTTGTGCTGAAGATCAATACGACGATCAAGGCCGATGAGCAAATCCTGGTGCTTGCGAAACCGCGAGCCGGCGCGGACCACCGACGGCGCCCACACCATCGCCATCGATCGAGCAAGCGGTCGTCGCAGGTTTCGACTATCGGGCGACGGCGGAAGGCACAGCCACGATCCTGCAACTGCTCGGCAAGACGAGGACGGACTTTCGGTTGCCCAAGGCTGACCATCAAGGACTGGCCGCATGCCGATTATTGCGGCGTCATGCTCGACGTGGCGCGGCAAGACCATCCCATTGAGGCGATCAAGAAAGTGGTGCAACTCTGCCGGCTCTACAAGGCCCGCTATCTGCAATTGCATCTGACCGACGATCAGGGCTGGACGTTCCCCTCGACCAAGTATCCGCAGCTAGGCTCGAAAAACTACGGCACGCACGGCGGCATTGCGCCGCGCGTCTACAAGCTGGAGGAGCTGAAGGAACTGGTCGCGTATGCCGATGCCCGCGGCGTCACGATCGTGCCGGAATTGGAAGTGCCCGGCCATTCGGGAGCGGCGTTGCGGTCGTTGCCGGAAATCTTCGACGCGATCAACCCGCAGTCCAAGCAGCCGGTGGGCATCGGCTGCATGAATATGTCGAACGAAGAAATCTATCCGGCGCTCGATACGATCATCGGCGAGATGTGCGACGTGTTTCGGTCCTCGCCGTATTTTCACATCGGCAGCGACGAAGTGACCTCCGGCCGGCTGTCGCTGCACCCCGGCTACAAGGCATTCATGGCAAAGCACGGCCTGAAGGACGACTCGCGAGCTGGCCGACCATTTCATCTCTTCGAAGTCGTGCGCGATGGTCAAAAAACACGGCAAGAAAGCGATCAAGTGGGAAGGCATGGCGAACACGCGACCAAGGATGTCATCATCATGGGCTGGGAAAACAACAGCACCGTCGCCTCAGAGATGCTCGCACGCGGCTACACGACGATCACTTGCCCGTGGGGTCTGGGCGTGCCGTGGGAACAGTGGAACATGTACGTTGCAATGCCAGTCGTCTGAAGAAGGGCGATTCCGTGCTGGGAGCGACGCTGGTCGCCTGGGAACAGCCGCCGCTGACTTCACATCAACAGTCTCCGCAATCTGCCGAGCCGACAGGAACGCACTTGGGGGCCGGACAATAAGGTGACCGTCGCGGGTTTCGCCGCGCGGTTCCAGCCGCTCGATGCGGTGGCCGGGCAAGCTGATCGATATGCCGGCCAAGCCGCAGTTCGAAGCCAACTTCTCGACTTCGGTGGGCACCTGCGATTTCCTCGATCCCGTGTTCGCCTTCGACGGCAACGACGACACGTTCTTCAAGTCGGCTGGCCGCGCCCAAGAACGGCGACCACTTCACGGTGACGTTCAAGCAGCCCAGGCAGGTCTACGCGATCGAGGTACTCACGGGCATCAATCACGGGGGTCTGCTTCAATGGCGGCGAGGTGCAAGTTTCCAGCGACGGCACCAAGTTCACGACCATCGGCACACTCGATAAGGGAGCGGCCAAGGTCGTGCTGAAGGACAACCGCGTTCGAGCGGTTCGCTTTCTGGCCAGCTCGCCGATCAAAGCGAGCCGCTGGTTCTGCGGTGCGATCAACTTGCAATTGATGGTCGATGTGTCCGGCGTCGTCCGCAACCCCGACGCAGTCATCGGCAGCGGGAAACGTCGCCGTGACCAAGGGCGATACGGAGTTCGCTTATCCGATCGGCACCTGTACGGTTCCCGTCATCAACCGGGACTTCACGCTGAAACTCAACAACGGCGGCAACCCTTTCAGCTTCAGCGGGCCAATCTCCGGCTCGGGCAAGGTGGAGATTTACGCGGGCGGCCCCAACGCGCCGTTGATGCTCGATGGCAAAGCGCCCAACACCATGCAGGGCACCTGGCCCGTCAAGAGCGGGACGCGTTGTGCTCGCCAAGCAACCCGGCATCGATGCGATGGGCGGCACGATCATCGTCGGGCGGCAACAGCGATCTCATGTGGCAAGGCAAGCAACCAGCTCGATGACGCCGCCACTGTCCAATTGCTGGGCTCGGAGAAAAGTGGGGCTTCTTTGAACCTGAATGGCTTCAGCGACACCATTGCCGGCTTGACTATGGCAACTGGAGCGAAAGTGCTGACCAATGGGAGGCGGCGTTGTCGGTTCGTGAATTGACGCTCGAGGGCAAGAGCTTGCCCAAAGGCATCTACACCTCCTCGACAGGTTGGTTGCAAGGCAGCGGCTATGTCGTTGTCGGCGACGTGAAGCGTGTTGTCGTGTCGGGCGTCATCGACGATCCGAACCATACGATTGGTGCGGGCAACATAGCCGTGCTCAAGTCGGCCAGCACCTTCAAGCTTCCCGATGGCGATTGTTCGGTTGCCGCTACCGGCGACTTTCCTTTGACGCTGGTCTCCGGCGGAAGCAAGGCTGGTTTTGGCGGTTTCATCACGGGAAATGTCGCACTGCGCATCGAGGCAACCGGTGGATCATCCTTTGGAGATTTCGGGTTTACCCAGCAACTCCTTCAAGGGCATAACGGCACTTGCACATGGCGTGTTGAAGCTGAACAAACCGGCCAATGCCATCGCCATTCCGGGCAATCTGGTGATGGGCGGCTCGGCAGCGGAGAACAAAGCAGATGCAGTCATATGGGACGGCCGATGGGCAGATTGCCCCATCCGCAGTCGTGACTCTGCAAGGAAACCAGTCTTCGTTTCTCGACTTGAACGGCCACAAGGTCGTAATCTCCAAGCTCCAGCTGTCCAAAGCGGCGTGAGTTCGAACGGGTCAAGGCGGAACGCTGCAGGTCAAGCAATTGTTCGTCGACGGCAACGGCTCAAGGATGGAACCTATCAATCTTCGGAACCCTGGATGGAAGGAACGGGAGCCGTCACGGTCGACTCGCGAGTCGATATGCAGGGCACGATAGGCTCGCCAGAAGTTGCGATCGGACATGGCAACATCGGCAACTTGATCGGAAACACGAAGATCGCCTATCCATCGAGCGGGGGCGACTTCGACGTGGCGACCAATGGCTTCACGCTGACGCTCGACAGCGGCGACGGCAATGCCTTCGCCTACTCGGGCAGCATTTCGGGCACGGGCAACGTGGAGTTCTTCATGGGGCCATCCTATACGGGGTTCAGGGATGCTCCGTATGCACTTGGTAGGCAAGAAGCCGAACACCACGACGGGCAAGTTTTTCGTCAAGAAGGGCCGGGTGCAACTCGAGAAGCCGGAAGGCGTCGACGCGATTTCCGGCGACGTAATCGTGGGCGGACAAGGCTTCAACGACTGCCTGTTCTGGAAGAATAGCCACCAGCTCAAGGACACTGTCAACATTACGCTTCTCGATGCCGGCAACAACGGCGCGGCCTATCTGCATCTGAATGGTTGTCGGGAGACTGCCGCCAGTCTGACGATGACGGTGAACAATAAAGTTCTCACCGACTCGGCGAAGGGTGTAAGTGGGGAATTGATCGTGAAATCTTTGACCATCGGTGGAGTGGTGAAACCGGCAGGCACTTACAGTGCGAACACAGAAAAGTGGATTGAAGGGAAAGGCAAGGTGACTGTACGACCTTGAGATTTTTGTGCTTCCGGTTTTGCACAGCCTGCGACAAGTGTGCCGGTTCACTCTATATGGCGGCGGTAAGACAAAACCCACTCAAACACCAGAGGATGCCGATCGTCGTATAAACCTCGAAGGGCCATCGTTTGAGAGGCGAAAAACAAACGATAATTAACAATACCAGGCACACGATAGAAAACGCGACGGCATAAGTAGCAAAGTCGTTCGGATCAAATCCAAGCACCTTCTGCAAGCTTACAAGCGGGCCGCATCCGGCCCGAAACCAGTTTCGCCAGAATATACGCCTTGTTAAATCCTCGCAGATTCGCCAGGGACGGTCGAGCATCGTCGTCACTTCGCTGGCGGGGTCGATGCCCAGTGCGTGAAAGATCGTCGCGGCGAATTGACCGGGACTGATCGGCTTCTCAAGGGGGTTGCCGCCATGTTTGTCGGATGCTCCATAGGTTCGCCCCACCGGCAAGCCTGCCGCCCGCCATCAAGATGGTGAAAACCGAGGGCCAGTGTTCCCGCCCCGCATTTGACTTTGTGATCTGCGGGCTTCGGCCAAACTCTCCCATCACGATCACCAAAGTGTCCTTGATCAGCCCGCTCGCCGTCATATCGTCGAAGAGGCCGCTGCCAGTGCCTGATCTGCGGGCGGCAACAGCTTATTTTTCAGCGCATTGAAGTTGTCGTTGTGAGTGTCCCAGCCTTGTTCGAGGATGCGAATCCAGTTGACGTGGACCAGTCGAACTCCCGCTTCAATCAATCGCCGGCCCAGCAAGACCGATTGACCGAAGCGATTGCGGCCGTAGCGCTCACGAATCGCCGTCGGTTCGCTTTGAATGTCGAAAGCATCGCGCGTTTTCCCCGACGATAACACGCCGAACGCATTCCTTATCCCTTTGAATCGGTGGTCAGCGCTCATCGCTTAACAATAGGAGATTCTACCCGCCCGCTCCGAGAACAAGCAAATACGTTCTCGCTCAATTTCCCGGCCCCCGCCTCATCACGCCCCGAATTACAAACGCATAGTTTCCTTTTTGAGCGTATTCGTTGTATAAAGGCACATGATTTACATGTAAAATGAAGAGGCGAACTTTGGAACCCGATGAGAGGTGCTGCTATGAGTCAGCGCATATTGTTTTTATTGTGCGTCGTGGGCTGTGTTCTGTTTCCCGTCGGCGTTCTTGCCCAGGCAAAGCGCGAAGATGGAAAAGCCCAATTGATCACTGAGATCCCGAAGGTGGTTGATTTGATCGTTGTGAAGACCAACGATTTTCGGAAAGAGCAAGATCGCGCTGCGGTGACCGTGAACAAGAAACTCACCGAAACCGCTCAATACTTTGCCGACTACATGGCGAAAACCGGCAAGTTCAGTCACACTGCCGACGACCAGGAGCCTGGCGATCGAGCGAAGAAGCACGATTACGACTACTGCATCGTCCTCGAAAATATCGCCAATGAATTTAACTCCAGGGGCTTCAAGACTGAAGAACTGGGAAAGCTGTTTGTGGAGGGCTGGAAGAAATCGCCGGGTCATCGGAAAAATATGCTGGATGCCGACGTCTTCGAAACCGGTGTTGCGATTGCGCAAAGTGCCGACACCGGCTACTACTATGCGGTGCAAATGTTTGGCCGGCCCAAATCGAAGATGATCGAGTTCAGCATTGCCAACCGATCCAAGGCGACCATAACCTATCGAATCGGTGAAGAATCGTTTACTTTGCCGCACAATGTAATCATGACGCATCAGCTTTGCCGGCCCGAGGAAACGATCTTCCAATGGCCTGCTGCCGAGAAGGGCGGCAAGGAGAAAACCGAAACGGTAAAGCCAAGCAACGCCGATCACCTTATCATCACCAGAGAACAGAATTCATTCCGCATCAAGAAAAAGTAACGCGATCAACCAAAAGAAATAACCACGGAAAACACGGAAAACACGGAAAAAGACAGGAGAATAAAAGCAATTCTAACCGGAATGGGATTTTTTTGATTGCTGTGCATTTCCGTCTTTTTCCGTGGTTTCCGTGGTTCATACTTCTGAATTGAAGGTTACAGAATGTTCAGTCTACCACTCGCGCACAAGCCGCAGCCGTTCAGCCCGCAGACATCGGCCAAGACCTCCCGACTTACAGGTGCCACCGTTACCGAAGGCGTCTGTCCTTATTGTGCCGTCGGCTGCGGCCAGCTCATTTACACCAAGGGCGGAAAGCTTATCGACATCGAGGGCAATCCTCGAAGCCCCATTAACGAAGGAACCCTTTGTCCTAAAGGGGCGAACACCTTTCAACTGAGCGTCAATCCGCATCGCGTGATTAAGGTACTCTATCGTGCCCCCTACAGCGATCGCTGGGAAACACGCACGCTGGAATGGGCACTGGACCGGATTGCACATCGCGTCAAGGAGGCCAGAGATGCCGATTTTCGAGAACGCAACGAAGCTGGGATGCTGGTGAACTCCCTTCGCACGATCGGCACGCTGGGCGGAGCCACCCTGGATGTCGAAGAAAACTATCTCATGAAGAAACTGTTCTCCGGCGGCCTGGGCGTTGTGTCTATCGAAAATCAGGCGCGGATATGACACTCGGCCTCGGTGCCCGGTCTGGGTGCCTCCTTCGGTCGCGGAGCAGCTACCACCTATACGCAAGACCTTGCGAATAGTGACTGCATCCTCTTCATGGGTTCCAACATGGCGGAAGCCCACCCGGTGGGTTTCCGCTGGCCCATGCCCAAGGAGAAGGGGGCCAGGTTGATGCACGTGGACCCGCGCTTTACCCGAACCTCCGCGCTTTGCGACCTCTATGTCAACATCCGCGCGGGCAGCGACGTGGCGTTTCTGGGTGGACTGGTTCACTATGTCTTGTCCCAAGAATGCTGGTTCAAGGAGTATGTGCTTCATTACACCAATGCTGCAAAAGTGATCGAGGCCGGCTTTCAGGATACCGATGAACTGGACGGCCTGTTCAGCGGCTACAATACCGAGGACAAGACCTACAGCGCCAAGACGGGCCACTGGGGTTATGATGCGGGATGCAGCGATGATCCCAGCATGCAGCATCCCCGTTGCGTCATGCAGATTCTCCGCCGACACTTTGCCCGGTATACTCCGGAGATGGTCTCGAAGATTTGTGGCTGCACCGCAGAAGAAATGATTCGAGTTGCGGAAGAGCTATGTGCCAATTCGGGACGGGAGCGCACCAGTGCCATCGTCTATGCGGTTGGCTGGACTCAGCATTCCAATGGGGTACAGATTATTCGCACGGCCGGGATTCTCCAGTTGTTGCTGGGAAATATGGGCCGGCCCGGCGGCGGCATCATGGCCATGCGCGGCCACGCCAGCATTCAGGGTTCCACCGATGTCTCAACCCTCTACGATCTTCTGCCCGGCTATCTTCCTCAGCCGGCAGCGCACGAGAAACATGCCGACTTGAACAAGTACATTGAGCAGGAAGGAATGACGACGGGTTACTGGAGCAATTTTTCCAAGTTTATCGTAAGTCTTCTGAAAGCCTGGTATGGTGATGCTGCCGATTCGAGCAACCAGTATCACTTCGACTGGTTGCCGCGCATCGACGATGATTATTCCCAGCTGCCGACTTTCGATCGCATGGCGCGCGGGGAAATGAAGGGCTATCTTGTGTTCGGGCAAAACCCGGCCGGCGGTGGTCCCAATGCAGGTCTTCATCGTGCCGGGTTAAGAAATCTCGATTGGCTGGTTGTGGCCGACTGGTTTGAAACCGAAACCGCTGTTTTTTGGAAGAGCGATCCCACCGGACCCGCTGCGGAGCAAATCAAGACCGAAGTCTTTTTCATTCCCGCAGCCGGCTCGCCGGAGAAACAAGGGAGCTTGACCAATACCCAACGCCTGATTCAGTGGCACGACAAAGCCCTCGATCCGCCCGGCGACTGCCGATCCGACGCATGGTTTGTTTACAACCTCGGCAGAAGGCTCAAGAAACTCTACGACGGCTCGGCCGACCCCAGGGATCAGGCCCTGTTACATTTGACGTGGGATTACGATTGCGATGAGCCGGAACACCTGCCCGATGGTCGTGTCAGTAGAATCGTCGATGAACCCGATCTTTCCAAAGTGCTCAAGGAGATTAACGGCTACCATTGCAGCAAACCGAATGACCGAAACGGGAAACCCAAACAAGCGTCGGGTTTTTCCGAGTTGAAGGATGATGGATCAACGGCCTGTGGCTGTTGGATCTACAGCGGAGTCTATCCGGAGGCCAATCGAAATCGTGCGCGGGAGCGTCAACTGAGCGATGATCCTCTTCATCTGGACTGGGGTTTCGCCTGGCCGCAGAATCGACGGGTTTTATATAACCGCGCTTCCGCCGATCCGGATGGAAAACCCTGGTCGGAACGCAAAAAGCTGATTTGGTGGGATGAGCAGCAGAAGCGTGGCTCGGTGCGGATGTACCCGATTTTGAAGTCGGTAAATCGCCCGATTATCGGCCGTCACACGATGCCAAAGGGATGGCCGCGATCGCCGGAAATCAACCCTTCATCATGAAGCCGGATGGGGTCAGCTGGTTATATTCGCTGGGGAGCCTGAAGGATGGGCCGTTGCCCGTTCATTACGAGCCGCTCGAATCACCGGTTGGCAATTTGTTGTACCCTGGCCAATCCTCTACCCCAACGATTCGACTCTTTGCAAGTTCGACCAATGCTCTGGCTCGCGCACTGAGTCCGGAATATCCAATTATCGCCTGCACCTTCAGGCTCACGGAACACTATCTCAGCGGCCCCATGAGCCGATTCAACAGCTGGCTCAACGAGCTCCAGCCGGAAATGTTTGTCGAACTCAGCCCCGAGCTGGCCGAAGAGCGCAAGATCGTTCACGGCGGCTGGATCAGCGTGCGCTCCGCGCGGACAAATCACGGCACGAGCCATGGTCACACGAAGAATCCGGCCTCTTAGCATTGAAGGCCGAATCATCCACCAGATTGGATTGCCGTTCCACTGGAGTTTTGCAGGTGAAAGCACCGGCGGCAATGCCAACGATCTGACTGCGCTGGTGGCCGATCCCAACGTGAGCATGCACGAGGGCAAAGTGTTTGCCTGCCAGGTCGAGCCTGGCGATCCCGACACCAAAGCATCGAGTCCAACGTGCTCGCCGACAACCTGGCCAACTCACGAGCCGATTCCCGATACGCCGAAATCGGCTCAACCGGAAGGAAAGTTTGGACGTGACCACTGATGTAATCGACTCCCCAGTTGCCTCGACCCCAGCCCGACGCCCCATCTTCTGGTCGCTGGTGGATCATCTCATCGCGCCCTTTCGGCGAGGTAAACAGCCCGCGATTCAGCCTGCGACGGGTTTCTATACCGATACCAGCGTGTGCATCGGCTGCAAGGCTTGTGAAGTGGCTTGCAAGCAATGGAACCAGTTACCATCAGATGAGTTTCACTGGTCGGGAAACAGTTACGACAACACCCAGGCCCTATCGGCGACTTCCTGGCGGCACGTGAAGTTCATCGAACAGTTCCCGCCCACTCCTCAGACATCGAATCCAAGCTCATCCGGCGGAAAGATTTCGCTGGATGTCATTGCCGACAACTCTACTTCGGCGCGCTGGCTCATGATGAGCGATGTATGCAAGCACTGCATCACCGCTCCTTGCCAGCAGGCGTGCCCCACGGGAGCGATCATCTATAACGAGTTTGGGAATGTCTATATTCAGCCCGATATTTGTAACGGCTGCTCCTATTGCATCGCGGCCTGCCCGTTCGGCGTGATTACTCGAAGCGACGAGAACGACGGCCACGCGCACAAGTGTACGCTCTGCTACGATCGCCAGAAGGATGGTTTGGTGCCTGCCTGTGCCAAGGCCTGTCCAACCCAATCGATTCAATTCGGCCCCATCGAAGAATTGCGCAAGCGCGCCCGCAAACGAGTCGAGGAACTTCATCGGCGCGGAGTGACCACTGCTTACCTCTATGGCGAAGAGGCAACGGAAACCTATTCGGGTCTGCACTCGTTCTACTTGTTGATTGATACGCCGGCGACCTACGGCCTACCCGAAAAACCCGTCAACCCCTGGCTTCATATGAAGGGAGATTACCTTCGGGCAATCGCGGGTGCGGTTCTGGGACTCGCGGCGATTTTGGGGGCATTCGTGCTGGGAGGGTCGTGAGTTGAAAATCCCTCCTTCGCGGAAAACGATTCATGCCGGTTACGCCGATCGAGAAGTAGTCAAAACCCCTGGATGGCATAGCCTGGTCGTCTGGGATGTCTTCTTCAACGGGCTGACCACTGGACTATTCCTCGTCGCGGCCCTGGCAGAGCTTGTTTTACCCACGCAGTTCAAATCGATTTGTCTATATGCCTATCCCGTTGCACTGATGCTCCTGCTCATCGATTTGGTGTTGCTGGTTCTCGATCTGGGCGACCCGTGGCGCTTTCACCACATGCTCCGGGTATTCAAGCCAAGTTCTCCCATGTCTCTGGGAACCTGGTGTTTGACGATCTATTGGCTCCCTTTGACGCTGATTGCGGCTCTCGATTTAGGGATCATGGTGAATCTATTGCCTCAGAACTCTCAAGTTCTTGAATGGATTCGCCGTGGCCTTCTCGCATTTGGGATATTGCCCGCCCTGGGTTCGGCCATCTACAAGGGAGTACTATTCAGCACCAGTTCACAGCCCGGCTGGAGAACTGCTCGCTGGCTGGGAGGTTACGTCACGAACTCCGCACTGGTGCTAGGATGCGCAGAACTGATGATCCTGGCCGTAATAGGGGAACAAACAGGGGCTATTGTTTCGCTTCGACTGGCTCTTGGTTTACTGCTGGTCGTTCACCTCATCCCTATGAGCTTGTTGGCGGTGGAGGTCTATCGCGATGTTGTAAAGCAATATCGCGGAATGAAGTTGGCTGGAATCGGACTGGTTACATTCGTGGTGGGTGTGGTGGTTCCGTGCATTCTTGTCTTCATCCTGAACGAGGGGATCTCAATACTTATCGCGATGTTCTGTATCTTCATGGGAAGCTGGCTTTCTCGATACATCATCGTGATGCTGCCGCATCACGAGTAGCGACGTAGGACAAGCGTCTCGCTTGTCATCCATTGCAAGCGAGACGCTTGCACTACGCACTGTGTTCAATCATCGCTCGCAGGATCTTGTAATCGGTCTTGCCACTTCCCAATAACGGAATCTTGTCGAGCTTTTTCACGTCGTCGATTCGCATCACTCCCCGGAATCCTTCTTTCTGAAGTACACTGTTGGCGTCGGCGACAGACAACTCTTCCGTCGTGAATAAGACGATCCTGCGGCCATCGGGAGTCTCGATTCCTTCCACCGCGACGCGCGGTCCCTCGTCCCCCGCCGGGTAGAGTCGAACGAACGGCTCCTCCAGTGCCGGCAACGAGATCATTTCGCCGCCGGCCTTCAGAAAGCGCCTGAGCCGGCCCCGAAATACCACTTCACCGTCAGCGCTGAGTTCGCCCAAATCGCCCGTGACATACCAGCGCTTGCCGGCCAGTTCGCGGAAGGGCGATGGGCCGTCGTAGCCGATATAGCCGGGGAAAACATTCGCGCCCGAAACATGCAGCATCCCCATCTTGCCGCTGGGCAGTAACTGATCGGTTTCCAGGTCGATCACGCAAACCTCGACGCCGGGCAGCGGTGGACCCAGTGTTTCGGATTTGAAGGAGCCGGGCCGATGGGCCGAGACGACGGCGGAAGTTTCTGTGATGCCGTATCCTTCCGAGACCGCGGCATGCGGGACCACTTGCTTGACCTTGTTGAACACGGCCTGAGAGCATTTTTCCGCACCGAAAACGATCATCCGAAGCGAATCGAGATCGCCGGGTTTGGCCCGTTCCAGGATGTAACTCAGAAAAGTCGGCGTGCCGGCAACGAGGGTCGGCTTGTAGCTCGATCCCTTGCGGGCCAGTGCCCCGGCATCGGTCGGGTCGGGATGGTGAACGACTCGAATTCCAGTTGCCAGCGGTAATAGTGTGGTGACAACCAGTCCGAAACTATGGAACATCGGCAGAAAACCCAGAATGGAGTCCGAGCGAGACAAACGAAACTCAGCGATGATGCCGCGCTGGTTGGAAAGGATATTGTCGTGGGTCAAGGGAACCGCCTTCGGAGCTTTTTCCGATCCGCTGGTAAACAATACCACAGCGTGGGCATGCGGATCGGCAGACGAGTCTGCGCAGAAGTCGTTTCCTCGTCCAGACAGGGAACCAGCGCACCCCCAGGAGCCGACGAAGCAGTTCAAGTTTCTTGATCCCGGCCCGGACGTCTTCAAGGAAGAGGTACGTCGTGCCGGGAACTTCAACCTGAGTTCGATCGATGAATGTTTTGGAAGTGACGACGTAGCTCAGACCCATGACCGTGGCGGCGTGTGCCAGATTACCCGGCCCGGTCGTCCAGTTAAGAATGACGGGTAGTTTTCCGGCAAGTTGCAGGCCCAGGAAGGCCAGATCGCACCCCGCCGAGGCAGGAAGCAACAAACCGACATTCGGGGTTTCGATTTGACGGAATCGACGTGCCATCGCTGTGGCAGCGACGATCAGTTTTTCATAGGTCACTGCTCCGGCGATGTCGTCGGCCACGATCACCTGCTCGCGATACCGGAACGCCTGACTCAATATGGCCGTAGGAATTGTCGTGCCGGGTATGTCAACGGGTCTGTCGTCAACTATTCGCGTGAACCACCCGGCCGGTGGCGGTTTCGGTGCGGCGGTCTCGAGCAGCCCGCCGGCCAGCGCCCAAAGCTCTCCTACCGTGGTCGGAACCGTGTCGCCGGTAAAGCCAAAGCGCTGTTCGACCTGGAGAGAAACCTCCATCGCGTCCAGGCTATCCAGCCCAAGGTCCATGAACGACTTGTCTGCGGTGTTTTCGCTCTCCGAAAGCGGGGGCTTCAGTTTTTCTTGAAGGATCTCCGCGATTCCCTGTTTGGCTTGAGGTTTCACTTTTGACAGGTCGAGTTCCGTTGCCAGATGCTGCGGAGGAAACTCCACGGTGCGCGGGCCAAACAGAAAGTGATAGGGAACGTAACTGGGCGTTTCCTGCGGAGTATCCGCGTTAAACCACTGCTCGAGCCAGGGGTTGATTTGATCGCGCGTTGGCTCCGGCGCGTTGGTCGGGCCAAACGCCTCAAGCGTCACGGTCACCCGCCGGCGCGGGGCAAAGAGCAAGAGGTTGCCAAGCAACAATCCCACTCCCCGCGCGAATTTTCCGCCCAGGCTCGGCTTTTGGCCCCAGGCCCAGCTAAACATACTCCCCCACAAACCGCGCGTGCGAACGAGCACGACCGTCACGTTGGGCACCGCTGCCAGAACATCCGCAACGGTGCGCGTGCCGCCGATGCGCTCCACTCCATCCCGTTGCAGCCTGCCCGAGGGCCAGATAATGACGTTCTCTCCACCCTTCAAAGTATCGATCACCGCCTGGACCGCTTCTTCAGCTCTCGAACGAGCTTCCGCACTGGCTCGCTCGGTATCGGGAACTCGAATTCCGCGAATCAGCCAGGCAAATGGGGCCAGAATGGGGCTTTCAAAATTGGTTTCGAGCAACATGGGCCGCATCCGGAAAGTCGGCCACAAACGGACGAGCAGGTTCGGCGGTTCAATGTACGCCGGATGGTTGGGAAGGATCAAATAGGGACCAGGATGCTTCAAGACCTCGGCCTTGCCGCGAATCGTGACCCAGTAGCGTAACGTGAGCAGGAAACGAATTAGTACCCACGAGATCCAGCGAATAACCCAAAGCATTGCGAATTTCCGGGGGCCGGAGCGACTTGGCCAAATGACTCGAAAGAGCATTATTTACCCACAAACATTGGCAAGTTCAATTGAAAAGATGGAAGAGTCTTCAGATGGTGGGTCGAATTTTGGGTAGGCAATCCACTCGTAGGCAGGCAACCTTGTGCGCACCGAAGTTGAGTTAATGCGACGTGTAGTTGTTCAATGGATGCTGTGGAATGAAGAATGTGATGACCGGCCCAAGGCACTCGCACGAGCGCCTTGGAAAATCCACGACAGCCCAAGAAGCGGTCCTATCGAGGTGCTCGCGCGAGATCGTTGAGTTCAGCTGGCGATGCTTATTTAGTTATAGTTTCTGGTTCGGAAACCCCCGGCCAGGAAGGCGAGAACTGCGAGAATGATGAAGATGAAGAAGAAGATCTGCGCACCGTCCCAGGAGAGATTCGCAACTCCGGCGTAACCAAAGAAGCCCGCGATCAGAGCAATAATGAGAAAGGCGAGCGCTAGTCGTAACATGATTCGTTCTCCATGAAAAAGGATAACCTCGGAGAAAATCACCAACCAAGCTGAAGTCAGAAAAATCTTCCCCCCAATCAGAGTTCATAAAGTAAAGAGCAAATATGATGCCAGCAAGGTTGTCGAGGGGGACACAGACTGATGACGAAGCAACGAACTCCAGGTTGCGCCGAAACTAATCTCCACACAAAAGAGGCGGTAACAGTACAATCGGGGAACCGGCACAGACGCGATGAAGGATCGAACCGCAGATGAGGAGTCAGAGAACATCATGAAAATCGCAGTGATGCAGCCTTATTTCTTTCCCTACGTCGGCTACTTTGAGATGATTCAATCGGTGGAGAAGTTCTATTTCCTCGATAACGTGCAATATATCAAACAAGGCTGGATCAATCGCAATCGCATCCGCGCCAAGAATGAAGAAGGCTGGCAATGGCTAATCATTCCCGTTGAGAATGCACCTGTCGAAACGATCATCTCCGACATCAAGATCAACGGCTCCCACTGGCTAAAAAAGAGCAAAAAGACTCTATTGCAAACTTACGGCAAGAAGATCGAAGAGCATGAAGTATTCAAGGTCTTCGATCATACCGAGGAATATCTCAATCCATTGCTTCAAAAGTCGATCTGCCAAACGGCGCGATTCCTGGGCATCGAGACAGCATTTGAGTCCACGACACAATTCTCCCAGATCACGACCATCGGCCAGCAGCGAATCATCGACTTGTGCTGTGAAGTGAAGGCCGATGTCTACGTCAACGCATCGGGAGGCCGAGAGCTTTACGACGAAAAAGCATTCGCGGAGCGTGGCATCAAGCTGGAATTCATGGAACCGACCAAGCATGAGAATAAGTTATCGATTCTCGATTTGATTTTCGGGGATGGGCTGTGCAAGTTATAATCGGGTAGGAGGTGTTGAATGCCAATTCACGCCATCTGTTTCGTAAGGCGATCCAGCATTGGAGAAAAGTGATGTCGCGACAAACTCTTTCGATGATCTCGATCGTTCTGGGCTTCCTGGGAAGGTGTTCGACAAGCATCGCCGAAGAACCGTCGCTGGACGATTTGCTGAAACAGTACAAGGCACTCGGTCTACCGTTGCCGCCGAAGGAAGCGAAACTGGTTCGCTTTGAGTCCGGTGGAGGCGGGATCATCTACCAAAAGATCCAACCAAGGACCTACAGATTGGCTTTTCTTTTGAAAACGGAAACCGACAAAGAAAACGCTGTGATTCTCGATGGAACAAATGAACGGTGGCCCAGCTGGAAAATTCATGCTACTGAAATGAAGCCCGATCCCAAGTTGTTAGGCGATTTGGCGGAGCAGTCTGATTGTCTGCCTCTAGCTTTGCAATGCCATGTGCGCGGGTGGGATGATCTGGCTCGCCATCTGTTGGAAAAGGTCAATAAGGATGAAACCGATCCGGTTCGCAACCAACTTATCCGCCACGCTTGGGACTACTGGTGGGAAAAAGTGACAGACCCAGAAATTGACCGAGTTCCCCTCGCCAAGCGGTTGCATGAAATCATCCGCTTAGACAACGCCGTCGCGACAGAATACGATCGAGAAGTGCTTAAATCGCTGGATGCTGCGTTGATTCCGAGCAAAGCCAAACCAGGAAGCATTGAAGCATTTATCGACGACCTCGTCAATTACGGTTCTAGCTCAGGTACCATCGGCATTTTTGAACATGGCGAACGCTATGAGCGCATTGCCAAATTGGGATTCGATGCGGTTCCCCAACTGATTGAGCATCTGGATGATGACCGCCTGACGCGATCCGCAACGATGAGATTCAATAACTTCCTGAGCTGGCATCGACGAGTCGGTGACGTTGTGACCGATTTGTTGGAAGACCTGGCCGGCGAAGCAACCGGACGCAGTTGGGTGCGTCACGAAAACGGCTATCGACCTGAAAAAGCCGAAGTGCTGAAGTGGTGGGAAACGGCACAGAAGGTTGGAGAGGAAGCTTACTTGCTGCAACACGTTCTGCCACCCTTGGATAAGAAGGGCGCACGGCTCGGCATCCCTGCCATCCGATTGATCGGAATTAAGTACCCCAAAAAACTTCCAGCGATCTATCGAGAGGTTCTGGAAAAGCGACCCCAATGTGATACTCAGGATTTATCCGCCGTCGTAATGAAGATTGCCCTGCCGCTCAAGGAGAAATTAGATTTATTCACTATCGCGGCAAAACACAAGGATTATGAGCACCGCGTACGTCCGCTTTACTACCTCAGCGAACTCGACAAGCAACTCTTTACCAAGCTCTTGACGGCTTCAATCGAAGACTTGCCGAAGGATGTTACTGCCGAGTACTGGAGTTGCGGCGAGGTTCGCGTAGCACATTTGATTTTGAGAACGGACGACGCGAACGCCTGGCAAGTACTCGAAAAAGCGGCGGCACGCGCGTCGCTGGGCCTGAAAATGGAACTTTTGAATCTCCGCGATTACTCGCGTGAAGTGCAGCATCGCATGAAACGACTGCACCTTCTCGCTACTTATCTCGATGATTCCACGTTGCGCGACGAAGATTCCGACAAGCGATTCCACGGACCGGGGGCTGGCTTCCCGTATGACAAGATCGAAGTTCGAAACTTTGTGGCCCTGAAAATGGCGTATCTACTCGGCATCGAAGTGAAACTCGACTTCGAGCGCAAACCGGCGCAATGGGCGAAGATTCGCAACCACGTTCGAGAAGCCGCCGAGCGCGAATTCGGCAAAGAGAAGAAGCCATAAGGCGCGCCGCGAATCTTGAGCTTGACGCGGATTGATCTTTCGTTTAAATTTAGATCATCGACTAAATTTATTTCGAAGAAAACCGATGGCCAAGAACAAAATGCCCAATCCCTT
Organism: uncultured Planctomycetota bacterium; assembly: GCA_963783095.1. GTDB lineage: Bacteria > Planctomycetota > Planctomycetia > Gemmatales > Gemmataceae > CAWAMR01. The sequence goes on along the minus strand of CAWAMR010000012.1, from coordinate 319,478 downwards.
TCGTCCGGGCGCGGGCCACATGCCGCCCTATCTGGCGGGTCGAAAGAAAGAAACGGATGAGTTTCGTCGGTTGCTAGAGCAGGATGTGATTCTCGACAACATGGTTCTCACGGGATTGCGAGGCGTCGGCAAGACAGTTCTGCTGGAAACACTCAAACCGGTCGCAATGCAGGAACACTGGTTGTGGATAGGGACCGATCTTTCGGAAGCTTCGAGCCTGACGGATGAACGGATCGCATTGCGGCTCATGGCCGATCTGGCACCGGTCACCTCGAACGTGGTGATCCATCGTAAAGAGGTGGCGCAAATTGGCTACCAACCGGCAGTCAAGCAAACGGAGACGACGCTAACCTACGAGGTGATGCTTGCTATTTACCAGCACACGCCGGGAATCGTCGCCGACAAGATCAAAGCGGTACTCGAGTTCGTGTGGCAAAAGTTCAGCGGAACTTCGGTTCGAGGGATCATTTTCGCCTACGATGAAGCGCAAAACCTTTCCGATCATGCCGAGTTGAATGAATTCCCTTTATCCATGATGCTGGACATTTTCCAGTCGATTCAGTGCAAGAACCTGCCGTTGATGCTGGTGCTGGTTGGATTGCCGACACTCTTCCCCAAACTGGTCGAAGCAAGAACTTTCGCGGAACGAATGTTTCACGTCGTGTTTCTCGACCGTCTGGATGAAAAGGATAGTCGCGACGCTATCTCCAAACCGGTGAAGGATGCCAAGTCGCCGCTTAGCTTCGGCAGCGCAACCGTGGACTGGGTGGTGCAGGAGTCGGCGGGCTATCCTTATTTCATCCAGTTCATCTGTAGAGAAGTTTTCGACCTGTGGGTTCAGAAAATCGGCGCAGGACTTGAGCCTAACACCGCTATCGAGAGCATCATTCGCAAACTGGACAGCGATTTCTTCGATGGCCGTTGGGCAAGGGCCACGGATCGACAACGCGATCTTCTGCAAGTTGTTGCGCAACTGGCGAACTGCGATGATGAATTCACCGTTCAGGAAGTGGTAGAGAAATCAAAGGTAGTTCTTCCCAAACCGTTCAGCGCCAGCCACGTCAACCAGATTTTTGTGAAACTCGGAGAAGCCGGCCTGATCTACAAGAATCGTCACGGCAAATACTCATTTGCGGTGCCATTGTTGAGCAGATTCATTCTTCGCCAGTTGATCTGATGGCTATGACCGTTGCACCGGGGCAAAATACAAGCCTCCCAGGCTCTTGCGGAAATAGGGGTCGCTGAAGCGCCAGATCAACGATTCGACCAGATAATGAAATACAAACAGACCATCGAATAAACTGATGATGAGCAAGTAACTCGGTGGGCCGTTGGAATATACATCGGACATGCCCATCGCCCTGGCCCCGAGATAAAGGCAGATCGTCACCAATCCTGCGAAAAAGAGCACGACCGCATAAAAGCGGACGGCACTCTTTCGGAGCCTGCCGAAGAAACGATCCACTGCACTGGTTTGGTCGAGCGGAATGTTAAAACAGCGCGGAATCATCAATACATGATATTCGACGTAATGAATAGCGAGCGTGGCGAGATACAACACGGAACTGAAGACCGCTAACATGCCGCTGAGGGTTTGCAGGATAAGGTAAGCCAGAGGTTTGTTGAAATGCGAATCTGCCGGCTTTCGCTCCATTCGGCAATAGCGCTGAACCAGAAGGCCCAAGAATGTTCCCATGACCACGAGCAGAACGATTTCTGCGTACTGGAGCACGAAAATCGGCACGATGGGATTGGTTAAACTCGGAATCTCCGCGAGCGTGAACGGCCCGCCCGCTTGCAGCAACGGATTGATCCCACCTCCCAGAAACGTCACCATCAGAAGCAGCGTCATGCTGAAGCCATAGTAGTTTTCCAGCTTTTTCCATTCTTTCGGAAATATTCGCCCGGATTGACCTTTGAACATCTGCATCACGCCGAATGCTTGTCGGGAGAAGTGGGTGAAATCAAAAAAGCGGATCACCACGCCGAGGCCGATCGCGAACAGGGGAAACGCTTCGCGAACTTGCAGAACTTGCAGCAGATACATGCCCACAAACAGCCCGGCCGGCAGCACGAAAAACAAGACCTGATTCTTCCGGCTCGAAGCGAAATGGACGAGGTTGGCCCGATTCAGATAAATGCTGAACGTCAGCACAAAATGGGTCATGCCGAAGAGCCAAACATACATCCACAGCGCAATGTGGGAGTTGTTGTGCCAGGCCAGAACTGCCAGTGGCAGCGTAAGGACAAAGAACGTCGCCAAAATGACGTTGGCCGGCCAATCCTGCTGGAAAAATCCGACAGACCTGACATTCGATGTCGGATTTGGAATCGTTTCGACCATAACGGTCAAGCCTGCGATTGCAAAGGGAGAAAAAACGACCGACAAAATATAGGACAGGGACAGCGAGAGTCAAATCGCGTAGGGCGGGTCGAGTCTTTGAGGCCCGCCGATTGACTACGCGGTATGGGGCGGGCCTCGAAGACTCGACCCGCCCTACGATGTGGCTTTTGTGCTAAACTTCCCGAATGTCGATCGATCAAGAGGGTCCGAACGTGTGTCGTTTTAGCTGGCCACTGAGCCTTTTTGGTCAGGGTCTTTTCGTATTTGCGGTGGTTGCGCTGTCCGGCCCCGGGCGGATCGACATTGAAGATGGCCAGACGCGCTTTGAAGTCGGTCGAAGTCTCGTCGAGCATGGCGATTCCGCATTGCGGGATTCCCGTATTTGGTGCTTTGCGCTTCCGGGACGCGACAACCTCGCTTTCACCACCTATCGATTTCCGCAAAGTGTTCTCGCAGCGGGTGCCATTGTCGTCGCCGATGGCACCGGGGACGTTCGCGAAGGTCGAAGGCATTTCTTCTTCGTGATGACCAGCGCATTTGCCGCAGCGCTTCTCAGCATTTTTTTCTCCATCGGGTTTCGAGCGCTTGGCTGCCAGCCTCGTTCGGCGATTCTTTGGGGACTGGGAGGAATCTTTTGCACTCCGAACTGGTTTTATGGAACCAGCACCTTTGACGACATTCTTTGCTCGTTGACCGTGGTCGCCGCTGCGGTAACCGCGTTTGTCACGTGCGCGAGACGGGAAATTGTGGGCGCAGTGGCAGCTGGGTTGTGGATGGGACTGGCCTTCAATTGCAAGCAGCCGACCGGGGCCTTTGTCCTGGTGGTGTTGGTGCTCCACGATAATCGTCTCGCCCCGACCCGACAACGCATCCTCCGCGCGGCCATCATCGTCGCGGGACTTCTGCTCGGCGTTGCCGTGGAAAAGGCTTACGACTATCTCAAATTTCCGTTCGACAAGTCTGTCGTTCACAAGGAACTCATCGAGGAATACTCGCCGGTTTACGCCTCCAGTCCGGTTCCGGCGATCGCCTGTTTCAGCGTCAGCCCGGCCTGCGGGATCTTCTGGTATTGCCCTACGGTGATTTTGAGTCTGTTGGGTATCCGTCAATTATGGAGGCAAGGTCAGCGCACACTCGCCGCCGCGGTCATACTTTCCAGCGCGGCCTTCATCGGTTTTCACTGCTTCATTTGGTTTTTCAAGGGCGATCTCGCCTGGGGGCCGCGTTATCTCACGCCCTGGTTCGCAGTGATCTGGCTATTTGCTCCGCTGGGTGCGAGCACAATTTCTCGGAAAATGGTTGCAACGCTTCTGACGCTGGGCATCGTGGTTCAATTGCTTGCGCTTTCCGTCGATCCTCGTCGGCTTTACGTGGAGCGCGAAGTATCGCCGGCATTCGGCTCGATCCAACCATCCCTCTATTTCCAGCCGAGATTCTCCCATTTGTTGCAACGACCGCGCAAATCATGGAAATCCTTCAGGATGAGGGCTCGGCGGAAGTTTATACTTCAGCTCCGACACCGACTTTCGCGTTTCCGTTGATCGATCCGCGCATGATGCCGGAAACCGGTCGGGCCGCCATTGAGCGCTATGAGGTGTTACGATCGTTTCGACCCTGGTGGTGCAGTCAATGGATGTTGCCGGAAGCCGACCGACCCGTTAACCTCACACAGATGATTTGGGGTCTTCTGGCAATCGGGACACTGGGATTTGTCGCCATGAGCTACGGATGGCGGCCCCGGCCAGACAAATATCGCCGACGGGAAGGAACGGTTGATGGCCGCGCATCGAGGCCGGCTGGCCCCATCCCCGACCGGTGCCCAGCACGTCGGCAATGCCCGAACCTATCTGATCGCCTGGTTATCCGCGCGCTCGCAAGCCGGCTCCATCGCGCTTCGTATCGAGGACATTGATTCACCGCGCGTCAAACCCGATGCGGTGGAACTGATTCTCGAAGACCTGGACTGGCTGGGTTTGGACTGGGACGATGGCCCTTATGTCCAGACTCAACATCTGGCAAAATATGATGTTGCCCTCGACCATCTCAAACAACTGGAACTGGTTTACCCATGCACTTGCACTCGCGCCGATGTCGCACAGGCCGCGAGCGCTCCGCATCTGGAGCATGAGGGACCGGTCTATCCGGGAACTTGTGCGTTTCGCCTGTCCAAAGATGCCGAATCGCTGGGCGAAAGACCTTACTGCTGGCGGTTCCGGGTTAATGATTCCCCAGTGTTTGAGGATGGGTACTGTGGAAAAACCGCCGTCGATTTGAAAATGCTCGGGGGCGATTTCGTGGTCTGGAAGTCGTCCAACACCCCAGCATATCAACTGGCCGTGGTGGTCGATGACGCGGCGATGGGGATCACGGAAGTGGTCCGAGGCGATGATCTGATTCCTTCTACTCCCAGACAACTATTGCTTTACCAGAGTCTTGGTTACAGCCCGCCGCGATTCATTCATGTTCCGCTGGTTGTCGGGCCTGATGGGCGCAGGCTGGCCAAGCGGCACGGTGACACCAAGCTGGCATCCTTGCACCGTTCCGGCGTGAGAGTTGAAAAGTTGCTTGGTTTATTGGCGTGGTCGTGTGGATGGATCGATCGACCTGAACCTGTCTTTGCAAACGAGTTGTTGCCGCTGTTTCGTTTGCAGACAATACCAAAGGAACCGTTTTCGTTGACGCCGGACTTGTTGAGGAAGATTGGGTATCGAGATCGAACAACTTGAGTTAAAGTCCTCGCATTCCGCGTGACTTCAACTCAAGTTGTTGGCAAGCAGACCGATCAATTTAGAGCCACCAACAACGCCTTGCCCGATTTACCTGCTTGTTGCACCATTGACTTCAATGCACTGTAGTATCCCAGATACTCTTCGCGCAATTCACTTTCTTCTTCATCCCAGATGCCGGGATAGATTCCCTCCGCTTCCATCCGTGCCGGATCGAACCGGCTCCACAGGTCGTCGTCGGAGATTTGCGACAGCGCTGCACTGAGTCGTTGAACTTCTTGCGGGAAAAAGGCGCGTGCGGGACCATAACCGAGGTCTTCACCGACCTCAGTTCCGCCTTCGAGAAGAAAACCGAGTTCTCCACCACTTTCCGCAGCGGAACCCGTCAACAAGTAGTGCAAGCCGTGCCAGGATTTTTCCAGATGGACGTTGTTCCCGGAATCGCGTGAAGTGAGGAGAAGCTGTTCGATGCTCTCCGGATCGGTTTCGAGCTGCTGGACCTCGGCAGGCTGAACCGCACGAACGACGCAAGACATTCCCATGAGCCACCCCCCATTTTTCAAGTAATGATTGGCAAGTTAAAAGAATGGTTTGCACAAAACTAGAACATGAGGGAGACGAAAACAACAAAGCCAAGACACGATTTGAGCGATTCGAGCCCGATGTGAATTTTCAATTGTGGGCGATGGGCGAATTTTTCACTTCCCGGCCGCCTTCTCGACCTCGCGCATGACGCGCAGGGCATTGCCGCCCAGGATCTTCAAGATCTGCTCTTTCTTGTAGCCGCGATTCAATAACTCTTGCGTGATGAGCGGGTATGTCGACACATCTTCCAGTTGTCGCGGCACCGCGTTGATTCCATCGAAATCAGAACCCAGACCAACGTGGTCGATTCCCGCGATCTTGATGATGTGCTCGATGTGATCGACGACGTTATGGATACTCGTGGGCGGGATGGGGTGCTCCTTGAGCCATTGGTCGAGTGCGGCCTTGTGTTCTTTCTCGCTCTTGGGAAACTGCTTGCGGAATTCTCGATCCGCATCGTTCATGCCCTTCAGTGCACGTGACGCTTCGGGAGTCAGAAAGCCAGGATAGAAATTCACCATTACCACGCCGCCGTTCTTCGCTACGAGTTTCAGCACGTCGTCCGGCACATTTCGAGGATGATCGGTCAGCGCGAATGACGACGAATGAGAAAAGAAGACCGGTACTTTGGTTATCCGCAGCACATGCCGCATCGTGTCGGCGGAAACATGCGACAGGTCCACCAGCATTCCCAGAAGATTCATCTCGTGTACGACTTCCTCGCCAAATTTGGACAGGCCATTGTTCTTCGGCTTGTCGGTCGCCGAGTCTGCCCAGTCGAGCGTCTCCGAGTGGGTCAGCGTCATATAACGAACGCCCAGTTGATAGTAGAGCCGCAAGACGCCGAGTGAATTGTCGATGGAATGACCGCCTTCGACACCGATCAGGGAAGCAATCTTCCCCTTCTTGCGAATGCGGAGGATATCATCGACGGTATAGGCCATTTCCAGATCGTTGGGATAGCTTTTGACGAAATGCTGGATGATGTCGATTTGCTCCAGCGTCAACTTGACGGAATCCTTTCGACTCTCAACGGGCACGTAAGCCGCCCAGAACTGGGCACCGACGCCACCTCGTTTAAGTCGAGGAATGTCGGTGTGGATCTCTTTTTGTTCTTTGGAAATGTCGATGAACCGGAAAGAAAAGTCCTTGTGCGTGCGAAACTGCCAGGGCAGATCATTATGCCCATCGACGAGGATCGCCTCCCGGTGAATCGCCTCTGCATCATCGGTCAAAACAACGGGCTTCCTCAAGGGAGGCTCCGCAGCGATAATTCCAGAAGAACAAACTAGAATGAGGACAAAGCAACGGGTCATGTGGTATCTTGGGGGTTAGAACAGAGAACAAACGAATATCAAGTGCTCAATTTGCATTTTATACAGCGTGCGGTCAATAATGATAAAAAGCACTGGTAGTGGAAAAATACAAGGGGACAATGAAGGCAAAGGAGGATCGACCATGACCATTCGAGCAATTTTTGAGAACGGGGTGTTTCGCCCGACCGAAAAGGTCGAGTTCCCCGATTCGTGCGAAGTCGAGATCGACGTTCGCCAGATCAAAGAAACGCCCAAAGTGCCGACCCTGGACGATGTTTACGAAATCCTCGGCAGGCGTCACCGTTCGGGTGAACACGACCTTGCCGAGCGTCACAACGAACATCAACCTTAAAGATGTAGGACACGCATGACCAAAATAATGCACGGGAAGGTCCACGGCAGGACCATCGAGTTGGACGATGACCCCGGCGTGGCCGAGGGGCAGGAGGTTGAAGTCCAGATGAAGGTTGTGCCGACGACGCCAAGCAATCCGGCGATGACACCTGGCTTGGCGGATATCTACGCCATTCTAGGTGAGCGCTTTGACACGGGCGAGACTGACATCGCGGAACGTCATAACGAGCACCAACCATGAACGACCGGGGTGAAGCAGCCCAAGCCGGAATCGTCGATCACGTGACGCTGACTGTCCTCTGTCTTCTGTCCTCTGGCGCGCTATCTAAAAAGCTCTGCGGCCTCGCGCTCCAACAATTGTACTGCAGCCCATTCCCACCACTCCCACTGAGACGGTGTTCGTCTCACGGTATTCGGCCGAAAGCTGCCGCGAACTTCCGCCAGCACTTTTTGTCCGCGTTCCCAACATTGAATGGCCTCGGCACGGCGCTGGAGCCGTTGATAGGTCATCGCCAAAACCAGGTCTTGCAAGGCCTCATTCTGAATCTTCGGATGCTTCGCTGCCGCCTTTTCGAGGAAAGTCGCTGCATCCTGGTAGCGTCCGGATCGATAATACGCCAACCCGCCAATCAGTTGATTCCAATAAACTCGTTGCGGCCAAGTATCTTTGAGCGCTGTCATCTGATTCAGTTCATCCACTGAAAGCGCATTCTCTGGGGAAAGGACCAGGGCCAGGCCGACAAAAGTTTTCCCGCTCGGAGGAAGCCGGCCAAAATCTTCGCGAACCTTCTTCGCCATCGTTTGATATGCCGAAATATCTCGAGTACTGAGCGAAAGGATACAGAATCGACTGCCGATTTCCGGATCGATACGACACTCCATCTCAGATAATTTCCTCCAGATTCCTTGGGCTTTGGCCAAATCCCCGAGCTGAATGTAAATGTCTCGCAACACGGTCAATTCCAGTTCATCCTGGATTTCTTTCCCCGCTAACTGGTTCAAGTGGAAGTTCAGCGCGAACGAGTTGCTGTAGCGCAAACTTGCCTCAGCTCCTCGAACGTGCCAGGCATTTGCTCGCGCAAGTGCGGTAGCGAATAGCTGCGCTTTACCTTCCGGGGTATGTTGCTCCTGTGCGATCCAGACGCTGACGTCGTCAAGATCGTTGCTGATTGCAAGCCGACGCCCGTCGTGACCCCAGGCTAACTGGGGGTTAAAGCCCCGATCCGAGATTCGAGGCTGGCCGCCACGCAAGTCGAGGGCTTCCACTCCCGCCTGAAGATCCCATACCTTGACCTGTTCGCGATCGACGCCGGCGAGCTGGCTGCCGTCGGGACGAAAGGACAAAACCGTGCCCGGCCCGCTGATCGGCTGATTGAACAATGGTTCGCCGGTGCGAAGGTTCCACAAACGAATCGAATTATCCCGAAACGAAACGGCAAGTGTCTGCCCATCGGGGCTGAAGCGGATCATGCTTACCGTATCGCCGGCAGCCAACGGGATTTCCCGAACCACTTGGCCGGAAACCGGTTCTCTGATCCGGATCGATTGCGAGGATACTTCTGGTTTCTCGATCCCTTCGTCAACAAACGACTCGTCGTAAGCCAGGAGCGTTCCATCGCCGTTGAGTGCGGCACTACCATGCAATCGACGTGCAACCAGGTAATCCGTCGTGTAGGAGGCGAGCGCCTCCGTGCCATCGACATCCCAGACGAAAATGGTTCGCGTCGGTCGTTGCTTCGGGTTGTTTGTCTTCGGATCGGGAACCTCCCGGCTAATGCCGACGAGCCGTCGGCCATCAGCGCTCCAGTGCACCTGAAACAACTTGGAAAGCGGGGCAGATTGCAACTTGCGTAATTCATTCCCGGTCGATGTATCGTAAAGGCGGATGGAATTTTCCGTGCCCGAGATGGCGGCCAGAAGGGTTGCGTCGGGTGAGAACTCGGCAACCGTCGCCGGTGTCATCCACTTGCCGAGCATGTCGATGCTGAAATGCTTTTGGACCTGACCGGAAGCCACCGATTTGATGAAAAGGTTCCCACTTTTTGCGGCGATGAACATCCGATCGCCGGAGCGGTCGAAGGCAATGGCTTGAGGTTCCCCGCCCAGACCGCTCGCAGGAATCGTATAGAATTCCGGCTTTCGGCTAATGTCCCAAACTTTCACATCGGCCGGCTGCTCGCCGCCGGATGCCAGGAAACGCCCGCTGGGATGAAAACAGACCGAGTTGACCCGCCCGCGATGTCCACGAAAGGTTGTGACGACCATGCCGCTGTCGATGTTCCAGAGGCGTACCGTCCCATCCGCGCCTGCGGTCGCGACATTCTGGCCGTCGGGGCTGAAATCGGCAGATTTGACGCTGCCTTCCACACCTCCCAGATTTCGTTTGAGTTGGCCCGTTTCCAGATTCCAGATATTGGCGATTCCTCGCACCGAAATGAGGTATTTCCCGGACGGATGAAACCGGGGCCTGATTCCGGCGTTCAAGATCTTTTTCCACAGTTCGCCGGTTTGAGCGTGATAAATGCACACGCTATCGTTGTCGGTGTCGAGGCGCGAAATACTTCCCATCCTGGCTGAAGGTCGGATACTCCGCCCTCGGCGCGTGCGCGATGAAAAGATCTCCGCCCCGGTTGAGGTGTCCCACATCTGGAACTCGTCGCGTTCGTAAGCCATCGAGAGGAGCCTGGTGCCGTCGGGACTCAGCGCGATAAATGTTTGACCTCCATCGATTTTCCGAAAGGGAGTCACGCGGTTTTGCTTCAAATCCCAGCGATAGATTTGCCCCTGATTCGACGCGAAAAAGGCTGATCGACCATCCGGCATCCAACTAATGGCCCGGTGGATGGGGTGGAAACTGGGTGTTTGCCCCAGTTCTTCCCCACGCGGAAATGACCATAGTCGAGTCAGGCCCGGCGATTTTGAAGAAAAGGGGTCGCCCCCGCAGGCCATCAGCATCGATCCATCGGGGCTGAACGCAAGGTCGTAGACGTGCGATGGGAAGGCATCGGGGACGGTCATAAGATCGGCGTGATTTCGCGCCAGCAATAAATCCCACTCCCAGCCTCGCTTTTTGGGATCGCAGAGCTGAAGTTGATTGTTGGAGTCGCCGATTCGGTTTTGGTGATGCTCGTTCCGCGCAGCGCAATTTGACTGTAGTAAACCTTCCATTCGGCCAGTTCGCGTGCTTTCTGCTCCTGCTGCCCCAGTTCCGTGGCTTCCTCGCGGGCGACGACTTCCAGCTCTCGGGCATGGTCGGCCCGGAGCCACAAGGCGGCAAACCCGGGAACGCCCCAGACGCCGATGAGGATGAAGAGCACAATCAATGCTGCCGCGCGGGCCGGCGTTTTGCCCATTTCCAGGCATATTCGATTTGTCCCACCGGTCGAGCCAGGATCGCTTTGCCGGCGCGGAACCGGTGCAGATCATCTGCCAGCGCTTTCGCGTTCGGGTAGCGTCGAGCAGGGTCTTTCTCCAGGCATCGGTAGCAGATCGTCGTCAAATCGCGCGGGACGTTCGGTTGAAGACGGGAGATCGCTTCCGGCTCCTCGTGAACCACCTTCATCATGGTTTGAACGGGGGTCTCGGCCAAGAATGGCGGTTTGCCGGTCAGCATTTCGTAGAGAATCGCGCCCAGGGAAAAAATGTCGGATCGCAACCCCATCTGTTTGGCATTGCCCAAGGCGTTTTCGGGAGCCATGTAGTTGGGCGTTCCGATGGCCATCCCGGAGGCCGTCAAATCCTGCACGCCGAATAGCTGTTTGGCGAGTCCAAAATCGGCCACTTTGGCAATCGCGGTCTTCGGATCGCCCATTCCGACCCGGTTCGCCGGAACTTCTTCTTTTGCGATCGTCGCGGATTCCGACTCCGAAATCAAGATATTTGCAGGCTTCAAATCGCGGTGCAGAATCCCTCGTTCGTGGGCATGCTGAACGGCCCAGACGATCGGCTCCAGGATGGCAACGGCTTCATCCGGTGTCAGCGGTTTCGCCTGGAGATATCGGGCCAGGCTCACGCCCGCAACATATTCCAGTGCGAAAAACGGCCGGCCCTCATATTCGCTGATTTCGTAAAGCTGGACGATATTGGGATGCTGAAGTTGGGCAACGGCCTCGGCTTCGATGAGAAATCGGATTCGCTGTTCCTCGTTGGCAGAATTACCGGCGAGAAGCATCTTGATTGCGACAAGGCGATTGAGGGGCCGATGGTGGGCTTTGTAAACGACTCCCATCCCGCCACGACCCAATTCTTCCAGAATGACATAGTCGGGTAGCACCGGAAAAATGGGGCGTTTCGGGACGGGAGTAAGGTATCGAGTCGTCGGCGTATCGCAGTCGTTGTTGGGCAGCGCTTTAATGGACAGTGTGGGAAACGGCTCCTCAATTGCGGGAGAACCGCACTCTGGGCAAACCAGGAGTGAGCGCGCGCACACTAATCCTGAGGGAATATCCGGTTCCCAAGTATGACCCTGCGTGCATTGGAGTGCTGTGGGCATGATATTGCACCATGGGAATACCACGAAAACAGTGGCATCGACGGCAACTATAGTGCAAAATCGGCAAGAGTCTAATCCTGCGGTGTGCGTTTGTTTTTTCTTTCCCGCTCGCCCTTGTGCGTCGGAGTCAATTTGCAGAAGTGTGAACAGCTTGAAATGACACAATTCGCAACGAGTACAACTATCATCGTTTGCCGCTCCGCGGCGAACGTCTTGGTCTTGCCGCTCCGCGGCCAAATTGGCCTCGATCCGAAGCCTTTCATTTGGACGCAAAGCCTTCTGATGGTGGTAGGTTAACGCCGCCGAGCGGCAAGAGAAGAACTTCGCCGCGGAGCGGCAAACGATGAGAATCGGCGACATCATTCAAGATTGGAGTATGGCGAAATATTTATGCCCGGAACTGAACGCGATCGAAGGACAGAGAATGTGCGAATCGACTCGGCCATGTCCTTCTGCCGGATGACGTTGTAATATGGAACACTATAAAAATGAGCGCCAAGTACGATTCACAAGCGAGAAGACTCAACTTTCCCTTCCATCTGCGGAAACGATAATGTCCGACGAACCGGCGTTGCTCAAAGCCGTGCTTTCTCAACCCGACATCGACGCGCCGCGCCTGGCCTATGCCGATTGGCTGAGCGCACAGCCGGCGACGGCCCAGAAAGATCGGGCCGATTTCATCCGTATTCAAATTGAAATCGAGAAACTTCGCGACGCCGATCGCCGCTGGCCGGATCTGGCACGAAAAGAACGCGAATTGCTGGAGGCATATCGCACGACCTGGGAACGGCCGTTTCGGTATCGACTCACGCCGAATATGCTCAAACCAATGAACTGGCTGAAAGCGCGCCTCTTTGGCATCGGCGGGTCATGGCACTTCCATCGCGGCTTTGTTGCGGAAATCTCGACTTCAGCGCGTCAATTCCTCGGCAATGAGGTAACTCTTTTTGAGTTTGCACCGCTTCGACAAGTTGTGTTGATGAATGCCAGTTCCATGATTTCGGCGCTGATAAGGGAGCCTCGCTTGGATCGACTCCGCTCGTTGCATCTGGTAAGTGATGTGGAATTCGACGAGGACATGGAGGGATTGCGTCAGGAAGCATGGAAGCAGGATTGCGGGTCATCGAGTTGCGCTATCCTCGGGTCGATACGGATGCGGATGTGTTGTTCTCGTTGCTTCGGGGCAATCCCGACGAGGATAAAAGACTCGCGGCCCGGCTCGAGGAATATCCGAACTGGGCACGCGCCTCGGCCCGCGAACGTGATCGGCTTAAGGAACTGGCAAAAATTCCACGCTTTCTGCAACATCTGACGGAACCCGAAAACACATCGCACGCCGAGTTGCTGCACGTCAACGACTGGATTTATTTGGGAGACCGTCTGCAAGAGGCGGGCGTCTGGGCGGTTGCGAAAACTTATCACGATCTGGAAGATGAGAAAGGGAATTGTCGTCGTCTGGCCCTCTTCAAACCGGATCAGTTGCGGGAAGACATCTACGCGCAACTGCTGCAATCCCCGCATCTTCACACGGGATAGTGGTCAGTGATAAGTGGCCAGTGGTCAGTGGTCAGTAAAACTGACTTAGAGAAAATGGACACTTCTTGCTGAACGCGACAAAGTTGAGTTCAGATTCGAACCTGGAAGGCCAACGGGGTGGCACTACCAAAGCCCAGGATACTGAGCGCAAGCGAGCATCCTGGGCGGACTCGCACCCAGCGTGGGCCGAGTACAGCGCACCCTGCGGACAACTGTTGTCCTTACCTCACGTCGAGCGGCAAGCTCTCCGAATGACTATTGAACTCCGGTGCATACATGCACTGAATCTCGGCCATGCCCGTCTGGTACGATCCCTTATGCACCACGCGCACCGAGTATTCGAAGACATATACACCCTTGGGCAAGTAGTCGATGAAGAAATGGCTCGCAGTGTCGCGGGTCGATTCGTAGTAGCCAAGCCCATCCTGATACTTGTACTTCGACAGCACATTGACAGGCTCCGTGCCGCTGCCCCGGCCGTCCTTCAGGTGAACATATTCCATGTCGCGGTCTGTGCGCAGTTCGACTCGAACCACCAGTTCATCTCCAGGAACCACTGGTCCTTTGAGCGCTTCGAGGACTGGACCCTTCTTGGTGTATTGCTTGGTCCAGAGACTCTTGGTCAACTTCAGCGGGTTATCGGTATGCGGCGTCACCTTGCTGATGTCTTCCAGGTATTGCCAGTGAATGCTGCCCCATGCGACGCCTTCATCGGTTTTCTTCAACTCGATCTTGCCCATCTGGGGCTTCACTTCGTTGCGGATAAACTTCTGCTCGTAGAAGCCGGTGCCTGCTTCGACCTTCTCCGGCTTTACGGCGATTCCACCCAGCGATACTTCCACCAGAGCATCCGACGACAACAGATTCGTGCCGCGCAACAGTAGGCCGTAGACTGCGTCCGCTGTCGCCTTGGTGGTCTTCCAGTCCTGGGTTTGCTTTTGCTTGAGCAGCCAGACCTTGCAATCCTCCACCGCTGCACCGTCATCCATCACTTCGTCGAAAGCTTCGATCATCATGGCCTGCGTTTCGATGGGAGCGCGATACCACCACTGGAAAGTTCCAGATCGCGCCAGAACATCCCCATCTCTTCCTCGTTCAGCGCTCGTTCCTTGATCGACTTCATGATGTCCAGCGGTGTGGCCTTGTCGCCGAAGCGTTTCAAGGCCAGTGCCAGATGCGCTTGAGACTGCCGATTGCCTAGCTTCAACCAGTACTTTTGCGACTGGCCGATGAAGTAGTCAACCGCTTTCTTGTGGGCATCGGCGATCGGCTTGTCCTTCAGGAAGAAACTGCGGCCATACAGATACAGAGCGATGGTTGGGCTGAGGTGGTTCTTTTCCGGATCGGAATGTTTCAGAATGTCCTGATACGTCCGATCGATCCAGGCATCCAAGCTGGTCACCGCCTTTACTGCGGAAGCAGTATCGATCGCGACATTCATATTCCGCATTCGGCCGAAGCCGGTGGTGATATAGAGCGTGATGTACTCGTTACCCCGGCCGCCAGGGAACCAGGGCCACATGCCATCACCCTGTTGCATCGCAGCCAGCTTTTGGAGAAGGCCAGTCGTTTCCTGATTGAGGCGATTCTCGTCGAATAGGATGCCGACGTTCCTGCGGGATTGGCTTTCTTTTTCGGCCTGTCGAACCCAGGGTGTCTCTTCCAGCAACACAGCCTTCAGGTCCTGATTCTTCTCCAACGGGCTGTCGAGTGCGGGCGTGTTCTTCCACTGGTCGAAGATGCGGCGAATCTTGGGATCGGAACTCGCTATGTGGCGGGCCACCGAGTTGGCATAGAGACGATTGAAGGTTTGCTCCGTGCATTCGTAGGGATACTCCATCAAGTACGGCAACGCCATCACCGCATACCAGGCCGGCTGCGATACCATCTGCACCGTGAGGCTCTGGCTCTTGATCGTATCGGAGTTGGCCGAATCCACCAACTTGCGGAACGTGAAATCCTTGGTCTGCTTGCCGCGTATCGGCAATGGCATCGATTCCGTAACCAGCACGCGCCGAGAAAGCGTCGGCAGATAGCCTTCCTCACCGTCGGAAAGTTTATCGGTGCTGCCGACCGCTTTGTAAACCATCGGCCCCATGCCATCTGGAACCGTCAGTTTCCAGGCCAGGCTCTTCGATTCCTTGGCAGCCAGTTCAAAGCCCTGGTCGGTCGAACGGTTTTGCAGATCGGCATCGACATTTTTACCCGTTCGTGCATCGGTGAAGGTCAGTCGAACCGTGCCTTTTGGGGTGCGTCGGACTGGTTGGAAACCTTGACGGTAAATTCCAAAACATCGCCTTCGCGTACAAAGCGCGGCGCATTGGGCTGGACCATCAGATCCTTGGCGGTAACGACTTTGTCCTGAAGATAGCCGGCGCGGAGCTGGGTATCGTGAGCGAAGGCCATGAACTTCCACTCGGTCAAGGCTTCGGGCATGGTGAATTCCATTTTCACCACACCTTCGGCGTTGGAGACCAGATGCGGGAAGAAGAAAGCGGTTTCATTGAGGTTCTTGCGCGCGGAGACTTTGCCAAGATCAGGCCCCGCACCAGGGGGACCAACAGGTTGTGCCGCGGGCTCCCCGACCGGGATACCATTTCCTGGGGCTCTGTCTGCCGACTTACTTTCCGCTTCATTGGTCAGACTGAACAAGGGGCGAGTCGTCGTATCACCATCAGTCATGAACCTTTGCCCGCCCATGCCGCCCATCATTCCCATGCCGCCCATCCCCCCGCCATACATCAACCTTTGGCCTCCGAGCATGCCACTGAATGCCCACTGGTTGGCCTTCCCATAGAACCAATCATTGCCCCAGAAGTTCATGGCAAGTTCATCCGGAAAATGGCGGTAACTGATGTGGGTAAATTTCGCGTTTGACAAGAACTGCCCGTCAATGTACTGCGGTCCCTTGATCATGTTGTCGAAGTAATAATTGACCCGGCTCCAATCCTGACGGAATACGCCGAAGCCCGATTGCCACTGGTGCGGAAGATAGGCATCGAGCGAGGCATCGTAGAGACTTGCGACCATCTCCGCGACCGCTCGCCTGGCATCCGGGCCCGTGATGACAGCAGTAAAAGTCTCTTTCTTGCCAGGCTCCAGTTTGCTAATGAAATGTTCCCATTTCACGGTCAGGTTCTTGTTGGTCCAGGGCACATCGACTTGGTGCGTTGTCAGATAGGCACGGTTTTCACGGACCATGGTGATGCGCAAGGTGAAGCCGCCCCGCATCGGCTCCGTGACCTTTTGCTTGACCAGTGCTTGTGTCTTGCCGGCGTCGGTCCAGTAGCTCTGGAGCAGCTTGCCCCGATGTTCCACTTCCACATAGGCCCGGCCCTTGTCGTAGCCGGTGCCCCACAGTGCCGTGAATTCCTCGCCAGGCTCCACGGTCCATTTGGGAGCAACGACCAGATTGGGAATCTTGATGTTCAGAGACTTGGCTTCGGGATTGACGACTTGCAACGGCAGTTCAGCTTTCACTGCTTTGCCGAAACGATCCTGCGTTTCGAGTTTCGCGCGGTAGATGCCCGCATCCAATTTCACATTCGCTGTAGCTTCTCCCTTTTCGTTGGTGGCAACGTCCAGGTTGACGACCTCATCGCCCAGTTCCCACGAATTGACATTGGCCGGATCGGGCTTGGGAGCAACCTCGGCTTTCCCGAAGAACGGCATATCCTGCCAGTAATAGGGATTGTGCAGTTTTCCTTTCACAACCTCAGCAGGCTGCTTGAGACGGTAAACCCTTAACTTGGTCCGGGCCGGCTGGCCTTCACCATCCAGCGTCTTGGTCGAAACCTTGATCGCCACAGGCTTGGCTTCGGTTTGCCAGCCATTTGCCGTCATCGATGCCTGAAGAGCGGTATAACCAATCGCCACGCTCCAGGAGCCGACCCGGGTTTCACCGCTGGAATCGACCACGTCCGCGGTAATGGAATAGTGAAAAATGGGTTCTTCTTTTTCGGCAACGGTCGGGTCCGGCTTGGCCACGAATTGAATGAGAAAACTGCCATCGGCTTCGGTCGTGGTGATTCCGTGGGCGATTTCCTGACTCTCCGTGTCAGGCTGCCGCCACCAGAAATAGCAGCCCCACCAGTCGGGATAGCGGACCTCGCGCACGACGCGATATTTGACCTTGGCGTTGTTAATGGCTGCACCGGTATAGGCCAGGGCTTTGCCGGGCACTTGAACCTCGGCGTTGAGCTTGGGTGGGGTTTTGGGTGAGTCCATCGTCACCTGGAATTTGGGGCGTTTATATTCCTCAACGGTAACCGTTGTGCCGCCATCACCTCCCGTCTGTGTGTAGATGCGCATCTGGCCCATGAGCCGATCGCGGGGAGCTGTGAAGCTCCCGCTGACGGAGCCGAACTCGTTGGTGCGGACGGTCTGCTTGGCAATCTCCTTGCCGTTGACGTCGGCAAAAATCACCGTCAAATCCCGATTGGCGATGGTGTGGTAGTTGTCCTTGTCCTGATCGTTGTGGATACATATCGCCTTGTAGGAAATTGTTTGGCCGGGTCGATACAGCGAACGATCGGTAAAGAAAATAGTTTGATCGTAGGCCCGCAGAAAAACTCTACCATCCCAAGCGAAAAGATCCTGACTACTGGCCAGTTTCTGGTCCTTGTGAGTCACCAGCACTGCCCAGTATTGTGCATTGATGGGAACCAGGGAAAACCTGCCGTTCTTGTCGGTCTTGCCCTTGGGTCCAACCAGCCATTTGTTGCCGTTGTTGACCTGGACACGCTGCCAGGTTTGAACCTCGGCATCCGCGACAGGCTCGCCGCTTATCGCGTTCAGGACGAAACCTTCCAGTTTGCTATTGGGCTGCATGAGTTGAGTGACAATGGACAAATCGCTGACCCAACAATCGTTGAAACCCACCTGGTTGTTGGTTCCGGAGAAATCGGCGTTGTGGCTGGTGATCAGAAAGTAGAAGCCGGGCTTGATATTCTTCGGTGGGGCAACTTGCTCCACGCGCTCCCGGTAATCCTTGGTTTCGGGCAGATTGACGCTCCATTGCTGTGCGGGTTTCTCCGCCAGAAGGGTTTGAGGATCCTTATCGTCGACGTTTTCCGTCCGCCAAGACTTGCGCTGGAGCCTGGCTTCCCAATCGGCCTTGACCAGGCGGAAGTAGACCTTCGTCAAATTCCGGTAGCGAACCGCGATCTTCGGATACGGATTGCCGTTCCAAACACGCTCGATGGTGATCGTGGACGACTTGGCCTCAATCTGCTGGATCAGGTTGTAACAATGTTTACCGCCCATTGAGTCTGGGAACGCTTTCATCCCTTCTTTGGCGATCTTATGCGCACCTACCAAGTCATTTTCGGCATGAAGTGCCGATGCCCATTGGGCCAGTGCCATTGCGAACAGTTCGTGCTTGGCGTTCTTTTCGGCGAAGGTTTTCAGGGCATTCTTGTACGCGCCGATCTTTCTTCGCCGACGGCGTTGTTGTAGCCGAAACGCAGTCGATGCAGGTCGGCATCGAGATAGGGTGTCCGGTCTTTGTCGTCCTTGTGAAATCGCAACAACTGCTGATAGAGTTTGACGGCCTTGACGCTAATCGATTCGGTGTCGGTGGTGGCAATGTCCCACTTCAGGAACTCATCTGCCGGCGCGAAAATGGGGCTGGTCGCTGCGATTTGGAAAGCGTCTGAAGGCATGGCCCCGGCCTGTTCGCCGGAGATGTAGAACTGCAAGGCATCGAAAGCAAGAAAGTCGTATAGGGTCGGGCGGTAAGCATCCGACAAATCCCCTTTTTCGATCAGTGCATCGTAGGCCCCGATGGGGATCGTTTTCAACTCCCTTTCCGCTGAGAGAGCCTTCGTGAACTGTTTATCGATTTCCTGCATGATGCGGGAAAGATCCCAGGTTTGCAAGTCTGTGCCGGGAGCGGTGGCGGTCGTCGTTCTCTGGACAATTCGCCATTGATTCTGTTGAAAGTACTGCCAGTACCAGTGTGCGAGGATGGCATCCATCACGGGAACCATCTCTTTGGGTGCTTTGGCGATTTCCACCTGCATGCGGGTGATCTTCTCTTCGGGCTTATTGCCCTGAATGTTTCCTTCCAGGCTGATTTTTAGACCGATCGCCTTGATGGCTTCGGGGTAATTCTTTTCTTTCATGGCGGCATCGATGATGGGCTGAAGCCGCTCGATGGCAGTACGAGGCAGGCCCTTGTCCTGTGCTTCCTGCACTTTTTTCCATTGTTCGTCGCGCGGTGCCCCGGCCATCATGACCATGCCGATCATGAAGAAAGGAATGGCGGGCAAGAGTCTTGTGAAGATATGGGATCTCATTTTAGACTTCTCTCACACGGATTGAGAAATGGCTCCCTCACGAGAGGAGGGATCTTTGGATAGTATCTCATTATTTAGACGAATGAGGAAGCAGAAAGGATGGAAGTCGAGGCTTTGACTCAAAAATCCCAAAATCCAAATCACAAATGACAAACAAATTCCAATTTCCAAATGACCAAAACGCAAGCCCTACAGCCGCCGAGGTTTAGTTTTTTGTCTTCATTGGGATTTTGGATTTGTTTGTTATTTGGATTTTGGGATTTGGAATTTTGAGTCAAAGCCAAAAGTCGATACAGAAAGCCTACCTCAACTAGCGCCGCAGCAGTTCCAGAATCAGCACGGCGATGACCAGCAGCAACAAGACAATGGTTGCATTGAATATGGGGTAGCCGGTCGAGGAACTCGATCGATCGCCACCGTCCCCATTGGAAGGATCGCTGGAATCGTCGCGAATTGCCGGGCGATTATGCGAGGAATGTTTGGTGGTCGCCTCAAACGAAATGACCGGCACAGCATCCCACCACAGCCCCGGCGCTGCACTTTGCACCTGTTCCAACTCCTGAATGGTTTGCGCTTCGGTCATGTCCGGCCGAACGTCGAGCGGCAACTCGACATCGCCGGCCGTCCAGGGTAGCAATGCCTGTCGAAGAGCATCCGCGTTCTTGTAGCGCCGGGCCGGACTTTTCTCCATGAGTTTTTCGATAATCTTGCAAAACTCGATCGGAATCGTAGGGTTGTAATCCTGGATCGGTTCGGCAAACTCCGTGCGCTGGCGCTTGATTTTTTCTCTGGAAGTGCCGCCCGGAAAAGGCGGCTGGCCGGTCAAGGTGAAGTACATGGAGCAGCCTACGCGTAGAGATCGGCGCGGGCATCAATTGCCGTGGGGTTTTCCACCTGCTCGGGAGCGATGTAATCCATCGTACCGACAACATAGCCCTGGCCGCCGACGATCGAACGGTCGAGCGGCAACTGCTCATCGACGGCCAGAGCCAAGCCCAGATCGAGAATTTTGGCGTGGCCGTTGGGGGTCACCATGATATTCGACGGTTTGAGATCGCGATGGATCAGCCCGCGCTCGTGCGCATGCGCCAGGCCCGCTGAGATTTCGGCAAAGAGGCGGGCAACGCGGGCGACCGACAAGGTTCCGAAGTCGAGAATGGTCTGCCGAAGGTTGATGCCGCGGATATACTCCATCGCAATATAGTAAACGCCGTTGATGTCCCCGGCGTCGTAGGTCTGCGTCAAATGCGGGTGGTCGACGCGCTGGCACATATCCATCTCGCGCAGAAACCGCGCGAGCGTTCGTTCCTCTTCCTTGGCGCGCTTGGCCGGCAACACTTTCAGAGCCACCAGCCCGGGATGGGGTTTGGTTGTTTCTTTTCGCATCCGGGCCAGGTAGACCATTCCCATCCCGCCGCGACCGAGCGGCGCGAGAATTTGATACGGTCCCAGGACCAGGCCCTGGTAAGTGCCTTGCAGTAACTTTCTTGCCTGAAAATGGGTAAGATATTGCTCGGCGATGAGATAATCGGCCAGTTTATCGGCATTGCGCTTCGTAGCGGGCGGGATCTTCTCCAAGAGCGCTTGCAATACGGGCCGTTCCATCACCCCGCTGCGAGTGATCGATTGCAGAAAACGGTCAGCTGGGGAACTCGAATCGGAAGCAGTGCTCATCCGGAAATCGGCCTAATATAGAGAAAGACAGTGCGAATGAATCCTACTTCCGATGGCTTGAAGCGTCCACCTTTCTCCAAATTCAGACGGGATCGAATTCGCCACAATTTTCGATGCTATTCTTCGGGATTGCCCCCGGTAGACATCAGTGGACGAACCCGAACCTTTTTCTCCGGCGAGTATTTTCATCGAACGACAACATCACTGATATATGGTTTGGTCCATCGTCACTACATCGGCGGCGTAAAGCAGTGCGGCACGGAGATGTTCCGACTTCAACGTCGGATATTGTTCGAGCATTTCCTGGTTCGTCATCCCCGCGCGAGTTGCTTCAGAACTAGCTCCACGGTAAGTCTAGTACCCTTGAATACCGGCTTTCCAGCCATGATGTCTTTTCTTTCTTCGATAAAGTCTTGCCAATTGATTTTCATGACTCGATCTCTCCTCACGATGTCTGTGAGTGGATTGGGAATTCGCAGGCGATTGCAAAGAAACAACATACTCAAGTTACAGATGCAGACTTTCATTTCATTGAAAGGCCGTGGCAAACGCAGTGAAAGATAATAGCTTGTCCGCACAGAACGAACGATGCCGCTATTTTACTGCCCTTTGCAGCAATCGCACTCCTCATCTCGCAACTTTCGCTTGATCCGATAATTAGCAGAGCTGCACTTGCCCAGGTATGCGCGGAGCCGGATGATAGCAAAGAGTCGAGAATCCCCCTGCTTTTGATTCAGTCAGACCATCCTCTATG
Organism: uncultured Planctomycetota bacterium; assembly: GCA_963783095.1. Classification (GTDB taxonomy): domain Bacteria; phylum Planctomycetota; class Planctomycetia; order Gemmatales; family Gemmataceae; genus CAWAMR01. Next base: position 297,398 of record CAWAMR010000012.1, on the reverse strand, counting down.
AGCTTTTCTACATCGAAATCCGACACCGATGCACAACTCGCCGCGTTGTTGGCCGAGCTTGCGGATCAACAAGAACACGGCCTGACACCGGACATCGAAGCGGTTGCCCGTCAACATCCGGTATTGGCCGAGGAATTGCGATCGCTGTGGGCCACCGCGCAATTTGCCGCCGTGTTCGGGAAAAAAGTCTCGACGCAAGCACTCACATTACCCCATCAGCCTGGGCCGACTGAGAACGGCGGGTCGTTGCCCCGCTCCTTCGGCGATTTCGAGCTTCTCGAAGAGTTGGGGCGCGGCGGCATGGGGGTCGTCTACAAGGCGCACGCAAAAAAGTCTGAATCGTTTGGTGGCGATCAAGATGATGCGCGATGCCAGGCTGTCGTCGCCGACCGATCGAGACCGTTTCTCCGTCGAGGCCGCCGCATCCGCGAAATTGAAGCACCCCAATATCGTGACCGTTCATGAGGTTGGAGAACAAGAAGGCCAGCTTTACTTCGTCATGGAGTACATCGAGGGTCAAACGCTCAGCCAGCGCATTGCCAAGCATGGCCCGATGCCGCCGCGCGAAGCGGCCCGTCTCGTGGCCCAGATCGCGCGAGCAGTTCACCATGCCCACGAGCAGGGAATCCTGCACCGGGATTTGAAGCCCCCGAACATCTTGATCTCGAACATCGCAGGATCCGCAAGCGATTCTCCGGAATCCGAAATCATCAAAGTAACCGATTTCGGTCTGGCCAAACGGCTCCTCGTCACCGGCAGTTCACCCGATTGGCGCACGCAAACGGGAGCCATCGTCGGTACGCCAAGTTATATGGCCCCCGAGCAGGCAGGTGCCCGAAAGGATCTGACCGTCGCCACGGATGTCTATAGTCTCGGTGCCATCCTGTACGAGCTGCTCACCGGCAGGCCGCCGTTTTTGGCGGCAAATCCGGTCGATACGCTGTTGATGGTCATCGAGCAGGAGCCTGTACCACCCCGACGGCTCGATCCGGGTATCGACCGCGATCTGGAACTGATTTGTCTGAAGTGTCTGCAAAAGCCCCCGGAGCTGCGTACTCCAGCGCCGCAGAGCTCGCCCAGGATTTGGAGGCCTATCTTTCCGGCGAACGCGTATCGTCGCAGCCTAGCGGGCTGCGCTATTTCGTGTCGCGAATGCTTAGGGAAACACATCATGCCGGCGTGCTGGAAAACTGGGGATTGTTGTGGATGTGGCACAGCCTGGCGACGTTCGTTCTTTGTTTGCTCACCCAGATCATGGCGTGGTCCGGGATCACCGATCACCGCGCGTATCTGATCTTGTGGAGTGTCGGGCTAATCACCTGGGGAACGATTCTTTGGCAGTTGCGCCGGCGTGCCGGCCCGGTGTTGTTCGTGGAACGGCAGATTGCACATGCCTGGGCAGCAGGTGTCTGCGCCAGCATCGGCATGTTCGTGATCGAGGTGATGATAAACCTGCCGGCGCTGACGCTGTCACCGGCCATCGCGGTTGCTGCGGGGATGGTGTTTGTATTCAAGGCAGGGATTTTGTCGGGACAGTTTTACATCACGGCGGCGGGGTTGTTCTTGACGGCCGTGATAATGCCCCTGGTGCCGAGCGGGGAGATCTTGCTTTTTGGTGTCGCTTCAGCGTTGAGCTTTTTCATTCCGGGATTGAAGTATTATCGGCTACGGAAAAAATCGTTACAGTTAATGGAGTGAGGCCGAGGTTTCCAGAAACGTGACGAAGCAAGGAGAGAGGCGCGTATATCAAATCGATTCGGCTCAAGAACATCAAGTGTTTCGAGGACGTCACGCTGAAATTCCCGCACAAGGGGGACGACTACAGCGGATGGATTGTGTTATTGGGGGAGAACGGGACGGGGAAAACATCGATTTTGCAGGCGATGGCGCTGGGAATTGGGGCTTCTGCGTTCAATCGTTTCTGGCTAGATGCAGTGGAATGGGTCAAAAGAAATGTTGAGAGTAGGGGTGAGATTAGCTTGGCAATTTGTCACCGCAAAGATGAACATGCCAAGCCAATTTCACGCACTTCCGAGAATATCGATACGAATTGTGAGCTGAAACTCCGTGTAAAGATTTTACATGATGCCGTACCAAACGGTGATTCCAAAGGAATTAAGACAAGGAATTCACCGTTAGCGAAAGCAATTGCTTGTGGCTATGGACCCTTTCGGCGGTTTTGGGGATATCCACCAACATCATCTAATTGGTATGATTCTTACTTCTCAACTCTTTTTGATGAGACGCGAGGCTTGCAAGAAGGATTACATTGGTTGCCTGCCGTCTACGCCCGCTCAGAGGACCCAAAGCATCCGGAACGCTCTAGGGCCAAGAAACTGCTGCCATGCCTCCAAAGATTGATCGATTCAGTTTTGCCTGAACCAGTTAGTTTGGTCGGTGTCAATTCAGAACAAATGCTTTTTGGAGTGGCGAGACAAGAAGAGTTTCACACATCAAATCTGAGCGATGGTTATCGTAGTTTTCTTGCAATGTTCCTCGATTTCCTGAAGCGATTGTATGATGAGCGATCGGATCTGCTCGATTACTACAACGAGGAAAATGGTCCATGTCTGACGATTGAAGGAGTCGTACTCATTGATGAAGCGGATGCTCATATTCATCCGCGGTGGCAACGTGAGCTCGGTCCTACCTTGCGTCGAGTCTTTCCAAAAATCCAGTTTATCGTCACTACACACTCTCCGTTCATCGCTCAAGAAGCGAGCGATAATGGGTTGTTCGTTCTGAACACGAGCGAAAACGGCACGGTCGGGGTCGATCAACCGTTCCCTACGGTGCGCGCGGTTGGACCGCAAGTCAGATTCTGACCAGCCCGCTGATTGGTCTTACCAGTTCTCATTCGTCGGAAACGGAAACAAACATGCGGCGGCATGGAGATCTTCGCACGAAGGAAGAAGCCAAAACGCTCACCCAAGCCGAAAAGAAAGAACTGGACTTCCTCAAACGATGGCTGACGGAGCAATTGAGCGCGCCGGGAGATAGCTATGAGGACATGTTGCGGTATCAAAAGATGGATCAGTTTGTCGATGAGACGTTAGCGCAACTCAGGAACGGAAAATGATTCGAATTCGTCGTCCAAGCGTCAAGAGAACTCTCGACTCAAAGGTTCTCGCCACTCTGGAACAGAAACGGAATGACCTCGCGAGTGTTCCGGCCGGTGTCGAACGCATTGCTGCTCGGTGGAAACGCTTCTGCCAATCAAAATCGGGGAAGGCGGTTCGGAGACATCTGCGTCGGATCTTTCATTCGAAATGTGCCTATTGCGAAAGACGTGGCGCAAGTACCGTCGATCACTACCGACCCAAGACGAAGTACCCATCGCAAGTCTTTTGGTGGAATAATTTCCTGCTCTGCTGCGATAATTGCAACCGCTATAAAGCGGAAAAATTTGCGATCGTTAATCGCAAACCGCTTTTACTGAATCCGTGTCGGGATGACCCGTTGGATTTCTTCACGTGGGATCCACAAACCGGCATTATTTCTTTCACCACTGACCGGAATCGAATGGCGCGCGCACAATATACTCACGATTTGCTTCATCTCGATGATGACGATTTGCCGAGGGATGGGCGAAAAATGCTGAAGAGGATTCGATACTTGCTGTCAATGGTGATCCGTGATACAGACCTCAACCATACGAGGTCAAAGCAAGCACTACGTGAGGGGTTGGATGTTGAGTCGCACCATTTAGGTATCATCCGTTGGTTCATGAAATCTCCGGAAGGCATCGTTCTTTTGGATGAGGTTCGCAAATTAATTCCCGAAATCGATGAATGGATGAAGCCCTGGCTATAAGCCGATTTTGCCTCACCCCTTCGGCTCGATCCCAAAATCCCGAATCGTGTAAAGTGGCCGGAAGTCATACTTCGACAACGCCTCGCGTGCTCCCTGCAATCGATCGACAATACACACCACGCGCAAAACCTTGCCACCGATCTTTTCAATCTCTTCGACCGCCTGAAGCACGGAACCTCCTGTCGTCAGAACGTCGTCGATGACCACGACTTGATCCCCGGCCTTGACTTGCCCCTCCACTCGCTCCTTGCTGCCGTGGCCTTTGGCCTCTTTGCGCACGAAAAAGCCTTCCACGCTTCGACCCGCCTGGTGGTAGCGCAGGCAGACGGCCGTGGTCATCAGGATCGCGCCCACTTCAAGCCCGCCGATTGCTTGAAACGTCAAATCCTGGGTGGCGTCATAGAGTAGATCTCCCAATAGCGCGATCGATTCCGAGTGAAACAACACTTTCTTGGAGTTGATGTAGTAAGTGCTGGTCTTGCCCGATGCCAGCGTAAAATTGCCGAAGGCGATGGCACGAGACAAGAACAATTCCTTGAGCTGATGGCGCGTGTTCTCAACAGACATCAAAACTCCTTCGTAGAATAACTCCTCCCCAATTCGGAGGAGGATTCATCATGGCGGAACCCAAAGAGAAGGTTTACACCGACGCCGAGATAACGGCCAAGATAACCGAACTCGGTTTGGCTCACTGGTATCTCGAAGATGGCTGGCTGCGGCGAAAATACAACACCGACGGCTGGCCGCAAACGCTGATGGCGGTCAATGCCATCGGCTATCTCTGTGAGGCGGCCTACCATCACGCCGACCTGCAAGTGACCTGGGGCAAACTCTGGGTCAAACTGAAAACGCACTCGGCCGGCGGCATCACCGACAAGGATTTTGAGATGGCCAAGAAGATCGAAGATGTCGTTTTGTGGCGGCCGGGCGGCGGCGCACTCGGTACGGGCAATCCCAAGCCATTTGTCTTTCACAAAGGTTAAACTTCATTCAGGAGAGATTCATGTTGACTCGCAAACTCGTTCCACTTTGTATCATCTCGGCAGCGGCATTGTTTGCCGCAGTGTCCTGGTCCGCTCCCGCCCTCAAGGAAAAAATTCCTGCAAAAACCTCGGAACAGGAAGAAGCCGTTGAGCCGGGCGATGCCATCGGGTTGAAGGCGGTCGCCGCCCGGCGGAAGAGCAGCAATAACCTCAAACAACTCGGATTGGCTATTCTGAATTATGAATCCGCCTATCAGTTTCTCCCTCAGAATATCGCGGATAAGAACGGTAAGCCCCTACTGAGCTGGCGCGTTCATCTGTTGCCCTTTATCGAGCAGCAGCCACTCAGGCAGGAATTCAAACAGGATGAACCCTGGGACAGCGAACACAATTTGAAACTGCTGGAGAAGATGCCGGACCTATTCAGTTCGCCGCGTGTGACGGTGAAGAAGAAGGGGTACACACCCTACCTGGGATTTCAAGGAAAAGGCGCATTCTTCCACGGCGAGAAGTTGACGCTCGCATCCATTACCGACGGAACGGCGAATACGATCACCATCGTCGAGTCGAGCATCGCAGTGCCCTGGACCAAGCCGGTCGACTTGCCCTTCGACGCTGAAAAAGATCTGCCCGATTTCGGAAAGGCCTATGGAGGCCGGCCTCTTGCAGCCCTTTGTGACGGCTCCGTGCGGACCCTGGATCTGAAGAAGATCAAGCCTGCCACGCTCAAAGCGGCCATTACCTTCGCGGGCGGTGAGGTATTGGGCGACGATTGGAAACCATGATCTCATTGTTGGAATGGAGAAGACAATCAGAAGCCTTTCGCATTGAGCGAAGGGCGTTCCTCATTTCGAGAGATTCCTATGTTGGTTCGCAAACTTGTTCCATTTTGGATCGTAGCAGCGGCGGGATTATTCACCGCGTGGGTTTGGTCCGCTCCCGCCCCCAAGGAAAAATCCGATGCCAAAACTTCCGACCAAGAAGAAGCCGTTGAGCCTACGGAAACGATAGGCATCACGGCAGCTCGCAACCGCGTCAAGAGTCAAAACAATCTCAAGCAAATGGTGCTAGCGGTGCACAACTACGCCAGCGCCTACAACGATGCCTTGCCGAAGAATATCGCCGACAAAGACGGCAAACCGTTGCTCAGTTGGCGCAGTCCTTCTTTTGCCCTATATCGAGAAAAACGAACTATACAAAAAGTTCAAACTCGACGAGCCTTGGGATAGCGAGACCAATTTAAAACTTCTGGAAGAAATCCCCAAGGTTTACGACTCACCCCGGGTCAAAGTCAAAAAGAAAGGTTACACCGTTTACCAGGGCTTTGCAGGAAACGGAGCCATTTTTGGATCGAAGTTGGATTTCAACAGCATCATCGATGGAACGTCCAACACCATTCTGATGGTTGAGGCAAGTGTCGCGGTCCCCTGGACCAAGCCGGTAAACATCCCCTTCGACCCGAAAAAGGATTTGCCCGACTTCGGCAAGGCTTACGGCATGAAGCCGTTCGCGGCCATGTGCGATGGTTCGGTACGGGCACTCGATCTGAAAAAGATCAAGCCTGCGACGCTCAAAGCGGCCATCACATCTGCAGGCGGTGAGGTGTTGGGCGACGACTGGAACCCATGATTTCATCGCGATGGTTCGGTACGGGCACTCGATCTGAAAAAGATCAAACCGGAAACACTCAAGAATGCCATTAACGGTTTGGACGGCAAAATACTGGGAGCGGACTGGAATCAGTAAGGCGAGCGGCAGAAACAGATTTACCCGTAACCGCTTACTTCGTGCGCGGCTCTTCAGCGAATCGGCAGGAGCCGCGCATGAAGTAAGCGTAAATCTTTTTCTGCCGCTTGCCTGAAACCGCGTTCAATCCGGCGACACTCTTGGAGTTACGATGTCTCAGCGGACTTCTTTGATGCGCTACAATTGAGTGCGACACTACTTTCCGGCCAATCGCTCGGGCAGGGGTGAAAGCCAATTGCCCGGGGGTTCAAGCGCAAGCGACATCCCCGGATATCTATCCAGAGTCATTCATGCTCCCGCATCGCCAGATGATCCTTGCATCGGTGCTATTCATTCCGCTCTCGGTGCGGGCGGAGGAGCCGGCGCAGCTTTATCCTCGAATCGTGAGATCGACCGCCTGGGTTCGAACGACGCAACAGGGTGTCGGCACCGGCTGGGTCGTGGATGCATCCCGGCGCTGGTTGATTACCAATCTTCATGTGGTGGGCGATCAGGATCGAGTCGAAGCGTTCTTTCCGGTCGAGCAGAAGGGCAAAAATACCCCGTTTCTCACTCAGCGCCTTTACTACCTCGAAAATCAAAAACGCCTCCACGAAGAAGGGCGGGCGGTTCGCGGCAAGGTGATTCTGCGTCGTGAAAAAAGCGATCTCGCTTTGGTCGAGCTGGCAAAAATCCCCGACGGCATCCAGTCGTTACCGTTGGCGCGTGAAGTACCGGCACCGGGCGATACCGTTCTTTCCGTCGGGCATCGCCGGGATTCCGAAGCGCTTTGGGTATTGACCGTAGGCGAAGTGCGGCAAAAGGGTCATCTGACCGACGGCTATTTCTGGCGCAGCAAAAGGCTCGCCGAGAACGCGCCTTGTTGGATCGTTCAATCGCCCATCAATAGCGGCGATAGCGGCAGCGCCCTGGTGAATCGCCGGGGCGAGGTTGTGGGCGTGCTATCCGGGGTCCGCTGGCAAGCGCCGTCGGCGTCCATTGCCATTCAACTGCAAGAAGTCGTCGCCATGCTGGCGGAAGCCCGCAAAGAGTTGACGCCCAAGGAAGATTTGCCATTAACGAAGCGAGAATCGATCTACTCCAAAATAGTCCCGGCGACAGGATGGGTCCGGCCCAGCGCCACCGATGGCCGCTATGCCGGATGGATCATCGACCAACAGCGTCGACTCTTCCTCACCACTTCGCAGGGTGCAGGGACATCCGATCTCGTCGATGTGATTTTCCCACTGAGAGAAAAGGGTGCCTTGATTGCGGAGACATCCGCGTATCGCGATCTGATCGGCCTGCGGCAATCGGGCCAGTTGGTTCGCGGTGTGGTACTTGCAAGAGATGCAGAGCGCGATTTGACACTAATCGAATTGGAAAAACTACCCGCCGGCGTCGGCGAATTGAAATTTGCTTTGAAGGAGCCTTTGCCGGGCGAGGCAGTGCAAACCGTCAATCACCCCCTGGGCGTTGAGTTGCTTTGGCTGCATGCATCAGGAACGGTCCGGCAAGCGGCCAGTGTCGAAATAGTGAGTACAGCCAAGCCCGATCCCGCCAAGTTTCGCGCCTTGCTGTTGCAGATCCCAACCCAGGCAGGTTCTTCAGGCTCCGCAGTCGTCAATTCGCAGGGCCAGGTGGTTGGATTGCTGACGCACAAGGAAGGACCGCAGCAACAGCTTGGCTATGCGATCGCAGCTGCGGAATTGCAATCTTTTATCGAATCCGCGCGACCTTTGTGGAAACCGACGCAGGTCGAGGAAATGCTCAGACGCAGCCGACTGTTACGCAGCCGAGGACAAGCAGAGCTCGTTCTTGCGGCCTGGCGCGATTGGAAAAACCCCGGTACGGGGGGGCTGCTGGAATCGGTTCTCGAACAGACCCAGGTATTAATCGATCGAGGCGATCTAAAGGAAGCATGGATCGAACACACTTTTTGGGACAAATACAGGACATGGTTTACGCCGAGATACCTATTGCAGAGAGCAGAACTATTGGCCGGCTCGAAAGACAAAGAGGATAAGGAGGCGGCCCTGAGACTGTGCAACCAGTTGCTGAAGAAGGACCAGAAATCCGCTGGTGCCTACTACGTTCGGGGATTGTGTCGCACGGGGAAGGAAGCGATTGCCGACATTGAAGATGCAATCTGGAATGATCCCAAGCTGGCGAAAGCGTATTCCCGTCTCGGACAACTACACGAAGAGGCGGGCAACGACGACAAAGCCCTTACCGATTATGGCCAGGCGATCGAACTCGATCCGTATCGAGCGGAACCGATCCGCCGTCGAGCAGCGCTATATTTGCGAAAACAGGAGGCGAAACGCGCCATTGCCGATTACGAACGTCTGATCGAGTTACTCCCCACGAATGCGGATGCCTATCGTTTACTGGCCGTCGCTCATCTGGCAAAAGGGGAGGAAGACAAGGCGATTCCTGCTATAAGCTCCGCATTGCGACTGGGATGAGAAAATCGTTCCTGGTGTTTTGGCCGATGTGCTCAAGCACGCAGAAATGTTGCGGAAGCAGTGGCCCGACGATCCGGGGAAGGCGGGGAAATGGATCGCGGATGCACTCAAGCTGGTTGGATCGACAATCAAGGATAAGCGGATTCGCCGGAGCCTCGATGAAGTATTGAAAGAAAAGGGCGTCGAGAAACAGTTGGAACGAATGAGGCAAATAGCAGTAAAACACTAAGGACCGAGGTGAAAATAACTTCCCGAAATCAACGGCTGGAATTTCCCTCCCCTAGCTTTGCGGCGGACTATTAGCCACAAAGGGAAAGGAAAACGAGCAAGCACTAATTCCCTCTCCCCTGTACTCAGGGGAGAGGGTTAGGGTGAGGGGTGAACCTTCGGCCTTCCGGAACGCGCGTCTTTTATGGTGGAAGGCTCTGCCCCTCACCCTAACCCTCTCCCCTGAGTACAGGGGAGAGGGGATAGGTACTCGCTCGTTCCACTTTCAATTTGTGGGTAATGGTCAGCCAAGCCAGGACGGAGGGAAAGGGTAGAGTCGCTTCATTTCAGGAAGTCATTTATCAAGTGCTCCTAAAGGTACGCTACGTTAGTTGTGTGCGCCCGGAAGTATAAGTTTGTAGAGTCGAGGGCTTCTGCCATGCGATTGGAAGGCGAGCAAACATTGTTGCGCATCTACCTGCGAAGCACCGACCGGAGCGGGTGGCGCAGCACGGCGGATGCAATTCTCAATCGCGCGATGTCTCAAAAACTCATGGGCGCAACGCTGTCGCCGGGAATCTGCGGGCTTGATGTCGCGGGCCATCTGATCGAACCGCACTGGTACTCGATCGTTCGACTGGTTCCCGTGATTGTCGAAATCTTCGACAGCCCACGCTCGATCGGGGCCTTTCTCCCGATCATAGATGAACTGGTCCACGAAGGACTGGCAACGCTCGAACGGGCGCACGTCCTCGTTCATCGCCGGCGCGACGATCCAAAAGATCCAATGGGCCGGCATCTCGAAGTACCCGTTGCTCCCAGCCTGTTCGCCAACTTACCAGCACCCGAGGAGTTCCCCATTATGAAACGCAGCGAAGAGGGGCAATTGCTCCGCATCTTCATCGACAACTCCGATAAATGGGGAAGCGAACGGCTCTACAAGGCCATAATCCAAAAGGCGCAGGAACTGGGATTAACCTGGGCGACGGTCCTGCGCCCCGAAGCCGGCTTTGGGGCGCATCATCGCTTTCATTCCGCGCTCGGCGAGTACGCCATCGACCAACCGATCCTTGTCGAGATCGTCGATACCACCGACAAGATCCAGATCATGCTGCCGTTCCTCGACGAAGTGGTCGGCGAAGGTCTGATTACCATTGAAGGTGTGCCGCCTACTGCGTTTCGGCCAGGCTCAACCGAGTTGATAGTCATGATCCAACGTATCAAACGACTCGCAACGGCAACGCGAAGGATGAAGCTTATGGACACGCTCTGGCAGATCCTCATGCACCCGATCCTCCTCGTGGGGATCGGCGGCGCTGTCGGTAGCGTATGCCGGTTCTACCTCGGCCAGTGGATCGATCTCCATTATCGGGCAGAAGGCGGTATGCCCTGGGGAACCTTCACGATCAATGTGACCGGCTCCTTCATTCTTGGGGTTGTAGGGCTGATCGTTCTCGAACGATCGCCCCCGAATTATCGACCCATCTACTTATTGATGGGAACGGGCTTCTGCGGCGGCTTTACCACGTTTTCGACATTCGAGTGGGAAACCTTTCAACTCGTCCGCAACGGCAATATTTGGATCGCACTCGCCAATGTCTTGGGAAGTTTTGTTTGCGGCTTTGTCGGCATCTTCCTGGCAGTTCTCGTCGTTTACGGCCTATTGGGTCAACGGTGAAATCACACCATAATCCGATGCACCTCCGTCTGTGGCTCGCCGCCAGTGACGTGTACATTGCCATTCTCATCAATGTAGACGTTCACTTCGCTGCGAACCCCAAACTCCGGGAGATAAATTCCCGGCTCAATCGAAAAGCAAGTCCTCGGCATGACGCGCCGTTCTTCGTGGGTTTCGAGATTGTCCATATTCGCACCGTTGCCGTGCGTTTCCTGGCCGATCGAGTGGCCGGTACGGTGTATGAAATATTCTCCGTAACCCGCTTTCTCGATGACATCGCGTGTGGCTTGATCGACTTCCCAGCCTTGCAGAGTTCGCTTTCGAGCATAGGCATCCTGGACACACTGGATGCCTGCATCGCGGGCTGCGGCGACGACTGCGAAGACCTCCTGGATTTTGGCGGGCACATCCTTCCCAACGAAAGCAACGCGCGTCAAATCACTGTAAACACTGCGAGGCTTATTCAGCTTGGCCCACAGATCGATCAAGACGAAATCTCCCTCGCGGATTTCGGTATCGTTTGCCGGAGTGGTATCGAAATGCGGGTCGCCGGAATGAGGGCCGCAGCCGACGATTGGACCGTGATCGGTCGTCAGCCCGCACTCGCTGAAATGTTGCATGATTCGCGCCTGGACTACTGTTTCCAGAACGCCGCCCTTGGCGCAAGAATTTGATCGGCGATGAATTGAAACGCCACATCGTAAGCCGAGCGCGTACTGAACGCGGCCTCCTTGTGCATTGCCCATTGCTCATCGTCCCAGCAGGCTTCAAAGTATTGGATCAGATCGCCCGATGAAACCACTTCCACGCCGAACGATCGAACCAGCTCCACGGTCCCGGCATCGACGCGAGAAACGTAGGGATTGGCATTGCGCGGGATATATTCCATCGCCACTTTTTTGCTTTCGCCCAGCAGCGATTGAACACCCGCTTCCAGTTCCTGCCAGCGCAGATAAATGATCGATTGGCCCGAATAGCCATCGAGGGCACCGCTTTCGATGCGATGGACTAACTTCAGAGGCTCGCCACAAGCAGGAATGAAGTAGAACCAGCGCCGGGTGAGATGCTTCTCATCGCCAAAGCCCAGAACGCGCGTGGCCAATACATTGGATCGACGAAAATCGTAAAGCAGCCAGCCATCGAAACCAAGTTCTCGAATGGCCGCCTGCACCGCAGTCAGATTGAACATGAGATGATCTCCGAAAGGTTGAGAGTTGTTTTAGAGAAAGCGCACGCTCTCGGTAGGAAACCGTGGCAGCGCTGGAAGATTTCGCGGCTTTGACTCAAAAAAACCAACTCGCAAATTCCAAATCACAAACAAATCCAAAATCCCAATGAAGACATGAAACTAAATTTCGGCAGGGTGGAATCTCTCTGGTGCGCTAGAAAGTCTCGGGTTTTTCGAGCATCCAGCGCTGAATAACCCCTTGAGTTCCTTTTGATCTTGAAAAAATGCGGCGTTCCTCGTCTCGTAGTGTTTACCAGAACAACACGTGCGAAGGAACGCCGCATGAACTACTCTATCTATCTGCTTCTGAGTTTGGCAACTGCAACTCCCAAGTTGCCCAAGTTGCCGGATGATCTCGATGAGGAGAAAGACCGCACACCCGATCTCGATGATGTCCTGGATCTGATCGCTCAAGACCTACGGAAGTTCCTCGCAGAGTTCCTCACGCAGCCCGTCACGCCATCGGGCACTCAGACGTTTGAGCGAGAACTTCAGAAGCATCTTCGTGAAGCCGGCCGACAGTTGGTTCAGTGCGTTTACAATCATCGAGAGCCTGCTGCCGTGGATGAACTACCCAAGCATGCACAGTTTGAGGGTGATTCCTACACTCGGCTCAACCGCAAGACGTCGCAGAACGCCTGGACCCTCTTCGGGCAAATCCAGCTTTGGCGTGTCGGCTACCGCGATAAGGTCAAGGGCGGAGAGCCCTCGATCTTTCCGTTGGCATTAGCCTTGGGGCTCGTTCAGGGAGCCAGCCCGGCATTAAGCGAGCGCGTTTCCGAGTTGCTCGGCGAAGCCGGGGCGACCCAGAAACGGGTTTTGAAGCGATTGCGGCAGGAGTGCGCGGTGGGTTGGGGAGTCAAGAAGTTGCGACTCTTCAGCAACGCCATGGCGGCCGAGTTGGCACCCCAGCAACACGATGCTCAAGTCGAGCAAGTCCTTCAGTGGCTCCGACAGGCGGAACCATCACGAGGCCGACATAAACCGGTGTTGTGTGTCGGACGCGATGGGGTCACCCTGGGATTGCGTTATAAAAAATGTTGCTCCTTTGAAGTGGCCACCACCGGCACGGTCAGTGTCTTGGACCGGCGTGGCAAACGCTTGGGCACGGTCTACCTGGCTTACGTACCCGAGTTGGGTCAAGAGACGATGAGTGCGGCGTTGACGCGCTTGCTCCAAGACATCTTGCGTCGTTGGGATCAGTCGTTACCCCGACTGTGCTATGTCACCGATGCCGGCCACGGCGAAGCCGGTTACTACCAAAAAGTGCTGGCCCAGATGGTCCATCCCCGAACGGGCGCAGCGCTTCAGTGGCTGCGCGTCGTCGATTATTACCACGCCAGTCAACGCGTCTGGCAGATGGCGGAGTTGCTCTTCGGTAGTAACAAACGCGGCAAGAGTTGGGCGTGGAAGATGCTGAGATGGATGCTTCGCAAACCGCGTGGCGTGAATCGAGTGCTACACTCGGCGGCGGCGTTGCGGGATCAGGTCGGTCTTTCGGCGAAGAAACGAGAGGCGTTCCAGAAGGCCTACCGATACTTGCGCAAGCGGATGAAGTACATGTGCTATGACGAGTACAAACGTTTGGGAATGCCTCGGGGCAGCGGGGTGACAGAAACGGCGTGCAAGACGGTTTACACGCAGCGTCTGAAGCTCAGTGGCATGCGCTGGAAAAAAGCAGGGCGCAAACGATTTTGGTGTTCCGAGTTCTGCAACTCAGCGGTGTTTGGGAAGCGGCGTACGCGCGAGTGCTGAAGGCTCGTAAGCAGCCGCAGATAAGGACAGAACAACCTCGTATAATGGGGGGTAAAGCAGGTGCAGGCCAAAAGATCGCAAAACGGGCGGCATAATCAGGCGCACCAGAGAGATTCCACCCTTTCGGCAGTTAAAGGGTTTGCGTTTTGGTCATTTTGAAATTGGAACTTGTTTGTGATTTGTGATTTGGATCTTGGGATTTTTGAGCCAAAGCCAGATTTCGCTGCAAACCTCTTTTAACAGCTACTGCCATAGCGGATAATCAATTCATCCCACTCCGCCATTGACATTCCAGGAGATGCCAAATGAATCGTTCGGCCATCGGAGTTTACGCCATTGTCCTCCTTGGTTCGTCTCTTCTCCATGCCGATCCACCCGGGAAGCCGAAATACCCGCCGAGCAAAACCGATGCTACTATCGACACGCTTCACGGTGTAAAAATCGCCGATCCTTATCGCTGGCTCGAACGGGGCGACTCTCCCGAGGTCAAGGAATGGACCGAGAAGCAGAATGCATTTACTCGTTCCATTCTCGATCCAATCCCGCAACGCGAAAAGATTGCCGCGCAACTCGACCAACTGCTCGACTCGGGAACCTTGAGCGTCGTCGCGCCCAAGAAAGGCCGGCTCTTCTACACCAAACGAGAAGGAAAACAAGATCAACCGGTCTTGTGGATGACTACCTCGAAAAAGAGCCCCGACACAAAGGTTGTCGATCCGAACTCGCTCGCGAAAGACGGCACGATCGCCATGGATTGGTGGTTTCCCAGCCCGGATGGAGGCGCTCGTTGCTTATGGAATTTCACGCAACGGCAATGAAGTATCCACGCTCAAGATTCGAGATACGCAAACTCTCAAAGATTTGCCCGATACGATCGAGTACACGCGCAGCGTGTTCGTTGGCCTGGAAACCGGACGGCAAGGGCTTTTATTACACGCGCTATCCCAAGCCCGGCTCGGTGCCTGCTGGCGAAGAGAAATATCATCGGCAAGTATTCTTCCACGAACTGGGAACGGATCCTGCGAAAGATGCCAAGATATTCGGCGAAGGGCTTCACGCAGCCGACTGGCCCAATGTGCAGCTTTCTCCCAATGGACGCTGGCTGGTCGTCACCGTCCAGCAAGGCTGGGCGAAATCGGACGTTTATTTGCGCGATCTGGAAACGCCCAACAGCAAGTTCATCCATCTCACCGAAAAGCTCGATGCCCACTTCACCCCGGTGGCCCGCAACGATCGCATCTATCTATTGACCAATCATCGCGCCCCTCGCTTCCGCCTCGTGGCGGCCGATCCGCTGAAACCCGGACATGAGAACTGGAAATCGATCCTTGCGGAAAGCGACGATGTTCTTGAATCGGTGGCTCCGATCGGCGATCATCTCATCGGGTTATATCTTCATCAGGCATCCTCGAAGCTCAAGGTATTCGACACAACCGGCAAGCTGGAACGCGAAGTTGCCCTGCCGACGCTGGGCACCATCGCCGGCCTGGGCGGCGAGTGGAATGGGCATGAACTTTTTTTTGCGTTCCAGTCATTCACAACCCCACCCAGTGTTTATCATCTCGATCTTCGCCCCGCACCCGACAAAACGAATCTTCCGCACCTGTGGATGCAGGTGCAAACGCCGATTGTTTCGACCGACTACCAGGTTGAGCAAGTGAAATTTAAGTCGAAGGATGGTACCCCGATCACAATGTTCCTGGCATCGAGGAAGGATGTGAAACGCAATGGGAAGACTCCAACTCTCCTCTATGGCTACGGCGGGTTTACGATCAAGCTGACGCCGATATTCATCTCATCGCGGTTCGTCTTTCTCGAAAGCGGTGGGGTATTGGCTGTCACCAATCTGCGCGGCGGCGGAGAATACGGCGAAGCCTGGCACGAGGCCGGGATGTTGGGGAAAAAGCAAAACGTGTTCGACGATTTCATCGCAGCAGCAGAGTATTTGATTCAAGAGAAGGTGACCGACAGCGAACACCTGGCAATCATGGGCGGATCGAATGGCGGTTTGCTGGTCGGCGCGGCCATCACCCAGGCCCGGAGCTATTCAAATTGGCGGTCTGTCAGGTGCCGCTATTGGATATGGTGCGATACCATCGATTCTTGATCGCCAAACTATGGATACCCGAATATGGTTCGTCGGAAGAAGCCGAAGATTTTCGTTGGCTTCACGCCTATTCTCCCTATCATCGCGTGAAGGATGGCACCAAATATCCAGCGGTTCTTCTGACGGCCGCGGAATCGGATACGCGCGTCGATCCGTTGCATGCACGCAAGATGACTGCGCTTTTGCAATCGGCAACATCATCCGATCAACCAGTCCTCTTAAGGCTGGAAACCAAAGCTGGTCACGGCGCGGGCAAACCGCGTGGAAAGGTTCTGGAAGAGCAAACCGATCTCTGGAGCTTTTTGTTTTGGCAATTGGGAATGACTCCTTAGTTCCAAGTTCCAAGTTAAAAGACGATTGATGGTTGACCTGGAACTTGGAACTTGGAACTATTGATGGAAGGGAACCGCAGATATGAATCCTCCGACGCCCGCGACCCCTATTTCCTGGCGAATCGCTATCGGTGTCGGTATCACTACCCTCACGACTTTTGCATGCTTTGCCCAGAACTTCCTCGATTATCGTCTTCAGGCGGCTATTGGCGTCATCTGCTTTCTCGGTTTGGCTTTCTTTTTCTCGGCCAACATTCGGCAAGTAAATCCTTGCACGATCTTGTCGGGGATCGCACTGCAAATCTTCCTGGCAGTGATGATTCTGAAAGTACCTCCCGTTCAGGAGGTATTCATCGGCTTGGGCCACGTTGCCAAACAATTCCTCGAATTTAGCTGGGCGGGTGTGGAATTCGTCTTCGGGCCGCTGGCCGACAAAAAGGTTTTTGCTTTTGTCGTTTTCCCAACCGTGGTGTTTGTCTCGTCCTTCTTCTCCGTACTCTATTTTCTCGGCATCCTCCAACATGTGGTGCGCATCTTCGCGTGGGCCATGCGCCACATCATGGGAACTTCCGGCGCAGAAACGCTTTCGGTCACCGCAAATGTCTTTCTTGGGCAAACCGAGGCACCCCTCATCGTGCGCCCCTTTATCCCACGCATGACTCGCTCGGAACTGTTGGCGCTGATGATCGGTGGAATGGCCCACGTTTCGGGCGCTTTGATGGCAGTCTACATCGGTTTCGGGGTCGATCCGGTGGCGATTTTTGCCACCAGCGTGATGGCAGCACCGGCATCGCTTTACATCGGCAAAATCTTGCTGCCCGAAACCCAGAAGCCCGAAACGCTCGGCGACATTCCGAAGATTCCACCCAGCCACGATGCGGAAAACCCCCAAGATCCCGGCCCCGCAAACGTGATTGATGCTGCTGCGCGCGGTGCTTCCGAAGGAATGAGGCTCGCGATCAACATCGCCGCGATGCTGTTCGCATTCCTGGCCTTCCTGGCACTGTTTAATTTCCTGCTGAAAAATGGCTATGCCGAACTCGCGGATTACTTTCACTGGAACAATCGGCAACTCAGCTTACAAATCATCTTCTCCGAACTGTTCGCACCCGTCGCGGTACTGATGGGGGTTCAGGGGCCGGACGTCCCGATCATGGGAGAACTGCTCGGCACCAAACTGGTTGCAAATGAATTTGTCGCTTTCCTCGATCTGACCACGAAATACAAACCCGAAATGGCAGGCGGTTTGAGCGAACGCGCCTATATTCTTGCAGCGTTTGCACTGACCGGCTTCGCCAATTTTGCCTCGATCGGCATCCAGCTTGGCGGTATCGGCGCGATGGCCGAAAAGCGGCGCGGAGATCTTGCCCGTTTGGGAATGCGCGCGTTGCTCGGCGGCTTCCTGGCAACGCTCATCAATGCCTCCATCGCGGGAATTTTGCGGTGATTATTCTTCGATGTTTCTTGCTCTTATTGGCCTTCTAGGATAAGTTTGCAACTACTGTGTCACCTATGACAAGGTGACAGAATAATCGATAGCCTCTAAATGGTTGACAGATCAATGTTCGCAGATGCGCTTGTTTGTTGTCACCTTGGTCACCTTGTCACCTCACAGCCTCACCGAACTCCCGCCTTTGCATACTGGCGGTAGCGGGCAAAGGGTTCGTCCAGTTTTCCTCCCAGGTTTCGGGCATTTCGGTCAAGTGCATCGGCGATGGCCTTTGCCCATTCTGCGTGTCTCTTCATGAATGTGTCGATAAAGCGAGTGGGAGTTTTCGCGGTTCTCACGGTTTTGGGCAGAACCATACCGAACTCGCTGAGCGATTTCTCCGGCATGTCCTGATATGCATAAACCAGACCAAGTCCAAGCCGCGCAATGTGCGACGGATATTGCTCTGCTCCCTTCAGCGAATTCTTCTGAATATCCTTGATGAATGGTTTTTCCTGAAGTTTTCCGCGATCCGCATCATACAGCGCTTCAGCCTCTTTGAATCGATTTTCTCGGAGATAAAGGAGAGTCAATTCGAGCAGTGCGGCGCAGCCCGGCATCACCCTTCATCCCCGGATCGTCGTTAATCTGGTGCTTTAGTACCTTTTCTCTTTGCAACGACGGATTCGGACCAGATTCTGTTGGGGCAAAGTCTTCATCACTCGATGATGAATGACTCGTCGCTGCGGACACCCGATGAGTGCGCCAGTGAATGGTCAAACCTAACCCAATCCCCGTGACAGCGACGAAGAGAGCAAGAATCCAGGGATACTTGCGTTTGCGAGGCGGTGCCTGGGGGGTCGGTTCAGGCTCATGGACGGGGACAGTGCGTGTCGAGAATACCGACGGCGACGGCATCACTCCGGTTTGGACGCCCTGGCCGGCCTGGGCAAATCCCATCGATTCCCGAAGTTTAAGGAGATCGCGGAGAACTTCCCGCGCAGTCTGGTAGCGATCATCGACTTTTTTCGCCATCATCTTGTGAACCAGCGCGGCCAGCTCTTCCGGAACGCCAAAATCAGTCAAGGGTTGAGGTTCGCTTTGCACGTGTTGGAGAGCAACCTCGAAGGGAGTTTCTCCTCTGAACGGCGGCTCCCCGGCAAGAATGTGAAAACAAGTGACGCCAAAGGAATAAATATCCGAACGCGGATCGACTTGTTTCCCCTTGACCTGTTCGGGACTCATATAAAGCGGCGTTCCCATCGTGACGCCGCTCTGCGTGATGTTGCTCGGCTGCTCGTCGGCAAAGCAACGCGACAGACCAAAATCGGCGACTTTCACTTCCACTTTTCGAGTCAGAAGAATGTTTTCAGGCTTGATATCGCGGTGAACAATCCCCAACTCATGCGCCCGCTGGAGCGCTGCGGCAATCTGTCGCATGATGTTCAGCGTAATGGGTAGATCGGGCGGTCCCTTCTTGCTGAGGTATTCTCGAAGATTTCGGCCCTCGACGTATTCGAGAGCCATGTAGTTCAACCCATCCGATTCGCCGATAGCGTAGACCTGGACAATGTTGGCGTGATTGATTCGCGCAACCGCTTCCGCTTCAAGCTGGAACCGCTGCAGCGCAGTAACATTGGCGGTGAGATCGGTACGGAGGATTTTGACGGCAACCTGACGTTTCAAACTGAGCTGACGGGCCAGGTAAACCTGCCCCATCCCGCCTTGGCCGATCCGGCGAATCAATTGAAAATCACCCAGGGTTCGCCCGGTGAGGTCGTTCAGGCGAGACACGGCAGGCGCATCGCTATTCGATTGCAGCGTAGGTTCCACGGTTTCTTCCATGCCATGCACTCCGCGCGGGATCACGGTAAAGGATTATATTCCCCTCGACCCACACGGGGCACGTTATTTACCACAAACCCTATCTTAGCTTGGATCCATTGGCGATGCCAATAATGTCGATCCGGGAGGCGTTGTTCTCACGACTTTCTCACGACTGCGCGATGTGTTTTCTAAATCCAGTACGCTTGTCGGTCGATCTTGGGTCGCGGTGCGAATGGCCAGGTCGGGCAAAATGTCCCGAAGCGCTGCTTTGGCTGCGGAACGGGCCAGTACGGGCCGATTGCATTCCCGACTCAAATGAAGTTGGATCAACTCTCTGAGCATTGGTCCGGATGATGACTCGATGATCCGTTGGGTTGCCAATGCCGCTTGATGGTTGGAAAGGTGGCCGCGATCACTCAAGACTCGTTCGATCAGATCGCGAGGCCGGCTGCTTTGTCGTTCCATCTCTTCATCGTGGTTGAACTCCAGTGCCAGCGCATGAACATCCTGAAAGCCTCGAATCAAACTCGCGGGCACGGTTCCGAGATCGGAAGCGTAACCGAGCGACCACTGCGGTCCGAATAGACCCGGTGAGCCGTCCAAACGAAACGCCAGCGTCGGTTCGCTATCGTGAGGAACCTGGATTGGCAGGCAAGTCAGGCCAGGAGTTAATTCGACGCGCTTGCCCTCTGCCAAATCTCGAAGTAAACCCGCGGATCGTAATGTCGCAAAAGCCGGGCTATAGAATTGCAACACGTCATGATGAGCAAAGTGGCAATAGAACGGGATTTTCAAGGATCGCAATTGTGCCAGAGTGCGGTCTTTCCAGTGATCGGTGTGCGTGTGCGTAAGCAAGACCGCGTGAACATTATTCCAAGTGTACCCTAAAGCAGCCAGCCTGGAGGCAAGCAGTCTTGGACCCAGGCCGATGTCGATGAGGATACCGAAACCGTTGTAATCGAGGAAACTCACATTACCGGAACTACCACTCGCCAGCACGCAAAACCGAACGGACATTCACATCTCCCAAGATTGTGATCGCCGAATCAATCTCTGTTGTATACGATCTCATCGTGTGAGGGGAAGGTAGGTTGGACAGTTTTGATCGTTTCCCAAGTCTTATCCGGCAGCTCCAGGACTCATTTATCCCGACCCTGTTCGTGAACGGCAATCGTAATCTGGTTCGCGGCATTATCCGAGGAGACATCATGCCCAGGACACTATTATTGTTGGTTCTCGCTCTCGAGCCGGCTCTACATGGGCCAGATGCCATTCAAGCCCAAGAACCCGATGCGCCGCGGCTTGATCGTTTCGGCGATCCGTTGCCGGCCGGCGTGCTGGCACGTCTCGGAACGGTCCGTTTCCACCGCTGCAGCTGCGCTGCCTATTCGCCGGACGGAAAAATCATCGCCACCGCGGATAGCGACGAAGTCAACTTGTGGGACGTGGCAACCTCCAAGAAGATTCGCCGGTTGCCGCTTGAAGATCGACGGTCGGCAGTCGGCCTGATCTTCTCGCATGACGGCAAGAAGTTAGCCGCGATCGGCTGGGGGGGCGCTTCGGTCCATGTCTGGGATCTGAACAACTTCAAAAAGGCTCATCTCGTCCAGGCGGATGGCGGCGGCTGCGGGGGCGATTGGAGTCATGCCGCCGCGTTTTCCAGCGATGACAAGACATTATTCGGCCGCGACCTCGACAACTCTGTTCGTTTGGGACGCGGCTTCGGGAAAGAAGCTCAAGGAATTTCCCTTGCATGTCATGGACAAACCGATCGATTTTCGAATGATCGCGTTCTCGGAGGACGGCAAAGTCGCAGCCACGCAAGACGACAAGAAGAGTGCATCTCTGGGACACTCAGACCGGCCAGTTGCGGCACGAAATCGAGTTGCTGAGCGGCGGGAGAAACCATGAGATTCTCCAGGGACGGCAAGACGCTGGTCGTTCCAGGCTACGGCCATTGGATGAACATCTTTAGCGTCGAAACAGGCAAGAAGATCCACTCCCTGCAGGTCTCGGAGCGAGTCTGGTCCGTGGCCTTTTCGCCCGACGGCAAGACCCTGGCCGCCGCGAGCAATGCAGCCATTCTTCTCGTCAACCGACGGCGATCAGGTCATTCAACTCTGGGACCTCACGAATCTCCAGGCCCCGCCCGTGAAGTTCCAGGCCCCGGGGATTGATTCGGTGACGTTTTCGCCCGACGGCAAGACGTTGGCCTGGGGCTGTTATGGGCAAACGCTCTGCTTCATGGACCGCGCCACCGGCAAGGATCTGCGTCCAACCGCAGAGCCATCGCGGGGCCATCAAATCTCTTGTCTATCTTCCCGACGGCAAACGCATCGTTTCGGCAAGCGAGGACGGCACCATTCGCATCTGGGACGCCGCGACGGGCGAATCGCTCAGTGTTTTGCAAGGCCATGTTGGCGAAGTCCATGGACTGGCCCTCTTCCCGAACGGCAAGCTGCTGGCGTCTTGCGGCCAGGATGGCACCTTCCGTCTCTGGGACATCGAACAGCGGCAAGAGCGCTGGCCGTCCTGAACGATGAAGGAAATTCAGTCGTTGCCGCCGCGTTTTCGGCGGACGGCAAGCGGTTGGCCAGCGGCGGCAACAGGGGCGTGATTTTCCTGCGCGACCCCGCCACCGGCAAGATTCTTGAAGAAATCGAGACGGACTCCATCGCCAGCCTGGCCTTCTCTCCCGACGGCAAGACGCTCGCGGTCGTCAGCGACCATGACGAAAAACTGCTTCTTCAGGATCTCGTCACGAAAAAGGTGAAGGAAATCCCCGTCGAGGGCGGCGGTACGAGCGTCGCCTATTCGCCGGACGGCAAGATGCTCGCCGTGGGCTGTAATGAGACGTTGTTGCTCCTGGACACGGCCACGAACCGCGTGCTGAAAGTTTGCCGGGGCACTGTAATCGCCGCGGCTGCGTCGTCTTCTCGCCGGACAGCCGATACCTTGCCAGCGTTTCCGATGGCTGGGGCAGAATTGCCAACCGCAGCATTCGCGTCTTTGAAGTCGCCAGCGGCACGGAGATCCACTCCTTCAAGAAGGAGTTGCCCATCTTCGCCGCCGCATTTTCGCCCGATGGTTCCAAGCTGGCCGTCGGCGGCACCGATGCGACGGCGCGTGATCCTCGACTTGAATAATCTCACCGGCAAGAAACGCCGCGAGCAATTGACCGAAAACGAACTCTCAGCCCACTGGGAGAGCCTCGCCGCGGCAGACGCCGGCAAAGCGTACGAGGCTCGGGCCGATTTGTTGCACGCGCCGAAGAGTGCCGTGCCGTTCCTGGCCAAACGCCTTCAGCCGGCCCCAGCGATCGACGCCAAGCGCGTGGAAAGTTTGATCAAGAAACTCGACAGCGACGTGTTTCGGGAACGTGACCAGGCCAGCAAGGAACTGGAGGAGCTGGGCGAGCTCGTCCGCGAGCCGCTGCGCAAGGCGCTGGCTGCCGATCCTCCACCCGAGGCGCGGCAACGGTTGCAAGCGCTGCTTGGCAAGTTGGATCAGTTCACGCCGTCGCAATTGCGAACTCTGCGGGCGATCGAAATCCTGGAAAGCATCGGCACGCCGGAGGCCCTACGGATCATCGATCGATCTGACGAAGGGAAATGAAGTGGGTCTTTTGACCACCCAGAGCCGGGCAGTTATCGCAAGAAGGAAAAAGAAGAACGCGCCGCTTCCGGACATCCCCAAGGCCCAGCAAACCGTCGCCGATAACCAAACGCCCCCGCCAGGGCCAGTTCTTCCCGACCTGGCAGGCGATCCCATGCCAGCTGGCGCTATCGCCAGACTCGGCAGCACCCGCTGGCGGCTAACGGGTGAACCGCGACGAATTGTTCCTTCCCGTGACCGCAAGATGCTTGCCGTCGTCACCGACTTCTGTACTGTCGAAATACTCGACGCTCAGACTGGCAGAAAGATTGAACGAGCTGGGACCGGATTCTTTAACTTTGGGTTCGATCTCCGCGCAGGCGCACTTCTGTCTGCGGACTGGCAAAAAGTCGCCAGCTTGGATGTGGAGGATGGATCGAAAGTGTTCCTGGCGGTGTCCGATCGCGGCAAGGCAGAGAAACTGAAAATCGGCTATGTTCGCAAAAAGGAATCGTATCCGCCAATCCCGCAAGCAATGGACGGGGACGGAAGCTTTGGGTCGAGTCGCTTCGAGTATCTGTCCGCAGCTGATTTTTCTCCCGATGGAAAAATACTGGTGGGATCCGTCCGATTTGAGTTTAGTTGGTTCGGCGGCGAAACTTCCAAAGAGGTCAAGGAAAGCCACGTATTCGCTTGGGACACTTCAAATGGCAAAGAAATCTGGAAGAGTCCGGCTTGGCCACACGAGATCAATACGATTGTGTTTTCACCGGACGGCAGAGCCATGACCGTTGTAGATCGAGCGGGCGTCAGTTTCCGGGACGCTGGCACGGGCCGGGAGTTGCGTCGCTGGCCCTCCAAAGATCCCTTGTTTTCCTCCTACTATTCGCCGGATCGAAGCCAGCTAGCCTTGGGCAGCAAGGAAAAGATTCTGCTCTGGGAAGTCGCCACAGGCAAGGTTGTGCAGACTCTGGAGATTCCCGGTGAGGAAGTCAAATCCATCGCCTTCAGCCCGGACGGTAAACTCCTGGCCGGCGGGTGCGGCAAGACGATTCGATTCTGGGATGCGCTTACCGGCAAGGAACATGGCGATTGTTCCGCCTTCCCCAACAACATTAAAGCCGTCGCCTTTTCCGCCGATGGCAAGACGCTTTTTTCCGGCCACGAGAAGGAAAATACCTTACGCCGTTGGGATGTCGCCCGTCGAGGGCCGGTGGGCCAATTCAACAGCCCGATCACCCCGGTTCGCAAGTTTTCATTTTCACCGGATAGCCGGCAAATTCTGGCACCTTCCGTGAAAGACGATTTTTATCTCTGGGAAGCCCAGACAGGTAAGCCGTGCCCCGTGGTTAAGATGGACGCCGATCGGCTCATGACCGATTGGCTGGTTCGCTCAGGCCAAAACAACTTGCTTCGTTGCGAGGAAGGATTCGGAGCGAGCTTCGCGAGGATCTTCACCCGTGAGGAGGATCCGGCCGATCGAATCCCCGGCTTTCTCGAATTCTCCATCGATGGCCGGCACGCCCTTGTCAAATCGGAAAAAACGAATCTGCCGTGTCTTGCCGTCCTGAAAATCGCCAGGAACAAAACCAAGGACAAGGAAAAACCCAAGAACGAGGTTGAGCGAGAATTTATCTGGAAGGAAGGCAAGGAGATCACCGCCACCTTCTCTCCCGACGGCAAGACAGTGGCAGCGGCGGGCAAGGACGCCGTTTACTTCTTCGACGTGATGACCGGCCAGGAAAGGCGCTATCAGTATCCGACCGACGTAAAGCCCGAGCATCTGCGTCACGCTTCATCGATCAAGTTCTCCGCCGATGGTTCCAGGATCGCCGTGGTCGGCGGTGATTACAAACTTCGCATTCTGACGGTACGCGATGGCCGACAAATCGCGAGATTCCCAACGACGGCACGCGGCCTGAGCGGCATGGCCTTTTCGCCGGACGGTCAGACCCTGCTCACGACTGCAAATATGGCTCCTGTGTCCGCATGGGAGGTCGCCACGGGGCAAAAGGTTCGCCGGCTCCCAGCTGCGACTTATCTCTATTCGCCCGACAACCGCATGCTGGCAGGTTTGGTGGAGGACCGTCTGAAGGTGTTCGACTTGTATACAGGCCGGGTCGTCCGCGAGTGCAAACCCGAGGGGTATCTGCACGGCAGTTTTGCATTTTCCCCGAACGGCAAATTACTGGCTGCCAGCTGCCCCGACACGACCATTGCGGTTTGGCCAATCTCTGCTGCCGACGCCAAGCATAACAAGCCGTTCGATGAAAAGAGCCTGGCTGGGGTTCTCGAAAACGGAACCGCAACCGAAGCGTATGGGGCGATTGGCCGAATGATTGCCGATCCGGAGCGGACGCTTCCATTTCTGGAGGGCAGACTTCAGGCGGTTCCCAAGATTGACGCCAAGCGGGTTCGGAATCTTATTGCCGATCTGGACAGCGACGAGTTGAATCGACGAGAGGGCGCGATGAAGTACCTGGCTGAACTCGGCACGCTCGTTGAACCGGCTCTTCGTGCCGCCCTGTCGTCGGAGAAAGTGCCATTGAGGTCGCAAAAGCGAATCGAAACGCTCTTGCACGATTTGGACGAAAAGCAGACCATGTCTGAAGAGGACTTGCTTCACGTGCGAGCGATACAAGCGCTGGAGCGAATTGGCACCAGGCGGTCGGCGCAACTACTGGAGAAACTGGCACAGGGCGCGGAGGCAAGTCCGCGCACTCGAGCCGCAATTGAGGCGCTGTCGCGAATCCGGGCGCATTAAGCCTGCGTCCATGGGACTCTCAAGCAGTTTTTGTTTTCTGTCCTTTTTCGTGTCTTTCGTGCCTTTCGTGGTTATTTCTTCTTCTTGATTCCTAAAGGGGATTCAAGGAACCTTCTTTACCTCAGCCCCCCCTTTGAGTTCGCCTGCTTCGATGATCGGTTCCGGGTCGCCTGGCTTCGACTTGCGATAGAGGATTTTGGCTCCGCCGGCCATTTCCCGATAGCGAATCTTTCCTTGAGAGTTGAGGGTAACCCGGATCTCGGCGGACCCATCGAGACGACCTCGAAATTCCAGTTCGCGGGCAGTGATATTCACTCGTGCGCCGCCGCCGATCTTCGATCCTTCTCGCCCGCCTTCGGTCGATTCCGCGAACAAGACTGTTCCCTCAGAAGCATTGATCTTCAAATCTCCCGCACCATCGATCTTGCCGTGCAACTCGACCGTCTGAGCAACGATGCTGACTTTTCCGCTCCCATCGATCTTGGAGCCGTCTTGCCCTTGTGTGGTCGGCTCCACGAACCGAACAACACCCCTGGGGGCGTCGATCTCGACACTGCCCATGCCCTCAACTTTACCGCGAAATTCAACGGCCCCTTCCGGAGCGTGAAGTTTCAAAACCCCTTCACCTTCGACCGACCCGGTGATGATGATCTTCTTTGCCTTCAATTGCGAAGCATCGATTACGACCTTGCCGCCCACGCTGCCGATGCGAAGAATCTTCACCTCGCCGCGAAGCAAACGCCGGGTGTCATCCTTCAAGGAGTCGATGACGAATTCTCCTTGCGGGAGGTTGATCTGTTCAATGTCTCCATTGACGACAACTTCGCCCTCTTTCGGCATCGGCAATTGCATCGGCTTTTCAACGGCGACTCTTGGTTTGGGAGCGATTTCAGGCTTCTTGACTTCAAGTTTCTTGACATCCGTATGTTTCGGAAGGGGCTGTGTTTTCTTCGGCGGCGGCGACGAAGCCATCGTCTTGAGTTCGGGCTTCTCGATTTTTTTCTTCGGAGCCATCGGTTGCTGCTCAGAGGTGGGCGACGCAGGCGCAGTCTCAGGGTCGCTGGAGTTCGCAGAAGTTTCTTTGCCTCCCGTTCTCTGCGTGTAGATTAGTCCCGCGATCACGCCGGCGACCGCGGCGACGATGACGATGACGATCGGGAACAGGAACCTTCGCGGTTCGGGATCGGGATCGAGCGAGAGCGGCTCCGGGTCCGAATCGAGCGACAGCGGCTGAGTATTGGCTACCTGCGACACGGGCCGGGTCGTAGCGTTTTTGGAGGGAACCAGATTTTCAGCGGCGTTCGGATCCCAGCCGCACAGCGGGCAAGATCGGCTCCCGGCCTCGTCGGAATCTCGTGGCAGACCGCACTGGGGACAGGATGAGAAGCTCATGCCGATTCTCAGGAAGGCAATGGGAAAACAGGACCATTACAAGAAGCCTATCGCGCTTCCGGGAAGATCGCAAGCAGGGAAATGCAGACGGCGGCTGGAAGCCGCCGCTGCCAATCGGTTCGTAGCGGCGACTTCCAGCCGCCGTGATGTGCTGCCTACAACCCCTTGTTGCCATTAAAGCCGAAACCCTTGCCGCTAATGCCGTTCATGCCTCCAAGATTGCCGTTGAAGCCCATGGCATTGAAACCACCTATACCGTTCATTCCCATGCCGTTGAAGCCCATGGCATTGAAACCACCAATACCGTTCATTCCCATGGCACCCATGCCATTCATTCCCATCCCCATTGCATTGAAACCCATACCAGTCATCCCCATCCCCATTGCATTGAAACCCACCCCCATGCCATTCATACCCATTCCTACGCCCATTCCGATTATACCCATGCCCATCGCATTGAAACCCACACCATTCATCCCCATCCCCATGCCGTTCATCCCCATGCCCATTGCATTGAAACCCACACCATTCATCCCCATCGCATTGAAACCCATGCCATTCATCCCCATCGCATTGAAACCCATGCCATTCATCCCCATACCCATTCCGAGGCCATTCATCCCTATCCCCATGCCATTCATCCCCATGCCCATCGCATTGAAACCCATACCATTCATACCCATGCCCATGCCATTCATCCCCATACCCATGTTTCCGTAGGCGTTGAATGGCCCCAAGCCTGCTGCGAAATTGATTGGCCAGCCGTTGATTCCATTGAAACCGGTTCCAAGCCAGCCGAAGCTGGTCATCCCCATGGGATAACCATAGCCGTATCCTCCAAATCCCCCGGCGAAGCCAAAGCCTACGAAACCAAGCCCGTTTCCGTTCATGCCGCCTGGGCGGATGGCCCCAAGAACGACAGGCTGCATGGGCCGTTGAACTCCGACGATCGGGGCCACCGGGACTCCCAGCGGGAAACCGCCGCCACGGAAGATCTGCGGCCCCGGAGGATGTGCGGATACCTCTGGATGCTTCAACATCAGGGAGATCGAAACGACTCCCGATAATATCGCGGCCGATTTGAGCAGATGGAGGGTGGATTGAAACATGGGGTCTTTCATCAGGAGTTGTTCGGACGAAACCTATCGCCACATTTAACTTTTGCCCCTGATGATGCCTTGGTCAACCCAAACCGCCGTAAATCCGGATTGCTATGAGCCGATCGTATCGCCTCTAACGAAGGTATGGTGGAAGAGTCCGAGATCGCAAAATCCATTTCTTGTAGCAATTTGTAACATTGCGGCTTCCAGCCGGCCAAAGCCAGCTGTACTCTTCACGCTCCGCGTGAAGAATGTCCTCACGCGGAGCGTGAGGAGTACGGCTCAAATCGGCAAAACGCATTTTTTGTAGCAATTTGTAACATTGCCGCTAAAGCCAGCTGTACTCTTCACGCTCCGCGTGACGAACTTCCTCACGAGGAGCGTGAGGAGTCCGGCTCAAATCGGCAAAACCCATTTTTTGTAGCAATTTGTAGCATTGCCGCTAACGGCTGGCAAAAGCCAACTGTACTCTTCACGCTCCGCGTGAAGAATGTCCTCACGCGGAGCGTGAGGAGTACGGCTACACGACCGCAAAAGCCATTTTTTGTAGCAATCTGTAACATTGCCGCTAACGGCTGGCAAAAGCCAACTGTACTCTTCACGCTCCGCGTGAAGAATGTCCTCACGCGGAGCGTGAGGAGTACGGCTCAAATCCGCAAAAGCCATTTTTTGTAGCAATTTGTAACATTGCCGCTTACGGCTCCCCTAACTTTTTCGGCGAGCGCATTACGGTCTGGGCACCCCAACGGGGTGCGCTAACAAAGCCCAGGGTACGAGCGCAAGCGAGCACCCTGGGCGAACTTCGCTGAATTACAGAGTCGAAGTAGCCAGGGCGTCAAGGTATTGGGAGCCCGCTGCGCAAGCAAGGTGGAACTGCGACATCGCCGGAGCTCGTTCCCTTGCTTGCGCTGCGGGCTCCCATCGTCCTTTCGGACGCTTTCAACTATCGAAACTTGCGCTCAGTACCCTGGGCTTTGTTAGCGCACCCCGTTGGGGTGCATTGGGGACAATCCTCACGCTCCGCGTGAGTAGTACGGTTCAAATCCGCAAACGCAATTTTTTGTAGCAATTTGTAACATTGAGTTCCTTAACCCCATCGAACCTCGATTGTCCGACGTCAGTAACGCTCACCTATCTTTTTCAACTCGGTTATAAGCCGCGGCCAGTTTCGATCAGCACCGGGGTTATTGGTGTCGAACTCCCTATCCTTCTCCGGCGGGTCCGTCGTGGCACCACCGTTTGGCTCTTTCGTTTCGCGGGGAGCTTGGCAATTCTCCGGAACCGAAAGTTGATTCGGGACCAATGTCCGGACCGATGGTTCGCTGGTCTGCTTTCTTGGCTCCTCGATCCGGGCCGCTGGCGGAGCCGGCTGGGGCACGGCGGAGAGATTCGCTGGGGACGAGACCTGAATCGGCTTTACTTCCTCTTCGGGTTGCTTGGCTATCTCCTTGGGCGGTTCATCTTTCGGCACCGCTGGGGCCGGCTCCGAGACCTGCTGGTTCGCTGCAACTTTTGTTTTCTCTTGAGAGTCGTCGTTCTCATCGACTTTCGGATCGTCGTCATATACGACTTCGTAGTATTCGTCGGCACCGACTTCGGGGCCATCGAGATATTCCTGACTGAGCCCGCCGGCTTTTACCAGTGCATAGACTTGGGCCACCGCCTTCATGCAGAAATCGCTGCGCGGATTGAGGTGATGCGCCAGACAATCCAGGGCTTTTGGCACCAGCGTACGCAATCGATTGACCGATCCGGTCATGATTTCCAGCTTGAGCCGCTTGAATTGTGCCCGGAACAGTTGATCGTGCAAGCGCAGCGCGTCACCGTCACGCGATGCACGCCGATCGCTTCGGCCGTTTCGCGGTCACTCTTGCCCATAATCAACTGATCGAGGGCAGCGCATTGTTCCGGGGTCAGTTCCCGATTTCGACAGGGAGTGCGAACCGTTGTTGCAGTAGTCATGGGTGATTCTCCTTTTTCGGAAAAGTGAGGTTAGTCGTTGGGCCGATCATGCTGTAGGGCGGGTCGAGGCTTTGCGAGGCCCGCCGTGAGCCGAGAGTTGTCCAAGGCGGGCCTCGCAAAGCCTCGACCCGCCCTACAAGCAGTCCAAGGCGGGCCTCGCAAAGCCTCGACCCGCCCTACCAGTTGTCGTGTTAAGGCCGGAGGCGAGCGTCGCGGCGTAAGCGCGACGTGGCTGCCACCGCCGGTGCGCTGATCCGCTGTCAACAAGTTCGACTGGGAAAAAAGCGAGCATTTCGGCACTGGTAGCCACGTCGCGCTTACGCCGCGACGCTCGCCTGCGGTATAAACCTGCACTTAATTGGAAAACAGTCCTTCTCGCCGCCCAGAATGAGCGATAAGGGAGAAATCCCCCTAAAGTGTTGAGTTTAGATCGAGGTTCTTGGGACTCGGAACTTTCAACGCATCGCCTGGGCCGACTCGGGCAAAACTCTTTTACCTAATCAATTGTATACTGTACCTGTCTCAGAAAAAGGTCGGCCGGCCAAAATAGTGAAAAAAGTAATATTGTCATGTCACCGTTTCGCGTCTCGTTCTTTGTCTTCTGGCGTGCTCCCATTATTAGAGCTTGCCCCGCCAGCGTTTGCGCAACGCCCACCACCAGGCCTTTAACCCGCCGAGGTCTTTGGCCAATCGCGCGACCCAGCGCCAGTACGTTCTGGTGAGATCGGCATTCGGCTCCTTGGGAGCAAGACTTGCAAGAGCCTCTTCGACTTTGCGTGTCGCTTCCGAGAAGGCCGCAGAGCGATTTCCCGCACTGGCCATCTGGACCAGTACCAGCGACTCGGCGAAGGCAAAGTACAACTGCCGCAAGTCGTCGTCCAGGTCGTCCTTGTCTAGTTCGCGCAACAGTTCCGATGCTTCCTGCGTCCGCCCTGCCAGGGCGTCTTCGAGGGCTACCCAGACTTCGTGAGTCGAGAGAGTTGAATCACTTTCTTCCAAATCGACTGCCTTCTTGCTAACCTCGTGGGCTTCTTCCATGCGATCGAGCGTTCGAAAGGTCAGCGCTGCGGCATGAAGCATCCACGGCTCCGGCGTTTCTCGAGTCCGCCAATCGCTCACCCATGTGGCCGCCAACGTAAAATCGCCGACACGAACCAGCGCATCTGCCGCCTTGGCCCAGCCTCGATCGTCTTCCTTCAAGATGTCGCCGTACTTTTGGATGCACGCATGCAGCCTGGCGCGATGAACGGCAGTGGCAAAAGCCTCGATCCCGGCATACAGCGCTTCCTTGCCGATGTCGCCCATTTCCAGGAGCACCGGCAACTTGGCCTCGAAAGCGCCTTCCGTCTGGACGGCGCAGCGTTCCGCCCAGATGCGGCCAATGTGCTCCACTGCTTCTTCATCTTCGACAACATCCGACAAAACTTCTTCCAGGGCGGTTTCCCAACCTGCCTCGACCAGCGCGTCCGCCGCCTTGTTCAATAACAAATAGGTCGATTCGCTCTCGGTGCACATCTCGCGGAATTGCTTGCGAGCTTCCGCCTCGTCCTTTTGCCGCACGGCCAGTCGAACCGCGCAGGGCAACATAAGGCCCGCCAATGTGCTCCTGAAGGCGTGCCACGGTGCTCGCAGCATCATCGAGTTCCACGTCGGCCAGTTGCTCGTCTACCAGGTGAAGACCCGCGAAGGCATAGTTGGGATCGATCTCAAATGCCTTTTGAAAGTCGGCTTTGGCCCCGCGACGGTCGCCGCCGAACAACTTGGCTTCGCCGCGATAGCCGAAGGCCGCGGGATCGTTGGGGGCCAGGCGACGAGATTCT
The DNA here is from genome assembly GCA_963783095.1 of uncultured Planctomycetota bacterium. Classification (GTDB taxonomy): domain Bacteria; phylum Planctomycetota; class Planctomycetia; order Gemmatales; family Gemmataceae; genus CAWAMR01. Next base: position 265,214 of record CAWAMR010000012.1, on the reverse strand, counting down.
CCGCCGCTTCCAGGTATTCGGGGTGAAGGTCGGCCGAGTCGTACCAGTTGGCGATTTGCTGCCAGCCCCAGTAGTAATCGGGATCGCTCGTGAGAATCTCCCGCATCTGCGCGATCGCTGCGCTTCGATCGCCCCTTTGCGACAGTACCCAGGCCGCCCGCCCTCGAAGAATCAAGGGCGGCTGGTCCCCAAACGCTGCGGGTTTGCATGCGGCGACCGCCTCGTCGTAGCGATGGAGCCTGGTCAGCATCTCGGCCTTGACATCGTGAGGCCGAACGTCGCGCGGATGCACCTCGATCACTCTGCTGACGATCTTGAGCCGGGTTTCCGGGTCAGCTTTCTGTCCATCGGGACCGTCGAGCCAGACAAAGAGCGTGTAGGGATGAAATTCAGGCTCATTTTCCAGCACATCGCGCAATACACCATCGGCTTCCGGCCCCCAGCCGGCTCCCCGGCATTCGTTGACGGCGGTATTGATGGGCCAGGTCGAATCGCAGGGTAAAGTGCAGGCATCGCGCACGGCATCCAGAGCTGCATCCTGTTCTTCCTCTGCGCACCGCCAGTTGCGCGTGCCGAGCGGCAACGTAAGGCCGGCCCGAATCGCCAATGTGTTCCTGCAACACTGCCAACACCATGCGCGCGTTGTCGAATTCCTCATCCTCCAGATAGGCATCGAAGAGCAGCATCCCGGCAAATGAATAGTCCGGGGCAATCTTCTGAGCCTTGCGCAAGTCGGACTTGCCGCCTTCACGGTCCTCATTGCGGAGCTTGGCTTCGCCGCGCATCGCCAAGGCAACGGGACTATCGGGCCGGAGTTCCGCCAATTTCTCTGCCGCTTCGAGATACTCCTGCGATTTGCCGGTTTCGTTGTACCACTCCGCAAGTTGCTGCCAGCCCCAGTAATAGTTCGGCTCCAGCGTCACGATCGCGCGCATTTCCCGGCAGGCGACATCGAGCCGGCCTCGCCGCGCCTCCACCCACGCCGCCCGGCCCTGGAGAACCATGGGCGGATCGTTTTCAAAAATCACGGGCATGGCGGTTGACTTGGCCTCGTCGAATCGGCCCATTTCGGCGAGACGCTCGGCCTTCAGGTCGTATCCTTCGATGGAACGCGGATTCAGAAGAATGGCTTTATCGAGGGCATCGAGAACTTCCTGATTGTGTTCCGGTCCCTGGAGCAGCCGGACCAGCGCCAACCAGGCGCGCGGATCGCCCGGCCGAAGGTTGGCCACTTCGCGGGCCGTGTCGATCGGGTCTTCCGGCGGCTCGACGCGATCCGCCCAGTTCCCCAGCGCTCGCCAGGCCCAGTCGTATCCCGGGTCCATCTTCAGCGCGATTTTGAGCCGATCGAGCGCCTCTTTCCCTTCGTTGGCGTTCCACAAATTGTCGGCGAGATAACCGTGATTCACGGGATCCAAAGGAGACCGCGCCACGGCTTGTTCCAGGACGACACGAGATTCTTCCGCACGATGGTCGGCTTCCAGAGCCTCCGCCAGTTCCCGGGCGGCAAAGTTCCAGCCGGGCGCAACGGCAACCGCTTGCCGTAAAGCTTCAATTTGTCCCTCCTGGTCCCCCTGATTCTGACGAACCTCGGCAAGATCGACCCAAAGTCGGGCTAACAGAGGAAAGCGAGTCACCGCCTCCTTGGCCAGTTCGTTGGCTTCTTCGAGACGCTGGGAAATGACCAGTTGTTGAATGGTCGTCGACCAGCATTGCCAGATTTCGGTGCGGTCGTCCAAGAGATCGCGGAGGATACGCAGCAAGTCGTCAGGCTCCAGGATATTGACCGCCTGATCGCGGAATGTGAGAAGCCCATCGCCGAAAGTTTCCTGTTCCTTGAATTCATCGGCAATGAATTGAAGAACTTCTTTCTTTTCCTCTTCGCCGTGCGCCAGAGCGACAAGTTCGCTGATCGCCACCTCGTTGTCAACCGTACGGCGGATGGCATCTTCGTAAGCGGCCTTGGCCTCGGCAACTTGATCCGCCTTGTGGCAGACGTGACCGAACGTGTAGAAGTACGAGGGGTTCTCGGGGTCGAGCCGTGCGCGATTTCGAGTTCGGGGAATGCTTCCATCGGCCGGCCATGATTGGCCAGGTGCAACGCCAGCTCGCGCCGGGCCCAGGCATCTTCGGGGCATTGTTCGATCAATCGGCGAATGATCGGAATCGCCGGCACTTCGGTCGATTCATCGCCGGAAGGCGGCGGTTCACCCCGAAGCCAGTCGATCAACAACTGTTGCAAGGGATGGTAGTGCGTGAATTGCTCGCAGAGCCTGCGAATCCAGGCGATCGCACCATCCTTACCTTCGAGATCGGCAAGAATGCGCGACAGATTGCGATGAGCATCCGTAGACAGCGGATCGCCCGCCAGGATTTCCTCCCAAACTCGGCGAGCTTCCAGGAGATTCGATTGCAACAGGGCAATTCGCCCGGCGGCGCAACCAACTGGTGCGCTCGGCTTTTAGCTGAGCTGCATCGAGCCAGCGTTTCCCGGCCTCCGGCTCATTGTAATTGGCGCATCTCTGCGAGAAAGAGCATCACTTCCGCTTGCTCTCGATCCGTGGCCTTCGCCAGCGCCTGGTCGGTATGGATCTTCGAATCTTCCGCAGATTCAGCGGTGGCCGCGCGGGTGTCGAGGAGTGCCGACTGTTCCAACACGGAAAACGCCGAACTCATCTCATCCTGTTCGCTCAGGGCGTAGAATAAGCGCGGCGGGCGCGGCAAGTTTGCCCTTCGTGCGGTTGTAGCGGGTTTGCAGGAACCGCATGGCTTCCGGAGTTTGTTCGATGACGCTGCGCCTGCGCGAAAATAGGCCTCGGCAAACTGCTCATCGCGTTCATCCAGCGTGGCCGCGAAGCGATACAGATCCGCTGCGTCGTGAAACTCGCGGAGTTCCCAAAGGACGTTGGCAAGAATGTAATAGCCGGGTGCGGCATACGATCGACGACGAATTCCATTGCGCATCACTCTTACCGCTTCCTGATGAAAGCGGGGGTCGGGCAACAGCAATTGAACGTAATGCTGCGCGAACAGGGGATCTCCGTCCGAGCGCTTGACCTGTGACCTGGCCAGGGCAAGTCGTTCTTCCTTGCGACCCAGATCGCGCAGTGTATTGATCCTGGTTAAGAGGAAATTCGTATCGTCCGGGTACGATTGCAAGAGCGCATCGATGGCCTGAAGCAAAAGTGTCGGGTTGGAATCGAAGCGAGCCAGAGCAATGCGAGCAAGCCGGGTGAGTCGATGACCCGGAGTCGTTTCCTTCATGTGCTCGAAAATCGCCAGTGCTCCGGGGCGGTCGCAGTCGAGCAGCGCTGACTGCAACTGGTGCAGCGAATCGTAGCCGGCCGATTCGGGCAGAAGGAGCCGATCGAACCGATGGGCATCGCCAGCGGGAACGATCGCCAAACCGCGCGGGCCCAGGGAAGCGTAGCGCTTCAGCAACGGCGACATGGGCGCTTCATGGGCTCGACGCTCGCCTGGGTCGCGGATCCAGAAGGTCTGCCGAACCCGATCGTAGCCCACCACGAGTTGCGAGTGGTAATAGCCTGCGTCCACCAGCGTCAACACGAAAGGGACGCCGCGATCCAGCAAAGCCATGGTTGCTTCAGCGGTCACGCTGAATTCGAGCGCGCGAAAGCCGAGGTTTTCCGCCCAGCGTCGTTCGCGCGGATCGGGCAAGCCATCGTAAGTTACGCCATCGGGGGGTGCAGAGGATGGGTAGTTACCCCAAAAGCCGGCAAGACCCTCCAACATGGGAAACGATTTGTCGGGCAACTTTCCCTCATCGAGACGAACGCAAGCGGGTTCCGGTATCCCCAACTCGTTCAACTGAAGTCTATTCGCAAAGTCTTGATAAAACTCGTCGTCCGGGCGGGGTTTGTCGAGCGGTAACTTGCGGCGCGGTCCGGCTGGGCTGCTCGCCTCGCCCAGTTCAGCGATTCGCTGCGGCTCTCCGAGGAAAAAAGTCACATCCGCGCCGCTGGGCTGCGAGCCACTTGACCACTTCGGGTTCCATCAAGGGAGATAATTCCGCATAGCGATCGTAATTCCGGCGGGCATCGACGTAGTGGCCCAGATCCATCTGAATTCCGGCAAGATGCGCGACGATGATGCCGCTCTCAATGTGTTCGCTGGCCTCGTTCAATTTTTCAAGCGCTTCTTTTTCTCGGCCCTGCAACTGCAACAGATGTGCCTCGGCCTGAATACCCGGCCGAAACCACGGATTCAACTCTTGCGAACGTCGGGCCGACTGCAAGGCATCCTCAAAGCGCTCGGCAAATTCATAGGCGGCAGCACGCTCGATGCACAGCCAGGCGCGATCGTGAGTGATGGACTCGGCACGATTCAAAAACCGTTCCGCGCGGTCGAAATTGCGCAGCCGGGCAGCAACAAAACCATGCAGGCCATACCAGTCGGCACGAACTTCCGGAGGAGCGTCATTCCATTCGGCGTTCTGTCGAAGAAAGCGCCAGGCAGCCAGCGGCCCATATCGTTCCAGACGATAGCGGGCGTGGTAGTACATCGCTTCGTGATGGGTGGGTGTATTTCGATAGGCACGCACATGGAGCCAGCGACCGAGCCGGGGTGCTCCGAGTTGGATCACGAGCCGGCCCCCAAGGAGGCGCGAAGGAGTTGTCGACCATTCCTGGAATGGGCCCAGCGCACCGGCTTTCTGAAGGGCCTGTAAATACAGGCCTCGACCATAAAGCTCGCGGATCGGGGCCAGGTCTGCGGAAGCGATTTCCATTCAGGAACCCTTTTCGGTGACAAGGTTCGGAAGATGACAAGGTGACAAGGTGACACGGTGACACGGTGACGCGGTGACACGGTGACGCGGTGACACGGTGACACGGTGACACGGTGACACGGTGACACGGTGACACGGTGACACGGTGACATGGTGACAAAACACCATCTCCGTCTCCGTTCCGGACTTTAATCTCTTATGAATCATATCTGAATCACCTTGTCACCTTGTCACCTTGTCACCTTCCGAACCTTGTCATCTTCCGAAGCGTGTCATTCTTCCTTCCGCGAGGAGTCTGCCAAAGGGCCGAGAAGATTGAGGATCGTTCCCATCTGAGTGAGCCGGATGGCATAGCGATCCAAGAACTCACCGACGGTGAATTCGTTGTCCAAACCCGCAGAACCCTCCTTGCGCAGCCCTTGCGACAACTCGTCGATGAGTCGGAGAAAAGCGCGTTCCACCTGGGGAAGAACCTCCTTGCAGGCTTCAGGCAGATAGGGGAATTCATCATGCCAGCGCGCCAGGAAATTCTGCCAGCGAACGCTATGATTCTGGGCGTCGAGAGAATTTCGCAACAGCCCGATCTGTTCTCTTTGCGCTTCGAGTAATTGCCGCAAGAGGTCGGTCGTGCTGTCATTGGCAACTGGGAGAGTTGGGGGTGTCAAGGCCGGAGTCGGCGGTGCCACCACAAATTGAAAGTGCATGCAGTCCCTCATTCCGTCAAAACACGCCAAAATCGTTCAGAGGAGGTTTTGCCTCATTATATAAGAAGCAGCAGTGTCGCGAAATGAGTGAAATATCTGTGAAAAGGAAAAAGAGTCCACCCGCCGGGGGAAGGCGGGTGGAGAGGGGGGAATGATGTTGTAGACAGGAGTTTAGACGGGAGAAAAAGATGCGGCCCGGTTCGAGGCTTTGATGCTCGGGGGAGAGCTTTGGAACCAACAGGGGGAAGCCGGATGGAATCCCAAAGCCTCGAACCGTTTCAGGCGAGTTGCGGCGAAGGGGGATTCGACCGTATCTCACCATCTTTGCAATCACCAGGGAGTGGTTTGCGAAGACGAAAGGACTTAATGCAGAAACTGTGCCAATTCGCAAATCCAAGCGACATCGGAATTCACAAATGTATGCAAATCAATCACTTAGATCAAAAATCTCTGGATAAACCAGAGCCGGCAACTTCGGCAGAATTGTAATAATTGGAAAGGCAAGTTAGGTAAATCGGCATGATTTACATTCTCGAATGACGCGGAAAATCCCATAACCGAGTTGAGCTTTCCCAATCTTGCAACTTTTTCTGCTATGCTTGGCGCGGTCTAAAATGAGACAATATCGCGTGAATGCAGAGTCTCATCGTTTGCCGCTCCGCGGCGAACGTCTTCTCTTGCCGCTCCGCGGCGTTAAGCTGCCACCGTCAGAAGCCTTTGCATCTAAATGATAGACTTCTGATCGATGCGAGTTTGGCCGCGGAGCGGCAAGACCAAGACGTTCGCCGCGGAACGGCAAACGATGATAGTCGTACTCGTTGCGAATTATGTCGTTTCAGGCTGTTCGCAGTATATCTTCATCCCTCCCGAAAATCCCTCCCATGAAGGACATATCCGTGAACTTCTCAATTCGGCCCTGGCTCATCGTGTTCGGAATGATTCTTTCGGTAAGGGCCGTCCATGCCGAAAACTGGCCCAGTTGCGCGGCCCGACGGGCATGGGCATCACCCAAGAAAAAGACTTGCCGCTTACCTGGAGCGGCAAGGAGAACAGCAATCTGCTTTGGAAATCACCGCTGCCGGGAACCGGCGGCAAGGCAAAATTCGATCACAATCAATCCAGCCCGATCGTCTGGGGAGATCGGTTATTCCTCATCATGGTTTACTGGCCGGAAGGGGTGGGGCAGAGCGAGTATCCCGAACATCATGTTGCTTGTTATGCCACCGCCGATGGCAAGCAACTCTGGGACAAGAAGATCGAGCCAGGCCCGTGGCAACTGAAGGATTTGCGGGGCGGCTATAGTTGTTCGACGCCTTGCACCGATGGCGAGCGGGTCTATGCGCTGTTCGGCTCCTCGGTGTTGGCCGCACTCGATTTCGATGGGAAATTACAGTGGCGCAAGGAAATCGCTCCCTACGGCTGGGATGTCGCGATCGGCACGAGCCCCATTCTTTACAAGGATACCGTTCTCGTGCTTGCCGATGCTGCATCGTCGAAGAATTCTCGTCTCATCGCCTACGATGCTAAATCGGGAGAGATCCGCTGGGAACAGAAACGGCCCACCAGCTCCTTCAGTCACAGCACTCCAGTGGTTGTCGACGTGAAGGGCAAGCCTCAATTGCTGATCGCCAGTTCCAATGCGCTGCAAGGCGCGAACCCCGCCGATGGCAAATTGATCTGGTGGGTCAAGCAAAAATGTGATGTTCCAACCCCGGTGCTCAGCAAAGGCATCGTCTACAGCGAAGATGGACGCGGCGGCAACGGCATCGCTGTCGATCCGACCGGGGAGGGCGATGTTACCAAAACAATGGTAAAATGGCGCACCAAGCAGATACCGGAAGGATACTCATCGCCGATCGTTGCGGGAGAGTATGTCTACCGGATGCACAATCCGGGAGTTCTGAAATGTTGGAAGCTGGCTACCGGTGAGGAGATCTATACCGGACGAATGCCGGCGGGCCTGGATGGTTCGGTCAGCCCGATCGTGACTCCGGAAGATCGACTCTATTTCATTTGCGGTGGCAAGAGCGCAGTCATCGCCGGCGGGCCAAAGTTCGAGATATTGGCCACCAACGATCTGGGCGATTCCAGCAAAGCCTCGGGAGCAATTGCGGGCGGCAAGATTTTCATCAAGGGCGGCAAGAATCTGTATTGTGTCGGGAAAAAGTGAGCGACAGGTGTGGTTCAAGTGGACGGACACGAACAAAATTTCCACGAAGATGAAAGATTTCGGAAAATAATGCATCGAGCCTAACGAATCACTTCCTGGACACTTCTATGAATACTGTCTCATCCGGGAGATTCCATGCCGTCCTTGAAACAATCGGTCTTTGGCTTCGTGGCGCAAATATGGCCGAGCAGCCCGCATCGTAGCTTCTTCGGTTCTCAATGTGGCTTGCGCCGGCAGTGGGGCGGTTGCAGAGTTGTTCGGCAAGGCCATCGACTCTACCGGCATCAAGGAAACGGTTGACGGGGCCTTCAGGCAAGCCGAAGAAATTGCCCAGGATCAATGGGAGCAAGAACTTCTCGATCTCACTCATCAGAACCGCGACGATCTGCAAAAACTCAATGAAGCTCTCGATGCGCTCCAGGGCGATTTGGCGACGTTGTGCGACAAGGCATTTGATGCCGAGCGGCGGGGCGAAAACATCGAAGCATCTCTGCGACAAATGCTGCAAAATGATCGCGATCTACAGGAGCTTGTCAAACGGGTGGGCAGCCGACTCGAAGAGAAGATCGAGGCCACCTACGACGAGGTTCGCCAGTGCCGGGAACAAGTGGCAAGAATGGACGCCAAGATCGACAAGATTCTGGAGGAGCGCCACGTTCGGACCAAGTCGACCGGGCCGTTGGCTGTCTCTGTGACGGATGAGAGAGAAGCCGAGTTTCTTCGGCAAGCTCGTCTGGAATATCGCAAGATGCCTGCGGGTGTCGTCAGCGAACAGCAATGGACCAATTTGGGCGATGGCCTTGCCGCAGCGGGTGCGTTTGGCGATGCGTCGGAGTGCCATCAGGCGCGGCGCAGGCTGCTGAGAGTCCCGAAAACAAAGCCGATGCTTATTTCAAGGCCTATCGCGACGCCTGCGAGTTGCGCAAATGGGACGACGCTCTGACGGTGCTGCATCGGGCCGTGCAACTCCAGCCTGAACAATTTCGGCCCTTCGATATGAAGCGGTACGAGATTCTGTCGATTCTTGGTGCGGGCGGTTTTGGCACGGTCTTCCACGTGCGCGATCGCTACGGCAAAGATGCCGAGGGCAATCCGCTGATTTATGCGATCAAGACGCTGCATCTCGCCGATTCGGATACCGACCTGGATAAAATCTTCGGCGAAGCCCACACCCTCAACTCATTGAACGATCCCGCCATCATTCGCATCGTCGATCAGAACTTCGCCGACACCGAGTTTCAACAACGGCCCTATTTCAAAATGGAGTATTTCCCCGGCCCCAGCCTGGAAACCTATCTGCGCGATCACGGCAAACTATTGCTCGACGATCTTCTGGCGATCGCGGTGCCGGTGGCCAAGGCCGTGCACAGGGCGCACGAGAAGAAGATTCTGCATCGCGATCTAAAACCGGGCAACATTCTCGTTCTGAAACTGGCAACGGGCTGGAAAGTGAAAGTCATCGATTTCGGCCTGGCAGTGCGGATGAAGGTGGCCGTGCAAGCCAGCAACGTCATGGCTCACGCCGTTGCTTCGGAGCGTGATCGCAGTTTCACGGGCACCTTCGACTACGCTGCGCCGGAACAAAAAGGGAAGTTTCCGGGTGTGAAAGTCGGTCCTTATTCGGATGTCTTCTCGTTCGGCAAAACCTGTTTGATGGCCCTGTTTGGGACTACGGAAGTGAAGGCCCTGCACTGGAAGCGGCTGCCTGCCGACCCGCGCAACACCGGCATTCAGGAGTTGCTGGAATTATGCACGATCGAGGAATTGACAGATCGGTGGAAAAGTTTCGCCGAAGTTCTGGTGCAGATGGAGAAGTTGACGGTCGATCCAAAAGAGGCAGAAAAGAAGGCCGAGAACTTGAAGCGCTGGAAGGCATCGCCCAATCCTCGGAAGTGGCTGGAAACCAGGCTTGCGGGCTGGAATCACGAGCAATGGCAAAGGCTGTTGGAGCAGGTGAAAACGAGTAAGTTTTGGCCGCTGGATGAGGCCGAACTGGGGCGGTCGCTCGAAGAGACCCGCCTGGAACTGCTCGCCGAACGGGAGCAACAGCGCAAGGAAAAGGAAAGACATGAACTTGAGGAACGCGATCGATTGCGTAAGGAGAAGGAACGCAAGGATAAGGAGGAGCAAGAAAGACAAGCAGAAGCCGAGCGCAAACGACAAGAAGCCGAGGAATCGCGTCGAAAACGTCCACCCGATTTATTGGTGGCTCCGTGCACTGAACAGAAGGCAAAAGAAACGCAAACGGCGTGGGCAACTCACCTGCGGCGCAAGGTGGTCGAGGAGTTCGATCTCGGCAAGGGCGTGAAGCTGTCGATGGCCTTGATCCCGCCCGGCACGTTTATGATGGGTAGTCCCGATAGCGAGGCCCAACGAGGCGACGACGAAAAGCTGCATGAAGTTACGCTGAAGAAGCCGTTTTACATGGGTATTCATCAAGTCACCCAGGAACAATGGCAGGCACTCATGGGCGACAATCCCAGTCAGTTCAAAGGGGCCAAGAACCTGCCGGTGGAAAAGGTGTCGTGGGATGACTGCATCGAGTTTTGCGAGAAGCTATCGGAACGGCTCGGACGGGACTTTACGCTGCCGACTGAGGCACAATGGGAATATGCCTGTCGGGCCGGTACGAAGACGCCGTTTTTCTTTGGCGGCACGATTTCCACAGCGCAAGTGAACTGCAACGGCAAAGAGACTTACGGCCGAGGTCAAATAGGCGACTATCGGGAGAAGACGACGCCGGTTGGAATGTTCCCGGCAAATCATTGGGGTTTACACGACATGCACGGCAACGTATGGGAATGGTGTCTGGACTGGTATGCGAAAGAGACCTATGACTTGGGCAAATGTTCCGACCCGGTTGGGCCTAAACAAGGCTCGCGCCGGGTGCTCCGGGGCGGTTCCTGGTTCAGCAGCCCCGGGGACTGCCGTTCGGCGAACCGCGACTGGATCACGCCGGTCGACCGGCTCAACTACCTTGGCTTCCGCCTCCGCAGTTTTCCGTCGGGAGTATAAGCAGGTAAGGTAAGGCAAGCCGGAGCGGAGGTCGAACGGTGTTCGGAGCGAAGGCGGATGCCGTAGCGCAGACACCCGTTTGACCGGAGCGGCAGGCAGGCGTTGACTAAAAGGCGAAGCCTTTCGATTTAAGAATAAAATAGGTTTGACTATTGCACGATAATTGTGTTATGGCTTTTCGTATCTTTTCGATCCCGATCTCAGACAACGGGTCCTTGCAAGAGGAGATGAACGGCTTCTTGCGCGCCCATCGAATCCTGGCGATCAAGCAGCGTTGGGTGGAACAGGGCGGGCAGTCGATCTGGTGTTTTTGCATCGATTACGTCGATGCTACGGGTAACGCTGCATCATCCGGTGCGGGCAGCGGATCGCGCCAACGCATCGATTACAAAGAATTGCTCCAGCCGGATGAATTCGCCGTCTTCGCCCAGTTGCGAGACTGGCGCAAGGAAATCGCCCAGCGTGAAGCGATTCCGGTTTACACGATTTTCACCAACGAACAGATGGCACAGATGGTTCAAACGCGGCGCAAGCAGTCTGGCGGAACTGAAGAAAATCGAAGGCATCGGCGATGCCCGCGCGGATAAATATGCGGCCGAGGTCTTGGCACTGCTCGGCAAGCATTGGACGGCAAAGACTAACGCTTCGCACTGATCCAGCAACGGCTCTCGTTCCCACGCTCTGCGTGGTAACGCACGGGTGGGACGCTCCGCGTCCCGTCCAATCGAAGACCTCGATGGTGCCGCCGTTGCGGTCATGGAAAGCGTGACGCAGAGCGTCCTGAGCGTGCGTTACCACGCAGAGCGTGGGAACGAGAGTCGCTAAGTCTAGCGAGAATCTTCAAAAAAATGAAGCGAGTTGCCATTCTATTCGATGCCATCCTGGAGCGCGAGAACCTCCGGCTGGCATTCTGGAAAGCATCCAAGGGCAAACGCGACCGACACGAGGTCCGCGCGTTTGCAGCGCAGCTGGAAATCCAACTCAAGGAAATGGCGGGTCGCTTGCGAAGCGGCGATTTCCCGGTTGGACGGTTCCATCAATTCATCATTCGCGACCCCAAGGAGCGGATTATCACCGCGCCTTGCTTGCCGGAACGGATCCTGCATCACGCCATTATGAACGTGTGCGAGCCGTACTTTGAGCGCGGGTTGATCGCTGATACCTATGCTTGCCGGGTCGGTCGAGGCCGGCTCAAAGCGTTATCGCGTTCCATGCACTTTGCCCGGCGACACGCTTACTATCTGAAGTTCGACATTCGGAAATACTTCGACAGCATATCGCACGAAACATTATTGGGATCGTTGCATTGTCGGTTCAAGGATCGCCGACTCTTGGGTTTGTTCGAGCGAATCATCCAGGCCTATCGCGGCAACGTCGGCAAGGGCTTGCCGATTGGAAGTCTGACATCGCAGCACTTTGCCAACTTCTTCCTCAGCTGGTTCGACCGTTTCGTGAAGGAAACGCTCAGAATTCGGGGATATGTTCGCTACATGGACGATATGGCCATCTGGAGCGAAGATCGCGGTCAATTGGTAAAGACATTGGAGCGGTGCGAAACCTTTCTGCGCGAGAAGTTGCAACTCGAATGTAAGCCAACACCCTACATCAACCGCACATCGCACGGCATGGACTTTCTGGGTGTCCGCGTCTTCCCGCATCATATGGTCCTAAATCGTGCGAGTAAGCGACGATTCAGTCGGGGATTACGCCAACTCGAAAAGAATTTTGAGATGGGAACGATCGACGAAAGCGAACTGCAACAATGCGCCACGGCGATGGCGGCTTATTGCCGGTCGGGAAATATTTCGAGTTGGAAGTTTCGTCAAAGCGTGTTATCTAATCAAATGGAAAACAGTCAAAAGGCTCGAACCGGGTGAACCGGGGCGGTTCCTGGAACAACAACCCGAGGAACTGCCGTTCGGCGAACCGCAACAGGAACGCGCCGGGCAACCGGAATAGTAACCTCGGCTTCCGCCTCCTCAGCTCCGCGGTAGTGCGGAAGCAGATGCTCCCGACGGAACCGACTGCGATCCCGTTCTTCTGCTTGAGGGAAGACAAACTCCATCGATACCTGCCGGGTGTTAGTAACAAATGCGAAAGCTCCCGGCAGGTTTTTATCCGTTCACCGCATGTCTATTCCTATTTTCATCTTTTCTGCCATTTTCACCATTAGGTAAAACAGTGCAATTCATTAAATATCGTTGCGTCTTTCACTGTTTATGGTAGTTTCATTATAAGGTAAAACAGTGGCAATTTTGCTTCATGGCACAACCCGGCAACGAGCAGAACGGATACTTTCGATTGGACCGAATTTGAAATCAACATTATCGGATACTCTTCGTCGTGCATTCGAGCCGTCAAGTTCCGGCTTTGTCGGGATCGTCGATAATCTGTTGGCCATTTCCGATGGTGGAAACCTGGAAATTGTCTGGCAAACGGGAAGCTGTCGAGCCAAGATCCGGCGGGGTGTCGCCGAGGGTTTTGCGGAGATCCCCTTTCGCAAGAGCGTGTTTCGAGCAATCCTGGCCCGAATTGCGCTTCTTTGTAATGAAACCAGGCCCGACTTGGTTTCGCCATACGGCGGCGACAGTAAACTCGCTGTTGGCGAGAATGCGTCTAGAGTTTTTCAGATCGAATTCATCAACACTCCCGATGAGCAAAAATTGGTCATTTCGGATACAAACCGAATCGAGGATGCTCAGCCCGCTCAACTGGATGACGGCAGGAGAATAGGCCCGAAATGGGATCCGAGTCCGACCCCACAGGTTGAAAAGTTTTGATCCAAATGGCAGGGCCGAAATTCAGTCAGGTCTGAGATGTTGCGGGATTGGCACCGTGAAGCGTGTGCTGCCAAGACCCTTGAGGACTTCATCGCGATTCTCCGGCAATAGCGTTCCTGCACCCGGAAGTTCGTGCCGGCTTCATTTCTTCTGGCCCCTTCGCCTCAAATCGGGTATCTTAAATAGAGTAATTCCCACCCCGCCCCACTTTCCGAAGAGGCTTCGTTGATGATTCGTCTTCTTGTTGTCCTCCTCAGCTGCTTTATCCTCTCTCCACTGCACGCCGAGGAAAAGCCCGTTGATCCCGCTGCCGGTGAATTCTTCGAAAAGAAGATTCGTCCCGTGCTGGTGCAACATTGCTTTGAATGTCACTCGGCCGACAGCAAAAAACTCAAGGCCCATTTGCGCGTCGATAGCCGGCAAGCAATGATCGAAGGCGGCGATCTTGGACCCGCAATCGTGCCGGGCAATCCCCAGAAGAGCCGGCTCATTGAGGCTCTCACCTATAAATTCGTCGATCTTCAGATGCCCCCTGCCGGCAAACTGCAGAATTCCGTAATCGACGATTTTTCGACATGGATCAAGAATGGCGCGATCTGGGTGGGGCCGGGCGCTTCGGGCGGAGCCAAAGTCGATAGCTTCGACCTTGCGAAGCGAAAAGCCGAACACTGGGTTTGGCAACCGATCGTAGCCGGGAAACCGCCGGCGGTCAAGGATATGAATTGGCCGCGCTCGGAAGCTGACCGATACATCCTTGCCAAACTCGAAGCGAAAGGATTGAAACCTGCTCCAGAAGCCGATCCGCGCACGTTGATCCGCCGAGTCTATTTCGACATCGTTGGTTTGCCGCCCAAGCCCGAAGCGGTGGAAAAGTTCGTCAAGGAATATGCCGGTCAGCCCGATCGGGCTTTGGAAGATGTCGTCGATAAGCTGCTCGCCTCTCCTCAATTCGGCGAACGCTGGGGCCGGCACTGGCTCGATTTGGTGCGCTATGGCGAATCGCGCGGTCACGAATTCGATCCCAGCATCCCCAACGCCTATCAATATCGCGATTATGTTATCCGGGCGCTCAATGAGGATGTCCCTTACAACCAGTTCGTCACCGAACACATCGCGGGCGATCTGCTGAAGCAACCTCGCCGGTCAAAGGAAGGTTTTAACGAATCGATCATCGGCACCGGCTTTTGGTTCCTGGGTGAAGAAGTCCATTCTCCCGTAGATATTCGTGGCGATGAGGCCGACCGCTTCGATAACCGCATCGATGTGTTCAGCAAGACCTTCCTGGGTCTTACGGTGAGTTGTGCGCGCTGTCACGATCACAAGTTCGATGCGATTTCGACCAAGGACTATTACGCCCTGTTCGGTTTCTTGCGCAGCACAAACTATCGGCTCGCACGTTTCGACAGTATGGAGACCAACAAGGACATCGCCACGAAACTTGCCAAGTTAAGGTTCCTGCACCGACCCAAGCTACAACAGGCGCTGGTGCAATCGATACGGCCCAACGTAAAGCAACTGGCCCAGTATCTTCTGGCAGCACAAGACGCCAGGCTGCTCGATTTGGAAAAGCGCAAGCAACTTGCGGAGATGCGCAAGCTCGATCCGCTGCTGCTGGAAGGGTGGTTGATTCATCTGCAAAAAGCCGCAAAGGATGGAAGCGATCCGTTCTATCCCTGGGCAACTTTGGCGAAAAACTGGGAAGAAAAGAATCGACTCAAGGATTCGTTCAAGAACAACCCCAGCGTCGAGAGCATCTTGAAGAATGCAGAAATCATCGTCGATTACTCTCATGAAAAACCCGGCGACTGGATGCCGGATGATGTCTCGTTTGGCACTCGACCCACTCAGGTCGGCGAGCCTCGTTTCGGAATGGATAATACCCACCCGGTCGTATCGTTTTGCGAAACATCTGCCGCAACGAAGGACCCCGTCTGGAATCGTCAGAAAATCGCCCCCGGTGCCGAACTGGAACATGGCTCGCTGGGGGGTGCGGTTCGCGCCGGCAATACCATTCGCACGCCCACGTTCGGTCTGAAAAGTGGGAGAATCTTCTACTGGGTCAAGGGAACGGGTCGAATCTATGCAGCGGTCGATTCTCACACACTCATCACTGGGCCATTGCACGGACATCTCTTTACCGGCTTCAATACCGCCGGGAAATGGCAGTGGGTTGGCCTCGATCTGTCTGGTTACAAGGACCATCGAGTCCATCTGGAATTCACCGCTGTCGGCGAGGGCGAGTTTGCACTGGGAACGGTGGTTCAAAGCGATGGACCACCGGCATCGCTCGACCGCAAGAACGAGTCGGTCGCGGCATTGCTGAATGCGGATTCCACGAAGGTACTGGCCCAGTCTTACCAGCAACTGTTCGAGCAAGTTCTAGGTCAAATCGAAACCGACAAGGTAATCGGTTCCGACAATGCCCTGGACACAACCAAGCTGGCTAACTGGTTATTGCAACACCCGGAACTGATGGTGGCCGATCCAAAGGTCATCTCTGCCGCAGCGGAGCCATTCATCAAGGAACAAGCCAGTTTGATTGCCCAGATCAAGACGGAATCTCGTCTCACAGCTGCGATGCAAGATGGCAGCCCGGAAAATGAACACGTCTTTATTCGCGGCTCCCACAAGGCACCCGGCGAGGTGGTTCCGCGCCGATTCCTTGAAGCCCTGACCGGCAAGGCGGGACTTAAAAACTCTGTGGGTAGCGGCAGGCTCGACCTGGCCCAGTTGATGACCGACCCCACAACCAATCCCTTTATCACGCGGGTGATGGTCAATCGTATCTGGCATCATCTATTTGGTCGGGGGATCGTCGCTTCCACGGACAACTTCGGCAAGATGGGTGAATTGCCGACGCATCCGGAGTTGCTCGATTATTTGGCGGAGAAATTCGCCGGCAATGGCTGGTCCACGAAGAAAATGATCCGCGAGTTGGTCCTGAGCAGAACCTATCAAATGTCAACGGTCGGCGATCCCAAGGCCGATGCCACGGACCCTGAGAATCTTCTTCTCCACAAGGCCCGGCTCCGCAGGCTGGAAGGCGAAGCGATTCGCGATGCGATGCTAAGCGTTTCAGGTCGGCTCAACGAGAAGATGTACGGCCCCTCGGTGCCGCTTCATTTGACCAGCTTTCTCGATGGTCGCGGTCGACCGGGCAGCGGCCCGATCGATGGCGATGGTCGCAGAACCATCTACATCGCCGTGCGCAGAAATTTCCTGTCGCCGATGATGCTGGCCTTCGATACGCCGAGTCCCTTTTCCACAGTCGGTCGGCGCACCGTATCCAATGTGCCAGCTCAGGCATTGATCCTCTTGAACGATCCGTTCGTCCATCAACAGGCCGACCTTTGGGGCAAGAAAGTTGCATCGATGTCGGCTTCGCCCTCAGTCAAAATCACGACGATGTATCAGATGGCGTTTGCCCGTCCGCCGCAAGAACAGGAAGTTCGACAGGCGATCGCTTTCCTCGAAAATCAGTCCAAAACGACCGGTAAACCTCTGAACGATCCTGCCCTCTGGGGCGATCTGGCGCACGTGCTATTCAACGTGAAGGAGTTCATTTACTTACCATGAACCCATTATTCCATCCAACCCGTAGGCAGATGCTCGAGCGCTGTGCCAATGGCTTCGGCGCGGTCGCTCTGTCCGCATTGCTCGCCGAACAAGGTCACAGCTCCCCGGATCGCAAACCGGTTCAGCACCATCCCGCCACGGCGAAACACGTCATTTTCCTCTACATGGACGGTGGCCCATCGCAAGTCGATACCTTCGATTACAAACCAATGTTGGAGAAGTACAACGGCAAAGACCCACACTCGGTGTTCAAGGTTGAGCCGACGCAATTCAACAACATCGGCAGAGTGATGGCATCACCGTGGAAGTTCAAGCAGTACGGCAAGAGTGGCATCTGGGTCAGCGATCTATTTCCCCATCTTGCGGAATGCGTCGATGACCTGGCCGTGATCCGTTCGATGACTTCCAAGTTTCCCGAACACACCAGCGCCAACTATTTCCTGCACACCGGATCGGGCATTCAGGGCCGACCCAGCATGGGCGCATGGATGGGCTATGGCCTCGGCAGCGAGAACAAGAATCTGCCGGGGTTCATCATTCTCAACGGCGGCCTGATACCGCCCGGCGGCCTGGATAATTTCAACAGTGGCTTTTTGCCCGCTGCCTTCCAGGGATCGGTATTTCGTCCCGGCGATCCACCCGTATCGAATATCAAGCCCAGCGAAGCGAACCCGATGACACAGAAGAATAAACTCGCCTTGCTCAAGGAACTCGATACCCGCTTCGCCGATCGGCTCAACAAAGCAGATGAGATCGAATCGGCCATCGCCAACTACGAGACAGCTTATCGGATGCAAACGGCCGTGCCGGAGTTGATGGACATTAAGGGCGAAAGCGATGCAACGAAGAAGCTTTACGGTCTGGATGCCAAGTATCCGCACACGCAGACCTTCGGACGGCAATGCCTGACTGCGCGCGGCTTATCGAACGCGGAGCGCGGTTTATTGAATTGACCTGTCCGAATGTGGGGCACGATCGCTGGGACCAGCATGGCGGCCTGAAGAGAGGCCACGAGGACAATTGCCGCGCCGTCGATCAACCGATCGCTGGGTTACTCAAAGATCTGAAAGCGCGCGGCCTGTTGAAGGAAACGCTGGTGATCTGGAGCGGAGAGTTTGGACGAACCCCTTTTGCCCAGGGCGGCGATGGGCGCGACCATAACCCCTTCGGCTTCACGATCTGGATGGCAGGCGGCGGAGCAAAGGGCGGCACAGTTTTCGGCGAAACCGACGAATGGGGCTACAAGGCCGTGAAGGGCAAACTGGAAATGCACGACATGCATGCAACGATGCTGCACTTCCTGGGAATCGATCACAAGAAGTTGACGTTCCGGTTTGGCGGGCGAGACATGAGGTTGACCGATGTGCATGGGAATCTGATTAAGGAAGTGATTGCGTAGGGTGCTCATCCTGGTCAGGCGAATATTCCACGGATTTATGCAATGAACGCTGGCAACGCTGGGTCCAACTGCTCCGACAAGAAAGGGCAGTCTGAATGTTGCTGAAGAAGAGGCTTGTGTGTTGCAAAAACCGACTGTAGAATCAAAATTATGATTACCATTCGCTTTCCAGATGCGGCATCGAAACATCGCGCCCTGGGCTTCCTGCCCGGTCGTTTTTCCTGCAAGAGTTTTGCAACAGGTGAGATGATCGTGCCGCCGGAGGCGCTCGCTGCCCTGGCCCTTGAGGGAATCTCCTTTTACGTCGAGGGACCGACCACCTATGAGCGATATGTTCCGCAGGTACGAATTTCTTCTCCCACTGCGGTTTAACGACGGCGAACCTGTTTCTGAATCCCTGATCGCCGATACACTGGCCGAGTTAGAGCAGCGCTTTGGAGCCGTATCCTGGGAAACGCAAGTTATTCGCGGACAATGGCAGCATCAAAGCCTGAGTTATCGCGATGATTTAGTTCGCATATTCGTTGACGTGTCGGACAGCGAAGAAACCCGCGAATTCTTCGTGGCATACAAGAACCAACTCAAGGAGCGCTTCCGGCAAATCGAAATCTGGATGACAACCTACCCCATTGATGTTATCTGACTCGATGGAGGTATCAATCGATGACGGAAACCTTCACATTCTTCTGGAAGAGCAAACTCAGCCAATGGCACCGGGCACCATTTGTCATCGGCGGCATCACTTTCACGCACGCTGAGCAGTTCATCATCCGATGGGCCGATGGGAGAATATAGTAATGGCAGTAAACATTCCACGCGGGCAATCCGACGACGTGATTGACAAGATTACCGAGGTTCTAAACCAATACAACGCCGACCATCTTCAGGCACGTATTGATCTCTATCGCCAGAACTCGGTTTCCGTGCGGATCCGCATCATTGATACAAGCTTTGCCGGGCAAGCGAAACCTCATCGAAGTCAACAGGTCTGGCACTATCTTGGGAAGTTGTCGGACGACGTGCAGAGCGACATCAGCACCGTGCTGCTGCTGACTCCGGATGAGACGAAGAATTCGTTTGCAAATTTCGAGTTTGACGACCCGATCCCGTCCAAACTCTAGCTCAAAGTCCATTGAACGAGTCTTCGTGACTTTTTGGATTCGACTGGAGAATTATCCGACCTGGATGACTTCCTACCGGATCGATGTTTTCTGACCTCAGATATTTGCCCCTTACGGAGCAACCCGCCTATTTGCTATCATAGCTCTAACAACTTGACGCTGACTCAATCCCGCTCATGGTTTCCTAATCCTGGCCGGAATATCAGTAAAAGCTGATACATTCGCACCTCAACGCGAGGCTCCATCATGCGCCTGACTTTACGCACTTTGCTGGCTTATCTCAATGACACGCTCGAAGCCGGTCAAACCAAAGGCATCGGCGAAAAAGTTGCCGAGAGCGATCGCGCTCAAGAAATCGTCGAGCGCATCAAAAAGGTGACCCGTCGCCGAGGTATCGGAACGCCCGCCGTCACCGGTGACGATGACTCAACCGCCGATCCCAATACGGTCGCCGAATATCTCGATAACGTCTTGCCTGCTGAGCAACTTTCGGATGTCGAGGAAAAGGCGATCGAATCCGATAGCAGGCTCGCCGAAATCGCGGCCTGCCATCAAATCCTGACCCTCGTTCTCGGAGAACCCGTCCGTGTGCCGCCGACCGCCAGGCAACGGATGTATCGCGTTGTCAAGGGCCGGGAGTCGATTCCCTATCGCAAGTCTGCACCGAGTACCAACGTCGCCGGCATCGCCGATCCGGATGCGCTGATTGAGGAATCCGCCGATGACGATGCGTTACTGCTCGGGCTGACATCGTCGAAACGGCTCATTGCTGTCGCCGGTTCCATCGTGTTGATGACCTTGCTCGGCATCGCGGTCTGGCTTACCCTGCCCTCCACGCCTGTAGCCGGCCGGCAGGGCTATATCTCCGTGGCCGCCAATTCGACAGCCAATCATTCGAGTTCTAACGAGGTCGTACTTCCCCCTCCACGCGTCGTGGCAGAAAAACCCAAGCTCGACCAGAAGAATGAACCCGAGGTCAAGGAAGACAACAACAAAGAAATAGAAGTCAAGAAGAACAATCCTAAAGTGGAGCCGGAACCGAAGGTAGTCAAGGAACCAAAACCCAAAGAGAAGCCCGCTGTTCCGGTGTCGATTCCCAGGCCCGACCCGGAACGTCGCGAGATTGGTCATCTCCTATCGAACGATACTGTTGTGATGCGCCGACCGCGCGGTACTGACCGCTGGATTCCCGTTGATCCGGCAAAAAACCTCAATACCGCCGATACCCTTGTCAGCCTGCCTGGTTACCGCACCGATGTCCAACTCGACAGCGGTGTCAAGCTCCGGTTGTGGGGAAACCTGCCGATCTTTTCGCTCTATTCGGTGCTCGACTTGCTGGAGAGCCGGATCATTCTGCACGTTCCACCCAAGGATTTCGATGCCGATTTCACTCTCGTCAGCGGCAGGGTTTTCATTACTCGTTCCGTGGCGAAGGGCCAGGAAGTGAAACCCTCCAAGGTTCGGCTGCGGTTCAAGGACGAAGTTTGGGACATCACCTTGCTGGATCAGGACACGGAAATCGCCGTTGATCTGATGGGGAGTTATCAACCCGGAGTTCCTTTTTCGAAGGAGCCTGGAGGTGAATCGCCCACTGCGGAAGTTTTCTTCGGTATTTTGAAAGGCAAAGCAGGAGTGCACGTCGGCTTCAAGGATTTCCCCATGCTCCCGGCCCCCACGCGGATCGATTGGGACAACAAAGGGCCTGGCGTCATTGACCCCGTGCAGATCAAGGACAAGGGGGAGCTAACGTGGTGGGGTACCGAAATGCCGGCGAAAACTCCCAAGGAATTTATCAAGGAGTTTCAAAATGCTCTGGCAGAGGTGGCCCGGAAGGTATTGAAGGAAGGATCGATTCCTCAAGTGCTTTTCGCAGCCATTCTCAAGGACGAAAAAGGATCGCCACCGCTGAAAATCCTTGCCGTATACTGCTTCGGAGCCATCGACGATATTGAAAGTCTTGCAGCAGCACTTGGGGATGATTCCCCACTCATTCGATTTTGGGCGGTTCGTGCCACATTACACTGGACAGCACAAGCACAAGAACGCGATCTAATGTTCTACAAGATGCTAATGGAAACAAAAGAATACTCTGAGGCGCAAGCCCGAACGGTGATGCAGTTACTGCATCCTTTCTCCGCTGCCGATGCCAAAAATCCAGGGACATTCGCAGCACTATTCGAGTATTTGAGAAACGAAAAGATAGCGGTGCGGGAACTGTCGCTGATGCGGCTGGCGCAGCTGGATCCGGATGGAGAGAAGGAATTCGCCGGAGCCTACGTCCGAAGTCCAGACGATCGGCGCGACAACATTATTGAATTGTGGAAAGCGTCCTGGAAACGGCGAACGGAGAAAAAATAGCATGACAAGGTGACAAGGTGACCGGGTGACCAAATAAACCGGAGAAATAGTTGATTGTGTTCAGACAAGATCAATGTTCAAAGACAGGCTCAATTGTTGTCACCTTGTCACCTTGTCACCTTGTCACCTTGTCATCTTCCGAACCTTGTCATCTCAGGAGCGTGTCGCCTCGGCCCCTTCCGGGTACTAATAGATAGGACAACTTTGTACTCGGATTGCGATCCATGACTGTCAATCGACTTCAGCCGGTTCTGCAACATCTCCAAAAACTGGTAGGTAACCCTTCCTGCGATAGTTTGCCCGATCGCGAATTACTCAGCCGTTTCATTACCCATCGAGAAGAGAGTGCTTTCTCAGCGCTCGTCGAACGACATGCCACCCTGGTACTGGGTGTCTGCCGGCGAGTACTTCAACATCAACACGATGCCGAAGATGCCTGTCAGGCGACGTTTTTGATCCTGGCTCGCAAGGCAGCCTCGATTCACAAACGCGAATCGCTGAGTTCCTGGCTGCACGGGGTTGCTTTTCGAATTGCCAGTAAGTTGAAACAGGTTCGAGAACGGCGACGAGACCAGCAACCTTTGCCGGTAGAACTAACGCAGATGGATAGCGAACCCGATTTGACCTGGCGCGAGGCACAGCAAGTCATCGATCAGGAGCTTCGCCGGCTTCCGGAGGCACTTCGGCTGCCGTTGGTGTTATGTTATCTTCAGGGCAAAACTCGCGACGAAGCCGCCCAGGAGCTAGGCTGGAGTCTCAGTACCTTGCGAGGCCGCCTGGAACGTGGACGGGATCGTCTGCGGATTCGGTTAGAAGGTCGAGGTCTTTCGCTGGCGACTGCATTACCCACGGTTCTGTTGACCGAGGCTGTCTCCTCGGCCATGATTCAAACCACAACACACGCTGCAATCACAGGAACCATGAACGGCACGGTAGCCGTCCTGGTCGAAGGAGGACTGCGTACGATGTCAACGAAATTTTCGCTTCTTGGATTGGTTTTTGTTCTTGGACTGATTGGCACCGGCACAACTGCGTTCCTTACTGATTCAGGAAAGGCCGAGGATAAGCCGGCCGATAGGAAGTCCGTCGATTTAGCCAAGGACCAGATCAAGCGACTACCCCAAGAAGGATTGCCCCTCAGCATTGCCAAGATGGTTGATGAAGCCGATCGCATCGTGATTCTTGAGGGACGCAAAGAGTGGAAAGTTATCAAGGGACCGATCGGCTTGATCGACTCGATTCAGAGGTTAGGGCACCACTCGATTCCGGAGGATAGCAGTAAACGATGGATCTGTTTTTTGAAAGCAGAAGAGGAGGGGACTGAGCGGTCGATCGTCTCTCCGCTTCAGCCGGAAGGTTGGTTCATACCCTACGAACCGGAGATGGAAAAGAAAATCCGTGCCAACCTCAAATTACCCGCCGAATGGGGCGATGAGGTCGATGGGTTGCGCTTCGGGATCCGTCCTCGACAATCCGATTTCAAGTCTCCTTTGGAACAATCCGTGACCGTGGAATTGGTATTGCAGAACGTGGGCCTTAAAGAACAGAGGGTCTTGCAACATCGCTCCAATATCTCCGATTATTGGCTAACTTCCTTTCTGGTCACGCCGGAACGGAAGCCCAAAATCGACCATATTCTGACCAATCATCCCTGGGGCTTCGACCAGGAAGATTTCCCTGCTCTCAGAAAACCCGCCACGATTACCCTTCAGCCTGGCGAGGTCTACATTCATACGGCCAGGCTGGAACGCTGGCCGGAGTTATTGGAGGGAAATGTGTTGCATCGCGGCAGGCATTTCGACACAGGTACTTATTCCATTCAGGCGGTTTACTGGGTCTCGCGCGAGAGAGTCATTTCAGGGAAGGTTGTCCTCGAAGGGAAGCTGAAATCGAACATCGTCAAGATCCGAATCACCGATGATGAGAAACGTTGGGGTGCAGCCATCGAAGGGGTCCAGGCTCGGCTTCGGGTCGAGAACTCCAAATCTCCGCCGAAAAGAACCGGCGGTGTGCCCCAAACAAAAAGGCTGGTCGAGGAAAAATTGAACCGGATCGTCAGCATCGACCTCAAAGACAAGCCATTCGATGAGGTGTTGGAGGCATTGCAGAAGCTAACCGATCTCAACATGGTTTTGGATGTGCGAGCGCTCGGCGATGAGCAAATCAGTCCCAAGCAACCTGTAAACCTTCGGCTCAATGACGTTACGGTCAAGACCGTGCTGAAGTATCTGTTGGAATTAAATCGACTCGCTTATGTCGTCGAAGAGAACGTCATCCGGGTGACGACCGAGAAAGGGCGCGCGGGAAGTTGATCCAGAAGATTTATAATGTCGCCCGATCGTCGGCACGGGAGATCACGCCAAGGCCGCGGAGAAATTAATCAAGTTGATTGAAGCGACATCGGCCACGCAGAGTTGGTCTAAAGTCGGTGGCGCGGGCACGATCGAGTATTATCCAATCACCAAAACCTTAATTGTCAATCAGACATCGGATGTACAGGAACAGATCGGGGCACTCCTGGAAAATTTGCATGCGTTTACCAAGGAGACGGAGAAAAAAGCGAACGAAATAAACCCGTAACTGCATGAGCGGATTGGTAGGGTGGGTGGAGGCTTTGCACAAAAACTCCAAATCACAATCAACAAATTCCAAACAACTTTCAACACCCAAACGAAGAGAAAATCTCAAAATGAGTCTGTGCAACGAGATCGGCTTCGTTTGGGATTTGTGATTTGGGATTTGTTTGGGATTTGGGATTTGTGATTTGGAGTTTTTGTGCAAAGGTGGGTGGAAGCTTTGCGGAACGCGCCAAGCCGCCCTACATCTCGCACGATCGGCGCTGCCACCACAACCAGGCCTGTTGGAAGCGAGGCAATGACTGCTGCTGCCGATTTCGATCGTTTCGGGCTTGTATGAAATCGCACATCTGCGTATAGTAATCCCACGTTGATCCCCCCACCCTCCACCTTGCGATGCCCTCTAACTTCAATGCTTTTTCAAAACTACTTTGAGCAGCGAAGTAATTGTTGAGTCGAAATCATTCGAACGAATTGACAAGTAATTTCAAAAGCCCGGAACCCAAAAAATGCCCTACTCCAGCATCCACAAAAATTCAACACCCGACCGAATTCGCGCTGATGTAAAAGTCGACTGCGCACCGACCACTACTGAAGTAATGGATCCGGGATTCACTTCGAGCATCCCGAGCCTTACGGAGAGTTTTCCCGCTTGGTCCATTGTTGCGAATTCGGAACCAACGGAGGAGGTCGAGATTGGCGGCGGTCCTGGTGAATTGTTGACCTTGAATGACTTTCAGATGACCGGCTATGAACTTCTGGAAAAATTGGGTCATGGCGGCATGGGAATTGTCTACAAGGCGGAGGATCGAATTCTGCGGCGGAAAGTCGCTCTCAAAGTCATGTTGCCAATCTTGGCCGGCAATCCCGTTGCGCAAGCGTTTTCTTCGGGAGGCTCTGTGCAGCTGCCTCGATTCATCACGAAAACGTCGTCGCCATCTATCAGGTCGGAGAAGAGAATAACCTTCCCTTTCTCGCGATGGAATTATTGCATGGAGAGTCGCTTGCCGACCAAGTGTCGCGGCAACGACGATTGCCGATCGCCGAGGCTCTTCGGATTGCCCGCGAGACGGCAGCAGGATTGGCCGCAGCTCACAAGGTCGGCGTGATTCACCGGGACATCAAACCGGGCAACCTTTGGCTGGAAGGTTCCTCCGGCCGGGTTAAAATTCTCGATTTCGGTCTGGCCAGACTGGAAGGTGAAACTGCCGGTCTTTCACAGAGTGGTGCCCTCACGGGTACGCCGGCTTACATGTCGCCCGAGCAAGCCAACGCCCACAAAATTGATGCGCGCTGCGATCTCTTTAGCCTCGGCAGTGTGCTGTATCGGATTTGCACCGGCAAAATCCCGTTCAAGGGCCGCAGCTTCACGTCGATTCTGCTCTCGATCTGCCTGGATGAGCCAACTTCGGTTCAAGAACTCAATCCGCAAGTACCAGCTGCCCTTGCAAATGTCATCCATCGGCTACTCGAGAAAGATCCAGCCAAGCGGTTTCAAACGGCCATTGAAGTTGTCGAGGCATTGCGCGACGTCGATCAACCGCCCCGGCAGCCTGGCCCGGCGATTATTAGAGTCGAGCCGATGCCTACGGTCGGGAACCCGGCAGCTGAGAATGTCTGGTCCGGCATCGACGACTCATCGGATCGGACTTTAGAGGTTAAAGCATCAGGCCGCACGCAGAATGCGAATATGACGTCGACATTGTATGCTTGGATCATTTCAGCAATGCTCGTCTTCATCGGTGTAGCAGTGATGTTGGCGGTTCTCCTTCCAGTCTAACTTGGAACTGGGCGATCGAAAAACGATCGCCTCCAGGATTGACCCATCTTTTCGCTCAGCTCGCTCGTCTAATCTTAGGACGCTCTCCATTTCTATTCCTGGAGGTAAACATGCGTAGACTGTTATGGCTCGCGCCGGTCATTGGGGCCGTGTCGTTGTCCGCGGTTCTCTTGTCGGTCAATGCTGCGCCCGATAAACCCGCAGGGAAACCCGACCTGAAGCCGGTTACCACCCTGCCGATTTCCCGCGTCATTCTGTTTTCATCGGGCGTCGGGCACTTTGCCCGGTCTGCCGAGGTCGAGGGCGACGTTCGCGTCGATCTGACCTTCCCCGAACAGGACATCAACGACCTCATCAAGTCCATGGTCCTGCAAGATTTCTCCGAGAAAGGCCGCGTTTCTGCTGTAACCTACGATAGCCGCGATCCGATCGATCGCACCTTGAAGTCATTTGCCATCAACCTGAACAGCAATCCCACCTTCGGCAACATCCTGAATCAGGCGCGCGGCGAAAAAGTCGAAGTCGTGATGCAGCAAACCGCGGTCGGCTCCCGGCACGGTCAGCGGCACCATCATGGGTGTTGAACATCAAAAAGTCGCCGGCAAGGACGGCGGCCAGGATATTGAAATTCTGAACTTGTGGTGCACGGAAGGGATGAGAAACATCAAACTCAACGAAACGCAACGCATTCGCTTCATGAATCCCATTCTCGAAAACGAAATGCGACGGGCGCTCGAAACTCTCGCTTTGAGTCACGATTCCCAAAAGAAGGCGGTTAGTCTGCACTTCAGCGGCGAAGGCAAGCGCAAGGTTCAGGTCGGCTACGTCATCGAAAACCCGATCTGGAAGACCAGCTATCGCCTCGTCCTCGATAAGCAAGAGAAGCCGTTCTTACAAGGTTGGGCGGTTGTCGAGAATCCGACCGATGAGGACTGGAGCGGCGTCGAGATGGCTCTGATCTCAGGCCGGCCGATTTCCTTCAAGATGGACCTGTACAACCCACTTTACATTAGTCGGCCTACCGTGGAGCCGGAACTGTTTGCGTCGCTTCGTCCACCCACATATTCGGGCGCGATCGCACGGAATGGAAGCGTACCTGGAATGGGGCCCTCAGGAGCCGTGGCGGCTATAGGATCTCTGCAAAAGAAAGCCGCCTATCGCGGAGGTGCCAAGGGCGAAGCTCTTGATGAAGCGGCTATGATGGAGATGGATGCGGTTCGTCGCTCGGTCGATGTGGCACGCGATCGCAATTTCGCGCGACAACTCGGCGAAAACATGAATGGGCGTATGAACCTGGGTGCAGCCAACTCGGTGGCCCATGCTTCCCAGCTTGGCGATTACTTCCAATATGTGATCGATCAGCCCGTAAACCTGGGGCGTCAGAAATCCGCGCTGTTGCCGATCGTCAACAAGGACATCGACGGCCAGCGCATCAGCATCTACAACCCGAGCGTACAAGCCAAGCACCCGCTCTTGGGTCTGAAGTTCAAGAATACCTCGGGCATGCACCTGTCCCAGGGTCCGATCACTGTTTTTGAAGGCTCGACCTATGCCGGCGATACGCGCATTCTCGATCTCCAACCTGGAGAAGAACGGCTCGTCTCCTACGCCATCGACCAGGGCACAGAAGTGAGCGTCAAAAACGGTAACTTTGCGACCAGGATCACCAAGGTGAAGGCCAATAAAGGCATCATTTATACGGAAACCCTGATCCGCGAAGAAAAGGTCTACGACATCAGCAATCGATCCACGACCGATCGCGTGCTGTTATTGGAACACCCCAACCGCAAGGGGCAGGGCTTCGGCTTCGTCGGCGACAACAAGCCTGCTGAAGAAGCTTCCGATGTGTTCCGATTCCAGGTTTCGGTTCCGAGCAAAAAGGATCTGAGCTACACCGTCCGCGAAGAGCGAACCCAGGGTTCTTCGGTCACTTTGACCAACAACGCCGACAATCAGATTCGCTTCTTCATCAACTTGAATGAAGCGTCGCCGGAACTGAAAGCCAAGTTGCAGGAAGCGTTGAAGGTCAAGGGAGTATGGGACAGCACGCGCCGGGACATCGGGACGCTGCAAGTTCGGATCAACACGATCACGAGGGACCAGGATCGTCTGCGTCAAAACCTGCGTGAATTCCCCAAGGATTCGGACATTTACAAAGAATACCTGGCGAAGTTCACCAAACAGGAAAAGGAAATGACCGAACTGGATAACAAACTGGCCGACCTGCAAAAGAAGGAAGGTACTGACCGCGTTGCTTACGAAACCTTCCTCGGCAACATTTCCGACTGAATGTGACCGAAGAATTGCTACCACGAAAAACGCGAAAGTCACGAAAAAGACAACTAATTCAAGTTCTGGTCTTTTTTCGTGGCTTTCGTGCTTTTCGTGGTTGAAAATGTTTTAGAATTTGGACCATCGTTCGCGGCTCAGCGGCGAACGATTGGAAATCACTTCCAACCCCTGAACTGCTACCCGATGCGAGAATTGCTCGTAACAGTTCACGACAAATTCATTTGCTTGATCTCCAGGGTTGAGGCGACAATCGTGCTTTGGATTCGTGGAAGTCCTGGGAATATAAAATGTAACTCACCTTCAATGTTGCACCTATGATTGGGAGAAATCATGAGCTGTTTCAGCTTTTCTGAGAGGCGGACACGATTGATTGCAACCACCGGTCTATTGGCCCTTGTCGCTGGGTTTTTCCAGGTGCCGGCCTTTTCGCAGGGTCCAGCGCGGGAGGTGCCCGAACTCAAGAAAACTGATGTGCCGCCCGCCCTGCGGGCACCGAAGCCGGATCAGCCGGCGAAGAAGATTCGCCAGCCCGCTGCCGAGGTAACCGAAGAACCCGGTCTGGAAGTGCACTTTACCGACAGCAGCGTCATGAAGCTCACGCTCAAAGATGAGCGCATCACCCTGATTACCAAATTTGGGAAGCTCGATATTCCCGTTGCCGACATCCAGCGAATTGACTTCGCCCTGCGGATTCCGGACGCTGCCGCCAAGCGAATAGAAACGGCACTGGCGGATTTGGGTCATTCCCAGTTTCGTATTCGCGAACGCGCCGGCGAGATTTTGCTGGGACTGAAGGAAAAAGCTTATCCCGCTCTAATGAAAGCAACCAAGCATTCCGACCCGGAGATCGCCGGCAGGGCCGAGGCACTGGTCAAGAAACTGGAGGAGACGGTTTCGCCCGAACTGCTCAAAGAGCGCGAATTCGATGTCGTTCACACTGCCCATTCGAAAATCGCAGGCAAAATCGAAGCGAACAGTCTTAAAGCAATGACGCTGCAATTCGGAGAGGTCCAGTTTCAGCTGGTGCACGTCATGACGCTGCTTAGCAAGAACAGCGTCGCCGTTGAGGATACGACGAATGTTGAGCCGGCACCCGCTAATTTGGGATATCTGCAAGCACACATTGGCAAG
The DNA here is from genome assembly GCA_963783095.1 of uncultured Planctomycetota bacterium. Taxonomy (GTDB): domain Bacteria; phylum Planctomycetota; class Planctomycetia; order Gemmatales; family Gemmataceae; genus CAWAMR01. The sequence continues at coordinate 235,565 of CAWAMR010000012.1, read as the reverse complement.
ACGTTCCGTTTCAAGGTGACCGCCAATCCAGCTGGGTCCGTGTGGGGAACCGATGTGTACACAACCGATTCGACCCTTGCAGCGGTGGTCATTCACGCGGGCTTGTTGAAACCCGGTCAGACGGGCGTTATTAGCGTGTCCATCGTTCAATCCCCCAATCTTTTTGTTGGGTCATTGCGAAACGGAGTCACGAGCACTGCCTATGACCGGTATCCTGCTGCTTACAAAGTTCACAAATGAAGGCCCCGTTTCCGATTGGATCGATGTGCTGCCGGAGGTATCATAGGACAAATAGCATCATCGTATGGTACGATGCGAATGGGTTGGCGAGTCCAACTCACTGGAGCGCAATATGGGATTTGAGTCGTTTCGCGTTGAACTCCGGGGCGGACGGGCCAACTATCTTGAAGCCGATAAAGCCATTCGAGAGCTTCCCGGCATCCGACCCGACCGAGATTCCGTCCTGACGCCAGAATCGACTTGTTATCTCCAAGACGATGGCCGGCATGTTCTCGAAGTCGAGTTGCAAGATGACCCTTTGCGCGTGTCGTGTCGATTCACGCTTTGCCATCCGACTTCGGTAGTTTCGAGTTTTCTGGCATTCGTACAAGACCTGATGGTCCGGTTCGGCATGGTAGCCAAGATTTGCGATGATGTCCCACTGGAACATGCCGGCTGGTTCTCCACGAATGATTTTGCAAGTTTCTCGGCAATTTCCACGCACTACATTGCCATCAGAAGGGCTGAGTGGTTATCCGCTTTCGGAACTGTACCCCTGGCGGCGACGACCAATGAGGTTTACCAGCAGATTATTCTGCCGCGCTGTCAGCCTGGAGTGGAGCAACCGACCTGAAGCAACCTGTCGGGGGTCGAAAATGGCATTGTCTGATACGATAAGATCGTAAGTGCCGACTGGACATCATCTACCGGGATATTCTAGCGCTGTCCGAGGCAACAATCAGCCGGCAGCGATTTTTGTATGTCACGCATCCTGGCGGTAAGTACATCATCAACGGCTCCATGCTGCCGTCCAAAGCAGCATTCGCGGAGGTCTGCAATCTGCTGGCCGCAAAGGTTCGGGAGGCACAAGCGGTCGTGCAAAGGCCCGACGAATGCGCCTGACCGTCGATGTAAGCGGTGAAACCGTGATCGATTTAAGGTGAAAACAATGGAACTTGGAACTTGGAACTCATAAAGGACTCGGAATTATTCACATGCCCTTCTTTGGCGGGGATGGGTCGTTTACCAGCGGTCGAAGTTCATCCGTCTTGGGTTCGGGCGGCGTTTCGATGTCGAGTTCCTTGATCAATGCGCTGATCTCGTTCATTACTTCTTCGCTGCCGGTGAACACGATCATTTTGGCGGCGGGCATGGAAATCACTCTGGCGCTATAGTTCAGTTCTTCAATTGTCTGCGCCAGGCTCAACGGATCGGCATGCTTGAGTTGCACTGCGCGGAGTGTCTTTACCATGGGCGGAGCCTTCCCCTTGGGTACGTCGATCACGGTCACGAAGTCACTTGCCAGTTGCAGATGCTTTTCGTTGCCGCGCACGATGATCGCACGAGTGCGTGCGTCTTGAGCGGTTGAATATGCCGGGGCCCCACCCTGGTTTCCTCCGAATCCACCCTGAAACAATCCGGGCTGTGGTTGCGGCTGCGGGATTAACGGTTGCGACACCGGATCTCTCGGAATCGAATCGAGCAATGAATTGAGCAGCGAAGTTGCTTCGTTGGGATCGCAATGTTGGAGCCGAAAGACCTTTGTTTTCGAGGCTTTGGCCGGTTCTTTGGGTGGGGGCGTTTCACAAAAGGAGGCCGCATTCAGGCCGAGCAGCAGCCCGAATACGCCGGCCGTCACCCAGGCCAGGATTCGTGTGGAAGACATGAGAACTCCAGGTGGTCCGAGCTATCGAAGACAAGACGCCATAACCATATAACAGCTTGAGGTTGAATTCGTTAGTATTCAACTCGTTTTCGACGATAACGGCCAGCCCAACTGAGTCGATTCTTGAAGGAGATGCCGCTGTGAAGGTGTTGTTGAGCTGTTTGTGTGCGGTGTGGACTTTCTTTCCCGTCATGGCGGGAGAATTCAACAAGAAACTTAAACTGGGTGATCCTGCTCCAGAGTGGAAGGATCTTCCCGGCACCGACGACAAGAAACATTCTCTCGCCGATCTGAAGGAGAAGGATGTCGTGGTGGTGGTTTTCACCTGCAATAGTTGTCCGATCGCCAACGACTACGAAAACCGCATCAATGCTTTTGCCCGGAAATACGCCGCGCCGGCGAGCAAAGTCGCGGTCGTCGCGATCAATGTGAATACCATTGCCGAGGACCGCCTCGACAAGATGAAGGTACGGGCGGAAAAGAAAAAATATCCTTATGTCTACATTTACGATGAAACGCAAAAGATCGCCAAGGATTTCGGAGCGAATTACACCCCGGAATTCTTCGTGCTCGACAAGAATCGCAAGGTTATCTACATGGGCGCGATGGATGACCGCAGTAATGAGGCCGACGCGAAAACGAATTTCCTCGAACCGGCCGTCGAAGCCGCGTTGAAAGGAGAAAAAGCAGCCAAGGGAGAGACTTTGGCACGGGGGTGCGCAATCCGGTTTAGGCGAATGCGGGAGAAGGAGTGATTGCGATGAAGATTTGCAGAGATTGGCTTTTTGGCGGAAACGCTCTGGAAGTCGGCGGTGTCACTGCAAAAGCGAGCGGCAGAAAGAGATATCCGCTTACATCGTGTGCGGCTCTTGCGGATTCGCTGCGGAGCCGCCCACAAAGTTATTGATGACGGGTAAAACTATTTCTGCCGCGGTCGTCTGTCGACTCAATTTGGCTTCATGGATTTCTGTTTCGGTTCCGAGTTGATAGATCCTTTCCCGCCGTCGCTTGGTCGGGACGATAAATCGAGAGGGTTGAATATCACGGATTCCGGCAAAGACTTTGGAGCCGCAAGTGATGAGAATCCGTCCAAATTCACCTTGATTGTCTTGTCGCTGAGTTGTACTGCCTGTTGGCTATCCAACTCGATCGTGTTTGAGAAAAGTTCCTTGTCCTTGTCTTTCTTGTCCTTTTCTTTGTCAGAGATAACGACTTTCACTTTCGCATTAGGACCGTCATCGGGCGACTTCAAAGAAGTCACATCGACGGTGCCGATGTCGAGCACCACGAGCGTGAGAGTGGATAGCGCTTCCATATCCTCTGGGTTGACCCAAACCCAAGTGTTCTGGCAGTGCGACTTGTAGGCTGTCGAGTGCGGTACGTCCTTCAAGCAGCCGACATGCACCCAACCGGGAGGTGGTAAGAGCGACAATTTATTGCCTAGCTGAAAAAGGCGCAGCACTTTGGTGCCGGGATCGGAAGGCTCCGGATGGTGACCCAAGGCCCAGCGCATGGCGTGCCAAGAGGCTTCCAGTTTTTGGAGGTCAACCATCGGTGCCAGAGTCCAGTAGGGCTGGGGGTTCCGGCTAAATGCCGGGTTCAGGCTTTGCGACGAAAACCCTTTGAACATTGCCTGCGTCCACATTGTCTTGGCGTCGAAGCTCAGCGTATCGACCAAGCTCGCTTGCCCGTCCGCCACGACCATCAAAGACGGCAGTGTGTCTGCATTCGCCGCGACCACTGCCAAATTATCCACCACCTCCTGGTAGCGAAGGTCGGTAACGGAAGCGATTTGTTTCAATGAGGCATTCGACAAGGCAACGGTCGTGCATCCCGCGCTGAAAGGCGCAAAAAGCAGGACCACAAAGAACGGTCGCATTTTCTGCTCCTCCTTAAGGTTATGTTATTCCCATTTGCGCCCCAAAAGATCGAACACTTGTCAAGGCGTCTTGCTTCCAGCGGCCGTGATGATACTGCGTGTAAATGCGTTGGCACCGAGGTCGTCGTCGCGCTTCTTGTAGGGAAAACCAGCCACATAGCTGCTGGTATCAGCGACCAGGTTGCCGTAGATGTCAACGTACGCGGTGACTTTTATCGTGGGCCCATTATTAGGAAGGGGGCCTTGCTTGGTGATCGTCGCCACGTTTGGTTCAGGCCAAAAGGCACCATTGGTGTCAGACCAGGCGATGTTGTGGATAACAAGAGTGAAAGCGGTAAGCCCTGCCATCCCATCGTCGGTCACCCAAGCCCACGTGTTGCCGCTGCGGACCTTGAATTTGGCTTTCACTGGTACTTCCTTCAAGCAGCCCACTTGCAACCAACCGGGGTGCAGCTTCTCAAGTTGAACGAGATCGTCTGCCACGCCAAAGTAGTAGCCCACTTTATTCAGGTCAATTGGCGATTTTGGGTCCGTAGGCTTGGGCGGTTTTGCGGCGAGGTGAACATTATCCTTTTCGATCACACTTTCCCGGCCGAAGAGAACCCACCAGCAGGCATAGCGCATTGCCTGCAACTTTTCCGGCACGGATACCGGGTCCAGGCTCCAGTTCTGCGATATCTTGCGCTGCTCCATCAAATCGAGAGTCCCGGCTGTGAAATGGGTAGCGGTGGAGCCGACCTTGTTAATGATTTCTCGTCCAAACGCACCCGTAGGATTGACGGTTCCTTGGTCGCTGATGGTTGTCGTTCCGGCGGTAATCGCTGCATACGCCGGAAGTACCGCAGGGCTTTCGTGTAGCGCAGCGAGGTTGTAGAGGACTTGCTGGTAGCGCAGATCAGACAGGGATTCGACTTGTTGAAGTGTGTTTCGCTGAAGGGAAATCGTGGTACAACCAGTACTGAATGTCGCCAAAGCCAAGATTAGGGGTCCCAACCTCATTGCTTACTCCCTTGTTTTGGTAAACTACCTCCTCCGCGTAAGATTGACAGAACCGGAATACATCGGAGGGCGTAGGTGATAAAATCGGTATGTCTACCACAATCGTCGCGATCCGAATTGACAATACCCCAATCAATCCAAAATGTGCGGTGTTAGAACCGGCAAACTCGACCACCACGACGCATCTTGTTCGTAGCGTTTGGTCGGGCCGAGTCATGAGCGCTTGTCCATCAGCTTTTTCCGGATTCGATCTGCACGAAAGACTGCAACCCAAATGGAGTCCATAATGAGACTATTTGTGATCGTATTCTTGGCAGCTTTGCTGCCGCTCGGCTTCGCCGACAAACCGTCGGCCAACGAAAAAGCTGTCCACGAAGAAAAAATCCGCGCCGGCCTTGAGAAACTGTCGCCGGAGGATCGCAAACTAGCCGAGGCTCAACGTCTTTGCCCGGTATCGGGCGAGCGTCTTGGCTCGATGGATGCGCCGATCAAATTGGACGTTAAAGGTAAGCCGGTCTTCATTTGCTGCAAGGGCTGCAAGGCCAAAGTGGATAAGGATCCCGATGCGATCCTCGCGAAGGTTGAGGAGTTGAAGAAGGCTCCTCAGTAACGCGCCAGAGGACAGAGGACAGAGAACAGAGGACAGAGGACAGAAGACAGAGAACAGGAATTGTCGCACCATTTGGTCTCTGGTTTCCATTCTCAGGCGTGCTGCTCTGTCAGTTGGCTGCTTTCTCAAGCGCATGCCAAACTCACGGGAAATTCTCCCGCCTTTTGGCACGATCCATGCTGCATTTGGATAATTACAATTCCAAGAACTGAGTTTGCGTCATTGACGATTGCCGGAAATGATCGATGTTATTTCTGGAACATCGGAGCAATCGACAAGCATTCAAGGAGAAATCCTCATGAAAATGGCCAAAGAATCGATCTTGTCAAGTCTGTTCTGCGCATTGATCTTGCTCGGTCGCCCTGGTGCGATGATTCAGGCCGATGAGCCTCACATGCACTCGGCCCACATGATGATTTGCGCGAAGGCCTGCGCGGATTGTCAGCTTCAATGCGATTCGTGCGCTGCCCACTGTTTGGGGTTGTTGGAAACGGGGAAGAAAGACCACGCCGCCACCCTCCGAACCTGCATGGATTGTGCCGAGTGTTGCAAAATGGCAGCGACCATTTGCGCTCGAAACAGCAATTTCGCCGTTATATGCTGCGATTGCTGCGCAAAATGCTGTGATGAATGCGCCATGGCGTGCGAGAAGTTCCCCGATGACAAGCACATGGGTCAATGTGCGAAGTCTTGTCGGGACTGTTCGAAAGCTTGCAGGGAAATGATTGCGCATTTGAAGGCGTAACGCACCCATCGACCATCAGCAGTTCGTCGCCCTTCTTGAAGTGATGCGCGTTGAGCCAGCCTTGGCTCTGGTTTGTGCAAGAGGCTCATGTCTTGTCATTTCGAAGGCAATTCGTGCAACTTTACCACGCTTGTCAGCGGATCAGTTACGAACCCTTTGAGCCTGGGCCTGACTTTCAGCAGGGAAACGCTTACACTCTTGCTAACCACCCACACCGGCGTTATTCCTGCTCGATTTTCGAGATGGAACACGCCGATCGTTATTTCAGAAGTCATATTGAATGGGGTAGCTCCCCAAATCAACTCGGAATATCTGCCGCACATTGGACATTGATTCATGGCCCGAAACGACCTGCTGCCCACGTCTGGAAGAATAACGTGAACCGGCAATGCGATGTAGTAATCGCTGCTCGTTGCCAAATCAAAATATTTGATGGCGTCTCCGACAATCGGATCCAAAAACTGTCTGGCCTTAAGGCTTATGATTGGAAAATGTTCCCACGACCCAATGAAATCCTGCTTGACCGTTATTTCTGGTCGGTTGTACAGGCCGCTTTGCAATGCTTTCATCTCGTCAAATTTGCCACATCTGGAGCAAGTGTCGTCCTTTACGTCGGAACGGACTACTAGCTTTCGTGCTTCTTCGATTCGAAACAAACATGCATTGGAATCAGTCTGCCGCGGGTAAAGTCGGATATATTCTGGCATCTATTCTCCTTTAGGCCAGGCCATCACTTATCGCGGACCAACAAAATGATGATTGCCGGCACAATTATTATGCCGCCTAGCGCCAGTTTACAAGTTATCCCGGCATCTGAATGGTAACAAATCAAGGAAGAACTCTATGGCCAGCCTCACTGCCAAGGTCATTCGGGGCAAAACTTATTACTATGCCCGCGAATGCAAACGCGTTAACGGCAAGCCCAAGATCGTCCGTACCATCTATCTGGGCTCGGCTGACGATCTCATTGCTGCTGCTCTTCAGCAGCAGCAAGACCTCGCCCCCAAGCCTCATTCCGTCGATATCGCCGCTTTCGGCGATGTCATGGCACTCTACGATCTTGCCCAACACATCGGACTCGTTCCACTAATCGACCGACACATTCCCAAACGCAGCCAAGGGCTTTCGGTCGGACAGTATCTGTTGCTGGCCGTCATCAACCGGGCCGTTCATCCTACCAGCAAACTTCGCTTCGCCGATTGGTATCGCACCACCGCACTGCCACGCTTTCTTCCCGCCGCTGCCGACCAACTCTCCAGTCAGTCTTTCTGGAATCACCTCGATTTCGTCGAGGAACAGCACATCGCCGCCGCCGAACGCGAGCTCTCCCAGCGTCTGATCGAACAGTTTCAGCTATCCCTCCGCACCCTGGCCTACGACGGCACGAACTTTTTTACCTTCATCGACACCTGCACGGAAGGCCAATTGCCGCAACGCGGTCACAACAAACAGAAACGTAACGACCTCCGTCAAGTGAGCCTGGGCATGCTGGTCAGCACCGACTTCCACATCCCGTTGTTCCACAAGGTCTATGCCGGCAACGTTCCGGACTGCACGATCTTCCAGACCATCACCGAGGAACTGCGTGTCCGCTATCAGGAACTGGCACGCACCTGTGAACATATCACGCTGATCTTCGACAAAGGAAACAACGGCGACCAAGCATTCCAGACCGTGGATGCCACCGACTTTCACTTCATCGGTTCGTTGGTGCCCAGCCACCACGCCGACCTGTTGGATGTCCCACGCAGCCGATACCAGCCCTTGAGCGGCGAACGCTTGAAGGATGTCCGTGCCTATCGCGCTCGCAGCATCACATTGAAGATGCTTTTCGACAGATGAAGCACCCGCACTATCTCGGCTGGCAACCGATGTATCACTGGACGGACAGTAAGATTCGGGTTCACGCCTTCATCTGCGTGCTGGCGTTGACGCTGAGTTCGCTCCTACAACGAACACTATACCAAAAGGGTTTGGACGTAAGTTTGCCCCGGATGTTTGAACTCCTGGGCGGTATCCGCGAAACGCTGGCGATTTACCCGAAAGGGCCGGGTCAGCGTCATCCCAGCACCGCCCGCTCCCTTTCAACCCTCAGCCCTGAGCAAGAACAGAACCTCAACCACCTCCAACTACAGAACTACCTCTAAAACCATCGAGAATAATGAGGTTTCGGCACGCAGGTCATACAAATTGACCATGCGCAACCACTTACTCTTGAAACTTTTCCGTCGCATTACGCCAGATAACTTGTAAACTGGCGCGTAGAACTCGGCGATGGAATTGTCCATGCTCGCGGCGACTTAAAAAACAGCAGGAAATTCTCAATGCTTGGCATGATTTGTTCGCCGAAAAGAAACTCGGTTGGGGCTACGATCTCGATAATCCAGGATCGCCGTTCTTTCATATTCGGGGTAATACCGGCTGATGCTTGCGTTAATTCAACTTCGGAAGCTTCATGGAAGATTACCTCAATATCCCATTCAGAACGGTACTGAGATCACAGACTGCCGAACGCTCGCATGCCTTGGAAGGTAAAGTGTTTTGAGCTTCTACTCCACTCACTATCGCACAGGCGAGGAGATTCGCTCCGGCGACCAGATTTCTTGGGCTGGGCAACCGGGCCGGGTTCAATTCGTTTTAGGTTCTTCGGATGTTCCTGCGGACTGGTCCGATTCGATCGACTGGTTTGTGGAGGAATACGGCGATGGCTTTATGCTTGACACGGAGTATGCTGGACTTGTTTTCCAGTACGACAGTGACGAGGACTTGGATTTCCTTGGAAGGAAGTCGTAACCGCCCGAAAGTCAATACAGTGGTTGGGAGAACTATATGCCGTTGACATTCACGACCCTCGGGCATGTGTTGCTTCACATTTACGATTTTGACTTCGGGGGTGCCATTTATCTTCAAGATACGGCGAGATATGAGATTGACACGCCCTGTATAGTTGCCTGGCCAACGACATACACCGAAGCCGAAGTGGAGTCGCTCCATCAAACGTGTTTGAATTATGGCTTCAAGAACTGGCTCAATATCGCTGTCGTTTCGGATACCTGCGATGAGGTTTCAGAGAAGACCGAAAGTTGCTTGATTGCCGCATTTACCGAGGATTGCCGAGAGGACGGTTGGCTTTGGAAAATGATGAACTATCGCAAATCTGACTCGTCTTCCCTTTCGTCTTCATGATCGAAACGAGCGAGGTAAATTGTGGGCCGGGAAAAGAAACGAGACACAGGCAAGAGTCCTGAAGCCATCGATCATGCCGGATTCTTGCGAATGCTCACGGACGAGTTCCCTGAAGTGCCGCAAGCCTTCGATCAATACGGCAAAGGATTGCTTCACTGTGAAATGGGCGTGTTCGCCCGAATCACCGAAGAAGCAATGGACCACGGACAATTCTGGAAAGTGGAGCAGCATTTTCGATTCATCGAGCGAGTGCGAGAAAGCGCTACGCCAGAGGTCGAAAATGCAGTCGATGTTTCGTACATCGAGTTCCTTGCTTTGAGCGATGTAACCGATACGCGTCGTCAGGCGATCATGCGAATGCCGCTTTCTCTCCGGGCAATTCTGCTTGAAATCGATGGACGAGGAAGATGGGCTTAGTAATCACGGGCTTCCACGAACGGACATTCACAGCACACCCTGACGTTCGACGTGGCTCTAGGCAAATTATGGTGGACGAGTGCAACAGGGGCGATGAATGCACATCAACGAAATCAACAAGGCAAACATTGTCTTCGGACCCGATTGGCATATTACGTTTCACGAGTTGTACTATCTCTCTCCTGCAACGGCAGATTCTCTGGAAGGATGCCCGGAAGGATTCGGGATTTGGCATTCACACTTCGGTGAAGATTTACTGCTGATGAAAAGCTCCAAAAAAGGGCTGTTACTTGACGTGGGTTGGTATCCCATGCAGATCCGTCAGGGTCGTTTGGCTTGGCACTGATCGCCTACGATTCATCCAAGCAGGGTGAACATTATCACTGGGAACACCCGCTCGTTGAGTATCGAACAAGGTGCATCGACTCCCTGCTTGAGAAGATCAGGGAAATTGTCCATTAAATGGGAACAACTGACAAGGCGGGAGAAGGCATGAACGCGACTCCAGTTGACGGGGTTATCAGCATTTTGCAGGAAGTCAAGCGTGTCATCGAACATCCCGGCACGGATGTTGTCTGGACACGATACGATAGTGTGGAAGAAGCAGCAGAAGACATTAGCCAGCACGTTGAAAGACTACGAAGCGGCGATCTGTCAAAGATTGAAGACCTTACGTTGTTATTCGCCCCCACCGGTAGCCTACAGGAAATCTCCATCAGCAGTGGTTGGAGTGAGGGGTTTCTCTACTTGGCGGCTCGATTTGACCGAGCCATTGAATTACTACAACGCAAATAGAGGCGGTTCTCCACGAAAAACAAATTCCACCTGAACCCCAGACGTTCCGACCCATAGCAACCGACAATGATCTCAGCTCATCCGAAAAGCCCGTTTCTTCTCGTTCCTGCAAAAAGAGATAACGCTTCCAGAATTGACTACCAATCTACCGATGAATATGCCATAATCATCAATATAGCCCTCCCGCCGATTGGTTACTCCTCGCCTATTCCTTCCTGACCCACCTTTTTCGCATGAAACGTACAGTGTCTTACTCTCGGCGTTTCTGCCCGTTGGCGATCATCGCTGCAACAATGCTGTTGATTGCCGAATCCGCTTCTTTCGCTGCTCCCTTGACCTCTTCCGTAGGCTCGATCGAACTCAAAGATGCCTTCGCGGGCCGACAACTTCTGATCTCCGATAGCGTCAGCGATCTCACCCGTCAGGTGAAATATAGCAGCAGTAACCCAGCCGTCGCTTCGGTTGATGTCCACGGTTACGTTTCGCCCACCGGTAACGGCTCCTCGACCATTACTGTTCTGCATGGTGCTGAGAAACTGGAAATCCCGGTCAAGGTCATTGGCTTTGGCAATGGCCGGTCGGTCGATTTCAAGACCGAGATCGTGCCGCTGCTGAGCCGGCTCGGCTGCAATGCCGGCGGCTGCCACGGCAAGGCCAGCGGGCAGAACGGCTTCAAGCTGTCGCTGTTCGGCTTCGATGCCGCGTTCGATTACGACGCCATCACCCGCGAAGCACGCGGCCGACGGGTGTTCCCGGCCGCGCCGGATCAGAGCCTGTTTCTTCTGAAAGCGACCGGCCAGGTGCCGCATGGCGGCGGCAAGCGATTGAACCAGGACAGCCACGAATATCAGCTCTTCCGCCACTGGATCGCGGCCGGCACGCCGGCCTCCGCGCCCGATGCTCCGCATGTCGTGAAGCTGCGAATCGTGCCCGGCCGATCGCGTGCTTGCAGCCGCGAGCAGGCTGCAGCAACTCGCGGTGCTCGCCGAATACAGCGACGGCGCGAGCCGCGATGTGACCCGGCAATCCGAATTCTCCAGCAATCTCGACATCGTGGCCAGCGTCGATGGCGATGGCCTCGTTCGTGCCCATCAGCATAAGCGGCGAGGCCGCGATCATGGCCCGCTACATGGGCTATGTCGGCCGTCTTCCGCGCGATGGTGCCGCATGGCGACCCCTCGATCCGATTCCCGAATTTCAAGCCGACAATTACATCGATGAACTGGCCCTGGCCAAGTGGAAGAAGCTCGGGCTGCGGCCCTCGCCGGTGTCGACGATGCCACCTTCCTTCGCCGCGTCACGATCGACCTGTGCGGCCGGCTGCCGACGGCCGCCGAAGCCCGGGCTTTCCTGGCCGACACCACGCCGGACAAACGGACCAAGCTGATCGATCAGCTGCTCGACTCCGCCGACTATCCCGCCTATTTCGCCATGCGCTGGGGCAGCATCCTGCGCAACTCGCAACCTCGCCGGGGCAGACGCAGGCGGCCTACGCCTTCCACAACTGGATCAAGGACATGATCGCCCGCAACCGTCCCTACGACGAATTCGTGCGCGGCATCGTGGCGGCAGCGGGCGAATGGCAGGAAGCACCCGGCCATCAACTGGTACTGGCAGATCCGCGACGACCAGCTGCACCAGGTGACCGCCGACACGGCCCAGATCTTCCTCGGCCTCCGCTGCAATGTGCCAAGTGCCACCATCATCCCTACGAGCGCTGGGGCCAGGCCGACTACTACGGGCTGGCGGTTCTTCACCCGCCTCGGCCGCAAGAGCTTCGGCGAGCCGCCGCCGTACTATTGCGTCGGCGACACCGACCACAGGCGAGAAGAACCCGCTCACCGGCAAGACCCCGGAGCCGAAGTATCTCGACGGCCTCGAAGTGCAAATTCACTCCGGAAGAGGACCCGCGCCACGCGCTGGTCGACTGGATGGCCCGGCCGGACAACCCGTTCTTCGCCAAGGCGCTGGTCAACCGCCTGTGGGGCCATTTCCTCGGCCGCGGCCTGGATCATGAGTCGACGACCTGCGCGAGACCAACCCGCCGTCCAATCCCGGAACTGCTCGACGCGCTGGCCCAGGACTTCATCGAGCACAAGTTCGACGTGAAGCACATGATCCGCACGATCGTCAATAGCCGGGTCTATCAGCTGTCGTCGGAGCCGACGGAGCACAACAAGAACGACCGGCAGAACTTTGCCCGCTATTACGCCCGGCGCATGCCGGCCGAGGTGTTCCTCGACGCCGTCAACCAGACGACCGGCAGCCAAGAGCGGCTTCAGCGGTGTCAGCTCCAATGCCCGCGCGGTCGACCTGCCGCACGAGGGCTTCGGCTCCTACTTCCTCGACACCTTCGATCGGCCCAAGCGCGTGACCGTCTGCGAGTGCGAACGGTCCATCGGCGGCACGCTGGCCAGGTGCTGCTGCTGGCCAACTCCGACGAAATCGAGAACAAGATCGCCGCCGGCGATGGCCGGATCGCGAAGCTGTTCAAGGCGAAAAAAGCGATGCCCGAAATCGTCGAGGAACTGTATCTGACCGCGTACACTCGCTCCCGACCGCTGACGGAAAAGAAACGAACGCTGGCGTTCGATCGATAAAGTCGACAACAAGCAGCAGGCTCTGGAAGACGTGTTGTGGGCGATTCTGAATACCAAGGAATTCATGTTCAACCATTGATGATCCCCAGGAGTGCGCCGAGTACGGCGACCCTGGGCTGTGTTGTAGTTCCCCTTCAGGGTACGAACGCCAACGCTTTGCGTTGGTGGTCCGTTGTCTTAGCACTCTGAAGGAGTGCCACGACACAGCCCAGGGTCGCCGTGCTCGGCGCACCCTGGGTAACCTCGAATATGTTGATGGCTGGTTCCTTGGCAGATTTCCGTTATTTGGTGGAGATAGTCTCATGCTCGATTTCATCAGCCGGAGAAGCTTTTCTGAAGGTCGGCAGCCTGGCCCTCGGCGGCCTGACGCTGCCGGGCTTGCTCCGAGCACGCGCTGCGCCAGAACTCCACGAGTTCGCGGAAGTCGGTGATCCTGATCTGGCAGGCCGGCGGGCCCAGCCATATCGACATGTACGATCTCAAGCCGAACGCCCCGGCCGAGTTCCGCGGCGAGTTCAAGCCGATCGCCACCAATGTGCCCGGCATCCAGATCGGCGAGCACCTGCCGCTGCCAGGCCAAGATCATGGACAAGCTGGCCATCGTCCGCTCGGCCTATCACACCAACGCCGGCCACGGCATGGGCTCGCAGTGGATGCTGACCGGCTATCAGCCGACCATCGAGGTCAACGACAACATCTATCCCTCGAGCCGGCTCCGTCGTGGCCAAGATGAATGGTGCCGAACGAGCCGGGCTGCCGGCCTACGTCAACTTGCCGCGCCTGCTTGAGCCTCGGCAAGGCGGCCTACCTCGGCGCTTCGTACAACCCGTTCGCGCCGGACAACGACCCCAACTCCGACAGCTTCCAGGTGCGCAACCTGAAGCTGCCCGGACGCGTCGAATGCAACCCGGCTGGATCGCCGCAAGGAGCTGCTGCAAGGACCTCGACACCATTCGCCGCGACATCGACACCAAGGGTGACATGGACGGGCTCGACACCTTCTACCGCGACGCGTTGGAGATGGTGACCAACACCAAGGCCCAGCAGGCCTTCGACATCAAGCAAGAGCCGTGCAAGCTCCGCGACCAGCTACGGCCGCAACGACCTGGGCCAGTGCTGCCTGCTGGCCCGCCGGCTGGTCGAGGCGGGCGTGACGTTCGTCACGATCCAGGCCGGCGGCGGCTGGGACACGCACGGCAACAACTTCAAGGAACTCAAGAACAAGCTGCTGCCGAAGTTCGACCAGGCGGTCGCGGCCCTGGTGAGCGACCTCTACGAGCGCGGCCTGCAGGACGACGTGCTGGTGATGGCGTTGGGCGAATTCGGCCGGACGCCGCAAATCAACAAGGACGCCGGCCGCGACCACTGGCCCGGCGCCATGTCGATCCTCTACGCCGGCGGCGGCCTGAAGATGGGCCAGGCCATCGGCACGACCAACGCCACTGGCCGAATACCCGACCAGCAAGCCGTACACCCCAGGCTGCGTGCTGTCGACGATGTATCACGTCCTGGGCATCGACCACAAGCACGTGTTCTACGATCAAGCCCAGCGCCCGCTGCAGATTCTTGACGAAGGCGAGCCGATCAAGGAATTGGTCGGGTGATTTTTTCGCAGGCAATCGGTGATTCGGTGAGAAACAGTTGGAGAATGTTTCTCATCGTTTTTCATCGTCTTTGCGACGAGGGATTGGCATTCGGACATTCGGATCGTCTCCTGGCGGGTTAGCGTCAAACCAGCGGCCATCATCATCTTTGCCGTTGGGTCCGAAACTATAAAGCAGATACCCATCTCGGGTTGGACGGTACACAAGCGGCTTGCCGGTGAAATAATCGGTGGGAACTTTTGTTAGATACTTCGGTACAAGCAGATCGAGTGATTTTGGGTAGTTGCGTTCCTGTCGTCGGAATGCACCAAGTGCGAAGGCGATGTGAAGATTGCGCCGAGTCTGTTCACCTCGATCGAGACTTTCTTGGACTTTTCGAGCCGACTGAACCGGAGACCAACAACTCGCTCTTGATCAACTCTGTTTTGGCAACGGAATTGAGTCGTTGCAACGTCTTCGCCAGTTCATCTGCTTTCGGTAATTCCTCTTTCAGTTTTTCGTACCCAGCTTCGTAGGTTTGAAATCGCTTTTCTCTTTTTTCGCGGTCTTGTTCGCGCAGAATCGCAACGAGTTCGTCACGATGCTTATTGCAATCTCGCAAAATCGCATCCCAGTCAACATCATCGAGAACTTCATCTTCTTTGGAATCGGCCTTGTCTTTTTTTAATTCTCGCTCGATCAACTTCGCCAAGTTGTTTTCGTTGCTGAGGAACAGATATTCCAGAGCCGGAACTCCCAAATGACGTACGCTCATCACCCCGTCCAACAGAATGAACCGCTCTTCCCAATCGATGGCGTCTGCCAAACTCGGAAGCGGTGTCAAGGCCCGTAAATCACTGAGACATTTCATGATCTGTTTGGCATCGTAATTGGCTTGCTCAAGAAACACCAACTCCGCTCTGCTCGCGATGGAATCGATCGCCACGCCGACGAACTGGTCAATCATCCCACCACCATGTCCGAGCAAACGTGCCAATCGATGACTGGCCAGCAAGTCTTGCCAGGCATCGTCGAGCCGACCATCGCCCAAATGCAACATTGCTCGACCGATCAATGCGCTTGTAAGCGCCCGGCTCTTTTGCAGCATCGGTGAAAAGGTGGCTCTGCTAAGCCCAAAATCTGAGGTGCCGGTTCGAGTCGGGACGATCGGCGAAAAGTAGCCGCGTTCGTTTGGTGGCTTCAACAACCAAATTCAAAGGTTTCTCGTTCGCCTGCAACCAAGCTTGAATATTAGGATGATCTTTGGGCTTCCAGGGTCTACGCATGAGCTGCTGCAGTTCCAAGCTATCCTGAGTGATCCGCACCGAATCGAACTGCAGAGTTTCTCGCAAGAAATAGCTGAAATCCACAAAGTATTCACCTTTCTCAGGCAGCTGTTCCATACCCAGCAACTGGTAGAATTCGACGGGCATCGATTTTCCATTGTGTATTGGGCCGATCGCTTTCGACAGCAAGACAACGGCGTTGTTATCAGCCTTAACTCCTTTACCAAGTTTCTTGTTGAGAGCGGCCGGGAAGTCGGGATTACCGTCCTTGTCGAGCGGTTCCGTGATGAATGTCGTGTCTTTGGAAACAGTGAACTTCGGTTTGACTTTTTTCGAAGGGCCTTCAGGGTTTTTCTCTTCATTGAC
The DNA here is from genome assembly GCA_963783095.1 of uncultured Planctomycetota bacterium. Taxonomy (GTDB): domain Bacteria; phylum Planctomycetota; class Planctomycetia; order Gemmatales; family Gemmataceae; genus CAWAMR01. The sequence continues at coordinate 219,214 of CAWAMR010000012.1, read as the reverse complement.
CGCATTCAGGATGTTACTGTCGAGTATCCAATGTGAAAGTGCAGTGATCGGCTCGGCCGCAAATGCCAAAATGCCGCATCCAATTACCACAAGAATTGTCCTCAAAATCTTCACTTGAGCCTCAGCAAAAAAGAAGGTATTGGTTGTCATGCCGAATGCTGTCGGATTCAGACATTCTTCTCATTCCGAAATACAAAAACAAGAAGAATCTTCTCGTCGCTCGCCAATAAATAAAAACGGACGTGCGATCTTGGCCGGCTGCATTTGCGTGCAAGTTTCTGGGGTTTGCTGCGCCAGGAATGTCCGGGAAGTGGATTTGTAAGTTGAACCCGCTATTGGGTAGTTGGACAGAATTGGAAGCGGAGAGTTGTCGCGAGCGTTATTGCTGTGGGTACCGCTGATGCAAACGGACTATTCTTCCGGTATCATTGCTCAATATGAGGAGTTTCGCGCGGAACTTGCACGCAAGTGAGAAGAGGTTACATCAATGCCGTCACCCTTTCCTGGAATGGATCCCTATCTCGAAACACCCGACCTCTGGCCCGATGTGCATCATGGACTCATTAGCCAAATTCAGGCGGCATTGAATCCGCAGCTTCGTCCCAAATATGTGGCAAGAATTGAACTGCGGGTATACGTCTCCGATGACGATGACCTGGGACGAAAGGCGATAGTTCCCGACCTTCGAGTAGAAACCGCCGCGAATCCCACAACGGCCAAACGGTCAAGATCTTCATCTACCCTTCAGGTGGCGGAACCTCTCATCGTGCCGGTATTGATCGACAGTGAAATTGAGGAAGCCTATTTAACGATCAAGGACCGCGAATCGGGCGCACTCGTCACGATCATCGAAGTCATGAGCCCAACGAACAAGATTCGTGGATCCGAAGGTCGAAAGAGTTTCATGAAAAAAAAATATGAGACTCTGGCGTCCGAAGTCCATTGGGTCGAGATCGACTTGTTGCGTGAGGGAGACCCATCCGTCACCAATCCACCTTTGCGGCCCAGTGACTATCGTGTTCTGGTTTCGCGCGGCAGCGACCGCTATGGTGCTCGTTACTGGCCGATCGGTATACGCCAGAGACTTCCCAACATTGGCATTCCACTGCGAGAACCCGATGCTGACATCGGTCTTAATCTGGGGAAGATTCTGACATCAACTTACGATGTCGGAGCCTATGACGCATCCATCGATTACACCAAACCACCCACACCGCCGCTGGCTCCCGACGATGCCAAATGGGCCAACAAACTCTTGAAAGAGAAAGGATTGCGGTAATCGCCCAGCCGATCCTGAATTCACAACGACGTTATGTCATCGAAGAGGTGAGAAATGCTGATGCAAACCATGCTCAAAAGGCTCGCCGTCTTGCTCGCATTCGTTCCGCTCATCTTCATTGTGCAGGCTGGCCTGAAACAACGAGAAATCGATCGGGAATATGACAAGTCCCAGTTGGAACTTGCTCTGTATTTTGACGATGCTTACGAGAGAATTCCTGGTATGGACTCATACCAGGTTGAGAGCTTGCTGAGATCGCCAGGGCGGGCGATTTCACCTCCTAAATGGCCTTCAAAAATTGGCGAACTCCCCCTATTTGAAGATGGAATCCCGTTCGAGATTCCGATCCACAGTGATGATCGGATTTTTCGAGTTGTGGTGCCACCGGATAAGAAAAGCTGGTGGCGAGATAAAAAAATCTTGTGGCTTTTATGGAACGTACCCGGCAAACACCGATGGATTGCTGTCGCGTTCTTCAACGATGATTCTGGTGGATCGTTGACAGTGCCGAAGGCGATCACGACAAAAAGTGGCCTGGATGAAGAGTTTCCAGATCGCCTGTTTTAGCCGAAGCAACCAGAGTTTTCCTTGATTTTCACCTACCTATTCATTCACATTCAGGATTCCCGATATGCAACTTGCGATCTTTTTCCTTCTCGTCGTCTCATCATTCGCTCGCGCCGAACTCCCTTCGATTCGCTTCGATCGCCTCACGCCGCTCGGCACTTCCGCTGGTTCAACGGTTGAAGTCGAGATCATCGGTGCCGAGATCGACAATGTGAAGTCGCTTCGCTTCGATCATCCGGGGCTGAAGGCGGAGTTCATCAAGGATAAGCAGCTTCAAAGTATCCGTTGCCCCCGATGTTCCTTCCGGCACCTACGATGTTTTTCTGGTCGGACGATTCGGCATCAGCAATCCTCGTCTCTTTGCGGTATCGCATGGGCTAACCGAAATCGTCGAAAAGGAACCCAACGATGATCGCGAAACCGCGCAGGTCATTCCGGTCAACTCGGCCGTCAACGGCATGTCCGATGGTAATCGCAAGGATATGTTTCGCTTCCCTCTCAAGAAGGGCCAGCGTGTGGTGATCGAGTGCCAGGCCCAGAAACTCGATTCGCAGATGGATGCCACTCTCACCATGACCTCTGCCGATGGAAAACAACTCGCTTCCAACGGTGACTATAACGGGCGTGATCCACTCATCGATGTCATTGCGCCTGCGGCCGGCGACTACTTTGTGAGTGTCTACGACCTGTCGTTTCGCGGTGGGCATCCGTATCGCCTTATCGTTTCCGATCTGCCGCATGTGGAAAATGCCTTTCCGCGAGCCGTTGAAGTTGGAAAGTCATCGACCATTACGGTCATGGGGAGAAACTTTGGAAAGCATGCCAAGACCGCATACTGGAAACTCGGAGATCTGGATCTGGACGCGTCAACTCAATCGGTCACGCCACCCGCCGATGTGTTGACTTTTGGCGCGTATCGATTCATCGAACATCCCACCACCCACAGCGTTCTGCCCACTGCGGCAACTGCCAGCTTGACCGGCTTTCAGTTTGCCGCCAAGTTCGATAACTACACGGCGAACCCCGTGCCGCTCCTGGTGGTGGATACTCCGGTGACGCTTGAAGTGGAACCCAACGACGATCCCAAGAACCCGCAGAAGCTTCAACTCCCCGCTGTGGTCAGCGGGCGATTCAACAAGGAACGCGATGCCGACTGGTACGAGTTTGAAACGGCCGGCGATGGTCCGTATGCATTCGAGGTCTATTCGGAACGAATCGCCGGCAGGGCCGATCCCTATCTGGTCATCGTCGATGACAAGGATAATCGCGTCAGCGAGCTGGATGACTTCGGCCCCCGAATCAACGCTTTTGACGGCCATCTCCGCGATCCTTCCGGTGTGGTCAATCTCAGCGGTAAGCGAAGTATCGCGTGCTGGTGCAGGATCGATATAGTCGCGGCGGCTCGCTTTCAGTATGTGCTGACGATCCGCAAACCGGTCCCCGACTTCTATGCCGCGGTCATCCATCAACAGAATCCCGGCCCCGGCGGCACGACGATTCGACGGGGTGGAGCAACCTATCTGGACGTTGTGCTTCATCTGAAAGAAGGATTCAACGGCCCCATCACCATCACAGCGGAGGGACTTCCGAAGGGACTTCACACACTCCCCACGACGATCACCAGCGATACGCGCGGCACGTTCGTGCTCTGGGCCGATAACGATGCCCCGGAATGGACGGGGCCAATCAAACTCTGGGCCACCGGCAAAGTGGGAGATCGCGTTTTGAAGCGGGAAGTTCGGCCTTACACGCGGGTCTGGAACCAGGCCAACATCAGCAGCAGCCGGCCCATGCGGGAAATGGTGATGGCGATTCGAGAATCATCACCATTCGACCTTCGCTTCTCCTCGGAACGAGTCGAAGTCCAGGCCGGCAAGAAGGTCGAACTCAAAGTTCAACTCGACCGCCGCTGGCCCGATTTCAAGAATACGGTCAACTTAATTCCGCTCTCTTTCCCAGGCCCATTCAAGATGAACACGGTCGTCCTTGCCGCAGACAAGAATGAAGCAACGGTAACGATCGAAGTGCAGGCAAACACCCGGCCGGGAGAATACACCCTTGCGGTGACGGGACAGGCGCAAGTGCCTTATAGCAAAGATGCAAAAGCCACGACGAAACCGAATACGCTGGTGTCGCAACCATCGCATCCGATAACGGTCGTTGTGTTGCCTGCGATGAAGAAATGAGACAAGAGGCGGATCAGGGACGTTTCTTCAATAGATCGAGCAGCTTTTTGGCTGCGATACTTTTATCCATTGCTCCCACCGCACCGAGTTCCGTTGCAAAGGCTTTGGGCGGTAACGAATTGGTACTTCCCGAAAACTGAAAACTTACGGTCATTCCCTCCGCAAGATCCTCGATCGTCGCGCCCTCTATCTTCGCGTTGACGCTGAACTTTGTTGCGGTCGTGATTCGTAGCCACATTCGAGTTCCGGTCTCACCGAGTTCAGCGTTGGATTTCTCGACAAAGATGCTCCCAAGATATTCGGGGTTTTTCGCTTTGTATTCCTTGGTTGGCACCTCAATACGGGTAATTCGCCATGTGCTCAATTTTAGGCCTTTGATTTCCGGTTTTTCCGACCTTTCTTGGCCCGTTGCCGACCCGGTGAAAAACCCGACCGGCGCGACCATCCAAAAGACAAAGATCGCTGCTATATGAACCCGCATGGTATTGTCCTCCAAGAACAAAGCATTCGACTCTGTGTTATCAGACGAGATCGGGAAGGGGAACGATTGCCTCTGGGATCCGAAAACGTGGATAATGTGGCATAAGCGTCTCGCGCGTCTCGCTTGTGGGCTGCCTCACCGAGAAATGCACAAGCGAGACGCTTATGCCACGACTTTCGGGAAATGCACAAGCGAGACGCGCGAGACGCTTATGCCACGATTATCCGGGTTGGCTTTCAGTCCTCCGATTCTTCCACCAGCTTTCGATATATCGCCAGCGCCTTATCGAATGTCTTCTTCGCTTCCTCTCGCTCATTCGCGGCGACTCCTGCTCCGCGTACGCGCCAGAAGTTGCTCGATCACTCCGATGCACCATGCGCGCATCGTCTTTCGAGGCCCGGATCGGCTTGCCGCCGACGATCACGTTGACCGGATTGGTGTGCATCTGCGGAAACTGCCGCAAGGCCACCCAACTGCTCTTGGCGATCGGGACCAAGAACTCGATGTCGTGCTCCTGTCGTCGGCCGGCACTTCCTTCGTCGCCGCCACTTGCCCGTTGACGATCAACTCCACCTTGCGGGTCTTGCCCGTCGGCATCCTGCCGCCGACTGGCCGTGCCCAGCGGCAAGCTCGGAGGCGAATGCCACCTTCGCCTTCACCGTCACCTTGCCCGGCTTGTCGAGCTTCACTTCGTCGCCCAGGCCTTGCCGTTGACGGTGAACTCCAGGGCGTGGGCATAGCCGTCGGAGACGTAGACTCTGCCCCTCGGCGATGCCCTTGCACCACGTCGGCGAAGTCGATCTTGTCGACCTTGCCGAGCTGCACGTAGACCCGGCCCTGGCCGACCCGGCTGCCGGTGATGCAGGGGAAATCGGTCTCGCCGCTGGCCTTGAGCGGAAAGCCGCAGTTCATGATGTGATACCAGCAATTCCACTCGGGCACGCGCTGCGTGTCCATGGCGCTGATGAAATCGCACAGCCCCTGGCCGTGGTCACGCAGATCTCCTGGGCGCCGATGCCGTTCATCTCCGGGATGGCGTGGTTCGGCAGCTGCGTTGCGGCACCGTTCTGATGCGGCCGAGTCAATTCCGCTCGGTGAGGAAGCCATCCTTGTTGGTGTCGATGCTCGTCGAACGGCATCCGGCAAGCAACGCGCCTTTCGCTTCTTCGGCGCGAGAGTTTGCCGTCCTTGTTGGTGTCCAGCTGCGTCGATGAGCCGCTTGGCGGCCGGCCTCGGGTTCGATGCCGCAGGCCGTTGGCGGAATGGGCGTAGCCGGTGAGGCCCCCTGATCCTTGGCCCAGCGCATCAGCGGCGTGGTCCAGGTCGGCCAGCCCTTCGTCTTGGTGCCTTCGGAGCCGGGATAGGTCTGATCGCGCAGGTTCAGCAGGCAGACGTGGCCCAGGGCCTGCGAGCCGAAGCCGCTGACCTCGACGTCGTACTTCAGCACGCGTGAACGGCTCGCTGAGTCTTGTTGGGCGTCGGCTTCGAAGAATTGCCGCTGGATAGTCGTAACACGGCCCCCAGGTCAGGTTGCAGCCGACGTTGAGGCCCTCGCCCTTGACGTGCAGGAACATGTCCTCGGCGAAGACGCCTTCGGTCGGGATTGGTGTAGTGGGCACAGCCGGCGGCGTGGATGTGGTGGTCGCCGCTGTAGAAGCCGTAGTCCATCGGGTTGATCCAGCGCTCGAGCTTGACGGCGATCCTGCTTCGCCCTTGGTCGGGAATCCGGACCTGCTGCGCGATGCAGCTTGTATTCCGGGCCGCGGCCATAGGTCATGGTCAATTCGCCCGGCGGCAGCAGCACCATGCCGCCGTCGTGCGCGGTAGACCTGCTGCTGGAAGAAGAAATCGGGGGCCAGCCGCTTCGCCTTGCGGCGGATAGACGTGGCCGGCTTCGTCCTTGAAAGTGAAGCGGCCCGACGGTCGGCTTGCCGTCGAAGTCCTGGACGCTGAGCTTCACGGGGATGCCCGGCTTGATGTCGAACAGGACCGGTACTTCGCCGCGGAAGCCGAGGTCCTGGGTCCCCTGGCCGACGTCGAAGGCGATGGTCGCCTCGCGCTTGCCCGCCTCGCGGCTGTAGATCAGGGCGATGGCATATTCGACTTTCAGGCCGCTGAGGTTGGCCGTCATCGGCGGAGCGGTGAACATCTCCACGTGCAAGAAGCGGTCCCGGAAGTCTTTCTTGACGTCGGTTCCGCTGTAGACAAGTCCGGCCTGCGGGCTGGCGATCCGCAGCGGTTTCTTGACGGTGCTGTCGTTGACGACCTTGATGATGAACGGCGTATAGCCGGCTTGCTGAAGGGTCGGCGTCGCTGGACCGCGTTGCACCTTGACCCGCGATTCGGGATTCAGCGCGACCACTGCCAGGACATGCGGATCGAGCAGTTGTTGGATCTTCTTGACATCTTTTTCCTTCAACGCTTGGGCGAGAGGCTTGGAGACATCCTCCAAGAGCGGTGCGCCGAGGAATTCGAGCGCTTTGCCGAGCCGTTCGACATTGGCAGCGAGGGGTTGGCCTTCGACATTGGCGATCACTTCCGGATCGGCGGCAACAGCGAAGTGGGGAACCAGCAAGACGCTGGCGAGTAGCATGGCGCACATGTTGAAACTCCTGTTGTGAGAGCAGGTTGGTAGTTTACGCCGTTTTACGAAGAGGTGCGAAGGAAAATTTCTGCGGGTGCGAGCCGACGCAGGGTGCGTCTGAGTTTCCCAGGGTGCGCCGAGTACGGCGACCCTGGGCTGTGTTGTGGCACTCCTTCAGAGTGCAAAGACAAAATACAATCGACGCGAAGCGTCACCGGTCTGCGTACCCTGAAGGGGTACCACAGCAAAGCCCAGGGTCGCCGTACTCGGCGCACCCTGGGTTGGCTGGCGCACCCTGGTTTCTACCAGCGGAATTCCGCTCCGATGTTGATTCCGTTTGCCCAGAATCCGGATTCGTGCATGATGAAGGCTGGTCGAGATGCCCCTGACAGGCTGTTGGTTCCACCGGTGGGGATCTGGGTGCTGTTCACGGTAAAGTCAATCTGGTTTCCAGCTCGCACCACACTACTCCAATACAGGACGGAATACCCCGCAAAGAGTCGGATTTGATCCGTCAATTGGTAGCTCAGATTGAAGTTGAATTCGGGCACAACGGAAAACGAATTTGCCGAGTAGTTGCCGATGTTTGTCGACTGGGCGAATAACCCACCGTTCGAATGCTGGGTTGGACTGCCCGGGACGTTGGAATTGGAGAATCCACTGATCGAAACGGCCTCATAGGTATTACCCAGAGCAATCTTGCTCAACATGCCGATCGACCATCGACCCATGTTATATTCGCCCTTCAAACCGACCTGACCGCCGTAAAAGTCGCTGCGCGTGTAGAATTGATCGAGGCTGGTGAACGTTGTGCCGAAGGCGACACCGTTCGCTGCGGTGGGATCGTTTGCCGTCACCGTGCTGCCCACGTCCAGCATGTCTCGCAACTGCAAGAACCGGAAACCAACCAAGCCGTCCACCCGCAATGCGTCGTTGTCCCACAAGTTGCGTCGGAAGTTGAAGTCCGCTCCCCAGAAATTCGTCGTGGCCCTGAATCCGATCGTCCCGACCAAGACCGGCGAGAGCGTGCCGTCCGCGTTGCGAGACGCATAAGTCACCAGCTGGGAGGATTGCATGCCCGTGGATGCATCGTAGAACGGCCGAGCCAACAGCGGGTCGCCTGCCGACGACGCGCTGTAATCCCTCTGCTTGGTGCCGAGATAAAAGAAGGTCATATCCGTTCCGAACGTCTGCTCGTCATTCAGCCAGAATCCGGTATTGACTCGAATTCCCAAGCGCCAGTTGTTGAGGATGCTTTGATCGCCGAAGAGCAGATGGGTAGAGGGCAGACCCAGCACACCTGTCTGGGCTTGACTGGTTCCAACCGCGCTGGAGGTGGCGATGGCGGGGATCTTCATTCCCGAAGTTCCCCACAGAATATATTCGGGAGTAATCCAGACCTGTCCGCGCGGGCGCAAGAAGGTCAGCAAGGGGTCGAAGCCCGGCGGCAAATCGGCAGTTCCATCCGGGACGCCGGGGTAACGGTTCATGCCCGTCGGTGCCGGGTATACGATCACCGCCTTGGGCTGTCCCGGCGGCACCAGCGTTGCTTTGGGGGGGGGTATCGTCTCGTAAAGCGGGCCTGTGTTGGAGGGCGGCAACATTTGCGGTATTTGCATTCTCTCGTCGTAGTCCGCAAAACGAACCGGAGCGTTTGTCGGGGGCAGGATCGAAGCGGCCTGTTTCACGTTTCGGAAGGTGCTGACCGTCGGCGCAGTCGGGATGCTGATGGTGGCAGCGCTTGCTTTCCAGCCATCGGAGGATGTCCCGGCCGCGTGCCAACCATCTTGAGCTGAAATCGATGCCGCGATGGTCAGAAAGCCCCCAACGACCGCGAGTAGTTTCCGCCAGAGCATTGCTCCATCTCCTCACGATCCGATCTCAGCCTGCTCGACGATCCCATGATGCAATCATTGGATTGAGACGAACTCCCCGAGACGGTATTCCACGAGAATTCCTTGTTGCCCGAATAATCGTCAATTCCGGCCTACCGGCATCACCATCTTTCCCGAAAATCTCTGTTATGCCGGGTGTTCCAGAACCGGAATTTCTTATCGGGCTTGCCTATTTTGAGAAATGCTTGACGGCCTTCATAAACAATGCGGGCGCATGCGCCAATTCATGAGCAGCCCCTCGCGATGACCCACCTTTTGAGGGGCCTACGCGACGTTCCCCGCGTTCTCCGCGAACGCGGCGACAGAAAAGCGACTTCCTGCGCCGTAGCCGCGTTCACGCAGAACGCGGGGTACACCACACATCTCATTTTGCTATCTTAACCTCGTTCAGGTGATGCCGAACTTCAAGCCCAACGAAACTGTCCTGCTCCTCATGCCAGTCTTCCGACCGCTGAAATCGAGTGAAAGTGAGAACCATGACCATTCGGACTCGTTTTGCCCCCAGCCCAACGGGGTATTTGCATATTGGTGGCGTGCGCACCGCTCTTTTCAACTGGCTGCTGGCCAGACGAATGGGGGGTCAGTTTATCCTTCGCATCGACGATACCGATACCGAACGCAACCGGGCTGAGGCCTTGCAGCCGATCCTCGATGGTTTTCGCTGGCTGGGGATTCAGTGGGATGAGGGGCCGGAAGTTGGCGGTCCTTATGGTCCTTATTTCCAGTCGCAGCGACAACAGAGTTACATCGACGCCGCGCTGAAGCTGCTGGAGACCGGCCATGCCTATCCCGATTACATGACCAAGGAGGAATTGGATGCGGATCGACTCGATCAAGGGATTCGAGACTTCCTGCGTCGAAGCCCAAAGGCAACCGAGGAAGAGATAAAAAAAGAGCGTGGAGCAATCAATTCGGGCAATCGGAAATATATCCATCGCGGACCGCATCGGAATACACCAGCCGCTGAGAATGTCCGGCGATATCGAGAGAAGCCGACGACGCTACGCTTCAAAATACCCGAGGCACGACCCGTCATCGTTGACGACATGATCTGTGGAAAGTGCGAGCAAGAAACCGATTTGATGGGCGATCCGGTGATTGTGCGTGCCAACGGGGCACCGCTGTATAACTTCGCTTCGGTAGTGGACGACATCAACCTCAAGATCACCCACGTCATTCGGGCGCGAGAACATCTTGCCAACACCTACACGCAGGTGTTGATGTTTGAGGTGCTCGGCCTGGAGTTGCCTCGGTTCGGCCACATTCCTCTGGTGAATGAGCCAAACTCCAAGAAGAAACTCAGCAAGCGCGACATGAAAAAGTTCGTCACGGGCGACATCCGTGAAAAGCTCCATCTGATCGGCTACACCGAAAAGGAGATTGACGAGCGCGACGATCTCAATCCCGCGACAGTCGCGTTCTATCGCGAGATGGGTTATCTTCCCGCAGGCATTGTGAACTACCTGGGCCGGTTAGGCTGGTCGTTGGATGACAAAACGGAATATATCCCTCTCGACATGATGATCGCCAACTTCGATTTCGAGACCGGCATCGGACGCATTACCGATGCGCCCGCCAGTTTCGATCCGAATAAGCTGTACTGGCTCGCCGGCGAGTATATGAAACTTCTGCCCATCCCCGACAAGGTGGCAGGCTGCATTCCGTTTCTGGCGCGAGCCAAATTGATCTCGGAACCGGTGGATGAAACGACGCGGACGAAACTGGAGAAGGTTATCACGGCAGCAGGCGATCGAGTAAAATTGTTTTCGGATATTCTGCAATACGGGGGTCCGTTCTTCCGACCCGATCCGCTCTACGATCCCAAGGGTGTCGAGAAACGGCTCAAAAAGCCCGGCGCGCTCGATCTCCTCAATGCTTTCGCAGCGCTGCTCAAGACGGCTGAGCCGTTCGATGCGCTGACCCTGGATAAGCTTCTGCATGACTTTTGCACCGAGAAGGCGATCAAGGTCAGCGAGATGGTCCATCCGGTTCGCGTGGCGACGACCGGAACCGAAGTTGGGATTGGGCTGTTTGATACACTGGCGATTCTCGGCCGGGATGAGGTATTGCACCGCATCGAACTGGCTTCAAAGTTGTGACTCGGAGAGCGGAATCATGCGCTACCTGTTCGGTATCACCCTGTCTCTGGCAGGCATGATGCCGCTTTCACTTCGCGCGGACGACTTTCGCCCCGATCCACGATCGGTTCAGCGCTTCGGCCCGGCTTATCGCTATCCCCAGGCGGGCTGGATCGTCCTTCATATCGAAGGTGATCCCTACGCGCACGGCGTGCAGCACGGCCGGCTCCTGGCCCCGGAAATTGCCGCTCACATCCGCTGTCTATCCGCTTACTATGGACCCAAAGCACCTGCCGAGACCTGGAAGCATATCCGCAATACGGCCAATTCGCTGTTTCTGCGCCGCTATGCCCGCGAATACCTCGAAGAGATGAAGGGAATCGCGGATGGGGCGGGCGCTGCCGGTGCCCGCTTCGAAGGCAGGCCCGTGGACCTGATCGATATCGTTGCCATTAATTCATCCAACGAACTCGATTCGCTCGAAGGTGCCCTGGAGGCCAGTCCAACGGGACTGGAAGGTCTGAAACTCACCCCCGACAAGTCGAAACCGGAACCTGTCGCCCGCTTGCCGGTGCCAAAGCGGAACAGGCCGATGCGCTGCAATGCCTTTGCCGCAACCGGGCCGGCAACGAAAGATGGTAAGCTGGTATTTGGCCACATCACGATGTTCGACCTCTATCCGGCCAATTTTTACAACGTCTGGATCGATCTCAAGCCGGCCAAAGGACATCGCTTCGTGATGCAGAGTTACCCCGGCGGAATGCATAGCGGTATGGATTATTCGATCAACGAAGCCGGGCTGCTAATGTCCGAAACCACCCTGGAACAAACAGGGTTCGATCCGAAGGGCACACCGCTGGCTTCGCGAATTCGTGAGGCAATCCAGTACGGCGATTCGATCGAGAAGGCTGTGGAGATATTAAAGAAAGACAACAACGGGCTATCGACGAACGAATGGATTCTCGCCGATTTGAAGACCAACGAGATTGCTCTGCTGACGCTTGGGACGCGCAAGAGCAAGCTCTATCGCTCCAGCAAAAACGAATGGATCGGCGACACCCAGGGGTTTTACTGGAGCTGTAACAACGCCAAGGACATCGAAGTTCGTCTGGAAACCATGCCCAGCGCTGCTGAACGGCCCTCACCCGCTGCGGTCTTCGTTCCCTCCAAGCGCGATACCATTTGGTTGGACCTCTACGACCGCCACAAAGGAAAAATCGATGCCGATTTCGCCCGCGCAGCCCTGACCACGCCGGCACTGGTAGCCCATTATTCAGTCGATGCCAAGTACACTACTGCAGCCCTCGCCGGAGGGCTAAAGACCTGGGCAACCTTTGGCCCCCCGGTCGGGAAAACCTGGCAGCCCACGCCACTCGAGCGCAAGCAATTCCCGGAAATCCAACCGGCCGTCAGCAACCCGTGGACTGTCCTGCACACAATCGCTCCGGAACCCAGCAGGGGATCGATAACACCAGTGGTCGATCTTCACGATCCCCAAGACGCCGAACTCCCGTCGTTACCGAAGAAGGAGCCGGAGCGGGTGCTGGTCCCCGCATGGCATGGGACACTCGTTCCCAAAACCGATGCCGACGTCTGGCTAACGACCGCTTTCGCCAATTACGAACGGCTCGTCGCCGATGAAAAGGCGCTTCGTCAGCGCGAAGGACGGCAAGTTCAGTCCCGCCGATCTCGATCAACTGGGTGTGTCGCTCTTTTACTATCGATCGATCTACGAGCTCGGCTCCCGGGCGGGTGCAGAAATGCCGCTCGCCAAAACGCGCTCGACGCTCCGAAACGATGACTGGTACAAGGTGGCTGCCGGCAAGGGAGTGTTGCTTCTCCACGCTCTGAGAGGACTGGTCGGGGAAACGCAGTTCGATCGGTTGCTGGATGAGTTTGGCCGAGCCAACGCCGGCAAAACAGTAACCGTTGCCCAATTCCAGGCACATCTGGAAAAGGGAACCGACAAACGCTGGGATGCCTTCTTTGAGCCTTGGCTCAACCGCACCGGCCTGCCTCGACTCGAACTGGGTTCCATCGAGCAAACCGGTGGTGCCAAGAAATGGACTACCAGCGTCACGATCGAGAAAACCGGCCCAGGCGTCCTCGTTCCCGTCACCGTGGAGATCAAGGAAGATGAAGCAACGCGCTCCGCCCGGCTGGAGCAGCAAAAGACCAAGATCGACGTGAAGACGGAGGGCCGGCCCATTCGCGTCATCGTCGACAAGTATGGCTTGGTGCCGCGCAGCAACGGTGGACCGTTCACCATCCTGTCTTTCACGGAAGATCTCGAAAAATCGCTGATTATCTACGGAACCGAGGATGAAATCTCCACGAACCGCGAGGCCGCTGAATTGCTTCAGGAGGCACTTCGCCGTCGCGAACACAATGTCGCGGTTCCGATCAAGAAGGATAGCGACGTCACGGACGAGGAATTGAAAGGGAAACATCTTCTGTTCATCGGTCGGCCCGATAGCAATCGACTGGTAGCGCGCTTTCGCGACAAGTTACCGGTGAGTTTCGGAACGCGCTCCTTCGAGGTTCGCCGCGAGGCTTATGCTCATCCGGAAAGCGTCATCATTGCTGCCGGCGAGAATCCTCTCAATCGAAGATATTCGATGGTTGTCATGTCCGGTTTGAGCGGATTAGCGACGCTGAAAATGATGCCGCAATTTGAGGACAGCGCCTTGACTTATGCCGAGGTAGTGGTGCTGCCGCACCTGTTGGAAGAGCGTGCCCTGGTGGTCCCCCCCAAGGAGTTGATCCGGGAACTGCGCGGCGATAAGTTGAAGAAGTAGGAGGGGTCATTAGCTGTATTCCTTACGCGTGCATCATTTAAGCCAAAGGCGAGCGTCGAGGCGTAAGCTCGACGTGGACTGCCACCAATCGTGCCCTCATTGTTCGCCGGTAACCCAACCGCTGTATGGTGACTGTCCACGTCGAGCTTACGCCTCGACGCTCGCCTTTGGCTAAACAGGTATTCAGTCGCGCGGAGCGTGAGGAATACAGCTTCAAACCACCAAGCCTACCATTACGGGACATTGTCAATACGTTTCGCCATTCTCGTCGTCCGGCTGCTCGTGGGGCAGAGTTCCATTGCGTGTATGAAACCCGTTCAATGGACTCCCATCGTGCGAACTCGAACTCTCCGCGAGACCGACTCCGGGAGCGGTCGTTGCGATTCCCATCTTGTCCTGGAACCAGAGGATACTGGAGAAAAACACCGGCGTCAGGAAGATGCCGAAGATCGTCACACCCAGCATCCCTGCGAAGACCGCAGTTCCCAGCGTTCGACGCATCTCGGCCCCCGCACCCTCGGCCACCACCAACGGCAATACGCCGAAAACGAATGCCAGCGAGGTCATGATAATCGGACGCAGCCGGAGCCGACATGCCTCCAAGATCGCCTGTTTTCGCGGCACGCCCGCCATGCGCCGGGTTCTTCCAAACTCGACGATCAGGATAGCATTCTTACACGCCAGACCCACCAGCACCACGAACCCGACTTGCGTGAAGATGTTGACGTCCATCCCCGCCATCATAACTCCCACGACCGGAACTGAGCAGACACATCGGCACCACCAGAATCACCGCCAGAGGCAACGCCCAGCTTTCGTATTGCGCTGCCAAAACCAGGAAGACCAGAACCACCGCCAGAATGAAGGCCCGCGTCGCAGTGTCGGCGGTTTGAAGTTGAAGGTAGGCCAGTTCGGTCCATTCCGTGCGCATGGCAGCTGGAATGTGTTGCTGGGCTACATTCTCCATGGCCTCGATGGCTTGTCCGGAACTGACTCCCGGTGCCGGGAGAATTGCTGATCGTCACCGACGGGTAAAGGTTGTAACGCCTGGATTAACACGGGTCCGACAATTTCCTTCAGGTGCAACACACCTGCCAGCGGGACCATCTCTCCGCGGATATTGCGAACGCGCAGGCGTTTGAGATCGTCGGGCGTTTTTCGGAATTTGCCCTCGGCCTGCAAGTTTACCTGCCAGGTTCGGCCAAAGCGGTTGAAGTCGTTGACGTAGAGCGAGCCGAATTCCCTGAAGCGAATTCGTGATCTCGTCCATCGTAACCCCCATTTGCTGGGCGGCAACCCGATCGAGCTCGAGATACAACCAGGGCGTGTCCGCGCGGAACCCGGTATAAACTCCCTGCAATTCATCGGCCTGCTGGCCATCCATCACCACCTGATCGCCAACTTCCTGGAGGATTTTCAAACCCATGGAGCCGGTATCCTGAATCACGATCTTGAAGCCGCCGGCAGTGCCCAGCCCATCTACCGGCGGGGCACCAAACACGTTGATGACGGCTCCGGTGATTTGCCGTTTGAACTCGGCCTGAAGCCGGGCCGCGATTGCCTCGCCGTAAAGCTCGGGGCGGGTGCGGTTTTCAAACTTGTCCAGCATGATGTACGCCGAGCCGAAATTCGACGAGTTCGCTCCCAAAAGGATCGATTGGCCCGATACTGTGATGGCGTGTTTCACGCCATCGGTCTTCATCGCGATTTCTTCAATTTGTCGGAGCACCGCATCGGTTCGGCCCAACGATGCGGCATCGGGCAACTGGACATTGACGAGCAAATATCCCTTATCCTGGGCCGGGATGAACCCTGTCGGAAGTTGTTGGAATACCTGCGCTGTAAGAACCAACAAACCTCCGTAACCGATCAGGACCAGCACGCCGATACTCAATAAGACGCGAATTAATCCAATGTATCCCACGGTAAGCCACTCAAAACCCTCATTGAACTTGCGGAAGAAGAAACCCAGAATAATGTTCATTTCTTTCCGAACCAGCCAACCTGCGAAGGCTCCGACCAAAGTCGCCAACCCTTTGACGAGCCAAGGCATTACGTGAGCATCAATCTGAACTTCTTGAGCCAGTTTCTGGAAGTAGGGAGCCAGCAAGGGAGTTAAATAGATGAACCCGAGTGCTCCGCCGACAAAGCAAACGCCGGCCGGGGCAGAGCTTCAGCACCGCCCGCTGCCCGGGGTTTCAGCAATAGGGCAGACAGGGCCGGGCTGAGCGTCAGCGAGTTGAACGCGGAGATCAACGTCGAAACCGCGATCGTAAAGGCGAACTGGCGGAAGAACTGGCCGATGATGCCGGAGATGAATACGCAAGGAATGAATACTGCCGCCAGCACCAGGCCCACGGCGATGACCGGTCCGGAAACTTCATTCATGGCCTGGATGGTCGCGTCGCGCGGCGATTTTCCATGTTCGATATGATGCTCGACCGCCTCGACAACAACGATGGCGTCATCGACGACGATACCCACCGCCAGCACCAGGCCGAAGAGCGTCAGATTATTCAGGCTGAAACCCACCATCGACATCGCTGCGAAGGTTCCCACGATGGCGACGGGAACCGCCGCCAGGGGGATGATCGCCGATCGCCAGCTTTGCAGAAATACCAGCATGACGATGCCGACAATGATGACTGCGTCGAGCAAAGTCTTGAACACTTCCCGAATCGATTCATCGATAAAGGGGGTGGTGTCGTAAACGATGTCGTACGCCAATTCTTCCGGAAAACGAACTTTGAGTTCTTCCATTTTGGCCCGAACCCGGTGCGCGACGTCGAGGGCGTTGGTGCCCGGAAGCTGATAGATCGAGAGGGCAACCGAGGGTTTGCCATCCATTAAACAGATTTGATCGTAGCCGATCGCGCCCAGTTCTACCCGGGCCACATCCTTGACGCGAACCAGCCGGCCGTCGGGATCATTCCTGATGATGATGTCCTCGAACTCCTTGACATCCACGAGCCGGCCACGCGTATTGATCGTGAACTGGAAGGCCTGGCCGTCGGGAGATGGGGGCTGGCCGATTTGCCCCGCCGCGACCTGCGCATTTTGGTTGACAACGGCATTGATAATGTCCGTGGCGGACAGAGTCTTCGCCGTCATCTTTTCGGGATCGAGCCAGAGTCTCATGCTGTAGTCGCGCTGGCCAAGGAAAGTGATGTCGCCTACACCTTCCAGTCGGGCCAGTTGATCGCGAAGCTGAATGGTGGCGTAATTGCTCAGTCTTACATCGCTCCATTTTTTATTGGGAGCAATATGATCGGGAGAATAAAGATTCACCATCATCAAGACGTTGGGCGATTTCTTCTTGACCAGGATTCCCCGGCGCTGGACCAGTGCCGGAAGCACCGGCTGGGCCAGGTTGACGCGATTTTGCACCAGCACTTGAGCCACATTCAGATCGGTCCCCGGCTTGAACGTCACGGTGAGCGTATAACTGCCGTCGTTGCAGCACTGGGAAGACATGTACATCATGTCCTCCACACCATTGACTTGTTGTTCGATCGGGGCGGCAACCGTATCGGCAACCACTCTGGAGTTGGCACCCGGGTAAATACCGTAAACTTCAACCGTAGGCGGGGTGATATTGGGATACTGCGCCACGGGCATATTCACGACCGCAACCGACCCTG
The DNA here is from genome assembly GCA_963783095.1 of uncultured Planctomycetota bacterium. Lineage (GTDB taxonomy): Bacteria > Planctomycetota > Planctomycetia > Gemmatales > Gemmataceae > CAWAMR01. Next base: position 201,705 of record CAWAMR010000012.1, on the reverse strand, counting down.
CGAGAGTGATGATGATCGATAGAACCGAAGCAAAGATAGGTCGATCGATAAAGAATCGCGTGAAATACATTGAACTCTCCGGGCGGCTACATGACCCTTTGGACAACTCAAGACGCCGGGTCGTTTAGAACCACAACAATCCCAATGACAGCAATCCCCCCTCCCCCTGTACTCAGGGGAGAGGGTTAGGGGGTAAACCTTCAACCCTGCGGGACGCTTCTTTTATGGTGGGAGGCTCAACCCCTCACCCTCTCCCCCGAGTACAGGGGAGAGGGGATTAGTGCTTGCTCGTTTTCCTTTCCACTTGTCAGCCCGCAGCCAACACGATCTCGCCTTATGTCCCTGTCGGTGTGGCTGTATTCGGGGGCTTGTCCTTGGAAGAGATTCGGATTTGCGCCAGTTTCTTCCATCCCGCCGAGATTTTCCTCATTAGCCAAGAACCAGGTTGGCGAATGAATCGGAACGACAGGATTTCTCTCTTCAAAAATCGCCAGGTCGGCCCCCAGATACCATGCGATTTATTTCCCTTCTGGAAACCATCGACGATCCAGAAGAAAATGGGCGTCAGGAAGATTCCGAACAACGTCACGCCCACCATGCCGCTAAACACCGCTGTCCCCAGCGCCACGCGCATCTCGGCCCCCGCTCCCTTGGAGTACAGCAGCGGCAACACCCCCAGGATGAACGCAAAGGAGGTCATCAGAATCGGTCGAAACCGCAGACTGCACGCCGACAAAACTGCCTCCCGGCGATCCGCACCGGCATCGCGTTTCATCTTGGCGAATTCGACGATCAGGATCGCATTCTTGCAGGCCAATCCAATCAGCACGACGAAGCCAACCTGGGTGAAAATATTGACATCCAAATCGGCCAGGGCCACGCCGACGATCGAAGAGACCACGCACATCGGCACCACCAGAATGACCGCGAACGGGAAGATCCAGCTTTCGTAAAGCGCGGCCAGAGCCAGGAAGACAAATGCCACCGACACTCCGAAAATCTTCATCCCGGTGCCCTTCGACATTTTCTCGACAAATACCAGTTCCGACCACTCCACCCCCATTCGCGACGGCAGCTCTTCTGCGGCCAGTTGTTCCAGGACGGCACTGGCATCTCCGGAGCTCACCCCATCGGCGAAGTTGCCGTTGACGGCCGCGGCCGGGTGCGTGTTGTAGCGCGTGATGACGAGCGGGCCGAAGGTTTCCCGGACCTTGACCAGCGTGCCCAGCGGTACCATGTCGCCCCGCTGATTGCGCACCTTGAGCCGTAGGATGTCTTCTTTTTCGCCGCGGTATTTGTTTTCGGATTGCACGAGCACTTGCCAGGTTCGACCCAGATAATTGAAGTCGTTCACATAGCGAGAACCCATCGTCGATTGCAAGGTATTGAACACATCAATGACGTCGACTCCGTGCGTCATACACGAACGTCGATCCACATCCAGGTAAATCTGCGGTGAGTTGTATTTGTAGACCGTGAACAACCCGTTCATGTTGGGGTTCTTATTCGCCTTCTCGATAAAGCTCTCGGTTTCGGTTTGCAGCATGCGGGGGCCAATTTCGCCAAGATCCTCCACCATGAGTCGAAAACCGCCGGCTCGACCGAGACCCGATACCGCCGGCGCACTGAAAACGGCAACTTGAGCGCCCGGCACCGCATTGGCAAATTTTTGCCGCAATGTGGCGGCAATCTTGTCGGAATAGAGTTCCGGTGCGCGCCGATCGGTGTAGGTGTCGAGAATGATGAACATCGAGCCGAAATTTGAGCCGTAGGCACTCAAGACGAATGAATTGCCGGAAATGGCATTGGTATGGTGAACCCCTTTGGTCTCCAGGGCAAGCGCCGCGAGCTTGTCCATGACCTCCATCGTGCGTCGACCGATGCCGCATCGGGCAACTGAATGCTGGCGATCAGATAGCCTTTATCCTGCTGGGGTATGAAACCGGTGGGCAGTTGAGTATAACCCCATATCCCCGTGGCGATCGCCCCGGCGTATATCAGGATCACCGCCAGCGGGACATACAAGACGATTCCGACCATGCGAACGTAGGAACGCCCAGCAAAATCGAAGCAGCGATTGAATACGACGAAAAACTGCTCGAAGAACCAGAAAAACAGATTGCGCAGGCAGCCGCCCGACCAGCATTCCCAGAAGGCCAGCCAGGATCTTGCCGCCCACTTGAACCACATCCGGGTTCTGACGCAATGGCTCAAACATGTCCATTGCCCAGGCGACAACTTTCGGACCAAGCAGGAAGTACCCCAGTGCACGCCCATGATCTCAAACGTGACTTTCGGCAGAACTCTGGAGTTCCCGGACTGGTGCGGCTTCAGCAACAGGGCACACAGAGCCGGGCTGAGGGTCAGCGAGTTGAAACAGGAAATCAGTGCGGAGATGGCGATGGTAAGCGCAAATTGTCGAAAGAACTGGCCGACAATCCCTTCCAGGAATGCGCACGGCACGAAAACCGCCCCCAGGACAACGCCGACCGCGATGATGGGGCCGCCGACGTTCTCCATGGCGCGGAGCGTAGCGATGCGTGGTGCATAGCCTTTCTCGATCTGGTGCTGAACCGCCTCGACAACGACGATGGCATCATCGACGACGATACCGACCGACAACACCAGGCCAAAGAGCGTCAGGTGATTGAGACTGAAACCCACCGCGGCCATCGCTCCAAAGGTGCCGATGATGGCCACAGGTACCGCGGCCAGCGGGATCAGCGCGGATCGCCAGCTTTGCAAGAATACCAGTACGACGATCGCCACCAGGATAATGGCGTCTCGAAGCGACTTGGCCACTTCTTTGATCGACTCGCTGATGAACGGTGTGGTGTCGTAGCCGATTTCGTATTCCAAACCTTCAGGGAACGCCTTTTTCAACTCCATCATTTTCGCTTTGACGCGATCCGAAGTTTCCAGAGCATTGGCGTCGGCAATCAAGAAGAGGGCGATGCCGACCGTGGCTTTCATGTCGAATTTATTGGTGATGTCTTCGCTTTTGGGGCTAAGTTGCACGCGGGCAACATCCTTGAGGCGAACGATCTTCCCGTCGCGCGTCGATTTGACGATGACTTTTTCAAAATCTTCAATCGTCGTCAGCCGGCCGAGAATGTCGAGCGTGATCTGAAAAGGCTGGCCGTTATCGGTGGGCGGCTGGCCGATTTTCCCCGCTGCGATCTGCGCGTTTTGGGCACGCAAAGCGTTGACCACGTCCAGGGCCGTCAGATTTCTGGCGGAAAGCTTGGTCGGATCGATCCAGAGGCGCATGCTGTAATCGCGCTGGCCAAAAATAAGAACATCGGCAATGCCCTCCACCCGGGCCAGTTCTTCGCGAACCTGGCACAGCGCATAGTTGCTCAGATAGAGTTGACTATAGCGCAGGCTCGGAGAATGCAGGCTAATGGTCTGGAGAATTTCCGGCGACCGCTTGCGCATGGTCACGCCGGTCGCCCGGACGATGTCGGGCAAGTTGGGCATGGCCAGATTGACGCGGTTCTGAACCAGCACCTGGGCCATATTCAAGTTGGTGCCGATCTTGAAGGTCACGGTCAGCGAGTAACTCCCGTCGCTGGTACACTGGGAGTTCATGTAGAGCATTTCCTCGACACCGTTGACCTGTTGCTCGATCGGCGCGGCAATGGTATCGGCAACGACCTGGGCGCTGGCACCCGGATAGTTGCAATCGACCTGGATCGTTGGCGGCGTGACGGGAGGATATTGCGACAACGGCAACTGAAATACCGCCAAACCGCCCACGATCGTGATCACGATCGAGAGGACGGAGGCGAAAATCGGTCGATCGATGAAAAAACGTGGGAACACAGCGAACTCGAAGGAAGCCGAGAAGGCATGGGTGGGAAAAAGGTATGGGGAAGCACGCCGGTGCTACGGTTTCTTCAGGTTGTAAATCAGATCCTTCTTATCGCGCACACGCTGAATCCCCTCGACCACAACAAGCTCATTACTCTCGATGCCTTGCTCGATGACGCGGAATTTCTCGATCTTCGGCACACCATTGGGCGTGTAAATCTCCTTCTCGACCAGCGTTCCGAGAACTACGTCGCGCCGTTCTGCCCGGCCTATATCGACCTTGACATCCTTTTTGTCTTTCTTGATAACCTTGGTTTCACCGGTTGGTATTACGACGAAGACGTATTTGTAGCCCTGATCCGAGCCGATCGCTTCTTCGGGGATCAACTTTTTTTCTTGCGGTTTGCCCAGGGGTAAACGAAAGCGAGCAAAATGACCGGGAGTCATGAGCAGGTTTTTGCCGGACGAAAGCACGGGTGAATCCCCTAGCACTGAGCCGGTGAGGAATAAGCCGGGTGTATAGAGCATGCTGCGATTGCGCAGAATCGCACGAAGGCGGAGGGTTCCGGTATTCGAATCCATCTTATTTTCCGCGAATTCGACAATCCCGGTCAGTGAGTATCCTTCTTCGTCCGCCAGGCCGATCTTCACCTCGACTTTATGGTCGTTATCTTTGGTTGTGGGAATAAGCCCTTCCGTCTTGAGACGTCTTAGTTTGAGCCAGGTGCGCTCGTCCACGTCAAATGTCGCGTAGATCGGGTCTTGCGTGACGATCGTCGTCAACAAGGTGTCGTTCGCCTTGACGAGGTTGCCCGGATCGATTTGCCGCTTACTCAGTCGACCGGAGATCGGCGCGCTGATGTGGGTGAATTCCAGATTCTTCTTGGCCGTTTTCAACATTGCCTTGTTAGCGGCGACGGTGGCCTCGTTGAGTTTCATATCGAGTTTGCTGGTGACCCGATCCGACTCCGAGATCGCGCCGGGCGAGTTCTCATTGCGATGGGCGGTGTCCTTGGCTTTTGCCAGGGCCTGCTGGGCCTGTTCGAGTGCGGCGCTCGCCCTCTCGAATTCCGCCTGGAACAGTTCCGGATCGATCTCAAATAGAGGATCGCCCGCATTCACGTCATCGCCATCGCGAAACTTGATTTCTTTCAGATAGCCTGTAACCTGGGCACGGATCTCAACCGCCTTGAAGGCTTCGGTGTGGCCGGTAAAATCCTCATAATCGGTAACAGCTTCGACGACTGGAAGCTCCACAATAACGGTTTCAAGAGGCTTTTCTCCCTGTGGTTTGACTTTTTTGCACCCGATGGGGGCTACCAGAAGAGCGCCCCCAAGCTCAGAGGTAGCCATCGGAGGGGATGTCTTGAACGTAAGTCTTGAGTCATAGAGAAGATCCTGCATTCTGCCCGGCGAGTAATCGGCACATAAAATAGAGGGAGATAGTTACATCCTATATACCGGAAGGAGTAATAGAATCTTACAGGGACTTCTCGTCCAGTGTCAACGGCCTGGTAATAGGGTGAATCGAGAGTCCAATTCCGCGATGAAGGCGATCGGCTTGCGGAAGAACTAATCCCCGCACTCCGCATTCCGAGGAACGTATGCATATTGCCGTTCTCGACGAGGAGTTGCCCTTTCCGCTCAACTCCGGAAAACGGATTCGCACCTTCAATCTGCTGCGCACTCTGGCACAAAGACACCGCATCACCTATCTTTGCCATCGCAACCCGGATGCTGCAGAATCCGCAGCCGCCATCGCTGCGCTGTCCGACATCGGAATTCAACCGATTATCGTCGATCGCACGATCCCCGCCAAATCCGGCCCCTTTTTCTACACTCGGCTATTGGGCAATCTATTCTCTTCTTTACCCTACTCGGTTGCCACGCACACAAGCTCTGCCATGCGAGAAAGCATTGAGAAACTCACCCGGAACGATCCTCCCGATTTATGGCATTGCGAATGGACCCCCTACGCGCAATCGCTGCGAAATTCACAAGCGCATCGCATTCCCTGGCTGGTCATGGCGCACAATCTGGAATCGTTGATCTGGCAGCGCTACACGGAAACGGAGTCGAATCCATTGAGGCGCTGGTACATGCGACGACAATGGAAAAAGTACGAGGCATTTGAACGATGGGCTTATCGATCGGCCTCGGTCACGATTGCCGTGAGCGCGGAAGATGCCCAGCTCATGCGCGAACGCTTCGGCGCGGAACGCGTCGAAGTGGTCGATAACGGGGTTGATACCGCTATTTATGCCCCCGATTCTCCTTCGCTACGCGATCCGCGCCGAGTGTTATTCCTGGGAAGTCTCGACTGGCGGCCGAACCTCGACGCTGTCAGGTTGCTCCTGGATGAGATTTTCCCGCGCGTCATTGCCCAGGAGCCTGAAGCCCGGCTGCTGGTGGTTGGCAGAAAACCTCCGCAGTGGCTGCGCGATGCGGTGAGGCACCGGCCGGGGATCGAGTTGCACGCGGATGTTCCGGAGGTGAAATCGTTCCTGGCATCATCGGGAATGTTGGCCGTGCCCCTACGCATCGGCGGCGGCTCCCGCCTCAAGATTCTTGAAGCGCTCGCAGCCTGCTTGCCGGTCATCACCACAACGATTGGCGTTGAAGGATTGAATCTCGCGGATGGTCAACACGTAACCGTTGCGGATGGCGTGGAAGCGATGGCGACGGCGATTGTGAATGGGATACGTGAGCCGGCCACGATTCGACGGCAAGCGGAAGCCGGTCGACAGAGAGTATTAGAGCAATACGACTGGAAAGGATTAGCCGATAGGCTGGAAGCGATTTGGCAGCGAACGGGTGGTGACAAGGTTCGGAAGATGACAAGGTGACAAGGTGACAATCAACCAGCGTATCTTTGAATTCCATGTCACCTTGTCACCTTGTCATTTATTTCCTCAGTCTCCTCCACCGGGGATCAACTCCATCTTTGCCTTGCCCTGCTTGCCTGTTACCGTTTCAAAGACCGGTGACATGGTTAGCCGGACATTGCCATCCTTGGTCACGGTGGTTTGTTGTCGCAAATCTACGCCGTTCGGAACCAAAGAACTAATGCTCGATTGAATGTTCACCTCAACCAGCGACTTGTCCGGAGAGTCCACGGCCCCTTCAAGACCCGGTCGAGTCGGTGAACCAAACCCGGCGGTCATTTTCCCCGAAGCCCTCGATGTACTGGTCATCGCTCGCAGTTTCGCAACCACATCGTTCCTGCGGTTGGGGTTGTTCACGTGGCCCAGCGTAAAGGCCGGCGGCGGGACGGTGGCGACATGGGTACGACGACCACCATCGAAGGCAATGGACAGGCTGTTTTGCTTCTTCAATTCCAGGGTGTGAATCTCCACTTGCTGGTTCGGCGTACCCTGATGACGAATCACCTTGATGGTCGCTTTCCCACCCAGAGGAGCACCCCAGACGCGATCGACGCTCACGCGGTAAACTCCGTTGAAAGCTTGTGCAGCGGTATAGGTTTCACTGCGGTTGTCGTCCTTCTGGCTGAAGTCATCGCACAACAGCATACCACCCGCAGTGGTCTGCTTGTTCAACGAAGAACAGTTGGTGCCGATGGCCTCATTCACCTTCAGATCGAGATCGGCCGGGCCGGACCAGAGCAACTGGATGACCAGGTCGCGCCGTTTGTCGGTATCGATCACGTCCTGGACTTTCTTGACGTCCTCGACCATGTTTTGGGCCGAGAACCTGGTTACCAGCGTCTTCAGATGTTCCCGGGCCTTGAGGTGAAACTCGGCGGAATCGAGCATCCAGTCATGGCCCAACAGGTTTTGAGCGGCCCAGAGATCGTTGGCAACATTGGGTGTTGCCTTGCTGTCGCCTGTGTAGGCCAGGGCATTCACGTAGGGATCGGGCAAGTTCGGCTCAATGCGGGCGGCTTCCTTGCAGAAACGAATCGCCCGGTCGGGATTGCCCATTGCCGTCATGGCTTTCGCCGCCTTGAGGTAAGCGATCGGGTTCTTCGGTTCGAGATCGATACCCGAGAGCTTGGCACGCTCGATTTCCTCGCTGGAACCCTGGCTTGCTTCCAGAGACATTGCCAGAGCCTCTTGTGCCCAAGGTTCGGCGACAACGCCCGTTCGCAAGCCGGCCTTCAGCAACTCCGAGGCATGTTTGAACTCGCGGCACTGGACCATGAAGTCTACCGTGGCGATGATTTCGCCCGGTACGGTCCTGCCCTTCGCCAGGACTTCCTGATAGATTTTCTCAGGATTCATGTCCTTGTCGAGCAGCTCCTTCTTGGGTGCGAACTTGACGATTTTCCCCGTTTTCAGGTCTTTGACCTTGGCAATGTCGCCAATGACATTGGCGTTGGCCTTCACCACGCCGGGGACAAAGTTGACAGGGTCCGCCTTCTTGAGCGAAAGCTTGCTGCTTTGGCTCCGGTGGATGCGGGACGTACCGCGAACGACCAGTGCGAGAGCGGGCGGATAGTAGCCCAGGGAATTGAGCTGGTCGGCAGTCAGCGCCTGCGCTTCGCCTTCCATCCCTTCCGCATCGGCACCACCACCAGCCTGGCCGCCGAGCAAGGCAGAAGTGTTCGTCCACTCGCCCTTGGCAACCACTTCGGTGATCAATTTCACCAAAATGGTATCTTGTGTACCGCCCTGGAAACCGAACTGACCGCCGAGGTTGCCGAACTGACCCAGTTGACCGCCACCGAACCCGGCGACGCCGCCGCCGGCACCGAGGTTGACCTGTCCGCCCCGGTTGCCCTGGAAGAACTGGCCGATCTGGTTGCCTTGATTTCCTTGCTGGCCGCCGATTCCACCGAAACCGCCCTGAATCTGACCGAACATGTTCGCTTGACCGGCAAATTGAGTCGAAGCACCCAGAACTTGCAAGCTCTGATTGAGCGATTGCGTGTTGATCGATTTGGGAATGGGGATCACCAGGTCTTCAACCGGGAAGACGCGAATCACCTTCTCCTTGATGGCCATACCCGCGGGCACAATCTCGATGTAATCGCGACGCACCCAGAAGGTTCCGTCAATCTGTTCGGTGATGAGCCGAAGAGCTGTGGCCAGCGACACGCCGGAGAGCTTGCCCGGAAGTTTGATAGCCGGAAGACGTTCGAGATCGAACATACCGTTGGATTCGGTTTTGAAAGCCTTCTCATCGATCAGAATCTTCACCTTTCGGCTTGGGTCTTTGTCCGAGCCTGGCGGGCTGGCAAGATCTTCGATCGTCGTGAGCAAAATCTTCAGCGGGGCTTCCTCAACTTCGATGGAAATCGGGGTTTCCAGGGCGCTCTTGAGGAATTCCATGCGTCGTCTTGCATGAGGGGGCAGATCGTTACCCAGCTCGGTGCTCAAATACTGCTTTCGGCTTTCGCGCAGGTCGCGCCAAATCCGTGAAGGCGGGAAGTGCACGGGCGGTTCATCGGGGTACGGAATGTGCGATTTCTCGACCTGCATCATCGTCAACAGGAAGCGATCCTCGCGGATACGGGTCAATTCCCGCATTTCGCGGAGGTTCGTGGCGGCCTGTCCCATCTGGTAAGTTGCCTGGGTTTCGACGGGAACCGGTTCGCCGCGATTGACTTTCTCCTGCTGCATGACCAGCGCCTCGCGGTAGGCTTCTTCAAAGCGGGCCTGCGACATCAGGCTGTTGAAGTTGCGAATGCGCTCGCGGATGCGGTCCTCCCGATCCAGATCGGCGTTGATGTTGGTGATCGTGGCCCGGGACTTGGCCAGTGCTTCATCGGCCAGGGCTTTGGCCCTTACGATCGATTCGCCGCGAGTACCGATCTCCTGGAGGAGCAATTCCATCTTGTTGAGCAATGCGGTCTTCGTGGCGTCGCTGATATCGGGATTGGCTCGGACCGAATCGCGCTGGGCAACGATCAAATCCTTGGCGGTCTTGGGGTCGGCGTCCTTGAGCCGTTCCCGGCCACGATACATGGTTTCCTCGACCGCGAGGCGAACCTTTTGTTCTTCCACTGCACGGCGTGCGGACTCGGCCTTCAACAGCGCCTGAGCATCCCCACCGCCTCCCGCGGGCGGATTGGCCTTGGGTGGTGCAGGCGGGGTTTCTTGCAGGGCGACCTGTTCCAGAGGAGTACGAACCTGAACAACCTGACCGTCTGCTTGCTTCTCAAAACGGACACCCACGCGCTGACCGACGGCAGGGTTGGCCTTGAGTTGCTCGATGGTCATTTTGCCGGTTTTCAGCATTTCCACGATCTTCAAACCGGCCTTGACTTCCGAGTTGCCTGGATCGATCGCCGCGGCCGCATCGACCAGGTTCTTGGCGGCATCGACCTGATTTACACCCAAAGCCCAGTTGAACTGCGTGAGATATTCATCGCGGTTGAGCCGGCCTTGCTCGAAGGCCAAAACGAGAGTCCGATCCGAACGCAACAGCGCCGGTGCATCCTTCATTTCCGAATCTTTCCATTGCGAAACCATCGAGTTCAGGAAGAAGTGTTCCAAGCCGGGGGCCGGCACCGATTCGGCAACGCTCACTTCCAGGTTTTTCCCGGCGAGGCGGCCCTTGATGCTGGCCTTGAGTTCCTTGGGTGCCTTCCCCTTCTCAAATCGACCAACGACCAGAACCGGCACATCGGCACGCAGAGGAGGCAAACGCGTCGGGTAGATTTCCGCGGCGTCCGCATTGAGAGTGAACCCGGCCGGCATCAGTACAGGTACTCGGATCGCCTTGTTGAGACGTTCGACCATGCCAGCGACGTTCTTTTCGAGGTCCTTGTGGTCTTTATCCTCGACGCGAACGACAAGGCCGCCCGTTCCCATCGTCAGGCTGTGCATGTTTTGCGCGTTGATCTTGCCGCCCACCGGTACAGCAAAGACCTGAATGTTGGCAGCGCGAAGTTTGCCGGCGAGTTCATACCGTTCCTTTTCGCTGAGTTTGGCAAATGCGCTTTCACCGTCGCCGACATAGAGCAAAATCTGCTGACGGGTAATTCGTCCTTCAAATTCCTTGATGCCCTGTTCGATGCCGGTTTTCAAATCGACTGCGCCGGAAGCATATTCATCTTTCAACGACTTGATTGCTGCGTCAACGGCAGGCGATTTGGCACCCGACAATTGCTTGGTGAGATTGCGCGTGGCTTTCGGGGTGTTGATTACCCACAGACTGATGCGATCGTTCACCGTGGCGTCGGCCACAACCTGCTTCGCCACTTCACGAGCTGTGAGGAGATACTTACCCGCCTGACTTGCAGAAGTATCAATCATCATGAGAATGTCGCGGGGTCGGGGTGCGGCCTCGGGCAGGTTTACTTTGAGTTGCAGTGCAAAGAGCGTATCGCCCTTTTGGGTTTCGTAGGTGACGACCGGCTCCTTGGTGAACCGATTGGAAACCTCGAAGTTGCTGCTGAGTTTGATGTCCGGAGCGATCGAACCGACGGGTTTCTTACCGCCGGTTGATTCCCCCCAAACGAAGGTGCAGGTAATGGCGGTCGTGATGCTCAGAACAGCGGCAGCGACCTTGAGTCGGGAAACCATCGTCATGGGATCAACTCTCCTGAAGGGTTCCGAGGATCAATCTCGCGCGGAACGTATGAGTTGTGATGAGAGCTTATTGTAATAGCAAAGCTCGGAAATCGAAAGTCAAAATCAATCAATCTGATATTTGACTTCGAATTTTTCCAGGCGCGAACTCCGGGAATGAGGAATGGAGGAAGTAGACCTTCGATTCGTTTGGCATCGTTTGGCTAAAGGCGGATGCCTCCCAACCGGTCGCTTCATCAACACTCACTCATTAAGAGGTTCACTCATCCAAACACAATCGCAACCTTTTCGTTGGCGCAAAGAACTCTTTCGAGAAAAGTTCCACTTATGCAACCTTGCCTGTCGGCAAACTCTACGGAATAGGCGTTTCCGATTTGACTTGCGTAATTCCTACATTAGGCTCCTTAAGTCGGATCATCGCGTGTGAGATAACTGTTCGCAGCTACGGAACCTGCGTAACGGGAATTATTGATACTCGCACCTGAAATTTCCTAGCCTTCCATAAGAGTCTGCAATTATGGCCAATGCGAATATTTCTCGTCTGAGTCCAACGGAGTTGCGTCGGAAACTGTTGGCTCTGCCAACCGAAGAGACACCCGCGGAACCACCGATGGCGCTGGAAGATACGCCGTCCCCACCATCCCGAATGGCGTCCCGGCGCGGCAACGAAACCATGATCGATTTCGTGTTGCCTTCTTCAGACGACGGTATGGAACTTAATACGATCACTCTGGAGCAACTCGGGGCCACCCGGCTCGGTGTCAGCAAAATGACGCCGCTGCCATCGGGAAAACTCGATTTCACCAGCTTTAAGCGAGAAGAGGCCGATCCAGCTCTCGACATCAATGTACCCGAAGCGATGCCAGGTAACTCGTTTGGGAACAAGGACGAAGTGGCGAAACTCAAGGCGAAGAACGCGGAATTGCGACGAATCGTCGAAGAAATGAAGCCGATCATTCAGGAAGCGACCGATCTGGAGCAGCGCGGACAGCAGAAAGAGCAGGCTCTTCAGGCGGAAATTGCCAATCGGGATCAGCAAATTCAGGCCCTACAAGAGCATTTGCGGCAAATCGAAGAGCATATCACCAATGCAGCGCCACCAGTTCCAAAGACGCCCGATGAGTTGGACGAGTGGGCGGATGAGCTGGAAAAAGAAAGTGCCAGACTTGCGCAACAGCGCAAACAATTGGATCAGGACCGCAAGCAACTGCGCGAGGATGAGGAATCCCTGGAAGGTCAGATGCGCCAAATGGAAGTCCAGATGGCCCGCGAACGCGCCATGATGGCACGTCAAGAAACCGAATTGAAGCGTTTGAGTGCCGAGATCACTCACGAACTGGAACTCATGCAACGGGGAGATGGAGCGCTGCGGGAGCAACTGGCGAAATTCCATCGCCGGCACCAGGACGTGCTTCGAGGCAGTGCCCCAACCCAAACCGCCGCTCCAAGTCCTGTACCCCCGCCGACGCCTGCCCCGCAGCCGGAGGCACCGGGGAGTGCCTTGTATCGGATGTTCCGCGGGAGCAAATGACCGCCTTGGCTTTCAGTTTTCAGTGTTCAGTTCAAGAAATCAATTTCGAGACCAGAACACGACGGTTCGTAACTGAACACTGAAAACCACCTGCTATTTTTCCACAAACTGCAACAGACCCATCCCTTCCGGTCGGGGTGTTACGTCCGCCGGCCCCGACCAGGCCTGGACACCTTTGCCGGGAATCGTCCGTACCGCATTCACTGCCCAGGTCTTTCCGGGCGTCGGTTTCTCCGGCGCTCAACTCGAGCAGAGGAATCGCCAGCTCCGCCGTCCATTCTGTTTCGTTGCTCTCTACTGCTGCAAACCAGGTCGGATCCCATTTGGAATCTCCCCAGCAATCGTCGCAGACGCAGCCCCGTTGATCGACCTGCAATTGGTAGTACGTTTGGTAATCCCGATCCAGATCGATCAAGATACTGACCCGATCGTGCCCGCGCAGATCCTCATCTCGCTTTCGCCTCTTGGCCAGCGGAACTTCAGTTCCGCCCGGATGTTTGCAGCGAATGCCAATGTAGAGGTGACTGCTATCGTGAACGAAGAACGCTTCAGCAGCATACTCCTCGCCGATGGCACCTGTCAGGGTCCGAATCGGCAGTGGCTTTGCTGCTTCCCAGCAGGGATCGTCGAGCTTGCCGTCCAGATAAGGTTTTATCTGGGCTTTGGGACAGTATCCAAACGGCTTGGGAGGTTTGACCCCGATCGTCCGGTTGGCAAGCCAGATTTCCGAGGCAACACAGTCTCGCCAGGGGTCGGCACCCTTTGTCAGGGGTGGACCACCACTCGGAATCGCGGTCTCCAGCATGTACTTCGTATACCATCGATTGGGCCCCTCCACGTTGCCCAGTTGTCGCCGGGCAGCCTGGAAACAGAGCTGCATCGCCGGATCTTTGCTGAACAACGGCCCATGTGCCGCCAGTTTGGGTTCGAGCGCGAGACTGGTCTCATACCACTTTTTCGCCAGTCCCGCCGGATCGACCGTGGCAGTATAACAGGAATGAATTGCCTCCATACCTTGCATGACCGGTCCCTGTTGCGATTTGGGATCGGCAAGCTGGATTTCCGTAACGGCGTATCCGGCGAACTGTCCCAATTCCTGTCGGCGACGGGTTTCGCTACTGCTATGGTAGCGCACCAGCCAACGATAGCCCTCGATCGCCAGCGGATCGGCGGGATATTTGTCGACCAGATGCATGAACGCTTCGCATGCCAGCGGCCATTGACCCATCCGGACGTATTCGGTCGCGACGAGGAAAGCCGCTCGCGCAGCGACGTCCGGCGGCATTTGCTTACCCAGCGTGCCGAGTTGTTCCAGTAACTGGTCAGGTTTGACCAGCTGCCCGCCTTCGCCGCGAATCAACGATTCCATGATTCGCTGCTGTTGCAATGCCTTCTCGCGCTCGCGCTGCATTTGCTGCTCGATTTCAGTCAACGGCGGCAATTTTCGTCGGGCCTGTCCACCCTCGGCAAGATAAATTCCCTGCATCAATTCCGTCTGAGTCGCGGCGTCATTCATGCGCGCGACGAGAACGCGGAACCATCGAGCATTCGGAATAACTTGGTCGGGTTGAAGGAGCCGGATCCAGTCCGCGGCGACGTCTTTGGCGCTATCGCCAAGCCGGGCACCGGTGACCGAGGCATCCAACTTGATTGCGGTGATATCGGCCTTGTTCAGCATCGTGCAAGCCTTCTTTGCGGACCACGGCGAAAGCTTGAGCGTTTCGATTTGTTCGGGAAAAGCGTTTGGGTCGGCCGACATTTTGAAGGCTTGTTTGACGGCTTCGACGACGATCGTTTCCGCGGTCTGCCGTTGTTCCGCAAGTGAATCGGTCACGATCAATTCAGGCTGCCAGATCCGAATGGCAAGGACCAGTTGCCGCAATAGCTGCACGGTCGACCGTTCGCCGTGCAGCCTATCCCAGTGACCGATAAGTTCTTCGGCACTGGAGTCGTTCTGATAGGTCGGCAAGGGAAATTGCCACATCGATTCGCCCGATGCACCACCCACCGCTCGCATGGCGGCGACCAGACGTTCAGGGTCGGTCGATTCGTTCGCTTTGGAAGTGCGCAGAAGATTGCCGGCACGCTCCGCGTCCGAGGCGTCCTTGGCTTTCGGCAAGGTGAGATCGGTCGAGGTAACGCGTAAACCGACGGTGAGATAACCCTGTTCCCCGCCCAGCCAGGCAACCGTTTCGAGAGGGACATTGCTGCTGCGGGCATGGATGAAGAGCGCTGCAGCGCGCTCGGCGCTTTGCCGGCAAATCTTCCAGGTCTTGCCGCCATCGACAGTAGTGATGATGGTTCCCATCTCCCCGGCCGCCCAGCCTTGCTTTTCGTTGATGAAATGGACGGTATTCAACGCCAGGTGCTGCCCCGTCTTTTGTACCTGCCAGGTCTTGCCGAAGTCGTCGCTATGAACGATCAAACTGCCAGGCCGGCCCACCGCCCAGATGTGTTCGCCGACCACGGCAACCGAATGAAAATCGATATTCGCGAGCGTTTCGTGAGAAAGTCCCAGTTCTGCAAAACCCCACTTCATACCAGCGCTCTTCGCACTGGTGAGGATCAATCCGCCCTGGCCCACGGCAACGGCCCGGGAGCCGATCACTTTCAAGCCGAGGATGCTGCGATTGCCGAGAGGATCGACATCTGCTGCGCCGAAATAGCCGTCGCGCAACGTGGCCATTTGGCCCCAGGTGCCGGCCATCGCGCCGGTCTGCCCATCGGCAAAATCGCCTGCGTGCCAGGAGCCACAGCGCTTGCCGGGAATAGCCTTCCAGGATTTGCCGCTGTCGTTGGTCTGAAACACGCCGGTTGGGAAAACAGCGCTGCCATCGCCGCAAGCGATGCCGTTACGGTCATCGAAGAAACGCACGTAATTCAGGCCCGGAACGCTCTCGGTACTCATCTCTTTCCATTCCAGGCCGCCGTTGGTGGTGGTCAGAACGATACCGGCGCTCCCTCCGCTCTTGCGTTCGATTCGCCCAACGAGCCAGCCTGAATAGGGGGTGATGAAATGCAGCCCGCGAAGGAGGCACGAGTGCCGCTGAACTGTCGTTCCCAGGTCTTGCCGCCGTCGATGGTGTGCAAGACGATACCATCATCGCCGGCGGCCCAGCCTTCTTTTTCGTCCACGAATTGAAGCGCCCGAATGGGGGAATCTTCGGGAAACGCTCGAACTGCACCGAACGAAGAGGGCACGAAAACCCCGAGTAGGGCAGCGAAAGAAATCAACATCCGATGCACAGCTCGCATAGCGAAATCCTCGAGCGCAAGAAGGGGACAAATTGCTCCGCGACCCGCCGATAAGATGGGCGGGCGAGGCTCCATAAGCGAAGCCGGCAAGAAATGCAAGCTCGTTTCGGCGTCGGGTTTAGCCAATGGCGAGCGTCGAGGCGTAAGCGGCGTAAGCTCGACGTGGACAGTCACCATACAGCGGTTGGGTTACCGGCGAAAAATGAGCGCACGAGTGGTGGCAGTCCACGTCGAGCTTACGCCTCGACGCTCGCCTTTCGCTTAACTGATACACGCGCGGAGCGTGAAGACTACGGCTCTGATCGCTCCAATCTGGAATTGACAATTCGCCTCTTCAAAGTATTGCTGTCCCGATCCTTTGGAGAGGGCACGGCGATGGTGCGTATTTTGTTCTTGGTTGTCCTCGTCAGCGTCACTGGATGCGGGACGATAACCTGTTTGGACGTGGCGCAAAACGATCCGAAATGCCAACCGATCTACGGTGGGGTCCGCACGGATATTAACTGCATCCTCACCGGTAGCGAAGAATGGGAAAAACTCAAGGTTGGCGAATCCAAATATCTCGTCAAGCCGTTTTGCGTTATTGATCTGCCCTTCAGTTTGGTGGCGGATACGCTGTTACTTCCACGCGCGATCTCGCTGACGATCGAGAATAAAAAGCTGCGTGAAAAGGAGCAGCAGGAGGGCGGCACAATCGAAGAAGTGAAGGAAAATTGAACTGGCGAAGCAGTGAACCGCGCCAACCTGGGTTCAGCGAATTCAGGAGGTCTCGTTTCGGCGTGCTATTGGAACACGGCCCGAAAACCGGCCTGCTCGAAATGGTGGTCCGCCGTCAGTGCTACCGACAGTCCGCGTCCGCTCATCACCGCGAAGTACCGTCATCGTTTCGGTTTTCCCAGTCGATAGTGCTCGTGCTGGGCAGCCAAGTCGGTCGGCAAATCGGATGAGGCGATAACCAGGTCGCCGAATAGCTGGCCAAATGTCGGTTGCTCATCAACCTTGACTGCCTCGATGCACACACGCGTCCTTTCTGCAAGCGCCTGCGCATTGTCTGGCACGATAACCCCATTATGGACCACGCCTCCCAATTCCATTATTTGCCCCTTTCCTGATGAATGGCAAGAGCCTGGGAGCCACTCCTCTTCATGATACGGATCATGCGCCGCGCCAGATCACTTGTTGACCTATCCTTCCCAACCCACTTCCCGACCGTGCCTTTCGCCCGACGGTCAGGTGATCGGGCTGAGAACCATTCGGCCGTAAGCAATGAACGCCACGAGGAGGCCCAACACACCGCTCAAAATGATAGGAGTCACCTCGCGGTATTTGACGTGTACCCAGATGAACACGAGGCTCTCGACCGCCAAGATCGTGGCGGCCGCCACAGTGATCACCGGCTGCCAGTGGAAGGCTGCGGGAACGATCAGCCCCACCGTGCAGACGAGTTCCACGATGCCGAGGGCCATCCAAGCTTGCTTTGGCAATGCAGCAAAGGACCGGACATCCCCGCTGATCTTGTCGAACATGAAGACTTTCATAACGCCCGACATTGCGTAAAGAAGCGCGGCGATAACCTGTAGAACCCACAGCAAGATATTCATCGTGTGCCTTTCTGCAAGTTGGCCCCGGTCAGCTTCAGCCGATGAGAAGGCTGCCGACATCGAGCCGATCAGGTCTGGATAATTATATATTTATTGTGCGGTGTGGTGGTCCCGTAGGATAAGCGTCCTCGCTTGTCTGTTCTGACTACTCTTGCATGCACGATTCAATTCTGGGAGACTCTTTCTCATACATAAAGAAGGGATCCCATGCCCAAGACGAATGTCGGAAACGAAAATCCCAAACGCTACGGTCTCGGATTGGCTCTGTTCATCATTGGGTTGATCGTCTTGAGTCCGTTCGCTCTATACCTGCTGATCTACATTGCCTGTGCAGTGACCGGATGCACCATGTAGACGTGCCGAGGTATTCAGCTAACTTCAATATCGATGATAGCAAGGAGGCTGTCGCGATGTCTGATCCGAGATGGTCTCGTCGCATCTTCCGCCTCGTCGGGGCTGGTTTCTTCACCGGATTGCTTGTGTTTGCTATCAGCATCGCCATCGTGTCGTTTTTGACTGCATGTGCGTGCATGGAACCCTTCGTTCCCAAGTCGCCATGACCCCACCATGAGAGGATCTCACCCGTGCAACTGCGCGACTACACCTTTCTGGGCACGACCAAAAGCCTTTGTCCGCATTGCCGCCGGCTGGTCGATGCCAAGATCATCGTCCGCGATCGGCGCGTCTATTTCCGCAAGCGCTGCCCGGAGCACGGCACGTTCGAGGACTTCGTCTGCTTCGGATGTCGCCTACTTCGATCGCCACGAGTTCGATCAGCCCGCCCGCCTGCCGCGCCGCTTCGGCGTTGAGCCGGATCGAGGTTGTCCTTACGATTGCGGCCTGTGCACCGAACACGAGCAGCACACCTGCATCGCCCTGATCGAGGTCACCACCGGCTGCAATCTGAAGTGTCCGCATGTGCTTTGCCGAGTCGGGTCCGGGCGGCAAGCACATCGACTTCGCCACGTACACCGCATATGGTCGATCGGCTCGTCGAACTTGAAGGCGTTGCCGACGTGCTGCAGATCTCCGGCGGCGAGCCGACGCTCCATCCCGATATCGTTCGCATGGTCCGCTACGCCTACGAGCAGCCGATCCAGGCCGTGATGATCAACACCAACGGCATCCGCCTGGCCCGCGACCCCGCACTGGTCGCGAGCCCTGGCCGCCGATGCGCGACCGGCTGGAAATCTACCTCCAGTTCGATGGCTTCGACCCGCGAACACATACCGCGCCTTCGCGGCGAGGAACTGCTGGATACCAAGCTGGCGGCCCTGGAAGATGCTGCGCAGCAACGACATCCGCTGCACGCTGGTCTGCACGGTGGACGGCAACACCAACCTGCACGAGGTCGGCGCGGTGCTGCGTTTCGGCCTGGAGCGACCCGCTGTGCGCGGCGTCAGCTTTCAACTCGCCACCTACTGCGGCCGGCACATTGATCCGGACGATCTGGAACGCCGGGCCACCATGCCCGACCTCGTCAAGGCACTGGTGGCGCAGACCGAGTGGCCTGCTTGGCGAGGACGATTTCTACCCGCTGCCGTGCGCCATCCGAACTGCCACATGATGGCCTACCTCTACCGCGGCGGCGAAAAGCCGGTGCCGATCACCCGGCTCATCGACGTCGCAAACACATGGACCTGATCGCCAACAGCATCGTCTACACGCCGGCCCGGGCCCGGCAAATCGTGGCCCGTGCCCTGGAAGCAGCGGGCGGCTGCGGCTGCGGGCCCGGCGGTTGCGGATCGCCGAGCTCAGCGGACAGCGAGTTCGTGGAACAAGCGCTGGCCGAAAAGTTGAACGGCGACGGAGGTCTTCCGCATCACGCTGACCTCGTTCCTCGACGCCCATACTTTCGACACCCGGCAGGTGATGAAGTGCTGCCTGGCCCATGTCTTGCCGAGCGGCCACGTCGTGCCGTTCTGCGCTTACAACACGCTCTATCGCGATGGTCACGTACCTTTGCCGCCGTTGACAAACAGGAGCAAGGCCCCTGCGAATGCTCGAACATCATTGCAACTGGCGAGTCAAACATGAGCCAGCGCGTCGCCTACGCAGCGTTCATGCTCTGGCGCACTGGGCATCTTTCTGCTGATACGACGTTGCTTCCCGACGCCGAATGGATTTTGGACTTTACCCCGGCGAATCCGCCTGGCCATGGGACTGGCGGCATTTATCGGCGGAGTGCTGGGCGCGAAACTGCCGTTTGTTTTCGTGCGCGGCGCAGATTGGTTCGGCAGCGCCTGGCTCATGGACGGCAAGACGGTAACGACCGGGCTGATCGGCGCGTACATCGGCGTGGAACTTGCAAAACTTTTTCTCGGCGTCCGCGTCAAAACGGGCGATGCCTTTGCGCTGCCGCTGGCGTTGGCACTGGCGGTCGGCCGTTGGGGCTGTCTCTTCAATGGCTGCTGCCACGGCACGCCGACCGATCTCCCCTGGGGCGTCGACTTTGGCGATGGCATCCGTCGACATCCCACGCAAATCTATGAGAGCCTTTTCCATCTTTCGATGGCTTTGCTGCTCATTCAAATGATTAGGCACGGTTGGTTGCGGAATCAGCGCCTAAAACTCTATCTCATCTGCTACGGCATCTACCGATTCCTCACCGAGTTCATCCGACCGGAACCCGTTTACGCGGTTGGCTTGACCTATTTCCAGTGGGTTGCCGTCGTGATGGTTGTTGCGCTCTCGGTGCAATGGTGGTATGATGCAGAGCATCGTTGACGCCGCTTATATCGGCACCAACGAAGAAGACCCCTCTAAAGAATTAGGGGGGTCTTGGTTGTCCTAAAAATCTGAATCAGAGCAAGGTACCCAGCGACGGGCGCTCACTTCTTGATCTTTACTCGTTTACTTTCTTTCACTCGGGTCTTTGGGGCAGGAGGAGTTGTGCCGCATTCGATCATTTCCTTCGCTTTTTGAGAGAGGAGGAGCAACTCATTTTCTGTGATTTGGTCATTCCTCAAGGCAACGGAACGACCCTCGTTTTCTTTCTCCAAGACTGGTTTCTCCTTCCCTTGGGATGGTTGCGGACACAGTGCCGCTGCGAGCATTTCGGCGCAGGTTTCGTGACAGTTCACTTTATTATCTGCGTCCATCGCATTTCTCCCTTTGTTCTCTTTTTCTATCCTTTAGATCGAACTCAAGCCATCCCAGGTTCAGAACGGATACAGCACTTCGGTGTTTTGTGCCCACAGGATTTTATCAGTGGATCCAGACTAACCTCATTTTACCGAATCGATCAAGGCATACAAGGTGCGTGTAAATCGGACAATAGTCTAATTGACGAATTTCTCCGCTGGCTTAAAGAAACAACCACATGGCAACCACCATCAGACAAAGGATGGCTGCCACGATGATCCATAATGGTTTCTTTTGTGAAGGCGCATCTTCATCGGAAATGTAATTGCCGCAATATGGGCAATGAGGTGTATCTTCGGGAATCGGTTTCTGACAATAGGGACAGTCGACGGTCGGTTCGTCATCGTCGCGGTTTTCGTCGTCCCAGTCATCTTCCTCGGCGATGCGCTGAGACATTGAAAGCCCTTATCAAGGATTTAGGCAGTGTTGACATTCGCTCAGGCAATTTACGGAACCTGCGAAAGGAGGCTTCGTCGGCCGCGAGATTTCGCCGCTTCCTTGATCGTTAAGGGCTTCCCATTGTACGAAAAATATTCCACGCAGTTTCGGCATAGGTAAAGCTATTTCGCCTCGCCGGATTCCTACGATTGGTTGGCAGCCATGACGGTTGCCTTCAATCATGGAACCGAACACGCGAGGCTTGATACCCATGCTGCGACGACACGAAATCAGTGATGAGCAATGGAACATTATCAAGGACCACTTGCCGGGCAAGGAAGGCGATCCCGGTGCGACCGCTAAGGATAATCGCCTGTTCATCAACGCCATCTTTTGGATCGCCAAGACCGGCGCTCCTTGGCGTGATTTGCCGGAACGGTTCGGCCCGTGGAACAGCATGTTTCAGAGATTCAATCGCTGGTGCAAGAATGGCGTGTTCCCCAAAATCATGGATCTGTTGAAAGATCCCGACGTCGAAGTTTTGATGGTGGATTCCACGGTAATTCGTGCCCATCAGCATTCCGCAGGTGCCAAGGGCAGCAACGCCGAGGCCGAGTGCCTGGGACGCTCGCGCGGCGGATTCAGCACGAAGATTCACGTTTCGTGCAATGGTGTCGGCGAGCCTGTGAAGATTCTTCTGACGCCGGGCCAAAATCATGATGTCAAACAAGGACCGGCTCTGCTGGAAGGCAGCGATCCACAGAAAGTTCTCGCCGACAAGGGCTATGACAGCGACGAGTTCGTGGCGACGATCGAAGCGAAGGGCGCGGAAGCAGTCATTCCGCCGCGCAGCAATCGCGTCGAACCACGCGAATACGACACAGAGACCTATAAGCAACGCAACATCGTGGAGCGGATGATCAATATCATGAAACAGTCCCGCCGAGTGGCAACGCGTTACGAGAAAACGGCACGAAATTTTCTGGGATTCGTGGCTTTCACCGCGCTCGTGACGCTGTTAACCTAAACCCAGCCTCTCCAGTTTCACGGCTGGAATGTCAACACTACCTAAGCATGTACGAAACAATGGTCTCCACTTCACAGGAATTTCCTTAATGACCGAACCCTTATTTACGCCGCAGCTCTCATCTGCCGGGGCACATATCTGGCGCAAACTTCAATGACTCGCTCTTGCTGCGACGCGGTCAATTCCGGGAACATCGGTAACGCCAGCACCGATCGAGCGGCCAATTCGCTCACGGGAAAGTCGCCTTCTCGATGACCCAGATGGCGCAGGCATTCCTGAAGATGCAAGGGCAGCGGATAGTAAATATCGCAGGCTACACCATTCTGTCGCAAATGGCTGATGAGCGGATCCCGATCTGCCGTTGGGACGCGAACCACGTATTGATTGAATACGTGCTTGCAATGGGGTGCAATCGTTGGTCGCTGAATGAAGCCTTTGAGATGACCGGCTTCGATCAGGCGATCGTAGCGCAGTGCCGCGGCCTGCCGGTTTGCCGTCCAACGGTCGAGGTGTGGGAGTTTCACCCGCAGAATCGCCGCATGAATGGCGTCGATACGAGCGTTCCAGCCGATGTATTTGTGGTAATACTTCGGCTCCATGCCGTGTACGCGCAGCGCCTTCATGCGCACTGACCAGTCCGGGTCATTGGTCGTTACCAGCCCGGCATCGCCATAGGTGCCGAGGTTCTTGCTGGGGTAGAAGCTGAAGCAGCCAATTGCCCCAAGAGTGCCGGTTCGCTTGCCGTCATATTCTGCACCGATCGCCTGCGCAGCGTCTTCGATAATGTGCAGGCCGTATTGCGAGGCAATGCGCCAGCAGAGACTCCATGTCGGCACATTGTCCGTAGAGATGGACCGGCATGATGGCCTTGGTGCGATCGGTGATCTTGCGCTCGACCTCGACCGGATCGAGGTTATACGTGATCGGGTCGATGTCCACGAAAACAGGAGTTGCACCACAACGATGGACGCTTCCTACCGTGGCGAAGAAGGTAAACGCCGGGAGAATGACTTCGTCTCCAGGCCCGATTTCGAGTCCGTGAAGAGCCAGGAGCAGCGCATCGGTGCCGGAGCCGCACCCCAGCGCATAACGAGAGTTGCAATATTCCGCAAGTTCGTTTTCCAGCCTGGCAACTTCCTCGCCAAGAATCACCTGCCCGCTGCGGAGAACCCGTGTGACGGCGGCTTCAACCTCGTCCTGAATTTCGCGATATTGGATGTTCAAGTCACACAGTGGAACTGCGTTTACCGAAGCAGCACTCATTCCCCAGACTCCCTTCCGAAAAAGCACGCCAGAAGACAGAGAACAGAAACCGCAAGAACATAATTTCGCTGCCGGCGTCTGAATACCGAATGCCCAAAGTTCTGGCCTTTGCCCGGAGGATCGTATTTTGCATGCACAACACTGTCAATACAGCTTAATCCCGCACGGCCTTCTATGACGATAACATGGCAAGAACACAAGAAAGTTGCCTTGCCCATCTTTCCATGATTCCCCATAATTCCGCTGTCCAACGGGATTGGATCATGCTCGAACTAACTTGCGGGGAAGCCATGTCCCTTGAAGGTTCCACCACGGCCTTGCCGGATGAAGCCAAACAATTGCTCGATCGCCTGATGGCCGATCCCGAGCAGAGGATTGAAGTCCTGCGGACGATCCTCGGCGAAGGCGCTTGCCGCCAGCTGGGCATCTATCCGATCCCGGCCGGGTTCAAGCTGTCGGTCGTCATTCCGGTCTACAACGAACAGCAGTGGATTCGCGAGATCGTCCGCCGAGTTCAGGAAGTGCCGATTCCCAAGGAAATCATCCTCGTCGACGACTGCAGCACCGACGGCACCCGCGACATCCTGAAAGAAGAGATGGAGAAGGTTCCGAATATCAAGGTCGTCTATCACGACAAAAACCAGGGCAAAGGGGCGGCTCTGCGCACCGGGTTTCAGCATGCCAGCCGGCGATGTCGTCATCGTGCAGGATGCCGACCTCGAATACGACCCGGCTGAATATCCCCGCTGATTCAGCCGATCCTCGAAAACCGGGCCGACGTGGTCTTCGGCTCTCGCTTCATCGGCGACAACCATCGCGTGCTGTATTACTGGCATTACATCTGCCAACAAGGTGCTTACCACGCTATCGAACATCTTCACCAATCTGAACCTGACCGACATGGAGACCTGCTACAAGGTCTTCCGCCGGGAGGTGCTCGCAGGGCATGAAACTCAAGTCGAATCGCTTCGGCTTCGAGCCGGAGATCACGGCCAAGATCGCCAAGAAAGAAACCCGGCGTGGCGGATCTACGAGATTCCGATCAGCTATTCCGGGCGAACTTACGAAGAAGGCAAGAAGATCGGTCTGAAGGATGCCTTCAATGCGCTCTATTGCATCATTCGCTATTGGTTGAAGGATTAAAAGGATGAAGGGCCGTAGGGCGGGTCGAGGCTTTGCGAGGCCCGCCATGAAGCGACTTGCTTTTGGCGGGCCTCGCAAAGCCTCGACCCGCCCTACGCGATTTGCAGACGCTAATTTTGCAACAGGCTCTAGGCAGTGTTGACATTCGCTCAGGCAATTTACGGAACCTGCGAAAGGAGGCTTCGTCGGCCGCGAGATTTCGCCGCTTCCTTGATCGTTAAGGGCTTCCCATTGTACGAAAAATATTCCACGCAGTTTCGGCATAGGTAAAGCTATTTCGCCTCGCCGGATTCCTACGATTGGTTGGCAGCCATGACGGTTGCCTTCAATCATGGAACCGAACACGCGAGGCTTGATACCCATGCTGCGACGACACGAAATCAGTGATGAGCAATGGAACATTATCAAGGACCACTTGCCGGGCAAGGAAGGCGATCCCGGTGCGACCGCTAAGGATAATCGCCTGTTCATCAACGCCATCTTTTGGATCGCCAAGACCGGCGCTCCTTGGCGTGATTTGCCGGAACGGTTCGGCCCGTGGAACAGCATGTTTCAGAGATTCAATCGCTGGTGCAAGAATGGCGTGTTCCCCAAAATCATGGATCTGTTGAAAGATCCCGACGTCGAAGTTTTGATGGTGGATTCCACGGTAATTCGTGCCCATCAGCATTCCGCAGGTGCCAAGGGCAGCAACGCCGAGGCCGAGTGCCTGGGACGCTCGCGCGGCGGATTCAGCACGAAGATTCACGTTTCGTGCAATGGTGTCGGCGAGCCTGTGAAGATTCTTCTGACGCCGGGCCAAAATCATGATGTCAAACAAGGACCGGCTCTGCTGGAAGGCAGCGATCCACAGAAAGTTCTCGCCGACAAGGGCTATGACAGCGACGAGTTCGTGGCGACGATCGAAGCGAAGGGCGCGGAAGCAGTCATTCCGCCGCGCAGCAATCGCGTCGAACCACGCGAATACGACACAGAGACCTATAAGCAACGCAACATCGTGGAGCGGATGATCAATATCATGAAACAGTCCCGCCGAGTGGCAACGCGCTACGAGAAAACGGCACGAAATTTTCTGGGATTCGTGGCTTTCACCGCGCTCGTGACGCTGTTAACCTAAACCCAGCCTCTCCAGTTTCACGGCTGGAATGTCAACACTACCTAGCAATTTGTAGCGGCTGCGCCCGATGCTCGGGCCCTTATCTGAAAGTAACTTCGCCAGAATATCAAATCAATAATCGTTGGATTGAGGCGAAGTTTCTTGGAAGCATGGCGACCACCGGTTCGTTTGTTTGGTTATCCAATATACAAACCGATTTTTGTAGCAACTTGTAGCACGCCGTTCAGTGCCTCGATTGTTTGGTTATTCAAGCGTTGATCCGCAATCGAAAATGTGCAGCAATTTGTAGCGTCTGCGCCCGTTTCGGGCCCTCATCAGCAAAAACCTCGGCAATCCATCAAATCGATAAGCGTTTGATTGGCTCTTAGTTCTTGGAAGCACGCCCCTTGGGAGTTCGTTCGCACTTGCAATCATTGATGTACATGTGATTCTTGTAGCAATTTGTAACTTGTCAAAGAACAAATGGGCAGAGACAGAATCGATCCCACCGTTTAATTATAGTGTACCCAGGTATATGATCAAGTGAATAGTTCCTACGGACATTTGACTTTGTTCCATTCTTCGTCAAAATAACCAATCCGAACCAGTCGAGCCAATTACGCAATGACGGAATGGGAACGATGCCCGATTCAACTTCCCACGAGCCCGAATGGAAAACCCGCCGGGAACGCATCGACCCGATGCTGACCCTGCAAGGGTGGACCATCGCGCCCTTCCATCCGTCTACCCCTTTAGATTCCCTGCGTCATCACGCCGTTACCGAGTTTGAGACCGAAAACGGCCCCGCCGACTTTGCTCTCTTCGTCGAGGGCAAGCTTCTCGGCATTGTCGATCCGGGCGGCTGGACCGCAGCGAACCCCCGAACAAAAAGAAATCGTCCGTCGTGTGGAAGCCCTCTTCAAGCTTGCCGACCGCATCGAAGCCAGAGTCAACGCGGCAACCGCCCGAGCGGAGAATCCGACGCAGGCGATTCTCGCCAAAGCGTTTCGCGGGGAACTGGTGCCGACCGAGGCGGAACTGGCCCGACAAGAGGGCAGAGACTACGAACCGGCGGCGGTGTTGTTGGAGCGGATCAAGGCTGAGCGAGAGGCGCAGGAGCCGACGAAGGGGAAGCGGTCGAAGGCAAAGAAGCCGAGCATGAACGAGAGCGCGAACTGAGAATCTCGGCCCGACAGATTGGTATTTGGCTCTTCTCACATGATAAAATAGCCGAGAAATCCTTTGAGACTGACTCCATTGCGGCTGACTCCATAGACTGTAATAATGAACAACTTGAGGAAGCAGTCGAGTTTTAGGACCGACCCTTTACCAACGGTGACCAATCGCCCTTGCTCGCTCTTGCTGTTACTGACTGAGTGAACTGCATGAAGAAGACCCCTAGGAAACCAATTCCCGTTTTCGAACTGCAGTTCGATGGCAAGAATGTCTTGCCGGAAGACATTCCACTGGGGACATTGACGACAACTTTGTCATCCATCAGACGGCTGGCATCGGGTGCTGAACTGTCAGACGAAGAATTGTTGGACGATTCTCAGGCGGATGATTCGAGCCAATCCATTCATCTGCTCGATGTCAAACGAGGATCGGCGATCTATCGGTTTGTATGTCCGGAAACAATCTCTGCAATAAACAACTTGCGAGATGTAGGTAAGATCCTGCACAATCCGGAAGATGTCAGCGGGAAAGAATATGTGCTCAATCCAATTGAACAACTGAGTGTTGCCGTGCGCCGAATGAATTGCAGAATCGTGCTTCGAGATCCTGCGGAGGCAGATGGGGTTCTCGCCACAATTGAGCCCGAATCGTATGCACGGATTTCTGATCGGCTTTTCATCGTTGGTGATACTTCGTTTACTGGCACGATCGAACGAGTCGGGGGAGCGACTTCGGTTCGATGCGCGTTGAGAGTTCCATTCCAACCAAGATTGCTTTTTTGTTCCGTGTCAACGGCCGAGGTCGCTAGAGAGCTTGGAAAATACCTATATCAAGATGTCGCCGTCAACGGCGAAGCACGATGGATAAAGAACACCTGGAAAGTAATCAGTTTTCAAGTTAAGGGCGTCAATCATCTCAATAAAAAACCACTTCGAACAGCTTTTGACGAATTGCGGAATGCGGGTGGCAAAGGGTGGGATGATGTAGAGGATCCCAGAAAGCGTCTTGACGAGGTAAGCGGAGTATGACTGTCGCTCTTGACACAATGACATTGATTTGGGGAATTCAAAAATCTGGAAACCCGTCGCAGAGTAATCTCGTTGAAATGCAATGTCGCGCAGCAATCCTAATCGACTTGCTCCAAGAAGATAAGACAACTGTTATCATTCCTACCGTATCTGTCGCCGAACTTCTAATCGGAGTTGCTCCCGCCGACCACGGTACTTTCATTGCCACACTTCAGACGAACTTTTTCTGTCCGCCTTTTGATATACGCGCTTGTGAACTTGCCGCCAGGCTGTTTGTTTGGAGCGCATTCGCAAGGAATGCGAGCAACAGCCCAAATCCGCGGCTAACTCCCAACTCCTAACTCCTTACTCTGAAGTGAGTCCCCGTCAAAACAATCAGGTTGTATCGATTACCCCACTTTCCACCCGGTGCTCCTCTCGAACAATCCTTCGCAATGAGATGATTGCTTGCCCAAAATGCCGATTTCTCCACGGGCTTACCATCCTTCGGAGGAGAGGTTGTGACACGTCTTCATCTGTCTATCTCCGGCTCCGCGCTCGCCCTACTAATGCTTGCCGGAGGGAGCCAAGCACAAGAACCGCTTTGGAAGGGTAAGCCCGAACCGGAATGGAAATCTTCGAGATCCTTCCCACCCGCTGAACCACAATGGAAGGCTCGAATGGTTGTCCCGCCGACACCCTTTCAGATGATCGTTCCCAGTCTTCGGCCAACCGTAAACGACGTCAAAATGCCCAAGATCGAAGCTGACCCCCCATCTGCAGAAAGCGGCACGTCGATCGTGCTCCCGGAGTTACCCCAGATCTCGTCAAAACCACCCGCGGCCACGATTTCGCTTCCGGTCAAGCCCACGGGAACAAGTCCTTGATTCCCGGAAGAGACATGAAGAGCCTGCACCTTCTCTGGCACGATTACCGCTACTTTTCCTACGAGCGTGCCCTGGCGCACCGCGAGGCCAGCCTGGTTTTTGGCAAGACTCTTCGAGAAGAGCCATCCGGCCTTGAGGCTCCGCGCGGACAGGTCAAAGACGGATTACATTTGACGTACTTCAAGGCCGTGCAGAACAGCGCATTGTCGGTCGTTCCCGATCAGGCGAAGCTCGAAGCCTCCGGGAACGGCAAGGGCGAGGCGTGGGATCCGGCCCGGCAGCCGATCCCGTCCCTACGCCGGCAGAGCACTCGGTACTCCTGCGCACGGTCTTCACGACTACCGCGGAAAGTTCAACCCGCAAATGGTGCGAGCCATCGGTAACCTGATGGGCCTCGGTAGCGGTGCCTGGGTATTGGATCCCTTCTGCGGGTCGGGGACCACCCTCCTCGAGGCAGCTCATATCGGCTGGAATGCGATTGGTGTTGATGTGAATCCGCTTGGAGAGATGATTGCAAACGCCAAGGTGGCGGCCTTCAACGCCGACCCCTCGGTGATCTCTCAAGAATGCGACGATCTGGTGAGCAGGCTCCGCAAACCTGCCGACGGGCTTGATTGGCGCACGCATTTGCCGGAGCCTGACTACCTGGAAAAGTGGTTCCCCGTTCGGGTTCTCGTGCAGCTTGGCCAAATCCTGCGCTCGATTCAGAAGACGAAACTGCCATCGCTCCGGAACGTCTTCCGGGTCGTTCTCAGCGACATTTGCCGCGCGGTCTCCTTTCAGGATCCGGGAGATTTGCGGGTCCGCAGGCGCAAAGATCCTGCCGACAACTACCCTGCCGTCGAGATATTCATCGAAGCGCTGCGGACGAAGATAACGTCGATCATTCGCGCCCGACAGCACATCCGGCCTAAAGATGGAGCTGTCCAAATGGCGTTTCGCGGCGACTCGAAAGACCTGGCTCCAGCGGCTCGTCGGCTGAAGCAGCATCACATTGAGGCATTCGATGCCGCGATCACCAGTCCGCCCTATGTCACGGCGATGCCTTACCTCGACACACAACGGCTAAGCCTGTCGCTTCTCGAATTGCTCAGTTCCCGTCAACTCCGTGGTGGGGAACATCAACTCATTGGCAGCCGGGAGATTCCCGACAGGAATCGGCTCAGCCTCGAAGAGGCGATTCGGAAGAATGCTGCCCGGCTTCCCGAAAAACCGATCAAGTTTTGCCGGCAGCTACTTCGGCTGGCAGACCATGCATCACACGGGTTCCGGCGCCGAAACGTACCAGCGCTCGCGTACAAATACCTTACCGACATGGGCAGCATGTTCTCGGCCGTCCGTTCGCTGATCCGTCCAAGGGGCCGATACGCTCTGGTCGTCGGATGCAACACCACGAATTTGCGAGGCGAAGAGATACTCATCGATACCCCATGCTTCTGGCAGCGGTGGCGGAATCGGCCGGCTGGGAAGTCGAGGAAACACACAATCTCGACACTTACCATCGCTACGACCTCCACGCACAGAACTCGATCCGCCAGGAAGTGCTGCTCATGCTTCGCCGGGCAGCGTGACAAGGTTCGGAAGATGACTGGGTGACACGGTGACTGACAAGGTGACAAGGTGTCATCTTCCGAACTTTGTCACGTATATTGAGCAATATCGTTGCTATTTCACCGTCCAATCCATTACCATAATACTTCGTTGTAAACATTTCCCTTAACCGTCAAGATGGACTTACTCACGTATTCACCTGGAGCAACCCCATGCGCTATCTCCCTGCTCGTGCTCTTGCCCTTATCGGGCTAATGAGTGGCTTCGCCTCTTTGGCGGTCGCCCAACCTCCCAAAATCAACCTCCCCGCGAAAAAGGAGGCCGATCCGGGCCTTGTCGAAATCAAGCTTGCCGACGGCAGCGCCGTGCGCATGACTTTGATTCCCTCCCATATCGAAGTGAATACCAAATACGGCAAACTCAACGTCCCGGTCAACGACATCAAGCGCATCGAGTTCGGCTTCCGCTTCCCCGAAGGAATCGAAGCCAAGATTACTGACGCGGTCAGCCGGCTCGGCGCATCGAACTACAAAGTTCGCGAGGCGGCCGGTGCCGAACTGCTGGGCTACCGCGAATTGTCTTATCCGGCCTTGAAGCATGCCTTGAAATCGACCGATGCGGAAGTTTCCAAGCGAGCCGAGGAGTTGATGAAGAAACTCGAGGACAAGGTTCCCGCCGAACGGCTCAAGATTCAAGAAAACGATCACATTCACACCTATGAGTTCACCATCGCGGGCAAGATCGATTCGGCGACTCTCAAAGCGCGGACGCCCTATTTCGGCGAGGTACAGATCGCCCTGGCCGAAGCGCGGATGTTGCGCTCGCTGAATGCCGGGACGGAGGTCGATTTCAATTTCGACGGCAAGTATGCCAGCAACACCGAATGGATGGAAACCGAAGTGGAAATCTCTTCCGATGACCCGATCGAAATTCGGGCCAGCGGCACCATGCTGATGCAGCGCGGTGGCCCAGGCTTCGAGGCCGGGCCAAACGGCAACGACAACTACCGCAACGGCGTCTATGGACCAGGTCAGTTACTCGGTCGAATCGGCAAGAACGGCAAACAGTTCAATGTCGGCGAGAAATACAAGGGCACGCCCGGCGAAAGCGGCCGGCTTTATCTGCGCGCCTTTCCAGGCCCCTGGGCGCAATGACCGGTAGTTATTCGATCAAGGTGCTTGCCGGCTCCGCCGTCGAAGGCGATCGACTTGTCGCCCCGAGCAAAACAACGCCAAAACGCGAGATAAAGAAGGATATATTCTTTCCGAAGAAATGACCAACCGATCAGGATCACTCCATGAAACCTGCACAGCGCGCGGCGGAATTGCGGGATCTCATCCATCACCACAACACCAAATACTATGTGGACGCTGCGCCCGAAATCTCGGATCGGGAATTCGATCGCCTTCTCGAAGAACTGACCCAACTGGAGAAACAACATCCGGAACTCTGCACGCCCGATAGCCCCACGCAAAGGGTCGGAGGGGCACCCATCAAGGAGTTTGCATCGGTCACGCACAAGGTACCGATGCTCTCGATCGAAAACACCTATTCCGCCGAGGAACTTCGAGAGTTTGATGCAACCGTGCGAAAAACACTGGCGGTAGCGCAGCTCGATTATACCGTTGAACTAAAAATCGACGGCGTCTCGATGGCTCTGACCTACGAAGACGGGATCTTCACCGTTGGAGCTACGCGCGGCAGCGGCGACGTCGGCGACAACGTGACGCACAACATTCGCACCATTCGCGAGATTCCCCTTCGTCTTCGAGGCTCCCATGCACCCAAGGTATTTGAAGTGCGCGGCGAGGTTTACATGACGCTGCGCGGAGTTGGTGCGGATTAACCGCCAGCGCACCGAAGCAGGCGACAAACCTTACGAGAATACCCGCAATCTCTCGGCGGGAACGCTGAAACTGCTCGATCCCAAGCAATGCGAGAAACGCAAGCTCAGCTTCTTCGCCTACGGCTCCGGCGTCGTGGACGGCGTCGAGATCACGAGCCAGACCGAACTTTTCGACGCCTTGAAACGCTTCGGCTTCCCGGTGAATCCGCATGAAAAACTATGTTCGTCGATCGATGATGTGATCGACTACTGCAATTCGTGGAACGAAAAACGGCACGACCTCCCTTACGACACCGATGGTATGGTCATCAAGGTAAACCGTTACGATTATCGTCAGCGCCTCGGCTACACCAGCAAGGTGCCGCGCTGGGCACGAGCGTACAAGTTCGAGGCGGAACAGGCTATCACCAAACTGGGCGGCGTCGAATTCTCGGTCGGCAAATTCGGCGAGCTCACGCCCGTGGCGCTGCTCGATCCTCCGGTGCGCCTGGGCGGCACAACGGTGAGCCGGGCCAGCATGCACAACGCTTCGATGGTGGAGAAGTTGAATGTTCGCTACGGCGACATGGTCGTCGTCGAGAAAGCCGGCGAGATCATTCCGCAAGTGATGAGCGTTGTCGTGGAGTCGCGCACCGGCAAAGAGAAGCAGATCGTCTTTCCCGACAAGTGCCCTGTCTGTGGCGCTCCGACCGAAAAGAAGGAAACGGAGAACAGTTACAACTTCTACTGTAGCGACGTCGGCAGTTGTCCCGCTCAGGTCACCAAACGGATCATCTCGTTCGCCAAACGGGAGAATATGGACATCGAGGGTCTCGGCGAAGAAATGGCCAACCAACTGGTGGAAAATGACTTGGTGAAGTCGGTCACCGATCTATACCGATTGACTCAGAAGCAGCTTCTCGATCTGGAGCGGATGGGCAAAAAATCGGCTCAGAACCTTCTCGACGGTATCGAAGCAAGCAAGAATCGCGGCCTGGCCAGGCTCCTCTCGGGGCTAAGCATCTATATGGTCGGCGCGAGCATGGCGGATTTGATCGCCGAAGACTTTCCGAGCATGGATGAACTGCTCGCAGCATCGGCGGATCAACTGGCGAAGGTCAAGGGCTTCGGACCGAAACGCGCCAAGAGCATTTTCGACTACTTCCACTGCGTGCGCGGGCGAGAAATTGGTCGAGGAACTGCGGGAACTCGGCTTGAAACTGACCCACGACAAGAGCGACACGCCTCCTGGGAGTGCGATTCTCGCCGGAAAGACCCTCGTCGTGACGGGGACACTCAAGAACTATGGCCGAAAAGATATTGAAGATCTGATTAAATCGCTGGGTGGCAAGCCAACGGGAAGCGTCTCCAAGAAGACCGATTACGTCGTCGCCGGAGAAGAGGCCGGGAGTAAGTTGGACAAGGCCAAGGAACTGGGTGTGAAAGTCCTCAGCGAGGACGAGTTTCAGAAGTTGATTGGCATGGCATGATCGGGAAAGGTAAAGGAATTGTCCGGTTATCTCTTTTTCTTGGGCATCTCCGCCCACTTGACGTCGTTCAACAGACCGTGTCGATCCTTCCCCGAGACATCGGCGATCTTCTCCGCGTCATTACTGGAAAAATCGAGGAGGATCTCAGTCGTCGCGTCTTTCGCAAACACTGCCTGGGGAGTGAATGGCTTCAGGTAAAGTGCCTTGTTGGAAACCCGAAAGGCTCGATATTCTCCCTCAAATTTGCGATCTTGATAGCCATTCTTCCGAACTCCCAGGTACAGATCCGTGACGCCGGGGTTAAAATTCGTGGTATTGCAACTCCGCTCGGCCACCAATCTGCCGCCCACGAATATCCGAATAACCTCTGGAGTTTTCGAAATCGCTATGTGCTGCCATTCCCCATCAAGGACTCTCACGGGGGATGACCGAACGCACCACCACTCCATCGTGTTTGTTGCCACATTGAATTCCATCTGGCAATTGACGGGATTCTCGCCCGGTTGCAAGCGCAGACTCCATCCAACGGTTTTGGAAACATCAATCGCGGGACTCATCATCGGCCACGCTTCGTCGCCCATCACCGATATCATCTTGTATCTCTTGTACGTGAAGCGCAGCCACGCTTCGACTGTAAATGAGCCGTTTAGTTCGATTACCCCAAGCGTTTTCTGCAACTCGACGTATCCTCGCTCGGAGAATTGCAAACAGCGAGTATTCCCCAGATCCACAAATTTAGCCGACGCGAGTTCCTCATTTAGTTTCGCCTTGACAGCGGCTGACTTGCCACTTGGCCTCAACGCGATCGAGTCGCTGGAGGAATCGTCTTGTTTTCCACTCGGCGTCGACTTCCCGCCGCGCGAACCGAAAAGGAATATAACCAAAGCCAAAACGCAAACCCCAGCGCAGATCGCAAGCACGGGCCAGTATGAACCTTTCGCACCTTTCGCCCGGCGACGCCTTCGAGGAAGACTTGCCTCCCGCACGGCTATCTCCTCGCGATCTCGGTCCTTTTTCTTACTTCGGTAATCATCGTCACCATTATCTGATCGGGACGGCTCTACCCTGAACTCATCCTTTGTCTCGGGTTTGCTTTTTGCCTTTGTCTCCTCTTTCGAGACTACCGCTTGACCATTGGCGAGAACTTTGAACGGACTCCCACAGGTCTGACAGAAAACCGACTTCCCTTTTGAATTAGCTGGAAGGTTGTTTTCTGCCGCACAGTAAGGACAGCGAAGTAAAAGCGAATTGCTTTCTTTTGAAGGATTTGGAGTTGTCGGAGCGGTGTCGTCGACAAGGCCAACGTCCTCGGGAATTTCCAGTATGCCCGATTTCTTGCCGGACAAAGTCACTTGCAGATGCTTGTGGAATTCTTCCGCCGTAGGACGCTCGCGGATCGATATCAAAGGCCCGCGCCAATAACTCGCGCAGCTTGGCGGGAGCAATACTTGCTTTGAAGAGCATTCGATTGCCGGCATCTGCGAACATCGCCACATGATAGAGCGACGCGGCCAATGAGTAGACATCTGCCTTCGCATCGGCCTTCCCGGTTCGCAGTTGTTCAGGAGCTGCAAAACCCGCTGTGTAACCAGCTGCCTGGGTGTGACCGGATACGCCTTCCAATCCTGCCAACCCCCAATCGATCAACACCGCGCGACCATTTTGTTGCAGCATGATGTTGGCAGGCTTGATGTCGCGGTGGAAAACACCGCGCGCGTGAGCCTTGGCCAGGGCATCGGCCACTCCCAAGAAGATCCGGCAGGCGATATCTTCCATCATCGCTCCTTTTCGATTTACATATTGTTCCAGGCTGATCCCTTCGACGAACTCCATCACGAAATACTGGCTTCCCGTCTTCACATCTCGATCGAAATCGATGATCGACACCAGATTCGGATGCGCATCCAGCTTCATCAACGTGTGCATTTCCTGCTTGAAAAGAGTATCGAAGCCCGGACGTTGGGTGAGTTCCGGATGCAATACCTTCAAGGCACCGCGCTCGGTTCCCTTGATGGCCAGGAAGACCTGGCCCAACCCTCCTTGCGCCAGAAATCGTTTGAGTTGCCAGCTACCCAGGACTGCACCCTCCTTCAAATGCGCCCCGGAAACTGAGGTTTTTGGTCCAACAGGTGTATGACCGCCTTGCGAAAAGCGCGTTGCCTTGCGATGCAGTTCCAACAGTTGCGGATCGGGATGTTTCCCTTGGAGTTGAATCGATAAGCCAAGTGATTTTTCCGCATCCAAAAACCGATGGCCAGCTGATTGAGCAGCAGCGCAGCCCATATTGGCAATAACAGATTGGGGTCGTTCCACAGACTGCTGCGCGAAGAGATCTTCAGCTGCTGCAACACGCCCCTGGAGCAATTGTTCCTGGGCATCCTTTTGGTGACGCATCCAGCGGACGAGCGAAGGAGTCAATCGTTCTCCCTGCAACTCTTCCAGCGAATCGGAAAAACGCAGCGCACGCTCGAACAACGGTCGCATTTCTTCCTGGCCCCGGCTCAACTGATCGATCCGTTTGCGCATGACCTCCATGTGCTGCGTAATCGTTTCGATATCGTGGAAGGCACGGCGAATGTCGGGTTGTTGTTGGAGTAGTTCTTCGAGCTTGCTTTCCAGTTCCGGTTGTCCATCCCATTTGATCGCCGTTTGCAACAGGTCGTCCATGCGGCGTGGTCAATACGTCGATCAATTGACTGAGGTTTTGCTGTTCCTTTTCGCCGATCTGAAGCCGGCTCTTGGTCTCTTTTCGCCACTGCTCTTCAGAGGCTTGCTTGGCATGATCGTGGACCGATTCGAGAACCTGATCCAACGTGGCGGTAACGAGCGAACCGCCGGGCACGAGATTGACCACGTGCTTGACGGCAACTCTGGCCACGCCACCGTATTTTGCAGTCAGCTGAATAGCTCGTTGAAATAATGACATGGATGCCATCTCTCACTGAATTTCGTTCGATTATTGTAAAAGAGAGTACCAAAAATCCAAGGTTGCGCTAACACTTTCGGACGAGTGGCGTTATACTAATATAAAGTTGAATGATTCTACGCTTCCGGCTGCCTCACCTCGGAAGGAGCATCTTTGATGGCGACTACCCGAATGGCCTCCACACCAATCGATTCATCGGGTTCTAAAGGTCAACTGGTTTCCATTGCCAACCCGGCATCTTCGGGGGTCACGCGCATTGGAAACAAGACAAAAGCCCCTCGAATGTCACTGTTTCAGATGGTCGGCTCAGTTGGGATAATTGTCGGATTGTTGTCGATGGCAGTTCTTGGCGTGAGTCTTGCTTCACAGCGCGGCAAGAAGAAAACAGTGGAAGTCGTGCAAGCAACCATGACACTCGATGGACTGCTTCACGACTCGGCGTCCCCGATCTCATCGCACGTTGAGCATCCGATAGCGGATCCCCTTGCGTCACCGAAAATTCCGACCCCTCCACACGAGATTCAGACACCAACTCCGCCCAAGGACACGACGCCTCCCGTCCCGGTGATTGAGCCGAGGGTTTCGGTTCCTGTTCAGGTGAACCCGGAAGTCGTTTCTCCACCCAAGATTGTGA
The DNA here is from genome assembly GCA_963783095.1 of uncultured Planctomycetota bacterium. Classification (GTDB taxonomy): domain Bacteria; phylum Planctomycetota; class Planctomycetia; order Gemmatales; family Gemmataceae; genus CAWAMR01. Next base: position 164,462 of record CAWAMR010000012.1, on the reverse strand, counting down.
AAAAAGAAGAAGTAACCCCGCCGCGCCCGCGGGTGGAGATCGAAGAGACGCCGGCTCCGCCCAAGACTGCGCCGACGCCCCCGGCCGTGATAGCGAAGAGCGGCCGTAAAGAGGGCGGAGCGAAATTGACTCCGACCGAAAAGAAGCCGGCGAAAGACCCGAACATCGAACAATTCGGCACACCCATCGAATTTCAGAAGACCCTGCAAGATGCTTATAACAAGGGAGCCAAGGAAAAAAAGCCGGTCATGATCCTGCACTTTCACGGCACCTTTGAGCAAAACGCCTTCACCAGCGAGGAAGCGGAATTGTTGCGGTCGAATGCCCTCATGGATGAATCGGTTGCCGAATTCATTTCCGAACATTTCGTTGCCGCTTACATCAAAAGCCCAGTGCCCAAGGCGGTCAAAGGCAAACAACCTCCAGACATTGTGACGACCTACTTTTGTCTTGCTGCTACCGCGGGAGTCATTCATGCGATCCCCGGTCCTGTGAATGCTCCTGAGTTCTTGAAGGAAGCAAAGTGGATTTGGGAGAAACGGGAAGCATGCAAAAGCAAACGGGTGGGGATGCCAACAAATATGCGGCCTTCATGCACGCCGCCCACCGAGAACGCTTCATGGCAGAGTATGAAGATCCCAGGTTCATGATCATCCGGCCGGGGGTATTCCCAGGCGGTTTCGGCCCAGGCGGTTTTCCAGGTTTAAGACCCCTACCAAAACAACAACCAGCGCGAAAACCCGTGCTTCCTGCCCAGCGCCCGACCGAAATGTCTGCTGAAATGCAGGTCCATTGGGCCTTGGCAACACGAGCCGACTACCCATTGGACAAAGTTTCGCCCATGATCGAACTGATTGCCCGCGACAAACCGAAAATGTTCGCTCCGTGATGGCCGCCCCGTTGAAAGAGGAAACCCCATCATGCGCAGGGCATCGTTCACGTTCTTGTTGCTCATTGGCCACCTCAGTCATCTCTCTGCAACAGAACCCCAGCGAATGGATCGATATGGCGACCCGCTGCCCGATGGAGCTATCGCTCGCCTGGGAACCACGCGCTTTCGACCGATCGGGGAGTTTGTCGAAGTGGCAATCTCAGGTGATAGCAAAGTTTTCGCGACCGGAGAAGATCGTACGATCCGGCTCTGGGAAATGCAGACCGGCAAGGTACTCTGGTCGACTTGCCTGGGAAATAGCCATTGCGCTGAGCGACTCTTGATCTCTCCCGACGGCAAACGACTCATGGTGATCGCCCGACCGGTAATACGCACCAGTGATAATGCAGATGATCCGCAAGCGAATCAACTCTACATGTTGGACATGCATGCCGGTAGGTTGCTCTGGGCCAGTCAATTGCAGACTGCCATCTATTCTCAATTCTGCGGCTTTGTTCTGGGTGGCAAGCAATTCTTTATTCCCAACAGCCACAATAGTAATGAGGAAAATGAGGAAGAACGTCCACCGCGTCCACTACTCATCAATGCGGAAACAGGTCAGGGAATTCGGCGACTTCCAGGGTTTACCGAGTGCGCGATTTCTCCGGATGGGAGAACGCTCGCAGGAGCAACGCAACACTCCATTCGACTATGGAATTTGGAACTGGGTCGAGAGATGGCTACCTTCAATATCGAGAGCGAGCCTTTTAGACAGCCGAAGTGGTCTGGAGATGGAAAAACATTGGCGGCCTTGGGATTTGCAAGACACCGTAGACACTCCGACGAGCCGATGTTTCGACCTGATGTGCTGGGATGTGCGGACCCAAAAAAGGCTGTCGATCCGGAAGACAACAGCTTATGATTTTGCCCTGTCATCCGACGGTAATTTTGTTGCCGAAGGTTACGGGATTCCGCTACGTGTGCGCGAGGTACGAACCGGTCGAGAGATTCCAGGCTCCTGGATGATTGAAAATCTGATCGACGAATGGCAGCCTGAAGAAAACGCCTATCTTGACCACTTTCAGTTTCTCCCGGATGGAACGCTTTTGAATCGCAACCATTGGCGCGGTATTCGTCGCTATGATGTCGGCTCGGGTCGATGTTGCGCTCCGATCCTTCGCCCGAATCCAGCTGCCGCGGCAAGTTTCTGGTGAGCGCGGACAGCAAAACTCTGATCATTAAGGAGCCGTTTCAGATCCAGGATCTCGACACGGGACGAGATCGATCTTCCCTGGGCGAACATAGCGCCGGTATCCAATCTCTGACCGTGAGCGAGAAGGGACCATTTCTGATTTCACACGATCGATTGGGGGCTGTCCGGGTCTGGGATATGACCCAGGGTGCGCTACAAACAATGCCCAAAACGAACAAGGAGGAGGCATTGCCGAACATCTGCCGCTTTGTGGCTGGGGGGAAATCGCTGGTAACGATTCGAGACGGTGAGCACGTTCAATTCCGGGACACTCGGACGGGCAAGGGTCATCGGTTTTCGCTGATCGATCGGCCTCCCATTCATACATGGCAACAGTGGTTCGAGAAGCGGAAACCGGCCGACCCTCCGACGGGCCTTGTACTCTCACATGACAATCGAATGCTGGCGGTTCGCACCGCAAAAGATTCGGTGGTGGTCTGGGATGTGACGACGGGCAAGCGATTGGCAACCCTTGCCGATGCCGGCGGTACCATTCTCCATTTCACGAAGGATGGCAAATCGCTGGTTTTCCTGGATGCCGATCGGCTTCAGATTCGGTCCCTGGATGGGAAACTGCAAACGGAATTCCCAAGACCATTGAAGCAGGAAGAGATGGCGTTTTCTGCCGATGGTCGATATTACGCCTGCGTAAAAGACGACTCTTTGCAGCTTCATGATCTGAAAACCGGTAAGAAATGTTGGTCCAAACCGGACTTGGAAATAAGCGTTCGTTCCTTCGGCTTCACCGATGATTCGACCGGCCTGGTGGTATGGTCGGAAGATGAATTGTTTACCACGTTTGATTTAAAAACCGGGCAAGCATTGCCGGGGACCGAAAAAACTGCCGAGGAAAACCGTCTGGTGCTGTTCTTGTATTCCGACCCCCAACAACGGCCGACCACTCTCGAGGCGGAAATGGAAGTGCTCGATAATGCATTGAGTTTCCCATTTCGTTGTTTCTACACTCAGCGAAGATCTCTTCAGTGGAGTCGTAACTCGGATGAGCGTTATGCGATCTCCCCGGATCGGCGGTTCATCGCTTGTACCAGTGGGACAGAAGTGTGGTTGGTGGAATCCCGTAGCGGCCGGCGAATTGCCTCATTTGCCCATCACCATCGAGGAAACGTCAACTGTCTGCTCTTTAGCGCCGATGGTCGGACGTTAATCACCGGTGGCGAAGATTCCACGATTATGCTGTGGGACTGGGTGGCGGCAACGAACTTGAAACCATCTTCTCCAACTCGGCCGAACTCGACTACATGGGATGAACTGGCGGATAAAGATGCTGGGAAAGCGTATCGAGCGCTTTATCAACTGCTGGCCCATCCGGAGGAGTCGATTTCGTTGCTGAAAGAGCATTTGAAACCGACAACTCAAGAAGAAGTTGGCCGCATTCGTCAGTGGATCGGAAAACTCAATGACGATCGCCATGCAGTACGAGAGCAAGCGCAAGCAGCATTGTTGCGATCCGGAGAGCAATCGCTTCCACTGTTGCAGGCTGCATGGAAACTGCCCGCATCAGAGGAAGCCGAACAACGAATTCGTCGATTGCTGGCGTCCGCCGAATTGTCCACACCGAATCGGGAAGGAATGCGCCAAGTCCGGGCGATTCAGGCTCTGGAATGGATGAACACGCCGCAATCTCGTCGAATGTTGGAAGAACTGGCCAAAGGGGAACCCGACACTTTATTGACCAGGGAAGCGCACGCGGCCTTGAATCGCTGAGATGCTAATTCAACAGGAAAATCAATCATGCGTCGAGAATCAATCGCGTGCATGTTGCTCATTGGCCACCTCAGTCATCTTTCCGCAATAGAACCCCCGCGACTGGATCGATATGGCGACCCACTGCCACATGGGGCCATCACCAGACTGGGAACTACGCGCTTTCGACCTTCCATACAGAATGTCAACGTCGCGATTTCAGCGGATAGCAAGTTGCTTGCAACGGGTGAGCAGAGCGTGGTTCGTCTCTGGGAGATGAAAACCGGAAAGGAAATGTGGTCGGCACAACTGGAGAAGAGTTATCAAGTTGCTAACCTCGAGATCTCACCGGATCAAAAACGGCTCCTGGTATTAGCAAGTCGGGGTCCGGAATTAGAGCATGGTCAATTCTCGCTGCACTTTCGAATGTTGGATGTACGTTCCGGCAAATTGCTGCGAAAATTCGCGGACAATCTGAACTGTGAGTTCATTCTGGGTGGCAAGCAGTTACTCATTTTCGACGAGTTGCCCATCCTTGTCGATGTCGAAACCGGCGCAGAAATCCGTCGGTTACCTCGCTGCAAATCCTCGCGGGTTTCTCCCGACGGGCAAACGCTGGCCGGAATCGTCGATAACACGGTGCGGTTGTGGAACCTGGAAACCGGCCGAGAAATAACCTCGTTTAAGACCAATAAGGGCAAGTTTTTGGGCGGGCTCAAATGGTCCGGGAACGGCAAGGTTTTGAGTGCTTCTCTAATCACTGTGGCCGAGCCGCCGGAAGCAGGTAGCCCTCCAGAACAAAGCAAACGACCAAGCCTGGTTTTCTGGGATATCCCCGCCCACAAGGAACTTTCATCCTTTGAAATTGGCAAGCCAATATTCATGCTCTCGCCTAACGGGGAATTTGTCGCATTCGTCAACAAAGAAGATCAGCTATCGGTGCGAATGGTGAGAACCGGTCGAGAGATGGCCGGTTCTTGGTTGCTCGACAATCCGATCAAGTTTTGGAAGCCACAGATCGAGTTTTGGGAGCTACAGAGAACCCTCCGTCCCGATTTCTTCTTCAAGTTTGCACCCGATGGCACACTGGTGATCGTGGATGAACGGTACGGTTTTCGCCGCTTCGATGTTGTCACCGGACGCTGCTTGCGGGCCGAACCGCCAGACTTGTGGCGCTCCACCGGGTTTCAGGTGAGTCCGGATAGCAAATCTTTGATCACCGAAAGCCCATTGCGGATTCAAGATCTGGATTCGGGACGCGAGCGCACCTCACTGGGTGAACTCACGGGTTCGATCCAATCTCTCACCATCGGCAAAAAGGAAAACATTCTCATCGCGCGCGATGAATGGGGCAAGTTACGGATCTGGGATTTGACCAGTCGTGCTCCTGTGTCAACTCCCATTATGGACAAGCGTTTTTGGCCCTGGGAGTATCGAGTTGTCGATAAGGGAAAGTCCTTTGCAGTGATTCGGGACTATGACCGAGTATCGGTTTGGGACACAAGAACGGGCAAAGATCGATTTTCGATCGACTACCGACCGAAATCCTGGCAAAAGTGGTTCGAGATTCACGCATCGACGTACTCCACGCCCAGGCCGGTTTTCTCGTCCGACCGGCGATTGCTGGCCATCCACTCATCGAAAAATTCGGTTGCGGTCTGGGATCTGATTTCGGGCAAACAACTGGCGGAACTTGCCGACACCCCGGAGGACGACAATGGGGCTTTCACCACAGATGGAAAATCGCTGGTGTTCAAGACAAATGATCACGTTGAGGTTCGGTCACTGGATGGGAAACAGCGAAAAAAATTCGCGTATCCGAGGACCATCCCTGGGAAAATCATGGAGTCTCCCGATGGTCAATATGTGCTAGCCGGAGCCGAGGGGTTTTTACGGCTTCACGATCTGGGTACCGGAAAAGAATGTTGGTCTGTTCCTCGGCAGACCAGCGCATTTGGTATGTGTTTTACTGAAGATTCCGCTTACGTGCTCTACGTATGCGATTCGACTGATAGAACCCTAGTTAATCTTTTTGATGTTAAAACAGGAAAAGAACCTCCCAGTGCCGCACAAACCACCGAAGAAGATTGCTTGGTGGAGTTTTTGGTTCCTTCACGCGGAAATAACCACATCAGTTTTCGGAGTTTCTACAGACAACGGGCCTCGCTTTCGCCAACGTATGAGTCAATCGAGCGCTACGCAGGCACTGGGGATCGATGGATCATCGCTTGTGCCAGCCAGGGCGAAGTTAGGTTGGTGGAATCTCGCACTGGTCGAAAGATCGCGTCGTTTCCACAGGCACATCGAGGCAACATCAGCTGCGTGATCTTTACACCCGATGGCCGAAAGCTAATCACAGGCAGCGAGGATTCATCGATCCTGTTGTGGGACTGGCCCATTGCCGCGAAGCTGAAACCCGACCCCAGCATTCGACCGAACCAGAGTACCTGGGAAGACTTGATGCACGACGACGCTGGTAAAGCATATCGAGCGATTTTCACCCTTCTGGCACATCCCGACGAATCGATAAGCTTGCTGAAAGAGCACCTGAAGCCTACGACAGAAGAAGAGTTCGCCCGCATTCGCCGCTGGATCGCCGAACTCGATCACGATCGCTATGCAGTCCGCGAGCGATGCGCAGAAAGCATTACTGCGATCCGGCGAGGAAGCGATTCCGCTGTTGCAAACGGCGCTGAAAAGGCCGGCTTCGTTTGAGAGCGAACAGCGGATTCGAGCATTGCTGGCTTCGCCCGAATTGCTCAAGCCCGGCCGGGAAGGAATGCGGCAAGTCCGTGCAATTCAGGCTCTGGAATGGATGAACACGCCCCAGTCCTGTCGGATGTTGGAAGATCTCGCCAAGGGGGAGCGGGATGCCCTGTTGACCAAGGAAGCGCGGGCAGCTTTGAAACGGTGATATTCTTGATTTTCGTCAGTTCTACATCCAACGAACCTCGCTTCTCGGCGTTTTAACTCTTACAGCCCAGTTGCTTTCAACAGGGATTGCCCCATGTACCGGGAAATTGTTTCGTTGCTGCTGTTCATCGGCATCCTCGTTCCCATGTCCGCCGGCGAGCCCAAGTTGGATCGTTACGGCGATCCCCTCCCACATGGAGCGATTGCTCGCCTGGGAACCACACGCTTTCGGCCGATCGGTGAGCGTGTCGAGGCGGCAATCTCAAGAGATGGCAAAGTTTTTGCAACCGGTGAAGGCTTTGACATCCGGCTTTGGGATATGCAGTCGGGCAAGGCGCTCTGGTCGACTTGCCTGGGAAATACCCATTGCGCTGAGCGGCTCCTGATCTCTCCCGACGGCAATCGACTCATGGTGATCGCCCACCCGGAAATACCCACCAGTGAACATGCAGACGCTTTGCAAGCCGATCGACTCTTCATGTTGGATATGCATACGGGCAAGCTGCGCTGGTCCAGCCAATTGCAAATCATTATCGATTCTCGATTCTGCGGCTTTGTTCTGGGTGGAGAGCAATTCCTCATTCCCAACAGCTACCAAAAGGGTGACGAAGAATTGGAGGAAGAACGTCCGCCGATCCCGCTTCTTATTAATGTGGAAACAGGCCAGGGAATTCGACAACTTCCGCAATGTACCCGGGGCGCGATTTCACCCGATGGGCAAATGCTCGCTGGAGTGTTGCGAAACAAGATTCGGATATGGAATTTGGAATGCGATCAGGAGATCGCATCCTTCAAGATCGAGGAAGATCCCATTTGTCAGCTGGCGTGGTCTGGGGATGGAAAAACATTGGGGGCCTTGGGATATGTAACTCAGCGGGAGAGTTCGGACGAGCGCGATTACTGCCTGGTGTGCTGGGATGTCCGAACCCATAAGAGACTCTCGATCCGGAAAACCGATGCGTATCATTTTGCCTTGTCATTCGATGGTCAATACGTTGCCGAGGGTTTCCGGAGTCCGCTCCGGGTACGCGAAGTGCGAACCGGTCGAGAGATTCCCGGCTCCTGGATGATTGAGAATCTGATCATCGGACGGCAGCCTGAAGAAAACGACGCCTATCGTGACCACTTTCAGTTTCTCCCGGATGGAACACTCTTGAACCGGAACGAGTGGCGCGGTTATCGTCGCTATGATGTTGACTCGGGTCGATGTTGCGCACCGGTCCTCCCAATGAATCCCGCTACTTCGATAATTTTCTGGTGAGCGCGGACGGCAAGACTCTGATTATTCAGGAGCCTTTTCAGGTTCTGGATCTCGATACGGGACGGGATCGATCCTCTTTGGGCGAACATACCGCTGGCATCCAGTCTCTCGCCCTGAGCGAAAAGGAACCATTTCTGATTTCGCGCGATGAATCGGGTTCAATGCGGGTTTGGGATATGACTCAAGAGTGCGCTGCTAACAATGCCCAAAACGAACAAGGAGGAGGCATTGCCGAACATTTGCCGCTTTGTGGATGGGGGAAAATCGCTGGTAACGATTCGAGACGGTGAGCATGTTCAATTCCGGGACACTTGGACGGGCAAGGGTCATCGGTTTTCGATAATCGATCGGACTCCCGTTCATACATGGCGACAGTGGTTCGAGGAGCGGGAACCGGCCGACCCTCCGACGGGCCATATACTCTCACATGACAATCGAATGCTGGCGGTTCACAAAGCAAAAGATTCGGTGGATGTCTGGGACGTGGCGACGGGCAAGCGATTGGCAACCCTTGCCGATGCCGGCGGTACCATTCTTCATTTTACGAAGGATGGCAAATCGCTGGTTTTCCTGGATGCCGATCGGGTTCGGATTCGATCCCTGGATGCGAAACTGCAAAAGGAATTCCCAAAACCGTTGAAGCAGGAAGAGATGAAGTTTTCTGCCGATGGCCGATTTTACGCCTGCAGAACGGAAACATCTTTAACGCTTTTCGATCTGAAGTCCGGCAAAAAAGGTTGGTCGATACCGGACTTGGAAGACAGCGTTTATTCCTTCGGCTTCACGGACGACTCTGCCGGCCTGGTGGTTTGGTCGGACGATGAAACTTATACCACCTTCGATTTGAAAACAGGACATGCCTTTCCGGGAACCCAAAAAGCAGCTGAGGAAGACGGCCTGGTGTTGTTTTTGTTTTCCAACCCCCGGCATCCGCCGACTACTCCCGAGGAGGAAACGGAAGAACTTCTCAATATTTGGCGATTCCCCTTTCGTTGTTTTTATAGCCAACGAGCTTCGCTGCGTTGGAGCGGTAATTCGGACAAGCCTTATGCTATCTCTCCGGATCGTCGGATCATCGCCCTTGCCGGGGCGGCAGAGATCAGGCTCATCGAGTCGCAAACCGGCCGGCCAATCGCCTCATTTGCCCACCACCATCGAGGAAAAATTAACTGTCTGCTGTTTAGCGCTGATGGCCGGACGTTAATCACCGGTGGCGAAGATTCCACGATTATGCTGTGGGACTGGGTGGCGGCAACGAACTTGAAACCATCTTCCCCGATTCGACCGAATCGTACCACATGGGATGAACTGGCGGATAAGGACGCCGGGAAAGGGTATCGAGCCATTTATCAACTGCTGGCTAATCCGGAGCAGTCGACCGCATTGCTGAAAGAGCATCTTAGGCCAACGACGAACGCAGAGTTTACCCACATGCGCCTGTGGATCGCGGAACTCGATCACGATCGCTATGCGGTGCGCGAACAGCGCACGAAGGCGCTATTGCAATCCGGAAAGCAAGCAAGGTCATTGTTGCAGGCCGCTTTGAAACGACCGGCCTCCTTTGAAAGCGAACAGAGGATACAAGCTTTGCTGGCTTCCCCCGAATCGCTCAAACCCGGACGGGAAGCAATGCGGCGAGTTCGAGCGGTTCAGGCGCTGGAATGGATGAACACGCCGCAGGCTCGTCGGATGTTGGAGGAACTAGCCCGGGGAGAGCTCGATGACTTCTTGACCAGGGAAGCGCAGGCAGCTTTGAAAAAGTGAGGTATTGACGTGGGGTAAGCGTCTCGCCTGCCGTCGACCAAAGGCAGGCGAGACGCCTGCCCCACATACGCGTCAGGGGTATAGGGTGCAATCTCGGCCCACGGCAGCGCCTGGTCCCATTCCGAATTTCCGCCCCAACCGGGGGGAGAGGAGATCAGACTTTGCTGTGCGACCCGTTGCATCTGTGGCAATGAAGCAATATCCTTTTGCCATATCCGCAGTCGAATCTCGCCACGCAGGAGCATGTTTTCCATGTCCTCTCCGTCCGCCAACATCACCAGCGTTCTCAAGGAAACCCGCGTCTTTCCCGCCGTCGGCGGAATTCGCCGCCAACGCGCACATCAAGAGCCTGGCCGAATACGAAACGCTCTGCAACGCGCGGCCAGGACGATCCCGAAGGCTTCTGGGCCGAGCAAGCCGAATCGCTTTCCTGGTTCGCGAAGTGGGACAAGGTGCTCGAATGGAACGAGCCGTTCGCGAAATGGTTCGTCGGCGGCAAGACCAACGCCTCCTACAACTGCCTCGACCGCCATCTCAGACGGGCCGCGCAGCGAACAAGGCCGCCATCATCTTGGGAAGGCGAGCCGGGCGATACGCGCGTGCTGACCTACCAGATTTGCACCGCGAGGTCTGCAAGTTCGCCAATGTGCTCAAGAAGCTCGGGCATCAGCCGGGCGATCGCGTCACCATCTACATGCCGATGGTGCCGGAAGCTGGCGATCGCCATGCTGGCCTGCGCCCGCATCGGCGCGATGCACTCCGTCATCTTCGGCGGCTTCTCGCGCCGAGGCCATCGCCGACCGCAACAACGACGCCAAGGCCAAGCTGGTCATCACCGCCGACGGCGGCTGGCGGCGCGGCAAGGTCGTGCCGCTGAAGGAGAACGTCGACGCAGGCCCTGGAGAAATCGCCGACCGTCGAGAAGTGCATCGTCTTCAACGCTGCAACAGCAACGTCGAACATGAAGCCGGGCCGCGATTTCTGGTGGCACGAACTGATGGCCGATGCCTCCGCCGACTGCCCGCGCCGAACCGCTGGACAGCGAGCATCCGCTGTTCATCCTCTACACCAGCGGCTCGACCGGCAAGCCCAAGGGCATCCTGCACACCACCGCCGGCTATCTGCTCGGCACCTCGCTGACGCACAAGTGGGTCTTCGATCTGAAGGACGACGACATCTACTGGTGCACGGCCGACATCGGCTGGGTCACCGGGCACAGCTACATCGTCTACGGTCCGCTCGCCAACGGGGCGACCGTCGTCATGTACGAAGGGGCGCCGAACCATCCGCGCGAGGACCGCTTCTGGGAGATCATCGAGAAATACCGCGTCACGATCTTCTACACCGCCCCCACCGCGATCCGCGCGTTCATCAAGTGGGGCGACCACATGGCCGAAAGGCCACGACCTGTCGAGCCTGCGCCTGCTGGGCAGCGTCGGCGAGCCGATCAATCCCGAAGCCTGGATGTGGTATCACGAGATGATCGGCGGCGGACGCTGCCCGATCGTCGATACCTGGTGGCAGACCGAGACCGGCGGGATCATGATCGCGCCCGCTGCCCGGCGCCACGCCGACCAAGCCCGGCAGTCGGCACGCTGCCGTTGCCGGGCGTCGTTGCCGAAATGGTGGACGAGCACGGGCAAGCCGGTGCCGGCCGGGCAGCGGCGGCTGGCTGGTCATCACGCAAGCCCTGGCCCGGCATGCTGCGGACGATCTGCGGCGACGACGAGCGCTACAAGCCAGCAATACTGGAGCACAGGTGCCGCACTGCTACTTCACCGCCGACAACGCCCGCCGCGATGAGGACGGCTACTATCTGGATCATGGGCCGCATCGACGACGTGCTGAACGTGTCGCGGCCATCGCCTGAGCACGATGGAAGTCGAGAGCGCCCTGGTGCACCACGACGAAGGTGGCCGAGGCCGCCGTGGTCGGCCGGCCGGACGATCTCAAGGGCGAAGGGCATCGCCTGCTTCGTCACGCTCAAAGCCGGCTTCGCCGCCAGCGAGGCGTTGAAGAGGAGCTGGGCGACACGTCGCAAGGAAATCGGCGCCCTGGCCGGGCCCGACGACATCCGCTTCACGGTCGCTGCCGAAGACGCGCGGGCAAGATCATGCGGGGCTGCTGCGACGTGGTGGCCGCAAAACGACTACCAATACCGCCACCCTGGAGGACCTGAGCTGCTCTTAGGCGAAACTGCGAGAAGATGAAGAGTAATCGCTATTTGCGACGCCTCATGGGCCGATCATCATCCTCATCATCTTCGTCGCGCCGGCTCTTCTTGCGAGGGCGGTCATCGTCGTCATCGTCCTCATCGTCGCGCCGGCTCTTTTTCCGAAGGGCGATCATCATCCTCATCTTCTTCCTCGCGACGACTGCGTTTGCGCGGACGATCGTCATCGTCATCGTCGCCGTAGTCATCGTCCCCGGAGACCACGGCTGATACCGCGACGGCGTTTCCCACCTGGCCCGATGTAATCGGCATCACCAAATGCCAGCAACGGGTAACCGACAAACAACAAGCAAATCATAAGAACGGCAAAACCAGCATCTTTTCCGAAGGATTTCGCAAGATCAATAACGAGCATGATTGCGAAGTAAATGTTGGCAAAGGGGATCAGAAGCAACAGAAAATAGGTCTCTGATTTTCCGGCAACTCGGCAAGCGACGATGGTGTTGTAAATCGGGATGAGGCCCAGCCCGGCTGACCGGCTTTGTCAAAAATCTTCCACATCGAGACGATTACCAACACCAAGACAAGGACATATAAAACGATCACGACTTCCATTGAATGGATACTCCATGAAGGCAATAGTTGACTGGGGAGAAGGTCGTTGCAGAATAGCGCATGGCTGATCGCCCTTTTCCCCAGGATATGAGGATAAGAACTCAGTTTTTGCGCCTGTATTCCTCATCGTCCCCGTAGTCATCGTCTCGCGCATGGCGACTCCCGCGCGAGCGAACTCCGGAAGGACCAGCGTATTCGCGCTGAATGCCAGTATCGAGAAGCCGATAATGCCAAACAAGAAAAGCCCGAAGAACATGAAGATGCCCCCTTTCCCAAACGCGCGTGCGTAACCGTTCAAAAATGAGAACATCGCGAAAACATTGACAATCGGGATGAGGAACAGCAACCAATAAAAGTCGGACTTCCCAGCTACCCGGCACATGACCATTGCACTGTAGATCGGAATGAGAATAGCCAGCCCGGCTGTCCTGCCTTCAAAAATCTTCCACCAAACCACGATCATGTAGACGTTCACGATTATGGCAATAACCACGATCAAGATGAGCATCTGTTGGAACTTGTTTTGCAAATCATCCACGTTGAAATCTCTCCTGAATATGAAGGTTGGTTTCGAACTCTTGGAACTGAACAAGTCTTAAGCTTTGATACTGTACGCATAGTCTGAAGTAATTGCAAGAATCTTTTTTTCCAAATCTTCACCCACCCGATGCTGCTGGATCCCTGAAGTTCAGTCAGTCGATTGAGACTCGTTCTGATTCGCGTAACCCAAGTCGAAAACGGAATTCCAACCGACAAAGACCCCATATAATCTTCTCAATCATCCCTCCTCCACTCTTGTTCCGGGTTCCGGATGGCGAGCACCGACAGCTTCTGTTCACTTCCGCTATCTACTTCTCCGGCCTGGCGGCCGGTTTCGATCTTGCCTTCCCGCTGTGGATTCAACAGTTGCTGATTTGGGCCATTAACCTCTACGACCAATATCTGGCCGGCAACAACCCACCCCCGATCCATCGTTGCACGTTGCCTATCAGGCCGCTCTGACCAACGCCAACTACCTGGCCTGGTTCATTTCCAGCTGCGCCGGTTCTGGTCAGCGTCGGCAGTACGCGCCGGTCGTCGCGCACTATCGGTGCGGGCGATCGAGATCAGGCGATTCATGCCACCAACCAATCGATTTTGCTGGCCATCGTTTTCGGTTTGCTGGCCGGCGGCATCGGCCTGTGGATTTTAGCCGATGTCGTTGTCTGGATGGTCGATGGAGGGAACCACGGCCGATATTGCCGCGAAGTTCCTGGTGCCGATTATCGCCACGGTGGTTTTTCAGGTCGTCGAGCAGGCTGGGCTCGCCTGCCTCAGCGGCGCAGGCGATACCCGGATCAGCTTGTGGGTATTGGGGGGCGTGGCGCTGCTCAACATGCCGCTGGCAAAAATCTGTTTCCACGGCATCGGGTCGTGGGATGGATTCGGGTTTGAGGGCATCGCCATCGGAACATCCTTGAGTCACATGGTCGGCGCTCTGGCGGTCGTTGCGGTTCTGACTCAAGGCCGGGCGGGATTGAAGCTGAAGCGAAGTCAATTCCGGCCCGATCGCGTGTTGATCCGCAGACTTCTGCACATCAGCATACCTGCCAGTATCGATACACTGTCGATCGGCCTGTGCCAGTTGTGGTTTTTGACGCTGGTGAATTCGTTGCAAGGTGCTGCCCCCGCAGCCCACGGCATCGCCATCCGCTGGGAAGGTCTGGGCTATCTTTCCGGCTACGCATTCGCCACCGCAGCTGCGACGATGGTTGGGCAAAATCTGGGTGCTCATCGGCTGCGCGATGCGGCCAAGGCGGGCTGGGTTACTCTGGGATTGGGCGGCTGGCGATGACCTTGATGGGGGTGATCCTGTATTGCTTTGCCCCAGGGATGTTCCTGATTTTTTGCCCGAATGAGGGCCAGCACGCGGTAATTGAAGCCGGCGTTCCGGTGCTGCGGCTCGTGGCTTTCGCCATGCCGCCGCTGGCATGCATCACCATTTTCACGGGGTCGCGTCGCGGTGCAGGCGATACACGATTTCCTTTGATACTGACCTGGGTTGGATTCCTCGGAGTTCGGCTCCCGATCGCGTACTGGTTGATTTTTCCTTCCGTTGATTTGGGGCCCTTGGGCCGGATTGAGGGCTGTGATCTGGGTTTGTACGGTGCCTGGATGGCAATGTTTGCGGACTTGTCGGTTCGCGGCATCTTGTTTCTGCTGCGGTTCGCAGGTGGACGGTGGAAGCTGATCAAAGTCTGATTTCGAGCAGGTGCTACAACCGCTACAACCGATCGCCTTGAGCCAGACCCTGCGCCTGTTTTTCCGTGCGTATGGGTTCGATCCATTCGTCAACTCAGGTAAGCTGGGATAAAAAGAACGGCAAGCCCGGCGGAGCTTACATCATGGGTCAGCGTCGACAACTCAAAGACATGCGGATTCTCGTCACCGGTGCTTCACAAGGCATAGGCCGGGCCCTTGCGGAATTGGCTGCCAAACGCGGGGCCAAGGTATTGGCTTCGGCTCGTTCGCTGGAATTGCTCGCTACATTGCAGGAGACGTTGAAAAAGGATGGGCACACCCTGGAAATTGTCCAGGCCGATGTCTGCAAGCCGGAAGATCGGCAAAAGATGGTCGATGCCGCCGTTGTCGCACTTTGGCGGCCTGGACATCCTTATCAATAATGCCGGAATCGGAGCGACAGGGCACTTCGCCGATTCCGGACCCGATGTTTTGCGCACCATCTTCGAAACCAACTTCTTCGGAACCACCGAGACGACCCGCGCATTCCTGCCGCTGTTGAAAAAGGGAAACAAGGCCGCCATTGTGAATATCTCCTCGATCGTCGGCAAACGCGCCCTGCCGGCGCGTGGCCTCTACGCATCGAGTAAATTTGCGGTGGAAGGGTGGAGTCAAGCAATACGGGCGGAATTGTACAAGGACAACATCGACGTCGTGGTCATCAATCCCGGCCTGACGCAAACTAATTTCTCGAAAAACATGCTGGAGCAAAAGGCGAAGATTCAGATGGATCATTTTGCGCGGCATGACATCCGAGGAAGTCGCCGAGGCCACGCTGCGGGCCATCGAAAAAGGGAAAAACAACCTCAATCTCACCCTCAAGGGCAAGTTGCTTCTACTATTCGCACGATTTGCGCCGTGGGTGATCGACTTCTTTGCTCGCAAGAAAGTGCGGCAACTCTTCGCCGAGGAACGAGCCGAGCACATTCGCGCGGCGCAGGCTTCGGGTGACAAGGTGACAAGGTGACAAGGTGACAAGGTGACAAGGTGACAAGGTGACAAGGTGACAAGGTGACAAGGTGACAAGGTGACAATCGTCTGGCGTATCTGCGACTATTGATCGAATCAATCATTCACCTTGTCACCTTGTCACCTTGTCATCTTGTCAGTTCGAGAGGGACCAATTGAATAGACGCAACTACTAATTCCATTGAAGGAGTGCGTTTCTATGCGTCTTGCAACTCTCCGTACCCCAACCGGCCCTCATGCCGCGGTTCAGGTCGGCGATTCTTACGTCGATCTGGTCGCCACCGATCCCACGCTGACGAGCTCCATCCGTCAGATTGTCGCGGGGAATCTGTTCTCTCGCGTCAAGGAAGTGGCGGCTCATCGGCTGCGGTCAAGGTGCCTGTTGCCGGTGCCAAGCTGCATGTGCCGATTCCCGACCCGCAAAAAATCATCTGCATCGGGCTGAACTACAAGGACCATGCGGCCGAGAGCGGCGTGCCGATCCCCAAAGAACCTGTGCTCTTCAGCAAGTTCCCCACTGCGCTCATCGGATCGGGCGAGAATATCGTCCTTCCGAAAGTCAGTTTCAAGGTCGATTACGAAGCCGAACTTGTGATCGTCGTTGGTAAACGGGGCCGGCATATTGCGCCGAAGCCGCGCTGAGCTACGTTGCCGGTTACACGGTCGGGCACGATGTTTCCGCCCGCGACTGGCAGTTGGAAAAAGACGGCAAGCAGTGGATGGCCGGGAAAACTTTCGATACCTTTGCCCCGTGCGGACCGGTGCTGGTAACTGCCGACGATGTCGCCGACCCTCTGAACCTGCCGATTCAATTGCGCTGAATGGCGCGGTGATGCAAAACAGCAACACGAATCAGATGATCTTCGGCGTCAAGGAAATCCTGGCTTACATTTCGCAAGTATTCACGCTGGAGCCTGGCGATTTAATCTACACCGGGACACCGCCCGGAGTCGGCATCGCTCGTAAGCCAACTCCAGTCTGGCTCAAGCCCGACGACGTCGTGGAAGTGGACATCGGTGGCTTGGGTGTCCTCAAAAACCCGGTGGTCGGCGAGTGACCAAACAATCTCCTTGGAACAAAACGAAAAATGCAGACTAACCACAGAGTCACAGAGGACACAGAGAAAACGCAATTGTTGATGTGTCTTCTCTGTGTCCTCTGTGACTCTGTGGTTAGCGTGTATTTGTAGTTCGGAGTTGCGAGCCTTTGTACCCGGCTACAATGAGCGTATGACACCGCGTGCTGCCTATCTTCACGTTCCGTTCTGCGCCCATCATTGCGGTTACTGCGACTTCGCCGTCAGTGCCGAGCACGATCATCTCATCGATCTGTATCTCGAAGCAATCGGCCTGGAACTTGCGGGTCTGGGACAACCAAGACCCGTGGACACCATCTTTCTCGGTGGCGGAACTCCGACCTATCTCAATGCTCGACAATTGGAACAGCTACTGACCGACATTCGGAAATGGTTCCTGGTTCCAAACGACACAGAGGCTTGGGAGTTCTCCATTGAATCGACACCCGACAGCATCTCTGCCGAGAAAATCGCTGTCCTGGCGGACTTTGGAGTGAACCGGATCAGCATCGGCGTGCAGACCTTTCACGCTGGCTTGCTGCCCGTCCTGGATCGCATTCACGGCCCCGACCAAATCGTCCCGGCCATCGAAACCGCGGCGCCGGCGAATCGCGCAAATCTCTCTCGATTTGATCTTTGCCATCCCCGGCCAAACCATCGCCGACTGGGAATCCGATTTGCGACGGGCTATCGCCCTGGGTTCGCAGCACTTGTCCACGTATGGTCTGACTTACGAGAAGGGAACGCCGCTTTGGAAAGCGCGGCAACGGGGACAGATCCGATCGCTGGACGAAGAGCGCGAACGCGAAATGTACCTGGTGGCGATCGATCAACTGCCCTCAGCAGGCTTCGAGCACTACGAAATCTCCAACTTTGCCCGCCCCAATGGTCGTTGCCGGCACAACGAGGTGTACTGGGCTAACGAAGCCTATTATGGTTTCGGAGTGGGTGCAGCTGCGCTATGTGGATGGATGCAGGGAATTGAACGTCCGCAATACCGGCGAGTACATCCGCAAAGTGCTGGCCGGTGAGTCTCCGACGTTTCAGAGCGAACATCTGGCCGGCAAGGACCGTGCCCGCGAAACCATTGCCATTCAGTTGCGCCGATGCGACGGCATCGACCGAAGCTCGTTTCATATCCAGACCGGGTTCGATCTCGATGCGCTGATTGGCGAGAAGGTCAAGCAATACGTCGGGCTGGGTTTGTTGGAGGATACCGGCGCAAGGGTCCAGCTCGACGCGCGAAGGGAAATGTGTCGCTGACGGCATCGTTGCCGAAATGTTATGACCGGCACAAGGAGTTCGCGGAAGTACCGCGAACTCCTTGTGGTCTTGCGCCGATCAATCGCCGCCGTCATTGCCGGTATTTTGCTGTTGACCAAAGTTGTTTTGCGTGCCGTCGGTGCCGTTGCCGAGCGGGACATTCACGATCTCACTGTTGGCGACCGATGGGGTGCCGCCCTGTGAACCGACATGGACGCTGACTGTCACCCAGGTACTATCCAGCGTGCCGGCGGCGATGGTATAGGTTCCGGGCGGAACATTGTTGAAGACATAGCTGCCGTTACTCGACGTGAGGACCGAAGTGCTATAGGTTCCGCCTCCGGTCTTGATGCCCGAAAGAAATACTACCACTCCGCCAAGGCCGTGCTCTCCGGGATCCTGGATTCCATTGCCGTTGACATCGTCGAAGACGACTCCGGAAATAATTGCGGGCAGTGTCGTGGGAATATCGATGCACACCTGGGAATAATCCAGCTGGCCGTTGCCGCAGAGATTGTCGGCGATGAGCGTCCCGTTGAGCGAGCCGTTATTGAAGTTCACCTGGGCAAGAGGTGCCAGGATGCTTCCCTGAACCCCGACGCCGCTGATGTTGACCGTTGTCGCCTGATAGAAATTCCACAGGACATCCGATTGATTGGTGCCCTGGATTGAAATGCCGAGGTTCTGAAGATTGACCGTAGTTCCCGACACGTTGATCAGGACCGTTGCGCCGGCGGGCGCGTTGATCGTGATGCTGTAGATGCTGCTGAGTTGGGCCGCCGTCAAGTCGAAGACATCGATCTGCGCGTTGGTTCCCGTCAAAACCAGATTGCCCCAGTTGTTGCTGATCGTGCCGCCGTTGGTGCCATAACTGCCCCAGGCCGTCGATTTCGCGTCGAGATCAGTCTGCACCGAACTGAAACTGACTACATTGCTTTGTTGCAGGGCATAGCCATTACCAAAGTAGACATGGGTGAGAGTTCCAGTGTTCCCATAGGCCGCATCTCCGGAGAACACCTTGCCGTTGGTGTATTTGAGGTTATTCCCAACCACCAGGCTGTCGGTGCCGGCGTAGTTTGGGCCGTTCTGAGCGACGCCGAAGTTGGTCAGGGTCGCGTTATCGCCGACAGCGACCTTCCCTTGAGCATCGGTGTTGAAACCCACGTAATTGTTGAACACAAAGGCGTTATAACCCTGCGCTCCTCCCAGATTCGTTGCTGACGGCACTTCGCGCATTCCAGTTGCTCAAGTCGCAGACCGGTGTGCCGTTTCCTTGGCAAGGATTTGACTCGATCCCGTCCGACGATCCATCGTAAGAACATGGATTGACTCCCCATCAGAAGATCCAAAAGGAATTTCCCACAACGTCAATCCTCGACACTGGAAGCGCGGCGTTTGAAATAAATTGAGATAGGAAGGCAGACTTGCCCCATTATTGGACGTGTTGTACCGATTACGCGGTTTGTGACAGATTTTCCGACGGCAACAAGGTGACAAGGTAACACGGTGCTCGTTGAATGTCACCTTGTCACCCGGTCACCTTGTCACCTTGTCACCTTGTCATCTGGTGAACCACCCTCCCACCCGCCACGGTGAGTAGGGTCTTGGTTTGCGAGATCTCTTTGATCGGACAGGTGAGAATATCGCGGTCGATCATGATCAGGTCTGCGAGTTTTCCTACCTCCAAACTTCCCTTGACCTTCTCTTCGTTGTGCAAATATGCGTTGTTGATGGTGTAGAGTTGAATTGCCTGTTGGCGCGAAAGTTTCTCTTCGGGAAATAACTCTGTCCCGCGTTCGGTGATTCGATCGAGGGTGGTTGTGATGCCGAGCCAGGGGTTCCAGGGATTGGTGGACTTGACGGAATCAAACCGCAGCATGTGATCGCTGCCACCGCCGATGGTTGTATATTCCAGCCAGGAATGGAACGGCTGGAACCAGCGCGTTCTTTCTTTGCCGATCTCCTTCAACATCGTCGTGCCGTCCTTGTAGAGCCAGGCAGGCTGCACGTCGGCACAGACGCCCAGAGTCTTGCAGCGTTCGAGATTTCTCTGCGACGGGAAATTGGCGTGGGTGATACACATCCGCATATCCTTGATGGGTACCAGCCGATTCACAAACTCGTAAGCATCCAAAAGATTATCCATCGCGGCCTCGCCTGCGGTGTGAGCGGTCGTTTGCCATTTACGACGGGCGGCTTCCTCGATGACCATCTTGAGTTGTTCGGGTTGGATGAAGAGCAGGCCGCGGTAGTTGTCATCGGTCACCTGATAGGTCGGCGTTTTTGGCCAAGGCTCGCGCATGTATGCGGTGCCGTTGAGCATTCCGCCATCCAAGAACATTTTGATCGGCCCAATTCGCACCCAATCGTCGCCGACTCCCGTTGGCCCGCCCCGTTTGTCTGCCCCCGGCAGAGCGTCCAGACGTTTGCCGACGTCCTCCCGGCTCCCCGATGGACTGAAGAATCGCGACACATTGACCCGAACCGTCAAGTCGCCTTTCTTGTGCATATCGAGGTAAAGGTCCAATCCCTCGCGGGAGCCGCTGCGGTCGGCGACGCTGGTAATGCCGAACTCGTTGTACAATTTGAATAGTTTGAGTACGGCCTTGCGTTTCTCTTCGGTCGGCAGGTCGGCATCCTCGCGCGGCAAGCCCTTCAAGACACCGTAAGCATTTCGGAGCATTCCCGTCGGCTCGCCGGTTTTCGGATCTTTCACGACGATCCCATTGGCTGGGTTCGGCGTATCCTTGGTAAGTTTCGAGACTTGAATTGCCACCGAATTGACGATGCCGGCCGGGCCTGCGTGATAGAGCACCGGGTGCCTGGGAGCGATGGCATCGAGTTCGGCCTTGGTCGGGAACCGTGCTTCATCGAGACGGGTGGGAAAGGCATATTGCAACACGATCCAGTGACCTTCAGGGGTGGTCTCGGTTTTCTTGCGGATATAGGTAAAAGCATCCTTCAGCGATTGAATCTCCGGTAAAGGCTCCTTCCATTCGCTTAGCGACTGTCGCCGAGCGGATGCACGTGACTATCGAAAAGCCCCGGCATCACTACCTTGCCCTTGGCATCGACGATCTTTGTTGCCGAGCCGATGTGCTTGCCAATCTCTGCGTTCTTGCCGACAAAGATGATCTTTTCACCCTTGATCGCTACCGCCTCGGCCATCGAGAACCTGGCATCGACCGTGATAACCTTGGCGTTCCGGATTACCATGTCGGCGACCTCGGCGGCGTTGAGCGAAGCCGCAAGCAGCATCAGCCAGGTCAAGGAAATGAGGCAGCGCATGAATGAATCTCAAAGGGTGTGATACACAAGCCGGTAGCGCTCAGGATAAGGGTAGAAAGGACGTTGGGCAAACAAAAATCTCGGGGAGTGGTCTCTATAAAACAGAGCGAGCGAGAATGGTCATTCTCGCTCGCTCTGGTGTTGTGAAGCCGGAACCATCATCGTTTGCCGCTCCGCGGCGAACGTCTTGGTCTTGCCGCTCCGCGGCCAAACTCGCTTCGATCAGAAGCCTATCCTGTAGATGCATTGCCTTCTGACGGTGGTAAGTTATCGCCGCGGAGCGGCAAGAGAAGACGTTCGCCGCGGAGCGGCAAGAGAAGACGTTCGCCGTGGAGCGGCAAACGATGAGACTCAAGGCATCACGAGAAGCCCGAATGGATTGGTCGGAATCTTCGAATTCTTGAGAAAAGAGATGATGTAATCCGTTCGCGTCATGGAATTCAGATCGGCGGTCAGGGTATTGACGACCGCAAGTTCCGGCTTCCTGCCATAAACGTCCACATAAAGCGCGGTCACGAAACTGGAGTTTTTGCCACCCGTTTTCTTGTAGTACTCCTGGCTGGAAAGAATGGTGAGCAAGATGGAAGAAGAGTTGGCACCCATGCGGAGTTTGGTCATCATCGAGGCCATCTCCTGCCCATTGGGTTTGCGATTCAGATAAGTCTTGAACCAATCGGTCAGGATGGCCTTGGCCTGATCCTCAGCCTGTTTCATGGGGTTGGCCGGTTGGATAACGATTACTTGTGCGGAGGCAGTGTGGGCGGCCAGGAGGAACCCCGCTAAGGCGATGATCGAGTAGAGTATCTTGCGAGACATTTCGTAGCTCCCTGAAAGGCAGTTTGTTTCAATCCCTGAACGCATGAATGACAGAATCTTGCGCTATTTTTGCAGGAAAAAGCCGAATCTTTTCGACAACCATCGTAAGAGTACTGTACTTCCCAAAGGTTCTCTTTGCAAGCAATAAATGCGAACCGTGCTCATTTGGAGCCGTTCTCCTAACCGGCAGGAAGAAGAAGCGTTATACTGATTGAATCGAACTCGCCGCGCCGACGATTGCGTTCGTGAAGGCGTAAGTGTTTGCAGTCAAGAATCTCGGCACAGAGAGGACTTACTGATGATCTCCCATCAACGCATGGCGAGCTATGTCCATGCCGAACCATTCCGGCCGTTTCGGATCACTTTGAACGGTGGCCGCAGCTTTGATATTCGCCACCCGGAGATGATCCAGCTCGGCCGGAGCACTATGACGATCTTCACGGACCTAAATGACGATCAACAATCGCCGAAGGAGCGTCAGATCGAAGTTTCTCTCCTTCTGACTGAATCGGTCGAGCCGCTGGAAGTTGCAGCTCGCCCGCAGGGGACATCATGAAAATGATATCGAGCGACTCAAATCGTCGAACCTTTGCGTTTATTAGTCTGGGCTGTCCGAAAAACCTTGTCGATAGCGAGCGAATGCTTGGCAAATTGGCGCAGGACGGTTACGTTCTGCAACCGGACGCCCAGGGTGCCGATGTCGTTGTCGTCAACACGTGCGGATTCATTGAGCCGGCCCGACAAGAGTCGCTGGCCGTGATCCGCGAGATGCTGGAACTGAAGCAGCAAGGTAAAATCGGCTCGGTGGTTGTGGCCGGCTGCCTCGCTGAAGACAGCGCGGGCTGCTTCTCGAACAGGTGCCGGAGGTCGATCAGATTGTCGGAGTCTTTGGACGGGAAGAGATCGTCGAAGTTCTCGACCGAGCCACCTCGCACCAGCAGGAACAACGATCGCTCTTTCGGCCGGCCCCCGTGCGTGCTCAGGAAGATACTGCTCGACTCCGCATCACGCCCCGGCATTTTGCCTACTTGAAGATTTCCGAAGGCTGCGATCGACTTTGCACCTTTTGCGCCATCCCCAAGATGCGCGGCAAACACGTCACCAAGCCGATGGAAGAAGTGATTCGCGAGGCCAAGGAACTTGCTACCGACGGCGTACGCGAACTGATCCTCGTCGCTCAAGACAGCACTTATTATGGAATGGACCTTTACGGCAAGATCCGCTTCGCGGAACTGTTACGCGAACTCGATCAAGTCGATGACATCGAGTGGATACGCATCCTGTACGCCTATCCGGAGCACATCACCGGCGAATTGCTGGAAACGCTGGCCGGCGCGAAAAAGATCATCCCCTATATCGACATGCCCTTGCAACACATTAACGACCGCGTGCTGAAACGAATGCAACGGCGCGTCAACCGCGCCAGCACGGAGAAACTGATCGGCCAACTTCGGAGCGCGGTACCGGGCTTGACGTTCCGAACGACGTTTATCGTCGGTTTTCCCGGCGAGACGGAAGCAGAATTTCAAGAACTCTCCGACTTCGTTCGCGACACCGGCTTCGATCGGGCGGGTGTTTTCACTTATTCGTTTGAGCCGGATACGCCGGCAGTGAAACTCGATGGTCACATGGCCGAAGAGGTCAAGCAAGAACGCCGAGATCGACTGATGGAAGTTCAGCAACAGGTTGCCTTCGCCTGGAGCGAAAAGCAAACGGGCCGTGAAATCGAGGTTATCGTTGACGGTCCCGATCCGGAATTTCCGAACCATTTCCACGCGCGCGGTCATGCGGATGCACCGGAAATCGATGGATTGGTTCGCGTGAAGGGTAAGAACCTGGAAGCGGGCGATATTGTGCGCGTCAAGATTACTGCTGCTGATGGGTATGACCTGGCAGGGCGCATGCTAGGCTCACCACGGTAAACGTTGACATATTTTTAGGTGTAACTTATTGCACACTAAAGAGTGTTTTGCCAGAATAATCCCATCTCGTTTCTTGTCGCCTCCGTTTTTCTATTCGGATCCAATATGCCCAACCAAGAATGCCGGGCGAACCGCACGGAGCGTGAGGCAAAGGGCCGCGACGATGGCTCAGATTAATCGACTTGTCCATTCTTTGTTTAGGCGAGCGGCAGAAAAAGATTTCCGCTTACTTCGTGCGCGGCTCTCGCCGATTCGCTCAAGAGCCGCGCACGAAGTAAGCGGTTGCGGGTAAATTTGTTTCTGCCGCTCGCCTTATCACCCTGGCTGATCTGTGCCTTTGGCGATTCAGAAGAAAAGGCCACCGAACAGTTGCGGCCAATCAACCACAAGGCGATCCACATATGATGAGCAAAACACGACGAGCGCTCGAGGACTTCGACAACCAACACGATTTCGAACGAATGGCTGCTGATATCCTCAATGCTCAGGGTTATTCAAACGTTGAGCCGATGGCTCCTGGTGGTGGCGGGGATGGAGGTCGTGACATCAAATTCAACGAAAGCGATACTCCCGGAATCGCCTTCGTGACACTGGAGAAGAATCTCAATGCGAAGTTCAAAAAAGATCTCTCAAAGCAAGTCGATGCAATGGGGGTGATTGCACTGTTTTGCAATGTGAACGTGACACCCTCGATGAAACTTGCATTCGCAAAGGATGCAATAGCCAAGGGGTTTCGGCTCCTGGTGTTCGATTTGGAGCGTCTTCGTAGCCTCTTTGACAGCAGTTTGAAAGAAATCCGCCGCCACTATCTTCAACTCGACGACGAAGTTGCCGCAAAGTTGCGTTCTGAGGTCGGTAAACTCTTGAAGTATCCTGATGCGATTCCAGATGATTTAAAACCTCCAACGACGTTGGAACAGATACTTATGGACAAACAGCCTCGTCGACTCTTTGACCTGCTGATGCGGTATGAAGAAAGTGATGTCGTGGAAGTCCCCGCGATCGGCAACGCTCTTTCGAGCCATTTGCAACTGTACTATCGGTTCCGTCAAGAAGTAATGCGATTTGAAAACGATCTGTGGGCGCGGATCGCTTCAATTATTGGAGATCGCTTTAATTCTCGTGCCATCTGGCGAATGTACTTCGATTATGCAATTCCAAGATTCTATGGAGTGACGAAAGACGCGATCCTTCAGTGGGGTAATTCTCTCAACTGCGGTGTGACCTGGGAGGACACTGAAAGGGTCTTTACTTTGCTTTCCAACGAACAGGCGTTGACGTCACAGGTGGCTGAACTTAACGAACTGCTTGCCAGAATCGGCCAGAACTTAAGCAGTTTCATCACGCCTGATAACACTGCGTAACAAACTCCTTCACACCTTCGCCGATTTCGCCAGGCGATTCACGGCACTGGTCAAGAAACAAAGCGTACCGGAGGCCATCCCCTTGGCCGTGCCGCGGGAGCAAATCAAAAAGAAGGTTCCAGTCCACATCAAGAACCTGCGCGGCAAGCTCAACGTGCCGAGAGAACGCTTCTGGACCACGGCGGATGGATCGTACATGACGGTTCGGTTTCCTTAGACAGCTGTACTCCTCACGCTCCGCGTGAGGAATGTCCTCACGCGGAGCGTGAGGAGTACAGCTACCCGTCGTGCAATCGCGGGAATGGGAGGTGCAAACAGTGGCGAAAAAGAAAGCGAAGGCGGAGCCGGTGCTCCCCGTTGCAGTTGAGTATGACGGGCTTGTGGCCCGTATTTCGAGCCTGCTTGAACAAGGACGACGAGCAACCGTCAGCGCGACGAATGCGATTTTGACTGCCACCTACTGGAATGTGGGGCGGCAGATCGTCGAGTACGAACAGGGCGGCAAGGCTCGCGCGGAATACGGCGAAGTCTTGCTGAAGCGTCTTGGACAGGACTTGACGGGCAAGTATGGTCGGGGCTATTCGCGCCAAGGCTTGCAGAAGATGCGAACCTTCTATTTGGGTTGGGAGATTTGCCCGACACTGTCGGGCAAATTGCAGGCTCGCGTGAAATTCCCGACAGTGTCGGGAAAATCCGACGCCGAGAAATTGCAGACACCGTCTGCAAAATCTCAAACCCTTGTCTCGACTCAGATTCCGCTCGATACAATGGGGACACTTCTCGATGCCTTTCCGCTATCCTGGTCGAACTATGTTCAACTGATGTCGGTGGAAGATGACTTTGCCCGCTGGTTCTACGAGGAAGAGGCGATTCGCGGCGCGTGGACCGTACGCCAACTCGCACGGCAAATCGGCACGCAATTCTTCGAGCGAACCGCCCTATCGCGCAACAAGGAAGCAATGATCCTGAAAGCTCGTCAGGCCAAGCCCGAAGACGTCGTTACCCTGGAAGAAGCCGTCCGCGATCCATACATGCTGGAGTTTCTTGATCTCAAGGACGAGTACAGCGAGACGGATTTGGAGGATGCCATCATTCGGCATCTCGAAACCTTCCTTCTCGAACTGGGCGATGCATTTACGTTCGTCGCCCGGCAACGACGCATTCGCATCGGCAATGTCTGGTATCGCATGGATCTGGTCCTGTTTCATCGCTTGCTGCGCTGCCTGGTCATCATCGATCTGAAAATTGGCGAGTTCACCCATGCGGATGCCGGCCAGATGAATCTGTATCTGAATTATGCAAACGAACACATGGTCATGTCGGGAGAGGATGCCCCGGTCGGCCTCATTCTTTGCAGCAAGAAAGACGATGCCGTCGTTCATTACGCTATGGGGGGCATTCAGGCGAAAGTTTTCGCAGCGAAGTATATGACCGAACTCCCATCACCTGAAGTCTTGCGCGAAGAAATCCTGAAGACCCAGCACGCCATCGCGTCGCGGACGAGCGTGGCCGGAAGAAATACCCGCGCAAAAAAATAGCCAGAGGGTCAAGGATCGCCCCGGAGGACATCCCCTTCGCCGTGCCCTGGGAGCAGATCAAAAAGAAGATTCCGGCTCACATCAAGAACCTGCGCGGCAAGTTCAACGGAACGCTTCTGGACCACCGCGGATGGATCCTATAAGACGGTTCGGTATTGTTAATTTCTCCTCACCGCATCAAAATGCGATTCTCGCTACGCAATCAACCCCTTCACCACTTCGCCATGAACGTCAGTCAATCGAAAATCTCTTCCCTGGAACTTGAAGGTCAACTTGGTGTGATCCAGGCCCAGCAGATGAAGCAGGGTCGCATTGAAATCGTGGATATGGACCGAGTCTTTGACGACGTTGTAAGCGTAGTCGTCGGTTGCACCGTACATGATCCCCGGCTTGACGCCGCCGCCCGCGACGAACATGCTGAAACAGCGCCCGTGATGATCGCGCCCGTAGTTGGTCGCCGTCAATGCACCCTGACTGTAGACCGTTCGGCCGAACTCGCCGCCGAAAATCACCAGAGTATCCTTCAATAAGCCGAGCCGTTTGAGATCCTTGATAAGGGCTGCCGTCGGCTTGTCCACGTCCTTGCACTGACCGCGAATCTGGCCGGGTAAGCCGCCATGCTGGTCCCAGCCCCGGTGCATCAGTTGAACGAAGCGTACGCCGCGCTCCACCATTCGCCGAGCGAGAAGACAGTTGCGGGCAAAGCCGCCGTCGACTCGTTGCTATCCTTGATGCCGTACAGTCGTCGATGATCTTCTTCGGTTCCTTGGTCAGGTCGGTCAATTCGGGAACGGACTTCTGCATTCGGAAAGCCATCTCATATTGTTGGATCCGCGTGTTGATTTCCGGATCGCCAAATGATTGACTCGGCGATCTTGTTGAGCTGCCCGACGCCGTCGAGCATCCGCCGCCGCGCTTGCCGCATCGACGCCTCGGCGGATTCGACAGATACAAGCACCGGGTCTTCTCCGGAACGGAGCCGCACGCCTTGATGCTGGGTGGAAGGAATCCGCTGCCCCATAGACGCGAAAAAATCGGCTGGTCGGTCTTGTTGCCGGAGCCTTGCGAGATCATCACCACGAATGCTGGCAGGTCCTTGTTCGCGGCGCCGATGCCGTAGCTCAGCCAGGCCCCGAGGCTCGGCCGGCCGGGCTGCTGCGAGCCGGTCTGGAGGTAAGGTTGTGGCCGGGTCGTGATTGATGGCCTCGGTGTTGAGTGACTTGACGACGCAGAGTTCGTCGACGATGGTCGGCGTATTGCGGAGCAATTCGCTGACCCACGTGCCGCATTGGCCGTGCTTGGCGAACTTGAACATCGGGGGAGCACGGGTAACGTCCGCTGGCCGGACGTCATGCCGGTGATTCGCTGGCCCATGCGTATGGAGGCGGGCAGGTTTTCGCCAAAATGCTTTTTCAAGTCGGGTTTGTAGTCCCAGAGATCGATGTGGGATGGTCCACCGGACATGAAGAGGTAAATGACATGCTTTGCTTTCGGAGCAAAATGCAGCGCGGGCAGAACACCATAGGATTTCGTCGAATTCTCAGCGGCGAAGAGACGATCGTTGAGGATGGATGCCAGCGCAATCGTACCCAGGCCGGTCATGCCCCGACCGAAGAATTGTCGTCGAGTTTGCAGTTGTTGCCATTTTTGGAAGAGTGCCATGATACGTGGTCCTTGAGGACGATCGGGCGGGGGGGATAAACCTATTTATACTCGGCGCGGCGGAAATTGACACATTGTTCACAAGAACCTCCCCGTGTAGCCGCGACGTGAAGGTACTCCGTAAGCGGAGCGATGCAAACGAACAAATGGGTATTTATTGAACTCATTCCACTCCTCCAATATCGCGCACTTAATTTCACTCAACAAGGGTGTTCATACAAAAAGCCATGGTATGTTTTCAGTTCGCGACTCGAGAAACTTTCGATAAACTGAAGAAAGAATATCCACTCGAACGACCATGCTCGATCGATTCAGGAGCAAACGGAAATGCGAATCCTCTTTATCTTGCTTTTCGCCGCAGCTATCGCCTCAGCGCAGCCGAAGAGTGAAAAGTCGGAAAAACTCGAGGTGCCTTCACCTGCGGAAACGGCCAAGGCAGAATTGCAGATCAAGGAACTGTTCAGGGCAGAATACGCCAGCAAGAAAAAAGCGGATGCGATCGCGCTGGCACCAAGTTACTGGAGAACGCGAAAGAATCCAAGAACGATACTGCCGCCCAATTTGTGTTGTTCCGCAAGGCAAGAGATGTCGCGGCCCGAGCCGGCGACGTAAACACCGCCAACGCGGCCCTCGAAGAGATCACGAAGATCTTTGCCCTACCGCCTCAGAAGGCAAAACTCGAATTGCTCGAACAACTCGAAAAGGCAACGCCGACATTGGCGGTCAGTTCGGCGATATTTGAGTTAGCCCTGTCGGTAGTCGATGAAGCGATTCACGACGATGATTACCTGCTGGCGGCAAAAGTGGCGACCATTGTCCTAGCTGCTGCCAACAAGACAAAGTCGGCAACGTATCTGTCAATGGTGACTGCACGCAGCAAGGATATCGAGCGGCTCAAGTCTGCGCACGATAAGATCCGCACCGACTTCGACACCTTGAAAACCAATCCCGACGATGCCAGTGCCAACAGCCAGGTTGGCCGCTTCTATTGTTTGCAAAAGGGCGATTGGAAGCGCGGGCTGCCAATGCTGGCCAAAGGCGACGACGAAAGGCTGAAGTCATTGGCATCGAAGGAACTCAAGAACCCGGAGAAGGCAGCTGAGCGTGCGGAGTTGGCCGACGGTTGGTGGGAGTTCGCGCAGGGCCTCGATAAGCCGCTGCAAATTCGAGCATGCTCCATGCCGCCGACTTTTATAGAGACTCCATTGGCGAGTTGACCGGATTGGACAAAATCCGAGCTGAAAAGCGGATTGTCGAGGCAGAGAAACTGACTGGCGCTGCGAGCGCATGGTTGATTGTCTTCCGTTCCAACGATCCGAGCATTTGGGACAAAGATGTCAAGAAATCGGTCAGCCACCAGGCCATGAAACTCGACCGGGTGCCGAAAAACGTGAGGTATTTGAAACTCACGGAATGCGCAAAAAACAATTACGTCATCATCGAGATGACGAAGGAAAGGCTTGGGAAAATGTCGGATGAGAATGGATTTGGCTGGAGCGGAACAGGCAAAGTCGATTTCAATACCTATCACCTCGGAATTTACGACCAGTCGAAAAATCTTATTGAAGCTGAAAACCGCGGCGACATTACGCTTGGTTGGGGAAACAACTTTAATTGGGGTGGTTGGGGGTTTGGGCATCGTGCATGGGTTGAGGGCGGTACCGTTCTTGGTTGGGCCAGCAAGGAAATTCCGAAAGCCATCTGCGAAATCGCGGTCAAGACCAGTGGGTTGACTCTCGAAGAAACGAAGCATTTGCTCAAGAAGAAAAAATGACGGCACCGCAAGACGGATTGAGTCGATGGATGATTGAATTCATCGAGGTAACTTAACCTTAGAATGACCTTCGTTGGTATTAACCAAAATCGCCCGTGATCCAAAGAGCTTCTTATGTCTGTTCTATCGCTGCCGCGAGCCACGCTCGACGATCTCTACCGGACCGAAGGCAAAGCCGAGCTAATCGGTGGAAGGATTGTAGGAATGGCTTCGGGATTCTTACCGTGTCGGGTCGCATTCAACATTTCTCTGAGTCTGCACGTGCATGCGAAGATGCTCAAACAAGGAGAAGTATTTGGGGATGGCATTGGTTACGCCGTTCCTGAGTTGCCTTCCGGTCGAGAATCGTTTTCTCCCGACGTGTCCTACTATGTGGGACCGCTACCCGCAAATCCGATGCGATTTGTTGAGGGTCCACCGACTTTTGCCGTCGAAGTTCGCAGCGAGAATGACTATGGACCTGCTGCGGAAGCCGAGATGGCAGCGAAGCGGGCCGACTATTTCGCTGCCGGCACTGCGGTTGTTTGGGACGTCGATCCATTAGCGCAAACGGTCGTGGTATATCGATCGACTGCCCCGACTCAGGAACACGTCTACCGGCAGGGAGAAACTGCGGAAGCTGAGCCGGCGGTTCCAGGCTGGAAGATGAAGGTAGCGGAAATATGTGCTGTGTGACCCCAAGAATGATGCGATGCCTTCGATGGATAGCTTGTGGAAGCTTGAAACAGACAGTTCGATTTCACATTCGCCCGATCCGCTCTGTGGGCCGACGCTTGTTCATTACACGATCCCGGCTTCATCCTGGAGAATCATCGTGCGTTTCACCATGTTCTTGCTCTTCCTCTTTCCGCAAACCTTGCTTGCCGATCCGTTGCCCGAAGGAGCAATCCTCCGTCTTGGTAGTCCTCGAATCCGGCATGTGAAACTGGAAAAGGATAAGCCGGACATCGGCCACACCATGGCAATCTGGCGAATTGCGTATTCGCCGGACGGCAAGATCATCGCCACTTGCAGCCTTGATCGAACCGCACGACTCTGGGATGCGAAGTCGGGCAAGTCGTTACATACTTTGAAGGGCCATGAGGCCGGCATCTTCGGCATGTCTTTCTCAGCTGATGGGAAAACGCTCTACACCGCCGCCCACGACGGCACCGTCCGCGAGTGGGATGTGAATACGGGCAAAGGGAAGGTCCGCTTCCAGTCCACTCCAGGTCGGGCCGATGACATTCACCGCAACGACTATTTTTGGGCAGTGGCTTGTTCGCCCAATGCGCACTGGTTAGCCGCCAGCAACAGCAATGCCAGTTGGCTATATCTACTTGGGTCAAAGGACAAGTCGCCGCATGTCGTGCGCGCTCCGGGCACGGTTTATTTCCTTTCATTCTCAGCGCAAGGGAAACTGGCGATGGCCGGTCCCGTCCGCGACGGCATCTCGATCACCGATCCGATCGACAAAACCTGGAGACGGGACTTTGGCAAAGTGGTCGCCGAGGGTGCATCCCACGACATTGCCTTTTCGCCGGATGGCAACTATCTCACCTCGACTGGTATGGGGCTGAAGGTCTGGGATGTCGAGAAAGGTGTGATATACCGGGAATTCCAGGGAGCAGAATCGACTCATCGCTATGTGGCATACTCGCCCGATGGCCGATCGCTGGCAACCGACAACGGCAAGAGCGTGATGCTCTGGGAAGTCGCCACCGGCAAGATCCGAGCCAGGCTGGGAATGAACCATGCCACATCGGGCGATGTCAACGCTGTGGCTTTTGCACCGGACGGCAAGTCGGTGATAGCGGGATACGATGATGGAACTGCACTGGTCTGGGATCCGTACTATTCGGCAGCATCCGAGAAGGAATTGACATCCTCAATCCTGAATGACTTATGGATGAAGTTGGCGGATCCGGATGCCGCGACAGCGTATGGGAGTATGCGTCGTTTTCGGGCGAGTCCTGAGAAATCGCTCCCGTATTTGGAAAAGGCCGTTCTGCAACTCCTTCAGGGCGACCTCGATCGGATCGATCTGCTCATCCGTCAACTCGACGACGACCGTTTTGCCGTTCGTGAAAGAGCGACCAAGGAATTGATTCGGATCGGCGGGCTGGCACGAGGTCCACTGGAACGCGCTGCTGGGTCGAAATCCGAAGAAGTCTCGTTACGCGCCAAACGCGCTCTGGATGCCATTTCCAAGAATGCGGCGGAGGTGGCGTTCCCCGATGCCCTGCGCACCACGCGGGCACTGGAAACGGTGGAAGCGATCGGCACGGGTGGGGCAATGAACGTGCTGCGCTCGATTCGGGACAAGCAACTCGATACGCCTTTGGGAAAAGAAGCGAAAGCAGCACTGGCGAGAATGGACAAACGGAAGAACTACCAGAAAAATGCGGAAACAACATCTGAGAAATAGTCACATGAATTCTGACAATCCCGCCTGCCGGCGACGACTGGCAATGCTTGGTGGAAGTACGGGTATGATCTTTGGGATCTTGCTGAATTTGGACATGTTAGATCCAGATCGAGAAAGCACAACATTCTTGGTCATGTTCGCCAGCGGTCTTGGGCTGGCTCTTTCTGGAATCGTCTCTGGTTGGCTATCCTCGTTCTCGAGACAGAACGCTACATTGGCCCTGATTTTGGGTCCGCCGATGGTGCTCCTGATCGGACAAATAATCTCGCTCGAATCAGATTATGCTATATCCCTCGCGGTCATCGGGATCTACGGCGGCATTGTGACAGCTTTTGTTTTATACGTCATGGCAACTTACTGGGTACAGAATCCTCCGGAGAATAACATCCACTAAAGTTCGTTCAGGAAAACCCATCCGGCACCCAAAGTAAGTCACGCCGCGGCTGACCTATTGGCACCTCGTCGGTGGAATCGGCCGGCAAAGCCAATAGGTCACGCGCTGCGTGACCTTTTCCGACAGGCACGAGTTGCGCATAGGTCAAGAAGAACTTCCGAAAGAGCTTGAAATTCGCTACACGTTATAAGTGCTGCTCGCGGTATCCCCACCGCGGCCGGTCCAGTTGGTGTGATGGAATTCGCCGCGTGGCCGGTCAGTCCGCTCGTAGGTGTGAGCGCCGAAATAATCGCGTTGCGCTTGCAACAGATTCGCGGGCAAGCACGCCAGAGCGATACGAATCGTAGAACGCCAGCGCCGTGCTGAACGCCGGAACCGGCAATGCCCGCGCGGCACGGCGGCCGCGATCGTTTGTCGCCAGCCCGCTTGAGCGCGGTCGATTTCGCCCTTGAAATAGGGATCGAGCAGCAAGTTCGTCAGCGCGGGATTGCGGTCGAAGGCTTCCTTGATCTTGCCGAGGAAGCGGGAGCGGATGATGCAGCCGCCGCGCCACATCAGGGCGATGCCGCCGTAGTTCAGGTTCCACCCATATTCTTTGGCCGCCGCCCGCATCAGCATGTATCCCTGGGCGTAACTGATGATCTTGGATGCGTACAGTGCATCGCGGATGGCAGCGATGAATGCCTTGCGTATCGGCAACGCTGAGTTTTGCCGGATGGACCCGTGAGCACTTTCGGCCGCGGCGACGCGTTCCTCCTTCAGCGCGGAGACGCAGCGCGAATAAACCGCCTCGGCGATCAGCGTGATCGGGATGCCGAGCTCCATCGAATCGATGACGGTCCACTTGCCGGTTCCCTTTTGGCCCGGCGGTGTCGAGAATGTGATCCACCAGCGGCGTGCCGTCCTTCTCCTTGAAGGCCAGAATGTCGCGGGTGATTTCGATCAGGTAAGAGTCGAGCACGCCCGTGTTCCATTCGGCGAAGACCTCGTGCATCTCGGCGGCGGACATGCCGAGGCCGTCTCTCATGAGGTGGTAGGCCTCGCAGATCAGCTGCATGTCGCCGTATTCGATGCCGTTGTGGACCATCTTGACGTAATGGCCGGCGCCGCCTTCGCCGACCCAGTCGCAGCAAGGGACGCCGCCTTCCACCTTGGCGGAGATCGCCTGGAAGATCGGCTTCACGTGCGGCCAGGCGGCCGGCGAACCGCCCGGCATGATGCTCGGACCGTCGACGGGCACCCTCTTCGCCGCCCGAAACACCCGTGCCGATGTAAAGCAATCCCTTGGCTTCCACCTCCTTGACCCGGCGTGCCGTGTCCTGATAGAGCGAATTGCCGCCGTCGATGATGATGTCGCCCGGCTCCAGATGCGGGACCACCTGTTGAATGAATTCGTCGACCGGCTGGCCCGGCCTTGACGAGCATCATCACCCGGCGCGGCTTCTTGAGTTGTTCGCACATCTCGGCGATGGAATGGGCACCGAGAACCTTGGTTCCCTTGGCTTCCTTGGCCAGAAACTCGTCAACCTTCTCGACCGTGCGGTTGTAGGCCACGACGGTGAAGCCGTGGTCGTTCATATTGAGGATGATGTTCTGGCCCATGACGGCCAGGCCGATGAGTGCAATGTCGCCTTGTGGTTGCATGTTCTTTCGGGGGTGAGAGTTTGGCGGGACATTTGAATGGTTCCGCTAAAGGGTTCGTTCGACTTGGTACTCATTCTAGCGCTGCGAGCAGAAAGCGTCAGCGCTTGAAAAAGGTTGTTCGGTATTTCGGGCGAAAACCGAAAGCAAAGCGCAAACAGCGTATGAAAAGTATTTGACAGGCCAAGCTCAAGAGAGTGTAATGCCCGTTGCGCCCATCCTTCCCGAAAATCAGGTTGAAATGTACCGAGTAAGCTATTCTCCAATGCGCCTGCGGTCATTCATTGCAAGCGTACTTTTTTTCGTTCCGCTTCCTGCCTGGTGCCAGCCTCCCGAAGGGCTTTCGGCAAACGATCGCAAACAGATCGAGACCGATTTGAAGGAATTGACCGCCCAACTGGCCGGGTTGAGAAATGTCCAACCCAAAACACCGTTGAATTCGGATTGGTCGGCGGATGCCGAGATATTTCGCAAAGGGGTTATCTGGGCTTTGGCCTATGAGATGAAACTGGAACCGGCCGATGTCGCATTGCTGAAAAAGGCTCTCCACCGCTGCCAGGAACGAATCGATGCGCTCAAGCAAGGCAAACCACTCTGGCCGGACAAGAAAGGCAAGCTGGTTCGGGGGTTCGTTTCTGAAGTGGATGGTTCGACTCAACCTTATGGCCTGATTGTACCGTCAAATTATACGCCGACTCGCCCCATCAGGCTGGATGTCGTCTTGCATGGCAGCTCGCCAGCCGGTCGGTCTGAGCGAACTGCGCTTCATGAATCGCTTCGATGAGGGTGATGCTGGTCCCAAGTCCGCTCCGGAACAAGACTATATCGAATTGCATCCGCTGGGTCGGGTCGAAAACTGTTATCGCTGGGCCGGCGAAACCGATGTGTTCGAGGCCATCGAAAGCGTCTGCCGGAATTATCGCATCGACCGCGACCGAATCGTCCTTCGCGGGATGTCGATGGGAGCATCGGGAACCTGGCACCTTGGGCTAAAACATCCCGATCGCTTCGTGGCGCTTGGCCCTTACTGCGGCTACGTCGATACCCACGAATTCTCACTGACGCCGCTCAAGAACTTTATCAAGGTCGGCACCTTGCCCGAACATCAGGAACAGCGCTTGCACATGCTCGACTCCATCGACTACGCGGCCAATGCCGGAGTCGTACCGGCAATAGCATGTATGGGAAGTAAGGATGTGTTTTTCCAGGCCCATGTCCTGATGAGAAAGGCGATGGAAAAGGAAGGTCTGAAAATGGTCAACCTGATCTCGCCGGGCACCGGACACACCATCGATCCCGTCACTCACAAAGAGCAGATGCGACAGATCGGCGAGTTTGCGGTAAAAGGATTGAATCACACACCGAAACACATTCGCTTTGTTACCTGGACCTTGAAATACAGCAAGTGTCACTGGCTCCAGGTGCTGGGATTGGAAGAACACTACGCCCGAGCAGAACTTGAGGCAAGTGTAAAGGACGATGGGATCATCCAGATCGAGGAGCCTCGCAATATCACGCGCTTCGCGATTTTGCCGCTCATGCTTGAGGGTGTGAAACCAGTTGTGCGCATTGGAACAACGGAAATTCAACTGCCTCGGCCTGGGAAAGAAGAACGCGCGGGTGCTGTCTTTGGGAAAAAGGCTGGGAAGTGGGCATTGCTGGGCAAGCTCGATTCTGTCGACTTGCCGGTGAAACGTCCAACCCTTCAGGGACCGATCGACGATGCCTTTGTCGCGCCCTTTTTGTGTGTTCGCGGGACCGGCAAAGCGTGGAACCCTAAAGTTCAGGCGTGGGCCGATGCCGGTTTGGCGCGATTTGCCCATGAATGGCGTCGCTACTTCCGGGGCGATCTCCCCATCAAGAATGACACCGACGTGACCGAGGCCGATATCAAGAAGTGCAACCTGATCCTGTTCGGCGATCCCGGCAGCAATCGGTGGATCGGCAAAGTATTACCCCAGCTACCCATCCAGTGGACACATGATGTATTGCGGATTGAGAATGAGCGCTACCCTTCAGCCAATCATGCCCCGTTGTTAATTCAGCCGAATCCACTGGCCCAAAATCGCTATCTTGTATTGAACAGTGGCCACACGTTCCGGGAGAAGGAGCTCGCCTCGCTGAACTATCTGCTCTTTCCCAGACTGGGCGATTGGGCAGTTGTCAAAGTAGGCGAACCGGCCAAGCCCACCGAGACCGTTTCCGAAGAAGTTCTTCGCGCTGGATTCTTTGACGAAAACTGGAAGTTTCCCAAAGGTCCAGTCAAAAAAGACAAGCACTAATTTCTAATGAATTGAGAATTGATGATTGGTTTGACTTTGAACGAACTCGACACGCCCCAGTTATTACTCGACCTCGACGGCATCGATCGGAATGTTCGCGCCATGTTCGGTGCCGGTAAACGGCATGGTGTCAAAGTCCGCGTTCACTTCAAGTCGTTGAAATGCACCGGACTGGCTCACCACATCGATGCTTTGGGGGCGGATGGCTTTTTGTGTGCCAAGCTCAATGAAGCAGAGTTTTTGGTGGACGAAGGCTTCAAGGACGTCTTCGTCGCCAACGAGGTGATTGGCCCGATCAAACTTCGCCGGCTCGCGAATCTTGCGAAACGGGCAGCGATTCGAGTATGTGTCGATGACTTCGATAATGTGACGGCAATGGCCTGTGCTGCCGAAGAAGCTGGAGCCGGCATAGAAGTTCTGGTGGAGGTCGATACGGGCATGGGCCGCTGTGGAGTTCTGCCGGGAGAGCCTGTTCTGGCGCTGGCTCGACATATTCGCAAATATCCCAGCCTGCGATTCGTGGGCCTTCAGGGATATGATGGCCATTTGCAATACATCCCCGATGTTGCCCAGCGTGCGGAGCGCTGTCGGGAATCCCTGGCAAAGTTTGTGGCGTCGAGAAAGTTGCTTGAAGCCTCGGGAATTCCGGTTTCCGTAGTGACGGGTGCCGGCACTGGTACCTGGGAAACAGTGGCCTCCTATCCAGGAATAACCGAAATTCAGCCAGGTTCCTTCATCCTGATGGACGCGGCTTATCACCGCCTTCAACCAGCGTTTGGGATCAACTTGAGCATCCTTTCAGCGGTGATTAGCCGACGTCCGGGTCAGTATGTCCTCGATGTGGGAAGTAAAGCCGTTTCTCAAGATTTTGGGAAATCGGTCGTCAAGGGCCGGCCCTCGGATACGGTGTTACGGGTTGCGGAAGAACACACCATCGTCGAAAGCAGCGATGACAAGGTTCGAGTGGGCGATCGCGTGGAAGTCTATTCGGGACACTGCTGCGCCACCATGAACCTGCATCGCACCGCGATCGCGGTGCGCAACGGCAGGGTCGAAGCAGTGTGGCAGATCGAAGCGAGCGGGCGCTACGACTAGCACGCTTTTACCGGGAAGTCGGCTTGTCTTCTCCCTTTTCGGTCCACTGCCGACCGATGTCATCGATCGACTTCGGCAACGGCACCTGGGGGACTTTGTAGCCGATATCCTTGATGCGCTGCTCGCGGATTTTTGGAGTAGACACTTTGAATTGCTCGTCGCGCACGGCGATCACTTTTTCATCTGCTTGGCCGTCACCGGTCAAGGCCCAGACCAACAAAGGCTCGCCGGTCGGAAGATCGGTCTGGGGGTCAGGCCAGGTATGCCAGGTTTTGCCCCAGGTGGTCATGATCGCTTTCATGAACTCGCGTTCTTTTTCCGCCGGCATCCCCGGAGCGATCAGGCCGCCGGCCAGAACTTCATAAGTATGGGGATGCCAGTATTTCTTCTCGGCATCGGCGAGTTTGCGGTATTGCTCATCCGAAATGATGTACTCCACTCCGAGAAGCTTGGCATTTTTCTCGGAGGAATCGAACAGGATGCACTGGAACATGCCGTTGCGGTGCGCAGCGCAGTAATGCTGGACAATCAACTGCATTTTCGGATTGGTCTTGGCGATGTGAATGCCGCAGAAATGAGCGTGAAACCCTCCCACGGGAGAGTGGCCCTCGCCTTCCTTCTTCGGGTCATGATCCGCGGCAATCCCAGTTCCCTCTACTGCCAACCCCGCGCCCAGTGCTGCTCCCAGCAACCCAACCAACTCTCGACGGTCCATTGGTGTATCCCCCATTGATGAGTGAAAAAAGATCGATCCTATCCATTTGAAGTATTCCAAATGGACAAGCTCGAAAACGACAGGAACCAAGATCATGATACATCGATTGGTGCGAGAATCGTCTTTCTCGTCCTGGTATCCGTTCAGTCCTGGGTCCAGATCCCGACTCAGCCTTTGGGGCGCGTATCGGCCGGTCCGGGTGCAGGCGACAGGTTCATGGCCGTATTGACCAGACCGACGTGGGTGAAGGCTTGCGGGAAGTTGCCGACCAGTCGGCCCCTTCGCGTGTCGTATTCCTCCGAAATAAGCCCCACATCATTGCATAACCCAAGCAGGCGCTGGAAGATTTTCCGGCGTCGGCCTCTCTTCCCATCAGATGAAGGTTATCGGCGAACCAAAAGGTGCAGGGCAAGAACGTACCCTCACCCTCCGGAAGGCCGTCCACTGCCGAGTGCGTGATATAACGTGCAATAAACCCATCCGTCATCAAGGTGCGTTCGATTGCCGCCACCGTTCCGCGAATGCGGGGATCTCGCGCCGGCAGGAATCCAACCAGTGGAATCATCAACAGACTGGCATCGAGATCTTTCGACCCGTAGGACTGGACGAAGGAGCCTAGCTCCGTGTCGAAACCCTCCCGGCACACCTCGTCGTGGATGGTCTGACAGGTTTGTTTCCACTGATCGACCGGACCTGCCAATCCAAATCGTTCGATCGCTTTGACCGCTCGGTCCATCGCTACCCAGGCCATCACCTTGGAATGCGTAAAATGCCGCCGTGGACCACGCACCTCCCAGATCCCCTCATCCGGTCTGTGCCAGGCAGCATCGACAAACTCGATCAAACTCGTGGCGCTGGACCAGGCGTCGGCAAGCGGCTCCATCCCCAGTACCCGGGCGTGATAGAGGGCATCCATAACTTCACCGTAGACATCGAGTTGAAATTGCTGGGAAGCGGCATTGCCGACTCGAACCGGGCGCGACCCCTCGTAGCCCGGCAGCCAATCCAGCGTCAATTCCGTGAGCCGGCGTTCACCGCCCAGGCCGTACATGATCTGGGTCTCGGCCGGCCGGCCTGCGATGGCGCGCATCAGCCAGTTGCGCCAGGCGACGGCCTCATCGAGATAACCGGTATTCATCAAGGAGTAGAGCGTAAACGTGGCATCCCGGAGCCAGCAAAAACGATAGTCCCAGTTTCGCACACCTCCCAGATCTTCGGGAAGCGAGGTCGTGGGCGCTGCCACGATCCCTCCCGTCGGCGCATAGGTCAGGGCCTTCAACGTGATGAGCGAACGGACCACGGCATCGCGCCACTCTCCGCAATAGGTACAGCGCTCCGACCATTCACGCCACCATCTCTCAGTCCCCAATATCGCCCACCAGGGATCGATCGGGGATGGCATATCTTCATGCGAAGGATGCCAGATCAGGGTAAATGGCTCGCGCTGGTCCGCAGACACCACGAACTCAGCGACGATCTTGAACTCCTCTCTCTGAAGCGGAACGGGAGTAATCAAGATCACTCGATCGGGGCCGGCAATGGCGGAATAACCGCCGCTGATGCGTTGAATCCAGGGAATGATCGAGCCATAGTCGAAGCGGATGATCAATTCCATCCGCATCCGGACTTGCCCGCGTTTGCCTTCCACCACGCGCACCAGGTCGGGTGCTCGCTCGCGGACGGGCATGCAATCGGTCACCACCACCAGACCCTCCGCGGTTTCGTATTCGGTGTCGAGAACGAGAGTGCCATCGCGATACTTGCGGCGAATGGCTCGAACTTCCCCGACCGGAGCCAGGAGCCAACGGCCGTGCTCGGGAGTGCCCAGCAATGCAGCGAAACAGGCTCCGGAGTCGAATCGAGGTAAGCAAAGCCAGTCAATCGAACCGCCCCGGCTCACCAGCGCTGCGGTATAGCAATCGCCGATCATGGCGTAATCTTCGAGGTGCGAGGCCATTTTCCACCTTCCTGGATGAATGCCTGGTGTTGTAGGGCGGGTCGAGGCTTTGCGAGGCCCGCCGTGAGCCGCGATGTCGTCCAAGGCGGGCCTTGCAAAGCCTCGACCCGCCCTACAAGAGGCCCGCCGTGAGCCGCGATGTCGTTCAAGGCGGGCCTCGCAAAGCCTCGACCCGCCCTACCAGCTAATGGTTGCGGGCTCAGCCCGCTTTAGGAATGATCCCACCGTGCGCTTTTTCGTATCCATTTGATGATAGAGCAGTCTGGTAGATTTCGCCAGTCTGCGCAGGCGCGCGCTTTTGACTTCCCTCGACCAAGAAAAGCGCGATACAACTATGATTATCAAATCGCTCACCTCGCCACTATCCAAGCAAACAACCGAGTCGTTCGGACCTTTGAGACGTTTTTCATCTCATCCACTTCGGGTCGAGACTTTTTGAGGTCAAGCTCAAGGCACTGGAAAGAGGGATGTCATGTCTGCCGAATCGCGCATGCATATCTCCAAAGCCATCCGGATGGCTCTTTTGGTGGCAGGCATCGTCGGTTTGGCGACCGGGTTAATGGCCTGGCAACAACTCCTGCGCGAAAGGCGAAGCGATCTGGAGGATGAAGACCGCCGGGCTCACGTGTTGGCATATCAGATGAAGGAATCGGTGCAGGATGCGCTGCGCCATTCCGACGACAAGGAAGTCGTCAAGGAGCTTGGTACGCAGATCGAGGGACACCGCCGGCTCATCGGATTTGCCGTTATCGCGCCGACGGGCGACGAATTGTCGGCGGCAAAGGCGTGCGCGAGTTTGCCGAACCAATTCAGCCCGCGGTAGAGCGAGCGCTCGCAG
The DNA here is from genome assembly GCA_963783095.1 of uncultured Planctomycetota bacterium. Classification (GTDB taxonomy): domain Bacteria; phylum Planctomycetota; class Planctomycetia; order Gemmatales; family Gemmataceae; genus CAWAMR01. Next base: position 122,629 of record CAWAMR010000012.1, on the reverse strand, counting down.
GCGAGCCTGAGGTGATAGAACTCAGCAGAACGCGCGACGCCAGCATTCACATCCTGGTAACCCAGCTCACCGATGAACACGACGGCTTGCTGGGAGCGCTGGCAACCGTCCACGATATCTCGTATCTCGACGAACGCGGCGAGACCAGAAGAGTCCAGTTCGCGTTTGCCATTCTTCTGGTCATTTTCTTGCTGCTGTTTCTGGTGGTCGCGATCATCTGGGCGGCTTACGAACGCCCGTTGAAGAACCTGGCACAGTGGATGCACAGACTGCGCACCGAAGACGTCGCCGAATCGCCGCCCGGCGGCTTACCCGGAGCACTGCTGGCCCGAGAAACCGAACGGCTCGCAGCATCATTTCGGGCGGCTCGTTCCACGGCGGATGCCCATTCACGTTTGGCAATCCGCGATCACAAGGTGTGGACGCGCGATCGGCTGCGCGATCAGGCACTGGATTGCTTGCATGGCGGGCAACTGGTGGTCGTCAGCAATCGCGAGCCTTACATGCACCAGCTTCGCGAGGGCAAGCCGTGCGTTATCGTGCCGGCGGCGGCCTGGTAACGGCACTCGATCCGGTGCTCCAGGCGTGCGGCGGGCTATGGGTTGCGCATGGAGCCGGCGATGCCGACCGGCAAACTGCCGACCCCGAGGGCCGGCTCAGCGTGCCGCCGGGAGATGAACGTTACATGCTGCGCCGGGTCTGGATCACGAAGGAGGAAGAGCAAGGCTACTACTACGGCCTGTCGAACGAAGGCTTGTGGCCGGTCTGCCATCTCGCACACGAACGGCCCGTCTTTCGCAATACCGACTGGGAGCATTACGTCCAGGTAAATCGCCGTTTTGCCGCAGCGATCCTGGAAGAAATCGGCAGTGGCGATGCGATCGTTCTGGTGCAGGATTATCACCTGGCATTGGTTCCCGAGTTGCTCAAAATCGCCCGGCCTGACATTTGTGTCGGTATCTTCTGGCACATTCCCTGGCCCAACCCGGAAGCGTTCCGAATCTGTCCCTGGCGAGCCGAGATTCTCAAAGGAATGCTCGGAGCCGACATGATCGGCTTTCACTTGCAGCAGTATTGCAACAACTTTCTCGATACCGTCGATCGCATGGTGGAAGCTCGCCTCGATTGGGACCACTTTGCGGTCGAACTGCGCGGCCATCGCTCGCTGGTGCGCCCGTTCCCCATCAGCGTTGAAAGCTGGAATGAACGGAACGTGCCGGCCGGTGAGGCGCTCGTGGAGCAAATCGGTCACTTGAAGGCAAAGCACAAGCTGGAGCAATGTCAAATCATGGTCGGCGTAGACCGACTCGATTACACGAAAGGGTTGCCCGAACGGATGCGCGCGGTCGATCGCTTCTTCGAGAAGCATCCGCAACATCGCGGCAAAATCACCTACGTGCAACTCGGTGCCCCGAGTCGAACGCACATTCGCCGCTACCGCGACCTGATCGTCGAACTTGAATCGATGGCCGATGAAATCAACTGGAAGTACCAAACCGACGACTGGAAGCCGGTTCGTTTTCTCGCCGCGCACCACGATGGTTCCACCGTCCATGCCTTCATGCGCATGGCCTCGGTTTGCCTCGTCAGCTCACTTCACGACGGCATGAACCTCGTCGCCAAGGAATATGTCGCCGCCAAACCGGACGGCGACGGCGTGCTCGTCCTTTCCGAGTTTGCCGGCGCAGCGCGGGAACTTTCCGATGCTCTGGTCATCAACCCCTACGACACCGACCAGTTCGCCGATGCCATTCGCTACGCGGTCGAGATGGACCCCGACGAGCGACAGACCCGTATGGCGCGAATGCGGCAGGTTGTCGAAGAGCATAATGTTTACTGGTGGGCTGCGAGTTTCTTGACCGAACTGGCGGCAACTCGCTCCGGCGATTCGCGCTCGACCGGATCGTTCAGCTTCTCGAAGCAGCTCGCGGCGATGGGAGTAAAGCATTGATCGGCCGGCTTTTCGATCACCTCCCGGCGCTGGCCGCGCCTTCTCCGAGCGCCTGGGGTGCTGCTTGGCCTCGATTACGACGGAACCCTGACGCCCATTGTCCGCGAACCTCGTCTGGCCATGTTGTCTCCGGAAACCCGCGAATTGCCTGCAAGCCTTGTCGGCTCGGCCCCATCTCGTGGTCGCGATCGTCAGTGGCCGGGCACTCGACGACGTGCAGGCGCTGGTTGCCCTCGATGGTTTGATCTACGCGGGAAATCACGGCTTGGAAATCGGCGGACCCGGCTTGAGCCATGTCGAACCCAGTGCGCTGCAACTGCGGGAACCGCTGGCACGGATCGCGAGAATTGACCGCACAGTTGCAGGGCGTTGCCGGACTCATCGTGGAAAACAAAGGTCTGACTCTGAGCATCCACGTTCGCCAGGTGGCACCTTCCGAAATGATCTCCGTGGTGAATACGGTTGAAAACGTGGCGGCTCAAAATGCCGAAGCCTTTCGCCTGACCTACGGCAAAAAGGTTCTGGAGATTCGCCCCAAAACCAACTGGAACAAGGGACTGGCGCTGCACCGGATGCGCAAGCAAATAGGTTTCGAGGATCGGCAGTATTTTTTTTAAGGCGACGACCAGACCGATGAAGAAGCTTTTCAAGTTCTGCCTGCCGGCATGACAATCAAAGTGGGCGATCCGGCGAACTCCGCCGCACATTACTTTCTCAAAGACTCAGATGAGGTTTACGAACTACTACAATGGATGGTGCGGGCCAAAGCCCCGACTCTAAGACAATGAAGTCGCCGATCCGCATGAATGCAAGGAATCTTGAATCCCAATTCCAAAACAGCCCCGGCGAGCCATCCAGGCTTTCTTTCAGTACCGAAGCAAAATCATCGGATCGGGAGTTGCTGGGAATGACTTTCTTCCCGCAACAATGGAAGGCCGTTTGCGCTCCCATAGAACCTGTGCTGGTGCTGGCGGGGCCAGGTGCAGGGAAGACCCGCTGCATCATTGGCCGGATTGCTCACCTGCTGGCGCACCATCAGACACCTGCTTCCGGATTTGCGCATCACCTTTACCAACAAGGCCGCTCAGGAAATTCGCGGCCGACTGAACTTATTCAGCAACCCCATCCGAGAGGAATTGACACTCGGCACCCTGCACTCTCTGTGTACGGAGATTCTTCGAGCCAACACCCATCGACTTGGTCTTCCCGCCCGTTTCGGCATCGCGGATGAAAACGTTCAATCTCTGATACTCAGCAAATTGGGTGTGGACAGCCGGAAACATCGCAGCCTCTTGAACGAATTTGGCCGGCATCGTCTCGGAGATGAGCCGCTATCGTCGAGCTCCGCGAACATTTTCGCGTCTCTTCGAGAGAATTGCGTTCCAACCACCTGATCGACTTCGATGAAATCCTTTCATTAACCTACAAGCTGCTGCAATCGTCACCCGCGCTGCGCGCATTGTGTCAGATGCGCTGGGACCATCTTTTGGTGGACGAGTTTCAGGATCTCGACCACACTCAATATGCGATTCTCAGTCTGCTGGTCGGCGCAAAGCGAAGTTTGTTCGCGGTCGGGGATGACGACCAATCGATTTTCTCCTGGCGCGGAGCCGATCCCAAGGTCATGAGCCGATTCATGGACGAATTCGACATCCGGGAGCCGATTCTTCTGGATATCAATTGCCGATGTTCCGAGACCATCTTTGACGCAGCACGCAAAATACTCCCTCTCTCGGAAAATCTTTTCGACAAGCCCATCACTGCCAGGCGCAAAGGCGGCGACGCCGTGCGATTCAGGGAATTCGCCCACGAGTATGAGGAAGCTCGCTGGTTGATCGGTGATCTTCGACAGTCGGCCAGCGAAGCGGGCAGCAAATGGGGCCGGTACGGAGTGCTGTACCGCAACCACTGGATCGGTCAATTTCTGGAGGAAATCTTTCTGGCGGAAGGAATCCCTTGCCGGCTCGCCCGAGGCCAGTCACTTCGAGACGATCCGCTCATCGCCACGATCCTGGCCGCTTTGCGCATCGTGCAGAATCCGGATGCCGATCTGCACGTGGAGACTCTGGCTGAACTGGTACTTTCTCAAGAGATTCGGATGCTCTTGAAGCGCGATGGGCAACTCAACATCCTGGATCAGCTGCGAAACCTTGCCGAAGCAAAAAGACAGGAGAGCAAGGAATGTTGGCGGTTTCTCTATCAAATTGCGAATCTCCAAAGTTACCATCATTCTTCAGGAGATTTGCCGACGTTGATTCAATCCATTGTGGAGATGGGACTGGGAAAAAGCGAGAATCCGCTGGAAGAATGGATCGACAAGTTGAGCGATCCGGCGGCAGACCCCGAAATAAACACACTCGCAGAAACCATCCGAAACACCGCTCTGGCGGGCGGAACGGTCTACCTGCCGGCAGCTGGGGGATTGGAAATCCCCATTAAACATCTCCTTCAGCGAACCTTGCCGACTTTGCCGGTTCGGTACCTCGAAAGGGATACCCAAGCTTCTGCGCGGGATGTCATTTTGGCCATCGCCCCATTGACACCAGTCGATGATTGCGCGCGCATCGTTGCGGTTCCTGCGAATCGACTAGGGACAGTGCTGGTATTCAAGGCCATGCAATGCCTCGAAATCCAAAAGTTCCAGAGAAACTTTCTCGACTACGTCATCTTCGATCTGGAATCGACCGGGAAAGATGTCGAAACCTGCGCGATCATCGAAATCGCCGCAGTGAAAGTCCGTGACGGTGTGGTGATCGATACGTTTCATTCGCTGGTCTACACCGACCAAATCATCCCGGCCACTGCGACCGCGATTCACGGATACACCCATGACGATCTGATCGGCAAGCCGACCCTTGAGGCGATCTGGCCTGCTTTTCGGGAGTTTGTCGGCGATGATTTGTTGGTCGCTCACAATGGACTGCATTACGATGTACCCCTGTTGCAGAAAGCAACCAAGGCCTGGAATGGAACCGAGGGCATGCATTTCTACGATACTCTTTTGCTGGCGCGGAGCTTGTTCCCGTCGATGGCGGCCTCCTTGAAGGATCTGGCAAGTTACTTTCAAATCGAGACCGGACGCAGTCATCGCGCACTCGACGATTGTCGCTGCCTCGCAGGAGTTTTCGAGAATCTATTGCAAGAACGGCTGCGCCGATCTCGAAAGACCGCTCTGACCCATTTGTTGGATGCTGTTGCCCTTGGGCCGCCATCGAAGATCGGCCCCCGGCAACGGAAGATGAAAAGGTGATTCTCGGGGCACGTGCTGCGCGACTTGAAGCACCATGCGGATATCGTCGACATTTACAACGAGGAAGCGGAGCTTCGTAACGGCCAATGTCCACTTCTGGAAGTATTGATTGCGCATCGGCGAGCTGGATCGCTGGATGGGAAGACGACCGGACGAAGAGCGATCGACTCGAGCCTGGGAAGCTCTGGATCGGCTGCACCGTATTGCGGAGCCGTTGGCCAAATGGGAACGCGATGAGGCGATTACCCAGCTGCTCGATCGAATGGCGCTCACGACGTCGGGAGATAATGATTTGGAGCGGAATCGAGTGAATCTTTTGACGTTCCATGCGACCAAGGGTCTTGAGTTCGACCAGGTTTATCTCGTGGGCATCGAAGACAGTGTCATACCCGGTTATTACGCTTTGAAAGAGAATCGGGCTGAAGAGATCAAGGAATCGGCCAGGCTGCTTTACGTGGCCATGACTCGTGCGCGAGATCGATTGACGATTACCTCATGCCGGGAGCGCCGAGGCATGAGCAGCGGCAGGCAGTTCCTGGAGAAAGCGGGTTTGGTCCTTCCGATCGCGCTGAGCGCCTCCTAGGGCCGAGATCACTTGCCCTTGCCTTTCTTATCGAGAACCTTGTTGATCGATTCCTTTAGGTTGTCGTTGTCCTTGGGCTGCTTCTCGCGCCGATTGTTGAGCAGCACCGCAACATTAATTCCGTCTTCGCGCTGGCGGGCCATTGCGGTTGTGCCAGGCAGGCTGCCAAAAGACGTCCAATTCGCTCCCTGGCCGCGCTGGCGCGGTTCGCCGTCAATCCAATAAGCATCCATGAACTGGCATAATGCCGGTGCCGATGCAATCAGCCCTCCATGTGCGTCCATGACATCCAGCGAGAACGCATTCTCCGCAACAGGATACCAAACCTCGCGGGGGTCTCGCTTGTCCGCAGCACCGTGCCCGAGTTTGATATCTTTAATCCCCAGCGGCTTGCATATTTGCAGCTGAACACTGTCGATATACGGCTTCTTGTACACTTTCTCGATGACGCGGCCGAGCACGCAATATCCAAAATTCGAGTAGACCGATTTCTCCCCGGCGCGAACTGCAAAGGCTGGGTCAGCATGTACTGGATCACGTTTGTGGAGGTCGCCGGCTTACTCAACTGCAGGTCGTTCTCGACTTCTCTCGTGCGAAACATCGGATCGAATGCGGTGTCCCGATCCCAACCGCCCTTGTGTTCGAGTAACTGGCGGACGGTGATGTTCTTGATCCTGGGGTCCGCAACTTTGCCGCCGCGCGGCTTGACGGCGATAAGATCAAACGCTTTCGCGTCGAGGGAAAGTTGTCCAGCGCGGATGGCCTTCTTGACCACAGTTGCGGTGATCGGTTTGGAGACGCTCGCGATCCGCATCAGGGCATCGGGCGGGACAGGCTTCTTCTTGGCTTCGTCGATCCAGCCATAACCGCGGAATAGACCAGCTTGCCGTCGATTGAAATCGCTACGGTTGCAGCCTGGCAACCGATGGTGTCCATGAACTGCAAAACCGTCTTATCGATTGCCGCGTACGCTGTTGCTTTCTTGCCGGTCATTGGCCGATCTTCAGCAATCGCAAGCGTGCAGGAAAGCCCGAGCCACAGAAGGACAATGTTCAGAAACGACCTCGAAGTTGGACTCATCTTCGCCTCCGCAAACTGGGGGATACGCAGGTAATCGGATGATGCCCTCGCGAGCCAGGGAATCGGATCCGGAGATGTTTGGGCATGCGCGGCCAACCTGTGAAATGCTAGCTGTGTTTCTTCGCAATCACAAACTGCTTCTGCTTCATGGGGCGTGGTGGCCAGCTCGTTACGCTCTACCTAAGTAACGGAAACCGAAATATTACTTCGACCTTGGCATTTGGCAGTTTCTTCGTCAAACGTTCCAACCCATTCTGGGAAATCCCACTCTCCACGGTGTTGGTGATGATGATATTTTTCACTTGATGAAGACTTTCCAGGTGCGTCAATCCGTCATCCGAGACGCCCGGCGCGGTGGAGATTTCCAGAGTGCGAAGTTCCGGCAAGCTCTCCAAATAGGGTCGAGCTTCTTTAAGATCGTGATCCCCTGGATACCGGTTGAAGTAACCAATTGTTTGTTGAAAGTGCAAACCTCTGAAATCAATCGCCACGATGGGTTCGCCGGGCGAACTCTTATCGACGCGCACGAATCCGCCGGCCCGCTCGATTGCAGATCGCAAATCGGGTATTTCGGCCGGAACCACCAATTTCCAGACTACAGCGACTGCAACCGCCACGAGCACGCCCACAACGCATATTGCAAAAAGAATCCAAAGAACTGACTTGACTTTCTCGGACAACGCGTAGAAATCGCCCCTCCAATTCGAGGAGTTGCGATTTTCCCCCGAAAAAGAAGGATTCTTTTCGGTGGTCCGTGGATTGGACGCTTCGTCCTCGAAAGGCTTGGATGTCTTATTATTCCAGTTCAAGATGATGATTTGCGGAGGAGTTTTCGGAATGTTTCTCAGTTGGGCGAGAGCAGTGTCGTAATTGGGATCGTATTTGTGGCACAAGAGATATTTGAGTAAGGGCAAGACGGGAACCGATAATGCCGCCAATCCACCGAGGACGGCAAAAAAGATCGTGAAAAACGACACGCCATTTTCCAGTCTGAAGGAGATGCCAGCAAGGACATACATCAGTATTGCCACAAAAAAACAAACGACGCCAGCGATTTTCATCCATCTGTGGCGCAACTTCCTTGCTTGAAAAACCATGTCTCGTTGAAACCAGCCACACCTGTGACAGGGAACGGGGTCAATTCCCTTTTCGAGAGCCATTTGTAGTTTCTTTTGAGCTCTCTCGGCAGCCAGAATGTCGCCGTCGGTTGAACCGAACCAATTAATGGCTCGCGCGTGCGCTGTGCGAGTGAGGCGGTAGTTATATTCGTTACCGCACAGTTCGCATTTTGCAGTTTTGATAACTGAACCCGATTTGGTTGCTATGGTGCCGTCAGCAATAAACTTGCCAAGGAGACCGAAGACATGGAGCGGGGGGAGCATGACGGTGAACACCTCAATTGGGGTTGCCCAAACCACTTGATACTTGGCATATGAAAAATCGGCGCTTTGGGGCAGAATGATTGAAATCTCACCGCCAATCTTCTCATCGCAAGACGCCTCATTCGAATATCTCCGCGATTGGTCGATCGCGTTCGGTGGAATTGTCAAGCTCCATTTGCATTTTTCGATCCGCCTGCCAGGCAGCATCCTCTTCAGGCGTCATCTCGATAGGCTCAATTTCGCGGAATCGAGCAATTCTGGGTCTCCGCACGAGTTTCACCAACTGAAGCGATCCGCCAAGCCGTGGCGGCCCAGCGGGGACTGATCATTCTTTCGGATACCGGCGACTCGGTGTATGGCGGCGCGTCCGATTTATCCGCTCGATCCGATCACGGATTGGCGATAACGTTCGCTGCTCACGGAATTAGCGGGTTTGACAAGCGACGCCAAGTTCTTCGAGAATCTGGTAGTGCGGAGAAAGATCAATCACGTTCCGCGCTTCCCCTTACTATTCCAATGAATGGAGACCCGCTTCATTGAATGCCTTTACGATGTATCGGGCTGCTCCGCGCACCCGAAGACAGAAATTCATCCCCGTACCATCGCCAAGTCCCAGCGAGCAATTGCTCGAACGCATCCACTGGCTATATTCTTCTATCTCGGCTGAATTGATCGTGTCGGGGCCGGTAATCACCAGGTTCTTAGGTATCACCTGAACGTCCGAAGTAGGGAAAAACCAGACTTCATCGAAGCCGTAGAATAATCGATTTTGCCGTTCTAAAGTCAGTAGTTGCCGGGTCGTCAACATTATACCCTGACCCACCGGATGACATTTTCCTTTGAGACTATTGAGTTGCTTACTCGATTCCAGCATCGATGAAACGTCGAAATTGCTGTCGAGGCACGAAATGAGAGCGTATGCCATACTCGATGATGGATCTTCAATCTCCACCAAGAAATCGTGAATCGTGGTATCGATCCACCCAGTCATGTATTCAGTTTGTTTGGACATGCTCATTCACCTGGTTGAAGCGGCCTTGGAGGCTGGCGTTTCTTCTTGGGCTGCGTCCAATCCCAATCATGTGCGTGCGGATCTCCAACGCCGGTGTGATCGTGCCCATAGTCGATGTTCTTCAGAGCTCGCCCATCGAGCCCATAGTATCGTCGCTGGATTACATTGCCCTTTTCATCTTTTTTCTCGGACATTCCTCCAGGTGGTCCGTGACTCGGCAAATCACTCGAACGCCCAGCCATAACCACTCCTTAATATATCCCTTTACACAAATGTGAGCTACCCGAGAACTCGGGACCCACCCGAGTTGAAAACACCCAAGGTTCTCGTCGAGAAAACCTTGGGTGCCGTGAAAGTCCGAGTTTCCAACCGCCGCAATCAATGGCGGAACAAGAACTCCCTGGTATTCAACAACGCCCAAACCACATCTTCCCATGCACGTCGCTTATCGGTGTGCTTGGTCACGTGGCCCAGAGCGGGTGTCCGTTCTGCATCGGATGGCAGCCGGGATAGTGTCACCAGATATAGACTGTCCAGAATCTCCTTGTCCGACTTCTTCTCGGCAAGTAACTTGCCGAGGCGATTGTTCGGATTGCGGATCTTCTCGTTGATCGTCGGCCCGTTGATGAGTTGCAATGCCTGCGCCAGATTGCTGTCGCTTTCTCGTTCGCATTCGCAGGCCAGTTCGCGGGCGGGTTGACCGAATGTCTTCAGGAACGGGTGATTCACTTCACCATCCGGCAATTGAATCGCTCGCGTGCCCAGGGGCAGACCCGCGAATTTCTCCGGAACCGCCGTGACATCGCAAAGGGCATCCAACAACTGCTCGGCGGTCAGCAATTTCGTTACGGCATGCGAGAAGTATTTGTTGTCGTCTCGATTGAAATCGTTGGGCATCGCACTCAATTGATAGGTCCGCGAGGTCATAATCGTGCGTATCAGGTGCTTCACGTCGAACTTGTGAGCGCCAAAATCCTTGGCCATCGCCTCAAGTAACTCGTCGTTGCACGATGGGTTGGAGTCACGGAAGTCGTCCACGGGATCGACGATGCCCTTGCCGTTCAGATGGAACCAGATGCGATTGGCAACCGACTTGGCGAAGAACGGATTCTCGGCACCCGTCAACCAGATCGCCAGCACTTCCCGGCGATCCTGTCCCGGCTGGATCTTTGGAATCGCTCCGCCCAGGAATTTCGGCTCCATGACCTTGCCCGATCGAGGCTGAGTCACCTCACCATCCCGGCTGGAATACACCAGCTCGGACGTGACTTCTTGCGGGGTCTTCCCTGGATTGCCCGTATCCTTTTTCGTCTTCACGCGGGCGAACCACGCTGCCATGCTGTAGTAATCGTTCTGCGACCAGCGCTCGAACGGATGGTTATGGCACTTGGCGCATTGCATTCGCACGCCGAAGAAGAGCTGGGCCGTCGTTTCCGCAAGCGCGGTCGGCTCCTTGGCAACCCGATAGAAGTTCGCGGGAGGATTCTCGTAGGTGCTGCCGTTTGCGGTCAGCATATCCCGGATCATTGCGTCGAATGGAGTGTTCTGACTGACGTTTTCACGCAGCCATAACTGGAAGGCATGAACGCCCTTGAGCTGAAGCGTTTTTCGACTGGAACGGAAAACATCCGACCATTTCAAGGCCCAGAAGTCGGCGTATTCAGAGCGCTCTAGTAATCGATCGATCAGTTTCGCGCGCTTGTCCGTCGCCTTGTCTGCGAGGAACTTGGTCGCTTCCGCGGCAGGCGGCAACATTCCGCACAGATCGAGATAGGCGCGACGGATGTATTCTTCATCGGTACACACGTCCGACGGGAGGATGGTCATCTGCTTGAGTTTGCTGAATACAAACTTATCGACATAATTGACTTCCGGCGGATTGCTCCAGACAAACCCGTTGCGAGGCTCCAGGAACGTGAGTCGAACGCTGTGCAACTGATCGAGATAGCGACAGAGAATCGCAACCTCACCCGCTTGACGGAATTCCACGAGACCGTTCTGGTTCACATCGGCGATGGAGCCGTCACTGCTGCTGAAAACCGTGAGCCTGGTTACGTCTCGAACTTCTCCATTCTCAAGATGAGCGAGCACCGAAAGCTGTTGCCAGCGTGCGGGAGTCTTCAAAACGCGCATTCCCGGAGTCACTTCAATCGTCTTGATGCCAGGGAGATCCTTGGGATCATCCTTCAATCCCTCCGCCATCCACCCTGCGACCATTTCCGCACCGATGGTATCCGAGCCGATCCTCGCCCCGCCCTCGTGCGGAACCCGGCCCATCGCTTTGTTGATCATCAGGCTCGCATAAGGATTCTGCACATCCGTTCGACGTCCCAAAACGTCGCGCGTCAGTTGAATGTAATCGAGTGCGGGATCGAAGCCGCGCAGACTGAGCTTGAAGCCGTTCTTGCCGCTGGGAGTGCCGTGACAAGCGCCGGCATTGCAGCCACCCACGTTCATTGCCGCAATCACCTGATGACGAAAGCTCACAGGCTGGGCCACTTCCATCTTCTGCACCGAAACCGGAACCTTGACCGTTTGCGCTCCGGCCTGCACGACTAAAGTCGTCGAACCGTTTTTCTTGCCGCGCAGCCAAGCTTCGCTGATTTCCAGGAGATCGGCTTGTTCCGGCTTGATGGTGACAAGTTGAGTCAAATCGCGGATGGTGCCATCGGCATATTTGCCGGTGATGACCAGTTGCTGCGTTGACCGGGGGCCGGTCAACGCAATTTTGGCCGGCTGAATCTCCAACACCGTTGGTTGGCCGATCAACTCCGCACGCTTGACGGCGTCGGTGGGAGGCGCAGCGAAACCGGATGTTGCGAACACGGCCACAGCGGCAAGACAGACAAAGCGAATCGAGATAAATTGCATGAAAGAGACTCCTTCATGACGTTCATGGAAGTTTCACAGGAGGGAGCAAACATCGACGCATTGGGCAGGGTAGGTGGTCAGAAATAAGGTATCATTCCTGCCAAGTAGGAATATTCGGGGAGGGATGGCGAATTCTCAATACTTAAATGTAAACGGTTTATCGCAGGAAAGCGATGGAAATCTTTGTAGAATTTCAACTATTCCCGGACCCACGCACTTGACCGGACTTCTAAAATAGCCCAAGCTGGCGATCTACGAACTAATGCCTCCGTTGCTTCGTCTTCTACACAGAAGGTAATCGGGGAACTTTCGGATTCAGAAATCGTCGAAGACGTTATGTAGCCTTCCTGCCGAATTCCGCGAAGCGCAACGCCTCAGCGCATTCCTCTACCAAGCGGCCCTTCCATTGGGATCAGCTGCTTCTTGTCTGATTCAGGGAACCAGCGATGGCACAAGCACAAGCACCCAATCCACGTATAGACAAACAAACTTTTCTTCAAAAAGTTCGGGAGAGTGGTTTGGTTGACGATGCTCGATTGCGGTCGGCACTGGTTCAAATTCCGATCACGGATCGTGGTCGGGTAGTTGCGCGCGCGCTGGTGGAACAGCGCGTACTCACGAGATTTCAGGCAGAACGCCTGCTTGTGGGAGTGACCGACGGCTTCTTCATGGGGCAATATCGGATCCTCGAAGAATTGGGCCGAGGCGGGATGGGCCGGGTGTTCAAGGCGGAACACATGACGATGGGGCGAACCGTCGCGCTGAAAGTCCTCAATTCGAACCTGATGAAAACGGAAACCGCGCGGCAACTTTTTCAACGTGAGGTAAAGGCAGCAGCAAAACTCACGCACCCAAACATAGTCACAGCCTTCGATGCCAATCAGATCGATGATCGGTGGTATCTGGTCATGGAATTTGTGGACGGTCCCAACTTACAGGATCTCGTGAGAGATCGCGGCCCCCTGCCCATTGCCCAAGCCTGCGATTACATCAGGCAAGCCGCTGCCGGGCTGAGCTACGCGCATCAACTCGGCATGGTCCATCGAGACATCAAGCCGGCGAATCTGCTCGTGCAGAAGAGTCAGAGCAAAGCAATTGCAAACGCCGACAACGTCAAAATACTCGATTTTGGACTTGCTCGACTCAGCGGGTCGGACGGAGACGCCGCCCCAGGCCACGACTCGATCAATGCCGGTAAGCAGACGGTGATGGGAACACCGGATTATCTCTCGCCGGAACAGGCGAAGAACCTTCATTGCACCGATGGTCGATCCGATCTCTATAGTCTGGGCTGCACGTTTTACTACTTGTTGACCGGACAAGTAATTTTTCCCGGCGGCACCACGATGGAGAAACTGGTGCGTCAAACGACCGAGACTCCGCCGTCGGTTCAAGCGCTCAGACCGGATGTACCCGACGACATTGCTTCAGTCATCTCCGGGTTGCTGGCAAAAAGGCCGGAAGATCGTTTTCAAAACGCCGAGGAACTCATTAGTGTTCTAACTGCCATAGCGGTCCACGAATCCATTAACTGGGTAGCAGTTGAAACTCTGCCGGCGGACAACAGCATATCCGCATCGGGCTCCAACCTTGCCGGCGTATCTCGAAATGACCCCTGGGCCGGAATTGACTGCGAAGATGAGGACGAACAGGACTCTACCGGCGGTACGCTGCCGGAGGAGGACTCCTACACTCATTTCGAGGACCGCCATCGAAAAACTCCGCGCGGAAATACCAGAAAACAAGAGGGATTGGGCGCATGGCTCTGGCTGATGCCTCTATTGATCTTGGGCGTGGGAGCGGGCGTGGTTCTGGCGCTGTGCGCGATGATGAAATGACCCTTCAAAAACAGAACCGCCGCGGCTTGCACACACATGATCGAAAGCGAAGTCGTGGGGACATGGTCATCCTTGGAAAGGTGTTGGACGAAGAGGTCGTCAGTCATCTTCACCCCGTGCATTTTATTAGATTTGAAAGAATGTGCCGCTCGCCAGCGTTACACTTGGGAAACGTGTCGGCGAGCAGCGCGGTATAAGGTGCGCCGGCTTTCCGCTGGCGGAGAATCGGATCGAATTGCTACTTCTTCTTGAGAACGCGTTTCGCTTTTTCTTTCTTCGCTTTTGCCGTTCGTTTCTCCACTTTGACAACCTTTTTCACGACCGTTTTCGCCCGTGCTTTTGCGACCGGAATAGCCTTCGGAACCTCTTGCACATCACCGATTTCGATATCGAAGATGGCTCCGAGATCGTCGGTCGCGATCGTGGGGGCATTGCTCTTGCGCCTTGATCGGGGCGGTGGGGATCGCCTGTTCGATCAATTCCAGGTGATCCACGCCTCGGAGCACGAACAGCAACTCCGGCGACTGAATCGAGGCGATTGCCGACTCCGTACATCACCGCGGCGATATGCTTGCACATCCCCGCATAGTCCGGGCAACTGCACCGCATCTTGATCTCTTTCGGCTTCGGGAACAGCCCCTGATCCCGATCCGTCACCAGCTCCATCACCGCTTTCGACAGCTTGCCTTGCAGCAGTTCGACGAGCGTGCCGATCTTGCCCGCGGATTGTTCTTTCAGCGCCTGCCAATCTGTGCTTCGGCAGCGCGGCGATGTCGATCTGGATTTCGTACAGTTCCGATCCGCTCACGAGGGCTTCGATCCGCCCCTTGTCGATCTTCAAATGCACGACCGAACCGTTGCGAACGTAGGTCCGCCCGCGCGGCAGGCGATTCGCGAAGTCGCTGTAGCTCTCCAGGTTCGTACACCACGCCTTGCCCCAGAAGGTCGAGGCGATGGTTCGGCCTTCGATGCGGACCGGGGAGACCGTCTTGCCCTTTCTTGACCCGTTTGGCAACTTCCCTCGCGGCCTGGGCGCGCCGTTGTGCCACGGGAACATAAGGCTTCGTATAATCGTCGTAGTACCTGCCCATGGGAGTGTCCTGCCTCGTCGAGAGTCTCATCAGTCGGCGGTCGCCTGGTGCAAATCCAGCTTCACGAACCGCAATAAGCGTATCGTTGTCCATTTCCGTCAGCAAGACTTCTCCTGAGTCTTCTCCGCCGATCGCTTCGCCCGCGACCTGGCTTTTCCGCGCGATCATCTCGTCGATCCGTTCCTCGACCGTTCCCCGGCAGATGAACTTATGAACCAGCACGTTCTTCTTCTGGCCGATCCGGAAGGCGCGGTCGGTCGCCTGGTTCTCGATGGCCGGGTTCCACCAGCGGTCGAAGTGGATCACGTGCGAAGCCGCCGTCAGGTTCAGCCCGGTGCCGCCCGCTTTCAGCGACAACACGAAGAACGGCGGGCCGTCTTCCCGTTGAAATTGATCGACGAACTCCTTCCGCTTCTTGACGCTGGTCCCCCCGTGGAGCACCAACCCGGATCGACCGAAGAGCGTGGCGAGGAACCCGGCCAGCGGGTCGGCGATCTCGCGAAACTGCGTGAAAACGAGGACCTTCTCCTGCCGGGACGCGATCTCCTCGGCGATCTCCGCCAGCCGGCGAAACTTGCCGCTCCGGTCGGCCGCGTAGTCGTTCGTGCCGGCCACCTGGGCGGGATGATTGCAGATCTGCTTCAGCCGCATCAGTTGGGCCAAGACGATCCCCCGCCGCTGGATTCCATCAGCTGGCCTCCAACTGCTCGGCGAGATCGTCGACCGCTTTCTGGTAGAGGGCCGCCTGGTGCTTGCTCAGCGCGCAGATAGGCTTTCACCTCCGTCTTGTCCGGGAGATCGGAGATCACCCGTTTGTCGGTCTTCAACCGCCGCAGAATGTAGGGTCGCACGAGATTTCGCAGCGGTTCGAACGAAGGGACCTCGGCGTCTTGCAACCGCTTGACGAACGAGCCGAATTGCTTGGCCGTGCCCAGCAGTCCGGGGTTCAAGAAATCGAAGAGCGACCAGAGATCCGAAAGGCGATTCTCGACGGGCGTGCCGGTCATGGCGATCCGACTGGCGGCGGTCAATTCCTTCACGGCCCGGGTCTGCTTCGTGCCGGAGTTCTTGATCGCCTGGGCTTCGTCGAGAATCGCCAGCCGCCAGCGATACTGCTTCATCCAGTCGGTGCGGACGAGCATGCCATACGTGGTCATGATCAAATCGAACGTGTCGGCATCGGCGAGCCCGATTTCACCGGCGTTCGCGTTCACTTCCGAAGGATGGGCCACGGCGAAGGAGAGACTCGGCGCGAACTTCGCCAGCTCCGATTTCCAGTTCGCGATCAGCGAAGCCGGCACGACGAGCAGGCTCGCTTTTTTCTGCTTGTCGCGCTTCAGATCGAGCAGCAGCGAAATCACCTGGACCGTCTTGCCGAGGCCCATGTCGTCGGCCAGGCAGGCTCCCAGTCCCAGGCGAGCGACGAATCGCAACCAGGCGTAGCCCGTCCGCTGATACGGGCGAAGCTCCGCCTTCAAATCGGGAGGGGCCGTCTCCTGCCGGGTCTCCGGAGAACGCAGACCCTTGAGAATCCGCATCCAATTCCGGGCCGGCGGTCAGGCCCGACCATTCGCGAATCGCCGCCTGGCTTTCGTCCTCGTCCTCCTTGGCGAGATTCGCCCCGGAAAGGAGGCGCATTCCTTCAAAGAACGAAATGCCCTCCCGGCGAACGTCCTTTTCGACACCCTTCCAGTGCTCCAGGGCTTCCTTCAACTTCTCCGGATCGACTTCGACCCACTTCCCCTTCAACGGGATCAGGCCCCCGCTGGATTCGAGCAACTGAGCGATCTCATCCGGGCTGAGCGTTTCTCCTTCGAGGCTCATGCCGACGGAGAAATCGCATCATCGCATCGACACCGATGCCTGCCGAATTCTTCGAATCGATCTTCACGCTGACGCGGGGCCGGGTCGGCTTCTGGGCGTTCCACCAGTCCGGCACCCGTACGATCAAACCGCTCGATTCAAAGAGGGGTATCGCTTTGAGGAACTCGTACGCCTCTCTCGGCGACCACGCGAGGGGGTGATAAATCTCCCCGGAATCGACGAGTCGTCGAATCAATTCCGAGGATTCGGCGGCCTTCGAGATCGGCAGCAGTAAATTGAGCATCGCCTCGCGGTTCTGCTCCCCGGCATACTGCTGAAGCGCCCGGCCAAGCGGTTCGTGCTTCACCTTGCCCTGCGGTGTCAGACCGTTGGCAAACGTGGCCAGAAACGCGAACGGATAATCGGGGTTCCGCTTGTTCTCGGCCAGGTGGAGCGTCACGCGGCCGACGAATCGCCACTGGGGGTTGCGCTCCCGCAGATAGCCTTGAGCTCCGCCGGGGTGCTTTTCGATTTCGCTCCGGGTGAGAGAATCGAGGTCTTGCCACCAGTTCGAAAGGACTTCCGGAGTCAGATACTCCAGCCCGGTCATCGGAGGGGCTTGAAGAATCGCCCGTTCGAGATCGGCCGCCGGAGGCGGGAGTTCGGGAATCGGTTCGCCGGGTTCCCCAGTCGCGGCTTTGCAAAGGTTCGTGAGATAAAGCCGGGCGATCGAGCGGGCGAACTCGAACGACGGCGGCAGCACCGCTTCCATCTCCTCGCTGGCGGAGTAGAGCATCCCTCGGGCGGGACTCTCGCCGTACGCTTCGAGCATCGCTTTCGAGAGTTTCCGATCCGGAGTTTCGAGCGGCGTTTCTCGAACGAGGAGATGCCCTTGCGGTGTGATCGTCAGTTCGTGCATCATTGCTGCCTCAAAGCAACCGCCAGCGTTTTCGCAATATCCATTCCGTCACCAACATCGAAAATACCAACAGAAAGACGATGGCGCGATTCCAAAGTTTAACCGGATCGCATGGCTGGTCCAGGGCGACCCTTGGACCGCTCGGCAATTCATCCAGCAATTGGTCCGCCTTGTTCAAAGGATAGTAGCCGCCGTGCGAATCGCGGGCAGCGCGCTGTAGGTCGGTCTCATTGAGTTGCCGAATGTCCATTTCCCCGAGCGGAGGCAAAACACTCGCCCTGGCTTTCGGTGCCGTCCCTGAAACCGCCGGAGTACTCAGGGTGAACTTGTATTCCCCTTCCTGAGTTCGTGTGAGAAGCGCTTCATAGATCCGCGTCGGCGGCTCGGAAGGCGGGCCGACCGGATCGAGCGAAAGTGTCTGCATTTCGGTTTCGGGCATTTCGGTTCCCAGTTGTCGGCGCGGTGCGCTCCACGGCAACCTTGACCTCGGTGCCTCTGGGCGGTGCCGTGCATCATCGGGAAGCGCACGGCCACTCGGATCGGGTCGTCGCGACGAAATTGTCTGCGGTCGAGCCGCAACTTGATTCTCCCCACACGGTTTCTCGCCAATGTCCGAATGGTTTGCATCCAGAATTGATTGAACCTCAGCTCGTCTTGTCGGAATCTCCAGCGCCAGGTTTCATCGAACCCAAAGAACATCACACGCCCGGCCCCCACGAATTGATGCATTACCAGCGGATGCAGTTCATCTTTATTGGCGCTGCCCTCCGCCGGTCGTTGTGGATGAACTGCCAGAACCTCGGCCGAGAGTTTTCGTTTGTATCCGGTGGAATACCAAAGCAATTTGGGCAGCTTCTCCCAAATTACAGCGTTTTCCGCGTCATCGTTGACAAAGCGGAACACGGGGTGATTTTGGCCCGCGGTAGTCAGCATTGGCCGATAACCCTCGATAATCGGTGGATCGTCTTCTTTGGGTAACGGTATGGGGGCAACTCCGTCCCAGCCCAGCGGCAAAACATCCGCAAGATCGGTGTCCTTGTAAGCGTGTGGCGCAAAATCCTGCCCTGCGATCACCAGCAGGCCGCCGCCGCGCTTCTTGACAAACTGCGCCAGCATGGCGACACTGGCTTCTCCGTTCGGTAGTTGACGAGGATCGACGTCTCCGAGAATCACCACGTCGTAATTGTCGAGGCGGGCCTGCGTGGGAAATTCGGCAATGGCGCTTTTGTCCTGCTTGGCGAAGTCGGGGTGAGCGCCGACGATGAACACTTCCAGGTCGATCGATTTGTTGCCGCGCACGGCCTCGGTCTTGCGCTCGAAAAGCGTCTTGATGAAGCGATACTCGTAGCGCGGTTTCCCTTCGATGTAAAGAACCTTGATTCTCTTGGCCTCCGCAACGTAGACCTCGTGCTCGATCCGGTTATTCGTGATATCGCTCTCGCCCTGCTGGAGGGGCACTTCGATGACGTAGTGCTTATCCCCAGCCTCCTTGGGAGTGTATACCAACTTGACCTTTTCGGGCTTGTCGGTGAGCCGAACCATCTCTCGGGCAATCTCTTCCTGCTTGCCGTTCTTGATTTCCGAGAGGATTACAGGAAGAGTGTCAGGCATGCCTGTGCCTTGAGTACGAACGTGAGCCTCGATAATGAGCCGGTCGTTGGTGTTGATGACTTTCTCGGCACGAAGGTCGCTCAGAATGATGTCGGGAGGTTCGCGCGTCCCCGATGCCGACAAAATAGAGCGGCACCCCCATCTTGAGTCGCCGTTCGCCCTGCACGAGGCAGATCTTCGCCGGCAGTGGTGACCCCATCGGTGAGCATGATGATGGCATTCAGCGATCCGCCGCGGAAAGTCTTCAAAATGGATTCGACGGCGTCTCCGAGTCGACTCGATTCGCCGGCCGGCACGATATCGATGATTTCGTCCAACATCCGCTCGCATTGGCTGGGGTCGGTTAGTTCTGCGATTCGGGTTGTCTGCGAAGAGACCCGATAAAGATGCACGCGCATTTGCCGGTCGGTCAGAAAGGACTTGAGCCAGTTCTGCGAACTAGACGCGAGTAATGCCTTGATCAAATTGAGGCGATGTGGCGTGCGAAGATCGTGCAGATGGGCTTCGAGCCGAATTCGATCGTCGTGAAGCCTGGCTGCCTCGACCGATGAGGGTTGCGAAGCCAGCTTTCGTTGCAGTTCCTCGATTTGTCGTTGAATGGTCTCGATCCGTGGCGCAGCGAGTTTGCTCCATTCTTTTTTCAACTTGTCCGCTTTCTCTCGAATCAGCGGATCGTGAAACGAATCCACGATCGACATACTCCGGGAATCGTCGAAAACAATGACGATGTCCGGCCAGCCCTTGCGCTCGAAGGCGAGCTGGATCTGCGGCAACAGGACCGTGAGGGTCAACAAGACGATTCCGAGACGTAAACTCGCCAGTCCGGTGAGCGGATGACGAAAGAATCGTCTGGGTCTGGCCGACTCGCCGCTGCCGATCCGCTCGCGCCGATAGATCGAAGCGATATAAACCACCGCGAACGCGATGGTGCCGCCCACGAGCCAGCGGTCCAATCGGGCATCTCCACTCAAGTAGGGCATTTTCTCCAGTCGCCAGCGCGTGCCTTCACCTGGGACAGCAGGGGGAACACCCATTTGCTGCTCCAGCATTAAACGCCAGGATTGAGGAAGGAAGCCAAGAAACTCGCCCGTGATCGCCGCATGCAGGACCGTTCCTAAAACGATCACGGTCAACAGAACCGGCAACCCCCACAACAAGCGATACCAACCCCAGCGGCGGATACGCGGCGAGTGAGGCTCGCCTTGACTTCCCGCACGCGTGAGCCGAAATACCATGCCAGAAAGACTTCCAGCAATAGACAACCAAGCAACAGCAACAACAAGACTCGTGCGACTGCGGGGCCGCGGCTCCTGGTGCTCCGCTGAAGACGTATTATCCGACGAGTGCGATTTCCGTTGTTCGATATTCTTGGCATCGGTCACGACCTGCAAGTCAGCATCGGGTGCGGTGGCTTGCAAGTCGGTGAGCGTCATGCGACGTAGGTCGCTCTCCGCCGTGCCGCCCGGAGTTGTCGCGGGGACATTGACGGCGATAGACAGAGGTTCGGGCTGGGTTCCAACGCTGATCCCATAGATGCCGGCGTAATCGTTGGCCGGGAAACGAAAAAAACCTCCCTCATCCTGGGCAATGATTTCCGTTGAATCGATTTCGGTTTCCCGGTCATTTTCAAAACGCACTCGTTTTGCGTCAGTCCCACCTGGCCGAAGGATACGTACTCTTCCAATGGTTCGCCGACGAGCAGCGTATGTTTTACGTCGGAAGCAACGGCATAGCGCAGTGCCTCGTTGAGAAATGGCGCGAACGTAAAGTGGATCGGCCATTCGGTCCATTTCCGGTCGGCATTGAGGGTCGTCGTACAGAGGATCACTCGTCCGCGATGTCGAGGAAAATCGACGATCGCAGCATCGCGGGGGCCGACGTCATCCGGTCGATCGGCTTTCCCGCTGTTATTCTGACTTGTGACATACGAAAAAATCCGCCGGGCCGCTCCGTTCGCGGGCGCATCGATCCGCACATAGCGTGAAATGATGGGTGTCGATATCGAAGCGCGAACCACCTCATCTTGAAAGCATGCGCTCAAGGGGGGCCGATGAAATGCTTCCTCATCGGCGTGAAAGTGAAAACTTTCACCCGGCGCTGCCTCCTTGACACCGAGCAGCCGGCCCGGCAAGATTCCCTTGCCCTCATTCCAGAGCACGCGGTTGTAGTTATCGAGATGCTCGGAGGATTTTGGTCCAAGCCCGATCACGATCGAGCCGCCTCGACGCAGATGTGCTTCCAGACGGTGCGCTTCTGCTGCCGATATGGTCGGGACATCGCAAAGAAACACGCAGTCGAACTTCGCCAGATCGCTCAGCCCCGCATCTTCAAATTCCCGGATGCTCCTGCGTTCGGGGCGGGCCGGAATATCGGGTGAAACGACGTTCTTCGGAAATGGATTGAGTGCAGTCACCACAAATTCATCCGCGCGTTCCAGTCGATCCGCTGCGAACTTGCCGTTGACGACCATGACGGGAATCGAATCGCGAACTTTGACGACCAGAGAGCGAGTATCATCCAGTTTCAGCAAATCTTCGGGGAGCTTGACTTGCACCAGGTATTCGCCCGGCTCCGCGAAGCGTTTCGACTTATCGAGCGCAAACGTAACTTTGACACTTTGACCGGCAGGTATATCGACGAGTTGCTGCCCCATCTCTCGAAGACCAAGTTTTTGGCCGGCCTTGGGGGCCTTTCCGATCAGGAGTTCAACGGGGACTTTCCGTCGGTCCTGTTGGCCAAAGTTCCGAACCACTGCGGCGACACTGGTGTCGACTCCCACCAGGGGTAAGGATTCGCCAAGCGAGAGATTGGTGACCGCGAGATTGTCCACATCCAGACGGGCGACATCCAGAAAGACCACTCTGCTTTCCCGAGCGATGATCTGCCACGATTCGGAAAGACTGCCCGACCCTGAAGCAGTGTGCGCTTCGCCGCTTCCTTCCGGTTTGGGGAGATTCCAGTTGGAACGCTTCAAATCGGTCAATAAGGCAACTTCTCGACGGGCATACTTTCCGAGCGGTTTGCCGACCATATCGGCGACGAGTCGCAGGCCGCCTGCAATGTCGGCGCTGCCGTGCGGGAGTTTGAGTGCCTCAATTTCGCGAAGCACTTTCCCGCGATCATCCGCGGGGCCGGCAACAATGACCTGGGCCGGCGAACTGAGCAAGACTACGCTGAAGCCGTCACCGGGGCCGGCGCGATCCAGAATGGCTTTGGCCTGTGTTTTCGCGGCATCGAACCGGCTCGTGTCGTCATCGAGTTGCGTCGCCATGCTAAAACAGGCGTCCAACACCAGAATACGATGGGTTCGTCCCTGGGTTGCGGGAGCTGAAGCCCCGCCGGGAAAGAGTTTTTGCCACAGTGGTTCTGCCTCGGGATAAACGCTGGCCATCGCCAGCACCAGCAGCAGTCCGATCAAGACCCGGATCACCAGAAGCAGCCATTGTTCCAGGCGCAGCCTGCGAACATTCTTGCGCTGGGCGGCGAGAAGAAAGCGCATGGCGGCCCAGGTCACGACCTGAAAGCGTTTACGATTGAGAAGGTGAATGATAATCGGCACCGCCGCCACGCCGCCGGCAACGCCTGCCACAGTGGTGGTGAAGAGAACGCCAAAAAGAGAAAGTGAAAGCATGTGGAATTATCTTATTCGGGATGCGGGGCGCGGGTTGCGGGAAAATGCCAAAACATTGGTTGGTCATCGCTCACGAGTGACAAGGTCATTTTTTTCTGCTTTTCTTTGGTTTCTTGTCCGCGATTGCCTGCAATGCCGATTCTTCTTGGGCCAACTGGTAGAACTCGTTCAGCTTCGCTTGCAACATCTTCTTTTTGGGCAACTGGGTCTTGTACTCGGCAACCAACGCCGGAGAGAGCGATCGACTCAGAGCATACTCGACGACCCTATTGTTCTTGGTGGCACACAACAGCACGCCGATCGACGGTTGTTCGTGAGACTTTCGCACATCGCGGTCGAGTGCTTCAAGGTAGAATTCAAGCTGGCCCAGATGCCCAGGCTCGAATTCTTCGACTTTGAGTTCAAAAGCAACCAGAGCGTTCAGGCCACGATGAAAGAGCACCAGATCAACGAAGAAATCTTTGCCGCCCACTTGGAGCAGGTATTGGTTCCCGACAAAACAGAAGTCGCGTCCCAGTTCCATGAGGAATTGTTTGAGTTGTTCGACCAGGCCGCGTTGCAGGTCTGCCTCGGAATGTTTGAGCGGAAGATCCAGGAATTCAAGGAGATACGTATCCTTGAATAGTTCGGATGCGCTGGGATGCACTTCTCGCACCGTTGGTGCGACTTTTGTCGGGGATAGGACCGTTCGTTCAAAGAGTGCTCCATTAAGCTGTCGCTGAAGTTCCCGGAAAGTCCAGCGTTCTCTGTTTGCCATACGCAAGTAAAACTCGCGTTCTTCATCTCGTTTACAACGGCTCATGATTGCGAGATTATGGCTCCAGGACAATTCTCGCAACAGTGTTGCGAGTTTTGGCAATCCTCGATATGTCTCATAAAACTGCCGCATTCGCCAAAGGTTACTCGTGGAGAATCCACCGATTGCGGGTTGAGAACGTTGAATGTGGTCGGCCAATGACTCAACGGTTCCGTCACCCCAACCGTCGTCGGCAATCTTTCTGCTGATGTACTGGCCAACCTGCCAGTACAATTCGAACAGTTCTTGGTTGACTGCGGCAAAGGCGCGAGAGCGAGCAGACTCAATGAGGGCAATCACCTCATCAAAATCGGCTGAAGAAGCTCCCCGCCGCGTCACCTTGGCAGGACGAATCGCTTTCGCTCTTTGGGAGGATTTGCTCATCCGGGCTCCTTCGATTAGCGTGCTGCTCGCCGGGCCAGATACTCCGCCAGACACTTTCCCACATCCTGATCGGTTCGGAGCCGCACGTAATCGAAATTGTTCATCCGGCATTCACGCTGAAGGTCATTCAGGAATGAATTGAGTTCCGCCAGGTAACCGTCGCGAATGCCCACGGGATCGGCGAGCAATTCCGGCCATTGTTCCAATCCGCGAAACAAGGTCGCCTGTCGAAACGGGAACTCCAACTCGGCGGGATCGAGAAGGTGAAAGATCACCACTTCGTGACGCTGATGACGAAGATGTTTCAAGCCGACGATCAGCTCGGCAACCTCATCGAATAAATCACTAAAGACCATCACCACGCCACGACGATTGAACCGCTCAGCTGCATCGTGAAAGACTCGGCCGATCCGCGACTTCTCGGCCGACGGCCCTGCTACCAGAATCCGCAACACATCCTGAAGCTGCGCTGGATGGCCGGATGCTCGCAACGATTGTCGCAATTCACTATCGAAGGTTGCCAGGCCAATGCTGTCGGCCTGTTTCAAGACCAGGTAGGCCATCGACGCGGCCATGAGACAGGCAAAATCATATTTCGTTCGAGAATCTGAACCATAACGCATCGATTCGCTGGCATCGACCAATAACCAGCAAACCAGATTGGTTTCCAGTTCATACTGCTTCAGAAAGTATCGTTCGGTTCGTCCAAATACCTTCCAGTCGATGTGCCGGGTATCATCCCCTGGTGCATATTCCCGATGTTGCGCGAATTCCACGGCAAAACCGTGTTGTGCGCTGCGGTGCATGCCGGCGAGATAGCCGTTGACCACCTGGCGGGCTTGCAATTCCAGTGCCCGGATTTTTGCCAGCGTCTCGGCATTGAGGTAATTCATTCGTCCGAGCCTCGCCCTACCAGTTCCACGAGGCGTTTGACTATGTCATCGGGCTTCACACCATCCGCTTCGGCATTGAAGTTCGTGATGATGCGATGTCGAAGCACCGGTGCAGCGACCGCGCGAATATCTTCGGAAGAGACGTAAGACCGGCCATGCAGGACAGCGCGGGCCTTGGCCGCGAGAATCAGATTTTGGCTGGCACGCGGGCCGGCACCCCAGTTGACGTAATTCCGAATAAAGTCGGGTACATCCCCTTGTTCGGGCCGGGTGAGCCGGGCCAGTTTCATGGCGTAGCGGATCAGGTGCCCCGCCGCGGGAACCTGGCGAACGACATCTTGCATCCGCAACAGCTCTTCACCCGAAACAACCCGATCGACCCTGGCTCGTCGGAAAGAGGTCGTGGCTTCGACGATGCGATATTCTTCGTCTTCGGTTGGATAATCGACCTTGATGTTGAACATGAACCGGTCTTGTTGCGCTTCGGGAAGCGGATACGTTCCTTCCTGCTCGATGGGATTCTGCGTCGCCAGTACGAAGAAAGGCTCCGGCAAACGGTGCCGATTACCGCTGACGGTGACCTGATGTTCCGCCATCGCTTCGAGAAGAGCGGATTGCGTCTTGGGAGGAGTGCGGTTGATCTCATCGGCCAGAATGACATTGGCAAAGAGCGGTCCATGCACGAATTTGAAGGAGCGTTGACCGGTGGCCTTGTCTTCCTGGAGAAGGTCGGTCCCGGTGATGTCGGACGGCATCAAGTCCGGAGTAAACTGGATTCGACTAAAACTGAGATTCAGCGCATCCGCGAGCGTCCGGATCATCAAGGTCTTCGCCAGCCCGGGTACGCCGACGAGCAGGCAGTGGCCTTTCGCGAGCAGGGCGATGAGCAACTGTTCGAGAATGATTTTCTGGCCGACGATGATCTTGGCACATTCCGTCAGAATGCGGTGAGCACAGTCGCGCAAGTGTTCCACGGCCGCGGCATCGGCGGCGAGGTCTTGTTCGTCAACAAGTATCAGTTCATCAAATTGACTTGCCAAACCAGTCTCTCCCAAAGGCGATCGAAATAGACCCAAGATTGTTGAGGGCTTGTTTTTTTCCTGCTTTCCTGCCTAGAGGCCATTATATGTTACAATTCGCGTCAAACCCCTTGCTTCGTAGCAGACACCGATTGTGATGGAAAGCCGCTAACAATTGACCCCGATGCGCCGACGAAGTCAGGCAAGCGAGACGCTTGCCCTACGAACGATAAATGCCACGTTCCGCCCGCAACGTAGGGCAAGCGTCTCGCTTGCCTGACTTTCCGCGGGCGGGACCAGCCTCTTCTGATGTGGGTCACGTCAAGGGGGTCGCTCATGGTTAATTCTTGGGCGGGTCATTGGCTGGTGCCCTGTGACTTTGCGGTTAGTTCTTGTCACGATCTTTCACCGCGTCTTTATTGTGCTGCGCTGTTGCAGACAACCAATAGGCTCGCTCACCGGTCATGACACAATAACCATTCTTAAAGGAGTGAACAGAAGCCGCTGGACCGCTTCCCGGCAAACAAAATCGTTGCAGAAGCTGCCCGTCCGCGCGATCGACGACCAGTACGGGGAGGGTTCGACTCATCCAACCATCATATCGACTCATCAGGAATCTTGTCAGTCGAGTCGGGTTGAGATCCGAAGCAGACAGCTCGTGATTACGATTGCGGGTCGAGGTTTTCGGCAATGCCGTCGGCGGATGAAGCAGCAGCGACGATTTCATCACATGGACCTTCCACGAGCTTTCCCCGATTTCGGGAACCAAAAAGCGGGCAGTGACTTTTCCTGTAGATAGCGCGATGCTGTGAAGTTTCTCGCCAAGCGCCAGATAGATTTGCCCGTCATCGATCCCCGCCAGGTCCAAATCGCAGCAGACCGGCCCCAGGAATAGCCCATCGTCCTTCCAGAGACGTTCGCCGGTCCTCGCATCAAGGCAGTCAAGTTCCTCTCCGTGATTCTGCGACCACTTCACCAGCAGATGTTTGTCGTGCAGCCTGAGTTGAGGATATTCGCCCGAAGCACTGGCTGGGTAGGGAATGCTCTTCTTCCAGACAATCCTCTTGGAATACAGATGAAGGCAGATGATCGTCTCCGGATCAATGGCCAGGATTACCTCGTCGCTATTGAGCGCGATCGGATCTTGAATCCAGGGTTCTCGAGTCGTCGGCAGCGAAAATGAAACCGCTCCCTCCGAGAGGACTTGCAGTTTCCCGGTCGAAAGTTGAGTGACGAGGTATTTTGGCGTTGCTCGATAATAGGGATGGTATTTTTCCCCAAGGTCGTGAACTCGCTCGTGCCGTCGGGCCGGCTCGATTCCAGCCCGTAGTCCCATCGGATAGGTTCAAGCAAAGGAATTCGCCTTCATCGACGAGGCAAAAGATCCGGTCGCCGACTCGACGAAAGGCACTGAGTCGAGGTGATTGGCTCGGTTGAAACACACTCCGCAGAGATAGTAAAGGAACCAGTTCGCCGGGGATTTCCGGGTGATCCATGCCGATCGCGAAGGTTCCCGATGGAACGAATTGCCACTGGATCTGCCCATCGCTTAGACGCAGCGACGCGATTCCTTCAGAGCCTGCGACGATTACGACATCTCCGAATTCTTCTGCGTACGCGGGCGCGAATGGTCCGGCCCCGATGCGGGTCATCTGTTCTTGCGCAGGATCGAATCGGTAAATCTCCCGCCCGGCCGCGGCGTAAGAAGTTGCGACCAAATGGTCGCTCATGCCCGCCAAAGGCAACCGATGCCGGACCAATCCTCCGATAGCGGTTGAGCGATCGCAGCAGGTATCCGGAACCGTGATAGACACCGGGAAGGCAACTTGCCATCCGGCGTTTTCAGTCCGGGGAATCTTTTCTCCCAGCTGTGCCAGGAAGGTATGGGCGATGGCATCGATTCGTCGCAGAGAATTGTTTTCATCGCGGACAGCAATACGGGCGGCACCGGGAATCTTGCAAATCTCGTGGAGCAATTGCCTGGCGCGATCGCGATCGTTCGTGGACAAGCAACGTCCCATCTGCGCGAGTTGAGCCATGACTTTCGTTTCCTCGTCGCTCAGGACATCGGGATTTTGCAGGATGGTCGAGATCATGCCGTTATCGCGCAAGGATAGCCTGGTGGAGCTGATCCGTAACCAGCTCGCGCCAACGACAGGTTGCTTCGTTTGCCAGAGAAGGATTCTTTCCGACCCGTTGAAATCGTTTCATCGCCTCCGCGAATAAACCTGCATCGGCTTCGGCCAGCGCCAGTTGCATTTGGGCATGGGAGTCGGCGGGGTCGGCATCCACAGCGCCTTTACGGGAGTTCAAAAAATGGCGCTCGGCAACGTAGCCCCAAATCTCCGTCGGTGTGGTGACGACGAGAAAGCCATCCGCATAGCAGAGATTTCCGAATGGTCCGGAAATCGGCTGGCGGATCGCCGTGCCATTGCTTGGACGGAGAAAGTGCAACCCGTGTTTGGTCGGCCACAAAACAACTTCGGGCGTGACGAAGCCGGTTCCGAAAGTGGATTCGCCACCATCATCGTGGTGGCTCCACGCTACGTTTCCGGTCGTGTCGATGGCGCGAAGCCCCTTGACCGGCCCGCGCACGCTGCAAATCAGAAGATCGCGCACCACGCCCAGAAATTGCGTCCCTTCCACGCCTTCGTGTTCCCACAGCGCTCGGCCGCTCTGGATGTCCAGGCAAAAGATGGAATTGGAGTCGGTCGGTGCTGCGAACACTCGACCCGCAGCGACTAGACATGGACACAATTCCATCGTAGAGGGCGAACGATTTCTCTCAAGAGATCTATATTGGTAAGCCCATTTGAACCGTCCGCTGCCGGCATCGAGTGCAAGTATGCTCCCCAAGTTATTGCAGTAGAGAATCTGAGAATCTGCCAGTGTGAGCAATTGCTGCGTCGTTAAACTTTCCGACGAGGGAATGAGCGCTGATTTGCCGACGTCCTTTTGCCAGAGAACCTCGGGTTTTTCGTGCCGATCGGGATTCTGATAACACACAACCGTCGAGATCGAGTCGCCGCCGACCGTGCGCGACAGCAAGGCATAAATGCGATTTCCCTCAACAACTGGCGTGCCTTCAAAGATGGGAGAAGAATCTTTCAAATTGCTGGGCGGCTCCATCGTCCACCGTAGCGGAATCGCCTTTTCGTTACCGGCTCGAAGCGGACCAAGACACACAACACAACTGTAATTTTGAAGTTCTTCCGCTGCCTCGTTCTGCGAACTGTGCAGGTTCTGAGTCCCGAGTCGAGCGTAGAGATGATCCTCTGCGATACTAAGAGTATAGCGCAGAGGCGTCCGAACCGGTAATCGGCCGTCGATGCCGGGGATCGTTACGGTTTTCCGAAGGTCGAAGACGACCGACCGATTACCGGTCATCAGGTCGTAGGCATAAATCGTGGTCGCATCCGCCAAGAAAGCTTTTCGATGGGCGATCACAGGTTGAAAGGCCAATCCCGCGGGTGGTCGGTTGGCGGGGGTACTTCATCCGTTACGAATGGGCGCTGAACACGATGACTTCGGTATCCTCATCCGCCAGGTCGGCTGGTCCGGCCAATAATAGGGAAGTTTTCCTGTCACAAAACTGTTTCGAGTCGGATTACTTCCAAAACTGTCCCAACGATCGGTCACAGCTGCGGCGATGGTGGTTTGGGGTTTGTTGGCGGGCTCCAGGAGCCGATCGAGCGTCTCCACGTAGTGCCGCTTTCCCGCCCTGCCAGCAAACCCCTGGCGTCGGGGTACGCCTTGCGAAAGATTTGCAGTTGTCGTCGCGCACCGGCCCAATCCTGTCGAAAAAGCCTGACCAAGATCAACCTGGCCCGGATCGCGGCCGGATCACTCTTAGGATCGGGATAACTCAGGACCGTAAGCGGCACTGGTGCAACATCCCAAAGCGGATGGAGCATCGACCAGTAATTTTGCGCCGTTCAAACTGAGCGCGTTCAAATGCCCGGCTCGCCAGAAGCAGGATGGCATCCTTGCTGGCCGTGCTACAGAAAAAATCGGCGAGCAATCCCTTGAGTTGCCCGTCGTCGGCCGATACTTTTGCTTGTTGGAATCGTTTCAATGCCTGAGCATCGACCCGCTCTCGATAAATTTTTCTCGCCGCGACAGGCATCTGAGATAGATGGAGATGACAAACCCATCGTGCCGGCATCCAGTGATTCCGGGGAGCCGGCAACATCAGGCAACTCGCGCCACCGGCCTCTGCGAAACCCAGCAGGCTGGCACGCGATGCGCTCGACGGGAACCAGAGCATCCGGAACAGTGTCGAGGATCCGTTGATATTGTTCCAGCGCATCGAGCCAGGCACCGGCAGAAGCCTTCTGGTCGGCCTCCTCAATACTCACTTCCGTACTGGTTGGCGCGGTATTGAAAACGGGTGGTTGGCCCGGCCGCGGCTTGAAAGCGCCAGCACGACGAACAGTATCACGACACCCCGGATGCGATCATTCATGTTGCGTATCCGCACTCAAGCAGGCTCCGCACCGATTGGAAACTTTTGGGCCTTCCTTCTCATTCTTGACTCTTTCGCCAAAAGCACAAGAATTTTCTTTGCGTTTCTCGAGATCGATCAGGATCGAGGCCCCCAATGCATCGCTGTGGATTGATTTTATTAGTCCTGGTCCCTTTGACCTTGACCGGACTTGCAGGATGTGTTCCGGCTCAAAGCCGGGGGTTGAAATACCGGCCTATTATCCGGTTCGATCCGACTGGATGGTCGCGGGAAATCTGAGCATCTCCGAACTGTTGACGAGTTACTCCGACGCGGGCTATCCACCCATTTTACAATTGAACGGCGATCTGAAGTCCTTGACGGGGCCCGCCAAACTTCTTGCCACGCAGATTCCTACCAAGGTCGTCCTCGATACCCGGAAACTCTCGGAACCCGAAAGGCGGGAGTTTGCAGAAATTCTGGACAAGTTGTTTGGTACGCCGGAGAAACCAAGGGTCGAATCGGCCGAGGCGATGGCCCGGCTGGAAAAATGGATTGCCGAAAAAGAAGCGAAGCTGGCACTGAATCAAACCGCAGAGTTGCAAAACGAGATCGCTGACCTGCGCGGCGATCTGGAATTGGTGCAGCTGATGACCGCAGAATTGCAACTGGATGAGAAAACGCTTGAATCTGGAGGCAGAGTATTCCGGAACTATTGCCAGCAATGTCATGGCCTGACGGGTAATGGCAACGGCCCCGATGGGCGATTCCTGATTCCGGTTCCGCGCGATTATCGCCCGGGGATTTTCAAGTTTATCTCTAGCGATCCGAATAAGGTCGCCATCCGAAAACCCCGTCGCGACGATCTCTATCGCACGATTATGCGCGGCCTGGATGGTGCGCCAATGCCTTCCTTTATCGGGCTTAGGCCTGAAGAAGTGCGGGCCGTGAGCAGTTACGTCACTCATCTGAGCATGCGTGGCGAATCCGAATATCGCACCATGTCGCATGGTCCTGAACGATACCGGCAATTTCAACGACACCATCACCTCTCAGGTCATCACGGAATTCACCAACATTTGCCGAAACTGGATAAAGTCCGAGAAGAACCCCATCGAGCCTGACCCCAATCCCTACACCACGGAAGAAAAACGACTGGAATCCGCCGCCGATGGTTACAAATTGTTCACAGCAGATGCCAAGTCCGGGGGCGGGTTGTGCGGCCTGTCACTTTCAATTGGGCAGACAAGATAATTTCAAATTCGACGACTGGGGCAACGTGGTTCGCGCTCGCGACCTGACGCTGCCGATTTTGCGCGGCGGCCGGGAGCCGGTACAGATCTACGATCGGATATTCGGTGGTATCCCAGGCAGCAATATGCCGGCCCACAATCAGTTCCGTCCCAACCTCGTGGAGCTCGCTGAGCACAAGGACAAGATCTGGGAACTGGTGAACTTTGTGTTGACGGTCTCCGAATCAAAAGGCCGACGGCAACTCAAGGAGAAGTTTCAGATTGATCTGGATCAGTGACCGGATAGTTCGAGTAGAATATCAAGGAACTCAACTTCAGGAGAAGGTATTCGAGGGCCATAAGGTCATCGAATGCCTGCAAGAACCAGGAGACAAGGCCGTGCATTTGACCATTTCGCTGGATGAGGCGCTGGCCGAACATCTGCGACGACGGGCTTTGGCAAAAGCTCTCTCTGCCGAACAAGCCGCACATGAACTTCTGAGCCAGGTGCTGCACCAGATCGTCGAGGAAGAAGCGTGGGACATTTCGAATCATCGGCGTGCCGAGTT
Organism: uncultured Planctomycetota bacterium; assembly: GCA_963783095.1. GTDB lineage: Bacteria > Planctomycetota > Planctomycetia > Gemmatales > Gemmataceae > CAWAMR01. The sequence goes on along the minus strand of CAWAMR010000012.1, from coordinate 90,270 downwards.
GATTCAAAAGAGCAGGAGTCTCGGGCTAACCGCGGAGGAGAGCAGCGAACTGAACTGCCTCCAGGCCGCGATCGACAAGCGGTTGGAGTCCACGGATCGCCAATTGCTCGGCGTGGCGGAAGAGTTTCGTCATCTCGCGGAAAAGCTTCCCGATGCAACCAAACCCTGATCGGTCTTTGGAACCACAAGCGTTTGCGCCGGCCGAGGCCTTGGAAGTGCGACGTCATGGCCCGCGTGGATACGTCGATGATGAGCATTACAAACCCTGGCTCCGGGATGAGTTCACATACCGCTGCCTGTACTGTGGTTGTCGCGAAGTATGGTTCCCCGATGGAGACCGCTCTTTTAGCGTTGAGCATGTCCGTCCGACCAGCCTGGCCCCGGAAGGCTTGACGGATTACGACACGCTGGTCTATGCCTGTTGCCAGTGCAACGCTGCCCGTCGGGCGATCGTGTTGCCGTTGGACCCCACGGCAGGGATGCGGCAGCATGTCGAAGTGTCGGCGGACGGGACCATTCGCGGTTTGACTCCCGCCGGCGAGGACTTCATTCGTATCTGCCGGCTCGACAGGCCAAACCTGGTCGCATTCCGGCGTCTCATTCTCGACGTGTTGCGCTTGTTAGGGCGAAAGCGAGACCGCGAGGCGGTCGAGTTGCGCCGACGCTATCTAGGCTACCCGGCCAACCTGCCTGACCTGTCGGCGCTAAAGCCTCCGGGCGGCAACTTGAGAATCGAGGGGATCGAGCGAAGTCGCGTTTGCCTGCCGGGAACGAGGCGAGCTGCCGGAGATTTACTGAATCAAGCACTGGGTCGTCGCTGGCGTAAACGAGACGTGTCTCTGGGGGGAATCTGTTCTGATGTCAGATCCACTTGTACGAACCGCTTGGGATCGGATTGAGAGCTGGTGTCGCGCGAACGACCCGCAATCACTTCAGGAACTCAACCCGGGTGCATCGGTGGAGGATCTCGGCGCGCTTGAGGCGGCGATAAAGCACTCGCCTTCCGGAGGATGTTCGCACATCGCTTTCGATCCACAACGGGCAGACCTCAAAATCGCGTAGTCAGTTTCTGTTTGGTCAACTTCGGCTCTCCACTTGTCAGAGCATCGCTTCGGATCACGCCTTCTTCCAGGCTTCCGGTAGGGGCGAGGCTCCCAAATTCGACCAGTTCTATCCAAAGAACGCGATCGCACACTACTATTTCCACGAGGGCTGGATCCCCGTCGCAGACGAGGAGGCGTGCGGCAACTATCTCGCGGTAGATCTGGCTCCGGGACGAGCTGGCACTGTCGGGCAAGTCATCGACTTCGGTCGCGACATTCACCATCACGGTGTCATCGCTTCGAGTTGGGGAGAGTTCTTAAACAGCTACGCTGACCTTATCGACCTTCTGACCGAGATCAGCGAGGAGCCCGAATATTGCTTCCACGCTTTTCAACAAATGTGCGACCTGAATTGCCTCGCATGGCGCTAGTACGCTGGGCGAGGGATGGGTGCTGGCCTATCGTGAAATTCGACCCCTCTTGGCGAACATCCACGGTCATGGCGTTGGCAAAAACGATAAACAAAACCCGTGACTTTTCTGCCATGCCAACATTGGCGAATGCTCTTCAGGATGCCGGGTGCGATTCTGCAGCGGTGCTGAAACACTGCTTGGACCGAAAGTGCAAGCACGCGGACGGGTGTTGGGTTATCGATACGCTTTTATTTGGCACGGTGAAAAAAGTAAGGTGGTGCTTTGGATTCGATTTAAAAGGATAGCGAACTTGCTCAAATCGCATAAAATGAAGCCAAACCCCAATTTGGCAATGAGAAGTTGATAAACTCCTTCCGCGGGGACGTTTTTTCGTTCGTCCGTTGTTGTTTTCGACAATTTTGCATCGTCCCCTTGTATTGGTTTTTCGCGAGCCGAAATATGACAACCAAGGGCCTCCTCGCTTCCCCGGAACGTCTCCTGGACATCCTTGATCGGCAAGGGAGTTGGACCGAAGAGGAATACCTTTCGTTGACCGACCACACCACCCGTTTGGTTGAATTCACGGATGGCTTCCTGGAACTCCTTCCCATGCCGACCGACTATCATCAAGCGATTGTGCAGTTCTTGTTGTACGCATTTGACGGCTTCCTCAAGCCGCTGGGAGGGAAGGTGCCGCATCGCTCCTTTGCGCTTACGTATCGGCAAGGGCAAATTCCGCGAACCCGATTTGCTGCTCCTCCTTTCGGCCTCGGATCGGCGCCGGCAGAACCGATTCTGGACCGGTGCCGACCTGGTCGTGGAAGTCGTCAGCCCCGATAAGCCGGAGCGCGACCTGGTCTCAAAACGCCAGGACTACGCTGCCGCCGGCGTCGCGGAATACTGGATTGTCAATCCCTCGAACGAAACCATCCTCGTTCTGGTCCTGAACAAGAAGCGCTACCGCCGGCTCGGAAGTTTTCGCGCGGCAGTGTCGCCCGATCGTCCTTGCTTCAAGGATTCCAACTCGGCGTGGATCAGGTTTTTGATGCAGACTAAAAGGCAGGATAGCATGATGCTGCTCGCGATTGCCGGCGGAGCCCCTCCTGGGGCCGAGGACATGATTGTGTGTTGCGGCGTCTATGTGGTCGCGCCGCTGGTCCTGGTGCTGGCGTATATCGCGGTAACTCGCCAATCCATCCTGGCCGGAGTTTGTTCCGTCTTCTTGAGCAGTGGGCCACTCGTCCTGATCGTATCGGCCGTGATGACTTACCAGCCATCTGACGACGCGGACGTGCAAATGGACCAGGGGACGGGTTGGCGCGGTGTGGTTCTACTCCGGGTTGGTAGCGCTTGCGGCGTATTCGGTGGCGCGGGCCAACCGGTCCAACACGCCGCGAAACACATTGCCGTTTTGCGGCCGGCCAGGCTGCTGCCCGAGTTGCGGCGCGTCTCTTCGGCCCTCATCCGCCGATGTGCTTGCAGGCTCGTGGACGGGTGTAGATACAAGCACGATGGAGCCCCTCAGCGGCCCGCTGTTTTCGTACAAGTGTTCTTGTTGCGAAATCTGGTTGATGACGGTTCAGACCAACCCGCGCTGGGACGAAATCCATGCGCAGGGAGTAGTATGGCGGCCAGCTTTACAGGTGCGAGAGGGATGGTAGGTTCTCGATCGCACGCCGATTATGCGGAACCCCTTGGACCATATCTTCCAAAAAGCCGCCGAGTAGCATCCCCCGACTTGGCGACAGTTATCCTCTCCCTCCACCATAGCAGTTCATTTCGGTGGCAAGTGCTTGATCCACTCCTCGATCAGTTTCGCCGCCTCTTCATCGACCACATTGGAAGCGATGTGCGGCATTCGGCCCAGCCCGAGCCTGCGTCATGCGGTAATGGATCAGCGATCGCTCCGGCTCGCCGGGCACCAGGATGCGCGGGTCCTTGAGTCGAACGTCCCCTGGCCCGGCTTGAATGTTGACCGTTCCAGTTTCCTTCAGCGGCAGGGTGGCAAGTCAGCTGGAACTCGGCGTTGCCGCCGCCCCATTTGCGATGGCAATGGCTGCAATTGGCGTGCAGATAGGCGCGGGCGCGAGCGTTCGAGATCGGCCTTGGCGTCGCGATAGTCCACGAGCTCGGCAGCTTCTCCGGCTGCCGCTGGCAGCTTGCGATCGAACAGGCCGATGTGCTCGAGCGTCGCGAGTTGATTGGCGACCACGCCGCCGTAATTGTGGTCCTTGTTCATCTGGAGCGTGTTGACGCCAAGAGCGTACTTGCGCCGTCACCGTATGGCACATGGTGCACTCGGCCCGGCTGGGGAAATGCCAGTTCTGCTTGCGCTCGCCGGCTTGGCGTCCTTGATCGTGAACTCGCGATCCACGCCCTTGGCGTCGGCCAGTTCGGCGTCGGTCTGGTCGTCGTTCCAGATGTAGGTGTAGCCGTTCCAGACCTGGTCGCCGTACTCCTCGGTGCCGCGGAGCGATGAGCGTGCGAGCAAGCGCGTTTCCAGCCGGCGTTTGCTGGCGGGATTGCCCGGTTCGGTTTCCAGGAAAAACGTCTTCACCAGCACGGTGCCGTCCGGGAAGCGCCAGCCCGGCATGGAGCCCGGTGCCGGCTGCGGATAGGTCACCGTCTCGTATTCGATTTTGCCGTCACCGGGGATGGCGATGAAGCGCTCCTTGGTCGCGCCATCGGACCAGAGCTCGGCATTGACCGAGTAAGGGATCAAGCCCGTGGCGGGCGTCGAGGTCCTTGGTGGATCTGAACAGCCCGGTTTCGCTGAGCTTGCGCGGAAACTTGGCGGTGCAGTCTTGGCATGCGGCGGCGCCGGCGACGAGTTGGTAGATGCCGCCGCTGATGAAGTCGAGCGCGTACACTTCGCCATCGCGATCCTGCCCCCAGGCGACGATGCGCATGTCGGCTCTTGGCCAGTTCGCGGTGCTCGGTCACCTTCTTGTTCTTGTCAGTCGTAGCGGAGCATCCAGACCCGGCCGGTGTCGTAGTCGCCGTAGATGTAGGCGCCCTTGCAGCTCGGGCAGCCGTCTTGCCGTGATAAACGTAAGCCGCCGGTGAGCGAACGGAACTCGGCGTGATCGTGCTCGATGATCGGCTTGCAGGATCGGCGTCGGGCCCTTCTTGCGCTCGGGGCGGAAGGGATGGCTCCCTTCCTTGACGCTCCAGCCGTAGTTGCCGCCCTTTTCGATCTTGTAGATCGATTCCCACAAATCCTGGCCGACTTCGCCGGCCCACAGGTCGCCGGTGGCCGTGTCGAAACTGATCTTCCAGCATTGGCGGATGCCATAAGCCCAGACTTCGCCGTGGCGCTCCTTTCGTCTCACGAACGGGTTGTCCTTGGGGATGGCATACGCCTTGCCGTCGTCGGCTTTGTCCACGTCGATGCGCAGGATGGAACCGAGCAGATCGCTGATGTCCTGGCCCGTCTGATGTGCATCGGCGATGCCGCTGCCGTCGCCCGTCGAGAGATAGAGATAGCCGTCCGGACCGAAGCGCAGGCAGCCGCCGTTATGGCCGCCCGATGGCCAGGTGAGGATCACTTTCTCCGACTTCGGGTCGGCTTTAAGGTTCTTGCGGTCAGTCAAGGTGTACCGAGAGATTCGGCTCCCCTCCAATTCATCCTTTTTAACATTGGGTACATTTGAGATAAAAACATAGCCCGTTTTCTCAAATTGCGGATGAAGTGCAATGCCATAAACGGTGCGGCCCACATCCAACACGAGTTCCTTCTCCGCTTTAGCGGGATCGGCATCGAAAGTATAGATTTTCCCATTGCGCTCTGCGACAATCCAGGCCTTCTTGCCGGGAACAGCAATCAGTTCGAGAGGCTCACTGAAGGTCAACTTGGGAAAAGCCGGCACCAGTTGATAGGGGTCGGCAGGCTCCGGCGATCCTTTGACATTGGAAGTGGTCCAGGGGATGCGCGTCTCGATCCCTGTCGCTTTGCGAACGGGTTGTTTTTCACTGGACTTGTCCGCTGTCAGCAGGTTGGTGTTTGGAGATAGAAGCAGTCCCGCAACAATCGAAAGCGAAGCAACACAGGAAATCCAGATAAATCGCGCCATGATGAGAGTTCCGTCAATGGGTGCCGAAGGAGAGCCATCCACCGGGATGGATTCGAACTTGGTTCCAGGAACGCCGATTTCCCGGCCAAGCAATTTCGACGATGATGCTGCGATTCTACCGGGAAGTTCCGCCACTTCCAAGGGGGAACACTCACCGATGACCGAACTTGGTTTTGCAGTCTTCGTACGCCGTCTTCACCGATCCATGCCCGCGCACCATAGCCTGGGCTTGCTTCGTTTTTTCCTCCGCGTCAGAAGACTGGTCCCGCAGCAGGTCGGCATTTCCTCCAGGCGCTTGCGCAAGTCTTCTGCCGCTTTTGCCTGTTCATCGGTCAGACCTTGCCGGATAAACACGCCAACTTGCAGCTTGCGAGCCAGTAAATCCCATTCCTCGATTCGACGGATTGCTTCCTCCTTATTGGGATTGCCCGCCATTGCAGAGAAGAGTTCCGCATCGAGTGCATGCATGTCCTTGAACACTTGATCGGAAGGAGGGTAATACACGTAGGCTCCGACCACGCTCAACACCACCAGCCCCAGCAAAATGATGACGCCGAGAGCAAACCCCGGAATTTGCCGATTCCATAGCGCTTGCGGTTTGTCGGAGATCGGTGCCTGTTGAGTGAGGAACGCATCCACATTCCAGCGTTTCCGAATGGCCCGTTCGATGGAACCCACAAGAATGAACAACACCAGCGATGCCAGCGCAACGACTTCAAGAGCGTCGATCTTTTCCATGAGCTTATTCTTCACGACATCGAAGTTGACCGTTACACCTTGCATCGACGCGAAGGGCGCACTAATGTCGTCGAAGGCATGAGTATGCGGGGTTTCGGCGATGCCTTCGCGGTAAAGCGCGTGTTCCCCGATGTACCCGATCGAGATCGTCGCGATCGTCAGCAAGCCGAACCAGCTCAGGGCCCTTTTCCAGCCAAATGCACTTATGGCCCAAAGGACCAGACCGACATTTACGCCGATCCCCAGTACGAACAACACAAACGCCGCGGCGATGGAGTTTCCATGCTCGAACATTAACCCGATCTTCGCCATCCCACTCAACGGCAACATGTAGGCCGGCAAAGCGATAGCTGCCATCAACCAGGGGGATGTCCAGGGCTGGTGATAATGCGACATCGTATTTTGCAAGGAGCCGTAGGGGATGACGCTGAGAGCAGTCCCGATGACAGAAGTGCGATCGAGCCGAAGAGCAGCATCGGGCCGGTCGCCTCCCGGCAGGAGTGAACGAAGACGGCGATGATCCGGCGCAAACCGGGGGCCGGCATCGGTTCGGCATCGATGGCGGCAGTGTCGATCGATTTCGAGGGCAGCCAGTATTCCCAAACCTCTCCCGCGATGATGGCCAGGAACAGCTTGGCAACGAAGAAGCAGACGATTACGTAAGGCTCCGCCAGCGTCAGTCCATAGAGGAACGAAATGGGATTCAGTAGCGGGGCGGCCAGAATGAAGGCAAAGATATTCCCGACCGGTACACCCGATCGGCGAACTTGCGCGCAACGGGAATAACCCCGATCGAACAAACCGGGAGCATCGTGGCGATGATCGCTGCACGCAAATATCCTTTCCAACCATTTCGGCCGAAGATTCGACGAACCCCGGAGGGGCCGACCATCATGCGCATGACGCCCGCGACCAGTGCGCCACAGACAATCGTTGCCGAGGCCTCGCACAGCGCCTGGCCGGAACGCAAGAAAACGGAGCAGAAAAGAAAGTTGATATCCATGATGATTGATCGCGGTGATGAATGATCGGTCAACGATACGTTCAAATCGGTACGGGAACTTTTTCCATCAACTCAGAGATCAACTTGGGAGTTGTTTCAACGTCGAGTCCAAGTCGAACCTCGAGTACAGGCTGTGCGATGTCTTGCACGTCATCCGGAGTGACGAACGAACGGCCCTTCAGGAACGCCCAGGCCTGAGCCACGCGCTGCCAGATCAACAGCGCACGCGGGCTAAGTCCGAGCCTGACTTGCGGATGGTTGCGCGTGGCTCGTCCCAAATCGATCAGGTAACCACGTACTTTCTCAGTGACCGCCACCTTTGCCACCTTCGCTTGCAAGTTGTGGAGTTCTTCGGGGGTCAGCGCCGGCTCGGAGGGTGCGGAATCGTCGCCGGATATTGCATCGGCAAGCATCTCGATCTCGTGGGATCGATCGGGATAGCCGATACGAAGTTTCATGGCGAATCGATCGAGTTGAGCTTCCGGCAACGGGTAAGTACCGTGATGTTCGACGGGGTTTTGCGTGGCGATCACAAAGAAAGTCGGTGCGAGTGCGTGGCCCTGGTTATCGACGGTGACTTGACGTTCCGCCATGGCTTCCAGCAGCGCTGACTGCGTTCGTGGAGTCGTTCGGTTGATCTCATCCGCCAGGAGCACATCGGCAAAGACCGGTCCCGGTTGAAACTCGAACTCGCGTGTTTTCTGGTTGAAGATACTGAAGCCGGTGATGTCGCCGGGCAACAGGTCCGGCGTACACTGGACTCGTGCAAACTTTCCTCCCACTGCTGAGGCCAGTGCTTTTGCCAGCGTCGTCTTGCCCAGGCCGGGCAGGTCTTCCATCAAGAGATGGCCGCGCCCCAGCAAGCCGGCGATGACATACTCGACCACTTTGCTCTTGCCGCGCAGAGCACCATTGAGTGCTGCACGCAGGTTGGAAATCGCCAGTAGGGGAGACTCCATCAACGTCATCACGCGCTTTTCTCCTTCCGTAATCTTTTGAGGGTGCATCGATCGAGAACCCGGCAGCATGCAATCCAAACATCGGATTCCGGGCATGGGACAACAGGTTCCGGGCCGTAGGCTGCCCAGTCGGCAAGACCGGCGAGTTGAATCAACAACTCTCGATCTTTCAGTTCAAGTCCCCGATCGAGCCAGCGGTGCGCAGACTGGCCAATGGGCCGAGGCCGGCCGGCCCAGCGACAGCGCCGCTCCAGGATTCGCAGAGCGCCCAGCACCCAGTCGCGCGAACTCTTGCCCGGTCGGATTCTCCAGCCGATCAAGGCGAAGGTATCTCGAATGCGCCTGCGCACCAGGGTACAAACCCAACAACGCACTCAACGAGAAACCAACGGCCAGAACATGACGTCGATACCAGCTGCCCAGACGTTGTAACCACAAGGAAAGTCGTTCGTCCCACGGAAGCATCCTCTCCATCACCTCGTATCCAGGGGTCGGCTCGACGACGATCCATTGCCGGTTGGGAATCAGCACTTCGGGCCAGAAATGAATGTCATCGTCAACCACGGGAGTGTGCTTCGATTCGGAATCGAATGCTTCCGCGCCGGCGTAGTAACCAGTGACGACGCGCGTCGGATAACCGAGATGACGGAGCATCAGCGCTGCCGCGGTGGCGAATTGATAGTCGGGCCCGCACTTCGACTCGAACAAGAACCAGGAAGTCGGTTCTTGACAACCCGGCGGCGGGCAAGCGTTCCAATCGAGTTCGTAATCCCAGCGCAGTCGATTCACGACGGCCTCGATCTGTCCCCACCCCGAAGGAATGTCCTTCGTCCATTTTTGTGCAAGATCGGCAATTCGCTCTTCGCCCTGGGGAAGCTGGATATACTCGGAGCCGGCGAGATGGGAGAGGTTTGTCATGGAGAACTCGCGCAGGCGGTGCGGATCGAATGTCGATGATTTCGTCTCGACGATGGAACCGCCGGGCACGTTTCGGTGCGTCATGCGCATAATGCCTTGCTGTCCAACACTGAAGAGGCCGGCGTCATCCAGACGACCTACACGAAATCGCTGCAAGTAGGGTGGTGTCGGCACAAGCTTGCCATTCAACTTTGCGATCTTGAACTTGTGCTCGACCGAACCACCGGACGATTCGCCCGGACCGTCGAGGTATCGCATCCAGTTGCTGTCGGCTTGTTTGAAAATCACGATTCGCCGAGCTAAAGCTGCTTCGTGCCACTGTTGCCCATCGAAGAAATCGAAGGCGGCCAGACGAACGTGCAAGGGCGTCGGACCTTCGATCTCGAAGAGTGCTCGTGCCGAGCGTGAGGAAGGATCGCGCTGATGATTCGGTGGTTTTCGAACGGTTGAGAACTCCCGACTCGGTCGAAGATTGTCCGCGGGCGGTTTCGGCAATTCGCGGGCAGTAATACCGTTCAAAGACATGACGCGTTCGAGGTCGGTAGGTTTGAAAGGCTCGCCATACATATCGCTGATAACGTCGTAGAGACTCGGCAAAGGCGAGTCGAGGAACTGGTCCGACGAGGCAAAACCAGTACTGCGCGCGTTATTCCCGCTGGTCTCCTCGTCGCCGTCATTGACGCCGCCCCTGGCCCGACGATCGAACTCGCCCGTTCCTCCCGAAAACGGCAGCCATTCTCCCAGCACAGTTGCGACTTTCTTGGGACCGACCGAAGCCACGGCGAGAACCCCAGCGACCAGGAAGGAGGCCGCAACGATCAATCCCCAGGGCAGATGTTCCCGTGTGGCCGAGTCGCTGGTCCCAAGCACATTGCGCAGTCCAGACCAATAGACGACGCTCAACCAGACAACTCCTACCACGCTGTAGAGTCCCAGGAATGGGAGCACGTGCCAGCTATCGGCTATGGAGACCGCGAAGAGCGTCAGGAATAAACCAATCACGCAGGTCATCCGCAGACAAACATTCCAGCCTCCAAGCACTGCCAGGCCGAGGCCGAAATTGCGCATGGCGGCCAGACATTGAACTTCCAAAGGATGGCCTTCTTGAGTCCCTTTCGGAACCAATGATTCGACCAGAAAAGGCAGCATTCCCAGAGCGAAAAGTGCGGCAAGTAAAGGTCGCGGAAGCGTCGCGTGCCTCGATCGGGCAGCGGTGAATAGCGCGAAAAGAAATCCGGCGAAGAGGACGTATCCCGTGGCCCAGAGCAATGCCCTCGTCATTTTTTCGCCGGGTGCCAGCGAAGCTACTTCGATCGTATAGGTGGCAGATGCCATAAGGACGAATGTTGCGACACGCACGCGGAACGATGGCCCGACCTCCGGGTGTACCGGCAACGAATCTCTACCCGGCGTTTCAAGACCCATGAAACGTCTCCTTCCATTCGTGGCCCAACACAAAAGGAATCCGCTGGGGCGAATCGAGCCAAAGCCAAGCTCCCTCGGGCTGGGGCGAGCAGCCGGTAGCTGGGATCCCTCGAACGCCTCGGCACGCAAAACGGCCCAGCGTCGATCGGGGCGATGGCGGTCTTGTCCCGCGATCGACTTCATGCCGAGATCGGTCGTGACAATGACCTGGACACCCGTGGTGAAGTGGACACAAGCGGGCATAGCCAGGGCCGCTTCGATTGGGGGTTGAACTGCATTATCGATCCGGGCCAGTGCATCCATGATTCCCTGCAACTGCGTTGCGCCCGACGCTAACGGCATTACCTGACTTCCGATAATCGCCTGAACGGGAACGCCCTGTCCGAGCCAGCCTTCCACCAGGCTCGCAAAGACTCGGATTGCCCATTCGCGGGAGGCATCCGTGCCTTCGCCGCGATGGACGCTCGGATCGAGATCGAGAACGAGTTGCACCATCGGGCGGGCGTTGGACTGGAGTTCGCATACGATCAGTCGATCGTGGCGGGCGCTTTGTGCCCAGTGGATTCAGGCGCGGGGAATCGCCGCGGCGATAGGGTCGCACGCCGATGACATCGCCATTGGTGCCGACCTTGCTGCGCGAGACAGCTCCTTCGATCTGGTTTTCGCCCTCCGTGTCCGGTGCCGGCCCGACGGGGAATGTTCTGGGCCAAACGATAAGAGGTCTGAACACCTTGAGCCGGCGTCTCGATTCGCAGTCCAAATGGAAACCCCGTACAAAGTCGAGTGACTTGATCGGGATAGATGCCCCGCGCAGCTGGAACAAACCGCCATGCACCGTCACGGTCTTCCGGCCCGGCGCGATCGAGATGCCGGCAGCCGGCGGCGGAGCATCTTTGCTTCCCGGTGCAGATTTCTCGCCGAAGCCGCCGCGAATTGCCAGACCCCACGCCGACCAGAGTAAGCGGTTTTGCAGGACAACTACCGCCTCGACCGACTCAAGTTCCTTGATGCGAATTTGCGCGAATTCGAGATGACCGTCAAGCCCGCGCAGACCGATCCAGGGCCAGACGATTCCGAGCAGAATGATGCAAACCAAACCGGCGAAAAGAATCATCCCATGCGGATGGAGATAGATCCCGGCCAAGAGCGCTGCAGTCGCTGCCAAGCACAGGCTGCCGAGCGGATTGTAGACAACCCGCCGCAGCCAGCGCTCCGCATTTGGGAAGTAGTCGTATTCGAGCCACGCCCGAAGGCGTGAACGCTTTGTTGACGAGGGAGTAGACATCGGATACCGGATTTTGCAAGCGATTAGTATGATTCGCAAACACCCCGTAATACAATGTAAAATTTAACTAGGTTTAACGAACCATTCAAGTGGTATAATAAAGTATTTCTTGTGAATGTTGTCGAAATGATCGCACAAAAGTTATCGACGATGGGCTGATTTGAAATTGTGACTGTAGCGGCTCAAGTTTAGACATGAGCTTTCATCTAACCAACGTTCGACGGAAGCCTTATAATGGTGGAATGGAACAATGAGAATTCGATTTACGTCTAAGGGTATTGGGTGGAGTTCTTACAAATGATGACATTTCGCAATTTCGGAGATTACCTGGGGGCTGAGCCGTTTCGGCCGTTCCGCATCAAATTGGCGAGTGGTTCAACTTATGAAATCCGCCACCCCGAGATGATTCTAGTTGGTCGTACTTCCGCCCGTGTTTACACAATCCCGCCGGGGGATTCCGGGAACGGTGCACTGGCACGATGTTTCGCTCATGCTTATAGAAGTCCTCGAACCAATTGAACCTTTAACAACGGCAGCCGAACGAACACAATGACAAAATCAAGTTCAGGCGATTGAAACGAACAAGCGAAAGAGGTCGATCATGGTCCCTGCGAAGGCATTCTCAATTACCTCCGTGAGGTTCCGTTTCGTCCCTTCCGCATCCACATGGCGAGCGGTAGGACGTTCGACATCCGCCACCCGGAGATGGTAAGAGTCGGACGGGGAGTCCTCATTGTTTTCACATTCGTCAGCGATGATCCGGAGATCTTCGACCGCTGGGACACGGTGTCGCTCATGCTGATTGAGAACGTCAGCCATTACGAAACGCCGGCGGCCGAGTAACCACCAGAAAGAATGAGCAAACAGCAAACCTATCCCTTGTGAAGGCGCAGGTGATTGCAGCCATGAAACCTGAAGGACCACTCCGATGATCACGCCTCAAACTCTCCTCGGCTACGTCAGGGCCGAACCGTTTCGTCCGTTCCGCCTTGATGTGGCGAGTGGTCGGACCTTTGACGTTCGGCATCCCGAAATGATCAAGGTTCTTCGGAGCAGTGTTTTGATTTTCAAGGTCACCGGCGACACCCCGGACATCCCCGACGAATGGGAAACGCTAGCGCCTGATGTTGATCGAATCCATTTCGCATCTTGAGGCGGCGGTACACTGAGCCAACGATGACAAATCAAAAGAAGCCAACACGAACTTTTTCCTTCGTAAGCTTGGGCTGTCTCAAAAATCTCGTCGATAGTGGGTGGATGCTCGGCAAATTGGCTAATGAAGGAGCCTTCATGTCACGTCAAATCATGGTGCTGTCGATCCTGATCTTTTCAACTTCATCTCTATGGGCCGCCGACAACCTGGGTCTGAGAATTCCACCGGGATTCAAGGTGACGCTCTACGCCGATGAGAAACTCGCCAACGACATCTATTGCATGACGCTCGACGGGAAAGGCAGAGTTGTCGTCAGCAGTCGAGGCTGGGTGAAACGTCTCGAAGACACCGACGGCGACGGCAAAGCCGATAAAGCGATCACGCTGATTGAGACGAAAACCGGCGCGATGGGGATGTGCTTTGACCATAAGTATGGTCTTTACCTCTCTGCGGATGATGGGATCCATTTTTATGAAGAGAGATGGGAAGTTATCCCAAAACTTTCGGACCCGAACGATAAGAAATCCCCTCTATTAGAAACTCGTTTTGAGAAAGACGAAAAACCGGTTGCGTTACTAAAGTTTGGCGAGCATGGCGTCCATGCTATTCGTAAGGGACCGGATGGTTGGTACTACGCGATTGCCGGAAATGATGCGAACCTTGCTTCGGTCAAATGGTCCGAGAGCTCACCCATCAAGAAGCCTGAAGGCGGCGGCATTCTTCGCTTTAAGGATAGCAAGATCGAGTGCATTGCGCACGGCTTTCGAAACCCCTACGACTTCGATTTCACGCCCTCGGGCGAGATCATCACTTACGACAGCGACACCGAACGCGATTTTCTCCTGCCCTGGTATACACCGACCAGGATCTATCACGTTCTCTGGGGCGGGCATCACGGCTGGCGTGTCCCCGGCTATCAGCGTAGTTTGGCAAGGCGCGATTACTATTGCGATACGGTTCCTATTCTTGCACCGATTGGGCGTGGTTCACCGACCGGTGTAGTCTGCTATCGGCACAACCAATTTCCATTGAGGTATCGCGGCGGAATCTTTCGCTCGACTGGACCTTCGGCAAAATCTACTTTTGCGAACTGAAACCGAATGGTTCGACTTATAAAACCACGCCCGAAGTGTTTCTGGAACCGATCGGGAACAATGGCTTTGCTCCTACCGGAGCCTGCGTTGCGCCGGATGGGTCGCTGTTCATCTCCATTGGCGGCAGAGGAACGCGGGGGGCGGTTTACAGGATCGAGTATATCGGTGATGGAACCATTCCGCCTCTGCCGGCGATCAAGCAACTCGACAGGATCCTCGAGGCTCCCCAGCCTTTAGATGCGTGGTCGCGCAATGTTTGGGAACCTGCCATAAACGGGACCGACCGGAACCAACTGCTTCGTGCAATTGGAGATGAAAGCCTTCCGATCGACAGACGGCTTCGCGCCATTGAGGCGATGATGGAATTTGGTTTGCCGCTTTCAGACGATGTTGCATTACGACACATTTCTAATCCTGACGTCCGAGCGAAACTAGCCATCGCACTGCGTCAAGGGTCAATTGCAGGCTTCGATTTACTGCTGACGCTCGCAGATGATAAGAATGACCGCGTGCGAATGCAAGCATTGACTGGCCTTGGTTATCAGTGGGCCAGGCGCAAAGAATATTGGGATACTTATCCAAACACCCAACAACAAAGTGATCGGTACCAAGCGTATTTGCATGTGCTCGCCGAAAATATGAATCATCCCGATAAACGAGTGGGCCTTGCTGCAACAATCGCCGCACAATCCTTGTCCGAGTCACAGCGTCGAGACATTTGGAATTCAATGCCCAACACCAGTCGCGCCCTGGTCCGCCGCTGGATGACAGAACTTGCCGTCGATCGAAATAAACGGCAGACAACGGGTGACTGGGATGCGCTGCTCATTCTCCAATGTCTAAAGACTGCTCAGACACCGGATGAGATTCTGAGCGCTCTTCGTCTCATTATGCTCGATTACGGCGATTGGAACGTCCACGCCCCCTCGTCCGAGGTTTATCGCGCCTATTCATTACCGCCATCCACAGGGAGGCGTTATTTCATGCAAGGCTCCGTCACCAGAGCGATCCGTCCCCATTTCCCAAGTACAGACGCACTCGTAAACCTGGAAGCCTCTGCGCCTTCTGGCAATGCTCGAAGATCCCGACCCGGCAACCGTTGGCAAAGTGATGTCGCAGTTCTCCACCAATTCGACGGCAACCAGCGATGTCCATTACCTCATCGTCTTATCCCGGCTCAAGGGAAAACGCACCGATGCCCAAACGGTCAAGCTTGCGGAAGTGTTGCTGGGCTTGAACAAGAAACTCCAAGGCAAACAGCTACGGCTCAAACAAACCTGGGGCGATCGGCTCGCGGAGGTGGTTGCCAACCTTTTGGAGCAGCATCCGACTCTCGCAGATGAGTTACTGAAGCACGCCGAATTCATCAACCCGGCCAGTCTTTCGTTTACCGTTGCCTTTAACCAGGAGCAAAAACGACGGGCCGCCAGAGAGTTCTTTGTGGCGATCCGCGAGAATGCTGAGTTCGCGTGGTCGCCGGAGTTGGTCGATTTGTTGGCCGTGTTACCGCCCAGTTCGTTTCGACCTCACTTCCGCAAACATTGGACTGACTATAGTTTGCGAGACACCATCCTCAAGCACCTGAGCGTCAATCCTGAAGTGGTCGACCGCGATCGATTTTTGATGGGGCTGGAATCGAGCAATCCGGAAATCATTCGCCAGTGTCTGGCGGTGCTGATGAGACTGCCTCGCTATGAATCGGCCAAGAATCTTGTTCCTTTGGTGAAACGATTGCAAATTCTGATGCGCGAGAAGAAGGAACCGGGGCTGTGCGAGAAACTCATTGAGTTAATCGAAAAACAATCGGGCAAACTCTTCGATAGCGCAGTGGCAATCTCCCCATGGTTTGAGGCGACCCATCCCAAGGAAGCCAAACTTCTCAATAGCGCCGGCGGCGTGGAGATGGTGTTTTGGACGAAGCAACTTGCGCTCGTCCCGTGGGAGAAAGCGAACGTCGAACGAGGTGCCAAGGTTTTCCAGCAGCGATCGTGTGCAACTTGCCACTCGACCGGCAGCAGAATCGGACCCGATCTCACGGGCATCACGGGCCGATTCTGCGCGACGACGTGTTCCGAGCGATCCTCGATCCGAGCCGGGATGTTGCGCCGGCCTATCGCGTCAGCGACATAGAACTGCACAACGGCAAAAAGATTTCGGGAATGGTGGTCTTTGAATCCGCCGATGGCGTCATCATTCAGACCGATGCAACGACAACCTTGCGGATCGGCACGGAAGATATCGCATCGCGAAAGCAATCCATGAGATCGCTCATGCCGGAGGGACTACTCAAGGATTTGAAACCGGAAGATTTGGGCGACCTGTACGCCTATTTGAAGTCGCTGATGCGCCAACCTTAGAGCGAGACGCCGCCCCTATAGTCAGCTTCCGTGAACCCGCCTCTGCCAAATGCGAGGAGATCGGCGGTCGTGGAAGATGCCAATCACTTCGACGCGATCTGCATCAACACGGTAAAATATCCCGTAGGAAAACCGCTGGACCTGCGCACGCCTAACCCCTGGCCGCAATTCGGGATACGCTTGGGGCTGGTCGCCCACCCGAATCAGCGCCTTCCGCACCTCGTTGACCAGTTCCGTGCCCAGACCAGCAGATTGCCACTCGTGCCAACGTGCCGCGTCGTCCAGGTCGGCTTCGGCCTCGGGCGACAGCAGCGCCGGCAGAGTCATCCCTTAAGCCCCATGAGTACGCGTGCTTCGACCTCGGCCCATGGGCGCAACGCTGTTGGATCGGCATCCATCAGACCAAGCCGACGGTCCAACTCTTGGTTTTGTTCGCCCGTCAGGTCGGGCGGTAACGACTCAGGTAAGCTGTCCCAAATTTCCGCGATAAGCTCGAGACGTTGGGCAGGGCTGAGGCGGTCGATGCCCAGCGAAATGAGGAGCGAAGTCATGCCCGATCTCCGATCATAAAAATGTCCCAGTTACAGCTTACCGTCCGGCTTTGCAAGTGCAAAGGTCTTCTTCAAGCTGTAGCGTTTCGTTGCGCTCAATCCCCGGAGTGCAGCAAATTGAAAGTCGGTTTTCTTTCGTCCACGATTTTCTGTTCGGCCAGCGTCAGGGATTTCCGGTCTTTCAACACCGCAAAATGAATCACCAGACTTTTCAAGTCAGGCACCCACAGCCCATCGGTGATCGATTCCAGAAAAGCGACGTTGGTGTGCAGTTCGATGCCGTGACGCAGATTCGGTGTCGATCTTGCATAAAGCACTTTGTCGTTCTCCGCCAGAAGGTAGACCCCGCGCTTGGCGGGAATCCTGCGCGGGATCGTCGCCAAGCAAATGGAAACGCCCTTTCAGTTCGGGCAGGCTGAATGAGTACGAGAGCTTGTTGTGCCTGCCCGCCGCTTTGCGGATGCTCAGAACGGCCCAGCGATATTCAAAAGCGGTTCGGCCCGGCGACAACCGGGCAGCGATGGAGTCGAATCGCGCAGCCAGACACGGATCGCACAGAATATCCTCGATCGTGCTGCCGGTCCTATAACTCAAATTGGCCGCTGCGAATTCGCTGGCAAACGCAAAATCCTCGTAGTCGATCGAGGTACGTTTGGAGTCGAGTCCCGGCAGGTAATTGTTCTTTCTGGCATTGAGCAAGGTCTTGTTGATGGTGTAGTCGCTCACCTTGATTGCCGCACCGCGACACTTTGCCAGAAACTGCTGGTTTCGGACCGGATCTGCGACATACAAATCCGGCGAGCCACGATCTTCGCGTTGCTTGCGGAATGCCAGAAAAACACGAATGATCCTTTGGATATCGACCTCATCCGAGGCATGCACGATCGAAGGCGGCTTATTGTGCTTCATGGAATCGAAATAGCGCTGGCCATCTCCCAGCGCTTCGATTCGGCCGCGCCCGAATTGAAGCGGGCCGACAATTTCCGATTCGAGGATCGAACTGATGCGAAAATGATTGATTTTGCTCATGATTGGGCCAGGTTATCTCGCCAGGTTGAATTTGCGAATTCGATGAAACTGCTCGCCAATGAGAACGGCGACTTCTTCCTGCTTGGCCTCTTTGCCCATTCGATGCAAAAAAGCGGCAAGTCGGCCGACCTTGACATCATCAGCAGCATCGGCCGAGCCGGCATAGGCATGGACCAACTGGACCGGCTCCGTGATGATCTCGCCTTCATCACTCAACCGCTTGCCGGTGGTCGAGGGCATGAGCGTGGCGCGGCCAAAGAGCTGGGTGAGCAGATCCCCAGCCTCCTGTGCCCAGGCCTCTTGACTCTGGCCCTTGGGAAGGGGACGCCCCTTTTTGTCGAGGCTTGGAATAAAGAGGACGAAAAGCACGGAATGCTGTTCATCTTCGATGCCAAAAATCCCAGCAGCGTTACGGTTCCGCGAGAGCACGGGCTACATCCTTTCCGAAAGCACTAGCTTACAATAAAGATTTCCGGGTTCTGTTCAGCTATCCTCAAAAGTCGAATCACCGGGCCGGTCGGTCTCTTTCGGCCGGCTTCCAGATGGGAAACCGCGCCGCGCGTCGCAAAGCCCAGCAATTTAGCAAAATCTTCGAGCGTCCAGCCGTTATCGAGTCGAATTTGCCTGATTCGTTCAGGCGTCATTTCCGTAGACATCCTGTTCACACTCCTTTGTTGACCCCAGTATACATCTTCGTACCGTCATCGTCATCACCCGATTTTCACGAGAAAAACAAACTTTGCCGCGAATGGCTAGAATACAGGGTGCAGTGCTATTCCACCGCCGCATGATCCGTTGGATGGTTTTATCCCCTTTCCCGGAGTACCAGGGTATCTGTTTAGTCGAAGGCAAGCGTCGAGGCGTAAGCTCGACGTGGACTGCCACATACGGGCGCTAGGTTGCCGACGAAGGATTAGCGCATGAGCGGTGGCAGCCCACGTCGAGCTTACGCCTGGACGCTCGCCTATTGCTTAACACGTGCGTTCCGGGAGGGGGAGAAGTCATTCTGCCACGCCGTCTTGAAAGCGAAGTGGAAGAAAATCGCTACACGGCAAACTCTTTTGATCGATATGCTTAACTGGGACCACTCGTTGCGGCGAGATTGAAATCTACAGCAATATCTTCTTTTGACGAAGTGCATGAATTCGAGCCGTTCCTGTTTGATCGTGATCGTCAATTATCGAACCGCTGCGCTGGTCGTCGACTGTCTGCACTCGCTGGAAGCAGAGATGGCGCTGGAGCTGGGTTGCCGGGTTGCCGTCGTCGACAATGAATCCGGCGATGGCGGGTTTCAGCAGATTTCCGCTGCCCTTGACGAACGTCGATGGCACTGGGCCACGATCGTTTCCGCCGGACGTAACGCGGGCTTCTCTGCCGGGAATAATGTTGCCATTCGCCCGGCGCTGGCGTCGAACCATCCCCCGAATTATGTCCTGTTGTTGAACCCGGACACCTATATCCGTCCCGGCGCAGTCAGCGTCCTGCTCGATTTCATGCAATCGCATCCGAATGTTGGAATCGCCGGCAGCCGGCTGGAGGATCCCGATACGCGCCCGCAATCGGCAGCGTTCCGATTTCACGGCATCTGGAGCGAACTCGATCGCGGTCTTCGGCTCGGCGCGGTATCGAAGCTGCTTGGGCGCTATATCGTCGCCCCGCCTCCCCAAGACCGGCCGGGGCCGACCGATTGGGTTTGCGGCGCGAGTATGATGATTCGCCGGGAAGTTTTCGACTCGATCGGCTTGATGGATGAAGGATATTTCCTCTACTACGAGGAAACCGATTTCTGCATCCGGGCACGTCGGGCTGGCTGGTCGGTTTGGCACGTCCCGGCGAGCCGGGTGGTGCATCTCGCGGGGCAAAGCACAGGCTTGCTCGGCTCGGGGCGATCGTTGAAGCCCATGCCATGCTACTGGTTCACGTCACGGCGACGGTATTTTCGCAAGCATCATGGCGCGGGCTACGAGTTTGTGGTAAACCTGACTCATGCCCTGGCAAATGCGATATGGCGGCTACGCCGACGACTCCAGGGAAAACCGGATCAAGATCCCCCAGGTTACTTGAGGGATTTTGTGCGATACACACTATTCGACGTAGGGTAGGGCGGGTCGAGGCTTTGCGAGGCCCGCCTTGGACGGCAACACAGCTCACGGGTAGGGCGGATCGAGGCTTTGCGAGGCCCGCGTTTGACGACATCGCAGCTCACGGGTAGGGCGGGTCGAGGCTTTGCGAGGCCCGCCTCGGACGGCATCACAGCTCACGGGTAGGGCGGGTCGAGGCTTTGCGAGGCCCGCCTCGGACAGCATCGCAGCTCACGGCGGGCCTCGCAAAGCCTCGACCCGCCCTACATCATGCAATTCGCGCGCGGGCGCAAATCGAATGAAGGAAGACTCTGACAAGCGGGACGCCTTTCCGACGTGATTTTTTGGAGCAACTTATGCAACTGTCTCGACTCTCCGCCTCCGACTCGATTCTCCTGGTCATTGATGTGCAAGACAAGCTGCTCGTGAAAATGCCCGATGCGCCCGGTTTGATCCGCGACGTCGGCTTCCTGATCGATGCCGCGCGACTCGTTGAAGTGCCTGTTTTTGCGACCGAACAATATCCGAAAGGGTTGGGACCGACGACGCCGGAAATCGCTCGTCGTTTACCCGCAGGGTTGCCCGCCAAGCTCTCGTTCAGTTCTTGCGGTGCAACCGGTTTACTGGCAGCTCTGCGTACTTCGGCGAGATCAAACATCATTCTTGCGGGCATGGAAACGCACGTCTGCGTATTGCACACCGCTCTGGATTTACTCGGCGAAGGGTTCCAGGTCTTTTTGCCGGCCGATGGATTGCAGTCTCGGTTCCGGATCGATCACGACGTCGCTCTTCGGCGACTCGAAAACGCCGGCGCTACGCTTTCCACCGTCGAAGCAACAGCTTTTGAATGGCTGGGCGGCTCCGATCATCCACAGTTCAAAGCAGTCAGCAAGCTCATTCAAGAGCGGATGAGTGCGTTGACCGTGTGAGGGTGACAAGGTGACAAGGTGACAAGGTGACAAGGTGACAAGGCGACAAGGTGACAAGGCGACAAGGTGACAAGGTGACAAGGCTATGGGTGGTCTCATAGATTAGATCGAGACAACATCGATTTGGAGAAAACGTTCGGTCACCGTGTCACAGTAGTTGCAAGAACAGGACAGACCAACGCGAAGCGTTCCGGTCTGGGCACTCTGAAAGAGTGCGCCAACAAAGCCCAGGGTCGCGGTACTCCGCGCACCCTGGGAACCTTGGACCCAAACCGCTGACTTCGAGCTTCGACGCCCTGGCCCCAGAGTGTGCGGGGATCCTCTTGCGGGTTGAAATTTTCCCAGGGTGTGCCGAGTACGGCAACCCTGGGCTTTGTTGGCGCACTCCTTCAGAGTGCCCAGACCGAAGACGCTCCGCGTCCTGCATGAATTGGTGGTCAGTTTGCAACTACTTTGTCACCTTGTCACCTTGTCATCTTCCGAACTGCGTCAACAAAGGAGTTCACAAATGGCGATTCCCGGTCAATTGAATGTACCCACCCGGCTCCTTCTCGGGCCTGGACCCAGTGACGTTCACCCGCGCGTACTGTCGGTGATGACGACACCCCTGCTGGGTCACCTCGATCCGCAGTTTCTCGAGATCATGTCCGAGACTCAGGAGATGCTCCGGCAAGTTTTCCAGACCAAAAATCAACTGACCTTTCCGATCAGTGCCACAGGAATGGCGGGAATGGAGGCCTGTCTGGTCAACCTGATTGAACCTGGCGATAAACTCGTTCTTTGCTACAAGGGCTACTTCGGTCAACGGATGATCGACGTGGCGAGTCGAATCGGCGCAGAGTTGACTGTTCTCGAAGCGCCCTGGGGCCAGGTATTCGATCTGAACCGGATTCGTGAGATGTTGCAAAAAGTTCGACCCAAGGTGCTCGGCATCGTCCAGGCAGAGACCTCCACAGGTGCGTTGCAGCCGATCCAGGAACTCGGCAAACTCTGCCACGAGTTCAATACTTTGCTCCTCGTGGATAGCGTCACCGGTCTCGGCTGCGTTCCCATCGATGTCGATGGTTGGGAAATCGATGCGGTCTTCAGTTGTACGCAAAAAGGACTGAGTTGCCCGCCGGGTCTGTCGCCGGTCAGCATCAGCCCGCGCGGAAGAAGCGATGTCGAAGCGAAAAACGAAGTGCCAGAGTTGGTATCTCGATCTGGGGATGGTCCGCCAATACTGGGGCAGCGACAGGGCCTACCATCACACCGCTCCCATCACCATGAACTATGCGCTACGCGAGGGTCTTCGGCTCGTGTTGGAAGAGGGTCTCGAAAATCGATGGGCCAGGCATCAACGCAATCACCGGGCGTTAAAAGCGGGATTGACCGCGCTGGGTTTGACGTATACCGCCCAGGAAGGGCATCAGTTACCGCAGTTGAACGCGGTTCGCATTCCCCAAGGTATCGATGACCTGACGGTGCGCAAGAGGATGTTGACGGAGTTCGGCATCGAAATCGGCGGCGGACTGGGCGAATTCAAAGGAAAGGCCTGGCGCATCGGGTTGATGGGTTATAATAGTAAGCCTTCCGCGGTCTTTCAGGTGCTGGCGGCGCTCGAACAATGTTTAGGCGCGGTCGGTGCCAAAGTAACGCCCGGCTCCGGTGTTGCAGCTGCCGAACTGAGTTACGCGAGTTGATAGGAACCGATCTTATGGCACTGAATCTGCTTCCATTCTCCCTCGACCGGATGGTGTGCGCAGTGGAAAAAGTACGCGAACGACTCATTCGTGCCGTCGCCGTGTTGGAGGCGAAGCAAATCCCTTATGCGGTTATCGGAGGAAATGCCGTTGCGGCCTGGGTTTCGCGCGTTGATGAAGAAGCCGTTCGCAACACTGCCGACGTCGATATGCTGTTGCGTCGCGCGGATTTGCCTGCGGCGATAACGGCGATGGCCGAAGCAGGTTTCGTTCATGCCGAAGTCTTGGGAGTCGATATGTTTCTGGACGGCCCGCAGGGCAATCCTCGCAGCGCCGTACATATTCTGTTTGCCGGAGAGAAAGTTCGCGACGGAGATGTTGAGGCAGCACCGGACATCGCACAATCCGAAGAAAATCCCGAACCGCGTTTTCGAGTGATTTCGTTGGAAGCATTAGTAAAGATGAAATTGAATGCGTTTCGTCGCAAAGATCAGGTTCACCTTCTCGATTTCCTGGAATTAGGACTTGTCGATGCTACCTGGCTACCGCGCTTGCCTGTCGAATTTGCAAATCGACTGCAATCGTTGATCGATACTCCAAACGGTTAATGCTCGATCCAGAACCATTCGGGAGGAGTCGCTTCATACTTTGAGTAGAGATCGGCGACATCGATCGGCTCATACTCGATGCCCTGCGTTTCCAACTGCGTTTCCAGGATCTTTTTCACTTCCAGTTCGACGAGATATTTCCGGCCCAGCCGGGTTTCGTGTTTCTCAAATGCCACCATTTCCGCATACACTTTTTCAAAATCCGTTTCATGGTGCCGAAGCATGTGGGTCCACAAGTCGCTTAGACGCGAATTGAACTCTGCCTCGCTTTCGTTGGGTCGAGACAATAACGTGATGCACAAATAATCATCCACAGTGATTCCTCAGCAACTTCGCGTGATCCGCTCTATTCGTTATAGCCCGCCAATCCCGCATGTTTGCACCAGGCCATCGAATCGGTATTCATTGTCCTCGCTGCGCGAGCATCGTAACGATCTGAGTTCACCGAGAACTCGAGAGCAACCCGATACTTGTTTTGATCCGTCCGGCCAATCGATCGTGTTCTTCATCTTCTTGAATTCTCTTTTCCCCACGCGAAGGCGATAGCATGAGACAAGTACTTCTTTCGACGCTGCTTCCCTTGGCCGTAGCGCTCATTCCTGCCGATCAAGTGATCGCCCAGCCTGCCGCCGCGAGAATGGGAGCATATTCGAGGCCCCCTTTCACTACCCCGGTCTTCGATATTTTCCTGGTCATAGAAGTCCATCTCCCGGTCGAATCGGCGGTTGTTTTCGTGGATGGGAATCCAACCATATCCACCGGGGCAATACGAATGTACTCAACCCCTTCGCTTGAGGGCGAAAATTCTCCTCATGAGATTCGAGCGGAGTGGTTTGAAAACGGGGCAAAGGTATCTCGAACCCGAATTACGGGCGGTAAAGCGGGCCAAAAGATCATCGTCGATTTTGTTGAGAAGTGAAGCCAAAACAAACCGCAAGATTCCATTCTGGAATTGAGAAAGCGCGAGTGGAAGCAGAAACCTCCACTCGCGCAAATCGTTTGCACATCAAACCGATCGGGATCAATTGCGATTCTTCTTGGCCTTGTCCATTGCCATTCCAAACTTGATCATCTGTCCTTTGACCGCCACGCGAACCTTGAGCGAATTGCCCGCTTCAATGGTGACATAAAAGCTCTCGGCATCGGGATTTTTGCCGAACATTTCCTTGGCGATTTTTGCCGCGGTCGGGTCGCTGGCGCTGAGCAGCGGAGTGATCTTGTAGCCGTTCACCGAGAATTTCACGAGCGGACCCTCAACGGGTTTGCCCAGAAGAACCGCTTTGATCGCGTCCTTGTAGTCCGGCCCGAAAGCCACCACGATCATGTCGTCTCGGAAAGCAATACAGGCATCACTTTCGCCAAAGATTTTTCTGGCGTTTTCATCGATCATCGGCACTTTGATGATGTGGACCTTGATGTCGCCGATCGACTCCTCGTCAATCTTGACGAAATTCTCCGCACCAGGCAGTTTCTTGACCAGGTCTTTGACGGCCTTCTCGATTTTGAGTCCATCCTTGAGTTTTCCGGCCTGAACGTAGGTGTAAAGATCCTTGGAGTTGGGGCCGAACAAGGCGAATCCGCCATCGAACTCAGCGGCCTTGAGAGTTGGCGTCACGGCTTTGACGAGCGGCTCCAGGAGTTCCTGATACTCACCCTGTGCCATGCTCAAACCCAGCTTCACCAGTTCATCGACCACGGGTTCGAGCGCTTTCTTGACAGGCTGAGGCAAACCTACATTCAAGGTCAATCCAATCGCCGACTTGCCAAAAAGTCCTGAATTGACAATCGTCTTTCCTTTTTTCCAGTTGGAAAATGTTTTCGCCAGGTCCGAACCATCCACGGCGGACAGATCGAATTCCAGGGCAAACTCATCCTTCTTGGGATCGATGTCGAGTTTCAGGGTCACTTCTTTGCTTTCGAACAGCACTGCTTTGATGCCCGCGACCAGACTATCGATCGCTTTATCCTTGAGGATCTTGATCGCTTCCGTTTCATTCGGAATCGGTTTTTTCTTGAGCTCCGCCAGTTGTTGCTCAATAAAACCCAGGCCGAATTTCTTCATCTGCTCCGGGAAACGGTCCACCCGAAGGCTAAGCGACAAAACGCCGCTGTCGCTGCCGGCGACCTCGGAAGGCTTCGGCAGTTTCTTCTCGGCGATATTGTCCTTGTTGGTTTGGAAGGTTCCATAGACATATTTGTTGGCAAACCGAAAGCACACAGGGGCCGGCGACATTGGAACTTCGACCGTGTACAGCCCATCCTTTTCTTCTGGTTTCAGATTGGCGCGCTTTTTCAGCAAATCGAGGAAAGCTTCCTGATCGGCGATGGGAACCATCACCACGACCTGGCTCTCAGCAATTGCCTCGGCGAGCGTGGCATATACCACGAAAGGCCGCTTGGTATCGACGCCCTCAATGCCTTTTTCGCCATTAATGAGAAGTTTGGCAAAAGACATTATTTGTTTGGCCTGTTCACCGTCCTGCCCTGCCAATCCCAAAACATACTCGGCCAGATCCATGGTTTTGTCGACGGACTGAAACCGCACAATCAGGGTCGGAGCGTCTTTCTCCGCAGCATGGACCGCCACGGGTGCCAGGATCAGCGCAAAAAACGCACCAAGACCGAGGAATCGCTTGAACATCAACGGCAACCTCCTTGAGATATTTGAATCCCGAATTGCAAAGGTAAAGCGAATCGGAATCCGAAAAATCGGGTTATAGTGACAATACCCGGCCCGATGGGTCGAGGTGTCAGGGTTCAGAACAGTTTATTCAGGAAACGGTAAAACCCCAGAGGACTACATCACAAATTGCCAACCCTTTCAGTAGAACTAAAATTCTCAGCGTAGTCCATCCAACTTTTGTCATGCACCGTACTTACCCAATCTCCCGGCGTGAGCCATCGCCAAAATCATGAGATGCTTCGCCTCAAATTGACCCAACCCGCCTTGCAGACAGGCCGACTCACCAAATTCCAGCACGCGATCCGTTCGACACGTCGAGGCCACGAGTAAAGTCGGGACCGGATGAAAGCTGTGCGACTTCATTTTGCTCGGCGTGCTGTGATCGCCGGTGACGATCAACACGTCGGGCTTTAATTCGCGTATCTGCGGAATCACGGCGTCGAAGTGCTCGATCATCTGCACCTTGGCCGGGAAGTTGCCATCCTCTCCCGTGCTATCGGTGTATTTGTAGTGCAAGAAGAAGAAGTCATACTTGTCCCAAACACTCTTCAACGTGGCTACCTGGTCCCCCAGCGATAAGCCCGCATCGAGGACATCCATCCCCACAAGACGAGCCAACCCCTTGTACATCGGATAAACCGCCAGCGCCGCCGATCGCAGGCCGTAAACCTCTTCCATGGTTGCGATCTTCGGATAACGCGCAAAACCGCGCAGAGTCACGCCATTCGTCGGAGGCTCGGCCTTCAAGACCTTCGCGGCCTCGACTGCGAATTGATTGACGAATCCTGCGGTCTTTCTCGATGGTTCATCGGCCCCTTCCGCATGCAGAGGCGGAACGCCGATCGCTTGCGGATCGGTATCGTTGAGCTTGTCGCCCAGGCCCTCCGCGCGAAAGACGACGACGAAACGATGCTCTTTGACCGGCTCCACGAACAGTTCTACACCGGGGATGCGGATCGTCCGCATTTTCTCGACCATGGCCACGCAGCGTTCGGTCGTGGGCCGGCCTGCCCGTCGATCGGTGATTTTGCCGGCCGAGTCGAGCGTTACGAAGTTGCCGCGCGTTGCAACATCTTTCGCACCGACGGCGAAATGGATCCCCAGGGCTTCGAGAATGCCTCGACCGATCCGGTATTCCAGAGGATCGTACCCGAAAAGTCCAAGGTGGCCGGGTCCGCTGCCCGGTGTTATTCCCGGAAGCACGGGGATGCTCAACCCGGTGACGCCCTCGGCAGCGCAGCGATCGAGATTCGGGGTTTGCGCGGTCTCCAGTTCGGTCTTGCCGCCCGGTTCAAGAGGTAAGCCGCCCAGACCGTCGGCAACGAGTAAGACGATTTTTGTCTTGGCTGGTTCGCGGAGTTCCGCGATCAATTCGTGAATGTTCATGAAGAGGAGTTTACTCGCGCAAGTCCAAGGCGTACAGTATTCTACATGGTTTTCGGCACCGAATCCTTTCCAACTCTTGCAGGGTGGCCCTTCATACTTTTATGCAACTTCCCGACGAATCGATCGAGTTTAGTTATCAAGGGCTGCTGACACCTTTTCCCGAAGCCTGGACTCCCCTTGCCGAGTTGCAGTCGAAACATTTTCTGGCACCCGAACGAATCGAGGCCTTCCGGGCGACACTCATGCAAGTTCGGGTGCTCGTGGCGAGCGAGCGGGAGATGTCGAATCCGCCCCCCAAAAATACCCCGCTCGAGGCCGGCTTTATCGATTACCCCCAACGACTTCTCGATCAGCACAGGCGCAAGGGCGATGCCAGCGAACTGGGCAGGATCATGACCCTTTCCACGCAACTCCGAGAACGAGTGGACCGGGTCGTGGTGTTGGGCATCGGAGGTGCTTATCTGGGCGCTCGGGCGCTCTTCGATGCTCTGTGTCATAGTTTTCACAACGAATTGCCCGAAAAAATGCGAATGGGCAGCCCGCGAGTCTACTTCGAAGGAAACAACGTCGATAACGATGCCTTGCAGGATTTGCTGGATTTGTTCGAGAACACGTGCGTCGATCCAGAGATTCAGCAAGAACGCTGGGGCTGCATCGTCATCAGCAAGTCGGGCGAAACGGTGGAGACTGCCGCCGTTTATCGCATCGTTCGCGCCGAGTTGGCCCGATATTACGGCTCCGACTTCAACAAACTGCGACCGTTTATTATTCCCGTGACGGGCCGTGCGGGAAAACTGCTTGAGCTTTGCAAGGCGGATGGTTTTGGCGAGGACGAGATCCTCGATATCCCCAACAACATTGGCGAGCGTTTTTCGGTTTTCACCTCTGCGGGATTGCTCCCGGCGGCGATGATGGGTCTGGACATACGGGCGCTATTACTCGGAGCGGCGACCATGACGCGCCGATTTCTGGAGGAGCCTTTCGAGCGCAACCCTGTGCTGCAATATGCCGGGATCAATTACCTCATGACGCAAGAACAGGGCAAAAGTGACCGGGTTCTTGCGGTCTGGTCGAAGAAACTCGAAGCGCTCGGCTGGTGGTATGACCAATTGCTCGCGGAATCGCTGGGCAAGCAAGGCCGGGGACCGACGCCGCTGACCGTCGTGCAAACCCGCGACCTGCATTCGCGCGGACAGCAGCATCAGGACGGAACGCGCGACAAGCTAATCAACAATCTCTTCGTGAAATCGACTCGACACGCTCCAATACCGTTGGGCATGGCCGACCGCAATCAGGATGATCTCAACGCCCTGGCCCGCAAGTCGCTCGTCGATGTATCGAGCGCTGCGCTGCAGGGAACCAACCAGGCTTACCTGGAAGCGGCTCGCCCGACGACCGATCTGATATTGCCCGTCCTTTCGGAACACACGATGGGCCAACTGATGCAGATGCTGATGCTGGCGACGGTGGTGGAGGGTCGGCTCATGAATGTCAATCCCTACGGACAGCCCGGCGTCGAAGCATACAAGGTAAACATGAACCGGGTCTTGCGAGGTACTTGAAGGGGAACTTTTGAGCGATTGACGGGTAATTTGGGCGTTGTGATATTGCAGAAGGTTTGTGGATAGGTCCGATTCAGGGGTCGGACAATTGGGGAATTGTTCTGTTCAATTACACGGTTCGCCAGCACAATACGGAGCAGTTGAACGGTGGCGCTCGATCCAAAAGACATTAAGGATGTTTCCGACGTCTTCCTGATCGACCAAGATCAGCAGACTTGGTTGCGTACGTTCCCGATGCTTACATCGTTCGGCGACGACTCACCTGTGGACGGTGCGATGGTGAGCGTGGATGCCATCCCCAAACTGGACAACGAATTCTGGCAGGCTCAAACCGAAGCGATTGAGAAGATCGCACTTACGAAGTGTTCAGATCTGAATATCGACGGCATGTTCTACGAGGTGACGTGGATCATTGACGAAAACCTCAGTCGGTTTGACCCAATGATCAATTACTTCGGTCGGCACTACCCAGACGGCGATCCCGCCCGAATTGAAATCGAAAGCAATATCGCACAATGTGTCAAACGAGACTTGTCTTGGATGATGGTCGAATGGCTCATTGAGATCAGCGGATTCTTTACCCAATTGAAGACGTGGTATAATCTGGGCCGGTGGCCGCACGCTTGGCATGGTCGGTATCCGTCCGGTTGTGTTGTTCTGAAGTAGCCGAATTACTGGCGAACCATCGCCTGCACCGGAGCGACGGTGGCCAACGGTTATTTCATCAACTCTGACTTCCGCCCACCCGTGATGCGGGTTGGTAACAGCATACTCGTACCCGACCGACTAGACGACAGGAGAGCAGACGGATGAGCGAACACCTATCAGCATTGGAGTCTGCCATCTCCGACATTGGTTGCTGGACATGGTGGACCGCCAACCTGCCGGCCGCGTTCCAAGTTGAATTCGGAGGAACGCAGCTTTGGAACGCACCGAGCGGTGAAGGGCAACCGCCATCGAGTCGGATTGCGCTACGCTTCCGAAAGCCGCGGCTGGTCTATTTCCTCACTTTGGCAGAGGGCATTGCTGCTGATTGGCCGGATCTACTTCAGCGTGACGAGTTGGAGCCGCCCAGTGTCGATCACGAAGCGTTCACGCTCACAGCAAGCGATCTCTGCAAGCAGTTTGTGGCAAAAGCCGTCGCGATTCGAGCGATGGTTGGTGAGCCGGGCACCACCCCGCTTCCAGCGACGGGCGAGACAATGCTGGGATTCGAGGCAGGCTCCTTCGGCTTGGTCATTGCTGCAGAGTCACTCGGCGTGTTCAACTACCAAGGCGAGCTAGACGAGCAAGCGGTATTGGCAAGCAACCGTGCGTGGTGGGAGTACTGGCGGGAATATTGGCGTCGCAAAGACACTCTCGACCCGATGCCGCGGGACTCTTACTGCGAACTCACAATCCCGCTCGCCACCGGCGGAGGCTGACCCTTGGCCGAACTAGGCACTGGCCGGTGCGATGCAGGCGGTTATTGAGTTCGATCGGGCGCTGCCCAAATCCGCACTTCCTTACACCACCGAAAAATGCAACAGGTTGTTTTCGTCTGCTCTGGTACGATAGTGAGAAGATGGTGTGGGTTCTGCGATTCAAATCACCAAGAGAGGTATAAGGTGATGTCCTTAACCGAACTACAGCCGGCAGTGCGTGCACTCCCACGTCGTGACAAGTTTCTGCTCGTTCAGGAACTAATTGCGGAACTGGCCCAGGAAGAGGGTATCGCCGCCATCGAGTATCCGATCTGGTCTCCCTACGACGCTCACGATGCTGCTGCCACGCTCCTGAAACTGCTGGAACAAGAGAAAGCGAGCGCGCCATGATCGAATTGACCGAAGCTCAAGCGAAGGCCCTGCGCAACGAACCCGAACCCACTTCCGTCGTCGATCCCTTGACGGGGCAGCAGTTCCGTCTGATACGGGAAGAAGTGTTCATATTGCTGCAGGGCATCGTCGCGCCCTTCAACCGTGGTTGGGATCCGGACGATGACCTCATTCTTCGGAAAGGTGCCGATGAACCGAGGTGAAGTCGTCGAGGTAGACTGGCCCTTCACGGACCTGACAGGGTCAAAGCCTCGTCCAGCGGTCCTGGTCCAGGCTGATTACCTGAATCTACGTCAAGATTCAGGGCACACCCTACGGCATTCCTGGGACGGAGGTTCGGATCGACCCGGCGGTGGAATCCTCATCCGGTCTCTGAAAGTGTGCTACTCCTCGTGCAAGGATCTTTTGACGCGGGACGAGTCGCTCGTCCTCCGTACTGTGGGTGTGTTGTCGGACGGGGCCATGCGTCAAATCGAGGATTGCCTGAAGCAGGTACTGGGGATTCCATAGGGAAGCCGGTAGCGCCTCCGGCATCTGGAAACAGGCGCAATTGCCGGAGCTGGATTGATGCGTTTCAGTTTTATCAAGAAAGAGCGAAGAGCGACATTTTGATTATGTTCCCATGTACACTATAATAGGAAGTGGATTAGAAGCAGGTCTGAAGATGGATCTTTGGGTCACAGAGAACAACAAACTTTCCAAAAAACGGGCAATAGATCAAACGATTAGCGATTTGATACACTGACGAAGTTTTGGGGGTAATGGTCGCGTGCGTCGGGCGCGGTTGCTACAGATTGCTACAAGACTTGATTGTATACAAAAGATCATAAACTCAATCGAGTGAAGCAGTGAACGCGATGTTACAAATTGCTACAAGAATTGGCTTTTCATCCACGATCGCGAACGCAACGACTTCCTGAATGCCGTGCTTCCAAGAACTAAGAGCCAATCAAACGCTTATCGATTTGATGGATTGCCGAGGTTTTTGCTGATGAGGGCCCGAAACGGGCGAAGACGCTACAAATTGCTACAAGATTTGGCTTGCGGATCAACAATTGAATAACCAAACAAACGATCCGGTGACTGCCCTGCTACAAATTGCTACAAGAATCGGATCGTACATGAATGATCGTAAAATCGAACGAACGACTTCCTGAATGCTGTGCTTCCAAGAACTAAGAGCCAATCAAACGCTTATCGATTTGATGGATTGCCGAGGTTTTTGCTGATGAGGGCCCGAAACGGGCGAAACGCTTCCAAGTAACTTCGCCTCAATCCAACGGTTATTGATTTGATATTCTGGCGAAGTTACTTTCAGATGAGGGCCCGAAACCGGGCGCGGACGCTACAAATTGCTACATAAATTGGCTTTCGGGTCAACGATTGAATAACCAAACAAAGGAGGCGGTGAACGGATATGCTTCCAAGAAACTTCGCCTCAATCCAACGATTATTGATTTGATATTCTGGCGAAGTTACTTTCAGATGAGGGCCCGAAACCGGGGCAGACGCTACAAATTGCTACAAAAATCGGATTGTACATCGATGATCGCAAAGGGTGCAGCCATATTCTCTGGGGGTCGTAGCCGTGGCTGGAAATTGCCGCTACCAGGCTGGACAGATCGTAGCGGCGGCATCCTGCCGCCGTATGCAAACTCTCGGCGGCAGGATGCCGCCGCTACGATCGTTTCAGCCGCTACAACCCCCCAGAGAATGTGGTTACATCCATCGCAAATGCGAACGATGAGACACTATAAAGTTGCTCACTCGCATCTTGGAGGATGTATCATGCTTGACTCTGACTCCGACCCGTTCCGCCCTCCGGCTATTTCAACCCTGGTGGGCTGCTTGCACTGTGGGCAAGAGTGCGATAGCTATCAGATCGAGTGGCGCGTGCGACACGGCGCTGACGGCCGGCCTCTTGGATTCTGCGCTGCCCCGTCGTCGGCTGTGATGGCAAAGGATTTGGATTCGACATTTTCCCCGTCGATCCAAACTATCGGGACGAGCACGGCGGTTGGGTTTGGGATGACGCTGAGGAGGATGAGGAGATCGAAGGGGAGTCGCCTGTCAGCAACGAGGCGAATGGCAGCCAGGAACGATCCGACGAGGATGAGTCGCTCCCTTGGTAAGATGGAGATGCCATGAACGATCGATCCCAAGTTGACGTAACGGTGGACCAGCCTTCCGGCGGCCGCCAAGCATATTGGAAGCGCTGGCCGCGAAGCTATCGAACGTACCGCAAATTCGCCTGCGCGAGCCGGTCACCGAAAGCGTCACGTCTATCAATCTCCCCAACTCCACTGAGTTTAACAGGTGCCGCACAATTCGCCGTCCCGTCTCCAGTTGATCTGCGAGATCGTGCGCGGCGGCATGGGTGCCATTTTCAAGGGACACGATGCGGATCTGGGACGCGATCTTGCCGTCAAGGTCTTGCTGGAAGAACACCGGGGCAAGACCGAATTGCGCGGCGCTTCATCGAGGAAGCGCAGATTGCCGGCCAGTTGCAGCATACGGGCATCACGCCGGTCTACGAGCTCGGCGTTTTCGCCGACGGCCGGCCGTACTTCACCATGAAGCTGGTCAAAGGCCAGACGCTGGCAGCGCTGTTGGCGGCGCGGCGGGACGTGCCGGACGATCGGCCGCGCTTTCTCGGCGTGTTCGCGCAGGTATGCCAGACGTTGGCCTATGCCCATGCCCGCGGCGTCATTCACCGTGACCTGAAACCGTCGAACATCATGGTCGGGGCTTTCGGCGAGGTCCAGGTCATGGATTGGGGCCTGGCCAAGGTGCTGTCCGAAGGCGGCAACACCAACGAACTGCGCAGCACCGAGCACGAGCTGGAAGTCAGCGTCATCCGCACGGCGCGGAGCCAGGAGGCCGGCACGCCGGAGCTTGACTCGCACACGCAAGCGGGCACATTGCTGGGCACCCCGGCATACATGCCCCCGGAGCAAGCGCGCGGCGATTTGGAACTGGTGGACGAACGCGCCGACGTGTTCGGCCTGGGTGCTATCCTCTGCGAGATCCTCACAGGTAAGCCGCCTTACGTCGGCAAGGGGGCGGAGGTTACTTACAAGGCGCGGACGGCGAAGCTGGACGATGCCTACCACAGGCTGGAATCGTGCGGCGCAGATGCGGAACTGATAGCGCTGGCCAGGCGTTGCCTGGCGGCGGAGCCGTGCGACCGCTTGCGCCATGCGGGAGAAATGTCGCAGCAGGTGACGAAGTATCAGGAGGCGGTGGCAGATCGGCTTCGGCAGGCGGAGTTGGCGCGGGCGGCCGAGCAGGCCCGCGCGATTGAGGCGCAGGCGACTGCGGCGCAGGAACGCAAGGTGCGGCGAACGACGCTGGCCTTGGCGGCGTCCGTCCTGTTGACGGTGCTGCTCGGCGGTGCAAGCTGGTTGTGGCTGCAAAGCCAGCGTGCCGCCAAGCTGGCCGAAAATAACCGAGGGGTGAGCGATGCGCTGACCCAGGCGACGACGTTGCGCGAGCAGGCGCGGACGGCGCAGGCACGAACGGCGTTGGATCTGGCAGTGCGGGCGCGGGAGCAGGCGCGCCGAGCCGAGGCGCTGCTCGAAAGTGGACCGACCGACGCGGCGCTGGCCGAGCGAGTTCAAGGACTGTTGGCCGAGTTGGATGCAGACGAGAAAGACCGCCAATTGCTGATGGCACTGGACGCGATCCATCTGATCCAATACGACATCGAGTCCTTTGAGAGCGTGCTGGCGCGGTTTCGCGAGGCGTTTCAGGAATTTGGGATGCCGGCGGGACAGGGCGATGCGACCGACGCGGCCCAGCGCTTCACCCACCGTCCGCTCGTCGTACGCGAGGCCGTCCTGGGCGCATTGGATGAGTGGATCTCGCAAGCGGAAAGCCACCCGGACTACGAGCCGAATCTCGTGTGGTTGCAGGCAGTAGTCGCCGTGGCGGAGCCGGAGGGCTGGCGAAAAAAAGTCCGCGACGCGGCAGCGGAGAAGGATCCTCAGAAGCGCCGCGCAGCGCTGCAAAAGCTGGCCGAAACCGCCGATGTGCAACACTTGCCGGTGCAGCGCCTGACGATGTTGGCGACGCGGCTGCACGATGTTCAAGCCGGCGCGAGCGAGGTGGCCTTGTTGCGGCGGGCGCAGGTCTGGCATGCGGAGGATTTTTGGATCAACGAGCATTTGGGGCTCGCGCTTCTCAGACAGCATTCGGCGGAAGCGGTGCGTTATCTGACTGCCGCGGCAGCGCTACGGTTCAACGATTCCGGAGCCCATATGAACCTCGGCATCGCGTTGGTCGATCAAGGTAGACGCGACGAGGCCGTCGCCGTATATCGCAAGGCAATCGATGTCGATCCGAATTATGTCCTTCCGCACCACAACCTCGGCACCGTCTTGTGGGACCAAGGCCATTTCGACGAAGCCATCGTCGAATTTCGCAAGGCGATCGATCTCTACCCGAAAACCCGCGGTCTCGAACACAATCTCGGCCCCGTCTTGAAGCATTTCACCCAACTCCTTATGGCGAGATCTCGTGGAGAAGAGGCTCGTCTGATCTGGCAAAAGAGCCTGGACAACGACCCGCCGGACCACGACGCCTGGTACGGCTATGCGGAGTTGTGTTTATATCTCGGCCAGGAAGACGCCTATCGCCACAACCGTCATGCGTTGCTCGAACGCTTTGGAGACACTTCCGATCCGATCGTTGCCGAACGCACGGCCCGTGCCTGTTTGCTTCTCCCCTTGCCGGATGAAGATCTGCAACGGGCGGCGGCGCTGGCCGACCGCGCCGTCATCATCGGGGCAAAGCATCGCTTCTATCCATACTTCCTGGCTACCAAGGGGTTGGCCGAGTATCGGCGCGGTCGGTTCGCCAGTGCCGTCGACAGCTTCCAGAAAGCCGGCGCGCACGGCATATGGATGCCGGTTGCACGCCCGGTGCTGGCCATGGCGCTCTTTCGATCCGGCCAGAAGGCCCAGGCCCGGCAGGCTCTGGCAGTTGCCGTTTCGTCCAGCGACTGGAGCGCGAAAGCCGCGGATAACCTCGACAAGTGGATCGCCCACGTGCTCCGCCGCGAGGCAGAGGCGCTGATCGGGACCGAAAAGGGAGCAACCAAAGAGAAGACACCGTAGAACTCGACAAAATTTTACATAAACGGCCTTGCACTTAGACAAAACATCACTATAATTAGACAGGTAATAGCGAAGTGCGGTTGTTTATGGCTCCATTCACGCTTGATCTACCAGTCTCTGTTTGGGTTCGTTGTTGGCGGCGCCTTGTGGATTCATTCGATAAGCGGACAACCTGTAGCCGGATCAGACGATGGTGCATCTCGTCGCATGGGCGGCCTCGGGAATGGGTCATCAGTTTACCCTTCGGAGAACGCGCACAAAGCCCGCTCATTGCGAATCTTTTTCTACTCCGTAAACCATCCTTCATGCCGCATGTCATTATCATCGGTGCCGGCGTAAGCGGACTGTCGCTCGCCTATCGATTACGACAGTCCGTACCTGGCGCAGATAACCATTCTCGAAAAAGCTTCTCGTGTCGGTGGAAATATCCGAACCGAATTTCGCGACGGTTTTCGCGTTGAATGCGGGCCAAATGGCTTCCTCGATACCAAACCCAGCACTCTGAAACTCTGTCACGATCTTGGTTTATCCGGTCAACTGCTGGCAGCCAGCGAAGAATCGCGGAAGAATCGCTATCTGTTTTGGAAAGGGAAACTCCAGGCGCTACCCAATTCCTTTTGGTCGTTTCTGACATCCAATCTGCTTTCCGTCCGAGGGAAAATCAATCTTCTTCTGGAGCGCTATCGCCGCCGTCCGCAGAATCTTAGCGGCGACGAATCGATCGCGCAATTCGCTCAGCGACGAGCGGGTCGAGAAGTTGCCGAAGTTTTCGCCGATGCCCTGGTCACGGGAATTCACGCCGGTGATCCGAACCTTCTGAGTTTGCCGGCAGCATTTCCCCGCGTTGCCTTGTTTGAAAAACAATATGGCAGCGTCATGCGCGGCTTTACCCAATCGGCCCGCCAACGCAAACGCGAGGCCGCCGAGCGCGGCGAGATCCCCCAACCTCCTCGAATGTGGTCGTTCCGCGAAGGCTTGCAACTTCTCATCGATCGACTCACGGATGGGTCAGGCGCTCAAATCATCAAGGATGTCGGGATTGGTTCTATCGGGCGCGATCCGAACAGTGATCCCGTCAAGCCTCAATGGATCGTTCGCGGGGATGGATCGGATCATTGGCGCGCCGATGCGGTGATTCTTGCTTGCCCGGCCCACGAACAGGCAACCATCGTCGCCGATCTCGACTCTTTGTTGGCCCAGATCATCGGCACAATACCCTATAATGCGATCGCCGTCGTGGGCCTGGGATTTCGCGTGTCGGATTGTCCCGGCAATCTCGCCGGCTTCGGGTACATCGCACCCCAGGCCACGAAGGGCGATGTGCTCGGCGTGCAATGGTGCTCCTCGATTTTTCCCGATCGTGCCCCGTCCGGGCTGGTATTGTGGCGTGCCCTGTGCGGAGGCTGGCATCGACGCGACGTCTTGAATTGGACCGATGATGAACTGGCGCGCGCGGTGCTCAAGGAATTGCAGATTGCCATGAAAGTGAGCGGCGAGCCGGTGTTTCGCCACATCGTTCGCTGGCCCAATGCCATTCCGCAATATACGCTCGGCCATCTCGATCGCGTGGCAAAGATCGAAGATCAGCTGCGCCTGCATCCGGGTTTATTCGTCGCGGGCAATGCCTATCGCGGAGTCGCCATCAATGACTGCACGGAACAGGCCGAACTCGTCGCAGAGCGGGTCGCAGAATACTTGGAGCCTGTTGCAAGATAAACTGGGAGTGTAGGGCGGGTCGAGGCTTTGCGAGGCCCGCCGTGAAGCTCTGGCGGGCCTTGCAAAGCCTCGACCTGCCCTACAAGAGGCGGCGGGCCTTGCAATGCCTCGACCCGCCCTACAAGAGGCGGCGGGCCTTGCAAAGCCTCGACCCGCCCTACGAGATTCGCTGATGAACGGTCTGAATTGGAGGCGGTTCTTCCGGTAATCGAACTTTAACCGAATTCTCACTTTTTCTGATTGCTTCATCTTGGCCTTCGATTTATGATGCGTTGAATAGGCATCTGCTCGAGCTTCCCACCCAATCATCCCTCCGGAAGGTTTCGATCATGTTCACACTCCTCGGAAAACCACAACGATTCTGTGACGGCGTCTCACGCCGCAATTTTCTGAAACTCGGCTCATTCGGTGCTGGGCTGACTCTGGCCGACATGTTGCGTGCTCAAGCCGCGGCCAAACAACAGAGTGAAGGCACTGCCAAGCCGACGCGAATGAAGTCGGCGATCATGATCTACCTGCCCGGCGGTCCATCGCACATGGACATGTACGACCTGAAGCCTCAGGCCCCCGCTGAATTTCGCGGCGAGTTCAAGCCGATCCAGACCAACGTGCCGGGTGTTCAGATCAGCGAACACTTCCCGATGCAGGCCAAGATGTGGGACAAACTGGCCGTCGTCCGCTCGTTGATCTCGGTCGATGAGCACAGCGATAGCCTGGTGATGACGGGCTACAGCGAAAGCACCAATCGTACCATGAAGCATCCCTCCTTCGGGTCGGTCATGTCCAAGTTGCGAGGAGACAGCAGCGATATTCCTGCTTTCGTGAGTCTGCGCGGTATGAGCAGAGGCAACGAACCCGGCTATTTGGGCGTGGCACATCGTGCCTTTACTCCAGACGGCACCGGCCTGGATAACCTGAGATTGCGCGATGGATTCACCGTCGATCGTATGGACGACCGCAAAGATCTGCTTGGCCACTTCGACAGCATTCGTCGCGAAATCGACACCGGCAGCACCATGAAAGGGATGGATGCGTTCTCCGGCCGGGCGTTTGACATGATCGCATCCGGTGCGGTTCGCAAGGCGCTCGATTTGAAGCATGAGGAGCCAAAAGCTCGCGATCGCTACCGGGGCATCGAGAAGTTTCTGACTGCCCGCCGATTAGTGGAAGCAGGCGTCGGCTGCGTCACACTGAGTTTCGGCGAATGGGACACTCACAGCGGCAACTTCAAATCCTTGAAGAAGCAGCTTCCTCAGTTGGATCGCGGCCTGGCCAACCTTATTCAGGATCTGCACGAGCGCGGCATGGAGGATGATGTCGTTACCGTGGTATGGGGTGAGTTTGGCCGCACTCCGAAAATCAATATGAGCAATGCGGGCCGGGATCACTGGTCGCCGGTCATGTCGGCGCTGGTGGCTGGCGGCGGGCTAAAGATGGG
This sequence comes from uncultured Planctomycetota bacterium, assembly GCA_963783095.1. Lineage (GTDB taxonomy): Bacteria > Planctomycetota > Planctomycetia > Gemmatales > Gemmataceae > CAWAMR01. The sequence goes on along the minus strand of CAWAMR010000012.1, from coordinate 51,213 downwards.
GCAGGCAGTCGGTTCAAGCTCAGCGCGCGGCGAATATCCGAAGGATCGCCCCTACAAGGTGCCGCACCTCCTTTCGACCCTCTATAACGCCATCGGAATCGATCCGGCCATGACCTTCCCCAACGGCTCGGGCCGTCCGATGTACATTCTCGACGATCGTAATCTGGTCAACGAGTTGGTCTAGAACGGCTGCTGGATCCCAAACCAGAATTGCGTTGCCGAACTGACGTTTACGGCCTTGGCAATATCCATGCGCAACATGGTTCGTTCGAGGAAACTGAACCACGCCACATCGGCGCAGGCCGACCCCGAGGGCGTGATTTACCGGACCTTCGCTGTGCCCCAACACATACATGTTGCCGCCATCGTAGAAGGGTGCGAGATAGAGGTTGCGCAAACCGACCACGTGGTCCAACACATCGGTTTCTATCTGCCGGTAGACCGGTACGCGCCATTCGGCGCTGCCGATCCACATGGCGTTGCCCTGTTCTTGTTTGAGATCGAAGCCGCGGAAGAGCTGATTGCCGCCCAGCGAGAACATCAAGGCATCCGACGGTGTGGCATAGGCACCGTAGATGCGAAAAGCGAATCGAGTGTCCGAGAAGAAACCAAGTCCATCCGGCACGGGCACGAGCCAGGATAATTGACCCGTTACCTGGTTGCTATACTCCGTCTGTCCAAGGATTGGAACGCCCGCGGCATAAGTCGCATCGAATTTGAACCCGACTTCCGGGTTAAAGTAGGGCGTCAGCAAATCGATATGGTAATGCACGCCAAGATTGGTTCGTTCCTGAAATCGATCGGTGCCGAGAATGGGGTTTCTGGCATAGGGCAAAATATTTTCCTGCCACGAGGCAAACAATTCGGCATAGTGAATCGGCGCAGCATACATGCTCGGAGTTTGCATGAAAGTGTAGCGGGTATAGAGCATGACTTTGTCGAGATCCGATGTCGCGCCGTCCAGTTTGAACAGGGCCTTTTCCGCGTCGAAGCCTATCGAAGTTTTCGGAAACAACGGGTTGATCCATTGACCGTCGACGCCCACGGCCATGTCCCGAAAATCCGGACGGTATCCCACATACACGCCGCCATTGAACTGTTCGGTACGGTAGACTCCCGCACGCGCCCCCACGACCGTGGACCGGGTAAACCAGGGATCGTTGTAGGCTGCGCCGTAAAGCCAAGGCCCCATGGTCAGGTTCCAACGATCGTAAGCCGTAGTCATCGAGGATTCATCGATAAACGTATAGAACGGAGTGACGCGAACTCGTAGCCGAGGCATCCAGTAATTGTTTGCCGGATCTTTATCTGCCAGAACCTGATCGGGATCGACAGCGATTTGCGTTGGCTTCGACGGTAAGAGAATCTCGACCCGGATCCGGTGATCCGGAGTGGTTTCAATCGTTGTAGCGGGATCCTCCAGTGTCACCGTCCCGCCCGAAGGATCGATGGGGATCTTCAAGGTAAAGTTTTCATCGCCGTCGAAACTGAATCCCAGCCAGGTGGGTTCGTCGAAATCTCCCGTTTGCTTCAGATACACAACGGCCCTGTATGGGGTTTTGGTGTCGGGTCGAAGTGCTGCCAAAAAGTCATTCTCGATGCCCACGGGCTTGATCGACTCGCTCTTGAGTTTTTTGAGCCGGACGCCATCGATCTTCCAATCGACCATTCCATTGGTTTTGAGCCAGCGTTCACAAAAATCGCTCCAAGGCTTGCCGGTATATTCCTCGAGTTCGCGTTGATAGTCCTTGGCCAGAATGACTCGAAAATAGTAGCGCGAATAGATTTGACGGGAGAAATCCATGAAGGCCGTTTCGCCGAGTCGATCCTGGATCGTGCCCACGATCTTGCCGCCCCGATCGTAACAGGCGCTAAAAAGATTGCCCACGTGCTGATACTTCGACATATCCTGAAGGGCCGGCCCAAGCTCATTGCGGCCGATGGTGTTGTAAAACGACGAGTACCGATAATTCTCGCGATTGATGTTGGGAAGCCATTCCAAGCCCTCCGGATACTTCATCATCGCATTGTTCTTGCCCCGTGTTTGGTCGAGATATTTGTGGGTAAAGAAGACGACAAACGCCTCATCCATGAAGGTTTCCTTGTACCCATCCGTCCCAATCACGTTGTACCACCACTGATGGCACGTTTCGTGCGAAACCAGGTACTCGACATACCCCTTGGCAAGGTGCGGCATGGCGAAGACACGTTCATCAATCATGATCAAATCGGAACACTCGTTGCCGTTCCACCCGAAATACGATTCCACCAGCGTCAATTGGGGATAGGGTAAGGGACCGAACCATTTGGTGTATTGCTCGACGGTGCGCTGAGAAATCTTGGCAATCGCTTTGCCGTAAAACTCGTGTTCCGGAAAGGCAAGACATTTCACTTTCACCCCGGATTCTCCCATCTCGGCGACATATTCTTCAAATCGAGAGGAGCAAACCAACGAGAAATCCCGGGCAGTGACCGGGCCGATCCAGACATCTTGTTGGTCGCCGTCCTGGACCCGTTTGCGGATGGAGCCGGTACAGGCGATCTTCTGATCGGCGGGTAGCCGAACCTGAACATCGAAAACTCCCGCCTCATTGAACCACGGCTGGTGCCAGGCCACAAAAGGGGTAGGATGCCAGCCTCGTTCGTCGTAATAGGCAAGTATCGGAATCCAGTTGGTAAGATAGGTTACGCCCTTCCATTGACCCCATCGACCTTGTTTCTGCGGTAGCTCCATCTCAAAATCGATCGCCACGCTCACCGTTTCGCCCGTTTTGATCGCCAGAGGAAGGGGAACAACCAGGGCGGTCGGGAGATCCTGACGGAATTCAAAGGGCAGCTCTATCTTTTCCAGGGAATTCCCCTTGGGCCGAAATAAATGGACTTTCAAAATTCGACAGGGTCGGCCCGCGTAAATTCCCTCACGCCCCGGCACGCGCATAATCTCCAGCATCTTGGAGAGCATCAGGTACTTCAAACCGTGATTGGGAGGAGCAAACGCCGAGTGGACATTGAAGACCAGTTCGGTTGCAGGCTGTTCATGTCGATTGGTCCAGGTTACGTGTTGCGTGGCGGTTAGGCTTCGGCCGTCAACATCGAGATTCACTGCCAACTGATAGCGCGGCAGCCAGGGTGGGGCTTCAAGCGCCTGGCTTGGCTGGGGTCCAAGAACCAAGGCTGCGAGCGCAAACATCGAAGGTAGCAGGATAGTTCGCATGGGTTTTTCGCACGCGCCTGATAGCCCAGAAGCATGGAAATGTCTACTGATCCTTTCCGGATCGACAGCAAATCGCGAATTGCCAAACTTGCCCAGACTGCACAAATGGGGAGCAAGAGTGATTTCGGGTATCAACCAGGTAATGGAAAAAGGTGCTATTGAGGCATCTGGATTTGAAAGGCAAGCTGCTCCAGTTGAATCGCCAAATCCACATTCACTAATTTCACTCCGGCGGGCAGACGAAGTATTACTGGGGCAAAGTTCAAGATCCCGCGAATCCCGCAATTTACCAGTTCATCGGCGACGCTTTGGGCAGCCTCCATAGGCACCGTGATCAAGGCGAGTTCTGCATGGTTGCGCTCTTCTGAGCAGGCAAGTCAGTCAAGCCAAAGACCCGATATCCTTCGATTTCGGTGTCGATCTTGGCGGGGTCGTTGTCGAAAAGGGCAACGATCCGAAAACCCTGATCCCGAAACCCCTGGTATTTCAACAATGCTCGACCCAGGTTCCCCGCACCGACCATGACTGCGTGCCACGATCGATTTAGGCCAAGGGCTTGCCGTATCGCGGCGATCAGTTCCACAACCTTGTAGCCGATACCCGGTTGACCCATGCTTCCCAGGCAGCCGAGATCTTTTCGAACTTGGGCAACCTGCTCATCGCGCATTCCCAGAGCTTCGGCGATCTGACTGCTGGAAACCTTGACAACTCCATCGCGCAGCCAACCTTCCAGACAGCGCAGATACAGACTCATTCTTGCCGCCACAATGCGGGATAGATGAATGTCTTCCACCGGCATTCGTTCCGTTGCGCTCATACTTAAAGTATAGCGCAGGAGGTTTCCTTCGGTCAAGGAACCAGCCACGAGACGGGAATCACAACGACTTGCGGCTTCGGGTCGCGCAAGTGAATCGTGAGCCTGCCGCTGCCGCTCTTGCGCTCTTTGGTGAGGTCCACGCCGACACGAACCGTGACCATCGATCCCGGCCCCGAAGCCCATTTGCATTGAATGCTCGGAGAATCGGCTTCCATTTTCTCGATCGTTACTGGGTTATCATCGGGATCGCGCAATCGTATCAGACCTGAGGAAGCGTTCTGCTCTTTGGCGATCCGAAAGATCATCTGGTCGGGCGTGGTGACGATTTCACCTTTGGCACGCCGGGAAATCCGGATCGGCACAGCGATTTCCCGATAATCGGGATCATTGCTGAGGAGTCGAATCAGATCGCTGTAATTTCCAGGGGGAAAAGAAGCGGAAACGGTTACGCGGATTCGTTGAATCCGTCGGCCGGTATCGTCGATGGTTGGCTGGAAAGGCTGCACTTTGAGGTTCTTCAGGTCACACATGGCACCGGTAACGGTCAAGGGTCGATCCCGGCCATCGGAGAGAGTGATAATGTGCGTCAATTCGCCTTCCCCGCTCAGTACCAAAGCCACCGGATCAACATTGATTTCTCGAACCACATTCGCTCTGATACCGACTTCGATCTCTCCGCTCACGGGCTGTTTGCCATCTTCGGGCGCTTCGAGGCGATAGCGAATTGACGCTTTCCAAGTGTTTGGCCCAACCGGTTGTGAGAGAGTGTTGACCTCAAAAGTCAGTTTCGCGGACTCGCCGGGCATATTGATTTGCTCGACAGCTTGGGATGCACGCAGCCACAACTGGCATGGACAGCGGTGATCCAGACCAGGCCCTTGCCTGGATGGTGCAAAGTGAAGCTTTGCGACAGTATCACGCCGCTTTTGACGTCGCCACGATTGATGGCAGCAGGCTCCGCCTGCAAGATCGGGGTTGGAGTCTGGCTCAAAAGCAATGAGAAAAGGAGTGCATTCATAAGGGAGGAAATAACTCCCGCAAGAACTCGTGTCAACGCCGTCTGTCCAACACGTCTGAACTGGGTGCAGCCATATTCTCTGGGGGTCGTAGCCGTGGCTGGAAATCGCCGCTGCCAAGCTGGACAGATCGTAGCGGCGGCATCCTGCCGCCGTCTGCAAACTCTCGGCGGCAGGATGCCGCCGCTACGCCCCCCAGAGAACGTGGTTACACCCTAATCCTCCTTCACCACCAGATACTGGCCCGGCTTCACTTTCTCCACTGCGACCGGCTTTTTTGACCCAGGGAAAACGACTTCGATGCGGTAACCAGGACTCAGTTTCTTCCCCAAACCAAAATGAGCTTCGAGTGGCGAACAACGGCAGTAGCCTGCTCCCGACTGGACCTGGCGGAAACCCACCATCTTCCCGTCCGAGTCGATCACCGACACCTTGGCACCGATCCCATCCCGGCCCGTCTTCTTTCCCTGCGGCTTGACCCGAAGCCAGTTCATGTCGTTCGTTTCATTGCGATACAGGACAGGCTGCGAATAGAAGTTGATCAACAGCAGGTCGAGGTCGCCGTCGTTGTCGAAATCCGCAGCGGGGACGCAGACGCAATTGGCCACGTGTCGAACGCCCCATTCCTTGCTGACCTCCTTCCAGGTCTTGCCATCGGCACGAGTCCACAGAGGGTTGCCGCCTTTGCTGGTGGCCCACTTGTTGCCGCTTTCGGCATCGACACCGACGTAGATGTCGAGCCAGCCGTCATGATCCAGATCTTCCAGTATGACATCGTGAGAAAGCGTCTTCAAATTGAATAACGGCTCCGGAAATGCCGTGAATTTACCTTTCCCATCGTTGACGTAGAGAAGGTTCGGCTCAACCGTATGTTTCATTTTCAGCAGTTCATCTTCGGTGTAGTTTGCCCCCGCCAGCCAGGAATCGGTCGAGACATATAAATCGAGACGTCCGCGATTAAAGATGTCGGCAAAAGCACAGCCAACGGAGGATGCCTTGCGTTTCAGTCCCGCCTGAGCAGTGACATCCTCAAATCGCATGCCGCCAAGGTTTCTGAAGAGCACGCTTTCCTGCGACCGGTAGTTGGTCACGAATAAATCGTCGAGACCATCGCCGTTCGCGTCCGCGAAAGCGCAGCCCAGACAATGCCGGCCCGCCAGTCCGACCCCAGCTATCTGGGCGATCTCTCTGAATGTTCCATCACGCTGATTGTGAAAGAGAGAATTCGCACCGTCGGGGCAGGTGACGTACAAGTCGACGAAACCATCGCCGTCCATGTCGGACCAGGCACAGGAACGAGAGGGTGTGGTCAGCAATACGCCGGCTTTGTTGCTGACATCGACGAACTTTCCCTTGCCCTCGTTTCTGAAGAGCCGGCTTGCTCCTTTGCGAAGCGATGTCACATAAAGATCGGGCCGGCCGTCGTTGTCGTAATCGGCAACGGCGATGCCGGTTCCCTCGCCCTCGAATCCCATCAATCCGGAAGCTGCTGTTTCATCCTTGAACTTCAAATTACCGAGATTGTGGAAGTAATAAATGTGTGGCTTGCCGAAGGTAAGGATGATTACGTCCAGCAGACCGTTGCCATCGAAATCGCCAACAGCAACACCATGAGGATTGGTTCCACCCACACCAGTGTTGGCCGCGATCTTCAGGCCGGAGTTGGCCGACAAATCGGTGAATCGAGCTTTCACCGGCTCCGCCGCGGACAGCACAGAACCCGTCATCAGAGCGATTACAAGTAACCGTAAGAATTCCAGCTTGCGCATTGTTGCTCCGAAAGATTGAGAGTACGTCAGAAAACAGAAGGCAGACGAAACATCCGACTTTTCATCGCCGCCTTTCTCTGGCTTCTGTTCTGATCAGAGGCCATTTTCTGTTACAATTCTTTTACAAACTTGTTGCAAACACCTAAGTCATTACCCCAGCATGAGTTGCCGACGGCTTGCCGCCGATACCCCGCGTTCTTGGCGAACGCGGCTACGGCGGAGGTCGTCGCTTCTCCGTAGCCGCGTTCGCCAAGAACGCGGGGCACGTCCCCAACCTTTGACGTCCTGGCCAGCCTCTGGTGACGTGGGCCGTTCAGCGGGGCTGCTCTGACGGGCTATTTTAACGGTTTCTTGCCATCCAACCGGGGAATTGTCTTACCATTGCCGAAGAGAAAGGTATATCCGGTTCGCGGATCTTTGCCGATCAGGTCGATCAGTTCGATCTCATAACCGAAGGGGTTGTTCTTTGTGGCATGAATCCGCCCGTGGTATTTAAGTGAGCCATCCTCTTTGTATTTGGCAATGATTGCGGAAGCCTTGGCATCGAACGGCGCTGCCTGACCAAAGACGAAGCCATAAGTGTCGTAGGGATCCGGTTTGTCGGCATAGTAAGCGTGAATCGCTTTGTCGGCCTTGGGGCCCCACTTGTGGAACCAGTTGTTCACGTAATAGTCCTCCCATTTCATCGACGGGGTTGCCACGCGAACGATCAGCGCTGTGGCTAGATTGGGCTCATTCAGTTTGAAGTCGTAGAAATCGGGCGGCAACCGGTCAATTGCCTTGACGCCGATCACCTTTACGGTTGGGCTCGCTTTCCAATCGATTTTCAGTTTCGTGTACGTGGTGCCCATGCGAAGGTCGTAAACGGGCGTCGGCTCGCGCGAGATGATTCGCCATTTCTTGCCGCTGTCTTCCGTAAGAACGAAGGTAAAATCCTCGCGCCAATATCGATCGCGCCAGTTCCGGCTATACCAGAAGTCGGAAACCTTGCCGGTCAATTCGACCGCGTCCCAGTCGCGCTTGGGCGGGTCAGCTGCGCGGGCTAAATCGGTTCGGGATCCGCTTAGAAGAAGCGCCAGCAGACAAAGCTTTCTCATGGAAACTCCTCATACGCGATTTCACTTGGCTGGTTTTCGACCATCGAGCAGCGGGATCGTCTTGGCATCTCCATAGAGTATGACATGCCCACCCGTCTTGATGTCCCTGCCGATCAGATCGATGAGCTCGAGTTCGTATCCGAAAGCATTACCCTTGGTCGAGCGAATCCGACCGTGGAACATCAGCGATGGATTATCCTTGTTCTTCTCGATGATCGCCTGAGATTTGTGCTCAAAAGGTGCAACCTGTCCACGAGCGAAGCCGTAGATGTCGTAAGGAGCCGGTTTGTCGGCATAGTGTCCGTGCATGATCTTGTCAGCCTTGTCCCCCCACTTGTGAACCCAGTTATTGATGTAATAGGCTTTCCAAACCTTCGGCTCCGTTTCGACGAAAACCATCAATGCAGTGACCAAATTGGGATCATCAAGTTTGAAGTCGTAGAAGTCTGCCGGAATGCGATCGACCGTCTTGACCCCTATTACCTTCACACGCGGTTTCGCCTTCCAGTCCACCTTCAGATCGGTAAACGTCGTTCCCATGCGGAAGATATAGGCTGGGGTTGGCTCTCGGGAGATAATTCGGCGCGGCTTGTCGCTGCCGGCCTCGGTCAACTGAAAGGTGAAATCCTCACGCCAATAATAGCTGCTCCAATTTCGGCTATACCAAAAGTCCGACACTCGACCGACAAGTTCAACCGGTTCGGCGTTGGGTTTCGACGGATCAGCGGCGGACAGGATCGGGCAATGCTGAACCAAAGCAAAGAAAACGAGGAGCCTTTTCATGGCAAATCCTGGAGGAAACATGGCGATGAGCCAAGACAGATTGAGGATTGAAAAATCATGACGCGCTGAGGCGCGAATCTCAAGCCAATTCCGGAGTTATCTTGTTGCGAGCGACTTCCGATCGGCTATAATCGCCTATTGGTCAAGAAAGGTACTGAGGGTTTGCGATGCTTCACCGCCGGGATGCGATGATCCGTTTTGGACTGGGTGGGCTTACTCTGTCCGGGCTTCTGGGAGCTGGTCAAGCTACCGCTGCGCCGGCATCGCGCTCCAAGGCAAAATCTTGCATCTATCTCTTCCTCTGGGGCGGACCACCCCAGCAGGATATGTGGGACATGAAACCCGATGCGCCCCAAGGCATTCGCAGCCAGTTTCAGCCGATCCGTACCAACATTCCCGGCATCACCATCTGCGAGCACATGCCGGGACTCGCCAAGCAGATGGACAAGATCGCTATCGTCCGATCTCTGAGTCACCCCAGCAATGTCCACGAGCCCTCCGTTTATTACATGATGACCGGCCACCAGGATCCAACTCTCGTGGTGCCTCGAAATCATCGCAAACGCAGCGACTTCCCCAATGTCGGGTCAGTTTCGGCCTATTTCACGCCACCCGGCGACGTACCCGCCAGCTTCACGGTGCCGCGCCCCATAGGTCACAATGGCGTTACCTATTCCGGAACCCATGCCGGTTTTCTTGGTCCTCGCTATGATCCGATGGAACTGGTCGAGGCCCCCAACTCGAACGAAAAGGCCGCTCACACGATGACGCTGCCTGCCGAGGTCAATAGAGCTCGGCTCATCGCTCGTCGGGGTCTGTTGAGTTCGATCGAGGCAGAGCAGCGCGGCATCGAAAAGAGCAGGGCGACCGATGGACTTCAAGGATTCCACGATCAAGCGTTTCGGATGGTGACATCTCCCTCCGCAAAGCGCGCGTTGAGCGTCGATCTGGAGCCGCCCGCTGTCCGCGACCGCTATGGGCGAAATGAATACGGTGAGAGCCTGCTCCTGGCACGTCGACTGGTCGAGGCGGGAGTCCGATTTGTGACGGTAACGTGGATGTACATCTTTCCGGGTGGTCGGGTAGCAAATGTCTGGGACAATCACGCCGGCTTCGGAATTCACGGGGCCAAGACCGGTTTCGATTTGCTGAAATCGCCCGTGTGCATCCCGCCGCTGGATCGTGGACTCTCCGCACTCATCGAAGACATGAGTGAATCGGGGCTATTGGACACAACCTTGATTGCCGCCGCCGGCGAGTTCGGGCGGACCCCCAAAATCAACCCCGATGGAGGCCGGGAACACTGGGGAGCGTGTCAGTCTGCCCTATTGGTGGGCGGCGGAATTCGTGGCGGACAGGTTTACGGAAGCAGTGATAAGCTTGCGGAATACGTCAAAGATAGCCCCGTTTCGCCCCCCGATTTTCTGGCAACGATCTACCACGGACTCGGTTTGGCGCCGGAGAGGGAAGTCCATGACCGCGATGGCAGGCCCTACCGCATCTGCGAAGGAAAACCCGTCACGGCTCTATTCGGCTAAAGGAGAGAATTGTTACAAGCCGAACTCGCGAACGAATTGCGCCGCCCATTTTCGAGAGCCCGAATTACCTCTGGATTCGGCTGCGGCAAGTCCGCATCCTGTGACTCTCCCGTCATCGCGTGAAGTGCAGAAACTTCCGCCATCTGATCGAGGCGCAACACGACTTCGAGCATACATCCGGAACATTGGCTAAGGTGTGCCTTTTCAGCTTCGCTCAGAGGTTTCTTGAGCGTCATTTTTTCGACCAGGGTTGTACACGCCTGATCCTGTTTATGATTAGACATTGGTTCTTCTCGCTTATCAGTCTGTCCTCGGATACGAAAGCCATCGTAAAACAGATACACTAATTCCACGGCGGGTTTCTGTCTCGGAACCCACAAGAAATCTTCAGCGGCTAGTTCCACAAAAACCAATCTAGCCAACTTACCACAGAGGCACAGAGAACACAGAGAAAACCAAACAAACTTCGGGGCTTGAAGTGTGGGCGACGGTTTCTTTTCCTGAAACTTCACCCTCGGAGCGATGTCTTCTCGGTGTTCTCTGCGCCTCTGTGGTTAGTATTGGTTTTTGAAAGACTCGGCAACAATTGACAATTCGCCCCCGATCCACTCGTGAGAATCTATGCTCATTGGCTTTGTCAGTGACGAATACTACGCAGCCATCCCCGATGTTGCTATCGAGTTCATTGCAACCGACGGTAGCCGATCCACCTGCAATTCGACCGCTTCCGGAGCAATTCTCGCCGACCTTGCTCCAGGACGATTTGAGGTTGCTCTATCTTGCCGGGGCTATGGCTCGAAGCGTTCGGCCATTACCCTACCATCTGCAAAACCATACCAGTTCAGGCTCCTCTCCGATCGACTCCTGGGTTATGCCTGGCCTAAATGGTGTCGGGGTGGGCAAAGCGTTCAGTTTCGCGTTCATAGCGTTGAGCCTTACAAGCTGATGCTCTGGCGCTATGGCCTGAAAAAAGCATGTGCCAAGAACATAGGCTGGTACGACAATCACGGCCCCCGCGCTGCCATGCAGACTCTACCCGATGGATTCTTCGCGGAAACCGGTGTCAACTGGGACGCAGGTTTTGGAACAGTTCACGCTCAACGCATCACCGCGCCGGAACGCACCGGTTTATACTATTTCCACGCCACGGGTGAGTCGGGAGCATTCTTCTCCTTCCCACTGGTGGTTGCTCCCAAGAAACCAACATCGTCCATCGCCGTAATCGCTTCGACCAACACCTGGAACGCCTACAACGCATTTGGAGGCAGAAGCAATTACATCATGGCGGCCCGCATGATCGAGGAGCCGATCGTCAATTCGAAAAGCGATCTGCCGCGCTACAAGATGAAAGAATACGGCGAATGGACCAGCGCAGAAGTCTTTGAGCCGCTCTCCTTCGATCGTCCGGAGCCTTACAACCACGTCCCGGAAGCGGTGCAATGTACCGACCCGATCGAGGGTCGGCAGGCCTGCCATCTTGCTCCCGCAGAGTGGCGGCTCCTGGGCTGGCTGGAACGCGAGGGCCATTCTTACGATCTCTACTCCGATTCCCAACTCCATCATGGCGATCTCAATCTGGACGCTTACAAGGTGCTGATTTTGAGCGTCCATCCGGAGTACTGGTCCGCAGAAATGTATCGTCGAGTGAAGTCGTGGGTTTTCGAGCGCGGCGGTAACCTCATGTATCTGGGAGGCAACGGCATCAACAGTGCCATCGAGTATCTTGAGGAAAATTCGGCAATGCGCTGCTTAAATCCCTGGCCCGCAGACAAGGAAAGTCGATTTCACGCCGCTTGCGAGAGCGAAGCCAATCTTCTGGGTGTCGTCTTCAGCGACGCGGGCGCGATGACCTCCGCGCCGTATGAAGTCCTTGAGCCGGATCACTGGATTTTTGGCGGAACGGGCTTGAAGAAAGGCGACATCTTCGGCAAGAAAATCCTGCATCAGCGTTACGGCGACGGCGACTTCCGGCCACGAAACCGACAAGATAACTCCCAGTTCGCCCAGGAACATTCAACTGCTGGCCAAAGGGCTCAACGTCGACGAGGGCGGCGCTCAGATGGTGTTTTTTGAAACACCCAATGGCGGCGCAGTATTCTCGGTGGGGTCAATCACCTATTCAACGGGTCTGCTTTGCGACGAAGAAACATCCCGAATGACGAAGAACGTACTGGGCCGATTTCTCGGTTAGGGATTCCTTCACATTGTGGCAGCATCGAGCTCGCGGCGTGCTATTCGCCGGTATCTGAGTGCCATCGGCAAGCCAAGGAAGAATGCCGCGCCCGCATAGAAAAGCACCACAAACATCACTTCCATGCCGATGGTGGCACCTTCGGTCGTGCCGCTCTCGGGAAATAGGCTGGCCTTGAGCAGCAAAGCCAGGTTCATGTTGCGCATGGTGATCTCGATACCCGCACTGACTTTGTCGGGGCGCGGCCAACCCAGCAGACGAAAGGGAGCCATGTTGGTCCATTGGCAGAACAAGCCGAAGAGGACAATGGCGATCGGCACGGCCAGGCCGCGTGCGCCGGGGCGGATTCGCTGGCTGCCGAGGGCGCAAATGATCATTGCCAGGATAACCAAAGAACCGACCCGAATCGACCAGCGACGGAGGGCCTGTCGGCGGCGCGGGCAAAGCGTGCCCAGGCACATGCCCACTGCAAGCGGGACAAACACGAAACAGACGACGTCGCGAACGATGCGCGCGGTCGGCATGTCAAAGTTGTCGGAGACATATTCACGCGCACAGAGTTGGAGTGTTAACGGCACGGTCACGATGGTGGCCAGCGTCGTGGCCGCAGTCAGTGAGATGGCGAGCGGGACGCTGCCGCGGCCAAGAATGACGAAGGCTTTCGCCGTTGCGCCGCCGGGCATCGCCGCGGTGAGGATCAGGCCGACGGCGATGCCGCCGGTCAAGCCGAACAAAGAAATGACGGCCAGGGCGATCAGTGGGGAGAAAACGATCTGGCCAATCAGGGCGACCACGAACGAGCGAGGCCGCAGCAGCACCTTGACAAAGTCGCCGACATAGAGCGTTGCCCCCATGCCCAGCATGAAGAGGCTAAGTTGCACCTGGGCAAAGTGTTCCTCGTAAGCCGGATAGAAATCGAACATGCAGGATTCCGTTCTTTGAAGTTCCGCAATTCCGCCCGGTCAATTGCCATTGAATCAAGTGGGTTTTAATTATCGTAAGGAAAACGACATGCAATGCCTGGATCGGTCAGCCACGTTCCGGCGACCAAGCAGTTCGGCGTTCCCGGGAACGCCAATCTCCTGATTGGCATCTTGACTTCAAGCGAAAAATACCTTTCTGATGAAGATCGGCCCCGATCCGAAAAGCATCATGGGAACGTCTCATGAAAATCACCCGCGTCGAAACCTTCCTGGTGAGCGTGCCTCTCAAAGCGGGCATGACCATGAAAACCGCTCATGGCGAGCACGTCCATTCCCATTACGTCGTACTGCGAGTTGTCACCGACGCCGGGATCATCGGCCTGGGTGAGGCAACGGTCGGCCCGCGCTGGAACGGCGAGAACGCCACAGGCTGCAAAGCGGTGATCGATGAGTTTCTTACTCCTCTGCTCATCGGGGCCGACCCGCTGGAACGAAGCAAGATTCGAACCCGGCTCGATGAGGAGATCAAACTGCATCCGTTCGCCAAAGCCGCGATCGAAATGGCGCTCTGGGATATTGCCGGCAAATGGTTCAAGGTTCCGGTTTACCAGCTTCTCGGCGGCGCGGTGAGAAAGAAAGTGCCGATCAAGATGGTTGTTGGCGGCTTCCCGCCCACGCAGGCCGCGAATCTTGCCCAGCGTTTCGTGATGGAAGGAACCAAACACGTCAAAGTAAAAGTCGGTATTGAGCCGACGGAAGACATCGAAAGGCTCCGCGCCATCCGCAAAGTCGTAGGCCCAAATGTCTGGCTATCGGTGGACGGCAACGGCGGCTGGTCCCTCGCCACTGCGAAAAAGATGCTCCCCTATCTGGAAGAATTCGACATTCAACTCATCGAGCAGCCGATCCCGCCCGGCGATCCCGGTGCACTGGCCGATCTTCGCACGCGCACACGAATCCCGATCATGGCCGATGAGAGTGCTTTCAACCTTGCCGAAGCGTGGACTGTTGCCGCAGCGAGGGCTGCCGATGTCATCAGCGTCTATCCGGGCAAGAACGGTGGGATCGTTCCTGCCCTTGAGATCGCTCATCTCGCCAAGGCGGCGGGGCTGGCGTGTCACATGGGCAGCAATCTCGAACTCGGCATCGCCACGGCCGCGATGCTGCATCTGGCCGCAGCATGTGCGACGATCGATTGCGAAACCTATCCCGCCGACATTCTTGGCCCCCTCTACCATCAATGGGACATCATCAAGGAGCCTTTGCAACTCGGTCCGCAAGTGGCGATCGTCCCGGAATCGCCCGGATTGGGAGTGGAGTTGGATGAAGGGAAGCTGAACTAAAGTTCGTTGTATCTGGGTCGATGCCTTACCTACCCTGCCCGGCACCTACCAACGTAGCCGCCCAAGCTGCGTCTTCCGTCGACAGGAGTGGCTCCGGCGGTCCGCTATAAATGTGATAGGCATACCCGGCGGCGTCGTAGATGCGGTTCAGCACTTGCTGCAGATCGATGCGAGCATCGGAATCTCCGTGCCGCAGTGGAATCGGGATCTCCGGTAAGCGTTCATGCAGGCGAATCGGCCAGAAACCGGCTTTGGGCCGTCGCTCGACCCGGCTGACGACCACGCAATAGTCGCACTCGGGCATGTCCAGCCAGGGCATGCGCGGCCCGCCGCGCAGCAAATCGATTTCGACGAAATGGGCCCGGCTCCGCTGCAATTGCCGGGCCTTCGCCAGATACTGCTCACGGTCCGGGCCCATGTACTTGTTGCACGGGCTCAGTAGCTCCACAACGGTGACCAATTCGTGTCGGTCGCGATCCCGAATCTCGAGAAATGATTGCCCTTCGAGATCGACAGCAGGTTGTCGAACTTCAGCTGGGGCTTCCAACACTGCATTGGCTGCGACCGCGCTGGTGATGTTTGGCGAGAGTGCAGGTACCAGAACATCACCTCTGCCCAGAAAACGGCGATCTTCACTCGACTGTTCGTGAATATACATTTGTTCGTCAATTCGGACAAAATACGCGCGGCAAAACTTGCGCCGATCAATTCCGCGACGAGTGGAATCCAGCGTTCGTGAAAATCGTGCCAGATGGATGCCCGTTCTATGTACGGGTTCATTCCTGGAAACGGTGAAGGCATCGCATGGCCTCAACGATTGATAAGCGACCCCACTATATGGCCCACGTCCAAAGAGGCCAGCTTTCCTAATCATAATCATAATCTTAATCTCAATCGGATTATGATTAGGAAAGCCGAAGCGGAAAAAAGACTATTTCTTCAACAACTGCTTATCGAACCAATCGGCACAGAGAACAATGTCCTTGTCCATACCTCCCCAGCCGTGAACCGCTCCTTTTTTCACGACCAGTTCAGCAGGGATGTTCGCCTTTTTCAATGCTGCGACCATCAACTCAGCTTGCTGGATCGGGACCAGTTTGTCGGCATCGCCATGAATGATCAGGGCGGGGGCGGAATTTTTGTCCGCGAGATAGACGGGAGAGATTTTTTTGCCGATCTCCTTGCGCTTATCTTCATCGGTGATCAGATGAAACGTCCGCGCCTTGGGGTCGAATTCCTTGAATGCAAACGGTGCTTGAAAATTAACCAAAGTTCCAACTCCCAGAGCGTTCTCACCCTCTTTCCCGTAATTCAGAAAGTCTGTAGGAGGGAAGAAGCAGGCAACCGCTTGAACACGGCTCGAAACACGATCGACCGGATCCTTCGCCTTGGGATCTCCATCTTTGCCCCCGCAGCCTTGCATGAGCGAAAGGTGCCCGCCCGCCGAGCCGCCGGTGATGCCGAGTTTATTCGGGTCGATGCCGTAGTCCTTGGCGTGATAGCGAATAAAGCGAGTGGCCCGGTGAATGTCGTCGAGGATTTCAGGAATGGTAAACTTCGGCTGGCTGCCGTGAACCACTGCAAAGACCGTGTAGCCGCGTTTCACAAATAGATCGATAAACCCGACATTTATGTTCTCCTTCGCGGAAAACCAGCCGCCACTGACCACGAAAATGATCCCGGCCCCGTTGGCATCTTTCGTCGGCGTGAAAACATCCATCGTCAGAGCAACGCCGAATTTTCGGCCGTAAATCACGTCCTCTTTGCGGGTAAAGGCGGGGTCGGCAGCCGTGTTGACCGAAGGAATGAACGAGAGCAAACAGATTGCAATCAACAAACGCAGCATATTTACTTCTCCGTGAATAGCATTGGAGAAGGCCGGCTTCTTTCAATTCGCAAAGTGGCCACTTTCCTTCCCCCTGTTCAGAATGGTATCATCTTCTTTCCGCCTGTAGTGAAAATCAAGACTTCTCTCCAAGGAACTTCCTCATGCGTTTGCTGCTGGTTCTGCACCTCGTTCTGATCTCCTTCCCTTCTGCCTATGCCGATGGTCCCGGCGATAATCTGCCCGATAAGGTCCGGAAGATCCCACCGTCTCCCAAGGATGTCCTTTCCGACAAGGACAAACAAGAGCTGCAAATGGGCCTCGATTTGCTCGGTAAAGAGATCGATTCGCTCAAAGCCACGCTCAAGGATAAGCCCGATCTGCTCTCGCTGTTGCCGGATGTGCAGATTTATTTCAATGCCATCTACTACGGCCTGAAGTACGATGAGATTTTTGTCAAGAACGAGGTCAACATCGCCAAGAAACTGCTGCAAACGGGAATGGCTCGCGCCAAGTCGCTCCAGGAGGGCAAACATCCCTGGACCACGGCAACGGGCGAAATCGTGCGCGGCTACATCTCCAAAATTGACGGCTCCGTGCAGCCTTACGGATTGATCGTGCCGAAGAATTATCAGCCTGGCAAACCCGATAAACATCGGTTCGATATCTGGTGCCACGGACGCGGCGAGACGCTTAGCGAGATCAACTTTATTCAGGGCCGAACCGGCAATATGGGTGATTTTGCCCCCGAAGGAGCCTTCGTGTTGCATCCTTATGGCCGCTATTGCAATGCCAATAAATTCGCCGGTGAAGTCGATGTGCTGGAAGGCATCGCCGATGTCAAGAAACACTATCCGATCGACGACGATCGGCTCGTCATTCGCGGCTTCTCGATGGGCGGCGCTGCCTGCTGGCAATTCGCAGTTCATTATCCAGGCAAATGGTGTGCGGCTTCACCGGGTGCCGGATTCAGTGAGACGCGCGACTTTTTGAAAGTGTTTCAGGGTGAGGATGTTTCCAACGCACCGGACTACGAGAAAAAACTCTGGCATCTCTACGACTGCACCGATTACGCATTAAATATCTTCAATCTGCCTACGGTTGCCTACAGCGGCGAGAAGGACAACCAAAAGCAGGCTGCCGACATGATGGCCAAGGCTATGAAAGCGGAAGGGATGGAGTTGACCCACATCATCGGACCCGGTGCCGGGCATGGCTGGGAAAAGAACGCCAAAATGGAAGTCGCCAGACGGATTGACGCATTTGCCGAGAAGGGTCGCCCCGCCTTGCCGGAGAAAGTAAAGTTCACGACTTATACGCTGCGTTACAACAAATGTTACTGGATTACAATCGACGCCATGCAAGAACACTGGGCGAAAGCGCAAGTTGAAGGGGAAATCATCGATAAGAAAAAGGTCAAGCTCACCACGCTCGGAGTGACTGGATTGACCCTCCATTTTCCTCCCGCTTCGCTCGAATTGGACAAGCTCTCCATAACCATTGATGACCAGGACATCGCCTTACCGGCACGCAACAAGGATGGATCGCTGACCATTCATGCGCGAAAGAATGGCAAAAGCTGGTCTCGAGCAGACTCCGCAACCGCTGAAGGATTGGTAAAAAAGCATGGTCTTCAGGGGCCAATCGACGATGCGTTCCTGAATCGCTTCATCATGGTTCGACCAACCGGCCGGCCCATGAACGAAGAAGTTGGCAATTGGGCAGATCGCGAGATGAAACACGCTATCACGCACTGGCGGCAGCAGTTCCGAGGCGAGGCGATCGTCAAGGACGACAAGGATATCACCGAAGACGACATCAAGAACAGCAACCTGATTCTCTGGGGCGACCCATCGAGCAACGCGATCTTGAAAAAAATCTCGGACAAGTTGCCGATCTCATGGAAAGAAAATGAAATCTTCGTGTCCGGAAAAGGGACAAGTTCGAAGACGCATGCTCTCGCGATGATCTTCCCGAATCCGCTGAATCCGAAGAAGTACGTAGTGCTGAACAGTGGTGTAACGTATCGCGAATACGATTACCTGAACAACGCCCGTCAGATTCCCAAGTTACCAGATTGGGCGATCATTGATGTAACGACACCGCCCAATGCCAGGTATCCAGGGAAAATCGTGATGGCCGAGTTTTTCGATGAATCGTGGAAGCTCAAGCCCATGAAAAAGTAACCCTCTTGCCCGCGAGTACCATTTATGACCACACCGAATATCCGGCAAGAATCGCTGCCCACGATCACCATGGCGAAACTCCATCACCGTTCTTAGTTCCAAGTTCCAGGTTCCAAGTTCCAAGTTGCAGAGGTCGATACAGGTTCAACCTCCCGACTCATGGTAACAACAATCTACCTGGAACTTGGAACTTGGAACTTGGAACTTGGAATGAGCAAAGTCACCGAACAATTTGAGCTTGCCAAGCAATACCTCGCCGGTGGTGTGAGCGCCTCCACGCGCGTCAACCGGGCGGTCGGGCACCCCATGCTCTTTGACCGCGCGGCAGGTTGCCGCGTGTGGGATCTCGACGGCAAGCCCTACATTGACCTTTGCTGTAGTCATGGCGCGACG
The DNA here is from genome assembly GCA_963783095.1 of uncultured Planctomycetota bacterium. GTDB lineage: Bacteria > Planctomycetota > Planctomycetia > Gemmatales > Gemmataceae > CAWAMR01. Next base: position 32,118 of record CAWAMR010000012.1, on the reverse strand, counting down.
CTCCTGGGACACGGCGATGCTCGGGTTCGTCGTGCCGTGGATGCAGCACTCGACCGTGGGGCAGCCTGCTCCTATGAAAACGAACTTCACAGCGAGCTGGCGCAGATTTTGTGCGAAACCATTCCATGTCTGGAACGCGTTCGTTTTACGGGTTCCGGCAGCGAGGCCACGATGCACGCGCTGCGGCTCGCCCGGGCCTTCACGGGCCGAACCAAAATCCTCAAGTTTGAAGGCAATTTTCACGGCTATCACGATCAGGTCATGTACGCCATCGGAACGCCGGCGAATCAATTGGGGCCTGAAGAATCGCCGACCAAGTACCCCGGCTCAACGGGCCTTCCGGAAGGACTCGATCGCAATCTCGTCGTCGTGCCCTACAATCGCGTCGATCTCTTTGAAGAAGCGTTTCGACGCCATGCCCATGAACTCGCTGCGGTGATCTGCGAGCCGGTCTATTACAACGCAGGCTGCATCGTACCCGACAAAGAGTTTATGGAAACGATTCGTCGCCGAACGCGCGAAAGCGGTGTGGTGTTGCTATTCGATGAGGTATTGAGCGCTTTCCGCATGTGCCCCGGCGGAGCGCAGGAATATCTTGGCATCACACCCGATCTCTGCACGCTGGGCAAGGCCGTTGGCGGAGGCTTTCCGCTGAGCGCGTTCGGAGGCCGGCGCGACATCATGGACCGGTTGATGCCCATCGGCGACTGTCAACACAGCGGCACATACAACGGCCATGTCGTGTCGGTTGCCGCTGCGATTGCCGCTGTGAAGGTCTATCGTTCCCCAGGTTTCTACGACCATATCCATGCCATGGCGCACACGTTATACGATGGCTTGAACGCGATCTTTGCCCGACGCAGCGTGGCAGCGAAGGTACAGGGATTGGGAGCGCGATTCGGCATCTATTTCGGTGTTGAGCAGCCCATCCGCAATTACCGTGATGCGGTACTCCATCAGCGCGAACAAATGCTGCGATTTATCGCATCGGCAATTCGACAGGGTGTCTACTTTCACGATTACGGCGGAGCAGCATGCCATCACGGCTTCTGTGCTGCCATGACCCAGGTTGATGTCGAAGAGACCCTGGGCCGTCTGGACGTTGCCGTTGCTGGGATGGGTTGAACGGTGAACAGTGTTCAGTGTTCAGTGTTCAGTTAAAGACATTGGGGTGTCAGATTATGCCTTCGCCCTGATGGTTATTACTGAAAACTGAACACTGAAAACTGAACACTGTTTTGAACACTCTGAAGCTGTGGTGAAATGCCATGCGTATTGCGATCGGTCAACTCTGGCAGGAGACCAACACCTTCAACCCCTTGCCCACCACGCGCACTGACTTCGAGACGTTCGCCATCGTCGCCGGACAGGAACTGGTCGAGCGAATGGCCCAAATGAATGAGCTGGGCGGGTTTATCCAGTCATTGCGGCTATGGCCGGAAAAACCGACAATCGTAGGGATGGTTCGGCTGCCGGCCTGGCCCTCGGGACCGGCAACAGCTGAGACTTTTACCTGGCTTCGCGAGCAATTGCTCGAAGCGCTGCGAACTGCGCTGCCGGTAGATGGAGTGTTACTCGCCCTGCATGGTTCACTCGTTTCCGAAAATGTCTTCGATGTGGAAGGCGCTATACTTCAAGCATATCGCCAACTGCTTGGCCCCGAAATTCCACTGGTTGCCACGCTCGACCTGCACGCCAATATCACAGACCGGATGGTACGGTCGGCGGATGCACTGGTGCTTTACCATACCGCTCCGCATATCGATGTTTTTGAGACGGGACAGCGCGTGCGAAAGTGCTCCATCGTCTTCTCACCGGATCTCGACCGGTTACCGCATTTCAAAAATTGCCTCTGGTTGTTCCGGCCGAGAGAGCACACACCCAGGATTCGAGAAGCATCAGTTACTCGATCCGCGAACAGTTGCAAGAGTGGGAACGCGATCCGCGAATTCTCACGGCCGGGTTGGCGACCGTGCAGCCCTGGCTCGACATCCCGGAGCTTGGCTCATCGGTCATTGTGGTGACCGATGGCGATGCAAAGCTGGCGCGCGATCGCTGCGCGGAGTTGTCCGACTTTGTCTGGAATCATCGTCGGGATTATTTGCCGGAACTTGTAAACGTAGCAGAGGGCGTGCGTGTCGCTTTCTCGGAATCGCAGGGACTGGTCGTTCTGAGCGATAGCGCCGATGCGACCACTTCGGGTGCTCCGGGTGACAGCAATCACGTTCTGCGCGAGATGTTAAAGTATGACTGGCTACGGCCGGCACTGGTAACATTGGTTGATCCGGAATTGGTCGCCGAAGCAGTTTCCCGTGGAGTTGGCGCGGAATTCTCCACTCCGTTGGGCGGCAAACGCGACCATGAACACTCTGTCCCGCTTTTGGCCACGGTTCGAGTAGCCCACATTTTCGAGGGGAGGTTCGTGATGTCGGGTCATCTGGCGAAAAACATGGCCATCGACATGGGGACATCTGTGGTGCTCAGAATAGGGAACATCCACATCATAGTGACCACGCGCTCGGGGCCGCACTTTGCTCCTGAATTATTCCAGACCGCCGGGATCGACCCATTCACGGCCCAATTGCTGGTCGCAAAAAGCCCCTGCGGATTTCGGGCAGCTTACGAGTCCCGGGCAAAGCGCATTCTGGTTGTTCGTGCGCCCGGGTATGCGCCAGCCGACTTCTGGAATTATCCCTACGGCCGAATCCCTCATCCACTATGGCCCTGGGATGAATTCCCGGAGTGGATGCCTGCTCCCATAGTAAAAAGTTTGTGATTGTCTTCTCGGTATCCTCTGTACTGCGTAATGTCCAAAAATTCTTGCATCGCTCAAAGAAGGCTTCGGAGGTTGATGTTCCCAGGGTTCGCAAAGCCTCACCCTGGGCTGTACTACATCGCCCTTCCAGGGCTGGGCATCGATGGTTTTGAGGGCTCGACCCGCAACTACCAAGCCCTGGAAGGCCTGGAAGGGCATCGCAGTAAAGCCCAGGGTGAGGCTTTGCGAACCCTGGGAACCGGTTGCGGCTCTGCCGCGCTGTGGCTCCGCGGATCGATGAACGCCACCGCATCTGACTCAATTGAAGATTCTCCACCGCTGAGAATCTGCTAAAGTATATTTGTTCCTTCCGATTCATGCCGACCTGAGGTGTGCTGCCGATGGGCCGACTTATTATCTTTTTGTATGCCGCGCTCACCGTACTTCTTTCGCCACTGGCGCAGGCAAAAGAACCCAATTCGGATGCACGCAATCCGGTTGACTTCACCAAAGATGTGAAGCCGATCCTGACTCGGCATTGCACCGAATGTCATGGCGCGACCAAGAGCAAAGGCGGACTTCGTCTCGACCGCAAGGAGGATGCCCTCAAAGGCGGAGAAAGCGGCGTCGTGCTCGTTCCGGGCAAATCCTCGGAGAGTCTCATCATCCAGCGCGTCACGACTCAGGACAAGGAAAAAGCGATGCCGCCCAAGGAAACCCGTCTCAATCCCCAGGAGATCGCCACGCTGAAACTTTGGCTCGACCAGGGAGCAAAATGGCCGGATGATAGTTCCTCCGGGCACCAACCCACAGATTGGTGGTCGTTGAAACCTCTGGGCCGGCTCAAAATTCCTTCCTTTGTTAAAGATCCGGTGCGAAAGGCACGCATCGAAAACCCGATCGATGCTTTCGTGATGACCAAACTCGTCGAGAAAGGGCTGCCCTACTCACCCTTGGCCGACAAACGAACGCTAATCCGCCGGCTCTATTTCGACCTGATCGGACTTCCGCCCGAACCGGCTGAGATCGAAGCGTTCCTCAAAGATGATCGTCCGGATGCCTACGAAAGACAGGTCGATCGGCTACTGGCTTCTCCCCATTACGGCGAGCGCTGGGCACGGCACTGGCTCGACGTCGTTCACTTTGGTGAGACGCACGGCTACGACAAGGATCAGCCTCGCCCCAATGCCTGGCCGTACCGCGATTACGTGATTCGCGCCCTGAATACCGACAAGCCTTATAGGCGCTTTGTGCAGGAACAGATTGCCGGCGATGTCCTGTTTCCCGGAACGGTCGATGGCATTGAAGCCCTGGGCTTTTTGTCAGCTGGCCCCTGGGATTTCATCGGACACGTCGAAGTCCCCGAGTCGAAGATCGATGGAAAAGTCGCCCGGCATCTCGACCGCGATGACTTCGTTGCCAATACTCTCGGCACATTCATGGGCTTGACGGTTCACTGCGCCCAGTGTCACAACCACAAGTTCGACCCGATTAGCCAGGAGGATTATTATAAACTCCAGGCCGTCTTCGCGGCGATCGATCGAACCGACCGAAAGTACGATGCCGATCCGAAGGTCGCAGCACAGCGGGCAGAACTTGAATCTCGCAAGAAAGCGATGTCGGCAAAAATGACCGCAATCGACGCCAGCGCCCGCAAGCTGGCGGGTAAAGAATTCGTCGAACTGGAAAGGCAGTTGTCGGATGCCAAAAAATCAGTCGGCGGACCCAAGAGGCCGGAATATGGCTACCATTCTCAACTGGCATCATCTGCTTCTCTAACGAAATGGGTTCAAGTCGATCTTGGCGTTTCCGTAAGACTGGAAAAAGTCATCCTTCGACCGACTCACGATGAGTTCAACGAAATCGGCGCGGGGTTCGGCTTCCCGGTCCGGTTCAAGATCGAAACATCCGATGATCCGACGTTCAAGATGGGTGTCGCGGTCATCATGGATCAGACTTCCAGGGATTTTCCCAATCCGGGCACGGCCCCCATTATCGCCGTCTGCGGTGGAAAATCGGCTCGATACATTCGGCTCACTGCAACGAAACTGGTACATCGGCTCGCCAACGACTTCATGCTCGCGCTGGCCGAAATAGAGGCCGTCGATGGTGAAGGCAAGAACCGAGCTGCCGGGGTGGCCGTTTCAGCGCTCGACAGCATCGAAGCGCCAGTGCGATGGCGAAAGTCCAATCTGACCGATGGCATTTACCCTCCCGGTCCTAAAGTTTCCGCTGAAGAATTGAAGAAATTGACGAGCCGTCGCGATGACTTGCTCAAAGCTGCTTTGGGGGAAAAAGGCAGCGCGGAACTGGCTGCTGCCGAAGCGGACTTACAGCGAATCGAACGTGATCTGAAAAAAATCGCTGGACTTCAACGTGTGGCCTACATCGGCGCAATTCACACCAGTGGCGGAGCTTTTTCCGGCACAGGCCCGTTCGGCGGCAAGCCGCGCATCATCCATATCTTGCCGCGCGGCGATGTGACCAGACCTGGAAAAGAAGTCGAACCCGGTGCGATCGCTGCGATTCCCGGCATCAATGGTCGATTCGATCTCCCGGCCAATCACAACGAGGCCGACCGCAGGGCGGCACTGGCACAATGGCTCACCGATCCGGCAAACCCCTTGACCTGGCGGGTCATGGCTAATCGTGTCTGGCAGTATCACTTTGGACGAGGTCTCGTCGAAACACCGAACGATTTCGGAAGAATGGGTCAACTGCCGACGCATCCGGAATTGCTGGACTGGCTGGCCGGGGATCTACGAGAACATCAGTCAGTGAAAAGACTCCACAAGCTGATCGTGATGAGTGCCGTTTACCGCCAGGTTTCATCGACCAATAAGGATGGCGTCAAGCTCGATAGCGATAATCGATACCTGTGGCGGCAGAATCGGCGCAAGCTGGAAGCCGAGGCCGTGCGCGATTCGATCCTGTCCGTGGCAGGAAAACTCGATCTCACCATGGGTGGACCCAGTTTTCAGGATTTCGTCGTCCAGAAGCCGGAGCATTCGCCGCATTACGAATATCAATTGCACAATCCCGACGACCCCAAATCGCATCGCCGCGCCATCTATCGGTTTGTGGTGCGCTCGAAACAGCAGCCTTTCATGGCGGCGCTGGATTGCGCGGATCCTTCTCTTGCCGTGGATCGAAGAAATCAGACACTCACACCCCAGCAAGCCCTGGCGCTCTTGAACAACCCCCTGGCCCTGGCGATGAGCAAGCATTTTGCAGCGCGCGTCGAGAAACTGGCAGTTGATGACGCGGGCCGGCTTAGCGCGGCAATCCAGCTGGCTCTGGGCCGGGAGCCGACCAGGTTGGAACTGGACTCTCTGATCCCGTATGCGAAGGAATATGGCCTCGCCAACGCTTGCCGGGTGATTCTGAACCTGGACGAATTCGTTTTTGTCGATTGACCGGAGACTCGATCATGAATCGTCGCGACTTTCTTTGGCAATCCGGCGGCGGGCTGGGCGGTATCGCCCTGGCCTCGCTTTTGGGTGCAGAACAACTGCTTGCGGGCGGCGAGAAGCTGCGCGCTGATGGTGGGCTACACCATGCGCCCAAGGCGAAACGGGTCGTGCAACTCTTCATGGCGGGTGGAGCCTCCCACATCGACCTGTTCGACTACAAACCCGAGCTGATCAAGCAGGACGGCAAGCCGTCGCAGTTTGGCGAGCATGTCGAAGCTTTTCAGAACGGACTTGGCCCCTGGCTTCGGCCGATCTGGGAATTCAAGCCTTACGGCAAGTCCGGGAAAATGCTCTCCGAGGTGGTTCGCCCGCTTGGGGACGTGGTCGATCAGATTGCCTTTGTCCACAACATGATCGGCAAGACGGGAGTGCATTCGCAAGGCACTTTATTGCAAACGACTGGCTTCAATCGCCCAGGGTTTCCCGGCATGGGTTGCTGGGTAAGCTATGGGCTTGGCAGCATGAACGAGAATCTGCCGGCGTTTGTGGTCCTTCCCGATCATCGCGGGCTTGCCTCGAACGGGACGAAGAACTGGGATTCTGCGTTTCTTCCTGCCCAGCACCAGGGTGCAGTCATCTATCCCGGCAGCAAGACGCCGATCGAGGATCTTTTCCCGGACGAGCGGTTCAAGTTTGTCACGCGCACATCCGATAAGGCCGGCATCGACGTGCTGGCCCATTTGAACCGTGCTCATGCCCAGGCCCGTCCCGGCGACGAGCGCCTCGACGCTCGCATCAAGAACTACGAGCTTGCTGCCCGGATGCAACTGGCAGCGCCGAGGCACTCGATTTGAGCAAGGAGCCAAAACAGGTCTTGAAGCTCTATGGACTGGACCACGGCAAGACGGCCTTCGACAAGGAAATCAATCCGATCGAGGAGACCGATTATTTCGCGCGCAAGTGTCTGGTGGCCCGACGAATGCTCGAACGAGGCGTGCGCTTCGTGCAGATCTGGAGCGGCAACGACAACGGCTTTCCGCGCCGAAACTGGGACTCGCACGAGGACGTGAAACGCGATCACGGCCCGCTCGCTTACGGCATGGCCCGCGGGGCTGCGGCCCTGATTGCCGATCTGAAGCGAACGGGTTTGCTCGACGACACGATCGTTCTCTGGACGACCGAATTCGGACGGATGCCAAGTTCCCAGGGCGGCAAGGGTCGGGATCACAACCCATACTGCTTCACCAACTGGTTGTGCGGGGGTGGGATAAAAGGTGGGATCTCACATGGCCCAAGCGATGATTTTGGCTACAAGCCGGCCGACCGCAAGCACCCGACCGAAGTGTACGACATTCACGCCACGATTCTGCATTTGCTGGGCATCGACCACACCCAATTGACGATTCGGCACGATGGCATCGATCGCCGATTGACCGATGTTCATGGCCATGTGATTCAAGAACTGCTGGCATAGGGAATCTCAGGGCGGCGTTGTGGGAATCCCAGGGCGGCGCTGCGCTTGGCCCTGGGCTGGTATCATCCAGGCCGTTGGCCTGAATACTCATCGGCGGGCTAGCGAAGCGCCGCCCTGGGATATCGCCATGCTCCACGAGGAACTTTATGCAATCGACCTCGTACATGATCCTCTCCTTCATTTTGATTTCCTCAAGCAAGGCAGTACTCGCCGCACCGCCTGAGCCGGCTCCCGCTCCACGCATTGTGTTGCTTCAGGCTTCGCCTCCATCGAAACTCCGAGTGACCACTCCGCCTCCCAGCTATCCTGCTTACTACACTCAGTACGTCAGCGCATCGGGTTTTCCGGTACTTGGTTCAGCAAAGGCTTCCAGCTATGCACTTCTCGAAGCGGCCTGGCTCATCGACAATATGTTGGAGCCACGCCCCGATATTCGGAATGCCTTGATTGAAAGCAAGTGCCGATTTGTCGTGATGGCCGTCGATGAGCTGACGACAGACATTCCGGAACACAGCGATTTGACGCCGAAGCAATATTGGGATCGCCGTGCGCGCGGGCTGGGGCCAACTCGTCAAAGACCAGCGGTGAGTTGTGGTGAGGAAAATCTGCTGGGCTTTCGAGGCGATCCCTACAGAGAAGAGAATATCCTGGTCCACGAGTTTGCTCACGCCATTCATCTGATGGGACTAAACCGGATCGATCACGATTTCGACAAGGAGCTCAAGAAGATTTACGACCGAGCCATGGCCGAGGGATTGTGGAAGGGCAAATACGCCGCGACGAACAAGGAGGAATACTGGGCCGAGGGCGTTCAATCTTTCTTCGACACCAATCGCCCGCCGGATCACGACCATAACCACGTCCGCACTCGCAAGGCGCGTGAAGAATATGATCCCAGACTGGCCAAGTTAATTGGGGAAGTGTTCCGAAATAACCCCTGGCGTTACTCGAAACCAGTCGATCGAAAGGGGGCCGGCCATCTGACCGGGTACGACCCTAAGAAGGGAAAAGCATTTGCCTGGCCGAAGGGTCTGGAGAAACCGAAGCCAAAGCCATGATCGCGGGAGACCTGCACCGAAGTTGTGAGACTTTTCGCTGGACGCGACAGGACTTTCGACGCGGGCAGTCTCCTCGTTCCCACGCTCCGCGTGGGAACGCACGTCGGGACGCTCTGCGTCCTGCCTCTCTCCGGCGCCCGTCACTGCACGGGCAGCGCGCAAAGCCGGGACGCAGAGCGTCCCGACGTGCGTTCCCACGCGGAGCGTGGGAACGAGAGAAACCGTGATTGCTCTTTAACGGCGAGCGGGTTCGGCAGGAACAAATTCAACCGAAACAGTCGTCTCAGAAACTGCTGGATACTTTCCATCTTGCAGTGCAGTCGCCCGAATGGTGAAGGTGTGCATTCCTTGCAATGTTGCCGAGGCCACGACGCGAAATACCGCCTTTTCTGTTCCGTATGGCACGGTGACTGGCTCCGCTTTGAGCTGGCTGGCCAACTCATCCGGCGCTCGGAGTTCCAGTCGGACCGATTCGGCCAGTTTCGCCAGCCTGGAAACTTTTAGATGAACTTCGATCGGCTGACCCGGTGCCACTACCAGTTCGTGATCCTCGGCAGAGAGCTTCAGCAAAGCCCCTTCGACCGTCATCGTGATAAAGCCAGTCATTTCGGCGACCATGTAGCGGATTTTCCCGGTAGGATCGGGCACCTTCGCCGTTGCGATCATCCCCATTCGGGACGTTCGGCTGGTTTCCAACCACTCCGGCATGAAACAGGGATAAAGAGTCTTCTCCACTCCGGGCGGCACAATGACATCCCCGCCGGTAATACCCTGCACCTGATAAGATTGCTGGGCCGCCATCTGAAGGACGATTTCGCCCTGGAATCCGTCAAGCCGTTCGAACGATGACCTCGGCAGGGAACGTCGCACCGCGATGAACCTTTCTGCCGGTGTCCTGATCGACAGGCTGCCCTTTGAAGCGCGGTTTCAGAATGCTTGCAACCAGTACCTGTTCAATGTGATTGTCCTCGGGTTTGCGGTGCGAGGTTGACAGGCTGGCGGGCCGAAGCCAGGTGCTTCAAACTTCCGGAAGTCCCCGATACGGTGGCAAAGCCGGCGGTCGTCGCCATTGTTCGTGCAGCATGCAAACGAATCATCGCATCGGTCTTGTCCGCAGGAATAAAGAGCGCGGGATGCGTCTGAATGCCCTCCGGCAACCCAAGCACCGTCAGCACGATCGGCCCCTTGAACTTGCCTTTTCGAATCGCCTTCACGGCCAGATCAAACTTGCCGTCGATGGGCACACCCACCCGCTGGGTTGCCAGGTGAAGTTCAAAGTCATCGAAAGGATGCTGGACGGTAAGATGATATATGGCAGCGCGGGAACCACTCCTGCCCGTGTTATCGCTGACGACAATTTGATAAGTGCCATCGGCAGGAACTGTGAATTCCAGGCCGGCATCGGTCGTTTCAGGCAAGTCGTCGTTCCGAGCAAGTTCCTTGCCGCTCGGCCCGACGATGGCCAGTGAAACGTCGAGCGGCGAGCCGATGCGCTGAGCTTCTGCCCGCAAAGACCAGACGTCGCCCTTTTTCCAGACACAGAAGTAGCGATCTTCCTTATCGGGCTGATCGAGAACGCCTGTGATCCCCACTGGTTCGGTTAGCCAGGCCGGGCCGGTTCGGCTCGAATCACCGGGAACGCTCCCTTTGGCATGTGCGGCAACTTCAGCCAGATCACTCAGCATCAGTGGGAAAGCCGGCGCAACACCCCACGGACTCTCCAAGCGATAGTCGAAGGATGAGATCGACGGATCGGTTGGAAAAGTGATCTGCCGGCGGATGAATTCGAGTTTCGCCGTACCACTGGCTACGACGAACTCCACTTCACGAGTTTCACCTCGTCTACCAGCAGCGGGAATCGCTCCGACAACGCGCGGGCCTGGGGTAATGCCGAGGCGATACACATAGGAACGATCGCCGCCGAAATCGGCATCGTGGACGGCGACCACATATTCTGTACCGGCTCTTGCCGCAAAAGTCAGTTGTGTATCCATGCCGTTGGTTCCGGAGGCATCGGCAACCAGTCGACCTTGATTGTCGCGCACCTCAAGGATGCCCAGGAATTTCGCACCGATGCGCCGGGCCATAAGTTCGCAGGTTATCGGCCCATCCTTCATCGCGATGAACCGATAGCGATCCACCTCCTCGATCTTCATCAATCTACCGGACACAGTTACCGGCAAGCTTGGAAGCAGTTGGGGAACCTTGCGCCGATCATCCTCAACGACTTCCTGGCCATTGCTGACAGTAAACACGCCGCTTGACGTGCATCCGTTGGCGTTGGCTGCTTGCCAGTAGATGGGGCCGGGCGCAAAGTCCGCAGGAATGACCAGCTTGGCAGGCACTTCGCGCGGAATAGGAAGAGCAAGGAGTCTGCTCTTAGAACCAAACCAGTAGGGAGGTTCAGGAATGAGGATGGGACCAAGAAGACCAGTCGGGATCAATTGGATGCGCTTATCGTGTACGAAGAACTCCATATCGGGGGTCCAGTCATAACCCCCAAGTCGGACTTCGACGGTTGTCCCGGCCTTGCCGCCTGCTGGGAAAATATAGCCTGCTTCGGGAGCCTTTTGGGCGTGGCTCCAACGGGTTCCAAAAAGAACTATTGCCGCTATTGCAAGAAAGCGAATCATCGCCGCACCTTTTTAACAGTCAGTCAAGGATCCTAAGAACGGAAATGGGCAATACGGCAAGTTGAGTTTGACCAATTCCTAAGCAAGCAACAAAGCCTTGCCGACCCATCTCAGGGATCCAAATCGTCGCTCGGTCCATTCAACGTGTTTACTGAAATATCCGGATCGATTTGACCAGACACGCACTCGAATCGCCCATCCGATCTTTTTTTCAAGAACAGAAGAAACCGCTTTGTCTTGTCTTTTTTGCGGTCAAACCTGACCAAACTGGGTCCATTAAGATCTGGAGTTTGGCTTATCAGGAGCTTGTTTGGCTTGGATGTGTTTGAGCCTTTCCGATCCTTTATCGCATCGGCCGGGAGGTAGTGAAATAAAATCAATTCCTCCTTTTCAACTTTTCCTTTGATCGTTGCGAGAATTTTGAATTTGGTTTCGATCCCTACCAGCTCGTTATACGGTTCAGGCAACTTGTCGAACTTCTTAGCGTACTGCACAGACACGACTCGGGCGATGGCGATAACATCCGCTTTCTCAGCTAGTTTGGAGGAGGGCCAGTCTTCTACAATCCTCGCATTTGTACTGGTCGCGGAGAATATGATGGCAATCGTTCCGACGCAAAAGATGTACAGCCAATACTTTCTCATTGCAATCCTCCATCGGCAAATGAATCGCACTGGTTCCAAGGCTACTTCAGAAAAAGTCACTTGGCGATAGGTTGTTCAAGACTCAGGGAGCACATGGTGGCTAGTTGCCAACCTTTAGACCAGTCCCGGTATAATCTTGCCCCCATCGACGATCGGCACTGGTCGGCCCAGCGGCGTGTAGTAGATCTTCGTCGTGTCGATTCCCATCTGCTGGAACAGCGTCCGCAGAATGTCCTCCACGCTGACCGGATCGGCACTGGTGCGGAGGCTTTCTGTCGGTGGCGCCGATGACCTGCCCCGGCTTGACGCCGCCGCCGGCGAAGATAATGCTCTGGGCCATCGACCAGTGATCGCGGCCCGCCTGGGCGTTGATGCCGCGGCGTCCGGCCCATCTCGCCCATCATCACCACCAGCGTGCTGTCCAGCAGTCCGCGCTGATCCAGGTCGTTGACCAGGGCGCTGAAGGCCCGATCGACGTGGGGCAGCATGTCCTTTTCCAGGCTCGGGAAGATCGTGAAATGATGATCCCAGCCGCCGTGGTCGACGCCGACGAATCGGCAGCCCGCCTCGACCAGCCGGCGCGACAGCAACGCGCACTGGCCCAGGGCGGTGTAGCCGTAGGCCTTGCGAACCGATTCCGGCTCCGAACGCATGATCGAACGCCTTCTTGGCCTCCGGCGATGTGATCAGGTCGTGGGCCCGCTGGTAGTAGGTGGACATCGCCTTGGCCCGTCCCTGGCTCGGTCCCCTCCGCTCGAGCTTCTCCATGTCGGCCAGCAACCGGCTGCGGCGAGCTTGCGCGCGAGGCGTCGATCCCTTCGAGCGGCGCGCAGATCCTGGACCTCGAAGTCCGCCTGCACGGGGTTGGATTCGATGACGAACGGCGCATGCTCCGAGCCGTAGAAGCCGGCACCGCCGGCCGCACATCATGTGCGGCATGTTGATGTAGGGCGGCACCGTGGTCTTCGGCCCCAGTTCGCGCGACATGATCGAGCCGATCGACGGATACAGGTGATTGTTGGGGACGCGCGAGTTGCCGTCGGGGAAGTCGGCCTTGTAGCCGGTCATCACGTAGTGGTAGCCGGTGTTGTGGCCGTTGTCGTTGTGGCTGTGGCTGCGCACGATCGTGTATTTGTGGGCGATCTTGGCGCAGAGCGGCAGGTGTTCGCAAATCTGCGTGCCGGACACCGATGTGCTGATCGGCTTGTAAGGCCCGCGAATCTCGGCCGGCGCGTCCGGCTTCAGGTCCCACATGTCGAGCTGGCTTGGGCCGCCTTCCAGGAAGAGGAAGATGCACGCCTTGGCCTTGCGCCGGCTTCGGCGTGGCGGCCTTGGCTTGCAGTTCCAGAAACCAGGGCAGGCTCAGACCGCCGATCAGTCCGGAAGTTCCGATGCGCAGATGCGCTTCGGCACGTGATCTTCTTACCAACTGAATGAGCCATGACGTTTTTCCTTTTCAATTCGAAAGTTTACTGGCTCCGTGAAGTTTTATGACCTTTGATCCATTCATCGAACAAATCCGCCAGCGGATAAAATCGATAATCGTTTGATTATCTGTCCAGTTTCGTGGAAGCCAATTTTTGTAGCATTTTGTAGCGTCTGCGCCGATCACGGGCCCTCATCTGAAAGTAACTTCGCCAGAATATCAAATCAATAATCGTTGGATTGAGGCGAAGTTTCTTGGAAGCATCCGCATTACGTCCCGAGGAACCACCTCGGCAAGGAACCCGATTTTTGTAGCATTTTGTAGCGTCTGCGCCCGGTTTCGGGCCCTCATCTGAAAGTAACTTCGCCAGAATATCAAATCAATAATCGTTGGATTGAGGCGAAGTTTCTTGGAAGCGTCTACCACCGTTTCGGGCCCTCATCAGCAAAAACTTCGCCAATCCATCAAATCAATAAGCGTTTGATTGGCTTTAGTTCTTGGAAGCGTCTTCACCGGTTTCGGGCCCTCATCTGAAAGTAACTTCGCCAGAATATCAAATCAATAATCGTTGGATTGAGGCGAAGTTTCTTGGAAGCATCCGCATTACGTCCCGAGGAACCACCTCGGCAAGGAACCCGATTTTTGTAGCATTTTGTAGCATCCGCATTCCGTCTCGACGAACTACCTTCGGCAAGCACTTCCTTGGAAGCCGATTTTTGTAGCATTTTGTAGCGTCTGCACCCGTTTCGGGCCCTCATCAGCAAAAACCTCGGCAATCCATCAAATCGATAAGCGTTTGATTGGCTCTTAGTTCTTGGAAGCATCCGCATTCGGTCCCGAATAACCATCATCGTCAAGGAATTTTGACAGCAAATCAATTAAGCGATTGTTTGATTGCCTGGAAGCCAATTTTTGTAGCGTTTTGTAGCGTCCGCCCCCGATGATCGAGCCCTCATCTGAAAGTAACTTCGCCAGAATATCAAATCAATAATCGTTGGATTGAGGCGAAGTTTCTTGGAAGCATCCCATCCCAATGGACAAGCCCCATTCACCAAAGAAATTCGTCAGTGCATCAAATCAATAATTGTTTGATTCTCTGTCGAGTTCCTTAAAAGGCGATTTTTGTAGCATCTTGTAGCATCCTTTTCCGTCCGACGAACCGCCATCATCAAGGAACTTCGATAGTATATCAATGAAGCGGTTGTTTGATTCCTCGAAAGGCAGTTTTTGTAGCGTTTTGTAACATCCCATCCCAATGGACGAGCCCCATTCACCAAAGAAATTCGTCAGTGCATCAAATCAATAATTGTTTGACTCTCTGTCGAGTTCCTTAAAAGGCGATTTTTGTAGCATCTTGTAGCATCCTTATTCCGTCCGGATGAACCGCCATCGTCATTCGAGCGAGCCTCGAATCATGGCAATTTGCCCCTGGGGTCTCCCCATGCATTTGGGGCAGGGGGAGACGTCGGGCAGCGAGAGCGTCGAGATCGGACTCCAATGTGGCCCATAGCCATTAGCTCCTTCTCTTCGAAGCCTCGTCGATCAGGTACATGATGACGCGGGTCTCGATTTGTGCCAGCCGACGACCCAACTTCGTCTGTGTACGGACTTCGTCCACAGCACGCTCTTTGCTGACGACTCCAGCACCGATCGAGGCCATTTCGTAATCGGGCTCCATCTCGATCCGCTTTGCCGCTATTTCGGCTCGTTGATCGGGACTCAGAGACGAGAACGCGAGAGCCTTGTGGTCCCCTTCGACGTACTCGCGAAGAGACACCATTCGGCCCGCTTCATCAAAACTGACTGGCATTTCCCACTGCTCCTTCTTGATCGCGGAGCGAGGCCCTTCAGAAGATTTCGTAGCTTTTGCCATTGCCAGAGTCTCCCTGGATTCTCACGTGAGGATGGCGTTACTTCAAATCTTACCCGATGTCGGGAGTAGGATCAACTTGCCAAAAAAGCATCCTCCGGGCCTTGAGCAAACGCCATTTCTCGAAGGCATAAGCATGTTCGGTTCGAGATATACTCCTCGCGCCCAAGAATGAGACAAGAGACGTGGGGTACGCGTCTCGCGTGCCCGTCAGCGTCGCCTTCGGCGGACGGGCACGCGAGACGCGTACCCCACGTCGCCGTTGCCAGTCGCCAAAATGTCTCATACTCCACCGCGCAATGTATAGCTGCTCTCGGTTGGGTTGGCTGGTCGCTGTTACTCAACGACGAACGTCCAAGTCGCCTCTGCGTTGATTCTGTTTCAAAAGGCCAAGAATCACGTTGCACGCATGAGATTCAATCCACTACATCATTATAGTGGACTAGAGTATACATTCAACGCCGATACAATGAACTTGCTCGCGCTAGTGGTTGTAAACAAACCCGCGCGTATTCAGCAAAGTCCAAAGCACATCTTCCACCGCACCCTGCCGATCGCTTCCGGAATCCTCAAATACCTTCATCATCAGCGCCTTCTCTTTATCGTTGGGAAATCTCGACAGCGTGCTCAAGAACAGTTCCTCGATGATCTCTTCCGGTTTTTTCTCGGATCGAGCCAATTTTCGGGCTGTTCCCTGTTTGCTCCGCACTTTGCTCATGATCTCTTCGGAGTTCATCAGGTGCAGCGCCTGGGCGATGCTCGGCTCGTTGCTGCGTTCGCATTCGCAGACGCTGGCGCGAACCGGCCGGCCGAAGATGCGGAAGAAGTACGACGGCATCCGGTTGTCCCAGATCTGGATCGCCCGGTAGCCTTCGGGCCAGCCGTTGAACTTCTCCGGGCACGCCGGTCGCCTGGCTGATCGCGTCCAGCAGCACCTCGGCGGGGATGGCCTTGGGCATGGCGTGCGAGAAATTCTGCTCGTCGCTGCCGTTGGACCGGCCGCGGGCCGACCACTCAGTTGGTAGAGCCGGGAGTTGAGCAGGGTGCGCGTGAATGCCTTCAGATCGTATTTTGCTTCCCGCAGGTGTTTGGCCAGCTCGTCCAGCAGCGGTTCGTTGGTGGCCGGGTTGGTCGCGCGCATGTCGTCGAGCGGTTCGACCAGGCCCCGGCCGAAGTAGTGCGACCACAGCCGATTGGCGATCGGCGCGGGCGAAGAACGGATTGTCGGGCGCGGTCATCCAGCGGGCCAGCACGATCCGGCGATCCGCCAGCCGCTGAAGTCGGCGGCCTGCGCGCCCAGCGCCTGCGCCGGAACCGGCTTGCCGGTGCGCGGATGGTTCAGTTCGCTGCCCTTCTGGGGGAAGATAGCCTCGCTCGCGCCCGGCAGCCGCTTTGCGGCCGATCCCGGTGAAGAAGCCGGCCAGGGCGTAGTAATCTTCCTGGCCCCAGCGTTCGGAGGGATGGTGATGGCACTGGGCGCATTGAATGCGCACGCCGAGGAACAACTGGCTGAACGATCGGCTCATCTCCTCGGGTGTCGTCAGTGCCTTGTAGATGGCGGCCGGCCCTCCTCGGCCGATGCTTGCCGCGCGCCGTGAGAATCGTGCGGACCATTTCATCGTAAGGTCGATTTTCCGCGAATTGCCGGCGCAGCCAGCGGCGTCATGGCCACCGCCCCGGCCGGCGTGATCGCATCTCGATCGACGCGCAGCAGGTCGGACCAGCGCATCGCCCAGTAGTCGGCATACTCCGGCCGTTGCAGCAACTGGTCGATGAGCTGGGCGCGTTTGTCGGTGCGCGTATCCGCAAGAAACTGCCCGTGCCTCGGCCGCGGTGGGCAGAGTGCCGATGGTGTCGAGATAGACCCGCCGCAGGAAGGTTGCATCGTCGGCCAGATCGCTGGGCGGAATGCCCAGCCTGGTCAAGTTGTCCCAGGCCAGGCGATCGATGAAATTCGCTTCGGGGGGCCGGGCGAAACGTGACACCCGGTCGGGGGATCGTGATCCGGCAAATGGTCACATGCCCGAGATAGCGCACCAGAATGGCTGCCTGGCCGGGGACATCGTTGGCCTGAATCCAGCCCCGGCCATCGACCGTGGCAATGGTCGTGGCATTGGAGTCGTATTGCGAATCCAGTGTCACGCCATACCGCTTCCCAGCGCTGTCGATTGCCGTCACCCGCAGTTGCTGAGTGCCGCCAAAGCCAAGGATCTGCTGGGCCGGCTCGACCTCGATGCCGACAACATTCGCTGCCGGTGCCTGTCGGGTGAAGTTTGCGCTTCCGGATGGAGGCGTGCCCCTTCGGTAATCCAGCGCTGGAGCCGGCGATAATGCAGGCTATCCGTTGTCATCCGTCGACCGCCGCCGTGGGCGATCTGCCCGGAGGCCTTGAGCAAGAACAAGCTGTTTACCGGGCGCTGGCAAATAGTCGCCGGCCTCGCGCTTCCACGACCAGAGCCTGATGATCGGCGACCGGATCGAAGCCGAAGACGCTCAACTTGAAGCCGTTCTTGCCTTCCGCCTTGCCGTGACAGCCACCGGAGTTACACCCGGTCTTCGTAAGAATCGGCATGATCTGCGTCTCAAAGCAAACGGGCGGTGGTTTCGTTAACCCGGTTACGGAAACCTCGACACGAACTTGTTCTTGGCCACTGCGGATTACAATGGAAGTTTTTCCTTCACCGGTCGGGCGGACTAAACCTGTGGCATCGATCGCGGCGACTTTGGGATCGAGCACTTCGTATTTGACAGCGCGTGTAATGTCGAGCGTTGATCCAGCCGGATGAACGAGAAGTTGTTGCGTAGCTTCGGGATTGTCGAGTGTGACGGATGCTGGACTGACCTGCAGCGCAGCACGCACCGTACTTGCACCTGAGCAGCAGACGAAAACGAGGAGACCGTTGAGGATGTTGAACGATCGCTTATGCATGGAGTCTGTCAAAGACGAACCTCACTTGATGGCATTGCCACAATGAACAAACCAAGGGATGTCCACAAGGGACCGAAGGTAGGAAGTCAGGATGGATCGTTGCCGGGCAGTCATTCGATGTCAAGGGGCTAACTAGTTCCCGAACCATTCAAAGTATAACACGCTCCATCAGGTCGAAACAAGACACTACCAGACCAAAGCGGCTAGATTCTTCAAGAGCTATACTCGGCGCGGTCAAAGATGAGACAGTATTACGTGAAGGCACAACCTCATCGTTTGCCGCTCTGCGGCGAACGTCTTGTCTTGCCGCTCTGCGGCTTTGCGCTACCACCGTCAGAAGGCAATGTACGCTCCTTACAGAGGCAGGTTTGGCCGCGGAGCGGTAAGACCAAGACGTTCGCCGCGGAGCGGCAAACGATGATGGTCGTGCTCGTTGCGAATTGTGTCGTTTCAGGCTATTCGCAGTATGAGTCGCGGCTAAACTTCAGGTGACGCAGGACTGATGTCCCCCGCTCGCCCGACTCGGCGAAAGTCACTTTTGAGGCAGGATGTTTTCTTGATTCCATTCGATTTCAAGATCCGGCCTCGCCTTTTGCAGTTCGGCAAGCCCTTTGGCGCTCACTTTCGTACCGCGAATTTGCAGCGATTTTATGTTGGTCAGTGCGATCAAGGTCTTGATCGCTTGATCGTCCAACTGCGAGCGATGAACCCCAAGAAGTTTGATTTGTGGAGAATTCTTCAGGTGGATCAAGCCAGCACCCTTGATTGCGGGACACCCAAACTGCACGCAGTACAATTGGGTGAAATCTTTGAAGTGCGTCAACCCCTCATCGGTGATTTTCGGTGAGACCAGGTTCATTTGCGCCATCTCCGTGCACTCCGAGAAATACCCGAGCGCTGTATCGTCGACGTGAGGCCCCGTCAACCATATATCCTTCAAGTGCTTCAGCCTGCGCAAGCAAGCAAGCCCGCCATCCGGAATCGTTTCGTTTGGCAGATGGAGAATCGTCAGTTCGGTACAACGGCCCAATTCCTTAAAAACCGCCAGCGGGATCGGTTTCGTCGTTGCTCCCGCTTTGACAACATGGAACGGTGTCTTCGGCAGGTCCGCGATCGAATGGATATTCTCTTCGCCGAGAATATCGAGGGCAATGACCCCATCGAGTTTCAGAACCTGTTCCGCCACGAAGCGATCGGGATCATTGATCGAGGCTTCCTTGGGCTTCTCTTTGATCTTTACGAGTTCTTTCGATTTTTCGAGGTGAACCCGAACCGTTGCTTTGTCCCCGGCACGATCTCAAAGTGATCGGTGCTCAGTTTCAGCCCGTCCTTCGGCTCCACCAATTCAATGGTGTAGCTCCCGACCCTCAACTCGATGGCGCGTGAACGGGTCTTATCGAGAATCACTGCACCCTCTTTTTTCACCAATACTTCAACATTCTCGTCATCGCATTCAATAATGAGAGTTCCTCGGGGCGTCTGGATCATGATTACGCTCAAACAAATAACGGTTGCGAGCGCAATAAACTCCCCAGAAGCCACCATCTCGGCCAGCGCTGGTTTGACGCGGCAAAGCTGTTGCCGCCAACCGGCTTTCCTCCTCATGGTCGATGTTCTGCGGGACGTTTTGAGTGTCGTCAGGGCATCGCATAGCTCGGACGTGAATGGGTACGGGCGCGGTATGTTCCTGGGTTAATCGATCCAATACGGCAACGACTTCTCGTGCGGACTGAATCCTGTCGGCCGGCTTCTTTGCCAACAAGCGATGAATCAGATGGGCAAAAGGTTTGGGAACCCGAGGATTGAGCTGCCGAACCGGGATCGGCCGATCGACGGCCAGGGCGGTGAGAATGGCCATCGAAGATTGACCCCGGAAGGGAAACTGTGATGTGGTAAGTTGATAGAGCACGGTGCCAAGGCTAAACAAATCGGTGCGCTGATCCAGAGGGTCATTGCGAGCCTGCTCCGGCGACATGTACGCCGGCGTTCCGACGACCATGCCGGCTGTAGTTAAATGCACATCTTCCTTTTCGTGTCGCGCCAGACCAAAATCGAGGATCTTGACTCGATTGTGCGGTGATTCCAGCCAGAGGTTAGCGGGCTTGATATCGCGATGGATCAGGCCGAGTTCTGCAGCAGCGGCCAGGCCAAGCGCGGTTTCTCGGCCAATGCGCAGCACTTCATCGATGGTGATAACTCCCTTTTCGGCAAGCTTTTGTTCGAGCGAACTGCCCTGCAGATACTCCATTGCGATATAGGGGATGCCTTTATCCTCGCCGACATCGAAAATGGTAACCACGTGATCGCTCCGCACGCGTGCAAGAGTGCGGGCTTCGCGCAGAAACCGGTCACGAGCGGCCGGGTCCACGGTACAGGTCGGAAGCATCACCTTGAGGGCCACATTGCGATCGAGATCGGCATCGAACGCCAGATAGACCGCGCCCATGCCGCCTTTTCCGAGGACTTTCAGGATGCGATATCTATCCAGTTGACTCAGTTCCTCGGGAAGGGAGTGTCGCAAGAAGGCAGAACCTTCCTTGAGAATCGAAGAAATGCGCACCGCGCCGGACTCAACCAGCCGGGTAGGCTGTTCCGTTTCCGGGAAATGTTCGGGTTGAAAAGACGGTATCGCTCGGGGTGTAATGGGCATGTCCCGCCCCTGGATTCACGGAGAACGACCATCGACATTTTCGAAGCATAGTCTATTTTTTTCCGCCGGGGGAGGAATTTTTCCGAATCGGCGGATGCCTGGATTAATGACCCCGGCGAATGTCCGAGGGTGGATAGCGAATCTCGATCCGGTAAACCTTCTTCGTTCGACAAATAATCTCCCAGGTTTCCGGATTCACGCGCACCGGTACATCCATCCGGTGAATGTCTACCGTCGCGTGATAGCCGCGCTCCGATAATACATCGAGCATGATCCTTATCGCGATGGGATTGTCCAACAACTCGTCCTCGCTGTTGATTCGGGAGTGGCCGGAGATGGCATGGTACTTGACGATCGGCATCATTTTCTCTTCGAGCAACTTGACCACGCGCTGGAAAAGCGTCCCGTGTTCCTGCTCGTACATTTCCAGCCTTTCGACGAGTTCCTGCCGTGCGTGATAACCCAATTGACTGGCAAGAGGGATGTTGCCGATGAGATCGTAGACCTCTTGATTGAGTTCCAGCGAACTCTGGTAACTAAACTCTTTCAAGATCTTTTGCTGCACATCGGGCAGATCGCCTTCGGCGACGATGTAGTGAAAGTGGAAAATCTGCTGAAGGGATTCAAGCGCCAGGTATGTCGTGTCGTGGAAGGTTTTGTAGCGATTTCGACAAAGCTCGGGATCGAGATCGGTGGGCCGTTCATCGCGCAACACCCCAACTCCCGTTTCGCGCACCTGTCGATTGTCTCGCTGAGTTTCTCGGCCGCGCTTTGAGCTGGCGCAGCACGCTGACTTCTTCATTGACGAAGAGCAACGCAATCCGAAACATCGGCTTGCGGAAATACCGCGCCAGGGGAGTGCTGCGATACTCGTTGTGGAGATCGAGCATTGCATGGTAGAACATCTTCAAACATTCGACCTGGACTTCCGTCCTGGGAAACCCGTCGATGATCACGCCGTCGTGATATTCGGTCTTCAATAACTCGTCGAACAACAGGCCAATGACCTCGCGGTCGCCGACCATCTTACCGGCATTCTTGATCGCAACGGCTTGCGGACTGGTCAGGAGATCGCTGATGACGATGGGAGGGGAGTTGATACTGCGAGTTTGTGCGATAAAAGGTGTATTCGTTCCTTTGCCCGCCCCCGGAGCACCACCCAGCCAGATGAATTCCCTGGGAAAGCGCAGTTTGTCCCGACCGTGGCGTTCCTCAAGGTCCGTCCAGACACCCGAGAAAATCAGTTGTGCATCCTTGATTTCCAGGTCTGAATTCGGGGGGGATTCCTCCATGAGGATCTCCAGGAATGTGGGGAAAAAGAACCCGTAGCCGATGGATGACAGTCTTACGCGGCAAGGGACAAAACCGTGCCCGGAAACGGCTTCCGGCATCATTCGTGTGGCTCTCGCCAATGTATTCCCGGATGGCCTGCCTGTCAGCACGCAAAATCTCCATCTCTCCCGGAATACCGATCGCGGCGACAGTTTGATATAGACCAAATGCGACTCAAACGCCAAACTATTCTCTTGACTGCGTGTCCGGCAATTCTTTCCGAACCCACTCAGGATTTGTTTATGCGGCAACTCGCGCTCGTTCTCCTATTGATGCCGTCGGCATGCTCCAAGAACGCACCGGTGCCCCTCATCACCCCGGTGCTTCCATCAACGGAGCCGAAGAGAGCTGTTACAGGTGACTCCGACATTGCCGTGGACGCTGCGATGTCATTCGTCAAGAAGCATGGAGGGAAAATTGTCCGGGATGCTTCGGGGATCAGCGTGAATCTTCAAGGGTCAGACCTCGGCGACGAAGATCTGAAGGAATTGGCACCCCTCACCCAGTTGACCAAACTCTACCTCGATTCCACGCCGATCACGGGCGAAGGACTCAAGGCATTGGCCAACTGCAAGGAGTTGACAACGCTTTCCGTGTTCCACACCGACATGAATGACCGGGGAATGAAGGAGCTAAGCTTGTTCACCGCGCTGACTCATTTGCAACTCGAGGCAACGAACGTGACCGACCTCGGGCTGAAAGAATTGGCAGTGCTAAAGAATCTCAAAGAATTGACGCTGGGCCGGCTGGGCCGGCATGTCACGGATGCAGGATTGCAGGAACTTGCAGGCTTGAACGCATTGGAAACCTTGAGACTGGACGGCTCCTCGATCACCGACGTTGGTCTCAAGGCACTTGCGAGACTGACCAGCCTGCAAACTCTGGACCTGGGCAATACAGATGTAACGGATGCGGGCCTCAAAGAACTCAAGAAGCTGCACGAACTCAAGTCATTGAACCTCAACTGGACCAAAGTGACGGATGCCGGCATCAAGGAAATGGCTTCGTTTCAAAAATTGACGAGCCTGTTTCTCGACAACACAGCGATTTCAGGCGCGAGTTTCAAAAATCTTGCCTCACTTTCGGGTTTGCGGATTCTCAGTCTCGGGCATACCAAAGTAACAAACTCGGCCTTGAAAGATCTGAAACCCCTTTCCCAATTGAACGAGTTGAATCTCTCCGACACTCTGGTGTCCGATGCCGGAATGAAAGAGTTGGCGAACTTGAAAGAACTGACGAGTCTCGACCTTTCCCGAACTCTCATCACGGTGTCGGGGATCAAGGAATTGGCTCCCCTCACCGGACTCTCCAAACTCAAGCTAACGGCAACTGCGATCGGCGACAGCACGTTGAAAGAATTGCCGGCTTTCAAGAAGTTGACGGAGTTGAGTCTGGCCCGCACCGAAGTAACAGATGCGGGTCTGAAGAATTTTCCCGAATCAAAGGAACTGAAAACGCTGCGCCTCGGACATACGAACATCAGCGATGCCGGCATTGCACATCTGGCCAGGCTGCCGGGACTGAAAGAAATCACTCTCCGTCAGACGCGGGTGACGGATGCAGGCATCGCGGCGCTGAAGAAATTACTTCCGGAATGCAAGGTCACGAGATAGTGCAACGAAATCGCGAACCAGTCGGGCCATATTAAAATGAGATGAAATTGGTTGCGAATCAGTACGTCGCGATTGTATCAGCGTCAACTTCCAGGCAATCGGCAATCTGCGCGATTGTCGCCCGATGCGGAGCGATGATTTCGCCGCTTTCAATTTGCGCGATTTCGCGTTCGGAAACAGGCGAGAAATCACTCTGCCGCAACCCTTTCTGTATTCGTAATCGCCGCAAACTTCCGCCGAACGTCCGTTCTTCGGCTTTCCGCTTTGCATTAAGCTTGCGTCGGAATTCCGGGTCGGCCATGTACAGGACCATTTCAGTACTCGCTTCAAATTCACCCAAAGAAATCCATATTCCGCCATCACCTACGGCAAACCGGGTGGGGTCGATTCGGACGCCATCACTTGTCGGCTTGAATACCGATAGCGATACCGTCAATGCCCGCAAGTCGCCACGATAAATGGTCAGAGTATTTCGGCGAACATTGACCATTCCACCCACAATTCGAGTTTTTGCATCGGGCGAACGAAGTATCTCCATAAGGTCATCCCTTGCCCAGTTGGCAGGCGTGTGCGTCCACGCAATGTTCTTGAAGAAAGATTGAGCGGGGGGCAGCATGTCGAAATCAGGTTTCTCCAAAAGGATAAGGTTGCCGAGATACGGCGCAGCCCTGCTTGGAATCGATTCGCTCCGAATCACAGCTTCTTCGACCAGTTCGTCCGCGGCTTTGCGATCCACCGCCACCCAATCGGCCACGAATGATTTCGAGATAGCGGTCTTGATTTGAATTCTTTCACGCAATTGCAAATCGGGTTTCTGGGCCAATAGAGACTTAGACAAATGTTTGCCGACGAGAGCTATCATCTTCTTTTTCTTCGCTGTTTTGACGCCCATAGAAAACTTCCTTAGACGGGGTTAGCGGCATGTCGCCGGTTCCACTCGATAGCCAGATTTCCCCACGACTCGGAAATAATGTCCAGCAATTCCCTGGGGACATCGGCAGCCGGCGGACTACGATCCATAAACTTCCGGCTGCGAAGGCTGATTCGCCAAAATGTTTTACCGCGAACAATCGTGATGTGCGGTTCCTCGAAAAGAAGCTCGCCGTCAAAAATCTTTACTTTCCATCGCGCTTTCGCCCATTTTTTCGGCAGCGGCATCTCGTAGGGCATCTGACATTCCTTATCTATTATGTCTGGTTCGACTGATTATGTAAACCAGACATTCTGATTTTTATGACGTTCGGTCTGAGAAAACAAATGTCGCTTCCCCCAGGGCCATTCCCTTTTTCATCTTGGTACTGAGGCGGCGGCAGCGACGGCTAACGAAATGATGCTTTGGAGCACTCCTGCTTCGCCACCGAGATTTCGGGCTGACCATCCCTTCGTGTTTGTTCTTCGAGACAACCGCAACGGCAGCGTTTTGTTCATCGGACGATTGGCAGAGCCAATTGCAAGATAGCGACGTAGGCAATCTGCTATCATGACGATGGGACGTTGTTTCCTCATGGTTGTGGAAAGCTGAAATGGCTCGTTCGCGTTCATCTACGGCAGAAACTCCTCCTTGTTATGCCATCGTACTGCCGGGTCTGGAAGCGATCGCGGCCGAGGAGATTACGCGCGATCTGGGCGGTGAAGTAAAGAAAACCGAACGCGGCGTCGTCGCCTTCCGGGTCGGTGAGATCGGTCCGGAATTGCTCCGGTTGCGGACGGTTGAAGATGTTTTTCTACTCGCATGGGGAACCGATTCGCTGACCTATCGTGCGGTCGATCTCAAACAGATTCGCCACTGGACCGCCAAGAATGCCGACTGGAAGGCATTGCTGCAACTTCATCATCAGATCCATCCCAAACCCAAAGGGAAGCCCACTTATCACTTCGTCACCCAGATGACCGGAACGCACGGTTACCGTCGCATCGATGCGAAAAAGGCGATGGCCGAGGGTTTGGCGGGAGTTTTCCCGGCAAGCTGGCGCTATGTCGAGGAGGATGCAGCGGTCGAGGTCTGGCTGACCATTCACGGGGCCACTGCCGTTTGCGGTCTTCGACTCTCCGACAAGACGATGCGGCATCGAACCTGGAAGCTCGAACATCAGCCCGCATCCTTGCGACCGACCATGGCCGCTGCCATGGTTCGCCTCGCCGGCCCGGCCCCTGGCAACGTCGTTCTCGATCCAATGTGCGGTGCCGGCACGATTCTCGGCGAGCAACTGGAACTCACCAGGCAACGACGCGCAGGAGATGTCGAAGTCTGGGGCGGAGACATTGACCTGGCGGCTCTCCGAGCGGCCGAGACGAATTTGCGACGGGTCGGCCGGGCCAGTCTGAATCGTTGGAGCGCTACCCGACTGCCTCTGCCCGCAGAATCGGTCGATCGCGTAATCTGCAATCCCCCTTTCGGAAAACAGTTGAGCAGCCCCGATGAGATCGGCAACCTTTATGGAGGGATCATCCGGGAGGCCGATCGTGTCCTACGGCCCGGCAGCAGGGCCGTCTTTCTCGTCTCGGAAATGGAGCCTTTGCGCGAAGCGACACGCAAAGTGAAATGGCAGCCCGAACGGCAACTCCGGGTTGAAGTTCTGGGGCAGCTTGCCACCATCAGCGTCTGGCGGAAACGCAACACATCCGATACATTGATGGAGGCGTGAGATCGGGTTTTGCAGCACTCGATCGAGCCACCTGCTTCTTGATGGGGTCGAACAGCGATGCCGAAATACATGTGTCCCGAATGCGAAGCGGTTCTGAAACGGACTCAGCCCGTCCCATCGGGCAAGAAAATCAAATGCCCGAAATGCGAGTTCATCTTTTTGGCCAAGGCCTTACCTGGCGATGACGAGGATGAACAGGAAGAAGAGGCCGCCGACAAGAAAGCAAAGACTCCCGCGGCAGCTGCTTCCGAGGCCCCCGCAAAGAAAGAGGAAGCCAAAAAACCAGCCCATTCCGACGGCGATGAAGATGAGTCAGGTGGCACTTATGGGGTTGTCAAAGAGGCGGGGCAAGAGAACGCTGAGCCGGCAGTGAAGTTTGAAGATTTGCGAAAGAAATTCCCCAAGAGCAAACGCGGTCCGGCGATGGCAATTACCGTGACTCCTTCCAATCTCATGATCTTGTTTGGAATGATCGGTGCCTTATTTGACATCGGGTGGTTTATGAGGCATCTCTGGCCGTTCATCTTCAGCAACGACGTTCCAAAGGGAAACGCGGCAACCAATCATATTATTTGGCTGGTTGCCTGTGTTATCTCTTTCTGCATTCATTGTTTGGTGTGTTATGGTGCATCCAAAATGCATACGCTGGAATCGATCGGTTGGGCCTGGACCGGTGCGATCCTGTCGATCATATCGTGCGGAATCCTCGGCTGGATTGCCGGCGGCATGGCGGTAGCGGCTCTTCAGAGAGATGAGGTCAAAGAAGGGTTCGAGGAAACGCTGGAACGCGCATCCGAGTTGAAGAACATGCATGGCGGAACCGCGTAAAGAACCTATCATAAATGAATGTTCGATATTCTCTCACTATTAGCGCAAGTTGAAACGAAAATCCGCCCGCCGGTCGGCATCATCCTGGGTTCACCGCATCAGGCAGCGGATCTGGTGGCGCGGCTTTCCGGACCCGATTTGATTTGCTATCAACTCGATCTTTATCAAGCGGATCGTCTACGCGAACAGATCGCGGAGATTGGTCTGGATGCTCGCGTGGAAGTCCTGCCCGATCTTTGGGATTTGCCGGCAACTTTCAACACCCTGGTCTTTCCCAACAACGTGCGCGGCGAGCGCGAACTGAAACTCGATCTTCTGGAGCAATCGCTCCACATTCTTCGGCCGGGAGGAATGCTGCTTTCGCTGTCCGAATACCAAACAGACCAGCTTCTTCCGAAGTGGCACAAGAAGATCTTCGGCAAATGCAGCGAGCTTCCTCCAACCCGCAAGGGGAGTATCTTTTGGAGCATCCGCGACGGTGAACGGCCCCGGCGGCGACACGAAGTAACCTTCCACGCCCGCGTGGGCGAAGGGCCTTCCCATTCCTTCATTTCCAGGCCCGGCGTCTTCTCCTATGGCTGCATGGATAACGGTGCCCGCGCTCTGGTGGAGTGCGTGCGATTTTACCGGGCGACCGCGTTCTCGATCTGGGCTGCGGCGTCGGGACGAATGGCGTCCTGGCAATGGATCGGGCAGGTCCGGAGGGACACGTCACATTCCTCGACAGCAACGTCCGCGCCACGGCACTTGCCGAGATCAATGCCCGCGCAAACGGGCTGACCGCTTTCAAGGCCGTATCGGCATTCAGCGCGAAGACCTTGCCGCGCGGGTGGTTCGATGTGGTCCTTGCGAACCCGCCTTATTATGCAGCCTCCATGATTTCCCGGCGCTTCATCGAAGAGTCCCGACCTCTTTTGAAAAAGGGTGGACGATTCTACCTCGTAACCAAGCAAGTCCGCGAGACTGCGCCGAACGTGGTGGACGTTTTTGGCGAAACCGTCGTCCACGAACATCGTCGCTATGGCGTTTTGGAAGCAATGGTCCCCGAGGAAGCAAACGAATGACTGCTCAGGAAGTGATCGCGTATTTGAAATTGCAGCCTCACCCGGTCGAGGGCGGCTACTTCCGGGAAACGTATCGAAATGCGGCAACGCTTCCGAAGGAGGTATTGCCGTGCAATCCCGGCCCGCGCTCGCTGGCTACAGCGATTTACTATCTGCTCACACCGCTGACGGTTTCAGCATTGCATCTTTTGCCGACGGATGAAATCTTCCACTTTTACCTGGGCGATCCGGTTCGCATGCTGCAACTCTGGCCGGACGGCTCCTCCCGGGAAATGGTGCTGGGAACCGATTTGCTGAAAGGTCATCAGCCACAACTGGTCGTTCCGGGTGGCGTATGGCAGGGGAGTGTTCTGGAATCGGGTGGACAGTTCGCCTTGCTGGGAGCAACGATGGCACCGGGTTTTGATTATGCGGACTATAGGAGTGGAGATCGGGAGTTGCTGACAGCGAAATATCCAGATAAGACCGACCTGATCGCTCGACTAACGCCAATCCGTTAGTTGGCAGGACGCATCACGAAAATGGCCACCAATTGATCGGAGTCCGCAATGTTGCTTCTCTTTTCTTTCCATCAATTTTCAGAATGAGCTCGTTCTCTGCGATCGCACGCAAACCGAGAATGGGCAGTCGAGGGAAGTCTCCGCCCGGGTAGACTGCAATCCCACGACGAGCTTCGACCAGGTTGGGCGAGTGCCTCTCAAGTAAGTTTTGATCCCTTGATTGATTAAGGTGAATCCAGATATTCGCCGTGCGGAGAAAGAGTCGCCGACCACGATCCCGAACCTCGCCCGAAATATCCAACATTTCAGGTTGAAGCCCAGCCCATTCGACAAGATGACGCTCGTGGAGAGCAAAACTATGGGTATGTCCGGTATCGAGAATCACGGGAAAGGGGATCGCGTAAGGATTGGGAAAACGAAACCGTTGGTGGGCGAGCGTGACCCAAAGAATGATCTGATTAGCACGAACAAGGATCGGTTCGCCGCGAACCATCACCTGCCTCGGATTCTCCGAGAACGGCATTCGGTCGAGAAGAATGGGCATAATCAGTCAGGGTTAATCTCGGCCTCATCCAGAATGTCTTGTTCAGCCCGGTCTTCACCTGGCACAACCTTCAGGATGAGCGATTCATCTCTTGGCCAACCTTTTGTGACGACTTCCTGTATGATGGCGCGGTAATCGTTCGTGACGGCTACCAGTTGATCCTTGTGGTAACAGACGTACTTACCCCTTGTCTTTCGATTCGCCATGAGGGAAGTAAAGTCTCGTAAGAAGGCCACTTGTGCCATTCGGATCCCATCGGGGACACCAACTGTCGTTTGATTGAGTTCGCTCATGGGGTTCTCCAAACATTCCTCTTATCTTAACTTGCCAAGTGCGCTTTGTCTTTCAGAATGTGTGCGAAAGATTCTCTCCGATCAAAAGAGAACTTATCACAGCGTCTTCAAGTACTCAATGACAGCCATTCGCTCTTCTTCCGTCAGATCATCTCCATAATTGTGACCGCGATTGCCCCGACCAGGTTTCGTCGTATCGTAGACCCTCCGACGCTCAATTGCCGGCAGTTTCTCCGAAGGCGAGGCTTTCAATTCCGTTACCTTCCATCCCAATTTCACCGGATCATAATCGGCTTCATCGGTCTTGAACGACCGAGTATACAGGCTGGGCCGGGCGTTCGATTTCAGAACCTGGTAAACCGTTGGAACCGATCCGTTATGGAGATAGGGAGCTGTCGCCCAGAGACCATCCAACGGTGGGGCCTGATAACCTTTGCTGGTCGCACACGATAACCATCCGCAAACCACCCTTTTTTCTCCTTGGCGAACCAGGTCTGATCGTAGTATTTTCCGAACTCTTCCGTGATGCCTTCGAAACGTCTGCGATCGGTGCCGATCTCGTCGATCGGGATAATCTTGTTTGGGTAAGTCCACTTTTCGCCATAGGTTCCGTGGCAACGGGAACAGTTGTTGTCGAACAGCTTCTCGCCTTTTGCAGCAAGTTTCCGGTCGATCGAGAACGGATACTTCGGTGGTTGCAAGGACAACAAATACTGCTGAATATCGCGGAAGGCAGGCTTCGTGCTTTTCGAAATCGCCGGGAGTCGTCAGGGGCGTCATCATGAACTGCATGATCGAACGAACCGACCGGGCATCCGAGCCACCCGTGTGATACATGGTCTTTTTCTTCTTCAGCAGCCACCACGCCGGGACATCTTCGCAAAGGTCGTCGTGCAATCCGAGTTCCCTGCGCGGACGTTTGAGCGTGAGGTTCGGGTCGCGGAAACCAAGCAAGTAAACCGCCATTCCCCCGGCTTCCGATGTCCCACGCACGTTACTGAACTGAAACGGCAAGGTTGAACTGCGGCCATCCGCCAGCGATAGTTCTTCAAAAAGCGCCTGCACGTCCAGAGCCGTGTTGCCCAGACCGACATAGCTTTTGCCCATGATGCTGCCGCCGTGGCAAAGCAAGCAATCCGAGGCAACACCGCGAATGAACAAGACCGATGCCTTGCGCAGCCCCATCGGCAAGTTGTCGTTGGGATAGGGCACAGGATGCAGACCATAACGCTCGCGGAATTTGGCTGCGTAGTCCGACGGTTTTTGCTTGACATCTCCCCAATGTTTCCAGGCGTTCTCAATCACTCCCGCTCGCCAGGAAGCCGCGATGAACGAGGTGCCCAGCAGCGCCTTTTTGCCACGTTCCGCAGGAGTTGGTTCCTCTGCAGAGAGTGGAGATATGAATAATACACCCAGACACGTAATGAATAGCGGATGCATGAACCGACTCTCCGAGGTACAGAACATAAACCGTGATGAGAGCAGAACCGACAACCTATCTCAATCGGAAAAAATCAGCGAACAGCAGATGGACAATAGGAATTTCACAGGTTCTTACCGAAAAGATCAAGCCCCTGGACTTATCCGGGCGTCAAAACGCCCGGCCGCTTTCAAATAGCCGCTGCGCGGCGAACGGGGTAACCGCGTAGCGGTTGGTCGAAGGTAGCCGGGTGTTTTAACACTCGGAAAGCACACGCCAGCGTGTTTTTGCGTCGCCGTAGCGACGCTTGAGTTGCAATGCGCAAACCATGTCGTACACCCGACGTATTAGAAACAGCGTTTCCCTCGTTCCGAGCTTGCCTTACAATACGCTTTTGATTTTCGGTTTCCGCGAGAGGATTGTCAACATGGTCCAAGGCGTTGCCCCAGAAGAATTGACTCTCCAGGATCTTCAGTCCCAGGCCGAGGATTTGCGCCGAAAAATCAACCGCTTCCGCACGTCGCTGGGCCGGTTCTTCGTCAAGAAGCAAGAAATCATCGATCTGATGGTCGTGGCCGCCGTCGCCCAGGAGCCGCTGCTGCTCGTCGGCCCGCCGGGCACGGCCAAGTCCGACCTGGTGCTGAAGTTCAAGGATGCCCTGGCATCGACGAGGCCGATTACTTCGAATACATGCTGACGCGCTTCACCGAGCCGTCGGAGATCATCGGCCCGATCGACATCCAAGAACTTCGCGAAGGCCGCTACATCCGCCGCGAGCAGGGCAAACTGCCGACCGCCCGGCTGGCGTTCCTCGACGAGATCTTCAAGTCGAACTCGGCCATCCTGAACATCCTGCTGACGATCATCAACGAAAAGAAGTTCTACCAGGACGGCGTGCCGCAGCCGGTGCGGTTGCGCGTCCTGTTCGCGGCCACCAACGAGGTCCCCGAGCAGGGCGAACTGGCCGCCCTGAAGGATCGCTTCGTGCTGAAAGTCCAGAGCCGCTCGGTTGCGGACGACCATTTTC
>CAWAMR010000011.1:0-39045 GCA_963783095.1 uncultured Planctomycetota bacterium | reverse complement strand
CCGGACATCAATTATCTTTGTCGCATTGATCTCACATCGAATTCATGTTGCAATATCTTGGCTATTATTGACTTAAGGAAGGATTACCATATCATGGCATTGTTGAAGCATTGACCTCGCATAGGTCAATCACGTTACCAAAATGTTACCAAGACGCAGGTGCCTCATGGCGGGTCTGCAATCACGCAACGGCAGTTGGCGAATCATCTTCTGGTACGCAGGCAAGCAACACTCACTCTGGCTAGGGGAAGTTAAGGAACTGGAAGCCCAAGCCACTTCGGCGAAAGTCGATTACTGGTTGATGCGCCTAAAGCAGAACCTCGTCCGGCTGCCAACAGGCTGCGACATCGTGACTTTTATACAACACGATGGAAAACCGCCAGACTTTGAGGCGGCTATCAAGAACGAATGGACGCTTTCGGAACTCCAAGAATCGTATTTCCGATCACAAGAGAAGAAACTGGAACAAACCACTCTTGCCGGAATTCGGTTGCATTTTAATCACTTGTTTCGAATTCTTGGTGCGAAGCGGTTGGTTGCTTCCCTTTGTCGGGCCGATCTGCAGAGCTATGTGGACAAGAGGATGAAAGAATGGATCGATCCGAACATCTACCGAAAGCAGCGGCGAGCGAAAGCAAAAGAGAATCCGCCGAAGCGAAACCACAAGAGAAAAACGCCCAAGAAATTGGATGAACCAGAGAAGCCGCGTCGGCACCCGTCATCAGCAACAGTTCGGAAAGAAATGGTGAGTCTCAGAACCGCATGGAACTGGGCTCGCCGGAACCTTGACTTGAAGGAGGAGTTTCCCGGTGCCGCGCTTGATTACGCGAAAACTGAGGAAAGCCTACCTTTCATGACTTGGGAGGAAGCCAGCGAAGGATTAGGGCAGGGGATATCCCTGACAAAATCTGGGATTGTGTCTATCTTTTGAACCACGAAATCAACGAGTTACTTAAATGGGTAAGATCACGCCCAATCAGTTCCTGGGTCTATCCCATATTTGCCTTTGCTGCCCACACGGGGGCGAGGCGTTCGGAAATCGTCAGGGCTCTGCCCTCCGATGTGGATCTGAAAAACGGTTTTGTAACCATCCGCGAAAAGAAACGTGACAAACAAAAATTCACCACGCGTCGAGTTCCCTTGACGCAGTTTCTCAAGAACGTACTTTCGGATTGGATGCAAAAGAGGGCAAACGGGAAAACTCTGTTTTGCAAAAACAATGGGAAAGTAATCCTGCCGAGAGAGGCTTCGAATTATTTCGACAGGGCATTACGTGTCTCGAAGTGGCGGGCGCTGAAAGGGCTGCACGTGTTCCGTCACAGTTTCATCTCAGCACTCGCGAGCAAAGGTGTTGACCAGCGCATTATCGATAGCTTTGTCGGGCATTGTACCGACCAACAGCGAAGGCGATACGCGCACATGTATCCCGATGTCCAGCAGCAGGCCATCAACGAAGTTTTCGGTTGATGGAAACAGGCCCTCAACCTGGTTTCGACTAGTTGAGGGATGTTAGGGACGCATCGGAATCGCGTTGAAAACTCTGGATATTTTAGGAGATACGGCCATTCCGGGATCCCATACGCGTTGTAGCCGCATTGGTATCTATGGCCAATACTGCCCAGAAGAACGACAATTACTTTTTTGGGTCGTGTTGCCTCATCCGAAAATGTTACCGAGATTCTTAGGTGGGGTACCGACTTGAGCGCCAGTCAGGAGCCAGCACCGATTAGGCAACAGGACGTTGCCCATTCAAATCGGTTTGGCATCCATGCGACAAACCCCACCAATTGCCGCTGGATTCTTTCAGATGCCGGTAACATCTCTATGAGGCAACGACCCACATTCGGTAACAGAAATGGTGAGTCAATGCGCAGTCGATTCGCGCCACGGTTGTCATTTTCGGCTGACGCCATATTCCGGCCTGCCGCGATGGCAGTACGATTAGC
This sequence comes from uncultured Planctomycetota bacterium, assembly GCA_963783095.1. GTDB lineage: Bacteria > Planctomycetota > Planctomycetia > Gemmatales > Gemmataceae > CAWAMR01. The sequence goes on along the minus strand of CAWAMR010000011.1, from coordinate 37,099 downwards.
GGGATCACCAGGGAATGGTGGCCTTTCCGCAATGGCGTTAACCGATCTATTGAAAGGAGTTACGGAAAAATTGGCGCGGCGGCACGCCAATTGCGTTTTAGTGCAATTACCACGACGCTCGCGAAGGTCGTCACGCCGTGACGATCGGAAGATGGGCCGGGGTATAAGCGGTCATCGAAGGAGGACTTGGAATGAGTATGTTCAAACGCCGCATGATCGTTCGCTATTTCCGGCCAGAAGACGAGGCTGATGGCCGTCGAGTTGTGTTCACCTACATGCTTGCCGCTGAAACCCACTCTGCCGGTGGTTTTACCATCCATCTGACCGGGATGAACCCCTCGCCAGCCGAAGGTGAACTCCTCGCCGGAGACATGCACATCCGCGACACGGGTGATGTCCTGACAGCGCTCCTGGGCGCGCAGGCGCGGATCGACAGCCACCATGCGGGACTGAAGGCTACTTCTCACCTCGTTGAGATGCGGATCAAACGTGAAGCCTTCGATGATGCACAGGTGGATACAGGACTCGGCGGGGGCGATGTTCGGAAGCAGATCGATGACGCCTTGGACAAAGGCGATCCAGTGATCGTCACCGAACCGGACGGCGGTGAAACCAAGGTCGGGCGTGACGACGAAGGTAAGTTCACCTTTACGCCCATTGCCAATAAGTGATCCCTTCGCCCAGCAGCAAGGGTCCACCATCTGGCTCACGCTTCACGTGAGTAGATATCGCTTCAGGATTTCCGCCCCAGCAACAAATGAGAGCCAACTGATCTTGCACGTTAGGAGCAGATTTTTGGCCGTTTCTCTAAACATTTCCACGTAAGGATTTACGTCGCTGACGATATGGCTGATGAGTCTCCGGAGTCTATCAAAAACCCCTATTTCTATGGTGTTCTTGACAGATTCTTGACTAGGCAGCGGTAGGCCCCTACCACGGGGGTTGCGACTCTTCGTTATAGGAATTGCCATCCATTTTCAGACCTCGATGTTAAAATACCGAGACTCGAAGCGAAAAGTTTGCAACGAAATGGGCACTGGCCACCTGATCTCGACCGCACAGGGGGAAATGGAGATGATGTTCCGGATCGACGGGGAGTTCAAATGCGTAATGCCAAACGCGTTCTACGGCGGAACACACCATCGTGGTCTCTTTGAGTATCTGTATCGGCTGCCGGACCAAAGATGGTTTCTACATTCGCTAAATGTTGGCACCTTGGCAGAGCCATCCTTCGTTGAAATTACTGAGCATGAAGCAATAACTTGGCTGATTCGTTCTCGGCGTAACGAAGAATTTGCAGAACCTCGTGTGCAAGGAGAAGTGCGAATCACTCCCCAATGGGTACTGCCGCGCGAGGAAGCTTACGAGTACGGACTGATGCAATACGTGGGTCCGGTGATCGGCCAACATGTAACGGTCGAACTGCCAAAAATCTGTCGGCCTTGGGATGCAATTTCGCGGCGGCAATCGATCTTTTTGGAACCGGGCATGGTTTTAGAAAACATCATGTGGCCAGCGATGGCAGAATTGGCTCAAACAGCACAGTTCCGACAGGAGCGACATGATCCGCTCGTTGCGAAGCTGCTGGGCATTCTCGAAGCGCAGTTACTTGAGCATCCCAAGCTGTCGATCTTACAATCCCTGCAAGACCAAGGTTGCGACCTGCTGGTCGAATGGACTCATAGGGGAAAATTTGGCGTGCAACTGAAGAGCAACGGCGATGTCGAAGAAAAAAGCTTCGCAGTGAAGACGCTAGCCCAGATTCAGGACTCGAAACAGCATGGGCTGGAACGGTTATATGTGATTCTCGCAGCCGACATTTCAAGCAATTCGAACATTCAGAAAGTAAGAGGATTTGAAAGCCGGATTAGCACGATGAATAGTCCATACGTTCGCGTTTTGCCCCCGGAGTCGCGCCTGGACCTTGCTCCTTTGGCCCTAAGAGCTTGTGTCGGAGGCAGCCCCCAATAGAATTTCTCAAGTTTATAGACTTGTGGCCTCTTCCGGTAGGTCAACGGGTAGTTGGATGAGTAGAATATTTCATCAGTAGGTTCTTGACTAGATAAGTGGAACAACCCGCTTCCGGTCATACCGAGTAACATTAATCGAGGGAACCTCCATGCTCCCTACAGTTGCCGCAACGCTTCCTCTTGGCATCTACGACCTTGCGGCGCAAATCAACACGCCCGTACCACGATTGAAAACTATGCGACAGGCCATGCTTTGATGGATACTGGCATCGGCTTGGCAGGATTTCTCCCCTTTCCCGGTGCTGCTCCTGCTGCTATCCTCGCTGCTTTGGCAGCGCAGATTCCCGTCTACGCATCGTTAGCACAAGATTTGCGAAGTATTTACCCTGCCATGCCTGTTAACTTGCCGATTAGACAAATTGGTCTCAATCTTGCCGCCGCTTCCGCGTTGACTGTCGGAGCCAATGTAGCGGTCCAGCTTGGCATGGAGTTCCTCAACGAGATAAAATCGGAGATTTTTGAAGAACTCGGATGGGGATTTGCGGCGTCATGGATTCCAATCATTGGCGGGTTTGCGTCGACTATGGCGAGCGCTTTTATCGCGCATATCATGACGCGCCGGGTCGGATGGATGATCTCGGCATATTACCAAAACGCGGAGAATTGGGTACAGGACCGACACCACATGTATGGTCTTGCGGCCCAGAATATCGGGAAAGAGGAGGCGGGAACCGACTACATCGACAACATTGCAAATGTTGTTCCCCCGATAAATGAAACCCAAGCAAAACTCGCTTCGGTATTCGTTGCAAGTCTTCGTGAAGCCAACGGATCCATTAGCGACGAAAAATTACGCGAAATGCTCCGGAAAAGGGACTTTCCGAACCGAATTGTGGAAGAGGCAATCCGCCGCGCACGTCCTTCCGGCGGAGATCAACGACGCATGGCTTGAGGCTAGGAGGGCCATTGTGGATATCATCACAGATGCTATCAAGAGCGGCGATTACGAATTGGTCAAGGAAACAAATCGAAAAGTGGCCAGTCTGATCGAACAATATGCCAGATCTCATTCAGTCATAGATGCCAGTATCGGAATTATGGGTTGGTTGCCTGTTCCTGGTGCGTCGCTGGCATCATTGGCAACTTCTTTCGCAACCCAGATTCCTGTAATCAAATCACTCGTGTTTGAAATTGGTCGTCTTTATCGCCCGTCGGAAACCCATAATCTCGCTGTCGAGACCGATGAGCTTGCAAAACAGTTCGGCTTCGACTTTTTTGTCGCTATCAAATCGGAGCTTGCAGCCGAGCTTGGGATGAGCATCGCAGCGTCTTGGATCCCTCTAATCGGCAGTTTTCTCTTGGCAGGCATGGATTTGTCGCTCGGAATCACCATGAAATGGCGTGCCGGGGTGATGGCTTCGATCTTCTACCAGAATGGTGGCAAATGGGTCGGCTCACGTGAGGAGACTTATCAACTTGCCAAGAAAATGACAGGAACACTCTCTCCTAAGTTCGACTATCGAGTTGATTTGAATCAGATTCCGATCTTGAATGGAGTATGCGAAGTAATGGAAGCTCAGATCCAAAATGCCGTGACTTTCGTTGGTAGCCTTCGCGAGGTCAATGAGTCCATTAGCGACGAGAAGCTGCATGAGATGCTCATCGCGCGCGGATTTCCGGAAGCGCTAGCTACTGCGGCAATTGTACGTGCGGTTCCACGAGCCAAAGCTTCCAATGCCCAACCACAAGCGGATAATGAACAAAAGGAGCAGGCACCTCCTCCACACCGAACGCGCCCCACTACGCCTCGTGGCAACCGTCGCCGAGGTTCGAGGGGCACTTCCTGATATAACCCATTGGATGTCTACCCGGTAAAAACTATGAATTCGGATCCATTAACGCTTTCGCCGTTTTCTTGTGCTCCGGTTGTCGTTGCGCCTGTCCTCGCGCCCTTTGCAGTGCTAGGAGCCATCGCTTATGAAGCGGAATTGTTTCTGAACAAGAACGCGATCAAAGCGCCAAATTCCCGTGCAGGATGTGACGCAAATCCGTGAGAAAGTTGCCGCAAGGTACGTCAAGAGTCTTCGCGAGGCCAATGAGTCCGTTAGCGACGAAAAGCTACACGAATTGCTGGACATTTTGGAAACTCCTGTCGGAATTGCTGCCGCTGCGATTGAGCAGGCGGCCGTGAAGAGCGCGCCTGCAGTGGTAGACATACCATCAGTCCAAATGTTGGCCCTCCAGTGGAAGCGGAACTGGGACAGTTCAGTAACTGAGACTCGTTTTTTTCTCGTCAAGAAAGTGCGTGGTGTTTTTGAGAACGAAACGGCACTCAATCTCCTGCTGGCTTGTTTGCAGGATGAAAAGGATGACTCAGTTCGAGAGCAAATCACTCAGGAATTGCGACATTTCCAAGGAAATCCCGCGGCAATTGCCGCATTGATGCGCCTATTTATTGATCCCAACTTGGAAATCCGCGAGACGGCCGCAGAGTCGCTTGGCGAAAACAAGGCGATGAATCCAGATGTCCGAACAGCGTTGCATACTCGTTTGTTCGACTCGGCTGAACCCTCCGAATGCAGGATCGCCGCAGGCATGGCTTTGGTCCAGCAAGGAGCAACTGCAGAGGAAGTTGCTGAAATTGCGAAGTTTTTTTGTCAATACCCCCTGCGGAGCGATAAAGCTGAAAAAGTCCTATTGAAGTGTTTGCGAGTCGGAACGCTCGCTATCAACCCTCTTTGTCGCCAAGTTATTCATCATACCTTGCCGATTGCAGCTCGTCGGCGCACCGCTCTAGCTCTCAGAAGCATAGCGCACCGTTTGAATGAAAAACCGAAGGAGGCCACCACATTCGCAAAGACTTTGGCCCAAATCCTGGTCCATTGTGGAAGGAATAACGATGAGGACGGCTGTCAACTCATTGTAGGCATTCTTGAGATTCTCGGATCCCACATCTTAACGGCGATAGAGGAGATCGACCTTTTCGTCACCGAATCTGGGGAAACGTCATCTGCGGAGACAGCCTATTTGCTGCGCAGTGAATTTAACAGCAACGAGGTTGAATCAGCAAAGGCCGCTGGCCAGTGGGCCGGCTCACGGGAAGAATCCTTCCAACTTGCCAAGAAAATGGTGGAAGAGATTTCGGTTGAAAAGCCGCTTGCATTAACTCCCAAGATCAAACAAAATGACGTATGTACAATAGTAAAAACAACTTATGCGGATGATGGGGTGAAGGAGATGACCGATCCTTCAGAATTGTCAGAGCACAAAACCCAGCCCGCGAAGGAATCCGCGTGTAATGCCGAGTTTTCGCTGGAGCAAGTGATCGAACGATGCAATAAAATTGACAGTCGCATTGTGAATGATCACAAACTACGAACGGAAGAGCTTAAATCCCTTGTGCAGGATTTGAGGGGGAGATCATTTGGAGGTCTCCAAGCAAACAGGATGGTGGCGACGTCCCTTGAGTCGCTTGCCGAAAAACTTGGTCTTCGCTTCGCGTGCCCTCGACAAATAAAAGAGAAGGATGCTCAGGGCGAGGTTCATGTAACAACGTGCGGCAGTCCTGCTACCTTAGGCTGCAATGTCGGTGTCCGTAGCCCAGATGGACTCTTCTACTTCCAGCATCCGCTAGAGTCTGGACGGTGGGCAGTACATGCCTCATCAAAGACTTTTCCCGATCATTTTATGTTGGTTCCGGAGTTACCAGACCGCCGAAAGAGGCGTATTCCAATTCAGCCGAGCGGTCCTGGTTTAGGTTAGCGCAAGAAAAAACCAGATCAATCTCGACCCTTGTTCTGGATCTTCGTCATTGTTAGGGAGACTTGATATTAGCCAGACTACCTGATCGCAAGCTGCTCAGAAATAATGACTTGCGATCACGTGATTCATGCCAACTTCCAAGAACCATTCGATTTCCTCGCATTCTGGGACAGAGCTTTTTCTGAAAACTCACAACAGTTCCCTTGTAGTTACTATTTGCATTGATATAATATCAATGCAGGCAGAGTCGAACCGAATTTCGCCGGGAAATTAAGCGCAAACTGATAATTTTTACAGTAGTTCGACGGGCGTTTACGATGAATCGAAGATATTTCGCCCGGACTGCTGTCGCGATGCTCGTTGCGCTTTTGGTCAGTGGGTGCGGCGGATGCGGGCAACTCACTAAGAAGTTGCAATGCCGACATTGCAAGGGAACGGGCCGCTGCCAAAAGTGTCTCAGAGAAACCTATGTATTCACAAAAATGCCCGGAATGCAGCGATACTCTGAAATGTGGCAATTGCAACGGACAAGGCTGGTAGGCGAGGACCGCCCAACGGCGTGAGGACACCGTTTGGCTCTAATTGGTATATTTCTACGAAAATAAGATGGTTGTGGGCCGGAAAGAAAAACTTGCTCACTTCCCCTCCCAAACCACCTCTTCCTCGTCGGGGGACAGCTTTGGTCGGTACGCAGTACGCCGAGATAATCGCCCCTCATCATGCTGTTTTTTCTCTGAGTTTCGGAGGTTGCTGAAAAAAATATCGGCAAATATCCGCACAAGTAGGGAGATTTCATGCTCCGTTTCACCTGTGGCAAGTGTCAACATTGCCTCAAAGTCAAAACCGTTTACATGGGCAGACAATTTCACTGTCCCGAATGTGAAACGGCTTACGTCATCGACGCAAATGAAGAGGGAGAGTATTCAGCGATTCCTCTGGTCGGTGAATTCAAGAACCGCCGTGAACTGCGATCCGGGAAAAGCCTCCTCATAAAGAGCGTCCTGCTCATTCTTCTGTTAGTTGTTGGGGGCACTTCAATCATTTACTTTGCGAAGATGCCATCCGAAAAGACCCGAGCAACCAGTGGAACAAGCCAGCCCAGTCAATTGCCAAGCACTCCGTTCAAGGTTGCGAGCAAACCCGTGTCGGTGGACTCTGCGCCAAAACAACGGTCGTCGGACGACGACCTGGATGCCAAACAACGAGAGGCAGAGCTCACCAGGCAGAGAACAAATGCAACCAGCCGCGCGACGCTAAAAGCGCAGATGGACATTTTGCGATCGGAGATTGTGCGAAAAAATCAACAGATTGCTGATCTCGATCGGGATCAATCCATTGCGCCTCTCCTTAGCAGTTGTAGCGGCAAACCTGGCGATTGATGCTGCCGATCCTGGGTTCGAGAGGGAAGTCGTAAGAGGTATCGCCCAGGCTGGGATCAACGAAATCAAAACAAACTATCAGCAAAAAATCAGCGCGGTCAGATCGGCGATTTCAGACCTGGAATTTCGACTGCGGGCCAAAGAGGTTGAATACTTTGGCATTAGGTAACCGCCTTGGTCGAACTTTCTGCTGAGTGAGGGGCAGAAAGTTCGTCCGCTCGCGATGAGACAACATACCCGCCCTTTCGAATTTCCAGCCCACATCAGTCCAAGCCAACACATTTCTCAGAGGAGATTGAAATGGTTCGCGGCCAAAACGCAAAAATTGTCCCCCAACGAGGTGGCTTCACACTTATCGAACTAATCGGCACGCTATTGGTTCTGGTCGCCGCAATGTGGGCTATCTTCGGCCTGCCGGGGTGTTACTCAAAACCACCGGCGGAGCATGTGAAAATGAATATCTACGCGCCTCAAAATTCCAGCAACGTCGAATTCGATGTGATCGTGAACAATAGCAGTGTGGGCGTCGCGAAAGGCGGTGAGAGCGTTCAAGTATCCTTCCCTGCTTCGCCGGATGGGAATAACAAGATCGAATTTGTGTACAAAAAGATAGGACGTTCGTCGGGGAAACGCGATTTCATCGCCACTCCAGGAGCCGAACTCAACAGCACTTTGGTGTATCGATACAAGAGCGGCGGTTTGTTTGGAACAGATGAACATTTTTTCGAAGTTGATATTCTTACAACCAAGTTTGGCGAAATTCCCACCATCGAGAGCTCAAAGATTGAGCCTGATCTGATTCGAAGGGAAGTCCACCGAGAAATCGTGAACGGCGAGCCGGGAACTAAGTACACGTTTAGCCGCAAGCGTACAATCGAGCGGCAAATCGTACTTTCCGAGTCAGCGAAGTTGGAACTATCCATCGCAGCGAGTGTGGGCTTTGGCTTAGTCGAAGCAACGGCCAAGATCAAGTCAACTCTTTCACAAAAAGATACGGTCTTGATGCGCGATGGAGAGGAGACCAATCAGTCCGTCGAAGTTTTGTTTGGCAACACTGGATCTGCCACACTTTTGTGGGTTGATTACTTCAAAAAAGGTAAGGCGCAGTACAAGTCCTTCGGCAAAATAAAGGGCTTGGAATTCGAAGTCCTTTGCTCCAGCGAGTTGACTGTCCTCAGGAACTAGCCGCGCCTTCCACCGACATTGTTTGCTGAAGGAAAGTTCGAAGCGATTGAAAAAAGCAACCCACCACAACAATTGGTGGGTTGCTTTTTTGTATTTGCCTCTTCCGCATCATCGTCAGCGCGTTTGATACGCGCTCAGCCGATGGCCCCACCCTTTCTTCTGCCGAGCGCCGCGAAGCGGCTTGGCGACCATCGATGAAGGGCTTACTTTTTATTGACGCAAATCCTTATGCAGTAGTATTGCCGAGGGGATTTGACTTGAATCTCCACCCATTGCGACGACTACCTTCCTGAGCCTGGTTTGCCGGGGTTTCGGGCACATTGCAGCAGCACAAGGGTCGCGTTGGAATCTTCGTAGATCACGAGGAAAACGGCCATTCCGTATCCTTTTCGCATTGTAGCCGTATTGGTGTCACATGGCCAATTCTGCCCCCCAAATGCCCCCCAAGTTTTCTCCGTCACGTCAGCATACTAGTTCGTGACTCGCGACGGCTGCGGCGAATTGCTCCACGCAGGTGCCGGCAACAGTCCTTCCTTCTGATAACGGAGTGATTCCTCATGGCTTATCACCCAAGCTGGGTGTGCGCCACGACCGCTTCGTCGCTTCTCAGCACGGATGCGTCCCAATCGGCACCACTCTCGGACAGTGAACTCTGCCTTGCCGACGAGTTTGGCAAATTCCTCGGTGGTGTACCAATCCTTGATCGTTTGGCGTTCCACCAGAATCAGCATCATTGCTTCAATCTTCTCCAACCTTTCCTCAAGAGTCATATTTCACCTATTCTCCAGTGACAGATTTCGGCTCACTTTGATCTCGAAATGCGCCTTCGTTAGGAAGGGGCACTTAGCTTACTGCATCCGAGATTTCTAAAGACACTATAACATCAAACCATGTCAGGCGAATGTGGCCAGTTTTCCGGGACAAATGAGGGCGGTTGGTTTTTCCTTGGTGCCTTTAGAAATCTCGGATGCAGTAAGGCAGATCGATCTTCAGTTGCACCATAATGCACTTCATGATTTCCATTGCGCCTTTTTCGCCAGTCGTCTTTCCAACAGTCCGGCCAGCATGACCAGCAGCAGGCCACCAATTATCAAAATTGAAAACCCGTCTTGCACTTGTCACTTCCCCAGGCGGAAGTCACATCAGATTCCCAGCCCGTTTCGTGGGTCAAACCAATTGTTCCGACTCTACCTTTCGCGTTCCCAGTCCCTCGATCTGTCAATAATGGCTTTCTCGTCCACCGCCTTCTCCTTGCGCGGCTCAGCAAAAATGCGTCCGTGCATCTGGTCCCATGCCGTCTGGAATTCGACCTCTTTGTATGGGTTGCTGGGAGCGTGCCGGACCAGCGCCGTGATCTTCTCCCCGGATCCCAACACCTCGTCGAGTTGCTTCGGCGAAATTTCCTGATTGCGAATGGGGTAGTAGAGGGCCTCATAGTGTATTTGGCTATCGATGCCAAAATCAACTATCGCTGTCTGGTTCGGCCACTGATCGAGCAGGATGCTCGTAACCAAATCGCGGGTAGCCGGCTCCGCTTCGCGGAGTTGCTTGGCGAACGGGTTCTTGTCGCTCACGATGGAACTCCTATTGTGTGTGTGCAGGCGCGTAACAATGGGACTTTTTCCTCCTTGACCATTCACGAGGAAACCGAAGCCCTATGAACTTCGCCGCCTCAATTCCCACTATGTGGGCCGATAAGCCGTTCCATCCGCTTTTCCATCTTGTTTTCATACTGCATTAAGCCTTCTTTAATTCGCTGGTAGAGAAGAAAGATCGCTTGGAGTTGCGCTGAACTCGGTATCGTTTCTTTCAAATCGGCGACGATTTGTCGTGCCATTTTCATGGCGCAATCGTGTTGTAATTGAATCATGTCGTTGCCTTGTCCTCTCGAAAACCAGCGCCAGGCCGAAAGCCTATTGACAAGGCTTATCGGCCACGCCGGGATGACTCGATCGGTCCCATCGTCATTACTGAGGGGAGGGGACCGGCAATTGGAACCGGTTGGGCACCAGGCTCCTGCTCCGTCGATGTTTGTGCTTCCATTCCCGCTCATAGCGAGGAAAGTTCTTGATGCAAGCAGCGATCAAGGCGGTGAGACGCCGTATCAGCCGATCAAACTTGTCGGTCGGTCCAAAGCCCTCGAACCAACCTTCCTGCTCGGCATGAAGCATCGCAGCCAGTGCGACTTCCGTGACGAATCGCTCTTTTCGCTTGCGCTGACGTTTGCGTTGTCGGCAATTCATGACTTGTGTACCTCTTTCCCTGACGGGTCAGTTTGCTTGGGTTCCTTTCGATTTTGGACCAAGCCATCCACGAAAGGCACCAGCGTGTTGTCCACGAAACTACACATCCACCGCGCCCCGATATAGATCACGATTCCTGCCAGGAGCAGGACGATCACGATTTCCATTGCTTCCTCCTCGACGCCAAAAAAGGGAGGGTTGAAGCCCTCCCAGGAATCATTTTCTAAACCACTTGCTAAGCAAGTTGCCCGCGCTATTCCGCGCGATCGAACCAGCGGTGCTGTTGCTTCTCAACAGTTTGAAAAGCCCCACCAGAGCGATCGCCAGCAGGATGAACAATACGCAGGCACCCGACAGTAGACTCGACATAAAATCGCCGTAGATCATGGAATGTCCTTTGCCGATCGGGATGAGAAAGTGAAAAAAGGCGTCCATGCTTTTGACATCTCGGCATCATGCGGGCTTGGGAACAACCTGCCTCGAAAAACCAGTCTTTTTCGGGAGTTCGCGCTCGGTCATCCGATTGGGACGAACCAGATACCGAGCACAATCTTCTTCGAGGGCTCCGTTGCCTTTTGCATTATTCTTACTCCTTGTCCATATCCATCTCTTGGCTCGGCGAAACGGAATCTCGGTCGTTCATTCGTTCCGCAGTCGCCTCCCCTGGAGTGGGTATGAACATTTGCCCCGGCACATCAAGTGGCTGAATTTGTTGCACTCCTGGATTGCCGATCTGAGACAATTCCAACAAACCTTTTGCTAACCAGCTTTTGACGTCTTCACCAATCAAGCGTTGGTTTCCGAACATCGATTCATCCTCCTTTGTGATGACTGACAGGTATGACAAATTATCTCCCCTCTTGTTCGCGGTATTGCTGGGCGCAATACTCAGACTCTAACCTGGCATCCCGCATTGCGCGAAGATGCGCGTCCCGCACCTGCTGGATAAGAAGAGCCTCGGCCAACAGAGTGAAGGCAGCGACCAGGAAATAGCTGCCAAGGGCGAAACTGATCCCATGTCCCCGGAGTCCGATGCCGAGCAGAAGACAGACGAGGGGTTCGCTCAACCACCGCGCTCTCCTTTCGGAAACCGACTTATTGGCCCACACGGATACCCCATCGCAATGGGAGTGAATCCGCAGTCTTACTGACGGGTCAAGTCGGGCATGGGCGATGCGATGACACAGAAGCATCACGACATAAACACCCATGAAAAGACCGATGCTGTCGCGCGCGCTGATTTCGGAATGGACCCCAGGATTGTCGCGTTCGAAACTACGTTCCGAAAACGCACAGAACAGGGGGATCCACACGAGCAACCCCAACATGGCCGCGAAACCGAAGGCATTAGAGCCACAGGTTCCGGGTTTGCGAAAAAGCGCTTTGATTGCGGCGTTATGTATCGCCAAAAACCACGAGAAAGCATTTAAGGAGTTACGGAACTCCTGAAACGGGCGTTGTTGACCTCCCCTGGCAGATTGCGTGGAATTCAAGCGTGATTCCTCCTTTGTTGAAAGAACGTAGATAAATGCGTTTTCCCATTGCTCCACACCCGTCCGCTCTGGAAGACCAGGGCATCGACGCAAAACGAGGGTGGTCCACCTTTCCGCAAGCGCGTGAACGTGCCGGGTGATACGTCGGGGTGATACTGTTCGCTAAAGCCTGAAGAAAAACGCGAATTATTGCCGAGCAGAGCATCGAATAAATCCCCATCCTGGGGAGCGATATTCCCGGAGAAGAAAAGCTGCCTACTCGACCCCAGCATCTTGCTGAAAAAATCATTTGTCGTCGGGCAGGTGTTTGCACAAAGGAAAATCGTCTGGTGTCCGGCGATCCATGCTTCGACAATCTGACGAGCCTTATCAGTTCCCCCCATTTGTGCAAACAACATGGGCAAATTCTGGGTCAGTGCCAGAGAGATCAATCGGGATTGGCGAGCTACCGTTTGAACAACAGGATCCTCCGCCGTTACAAAAAGTTGGGCTTCATCAGAATGGATAACGGCGTAGGACATCCTCGGGGTAATGTCGCGACGCAATGCCGCACGTTGCACCAGGGTCTTGAACAGCACCTGAAAAAATATGCCGGGCTTTTGATAGCGCAAGGCGGGCACGTCCAGCACCACTACCTTGCCTGCCAGCACATCCTCGGGAAAAAGGTTGGTCTCACCAACCACCAGTTCCGCAACCGGACCGGTCATGAACTTGGCTAACAAATTAGCCGTGGCCGAGTAAATGATCGACCGGGTCTTTTCTGAGAGATTGGCGTAACTCCACCAGTACTCAAGACACAAGTCGAGTTCATGACTGCAATGGCGTTCTGCTGCTTTCAGAAGGCATCGGGCACAGTACGAGCGTTGCCGCCACCGAGGATCGGAGAATTCTTCGAGACTATTGGGGGCCGAGGTCACGAGCCGATAGACTTCCGTAATGCTGGCCCTCCCAGTGGCCAGCCAGACCGCCGCGATGGAATGATAGAAATGGGTTTCAAAAGAAATTCGCCAGAACTTTTCATCCCCTTGCCCTGAGCCTTCCCTGCTAGTTAATTCCACGAGCAGGTCGAGCAGGTGGGCAGCGCTTTGTACGGAGCCACCTTCGCTTCGCAACTCCACATCAAGAGGGTCGCAGATCCATCCTTGCCCCGGTGCGACTCGAATCAGGTCGTTCAGTCTTCCGGCTTCGGCGCATAGTCGCTGTGCTCTGGCATACTCATCCGTTTTGGCCGTCAACCAGCAGATTCCGATGTTGGGATTTTGCAACAGGCCCCGGAGAAGGTAGTCTCCGGGACCAGAACTTTTTCCGGAGCCAGTTGCCCCCATGACCAATAAACCGGAAGATGCCTCCGTCAAGGTGATGCAATCCTGCGAATTTAGCCAGAGAAGCGGTTCCGGATTAGCTGACGCTGGCTTTTTGGACCGAAAGAACCAGCCCAAATTATCCCTCCTTTCGTAGTAGAGTCGGCAGAGCGGAGACGGGTAATGTGTGCTTGGCCCCCTTGCGGCCAGCGTCGGCCAGTTGTGTTCCAAATGCGATCAATTGTTCCCAGGACCAGTCCCCTGGGAATTGCAGAATTGCTTTCCCCTCCTTGCATCGCAGCGGTTTGACCTTGGGTTTGGCCACGGCCCGACTCGATCCGGTACAGTTCGAGAATTTCCGGATGACGAGCAAAGAAGCAGGCCGCGTAACGAAAACCTGACCGAAAACTGAGCAACCCAATCGTGGTACTCAGAACCAGCATCAGCACAGTTGGAAACACAGATTCCTCCGAAACAGGCGAATTGGAAGATCAACGCCGGGTTGACCGAGTTAGGCATTGGCGTCAGACTCGCGGCCTTCTTCAAGAATTAGGGTCAACCGCGCCGCCATTTCTTGGGAGATCTGCAGCCTTGACAATTTCTCTGGAACCGGCTGGCACATCTCTGTCGCCGGCTGCTTCCCGACCACCTTCATTCGTCCAGCGGTCGAGCGCTGATTGCTCATGAGCATCCGGCCCGTCGCCGATCCAGTCGTCTAGGTTTTTCAAAATCACGATGAAACTCTCCTCAATAGAAGATGGGCGATAAGTCACTCAAGAACAATGCATCCAGCACAGATGGCCATTACCGCTTCTTTGGATCGAAGAAGTCAATTACAGCCTGAATGATTTGGACAATTCCTATGAAATTACCCCACATGACGGCGCACTCCTTTCTTCAAAAAATGTTGAGGAAGTTATTGGCAATGGAGGTTCGCTGCCCACGAGCCCAACAGGGGAGGGGTCGAACTGCACCAGTTCTCGGATCATTGGAATCATCGAAGTCCTGCAATCCTTTTCGTCCGCCACTGTGTAAGACGCTCGCAAATGAGCAAAACGGATGAATCCTTCCAGTTTTTCTGACTTTTCTTCTTGGCATGCTCCCGAAGTTCGTTGGTGAGGACTGGTGGAAACAGTCTGGTCATCTCACGCAGCCTCATCCAACTGGTTGCGCGCTGAATAGACTTCAGGCTCATGCAACCTTGACCTATTCATCGAACCACAAGCTACGCCAGGCCGTGCAAAGCGAAGCGCTCGTTGCTGTCGAACATTCCGGCAAACATTTTGTCGCGCAGATAGTCGGGCCGGCGACAAATCAGGCTGCCTTTGCCATGCACTTGCAGCAGTGTTTCCTCGGGCGCATCCGCAGTAATTCGCTGGGCTCCCGGCCAAACAAGTCGCCCCACTCCCGCGCCATCAAATTGTTGTTGACCCCGAACACTTGTAGCACCGCCGAGTTGTTGACCATGCTTTGCCAATCAAGCGGGTATAACAGGCGCAACTGACTCAAATCTTGCCAGATAGACCATACCTGTACACCTGAACCACGAAGGAGCGTCACGGCTTGCCGCAACGCTGGCAGTGTTCCAAGCTGTGAACATTCGTCCAGTAAAAGCAAAGTCCGCTGTCGCGGAATGCGTTTGCGACGGCAAAGAGCGGTCAGAAGCGTTCCGACCCAAAGTCGTAATAGGGATTTGTGGCTGTCAAGTTTCTCAGGTGGTACCACGATGAAGATACTCAGGGGCACGCCATCCACGAGCTCCTCAAGGCGGAAACTTGACCTCTGAAGAGTTCGCCGGACGCCTTCGCTGCTCAGGGCGCTAACATACATGCAGGCCATGGATCGGATACATGGTCGTGTCTCTTGAAATGGTGCCGCCAGATAGGCGACGAATTTTTCGTGGGCCAGTCGGCTTTTCACCTTTCCTTCATCGAGTTCTTTGGCGATGGCGTAGTCCATGTCAGCGTGGTAGAGCCATTCCCGCAATCGGCCAAAATGTCGTTGTCCCGGCGGATTGGCCGAGGCGATATGGGCAATGAGACCACTCAATAGGGCGGTAGCCGAATTACTGAAATAAGGCTGGTGGTGGTCGTGATGGCCATCCGCAAGAAGCGACGCGAGCATCTCGGAGTCTGCTTCGAAATCGGAACCCGGCAATTCCAACAAGTCCAACGGATTAAGCCCGTCACTTTCCGCCCAGACGACATGGAAGGGATCGATCACCACTAATTTCTGACCGAGCGATATGCGCCGTCTGGCGACGACCTGAGTAATCTCCCCTTTTGGGTCGACCGAAATTAGAGACCCTGGATGCAGAATGGCGTTGGGTATCAGTGCTCCGCGCCCTTTTCCAGAGCCTGTCGGGGCACTGGTGAGTAGCGGTGCATCCCCTGTGTAGATCACCGGTGCAAGCCCGCCTGACGGGCTCGACTCCCAGCCCAGGAGCAGTCCCTGGCGAGAAGTGTTGCAGGAATGTTTGTCGATCATAAATCTGGTTCCTCGGGGTACTTCGCAATGGATTTTTCTGAGGGATTTATTGCTGCTAGTGTTTCAATCAAGAGGGATGGCCACTCATTACAAGTGACCCTCGTCTTGCGCCGACTACGCGAAGTGGCGCTTCGTCAAACTGTGAACTCTTTCGGCTTCCAGGTCCGTTAACTGCCGAAGCGTTTTTCCAAAAAGTTCCATCGAATAGTCACCTGCGATGCGATCTGCTTCTTCTTTCTGCTCCTTGCCCAAACGATGGTACCAGTAAAGTGTCGTACCACCTGTCAGAATGGCCGCCAAAGCAAGTAACGGAATAATGGGAAACATGAACGCTCCTAAATGTGAGAACGGGCGACGGAAAATGCACCACACCGTGTGGCATAAATCGCGACGAGGAACCTGGGGAAATCAGCAATGAGAAGACTCTTTTCGACTGGATTGAAATATACCAGGCCAGGTTCTTCATTGAGCGTTAACATCCGTTTGCGGAAAATCGCAAGCGGTCAAGAAACGCCTTCCTGAGTTACTATATCCCCTAGCAAACTAGGGGTAAAGAGATCTTATGCACTTTTTCTGACATTTCTGCCGAAAAATAGGATTGAAGCAGTCTCCCCGTGAAATGGCGGTTTCTTCAATCGATGGAAAAACGGAGACGGAAATCGAAGTGGGACTGACTGCTCAACGAGATCGTTGTGCCTCTACTCGAAGTTGTGGAAATGTAGCACCTGTGTTCACTTCCTTCCGTGAAGATTCTGGTAGATGAGCTATGAATATTCCTTTGTGCCACCGAAGATTTACCACTTGGTCATTGCAAATCAAAATGAGTCCCCGTCGACGGCTGAGGTCGGAAACTGCCTTTGCAATCCAGTTGCTGTCTTCGCGGGAGGCTTTGCGCCCGGCGAGATCATCGAGAAATGCTTGAAAGCGAAGACGAAGCGCTTCCTGAAGCGGGGCAGTCTCAGTTTCCGCCGCAGTTAATTCCTGTCGGCTAATTTTGGTCTTCAATCGTTCGCGCCGCAGTTCTTCCCGCTGCTGCCACGTCAATGCGTCCAGAGATTTTTCGGGTTGTGGCATCGGTGGGGGCTGTTTGTTTGCTTCTTCTTTTGGTCCACGACCTTGCTCGATCTGTTTCAATTTGTCAAGAAGCAATTCAGGTGGCAGAGTGTCCAGTAATCGCAGGATGTCTGCTGTCGAGGTCGTTTCTACTTCGAGGGAGACCTCCGCTGCCAAAGGGTTGTCACGCGCTGACTGTAATGGTCGAAAGTTCCCCTCAAACACCAACGAGACAAAAGTAATCCGGAAAAACCATTCACCGAAGTCTGTGGCTTTGTACCAATCAACTCGTTCGGCATGTCCGGGTTCCGGTAACTCTCGAATAACCTCGTCAAGCGCCTGTTTAAATCCGACTTGCAGTTCCCCAAACACTTCATCAGGAATCGTTCCCTTCGGCAACGTCGTCCTGCACTCGATTCGCAAGCACCCAGGACGCTGTCGAACATGCAGGTGAATCCACCAATTTTCTGTAAAGGTTTTAATATCTGCAAGAAACCTTGCTTCGGTCGCTTTGACCTTGCCATTCGATACCAGGCACAGTTCAGCCTCCGGAACGGCGACGTAGAGCAAAGAAGAGGGTGACCATTTGCGTGGTTTCCCAGCACTTTTGTTTGCTTTTCCCGTCGCTTGATCAGTACTCATTTTTCGAAACGGCTCAACGCTTGGTGGACACCATGATGCTCACTCGGAGAAGACAGCAGAGCGACCGACAATGGTGCGCGAATCCAACGCAGACTCAAGATAAATCCGCTATTCGGGTCTATCTCGACGACCAAAAATTGGTGCCACAACAAATCCCGACTGATCTTGACCAGATTCAGCATCGCCGTCGTTCTTACGCGGGATCCTTGAAGACTGTATCCACCTTGTGGTGCTGCGGGGAGTTGGCCCGCAGCCAAACGGCTATTGTCATGACCTTTCTGGGCCATGCAATACCAAATTTCTCGATACCCTTCCATGAGACCGAATTTCGTCGAGCGAACACAACGTGGCACGATGGTTTGGGCGATGGTAGCGGTACGGCTAGTCCCCCTTGCGCATGCAAGTGCAATCCTTGGATGGGTAGCTTAGTGGTTCCCACCGAAAGAAATCCTTCTCGCAGAACTTCTCGTTTCAGAAAAGAAATCTCTGCTCGACGTTGGGTGATCTGGATCGTTGGATCCTGGAGCGCTCTCCAGTGCGCAGGTCGTCGGATCGGCGCAAACGAAACCGACCCCACCCCAGAGGAACCCTCGGAGAAAAAGTTCCGAAAAATGCTCTCCAACCACTGTTTTTGTCCGTCCCACTCATGAAAAGCATCGAATTGGAGTTCCCGTCGTATTTCGTCAAAAGTGACGGACCCGAAACCATGCAATAGCGATTGCGGCCCAAGCCAGACGGTGTAACAGTTCGGAAGCCCTCGAATCACGGGATCTTCGGAGGTCAATTGAACGGCTTTATTTTCCGCAGGTGGAAAGAGACGGTCAGAAACAGCGGCACGCGACCAGAGTTCAGATCTCTGCCAGACCGGAGGACGATCATCAAACAAAGGCTGTTCCATTGTATCTCCGTTGAACGATGGTAAAGAATCATGAGCCCTTCATTCAAGAATCAAGAATTGAAACGAACGATTTCATTTGCGACGATACCACACGCTCATTGTAATCGTTGCCGGTAAATGACACCATTTATTGCGCGCTATTTGTCATCCTACCGCTTTCGCGATGACCCTGGCCCTTGGCCCTGATATTTCCCGTTGACTTATTGCCCAAAAAGTGTCAGACTAAAATCGGAGGAAAGGATTTCGAACATGTCCGAATCTGCGAGTGCGCTGGGCGCGAGCAAATCTGCTTCAACGTTACTGGTACTCTTTATCCCAAGCGCTGATCGATTTGAACATGCGATCGACCAAAACGCTTGGGTAGATGAGGCATTGCGCGATACTCGGTGAGTGTTTCGGCGGTGCCACAGCGTTTCCACAGGGGCGAGGGGTCTGGCGCGACGACGTGCGCGGCGGGGTGCTCGTCTACGACGAGCCGGTGGTCATCCAATGCTATACCGGTGCAGAGTTGATTGAACAGCAAGCTGAGAAGTTGCGGAATTTCTTGATGCAAATGGGGACAGAAACCAAACAAGGTGCGGTTGGATTCGTAATTGACCGCGACTATCTGGAGATCGGGTTTCCCTTGCTGGAAAAGGGGAGGTAATTCGATATGGCAAAGAACATACAGAAAATCGCTGAATTGCTGGGAGCCACGTTGGTTGCCCAATTGCCCGAAACCGGCGGCGGCGCGTTTGGTGCCGCTCGGTTGGGCGAGATGATCACCGCCCTGCAAGCGCGGCTGCGGCCTGGGCATGGCAAACGCCCCGGCCGGCCAAGCGATCCGTCCTGGCAATTGGCCCCGAAGGTGCCCATGAGCATGGAGACGGAACGGATGCTTGCCCGGTTAGCAGAGCAAGCCAGCCGCTCGGGAAGGCGGGTAAGTCCCATGCAGGTCGCCGCTCAACTGCTTGAGGATGCGGTGGCTCGGCTCGGTACTGCTAATAACTCTCCTGCCGCAGGGCATTAGTGTAGGTATCTGTAACCCAGTTATCGTGAAAAGATCGCAATTCGGTGAAACTCGATGAGATGCTTTTCTTAGTTCATCTTATCGTGAAGGTTCACGGACTTATAGACGACTTCTCCACGAGTAATCAAAACCCGGATGAGTGATTACACGTTCTCAACCCTGGCTCCGAACGAATTCGAGGATCTTACCAAAGACTTGCTCGAACGCCATCTCAACTTGCCGCTCCAAGCGTTTACCACGGGGCGGGACGGTGGTATCGACCTTCGTCATGCTCTTGCAACGGGCCAATCATGGGTCGTGCAGTGCAAGCATTACGCAGGTTCCCGATTCGCAGATCTGCGGAGAAGTGTCTTGAAGGAAGTGGACAAACTCCATCGCCTCAAGCCGCAACGTTATGTTCTGGCAACGTCATGCGGCCTTACGCCTGGGAACGTCGATGAACTTTGCAACCTGCTCTCGCCATATTGCACGTCCAAGCACGACATCCTGGGAAAAACCGACCTGAACGGGATACTCAGGGCCAACGGCGACATCGAACGACGGCATCCCAAACTCTGGATTACCAGCGAGGCTGTGCTGAGTCGGGTACTGCAAAACGATGTGTTCGTCCAATCCGAAATGACGCGTGAGTCGATCCTCCGGCGTTTGAGCTTATACGTTTACACGTCTCGATTCGACGATGCGAGAAAGCAATTGAACGCTGATCGAGTCTGCATCATCTCTGGCGTTCCCGGCGTCGGAAAGACGACCCTTCGCGGAAATGCTGCTCGTCGAGCACTTGATGGATGGCTGGGAGTTGGTGACTATCCACCAAAACGTCTCCGAAGGACTACGAACACTACAAGGAAATCCCGACGCCAAACAGGTGTTCTACTACGATGATTTCCTCGGGCAGGTCAGCAGCGGTGAGAAGCTGGCGAAGAACGAGGACGGTGCCTTGCTTCAACTTCTGCGTGCAATTCAACACTCGGCATCGAAGCGTTTCGTCCTCACTACTAGAGAATACATCCTCGCCCAAGCGAAGCGCGAACACGAAAAGCTTGCTTGTGCAAGTCTGGACATCTTTCGATTTGTTGTTGAGTGCCGGGATTACGACAAGGAAGCCAAGGCTCGCATTCTGGCAAATCATCTTTACTTCAATAATTTACCGCAGGAACATATTGCCGCCGTCGTGCGAGATGCGGGTTATCGGAAGATAATCGACCACCACAACTACAATCCCCGGCTAATCGAATCGATGACGAATCGGCTCGAATTCAGCACTCTGAAGCCATCTGAGTATCTTCGAGCCTTTATTTCTTGGTTGGACGACCCTTCGCAATTGTGGGGGCACATCTACGAGGAGCAGTTATCGGAGGCGTCTCGCCATCTTCTCTTGGCCCTCGTATCCGCTGGTACGCCTGCATTTCTCGATAAGCTGGAGCGAGATTTCGATGTCCTATTTGGCAATCGAAGCCGAGAATTCGGATGGGTTCAGCGATCAAATGACTTTGAGCGGTCCTTAAATGAACTTGAAGGCAACTTCATCCGCATCCATGACAGAGGGGGACACCGAGTTGTCGAGTGGCACAACCCTTCGGTTCTTGATTTCCTCGGGAGTTGGCTACGAAGGCATCATCGAGACACTGAGGCAGTCTTGAGAGCGACAACTCGATTTGAGCAAATCCAAGTCTTGACACATACCGTACCCGTGCTGGTTGCGAGTGCCAAACAGTCCGGCGATTCGCTTCCTGACGAAACGATTCTCGCTGACGCTATCAGTCGCACGCTCACAACCGGGTCATGGAGTGAACTTCAGTCTGCCCTTCGTCTTTGCGAACGGTTTTCCAAGGGCCAAGTGCGCTCACGAACAATTCAGGCTGCGGACCAACTATTTGGGTCTTTTGAAGTAATCCAAAAGGACATTCCCGTCGTTATCGCTGTTCTCGAACAGTTTAAGAAATGTGGCTGGGTTGACGCAGATCGATTAACGGATTGGCGTGATCGCGCGAAGTCTCTGTTTCTAAACCTGGACGAGGATTCATTTCGATCAGATTGACAATTTGATGCCGTTGGCAAAATGGGTTGCAATTACTCGATCCGAACTAACCGCAGAAGAGTTCAAGAACTTTCAGAGTGTTTCTGCCCGCGTGGTTAACTCCGACACATACGCATCGTACTGGCCGAACATGGACTCGATGTGGATTGAGATGAAGAAAAGCGTCGAGGAATTGCAGGGTCTCCTGTCCATAGACTTCAGTCAGGAAATCGAGACAATCGAGCGAGAAATTGAGAATGCAGAGAAGCCAGACCCCATCAGCCACCAAGTCGGCAAACAATTTCACCTGCCAAAGGGGTCAACCATCGACTCGATTTTTGAATCACTCCTTGACTGGCCCTAAAGTTTCTGGTCGCACACTTCCCCTGGACGACCGGACATCGAACGTGCGTCTGCTACGCAAGCGAAATGATGGAACCATCCGTAATCTTGGAACACTTTCTCGGTGTTTTTTAGCTCTCGCTGAATTAGCCGCAGACAAGATCCTTTGTCTATCGCTACGCTGAAATGGGCACAAATCCGCATTTGTCCGCATCCTGCATGGCGACCAACAATCGCTGGTTGACATCGGTATCAAACCATGTCATTATTATCGCAGTTGGACACTTTTTGCACATCTTATGGTTGAACTCCGTATCCGCAATCTCGACGATTGGGTCACTTCCTGGCTTAAGGCACAAGCCCAACTTCATGGCAGAAGCCTGGAAAAGGAACTGCGTGAACTTTTGACCGACACGGTTCGTTCGCGCAAGAACCAAATCACTGAACAACTTTTGGCCGATCTCGAAACCCTGGAACAGCGGCATGGACTATTTGCGTCCGGCACGAATGGAATTCGCGACGAGCGCGATAAGCGGGGATGATCGTCGTCGACGCCAATGTAATCCTCAAATGGTTCGTGCCCGAGGCAGGAAGCCGCGAAGCCATTGCCTTGCAGTCTGGCCCTCATAATCTGGCCGCTCCATCTTTGATACGCATGGAAGTTGCCGGTGCGATTTGCCGGGCCACACGAGGCAAGACGCCACGATTGAGCAAAACCGAAGCTGAGCAGCTTTGCTCGCGGTGGTTCACCCTGTTGGGGCAGAAGGTGCTGGAACTGGTTCCGGATGACGGCTTGATGAAGGAGGCGTGCGGCCTGTCGGTTTCACTGGGTCATCCGTTGCCGGATTGCCTTTACCTGGAACTGGCGCAGCGATGGAATATCCCGCTCGTTACCGCCGACCGTGTCTTTCACGACCGTATCGTGGAGGACTTTCCGAAAGTGCGGTTGCTCAAAGGCATTGATCCGTCATGAACCCTATCTACAAACTATGAGAAACTCACGCGAAATCGTTCCGCACCATGAGGCGACTGCGTTACGGGTCGCCAAGCAAGACGCCCATTTCTCGCCGAAAATCGTTCAGCAGGCCGGAGCTTCCGCCCAGTTCGCATGGGAGGAATTTTTTCATGCGGAGATCGGCAACAAGTATACGCGGAAGAATTATTTTCATGCCGTCCGGCATTTCCTTGCATGGTGCGAAGTCCGAGAGCTTGAACTTGTACGCATCGCTCCCGGCGATGTCGGCAAATACATTCAGGAACTGCCTCTGGCGGTTCCCACCAAGTTATTGCACTTGGCCGCGCTACGCCGATTCTTCGACCGGATGGTCAATCGTCATGCTGTCGTCATCAATCCGGCCGCAACGGTTCGCGGCGAGCGTTATTCCGTTATCGAAGGCAAAACGCCGGAAATAAAAGCCGATCAGGCAAGGACGCTTTTGCAATCGATCGACATTTCGACAACGGTGGGCCTCAGAGATCGGGCGATACTCGCCGTTTTGATTTACACGGCCGCTCGGGTCGGTGCGGTCGCCAATCTGACCATCAAAAGTCTTACCCATGACGGCACGCAATACATGCTTCGCTTCGCTGAAAAAGGCGGGAAATCGAGGGAAATCCCAGTGCGGCACGACGTTCAGCGCATGCTTCTCGAATACCTTCAGGCAGCCAAGAATACCAGTGGTCCGCTCTTCCCCACCGCAATCCGCAGGACGAAGGTTTTGACCAGCCGATCAATGACCGGCATTGATATTTGCAGGTTAATGAAGCGGCGATTGAAAGATGCCGGACTGCCGACGCATTTCTCTCCACATTCCTTCAGAGTTGCCACCGTCACCAACCTTTTGGAACAGAACCAGGCGCTTGAAGACGTGCAATCTCTCGCGGGGCACGCCGATCCTTGCACCACGCGACTGACCGGCGAGGACGGAAAGTCACGCGTAATCTGGTGGAGCGGATTTCGATTTGAGAAGCCCACGTCGATGCAATAATTCAAAACGCCGTGGCTGCCGCTGACGCCTACAATTAACCGCCATTCCTGAATAGAAAGCTGCCGCTTTCGGTGCGAAGAAAGCACCGTGTGCCTATTCGGGAATGGTCGAGGTTCCGTTTCTCAACCGATCTCGAATGAAAAAGACCGGCAGTCCATCCCCGCTGTCGCCCAATCAGCAAGGAACAAATCTACCGGTCTTTGGATAAATCTACCGACGAATCATCGTGGAAAGCAACGAAAAAATATTCATTTCCTCTTACGCTGCAACGCAGTACGGTCAACGGCGTGCGTTTTCGCAAGCGGGCTCCTCGACGAATGGGACATCATCGCCTGCCTTTTCTGCAGCAAGCCGTTTCGCAGTGGACGTGAAGAACAGCTTAATTTCGTCGTGACAATCCGTTGGCGCGTGCTCAATGACGATGCTCATCGCAATTTCCCAACGGCCTGCCGTCAGGTGACGGCGAACAGCCTCGCACACCGCCGCTGGTAACAATACATCCCTGTGCAAACGGAGATAATGCCTATTGTCGGCATAGTCGGTCACAGCTTCAATGTTTCGGACTTTCTGACCCATAGCTGTTTCTCTCAGGCACAGATGTTGTGTTCCTCTGAATCGCCCTGTGCCAGCGGGTCGGAGGATCGATCGTGCCAACAGCGAAAATTCGCTGTGTCAAGATGCTTGGTGTGAATCAGGAAAATGCCGGATCGGCGGAAGGAGAGGGTGAGCAAACTTACCGGCATCAGAGAGTGGGTGATGACAGCCTGAGCCGACTCCTCACCAGGATTGTAATCTGACACTAAACTCGTGTCAAGCCATTTTGACCCGATAATCGTGTCAAATGGCTACCAAGTCCCAACATGCTTCGGCTTATCGGCCTCTACCCGATTTCTTGCGTTTGCTCCGCGAGGACGCCGGGTTGACCCAGCGGGAACTCGGCAAGCGGATGAAGAAGCCGCAGAGTTGGATTTACAATTGCGAGACAGCCAACCGACGGGTGGATGTGACGGAGTTTATCGAATGGGCGACATGCTGCAGTGTTGATCCCGTTATTGCCTTAACTCGGTTTCTTGAACGGGCAAGTTCTCGTTCGACAAAGCGCAAAAGCTAAAGGGAATTCATACGATCTCGTTTCGCATTCGCTGGTCGCGGCATCGCATTGACGCTAAACCACGGTTTGATCGAATATCCCACGGTTGCGCGAGCGGGAGAACAGGGCTATAATGGCTGTCATGGAAAAGCAAAGCAAGGAATCAGAGGCCACACCCAATGAGGGATCGCACATAGTCTCGCTACCGGGACACTGCGGCGGAAAGCCGCACATTGCCGGGCACCGGATCAAAGTCCAACATGTGGCGTACTGGCACGAACGGCATGGAAAGAGTCCGGATGAAATTATTGCAGAGCACCCCGGATTGACGCTGGCAGAAGTGTACGCGGCACTCGCCTACTATCACGATCATCACCAGGAAATTGACGCCGACTTGCAGGCAGATGAGCAGTTCTTAGCCAGCTTGCAAGGACAAAACACTTCATCGAGTTTGCTGCAACGAATCACTTCCGGTCATGCCCCGCACGATCCGATTTCACCTCGATGAGGTATGCGATCCGCGAATAGCGGCGGGATTGCGATCCGCGTCGATCGAGAAATGCCGACAATTAGAGTATTGACGCAATCAGCGACAGCACGAACCGTTCACCTCAATTTATTGGCCTCCGGCGTCCGCAACTCAATTACGAGCAGCTATTTTCAGCTTGTTCTACGATTGCTCTACACTCGATGACGCCATTAGTTCTTCACACTCGTTAGCAGATCCGTCGAATCGATTTCATGGCTGCATTAGCCACCACAATGTTCGCAGGACACTGCCTTGCTGCGTTGGGTAATTGAGCAAGCCCTGCTTCCAGAAGGCTTTGATATAGTCTTCCCAAATAGCCTCCGGAATAACCGAGGTCGGCCGAAAGCGAGCAGCCCATCGGACGTTGGCGGTGCCCAGGTCGTCGCCGTGGACCAGACTTCCCACACGTACCGCTTCCTCCTTGCTGGGACTTCCCAGAAGTCGAAGGAGCTTGGCCACTGCGACTGCCGGCGGGATTTCATTGATCCGAAGTTCGGACGGACTGTCGCGATATTCTTGAGCGAAGGCGACGATACCATCATGGATTTCAGTGAGGGCATCGAGTTGTTCTGCGCTTGCGGGATTCGCTTGCAGAACGGGATAAAACTCTTTCTCATCTTGCGCGAATCTAAGCAAACTGCCGGAGGTACTGGAGCAGACGATTTCGAGTATCTGAGGCACCGACTTTATGCCTCGGACCAGCGGGTTCATTTCTCCCGGACGGCCCAGGTACGCATGTGCCGTGAACCCTTTTGGAACGAAGCGCCGGAAATCAGGGAAAGTCGCCAGATAATAGCCAATCACTTGGGGTCCAGATGGCAGAGCATTGACCAGGAACTGGGTTGCCTTATGGATGGTGCCGTGCCAACCGAGATCAATCAACGCAATTCGCCCAGGTGCCAGCACCTCCTGCTGGCGAAGGAAACCAACCAGGCATATCCTTTCACGATGGGCCTCCCGCAAGAGCGCATTTCGAATACGCGGGCGATTGAATAAGGCTCGAAGCCGTTGAGCGCTATGCCGGGAATCGATGGGCTCCTTGAAGGAACGAAAGCCGCAAGCGGCAAAGTCGGCGGCAAAATCATTGGCCGCAAGATTGAGCCGAGTGAGATACTCTCTTGCTGGACGCTGACCCGAACACGCCAGCAGATTGTGAAGCACAAAATCGGGCGCGACATCAAGGACCGGCAAAACATTGGCGCGACGTGAGGCAGGTAAGCGTTGTGAGGAAAGCTTTTGAGGATCGGGGAAAAGCGTCTCAAAGACCCGATGAAATATCTCGCCGTCCCGGAGCAAAAAGTACGCTCGTTCGATTCCATCTTCATCAAACCTTCGGCGCAGCCAAAGGCAGAACCCTACCATCAACGGCCCAAACGTGTTATGGCCCAAGAGCCACCAAAACCCAGCCGGATTATCGCCGCAGCGAGTGGCATAAGAAACCTGGGAGTGAAGAAAAGATTGGAATCGGGCTTCCGATGCGGCAACCGATGTCTGGGCATTGCCGCCGCCGTGATGACTGTGCAATAACGCTTTCATTCCGAGCTTATGGGGCATCTGATAGTCTGAGATCGGATGATCGCCGATGTGGAGCAGGTCGGATGGAGCAAGTTCGAGATGAGCGAACACTTTTTTGAACAACTGTCCGCTCTGCTTGTTCTCCCGGTATTCCGATGAAGCGAAGATTGAGGACTTGGCTAAAGGCGTGCCGACGGCTTCCAGGAGGCGGACCAGAAAATCGCAGCGGTGATAGGTATCGGATAGAGCGAGGATCGGTTTGCCCGTGGCGACAGCTCCCCGGAACAAAGATTGAAGCCGGGGATTGGGGCGACAGAGCATGAGTTCCACAGCTTCTTCAGCCGTCACGAACTCGGCGACGGCACTGGCGGGCAATTGAGTGAGTTCGCAAAAGGCTTCGTAGATTTCGGGAAGCACAACCTCGCCGGTTTTCTGTTTTTCAAATAACCGGCGACGGGCCACCTTTTCCGCCGCGATCCGCAATTCGGCGACGGGCCGGGAGAAGGTGTGTCCTTGGAATGCCGGTTGCCGCTCCAGATGAAGGAACACATCCACCGGATGACCGACGCGACGAACAAGCAAGGTATCGAAAATGTCGAATGAAACCGCCTGGACAGTGGATAGCTCCCTCTCGAACGTGGTTTGCAGTTCTTCCGAGCCAAGTGTAGTTGGAATGTGTGGCTGGTCGGATAACTTGGTGCGAGCGAACTGTGCAAGCGCCTTAAATTCAGTCACCACCTCTTTCGGTAAAGGATCGGTCATCGGCAAGATTCTCCGCGATCTCTACTGGAATTGTTCAATTCCGACAATTGGGGCATTGACACGAAAAACGAAAGTACCGACTCAGCCTCGATTCCTTACGCGCTGGAACCTTGAACTGAAATGCGATCGGTTCTTTTCGGACGTTCATTGAGAAGCTGTCACTCAATGACCGTAGGAGAATCCGTAGAAGGATACTCAGGCGGTTCAGGCGGCTGGGAACAATAATGGTAGGTGATTGTTGTATCTAATCGATCCATGAGGTTTCCATCGCCATCGTATGAGTATGTGGAAGCCGGGCTGGTCGTTTTCGGAGCCGTGCGGGAAGTCCCAACACACATGATCTCCTGTCCATCGAAGGCGTAACTTTGACTAAGACCGGCACCGGATTCGGCTCTTAGATTTATGCTGACCACCAGCTTCTTCATTGCCATGAGACGCAGGGCCTCATGTGCCGCCGGAGCGCCAACCAGATGCATTGCAAGCGGAATGGGATCACCATCCTGGCTGGAGGCTTCGGGTGACCACTTGGTGTTGGAAACACGTGACAACTCATCTAACGGAACGAGTTGCGGCTCTTGAGGAAGAGCCAGCGGCAGGACGCCAAGCAGTTGCTCATTGAAGTAAACGCTTAGCGCAATTTCGGGTCGGAACTTGTTGGACATAGTAGGACTCCAAATGAGAAATAGTGAAACAGAAACTTTTCATCAGGACAATTGCGGGATGGACGGCAATCCCAATCGCTTCGGTAGAATCCGGAGCCGATCGGGCCATTGTTCCAGCGCCTCCGCAACATCGGCAAATACGCTGTCCCAATCCCCGGCTTCGGTTGGCGGAAGAGCCGCAGTGTCGGATACCAGGGGCTATCCTCCCGCTCCTGCAACCAGCGAAAATCCGGGAATAAGGTATCATTACCCAGGTCGGTACTCCGAGCGCTCCCGCTACATGGGCAACCGAAGAATCGATGGTCACGACCAAATCCAGTGCCCGAAACACCGCTGCCGTATCCGCGAAACTGGTCTGGGTAATTCCCCCCAAATCGTAGAGCCAGATTTCTCCGGCACTGCCATCAAACAATTGTTCGACACCCGCCGCCTTCTGAACGCTGCAAAGCGTCACCCCGCGCACATCTGCCAATTTCTTGAAATGTGCGAGTGGCACCGAACGGAGCCTATCTCCTCGATGGGCCAAACTTCCCTGCCAGGCAATACCGATCCGACAGCCCGGAAGTGGGTCCAGTTTTGTCCTCCCAGTAAGCCACTCGCGATGGGTCGGGAATTAGATAGGGGATTTCCGCAGGAATCGTCTCCAGGGTGGTCTTGAAAAGGTAGGGCACGCTCAACAGTGAAATAAACAGATCGCATTCCGGTGGGCTGGCCGCGTGGAACAACCTTGTCCACGCCTCGACAGGTTTTGGCCAGGTCCATCAATCCTTCCGGACATTCCAAGGTCACCGTGCCGCCACTACCGCGTGGAATCACCGTTGCGTAGCGCATGAATTGCACGATATCGCCGAGTCCCTGCTCAGCCACAAGTATTAGGATGCGGCCATTAAGCGGCGTGCCGTCCCAGCGCTGGCCGGGTCCGGTGGGCGACTTACGGCCGTGCATCCGCAACCGCCACTCGTATTCCTGCCCAGCCTCGCGCAAAATCGCCCTGTCCCAGCCACATCAAGGCCCGGTTCAGATGGGCATTCCGGATACTCGGGCCGCAGCCGAATCGCGGCATCGTAACAAGCCTCTCCCTCAGCATACTGATGCAACTGCATGTAAACGATTCCCAGATTGTTGTGCGCTTCCGTATAGTTTGGCGCAAGGCGAATTGCTTCCGATATGGTGGCGATTGCTTCTTCGTGGCGTTCCTGAACGCGGAGGTTGTTGCCGAGGTTATTGTGGGCATTCGGATGTTTGGGATTTAGTTCCAATGCCTTGCGATAACTTGCTTCCGCTTCGGTGTGATGGTCCTGACTTGACTGAACGATGCCGAGAAGGTTGTGGATTTCCGCATCTTTAGGTGCCAAAGCCACTGCGAGGTCGAAGGACTTTTTCGGCATCGGTAGACTGATGTTGCGACTTCGAGTGATTTCCCCAGATTGACCCAGTGTTCCGGCTTGTCGGGCTGGAGGTCGGTCGCTTGCCGGTACTCGGCTTCTCCCTCGGCGAATCGACTTGCCCTCATCAGAAACGTGCCCAGACAGCTATGAAACTCGGCCTCTTTGGGTTTGAGGGAAATAGCTTCGCGGAAGGCGGCTTCGGCTTCGGCCATCTTCCCGAGACCTTCGAGCACCCTGCCGAGACGGCGGTGGTAAAGTGGCTGATTCGGAACCAATCGGATGGCTTCTCGGAATGCTCTTTCTGCTTGGGCAAACTTGTTTTGATCCGAATAGATGATGCCGAGATTGTCGTGCAGGAGCGGGTTATCGGGGCGGATTGCGCACGGCGTGCTGGAACGCAATTCGGCCTCCGCCTCTTTCCCCATTGTTGCCAGGCGTAGCCCAGGTTGGCATGAGCATCGTGGTTGTTCGGATCGAGTGCGATGGCTTGAACTGTATTTCTTTGGCTTCTGGTAACCGACCCGCCTGAAGATGGCCCAATCCCTTCGCGGGCAAGCAGGATCGACTTTTGGATTCCGCTTCCGGGCGGGAATCGGGGCATTACTTTATCGTTCGACTCAGCGGCATCCGGGTCGCATCGTTCGGAATCAGGCTGATTGCTGTCCGCCGGGGGAGATGTTCCGCCGATCGTCGCCGGAATTCCTCGACGAGATCGTTTGACCCGCTTTCTGAGCCAGTTCGATGATCGAATTCCACATTGTGCGAATATCGAGTGGAATGCTCGACGAGTGTCAGACAGGATTCGATGGTGTCAGGTCTCAGAGATCGCTGAAGGACGAATAATGTCTGTGGCAGTATCGATATGCCCGTTGTGCGGAGTTTTTCCCTTTTTTCGGGGGCTGACTTGGCCATTGGACGAGCTTCCTTCTGAAGAAATCAAAGTGCCATTCGAGTAGCAAGAAGGTGCTGCCATGCAACTAAAACGCAGAGAAATACCTGCCGGGCTTTCCTCTCACTCAAGCCTCAGCGTAACGACGGTGCCCATTCAGCATCACCGCCGTTTGGTCGAGGGTTCCTGGCGCACCGAGTGCCGCTGCGCAATTCATCGGGAGTCACTACCGCCGTTCCTAATTTCGCGACGACGATGCTGGCGGCAAGGCTTGCCAGTTGAACCGCCTGAGTAAGCGGTGCCCGACAAGCCAGTGCCAGGGCCAGCACGCTCACTACGGTATCGCCCGCTCCGGTAACGTCATAAACCGGCAACGGCCCCGCTGCGGGCTGGTGCCAGGAAGCCATGTTCGGAGAGAACAGCGTCATTCCCTCGGAGCCTCTGCTAACCAATACCGCCGTTCCATCCAGTTCACTCATTAGCCGACTGCCGGCTTCATGCAGGTCGTCGGTATCCTGGATCGATCGGGAAAACAGATGTTCGAGTTCATCGGTATTGGGTTTGATGATGGTTGCGCCGCGATAGCGCGAATAGTCCTTGCCCTTTGGATCGACGATCACCGGGATTCTGGCTCGGCGGGCCAGTTCGATGATGTGAACGGTAGTGGACGCGGAAAGAACGCCTTTGGCGTAATCGCACAACAGGATCGCTTCCGCGTGCGGCAACTGGCGTTCCACCTGGGCGATCAGTTGTGCTCCCGTATCCGAGGGGATGGGATGCGTTTCCTCCTGGTCGAGCCGCAACATCTGTTGATTGCGGGCCATCACCCGCGTTTTGGTAGTAGTGACTCGATCTTCCGTCACCAGCAATCCTTCGGTGTTCACTCGCGATTCCCGCAAGGCGGTACGAAGCTGATTTGCCTTCTCATCCCGACCGACGACGCCCGATAGCCAGACCGTAGCACCCAAGGCGGCGACGTTGGCCGCAACATTCGCTGCCCCGCCGGGTCGATAGCTGTGCCGACGAATCTTGACGATCTGCACCGGCGCTTCCGGACAGATGCGATGGGTATCGCCCCAGAGATAGTCATCGAGCATTACATCGCCGACGACCAGAACGGTTCGGGATGCAAAGCCGGTCAGAAGGTCCACCGGGGAACGATGGGTTCCGTTAAGGGATGCTTGGCTCACAGGGGTAGCTCACGAAGTCGGGCAATCAGCGCGGAGGTTGATAGCTCCGGAAGCAGGGGAATAAACACCACTCGACCGCCATACGATTCGACCAGGGCTGCTTCGGGAATCGGCTTGCCGCCTTCGGGACCATAGTCCGCACCCTTGCAATGCACCGCAGGTCGAAGCTGACCCAACATCCTTTCGGGTGTGGAATCGGGGAAGACAATAACATAATCGACGCACGTCAGGGCTGCAAGCAATTCTGCCCGTTCATTTTCGGAAAAGATCGGTCGATTCGGTCCTTTGAGTTGCCGGACGGATTCATCGCTGTTGATCCCCACCACCAAAACATCCCCCTGACTTCGCGCTGTTTGCAGGCTCCGAAGATGGCCCAGGTGCAACAGGTCGAAGCACCCGTTGGTCCAGACGATGGTCTTGCCCTGGCGGCGAAGCCGATCGCCCAGCGGTTCGAGTTCTTCAACGCGAATCCGTTTTTCGTGAAGCACGGAAGCAATCCGCAGTTGGTTTATGAGGTACTTGTCCACGCCAGCTTTAATCGTTGGGGCCAGTGTTCCAAGGCCGCCTATTCGCCGGATCACCGGCTCCCAGTTGCCTCGTTCGGGCTGGCGAAATAATCGCAGGGTCGGATACCACGGCGTATCTTCCCGTTCCGTCAACCAGCGCCAGTCCGAAGCATAGGGAATCATCACCCAGGTTGGGACGCCCAACGAACCCGCCACATGCACGACCGAGGTATCCACAGCCAGAACCAGGTCCAGCGTCTTCATCAAGGCCGCTGTGTCGGCAAAGCTGGCCCTCGTTTGCGATCCAAGATCGATGATGTTCATCCCCGCTGCCGAGGCATCCTTCAATTGCTCCGATCCCGGTCCTTTTTGCAGGCTGCATAGCTGGATGCCGCGAATGGAGGCCAGCGGTTGAAACAGAGTTACCGGCACCGAACGGGCGCAGTCGCCTTTATGATCCAGGCTGCCTTGCCAGACAATGCCCACCTTCTTTCCCGGAATTTTTGCCATTTCCGCCCGCCAATGTCGGGTTCGGGTTGGATCGGGTGTCAGGTAGGGCACATTGCCGGGAATCGTCGCCAGCGTGGTCCCAATCAAGCCCGGCAGGCTCAATAGCGGTGCAATGACATCTGCTGCCGGTAGAGGTTGGCCGCGCGGCACGACACGATCGACACCCCGACAGCTTCGCGTCAACTCGACCAGGCTAGGTTGGCAATCCAGAACGACCGTTCCGCCGCTGCCGCGTAGAATCCGTGGCGCATAGCGGATGAACTGAATGGTATCGCCCAACCCTTGTTCGGTTTGCAATAGCAGGGTTCGGCCATTGAGCGGGCTTCCGTCCCAGAGCGGGACCGGCCAATCCGGTTCGCGCTTCTTCAGCCAGTGCCGCCACTCGTATTCCTGCCAGCCCTGTTCCAGATCGCCCGATGTCAACCAGCACAAAGCCCGGTTCAAACGGGCTTCGGGATATTCGGGCTTTAGCCGAATCGCCTCTTCGTAGCAAGCCAGTGCTTCCTCGACCCGGCGCTGTTGGTTGTAGGCGATGCCCAGATTGTTGTGGGGTTCCGGGTAATCGGCTTTTAGACGGATCGCTTCGCGTAAAGCAGCTTCGGCCTCGTCCAGCTTGCCTTGCATTCGCAAATTGTGGCCGAGGTTATTGTGCAGCACGGCCATCTTGGGAGAAAGCTCTACGGCCTGGCGATAAAAGGTTTCTGCTTCTTCGAGTCGATGTTGACCGGCGATGGAAGCGGCCAGGTTATTCAGCAGGAAGGGATTGCCGGGTTCCAGAGACAGCGCGGTGCGAAAGGCTGGCTCGGCCTGTGCCGAGTTGCTCTGAGCTTCCCGGCTCTCGCCCAGGAGCCGCCAATAAGTGGCACTGTCGGGCCGAAGCCGAGTGGCTTCCAGAAAACAGGGTTCCGCATCTTTCGGAAGCTCTTGCAGAACCAGCATTTTGCCCAGCCTGGCGTGGGTTTCGGCGTCGCTCGGTTCGATCTGAATGGCTTGCCGAATGGCCTCGGCAGCGGCCTCCAGTTGGTCTTGTTTTTCCAGGGCAATGGCCAGTTGGCGATACAGGTCCATCCGTTTGGGATCGTGTTTGATCCCTTCCCGAAACGCCGCTTCCGCCTCGCTGAACTTGTTCTGATCGAGACAGGAAGCACCCAGGTTCAGGTAAATGTTCCCCGATCCCGGCTGAAGGCGAACGGCTTCCCGGAAAGAGGTTTCCGCTTTGGCGAATCGTCGCAGCCGGGCCAAGGCGATGCCAAGCTGAATGTGCGCCATCGGCTCATTGGGAAACATCCGCACCGCACTCTGAAGCTGCTCGACGGCGAATTCCAGCTTGCCTTCCTGAATCAGTTGAATTCCTTGTGTCAACAGTGGCGGCAGATTGGATTTCTTCGACGGTGGGGATTTCTTGGATCGGTTGGTAACTGTCTTCGCGGAAAATGCGGAATGTTTGATGGGTTTTGGTTGCGGTGAGCTTTGCGGAGTGGATGTTTCGGTTCGTTTCTGAAGTTCTTGGACCAAATCCGCTCGGCTAATTTGCTCAGCTTTCGTTGTGTTTTCGGTTTGGTCATCCGAGCCTGATTGGGGTGTATCGTGGTCAAGCATGGCGAAGGATTCCGTGGATACTTCTACAAACCGGCGTATCGAGCTAGTAGCGAATTGCTGAATCCCCTACGATAATCTAGGCGATGCACTGGTTACACTGGCTTTTCCGACAGGCCAGGTCGTGTGCGACGAATCGCTGAGCGGCTTGTTGAAGCACTATCGCCGCGCCCCCTGAGCTGCCAAAATCAAAAAAATGCAACTTTTTCCGCATCACCAGTGCGCGCCGATTGCAGTTTTCCTCAAAATCTGCCTCTTCAAGCTCTCGTCGATCGGTCTCGACGACCCTCAATAAACTACGACATATCAACATTTGTTGATGCGACTGGCCCGATCAAGGTTTTTGTACAGGAAGCGTAGGCCGCAAAAGACCAGATCACGGTATCCATCTTTGCGTGATTATAATTTCGATCTCCGATGCCACCGTTTCAGCTTTTTTCAAGAACGTAATGGCCGTTTCTGGTAGAGGGAATCGACCAATAATGTCAATCACCAATTGTCGCCCTCTAGCATCTGGATATTCGTCCAGAATCTGCCCAGACTCAACAAACTCAAAATACGAATTAATCTTTGCCTGTAGAGCGACCAGATGATTATGCTCGTCAATCCAGTCCCAATCGTCTGCAATTGTTAGTATCGCTCTGCCGGTTCCAATTTCAATTCCGATTGCGTCTATGATTTTAGTGTTGCTCAGTGACATTTCTTGCTACTTTGGTTTGACAATAATATCTACTTTTGTTGGGGGAATTACAGTGCCGCCAACATAAGGAGGTTTGCCGGCTCCAACTACGACTCCACCGTATATTTCCAGCTCTGGATGGACGACTGCTTGCCGTGGTGTCAATGGAGCCGTCGGTGACGCTTTTGCTTCGGTCAGTTTCGGTGTTCCGGTTGAAGTCGCGGTTCCAATAGCATCGAGACGAGTCTTTTGTCCCGATGGGCCGAGCGACTTGACCGTGATTTGCGGCTGAATGTTCACCTGCGTTTTTGGTAAAGTACCATTTATGACGTCTCCCTCCCATCCACGACCGGAAGCGTTGTTCACTTCGAGTTGGCTTAGCGGTTTTCCGTTAGCACCCAAGAGCGGCGGTAATGGCTCTAGCGGAGCATTAATTGGCTTTCCATTCGGTCCCAGGATGATCGGCTTCGAATTTGCTACCGCCTGTTGTTGTTCTTGCGAGCCGATGTTCGGAATTCCGCACGCACCATTTTCACCTGTATTATGGGCCCAAACCGCGAATGTCCAAGTCTCGTCTCCAACAAAATAGGTTTCACTCCCTGGAACGTGCAGATTGTAGACGGGCACATTTTCGTTCGTCGCGACAACTGCTTCAACGCGCGTCCACTCGCCGTCCTTGCCGGCCAACTCGTCGCCGATGCGCAAGTCCTCAGTCGCCACCCAACCCCGATTTCGCACCCAGAACGGGTGTTCTGCCGTGGTCTTCAGCACCTCGCCGCCGACGCGGAGCTCTACGATCGCGCCGGAACGCTGGACGGTAAAGCCGACTTCGCGGTAACTTTCGGGTTCATTTGGCCCTTTATCCGAGCGTGACCAGACTCGGTCGCCTTTTTGGATCTCTTCGATTACCACCCAGCCCCGATCCGTCAGCACTTTTGTCCCAGCGGCAAAACACTTCGAGAAGAACTTGATGAACCCTTCTCGGTTCATCTGTTTTGCCAAACTCGCAACGTCTTTGGCTGTGTACCCCAGCGAAATGAGATCAATACCGGCTGCGGTCAGTTTTTGAGCGATGACTTCGGGAGCGGCATTCGGGTCTTGAAGTGCGTCCCAGGCAGCAGCGGCGGAACTCGCCGCCGTTTTGATCTGACTTTGCGCTAAGTAGAGGAACGTGGTGGTTTTGGCGACCGTCCCGATTGTGCATGCTGTCGAAGGCCCCGCTGCTCCTTTGACTACCCAACCAACGGCTTTGCCGGTTTTGTCGAAAGCGTACCCAATGACTTTTCCACCGGCGATCGTCGTGATGCATTCTCGAGCAACCGTCCCGCTGACCTGGGTAACTTGCAAGTTGGGATCAGCTTGGATCCTCTGCATTGCTGACTGATTCATTGCGTCAAGCTGATGGAAGGTCAGTTCATTGGCCATTACCACCGTTGAATCGGCCAGTCCACGCCCTAATGCCCCGAAGAAGTCCGAGGGCTGGAATGTAGTTGGGGTAAAGCTTTTGAAGGACTGAGTTGCTTGGCCCTTCATCATACGTTCTATATTACATGCAAATAAGAGCTGGTCCGGATTTGCGGCATAACCCCATGAAAGTGATCCGTCCGAAGTCAGAAACACCGAGTAGTACGACGATCCCACTGCTTGGTTGAGTAACTGTGGGTCACCCTGTTTGTAATATTTCGCAAGGTAGTCGGCTAGAGCCTGGCGTTGGTTGATTGGTACAGTGACCAGGTATGAACCATTACCCTGGTCCGGAAAGCCAACAGTAAAGCCAGCGGCTGTCAGCCACTTCCTCCAAGGTTCGACACCAGCAATATCAGTATAAACCCAGTTGCCGGTCGGGTCGGTGGCGTTGGTCCAGTCGTTGCCCACCATGTCCCGGAAATTCGACAGTCCTCCCGCCGGTCCGATTGGGTCTTGTTCCAGGAACTGGTTGGTGTCCGGGTTATACCAGCGATTCTGATCCTTTGTATAGCCGGTCGTGCTTTGGTAGAATGATCCGTCATAGCTG
>CAWAMR010000010.1:0-110867 GCA_963783095.1 uncultured Planctomycetota bacterium | reverse complement strand
CAAAACGATGTGGAATATCACCTTCGGCTCGGGAAGGTATTGATGAAAGCAGGCCGAGCCGCAGAAGCCGAACTCGCTTATCGGGACACGACCCGCCTCAAACCCTCTCAGGCCATCAATTGGGTTAATCTAGCGGGAGCGCTGGAAGCTCAAAACCAGTCCGCCGGTGCGGAAGAAGCCCTTCGAGTTGCTACAGGTTTGGAGCCAAAAAACGCCGAGATCCACAATAATCTGGGCGTTGCATTGGCCGCGCAGGGTCGCTGGACCGATGCGGAGTCCTGTTATCGCAAAGCCCTGGAAATCGATCCCAAGATGGCAATGGCCTACAACAACTTGGGCAACACACTCCGCACGCTGGAAAGACTCGACGAAGGAATTGCCAGCTTGCAGGAGGCAATTCGCCTTCAACCCAAATACGCCGAAGCGCACAATAACCTGGGAATCATTTTCATCAATCAGCGCAAAATCCCCGAAGGCTTGGCCTGCTACGAGGAAGCTTTACGGCTTAAGCCGGACTATGCGGAAGCTCATCTGAACCGGTCGATCATGTGGTTGGCTGCCGGTGATTTCGAGCGAGGCTGGCCCGAATACGAATGGCGTTTCCGCATGAAGAATCGCTCGCTTCCCGCGACTATAGGCGACCGTTGGGATGGCAGTCCCTTGAATGGTCGAACGCTATTGCTCAAAGCGGAACAAGGTTTGGGGGACTTGGTGCAGTTTATGCGCTATGCGGCACTGATTCCTCGTGGCAGTGGCGGATCGATCATTCTGGAATGTCCCGAAGGGCTAATCGACCTGGCCAAAACCTGTCGAGGCATCGATCAACTGGCCAAACGGGGTCAACCTTTACCGAAGACTGATCTGTATATTCCGTTGCTGAGTGTTCCTGGAGTGTTGAAAACGGACTTGGAAACCATTCCTGGGGAGATACCCTACATAACGCCCGATCCGGCACGGGTAGCGTATTGGGAACAAGAGTTATCTTCCTTGCCCGGCTGCAGGGTCGGCATTAGTTGGCAAGGGAGTTTAGAACATCGCGGCGATCATATCCGTTCCGTGCCGTTGGCGCGATTCCAGACTTTGGCGCAAATGCGCGGCGTGACACTGTGCAGCATTCAGAAGGGGCCAGGGACGGAACAATTGGTAGACGGCAGCGCTGGCGGAATGCCGGTCCATGATTTCGGGGCACGGACTCAAGCGAGCTTCGCCGATAGCGCAGCGCTGGTGCAATCCCTGGATCTGGTCGTGACGGTGGACACGGCAGTTGGTCATGTGGCCGGAGCGTTGGGTGTGCCGGTCTGGGTTCTAGTGCCTTGCGCCTCGGACTGGCGCTGGCTAATGCAACGAGAGGACAGCCCCTGGTATCCAACGATGCGACTCTTTCGGCAACCGAAGCCGGGGGATTGGGATAGCGTCTTTACCCGCATCGCTGCTTCGTTGGAGCAACTCCCAAATCGACTAAGGGCACTCTCGAAGCGACGTTGAGGAAATTTGCTGCAATGCAGTAAAGCAGTAATGGCGAAGATTCCAAGACAATTTTTGGGTCCGCGCCCCCGCTTCGCATCCGTGCTTCGCTTCCCACCTCCGCCTGCGGCGCTTTGTGATGGGCATCGTGCCCATTGCTGTTTTGTGCCTCCGGCGGGGGGTTAAATCCGCCGATTTCATCGGCTCCAAAGTGCGGCTTGTCGGTTGCTGAACTTTCTTCCCCGTTCGCAGCTGTATCGTCTGAGATCGGTGCATGGCGAAGCGGATGCCGACTTGCAGCAGCGCTCCACCGACTGACGGGAAAATGGACTACCTTGGCTATCGACGCTTGGCCGAAATGCAGAGACGCGAGTGATCAAAATGGACGATAAATGAATTTCCCCCACCGCTCGGAATCCTCCTCCGGCTCAAGTGGACGGTCGAATCCCAGAGCCATGACCGCCGCCCATCCACGCGTTTTTTCGCACGGGGCCCCCGGCCTGCAAACCCCCGCGACGAAACACTCCGATGGCGACGGTCGAAAGGCAGGGAAGAAACATGGCAAGTGTAAAACGAAGTTGAGATTCTGGTGGATAGGACTGCGGTCGAAAATGCCAACGGAAAGACCGGCTGGTAGTCCCCTCTCCGTCGCCCAGTCAGAGAAGGAACATGCCCGCCGGTCAAACTAGTTTGTATCCAATCGCGTTAGCGCGGCAAGGAGAACTTGCTCAGTTCGACGATGACGACTCTTTGCCTGGTCATTCACGCGGTTGTCCCGGAAGATCTGAGGCTCAGAAAGAATTAAATCTTGGTACAGAATCCGGTACAGAATCCATTGCAAACCGTAGGAAAATGGCTTAAAATATAGGAAGTTACGGCAACCTCCGAATGCTCCTGTTTTGGCCGAAAACGCCGTATTTTTCAGCAAAAAACGCCACTCGATCGAAGGACAGTTTACGCGACTGTCGATCCGGTGGTTGCGGGTTCGAGTCCCGTCGTCCTCGCTTAACGTAAGAGCCGTAAACGCAATGGTTTACGGCTCTATACATTTCTACTCCAGAGAGGTGCTCCCAAAGCCTGATAACAATTTGGGGGGCAATTTGGGGGCAAATGACGGGTGACGTTGGGGGCACGTTGAAGAACTGAATGTCGCAGAAGAATCGATGGCAACTCTGATTTGACAAGGTTACGCTAACACTGCCGGAGTCCTTGATCCTGAGCATTCCTGCTGCTTATGTGAGGATCGCTGTGGTCGCTGAACGGCGGTGACGCGGAGTGTCAGGCCGAGCCAATCCTGCGGATTCTCCTGTCGCAAGGCTTCGAGGTCGAGGTGAAGCCAAAGCGCCTCGGGTGCACCAGCCCAAGCGTGGCGACAAGAAGCGGCTCGATTTCCTAATCGAGGCCCCGGGGCCGCAGTTCGCGATGGAAGTGAAGTGGGCCTGGCCCGAACCGGAGGTACTTGACATCAAACGAGACATCGAGAAATTCGCGTGGTTCTGCAAGGGCGGACATGGCGAGATCGCGATCCTGTGCGTCTTCGGGACGTACAACAGGATGAAGGAGATGAAGATGTCAAAGGTCACAGGGAAGACAGTCCCGGCCTACACCTTGACCAAGATTATGGAACCGGTGTTCGAGACGTAGTACGGGTGCAGGGTCTTTCAGCTAAAGCTCAACTAGCGGCCGGGTAGTTCCCCACAGGTGCAGGAAAGTCCACTGGATTGGTGATGGGTACTGCGAGATCAATCCCAGCATAAAGATTGGCTTCAGCACGACAAACGTCACATCAGGCAAACATTTGCTAGTGTTTGATTAGTGTGAAAGTGATGTGAAGTTCATCGGGTTTCTACCAGGTGTCTCTGATTTTTCGAAGCCGTGGATTCATGCCCTCGTCGAAACTCTCACTGTGAGATTCTGACCTATCCAACGATCCTCAATGGGCCTTCGGACGTCGAGACAGAGCCTGACCCCGATGAAGATTGGGGTGAACCCGAGAAAGATGAACCGATCGAATGAGCGCTGTTGACCCGAAATCCCTGTCTTGTCCATTCAATGCCAAATAACTTTCAGCCGATGTTGATTGAGGGCTGCTTTCTGGGAAGATGACAATATGAACGAAAACCTGACCATCCCCGATCCGGCGACCCTGGCCCGCAACATGCAGGCTGTTCAGGAATTTGCTGAAAGAGGAACGCCGATTGATCCTGCGGCCCTCGCTCGCATCCGCGCCCGTGCGTCCGAGAGGGAACCCGCCTACGGCACGGCATCGTCAACATCGACGAATTCCGTCGGCCCACTACCGATGACGACCAATGAAACTCGTTCTCGATGATTCCGTAGCGGCCAAGTGGGTTTTTTCTTCATCCATCGATCCCGTTACTTGCACGTGCAGCCGAGTTCGCCATGAGGACTCGGCTCTCACTTTCCGCTGCTCTCTATGTCGCCCTGGCAGAACGCGAGCAATGCCAACTTCTCACAGCAGACCAAAAGGTGATTCGCAACACCCGCAAACACTTCTCCTTCATCCTTCCTTTCGCTTCTCTCCCCTGAGTTAGCCCATCCGACGCATTATGATTCGCGTTGACCCTGTCAGCTTCTCCATCTTCTCAGGCAACTTTCCCTTCTTTCGGATCTTTCGCTTATTCCGGTTCTGCCGATTTTCCGATTCTTACCGCATTCAAGGATTCTTACCCTTGCTGCGTGGAGCATCGAGAACCGGATGAATACCCGCACCTTTGCCCTTGGCCTGATCCTCTACACCTGCCTGGGCTGCCGATTTCTCGGTAACTCCCCAGCTCCCGCACCCGAACCCGTTGCTGCTCCGAACCTTGAAGCGGAACATCAATCCGTCAAGACCGTCCAGGCGGTTGAGTATCGGGAACCCAAAGCCGTTGTTGCCGCTGCGGAATCCGCACCCGAAGAAGATCATCTCTCGCAGGCCGCCGTTTGCGTGGAAAAGGGTAACGATAAAGGTGCGCTGCGCCACCTGAAGGCCCATTTGCTGGCACATCCCGACCAATTGATGATCCGAATCCATCTGGCCGAGCTCTTGTTCAAGACCCACCAATACCCGGACGCCCAGTGGCACTTCGAGCAGTTCATCGCGGATGCCCAGGCCGTCGAAGGCCCGCCGCGCAATAAAATCGTTCACTGTCATACTCGCCTGATGGAGATCGCCCAGATTCGTGACGACTCCTATGCGGAGCATTTGAATCGGGGCATCGGCTTCGTGTTATTGGCCCGGCAGTTCGCAGCAGGTGTCGGCGAGCCTGAACCAGGCTTCCACGAGCGCGTCCTTTGCAAGGCCGCCGTCGAACTACGAAGTGCGCAACGCGCCCGGCCCGACGAAGCCCGGCCCTATTGCTATTTGCACGAGGTTTACCGAAAGTTGGAGCAGCCTCGCCCAGCTCAGCGTGCCCGCGAGAAGGCGAAAGCACTGGCCGCTTTCAGTAATCTGACACAGACGGAGAAGCAAACCATCATCGAATGAACAATCATGAGCAATCGAATCCTCAGAACCACACTCCAACAAAAGCGCCTCTCGATCGCGGAGGCTGAGTTGTGGATTCATGTCGAAGTCGAACAAATCACGGCGGGCATCGAACTGCGGGGCCGATTCACGGGTCCGAAGTGTCCCGGCATCGAAACTGTGCAGATCGCATATCCACTGAGGCCTTTGCCGCGAAGTGATACAGGTATTTCAGCGCGCATCATTATTCCCGAACCGAACCTTTGGACGGTGGAGAAACCTTATATTTACGAGGGAACGATCGAGTTATGGCAGGACGGCCAGCGCTGCGATGTGGCGAATGTTGTTGCTGGATTCAAGATGTGTTAAACAGTGTTCAGTGTTCAGTTTTCAGTGTTCAGTAAATCCACAATACACTTACGTGTTCTATCTTTGCATTTACTGAACACTGAACACTATGCCAATATCTCTCTCAACGCGGCGGCTAACGCATCCATATCCGCTTCGGTGTTGAATGGTCCTGGACTGACTCTCACCAAGCCCTCCGGGTAGCTTCCCACTGCTCGATGAATATAGGGAGCGCAGTGCAGTCCCGGACGGATTGCAATGTCGAATGCCTGATCTAAGATCCCGCCGATTTCCGTGGCAGCCAAAGCCGCAGAGCGAAAGCTGAGCGTTCCTACGCGCTGTCCCATGTCGCGGTGGCCGAAGACCTCGATCCCCTCGATTTCATCGAGTCGCTTCCAGAGATATTCCGTTAAAGCGGTTTCATGGCTATGGATCTGTTCTAATCCCGTTGCATCGAGGTACTGAATACCGGCCGTCAGGCCGGCAACGCCGAGAACATTGGGCGTACCCCCTTCGAGGAAATACGGGTATTCGGTCGGCTGCGTGGGACTGGAGGAATCACCGCCCGTGCCGCCTTCACGCCAGGCACCAACTTTCACGCGCGGCGCAACATACAAGGCTCCCGTACCCGTCGGTCCGAACAAGCCCTTATGCCCTGGAATCGCCAGGAGATCGATCTGCATGGCTTGCACATCAATGGCAAGCACACCAGCAGTCTGTGCGGCATCCACAAGGAATAGCAGATCATGCTCGCGAGCGATCTTGCCGATCTCCGCGATAGGCTGCACGGTCCCCAGGACGTTGCTCGCGTGCGTGACGGCTATGATCCGGGTCTTGGCGGTAATGGCCTTGCGAATCGCATCCGGATCGACCGTGCCGCCTTGATCCGCTGCAACACGAGTCAGCGTGATATGCCCGGCTACCTGCATGGCTACCAGCGGCCGGCTCACGCTGTTGTGTTCGAGATTTGTGGTGATAACATGATCGCCCGAATGCAATACACCTTTGAATGCCATGTTTAAGGCATCGGTGCAATTCAATGTGAATATAAATCGTTCGGGTGCTTTACCATTGAAGAAGCGATTCAAACGATGGCGACAATCATCGAGAGCATGTTCTGCGGCCAGCGCCATCTTGTGCCCGGCCCGGCCTGGATTGGCAAGACTTTGCCGCGCGAAGATGTCGAGCGCTTTATAGACTGCTTCCGGCTTGGGGAAGGACGTAGCGGCGTTATCGAGGTAAATCATCCGGAAGCCTCGCTCCGGGGCAAAGTTCGATCGACGGGAATAGTGCCGATTTGCTTGCTGCCGAGAACAATAGGAATCGATTCGCCAGGTTGATAATCAGTTCTGCTGCGATAGGTCGGCGAACGCCCCGCACGTGGCAGCGAATATACTTCAACTCGACGATCGACAAGATTAACGATCCAAAAAACCGGAATGTGATTGGCGGCATAGAGCCTTAACTTTGTGATTTGATCGTGACGAAGAGATGTATCGGCAATTTCCACAAGCAAACCAATGTCTTTTTTAGTCGGATGCGACTCGATATAGTCGTCAAGGGGAGCCAAGACGACGGCGATATCGGGTTCCGGTTCATTGTCGCCGCTCAACGTAATCGGCGATTCGGTTCGCAAATCCCAATCGTCGGTTAAACGCTTCATCAGAGCTTTTTGAAGCATCGCCAACGAGGTGGCATGAGCGGTATTCTGCGGCATTTTTGGTACCAGCCAGCCATCGATGAGTTCCAGCTTGTCCGATGGTCCCAGAGCCCCCAGTTTGATCCATTCATGATAGCGTTCAAGGGTAAACTGCATCACAGGGAAGGTGGGAATGCGACGGGTATCCGGAAGATTTTTTGTAAGCACGGCCATGCCATCACTCCCGTTAAACTGGGCAGTTATTTCAGATCAAG
Organism: uncultured Planctomycetota bacterium; assembly: GCA_963783095.1. Taxonomy (GTDB): domain Bacteria; phylum Planctomycetota; class Planctomycetia; order Gemmatales; family Gemmataceae; genus CAWAMR01. Next base: position 103,672 of record CAWAMR010000010.1, on the reverse strand, counting down.
GCAATATCTCATCGACTGCGATGACACCGATTTCCTTGCCGCCCAGGACAACAGGAACGGTTTCGCCGGGTTGAAAGTCGGTTCTGTTGCGATAGGTCGGCAAACGACCGGCACGGGGCAGCGTATAGACTTCAATTTGGCGATCGACGAGATTGACAATCCAATAAATGCCGATGCGAGCCTGTGCATAAATCCACCGCTTGTCCCGTCGATCTTCCGCAAGAGAGTCATCCGAGACTTCGATCACGATCGCAACATCCTTTGAGCCGGGATGAATTGCGTCATATCGTTCCTCCGGACCAATGGTGATCGCCAGATCCGGTTCCGGTTCGCTTTTCGAAAGAGTAATCGGTTGTTGGATATGCACTTCCCATTCTTGAGGCACAAGACGGATCAGGCGTTTGGCAAGGCGAGAAACAGCGCTTGCGTGAGGTGGATGAACGGTCATTTTAGGTACAATTAATCCATCAATGAGTTCGTAGGGGTCGCCCGATTTCAGAATCCCAACATCCATCAAGCGATGATATTCATCCACTGTAAACGAACGAACCGGGAGCGCGGCAGGCCGTCGATCACCATTGATGTTTTTGGGTAGTCGAATCATCTCGGCTAATACCTCCTTATCTTGCCATCCTACCGCAGCGCCTCGCCGGTTCACAATCGCTTGTTCAGTGGCCGATGTATTTCGCATAAAGCGATCGTGCCTTATCCGTGTCCGGAGTTCCCTTGATGATGGCTCGACCATCCGGGAATACCGTGAATTCATATTCGTCAACATTAAACTTCAAGAGAAATTTATTATGACTCACTTTGCCCGATTCTCTTAGCTGCCTTGCCAGCTCTTCAAAGTCTAATCTCCCTGCAACACGATGCGAAACCTGCACGGCGTTTCGACCGCACAAACTGGTTGTCTGCGTGCCATGCGCTCCTTCCAGCCATTCAAATTTCCGTTGTTTGCAGCAGATGCAATTTACCTTCTCCAATAGGCGCGAGATTTTCACTCGACGTTGTATGTTGGTCCACATATCGAGAATCAATAATTCCCGATTGATAGCCTCCTTGTGTCCGGACAGAATCTTCATCGCCTCGATGGCCTGATAACTGGCAACGACGTTGACGACCGGCCCAAGAACGCCGACGGTTTCACACGTGCCGGCTTCACCAGGCCCCGGCGCTGCTTCAAACACACAGCGTAAACAGGGCGTTTCGCCCGGGATAATCGTGATCGACTGACCCTCGCTGCCGATACAACCTCCAAAGATCCACGGCTTGCCCAAGGATACCGCTGCGTCGTTGATAAGGTAACGCACCTCGAAGTTGTCGGTGCCGTCCATGATCAGATCGGCATCTTTGCAGAGTTCGATGATGTTGGTGCGATCGATATCGGTGACCACCGATTCGATGGTGATATTGGAGTTGATCGCGCGCAATTTCCGTGCCGCGGCCTCGGCCTTCGGCATATTGCTCGTAACATCCGCTTCGTCGAACAAGACCTGGCGCTGAAGATTGCTGATTTCCACGAAATCGCGATCGACGATGCGCACATGGCCGACCCCGGCGCGCACCAGTGCATTGGCCAGAACGGTTCCCAGAGCACCGCAGCCGCAGATTGTGACTCGACTATTGGAAATGCGTTCCTGCCCGGCCTTGCCGATCCCAGGAAAACGCATCTGGCGGGAATATCGTTCGAGAAGATTTGGATCAAGGGTCATGGTAAAGTCATTAGTTCCTGCGGAACAGTGGTCAGCGAATAGTGGTCAGTGGTCAGTGAATAGTGGTCAGAAAATGCAAAAAAAGCAGACCTCTTGGTATTGGGTATTTACTGACCACGGACCACTATTCACTGACCACTATTCCGCAGGAATTCATGAAGCGACTCCATTGTCTTCGAGGAAACTTTTCAAAAACACAATGTGTTGTTTGGGCCACTTTTCTTCCTTTGCAAATCCTACCAGGGTCTCCATATCCTCGCGCGCACGTTGCAGCTCTTTGTTTTCCAGACGTTGCAAATAGGTTGCCATATATTCCATCGCCTCCGCAGCAGCATCCGGATGGACGATCGATATTTCGGAACCTTCAAGGAATACATAGGCATGTATAATCGCCAACAACATCGGGTTGATGTTGAGTTCGGGTGGAATCAGCGGAAAAACCGCCGCACCTTCGGGAGCTTCGAGATCGTCGGGTTGCGGTAATGGGGTTGTCATACGCGTTCCGTCACCCTCCCGCGACAGCGGGAATAAGAGCCACAATTTCGCCGTCCTTGACCGGCGTTGCCATCTCATCGAGAAAACGAATATCTTCATCGTTCAAAAAGATATTGATATAAGGGCGCAATCGACCTTTATCGAATAACTTCGGTCCAATCGCAGGGAATTGTTTAACGAGATCATCCAAAGCTGCTTGCACCGTTGGCCCGACAACAGTTACCTCGGCTTGACTGGCTGTATGTTCCCGCATTGGAGTCGGGATTTGAATGCGAACGGACATAGTTTCTCCAAAGATTACGAAAACAGAACTAACCACAGAGTCACAGAGGACACAGAGAAAAGCAAACACATGAAAAAAAAGAATTGAAGGAATCCGAAATAATGTCACTCAATACCACACTCTCTGTTTTCGATCCCTGCATTTTTCTTCTCTGTGTCCTCTGTGACTCTGTGGTTAGTTTTCTGTCTGTAATTAAAGGCAGTGATTCATACCAACACAGGTTCTCGAGTAGCTACCAACGGCTCGAACGCCTCGATCGATGGCTTGATGACTACGGGAGATTCAACCGCTTCATGCAGTGCATCCATCGTCTTCAAACCGTTGCCAGTGATACACAGCACAATCTCTTCGTCGCGAGGAATTCGGCCTTGTTCGATCAATTTTCTCGCCACTGCCACCGTCACGCCGCCTGCGGTTTCTGCGAAGATTCCTTCGGTTCGAGCGAGTAATTGTATCCCTTCGATGATCTCAGGATCGGTTACATCCTCGGCCCAGCCGCCGGTTTCGCGCATCAGTTTCGCCGCGAAGAAGCCGTCTGCCGGGTCGCCGATCGCCAGTGACTTGCAAATCGTGTTCGGCTTCTTGATCGGCTTGTGTCGTTCTCGTCCGGTTTTCACCGCGTCGGTGATCGGATTGCAGCCTGTTGCTTGTGCTCCGAACATTTTCGTGGTCGGCTTCTGCGCGACCAGGCCGATTTTATTTAACTCATCGAACGCCTTGAAGATCTTGCCGATCAGCGCACCGCCCGCCATCGGGCAAACAATGTGTTGCGGGAAGCGCCAGCCAAGGTCTTCTGCGATTTCGAAGCCGAATGTCTTGGACCCTTCCGCGTAGTAGGGACGCAAGTTGATGTTGACGAAGCCCCAGCCATATTTGAACGCCACCTGCGTACATAATCGATTCACTTCGTCGTACGTGCCGGTGACGCGGATCACCTTCGCGCCGTAAATGCTCGTGCCGAGGATTTTGGATTGCTCCAGGTCGGCCGGGATGAAGATGTAAGTCTCTAACCCAGCCGATGCGCCGTTGGCAGCAACGCTGTTGGCCAGATTGCCGGTCGATGCACATCCGACCGTGCGGAAGCCGAATTCTCTGGCCTTGCTCAGCGCCACCGAAACGACACGATCCTTGAACGACAGCGTCGGGAAATTGACTGCATCGTTCTTGATCCAGAGCCGTTCGACTCCGAGGGCATCCGCGAGACGATCGGCCTTGACCAGCGGCGTGCCACCGACTTGCGCACCGACCGTCGGCTCGCCCGCGAGGGGCAGCAGTTCGCGGTAGCGCCACATCGTTCGGGGACGTTTTTCGATTTTATCCCGGCTGATCGCCTGGGCGACGGCCTGATAATCGTAATCGACCTCCAGGGGGCCGAAGTCGTCGGTACAGAAATTAAGTGCTTGCTTGGGGTAGAGTTTGCCGCACACCCGACAACGCAAGCCAACCGAGAAATCTAAAGCGGGCACGTCAGGGTTCCCTCTGTTATAGCAGGTCAAGAAAATCAAAGTTTAGGGAACAGGCAATCGGAAACCGATCGGCCCGGCTATAGCTTAGGGATACCCGCCACCTTGCTCTCGATAAGGAGAGATAAAGGATGGATCGAGTGAGATAGAGAGGGTGAAACCGGCACCCGCGTCTGATCTTCCCCGGCGAACCGGGCAGGAATTAGCACCTTGGTTGAGAAGCGACGTTTTTGGACATCGCAGCTGAACTGGTTGCTGTGGCGTCAACGGGCCTGTTCCCTCAGCCACTCTGGATCGTACATGGGGGCCACGATGGATGAGATCGCGGTAAATGCCCACGGGATCAAACTTAGGAGAAATGATAAGAAAACGAAGCCTTTCCGACAACCAGAATCGGCGAAAATTTTCTCGCAGAGTTTTCTCACCGCAGAGGAACGCAGAGAAAACAAATCCCCTCCATTTTTCGTCTGCGGTGCTCTGTGTCCTCTGCGGCGAGAAGATTCTTCCCCACATCCGATTGTGTCGGCGGTTTACGCCGTTGACTATCTACTGACCTGGGACTGCAAGGACTTGGCAAATGCACAGATCGCGCGCAGAATAGCAATTCCGGATGATCTACGGAGTCTTCGCCTTCCAAGGCGGCACCGGCAGCTTAACCGAGCGTTTTGCGGGGGCTGGGATGTTCGAATGGTTTCGATCGTTCTGGAAAAGCAACTCTCCGCAACCGAACATTTTCGTATCATTCGATGACAACCTGGTAAGCTGTCATCGGCCAGACGGCACTACGGAAGAAGTGTCTTGGGATGAGCTTTCCGCGGTCGAGATCGTTACCACAGACGCGGGTCCCTTTGTTTGCGATGTCTTTTTCGTGCTTCACGGCAACGAGCGCGGATGCGTTGTTCCCCAAGAAGCAGAAGGATGCAAGGAGCTATTGGAGCGTCTTCAAAAACTGCCTGGCTTCAATAACCAAGCGGTGATCGACGCCATGTGCTGTACGTCCAACGCGCGTTTTTCTGCGTGGCAGAAGGAAAACGCGTCGGCGTCCGGCGGAGGCTAGCGGCCGCGATTGTGCTTGAGCAGGTTTTCCATGCAGATTCTTTTTCGCACCGGCAATTCGATCGAACTAGCCCATTTGCCCCCACCTAATGAAGTCCATATTTGGACTTTGACGCTCGATTCGCCAGACCTCGTGGGGAAGTTTGCCGCCCGCCTCACGCCCGATGAGACAGCCCGAGCGTCGCGGTTTCATTTCCCGAATCTGAGAGAAAAATTCATTCTCGCGCGAGGCTGGTTGCGAACCATCTTGGGCCAATATCTCGGATTACCGCCGGGCGATGTTTCAATCGCCTACGAACCCGGCGGCAAGCCTTATTTGGTCGAGCAACAATTCCACTTCAATTTGTCGCATTCCGGCGAACGCGCATTGATCGCGGTGGCGCTCAACCGTGTCGGCATCGACATCGAGTACCGCAGCGACAGGCCCAATGCCGAGGCGATCTTTGGGCGATTCTTCTCCCGTCGAGAACAGTTGGCGTTTCTCAGTGTGCCACCCGAAAATCGAACCGGTGCATTTTATCGCGCCTGGACTCGGAAAGAAGCGATTCTCAAGGCGATTGGTTCGGGAGTGCAGGCGCTCGAAGATTGTGAAGTAACCTTCGACACGGACCATTCGCCCTGTTTACTGCGACTCAAAGATGACCTTCAAGCAAACGAGAAGTGGTTTCTTCACGGCTGGGATGTCGGAGACGGCTACGAGGCGGCGGTGGCAGTAGAGACATTAGGCATTGGGCATTAGGCATTCGTTGCTACTGCCTAATGCCCAATGCCTAATGCCCAATGCCTATTGTGCATCTTTCTTTGGCATGGGCGGGGCCTGGTCGAGATACACCGCAGCTCCATAAGCAGGTGGTACCGGGTTCCTTGGCGGTTTCACGCCGATGAGTGCCAGGAACTTCCGAGCTTCGATCAACTGGATGCCGAGTTCCTTGGCCCGCAGTTTCATCTCGCCCATCTTGGCAATGACCAACTCCATTTGCGCCCTTTGCGGCGTATTTGGCGCACCGCCCTCTTCCAGCCGAGGGTCCGGCGCAATGATCAAGAACCTCGTCTTCAATGTCATGCCGCGTTGATCGCGCTTCACAAATTCGAGCGGCTTTAGCTTTAGATATTCGTCCACGATCACTCCCTGGCGCTCCAGGAGCCGGAGGAAATCATCATTGTTGTCGATGCCATCGCCGTCCAGATCGATCAGTCCACCAAACGCCACGCGGATTTCCTCATCCGGATTCCAGCCCAGGTTGTATAGCTGATCCTTCGCCTGAATCGGGTCGCGCAAAGGCTCCTTCTCATCGATTACCTTGGCCCGGGACGTGAAAGGCGTAAGGATTTCAACCACTTCGATTTGTCCCTTGATGAGACGTTCCTTCTCTTCCGTGCTGCGCCAGGAAGCACCCGCGGGAAGCACCGCAAAGGTGATGCCCGGCTTGAGTTTCTGGGACGAACCGATGTTGATGGTAACAAAAGTGCCTTTGGTTTCGTTCTTCGTCCCTCCCTCAAGCGTCGAAAACGGGCCTGGGTTGGGCACTACCGAGCGAGTAAGACTGGAATCCTTGCTCAAAATCTCGCCTTTCTTTTCGTCCTGCGCAATCAAATCGGGACCGATCGCCGAGACCTGGGGATTGTTCTGCTGGTCCAGCTTGGCAAGCTTTTTCTGGACATCGTCTAATTTCTTGGCCAGTTCATCTTTTTCCGATTCGAGGATGCCTTGCGCTTTGTTGTACTTTATCAGATTGTCTTCCAGTTTCTTGCCTTTGGCCGCGGTATCCTTCTTCAGATCCTCAAAGGCGACCTGGTTGGCACCCTTGGTTTTTTCGACATCGGCCTTGATCTCTTCGACAGCCTTTTTGAAATCAGCTTCGGCCGTGCCCCGATTTGCGGTTGCCGCCTCAGCCATTTTCTTGTTTTGCGCTGCCAAGAGCTCCGCCTTCTTTTGCTCGGCAGCGGCCGCGTCTCGGGCGTTCTTGTATTCTCTGATGATCTCGGTAAATAATCGCTTAGGTGCCACATCGCGGTCGTCCTTGGCATTTTCGGGCGAATATGCACCTTTGGTCTCGCGGATCTTTGACGGATCCATGGCGATGAGTTTCCATTCGAAGTCGTCATCTTTCGGCAAAAGCGGAGTGCGGAACTTTTCGGCCAGAATCTCGTGCTCGCGCTTGATCGCCAGACGAGACTCTTCATCCAACATGCCTTGGATCAGCCGAACTCGGTCTTCTCCAGTGTCCGCTCCGATCGCTATTTTGTAGACGACCGTCTTCGACTGTTCCACTCGAAGCTGTTGGAGTGCAGCGTCCTTCTCTTTCTTTGCAGTTGCCGCGGCATCCACGAATTGTTGCTGATCGCTGTAGATCGAATAAGCGAAACCACCAGCGGTAAACGTGGTCAACACAAAAAAGATGAGGGTCACGATCAACCCCACACTACTACCGCCCGATTTTTTCTTCTTGGCCATTCGAGTTGCTCCGTTCGGCATAGTCAAAGGAAATGAACACGGCTGCCCGCGGGAAAGGACACACGATAGAAAACCGCGACCCCAATCACCAATTGCCCATCATTAAGTCTAACCGCGCACCGATGGTTGTCAATGAGAAAGAACACGTAAACCCCGCCGATTCTCCAGCTTCTGCCGCAGGAAAGCTTTATAGGAAAAATCGTGGATTTCCGGATTGGAATGAGCGAGAGGGTTTTGACAGATGAATGGAAACTGGTTACGATATATCAAGGGAAGCAGGAGCGACCCATGCATGACCGCCAGGGCCGGCGTGGCACCTTGTGCGATCGCCATATTAACTGAATCATCTTTTTTCGATGACTTGCCCGCTGCATTGCCGGCGTTTCGATGACAGCAATGCGAGTTGACAAGCAACCTGAACCGGAGGGATTTCAACCATTGCATGGTGGGACTTGCTTGCGGAGTTGAGCCGAACCGCTCGTCGCTTCGTTGGAAGTGCGAAACCGATTCACACGGATAGTGAGCTTTCCCATCGTCCCGAATCGAGTCCGCTTTCGTATGGACCCTTGCGCCGACTCATTTTGACCGACGAAGTGAGCCGGGTGTTGTTCTCCGAATACACAGCGCATCGGCAGAGTCATCGCGGTGACGAGGAGACAGGCTGGATCTTGCTGGGGATACGTCGAACCGATGAGGCACTGGCGCTGGCAACCTTGCCCGCCGGTGCCGAGCGCGATGCGGGCGACACCCATGTAAAGTTCAACAGTCTGGCACAGGCGTTTGCCGCGCAGGTGATCCGTCAGGAGAATAAATACCTGACCATGCTGGGAGTCATCCATACCCATCCGGGTAGTTTACGGCACCCCAGCGACGGCGATTATCGCGGCGACATCGAATGGGTGCCCAGCCGGCGCGGCGGTGAAGGGATTTTCGCTATCGGGACCGCCGATGTCAAGCCGCGTCCCGGATCGGTGGCCTGGCAGCCAACGCCCAATGTGCAATGTCTTGGAGAATTCTGTTTCTCCTGGTATTCCTTGCGGGAAGGCGATCGGAACTATCGCCCTCTGTCGGTGGAGTTGACGCTGGGTCCCGATTTGGCTCTGCCGCTCCGGCCCGTGTGGGAAGAACTGGAGGTTCACGCGCAAAGGCTGGATCGATTGGCGCGGCAATTGCGAGGAATTGTTTTTGACGTGATGCCCGGCAGAGAGAAACCAGCGCTGGTGTTGACGATTCCCTTGACGGAATCAGGCAAGGCAATCCGGGCGATCATGGAAGGCACCGCGGTACGCTATTTGGTCATCGACCCCACCGGCGGTATGATGGCCGACGTGGGCGATGATCGGGTAGATCGCGGTGTGTTCCTGCTGCTGTCGGAGTTGTCTGGTTAATGTACTCCTCACGCTTCGCGTGAGGAGTACACTTGACCTGAGCTATGCAATGTGGGAATAATCCGAAATTCAGGTGACGTCGCCCTTGTTCGGAATGTTGTTCGCCCCCAATCGGAGGAGTCAATCATGGACTTCCGTCCCTTGACCGAAGTGGAACGAAAGCAACTTATCACCGCGTTACGCGGCAACGCCGAACAGGGCACCGCTCTGTTGCTGGATCGCCGCGACACGAGTTTCGTCGGCAGCGCCGAAGAGGTGCCCGACGAGGAGGTGATCACCGCCATCAAATCGGTGCCCTGTCACTATTGACAGGGGTCAGGGGCCGGGGAAGAAAATTAATGCCTATAGCCGAATTCACCAAAATTCGGGTTTGGGCAAAGAAGACCCGAATTCTGGCGAATTCGGCTTCGGAACAAGTCCGTGTCTTCTTAGCTGTTCATTGCAATTGTTTTCTCCCCTGATCCCCTGTTTCTCTTCCTTGACCCTGATCCCAGTGCCTTCTCATGGCCCTTCTTGATTCCGAAATCGGCAAGCGCAGGCTGCTGACCGTCGAGATACCGGCGATCGAGCGCTACAACGAGGGCCGCGATTCCTTATTCAAGATCCAGGTCACGCGGATGGGCACGGCGCTAGTGCTTCGTTATCGTCTCAAGCCGGCTCACAATCTCTATCACGTGGAGACTCGTCTACCGTCGAGCTATCCAACGGTTCCTCCTGAAACCCGCGTTGTGACGCCTCTGAAGCACTGTCCGCATTTATTGGAAGGCCAGACGTTATGTCTATGGCGGCAGGGATCGACGCGCGAAATCAGCCGATGGGATCCCGCGAAATTCACGAGTGTATTTGCAGTGCTGGCGGCGTGGCGCTGGCTGGCGTGCTACGAAGTCTGGCACGAAGCCGGCGAATGGCCGTTGCCGGAGGCAAAGTGATGGCTTGGCTTAATCTCATCAATACGTACTAACCACAGAGTCACAGAGGACACAGAGAGAAGAGAAAGATTTTGAAGCGCATTGATCCCGGCTACCAAGCGGTTTTTTCTTCGTCTGCGTCGTCTTCTCGGTGTTCTCTGTGGCTCTGTGGTTAGCATGCTTTTTCTTTGTGCTCGCAGGGTTGCATGCATATATTCCAGGTCGGTGCCGGGTCGGGTGGAATGGTCGTCCTCGATCTTCTGGGCGCGACCCGCGCATCACCCACATTACCATCGTGGAGCCTGATGTATACAAATCGCACAACGTGGTGCGGCATTATTTCTCACCATCCCACGTTGGCGAGCGAAAAGCCGATCTCGCAGCGCGGTGGCTCAAGGAAATGCGCCCCGATCTGGAAATCAATGTGTTGTCGTTCGACCTTCTGGATTCCACAAAACAAGCAGACATCGAAAACTCTGCCGGCAGCGCCGATGTGGGGGTATGTGCCGTCGATAATGAGCCGGCGAAATTTCAGTTCGATGCCTTGATGCGAAAGTTCGGCAAGCCCTGGACTCTCGGCGAAGTTCTCAGCGGCGGTATCGGCGGCTGGATTCATCGTTTTATTTCGGGCGGGCCGTGCTATGGTTGTGTAGCGAGTCATTTGCAACGCTCGATCGTGACGGATAACTCTCCTCCACCGGATTACTCCAATCCCGGTGGGCCGGTTCGGGAAACGACGATCCCGGCGAGTAAGGCATCCATCAACGCCATCGCCGGCCTGCATGCGTTGATGACACTCGATTTGCTCGAAGGAATCGACCCTGGATTTACTTCGTCTTTGTTGACGCTGGCCAAGGTGGACGGCGTATTTCCCGAGGCGTTCCGACCTTACAAGTTCCGGATCGCCAGGTCTCCGGAGTGTCTCATCTGCGGGCAAGTCCATAAGGATGCGCCTGCAGGGGAGGAACTCGATGTGGCATTGGATCAAGCACTTGCGCGACTGGGCCATGAATGATATTGTGACCCCGCACCGGATCGTCTCGCAGCCTCAGGCTATTTACTTCAGTTGCGAGAAGTCCGGCATGGTTTTGCACAATCAGCCGATTCCCTGGAATGCGGAAGCCGTGCTGGTCGAGGCCATATTGCGCCTACCGGCTGCCGCACGTCGAAAGGCCGATTTCTCCCTGCGCATCCCCGGCCGGGAGCCGGTTATTGCGGAATCACTTCGCAAAGATGAAGCGTGCGATAAGTATCGGCTCTTTTTCCGCCTGGGCGTACCGGCAATTTCCGCGAAGGCCGAACTCTTCTGGCGTCATCATCGCCGGGGCGAACTGGAACTGCCGGTCTTGACCCCGGATGTCTTCGTGCGCGATCTCAAGCTCCAACTTCAGACAACTTTCGTTCATCTGGGTCGCCAAAGTGTTGCCGCAGGGGCATTCGTTTCGACTCAATGTAAAGGGGTGCATAGCACGGCGATCGTGCGCAGCTCGACCGGCCTGATGCCGCTTTTGGACTCCGGGTTGCGCGTGATATTCCGCACGGAACGTCCAACGAGAATCGAGGAAGTCGCGGTTCCGCTCATCCCCTCACAACTGATGGGTAAGGAAGCAATGTTATCGGTGTTGCCGCCCCGGATTCCCAAGAAAATCGGCGAATGGACCGTTTCCTGGATGATCGGCGACCGCACTCTGGCCACGCAGCGCCTACGCGCGATTTCGCAAAAGTCGTTCAGTTCATCCTTGCGCATGTCCGACACGCGATTTGTGGTTGAAACCTTAAAAGCAGGGATGCAGATTTGTCGGCAGTTACCGCCGTTGAGTGAAATCCGGCGGGCCGGCCCCTGTTTTCTGGTGAGCAGCAAGGAAGTGGGAGTGGCCGGGTTGGTCCACTTCGATATTGTCGCTCAAGTGACCGGCGCGGTGCAATCGCCGACGGTTCTGCAACAATCGGTTCTGGTAACGGACGGTCCAACGCCCGTAGCGCCTGGGATGCTCGATGTCGCGGAGTTGGGACAAGTAACGGCATTTGAACTGCGACGACACGGCAAGACGCTGGGAACGCTGGCCCTCAGTCCGGTTCCGAGTGCAAGTCTAACGAGCGAGGGAGGATTCAAGCCGCCGCCGGAGTTTTTGTGGTCGAATGTGGCGGAGGATGAGTTGCTGGATCGGTTGTCGAGATTGATGGATGTGGAGAGGAACCCGAAGGAGGAGACCTAGGCAGTGTTGACATTCGCTCAGGCAATTTACGGAACCTGCGAAAGGAGGCTTCGTCGGCCGCGAGATTTCGCCGCTTCCTTGATCGTTAAGGGCTTCCCATTGTACGAAAAATATTCCACGCAGTTTCGGCATAGGTAAAGCTATTTCGCCTCGCCGGATTCCTACGATTGGTTGGCAGCCATGACGGTTGCCTTCAATCATGGAACCGAACACGCGAGGCTTGATACCCATGCTGCGACGACACGAAATCAGTGATGAGCAATGGAACATTATCAAGGACCACTTGCCGGGCAAGGAAGGCGATCCCGGTGCGACCGCTAAGGATAATCGCCTGTTCATCAACGCCATCTTTTGGATCGCCAAGACCGGCGCTCCTTGGCGTGATTTGCCGGAACGGTTCGGCCCGTGGAACAGCATGTTTCAGAGATTCAATCGCTGGTGCAAGAATGGCGTGTTCCCCAAAATCATGGATCTGTTGAAAGATCCCGACGTCGAAGTTTTGATGGTGGATTCCACGGTAATTCGTGCCCATCAGCATTCCGCAGGTGCCAAGGGCAGCAACGCCGAGGCCGAGTGCCTGGGACGCTCGCGCGGCGGATTCAGCACGAAGATTCACGTTTCGTGCAATGGTGTCGGCGAGCCTGTGAAGATTCTTCTGACGCCGGGCCAAAATCATGATGTCAAACAAGGACCGGCTCTGCTGGAAGGCAGCGATCCACAGAAAGTTCTCGCCGACAAGGGCTATGACAGCGACGAGTTCGTGGCGACGATCGAAGCGAAGGGCGCGGAAGCAGTCATTCCGCCGCGCAGCAATCGCGTCGAACCACGCGAATACGACACAGAGACCTATAAGCAACGCAACATCGTGGAGCGGATGATCAATATCATGAAACAGTCCCGCCGAGTGGCAACGCGCTACGAGAAAACGGCACGAAATTTTCTGGGATTCGTGGCTTTCACCGCGCTCGTGACGCTGTTAACCTAAACCCAGCCTCTCCAGTTTCACGGCTGGAATGTCAACACTACCTAATACAGACTGTTCCCGGATTGACTTCCTGGGCAAAAAGTCCAATACTGGATAAGGAGGTATTGGAGTCCGTAGCATGGTCGATTTCGCCGCGAAGATGGGTGCAAGTAAAGCCGCATCAACGCTATTGGTTCTGTTCATTCCAAACAAGGACCGCATGGACCAACCCATCGATCAGGAGTATTGGGTGGGCGAAGCCTTGAGTGTTTTGGGCAGTCTCTTCGGAGGAGCCACGGCCTTCCCTCAGGGCAGGGGTGTCTGGCGCGACGATGCCCAAGGTGGCAAACTCCTCATTGACGAGCCCGTAATTATCAATTGTTACACAAGCGAGCAAACTCTGGAACAGCACGCTATTGCCCTGCGCAACTTCCTGCAACAGATGGGTCACGAGGCGCGGCAGGGAGCAATCGGGTTGGTGATCGACCGCGACTATCTGGAGATCACCTTTCCACTGGAGGAATCAACTCCGCCGGCCCAACCGACACGCAAGAAACGGAGATAAGAGACGATGGCACAGAACATCAAAACGATTGCCGGCCTGCTTGGCGCGAAAGTGATCGCTCAGGTTCCCGACGTCGGCGGCGGTGCCTTCGGTTCGGCTCGACTGGCTTGTATTATCGAGCAACTTCGCTCGCGCCTGGTTCCCAGTCAAGGACTACGGGCGGGTCGACCGACGGACGCAAAATGGGTACGGCACCCTAAAATACCCATGAGCGAGGTGACCGAGCGAAAACTGTGCCGACTGGCCGAGGAAGCAAACGCTTCGGGGCGCAAGATCAGCCCGATGCAGTTAGCCGCCCAGATCCTGGAGGATGCGCTGTCGGGCCTGCCCGACGAACAGAGCGACTGAAAGAGTTTTTGGATCGCTTGTCGCGATTGACGGATGTGGAGAGGAAAACGAAGGAGGAGAGTTGAACACTTTTGAGTACAAGTTCTCTAACAATCGTCTCAAGGTGGTCAAGAAGCCCAAACAATTTGCTCTCACCTTTCAGAAGGTGAAAGCGATCGTACCGTCGAAGGTCATTCCAAAGTTGATGCTGACCCTTCAGATTTTTCTAAGTCCCACAAGAGGACGAGTCCATCTGAGCAAGCCGCTGCTATCTGGCTGCCAGTCGGTGAGTACGCCGCCGAGTAAGCACCATGCCCGTCGTCATCGCTCATAACGATTTCCAGACTAATCAACATCCGTGCTTCTCCAATATCCCACACCTTCACTGTGAGATCAGCACTTGATGAGGCCAGCAGCCGACCATCAGGTGAGAAGGCCACATCGAAGACGTAGTAGTCATGACCTTTCAACGTACCGAGTTCATCTCCTGTGTTTGCGTCCCAAAGTTTGATGGTCTGGTCGTCACTGCCTGAGGCGATGGTCTTGCCGTCAGGGGAAAAGGCTACGGACCATACCTTCTGCTTGAATTCCTGCCCTTCGTACTGAAAAAAGTGGCCTCTCAAAGTGCGTTTCTCTTGGCCTGTCGCCGTGTCCCACAGCTTGATCTCGCCGTCTTCTACCGTGCCGGAAACCAGAGTCTTTCCATCAGGTGAAAAAGCAATCGAGGCGACCGTATTGGGAATATCTGGGAGCTTTACGATGTCCTTGCCGCTTTCCATGTTGAGCAGCTTGATCCCGAAACTGCTTGAAGCGACCGCCGTACCGTCCGGAGAGAAGGCCACGCACGTTGAACAGTCCAAACCGGGGAAACCTGCTTTCTTCGACCACAAAACTTTGCCTGTCCGCAAGGACCAGAGCCTTGTTCGTCCTGATGCGTCGGCTGTAACCAAAAGTTTCCCATCTGGGGAGAAGGCAACAGCATTCACTTTGGCCCCGCCATTCAAGAACCGCCGTTCTCTGATCTTTTCCGTGTCCCACAGTCTGATCGTACCATCATCACTGACCGATGCCTACGTCTTCCCATCGGGCGAAAAGGCCACGCATCGGGCCAAGTCCGTATGTCCTTGCAGGCTGGCTCTCAAATGAGCCGTGATAGAGTTTTGTGGCATGGTTCCTGTCCTTCCACACTACCATTCAACCAAATCATTGTTGCAGTCCCACCGGCCCTTTCGATACACCCATCCGTGAGCCCCAATACCGGTTCACCGACCTTCCTCAGCCCATCGAACCGGGAACTATCATCATGAAACCGGTTGAGATTCCGAAAAAAATCGACTTTGACACTCCTTCGCCGGAGACGATAGGTGGAGTCTACGTTTGTCTTGAAGGCGAAGAAGATCTGACGGTACGGCCACGGCAAATTGCCCCTGTCCACGTTGATAACCCTGCGCGGTTCGGCGAAAACGGCCAAACGGGGTCAAGTAAAGGCGACGTTTGACACTTCTCGAAAGTCCGCGAGTCATGCCAGAACGTGTCCCATTTACGACGCTCCCCTCGGTTCCGTCCGTTACACGGCGAAAATCTCCGCCGCATTCATTCTCCAACCAGGCACCGCCGGCTCCGCTTCCGTTATGTCTCCTTGTCGGTACACATCCGCCTGTGTCGGAGCAATCGATCGGTAGACTGCAACCGTTCCTGCCAAGGGATCGACATCCCACACAACTGAAGTGCCCGCAGCGAAATAGTCGGCGCGTTTTGCTGCCATCTCGACTTCGGCAGCATCGCCATAGTCGTTCTCGCTGCGAACCTCTACCGCAAACGTCGGCGGACCCTCGATAAATCGCATCGGGTTGGGGGGCAGCGGACCGGTGTAATAAGACACATCGGGAGAAAAGGATTCCCGTTCAGAAGCCAACCCGTTTACGGCATATCCAATGCCGTCCCCGAATGCTTCTCCCCGCTTTAGTAGGGTGCTTGTATGTCGATCGAGACTAATAAGAATTCTTTTCGCCACCCGACACGGCAAGAATCCCGAGGCCATAAATTGCACAATCCTTCCACCGATTAACTCGGCTTTGCCTTCGGTTCGGTAAAGATCGTCCAGCGTGGCTCGCGGTAACGACAGAACAGCCATAAGTAAACTCTTTCGATCGCGGGCGATGTTGGTGAACTACGCGGATGCGGGGCGCGGGATGCGGGATGCGAAAAGACAAACGGCATTTGCCTGAATCTTGACCCTTCAAGCCCCCGCGTTCTGCGCGAACGCGGCTACCCGGCCATTGATACCGCCGTAGCCGCGTTCGCGCAGAACGCGGGCAACTTCCCGAGGGCATTTGCCGCGTCCCGCATCCCGCGTTTTGCCATAGAATGAGCGTAGTTGAATGCGGTTCACATGTCCAGACACACTCCAACCACAAACAGGTCAACTCATGCCAGAGCTGCCCGATGTGACGATATACGTCGAATGCCTCGAGCGTCGGCTGCTTGGACAAGCGCTGCAAAAGACCCGGCGGATTCATCCCTTCTTTCTGCGAACGGTCGAGCCACCGCTGTCGGAAGCAGAAGGGAAAACGGTTCGCGGTATTCGCAGACTTGGGAAACGAATCGTCTTCCAGATGGATGATGAACTGTTCCTGATTCTGCATCTCATGATTGCAGGCAGGCTCCAGTGGAAGGAGCCTGGAACGAATCCACCGGGCAAAATCGGTCTGGCGGTGTTCGACTTTCCCACCGGCACGCTTCTGGTTACCGAGGCTAGTTCCAAGCGACGAGCCTCCTTGCACGTCGTTCGAGGCGCGCAACAACTTGACCAACATCAGCCCGGCGGCTTGGAGGTTCTGGAAGCCGACCTCCCGGCTTTTCGCAAAGCGCTTTTGTCCGAAAATCACACGTTGAAGCGCGTCTGACCAGTCCTCGACTTTTCAGCGGTATCGGCAACTCTTACTCCGATGAGATTCTGCATCGGGCGAAGCTCTCGCCGCTAACGTGGACCAGTCGGCTGACGAATAGCGAGATCGCCCAGCTTTTTGAAGCTACGCAGGCAACATTGACCGAGTGGCTGGATCGACTACGCTGCGAGGCGGGAGATGGATTCCCCACCAAAGTCACTGCTTTTCGCGAAGGCATGGCCGTTCACGGTCGTTACGGACAACCGTGTCCAACATGTGGAACCCTGGTACAACGCATTGTCTATGCGGACAATGAGACGAACTACTGCCCTCGTTGCCAGACGGGCGGCAAACTGCTGGCGGATCGAGCGTTGTCTCGACTTTTGAAAGGCGACTGGCCGGAGTCCGTAGAGGAATGGGAAGCGGGGAAAAAATAAGGTGAGCTGCCCAATCGGGATGGATTGCCGAGCCGTGCGGCGTAAGCCGTGGCGTAATGGAGCAAAGACATCGATGATGCCGTCTTCACCCGGCGGCTCACGTCACTCGACTCGCCATTGGAGGCGGATATAATTAGAATCATGTGAGATAGGAGCCGATTATGATCACAATGCGAATCAAGACCGATCTCCAGGACGATCGCCGGGTTGTCGTGACCCTGCCGCCCGAAGTACCGACGGGGCCGACCGAGTTGGTAGTGACCGTTGAATCACCGACGATCAATGGACAGCGGCTATCCCATACGAATCAGACGGAAGGCGTGGGCGATGGTTCTCAATTTGCATCGGCGCTGGAATTCCTTGAATCGCTGCCGGTGGGTCCTCGCGCCCTCAAGACCTGGGAGGAATACGAACGCCACTTGCTAGAGGAGAAAGACGCTTGGGAACACTGACAATTCCGTCGGCTGGAATGGTATACCTCGACACGAATTCCGTTATCTACAGCGTGGAGAAACATCCCGTTTATGCAGCCCTACTTCTGCCCGTTTGGCAAGCGGCGCGGTCCAAAACGATCGAGGTTGTCAGTAGCGAACTGGTCATAATGGAGACGTTAGTCGGTGCCTTCAAGGCCGGAAACAACGCTCTGGCCAATGCCTTCGAGCAACTCTTTCAGCAGCCACAAACAAGGCTATTTCCCATTACACTTGCCATTCTCCGGGAAGCAGCCCAATTGCGTGCGACGACAAAACTCAAGACCCCCGATGCCCTGCATGCCGCAACCGCATTGAATGCAGGCTGTGCGTTTTCGTTACCAATGATGCCGCCTTCCGTAGCATACCAACTCTTCCATTCGTGATTCTCGATGACCTGCTGCACTCGTGAAAGACCACAACCAATGACTCTTTTCTGTGACCGCCGACTTTCTGGCGCAACCGTGTGAAATCGCCTGCCAAGACGGGCACGACGAGGGAAGCTGCCGTTAGTATTCCTGCAACATCAATTCCCCCGACGCAGCAAACCAGCCCGATCCATCGACTTGATACACGCCATCGCATCCTGTTGACAGAAATCGGCAAAGCTCAAGACATAGCCGATCCAATATCACCTCATCGGAATGATCCACCGGTTTGCGGATCGTGACGAGTTGTTCCGTCTGGATCACACGTTCCATGAGTTGCGTATTGTTTGCGCTGTAATCCATCGTTTCCAGTTCCGCGGCCCAGGTGTTCAGATCGCCGCGAAGATCATCTTCCTTCGTCAGATAACGAGACAACAACAGAGGTGAACCTTTGCCGAGAGTCATCTCGCACGAGGTCCAGCCCAGGTCATCGCCTTTGAAATGGGCGACGGCCGGCATTGACCGGGCATGCAGATGAGCCAGCAATGCCTCAGGTGTGACTTCAGCGCTCGATCGGCAAAAAATGCGATACCACATCCGAGATTTCTCGTGCTACAGGTCACGTTAAGTCGCGTAGATATAAACTATCGCCATGAAACATTTATTGCTCGATACCGATCTCGAATCGGCCGATCTCGCGGCGATTCAGGCGTTGCCCGGCGTTACCGTTCATCATACGCCTTTGCCGCGCGATAATACCTGGCGCGAGTTTCCCGCAGAATTATTGCGAGACAAACAGATTCTCTTGACGCGCAGGCCGCCCAAGAACTTTGCGGATCTGGCCGCTCTGGAATTGATTCAGCTCATCACGGTCGGCTTCGATCATCTGGCCTATTTGAAGCTGCACGAATACCCGGTACGGGTCTGCAATGCACGCGGGTTGTTCGACACCGCCATTGCCGAATGGGTTTGCGCCATGATGGTGAATCTCGTTCGAGATGTACCAGGGATGTTCCGCAATCAACAAACAAAAGTCTGGTCGCGCGATGTTCGATTTCATCAAGAAGTCCGGCACAAGGTGCTCGGCATCTGGGGCTACGGCGGCATCGGTCGTGAGACAGCCCGGCTCGCAAAGGCATTCGGTATGACGATACATGCGTTATCTCGCTTTGGAGTCAAACCCAGAGGCAACGATTACACATCGCCTGGCACCGGCGATCCCGAAGGAAAATTGCCGGATCGTGTTTTCCTGGCGGGACAAGAGAAAGAATTCCTGAGCGGCCTGGATTTTCTGGTTCTATGCGTACCGCGCACGAGCAAGACGACGGGCATGCTCGGCGAAGCGGAATTACGCTGTCTGAAACCGACCGCATATTTGCTCAACGTGGCGCACGGGCCGATTATTCAGGAATCGGCATTATTGGATGCGTTGACGCAAGGACGAATCGCAGGGGCAGCGCTGGATGTCCATTATGCGTATCCACTGCCGCCGGAACATCCGCTCTGGAGCATGCCGAACGTGATTCTAACCCCGCACATTTCCGGGTCGGAACAGAGCACCTATTACCGGCATCGACTCGGAATCTTGTTCCACGAGAATGTAAGAAGATATCTGGAAGGCCGGCCGTTATTGAATGAAGTGACGAAGGAAGAGCTTCAGGAAACGAGTAGCTGACATGAATCGTGTGCATTATCACCCCACCCTGATTTTCTCCGCAGGCACGAAGGTCGTGACGCTGGTGGACATCTCCGGCGCAGCGGGACAAATCATGCACCCCTCCGGCACGGTTGGCGTCGTCGTCAAGTCGCCGACCGACCTCGAGCACTCCTACCGGATCCGCTTCCCGGACGGCTTCGAGACAGCGCTCAAACGCAGCGAGGTGACAATGCTGGCCCAGTTCAAAGAGGGCGAAATCGGCGAAGGCAACCACGTCGCTCCAGAGAACCTGTACTCGCGCGTCATCTACCGGTGCGTGATCGGGTCGCAAGCGTATGGCCTCACCGATGCCCAGTCCGACGTGGACCGTCGAGGCATTTACCTGCCGACGGCCGAATTGCACTGGTCGCCAGGATATACTCCGAGTCGAATCACGGTGCCCTGTGCCTCAACTGTTCGCGACGCCTTCGGCCCGCCCAGCGACAATTTCAGCAACAATGCTCGCGATGCCGGAGTGTTCAGCCATTCCAGAACCTGGATCGCCCGGCGTTGCCGCAATTCCTCCAGCGACAGCTGGCCCTGGTCTGTTGCCCTGAGAATCCCTTGAATTCGATTTTCGGTTTCCGGAGGCAGTTTGCGGGTCAGTTTTGCTTCCAGTATCGGCCTGGCTGCCCGGCCCTCGTTCACCAGTGCGCGTGTCGCTCGATCTCGTACCGCGTATCGATCGTGGTTGACTTGCTCAATCCACCTGTTTAGGTTCTGTTCATCTTCCTGTGTATAAGGCTTCAACTCGCGCTCCAAAAGGTTCAACGCCGCTTGCGGTGATGCTTCCAAGAAGCGCATTGCTGCGAATGCCTTATCAGCTCCCGGTTCGGCCAGCTGTGCCCAGGCCCGTTCTATATTCACTGGTCGATTCCGAGGCGAAAGGCAAGCTCTGGCCCAGTCCCAGACCACAATGGTGGTGTCCCAGCCGAGAGTGGTCACTGTTCTGCCGTCCGGTGAAAAGACAGCTTCGTGGATGCCTCCTTGCTTGCCGGTGATTCTGCCGATTTCCTGTCCCGTGGCGACTTCAACGAAAACACAATCGTAGCAAGAAATCGCCAGGATTCGGCCATCGAGTGAAACGGACCAGTAAAAAGTCGGACGTGGAAGTTTTACGATGACTCGCTCCGTGACCTGATCTACCAGTTCCTCGGTCGAATCGGCACGAGTTTGCATGACGATGGCCGGTGCTGTCGATGCCCGGCCCAGTCCCGGCCCACCCGTGTCGGGAACTCGCTGTTGTAAGGAGCTGTCCCACCATTGCCGGTCGATTTGGATCAGGCCGCCGGCTTTCGAGAATCCCACTGCGGGGGTCGATCCCGGTTCCGGCACTGGTCTCTGCGCGATCATCGCGGCATCGGACAAATTCCAAAGTTGAACCGTGCCGCCGATGGCCACGATGAGTTGACGACCATCGTGTCGAAATGCGTTGACCCATGTCTCGATTTGTCGAAATTCCGCATCCGAACCGAAATACCGATGTTCCTGGTAATCCTTCAGCCGGACATGCGTCAGCGAATATTCTCGTGGCGATCGCACGGGTCCAAGCTGGACATTATGCAGCAGCCTCCCGGTCGTGCAATCCCACACCCGCAAACGCTGGTCGTTCCAGACGGTTGCCAGCTTTTCCGTGTTGCCAACGAACTGGTGTAGGCGAGAGAAGGTATGAGTCGGGTAGTTTTCCAGATGCTGGGGTTCGCCGGTTTTGGAATCCCAGACTCGAAGTTTGGCCTCATCGTCCCGTGTCGCAATACGGTGTCCCGATCCCGAATAACGGGCCCAGAAGCCGCAGGCACCGTGAGCAGGGTAGGGCAACTTTTCTTCAAGCGTATCGGGATCAAAGAAGCGGATCGCGTTGCCGTAAGTAATGACATTCTTTCCATCGGGAGTCGTCCCGATCGACGCTGCCTCGGCATAGAGCCGGCTAGAAGTAACGGTTTCGCTGCGCAGATCGAATCGTAACAGCGTGTTGCCGAATAGCTTACCGCCCAGCGCCATCAGCGCCCGGGAATCGGGAGTAAACACAAAGGAGGAGATCTCCGGAATGTGCCGATGTTGAACGGTAAGGCGAGTTCCCTTCCGGGTATCAAACAACGCAAGTTCGTGGAAAAAATCCCAACCATGGATGAAGGAAGCCACACCCGCCAGGAACCTTCCATCGGGCGAAAACGCAATGTTATCGAAGGTTTCAAACGATGAATCCAGCGGGAGTATATGTTGCTTCTGTCCATCGTCCAGAACCAGCCGTTTTTGATGAGGGTAGCCACTCTTGTGCTTTTTCCGATACGGCATCCTCATCAATAGAGTGTTGCCGTCCGGAGAAAGCGCAACCGGCTCCGTAGCGCGATTGGGTCGTAGCCACTGGCGAAGAATTCGTCGAGAAACCGGATCGATGTGCTGAACGCTGTTGCCGAGCACGGCAAGAACCCTGCCGTCGACGAGGAGAAATTCTTCATCCTTTGCCTCAAGGCGAGAGATTTTGCCGGTGCGTGGGTTCCACAGCAACAATGGACCTTCTTGAAAGCGCAGCGGATCGGGCTGTTCTTCGTCTTTCACTTTGCCGATCGCCTTTCCGCGATAGCTTCGCCCCAGCTTGGTTGAAATCAGTTGGGAATCGGTAGTGGAGATCAACAGACCTTTTTCAATGGAGAAATGGAGATCTTCGACCAGATACTCCGGCGCGAGTAGCTTCAGGGCCAATTGTTCTCGTTTTTGTCCGGAAGGGATGTCGAGCAGTTGAATGGTCGACTCATATTTGACCGAATCTTTCTCATATTTGACTAAATCGCCTTTTTGCTTCTTGGTTTCAAAACCGACCACGGCGAGTTGTTTGCTATCGTCGCGAAAGCGCAAAGAAACACTTCCCGCGGTTTCGCCTCCCTTGATTCGGAAGCGCTCAACGCCGCTGCCGGCATCCCACAAAACCACATCGAAGAAGGCATTCGTAGTTCTGGAGATCGTTGCGAACCATTTTCCATTCGGCGACAGGGCGGAAAACTCATGCCGGCCCGGCCGAAAGCGCGCGGTTCCGAGTCGGGCGATAGCGCCTTCAGGGAGCGGGTCGCCGTAGAGGTCAACGCCGGGCCGATCCGATGCAAATGGTGCAGGAGGGGCCGGTTCGCTCTGGATTGAGGTGCCCCACCCGGAAAAGATCAAGAATAGGCACGCAGTTGATCGCATGATTCGACTCCATGCGAGAGGACAAGGAAAATGATGGATTTAGCCTATCCGGTGCAAGAAGAGGAGTAAAGACGGCTAGCCCCCGGAAACGGGGGCTAGCGCGAGTCGTTACTTGAACGATTTACTTTTTGCTCAGACTAATCCCAAGTTCCTCGGGCGTCGGTACTCGAGTACCTGAAATCTTGATCCCCAGTTCTTCCGGTGTTGGAATGCGAACCGGAGGTGGGATCTGGGGCGGTATTTGACCGCGGGCAATGGGCCTGGGCAGCGTCGATTGCGCGAGCGGTTGACGACGGGGGGGCTGATTCATCTGCGCGAAATCATTGGCAAACACCGGTATCGGCGAACCGCCGACAAATGGGGGACAGGGAGCCCCTGGTGCTCAGCCGGCCCCGGCGCGACCCGGCAGCGCCAGCCATAACATGATCCCGCTACATATAGAAAGGGTGATCCGCAAGGCATCCATGCGCACGCGGAAGCTCCATGATAGGTAAAAGACTCAAAACGGGGCGTTGCTCGAAAAGCAATCCTTGCTCCCCGACCGGGAGGGGTATAACAAGAGAGCGATTTGGAAGAAAGGGCAATTTGAAAAGCGGGAAGCGGGGCGCGGGATGCGGGACGCGGAAAAGACCGTCGCTTGTATTTGTCGCGCCCTGCGCCCGCATCCATGCCCCGCTTCTGCATCCCGCACCCCGCACGCGATCAAAGGATTCCATAGGTCTTGAACGCCTCCGTCGCCGACATGCCGCCTTGGAGCGCTGTGCGGACCAGATTCTCCCCGCTCACTTTGTCTTCCGCAAGTTTCAAGGTTTCTTCGGCGATCGCCTTGGGGATAACCACCACGCCGTCATGATCCGCCAGGACCAGATCGCCAGGCTCCACCAACACCCCGCCGCAGTTGATCGGCACATTATGACCGGCGACATCGAGTCGGCCCATGCTGTCCGCCGGATGAATGCCGCAACAAAAAACGGGGAACTTCATCGACATGATGGCTTGCGTATCGCGGGTGTAGCCGTCGATTACCACGCCGTTGCAGCCTCGATACTTCGCAGCTGTTGACAGCAATTCGCCCCAGAAACTCCACTCGCCACGCGAAACTACCATCACATCGTTCGCTTGCAACGCATCGACCGCAGCAAGTTCACCGGCATAGGGATGTGGCGGCGAGGTCTCGCGCAGGAACGATTTGCACCGTCAGCGCGAACCCGGCGATCTTTGCGTCAGGATAGAGGGGGCGAACGTCGGAGGTCATCACTTGTTGGCGATAGCCGAGCTTGTCGAGCACATCGGCAACAACCGGAGTATAGAGTTTGGAAAGACGAGCAACCCATTCCGGGGATCGCGAAGGCATGATAGTTCCTTCTTAGAGAGTGTTCCTGAGGCATGTGCGCCCTTCTTGTTAACTCGACGCGCAAGCGAGGCACGCGTTTTTTCCTCGCTGGCGCGTCGGGTTAACAAGACGCGCAAAGGGTTGGTGGTTTTCAACTTGGAACTCGGAACTACTGTTCGATCGCGGCTTTTCGAACTTCACGTTCGACGTCGGTTACGGGACGATACAGTTTCGATCGCCATAGCCACATGCGATGCGTCCAGAAGCGGGCCATCGTGCTCAAGGTTCTGATTCCGTAAATCGTGCTCCGGCGGAAGTTGATGCTGCTGGCTTCGTCGAAGTAACGTACCGGCACCGGAATGTCGCCGAGACGAAAGCCGAAATGGACTGCCTGTGCCAGGAATTGCGTATCGAAGACGAAATCGTCGGAGTTGCGCTCGAAGGGGATCGTTTCCAGGACGGAACGGCGATAAACCCGGAAACCGCTATGGAAGTCGCCGAGATTCTGCCCGAGTGCTATGTTCTCGGCCATGGTCAAAGCGCGGTTGGAAAAATACTTCCACCAGGGCATGCCGCACTTCAGCGCCTCTTGACGCGACCGAACCCGGCTGCCCAGAACCACATCGCAGATACCCAGTTCGATCATGCCGACGGCGTGGGGAATCACTCGCGAATCGTATTGATAATCCGGATGGATCATCACCACAATGTCAGCTCCTTGTTGCAGCGCATAGCGATAGCACGTCTTCTGATTGCCGCCGTAGCCGCGATTCTGCGGATGTACGATCACGGTCAAACCCATTTCACGGGCAACCTGAACCGTCCGATCCTTGCTGCCGTCATCTACGAGGAGAATTTCATCCACGCAGCCGGCCGGGAAATCGGCGAGGGTTGCGGCAAGGGTCCGTTCCGCGTTGTAGGCAGGCAAAACCGCGATGACTTTGTGTTCGCGTTTGGGGACATTATCGGACTCTGGTTCGAGGATACGATCGACGTGAAAGATTTCATGGACCGGGTTAAGTGGTGGTTCGGCGAGCATCGTCGGCATGTGGCACCGCGAAAGGTGGAAAGAAGCACAAGTTTCTTTTTATCAGGATGCGCTGATGCAGGGAATATTCCATTTCTTGTCGCGCGCAATTTTCAGGGCCTTTTCATCAAGAGGTTTCGCAACGATTCTTCGGATTGCAGCGACAATGCCGCTGGAAAGCGTTATTTCAAGATCGTCATTCAGCCTTTTCGGTAGAGCAAATCATTTTATAATGGAAGAACAGACCTCGCAGAGGAGTAAACCATGAGCCCTGTTACGACTATTGTGATTTCTGATCCCGAGTTGCTTGCCAGGCTAGCTGCAGCAAATGGTCAGATCGTATTTCAAACTGCGGACGGCCATCACATCCGAACCGTTGAACCCATTGCTGTTGGCACGCCAGCAAGATTCAAGTGTCCGTTCACGGAAGAAGAGTTAGACAAGTTCAGCAAGGAACGAAACGGCCGACCCCTTGATGCTATTATTTATTGAGGATCTGAAACAAACGTAACAGCAGTTTGGTTAATCATCTGAGTTCTTCGGCACGTGCAGATTTTCCGATTGCACCAACCCGGCAAATCGCGCGGACTGGCGCTTCATCTCCGCCCCGTCTCCGAACACCGATCGAGTGAAGCCGGTCAAGAAATCGGCCTCATCAATCCGATGTCATATTGCTCCCATCTTTTTCAAGCTGTGCATTTTAACGGTGGGGCCATTGATTGACGGTAAGAGGAAACGCATACATGAGTGACGCCATGGCAACGGGGCCGATCAACCTGGGATTTCTGACGGTGTTTGCGGAAGGATCGGCATATCTGGGCGGGTACCTCATCACCAACTCATGGGGCCGGCCGGTGGAGTTTCGCCTGACCACGGCGGTTCAGCCCAACAAGGTGCAACAGATACTTTACGGCCCCACCCTCCCGGAGTATCTATGTGCCGATTTGATCGGCAAGACTTTGATGGATAAATCGGCGACACCCGTCCAACTGTTGTTCGTCGATTCCCTCATCACGATGGCGATTCGTAAGTGCATCGACATTCCGGTTCTTGCCATTATTCCGCAAGATGATCCGCAAGTGTCGTTTCTGCCGATGGGTCAACTGGAAAAACTCGAAGATGCCCGCTGTTCGATTCCGTTATTGTTCGATCCGCAGCAGACTCTCTTGAGAAAGTTCGCGCTCTCTTGGAACGAATTGACACGACCATGGATGTGAGTGAGCCATTCATTCGCGTCCGCGAGGCGATGGGAGAAGCGCGCAAGATGGGGGTCAACCATCGTGCTGCCTGAGGACATCTTAACCTCCGAAAATGAAACCGAAACCGACGAAACGGATGAACCGCCGGATGTGATTCCATTTCCTCTGTTGTCGTCGATCGATGCACGCACCTTTCCGAGATTTGAAGCGCCGTTGCTCCCTGGAATACGCGAGGCCAGGCTCCTCACCGATGCCCCGTGGTGCCGGACACTCAGCTCCCTCGATATCCGGGTCACGACCGAAGGCTGGCGCTTTCCAGCGCCTCCCATCGATCTTCCACCGCCGAAGCCGCGCGAAGCGCGGGCAGTTCCGGTCCGACCGACTCAAGACCTGGCACCCGAGATACCCGATCCAACTCCCCATCAGCCCAAGGTGCTGATTCGGATGCGCCCCACGACCGAAACGGTCGTTTTCAAGGATCGGCTCCTCTATCTCTTGCAGCCGCCGCTCAATCATCTGTTTCAGGGCGATCAACTCAAGGTTCCCTTTGAGCCTTTCCCCTATCAGTTGGAGGGCATTGCGTTTCTGATGCCCCGCCACTCAGCGCTGCTCGCCGATGAAATGGGACTGGGCAAAACCGCCCAGGCGATTCTCTCCATTCGGCTCCTGTTCCAGGGGGGCATGGTGCGGCGCGTCTTGATTATTTGTCCAAAGCCTCTGGTCTTTAACTGGTCCAGGGAACTGAAACTCTGGGCACCCGATCTGCCGTTTGAAGTCATCACCGGCGACACACAAATGCGCCGGGCCAGTTGGACCGTTTCCAACTGTCCCTTGAAACTGGTCAACTACGAGATCCTGACCCGCGACGCCGACCTGTTGCGGGAAGATGGGGTCTTCTTCGACCTGGCCGTGCTGGATGAAGCCCAGCGCATCAAGAACCGCGATTCCAAGACTGCGCAAGTTGTACGAAGCGTGCAACGGGTGCGCAGCTGGGCGTTGACTGGCACACCCGTCGAGAATCGCGCTGAGGATCTTGTCAACATATTCGCATTTGTCGATCCGGGCCGGATTCCGCCGGATACACCCGCCAAACGCCTGCCGCAATTGACCGGTGACTGCATTCTGCGGCGAACGAAAGAGGACGTGCTCAACGACATGCCCGCCAAGCTGGTACTCGATTTGCCTTTGGAACTCACACCAGGACAGCGGGAAGCCTACGATCGCGCCGAAAAAGACGGAGTCGTTAAGCTCAATTCGCTCGGGGAGGAAGTAACCGTTCAGCACGTCTTTCAACTGGTGATGAGGCTGAAGCAGATATGCAACTTCGATCCGTTCACCGGGCAAAGCGCCAAGCTGGAGCAATTGCTTGCCGACATGGAGGAAGTTGCCGAAAACGGGCGCAAAGCGATCGTTTTTTCGCAATGGGTTGAGCCGTTGGAAGTGCTGGCACGCGCGCTCGAACCTTTTGGGCCGCTACAATTTCACGGCAAGATCTCCACAGCGCAACGTCCGCGAATCCTCGATCAATTTCGCGATGATCCCACTCGACACGTTATTTTGATGAGTTATGGGACCGGGAGTGTGGGCTTAAATCTTCAGTTCACGAATTATGTGTTTCTCTTCGATCGCTGGTGGAACCCAGCCGTCGAGGATCAGGCGATCAATCGTGCGCATCGGATCGGACAGAAATTCCCAGTGACAGTAAAGCGGTTTGTGATGGAGAACACCATCGAAAAGCGCATTGCGGAGGTTTTGGAGCGCAAGCGACAGATGTTCAATGATCTCCTGGAACAAAACGGCCCGCCACCAGTGCTCGGCATGACCGAGGAAGAAATCTTCGGCCTCTTTGACATCCCCTCGAAACAGAAGAAAGCTGGATGAGTATAAGTGCGCCGGAAGACAGCACGGCCCAGCCGCAACCAACCCAGGGTTCGCAAAGCCTGACCCTGGGCTTTACAGCGACGCCCTTCCACGACTTTCTCGTTGCCGTTCGAGCCCTGAAACCATCGAGCACCCAGCCCTGGAAGGGCGATGGAATAAAGCCCAGGGTGAGGCTTTGCGAACCCTGGGGACTTCTATTGCCGTTCTGCCAATTGGGTTGGGTTGCTGGATTGCTCAATTTCGGCAGACAGAATTCGATACAGTTCGAGTGCCTTGAGCGGAGCGTTCTGTTCATTAACTTCTTCCGGCGAAATACGCGTCACCGGAGGCGGCATCTGATTGTCACCCGGCTTGGCCGAGCCAGGATTGTTCGGGTCTCGAGGCTTCGACCCCGATACACAACCAACCAATCCCATCAATCCGGCCAGCACTACCATTTTGGTCACGATTTTCATGGATTGTCCTCCCGGATCGGTCGGCCGTTTGGTGCATGCAAAACGGGTTTTGGTCTGCTGGGTTTGGGATTCGCAGCGGCATTCGCAGGTGGGTCGGCGACTACGACCGTCTGAAGTTTAATTGCGCGCTGATCGTAGATCTTCCAGGCCATGGCTTCCAACTGCTCCGCTTTCTGATTCAGTGCTTCATCTCGGGTCTCCAAGGCAATTGCCCGGAGTTTGAATACGACGGCGAGTCGCTCTTGATAGAGTTGATACTCTTTGGCCTGTGCTTTATTCACCGACTCTTGCGTAGGCACCGGCGGTGAATCAGTTTGGCCGCGCGCTGTTGTTCCCGCTTGCGCTTCAAGCGCCAAAACAGAGGCGGACAAGACGAATGCCAAGATTCTAATCGTGAATCGTCGCATGAACGATTTCCCCCCATCGTCCTCGCAAATGCAGGCCCCCCGACCAGCGTCATCCGCGAATGGAATAGTTTTTCTTGCGTGAGAGAAAGGGGAATACCCAGACAATCAGATGATGTAAAGGGCAATTTATAAGGGTGAAGGGTGGAGGGTGAAGGGTGGAGGGTAGGGGGTGAAAGAAGACATTATGGAGGTGGTTTCAATGTCTTTATTCATCCTCCATTCACCACCCTCCACCCTTCACTCTCCACCTTTTCTCCGTGCCTTGCCGCCCCGTTTCTTTTTCTTCTGAGGTTCCGGCATACTTCCTTCGTTGAGTTTGGCCAACTGCTCGCTCAACTCGGAAACTCTCGCATCGTTCTTCTCCTTTTCTGCTTTCTCAATTTCCCGCTCCAGCATGCCGCGCTTCAGGTTTCGGATCGTATCACGCAGCTGCGCAGCGCGCTCAAAGTCGAGATCTTTCGCCGCTTGCAACATCTCCTCCTGAAGTTGCTCCAGATACTCCGCCGTCACATAGTCCATTTCCTTGATGCCGGCGGCGTCCTGGGCAATCTGGTGGGCGGCGATTTCATCTTCGATAATGCTCTTGATCGCCGATACCACCGTGCGCGGCGTGATCCCGTGCGTCTTGTTGTATTCCAACTGCAATTTGCGCCGACGTGCTGTCTCGTCCATCGCGCGCTGCATGGAATCGGTCACCCGGTCGGCGTAGAGAATCACTTCCGCGTTGACGTTCCGTGCGGCCCGGCCAATCGTTTGGATCAGGGAAGTTTCACTGCGCAAGAACCCTTCCTTGTCGGCATCCAGAACCGCCACCAGGGATACTTCCGGCAAATCGAGGCCTTCGCGCAACAGGTTCACGCCGACCAATACATCGAAGCCGCCTTCGCGAAGCTCGCGGAGCACTTGCACCCGTTCGATGGCATCGAGTTCCGAGTGCAACCATTTGCAGCGCAGCCCGGCTTCGCGGAAATAGTTGGTCAGGTCTTCCGACATCCGCTTGGTCAGCGTGGTGACGAGAACGCGTTCTTTGCGCCTGCGCGCAGGTTGATTTCTTTGACCAGATCGGGCACCTGGCCGCGTGCCGTGCGAACGTAGATGATGGGATCGACCAGCCCGGTGGGCCGGATGACTTGTTCGACAATCTCGCCGCCGGTTCGTTCCAGTTCCGTTGGGCCGGGCGTGGCCGATAGACACAACACCTGCTTGAGATGGGATTCCCATTCTTCAAAGCGAAGCGGGCGATTATCCAGAGCGCTGGGCAGACGAAAACCGTGTTCGACAAGTGTTTGCTTTCGGCTCGCATCCCCGGCGTGCATGCCGCGCACCTGCGGCAGCGAAACATGAGATTCATCCACGATGCAGAGAAAATCTTCGGGGAAGAAGTCGATGAGGGTATAAGGAGGCTCGCCGACATTTCGACCGCTGAACCAGCGCGATAGTTTTCCACGCCGGAACAGTAGCCGACTTCGCGCAGCATGTCGAGATCGTAGCGGGTGCGCGCTTTGAGTCGTTCTGCTTCGAGCAGTTTGCCCTCGTTCTTGAATTGCTCCAGCCGGGCGTTGAGTTCCTGTTCGATGCCCTCGATCGCCACGCGCGTTCGTTCTTCGGGTGTGACGAAGTGCTTGGCGGGGTAAACGTACAATTCATTCAAGGTGCGAATGGTCTCGCCGCTGATGGGGTTGATGACGGCCAGTCCATCCACCGTGTCGCCGAAGAGTTCGATGCGCAGCGCGTATTCTTCGGAGGCCGGCCAGACTTCAATGGTGTCGCCGCGCACGCGAAACCGTCCACGTTCAAAGGCCACGTCGTTGCGCTGATACTGGACATCGACCAGTTTCAACAGCAGCGTTTCACGCGCGATCGTCTCGCCGTGGGTGAGGAAGATCATCATGCGCTTGTAATCGCTGGGCGAGCCGAGACCATAAATGCACGAAACGCTGGCCACGATAATCACATCCTCCCGGCTCACCAGTGCCCCGGTTGCCGAGAGACGAAGACGATCGATGTTTTGATTGATCGAGGAGTCTTTCTCGATGTAGATGTCGCGTTGAGGAATATAGGCTTCAGGCTGGTAATAATCGTAGTAGCTGACGAAATAACAGACGGCGTTGTGAGGAAAAAACCCTTTGAACTCCTTGTAGAGTTGCGCTGCCAGGGTTTTGTTGTGAGCCAGGACAAGAGTCGGCTTGTTCAGTGCGGCAATGATATTGGCGGCGGTAAAGGTCTTGCCGGTTCCCGTGGCACCGAGGAGAACCTGGAAGCGCTTCTTTTGCTGCTGAAAACCGTCGAGAATCTGGGCAATGGCCTGGGGCTGATCGCCGGCCGGGCTATAGTCGCTGACGAGTTGAAACTGCGCGGCCATCCTTCCCGCCTCCGGTTATCGAACGTGTGCTTTGGTTCAGGTATTATAGCGATGACGGGAAGAGAGGAAACGGGATTTCGTGCTAAACTCCTGCTGAAACCACGCTCATCGATCGGCACACGGGAGAATCGAGTTTCTCCAGATGTTTGCGAAACCTCACGTGTCTTCTGCGTGTCCACTCGACCAACCAACTCCATGCTTTCGCCGTCATCTTTCGCCTGATCAAGAGATGCCAGAGCCAGTTCGATCGCTTGTAGAGATATGACATCGCCAAATACGGTGGCACAGCACGCCAGTCAGCAGGCCGTCGTCGCCAGATCGATGCATGCGAGAACAGCCGGCGGTAACACCACTCATAACCTTCTGCCAGTTGGGCTTCAGTCATCCGTTTCGGTTTGAAGACCACATTGCCCGTGTCGTAAAGGGACCAATTGCGATGAAGAATTCGCCCTTCGGCCTCCATCTGCCGGAATAGAGGAGTCCCCGGATACGGCGTCAAGATATGAAACGTGGCACACTCTAATCGGCAGGCCTCGATCCATTCCGCCGTATGAGCGAACACATCGGGGCCATCGTGATCGAAACCAAGGACGAAACTGCCGTTTACTTGGATGCCGTAACGATGAAAAATCTCGACTTGGTTCGCATATTCTTCCGTGAGCGGACTTTTCTTCTTGCTTGCGGTGATATTGGCATTGGTGAGCGACTCAAAGCCGACAAATACACCCGTGCAACCCGCGAGGGCCATTTCTTTCACCAGGGATGGATCATCCGTGACATCGATTGAAACCGCAGCGCTCCAAATCCTTTCCAGCGGCCGAAGCGCCCGGCAAAGCCTTCGAAGATAGTCCGGACGGGAGCCAAGGTTATTGTCCACGAACACCGCGTAAGGCTGGCCATCCGCGCGGAATTCATCGACGATCTGCTCCACGTCGCGCATGAGGTACGGCATTTGAAGCCCCTGCGTGGAAAGATAACAAAAGCCGCAACGATTGTGACAACCCCGAGTGGCGATGAGGCTTGTGGTTGTCAGGAAGCCGTCGCGCGGCAGCAAATCCCGCCGGGGCGCGGGGTCATCGCGATACGGCCTTCGATAGCTGCCGTTGTAGACGGGTCTCAACTGGTTTCTCGCTACATCGCGCAAGACATCGCCCCAAACCTGGACTCCTTCACCAATGCAAATCGCGTCAGCATGCGGACGAACCTCGTCGGGGCACGACAAGACATGGAGACCTCCGAAGATTACTTTGGCACCACGTGCACGATACCAATGAGCCAGTTCATAGGCTCGCTCGGCAAAAGTCAGATGAACCGTGATCCCTACGACCTCTGGAAATGGTTCGTATGGAGGTGAACCCTGCAGGAGGTTCTCATCCCAGGTAGCGCACCTCCCAGTCGTGGGGGGTGCTACCAGCAATGCTGGTCAACGCCAGAGTTGGTGTGAGGACATGCTTGCCAAAACTCGCATGAGGGTCTTTTGGATAAAACGGGTTCAGCAACAAGGCATACTTACGACGAACGGGATTGGTCACAATCGATGGATTCAACTTGGGCGCAACTCGCATGGGTTTTGGCACTACGTGTATTGTCACGATCTTGTTCCTCGCGTTTGGGCTGGAAGGCTGATGTTCTTTGCGACGAATTCGGCAATTGCTTTGCATTGCAAAGTAATAATCGAAATAAAAAGCGATTGCCGGTCTCGACAATTGCTTTGCATTGCAAAGTTACCATCAGCAAGATGAAATGTCAAGCAGAAAGTGAATTGGGTAAAACCGAAAACAGGGACTAACGTCCCCCGCTCACCGGTGCCCCCAACAGCTCCGGATACTTGATGCGAACGGTCTGCTGGAAAAGATTGGAGAAGGTCGTGGCACCGGTTTGGGTCAGGTGGTGCATATCGTAAAACCATTCATCGGGAAGCCACTCCCTACCGTCCACGATCGGCACGCCCAATTCCGTCCGCCAGTGCTCCAACAATTCTTGGGTCGTGGCGTTCATGGTGGGTGAATAGAGCCTGCGAAATTCACTTCCTTCCGGCATCAATACCAGCCCGACTTGCACCCCATCCCGCTGGGCGCTGCGGATAAGATTTTCCATGCGCTGAACCTGATCGTGCGACAACTGAAAATCGCAGTAACACGCATCATACTGTCGATGCGCCAGCGCGATCAGATCGGGTCGTTTCGTTCCTTTCGCAAATGGGACGGGCATCCAACCGTGTCCATCCATCAGCTTTTGATAATCGACGACCGATTCGGATGATGCACATCGCAAACCCAGTTGATCCTGGACGTTGCCGGCATAGCGCCAACAGGTAAGGAACCGTCCGAACGCATATTTCCGGATCGGACCCGCGAGAGCATCGCCATTGCCCGGCAGCGTGAGGATTTCACCCAGCGAAAGCCGGGAGCCGTCGAGCATCGACTGGTCCAAAGGCTGGGAGCACTCTCGAAAAAAGGGAGGCATTACCTCGAAAAAGACAACGCTGGGTCGAATGCCCTTGGCACGCAGGCGATCGTAGCAAACTTGCTGCAAGAGCGGGCCGGCGGTCGTCAGCCCGAAATTGAAGACCGTCCAATGTTGGCCCAGCAACTCCTGGGTGAGTTGGGCCTCAAAGCCGTTGTTGATTTGCGAGCTGCCGAACATCACCAGGAGGGGCCGTTCGGGATGCTCCGCAATGCGCTGCCGAAGACGTTCTTCGTGGAGCGCGTATTCCGGATCGCAGATGCCGATGCAGCATTGCTCAAAGACCAGTCCGAGAACCAGTTGCAAAACGAAAAAGCATCCCACACCACAAAGTAGGAGGATGCGCGCCTTGCGAAATCGACGGTAGCGAATCGGTAATGACATGTCGGGAGATTACTTCGAGTCGCCCGCCAGGCGCTGTTCGGGGAACTCAATCGTGATGGACCTGAAAGTCTCTTTCGTATTTTCGATGAGAATTCGCGGCCCCTTGCCCATCGTGAAATAGGGAGAATCCGCAAAATGCTTGCGCAGGCGGCGTTCTGCTTGCCACATTTCCCATCGAGACAGCCGTTGTCCGGGGGTTATGTCCACTTGTTCAAGGATTTCGCCCTGTGGAGTGATGAAGTTCCCAACAATCACGATATTTCCGACACGCGGTGAGTCATTGACCCAATCTTTGATCGCTTTGGAACAAGGAGCGACCATCGCAAGCCCCAGACAGATAATCTCGTACATGAGCAGACTCCCGGTAAATAGGGGCGTTCAGAAAATAGAGATAACCTGGATTGAAGAGTCTCGCAAGATGAAGTGATTCGGACCTTACTTCTTTTCCTTGATTGGCTCGCCGACAACCTTGATCATAGCCTGAAACTCGAATAACTTGCGAGGACCACAGTTTTCCTCATTATGAATTCTTGGCCGGAATTGAACTTTCACAGTCTGTGGTCCCGGCGGTGCCTTCGGAGAAATCACGGCCTCGCATTCCCAGATCCCGCCACCGGGATAAGAATGAAGATCTTTGATAAATGCGATCGGTTCATCCCGAATCGTGGGGTTCTCCGGTTCCTTGATCTTACCTGTAAAAGTCACCAGGCCGTCTTTGGGGAACGCGATCCTGTTCACACAATCTTGCGCCCGCAAGTCGGGCTGTTTGGTTGGGTAGGTGATCCATCCTTTTGCAATTCTCAATTCGATCTTCAATATCACGGATTGGCCGGGTCTAGCTTCAGTCGGCTCGAACCGTGCTTCCACTTTCTTGATGACATCAGCATAAGGATCTTTCGGTTCCTCAGCACCAGTGCTGTTCGATGGAACGACGAAACAGGCCAATGTCAGGAATAGCGATTTGCTCATTGAGTATCTCCAATCGGGATCGCAGCGTAGGATGAGTCAATCCCTTCGATACCAGGAGAATGAAGAGCGTAACAAGAAAACAGCAGTGAAGCAAGTTCACGATTTTCTCTTTGTCATGCCTCGATAGAAATGTCCGCATTTTGGCCTCGATAGAAATGTCCGCTTTCGCGGGTAGCGCTTGAGCTTTTTCGTCTTCTGCGCTCTGGCATCGACCGCCATGCGATAAACTCACCGGGTGCCCCTCTGCGACTTTTCTTCCGGCCAGGGCATCGACCGCCATGCGACAAACTCTGGGGCGTATGTCAACAAAGAGGACATTTCTAACGAGTTAAGACCGGAAATTTCTACTGTGGCTCAACAGTTCCAAATTGAAAACCCGAAGAGTTGACGGTCTTCAACTTGGAACTTGGTACCTGGAACTACTGTAGGGCTTTACCTCCATCGTCGAGAAAGGTAAATTGACGAAAGATTTCGAGTCGAAACCCTTCGTCCACAGGGCAGGAGTGCATTTATGCGTATGGCAATGGCCGGGTTATTGGGTGCGGCATTGATCGCGGTGCCGGTGTTTGCGGAAGATAGTGAAGTTCTCAAGGAACGCAAGGAAAAATTCGAGAAGATCAAGACCGACTTCATTAAAGTGATGAAGAAGATCAAGGCAGCGGAAACCAACGCACAAAAGAAAGAGATATTCGAGAAGGAAATGCCGAAACCGGACAAGATCATTGCCAAGATCATGCCCCTCATTGACGCCGACCCGAAAAGCGATTTTGCCCTGAGCATGATCGAGTTCATCATGAGGCATGTCGATGCCGATTCGCCAAAGATTTATGAGGTTCTGGCCGCACATCACGCCAAAAATCCCAAGATGAAGGAGATTTGCGTCTACTTCAACGAGGGCGGCCCGAAAGAAGCGAAACCGTTCCTGGAAAAAGTGCTTGCCGAGAATCCCGACAAGACCGCGCAGGCTTATGCCTGCCTGGCGCTGGGACGTACCCTGGTGGAACAAGGCCAGGAAGGCGACAAGAAGGCTCTTGCGGAAGGGGAAAAATATCTCGATCGAGTGGTGAAGGAATACGGCGATGTCAAGCTACAGGACCAGACGCTGGGAGAGATGACGAAGGGGTTGTTATTTGAACTTCGCAACCTTGCCATTGGCAAGAAAGCTCCTGAAACACCGAGCCGGGATCTGAAGGATAAAACGGTCAAACTCAGCGACTATGCCGGGAAGGTCGTGGTTCTCGATATTTGGGCAACCTGGTGTGGTCCCTGCCGGGCCATGATTCCTCACGAACGCCAGATGGTCAAGAAATTCAAGGACAAGCCTTTCGCACTCATCAGCCTCAGTGTGGATGATGAGAAGGAAGACCTGGAAAAGTTCTTGAAGAAAGAGGAAATGCCCTGGGTTCACTGGTGGCAGGGGTCGAGCATCGGCATCGCGAAAGAGTGGAATGTGCGTTTCTTCCCGACGATCTATGTGATCGACGCCAAGGGCGTCATCCGCTACAAGAACATCCGAGAAGAAGAGCTGGAAAAAGCGGTCGAGACATTACTCAAGGAGACCGACAAGAAATAGTGGTCAGGAATAGTGGTCAGTGGATAGTGGTCAGTGGTCAGTAAATACCAAAAATTCTGGAGGTCTTCTGTCTTTGCATTTACTGACCACTGACCACTATCCACTGACCACTAATCGCGACGCGATTTCAAATATCCTTGCTTGCTCATCCATTCCTGAACTCTTTCGGGCCAAGAGTTGACGGGATGCCCCGTCTTGCGGATTCCGTAACCATGTCCACCCGTGGCATACACGTGCAGTTCCGTCGAGATCTTGAGCGCTTTTAGCTCGGTGGCCAGCAACAGACTATTCCGCACATCAACCGGGTCATCGAAGGCGTGCGCCAGAAACATCGGCGGAGTATCCTTGGTCGGATGCGCGTATTCTTTGAGTTTGGTGTTGTCCTTTTCGAGGAAGCCGCCAGGGTAAATGAGGATGGCAAAGTCGGGTCGATCCGAGACTTCATCGATCTTGTCGATGGCTGCATACTGTCGCTTGTTATGGAGAATCGCAGCCAGGCCGGCGGTTTCGCCGCCCGCGGAAAAGCCAAGAATACCGACCCGTTTTGGGTCAATGTGCCACTCCTCAGCCTTGCTCCGTACCAGGCTCACCGCCCGTTGTGCATCTTGCACCGCATCCAGCCAGGGTTTGACGGGGTCGCGGGCCGGAACTCGATATTTCAGAACGATTCCGGTCACACCGATCTTTGCCAGCCACTCGGCGACTTCAGTGCCTTCGTGGTCGTAGGCGAGGATGAAATGTCCGCCACCGGGAAGTACGATGACTGCTGCACCGGTATCGATCGCCTTGCTCGGACGATAGATCGCCAGGGTAGGTTTCGAGACATTGGTAATCTTCTGGATGCGCCGATCGCCAACCGGCTTATCATCGGGTTTGGCGAGATCCTTTTCGGGCGGAAGTTCTTTGGTCTCGCCGGGCGGTTTGCCAGGCCAGACATCGATGATTTCAGGTTCCGCGGCCCAGCATGGGGAGCCGAGAGCCATAACTGCGGAGAGGAAGAGTGTTTTCATTGGGTTTGGGTGGTAATGGGAAGGAGAGAGTTAAGAGTATTCCGTAGGTAGCGAAATTGGACATTACATCAATCGGCATTCGATTCGCGAAATCAAGATCTCCTGCTGCTCGATGTGACCCGCCGTTTTCAGGATCGGCTTCAGGCCGACGAAGAACCGGTTGGATGCGTCGATGGGGTTGGCCAGTACTTCCGCAGTCGTCAGGTAGTCTTTCTCCGCTCGCTTCTCGTGAGGGGGGTGCCAAAGTCCCCACAATGGAGGTGCCGATGACGACGAAGCTACCATGCACCCACCGAATCGGTTGTTGAGGACTGCAATCAACTCATCCAGGATCGGAACGGTGAAGACCGGTTTGCCATTTGCATCGAGCAATGGCAAAACTACCCGAAAGAGATAAGCATACCCTTCCAATCGGTTTGCTTCGAGACTGGGCAACTGAAGGTCTTCCTGGATACTTTTGCTTAGCTCGTCAAGCCGCTCGCGGAACTTATCTGGGTGCGTTTTTTTTGCGGGCACGTTTCTTTCCTGACCCTTCTTTCGGTTCGTCAGTTTCTACAAGGCCGGCGTCTTCCAACACTCTTTTCTGTTCAGAATTCACGATGAGGATTCGTTCGTGTCGAGTTTGAAACGAACCGCCGCGCATTAGGAGCAAGTTGATTGCTTTGCCATAGTTCCAGTTCCCATCTTTGATTTTCACTGCAACGGGCATAAGTGTTCCTCGTTGGAAAATTGTGTTATCCCAAATCAATTTCAGCATAACAGATCGTTGCAAGAAGTACCAGACACGCGAATCCTCATCTAGATGGTAACCGGACCTCATAAAGTTTCAATTCCCTTAAACCACCCTCTTGCTTTCGCCACTCGGATCATGGTACAAATTTAACTCCTGCCTTACATCCCACCTGGGAGATTCCTACGTGCTTCCGTTTCCCTTTTCGGATCGTCGGCAATTCTTCCGCATCGCCGGGGTGACGCTCGCCGCATCGGCGAGTGAACTGCGCGCGGGCAGCCGGTCTGCACCGGCACCGACGTTCCAGCCCACAGCGGACTCGGTGCTCTTTCTCTGGTTGCCGGGCGGCGTGACGCATCATGAATCCTTCGACCCGAAGCCCGATGCACCCTCCGAAATTCGCGGCGACATTACGTGTATTAACACCAATGTCCCCGGTATTCGCCTGGCTGAAGTCATGCCCCAGATGGCCCGGCACATGGAGAAAGTGGCGTTGGTGCGCAGTTACAAGTCGGGCAACGACGATCATTTCCTGGCGCAGGCTTTTGCACTGTCGGGCCGCAATGCGGTGCCGAACGGTATCCTCAGCGAACCCAACTTCGCCAGTGTCATCTGGCAGCAACGTGGGGCAACGGGCGGCTTGCCCGGTTACATCGCAGTGCCGGGCAGCACACGGCCCGGACCTCCCAATACCAATATGTTCGTCTCGGCCTGGCTTGGTGCGAAGTATGCTCCGTTCGCAACCGGTGGGGAGCCTCGCAAGCAAGACTTTTCGGTGGAAAATATCCATTTGGAGATCCCAGAGGGTCGTTTTGCCGAGCGGCAAACTTTGCGAGAACGGCTGGAAGCCGGTTTGCGCGCAGCCCAGCGCCCCGGTTACAGCGACATGGAGCAACTGTACGGCCGGGCCACCGAACTGTTGACTTCTGCCGGCGTGCGCATGGCCTTCGACATTCATCACGAACCGTTGCGGGTTCGAGAGAAATACGGCATGACGAAAGTCGGTCAGCGCTGCCTGCTGGCACGCCGGCTCATCGAAGCCAATGCGCGTTTCGTCATGGTCGATTACGGCTATGACTGGGGCGAGTACGACAACCTCTGGGACAATCATTGCGTTCCCAGTCAAAATCAGCCTCCCATCTTCAAGATGGCGAAGGTTCCATATCATCTGCCGGCGGTCGATCGCGCTTTTGCGGCCATTCTCGACGACCTGGCACAAAGCGGCAGATTGCAACGAACCCTGGTCGTGTATTTGACCGAATTTGGTCGAACGCCAAAGGTAAATAGCAACGGCGGACGGGATCACTGGGGCCATGCCGGGTCGATCTTTTTCGCGGGCGGCGGCGTAAAGGGCGGTCAAGTCCTGGGGGCAACCGACAAGATCGGCGGGTACTGCACCACACGAACCTTCTCACCTGCCGATGCCGCAGCAACGGTTTACCGGGCCATGGGAATCGATCCGCAAACGGTCTTGCATGACCGTGAAGGACGAGCCATTGCGATTCAAACCGTCGGCGAGTCGATCCCTGTCTTTTGAAAATCGAATTCCGGCAGCCTGTGCCGGGCGAGTCAGAGGCCGAGTTGGGCGCTGGTAAAGACTAATGATAACCGACCCACTTTTCTGCAGGCTGTTTGAAACAAGCCCTGAGACGTTCTTTTTACTCCTTGGTCTTCCGAGTGATGCGTCCAAAGAAATGGCGGCACGCTACCAGTATCTGGCCATTGAGTTCAAAGAAACTTCACATCGAACCGATGGTGTGTTCCTGCCAAAAGAACCTGATTTGCCGTTGTATTTCGTGGAGATCCAGTTCTATGCCCGCGCCAACATCTTCGCCGACCTGCTGGCCAAGGTGTTTACCTATCTGAAACAGCATAACTCAGCGCAGGATTTTCGCGGGGTAGTGTTGTTTGCCGGCCGATCACTTGAGCCGGCAGACACTGTCCCCCTATCGCGCGTTATTGAATTCGGGACAAATCCGGACCTTTTATTTGGACGAGATGCCGGAACTGGCGAATGCACCTTTGGGTCTATCCATTTTATACTTGATCCGACGAGAGGAGTCCGAGGCTCCGGCCGTTGCCCGCGAGCTTGTGGCTCGAGTGAAAAAAGAAATCGCCGATGCCTCATTACGGAATGATCTGATAGAATTGATTGAAACGGTGATCATCTATAAGCTGGCTCGGTTTAGCCGCGAGGAGATTCAAGCCATGTTGCACGTAAAGGACATTCGCGAAACGCGCGTTTATCAAGAGGCGATGGAAGAGGGCAAAAGGGAAAAAGCTGCACGGACGATTGTTAACATGGCAGCCAAGCAAATGCCTCCGGAAGAAATTGCTGCCATGGTCGAAGTGGACCTTGAATTTGTTCATCAGGTTCTAAAAAGCCGAACCGGTACAACGTAGCCACACTTGTAAGAGTGGCACATGCGAGCCAAGTCTTCAGGAATTCTTCCGACGTGTGATTTCTCTTCGCCTTCCCCTGATGCCCGACTTGAGTGGAATGGGTGGCGCGGACGGAAGCAATTACGAACTTGCCGTGTTCGGAGATTTGTACTCGGAGTTTCGGTTTCAATGGTGGTCGGAGCCACCGGCAGAGTGGAAGCCGTTGGTCACGATCGCGACCGAAATGATCAAGGCATTCTTGATTGCAGGTGGTTGGAGCGTCGAAGCTTCTGCCAATTGGCCCGAATGATCGATGCTCACTATAGGCCTTGTGGAATGAGTGTTCAAGAAAAACCAAGGCGGTGCAGGATCCTTCTCATAACCTCGTTGGTTTAAGTATCCACCCGCGATGGCCCGCGAGTTGGTTTCACGGACCAGGAGTGAAATCGAGGATGAAGCTTTGCGGGCTGATCTGATAGAATTCATTGAAACCATCATTCTGTACAAAGTGCCGAGACTGACACGAGCGGAGATCAAGACCATGTTGCAGCTACACGACATTCGCGAAAGCCGAGCCTACCAGGAGGCGATGGAAGAGGGCGAGAAAAAGGCAACGGCCCGGGCGATTGTGAAAATGGCAGCCAAGAAAATGACTGCCGAAGAGATTGCCGCACTCCTGGAGGTGGACATCGAATTGGTTCGTCAAGAGTTGAAGGGCCGATCCAACGGCTGAAGCTACATCCCTCTCGGTCAACGAGCAGGCGATGGTTCCACCTCATTGCAACGCGTTCGGCTAACGCTGCCGCAAGAGCGAGGATGACACATCGACTCGGAATTCCTCCTCGCCAAGCCCTTCAAATAGATCGTGGAAGGCTTCCGGAATTTCGATGCTGTTCATTTCAACAAAGCATCCTTCTGCGTTGATCCTTCCAGCAACGAGGAATCGGCAGCCTTGCCGGCGAATGTTCATCAGTGCGCGATCTCGTTGCGCTGGATCATTGCCGTAATAACGCGGAGCGACGATACGGTCTGCGGTGTCGGCACCGACCACCATGACGGCATTGGGAAACAACATGGCCTTGCGCTCAAAACTCATGGCGCGGGTCACATATACCGGTGCGAGACCGATGAACTGTTGCAGCCGGCGTCGGACTTCTTCGGAAGCAATTTCGGGCTTATCTACATTGACAATGCTCAATTCAAATGCGACCGATTTTCCCAGCCGTTTCTGTGCGGTCCACGCGAGCTGACGATGCCCGTCATGCAGGGGGTTGAAGGAGCCGCTCAGAAGGACCAGGGGTTTCGGCCCAACAGTGCGCAAGCTGCCATCGAGTTCCTGACATAGCCAAAGTGAATTATCGGACAGCATAATCATACCCTTAGTAAATTTACGATTTGCCGGATCAGTCTAAATTCCTACACCAGACTCTCTCGACACGATCAGCGCTTTTGCAACATCCCGCCTTCGACCCTCCTCTGGAGATTTCTATTGTCAACCATCCCAGCCACAACCGGGGAACGATTTACGATCACGCACTGGCTCATCGTTATCGTGGCCTCGATCGGCTTTCTTTTCGATACCTATGAACTCTTAATGTTTCCGGTCATTGCCCGCGATACTCTTGCGGAATTGCTCAAAAAGCCGCCGACCAGCCCGGAAGTCGCGTTCTGGACCGGCCGATTGCTCTGGTACGCAGCACTCAGCGGCGGCATTTTTGGATT
Source organism: uncultured Planctomycetota bacterium (assembly GCA_963783095.1). Taxonomy (GTDB): domain Bacteria; phylum Planctomycetota; class Planctomycetia; order Gemmatales; family Gemmataceae; genus CAWAMR01. The sequence goes on along the minus strand of CAWAMR010000010.1, from coordinate 60,898 downwards.
ATTGGGTGGCTGGCTGATCGACCGCTTCGGACGGAAAACCGTGATGGTCGGCAGCATCATGGTTTACTCGTTTTCGCCCGTTTTGGCCGCTTTCAGCACCGATGTGTGGATGTTCGTCCTGTTCCGATGCACGACGTTCGTCGGCGTTTGCGTGGAGTTTGTCGCGGCAGTTACCTGGCTGGCGGAGTTGTTCCCCGACAAACGCAAGCGCGAACTGGTGCTCGGCTGGACTCTGGCACTTTCTTCGCTCGGCGGCATCTTCGTCACGGAAATGTACAACGCGATTGGCGATATGCGTCAATCGCTGCCTGCGTTCTCGGTTGGAGAAGGTTTCGATTCTCATGCAACCTGGCGCTATACGCTTCTGACGGGTCTGATACCGGGGTTTCTGATCGCGGTCCTGCTTCCCTTCGTGCCGGAGTCCAAGGTGTGGCGGGAGAAAAAGCAGGCGGGTACGCTGCGCCGGCCGAGTTTTGCAGCGCTATTCGCACCCGATCTGATTCGCACGACGCTGGTGGCGGACGCCCTGTCGGGGTGTGCTTACGCAGCTGCGTTCGGCGCACTGCAATTGACCCCATCTCTGATCGCCACAGGGCTGCCGGAATTTGCGGCAAAAGAAGTTCCCGTCCGCAAAGAAGTAGCGCAAATCGAGGCAAAACTCGAAAAGCTCCCCAAAGATGCACCCGAGGTCAAGGAACTCCGGAAGCAACGTCTGGAAAAACTCGACGAACTCAAGAGACTTGGGAAATCGCGGGTCGGCACCACCCAGCGCTGGCAAGAAATCGGCGGGCTTTTGGGGCGTGTTATTCTCGCGATTCTGTTGATTTTCGTCGCGAGCCGGCGAACGTTGCTCCGCATCTTCCAGGTTCCCGGCATGATCGTCCTGCCCTTGACCTACTTTTACTTCTTTAGCGACCGGCCCGGCGAGTTCATGATTCTCTACTTCTTCGCGGGCTTGTTTACGATCGCCCAGTTCAGTTACTTCGGCGAGTATTTGCCGAAGGTTTTCCCGGTTCACCTGCGCGGCACAGGCGGATCATTCGCCACCAATGTCGGCGGACGAATGATCGGAACGATGGCCGCACCATTCGTAACGGAATTCCTGGCACCGCTCCTGGCAGGCAGCGCCAAGGTCAATGCCACTCACTATGCGATGGGGGCGGGGATTGTCGGTACGGGTGTATTCGTCATCGGATTCATCCTGTCGTTCTTCTTGCCCGAACCGCACGAGGAAACGTAGAGTGTAGGGCGGGTCGAGGCTTTGCAAGGCCCGCCATGAAGCGGCCTCTCGTTCTGGCGAGCCTCGCAAAGCCTCGACCCGCCCCACAATGTTCTCTGACCCTAATTTTGCAACGGGCTCTAATTGTTTTTGCATTTGCTGACCACTGACCACTAACTAATGCGCACCATCATCCATCAAGGCCGGGAACGCCGGTACTGGCTCGATGGCCCTGCCGCCGACAAGCCGTTGCCTCTGGTCATCATGTTGCACGGTGCCGGGGGAACCGGCGAGTTTGCTCGTGAGGAGACCGGCTGGTCCGAGCTTGCCGGACGTTCCGGTTTCCTGGTCGCTTACCCAGATGCCGTTCCGGTTGATCCTGAAAAACCGGCCAAGTTCTTGACCAATCCGGCATGGTGGAACGATGGCTCCGGTCGAGGAGGTACGCAGCATAACACTCTCGATGATGTTGGCTTTATCCGTGCGATTCTCGATGAATTAGCCGGATCGGGCCGAGTCGATGCAGTGCGCGTTTATGTCACCGGGTTTTCCAATGGGGCCGCGATGACGTTTCGGCTGGGCGCTGAGCTTGCGGATCGAATCGCGGCGATTGCACCGACAGCGGGGCATTGCTGGCTCATCGATCCCCGCCCTGCTCGACCGTTGCCGACGCTTTATCTGATTGGGACTGAAGATCCTCTGATCCCGATGCAGGGCGGGCGAGTGAGGACGCCGTGGGGCCATCGTGAAGATCGCCCGACCGTTGCGGAAACCTTGCGAAAATGGGCCAGAGCGATCGACTGTCAGGAGGAACCCGATCGGATCGATGAGATGCAAGGCTATCTTCGAGAGCAATATCGATCGATCTCCAATGGCCCCGAATTACAGTCCATCCTGATCGACGCTCTCGGGCATCACTGGCCGGGAGGCAAAGGCAAACTGGGCGAACCGCTGGGCGGAAGAATCGAAAGCCCAATCGATGCAACCGCCGTAATCTGGGAGTTCTTTCAACGACAGTTCAGCCTAAGCTGAACAGTGTTCAGTGTTCAGTTAAAGACCGGATTGTTTGAGGCAGGTTCGAGCAGAACTATTCGATTTGGCTTGTACAATAAAAGAACCAACACTGAACACTGAACACTTAAAGCCGAAAGCTTGCCATGATAATCTTCGATGCCCATCTCGACCTCGCCTGGAACGCCATCGACTGGAACCGCGATTTGCTCCAGCCCGTCAGCGAAATCCGCGCGCGCGAACAGGCCGGCTCCGACGTCGATTTCAAGGCGCGAGGCCGCAATACCGTCACGTTTCCCGAACTGCGCAAGGGGAAAGTGGGCATCTTCATCGCCACGTTGTTGGCCCGGCTATTCCGGCCCAATTTGATGCCCGCGATTCAACGCTACGCCGCGATGCAGGCCGCCAGCGCCTGTGCTGAGGGGCAGATGGCCTATTATCGCACTCTCGAACGTCAGGGACATTTGCGCTGGATCAAAGACTGGCCGACGCTGGAAAAGCACGCCAATGCCTGGATCAAAAACGAAACCGGCAATGAACCGCTCGGCTTCATTCTCAGCATGGAAGGGGCCGACCCGGTTCTCGCACCGGAAGATGTCGGACGCTGGCACGAAGCCGGCTTGCGGATCATCGGGCCGGCACACTACGGAGTCAGCCCCTATGCGCACGGCACCGGCACCGAAGGCGGTTTATTCCCGCCCGGCAAGCCGCTGCTGAAGGAAATGGAGCGGGTTGGGATGATTCTCGACGTGACCCATCTTTCCGATCAATGCTTCGATGAAGCGCTCGACATTTACGGCGGCCCGGTGCTGGCAAGCCACCATAACTGCCGGGCACTGGTTCCGGATCAGCGGCAACTGACCGACGATCAGATCAGACGTCTCATCTCGCGCAAGGCCGTGATAGGCTCCGCACTCGACGCCTGGATGCTGTATCCGAACTGGATTCGCGGCAAGACCACGCCGAAGGAGTCGGGCGTGACGATGGAGACCTTTGTCGACCACATCGATCGCGTTTGTCAGTTGGCCGGCAACGCCCGCCACGCGGCGATCGGGACCGATCTCGACGGCGGCTTCGGCACCGAGCAAACACCTCACGATCTCGACACCATCGCCGATCTGCAGCGAGTGCCGGCCATCCTTCGTCGCCGCGGCTACAAGGAAGTGGACATCGAAGGAATCATGTACGGCAACTGGATCCATTTCTTCAAGGAAGCCTGGACCCGGAACGTAAGATAGTGCGATGCGTAAGCTCCTGGTTGGGTCTTGCAAGGCCAACCCAAGCGTGAGCTTTCTGTCCCGGAAAGTTCATGCTCACTGCGGCGATGCTTCGACTCGCGGCTTCCCGCCCCGGAAATGCGGGTCGTTGGGAATGGGTGCAGCCTGAGCGCTCCTCTACGCATCGCCGAGGAAGTCCCGGAAAGTTCATGCTCACTGAGGCGATGCTTCGAGTCGTGGCTTCGCACCCGGGTTCGCCTCGTTGGCGTTGGGGCGGCGTCTATTGACCGACCCGATGCAGCAGCTTCGCAAACCAAACCGCGATGGTTGTGTTATAAAGACAGAGTACGGGCTGGAAAATCCGGAGAGATGCAAGAAATTCATCATCAATTCCCGAATCGGTCGTGACGACCCTGACGGTCGGATGGATCGCGGGGATGCGCATCCCTTGACGAACCGAAACCTATCTGTGATGGCGATTTTTCCACCATATATGCCCGAATGACTACCGATTTCAAAATGTGGTTCGCAGTTTGCATTATCATTTGCAAACCGACACGAACCCCCGCAGGAGTTCGCAGCGATGGATAGCAGCCGATACGATGGGGCTGACCTTGTCGAACCGCCCTTGAACATCGAAACCGTTGCCGTTGTGGCTCTAATCGGCACAGGCCTGTGCGGTTTTGCCGCACTTCTGGGCGGGGTTGACCGGCCCGATGAGACTCCCGTTGTTGGAATCCGAGTCATCCTGACGATCATCGGAATGATTGTGGCCGGCGCTGCCATCACCCAGAATGGTACCTGGTTCGGCGCTTGGCTCCTCGGAGCGCTGACGTGCCTGGTGGCAGGGGTGGGCTTTCCCGAATCGTGGGACTCCTTCCGGCTCGTCGCCCACGTGTTTGCAGGTCTGTCCGCTGCGGGCGGCGTGCTGTTACTGGTGCCAATCTACCCCCGAATGCTGATCATCGGGGGCCTGGTAATGGTACATTTCACCTTCATCATGTCGGCAGTGACCAATCCCCATCCCGCACCCTGGCTTGGACAGCAGGTATGGTCCCGTTACGCCCGGCCTTATCTTTATTTCGCCTATCTCAATAACGCCTACCAGTTCTACTCGCCCGATCCCGGACCGGCCACGGAGTTGTGGTTTCTGGTCGAGTATGAATTTGAAGCGGACCAGGCCATTTGCGGTGTTGCAGGGGCGCTGGGTCAGAGCGCTTTCGACCTTGGCCAGGGGAAAAGATGGTTCAAGATGCCGAAACGGCCGGAACAGGTAAAAGATCCTTTTGCCATGACCTATTTCCGTCGCCTATCGCTTACCGAATATGCGAGCCATATCCGGTATTCCCCTCTTCCCGCCTACGTTCAGGCTCATCTGGAGCAACGCCGGATGGCCACCGACATTCCATTGAACCGGCTTACCGGCGTACCCGGATATTCCGAGCCGGCCGATGAAGTGAGGCGATCGATTATTCCTTCGTACATCCGCCATGTCGCGTTTGAGTATGAGAAACCCGATCTCAAAGCGACCATCAAGGGGGTCAAGCTTTATCGGGTCCAGCACCGGATCATCTCGATGGCACAATATGTGGGGTCGGTCCCGGATGAATACACTCCTTATAAGTTCTTTAGCGATAACGAACCGCCTCCGGGAAAGAGCGTGTACGACCCCTCGTACTACTTGCCCTATTACATGGGTGAATACGACACGGAGGGCCGGCTCATGGATCGAACGGATCGCCTCGTTTACTGGCTGGTTTCGATTTTTCCAAAATACTACTTTGACGCCAATGAGGAACCACCGCCGGCGGGTGCTTCGATGCGGAAGTTGTCGTCTGAGGACTACAGAAAGTTCTACCGGGATTACGTGATTCAACATTCCGGAAGCGATCACCGATAGGGAGATTGAGGTGAGTACATCCAAGGTCGTTTCAAGCACCGCCCATGGAAAACGAACTCCCGGCAGTTGGAATCGATTCTGGTTTCAGCCGACCGATCCCACGACGCTGGGCCTGATGCGGGTAATCACCGGGTTGATCGTGCTCTACGTTCATCTGGTGTATTGCTTCGATTTGCAGTCTTTTTTCGGGAAGCATGCCTGGCTCGACCTGGCGGCGATCGATAAGGACGCAAGGAATCCCCGACCTATGCGATGCCCTGGGATTATAACCGGGAGAATACGCTGAATCCCCTGCGTACCACGTTGCCGGACACCAACGATGTGGGTCGGCGAACTGCCGTCATCGACTTCTTAAAACATCTTCCGGACAACCGGGACGAGCGCACGCGCAAACTCAAGTTTCTCGAACGTGCCCAGCAATGGATCGGTGAAGGTCTTGCCAAAAATTCCGAACAAGGATTCGAACCGATCGCAAAATGGTTGGAAAGCATCTCGCAATTGGATGCCTCGGGCCGGGAAATCCAGGGAGAGATCCTTTCGAGGCCCTTACAGAAGTTTAACGCAGTGCAAGTTGATGTGCCGGTCTACATGCTCGACTCGAATACTATGACTCCGCAAATCCGAGTCATCGTCTGGAATGAAGCTCTCGACTTTCTCACGATCCTGCCAAAGAACCTGAAGTATTTCCAGAATTTTACAGAAGTTCTCCGCTGGCTCAACGACCTCGGTTACGGCGGCCGGAAGGCAGCGCTCAAACTGATGTACCATTTACCTCAAAATGAGAAGGAACGCAGCGATTACGTCGATTACTTCGATTACTGGGACTTCTATCCGGACGAGTTGTACGCCAAGGGTCGAAGCATCTTTTCCATCTGGTTTCACGTCACCGATCCAACGACGATGGCGATCTGTCATGGCGCAGTTCTATTCGTGATGTTGCTGTTCACGCTGGGAATCTTTACCCGAGTGACGTCGGTTCTGACCTGGGTTGCAGCGCTTTTCTACATCCACCGCTGCCAGTACATACTGTTCGGCATGGATACGATGATGATGATCTTGTTGTTCTACCTGATGATCGGCCCCAGCGGCGCAACCCTTTCGATCGATCGGCTGCTGGCTCGTTTTCGGGCTTCGCGGGCCATTTTGAAGGCAGCGGGCAAACCGGTTCCCTGGGCAGAAGCGATTCTTGCCGGGCCGGTGCGATCCCGTAGCGCCAACTTTGTCCTTCGTCTGGTGCAGATTCATTTTTGCATCATGTACATGTCGTCGGGATTGTCCAAACTCAAGGGCACGACCTGGTGGGATACCACCGCGAACTGGTTCACCATCGCGAACCCGGAGTTTTCGCCCATCTGGTTTGACGCCTACGACAAGGTATTGCATGCCGTGGCGAGCATTCGCCCGCTGTTCATGATCGTCCTCGCCGGATTGAACTACTACACGCTCGTTCTGGAAATCGCCCTACCGTGCCTGATTTGGACGCGGATGCGGCCCTACATGGTTATCGGCGCGATTCTGCTGCACACAGGCATCGCCATGACAATGGGGTTGAGCGTATTCGGATTGCTCATGATGACGTTACTGTTGTGCTACATCCCTGCTTCCGTCATCCGGGAACGGATATCCTGGCCGCGCGGCAGCGAACCCGAAGTGCATCTGCATTTCAATAGCCGAAATCCGAATCACCTGCGCAATTAGTGTTTTACGAATGTTCGATTTAGCGGACCAAATACGTTTGCACGATGATGTCGACAAGGGTGGGAGCGCTGCGCACGAATCCATTTGCCTCATAAACAAGAACGGCCGGCCTATAACGGGTGCAGCGCTGTCCGAGGCCGCCAGCCAATCCCTGGTATTCTTGAGCTCGATCCGGTTTCTGTTCTGGGTTCCGGGTGTCAGCGCACTGTTCCGGTGGGGAGTGCGGCCGTGACAAGGTGACTGACAAGGTGACAAGGTGACAAGGTGACAAAATACTTAAATCAGCCATCGGTGACGGGTGAAAGAAAATCAATATTCATAGATACGCTCAATGTTTGTCACCTTGTCACCTTGTCACCTTGTCACCTTGTCACCTTGTCACCTTGTCACCTTGTCACCTTGTCACCTTGTCACCCTGCCACCGAGAGAAATTCCCCTCTGAGTTGCGCATCTTGTGAAGTCTTCCCCCTCAAGATGCCGATTCATCCGTATGGGTGGCCAGGATGCACCCCATTCCGAACTCAGGGTCTATTTTGCGAAAGGAGGCGCTTTGTGCGAGTTCGACTCCCGATCTGTCTCCTGTTCGCGTGCGCGGTTCATTTACTCTCACCGGGCAGCAGTTGCGCAGAATTCGGCCGATCTCGTCGTCAAAATCCACAATCGACGCGAACTCAGCATTCCCTTTTCCCGCGACCCAAAGCGCCCCATCAAACAATTGAAACTCTACGCCCAGCACGGCAGCACTGAGTGGAAGTATCAAGTTTCTGCGGTTCCCTCCGACCGAGCGTTCCGATTCATTGCTCCCGAGGATGGCAGCTACGCCCTCGCCGTGCAGGCCGAGTTTCTCGACGGTACGACCGATCGGCCGGTCGACCAACTCGTCCCCCAATTGCGATTTATCGTCGATACCGCTGCGCCCAAAATTGCCGTCCATGCCTTTGCCGTCGGCGATCTTGCCGGTGTGGAATGGGACATCATCGATGAGAACCTCGATGCCAACTCGATCCGCCTCGAATATCGCTGGCCGGGCATGGCCGATTGGCGTCCGATCGACCCGGGGTCCAGTTTCGCGCACGCGATCAGCGTACCTGGGTTCTCCGACCCGAGCAGCGCATTGAGATCCGTGTGAAGGCGCGCGACACTGCGAAAAATGAAGGGGTTTCTTCAGGGTTATGGACTTCGCTCGCAGCAGGCCCGCAGCGCAAATTCGCCACAGGCTCCAATTCGGGCGGAGGTTCGGACCCGCTCAAGCAAGACTCGACGGGACGATCGGGCCCAACCACGATCCATTACGTCAATGCGAAAGAATTGAACTTCGATTTCAATGTTACCGTAGGCTCCTCGGGGTTGAAGCAAGTCCGTATTTTCCGCTCGGAAAATCAGCAACGATGGGAAGAAGAAAGGCTGCCCTGGATTCCCGGACCGGATCATCCCGCCTCGAAGCCCGACGACAAAGCCCGCACCGAACGGATTTCGATCAATCTCTCGGTCGAGAAGGAAGGCGAATACGGCTTTATCCTGATTCCCGAAAGCAAGGCCGGAAAAGCGATGCCGATCCCCAAGTCCAAGGATCCTCCGCAAATCCGCGTCATCGTCGATCTGACGCCGCCCAAGGTTACTCTCAAAGAGGCCAAGGTACGCAAGGTTGGCGATGAAGGCGTGGCCGTTGATATTTCCTGGCTGGCAGAAGATGCCAACATGGCCGCATCGCCGATTACCATCAAGTATGCCTTGAAACCGATTGGTCCGTGGATAACGGTAACCTCCAACCTCGACAACTCGGGCCACTATACGTGGAATGTCGCAACTCCAGAGCAGCCTAACAGTTTCTATCTGAAGGTTGAAGCGACGGATCGCGCCGGCAACGTCGGCGAGGATAGCAGCAAGGAGACCGTCGAACTCGATTTGCTGGTACCCCAAGTCGAAATTCAGGGAGTGACCCCCACGAAGTCGAAAGAAAAAGAAAAACTGCGCGATGGTTTGTAATTAACCAAAACCCGCGATCTCCAAAAGGAAAAGGGGCGATGCCGCGCATCGCCCCTTTTTTCGTTTCGTCGATCGATTGTGCATTGCGGTTAATCATCGCGTGCAACGGGCATGGCCCCAGCCGGCTCGTCTTCATCTTCCTCATCGTCATCGAGCGCCAAATCCGCCCGATAGCCGTCGCCCTCCTCGACTCCGCCGAATATCTCTTTCAGGGACGGCGTGTGGCCCGCAAATCTCGCGAGAGCCTCTTCCTTGGTGATGGGCTTATCGTCATCGTCATCGATCATAAGAGGATTCCCTTCAGACACTGTAGAACTATCAAGGAACCGGGATCAGCAATCCCGGTTCGGGTTCCGGTTTCTTTATCTCCTCCTTGGATTTTGGTGCTGGCTCTTTCTTGGGAGTATCGGCAGAAACCGGTTTCAGCGCATCCTTCTTTGGAGCAATCGGTTCGGGAGGCAATGCGAGCGGATCGAGTAGGGTCGGAGGCAGATCTTTCTTTTTCGGCGGCAATTCGAGTTCAACCTTCTTGGCCGGGTTACTGACCGGGATGGCCTCCTTCTGAGGTGCAATGCCGCCTATATTCTCGACATTTTTCTTGGCTTCCGGCCGGCTGCTCGGCGCGATTTGCGTCGAAGGTGTTTTTCGCAACGGCCCCGTGCCGACACCGTCCGCTCGCAGTTCAAAGTTGAAACGCGCTTCACCGCTTCTGCGGGCAATCCCGACGATCTTGATTGTGATCATCTGCTTGGGTGGAATCTCCACCGGATTGAAGTAGAGGGAATTGTTCTTGGCATCTCGTTGGAAGGCGGGTTCTGCCTTGGAAAGCTCGATCTGGCTGGGCAGATCGGCCGTCACTTTGACATTTCTCGCCGGTCCGGAGCCGGGATTATTCACGGCGATCGTGTAAACCACCTCGTGCCCAACGCTGCCGACCGCCGTACCTTCAACCGTCCAGTTCAATGCCTCAATCCCATCAAAATTGGTCTTGATCATCTGCCTCTGCTCCAGGCCCCGATCTGCTTTTGCCGCCACCTTGATCTGCCGTTCTCCCGATGATGGAGCGATCAGCGCCAGCGTGAGTTCCTTCGTGTCCTTGGGTGCCAGGTTTGGGATGATCCATTGCACGGCATCCTTGAAGAACTGCCCGCCTTTCGATGCTCTGGCGAGCCTGATCTCTTGCGGGAAATTACATTCCACGCGAATGTTGTTCAACGTCGCAGTCCCGGTGTTGTAAATCGTGATTCGATAGGGAACGGACACCCCGACTTTCGACTCGGTTTGCCCCGGACCATCGACTTGAAGGGTCAGTTTTGCATCGACGATGGAGGTAGCGCATTTCGCTTCGATTTGCTTGACATCGGTCGCCGTGACATGGCAATAGCTTTCCCACTGACCGATCTTGCGCGGCATCGCGCGATACTCGATCGTCCGCTTTTGAGCGGGCAGCAGCGTGCCGACTGACCATGCGCGCTGATGGGCAGCGAGTCCGTCTCGGGAAACGGCTTTCGCACCGGTTGCACTCTCCTGGAGATACTCCAGCCCTGCCGGCAAGGTATCCACCACTTCGATTTCCTGGGCCGGCACTTTGCCATTATTGGTGATTTCAATGCGATAGGTGGCCGGCTCGCCCACCAGCGCCTGGGCGGGACCGGTTTTCCGGACGTTCAAACTCGGCGGGGCAATCCTGGTTTTTACGTATCGGCCGTGATCGAACTGGACCACGCCGATCACCGTAAGTTCATCCGTCTCCAAGGCCGGCTTGAACACGACGTCCATCTGCCGGCTGCTGCCGGGTTCAAGGGTTTCCAGATGCCATTCGATGGCTTTCGCTTCGGTCGGTTTGGCTTCGGGCACCGAGCGCACAAACGTGGCACCTTTCGGCAGCGGACAGCGAACCGTGACGTGATGTGCTTTCGCCTCGGAAGTATTGCTGACAATCAGGCGATAAGACAATTCCTGGTTGATGGCCGCGATATCGAGGCCGCGCACCGAGATTTTCACCGTGGGAGTGGGCGGCTCAGCGTAGGTTCGCGCGGGAGTTTTGCCGATCGGCGCGTTCCAGGGCTGCGGCCTGATATTCTGCGCCGGCAGGGTATCCGATCCGGTCGCAGGTTGAATGTGCTGCGCAGGAATCAATTCGGGAGGAAGTTCATCGGGCGCGGGAGTCACTGCGATTTCGGAACGAGATGTATTCAATGAAGGCGGTACGTATTGAGGACGCAGTTCGACGACACTCTTGGGGTTTGCGGGACTGGGGGCAGTTTGGGGATCTGCGAGAGGTGGTTCCGCGGAATGAAATTGGGCCAGGCTCAGAGAAACACCGCACAAAACTGCAAAGCCAACCAATAAGTTCCGTCGCATGACTCATCACCCTCTGTGAACAGCGGCAAGTTCAACGAGGGGGATTAATACCTAACCCGGAAAGATAGGTAAAGAGGAATCGGGGCAGGAATTCGAAGAAATCCTTCCCCGATCGACTATCTATTTCCGCGGAAGTTCGCGGGGAAGTTCAGTGCCGACGCGGTGCGGATAGCGGCGATCTTGAGGGGTTCCATAAGTGTTGTACAGAGTGCGGAACAACACCTCGAGCACCAAGATCACGGCCAGGATACCGATCGCAACGCCTATCCAGCCAATCGAACGAAAGATTTCGTCGAACATGGTAATCTCCTCAAAGCCAACAATCTCAACCGAAATCGCCGACCATCGGCGGAGGGGAGAATTTCGGTAAGACCACAATAAAATTCTAATTATTGGGTCAAACGAAAGCTAGGTCTATTTATTTTATTTTCATTCCCAGGGCAAGTTTTCTTGCGTTCCCATCTCAATTTCGGCTCTTTTATTAGTTCATCTGCTACAAGAAACGGTTCTTGGAGCGAAAATTGCGCAAAAAAAGTTGACATTTTGCTGAGAGACGAAAAAGTTGCTTTGTCGATTGTGCATTTATTTTACCGTTGTCGGGACGAATTTGCATGTGTTGGCTTGACTTCGAGAGTGCGATGCCCTTAAATCATTAGGATAATGCCCCCATCGTCTAGTGGCCTAGGACGTAGCCCTCTCAAGGCTAAAACAGGGGTTCGACTCCCCTTGGGGGTATCTGTTCGGCTAACATTCCGGATCAACGACCACGGAACTGGGCTGCCCACTTTGAATGGCGATCAGTTCGACCTCGATTTCCATGGCCTGCCCTGCCCAGCGACGATTGGTATCGACAACAACCATCTTCTCCTGGACCTTCACGATTCGGACCATGCGATTCTTGCCCTGGGAAGTTTGAAACTTTACCCACTTGCCGACCGGAAGTGCCTGGTCTTTCGGAAATCGCCTCCGCGCCCAGCGTTGAACTCGCTTGGGATCGGGCAGACCGAAGGCTTGGTCGGCACTTACCTGAACCAGCGCGGATGCGCCGGGTGTCAAACCCACCAGCGAATTCCCCAGTCCGGGCAATCGGGGATGATCGATACCGACGGTCAATTCGACCGGTTGGCCATCGCGAGAAGTTGTCCTGGAACCATCTTCAAATCGTCGCACATAATGAATCTGAACACGGTCTCCGCGTTGAGCTGTCTGCATAAGTTTTCTCCTGTTTGAAAGGGAGTCTGACGGGCCGGCCTGTAAACCGGCCATCAGATCACCCGATGTATCTGAATGAGCGCCGCGATCGTTGATCGCCGTCGGGTCGTAGTAGCGCTGGCCTGGGCAACGAGTAAGAAAGGAAGCCGGTTTTCGACACCGAAATTCGTACTTTCTTCGCCGTTGGTCCAGCTTGAGACTCAATTCCATCTGGAATGGGATCTCTGGTAATGAATGACATCACGGTGCATGCGAGGACGAGACTACAACCCCGCTCCGCACGCTTGATATCCACCAGATCTGAAAGGACTTCTGGGAGAAGTGGAAGGCATCAGGAATGAAGAGTATGTTGGGATTCTATCAGAAAACTACCTTCTTCGCCAGTCCCAAGTTTGAAATCCAGTCGTGAAGAATGAGTTTTTGGCAACAATTCCGAGTCGATTCGGGGAGTTGCATGACCAATTCCGGCGCGAACGGGGAGCGAATCCCGTGGCCTCGTCCTTCATCTTCGTTCACTACTTCTTGACCGTTTCCTCGGCTTGTTTTTGCTGATACCCCTCGCACCGCACGACCGGCTGTGGCGGATATTTCGGGTAGGCCGCATCCGTTCTCGACAACTCGCACAGCAAGAAGCGTGATCTGGGCGTGGTTACTTCTCGCATCGAGGCACAGGTTTCGCACAAGGTCTGCATCGTTCTATTCTTACCCCGCCACGATCAGGCTTCCATGCACAACCGCCCCCTCGTGCACCAGGGCCGATGCGTGCATGTCGGCAACACCATACCGGTATTCTTCCCCTTCACCGGCCGGCTTGGTCTGCTCCCAGGCGGAATCCTGCAATGTTCCCAGTAATTTCTCGGTGTCACTCTTAGTGACTCGCTCTTCCCGAAGTTCGGTTTCAAGGGCGTCCATGATCATGCCCGAAAGGAGCCGATTCCAGACTTTTCGGCACGTTGACGGTTTGTCGAACAGGTCCACCGAAACGACCTTGTTCCCTATCGCCACCGCCAGCCCAATCGCACCGTCCACGTATTTCAGGTGCTCGCGATACTCGGTGAGCTTGTCCTTGTACGCTTCGTAAGTGTCGGCCATCGCTCCCGTCATCGAGTGCGAGCTAAGTGAATCCATCTGCCGAGAGACTTCATCCCAGACTTCGCCCTGGTTCGAATGATGCCCCCTGCCTTCTTTGATGGAATGGTATGAGGAACTCTTGAGAATGTGCCGGAGTTTGGAGGAGCCGTGACTGCCGCTCGATTTGAACTGCGCTGAGGTATAGCGCCAGCGGCCTTGTTCAACGCAACTGACCGGTATTTTGATCTTGCTCTTGGGCGCAACCAGGACCGAGGTGTTCAAGACGCGGTTCTGCTTGGCCCCTTGCAGTTCTTCACCTTCCAGGAAAAGCACGAGGAAATCGGTCTGATTATTGACGAAGAGTTCCGGAACGGAGCCGCCTTCGTTGATCTCTTCGACCGCGACCGTTCCCGCCGCCAAGCCCTCATCGGACAAGACATATTGCGCCTTGCTCTCGAAATCGGAATGAAGAGGAAAGATGGAGATGGAATGGTGTGCGATGGGATCGCCAACTCGGATATTGGGGAATGTCAGCATGAGCTGCTCCTTTTGAGATGAAATGACTGACCATTATACAGAGACTTCCGGCGAAAAAGGGTTCGGTCGTGAGATTTGTGTAGCAGTTTGTAGCGTCTGCGCCCGGTTTCGGGCCCTCATCTGAAAGTAACTTCGCCAGAATATCAAATCAATAATCGTTGGATTGAGGCGAAGTTTCTTGGAAGCGTCTGCGCCCGATCACGGGCCCTCATCTGAAAGTAACTTCGCCAGAATATCAAATCAATAATCGTTGGATTGAGGCGAAGTTTCTTGGAAGCAGGACATTCTGCAATTCGCCTGTTCGTATTTTCGTTCATTGATCTGCAAACCGATTCTTGTAGCAATTTGCAGTGTCCGCGCCCGGTTTCGGCCCACGTCTTCAGAGGCCGGCCTGTTCTACTTTTTCGCTGTCCGTAGCAGTCACCCTAACGTGCCAAATCGCTTACTTCGTGCGCGGCTCATTCCGTTTCCGATGCTTCGAGCGAGGTAGGACAAAAAGAGCCCCGCACGAAGTAAGGGATTTGGCACGTTTCGCTTACTTCGTGCGCAGCTCATTCCGTTTCCGATGCTTCGAGCGAGGTAGGACAAAAAGAGCCCCGCACGAAGTAAGGGATTTGGCACGTTAGGACGACTGCTACGGACAGCGAAAAAGTAGAACAGGGGTTTTCGAAAGCCCGCCGGGGGCCACGGCAAATGCAGGTCAAACCGCGATGCCGCGCGCCCGAAGTGCGGCGACCAGCAAGCGATATGCCTCAGATTAGGTCGCGGTCGCCAGTAAGTGTCAACGCCACAGCGATTAGCTGTCTTAGCTCGGTGACAATCGGTGAGACACCCTGAACCATCTTTGCCTCCTTAAAGAATCTTGAAAGAAAGAACGCCGCGCCAGCCGCGACCACACAACCACATCATCCTCTTTGATAGTGTACGCAATTTCAATTGTCAAGCAACCCCACCCACTGTCGGCTCCCGGTTCGTGCCGGAGCCGCTCAACATCGAAAGCGCATAGAATCCCGCAGCGACCAGTACCAGATACTGGAAGCCAAGAAGCATCGAACTGTTTTCCACCAGCCCGCCGACCATTGCTCCGGCTACGTTGAAGCCGAATGCCCGGTCGGGTCGGGCCACACGGGTGAACGAAACCGCAAAGATCACGCCCGCAAACCAAATCGGTGCGAAGACCATCAGACAACTCAAGGTTATCTGAAGAACTCGCCCCATCCCAAGGAATGAATCCAGCGGCACGACTGCACTCACCCCCAACGATACCATCAGCCCTGCATAATACGGCATCAGATTGCGCGGACGAACCATGCCGACAAACGCATTTGCCCCAAGAATCATGGCGAGCACGGCAAAGAATACGACCGAGTTGACGATCCAGGTGCCCCCGAATAGCAGGGCCATGTGAACCACGGCCTTCGTCTCGATCAGCATGAAACCTGCTCCCAGGAAGAACATCCTCGCTCCCAGGGCCGAACCGGTCGAGGATTCGCCGCGCGGATAGAAGATGAACATAAACAGCAATGCCAAGCCGGCCATGATGCCCATGCCGCGAAGCGTCAGGTACGGGATCATGGGTGAGCGAAGGTAGAGAAATGGCCAGTCATCCGTGGCGTTGCGAAGCGATTCTGTTGGTGCAACGACGCGGGCAAGTCCGAATCGCATCCGGTCGGACGCGTCTCCTTGCGGTGCATCAAACCCATTCGGCGTCCGTTTCGGGTCGGGACTCGGGGCCACCGTCGGCAGCCAATACTCAGGGTGCTTTGCAAAAGCGTCCCCGATGCGAGCCGTGTCGCCCGACAGAAATACCGTAAACCCATTCTTCAGGTTTTCATCGGCACCAATGACCTCCTGGTACGGCATTCCCATCACCAAAGGCTCCCGGCCGAACACCTCTTGCAAAGTATTGTGCAGCCTGGCGACGACCCAGCCCTGACGAAAATAGTTGTACATCACAAACAGGCCGCCCGGTTTTAGCCGGCGCTTCACATCTTCAAATGCCTGCTTTGTGAACACATAACTTTCGAGCCGAATGTTGCTGTAGCTGCTGTGCAAAACCAGCGAATCGACCAGGGCATAGAGCACCAGATCGTATTGTTTGTCCGTCGAGTGAAGAAAGTTTCGACCATCATCCAGATGGACGGTAACGCGCGGGTCGTCGTAAGGATGATCGGGATGATTCTCCTTGCCGAGGCGCTGAATGACGGGATCGATCTCGACGGCATCGACGTGGCTGGCTCCCCATTGCAAGGCCCGGCTCACATCGTTTCCGGAGCCTGCCCCGATAATCATGACCTCAGCAAAGGGGGGCCTGCCGGTGTCGCGGTTGAGCGCATGCGGGAGTGCGTAGGCATAAGCGGGGCTGAGCGAGGTTCGGCCAATCATCTCCTGATGTCCGATCAGGTTGACCTGGATGGCATTGCGCGGAGCGCCTTCAAAATCGACGCGATAATAGGGCGACCAGAGCGTTTCATACCGAATCGGCGGCTTTCCGTCCTTGCCCGCGACGATGGTTTCGCCGGTGTGCCAGTTCGCCGCGACCGGAATGAGCGCCAGCAGAACGGCGGTGAACGCCCGGCGTTGCAACCCTGCGCCATGAGGCCGATTGGTTATGAGGAAAATCCCCAGGCCGATGGAGACAGGGAAAAACCACCAGAACGGCGATAATTGCAGCGCAGAGACAACGGTGAATAACAGGATGCCGGTCAGGCTCCCGCAAATATCGACGGTGTATGCTCGCAGCCTGTCGGGAATTCGCCCGAATGCGCGCCCCAGCATTTGCCCGGGACCGATGAACGTGAGGGTAAGGAAGACGAAGAAGAAGCCGTTAATCACTTCGATGGGAATCCGAAATTGCGCCAGGTCTTGAGTATGGTATTCGGTCCCGAAGTAAATCTGTTGCGGTGAGGTCTGGTTGCCGACATCGACGTAGCGCCCCGCCCCGTGCTCCATCCAGGCTTCGAGTCCAAGAGCGGCCCCCACCGAGACTCCGAGCAGCACCGGAGTGAGCGGGAAGAAGTTTCGTTTCGTACCGGCAATGAGGCAGCCCAGCGACATGCCGAGGAAACAAGCAAGGAGTACGGTGTTGGTAAAGAAAGTTAAAAAGAGTACATGGGCGGAAAACCAGCGGATACAGGCCAATTCAAGGAAAAGAATGAGCAAGCTGATGAGGAATAGTTCAAAGGTATTTTGTCGGGTAGAAGCCGAATCAGACACCGCAGAATCCGTGCTCACAGAATAGCCTCGTAGGAACGAATCGCGAGTTTGGTCGAAAGATATAACTTACATAATGAGAGGGAGGGTGTCTTGGGATCGGTGGATGAGTTCAGGAAATGTCTGATAGATAGGGAGTAATACCCGCAAGTGGAACGGAAAACGAACAAGCGCTAATCCCCTCGCTCCTGAACGCATCAGTTAAGCCAAAGGCGAGCGTCGAGGCGTAAGCTCGACGTGGACTGCCACCACTCGTGCGCTTATTTTTCGCCGGTAACCCAACCGCTGTATGGTGACTGTCCACGTCGAGCTTACGCCTCGACGCTCGCCTTTGGCTTAACAGGCTCCAGATCACCAGTAAGGAGATGTAATCGTGGGGTTTGACTGCACGCTACTTTCGTTTCGGCGCTCCAAGATCGTGTTGTTTCCAGGATAGTTGTACCATAAAATACATTTCTTCAGAAGTTCGTCATACTAATTGACCTGCTTACTCTTGCTCTCTCATTGCTTCCCTCATTCAGACTGGGATGTCAATCTTGTTACACCATAAACCGACTTGGTTATCTCAACTTCTTGGCCGATTCCAAGGGACAGCCCGGACACTTTCCCGTCGATCCTCTACGCGTCGTCGGTTGAATCTGGAACCGCTCGAAGAGCGGATTACTCCCAGTCTCAGTACCGGATTTGCCTACACCATCGACCCAAATATATCGACCCAAGGAACAACGGGCCAAGCGATGGCTGTAGACAGTTCCGGGAACACTTACATTACCGGCTACCTCACCGATATCGCGGACTTCAGCGGCACTAAACTCACCGCGAAAGGCGAGACCGATGGTTACGTCGCGAAGATAAGCGGTGCTGGAACTCTGCTCTGGGTCGATCAGTTCGGCGGGACTGGGACAGCGAGCGTCGTTCCGACCGGCATCGCGCTGGATGGATCCGGGGACGTTTACATTGTTGGAAGTTTCGACGGTACCAATGTCAATTTCGATCCGGGATCGGGCACAGCAGACCTCACGAGCGAAGGCAGCACCTTTCTCTTGAAACTGACAACTGCGGGCGCATTCGAATCGGTCGTCCAACTCGGTCTCGGCAGCGGTGCTTCGACAATCGACCAATGCCTGGGAATCGATGGATCGGGAAATATCTATATCGCCGGAAGTTTCTCGGGAAGCAACGTCAATTTCGATCCCGATGGAAATGGATCGAACGATCTGACCAGTTTCAGCGCTGGGACTGATTGGAATGGCTTTCTCGTCAAACTTACCTCGTCTGAACAATTCAGTTATGTTGACCTCGTTGGTTACGGGAAAGATACTACACCAACAGCATTGGCCGTGGACGCGTCGGGAAACGTCTACATCTCCGGGTTTTTGCAGGGTGCCAATGTTAATTTCGATCCGTCAGGTTCCGGCCCGGATAATTTCACTTCTTCCGATTCCGGCAACGACGCCAACAGTTATCTGATGAAAGTGAACAGTTCGGGTCAGTTCGACTTTCTGGACCTGATCGGTTACGGAAGCAATCTTTGCACAACGGATGCTGTCGCTCTGGACAACTCCGGCAATATCTATGTTGCAGGAGAGTTCGAAGGCACAAACGTCAACTTCGATCCCACAGGATCCGGTTCGGACAACCTCTCAAGTTCTACGGGCGGAAGCGACCAAAATGGCTTCGTGCTGAAATTGACTTCCTCGGGCCAGTTCGGTTTCGTCGATCTCATCGGCTATGGCAGCGCGAGCAGCGCAGGCTATTCCATCACGGTGGATGCACTGGGGAACATTTATGTCACCGGAGGGTTCGCAGGCATCAATGTCAATCTGGATCCCAGCGGCTCTGGTCCCGACAATTACACCAGCGTGTATAACTCCCCCTACGGGCTTTATAATAGCGACAATGTCTATGTCGAAAAATTGACTCCCACGAATCAACTGGCCTTTATTGCCATTATTGGCTATGGTGGTAATGTTAACCCTGTTGCCGGAGTTGAATTAGACGGTTCAGACAACATTTACGTTGCGGGATACTTTCACGCCGGCAGGGCCAATTTCGATCCCTCAACTTCCGGTTCCCACAACCTCACCAGTGCCGGCGATGGCGACTGGGATTACTGTTCGCCGTGGGTCGTTCAGTTGAGTCAACTGTCTCTGGGATCGCTGCCGAATTGGACTCAGGGGGTTGCTTACAACCAGACCATATCCGTCAGCAACGGTACTTCACCCGATACCTTTGTCATGCTCGGCGGTTCTTTGCCCACAGGATTGAGCCTCAATACGTCCACCGGCGAGATCGTGTGGTGCGCCAACGGCGACAGGGACTTACACTTTTTCCATCGGAGCCAACGATTCCAGTGGGCTGTCCGGGATTCAATCTTACACCATCACCATCAACTCGCCTCCCAGCATCAACACGAATTCGCTGTCGGACTGGGATGAAAACCTTGCCGGATATAGCCAGACGATTTCCGCGAGTGGCGGAACGGGAAATATCACTTTCAGCCTGGTTTCCGGCAACTCGTTACCGGCGGGATTGTCTCTGAACGCTGCGACCGGAGCGATCACTGGGACACCGATCGCTATAGGCTCCTACACATTCACGATCGACGCCACGGATAGCGTCGGCGGAAGCGCCAGTCAATCCTATACGGTGGCGATCAATTCTCCACCTTCTTTTAGCCCAACTACCTTGCCAAACTGGGATCAGAATCTTGCCGGCTACGATCAGACGATCTCCGCCACCGGTGGGATGGGAACTATTACCCTGAGCCTTGAAGCTGGCAGCGTGTTGCCGACCGGACTGACATTCGACGCCGACACGGGAATCATCAGTGGCATCCCTACTGCCATCGGTTCGTATGAGTTCGCCATTGATGCCACCGATGGTGTGGGCGACACGGTAACGGAGTCTTACACCGTCGTCATCAACTCGCTGCCCTCCATTACCACGACCTCCCTATCCAATTGGGACGCGACCATGCCTGGTTACGAACAGACAGTGATCGCGAGCGAGGGAACCGGATCATTGACATTCAGCCTCGAGTCAGGGACCAGTTTGCCACCCGGTTTGAGCCTGAACTCAACGACGGGTGTCATCACAGGTACTCCAACGACCGTGGGAGCATATACCTTTGACATCGTTGCCACGGATACGCTGGGCCAGGCAGCGACCGAGGCCTATATCGTCACCATCAATTCTGCGCTGACGTTTACCACGACGACCCTCGCGAATTGGGATCAGAACGTAGCGAAGTATAACCAGACCATCAGCACATCGGGTGGTCAGGGAACAAGAATTCTCAGTTTGCAATCGGGTGACAGCTTGCCGCCCGGCTTGAGCCTGAACGGTTCCACCGGAGCAATTACGGGAACGCCGACCACGGCGGGCTCTTTCACCTTTCACATTCTCGTTTCCGACGGTTTGGGACTCAGCACGTCGCAGGCTTACACAGTTACCGTCAATGCACCTCCGAAAGTGACGACCACTACGATTTCGGATTGGGATGTAAGTCGATCGGGATTCGATCAAACGCTTAGCACAACAGGAGGCACCGGATCGCTCACCTTCAGTTTGAAAAGTGGTTCCATTCTACCGTCAGGATTGAAACTGAACTCTTCCACCGGAGCCATCACAGGTACACCATCCAAGACCGGAACTTTTTCCTTTACGATCGAGGTCAAGGATAGCTTGGGATTAACCGCCACTCAAAGTTTGAGTGTGGCTATCCTCAGCGGCCCAACCATAAGCACAGCCACGATATCGAACTGGGACGAGAACCTTGCAAACTACAATCAGACGGTGCAGGCAAGTGGAATCGGCACCCTGACATTCACCGTAAAGTCGGGTACGAGCTTGCCGATGGGGCTTAGTCTGGACAGCAGCACTGGTGCAATCACCGGTACACCTACGACTGCGGGCAAGGTGACTTTCAGCGTCGTCGTGACGGACAGCTTGGGTGCCAGCACAACCAAATCCTACACGATCACTATCAATGCCCCACTGGCGATCACAACCAGTGCTCTTTCGGACTGGGATCAGAACTCTACGAGCTATAGCCAAATTGTGAAAACGACCGGAGGTTCGGGCCCGAATTCGTTCGCCCTCCAGTCCGGCACTTATCTGCCCACTGGGTTGAGTTTGAATGGTACCACCGGGGCAATCACCGGTACTCCGACAACTACGGGCAGCTTAACATTTGATGTGATCGTCACGGATAGCGTTGGCGGCAGCGCGACGCAAGGCTACACGGTCACAATCAATTCCCCTCTAGTGTTCACCCAATCGACTCTCGCCAATTGGGATCTGAATCGGACAGGTTACAGCCAGACGATCAGTGCCGGCGGCGGCGAAGGGACTTTGAAACTCAGCTTCACGTCCGGCAGCCTGCCAACCGGTTTGACATTCAATGCCGCCACAGGTATTCTTGCGGGCACTCCGTCAAAGACCGGAACGTTCAAGTTCACCATCACAGTTACAGATAGCCTGGGTGCCATCGCATCGCAAACATACACCGTTATTATTGCCGGACTGCCATCCATTTCAGCGAGTGCGCTCGCGACCTGGGACCAGAATTTTTCGGGATACAATCAAACGGTGGAAATAACCGGCGGCACTGGGCCGTTCAATTTCAGCATGAAATCGGGTAACAGTCTACCAACTGGATTAAGTCTTAACTCATCTACCGGTGTCATTACCGGCACGCCGACGACCGCAGGCACTTTCGCGTTCAGCATCGTTGTAACGGACAGCCTGGGAGAAAGTGCTACGAAATCCTACACTGTCACGATTTCCCCACCGCCGGAAATTACAACTACTTCTCTGGCAAACGGAAATGTGAACAAGACGTATAGTCAAACTGTGGCTGCGACAGGTGGCTCGGGAACCAAAAAATTTAGCTTGGAATCGGGCGATAGCTTGCCAAATGGATTAGCCCTCAACACCAGCACCGGTGTCATTAGCGGCAAGCCCACGAAAGCGGGCACTTACACCTTCACCATTAATTTCACCGACAGTATCGGTGACATCGCATCGGAGGAATACTCCATCACCATTAGTTGAGGACCATCAACCACCCATTGAGTGAAAAGTTGCCGGCGTTGTGATGGAGATTACCCGACAAAATGAAACGCTTCGCGCGTCGCATTCCAGAGCGGTGACGGGAAAACTCCGAAGACGATCGTGACCGCTGCACAAAAGAGAATCGCCGCCAATATCGAATAGGAGATCACCGGCTTGGGCGCGTTGAACGATCCTCGAAGATACATCACACTCAGCACGCGCAGATAGTAAAATGCCCCAATCGCCGCGTTGATTGCAGCAACGATTGCCAGCGTCTGATAGAGGTGCTGCGAACTGGTGATCGGCGTGCCCAGCGCGCCCATGAAGAGCCGAAACTTCGCGAGGAATCCCGCCGTTGCCGGCAATCCGATCATGCTGAAGAGGAAAATCGCCATCATCAGCGCGATGCCGGGATGCGACTCGTGCAGGCCGGCCAGGTCTTCAATGTTATCGATCGAACGTTCCGCCGTACTCAAATAGGCAATGACTGCAAAGGCACCGATCGTCATCGCGCCGTAAGCAACCAGGTAGAACAACACCGCTTCACCACCCTGGATCACCTCCGGGAAATTCCGGCCCGTCTGGGTCGGCAATAACGAGATACCGATCAGCATATAGCCGCTATGTGCCACGCCCGAATAGGCGAGCATTCGACGGATATTGGTCTGCACGATCGCCAGGACGTTGCCGGCCGTCATCGTCATCGCGGCGAGAATCCAGAGCATCAGAATGAGCTGTTTGGTAAAGACGGGAGCCGACGTCGCCGATATTGCTGAAAGTTCCGTAGAGGCGAATCAAGCCGATGAAACCTGCCATTTTCGGCACGAACGCCAGCAGCGCCACCGTACCGACCGGGCCGCCCTGATAAACGTCAGGGGCGTAGAAGTGGAATGGGAAGGCGGTAATCTTGAAGCCCAACCCGGCCACAATCATCACGGCCGAAACGATCGCCATGTTGGCCATGTCGCCGGCACAAATCGTCGGCAAAATCTTGAGGATCGCCGTCATGTTGGTCGTGCCGGTAATGCCGTACAGATAGCTGAAACCAAACAAGAGAAATCCCGACGACAGGATGCTCAACAAGAAATACTTGACCGCCGATTCCTGCGAATCGGTATCGGTGCTGTGGGGCAAATAGAGCATCACGTAGGTTGGAATGCTGATGAGTTCCAGTGCGAGAAACAGGAAGATCAAATCGTTGGCCATGCCGACCAGAGACAAGCCGGCGATCGCCACCAACAGGCAGGCATGGTAATCCGCGCTACGGCGCTCATCGACGTCCCTGGAACTCATCAACACCAGAATCGCACCGGAAATCAATGCGGCGAATCGAGTGAAGACTGCCAACGAATCGAGCAGTGCCGGAGCGGCCGACTTTTCAAGTGAGGCCGGCAGCGGAGTGATGAGATGCAAAATCGCTGCGCCCAAAAGAGCACAAAGGGCGATGCCCGTCGTGACGGATCGGCTCACGCCTTTGACCGTGCTGAGAACGAACAGTACGCACGCCGTCGCTACCAGCCAGGCTTCCGGCACAATGAAGCGCAACACGCCTTGCAAGGTTTGATCGACGGCGAAGTTCATCAGCGGATTCACAGAATCAGGCTCCCTTTTTCTAAGTTCCAAGTTCAAGTTTCAAAGTTCCAAGTTAAAAACCATCAACCCTTCGGGTTTTTAACTTGGAACTTTGGAACTTGGAACTTGGAACTATTTCTTCGACTCTCTCGGCAACGGCAACACCTCCATCAGTTGCTTATCGACTTTCATATCCATTTTGGCCTTGCCACCATCACCGCCCTTGCCCTTGTTGTCTTTCATATCCGTCTTGTCCTTACCGAATGCCACCTGCTATTGAACTCCCGGAGATGTCCGGGGCGTAGCGGGCGGCGGGGTATGACCGTGCCGAGCATCATCCGCGATTCGCGCCAGCGTATCGACATCGCGCTTCATGGTGTCGAGCATCATCTGCGGGAACAGGCCGATGAGAAAGCAAAGACCCGTCAACGGCACCACGATGAACCATTCCTTGCCGTGTACATCGCGAATTTCCCCTGGCCCGGCGGGGAGAGGCTCCTTTAGCGGGCCAAAGAAAACGCGCTGAATCATGGTCAGGATGTACCAGGCACTCAGGAAGATGCCGATTCCCGCAACCACGGCGAACGTCAGGCCCGTCGCATGAGGATTCCGCAGATTGAATAAGCCGCCCAGCATCAACATTTCGCTGATGAAATTGTTGAGTCCCGGCAAGCCGACGCTGGCCAGCGATATCGTAATCATGAAGAAGGTGAAGACCGGCAGTTTGGCCCACAGCCCGCTGAAATCGCTCATTTGCTGCGACACGTATCGCTGATAGAGCAGGCCGACCAGAAGGAACATCGCTCCGGTGGTCAGACCGTGATTGACCATATGCAAGGTGCCGCCGGCGATACCCTCGGCATTGAAGGCGACGATCGCCAGCGTGCAAAAACCAAGGTGCGAAACAGAGCTGTAGGCAACGAGCCTTTTGAAATCGGTCTGGGCATAGGCGCACATGGCTCCGTAGATAATCCCAATCGCGGCCAGCGTGCCGATGATCGGCAACCCGGCGTTGAGCGTCCCATCCGGTGCCAGCGGCAAACAGATCCTCAGCAAGCCGAACGTGCCCATCTTCGCCAGCAGAGCGGACAGCAACACGGTCACGCCCATCGGCGCTTCCGAATAAGCACCCGGCAACCAGGAGTGAAGCGGCACCAGCGGAATCTTTACCGCGAAGCCAACCGACAACGCAATGAACAGACCAAGTTGATAGTTGGCAAGGTGTTGCTTGATCTCGGGAGTGCCGCCATCGAGACGCTGTTGCATCAGTTGGGCCAACTCGGGAATCGAGAAAGTCAGATAATGGTGATCGACCTTGCCGATGGTGGCTGGCTGGTCGTAGATCAAAACGATAATGCCCGCGATGCCAACGAGCGTAATCAATCCACCCGTTAGCGTGAACAAAAACAATTTGCGGGCGGCCTCGCGACGATTGGGACCGATACCCCATTGAGAGATGAGAAAGAACAGCGGGATCAACGTCAATTCAAAGCAGACATAAAACAGCATGATGTCGAAGGCCAGAAACACACCGATAATCAGGCCTTGCAAGGCAAATAGCCAGGCGAAGAATGCGGGCTGGCGTTCGCGGATGCTGTCCCAGGAAATGAGCAACACCGGCAAAAGCATCAGGCTCGATAGTGCCACGAGCCAAAGATTCAAGCCATCCAGGCCGATATAAAACTGAATGGGCCGAAGGTCGGGATTGTCCGCAGACGTTGTGACGAGATTCCAGGTAGTGGTATGTGAATCGACACGGATGATCTTGCCTTGCGCATCCTTCTTCTCGATGCCGGGGTCGCCGGGCACGAATTCAGGAATGAGAACCTTGTGCCGTTCCGAAGGCGGATCGCGATCCAGAGCGGCCTTGCGCGCCGAGAGCGGACCGATCGCCGAAATAACGACCAGACCCGTCAAAACAACGTGGAAGAGCGCAGCACCCAGAGCCAGTCGGCGCGCTTTCATCACCTCTTTGCCGAGCAATGCCAGTACAACAGCGACCAAGAGCGGCAAACCGATGAGGAAGGGCAAAACCTGGCGGATGTTCTCCGAAGTCAGCATTTCAGTGATCTCTTTGAGATCAGTGTTCAGTTTTCAGTTTTCAGTTTTCAGTTCAAGACATTGGCTTTTGAACTGAACACTGAACACTGAACACTGAACACTGATCCTTATTTTCCCGCCCACAAAATCAAGTACCCGATAAACGCCACCAGACCCACTGCCATGGTCAACGCATAAAACTGAATGAGGCCGTTTTGCAAGGGGCGCAGCAACTCCGCCAAACCGCGCGGGATGGCCGCGATGAGCCGGACGATGTCGAAGACCAATCCTTCAAAACCTTTGCAGATGGCCGCGCAGATATTCATGGGCTGTACGAACAATAAGTTATAGATTTCATCGACATATAACTTGTTCAGCGATAAGTGATACCAGCCCGGTATCTTCTTGGCCACCCAATCCGGCAGGGCAGGTCTGAGGACGTACATCCAGTAAGCCACCGCGACACCGGCAACAGCGATCGAGGAGCTGCCGATCATCAAGGGCCAATCGAGATGCGACTCTGCACTCTTGCCCGCATCGGCCCGGGCGATATTCGCGGCGCTACGAAGGAATCCGCTGAACCAGTGCGTGAATGGTTCAGCAATGATGCCAACCAAGACAGCGCCTGCTGCGAGCACGATCAGCGGTATGGTCATCACGGACGGCGATTCGTGAGGGTGATCTCCCGCCTCGGCCGGGATCCTGGTTTCGCCCGAGAAGGTGCGAAAATAGGCGCGGAACGTATAGAACGCGGTCATGCCGGCGGTGAGGACAGCCACCGCGAACAAAAGAAGATACGTATTGGCGTAATCCCCTGTCTTCGATGCCTCATGAACCGCTTCGAGTATCTGATCCTTACTCCAGAAACCCGACAACAAGGGCAAGCCCGCGAGTGCCGCCGCTCCACAAAGAAAAGTAATACGGGTGATGGGCAGGATTTTTCGCAAGCCGCCAAACTTCCTCATATCGATGACATCGCCCATCGAGTGCATCACGCTGCCTGCCGAGAGAAAAAGTACCGCTTTGAAGAAAGCGTGCGTGAACAGATGAAAGATGGCGGCGGTGACGGCAACGGTGGCGAGCACCTTGCCGCCGCAGCCGAGCGCAAGGAACATATACCCCAACTGGCTCACCGTCGAATAGGCAAGAACACGCTTCAAGTCATTTTGCGTCATGGCGATAAACGCCGCGATGATTGCGGTCAGGGCACCGATCACGGCGACCAATATCTGCACGCCCGGCACCAGCACAAACAGCGGTGCGCACCGGGCCAGCAAGTAAACACCTGCGGTCACCATCGTCGCCGCATGGATCAGCGCGCTGACCGGAGTGGGGCCTTCCATGGCATCGGGCAACCAGACGTAGAGCGGGAATTGTGCCGATTTCCCGACAGCGCCGCAGAATAACAGCAGGCAGCCTAGCGCCAGCGTCTCAGGACTTTTCTGCGACCAATAAACGGCACCGCTGAAGATCGATTCGAAGTCGAGATTGTGGTCGCTATGCGACCAGAGCACAAAGATGCCCAGGATCAAGCCGACGTCGCCAAGGCGAGTGACGAGAAACGCTTTCCGCGCAGCTTGGGCCGCGGAGGGTTTGAAATACCAGTAACCGATCAACAAATAACTGCACAGACCCACACCCTCCCAGCCTGCGAACAACAGGATCAAATTATCGGCCAGGACGAGCAAAGTCATCGAGAAAAGGAACAGGCTGACGCAGGCAAAATACCGGCTGTAGCCAGGATCGTCGTGCATGTAGCCGATCGAGAAAATCACGATCCACGTGCCGATAAAGGTGATCCCCAGCAACATGATCGCCGACAGGGGATCGACGGTGAGCCGGGCCTCGACGTTGACCGATCCGATCTGAAACCAGGTCAAGAAACTGGTCGACACAAGGGGGTTATCATCGGGCATTCCCGCCAGGACCAGCAAAGTCAAAGCGAAGGCCCCAACCGCGCCGATGACACAGGGCAGATGGCTGAACTTTTTCTTGGAGCCTAAGAGCGCGCAGCCGGCCGCACCTAAAAGGGGCAGGCCGGGGATGAGCCAGAGCACGTTCTGAATCTCAAACATACTGGCGGTCCTCCGGCCGGACAGGCTCGATGCCTGCCGGCGGCAACTTCGGCAATTCCAGCTCCTTTTCGACCTCGGGGAAAGGCTCCGTATCGAACAGCGGAGCCACGTCCGGATCGTGCAGATCCTGCCAGACACTGACATCCAGCGATTTCTTGCGGCGATACAGAACCAGGATCAGCGCCAGGGCGATACCAGCTTCGCAAGCTGCGACGGTCACCACGAACAGCGTGAAGACCTGACCGTGCAGATTGCCGTGATAGCGCGAGAAAGCGACGAAGTTGATAGCCACGCCTTGTAACATCAATTCTGCGCAGAGGAACATCACGATCAAATGCCGCCGGGTCAGAAAACCGATCAACCCGAGCGCGAAGAGCACAGCGCCCACGGCGAGATAGTAGGGTAGTGGAATCATGGTGTCTTCTCTTTTCTCCCTCCCGCGATGGCGATGGCACCGATCGTCGCTACCAGTAACAACGTGCCGGCCAGCTCGATCGCCAACAAGTGATCGGTGTAGAGAACCCGGCCCAGCGCTGAAACATTGGCAGCTGGGAGTTGGTGTGGCGCTCCAGGTTCGAGCGTCAACGCCTGACCATAGGGAGAAAGTACGACTTCCGGGTGAGGATTCGTAAAACCGTCGCGCACCGATTTGAGATAGGTCAGTCCATCGCGGATTGCGGCCATGTTCATTTTCACATCGCCGACATTATCCATTCCAATCTCAACGGTAAGCCCGTTGGAGGCCTTATCGACTTTCGAGAATTGTTGAGCCAAGACCGAGTTTCCGATCGCATCCGGGTCTTCCATGCCGAGCCGGGTCAGTGCAGCAGTGACATCGCTTTGAAAACTCTTGAGATGAGTATAATCGTCGCCCTTCAGGTTTTCATCGATACTTTCTGCCTTGGCATAGTGATCTGCACGCGCGATCAACTCTTCAATGTCGCGCGTGTTGTAGACACGTTGTAACACGATCAGCAATGGTGCCAACAAGAGAAAACCAACCGCTGCGGCAAGGAATGGTTCGCGGGAGCGGTCGTTGGCATCGGTATAGCCGCTCTGATGCGACAGCATGATGACGAACAGGAAGGTAACAATGATCGCGCCTGCGTAGATAATGATGGTTGCGGCCATCAAGAAAGGTGCGGCCAACAACAGGAACAATCCGCACACATTGAGAACGACCAGCGCAAAACAAATCGCAGCGCGGGCCGGGTTGCGCTGGGCGATCATGGCGGTTGCAAACCCGATCGCCATGAATGAAAACGAGGCGAAAAGAAACGCCTCCGCGCTGATGGGAAGAGTCCGATCGATGCCGAAGGCCAGAAAGACTCCGAAGCCGATCAGGGTCACCACACCGCCCAGCAAGCCAAAAATCATCGGGCGCGGCCGGGCCGTGGGCAGCAAGTACCAGATGGACAAAAAGCCCACGATGATGGGAAACAGCACGGCCCAGTTCAGGGGAGTCTCCGAGAGAGTTTGCGCGAATAACAAGGGAGTGATTCTCACTTTACCACGGGGAGTTCCGAGGCCGGTCCAAGCTTGCCGGAGGCAGTTCGCACGGGGTCCGTCCCCGCAGCGGTGGTCTGATCGAAGACGCTCAGTAATTTCTCTTTATCGAAGATCATCTGCTCCCGGCTCAGGCCGGTCAGATCATAGAGCGAAGTCAATTCGATGGCATCGACGGGGCATGCATCCTCGCACATTCCACAGTAGATACAGCGCAATTCATCGATGACGAAAGTTTCGGGATACTTTTCCCGATCGGTCCACGGTGACGGCGCGGCAACAATATCGATGCAATGTGCAGGACAGGCGGTGGCGCACATATAGCAGGCGACACAGCGCACGCGCCCTTGCTCATCGCGATTGAGTCGATGCACCCCCCGATAGTTCGCCGGCATCTCCGACTTTTGTTCGGGATATTGCTCGGTGAGAGTCGGCTTGAACATATGCTTGATGGTGGTGTTCAAGCCTTCGAGAATCGCGGGGATATAGAGCCGTTCCCAAAAACCGATTCTCGGTTCATCAACCCAGCGAATATCTTTCTCGGCAATCGGCATAACGGTTCCTTTTGGAAACAAATCCCAGGGTTGCTGGTTTCCCAGGGTGCGCCGAGTACGGCGACCCTGGGCTGTGTTGTAGTACCCCTTCAGGGTACGTAACTCAACGCTTCGCGTTGACCGCTTTTTGTCTTTGCACTCTGAAGGAGTGCCACAACACAGCCCAGGGTCGCCGTACTCGGCGCACCCTGGGGACTCACACCATCGCCCGTTTCACATTCGGCTTCGGCCGGGTCGTTACAAGCGCTGCCGCAAAGAACAACCCTATCGACAGAACCGTCATGACCCACCGGGAAATCTCATATTCACGCACAATCATCACAAATAATAAATGAATGATCGAAAGCGGAATCAACATCTGCCAGGCCAGACTCATCAACTGATCGAACCGGAAGCGCGGTATCGTCCAGCGCACGAAAAGATAGAGCATCAAGAATCCGGTAACCTTGGCCCCCAGAATCGCAAACTTCAAAATGATGCCGATGATGCCGTCGATGTCGCTCAGCCAGGGGAAATGCCAGCCTCCAAAAAACAGAATGCTCATCAGGAAGCTGGTCGTGATCATGTGCGTGTATTCACCCATGAAAAACATGCCGAACTTCATGCTGCTGTATTCGGTGTGATAACCGCCGACGAGTTCCTGCTCGGCTTCCGGGAGATCGAACGGCAACCGATTGCATTCCGCATAGACTGCCGTCATGAACAAGAGGAACGCGAGCGGCTGGTACAAGATGAACCAGCCGTGCTGCGTTTGCCAGTCGATGATTCGTTCCAAATTCAGCGATCCCGCATAAAGGATGACTCCCACAATCGACATGCCCAGCGGAATCTCATAACTGATGATCTGCGCGGACGATCTGAGAGAGCCGAGCAGACTATACTTGTTGTTGGCCGACCAGCCGCCCAGGATAATGCCGTAGACGGCCAGGCTGCCGATTGCCAGCGAAAAGAGCAATCCGATATCGACGGCCGGGGCAATGACAAAGGAAGTTTTGTCCTGATAGGCTTCCAGCTTCTTGTTGTAGTCGGCCTGCGCAGCGACGAAGAACGGTTTATACCAGTCGCGTGCATCATCCTGCTTGCGCTGATAGATCCTGGAAATGTTCTGAATTTCCTGATCCAGGTTCGTGGCGGCGGCGATCGCTTCGTCGCGTTCCCTCTGCGCGGTTTCCATTTTTTCGGCTAACTCGCTCTTGCGGAATAACTACCGGAGCAGGAGGTGGTTGCGTGGCCCCGAACGGGACGATGGAAAACGCCAGCAAGGCGGTCCCGACCGCAATACCCGGCGCGAGCATGTAAAACACTTTATCGACGTGCGTCGGGATGATGTCTTCTTTGAAGAACATCTTCAAGCCATCGGCCAAAGGCTGCAACAGTCCAAAAGGGCCAACGCGATTGGGGCCAAGCCGGTCTTGCATGTAGGCGGAGACTTTGCGCTCCGCCAATACAAGATAGGCGACCGTACCGAGCAGCACCGCCATCACGGCAACGATAATGACGATCGTATATATGAGATTGAAGGTAATCATGTCAACTTCACCCCATACTCCCCAACATCTCCCGCGAGTGCTGCGAAATAGGGAATCTCCGCAGCCAATTCTTTTCGCACTTCCGTTGCTTGCAGCAAACCCTTTCGTTCCAGCAAGTCCATGAAGAGTTGCCCTTCAACCCGCGCCCTCTTGCGGCGGGCGGGCACAACGATGAATCACCTGCGCCAACCCGGCATGATTGACGTAAGTTCCGTGCTTCTCGGCGAAACTGGTTGCGGGCAGAACATATTTGGCTTTCCGGGTCAAGAAGCCGGTTGCGAAATCGACCACGACCAGAAGGGGCGCATCGCCGATCCGATCGGCATCGAATTCCGACATCGTGCCGGGATTCGGATAGCCGGTCGTCAAGAAAATCGCCTTGGCCTCGTTGTTTTTGGCGGCTTCGACGACGCGCTCAAACGGTATGATCTCCGACACAAAATGTTGCAGGATCGCCTCGACACCCTTGCGGTTTGGGCACTTTTCCGCTCGGATCGTAAACTTGGTCTGTTCGAGTGCCTGGCCCCGGCGATCTTTCGGATAACGATCATCCTCACCAACCACCGGAACAAAGCCGAGCGCCAGCTTGACATCCCCAGAAAGCGATTTGAACCACTTGGCCGCGAGATAGGCTTCCTCACAGGTCAAAAACGGCGACAGCACCGCGTAAACCTGGTTCGCCGATGTGCGAGCAGCTTCGGCGAAATCGCTTCGAATCGCCGGGATCACTTGTGCCCAGGGGGTCGGAATCAGGTTCGTTTCGTGTCGGACCATGGGCCGGCCGAGCCGATTCTTGGCATTGATGTAATGAAAGCCATACCGGCCCTCATCGCACATGAAGTAGCCTTGCGCCAGCGGATTGTGACGAGGCCGAAGCCGAAATACGACATCTTTGTTGGTATCCGCTTCAATGCTGCAGCCGGTACTGCATCCCGCACAGACACTCGGAGATTGCTTCAAATACCAGACTCGTTGCTTGTAGAGAAAATCCTTGGAGCCAAGCGCACCGACCGGGCAAAGATCGACCACATTCCCAGCCAGCTTGTTTTCGAGTGGCTCCCCTGGAAAAACATCAATTTCCGAATGATGACCGCGATTGATAATCTGTAGCTCTGCGGTCCCGGATATTTCGCGCGTGAAGCGAACGCAGCGCGAACACATGATGCAGCGATCGGTAAACAGCGTGATGGTTGAACTTAATTCCGGTTTGTTGGCGGGTTGGTTTTTCGGATCGACCATGCGCGTTTCCGCATTGCCGAACTGAAAACTATAATCTTGCAGCTTGCACTCGCCTGCTTTATCGCAAACCGGACAATCGAGCGGGTGATTGAGCAATATCCCTTCCAGGGTATCGGCCTGCGATTTCTCGGCCAGCACACCCGGTTTATATTTCGGATCGTAAGGCAGAGCGGGAATGTTCTGGTCGCGCTTGGCGTACTCTCCGGTGACGATGACGCTGCCGTCCTTAACTGGCGTTTGGCAGCCCGGAAAGACCTTGGGCGGGATCATGACCTTGCCGTCTTTGAGCTCGCCGACTTCAACCAGACACATCCGACAACTTGCAACCACCGTGAGCGCGGATGATAACAGTAACTGGGAATGAGAACGCCGGCCTTCTCAGCGGCCTGAATGCAATTGAGGCGCTCGTTGCCGATATCGACCGGTTTGTCATTCACGTAAACGGTTGCCATTAGATCCTCTCAGCATGACAAGGTTCGAAAGATGACAAGGTGACAAGGTGACCATGAAAGACCGATGTCTATGGCGACTAATCTTGTCAAAACCCTATTCAATCCTTTAGTGAATCATCCTTGTCGTCACCTTGTCACCTTGTCACCTTGTCACCTTGTCAGCGCCTTTTTCAACTGCTCAGCGGTCATGCGTTCGATACCGTCGGACTTCACCACCATGCCTCCTGCGGTCAGAGCATTTTTCTCGTATGCCCAGATTCCTTCCCGCGTCCGAGTGCCCGTCAACACGATCGAGCCATCCTGAAGTGCTGCGGCAAGTTTACGATCGCCCGTGGGACTCGATACATCGGTCGTGATCTGTTGGATTGTTGGCATTTCCCCGCTCGCGCCGGATGCAGTATCGATATAAAGGTGCAGACTTTTCAGTTCGGCTTGCGTGACCGTGCGGTTCACCGCCCCGCGCACGTTCTGCACCACCCCAGTCAGGCTTGGGTTGCCGCCGGATTGACCGGCCGGCTTTCCGTCCTTGCCATTCTTCTTCTCGTCGCCTTGCGATGTTTGGCTTTGACCACACCCGACGGTGAGCAGACTGAGTAACATGAGGATTCGCATAGCAACATCTCCGCGCGGCATTGAATATTTCAAGGTTTGGGAGTCGATGTTTTTTCAACACCTTTTTTGGTAACCAATTGATGGTCGTCGGTCGTCGCTGTAACGCGAATGTCGTCCGACAAGAGATCCTTTGGGTCCGATTCCATTACATAAGGAGTTCCCCAGGGGCTGAGCAATTTCTTTTTTCCGTCTTGCACGTAATTGGCGACATCTTTCAGTTGTGCCGGCTGGACGCCGTTGTTTGCCAGCTTATAAACCTTGATTGCCTTCTCCCAGACACTGCATTCGAGCATGGCCTGCTCAATTTGCGCCTTTCGTTTTTCGGGTTGAAGTTCCTTGCTAATATCGTTTTTTGGATCTGGTGCTTCAACCTTGGATTCCGGGGGCCGATCGTCAAAAGTCGCTTTGCCCCTCTCCTTCGAATTTCCGTTGTCCGAAGTTGAGGAACTGCCTGAGTTATTTTGGCATCCCACTCCGACCAAGCAAATCAACGCCACTATACGCATGACCGCACCCCTTCCGAGTCAGTGTACACCGACCATCGGCAGCGCTTTCACGCTGCTCTTTCTGCCGCTGTGAATCGCTTCTTCAAATTCCTTGCGGAACTTGCGAACCGCGTTCTTCACCGGCCAGCCTGCACCATCCGCCAGTCCACAGATCGTCGTTCCCGGCATGATACCGATGCGATCCGCAACTTCGACCAGAATATCGAGATCTTCTTTGCGCCCCTGTCCGCGGCGGAGCCGTTCCGTGATCTTCAACATCCAGCCTGTGCCTTCCCGACAGGGCGTACACTGCCCGCACGATTCATGCGAAAAGAACTGGCAGGTATTGTGCAATACATCGACCATGCTGGTGGTTTCGTCGATGACGGTCACCGCGGCCGTTCCGAGACCCAGGCAGCCTACTTTGCCGGGGCCGTTGAAATCGAGAGGGATATTGAATTCTTCGGGGGTCAAGTAGCCCATGCTCAAACCGCCGGGAATCGCGGCCTTGGCCTTGCGGCCTTTCCAGACGCCGTTGCCGTATTTTTCGATCAGCTCATTGACCGTGATACCCAGCGGAATTTCCCAGCAGCCGGTCGTGTTGACGTGACCGCTGAGGCAATAGAGCTTTGGGCCGTAACTGCCGTTGTCGCGCGGGTTCTTGGGATCGGGCGGCACACCCATCGACTTGAACCAGTCATTGCCCCTTCTCATGATTTGCGTCACGCAGGCCAGCGTTTCGACATTATTGACGATGGTCGGCTTTCGGAAAGCACCTTCGATCGCAGGGAAAGGAGGCTTGATGCGCGGCCAGGCCCTTCGACCTTCAAGACTTTCAATGAGTCCGGTTTCTTCACCGCAGATATAAGCACCCGCACCGCGATGAAGAAAGATATCGAGTTGAAAGCTGGTCCCCAGGATATTCTGTCCTAACAGCCCCGCTGCATAACATTCGTCGATGGCCGATTGCAAGGTGCGATAAGCATCGCCGTATTCGTAGCGGATATAGAAATAGGCGCGTTGCGATCGAACCGCGTAGCAAGCCAGCATGATCCCTTCGAGGATCTGATGCGGATCGCGTTCCATCAGGATACGGTTATTGAACGTGCAAGGCTCCGATTCATCGGCATTGACGCACAGATAGATCGGCCCCGGATGATCTTTGGGCAGGAAGGTCCACTTCAAGCCGGTGGGAAAGCCTGCACCACCGCGACCGCGCAGGCCGGAATCTTTGATCTGATTGACGACATCGACAGGCTGCTTATCTTTGAGCGCGCGCTCGATCGACTGGTAACCGCCATCGTTGCGATACCCTTCAAGCCGATGAGAATCGTGCTTGTTGATTCGAGCCAGCAGTGTCGGTTCAAAATCGGCCATTGTGAAAACAACTCGCACAGTAACTCAAAGTCAAAGAAACATCGGTGGTAAGGGTCGTAGGGCAAGCGTCCCGCTTGCCCGTCAGCCATTGCCGGCCTTGGCAAGCAAACCCAAGTCAGGCCGCACATCCGCCCGTCAGCCTCGCCTTCGGCATCGGCTGACGGGCAAGCGAGACGCTTGCCCTACGGGAAGCGTGTCGCTTGCAGGTAACGTAGGGCAAGCGTCTCGCTTGCCTGACTTTCTTCCGCCGGCAAGCGACACACTTGCCCTACGTTCCCGGCTGCGTAGACCAGTGCCTGATCAATGTCTTCGGGTTCCAGGTAAGGGTACGCCTTGAGAATCTCCTCCCGCCTGCGACCCGCCGCCAAAAGTCCCACGATCATCCCGACCGTCACCCGCAGACCCCGAATGCAGGCCTTACCACCCATCACAGCAGGATCAATGGTAATCCGCGTAAATTGCTTCATAACTCATCTCTCAAGCTACCTCAGACGCCACATAGACTTTGCCATGTTGTTTCAACCAATCCTCGTCCCCGCAGTCCGCGTGTTCGCGCACTTGGCGGAGCAACTGCACACATGGATGACCGCCTCGACCTCGACCGCAACGACGTATCGTGCAATCTGGACCAACCGGGTTCGCTTCACTCGCTCCCCTTCAACTTTCATGACTATCTCCAGTTGCCCTCATTGGTGAATGACGCGAAGCGTCATCGGTCTGAGCACTCTGAAGGAGTGCACCAACAAAGCCCAGGGTCGCCGTACTCGGCGCATCCTGGGAAACCTTCACCCACAAGACAATCTTTGATACTAGAAGTTCCCCGGTTAGCTTCCAAGGTTCCCAGGGTGCGCCGAGTACGGCGACCCTGGGCTTTGTTGGCGCACTCCTTCAGAGTGCCCAGGAGACGCTTCGCGTCGTCACTTTTGGCATTGCCACTATTCAATGCCTCAGTCGATCAATCAACGCATCCGCCTTATCAGGAGTGATGTTCAACTCATGTGAATCATTCACCAACACACAAGGCGCTCCCTCGCATGCCCCAATACATTCCGCAAACTCCAGCGTGATCTTACCATCGGCGGTCGTTCCACCGGGAGGCACTCCCAACTTCTCACTGAAATGGACCAGCAAATCATCCGCGCCGCGTAGACTGCATGCCATGCTTCGGCACACCCAAAGGCGCGTTTTGCCGAGTTTATCGTGCTCGCTTCGAAAGAAGCCGTAAAAGCTCATCGTGTCGTAGACTTCCGCAGGTGCCAGATCGAGCATATCGGCGATTTCGCGCAGCGCTTCCAGAGGCACGCAACGCAATTCATCTTGAACGATATGCAATGCCGGAAGCGTTACCGCCTGCTTGTTGGGATAGCGCGGTAAATAGGCTCGAATTCGGTTCTTGATCTCTTCGCTTAGCATCCCTATCTCCACTCACTCTCACCGATCCAACTCTGCCGCTATGATATTCAAACTCCCCAGGACCGCTGGAACATCGCTGATTTGATGCCCTTCGATCAGATACGGGAACATCGCAAAATGGATGAACGAGGGCGGCCTGGTGCGCGCGCGATAGGCTCGGCCTTCGCCATCGCTGACGATGTAGAAACCGAGTTCGCCGTTCGGCGCTTCCGTCGCTCCATAACACTCTTCTACCGGCGGCTTCCAGCGGCGATTCCACATAAACAATTCAAAATGTTGAATCAATCCTTCAATACTTCGATACGTGGCAGTTTTATCGGGAATGGTGAGCCGATCATCGACATCCACATTCACAGGGCCAGCAGGGATATTTTCCACTGCTTGCTGTACGATTTTTGCGCTTTCGCGCAACTCCTCCATCCGAACCAAATAGCGCGCCAGGCAATCGCCGGCCTTGGAACATATCACCTGAAAATCGAAATCCTTATAAGCCAGATAAGGCTCATCCTTGCGTAGATCGCGGGCCACTCCCGAAGCACGCGCCATCGGCCCCGAGGCGCTTCGATTGATCGCTTCTTCTTTGCTGAGAACTCCGATCCCTTTGGTTCGATCGATGAAGATACGGTTTCGATTCAATAGGCGAACAATGTCGGCGTGTGCTTTGGGAAATTCATCGCGGATAAACTTCCGAATCATATCAATCCAGGATTCATTCACATCGTACATCAACCCGCCCACGCGCGTATAACTCGGATGGAATCGCTGCCCCGACATTGTTTCAAATATATTGTAGATCTTCTCGCGCACATTGAAGGCATATAGAAAAGCTGTGATCCCTCCAAGATCGAGTGCTGCCGCCCCGACACATAATAGATGATCGCTAATACGAGCAAGTTCCGTGATAATCGTGCGCAGATATTTACAGCGCGGGGTCAGATCGATCCCCATCAACTTCTCGACCGTGTGATGCCAGGCGATTTCATTGGCGATCGGCGAAATGTAATTCATCCGATCCACGATCGTCACATATTGATTGAAATCGAGATCCTCGCCAAGCTTTTCAAACCCCGAATGGAGATAACCAATATCGGGCACGGCTTTGACGATGGTTTCGCCGTCCAGCGTCAAGATGAGCCGAAGGGTCGTATGCGTAGCAGGATGCTGCGGCCCAAAATTGAGCGTATAGAGATACTCCTGGTCGGGAGCCTCTGGTCTCTTCCACGGGATAGGGGGCGGCAACGGTCAATGGCATGTCAACTCTCCGCCCTGGTAACAACGGGGAAGTTGTGCCGTTCCCCCCGGCCCCGCAGCGGATAATCTTTCCGCAATGGATACGCTGCAAACTCCTGGGGCATCAGTATTCGCCGCAGATCCGGGTGGCCTTCGAACCGAACGCCGAACATGTCGTACACTTCCCGTTCCATCCAGTCGGCACCCTTCCACAATGAATATACCGACGCCACCGTTGGCTCGGGGTCGTTCAACATCACCTTTACAAACACGCGCTCGCCGGTATTCGTGTTGGTTAGGCCGTAGATAACTCCGTAACGATCCTTGGCGTTCGGATAATTGAGGTAATCGACTCCGGCAATATCGGCGAGCATGTCGAAACCGCATTGTTCTTTCAACACCTTCATCACGTCGAAGAGTTGCTCGGCGGCAACGTGGAGGCGGTTGTTGTCGCGGAACTCCGAGGTATTGATGACTCCTTCACCCAATCGCGCTTTTAGGACATCGACATAACCAGACATATCGCACCCTCTCGGCGATGTCCGCGAAATGCACAAGCGAGACGCTTGTGCTACGTTTTTCGTGCTGGGCCTTTAATTCTGCATCCTTGTAGCCGTTGAGAAGTCTCCCGGTACGATCATCGTTTGTCCCGGCTCCATTTCCCGCGCCAGGCTTGTTGGTCCTTCAAACTTCCGCCCGGCGAATTCTCGGCCGTCGATCGTGCCGGTAGCCTTGATTTTATCCTGCAAGTCGAGAACCGAGCGAATGAGTTGCTCCGGTCGCGGCGGGCAGCCTGGCACGTAGACATCGACCGGAATGAATCGGTCGATTCCCTGAACCACGGCATAGGTATCGAAGACCCCACCGCTCGAAGCACAGGCTCCCATCGAGATGCACCATTTCGGCTCCGGCATTTGCAGCCAGATCCGCTGCATCACCGGAACCATCTTCATCACGACCCGGCCCGCGACGATCATGACATCGCATTGACGAGGTGAGAAACGCATGGCTTCGGAACCGAAACGGGCAATGTCGTAGCGAGAACTGGCGGTCGCCATCAGTTCGATTCCGCAACACGCTGTGGCGAAGGGCATCGGCCAGAGGCTGTTGGATCGCACCTGATTGGCAAGCCAGTCGAGCTTGCTGATAATGAAATCCGGGAAAGCTACCGCCACTGAAACACCCCTTTCCGCCAGGCATAGATGTACGCAATACCAAGCGTGAACAAGAAGATGATGATTTCCCAGAACACAATCCGCCCGAAGGCAGAACGGGCAGCATCACCCGGAGGCGCGGAATAGGCCGTTACCGCCCACGGATACAGGAAGAGCAGTTCCACGTCGAAGACGAGGAAGAGAATGGCGATCAGATAGAATTTCACGTCAAACTGCATCCGGGCCGAGCCGATCGGATCGACACCGGACTTGTATGGCATCAGCTTGACCGGAGTTCGCCGTTTCGGTTTGAGAAAAAAAAACTGCGAAGCAGCGAGTGTGCCAACCGCAAACGAAACGACCGCGCCAAGATAGAGAAAGATCGGGTAATAAGTCGAGATGTCGAAAGCCGGTTCGAGTCCAGCCGTGGTCTGGATAGGCATCGGAACTGCCATCCCCCTACCCTACCTTCCTATAATGGAGGGCCAACCTGATTTCCTGACTTTGTGAATTTTTTCACGAAGTCGGGCAAAAAAGAAACCTCGATATGGAATCGAGGTCCAACCACAGTTTGCCGTTATCCTAGTCGGGGAAGGAAAGCTGTCAAGCGGATACAGTAGTTCCAGGTTCCAAGTCGAGACACGCTGCTGGAACAGTTTCTAACCTGGAACTTGAAACCTGGAACTGCTGAACTGAATTTCCTTCAAGTTTGGCGCTTGATTTGCTAACTCTCTCACGGTACTCTGTTGAAGGTTATCGTGGAATTGCCCCATTCAAAGGAACCCCTTGCAATGAACGCAGCTACCGAAAGCGATACCCAGAACGAATACTTCATGTTCACACAACATGGAGACATTGCGATCATCGAACCGTCCCCGGAAGTGGAACAACTCACATCCAACGTCATCGACACTGCTGCCATGGTCGTTCTTTCTCCCTTGAAGGAGAATCCTTCGACGAATGTCATTGTCGATCTGTCGCGCGTCACTTTCTTCGGCTCCGAGTTTATTTCCTTTTTGCTGAGTTGTCATCTGATCGTGAAGAAGCACAATTGTGAGTTGGTATTGGCCGGAGTTTCGCCGCAAATCCGCGAGTTGCTCCGTCAGACTGCTCTCGATACGCTTTGGGCCATTTACGATAACCGAGCGCAAGCGTTGGAAGCGCTGGGTTCCTATTAAGCGATTCTTTTCTCGAGCGCTGTTATGAACCCGCCGTTTTTCGGCGGGTTCAATCTTTTTGTTCGCCATATTTCTACTGCCATCCTCAGTTCGTCAGACTGCGCAGGAGCCGAGAGTAATCCGCCATCGGTCTTCCATGCAGCAATTGGACTTAAGATTTTCCCATCGAAGAGGTGTCGATTGACGGCCGGCCTTTTCGGCATGGCTGATCGAGGACGTTTTCATGTTCGAGTTGGAAGATTATATCCCGTAATGCTTTATGCCGATCTAAATTTTCCTTTCTCAGCATAGAAGGCCGATCGAACTCCGTGCGAACACTTCATTTCGCATAGTAATTCCTGCCAACCTCAATTCTGTTTCAATCTCATCTTTTCCTCATAATCCGAAACCAACTCCGTGGACACGACAATTTTTCGCCAATACCAGAATTAAAGTGTTGACATGGCAGAAATGTTTGAGACAATGACGTGGAATTGATTTGCTGCCGCAACTATCGTAAGGCCATAATCTTGTTGGCGTAAGATTACGATAGCGTCTCAACTCCACCCCTATTTGGAGCTTTTGGTACAATGAGAATCTTCCAATCTACGCACCGGTTTGGATTATTTGCGGTAGCCGCCCTTTCCGGAATTGTCCTTTTTGCAGCAGCGTCTTTTGGTACCACTCCGCCTCCGATCGATCCGACGCTCTGCCCGACGATGCCGGTGGGAAGCCCGGCCCCCGTGGTGGCAACGCCCGAACAATGGGACACTGCTGCTGCGGTCGTGTTGAGTCTGGATCCTGAGGTCGATTGGGTCGAGTTGTGTGAAGGGATCCTCTATCTGTATGATCTGCTCCCTCCGACGGATTATGATCCGGCCTGGGAAGCAACGATCCCGGGTTCTCCGTCCTATGTCCCACCCACAATGATGCCCCCACCCCCCCCTTAGCAGCTGATGTAAGTCGTTTGATTCCGACGAAATAATCGCAGCCGGGTATCGGATTCTTGGATCCTCCACCCGGTTGCCGTTTTTGCGGTTGAATTGTCAAAACAGAACGGGTAGGGGAAATACTCGAAGCCCGGCTCACGTCTCTTGGAGGGTTCCGTTCGTGAATCCGCAAAAAAATTGGCAAGAGCAGGTTGTTCCGGCGGACGAATATCTTAGAATAAAGCATTCGCTGAATTCATGGTGATGCCTCTCCACCGATACTTGGAGGGGAAAAGGCAAGTGAGGTTTCATGGCCATCAAGATGCGTGTTCACGATCGCGAACCCATTGGCGCGGCCTTGCGCCGATTCAAGAAACTGTTGGAGCGCAGCGGGCTCAAGAAAGAACTGCGCAAGCATGAATATTACGAGAAGCCATGCGAATTGCGCCGTGCGCTGAATTGCGGAAGCAACGAGCCATCCGCAAAGGTACCACAGCCCCTATCACTTGATCGCTGCGAATCCAACCTTCTGATTTCTCTCTTATCACTCTGACGCCATTTGGCGAGGAGTTTGTTTGAACCCTCCGACGACAGGGCAAGCTGTTACATCCATGATTGCGCCTCGGTCCCATGTCTTCCAAGCACTGCGTTATATTGCCCTCAATATTAATAAAGGGCCGTTCCTGGCCATTCACCTCGCAGTGGTATTTGTGTTCTTTGTCCCGGTCACCTGGACCTCCCTGAGTTTGTGCGCTGGCTTGTACTTCATCCGAATGTTCGGCATTACCGCCGGCTACCACCGGTATTTTGCGCACTGCGCCTACAAAACGAGCCGGCTCTTCCAATTTGTCCTGGCCTGGTTGGGATGCAGTGCGCTACAAAAGGGTCCTCTCTGGTGGGCTTCGAATCATCGCCGTCATCACAAGCATTCCGATCAAGAAGATGATCCGCACTCACCCATCAAACATGGGGTTTGGTGGTCGCACGTCGGCTGGGTTCTCTCGACGCGGAACCGAGGTAAAGATTTTTCGAATATGCGGGACCTGGTTAAGTACCCGGAGCTTCGCTTCCTCGAAACATTTCATTGGCTCCCCGGTCTGGTTCTTGGTATTCTCTGCTTCCTGATCGATAGTTGGAGCGGGGTCGTTTGGGGCTTCATCATCAGTACCGTGTTGCTCTATCACGGCACCTTCCTCGTGAACTCCGCCTGTCACGTATTCGGATCGCGACGATTCAAAACGACGGATGCCAGCCGAAATAATGCGCTGGTTGCCATCGTGACGCTCGGTGAAGGCTGGCACAACAACCACCATCACTACATGAGTTCCGCCAATCAAGGCTTCAAGTGGTGGGAAATCGACATCAGTTACTACATACTTTGGATGTTGCGTTGCGCCCAGCTCGTCTGGGATCTGCGAAAGCCGCCCGCGAACAAACTCGTGCCGACAGCAGTTTGACTCTTCCGACTTGTCGGCAATGCAAACCGTTGCATCGCTGCCATCACTTTGGATACAATCATCTCTATCCTACTTTTTCGATGGAGACTCTCATATGAATCGTCTTGTCTTCGGATTGGTCGTCGTCGCCGCCTCCCTTCTTGCGCGACGACATATATTCAGACTTTACGGGCGCACGACAAGGAGCAGCAGGCTCGTCAGGCACTCGAAGAGGCCAGCAGACTCGCCGACGAAGTAGCACTGCGCTGCTCAGCGGGAGCAGGACAGTGGCGAAGTTCGTGCCGACGGCGCAGCACAAAGTCAAGAGGATATTGAGAAGTTAAAACAAGCCGAGCTGGCGCCGGCAAGCCGAAAAGGCCCGGCGGGAAGCCGAAAAGGCGCAGTTACAGGCCGAATTAGCTCAAGAACGTGCTGAGGAAGCTCGACGACAAGCGCTGGAACAACTCAAAAATGCGCGAAATGCACTTGCGGCGGCAAAGATCGCCGACAATAAGGTTCCCGGCGAATTTGCCACTCCAACGATCGATCTTGGCACCGTCGTTGCCGATGTCGAGAAATCGGTTAAATTCTACACGGAAGCAATCGGTTTCAAGGAACTCCCAGGCTTCGATGTCTCGGGCGAATTCGCCAAGGACGTCGGGCTTACCAACGGCGCGAGCTTGAAGATTCACAGACTGGCCTTGGGTGACGGGCCTGGTGCAACCACCTTGAAGTTGATGGAACTGCCCAAGGAGAAGCCAAAGAAGGGCGACACCGAGTTTATTCACTCTCAACTTGGCTTCCGCTACATCACGATCATGGTTGCGGATACCAGCGCCGCCTTGAAACGCCTGGAGAAAGCAGGAGTCAAGCCGATCGCCAAGACGCCCAAGGAAATCCCGGCGAGCATTGCCAAGGAAATGTGGCTGACAATCGTGCGCGACCCGGACGGAAACTTTGTTGAGTTGGTTGGGCCGAAGAAGTGAGCCAAGCAACACTCCACGCCAAATACGCGACAAGCTCCGCGAATATTTCTTTGCGGGTGTCCGTCTCGTGTGGGTCGTCGATCCTGAGCTTCAATGCGTGACAATCTATCGCCAGCCGGATGAAGGTCGATTGCTTCACGATAACGCAGTGCTAAGTGGGGAAGATGTTCTTTCGGGTTTTTCATGCCCCGTACACAAATTGTTTACCCTCTAAATGCCGGACCGGGAGTTTGCCACGATGACCATGAATCTCTTTTCTTCGCCGTCGCGCCGTGAAATGCTCCAAAGATCTGGAATGGGCTTCGGTGCCCTTGGTCTGGCTTCGTTGCTTCAGGATGGCGTCCTCTCGGCAGCGGATACACTCAATCCGCTCACGCCCAAGCAGCCTCAGTTTCCCGGTAAAGCGAAGCGGGTGATCCATCTTTTCATGAACGGCGGCCCCGCGCACATGGATACGTTTGATCCCAAACCGGCGCTGACGAAGAACGCCGGGAAAGCGTTACCCAAACCGAATCTGCCCACCGAGCGAAAAACGGGAGCGGCCTTTGCCTCACCTTTCAAGTTCGAGAAGTACGGGAAATCCGGGATCGAAGTCAGCGAAATCTTCTCACATACGGCAAAGCATATCGACGACATGTGCATCATCCGGTCGAT
The DNA here is from genome assembly GCA_963783095.1 of uncultured Planctomycetota bacterium. Taxonomy (GTDB): domain Bacteria; phylum Planctomycetota; class Planctomycetia; order Gemmatales; family Gemmataceae; genus CAWAMR01. The sequence goes on along the minus strand of CAWAMR010000010.1, from coordinate 16,012 downwards.
GCACGCCGATGTGCCGAACCACGAACCGTCGCTGATGCTCATGAACTGTGGGGAGGCTCGACAGATCCGGCCGAGCATGGGTTCCTGGGTCACCTATGGTCTGGGCAGCATCAACCAAAACCTGCCGGGATTCATTGCCATGTGTCCGGGCGGTTATCCGATTCAGGAATCGCAGAACTGGCAGGCGGGGTTTCTCCCTGGTGTGTACCAGGGAACTTACATCGACACCCAGCACACCGACATCGAGAAACTGATTCAAAATGTCAAGAACCGCTACACCGGCAATTCGGAACAACGCCGGCAACTCGATCTTCTCCATCAACTCAACGAGAAACACAAGGCCCAGCGCCCCAACGATCCCCAACTGGAATCGCGCATTCAATCGTTTGAGTTGGCCTATCGGATGCAGATGGAAGCAGCAGATGCCTTCGACGTGAACAAAGAACCCAAGCATATTCTGGAAGCGTATGGCCCTGGGACGCAGGCACGACAAATACTCATAGCGCGCGGCTGATTGAGCGCGGCGTGCGGTTTGTGCAGGTCTGGCACGGACAGGGGCAGCCCTGGGATAGCCACGACGATCTTGCGATCGAACATCGCAAACTGGCCAAGCAATGCGATCAAGCGATTGGGGCATTGCTCGCTGATCTGAAAAGACTGGGGCTACTGCAAGAAACGCTGGTGATCTGGGGCGGTGAGTTTGGCAGGACACCGGTGGTGGAGTTACCGACACCAGGCTCGAACCAGGGCAAAATCAACGGACGCGATCATAACCATCATGGTTTCACCATGTGGATGGCGGGTGGGGGTGTTAAAGGCGGTTATGTACACGGAGCGACGGATGAATTTGGGTTCAAGGCCGAGGAAAAGAAGGTCCACGTCCACGACTTACATGCGACTATTTTACATCTGCTGGGCTTCGACCACGAGAAGTTCACGTTCCGCTATGCGGGGCGAGATTTTCGATTAACCGATGTGCACGGCAAGGTGGTCAAGGAAATTGTGGCATAGAGAGCAGTGTTCAGTGTTCAGCTAAGATTCTGGTGTTTCTAACTGAACACTGAAAACTGAAAACTGTTCTCCGAAAATGGGAACACATGGACATTTCCAACGAGCGTCTCAGCGCAATTTCGACCTGTTGGGAACAAATCCGCGAAGCTCAAGCGGATGCGAACTTACCCGAGGGACGGGCTGCGCTATGGAACTTGCTTCAGCGTTATGGGCGCACGGTGCAGCGCTATCTGCTCGGAGCGACTCGTAATGAGGAGCAAGCCCAGGAGTTGGCTCAGGAATTTGCCGTACTGTTTCTTCAGGGCGCTTATCGACGAGCGGATTCTTCACGAGGTCGATTTCGGGATTTTCTCAAAGGTATCCTTCGCAACCTGATTTACGAATCGCGCCGAAAAGCGCAGCGTTTGCCGCGAGCACTTCCTGAAAATGCTCCAGAACCCGAAGTCCTGGATGAAGCCGAAGCCGCACTCGACGCGACGTTCGTTCGTTGTTGGCGCGATGAGTTGATGGAGCGTGCCTGGCAAGCGTTATCGAACTTGGAGAGCCAATCCGGGCAGCCCTATCACACGGTCTTGCGCTACCGCGTCGACCATCCCGATCAGCACTCCGATGAAATGGCGCGCATCTTGAGCGTCGATCTGAAGCGCCAGATCGTTCCTGCCACGATGAGGAAGGCTCTCCAAAGGGCGCGGGACAAGTTCGCCGATATTCTGCTTGCGGATTTGGCCGAAAGTATCGACAATCCAAACCGCGAATCGCTTGAGGCCGAACTCATGGAACTCGATCTCTACGAATACTGCCGACCCGCTCTGGATCGGTGGAATTGATCGTCTATCTCGTTGAATCATCGCCATGTCAATCGACCCGTCTCCGACTCCGAAAACGGACATCTTTGCCCTATCCAACTCGGCGTCCGTTGAAAAGACGATCCAAGGACCACCCCCCGGTTCTGCACTGATGAAGAATCTTGCGCAATACCCTGCTCCGCCTGTAGCATTCGGTGATTTTGTGATCCTCCGCGAGTTAGGACGCGGCGCGTTCGCAGCAGTCTATCTGGCTCGTCAAATTTCCCTGGAGCGCGACGTCGCATTGAAGGTTTCCGAACGTCCAGGGCACAGTGAAGGGTTGGCTCTGGCCGGCCTGGAACACGATCACATCGTTCGGGTCTACTCCGAATTTGCAGATGCCGAAAGCGGAAAACACTGCCTCTGCCTGCAATATGTCCCAGGCCCAACACTCGCGAAAGTGATTGCTCACCTTCATCAAAAGGGGAACCGATCTTCAGGGAAGATTCTCCTCGACACTCTCGATGAATTGGCGACCGAAGCGATCGGTTTCGACCCGGTTGCATTGCGCTTCCGTGAGGAACTGGCCCAGAGCAATTTCGCAGAGGCAGTTTGCCGGCTCGGTGCGAGGTTGGCCGAAGCATTGGCATTCGCCCATGCTCGCGGGGTTTTGCACTGCGACATCAAACCTGCCAACATTCTTCTGAACCGTTACGGCAAGCCACACCTGGCTGATTTCAATGTCGCCGTCGATACGAGTGGAAACTCGGGTTCGGGAGTAGGCGGTACTTTTGTCTATATGGCCCCCGAACATCTCGCCGCCTTTATGCGAAAATCGTCCGATGAATCGGGCGCTGTCGATGCCAAATCCGATCTTTACTCGCTCGGGATTGTTTTGGTGGAGTTCCTCACCGGCGATGTGCCGCTGCCTCCCTTGGCGGAGAGGAAGATCAGGGATTTTTTGCCGGAGCTTCTGACATTTCGTCGGCAACCTTTGGAGGCGATGATTGCCGACAGCGAGCGAATACCACCCGTGGTCCGGCGCGTGTTGCGCCGGTGTTTGCATCCGGACCCCCGACAGCGCTATCCGGACGCCCAGGCTTTGGCTCAGGCGCTCCTGCGCCGCTGAATTGTCGGCAATCGAATCCTCACTTCCTCCCGCCGGCCGCCTGACTCGATTCGCAAAGAAACACCCGTTTTCTGCCATTTTGTTGATGATCGTCACGCCCCATTTGATTGCGACAGGTCCCAATATCATCTACAACATGGTGGAGATGCACCTCCAGCCTGCACAACAAGCGGCATTCGTATCGTTGATCCCACCTTACAACGCACTGGTCTACATTCCTTGTATCAGCATCGCAGTTTGGTTCTTGTACCGGCTCCGAAGAGACTGGATTCGTCATGTGCATCGAGAGCCGATGTCGGGTGAGGAAGTGGATCGATTACGGCGAAGATTCTTGCAACTCAGTACCCTTCAAGTAGTCCTCGCTCTGGCAGGCTGGCTTCCTGGGGGAATGTTCTTTCCGCTGAGCATCGACCTTCTTGTGGGTGGAGTTCCCTGGCAGACTTATGCCCATTTTTTCATCTCGTTCGCTTTATGTTGTGTCATCACTCTGATCTACTCGTATCTCGCCATTCAATTTCTGGTTCTCCGAGTGTTTCTACCGCCGCTCTTCAACGCGGAATCTTCGCGCGAATCCTACGAGAAAGAACTTCACTTCGCGGGGAGATGGCTGGGCGCATTTCAAATCCTTCGCAACCGTTGTCCCGCTCACCGGCGCAATGCTGTTGATTCTTTCGACGGAAGGAACAATGACGCTCAGCTTTCGCTTTTTGGTAACGCTTATGATCGTGCTGGGGATGGTGGGCATGGGCATTGCGGTGGTTGTCATACGATATCTGACGAGTTTACTCAAGCTGCTTGCAAGATGAGCGTCCCAAGCCTTTTTCCATATTTCTGAAAAAAAAAGCAACTTTCTTCGGTCACAGGTTGGGAATTGGCCCAATAAGGAGGTGTCGAGGATGAACGAACGAGTCAAAGGGACTCGGGAAAACGATCCTCGAAAACAAACCAACTTCTCTTGAAGGAGATAGTCATGCGATCGATTCTGATGAGTGCCGCCCTTCTGACCACCCTTGCCCTTGCCAACACCGCTTCCGCCGGACACGCCGGTGGACATCCAGCCAGCAGTGGGCACAGCAACCACACGATCTCTCACAACTCGTATGGAACCAAGTTCAGCGGTGGGCACTACTACTCGGGACGCAACTGGAACCACTGGACTTACCAATGCTACTCGAGCCGATATGGCTGCAATTGCTTCTACTGCCCATATACCTATGCGTGGTACTACTGGTGTCAGCCTTCAAACTGCTTCTACCCGGTCAGCTACTACAACTCAGCACCGCCGGTGTTGAATGCAAATGTGAATGTGAACACCAACACGAATACGAACACAAATGCGAATGTGCCTGCCGGCCCCGGCATGGTGGCTCTTGGGAGCGGACCTGGACCAATCCCCAACGGCGGCCCGACTGGAATGCCGATCCGACCATAAGTGAGCGAACTTTCAACGAACCATGAGGATCAAACGAAGAGAGAACCAACCTGGTGGGTTGGTTCTTTTCGTTTCGTGGGTGAAGCAGGGGTTCACTAACTGCCACGGATGCAGGACTACCGATTGCTCATCGCACATGGTAAAGTGGTCACGGAGGATGTCCAACCGGAGAACAGGAATGAGTATCACGATTGAAGCGAGGAATTTTCGCGGGCTTCGCCATGTGAAATGGCAGTTGGACGGAGTTTGTGCGCTCGTTGGTGCGAATGGGTCGGGAAAGATGGGACTGGCGTGAGTCGTAGCGGCGGCTTCCAGCCGTCTGCCTTCAGGTCAGCACTTCCACGGGAATAGCGCTACATCGAGCCATGCCGCATCGTTCGTCAAGAACAAGCCGCATCCATGTACGATGGCGCTCGCCAAGTGCAAGGCGTCCGGCAGTTTGATTCTCAAAGCAGAGGCCACACGCACCTCTGCAGCCCGCTCGCAAACAGCCGCCGTCAACGGTAATATTTGAACGGTCGGACTCGAAAAGAATCGCTGGTAGTCGGCCAAGCACCGCAGCGTCGCCGGTTTTCAGAGGACCGATCAGACACTCCGAACGCGCCAAATCGGACATGGCTGCGGTGTCCCCAATTGTTCTCGCCGCTGCCAAACGTGCGACAACTTTCGGACCCCAGATGGGATTGCGTTCGATGAGGTAGATCACGCAATTGGCATCCAGGCAAATCATCATGGCTGCTGGTCCCGCAGACGGCGCGATTCTTCCTGAAGCCGTTCGATCGCCTTTTGGCGTTCTTCCCAGCTTTCTCGCGTTTCCCGCCGTTCTGCCTCCACTTCCTCCGTGCTGCGCGGAACGTGTCCGCGTGCTTTCTGACCGTCCCAAATCTCCTTCATCATGTCCCAGAATGGATCGCCTTCCGTCAACACGGGAAGAGTCTGCACAATAACCTGGACCCGGCCGGCTGGAAGGTTCGGCTTTTCGTCGAGCACCAGCGTGCCATCGGGTTGAATCGTGCCCTCTATTACCGCTTCGTCCAGGCTCATCGAGTCTCTCCACCAATGACTAATGTTCCATTGGCATTCTACCACTTGCCGCCACCGGCGACGGGCGAGAAGTGGTGGTGACAGCTTGGGACTTCCGTTTCACCGACAGCATGTGTCAAATCCCGTTGATGTGCTGAATAATCCGATCGGCAAACTCCGAACTCTTTGCCCCTGCCTGTTCGCCGTAACCGGGGAACTGACGGGCAATGTCGTAGGTGACGTACAGCTTGCCGCCCGGCCCCTTCTTGGCGGTTTCGTCGCTCTCGGCGAAGGTTTTCTCGACGCCCTTGTTGACCAGATCGGCGGCCTCGAACCAGCCCATGAACTCGAGCATCAGCACGCCCGACAGGAGCACCGCGCCGGGATTGGCCATGTTCTTGCCGGTGTACTTGGGGGCGGTGCCGTGGGTCGCCTCAAACATCGCCGCGCCGTCGCCGATATTCGCGCCGGCGGCCAGGCCGATGCCGCCGGTCAGCGCGGCGACCGCGTCCGAGAGATAGTCGCCGTTGAGGTTGGGCGTGGCGACCACGGAGTATTCATCGGGCCGAAGCTGAATCTGCTGAAACATGCTGTCGGCGATGCGGTCCTTGATGAGTAGTCGGCCGTTGGCGTCGCCCGGTTTCTTGCCGCCGCGCAGCGCGATCGATTCGGGCTTCATGTCGTCCCAGACTTCCTCTTCCGTGATGATCTTGTCGCGGAACTCGGCTTTCGCCAGCTCGTAGCCCCAATCCTTGAACGCCCCTTCGGTGAACTTCATGATGTTGCCCTTGTGAACCGAGCGTCACGCTGGGGCACTTCTTTTCGAGGGCGTACTTGATCGCCATGCGCATCAGTCGGCGCGTGCGTTCCGGCGAGATCGGCTTGATGCCGATGCCGGCGGAATCGAGCACCAGGTCCGGCCCGTAGCCGAGTTCGCGGAGAAGCGCGATGACTTTCTTGGCCTTGTCGGAGCCGCTCTTGAATTCGATGCCGCAATAAACATCTTCCGTATTCTCGCGGAAAATGCACATGTCGACCTTGTTGGCGTTGCTTGTTTGGAGCCTCGACGCCCTTGTAAGTACTTCACGGGACGCACGCAGCCGTAGAGGTCGAACCGGAAACGCAGATAAGACATTGATGCTGCGGAAACCGCCGCCGATCGGCGTCGTGAGCGGCCCTTTCAGGCCGAGGCTGGTAATACTCGAAGGCTTTGAGCGTGTCGTCGGGAAGATAGATCTTGCGCTGGCCATCCTCGGGGAGGGCCTTGACCTGTTCATCGCTTACGCCGGGATTGTACATGGCGCGGGCCACGTCGCCGGCATGAACGTCGAACCAGACGATCTTGCGTTTGCCCTTGTAGGCCTTTTCGACGGCGGCGTCGAGAACCTTGACGGCGCAGGTGGTGATGCCCGGCGAGCCGCCGACGTCCTGACCGATGCCGTCGCCGCGCAAGAGGCAGACGATCGGGTCGTCGGGGAACTTCCATGTGCCGCCCTCAACGGTGACGCGAGTTCCGGTGGTCGGGGCTTTTAATTTTTCGTAGGTTGGTGCATTCATCGGTACGGCTTTCTACGGCCACGGGAGAAGTTAAGAGGGCGGGAGAACCTTGATGAATCTATGAGGATACGCCGAAAATGACGAGACACTTCCGCTTTCCTTTGGCGGAATCTCCCTCGGATTATCCGAACCGTTGGATGACCTGCTTGCGCCAAACGCGCGACGATAAGAATCCCCGTAGCCGAGACACTTCGGAAACCAGAGTGAACCCGTTTGCGGCAAGGAACCCGGCAGAATCGGTGAGTCGGCGGGCCTGGAGCCGAGTCGTGAGCGCGAAAAACAGATACATCCCTGCCAGAATTGCCCGCGCGGCAACTCCCGTCCACCTGCCGGGCAGTAGCCGAAAATCTCCGTCGAGCCAGAGTGCGCCCGGCAGACAACAGGATGCCACCCGTTCGATGAGCGTTCCGAGTTCATCGCCAGGAAAACAATCCAGGAAGAAGTTGGTAACGATCAGGTCGTACCGAGCATCCGACCGAAAGGATGCACGCGCGTCGGCGAGTATAAAGCGAACTCGTTCCACGCTCCCGTGAGTCTTCAATAACCGGCGACGGGCCAGTGCGATCATTCCCGGGCTAACATCCAGGCTGTCGACCAGAACACGTCGGTTTACTTTCAGTAGATCGACGAGGAATCGACCATCCCCATCCCCGAGAATCAAGGCCCGCTCGCTACCCCGAAGTCGATCGAGGTGGGCAGTCCGGCACCGGTGCAGGAGCGGCCCGTAGGTGATGCGTTCGAGGAATTGGTAAATGGGGGCGATCCGGTCGAATGACGGCTTTCGGTGTCATGTAAACACCGTTACGATGAGGGGAGAAAGAAGCACTGCATCGGCAAGAACCCTGAGAGTGCGGGTTGCAATCCGCTCTTGCAGCAAAACCAGGCTCGCCAGAAGCGCCAGACTCGCGAGTACCGCGCCGGTCACCGGCGCTTTCGCGGCAAACGAAGCAGCAACGGCAACCCCGCTCGCGGCCAGGACGATCCAACTGGATGGGGCCAAGGCCGGGGACTCTTCCCATCGGCTGATGAGGATGCAGTTCATCACGCATAGGCCGCCAAACGCTATCACTCCCGAAACCCATTCCAAACGGATCGGGGCCGGCCCCACCATCAGGGGGATGGCAACCCCGATCGCAAAGACCACGCCAACGGACGTCTCTTTGAGACCCTTGAAACTTGCTCGACGGGCGAGAATATGGACCACGGCGAAATAGCCCAGAAGAAACACAGCCACCGTTCCGCCGACCTTCAAATATCGGCCGGGGAGGCCAACCACGGCGATGGTGCAGGCCATGATCAGTACGACCGAAGCCAAACCGACGACACTCCATTGATTCCGTGAAGCAAATCGGTGTCGGGCGGTATTACCGTGGCTCCCATTGCGGACATCGAGCCACCGATCCGCAAGGTAGATCCCCCATACAGTCAACGCCAGAGCAACCATCGCCGCGACCGGCACGACAACGCCTTCTTCAGCGGCAAGAAAAGACTGCCAGACGACCGCGACGGCCGGCGCGTCCAGCGAAAGAAGATTCGGCCACAACCACCACGGCTGGGAGTCGTCCACTGCTATGATACCTCACAAGATTCAGGTCCTATTCATACTCTTATTCTTACTCTTACTCTTACTCTTACTCTTACTCCTACTCTTCTTCAATTGACGTATGCGCGTTCGCAACAGCCGCGTGCAAGACGAGCAAGAATGAGAGTAAGAGTAAGAGTAAGAGTAGGAGCAGGAAAAAATTGCTCTGGCCTTGCTCCCTGTTTTGGGGTATTGGCACCACCTACTTGAAATTCTCAAACCATCGCAATCAAGGAGACGCGGATGCGAAACGGGTCAATCCTGGCGCTAATGCTGGCCGGAAGCAGTATCCTATCATCCACGGTCCTGGCCCAGAATCCCTATACGCCCCTAAGTTCGCCCGCGCTGCGCGATGATGCCCGCTCCTACAAATACGCGCTCACGCCCGATGCCGGGCCGTGGTTGATCTGCGTTCAAGTCTTCAAATGCGACAATGCCAGGGAACTCGCCGAGTCGATGGCAGAGTACATCATGCGCGAGTACAAGGTGCCCGCGTATCTGTTTGAAGGAAACAGGGATGAACGACTGGCAGAGACAAAGCGTGTGCAAGATTTACGCAAAAAGTATGACGAGTTTGTCCAGTCGATGAGGAAACAGAATCCCCAGGCAGAGGCAGGTCGTTTCCGGATCATGACCATGCAGTTTTCGGACGAGTTCTGTGTGCTTATCGGGCATCCGAAGGGGATCATGGTGAATATGGAATCCGCGGCGATTACCTGAGCGACGTGCGGAAATTCAAGGCCCCTCCGGAAGAGTTCTGCCAGCGCATGATCTTGAAGGGCGCTCCTGAGCCGGGTCAGAAAAAGCCTGCTGAGGATCGCAGCAGTGCCAATCCCTTCCGAACCGCCATGGTTGCACCGAATATGACCATTCCGCGCCAAGCCGCAGGCGCAGGACATCTATCCGATCGTAGAACCTCTCAATGCCGGGAACCCTTATAACCTCCTCAAATGTTCGAAACCCTATACCCTGGTGGTCCGCGTGTACAGCGGAGCACCGACGGTTATGGATCGAAACAATAGCGGAACCGCGATCGGGAAATCGACTGGCCACCTGGGCGACAATCTCAATGCCGCGGCCCTGCAAGCGACCTCACTGGCAGAATATCTGCGCAAATGAAACCATCCGCTTATGATAGTTACGTAATGCACACTCAGTACTACAGCATGGTGACCGTTGGGCAGTTCTCCAGCCGGACGATCCGGCGTTGATGGCGGCGCAAAAGCAATTGGCCGGCATGAAGCCGCAGAGCCGGGGATAAAGGAACGGTTCTCGATTCGCTGATGCCCGATCCTGTTGTGATGCAGATTCCAAGACCCAAAAGGTGATTGCGGGTGCGGGATGCGGGACGCGGGGCGCGACAAAAGCACCGGTAGCTGACAGTTTGCCAATCAGGAGATTGGCGTTCCCAGGTGAATTTTTGAAGCGGGGTCGATGCTCGAGTTGTACCGCAGTGCGTTGCGCCTCCGGCGAGCCGAGCCTGGGCTTGGCGATGGCTCGATGACGTGGCTGCCATCGGCCGAGGGGGTGCTGGCCTTCGATCGTGGCGCCAGCGTGCGCTGCGTCTCGAACCTGTCCGCCGCTTCGGTCGGGCTGCCCAGTCACCGCGCAGTGATACTGGCCAGTGACCCGCTCGATGGCGGCATGCTGCCGCCGGACACCACGGTCTGGCTGCGGACAGAACTGCAGGACTGACTCCAGCCGCACCGGCACCTGTTCACCGTCACCGTCCGCATGCAGGTCCGCCACGGTGGCCCCGAGCAGCCGTAACCGTGGCTCATGCATCCGGGATCACCCACCTGTCCCGGCTGTGTACCGGCTCACAGCCGGGCAGTGGAAGCGCAGGCGGCCACGCCACGGCGCCCGAGGCCGAAATACGGCACCACCTCCTGCCGGGTATGGCAGACAGCAGGTCGGCCAGTTCGCTGAGGCTGCCGCCTTGTCGGTCAGCAGTGCCACGCTGGTGGTCCCGAAGGTGTCAGCCAAGAGCGCCCTGCTCGGCCCAAGCCCGAGCCTCGGCCTCGACGGCATCCACTGGGTGATCGTCGGCGGGGGAAACGGCCCCGATTTCCGACCGCTGGACCTGGGCTGGGTGCGTGACTTGCGTGACCGCTGCGTCAGCATGCGGATTCCGCTGTTCTTCAAACAGATCGGCGGACCCACACCTAAGGCAGGCGGGCGCCTGCTGGACGGCCGTACCTGGGACCAGTATCCGTCTGTGAACGAGGCGAAGACGTTGTTACCGGCCGCACTATCTAGAATCGGGCGGCATTCTATGAGGATGGATCGGCTGCCCTCATTTGGTGATCGCCGCCGCGTCCGGCGAACGGACACAGACTGTAGCCGTCTTCTCCTCCATCCCGCTGATGGGACCTCTGGCAGGCACCGAGCGAACCGCTTAACCACCGTGCTCGCCATATCCCCGTCACGCGAACGGCCGGCCAGATCGCCGACTATGCGCCGCGCATCGAGTGAGTGTCTGGTGCGATCGGACTGCACAGAATGCCATGTTCTGCGTCGTCACGACTGTGAGACGGTTTGCAGCTCGCCGAATTTGCACACCTGAGCTTGTGCGGTTTTCAGCCCGTAAAGGTCTCGACGGCTCGGATGAACCTCGCTGCGTCCTGGAACAGGAGGGCGTGGCCGGCATCGGCAGAGCGCATAATTCCCGGCCGCACTTTGGGTGCACGTCCGCAATTTGCCGCCTACAGGTCACAAGGCCGGACGTCACCGGCCGTCTCGCATGTGCGCCGCGCCAGGTTCTGGCCATCGGCGAGCGCGCCGAAGGACTGATCTTCCTGGCCGCCGGCGGCCGACGGCTGGGCCGGCCTTCCCAGCTGATGATATTTGCCCGTCTCAGCTGGGCGCGGGTTGGACGGGCCGCGTTACCGGGGCGAAGTTTGAGAGCGTGAACCATTGGGGGACGCCGCGGCGCAGTTCTTCGGGGCCGGTGATGGTGATATTGCCGCTGCGCCGGGCTGTGTGCCAGTCAAGGTCGCCGCGCCAGACCTGGATCATGTGCCGCAGGGAGGCGGTGATGGTGACGGTGACCGGGAAGCCGGGGTCGGCGTCGCAGACGTCGGCTTGGCCTGTGGTGATCACCAGCCACCAGTCTCGGCTGTGCGCGGGAGTGTCAGGGAACGTGAAGTGGATGGTAGTCCGCCCGGCCGGGACAGCACGATGATTGATGTTGCGGTGCATGTCCCACAACAGCAGTTTGGGGTCGAGGTCCTCATCGCCGATCTCGCCGATCCAGCGGGTTCCCCAGACACCGAGAGCCTCGACGACCGGCTGCAGCTCGCGCCCTGCGCTAGTGAGCGTGTACCGCACGTCGCCGCCGTCGTCGTGCCTTTCCGCGATTCCCGCCCGGACGAGCTGGCTCAGCCGCTTGGACAGCAGTGTTGGCGACATCCGTGGTACCCCGCGCCGCACTTCGTTGAAATGCTGGCTGCCGGTGACCAGCTCGCGGACGATCAGCATCGTCCACCGCTCATCCAGCAGCTCCATGGCTTTAGCCACCGGGCAGAACTGGTGGTAGGAGGAGCCCATGCCCTGCAGCGTAAAGCGCAGCCGCGCGCCGGGCCAGCGGCGGTACACATCTTGTACTAGCCGGGCGGCCCGTTGCTTCCTAGCGTCGATTCCGTGGCAGCACCGTCTGCAGCCGCGATGGAACACCGACCGCGAGAGAGTGATCCAAGATGACCGCACCGGTAACTGTGCCCGGAGCCGACCGGGCGCTGAAGGACAAGCACCGCGCCATGTGGGCCCTGGGTGACTACCCCGCCCTGGCCGCTGACATCATTCCCGGCCTGGGCCAGATCCTGGCCGACGCCTGCCAGATCCAGGCCGGAGACCGGGTACTCGACGTGGCCGCCGGATCCGGCAACGCCGCCATCCCCGCCGCCCGGGCCGGGGCGCGCGTAGTCGCCAGCGACCTCACTCCCGAACTCCTGGCCGCCGGTCAGCGGCAGGCGGAGCAGCAGGGCCTGATGTTGGAATGGCGGCAGGCCGACGCCGAGGCGCTCCCGTTCGGCGACGGCGAGTTCGACGTGGTCATGTCCTGCCTGGGAGTCATGTTCACCCCGCATCATCAGGCCGCCGCCGACGAGCTGGTCCGGGTCTGCCGTCCGGGCGGAACCATCGGCCTGGTCAGCTGGACCCCTGACGGCTTTATCGGCCAGATGTTCGCCGCCATGAAGCCCTATGCGCCCCCGCCCCCGCCCGGGGCGCAGCCGCCGCCGCTGTGGGGCAGCGAACAGCACGTCCGGGAGCTGTTCGGCGACCGGGTCACCGGCATCTCGGCCCGGCGCGGCGCCGTCCGGGTTGACCTGTTCGCCCAGCCCGCAGACTTCCGTGACTACTTCAAGGCCCGCTACGGCCCGACCATCGCCGTCTACCAGAGCATCGCCGATGATCCCAGCCGCACCCAGAAACTCGACGAGGCACTCGCCGAACTCGCCCGCCACCATGACCACGGAACCAGGACCACCGTCATGAACTGGGAATACCTGCTCCTCACCGGCCGGCTGCACGGCGACCTGCAGGGAAGACAGCCCACGGCTTAGGCACGAGGCGAGTGCTGCCGGAGCCACCTTCCGGTCTGTGGATCGGTATCCGGCTACCCGGTCCGCTGCTGTGGAGCCCCCCAGGGCCGCAGCCCGCCGCGAGCGATGCCGGGCGCGGCGGCGCGCAGCGGAGCCTTGGTTCTTAAGAACGGCTCGATCCCGGCCTGTGGCCTGTGGCCACGGCCTCGGTTCGCTGGGCGGCGCGCCGCCCGGTCAGTACGCGCAGTCCGGTGGGCAGCTGCTCGGTTCCGAACGCGGAGGACACCGTGACCTGGACCCGTTCGGCAGCGAGCAGTGCGGGGACGCGGGCGGTGTCGATGAGCACGTTGTGGTGGGTCTCGTCGTCGCGGCGCCAGGAGCCGTCGCCGGCGCGGACGAAGGTGGTGATCTGGCGTACGAACCGGGCGGGTGCGGGCAGCGAGAATCGGGTGATGATCGCCCAGTCGTCGGGGACGCGGGCGGCGGGCGGGGCGTCGTGCCGGGCCTGCCCGTAGGCAAGGTCGCAGATGTCGATGGCGAACAGGCCGCCTGGCCGCAGTGCTCGTGCGATCGCGGTGAGCGCCTGGTCGATGGCGTGTTCATCGGGCAGGACTGAGCACGTGGCCGACCGAGACGACGGCGTCGGCTTGGGGCAGTACGTCGCCGGGAAGGACCAGCGGGCGGATGTCCTCGGCGTCCGGGGCGTGGCTGCGGGCCAGGTCGAGCATCGCCGGGGAGGCATCGGTGGCGATGACGCGGTGCCCGGCGGCGGTCAGTTCCCGGGTGAGCAGGCCGCTGCCGCAGCCCAGTTCCAGGACGAGCCCGTTTCGTGATCGCACTGGGTCCAGCAGCGCCACGATCCCGGGGCGCGCAGGCCGCGGCGTGGAAGCCGAAGCCGCGGTGGTGAACAAGCGCGAGGTCGCGGCGGTAATAAGGGTCTTCAGGCGGCGCCACCTAAGGAGTGTCCCGCGCTCAGCGCACTTTGAGCCAGCCGGCAGGCGCCGCAGCGGCCAGTAGGACATCAAGACGTCCGGTCATGCCGCGTGCAGGGCGCTAGGTCGGGCGTGACGCAGCCGTTTCGCGGCCGGGTGACACGGCGGATCCCGCCCGGCGACAGCGTTCGGCAGGCTTGTCGCATGAAGCGTTGGTCTTCAGCGTCACGTTGAGTGACGCAGGAGGTCAGGGATAGCGCCCGCCGAGCCGCTATGCGCGCTGGCCCTCCTCTAAGGAAAGTCGATATGACCGAGTCGCAGGGACAGTTCGCCGTTCATCAGGACCTGGCGTGGCGCGGGCGTGTGAACTTCATCATTCATGCTCAGTTCCCTCGACAGCTTCCCCGAGCGCTAGCTCTTCCGGGCGGCGACGAGCAGAAACGCCGGGTGTTGCGCTTCGTTGGCCCATTCGGGATGTGCAGCGACTTGCTCCGAACTGGGTCCCCATTCCTCGACGCGGGAAATTGCGAAACCGAGCCCGATCAACAGGTTGAGATAGCTCGCGAGGTGCGGTGCTGCTTGATGACGCCCTTTGCCAGCCAATCGGTCGAGCGCGGCCCTTCGCTCAGATAGTTGTCGACCGGCCAGGTCGCGTGGCCATCGGGGCGGTCATCCACCCCGGCGCGGTCGGCGCGGTCGTCATCGGGTGCTCCGCAGAAAACACCAGCCATCCGCCCGGCGCCAGCGCGCGATACACGACCTGCAGCATGCCCTCAAGGTTTTCGAGGTAGTGCAGCGCCAGGGAACTATAGGCGAGATCGAACGAAGCCGCCGGGAGGTCCAGCCGCTCCAGATCAGCGCGCTGGTACGCGATCGCCGGATCGTCGGTCTCGGCCTGGGCGCGATCGAGCATCTTTTCCGAGACGTCGAGGCCGAGCACGCTGGCCGCGCCGTTCTGCCGCGCCCAGCGGCAGAACCAGCCGAAACCGCAGCCGAGATCGACCGCGCGGCGCCCGCTTACCTCAGGCAGCATCGCGCGCAGAGTCGGCCATTCCGGGGCGCCGTCAAGCCCCTCAACCGAGCGCGGCAAGCGGCTGTATACGGCGAGAAACTCTCGTTATCGTAGATGTTTTGCGTCATCGCCCACTCCCATTGGATATTTCGTCTCTGCCTCGCTGAACCCCACAGGCCTGTCGGAACTGGCCCGATCTTGGGCCTGACCCGGCTTTGACTGGGACATCCATCATCAGGGGTTCGCCCCCGGAAGGATGTCCGATCGTTATGAGATCATTAGTGAGCCGCTGCTCGTCGGCCTGTGTGCCAAGGGCGGCGGTCGCCGGGCGCGCCTGTCCGCTTGCAGTGGCGGCACTGTGTACGTCATGCCTGCCGCGTCCGCGCCGATTCGAGGAGGCTCACCGCCATGCGCGTCGTCGCCGTCGAGGAGCACCACATTATCCCCGAGATGCGCAGCTACATGGATTTGTCCATGCTGGCCCCGGCACAGCAGGCCCGGCTGCACGCCACCGTCGGCGAGCGGCTGGCGGACATGGACGCCGCTGGCATCGATCTGCAGGTGCTGTCCGTGGTGTTGCCGATGCCTCAGATGCTGCCCGCCGAGACCGCGGTGCCGCTGGCCGCTAAGGTCAACGGGGAACTGCACGGCATGGTCACCGCGCATCCAGACCGGTTTGCCGCCTTCGCCCTGCTCCCGGTCACCGTGCCGGAGGCGGCCGCGGAAGAGCTGGAGCGGGCCGTCAGCGAGCTGGGCTTCGTCGGCGCGATGATCAGCGGCACCATCGGCGGCCGGTTCCTCGATGACCCGATCTTCGCGCCGGTCCTGGAAACCGCGGCCCGGCTTAACGCGCCGGTTGACCTGCATCCCGGCCCGCCGCCCCAGCCGGTCGCGGACGTGGACTACGCGGGCTTCGCGAACCCGGTCAGCCAGGCGCTGGCCGACCGCGGGCTACGGCTGGCATTACGACACTCGCTGCACGCGCTGCGGATGATCCTCGGCGGG
>CAWAMR010000009.1:0-30852 GCA_963783095.1 uncultured Planctomycetota bacterium | reverse complement strand
ACCTTGACCTCACCACCTTCTTCCATGACGGCAACCGCCGAGTTGGTGGTTCCGAGGTCAATGCCGATGATTTTTTCTTTGGCCATAACTGCTTTGCCCCTTGTGTTTGGGAGAAGCGGGTCGATTCACACGCGGCGAAAAGGGAGTGTATCCTCACTGCGCCGTGAGAAGCACAGCATTGCGGCGAAACGCAGTTCACTCCCCGCTCTTTGCGTGAGGAGCACACCACAAAACCGTACCCAACCTCTCTTTGTTGGATTTTCTGAATGTTGTATGTATTTTCGTCGTCTAACCTAAACTTTCGGTTACTTGCACTCCTGTTAAATAGCAAGTTACATGCCGTCAAGAAACTCTTGATGCCAAGTTGTCGTAATTCCTTCGTTCACAAATACTTGGGGCATGATCGCCCGACTATATTCCAATGACTGCAATACCTTGACTGTGTCGTTTCTGCCAAATTGACACAAAACGATTCGCGCCGGGTACACTTAATATCGAGAATTGACGACTCCATGAACGGATCTCGCTCGAACTGATTGTTTTGTATAGGTTTGCGTCAAGATCGTTGGGATCGATTTCGTTGTATAGACTTGTGGACACCCTCTTGACGTATCGATACATTACCAAAAATCAACCTGCTCCGTGACCTCGAAATACGAGCCACGCTATCATGACCCGAAAGACCGACCCCGGTTCCAACGACGCTCCCAAGGATCGCGGCTCGGTATCGGGCAAGGAACTCAAATCTTTTCGCGTCCAGATCGATAAACTCGATCTCCAAATCCTGGAACTCATCAATAAGCGGGCCGGTTTGGCTTCTCAGATCGGCAAGGTCAAACTGGAGAATGGCGAAAGCATCTTCTCCCCGGCACGCGAAGAGGAAGTTATCCAGAACGTCCTCGACACCAACAAGGGGCCGATGGGCGAGGCAACGATTCGTGCCATTTTCCGAGAGCTTATCAGCGGAGCGCGTGCTTTACAGCGAGTTTTGAAAGTCGCTTTCCTCGCTCCCGAATACAGTTTTAGCCATCTCGCTGCTCTTCATCGTTTTGGTGAAGCCATTGAGCCGATCGCGGTGGGTAATATCTCCGCCATTTTCGAGGAAGTCAATCGTCGTCACGTCGATTATGGGGTGGTCCCTCTGGAAAATTCCACCGATGGGCGGATTGCAGACACGCTGGATATGTTCATTCGCTTGCCGCACATCAAAATCTGTTCCGAGGTTCGTCTGAGGATTCATCATAATCTGCTGGCGAACTGCGAGCAGACGGAAATTCGGAGAGTTTATAGCAAGGCCCAGGCTCTCTCGCAGTGTCGGAACTGGTTGAGTAAGAATGTACCTCAGGCGACTTTCCATGAAGTAAGCAGCACCGCGGCCGCCGCCCAGTTGGTCCAGCGCGAACCGGGAGCTGCAGCGGTAGCGAGCCGGGAGGCGGCGGTGCGCTTTGGCTTGCGCATGCTCTTCGAGAATATCGAAGATTCACCCCACAACGAAACGCGATTTGCAGTGATCGGCTCCCACGACAGCGCCAAGACCGGTCGAGACAAAACGGCGATCATGTTCGAGATTCCAAACGGTGCCGGTGCGTTGTACGATACGCTCGCCCCCTTCAAACAGAACAAAGTGAATCTAACCTGGATCGAATCGTTTCCCACGCCCCTGGCGAAGGGTGAATATGTTTTCTTCGTCGATTTTGAGGGACACATGGATGAGCCGAAGGTGAAGCGGACACTCCAAAATCTGACGGACCTATGCGAAAAAGTAACCGTCTTGGGATCGTTCCCTATCGCGATGGGGGTAGGTTAAGAGAACCCTCTGCTCGTCGCTCTTCTGCAACAAGGTCCAAAGCTAATCGACACCTGAAGCGCGGGCGAAGAGAAGGTTCGGTTGGATTGCAGTTCATCTCTTCTTTCTCTAAATCTATATTGATGTCGCCTTCGGAAGCATTCCTTCGCTATTGAAATAGAAAGCGAATTGTATTCCTCTCCCAAAGCAAGGAATATGCCATGATTCTCGTACTTCGACCCGATGCCACTTCGGCGCAAATCGATCATATTATCGAGCGCATCGCCGAACTTGGCTTCAAGTCGCACATTAGTCGAGGCGAACAACGCACCATCGTCGGTGTCATCGGGGATGAGCGGAAGCCGAGCTCCGAAGCCCTGGAAGCGATCCCAGGTGTCGAACAGGTTCTGCACATTTTGAAGCCTTTTAAGTTGGCGAGCCGGGAGTTCCACCGCGAAGATACTGTGATTATGGTTGGCAAGGTAAAAGTCGGCGGTGGACATCTGGCCATGATTGCCGGGCCTTGTGCGGTCGAGAGTTTTGAGGGTCTTGATGCCATCGCCGGCCATGTCAAGACAGCCGGTGCCAACATCCTCCGAGGCGGTGCTTTCAAGCCGCGGACGAGTCCCTACAGCTTTCAAGGTCACGGCGAGAAGGGTCTCAAAATCTTGAGGGACGTGGGCGACAAGCATGCAATGCCCGTGGTGACGGAAGTCATGGATGTGCGACAGGTTCCTTTGATCGAGAAGTTTACCGATATGTTTCAAGTCGGTGCCCGCAATATGCAGAACTTTGACTTGCTCAAGGAAGTCGGCCAAACCTCCAAACCGGTTCTGCTGAAGCGGGGGATGAGTGCGACGGTCAAGGATTTGCTGATGTCGGCAGAATACATTCTCTCGGCCGGCAATCCGAACGTGGTACTTTGTGAACGGGGGGTTCGTTCCTTCGAAGATTCGACGCGGAATATGCTCGACATGAGCGCGGTGCCGAACGTCAAGGGACAAAGTCATCTGCCCATAATCGTCGATCCCAGTCATGCCACAGGTCGGCCGGATCTGATACCCTCGATGTCCTGTGCCTCTGTGGCAGCGGGAGCTGATGGCGTTCACGTGGAGGTACACGATTGCCCTGAAAAGGCTCTCTCCGATGGGCCTCGGCATTGTTGCCCGCCCAATACGTGAAACTGATGCAGGACGTTCGACGACTTGCCAAAGCAATGGACCGAATCATCGATTAACTTCACGAAGGTTGCGCAATGCGAAAGAAATTCATCGCGGGTAACTGGAAAATGTATACCTCCCTGAACGGAGCCAGGGAACTTGCATCTTCCGTCGCGAAAGGTGTTCCCAATCCGGATGTTACGGTTGCGGTATTCCCGCCCTATCCCTGGCTGATTGCTGTTGCCGAAGTTCTCAAAGGACCGATGTGGTCTGGGAGCGCAGAACGTCCATTACGCAGCGGAGGGCGCGTTCACGGGAGAAGTTGCTCCCATAATGTTGAAAGAGGCAGGCTGCCGGTACACACTGGTCGGGTACAGCGAACGCCGGCATGGGCTTGGCGAAACCGATGATTTTCTGAATCGCAAGGCGAAAGCCGCTCTCGAAGCGGGCTTGTCGGTCATCTTTTGCATCGGTGAAACTCTGGCCGAGCGCGAAGCGGATCAAACCGAGGTGGTACTCGAATCGCAGCTTGTTGCAGGGTTGGTGGGGTCGTCCGGTGAGAAGCTGCCACAGTTGGTGATCGCGTACGAACCGGTCTGGGCAATCGGTACCGGCAAGAACGCGACACCGGAACAAGCTCAGCAGGCGCATGCCTTCATTCGACTACAATTCGCCAAACAATTTGGCGAGGAAAGGGCCAAAGCCCTTCCAATACAGTATGGCGGAAGTGTGAAACCGGAGAATGCCGCGGTCATCCTCAAGCAGCCCGATGTGGACGGCGCACTTGTGGGTGGAGCGAGTTTGAAAGCGGATCTTTTTTAGCGATCGTGAACGCTGCTCGTTAAGCTCACTAGCACGCCCGACGGTTTTTCACGATAATTCTCTTTTCCATTGGTGCATCGAACCGATCCTTCCACACCGCGAGGACAGGGCGTGGTTATTCTGGGCGTATCTTTCTGGGCACATGCCCTGAACTTGATTATCATCGGCCTCGGCCTGTTTCTGATGCTGGTCGTTCTGATTCATGCGGTAAAGGTGGCGGATTGGCCGGTGCTTTTGGGGGAGCGGGCGGCTCCAGCCCCTTTGGTTCCAAGGCCGGCGATGCGTTTACTCGCATAACCATCACCATCGCTGCCATCTGGGTGTTGCTCATCATGATCCAGGTGAAGGTCATCAAGGGTGATACCAGTGCCGGGCATTCGATCAATCCAACGAAATCATCCAGCTAACCCCGATACGGAGCGATTCAGACCATACCATGCTCCCATGAACGTCGGGGACGTGGTTGTCTTGAGATTTTGCCTTCAGGGTTCCAAGGGGTGGTTGTGCTTTTGAGTATGACCGGTTTCGGTGAAGCGTCCTCTCAGAGCGAAGGTCTGACTCTGACAGTTGAGGTGTGCGCGGTCAACAATCGACATCTGAAGATTACCGTTCGCGGTTCCGAACCGTACCCGATGTTGGAGCCGGAACTGGAAAAGGTGGTTCGCAAGTTCATTCGTCGCGGCACCATTCTCATCCACATTCGGGCAGACCGCACGATGGGTTCCCACGAGGGAGTGGTCCACGCCAAGGTCTTGGCGACTACATCACCCAGGTGCATCACATTTGTCAATCTGCCGGCTACCCCGAGAGTGCTCCAGCCATTCTGAGCCAGGTGCTGGCCTTGCCGGGTGTTGCGTCCGACGCCGGCCGAATGGGCCGGCCCGATGATGCGGAATGGCGAACCGCCGAGCTGACGCTTGAGCAAGCGTTGAAGAACCTCGATCGGATGCGCCGGGAAGAAGGTCGAGCGATGGCCGAAGATCTGCTTGCCCATCGCCGGGCGATTGCCGATCAACTGAAACGCATTCGGGATTGTATGCCGGCTGCGACGAGTTCATACCGAGCCAGGCTCAAGGATCGGATGGCGCAATTCTCTCCGAATATAACGTCACGATCACCGAAGACAACCTTCTCCGCGAAGTCGCTCTGTTCGCCGATCGCAGCGACGTTGCCGAGGAAGTCATGCGTTTGGGCAGTCACCTCGAACAGTTTGAAGAGGTGGTCCGGAAGGAAGACGATGGGCCGGGGCGAAAACTGGAGTTTTTGACTCAGGAAATGAACCGGGAAACGAACACGATTGGTTCGAAAGCAGGCGACGTCGCGATTTCACGGCATGTTGTCGAGATCAAGGCGATTATCGAAAAAATCCGCGAAATGGTCCAAAACGTAGAATAGGAATGTGGTCGGTAGCCGACTTCGCCGGAATTCGGGTTTTCGCTTCCCGAACTCTGGCGAGTTCAGCTGCTCGTGTGAATGATTCGGTTTTCTCAAGAGAGATGGATCATGGCAAACCTTGTTGTTTGGTGCGATATTCCGGTGTTGAATCTCGAACGAGCCATCACCTTTTATTCGCGCGTGCTGAAAGTAAAGATCGAACAGCCCATGCCGGAAATGAAATTGGGAGTTTTCGCACATTCCGAGAACGACGTGTCCGGCTGTCTGTTTGAGAAGCCGGGCGAAGTGCCTGCGGAACATGGCCCGGTGATTTATTTGAATGTGCAAGGCCGGCTCGATGATGCGATTGCTCAGGTCGAACCAAATGGCGGCGCAATCCTGCAGCCCAAACACGCCATTGGACCCTATGGCCAAAAAGCGGTCATACGAGACAGTGAAGGCAATCGCGTGGCATTGCATTCCATGTGACCCCATATGGATCTTCCCACAGATGACCGCTCCTCTTATCATCGTTTCCGGGCCGAGTGGCTGCGGAAAATCGACCTTGGTGGGCGAGTTGCTTCGAATAACCAGCAAGCCGCTTCGAGTGTCGATTTCGGCAACCACTCGACCCGCACGTGCCGGCGAAACGGATGGAAAGCATTACCATTTCTGGACACGCGAACGGTTCGAAAGCGAAATTGCCGCGGATCGGTTTTTGGAGCATGCATTCGTCCACGGCGACCATCATTACGGGACGCCTCGGGGCGAGGTCGAGCCTTATCTTCACAAGGGATCGGTGTCATTCTGGTGATTGATGTGCAGGGTGCCGAGCAGGTTCGGGCAAGATTCCGGGAGTGTTTTCTATTTTCATCAGGGTTCCGGGCGACGACTGCCTTCCTTGCCTCAAAGCTCGAGGCGACCCCGAAGACGCAATACGACGCAGACTCCTGACTGCCGGAGCGCGAACTGGCAAGGGCCAATGAGTATTCGGTTCAGCTTGTGAATGATGATCTCAAGGGGTCGGTTCAGAAATGCCGACTTGTTGAATCGCGGTTTTCCCAAAACGAAGGAGATCCAAAGCATGCTCCATGATCTGAAGGAAGAAGCCATCGTCAACAAGGTCGGCGGACGATTCAAGCTTTCGACATTGATCCAGAAACGCATGGTTGCATTGAACACCGGCGCAAAACCTCTGGTCGATTTGCGAACCAATTACCGTATGGCGATCGTATTGCAAGAAATCCTGCAGGATAAGATTTTCCTCGACACCGAGGGAAACGCCCGAGAACGGGTCAACCTGCCCGCACCGGAAGGTTCGGTGGAAGATTAATAACGGACTGGGAACTGGAATCGGGAAATGAACAACGCCTCTTGCCGAATCCCAAGCGCTTGAATGCCAATCTTTCGCTTATGTGCCACAAGTTGTCCATCTGCTTTGTTCCCGAATTCCGCCCGGGAGACTGACCATGACCGAAGCGACGACCAACACGAACCCCGATCGACCGGCCACCGATACCGGTTACCAGCCTGTTTCCGGGTTCGCGATCGCCGCGGTGTGTGTTGCCTTTGTTTTGGTCCTCCTGGTCCTGGGTCTGGGGGGATATGCTTTCTTCAAGCACAAGCCGCTGCTTAATGCATGGTTTCTGGCGGTCGCAGTCGTTGGCTTTCTCTTGTCGGTAGTTGCTCGCATTCAGATTCGTCGTTCCGAGGGGACACGGTCGGGGATGAAACTCGCAACGATTGCCTGGTGGGTAACGATCCTCGTCGGTGCCGGATACACCACCTACCTCTATGCCACCAAATTCGTCCTCGACAGGCAATCAGAAGAATTCACCATGGCATGGTTTTCGAATCTAAAGAATCTTTCGGACCCGGATCCGGCAGTTCAAGAACAGAATTTCTACGAAGCATTCTGGCGAACTCTGGAACCCAATGCCCGATCGTATATCGATCCCAAGAACAAAGAGCAAATGGAACTCGACTATGCCACCCAACTGGCTGGGTTCCGGCTTGTCCCGGATTGTGAGAATGTTTCAGCAATCCAAGAAAGACGAGATTCAAGTTGAATCCAACGGCATTGCCAACTGGGAACAGACTCCGACCGGGTATCAGGTCGACCGAATGTTTCAGGTGCGTTGTCCATTGGGCGTGTTTGACTTCGCCGTTCACATGCCCGCGAGTGAGGGCAAGAATTATGAGGGAAGGCAATGGAAGATCATGCCTTCGGATCCAACAGCGCGGGCAATCACTTCGTTTGGTTTCGTGACCGGGAACTTCAAAAGGATGCGAAAAGGTTCGCTGATGATTGGATCACTCGTTGGGCGGGTCTTCAATGGGAGAACACATACCTGCTGACCTTGCCTCCCGAACAGCGCCCCTTCGGAGAAGTTCTCACAAACGAATTTGTCACCACGCCATTCTTTGTGCGCCCGTCCCATAGTGTGGTTGGGGGCGTTGCCACTTTTTTTCTTCCCGAAGTAACTGCTTCCGACCCGCCTCAATCCGGCGACGACAGGAGAAAAGCAAAGCTGCTCACGACCTACCGGAATGCTGCTCTTTTGGGCGGCTCTCTTGTGGTATCCACGCTCAATCAGCAGTTGCCATTTGCGGAATTGCAATCACGGGGGTTTTTTCACCTCACACCGGACAAAGAGCAGGGTTCGCCCTTGCACTTCCTTGAGATTTGTGCTATGCAGCAGTTCTTCGACCCGAGGAACTCAGGATGAGTGCCCCTGATTCACATGCGGCGCTATCGATCACTCCCGACGAGGTGCGTGTAACCATTCCCGTCTACCTGGTGGCGTCCCTCTCAGCCCGACGTGTCAGTCCAGCCAAGATTACTATACGTTCGACTGACCCGATCTTGTTAAAAGAACTTCAAACACTCTACAACGAGGCAAAGGCGAATCCGGGGACCAAAGGATCCATTGAGGCTTTCAGCAGGCTTCCCCCTCGAAACTGGCAAATCCTTTCGATCGAATCGAGTCTTAAGCCAATGAAGGTTCCCGATCGTCCGATGCCTGGACAAAAGGGTGGACCAGGCAGGTGAGAGCCGTTGCAGCAGGCAATGCATTTTCAAATTCTGCCTCCGACTCGCCCTTGCCGCAGCTCGTCTTTATTCTTCGGCCGGTACGACGACTTCTTCTCTTTTGAATCGTACTTTCGGAAGTGCTGCGCCCTTGCAATCGGCACTCCGATAACCTGCAGCTGCCAGAACTACCGAATGATAGCCGAGTTTGCCGAGGCCAAGGATCTCATCGTACTGAGCAGGCTGAAATCCTTCCATGGGGCATGTGTCGATCCCCATCATCGCCGCGACGGCCATGAATTGTCCCAGCGCAATGTAGACCTGATTGGTTGCCCAGTGCTCGATGTCGAAGTCAGGCGATGGCGCAACGAGATTGCCGAGCATCATCTTTTTGAAGCCCGCCAGATTCTCGACTTTGCCGCCGCGCACCTCAACGATGCGTTGAAGGTGGCGATCGATATCTGCCTCTTCGAGAGACTTTTTGATGGCGAACACGACCAGATGCGAAGCATGAATCGTTTGCATCTGTCCATAGGTGAAGGGCAGCAGCTTGGCACGAGTCTCGGGGTTCCCAACCACGAAGAACTTCCAGGGCTGCAGACCATAAGAAGAGGGAGTGAGGACCAGCGACTCTTCAAGAACTTTCCATTCCGGGTCAGGGATTTTCCGGCCGGCGTCAAACTTCTTCGTGGCATAGCGCCACTGTAATTGCTGCAATACCGTTTCGTTGCTGACAGGCTTCACTCCATTCTCCTCAAGGCGATCATTTGGCGAAGATTGCATCTTCGTTGTTTATAGTCAGTAACGTGTGGAGGGTGGAGGGTGGAGCGTAGAGCGTGGACGGTGAGGGTGCGGCAAATATTTCAGGCAAGCAGGGTTCCGATGCCGTATAGGTATTATCGTGGCGCAAGCCATCCAAGCCGCATTGCCTCCGGAGAACGCCGCATGCACTAAAACCCCGCTCGCCCAAATTCTCATTTGTCTTTCATTCGTCCGATCGGCACGCACCGGCTTCAAACGTGGGCGGCCAGCAAGACTGCGAGCAATCTACGCGCCTGATCGAGTGATAACCGTCCCAGAAAAAGACAGCCCCGAGTTCCGTCATTACACTCGACGGCCCTTGACAATCATCGGTACATCTCACCCTAACCCTCTCCCCGGAGTACCGGGGAGAGGGAACAAAACGTGCAACATCCGTCTTGCCAGGAAAATTTGCCACACCCATGGCTTGGTAGATTAGATTTTGTCATTGTGATCATAGCGCGGATAGGTCGGTTGGGCATACTGACGCTCAAGGTGTTACTGGGGTTCGGTCTGTACACACTGTGGTTTGAACTATTCCCCACAATCGAATTAACCGGCCCCCAAGCCCTGAAAACTAAGGAGAGAATGAAGGAATTTCGGGAAAACGCTCGGGAGAGACATCAGTATGGATAGATGAGACGTCAGCAGGTTGGCCTCTTCTGGTGCCGTCGATCCGTGTGTTTCCCGTAAGTGAGGAGGTTCACCATGTTGTATCCGATGCGTCTGTGGTTCGTCGTCCTCTTGACCGTCTTCCTCGCCGCGCCCGTCGGGGCCGAGGACAAACCGCCAACGAAGCCCGCGGATATCCGCCGGGCCGCCCTGGTTCGGGCCGGGTACACCCGTGTTCCACTCGCCTTCGACCCCAGCCAGTTGATCTTCTCCGTTGACGGCGCGGTCGGTGCCGAGAAAGTGAAGTTCGACCTGGACAGTGGGTCGTTCGGCACGTTTCTCGACCTGAAACTGGAGAAACGGCTGAAGCTCAAGCTGGGCCCGGAATCCGCGTCGGTTGGGCTGGGCGGGAGCATCGTCGGCCGGCCGGCGCTCCTTCGCGGCCTCAAGATCGGCTCCTACGACACCCGCAACGACTGGCCCACTGTGTCCGTCATGGCCGGCGACCTGTCCAGCCAGCCCGGCGCGCCGACGGGCATCCTCGGCATGATGGGGACGCTCGACTCGTGGTCGGCCATCGTTGATTTTCCAGACCGGGCTTTGTATCTTCGGCCGCCGCTCGCGACCGTGTGGCCCCAACTGGCCGGTGCCTGGGCGGTGACGAGTTGGCAGAGTGAGGGGGCGGCCCGGAAATTCGACGCGAAGACCGCGCCGACATTCACTTTCGCCGACCGCCGGCTGAAGCTGACCGATGGCGGCGAGACCCGTGAATTCGCGCTCCGGTACGCACCGTCCTTTGCGGGCGACTGCATAGGCATGTTCGACCCAAAGCAGGACGGGAACGCCGAGCCGGAATTCGAAGCCGGCGGCCGGATCAAGGTGAAGGATGGGGTAATGACTCTGTGCCTGAATCTCGGCGAGGGCAAAGACTTCCCGGCCGGTTTCTCCGCCCCGAAAGGAAGCGGGTACGTGCTCCTGGAACTCAAGCGAACCTCGGACGCTCAGAAGCCGTCCGACCCGCTCCGCGACCAGCTCCTCAAGGAGGGGTACACTGCCGTTCCGCTGGATCGGGAACCGGACGGCACGCGGATGACGGCCGGCCGGGTTGGCGAACATGACCTTCGCCTGATGGTGGACACCGGCGCTACCGTGACGGCGTTCGACACCGCACTGCTGAATAAGTTGGGTGCCAAGCGGATGGGCGCGACGGAGGGCCACGCGTGGACCGGGAAAGTGAAGGGGGAAATGGTTGGTTTTCGCGGGCTTCGGATCGGCGGCTACGACACTCGACGGGCGTGGGTGGCGGGATACGGGGCCGGGTTCGATCTGACCGGGATGAACGAATTCTTTACAGCGCAGAAGCGCCGGCCGATCCAGGGGCTGCTCGGCAACTTCGACCTGCTCAACGGGTCGGCCGTGATCGACTTCGGCACCAACACTCTCTATCTTCGGCCGGTCAGGGAGACGCTCTGGCCGCAGTTGGCGGGCAAGTGGGTCGGCGTGGCCTGGGAGTCCGACGGGCAGCGAGGCAAGTATGCCCCCGGCAGGGCCGCGATCGAATTCAAGGACGGCAAGGTCCGGTTCACCAGCTCGAACGGGCTGGACGAGTACGGATTCCACCTGCGGGACGACGGGCTGGCCTACCAGGTCGGGCTTTTCGACCCCAAGGCGGATGAGTTGGCCGCCGGGTTCAAGTATGCCAGCACCGGGCTGCTCAAAGTGGCGGGCGGCACCCTCACCCTGGTGATGCAGCGGGACCAAATCCGCAAGGAGCCGACCGAGTTCGCCGCCCCGGCGGGGAGCGGGTTGGTGCTGGTCGAGTACGAGCGAGCCAAATGACCGCCGGTCAACGGAGTGTCGGTTTTTTTTCGGGAGGCGCAAAGTACATCGACTGAGCTCGCTGCAAAATTCCCCAGAGTTCGGGATCGTTTGTTCGCGGCCACAAAGCATAGTGATCTAGAAATCGTCACCAGGGCGCAGTCTATTCTCGAAAGTCTTCGGCCGGCTTCTCCTCTCGACGAAAACGATCTTGAGTATATCAAAGATTATATGCCATATGCTGAGAAACAAAAACTGTTGAAGAGCCTTTGTGAATCAAGTGCATTTACAAAGCTCCCTATCCCTGTATACCAACAGATTTTGGCTGTCCTTTCTTGTTTTGGGAAATATGACTCGACCATGAACCCTGGAATTCCACAATGCTAGAGGTGTCGTCAAAGACAGTCATTTAACTAAGGAGATAGCGATGATTCGATCTTATATCTTAAGAGCTTGTCTGCTTTTCCAGTTCTGCTGTGACAGTTGCTTGGCCGCCGAGACCGTCACCCCATCTTACCTTCTCTGCAAGCCAATCGCTAAAAAAACTGGAATCCGTTGGTTCCTTGCAAATCCGATTTTTTCTTCTGCGACCAAGGAATTGGTTACTTGCGGTCAGGACGGCAAGGTACATTTTTGGGATGTAGATACTGGCGATCTGAAAGCTACAATCTTGGTCAGTACAGCAGCTATTGTTGGACTTATTCCGCCCAAGTCGAAAGATCTTGTCGTGGTTTCAAATGATGGAAAGTATTCGCGGTGGGATCTTGCAACGCATAAGAAAAGCGATTCCCGGGAATTTTTTGTGCCCCAACCTTCAGTTTCGAGTATTTTTACAATCGAAGCCAATTCCATTCTTGTCGTACAAGATAAGGAGGTACTCTATTTCGATCTTGATGTCTCGAAGCCGTATCATTATGAGAGCAACTATTCTTTGCATAGGGCATTTCGAATCTCTAAGTCACGGATACTTTGTTCTTATGCTGATTTCGAAAGAAGGCCGTGTGTCATTGATGTGTCCAACTCAAAACAGTTATTCTCGCTTGAGCTTGAGGGTGACTTAGAGATTCTTGATGCAATTCAGCTTTCTGATGAAAGATCTCTTGCCTTAGCATGCGGCGATGGTTCATTGAAGATCTATGATCTAGACGGAAAACAGATCGTAAAATCGTTCAAAACTAAGCAACGTTCCCTAATTCATCTTGCCCTGTCTTCTGACGGAAAGTCTCTCTATGCACTTGGGACTAATAGTAGCATTGAAAAATTCAATTTGGAAACAAGACAACATGTGCTTTCGATCTCGCTCCCAAAAGAATGTTGTACGATCAACCGCTTCGCAATAAACAAAGATCAGTCATTATTGGCGGTGATAGCTGAACACGGCCAAGTTTGTCTGTTGCGTCTGAAAGAAAAACCCAAAAAAAATCCTTAGCAACTCGGCCATGTCATCGCGTCTTGCTGAAAAAGGAATTCGGACGTCTGAGTGATAATTGTGCCGAAGCAAATTCTGGTCGCAATTGTAGCCGAATTAACGATGTATGGGTTTTGTATCGCGGCGACCGCCCGACCAGCGCGCGGCAATGGTGGGATCGGACTGCCGCGAAGAGTGAGTTTTGCCTTGCAGGTCTCGGCAGCCCTATACCACCGGTCCGGCCAACGAACTCATCAGCGACGGGGTATCGAGTTACGGTTACGACAAGAACGGCAACCTCATCCAGAAGACCAACATCAGCACCGGAGAAGTCATCGCCTTCGGCTTCGACAACCGCAACCGAATGACGGGTGTGACAGATACGACCAGTGCCGGATTGCAGATGCAGGGAACCTAACTGTACGATGCAATTGGGCAGCGCAGCGCACTTTGACACAAAACCGTGTACCTTCAAGGCAGCGGTCAATCGTGGCGGCCAACACCCAGACCGAGTTTGACGCTTGCGTCCGTGTAAAGCCGACGCGCTCACCCAGGGAATTCACAACATTGCCGGATAGCGGCTTCGACTTGCGGAGACTTTTTCAATACCGGCATCCTGATGCGACCCAACCTACCTTGAATAATGAATAATTGCTCCAGATTATCGGAATACGAACGGGGAAGTTAATAAATTACAACTCCTCAATAAATCTAGCACCCGAAATGCTCGATATTCGAGGAGAAGGATTCTCGGTAAATTGACCAATCTGGTCATGTGGCGGCTTTGTTCGGAGGGTGGACCGTCTGTTTACCGCGAGCGAGGAGGTTCTCCGTGTTGTATCCGATTCGTCTGTGGTTCGTCGTCCTCTTGACCGTCATTCTCGGAAGGCCCGTCGGGGCCGAGGACAAGCCCCCTGCGAAAGCTACGGACGCCCGCCGGCCCGCCCTCGTCCGGGCTGGATACACCCCCGTCCCCCTTACCGTCGGGCCCTGGGGAAACTTAGTGCCATACGTCGAGGGAACGGTCGGCACCGAAAAAGCGAGGTTCCTGCTCGACAGCGGGTGCAGGGAGACGGTACTCGACCTGGCGGTGGCGAAGCGGCTGAAGCTGAAGTTGGGCCAGGAGGCCGAGTTGGTTGGGCTGGGTAAAAGGTGGGTGGGTCGCAGGGTGCTGTTCCCCGGCCTCACTTTTGGGCCGTACGACTTTCACAAGGACTGGGAATGGATCGAAGGCCTGGCGATCGACCTGAATGGGTTTAACAGCGGCGACAGGCCCACGGGGCTGTTCGGCATGTGGATGCTCGATTCATGGGCGACCGTGGTCGATTACCCTGCTCGGTCCCTGTACCTCCGGCCGCCGCTTCAGACCGCCTCGCCACGACTGGCCGGCACTTGGACGATCACGAGTTGGCAGGAGGAGGGGCAGGCCCGGATGCTCGACCCGAAGATGCCGCCCACGATCGCGTTCGCAGGCCGCCGATTCAAAATGACCGACGGTGGACAGACCCGCGAATACGCCATCAGTCTGATGACGTATCGCGACGTGGACTGGATGTTCCTGTCCGACCCGAAACGGGAGGGGAAGCCGAATGTCATCCCCCTGGCCGGCGGGATGATTAAAGTGGTCGATGGGCGGATGACCGCCTGTCTAGCCCTGGACATTAAGAAGGCCAAGGAGCCACCCACCGATTTCGCAGCCCCAAAGGGAAGTGGATTGGTGTTGTTGGAGCTGAAGCAGACTGCGCCAGGGGCCACCGACGGGAGCTCGGCCGACCCGCTCCGTGAGTTGCTGACCCGAGAGGGGTATAATGCACTCCCGATGGAAATAATTCCCGGAGGCAAGCGGGTAGTCACCGCCCGCATCGGCCGGCACGACCTCCGACTCCTGGTGGACACCGGGGCAGGCATGTCCGGGTTCGACCCGACGGGGTTAGATAAGTGGAGGGCCGACCGGCTCGGCAAGATGCAGGTCGAGGGCTTATCCGGCGGCGCGAAGGTCGACGAAGTTCACCTTCGCGGGCTGACGTTTGGCGGGTACGACACGCGGCGGGCGTGGGTGGTAGTGCATGGCGGGGCCTTCGACCTGGCCGAACTAAATCGGGCCCTGACCGGCGTGAAGCATCCGCCGATCCAAGGGGTACTCGGCAATCTTGACCTGCTCAACGGGTCGGCGGTGATCGACTTCGGCACTAACACCCTTTACCTTAAGCCAGTAAAGGACACAATCTGGCCGCAGTTGGCGGGCAAGTGGGTCGCCGTGCGGTACGAGTTCGACGGGAAAAACGGGCGCTTCGCCCCCGGGGAAGGAGTGGTTGAGTTCAAGGGCGGCCGGGCTTGGTTCACCACCAAGGACGGGACGGCGGAGTGGGCGTTTCACCTGCGGGATGAGGGCGACCGGTACCGAGTCGGGCTATTCGACCCGAAGGCGGACGAACTGGTCGAAGGGTTCACTTACTCCAGAGCCGGGCTGCTCAAGCTGGCCAATGGCACCCTCACCTTGCTAATGGAGCGGGGCCAAATCCGCAAAGAGCCAACCGAGTTCGCCGCCGCAAAAGGGAGTGGGTTGGTGCTAGTTGAGTACAAGCGCGCTCAAGACAGAAAGACCATCACGATCCCTGGCGTAGACAAAGAAATCGCCGTCGACGCAACAGACCTCGACATCTCTGGCACGCTGATCATGGACGCCGGAATAAAGGAACTGAAGAATCTCAAAAAACTTACCACGCTCGACATCTCTGGCACGCTGCTGGTGACGGACGCCGGAATAAAAGAACTCAAGAATCTCAAACAACTTACCACGCTCAAACTCGCCGGCACGAACGTGACGGACGCAGGGCTGAAGGAACTCAAGGAACTCAAGGAACTCACCACGCTCGATCCTCCAGGGCACGCAGGTGACGGACGCGGGGCTGAAGGAACTCAAGGAACTCAAACAACTCACCTCGCTCGACCTCAGCTACACGCAGGTGACGGATGCCGGGCTGAAGGAACTCAAGGAACTCAAACAACTCACTCGCTCGACCTCACCGCATCGCAGGTGACGGACGCGGGGCTGAAGGAACTCAAGGAACTCAAACAACTCACCACGCTCAACCTCGGCGGGACGAAGGTGACGGACGCAGGACTGAAGGAACTCAAGGAACTCAAGCAACTCACCGACGCTCGACCTCGAGCGTCACGCAGGTGACGGACGCGGGGCTGAAGGAACTCAAGGAACTCAAACAACTCACCTCGCTCAACCTCAACGGCACGCAGGTGACGGACGCAGGGCTGAAGGAACTCAAGGAATCTCAAACAACTCACTGGGCTCGGCCTCACTGAAACGCAAGTGACGGACGCCGGGCTGAAGGAACTCAAGGAACTCAAACAACTCACCACGCTCGACCTTGAGCGGCACGCAGGTGACGGACGCGGGGCTCAAGGAACTCAAGGAACTCAAGCAACTCACCTCGCTCGGCCTCAGCCTGACGAAGGTGACGGACGCAGGGCTTGAAGGAACTCAAGGAACTCAAACAACTCACCAACCTCCGTCTTTATAACACAAGGGTGACGGACGCCGGGCTCAAGGAACTCAAGGAACTCAAACAACTCAGCGTACTCTGGATCGGACGCACGCAGGTGACGGACGCCGGGCTCAAGGAACTCAAAGAACTCAAGCAACTCACGGAACTCAACCTCGGCGAGACAAAGGTTACGGACGCGGGGCTGAAGGAACTCAAGGATCTCAAACAACTTAACGAGCTCAACCTCAGCGACACAAAGGTCACGGACGCCGGGCTCAAGGAACTCAAGGAACTCAAGAGCCTCACCACTCTACTCCTGACCGGCACGCAGGTAACGGACGCTGGGCTCAAGGAACTCAAGGAACTCACGCAACTCACCACGCTCGACCTCAGCGGCACGAAGGTGACGGATGCCGGAGTGAAGGAAATCCGGAAAGCACTTCCGAAGTGCGACATTGCCAAAAACCAAGTACTCCGGCTGCCACAGTAAGTGTGCCGTCGGTCCACGGCGTGCCGGATTTTTCATTATTTTAGGCAACCATCCATAGTTTGCAACAAATGTCCAGTATAATGAATGAGGGAAAAAGAGCCGGCCTCGCGCTGAGCGCAACGTATATACTTTGGCGCTAAGCCGGCGGCGGGCATAACCAAATTCTCAGGGGGCGTCGGTGTAGCCGAATTCGCCAGAATTCGGGGTGTGGCGAAACCCGAAGTCTGGCGAATTCGGCTACACCCCCAGAGAATCTGGTTACACCCGAGCTGGCAGGTTTCGACGCTTCGCGTCGCGGTCCGGCTCGGCTCGCCGGCCCTACCGAAATCGCTGTCGCGTCTGGCGACGCGCCAAAGAACAGGGTCAGACAATTTGAAAAACATCAGACTTCCAAGAAACTTCGCCTCAATCCAACAATTATTGATTTGATATTCTGGCGAAGTTGCTTTCAGATGAGGGCCCGAAACCGGTGCAGACGCTTCCAAGAACTAAGAGCCAATCAAACGCTTATCGATTTGATGGATTGCCGAGGTTTTTGCTGATGAGGGCCCGAAACGGGCGCAGACGCTTCCAAGAAACTTCGCCTCAATCAAACGCTTATCGATTTGATATTCTGGCGAAGTTACTTTCAGATGAGGGCCCGAAACCGGGCGCAGACGCTACAAAATGCTACAAGAACAAGATCCACAGAGAAAATCAAATGATAGTCAGAGTAGCCATGCGAGTGGAATGCTTCCAAAGAAACTGCCATTGGATCAAACAATTATCGATTTGATACACTGACGAAGTTCTTTGGTGATGAGGCCCCGAGCATCGGGGGCGGACGCTACAAATTGCTACAAAAAATTGAATTGGGGAGCAGTCAAGCGGGTGGAATGTTACAAACTGCTTCCAAAGAACTGGGCTTATGATCTGTCTGTCGGGCTGGGTTGCTACAAAAATCGGTTTGTACATGGATGATAGAAAATACGATTGAACAAACTTCTGAATATTGTGCTACAAATTGCTACAGAATTTCGGTTCATGATCAACGATTGAACAACAAAACAAACGAGATTGTGGTCGCCATGCTTCCAAGAAACTTCGCCTCAATCCAACGATTATTGATTTGATATTCTGGCGAAGTTACTTTCATATGAGGGCCCGTGATCGGCGCAGACGCTACAAATTGCTACAAAAAATCAGTTTGTACGTCGATGATAGAAAATACGGACGAACGAATTTCTGAATGTCGTGCTACAAATTGCTACAGAATTTCGGTTCATGATCAACGATTGAATAACCAAACAAACGAGGTGTTGAACGCCGTGCGCCGTGCTTCCAAGAACTAAGAGCCAATCAAACGCTTATCGATTTGATGGATTGCCGAGGTTTTTGCTGATGAGGGCCCGAAACGGGCGGAGACGCTACAAAAAACCGGTTTGTACGTCGACGATAGAAAATACGGACGAACGAATTTCTGAATGTCGTGCTTCCAAGAACTAAATCCAATCAAACGCTTATCGATTTGATGGATTGGCGAAGTTTTTGCTGATGAGAGCCCGAAACCGGGGGCAGAAGCTACAAATTGCTACAGAATTTCGGTTCTGGATCAACGATTGAATAACCAAACAAACGAGATTTCGATCGCCAATGATACAAGTTACAAGTTGCTACAAAGATCGACGAATGGGTCATGCGGCAGCGGCGATGGTGAGCGCAGAACTCAGGGGCTTGAAGGCTTTTAGGAGGACAAACTTGCCCATGAGCCGTTCTAATAACGGTAAGGGCAGCCAGCGCCAAAGGTGCGGCAAATCGGAACGTCGAAGATGTCGTTGATAGAGACGATGTTCGCTGAAGTCCTGGAACATTTGCGCAGATCGCGCGATGAGTACCGAGGTTCCTTGGGTTTCTTCCGGCTCGATGGACGGAACCAACTCATCCAGGGATGACACAATTCCTGCCAGCGCAGGACATTGTACCACGCCGGCAGAATGCTCAACACCTTGCCGCCGGGCCGGAGAACGCGGTAGATTTCGGCAATCACCGCAGGAAGAGCATCGAGTTGGCCGTGCAATCCGGACAGACAGACGACGTCCATGCTGTTTGGGCGCTGAGGCAACGCGGTGAATGATCCTTGAATCCATTGTGCGGCAAGTTGTCGGGCTTCAAAGTTGCGTCGAACCAGCGCCAGTTGCTCCGCCGCTGGATGAAGTACAATCACCTGGGCATCGTGGGCGGCGTATTGAACCCAATCGGTCCCGAGCCCATGACCCAGACAAAGAATCTTGTCGCCCGCGTGCCGTCGAAACTCCATCCGGCGCGTGAGCCAGGAGCCTTGTTTGGCATAACGGCGCTGTTCGAGCCATTCAAACCACGCCAAGGAGTACGGCTCCAAGTCGGTTCGTTTTCGCTGGGAAGTCTGCCGCCATATTTCCTGGCAGGCGAGCTGTTCGGCGTACTCCAATTCAGGTGAAAGGCCATTCGTTGGGTCAGTAGGCGCGGCACCATCCGATGCAATCGGTGCATTCCAGAGTTGCAAATTGGGATACGAATCGGATGGCATGATCTTCAATCTCACTGGAATCCGCTTCCCGTGTCGATGCCGATGGGCGAGTTGATAAGGAGGCGATACCCTATCTGGGTAAACTGGTCAAGCCGAAGTGTTTCGGCGAAAACGATCGGGCACGGTTGACAGGGAGATGCTCGACTACTACGGTAACACTTCCGTAAAAACGATGCGTATCGAGTTGTTGGACCCAAGTCAGAGAGTTACGTTCATGATTCGGAAGAAGCTGAAGCGGAAGAATTCGGGCAAATGTCGATTCTGTACCAAGGAAGGCTGTCCCCGACCGGCCTTCGTGGATTACAAGGATGTTCCC
Organism: uncultured Planctomycetota bacterium; assembly: GCA_963783095.1. Classification (GTDB taxonomy): domain Bacteria; phylum Planctomycetota; class Planctomycetia; order Gemmatales; family Gemmataceae; genus CAWAMR01. Next base: position 11,186 of record CAWAMR010000009.1, on the reverse strand, counting down.
AACCTGAAGAAACTGTGTACTCCTCAGGGCAAGCTCTTCAGTCGAAAGCGCAGCGGAACCTGTTCGACGTTCCAGCGCGCCGTCGGCTTGGCGGTCAAGCGCGCCCGCTTCATGGCGCTGATGCCGTATGTGGGAGAGTAGTGTACAAAGGAATAAGGATGAAAGGGCAATAGACTCTTATTTCATCCTTCATCCCTTGGTTTACACCAGGTAGCGTCCATCCACTTCGGGATCATATCTGCGTTCCCATTGCAACACTTCGATGCGATTGCCATCCGGATCGCGGATAAAGAAACGTTCTGCCGATGGGATTTTGACCGTTTCATCCACCGGAATGCCTTGTTCTTTCATATGCGCGAGCCATCGCGATGTCGCTGACATGAAGACAAAAATGACGTGGACTGATGGTGTCGGGCTGCGATTTCAGCAAGAGATGGAGATACGTTCCCCCAAGATCGAACCAAAGCGCCACGAAGTCGAAGGTGTTCGGAGCCGGGATTTCGCGCAGTCCCAATTGATCGCCGTAGAATCGCCGGGCTGCGGCAATGTCCGTGATAAGGACTGAACAGTGATCGATGTGTGTCACAGGAAAATGGGTCATTTCTTGCTCGGTCTTGAGTGAATCGTTTCAAAAGGATATCCGCATGTTGAGTCGTCGATACTATCCCTTTCTGTTTGCTCTAGCAGTTCTCACGGGCTGCGGCAAACCCGTCAATCTGCCAAAACTCAACGTGGTCAAAGGCACTGTTACCAGCAGCGGGCAGGCGGTAAAAGGGGGTAGACTCGCTCTCAAGGCGGAGCCCGATAACCCCGATCTGAACATCAACGCATTGGTCGACCAGAATGGGTTCTTCGAGGTCATTTCCATGGACCGTGACGGTAAGAAGCGTCCCGGTGCACCGGAAGGAAACTACCGGGTAACGTATATACCGCAGACTACCGAGCATAATGTAAGCCCGATCGAACTGCCTGCGCTTTACACCGTGGAGGCAAAAGCCAACCAGTGGACTGTCGACCTGCCGAAAGAACCGTGAGCGCGCTTGTTCGACGTTTAGCCGATTTGATGCTTTTGATATAGAGCGCGATATACAGCCCGGCCCTGCTCGTGAGCTTTTCGCTCAAAATTGGTCAGATGCTCTTTCTCCGGCTTGGTTGCGTCAATGGATTGCGAAATCAACCGGAAGGTCGGTAATTCTTCCACGATCTTCATCATCACACCAAAATACTCTTCAACATCGGTCGCGATCGATAAATGACCTCCCGAATGCAGAATTCTTGCAGCACCTGCGGCAAACTCCGACGTGAAAACGCGCCGTTTCTTGTGGCGTTTCTTCCACCAGGGGTCCGGAAAATAGACATGGACAGCCTGCACCGAAGCATCGGGAATACAGACATCCATAAAAGGTTGTGCATCCGAACAGGCGAGCCTGACGTTGGTAAGGTTCCGCACTGCCATGCGCGTTGCGGTGTAAAGTTGGAGCTTGCGAACGATCTCAATCCCGAAAAAATTGACCGAGGGAGCGTCCAGAGCAGAGGTCAAGAGAAACAACCCCTTCCCGAAGCCGACTTCGACTTCGACGGGGTTGCAGTTGCCGAACAGCGTGGCCCAATCGATCGGCGGCGGCGGTTCCCCGCGCGGGGGATCGGGAAAGAGATAAGGTTGAAGTTGCTCGCGCGGCAATCGACGGTGACTTCGCAAGATCGAATCATCCTCTCGCATCCACAGCCTGCGTGTGTGTGCTGACCCGTTCTTGACCGGGAATCGGCACACCAATGATTTCAACGTGGAATGTCAGGGTCGAACCGACATAGCCGGTAACATAAAACTTGGTCTGCCGGCGATCGATCCGCAACCCTTTGCCGATCAAGAGGAGACGATCGCCCGGACGAATCGGTGCCCGGAACCGGGCGCTATCGATTCCGCCCAGACCCAGCAACTGATTGCCGAGAACGCCGACCGTTTTGGTATAGTAGGATGCAAGCTGGGCCGCCGATTCCAGCATGAGAACACCTGGGAAGATCGGCATTCCGGGCATGTGGCCCGCGACCCAGAACTCATCGGCGCAGACATCGCGATAGCCCGCAATGAGGTGCTTTTGATAATCGACATAGACGATGGCGTCGAGATTTTCCATCTTGTCGCGCTGCGGATTGATGGCTCGAATGGCCGCACTATCGGCAACAACCTTACTCCAATCGATTTGGCTTGGGTCGAGAATAACGGTCGCAGGCATGCAGCAATTCCTTTAGCCGAGAACCAACGCCAGTTGAGACAGTTCCGTCAACATCACATCGGGACGATTGGCAGCGTCCTTTAGTTGATCTGCCGTTGCTGCCAGGGATTGTTTATCGCCGGCAAACAGGGCGGTTCGCATTCCCAGCTTTTTGGCCGGTACAATGTCTCGCACGAGGCTTGAACCGACATGCAATATTTCCTTACTTTCGATACCCTTTTCCGACAATTCTTGCAAGGCCGATCGAAACAGCGTGTCCGACGGTTTCCGCGCCCGGCGTTCGCAAGAAAGGAACCGGTATCTTGGGGGAAACCAATCGTCCAGATTGGCACCTTCTTCTTGTTGTTTTAGCCCGCGCTGAAGTTGTGTGCAAGTAAAGCATTGAGCGTCCGCGAGCAGCCCCTGGGTAATCCCCGCGCCCGTCAGATTGCGCAAAACCATTGCCGCATCCTGGTAGCAGGCGGTACCTTGCAAGCTGGCTTGGAAAAAATAGGCGATTTTCTTGCTGTATTCGTTGAGCGAGCCGTACATTCCGGCGTCGAACTTGTATTCCTTTTGAAGGAGTTTTTTGATGATCTTTTCCCAAATCTGCTCGGAGAGGATTTCCGGATATTTCTCCCCTATCGAGGGTGCCAGGCGCAGTTCGTTCAAAATCTTGAGATAGATCTCTTTCATGTAAGCGGACGGCTGGCCCGGCTTTCGGCTCATCGAGTTCCACATCTTGAACTCGTGGATGGTCTTTTCCAGAGCCACTTCCATGATGAAGTTGTTTTCGTGTTCAAATTTCAGTTCGCCATCGGTCAAGCGGAGCAGGGAGCCGTAAATCGTCCAGAAAACGACGCGGATGCCCGAGAGTTTCGGCAGATGGGGTTTGGCCTTGGGCGAGTCGGTTTCCGGAGCGACCGGCCAGGGCAGTTCCCGCGTATCGAGGTAAGCTGCATATTGATCGATCGACAGCGGCATAATTATCCAGGCGGCATCAGGAATAATCGAGTGTGATTTTAGCCTATCAGCGAAGGGCTGAGAATGTCAAGGAAAGACCGCAACCGCAACCCAACCAAACCACCTACGCCAACCGGACTGGGTTGATTTAATGATAGCATTTCCGGCAACTGCTCCCAAACAGGCAGGGTGATGACGGAGTTTGGTTTGAGCCGATTTTTCTTTCCCAATCCATAAAGCTTTTCGCGCAGGCTCTTACATCTGCAGTTCCTCCCTTCTGTTTGGTCATTTTTGGTTTGAGTCCGAAAAAATGTGTTCTATGGTTCTTGCGAGATAGTCGGATTACTCCGCAAGTAGGGGTTTTTCGGCAAATGCAGTTGAGGGAGAGCCTGATGCGAATCCGCACGTCATTGCAATCCAATTCGCGTCGCGGGGTTGCCGCAGTGGAAGCTGCTTTTTTGCTGCCGCTGTTTTTAGGTCTGATCGTTGGACTTTGGGAAATGGGCCGCATCATTCAGGTGCAAGAGATTCTCAACAACGCTGCTCGCAACGGTGCTCGACTAGCCGCTCAGGGAGAGATTATCAACCTGACGGGAACTCCGACCTATATCTATGCTCTATCCGCCTCCGGTACACCAAGCGTTCAAGCCACCGTTCAAGAGTACTTGTCGGGGTGCGGCATTACCAATCAAACCGGCCTCTCCATCAGCTTTCAGTTCCTCAACGACGACCTTACATCTTATACGACATGGACCGATCCCTACCAGGCGGCGCTCAATGGAGCTCAGAATCAGAAATTCATGGTGACGGTGTCCATTCCATACACAAGTGTCGAGTGGACAACCTTGAGCTTGCTCAATCCCGGAACTCTGACGGCATCGACTATTTGGGAGATGATGGTCGATACTCAGTTCACGGTCAACACGACGATACCAGGCTGGAGCCCGTAGCGAAGCCGGTTTGGAGTTTGGGTCGTGGATCTTGCCTGATTTTGGAGATTGTTCATCATGTTGCATCGTCCCCGTCGAGGCAAACGCCGTGGTGCCGCCATTGTTGAAATGGCATTGGTCGCCGGAGTTTTTTTCCTGTTTCTCTTTGGAATCTTTGAGTATTGCCGGCTGTTATTCGTCATGCATTTGACGACGAATGCCGCTCGCGATGGCGTCCGCTTTGCCGTTGTGCACACCAATGGGGGAACGATGTCCGGGGATCCAACCACCATCTCCGCAGCCGACGTGATCAGCGTTGTCAACACGGGGCTAGCGACCTCGGGCACAACCGTGTACGGCAGCGGGATGTGTGGGATGACAGGGAACATACAGAATTACACAGTGAATGTCTTCTACGTGGATCCAACCGCTCTGGCGCAATCACCTGCTGTCGTGCAGGCTCTGTCCGGCACGATATGGAGTGATGCTCCTTTTGGGCAGTTCATTGCAGTCCAGATTACTGGAAATTATCAGCCGGTGGTTCCATCGCTGTTGTACATGAGCACTTCTGTTCCGTTCACCATTACCGTGATGGATATCAGTGAAGCGAATTGATCTGGTTTCGACTTGTTGTTGCTGCACTCGGTCACAGGCTGCGGTTCGACAGCAAAGTACAAACTCCAAAGCCCAACTCGCAAAAGGTAAGAACATGCAAATCCAACAACGTCTTCGATCTGCGTCACGCGCAAGATGCTACGCCGGACCGGCACGTCGCCGGGGTGCTATGTTACCCCTTCTGGCGCTCTGTCTGGTGGGAATGATCGGCCTGGTCGCCCTGGCAATTGACGTGGGCATGATGGTGGTTCGCGCGAGCAAGCCCAGAATGCCGCCGATGCAGCGGCATTAGCCGGAGCCCGCGAGTTGAATGGGGTGGACACCAACAACAATTTGCCGGCAGCAATTACTCGGGCCACGACGGCAGCCACCGATAATATGATCTTTGGCACAAATATCACGTCAGCGCAAGTTCTGATCGTTCAGGGCGGAATCTATGAATACAGCACCAGCACGCAAAATTTTCAGGCGGTCTTCAACCAAACGCCAAGTTCCACCCAGGCGTACGGAGTCATGCAGGTCAGCGTTACGGCTTCCGAGCCCACCTATTTCGGGAAAATATTCGGGTTTAATTCATACTCGGTGACGGGATACGCGACGGCGGTTCATCGGCCTCGCGATATTTGCATCGTCCTCGATTTCTCGACATCAATGCAATACTCGTGTAACACGAACATCCGCGGCAGTGTCAGCGGCGGTCCAACCGCAGGGTCGATCAATCCGGACACCACCTATCCGCAATTTGGTCCGTGGTCGATGTTCCCCAGTTCCACCGCTCCCAATGTCATGATTGCAACCTCAGGATACGGTGACATCGGCGGTGAAGCCCATGCGTTGAGCAATATCACGTTGACGTCAACCGACAATGGCCCAACGATGATGGGCGATTTCCTCTATACGTCCGATGGCGGCACTACTTACACCAATGCCTTTGTGGTCGGCAACCCGTCCAGTTACTCGAGCACCTTGACGCCCGTCGTGACGCCGACTCCGTCCACCTGGATTCAACAATACGGATCGTCCGGAGTCCTTTCGGGATATGACGGCGATCCGTTTCCACTGCAAAAAGGAACGACAACGCCAAGTTCTCCTGCCAGCTATGCGGCAACCGTGCAGCAATATTTGACTGGGTCGAATTCGGGCTTTAGCAATTCGAGCAACGGCAACACGAATTTCCAGACGAGCGGATACGACTATAACCCGACCACGGGCACAACGACCGCGGGCACGTTCAAGGGGTACTCGATGGGGCCGGCCTACTACGGCAAGACATTCTACATGTCGCAGCCCGACCCTCGCTATACATCGGGTGCCAATCCCGCCTCGCCCGCGACCCCGCTTCAGGGGTTCCCCCGAAGGACACGAGCGGTAACTTAATCTGTGACTGGCGGAAGCGATTCTTTACCATGGTATCGGGTGGTGCACCGGTCAGCGACAACTCCCTCTTGTGGAACGCCAGCGGATCGTGGATTGCCCCGAACAATGTAGCGTCAAACAAGATCGCCGTGAACTATTCCGCCGTGCTTGCTTGGCTCAAGCAAGGTCCACAGACTCTACCACCGAACTTACAAGCGGGCCGGATCATCTACTACAGTTCAATCCCGACGAACGTGACAACCAGCGGCACTACTTCGACCGACTACGACAAAGTATTCTGGCAAAAATACATCGATTTCGTATTGGGGATTCCCAGCGGTCATGGCACGATGCCCCAGAACGACGACATCGCGCATACCCTGTATGGCTATGCTCAACAAACAACTAACACGACTACTGCGGGCACGTATGGCGGGGTTGCAACCCCAAAGATTACCGCCCAATCTTCTTTGACGGGAAACAGTCCCGCTCCGTACATGAGTTACACCGACAACCCGATTCATCCCCTTTTGCATTTTTGGTTTGGCCCGTTCACCATGATTTCTTTCTTGACTGGGCCATGTGAGTATGCACGCAACTGGAATCCGGCGCGGGCCATGAAGCTCATAGCTGGCACTTGAAGGCAGGTATCCAATCGACGGTCACAGACATTCAGAATAATCACCCGAACGATAACGCCGCATTGATCTACTTCTCCACGTTGTCCCAATACAACACCGCTCGCGTGCCGATGGGGAGAAGTTTCACCTACATGACAAACGCGCTTCTGGTATCCCTATAGCCTGATTAGTTCAACGGACGGTAGTGTCAGTGGCACACTGCGCCCCTACGACATCAACTTCAACGATATTTCCCAGGGGATATTCCCGAATGCGAACGGTGGAACGAACCCGACGGGTGGTTTCATGACGGCTTATAACCAGTTTAGCGCCAATAGCGGACAGGGATTTACCGGACGGGTCGGAGCGACCAAACTTGTTATTTTTGAAACGGACGGGGTGGCCCACGATTACTATACGCCGACGCTTCAAAACAAAGGAGCCTACCAGTCTTATTACACGTTTGGTTCCAACATCGACGAAGCCGTCAGCTCGAACATCAATATGTCTTCGAAGACCGTACCGATCACGGTGGTTCAGCAGCTCTGTGCTTCTACGACCGCGAATCCTCCCGGATATTCCACAACGCGCAACCCGGCGCAAGTCCATTCCATCGGATTCGGCGAATTGTTCGAGCCGTACATGACAAACAATGCTACTGCGGGCCCCATGCAACAGACTGCTTTGCAGCTCCTGTTAAACGTCCAGATGGCCGGTGGAACCTCGCCGTCCACCGACACCATTCAGAGTTGTTGGGGTTATCCCGGCGTCGATACCGCACCCGGCGGGGTGGGCGGATATACGACCGGCACGCAATCGTTCAAGATCATCGTCGGCGATTACAACACGCGCATCAGCCTGATTCAAAACGCACTTCAACGAATCATGCAATCGGGCGTTCAGGTTGCCTTGATTCAGTGAGCACAGCGACGATTAATGTTCAGCGCGGCCAGCGCCGGTCTTCGGTGACTATCGCCCAGGCCCGGTGGAGTGAAAGATTCGACGACCAGATCTGAGTTCTCAGTGCGATCCGTTGGGGAAGTTCTTCTCCTCTTTCCCCTATTTCTTTTGCAACGCATGAATTTTCTAGACCGGCCTTTATACTTTCGCAGTTTCGCATCGCATGTCTTGCTACATGCGAATTGCACCCAAAAAGTGTTGTAGGCTTTTGGGTTATGGCCTATTCCGCAGGTATAGATTCTGCGGCCCGGAGATCGAAGGGAGAAAGCCTGATGCGAATCCGCACACCATCACAGTGGGGTCGTCGGGGCGCTGCCGCTGTGGAGTTTGCTGCTTGTTTACCGCTGATCTTTATACTCCTTTTTGGGCTATTTGAAGTCGGCCGAATGGTTGAAGTGCAAAATGTCGTGTGGAATTCAGCGCGCGAAGGAAGCACGATGCATCCATGGGGCAAGCCAGCCTGTCAACCGTTGCTTCGAATGTTCTCACTTACCTCCAGGGTGCCGAACCGTCCGCTTTTGGCACCGGACACTCAACTTCCCTTATCACACCCGTGGTAACCTTGCCGGCCAACACTTATGGCTACACCTGTTGGGATAACACCGCCAATCAGGAGTTGTTCACCTTGACGTTCTCCGACCTCACCAACACCACCGTCACGGATCCAACATTGATGAGTCAGCTCGACGTATTTCAAATCGGTATCCAGGTTCCCTATGAGACGATTGGCTGGGTAGCCACAGACACAATTACAAATGTGTCACGGCTTTACGTTAATGTTTACTGGGCATCGCTGGTTGATTCGCCGTTTACGATTTCGCCTTACTTGCCGGCTCAGTAAGGTTGCGCCCGGTCTTGGAGAAAAGAGCATGCTGATTCGTAGGGTTCAAACGAAGCGTCGGGGCGCTGCGGCAGTGGAAACCGCCATGGTCCTGGTGGTCCTGATCATGTTTATTTTCTCCATCATTCAGTTCGGCTGGCTACTGATGGAATGGAACCTGGTCAACAACGCCTCCCGTGAAGGCTGCCGTCATGCCATCGTCAACAACACGAGCAGCACCGTCAGTTCCAGCGTCCAGTCAACCGTACTCTACTTCATGAGCGGGCAGAACGCGAATTTCACAACCTTCACGGTCAGTGTCAGCGGGACTCACAATGGAGTATCGACATCGGTCAACAATCTGGTTGCAGGCGATTTACTCACGGTAACGGTGACGGGACAATTCCCTCTGTTGAACATCATACCCTATATGCCCTCGAGCGTAACTCTTACCAGTGCTTGCACCATGGTTTGCGAAGGTGCGATGTGACTTCCCATCAAGTGGAGAATTCCTAATGATCGTTTCCGCACAATCCGTCATCGGCCCAAGGCTTCGCCGGGGAACGGTCGTTCCCATGTTGGCGTGTATGATCACGGCCTTGATTGGGTTCCTGGCGCTGGCCATTGACGTTGGGATCATGGTGACAGCCAAAACGCAGGCCCAGCAAGCCGCGGACCTGGCCGCGCTGACTGCCGCCCGCACCATTAACGGTAATGCGTCCAACAATTACAATCAGACCCTGGCGACGACCAACGCGCAAAACATCCTGTCATACAATTCGATCCTGGGAACGGCGATTCAATCGTCGCAATTAGCGTCTCAGCTATGGCTCCTATGACTACAACGACAGTGCGCAAACATTTAGCGCCAACTTCCCCGCTACGGCCAACACACCTTATACTGCCGTCGCGTCAACCGTCACGGTGACCAACGTGTCTGCTGCGTTCAGTGCCATTTTCGGCTACACCGTGTTGCCGCAAATCACTACCTACGCCACGGCGGTGCATCGTCCGCGCGACGTGGCTCTGGTAATGGACCTTTCCGGCTCAATGCGCATGGGAACTTGCCTGGGGTTTGATTTCGCCACCTCGACGCGCACCACCAATAATCCGGATACCAACGTTCCCACGTTCGGCCATTATTCTTCCAGCAGCGCCAACCTGACCTATCCGCTGGCGTCCGGCAATCGGAATTCGGCGACCGAAAGTTACACCATCTCGCCCAGCAATACGACCATGGCGAACTCATCGTATTCCTTGACCTACATCAACAACTTCTATTCTAACGCCGCCTATGCAACTACCTTGGTTCGTGCGTTCGATTCCTATACCAGCACCAACGGCGGCAGCAGTTGGACCGCACCGACGTCCGGATCGCCGCAACTGCCGTCCTCCAGTTACGCCACCACTCCGGGAGGCGACGTGCCCCTGTTCGCCCAGAATAGCAGCACTACCTATGCCACGAACGTCAAGGACGTGATCGGAACCACCAGCGCGAACATACTGTGGAGTTTGGACGGCTACTCCGCTTATTCCGCAGGCAAGCCCGACACTTCAGGGACCGGCAGCACGCCTAAAGTTTGGACGCAGGTGGACTACTCGAATCAGCCATTCAACGGCTACACACAAGGTCCGGGATATTACGGCAAGACATTCTTCATTTGGCCACCCGATCCGCGCAACACCACCGCCATTTCAGGCTCGACCCTGACTGCTTACCTCAATCTGATCGGGCTAAATGCGGCAGATCAGACCACGCTTTCCAATATCTGGTCGACCTGGCAAGGCCAGGGCGTGGGGCCGGGGTCCACGGGCCTGACGAACCTGCAAAATTGGTTGAAGGGAAGCGCCTTGGGTGGGGCGAGCGCATTGCCCACCTTCGCCGGCTATTACTCTTCCACCTCGACGACCGCAGTCATCCCGAGTGGGACCACCTGGAATGGAAGCTCTGTCAGTAGTGCAAACCAGCCTAAGATTTACTACGCCGTATGCCGGCTCTTCAACAAGGCCTACCCTGCCGGCAGTTCCTGGTCCGGGACTACCCTGTCAACGGGTACTTCGTTCCACGCGGACTGGCGCTTGCGTTTCTTCGGCACCAGCAACAATACCGTATTGTTCAATTCTTCCGGGTCGTTGAACACGCCCAGCAGCAGTGGATATCAGATCAACTACAACGCCATCCTGACCTGGATCGCCGGCGCGGGCAATCCCTTCCCGTCGACGATGCGCCAGGTCGGATCAAATACTATGCATCGATCCCGACCGCGCTCACCGGAAGTTGGCCCAGTTACGGCAACACCGACCAACAGTTCTGGTCCGAGTTCATCGACCACGTGCTTGGTTTTCGCCAGACCTCGTCGGGCAGTTACACCGATATCAGCGGCATCGGCGCATCCTATAATGTTGCCGGCTACGGTGTCGATTTCATCTGGGGAACAAAGGGCATCACTGCTCCGCCCGCAGCACCGCAATACATGAGCTATACGGATAACCCTGCACGCGGGTTGCTGCGCTTCTGGTTCAGTCCCATTCTCATGGTCGATTATTTACAGAATTACAACATGGAAGGGATTTCCGGCTATTACTACAAGCAGGGCGGGGACACCTACGAGGCACCCGTCTACACGGCCAAAGAAGCCTACGCGGCCGCCGTCACCACGATGCAGAACAATCATCCTAATGACTGGGTGACCACTCTTTGCTATATGTG
>CAWAMR010000008.1:0-754528 GCA_963783095.1 uncultured Planctomycetota bacterium | reverse complement strand
TCGACCAACACGGACATCGATTCGGAGACGAACCAGAGCGACACTTCATCAGACTCGGACACGGATACCAGCGGCGATGTCATCACGACCAATCAGAATCTGGTGACGGGAGCCAGTACCCAGACATTGACCGAAAGCGATACCAGCACCGCCAACGAAACCGACAGCGATCAGGGCGATTCGACTTCCGCGGTCGATACGGACAGCAGCGGCAGTACCATTACCGAGACCGGCAATTCGATCACTGGCTCGATGACGACTACCGAGACCGATAGCTCATCGGATACCCAGAAGGAAAAGGACACGAATCAAAGTGAAACGACTTCACTCACCGACACAATGACCAGTAGCGATTTACTGAAGAGTGTCCAAAACTTCATTACGGGTGCCAGTACGCAAACGATCACCAGTGGCAGCACCGATGTAGAAAATGAAACCGACAGCGATCAAGGCGACTCGACTTCGCTGAACGACACTGATACTAGCGGCAGCACCGTAACGGAAACCGGTAATGACATAACCGGTTCGATGACCACCACCGAAACGGATAGCTACATGACACCGAATATGAATCGGAGACCGATGAAAGCGATACCGATTCGGTGACCAATATCGGCAGCAGTAGCGACCTCATTACTTACGTGCAAAATATGGTCACTGGTGCCAGTACGCAGACGATTACCAGCACCGACAGCGATACGCAAACGGAAACCAATGATGATCTGACCAATTCCACTTCACTTTCCGATACTGACAGCGGCACGACCACCGAAACATCGAGCGGTAACGACATCACCGGGCTATCCACAACCACGGAGATCGATACCGATACGAATACCAACAAGGAAAACGACAACATCAGCGGCGATGCCAGCAGCCTGACCGATAGCGACTCCTCATCGGATACCATCATCTCGGTCAGCAACGATGTCACTGGCGATTACACCACGACAGTAACCTCTACTGATAACAGCACGACACCCGACAGTGGAACGAATTCGGGCGGAGCATTCTCGCAGACAACAGCGGATACGAATTCCGATACCAATATCACGACCGGCAACGATATTACGGGAAGTACAACGGTCAGCGATACTTACACCGACTCCCAGACGATCACGGTTACGGGTGGCCCCAGCACGCTGTCATATTCCGAAACCGACACGACCAGCAATACGGTCGTAACAAACCAAACCGACAATACCATTACGGGCGCTGACACACAAACGGTCATTACCACCGATTCAACGCTCACTACTCAAACCGGCAATGATGGCGCTTTGAATTACAGCATGACCGACACCGAGAATGATTCGGATACCCAGGTCGAAACCTCGAACGACTATACCGGCAGCTACACACTTTCAGACACCAACTCTTCATCGTCCACGGAAATCGAGACCGGCACCAACAGCCCCGCCAGCTACACGCTCACGAACATTGATTCATCCAGCCAGAGCTACACCGAAACCGGAGACAGCACCACGGGAGATTACACGCAAACAGGAACCGAGACTGATAGCACCACCAACGAGCAAACCAGCAACAACAGCGGCAACACCGACACTTATACGGAAGTCATCAGCCAAAGTGACACATACACACAAAACGGCAACTATGTCGATGGCACAGACACGCTCACTCAGTCCGGATCGCGGTCGCACACGCTGACGGATCAAGGAACGAATGGTGGATACGGCTATTCCGTCAACGAGAACAGTAGTGGCAGCTTCAGCCACACCCAGACGGATGATACGATCGACCAGACTTATTCGTATACCGACACATCTACCACGAACTACACGATGACGGAGAGCAGCGCCACCAGCAGCGGTAGCTACGTGCTCTCGGAGAATGAAGGCGACACACTCACGACCGTCGAGAGTGCGGACACCGTCAGCGGTGCCAATACCCAGACGCAGACGGGCACCGATTCCTATACACTGAACGAAAACGGAACGATTAGTTCTGGACCATATTCTGAATCGGTAGTCGGGACCGACACAGTCAGCCAGCAGGAGGTCGGCAATAGCATCCAGGGAACTTACACGAGAGATATTTCGGGCGGCGGCGGGTACAGCCTGTCGGAAACCGGAGGAACAATTACTCCCGGCAGCGGCACCAATGCTTACTCGCTGACTGAGACCGCAAATGTCCAGACGGGAGATTTCAGTATTGCAGAAACCGGCACGGATCGTTATGGATTATTGCAGCAGTTTGACAACATCGCGAACACCGCTGGAGTCAATACGCCGGGACATATGAACTACAACCCGTTTGGAGATGCCTTCGTGGACGACCCAGACATGAAGCAAAAAGTAAATCCAAACGAGCAACCTGAACCAGCACTTGGGGGGGGGATACAAGTCTTGGTCTTTAGACCCTATGCGCCAATAATATTAATAGACCCTGCAACAAAGTCCAATTTTGAGCCCGATGTTGTGAGCGTGTATGTAAACCGTGGCGGAGTGGCGACTCAGTCTCAAGGTAGTGGTTCCTCTGATGCGTTTACGCGATTGTTAACGAAACCAAATCCAGAGTCGCCGCCACCACCGTCCTTTGAAAGCGGTAATCCAGAAGGAACACCAGAGGAGCAGTCGCCTCGGATCACCATCTCAATTCCGTTAGAAAAAGTTCTCACGGAACTTGCACTTTCCAAGTCACAGGCAACCGGGTATATTTCCATACTTGGACAGTTGGATGTTAGTTTCAACACTGGTCTGACTCAAGAACAACTCACTAGTATTCAGGAGAAAGTATCCACCCAGTTCGTGAATAGACTCCGTCAACTGCGTGCGACAACGGAAGTCGGGCAATTGACGAAAAAGGACATAATGAGTGCATTGGAAGCCGCAATTGAAAACGCTGGCATCGCGATAACGATACAAGATGTAAAGGTAACCGGATCAATTCCGAGATCAATATTAGCGTCAGTTGAAAAAGCTCAATCTTTGGTTAGTGATTTGACGGCAGGAATATCCAATTGGCTTGGTATACCAGCAGGAAGTGGTGGAAACGAATTGAAGTGGAGTTTTCGTCCAATACTCTTGCAATCCAGTCAATCTGGAACTAACCAAAATGGCCTTTCAATTAATGTGAGTGGATCAAGATTTACGGTATTTCTACAGGTGGTTGAGACGCCAAACGGTGTTGGAAGCTCATTTTGGCGCCATTTGGAGCCTCGGGTAGGTGTTGAGATTCATTATTAAATTTAGTTTCCACCGGGCATGATAATTTCAAAACCGCACAAGCCGACAAGGAGATGAAGAAATGCTCACAGCCGAATGTTTCGCAAAGTCGAAAGACGGCACAAGCAAATTTTGGCTTTGTTTGAATCGACAAGCCGCATGCCTTGGCATACTCTGGCTCGTTGCAGGTTACCTATCCGCCCAGCCACCTGTCAAAAAGAGTGCCGATCTGAATGCTTTGGAACTTTATCTTGCAAAAAATGCACCGACAACCGAGCAATTGCAAACCTTCAAGGACGAAGTTGCAAAACTGAAAGGCTTTGGCTCTTTCAGTTATTCGTTTTTGACAGACTTTGAAACTAATCAAAGCCGCCATAATTTCACGATGATGCGTGGACAAGATGAAGACTTGCAAAGATTCCCATTTGTCCCATTCTATTTTGAGCTTAATATCCATTGTGAGGCGATCTCTGATGCCGGTTTGAAGGCACTAAAGAGTCAAAAAAACCTTAGGAGGCTTTGGCTCACTACCACACAGGTAACGGATGAAGGACTTAAATATTTGAGAGATCTCGAAAACCTTACCGAAGTTTCTCTGCGGCAAACTCGAATAACGGATGAGGGGTTGAAGGAACTCGCTACTCTGGACAAACTCGAATGTCTTGATCTTAGAGATACCAGCATCAGTGACGCCGGTGTAAACGAACTCAAATGTTTCAAACAGCTTAGTCTAATACGTCTCAGTGATACCAGAGTGACAGAAGTTGGAATTAAAGAATTGGTTGAATCACTTCCTCATTGCAAAGTGACCTACAAACATCCTGTACAAACGACGCTGTATAGCAGAACTGCTTTCAAGATGGAGACCGTCAAAGTCCAAGCGGGAAAGTTTGTAATGGGATCGTCAAAAAACGACTTAGAAAGGATTCAGCAGAAGTTTGATTCTAAGCGAGTCGATGAAACCGAACACGAAGTTGAGTTGTCGTCCTTTCACATCGGGAAGTATCCAGTGACTCGGGGACACTTCCGCGTTTTTGTTGCCCAAACGAATTATAAAACCGATGCCGAGAAAGATGGAAAGGGTGGCGAAGGATTCGATCCAATCGAGAGGAAGATCAAAGATCGCGATTCACGGTATTCCTGGCGGTTTTGCGGCGTCGAACAAACGGATGAACATCCGGTTGTCAACGTGAGTTGGAATGACGCGAACGCGTTTTGCGACTGGTTATCGCGAAAAATGAAGCGAACCGTATCATTGCCAACTGAAGCTCAATTTGAATTCGCCTGCCGAGCTGGTACGACGACCATGTATTTCACTGGCGACGATTCCATCAGTCTCAAAGGATTCGCAAATGTTTGTGACTTGTCATTCTGTGCGAGAAAACGGCTAAGCCAATCTGTTTTGAGTTCGATGACGGCCAGCCGTTTACAAGTGCTGTGGCAAAGTTTAAGTCGAATGCTTGGGGATTGTATGACATGACTGGAAACGTCGCACAATGGTGCCAGGACGGATATCGAAGGGACTATGAGGATTTTGGGCGGCCGTCTTCGCCTAACGGTCAATCGCTGGAACCCCGCGTAATTCGTGGCAGTTCTTGGCGAGATGGCCCGAATGCTTGTAGATCAGCCGCCCGTTCGAGCGGTAATCCGAACGACCGCAAAGCAAGTCTTGGCTTCCGTGTAGTTATATCGCCTTAGTCACAGTGTGCTGGTCTAGCGAATCTCGTGAGGCGGTATGTTCACTGGTTTTCGCAGGCAAAATCAATCAGAATCCATGCTGGAATTCGCTTGGTGAAACATGGCGCAGAGCGCGTCCGGTACAAAAACGTTGACGGTGGCCAGTCGTATCCATGATCGCAGATGCGTATGTGTCTTGCGAATGGCCATGCACTGGTCTGCGGTCATGAAAAACCGGTCGCTGGGCGTAAACTGATCGATCGGCGCAGAGGTAGCGCAAACGAGGCTGGTTTTTTTGCGAAAACTTCAAGCTGCGCGGTTGAGCTTGACGCATGGGAGATGACGACGGCGGGCGGCAACAGATTCATTTGCGGTTCATACGAATTCAGCATTGCGAGAGTATCCGGTTTAGAAGTCGAGGAACTCTGCGACATTCTTCCCAGTTACCCATTGACACGCTTGCGCCAAACAATCTCGATCGAGCACTCGGCAACAGGTGTGAGCGTCTGGTCAGGTTTCCGACCTTGCTGTTCTTCCTGAAAGAAATCATGCTGGCAAACGATCCGCTCAGCCTCCAAAGTGTCGGCAAAGTGCTTGACCACATCTACGACATTGATCGAGCGTGGCGACCAGCTTGAGGACTTGGCAATGGTGAAGGTCCACTTATGGTCGGGATTGAATCGGCTCGGCCAAACGCCCTGTTCGTACAAGTCTTCTTCCGGAACGGTCACAATCAGATAGCCGCCTGGCTTCAACACTCGCGCCAATTCTGCAAAGACTCATAAACATCAATCATGTGTTCCAGGCAATGACTGGAATGGACAAAATCGAAGGAATCATCCGGGACACCCGCCAGGTATCGAGCATCACCATCCTGTTTATCCCAAATGCGAACGGACTGCATTAACGGGAATATCCCCACATACTTTCCTAAAGGGTCAGGCTTGCCGCCAATATCGATGCCGTGTCCCACAAAATAACGACTCAGAAAAGCGCCATCGTGAAAACGGCGCTTGGCTGCTTTGGACTGCTCCCGCATGTTGAATTCTTTCGGAGTGGATGATTTCCGGGTAGGGGGCCAATCGACATTGCTGGTCTTCGAAGAGATTGGGTATCGATTGGTTTATGACCAGTGGCAGACCCGTTCCAACTTAATTTCAGACTGCTGGCTCGAATCGATCACAAAATCCATGCGTATTTCCCGAAACTTTCGGTCAAATTGACTTGTGCGAAAACCAACCGGTTATAGGATATTTCATCAACATCACCATTTGATTCGCTGCCCACGCAAAATCTTCCGTTTCGAGCAGGCGTCCATGCTTAGGGTTTTCCCATGCGAAACTCCGCTGTCCTCCAAATTCATTCCGGTGGAAGACCTTCATTCACTCGGAGCAGCACTTCGGAAGTCGGAATCCACCATCGTCTGGACCAATGGCTGTTTTGATTTGCTCCATCTCGGCCATGTCCGCAGCTTGCAAGCTGCCAGTACACATGGTGATGTTCTCGTGGTCGGTATCAATAGCGACGACTCCATTCGCAGGCTCAAAGGGCCACACCGACCAGTCTTTTCGGCAGAACACCGGGCCGAAATGCTGGCTGCGCTCTCGTGCGTCGATTATGTTGTCGTCTTTGACGAAGATACGCCGGAAACTGTCCTTGAGCAACTACGACCCGATGTTCACTGCAAAGGTGCCGACTATGCACCCGGTAGCGGACGGGCCATCCCGGAAGCTCGTTTGGTCGAATCGTATGGCGGTAAAGTGGTCTTTCTTCCCCTGGTTGACGGGCTTTCAACGTCCGCGTTGATTGCCCGGCTTCGAGAACCAACCTCGTGATCCCCAGACCCGTTTCCAAAACTTCCGAGTTCATAGACTGGCATACCCTTCTCGATGCCTTCGGCGGTCGAAAGGTATTGGTGATTGGCGATGTCATTCTCGATGACTATCTCTGGGGCGATGTCCGCCGGATTTGCCCCGAAGCGCCCGTGCCGGTTGTGGAAACCCGCCGACGAACCAGCCGGCCTGGAGGAGCCGGCAACTCTGCCGCCAATCTTGCCGCTCTGGGTGCGAATGCCTGGTTATGTGGTGTGGTCGGCCAAGACCCTGCTGCGGAACAACTCCGAAACGCTCTGCGCGAAGCAGGAATTGAAGCGACAGGATTATTGGTCGATGAGGATAGACCCACCACCTCCAAAACCCGCATCATTGCCCATCAACAACAAGTGTTGCGGATCGACACCGAACAGACCCATGCTTTATCCCCGACCCTGGCTTCGGCTCTGCTGACCCAGGTCGAACGCCGGATTTCACAGGCCGAAGCAATACTCCTGTGCGATTATGCCAAGGGGGTACTCTCGCCGGAAATCATAGCCCGGCTCATTCATCTGGGGAAGGATGCGAACTTGCCGGTAGTGGTCGATCCCAAAGGGAAAGATTATCTGCGCTATCGCGGTGCCACGATCATCAAGCCCAATCTAAATGAATTGGAACTACTTGGACGAAGACCAATTCAAACTCCTCTGGAATTGCATCGGGCCGGTAACCACCTGATGGCAGAACTGGAAGGCACGGCAGTGCTGGTGACCCAGGGAGATGCCGGGATGACTCTGTTCCGTCCGGATGCCGAACCCTGGCACCAACCGGCAGCAGTGCCGCGTGCGGTTTACGATGTGACCGGTGCGGGAGATACCGTGGTGAGCCTGCTGGCTTTGGCCCTGGCGTGCCGGGCATCCTTGATTGAAGCAGTTCATCTGGCCAACCTCGCAGCCGGTATCGTGGTCGGCAAGCTCGGAACCGCAGTGGTTTCTCTTTCGGAATTGCATGACGCCCTGGCCGGCGACACCGCCAAGCTGTCTCTCGAAACACCTACTTGATTTCCATCCTGAATTCTTTTGAAGGACATCTTCCCATGCCTGCCCCCAAGTCGAAACCCGCGTATTCGCCGCGCAACGGCCATGCTTCTACCGCCCCGGATAGAGGGAGGCTAACCTCTGCCGAACCAACCTCGACCGAACCGCTTTCACAAAAATCGAGCAATGCCGCTGGACCTCTCGATGACTACACGATGTTTACCAAGCTCAGGGCTATCGCCGAAGAAAGCGGTCGCGGGGACTTGGCCGAAGAATTCCGCCGTCGAGCCGAGGCCGCACCCAAACCGCTTCCCAACGATCCGGTACTTCCAAAGCCCGCGCCGACCCCGCAAGGAGTAGCCAAGCCTTCAGAACTGGCGGAGGCGGAATTGCGGGCTAAAGAAGGTTTACAACTGCTGCGCGCCAATCGGTTGCCCGAGGCAATGGAGAAGTTCCGGGCTACCCTTGAACTGAATCCGGATCACCATGATGCCCACTGCAACCTTGGGGTGAGCTTGGGACGATCGGGAAAAAGGCGGAGGCCGAGCTATCGTTCCGGCAAGCCATGCGCGTTCGTCCGGACTTTGCTCCCACTTATGCCAACCTGGGGGCGATTTGCCTGGATCAAAACAAGCTGGATGAAGCTGAAAGTGCCTTTCGCGAGGCGATCCAGCGTTCGCCTAAGGAATCGGACTTTCATCGTCATCTGGGGGCGGTGCTGGAAGCACGCGGCCAACTGGCCGAGGCGGAAGCGTCTTTCCGTCAGGCAATCACCTTGAAGAGGAATGATGCAGAATATCACCTTCGATTAGGGAAGTTGTTGATGAAGGCAGGCAGGCCGGCAGAGGCAGAAATCGCCTTTCGGGACACCACCCGGCTGAAACCCGACCAAGCCTTCAATTGGGTTCATTTAGCGGGATCGCTTGAGGCTCAAAATCAATCCGCGGGAGCGGAGGCTGCCCTTCGAGTTGCTGCGCGTTTAGAGCCGAAAAATGCCGAGATCCACAACAATTTGGGCGTAGCGTTGGCCGCGCAGGGCTGCTGGGTCGAAGCGGAGTCCTGTTATCGAAAAGCCCTGGAAATCGATCCGAAAATGGCAATGGCCTACAACAACCTGGGCAACACGCTTCGTACTCTGGAAAGACTCGATGAAGGAATTGCCAGCTTACAGGAGGCAATTCGCCTTCAACCCAAATATGCCGAAGCGCACAATAACCTGGGAATCATTTTCATTAACCAGCGCAAAATCCCCGAAGGCTTGGCCTGTTACGAGGAAGCCTTACGGCTCAAGCCGGATTATGCGGAAGCTCATCTGAACCGGTCGATCATGTGGTTGGCTGCCGGTGATTTCGAGCGCGGCTGGACAGAATACGAATGGCGTTTCCGTATGAAGAATCGCGCACTTCCCACCGTTTTGGGAGACCGCTGGGATGGCAGTCCATTGAATGGTCGAACGCTATTGCTGAAAGCGGAACAAGGTTTGGGGGATGTGGTGCAGTTTATGCGGTACGCGCCGCTGATTCCTCGGGGCAGTGGTGGATCGATCATTCTGGAGTGTCCTGAAGGGCTAATCGACCTGGCCAAAACCTGTCGAGGCATCGATCAACTGGTAATACGAGGTCAAGCCGGACCAAAAACAGATGTATTCGTTCCCCTGCTGAGTGTTCCCGGACTGCTGAAAACGAAACTGGAAACCATTCCTGCGGAGATACCGTACCTATCGACGGACGAGACGCGGGTAGCGTATTGGGAACAAGAGTTATCTTCCATTCCCGGCTGTCGGATTGGGATCAGTTGGCAGGGAAGTTTAGAACATCGCGGCGATCATATCCGTTCCGTACCGTTAGCGAGATTCCAAACCTTGGCGAAAATGCGTGGCGTGACGCTGTGCAGTATCCAGAAAGGGCCGGGAACGGAACAATTGGTGGACGGCAGTGCGGAAGGAATGGTGGTCCATGATTTCGGGGCACGCACTCAGGCAAGCTTCGCGGATAGCGCTGCCCTGGTGCAATCGCTGGATCTGGTGGTGACGGTGGATACGGCAGTGGCTTATGTGGCAGGGGCGTTGGGCGTGCCGGTCTGGGTATTGGTGCCTTGTGCCTCGGATTGGCGCTGGTTAATGCAACGAGAGGACAGCCCGTGGTATCCGACGATGCGACTCTTTCGGCAACCGAAACCGGGGGATTGGGATAGCGTCTTTACCCGCATCGCCGCTTCATTGGAGCAACTGCCGAATCGACTGAGGGCACTCTCGAAACGACGTTGAGAAATATTTGCCTCAATGCTGTAAAGCAGTAATGGCGAAGATTCCAAGACAATTTTTTGGGTCCGCGCCCCCGCTTCGCATCCATGCTTCGCTTCCCACCTCCGCCGCAGGCGCAATGGTGTGCGGCATCGTGCCGCAATGCGCTTTGGTGCCTCCGGCTTGAATAAATCCGCCGATTCCATTGGCTCCACGTTGCAGTTTCGCTGCGCGGCGTCGCTGCCTTGTTTGCTTTTTGGCCCCGCCCATACGGGACTTTCAAGGGGCCAAACGCAAACGAAGGCAGACGATCCGGCTTCGCCCGCCGCTATGCGAGATTCTGTTTGTTCCGTGGGAACCTCCGCACCAAAAGCAGCGCGAATATCGTGCGGAACATGCGGGCGAGTCTGGGATTATTCGCTCGGATGACGAGGTTCATTGGCTTGGGCTATAAACACCGAATCATCTCTTTCAAGCAGTATTACACACACAAGTGTGCCTTAGTTATTAAGCAGTCATGTGACGCCACTTTGGGCAATATCTCACAGATGACATGACGCCGTGTCACCTCTGCACCTCACGCAATACATGCACCAGAAATTCTGAACGAGAATGCACCGCGAATGCGCGATAGATTGCATTGATATGGTTATGCACAGTATGAATGCTAATCCCCAGTCGCCTTCCAATTAGCTTCTCAGACATCCCCTGGACCAGCAAATGAAACACGCGAATCTGTGCGGGAGTGAGCTGGGGATAAGTTGTCGGAGAAATTGCTTTTCGGTTGTGCCCACCTTCGGCCGTCGATTCCTCTCTGATCGCATTTTTGACGGTTTTTGAAGGGAGAAATGCAAATATAGCTTCCCCGAAACGAATCGTTTGCCCTGAGTCGACATAGGAGGTTTTGATCTGGGCTCGTCAACGAAAGAGCCGTTATGGCTTCCCAGATCGATTATCCGACAGGAACCTTCCCCCACTTCAATTCTTGCGTGTTGCCGAGAGACACTCAGATCTCGGACGATCAAGTCGCAGGTCAGGGATCGTCCGAGGACGAAAATCCCAGGATAGAGCAGAAAATCCTGTGGCGAACCTGTGGCTGAACGCAGTGAAAACACAACGGGAAGAGCCATGACGTTGTCTCATGATGGAATGAATTGAAAAGCGTAGTCTGTTTAGATCATTTCTTTTTATTCTTTTGGTCGGAAAATCAAGTTGCCAAGAACCAAGTTGCTATCGAAGCAAACAACAATAACACTCGCGTGCGGACATCGCCAACTACACTCGATCAGTTAGCTGACGGCCGAAACGTCGAGTGCCTTTGCGAAGATGTACTCGCACGCGATCAAAGGAACAGATTTTCTTATGAACAAAGTGGCTGCCAAGCACTTTGTTCCCCCCAATTTCCCGTGGAGACAGAAATGTTGAATTCAACGATCAAGTGGTCCTTCTTGCCATTGCTACTTGTTGCAATCATTCCCACAGGGCAACGAGTAGATGGTGGACAGGCAAGCGATGGGGGTCCAAAGTTGGCTGCAAATTGGTGGAGCATCTCCGATAGTGATTTCGTCACACAATATGGCAAGCTGGCTATCGGCACACAAGAGCAACAATCACGATTTGCGTGGATGGCCTTCGTGCGCGTCAATCAACAAGTTTCTTTCGGTAAAACCGAGCAGAAATTCTCGCAATGGGAACTTTGGCCAAGTGATCCGAATACTTTCTCGCCAGACGTGCCGCGATTTGAGGCAGCGAAAAAGATTCGTACCCGTCCACACCTAGAGCCTATACAGCAGATCCGGATGTTTTCAGCGCATCCACGCGTAGCGGAAACGAACCCATTTCCGCAAGAGGGCCAAGAGGTGACTCGCAACTCAGTCTCCTACGATTACATTATAGACAATCATTTGAACTCGCAAAAAGGCATATCGACTTATCTTGGGAAGCAAGGCAGCAAAATCGAATTCCCTGTAGGTGCCATCGAGACCAAAGCAGTTTGGGTCACGGGCTCAGTAGCAGGAGCCTATCAGGAGGGCGGTTTCTCCCTCACGGCGCTCCATTTGATGGTGAAAGTGCAGCCCACACCCGGCAATCCATTTACCGATAACAGCCCAAGCTGGTTTTGGACGACCTTTGAACTTAAATCGAACAAGGGCCTCGCCGCTGCCCAAAAGTTCATTACGTATCATGATGTGCTGCCGTCAGGCGAGGCTGAAATGCTCATGAAGCAAGCAGGTCTTGGGAACACACCATTTAGTAATTACGTCTCCAACGGTCAGCAAATCCAATTCTTTGACCCAAAGAATAAGACAATCATCCTTGGGAACACTCAATTGGAGGCTGGATTTGCAACTCCCCCGAATCCCGACCCGACGACCTGGCAGAGTTGGTCCTCGTCATGCCATTCCTGTCACGCGCAAGCATCTGGCAAGATCAATGGCAACGGTATGAGACCATTCGGTTTCACAGCGCCGGTTGGACCGCTCACAGGCAATGCCCTACCGTCTGCTGGCTATCAATCGTACGATTTTGTTTGGGCCTTAGCTCGGGCTCAGTAGCACGCAATCTCGAATTTGGCCCTGCTGATTGAACTTCAGAGAAAAACACGAATAGGGCCACGACGTTTTTCTTCTGGTGGAATCCGCCGCAAACGGAGTAGGGGGAAACGACCTTGAAGGTTCCGATCACCCTCCGGAAGAGTGGTCAGACATGAAATGAATCGGAAACAAATACCTTGGAGCATAGGTTAACCTTATGGCAACCACATTCACCGGCACGATCAAGCCGTATTTCACGCAATGTTACAGAGACCATATGACTTTTCTCTTTGACTTGTGGATTCTCGATGACGTGAAAAAAAACTGGCAGGCTATTTACAACGCAGTGCAGAATAGCAGCATGCCACGAGCCGGTTGTCCAGAGGGAGTATGGAATGACCAAAAGAGATCGCAGTTTTTGAAGGATTTTCAGGACTGGAAGGATGGCGGTTATCAATAGGCACGCATCCACATCCGCCTGAACAGCTGCAAAACCACTGGATGATGATTCGCGAAAATGACTTTGTTACGTGGGGATCTTCGCACCAAGAGCAGCGCGAAAAGCGTGCCGAACTTGCTTGTGATTATGGCACTTTTCATTTGGATGACGGCGGTTTTCGCTACGCTGAGGGCAAGTGACTGACGGACAATGGCGAACCACTTTACCAATTGGTAAAGAAAATGGTAAAAATTTGGTAAAGACATTGGCAATATGAACACAACGTGAATACAATATCCGTGAAGGACTTACACGTCGTAAGCCTATATTATCCCTAAGTTTGCAGCATCAGTCCAATACCAACGTAATGTTACAACCTGGCAATCAAGCTAGCCTCAGGAGCTAGTGAGCGCAAGCTCATGCAGGTTCAAGTCCTGTCCTCGGCACTGCTTGCAAAGCAAGGGGTTACGTCAAATCGGCGTAGCCCTTCTTTTTTGCGCTGACCGCCGTTTGGGGGGCATTTGGGGGGCAGTATTGGGGTTGCGTTGGAATCGCGTCGCTGGTCCGGGCAGGTCCCGCAGCGTACGATTCCTCGGAGGCAACCACATGGCTTGGCTCGAAGAACACCCCACGTCGGGACACTTCAAAATCTGTTTCCGCTGGGGCGGCAGAAAACTTAAAAAGACTGTCAAAACCACCGATCGCTCAGCCGCTGAGTCGGCGTTGGCACGGTTCGAGGAGAATCTACAACTCCTCGAACGGGGCCGTCTGGAACTACCACCGAACGCAGACATCGGTGCCTTCCTTCTCTCCGATGGTAAGCTCATCGGCCAACCGGTGGCCGCACCGCCGATCCAAATCTTGACCCTGAGCGGGTTGCGTGATGCATACGTCGGCGTTCATTCCAACGGGGCGATTGAAGAAAACTCGCTCGCACTGTCTGCATTCACTTGCGTCACATCCTTGCTACGTTGGGCAGTTCTTTCCGGATGAGGGAACTTACGACAAGCGATATTCAAGGGCACATCGACCGGCGGGCACGGAAACATTACCGGGGACGGCCGCTCAGCACCGGCAACTCTGCGGAAGGAAATTGCGAGCCTGCGGGCCTGCTGGAATTGGGCCGTCCATACAGGCCGGCTGATAGGGACGTTTCCCGGCCGGGGACTGAAATTTCCAAAGGCCGATGAGAAACCTCCCTTCCAAACGCGGCCGGAGATCGAACGCCAGATCGCCCGCGGCGGGCTCTCCGATGTCGAAGTGCGTCTATTGTGGGAATCATTGTACCTGACGCGGCCGGAAATCGATCAGTTTCTCAAACACGTTCGCGATTGTCGGGCCCAACCGTTCCTCTATCCGATGGTGTGTCTGGCCGCGCATACCGGGGCCCGGCGAAGTGAGTTGCTCCGGCTACGCGTGGACGACTTGGATTTCAACTCGGGCACGGTCCTCTTGCATGAAATGAAGCGTGCCCGTGGACGGCGGACAAGCAGGCGAGTACCTATGTCGGCCTTCGTGCAAAGGGCACTCCAGGATTGGCTGGGCGTTCATCCGGGCGGGCAGTTCCTGTTCTGCCAAGCGGAAGTCGTTCGAAGTAAAACACACCGGGAAAGTCCAATTGCCGTGACGCACGACGAAGCACACGATCATTTCCAGCGTGCTTTAGCGGGGAGTGCCTGGGCCGTCATGCGAGGCTGGCACGTCTTGCGGCATAGCTTCGCTTCCAACTGCGCGGCCGCAGGCGTGGACCAGCGGGTAATCAACGAATGGATGGGGCACCAAACCGAGGAAATGGTCCGGCGGTATCGCCACCTATTGCCGGATCAGCAGCGAAAGGCGATTGACCAGGTTTTTGGTTAGTTGAGGATCTCAAGGAGTTAGGAATCGGCTTGGTGCTTGATGACCAAAGTTTTGTACGAGACAGTTGATCCGGTGGTTGCGGGCTCGAATCTCGTCGTCCTCGCTCTTGATTTTCTGGAAATTTCGGTGCGCAAACGGGCAGTGTCTCAGTTTGATCGTCAACGGTGCACTGCTGACGAGAACTTCTGGCAAACCATTAATTCAATAGTTATGTCAGCATCGCTGATTCCATTTTACAGTGCTGTCAGCAACTTCTGAAAAATGACACCAGCTTGCCCCGTTGCAGCTGTTTCGCAGCCTTACTTTTGTCAACTGCATGTATTTTTTTGGCCACAGCAGAAGAATAGTCAGATCTATTCCCCTTTTTCTTCAATCACTTTCGACAAATCGGGACTATCTTTTCGCATACACGGCATATAGGCCTTTGCCCAAACGAATGCGGAATTGGTGTCGTATGCGGTGGCACTCTGTGAGACTATTCCTCCTGTTGACGAATTCGCAGTGTATCGGCATACTGTCGATCGCAGATGGATCTGCGATCGGAGCAAGGAGGCCAGACCCATGCGCCACGAGAGTGCTCACGAAGCTTATGATCGGTACGTTGAATTTCAGAGAGCACTGTTGGAACGGACCACATCGTTGTGCAAAACCGCCTGTGGGCGGAGACACTACAGCACGGTATTAGCTCCAGTGCCTTTTGAGGTGTTTGAACATCGCCTCAAGCGAATGACGGCGGATGAATTTGCACACAACATGGCGGTCTGGCGTGGCGGCATTGACATGTGGTATGCGGACGAAATCGCCCGAATCCAATCGGAAGGCCCCGCTCCCACTGAAATCTCGTTACGAATCGATTCTGCCAGTCCGGATACGCGGAATCCATCTTCGGGAGAGCCGCGGAATCGGTGAGGAATGGAGGTGCATGTATAGGAAGTCTTCCAGCCGCTTTTCATTGGCCATCACCGCTGACGCAACGTAATCCGGGTCCGACGGAATCTTGCACGCGATCGAAATCAACGACTTCAATTGCACCGCATCCGGCTCTTGGTCAAATTTCCAGCGAAGCATCGAATCGATGAACGACGTTGAAATTTCAATTCCCATATCAAGAGATGCCATTCGAAAATCGTTGGCCAGTTCGATGGCCAGAATCTTCATTTCAACGGCTAATTGGCGGTCGTCCGCAAGAACGGGCGCACCGTTGAGAATCTGAAAACAACAGCGTGCCTTTAGTTCGAATACGGAAAAGAAATGCAGATAGTTGTATTTGCCGCTTAACTTGGCGGCAAACTTCCATCTCAATCATTCTGAGGTCAAATGATCGAAGAACTCTGACCTCGAGCACGGGGCGTTCCAATTCTGCCCTGTGCCGGGGTTGAACGATGATCTCGCACTCTTTGCGTGGCATTATCAATGCCCCATTGCGTCCATATACCAGGGAGCTTTTCACGAGTCAAGGCAGGAACGTCAAGGTCAAGCATACATCATTCGAGTTGTTCTTTGCAATACTTCATCATTGATGTTGGTCTATAGTCCTTAAATAAGCGAGGCTCGATTCCAAAATTTTACAGCCAGATAGCGAGATTATAGTCGATAGACGCCCTGAGCCATCATCGTGAAGGCTTGGCCTGATGCGGTCTGAATTTCAACTTTTTTTCTCGTCTTTCTACAGGGTTGTGTTGGAGGCCATAACGGATCGGGACATCCGGATCCCGACTTCAGATGGTTTTTACTCACCGACGCAGGACGCGCAGCAATCGGAAGAAGATCGCTCGCGCCAGTTTACAAGTTATCTGGCGTAATGCGACGGAAAAGTTTCAAGAGTAAGTGGTTGCGCATGGTCAATTTGTATGACCTGCGTGCCGAAACCTCATTATTCTCGATGGTTTTAGAGGTAGTTCTGTAGTTGGAGGTGGTTGAGGATCTGTTCTTGCTCAGGGCTGAGGGTTGAAAGGGAGCGGGCGGTGCTGGGATGACGCTGACCCGGCCTTTTCGGGTAAATCGCCAGCGTTTCGCGGATACCGCCCAGGAGTTCAAACATCCGGGGCAAACTTACGTCCAAACCCTTTTGGTATAGTGTTCGTTGTAGGAGCGAACTCAGCGTCAACGCCAGCACGCAGATGAAGGCGTGAACCCGAATCTTACTGTCCGTCCAGTGATACATCGGTTGCCAGCCGAGATAGTGCGGGTGCTTCATCTGTCGAAAAGCATCTTCAATGTGATGCTGCGAGCGATAGCCGAGTACGATTTCTTCACTGGTCCAGTCCTCGTTGTCCGTGAATAAGATGGTTTTGCCCAAGTGCTTGTCGATCAGACGGGACAACGCAGCTTGATCGGTTTCAAACGACAGTGTCGGTACTGGGCCCTCTTCGACCTCGATTCGAAGCACGGACTTCACATGTTGCCCCACCAGCGTTTCCTGGGCCTGTTTGCGAATAGAAGCGGCTGTCGGAGCCTTACCCCCGCGCGTGCGACCGTCACGACGACGACGCAATTTGGTCTGGATTTCCCGGAGTTTGCCGCGAGCCTTATCCAAGGCGGTTGTCAGCCCCTGCAACTGGCCGTGCAACAAGTTGTCGTTGTGGGTGATCACAATCCGGCGTTCTTTGCCATAGACCACCTTCTGGGTGCGATAGGCACGGACATCCTTCAAGCGTTCGCCGCTCAAGGGCTGGTATCGGCTGCGTGGGACATCCAACAGGTCGGCGTGGTGGCTGGGCACCAACGAACCGATGAAGTGAAAGTCGGTGGCATCCACGGTCTGGAATGCTTGGTCGCCGTTGTTTCCTTTGTCGAAGATCAGCGTGATATGTTCACAGGTGCGTGCCAGTTCCTGATAGCGGACACGCAGTTCCTCGGTGATGGTCTGGAAGATCGTGCAGTCCGGAACGTTGCCGGCATAGACCTTGTGGAACAACGGGATGTGGAAGTCGGTGCTGACCAGCATGCCCAGGTTCACTTGACGGAGGTCGTTACGTTTCTGTTTGTTGTGACCGCGTTGCGGCAATTGGCCTTCCGTGCAGGTGTCGATGAAGGTAAAAAAGTTCGTGCCGTCGTAGGCCAGGGTGCGGAGAGATAGCTGAAACTGTTCGATCAGACGCTGGGAGAGTTCGCGTTCGGCGGCGACGATGTGCTGTTCCTCGACGAAATCGAGGTGATTCCAGAAAGACTGACTGGAGAGTTGGTCGGCAGTGGCAGGAAGAAAGCGTGGCAGTGCGGTGGTGCGATACCAATCGGCGAAGCGAAGTTTGCTGGTCGGATGAACGGCCCGGTTGACGGCGGCCAGAAACAGGTATTGTCCCACCGAAAGCCCTTGGCTGCGTTTGGGAATGTGTCGGTCGATGAGCGGAACGAGTCCGATCTGTTGGGCAAGATCGTAGAGTGCCATGACATCGCCGAAAGCGGCGATATCGACGGAATGAGGCTTGGGGGCGAGGTCTTGCTGCTGCTGAAGAGCAGCAGCAATGAGATCGTCAGCCGAGCCCAGATAGATGGTACGGACGATCTTGGGCTTGCCGTTAACGCGTTTGCATTCGCGGACATAGTAATAGGTTTTGCCCCGAATGATCTTGGCAGTGAGGCTGGCCATAGAGTTCTTCCTTGATTTGTTAGGTCATACACAAAATGAAAAATCATGTCAAGAGAGGATCAAGAAGGAAAAATGACGGTCATTAGGCCACGAAATGAGCTAGAAAAAGGCTGAAAACGGGTGACGAAAGGTGATTAGGTAGGTCATACTAAAACGCGGATGCTCACTGGATGAAAAACCCTCGGTTTTTCCCAGGGAAACTGTGAATTTGTGTCTTTATCTACCATTCAGATGCCGGATAACTTGTAAACTGGCGCTAGGTGACGATTCCAGCCCAACAAGCGATAGACCAACTTGCGGGCCGTCTGGATGATCTGGCAGGGCAGCAAGACAAAGGCATTGAGAAATGCCTTGAACTCCATTTTCAGCACCGACTGTTTTTCTGCCTGGTGTTTGGCTTGCCAGCGTCCCGGCAGTGCCGGCAGCGACAGAGCCCACCAAGCCTTCAGGTTCCAGGCCAATGCCGTCATCACCATGTAAGCCCAATTGCTTTCCAAGTTGTCCACCGGCGCGTGTAAGGCATGGCAACCGCCCTTTAACTGGGCCAGCAAGTTCTCCTGGTTGCAGCGATCGTTGGCGGAAAAGACAATGTCTGAAGCGGTCCCGCCGCTCGTTGGTGATGTAGAAGAAGTAGCGTTGGTCATCGAATAAGACCTGCTCGCCTTTCTCCTTGCTGATGTTCTTGCGGACCACCACCATCCGATAGGTCGTCTTGCAAGCCGTCGGTCGATAATCGAACTCCGCCATTTCCTCGGAGTGCAGACGCAAGTTGATGAATTCGCGTTGTTTCACCACTTGCTCTTTTACCTTGGTTCGCCCCTTGCGGCACTGGGTCTTAACGGGGGGCCGCGAGGGACGCTCCAACGGACGCCACGCGGAAGCGGGCAATTCGTCGGCCCGCTGCGTCAGATTCGGCATGGCGTCGTAGCCAAAGATAAAGCGGATGCGTGGATCGGCGTTCCACAGGTCCAAGCACTGCGTCTGCGAGAAATCGGTATCCCCCCGCAACAGCACCTTGCGGAAGCCGCCTCGAAAACAGGCGTGGAGGGCTCGAAACACTTCGTGCGCCGCTCCTTCGTGGGAGGGCCGGTTGCCGGGTCGGTTCACCAGCGAAAGCACCTCGCCGGTATTGGCCAGTGTCAGCACCAACGGATGATAGCCCCAGGTTCCATCGTAGGCGATGTCCATGCCGACTTTGCAGGCACCCGTCGTCGCAACCAGACTGCCGTCCATGTCGATGACCGCACCGTCGAAAAAGCTCTGGGGTTGGCCCTTCCAAACACGCTGACGCACACCGTTGAAGAATGTCGATCATTCGATCGATCTGGGGGCCTTGGAAACGTCGGCAAAAATCGCCTGCTGTAGTGGGGTCGGGCATGCGGTTGGTCCCCAATGCC
This sequence comes from uncultured Planctomycetota bacterium, assembly GCA_963783095.1. GTDB lineage: Bacteria > Planctomycetota > Planctomycetia > Gemmatales > Gemmataceae > CAWAMR01. The sequence goes on along the minus strand of CAWAMR010000008.1, from coordinate 734,754 downwards.
TTGAGAAAGTTCTCATCCTGGCGACGCAGTTCAATGTCTTCCAGACAACTGCCATTGCACAGCGCGTTGTAGGCAATGTTCAGGACATGATCGGACTCGTGATACGGCAGATGCACCTTCAGAACGTGCAGTTGCTCGTCGATGTCGCGAATCAAACCGATTCGGCGTGCCAACAGATGAATCGCGCCGATGCCGCCCTGAAGGATGGCTCCGTCTTGGTCGGAGACGTCATAGTGAATGTTGCTGGCAGTGAACTCCGGATGAAAGGTCATCGTATCATGCTTTTTATCCAATCGGCGTTCCAGACGACTCTTGCATTTCGTGAACCACCGGGTGAAAATAGTCCTCACTTGAAATCCTTTCGTGTTGTGGTGCGTGAAAGTGTTGTTACTTCATCAAACACCGCAAATCACGGAGGATTTCGAGTTTTTTTACAACCATCCCCAAAAAGTTAGACAAGCCTCGCTTGTTCAAGGTCTAGTCGGTTTAGTCTGTGAGATCCAATTCTTCGCTTTTGGCATCGAGACCTGTTTGCCAGCATAGTGATACAAGCTCCAGCTGCCTCAGAAATGCACCTGTCAGCATATGGCACGATCCTGGACGGTCGTGACAGTAGCGGTTGCTCACAACAACCAACGCTTTCTCGCCTCGCAAAATCATAGGGTAGACGAATGCAGCCGTATCTCTTTCAAAGTTACGCCGTTGACTTTCGCCCAGTGACTCTTCGATGGCCTGGTAAAAATCTGTGCCAAAATCCTTCAGGTCCGTCATCGAATAGGCAATAGCATGCGAATCTGAAATCGCGCCATCGCGAACAACTTGCTGCCCATTTGAGAAAAGACTTTGGAAATCCGCCTCGGACAACTGAAAGATAAAGCGGTTGCAGCAGCATGCCTGCGCTATAGCGTCTGCGCTTGCCTGGCAGTCTACCTTCGATGTTTCACGGATTTCATCGGTCAATGTGTCGTAGTGCGGATAGTGCGAAACGGCTGAAATCCATTGTTTATTATTCAGTTCACCTAGGCTCGCTTCGCACTGAAACAATCTGTCACGCTGTCGCTCTTCGTGTCCAGTATCATGTGGATGTTCCAGCACCCATACCCGATTCCAGCGAAGACCAAGGCCAGAGGCTAGGCATTGCGCGATCCCGAACAGCATTCCTTTCCAGTCATTTCGAATCGCGACAGCGTCTAATGCGCTGAGCGCGTTCACAAGTCCAACATGGTCCTCTCGTCCAAATGATTCACTCAAATAATGCTGGGCGGCCACCCACGCCTCTCTGACTTCATCCGTTTTGAATTCAGGGGCACCGCGTTGACGTAGCAGCGACACGAGCAGTATCGAGTTTTCGAAGGCTAGCGGGAACCATGCCTTTTCCCCGACCCAGACGATGAATTTCTGTTGACCATGCGAAAAGGTCTGCCGCAATTCTGGATGTGCGTCAGGATTCGGGTAAGTAACCCGTCCCCAACTCTCGAATGGATTTGTAGGCCCCCAACAATCGTGCGGCTTGGATGGAGGGATTTGGAAGTCGCTGCCTAATTGGGGTGACTGACCGTTAACTGACAGGGGCGCGTAGGCAAGAAGTCGTAGGCTGTTTTCCGAGGGATCGAAAGCTCGCAGAAGAACGTAGTTGCTTCCGCTGGATCGAGCAAGATGCTCAAGAAGATTCTGGATTAGAGGTTGGATGATCTCGGTAAAGCAGAGCGGGGCATTGTCGACACTGCCGAATTTTAGTTGAGGTGACATCACACAACCCTCTTAGTTCCCGCGCGTCCTAACCCTGTTCAGTATAGATTGAACAAGCGAAAGTTCAAGAATCAAAGACCGGCCAATTCTGGGAGCAGTCGCTGATGAGGAATTGAAACCTCCTTGGGAAACCTTTCCCGTGATACTTTATGGAGACTTCCGAAGAACAGCAACACCGGCAACGTCAAGCTTCCGGGGCTCATGTCCGCAAATTGGTTCATCCCTGAACGATCAAGGATGGAGTTCAGTAGTAAGGTTCAAACTGGGACACTACCCGCAAACGGGTAGGCTTGGCAAGGGATCTGGTATGAATGGTAACGCCCCCGCCAGTTGCACCTGGCGAGGGCGCGAGACGATGCCAAGCAGCTTTATCTGTCCAATACTTTGTGAATCGTCGCGCAGACCGACATGAAGAGGCAAGATGCCGAATTCGCCGCGACGACCGTTTACTGCATTCTTCGGAGCAACAAAGCAAACGCGAACTTCGGTCAATGGCCAGTCGTCTATTGTTTGGGTAGAACGCCGAAAGTGCCGAGGGCGAAGCAATGGGCTTGCATTACGTTCCGAAGCGCTATCTTCGAGACTTCGAGGCGAGCGGAAAGCCGGAGTATATCTGGACGTTTGACAAACAGAAAGAAACCCTGCGCTGCCTGCCGATCGAAAAAGTTGCTCAGTCACCCGGCTATTATGAACCATCCGTCGAATCGGATCTGGCCAACAAAGGTGGAGACACCAGGCAACGATGCAATCGACAAGATTCGGGCTGGCGGTTCGCTGACTGAAGAAGACCGAATGCATCTGACGTACTACATCGCGACTATGATTCGAAGGGTGCCTAGAGCGAGGAAAGAGGCGCACGAAATGATGCCGGAGATTCTCTCTGAAGTCGCTGACGACACCATGGAATGGTTGAGACAGTCGGCCGAAGCAGGACAAATGGACGATGACACGCTGAAGAAAAAGCTTGCTGAAGCAGATGCAGCGGTTGAGAAATTCCGTGTGAATGCGCCGGTGCCTGTACTGAAAACGATTAATACACCCTGGCCGTTCCAGTCTATGCTGGTGCTGATTCACAGCATGTACTGGCGTATCTTTCGGTACAAGGGATGGTCTTGCTTTGTAACAAGCGATAACCCGGCATATTACTTTTACGGGATGGGCTTGAAGCATGAAGAATGCGAACTCACGTTCCCGATTTGTAAGGAGATGTTGATCCATTGCTCGTGGCAGCCTTTGAAAGAGGCGGGAATCGCCATTGCGGAAACGTCAATGGTGAAACAGTTTAATCGTCGTATCGCATCGGGAGCCGATAGGTTCATTTTCTACCACGAAGAAGTACCTTGGATTGCCAGCGTGGCGAAAAACAAAACGAGTCAATTGAGCCGCATTCGCTGGGAATAGGACAGACCTTACGATCTTAGCCAGGGCCAGAGGTAAGCCTGTTATCGATCTTGAGAGGGACGTTTGCTCAGAATCAGCATGCGAACCTGAGATCCTGTCAGTGCGTCCATTAATTCGAGAGTCCACGGTGGTGAGAAAAGAGAAAATTGGGCTATCCCGGTCGGACTGGCATTTTCAGGCAACATGACTCTTTTTTTGAGTTAACCAAAGGAGTATCTCCCATGTCCGAAAAACATGAGATTCGTATTCACATTGATGAAGAAGTGTATCACTCGCCCAACCCAACTGACGGGGAGGCGCTGTATGCGCTGAGCCGCGTCAAATCGGGCCTTGAACTCTTCCGGGAAGTGTCCGGTGATCGGGATGACCAGCCGGTTCCCCGAAGCAAGGAACACATCCACCTCACGGAGGACGAACACTTCCACAGCGGCGAGCCGCACCGCATGGAGTTCACGATTATCGTGAACGGCGAGAAGAAAACGGTGAAAACTCGGCGGGTCTCGTTCGAGCAGGCCGTGAAACTCGCGTTCTATCCGGTTCCTCCGAACTCGATCTTCACGGCGACCTACTTCAACGCTGCGCACGACAAGGAGGGGAGCCTGAAGGCCGGGCAGAAAGTCACAATCAAAAAAGAAGGGACGGTCTTGAATGTCACAGAGACTGGTCAGTCGTAACTGGGACCTGAACCAATTGCGCGCGGACGGTTACGATGTCGAGGTGCGGCTGCCCGCGCACCTTCTTGTCAAGGAAGTTCCGTATGTGACTCCGGACAAGAAGGTCAATCGCGGCATTCTCGTGTCCGAGTTGGGCAATGTGGCTGGCGATGCCGTCGCTGTGCCCCATACCCATGTCGTGTTCTTCGTTGGTGAATGCCCTTGCAGCGCCGAGGGAAGCACCCTTCCCGGCGTCTCGCCAGTCAATCAGATGGTGGGCAACCTAAAGCTCAGCTATCAGATTTCAAGAAAGCCGTCGATCCGGCCATACCCGGACTTCCATGCCAAGATGAGGACTTACATCGATATCCTTTCCGGGCCTGCAACGGAGATCCAGCCTGGAATCTCCGCAGTGACGCGACCGGTCGTAGTGCCGGCGGAAGGCGAGTCCGTATTCAACTACCTCGACACCGCTGCGACCAAGGCGGGAATCATCACCGCCAACAAGAAGCTTGAGACCGGCAACGTCGGCATCGTGGGCGTGGGTGGAACGGGTTCGTATGTTTTGGATCTGGTCGCTAAGACCCCAGTGCCGGAAATCCACATCTTCGACGGGGATGTGTTTTATAACCACAACGCATTCCGCTCCCCCGGTGCTCCGTCGATCGATGAATTGCAGGACGAAACCGAAAAAAGTGGCGTATTTCAAGGATCTCTACGGAAAGATGCGTCAATCCATTTTCCCACATGATTGTTTCATCGACGAATCAAACGTCGAGCTGCTGCGGGAGATGGACTTCGTGTTCATCTGCATCGACAAGGGCAAAGCGAAGCGGGTGATCGTCGAGCGTTTGGAGGAGTGGAGAAAGTTGTTTGTCGATGTAGGGATGGGTATTCAGCTTGTCAATGACGCCGTCCTTGGCATCGTCACCACGACGACGAGTACGCCCGGAAAGCGCGACCACTTCCGCGAGCGGGTTGTGTTCAACGATGGTATGGCCGAGAACGAATATTCCCGGAACGTGCAGATACCCGATCTCAATGCCTTGAATGCGACGCTGGCCGTCATCAAATGGAAGAAACTGCTCGGCTATTACCATGACAATAGCAAGGAGCACTTCTGCGCCTATACGATCAACGGTAACCGCCTCGCGAACGAGGATAACGCATGATGCCTGAAATTGAGTTAAAACCTGAGTTTGTCGAGTTCATTCCAGCCGAACTGGAGGAGCGGACGCTCTACATCGCGGCGAAGTACCGGACGGTGGTTCATCGGTGCGGCTGCGGCTGCGGCCGCAAAATCGTCACCCCCCTTTCACCCACGGCCTGGAAACTGACTTTCGACGGGTTGTCCGTTACCCTCCACCCCTCGGTTGGAAACTGGAACCTGCCCTGTAAATCTCATTACTGGATCGACCGCAACCGGGTCAGATGGGCCCCTCGCTGGCCCCCCGGCCAGATCGAAGCTGGCCGTGAGGCCGAGGCGAGGGCAACGGCGGAATACTACGGCGAAGAGCCCGTGCAGGTTGATCCCCAGTCAATCCCTGCCTTGGCGATATCCTCACCGGTCCCAATCGCAATCAAGCCGACCGAAAAACCGGAAGGATTCTTGCGCCGGTGGAAGAAGAGACTTTTCGGGTGATGCCCGTCTTCTGGATGCAAATTGCAGTGACGGTGTGCGCCGGACGCTGATTCGGAGCCTACTAACGAAGCGAATTGGTGACCATTTCACGACAACGGCGCGTAGGGCGGGTGTCGGAGCGTGCACCGCGAGAGGAGAGCATTCGAGAACGCAATAATCCGCGTATTGAAGAAGCCTATGATGAATTCGAAGACTGTGCCAGGGAACTGGACATTGGGAACTTCCATCGGCTCACCGGGAAGATGAATCTGATTGCGCAGGCACCGAAAGTACTCGATGATGTGAATGTCTTCATCCGGCAGGTTCAGTATCGCTTTATAGTTTTTTTTCGTCGTTAACTGCGAGAAGTCGAGGGATTTTTCCGTTAGACCCGGTAGATAGTTCAAATGGCCGTCGAAGTGATAACCTCGGATCGCAAAAAGCTCCGTCTTATTGATTGGTCGATCTTTCTGCTCTTTGGCTAACGTCTTGTAGTCTTGGTGTCTGGAATCTATCTTGTGGACGAGAAAGTCGCTTGCGATCAGTCGGGCTTTCAAATGGAGTTCGAATCCGGAAGCGATTTTGAGATGCTCATAGTTCATGTATTCCATCTGCGCAATCATCGCTGCGCCTAACACAAAACCGCCTGTGGCGAATCCATCCTCAGCTTGGTAAGTTTTGAACTCAGCGTATTCGGCCGCCAGTTCATGCCGTCTGCTGACGGCCACTGTGTCGGAGAAAGCCTTCATAGCTTCGTGATTCAGCCGCAATGCCAATGCGTCTCGGTTCAACGGATCGCGATACATGAGGTGATGGTAAGTATCAGAACCAATGAGGCCCTGGCGAACCGCTTCGGCTGTGGAAAGGTTCGTTCTCAGATCGCGATTTTGGCGCATGGGCGTCTCCTCTACCAGGGAAATCTATAGAAAAGGACGATTGATCGCCCATTGCGGTTCGCGCTGTGTCGCCAGCAGCATGGATTTGCAGGGGCGTATTTCGACTTGCGAGGCTCGGAGTCGAACCCTGACAAAGAGAAGGGTAATCTAAATGGCGAATCCTAAAGGGCGGCTGTCAGCAAGCCTTGAGCAGAAACACGACAATCTGGACGGACACCCGAACCGTTGCGGTACGTGTCGACGTGCTCGGCGGTATTCCCAAAGGACACACCATGTCACTAAGCGCAGAACTTGCTGCCAAAGCAGTGCTGGCAACTGTAGCCGCGATTGAGATCTACAACAAGCCAAATTTCTCTTACCGCGAAGAAGCGTTCTCATTGCTGATGCTGAACGGCTGGGAACTGTTACTCAAGGCAAAGTGGCTAGCTGACCACAAGGAAGCCATTGAAAGCCTATATGAATTGACCGATGGGGCCGGAAGCAAGGTGCCAAAGACGAACCGGTCGGGCAATCCCATTACGCTTGGCGTCGTCTACCTGGCGGCAAAGCTGCTGGAAGACAAGCACTCGGGTTTCGAGAAGGCCTGCCACGACAACATCCTCGCCGTGATTGAGATCCGGGACAATGCCGCGCACTTCATCAACAAGGATTTGTACCTTGGCAAGCGGGTTCTGGAGGTCGGCACTGCATCGCTGCGCAATTTCTTGCAACTGATCATCGAATGGTTCCAACTCGACCTGTCAAACTATAACTTCTTCCTCATGCCGATCTCGTTTTACCACGGCTTTGAGGCAGCAAAGCCCGCATCTCTGGCCAAGTACCCTGAACAGGTGAAGCGCCTCATTGAGTACCTCGACGGCCTCGAAAAGGAAGGGGACGAGCATACCGAACCGTGCCGGCAAGCCGTAGCACTGCGCCTGGAAACGAAACTCGTGCGTGCCAAAGATGCCTCGGCTGTTGAGTTCCAGTATACCGACGATCCCAAGGCACCCCGCGTTGCTGTTGTCGAGGAAGATATGCTTAAGAACTATCCGTGGACGTACAAGGAATTGTGCGACACGATGAGGCGAAGGTACTTGAATTTCACTACGAACGCGAGGTTCTACGGTATCAAGAAACCGTTGGAGCAAATTAAAAAGTACGTGATCGTCCGGCTACTTAACCCTGGGAACGCCCGAAGTCCCAAGCAGTCATTTTACAATCCAAACATCTTGCAAGAATTCGACAAGCATTACACCAAAAGATCAAAGAGCTGATGTCGTCGGAGCTAGAGGGGCAACAGGGGGGAGGCGCAGTCGGCGAGAGCATTGAACCCCCTTCTTTCAGTCATGCGAGCTGATCGAGTTGTCTGGGTATTGCGGCGAAAATAGAATAGCGAACTGGTGATCGAAGATGCGAAGCAAAAAGTAGTGGTCAAATGGCCATGCAACCTGGATTTTGTGATCCCTAGACCAGCCATCTCGAATCAGCAGAGTACACCGCCCCGACGCGCAAATCGGGCGGCATTGCGGACAATTGTCGCTGGCGCGGCAACTCTGGCGTGGCCGATCGCACCACTGACAATCGAGGTACAAACTGCCGAGGATTGCACAGGCTTATTGTAGCAACGTACTCGGCTAACTGAGGATAAAGAGAATGAACTCGCCTATCGGAGCAAGTGAGTATTTCGATTATTTTCCATCAAACGACCATACGCCGGGAGATGTATGGACGCATTTTCCGACATTCGGGATCCTTCCTTTCACAAGAACTCCGGCCCTCGTTATTACGCCAGCATGTGACCTAGCGAATAGGAAGGTGGAGGCGGTTACTTTTGTCCCTATTGTAGCCGTGAATGATTTTCTCACTGCAAGAGACCATTTACCTGACATACTTCGTGCCACGGAGGGACAACTCATTGCCGCCGGCGTGACTCTGCGACTTCAAGCGAATAGCAATGACCGTGTCAATATCGGTTCTATTGATTCAATGTGCCAACTCCTCAATGAAACGATAGCGGCCCGGCCTGGTGGGCAAAAGGAAGCGGTTGCAAAGGCACGAGCTGAATGTGGACTAGCGATTCTTCGCTCGATTCTTGCTGGAGTCAGCCTCGCGAACCGAAAAGAGAGCGTTAAATCTCTTTATGGAGAAAAGGAGTTTTCTAGCCTTTGTGCACGGGTTGTGAGGAACAGCCTCAGGTCTGACATTCACTTTTTGCCATGTGATCAGCAGCCAACTAAGTGGTCGGCTCTAAACCGCCATAGTGTGGCACTCTTTCGTTATCCATTGACCGTCCCACTCGAGTTTTTGGACCTAAGCCTTGTCACGCCTGACCGGGACTGGCAATCGGTCATGTCCGCTGTCGCATGTGTTTACCCCTGTTCAGCGGCCTTTTCGGCTTATCGCCCCATGAAAATGCTCAGAGTGCGTTCAAGATTCATGTCTGATTTGCTATCCAGGTTCATCTCGCTCTATGGTAGAATAGGATCGCCGGACTTCTCTCCGGGTACAGTTGATGACTACGTCAATCACTTAAGCGGTGAATCACATGAACTACCTCGCAATTACTGAGCCGACCGCTACTTGGCTTTTGACGCGTGTCGCTGTTGTAGACGAGATCTGTCGTCTCGCGTTTGATTCGGAGGCGAGAGAAAGTCTGTCGAGTAAAGAATTCGTAGAAGGCGCAGTTCGTCTATCCGCTGCTGCGGATGGCGAGGTAATTGCTGTTTGGAATGTGGACTACTCTTCTGGCTCCGGAGACGACAGCTGGGGGTTTATCGATCTGGATGCGATTGGCAGCATGTCATCTATTTTGCGTGAGGTTTTCGAGCGTAGCTTGTATGTTGTGAGTAATCGTTTGCAAGGACTTCTTATCGACGGTGCATATATTCATCGTTCGCATCCCAATGGTGCTCATACCTGTTTGTCAGGTCGAGGAAATGAGGCCCGACAAGCAAGTATCGGCTATGTAGAAAGGGAAGCGAGAGTCAGGGGTGTGTCTTTACGGTCAATCATCGTTTCAGGTCCAGACAAGGATCTCCCAAGGCTCGCGAACGAAATCAAGCAACTCTCTTCATCACTGGATGAGTTGCTTTCAACCGCTCGGAAGCTGTACGATCCTGCTCGGCAAAAGGAGATTCTTCCAACAAGTGAACTCGTGCCTTTGCGAGAGATTCTTCGGGGTTACTTTGGCGAAGCTAAGCCTCCATCAGAGTACGGGCATGTTAGCGTTCCCACCTCCACCAGTATTTCTGCACGATCCGCCAATTTGACGTCTGCATGGACGTTCAATCAATGGATGGCTGTCAATTCGCCGCTCTCACCAATCCAACGTGGTCTTCTGACTTCAGACGCGATTCATAAGCACCCGATAAGGATTATCGGCCCCGGTGGTTCTGGAAAAACTCTGCTAATGCAACTGCTTACTTTGCGGTGCGTCTTTGAAGCTGCTAAAGCGCAAAGGGCGATTAGGGTCCTTTATCTGGCGCATAATTCAAAAATGGCAGCGACTGTACGGACAAGGTTTGAGATCCTTAAGGGAAACTCGGAAGCATTCGATGATAGCAACTCTAATAAAGTGGACATATTAACACTATCAGAATACGGTCAGAGCCAACTCTCGCTTGAAAACTCGCAGATTATTGATTCGGACGCCCACGAAGCTAAAGCGTTTCAACTTGAAGTGCTAAAGGAAGCCTTAGTGTCCGTGATTGAAGATCGAGCGAAGCAAGTGGCCGAGTCGCGGCTGTTTAAGGAAGTCTTGCAAACTCCAGTTCTGATGAACGTGCTCGTGCGGTTGCTGATGTCGGAGATTTCGTTGGCTATCAAGGGGCACGGACTCATGAGAGATGAGAAGCGATATGTGCAATCCGAACGACCCCTTAGCCGACTTCACGGAGTTTTGGGACAGTCAGAACGAGAGTTGGTTTACGAAACATTCAACCGGTATCATAAACGGATGTTTGACGAATACCGAGTGCTCGATTCCGACGATGTTGCATTATCACTTCTCGGAAAGCTCAGAACACCAGTCTGGGAAATGAAGAGAAGAGAACTTGGATACGATAATGTATTCATCGATGAGATGCAGCTATTTAACGAAAATGAGCGGCGAATTTTTCCGCTGCTGGGAAAAACCACGGTTCCTTTCGTGCCAGTCGTTTTTGCACTTGATGAAGCACAGGATATATATGACCACGTATCCTCTGGGCTGGCATCGCTTGGCATCGAAAACGTGTTGAACGAAAGCTTGTCTTCAATTCATCGGTCGTCCAAGGATATTGTTCGGCTCGCATTCTTCGTGATTCAAAGAAGCACGGACCTGTTCGGTCCAGATTTCCCGGATTTCACCAAAACTGCAGCTTCGTCGGAGGAAGTTGACGCGACGCGCTGTCGTAAGCCGAGGATCGAGAAACAATCCGATTCCAAGCAGGATATGGGAAGGTTCATTCAAAAGCAAATAGGCTCGCTAAGGAGCGTGAACATGCAGCGCGTAGCGGTGATTTGTATGGCAGAGCAATATTGGGTCGCGATCCTGACGGCGCTTCGTCAGACTAAACTCCCGTTGCAGGTTATTGAGCATCGTGGTCAGCGGCTCGCGTCAACAGAGGGCGTTGTAGTATTGAGTAGGCCAGCGCACATCGGCGGACAAGAGTTCGACGCAGTCATAGTCGTTGGGGCCGAGAACGGAGTTGCACCGCCAAGAGTTGTTGACAATGATGCGCTTGCTGCGGCAGTTGAGCAACAGTTGCTCAGAGAACTTTACTTGGCCATCACCCGGGCACGGTATCAGATTATTTTCGCACTTTCGGCCAGTGCAACACCAACTTCCGTGCTTTCGGATGCAGTGCAAGGAGGCTTCATTGAGGAATAGGTTTCAGGTTCCGGAGTGCAATTATCGCAGATGCTGAGGCAACTCTTTCGCGAATAGCAAAGCATCTCGCCTAGCCGCAGCTAGGTTTGGTCAAGAATGAATTCATGTTCAGTGCTCGTATCAGACGATGTGGCCGAATCGCCCTACACAACGGTTCCCATACTTATCTTTGTGGGGTCTCAGGCGTACATTGTATTTGACCCGACCAAACCGCTTGCCGCAAATCGTGCATTGAACGACATATCGATATTGTTTCGGTGACCGCCGATGACTGCGTCTTGCACGCACAATGCCGGATCGTGGCCCTCGACGACCCGCAAAATAGAGGGACTCCGAAAGCTCACCAGCCTTAGTTACTTCAACTGGGAAACGCGGCTCGAACGGCTCTTCGGTGTTGGCGATGTGTTGCATTCCGCTAGCGACGAGCGCTTTGATACCTGGGCCGGAGGAACCACCTGTGAGATCGTACACATAAAAATATTCGCGTCCTACCCCGTCCTTGCGAACCTTGTAGGTCAAGGAGTATGGCTCGACGCGGCGATTCACGCCGTTGTATGTTACGTCCAGAAGAGTGAGGGTGTGTCCGGCCTCCATGATCGGGTTGCGTAGCGCCGCAGGAAAGAATTCGGTGGGTTGATGGCTGACTGGAATGTCACCAAACAGATCACCGATAAATCGGGGAAAGACCACATTCAAGGCACTGAATTCAATTCTGCTTTTGAGTGGGCAAACAATGTATTTGTCCCAAAGTCCCTGGAAGACAGCGAGGGGGAGATCGAGTAGTAGTCCTTTGGCCACGCCCGGATCCCGGCCAAAAATGGTTTTTTTCAAGAAGGTAGTGATGACCTCGCGGCGGTTAACTTCAAATTCTGGTTGGATGATGGTCGAAAAGACCAGATCGAATAAGTCGGCGACATGCCGTCGCTGCAAGAGGCATTTCATTTTCGACGCCAGTTGCTCCTCAAGTTTGACGCACCGGATATCGGCCTGACATGCCTCGAAATCAGAATATGCATGAATCAAGCGACGGGTTTGCACTGGAAGAAAAAGCCGGTCCATTTCCATCACGTCGAAACGGACGCTAATTATCATGGAACTTTCTTTGCCATAGAAATCGCGGAAATAGACACGGGCTTCGACAACCTGAATATTCTCGTCTGCTCCTTTTTTTGGCCGTGCAACTGTGCGCTTTGTGTCAAACGCTACGGCGGCGCGGTCTCGAACAAACTCGCAAATACGGTTTAGTTCCACTGCAAGTTGGTCGGGTTCGACTTGATGACTTGCCGAGAAGTCGAGATCGCCCGAAAATCGCCCAAACGGAAAATACGCCTTGCGAAGACAGTTTCCACCCTTCAATACCAACTGCCTTCCCAACTCGCTTTGCGAGTAAATTCCAGCAAGGAGCCATCCGAATACATAGTCTCTTTGCACGTCCGACGAATGGACGCCAAGTTCAACACTTTTTTCGTCAATTTCGTGCCGATCAATCATGGTTCCAATCCTGTCCTGTCGAGGCAGCGCTAGGGTAAGGGATAGACGCTCGTAAAATGATCAAGGTTCGGCTATAAACGTCACTTTGGCCAAAGAATCTTTGGGGCTAAACAATCGCGACTCAGCTAACTTTGCCTTTGCTGCATCCTGCCCTTCTCGATCCAGCGCACCGCCAGTGCGGCCATCGTAACGGGAGTGCTGCCCATTGCAATCAGCCGACCGTTAGAGGGGGCATCAAAGGTTAAGACCGGCCTTCCCGCTGAGATTAGGTCGCGGCATAGCTGTTCGGTTTTGTAGCCTTCGCTCTTGAAAGCGACGAACACTTCGTTTGCCAAGGCCACGACGAAACCGTTGCATTCATCGGCCAGCTTCGCTGTCGTTCGGCGGGTCGTCTGCTTGAAGGGCGAGAGTACCAGAAGGCGACTTGCGAGTACGGGGGCTTTTAGAGTAGAAGGCAATCCCATCTCTTCGATGTTCCGAGCGGGACACAAAAGTGCCTTTACCAATTTACGCATGAATGTCTCATAAAACTTTTCTGGATTCGAAAATCACTCAATCGGATCATGGTGATTCGTTTAGTTAGTACGATCAATCACGAAGCAACAAAGTCGGCGAAAGTGAAAAATCAGACCCCAAATGAGCATTCCAAGGAAAGCCAATTATGTGGCATGTGGAGAGGTTTTTGGTTTTAGGGTGGAGGGGTAGCGGCCTCACCTCCTCCGCACTCTCCTGTCTTCCCCAAGCCGAATATAACGTATGCCCCCACCCCTTTCCTGGATGCCACTTTCCTTCCTCTACTTGTCCACAGAAACACCGTCCCAACTACAGGAAGTAAGATATAGGTTCTTATATAGGTTTGTGCGACCAAGTTACCGTCCTGTAACCCGCGGAACGCCGTGACCCCCGCGACCAAGTTACCGTGCCGGAGAGCGACTAAGTTGCCGTGGATAACTGGCCCCTCCCCTCCCTTATCCCCAACCCAGGGCGCGACTAAGTTACCGTGGCTCAGGCACGACCGACCAGTGACTTATTATTCCGCTTAGGACATGCCTGCGCGTTCCAAACCTCCTGATCTGCCGTTTCTAAGCACGAACTAGGCGCGACTAAGTTACCGTGGCTCCCCTCCCCTACTCCGGTGCGCGACTTATTGACCGTGGTGGCATCGAGACAATTCAGACACTTAGTTCGTTGCTGCTATCAGCCAATGAATTGTTCTGAGCCTCACCTACCGTGGACTTGGCCAGTGATGGGGGCGCGACTGAAGTTACCGTGGCTCGCCGGTGTCACGCTGGCCTTCTTGCTGGAAAGCGAACCAAAGAACCGTGGCGGCACGGGCGGCGGACTGTGAGATAGCGTCAAGCCGCCCTCGTCGGACGTAAACCTGGCGTGCGGATATGCGGCTTGAACCTGATGGAGCGTTTGCAGAAAGTTCCGCCGAAAATCCCGGATGCGGCCAAACCCTTGTCCGAACTGCTCATACATTGCGACCCAGGTGATTTTCTGGGGTTTGCCTTGCGGGATGCGGTGCAGCCGCTGGGCCAGCCAAGCATAGACATCGAGCGCCATCGAGGACGAAGAAAGGACGGCGACGGCGCGATGGTCGAGCGGGACGGCGTGTTTGCCCAGGCTCTGGAAATACTCTTCGCTTAGTCGAACGGTCGAGGGCCACAGCACCGCGCTGGTCGGGCTTTTTCGGGAACCACAGGTCGAAAGCGGCCACGATCTGCGTATTGACCTGTACCGCCCTCCCCTCCTCTACCACGCCCATGCGAATGGTCGCTGAGGCAAGGCGGGCGAGTTGATCCTTCAACCCCTTCAACTGCCGGCCATTGGTTTCCAGACCCAGTGAGCGGGCGAAAGAGGTCATCGTATTCTCAACATCGACGACGGGGTTTCCAGTGCGCACGGCTTCACTGGCCAGATGGATGAGGACCAGCCTGGGTTTTTCGCCATAGGGAAGTCCCAGATGCACGAATTTGCCGGTTTGCGGATCCATTGCCGAACCCGCTTCGATACGCAGCGATGCATTGCCTTGCTTGCGATCCCATTCGCGCACCTGGTCGCCGGGGTTTTTGTAGGGCAGTCCCAACTGACATTGAATCGTATGCAGGAAATCGATGCGTGATGGTGGTTCCCCACGAATGGCGGTTGAGGCGTCGATCAACTTTTCCTGGTGGCGAGTCAGTTGCGTGGGGTATTCGGTCATAAAGTCACGTCCTTTGCAATGGTAAGAAGGCGACTATGACAGATAACCGTTCTTTTTCAACCACGGCGTAAGGGCTTCCTCCACGATGTCCTGCAACGTGTTGGGCTCGATTCCCTGCAATTGCCGGTCAAACGAGGCGCGTTTCAAGGCATAGAAAAGGTCGGCACGGATACGCGCACCGAATGGAACCCGCGCCGATTGATTGGCAGGGTTGGGATTGCCCGCCGGCAAGGGTGACGAAACGGTCTTGGGTGCCGGGGGTTTTTTGTCTGGCGGCATCTTCTTTTGAAAGACGAATGCCCGGACCGCCTCCGGGTCAAGCTCGGGCTCGGGTTTTAATCCTTCGGTGAGTGGGCGGCGTTCGGCCATAGTTATTCCTTTCAAAAGGCTTAAACGTATTGAATTTCGGGAATGGTCACGTCTGAAGTGGTGGTTTTGGCAGTGCGGCTTTTGGTCGCGATTCTTTTGCAGGCGAACGGCAAGATCTCCTTGAACAATTCTTTCATCTCTTTGCCGGCATTTCGGCCGCGTGCGCCGAGTTTCCATACCACGGCCTTCTGTCCAGGCGCATCGGCGTAAACCTGCCTTTGGCTAACAACGGAGTCAGCCAGTCCCATGTCAAGTGCCTCGGCAGCCTCCTTCATATCCTTGGTGAGGCGGTAATGCTTGCCGACCATCGACAAAATGATGGTGGCAAAGGGTCGTCCGTTGCGGACCTGTTGAACCTGACGAAGAAGTTTTGTCGTTTGCGCCAGTGCCTCGGACTTCCAGCATGCTCGCTTTGCACGGAACAAAAGCAAATTCCCCGTGTAACAGAAGTGAGCGAGTGTTTTCCGGATTGCTGCCTGGTCCGTCGGCAATGACATAATCGGCTTGTTGATTGAGTGCCCGGATGTTGTCGAGGATTTCATCCGGGGTGTCGAGCCGTTCGATCCGGATGTCCGGCGCTATTTCATTGAGCCACTGCGAAGAAGAATGCTGCATGTCGCAATCGGCAAGAATAACCCGATGGCCTTGCTCGGCAAGCCAGACGCACATGTGTACCGCAATCGTTGACTTGCCGACGCCACCCTTGGAATTCGCGATCACGATAATCATGGCGGCAGACGTAGCACGATGTTGGACGGATGGCAAGCAAGATGTTTGACTGACTGGCAAGTCAAATTGCTTGCTTGTTAGCAAGATGACAAGTAAACATGTTGTCTTGCTAACAAACTGACTCTTGGTCGAGGTTCAAAGGTGAATCGCCAATCCAAGGTGTAAGCGAGGCTTAACAGTTTCCTTGCTTACACCTTGGATTGGTGTTGGGGCGAATTGCCGCCAAAAACTACCGGGACGGTTTCCCGCACCGTTTGAACCAATCAGGCATTTGCAATGAGAAGAGGACTGGACCTCAAGCGAGACGGAAAAGCGTATGACCAATCGACAGGATGACATTCAGACTGACCAAAATGTTAACCGACAAGTTGACTGACAAGTTAACAGTTTTACCAGTCATCATGTCAGGTTGTCGGCTAGACAGATTGTTAACAGACCAGCCAGTTTTCTGACTGTCCCTGTGGTCAACACTTATGTCAGTCAACTGGCTAACGCGCTCATTTCACGGGGAAATTTGACCGGTCTAACATCGCGAAGCGATGATAGACAAGACGCCTGAGAGCTTTTTACTCAAAAACGCAGCTTGGGATTCTTGCCTTTTTCGACTCATGATTTGGGATGGAATCAGGGGGTTGGATAGGCAAGAAATCGTCTTGGATGGAGGGAAAGGGGGAGGGGGAGAAACCTCGGGATGGCTTCCCAGGTTTCTGGGTCATTGAATGGTATCGGAGCGGGTGGCGAAAGCTTTGAGAGATACTTGTCCGGTGGAATCAGCGATGATCGGGTGGTCCCTGACAGTGTGCCCGAGAAGCACGCTGGGTGACTGGACAGGTATGGAAACGGTTCGACGGAAAGAACTGGCATCGTGAAGTGACGATTCTCTGCGGCTTTCCCGCGCTCATCCTTTTCAGTCGATGGGAATGTAAAGTCGGCCAGTGCCCCGAACCTTGTCGATTTCGACGAGATAGGCCACAAGGCTCCGGGCGAGACGGGCGTCATAGGCAGCGTCGCTGCCGAATCGGTCCACATCAGAAATCGTGAATACCGGGAGGGAGTAGGTTTGGCTGTCCCGGCGGATCGTCGCTTCCAGCGAATCGTTCCCAGAATCGTTGCGGTTGCAGGTCAGCAGCACGAACCCTTCCCGTTGGCAGGCATGCCACACCACATCGTCTGGGGTATTGTCGGGCAAATCGAGAAGGGAGAGCGTCAGCACGGTCAAACCGAGTTCCTGCCAGAGGTCGGACCATTCGCTGCCGACGAGATGTCGCTTTATCATGCGATTGAATGTGCGGCCGACATTGACATCGAGCAGAATGCCGCGAAGGGGAACGGCCGTCACACTCGGTGCTCTTGCCTGCGTTGCCGCATCAGTTCCTCGAATCTGGCCATGGATTCACGCATCTTCGCCTTGATCTCCGGCGGGTTGCCGCGCCGGCACCGTTCAAGTATTTTGGCGTATTCGGCCTCGACTTCGGGGCGGTGCGATTCGATATAGGCGATGGCGGCATCCACCTGGGGCGTACCGAGATTGTCGAACTCACCCATGATCTGAAGCGAGTTCCAGCCATGCTTGTAACGATCGTAGATATCGTAGACCGTGATACGCGTGCCCTCGATTTCCGGGCCGCGTCCGCGATCGATAATGCGGAATTCGCGCATAGCTACCTCCAATTTCGACGTTACGCCTTTTTCCCGGACTTGTCAATCAGCCCGACGCCCGCCGTTCTTTTCGGCGAGGGCTTGTTCGTAATAGCGGTAAGCGCGCACTCGGGTCGCTTCTCTATCGGGCGGACAGGTGCCACCGATCGCCATCTGATCGAGGTATGCGGCCCAGGCCGAGAAGTGAAACGGATCGTCAAGAATACTGTCATCAGTCATAGAGGCTACGCCTTGTAGTCGGTGTGTTGCCGAGGCCCCTGTTGTGGTTCAGTCGTCTGGCTTGCAAATCGCATCCCCGCATCGAAGGCGGCTTTCAGGGCCGCTTCCACATGCCAGACGGCTACGTCGTAAAAGTCAGCGCTGTCCGAGCGGCGGGATTGCAGTGTTGGGATGAGCAGGTGTTCGTGGGCAATGTTGGCCAGGATGATTTCGGGGAGTGTCATGGTGTAGATTCCTTTCTATGGTTGGTCGTTAAACAGGGCTGATGATGCGACGGAACTTGTCCGCCTGCAAGCTGGACATTTTGCCTGCGATGACATGGACGCTTCGGGTGATGTAGCTGGTAGTCATTGGTAAAACTCCTTTGGGTTGGTGGTTACGATTGCTTCTCGAAAATCATGCACACGTCATGCAAGCCGGGGATGAAGCTGCTCCGGTAGACTTTTCTTGAACTGCTGGCTCCGTGGCTAAAACGGATGATGTCGGTGCCGTGCTGCCGCAGTCCGGCGGCGAAGGCGAATCGTTTCGTATGGAAGGTTAACGGGATAAACCCTTCCTGGCGATCGGAATAGTCGCCCATCAAAATGGCGAGCTTGCCATCGGGCTTTAGAGCACGGGCGCAGTTGCGGATGAACTGCCCGTAGCGCCGCAAGAAGTCGTTCGAGCGTGGGGGCGCGCGACAAATCCCGGGGATCTTCCGCGTAAAGTTTCTGCCGCCAGTACGGAGGATGTGCCCAGATGAAGTCGAATGCTCGCGACGATGGAAATTCTGCGGGATCGCAGGCATCGAAGCCCTGGTGGATGTCCCAGGACAAGCAAGGGATGCCGAGTTCCTCGCATACGTCGGCACGTGCCCGATGCCGCTCATCGGGTCCAAAACAAGGGCCGGCCGGAAATAGAGCAGCAGATCCTTGATCAGGTTGCCGCCGCAATTGCCGGGATATCCGCGGTCGCCGTATTCGCCGGCACGGTCGAAATGGTACAGGCTGGTCAGGTGCGGCACCGGGCTGGCGTTGAGCGGTGCCAGCGGCAGCCTGGCGTAGATCGGCTTGGCCGGCTCGGCTCTGAGCAGGTGAGGCGGCCATGCTCATGCAGGCGGCGTAGAAGGGATCGATGGCTGCGAGTGAAGGGGTCATATTGGTCTCCTTTAGTCTTTGGTTAACAAATGTCCGAACCGGCGATTGAAGATGTCGGTCTCGAATTGCCGGTGAATGATGCGATGCTGCAATCTCGGTCAGCCTCCGCGCATCGCGGCGAAGGCCGGCCTGAAACTCCGGCGTCAAGCGCCGCCATCGCCGCTGGTCGTGGCGGTTGATCTTCGCCATGAGGCAATCCAGGAACCAGGAGCGGAACGCCGCGCCGGTAAGGCCGGGACAGCCCCACCACGTCCTGACGGTGATTGCACCGGCGAGTGCGGCACGCATTTTTTGGACCGTGTTCATTTCAGTCTCCTTTCGGTAAGGGTTTCGTTCTTCGTGGAAGTGCAGGCTCGCGGTGCCGCTGAATTTCTCGAACAGTTCGCCGAAACTCACGCACCAGTGCATTGCGTCCGTGAGTAAGTCCACGAGGTTTTCCCGCTCGTCGCCGTCCCCATAGCCGGCGATGACCTCGGCGGCTTTGCTCAAACGAATCCGGCGATGCTGCGGGTAGAGGTTGTCCGCCGCCTGCCGGATGGTCTCCAGCATGGGGTCACTAAGCCGGTCGTGGCATCGGCGGCATTCCTGCAAGACTTCCCAGGCTTGCTCATCACCCAAGTCCGGTCGCTGGTCCTTGACATGCCGGATGTCCCACACGATGGCGATGGCACGCTGGTTGGCCAGCAGGTCATCCAGATCCGCTGTATGCACGATGCGGTCCTCGGTTCTGTTCCAGTGGTCCCGAACTTCTAGGATAGAATGCTCCAATTCGGTCAGTATTTCGTCAATGACCTCGGCATGTGCTTCGTCGATTTCGATTTCAATGGGATAGGTCATATTCAAACTCCTTTCAGGTTGGTGGTTGTTGAAGTGATGCGGATTGCCTCACGAAGAGACAACTCGTAGTCATCGCCGCGCCAGGAGTTGCTCCCAAAGGCGATGTCGCCAGCGGCCAGGAGGCCGATGTCGAGTACGGCGCAATGGTCGGGTTCGTCGAAGAGTATAGCCACCTTGCGGCTGGCAGCGTGCCCGCGTTGTTTGAAGATCGCGACGTTGAATGGTGCCGCCCTTCACGCCGTTTCGGTGATGGGCGGACGCGATGAGGGTGAGCTTCATGGTTGCCTCCCTGCGGCATCTGTCTGGGTGCCATCGTCCGGTTGAGGAAACAGATCGTCAGCCCAGATCTCGAGTGTTTGCCAACTGATGCCCAGGTCGGAATCCAGATATTTGTCGGTCCACTGAAGCACCTCCCAGGCCTGGTCGTCGTCCAGATCGGGGCGTATCTCGCGCACATCGTCAATACACCAGGTATGGGCGATTAGGCGGTTGCGTTGCATAAGTTGGTGCAGGTCGAGGGAGAATTCCTCGTCGGGTTTAACTTCCTGCAGCAGTTCGTCGATGGCGATCCTGGCTGCTGCGCTGAGATTCGCGTCGCGAATCGCCTGGACTGTTTCATGGACGTTAAGTTTGAGAGTCATGGTTTGATTCCTTTCATTGTTAGTTGTGGTAATCGACGACGACGAGCCACTTGCGGCCGATGAAGGATTCTTCAACGTCGTCGCGGTCCAGATCGGCGAAATCGCCGAGCTTATCGTCCCCGATATTGCTGTCGGTGCCGGCATAGGACTTGAGGAAGCGGTCGTAGAGGAACCGGTCGACCGGCATGGCGTCGTCGTCGGCGCCATAGTGGTCGTAGCCGCTTCGCGACCAACGGGTGCTTTCCAGTGCCGCCAAAACTTTGCCAAAGCTGGTCGAGGCTGGCCTTGCGCTGGTCCATGAGGCTCGAAGGAAAGTATCCCTTCGTGAACTCGGGGAATTCCTGCTCAAGGGCATTGTTGTAGGGTTGGCCCAGAATGGCCTCGCGAAGTATCCCGCTCCAACGGCCGCCGATGACGAACCAGTCGGCGAGCGGACAGCCGAATCGGCCACCCTCGCCACAGAAACTGCCGTCCTCGCTCAGCCTTGAATAAGCGGAATTGCAAGCTTCTTCAGACGTGCCGCTTGCGGGCAGTGTCAAAGTGACAAGCATAAGAGTGTGCATGGTCGCCTCCTCAATTCAGGTCACGTGTTTGAGAAATGCGCAGTTCGGCGAATTGCCGCTCCAGTTCTTCGTAGTCGTTGTCGAAGGCCGGATCACAGGCTCCGCCGAAGTTTTCGATGGCGCAGGTAACGCGATACAATTCGGAATTGTTGTCGGTTGGGTAGTATTGCATGGTAGTTCTCCTTTCGAGATGGATGGGCGGGCTTGCGCCCGCCCGGTTGAGTTGTTGGTTCAGGCGGCCTTAACGTCCTTCTTGGCCTTCTGGTCGGCCTGTTGCTGGTGCATGATCCAGGTGTGAGCCAGGTCGAGCAGCTTGGCCATCGTCGAGCAGGTCGTCGAAGTTCAGGCTGTCGGTTTCCTTCCAGGCATCGTCGCCTTGCTTGTAGCCGCGGGAGGGCACGACGCTGTACCAGTTGCCCTTGTCGCCGCTGTTGCGCCAGATGGTGACTTGCAGGCAGCCGCTGCGGATTTTGTGTGCGGGTTGTTGTGACATAAGATGGTCTCCTTCTTTCAAGTTTCCGGCCCCACCCTGGGGCCTTACGGCACTGACAAAGAACCCGGCTAGTCCGGGAGCCCTGGCGTCCGGTCAAGCTGAAAATCGGGGGAGACCTTTAGGGGGAACCGATTTTCTGCTTGACCGGTCCGGCGACGGGTTCATAAGTGCCGGAAGTATGGCCTCAGGTGGGGTTGGACTAAAAGAAGGGGAGACCGCATGTCGGGACGCCAGCGCACGAATACGCCGCGCGGTTATGCATCACCAAACATCGTGGCGTTAAAGACGAAAGCGGCAACGGGTCAGCGGCAGGCGGCCGTCCGCGATGGCACGCCTGCCGCGATAGTGGGAAAAACGGCAGCCAACCATCGAATCCGAACCTGGCGGGATGCAAACGAATCCGAAAGCTCAATCCCGCCGTTGTGCCATGCTGCGGGACCAAGTCAGAAAGGACGTTCTGCTTGCCTGACACACTGGCGGCATTAGGCGTAGGCCAGTCCCTATTCCAAAGGAGCAACGGTCAGGCACCCCAACGGAAAAATTGCGTATGCTGTTTTCGAGAAATTAGCACGTCATCGCAAGGACAGTGGTCCGTGAAATCCCAGCGTCGATTTCACGGGGAAAAATGGCCTGGATTTTGCTTTGGGCGAGTTTCCCCAGCGTATAATCCGTCATGCTCCGAGTCTACCAACAAACCAGCTCCGCAGCCGCCAAGGACTATTACTCGCGCTCCGATTACCTGAGCGAGGGCGAGGAGCTTGTGGGCAACTGGGGAGGGAAGGGGGCTGAGTTGCTGGGACTGTCCGGCAAAGCAGGCAAAAAGGAATTTGACTTGCTGTGCGACAACATCAACCCCAACAGCGGTGAACGGTTGACGGCACGCACCAAGCAGAAACGGACCTGCGGGTACGACTTCACCTGGAGTGTACCCAAAAGCGTCTCGTTGCTCTATGGGCTTACCGAGGATAAAGAATTGCTCGATGCCTTCCGCGACAGCGTCGATGAAACCATGCGCGACATCGAAGCCGAAATGAAAACGAGCGTGCGGGCCAAGGGCCAGGTCGCGGTACGCGAAACCGGCAACGCACTGTGGGCGACCTTTTACCACTTCACGGCCCGGCCGGTGGAAGGAATGCCCGATCCGCAGATGCATGCACATGCCTTCGTGTTCAACTCGACTTTCGACGACGTGGAGCAGCGTTGGAAAGCCGGTCAGTTCCGCGACCTCAAAAAGGACGCACCCTACTGGCAGGCGGCGTTTCGCGCGAGGCTGGCCAACCGGTTGCAAGAGGCGGGGTATCGCATCGAGCGCAAGAAGGACGATTTCGACATCACCGGATTTTCGAAGGATGTGCTCAAGCGATTTTCCCGGCGGACGGCCAAGATTGAAAAGCTGGCCCAGGAGAAAGGCATTATCGATCCGGAGGAGAAAGCCAAGCTCGGCAAAAAGACGCGCGAACACAAGAACCCGACCCTATCGTGGCAAGAACTGCGCAGGCAATGGCGAGTCGTCTGAGCGACAGCGACTGGACGACGATTGATGCGATCCACAAGGGTCGAAGCGGCCCGGTCATTGCGGAACGGCAGGAAAAACTCGCGGTGGATCATGCGCTCGACCATTGCTTCGTGCGCGATTCGGTGGTGACCGATCGGGAACTGGAAACCGAAGCGCTGCGGCGTGGCGTGGGCGGCGTCACCGTCGAGGGGCTCAGGAAAGAATTCAGCAGGCGCAAGCTGTTCGTGCGGGAAGTGGACGGCAAGATGCTGGTCACCTCGGCGGCAGTGCTGGCGGATGAGAAGGAAATCACTGCCTTCGCCCGCAACGGACGCGGCACTTGCCCGATGCTGGCCGGACTGGACCGCGCCTTTTCGAGGGACTGGCTATCGGATGAGCAGAAGGCAGCGGTGCGGCATCTGTGGGAATCGCCCGACCGCGTGATGTTGATCGAGGGCGCAGCCGGCACAGGGAAGACCACGATGCTTCAGGAGGCCGTGGGGGGACTTCGGGACGCCGGGGTGCCGGTGGTGGCGCTTGCGCAAACCGCCGCGGCAAGCCGGGGCGTGCTGCGCGACGAGGCGAAGATTGCCGATGCCGATACCATTGCCAGGTTCCTGAAAGACGAGCAATTGCAAATGGGCGTGCGGGGCGGCGTCATTTTCGTGGACGAAGTATCGCAGATCGGCGCGCGGTCGATGGTTGAAATCGTCCGCAGGGCGGAAGCGTTAGATGCTCGCCTCGTCATCCTGGGCGATCCCAAACAGATGCAAGCGGTGGAGCGTGGATCGGTTTTCCGGCTCTTGGCCGAGGAGGCGGCGTTGCCGGTGGTGGGGCTTACCGACGTGCGGCGTCAATCGGGCGGCTATAAGCTGGCGGTGGAAGCGATGCATGCGGGACGGATAGGGGAGGGGTTCGATCGCTTGAATGACCTCGGTTGGATTCGCGAAATCGAAGACGATGACCGGGAAAAGATTTTGGCTCGGGAGTATCTCCAGGCGATTTCCGAAAAGAAGAACGCCAAGGAATTCAAGACGGCGATTGTCGTGACACCGACCAATGCCGAAGCTGAACGCATCTCCAGGGCGATTCGTTCGGCCATGAAGAAAAAGAGCCGGTTGGGGGAGGAGCGACTCTTTACGGCATGGATGCCGATGCATTTCACGGAAGCGCAGCGACGGGACGCGGCCAACTATGAGTCTGGCCTGATGCTGCAACTGAATCAGCACATACCCGGTGCCAAAAGCGGCTCGCGCCTGGTCGTGGCTGAGGGGAAGGAATTGCCGGTGCAGTATGCCGACCGCTTCCAGGTTTACCGTCCGGCGACGCTGCCGATCGCCATCGGCGACCAGTTGCGGGTGACGCTCGGCGGCAAAACCAAAAACGGCAAGCGTTTGGAAAACGGCGATTTGATTCGTGTGAAGGGCTTCAACAAGGAGGGCGATATCGTCGATAGCAAGGGCCGCGTGATCGACAAGGAATTTGGCCACTTACAGCCGGGCTATACCGTTACATCCTTCGCGAGCCAGGGGCGCACGGTCGATAGGGTTCTGGTCAGCCAGTCGGCGGCGTCGGGGCGTGCTGCCTCGGCCGAACAATTCTACGTGTCGGTTAGCCGGGGCCGCGAGAAGGCAACGGTTTATGTCGATTCGAAGCAAGCGGTGCGCGAGGCCATCCTGGGCGAACGGCCGCGCCTGTCGGCAACCGACCTGGTGCGTAAGCGCCGGTCGTCGCGACATCAGCGTCATTTGGGATTCCGTCAGCGCTTGCGGGCGGCAGAGCGTCAGCGGGAAAAGCGACCGGTGGCGGCCAAGGCACAAATCTTGCAAATGGAGGCGACCTATGGGCGAGAATCGTGAATTGTTACAGAGGCTTGGATTGAAGCAGCCAACGGTGTTGCCGATGGCCGACCCGGTTGCGTCCGAAATCGAGGATGAAGCGGAGGGCCAATGTTTCGGCTACCTGCGCGGCGTCCGCGACCGCGCGGTCAATCTGCAACTGGTGCGAATCAAGGAAGGCGACACGGTATCCGTCCCCTACAACTGGCTCGGGCCGTCGCGGTTTTTGCCGTCGATGGGCATCATGCTGCTGTTTTCTGCGGGGGAATTGTATGGCGTGCGCATCCGTGGCCGAAACCTCAACGCGCTGCTCGACGAGGGGATGTCGCTCTACGACCGGGGCCTGATGCGGCAGCGCGTGACGTATATCCGCGAGATGGATGAAGGCGAATCGCAGGCCGCGAGCGCCGGTCAATGCGTGGTGAACCGCATCGAGATTATGCCCGTCGCGCCGGAGGCGGCTTGGAAGTTCCTGGGGTTTTGAGGGCCAACATCCGCTGATTGGCAGCTTGTCGCGAAGCACAAGATGTGTCAATGTCCATTCTGGAAATGGTGGACGTGGTTTATGGCTGAGCGTGGTTAGGATTACGATGAAAAACGAAATGGAGTCATATCTCCATTGGCTGGCAACGTACCTTAGGGACACCGGCCAGACGGGGCTGCCGGTCTTACTCTTGGAAAAAGGAATGTGGTTTGAAGGGCGGGCGAATTCGGACGAATTTCCGATGGCGAAGAAATGGAAAATGAAACACAGGCCAAAAGCGCAGGACTGCTATTACAATTCCCAGGAGTTTTGTGCTCAAGTCAACGGAAGTCGATATTTCGAGGGATTTGTTTTGGTCCAAAAGGGGTTGCTGGAAGCGGCCGAGCATAGTTGGATTGTCATGCAGGATGGTCGAGTGGTGGACTTCACTCTCGAAGCTGTGGAAGTCGTCATAGCCGAAAAGGGACATTGCCTGGATTCAAGAGGCGCGCTCTATGTGGGACTGGAAGTCCCAAGAGCGTTCGTCGTCGAGAGATTGGCCGACACGGGCTGGTACGAACCCATCGCAGAATTGTTTTACGCCGATCAAATCGAGCGAATCGCCGAGGCCGGGGCCATGAAGGCCAAGAAGGACCGTTAATCAAGAATTAAGAAATGAATGTTGTGCTTGTCAGACCAAGAAAAAGCGTGTTATTATTATAACATTAGCCAGAATGAGTGCGCCATGACCACCATACCGACCGTAGACTTAGCCAATCAACTTCCGCATATCCTGCAAGCGCTCGCTTCCGGTGAAGAATTCCTCATTACCGAAGCGGGCCGGCCGGTCGCTCGCATTATTCTGCCGCCACCGGGGGTCCGCGAAGAACCCCTGAAGGGCGATCAGTGGCAGAAGGAATTTGAGGTCTGGATGAAAGAGGTTGAATCGCGGGCCGACCGCTACCCGCTCGGCTTCACACTGGACGACAGCTACGAGGCCAAGTATGGGGAACGGGAGAACGCGCAGCGATGATTCTGCTCGATGCGAACATCGCGCTACGATTGGCCGATCCCACACACGTTCAGCACGCTCTTGCCAAAGCAGCGCTGACAGAACTGAAAAAACGGGGCGAAGTCTTTGCCATCGTGCCGCAAACCATCTACGAGTTTTGGGTAGTTGCCACTCGGCCGCTGGCCGTAAACGGCCTCGCCTTTCGGTCCCGGCGTGTCAAGCCGAAGTCGCCAGACTCAAGACGTTCACGTCGTTTCTTCCTGACCAGCCAACCTTGTACGGGGAATGGGAGTCGCTGGCGGTCACGCATCAATGCCAGGGAAAATCGGCGCATGATGCCAGATTGGTGGCAGCCATGCGGACGCATGGGCTTTCGAGAATCCTTACGTTCAATAGCGCGGATTTCCAGCGTTATTCCGGCCTGACCATCACGGACCCTGCAGCAGCGTAGATCAAAATTCTATTAGTGGGCCAGGAAACGCGAACACGGGTTACAGTCGGCTTGGAAATGGCGTTGAACGCAACCGCCGACAACCGTGCCCAGCGAGCCCAGCGGTCGGGTTACCTGCATCGTTGGCTGGGAATGTAGGGAGGCGGAGGTTTGACACCCCCTTCCGCCCAGGTATGCGGTGCCTGTCTTTCGCAATGGCGGGCAAACTCAGCGGCGGTTCTGTTTTTGGCATCGAAAAAGCAGACGACCTCGAAATAGGTGCCGTCTTCATGATCGAAACCCATGACGTCCAACCGGGCACCCGGGGGCTCCCAACCAAGATAGTTCCGGATGGCCTGAATGAATGCCTGGCACTCGCGCACGGCGTCGATGCGATAGTTCAGATCGCCAACCTGGGCGCATTGCTCCGCCCAGGGTGCTTGGCCGATAGCGATAAAAGGCTGCTCCATTCCATCCCTATTTGCAACAATTCCGAAGGACGCTGGTAGCACGGGAGCGTCATTCAGGCAAGCATTGTTCGCACACGGAATTCCGAGGTTGCATTTCACAACTCCGAAGATTGACGTAGTTCTGTGTGACCCGTAGGATTTTTGCACACGTCCACCTAACCCTTTAGATTTCCCTAGTTTTCAAAGCAAGCAGGAGAACGGATCTCCGCTGACAATTCATAGGATCGTAACAAAGAATTCATTTGATTGAATGCTCTAATTGTGGTAGTTTTCTCCAGGAAACGGAGTATTGAAGTTCCAACATCGTCCTTCAAGGAGGAAGTATGACCGACACCCATCATCCCCAACTAACGATTAGTGACGATGAAATCTACGAACTGGAATTGAGATTCTTGCGGGATGCAAAAGAAGATCTGCTCCGTGTCGACCCGCATGCTCTCGAGGATCCCGATCTTAAGCGCCTGTATCAGCCGCCGACCAAAGAAGAATTCCTCCGGGTGTTTGAAAAGTTAACTGAGGAAGCAAAGCGGCACCGCGTTGACCGTTTACAAAGCGGGTTTCAGGCAACTAAGCAACTGTATGAAAATCAATCGATCGACGTGAAGGAATTCAACGACATCATTGCCGCGTCGCCCGCATTGCAGAGCGTATTGGAGCGTCGTCGCAGTGACGATCAGGCACATAGGCGGTAACATTTTTTGAAGGCCAAGTCGGCTAAACGCCAGTCTTTTTCTCCAATCGCTTTTGTGAGCTCATTGAAGTGATTTGGAGTGGCGCTAGCTGCTGTTGTTCCGCGCAAAACGCTTGACCAGTATGGTCAAGAGGAGAATAAGACCTAATGAATCGAGGCCGTCAGGTAATTTGGCTGCCTTGCCGCAAAACTTCATGACCTCGTGTCGAAGTGCCCGAGCGGTAAAACATCGCTGAACCTGACCGACGATGGGTAAGACATACCAACACACTCGAGTTCGGATAGATTCGATTTTCGGCGCGAATTTTTCACTAATCATTATGACTTCACGAAGCATGCGCACTGAATGGCGTTATCTTGGTGCCGCGTTTATAGCGACAAAGTTGCGAAAAGGCTCTCGATTGATCAAAAAGCATTACCAGCATGTCAATTGTGATCGTAGGGCCGTTTACGTAACCAATGGGTCGCCTGAAAGGAAAGACCAAGCGACACAACTTTTCCATCGCACTCATGGAATCTCTCACTATAGGAGATAGCAAGGCGTTCAATCTTGTTGAACGTCAGCACAAAACCACGCAATGCCAATTGTCGGTAAACTAAGGGGGTTACTGCAAATGGCGAGTCTGTTCGCGACCGGATTCGGTGTGTGTACTACTTAATTCTAATGTGTGGCACGAAAAACAAAATGAAGGTTTGGTGTAGCTTAGTTGAATTGGCGAAATTCAGTAGCACTCCGATGAATTGATGCCCGATTGCCAGCCGGTACACACTCATCCTGTCATGCCGGTCGCCTCTACCTATTAATAGGCCGAAATGAAGTGATTGCATTTTTCACTCAGCGAAATCATTCATGAGAACTTCGCGCGGCCCACTCATCGGAAGACGTTGGCAGAAGCCTTGGCGTTTCATCGCTAAGCTCCATAAGTTCTTCGTGCTTCTGGAGCAGCCTGTCAACGAACCCCTGGGAGAGTTTGCCTTAAAGCAGCATCGTCAAAGCCGAACTCAGCAAAAAACTTCACAGTCGAGATGGGTAATGATTCTTCCTGCTTGTGTGTTCGATCGAGGTTAACGGTTCCAACCCGAACGCCGAAGGGTGGTGTTGTCGCTCTCGTTGATCAAGTCAGTGGGCAAGGCCAGACCCTTCGGTTCGGGCGAGGCTGCTTCGAACTGAGTGGCCACGACCCTGCGGCGGATGCGCGCTGTGACGGGTTCTTCCGCCGAACTGGTGCGTTTGCCGGTGCGCTGCGGCGTGGCCTCGACGGTATGGGTGGCTTTGAGCGCCTTTATTTTCTCCGCCACCTCAGAAACCAACATCGGCGCACCGTCCAGTTCAGGGGTCGCATGAGAAAGCCCGGCTTTAAGCTGGTCGCGCAGCGCTGCCAGTTCCGACAGGTAGGATTCGTGAGGGAATGGGACACCCAGCCTCGATTGATAATCGCGAAGTTGGGCCTCGGCAATCGCCAGATCCTGGCGGGCCGTGTCGCAATGCGAACCATAGCTGTTCACCAGTCGTTCCACGGCGTTCAGGATGGCGCGGGGTCCGGGATGATCCTTGGAAAGCATCGACTGGCGAGTGATGCTCCCTTCCAGGTAGATTTCCGGAGCGAACATGGGATGCAAAATAATCCCGAAGCGCAAACCGCGATAGATGCCCAGTTCGAATCGGCGCAAGGAGGTCATATGCTCGGGCAACGCATCCAGGGACGCTCCCAGAAAGTGCATGACATTCTCGTGGTTGGTGCGCCGGTTGCCGATAATAATCGGGTCGGTCGCATGAGCTGCTACGGTCGCCATATCCGCGCTGAGGTGGGCGATGCGCTCATTTAGCCGATCGATGGTTATGGGCAGTTCGCGCAGGCTGCGGCGAGCGAGGTATTGCTCATCGGCATGGTTTTTCTTGAGGATGGTCAGCCGCTGTAATTCAGCGTCGGCCTCGGCCAGGGTGAGGACGGCGGGATTGCCGGAGGCAATAGCTTTTACCTCCGCATAGGAAAGCTCCTGACCGCCGATATCCTCGGCACGACGGACAACGCTGTCGCCGGTCATGACCTGCGCAATAAAGCGGGCTTTGGTTTCCAGAGCCTGCCACATGTAAGAATCGAAAGAACCTTGGGTCACATAGCGATAAATCGCCACTTCCTCATTCTCATTCCCTTGTCGGAGAATTCGCCCCTCGCGCTGCTCGACTTCAGCGGGTTTCCAGGGACTGTCCAGATGGTGCAGAGCGACTAGGCGTTTCTGCACGTTGGTGCCGGTGCCTAATTTCTGGGTGCTGCCGATCAGCACGCGAATTTGCCCGTTGCGTACTTTCTTGAAGAGTGACAGCTTCTTGGCATCGGAATCGGCATCGCCAATCGTGGCGATCTGGTCGCGAGGAATGCCACGCGCCACCAGCTTGCAGACGATGTCGTCGTAAACGCAGTAGCCCCATTGCGTCGGGTGAACCCCCAAGTCGCAGAAAATCATCTGCGTCCCGCGCTTCTCCGCGCTGCGATCCCAGATGCCGGCCACAATTTCGATCAGACGATTCACCTTCGAGTCCGGAAAATCCTTCACCCCTGCCGCCAGCATTCGGCCGTCGAGCGACAGCTTGCGTCCATCGGTGGTGATCTTTGGGGCGTTATCTTCCCTCGGGTCTACCTTTGTCGAGCGCAACCGCTCGTAGCGTTGGACCAATTCCTGCTGCAAGACGCGCTGTGCTTCCGACATGGGTGAGGCGACGATAACCGGTTTGCCGCTTTCCAGGCGGGGCACGGGAAGGTTGAGCATCTCGGCGGTCTGCACATCGGCGAAGGCGCGGAACATTTGCTGGAGTTCCGGCATGTTGACGAACTTGGCGAATCGGCTGCGCGGCTTCAGCGACGCGCCATCCGGGGAGATTTCCATCGACTCGACGACTTCGCCGAAGGTTGCGGCCCAGCTGTCGAAATGCTCGATGCCACGCTGGCGCAGCCCCTCGGGGTCAAGGAAGCGCTGCATGGTATACATCTCCACCATCGTGTTGGAGATCGGCGTGCCGGTGGCGAACGTCACCCCGTGGCCGGGATGACGCTGATGCAGGTAACGCGCTTTCATGTAAATGTCAAAGGCGCGTTCGGAACCGTCGGTTTGGATACCGGCCACGCGCTGCATCTTGGTTGGTGTCTCCAAATTCTTGAAATAATGCGCCTCGTCAATGAAGATATGATCGACGCCCAGTTCATCGAAGACCAGCCCGTCATCCTTCTTGTCCTCGGCCAGCAGGTCCTTGAGCCGTTCTTCGCGCGCCGCTTTCTGTTTCTCGATGTTCTTCATGATATTGCGGTGGCCGCGCGACGTGTCGCCGGTTGCAGCATCGATAATCAACTGGTCGTATTCCTTAATTTGCTCGCGCAGAAACTGTTCCTGGTAGCTCGCGCGACATGCCGATCCGCTCGAAGGAACTGTGCGTCATGATGATGCCGTCCCATTCGCCGCTGGCAATCTTCGCCGTGAGGAACTTGCGGCGGTCGCGCGAGAGATCCTCCTTGGCGGCAACGAGCAGCCTGGCGTTGGGGTAGAGTTGCATGAATTCGCGCGAGAACTGTTCGAGCAAGTGATTGGGCACGACATAGACCGGTTTCTTGACTAACCCCGCCTGCCTCATCTTCATGCCCGTGGCCGCCATCGTGTAGGTTTTACCTGCGCCGACGACATGCGCCAGTAATGTGTTGCCGGCACTCATGCCGCGCCAGACAGCGGCCTTCTGGTGATCGTGCAATTGAATCGTTTGGCTCATCCCCGGAAAATCCAGATGCGAGCCATCGAACAGGCGGGGACGCAAATTGTTGTAGGTGTCGTTGTAGATGCGCACAAGCCGTTCGGTGCGGTCCGGCTCGGCGAAGACCCACGACTTGAACTTTTCCTTGATCTGTTTTTGCTTCTCGCGGGCGGCAAGTGTCGCTTCCTGGTTTACAATGCGCTGCTCGCGGTCGCCGTTAAATATGGTGTCGTAAATAGTCGGCATCTTCATGTTGAGCGCCTGCTCGAGCAGGCCCAGGCCGTTGACGCGCGGCGTACCGAAGTCGGAGGTTACGGCCACGGATTGCTGGGCGGAGTAATCGGTATCGATGCTCCATTCCGCGTCTTTCTTCAGGTGGCCGATACGGATAGAACCGGGTTCGACGTGGAAGAGTAGAGCGGCGAACGATTCGATGTCGGAAGCTGGAATCCACGGCGCACCGAGATTGGCGTCGATGTCGCCGGGCAGCACGTCTTCGGGCTGCACCGCCCGCAGCGCCTCGGCGTTGCCGGCAAAGTCCGAACCGGCGCGCTCGGCAACGGCCAGCTTCGCGCGCACATTGCCGGACAGGTAAACGTCCGCCGTCTGCCATGTCTTCGATTCCGGGTCGCGGAAGATCAGGTCACCCAGTTCGGCGACAATCTTTTCCTCGGGCTGGCCGTAAAGCTGGGCGATGAACCGTAGGTCAACCGTCCCGCGCTGGTTGAGGGAAACCAACAACCCTTCCTCGGCAGTTCCGACCGAGGTGATCGGCTGGGTGTTGCCGACCACATCTTTCTTCATGATGGCGGCCTTGGCCGCTTTGCCGGTCAGTTCATCGTATTCTTCCAGCGACATGACTAGCATGGCGTCGGGGTCTTCGCGGAATTTCGACCAGATTGGGCATGCGGCGGATGACCGTACCCTCGGCGGTTTCGGAGAAGGTCGTCTTGTTGATGGGGCCGTAGGCGGACACAAATCGGTCATAGGCCAAGTTGAGTTCCCGGCGGCTTCTTGACGCTGTTCCTCCGGCCAGCCTTCGTTCTGCGACGCGAGTACCTTCCGGGCGTGGTCGCGCAAGCCGACCAGGGCGGCAAGCCGTTTGCCGGTCATCGTGCCGTTGCCCTTCAAGAGCATGCCGCCATAAGTCACTGGCACTCCCTGCCCATCGATGATTTGGCAGATGGTACGGTCGTCGCGGAGGTAGAAACGTCCTTCGCCGATATGCCGGAGTGGGGGAGGGGGGGTGAATTCGGCATCGCCGCTGCGTGGGCGTGACGAGTTTTCTTCGGAGGGCGACCGCAAGGTAGCGAATTGTGGAAGGCGGCGGATAGCATTGTGGAGTTGTTCGGCCAAGTCGTCACTCGCGATGACACTGTAAGCGGAATCGCCGCCATAAAGCGTGTCTTTCCGGCTCCATGTGCCCAGCACCATGTCAGGATTATTCAGGAAGTAGCGGTTGACCGGTATCTCGACGCCTTCGATGGTAAGGGGCGCAACCTGGAGCCAATCCGGGTCGTTATGCTTGGCAGGCTCACCCGCTGCCCGCTTGCGCAGAAACACAATGTCGGTCACGACCGCTGTTCCTTCGCGCTTGAAAGCGTCGGAAGGTAGCCGAATGGCCCCGACGAAGTCGGCCTTCGAGGCAAGATATTCCCGGATGGCGGCGTTCTGTTTGTCGAGCGTGTAGTGCGTGGTGACCAGCGCCATCGCGCCGCCGGGTTTCAAGGCATCGATCGACTTGGCGAAGAAATAATCGTGCAGCGACAGTCTTTGCCCGCGATAATCGAGCTTCAGATCGGCGAAGGGCACGTTGCCGATCACGGCATCGATGCGGTTTTCCGGTAGCTTGGTATCGCGGAAATTTTCGATGCGGATGTCGTGGCCGGGGTGAAGTGCCCTGGCGATGCGTCCGGAAATGCTGTCGAGTTCGATGCCGATGAAACGCATGGTATTCGCAGCGAGAGCAAGGAAGTTGCCGGTGCCGCAACCGGGTTCAAGGACCAGTGCATCGCCGGGAACGCCGAGGCGAGAGATGGCTTGGTGCATCGCTGCGATGACGATGGGAGATGTATAGAACGCATTGAAGGTGGTACGCTTGGCGGCTGTCGTATTCCTCTGGAGACAGCAGCGTCGCCAGTTCGGTCCCGATCGCCTGCCAACCGGCATCTTTGTAACGTCCCGTGGACGGGTTCGGGAAAAATCGAGAGGGCGACCGGCCCAAAGCCGGCGAATTTCGCCAGGGTTTGTTTTTCCTCGAAGGTCGCTGGTCGAGCGTTCGCCTCAATGTTCTTCAGTGTCCGGATCGCGGCCAGGATGTCGCGGGCTTTGGATTTTTCGCCGCTGGCAATGGATGCAGGCAGCGCTGGTTCGCAGGCCGATGAAGCAGAAGGATGCAGGGAAGAATCGCCGACCTCGTGAGTGGGTGGCGTGACAACCGGTTCATCGGGCGGGTCGAGAAGGTGAGGGGCGTCGAAGTGAATGTGCCGCTGGTGCCGCGACGACCTTACGCGGGCGGTATAGGTTTGCGGATATACGCCATTGCCGATTCGAGTGAAATCGGGGCGTCCTCGTCCTTGGGAGATGCGGAAAGCGAATCCGCGACTTCCTTGGTCGCTAATTCCATCGCCTGGCTGGACATCAGGCTCTCGTCGCTCCGCGGTTTCTCCTGGGAGAGTCGATTCTTCCACGCCCGGTGGCTTTTCTTCAATTGCATCGAATAGTGATTGAGCGCGGCCAGGAGTTTGCGGTCGCGGCGGAGTTGCTGGTGGAGTGCCGGATTCTGTTCCAGCAATTCCAGAACGATCGTCTTGTACAGCATGCGGATCTTCTTCGGGATGATCGGAAACCTCGTTCCCGGATACCAGCCGATCCACGGTGAAGTCAATGGAAAGCTGCTGTGGCCTGCGTGCCATTTCCGATAACGACGGTTCAAAGTTGTCCCTGCGGCGGGATTGCCGAGGTTCCGCGGCGAAAGCAAAGATCGTGCCGCGCAGGTGCCTTCCTCCCGGACCGGTCATGCCGCGATCGCGGCCAGGTCGGCCAGCACCTTCTCGACAGGTGCATGCAATGAGGGCATGAGTTGCGAAAAGTAAAGAGTCATGACTGCCTCCCGGATGCGTTGGATGCCATCTCTGCTTCGAGGGCAACGATCTCCTGTTCATTCACTTCAAAGGTGGTGAACGGCTCGTCCCATAATTCGCCATCGGTGCGTGGGTAAAAGCGCATGGACAGGCCGGTTTCAATGCGCACGATGGCAATGTTGAACCGGCGATCGATTTCCACGTAGATGCAATCGGGTTGCTCGGTTTTCAGATCGATGTCGAAAGCGGTCATAGGAACTCCTTTCTTGCTTTGAAGACCGCGACCATCGCGGCCTTTCCGGGTGCGAAACAAAGCCGATAGAGTCGGGAGCCCTTGCGACCGGTCAATCGCCGGGTGAGAACGAAACGGCCCTTGTCGAGGTCGGCGGCTCGCCGCCTTACCTCGACGCTGTTTCGCAACGCAAGCCGGTGATTGACCGGCCCGGCGGCGGCTTTACGCACACGCCAGGAAAGGACACGCGGGTCGGCCGTAATGGCGGAAAGGGAATATTCCTGACCTCACGGAACGGAAAATCGCATCGAAGGAAATATGCGGATGACCGGAAGGGAAACTCGTGAAAAGATATCGTTGAGAAAGTTCAGCCGTCAAAAACAACACGACAATTTCAGACCGCCAGCCTGTGCTGAGCGTGACGTTGATTCGGCCAAGTGTGCTGTTTTCTGCAAGCCAACATGCTTGCAGTGCCTTTCCGGAAAAATGGTTGCTTGCCAGCAACATCGGAACGAATAATCTGGTTAGCTACCTATTGAACAGTCATCGCCTGGGCGATACATATAGCAATAGTTAGTTTTTGATGTGGTTATTGTAAAAGGGGTACCTCTGGTCACCTTGTCGATGCAATTCATTTCGAATTTGACCAGTTTCGCCTAGGGGCCTTATCGATGGCAAACATTCTTTTCTGGCCGTCATTTCTCGTTTCGTTTGTTTTCCTTCTTTGGCTATGGCCGTGGGCGCTGAGGACATGGACCACAGCCCCGGCTTCTAAGAGACTGTTTCACAAATACCTCGATGAGAATCGAATTAGGCTGTTCATCGCGGGGTTTGTAAATCTTGCAGCCTCTAAAGGCCAAGGCAAGCGATGGATTCTCGGATTGGTTTGGGTTTATCTCTCGTTTCAACAACTTGGCCAGTATGTTCTGGCCACGTCGTTGGGGCGAGTGGATGTCTTTTCGGGCTTTTCGATCGATACCGGATCATCTGCCTTATTCCCGCTGACTTTAGCAGTGCTCATGTACGCGTATTTGTCTCACAGCCCTCAAGGGTTCCGCTGGCTTACGGTTTGGCTATTCTCTCTCAACGCCGTGATTGCACTCGCTACATGGATTCTGAGAGAGGGATGGCTTATCGATCCTAGCACTATTTCTCACAGTTTTCACGACCTCTGGTCGGTCAAGTCAACCTGGAAGGTTGGAGCCGGGTTTGGGCTTTTGGTCGCAGATGTGTTCCTCATGATCGGCTTTTTCTCTGCCTTTTCTCATCAGCGCATTCGACTATTCCCGCGGATACTTGGTGCTTTGCTCGCAGCCTTGACACTGGATGCTACTGGATTTTCAATTGTCATTTGGCTTCTTGATGGGGGGGATTTATGGACGATCTTTCGGGAACAATTCGTTACCAAGTATATACTTGGAATTGTGTATGCTGTGTGCTTGTCGGTAAGCGTTGCGGATGATTTGCGCAGGCTTGATCCGATCCAACAGATGCAGAAATCGACCGTGAATAACCTTGTTTACAAGAGCAGGAATACCAGAAATAATATTCTAGCGATGTTCTTTTCGTCAATTGCGGCATATACTGTTGTTTTGGTAAGCGCGGTCGCCGCGGCCTACGCATCAGGAATCAGAATCCTTCCAATGATGTTTGCTGCCTCAATCGGGGCACTAATGATTGGAGCAGCTGTCGGAGGAGTCAGGCGATCGGGAGGAGAAACAGGCTCCTTTCCGTTTGCGGAGTTGGTCAAGGAATCAAGGTTCGACTTATCTTCATTCAGGACTTTCGTCGTCGATGTCGTCTTTCACCAAACTGCAGCGAAAGAACCATTGACGCCAAGTCCAGAGTATTGTAACGATCAGACCATCATGCCTCAGGATGAGAATGAACTTCGGTTGCCCACGACGGGTCCCAATGTGGGGATTCAGCAAGATGCTCGGCGTCAGTTCGCAATAGAATTGACGGCACTTCTTGCCAATCCTTCCCTCTGCGACCAATGGGTCGCATATACCGGTTCGAAACGATTGGATATCATCGATGAATCTCGCGAGCGACTCTATCGCCGGTGCGTGAAGGAATTCAACCTCCGACCTGGCCAGTTCACTCTGTTCCGAGTCGAACCCGTCGTTGAGGTCGAGTCGGATATTGCAATCGAGAAAGTAACCGATGACGCGGTTGTAATGACATTGGCGGCAACTGGTCCTAATGTAGAAATCCACCAGTCTGCTCGGCGTCAGTTCGCAATAGAATTGACGGCACTTCTTGCCAATCCTTCCCTCCGCGACCAATGGGTTGCATATACTGGTTCGAAACGATTGGATATCATCGATGAATCTCGCGAGCGACTTTATCGCCGGTGCGTGAAGGAATTCAACCTCCGACCTGGCCAGTTCACTCTGTTCCGAGTCGCGCCTGCTATCGAAACTGAAAGAGAACTTTAGATCTGTATCATACAGATTGCCGAGCGCCATCGCGGTATCCCCTTATGCCGTCAAACCATAAACTGTTAACCGACTACAATCTAGTAGTCGATGATCCGGCGTTGGCTCATTTTACTTCACCTTCGGAGGATTCCGTTCGAATCGGTCCTGTCGCTTGTCAGATTTTTGTCTGGATAACACTTGCAAATCCAGAGACTCGGAGCGATCAAATCAAATCAAGACCTATTCGTGCTCTGTTGGATACCGGGTTTAATGGTGGTTTCTTCATCAGCGACGTACAACTGGGTTCATTGATTGGATTGAAACCTCACCCTGAATCTGTGATCGGAACAAAGAAGATCAATCGCATCGGCGGACATGTTGATGGAACCTGTTATGGTCTTGACATTTGGGCTTACCCTGAAATAGGGGGCCCACGACTGATTGCTCCAAAGACTTCGCCAATTTTACTCAGCCAGGGAATGGACGTTTGGACATACAAGACGCAAGAAGGAGTAGATCGCTCACCTCCGTTGTTAGGGATAGGGACTCTGAACAGTTGTCTCGCGATCCTCACAGTCGATTACTCACTGCGTAAATGTAATCTGGCAGCGACCGATGCGAGAGATGAATGAATCACGAGAACCGCGTCGAAAAACTCTGCTTCCCAGAGTCATCCACTTGTTGAGCAGGATTTCGACCTGACCATTTGCTTGAACCGGTCCGATTCGGTTTTCGCAACGCGGCTGTCGCCCCCAACCGAATGGCGGTTGGCGGCTCAATCGTGGCAGAAGCAGTCGGTCAAGGCATCCTGCTCCCCGAAGCTCATCTCGGTCTGCGCCAGCACCGCATCCCGGATCTCGCGATAGCAAGGCCGGTCGATGCGGAACCTGGCACCCGTGGGCTTCGAAGGGCGGGCTTCTTCTTCCATGCGTATCCACCAATCGGCAATGGCTGGATCGTCGCGGAAGATTCCGGCCATGATCTTGGCGGATTTTAGAAAACAGGCATCGCAGTTTCCGAGCGGGGTTTTGCCGTTGATGTTCTTAAGTCCCAGATCGAACGGTTGGTTTTGCCAGAAGGCCGTCACTTGTTCTTTGGTCACGCGGGCTGCATATAACGGGGCAATGGTTTCCCAGCGTTCTCGCTGGTCCTTGATCTTCGCCACTCGTCTCGCCTCGTCGAACCGCAACCCGATGGCGTTTTGCCAGTGATCCCAGCCGAGGGACCGTGCGTAATCGCGCATCACCCGGATTTTCAATTGGGTAGTGCAAAATCTGGAGACCGGATTCGGCAGGTAACCCTTCTTTTTGAGCAGGGCTTCATACGGTTGGCCGTTTCGGCTCGCGGTCGCGTGGGTTACGACGCGGAATTGACGCTGAGGCTCTCCATCGGGATCGTATTCCAGCCAGACAATCGGCACGTTCCAATGTTCAGAACATGCCTGCACGAAATCGAGGGTCGCGGGATGTTCTTTCCCGGTATTTGCAAAGCACGCCATCACGCCTGCGGACAATACGCCTTGATAAGCGTCAAGAACATGCTTGAGCAAATAGGCCGAGGTTCTCCCTCCGCTGAACGAGATGATCGCCGGAGCCTCAATGCGATAGGGATTGACCACAACGATAACTCCGGCTTTTCACTGGGCTGTGCCTGTTCGCCGCCATCCCAGACGGGAAACACGCGAGTTAAGGAGTAGCGCGATTCATGGGGCAGGTCAAGAGGATGGCAATGGTACGAGTCAGGATTGCCTTTGCTCAATGACCCGGTGACACAGCTGGATAGGGCTTTGCCTTCGGAGAAGGATTTCTCCCATTGACTGGTCTACCGTCGCCGTCGGTCGCCGTGTTTTGGGGTGGGTTCAAAGGCCGGGCCCCCGCCCCAAAACATGGTGGCCAGAGGCGGCGAGGCTTGTCTGCGCGTTCGGTCTAGCGTCTACTGGAGCCAGAGGGAGCCGGTGAGGGGTCGGCGTTCCGCGTGATCTTGACGCGCGGCCATCCTCTGTTACGTTCTCCCCTTCATGCAGATGGTCGAATAGTATTCTCCCGGTGTGAGGACAGCGGTCGATTCGGGCGAGGCTTCGGTGATTATCCAAACTGTCTTACCCTCTACTTCATACTCGGACATTATTCGATCCCCTCCGCGCTTCAGCGCTCACCTGTTTGCAGCAGCATCCCCTTTGCCCCAGTCTCCCATGAGATGCCGCTGAAGCATGGCGGCGATTTGATCGCGGCTCGCACCTTGATCGCTCCCAGCGTGGTGACGATGGTGCCGGATTGGAAAACGGGTTTGTCCGGTCGATTACGCATCTTCTACTCTATTATTGATCCCTCTCCAACATCCGCATCGTAGCCAGGCAAGCGCACCTCGTAATCTCAGCGCGCTGCTTCCGGGGGCTTCTGACCCCTGCCGGTTGCCGGGCCTCGGACTTCCTCTTCCAGCTTGACGATTTCGGGGAGGAGGTTTTCGATCAGGCCGCGTGTCTTGGCATTGGTTCGCCGGACCTGCTCGTTGGTCTGGGCAGCCCCTTCTTCGGAGTTCTTCACTTGCCATTCGAGGCGCAAGTACCACGCTTTGTCCTTGGAACTCCAGCGCATTCCGTTGGCCTTGAGCAACGGCTCTATCTTCTCGAAATTCTTCGGTTTGGCTTCCAGGGTGCCGTCCCCGAACTTGATCTGCACTTCGTTGCGCTCGTGATTCTCCTGGTAGCGAATGGCGTAATCCGGCCAATAAAACCCGATGGATGGGAAGGGATTGGGTGCTTTGGCCCATTGTTTCGCGGAGACTTCCTGAGTCTCAACATCATCCTCCAGGACTTGGTTGAACTGGTCGATTGCCTCCTGGGCCATATCTGCTGTCGGATTTTCCGCCGAATGAGTCTCTTCAACTGGGTTTTTCTGCTTTCTTGCCTTGGACATGGTGCCTCCTTGCTGTGGTTGTCGGGTGAAATCCGGTATCATTTAGCGCGTTTCAAGGGAGATGTAAAGTCACTTGTTTCGATTGTTGATTTGACTGGGACGTGACCACTATTGTGGACTTGCGGATTCGGCAGCGGAAAACCGACGAAATTGATTTGGAACACAATATCGGTGAACGTCATATTCACGTCTCCAACGGTCCACCGAAGGGATTCACTCTCTGCACGTTTGACATCTGCATTGGATGAAATTACCAGTGTTCCGATTTCTCATTCGACAATCGTAGTCGGATCCACAGGTGGTTCCGGAGGTTGTGTGTATTGAATCCTGGTTGTGGTTCCCAAATGGTCCATGAGAGTGCTATTGGCATCATAGGTGATTGTCTCGATTGTGCCTTCCAGGTCCGTGATGCAAGTCGGGATGCGATTCATCTCTTGTACGTCGAATGCAAAAGCGTGGACATCATCGAAATCGGACCCGCCCAGGACGTTTATGATGGCCTCCAGCTTTTCCATCGCAATGAAACGGATCGCCTCACATGCGGCTCGATCGCCGACCAGATGAACTGCGAGCGGAATGGGGTCGCTTTCATGACTGTTGATTTCTACTGATCCGTGCAGATCATTCGGAAGTGTGATCGGCAGAACGCCCAGAAATTGCTCGTTCAGGAAGACACTTAACGCGAACTCGGGTCGGAACTTGTTGGACATAGATGGACTCCAAATGAGAAAACAGTGTTCTGTTGGTGAACTTGATTTGTATGCCGAACTCCGGTCAACTTGAAGGAACGTATGTTTTGTGCAAATCGCCACCGAATCTGCGGGGCGAGGAAATCAATTGTTAGTGGTAGAACTGACTGAACCGACGTTCTTCGTAGCATTTGCGCTGGTTACGGTCATCGCAGGCTCGCTATCCATTCGCAATTCCCAAAGTTCTACGATGACCAGCCGTCAGTATCTGGCGCCAGCAGCCGATGATGTCGTCAATTTCCTGCTGCGGCGAATAGGTCGCGCGAATGTACTCCAGCGCATGCCGACCTTTCTGCTCCAACGTCCCCGGCTCCTCACATTCCTTCCGTAGCGCTTCCTCGACCGCTTTCGCGAAGCCAATCACATCCCCAACTTCCACCGGATAGCTGAACTTTGGATCGAAATACTCTCTTCCACCCCAGCCGTGATAGCCGATCACCACGCAGCCGCTGGCCATTGCTTCCATCGGGGGCAGGGGACATCCTTCCGGATGGCCAAAGCTCAAGAAGATCGCGCAATCCCGGAGCCGGTCGGCTACCTCTTGCTCCTTCAGCCCGTCGAGCGTGACCAGATCCCAGCCCGCCAGGGCATCCCGGCAGCGGAGCAGATTCAGCACCTGAACCACCTCGGTCGCATTCTTGCGCGGCATGTAGGCCATCGCTTTTCGCTTGGGCCAGTGGGGTGCGAACAACGGATCGATCCCGTAATGAACCCGATGCACCGCCAATCCCGGGAACGCATATTGGAGATATTCCAGGTTGTCTTGCGACACCGCCAGCGTCGCCACCACGTCCGGATGCCGGTAAGGACATACGCCCGCGATTCCCTCCATCGGCCAGCCTCGGAAGGTGAAGTAGGCGTTCTGGTTGAAAATGATCTTCGGTACGCCGGGCATGATCTTGGCAATTCCGGCACCGTAAATCTCCGGGATTACCAAATAGTCCGATGGGCCTATCGCTGCCTGGCTGATGGGAAGAATCGGCGTGTTGTGGCTGAACCACTGGCAGCGGAAGCCGGGCTGGTCGTGCAACACAAACGCCGACATGCCGTGGGCATTCAGTACATCGACGTGACGGTAGAGCCTGCGGACGCCTCCCGATGGAACCGGATTGTCCGGGCAGAGGACGAGAATCCGGGTTGGTCTGGAAGCAATCGCGCTACGACGTGCGCGCGCACCGTGGCGAGGTTGGCTTTACTCTCGGCATGATCGGGAACCAAAGCGAGAACGCGCAACAACGCATTCTCCGCAGCCCGATCGTCGATTCCTTCCTTCAGAATCGCATAGCTTTGCAACGTGCTCAGAGGAACCGACTGCGGGAATCGAAGTAGCGCCTTCTGAAGATGGCTGTGCGCCTCCGAAAACTCCTGACGTTCCAATTTGGCCCGGCCCAAAAGGATTTCGGCTTCTTCTGCGCCGCGAGGGCCAAGGCGCTGCATAGCTCCAGCGTGTTCTTCCAGGCGAATCCAGTTCCGGCTCAAAAGCAGCGTTTCACCCAGCCCGATGTGGGCAGGTAAAAAGTCGGGTTGTTCCAAGATCGTGGCCAGCCATTGCGCTTCGGCTTCCGGCCAGCGTTTCTCTTCGAAGTAGAGAAGTGCCAAGCCGTGCCGGGCTCTATGAGTCCGCAAGCCCGAGGCGGTGCTGCCGAAATGCTCTTCTTCCCGCCCCGATTTCAGTTCCTGGTAAAGCTTTTCAGCATTTCGATAGTCGCCACGATCCCGCAGCAACCCGGCCATGACGAAGATCAACTCGGCATCGTGCGGATATAAGTTCCGCCCTTCGGTGCAGACTTGGAGCGCCTTATCCATTTGGCCAAGCTGACGATGGCATTGCACGATCAGGGAATAGAGCTTGCGAACGATCGAGTCCATCGGGTGCGAGCGTTCCAGGCTGCGGCGCAACGCCGGCATTGCCTCCGCAACCCGGCCCAACTCCAAATAGATCGAGCCCAGGTTGAACAGGATAAACGGATCGTCGGGTTGTTCCGTCCGTTCCAATTCCAGGAGCCGGAGGTCGCGTTCGAGCTTCATACGACGAAAGACAGGGTCGATATAGCCGACATGCTGAATCTCCACATCGGTCCATTGAACAATTCCCTGGACGGTGCGGATGGAGGGTAGAATCTGCTCGTGGACGCGGTAACGCCAGCGCAGGCGCGGATCGTTGCGGAAGAGCCGGACGTGATCGACAACCGTAGCAGTTTCGCCGGGTGCCGAGGCCACGCAATTGCACTTCATCACATATGCCCGGTTCTCGCCATCGAGCGAAGCAAAGAGTCTCTGAAGCTTGACCGCGTTCTCGGGAGTGATGCGATCATCCGCGTCGAGCCAGAAGATCCACTCGCCGTGGGCGTGTTCGATTCCGGTGTTGCGAGCGGCGGAAAAGCTGTCCTGCCACGTTGATTCGATAACGCGGGCTCCAAGTGCTTTGGCCAACTCGCGGGTGCGGTCGGTCGAACCGGTATCGACCACCACGACTTCGTCCACGATGCGTAGTATGGGCCCCAGACAGTCGGCAAGGTTGTCTTGCTCGTTCTTGACCATCATGCACACCGATACCTTGGGCCGTTTGACCACAGGCGGGGTAGCCACTCCATTTGTGCCGGGAATGCGGTACGGCGCAGCTGCTTCGCTGCCCCATTTTTTGCCGAATAGCAGAAAATTGTCGCTCAGTTGCTTTTGGGTGTCGATGCCAAGGCTCTTGAAGGTCTGGCTGCCGAAGTGATGGATGTAGATACCCGGCACCATCATCAGCTTGAATCCCGCCTGCCGGGCGTGATAGCAAAGATCATCGTCCTCGAAGAAACCGAAACCGAATCGCTCGTCGAGCCTGCCGCCGACCGCTGCCAGCACCGCCCGGCGGATCAGCAGGCAAAAGCCGGTGAGACGAGGGATTTCGACGAGTTGCCCGGCGAATTGTTGTTGCCGTTGCAGTGCGAAGGCATCCAGGCCGGTCAATTCCTGGTACTCCGGATTCACCTGTTGTGGCGCTGCCGTGTAATTGGTCGTCGGCCCGACCAAGCCGACCTTCGGCCAGTCGAAGAGCGACGCGGCAATCAGGCCCTTTAACAAGTTCGGGGTGACGATGGTGTCGTTATTGAGCAGAACCAGGAATGCTCCCTTGGCTACCGCCAGACCCTGATTGACGCCGGCGCTAAAGCCACGGTTCTGCTCATTGCGGATCACTTCAACGCGGGAAGGTCCGGAGCGGTTGCGGATTT
Source organism: uncultured Planctomycetota bacterium (assembly GCA_963783095.1). Classification (GTDB taxonomy): domain Bacteria; phylum Planctomycetota; class Planctomycetia; order Gemmatales; family Gemmataceae; genus CAWAMR01. The sequence goes on along the minus strand of CAWAMR010000008.1, from coordinate 690,481 downwards.
CCTCGAAGCATTGCGGCGTCGCATCGGTCGAACCGTTGTCGATCAGGATCAATTCAAAATCGCCGTCAGTATCGCGCAAGACGCTGTCCAGGCAGAGCCGGGTAAATTCCACTTGATTGCAGGCCAAAACGATGATCGAAGTGCGTTCCTGGCCCGAGAGGGGAGGGGTGCGAAACCATTCTTCCATAGGAATTTGCGCGGGGGCCGTGCGATGCAGATCGAGTTGTGTTTCCGCGAACTGCGATTTTTCGGCCCAATCGTGGCTATCGCTGAGCATCTGAGAAAGCGCCCGTGCTGCCTGGCGGTCGAAGGGATTGACCGCAACCGCTTTTTGCAAGAGCGGACGAGCCTGATCCCAGTGCCCTTGCCGAGCCACGCACAGCCCCAGGCGGCCTGGAAGACGGCCAAGTCGGGACGGGCCAGCGCTGCGGCCTCGAAGTGCTTCAATTCACCGGTCAGGTCGCCGAGCAACGAATGCAGCCAACAACGCAGGATTTGCCGCTTGGCTTGCTTCTGGGCTTCCGGATCGCCAACATGGCTCCATGCCACCCGTTCCCACTCCGTCCGAAACAGATCGAACCCAGCGGGGTAACGCGGAGCATCGAGAACGTCCTGACTCAACTCCTCCGATTGTTCCAGTGCGGCGAGAGCCTGCTTAGCCTGGGCGATCGCCTCGTCTTTCCTGCCAGCGATCAGCAGGGTCTCGGCGCGGTTCAGACCGGCAACGGCATGATCGGGCTGCTGTTGGAGTGCCTGTGCAAAGATAGCAGCAGCCTCATTTGGCCCTGGTGCCAGGATGCCGGCAGCATTGGTCGTGTCCGCGCTGGTTGGGCCTTGCTTGCGGGCCGCAAGAAATTCCAGAGCGTTGCCGCCAGAGACCGCGCCCCAGATTCCGGCTTTCCAGTCCGGAGCGTGCGGAGATGCCGCGCGCCTTTGCGCCTGCGCCTGGATCGTTTCCCAGTCCGGTTCGAGCGAAGACAGGCCTCGCTCCCAGAACGAAGTAAATGAGAATTCTGGAACCCTGCGGCGGGCCGCTTCGGCGATAGTGCGCCGTCGGTTTTCATCCGAGAGGTACGATTCGATGACGGTTGCCAGCGTTTCGTCATCGTACTCGACATATTCGCTGCCCGGCTGCAAGAAGAGAGGAACCTCGGTGTTGCCGTGCTCCTGTAACAGCAGCGCTCCCGTTGCCACCGCCTCGAAGACGCGCTGATTGCATTCGCCCCGAATCGAATGATTGAAGACAATCTTCGAGCGGCTCAAAAGATTACGGTAATCATCCCCGAATACTCCCGTGCGGATCACGATATTCCAACGGCGGGACAGTTGGGCCAGTCTGCCCAACCAATGGAGTCGGCGGTGATGAATGGCGGGATTGAGATTGCCCACGAACAGCACATCAATGTCACGGGGGCGATCCGCGATGGGGACTTTCAGGAAGGACGGCCCCAGCCCGTACATGTTGGCCGGTCGAACATGGCCCAACCCCGCACGCTGAAAGAGTTCGACGCCGGGACCATCGGTAAATCCGACCTCGCAGCGCTTCAGAAGCTGAAGATACAGATGCCAGTGCAGATTCCAGTCCGCCGCCAGCGCAATGATCGGGATCGGCGCATCCCACAGTTTGGGTGGGATACTGTTGTAGGACAGCCAAAGCACCAGGCAATCCGGCTGCCATTGGCCGGGAAATTGCCGCGCCAGATCGTCCCAGCTTGCATGGAGCGGCAGGGAGATATTCTGCTTGCCTTCGGTGTCGAAGAGCCGGTGCTGGGAAGAGGGGGTAAAGCGTTCTTGCGCAAAATGCGGGGACGCGGGACCAAATAAACAGCGGAGCATGGGCAAACCCTCGATTTTGGAGAGCTTGAAAAAAATTCAAAAAATCGATTGCAGACAGTTGGTTGGGTGATTATAGTAAGGGTGGCAATGGGGAATGTGAAATTGTTCTCGCTCACCCTTCATCACTTTGGATGATTCACATTCTCGACCGGCCCGGTGATGGGTCGGTTTGATTGATCGGAACACCAACCCCAGAGGTTTCGATTGAAAGCCCGGAACATATTTTGCTCTGAACTCATCAATCCCGATCCCTTTTGGCCTTGGTTGATTCCGTCGTTTGGCGTGGATTCTTTTTTCCGTCGGGTTTTATCGACGATCTGATTTGGCTGGCTGGTTGCGAACGATTTGCCGTTTGACTCTCCCGTAACTCCCCGAACCGGATGCTGGTGCATTCGGGCAGGAGTGCCTACCATGATTTCCACCACGATCGCCGTAACGTCGATGAATAATCCTTCGACTTATGGATCTTTGGTTGGTTTCGAGGCCACCATCACACCCGGCGGCAGCGGACCTTATCCGACGATGGGCGGAACGCTTACCTTCTACAGCGGCGGGGTGAGAATCGGTTCATCGAGCGTTACCTGGAACAGCACTACCCACGTCGGCACCGGTGGGCTGGGTATAAGTACACTCTTGGCCGGGTCGGCTGAGATAACTGCCAGTTACTCGGGTGATAGCAATTATAGCTCCAGCACCTCGTCCGCGTTGACGCAGACAGTCGATAAATACACGCCTACTACTATCACGTTAAGTAACGAACCGTCCTCTTCAGTATTCGGCCAGTCGGTGGCGTTTGCGGGTACGGTAGACGGCCCATCCGGAACGGGCCTGCTGAGCCCGTCCGGAACCATGGATTTCTACGATTCATCGACCCTCATTGGTAGTGCAACCGTCGAACCAGCACCGCTCTCTGTTAATGCTGGTGTCGGGTTCTTCGACTATTCTGGATTGTCTGTCGGCAGCCATACGTTATTGGGTGTGACCTACTCGGGAGACAATAACTATAACGGTGCGAGCTCTACTCACGGATCGCTGACGGTCAGCAAGGCGGACTCCTCGGTCGGCGTGATTTCCACGGCGAACCCTTCAGCGCTGTGTCAATCCGTGACCTTCACGGCGATGGTCAGCGCGGTAAGCCCCGGCAGCGGCACGCCTACTGGAAATGTGGTTTTCGAGGACGGCTCAACCCCTCTCGCCACCATCACGCTCAGCAGCGGCTCGGCGAGCTATTCGACCTCATCTTTGGCGCATGGCGTCAATGACATCTCTGCCGAGTATTTGGGCGACGGGAATTTTAATGTTGACGGCGGTTCCGTGAGTCAAACCGTCGATCCCAAGGTCAATTGGGTGGTGAATGCCTCGGCCCAGTGCCGGATGCGCAGCAAGGAGTGTTTGTCGATTTCGGCGCTGCCACCGTTTCGCCGCTGGACGGGACTTTGCTTCAAAAGTTGGCGGTGGATGCCAACCAGCATGACGTCTGCGATTGCGGCTGCGGATGCAGTGCCGACAACTGTCAGGCCGGCATTGTGCCCATGAGTTTCGTTCATAACTCCCAGACCATCAACGTCCAACCCGTCATTCAAGCGACGTTGGCCAGCGATTTTTGCAGTTCCGTTCCAACCTCGATCGTGGCGACGTTGACCTGGAACGGTACAGCACAAGGCTCGGTGACTTACGACGCCACCGGTCACAATCCCGGCGATGTTTACGCCATGCCCTTGCAGGTCAGTAGTCCCGTCTCGTCCTCCGGCATCTATCCGTGGAGCGTGGCGGTTGAGGCCACCGTGGGAACCTACGTCTATAGCGGCACCGCTTCCGGCGATCTGCCCGTCGTCGTCAATAGTTCCAGTCCGTTCGGGGTCGGGCGGTCGCTGGGCGGCACGCAATCGCTCATCATCGGCACCGGCGGCGTGGCCATGATCGATAACGGCACCTCCGGGGCACGCTATTTCACCGGCACGGCAGGGACGTTGCCTTATACCTATACCAGTCCGGCCAACGATCAGGGGACGCTGGTCCAGAACGTCGGCGGCAGTTTTACCTATACCGCCAAGAACCAGGTGCAGACCAATTTCGACAGCAGCGGCAATATGACCAGCCAGGTCGATCCGCATGGGCTGACCCAGACCTTGACCTATAGCAGCGGGCTGCTCAACACCATCGAGCAGCCTGATGGCGGCGTGGCGACGTTCAGCTATGCTTCCGGGTTGCTGAATTCGGTGGCCCAGCCCGGCGGGCGATTCCTGACCGCTACTTACGATGCCTACAACAACATGATTGGCTTTCAGGATGCAGCCGGCAACGTGTATACGATGAGCTACGACGCCTACAACAGGCTGGTGAATCAGCAGATTGGGCCTCTGAGCGTGACGTACAGCTATTCGGCCACCAATGGGATGCTGAACCAGATCGATCGCGGGCTGGGCACGACGCTAAGTATCACACCCGCAGCAGCGCAAGGGCTGGGAGCGAGTACCGCCATCAATGCCAGCCAAGCGGTGGCAGCGTCACCGATGCCCTGGGCAACACCACCAGCTACACGCTGGACAGTTTTGCCAGAATGACCCAACTGCAAACGGCCGATGGTGCCCTGCAAACCTGGGTGCTGGATAGCGCGGGCAACCCGCTCAACTATATCGACCAGCTTGGGAGGATGACGACCAATACCTACAGCGCCTCGGAGGATCTGACTTCGACCACCTATCCCGACGGGACGACCACCAGCTATGCCTATAACGCGACGTTCCACACGATTTCGCAGATTGAAGATGCGCTCAATCGCTTCACGACGATGACCTATGATGCGACCACGGGCGACCTGCTGACCAAGAAAGATGCCCTGGGGAATGTGACGACGATGACCTGGTCCAATGGGCTATTGCTGACGACGAAGGATGCTCTGGGCCATGTAACGACGAATACCTGGAATAGCAGCTTGCGGCAACAAACCGCCCAGACCAATGCCCTCGGCTTTATAACGAGCTTTTCCTACGACACAGCGGGGAACCAAATCTCGGTGCAGGACGCTCTGGGGAATATATCGACCTCGACCTTCGATGGGAATCGGCAACTGCTGACGACAACCAACGCGCTCGGCGGGATCACGACGCGGGCTTACGACTTTGCCGGGAACCAGATCAGTTCGATTGACGAGCTTGGCCGGACCACGAGCTATAACTATGACCTGCGCGGGATGCTAAGTTCGACCACCGAAGCGGTGGGGACGGCGCAGCAGCGGACAACGACGAACAGTTACGATGTGGCCGCGAACTTGCTCTATGTGACCGATGCGCTATCGGACATCACGAGTTACCAATACGATGCACTGAATCGCAAGATTGCTCAGATCGAGGCTTACGGTACGAGCATCCAGCGGACGACGACTTCACTCTATGACTTGGCCGGCAACATAATCTCCCAGATCGATGCTCGCGGTACGACCACGAGCGTTGTGTATGACGTGCGGAATCGCCAGGTGCAAACGATCGAGGCTTTCGGTAATGCTCTCCAGCGAACAACCACGACTTCCTATGATACCGTCGGGAATGTGTTCAATGTGACCTACCCGAATTCAACTGTAACGAGCTTCGGCTACGATGCGCTTTACCGGCAAACCCAGCAGATCGAGGCATTCGGCGTTTCGGGGTTGCAGCACACCACGACCACGAATTACGACCAGGTGTCGAACACCGTCTCGGTGGAGAATCCGATCGGCGCGACCACGAGCTTTGCCTATGATGCGCTCTACCGTCAAATCGCAATGACGGAAGCCTATGGCAACAGCTTGGCGCGGACGACCACCACGAATTACGATGCCGTCAATAATACGCTTTCCACAGTCAATCCACGCGCGGTGACGACGAGTTACGGATACGACGCGCTCTATCGGCGCATCACCCAACTGATGGCCTACGGAACCAGCTTGCAATATGCGGTGACGACCGTTTTCGACGCGGCTAGCAATGTATTGTCAGTGACCAACGGCTTGAACGTGACAACCAGCTTTTCCTATGATGCGCTGAATCGGCGTGTTACCCAGACCGATGCAAATGGGACCAGCCTTCAGCGAACCAGCACAATGGTTTACGATCTGGACGATAACCTGATCGCCAGCATTGATCCATTAGGTTTCATAGTGACCAGCGGTTACGATGCGCTGAACCGGCAGGTCAGTGTCACGAATCCCGATGGCGGCATCGCGACGACCGTCTTCGACGCCGATAATAACGTCGTTAATTCGATCGATCAACTGGGTAATGTCAGCACTTTTGTCTATGACGTGCTGAATAGAAAAACGCAAAGTATCGATGCTCTGGGCGGCGTGGTGACTTTGAATTACGACGCCAACAATAATCTGCTGAATTTGACCGACCCCGTCGGCAATCAAACACAGTGGTTTTATGATGCGCTCAATCGCAAGACCCAGGAAATTGATCCACTCTCGAATAGTGGAACCTATGCCTACGATGCGCTTGATCGAATGAACTCGGCCACCGATAAGCTTGGGCAGCGAATAGCCTACAATTACGATCTGCTCAACCGCGAAACCAGCGATTCGTGGTATAATTCGAGCAGCAGTTTCGTCAATGCCTTGACTTATACCTTCGATGCCAACGACAATATGCTCACGCAATCCTTCCCGGTATCCGGCGTGGGAAAGACGACGACCATGACCTACGATTCTCTGGATCGGCTCTCGAGCAAGAAGGATTCTTTCGGCGCTCTCCTCACGAATACGTATGATGCTGCCTCGAACCGAACGGTAATTCAGGACTCCTTCGGCGGGATGACGACCCGGACCTTTGATGCGCTCAACCGCATGACGACGATTCAGTTTACCGGCCAAACTGCCACGATTAGTGAAGACTTTGCGTACACGGCGCGGGACCAGGTATCGGGGCAAATCCGCTACGGCAGTTTGGCCACAACCTCCACCGTGGGCTATTCAACCTTCACCTATGATGGTGTCGGTCGATTGACGAATCTGCAACATGCCAATGCCAGCGGCAGTAGCATCGCCAACTATACCAATACGTATGATTTGAACAGCAAGATCATCTCGGAAGTGCTCAACGGCGGCTCAGCTACAACGTACCAATACGACACCACCGACCAGTTGACCAATGACTCCGCCGTGACATATTCGTATGACCTCAACGGCAACCGCACCATGACAGGCTACACCACCGGCCCGGCCAACGAAATAACCAGTGACGGAACTTGGAATTATTACACTGACAAGAACGGGAACATAGTCCAGAAGATCAATATCAGCACCGGCGAGGTCTTCGCTTACAGTTTCGACAACCGCAATCGAATGATTGGCGTGACCGATACGACAAGTTCCGGCTTGCAGATGCAAGCCACCTACGTCTACGATGCGCTCAATCAACGGATCGAGAAGAACGTGTGGGTGAGTGGTATTGCGACAATCTCGAATTTCGTGTACAACGATTCGCAGATTTGGGCCGACCTGAACAGCAGCAATGCTCTTCAGACGCGGTATTTGCGCACGGACAAAATGCTCGAATTGCCCGCGACGGTTTCAAGTGGTGGGTCAGTGGTCTGGTTACTTCCGGACAGAATGGGGACGCTGCGCAATGTTGTGAACAGTTCTGGGACCGTCATCGACACGATCTCGTACGATGGATTTGGAAACATTCTAAGCGAGAGCAACTCGGCGAATGGTGGCATGTACAAGTACGCAGGTTATCGATTCGACAGTGAAACTGGAATGTATCGATCCGATGCGAGCACGAGGCGCTATTATCTCGTCTGGCTAGGGCGATTCAATTGTATCGACCCAAGCCTATTTGGTGCAGGAGACTCGAACCCGTGGAGATATTGCGGAAACAATCCGTTGAATCTCGTCGATCCCAGCGGACTCGTAGAGGTCTATTTTGACGGCGCAGGCAACGTCCTAAAACATAACACAATCGTGGCGCGCCTATTTAATGCGTCTCTTCTGCCAGAAAATGAGAAAGTATACATTACTGTAGATGTAACGGGCAAAATGGTTGACGGGGAATTTGATCAGAATGTCGGAAAGGCCGTCGGCTTTATCATTCATTCATATTATTTGACATTTTGCAAGAAGAAGAATCTCCTACCAATCAATGTTATCGGCTATTCCCGTGGTGGGATGGAGTCGGTGAAGCTCGCTCAAGCCCTGATGGAGTACAATAAAGTCTTCAACCTAAATCCTAAAAACCTCAACAAGGGACAACAGAAGATGATTGATGCAATCATCAAGAAAGTCGGGAAGGAAGACATCGATTGTTTGCGCGTAGCATTCGGAAGAATCCATTGAAGATTCACTTCATGGGCCTTGTCGATCCGGTTCACACTGCGACAGGTGAAAAAGGGTTAGAGACCATACCAAAAGATGAGGTAGAAATACTATGGATCGCCAGCAAATCAAAGAGAAAAAACGCCGATGCTGGTGTGTTATTCCCAAACTTTGAATTCAAACAGGTACCAAAGAATACCACTTCAGTAGTGTATAACGTAACCCACCCTAAACTTGGATCTGACCTGAATTTGGAAACCGACTTAGTAAAGGCAGCCACGGATGCCGGGATGAAATTCGGTCCAATAAAATGATTTAGCGGACAACAATAGATCGCGAAAGCATGAGGGCAAACATGGCAATCAATGTTTTTTTCTTGGTGTCATTCGTATCTGGAGCACTAACACCAGCACCGAGGGAAGATGGTCAATGGGTTTTCGTGAGAGAGCCATATTTTCTTATTCCTTCGGTACAGTCTGGTCCCATACATAGCATAATCTCTTCACCGCAGACCGACATGGTTTTTTTTTGCTCGGTTGAAGAACTGTGGTCCATTAGCAAGAAAAAAAAGGAAGTTGCTGCAAGGGTGAAGAGTTCAACAAAAGTCCGCTTCTTGGGTGGCCACGTTTCCTCGGATGCGAAACAATTAAATCTGATTTGCAGCGATGGCGAACTTCGGCGATATTCCGCTGAAACTCTTAAGCAAATCGATTCGACAAAGGTTTGCTTGCAGAATTCCTATGATGTTATTAGTTACTCCGGTGGCGGCACTCGAGTTGTTTGTTATTCTTATTATAATAAAGATTTGGAGGTGCACAGGATAGACAGGTTCAATACTATAAGGAAGGTTGTTTCGCCGTTGCAGAGAAACGCGACATGCTGCTTCTCCTCGAAATACGGTCGGATGTTTCTGGGTGGAACAGTCAATGTGTCAGTACCTAATGACCGAGCCGTTTTGGTTGAGGGAATGCTTTTGGTCATAGACGTTCACGCTCAAGAACTTGTTGAGACCATTCCTGTTGCCGATGGATATATAAATTGCATGGCTCCTTCAGTTGATGAAGAGATTGTAGCAGTCGGTAATAGCGCGGGCAAAGTTTTTGTCTGCAATGCTAAGAGCGGAAAACAAACCGTTTGTTTTGATTCGGGAAAAGACGTTATCTCAGCCCTAAGTTTCTCCAGCGATTCCAGATTTCTATTCGTTGGCTTATATTCGTTGGGGCTGCGAGGAGTGAAATCCACGCAAGTGCAATTATGGAATTTGGCGACAAAAAAGTTAGTTGGCGAACATGAAATTGGCACGACCATTGTAAGTTCATTGTTGTTTGACTCATCAACGCGGTTGCTCTATGTTGGAACTCGAAATGGCGGATGCTCAGCGTTCAGTCTTGAACGTTCGAAAGAGCGCTGATTGAATTACCGTGTAGTGGTATTGTATAATGGCGTACTGTGCAAAAACATTGACCAAGGCCAGTTGCATCAATGATAGTAGATATGTCGATATATTCTGATGAACTTGTGATGGCATTGTCAAAGCGTGATTTAAGTTTGCCAGAAAAAAGGGCAATGGGCGCGTACTGGTAGCTCAAAAAGAGAGGCTTTTCTTGATTTTGGAAGTCAGACTGCACGGCGGTAGTGCTTCAACAAGCCCCCGAGTCGGTCCTCGCAGACTACTTGGCCTGCTGGAACTTCCAGTGCGGTTGATGCTTCCCCCGCCGCTTCTGGCAAAGGTAGATTGTCCAGCGATTGGTGCGGGCGCTCCCGATTGTAATAAGTCAGATACTGATCGCAGAGATAGCGAAAATGATCCTTGCCGAAGACGACGAAGTGATCCAAGCATTCGGACCTGATGGATAACACCCAGCGTCCCGCAAAGGCATTCATGTTGGGACTTCGAGGCAGAGTTCGGATTAACTCGATGCCGCTGGACTCCAATGCCTTTGCGAAAGCGCCGGTAAACTTGCTGTAGTGTATTTTCGCCAACGATTTGTTTCGGTTGGTTGTTTAAGAAGGGTGCGGTCGGGCCAGCATCATGAATTTTCGGAAGAAACGCGGCGTTCTGGTGGTTCGAGGGCTTCAACTTCCCATTGATATTGCAAAAAAGGAACCTTTCCTGGCAAATAGAAAGTGACGAAAAATCCCATTTGCAGGAAAGGATTCCTTATGGGGAAGCTTACCCGAACGGACGTAGTTGCCGCAAGCGAAGAAACCTCTGGCCCCGATATTTTTGAGCGGTTGCAGCAACGTGTTCAGGAAATACGGCGAAAATTCCGGGACCAGCTCGGTCAATCCGGCCGGCACTTATCAGTTGGAAAAAGATTTGAAGGCGGCACTCGATGAAGCCGGCCGTGAAATCCTGGAAGACCAACTCAACCAGGTGGAACCCGCGGAAAAACAATCGGCCGCTGCCAAAGTGCGTTTCCACAAGGCAACCTTTCGGATCAACAAAAGGACCAAGGCGACGATTGCTACTTCCTTCGGGCCTATAACCGTCTGGTCGTTTTATTATCTGAACCAGGACGACGGCGAACCGGGCTTGCATCCGCTGCACAGGCGTTTGGGCATCGTGGCCGGGACGACGCCGGTGTTGGCGAACGCGTGGCACGCTGGGCGGTAGATCATAGCCAAGGCGAGGTGCGGGCTTGCTGCGGCGTGAGCATGGCCTGGTTGGTCGAACGATCGGCTGCGGCGGCCCTGGGTGGCTTCCGGAACCAGGTCGTGCCGTTTTCGCCCGGAACTCCAAAGGCGAGGCTGCTGACATGGCTTGGCCAGGCAAAGCAATCGCATGGCCGGCATCGTCCGGTGTTGGCGGTGGGGCGAGACGGCATCATGGTGCCCATGCGCCAGGGCGGCTATCAAGGAAGGCAGTGCGGCCACTGTGAGGGTGTATGATCGCCGGCGGCAACGGCTGGGCACGGTCTACTTGGGCCAGATGCCCGAAGAAAAGCAAGCGACCCTCACAAGCAACTGACGGCCTTGGTAAGCGGTGCTGATGGCATGGACGGGCCGTGAGCCCCGTCTGGCATATATCACGGACAAAGGATCGGCGCCGGACGATTACTATCGACGGGTGCTGAAAAAGATGAAGCATCCGCGGGATCCGAGCACCCATTGACCTGGGAATGGGTGCTCGATTTTTTTCACGCGTCAACGTACCTCGGCAAAATTGCGGATGCCCTGTTCGGCAGGACGCCGACAGGGGCACAGTGGTTCGGAAGATGCGACGCTGGCTGCGTGATCGGGCCCACGGGGCGGCCCAAGTGCTGCGTTCGGCGATGCAACACTTTGATCGCCGCCACATGACGAAGGCGGCAGAAGGGGAGTTCTGGAAAGCGTATCGCTATGTACGTCGTCATCGCCGCTTGATGGACTACCAAGGCTATCGGCGGCATGGTTTGCCGATCGGCAGTGGCGTAACGGAAGCTGCCTGCAAGACGGTGTTCACACAACGATTCAAGCGCTCGGGTATGCGTTGGGCGAATCGGGCCAGGTGATCTTGGATTTGCGGGTGATTCATCTGAGCGGGATTTGGGAGGATGCGTTCGCCGCAGACCTGCGATCGCGCCACAGCCGCAGAGTATAGAAAACAAGGGGAGTTATAAGCTTCAGACGCTTAAATTGTTCAAAAAAGCCGCCTAATTCACGATGCCGGTTCGACTAGACCCTTTAAGAATGATTGCCGCCTAATTCTCCCTTATCCCCAAACCGGATGCCACGGCATTCGGTCAGGAACGCCTACCATGTATTCCACCGCGACTACCATGTCCCGAACCGGGGGCTCCAATCCGAGTACCTACGGCGACTCACTTTCATTCCTAGTGACAATCACGCCCAGCGGCGGTGGATCGTACCCAACGATGACGGGAACGGTTACTTTATCGAGCAACGGCACCAACGTGGCCACTGGCTTCGGTTACCTGGCATAGCGGCCCAAATATCGGTTCGGCGTCCATCACCATCAACACTCTATTGGCGGGAACCGATTCATTGGTTGCTACCTACGGCGGAGATAGCAATTACAGCAGCAGTTCCTCCACCGCACAGAATCAAACCGTCAACAAGAAAACCGTCACCCCCACTGTCTCGACCAGTCCCGGGACCACGTCAGTCTGGGGCCAAACGGTGACGATTACCGGCGGTTTAGCGATTGCGGCTTCGGGTTGCGATGTTGCTACCGGAACCATCGACTTCTATGACTCGGCTACCTACGTCGGCAACGGAACGCTGTCACCCTTTGGTTCGGGCAGCAGCGCCTCGATAACGTCCAACACGCTGGCGCTTGGTTCTCATTCTTTTTACGCTGATTATTCGGGAGATTCAAATTACAACGCTGCCAATTCCAGTTCGCCTGCCTCTTTGACGGTAGACCAGGCATCGACCAATACCTCGGTTAGCTCGTCGGTGAACCCTTCTACCTACAACCAGTCGGTCACTTTCACGGCCACGGTGACAGCGGCCAGTCCCGGCAGCGGCACACCGACCGGGACGGTGACGTTCAAATGTAACGGCACCACAATGGGAACAGGGTCGCTCAGTGGCGGAGTGGCTACTTACACAACGTCCGCAGTGCCGCTTGGCAGCAACACAATCTCTGCCGTCTATGGCGGCGATACCAATTTCATCACGAGCACAGGCGGGATGACGCAGACGGTGATTCTGTCGACTTCGTCGGTGGTCGCATCGAGTCTAAATCCGTCGGAACTCAATAATTCCGTCACCTTTACCGCTACGATTACGCCGCAATCGTATTCACCGCAGCCGAGCATGGGAGGCTTTGCAACCTTTTACGATGGGCTGACCAGCCTGGGCACTGGGTCCGTAACCTGGAACTCGGGAACCAACACCGGTACGGCGACGCTTAATGTTTCCAATCTTACCATCAATTCGCATTCGATAACCATCGTGTATAACGGCGACACGAACTATCAGACGAGTACAGCGCCGGTACTGCCCCAGGCCGTCCATACGATCGCAACCACAACCGCAGTAACGACCAGCGGCACGCCGAGCAATTATGGCTCGTCGGTCACGCTTACAGCCACCGTCACTCCCAACACGACGACCACCTACCCTTCGATGGGCGGCAGCGTCACCTTCTTCGACACCAACAACGTCGAGCTAGGCAGCGGCAACATTTCCTGGAACAGCGGCACGCATGTTGGAACGGCTACGCTTGCGACTTCGATACTTTTGGGCGGCACTCAGTCGATTACGGGACGATATTCCGGCGATCCGAGCTATGCGCCGAGTGGCTCTTCGGGCTTGACTCAGGTCGTCGATACCGTAACGGCGACTCTCACGGCCAGTTCTTCGGCAAGTACTTCCGTTAACGGGCAGCCGGTGACCCTTCAAGTGACCGGGACAGGTGTCGGCGTACCGCCCTCGGGAACGGTGACGATCAGCCAGGGCATGACCGTCCTCGGCACACCCAGCTTTACGCTCATTTCGTCGAATTCATCCATTGCCAAGATAACCCTCAGTTCCTTGGCCGTGGGCGGGCCTTACACGATCTCCTTCAATTCTGCCGGGGATAATAACTATTCCAGTTCTTCGACAACCTTGTCGCAAACCGTCAACCAGGCCAATTCCAGCACGGCCCTGACCTCATCGGCAAACCCGTCGAATTTGTGCCAGAATGTGACCTTCACGGCAACCGTGTCGGCAGTCAGTCCGGGCAGCGGCACTCCGACCGGCACCGTCACCTTCACCATCAACGGCACGCCGGGTTCGCCGGTGACGCTGAGCGGCGGCGTGGCCACAACGTCTACCTCAGCGTTGTCCACTGGGAGCAACTCGGTCTCCGCTGCCTATTCGGGCGACAGCAATTTCAACACAAGCAGCAGCCCCACGCTGACGCAGACCGTCAACGGCGCGGTTAGTTGGATTCTGAACGCTGCGCCTCTGAATTCCGACCCGATCCAGGGGCAAAAGGTTCCCGTCGGCTCGGCGGTGGTCGTGTTGCAGACGGGGCAGCTTCAGAGGCCGGCCGCGAACGCTGATTCGAGCATTGCGGGGGTTTGCCCATGTCCGTGCGATTGCAAGAACGATAACTATAAGTTCGGCTCGAAGCAGATTAAGCTGACTTACCTGTCCTCTGTGCTCAACGGACAGCCGATCATTCTGGCGACCCTGGCGAGCGATTTTTGCAGCAGTGTGCCCAGCCAGATCCAGGCCCAACTGACCTTCAACGGGACAGCGCAGCCGACCGTTACCTTTAACCCCACCGGCCATAATCCGGGCGATGTGTATGCCATTCCGTTGCAGGTGAGTTCGCCGGTGACTACGAGCGGGGTTTATGCGTGGAGCGTGGAGGTCTGGACCACCGTGGGCACGACCGTTTACGACAGCACAGTTTCGGGCGAGGTGCCGGTCTATTCCGGGCTGGATAGTCCGTTCGGGGCCGGCTGGGGGCTGGGCGGGACTTCCGGGCTGGTCCTCGGCAGCGCCGGCATGTTCGACTTCGGCGACGGCGATTATCGCTATTTCTCCGGCACGCCGACCACGCTGCCCTATACGTTCACCAGTCCGGCCAACGATCAGGGCACGATGGTGCAAAACGCCGATAGTTCCTATACGTACACCGACAAGTACCAGAACAAGACGAACTTCAATTCGGGTGGAACGAAATCATCAGCGAGATCGATCCGCATGGGCTGACTACCACCTATGCCTATAGTTCAGCGGATTGTTGACCAACATTTATCAGCCCGATACCGGCGTTGCGACTTTGGTCTATAGCTTCGGACTGCTGAATTCGATTCAGGAGCCGGGCGGCAGATTCGTGACCATGAGTTACGATGTCAATAATAACCTGATCGGCGTCCTCGATGCCGCTGGTGGGATCGCAACACTGGCCTATGATGCGTATCATCGGCTCATCAACCAGCAAGTGGGGCCGATAATGTGACGTATACTATGGAACCTACGGCAACGTGACGAAGATCGATCAAGGGCTCGGGACCGTCACAACCATCCTGCGCCGGCGTGCAAGGGCTGGGAGCAAGCAACCGCCATCAATTTGAATCAGGCGGTCGCGGTGGTGACTGACCCGCTGGGCCATGTGACCAGCTTTACGCTCGATTCGGTGGGGCGCTTCCCTTAGCTTCAAACGGCGGATGGGTCGCAACAGAACTGGACGCTGGATGCAGCAGGAAACCCGACCAATTATATCGATCAACTGGGCCGAATCACCACCATGACCTATGACCCCATGGAGAATTTGACCCAGACCCAGTTGCCGGACGGCTCCATTACCACGCTTCGGCTACGATTCGACCTTCAATATCGTCAATAAGATTCAGGATGCATTGGGGCGGATCACCACGATGACGCATGATGCCACGACCAGCGATCTGCTGACCGTCAAGGATGCCCTCGGCAACGTGACGACAATGACCTGGTCGAACGGCCTGAAACTGACGACGACCGATGCCCTGGGGCGAATCACGACCCTGAATTGGGACAGCACATTCGGCAGGAATTGTCGGAGCAAAATGCCGCTCGGGTATTTGACAAGCTTTGGCTACGACTTGGCCGGAAACCAGATTACGCTATTAGGATGCTTTGGGAAATTACACGACGATGACCTATGACGGCGATCGGCGCATGTTGACGCGGACCAATGCTATCGGCGGAGTGGTGACGCTGGTCTATGATGCCATCGGGGACGTTACTGAGTTTCACGGATGACGTTGGGTAGGGTCAGCGACTTTTCTTACGATGTTCGGACTGCCTGCTTACGGCGTGACTGAAGCTGTCGGCACTGCCCAGCAGCGGACCACGACCATAACTACGATGTCGCCCTGAACTAGCTTTATATGACCGATCCCATTTCGGATGTCACCAGCTTACCTATGACGCGCTCAATCGACGAATTGCCCAGATCGATGCCTACGGGACCGGCATCCAGCGACGACGACCACGCTTTTCGATCCGGTCAGCAACCCGATTTCCCAGATCGACGCCAGAGGCACGACCACGAGCTTGGTATATGACGAGCGCAATCGGCCGGTGCAAAAATCGACGCATATGGCAACGCTCTACAGAGAGTAACGACTTCGTCGTATGATGCGGTGTCGAACGTCATCAATGTGACCGACCCGAATGGGACCGTAACGAGCATGGGCTACGATTCGCTTTACCGGCCAACGCAGAATATTGATGCCTACGGGCTGGCCGGATTGCAACGCACGACGACCACGAATTATGACGCGGTATCGAATGTTGTGTCAACGGTGAACCCCATCGGCGCGATCACCAGCTTTGGCGTATGATGCGCTCTGTATCGCAACATCCAAATCATTGAGGCGCAAGGGTCGGGCGTGGCACGGACGACAACGATTGACTTATGATGCGGTCAATAACGTATTATCGACAGTGAACCCCAGAGGAGTGACGACCAGCTTTGGCTATGATACGCTCTATCGGCGCATTACGCACTGATGGCGTATGGCACTAGCTTGCAATATGCAGTTACGACGGTTTTCGATGCGGTCGACAATCTGCTGTCCGTGACCAATGGGCTGAATGTGACCACGAGCTTTCAATACGATCGCTCAACAGGCCCATGAAACAATTGGACGGCTATGGGACCGGCCTTCAGCGAACCAGCACGATTGTTTATGACTCGACGACAACGTTACTGCCAACATCGACCCGCTGGGCTTTGTGGTGACCAGAGCCTATGATTCGCTGAACCGCCAAGTCAGTGTCATGAATCCAGATGGCGGCATAGCGACCACACAATATGATGCTGTAATAATGTTGTCAACACGATCGACCAATTCGGGAACATCAGTACATTGCCTATGATGTGTTGAATAGGGGGTCCAGATGATCGATGCGCTTGGCGGCATCGCGACGCTGGGCTACGATGCCAACGGCAACCTGCTGAATCTCGATCGATCCGGTCGGCGAACGAAACGCAGTGGGTTTATGATGCCCTCAATCGCCCCGTTTTCCAGGTTCGACCCGCTCTCGAATCTGAGCACGGCAACCTACGATGCCATCGACCGCAAGACATCCTCGACAGATCGACAACAGCCAAAGAATTGCTTTCAACTATGACCTGCTCAATCGAGAAACGAGCGAGAATTGGTACAACTCCGCCGGCAGCACGATCAACTACCTCACGTTCACGTATGACTCGAACGACAACCTGCTCACGCAATCCTGGCCGGTCTCCGGCGTCGCGCAGACAGCCACGATGACTTGGGATTCGCTGGACCGACCCGCCACCAAGAATGATTCCTTCGGTACGGTCCTGACGAACACCTATGATGCGGCCTCGAACAGAACCCAGATTCAAGATTCCGTCGGCGGCATGACGACCCGGACCTTCGATGCGCTCAACCGCATGGCCACTATCACCTATACCGGCCAGAGCGCAGCGTTGCGTGAAGATTTTGCGTACACAGTGCGCGATCAAGTGGCCGGGCAAACCGCGCTTCAGCAACATCGCCGGAACAACGACAATCGGCTACTCGACGATGACATACGATAGTGTGGACCGGATGACGAACTTGCAGCACATGAACGGCTGCATTCGTGCAACATCGCCAACTTTACGAACACCTATGACTTGGCCAGTCGAATCGGCAACGAGGTTTTGAATGGCACTGCGCCGACGACATACCAGTACGATAAGACCGACCAGTTGACGAACGATTCGTTGACAACCTTCGCCTATGATCTGAACGGCAACCGCAACATGGCCGGTTACTCCACAGGCTTGGCGAACTTGATAACCAGTGATGGAACATGGAATTACAATTACGACCGGAACCTTAACCTGATTCAGATGTCCGGCATCAGCAATCAGGAGGTATATGCGTTCACATTCGATAACCGCAATCGAATGGCAAGCGCATCGGAAACGACGAATATGGGCTTGCAAATGCAAGCGACCTACGTCCACGATGCCATCGGGCAGCGCGTCGAGAAAGATGTAAACATCGAAGGCACGTCGACGGTTATCCGGTCAGCATACGATAACGGCCAAATCTGGGTTGACCTGAACGGCAGTAATGTGCTACAGACCCGCTATCTGCGAACCGACCGAGCGCCGGAATTGCTTGCGCGGGTGTCATCGGGCGGAATAATCGGTTGGAACTTGGTCGATCGCATCGGCTCGCTCCGATACGTCACCGATGATACAGGGACAGTCATCGCCATTCTCGGGTATGATGGGTTCGGAAACATCGTCCTCCAAACCAGTTCTGCGAACAGCGGCGTCTATTTATATGCGGGATATCGCTTTGACGCCGAGACCGGCTTCTTCCGACCAGACTTAACCACCGGGCGCTTGTATGGCCCCTGGATGGCGCAATGGAACGGCAATGACCCGATCCTCATTGGCGGTAACGATCCGAATTTCCGACGGTATGTCGGGAACAATGCGCCGAATGAAGTGGATCTGAGCGGCTTAGCTGATAAGAAGGATACCATTCCCCTGAGTGATTTTACTTCCTCCCTTGGACCTCGACCGATTATGCCAATCGGTCCCGTTGTCGCCCCCAATTATTTGGAGAATCGACTTACACCTTTGCGATTTGGTTTACCGCCAGATTCGAGAAGAAATCGGAAGGGAATAGCCACTGGATACTTTTTTTCAGGAACAATGGACAAATCGATCTCTGGCGATAACGCAATCATGAAGCAACTTCATTTGTATTCCAATCTGGACAAAGCTTCCAAGCACTACGACGTTCCACTAATCTACCTTCTCGGGACTCCCGTTTATCACGATGTTGGTTTTAATCGCGATGTCGAAGCAGCTGAGAAAGCGGCGACAGTTGAGTGGAACAAGGGTAATGACATCGTAGTTTTTGGGTTCTCGCGAGGGGGCGTGCTGGCAATTGAGTTAGCGAAACGACTCGCAAAAAGAGGGATCACTGTGAAGTATTTGGGCGTGATTGATCCTGTCGGCAGCTACTTTAACGGCTACAGACGGACACTTCCAAGAAACTGTGAGCGAATAAACCTCACAATCAAGAAAAATCGCGAAGAGGCATGGCTCTTACTCAATGGGTTGTTAACTACAGAAAACTACGAGGTTCCAAGAGGCATGTTATTGATCCCGGAAAGAATCGTCATCGACGTACAAGATTTTCAACATAATGGTCTTATTGGTTTTGACATAAACACGCTCATCTCTGACGCAAAAAAACATGGAGTGAAATTGGCTACACCACCCGCGTGGAAGATGCCAGACAAGCCGTGATGGAACTTGCATAATACTAATGGTGCAATGAGAATTGCAAATGCGACCTATACGATCTTCGACGAGTAGCATCAAGAATTGTTTTCGTGATGGCAATTCCACTCGAAACGATGAATGACTCTTAGAATTGCGATGTATTTGACATGGAGGAGAAATGTTTAATCGAAAGAGTCTTTTGCTATTTGTGATGATTGTTGATCAAGCTAATTGGAGTTCCATCTCCGAAGCTAGAGAACCGGTTGTCTTTTTACTTGAGGAGACTTCTCCTGTTGAACTGCCGTGGCCTTGGCGATTCCAATTTACGTGCTTAAATAATCGCCTGTGCATTCCATATTCATGTACTCTATCCAGTGTAAGAATCGACGATTTGAAGGAGCAACAACCGGAAATCCGTATCCGATATGATGATTCAACGGAGCAATTGAGTTATGGCACGCTGCTAAAAGAGGATCGGTACTTTGTTCTTTCATCCGATGATCGATGTCAAATTGTCGCAAAGAACAATAGTTTAACTGTCACGTTTGATGAAGTCGCGAAATTAGAAGCTCTTGCCGTATCGCAAAGCGGAGAACTGGTTGCATTAGCAAACAACCTAAATGATGTGTTCGTGTATAATCATTTAGGAAAGCGAATTTGCCGGTTTTATTCGGATCGTCCTTATGGTCGGTTACGCCCTCACACCTGTCTTTCGTTTGCTGCGAAAGACGTGTTGATTAGCTTGACATGCGCGGACAAAAGTATGCGAGTCTTGAACATAAAACAAGGTGACATATTGCGGTCAGTCGAGATTCCATGCGCCAAGAATGAGGTTTTGCTTGGATGTTGCTCATGCAGTGGCTGCGATTTGGTAATTGCGTATTCGACAAACGGTATCTTTGGCTATTCATTGCCGAATCTCGACCGGAAGTTTTCGATTCCTTTAGACTCTGGCGCGATTTGTACCTGTTTGAGCATTTCCCCGGACGGTAAAATTGTTATCGCCGCGTTTATGTCCAGACATAGCTTGTTCGAGATTATTCGTCATAAATCTAAACTTTGTGCGTATTCAGCACAGACTGGGAGGCTTTTAGGGAGTTGCTTTATCGATCTGGGTTCAGATGAAAAGATCCATTCTGTTTGCTTCGGGAAAGAGTCAGATCATTTTATTGCGGCGAATAGCAAAAGAATTATGCGATTCAAGCTCAAAATCTCCCATTATTAAACTGTCCCGCGTCCTGTGCAAAACATTGACCGGGGCCAGTCGCACCAATGAATATAGATGTGTAGATATATTCTGGTGAACTGGTGATGGCGTTGTGAAAGCGTGATTTGAGTTTGCCAGGGAAAAAAGGGCGATGGGTGCGCACCGGTAGCTCAAAAAGAGAGGCGTTTTGTGCTTGTGGAAGTCAGGCTGTCGCGGTGGTAGTGCTTCAACAAGCCCCCGAGTCGCTCCTCGCAGACTACTTGGGCTGCTGGAAATTCCAGTGCGGCTGGTGCTTCGCCCGCCGCTTCGGGCAAAGGCAGATTGTCAAGCGATTGGTGCGGCCGTTCCTGGTTGTAATAAGTCAGATAATCGTTGCATAAATATCGAAGATGGTCCCCACCAAAGACGACGAAGTGATCCAAGCATGTCGGACCTGATTGATAAGTTCTTTGGTGCGAGCGCTCGTGGACTGGCGTGAGAAGCTAAACGCATCACTCGGAGTGGCCGCTAGTTTTTGGGTCAGGAGAAGAATTGGCTAGTCCATCCTCTATGGAGCGAGCCAACATTTCAAGGTCGATCTCAGTGTCTGTCTTGCCGGAGAACAAATAGGCTCGTTCCGCTGCATTTGAGCAGTCCAATACACCAGCCATGCCGCCACGGCGTCGGCATGGGTTCCGGTTGCCTTGTGCTCGCCATCGACCCAGCGTTCGATCACACTGCCATCAGGAGTCCACCGGATTCGCCATTCCTCGGAAGGTGTTGTCTGCTGGCTTTGCATTGTTCCACCGAATTAAGAGTACAACCTCGCTGTATTGCCCCGCGAAGTCCCTATGCGGTTACAGTTATCATAATGAATCCTCAAATAGCGAACAAGGGACGAAGCCGGAAATGGCTGCCAACTCCTGCCAACTCGCGCAAACCGGATCATTTTTCCATAACAAATATTATACGATAATCTTGTTGTAATTCAGCATGTTACCATGCCGACCCGCTGCTCGTCTCCGGTCAAACAGAGTGCCTGGGGCATAGTTTAACGACATAGTTGAAATGCCTGGTGAGGGTTGAATCATTGCCCGAAAAACCAGTCAAAGGCGTTGGTGCAACGAAATCTACAAATATTCCAACTGTCCCCGCTTTGCTTCCGCTTCGGCAAGTACCGCGCACAATACTTGGCGGATGTCCGGAAAATGATGGAGTAGTGTGTCGACTAACTTGATCGAGCTACGGCAACGAAATAAGTCGAGATGCTTCAAGGATTTGCTCGATTTATTTCGGAAGCGATTTCTCGACTTCCAAAATCACCTCGGCGGGTGACAACCCAACGGCGCAAATGAGCCTTATGAAGACCTCGATGGTGGGGCTCCGCTTGTCCCGCTCAAGCAAGCTTACGTACTCTCGGGTCAGCAATGCCTTTTCAGCCAAGTCTTCCTGTGTCATCCGGGCCTTAAGTCTGGCCTGTTTTATCAAGTGTCCAAGCACATCCCCGAATTTACCACTTGACACTCGACCTGTCAGCGAACTATAGTTACGTAACTATTGTTACTATTGCTTCTCGTTCAGCATACCCTCTGGGCACGCTGGCACAGAGCGTCTCAGAGAAAATACCCACTGTGCCTCGGAGTCACTTCATGGGCCAGTCAGTTAAGAATGTGGAAGCCGTCACAGATTTCGCCGATAATCGGCATTTCATTCGCCTTCATCGCGACATTCTGCTTCCGGCTGAAGCATGTGACGCGGTACGACGTCTCCTTGCGGCAGGGCGTTGGGAGGAGGCCAAAAGTATCAGCCTGGAACACGGTCCCGAGGATGCTCACGCCGAGATCGAGCTTTTCTTCACCTCAACAGCGGAACGACTTGCCGCAGAACAATTGGCGGAAACCAAGCCCGCCACATGAGCGAATGTGCATTCTTGAGCGCGTTGCCGGGGCGTGGGCAACGCGTTTTTCGATTTTCCAGAAGCCCAAATGCGTCCCGTGTCCCGCCTTTCCACTGGACAAATCATGATTATTATTGTACTATTATCGAATTATAATGCTCGCAAATGATGCAGGATTATGACTGAAGGGCACGACCATACTCCCATTACCATCAGCATTCGTGCTGACATGCGGCAGCGCGAACTGATCGACTTGGCGGCCGACCAATTGGGCCGGTCGCGTGAAGGCTTCATGCTGGAAGCGGCATGCCACGAAGCCGAAGACATCCTGCTGGATAAGGTTTTCTTCCTCCTGGATACGCCAGCTTATGACCAATTCCTGGCTGTTCTGGCCAATCCGCCCCCTCCGAATGAGCATCTCCGTCGCCTCATGGCGATGAAAGCACCTTGGGAATGACGTTCGGGCATCCGAGCACGCCCATCCCTATCGCCGATACGCATGACTTGGATTCCTTCGATTGCGGCGTGCAAGTCCTCAATGACTGGCTGAAAAAACGAGCATTGCCCAATGATCGGTCTGGCGCGTCGCGGACCTACGTCCTTTGTAACGGAAACACGGTAGTCGGTTATTATTGCCTCGCAACGGGTGCCGTCGACCATAACGTGTCGCCCAGTCAGCTTCGCAGGAACATGCCCGATCCCATTCCGGTCGTCGTACTTGGGCGGCTAGCCGTTGATCGTCGCTTTCAGAACCAGAGGCTTGGGCGCGTTTTGGTTCGCGATGCGATTTTGCGCCGTGCAGGTCGCCAAGATCGCCGGGGCGGTTGCCTTGGTTGTGCATGCTCTCTCCGAAATAGCCCGCCGATTTTACCTATCGTCCGGGTTCATGGAGTTGCCATTGCAACCAATGACGCTCTACTTATTGGTAAGGACTGCACGGGAAATCGGAGCTACGTCTCTGGAGAATTAGCAGCGAATCGGGTTGCGCGATTGTCAGCTGCTCTTATGGCCTCCACTCCTGGTTGCTTCTTACTGAGCGTCTCAAGGTGACTTCTGACTGACGCGTGACATTTCCGTTATCTTTCTCGACTGACTCACCAACAGACAAGCTTGGAGCCGTTACCGCTCGCCTGCCGGATCGGCGTATTTTCGTTGTCTTCGTGGCGTCATATCTCTCCGCACTTTCTCATCTCAAAACCGGATCTTCTCAATCTCATTGAGGTTGAGGCGGTCGGCCCGCCGGTAGTAAATCAAATGAGCTGCAGCACATTTGATTTATATTCGGAGTCGGGATCGGCTGATCAAGTCGCCCGCTCACGTGCTGAAGTATTGATCTGTTTTTCAGCTCAAAGACTGAACTCGGTATGGTTTTGTCGCTTGGTGCATGCGCCGAGCAGATGCGCCCTCGTGTCCGAATAGCATCGGCAAAATCTCATATGCGTCCTTGATGCCCAGCGACCGGGAAAAGATGTAGCGCAACATCTTTATTGCATTGAGTTTTCGTCTATTGAAATTGGCCTGCGATATTCCGAGTTTTTTGGCAGCTTCGCGATCCGAAATAGGAAGCCCGAAAAATTTAGTGGTGATGACCTGCTCAAGTGTGTGAGGCAATTGGGATATTGACTCACGAAGAAATTCAGAAGTGGTTAGCGTGTCGATCTCGGATTCGTGCCACTTTTGATCAAACGACTCATAGCTGCCAACTTCCTCAGATTGAGAGTTCTTGAAGTTAGTGAATGGTTGTTCCGTCGAGGACAGGAGTCGCAGGTGATCCCTGAGCAAATTCATTGCAATTTTGGAAACGTATGTTCTTATCGCCAACTCAGAATTGAAAATCGCACCTTTGCCTACGGATCTAATGAAGCGGAAGATTGACTCACTGAGGAAATCCTCTGGACTAATGCTCTTTGGTGCAATTTTTTTCAGTATTCCACACACAAACTGCGCTGTCATCTCGTATGTTCTTGCCGTCACCTCAGATTCAAAATCCTCAACTTTTCTCGCGGATGTGAGGGAATCGAGGACTGACTCCCAAGAATCCTCCGGATAAATGCTCTTTGGTGTCATTTTTTTTACTCTTCCACACACGGCTTGCGCCGTCATTTGGACGAATTGTTCGGCCACCTTGGGAAGGGCTCCTGCGGAAATCGTGTGAAGTTGTTCGGCTCAGGTTAGAAAGGAGTCCATAGCGGGCATCCTCGAACTCGTTTCAATATTCTCACCTATTTAACGTGTTACGAAGTCGTTTTCACTCGCTCCAAGACGAAATTTCTTGAAATTGTTCTCTTTTGCTCAAAACAATTAAAGATTGACAATTATTATTATGTATGGAAGGAATGGTCGTTCATGTCTCGCATGGCTTTATATGCTTACCGAATATCTGAAGCGACCAATCAAACTAAGCAGCGGTGTGGTGATGCCATTCTGGGATGCGCAGAGCCATTATTCACGCTTGTGCTCGGTTCAGGACGAACGACCGGAGTTGCTGGAAGCGATCCATGAATTTTGCCTGGATAGCCTGACGAACGATAATCGAGAAGACGCGATCATCGAAATGAAAAATGAAAAATTGGTCGATCGCGATGAGAGGATCAACCCGCAATTCCGAGATGTGGTTCTTGCCTCGCTTCACGGGCATGGCAATTCTCTGACGCTCATCTCTCCGTTTGTGACCCCAGTCGATCAAGCACTGTATGATTTAATCAATTCGTCACTGATTCTCCGCTGTGAGATGGGGCAGGAAGCGGCAGATCAATTAATCGCGGAAACGCTCTCCCACCCATTGATCGACATGTCGGGCACGTTATCACATGTTTCCAAGCTCCGTCGAAAACCTCTCGCAGACGAGGGAATGGACCTACACGATTGAGGGGCGCTCAAGTCAGGCTGGCCACGACCGGCAGGCGCTCGGCCTTTTTTTGCAAAAATATGTGAGTAATTTCCACGCGCCGACCCGTTTTACGGTGGGCGGTGGCGCGGAGAGGCGACCGGCTCAACGTATCCCTCGCGTGAAGAATACATGTGGCAAGAATTGATCGCCCATTGCCATTCTGAAATGAAATGACTTGCGGCCCGCATTTCGCGGTTTCGGTTGCAGGCCTCGGCGCTAAAACAGCGCGCCGCAAGTGCGCCTCGAAAATCAAGGTGATATTATGTCTCGCAGCCGCACTCGCGCGCGGAAACGGCGTGCGCGGAATGAACTCGCTCGTGCCCTAAAAGAAACGCGCCGCGCCGACTTTCAGGAGGAATTTCAGGCGTTGCTCAGACAACTGCGCTCGGCGACAAATCGCGCCAGCCGGACCAAAATAACGGAGAAACTCATTGACCTCATTGATCGCATTGCCGTCTCGGAGGTTGAGCTCTGGCCGTTCAAAGATTTGTTCTCCAACAGCGACGCCGTCAACAAGCTTGCCGCAGACGAAACCGCTGAGTTTGATGCGATTTTCGCCCAGGCGGTGGCACCACAATTGGCCGGGATGACTTCCGGGGCGGTTCTGCGTCGGCACAGCAGGGGTGAATCACCTGACTAACCATAAATGGCTTGTCTCAGTCTCAAGGTCTCATCATCTGAGTCTGAGACTGATTTTTCAAAACACTGAGGATCCGACAGCATGAAGGAAAAAACTCCTCATGACTTCGCACTCGCCACACTCGAAAAGAAACTGCATTTGGTGCGCGACCTCACCACGGCGGTGGCCAAGGGGTTCAAAACCGGTCTCTACCTCTACGGCACGGGAGGAGTCGGCAAGTCGCATACTGTCTTGCGGCACCTTGAGAATCTCGAAACGTGCTACCAGTTATATAACTCGCGCATGACGGCCAAGGGGCTGTTTTTGACGTTGCAAAAAGCTCCCGACACGATCCAGGTGATGGAAGACATGGAGCGTTTGACAAAAGACCCGGATGCCCAGGGTGTGCTGCGGTCGGCTCTGTGGTCGCAGCCAGGGCACGATCGCTTGGTTACTTGGACGACTGCAACAGATGGCTCCCAGCCTTTCGTCTTCCGCGGTGGCTTGATTCTTATCAGCAATCGGCCACTGGCAGATTTGCCCGAACTGCGGGCTCGCAACACGAATCGAGGTTCATCGATTGGAGATTTCCGATACTGAACTTATGGCACTGATGCGTGACCTGGCCGGGAAAGGCCACCGTGTACTGGACAGGCTTGTCATCGGCTCTGACGATTGCATACGGGTCACCGAACACCTGTTGAAAGAATGCCGAATGGCGGGATGCCCGCTTGATCTTCGTTTGCAGCAGAAGGCATTTTGAAACATATCTCCAGTTCGCGGCCGACTTTTCGGTCTCACACTGGGAGGATTTGGTGTCAGCCAGTGTGCGGGAGGCGACATGTCACTTCCGTCATGAGCTAAACACCAACTCGCAGGAGGCCAGAAGGGCGAAGCGCCGAAACGTCGTTCGCGAGCTTATCGCCTCGGCAGCAGATGCGAAGGAGCAGGAACGCTGCTACACAGAGAAGACGGGTGCTTCCAGGGCGGATTTCTACCGCCGCAAGCACGAGGTCGACAGTGGCGAGTTCGACGAAGAAGACGCCAAGTAATCTTCTGACTTTCCAGGCCGGCGGCGAGTTGCCCCGGCCTTTCGTTTACGTCACTTATAAAGGAGGGACGCATTACGCTGATGTCCAATCGAGATACCAAAAGACAGCAACCCGATTTTTGGTCGAAATCTGACTGACTTCACGAATTCTGATCCGTGAGGCGATGTCGCGCCACGCTGGGTGGCGCTTTTTCCAAGTTCTCAATTCCCGAGGAAAACATATGTCGAGTCAAAATGATTGGAAGCATACCGCCGCGCACGCGGCTCACGCCGTTCTCCATACTGAGGCCGGCAAGCGTACTGCTCATTCTGCAGTCACAAGCTTGGCTGCCGTCGCCCCGCCTGCTTTGGTCGCGGTCGGCACTCTTGCGGCCCCTGTAGCAATTGTCGGTCTCATCGCCTGGAGCCTCTGGAGTGCTTTCAAGAAGTAAGCCGGAATCGGCGAACTCAAATGGCTTCATTCCCGACTGTTCCAGCAATCACGCTGAAACAGTCGGGAGATAGGAAAAAAACATTCATTGAAGGGCTTGCCAAAATCCATCAACAGTGAGCGCTGCATGTGTGGCGCTTTTTCGACATTCCTTCGTTTGGAAAATCTACATGTGGACCAAACTATTGAGCATTTTGGCCATCCTTGGAGGTGGCGTTTCTTTGTACTGGTACTCACAACTCAGCGACGCCGACAAAGCCGTCGCGGACTTCATTGGTGAGCAATATGCTTTCGATCTTTTCTCGAAAGCCTTGGATCAACTGACTTATTTCGAGGCCGCTCACGTAAATCGTCTTACCAAGTGGCATTTCAGCTAATCACCCGAGTAGAGCGGTAGCTGCTCCTCAGCCGCCACGGCGCGTCGCATTCCAAGCGACCCGCCCTCGGCTTGGCTAAACTTTTATTCGAAAGGGGACCACAATTTAATGATTAGCAAGCGAACGGATGATTCCAACGCAACCGAAGATCGCCGACTCATTGATCCAAGAACGCTTCGTCGCATTGATCCGGATCACTGTGATCGAACCACAATCGAATATTCCAAGCTCATGGCCTGGCTGGGGGAGGACATCATCACTCGCGGACAACGCTATGACGTGCTTGTTTTTGAAGAAGATCCG
Organism: uncultured Planctomycetota bacterium; assembly: GCA_963783095.1. GTDB lineage: Bacteria > Planctomycetota > Planctomycetia > Gemmatales > Gemmataceae > CAWAMR01. Next base: position 662,406 of record CAWAMR010000008.1, on the reverse strand, counting down.
AATCCTGGCCCTGGTGACTCCGGTCTTCGGATTTTGGACGGCCAAACGCGCGTCGATGCCATGATTTATCGCGGGCGTGACGTGAGGATTAAAGTTCTAAAAGGCCTGACCCCGGGCCAGAAGCTTACGGAAACAGCGCTTGCAAACATCCGCCGGGAAGTGGACTGGCAAGAAAAAGTCGCCTACTGGCAGGAAATGATTGTTGCAAATGGATGGACTCAAGCTCAGCTTGCAAAAGTCGTTGGCGAATCCACCGCAACGGTTTGCAAACGCTTGTCGTTGCACGACAAGGCAACTTCCCAGGAGCTTGCTCTGCTCATGGAGAAGGACAAGACGAAGCGATTGCCGTTCCGGGCCCTCGATATTCTGGTGCGACAATTCGCGCTGCCAGAAGATCGCCGGCCGTGGATCGAGAAACTAATGGCCGGCATGACGGTGGACGTCCTGGAGGCCGAACTCGGGACTCTTCGTGGGAAAAAGAAACCGAAAATCAGATCGGTCAGAGCGCAGTACCACGGAGGATCGGTCATGCTGCCTGGCGAATGGAACTGGGATGCCGTGCTCGCATTCTCCGCCCGTTTGACGGAGGCAGCCAAGAAGGGTGCCAAGTCTGAGATGCCCACTTCGATGCTCGGCCAATTACTGTCCAAATAAACCAGAATCAATCGCCCATTTTCCCACGCTTTAGCGCGCGCTGAGAAAGGCGCACAAGGAGGTGAATCATAAGCGCATATCGAACCGGCGGCTTTTGCACGAGGGTAGCCCGATTGTGCCTGCTCTGGGCAAGTGGCTTGGTTATCCTCGGTGCCATCGGAGTTGCATTTTGGATGATCGACCAGAACAGGCAATTCGTAGCTTTGGGCTTGGTGCTGTTCATGATCGCTTGGGCGAAGAGGCCCAGGATTTTTCGAGGGTCGGGATGGTCTCACGGAACGGCGGCGGTCGCAACTCCGTTTGAGCTTGGGGAAGCAGGCATGCTTGGCTCGACGGGTCTTTTGATCGGCAAGGTGCCCTCCCCTACTCCCTGGCAATGCTTCAAATTACTGCTTCGCAACAGAGGCGGCTCGGAGGCAGCATCCAGGCTGTTCCTGAAGTCACTCGGCAACCGCAAGGACATGGCCTGGGCGCGCTTGACGCGCAGAACGCACTCGGTCGTCTTCGCCGGCAGCGGCCGTGGAAAAGGTGCCGGGATCGTCATCCCCACATTATTAACCGACGCTCGTTCGATTGTTTGCATAGATCCGAAGGGAGAAAATGCCATCGCTTCGGCGAATTTTCGCAGGAAGCATTTTGGTCATGACATTGTTTTGCTGGATCCATTCCGGCAAGTGACGAATTACCCTGACACTTTCAATCCGCTAGACCTTATTGATGATTCGGATTCGGCGTTAGACCTCGCCCGGAGTATCGCTGAAAGTCTTGTGATTTCTACTGGAAACGAAAAGGAACCGCATTGGAACGCGTCGGCGGAATTGCATATATGGGCCATCATTGCCTACGTGTTGCAATTTCCCAGAGAGGAGCGCAACCTTCAAATTGTTCGAGAAATTCTCGGAAACATCAAGATGCTGGACGAAGCCATCAAGCGAATCGAGGCGTCGCCACGCTGGGAAGGAATGCTTAGCAGCTTAGGATCACAACTGCGTAACTTCATCGATCGCGAGCGCGGATCGGTACTAACTACGACCAATAGATTCCTCAACTTTCTCAACACCATTCCGGTGGCGGAGAGTACGGGTTCAACCAGCTTTAACCCTGGCCGGCTGCGATCCGGGAAGATGACTTGTTACCTAATTCTACCGGTTCAATTTTTACGGTCGCATGCGGGGTTACTACGACTCTGGTTGAACGGACTGATGCAAGCAACAATCCGAGGAGGTGCAAGAGAAACCGGGCAAGTGCACTGGATTTTGGACGAAGCCGCCAGTTTTGGCCATTTGCCGGTTATTGACGATGCCATCGAGCGGATGCGGGGCTTCGGAACGAGATTGACATTTGTATATCAATCGATGGGCCAGCTTCAACAATGCTTCCCGGATGGTCGATCGGCGACCTTCCTTAGCAACATGGACAACCAAATTTATTTTGGCACCAACGACACATTCACAGCGAATGCGATCTCGGAAAAACTAGGGGTGGCGACCATCACCGTGCGCTCGGAGAGCGGGGGCACATCGACGAGTCGCAGCCAAGACAGATCGATGACCGAACAGAAAACGACATCGACGAACTACGGTTACAACATCAACGAGATTGGCCGCAAGTTACAAATGCCGGATGAGATCATGACGGCTGATGAAAGGACAGCGTATGTATTTACTCCCGGCGTGAAGCCGTTCATGACAAATTTGGTGCGGTTCTACGAACCCGCTTTCCAATCGGTGTTACGAAGGCCCAGCCGGTTCTTGCTACTGGCTCGATGCCTGAGCTTGTTGGCATTTGTCGTCGTCATCGGCCTTTGCCTGACAGCAATGGCCAGAGAGGAGTATCAGCAAAACGCTAGAACCGCACCAGTAATGCTGGCCCCACATGAAAAGAAAGGGATAAATCATGGCAAAGAAAGAGGAACCGGACGCCCCACGAAAACGCAAGATTGGCGAAGGACACCTGGACGCAGTTTTGCGCCAGGGAATCCGTGAGCTCAGGGAGGCCGTGAACCCATCGAAGGACGCTCCGACAGTGGACGAAATTGGACTATATGGGACCGCAACGCAGGGGGAAATTGCGTCTGCTCGCGATCACAAGGAGGAAGAGCATTCACGAGGGCGTGAATAATGGACTGGCGTACCTTACTTCTCTTCGGCGTGGTCATTTGCTGGTACGAAAGCGCAGAAGACCATCGCTGCGTTTAACAGTGTAAAGGGTGCCGAGCTTAAACACATCGTAGTCGATTTTTTCGTGCGGAAGAAATGAGTTACACATGCTCTTCGAGGGACCGCTTTCGTGTTTGATATTTATGGCCCTGTGTCTGGTCTTTTCTTGCTTCAAGCTGCTCCAAGCGGGATGCAAGGATAGCACGACCGGAAAGGCCATTCGCAGCGCGCCTTAGATTGGTGGCTCAACGGTAAGCCACCCGAGACGAATGGAAATGCAACGCCGGTTGCCAAAATCGGCCCAACCGCAAAGGAGGCAGCTGTTGATCCGGGCAACGGCAAAGCATCGAAAGAAGCGAAGTGAACTTCGGAAGGGAGGATAAAAACACACTGAGTTAACCTGTTCACAGGCGGGGAATCCAATCGGATTCGCCGCCTGCGGAGGATCTAAATGAGAGAGTCTTCATTGTTGATCGCTGGCGGAATGCTGCTGGTCATGCTGATCGGACTACTGGAAAGGCACATGGCGAGAAAGGGACGCGATGAATCAGAGTCTTCAACATGATGCCGCTATGCAGGCGATGCGCGAGGTGATGGAACAGCTAAAAACCGATCTGCCGTTTGAGCGCCGCCTTTCGGTAATGCAACTGCTTTATTTTTCGTTCAAGGCGGCTCTTGAGAGGTATGAAGAATCGGTCGAACGCCGCGAGTGCACGACTTGATCCGAGTAGAAACTGAGCAACGCAAACAAGCCCTAAGCGGGAATTCTGGAGAAACCAATGTCCTACGGAAACGTCAATGACCTCATCGGCCCAGCGGCTCGAATGATGGTTGAAAAAGCAAGTATTCTGCTTCAGCGGTCCAACACCAAGAAGGAGGCCGAGAGCTTCATCCGAGTGGTTCGCACCGCTCCCACGGCCAAAACGGATCTGACCGATCCAAATATCGGTCAGAAATCCTATTGCGTCGGGCTTTTGTTGAAGATGACGGAGGACAAAGCCCAGGGATTCTACGACGCTGAAATCGAAGATTTGGCCGAGTATTTCTTCGACTATTTGCCGTCGCTGTCACGGGCCAGCCGCCGGTTGCTCGAAGAGTTGGTTGTTGGCGTGCTCCAAGGGCTTAAGGGCTCCGGCGACGTGTGAATGCTGGATCGGCTCGGGTCGAGAGTTACGATCGCTCGACCCCGGTCGCTCATCGAAAGGAGGGAATTCAGGCGCGGCAACGAAACGGATGGTGCGGGAACCGGCCTCGCAACACTAGCTATTACACGATCGCCCGGAAAGAAAGCTCCATGGTATTCGGAATTTTCGGCCTCGGCTTCCAGAACTGCGTGCTTACGACCAAACGGCGGCACTCTGCGTCAAGGTTTCATTGCGCCTCATCAACACTTGCTGTGTAGAACAGAGGCTTTTGCATTCGCGGTTTGGAAGGAAAGGAAAGTGAGGACGCATCCTTATCGATTGGGATGGATTTCCCTCCTCAATGGTCGGGAGGACAATGTCCGACTATTCTGCGCCTGCCCACACAATAGGAGTTCCATCGTGAGCGCCAAGAATCCATTTTTTTCCAAGGAGCTACGCGAGGCGGAGCCGGCTACCCGCGATTTGGTTATCAGCGTTTTGCTCGACGAGTGGCCGAACCAGGCGGCAGTGGCTGATTTTGGGATCGACAGCCAGATGCACTACGAGGCGCTATTACTACCCCATTCGCAACCAGGAGATTTCGCCGAAGCAACTCAACGAGGCGTTGGGATCCGGGCAGAAGATCACGGCGCTGGTCAGGGACGCTCCCAGCAACCCGCATAAGGCCATCGAATTTCAGACTGCGTGGGACCTGATGCGCGGACACACTATCGCTGAGCCGCGCAAGGAGAAGGCGGTGGAGGAGAAAGCCAATAGTGATAGATCGAGGAAATGGGGACGCGAAATGTAGAGTCCGAACAGATGATTTTTTCCCAATGCATTGGCCTCTATATTGCACCGAGCCCTCATGCATCTGGGCAAACCGGCCGCGAAAAAACTAGGTCGTGCACAGGGCAATGTCATGTTAGAAAGCTGGCTCAAGAGGAAATAAGAACCACCGTAGGCTCCTTCCCGCCGAAGGCGCTGTTTGCTCGAAATCGAACCGGAAAAATCGTGACTTGGGAAATGGGTGCATTATGACGCTTGAGGAAAGGCTGGAAAAGATTGAAGCGATGATGCTGATTCTGGTGGAGCGCCAAACGATCAAGGATTGGTACACCACCGAGGAATTTGCCAAAATCGTGCATAAGGCGGAATTCACGGTCCGTGAGTGGTGCCGATTGGGACGCATTTGTGCTGAGAAGCGACGGAGCGGTCGCGGGGCACACCCGGCGTGGGTTATTAGCCACGAGGAGTCGCTCCGCTATCAGAAGGAAGGACTACTGCCGGCACCAGCGTGGAACCAAACTCCGCAACCGTCGCGATTCGCAAACTGATTGTGTTGTGACGCAGAAGAATTTGAGGGGGGCAATTGGGGGGCGGTATTGACCATGTGAGAGCAATGCGGCTACAATTCGAAGAGGATACGGTATGGCCGTTTTCCTCGTGATTTACGGAGATTCCAACGCGACCCTAGTGCTGCAGCAATGTGCCCGAAACCCCTCAAAACCAGGCTCAGGAGCTAGTGAGCGCAAGCTCATGCAGGTTCAAGTCCTGTCCTCGGCATCTCCAATACGGGTAATGACTTAGGGAAAATCCTCTGGTCGCTGCCCTTTTTCATTTCCCCTTGCTTGGCATATAATTGGCATAGTGCCACAGTTCGCGGAGAGTTCACAAATGGCTACGCTTCAAGAGCGCAACGGCAGTACGGGGGCCAGACCAAGCGAGATCATCCGCGTCACGACCGGCCACAAAAGCGAGGGAAAGCGTAGAATTTCCTACAATCTTGTTGCCGACGCAGAGTTCCATCGTCTGCTCAACGCCTGGTTCGGCAATGTTACCAGCCCGCAATCTCACGTGGCCGGACTCCCGACGATGGAGCTAAACTCTATTCCAGCAGGAGGGAGTAAGTCGTCGACTACGTCCACGAACGTCTCCACTTGCTCCCAGGTCGCGTAGACGAATCGAGGGCCGTCGCCGTCATCGTAAGGGTTCACGAAAGTGAATACGCCCGTGCTCAGGTTATAACCTTCCAAGGTGTAGGAATGATCTGAATTGAACCCCGGATTCGCAACCGGCGGGTTGCTGGGAAAGCTGTCTAACGTATGGATCGCGATCAGATTACTCTGCTCCATGGCATTCAGAATGCCGGCGTATGTGCTTTGAGGCGTGCTGCTCCCGTCGAGGTAGTAGTGAGTGTACGATGCGTTGCCGATGATCTGATTCCACACGGTTATTTGCCCTTGATTGCCGAAGTTGATCGACGAATAGGCGTTGGAATCCTCTGAGGATTCATCGCGGCTCCAGCCCTCCTCGGCGAGCTGGGCATAGGCCTTTTCTGCAAGCGCTACCCACAGGACATTACTGCTACTCCCAAAAGCGGCATTCCGGCCATATTGGTAATAACCTGCATAGACGAATGTGCCGCCGCTCTCCGGGAGCAACATATTGACGGTGACGTAGTCCGCTACACCGTTGTCGTAAAAGCGAACCGTGTAGGTGCCGTCGCCATTGTTGATGAACATGTTTTCGATCGCACTTGGCGATTGCAGCGCAAGCTGGCCCAGCGCCGACAGGAAATAGCAATCGGCGACTGCCCCCTGGGCGATATCGTGGTAACTCGGGACGCCCGAGCTGCCGAACAAAGTACCCCCAGGCGTTTGGTAGGAACCCGAAGCCTGAGGCGTATCGGCACCGTAAAACCACTTCTGCTCCAGGAGGTTGAGCTGCGTGGTTGGGCTATTGGCGGCGATGTTGCCGAGCGGCTTGGTCTGATAAAGGGCGTTGGCCGGATCTCCGTTAACGACTTTTCCGGCCAGATTGTTGACGTATGCCGGCATAATCAAGGCCGGATTAGCGCCGGTACTATCGTCAACCAACGTTTGCAGCGAGCTTAGTTGTGCAGCGGTCACATGAGATCCGGAGGCGATCACAGTATTCAGTAAGCCGATGAAGTCTTGGCGAGTTATCGCATCGTCTCTGGTGTAATCGCTTCGCGCTTGCGCGGCCAGAACGGGATCCTGCAGATTATCGAACCAATCGATCTCGGAAAGGGCACCGTTGGAACTCACAGCGAACGAAGTCACAAGACTGTCGAGATTCGTCCACGAGCTGCCGACGTCAATCGACGACTCCAATTCTCCGTTGGTCAGCAAGTTGTAGAGATTGCCGTTAGCGCTGACGGTGAAGGTCTGAGTGTTGTTGTCGAGCAAGCTCCACCCCATGCCCAAATCAGTAGTGCTCCAAAGTTCGCCGGGGCTGTCGGCGAGATCATAAAGCGTGCCGTTACCGCTCACCGCGAATGCTTGCGTGGCTGGGTCGAGCGTACTCCATGAGCTGCCGAAATCGGTCGAATATTCCAAGATTTCATTGGTTAGCAGGTTATAGAGAGTGCCGTTAGCGCCGACGGTGAACGACTGCGTATTCGTATCGATCACGCCCCAGCCGTAGCCCAGATTCGTGGTAATCCACAATTCACCGGGATTGTCGGCCAGATCATAAAGCGTGCCGTTGCCGCTGACTGCAAAATCCTGCGTAGCGGTATCGAGTGCTGTCCACGAGCCGCTACCCGTGTTGGAGTATTCCAATAACGCGCTAGTCAAGAGATTGTAGAGTGTTCCGTTGATGCCGACTGTGAACGACTGCGTATTCGTATCGACCACTCCCCAGCCGTAACCCAGATTGGTCGTGATCCACAGTTCACCGGGATTGTCGGCCAGGTCGTAGAGCGTGCCGTTGCCTGTGACCGCAAAATCCTGCGTGGCGGTATCGAGTGTTGTCCACGAACCGCCATTCGTGTCGGAGTATTCCAACAACCCGCCCGTCACGAGATTGTAAAGCGTACCGTTAGTGCCAACCTTGAACGATTGGGTGTCGGTGTCGACCACCCCCCAGCCGTATCCCAGATTGGTCGTGATCCACAGTTCACCGGGATTGTCGGCCAGGTCGTAGAGCGTGCCGGTGCCTGTGACCGCAAAATCCTGCGTGGCGGTATCGAGTGTTGTCCACGAGTCACCATTTGTGTTGGAGTAATCCAACAACCCGCCGGTCACGAGATTGTAAAGCGTACCGTTAGTGCCAACCTTGAACGATTGGGTGTCGGTGTCCACCACCCCCCAGCCGTAACCCAGATTGGTCGTAATCCACAGTTCACCGGGATTGTCGGCCAGGTCGTAGAGCGTGCCGTTGCCGCTGACTGCAAAGTCCTGCGTGGCGGTATCGAGTGTTGTCCACGAGCCGCCATTTGTGTTGGTGTAATCCAATAACCCGCCGGTCACGAGATTGTAAAGCGTACCGTTAGTGCCAACCTTGAACGACTGGGTCGAACTATTCAAGGCGCTGTCGAGGTTTTTCCATGCCGCACCAGCCGTCGGGTCTTCTTGCAGCAGGCCACCGGTATGCAAATCGTAAAGGGCACCGTTCGGACTGGCGGCAAAACTTTGGACATTGCTATCCGCCAATTGCCAGGCGTTTGCGTTGTTAATGAAACTTAAAGTGCCATCGGATTCCAACACATAGATTTCTCCATTAGCCTCCATAGTAAATGACTGGATTGGGGTTGTGCTGCTTGAGGGGTTGGTAATAGTGGATGGCGTCCAGGTGTTACCGGCAGCGGTCATATACTCGAACGACCCGCCCACGAGGAGGTTGTAAATGGCGTTGTTAGGAGTAACGGCGAACCATTGCGTGTTGGTGTCAATCGTCGTCCAGGATCCGCCAGAGGTCAAGGCGCTCAGCACACCTCCGATATCGAGATCATAAAGAGCGCCCGTGCTGGAAACGGCGAAGGATTCCGTGTTGGTATCCAAAGAATTCCAGGTACTTCCGGAATTGGCCGACGATTCGAGCGTTCCACCCTCAAGAAGGTTGTAGAGAGTATTGCCCGACGTGGCGGCGAAGGACTCCGTGTTATTGTCCAGATTCGACCAGGCAGCTCCGCAATTGGTCGAAACTTGAAGTTTACCGCCGGCATCCAGGTCGTAGAGAGTATTGTTGGATGTAACGGCAAACGATTCCGTCACTGCGGCATGGCCTGCGGAAGTTGTGTCGGCGAGAGACCACGAAACAGATCCGGAGCTCGTCGAGGAGACCTGGAGAGTGCCCCCCTCAATCAGATCGTAAATGGTGCCGTTGGAGCTGAGTCCGAAAGACTCGGCATTTACCCCAATGGGATTGGCCGCGCTCGGAGCGGAAGTCGTGAAGTCATAGAGATTTCCTCCTTGTTGGAGTGCAAACCCCATCCCGCTGGCGGAAGACCACTGATATTGCTCTACGTTTTGGAGAACGACCGTCGAGCTTGGTGTATAGATTAGCTCGTAGTTACTCGTTAGCGCCCACGGGCTTCCACTTGGCAGGCACCGCTCCTCCAGTGGTTCGACGACGCTCAAACTCGTTCGCTTCGGGGCCCGTTTGATCGGGGCAGAATCGTTGGTTTGTCGAGTGAACCGGAAGAGGGAGATCAATTTCTCGATGATTCGGTTCATGGCACCAGTCCGGAAAAGGTAAGGGTTGTCGCAAGGCAGCTCTATTTACCAATGCGAAAATTCGTTCGGCAAAGTCTCAAAGAAACTGGTTGAGGTGCCCCGGACGCTCAATAAAATTGGCGGCTTTCTTGAGACAAGTTCACTGCTAAATACGCACTGTTTAATAGAGCCAGCGGGCTGAGTCTTCGCTTGGCGCTTGCTTGGACCAGGACAATCGAATAGCATCAAACCAATATGTCTGAGTTTCAAAGGCTTCTGAACGGTGCGGCGGCGGGCGATCGCCAGGCCGCAGCGAGTCTCCTCCCGCTCGTTTACGACGAGTTGCGGAAGTTGGCCGCCGCCCGAATGGCGGCCGAATCATGCGATCATACGCTTCAGCCGACTGCGCTCGTTCACGAGGCCTACCTCCGTCTCGCAGGACCGGAAGATGCGCTCAGGTGGACCGGTCGTGCGCAGTTCTTCGCGTCGGCGGCCGAAGCCATGCGCCGTATCCTCATCGAGTCCGCCCGGCGCAAACACACGATCAAGCGCGGCCACGCCTCAGAGCGAGCTGCTCTTGATCCCGATGAGTTGGTCGCTGCTTCGAAGGACGACCCAGATCAATGGCTCGACCTCGATAGCGTCCTGACTCGCTTCGAGAGCGTCGACGCGAAATCGGCGGAACTGGCGAAACTGAGGGTGTTCGCAGGCCTCTCGGTCGAAGAGGCCGGGCAAGCTCTGGGAATGTCCCGGGCGAGTGCCTTCCGGATGTGGACCTACGCCCAAGCCTGGCTGACCAGTGCCCTGAAGGGGACGAGTAGGGAACAATCGACAGAGTAATTGTTCGCAGGCACGGCTCGAACGATGAAAACAAAGGCAAGCTCGCCCACGAGCGAAAGAGGTCGGTTGGATGTCGATCGATTCGAAGCGTGTTCGGGATATTTTTCTTACGGCGGCTGAGTTGCCGGAGGGCGAACGCACGGCATACCTTGCGGAAGCGTGTGGATCGAACGCCGCACTGCGGTCGGAAGTGGAGCAACTCCTGGCCGCCCACGCCGAGCCGGCGAGCATGCTGCGGTCGGCGACGGGCCCCCACCTCGGGGCGCTCCCGTCCACAGGACCACACGTTCCCCAGACGGAAGCCGGCATGACGCTCATCAACCGATACACACTTCTGGAGGAGATCGGCGAAGGAGGGATGGGCAGCGTGTGGATGGCCCGGCAATTGGAGCCGGTCAAACGGATGGTGGCAATCAAACTCATCAAGCCAGGGATGAATTCGAAGGCAGTGTTGGCCCGATTCGAAGCCGAGCGCCAGGCCCTGGCTCTGATGGACCACCCGAACATCGCCCGCGTTCTCGATGGCGGCGAGACGACGGACGGTCGACAGTTCTTCGTGATGGACCTGGTGAAAGGAGTGCCGATCACCCAGTACTGCGACGCTCACCGTCTTGGCGTCCGCGAGCGGCTGGAGTTATTTCTGCCGGTGTGCCAAGCTATTCAACACGCCCACCAGAAGGGGATCATCCACCGAGACATCAAGCCGTCCAACGTCCTGGTGGCTCTGTACGACGACCGCCCGGTCCCCAAGGTGATCGACTTCGGAGTGGCCAAGGCGATCGGCCAGCCATTGACGGAACTGACGTACCACACCGGTTTCGGCACGGTGATCGGAACGCCGCAGTACATGTCGCCGGAGCAAGCCACGTTCAACAACCTCGACATCGACACGCGTTCCGACCTCTATTCGTTGGGAGTTCTCCTGTACGAGTTGTTGGTGGGTTCAACGCCGTTCACCAAAAAGGATCTGGAGAAGGCGGGGTTGATGGAGATGCTGCGAGTGGTGCGTGAAGTCGAGCCGCCGCGTCCGAGTACAAAGCTGAGCACGGCGGATGCGTTGCCGACCTTGGCAGCGAACCGGAACACGGAGCCAAAGAAGCTGACCGGTCTGTTGCGAAATGAGCTGGACTGGGTAGTGATGAAGGCGCTGGAGAAGGACCGCACGCGTCGGTACGAGACGGCTGCAGCGTTCGCGGTCGATATCCAGCACTATCTGACAGGGGGGCCGGTACAGGCCGTTCCCCCAAGCATGAGTTATCGTCTGCGGAAATTTGTACGTAAGCATCGAGGGGCAGTTACCGCGTCGGTGGTCGTATTGGCGACGCTCACCGCCGGGATTGTGGGCACCACGCTGGGGCTCATTCGAGCGGAATCGGCGCTGGATGTAGCCTCGCAGCAACAAGAACGAGCGGAGCGGGAGTCGATTCACGCCAAGCTTGAATCCGCTCATGCCGTCGAGGAAGCGACCAAGGCCAAGATAAGCGAGGCAGCAGAGAAGCAAGCGGTCCAGAAGGCCCACCGCCTACTGGGGCTGATCCATGCAGCTGAGGGAGTCAAGCTAGCTGACTCAGGGAGCCTGCACCTAGGGTTGCTCAAGATGACGCAGAGCCTTGCTATCGCCGCGGAAAGCCCCCAAGCGGTGAACATGGCGCGAACACAGTTCGCCCTATACCGCAAGTATTCCCCTTCCGCGTGCGGTCTGGAGACCATTATTCCCCAATGGCGACCAGTTGCCGTCTTTTCGCCCGACGGTCGTTACATCTTGATCGGATCGTTCGATGGAGCGGTCCAGATATGGGACTCGAAAACTAGGCGATCGGTCGCATTCGCAAAAAAGCATGCCGGGCCGATCTTCAGAGTGGCGTTCTCGCCGGACGGTCAATTGGCCCTGACGTGCAGCGACGACACAACCGCCCAAATCTGGGACGCTCGCAGCGGAGAACGGGTTGGCGACGTTCTCCGGCACAAACACTCCGTCCATCGTGGTGCCTTCTCTCCGGATGGTCGTCGAGTCGTGACGATGCCTCAGTGGGGAGGGGCACAGGTGTGGGACGCGAAAACGGGAAGGCCCATTGGGGAACCCATGAGTCACAGTGGAATGCAGTTGACAGATGTCGCCTTTTCCCCGGACGGCACGCGAATAGTGACTGCGAGTTGCGACTCTACGGCCCGAGTTTGGGACGCGGCGTCCGGCAAGGAGTTGCTCAAGCTCAAGCACGACGACTATGTCGAGGTGGCGGTCTTTTCGCCGGATGGCCGCCGCATCGCAACCGGGTGCAAAGACAGGTCTGTACGGGTTTGGGACGCCGGCAACGGTCGACAAATCGGAGACCTGCTGCGACATAACGGCTCGATCAATTCCATCGCTTATGCAAGCGACGGCAAGTTGATAATGACCGCAAGCCTCGACAACTGCGCGGATCTGGGATGCGAACAGCCATCAGGAGGTAGTTCCCCCGCTACGGCACGGGGCAGCAGTTTTTGAAGTGGTCTCCTCTCCCGACCATCGGCGCGTCTTGACCTTGAGCTACGACAAAACTGCGCGGGTCTGGGACATGCATACCGGCAAGGCGCTTTCGCTTCCACTTCAACACGCTCGGCCGGTTCATTTCGCTTCATTCACTCCCGACGGCCGACAGTTCCTCACTTGCAGCGACGTGGTGAGCGTGTGGGACTTGGCCGCCGTGAGCGGGGCACCTGCCCACGCCCTGCGCAACGACACCCCTTCCATCCATGATTTCGTGCTTCCCATGGTGTTTTCGCCGGATCGTCGCCGGGTATTCCTTGGGGGCTTCCTGACCGCACGAGTCTGGGACGTGGAAACCGAACGACCGGTGACGCCGCCACTGCCGCATCAGGGCCGCGTCTACTTGGCGGCGTTCTGTAAGGACGGGCGTCGCGTTGCCAGCGGCGGCGACGAACGGAATATCCACGTTTGGGACGCGGAGACAGGCCAACGCCTGACGGGTGGACCCGTTCCGCTCAAGGATCCTTCCCATTCGCTCGACTTCAGTCCCGACGGACGCTGGGTCGTCTCCGGCGGGAACCGAGCAGCAACGCTCTGGGATGCAGTCAGTGGAGCGCGGCGACTCCGCCCCTGGAACACAGCGACGTGGTCGGGGCATGCGCGTTCTCTCCCGACAGCCGGCTGGTCATCACGGGGAGCGGCGACAAAACGGCGGTCATCTGGGATGTCGGCAGCGGCAAAGCCGTATCGCGATTTCAGGAGCATGGCAACAGCAGCGAAGATAATATCGTGTCGGTTGCTTTTGCCCCAGACAGTCGTCGTGCCATCAGCGCAGGCGGTTTAACGGCCCGAATCTGGGACGTTCGAACAGGCCAACAAATCGTGCCTCCCATGCAAGTGGAAAGGTTTGTCCAGGCCGTCGCGTTTTCCCCAACCGGCGAGCGGGTCATCACGATAGGAGAGGATTATACAGCACGCGCATCTGGGACGCTCGAACCGGCAGCCCCGTGTCGCCGCCGCTTCAGCACGCAAACCGGATTACAGGGGTATCATTCTCATCCGATGAACAACAGTTGCTCACGGGGAGTTGGGACGCAACGGCCCGATTGTGGGATGCGGTCACCGGCATCCCCCTTTCCCCTTCACTTACTCACGCCGATCGAGTGAAGAGCGTGGCGTTTTCCCCGGACGGAAGCCGGGCGCTCACGGCGTATTCGCTTGGCGCTCTCTCCAATCCAATCGCGCATGTGAGTAAATGGAACCTCACTCCCGACGCCCGACCTTCGGCAGACATCGTCGGCCTGCGCAAATCTTGTCGGCACACCGTTGCGATGAAACCGGGGCGATTACGCCACTCATGCCTGCGGAATTGTCCGCTCTCTGGAACGACCTGAAATCGCGTTACCCGCAAGAGTTCACGGCGAGCCCCGCCGATGTTCGGAAGTGGCGGGAAAACGAAATCCGTGAGTCGATGCAGCAAGGAAATGTTCAGGCAGCGCAGTTTCAATACTGGGCGTTGGTCGGCGATCTAGCATCGGGAGCGGCTAGGTAGTTCACGCGTCACTTTTACTCAGTGGGCCATCGATCCTGCCAACCCGAATGTGCTTGGGGAATTGTCTGAGTCGAAGGCATTGATCAAGTTTAAAGGTTCCCTTCGCTGTCTCGAAGCCGCAAGTCCCACCGCCGCGAGAGGACCCGGCTCCGATTTAGGCCGACAAAAGCGGCGGTAAAGCGCTGCACTCCAACTTGGGTGCCGCTTTGGAGTGCAGCGCTTTACCGCCGCTTTTGTTTTTTCGGGTGGATCGATCCAACTAAGAAAAGCGCATTTGGTCATTGACCGCACATCATCCATAGCGGACAATCGTCTTTCAATTGAATCTCATGTTCAGCAAAGCGCAGAGGCGAATCGCCTCCATCAAGGATGGTTGAGAGTGAACGTTAAACCGTAAAGGCTTCCGATTCCGACTCGCAATAACAGTCCAAACCCTTGCACCTTCCTCGAATTTCCGAGAGGACACGCGAACCATGTCACCAAAGTGTATTTGCCCTGAGTGTGATGCAACTGTTCCGATCAAGAATTCCTCGGCCAAAACGGTCCAGTGTCTTAAGTGTGGCGAGATTTTCAAGCCCGAAATGGTTGACGACGACGAGACGCCAGTCCGAAAGAAAAAATCTGCCCCGCCCCGCAACGCGATGACGATGATGATCTCGACTTCGAGCGCAAGCCGGCAAAGAAAACTCCACGCAGGTCCAGTTCGCGCGATGAAGACGATGAACCCGTTCGACGCAAGAAGAAAGCTGCGCCCAAAAATCATTCTTCCCTCTGTGGCTCGGACTCTCGATCGGCGGCGCGGTTCTGGGAGTTGTGATCCTTGTTGTCGCGCTCAGTACCGGCAAGAAAAGCAAATCGAAGGACGTGGTAGATAACACGCCTCCAACCAATACTGCTCCAGCCAAACCGAAAGTTGAAACGCCCCGGCCCATGCTGAAACAGGATCCGAAAGTCCCGCCGCCCCTGCCAAAGGAAAAGATTCCGCAGCCCGAGCCGGAAGATGATCCGCCACCGGCTCCCGATCCGAAACTGGCTGTTCGCAAGATCGATGAAAACTTCGAGATTCCCCCGCTGCCTCCTCCAGACAAACGGCCCATCCTGGTTTTGGATCCAGGCGGCCATGCTTCGAGTGTCAGGAAGGTTCTCTTCACTCCCGATGGGAAGCAACTCATTACGGTTTCGGCAGACAAATCGATCCGTATCTGGGATGTCGGTACCGGTGAGTCGGTCAAGACAATCCTTATGCCCAATGGACCCGGCGAAGAAGGGAGTTTATCCGCTGCGGCTATATCGCCCGACGGCAAGAAGCTCGCCGTGAGCGGAATTCCAATGGATCGCGGCGCGAAGGGAGTTATGGTCTATCTGGTTTCTCTAGAGACCTACCAGGTCGAAAAAATCCTTCAAGGTCATCGCAACATACTCACTTCGCTGATGTTCTCTCCGAACGGGGAATGGCTGGCTTCCAGCGCTCTCGATCAAAGGGCATTGGTTACCCAGGTAAAGACCGGTCAGGTGGTTGTTCGATTGGAGGGTCATGCCGGTCCCGTGTCGCAGGTCGTTTTTCATCCAATCGATGGTCGTCTGGCGACAGCGTCGCAGGACGGCACCGCTCGTATCTGGGATGCTCCCAACGGAAAAGTCCAGTTCAAGGAACTTCGCGGGCACAAAGGCCCGGTCTTCAGCGTGGCCTGGAATCCGGATGGCAAGTCTCTGGCTACCGGCGGCGTTGATGGCACCATCCGCATCTGGTCCAGCACCGGTGAACCTTTGCAAACGATCGAGCACGACGCACTGGCCCAACGCCGGAACGGTAAACTGGCAACTACTCAACCATTCTCCATTGCTTATAGCAAGGACGGCAAAGAGATACTGTATGGCGGCGTCGCTTTCACCGGCGCGGCGGGGATCGTCAATATCGCCCAGGGTAAGCCCCGCATCGAGTTCATCGGCCATAGCAACACCGTTCAGCACGTCAGCTTGTCGCGCGATACTGCGCTGGCCGCGAGCACCGGAGGAGATGAAAACGAGACCTTTATCTGGAATACCAGCGATGGGACAGTCGTCCAGCGTATTCAAGGTGCCGGCAAAACAGTATGGGCCATTGCTTCGACCATCGACGGCAAGAGTATTGTCTGGGGCAACCTCAATCGCGGTACCGCCGTTCCACCGCGCCGAGCTTTAACGAGGAGTTTTAGTCTGGAAGCAATGGAGTTCGTCAAACTCCCGGAGCGTGCGCTAACCGCTCTCGACAAGCTGCAAAATTACACGATCGAGCAGCCTGACTTTTACCACATCAAGGTAAAAATCCAGGGCCAGGATTATTACACGTTTCAATCCGACAGCAAGGAGGAACGCCTCTATTCCGCCACTCTCCTGGGCAACGATCGGCTCGTGGTCGGCGGTTCGTTTGGGCTTTACATGGTCGATCTCAAGCAGAAGAAAATGGTTCGCAGCTTCATCGGTCATACCGGCTTGATTACCGCATGTGCTCCGTATCCGAACGGCGACTCCTTCGCGACCGGCTCCACCGATCAAACCATTCGCATCTGGAACCCCGACAAGGTCGATCCGATCTTGTCCTTGTTCTTTGCGGGTCGAGAGTGGATCGCCTGGACGCCGGAGGGCTATTACTCCGCATCGGCCAACGGCGAACGGCTCATGGGCTGGCAGATGAACAACGGCATCGACAAAGTGGGCACCTATTACCCGGCCATTCAGTTTCGACCGTCGTTGTTCCAGCCGGAGGTCATCAAGAATCTGTTTCGCGCCAAGGGGAGTTCGCGATGCAATGGTGCTCGCGATGCGCGAGCGAAATCGGCCCATCAATGCCGTCAATTTGACGCAGGTATTGCCCCCGAGAGTGCAGATCACATCGCCGCTGACAATTTCCGGCGACGTTGCGCTCAAGGAGCCGACGATTGAGGTCAAAGCAACGGCAGTGAGCACCGGCAACTATCCGGTACGCGCACTTCGGCTGCTGCTGGACGGTAGGCCATACGATGGTCAGCTTGGACTGAGGACGATCGAGAAACCGCAACTCGGTGCGGTGCAAATGGTGTGGAAGGTAGCGGTGCCGGTGGGCAGGCATACCATGCACGTTCAAGCGGAATCCGAGGTCAGCAAGGGGCTGTCGGCCCCGGTCGATGTCGTGCAGTTGACGGGAGATACCAAGCTGCCGAACCTGTTCGTATTTGCCGTTGGAGTGAACGATTATCCCGGCAGAATGAAACTCAACTTCGCCGCCCCGGATGCAATGGCGATATCGAAAGTGTTGCAAGAGAAGACCAAATCAGTTTTCAGCAAGGTCCAGATGAAGGTGGTTCTGAACAAGGACGCCACCAAAAAGAACATTCTGGATGGACTCAACTGGTTGGAAACGAGCATGACGGCGCGCGATGTTGGGATCTTCTTTTTCTCCGGGCACGGAGGCAAGGATATCAGCGACAACTTCTACCTGGTACCGGTGGATGTGGGGCGAATCTTGCGAAGGACGGGTGTCTCGGGCGACATTGTGAAGCAGAAGCTTTCGAACATGAAGGGCAAGGTGGTGGCGATCTTCGACGCCTGCCATTCGGGAGCGGCAGCGGAATCATTTCAGGCCGGCCAGGCGGACAATCTGGTTCGAGACTTGCTTACCGACGATTGCGGTGTGGTGGTCTTATGTTCGTCGTTAGGGAGCGAGTCTTCGTTGGAAAGCACGGAAACGAAGGCGGGTTTTTTCACGTTGGGGTTAGTGGAAGGATTAACGGGCAAGGCCGACTTCAACAAGGATGGATTCGTGTTCATTCACGAGGCCGCGGCTTACGCGGTAGCGCGGGTGCAGCAACTCAGCGGAGGCGACCAGAATCCGACATTAGGTCGGTCGCCAAATTTGAAGCCGTTCGCGCTGACTAAACCATAGCGCCGAAAACAGGAGGTTTCAATCGTTCGGATTCGGTTCCTTTTTGGAGTCGGGTGGTTGGGTTTCCCCAGATGGGTCGGCATTGTCTGTGCGCCTTTGAGTGGGCGGAAATGGAGCTATTCGCGCTTCGTTACTCTTGGCGATGAGCGAGAGGATTACAGCCTTTGTATCTTCGGATTGTAACGCGTCCCTTACAAGAGCCTGCATTTCATCGTCACTGTTGGCATTTGGATAAACCGTATCATAAAGCACTCGCGGAATAAACGGCTCTTCCCGACGCACTTTCTTCGCCAAGGCATTGGCGCGTACCTCAGCTGGGTAAAAGAAGTCGGGGTGATGAAGTGCCGTGATCAGCGTGTAGCGGTAACCGTTGTAGGCGGGAGCAATGATGACGAGCCGGTGTTGGACTCTGTCCTTGACCCTGGACTCCGTGAGCAGCAGAATATCTATGTCTCGCTCGACGACGGCGCTGGTTACCAACGTCCGTAGGTCATTATTCATGATGTTCCAAAAGAGAAACGATGTCATCGGGCAGTTCTCTGACTCTCTGACTTTTTCGTAGTGATTAGATCGAAGCCAACACGTGGTAGTTCACATACTTCCCAGATCCCGACGTTGCGGGCGGGGCGTGGCTTTCGTTTCGGGGAGGAGATCAACTGCATCGCAGTCAAAAGATTGGAAACCCGATTGGCCGTGAGGCATGTCCGGAATCTGCTGCCGAGGACGTGAGGCAGGTCTTGAAATGGCCATTATGCCCTTTGGCGGTGGTTCCTCGTCGCAGTCGAATTGAACGAATTGTACGTTTTCTTTACTTTCCATGGTCTTACCCATCCGGTGGAAATCTCGGCGACAAATCTGCCTTCATTTGCTTTTGACGTCTTTCTTCTCCCGAACTGGTTCAGCCTCTGGGAGCGGAGCAGCGATTCCACACTTCGGAAGTGCTTTTTCCAATTCTTTGATACCAGCATCTGTTACGTGCGTTCCGCGAAGCCAGATCAATTGCAACTGCTTCATGGTGGCCAGTTCCTTCAGTCCGGCATCCGTCACCTTGGTGTTCGATAGGTACAGATACTCCAATTGCTTAAGTCCAGTCAATTGCTTCAGCCCCACATCGGTCACCAGAGTGAAATCGAGGTCGAGCCACACTAATTCCTTCAGACCGGTAAGTTCCTTCAGACCCGCGTCGGTTACCTTTGTGTGCGCGATGGAGATTGACTTCAACTCCTTGAAGGTCGCCACCTCCTTCAGACCCGCATCCGTTACCTTTGTACTGCTGATCTGAAGATCCTTCAAGTGTTTGAAGGGAACGAGTTCTTTCATACCCGCGTCGGTAAGGTCTTTGAATTCCAAGTCCACACGGACAATCGGCTTACCTTTGGCCTTGTCGTCAAGCTCAACGGTGCCACCCAGGCGCTGAACGAACCCTATTGCCTTGTGCTCTGCTTCATCGGCAAACGCCGCTGATACAAGCAGCGAAAGGAACGACAGAGGGAACAAATAGAAACGCATGTTCGCTACTCCATGAGATAAGAACAATTCGGTAAGACAAGTGTGATTGAATACCGCCGGTTCGATCAAATGCGATCCAGGTTCAGCTATACCCTGCATCAATCAGTGCCTGTTCTATCCGATCGAGATGATACTCGCGATGGCTGCCGCGATCCAGATTCGGGCGATCGGGCCGCGCCAACGCCATGTCTACTACCTCGTCGGATTCCGCCAAAAGAAACGCATCCACTTCCTCTGCGGTTTTGAGCGCAATAGCTGCAGCGCGATCGGGTGGAATCATCTCCAGGAATGGTTGCAGCACCTCGTTGAACAAGTCGCCGCCGTAGCCTCCGTTGACCATGTCGCCCGCTGCCCAGCGCTGCATCAGACATAGTCTCTGTCGGCTCTTCAGCGAATCGGCGAGCAACCGCTTACTTCGTGCGCGGCTCTTCAGCGAATCGGCGAGCAACCGCTTACTTCGTGCGCGGCTCTTCAGCGAATCGGCGAGCAACCGCTTACTTCGTGCGCGGCTCTTCAGCGAATCGGCGAGCAACCGCTTACTTCGTGCGCGGCTCTTTAGCGAATCGGCGAGAGCCGCGCACGAAGTAAGCGGAAATCTTTTTCTGCCGCTCGCCTTACTTCGGCGCAATTGCGATAATCAACGGATGATCGCTCAAAGTCAACTTGAGGCGATCGACGCCGGCCAGTGTTCGAACCGGTTCTATGCCGATCGTCGGATCGTAGACTTTCACGGTCGGAAATGTGGCACCCAATTGAACTGTCACATCATCGGAACCCTTTACCCGCTCATTCCACACGATAAGCTCAAACGTGCCGTCGCTCTTTTGGAGAAGCATATCGTGCATGGTCGCAGGCTGCTCCGCGATGGAGTAGTTCAGTTGACCCGGTTTAGCGAGTACATCTGGGTCCGACAAAATGGTTGTGAAGTTGTGCAAATATCCAGCGGCCTTGCGGGGCTTGTAGTCTGCCTTGAAAAACCCGAATGATTGATTGCCGCCTTCATCCGTGCGATCTCGCAACAGGTAGACAGCAGTATGGCTCCAGCCCCTCTTGAACTGGTCCAGATACATGGTGAGAAGGTTCAAGGCTTGGATCTCTTCCGTGATGGTTTTGTCGACCGTGCAGCCGGTCTCCGTGGTCACTCGTGGTAAGGTGAGGAGTTCGCTCTCGGAATAGCCGCGAAAGTGCTTGGCCCAGGTCTTGCCATAATTGCCGAACAAGCCATCGACTTTGCAAGCGGATGTAGGATCGGCCGCATTCCACGTTTTGTTGTCGGCCAAGCCGGCCGAGTTCGGATGGTAGATATAGTTGTGAACATTGGCGCTGTCGGCGTACTTTGTCCCTTCGGGCATCGAAGTCCCGGCCCCCTTGGGGATGGTTAGAAACTGCAATCCGACGTTATCTACCTCAGCACCACCTTCGCTAATCGACCAAACGGGGTATTTCTTCAACGCAGGATCGTTCTTGACGGCAGTGTATAAGTCTCGTTGTAGCTTGGCGACCGCTTGCCACGAGGGCGCTTTGCCTCCGCCTTTCACCCCTTGATAGGTGACACCCCAGTTATTCGGTTCGTTGTTGCCCTCAAAGGCGAGCAGGGCATCAGCAGCAGCGAGAGGCTTGGCTGTTTCGATGAGTTTCTTGAGATCGGTGCCACCGCTGACCAGGCCCCAACTGAAGCGGACGCCGGTTTGTTTGTGGAGGTCGAGAAAGGTTTTTATGGTCGTGGGGCCGTCGGCGGAAAGCCCTTCAATGCCGCCTCGCACCCAACGGAACCCGGCGTATTTGACCATCTCGACCGTCTTGGGGAGTGGTTGTCCCCGGTCGGGAAAGGTGGTGACAATGCCGATACTATTGAGGAAATCGGTCACCTGGATAGCGGTTGTTGGGCCAGCCGAGGGAATGTTCAAGACGATCTTGTTGAAAACTTGCTCGTCGAAGTTCTCGGTTCCCAACAGCACCAGTTGGCTAAACGAACTCGTTGTGTTGTCATTGAACCTCACCGATGCCCCAGCACCATTGTTCCAGTCTTTGCCGGCGATGCTCCAGGAGCCGGTGGAGTCGCGGTCGATCGTCAGGTGGCACAGGCCGCCGCCATCGCGAACGGAAGGGTGGGTAGCGTCAATTTCCTCGGAAGCCCAGATCCGATCCTTCGGGTCGGTACCATTGGCAACCTTGGCCCATTGCACCGCCCATTTTGCCTTGGTGCGGCAGATCCTGAAGACATAGCCGTTGTCCTTGGGATCCAAGAACATGAACGACACCGAGTCTGCGCCCTTGGTTTGCATCGCCCCAACCCCAGCCGTAATTCAGAGAGAGCGTGAGCTTCTTGGGATTTTTGATTTCGGCGAACTGCTTGGCCAGAGAGCCATTGGGCTTACGAGCCGCAAACCGGGCCACAACTCCGGGGTTTTTGTCCCCTCCCTTTGGATAAGCGTAGGCATCCCAGTCGCCTTTCACTTTCCACCCCAGATCGGTAAATTTGCCCTTCGAAAAATCCGAGTCAATGATGGTCTGGGCCGGGCAGTCGGTCTTCATGAAGCACAGTGCCATAACTGCTATTGTCAACTTTGAAGTCAGTGCTGCTTGCATAGAACCCTCTTTTGGTTTTCGTATTGAAGGGCGGAATGGAGTGGCGTTCCTTCGATTGTAGGAGCCGGATTATGAATGGTTGTGATGAATGAAGTAACACTATCGGTGTTCCGCAAGATTGGCCAGGTAAACGGTATACGTCGATGGCACGTTGACAACATCAGACCCCGATACGGATATACGGAACGTCCTTGAGTCAGTTGACCCGGAATATGACAACTGGTACGATCCGCGTTGCTCCTTGATGGGTGGAATGCAGTTTTGAGTGGTCAGAACGATTTCCGACATCCCTATTGAACGCTTGTTTCATGGAAGCGACATGATTCGTATTCAAGTACAGATTCTCTGTGTTTCGTTGATCCTAGCACCGACCCTGGGCTTCGGACAGGAAGTTCCGCTCAATGACGGTCTTGGCGATCCCTTGCCGTCCTTCGCCGCCGCCAGGCTGGGTACTCAACGGCTGCCATGCGGATCACGCAGCAGCCATTGCTTTTTCCCCCGATGGTAAGACCTTGGCAACCGTTGCTCGCGATATCCGAATTTGGGACGTCGTCACGGGCAAACAAATCCGTGCCATCAACATCGAGCATTCGATCAAATCGATCGATTTCGCCGCAGATGGCAAGACCCTGATCGGTGCCGGAGAATTCACACAGGCCGTTTACCTTTACGATTTGGACAGCGGCAACCTCAAACATTCCATCGGTAAGATGCCAAACGGTCGAGAGATAGTCGGGTTACGTGATGCCGACCAAGTCCGACCAATCTGCCTGTCTGCCGATTGCAAAATGTTCATCGCCCCCTTCACGGAGGAGCGCCGAGCTGCCGGTGAAAGAAGTACTTATCTCGCGGCACCACAACAGTGGGCACATTGCTTCGATGCGTATACGGGCAAGCCAATGCATCAAATGAGACTGGAAGTAACCTGGCATCGCCCGCAATTCTTCGCCGTCTCGAGCGACAACCATTACCTCGCCTGCCTTGGTGACAAAGGGAAAATTCTCGTCTGTGATCGTGATGAGACCGAACCCGTGTGGCACCTGGAAGGGCACAAAGACGGGACGTTGTGCGGTGCATTCGCCATCGGTCGCCCGATTTTGGCAACCGGCGGTATGGATAAGCGTGTTCGATTGTGGAACGTGAAAACCGGTCGCCAAATAAGGGAATTGGCCAAGCTAGCTGCTTCCGTGCTTGCCGTGAGCTTCTTGCCCGATCGCAAGACGCTGGCGTCCCTCAGTAGGGATCGGATCTGTTTGTGGAACTGGGCGGATGGTAAGTTTCTGCGAGAATTCAAAGTTCAAGGCTCAGACATGGTTGAAATGGCCGTCTCCCGCGCGGCATACCGTTTGGCCTGCTTACGTTACGATGGCACGATTACTGTATGGGATCTGTCAACCGGATTGCTACTCCATCCCGTGGAAGGTCACCGTGCGTGCGTGAACGCCTTGGCATTTTCGCCCGATGCCAAGACCCTGGTCTCAGGTGGAGACGATGCTGTCCTCATGTGGGATATGTCCAACTGCAAGATCCAACAAAAGCTTGGGACCACGGCGAATAGGCTGGCGTTTTTGCCCCAAAACGACCAAGATGCCAAGTCTTACCGGAAATTAGTAATTGGGAAATACGACAAAATGCTGGAAATGTGGGAGGTTTCAGACCGGCAAAATCCAGCAGCGAGCAATCGATTTCGTTTATTTCAAGGCCCAGCGACATCTGATGCCATGCGACTTTCGCCTGACGGCAGATTCATCGCAGCGCATCCCGGGAGATCACACGATTCCCAAGAAGAATTACCAGCGGCCTATTTTTGGAATGTGGCGAAAGGTGATGTGTGCGGTCACACCCGCCTGCCCTTTATGCCGGATCGCCACAGTTACACCAGTGCAATGGCGTTTTCGATGGACGGAAAGTTGCTGGCAACCAGCAGCGGCAGTAGAATTCAACTTTCCAGCGTGCCTGATGGTAAACTGGTACGGAATCTCGATGGATCAAGCTTTGGGCTGGCGTTTTCACCCGATGGCAAACTGCTGGCCAGCTACGACATGGGCCAGACGACTTTTTTCGATCCCGCTACCGGCGCGAAGCTATCGACTTTCGGCAAAAGCTGGGGGTGGGGAATCGGCAGGGAATGGCCCATTGTGTTTTCCCCGGATGGCCGTACGCTGGCGGTTGCTGGAGAAGATGGCCGAATTCGCTTATGCGAAGTCGCAACGGGTTGGAATCGAGGCGAGTTCAACGGTCATGCAGGCTTTGTCTGCGCGCTGGCGTTTTCGCCTGATGGCAACAGGCTCGTGTCTGCGGGCGAGGACACAACAATCCTGATTTGGAACTTGACTGGCGGCAAACCGACCAAGGTGAAGCAGGCTTGGGACGCCCTCGCAAGTGCCGATGGACGCGAAGCGTATGCCGGGATCTATTCGCTTGTCGAATCTCCCAAGGATACTTTGGCGTATGTGAAGGAGCATATGCCGGTGCTGAATGCACCGACGCCGGTTCAAGTGCGAAAATTGATTGCAGACCTGGGCAACTCCAGGTATTCCGCGGGAGCGAGCGGTGCATGACCTGGCAATGATGCAGGAGTTGGCAGTCCCGGCCATGCAAGAGGCACTTCGCTGCAATCCCGATCTCGAAGTATGCACCAGACTCGAAAAGCTACTCAAACGAGTGAACCACTCGAATCTCGAACCAGGTTCCCACCGACTACACTGGATTCGAGTGCTGGAAGTTCTGGAACGAATACGGACACCGGAAAGCCTTGACATCGTGCGTGTGCTCGCCAATGGGCCTGATAAGATGCAAGTTTGCATCGAAGCGAGAGCAGTCCTGAGCCGTTGGCCAAATCAGCCTTAGAACTTCCTTGCTAAGGCTTCAAGTCCAGAATCACCCAAAGCACCCTGAAACTACTTTGGGAATTATTACAATAACCTCAGTCTGAGGTTTCGATAATGTGCAATTGTTTGAACCCCATTTTACTACGATTGAGGATATCCATGCGTCTCTGTGCACCCTTTCTTGGCCTGATAGCACTTCTGAACTGCCTGTCGGTCTCTGGTTTCGGGGCAGACAAGGAACTCCAATTGATGTTGCGGTCCCGAACCCAGGATAAGGGATCGTATTCCATCACCACCAAGAAACAGTCCTGGTCCCCAGCGGACACCGCCGTCATCGTGTGCGACATGTGGGACGCCCATCATTGCCTCAATGCCGTGCGGCGCGAAGAGGAAATGGTCCCGCGCATGAACGAGGTGCTGGAAAAAGCGCGGTCGCAGGGCGTGTTCATCATTCATGCCCCGTCGAGTTGCATGGAACGCGTACAAGGACCATCCCGGCCCGCAAACGGGCCCAGGCGGCTCCGAAGGCCAAGACATCTTCCCAAGGACATCGGCAAGTGGTGCCGCAAAATCCCGGCCGAGGAAAAGGGCAAATACCCCATCGACCAGACCGACGGCGGCGAAGACGACGACCTGAAGGAGCACGCCGAGTGGCACGCCAAGCTGGCGGCGATGGGCCGCAATCCCAAGGCGCCGTGGAAGAAGCCAGCACGCCGGCCTGAAGATTCACGATGAAGACGCCATCAGCGATTCCGGCGTCGAGATCTGGAACCTGCTCGAAGAGCGCGGCATCGACAACGTGATCCTGCTCGGCGTGCACACCAACATGTGCGTGCTGGGCCGCCCGTTCGGCTTGCGGCAGATGGCCAAGAACGGCAAGAACGTCGTGCTCATGCGCGACATGACCGACACCATGTACAACCCGCAGAGCGGCCCCGATCGTCTGCCACTTCGACGGCACGCGACTGATCGTCGAGCACATCGAGAAGTTCGTCTGCCCGACGATCACCTCCGACCAGATCCTGGGCGGCAAGGAGTTCCGCTTCAAGGGAGATGAGAAATAGCCAAATTGAAGGTACTGCAATCAACGCTCCAACGCTGTTCCCAGTGATCGGCCGATCGTCAGCATTTCAATTTCTAGGTGCTCGGATCGGTCGGGGTTTCGTTCAAGGCTGCGCCAGATTTCGAGCCTGGCACCGGCGAACCGGATGTGATTCGTCCGGATCGGGATCGACTTTTCGAGTCGGAATCTCTCGGGATGGTCGTGCAGCACGTTTCGCAACAAAGTCGCTACGGGCAACTCGAAATACAACTGCGGCTCCTCGACAACGATCAACTCCGGATCATAACGATGGATCAAGTCCAGCACGTCTTGCTCTTCCCTGGCGTGTTCCTTGTAGCCTGCGTGAGGATCGCACAAAACCGTGTAGAAGAGCTTGTCGCAGCGCAGCGCGCCAGAGCCGCGCGCTCCGGGTCGTGACGCCGGAGGTAGTAGATGAATCCGCCGTTCAAAAAGCCGTCGAACAGACAGATGCGCGTGTCGCGGTTGTTCTCGACGACATAGGCCGCCGCCTCCTCGTAACCGAAGAGGTAATAGGACGGTTTTCGCAACGTGACGGCCGGCCCATCGCCCGAAAACTTGAAGACTCCGTTCAGTATCATGGCAACGCAGACTGGGATCGCCAACCAGCGCCAGCCAACCCGTTGGCCCAAGGCGGTGACGGCGGCGATGGCGAAAATCACCAAGGCAGGCACCCAATAGATGGTGTGCCGTTCATCGATCTCGGCGATGGGAGCAAAAAACATATAAGTCGAGGCGAGCAGGGTAAACTCCGGCCCCATCGTTTTTCTGAATTCCGACCGCGTGAGCGAATAAGCGAAACCGATACCGGCGAGGCAGGCCGTGACCCAGCCGACCTGTTCGGGAATCCTCGATGGATAATAAATGAAGTTTTCACTCCCGAAGAATGTCGCGGCTCTTGCACTCGATCCTTCTTGCGCGGTTTTGGCGATCGTTGAGCCGTACTCATTCAGAGTGAACCAATAGTAGGGGCCTGTCGGCGCCAGCGCCAGCAGGATCGCGCCAATCACCGAACCGCGCCGGAGCAATGACAGGTTGCCGGTCGAGATCAGGCGCAGCGCGAAGTAGGGAAGCAGAAAGATGCCGTCAAAGCGCGTCAACGCCGCCAGTGCTGCCAGGACGCAGGCCCCCCAGGCATCGCGTCGTTTCCCACCTTCTAAGTCGCGCTCAAAGTGAAAGATCGAGGCCAGTACCAGTGCCAGGCAGGGAATCTCCAACATGACTTGCCGCGAAGAGGCAAAGACCAGCGGCGTGAATCCCAGCACGCCAACAGCGACGCCGGCCATCAGGCGACTTTGGCTGCGCCTGACGAGCCGATAAAAATAGATCGCCACAACCACGCCGAACCCGGCCACCAACGCCTTGGCCGAAGCGAACGATGTTCCGAAACAGGACATCCAAACACCTTCCACCGCGTAAAAAATCGGCGGCCAAACCATCAGCCCGAGCGCGGGATATTGGAGGTAATAGTTGACCGCGTATTGCTTCGGATTGTCGGCCGGCCGATCGGCGATGAGGTCGCGGAAAAACACGCCGGTCATGACGTGGCGCGTCTCATCGTTGTTGAAGTAAGGCTCACTGTCGTTGTCGATGAGCTGATGTCCCACGAAGATCAACACCAGCGGCACGACGACGTACAGACTCTCTTTGAAGAATTCTTTCATGCCCCTGCCTTCTACGCTCCGCTGCCGGTTCAATCAACTTACCGCGACTTGGCATCAGACGGTTCGTCGGATAGTAGCTACTGATTCTTGTTTGTTACAGTTTACAATGCACTTCGACGTGATGTCACTGTAGTTGCAAACTTTGTTAGCCGGAAGCGCAAGTTTGTGCTACCGGCTAACGGACCGAGCGTTAAGGCGAGCGGCAGAAACAAATCTACCCACAACCGCTTACTTCGTGCGCGGCTCTTTAGCGAATCGTTGAAAGCCGCGCGCGAAGTAAGCGGAAGTCTTTTTTCTGCCGCCACAACCGCTTACTTCGTGCGCGGCTCTTTAGCGAATCGTTGAGAGCCGCGCACGAAGTAAGTGGAAGTCTTTTTTCTGCTGCCACAACCGCTTACTTCGTGCGCGGCTCTTCAGCGAATTGGTGAGAGCCGCGCACGAAGTAAGCGGGAAGTCCTTCTGCCGCTCACGTTACCCCCCGAGAGGGGTAGGCGACATGAAGATTGTGTGAAGCTCGTCAGCACAACGCCGAAGCCGACATTGCTGACAGGCCGGCCAACCAGCCGGCCAGGGCCGACTTCCGCACCCGGCTGCGACAGACTCGAGCTCCGACCTTGCGAAGTGAATGGGCGTCCGCATTCGAGATATTGTGTCCGTGGATCAGCGCCGGTATTTCGACCTGGCGCATCTGCAGCCGTTGGAGCCAGACGGCACGAATGTCGGGCGGAAGGAAATCGAAATCGAGGATAACCCCGATTACTTCGTCGCACTCGTCAAACAATGATGTCCCAGTGGGACAGGAAATCCCAATACCCATCTGCCTGGTCCACCGGCCACGAGAGACTGGTTTACATCGTCCAGAGTGAAATACGCAACTTTCATGGCTCATCTCCGAGTTTTGAGTGAAGAGTGCTGGACCGCCTAATTGGCCCCGCTACCAGACCCTCTGCAAAGACCTTCGCTGACCCTCAAAAATCTCTGTTTTTTTCTCGACGACGATTGTGTGACTTTGCCTGGTTGCTTGAAATGCCTGGTCTGCACCGTTAAAATGCCAAGCGGAAATATGCGAAGGGAACAGCTGTGGCGGAACCGGGATCGATCACCAACTGGCTCGATGGCGTTCGTGCCGGCGACGAAACGGCAGCCCAACAATTGTGGGAAGAGTATTTTCGTCGCCTCGTCGGCCTGGCTCGGGCGAAACTAGCCGGTCGACCTGCGGGTCCGAAGGGTTCCGAGGATGTGGCTCTGAGTGCCTTCGACAGTTTTTTCCGCGGTGCCGAGGCGGGCCGATTCCCACGCCTAAACGACCGGAACGATCTCTGGCAGGTGCTGATGATGCTGACGGCGAGGAAGGTTATCGACGCCGTGAAGCGAGAACGCGCCGCCAAACGCGGCGGCGGAGTGGTCGCTGCGAGTCCTGATTTCGAGATGGTGATCGGTACTGAGCCGAGTGCGTCGTTCGCAGCCGAGATGGCCGAGGAGTTTCGGGTGCTTCTCGATCGGCTTGGCGATGGCGAATTGCTGCGAATTGCTCTCTGTAAACTGGAGGGCCACAGCAACCGCGAGATCGCCACTCAACTCGATAAGTCTCTGGCGACAGTAGAGAGAAAGCTTGGCTTGATTCGCCGCAAATGGGAATCAGCCTCTACGCTCGGCTAACTCCCATTCGGAAGCAAGGCAATGCACATACGGCAACTCAACGGGAAATCGCTGTCGTTGTCCGCGGCAGAACGGCACGACCGAATCTGCGACCGATTAGAGGCCGGCTGGCAAGCAGGCAATCCACCGCGAATTGAAAATCTTCTGACCGAAGTCCCGGCCTCCGAACGGGCCATCTTGTTTGTCGCTCTGCTCGGCGTCGAACTTGACCTCCGAAATGACGTGCAAACCGGCCCGGACGAATACCGGGTCCGGTTTCCCGAATTCGCAGAATTGATCGATTGCCTTTATAATGGCCAGGCGCAGACTGGACTGTTTGTCGAAAGCATCGATGATGCCTTTAAGCCGCCGAGCATCGCTGGATACGAGGTTGCCGGCACGCTCGGTCATGGCGGGATGGGCGTGGTCTTCAAAGCTCTTCACATCGGCTTGAATCGCCCTGTCGCGATCAAGATGATCCGGACCGCGGCAGGCAACCCCAACCAACTTGTGCGGTTCCAACTCGAAGCTCGGTCGATCGCGGGCCTGAGTCACCCAAACATCGTGCCCCTATATGATTTCGGCCAGTCGGACGGACGGCCGTACCTGGTACTGGAGTTTGTTGAGGGAGGCTCTCTGGCCGACCGGCTCGATGGTAAACCGGCCGATCCGGAATGGTCGGCCGGGCTCGTCGAGCAACTGGCACGCGCAGTCCACCACATTCACGACAGGAGAATCATCCACCGGGACTTGAAGCCGGCCAACATCCTTCTCACGCAGGACGGCACGCCCAAGATAACGGATTTTGGCCTGGCGAAATGGTTGACTGATGACGACCCGGGATTGACCAAAACGTATGCGGTGCTCGGAACGGCCTGCTACATGAGCCCCGAACAGGCAAGTGGGGGCTCAAAGTCTGTGGGTCCGGGGACGGATGTCTACGCCCTCGGCGGCATCCTCTACGAGTGTCTGACAGGTAGGCCGCCATTCCGTGCAGCGACATACGCGGCGACCTTGGACCTGGTTCTCAAGGAGGAACCGCCCCGGCCCACCGAACTGATTCAGAGCCTGCCGGCCGATCTTGAAGCCATTTGCCTGAAGTGCCTGGAAAAGGAACTCGATCGGCGTACAGCGCTGCTGAATTGGCGGAAGACCTGGCCTGCTACCGCCAGAGGCTGCCCGTTAACGCCCGGCCCGTCGACATTTCGTGCCGTCACGCTCGATGGGCGCAGCGGATCGGCTACAAACTCGGCGACCTTCTCGACGCGAACTGCTGGGAGTACACCTACGTTGCCCGACAAGAGGCCATTCATCGTACGGTACAGTTGAAGTTGAGCGCGGGCACGGCCGGCTCGCCGGCTCATGCCGCCCTCAAGCGGCAAGCCGATGCGTTGGCGGACCTGGACCATCCGAACGTCATTCAGCTCTACGATTACGACGAGAAGTTTGGACAGCCTTACCTTGTGCTGGGTTACGTCGAAGGCGGTGAGTTGGTGGGTCGCCGTTCCAAAGGTGTTGAGAAGGTGCGCGCGCCATTACCAACTCGACAGTCGGCCGAGTTGGCGCTGATGATGGCAATGGGCCTCCAGGCGATTCACGACCATGGAGTGCTTCACGGCGGGCTCCACACTGATGCGGTAATCGTGACGCCCGACGGCACCCCGAAAATCGGCAGCTTCACAGCTGCCCGCAAACAGAATCAACCAGATGAAACAGCTGCAATGCCGCCCGATTGGGTGCCTTCAAGTTTTCAACCTCCGGAGGCGCACGCTGGAACCGTCTGCCGAATTGGTCCCGCATACGATATTTACGCCTTGGGCGCGATACTTTACGACCTGTTGACCGGTGCGCCGCCAGGGATCGGCAAGCGCCTGACCGCTCCTGCCGGGGCCGACCCGGACTTCTCGGAGATCGTGATGAAGTGCCTGGAGCCCGAGCCGGAGCAGCGTTATCAATCGGCTGGGAAACTCGCCTTTGCCGTGCAGATGTTTCTGACGCCCGTACCACCAAGAACGCCGGAGTCCACTGAAGATTCCACATGCACGATTATGCCGCCCGACAACGCTCCCGCCGATCGCTCCGCCCGACATCAGCTCAGGATAGCGATCGGGCCACGATCGATCGGCCGGACTTTTGAGGTGCCGCGATATCGAGTCATGATTGGCCGATCGAAGAAAAATAACGTGGCTTTGGAAGGCGACAAGGTATCCCGTGTCCACTGCGGGATCATCTGGAATGATATGGACGGGTGTCACGAATTAGTGGACTTGGGTGCGCATAACGGGACGTTCGTGAACGACCTGCCTGTCAAGAGCCGTCGGCGGCTGGTTGTCGGCGACCGGATCCGGATCGCGGACTACACGCTTCTCTACGAACCGCTTCCGACGGGGACTGAGTCAAGCTAAGATGTTGGACTGAGTGAAACAGCGAGCAGATCATGAATCGTGCAATTGGCGACCGTGTGCTGGCACCGTGGGAACCTCTGTGGTCGTATCCCGGCACCGTCATCGGATTCGAGGGGGACAAAGCTCTCATCCTGTTTGATGATGGCGACCGGGCGAATGTCTCCCTGGATCAACTCCGACCGATTGCCTTGAGCGTGGGCGATTGCATTCAGGCCCGCAAGGATCGGCGCTTCAAGCAGTATCTCCCGGCGGAGATCATCGCGATCAATGGGGACAACCTGCAAATCCGCTACATGGATAGCTCCCGAGATTCATTGACGGTCGGCTATGTTCGGGTTCCGCTGCGAATTGCGATTGAAGCAGCGCCAAGACCTCTTCCAAGCTAACCATCCACCTCCTCGATCAAAACTCCTTGCATTCGACCGTTCCCATCGGGACAATATCCTCATCCTTCCGATCCGACCGGCCACGATGGTAACACCTTGGAGCAAACTCTCATGCCACGCCGAACGCTGTCCCTCCTGATGGTTCTGCAGTTCTCCCTTGCAACCGTAACTCTGCAAGCAGCAGATACAAAAAAAGTCGAACCGGAAAAGATAAAGCTCTGGAACGGGAAGGCCCCGGTCGGCGACGGCAAGTTCGAGGAGCGCGACGCACAGATCACGGTCCACAAGCCCGAAAAGCCCAACGGCACCGCCATCGTCATCTGTCCCGGCGGCGGCTACGGAGGTCTGGTCACAGGAGCAGAGGGTCACGGCATCGCGGCCTGGTTGAATCGGCACGGCATCACCGGCATCGTGCTGGAATATCGCCTTGCCCAAAGGACAGCCGTATGTACCGCTTCTCGACGCTCAGCGCGCCATCCGCACGGCACGGGCCAACGCCAAGGCCTGGGGCATCGACCCTGCGAAGATCGGCATCATGGGGTTCTCGGCCGGCGGCCATCTGGCTTCCACCGCCGGCACGCACTTCGATGACGGCGACCCCAAGGCCGAACCGATCCCGTCGATCGGGTCAGTTGCCGGCCCGACTTCATGATTCTGGTTTATCCCGTGGTCACGTATGGGCGAAAAGACCCATGGCGGCTCCAAGAGCAATCTACTGGGCAAGAACCCGGATGAGAAATTGGTGGAACTGTTCTCCAACGAGAAACAGGTGACGGCGAAAACCCCGCCCGCGTTCCTGGCTCATGCCAAGGATGACCGGGTAGTGGTCCCCGAAAACAGCAAGGCGTTTTACGATGCCTTACTGATGAATAAGGTGAAGGCGAAGTACCTGGAGTTGCCCTCCGGCGGTCACGGTCTGAACGGCTACAAGGGGCCGATGTGGGATGCCTGGCAAGAACAATCGCTGGCCTGGCTGGCCGAATTAAGGTTCATTCCGGTTTCCGACAAATAGGGGTGATGTCGACGCAGCCGAAGGCGAGCCGCGTAGCGGCGGCTTCCAGCCGCCGACAGTGAGCACCAGTGACTCGGTGCAGGTTCCGAAAGTTCACGGCGGCTGGAAGCCGCCGCTAGTGCGCCTACGAGCGCATGGAATCGGTAGGGTGAAAGTCCCTATCAATGTTTCGAGTTTGGACATTGTAGCTGAAGGTAACTGCGTCGTCGCGAGGCGAGGTGGAGAGCAACCGGAAGCGAACGACTGGTCCGTAGGATAACGAACTCGATTCGGCCTGTTGTCGTGACGAGCCTGCTAGCGAAAGGCGAAGTCCAAGGAGTCTCGGAGGGCGTCAAACTCAGCACCGAGAACGACAAGGGGTGGTTGGAGACAGAACGGTCAGAAGGTTCCATGACGGGAAGTAGGGAGATCCGATTTCGCTGGATGTATGGAACGAGGGTCGAGAACGGTTGCCGCAGATGGACCGTACCCAAAGGCGTCTGGGCCGGGATGTTGCAGCGAGCATCCGCGGAGCGAAGCGATCGCTGCATGCCCTTGGGAAGTATCGGAATCGGAAGTCAGAGCGTCCGTAGTAGCGAAGAAGCCGGGTAACGCCGGGGGAGCCAAGGGACGTAGGAAGTTGGAGGCGTGATGTCAGCACCGCAAGAAACCAACCCGACGGCAGTGTCAGCAATGACTAATCAAGTCGGAGACGTTATGGAGCGCTGGCTCTGGACCGAACCGGCGGTGTGGAACGAACGCATGTTGACGGCGCTCGAAAAGGGCGTCCAAGGAGGAATATGGTTTAGTCTGATCGATAAAGTGTGGAAGGAACGCAATCTGCGCGTCAGTCACAGCAAAGTGGCTGCCAACCAGGGCGCTCCGGGAGTGGATCATGTCACGGTCGAAGCATTTGCCGACGACCTGGACGCCAACGTGGCGAAACTCACCAAAGCCCTCCAGGAAGGAACTTACCAGCCGCAGGCCATTCGGCGAACGTATATCGATAAGCCGGGTAGCCAGGAGCAGCGACCTTTGGGAATTCCCACGGTACGCGACCGAGTCGTTCAGGGAGCAGTCCGACACGTCATCGAACCGATCTTTGAGAAAGAATTCGCCACGCACAGTTACGGCTTTCGGCCCCGGCGGGGTTGCAAAGACGCACTGCGGCGAGTGGATGAACTGCTCAAGCAAGGTTACGCTTACGTGGTCGATGCCGATCTGAAGAGCTACTTCGACACGATCCCACATGACCGGCTGATGAGTCGGCTGCGGGAACGCATCGCGGACGGGCGGATGCTTCAGCTGATCGAATCCTTTCTGAAAGCCGGCATTATGGACGGACTGAAAGAATGGGAACCGGAAGCGGGAGCCCCGCAAGGAGCGGTGTTAAGTCCTTTGCTGAGCAATATCTATCTCAATCCTCTGGATCACCAAATGGCGGCCCAAGGGTGGCAGATGGTGCGCTATGCCGATGACTTCGTGATCCTCTGTCGCAATCAGGCCGAAGCGGAACAAACACTGGGGTATATCCGTCAGTGGTGTGAAGCGGAGGGATTGCGGCTGCATCCAACCAAGACGAAAATCGTCAACGTACAGCAGGAAGGCTTTGACTTTCTGGGCTATCACTTCCTAACCACGCGGCGGGGACGTCTGACGCGCTGGCCGAGGAAGAAGAGCATGGCGAAGTTCAAAGAGACCATCCGGACGAAGACGAAACGGACGAACGGCCGATCGCTGCGAAGTATAATCGCAGATATCAACCTGACGTTGCGTGGCTGGTTTGGATTCTTCCAGCACAGTTACCACACGACGTTTAAGACCGTGGACGGTTGGATTCGCGGACGTTTGCGGAGCATACTGCGCAAACGTTCCGGCGGAAAAGGCCGCGGACGGGGAACGGATCATCAGCACTGGCCGAATGCCTTCTTTGCCAAACATGGGTACTATAGTCTGGAAGCTGCCCATGCCCGAGCAAGTCAATCCCCTTGTGGGTAAGACCGACAACAGGAAAGCCGGATGCGGGAAATCCGCCAGTCCGGTTTGGAGGGAGGGGAAACCAATATGCTTGGTCTTCCCTACCCTATCGCGGCTCGCCTTCGGCGAGTGCGCAAACATTACCGAGTTGGACTCTAATTCTCTTTGTTTTCATTTGGAGCGCGCATGCGCAATCTGATGATCGTTCTCGCCGTTCTCGTGGTCGCCCAGTGCCCTTGCTTCGTCATGGCGCAGCGTCCCGACCCGGCACTCGTGCCCTGGGGTAAAATGCATCACCCAACCGATGCCCTGAAGCGCCATGTCGAGTCGATTGCTACCGGAAAACATGCCTACACGATCCGGCAAGGTGGAACGATGGACGGCACGAATTGCCGTTCGCCGGTGGGCGTGGGCATGAGTGATGGGCCGGCGATCAAGCAAACCTGGGAATCGAATCGCAGCGTCCGTTTGGAGAATGTCGGCGAAACCGATGTCGTCAACCCCTGGTTATCCATTGGCCGCAATCGTTTCCGTACCCTCGACGAGATCGTCACTTCTGCCGTTGAGCCGAGCATGACCGATCGGGAAAAAGCTTTCTCCCTTTGGTTTCAAGAGATTCGCTATCGCTATCACTCGGCCGGCGATAACAACGAACTCGGCGACCCGGTCAAGGTCTTCAATGTCTATGGACACAACACTTGCGGAAACGATTCCATCTGCCTGGCCGGCCTGTGGCGACAGGCGGGTTTGAAGGTGACACCGGCCCGGGTCGTCGGCCACTGCGTTTCGCAAGCCTTTTTCGATAACCGGTGGAACCTGTTCGACGGCGACATGCACTCGATGTACTTGCTGCGGGACAATCGAACCATTGCTTGCGAGCAGGATCTTGTGCGCGATCACGACCTCATCAAGCGCTCGCACACGCAGGGAATCCTGAACCCCGATCGCCGCGCCAATGACGAGTGGGAAGCGTCCATCTACGTATGCGAGGCAGCACCGGAAGGGGACCGCCGCTGCGCTACCGGAACCAACATGAATATGGTGCTGCGACCCGGCGAGGCAATCACCTGGCAGTGGGGCCACACCGATCCCGTGAAGTATCATGGGTCGGACAAGCCCCGGTATCCGGACATGATCTGCAACGGGCTCTGGGAATACCGCCCCGATTTTGCCGGCGATCTCTGGAAGAAAGGCGCGGTCTCGATCGAGGGCATTCAAGCAAACGGTGGCGAGCTGACGGCCGTGGAAGGAAAGACCGGCACGATCACTTGGATCATTCGCAGTCCCTACGTCTTCGTGGGTGGCAAGCTTGATGCTGAGGGCACCGGTGCAAAATTCTCGGTTTCGTTTGATGGGAAGACCTGGTTGGAGGCCGGTGCGGACCTGGCAAAGCTTTTCCCACCGGAAGGCCCAGCTCGCTACGAGTACAGGCTCCGCTGCGAACTGGGTGCCGGCACCCGGCTCAAGCGGCTCGGCATCATCAACGATCTCCAGATGGCTCCGCTGGCGCTGCCCTCGATGTCGGTCGGCGAAAACAAGTTCCTGTACACCGACCAGTCTCCCACAGCAGGCAAGGTTCGGATCGCGCACACCTGGGTCGAACGATCCGCGTCCCGGCCCCCGGAAGCCCCAACTTCACCAGTTTTCCCAGCGGATGGCGGCGAGGCCGACGGCACCGACTTCGCGTTTCGCTGGCTGCCGGCCAAAGACCCGGACGGCGACAAGATTGCCGATTACCACTTCGAGCTTTCCGATCGCCCGGATATGAAATGGCCCATCTCCACGAACTTCTACAAGCTCATCTCGTACACATCCGACAAGGGCAAGGAGCAATACACACCTCCCCACGGCGGGCTGCTGAGTTCCGACCAGAAATATTTTTGGCACGTCCGGGCCAAGGATGACAAGGGAGTCTGGGGCCCCTGGAGTCCTACCTGGAGCTTTACCTCACGCGGGCCGACAGCGCCGATCGACGTTACGCTGGCCTTCGATCCGGATCGGGGCATCGGAACGCTCAAGTGGAAACCAAACACCGTCGGACGAAAAGCGGTAAAGTACCGCATCTACGGCAGCGATGAGAAAGGATTCTCGATCAGCGATGAGCCGTTCAAGGTCGTGGTCGGAGTATCGAAGGAAGTGCCGGCGACCCATCCGGCGAATTTCGTCGCAGAGGTTTCGGCAACGAAAGCCGCCGTGATCGGCGCGGAGGTAAAGCTACCGAATGCGAATCGGGCTTTCTACCGGGTCGTTGCGGTTGACGACCAGGGCAAGCGCAGCGGGCCGTCCGATTACGCGGAAGCTCCCCGGCCGATTCTCTATTCGCACCCCGTTACCGAGGCGAAAGTAGGCGTCCAGTATCGATATGCGCTATCGGCCATTCGTTCGCTTGGCGACGTACGGACACGAGTTGTCGGCGGCAAGGAAACGATGAATTACTGGGACCGAGAAGCGCCAATCTATGCGATCCAGCAGGGCCCGAGCTGGCTCAAGATCGATTCGGCTGCGGGAGTGCTTTCAGGCGTTCCCGATCAGCCCGGAAAAATCGCCATTGTCGTGACGGCAAGCATTGATCGGGAGATTCGAAAGCTGGACAACCGCCAGTTGAGTTGGGGAGTGGAAAAGGTTCTGTCCACAGGCAAGGAACGGGTGGGTGCGGCAAGCCAGAAATTCACGATCGACGTGGCACCGTGAAGCGGTTCAACTGAGTTGCCTTCACGAAGGATGGAGTGCGTCGGACTCGTTTCAGCCGCAACGTCAATACTAGAGGTGCCCGTCTCCTTTTCCTTGGCAAGTGATCCAATGAAGCACATTCTTTTTTATGCGACTAAGGAAGATTTGGTTCCCTTGCTTGAAGTTGTCGATAGCAAAGGTGCTGTCAAATACGTTCGGACGGGGAACTTTCCGAAAGACATGTTCGAGTCCAGTTTTAGTTCATTCAATACTGGAGCGGAAATCCCCAATCTTGGAAAGGCCAGTGCAGATTCTTCTTCGGCCTGTGCGACTTTCTTAGTCTGCGAACGCGGAACGCCAATCAACTTGCAGACGATACAAGGAATCAACATGGAGCGCATTTGTGTGGACCAGTTAGTCAACCCAGATTCCGTAACATTCACGCCTGGTGGCGTCTGGAACGAAGATGTCGTTTTGCATGGTCGTGTTGCAACCGTGTCCGACTCACAGATTTCCCAAGCGTTGATGAAACGATTTCAATCCGCGATAAAAAAGAATTTCTCAAAAGTAAGAGCCTTTTATGTCGGACCCAAGGCAGCTGAGCTT
The DNA here is from genome assembly GCA_963783095.1 of uncultured Planctomycetota bacterium. Classification (GTDB taxonomy): domain Bacteria; phylum Planctomycetota; class Planctomycetia; order Gemmatales; family Gemmataceae; genus CAWAMR01. The sequence goes on along the minus strand of CAWAMR010000008.1, from coordinate 623,900 downwards.
TTGGGAAATGGTAAACGACTAACCATTTCCGTGCATTCGCCTCGCGAATTCGATTTGGTTCCCGTTGTTTCCAAATCCTAAAAAGAAAAGGGGATGGGCACGTTTGTTGTCACGATCGATGTGGCAGCATGGTACGATCCGATGAAGTGGATCAAGCCCAGAAGCTTCGGAGTTTCTCTTTCGCGATCAGCCCGAGCGGGAATTTCTTGCTGAGCGGGTGGTCCGCGATCCCGGCGAGTTCACGCAACGCCTCGTGGATATGTTCGGGCCGGATGCGGATGCCCTTTTCCTTGTCGAGCTTCAGTGTTTGCGGATCGAGCGGAACGGCGAACTGTTTCTCGTCGGTGGCGCCGATCACTCGGTTGCCCTTGATGCCGCGACCGAGGAACATGCGCCGAGCCGATCGACCAGTGATCCTTGCCGTTGCCCGCGTTGTAGTTCGGCGTTCGGCCCATTTCGCTCTGGACGACGACGACCAGTTGATCGCGGATCTTCAGTTCGCCCGCCCGGCGGATCAGGTAAGCGATGCCGGCGAGGAACTCGGGGATGAGCTTCATCTGGTCGGGGTCGTTGTTGGCGTGGCTGTCGAATTGGCCGATGTCCAGATTCGCGGAGACGCAGACGCCGGCCTTGAACGACGCCAGGGCGATCTCGGCCTGCTGCGCCAAGCGTTCCTTGGGGATCGTGGCGGGAATGTACGGCGTGACCCGCTGCAGCGCCTTGGAGTTGACCTGGGCCGCGTAGAGCATGTTTTCGGCTGCGCTCGGCGCGAGGCAAGTTGTGGCTGCGTGGCGTTTGCCTCGTGTTCCTTGCGAAGAGCGGCCTCGATGCGGTCGAGGGCGAACTTATCGTGATAGGGTGCGCGATCGTTGCCGTTGACCGCATCGGCCTTGGCGATCTCTCTGCAGCGACTGGAGATAGGGAACGCGCGACATGGCCACCAGGTTGCCCGTTGCCGAGTAGTTGCCGAACGTCAGGAACGCCAGCGGACAGTCCGGCCCCCGGCACGCCGCCACCAGCGCGGCAAACGTCGGGTAGGCCAGGCTGTCGAGCTTGCCGGTCGCCATGTAGCGTGCGCCGGGCGAGTGGTTGTTGACGGAGTAGTCGAGGCCGTTGAAAGTCAGCAACTCGTCGCCGAACTCGGCGTAGAAATCCTCGTTGCTCATCCCGCCTTGCGCGTGCTTCTTGATCGGCGCGTACTTGTGCGCTCCCTTGGTCAGGATGTCGCCTTCCTTGTAAAGGCGGTTGATCCCGTTGATGCCCTTGGGGTCCATGAGATACGTGGTGTCCCAGCCGCCGGAGGCGTTGAAGACCACGTAATAGGGACCAGCGTAAGGCTCGTCCTTCTTCTCCGCAGCGAGGAGCGACGGGAGGCGAATGGGAACGGCAAGGCCGAGACCGGCCAGGCCGCACATTTGAGGAAATCGCGTCGCATAGATTCGTTCACTCGTAAAGAAATTCCTGTCGCCGCAGCAGGTACGTGACCACGCCGCGCCAGGCTCGGATGGTGTAATGAGGATCTTCCAGCGGGTTTGGCCTTTCCCGCCCACAGAAGTAGTTTTCTTGTTTGCCGACGCCCTTTTGTTCCTTCGCGTCCTTGACGATACCGGCGAATAACTCGAACGTGCGCTCGACCTCGGCGGAATCCTCGGCGTCGTAGCGTCCCAGCATCTTCTCGTGCAGATGGACGATGGCCTTGCGGATCGCCTTGTCGCCCTCAGGCGATGACGCCAGGAACCACAGTCCGGCTCGATGCCGGGGAACAGCCTGCGCTCGGCCGGCGGGCGGCGCGAAATCTCTGAGCACGTTCTTGCATGCCACGTCGTTCGCCAGAATGCGCTGGATCGCGCCCATCGCTCCGCTCGGGTCGGTGGCTCGATCGGTGACCTCCTTCGAGTCGATGCCGCCGTACAGCATCGCAAGCTGGCCGTTCAACTTGCCCCACTTCTCTCCGAAGACCGCGGCGATCTTCCGCTCGACCTGCTCGGGGGACAGCATCCGCACCAGACCAATATCATCCAGTTCCGCCCGCCGGCACGGCTCCTTGAACGCTGTGGCCAGCCCGTCGGCGCGGTAGAAGTCGGAGACGATCCAGTCCTTGAACACGCTCTTGAGGTTGAATCCGGACCTTGCGAAGCCGGCCGCGATCGCTTCGATCTGCCGGCGCTGTTCCCGATAGGCACGCAACCTGGCCGGATAGAGCGGGTCTTCAAGATCCTTGGGCGGCAGCAGCACCTTGCGGCCCGTGAGGATGTAGTAGACGTGTTCGGCCATGGCGACGGCGAAGCGCGGGTCCTTGCGCGGTGCGTTCGCCGAGCCACTGCAGGGAGCGCCAGCGTTCCTTCGGCGGCAAGTCTTCGCCCTCGAAGCCGGCCGGGAACATGTCCGTGAACCAGCCACCCTTCCGCTTGCCGTAGACCCCCTGATCCGCGAAGCGCCAGTAGTCCTGGAACAGTCCGGCGACGGGGTCGAGCGTCTTGTGGCAGACGACGCATTCCGACGCCTGCATGGTCGGGATCTTGTACTTCGCGGTGACTGCTGCGGCGTCGGACACGCGGGCGGCAAGTTCCAGCACATCGACGCCGAGGAAGTGCTGGTAATACATCCGGGCGCGGAGGCGGTTGCGGTTCGTTTCGGTCGTCGGGTAGCGCGTGAGATACTGGAAGGTGCTAAGCAGCCCGGCGTGCGGATAGAACCCGGTCGCCGATTCCTGGTTCTCCGTCTTGCTTCGGCCGACCAGCGCCTTGAGCTTCACCGGAATGTACTCGAAGCGGTCGTTCGAGTTCTTGAACTTGGCCTTCACCTCGTCGAAAATCCCGTAGCCGCGGGCCGTGTAGGGCGAGACCATGATGTAGTCGGCCGTCACGATTTCCGTGAACGGCCGATCGTTGCGAACGATGTATTCGATGAGCTTCATCGGCTCGCCGAGCAGATCTTCGCGGTAATCGGCGGCGAGCTTCCAGCCGGCCCGGAGACGGGCATTCTCGTCCTTGATCTGGCTCAAGTCGTGCTTCTGATACCAGTGCCGGGTCTTCTCGAAGTGCTCGTAGGAAAGAACCGTCTGATCCGCATTGCCATCGACGCCGAGCGTGAGGAAGATGTCGTTGAACCCTTCGCGTAGCCGATCGTAGAAGGCATCTTCCTTCATGATCGCATCGAGCAGCGCCGGCAGCGCTTTCGCCCCGTCCTTGGCGATGCTTGCAAGCTCGGCATCGGTCGGCAACCGGCCGGCCAACGAAAGAGTTACCCGGCGCAGCAACACGCGGTTATCGAGCATCACGACGCCATCGAAGAAGGGCGGCACTTTGGCGTCGGCCGGGACATCGGACACTTTGGTGGGTGTGATGCCGTTGACCCGGCGGACGAAGCCGGCGAGGATACGATGCTCTGCCGAGTCGGGCTTCAACACATCTTTGCCACCGTGCTTGAGTTCGCCGACCACCTTGAGAAGTAATCGGTACTTCTCCTTTTCCTTGGTTGTTGCCACGCGCGCGAAGGCAGCGCGGTTTTGTCGCATGGCATTTTCGCGGGCGATGCCATCGATCTTGCGCGGGTCGATGAGAACGAATTTGCTGTCCTCGGCATCGCCGCCTTTGCGGTGACAGGTCAGGCACTTTTGGACGCCCACCTTGGCCCAGACCTCATCTTCAAAATAGTTATCCACGGCCCCGAGCGCAGCCCGCAACGAGGGGAGTTTTGTCGGCACCGCACAGGTCGGCAGGAAGAAAAACCCCGACTGCAAGGATCACGATTGCCGAAAACAACAGGACCGACAAGAAGTCGCAACGGTACAAGCCAAACGAATCGACAAGCCATTTCCTTGCAGTAGTCGTCATGCGTTCCTCAATAACTGGCGGTGAAGTAGGGCGATTGGCCATTTAAGCATAATCGCACGGGTCGATTTTGACATCGCGATTTTGGGAATAAATGCAGATTCTGTGTCAATCATGGTGAAATGGGAAAAGTTAGACAGCATGAGACAGCATGGGGTGCAGCAACGATTCTTGGAGTCTCGCTTCGATGAACGTTGAGAGTGGGGTTGCTGGAAAAATGGGGGATTTGGTAGAACCTACATCAACTCACCCCCTTACTTGGGAAGGATCCCATGACCCCGACTACCTTCACGTTCACCGACCCGACCGAAATCTTGTTGATCGAACAAGCCCTTGGGTTCGTCCGCGAACTCAAGAAAACGTCCAATTCTTCCCCGGATGGCCAGGTGCTTCACAACGTCGAAAGTTTTTGTTTGAAGCAGGGTCGCGAATTTCTTCGCCAAGCCATGACGACCATCCTACAGTCTGAGGCCCCTGAGGTCGAAAAAAAGGGGTACCGGCGCGAGTTTGCTGCTGTGGATTCCGACGCGATAACAAAGGTCGCCACGATCAGCAAATCTTGACCGCACTGGGCCGAATCAAACTCTCTCGCCTTCATCTCGTTTGCATTCAATGTCGCGATTCCGTCCAACCGCTAGACGACCGAATCGGCTTGACCGATAGCCTCACCCGTGAAGCACGCCGATTACTCTGTTTGGCCGGAGCAAGCTGGTCGTTTGACACCGCCAGCGCGCGTTTGCAGGAGTTCTGTGGAATCGAAGCCAGCCACGAATACATCCGCAAAGTCAGCGAGGCCGCAGGCCAGAAAATGACGCAATGGATGGAGCAATCCCCTGTCGCTACCGAAGACTTTCCGAAGGCTACTGGCGAAGTGGAATTTGAGACCGATGCTACCAAGGTCAATACTTTGGAAGGTTGGAAAGACATGAAAATCGCGAGCTTTGCCAAGCGAGAACCTGGCGAACCGGTCGAGACGGCAAAATGGGACGACCGAAAACTTCCGGCACCGACCGCTTGGTTTGCTTTCAGTCGAATCGAAGAATCCACCAGCTTTGCGGCGAACTGGGGATCAACAGCCCAACGTTTGGGAATCGATCCGTTATCCGGAAAATTGACAATCCTCGGCGACGGTGCCGACTGGATTTGGAATCGAACGAGCGAACAGTTCCCCGGTTCGACAGGAGTACTCGATATCTACCACGCTTTGGAATACGTTTGCGACGGGGCGAAATTAATCTTCGGAGAAGGGACGCCACTCACCCAAGAGTATTCGGATCGAGGACGCGAATTGTTACTGTCCGATGGCTACGTCGGCATCACCCAATGGGTCGGTGAGATGTTGGGGGCCACACCGATGGGCGGTGACGGTGCCAGTTTGGGCGGGGTTCTCAATTACTTGGCAGGTCATAAAGAACGATTGAATTATGCGGTTCGTCTGTACCGAGGCCAATCGATCGGCAGCGGCATGGTGGAGGGAGCGGCTAAAAATATGATCGGACGTCGGCTCAAAGCCAACAATGCCGAATGGACCGTCGATAACGTGGGGAAGATGGCAGGATTGTGTAGTGGGATGTACAGCGGATGCTGGGATCGTTTCTGGGAACAGAACTGACCTGACCGTGAGGCAACTCCAAGAATCGTTGTTGCACCCGACAGCATGACCGGGTGTAGCCAACTTCTCTGGTGGTGTTCGGGGAATTTAGGTAAGTGAGGGGTAACTGAATTACTCACCCCTTAACAAGGATGTTATATGGGCACCAGAGTGACGATTGAAGTGGACCCGAAGCACGAAGGTATTGTCCGGCGAGCGTTGGCGCTGGTTGAGGAAATGGAGCAGCTTGCGTTGACTGCGCCCGATGGGACGGTTTTCGATGCCTGCGAAGATGCGGTGGTTGAGAAAGGGCGAACATTTCAAGCCCATGTGCTCTCCGATGCGGTGGCTCGAAGAATCGAGACCGCCGAAAAAAAGGGGCGCCGATCCGTGTCTGCGAGTGCGGCCGCAAGAAAGAAAACCGAGGTCCCAAAGAACGCCGACTGATGAGCGCTGTCGGAGAGGTGGTCTTCGAACGCCGTTACTGGAAGTGCATGTGCGGCGGCGATGGATCCTATGCGGCCGATGCCCTCTTGGGCGTGGAGGGACAGCGCTACAGCAAGACCGTGCGGAAGCACTGTTGCCGTCTGGCGGCAGACATGTCGTTCGCGTCCGCCAGCGAGCACATGCATGAGATGTTGGGAGTGGACCTTTGCCCCGAGACGGTGCGGAAGGCGGTGGAGGGCCACGCTAAAGACATGGCTCGGTTTCAAGCCGAAGACACTACCAGCGAAGAAGTTTTCCAAAAAGCGGCGGGGGAAGTCGAGTTCACGACCGACGCGGGCAAGGTCAACACGCGTGAAGAAGGCTGGAAAGACTTGAAAATCGCGGTGGTTTCCAAGCGAGAAGCAGGCGAGCCGACATCGCCGGACCATTGGAAGAAGCAGCGTTTGCCGGCAGCGACCATGGTACTGGCGTTTGCGATGATCGCCACAGCCAAGGAGTTTCGCAAGACTTGGCGGCCACGCTTACGTCGGCTGGGAGTGACGTGCTGGGCGGCGGTGCACGTCTTGGCGGACGGTGCCAGTTGGATCTGGAAAGCGGTGCAGCGAACGCTCACCGGGTGTCTGCAAACGCTCGACTTCTATCATGCCTGTCAGCACCTGAGTAAGTGCGCCAAACGCGTCTACGGCGAAGAGACCAGCGAAGCCAAAGACGCGTATAAGCACGCCCGCGGTTTGTTGATTCGTCAAGGTTGGGCAGGCGTCTGTCAGTGGGTGAATGAACTGCTTGGAGTCGCCGACGAATCGGAACGCGAACGTCGTCGTAAAGCAACGGAGCGTCTGATCGGCTATTTCTCGAAACACATGAACCGTGTGAACTACGTCCAACGATTGCAAGCGGGTCAAGCGATTGGCAGCGGCCAAGTCGAAGGTGAGGCGAAGACCCTGGGCCTGCGTCTGAAGCGTCGGGGCGCTCGATGGAATATAGGCAATGTACGACCTATGGCCAGTCTGGTGTGCGTCCGGCATACATCCCAATGGGAACCCTATTGGGCACTGGCCGCCTGATCACCCCCAGAGAATCTGGTTACACCCGCATGACCCCGGTTGGAATCTGCTCTTTCCCTCTGTGCCAAATTGGATTATGAGGTCAATTAAACTTCGGGGGAATGCTCTTGCGCTTACTCTGCCTCATAATGGTCGTTCCGTTGAGCGGTTGCTCCGGCCTGATCGCATTCAGTGGCGTTCGGTTAAATACGCTGGAGACACGGGACGAGGTTCGCATTTCTTTGGTGAAGTCTTATGATACCTCGATCAAGAAACGTGCTCGTCCCTTTTTCTTGCCTTGATTTCTCAAAGCCTTACGCGCCTGCCTCGACTGTTCCAAGCGCCGTTGCCTGAGCCATGATGGCCTCGACGACTTGCTTGGTTCGGGGCGATCGCAGCGCCCATTCCAGATGGGCCTTGAATTCGTCCGTAGTCTGGGCCGTCTTGGTTTCGTTCGCAAAAGTCAATGTGACGGGTACGAACTGCGGGGTAGTTCACCACGAAGAGGCGATACGTGTACTCGCCGAGAGCCGGTGAATAGAGATCGAAGCCTACCCAAAAGCTCCCGTCCGCTTCCGACGCCGGGCGCAGCCCCCACCATGACGAGCCCGTCTGTCTTTTTGCTTCAACTGCTGCATCAAAAAGCAGCGCTATTTATCCTTCTTCTCCCTCTTCCCTTCGAAATCAAATTCCTGCTTCTGGCCCCCGAATTCCGCAGCGGCTTTCCCCTTGAACTTGTCCCCGTCAATCGTCAGCTTGTACTCGACGGTGATCTTGTTATCCATGAACTTCCGCACGGCGGAGAACGTCAGAGTACCATCCTTCAACTTCAGATCTTTGAGCTTTGTCTCCTTCTGGTCCGGCCAGCTCATCGTCCCGGCGAATTTGTCTTTGTCCTTCTTGATCGTCAAAGTGGATGTCCGCTTCTGCCCGCCGATCTCATATTCGCACTTCCAGGTGCCGGCCGGATCGACCATCTTGTCGTCTGCCGCGCCCGCCAGGCCGTATACACCAAGTACCAACGCCAATGAGAGAATCGCCTTCATGATCGCCTCCGAGAAGTGGCGGCAGGGAAGCGGTCCAACGTAGACCGCCGCCCGGCCGCTGACAGCGAATTCTATGGATGCTGCGACCATTGGTCAGCTTTATGGGGCCACCTTCTTTGAGTATGTCCCCTTGCTCACTTGGCCTTTTCTTTGCCGGGCTGCACGTCCCACACCTTCACCGTCTGGTCCTCACCGGTATGCCCTTTGAGGGTGATCGGTTCCGGCGGGTCGATTTTCGCCGGCGAGGTTTTGGGTCGGGGTTTTCCGTTGATTGCACCGGCGGATTCGCGTTGGGCTTTTCCGGCTGAGCCGCGATCGGCAAAGCGGCAACGAACGCCAGCCCGAGCAGAGCGGCTCCAACGAGCGCCAGGGCCAGTTTCACGTGAGTAAGAACACCATTCATTGAAATACCTCGTGCAGAGAAGATAGAGACCGCCGGCACACGCCCAGAACCATTGCGGAGTGCCAGGCAACCGCCGTCGCGAACGCGGTTTGATCGTTATCCGAAACGAATCGCGTCAGAAGGTCGCAATCGCTGACCGTGGAGGTTTCGGCTTTCGACAATGCTCGTTCGAGCCGAGATAACACCGCTAATGATTGCTTCGCCATGACGTTCCCTTCGCGACCTTAACACGTATATGTGCGCCGATTTGGGTTCGGACGCAAGGTATGCGTCCATTTTGTCGGATTGAATTTTGGGGACAAGTTCGTTCCCGACGAAAGGGATCCCGTTCCTGGAATGCGGGAAGCCTTCCACGTCTTCGTTGGATAGAAAAGGCTCATGCCTGAATCTCTGCTGATTAAGCTCGTCCGCAATTTTCCGGAAAACGGTCCCAAGTTGCTCCTGGCAAACTCGGCCAACGTTCACGACCTACTGGTACTGGTTGGTGAGCCGCACGTCGATTCCATCGAGTTCGAAGCCATGACCGTCGAACGCTCTCACTTCGTCCAGCCTGACTACGCCCATGTGGCGCTCGATATGTTGTTCAAAGCCCCGTTTCGCCTGAGCGCCGGCGATCCGCCGCGGACCATCCTCATTTATGTCTTGGTCGAACATCAGTCCCGACCACAACGGTTTTTCATGCTTCGGCTCGCCGAATATCTGCTGGAAGCATACAAGATGCAGAAGCGGGCTTGGGACGAAAAGCACTCCTCCGATGCACAGTTTTCTTTGCAACCGGTGTTGCCGATCGTTCTTTACACAGGCGACCGCAACTGGGAGAAGATCGACACACTGGCAGATGTCATCGAGGCCGGCAAGCTATTCGAGACAATGATTCCGGCCTTCAAGCCGCATTTTCTCAATCTGCGCGACATATCTCCCGAAAAACTCGCTCGCCAGGGAGGGTTTTTCGGACAGGTGCTTCGGCTAATCCGCGATCGCGCCGCCGAACCTGCCGCGTTTCGCCGCACGCTGGAAGAAGTCCTGACCAACCTGGAAGGAATGCCGCCCGCGGAAAGAACTCGCTGGGTGGAGTTCTTGTCATACATCCTGGCGCTGGTGTATCATGCACGTGGGCGGGACGAGCAGCTGGAGTTGCGTGAAATAGTTGATCGCTCGGTGCAGATCGATCCACACCGCAAGGAGTACAAGAAAATGGGTCAAACCATCGCCGAAATGTACATCGAAAAGGGCCGACTCGAAGGCGAGGAAAAGGGCCGTCTTGAAGGCACGATCAGCGGGAAACTCGAAGCCTCTCGCGCGGTGCTGCTCCGGCAGCTGCGTAAGCGCTTCAAGAAAGTGCCACGAAAGGTAGCAGCCCGCATTGCCGCCACGACCAACTTGCAGGATCTGGAAATCTGGTTGGAAAACTTTGTCGATGCGAAAACCTTGGCGGAGGTCGGCATTCCGTTTGATTGAGGCGGACGGCAGGGCTGGGCGCGGCAAAGGGGTCGGGGACTGGTCGGAAGGCCTTTCGGCCTCCGAAACGACTCCCGACCCATTTGATTTCTCGCCCTGCTCACTTTGCCTTTTCTTTGCCGGGCGGCAAGTCCCACACCTTCACCGTCTGGTCCTTGGAGGCGCTGGCAAGGCGCTTGCCGTCAGGGCTGAAGCAGATGCTCCTCAGAATATCGGTATGTCCCGTGAGAGTGAAGAGTTCCTGTCCCTTCTCCACGTCCCACACCTTCACCGTCCTATCGGCGCTGCCACTGGCAAGGCGTTTGCCGTCGGGGCTGAAGCAGACACTGCTGATAAAGGTTAGCGGTTGCCCCAACAACGCGCTCCGCCCAGTGGTGTGCCCCTTGAGTACCAGGAGTTCTTGCCCTTTCTGGGCGTCCCAGACTCGAACCGTTTGATCGTTGCTGCCGGTGGCGAGTCGTTTGCCGTCGGGACTGAAGCAGACACACGCAGGCCCAGAGGTAGGCAGCTTGAGGGAGAGGAGTTCCTGCCCCTTCTGGGCGTCCCACACCTTGATCTCCGCGTCCGACACCTTCATCTCCCCCGCGTATCGATCCCCTGCGCGAGAGCAAGCGAGTCGTTTGCCGTCGGGGCTGAAGCAGATGTCGCTCAGCCTGCCTTGCCACTTGACGGAGAGGAGTTCTTGTCCCTTCTCCGCATCCCATACCTTTACCGAAGCGTCAGAGCTAAGGCTGGCGAGTCGCTTGCCGTCGGGGCTGAAGCAGACGCTGCCGATATTTCTGGTCTGCCCCTTGATGGTGAGCAGTTCCTGCCCCTTCTCCGCGTCCCATACCCTCAGCGTCCCATCCGCGGAAGCACCGGCGATTCGTTTGCCGTTGGGGCTGAAGCAGACGCTGCACACCCTGCCTGTTTGCCCTTTGAGGGCGAGAATCTCGGTCCCCTTCTCCGCGTCCCACACCTTCACCTCGCCTGGAATGGTTGGCCTTGTTGACAGAGTAAATACGCCACCCCCCGTGACGATGCGTTTGCCGTCGGGGCTGAAGCAGACGCTAAAGACCTCACATGTATGCTTGAGGGTGATCGGTCCCAGCTCCTTCTTCGGCTCAGGCTCTTTCTTCGGTTCGTCCTTCTTTGGCTCGGCTTCATCTGGCCCTGCCGGTCCCTGGGAACCTCTCTCCGGCTGAACTTCCGTCAGCACCGCGTTGGCAGCGACCCTTGCTTGCGCTGCGGGCTCCCGGGATGCCCCCTCCTGGGAGCCCGCAGCGCAAGCAAGGTAGATATTTCCACTGATCGCCGCCGTCAGTAGGGCGAGTACGATCAGCGCTCCGGCGACAATCCCGATTTTCTTTACCAACATGGTTTTTAGCACTCCTTCCGTCAGAACGGCGACCTTGGCCGATGCGGCCAGCGCCAGAGACTTCCCGTTTGCCACCGCCAGCGCGGCAGCGACCGTCGAATCAACGCAGGCCAGGGACATGGCGGCCGTGGTCATGCTGTCGGATGCCAGGACGGCGGGCAGCGCCGCGGACCAGGCGATACCGCGACCCTTCAGCCGGCTGCCCAGAGCTGCGCGTGCCTGCTCCAGCCGCCGCCGGAGTGTGCTCTTGCTCCAACTGAGTTGATGGGCCGCCTCGTCCTGGGTTTGGCCTTCCAGGTAGCACAAAACCAACGGCAGCCGCCACTTGTCAGGCAAGCCACTCAGTTCATCATCCAGGGCCGAACGTACCTCGCTCCACGTAAGATCGACCGGCGGCACGGCCTCGGGCCGGGCAGCACAAGCTTCCCAGCGCTGTTGGGCAAGGGCGCGGGTCTTGGCTTTGCGGGCTACGCGGAGGGCCACCCCGTGGAGCCAACCGGCCAGCGAACTGTGTTGGCGCAAAGTGCGGAGTTCCTGGGCGAGCACCAGAAAGGTGGCCTGGAAAGCGTCTTCGGCGTCTTGTGAGTGGTGCAACACACGGCGGCAGACGTGGTAAACCATCGTCCCGTGGCGGAGCACGATGGCCAGGAGGGCCGACTCATCGCGAGTAGCCAGCACTCGCTCGACAAGCCGGCGGTCGGACTCGACGCCGAGAAGTCCCGCCGCCATGCCGCGTGTCAGATTGTGAAGAAAATCACCCACATTTGTCGTGGTCATCGGTGGTCACTCCTGCGAGGATCAGCCCTACATATAATAGTGCCCGCAGGAAGTGAAAAGTGTTCACTTTCCGAGGCGGCGTTTGATGGTGGCCCGGTCGATATCCGGTCCATCAAGTCGGCTTACGCCGCTCGGCTCGCCTATCGGACACCGTAAAATTAGAGTAATCTGTCTGAGTTCCCATTTCACGGAGGAAGATCCGAATGTTGCATGCGATGATTATGGCAGGTGGCGGCGGAACACGCTTCTGGCCTCGAAGCCGCGTGGCTCGGCCAAAGCAGTTTCTCACCTTCAGCGGGGAGCGCACCCTCTTACAGGCCACACTCGATCGCATCGAAGCGCTGATACCCCCTGAAAGAACCTGGGTCATCACGGCCGAAGCGCATCAAAGTGAAGCGCGAAAACAGTTGCCGGAGCTTTCCGTCGATCGCGTTGTCGGTGAACCAATGGGCCGGGATACCGCGGCGTGCGTCGGTTTGGGGGCCTGTCTCATTGGTCGGAGCGACCCCGACGCGGTGATGGTCGTTATGCCCGCCGATCACGCCATTGAGCCGGTGCGAGAATTTGGAAGGGTGGTTCAAGCCGCGGAGCAGTTGGCGCTCGATCGACCTCATGCGCTCATAACCTTCGGTATACCTCCGACGTTTCCTTCGACCGGATATGGTTATATTCAGCGGGCCGAAGCTTTACCGCCCCGTCTGGGAGTTCCGGCTTATCGTGCAAAACAGTTCCGCGAAAAGCCATCTGCCGACGTGGCCGAGAGCTATATTGCATCGGGCGAGTATTTTTGGAATAGCGGTATCTTCGTGTGGAAAGTTGGGGCCATTCTGGCAGAGTTGCAACGGCATAAGCCGGGGATTTTCGACACGGTTCGTCGAATCGCCGATGTCTGGGATACCCCCCGTCGGGATGACGTATTTCGCAATGAGTATGCGCAAGTGGAAAAGATCAGTATCGACAAGGCAGTCATGGAGCATGCCCGCGAAGTGATCGTGATGCAGGCACCTTTTCTCTGGGATGATGTCGGAAGCTGGCTTGCACTCGAGCGCCGAAACCCGCAAGATGCCGATGGAAATACGGTGCAAGCGAAACATCTTGGCATCCGAACGTCGAATTGCGTGATCGCCTCCGACGCGGAACACCTGATCGCAACGATCGGCGTTCAAAATCTCCTCATCATTCAGTCGGGGGATGCGACACTGATCGCAGAACGCTCGGAAGAAGGGACCGTGAAAGAGATCGTTACGCTCTTGCAGAAGAACACCAATTTGAAGAAGTATCTATGAACGAAACCCAGCGACCATCGATCAAGTTCCAGCGTTTGCTCGGTGTCGATTTCGGCACCGTGCGGATTGGTCTGGCGATCACCGATCCCGATCGCTTGGTGGCGTCGCCGCTGGGAATCTATACGCGCGAAAGCGCTGAATTGGATGCCGCATTTTTTCGAGAGTTGGTGCAAACCGAGCAGATCGGGGCGCTGGTAGTGGGGCTGCCGATTCACAACGATGGGCATGAAGGGATCAAGGCGGCAGAAGCCCGGCAGTTCGGAACCTGGCTTGGGAGTATAACGGGATTGACCGTATCGTATTGGGATGAGCGATTCTCGACCGTTGAAGCGGAAGCGGCCTTGTGGTCCGCCGGCTTGACTCACCGAAAGCGAAGGAGTCGCGTCGATTCGGTTGCAGCGCAAATCCTGTTGCAAGGATACCTGGAAGCAGGCTGTCCGTCGGCGATTGCGACAGATTGTGCCAGGAAACCAACCATCGAATAAGAACTCGTCCGAAAGTTGAATCTTTCCAGTCGAATTCACCGAATTTCGAATCCGGGATTGGGAGTTTTCACACGGAGACCGTCGATGCCGGGGGATATCGATCGCGATACGTTCATGGCTATGCTGACCGAACGATTTCCCAGTATCACTGATGAGATGGATGAAAACATACGAGGTCTGCTTCACATGGAGATGGCGCACTTGGCAAGAGTCGTCCAAGCTGCGATTAGCGAAGAGGACACGACTGTGCTCCGTGAACATTTCCGGTTTATCGATGAGGTATACCGCCGTGGCACTCCGGAAATGAAAAACGCGGTCCACGTATCATATCTGGAATGCCTCAGTTTCGACGGCAAGCATGGCCAACGTATCAAGGCACGCGAAATGCTTTCGCCCGCGTTGCAGGCCGGGCTTCGGGGTTTGGAAGCGTACAACGAAGCACTTTTCCGGACGAAGAAAGGCAAATGATAATGAGTTTTCGCACCTCGAGTGAGGCGGGGTAGGTATCATTCTTGACGCACAGCAGAAATTGCCGGCTGGAAGATCGTGTAGCCATAGTTGCTCATCCAAAAATCGCTTGATTTTGATTTCTTTTCACCCGGTGCATGGGCTTCATACCAGTGTACTTCTGCCTTGCAGACAGCCTGAGATCAAGAGATGCTTTTCGCTTTGAGCAGTGAGATCGTTTCCACGTGGATTTGCCCATTCGTCGCCACCAAACCGCCTGATTGCGAATGATCGGCGCGGCAATAGGTTATCGGGCTCCCGTTCAGTTGCGTTACCTTCCCACCTGCTTCCAGTACCAGGATTTCTCCTGCGCAGATGTCCCAGTCGGCGAAACGCGAGTAATCGTTGACGTAGAGATCGACCTCGCCTCGGGCGACCATTGCCAACTTCACTCCACCCGAGTACGTTTCTACGCATTTCAGAGGCTTCAAAGCTGTCCCTACCGGGTCAGGTCTTCCTGGTTTGGCATGGCTGCGGACCAGGGTCGATTCCGAAAGTGTCTTTGCGGATGTGACCCGGCACGGCGTTGGAGCAAACTTGCCGATCGTAGACCAACATCCTCCGCCGCGCGTTGCATAAGTTACGCGATCGAGTGCAGGCTCAGCCACAACTCCGATTTCAATTTCATTGTCCACCATGAACCCGATCATCACAGAGAATTCGCCGTTTTTCATGGCAAAACCGCGTGTGCCATCGATCGGATCTACAATCCATATCCGCGCTCCAGTCTTTTTTGCGGATCGTATCGACTCGGTCGCTTCCTCAGCGCAGAGTGCATCCTCAGGAAAGGATAAATGAATGTGTTCCAGGATCAGATCTTGAGAAGCACGATCGGTGTCCGTGGTAATGGATGCCGGTGCGTTGGGAATCGGCACAAAAACGGCATAATCCCGCCTGATCCGTTCGGAGGCCAAGGCCGCTGCCGTCATGGCAACTTGCAATTCACGGTTGAATTTCATTGTTCGGCAAACTCATTGAATTCCAGGTAGTACAAATGTTTGTAGAGCGCACTCGTCCCGACCAATTCTCGATGAGATCCCATTGCCTCGATCTTCCCTTCGTTCAACAAGATCAATTGATCGCAGTGTCGGATCGTGGCAATTCGATGCGGCAAAAAGATAGCAGTTTTGCCGGGTAGGATTCGATGGAACGTGTCGTCCAAAAGATCCTTGGTATCGTTGTCCAAGGGCACGAGCGGTTCTTCGATGATGTAAATCGCGGGGTCGCGCAAAATGGCCCGAGCCAGTGCGATCCGGAATTGCTCGCCAATGCGCAGAGAATGCCCCAACTCCCCGATCGGCGTTTCGTAACCGTAGGGAAGCTTCTGAATGAATTGATGAGCGTGGGCCAGTTTGGCGGCCTTGATGATTTGCGGAGTCGTAAAGCTGGAATCACCGCAGCCGATGTTGTTGACGATCGTGTCGTTGAAAATCAGTCGATCCTGGGTTATTAGCCCGATCTGAGCTCGAAGCGATTCGTGAGTCACCCAGCGAATATTCCGCCCGTCAATCCGCACTTCACCATCGCTGGGATCGACGAATCGGGAAAACAAGCTCAACAGGGCCTGTTTCTCGCGCTCGTCCGGTCCGACAATGCCGACCCGTTGCCCGGCCGAGATGTTCAAGCTGATCTCGTTCAACAAGACCCGCGCAGAACCCGGTTCACGCAACGTCACTTCCCGCATTTCGATGGAGCTTCGCATGCCGGGAAGGAATTCGGCATCCGCAAATTGACTTTGATCGCCGCCCACTTTTTTGTCGAGGAACTCGAACAACACCACCGCAGATTCTCGCCCGCGCTTCCAGGCCTTTTTGAAGTCGAGACGTTGTTTGATGGGATAATACAGTCCCGCGAAAGCCACTGTCAAAATCGTCAGGCCGCCGATACTCAACCCGTCGGCCAGGGCGATTCTCCCGGCAACATACATCAGTCCGACCGCCGTCAACAGACCGAGCAATATCAAAAGCGGTTTGCCGAATGCTTCGCCGCGATACCGCTGCAGGTGCGCTCGCGAATATTCGGCAAGCTGGCGCTCCACTTCGGTTTTGATTGAACACGTCCATCAAGTAGGATTTCACCAGTTTGACGAGCCGAAGACTTTCCAGAAGTAAAATCAGTCGAGTGGAAGCGTTCCGTGACGCGATCCGGCCGTGACGTCGAAACCCCGAAGCAATTTGGGCGGCCACCAACCAGACCAGCAAACCCAATAATGCGAAAATGATCGTTAGCCAGGGATGAATCAAGACAGCGATGAGCAGCAGCAGGATGAACTGGGCAGGATTGCGAAATGCCAGTGTCAACCAAACATACAATGCCTCGTGAATGCTTTCGATGTGACGGGTGAACATTCCCTGGGTCGGGCTGGCACCGTTCGACGAAAAATTCAGTAAATCAGCCTGAGTGCTGTGATGGTAGACGGCCCGTCGCAGCCTGGTTATGGCCTCAACGGTTGCTTCCCCAGCCATCAGATTCGCCAAGACGACGCAGCCGGTCCGGCAGACTGCGAGAATCAAACCAAGGACCAACAATCCGGTCAAGTACGCGCGATTCGGATCCTTGGAATCGCTACCCCAACTCCACGCGTTCCAACTAACAAAGGCATTTACGATTTTCCCGGCAGTAGTTCCTCTTAAACGCACAACCAGGCTCAACGCGCCGTGCGGTTGCCGGCTATCTTCGCCCAATCCAGGAATCGGTAATTCTTGAGCCGATTTGACTTGCGCCTGATAAGAATTGGCGGCGTCAGGACCGATATGCTCTTGCAGATACCACCGGACATAGGCACGCCAGCGAACGTCGTAGACGATGATGGCTTGAAGGTAGACGTTGCCGTCCGCTGGCCGCCATTCCTCCAGGGACTGCGCCGTGGCATTGATCGGCAATGGCGGATCGTTGTCGGTTGCGAATAAGGATTGATATTTCTCTTGAGCGGTTGCACCGGGAACAAGGTCGGGTGCGATGGGAGTTTCCCCTCCGAATCCTAATTGTTCGAGCGCTTTTTGCCGTTCAGCATCGGGAAGGTTTTTCCAGGTATCCTGAAAGCGTTCCTGTTCGGATGGATTGAGCTGGGCAAAATAAGGGATTCGGCCCCGTGAAACCAGCAAGTCAACGAACATTGCCAGCACGAGGATCAAAAGGACGTAGAATACAGCACTGCCAAGACCCGCGAAGATCGCGGCCCATTTGGCTTTGGGAGTAAAATCGAGAAATGCCTTGGCGCGAGCAAATGCGGTGCGTTCCACAGCCACCTCGTGCCGACAACGGCGGATGGAGAAAGAGAGAAGCCCGTATCCCGCCCAGTATACCAAACAAGATTTGTTTCTGCATCCCGACTTATTAGTGGTCAGTAAATACGAGAGTGGTCAGTGGTCAGCAAATACATTAGTGGACAGTGGTCAGTGAACACTGGGCAGAAAATACCAAAAACAGCAGGCGTTATCAATCTGACCACTCTTGTATTTACTGACCACTGATCACTGACCACTGTCCACTCTTGTCAGGCAAGATCTCGATCTTCAAACAGGATCAAAGCGAAGACCAGACCAATGGCGGAATAGAGGACGGAGTAGGCAAAGACACTGGCAACGTAGATGGAAAAGTCGAACATCGGCAAGTCGTTGGAGCGCACGATGGCAGACCCCATGTCAAAATATTCCAGTGCGGGGAAAATAGTGTTGAACAGCTCGCAATAAAACTCACCAATTTGAGCGCAGCTCCGCCATCCTGATCGGCGAGATTGCCGGTGACTTTCACCAAAACAGGCGCAAGATGCCCGATGAAGTAAATAAATAAGCAGATCACGAGGTTGATAATGAACGGAAGCCGAGTCGCCAAAGCTGTGCAAATCGACAACAGGATCATCACCTGACCGAAAGTAAGCAGCAGTCCGATATGATGGGCGATCG
This sequence comes from uncultured Planctomycetota bacterium, assembly GCA_963783095.1. Classification (GTDB taxonomy): domain Bacteria; phylum Planctomycetota; class Planctomycetia; order Gemmatales; family Gemmataceae; genus CAWAMR01. The sequence continues at coordinate 605,762 of CAWAMR010000008.1, read as the reverse complement.
TTTCGCCAAACCATCGGGCACTGCCCCGAACGAATGAAACTCCTTCCTGGCAGAACTGCCCGGCAACAAAAGAAATCGCTCGAGTGATTCGGGAAACTTGCCGACCTTTCGCCTGGTTTTCGGGGCTATCGATGAGTTTTTCCTTGGGAGGAGTGATCAGTTCTACAGTCTCAATCGACATCGTGTCCTGCACGTCGTCGAGCGGGTCGAAGTAGGGCTTGATGTACAGGCACCAGGTCAGAACCCAGCCGAGGATCAGCGTCATCGCCCAGCACGCAAGTAGTGTACCAGCGTATTTGCCAATTATGAATTGCCGCCGGCTAATCGGCTTGCTCATGACGGTGACGGCAGTTCGTCCTTCGATTTCTTCATTGATGGAAATACTCGCTGCCAGCGTACCGAACAGGGCGCTCGCGAACATCGTGAGATCAAAGCCGAGGTGCTTCATCATCTTGTAATCTTCACCGAACGTGAAATAAGGAACGGGCATGGATGCGATGATGAAGAAAGACGTAACCCCCGCGATCAGCCAGAACATCGGCTGACGCCAGCCTTCCCGGAACGCTGCGAGCGCGACCGCTCCTCCCTTAGGCCAAACCCAGAGCAAAAACTGCGGGAATAAAATCAGGAAATCGAGGGCTAACTGGATGTGCAACAGGGAGCCGTAATACCGGCCCCAGTTCGTCAATTTGGCATCGACCCGGTTTTCCGAGATCAGCTCGGCGAGAATCAATGCCACGCCCAGAACCGTTCCCGCGGCGTAAGCCAGGATGGTCGGATCTTTGACCCAACGTCGAAAGCTCTTGGTGTTGAGGGCCCAGATCCAGGGAAGTGTGGCAATGGCCTGAACCAGTGTCAGCACAAATGCTGCAATGAAAAGTTGAAAGAAAGAGGTTGTCATAGTGTATGAGTGCGCAAAAGTCCCTGACGCGAGTAATAACGATAGCCAATCTAGTGGGTTCTACGCTCTCATGTCGTGGGTGGTTCGCCACGATAACGAGGAGTTGTTCCCCATCGAAGTTTTTCGCGAAGCGTTTGATAATAAGTCTTGGCAGGAACCTTGACGAGTTGAAATGCCACCGGAGCACGCTGGATCGTCACGCGCGTGTTCGTCGCCAACGGTACGAGTTCCTGTCCGTCGACGACGAGCCAGGCTCCATTCGTGTGCCGAACGTGAATGGTGCAGGTTCGATTGGCTGAATCGACCAGGGCGCGGTTTGTAAGTGTATGCCCGCAGATCGGGGTAATGACGAATACCGGGAGTTCCTGACCCAGGATCGGCCCGCCGGCAGAAAGACTGTGCGCGGTCGAACCGACGGGCGTACTAACAATCAGGCCATCTCCCATAAACCGAGAGACCATCTCAGCATCGAGGGACAGTTCCAGATCGATCATGTGAAAGGGAGGACCACTGCGGATCACGGCTTCGTTCAAGCCGAGGAACCGTTGTGGTTTACCTGGACCATCCACCAGACACTCAAACATGAGGTGCTCGGTTATCCGAAATTGCCCCTGCATCACAAGAGGCAACTGAGTGCGAACCTCGTCGGGAGTGAGATCGGCGAGAAATCCGAGCCGGCCCAGATTCACCCCAAGAACGGGTGTTTGGCGATAACCCATTTGTCGGGCGGCACGCAGGATTGCACCATCGCCGCCCAGAACCAGGGCGATGTCTGCGGTTTCGCCGGAAAGATCGCGTTGCCGGGTCAAGTCGAAAACAGCAACGATGCCGCCGATGCCTTCCACGAAAGTACGGAGCCGATGAGCTTCATCGTGAACGTGAGTCTTGTCGGCGTTACCGAGGATGAAAAAACGCATGGGAGTGCTACTTCTTTTTCCGGCCCTCAGTCCACTTGAGATATTCCGGAGACTTCCGAAATTCCGCATACTCCGGATCGGCAAGAGCTTCGTCGGTAATCCCGCCGAATCGTTTTTCGACCTCCGACAGCCATTTGACCGTCTCGTCGTATTTCTTTAATTCGATCGTGACCCCGACGAGAATATCGTAAGGAGCGGCCAGGTTGGGTTCGCTCTTTTGCGCCTTTTCCCCAGCTGCTTTTGCGGCGTCGTACTTCTTCTCTTCTTTGTAACCAATGGCGCGCAATACATCGAGATAGGGATCGCCGCCAACTGCCTTGTCGAGTCGGTCGATCGAGTTTTGAAACTCCTTATATTTCTTCTTGATGAGCCAGGTATCCATCAGAATCAAGTCCCCGGTTGGGTCGTTTGGAAAAAACTTCTGGAAATCTTCCATCACTTTTTCATAACCTTTGGGATCTTTATCCATCAATGCCGTTGCCGCCACAAAGCGAAACATGAAGACGCCTTTGTCTTTTTTCATTGCCTCCGGCAGTTTTTCCCATTCGGTGAGAAGCTCAGCATGCTTTTGCGTCTTCAACAATTCGGAGAGCGAACGCAGCCGGCCGATACCATCGAGAGTTGCCGGAGAAATATCGCCCTCCTTGAGTTTCTTCGGATCGACGGCCAGAGTGTCGAACAGGAGACGCTTCATGGTTTGACTAAAAAACTCGCCCGAAACAACAACATACACGTCGGCGATGGCGAAGCCCTTGTCTTTGTTCGGTATAAGCACCATGTCGTGGTAATTCACACCGGCGGAATCTGCAAGCATCCGGAAAAGAGCACGCACTTCTCCATCCACCACGTGGACCCGAAGCAGTTTGTAACTGCCGCCCGATGACAGGGTTTGAATGACCTGGTTCGGAAAGGATTGAATCGATTGCTTTCCGCCTTCACTAAACGATTTCTTCAACTCGGCGGAAACCTCAACTCCCTTCAATGCACGCTCAAAGAGAACATCCGTATCGATAGCCTCGGCAAATTTCTTCGCTTCTTTCTTCACAATCCATTGGCCGATCTGTTCGGCGAATTTTTCATAAGGCTTCAGATCGATCGCCTTTTTGGGTTCCTCTGTTTGGGTTTGGGCAACGACCAGGTTCGCCCAGACAAGTAGCAGGCAGGTTCCGAGAATCCATCGGCTCGACGACATAGAGAATCCTCCGTGAACAGCAGGAAAGGTAAATACCCATCGTCTGGTGCTGACCGGCGATGGGTGGCGGTATTTTCCGACATGGAATGATGGAGTTCAAACTAAAAATCATACCAGGACCGCTGATCCGGGTATGATTTTAACGACAATGATTGCGATTCCAGTTGCACCGGGTCTTTAGCGAAGGATCGCATCGATCTCGTCAGTCTCAGCTAATTTTCCCATGGCCCGCCGGGCAGCTGCAACAAATCCTTTGACATCCAGTCCCAGAGCCGACATCAATTCGGGGCGTTCCGCATGTTCGATAAACTGGTCGGGTAAGCCAAGTCGGAGGATGTTTCGACCATCCAGGCCGGCCGAGTTGGCGGCCTCGAGGACGGCGCTGCCGAATCCGCCTTCGAGCGTTCCCTCTTCGACCGTGATGACGAACGGAAGCAGGTCAACTGCTTTCAAAATGGTTTCCCGGTCGAGCGGTTTCGCGAACCGGGCGTTGATGACGCCGATATGCAGACCATCTTCTTCCCGAAGGATTCGAGCGGCCTGTACGCATGCGGGCATCATGGTCCCGAACGCGATGAACGCTCCATCTTCGCCCCAATCGATCACCTCGGCCTTTCCGAGTTCCATCTCGGCCGCGTGCCGAGTCACGTGCTCCAGGTTCGCCTTGGGGTAGCGAATCGAAACGGGCGATTCCTGCTCCAGTGCGAAGCGGAGCATCGGTGCCACATCGGCTTCATCTCCCGGAGCCATCACGACCATGTTCGGGAAAAGCCGCATGTAGGAAATATCGAAGACACCGTGGTGGGTAGGACCATCCGGTCCGGTCAGCCCGGCCCGGTCGAGGGTGAATACGACCCGAAGATTCTGGAGCGCAACTTCCTGGAAAATCTGATCGAATGAGCGTTGTAGAAAAGTGGAATAAATATCGACGATGGGCCGAATGCCTGCCTTGGCCATTCCTGCCGCGAACGCGACCGCGTGCGATTCGCAAATGCCCACGTCAAAAAATCGCGTCGGGTAAGCTTCCCGCACCGGTTCGAGCTTGTTTCCCTGACACATGGCAGCGGTCAAGACCACGACCTTTGGATTATCGTGCATCACCTGATGGATCGAAGCGCTGAACGCATCCGTGTAAGCCTTGGAGCCGGTCTTTTTGAGTTCGATATTGGTGTTTTCCGGGCCGACTTTGGTAAACACGGGAGGAGTATGGTAAACGACGGGGTCCGCACTCGCCTGAGGAACTCCGTGCCCCTTTTCGGTGAAGACATGCAGGAGGATCGGTCCCTTTTGTGTTTTCAGATCGCGCAGAATTTTCCGCAATCCGTTCAGATCGTGGCCGTCGACCGGCCCAAAGTAACGAAACCCCATCTCTTCAAAAAGCATTCCCCCATCCTTGATGACCGCCTTCAGGCCGTCCCGAAGTTGTTCGAGGGCCGATTGTGCCATGCTGCCCAGCAAGGGAATCTTGGAAAGGATGTAATTCAGACCGCGCTTGGAACCTTGATAGAGCGAGGTCATGCGGCACTGGTCGAGATACTGGGCCAGTCCGCCGGTGCGAGGGCAAATCGACATCTTGTTGTCGTTCAGAACGACCAGCAGATCCTGATTCATGCCGCTGATGTTGTTGAACGCCTCAAAGACGATGCCCGAAACCAGCGCACCATCGCCGATGACTGCCACCGATCGTCGATCGCGCTCACCCAGCAAGTCATCCGCAGCCTTCATGCCGGAAACCGTGGAGACACTCGATCCGGCATGGCCCGTCATGAACAGATCGTAATGGCTCTCATTCGGATTCGGGTAGCCCATCAATCCGCCCTGGGTGCGAATCGAGGAGAATTCTTTGTACCGCCCGGTAATCAACTTGTGCGGGTAGATTTGATGGCCGGTGTCCCAAATGAGCCGATCGCGAAAAATCGAAGGTCAGGTGCAGAGCGATCGACAGTTCCACGACCCCAAGGTTGCTGGCGAAGTGGGCCGGTCGAACGCCGAGAACGCGGACCAACTCGTCGCGAATCTCCTTGGTTACCTGTGCGAGCTGCGCATCGGTCAACCTTTGCAGGTCGGCAGGCGACTCGATTTGCGAAAGTAAATGGCTCATCGAAAAAATCTCCCCAAAATTGCGGATATCCATTCGCGATCAAAACCGATCCGCAATTATTACCGATCGCGTTCCATCACAAAGCGGGCCAAACCCCTTAAAGGCTCCGCTGCATTCCCCAATCCATCGAGGGCTTGCGTTGCTTCGCGGATCAACTGTTCCGCGCGACGCCGGCTTTCGCTGATACCAAGCACACCGGGATAGGTAAGCTTACCGCGAGCTGCGTCTTTGCCAACACTCTTCCCTGTCTTCGTACTGCACCCTTCCACGTCGAGCAAGTCATCCACAATCTGAAAAGCCAGTCCGAACGCCTTGCTGTAGATGTCCAGTTTATCCTGCAACTGCCGATCGGGTCCACCCGGCTTTTCGCCTTGGGCGGCGTAAAGCCCAAGCCTTAAACACGAGCGGAATAACGCTCCGGTCTTGCGTCGATGAATCCCTTCCAATTCATCGATCGTCCGCAGCGGCGATCCCTCAATCCGGCCCTCGGCCGCCAGGTCCAAAACCTGACCGCCCACCATGCCGACCGCTCCCGCACCCGCGGCAAGCTCTTTACAACTAACCGCTGCCGTGGCAGCAGGATAACCTTCCGCAATCACTAGAAACGCGCCGGTTAAGAGCGCATCGCCCGCAAGAATCGCCAGCGCTTCTCCAAATTTCTTATGACAAGTCGGCAATCCGCGGCGCAAATCGTCATCATCCATCGCCGGCAGATCATCGTGGATCAGAGAATACGTATGAACCATCTCTACGGCGGCACGCTGCGGGCATCGCCTGCTTTTCCGTTCCACCGGTTGCTTCGCACCCCAAGAGGACAAGTATAGGCCGGAGTCGTTTTCCGGGAGCCAAGAGGCTGTAACTCATCGCTTCCGCCAAGGGCGGTGGGCAGCCAAACGTCGACGAGGCAAGAAGCCGGGGCAGCGATTGTTCGACCTCGGTTTGCAGTTGTTTCAGGATGGTACGGAAGTCGGTCAATGGTTACCTGAGGTTGTTGGCTCAACCGGATATATTGCGTCGTCGAGTCATCTATCGTCCATTCGGACATCCAAAATCCAATTTACTTTACAATGCAAAGCTGACAGAATCCAGCCGAATTCATTCCCAGGGTGCGCCGAGTACGGCGACCCTGGGCTTTGTTGTGCACTCCTTCAGAGTGCAAAGACAAAAAGAGGTCAATGCGAAGCGTTGGGTTACGTACCCTGAAGGGGTACTACAACACAGCCCAGGGTCGCCGTACTCGGCGCACCCTGGGAAACCGGCGACCCCGCCTGTGCATGATCTCGGGATCAATACAACCCTCCGCCCTCAGGTGGCTTTCTAACATTACGACGTTTCTCGTCTTTTTTCGCAACATCAGTCGATGCCGAATGTTCAAAAGGCTGCAACTGGGGTTTCCCCTCGCCATCGATCCCGGAGACGAGTTGAATCCGCTGTTCGGCATCGCGAAGCTGGCCGTAGCAATGTTTGAGGAGGGTCACACCTCGTTCGTAACGGCTCAGACTCTCTTCCAGGGAGGTCGTACCGTCTTCGAGGCTGCGAAGAATTCGTTCGAGTTCGGCCAAAGCCTCCTCAAACGAAACCGATTCTGATGGAGAAGGGTCCATAGCATTCCCTGCTCGGAGTGAATCTTCCATGACGATGCCAAGCAAACGGGTCACTATTTCGCGGGATGAACTTCTTCAACTCTACTAACAATCTCGCCCTGAGCCAAGATCGTCAAGAGACGATCTCCAACCGATACGGAAGAACTGTCCCGAACCAACAAGCCCGTAACTTCCGTGCGGGTTAGCGTATACCCCCGTCCCAAGACGTTCAAGGGGCTTAATGTTTGAAGTTTACCGGCAATGGCCGAAAGCCGGTCGTTCCATCGGTCGAGGCGTGAACCCGCTGCTCGATCGAGCCGATCTCCCAGTTCATCGAGTCGGCACTCCAGATCCCGAATTCGTTCCAGGGGGAGTCTCAGCGCCCGGCGTTCCGAACAGGCATCGACTCGTTGACGCGCCAGATCGACCCTGTGTATAATAGCATCGTGCAGCCGACGGCGCAGATCGAGGAAGGCACCGGCAAGCTCACTGCGATCGGGAGTCAAGGCCGTTACCGCCTGACTGGGTGTCAAGGCCCGGTAATCGGCGACCAAATCGGCGATCGTTACATCAATCTCATGACCCACCGCGCTCATCACCGGCAACGCGGATGCAAAAATAGCATCCGCCACGATCTCCTCATTGAATGCCCAGAGATCTTCCAGGCTGCCGCCGCCGCGCCCGACGATCATGGCATCGAGGATCACAGCTCTCTGGCAATGCATTCGGTTCAATTCTCGAATCGCCGTGGCGATTTCTGCAGCAGCATTTTCTCCCTGAACGCGAACCGGAAAGACCCATACTTCGGCACACGGCCAGCGCTGGGCCAACAGTTCGAGCATATCGCGCACTGCTGCGCCGGTCGGACTCGTGACCAGAGCGATCGATCGCGGGTAGGCTGGAAGTCGTTTTTTTCGATTCGGATCGAAATAACCCTTCGCCAGCAACCTTTCCTTCAACTGTCGCAAGGCCAGTTCGGCAGCGCCGATGCCCTTGGGGTGGCATTCTTCAATGGAGAGTTGATACTGACCTTGAGGAGCGTAGATCGAGATTCGACCGCGCGCGAATACGTCCATGCCGTCGCGCAAGTCGAAGCGAGTTCGCAGGGCAACCCCTCGATAGATGACGCTTTTCAGTTGTGCAGAGCTATCCTTGAGCGTGAGATAAATATGGCCCGACTGGGGTCGAGAAAGATTCGAGATTTCACCCGCGACCCAGACGTTGGCGAAGCGGCCTTCCAGCAACATTTTGATGTTGTTGGTCAGTTCGCCAATTCCCATCGGCTCCATTCCGAATGGGACCGGATTATTCATCAAATCTTGCATGAGGATGAACCTTCACCAACGCAAACGCAGCATGTTGCTGATCTCGTAACCAGGCCACCGTTTCGACCGTTCCCAATGCGTCACGATCATTCCATTCCTGTTCCAATAAGGCAGCATAAAAAGGAACACTCGGCACGTGTGATAGATCGAATCGTCGAGCCGGCCGGCCATAATAGAACAGTACCCCTTCATCCTTGAGTCTACACAAGTACAGTATATCACCTTCGGGCACAAGAGCAGAGAGGGATTGTGCCGTTTCTCGGACGCCCGATCGCTCGGTGCGTTTCGGCGAAACAATCTCAACGAACGCGATTTTCACGATCAGCCAAATCACCACAATGCTTGCGATAACGTAGAACGGGCTGCTCAGTCCTACGGGAAGGTAACCACGTTCGCGCAGAACGCGGGGGCCTAAAGGGTCAAGATTCAGGCGATTGCCCTCGGGAGGCTCCCCGCGTTCTGCGCGAACGCGGCTACGGCGGCGAAACGTGCGGCGTAGCCGCGTTCGCGCAGAACGCGGGGGGCTTGAAGCCTCCAGGAGGCCCGCGTTCTGCGCGAACGCGGCTACGCCGGGGTGTCCTCGCCGCGCCAATGAGAGCAGCCCCATGATCCCCAGCACGATCATGCCGGGCGCTATGGGCAAGGCATAGCGAACCGCGTGTTGACCCGGTAAAGACCAAAACAACAAATTCGGCCAAACCCAGAAATGACAAAATTGGATGAACTTGCGAGTGTTCTCATCCCAACGCTGCAATACCGATTTTCGCAAGGTCCAAAGTGCCAGAATCGACCACGGAAGAAGCGAAGCCATGACGAGAAACGGATAGCTCAGCGATTCTTTCCAGGGGTAAGCCCGGCCATTGTGCCCAGGATTGAAGCGCTGCTGAGCTTCACGTATCACAGTATCGACCAGCAGATCCCAACCTATTTGCGCGGCAACCGAACAGGCCCATGAAGCCACTACCAAACCGGCGATACCGGCGGCAAGACCATGCCGCCAGGACCACAACAAACAAAGTTGTCGTCGTCGCCACAACAGCGACCCGACGGTCAGGTAGAAAAATGCCGGCGCTGTCCACTTGGTCAAAAACCCCATTGCCACGCACAGAAGCGAGCCTACCCACCACAGCACGGCTCGCCCATCGGCCTCGATCGCCCGGAAGAAACACAGCAAAGCCAGCGCCACCCACATCACCAGGAGCATATCGATGTCCGCGCTGGGTGCTTTATCGAGCCAGACCAGCGAGACCGGCATCAAGAGTGCTGTCAGGAATGCCCTGGATTGTCCGAGCCATTTCCGAAGCATGAAGAAAAAGGCCATGACCAGCACGGTTGCCGCGATCGCGGAGGGAAGTCGGGCCGAGACTTCGGTAACTCGTCCGAACGGCAAACTCGTCAATCCGATGGCAACATACATCCCCGGTGGTTTGGTAAGAAACGGTTCGCCATAAAGCGTGGGAACAAGCCAATGACCGTCGAGAGCGGATTGGCCGATGATCGCTCGGAGCGATTCGGTGCGATAGAGCGTGCCGGCCGATATGCCATAAACGAACACGACCACGCACCAGACCAGCAGAACAGCAACGGCGCAGGCTTCGAGTCGTGCACGGGCGAATCGCTTGACATGGAACGAAAATCGAAGACCAAGTTGAATGAGTCGCCTCCTTGCGACGTTCGCCAGGGGCGAACCGCGTAGCGGCGGCTTCCAGCCGCCGTCTGTACCGACGGGCAGGTTGTAGGGGTCGCCAAGCTACGGCGGCTGGAAGCCGCCGCTACGCGAGTCGCCCTTGGCGAACCGCGTTTACAGCTTCGCGCACTCCAATCCAAATGTCATCGCCACCGCAGGATTTGTCACCTGCCCGTGTCGGATATTCACACCTTGTCCCAGACCGGCATTCTCTCGACAGGCCCGCTCCCAGCCTTTGTTGGCCAGTTGCAACACGTAAGGAAGCGTCACGTTGGTCAGGGCGTAGGTACTCGTTCTTCCCACGGCCCCCGGCATGTTGGTGACACAGTAATGCACCACGTCATCGACAATGTAAGTCGGGTTGGCGTGCGTGGTCGGACGCGACGTTTCGATGCAGCCTCCTTGATCGATGGCCACATCGATGATGACCGCGCGCGGCAGCATCCCCGACAGGTCGGATCGGGTGATGAGCATGGGAGTCCGCGCCGGGGATCAGGACGGCCCCGATCACCAGATCGGCGTGTGAAAGACATTCCAAAATGTTGTGCCGATCGCTGAACAGCGTGGTGACATTGCGCGGCATGACATCGTCGAGATAGCGCAATCGGTCGAGATTGATGTCGAGAATGGAAACGTGGGCACCCAAACCCGCGGCGACTTTGGCCGCGTTTGCGCCGACAATGCCGCCGCCCAGCACCACCACCGATGCCGGCGCAACACCGGGCACGCCACCCAACAAAATGCCTCGCCCCTGGAAAGGGCGCTCCAGATACTTCGCGCCCTCTTGAATGCTCATTCGCCCGGCTACTTCGCTCATCGGAGTGAGCAAAGGCAAGCCCCCTCGCGCATCCTTGATCGTTTCATAGGCCACGGCGACGATGCCGGCATTCAAAACAGCGCGGGTCAGTTTTTCATCCGCAGCAAAATGAAAATAGGTAAATACGACCTGATCCGAGCGCATCGATGACCATTCATCCGCGAGAGGCTCCTTCACCTTCACGATCAACTCGGCCTGTTTCCAGATCGTTGCGGCATCGGCGACGATCTGAGCGCCGGACTTCGCATAACGCTCGTCGGAGATTCCGCTGCCCTGCCCCGCACCGGACTGAACGAGTACCGTATGCCCGGCCTTTCTCAATTCTTCGACCCCAACCGGGATCATGGCCACTCGATATTCATCCGCCTTGATCTCTCGCGGTACGCCGACGATCATAGATTCTCCCACTTCTTGCTCGAAGGAATTTGCCCTATTGTTGAAGAGAATCCCTCACCGAATCAAGCCCAACCGTTGCATCGACCCGGCAATTTCGCGTATGATCGAGAAGAGTAGTCCCAAATCAAACTGCAAACGCCTACTATCGAGATGCCGGGTTCTTTCATTTTCTGGAGTTGTGATGCCTTCTCGCTTATTCACCGGGCTGATTCTGCTGGGATGGTTGGCCACGATGGGGTGGTTTTTCTACCGGGAATGGTGGCCCGAATTCCGCAGCGATCGCGAGCCTCCCTTCACGGTCGAACTCGCGGACGAGGCGAGTCCGCAGCAAGTTCGTTGGATCGTCTATCGAGGCGACAAAAAGATAGGCAGCGCCTACACCGCAATGACCTATAAGCAAAATGATACCTTTGAACTATCCAATTATATGAAGAACGTGGAAATCAATGTTAGTCTCGCAGGTATGGTTATCCCCTTCAAGATTCCCGAGTTCTCCACCACACAGCGCGTAACTCGTACGGGCAAGCTCATCTCCCTGGAGTCGAGCGTAAAGCTATCGGTGTTGAACTTGGATAGTTCTATTCACCTCAATGCAACCGTCAGGGAAGGGAAGCTTTATCCTATTATCACGGTCAAGTCGTTGCTCGCGAATATCAATGAGCAACCGTTGCCCGCAGTAGCATTGAAATCGGCGAGCATGTGGAATCCGATGCATCCACACTCCAAAATCCGGGTTCGGCCCGGTCAACGCTGGCAGTTGGCTGCGCTGGATCCGCTCAGCGATGCACTGAAAAGTAGTTTGGGGCGAATCGCGCCGGGAGTAAAGGTACCCGACAAAAAAGGCGAACCGGCAGACGTCTCGTTCGACCAACTGACAATGCTGAATGCGGAGGTATTGCAGGAGCCTCAAGAGCTAAATTTGAACGACAGAACGTATACCTGCTATGTCATCGAATACCGCGATGCGGATGATATTACTCAGACGATCAAGGCCCGGACCTGGATTCAGGTATCCGATGCAGAGGGTGATCCGTCAGGAAGCGATTCTGATGACCGACAGACTCAGGCTGGACCGCTTCGAATGAGGAAGTCCACCGTAAGACCTGAATCGTCCGAAAAAACTACAATTGAAATCTTGAGCAGTGGTCAGTGGACAGTGATCAGTGGTCAGTAAATGCAAATGCAAAAGACCCGGAAGTCTTGGTATTTACTGACCACTGACCACTGTACACTGACCACTCTTCGACATCTCGGAGTGTGCATGATCGAGCTGAATCAGGTCACGAAGCGCTACGGCACCAAGGTCGCGGTTGAAAATCTCTCTCTGCACATCGCCGAGGGGGAATTGTTCGCGTTTCTCGGTCCCAATGGGGCTGGGAAAACCACGACCATCAAGATGATTTGCGGCCTGCTGTTTCCAACATCCGGAAGCATCCGGGTCGGTGGTTTTGACGTGGTCGCACAAGGCGACCAGGCTCGTCAACTCTTGAGTTACGTTCCCGATCAGCCGTTCCTCTATGAAAAACTTTCCGGCGCGAATTCCTCAAGTTTATTGCCGACCTCTATGGCTTGCAGAAAGCCGACGCCGAGCGAAGAATCGCTGAAGTCATCGAGCTATTCAACTTGCAGGAATTCGTAGACGATTTGACCGAACGCTATTCGCACGGCATGCGTCAGCGAACGGTTTTCGCTGCGGCTTTGGTTCATCAGCCAAAAGTCTTGATCGTCGACGAGCCGACCGTCGGCCTCGATCCCAAGAGCATTCGGCTCCTGAAAAACCTGTTGCGCACCGAGGCCGATCGCGGCACAACGGTATTCCTTTCCACGCATTCTCTCGACGTGGCCCAGGAACTTGCGGATCGAATCGGCATCGTCGAACACGGTCAATTGATTAGTTGCGGGACGCTGGATACCCTGCGAACACGCCGCCCTGGACGGCACACTGGAAGAAGTGTTCCTGAAACTGACCGAAGAAGCTCAGGCCGCAGCACTGAAAGCTGCGAAAGGCGGCTCGGAATGAATGCCTTGCTTCCTCGAAAATCGGTATCACAGGGCTGGCTCTTTCAACGAGTCCGCTGGCTGATCCTGCGCAATGCGGGCACACAGTTATTCGGCAACTCCCGCCTGCGCTTTATCTCGATGATCCTGTCCTGCTTTATTATCTGGGTGCGCTTTTTTCGCTGCCTACTGGGGCTTCAAAGAGGTCGTCGCGTCGAAACTATCCTTTACCGGCAGTATCGTCGGACTCGTGTTCGATTCGATGTTCTTCACGCTGGGCGGGATGCTGGTCTTCTCCACCGGATTGATCCTGTATGCAAGTCTTTTCACCGGCGCGGAAACTCGATTCCTGTTGACGACGCCCGCGTGGGCCGATCAGATTTTTGCCGTGAAGTTTCAAGGCGCGGTGGCCTTCAGTTCCTGGGCCTTCATGATTCTGGGTACGCCGATCCTGATCGCTTACGGAATCACGTTCGGAGTGCCGTGGCATTTTTATGCGCTCTTGCCCATTTATTTCCTTGCGTTCACGCTCTTGCCGGGCACGGTTGGTGCGGTGATTTGCTTGCTCATGGTCAATTACTTTCCCCAAAAGCGCAAGCAAGGCTTGATTCTTCTTTTGGCAATCACCCTCCTCGCAACCGGCTACTTCGTTTATCAGGCCATCACGATGGCGAGCGATGCGACCCGGAACCGGGATTCGCTTCAGAAGCTGTTCGATATGTTCGCGCTGGCGCAAAGCAAATTCTCGCCGAGTCATTGGATGTCGCGCGGGCTATTGGCCTCAGCCCGCGGCGATCTGGAAGGGCGCTGTTTCCCCTGGCGCTGCTTTGGAGCAACGGCTTGTTTCTGTACGTCATCGGCACGTTTATGGCTCAATTGCTCTATCGGCGCGGCTACAATCGCATGTCGGAAGGGGGCAGCGGCCGAAGAAAGTATCGGGATGTCTGGGTGGACAAAGTCATGGATTTCCTCGTCGGCTACTTGCATCCCAGCACGCGCTTATTGATCGTGAAAGATTTTCGCACCTTCCGCCGGGAGCCTGCACAGGTGGGCCAACTGGGAATCTTCGCAGGACTGATGATCTTGGGCGTATTGAACATTCGGCAGTTCATGGGCGTCGATGTTCCGCTGCGCGATCGGGCAGCTGTCAGCAGATTGAACCTTTTCGCAACCGGGTTGCTGATCTGTGCTTATCTGGCACGCTTTGTCTATCCGCTCATCAGTCTGGAGGGTCGAAAGTTCTGGATTCTCGGCCTGTTGCCGCTAAAACGCGAACAATTGCTTTGGGGCAAATTCACCTTTGCCGTCACCATGACAGCGGTACTTGCCGGGGCGCTGGTAGGCTTCAGCGATCTGGTTCTGGGGATGCCCTGGCTCGCGGTGGTGGTTCACCTGATAGCGGTACTGATGTTGGCGCTGGGCTTGAGCGGGCTATGTGTCGGCATGAGTGCCTGGATGCCGAATTTCCGCGAGACCGATCCATCGAAAATCGTCGTCGGATTTGGCGGTACGATGTTCACGATCGTCAGTTTGCTCTATCTGGTGCTGACGATGCTTACCATCGTTGTTCCCTATCACGTTATTCTTTATTATCAAACCATGACGCAAGGTGGTGAGACGCCGTGGTGGGTCTTCGCGGGCATTCCTGTCGGTGGACTCCTGGCCGCGTTTGCCGTCTGGTTCCCGATGCGCCTGGGTGGAAGAACTCTGGCGAAGATGGAGTTTTGACGCTTATCGATCGCGGGAATTCACAAACTCAATGAGTTGCGGAAAGAATTCCACGAAATCGGCGAGCAGCGATTCTTCATTCGCCTGAAGATTGCGGATACTGTCTTGGAGGCGAACGACTCGTTTCGGTATCCGTTGCATGATACGATACGAGATGTGCTCCAAGGCGATCGTCAGGTCAGAAATTCGGGCATAGTTTGCCAGGCGATCGGTCTGAATGAGTCGGGACAGATCCTTTCTGGCTTGTTCGTTCAATACGTCGAATTGCGATTGCAGTGCGAGGTGTACCCGGTCAACGAACAGGCGTAAAGGCTCCTCCGAATACTGCCGCCATTCCCGGCTGAGCAGGTGGTCGTACCACATATCGATGACAATACCAGAGTACCAACCCCAGCGCTGGCTAATGCGCTGAATGCTCCGATGCACCACAGGATGCCTATCCGTGAAAGAATCGACCTTGCGGTGGAGTCGAATACCGTTTTGGACTGCGCTGGGCAATTGATCAATCTCTCGCCCCTTGATGAAATCTGCGATCAGATTTCCCAAGAGAGCCGGCGGCGTGTCGTCAGACAAAAACAAATGCGCATAGGTAGTTCATACCATTCCATATATAACCGCGCGTTCAAACCGCAATCAACATCGGCACAGCAGAAGCATCGGTTTTCCTCTCCCCTGGCTTTGAGATTGACTTTTACCCACAAGTGGAAAAGAAATCGAGCAAGCGCTAATTCCCTCTCCCCTGTACTCAGGGGAGAGGGTTAGGGTGAGGGGGTAAACCTTCAACCTTCCGAGACGCGTCTTTCATGGTGGCAGGCTTTTCCCCTCACCCCAACCCTCTCCCCTGAGTACAGGGGAGAGGGGGAAAAACTCGACGCTCCGCTCAAATTTTTGCACCCGGCGTATAGTATCTTATTCGTCGAGCAAGAAACGAGGAATGAGTAGTACAACGGGACTTATCGCCCCGGAAACGGTGATTTTATGCCACGCGATTTGATTCTGGGCACTGCCGGCCACATCGACCACGGGAAAACCTCTCTCGTCAAAGCACTCACCGGCATCGATTGCGACCGATTGCCCGAAGAAAAGAAACGCGGCATCACCATCGACATCGGCTTCGCGCATCTCGATCTCGGCGAATTTCACCTGGGCATCGTCGATGTTCCCGGCCACGAGCGATTTATCAAGAATATGCTCGCCGGTGTGACGGGCATCGACCTGGCCATGCTGGTCGTTTCCGCCGGGGAATCGATCAAACCGCAAACGCGGGAACATCTCGAAATCCTGCAACTCCTCGGACTCCAACACGGCGTGATCGCTTTGACCAAGTGCGATCTGGTCGATGAGATGACGCTGCAACTCGTCGAGATGGAAATCCGCGATCTCGTCAAGGGAACCTTTCTCGAAAAAGCGCCGATCGTACCGAACTCCGCGCAGACAGGGCGCGGCATCGCCGAGTTGCGGGCGGCCTTGAGGGCGGAATGCGCCAAGTGACCGCCAAGCAGCAAGGCGAATGGTTTCGCATGGCCATCGATCGCGCCTTTGTCGTCCAGGGGCATGGAACTGTGGTTACGGGTTCTGTCACGTCGGGTTCAGCCCGGATCGACTCGGAACTGGACTGGCTGCCGCCTGGGGAAAAAGTTCGGATTCGCGGTTTGAACCATCACAATCAAACCGTCGAGGAAGTTCAGCGCGGCCAGCGCGCTGCCATCAATCTGGCGGGTGTGCCTCACGAGCAGGTTAAAAGGGGCCAAGAGCTGGCCACGCCGGGCTATCTCGTTCCGTCGCGCGTCTTGACTGTAAGGCTTCTCGTTCCCAGTGAAACCCGCAGGCCGCTCAAACATCGAATCCCAATGCGGTTGCACATCGGCACAGCGGAAGTCATGGGGACGATCTCGCTATTGGATTGCGATGCCATTGAACCCGGGAAATGGGGCTTCGCACAGTTGTTTCTCGAAGAACCCGTGACGGCAACCTGGGGCCAGCCGATCGTCTTGCGCGACTCTTCCGCGGAGCATACGATCGGGGGCGGACAGGTGCTTCAACCCGTGACCACCAAGATTCGTCGCAGGCACTTTGAGATTCTGGAACGCATTGAAAAGTTGTGGTCGGATCAACTGAATACCCGTGCCGAGATGGTCGCCTGGTTCGCAGGCTATCACGGTTTCTCTACCGCCGATTTCGTGCGCAGCGCCGGCATCCATCCGGGTCAAGTGCCGGCAGTTCAGAAGCAATTGCTGGCCGATGGCCTATTGCACATCGTCGGCTCCGGACACGCGGTCATGCTGCACTCGGATCGGCTTCGCGAATTGGAAGAACGAATTCTCAACGTCCTGAGTCGAATCCACTCGGAAAATGTCTTGATGACGAGCCACGATCGACAGAAGGTTCTCTCGCAACTCGATTACATCGGCGATGAGGGGATTCTGCAAGGCGTCGTTGATCAGCTGATTCGCGAGAAAAAAATCGTGGGCGATAGTCACCGCATTGCGCCAGCGATTTCAAGCCGAAATTGAGCGCCAACCAAAGGAAACTGAAAGACAAAATGGTGTCGGCGCACCTGTCGGCCGAGTTCCAGCCTCCCGATCCGGGGAGTTTTGCAGCGCAGGCAGGGGGAAATGCCTCGGCCTTGAAGGACATTTACGACGTGGCAGTTGCCGAGGGCTTGCTCGTCAAGGTTACCGATGAGATTTATCTTCACGCCGATGTTGAAGGCAAGATGAGACAGCAAATCCTCGACCGACTCAATTCGGGTACAGGCTTAACGGTTGCGGAAATCCGCGACCTGCTGGGAACGACCCGGAAATTTGCGGTGCCGCTTTGCGAATATCTGGATCGAGTCGGCGTGACCAAAAGGGACGGCGACCTGAGAGTGCGGGCTTGAAGCAAGATCCAATTCACTTTGCCGCTTTTTTCGGCTTGGCGATATGCGTTGTCGAGCCTAGCGCAAGCTCAGCTCCTTCCATGATCGTTTCCGAAAGCGTTGGGTGCGGATGGATGCTTTCCGCAACATCGCGCGCCACTGCGCCCATTTCGATCGCGAGTACCCCTTCCGCAATCATCTCGCCCGCACCGACACCCACGATCGCAACTCCGAGAATCCGCTGGCTTACCGGCTCAACCAAGAGCTTGGTCATCCCTTCCGTCCGGCCCAAGGTCGTTGCCCGTCCCGATGCAGACCAGGGGAAAACCATCTTGTCGTAGGCGATCTTCTGCGTCTGGGCATCGCGCTCCGTCAGCCCGCACCACGCCAATTCCGGATCGGTAAAGACTACTGCCGGGATGGTCGCGGGGCAAATTCCGTCGGTTCTCCCAGGAGCATCTCGACCACTACTTTCGCCTCTGCGGTTGCCTTGTGAGCCAGACCCGGTTCACCCGCCACGTCGCCGATCGCGAAAATGTTCGGGTCGGTGGTTCGTCGCTGAGGATCGACCTTGATGAAGCCACGCTCATCGAGTTGAATTTTCGTGTTTTCCAGTCCCATCCCAGCGCTATTGGGCCGTCTGCCGACGGAAACCAGTACGCGGTCGAAAGTCTCCTGTGCTGGGACATCTCTTCCTTCCAATGTCACGACGATACCTTGCGGCGCTGCCTGCATCGATGCGACTTTGGTATCCAGGTAAATCGCTTCAAATTGCTTGCGCAGGCGATTCTCCAGAGGCTTCACCAGATCGCGGTCTGCCGTGGGCAACAAGCCGTCCGTTGCCTCAACGACAACAACTTTGCTGCCGAGCGCTGAGTAAACAGTGCCAATTTCCAGACCAATATATCCGCCACCGATTATAAGAAGTCGTTTGGGAACATCGGGGAGTAAAAGAGCACCGGTTGAATCCATGACGCGCGATCGTTGATTGCAAACGCCTTGGGCATTGCCGGGATACTTCCCGTGGCAATGACGGCTTTCTCAAACTTGATCCGTCCCGTGTTCTCGCCTTCGAGTCGAACCGAATTGGAGGCTTCAAAGATTGCTTTGGTCCCTTTGACGACCTCAACTCCGCGCCCTTTACAAAGCATTCCGATGCCCGTGGTCAATTTGCCGACCACTTTTTGCTGAACGTAGTTGCGAAGTTTTTCGAGATCGAGTTTGGGGGCAGTGAAGGTCAAACCCCATTCCTCGGCTTCGCGGGACTCGTTGATTAACTTGGCAACGTGCAGCAAGGCCTTGGAGGGTATGCAGCCTCGATTGGAACAGACTCCGCCCAGACGCGGATCGGAATCGACGAGGATCGACTTCAAACCGTGATCGGCCGCCGCCAGGGCAGCAGGGTAACCGCCAGGACCGCCGCCAATGATAAGCAAAGGGGTTTCGATATTCAAATCTGGCACGTTTTGATGCTCCTGGGCGGCTTCTTAAATGATGTACACGAAAACTGGAGGCCATCAACCGGGTAGCAGGGCACTAAACTGTTTCAGAGTCTTCACATCCGGAATAGATTCCAAAAGCGTGTGCAGTTTCTCGATATCCTTGACTTTTTTTACGGCGGGCATTGCCACGAGCCCCGTGGAACCGAATTTGATTTTGAGGCTGACTGCGATCCCTTGTAACAAACCTTTGCGATTTCCTTCGCGTTCTCCTTTGCGTTTTCCTTCCTCGTGGGCAAGACGTTCAAAACTAGGAATGAATGGCATTTGTTTTTCCTCTGTCCAGGCCTGTAGTTCCTGACGAAATTGTCGCTCCGCACGCGGCGTTAAATCCAGAAACCAATCCACAATTCGCAACAACTGGCGAATTTCTTCTCTCCAATTCAGTTTGGAGCAATTCATAGCCCCGGCTCCAGTCAATTTCCCGATGGATTCGCGGGAAGAGCAACGCAAGGAACTGCTTGAAAAACCGTTCGAGGGCTTCTTTCCAGGGGCTATCGTATTTGCTGCGCCATAGGCATTTCGCTCGCTTGCCGGCTATTTCATCTTTGACTTGGACGCTTTTGCCAAAGCACAAATAACATTGATGCTCACGATTCAGCTTTCCATCAACAAACGAATGGGATCGGAGAATAGTTGTACGAGTCGAGTCGTGAAGCGTGCGCCATCCGCGCCGTCAATGACGCGATGATCGTAGGTCAAACACAGCGGCATCATAAGGCGCGGTTCAAATTTGCCATCTCTAAATTGAGGCTGCATCGACGAGCGCGATGCCGAGGATTGCCACTTCAGGATAATTGATGATCGGCGAAAAGGCAGTGCCGCCGATACCGCCCAAGTTCGTGATCGTGAAGGAACCGCCGCGCATTTCCTCGATGGTCAGTTTGTTCGCTCGCGCCTTCTCCGCGAGTTCAGCAATGTCTTTTGCCAGGTCGCGGATACTCTTTTTGTCGGCGTCTCGGATGACCGGTACGACAAGCCCCAGCGGAGTATCGACGGCGATACCGATGTGATAAAACTGCTTGTAGACCAATTCATTCGCCGCGGTATCGAGCGATGAATTGAAATTCGCAAACTCTTTCAGCGCTGCCACGACGGCCTTGATGGCCAGGACCGTCATCGTGACCTTGGGAGCGCCCTTCGGTAGGGTTTCGGTAATTCGCTTTCTTCCCGCTTCGAGATCGGTGATGTCCGCGAGATCGAACTGCGTCACTGCCGGCGCGGTGTGCCAGGACACCGTCAGGTTTTTGGCGATCGCCTGCCGGCGGGTTGAGACCGGTTTCCGCTCGATCGGTCCGAACTTCGAGAAATCCGGTAACGGCGGAGCGACCACGCCGTTCGACGTCGCCACGCCGGCCGGCTGGTTTATTTTTCCTCGAATATAGGTTTTTACATCCGCGACCGTGACCCTGCCGCCGCGCGCGCTGCCGGCTACTTCCCGGAGTGCAACGCCGTGTTCGCGTGCATAGTGACGGGTTGCGGGACCGGCCGGCACCGGCAAATTCGGATCGTGTCGTGTCGGTGCCGCAGGCACCGCCGCTGCAACAGGGGGTCTCGGAATGTTGTTGGATGGAGTTGCATTGGGGACTTTTGGGGCCGTTGGCGTGCTCGATTTCGACGCGGGCTGGACACTCAAGATAGCGAGCACGGTCCCTACCGGGATTTTTTGCCCGATTTGAACCTTGATCTCTTCGACCTTGCCATTCACCGGGCATGTGACGGGCATGGAGGCCTTATCGGTTTCAACGGTCATCGTCTCTTGACCTTCGGCCAGAGTCTCTCCCGGTTTGATGGCGATCGACACGACCATCCCCGATTCGATGCCTTCGCCAAGATTGGGTAACACGAACTGGTATTGCTCGGACGGCCCTGCGGCGGTGGGCTTCGCCTCTTGAGTTGCAGGTGATTTTGCGGAAGGATTGGGCGTGGAAGTTTTTGGAGCGGATTCGGGGGAGCCGGTAGCGGAGAGAACCAGCAAAACCTCGCCCACTTTGACTTTCGCGCCGGCCTTGACGCGGACTTCGGTGACGGTGCCTGCCGATTCAGACGTCAGCGACATGGATGCCTTGTCTGTCTCCACGTCGACGAGTGCTTGACCTTTGGAAATCGTATCGCCCGCCTTCAGAGGTATATTGACTACCGTTGCCTCCGTGATACCTTCTCCCAGTTCCGGCAGCCGAAAGTCCATGTCATACCTCAAAGGATGCGAAATCACGTAGGGGCAACACAATTTATTTTCACACGGATAGTTGTGTTGCACGGGGTGCGGATTGACACATTGGAGACACTAGATTCTTGAGCAACGCGCCCGTGTAGCCGCGACGCGGAGGCTTTGCGCAACGGAGCGCGTGCGCTCCTCCTTCCGACACAAACAAGGCACCGCAACCGACTTCAACAACCGTCATTGGAGCAGGCAGGTAACGCGCTCCGCTGCGCAAAGCCTCCGCGTCGCGGCTACACGGGCGTTTCATCGGGGGACTGTATCAATCTCGACCGCGTTGAGTATAGCCCGACGCGCGAGTTTTGATCTTGCGCCGAGGAAAAATCCGCGGAATACCGAAGGTATTGGGAGCCCGCAGCGCAAGCAAGGCAAAACTCCTTCCCTTGCTTGCGCTGCGGGCTCCCAAGTCACACCGTCCACGGAGCCGGCTTGTTCGCGTCGATCCCGAGATCCTTGATCGCCTGTTGCACTACTTTCCGATCGAGACCTTCGTGCTCCGACAAAGCATACAGCGCCGCAACCGTCACCGATTCGGCGTCGACTTCAAAGAATCGTCGCAGGGCCTGTCGAGTCTCGCTGCGGCCAAACCCATCCGTTCCCAGCGCGAGCAATCGACCATCCAGATACGTGGACACCTGTTCGGGCAACGCCCGCATGTAATCGCTGCTGGCGATAATAGGCCCCTTGGTGTTGCCCAGAACCTGCTGAACATAAGGAGAACGGCCGGCTTCGGTCGGATGCAGCCGGCTCCAGCGTTCGCACTCGATGGCGTCCCGACGGAGTTCCTGATAACTCGTGACGCTATAGACGGTGCTGGCGATCTTGTATTTCTCGGCCAGGATCTTCTGCGCTCGCAAAACTTCGTTCAGAATGACCCCGCTGCCGAGCAGTTGCACCGTGAGCTTTGCTCCCTCGGGAGCAACGGTCTTGAAGGGATAAATCCCCTTCACGATACCTTCGCGGATGCCTTCCGGCATGGCCGGCATGTCGTAGCTCTCGTTGTAAATGGTCAGGTAATAGAAGATGTCCTCACCCTTGACGAACATCTTATCGATGCCGTCCTGAACGATGACGGCCATCTCGTAGCCGAATGCCGGGTCGTAGGCCCGGCAAGTCGGGACCGTCAAGGCTATCAAATGACTATGACCATCTTCGTGCTGGAGTCCTTCGCCGTTGAGGGTCGTTCGGCCTGCGGTTGCCCCCATCAGGAATCCGCGGGCACGGCTATCCGCGGAAGCCCAGATCAGGTCGCCAACCCGCTGGAAGCCGAACATCGAGTAGTAGACATAGAACGGTATCGTATTGACGCCAAAAGTGCTGTACGCGGTCCCGGCTGCAATGAAGTTGGCCATGCTCCCGGCTTCATTGATGCCCTCCTGGAAGATTTGCCCGTCGGTCTTTTCTTTGTATTCCGTCATGGTTCCCTTATCGACGGGAACGTATTGCTGTCCGCTGGAACTATACAGGCCAAAGGTGTTGTAGAGGGGCGGCAACCCGAAAGTCTGGCCCTCATCCGGCACGATCGGCACGATCAATTTACCGATGTGGGGATCGCGCATCAGGTGCTGCATCAACGTCACCCAGGCCAGCGTGGTCGATTGACCTTTACCGGGAGTAGTGCCGATGAAGGATCGCGCGTAACTCTCGTCCTTGGGGGCAGTACACGGAACGAACTTGGTATTTCGCGAAGGAAGATAACCGCCGAGTTGTTGTCGCCGCTCCTGGAGATAACGCATTTCGGGCGAATTGCTGTCCGGACGATAGAACGGATATTCTTCCAGTTGAGCATCCGTGAGAGACAAGCTAAAGCGATCGCGGAACAGACGCAGAGCCTTCCGTTCTTTTTCTTTCTCTTGTTTGTCCTCGGGAATTCGTGCTTTTTCCTCGGTCGTGAGCAGTGCGGATAGTTTCTTTTCCTGATGGGCGGTGTTGTTGCCTTCCGATGCCGTTCCGTAACCCTTGATCGTCTTGACCAGGACAACGCTCGGCCCGCCGCGATGATTCATCGCCGCCCGGTACGCGTTGTAAACCTTCATCGGGTCGTGGCCGCCGCGGTTTCTTTGCAGCGCTACCAACTGATCGTCGCTAAGGTTCGCAATAAGGGCTTGCAATTCGGGGGTGTTGAAGAATTTCTCGCGGAAGACTTTGACATTCCCATTCTTGATCGTGTAGGCATATTCCTGATACTCGCCGTCGACGGCCTCCGTCATTCGGCGCTGTAGCGCACCCGTCGCATCAATTGCCAGCAAGTCGTCCCACTGCGAGCCCCAGATACACTTGACGACGTTCCAGCCTGCGCCCCTGAAAACGCCTTCGAGTTCCTGGATGATCTTGCCATTGCCTCGAACGGGACCATCGAGACGCTGCAAATTGCAATTGACGACAAAGATCAGATTGTCGAGTTTCTCCCGCGACGCCAAACTGATGGAGCTGATCGCCTCCGGCTCATCGCATTCACCGTCGCCGAGAAAAGCCCACACATGCGTACCTTCGGTGTCGGCCAGGCCGCGATCGCGAAGGTAATGGGCATAGCGGGCCTGATAAATCGCCATGAGCGGCCCCAGCCCCATGCTCACGGTCGGAAATTGCCAGAAATTCGGCATGAGCCAGGGATGCGGATAACTGCTCAAGCCGCCCTCGGGAGCCAGTTCCCGACGAAAATTCTTGAGCTGCTCTTCACTGAGCCGGCCTTCAAGAAATGCCCGAGCATACATGCCCGGAGAAGCGTGACCCTGGAAGAAAACAATATCCCCAGCACTGTGTTCGTTGCGACCCCGGAAGAAGTGATTGAAGCCGATCTCGTAAAGGGCAGCGGCCGAGGCAAAAGTTGCAATGTGACCGCCGACTCCGGTATTATTCTTGTTTGCTTTCACCACCATGGCCTGGGCATTCCAACGAACCAGGCTCTTGATTTTGCGTTCCAGGTTCCGATCGCCCGGAAACGGCACTTGCTGGTCCTTGTGAACGGTGTTGAGATAAGGTGTTGTCAGACCGGGTGGGCTTTTGACCCCGTCTTTTTCAGCGCGGGTGAGGAGTGCATTGAGAAGAAATCTGGCACGTTCCGCACCCTGAAGGTGAAGAACGGCGTCGAGTGATTCCACCCATTCGGCGGTTTCCTGGGGATCGAGATCGTGATCCGGGGAAACTAACGGTTCGCCAAAGGTTTCGTTGCGAACGATCATTTTCTGTATTCTCCGCGACATGCCGGGCCGCATATCGAAGTCCGTGTAGGGTTATTCCGTCAGCTCCATCGAGGTATATGCCGTGAGAGCCGCTGCGCGGGTGGAGAGATACTCTTAGCGTAGTGAGAACAACGGTGTTCCAACAGGTTCGACATTTTTTCGTTACATAGTTAGGATAGGAAGGCGCAAAAGTTGCGTCCACTTATACTTTCCCTCCATACGATGGGCCGTCGTCGGAATAAACGGCATCTTTGTCACAGGCGTAATCATGATTTCAGCGGCTTCTCGTGGTTTTTCACTCTTTACTTTGCTCATCTTTTGCTCAGGTTCTGGGCAGCTTTTAGCCGCGCCCCCGGAAAAGAACTCTTTGTCCGCGAGCCGGGTGACGCTGCATTCTCCCGGTAACCAGTCATTGGCAGAAGTAGTTGCCGCGATCACCAAACAAACCGGCATGGAACTCGATATTTCCGGATTCGACGAAACGACCCAGACGAAAGTCGACTGGAATGACATTGAATTCTGGAATGCGCTGCAGGATCTGGCAACTGCCGTGAATGGCCGATGGGAGATGACGCCGAAGAGCAAAATGCCCAAGCTGGTCAAGGCGACCAATCCGCAAGCACCCAAAGTGTATGTCGAAGGTCCATTTCGGATCGCTGCGCGAGACATCCTTGTGCGTTCG
Organism: uncultured Planctomycetota bacterium; assembly: GCA_963783095.1. GTDB lineage: Bacteria > Planctomycetota > Planctomycetia > Gemmatales > Gemmataceae > CAWAMR01. The sequence continues at coordinate 580,673 of CAWAMR010000008.1, read as the reverse complement.
GATCTGGTGAGCGGGCGAACTTTTTACGATCTCACGCTCGAAGTGGCGTGGGAGCCTCGCATTCCGGTGTTCCGCATCGATGAAGTTCCGCACGCCCTTCAAGGTGAGGATGATGCGAAACGCGGCTTCTCACCTCGCGACAAATTCGATCGCGCAATCCGGTCGAGGGTTTTGTGGCGCGTTCGACGATACGGATCGAAGGATTGACCCGGCAGTCCAAGCGAATCGAATCCTTGAAAGGTGTTTTTTATTTGACCGCAGCAGAGGGAATGTTGCAATTCACGATCGCGGATTTGAGCAACCTCAAACCGGTCCCCGACAAACGCGGTGTCGGTATCGATTACAAAAAATTCTGGAAGGACGGCAATTACTGGATTGCCGATATCGCCTTGAAATATCCCGCGGGTGGCCCAGTCTTCGAGAGTTTTGAAACATACTGGCTGAGTCGAAATCGGCTGGTGCTCATATCACCGGACGGAACCAAAAAATTCGCTCCGATCGATCACGAAGAGAATGGCACTGCGATTCGCTATCGATTCAGGGAAGATGCCAAAACGGGGCTTGTTTTGGGAAATCGCAAAGGATGGAAGATCGAGTATGAAACCCCAGGCCCCATGCGTGAAGTTCCAGTGACATTTGAATTGAAGGGAATCCCGCTTCCTTGAGTGGCGGATTGTAACCGCGTAGCGGTGTCCCGATGGTAGCCGGGCGTTTCAATACCCGGAAATGCCCAAGTCAACGGCTGGCGTCGCGTAGCGACGCTTGAGCCTCGCTCGCCTAGAATTCCAAGACATGCGGCCACGCGGTCGGTACCACAAAGATCTTCCCATCCCCAATCCGACCGGTTCGGGCCACGCTGAGTATCATCTCCTGGACCGCTTTCGACCGTTCTTGTTCGAGCCAGACGCTGATCTCCACTTTCGGCAGGAACGCCAAGCTGTATTCGCTGCCGACGTAGCGTTCCAAGTAGCCTTTTTGCCGGCTATAACCTTTGGCCTCGCGCACGACGCAGGCTGTAATCCCAAGCGCGGCAATCGCTTGCAGCACTGCCTTGGCGCGAAACGGCTTGACGATGATCGTGAGTTGATGCATCTTTGCAGCAACAACACCGTGGGTTTGAGCCAGCGCTTCTTTTGACATCGATTGAATCCTCAAAACCATCCACCCGTTACCGGGATCACTTGCCCAGTGACGTAGCCCGTTTCTTCGCTCGCCAGAAACAACACGACATTTGCCACATCTTCCGGACGCCCGACGTGCCCGAGCGGAATCTGTTTTTCATACTCCGCCAGGACTTCCGGTTTCAGATCGCCTATCATCGTCGTTTGAATGATGCCGGGTGCGATGGCGTTGGCGGTGATGCCTCGGCGAGCGAGTTCGCGGGACAAAACTTTGGTGATCGCAATGACGCCGGCTTTGGCGGCAGCATAGTTCGTTTGACCATGAAAGGGGAATATTCCGGCGATGGATGCGATATTCACAATTCGACCGGCATCGCGAATAACGTCGAGACTATACTTGCAGCAATAAAAGACCCCATCGAGATTGGTATCGACGACGGCATGCCAATCATCGATGGTCATTTTCCGCAAGGTCCGATCCCGCAACACTCCGGCATTGTTGACGAGAATATCAATACCGCCCACAGCCTGCTGAATCGAGCGGAACAAATTCTCTACTGCCGGCGCAGAGCGCAGTCGGCCTCAAATAAATGAACGGGAACATTCAAGCTGCGCAGCTTGACGGCATGGGCCTCGGCATCGCGGCGGTTATCTCCCTTGGGATCGTCGAAGAAATGCAGCACACAGGTTGCCCCAGCCCGCGCAAATCCTTCCAGAATGGCAGCCCCGATTCCACGCGAACTGCCTGTGACCAGAACGACCTTTCCCGGAAAGCGATATTCGATCATGAGATTCTTTCTTTTCCTTGGGCAACGCGGTGTGTTTCCCGATCTGATACAATTGCCGGGATTGTTACCGAATCGATCGGGATGCGGGGCGAAATACCTTGGAAGTATTTTCGCGCCCGGATCCGCGCCCCGCATCACGATTGTGTTACCGGAAACGCGATGGCGGACCAACCCGAGATCTGGCCACGATGATGTTCACCGCTGAGCATACCCCGTTGAGCTTTCCAATCCATCTGAGTCATTTTAGCGACATCCACCTCACCACACGACCTCTGGGCTGGCGATTTCAGGATTTCTGGAACAAACGACTCTCCGGATGGATGAATTTGAAGTTAGGACGGGGTCTACGATTTCGGTTCGGGCCGATGATTATTGAGTCGCTGATGAAAGACATTCGCGAACGTCGGCCTCAGCACCTGATCTTTTCAGGCGATGCCACGATGCTCGGGTTCGATGCGGAGTTCGCGACGGCGGCAGCGTGCCTCGGAGTCGGTCATCCCGGCTTGCCTCCGGGCCTAGCCGTGCCCGGCAATCACGATTACTACGTTTCGAGCGCTGTCAAACAAGGAGGATTTGAAAGCTATTTTGCTTCCTGGCAACAGGGGGTGCGCATTGATCATCACACCTATCCGTTTGCCCAGAAAGTTGGACCTATATGGCTGATTGCCGTGAACTCGGCATGTGCCAATGGTTGGGCGTTCGACGTGCGCGGACAGGTCGGGAGCGAGCAACTCATTCGACTCGAACAATTGCTGGCACAGCTCGGTGACGGGCTGCGAATTCTAGTCACCCATTATCCGATCCTCCTGGCCGGCGGACGACTCGAAAAACCGTGGCGACGGCTCAGAGATTGGCAACGATTGGTGAAGATCGCCATCGCCGGTGGAATCAAACTTTGGTTACATGGGCATCGGCACGCAGCCTATCAGCTTCCGCCCACACTCGCGCGACCCTTCGGTCAGATATGCGTCGGGAGTGCAACGCAAACCGATCGGTGGAGCTATCACGAATATGTCGTCGAAGAAAAACGCATTCTCGTCCAGCGACGGACGTGGTCGCCGGGAAAAGAGCGATTTGAAGACGCAGGGATGCAAGAGATGAGATTTCAAGTCTGAGGCCGCTGAGTAATGATCGGAACACGAGATCATTTTTGGTGCATGCGAGTCATGAATTTGCGATAATGCCTCAGGTCAGGTGAAAATCTTCCCAGAAACAGTCTTTCCCACTTATCCAATACGGAGCATCCAACCGTGCCAAGATTCGCTGTAGGATTTGCCATCACTTTACTGGCTGCAACAGGCGTTGTCCCTGCTGCCGATTGGCCTCGCTTCCGGGGGCCTAACGGTACCGGCATTGCAGATGACAAGAATATTCCGGCTCAATGGACCGATAAGCAGGTTCTCTGGAAAAAAGAGATTCCCGGCAAGGGCTATTCTTCACCCATCATTTCCAAGGGGAAAATCTTCCTGCAATCCTCTTCGCCAGATCAGCAACAGCGCTATCTCATCTGTGTTGATGCCAGGAAAGGAACCATCGAATGGTCGAAACCGGTTCCCGGCGGTGTTGCCAAGACCCACCCCAAGAACACCCCGGCTTCCAATACGCCTGCCACCGATGGAGAACGAGTGTATGCGGTGTTTTGGGACGGGACCAATCAATTTCTCAGCGCCCTGGGATTTTCGGGGCGAGATGCTGTGGAACCGCGACCTCGGCGGCTTCAAGAGCCAGCATGGTTCGGGGATGTCGCCCGTGGTAGTCGGCGATAAAGTGGTCGTGAACAACGATCAGGATGGTCGGGCCGAGCTTCTCGCGTTCGAAGCGAAATCCGGTAAACCGCTCTGGAGCAAAAAGCGCAATCCCGAACGCGCTTGTTACTCGACACCATTTCTCTTGGAAAAGACCGATTCCGGACCCGAATTGATCGTGGCCAGCACCGCAGGGATTACCGGCTACGATCCCGCAAACGGGAATGAAATCTGGAACTTCGTCTGGAAGTTCGACAACATGCGATTGCGCAACGTCGGCTCACCCATTTATCACCAGGGCATGATTTTCGCCGTGTCCGGGGATGGCAGCGGTGCCCGTCACATGATCGCCGTGAAAGCGGGTGGAAAAGGTGATGTTACTTCGTCGAATTTGGTGTGGGAGAAGAAAAGAGAAACTGCTTATGTCCCCACGATACTTGCCAAGGATGGGCTGCTGTTTTGGATTTTCGATACGAAAAACATCGCCATTTGCGTCGATGCCAAGACAGGTGAGGAGAAATTCCGCGAGGAACTCAAGGGCGGCAACGTGAGCGCTTCTCCCATCATGATCGATGGCAAGATTTACTCCGTTACCGAGCGCGGCACGGTCAACGTTTTCAAAGCAGCTTCCACCTTCAAGGAACTTGGAAAAACGGAACTGAACGAGCAAGTTTATGCATCCCCGGCAGTGGCTGATGGCAGGCTCTATATCCGGGGTCAGAAACACTTGTTTTGCATTGGGAGTACGAAGTAGATCTTACAAGACAATTTTATCCATTCGGCGTAAATGCAGCCTGGCGAGGCTAGCTACCATCGACCCGTAGTGAGTCTCGCGGTTCTGGCGGACGAACAGGCAACCTGGCGACCCGATCACTACGAACACGATCAATGGGGCTGCCGGGTACAACTCGATTATCCCATCGTCAAATTACTCGATTTTCAAAACAGCCTGGATTTGCTAGAATCGGATGAAAACCCATTTGCACCTTTGGTGGTTGCCCACCTTCAAAGTCAGGCCACGGCACACGACCCGACTCAGCGCAGGGTCTGGAAAACCCGGCTGTTTCGAGCACTGCTGCAAAGAAACCTGACAGCCAAAGAAGTTCGGGAACTGTTGCGGATCGTTGACTGGTTTTTGGAATTGCCGGCGGAACACGAGCATCAATTTCGCCACGAATTACTTGCATGGACAAAGGAACAACATATGCCATTCATACCAAGTTATGAACGCTTAGCCCACGCGGAAGGGGAACGCAAAGGAAGACGCGAGGGAAAACGGGAAGGGAAGCGTAAAGGTCTGTTGGAGGGCCTTGAAAGTTGTCTCGATGTGAAATTTGGCGCAAAAGGAGTCGCCCAAATGCCGCGAGTACGCAAAATAACCGATCTCAAGCAACTCGAAAACCTCATTGTTATGATTCGGTCCATCAAAACTTTGGCTGAGTTTCTGGCCCTACTGGATGCTTGATTTCATTCATGCGGTTTGATCCCAATACGCCTCCTTGCTTCGGGCACAGCGGTTTCGCGGAGTCCATCTCCCGTGGCGCTAATGCCGCTATCCTGCACCATCAGACCGCTGGGTGATGGGTAGCGGTTTTGAGCCGATTCCTCGTTCTCATTAACTTTTCATCCCATAGATGTTAAAAATGAGAAAGGTTAATCTGCGCAAGTTGTGAATTCCCTTCACTCTCCGGGTGTTTCCGTGCGACTCCTTCTGGTCGAAGACCACAAACCGCTGGCGCGTGCTCTTCGCCAAGGGCTGGAGGAGGAAGGGTTTGCCGTTGATCTGGCCGCCGACGGCGAGGAAGCCGACCATAAAGCAATCTCCACCAGCTACGACGTCATCATCCTCGATGTGATGCTCCCCAAAAAGGATGGGCTGACTGTCTTGAAAGGCTGGCGCACGGCGGGGATTCAAGCACACGTTATTATCCTCAGTGCTCGCGGCGCTCTGGACGACAAGATTCATGGGCTTGACTTCGGCGCGGATGATTACCTGACAAAACCTTTTGAATTGGATGAACTTCTCGCACGAATTCGTGCCCTGATCCGGCGCGGTCATCAGGTCAAAGATCCCATCCTGCATATCCAGGATCTGTCGATCAACACGGCCGCCAAAACCGTCAAGAGGGCCAACAAGAACATTCAACTCACGCCGCGAGAATACGGTCTCTTGGAGTTTTTGGCCTATCATCGGGGCAAAGTTGTTTCCCGGACAATGATCTGGGAGCATCTCTACGACGAGCACGATGAAAGCACCTCCAATGTGGTCGATGTTTATATTCGTTACTTGCGCAACAAAATCGATAAGGGTTTTGATCCTCCCTTGATTATCACCCGGTGGGGTGAGGGCTATATGCTTCGAGGTGAGGAACCCGTCGCATCCACGGAGCAGCCGGCCGGCGGCGAGGAGTTGCCATCGTGACTTCGATTCGCCGGACGCTCACTCTCAACCTGACTCTGCTTCTGCTGCTGACACTCGCGGCGATCGGGATCTTCGTCTACCAAACGACGTTCCGAGCCATATACGAGAAGCATTCCACCACCCGCGAAAAACTGGAAATGCAATTCGCGGATCAGCGCGACGAGGCACTGTTGACTCAAGCCAGGCTGCTGTCCAGTGAAGCCCAGTTTCTCCTCGATCCGATCAAACTCCGCCAACAGGCAGTGCTTGCTCCGCTGACGCTGCTGACCCCGCCGACCGGACCCTACGGTCATGTGCAGATACCGATCTGGCTGATGCAACGGGTCGCAAGCCCTCTGGCGAATCGGCTGCACATGGCGCTTGCGACGGAGATGGTCACCGATTTGGATTCGACAAGTCATGGATACATCCAGATCAACAGCGATTGGGGAAGTACCTGGCGTTCTGCGGAACTGGAAGGATTCTCATTAGGTTTCGATCCGAGCCAATTTGGCTCCAATCAACGCCAAAGGGTGGATTACGGCACGCTGGATGACGTCGAGATCAAGCCCGGCATCATGGCCAGACGAGTTCGGCTCAAAGCTCCTTTGATTCGATTTCGGTTTGATCCTGTGCCCGAGTTTCCTCAGATCAACCGGGCAGCTGTGGGGATCACGGCACATGCGGTCCGAGAGTCTCTCGCTCCCGATCCGCTTACCAGTCTGGGCCGTGGGCTAAACTTTCGCATTCCAGGTCGCGGGCCGGCTCTTGGGCCTCCGCAGCGTCCCTCCATCTATATTCAATGCGCCTGGGATTCAACCTCCGACCAGCCCCAATTGAACAAATTAAGGGATCGGCACATGCAACAACTCCAAGAAATCGAGGCCGAAACCCAGCGAAACCTACAGAGTATGCGCAACAATTTATTCCTGATTGGGGCTGTGTCCCTGGTGGTCGTGATTTTGGCCAGTTGGTTGGTGGTTGGCATCGGTTTGAAGCCGTTGCATCGACTTTCGGAGGCCGTGAGCAGGGTATCTGCAAAGGATTTTCGCCTGCCGATCGATTCCAATGTTCTTCCCCAGGAGGTCGTTCCAGTTGTCGATCGATTGCGAATTACCTTGGCGGCCTTGCAGGATGCATTTGCGCGAGAAAAACGGGCAACCGCGGATATTTCCCATGAGTTGCGCACTCCATTGGCGGCACTGACCACGACGCTTGAAGTTGCCTTGCGCAAACCGCGATCGCCGGAAGACTATCGGCTTACCATCCAGGATGCTCGGGAGATCGCTCGACAAATGAGTGTCCTGGTCGAAAGGATATTGATGCTGGCCTGGCTGGATGCCGGCGCGGATGTCGTTCGTTCTCAAGATGTTCAGATCAGTCAACTGATGCGAGGCTGCGCGGCGATCGGCAAGCCGCTGGCGGAGGCACAAGGTTTGCAGTTCAATGTCGCAGTGGATGTGCCCGTGACCATTCAGACGGATCCCGACAAGCTGCGCGAGGTCGTCATGAATCTGATGCACAACGCGATCGAGTACAATCAGCCGGGCGGGAGCGTGGAACTCTGGGCCCAAGTCGACGTGTCCGGGAGATTTGTGCTCGAGGTACGCGACACTGGCATCGGGATTCCTTCGGAACTGCGAACCAAGATATTTGAGAGGTTTTATCGGGGCGACCCCTCGCGGAATGCGGTCGGGGTTCACGCCGGATTGGGTTTGGCGATCGTCAAGGAGTATGTCGATCGTCTGGGGGGAACCTTGGATTTGCAGAGCACGGTAGGGCAGGGAAGCCGATTCCGCGTGGAATTACCGGGCGTTTGCTAGACTCGTTCATAGAAAGCCGAATTGATTATGGCATTGGTCGCTGCGCGCTATTCGTTTTCCAAAACCAGGACATCCGATCCGGATGTTGAGTTGATGTTGCGCGTCCAGGGTGATGAGCCCGGCGCATTTTCCGAATTGATCGATTTGTATTGGGGCAGACTTTTCGGAAGGTTTTTCAAACAATTTGGGGATCGACAGGAGGCCGAGGATCTCGCTCAGGACGTCTTCTTGCGGGTATACCGCAATCGCAAGCGCTATCGGCCCCAGGCGAAATTCACGACGTGGTTCTATCACATTGCCAGAAATGTGGCGAGAAATGCCATGCGCACACGCCGGCGACGACATGTAACGCCCCTGGCCTGGTTCTCGGGGCAGGAAGAACTCATCTCTTTCGATCAGGTTTGTGATGTGGAAGCTGTGCCTTCGAGTTTCCTGGAAGAAGCGGAACTTGCCTCGGTTGTCCGGCGAGCGGTTTCCGAACTTAAGGGCCGGCAACGGCGGGCAGTGGAATTGCAATGTCAGGATCACAGCTACGCCGAGATCGCCGATGCACTTCAGATGACGCCCAAGGCAGCCAAGAGCCTTCTCTATCGCGCTCGCAACGAGTTGCGCGAGTCCCTTCAAGTTTTCGTCGATTCCTCAAATTGACGGATGATCCGATTGCGCGGGGTGCTTCGCAGCGCTGCGTGCCGACTCCGCCTCGATCGTTCTTTACGCGATCTGTTCAGGACTGATACAACAGACAGCAAGTCTCTCTTTTTCAACCCATTTGAGGAATGGCCATGTTTCGGGTTGTCGTTCTGATCTTGCTCGTAACTCTGATCCCAAACCCACTTCATGCCGACGACAAAGCTCTTGAGATCCTGGAAAAAGCGATCGCAGCGCACACAGGAAAAGGAGGAAAACTCGAGAAGCTGCGCATGGCAATCATCAGTCAGAAAGGTGTCATATTTACCCCGGCGGGCGAAATGGCAACGACCCGGAAAATCATGACCGATGCGCCGAGAAAAACGCGCATTCGATTGGGTCGTGTCGCGAGGTGATGGAGACTTGCGGCTCACTTTTGTCGTGGACGGCAACAATGGCTGGTCGAAGATTGGCGGAATGGCTGCGACCGTGGCGTCGTCCGAGGAACTGGAAGTCTATACGGGGGACACACATGCTCTTTGGGTTGCGTCCCTGCTCCCGCTCAAAGAGAAGGTCTTTACGCTCACGGTCCTGCCGGAAACCAATATCAACTCGAACCCAGCGGTTGGATTCAAAGCGTCCTATCGAAATCGGCCGGATGTCTCGCTGTATTTCGACAAGACGACAGGACTGCTCGTGCGAACCACATTCAAGGGCAAGGAAGCGGGGGCCTTCGTGGTGAAAGAATGCACCTATAGCGACTACAAGGAGTTCGGAAGCTTGAAGCTTCCCAGCAAGCAAATGCTAACTGCCGATGGACGCAAGGCCGTTGAATGGAAGGAATCGAGCTACGATTTCGCGGATACATTTCCGAAAGAGTTGTTTGCGAAGCCGTAATTAACACCCAGGGTGCGCGGAGTACCGCGACCCTGGGCTTTGTTGGCGCGTCCCTTCAGGACGCCCAGACCGGAACGCCTCGCGATTCAAAGACGGATGACGCGCAGCGTCTTCGGTCTGGGCACTCTGAAGGAGTGCGCCAACAAAGCCCAGGGTCGCCGTACTCGGCGCACCCTGGGAACCTTCGAATCGTTTGCCGCTCATCCGGTGAGTGCTTCCCGTAAGGCAACGGCAACCGAACGAGGATTCTGGGCGGCTGCAATCGCCGAACTAACCGCGATGCGCTCAGCCCCGGCCTGCACCGCCAGCTTGATCGTGGTCGGATTGATCCCGCCGATCACGAACGCAGGGAGAGATGTTTCCGCCAGTGCAGCTCTGACAAACTCCAAACCCGATATTTGCTCAAATTGCTTGGTCAACGAAGGAAACGTCGGACCCACCCCAAGGTAGGTTGCGCCATCCAGAATCGCTTGCCGAACTTGTCCGATGTCGTGCGTGCTGACGCCAATAATGGCGTCCGGACCCAGGATGATTCGGGCATCCTTGACCGACATATCATTTTGCCCCAGATGTACTCCATCTGCCTCCGACAGTCTGGCGATATCGGGGCGATCGTTGAGAATGAAAAGAGTTCCGGTCTGCCTCGTCCAGCGCCGAACGTCGCGAGCGCGCTGGAGCAATTCCCGATCGTCTAAATCATTTTCGCGGAGTTGAAAAACATCAGCGCCGCCCGCAGCAGCTTCCTGGATGGTCCAGTCCATAGCGGCCTGGCACTGGGAACCGGTGAGCAAAACATACAGACGAGCATCTGCGAGTCGCCCGAGCATCGGAACCGAGCCAGAGCGATCGTTCCAGTGTATAGCTTCGATATCTCAGCTGCTCCAGTTCTTGAGCCACCGCAGGGTCGAGAATCTTGCCGAACTCCTCCAGAGTTCGCAGCGCTTCCTGGAGCCTTTTGGCATTGGCGAGGGCAACGTGGTGGGAGGAATCGCGGTGCATCTCCATCGCCGTACTGATACTGGTGCCAACATCCGTCAGCGTTTCGCGCCCTGCGTGAAACAGAGATTCCGGGAATCGGTCGAGGACTTTGGCCAGCTCATGGCGTAGCGATTTCAATTCGCGCATCAGGTAGGCATCGTTCAAGACGAATCGGCTGTAGTCCTCGAGGATGCGCAGACTTTCGCGGGCACGGTTGGCATTGGCGTCCAGAATGCGGGCCGTGGCGATCTGTTCCGGCGGTTCCATCAGATAAATGGTCTCGGACATTTCAATGGCCGGCGTTTCCGGACCAATGATGGTTGCCTCAAGTGCGGTCACATTCAGACCTTCCTGGAGCATCGTGCTTCTCAGGTCGTCATCGCGAAGAAGAGCGAGAAAGAAGTATTCGCTGGTGATGGTTCCATCACCCGATTGCCGGGAGAGGGATTGGGCGTTTTGAAGTATTTCTGAGACCGGACAACCGATCGTCACTCGTACGCACGTTAGTCGTTTGCGGATATTCTCGACATCGCCGCCATGGCCGTTGATGAGTGTCGCTGCTCGTCCTTCGTCTTCGGAGAGCAGGCTGCGCAGCAGATGAACGGAGCCGACCTCATCGTGACCCGCTTCGCGCGAGGGTGGCGGCAGTTTCGATGGCGCGTTGAACAGCGGGGCTGGGTTCTTGCATCACGGAAGTTCCTCCGCACTTCAACAAATCTGTTCGGATATTCTACTCGTTTTTGACCAATCCATCATAATCGTCCCGCTCGGCGTTTTGGGTATTTTCCCAATTAAAAAGCTAAAGTTACCTCCGTGCAAGGTGCAGCCTGTGAAGCTCTGAAACCGATTCAATTCATAGTCCTCGTTCTTTTGCCGATTCGACTTGTTTGACGCCATCGTGTTTTATCCCAGTTGGGCAAGGAAAGGCACATGCAATCTTCACTGCCGAACGCTTCGTGGTTGCGCTCGATTTATTGCACCCTCGTTATCTGGTTAATTCTATTAGTGGTTCCAGCCACCGCGCAGCCCAGTCTTGGCAACGGAATTCCTGCAAAAGGCATCGAAACTGGAACTCCCAAATCGCCGGCCGCGATACCGGTTTATACGCTCCGCGATTGCCTGAAGATCGCCAAGGAGAAACAGCCCAAACTCATTGCCGTCCGCGCCTCGCTGGCTTCCGCCGAAAAAGCGCAGCTGGGAATTGAGGATACTCGCTTCCTCGGCCATGTGATAATCCCAGACCTCAAATATCGCAGGCAACAGGCGGTTAAAGGCATCGAGGCCGGTCAGGCCGAGTTGCTTCAAGCGGAGCAGGAAGTCACTCAAGCCGTCGTATGGACCTATTACACCATTGTTTATGCGAAGGAGCAACAAAAAGCCCTCAAAGAGCTGATCGATCTCATTCAAATATACCGCGATCAAGCCGACAAGATCGTCAACAGCAAAGAAGGTCCCGGTCGCGACATCAATCAAAGTACCCTGGACAGCTTGAACATTGCATTGGCGACAGCGAAGAGCAAGGCCATTACCGCAGAATCGGGCGTCGAACGGGGCAAGGCTGCTCTTCTTGAGGCTATGGGCTTATCCGAGAACGACGACTTCAACATTCCGAACGACTCTTTGCCTGAGATCGATGCGAAATTGGATCGCAAACAACTGATCGACCTCGCTTTAGCCCGGCGCGGAGAGGTCATGTTGGCCTCGATCGCTTCGGAGGTGACGAGGCTGGAGGTTTTCGCCCAATGGTCGATCCGGTTACGTCTTCGAACCAACACTTACACGTTGACGGCGGATATTCATCACACGCTGATCCCCGGCGGCAGCAAGGATGGTGAATATCGTCCGGATGCCATCGCGCCGGAGATGCCTCCGCATCTGGTGGGCAACCGCGAGAATCGAACCGCCAAAATTCAGGATTTGAGCATTCGAGCCGATGCGGTTCTGGAAAAAACCCGGAACCTCGTAGTTCTGGAAACCAAAAATGCTTTCACCGTGTGGGACGAGTGGACCAAGAAGGCTGCTCTCGCCCAAAACGAACAGGTGAAGGCATCGAAGAATCTTCTCACTCGGCTGCGCAAGGTTGCCGATGTAGAAGGATTCAAGGGAGTTACCGTCGAAAATGTAATCAAGGCGCAGGCAGCGTATACCGAAGCACTGGCGGCTTTCAATGAGGCTCGCTTTCAGCAAATTGTGAGCCTTGCGTCTTTGGAACGGATCACCGGCGGCGGCATCATAGTGAATTATCCCGGTCGATAGGACGCGACCGGGTTTTGGTCGCTTTTTGAGGAGGCAGATTGTGAGAATGTCTATTCGGATCGTACTGTGTTTCGGATTGACTCTGATGTGTGGAGTTCGATCTCCGCTTTTTGCAGAGGAGCCGATTCCGGCAAAACCCAAGAAACCTGCCAAGGTCGAGATCGGCCTGCCGGAAACCTTGTTTCAAGGTGTGCCGGTATTTCTGCGCGATGGGCTTACGCAACCGTTCCTTCAATTGATGAAGGAGCAGACCGGTATTAACGGCGATGTTCGACACCTGCCCGATGCAATGATCGTCGCGGATCAATTGCAAAGCGGCAAGCTGCACCTGGCTGTCTTCCAGGGGCACGAATTTGCCTGGGCCAAGGCCAAGCATAAGGATCTGGTACCGCTGGTCGTGGTTCTACCCAACCAACCCCCAACCCAGGTATATCTCCTGGTCCGATGGAATTGCGATGCCAAGAATCTGGGGAATCTCAAAGATGAAATCCTTACTCTTCCCATTGGAACGAAAGTACACACCAAACTGTTTCTGGATGAGCAAAAAAAGAAGTTTCTGGATAAGAACAAATTCAAGGCAGAGTTGCAGGCAGGTTCCGTCACCGATGCGATCTTCGATGTGATCGAGAAAAAGGCAACGGTCACCTGCGTGGATTCGGTAGGGTTGGAGTATTTTCGATTGAACAACCCAGGTCAGTTCAAGAACCTCAAAATCCTTTCGGAATCGCCCGTGTTCCCTCAGGCCTGCGTCGCAGTTCGCCAGGGACACATGGATGAGGCAACGGTCAAGAAGTTTCAGGAGACCTTGCTGAAGGCAGCCGATTTGAACGAAGGGAAGACGATGATGACCCTCTGGAGGTTGCAGAAATTTGAACGTGTCCCTGCCTCCTACGAGCAACATCTGAAGGAATGCAACAAGTGCTATCCTTTCCAGGGAACGCCATCCGAGCCGATGAAGAAGTAAATATTCACCGATTATCTTGCCTCCTCGAAAGCCTCCGGCAATTGCCGGAGGCTTTTTTCGTTTTGGTGTACAAACCGACATATTTAATTGAGTAAGTTCCAAGTTCCAAGTTCCACGTTCCAAGTTGAAAACCATTAAACCATTGGCGTTTTGAACTTGGAACGTGGAACTTGGAACTCGGGCAATTGCCGAAGGCTTTTTTAGTTTCAGTGTACAAACCGACATATTTACTTGGGTTCCACTCTGCTAAAATCGTGATGATTAAGATCCTGTTGGGAAATTGGCGTCAGCGAATCGTGTAGGGCGGGTCGAGGCTTTGCGAGGCCCGCCAGGAACCCTTCGGGTTTTGAACTTGGAACCTGGAGCTTGGAACCTGGAACTTGGAACTCGAAACGGAACTTGGAACATGGCGGAAGATATTCAGACGGTTTCCATCGCCCGCGAAACCCACGATCGCTATTTGCGATACGCGATTTCGGTCATTACCTCACGAGCTTTGCCCGATGTGCGCGACGGCCTGAAGCCGGTGCAACGCCGGATACTCTACACGATGTACAACGATCTTCACCTCCGTGCGGATGGCAGAACGATTAAATGTGCTCGTATCGTTGGCGATGTGATGGGAAAGTATCACCCGCACGGCAACTTGGCGCTGTATGAAGCTCTGGTGCGCATGGCCCAAAGCTGGGTCATGTTGGTGCCGTTGGTCGATGGGCAGGGAAACTTTGGTTCGGTCGATGGTGATCCGCCCGCTGCCGATCGGTACACTGAAGCGAAGCTGACGAAGATCGCCGAACAGATGCTTCGCGAACTCCGGCAAAATACCGTCGAGATGCGCCCGACTTACGACAGCGAATTGCTGGAACCGGTTGTTCTGCCGGCAGAGTTCCCCAACCTGTTGTTGAACGGTTCTTCGGGCATCGCGGTCGGCATGGCGACGAACATCCCGCCGCACAATCTCGGCGAAGTGGTGCGAGCATGTATCCACCTGATCGACAATCCCGAAGCCACAACCGCTGAACTGATGCAGAGGGTCAAGGGGCCCGATTTTCCCCTCGGCGGCAAGATCATTACCGATCGATCGACGCTACGGAATATCTATGAAGAAGGCGAAGGAACGATCAAGATTCAAGCGGAATGGAAAACCGAAGGCGAGAGCGGAAAGAAGCCGCAAATCATTATTACGTCGATCCCCTACAATGTCGATAAGGGCAAACTCGAAAACGACATCGGTGCCCTGATCGAAGCGAAGAAATTGCCGCAACTTACCGGATTGAGCAACGAAACGAATGAAAAAGACGGGCTGCGGATCGCACTGGACATGAAGCCGGGAACCGATCCCAACCTGGTGATGGCTTACCTCTATAAACACACGAATTTGCAAGATACGTTCTCGTACAACATGACGTGCCTGGTTCCTGGACCCGATGGCAAACCGAAACCGGAACGGCTCGGCTTGAAGGGGATGCTCCGCTGTTTTCTCGATTTTCGGCTGCATTACGGTTACGAAGCGATTCGAGTTTGAACTCGCTCAATTACGCAAACGAATCCACATTCTGGAAGGCTTCCGCATCATCTTCGATGGTCTGGATCGGGCCATCAAGCTCATCCGCGAATCGAGCGGCAAGCAGGATGCCGCCGAGAAACTCGATAACGGCATTCGAGGTGGATGAAGAACAAGCAACGGCAATTCTCGACGCTCAGCTTTACAAAATCGCCCAGCTTGAAATCAAGAAGATCCTTGAGGAGTTGAAAGAGAAAACCAAAGAAGCCAAGCGTATCGATGAGATATTGAGATCGGAGTCCAAGCGATGGGGAATCATCAAGGAAGAGTTTACCGCCCTGGTCGAGACTTTCGGCGAGCGCCGACGCACGCGCATGGCTTCCGATGAGGATGTCCTGGAGTTCGACGAAGAACAGTACATCGTCAAGGAAAACACCAATGTCGTGCTGACCAAAGATGGCTGGATCAAGCGCGTGGGCCGACTGGACTCGGTCGAAAAGACACGTGTGCGTGAAGGCGATGAAGTCATCGCCGTCGTTCCGGGCAGCACGCTCGACCACGTTGTCTTCTTCTCGGACGATGGAACTGCCTATACCTTGCGAATCAATGAAGTTCCGGCGAGTTCCGGCTATGGCGAGCCTATCACCAAGTTTTTCAAGATCCCCGATCAGGTCAAGATCATCGCCGCCGACACGACCGATTCACGCTTCGTTCCCGAAGAAATCAAAGGCGAGAACGACGATATTCCAGGCCCCTATGTATTGGTGGCTACGAGTGCAGGCTACGTCTTGCGCGTACCGTACTCAACGTTCCGAATTGCATCGACCAAGACCGGCCGGCGTTATGTTCGTCTGGAAGATGTAGATAAGGTAGTGATGGTACGCGTGCTGCGCGGCGAAGAAGAGAGCGTATTCCTTGCTTCCGGCGAGGGGCATCTCATTCATTTCCTTCTGTCGCAGGTAAACATCTTGTCGGGGGCCGGGAAAGGTGTAATGGGAATCAAACTGCACGAGAACGACAAATGTCTGGGGGGAGCGCTGGTCACCAATCGACACGATGCGCTGGTCGTAGAGACATCGGGTGGTATCAGCAAGGAGTTCCGGCGCGGAGCGTATCCAACGGTCAATCGTGGCGGGAAAGGAACCGAAGTGGTAAAGCGAACGAATCTGGTTCGAGTGGTTCCCCCACCGATCGAGTTGACCAATTGGGATGACGTGGAGGCGGGCATTAAACCTGCTCCCAAACCGCGAGATCCCGAGCGCAATGGGACGGGAGATGGTACGTTGTTCGATTGAGATGAACGTAGGGTAAGCGTCTCGCTTACCGATTTGAGTGTCATTGCAATACGTAGGGTAAGCGTCTCGCTTACCGATTTGAGTGTCATTGCAATACGCAGGGTAAGCGTCTCGCTTACCGATTTGAGTGTCATTGCAATACGTAGGGTAAGCGTCTCGCTTACCTGTTTGAGTGTCGCCCTTGTTGGTCTCATTGAGTACCGGCGTTTGCAAGCAAACGCGGGGCAAGCGAGACGCTTGCCCTACGTTCACGGAAGCAGGACATCAAAGGAAGAGGAAAGACGCTCTATGAGCACCGCGACCAGCGCCTATAACACTGCCGACTCCATCCAGGTTTTGGAAGGTCTTGAACCTGTCCGCAAGCGCCCGTCGATGTATATCGGCAGCGTCGATAGCAAGGGGCTTCATCATCTCGTCTGGGAAATCGTCGATAACTCCGTCGATGAATATCTCAACGGCCACGCCGACAGCATCACGGTGATTTTGCACAAGCCGGGTGATGCCCTCACCGTCATCGACAATGGCCGCGGCATTCCCGTCGATATTCATCCCAAACACAAGAAGTCGGGCGTTGAATTGGTGCTGACGATCTTGCATGCCGGTGGAAAGTTTGGGCAGGCGGACGGTTACCATTTTTCTGGCGGTCTGCACGGAGTGGGTGCATCGGTTGTAAATGCCCTCTCGGAAAATGGTTGCAACGATCCGGCGCGATGGCTTTGAATGGAAGCAGACCTTTGAACGTGGCATTCCAACTTCCAAACTCGAAAAAGTGAACCCCTTTCGAGGTCACGGAACGACGATTTACTTTGAACCCGACGAAACGATTTTCAAAACCACCAAGTTCAATGCCGAGGAGATTCGTACCCATCTGGAAGATATGTCCTATATCCATTCCGGTTTGAAAATTATTTTCAAAAACGAATTGACCGGCGAAACGCACGACCTGGCGCATCCTGGCGGGATTCCGGAATATCTGCAAAAGCTCATCAAGGATGGAGAAAAACCGACCACAACCGATATTTCCTTCAGCGTTGCGCGCGCGACGGCGAAAGAATGGAAGCTGCTTTACAGTGGACAGAATCCACTGATGAATCGTTCCGTTCTTATGTGAACGGTATCCGTACCGCCTCAGGAGGAACCCACGAAAAAGGCTTCAAAGACGGGATTGTCGAGGCAATTCGCAGTCATATGGCAACCCACGAGGTGAAGAACAAGGCACCGGTCCCGACACCAGATGATATTCGGGAAGGCATCGTTGGTGTTCTCTCAGTGTTTGTTCGGGAACCGATGTTCCAGGGACAAACCAAAGAACGCTCAATAATCCGGAAATGACCGCTGCGGTGGAACGATTTGTAAAGCCAGCCTTGGAAACCTGGCTAAGCGCAAACAAGTCCGTCGCCGACAGAATCATCGAACGGATCGCCTCTGCCACCAGAGCACGCCTCGCTTCGAGGGATGCAGCCGCGAAGGAGCGAAAGACGGCCGGTTCGCGCGGCTCAATCTGCCTGGGAAGCTTGCCGACTGCAAGGTGACAGACATCGATGAAAGCGAGTTGTTCATCGTCGAAGGGGACTCAGCAGGCGGTTCCGCGAAACAGGGCCGCGACAATAAAACCCAGGCCGTGCTGCCGTTGCGAGGCAAGATCCTCAATGGCGAAGGGCTAACAACCATCAAGGTTCTGGGCAATCAAGAGCTGTCCGATCTCGTATCCGCCATCGGCACGGGTGCGGGAGATAAATTCGATATTGCGGGCTTGCGCTATGGGAAAATCATTCTGCTGATGGACGCCGATGCCGATGGCCATCACATCTCGACGCTATTGCTCGACTTCTTCTTCCGCCACATGCACGGACTGATTCAGAAGGGGCACGTTTATCTTGGCCAGCCTCCGCTGTATTGCATCACGGTGGGGAAGGATAAGCATTGGGCGCACGACGACAAACACAAAGAAGAAATTCTCGCCAAACTGCGCACCAATGCGACATACAAGATTATGCGGTTCAAAGGTTTGGGTGAAATGACCGCTACGCAGTTAAACGAAACAACACTCGATCGTCGGAAACGGACATTGTTGAAAGTGGAGATCGACAATCAGCAGAAGGCGGATGAAACCTTCGATCATCTCTTGGGAAAAGATGCCAGCCATCGCTACACGGCAATTATGACCAATGCGGATCAGGTAGCAACCGATGAAATTGACGTGTAAATCGAAGAACATTCACCACGAATAGCACGAATAACACGAATAAATGCCAAACGCACTACAGACAATCCATGTATTTATTTGTTGATATAAATGTGATCCTTTTGTCTTATTCGTGCTATTCGTGTTATTCGTGGTTAGTGGATTTGGGATTTCTGAACAGGTGGCAATATCTCTGCTGCTCGTTTTGACAACGATGGGCCGGGAACGTCGGGCGAAATCTCTTCGACAGCAGGCATCGGCTTGATTGGTACGATGCTTCCCGGCTTCGGTGGGCGAATGCTGATTTCCTTTTCGGCTTCCAACACCCGGCCATCGGGAAGACGAAGTTGTGCCACCACTCGCAGTTTTTCGCGCGTTGGCAGTTGTTTCCACGGCAAGACCACGTGATAGCCTTTGCTGATCAATCCATTTTTCCAGGTGCGCCTTAACTCGTCGATTCCCACCGTCCAGCCGCACAGCGGAGTCTTCGTTCCGCCGGGTTGGACTTCGAAGGCATAAACCACCAATTCCCCCAAAGCCCGAACTGGATTTCCGTCCTCATCGCGTGGCAGAACGACGACTTGCAAGGCATCGTCGCCCAGTTCTTGATGTTCGCGCACACCGCCGGTTCCGGTGGCAAGAACCAGATCCTTTGGACCAAGCACGGCAGAAGAAGTATTGGGGGGCAGAGGTGCCAGGCCGTTGCGATGAAGCAGTTCACCTTCGAGAGATTGATTCATCATCTCCAGGCCTTGACGGCGCCCTGGAGCTCGCGGAGTTGGCGGTCCTTGGTCCTCAACTCGGCTTCGATGAGATCAGTGCGTGAATTGGTCCGGCAGCCGACTAGAAGGATCGGCATCAAGATCACGATAATGGGAAAGAAACGACGCATCCGCGCGGGAATCCTTCCGACAAAATAATGCCCAGGGTGACCCAGGGTGCCGCCGAGTACCGCGACCCTGGGCTGTGTTGTGGCACTCCTTCAAGGTGCAAAGACCGAAGACGCGAAGCGTCTCTACGTACCCTGAAGGGGTACCACAACAAAGCCCGGGGTCGCCGTACTGGGCGAGGCCCTGGGAACCTACGCGAAGCGTCTGCACGTACCCTGAAGGGGTACAACAAAGCCCAGGGTCGCCGTACTCGGCGCACCCTGGGAAACCGGCAACCCTCGGATACCCGCACATGGAACCTGGACCTACGTCTTGCCGACCGTCAGCCGTTCCAGCACGTTGTCGACGATACCGTACTCGAGGGCCTCTTGAGTCCATGAACTTATCGCGATCCGTATCCTGCTCGATCTTCTCCAACGTCTGGCCCGTGTGCTTGAGCAGAATCTCGTTCAGGTGCTTCTTGGTGCGGATGAACTCCTTGGCATGGATCAGGATCTCGGTCGTCGTGCCTTCGGTGCCTGCCAGCGGCTGGTGAATCATCACGCGGGCATTCGGCAGGGCATTGCGCTTCCCTTTCGTGCCCGGCACAAAGCAGCACCGCTCCCATGCTGGCTGCACTGGCCGATGCAGTAAGTCGCCACGTCGCAAGTGACGTATTGCATGGTGTCGTAAATGCCCATGCCGGCGGTCACCGACCCGCCGGGACTGTTGATGTACAGGTGAATGTCCGACTTCGGGTCCTCGAACTGCAAGAACAGCATCTGGGCGATGATCAGGTTGGCGCTGACGTCGTCGATCGGGCCTTGCAGGAAGATAATCCGGTCTTTGAGCAACCGGCTGTAGATGTCGAAGACTTGCGCTCTTCCCGGCCGCTTCGCTCCACGACATAGGGGACCAGGGGCATCGGGTATTCTCCATTCAGATACACCGGCCCTTACTCGTAAATCGGGTGCTCGGGTGTTGGGAATGATGGAATTCCGTCGTGGGACGGTTGTCTAACACTTTGCAGGCGAGCCAGTCCAATCGAGAGCGATGATTCCGGTTGTAGCGACATCAGGAGTTCCAAGTTCCAAGTTCCAGGTTCCAAGTTGAATACCTGAAGGGTTGCCGGGTTCCCAACTTGGAACTTGGAACCTGGAACCTGGAACTACTTCTTCGTAGCGTTCACCTTGTGCAGCACGTCGTCCACGATGCCGAATGTTTTGGCTTCGGCCGGCGTCAAAGAAACGATCGCGCTCGGTTTCCTTTTCGATCATTTCGATTGGCTGGCCGGTGTGCTTCGCCAGGATCTCATTCAGTCGCTGGCGGTCTTTCATGAATTCGTTGGCGGTGATCTCGATGTCGGACACCTGGGCGTAAGGAACCTGGCCCCAGGGCTGGTGCACCATGACCTTCGAGTTGGGCAGGGCGTAGCGTTTTCCCTTGGTGCCGGCCGCGAGGATGATCGCCGCTCCGCTGGCGGCCAGGCCCATGCAGTAGGTGTTGATCGGGCATTCCAAGAACTGCATGGTGTCGTAAATCGCCAGCGTCGCCGTCAACCGAACCGCCGGGGCAGTTGATGTACATGTGGATTTCCTGCGGTGCGATTCTCGTACTGCAGGAACAGCAGCTTCTGGATCGTGATGTTGGCCAGGAAGTCCGTGATGGCGGGGTTGCCGCCGTTTCGGGCGGTGCTGCCGAGGAAAACGATGCGGTTGTCCAGCAGCAGGTCGCCGGTGGACATCTGCCGCATCCGCGTGTAATCGCGGTTGTCGTTGAATCTTGGGGTCAGACAAAGGCCCCATGTTCACTTCGGGAAACAATTCGCTCATCGTGTCAACCTTTCTAACCGTCAACATCGGGCCATCGTTACTCCTCACGCGGAGCGTGAGGAGTAACGATGTAGTCCACTCATTTGTCGCTGACGCTATGGAACCTTAGTAACTCGTTGGTGATCCTGCATCGGTGGAACCTGGAACCGCTCCTTCTGAAACCGTGGCAACTTCGCCTTCCTCGTCCTCGGATCTTCAATTCGACGTCTTCGTACTCCGCACTTTGAAGAACCGATCGAGCGCCTGCCGTTCCAGCAGCTCGGTAGCAAGCGCTCTCGATCATGATCTTCCTTTCTCCAGGCGTGCCCGGACCTTGCGGGGACTTTCATCCAGTCCGATCGGCGATGCGGTCGATTTCGGTGTCGATATCAGCATCCTGGATCTCGATTTTTTCCTCCTCCGCAATCTTCTGCAGGATGAAATGCTCCTTGAGCGCTCTGGCCGTGCTGGCCACAACGTCCTGTTCCAGAAGTCGCTGCCGGCCCTTGATCTCCTCGTCGCTCATGCCGGCATCGACGCATTTCCATGACTCGTCGAGACATCGTGCCGCCTGGCCTGTCGCATGAGCAGGTCGCGCGGCAACTCCCATTTCGGGCCGCCTCGATCAAGCTTGCCAGCATCTGTTCGCGGAAGCTCTGTCGCTGGACGTATTCGAGCCGGCGGTTCAAGCCCGGCCGCGATCAGTTCGCTGGAATTGGTCTTCGTTGCGAACGCCGAAATTGCCGCGAGCATTTCTTGACGTCAGTTCCGGCAATTCGGATCACCTTGATGTCCTTGATAGTGAACTTGCCGCATGGATCACCGGCCGCCCTGCAGAGTCGTCCGTTGACGCTGCTCGGCCAATTTGATGATCGACGTTGCGTTCTTCGCCTGCTTTGGCGCCGGCCATCGTCTTGCCGAAATCTTCGGCGACGCCATCCTCGACGGCCGAGCTGCTTTTCGACCCGAACGCGGAATCTCGTTCAGCTTGTTGAGCTCCTGGTCGCCGAACGTCATGGTCGACGTCGGCAATGATGAAGTCGTTCAATTCGACCCTCGCATCGGCGCCTTCCTTGGGCACCAGCTGGCCGGCGGTTCGAGGATTCGCGTTGTTCCTCTGGTCGATGTCGGCCTGGCGTGAACGTTTTGATCGAGCCGCTTGAGCGTCAGATCCCTTGTAAGGCGGCAGGTCGAACTCCGGGCGCACCTCGACGTCGAATTCGTAGATGAAATCGCCCGCTGGTCGGGAATCTCGAGTTTCGTCGGGATCGAGATCGGGCGGCGCGAGCGGGCGAAATCTGGTTTTCCGTCGCCAGTTGTTCCAGGCTCGCCATCAACACTTCCTTGCGCACCTGCTCCTCGACCGACGACTTGAACCGGCGTTCGATGATCTTGCGCGGCGCCTTGCCCGGCCGGAAGCCATTGACCTGCGACGTGTCGCTTCGCACCAGTTCCGTGTACTTCTCGTTGAAGCGTTCGTCGATCGCCTTGCGATCCACGGTGACCTTGATGTGCTTCTTGCACGGACCGACGTCCGTGATTTCGACGGTTTGCGGCGAACTTTCCCTCGTCGGTCGTCGTGGTTTCCATCTCAGGAGAATCGGTGGCAGCTAGGCAGTTCGATGTCGGGTGCTTTCGTCGGTCATGATGGCATCTCCCTTCAAACAAAGAGAGCCGGGAAGCGACGGCATCGGGTCAGGCACCGAATCGCCTGGACTTCTCGGCCTGCGTAAACCGGCATTGTGGCAAGGGAGTGAAGAGCGGGTGATGGGACTTGAACCCACGACAACCTCGTTGGCAACGAGGTACTCTACCACTGAGTTACACCCGCTTACACACAAACTTCACCACTAGGTATATAGCGTTGCCGAGCAGAGTTCAAGGGGGAATTGCCGGTCAACTCGCGGTGCAATTCCGGTCCTTGAGCAAGTGTTATAGTCGTTGCGCGGCGATAGGAAAGGGAGCGGCGAATTCGTTGATCCTACGATCGGCAATTGTCATTACCCGGCACGGTGCGGTGCTCGGGTTGCCAAAACTTACTGAATGGCGAGTCGAGCATAGTGCTTGAGGACGAGCCTCCGTATCAGGAAGCTATTCCGGGTTTGGAATCAAAACATGTGTTCACTATAATAAAGTAGTGGAATAAACTCCATTTGTGCTTCGGGTGTAATTCGATCTCTGGCTGTCCGACAAGTTTACCTGCCCAAGTGAGCTTGGCTACACTCGCTGCCCACATGATCTTTGACAAATTGCTACAAGAATCGGTTTGTACAGCAATGATCGCAAATGCGAACGAACGAACTTCCGAATGGCCGTGCTACAAATTGTTACACAATTTCGATTGCGGATCAACCATTGGGTAACCAGACAAACGAAGCAGTGAGCGCGATGCTTCCAAGAAACTTCGCCTCAATCCAACGATTATTGATTTGATATTCTGGCGAAGTTACTTTCAGATGAGGGCCCGAAACCGGCGACAGACGCTACAAATTGCTACAAAAAACCGTTTGCACATCATTGATCTCAAATGCGACCGAACGTACTCCCGAAGGTCTGCTTCCAAGAAACTTCGCCTCAATCCAACGATTATTGATTTGATATTCTGGCGAAGTTACTTTCAGATGAGGGCCCGAAACCGGGCGCAGACGCTACAAATTGCTACAAATTTTCGCATTTGCTGGAAGCAGCCTCCGCCTAAAGGATATGGTGAATTCGCCCACGGATAGGATGCCTCCTACAAGGTGTCGGAACAAAATGCTTCCAAGAACTAAGAGCCAATCAAACGCTTATCGATTTGATGGATTGCCGAGGTTTTTGCTGATGAGGGCCCGAAACGGGCGCAGACGCTACAAAACGCTTCCAAGAAACTTCGCCTCAATCCAACGATTATTGATTTGATATTCTGGCGAAGTTGCTTTCAGATGAGGGCCCGAAACCGGTGCGCAGACGCTACAAATTGCTACAAAAATCGGTTTGTACACCAATGATCGCAAATACGAACGATCGAATTCCCGAACGCCGTGCTACAAAATGTTACAAGTTTTCGCTCTTGCTGGAAGCAGCCTCCGCCTAAAGGATGTGGTGAATTCGCCCACGAATCGGATGCCTCCTACAAGGCGTCGGAACAAAACGCTACAAATTGCTACAAATTTTCGCTTTTGCCGGAAGCGGCAGCAATATCGCGAACAGCTCGACCACGAACAACGGTTCGACGACTTCGCTGACGACGACCGATGACAACACTCAGACCACGATCAATACCGATACGGGCCGGGCGGCCCAAGCAGTTTGACCTATTCGCAGACCGATAATATCGCCACCACGGTAGTCAACAGCCAGTCGAATGACTCTGTCACGGGCCTGAGTACGCAAACCCTGGTCACAACCGACAGCACAGTGTCGTCGGAGATCGGCAACGACAGTGGTCTGGGATATACGCTAACCTCGACCAACACCGCCACGAGCACGCAAACCAAGACGGCCGACAGTTTGACCGGCAGTTATACGTTGAGCAATGCCAGTTCGAGCAGCGAGAGTGGCGGGAGACGGCAAGCGATAGCCCCGCCTGGTACACGTTGAGCAATCAGGTGACCAGCACGCAAAGCTACACGGCGACGGGCAACAGCCTTGCCGGAAACTACACTCGCATCGGCACCGAGTCGAACGCCACTACTAAAGAGCAAGTCAGCGGCTCAACCAGCTTCGCTGACGATTACACGGAAGTCCAAAATCAAAGCGATGCTTTTACGCTGATCGGTAACACGATATCGCAATCCTCAACATTGACGGAAACTGGAAACATCACACATTCCCTAACTGATTCGGGAGTCTACAACGGTTACAGCTATACCGTCAACGAGTATAGTACTCAGCCATTCTCGTTGACGCAGACGACGAACGGTATTGAGCACTTGCAGACGACCGATGAAACTTTCGACACCAGCTACACCATGACGGAAAGTAGCGCCACGTCAACTAGTAGCTGGGACTTATCGGAAAATGGCGTTGACACTATCAGCCAGTACCATGCAAGTGGGAGAGTTAAATTGGCTTCATTTCGTCAATCTGAAGTTTATGGAAAAACAGACGAGGGGCATGTTGAATCGCGGCTTGATTGGGAGCTATTGCGATCCGGACCGATTGCCCTTTTTCATAAGCAAAATGTCTTGAAAGATGCCATCGAATGGCTCCGAGAACAGGGTTATTCGGTTGCTGAAGTGGACTGTCATAGTTGCTGTAGTGAAGCTGCGATCCTTCGTGTTATCCTTCAATCGATTGGTATTTCCGTAATGGAACCGACTTACCAAGGGTTTGTCGATTATTTGTATCACCACGAAATCGCCGACGAGGGTGGATTCGCGTTTGTTCTTCGAGGCTTTGAACAATTCGCATCCGCTGATCAAGAAGCGGCAGAAGCGGTTTTACATGCGATTTCGCTAGCTGCCTATGGAAAGTTACTGTTTGGGAAGCGTTTCATTACCTTGCTTCAGTCAGATGATCCCAGAATTTCATTTAACCCAATTGGAGGGCAAAGTCCTGTTTGGAACCGCAGAGAATGGTCCGATGCCAGTCGTGAAGTATAGAAATTGTAGCCCCAAAGGAATTGCCAAAGCTGTGTTGGTCCAGCGAATCTTGTGTGGAGTTCTGTCCAGGTTTTTTTCACGGCAAAATCGCGGGAAGTTCGTGCCGGAATTTGCTTGGCGAACGACGGTGCGCAGAGGTAGCGTGATCCAGTCTGGTTTTTTTGTGAAAAGTTCAAGCTGCGCGATTGAGCTTGACGCATGGGAGGTGACGACGGCGGGCGGTGAACTGGAGTTTCATTTCCAGGACAACTCCAGGCTGGCCCTTGACCAGTGTTTGCGGCTTGGCACAAGGTGAACCGCGCGGCCAGTTGGGACGCGGCTCAAAGCGAGGAGATCGATTGGCAGGTCGATGATTGAAGTAGATTTCATCTGGCGTTGCGCCTTTGAGGGTCATATGTGGACGGTCCTGGTTATACCAGTTAAAGAACAGAGACAGTTCGCGGCGAAAGGAGCGCTGTAGCAGAGGGATTATCCCCAACACTCGGGTGCAACCGTCCTTGAGCGTTCGAATGAAGCGTTCGCAAACAGCAATGCTCCCGGTCTGGCCTATCGCGCCTTTGCGATGCTTGACGCCGTGCCTTTCGCACCAGTTTTGGAACGCCAGGGAAGTGAACTGAGTGCCGGAGTCGGTAATCAAGTATTTGGGTGCAGTGCCGACCTTACCGATAAGCCCTCGGAGAAACCGGCAAGTTTGTTTGGAAGTGGGTTGTTTCTTGCCCCAGGAAGCAATAGTTGCCGCGCTCACCTGGAACACCTGGGCCGTCCGCTCCAGCGACCAGCAGCGTGCGGCACGCACTTCGAGGATGGCCAGTCTTTCGGTAGGTTCGTAATGGGGCCGTTTGCTCGCGGGGATTCTGGCCATGCGAGCGTCCTTGATGCGGAGTTCTTCACGCAATAGAGCGGCCTCTTGCTGAAGTTGTTCGGCCTGACCGGCAAGTCGAATGCGTTCGTTGGGACTATTGGCGGCCCAACTTCGTGTATAAGCCAGTGCAAGTTGGGCCAGGGAAATGACCTGCACCAGCTCCACCTAAAGGTGCTTGGGAGAGCACTTTGTTTTCATTTCGACGATTGCTCTGCGTGCCATTATCCTTTACAAGATAAATAGAGGGTTTCGATCCACCATCGCGGATTTGCTTCCCATGATCGAGTTGCACTTCCTCAACGGCTCCCGTAGCGGTCAACGTGTCGCGCTTACTGCCGATCGCATTACGATCGGCAGCAAGAAGTCGAATAACATCGTTGTCGAAGATCCATCCGTCGCGCCGAAACATGCCGTGCTCGTCCGCGGCAACAAGGGCTATTCGATCATCATTCATGAGTCGAAACCGCCGGTTGCCGTCAACGGTAAACAAGTTATCCGGATGTTCCTCAAAGCCGGCGACAAGATTCGCCTTGGAGATGTCGAAGCAAAGTATTGCGCTGCGGCCGAGAAAGCGGAGAAAGAGGCAGTTCCGGTGAACGCCTTCTCGTCCATTTTCGAGGCCGCAACCAAGCCATCGGGAAACGGTACTCCTGAAGCACCTCTATCCTTGGACGACGCCACGCCCTTGCCGCCGATCGGAGATCGGAGATCGGCGCGAAGGTCGCGCCCATCGCGAAAAAGCGGGAAAAACTGGAGAGGCATTCTCATCGGCGTGTCGTTGCTTGGACTGATGCTCGGCGGCAGTTTGTTGATTTTCCGGAAGGATCTCTGGAAAACCAATCCCCGACAGACGGTCGAGAACGAAGCTTCGAAGGAGCAAGAGCAGCCTGTATCCGATGTTCCCGACCCAATGCCGCCGAAGGAGGAACCCAAGGAGCCGATCTTCGAGCTGGCTCCGCTCGGTTACGGTGCCGGTCCATCGGGTTTGAAAGCAGGTGCCAAAATCCATCGCAGCAGCAAATTCAAGAGCCATCAAGAGGCCGTCGATGCTGCGCAGCCCGGCGACTCGGTGATCTTCGATTCCAGGGATGACAAGCCGATCGAGGTGAAAAAGCAAGTCGTCGACGTTCAGTTCATTTCCGGGTCCGGCAAGTGGGAAATCCACGCCGATATGATCGATTGTCAGTTCATTCTGCACGAGATGCCGCAGTTTATCCAGAAGGCAGGCCGGCTGGAACGATGCGTGTTTTTCCGCTGCCCGATGAAGAATACTTATCTGATCCATGCCGATACGGTTTCGATGTACTTCGATGAGCATTCGCCGCTTCACCCAAAAGATAATGGTGAAGGAGGGCAACGCCCCATTCTGCAACTGACCGGTTTCGTCAAGAATGTCCTGATTCACAAGCCCTTTTCGGGAATCATCGGCGCGGACAAACGATTCGACATGACCTGGGAACCATCGATCCGCATCTACGCAACCGATCCCGAAGGGGATGGGCGAGGCTCCTATATTCTCAGTCCCGTGGTGATGGGTCAGCGTGCCTGGACTCCCCATCAGATCGCACGCGGCAACCGGGTTACATACGCTCACCTTACGGCGGACCACGCCAGTTGGGCCGATCCCGTCCTGGACATTAGCCGGGGCAATGACTGCGTGATTCTGTGTACCAGCATCGGTGCGGAAACCGCGACAACCCCTGCACTCTACGCCTTGGCACCCAAGAAACTGAAATATGCCGGCCACGAAGAATACGGCCACGACCTGCCCGGCCCGGCCTATCGCGGCGCGGTGATTTGCATCCAGGGACAACGGACGCGCATCGTGGGGCATGGGGCCATTCGCAAACCCTGGAATGTCGGGAGAAAGTCGGCGTTGCCGGGTTTCCACTACGTTGACGGCATTGTGGCGGCAGACCCGTTTTTGCGACAATTCGCAACGGAAAACGGCGGCCTGAGCGTCAACTTTGCCGAGCACAAGGCTGTTTGTCTGATGAACCCGTCCAAAAAAGGTATCGAGTTTTTGTCCGCGCCAGAAGACGCCAATGGGGTGCCGAAGTACCCTAGCGAAGGTGCGAACCTGATACAGCCCTGGTGCTTGCCGCTGAAGGATTTGCGCATCGACGCGGGCGTCTTCGAGAAGCACAACCTTCAGGATATGACCGGCAAACCAGGTGCGGATATCGAGAAGATTCTCCTCAAGGATGGTTCGGTTTTTCTTGGTCCGGGGACATACGAATTCAAGAAAACGCTGACCAACGGTTTCGTCGTCGGCGCGGGGATGGAGAAGACGATCCTCAAGTGGCCGGCAGGTGTCGACTGTTCGCGGCGGAGTTGTCGAGGGCTTATCAATTGCACGGTCTCAGGAGGGAATTACGGGTACAACTCGCAAGCGGGTGTCGGTGCAAGAACGGGAAATCCAACCGGGCTATTCCTGCGCACCCGCTTCACGGATCAGAAAGAGGCTTGCATCAACCTGCATTCCTCGCAGTTTCAAACCTGGCAAGATTGCGAGTTCATCGCCGGCAAAACGGGATTCACGCACGGTCAGGATAAGGCCGCCGGCGTGTACAAAGGCGACAAGGGTGCAGCCGGCGGAGTAACGATCGACAACTTGAACCTGTGCAACTGCACGTTTCGTCAACTGACTCATCGGGGCATCGATTTGGCACCCAGTTCCGTCAGTCTGGGGCATGTGGCCATCCACAACTGTTCATTTGAGGAAATCGGCGATAGCGCTGTGGTTATCAACGGCGGGCAAACGCACTTGGTCCAGCAGTGTACCGTGGCGCCTGTGGGCGGGCATCCTATTCGCCGGCGATCAACATTACGTCCAATAGCGCTGTGGCGCTGAGTCATGTGAAGGTCGATTGCGCAGTCGTGAAGGGCAATCCGGTGTGCGTCTCCTTGCGCGGCAATGCCATCGTCTCGCATTGCGAGTTCAAGGGGATGAAGACGTCGCTGAAATGCGAGGGCAGCCTGGCAGCGGACCACATCACGGCGGATGCCGACGTCCAGGCTCCGAAAGATTCGTTGTTGTGTCGTTGCCGTTTCAAGAATTCCGATTTGCCCGAAGGCGTTTCCCTCGCAAAAGAAGAGGGCTTCGTGGATGTCACCATGAATGCTTCCTCTCCCGGTCTGGATAAGACACCGCCGCCGGAAATCGAGGATTTGAAAGTCAAAACGGTCAACAATCAGCGTCACTTGAAGTGGGAGACGGTAAACGATCCGGAATCGGGGATTGTCCAGTACATCATCTATAGTCAAGACAAGGAAATTGCCCGAACGCCGTTCCTTTACCAGCCGCCGGGAGATGCGCACAGTCCACTGCTAAAGCCGGTATACAGCGTCACTTTCGTCGATCCAATCCCGAAGACCGGCTATCGAGTCGTCGCCGTGAACGGTGCCGGCTTGACCTCGGAAGGAAAGGAAGTAATGCCGCGCCGGTGGGGTCCGGCGCGAGCGAGATTTCTCGACAAAGAAGGAAAGGAAATCGTCTGGACGAAATTCAGTGAAGTGAAAGGGAAGATTACGGGTGTGGTGAATCAGGAAGGAACGACGATACCGATGGCCCAGGTGGGGAAAGCCGGGCTGCCGAACGCGGTCTATTTCGATTTGGGCGTGCTGTTGGAGCCGTAGCAGCCGAAGTTTGAGGTCAGCCTCAGTTTGTCCACTGCTCCCACCTGGAATCACCTTCGCAAATGTGGTAAATAGAAGGTAGTGTCGAGAGGGCTTCATCAATGAGTGCTTCGGCCTCTGCTGTCCTGCCAACTCAATCGGACGAATGAAGGGGCTTGCGCTTGCCGCCACTGACGAATCTGACCGCAATTACACTATCACCAGAGGCGCGGCGCATTGCGGAACGTGTCTATCTCATGCACGTTACGGACAGAATCGGTCGCCCATCCCTCATCGATCTTCTCGCCAGAGGAGGCGAGATTCCGAATTCAGCGGAGGAAAACGGATACTGCGGATCCAATGCTCGTTTTGTCGAGGATCAAGTAGGCCATTCTCATTGTGTTTACTTCTATGCAGGGAGGGCATGCCCAACCTACGGTTCGGTCGCTCTCGCCTTTGCACCCACCATTGAGGATCGCCGATTCCAAACGGCCACACCTTTCGACAGCGGCGGTCTAATCAAGCAGCCCGCAGCGTTGCATAGAGCTTTCCAGATCAATTTGGACCCCGATGACCTCACTCAGCGAGTCGCATATTATCAAAACTCCGTTGTTCGCCCGCCCAGCCAATGGCGTGAGGAGTTTGCCCGCTGGCTGACGTTTTATTTCCCTGACCCGCGCGATTATTGGGAGGGTATCCAACCGCCGATCCCGAAAATCTTTACACTCTCAATCGGTCGGGTAAAGATAGTTGGACGGCTTGGACCTGGGAAGTGGCGCTTGATGCTGGGCCAAATGTGCTAGATGTCGAGGCCTGGGCTATGGATATCGCTCGACTGAACGAGTACGATGAAGCACTGGCAGTCACCCAATTGCCGGTGGCCGTCACGGCTCGGCTGGGTGAGTTCAGACGACGATGTCAATCGCCTTCAGCAAGCCATACTTTTTGTGAAGTGATCGAATCATGGAGCAGGGAACAATACAACTTGCCGACTTGACCGCCGAGAACACCGAGGTTGTCGGACTTAATGGCCAGCCTGCGGGCCATTGCGGCTACAGCCTGCCCATCATCAGGAATCTCGCGAGCGGACTCTATTGTGCTGTCTCGGTGAGCCGTAAGCCTTGTCTTCTTTGGTCGGATAACGAAGAAATACAAGAGATGGCCAAACTGAATCGCCTCACCCTACTGAAGGTGCCGATCCGTTTACCGAAAAGCTGGGATGGCAAAGATAAGAAACAGCCGGTCGTCGCCTGGTTTTCGAAACTGTCGCGAACGATGATGAAAACATTTCCTGAAAGCGCAGTATACGAAGGTAGCGAATTCTCTTTATTCTTGATCTGCGATATTCTCGAGATCGTGGACAAATTACTGACTGAAATTGCCACGACGGCGCAGGTGGCGTTCGATGATCAGCTCGCAGTGAAAGATCGCAAGTGGGAATTGTTAGAGGACACTTCCAAGGTTGCGCTGAATGCAAGCGGAGAGGCTGGCGCGAGGTATTGGATGTATGTCCGTCGGGCTATCCCGCTCTATTTCTCACCCAAAGCGAAGCCAGAGTTGGCGTATCAGCTTTTCAGGGGGGCTGTCGAGCCAACATATCCGGGAACTACCTGGGACAATTTCTTCGAATGTATGCGCATCCTCCACGAGCGCGGTGAATACTTCAGACGAATTGCTCATGCTGAAACGAGCGCCATGATCGACACCAATAGGCCAGAAAAAGTGAAATCTCAGGGAGAGAATCCAGATTGGCTAGAAGACCGCCCCCCTAGCATTGCGCGGCGGCCTTCAACTCAACCAGCTCCTATTGAGTGAATGGCAGAATTGGAGCGCCAATCCATGCCGATGGCCCAGGTGGGCAAAGCCGGGCTGCCGAACGCGGTCTATTTCGATTTGGGCGTGCTGTTGGAACCGTGAACGGTCAAGTACTCCGCCGGCGACGCGGTCGAATGCCGAGCAACGAACGCGCATCATTGCGTACGCGTTCAGCCCAGCGCAGGGCAGCCTTTGCCTGTCGCTTGGATGTCGAACCCACTCCCGAGTCGCTTTTTTCATACAAGACTTTCCCCTTTGTCACGATCTCGGTGTGAAAAGATTCCCCTTCCGCGAGTCGCCATCCCAAATTCTCCGGCGTCCGCACGATGAGATCCATCGGGAAGGGAGCAGGAATCTCCCAACGAATGCGGACAGCCTGGTTGTGCTGGTTCCGCGCCGGCATGACCACAAGGATATCGACGTCGCTGTCGGCGTCGGGCGTGCCGTAAGCATGGGAGCCGAAGAGGATGATCTTGTCAGGTTGAAAGCGTTTGGCCACTTGCTGAACGAAGCGGCGAATGACCCGCAAAGGAATCTCTGCGCCGCGATATCGCCGCACCGGTTTTTCTATCGATCCGGGTTTGCTGCTCATGGACCTGCTCCAATCCTGGGAATTCTGCTGCCGGGAGCCGTCGGAACCGGTTTTGGTCGATGCGTTGAGAACTTCCCGATGCACCATTCAGTCCATCACCATTTTGATTATTGTATCATCGCAAAAAAGTCGTGAGAATCCTTCTTCAGATTGCAAAGACCAAAACGCTTCAAGTCATTTTCTAATTTCCGGTTTAAGCCGGAACGGTACCGTATTCGGTGTCTCGTCCGGCGGCATTTCGTAGGGCAATGCCTTCAGAAACGCGACCAAATCTTCCTTTTGCTCCTTGCTGAGTTGACTCGTCTTCCCGTGCTGGTCTTTCGGGTTATATGTCGTCAATACCTCTAGCAGCGACTTCGCCTTGCCGTGATGCAGCCAGGCAGTGTTGCGATAGACGCCGATCAATGTCGGTGTGTCGAATTTCGGCCCCATCTTTTCGGCAGGATCGTCGCCGGTGCCGACGTCGTGAAGATTGAACGGTTTTTGCAGTTTGCTGTCGGTGTAATAGGGGCCGCTGTGACAACTGGCACAGTTCGTTTCCTTGCTGAAGAAGAGCGCCTTGCCGCGCTGGGCCTCCGGTGAAAGTTTCCCCTCGGCAGGAATATGCGGTGAGAGCCGGGTTGGAAACGAGTTGGTGTAGAGTGCCAGAGCATCGAGATCCTTGGAATTCCCACTCGTCTTCACTTCCAGTTCCACCAGATGTCGAAACTCTTTCTTGGCAGGCAACGAGATTCTGGAAAGGCCGCGACCGCGCATCAGCCTGCCTCGAATGGTGAATTCAAAGTCTTGGACCTCGTCGCGGTCGGCGGACCAGTGCAGCGGATGCGTGTGCGCCAGCCCGATCAGCGGCGGCGTGCGGCGTGGTCCTTCGGGATTCTGCCAGACTTTTCCATCGGTTAAACCATCGGGATGGCAGGCAGCACAGGAAATCCAGCGGGCCCGAGTCATCGGCGATGAGGCGGTGTTCCAGAGGATCTTGCCCCGCACCCATTCGGGTGTATGCGGCGGGTCGCAGACCTTGATCGTCGTTGACTCCTTGCGGTGGGTTTTAACATTCAATACGGCAATGGCGAAATCGAGGGTGTTGTAGATGTAAGCCTCGTGTCCCTGCGGATTCACCCGGATCGCTTTTGGAGCGTTGCCGATCCGAATCGCAGTGCCGAGCCGATCGATTTCTCGATAATCGTCATCGATCACTTCCGAGACGTTCATATCTTCCGTGGCGGCATAGATGGTGAAGATCTTTTTCCCGTCCGGCGTCAACGCGGCCTCCCAGGGCATTGCCGTCACGTAAACACCGTTAAATGTATCCATCGCAATGGCGACCCGGCGTTTTTCATCCGGCGACTTCGCAGGATGGGTGGTGACGATAGTGAACTCCGGCACGATGGAGCCACGATCGTTGAAAACGTGCGTCCTCGACTGGATATGCGACAGATACGCCTTATCGCGTTTGGGATGCAGAACCACATTACGGCTCAGGTTCTGCGTCGAATGGCCCTTCCAGGTGTCGATCACTTTTCCCGAAGCAATGTCCACCTTGTAGAGCGTGCTGTCGGAAAAGTTCGTCACAAAGAGCGATTGTTCATCGGGGCTGATCGCCAGTCCTCGACACCATTCGCCGACGTGCATGGTGCGGAGCACTTTCTTGGCAACGATATCGATCTCGCTGACCATGCCGGGGTAGTCGTTGGTGATGTACGCCCGCTTGCCGTCCTGGGTCGTCACCACGCCGTAGGGTTCGTTTTCGACTTTAAGACGATCGAGAACTTTGCCGGTATTCGTGTCGATCCAGACGAGTTGATCGGCACGATAGAGCGTGACCAGCGCCAGCGGCCCATCACCAATCCAGGCCACGCATTCAGGCTGCAAGCCAACCGGGATTTCGCGGAGGGCCTTACGCTCCTTGACGTCGATGACGGTAACGGAGTTGTTGTCGGGATTGGCGGCGAGCAGAAGATTGCCGTCCCGCGAAACGTCGAGAAGGCTATTGGAAGTCCCCGCGCGGGCAGGAATTGCAAGTGTGGAGAACAGCAGACATGAAAGCAACATTCGCATTGTAGTTCCAGGTTCCAGGTTTCAATTTCCGAATTCCAGGTTCCAACTTCAAATTGCCGGGTGCCAGGTTCAGAACCATCGACAGATCGGGTATTGAACTTGGAACTCCTTTACTGGAGAAAGGGATTATACCGATCACGCATGATAGTTGAAGGATGGGGGATAATGGATTCCGATAAGTTAGGCTGAGATTATGGATGAAAAGGGTTGGGCGGATGCAGCGTGTGAAGTTTTTCCACAAGAATTGATTCTGCTGCTTGAGATCGAGAAGCTGAATGCATCCAATAGACGATAGGAGTGGAAATGCCAATAAAGGCGATTGCGTAAACCTTTTCCTTGAGGAAGTTCATGCTGTCTGTAATGCCTGTCGCAACGAACCAAATCACTTCGAACTTACTGTACGAAATCGAGAAGGATGTACTCTGGCAGCTTCGCGGCCAGATCCAAAAATTGCAACTGGAAATTCACGACGGCGGATTGATTCTAAAGGGACGAGCCTATTCGTTTTATGGCAAGCAACTCGTCCTTCATGCGGTGAAGAAACGAACCGAAATTCCCGTCGTTGGGAATCGGGTTGAAGTCAGGTAAGATTTCCTCGGAAAAGAAAGTCGACGGATCGACTCAGATCCGCGGCGATTTCGCCCAATCATGCTTGACAATTGGAATTGCGTACACTATCATAGATGATGATGTGGTTGTGTGATGCGCGACGGTTTGAAAAAGTGGTGCAGCAAAGGAACGTCGATTTTGAAACGACGAATGAGCTATTCTCCACGCGGCCCAAAATGCCGCAATCTCGACCGCGCGAAGAATAACTTGCTCGATTTGTCTGTGCTCGCCAGGTGTTCTCTTGTTACACCTGGAAGTGGATTACTTGGATCGGGCTGGCTCAATATCTCGAATGATGCCCTCGCTTCGAGTTATCGTCACGCCATTTTCGCGGTAAGTGATGGATGTGTAAGTGCGGAATACTTGCAAGACTCTGAGAACCTTCCGAGTCGTTTGCTCCACTTTGTCCGCGTCGTCATCGTCTCCATCGAGGCTTCTGACGTACTTGACCCAGGGCAATGCCATTTCCATCATCTCAGCCCAGTTCACATAAAACATGGAGTCCAACGGCTTCTTGGGGTCCGCCAACAAGGACGAATCAGTTTTGAGAGGGGTTTCATCCAGGAGCCGTTCGGCGTGCTTCCGGGACAGGGAAAGGACGCCAACGGTCGAAGATAAGCCGCCGACCGGCTGAAACTTCTCATCCAGTCCCCAGTCTTCCGGAACCGGATAGTGGGCGTAGGTTCGGCCTTTTTCGCGCTTGGTCTGCGGCCTGGGGATCTCAAAGTCGGGGATTTCTGCGGCGGGAATCCAATCTTTAACCTTGCCCAGCAGCTTGTTGGCGACCGAGCGATACTCTCCGAGCGCTTCCTCCAGCTTTTCCGCATCGCTCACGCCGACCACGATCCCCAGTTCGGGCAACGGCAGGGCGCGCGGACTCTCCGGCATCTGTGCGTGCCAGCGCTTACTGCTCCATTTTGAATCCAGAACGATTGCTTCCTGGCCATCCGCCAGCGCCGGCAACCACAATTTTTCTGTCGTGTCGTTTAGCTTCTTGAGCAAGGGAGCAAATTCCCGATGAAAGGTCTTGATATACTCTTCCGTTTCGGGCATTTTTGCCAGCACCATTTTCTCGCCGTGGCCGGCAAATACCTTGATCCACTGGACCAGCGCTCGATAGCCTTCCACCGTAGTCCCCGATCTTCCGACCCAGGCCATGAGCGGATCACCGCCCAGATGATTCAGCAGAGTCAACGGACGCGATTCACCAGATGGTTGCGGCGAATAGTCGTATGCGTAGCTTTCCCATCCTGTCGGCGTGCGAAAGCTGAAATTCACCTCCGCTGCCGGCTTTTGGATTGATTTTGTCAGGTACTTGGCCAACGCATCCAGATCTTTCTCGAGAGCCGCACGCTGCTCCCGGTTCAACCCGCTCTCCTCAAGACCGGATTTCAAAAGAATGGCGAAGTTGGCGAGATCTTCCTTCGAGGCGACCAACATCGGTTGAATCGCCGCACTCGTATATCCGATTGAGATGATGGGTCGGTTGGCAAATTTCGCCAAAGGCTTGAACTCCGGCAGCGAGGATAGCTTCGGTCCGTCGCCGCCGAACTTTGCCAGTGAGTCGGCGGATTCGCCGATACCGATCAACAAATACCCGGCACGGACCCCGACTGAAATGGTCGTTTTCAGCTTTTTGAGTCGAGCCAGGAGCGGGGCAAACTCTCCAGGCTTTTGCTCAAATATCCCCAGAGGCACGGCATCCCAGGGGATCAGGGAAGCGTCGAGTTTCAAGACCAGGAATTCATCTCCGCCTACCTTAATCCGCGACGATGCACCCTTTAGCGGAGTTTCCTTCAAGGCATCGGCAAGAAGCGTATCCAGACGCTTTAACTGTGCGGTTACTTTGGCTGGTTCGGAAACCTTCAGACCGATCACCATGTCCGGCATTTGGATGCGTTCAGGCTGCTTGGCGAGCGCCGCAAGAGGCCCCGCGCATCTGCCAAACCGTCGTTTTGCACCAGCTCACCGCGCAGTAGTTCGAGTGGTTTACTGAAGCGAGTTGTTCGGTCTATCTCCAGAAAAAATGCCGCCAAATCCCCGGTTCCCTTGCCCGAATAGAAAAAGATTTCCTGTGAAAAAGCATCGGCAACCAGTCCTGGTAATTCCTTGTTCATGGGGTCGGCCAGAAACTTCTTGATAGACTCCCAGCCGTCGGCCTCCTCGTCATAGGCCTTCTTCACTTTTTTCCAGACTTCTTGTACCGCAGGCTCCTCCCAGAGGAGTTTCCACGCCCGGCTATTGCCGATCGTCTCGATCGTCTCTCCTAAACGGAGGATACTACTATACGATTCCGCATCACTCGGAACCTTGTCCAGGGACGTGTTGGTCGGTTTGGGATCTGCTGCATCCAGGTTGACCGGCTGGAACACAGCGAACAAGAATGCTGTGACTGGCGCGATCCACGACGCAAGTCGATGACGTGAGAAATAGTGGTGCATTCGCATACGAGTCCAGAAGTTGTGAGATAACAGAAGGGTTTTCCGCCAACAATCAGCATATGGATGAATGCAATCGGGGCATCAGGTTTCTGATGCCGGGGCATCCAGCTTCAACTCGAAATCTGGCAACAGCTTCGTTGTATAAGTCTCGCCAGGCGCAACCTGGATCGGCTTTTGCCATTTGCTGCCGCGCCGGCGATAGACCAGAATCGCGCCATAATCGGCATTTTCACGCCCGTCGATTATCCAGTATTCTCGAATCGACGGCACTTCCAGATAAAGCCGGACGTTGCGTTCCAGATCTTTCGTTGCATTGTCTGGAGAAAGAATTTCGACCACAAGGATCGGACTTAAATCGCGCCAAGTAACTTGTACGGGTCGTCGTTCCCAGGGTACATTTCGAAAAAGAGAAAGATCGGGTTCCGGGCAGGTAGCTCGACGATGGCCTGGCACGAAGATTCTTGCCCTGCCGCTTACATAGTTGGCGATTTCCGGATGAAGATCGACAAATCTCCAGAATAGACGACATAAGAGTGTCTCCAAGCAATCGTGCGCGAACTCAGGGGCCGGACTCACTTCGATTCTCCCATCGATCAATTCGTACCTATAGCCCTCCGTCCCGACGGCTATTTCGAAATCTTCCAATGAGATTTCGCGTCCCTGATCCTCGGGACCGATCATGATCGTTGGTTCCCATTTGCGGATCATTGCTATATCTCCCTAATCAATTCTCCTGAGTCGGTGCATCCAACTTCAACTCGAACTCCGGCAATAGCTTCGTTGTATAAGTCTCGCCCGGCCCAACATGGATCGGCTTTTGCCATTTCACTCCACGCCGGCGATAGACAATCAGAGATGGATAGTCCGAATCTTCACGCTGGTCGACGATCCAGTATTCTCGGATCGACGGCACTTCCAGATATAATCGGACGTTGCGCTGCAGATCCTTGGCGGCCGAGTCCGGCGATATTACTTCAATCACGATCATGGGACATACATCGCGCCAACGCCGCTGGCGAGTGGGCAGGTGATGGGGATAATCGTTATAGAGTGCAATATCCGGTTCCGGGCAAGTTGCAGCACGCCGTCCGGGAACATGAACTCGCCCCCGGGCTGACATAATTGATGACTTCAGGATGTGATTCTTGATAAGTGAATAGTTTTTTCAACAACCAAACCTCAATCGAATCATGAGGCATCTCCGGCATTGGTGACACTTCGATTCTCCCGTCGATCAACTCATATTTGTAACCCTCGATTCCCTGCGATTTCTCAAAATCGTCGAGAGACATTTCCAGTCCCTGATCGTCGGGACCGATCACGATCGCTGGTTCCCACTTACGGATCATCATTAGCCCCCCACAATGAATCAACTTTCCACATGCGGCGCATCCAGCTTCAACTCAAAATCGGGTAACAGCTTCGTTGTATAAGTCTCGCCCGGCCCAACGTGAATCGGCTTTTGCCATTTGGTGCCGCGCCGGCGATAGACCAAAAGCGAGGGAAAATCCGCATTTTCACGGCCATCAATGATCCAGTATTCTCGGATGGACGGCACTTCCAGATAAAGCTGGACGTTGCGCACCAGATCTTTCGAGGTATTTCCGGGTGAAATTACTTCAGCCACGACGATTGGACTTACATCGCGCCAATTCACGCGCAGTGGACGCTGGTTCCAGGGTACATCGGGAAACAGGCTCACATCGGGTTCTGGACAGGTAGCTCGACGATGACCAGGCACAAAGATTCGTGCTTTGGGACTCGCATAGTTGGCTATTTCCGGATGGAGATCAATGAATCTCCATAACAGAAGCATTAACCTCATCTCGAAAGTGTCGTGTAAAAGGTCAGGGAGGGGACTCACTTCGACTCTCCCATCAATGAGCTCGTATTTGAAGCCTTCCGCGCCGATCGCTTTTTCAAACTCTTCCAGAGACATTTCCAGTCCCTGATCGTCGGGACCGATCACGATCGCTGGTTCCCACTTACGGATCATCATTAGCCCCCCACTATGAATCAACTTTCCACATGCGGTGCATCCAGCTTCAACTCAAAATCGGGTAACAGCTTCGTTGTATAAGTCGCGCCCGGCCCAACATGGATCGGCTTTTGCCATTTCGTACCGCGTCGGCGATACACGATAAGAGATGGATAGTCGGAATCTTCGCGCTGGTCGACGATCCAGTATTCTCGGATCGACGGCACTTCCAGATACAATCGGACGTTTCGCTGCAGATCCTTTGAAGCTGTGTCCGGCGAGATGACTTCGATGACGAGAATGGGGCTCAACGTCCGCCAGTTTCGTTCGCGCCTCGGGACGTGGTAGGGAAACGATTCATAAGCTGCTATGTCCGGCTCCGGACACGTGGCACGCTGATGCCCAGGAACGAAAACTCGCGCTCCAGCAGTTACGTAGTTTGTGATCTCCGGATGCTTGTGACGGTAAAAAACGAGTTGATCGTAGAGCCACACTTCGATCGAATCGTGAGGCAGGTCCGGCATTGGCGACACTTCGATTCTCCCGTCGATCAACTCATATCTGTAACCCTCAATGCCCTGCGCCTCTCGAAATCGTCGAGAGACATCTCACAGCCCTGATCGTCGGGACCGATCACGATCGTTGGTTCCCATTTGCGGATCATTGCTTGATTCCCCTAACTCTTATTTATCTTTTGCTCTTTGCGAAAGCAGATATGCCATTAGATCATAAAAATCCTTTTCGGGAATCGCCTGGTCGAAATTCGCCGGCATCGGCGACAGCAACGATTGTCGGCGCGTATCGATGTCATCTACATTCACCCGAACTTCCTTGCCCTTCTCATCCGCCATCACGACGACTTGGCCCTCTTGCCGCAATACCAGTCCCATGAGGTTCTTGCCGTCTTTCAAAGCCAGCGTTGTGGCGCGAAAAGCCTGATCGACATTGCGATTGGGATCGAGAATATCTTCCAGAATTCGATCGAGTCCGCGAACTCCGATGCCGTCGAGTTGCGGGCCGATCTTGCGCCCTTTCCACCCATCTGATGACAAATGGCGCAATTCTTCACGTATACTTGTTGCCCAAATGCCACATCGGGCTTTCGCTTAGTGAAAACACCCGCTCGGCTTTTGAGTAACTCTCCAATCCGCTGATCGGCCGAAGGCAACCCCTTGGTCAAGGCGGCGACGCATTCTTGCCACCTGGGCAACTTGGTGTTGTTGAGTTTCCCCTGCACCGATTTTTCCTGAAGCAGTCTTGCCGAGGCTTTGCCGGTCTCAACCGCCTTGAGCAGGCGGTCTGCACCGGGCTGCGACGATGCCAGCCCCATCGCGATCGTTGTCTCGAGTCGAGCGGGGACGATCAGGATGGCTTTCAGGAGTTCGTCGAACGCTGGGGGTTGATTGAGACCGGCTAATATTTGGGCCGAGCGTTCCCGAACGGCAAACGGTTCGCGAGTATCCATCAACAGTTTGCCAAGTTGAGGAATGGCCCTTTTCGAATCGATGGCCGCCAGTGCGGGCAACACTGCGAGACGCTGGGGTTCGTTGCGGTCGGCTTGGGTC
Organism: uncultured Planctomycetota bacterium; assembly: GCA_963783095.1. Lineage (GTDB taxonomy): Bacteria > Planctomycetota > Planctomycetia > Gemmatales > Gemmataceae > CAWAMR01. The sequence goes on along the minus strand of CAWAMR010000008.1, from coordinate 539,288 downwards.
GAAATCTTCTCGAGAGGTTCGTAAAGTTTCGCGAGCCGAAGCACTCCGGCAACCTTGGTAGCGGGTTGCAGAATGCCCAGGTCTGTGGATGTCAAACATTTTCCTGCAAGTTCCTCGGCCAGCGTCAGAGCATCACCCTTCACCTGCTTGCCGTTTTGCTGCATGGCGCGTTGAATGGCCTGGAAAACGACGATGGCTCGTCGCAGGTCATTGGGTTGATATTTACGAACCAGTTCCAGCATCGGCGGTAGGGTCTTGGCCTCGTCGCCGTAACGGATCGCGTGCCCGACGAATTCCGGGAGTCGATCTCCCTTTTTGGCGATTAAATCGAGATGTTGAACGAGATAAGCCGCCGATTCCTTGCTCGGTACTCCTAAAGATACATCCGCGATAGCGAGGGTATCGGTGTCTTTCCAGTCAGGAAGAGGGAGGGACGCATAGGCTTTGCCATCGCGGAATTGTTCGCGGAGAGCAATTCGGGCGGTGTGGCGAAGATGTGAATCTTCGTTTGGAATGGATCCCACCAGACTTAAGAGCGGACGAATGTGTTTGGACGCGGGATGCGTTCCAAGAATCTCTGCGGCGATTCTCCGAACTACCTGGTTGCTCGATGTAAGCGATTGATAGACGCTCGAAGTCAACTCCTCGTCCCATTCCTTTCTCATGTCCGCATTGCGAAGGTGATGTGTAATGACGATAGGAGCAGCACGCTTGGAGGTAATTATCCAACCCAGAACCAACCTGCTACGATCCAAGCCCAAGCGTTCCATTACCCACGCTGCGTGTGCCGCCGCGACAGGACCCGGATCTTCAGAGGATACGTTAGCTTTATCCGACGGTTTTGGGGGTCCTCTTCGAATCAATTCATGGGTCGCCAACATCCTAACGGTTAGGTTTGGATGCCCCAGATCATCGAGCAAGTCCTTCAACGAAGCGGTTTGCCAGTCGCGTCGAGACATTGCGGGTGCCTTCGCTTTCCCATCGAGACCTTTCCAAACAATCCGCCACACTCGTCCACGAAATCGGTCTCGCCCCGGATGTCTCAGATCAACCTCGTAGTGCCCGATGATCTTGTTGTAAAAGTCGGCCACGTACAACGCGCCATCCGGACCCAACTTGATGTCGGTTGGCCGAAACCACAAGTCGCCGCTCACCAGAAAATCGGGTTTCTGAATCGCTTTCGGAGTGGAGCCGACAAATTCGATCTTGTCGAAGTTGATTCGGTTGGTGACCACATTCCCCAGGTACATAGTGCCCTTGTACTCCGCTGGAAACTGGTCGGCATCGTACCAGGTCAGACCACACAGGGCCGTGGAGCCGTGATCGTGGTTGATCATGTTCGGACCAAAGCCCAGGCCGTCGTGCGGTTTGCCAAAACTGTCGTATACCGCCCCGCGAATGAGCTGGGTGATCGGCTTGCTGTGGCAGTCGGCGGTGTAGAGATTGAAATAAGGATCGACCGCCATGCCGAAGGGGTTCACTTGCCCGCGCGTCCAAATCTCGATTCTGCTGCCGTCCGGTCGAAACCGAAAGGTATTTCCGGAGTTCATGTGAATCTCTTGGCCGTCCTTGCCGCGAACTGTGGAACTATTCTTGAAGCCGTGACAGGCGTAAATCCAGCCGTCCGGCAAATGCAGAAACGAATTCACCATTCCATGCGTATCGTCCACGCCGAAGGGGCCGAACAGTTTCTCGAATTTATCCGCTTTGCCATCGCCGTCGGTGTCCGTCAGCTTCCAGATCCAGCACGAGATCTTATGGTCCTTATCGCCGGGATCAATGCTCGAAACGATGACGCTTTTACAATCCGGTAGTGGACACACACCTATGGGAATGTTGAGTGTATCCGCAAAGGTCGTGACTTTCTTCGCCTTGCCGTCGGGACCAAAGTCTTCCAGGATTACGAGCCGATCTTTGCCGGGCCGACCCACGGCGGGGAAAGGATATTCGGTTGTGGTTGTGACCCAGAGCCTTCCTTTCGCATCGAAGCACATCTGAATCGGTTTCAAGATGTCAGGCTCACTGGCGACGAGTCTCGCGCTTCGAAACCGGCAGGCAGTTTGAAGGTTTTGCGCTCTTCTTCGGGAGTCTTCGGATCGGTCGGTGCGACGACCGCTTGACCGAACGCCGTCCGAGGGCATAACCCGACGAAGATGCTCAAAAGAATAAAGGGAATAGTGCGAATTTGCATAAGAAATTCCGGTCTGCAGAGTAGGGAATTAGGAGTGGGGAGTAGGGAGTCAGAAGTTGGGAGTTAGGAGTTAGGAGTTAGGAGTTAGGAGTAGGGATTTAGGAGTTGGGGAGTAGAAGTCGAGTCATGACAGAAGTGTATTGACAACCTTCGCACTGCCAACTAGCTCCGTACCAACTCCCCTACCCCTACGCTTCCCACTCCTATCTCCCAACTCCTAACTGTGCGAAACACTCTAGCGTCGCTTCACTCGCCAGGGTCGAAGGAAGGCGTCGCTCGAGGTGTAACTCCAAACTTGTTTTCCGTTGCGATCGACCTCGACCGATTTGTTCTGATTCTGGCTGGAAACAATGGTGTTGCCGTTGGGCAGCCGATATGCAGAAGTTGGGAAGGCGACGCCGCTGTATGAGAACGCCGACTCTTTACCGGTTTCGAGATCGTACTCCTTGACGGATCGCTGCTCCGTGACCAACACTTTGTTGTTCGGAAGCGCCTGAATCGTGGCATTGTAGTTGGCTCGGCCCGTGAGCCGAAACGATTTTTCGATTTTGTTGTCCTTGGTAAATCGGATTACCTCGCCTTGATTCGTAACGATTACAAACTGGCCATTGCGCAATTTCGTACCGGCGACGATGTCATATTGCGGTCGATTGATCGTCGTGATTTTTTTTCGATCGCGATCCCACTCGAAGATTTCATTGCGGCAGGTCACGACGATGTTTCCGTTGGTCAATCGTTGCAGTGCGATGGGCTGATTGGCCTGATATCCCCAGATTTCTTTGCCGTTGGTGGTGTCGCGCTCGCTGATGCGATTGTTATTCTGCTCCGCGATGACAACCCGATTGCCGGGCAACACCAGCAGATCCGTCGGGAACTGGAGGTTTTTGATTTCCCAGCGGACTTTACCATCAGGCCCCAGTTCCGCAACTCGTCCGGGCAGTCCCTGGATGTTCCACTCGGCTACCAAAGTAAACCCGAGTAATCGCTCGACTTCATCGAGTTTTGCCAGATCTACGGTTTCGCCATGCTTGTCCCACCATTTCGTCCATTCATCTCGAGCCTTTTGACGCGACTCCGGATCCTTGCCCAAAGAAGTGCTCGGACTTGTTTCACCTGCCAGGCGGCAGAGAATCTCCTCGGCCCGCCAGCCCATTTCCTGCGGTACTTCCGCCATCAATTTGATCATGGTCGGAACCATTTTCTTGTCCTTGGCGGAAGCGACCAATGCCATCGCGATTCGCAACTTGATCTCGGGGTTCGTTTCTTTGTCGAAGAACTTTCGGATCTCCTGGCGGATCGCGGCCGATCCACCCCGCGCCAGGCGCCTCGGCAGCAACTCCGCGTTTGAGGACTTCCTTGTTGTCTAATGTTTCCTTCAAGAACTTATCCTCTTTACCATCTTTCACCGCCAATGCTGCGAGCGTATTGCGAATCTCTTCGGTCACTGCATCATCATCCGCCAGAGGCAGGTAATTCATCAAAGTCTGTGTCGTACCCTCGGGTTTTAGTTCGGCCAGGATTCTTGAAGCAGCAACCGCCAAAGTTCTCGTTGGCACTTTTTCAATGGTCCTCAGTACTCGATCGCAACGGAGGGAGATTTCCTGATCGGGGCTATCACCTGCTTGCCGAAGCAGGCCAATGGCTCCGACGCCGTATTTGATCAACTCGGTGGTCGCCGCTTCACGCACATCGAAATCAATGTCGCCAAGCTGTTTGATGAGATGAGTGATTCGAATCCGATCGGCATCCGTGACGGTGTGCTTTTCAAAGAATTGCAACAGTGACTTGGCATCTGCCGCCAGGCCCGCTTGCTGAAGCGTTTCGCGGTCCAATTTCCTCTGATCGGCGAGTTGTCGAAGCACATCGTTCTCCGATTTGCTCTTGCCGACCAGGTTGGGTTCCGGTGCCTCCTCCGCTGGGGTTTTCGCCGGCTCTTTTTTCTTGACCTGCGCTGAGAGTGCAGTATCGCCGGCAAGCAAACCCGCTGTTACCAATGCAAAAACCATAAAAGCGGCAACTGTGAATCGCATGGCCGAATTCTCGTAAGTGTCAGCGGAGGTAGCCTATGTAGTCATGATAGCAAAAGTCTGTCTCACTAGGGATGGTAACGATCGACAATCCATTTTCCAACTTCTCGACATTGCGATAAAGCAAAAACTTTCGTCGATCTTGCAAAAACACGAAAATCTGCATTTGATCCATCTGACTCTTAGGCTACACTTCGGAAAAGGATCTCCCGACGTATCCACGAATCTTGAAAGAATGGACTCACATGGCGTTGCCACGGCAAACGGTGGCCTTGCTCGATGCGGCCCGCGAGCTCATTAAAGATCGCATTGCCGAGATGGTTTTGCTTCTTACCGAAACCAATCTCGACTGGAACGAAGTGGCGCACACATCTGAAGAATAGCCGGCTTCTGGTAGCAGCGGAAGGAAAGGCCCTGACCGATAAACTCCGCGAACAAGACGACATCGACTTCATCGATCTCGATCCCGAACCGGTCCCAGCCCAGGAACGGATGAGTCTGGCCCTGCTCAAGGCGATCGCCGCGGAGAAGGTGCAGCCTGGAACCCATGTTGTCGTGTTGTATAACGGTATCGCCAGTACCGAAGACCGCCCGGAACCGGTCGATAGCCTCAGCCTATTGCATCTGAGTGAACATCTCGAACGCTACAGCGCTCAAGACTTGCGAAAATTGAATACCGGCGTTCCCCTGGACACCTTGCGTCTGGTAGTCGATCTAGCCACCGAAATCGGGCGCGAAGGCCGCGAAGGAAAACCGGTGGGTACGATACTGGTGGTGGGCGACACCCGAAAAGTGCAAAGCATGTCTCGACCGATCAATTTCAACCCGTTTCGCGGCTATAGCAATCAGGAGCGCGATCTGCACGATCGTCGGGTGCGCGAGCAAATCAAGGATATTGCCCAACTCGATGGCGCGATCCTCGTGAGCCGGGAGGGTATTGCCATCGCGGCTTGTTTATATCTCGATGTTCCTGCGGAAGGGATTACCGTAAGCAAAGGCTTCGGGAGCCGGCATTGGGCCGCTGCTGCGATTAGCCGAAAGACGACTGCTCTGGCAGTTTGTGTGAGCCAATCGTCGGGAACCGTCCGAATTTTTCAGAACGGAGAGGTGGTTCTTCATATCGAACCGCTGGCCCGGCCACACATCTGGCAACCCTTTCGGCTGGAAACGCAGGAAGTCGATGGAACCGCGGACATGTCGGATGAGTAATACTCTTGGTTGAGACACGCATCATTGAGTTGGCGGCATCCAGTGTGTTGGATATTTGGAATTTCTCGCACGGCGCGAGATAGCTTTCGCAGGTCTTTGCGAATAACATATCACCACCTGTTTCCCCACTTCCTAAGGGATTCCACCGATGAAAAAACGTATTCTTGGAGTTGTTGCGCTGGTTTTGGGCCTGTTCCTTAACCTTCCCGCGCCGGTTTTTTCCGCACCGGCACCCGCCAGCAACGAATCACCCATTACGGCGATTCCGGCCAAGTCCCCCATCGTTGTTCAAGTTCGCGGCTACGACCGTGCGAAGCAGCGCCTCGGCGCATTCTTGAGCAACTCGTTGCCGGACATCGCGCCCAAACTGACCCGGAAAATGGATGAAAGCATCAAGGAACTCCTTGCGGGCCGGGAAACGAAATCGTTCAGCAAGGACGGGCATATTTTCGTGATCCTGACCGATCTCGAAGGGATCACCGATCAGCCCAAGGGCGCGATTCTGGTTCCCGTTTCCGGCTATACCACTTTTCGCGACACTTTCCTCACCGAAACCGAACGCAAGACCATCAAGAAGGAGGATGATGGATACTATTCCTTGAAGGTCGATAAAGTCGACGAAACCATTTATCTCGTCGATCGCAAGTCGGCAGTGGTGCTTACCAAAGAGAAGGATATCGCCAAACAATTTGCCGGGGGCGACTACCCAACTCTCGAGGCCTCAATGGCCAAAGGAACTGCCAAGGCATTCCTGGGAAGCGATGTTTCCGTTTACGTGAACTTGAAAGAGATCAACAACAAGTACGGTACTCAGATCAAGGGATCGAAGGCCTTTATCGACTTGGCCCTGCAAGCCGGCGCACAGGGTCTCGACAAGAAGCAAGTTGAGCAGATCAAACTGTTGTTCGATGCGTTTCTGAAACTCCTCGACGACGGTGAGGCTTTTGTGCTTGGCTTCGAGTTTCGCGAACAAGGAGTCAATCTTGCAATGCAAGTACAATTCGGCGACAAGACGGATACCAATGATTTTCTCAAGCAGTTCAAACCGGCATCGTTGTCGTTGCTCGGCAGTTTGCCCTCCGGACAACTTGCCTATACAGCGAGCAACATGGATTTAAGCAAGTCGAAATCACTGTCCAAACTCGTTACCGATGCGCTCGCAGATGACGAGGACGAGGACGCAAAAAAGGCGATCCAGGAAGCAATCAAGGAAATCTCGGAACAAAGCAGAGGCGTCCAGCTCAGCGCATCGAATCTGTTCAAAGGCGGCCTGGAGGTTCAGGAATTCGCCGATGCCGGTAAAGTTGTTGCCGCCAATCTAAAGTTATTCAAAGCACTGACCAAGACATCGAAGTTCGCGAGCACACCGCTGAAGGATAAGCCGGTCATCAAGGAAGGTGCGGAAATGGTCGGCAATATCAAGCTAAATTACGCCAGTCTGACCTTCGACATCGAAAAGGCTGTTGCCGATCTTCCCGAAGCTGCCAGGGAAATCACCAAGGCAAGTTTGACCAAGATGCTTGGAGACGGCTTGAAAATTTGGTTTGGGAGTGATGGCAAGAGATTCATACAAGTTACCGCAAAAGACTTCTCGGAAGCGAAGTCGATTCTCGAAGACTACCTCGACGGAAAAAAGAGCCTGGACAAAGATGAAAACTATCTCGCGACGAGAAAGCAACTTCCTGCGGATGCCACTTTCTTGATGTTCGGAGATACTGCTCGGGTTGTGCAGGCCGGCATTGAAATGTTCAAGGACATGGTACAGGCAATGCCCGGTTTACCGGGCGGCGCGATACCTGATCTGAAGGCCCCGAAGGGTAAGCCGGCCTATTTCGGCGTGGGCTCGACTTTGAAACCGCAGTATGGCACTTTTGACCTGTTTGTCCCGACGACGGCAGTTCAGCAAGTCCGAAAGATGTTTGCGCCGTTGTTGAAAGACGACAATTGACCTTCGATCTTTGGCGTCATTCGATACCCCAGTTTCCGAAGCAAGCCTCCAGAAAACGGAGTTGCTTCGAAACTGGAACCAACCTATTTCAACCCTTGAGGAGACTCCAATGCGTTTCTGGAACGGCCATCGATCCATTCTTGCCTTCGTGATCCTGCTTGGCCTCGTGGGTTGCGAGGAAAAACTCAAGGACAAAAGGACCGCGAAAATCTCTGCGGGGGATGAGAAAGGTTTTGTCATTCCTTCGTCCAAATCCGAACGCAAGGTAGTGGCCGAAGTGTCCGCCACGGAACCGGTCAACGCAAACTTTGCCAAATCGGGAGAAGTGAAGCCGCTCGCCGAACACAAAGAACTTTCCAAGAGTTTCACTTTGGAATGTACTCAGCCGGCCAATCAGGAACTGACTTTCACCGTAAACGCCGGTCCGAAAACCAGCGAAGTGACGGTTAATCTTTCGAGCAAGTGATCCCCTTCGCGACCTGTTGGCAGATTCTTTGATCTCGCCGGTTCTTGTCGCTTGCCGAAGAACGTGTTATGCTGCGTGAAGAGCTTTCGTGGACTGCCCAAGGAACATCGACATGGCAAATGCGAAAACAATTCTGGTGGTAGATGATGACCACGAACTGATGGATGCAATGCGGACGATGCTGGAAAAGCAGGGTTTCAGAGTCCTCGCAGCGCGAGACGGGCATCAGGGAAAACAGGTGATCTACGATCAAAGGCCCGATTTGGTGATCCTGGACATGATGATGCCGCGAATGGGGGGCTATCCGGTCCTGGAGCACTTTAAGGGAAAAACCGATGCGCCGCCGATGATTATGATCACCGCCAATGAAGGCAGCCGACACAAGGCCTATGCCGAGTATCTGGGAGTTATCGATTACATTCGCAAGCCGTTCGCGATGGATCGGTTGCTCGATGCCGTTTACAAGGCGTTCCGCAGCACACCCGACACGCCAGTTCCCGATGTTCCTCCGGCGGAGTGATTCAAAGAAGATCACAATCGATCATTCGACAGGGACTCGAGGGTGGCTATCACCCTCCAAACGCTGCCTGGAAGTCGTAAAGTTTTCGCCCTTGATAGCGGCGTTATCGGAATTCAGCGCGGCAGAACTGCTTTTTCCAAATCCTCACGTCGCTTTAACTGTCGATCCCGAGAACCGTGTTGCAGTTCATAAATGGCGGGGACGTCCAGGGACTCTCCGGGAGCCAGACGGCAAACAGATCGTTTTTGAAGCGCCGTGCGGAACACCTCACCCAGACAATCCGGGCAGGACAAATAATAGGTTTTCAACTCGACGGTGATGCCGTCACTCCAACAGGCCGCCACTTTGAACATTGCCTTTGCTTTGCAGCTTGTTCCATAACAGAGGATCGGATAAGGAGGCATCGGCATGAATAACGGGCTCAATAGTCTTCGGAGTTGTGGGGGACCGGCTCGCCGTTGATTACTGCGATGGCATTTTGAGCTGCACGCGATTCGGCGATTTTCTTGTTTTGGCCCCATGCCGAGGGAAAACGCTGGTGACCGATCACGACCGCGATTTTGAAGGAACGAGAATGGTCGGGGCCTTGCTCGTCGAGAACTTGATACTTCGGAGTTCCGCGATATTCTCGCTGCGCGATTTGCTGTAACAATGATTTGTAATTATTGTTCGCGGCATCGCGGACCACCCGGTCGATTTCCGGCAACAAGAATCGAAGAATGAACGGCTGGGCGGCCTCCATTCCTCCATCGAGATAAATGGCAGCGACGAGAGATTCAAACACATCCGCGAGCATGTTGGCAGGAAGCTCAGAGGTGGAGCGCAGGCCCCGACCGAGGAACAGGAAATCGCCCAGACCTAACTCCTGACTGAACTGTGCGCAGGCAGTTCGGCTAACCACGGCGGACTTGATTTTGGTCATGTCGCCTTCCTGATACTCGGGAAAGCCGACAAAGAGTTGTTCACAAGTAACCAGTCCCAACACGGAATCGCCGAGGAATTCCATTCGTTCGTTCGACGCAGCGCGCGTATTGGCACCGGAGGTATGCGTCAATGCCGCCCGAAGAAGTTCGGGCTTTTTGAAGCGATAGGCGATTGCTGCCTGACACTCTTCCAGAATTTCCTGTTCAGCGGTGGGAATTGAGTCCTGTGCCATGATCGTTCACATACTTCGAGTATCGCTTTTCTATCAACTAAATAACAGTCCCTTTCGCGGTTGTCAACCGTTTCGTGCTCAGCGAGATCAACACGGGAGAGGTTGCACCTATCCATCCTATCCTTCATTCGCTTTTTTGGGAGTCTTTTCTCAGTGTCGTCAAATGGTAAATCAATCGATAAGTCTCGCCCTCGATCCTTCGAGACCAACTAATGAGAGCAGCTGTGATTTGGGATGTGGATGGAACGCTCGTCGATACCGCCAGACTCCATTTCGACGCCTGGGTGCGACTGGCGGCCGAGCTTGATCGACCGTTCACTCCAGGCGATTTCCAAGCCACCTTTGGCCGGCGCAACCCGGAAATTATCCGTTACTTGTTCGGCGAACACTTTTCCGATCGCGAAGTCGCCGAGTTGGGCGATCGCAAAGAAAACTATTATCGGTCAGAGGCGGAAAAGGGCGTTGATCTCTTGCCCGGCGTTCGAGAACTGCTCGAAGATTGTCGCGTCAATGGCATTGCTCAGGCAATCGGCTCCAGCGCCTCCACGTGCGAACTTGAAGCTGATCTTGGAGTTAACTCAAAGTCAATCGTACTTCCAGGCGGTTGTGGCGATGGAAGATACGGTGCGTGGGAAACCCGATCCGGAGGTTTTCCTGATTGGAGCGACTCGGCTGGGTGTAGCGCCTTCGAACTGTGTCGTACTTGAAGATGCGGTAGCAGGGGTCGCAGCCGCGAAAACCGGGGGGATGAGGTGTGTTGCGGTGAGATTTGTCGGTCATCATTCCGAAGAGAAGTTGCGCGAGGCGGGAGCGGATCGGGTCGTGGAATCGCTGAAAGAACTGTCGGCGCAGGAAATCCTCCGATTATTGTCTTGACCACGGAATCCTCGGCCCTGTCGCTTACCGGAAAATGTGTTCGTCGCTCGGGAAACCCCCTTCCTGGACTTCTTCGCGATATTGAGCCACTGCCTTGCGAATCATGCCTCCGACATCGGCAAACTGCTTCACAAATTTTGGATGTAAGTCACCGTACATTCCCAGCATGTCCTGAATGACAAGAACCTGGCCATCGCACTCTGACCCAGCGCCGATCCCGATCGTCGGGATCTTCACCATCTCGGTAACACGTGCGGCTAGTTCCGCAGGAATGCACTCCAATACGATCGCGAACGCTCCGGCCTGTTCGATGGCCTTGGCATCTGCGATAATCCGCTCTTCTTCTCGTTGCACTCGAAAACCGCCAAAACGATGGACCGATTGTGGTGTCATCCCGCAATGGCCCATGACCGGGATATCGGCTCGAACAATGGCCGCGATCGTCTCGGCCATCCGTTCGCCTCCTTCGAGTTTCACGGCTTGCGCTGCGGCTTCTTTGATGAGTCGGCCTGCACTCATGAGTGCCTGGCTCGGACTCACTTGATAACTCATGAAAGGCAGGTCGGCGATCACGAGCGCTCGTTTAACGCCGCGCGTAACACACCGAGTGTGGTAAATCATTTCTTCGAGAGTTACAGGTAAGGCATTGGGGTGGCCCTGAACCACCATTCCCAACGAATCGCCCACGAGAATGCCATCAACCCCCGATTCATCCAATAAACGAGCCATCGAATAGTCGTAGGCAGTCAAGACCGAGAGTTTCACGCCGCGCGCACGAGCCGAGAGGAAATCGGGAACAGTGATGGGGCGGGAACTAATTGGTTTGCCCTTTGCTGAGCCGTTGGAAGTGCTGCTTGCTTTCGGGGCCATGAGTTTTCCTCGGTAACACGATTGCGCAACCCCCTGCCTCGCATTGTATTCATTCCGGGAGGTTGTGGAGGTTACTCTTTTCTTCAAATATCGGTTTTATTTATGGGGAGGTTCAAGAAACCCAGAGAACCGAACAAAACAGCCTAAAGAAATTGCCGCGCAATGGATATGATGGAATGATAACCCGGCGAGAACAACCATGCAGACTATTCCTCAAATCGCTTCGCAGCCCAAGGCAATCATCCTCTACGATGGCGAATGCCCCCTCTGCCGCCGTTCGATCGCGGTGATTCAACGTCTGGACTGGATGAGAAGACTCAATTATCATGATGCTCGCAAAACCGCCGAGTTGCCGGAATCGAAAGTTCCGCTTCAACCGGCGAAGCTGCTCGAAGAAATGCACCTTCTTACCGCCGATCGAAAGCGCGTTTACTCAGGGTTCAAGGCCTTCCGCTGGATCGCCGGGCGAATTCCACTGCTTTGGCCGCTCCTTCCGTTGATGTATCTCCCGGGCGTTCCGAGGTTAGGTCAGCGAATTTACTTGTGGGTTGCGAAAAACCGGTTTAATCTTGTGCCTTGTCACGACGGGCAGTGTGCGATCCCGGTGAAAAGGAAGTAGTCCGCAAACCTCATTCATGTCTCAATACCAGAAGGCAATCGAATATGTCCCGGCGTTTCGTGGATCAACTAACCGACGGCGAGCCAGTCGACGAGGTCTATCTGCTTACCGATAAGCAACTTCGGGCAAATCGCAATGGAAACCACTTCATCCAGTTGGAGTTGAGAGATCGCAGCGGCGTCATCACGGGGCGTTTGTGGAATGCCGGGGAGCCGTTGTTCCGAACCTTTGAAAACGGCGACTTTCTGGCGATTCGAGGAAAAGTTCAACTGTTTCAGGGAACGCTGCAAATCATCCTGTCCGGTCTCGAAAAGATTGACGGCAATCAGATCGAATTGCCCGATTTTCTGCCCCACACCGAACACGATGTCGGCAAACTCCTCGACCGCCTGCGCACTTTCTTGCGAAAGGTCGGCAACTTCCACCTGAAGGCGCTGGGCGAATGCTACATGATGGACGATCGGTTCCTCAGCGGGTTTTGCAAGGCGCCCGCAGGTATTCGCGTGCATCACGCCTACATCGGCGGCTTGCTCGAGCATGTAGTTACCATGCTTGACATTGGCGATCGGCTCCTTCCTCTGTATCCGGAGATCGATAAGGATCTGTTGGTGGTGGGCATCTTCTTGCACGACAGCGGGAAAGTGCGAGAGTTGAGTTATAGCCGGGCCTTTGGATATTCCAACGAAGGGCAACTCGTCGGCCACTTATCGATTGGCGTCGAGATGCTGGATGAAATGGCCCGAAAGGTTCCTGAACTTACCGGCGAACCATTTCCGCCCGAACTGCTCATGCGGCTCAAACACATGATTCTGAGCCATCACGGCACGCTCGAATTCGGCAGTCCCAAGGTGCCGATGACGCCCGAAGCGGTGGCTCTGCACGCGATCGACCATCTGGATACGCGGATTCACATCACTCTCCGGGAAATCAAGGACGATCGGAATAATCCGAGCGTCTGGACTCCCTTCAACACCGCCCTGCAAAGGAAACTGTACAAGGGACCAAACGGCAATGAGGGCATGGATATTCCCGGTTCGATCGATGACTCCTATTAACCCTTCTCATGTAGTTCCAAGTTCCACGGTTCCAAGTTCCAGGTTAAATACGCAAACCCTTCGGGTCTTTAACTTGGAACTTGGAACCTTGGAACTTGGAACTTTGTAGCCATGATTGATCTTGAAACCCGAATACTGGCGGCGATTTCCGAAAAGAAGTATCGCCCCATCAAGGCGAAAACCCTTTTTCGTCAACTGGGCGTGGATGAAGACAACTATCCTGCCTTTCGTTCTGCTTTACGGAGTCTGGTTCAGCAAGGTCGCGCCAGTATCGGAAAAAACGCGACCGTCCGACCTGGAGACCCCTTCGGCACAGTGATGGGTATTTTTCGCCGGCTCGGTTCCGGTTCGGGAGTGGTTCGTTCCCATCCTTCCAAAGATCTGAACTCTGCTGAGTACACCATCGCAGATTATCACACTCTGGACGCCTCCAGCGGCGACGAGGTGCTGATTCGCATCTTGAAAAAGCCGACGCGGGCCAGCTTTGGCGTGGGCGAAATCGTCGACATCAAACAGCGGGCTACCCGGCAGTTCGTCGGAACCTATTTCGAGCGGGATGGGGATAAACTGGTTCGCGTCGATGGCACGGTTTTCTCGCGAAGCCTGATGGTAAGCGACGCCGAAACGAAAAGCGTCAAACCCGAAGATAAGGTCGTCGTCGAGGTTTTGAAATTCCCAACCATCCATCAACGCGGCGAAGCCGTCATCGTCGAAGTCTTGGGGAAACGCGGTGTGCCCAAAGTCGATACGCTTGCTACCGTGCGAGCACTTGGAATTCCCGATGTTTTCCCCGAAGACGTTTTGGCAGAATCTTGTGCCGTGGCTGCCAGGTTTCAAGAAGATGCAATGGGGGGTCGGGAAGACTTTACCGGGCAACTGGTCATCACGGTAGACCCCATCGACGCAAAGGACTTCGATGATGCCGTATCGCTAGAGGTTGATCCCAAGTCGAAGCACTGGTTGCTAACCGTTCACATCGCAGATGTTGCGCATTTCGTGAAAAAGGGCAGCGCTCTCGATCTGGAAGCACGCAAACGCGGCAACAGCGTTTACCTGCCCATGCAAGTCATCCCAATGTTTCCGGAACTAATCTCCAATGGACTGGCCAGTTTACAAGAAGGGAAATTGCGTTACGTCAAGACCGCGCAAATCGAGTTCACCGCAGCTGGAGAACCCGTTTCAACGCGATTCGCCAACGGTGCCATTCTTGCGAAAAAACGCTTTGCCTATGAACACGTTTCCGAGATACTCGCCACTCCGGGCGGCGATCGTGCGCAGGCAACCGCTCCGGAAATCGTGGCCATGTTGGAGCGCATGAAGGATTTGGCATTGATCCTTCGCAAACGAAGGGCAAAACGCGGCGCTCTTGAGATGGAAATGCCTGCACCTGAACTCGACTACGATGCCGATGGGCATGTCGTGGGTGCCCATTTCGCGGTAAACGACATTAGCCATCAGATCATCGAAGAGTTCATGCTTTCGGCCAATGAGGCCGTGGCGCGCCATTTCGATGACCAGGAAGTGCCGTTCTTGCGTCGAGTGCATCCCGCACCCGATCCGGTGAAGCTGAAGGCGTTTGCGGGATTCGCCGGGATACTCGGCTACCCGATTGCAAAATATCAGGATCGGTTTGAATTGCAGCGAATCCTTCGCGAAACCGCGGATAAGCCGGAACGCCATGCCATCCACTATGCGCTCTTGCGCAGTCTGAAGCAGGCAAAATACTCGCCCGATCCGGAGGAGCATTATGCCCTGGCGACGCAGCAGTATTGTCACTTTACCTCACCCATTCGGCGCTATCCCGATTTGACGATTCATCGACTCCTGGGACAGTGGATCGAGCGTGGCCGGGCCTCTGCCGATTTGGATGAACTGCGTACCGTCGGCGAACAATGCAGCAGGACCGAACGGCGCTGAGGTTGCCGAGAGGGAAGTGGTGAAACTCCGGATATTGAATTTTCTTGCCGAACGAATCGGAATGCAATTGGATGCGGTTATCACGGGCGTGGCGGAATACGGCTTCTATGCCCAAGGAACCGGGTTCCCTGCGGAAGGACTTGTGCACATTAGCAGCCTGAGCGGAGACTATTATCACTACGATGAAGCGTCGCATACTTTGGAAGGAGTACGCAGTTACAAGCGCTATCGGCTCGGCGATCGAGTTCGGGTGGAAGTCGTCCGAGCCGATTTGCAACGGCGGCAGTTGGATTTCCGCGTGATTGCCGATGGGCTGAAGAAGGAAGAAGCCGGACCACCCAAGAAGCAGAAAAAGCGCCGGGATTAAAGTCGCGTCGGGTTGATTGGGCGAGTCGAGCGGACTGGCGGTCAATACTTCACGGTGGCTCCGAACACGATCGAATCGGCGGACGTGTTGGAAGTGACAAAGCTGCCAGGCACCGGCCCAGTTGCGCCGTAAATCGGTCCTGTGCTGCCGCCCTGGAAGGCGTGGACGTAAGCGACCGAGAGTTTGAGCTTTTCCGTGGGGTTGTAACTGAAGCCACAGGAAACGCTCTGCTGTATGACCAGCGGCGCAGCTGGCGCTGAAGAATGTCTCTTCGGAGCGGATCGGGTTGGTGCTGAAACTGTAACCCAGTTGCACGGCAAACTGGTCCGTGATGCGATATTGCCCGCCGATCGCCACGGCGAACACGTCGGCGCCAACCCAGGCCCTGGACCGCGCCGGATGGGGCAAAGCCAACACTCTGATAGCCCTGCGTGTTCACGTAGTCGATGTAATGCAGATCGATGCCGAACACGAACTTGTCGAAGCCGGTGTACGATCCGCCTACCGACGCGATCAAGGGCACATTCAAGCCGAACCTGGCTGACTCGGCCTGTCCCAATTCATTCGCGGTGTTGTATTGAAAACTCTGGAACCATTGCGGTGACTTCAACGAACCGCCGACATTCCAGCCGCTTTCTTCCTGCCACAGCATACCGACTTGAAACCCACCTCCAAAGGCATAGTGAGTGCCGACCGCTGGCGGATAGGCGGGTGAGCTATTCGGATTGGCATCGTCGGGGGCAGTAATCAGGCCGGGATTGACCTGAAGTTGGGCCATGTTGAGCATCGGTGAAGCACCGATCATGAATCGATCGGTGATGCGATAACTGATGGTTGGCACAATTTGCAAGACGGCGTACTGGGAGAAGAGCGGCCCGACACCCACTCCGTTGGGCGGACGAGCGCTGAGGACCGGGTCGGAGGAACTTCCTGGGTAATTCAGGGCGAAACCTCCCACAGTCATGATGCCGAGTCCATACGAGAATGGCCCATCGTCCGGCCGATGAATCAAGGCGATGTTGGGTATCGGGATTACACCGCTGCTGCTTTGCACCGAGCCGCTGACCGCCGTTGCCGGTGTTCCAGGCCCAAGGCTGTTGGCCGACAACCCCGAAGTGAGGCTCGCGTGCGGCATGAAAGCTTCAACGCCAAAACCCATTTGCGATTGGTCGAAAGCTCCGATGCCGGCAGGATTCCAAAACATGGTGCCAAGCGGATCGATTGGAGTGCCGACCGCGACGCCGCCCATGGCCCGGTTCACAGGCCCGGCACCCGGCAAGATCACACCGTACTGCGCCTGGGTCTGAGTGGGGATCAGCAGCAAGGCCGCTATCCCAATAAAGCGGATTTGCAGCGGACGAATTCTCACCATGAAGGCCTTCCAATAGCCAAGAATCTTGATTTCGACAGCGAATCTTCGGGTGGTATCGGTTATTACGAATCTATCGACACTTCAAAGTCGATAATTAAGCGAATGTTGTTTGGCCTGAAACTGCATATCAAAACCTGTGACGAGCCAAAAGTGTGAGCGACGCGCGTGGCTTCGCTTCACGATCGGGCTTTGACATCACTTTTGCGGAGTGTATTCGTAGCGCAGGTTCAGGTATATAAACAAATTGGCAATTGTCAGAAACGCGACAGCAGGTCCGATCGCCAGCCCGATCATGCCCCACTGAGTGATGCCACTAAACCACGGCGGCGGCAATGAGGGTCCGAAACGCAAAGCAAAATAGACCGGCAATGCGACGGGCAGCGCTGCAATAAGAGCCAGAGCCAGCGCCATTCCTTCGTACACCAGGACACGAACGCGATGTTCTTTCAACAGGGCACGCCACTCCCGGATCGCATCGCCGACCGAGCATTCCTCGACGACCAGGACCGGCGCGATCAGCCAACTCAACAGGATCACGTGACCGACGACCAGAGCCACGACGAGTCCCAGAATTCCGACCGCCGTCATGAGAATCTCGGCGATCGCGGCACTCTGAATATCCGCCCATTCCGACAACCGGAGCGGCAATTTCTCAAAGAGAACCCACAATCCCAGTCCTATGCCGATGGTCAAGGCATATCCGAGAAAAACGCGCAAGATCAGCGGACGGAGACCTTCACTCGACTCTTTGATCGTGACCGGCCGCATTCGAGAAAGTTCCAGGTGGGTCTGACGGGTGAGCAATGAGACGACGATAGACAGGATGAAGAGATCGCAAGTCACCGCCAGCAGCGAACCTAACCAGTTTCCCCCGCTGTAGACCGAGAGGACCGATTTTTCGATGAGGAACGCGCTGACCAAAAGCGCGATCCCGGCCAGCCCGGCGACCACCAACTTGCGCGAATTGATCGTGCTGTCGAGCGCAGCGATCAATTCATCGACCAGGCCGCGAATTCCCACCGTTTGAAGTCGAAGCGGATCGAGACGGGCCGAGACACCGGTACTCAGAGTCTGGTCGGGAGAGCTGCCGTTTTCCGCCTGCGGAACTGCAAGGTCGTATACCGACGGCGCGGAGCGTGTACCGGGCACGGTCAGGTCGGTAAATTCCGGAATCCGCGCAGGGGTGCCCATTCGGCGTCGGCATCGCGCCGGGCCATGCTATTGAGGGGAATGTTCCCTGCTCCGACATGGTGTCGAACGGATGCCGTGCTTTTGGCGTTCAGCACCCGCCCATCCGGCAATCGAACGAACCAGGGATCGTAATGCTCTTTCATGGAAGATCATCCGCGTCGATGAGAGCGCAAAGATGCGATCGTAATTATAAAGGATAAAGGTATTGAGGTTTACGATAAATCGTTCGGTGGGTTTGCGCCAAGACGGGAGAAACAATTTGGATGAGTTTTGTCGGCAGACCGATGGCACAAGCGGAACCGACGGCCCTCCAGCCGATACAACAAGTCGTTAACGGATCAGTTCTGAATCCAGTCTGTGAAAATACTCAACTGAACCAAGCTCATCTGTTATTCTCGCATTCAAAAGATTATTGCATATACCTGAAAATTTGTAGTGTTTTGGAGCGTCTGCTGCCCGATGCTCGGGCCCTCATCTGAAAGTAACTTCGCCAGAATATCAAATCAATAATCGTTGGATTGAGGCGAAGTTTCTTGGAAGCATGTCCGTTCACCGTCTCGTTTGTTTGGCTATTCAATTGTTGATCCGCAAAACCAAAATTGTGTAGCAATTTGTAGCGTCTGCGCCCGGTTTCGGGCCCTCATCTGAAAGTAACTTCGCCAGAATATCAAATCAATAATCGTTGGATTGAGGCGAAGTTTCTTGGAAGCACAACATTCGCAAATTCGTTAGTCTGTATTTTCGTTCGTTCCTGTGCAACGCAATTTTTGTAGCAATTTGTAGCATGGCGATCACATGCTCGATTGTTTTGCTATTCAATCGTTGATCCGCAAAACCAAAATTGTGTAGCAATTTGTAGCACAACATTCGGAAATTCGTTCGTTCGTATTTGCTATCATTGATGTACAACCCGATTTTTGTAGCAACTTGTAGCAACATAGTTCGACAGGCTCCATTCATCCAAGAACTTCGTCAATGTATCAATTCGATAATTGTTTGATCCATTGCCAAGTTCTTTGGAAACATTTTGTAACATTTTGTTCAGATTATTCGCCGCTTCGTCAAACAGCAGATCGTTGGAGACTTCTCACTGAATGCGACAATGTTCAACTCTGCTGGGTAGGTTTCGACCGCAAAAGTATTGGGAGCCCGCAGTGCAAGCAAGGTGGAACGGCGATCGCCCGGACTCCTCCCTTGCTTGCGCTTTTTGAAGTTGCGCGCGGAAGGAGTTTCGATGGTGCGGCGAAGCCGCACACTAACCCGAAGTTTCGAATGGTGCGGCGAAGCCGCACACTAACCCGAAGCGTAAGCGAGGAAACGACTTCCGGCAAACGTGGGTCGATCCTCGCTCACGCTTTCAGGTTAGTATAACCTTCGGTTTTTTTGGTGTAATAAGAATCCGGTTTTCATTCTGAACGGGGATTAGTTGTACACATCTACCGATCAAGGCCCGTGAAGCTGCGACTCGGAGCATCGCGCCGAATGGCTGACACGAAGGAACCATTTTCCCACGATGCGTAGAGGAGCGATTTGCCGCAACGATCCCATCCCATTTCGAGGCATCGACCCGCCTGATAATTCACTCCGGAAGTAGAGTAAATTTTGGCACACTTTGGCACACTTTGGCACACTTTAGCCCCTTTTCCTGTCGGGGCAGTCCATTTTGAATCATCGAAGGCATCGAAAATTTACCGGCCCCGTGAATTTGGCTGCCCTCAAACCCGCGATCCGTTGCCAGGCAACTTATCAATTCGAAATCCATTTTGGTCGCCCCCCTTTTTGGTCCGCTCCTCCATGTGCATTTACATCCTCACCCATCATGTATAGTAGTGTACACAATTATAATAATCAAGCGGAGTTGCAAGAAACATTGAAACACGGGTACAGCCAGATTCTCTTGCACCGCGTAGCGGTGTTCGATGGTAGCCGGGTGTTTCAACACCCGGATTCGGAACCCCGCAGGTTTTTGCGTCGCGTCAGCGACGCTTGAGACTCAAGCGACCGGAGACGTCACCATGACCAACACCTACACGAGCTTGCACTACCACTTTATTTTCAACAGAATTCTTTTGCAGAAGCACGAAATCGAATACGACCATCGCTACCTGTGGGGATGATGGCTCAAGCGTCGCGACGCGACGCATTAACCCATGCGTCCCCTATCCAGGCGTTGAAACGCCCGGCTACCATCGAACACCGCTACGCGGTGAAAATCCCAATCAGGAACTTGATTTCACGCTCAATCAGATTACCATCAGAGAGGGTAAAGGCGACAAAGACCGCCGAACGATGTTGCCGCACAGCATCCAGGGCGACTTAATGGAGCACTTTGCAACCCACTTGTTGGAGGCCGGGTACGACATTCGAACCGTGCAGGAGTTATTAGGCCATGAAAGCGAGGAAACGACGATGATTTACACGCATGTTCTGAACAAAGGCGGCCGGGGCGTGAAGAGTCCGCTGGATGAATGACGAACAACGCGATTTCGTTTTCAGGCGAGAAATGAATTCGCGCAAGGTGTAGTTACCCTGTTGGATTGCGCGAAAGTGGAATGATACAATTGACGCAAGTGGCATAACCTGGGACCGCTACTTACGTCAATTTTGGAGTGTCGGCGGTGTCCCTTGTTGGATAGCGCACGTGCGCTATCCAATCAATAGTTCGGCGCGGGAGGTAAAGCCCGGTGGAATCGTACCAGACACCATTCCCAGCATGTTGGTGGGGCGGCGAGTTGCCGAGCTATCGCCCAGTTCGCTCTGGCGCAAACGCTCGCACGCTTTCCCTACGATACACTGCCACCGATTCCGACGCATTTATTCCGGGGAGACTTTGCATGGCTGCCGTCCCAGGTGCGAAGTCCAGGTGCGAAGGGCGGTTTCACGGAAGAGTTCCGACAGAAATGGCTTGCCCAATTCTCCAAACTGTATCTGGAGGCTGAGAGATTGCAGCTAAGACTGCCAGCATCCTTTCTCAAATACATGCAGACAGATCTGCGTCATCGCGCAGACTTAGACTCTTGTTGGGGTCCCTTGCAAGACTGGATCGCGGAGAGCCCGAGGGGCGAAGGCGGGCGTCTTTTTGCTTTCACAGAAGGTGGTCAGGGGTCATTGGTTTATTATCTCTATTTACGAGACGATGTTGACGATCATTGTGTCGTCGTTTCATGGGACTACTTCGGGTTCAAGAACGGGGCCGAGGCCCAGTTCTCTGAAGAGCCCGAAAATGTTTATTTCTGTGCGCCATCATTTGAGGCGTTCGTCTATCGTAGCTGGATCGAATGGGAAATCTCGTGGGCGCTCACCGAGCAAAAAAGGCCTCTGAGCGAGGAAGAACTGGCTTACGCGCGTCATTGGCAGCAATACAAAATGAACGAGTTGCAGGTTCCGGCACAAACGCCATTGCAAACATAAACGCCGAACGAAACGTTGAAGCGGACGGCTTCGGCGCTCGCGGCAAGCTGTCGGTGGCACTTTCGCCGCCGCTTAACTTGGCGTTCGGCCAAGAAGGTTTCTGATGGACGAGCAGCTCTTGGCGATTGCGATTGGGCTGAAGCGTCTCCAGTCTATCCCTATTGAGCCCAGGGATCTCGCCGCCCAGGAACACAAATTCCGCCTGAACCCTCCGCTGACGGAGGAACAAGTTCAGAGATTCGAGACCGAACATGCGATCGTTTTGCCGCCTGAGTATCGCGCCTTCCTGATCCATCTCGGCAATGGCGGAGCGGGCCCAGGGTATGGTGTAGAAAAGCTCGGACACACTATGTCTGGCGTGATCTGGAATGATCTGCCCGGTATGGTGGGTGATTTGTCTGTGCCGTTCCCGTATACGGAGGCCTGGAATGAAAAACCAATCGATGCTTGTCAGCCAGTTAACGAGCAGTATCGACAACAAGACGTATACTGGTCCTCACGGCACGTTACTGGCGCCATTCCGATTTGCGAGCACGGTTGCAACTTGCGAGAGTGCTTGATCATCAGTGGCCAGGAGCGGGGAAATATCTGGTTTGATGATCGTGCGGACTGGAAGGGGCTCTATCCCAATGAATCAACCGGCCGCCCTCGGTTGAAGTTCTTTGAATGGTATCGACTATGGCTCGACGACCGGTTGACGAAAGCATTGGGAACGACATGCAGCTCGAGTTAGGCTGAAGCCGGCCAACGGCGCAATCCGCCGCCATTGGCCTGAGTCATCGCGAGTGGCTGGCCGCGCCGAACAGTTATCATGACCTCATTGGTTTAAATACGTACCTTTTTCGAGAACGTTTTTTTCTACGTTCGACGTCATTTCCGGCAAACACGTTAAACCGTAACGAACTTTGGCATGCACCGGGATGGTTCGGGTTCGGATGTCCGCACCAAGGCGGCACCAAACAGCTATTCGGGGTCGAGCCCCCTTCCCGTTCCCAGGAAGACGACGGTCGCGGTTCGCCCACGACGCCCCAGAAACCTCTCCGTTCCGCGACGTTGGCCAGGCAAAGCAGCGGGATCGACTCCCGAAGGATAACGCCACTGCGAAGGCGGCTCCCGGAAGCATCGAGAGCTTCGCGGGGCCGGGGCGACTTCGCAAGGGACGCATCGTCCCAGTTCGTTTTCGGCTCAACACGCGGGCAACCTCAAGCGGGCGATGGTTCCACGCCACGCAACAATCCGGCGATCTTGCCGGCATCAATGCGGTCGTTCTTGGCTTTGCCGCCGTGGATCGCTTTCATGTACAGCGCGTGCCCGAGGACGAAGGGGATGCCCTGATCCTCGCACAGATCGGCGAGCCAGTACCAGGCAAACATGCACTCGACACCGACGACAAGACCTTTGCGGAACGGCTCAACGGCCTTGAGGAAGGTTTCGGGCCGGGCCTGAAGATTGCCCTCGAAGACGTTCTTGCCCTCGGCGTCGAGCACGTGCAGAAACAGGGATCTTGCGTGCAGATCGCCGCCGACGTAGTATAGGTGTTGCTGGTTGTAGAAATTCATCTCTCATGACCTCCGCAGGGATGGGTCGTCCTGATCCTGCTTCGTGGTTGGAAGGCACACGACTTCCTGAAAGATCCACGTTAGGACAGGGTTCCACCTTGATCCTTTTACTCATTAGGACAGGCTCCGACCCATCCTTACGAGGTCATGAGAAGTATCCAAGCGTTGCAGTGGACCCGGCCCTCAGCGTTTGTTTATGGGTTCAGGTCAGCGCCCGCCGGGCCACTGAACTTTGCGTTCGGCGCGAGGAAAGGACTAATGGGCGACGATGGAGAATTCATCCGAACCATTCTCTCCAATCCCGGGGACTTGCTCGCGTGCAAAGTGTACGCGGACTGGCTTGAGGAAAACGGCAGCCCGGATCGTTCGGAATACCTTCGATTGAAATCCGGATTGGTGGACACGCCGCAGACGGCGAAACAACGCCCTGCAATGGAGAAACGAGCTGCTTCCATCGCACAATCGCTGAATCTCGAGTGGCTGCGGACAGTCGAATTGCAGAACGTCCTCTGTCGGTTGTGTCGTAGACTTGGAGGTGTCGTGCCGCCCGCCTTAATGGCACTCTGGCGAGAGTCAATGACCGAGTTTGATCCGCACGTAAAGAGAAACCATTATCCCCAAGTCTCCATCGATGCAACCTGGCTTCGCGAGATTATCCTTGAGGTCGAGCACGAGTTTGATGATTCCAGACAGGCATATCTGGACAACAATCCCGCCGCACCATGACGCATTCACTGCGATGTTCGAGCAGATCGACTTCCTTGGGCTTTACGGCGATGGAGGTGATCAATTCGGCCTGTGGCGTCATGACGATAAGGTCACAGCCGTTGATGCTCCAATCGTCCTACTTGACACCGACTGTAGATTCATGGTAGGCGGCTCAAATATTCAAGACTTCATTGCGATACAATGGCATGATCATTTTCCACGGGACGACGAAGAGTCATGGAACTGGGGCGAAAATGAAAGGGAGGATTTTCGCCAGGTCCGTGAGTGGTTCTTGCAACGCGGGATCATTGCATCACCATCGCCAGAAATGGTTGCAGAGTCAATCAAGGGATTGCCCAATCCGCAGGAGAGGTTCGAGCGGTTCTGTAGGCGGTAGAATAGGTTCCGAGTTACAGCGCCCGACCATACGCTGAAACTGTAACTCTAGTATAAAACACACCGAACCGTTATCATGACCTCATTGGTTTAAATACGTACCTTTTTCGAGAACGTTTTTTTCTACGTTCGACGTCATTTCCGGCAAACACGTTAAACCGTAACGAACTTTGGCATGCACCGGGATGGTTCGGGTTCGGATGTCCGCACCAAGGCGGCACCAAACAGCTATTCGGGGTCGAGCCCCCTTCCCGTTCCCAGGAAGACGACGGTCGCGGTTCGCCCACGACGCCCCAGAAACCTCTCCGTTCCGCGACGTTGGCCAGGCAAAGCAGCGGGATCGACTCCCGAAGGATAACGCCACTGCGAAGGCGGCTCCCGGAAGCATCGAGAGCTTCGCGGGGCCGGGGCGACTTCGCAAGGGACGCATCGTCCCAGTTCGTTTTCGGCTCAACACGCGGGCAACCTCAAGCGGGCGATGGTTCCACGTCTTTGCATATCCGGTTTCCGACGGCGGGGCCAATCCAAGGCAACGGGGTCGGGGACTTTGACGCACTGGACCGTGCGGATGAATCGGGATCGCTGTCCCATTCCTACTTGGTCCATCGCTCGCGTTCGCCCGGGAATGCCCCAGTTCGGCGTCCAGCTCCCGCCATCGGGCCGGAGTTTCCAGGGTGGGCGGTGTGCCGAGTCTTCGCGGTTCGCGGCCAATCCTGGAACTTGCATCAACGAATTATTATGTCTTCATGGGTATCTCCTCTATCGGTTTCAATGGACCACACACTTCAACGAATTCGCATATTTGGATTCGACTGGTCCCTTCTTTCCCTCTCCAGGGGTTTTGGTATTTCGAGACTTCACGAATTCAAGAAACGCTTGACGTCGAAGGCCTGACGCTTGCGCCACAAGTGGTAAATCGTCCGGCCCAGCTTGGCTTCCAAAATGCCCAGGGCCTTGGCCTTGCCGCGTTTCTTCTCCTGGCGCTGCATCCAGCGTTTGGCCGCCTCGCAACTGCGGAGCATCAGACAGGCCGCCTCGCCGAAGGCCCACTTCAAATGGGCGTTGCCGATCTTCTTGCCGCCGAATCCTTTTTTCTTGCCGGCATAGGTGAGCTTCTTGTCGAAGCGGCGGCAGGTTGTACTGGCTGTTGGTGTTCTGAGATGTGGGCGATCAGCTGGGCACGCTGTTGCACGAAGAAGGTACGGCGCCGCAGCAGGTCGCGGGTTTCGCGCTTGGCCCTGGGGTAGACGTAGGCCAGCGGGAACATGCCGCCGCGCAGCAGCCCGGCGATCTTGCCGGCATCGATGCGGTCGTTCTTGGCCTTGCCGCCGTGGATCGCTTTCATGTACAGGGCGTGGCCGAGCACGAAGGGGATCCTCGTGTCCTCGCACAGATCGGCCAGCCAGTACCAGGCGAACATGCACTCGCAGCCGACGACCAGGCCCTGGCGGAAGGGCTTGATGGCGTCGAGGAAGGCGTCGGGCCCGGCGGGCAGATCGCGTCTCGAAGACGGTCTTGCCGTCGGCGTCGAGAATGTGCGTGAACATGCTTCTTGCGTGCAGATCGACGCCGCAATAGTATGGTGTGCTGGTTGTAGAAACGCATGCTCATGACCTCCGCGGTGATGGGCCGAGCTGATCCCGCTTCGTGGTTGGAAGCTACGACTTCCTGAAAGATCCACGTTGGACCAGGGCTTCCGCCGTGATCCTTTTACTCTTAGGACAGGCTCCGGCCCATCACCATCGAGGTCATGATAAGTATCCAGCGGATGCAGCTGACTGGGCCGCCATTCTGGTTTAGCCCGGGCAGATTTTCCTTATCGTTATGCCTATGCCAACAATGGAAGAACTACTATCGACGCTGATGAAGCGACATTTGCGATGGCGAAGGAGTCGGTCCCGGTGGGCTTCGACGTCTGCGCGAATCGAGCCTGCTCTCAGCAAGCTTCCAGGCGGAAGCACAACGGGACTCGAGGCGTTATTCGTGTCGCTCTGGCCAACGGAGTCGTTTCATCCGGCACCGTCGAAATGTTCGGACCGGACCGCATCAATCAGGAGCACGATGACTTGCTGCCGGGATGCGTCTCGATCCGACACGGATTTCTCGGCATCGGAGGGAACGGCGGGAACTTGTTCAGCTACTGCATCGCCGACGGTCGCGTGTACTTTTTGGAAAGCGATTACTTCAGTGAAGATGCAGTGTATGCACGCCCCTGGAAGCGAATGGATATCTCGCCCGAGAACATCAAAGCGGCCGCAGCGCCCGAATCGTGGGATTCACTGACGTTGTTTTTCGATTGGGCGATTTCCGAACTTGCAAAGCTGGAAGCCGGCGACGAGAGCCCGGCATAACAACGGATGAAGCTGACCGGGGCCGCCATCCTGGTTTTCCGAGCTTCAACGTCCTTGCAGGCGGCCCCGGCAGCTTAGCCGAGCGTTCGGGCGGCGAGAAGCGGTTTCGCGTTACAGACTTTGTTTTGGGATGAGGGACAATTGCTGAGCTAAACTCGCTCGTGTTTGCTAGGAGAAAGGCGCGTGGAAGTCCTCGCTCAGGTCGGTCAATTTGTGGCGATGCTCCTTGGTGCGGCTTTTTGTCTGCTTAGCGTGGCAATGGCCTATTGGATCATGGAGGCTTGTTACTACCAAGGAAGATTGGCCAGACAATTGGAGAAGGATCTTGGGTTTGAGATCGACTCGGAATATCTCAATGTTCCCGGAAGTATCTTCCCCCACGACGTAATCAGAATCTGGAAACTGACCGAAGGAGGAATCTTCTCGCAAGCGGGATTTCGCGTCGGACAAGTACTCCCTGGTTTCGGATTGACGGAATTCTACAAGCTGCTGCATCGTGGTCGAGGCAAGCAAGTTCAAATAGAAGTGGCAGAAGGCGGCGAGGGACCGCCTTTCGTTGATCGTCCGAGGCAAGCGATTCGGTTTCTTGTTCCGTCCAAACGAGCGATCATGTAATCAAGCGGTTTCGCGGCCAATCCCAGTCAAGAAAGCAGCAAGATGCTCGAAAACGAGCAGAAAAGCAAGAAGACCAATTCGAACGAATCGTTCGACCGGAGCCTTTCGGCAGGAGTTCGCCCCCCTGGTAGTCGTTCGCCACTCATGCCGAAAGTCCCGGTCAACTCGGTGTTCGGGGTGCGACACGATGTCGCCGCTGTAGCTGTGTTGCGAACGAAGGGAATCGCTCGACAACACCTGCTGTTCTACCAGCAGTATCCTACCGGAACATGCGGGCCAGCGATGGCCGGTATGAAGCTTCCGGGACAATGTAGCCTCACTCGCGAGAGTGGTAGATGAGGCGCAAGCCAAGTCTGCGACTACTAGCTAGCATCAAGGTGGTCGGGAACCAGGATTGGGTGGCCGGCCACGGCACTCCCGCGTCTTTTATCCGGCGATGCCTTTGCGAGGCCAACTTCAAGCAATCAAGAATAGTTTCCAACTTCGAGATTCCATCATTCCGCCCCTTCCGAGGTGTATTCCCCTGCCATCGGAAGGTTCATTTCATCGCACCGATAGCGGAAAACCCGAAAGGCCGAACCACGCTTTGACGCTTCTTCCGCTCCACTGCTGCTGTTCATTGCGAATCGAATCGTGTGCCGGCCTGGGGGCACCTCGATGACTCGATCGAGTATCGCCCCTTTCCCCGGCTCAACGGCCAATTCCATCGAGAAAAACTCACTCTCAATCGACAAAGTTGCAGGCTGCGCACGACCGAGCCAGTCCAGTTGCATTTGCAGATGCACGGTTCGTGTGAAACCCAGTGGATTGTGAACCTCGAATTCGCATCGGGAATTCGCAATTCGTCCGGGACCAGTCTCCGGATGCTGCTGCTCCAACCAAAATCCTTTGCGCCAGTGGATCAACACGGGATTCAAGACGAGGGTCCGAAGTTGATCCAGGACTTCGGGCGAATAACGCTTCCGCATCGATTCAATCAGCGGTTCCAAATCGTAAAAAAGATAGCGGTTTTGACTGCTTACTACTGTAGGGGTGCCGAGTTTTTCTCTCAGTTTCTTGTCGAGGTCCGCGCCGCGATCCATGAAGGCATTCCGGTCGACGTATATACCGCCGAATCCGGCAAAGGCCAGTTGATCGAGTCGTTCGTTCAAAGGCATGGCCTCAAGACGTTTCACCCAGAGATCGCCCTGTTGGCCCCGGCTGCCGCCAAATGTCCAGCGCAGCGTCTTCGAGTAGACCAGCGGCATGAGCAAGTCATACGCGTAAATGGCACCGGTTGAGTTTCTGCATTCGCTTCCGGGTACTCGCGATAGGGCATCATGTAGATCATTTTCCCCGCCGGGACTTTCGCCTCCATCTCCTGAATAAACGAGCGATCGTGTTCGTAAGCTGCCTTCAACACTTCATAATCGAGTATGGGCGACTTGCGCGTTTCTTGCGCACCCCTCCGACCAGAAGCACCATCATCGCACCGACAAAAAGGATGTTTCGGCGCGGATTGATGACCCAGCAGGCGCGCCACTGCTCGAGGAGCAGCGCCAGGGCCGTGAAGCTGAGGAACCCAATGCAGACGCTGATGCGGTTGTAACACCGAATCAAGGGGCTTAGCAGGTATGACATCACCGCCCCGAATCCTCCGATAGTCCCCAGAAGAAGCGATGAAACCACCAGGATACTTAGAATATCGAGCGTTCGGTTGGATGATTCGGGACGTCGGAACAGGAGCCGGGCCAGCAAATAGAGGAAGCCGATCGTTCCCAGCAAGCCCAGACTGGCAGTATCGTTTTCGTTGATAAGCGGAGTTGCGGGTGTGTTGTAGTGATCCTTGATTCGCCGGAAAATGGGGATGCGGTGGTCCGAGATGGGTAACACCAGTTGGGTGATTTTCAGGCCGTAAACCTCGGATTGCGCTGCCACTCGTTGAATGGCGTCCGGGTTGTAAGGGGCAGTGAGCTTGAAGAGGATCGCCGGCCAGAGTGTCAAGACGATGCCGATGAACGTCGCGAGAATCAATCCTCCTCCAAGGAGCAGCGGCGATCGGGAACGGTTCGTTGCTGCTGCTGAAATCGCTGCGACAAAGTAGAAAAAACAGGAAAAGGCCGCATAGTAAATGCCGTTGGCACCGATCGCGATCGAGAGCAGCCCAGCACCCAGCACATCCCGCCAATTCCAGCGACGATATTCTTCCTCACGAGCAAAGGGAGGCTGCCCGCGGCCAATGCGAATCGCCATGAGCAGAGCCAGGGGCACCAAGAAATAAGTAGCCACGAAAAGATGGCCCATGCGCATGATGTGGAATGGGAGGAAGGTAAACAGATTCGCGGCCACGATCGCCACGATGGATGAGATGCCCAGCCGGCGCAATACGAACAAAGAAGTGATGACCGTGAGCGGAAAGGACAGCAGATAATAGACATTTACTATCAAGCAGACATCCTGAGTGATCCAGGTCATCGGGTACATCAAGAGATAATGAAGACCGTCGGCCTGGGGAAACTCATAGAGATTGTGTCCTCCGGGTGCTCCAAAGCGTTCGTTCGACATGTACCAGCCTGAATCTACCAGGTTTTTTAGCCAGACCGCATGCTGGAACCCATCGCCTCCATAAGCAAACAACACCTCGAAATGAGCCATCCAGAGGCGGAAAGTATACACAACCAGAGCAATGCAAATGGCCACCGCGGCCGAGTAGATTGCGACCCTGGCCAATGGCGATTCTCGCGATGAAGGAACGGGAGGATTGGTCATTGGTGCTCACCGATAGGTCAGGCAGCGCGGGAGATGGATAAGGGATTGCCTGGGCGCTGGCAAAGTTTATCCGCTCGCGCTCGATCACCAGGGGTCGTTTGCGAACCTGGGAGTGAATCGCACTCACGTATTCGCCCAGAATGCCGAAGAAAAACAACTGGATGCCCGAGAAAAAAAACACGGCAACAATCAGTGTGGGAATGCCGGGAGGAGCCACTGGGCCGTTGGCGATCAGGTGCCAGACCAGACAGAACAGCGCGTAGAAAATGCTTAGTCCCGCGAGAAGAAACCCGCCGAACATACAGAGCCGCATGGGCACGCGGGTGAAGGAAATCATCCCGTTCAAGCCTTGATCGATCAGGTGGTAAAGGCGATTCTTGGATAAGCCGCTCTTGCGCTTTCCAAACGTACTCCACGCCGGCCGTCCGGAAGCCGCAACTGGCGATCATGCCGCGAATGTATGGGTAAAAGTCATCGAATTTCTTGAGTGCTTCCACCACGGCTCGATCGATCAGTTGAAATTCGCCCACGTCGGGAGGAATGGTAATGTTGGCAAATCGACTCACCGTCCGGTAGTAGAAACTCCGCACCGAGCGCATGAGAAACCCTTCCTCACGCTTCGAGCGAATACCGTAGACGACTTGATACCCCTTTTCCCACTTCCGAACGAATTCCGCAACGACTTCCGGCGGATCTTGCAAATCTGCGGCGAGCAAAACCACAACGGCATCGCCGGTGGTGCTCAGCAATCCATTGAAAGTCGAGCAGAAGGGGCCAAAGTTGCGAGCGTTCAAGATAACTTTGACGCGAGGATCGTTTGCGGCCATTTGCCGCAATACCTCCGGAGTATTGTCGGTGGAGGCGTTGTCGCAGAAGACGTGTTCAAAATCGTAATCGGGCAATTGCTCTTCGAAGACATGCCGAACCGCTTCATAACAGGGAATCACATTGTCTTGCTCGTTGAAGCAAGGAGTAACGATACTGATAATCTTCCGACGGGCATCCATGCGAACCTCGGTTTCGAGAGAACAGGAGACAGAAGAGACAGAAAAGACGACCTAACCACAGAGTCACAGCGCGGCGTAGCCGCAACCAAAGGATGCAAAGGTTCGCCGAAGGCGAGCGTCGGGGCGTTAGCCCGACGAGGACTGCATCTGCCGAACCGCTCCTCTTTGCACCGGACATTCGCCGCTTGAATTAAATCCAAGCAACAGTGGGTGGAGCCCACGTCGGGCTAACGCCCCGACGCTCGCCTTCGGCGAGAAATCGCCCGAAATCTCTGTACGGCGCAAAGATTTTCGACATTAGCAGTACAGAGGACACAGAGAAAACACACAAGAATTGCGGTATCCTAGCACGTTTCGGGCATTTGTCCCAATTATTGCTTGTCTTGGATTTGTCTTCTCTGTGTTCTCTGTGACTCTGTGGTTAGCTCGTTTTCTGTCTTCTGACTTGTGTGTCTCCTTGACTCATTTGTTCCTTCGATACGTACACTGCAAGTCTATAACGAAGCAGTTGCATTACGGTCTTGGTCACATCGCCGATCAACTGCTTTCTCAGATACTCCTGCGAACCGATAATGTGATACGGTCGATCGGGAATGCCCATTTTTTTGAACCGCACCCGCACCCCGGCTTCCAACAGAACATCGGCCACTGCCGAACCCAGACCTCCGGTAACACTGTGTTCTTCAATCGTAACAATAACTCCCGTCTTTTTTGCAGCCCGGATCACGGCCGATTTATCAAGAGGTTTGATGGTGTGTAAGCTCAACACACGCGCTTCAAGACCCTGCTCCGATAGTGCTCGGCAGCCTGCATCGTTTCGGCGAGCATCGTGCCGGTACTGATGAGCGTCAAATCCGACCCTGTCCGAGTTTGGACGGCCTTGCCCAACTCAATCTCCGTAGGCTCTCGATGAACGATCGGCTCCTTCGCCTTGCCCAGTCGAAGGTAACATGGACCCGCATGCCTGGCGATCGCATCGGTCAAAGCACGAGTCTCTACCGGGTCGGCCGGCGCGACAACGGTCATTCCCGGCAGAGTCCGCATCACGGCGATATCCTCGACGCCGTGATGGGTATAGCCCTGCGCTCCATAGGCCAGGCCGCCGCCGACGGCCACGATCTTGACCGGCGCATCGTGATAACAGACATCCACCCGAATCTGTTCCAGACAGCGCAGCGTCGGGAAATTGGCAATGGAGTAGACGAAGGGAACCAGTCCGCTATGGGCCATCCCTGCGGCAATGCCGATCAGATTCTGTTCGGCAACTCCTACGTTCACATAGCGATCCGGAAAACGCTGGGCAAACACTTCCAACACCGAATATCCAAGATCGGCCGTCAAAAGACAGATGCGCGGATCGCCGGCAGCCAGTTCCAGCAGTGTCTCGATAAAGGTGTTTCTCATGCGCAACACTCCAGTTCCTGGAGGGCCTGCTCGAGCTGGGTGGCATTGGGCGATCGATAATGCCATTCGAGGCGATTTTCCATGAAGCTCACCCCTTTGCCCTTCACGGTGTGCGCGATGAAAACGGTGGGCCGGCCTCGTTCAATAGGCACACGGGAAAGTAGTTCATGGAGAGCGGCATGATCGTGCCCGTCAACTTCGCGGACACACCAGTTGAACGCTCGCCATTTATCGGCGAAGGGTTCGAGGTCGAGGACATCCTTCACCGTTCCGAAGCTTTGAATCTTGTTGTAATCGACGATGGCAATCAGGTTGTCGAGGTGATGGTGCGGTGCGAACATGGCAGCTTCCCACGTGGAGCCTTCATCGCATTCGCCATCGCTCAGAAGTACAAACGTCCTGTAAGGTTTTCCGGTCTTTTTTGCGGCGAGCGCGATGCCCGTACCAAAGGACAGTCCATGTCCCAGGGAGCCTGAAGAGACCTCGACGCCGGGAACACCATGATGGGTTAGGTGTCCGGAAAGGCGTGTGTTGTCGGTGCAATAGGTGTCGAGTAATCCTTCCGAAAAGAATCCCCGCGTGGCGAGGCAAGCGTAGACCGCAGCAGCCCCGTGGCCTTTACTCAGCAAAAATCGGTCGCGATCCGGCCTGTCCGGTAGTTCGGGATCGATCTTCAAAATTGAACCATACAAGACAGCGAGTATGTCTGCTGATGAGAAACAAGTCCCAATATGCGATGCATTGGCCTGGTGGACCATCCGGAGACTATGGCTTCGAATGGTCCGGGCCAGTTTCCGAGTTTCGGCGGGATCAAAAGTCACGGCAATTCTCCGGCGGATCGAAGGTATTGGGAGCCCGCAGGCAAGCAAGGCGAAACTGCGACATCGCCGGAACTCCATCCCTTGCTTGCGCTTCGGGCTCGCAGCGTTCTTCCGAACGTTTTCAACTATGGCCAAAAGCGCAACTTCAAATCTTGCGTATCGGGCAACAGACCGGGTTTACACCGCGGATACACCAGTCATTCTCTCGATGCGTTCCAGCCCTTTGAGAACCCGCCGGGATGCTGGTTCTCGTCCAGGCACGTCGCGTAATCCTAATCGATCGCGGACAACTGTCTTCGCCAGCGACACTCGTAGATAATAGAGCCAGAACCGAATCTCAAAGTCATCCGGAAGTTCGACGACCGAGCGGTAGCCATCGAGAAAAACCCCATGGCGTCGTTCCGGGTGAAAGGTTGCCCAAAACGCGATCTCGTAAACGGGATCACCGGCAAGGGCGTCTTCCCAATCGATCATGCACGCGATGCGTTCATCCTTTACAAAGATGTTGTGGCTTCCCGGATCGCCGTGCAACAGGGCCGAAGGAACCGTTTCAAAGGGGCCGATCGGGGTCGCAAAGACTTCGCGAATGCGCTCGGCTTCCGAAGGACCGATCACCCGCAACTGCCGGCATCGTTCAATGTGCGCGTCCAGATTGACCCTGAGGTAGTCATTCCAGTGACGGTGGCAGCCTTGCAGTGGAGCGATCGTATCCAATAATCCATATCCGTCGATGCAAATCTGATGAACTCGCGCCAGAAACCGGCCCAGATTCCACAACAGCGTCTGCATTCGATCTTCATCGCGATCCCAGTGCTTCAGCGGCATTCCGGAAGCTTCCAACATGATCGAATAATCGGTAGGACAATGCTTCCGCGACAGATCGACATCCAGCACCGTCACTGCCGGGATCGAGTTGATTTTCAATCGTTCGCCGATCGCGGCATCGAGCAATAATGGATAATCGCGGCCCATCTGGGGCAGCGCATTGGCTCGAACGATCACGCCCAAACCACTTGCCAGTTGCACGCGCCATAACTGATGACACGTCCCCAACTCAGCGAGAGGAGTTACCAGACGAACCTGCTGCCCCAGCGAATGGCGGCAAAGATTCGCAACCTCCTGGTTCGAGAGTGTCGGCTCACTTCGAAGCACCGACCGGAATGCATCATCGGGCAGAGCAAGATCGGCCTTCGGGTAGAAGACCGATCGTCGTTGTCGCCGGAATTCTTCAAATAACTGGGACATGGCAAACCTCAGGAGGCCATGCGGAGTGTACCGCTCTTGACGAGAGGTTGGCCCGCCCAAAACGATTCGTAACCCAGTGCGCGCTGCATGACGACAGAGAGCGCTTTGATCTGCGCCTTTTCGCTGTCGCTCAACTGGTTCATGGTCGCCACGTTCACTTCCGGGGTAGGGATTCGGATGGTTCCCCAGGGGTAAACCTCTTGCAACTTCTGGGCATTCCACGAGGGATACAAGCATGTTTCCGAGTAGCTCACTCCCAGTCCGTTGCAGAGTTTGGTCATGGTCGCCTTGCGGTCGACGATGAGATCTTCAAAGCGGACGATGTGGAAGTTGTTGGGATACTTCTCGGCAAAGGTCAGCGCGAGGTGCTGGCAGTAGCTCCAGGTCCACGTGTAGCGTTCCAGCGAAATCGGGAAGGGGCGCTTCTTGGTGTCGGAGTAGCCCGAATAGGGATTGCGCACGACGTGAATCACGTGGCCATCGGGGAAATCGCTGAAGATCTTTTCGGTATCCAGACACATGACCGGACTGTAGCCAAGCCAGGCTTTTTCCTTGCCGGTACGGGAATAGTTGGTCCAACTGTCGAAGGTCGAACGGAAGAAGGCTTCCATCAGATTCGCCCGGGTGCGCGGCTTGTTTTTCATGCACTCGATGAAAAGGCGCTTCCGGTCGGCTTCATCGATCCGCATGTCGGCGTATTTGAATTTGCTTCGCTCCGGAGTACGCAGTCGGACCTTCATTTCTTCATCGAAGATCAACTCGTAATCGTTGCCGGCTTCCCCGTTCAGGGGGAATTCCGGCCAGCGATATTTGAAGGGCACATAGCTGGTCAGATAGTCGGAAACCAGACTTGTCCCGAGTTGAGATTCATAGGGATACGTGTAGATTTCCGGGTGGCCATCCAGCATACGATGCGTGGTGTTGCCGCCATTTTCGTACATGGCCGAGATCATGATCAGTTTGAATGGAACCATACTTGGCTTCCTTTTGAAGTCGGGGTGAAAAAAACACGGTAGTCCTTCACGCGTTGCTCCAGCGGAGCGTGAGGACAACCCTTAAGCAACCATTGATTTTTGACTCACATCTTCAGGCATATTCCGATACCAGCGCCACATTTTTTCGATACCGCTTCGCAGATCGTGACTCGGAGTCCAGCCCGTCAATTTCGTGGTGCGAGCGATGTCGGCAACCCAGCGCGAAGGTTCATCGGGCCGTAACGGCTCGGAGCCGTACTCGGGGCGAAGCCGGCCGTTTCCACATACTGCGGTAATCATTTCGATCATGTCGCGCACCGTGTTTTGTCGGCCGGTGCCGGCATGCAGGACATTGCCTTTCGCCGCAGGATGATTCGCTGCGATTTTTAGGAGCGAGACCACGTCATCGACGTAAATGAAATCGCGAGGCTGCCGGCCCTGAGTAACCTTTGGTATCTCGCCCCGAACCTGGCAACCCATGACATAGGGAACCAGACGGGATGGTTCTTCCCAGGGACCGTAGGCCGAGAATATCCGCACCACGGAAACAGGTTTGCCCTTGTAGGCCTCCGCCAGACATAACATGCTGGCTGCGGCCTTGGTCACCGCGTAATCATCGCGTGGCTCCAGTCGATCGCATTCGCACATCGGCAGCAATTTATGCCCGTATTCCGATGAGCTGCCGGCGTGTACGAGTCGCCTATATTCGTGACGCTCCAGGGCTTCGAGGAGGTTCGCGGTGCCGATCAGATTGGTGTTGAGGATCGTCGCGCGATCTTTCTGATTCGGATAAGCACCGTGCGTCGCCAGATGGTAGATCACCTCGGGTTTGCACGAATTCACGGCACTTCGAACCGAGTCGAGATCGCGCAGATCTCCCCAGTGCGGCGTGAATTGCCCTGTAAGGTCTCGTAGCCTCCACTGCTGATACTCGGCGCGAAGCAGAAGGTGGACGTCGTGACCCTGAGCAATCAGGTCATGCGCCAAACAGGCCCCGACAAAGCCGCTTCCACCCGTTATTAGAACTCGATCTCGCAATGTCATCCCCATTGGTTACGCCGCCAATTGCCGATTCACTTTGGGAGCGGCACAAAAGTCTCGATACCAGTCGATCGTTTCGGTCAGGGCTTCATCCAGTTCGTATTGCGGCGACCACAGGAGAGCTTCCCTCGCCTTGGTTGCGGATAGAAACTGATGCTGAATCTCATGCCTGGCCTCATTGCGAACATCCGGCGCAAGCTGGGAATTCATCGCTTGGAGAATCCGATTCACCATTTCCAGCGCTGTAATCTGCAACTCGTTGGAAAAGTTAAAAGCGTGTCCGGCGACTTCGGGCATCCGAGCCATGCATTCGGCCAGATGGAGGTAGGCCGCTGCGCCGTCCTTGACGTAGAAATAGTCGCGGATCAAGGAACCATCCGACCGCAGAACAGGCCGTTGGCCACGCAGAATCGAGCGGATCGTGCCTGGAATGAGCCGATTCCAGTTCAAGTCGCCGCCACCGTAAAAATTCCCACAGCGAGTCACACACACGGGAACCCCAAACGTATGGTGATACGTGAGCGCGATCAGGTCCGTGCAGGATTTGCTGACGTCGTAGGGGTGCCGGCCCTGAAGCGGAGCGTCCTCGGTATAAGGCAGTTGAGGCTGGTCGCCATAGGCCTTGTCGGAAGATGCGACCACGACCTGGGGATTGAATCCACAGCGCCGAGCGGCTTCGAGGAGGCACCAGGTTCCCTTGATGTTCGTCTCAAACGTGGAAAGCGGCGAACGATTGGCGATGCCGACGATGGTTTGCGCTGCCAGATGGATGACGGTCTGGATTTCGTATTCCGCCAGACTGCGTTCCAGAAGTGTGTAATCTTCCACGGAACCGCGCACGATATCCATCTGCCGGATCAACCCGCTCCGGCCCAGTTCTGAACCGGCAACCTGATCTCGAACCAAACCGACGACGTGAGCGCCGCGGTTGAGCAGTTCCTTCACAGTCCACGAACCGACCAGGCCGGTGCAGCCGGTGACAAAAACGCGACGATCTTGCCAGAAATCAAACATTTGCGATCCTTCTCTCGACGCTGACTACACCGCAATCCGGTGCGGCTCGGCGACCAGATCCCACGTTTTCCAGGGCGCATCACCCGATGTCCAGAGTTCGTTGAGCATCTTGTAATCCCGACTATTGTCCATCGGCTGCCAGAAGCCGTCGTGCCGATAGGCCATCAACTCACCATCGCTGGCCAGGTCCATGAGCGGCCTGCGCTCGAAAATAAGCCCCGGATCGGTGTTGAGGCGCACGAACAACTCTCGGTTAAAGACGAAGAAGCCGCCGTTGATCCAGCCTGGAGCAACGGCGGGTTTCTCGCTGAACTTTAATACGCGATTGCCGTAAAGATCCAGTTCGCCGAATCGGCCGGGCGGGCGAACCATCGTCAATGTGCCGATGCGTCCGTGCGAACGGTGAAACTCGACCAGCTCCGTCACGTTCACATCGGCGACACCATCGCCATAAGTGACCATGAACGTGTCGCCTTCGATGTATTTTTCAATCCGTTTGATCCTGGCTCCGGTCATGGTTTCCAGACCGGTCTCGGCCAGCGTGATCGACCAGTCTTCGGTGTTACAGGTTTCGTGAAAGTCGACTTTTTCGGGAGCGCCTAAACGGATCGTGAAATCGCAGCCTGCAAAGTGATAGTCGAGAAAATAGCGTTTGGCGACCCAGCTCTTATACCCAAGACAGAGAATAAATTGGGTGAAGCCGTGCTGGGCGTAGCCCTTCATGATGTGCCAGAGGATGGGGCGCGTACCGATCGGGATCATCGGCTTCGGAATGTCTTCCGAAACGTCGCGGATTCGCGTTCCTTGCCCACCGCAAAGGATGACTACCTGCATCGCCCTGACCTCCCTGTCGGGCCGCAACTTGTAACAATAGACCGGTCATGCTAATCCCCTTTTTCCCCTAAATCAAGTTCACTTTCCCTGAACTGCCTCAATGCTGTAAAATCACTCCCACGCCACGCTCGCTATTGAAGAGCGCGTCGCGACACCACACCTCGACCCAACCGCTACAGCATGAATATCCTCGTAACTGCCGGGAATACTCAAACCCCCATCGACGAGGTGCGCTGTATCACCAATATTTTTTCCGGTCGGACAGGCACACGAATCGCCTTGACCGCCTGGGAACGGGGACATCACGTCACTCTTCTGACGTCGCTTCCGGAGGCCGGGTTGGAATGGATGAGTGATTCCTCGCGTCACGAACGATGGCATGTTCGGAAATATCGGACCTTCGATGAATTGCGGACTTTGATGGAAGTTTCGATTTCCAAAGAGGGCTTCGATGCGATTATCCATGCCGCTGCCGTTAGCGATTATGCCCTCAGCGGTGTTTACGCGCCCGCTCCCGGAGCACACTTCGATCGAACATCCCTGACCTGGAAGGGCGCTGAACTGCTCGATGTGCATGCTGGGAAAGTGAAGAGTTCTTACCCCGAGCTCTGGCTGCAACTCACACCAACTCCGAAGCTGGTGGACTTTATTCGGCCGTTGTGGGGCTTCACGGGAATATTGGTGAAATTCAAACTTGAAGTCGGCGTGAGCGAGGAAGAGCTACGCCAAATCGCCGAGAGGTCCCGCCTCCAATCGGGCGCGGATCTGATGGTGGCGAATACCCTTGAAGGGAAAGAGAAGTGGGCATTGCTGGGTGCAGGAGAATATCAGCGCATACCGCGGACGGAACTGGCTGAACGTTTATTGGAGTTGATCGAATCCGATTGGGCTTACCGATCCGAGCCTGAAGCGTGAGCGAAGTGGCAGCTTCTCCCGGCTCACGCCTTTTGGAGCTGCGCCTGCGAAAAACCCGCGAGATCCCCAAGGTTTTGGGAGCCCGCAGCGCGAGCAAGGGAGAACTGCAGCTTCGCCGGAACTTCTTCCCTTGCTTGCGCTGCGGGCTCATATCGTTCTTTCGAACGCTTTCAACGGTCGCCAAAAGCGCAACATCAAGACTCGCGCTTCAGGCGCGGCAACGCGATTCAACGAATGGTTCAATCATCGGTCTTCGGCTTTTCGATCGGGTACTTCTTGTTGAGGCGGGCAATAACCTCGCTGGTCAGATCCAGTTCCGGATTCAAGTAGTAAGGGGTCATCGCGGGAGTCTGAAGTTTCAACTGCGCGATCGCCGATTTGGCGAGATCCTTCTCATTGACGACGTCCGGATAAGCGACCATGATGTCCGCTCCGTGCTCTTTTCCGACCTTGGCGATCATCTCCCGAATTTGCGTGAACGTGTCCACAATGACCTGATCGCTCAAGTGTGAGAGTTCTTTCTGAGCTTCACGATCGATGTCCTCGATCTGCCGGTTGAGCTTCACCGATTTTTCGCGAATTCGCTTCTTTTCGTCTTCGGTCCTGGCATTTGCGATGTCTCTGCCGAGTTGAGCCAGATCTTCGCGCAATGGCTTCACCTCGTCGATGTAGCCCTGCCGGCGCTGCGCGATCGAATTGCCCTCCATTTCGGCTTTATCGAATTCTTTCAACACCTTCGCCACGTTCACGACGCCCATTTTCAAGGAACGCAGTTGCTTTGGCTTGGCTTGATCCCCATCTTTGGCAATGACTTGATCGCGCAAAGGAAGTTGACTCCCAATCCCAATGCCGATTCCCAGAATCAGGACGATGGCGAATGTTCGCAGGCAATTGTGATACACCATTGTTCCTCCATGAAACGAGGCGGGCCTGAACAGGTAAGATCATCGCAGGGAACCAGTTAATGTCAAGGTTTCCTGACTATCGATAAAATAATGTTCAGATTGTCTAGCCGCAGTATTCTTCAATCTGCGTAGTCTGCGTAATCTGCGGATTGATTCGCTTTGGGTTGTGGCTCTGCCGTGCCGTGTTCTACACTGTCTGAAAGGTTCATCATATCGGAGACGCCGATCGTGATTTCTGCTGATACCATCCGCGAATCGCTCTCGACATTCGTTCATCCCGAAGGCGGATGGGGTTACTCCCTCGGCCAGCCTCCGCACCTGGAACCAACCTGCCTTGCCCTTCTGGCACTTTCAGCGGAGCCTGGAAAATATCGGACGATGATCGATGGTGCTCTGCGCTTTTCTCGAACAGAACCGATTCAAGGATGGCAGTTATCGACTACTGCGAGGCCGGCATCAGGCATTCTGGCCGACTTCTCTGGTTCTGCACACCCAGCTTGCCCTGGGCCATCCCATTGAGGATCTGCAACTAACCGTCCATCGACTTCTCGAGGTACAGGGTCGGCTCATCGAGGATGATCCCGAAGTCGCGGATATGTTCGACATCGACTACAAGATGGTTGGCTGGCCGTGGGGTTTGAACACCTTTTCCTGGGTTGAACCGACGTCGTGGGCTTGTATTGCGCTCCGGCTGGCCGGCAAAGGCGACTCGCCCCGCGTCCTGGAGGGAATCAGGCTCCTCCTGGATCGAGCCTTCGATCAAGGAGGTGCCAATTACGGCAACA
Organism: uncultured Planctomycetota bacterium; assembly: GCA_963783095.1. Classification (GTDB taxonomy): domain Bacteria; phylum Planctomycetota; class Planctomycetia; order Gemmatales; family Gemmataceae; genus CAWAMR01. The sequence goes on along the minus strand of CAWAMR010000008.1, from coordinate 498,771 downwards.
AGGTGATCCTCGGCAAGCCGACGGAGCCGATACCGACGCCGACGGCATTGATGCTGCTGGCTCTTCAAGGGTATAACGCCCGAACCCAAAATCAGCGCTGCCCTAAGCTACCTGCGCTCGACCATCGCGAGAACGGGTGATATCGAACATTTGGGTTGGGGAACATTGGCCCTCGACGCTCACGGCGAACCGACCGATTTCGGCGACGCAATTCGCAAGAGCTACGCCGCAAATACCGCCGACCACGCCCGATGAGTGTGGTTCGTCATGCCCTGGCCGCGCTGGCACTCGATGTGAATAATAGAAATCCGTTTCGCCTGGCCCCCGATAAACAATCTCCGCCTTCTCTTGACGACAATTCCGCGCCCATCCCGCCTGCGGCGATGGAACGGGAGCCTCGCAAGGGCGTGCTTGGCTGGATTTCGGCGAAATTCCGCGGCATCATGCTGCGCGGCATGGAGGCGACTCGCCAACCCCCTGCGTTTGGGGCTGTCCACATTGCCGCGGCGAACGATTACGAGGCCGATCTGTTTTCGATTCTGCGAGGCCAGTTCGAGCATTATCGCCCGCATCTGTCGATGACGGGCAAACGCATTGTCCTCAAGCCGAATCTTGTCGAGTATCACCGCAACAAGGTCATCAACACCGACCCTCGCTTCGTCGACGCCGTGATTCAGTTGTGCAAGGCAGAAGGTGCGTCGGAAATCATTGTTGCGGAAGGGCCTGGCCACTGGCGAAATGTCGAGTTTCTCGTCGAAGAAAGCGGCCTTGGAGAGGTTCTGCGCAAACATCAGGTGCGGTTTGTCGATTTGAACCACGATGAGCCGGTAAAGATGTTGAACCTGGGCCGCTGCACCGGCCTGGAATATCTCTATCTGACGCGCACGGTCACATCGGCGGATGTATTCATCTCATTGCCGAAGCTCAAAATGCACCACTGGGCCGGGGCGACGCTGTCGTTGAAGAACCTCTTCGGCATTCTCCCAGGCATCTGTTACGGCTGGCCGAAAAACGAACTTCACTGGCGCGGCATTCCGCACAGCATTATCGACATCGCTTTGACGCAGACACCTGATCTAGCGATCGTCGATGGCATCACCGGAATGGAAGGAGATGGCCCGCTCAACGGGCGTGCGCGACACATGGGAGCCTTGATTATGGGGATCGATCTGGTTGCGGTCGACGCGACGTGTTGCCGGCTGATGGGTCTGCCACCGGAGCGAGTTCCGTCATTGTCGCTGGGCGCAGTCAAAAGTTGGGCCGAATCGTCGAAGCCCAGATTCCACAACTCGGGGAGCCGATTGCGAAGCTGGAGCAGGTCTTCGAGCTTCCGCCGAAGATCGAGAAAATGTTGATTCCCGCTTAATTCTACTGTGTCCGAAGGACGTAGTGTACTCCTCACGCGGAGGAAGAACTATCGTTGCATCGTAACTACCACCGACGCCCGCCAACAACTAGCAGGCTGGGCCTCGGCCTTCGTACCCCAGCTCGCCCGCGACCTCCACAACGAGTTGCCGGAACTCATGGGGTTCTCCGTATGTACAAAGTCAATGCAAGAAAAGGTTTGAAATCCGAAATCAAATTGACTCTCTCCACTTGCACACTGTAGCCTATCTCAATCCGTCCGGATATTGTTCGCTGTCGAGAGAGGACGAGAAGGAAATCAATGAACGGTGTTTTCAAAATTGCTGCGATCGTTCAGGTCTTGTGGTCTCTGGTAAATACTCGTCGACTCCAGGCCGATGAGATCACCATCAACGTCAAGGCCGATCAGGTCATCGGGCGCGTGTCGCGCCATCTCACCGGGGCGTGCATCGAAGACGTCAACCACGAAATCTACGGCGGCATTTACAGCCAAATGATTTTTGGCGAGAGCATGCAGGAGCCGACGCCTTCTCCTTCGATCGCGGGTTTCAAGACCTTTTCCGGCCAGTGGACTGTCGAGGGCGAAATCCTGCGCATGCAGGCTGCCGACGGGCCGAAATTGATCGCTGAACGTGCTGCGTGCAAAGATGGCCGGGTGAGTGTCGAACTTCAGTTCCCGGATCGCAAGGGACAAAATGCCGGTCTCATAGTTCGCGCTGAGAAGGCTGGTGTTGGTGCGGACAAGTTTAGCGGTTATGAAGTCGCCCTCGATCCGGCACGGCAGATATTACGACTGGCAAGACATCGCAACAATTTCGAGCTTATCAAAGATATTGAGTGCAACGTGGCCGTGGGGCGCTGGATTGCTCTTGAGGTCAAACTCGAGGGATCCGTCATCGAAATCTTTGTGGATGGTAAGTCGATATTACGCCACGATGACGGCGACAAAACTCTGCGTGCCGGCGGCGTCGGACTGCGTGGCTGGCATTGCCAGGCAAGCTTTCGCAATTTGCGGGTGAAAATGGGCACATCGACCCTACCGCTTTCCTTCAAACCGGAGCGAGTCCCGGAAATCACCGGCATGTGGAGGTCGGTTCAAGGCGGTACTGCGACAGGCCGATTCGGAATCGTCAAGGAAAAGCCGTTTGTCGGCAGTCAGTCGCAACAGGTCGCCTTTATTTCCGGAGATGGGCGCTGGGGGGTGGAGAATCGAGGCCTGAATCGCTGGGGAATGAACTTCGTCGAGGGCAAGCCCTACGAGGGTTACGTTTGGGTTCGTGCCGAGAAGCCAACGACGGTGTTCGCTTCCCTCGAGAGCTGGGATGGTTCGCGAGCTACGCGGAGGCCAAACTCGACATGGCGAGCAAGGATTGGCAACGGCTCAATTTCACGCTGACGCCGAGTGCCGGCGATCAGGCGGGCCGGTTTGTGCTGGCGTTGAAGCAACCCGGTTCGCTGATGCTTGGGCACGCCTTTCTCCAACCCGGCGACTGGGGCCGATTCAAGGGATTGCCGGTGCGTCGCGATGTGGCGGAGGGATTGATCGATCAAGGTGTCACCGTGCTGCGCTATGGCGGCTCGATGGTCAACAACGATGGCTACAGGTGGAAGAAAATGATCGGCCAACGAGATCGCCGGCCGCCTTATGCCGGCACGTGGTATCGTTACTCGACGAATGGCTGGGGCATTGCCGACTTCATGGATTTCTGCGAGGCAGCGGGTTTTGAATACATCCCGGATTTCAATATCGATGAAACCCCAAAGGACATGGCCGATTTCATCGAATACGCCAAAGGTCCGGCCAGAGCGAATGGGGTCGAAAGCGAATCGCCGATGGACGCAAACAGCCCTATCAGCTGCACTACCTGGAAATCGGCAACGAAGAACGAGTGGATGAAAAGTACGCTGCCAAATTCGAGTCTATCGCAAAAGCAATTTGGGCAAAGGACTCCGAGATCGTGCTTGTGGTGGGCGACTTCGCCTACGATCGTCGAATCGAAGATCCGTTCAAAATCACTGGTGCCGCGTCGGGCCTCACCAGTCTGGCCGGACAAAAGCGCATTCTGCAACTGGCCCGCGAGCACAACCGCGAAGTTTGGTTTGACGTACATGTGTGGACGGATCGGCCGGTGAAAGTGAATACTTCGCTGGACGGGATGTTCTCGTTCGCCGATGCGCTGGCCAAGCTTGCCGGGGGTGCCAGGCACAAAGTGGCCGTCTTCGAGTTCAACTCCGGCAATCATGCGCAGAAGCGCGCGCTGGCCAATGCGCATCGCCATCAACGCGATCGAGCGTGACGGCCGAATTCCCATCGTAACGTCCGCCAACGGCCTGCAGCCCGACGGCCAGAACGACAACGGCTGGGATCAGGGCCTGCTATTCCTGAACCCATCGAAGGTATGGTTGCAGCCGGCAGGGTATCTGACGCAGATGCTGTCGCGGAATCATCTGCCCAGGATCGTGAAGTGCGATGTCAGCGATAACCAAAAGATGCTCGACATTGTCGCGAAACGAAGCGAAGACGGCAAGACGCTAATCCTGCAAGTGGTGAATGTCGGCGACCAGGCACTCAACACTGCCATCAACGTGTCGGGTTTTGTTCCCAATAAACCGATCGCGACGGCGACGACACTGGCCGGTCCGCTCGACGGTACCAATAAAGCGGAAAGGGCCGATGCCGTTGTCCCCAAAAGCAGCGAATGGAAACATGAGATGAAGGCAGGGCAAACGAGCTATACGTTCGCGCCAGATTCGGTCACCGTGCTGCGGATTGAATGACAAGAAAAGCTACATACCTGGAGACGGGCACGTTTGTTATTAACGCGAGGCCAGGAGTCGACTACGTTCAGCCCTCATGCCACGCGCAGCACGAGCCTATGTTGGCGGAGTCTGCTATCACTTCATCAACCGCGGCAACGCTGTTTTAAGTGCTTATTATGTAAAGATTAAGGAGAGCGGGATACGGGAGTCGAACCCGTCTCACAGCCTTGGGAAGGCTGGGCACGACCGATATACCAATCCCGCTTCGATGGAAATTGTAAGCCTTTTCGAGCGAGACGCAAGCCCGGCGATCGGTGATTTCTAAGGTGTTGCAGCACGACCGCCGGAACCTAACCGAACCCGAGGCGTCAGCGACGGGATTCACGCGTCCGCCCATTCGTTGTTATCCCCCGCTTAGGCGGGATTAGCCAAGTACCTCACACAGATAGGGTACGATCACCCTTTTTTGGGAATCTTCGCGCGTTCTGGGACCGGCAGGCAGTGATGAACGGAATGGATATGCGCTTCCGAGAATGTGAATGATCAAGCCGATCGCAACTCCTGATAGGCCGCTCACGGTTGGAGCTGCCGCCAGCTCTCCGCGAAATCTCGACCCCTTTCGATCGGTGATGCGAAACAAGAGAGTTTCGCTCACGGAGCCGCGAACGCCGGTGAGCAGCGTCAGTTTCACGAAGCCGCCAACTTGCAGTGCGCGAATCTCGTTGTGAAGTTCGACATCGTCGATGCCTTGTTCGAGACGCAATTCGTCGATGTTCTCGATCGCAAGGCTATTCTGCACGTTTGCTCCCTGAGTCAAGTCATGGTGGAAGATAATAGCGTAGGGCGGGTCGAGGCTTTGCGAGGCCCGCCAAGCGACGGCGGGTCGAGGCTTTGCGAGGCCCGCCGAGCGACGGCGGGCCTCGCAAAGCCTCGACCCGCCTACAGCGTATGCCCGTGAACCACCAGCCACTCGGCGGGCCTCGCAAAGCCTCGACCCACCCTACACGCGAATCCCGGTTCTACTGAGCTACCGCGTCGATTTTCGGTGCGAATTCTTTCGTGATCTTCGGAGTGGAGGTGATGATGACACCCTCCTGATCGACCACCAGGAAGAAGCTATGCGCCACTCTGACGGTCGAGACATCCGGGCCAATCAAGACATTGACGCGGTAATGGTTATCCCAGAGCGAGCGAACTTGAATCCGTTGCAAATCTTCCGGGTAACCCAGGGCGTTCAGCACCTGCTTGGTAATCTCGACGTCGAATTGCCGGCGTTCCTGTTTCTTTTCGCCGGCTGCCTGATCTTTCTGAATTTTCGGTGGCATTTGAGTTCCAAAGGGGCTTTTACGGAATCGAGCGCCCGCGGTGGAAACGCTCGGTTCTTCAAAGTTGTAATGTTGATTGTATGGAATTCGTCGATCACGTTGCGGGGCAGTAACCTTTTCACCCCTGGGTGGTGATAGAAGCCATCTGCACCTCGGCGGGTTGATGGGGTGGTTCGACGATACCGGCAAGGGCCTTCGCGGTAGGTTTCCGAACATCCCAAACCAAGCCGAAAAGGGCCAGGAGCTTGATGATATAGTAACTCACGTCGATCTCCCACCAGCGGAAACCCTGCTTGGCGCTGCTCTGATAGTGGTGGTGGTTGTTGTGCCAACCTTCGCCGAGAGTGATGATCGCGACAAGGAAATTATTCCGGCTCTTGTCGCCGGTGACAAATCGCTGTCTTCCCCAAAGATGACAGATCGAATTGACGGTGAAAGTGGCATGGTGCGACAGAACGGTGCTGACCAGGAAACCCCAAATGAGTCCGCTCCACCCGCCGAGCAGGAAACACAATCCTGCCAGCAGGAAGGGAGGCCCCCAGAAATGTCGATTCAACCAGCGCAGCTCCGGATATCGGGTGATGTCTTTGACAGCGTGTTCATCGGTACCATCCGAATCGCGCGACAAAAGCCAACCAATGTGCGACCACCAGAAGCCGTGCGCGACCGGAGAGTGCAAGTCGTCATGGGTGTCGGATGTCCGATGATGGTGCCGATGACGGGCGACCCACCAACTGGGGCCGCCTTGAGCGGCCGTGCAGCCTAGACAGGCCAAAACGAATTGGACGACGCGGTTTGTTTTGAACGAGCGATGGGAGAAGCAGCGATGATACCCTGCGGTGATCCCGAACATGTGAACCAGATAACAGCTTCCACAAAGGACCAGCGCCATCGTGCTGGTGGTGGTAAAGAAAACGGCAAGACAGGCTAAATGGAGCAGAAAGAACACCACATAACCAAGCCATGCCCTCCCGCTTCGCTTAACGCCTGGTTCCGCAGGAACCGGCGCTATGGTTGTTGGGATGGGGCCGGCAGCGGTAAGCATCAAATTTTTCCTCTTCAATAAGGGGCAAAAGGAGCCCAATCTTCAGATTCGTCCAAGACATTATACGCAAAGCGAAATAATCGCCATATCAATAAAGTTTCTCCGGCGAAGAAAGACAGGGCGATTCCTCTTCAAGCGGCCCGAGAAGTAGGGATCGAAACTCACCTCGCAATCCCCAATCTAATCTGAGCCAGCTTTGAAGTGCGGTGGCTCGACCTCTATTCGTTCACAATGGCTGTTGACTGGGGAAAGTGCTCGGTGGATAATTGACCTGGTGGGACGAATAGGAATAAACTGCCGGAGTCGTTCAACTCTTTCCAATAGGACTCTTTATGCGTGCCGCCTTCCAAAGAATTGCGATGTTAGCAATCGTGGGTATCACAACGCTCGGCGCAGGTCTCTATTTCTTGAGAATGCAGACGGTAGAGGGACAGGTAAAAGACCGTCCCGCGAAGCAGTCGAAAACCCGGCAAGAATTTGCGCGTGCAATGGCGAAAGTCAAAGAGGGCATGGCCGAGAAGGACGTTTTAGCACTCCTTGGCAAACCGGATGATATTCAGACCGACACCGACCCTGGTGGGGTTGGCACTCACATCCGAGAGATATGGAGTTATGGAACGGACGGCCATCTCACGTTTGCCACACTTGGTCACGTTTACATTGACGACAAAGGCAGGGTGCAAGACGTATACGGTGGTCGTGGCGAACCGCCGAACCCCGCACTCATGCCCGAAAAGGAATTGCGCCCGCTCCTACGGTTAATCGACAAGGCTCCAAGCTTTCGTTTCGGAAACGACTACGACCCGCTGTTGGTTATCCAAATCGTGAATGCTCTGCAGCCGTTGGGTAAAGAAAAGGCATTGGCCGCAATCGAGGAGTATTTACGTGTTGCCGGGGCCTTGGAAGGTGAAGGCGTGTTCTTGGTACTGCGCGTGTTATTCGATGTACCAGCAGATCCAGGTTACATGCCTTATATGGATGTCGGTATCCAGGGCCCAGGCACACTGCCGAACGCCAAACTTCCGCCACGCTTTCCCATCCTGCTTCAGGACGATGTACCCCTTCTAGTAGTGCACGGTTATGAATACGTATCGCTACCCGATCACCCGCAAAGCCATGTCGAATACTTTCGAGAGAACGGCCAAGTGCGCAACAAACCGCTCACACCCGGCAATTCTCCCCTCGGATTGTTGAAAGCTTGGGAAAAGACTGGCGGTTCGCTTTACGAAAAGGACAGCATGGAAAGCGTTAAACTGGTCGTCGCCAATCAAATCCTCCATCTCCTTGATTCCGTATATCGCCGAGAATCTGCTACGGATGAATCAGCGTATAAGTTTGACTGCAAAGACAAATTCGAGAGAGAATGGAAGACCGTTGCACCGGAGGTTGCCAAGTTGGACATACGCTGGAACCGAGAAAAAAATCGCTACACGTTCAAAGACGGCTCCCACCTTCCAGATGTGATCCAAAAGCTGTATCGCCGGCATATTTGGAAGGTGGAAGGATGGAACGGTGAATCGAGACTCATCTTCGAACGCACGAGCAAGAAGCACATCTTGGTAAGCCTGGAATGGATGTGGAAGAAGAATCAAAAGATAGCAGCAATCGATCTGAAAAAACGCGCAATTGGCATTTTGACACCTTGCCTGCCGAAGAAGGATCAAAAGATGCCGGCATTCGATCTGAACGTGTTCGCGGTTAAAGACAAGGCAAAGGCGCTCCCAAAATGGCGATCCGGATCAGTCAGTTGGTCTGGGTCGGACGAAGCTTTTTCGACGCAATCCTTCAAGGTGGAATTGCCGGAAGGAGACCAGATTCAGGCCCAACTATCGATTGGTAAGCGCGAGCAGTCGAGCCCCGTTTACACTCCATGATTCCGGCAACAGTCCCTGGCCGACGCTTCCAATTCGTCAGCCCATCGGCAGGTGGTCTTTCCCAGGTAACTGAACCGCTGCGATGCTTCCTTTACCTCCTTGGACCAATGCGACCAAATCCGAAGCTCCCACCGGATGCGGCAGAGCAAAGAACTCTGCATACATGAAGCCGCAACGCGCCCCCGTGAAACCGTTTGCCGAATTGATGAGGTGTTTCACTTTCTCAAACCGTCCCTCGTCGAATTGCGAACTGTAACACTCTATCGCCGCCAGTTTTTGCGCCATCGTATCGGTAATATCGATGACAAAGGTACTGTGCCAGTGCCGCTGTTCCGCATCGAAGGGAAATGGAGCGTAGACCAAATGAGGCACCCGGTAGGGTGCGGTTCCCGAGAATTGGTCATCCCATTTCGTCAGTTGCGAGTAAAACCGTGCTGCTTCACCGATGAGGTGCCCTTGATGATGATCCGGTGATGCCGCGGGCGTTCGCCCTGCAACGGTTATGACCACGTTGGGTTGATATTTGCGAAATTCCGTTGCCAGATGGAAGCGTGCTTCCGGGGAATCCATCAATATCCGGTTCGGCAGGCGCAGGTTGATCCGTACTTGAACGCCCAGGATCTTTTGCGCTGCCTTTGCTTCCGATTGACGTAATTCTTCCGAGCCTCTTGGTGTTGGTTCGCCACTGGTCAAGTCGATGATCCCGACTCGATAGCCCTGCTGAACCAATTTGGCCAAAGTACCGCCGCAAATGATCTCCAAATCGTCGGGATGAGGAGCCACGGCAATGACGTCCAACTTTACCGTTTCCGGATCGTTCTTGACCATAATGACAATTTCCTTTCATTTACCGGGGGAAGTTTCGTGTACAATGATGTTAATCTATTGGTAGCAGTTTCCCCGCCGGATTGACCCGTATCCTGGGTTTCCATTATGCGATTCGCAATCTCTGCCTTTTTTCTTACCTTCGCGCTCTTGCCGGTCAGCCAGGCTGCGGAGCCGATCTCGTTTAATCGGGATATTCGCCCGATCTTGTCGAATTCGTGTTTCAAGTGTCATGGCCCCGATTTGAAAAAAGCGGGCCTTGACCTCGGTTTGTTCAGCGGCGCTACGAAAAAACTTGAGTCCGGTGAGGCGGCGATCGTGCCGGGCAAGCATACCGCCAGTGCGCTTTGGAAGCGCATTACGTCCACGGATGATACACAACGCATGCCGCCGAAAGGAGAAGCGCTCAAGCCCGAACACATAGCGAAGTTACAGAGCTGGATCGACGGCGGGGTGCTCTACGAAGAGCATTGGTCCTACATCGTTCCGCGCATACCTCCTGCGCCTGCGGTCAAGAACGGGGCCTGGGTTCGCAATCCGATCGACATCCATGTGCTGGCTCGCCTTGAAAAGGAAGGGCTGGCACCCACGGCCCAAACCGAGAAAGCGGTATTGCTTCGGAGAGTTTCGCTCGATTTGACGGGATTGCCGCCTTCTTTGGAAGAAGTCGATGCGTTCTTGAACGACACATCGGCCCAGGCGTACGAGAAGGCCGTCGATCGCCTGTTGGCCTCGAAACATTATGGGGAACACATGGCGAGTTGGTGGCTCGACATGGCCCGCTATGCCGACACCAACGGCTACGAGAAAGACGAGCGCCGATCGATCTGGCCGTATCGGGACTGGGTGATTAACGCCTTCAATCGTGATCTGCCGTTCGACCAGTTTACGATCGAGCAGTTGGCAGGAGACCTGCTTCCCAAGCCTACGATTGAACAAAGGATCGCCACCGGGTTCCATCGAAACACCCTGGTGAACACTGAGGGTGGCACCGACGATGAGGAATTTCGTGTGGCAGCCGTCGTCGATCGAGTCAACACCACGATGTCGGTCTGGATGGGAACCACGTTTAACTGCTGCCAGTGCCACAACCATAAGTTCGACCCCTTTAGCCAGAAAGAATATTTCCAGCTATTCGCCTTCTTCAACGGCAGCACGGACCGCGGGAAAAGTCTCGATCCCCAGCTGCCGATCCCGACCGCGGAAGAAGAAGAACGAAAAGCCGCGACTCGCTTCAAGATGATGCGGCAAGTCGCCACTCTGTTTACCGGAAACCCTCTGGTCGCAGCTGGGCTGATTCGCCCCGTCAAGGATCAAGTCAATTCGCTGCACCGGTTGATGGGAGGAATCAAACCTGCGACGACGCTGGTAATGTCGGAATTGCCGAAGCCGCATCCGACGCATATCCACATTCGCGGCAATCACAGGACGCCGGGAGCAGCGGTAACGCCAGCTGTGCCTGCGAAACTTCACCCTCTCAAGGTGGGCAAAGGGATACCGCTCAATCGTCTCACCTTTGCCCGCTGGTTGGTCTCCGCCGAGAATCCGCTCATCGGTCGAGTGACCATGAACCGGCTCTGGGCCAGATTCTTTGGTCGAGGACTCGTTGAGACGAGCGAAGACTTCGGAATCAAAGGTGAATTGCCGACGCACCCGGAGTTGCTCGATTATCTGGCGACGGAACTGCTTCAGCAGAAATGGAGTCTGAAAGCGATTCAGAAACAAATCGTCATGTCGGCGACTTATCGACAATCGACAAAGGTTTCAAAGGAATTGCTGGAGCGCGATCCATTCAATCGACTATTCTGCGCGAGGCCCCCGTTTCCGCCTCGATGCAGAGATGGTCCGAGACAATGCTCTGGCGATCGGCGGCTTGTTGAATCGCAAGATCGGTGGACCCAGCGTCTTTCCGTTTCAGCCGGACGGAATCTGGGCTGCTCCTTACAGCGGCGATAAATGGGTTCTCAGCGGCAACGGCAATCAACATCGCCGAGGACTTTATACCTTCTGGCGTCGCAGTTCACCCTACGCCGCGTTCATGGCCTTCGATGCGCCGAGCCGGGAGATTAGTTGCGAGCCGGCCCCGGACCAACACTCCCCTTCAAGCCCTGGCCACTTTGAACGATAAAGCATTCGTCGAGTGTTCCAATGGGCTGGCGCGTTGAATGGCAACGCCGCTGAAACTCGATCCCGAACAACGGGCGACTTATGGATTTCGGCTGTGCGTGAGCCGAGCGCCGACCGATTCCGAAGTGAAGTTACTGACGCAACTTTATCGAGAATCTTTGGAGAAGTATCGTAACAATCTGCCAGCTGCAAAGAAAATGGCCTCGATACTCGGAGCGGTGCCGGCGAATGTCGATGTTGCGGAGTTGGCGGCATGGACGGTGGTAGCCAATGTGTTGTTGAATTTGGATGAGACAATAACCAAAGGTTGACGCCTGCGGCACATCGATGTTAGGGATAGATTTGAAAAAGGAGGTTCTATGGTAGCGACATCAGGAATAGTCGAAAGCACGATCTCGGAAGAGATCAGCGCCGTTCTGGCGAAGCAGAATGCCGAAGAAGAATTCCGAATTGTGCGCGAGTTACTCGCGAAATGGTTTCCCGAAGCGATCGCACTTCGTCCGTTTTTGGAGGGCGACCCGGATTATCGAGATTGGATGAAAGTGATGATGCGAATCATCCTGCCGCACTCGATGCTGTCCGTTTCGCTCACCGAGCGAACCTGGGGTTACTACCACGACTTGGTGGAAAGATTGCCTCGGCCACAAATACGAACATGCATCCGTTATCTGGACTATGAGGACACACCAGATGCGGTGGGATGAATTTCTCTTTACTCGATCTTGATCGATACTTCGGGAAGCGAAATCGCCGACCGAATCAAACAATACTTGACCTCAACTGGCCGTCTGCGGAAAACAACATGAACCTTGAACTGGAAATCCTCAAAGCCCGAACCCGCCGGCACTTTTTCCGCGATTGCGGGGTCGGCATCGGCTCCGTTGCTCTCGCCTCCTTGCTCGATGACCGCCTCTTCGCGGAATCGATCAGGCCGAACGACAATCCGCTCTCGCCCAGGCAGCCTCACTTCAAGGCGAAGGCGAAAAGCGTCATCTACATGCACATGGCCGGGTCGCCATCGGTTCTCGATCTCTTCGATCCCAAGCCCAAACTCGTCGAAATGAATGGGAAACCTTGTCCTCAAGAATATATGAAGGGGCAACAGTTCGCCTTCATCAAGGGCGTTCCCAAACTCCTCGGCTCGCCCCACAAGTTTGCACCGCGCGGCAAGTCGGGACAGGTCATGTCGGCCATTATTCCCCAGCTGGCAACGGTCGCGGATGAACTTACCGTCATCCGATCGATGTATACCGATCAGTTCAACCATGCTCCGGCCCAGTTGTTCCTCCATACCGGCTCCCCACGACTGGGCCGACCGAGCATGGGATCGTGGGTGAGTTATGGACTGGGCAGCGAGAACAAGGATCTGCCGAGCTTTGTTGTTCTCGTCTCGACTCCGAAACGCCCGACGGCGGTGCATCTTTATGGGGCAGCGGTTTCTTGCCCACCGTGCATCAAGGGGTTCAACTGCGTCCCAGGGCGAGCCGGTGTTATTTCTGAACAACCCCGAAGGAATGAAGTCCGACGATCGGCGCAAATCACTCGGACATGCTCCAGGCGCTGAACAAGCTCCATCTCGATGCCGTTGGCGATCCGGAAATCCTGACGCGAATCCAGCAATTCGAGATGGCCTACAAGATGCAGTCGAGCGTCCCCAATATCATGGACATCTCCAAGGAAACCAAAGAAACACTCGCACTGTACGGTGCGCAGCCCGGCCAGCGATCCTACGCGAACAACTGCCTGCTCGCACGTCGTCTGGTGGAATCGGGAGTTCGTTTTGTCCAGCTCTACCACTGGGGCTGGGATCAACACGGCACCAGCCAGGACGGCGATATTCGCCACGGCTTGGTCGATGCCTGCAAGGAAACCGATCGCGCCAACGCGGCTTTGATCAAAGATCTGAAGCGCAAAGGGCTTCTCGATTCCACATTGATTATCTGGGGCGGCGAGTTCGGTCGAACGCCGATGAACGAGGAGGGCAACGGATCCAAGTGGCTGGGCCGGGATCACAATCAACACGCCTTCACGGTCTGGATGGCGGGCGGCGGGATCAAAGCCGGTTACAGTCATGGCGAAACCGACGATCTTGGTTATCATGCCGTGAAAGATCGCGTCGGAGTCCACGATCTCCAGGCAACGATTCTCCATCTGCTGGGCCTGGACCATACAAGGTTGACGCACCGCTTTCAGGGCCGGGATTATCGACTAACCGATGTGCAGGGAGAAGTTGTGAAACAATTGCTGGCCTGATACATCAGATTACCCAGGATTCCGCGAGTCAGCGCTGCGATAAGATGCTTGCCGCGATATAATAACTTCCATCGGCAATTGGGGAGAACCACTATGTCGGAATTGACCTTGGAAAGCTTGGCCCGTCGCCTTGAGGAAGTCGAGCGCCGCCTGAACGAGAAGCAACCGTCCGTCATTGCGCCGACCAAAGATTGGCGAAGCGTCGCCGGCATTTCAGAAATGACCGATTTTTCGCGCCTCATGCAAGAAGAGATGGATGCCCTGCGTGACGCCGATCGCCGCGCGGCCGAAACGGAAGACTGCGAATGATCATTCTTGGCTCGAATAGCGAACGGGTAGAGTCCGGCTGGACGATTGAATAGAGCCCCGGATGGAGCGTACTCGCGGAAACCGGGGAAGCTTCTTGGAATTGAGAGAACACCATCATGATCCGCATCCTCTGTCTTGTTCTGCTCTTGCCAGCTCTGCCGGCATTCGCTGCACCACCGGCGGGTTTTACCCCTGAAGTCAAGGTCACCTCCCCAACCCGGCTCGATTGGACATTCGTCGTCTCCAATCGCAGCCTGGTAAAGCCTCCCGATAACTATCTGGGCGAAGGCTACGATTCCACGAAACAGATCTATGACTTGTTTGTGCCCAAAGTCAAAAGCAAAGCCCCAAAAGCCGGTCTTCCTGCCATTCTCTTCATCTCGCCCGGCAATGATTCCCAGGGTTGGAAAGCATGCGAACCTCTGTGCAATCAGCTTGGGTTCGTATTTATCGGGGTTCGTGGAGCTGGCAACGAAGTGCCGGGTCCGAAACGAGTACGCATCGTGTTGGATTGCTTCGATGATGTGCGCCGGCAAATCCCGCTCGATCCCGATCGCACCTACGTTGCCGGGATTTCGGGCGGTGCCCGTATCGCTTGCGGCATCGGCTTTGCCTTGCCCGAATATTTTGGCGGCATCATGCCCGTCGTTGCCGGAGGTAACATGCGTGAAGAACCCTGGCTGCGTCACCGGATCATCGATCGGCTCAGCATCGCTGCGATCACTGGGCAAACCGACTTTAATCGCGGTGAAGTAGAGCGGCTCAGGAAAGGGTTGTGGAAGGACATCGGCATACGCACGCGCGTTTGGGTGGTGGCAAACATGGGACACTCGATGGCACCTCCCAACATCGCGACGGAAGCCATCAAGTGGCTGGAAGAAGGCAAAGCCAAGCGACAGGAACTCGCCAAGAAATACCCGGCCATGCGCGGCGAGTCCCACTGGTGCATTGAGCCGTGAGCAAGCTGCCAAGGCGCTCTTCGATGAAGGGAAACAAAAACTGGATAAACCCGAAACGCTTAATGCGGGTATGTTGTTGCTCAAAGGCTGCGCGGAACGCTGGCCCGACCTGGAAACCGGCACCGCTGCCAAGAAATTGTTTATGGAATACGCGGCCAAACCCGATCATCCCGGGGAAAAAGAAGACATTGCGGAACAACGAAAGTTTATGGCCGCCGAGGCGCGAGCACTGGGCGATTACGCTCTCAATGGTATCCCCGCCAAGTCGATTTATGTCAAGCAACAGCCCGATATTGCGAAGAACGCTATTCAACTCTGGCAGACACTGATCGCAGATGCGCCGGATTCAGAGGCCGCGAAAGAAGGGAAGAAACTTATCCCAGGTCTGGAAAAACTGGCAACTAAAGACAAATGACCGTGGGAGAAATCGATGCCTGTAAAGCCGTATTCCCCTGTCATTGGGCCATTCTGGAAGTCGAGCGCGAGCCGGAACTCGGTCCCGGCTCGCCGAATCGGGCCATGTACTCGACACTCGCGGCGTTGACGCCGGAAACCGCCTTCCCAGAAGTTCACGACCGAACGATGGCGCTGGCTTGCATATCGGGGTTGTGGTTGCTGCACGATTTCCTCGACGAATCGCACACGATCAGCCAGGAGATTGCCACGCCGACAGGAAGTTACTGGCACGCCATCATGCACCGTCGGGAACCCGATCCGTCCAACAGCAAATACTGGTGGCGGCAGGTGGGGTCGCATCCCGTGCTCCAACTCGTCCGCGCAGAAGCTCCGAGCATCGGCTACAAGTTCACCACGCCGTTTGATTTCGTGGATTTTTGCGAGCAGGCACGCGGTTCAGGATCGGCCAATGAGGAGCTTGCCAAACGAGTCCAGTTGCTGGAATGGCAACTGCTCTTTGACTGGTGCCACCTGATGGCAATTTCGGGGTAAAGACTTACTGCAATGTCTCCCGCAGGTGGATGCTACCATCGAAGATTCGTGATCAACCCGCAGAACGCATTTCTTGCCTGCTTGTGGCAACCGTCAAGCTCACGATCATTGGAATGGTGTGGAGATGGCCGGCCATTGATACCAATGGGCATCAACGCCACGCAAATTCTCGCGGTACCTGGGCTCCAACGACTATAGGCCGAACGATGGACCAGAATTCGCGAATCTTCGCCCGCACTGGAGCGGTTTCCATGCCGACGACTTTGTAGATTAAGCCAGCATCGTTTGGCAGTCGGCTAGCCCCCGCGGCCCATTTTTCGTTCAGGTTCACCACGGCGGGGATCTGTTCGAACACCCGGTCGGCGTGTTGCTTGGGCGTGAGGAGAATCACGTTGCCGAACACGTCGAATTCACCCATCATGCCAACTCCGCGAACTTTCTGACGTCTGGGCCGCACGATGAATTTCTCAGTGAAAAGGTCCGCTCCGTCCGGCCGCGCTGCGCAGACCGTGGATGAGAACAGGTCGTATTCAAAAAGCTCGCCGGCACCATGGTACTTTCGGCCGGCCATCAAGATTTCAGCATAGAGCAACGTAGCCGTCGGTGCCATCGCGATTCGCGTGTGGGTGAGAAACCGCGTGCGCCGATGGGGTATGATCGGATCGGGCAGGTACTCCAGGTAGGCGTTCTCGTGCAGCACAATTTCCTGAAGCTGAGAAGCGTAATTCGCGTCCATCTCATGAATTTTCGTGGCCGACTGCGTCGTGACGTGAGCCTGCGCGGCCGGCCCCACCTCAATGGAGATCGTGTAGCGATCTCCTTGCAAAATCCCGCCGGCATTGGAGATGATGAAGACGCATGGCAGGTCCGGCATCTCTTCATCCCAGTAAATGGCGCGGTGGACGATGAGCGGAGCACGGCGATCGAGATCGGCCAGGATGGAGCGCTCGCCGCGCCGCTCGAAACCGAGTCGCAAATGGGCGACTTTGCCCGGCGATCCGGTTGCGAGTTGCGGCGGCTCATCTTGATAGCCCGCCAACTCCGGCGCGAGGTGCAGCGGTCTCATTTCTTCAATACTTTCAGATCGAGATCGAAGAGGATGTTCTCTCGGATCAACTCCACCAGTGGAATGATCCCCTCGTTGGTCTTGCAGTTGGTGAACAAGAACGGTTTTTTGCCGCGCATGAGCCGGGAATCGTGGTCCATCACTTCGAGGCTGGCACCGACGTATGGTGCGAGGTCGGTCTTGTTGATCACCAGAATGTCCGATTGCGTGATTCCGGGGCCGTTCTTGCGCGGAATTTTGTCGCCGGCAGCAACATCGATGACGTAGATGAAATAATCGACGAGAGCGGGACTGAACGTCAGAGTGAGGTTGTCGCCCCCGCTTTCGATGAGCACCAGGTCGGTGTCGGGGAAACGCGCTTCCATGTCCTCGACTGCGGCGAGGTTCATGCTCGGATCTTCGCGCACCGCGGTGTGCGGGCAGGCACCGGTTTCGACGCCAATGATGCGTTCCTCGATCAGGATGCCGCGCAAGGTGCGCTGAACGTGCTTGGCGTCTTCCGTCGTCACCACGTCGTTGGTGATGACGAGCACGCGGACCCCCATGTCGATCAGCAAGGGAGTGATCGCTTCGATGAGCGCGGTTTTGCCGGAACCAACCGGGCCGCCGACGCCGATGCGTGTGATTTTTTTCAAGTGCGGTGCTCCTCTTGTCAATTCATGAACATGCGGATCGTCGCCTTGACGTGAACCGCCGCCAGAACGTCCATGACGGGGGCGAAGGCGGACATGTCCTCCAGCGCCGACTGCGCGATTCGCTCATACGCTGCCTCGGCGGCAGCGTTCACCTCAAACAGAATCGCCTGTGCGTCGAGGTAATTGATTTTCATGACGCGGAGGGCTGCGCTCAACATCATGGTGGCGACACCATATTGGTGAACGGCAAAGGCGTCCATTCCCGACAGTCCGAGAGCAGCGAATGCCAGCGCCTGGCCGACCGGATAGGTGCCCGGCGTTTCGCGCGCTTTGATGGCGGCGAGCCAGGCGCTGACCGTCGGTGCCGTCATCACATGCACCGTCATTTCCGCCAGCTTGCGTCCCATGCGCACGGACATCGTGCGCATTTCCTCGTTCAACTTCCGATGAAAGACAGCTCGATCCGCGGCGACAATTCGAGCAAAATCCGCGGCGCAAGCGGCGCGATGCGCTGCCAGCACAGCGATGCCGTCACCGGTTGCCGCCTGTTCGACAGCGGTCTGCACGAACTGCCGCAGCGTCTCGAGGTCGTGGACGATGCCCGTCTGCACGGCCGATTCGATTCCGTTGGAAAACGAAAAGGCACCGACGGGCAGCATCGAATCGCCAAACTGCAACACCCTCATCAATTCAGGAATCGTCGGCACGGAGTCGTTTGCTCAATGATTGTGGTGATGTTGTCCGTGACCATGGTCGTGGTCGTGATCATATTCGTGTTCGTGGGTGTGCGAATGCGGCGTCGCATTGGCACCGCCGAACAGACGTCTGGATTCGTGCGGGGCGAGGAAGGGAATGACTTCGGTGCCGGGGAGAAACTCGTAGGTGATGCCGGCAAACGCATGCGTTTTCATGACGGACGCCATCACCTTCCGATCGACGGTGAGCGGTACAAAGATTTTCGTCCCTTTGACGATGGCCGGCCAGTGTTGATTTCCCAGGGCATGCCCCAGTTCGAAGCATGTTTGCGCCGAGCGCATCTTGCGCCAGGGCCAGCAATCCGGAGTACTGGATGACCAGCACCTCTTGAAGCTGAATGCGGGCGACGACGGCCGTGCGCATCACGGCGTCCCACACGACGATGTCGCCGTCATGGAGATGGCTATTGCGGTCCAGCGATATGGCGAGTTCGGCACCAGCGTCACTGCTCAGCCGAAAGCGATTTTTCTGCGCCTGCCACTGATCGAGGTTCAGAAAGTCCAGCGTGGCCCCTTCAAGCTGCTTCTTCCAGTTTGCATCGTTGATATTGCCGACGATCGATTCGACGAGGATCATCTGGCACCTCCGGTCTTAGCTGAAAAAGTATAGTTGATTCAGAGCAATCGTCTTCGGTGCCGGGGCGGTGGCGTGAACGCCGTCCACCTTGACGGCAAATGTCTGCGGATCGACGTCGATCTTCGCAAGTGTGGAATTGCGAACCATGTGACGCTTCGTCAGCGTGCGGGTGCCGTAGACGGGCATCACCATTTTTTGCAAGCCATACATCTGGGCGAGGCCGCGGTCGTAGCCTGCTTTGGACATGAAGCTGACGCAGGTCTTGCCGATGGCCGATCCGAAAGCACCAAACATCGGACGGTAAATCGTCGGTTGTGGCGTCGGCAAGGAGGCATTTGGGTCGCCCATATTGGACCAGTTAATCATGCCCCCCTTGATGACCATCTTGGGCTTGGCACCGAAAAACGCCGGCTCCCACAAAACCAGATCGGCTAGTTTGCCGGGTGCGATGGAGCCGACCACATGACCGATGCCCTGGGTGATGGCCGGGTTAATCGTGACCTTGGCGATGAACCGCAAGACGCGGAAATTGTCGTTCCCCAGCGCATCCTCCGGCAGCTTGCCGCGCGCCTTTTTCATCGAGTCGGCCGTTTGCAACGCACGCAGCCAGTTCTCGCCGACTCGGCCCATCGCCTGCGAATCGCTCGTGATCATTGACAGGACGCCCATGTCGTGCAACACGCTCTCGGCCGCGATCGTCTCGGCACGCACCCGGCTCTCCGCGAACGCGACATCGGACGGAATCTTGGGATTGAGGTTGTGGCAGACCATGATCATGTCGAACAGCTCGGCCACCGAATTGATGCCGTAGGGCAAGGTGGGATTGGTCGAACTGGGCAACACGTTCGGTTCGCCCGCGACCTTAATGATGTCGGGAGCATGCCCGCCCCCTGCGCCTTCGGTATGGAAAGTGTGAATGGTTCGGCCGTCGAAGGCGGCAATCGTGTCTTCGACATAGCCCGACTCATTGAGCGTGTCGGTATGGATGCTGACCTGGATGTCGAATTCGTCCGCGACCTCCAGCGACCGCCGGATAGTGGCGGGGGTGGTTCCCCAGTCTTCGTGAATCTTCAAACCCGCAGCACCCGCGAGTATCTGCTCGACAATCGACGCCCTGCCTGACGCATTGCCTTTGCCCAAGAACAAGAAATTGATCGGCAACGCCTCGACGGCACGGAACATCATTTCGAGGTTCCACGGCCCCGAGGTGATGGTCGTGCCGTTGGTGCCGTCGGTCGGTCCGACACCGCCTCCGGAAAAAGTGGTGATTCCGTTGCTCAACGCGGTATAAACCTGTTGCGGACAGATCATATGGATATGGGCGTCCATGCCGCCGGTGGTCAGAATGAGATGCTCCGCCGAAATGGCGTCGGTGGCGGGGCCGACGGCCATGCCAGGCGTCACGCCCGTCATGGTGCCTGGGTTGCCGGCCTGGCCAATGCCGACGATCTTGCCGTTCTTGATGCCGACGTCGGCCTTGATGACGCCGAGTAGCGGGTCCACGATCATCGCGTTGGTAATAACCAGATCGAGAGCGCCGGCGGCACTGGTCAGAGTACCGTCCGACCCCATGCCGTCGCGCAACGTCTTGCCGCCGCCGTACACGGCTTCATCACCATAGGAGCGCAGATCTTTTTCGATTTCGATATACAGATCTGTATCCGCGAGACGAATCTTGTCACCCGTCGTCGGACCATAAAGGTCGGCATATTGCTTCCGGCTCATCTTGGACATGGTGATCGCTCCTATCCCAAGCGGCTTGAGTAATCAGTGTTGATGCGTTTAAGGGACGACTACTTACTTGCTGGACTTGAATCCTTGTTCTTGCGCGTTCTTCAATGCTTTGGCAAAATTGGGCCGATAGGTGGTCGGTGCCCCACCGGTCCAGCCATCCACCAGATTGGCAAATCCGTACACATGTTGTTTGCCCGCCATGGGAACCAGGGTCACTTCCTTCTCGTCGCCCGGTTCAAAGCGGATGGCGGTCGTGGCCGGGATGTCCAGGCGCATTCCGAAGGCCGCAGCGCGATCGAATTCGAGAGCTCGGTTGACCTCGAAGAAGTGATAGTGCGAGCCGACCTGAATGGGACGATCGCCCGTGTTGCGCACCTTGAGAGTAACCGTCGGCCTGCCAGCATTGATCTCGATGTCTCCCTTGGCCAGAACAAGCCCGCCGACCGGAACTTTCGCTGCAACCTTAGCCATGACGCACCTCGTGGATGATGAAAATGCTTCTTCACCTTTTCCCAGGGAATCCGTGGAGCCTGAATCATTTGATCGGTTCGTGGACCGTGATCAATCGACTGCCGTCGGTGAAGACCGCCTCGATCTGCACAAATGGAATCATCTCGGCGACTCCGTCCATGACGTCTTTTGCGCGTCAGGACCGTAGCCGCAATCTTCATGACTTCTTCGAGCGTCTTGCCCGCGCGCCCCGTCCATGGCGGCGGCGCTGATGATGGCGACTGTCTCGGGATGGTTCAGCTTCAGGCCCTTCCCCTGCCGCTTGAGCGCAACTTCTGCAAGAGAGTAGATCAGGACCTTCTCGATCTCTCGGGGTGTCAGATGCATTGAGGACTCCTCCAACAGTTGAATTTGTAGAGAATCCACCGGACTCAATCTTAAGCGCTTTCGCTAATCCGTGCAAAAATACGTTTCGAGCCGGCCGAGCGCAATCAGAATCCAAGCCGATACCACAAACGGGGCGGTTAGAGCCGGAATGCCTAAGCCCTTGGGAAAAAACTCCGTCAATGGGACGGCCACAAGTGCTGCCAGTATTGGGTACAAGAGGGACGCACGCCATAAATAAACGGCAACCGCTGCCAGAGCGGAATTGTATCCGTAGATACCGATCTGGATGCTCCCTTGGGGATCATTGTGATAAATCGCTGCCAGCGTTCCCACCAACGAACCGAGGAACAGAATGACGGCGTGTCGCCAGTTGCTGATCGCAACACCGACCACAAACAGGAACCCGGTCAGCGCGTTTGCGCCGAACATCACTTCTGCTTCACCGGCTGACACCTTTCCAATGAAAGTGTGCGGGGTGAAATCGGTCGGAGCGGTCCTGGCTGGATGATCGATGGACGGTCCCATCAGCCGGTGCGCCGTCAGGAACAAAATCCACGTACTCACGACGAACGGGGCCGTGTAACTTGGGAACTTTAGGAATCGCCGCATCAAGTAGCAGACGATCGTGGCCGCGAGACAACCGACGATCAGCAGTATCCAAACAAGAATCTGGCCAGGGTCGAGAAAGAAAAGCACGGCAACGCCCACCAGTGTCGGGTTGAACCCGTGAATGCCGTCTTCAATTTCGCGCCGATCAAATTTCAGTAGAGTCGCCAGGGCGGCCCGATGGCCGAGCCAAGCAGCGCTCCACCAGCCATGATGGGTGAAGCGACGGCAATCCCTGCCAGGAAAAACGCTCCCGTCCACGCGTGGCCCTGGAAAATAACCTGGCCAATTCCGCGAAGAATTGTCTTGCACCAAACCAGGAAAACCGGAGCGCGCGGTTCTGTCATTCCTGTCTCGTGGTAGCTGCGTGAATTGAGAAAGCATTCCCGTTGTAGCCTGCGGGTTTTCCTCGGCAAGCCCTTGTGCGGAAAGTTGTTGTGAAATTATTGAGAGTCTCCAACACTTCAGAAACGGTTTCACTTCAAGGCAAAAAGAACAACTTGCCGATAAACATAAGACTGGCGGTCCGGAAAGGGAGGAATGGATGTGGGACGTTGTGCTCACGAATATCGCTCTCCTCCTCGGCCAGCCTCAACAAGACCCTTCCCTCTTGATGCAGGCGCTTCAGGGAACCAGTTGCGGCTATTGTCTGGACTATTCACGCATTAGCATTTCCGGTTGGACGTCCAATTCCTTCACGGCCGCGACACAGACCGAAGGAAATCTCGTTACCGGCCTCGCGTTCCGGCCCAATCAATACCTGTTGCAGCAAAACTGGTTGCGCATCGATCGCCCGATCGACCGGGACAGCGACGAGCCGGAATTCGGCTTCCGTATCGATAGCATCGTTCCCGGCAGCGATTATCGCTTCAGTCTCGCCAAGGGACTTTTCAACAGCCAACTCACCGCCAACAACGGTCAACCAAACCTCTACGGCTTCGACATACCGCAGTTTTATGGCGAAGCCCATCTTCCGGAGGTCGCCGACGGAATGACGATTCGCGTGGGTCGATTCATCGCGCCGTACGGCATCGACAGCATCGCCAGTGTCGATAACATGCTGTTCAGCCGCAGCTACACGGGTTTCTACGATCCATTCACGTATACGGGCGCGATGACGTCGCTGGACCTGAACGACACGTGGACCGTGTCCAACGGCATCATCCTTGGCCCCGACGTTTTCATCGGCCCTGCCGCCCGAGCAAGCTACATCGGCGGGGCACGCTGGAAGCCGGATGACGGCTCTGGTTCTGTTCAATTCAACGTGCTCTTGACGCCAGGCCAGTACAATGTTGCCGAACAGACGAACATGGAAAGCTACCTCGATCTCGTTTGGACCTATCGCCTCAGCGAGGGCCGAATTTGCGGCGGCGAAGCCCTGTACGCTTGGCAGCACGGCGTACCAGGAATTGGACTGGCGACCTGGTACGGCATTCAGGGCTACGTACGGCAGTCCCTCACAGAACAGACCGCCATTGTGGGGCGAGTCGAGTTTTTCGACGATCAGCAAGGGCAACGTACTGGTTTCCCGGGCCTGTACTCGGCGTTGACTGCGGGGATCAACTATTCCCCCGTTCCAGCCCTTCTCCTTCGCCCGGAACTGCGCGTCGACATCAATAGCGACTCTCATCCATTCGCAGGACGGGCCGTGCTTTTCCAGGCGTTGATCAACGCTGTCATTCGCTGGTGATCTGCTCCGTGGATGAAGAAAAGTGGGCGGAGATTTCCGACTTCAAAATCTTGTCGTCTCCCCTTTTTCTCTCACAAGGAAAATTGCCCAGACTACCGTTTGATAATTCACGTCAAATACATCAAGTCTCCACTCTTGGGCAGTCGATTACACCATCTGACGAATGAATTCCAGTTCTCCGACCTTCGCGATTCACCCGGTCACCCAATTCCAAGAAGTAAGATAGGAGGCTTCTGCCGTGATGTGTCAAGTCCGGGGAATAGGCAGTTTCCTCATCTGTCTGGGAGTAACCTCCTCACTCTTCGCGCAATTGTCTACACCGACCGCGCCGGCTTCGCAACCCCCGGCAACAGGCCCCGTTTCGCGACTTCCGGCAGATCTGGTGGTGCCTGATCCGGCCCCGGTAACACCCGATTCGCAGAATCAGCCCGTGCCGGAGACGAACCCGGTCTCTCCCTCAGAGCCTGTGTCTCCCGCGCAGCCTGTTACTCCTTCATCGCGGGGGAACCCAAACCCAGCCCAGGGCCTCCAGCCGCGCGACATCGTGGGGCACGACGTCCCGCAGGTGGAAAGCGTACGGCTTCATAGCGCCGCCCCCGATTACGGTCCGACCCCACTGGGCCAGGTCGGGATACTCGAATCACTCCTCTTCGGAGACAATGCGGCCGAGTCGAAGATCAAGATGAACGGCTGGCTCGAGACCGATTACACTTACCGCTCGAGTGGGCCTGGGCTTACCACTGTCGCCCCGATGATGAACCGCTTCGGCGACGAGTTCCTGGGACGGGAACTCGGCTTTGTCCTGTCCCGGCCTCTCGACCCAAACGACTGGTCCTGGGGCTTCAACGTCATCTACTTCGGAGGGGCTGATGCGGCCGTCATCAATCCGAGCCGGGGCTGGGTCACGAACCCTGACCCGCGCTTCGAGCCAGGAGTTTACCGACCTGAACCTGACGGGGCACTTGTCGATCTTGACCGACGGCGGTGTGGACGTCAAGGCCGGGCGGCAGACCAGCGTGCTCGGCCCGATGGGCGCGCCTCGGCTGGCAGCGGATGTTTGGCTCATCGGACTACGGCTGGTTCAATCTGGAAGAGGGCCGGTTCACCGGGGCATCGGCCACATGGCACATCACCAAGCAATTGAGCTGGTACAATGGATTCGAGTTGGGCTGGGGCACCTTCTTCGCACAGATTGGTAACGATGTGGATTACCTCACCCAAATTGTGTACTGGCTCGATCCGGAAGCGAAGCGGACCAAGACCTGGGTGACGGTGTTGACGGGTCCGACCTCGCTGGACAGCGGCCGATCCACCACCGTCGTCGAGACGGGTATCTCGCACAACTGGACCGATCGCCTTTACCAGCTCGTCAACTTTCAAATGGTGTACGGAGGTGGGCCGGTCAACGCCCCCGTTCCCACAGGCTATCTGGAGCGCGCCTACACCGTTTACACCTATATTGGCTATCATCTCACGAAATTGCTCGACTTCAACACGCGGTTCGAGTGGTACAAGGATGTGGACGGACTGAATTACGCAGGCGGCTACGGCGTGCCCAACACGAACTACTTCGAGATGACGTACGGCGTCAATTACCACCCCTACAACTGGATTGAGTTCCGCCCAGAAGTGCGATACGACCACGCCTCTAACCCAGCCTTCGGAGCCGACCACAACGTGCGCGACCAGCTCTCACTGGCGCTTAACGTCCTCATGAAATTCTGATCGTCAAGAACGGCAGCGACAAAGGAAGCTGGTACAGTCTCCAGTTGAGTCCGCTCGTCAACTTCGACGGACGTGTCGAATGGTTCGACGACTGCCTGGGGACTCGCACCCGCACCCGCGCGAATTACTACGAGGCGATGATCAACCTCGATTACCATCCGGTCTTGTCGCTCCTCCAATCAAAAGCGGCCAAGATTGGCTACACCTTTACGAGTCCTTTCGACTTTGTTGATTTTTGCGAGACGGTTCGCGGCTCCAGCTCCGCAGATGAAAAGCTCGCCAAGCGCGTCCAACTCCTCGAATGGCAACTGCTTTTTGACTGGTGTTGGAACAAGGCAAGATCGGCCTAGCTAGGGCACACTTCAGGCACTCGCCGTCGAACAACGGACCCGTGAGTGGGTCGGTCACATCGACGTCACATGAACCAACGCGCAAGTCGTGTGTTCACTGCTTTGGTCGGGCGGACCGACGCGCGCCAAAGTCTTGATCGTCGTTTCGAGTGGCGTAGGCGATTTCCTCTCCCGACTGGTTCGAGACATTTGGTCCCCGCTGCGGCGGCTTTTCGGTTGGGCCGGTTCGTCGTTCATGAGCCTGTGCCTCCTTGGAGGGCAATTTCACATTCCATGCCAGACCCACCCAACTCAGAACGCGAATGACCCAGTAGCTCACGTCAATTTGCCACCAGCGCAGACCATGCCGGGCCGAGGTCGGGAACGCGTGGTGCGTGTTGTGCCAGCCTTCTCCCAGAGCGAGGATGCCGAACAGCATATTGTTGCGGCTCTGGTCACCACTTCGATAGGGTCGCGTGCCCCACAAGTGCCCGACCGAGTTAACGCTCCACGTTACGTGATGCACCAGAAAGATTCGGACCAAACCGCCCCAGAATAAACCGCTCCAAGCTCCCACCCAACTCCCCGCCAGCAACCCGCCCAGCACTGTCGGAATCACGAGGCCAAGAACGATCCAAAACGGAAAAAGCGCAGCTTGCCACCCGCAATGTTCGGCTTTCGCTTAGATCCTTCACATAATGAGACAGATCCGCTGGATCCGGCTTGAAGGCCCAGCCAATGTGAGCATGCCAGAAACCCTGCCACCAACCAAAAAATCCGGGACCGTGTTGATGCGGCGAATGGGGATCGCCGGGAGCATCGCTATGCTGGTGGTGTCGGCGATGCTGGGCAACCCAGTTCAACAGCGAACCTTGTACAGTCATCGATCCAAGTGCAGCAAGGATGAATTTTACCCAGATATAGGTTTCAAACGAGCGGTGGACGAAAAGTCGATGGTAGCCAACCGTGATACCTATAGCTGTCAAGAAGTACATACCAACCAGCAAGCCCAGATCGACCCAGGTGAAGCCCCAGCCCCAAAGCAGGATAACGGCAGTTACAAGGCCGAGAAATGGTATGGTAATCGCCCCGATGGTGCCCAGCTTCCCGGCGAGAGAGATAGGCACCAAATGTTCTTTAGGGGATGAGAAATCGGCGACAGATGGTGAGTTCGACATCGCGCAACTCCTGTCCGGGTTTGAAATCGGCAACCATGCCCCACTTAAAGAAGTGATGTGCAATTCTCAGGCCGAATTGATGGGTATTTGCAGACACAATCGTCGTACTGGAAGGGCTTCAGTGATTAGTTGGAGTTTGTCTTTTTATCAACTATTCATGCCGAGATTCCGGTTCGGTGGTGACGACCCACTTACCAGAACTTCCACCACGGCTTCTTCGGGGGAGGACGTTCCTTCTCTGCCGATTCCTGTGCCCCGGCGTTCCCCCCGGAAAGCTCTTGAAGTTTCGCTACCATGCCGCTGCTTCGGATTTGCTCAATAAGCTCGGCGCACGTCTGTGGGTCCAAGCGCAGTGGCTTGCCATCGCGAACGGATGCCCCCATCTGCTCCAGCGTGGGCATATCGAAGTAGTGGTCCGTCATTGCTAGCTAGCGATAATGCCAATTCGTCTTCCGTCTGCGGGCAGCCCGAACACTTCGGGCATGGCACGAATGCCCCGAACTTGATAACGCCGCACTTGAAGCAGGCAGCCATTGTCATGAGCCGCACCTCTTAAGACGACCTTTGTCGCCTAACACTGAACTAACCGGGCGGCGGTACTGTCAACGACTACCATCCGTCAGAAATTGCCGCTCCGGTTGAGTGAGTCGTTCGAGTTGGTTTTGGCATCAAATTTGTTTCGCTTGGGTTGCCTCAAGTACTTCATTGCGTTCCGTCTGGACATCTTGTGGGAACGCGATCACTTATGCCATAGTGTAACGGGACGGACTGCGCGAACGCCGCACTTGTTTGGGATTTACTCGAAATCGTAAACCGTAATTGGCACGCCCTCGCTAAACGTGAAGTCCTTCAGGTCGGATTCTGAACCGCTCCACATACGGCAACTTTGGCGATACCAATCAATTCGGCCTGGAATGTTGAAGCCAAAACTGCTCCATCTCCGGCGAGTATCATCGATGAATACATATAAATAACTTGCGCCCAAGTTAAAGTCTTGGGAGTGTGTGTACCTCTGGTGAGGGCCTCGGTCTTCAAAACCGCAGGAGGGTTTGAACAAAGCTCTCAGTGGGTTCGATTCCCATACACTCCCGCTTTTTGTTCTCATCACATTTCCGAGGAAGACCCATGCGAATCGGCACGTGGAACGTGGAATACGCCAATCATTCAAAAAACCCTCATCGGCTCGAGCTTCTCACCGCGCACCCCGCTGACATTTGGGTGCTGACAGAAACGCACGACGATCTTGAACTTCCCGAACCCTACTGCAAAGTCTCATCGGAGCAACGACCATTCTTTAGCAAAGGAAAGGTGAAATCAGGCAGCAGGTGGGTTACCATTTGGTCTCGGTTTCCATTAGTCCAAAAGATCTTGGTTCCTGATCCGTTTCGCATGGTGGCGGCGATTCTTGACGCACCGAAAGGACACCTGGTTATTGCAGGCATAGTTTTGCCTTGGTCGGGCGACAAGAGTGATCATCCATCTGACAAATCACCAAAGGGATGGGAAAACCATAAAAGGGTTCTCAAAGATGAACTTCCGATACTGTTGAAATCGGTGCGGGAAAACTCGCCGGGTAGTAGGCGGGTCATAGCGGGTGACTTCAACTCCCATCAAGCGTTTCCATACCGACTCAAGTCAGCTTTCCCCAATGAAAGCCTTCGGCGCGAATTGGCATCATTACTTGCCAATGACTCATTAAGATGTCACACCTCCGAAGTACAGTATCCTCACCCCTTGCCACCTCGTTGCATCGATCAAACTCTGATCGACCACATTTGCACAGACTTCGGGACTGTTGACGGGCCCATCGTCACATGGTCCGGCGAAGTCGGCAAACTCTCCGACCATCCGGGTGTGGTTGTTAGCTTGAAGGAATAGACGGGATTCTTGTGAATGAACATTCCTTTGCTTCTCGTTTCGGATATTGCGAAAACAGGAAGGACACTTCCACGACTCTATCCGATTCCTGCGATCTGATCCTCATCGGCGCTAGTGTCCGCGCTGCTGCAACGTCGGCCTTGCGCCTGGCTTTCGGCCTTGGTGTATCGATATATTTGCCGACGTCGACCTCTGCGCACTCGCTCCCACAATTCATTGTGCCCCCGCTCAATTTCCTCAAGCAATTCCCGATTTGATCAAAGAATCCCCAATTGCTCCGGTCATCTATACCGGTGGATTGGAGAATCATCCGAACCTGATCCGTCGAATCAGCGAGCTTCGGCCCTTGTGGGGTAACCATTCCGATGCGCTCTTGCGTTCGCGGTCGCCGTTTGCCGTTGCGAAGTTGCTTCACGATGTGGACTTGCCTGTTCCTGAGACTCGTCCTGGAGATGCTGAATTGCCAGGCAACTGCCGTTGGCTGCGAAAGCCGTTCGCGGGCTCGGCCGGTTTCGGAATTCATTTTGTCGATCAATGCCTAAAGGAACAAAACGATCGCTTCTACCATCAAGAATTCATTCCCGGCACTCCGATGTCGGCTTCGTATGTGGCTTTGCGCGATGAAACGAACCTACTTGGCGTCACGGAACAACTCATTGGCGAATCGTGGCTTTTTGCACCGCCATTTCGATATTGCGGCAACATTGGCCCGATTCATGTTTCATCGACGCTTCGCGATACGTTGACTCGTATCGGTGAAGTGATCGCTTCGGGTTGCGGTTTGCGCGGGTTATTCGGGATCGACTTCATAGTTCGAGATCAAGTGCCCTGGCTGGTCGAGGTCAATCCGCGCTATACGGCTTCGATGGAAGTTCTGGAAAGGTTTAGCGCTTTGCCGTATCTCACGCTACATCGCGCAGCGTTTGAGCCGACACATGAGCTGGTTCCCGCCAACTTCACTATACCTGCGGGGATGGTGGGCAAAGCAATTCTGTACGCGCCGACTTTGGTAAAGTTCCCGGCGGATGGCCCGTGGATGGAGCCAGCGCAAGCAGATTTCGCGGACATACCAAAAGCCGGCGAAGAGATTGAGGCTGGTTGGCCCGTGATGACTTTGTTCGCCGCCGGGCGAGACGCCCAGGAGTGTCGGAACCAACTCCAAGAACGCGCAGAGCAATTGAAGCGAATACTCGACATTTCTGGCTGAACCTGACAACGGTTCGTACTCAGACATGGCCTTCTCGTTCCCACGCTCCGCGTGGTAACGCACGTCCGGACGCTCCGCGTCCCGTTCGATCTCAGTACGCGATTATGCTAAGATCGTCGAGCGCATTTGAAACGGGACGCAGAGCGTCACGAGGCGTGCGTTCCCACGCGGAGCGTGGGAACGAGAGCGGTTTTTTCACTGAGCAAAGAAGCTGGCTTACTTGATCTGTTGCAACTCAGTTACCAACGAGCGCAAGAACGGCTCGGCATCGCTGACGATGCCGATGGTTTGCGTGCTGCCTCGATCCATCAATTTTGTCACCGTGCCAGGACTGATGTCGACGCACGCCACCTTGACCCAGCCGGGAAGCAGATTGCCGGTGGCGATCGAATGCAAGCGTCGTCGCCATCATCAAGGCAAAAGCCGACGCCTGGAATGTGTTTTCGCATCTCCATCTGGGCCTGCAGCACGTCGGTGATGACTTCGGGCAACGGGCCGTCGTCGCGGATGCTGCCGGCCAACACGAACGGGACTTCGTTCTTGATGCACTCGTACATGATGCCGCTCTGCAGTTTTCCTTGCTGTGACTGCCTTGCGCGATGCCGCCGAGCCGGCGGATGGTGTTGATCGTGCGCAAGATGGTGTTCGTGCCCCTCGGCGGCGGGCAAGCCGCGTTCCAGCGAGACGCCCAGGCTGGTGCCGTAGATGGCCTGCTCCATGTCGTGGGTCGCCAGGGCATTGCCGGCGAACAAGACGTTGCAGATAGCCGTTGCGGATCAGCCAGCCGACCCACTCGCTGCCGCCGGTATGAACGACCGCCGGGCCGAGCACGGCCAGGATTTTCTCGCCGGCCGCCTTGGTCCGTTTCATGGCGGCGGCGATTTCGCGCACCGTCACGCCCTTTGGGTTTCTCGCTCGATACGGCCGACGACATGAATTCGAACAAGCTCGGTGCGCTGCTGGATCTCGGGCGGAAAAACGCGGATGCCCTTGCCGGCCGACGACGATCTCGGTCGCCCATTCGCAACCGCTCGTCATCGGGATGCAGCGCGCTGCCGACTCCCTCGGGATCGACGATGATGCCGCAATCCATCTCCTGATCTTCCACCTCGATCCATTCGCCGCCAGGCGAACCTGCGTGCGGAAGTTGGTCGTGCAGTAAAAGCCCTTCGGGAAACGCTCCCGTCCATGTCCGCCGCGATGGTCTCGCAATCGGTATCGCTGAATCGGCACCGCCCCGTGATCGTGGATGATGTCGAGCAATTCTTCGAGCCTGCTCGGCGGACGAGGCGGCCGAACCTCTATCCTGCGCCCATGGCTCGGGTCCGCCTGCCGCTGGCCGATCTTGATGTCCTTGATGACGTAATTGCCGCCGTGCGTCAGGATGGTATCGAGCACCTTCGGCAGCAGCAACGAATCGATGATGTGGCCGTGCAGTTCGACTTCTTCGACGTGAACGTGTTCAGCCATGATGCAACGGTGTGAGAGGTAGTAGAAGGGGGCGAGATTACCGA
Organism: uncultured Planctomycetota bacterium; assembly: GCA_963783095.1. GTDB lineage: Bacteria > Planctomycetota > Planctomycetia > Gemmatales > Gemmataceae > CAWAMR01. The sequence goes on along the minus strand of CAWAMR010000008.1, from coordinate 467,250 downwards.
CATCTCTCATTTTAATTCAACAGTTCCAAGTTCCAAGTTCCAAGTTCCAAGTTGTACCTTGTCATTGGCTCGCGATACCTGTTTTGCCCGGCATTTCGTACTCTGTAGTACTAATGTCTAATATCTTTGCGCCGTACAGAGATTTCTGGCGATTTCTCGCCGAAGGCGAGCGTCGGGGCGTTAGCCCGACGTGGGCTCCAGCCGCGGTTGTTTGGATTTAATTCAAGCGGCGAAGGTCCGGAGGAAAGAGGAGCGGTTCGGCAGATGCAGTCCACGTCGGGCTAACGCCCCGACGTTCGCCTTGGGCGAGCCTTTGCCTCTCTTTTGGTTGCGGCTACGCCGCGCTGTGAATAATGTCGAAGACAACAGGTTTTGAACTTGGAACTTGGAACTTGGAACTATTGACGCAAGGTGATGTAGCCGCGCAGTTCGCCGCCCGCGGCAATGACTCCTTCTTGGGCGGTTTCGACTTCGATACTGTTCCAGTGATCCTGGTGGACGATGATGTACAAACCATCGCCGAGCCGTGCCCATTCCTCGGCGGTGCCGTGACCCCACGCGGGCGCATTCACCAGGATCCAATCGAAACGGTCGCGTAACTGATCGAGAAGTTGCGGCAAGCGAGCCTCGGCATCGCCGGGAACCGGCACGTTGGGGTCTCCCGGAGGCAAGGCAAATAAATTCGTTTGCGCGGTTCGATGTAGGCCGAGGCTTACCGGGATGGAGCCATTCAGTAATTTGCGCAATCCCGGCAGCGATGCCACGCCGAGCCGTGCTGCGATGGCGGGCCGTTCGTGGTTGGCTTCGATCACCAAAACCCGTTTTTTCTCGTTCTTGGCCCGCGTTATCGCCAGGTTCAAGACCACCGCTGCGGAATCACTTTCCGCCTCGACGGAGGTGAAGATCAGAAGCGGTGATCGCGCTGTGGTCTTTTGCGAGGCGATGCCATTCATCAATAAACGGTACTGCCCACTGACCGGGTGATCGGGTTTGTGAAAGGCCACTAATTCTCGGGCGAGATGTTTGCCGTCTTTGGTGTCCTGCGACAACCCATCGCGCATTGGAAAAAATGCTACCGATGGAATCGCCGGCTCCGAAACCGCCGGTAAAGGACGAGAATGTGCCAGGATAATCGGCCGGGCGGGAGGTGGCGTTTTCGTGCCGCGTGGCCCACCGACTTCAATAAAAGGAATGTCGTCGTTATCGCCGGGTAGAGCCTCGAATACGGCGATGGGTGTGTCGATGCTGGGCGTATCGGGGATGGCGGAAAACTCCGGGTTCTCGGCATCCGTAGAGGGTGCCAATCCGCCCGATTGCGACTCGCGTCTTGCACGGCCATGCGACAAGGTGTCAAAAGTTCGGCCCATCCCACGAATCCTCTTGGAGTCGAGTGTACTCCTCACGTTCCGCGTGAGGAAATGTCCTCACGCGGAACGTGAGGAGCACAGCTGAACGCACAGTCTCTAACCTGCTTTTCCTTGGGGTGTTCCCCACCGTGATCCCGGTCCCGGGCGTATCCTCCGGTAGCTTCAAATCGTCTCCGTAGATGTAAGTCGGCGGTCCATCCGGCGTCGTGGGGGCAATCGCCAGAGGCGGTCGAGTCGGCGTTGGCGACAGAGGCAGCGGTGCCGGGTCGGCGATGGGTTGGACCGATGCGATCGGTGCTGGTTCCGGCGGGGCCGGTTCCTCAGACTCCTCATCGTGCCGGTCCAATCCGAGCCGAGTGACCGCTTCCACCGCAGCTTCGGCATCGACAACCTGGGAACCTGCTTGCTTCGCCAGGGAAAATGCCAGGTGCGCGGCCTGATTCAGGATCCTGGGATTGCCGTGGGAAGCATGGCTGAGAATGTCGAGAACGTCCTCACCAAAAACTTGCTCCGGCCGGCCTCCTGAAATCCGCACGTGGTGCAACAGGTAATCCACCGACTCTTCTGGACTGAAAGACTCCAGTTTTGCTCGCGTTGTGAGCCGTTGACGTAAGATCTCCAGAGCGGGTTCAGTCAACTTTTCGAGTAGGGCCGGCAACCCAGCCAACAGCACTTGAACCGCCTTTCCGTCATTTCCCTCGAGATTGCTTAGTAGCCGAAGTTCTTCAAGGTGTTCGTTGGCAAGATGGTGAGCCTCATCCACAACAATGAATGTTCTGCCTCCTTGACGGAAATAGTTCAAACAGGAATCGATCAGTTCCAGCCGGAGTTCCTGTTCGCTGCGTTCCTGATAGGGCAAATCGAGATCGAAGAGAATCGCTTGCAGAAGATCGGCTCGGGTGGCGAAAAGTGTGCTGGTGATCAGGACGGTTCGGGTGTTTTCAATCTCTTCTTCGAGCAGGCGATGCGCGAGCAGCGTTTTTCCGCTTCCGGGTTCACCGGTGAGCAGCAAAATGCCTTCCTCATCCGCAAATCCACGGCGCAATTCGGCCAGCGCAACCTCGTGAGAAGTTGCGGGATAATAGGTGTCGGTATCGGGCGTGGTACGAAATGGCCTACCGCGAGGCCGAAATGGCTTGCGTACATGCTGCCCCACCTTCCCTGGTCACTCGATCGGGAATCCCCCACTCCTAATGTCGTCTTGAGTGATTTGGGACTTGAGGAATTATGAAGGGTGGCGGGTGGAGAGTGGAGGGTGGAGTGCGAGAGGAAACAATTTCCCTCCACCCTCCACCCTCCACCCTCTCCACCCGCCATCCTCCACCCTCCACCCTCCACTCTCCACCCGCCACTTTTTTTCAGTTTCCCCTCAAGATTGGCATCGGAGTTTGGGCTTGCATTGAGTCGATCTTCGGGTATAAGAGTTCCCAAGGCATGATGCCCGTAGATCCGCTGCATGGAGGCAGCATGGACTTGATAAATCTTTGCGATCATCTATTGAATCACGGCCGAAAGCTGATGGACCGTGGGCAATTTCGAGAAGCTCGAGTCATTCTCAATCGGCTTCTCGGCTTTCCCAATGCCGATTCGTGCTTTCGTGAACAGGCCCATTTGCTTTTGGCCGAGATTCATTTGGATGCCCAGCATTATCGAAAAGCCCGCCGGCACCTGGCAGTTGTTCTCGCAATCAACCCGGAACATGCCGAAGCCTACTATCAAATGGGCCTTGCGATCGATCTCGATCCGCAGGAAGATCCCGCACGCGCTCTTCCGGCTTTTCGCCATGCTATCCGTCTCAATCCTGAGGAAGCCCTGTATTGGTCGGGATACGCACAGTCAAATCTCCGAGTTGGAAAAGATGACCTTGCGGTTCGCGCTTTTCGCCGGGCTGCCAAACTCGGGGCGTATGATGTATTCCTCCTGGAAGAAGTCATCGAAGGGCTATGCACGCTAAACCGATGGAATCTCGCGGAACAACTGCTCCTGCAGGCACGTTTCCGGATGATCCATTCTCCCGCGATCAAACGCTTGTGGGAAAGCTTCCAGTTTCAACGAATCCATCATCAGCAACGATCATCGCGCCGCACAGAATCGCTTGCGGCAGGCGAGGCGATTGTGTTAAAGTTTGTGCCTCGCTCCGATTCGTCTGCGCAGAGCGGCGAGCCGGGGATTTTACGTCACGATCGCTACTCCAAGGCCGCACCCCATGTGCCGAATCCGTCGCGAATCGACCCGCGTCGGAGTTCATGACTGGGTAAGTTCAGCTTTTCGCATTTTCGGCGGCACGCCCTGTTTTCAAGTTTACGGAAGAGGGCGTGCCGAACGTCATTTTCACGTAATCGATATTTACGCCGCGGATCGTCGAAATCGAGATAGTCGGTGGCCATTATTTCGCAACACCTGCATCACCTGGACGGCGAACCTCATCGCCGTTGGTTGGGACTTTGCCGAAACCTTTCTTCAAGAACAAATCCAGCAACCTGCGACCCGCGAAAACCCGATCACGGTAGTAGCCGGCCGGCTGCGCGACAACAAACGACGTCTTGACGCTGGCGGCCCCTGCCACGCAAGCGCAAGTGAATTGATGGCACATGAATGTGGTCATACGGCACAAGCTCGACGAATGGGCGGGCTGTACTGGATACTCGGGGCGATGTTCACTCAATTTCGGGAAGGTGAAGGCTGGTGGCATCACTTTGAAAATCAGGCCAGCGAAATTGGAATGCTCGGTGGAATTGTCGAAGGGTCGGTCTGTTCGAATCTGCAAAAAAAGCCAAATGCGAAACCGGTCTAACCACAGAGTCACAGAGACCACAGAGAAATCAAAATCAGCTGCGAATCAGAACCAAGAGCAGTTTCATTGAATTGATCCGTGCTACTCCGCACCTGAGTTCTCTTTTTTCTTTTGCTCTCTCTGTGTTCTCTGTGACTCTGTGGTTAGTCCGGCTTCGCTTTGGACTTTTCCGTCTTGTTGTCCTAAACGGAAGACTACGGTTAATCTCTTGCTGGGTTTCTGAGCAAACCTGCTGAGAATTCGGAGGAGAGCAATATGAGCAACACCATTCGCGTCGGTGCGGTGAATTACCTGAATACGAAGCCGCTCATCGAAAATCTGACCACGTTTGCGCCTCATGCCAAACTTTCGCTTGAAGTGCCGAGCAAACTTGCCGACCAGCTTCGGGATGGCGATCTCGATGTCGCGCTCATTCCGGTGATTGAATACTTTCGAGGAGATGGTTATTCGATCGTTCCGGATATTTCCATTGCGTCGCGCGGGCCGGTTCTCAGCGTGACGTTGTTTAGCCGGGTTCCCTGGGAGGCGATCCGTTCCGTTGCGCTGGACGAGGGATCGCGCACAAGTGCTGCCTTGACTCAGACTATCCTTCACCATCGCTACGGCATTCGCCCCAAACTGGAAAAACTACCACTGCAACATGATGCCGAGGATCTTTCGACGGATGCGGTGTTGTTGATCGGCGATCGAGCCATGCGGGCCTGCTTGCCGGGTTATACCTATGCTTATGATCTGGGACAGGAATGGAACGACTGGACCGGATTGCCTTTTGTCTACGCCCTGTGGGCAGTCCGCCCAGGAGTCGATTTGCGCGGCGTCGATCGGGCTCTGTTGCGGGCAAAAGAAAATGGGCTGAAGCGTGCCGGCGTCATCGCCGAACGAGAGGCCCCGCATCTGGGTTTGGATGCCGGCTTTTGTCGGCGCTATCTTTCCACGATTTTATCTTTTGATCTCGGACCGCGCGAACAGGCAGGATTGCAACGATACTATGCTCTTGCTTCCAAACTCGGGCTGGCACCGATGGGGGTGGAACTTGAATACTACGATACCGCGAATCTTATCGAAAGCCGTTGACGGTGAACGCCTGAGCTTCGACGAAGGCGTTGCGCTTTTCAATTGTCGCGATCTGCATGCGTTGGGCAGGGCGGCGAACGCCGTCTGCAATCGGCTGCATCCGGAGCCTTACCGCACCTACAACATCGATCGCAACGTCAACTACACCAATGTTTGCGCAGCAGTTTGCGATTTTTTGCGCGTTCTACCGGAAGTCATCGGATGCCGAGGCCTATGTGCTTTCAAGACCGGAACTTTACCGGAAAATCGAAGAGACGATCGCGCTGGGGGGCGATCAGATTCTGATGCAGGGAGGCATGCACCCTTCTCTGAAACTGGAATGGTACGAGGAATTGCTTCGCGATTTGAAATCGCGTTATCCAGCGGTGAATCTGCACGCGTTCAGTCCGCCGGAAATCTGGCACTTTCACAATATCAACAAGATCCCTCTGCGCGAAGTGCTTCAAAGGCTCAAGGATGCCGGACTTGGAAGTCTGCCTGGAGGCGGCGGTGAGATTCTGGTCGATCGAGTCCGCAAGGAATTGACGAAGAACAAAGCGCTCACGAACGATTGGCTGGAAGTGAATCGCGTCTGGCATCAACTGGGCGGGCGATCCACCTGTACCATGATGTTCGGCCACATCGAAACCAACTCCGAGCGCATCGAGCACCTCGAACGGTTACGGCAACTCCAGGACGAAACGGGAGGTTTTACCGCGTTCATTTGCTGGACGATGCAGCCCGGCCACAAGATGGCCGATTATGCCGCGCTCGGCTCCTTTGAATATCTGCGGACGCAGGCCATCGCCCGGCTCTATCTCGATAACATTCGGAACATTCAATCATCCTGGGTAACACAGGGAGCCAAGATTGGACAAGTCGCATTGTTCTTCGGCGCGAACGATATGGGAAGTCTGATGATCGAGGAAAATGTCGTTGCTTCAGCGGGAACCGTTCATTATTTGACGTTGGAACAGATCAAAGCGGCGATCCGAGAAGCGGGATATATTCCACGACAACGCAATGTTTTCTACGAATATGTCGAGGAGAAGGCACCGAAGGTGATGGTGCCTGAGAAAAACGGTCACTCTTTGCCTCTGGTGAATCCGAGTGCGAATTGATAATTCATTCCGGTGGTGTTGTGCGCACAGCCACGTGATCGACATGCGCGATGCCGTCGGCCGATTTCCGCCTATGTTCCCATCCCCGTGTGTAACCCGGAGGAAGAAGCGATGTTCAGGACTATGGCGTTCGCTCTGATGGTGTCGGTGTTGGGTCTGGGCTCGCCGGTCCGGGCCGATGAGGCCGAAGACAAGGCGGTTGCATTCATGAAGAAAATCGGCGGGAAGGTCATCCGCGACGAAAAGGCACCCGGGAAACCGGTCGTCACGGTGGACCTGCTCGGCACGCAGTTGACGGACGCGGGTTTGAAGGAACTGGCGGCCCTCAAGAACCTCACCACGCTCCACCTGGCCGGCACGAAAGTGGGCGACGCGGGTGTGAAGGAACTGGCGGCCCTCAAGAACCTCACCACACTCTACCTGAGCTACACGAAAGTGGGCGACGCGGGTGTGAAGCAACTGGCAGCCCTCAAGAACCTCACCACGCTCGGCTTGAACGGCACGAAAGTGAGCGACGCGGGTGTGAAGGAATTGGCGGCCCTCAAGAAACTCACCACGCTCTCCCTGATCGGCACGCAGGTGGGCGACGCGGGTGTGAGAGAACTGGCGGCCCTCAAGAACCTCACCGCGCTCAACCTGACCAACACGAAAGTGCGCGACGCGAGTGTGAAGGAACTCCAGAAAGCGCTGCCGAAGTGCCAAATCCAGAAGTGACCACATGAAGCGCCTGTTCACCGCGTCCCACACCGGCCGCAAGGGGAAACTTGGATTCGCAAATTGAAGCGTGAATAACGCAAAAGGTCACTCCTTGCCACGATACTGTTTCGGGTTGGCAGCCATTCTTGTGCCTGGGACGGAATCCCTCGTCTTGGCACAAGAGTCGGTTGGTGACCTCAGCGGTCTGAAACTATCCAAGTCGAAAGGTAGCCGCAATCCTTGCAGAATGGCAAAGCAAGTGAAACAATGTCAATAACGCTCACGATTAGGATGGCAGATGAACAACAACCAGGTTTTGTTCCTATCAGCACAACACGAGAAATGCTAGAGTATTGGGTTCCGTTGGCACGGCAGCTTGGCCTCGGAACAATAGTGGAGTTTTCGAACTACATCGTACTTTCGGCAGAAAACCTGGAGGTTATCCTAAAAGAATTGAAAATCTTTTGCCAAGAATTACTTCGGAAAGAAGGTGGCAATACACATGCGAGCACTCGTGTGGCGCAATTAATTGATGTGCTAGAACCGTTGAAACATTCGGCTGGCTGGGAAGCATCTATCGGATAACAGCATCGGAGCGCTTTCACATCCGGAGATTTTCAGTGATCGAAGTCCAGAGTCTAACGAAAACCTTCCTCAACGGCTCCGGCGATCTGATTCCCGCAGTCGATCATGTCACCTTCACGGCCAAGCCCGGCGAGATCTTCGGCCTGCTCGGCCCCAATGGTGCCGGCAAGACAACGACGTTACGAATCCTTTGCACCGTTCTGAAACCAACGGATGGCTTCGCCAAAGTCGCTGGATTTGATGTCGTCCAGCAAGCAGCCCAAGTCCGATCTCACATCGGTTTTCTCTCCAACAATACCGGCGTTTATGACCGAATGACTGCATGGGAAATGGTTGAATACTACGGTCGACTGCATGGGCTTAACCAGGAAGTGCTCAAGGCTCGGCAGGAGGAACTGTTCAAGACACTGCAAATGAACGATTTTCGGGATGTCCTCGGTGCGAAGATGAGCACCGGGATGAAACAGAAAGTCTCGATCGCACGCGCTCTGATCCACGATCCTCCGGTCTTGATCTTCGATGAGCCGACGAGCGGCCTGGATATTCTGGTTCAGCGGGCAGTGCTACAGAATATTGCATCGCTGCGCGGGCGGGGAAAGTGCATTTTGTTCTCAACGCATATCATGCGCAAAGTGGAAAAACTATGCGATCGAGTGGCGATCATGTTTCAAGGACGAATCCTGACGATGGGAACGCTTGAGGAACTACGCGAGTTGCACCACGAAGCCGATCTGGAAGAGTTGTTCTTTCAGTTGGTGGGTGCTGAATAAGGCGTGGAAACTCATGGCTTCTTGAGCACCTGTTCGATCTGTTTTTCTATGTCCCTGTCGGGACACTCCAGTTTGCAAATGATGTTTCCCTGCCGGTCGAATAGAACAAACGCCATCAAGGCTCCCGTCTCCCATTGCTTAAACCATTCTTCCAGTTCCTCTGGTAGAAGAAAGTTCGGAAATGCGGCATCGGCTTTCAACAGAATCTTGAGCACACGTGCTCGTGCTTTCTCAATTTGAACTTCCTGGTCTTCTTGCAACACACACACCGAGATGATGTTCAGATCTTTACGCGGGTATTTGTTTCGCAATTGAGCAACTTTGGCGAGGAGATGTCGATCGGGCATGGAATAGTCGGCCCAAAAATAGATCAGGGTCGGCGTTCCTTTGCAGTTATCCAAGACTTGGAGCAATTCGTTTTGAGTGACACGTTGGAGGGATATTGAGGGTCGGTCTTCACTATCCTCATGAGTCGGTGTGGACATCTCGGATTGTTGATAGCGACAGGAAGCACTGAATGCCGCAATTCCCGACAAAGCTGCCAAGCACATAATTCAACGCGCGATGCTCATGACGGATCGACCCGGAAGAGAACCTGCTCGAACTCGACGAATAAGCCGTTCTGAACGCAGATTTCGACAACCGTGCCGCTGCACTTCGCGGTGATGTCATTGAAAATCTTCATCGCTTCCACCTTGCAAACCACCGTATCGGGCGAAACGCGCAACCCAATTTTCACATAGTCATCTTTATCCGGCGCGGGCTTGGCGTAGAAAGTGCCTACCAACTCGCTTTTGATCTCGACCAGCTTGCCGGATTGCGTTGGCGAAGCCGGCACACCTGTTGGCGATCCGGCGGTTGCGGGTGGGAATTGTTGAAGTGCAGGCTGCTGCACGATCATGGGCGGGCCGGCCGAGACGAGACGTTGACCGCGGCGCAGGCGAATGCGCTGTTCGCCTTCCTGGAGGTCAATCTCGCTGACGTCGAACTCTTTCATCAGTTTGACGAGCGCGCTGACTGCCTCGACATCAAACGGCCCGGCAGTTTTGGAGAGTTCATCGGCCACTGATTGCACTCCCAGCTGTACTCCTCACGCTCCGCGTGAGGAGTACACTACTTTGTCCAGTCCCAGTCTTTTCGCAACTGCGATAACACTTCGCAGCCATCTTCGGTTACTAACAGATCATCTTCAATCCTGACTCCGCCAAAATCGGGCAGATAAATGCCAGGCTCAATCGTCACAATCATTCCAGGCTGCAACACATCCTCCGAAGTCGATCGAATGTCGGGAGCTTCATGGGTAAGTAAACCGATACCGTGCCCCAGCCCATGATTGAAGTTTTCCCCAAAGCCGGCATCGGCGATGTATCCGCGGGCAGCGGCATCAACTTCTTTCACGGAAACGCCGCCGTGGACGGCAGCAATGGCCCGTTTCTGAGCCTGTAGAACAACGGTATATATCTTTTCCAGCCTGCTTTCAACCTGCTTTCGGTCTTTACCCGACGATTGAAACGGCGAGCGGATCACTCGCGTCAGATCGCTCTGATATTGCGATCCGACCGCTCCCCAATCGATGAGAAGAAAATCGGCCTCTTCCAACCGACGATTCGTTGGCGGGCAATGCGGCAACGCCGATCGATCTCCAACCGCGACGATGGTCGGAAAGGCATTGCAGGTTCCACCCGCTCGACGAATGTAGCCGTCCAGCGCATCGACGAGGTCTTTCTCGGAGCAAGTGGGGGCCAAACTGGAGCGGAACATTCCGAAAGCTTCCTCGGCAATTCGAATCGCTTCGCGAATTGCGATGATCTCGGAGGCATCCTTGATGACTCTCAGTTGTTCGACAAACCCCTTTTTGCCAACCCAATTGAGCTTGGGAGAGAGTTCTTTGAATGCTTCAAAGGCTGCCAATGTCAAGTGAGAAGATTCCACGCCGACGCTATGGATACCCAGCTTGGAGAGCACATCAACTGCTTCCTGCGCAGTCGTACGATTGTAGGGGCGAATGCTGGTTTCCAGATTGGGACACTCTTGTTGAATCTGGATGGTGAAGCGCGTATCGGAGACCAGGATCGCGCGATCGGGTGTGATGACGACAAAACTGCTATCGCCGGTGAAGCCGGTCAGGTAGGTGACGTTTTGCGGCCGGCTGACGAGCAATGCATCAATCTCTGCCTCTTTGATGAGGTGAGCGAGTTTCCGACGACGTTCAACGATGTGATCCATAGGTGAAACTCGAAATCGGCGAGGAGCATGGGGTGAGCGTCTCGCTTGCCGGTAACGTAGGGCAAGCGTCTCGCTTGCCCTGTTTGATTGGGCAATTTGCCATCAGCCTCGCCTTCGGCATCGGCTGACGGGCAAGCGGGACGCTTGCCCTACGTTACCGGCAAGCGAGACGCTTACCCACGTTCGCGACCACCCACTTGAAGTATCAGCTAATGGCCTATCAATGATTTTTTATGCGTCAAGTCATTCGATGATCTCGCTGTCACGCTGCTGTTCGCTCCTCCTTGACTTTGGCCGAGGCATGCCGTTCCATCAGGAATTCCGCCACGCGCTCGCACGCTCCGGGAATCGCTGCCTGTTCTCGCAATTTTCGTAGGCGGTCTCGTAACTCCCGCACCGATTCCGGGTTTTGCAGCCAGTTGATGATTCGCTGCGCAACTGGTTCCGAAGGATCGCGGTCACACAGAAACTCGGGGAAAAGCTCCTCCTTCGCCAGAAGATTCACCAGCGTGATGTACTTGCAGCGCATAAACCACCGGCCGATGCGCAATGAGACATAATTGAGCCGATAAACGATGACCGTGGGCTTGAGCCGATACATCAATTCCAGGCTCACCGATCCGGAAACGGAGATGCACATCTGTGCCAACTCGATGATCTCCGGAGTTCGTTTGGCATGCACCTGAATCGGCAAATCGAGACCGACAATCATCTTCCTTGCCACCTCGGCTTGCGCTTCGTTGAACGATGCGACCAAGAATCGTGTGTCAGGCTCCGCAGCGTGGATCAACGCGACCGCTCTGAGCATCTCCGGTAGGTTTTTCGTCACTTCTTGCATTCGGGAGCCTGGCAGAATTCCTACGAGCTTGCCGTCGCGGTGACGGTGTTCGACCAGAAACTCCATATCGAGTTGCTGGGTCGGAAGTTCATCGAAAAACGGATGCCCAACGCAAATTGAGTTGACACCTTTTTCCTGAAACCATTCTTTCTCGAAAGGGAATCCGGTGAGGATAGTGTTTACCCATTTGTGCATTTTCTTGACTCGCCAGCCTCCCCAGGCCCAAAGTTGCGGAGGAACGAAGTAGTAGACCGGAATACCCAAAGAGTGCGCCCGCTTTGCCAGAGCGAAGTGAAAGCCTGGAAAGTCGATGAGCACAACGGCATCGGGCCGTTGATATCTGAAGAATCGTTTGGCACGCCATGCCAGGCGGATAAATGTAATGATGTTGAGAAAAGTACGCAGAAACCACATCACTGCGAGCTTGGTGAGCGGGTAGAGCAATTTTGCCCCAGCTGCTTCCATCCGTTCACCGCCGAATCCGCTGATGCGAATCGTCGGATCGCGGTGACGGAGGGCGCGAATCAGATTCGAACCGTGAATATCGCCGGAAGGTTCGCCGGCGCTGATGAAGATGTGCATAATCGACATCCTTGTCGAGTAATAGAGATAGCCAGTGATCGCTCACGTTGGCTGCAAAGTCGTTTCCGTACCTTGACTGATGCCTGGGCCATCGGTCCCTGTATCCATTTTACGATACCCCAGCGAACTGAGGACTTCCAAAACCTCGCTCCAGGTAGGGAAGGGCCGGCGATTCACCCGTTTATAGCGTTCCATCGCTTCCATGAACGCGGCTTCTTCATGAGAATGTTCGCCCTGAGCATCGGGATGGCGAAGTTCACCGGGGTGTCGTTTCTCCGACGCGTTCGGCACCGGGATGTTGCGCTTACGTCGCTCGGTCTGAGCTGCGGCGCTTTCATCGGAGGGTTTACCGGCAGAAGGCTCAACAGTTACCGGTGGACGTTTGACGCCGGGTAAATCGGTTTCGGCCGATGTCTTTCGATAGCCCACCGAGTGGAGGACTTGCAAGACTTCCGTCCAGGTTGGAAAGGGCCGGCGATTTTCGCGCTTGAATCGCTCCATCGCCTTCATGAAAGCGGTTTCCTCATCGGTATAGTCGCGCTTGCAAGTTGTCGGGTCGATGAGGCGACGACGTTCGCTCGATCTTCGTTTCTCGGCCGCATTCGCCTTACGACGATCAATGGCAACAGGGATGTTGCGCTTGCGACGATCGCCTGGATTGGAGCGTCCGCCATCCGTTGAATCATCGTCAGAAATCATGTCGGTCTCGGAAGTTCTGGAATGTATCAGTCGGCGACTCGGACAAGGTCAGCTGAACATCAGGAATCAAGAGGAAAAATCGTTACGACCGGAGTTTTCATACTCACTGCGGCGATGCGAACTATCCTTCTTCTGTGCAAATACCATAATGGGCGATGAGTCCCTGCATTGAATAAATCTAGCGTAACCTCCCCACCAATGGAGTCAAGCACAAAGGAAATCGAACTTGAGTGAAACCGGTTGATTTTTGAAGATAATTCGGTTTAGAGTGAAAAAGTTTAGCGATGGCGTAGACTTTTCATCCATTTCTTGCGTATCTCTTTTCTTTGACCCGGCATTCCAACTCGATTTGCGAACGATTCTTGCCGATGATGAAGAAGGCTGCCATGAAAATGAACAATCGTTGGAGAATTGGTCTTGGCGGAGGTGCCATCCTCCTGGTCGGTTTGTGCATAGGCTTGTGGAATGCCTTTCACACCGAAGAGGAAACCGAGCTCAAAATCCATCGCTTCGAATGTACGCAGATGCCCCCTAATGACGATGGACTTATCGCATGGTTAAAGTCTCAACCGAACGTAAGCAAAGTATCCGTCCAGAGGGATGCTGCATCTGTCGCAGTCAAATATGCGTTGACTGTCGGGCAGGCCCCGCCCGATTTACTCGGCAAGGTTGGGGATTTGGGATACACCCTTCGGATCGCTCCTGCCAAGGAAGGCAAGAAACGTAATATCGGCAAGTGACAACTTCTGTCAATTGCCGCAGTCAGCCCAGTTGTTGTATCTTCTGGGGCATCCGTTTTGTGTTGAGTTTGGAGCGCTGGGAATCGCCAAGAAAAGGCGTGACAATCTCCCAAAAAACTGATATACGGGGATTGTTTAGGGCCTTGCAGATAAGCTGCAAAGCCCATGTTTGAAGGCTTGTACCCGGCGCTCTGCCAGGAGTATTTCTCTGTCCGGTAGGGAGGCCGGGCCGTGATGCTTCTGAAACCTTCCATGTTCGGCAACTCTCTCTCAGGAATGCTCCTGCGTGCCGGACTTGCGCGTGGGATTGATGGAGTATTTACTGATCGCCGCGCATGCCGATCAAGATACCTTGCCAATCCAGTCTCCTCTACAGACGCCGATAGCGGTTCCTGCCATTGCCGCGGTGTCGCCGAATTTTTTCGACTTCTGGAAATTGGACGCCGGTGGTCAATCAACCACCCAGTCCTGGGATAATCTGCCAGTCCCCTCGAACCTCCCGACCCGAATTATCAACCGGTCGATTTTCTTTCGCAAGCTTCATCCGCCCCGGAAAGTTTCACGGACGTGTTGCAAGACCATGGTTTGCGCGTCGTGGCTCCATATCAATCGATCCAGTGGTCCAACCCTTCGATTTCATCTGCTCGGCTTTCCCTCACGCAGCAATCCAATCTCGAATATGTCCGTTTGCAATCGAAGTTCGATTTGCCCGATTCCAATGAAATCCTCTCGATTCCCTATTTCGGTCGCAACTGGAATGCAGAACAATCGATCAATGTACCGTTTCCGGTGTCGTTACCCGTGGCCGAAGCGATGTTCGTCTACGGACAAATGGGCAGCAATGGCGACGCCATCGACAATCAAACCACGAAATTGACCGGCAAGACCGGCCTGGGCTGGAAATGGTCGCCCCAGAACGGCTACGAATTGCAACTCAAGGGCGGCCCTTTGGTGGCTTACGCGGATCTCTATACCCCAACGCGATTCCACGAGCCTTCGCAAATGAGCATCGAATTGCAGGCGAAAATGGCGTTATTTGGTCCGCTGCAATTGCAGTATACCGGGGAGGCGTTGCCGGCAATGACGGCCACCGATCACGATCAACTGAAGCAAGATTTCAAATTGGCGGTGCCGTTTGGTGTCGGCAATCAGTTCTATGTTGGAGCGAAGTATAAATGGGACGGCCCGGCCCCGACCACCTCGTGGATGGATCGGGCACAGGTTTATTTCGGGCTGCAATTCACCCGATGAATGAGCCGACGCCCTGATCTGACCGCATCAAGGCTAACAAAGCATGTCTCATTTCTGCCCGTGTGCAGTATAATTGCTACCTGGCCTGCTGATGTCTGGTTAAGCCACCCTTCCTTATCGTGAACCTCTCCATGAAAAAAGTAGCTGCCATCGTCACGGAGTATCGCCGCTGGTCACATGCGGATGTCATCGTCGGCAAGATGCTCGAAGGTTTTCTTCATGATGGCAAGGAAAAGCCGAACCTGGGGTTGTCTCGATGTATGTCGATCAGTTCCCCAAAAGCGACTTGAGCCGGGATCTCGCCAAGAAATATGACTTCAAAATCTGCGAGAGCATTTCGGAAGCACTCACGCTCGGCGGCAATAAGCTCGCGGTGGAGGGAGTTATCTGCATTGGCGAGCACGGCAAATATCCCACGAACGACAAGGGACAAACTCTTTATCCCCGGCGGAGATTCTTCGAAGAAGCGGCCAAGACATTCGAAAAATGCAAGCAAGCCGTGCCGGTGTTCAACGACAAGCATCTCGCGGCAACCTGGGAGGATGCCAAGTGGATGTACGACAAAGTGCGGGATCTGTTCGTGCCGTCTCTCGCAGGATCATCGCTTCCGCTGACCTGGCGTCGGCCGGAATTGAAATTGCCCAAGCAATGCGAACTCGCCGGCGCTGTCCAGATTGGCTATGGTCCCTTGGAAGCCTACGGTTTCCACCTGGTTGAGGCGTTGCAATGTATGGTGGAGCGCCGAAAGGGTGGTGAAACGGGAGTCAAGGCCGTGCAATGTGTAACGGGCGAAGCGATCTGGAAAGCGCTGGACGATGGGAAAATATCCAAGGCATTACTTGAGGAGGCGATTCGCCGCGCACCAACCCATATCAAGGGCGATTACCGGGAGCTTTGCAACAAGAGCAAGAGTGCTGCGGCTTTTCTCATCGAATATCGCGATGGCCTCCGGGCGGCGGTAGTATTGCTCAATGGTTTTCTTCAAGAAGAGGAGGGGGGCGGGTTCTGTTTTGCCGCGAAATAAAGGGTGAGGAAAAACCTCGATCAACGCAGTTTTATACTCAAGGACTCGATCCCTTCGGACATTTCATTTATCTGGTCAAGGCCATCGACTCCTTGATTAATACGGGACACGCGCCCTATCCGATCGAACGTACCCTGCTTACCACGGGTATTCTCGATGCGATCATGTCGAGCCATCACCAGGACGGAAAGCGACTCGAGACGCCGCACCTAAATATCAAATACATCCCGACCGACTGGCCTTTCGCCACGGGTGAGATTCCGAAAACGATCAAGAGATAGTCAACAGCAGGTTCAAGTTTTTTCCCATCGAGCCTTGAACAAGGGAATAAAGTCGGGATCTGCGAATCCTATATTCATAGCCCCCTTTCATCTCGGTCTGTCGCTATCAATATCAGGTTCTGATTTCGTCGTCTTCACCATTGAGGTGGCTCATGGTCTATTCACATATCCTCGTCGTTCTCGTTCTGGTTCCCATCGCTTGCACGCAGCCAGTCCAACAGGATCGCTCAATTCGCGTTTCCGGCGATGGAAAAAATGCTGCCTTTCAAGGTGAAGGCAATGCCGTTTTTGTAAAAGATCTCCAAACCGGCGAACTGAAGAAAATCTTTGATGCTCCCAAAGGAACGCTGGCGACCAGTTCTCCACGCTGGGATCAGGCGGGTCAAAGACTCATCTTTTGCACAGCCCAGCCCAGCGACGGCAAACCGGGCAATTCGACAACTCCAACCCCGGCCGATGGCGCTCGTTACGCCGAGCGTGCCGTTCGATATACTTGTTGGCTTTTTGAAAATGCCGGCGGCAAGGACAACAACCCGACCGAGTTGTTCTCGGCCAACTGCGATCACGTTGGCTACATCGGTGCCGACTTGGCCGTTCGATGGAATCGCGACGGGACCGGCATCGATTACGTCAACTCTGCAAGTCCAGGTCGGCAAACGCTCTGTCATTTCGACTTGCAGGACAAAACCTCGAAACGAATCTTTTGGGAAGAAGCTGAGGGACTGGTTTTCGATCGCACACCCGATGGAAAACGCCTTTACTGTTTGCTGGGAACCAATAACGGAACCTCGAGTACCGATGGTTTGTGGATTGAGGAGGGCAATCACTGGTGGCACGTTCCTGAAACGGTAGTCCGCTCTCCGCATCAACGTCCTCCGGTTCTCGAACACTTGCGGCGAGCCGGACCGATATGGTCCACCGATTCGCAGCAGTTCGCTTTTGTCGGCTTTGAACCAGGCGCTACCGAGGAAAAACCGGGAACCTATCGGCTCCGGATCGGCGATCTGACCAACCATCAAGTCGAAGTACGTTGCACCTCAGAAAATCGCCTGCGCGACATTCGCTGGCACCCGGATAATCGGAGAGTTGGCGTGTTGGTTGGTGCGAAGACAGCAAACTCTACCTCCTCGGTCCTGGCGATAGCCTGAGAAAACCATTGGTTTCCGGAGTCGTCCGCGAGTTCGCAGGTTGGATGCTTCGGGCGACCAACTGGCCTACGTCGCTGCGGAACCCTTGCCTGGGACTGGACCAGATGATTTAGCCTTCTTGTTCGTGCCGAATTCTCCAGCGCGGAGTTCGATATGCGTCGCAGATCGCGGGGGTGGAAATGCTCGACAGTTAGTGTCCGGGTTACAAGCTACTTTCCTGCGCTGGACGCCGAAAGAGGAAAAACTGAGTATCTGGTTGACTTTTGAGCCGACCTATCGCACATGGATGTCTATCAGCGATGACCTCGGCTTGCGGCCCGGCGATCCTGCCGCGATTCTCGATGCAAAAACCGGAAAACTCGACTGGATGCCGGTACATGGTTTCGAGAAAGCTCAACTAGGCCATTATCATCTGCTGCGCCGGGAATTCGACCAGGCCGATGAATGGTATCAACGAGCAACGAAAGAGATAACGCCCCAGCAAAAAGATCGGCTCCTTCCCTTCCAGATGATTCATGCACTGGGCAAGGATCACCAGCGGAACCCCGAATCGGAAGAACTGGCCGATCGCTTCTACAAACAAGCCCCACTCTTGCGAGCGAACGAATCAGGTATCCTCAGAACTCGTCCACCTACTGCTGAAGAGGCCAAGACCCAGAAAATGAACTTCCCCACGCGTTTCATTCGGGATGGCTATCTGGCGGAGGTATTTCTGAGTCTCGACGATCTGGAGGGCGGAAGGGCATGGTTTGCCAACATCAAAGGGGACAGCGAAACTCGCCTGAGCACCAGGCTCATGGTCACGCAATTTCTCTTGATGCAAGGGAAATGGAAGGAGTATGTCGATTGTCTGAGTAAGGAGGTATTGCCGGCCTGGATGGATCTGGAGACCTCAAAGGATGAATACGAGATGCGCTTCCGGACTTCAGCAGTCGTGTTGGCAGCGCTGCCGCTGGGATCGAGCGATTTCCTGGCGAAATTGGCCGCCGATCAGTCAACGGAATTGAAAGGGAAACTGATAGTGCTTCGCGAGAAAACGACAGAAGACGATCCCAAGCTGCTTCTGGACCGGATTCTCAAAAGCATCGCGGATTACGCCAAGGACCAGGAACTGGCGAGAGGTATCGAAAAACGCCTCCAGAAGCGAGAGAAAGACGAAGATCTTTTGAAGGAAGAGTTGCCGAAGCAATTTGAGCAATTCAGAGTCTTGCGAGGAATTCTCAACGGAAATGGATGGGAAAGACTATTCGACTTGGATGGATGATCCGACATAGCCTGAAGCGTGAGCGAAGAGAAGTTCACTCGTCGGGAAGCCGACCGTGTTCGACCAGGAATCGATAGTCGGAAGGGCATACATCCCATGCCTGTGCTGCTCGATCAATGCGGATAGCCCCGATGGGAGCAAGCCGGCGTTGAGTGCATCGACGATGGCAATGGACCATCGCTGATGAAAGTGATGAAAAATGGTCGGTTCAACCTGGGTCCAATTGTGCATCGGCATCTGGCACCTCCGTCATCATTCTATCATGGTTGCCGGGCTATGTTACCCGACGAGGGAAGCCTTTTCGAGTCATGCGCATTGATCCTTAACCCAAACTCGGTAATGACTGGTATTACGACGATCAAATTGGTATGATTCCATAAGGCATTCTCTCCAATCCGGTCCTCTCATGGAGTCTCCATTCATGTCCCGACTGCTCCTTTTAACGCTTCTTCTTTTCGCGGGTGTTTCCCCACTCCAGGCGCATTATCACATGCTATTGCCCAATAAATCTTCCGTCAAAAAAGGCGAAGAGGTCATTCTCACCTTTCAGTACGGCCATCCGTTCGAACATCAACTTTTCAACGCTTCAAAGCCGCAGCGCGCATTCGTGGTCACTCCCGAAGGAAAACACGTCAATGTGATATCGAAACTTGAAGAAACAAAAGATGGTCAAGGCGACAAAAAAGTCACTTCGTTTGTTCTCAAGTACACTCCGGAAGAGCGCGGCGATCATTTGGTGATGATCCAAAGTGCTCCGCATACCATCGAAGGTAAGAAAGAGGCTGTCGTCGATACCGTCAAAGTGATCATCCATGTCGAGGCCCAGAAGAACTGGCATCAAACGATCAAAAATGAAGCCGACCGTTTTGAGCTTCTTCCATTGACGCGTCCCTATGGAATTCGACCGGGAATGGTGTTTCGCGTCGCCCTCGAACACCCGAGTGAACGCTTGAGAGATGTGTTGGTTGAAATCGAACGCTACAATCCGCTGCCTCCCAAGGAACTTCCACCGGATGAACACATCACTTACACGGTTCTTACGGATGCCGATGGTGTGGCTGCCGCCACCTTGCCGGAGCCGGGCTGGTGGTGCATAACCGCGGTGGGCGAGAAGCAGCGCAGCACCCTTTGGGTCTATGTCGATGAGAAAATTCCCACCAGGCCGAATCAGTAATGATATTGTCTCTGCTGGCGGTGCATATCTCGGAAGGGATTTTGGACTGGCCCTGGCGCGTTGCCGGCGCGGTCGCCACTGTCGTAGTGGTGGCTCTCGCCGGCTTGCGCATCAGGGACGAAGAAATCCCGCGCATCGCACTTTTGACGGCAGCGTTTTTCGTGGCGTCGTCGATTCGAGTCAGCGTTGGCCCTACCAGCGTTCATCTGGTGTTGAACGGCTTGCTGGGCGTAATTCTTGGCTATCGTGCAGCCCTGGCGATTCTCGCCGGTCTGATTCTTCAGTTTGCTTTGATGGGGCACGGAGGCTTCACGTCGCTCGGCGTCAATTTCTGTGTGATGACGATCCCGGCGCTACTGGCCCGTCCTTTCTATCAATACATTCGCAACGAAGAGATGGCTTCAACCTTTAGCTGGCGCGATGCCGGCTTGGCGGTCGCGGCCCTATTGCATCCCTTTTTCCTGGTGGTGCTGCTCGTTTTGTTTTTCCTGTTCGATTGGGCGTTTGGCTCCCATCGGCAAATCTCACCCACTTTTCGAGCAGGATTCGTCACAGGATTCGTGAGCGTTTCGCTGACGGTGATTCTCAATGGTATCGCACTGGTCGCAGGGGGCGTCGAGGATTGGCGGATCATCGCGGCGGTCGTGGTCGCAGCACACATTCCCATCGCCTTGATCGAAGGGATCATAGTGGGGTTTACTACTTCATTTTTGGAAAGTGTGAAGCCGGAACTTCTCAAGGAACCCCACCTATCGTCCGGTCGAACTGCCAAAGCATAGAAAAGTTCTGGGATGTCGTTTCGCCCCAACTGCTCCATGGGCACACCGAACCTGGCGTGGTAACCCTGCCCCTTTCTATACCACGATCCGAGCGCGGTTTTGACCTGGATACGAGCGATTTCTTCGCGGTCGTCCTTGAACGCGAATACATCTGTGCCCACATCAACATGCGGAATCGCTGCGTTGCATTTGCGATGCAAGAGTTCGCCCATAACCGCCATCTGACCGCTGCCGCCAGTAAAAGTGGCGCTAAACCTGTCCTTCGCCGCCATGGGTCCCTCAATGCTATCGAGCCCGTATTCGGTTTGTTGATTCTCAGATTCTATTTAGTTGCGCGTGGAGGTGTATTCGGCAAAGCAGTCTGAGAACTTGGTGTACTATTCTTCTACCTTGCGCCGTTTCGGCCCGCGTTGCGGCTCGGCATTGAGCGGGTTTTCCGGCCAGGAGTGCTTGGGATAGCGTGCTCGCAATTCACCCCGAACGTGCGGATAGGTCGTGATCCAGAAACTCGACAAGTCATCGGTCACTTGCTGCGGCCGATAGTTCGGAGCGAGCAAATGCATCAGAACTTTGATCCGTCCCCGCGCCAAGCAAGGCGTATCGATACATCCGAACATTTCTTGAATCCGCACTGCCAGTATCGGCGGCCGACCGGCCTCGTAGGTCAGTGCGATATGCGATCCGCTGGGGACTTCCAGTCGTTCCGGTGCCTCGCGGTCGATCGCTTGTTGTTGCTCGTAACTGAGCTTGCCGCGAATCGCCTGGAGCCAGTCGGCTTTGCGGAGGTCTTCCAGAGACCGACATCCCGGCGCAAGCCAGGTCAACAACTCCTGAAGGTCGGATTCAGCAAACGCCGGCAGTGCAAGTTCAGGAAGCCACTCTTGCAGACAACGAATTCGGGTAAGGTACTGCCCTGCGGGAGAATTCGACGCGGGCAACACTTTCCCAAGGTGGGTCGAAGCTGCCGCGATCAGCACGCCGACCGTTTCGTGATCCGCCGGCAACTTCGCGGGGAGATCCTCCAAAATCAAATCGTCGAAGCGCGTAACCTTGTCGCTTCGACGCGCTCACTCGATTCGTCAAAGTACACCTCGACCTTTGTCGTTACCCGTTCCGTCGGCAGCCAGTTCCGCTCGACCGCCGATGCCTGCCGAACAAAGATTTCCCCACTGCTCGCGTCGACATTCACCGCCAGGAACAACTCCGGCTCCAAAACTCCGCTCGACGGTGCGAGCCGAACACCTTTGCCGCCCACCATGACGCCTCGATCGCTTCCTCGTTCCCGGCGACGAACCAATCGATCCGGAAACGCCGTCAACAAGGATCGCAGCACAATCTCGTCTGAGTTGAAAGTTTGGGTATCCGATTGCGCAAGTGTTGGGTGGATGTCTTCCCACAACAGACGGCAAAGCTGGTCGCGCGTGCAGGACATATTCTGCCCCGCTCCGATGAAGTGTTCCGATTGGGAAATCGGTTTGTCCCGTTGACTCGTAGGATTCCAGTGCGTCGATACGGTCCAGAATATCCGAAGAAGTGTTGTAGCGGTGAATCGAGGGAGAGGAGGCCGATAGCGAACGTGTCAGCGGATCGCGTTCCGAAAGCAGCGCTCCCGCAAGAGAGACTCGCGAAACATCGCCGAGCACCTTGCCTTCGAGAAGCAGCCGACCGACACGAGGATGAACGGGTAGCCGAGCCAACTGCCGGCCGAGCGCCGTCAGGCCGGTATCATCGAGAGCTCCGAGTCTGCGCAAAAGCATAAACGCCTGTTGAATCGACGATTCAACGGGAGGTTCGAGCCACGGAAAACGCATCACGTCGGTTTCACCCAACGCCAACAGTTGAAGCACAGCACCTGCCAGGTCTACCCGGCGGATTTCGGGCTCCATCCGGTCAGGTCGCGATCGATGCGCCGCCTCACTCCATAATCTCACGCAAACCCCGGCCTGGGTTCGTCCTGCACGCCCTGTTCTCTGATCGGCGGATGCTTTCGAGATCGGTGTCAATTCAAGACGATCGATGCCGACCGATGGATCGAACTGATTCACTCTGGCCAGACCCGAATCGATGACACCCGTGATTCCCTCAACGGTTACGGACGTTTCTGCAACATTGGTGGCGAGGATTACCCGCCGCCGCGACTGCGGAAGAAGTGCAGCATCTTGCTGTTCGGGAGGCAAATCGCCATGCAACGATAACACGGCAAGGTCGAGGGATTGTGCCAATGGCTCCAGTTCTTGCGCGGTTCGGCGGATCTCGTTCAATCCTGGGAGAAAGGTCAATATATCGCCGGAGATGCGCTGAAGGAGCCGATCAATGGCGCGTGCTGTTGCGATCGGCAATGGTTGGTCCATCGGACGAGGCTCTATAGGCGATTTCAACGGGAAAGAGTCGTCCTTCGCTCACAATGATTGGACAGTTGTCGAGGTATGCGGAGATGGAATTCACTGCCAACGTCGCCGACATCACAATGATCCGAAGTTCAGGCCGGATCTGTTGGATGAGCCGGGCAAAGCCCAGAACGAGATCGGTTTCCAGGCCGCGTTCGTGAAATTCATCCAAAACAAGCGTCCCAACCGAGTCGAGATAGGGATCGTCATGCAACATTCGCAAGAGGATGCCTGGGGTAACGACGAGAATTTGAGTCTTGGAAGTCGCACGACGATCGAAGCGAACCTGATAGCCGATTTCTTCACCCAATTTCGTGCCTCGTTCCAGCGACATCCACCGCGCAGCGGCACGGGCTGCCAGACGTCGGGGTTCGAGCATCACGATGGAATGCGTTCGGGCAAAACCGGCATCGAGAAGGGCCGGTGGGACTCGGGTTGTCTTTCCGGCACCGGTTGCAGCACGTAAGACGAGGTTGGCCGATCGGCGCAGCGAGGCAAGCAACTCGGGAAGAACATCATCAATGGGCAGTGCCGCCGGTACCATCTTCGGGAGCTTTCGATTGGGGCCGCATTTTTGAGCCGCTGGATCGCAATAAGCCTATTATGCCCGATTTGCGAACTTTTACGAAGTTATTGGCATTCCACGCGATCCTAAACTACAGTTATTTCATGCTGTCATCCTCCTCGCATCACACCCCGGACACGTGGCGGTCAAACCCCATGACAGGCCGCATTTTCCTGGGCCGTTATGAGGCCGTTCGTCTGCTGGGTGAGGGCGGCATGGGCAAGGTCTATCTCGCTCGCCAACTCGATCTTGGCCGACAGGTCGTCATCAAGGTCATGCACGATCATATCGCAGCCGATCCCAAATTTCGAGAACGGTTCCAACGGGAAACCCTCCTGATGGCCCGTTTCCAACATCCTTACGCTGTAACACTTTACGATGCCTCGATTAACGATCAATCCGGACCTTGCATCGTCATGGAGTATGTTCGCGGCGTAAATATGGAGGTTCTTCTCCAAAAGAACCGCAGGCTTTCCCCCGGACGGGTTGGCAGACTCGTGACGCAACTATGCGAAGTCTTGCAGGCAGCGCACGAACTCGGCATGATCCATCGCGATTTGAAACCATCCAATCTCATGGTTGTCGACCACGATTCGCCGCGTGAAAAGGTCAAAGTGATGGATTTCGGCCTGGCAAAACTGATCGAACCTGAGCCGGGCATGGCGCAAGTCACCGAATCCAATTTTGATTTTGCTGTCGGCACGCCCGGTTACATATGCCCCGAGCAGGTTCGAGGTGAGGCGGTCGATCATCGCAGCGATTTATACAGTGTCGGCGTAATTCTCTACGAATTGTTGACGGGCCGGCTGCCGTTTCTAGGCCCGACGAGCATGGATTTGATGTTGGCCCATGCCACCGAGATGCCGCCGAGTTTCGCCGATCTTGAGCTGGACGAATTCATTTCGCCGAGCGTTGAACAGGTCGTTTTCCAGACGCTCGCCAAATGTCCCGAAGACCGCCCACAATCAGCGAGAGAATTGATTGAGCTTTACGACACGGCGCTGTCGATCGATCAAATGGGGCCGATGGTAGAGCCTGTTGAGGAAGCGGAGATTGTCCAAGCCCCGACTCTGATCGCGCACGATCCCTCCACCTTTAGTTTTCAGATGGAAGCATGGATGCCGGAATCGATCGCCATCATGAAGCTGCGGGGTTTTGCCTACGACATGGGTGGTGAGGTTACGGAAAAGCGCACCCGGGTTGATCAAACTGCGCCTGGGTGCTCTTGCGGGAATGCGCGGTAAGAAAAGCAATGGGGGTGCGCTCGCCTGGTTTGGTCTCGGCCGAAGAAACGGTCCTCTGGCGATGGAACTCCAATTGCACCAGATCGACCAACTTCGAGGAAATCGGCTACTTATCCAGGTCGTATTTCGACCGAGTTCCTTGAATCAACTTCACGACTCCAGTTGGCGGGAACGCTGTACCGATGTCTTTATCGAACTGTGCGCCTATCTGATGGGCACTTCCGATGCGATTTAGTGATTTCCTGTCGTGGCGCAGGCTTTCCAGACTGGCAAAAGCCCTTCGTAAAACTCCATAATTATTTAATTGTATCTGCAATTGATTATCAAGGTTCGATTGTGCGGGCTGTTTTGTCAACATCAGAGTTGATCTTCAAACAATTCCCCTCCCTACCGGCATCGAAGGTGCATTATAATTTACCCAGTTTACCCAAATTTGCCGGAGGGTTAGATCATGTTAATCCTACCAATTCTCTCAATCATTTCTTTGGCTGCGTTAGTAACCTATTTGCTAATCGAGCGATGTATCTTCACCTGGGGCTGCAAAATGAGCCTTCGCCGTTGCGCCTGGATACAAATCTGTTCGTTGAGAGAACCCGTTGCCGATGTGGTGGATACGATCTTTGGATTCATTGCCTGCGCCATGTGCGCTTTGGTCGTGATGCTTTTGAAATGCCGACTTTCTTGCGTTTGAGTCCTATGAAACGACGAGTCAAACAATGTCAGCCGTCTGGTGAATATCGAAATCACGCTATTTCGATACTTCCAAGACGACTGACATTGATCGGCTCGCCACGTTTACAACTCACTTCTCCTTGGAAGAATTACCGGCTCACCAATTCCTTTTCCCTGATACACGGAACGCGCTGTGGTCTGTATGTGTCTTGCGGTTCGTGTGTCTCAAATTCTGGCGAATTGTCGCCACGCGCTTTGGCCTCGGCAGCTTTCGTATCCGAGAGCCACCGCAAGATGTCTCCGGCGAAGACCAGGCTAAACACAAAGCCAACGAGACACAGTACCGCCGGCAGTACGACGAACCCAAAAGTTACGGCATCCATTTTACATCTCCTCACGGGCAGCCGACTTGGTAAGAACCCCGGACTCGCGGATTGTTCGTGTAATCGACTTGCCTCAGAGAAATACGAAGCAAGAACAATGCCACAGCATCGAGAAGCGAGAAGATCGGACCAAAAACCGTTCTGAAGGCCGAAAAATGGCTATGGTTGCCGATTTGAGTTGCTCAGGACGCCAACAGGAATGCGATATGATTGTCGATTCCGCACATTTCCGGCGTTAATTGACGCACACCGCACAGTACCGCTGTCAGTCCCTAATTTCCCGACATGATCTCGTCGATACGGTGCGATGAGACACCAACCCCCGCCGCGGTCTGGACGATCTGGGACCAACTGGTCTCATCGATTTCGATTCCACCCCGCAGACGCTTGGTTCTGGTTTGTTCCTCGATTTCACCCGGCATCAGGATTTTGCCGTCCTTCTGGACCGGCTCCGAGCTTTTTACCCAATCAATAAACCGAAGAATCTCTTGAGAGAATGCCACATCGGTCTGAAACACCGATGGGTCCAGAAAGATCGAGAGCATCCCGCTGACGAGCTGATTGGCGTTTTGAGGATTGCTGCAGCCGGCACCGGTGAGTGCTCCGGCCAGAACCTCGCCAAGAACCGCCAAACCATAGCCTTTGTGGCCGGCGATCGGCAGGATCGCCCCGGGAGGATCGGCGTAGAACTCGCGCGGATCGGTCGTGGGCCGGCCGAGTGAATCAACGATGCAATTTTCGGGAACATTGATTCCTTTGTTCATGGCAATTCGGATCTTGCCTTCCGCGATCGTGCACGCCGACATATCGAGAATCATTGGAGCCTGGCCCGCGATGGGAATCCCGGCCGCGATGGGATTGGCAGATAAGCGACGATTGATCCCGCCGAATGGCGTCACCAGAATCCCGGCCCCCGTGGTGTTGACGAAGTGGATCGACAACTTTCCTGCTCGGGCGGCCTGTAGGGGCCAGGCACCGATTCGGCCAAGGTGTCCCGAATTTCGCAGAGCAATCACGGCGACGCCATGCCGGGAACATTTGGCGATGCCGAGATTCACTACTTGTTCAGCGATCGTCTGTCCGAAACCAAACTCGCCGTCAACGATCAAGATGGCCTCGTTTTCAAAGATAACCCGAATTCGCCGGCCCGCCTGGACTTTCCCCGCCTTCAACCACTGCACGTAGGGAACGGTACGAACCGCGCCATGCGAATCGTGACCAACCAGATTGGCTTCAACCAGATGAGCGGCAATGCGCTCGGCCTCTACCGGTTCGCAGCCTGCCGAGCGGAAAATGGCGGAAACCAGTTCTTGCAGCCGATCGTGCTGAACTTTCATGCGATCTTTCGTTTTCCAAGTCTGAATCGTAAGCGATGTCACGAGCGATTATGATCGGTGCTGAAATAAGGGAGCCGTCGTCGGTCTTCGGTCCATCCATTAACCGTATTCGCTGATGGAGTTGCGGTGCTCAAATAGATAATTGCGCATAGCAGGCAACGAGCATTCTGGGCGACCTGTTCAAATAGTGGAATAAACCAGATGAGTTTCACCGGGATTCAATATAGTTCCAGCATTTGCTCGCCACCGTGCGCGGGGTTGCCGATGAGTCGTTGCTTTTGCATGTCGATAACGAGATCAAACATTTCCAGAGGGATTTGGCCGACAAGAACAGGTGATCCATCGGGAATTTCCATCGGGTCGATGGGCATATCACGTCCCATGATCGTTAGCCGAATTGACTCGAAAATATTGACTTGGATTGATCCCGCAGTCGATCGAGCCCGGCGGCTCCGATATCTTCGTCAGTCCCAACTGTTTCAACAGATTCGTCGGCATAGCGAAGCCCGTTGCACCTGTATCCACCAGTGCATCGGAGACAGTGATTCGACGAACCTGGTCTGCTGTCATTTGACCTTTCCGCACTGCAACAAGATCGGCGAGGTTTTCGATCGTCACTTCGGTAGTAACTCTTCCCATTTTGTCGGTCCTCTAAAACGGCAATTGGGAATATGTTCGGAAATATACCCTTGTTTGTCCAGGATGCTCATCCGCGTTCGGTCCATTGAGCGAACTACATCCAGGCGCAAAACCTGAGAATCGAAGCCTATGAGACGACCGCCCGTATGACCTGCCCGTGCACGTCGGTGAGACGATAATCCCGCCCGCCGAATCGGTAGGTCAACTTCTCGTGATCGAGCCCAAGCAGGTGCAGAATCGTTGCGTGTAAGTCGTGCATGTCGCAGATGCCTTCCACCGCATGGATGCCCATCTCATCGGTGGCTCCATAGACGGTCCCGCCCTTGATGCCGCCGCCGGCCAACCAGATGCTAAAGCCTTCGGGATGATGATCTCGACCATCCGTGCCGGCAGAATGGGGAGTGCGGCCAAATTCCCCTGCCCAGAGAATCAGCGTTTCGTCAAGCATTCCGCGCTGTTTCAAGTCCTTGATGAGTGCGGCGATCGCCTGATCGGTATCCATTGCATTTTTGGCATGGCCCTTTCTCAAGTCTCCATGCTGATCCCACGTGCCGTTGGAAAGGCCGGGAGGACAGTTGATCTCGACGAAACGGACACCCGCTTCGACGAGCCGGCGGGCGCGGAGGCACTGGATGCCGTACTGTCTTCTGGTCGGGATGGGGGAGTCGATCCCGTAGAGTTTCTGGACCGCATCAGTTTCCTTGCGAAGATCGAGGAGGTCCGGGACCAGCGATTGCATTTTGTAGGCCAGTTCGTAATTGCGGATCGCCGCGCTCATGCCGCCGTTGCCGTCCACTGTGCCGGCAAAATCGCGGTTCTGGCCCTTGAGCAGTTCCAGCTTGACCTGCTGGATGGCATCGGCATCATTCGGCTTGAGATTGGCAATCGGTACGCCTTCGACCTTGAACATCGTCGCTTGATAGTTGGCTGGGAGAAAGCCGTTAGAGTAATTTTCCAGCCCGCCGCAAGGCACAACGCCAAAACTCAAGACGACGAAGCCAGGAAGATTGCGATTGGCGCTTCCCAGCCCATAACTGGCCCAGGAGCCGATGCTGGGTCGGCCGGCGTTGTTTGAGCCAGTGTGCAAAAACAACACGCCGGTGCTGTGAATCGGCAAATCGGCCTTCATCGAACGGATCACAGCAATGTCATCGGCACAGCTGGCGATATGCGGAAACAGATCGCTGATCGGCATGCCCGACTTGCCGCGCTTTTGGAACTTCCAAGGGCTTTTGAGCCACTTTCGGCTGCCGGCCGCGGTCGGGTTGCGCGAGTCGAGAAAAGCCTGGCCGTCGCGTTTATCGAGTTCGGGCTTGGGGTCGAAGCTGTCAACGTGGGAGACGCCGCCATCCATGAAGCAGAAAATGACATTCTTGGCGCGCGGCTTGAAGTGCGGTTTCGGACTGGTTTCCGTCGCCGCTCTGCTGTCGTTGGAAAGCAGGTCGCACAATGCCAGCCAGCCGAAACCCTGCGCGGAATTTCGCAATAGATCGCGACGCGAAAGTGGGAATTGTAGGATTCTGTTGGATAGCGATCGCATTGTATCTGTCTCCATCTCCTTCAGGAGTTCCAAATTCCAGGTTCCAAGTTAGAGACATTGGGTTTTTAACTTGGAACTTGGAACCTGGAACTTGGAACTCTTAAGGTATCGCAATGAATTCCTGAAGGTTGAACATTGTATGAGCCAAATCGCTCCATATAGCCTGGCTCTGCATGATTTCCGCGCGTGAAATGCGATGCAGATCGGCGAGCTGATCCACGAAGCGAATGAACCGGGTTTTCTCTTCGGCGGTTGGCTCTCTGGAGAGCGCTGTCACAAACATGCTCGTTACGCGCCCATCAACCGTGTCATTTTTCCGCTCCACCAGCCGTTTGCCCCAGAAGGCTGCTTGATCGCGGACCAGTGGATCGTTGAGCATGGCCAGTGCCTGCGCCGGCACATTCGTCGCATCGCGCCGGCCCTGGGTTACTTTCGCACCAGGTAAATTGAAGGATTCCAGGAAAGCCGGAGCTTCCATGAGGGTCGTCTTGATATACAGGCTCCTTCGACCATGACCATCGAGAGGCCCCCGAAACAGGCGATGATATTCATCGTCCTTCTCGCGGTAAGCCGGGACGCTCATCCCGTACAAAGTGCGGTCGAGCCGGCCGGAAGCAAAGAGCAACGCATCGCGGATCGCCTCGGCTTCCATGCGACGCGCGGGATAGTGTTGCAGCAGACGATTTTCCGGATCTACCTGTCGGGCCAGATCGCTGGGCTGGTACACAGCCTGGAAGGTGCGCGTGAGCACGATTTCGCGGATGAGACGCTTGATCGACCAGCCCTCGGCAACGAATCGCTGGGCCAGGTAATCGAGCAGTTCGGGATGCGATGGGAGATCGCCGACATGACCAAAATCGTCCGTCGTTCGCACGATCCCGGAGCCGAACAAGTGATGCCAGATGCGATTGACCATCACTCGTGCAGTCAGCGGGTTGTCGGTGGTTGCAATGCGATTGGCCAGTTGCAGTCGACCGCTGCCGCCGGCAGCAAACGGCTTTGGAGAGACAGCTGCCACAAAACTGTGGTCTACCCGAGGCCCCGGTTTCGTGCAATCTCCACGAGTGAAGACGGCCTGCGAAAATTCCCGACCGCTCTCGGCGATTCCGGGAACAATTCTGGGTAACTGAATTCTTGCTTCCAGTTCGCGATATTGCTTCAACAACTCTGCCAGCCGGGCTGATTGCGTCGGCTTATTCATCAAATAGCCGTGGTGGAGAAAGGAGTCCAGCCAGTTCACATCTGCATCAGTAGCTTCGTTCTTCTGCCAGGCTTTCAGAGCTGTTTCGAGGCGTTTTGCATAGCGGTTTGCCAGATCTGCCGGTGATGAGACGGCGTCGCCCTTGAAGATCTCGCCCAGTGCGCTTCGATCCACTTTTGGCGGTGCGGGGTCATCGTGGACTACGACCAGCGAGATTCCGAAATAGGAACGTGGATCCCTGGCCGCTTGTTCCCAGGGAACGCGGTCATTCTTGGTGTCGCCGCCGAGAGTTCCCAGTTGATCGGGGAATTTCGGGTTGTCGAATTTCGTCATCGACTCCGCGTATACATTCAATGAGTCGCGCTCCTGGGGCAACTTGAACGTCATCCACTTCCAATCGTCGGAAGTGAGAGCCTTGTAGTTCGTGTAGTTGAGTTGACAGTTGTTCGAGACGAGCCGAACAGCGCTGGAGGTCTTGCCCATGACGCGAAAGCTGATAAATTTTTTCCGCTGAGTCAACTCGTCGGTCAGCGGCGGCGAACGCAGAGTTCCATTCAGTTTGGCCGAGAGGTTATGCGTGAATGCGCCCGCCGGCAATAGTCTATCCACGGTCTTCTCGCCGTCGGCCGCCACGACAAAATCGCCCGCTTTCCCCGGCACACCACGCAAACCTTGTCCGCCGACTTGCCAGTTCGGCCAGGTTCCGTTTCGAAAATCGGCAAGTATGAGATAATCTTTTTCGTGAGCCTTTGTCGCTTGAGTTTCACGGGCCAATGTATCCGTTGCTTTTTTTGCTGCGGCCTGGAAAGCGAGCTTCTCATTCTTCTGAATCGTCGCAATTTGCTTCCACACAGAAAGAGGATCGTCATCCGCCCATTTGCCTTCGGTCTTTTCGGAAAGCCATTTTTCGATTGCCTTGGCATCGAGTTGGCGCAGCCAAATATCGGCAAGTTCCGCCCGCATCGACTTCTTCACTTCGCGCATCTGGTCAAGGATTTCCGCATTGCATTCCGGTGCATCAATGGTGTGAGCGACGAAACGGGAACTTCGCAACACTCCGAGAAGACCGTAATAATCGCGCATCGAAACGGCGTCGAGCTTATGATCGTGACAGCGGGCACAGGCAACCGTCATGGCCTGAAATGCCTTGGTCATGGTGTCGATTTGATTGTCGGCAAGGTCGTAGCCGATCTGCGGGAGCGAGATGCAATCGTCGTGATTGACTTCCCCGAAACGCCAGAAAGCAGTGCCGATGAGCGACTCGTTGAACTTTTCCGACTTGTTCCAGCGAGGCTCCCTGAGAAGATCGCCCGCGAGGTGCTCGCGAATGAACTGATCGTAAGGAACATCCTGATTGAAGGCGCGGATGAGATAATCGCGATAGCGCCAGGCGTGGTGTACCTCGTAGTTCCATTCATTTCCGTGCGTTTCGGAAAAACGGACGACATCCATCCAGTGTCGCGCCCAGCGTTCGCCGAAATGCGGCGATGCGAGCAACTGATCGGCCAGTTCGCGCACTGCGACATCGTGGCCCTTCACCTGGACGGATTTCTCGAAGGCGGAGATTTCAGATGGTGTGGTCGGCAGTCCGGTGAGAGTCAGAGATAGTCGGCGGATCAAGGTAGTGGGTGCAGCGGGCGCGGCAAGTTTGAGGTTTTTCTCCTGCAGTTTCGCGAGAATAAAGCGGTCGATGGGAGCGATCGACTGCGACGTCTCCCGTATCACGGGAAGTGCCGGCTTTTGCACCGGTTGCAGGCTCCACCAGTTTCTTCGCTGGGCAACAACCTCTTCCCAGGCTGGAATCGGCTTGATTTGGGTGGGCCGGTCGCGGGGATCGGGCGCACCCATTTTCACCCAAGCTTCCAGATCGGCGATCAGCGCTGCCGGGAGTTTGCCCTTGGGCGGCATTTTTGTATCTTCGCGGTCGAAGTGAACGGCCTTAATGAGCAGACTCTTTTCCGGATGTCCCAGCTCCAGGGCAGGACCGGTCACCCCGCCTTTGAGAATGGCAGGCCGACTGTCGAGCAGCAGGCCGCCCCGAACTTTCTTTGAACTCGTAGCGTGGCACTCATAACAATTCTCGACGAAGATCGGGCGGATCTTCTTCTCGAAAAACTCGATGCCGGGATCTTCGGCGAATCCACTTGCTGAAAATACGAATGTTCCGAGCACTGCCAGCCAAGAGGATCGTTTGAGCAGCATGGGGAATCTCTGATGGGAAAAGGGCGAGGGGAGCAGGTGTGTGGAGTGAGAAACGCTCAAAGAAGAATTATCATAATGCTAAGTTGTGAAAACCGATGGGTCAAGGCTGGAACGGATTGAACCAACCAAGTGATTACTTGTTCCAATCGGAACCGAGTGGCTCACCGTCATCGGGACGGATGGCATTCCACAATGTTTTGTCGCTAATATTCTTGCTGTTGATCCAGCGTGATTCAAAGCCCCAGGTAATAATATGGAAGCCGTCAGGGAACATACCACCAAATTTCTTCTTGAGATCCTTCGGCATCTCTTTGCCGGAAATGGAGATGTCGTCCGGTTTGGTCCAGATCACCGGTTCGGCGGCTTCGACAAGGCCAATAGTATTGATGGCCCCGTCGGGAATTTCTTTGGATTTCAGCCCCGGACGGATAGCGCTGGGACCAACCACCATCTGATAATAGGTCAGCCCTTCCGCATTCGTCGACTCGTCGAACGATTGGAATACCCTTGGCATGTGCACCGATGAGCTTCTTGTTATGTTCGCTGTTCCAGGGTTCATCATGATTGAACTCGGAATATAGGCCAGATCCTTCAACGAATGGCAGCATCGCGACCCGCCAACTAAGCAAAGCTTTGCCGTCCGATCCGATCGGCCGTTTGTCCTTTCCTGTGCCGATGATCGGCACCGAATCGTAAGCGCTCTCGTAATTCAATAGAGCCAGTTGCAATTGCTGCAAACGGTTCGCACTGACTGCCTTGCTGGCGGCAAGTCGTCCCTGCGCAAAACTATTGTGCGCTGCGTCGAGATCGAAATCGACCTTGTAGGCCGTGGTGGCTGTTAGCTCACTCCCCGAAACTTCAATTTTCATTTCGCTCAATGCTCGCTGTTTTTCGTTCATCCACGCGATTGAATCGGCATATTCCTTGGCGGTATCGGGATCGCGCATTAGTCGTTGCATAAGGGACACGGTCCGCTCAAGGCCCGCTTTGAATTGCTCGTGCGCGGCGTGGGCCGATCTTTCTGCGTCGAAGGTTGCACGCAAACCCGTGCCGACCGATTTCCCATCCACGTCAACGATCAGCACGGCCGAATTCACATTGGGAAGCAACGGGAGCGAACCTAGGTTGCCCGTCCGTTTTGCTTGGAGCACGCGCTCGAAGTTGCACAGTACGATGAAGGAATGTCCTTCAACCGCTTTCGCAAGCGAGTTGCTCATCGGCCAGGCGTTACGGTCTTTCGCGTAACCGCCAAGGTAGCGCTCGGCAAGCGACTCGTGAACGAACACGACCGTTTTCCCATCGGGCATGTGCATTAGTAATCCATCGCCGAGCGTCCAAAAGCCCGATCGTTTTGCGTCAGGCCGACGAGCAGACGGTGGCAAGTCGCTGACCCGAAGCGGCGCGATCAGCGCGAAGGCTGCGGCAAAAGCAGGCGCTCTCGCAGGCATTTCCGGCAAATCCACAGTAACGGTTTCGATGTCGTTGAGTGTCTTCCCGGTTTCTTTCCACAACAGTTTTTCCAGATCGGCCAGTGAGCCGCTTTTCGCGAGGTCTTCCAGAGCCTCCTTGAAAAACGAGCAACTCAACCGCGACGAATCGCGGAGGTGCAGACTGGCGAATGAATTCGTCGCGCAGTCTTCGGGAAACTTGATCCGAAGCGTGGCAGGATCGCTTTTGCGCCCTTTACAGCAGGTTTGTTTCGAGTGCAGCTACAGCAGAAAATTAACAAAGACGACAGAAGCAAACGACGAACGACAAGAGGGACCTGCGACATTTTTGTTCCTCAGAAAGAACAAGTACTTCAATCTAGTCTTATCCATGTCTCATCCGTGGCTCAAAAATTGATCGATCACGCCAGGATTTCCTTGACGACATTCCCGGAAACATCGGTCAGCCGATAGTCTCGCCCGCCGTAGCGATAGGTCAATTTGGTATGGTCGAGGCCCATCAGGTGCAGGATCGTGGCATGCAGGTCGTGAACGTGAACCTTCTTCTCGACCGCGTGCCAGCCAAACTCGTCGGTTGCTCCGTGGGCCATCCCGCCCTTGATGCCGCCGCCGGCCAGCCACATCGTGAAGCCGAAGGGATGGTGCTCGCGGCCGTTGTTCCCCTCGGCCGTGGGAGTGCGGCCAAACTCGCCGCCCCAGAGCACGAGCGTGTCTTCGAGCAAGCCTCGCGTCTTCAGATCGGTCAGCAGGCGCGGCGATCGGCTGATCGACCGCCTGGCAGCGTTTCGGCAGATTCTCGCGCAGCCCGCTGTGCTGGTCCCAGGCGTTGTTGGCCGGGTGCGTCGAAGAGTTGCACGAAGCGGACTCCCGCGTTCCACCAGCCGGCGGGCCATCAGGCATTGCCGGCCGAACATGTCCGTTGCCGGCGAATCGATGCCGTACAGGCTTCGCACCTTGTCGCTCTCGCGTGTAGATGTCGAACGCTTCCGGAGCTTCCTTCTGCATGCGAAAGGCCAGCTCGAACGAAGCGATGCGGGCATCGAGCTGGCTGTCGATCACACGTTCGCGCTTGTGGAGTTCGTTGAATTGTCGCAGAGCGTCGAGCTTGTCGCGCTGTCGCTCGAGGTCGCCGGACCCGGTGTGCAAGTTGGCGATCGGGTTCTTCAAGTCGCGGACGAGCGTCCCCTGGTAGGCGCCGGGCAGGAAACTGGAGGCCCAGAGCTGCGCCCCCTGGAAGACCTCGGCGGGGCTGACCACCACGAAGCCCGGCAGGTTCTGGTTCTCGGTGCCCAGGCCGTAGACCAGCCACGAACCCATGCTGGGCCGGGAGAACGCCTGCTCGCCGGTACACATCTGCAGGGCAGCGCCGGTGTGGTTGATGTTGTCGGCGACCATCGAGCGGATCACACAGATGTCGTCGATGCAAGACGCCACGTCGGGAAACAGTTCGCTGACCTCGACGCCCGACTTGCCCGTGCTTCTTGAACTTCCACGGCGAGGCGAGCAGGTTGCCGGTCTTGGTTCGCTCCAGCTTCGGCTTCTCGAACGGCAAGGGCTTGCCGTTGTCGGTGACCAGCCGGGGTTTTGGGTCGAAGAGATCGACGTGCGACGGCCCGCCGGGCATGTACAGGAAGATCACCCGCTTGGCTCGCGCTGGATAATGAGGCTGACGCACGGCGTAAGGGTTGGCGGCGCGATCGAGTGTCGGTCTTTTCTTCCGCTGCCAGAAGATGGGCAAGCGCCAGCATGCCAAAGCCGTTGCCTGCTGTGGCCAGCATTTCACGTCGGGAAGGAGAAGGTGTGGTTCGCATTGCGGCAATTCTACCCTGCGTTTTTCAGTTTCCGTTCAAGGGTTTTTGGATCGGCGATGCCAAAGTTGTCCAGCTCACCTTCAACGGTGAGCAGGTGGTAGGCAAAAACCTTTTCGTCGTCGGGAAAAGTAGGCAGTCCAACGGTCGCTCCGGTTTTCTCATGCAGATAAATTCGGCCCGGTGGAGTGTTGTTGAGAAGGCCGGCACTTAAAGCCGAGCCGACGGAGCACCTTTGTCCAACTGGCCATAGGTAAATTCAGATCTCTTCATAAATTGTCATCCTTCTTAGGCCAAATACCATTGACTTGAGTTCGGATGCTCAAATCCGCGATCACGTGTTGTCGGGTGCGGTGCTTCCGTGGGCTGTCTATGTGGTTTGGCATGAATTACTCTGGTGAGTTCGCATAACCTCCTTCACGCTATTCTAATCGCCCGACTCGATGACGCTCAGAGCCTGTTAAAATTAGTGTCAGCGAATCGTGTAGGGCGGGTCGAGGCTTTGCGAAGGCCTGCCAGAGCGAGATGCCGCTTCATGGCGGGCCTCGCAAAGCCTCGACCCGCCCTACCTGCCGGTCAATTCTAAATCAGGCTCTTAGTCGAGGTAAACAAACTCGTTGCTGCACAACAGCACGTGAGCCAGATCGCTCCAAGCCGTTTCCCAATCCGCCTTCCCAGGCTTGTAGAAGCCGCACCGCGCGATCGCGATCTCATCCGCGGTCGGCGGTCGGCCAAACACCAGTTGAAATAACCGGCGAATGCGAGCACTCTCACTTTTGGCTCCTCGCGGGTCATGCGCTCCGCCAGATATTTTGCCTGGGACAACACGAATTCGTGGTTGAGAAGGAACAGCGCTTGCGGAGCAACGGTGCTGACGTTTCGCCCTCCACGGACGCGTCCGGGTTGGCCGCGTCGAAGAGCGTCGCGAAGTTGCTGCGGTCCCAGCGGGCCGTCTGCACATAGAGCGATCGGCGCGTGGTGTTCAGGTCGTGCGTAGCCGGGCCACCGAGTGCCAGATCGAGCCGGCCCGCGGCGAAGAGCATGGCGTCGCGAATCGCCTCGGCTTCCAGCCGGCGCGAGGCGAATCGGCCCAGCCAGCGATTTTCGGGATCACGGCGATACCTGAGCGACGGTACCACGCTCGCCTGCTGGTAGGTCTGCGACAGCATGATGCCGCCGGTGCAGTTTCTTCAGCGACCAGCCGTCCTCGACGAACCGCGCGGCCAGCCAGTCGAGCAACTCCGGATGAGATCGGCGGTTCCGAGAGCATGCCGAAGTTGTTCGGCGTGCGCACGAAGCCGGTTCCGAAAGTGCCCCTGCCAGACGCGGTTGACGATCACCCGCGCCGTCAGTGGATTTTCTTTGGAGGCCATCCAGTTTGCCAGCTCGCGCCGGCCGCTGCCGCGCGGTGATCTTCGCTGCTTGTCCCCGGCGAAGAACTTGGGCATCCGCGCGGCACGACTGGCCCGAGCCGGGTGTAACTGCCACGAATGTGCAGGGGCACATCCTGGATGCTTCGGGAACAGTCCGCCGGGCAGCTCCGCCTTCGCTGCGCGGCCTCGGCCAGCGGCGGCTCCGGCAGCAGTTCGCTCTTGCAGCAGATCGCGCTGCTTGACCAGCGCTGACGCGTCGGGATCATCGGCGGCGGCTTCGGGACCTTCTTGTCCAGTTCCGCCAGCTTCGCGTTCAGCACCGGTCGATTTGCTTCAATTGCTCCGCGCGTTTCGTCGATCACCTCCTTCGGCACCAGCGGCACGCGATTGAGCGTGTATTCGCCGCCTTTGGTGCCGAGTTCCTTCAGGATGCGGGTGCTGTAAAACATCCCGGCCAGGGCGTAGTAATCGGCCTGCGAGATCGGATCGAACTTGTGGTCGTGGCAGCGGGCACAGCCGAGCGTCAGGCCCATGAACGCCTTGCCGACCGTGTCGATCTGGTCATCGACCATGTCGCTGACCATCTTTTCCTTGTCGGCGTCGCCACGGTCCCAGGCCCCGTTGGACGAGGAACGTCGTCGCGATCAGCCCGTCGGCGTAAGATCTCCTGGCCATCGGGGCTCGGGCAGCAGGTCGCCGGCGATCTGATGGACGATGAACTGGTCGAAGGGCAGGTCGCGATTGAACGCCTGCGACGACCCAGTCGCGATAACGCCAGGCTTCGAGCGGTTCGCAACTGGCCGTTGCGAGCCTTGGGGTTGCCGTCGTGGTAATCGGCGTAGCGGACCACGTCGAGCCAGTGCCGGCCCCAGCGTTCGCCGTAGCGCGGCGATGCGAGCAGCCGATCCACGACCTTGGCGAAAGCGTCGGGCGAGTCATCCTTCAGGAATGCGTCGATTTCTTCGGGCGTCGGCGGCAGGCCGGTCAGGTCGAACGTCGCACGGCGAAGCAACGTCCGTTTGTCCGCGGGCGGGCGGGCGCCAGCCTTCCGCTTCCAGACCGGCGAGGATGAAACGGTCGATCGTCGGATCGCGGCCGGTTTGCGTTCTTGACGGTCGGAGGAACCACGGGCCGAACCGGCTGATAGGCCCACCAGCGGCGCTGCTCATCCGTGATGACTCCCTTGGAGTTGTTGGTGACGGCATCCTTCGACGCCGGCCAGGGCAGGCCGCGACTAACCCAATTTCGCAAACGTGCGATTTCGGCGTCCGTGAGTTTGCCGTCCGGAGGCATTTTGAGCTTCGCGGTATGAGAGACAGCCTTCAGCAGCAGGCTTTCGTTTGGTTTGCCGCTGACAGCAGCGGGGCCACTCTCGCCACCTTTCAGCAGTGCCGCCCGTGAGTCGAGCCGAAGGTCGCCCGATTGCTTCTTGGGGCCGTGACATTTGATGCAATGATCGGCAAGAAGGGGCGGATGTGTTTTTCGAACTCTTCATCAGCGCATAGAGACGTGATTGGAAAAACAACGGTTAACAAAGCGACGAAATATCTCACCGACGGGCCTCCCGTTTTTTTCGATTCGCGACCTATCCCCTGATTCTACCAAATCAGCTTCGAATCATTCCACAAACGAAGACTTCGGAGTTCTCGTTAATGGCACAGCCATGAACAGCCTAGCAGAGGTCGGCGGTCAACCTTCACTTCGAAACGATGGGGACATCGCAGAACGTAAGCGTTGCGATGCCATTGGCACCGTAGAGAAGGTTTGTCTCCTTCCACGCCCGGCTATCGAGGTAGGTGATCTTTTTCGCGGTTGAGGGAGCGGTCAACTTCAGAATTAAACGGTTTGCGGAAATGGAGCCTGATACGATCTTGTCCTTGCCTCCATCGAGGTAGAACTGGCTGGACAGAGCATCGTTCCAGATGATGGGTTGGTCGAAATCGAGCGTTATCTCATTTTTCTTATCGTTGCGGTAACCGGCTTTGAGAAGGTTTGGAGGAGTGATGCTCGTGGGAAAGATTTTCCCGTAGTTGTCGCGCTCGACCAGCGGGCAAATGAGCCGGGCGAATTCCGCGTAGCCGGCCGCGGGAAAATGGCAGCCGCCGGGAGGATCGATGCCCAGCGTGGACATGATGCTCATGTTGGAAAAGGCTGGGCAGATTGCGCTGCACTTCGCGCAGGCGATTATCCGAGCCGTTGATGCCCATGGCGCAGGACTTGGGCCAGATCTGGAACACGTAGTAGTGCTGGATGTTCGGGTAATCCTGCTTCCATCGCCGCCGCCATTTCGATGAAATATTGGCGGTAGGTTTCCCAGCCGAATCCGCCGGTGGGACCGTCGGCCCCCTGGTCGTTCTCGCCCTGATGCCAGAGAATGCCGCGGACGCCGTGCGTCAGCTTCGCCTGCCGCACGCGCCACAGCAGTCGGCCGTAGATCGTCGTCATGTCTTCGGGTCGGCCGGGTTGCGCTGGTGCTGATCGATGCGCGTTCCGCCGACGGCGCCGTTGATGATGCAGATCGGGATCTTCTGGTTCTCCACCAGCCGCCGGGCCAGTTCCATGTCCCCAGTAGCCGATCTGCAGTTTTTCCGCCCTGTCGTCGGCGCCACGGCGTTCGCCCCAATCGCAGCTGGCGCACGCCTCTGGGCTGCCGGACATGCTGCCGAAGCTGCGAATCCATCGCTGGGAACGGAGGATCTTCCTTGCCGAAATCGGTTGCCTCGGCATTGGACTGTCCGTTGATCAAATAGGCATCGCCGCAGAACCAGATTGGTTGCACGTATGCAGCACCGTTTCCCGCTTGCCGGTCTTGGAGCCGAACTCCACCTTGTACTTGATCAGCCCCGGCTTGAGTTTCACGGACAGAAGTCGTAGGTCTTTGTCGGCCGCCAGCTTCTGGCTTTCGGTCTTGAGAGCCTGTTCATCCGCATAGACTTTGAGAAAGACCGAGTCGGCGGCTTCGTTCAGCGTTCCATTGTAATAGAGCGTTCCTTCGTTCTTGTCGTCGCGGGCATAGAACTGATTGTCCTCCGGCTTCTCGTCCTTTTCCGGCATCCGCGCAACCCACGGATCTCTGTCGGCTCGGTGACGATCGATCTCGATCGTCTTGACGTCGTCGGCTTGCCGCCGTTGTCGAGTGGCCGGTCACGGTCATCTTGCCGCTGTTCTGGGCGCGTGAGGATGAGTTTGCCGGGTGCGGTCTTCCTTGATCACGGCGATGCCGCAACGGTCCAGGCGTAGTGCAACTCGCCTCGCCTTTGGCTTGCATCTCGGCCAGATTGGCGATCTGCGGGACGACCTCGATCGTCGTCCGCCCGTCCCAGTTCGTCGGCGCCGCCAGCGTGAAAATCCGGCTCCGGAATCGCCTCCTTGATCGTGATGGGATTGTCCCGCGTCTTGACCTCCTTCGGCGTAGATCGCCTTGAATTGCAGCGTGGCCGACTGGTCGCCCGTCACCCGGCCGGCGTCGAACGTGAACGTAAACGATCGGTGGCGACGACTGTTTCCTGGCCATCGCTCTTGAGAATCCAATAGACCTTCTGGCGCCCCGCCGCCTTGGCCGAAACGTGGCGTCTTCCCTTCCAGTACCGTCACTCTGCGCCGGTCGAAACGGAAAACGTCATTGCCCGGCTGCACGACCGGCCCGGCCAGCGTTTGCAGCGGTTTCTGGTTCTCGTACTCCAGCCTCACCCAGTCGGCCGAACGGGCGACCTTGGAGATCCGCACCTCGTCGATATCGCCGACAAAGTCGTAGTTGTTGTACCAGCCGCCGATCCACATCCGCGCCGGGCTCTTGATGTTCAGCAGTCGGCTTGGCCGATGCCGTCGAGCCGGCCGTTGATGTAGATGCGCCCGTCGCCCATCGCTGGTAGGTGTGCACCACATGAATCCACTCGCGACATCGGCAATCGGCTCGTGCGCCATTCACATCCGAAAAATCGCTGTCCATGTGGACGTGCGGCGGGCTGCGGAATTGCATCCGCACCTTGCTGCCGCCGGCCGCCGCCCTCGTTGCCCCAGCCGAGGATCGTCGCGTTCGGCTTCTCCGCCCGGAACCAGGCTTCGGTGCTGTGCGGACTGGCGCCGGACGGATAGTTCGGGATCTTCTCGCCGCAGAAAATGCCTTGCTTGCCGGCAAAATGCCGGGCCTGCCCGATGATGCCGGCACGTGGCCGTGGTGCCGCACGTCCTTGGACTCGAGCGTGCCCACCTCATCCTTCACCGGCTCGTTCATGTGCCAGACGCTGAGGTAGCC
Source organism: uncultured Planctomycetota bacterium (assembly GCA_963783095.1). GTDB lineage: Bacteria > Planctomycetota > Planctomycetia > Gemmatales > Gemmataceae > CAWAMR01. The sequence goes on along the minus strand of CAWAMR010000008.1, from coordinate 425,804 downwards.
GTTGGACTCATTGAACACCGCCGACCCCACGATTCGCTCTTCGCATCCGCTTTGCCCCAATAGAGTTTCATCTCTTGCCGTGCGTTGCCTCGAATGATGGGAAGACGCACCCAGATGAAAGCGTGACCGTTCGCCGCGTTCCATTCCTCGATCTGATATTTCAAGATGTCGCCAGCCGGCGTTGAGAAGCGAATGTCTCTGCCATCGGCTTTCGCCTGAGCGAAATCGAAGAACTCTTCGTTCAACTGCACGAGCAAGGGAAAGTCCTTCTCAATCATCGAGGCCGGCAAATCCGCCCCATCCGGCGTGGTCAGAACCCAGATTGAGGCGGAGTATTTCCACTCCGGATATTGGGCGACGGCCTGTTGGGAACAGGCAAGCAGGCAAATAAGTCTCAGTGAGTGTTTCATCAGAAGAGTCGTCTTGTTAGAGTCTTTATTCGTGTTTTTTCTTGCGCCTGCGCAATTCCCGCGTAGGGCGGGTCGAGGCTTTGCGAGGCCCGCCGGTACAGCAATCGCGCTTTGCCGATTCACGGCGGGCCTCGCAAAGCCTCGACCCGCCCTACGGTATGGTTGCGGGCAAAGCCCGTTTTTGGGTAATGGGTGGTCGCGGCATGAGCGGGCTGGTGTCGGGAGCATCCATGAGGCTTGGTATATAATCACATTCTTGAAGGAGCAGGGCACCGACCATCTGATATTTCGTCGAAGTGGAGGTTTTCGCGTGAAAAAGTCGATCATCTGTTTATTGGCCTTTTTCAGTTCGGGTCCGAAGAGTGTCGTCATGGCAGCGGAAAAGGCGGCACCGCTGGTAATCGGCGAAACTTTTACGATCGATTCCAAAGTCTTGAGCGAAAAGCGACGCATCAACGTTTATCTGCCGCCCGGATACGTTGAATCGCCCAATTCCCAACTGCCCGTGTTGTATATGCCCGACGGCGGTCTCGCTGAGGATTTCTTGCATGTGGCCGGCCTCGTCCAGATTTTGACCGCCAACGGGACGATGCGGCCCTTCATTCTCGTAGGCATCGAAAATACCGAACGTCGCCGCGATCTGACCGGCCCAACCGAAAACTCTGAGGACAAGAAAATCGCGCCGCGCGTGGGAGGCTCGGCGGCATTCAGGTCATTTATTCGCAAGGAGTTGATGCCGGAGGTGAAGGACCGTTATCGGACGACTAAAGAAACTGCGATCGTCGGGGAATCGCTAGCCGGGTTGTTTGTGGTGGAAACTTTCCTTATCGAACCGGACCTATTCGATATCTATCTTGCGATTGACCCCAGCCTGTGGTGGAACAATCACAAGCTGGTCAAGGAGAGCGCAACTGAAATCCATAAGGGAATGAAACTGAGAAAGACGCTCTTTTTTGCAAGCAGCGACGAGAAAGAGAATGCCGTTGTGATGCAAGAGTTTGCAGGCAATCTGGGCAAAAATGCAGCGCCAAGCATCCAGTGGCATTACGAGAAAATGCCGGAAGAAAAGCATTCGACTATCTTTCACCCTGCAGCTCTGAAGGCGTTTCGTACCGTGTTCAAGCCTGAGACAACCAAGAATCGTTAGCCTCTTGCAGGTGACGACCACCCCATTCGGAAAAGTGAGCTATGGCTGACAACGGCTCGGCGGCACCAAATCCGGCGAATCGAAATCGTGATGAATACCTACGTCGTTGCAGCAGGCTGCTTTACCTGCTTCTTGGCTTGCTCTGGACGAATCCTGTGATCGCCCAGCCGATCGGTGGAATAGTGGCCGGTCCACCCCAGACCGCTCCCGTTCGTGCATCCGTTATTTTCCAAAAACATGGTGTTGCAACGCGACATCCCAGTAATCTCTACAACAACGAGGGTCTGCGGGCGATCACTTTTCGCATTGATGAGTGATGCTCGGGAATCGGGCGAGACAATTCCATATTCCAACTGCCAAGGGCATGAGATCAATGATTCCGACGAAATTCCAGTGTTGTCTTTTGGGCATCTTCCTGGTAGCCGGCGCTGCCGACCTGCACGCTCAGAAGCCGCCCTATGATGTCTTTCCGCCGGCCGACCCGCCTTACTACCGCGTGCGCTACGAGGCTTCGACGAAGCAAAGGCGAATTGTCTATCCGGTCAACTACACGATCTGGATTCCCAAGGACGTGAAGTCGCTGCGCGGCGTCATCGTGCATCAGCACGGTTGCGGCGAAGGATCGTGCAAGTCGGGACTGACGGGCGCCTACGACCTGCACTGGCAGGCACTGGCGAAAAAGCATGACTGCGCACTCCTGGCTCCTTCCTACGAGCAACCGGAAAAGGCCGACTGCCAGATGTGGTGCGATCCGCGGAACGGCTCCGAGTGCCGCGTTTCAGAAGTGCCTCGTCGATCTCGGGGCGAAGTCGGGACATCCCGAGTTGGCCAAGGTGCCGTGGGCGTCTGTGGGGACACAGCGGCGGCGGTCACTGGGCCGGCGGCATGGTGCTGCTGCATCCGGACCGCGTCGCCGCCGCCTGGCTGCGTTCGGGCGTGCCGCTGTTGAAGGCGAACCCGAAGCGAACTGCGATCAAGGCGCACACCCTGCCGGATGCCGCGCTGAAGGTGCCGGTGATGTGCAATCTGGGCACGAAGGAAGGCGTGACCGTCAAGGACGGCCGTTTCGCCGGCGTCTGGCCCGCCAACGAGGCCTTCTTCAACGAGGTTCGCGGCAAAGGCGGCCTCATCGGCGTGGCGGTCGATCCGCTGACGAGTCACGAGTGCGGCAACCAGCGCTACCTCGCCATTCCGTGGCTCGATGCCTGCCTGACTGCCCGGCTGCCGAAGACCATCGGCGATCCGCTCCAGGCCATGCCGACGGACAAAGCGTGGCTCGGCCCGATCCTCGGCGGCGAAGCGTCCCAGCCGCGAAGTATGCAGGGCGATCCGCTCAAGGCCGCGTGGCTGCCGAACGAAGCAATCGCGAAGGCCTGGATGGAATATGTCAAGGACACGAAGGTCAGCGACACCACGCCGCCTCCCGCGCCGACGAACGTGCGCGTGCAGGGGAACAAGCTCACCTGGGAAGCCGAAGCCGACCTCGAAAGCGGCCTGGCGAGCTTCATCATCGAACGCGACGGTCAAGTTCCTCGCCAACGTGCCCGAGCAAGGCAAGAACCCGTTCGGCCGACCGGTCTTTCAAAATCTGCAATACAGCGACACGCCCACGCAACCGCTCGTGCCGATGCAATTTACCGACACGAAAGCGGAGCCCGGCAAGAAACACAGCTTACCGCGTCATCGCCGTGAACACCGTGGGCTTGAAGTCCAAGCCCAGTGAGCAATCCACAAGGGTAGAGTGAGGCCGGCTCAGAATCTCATTCCACTTGGTACAATTGTGCTGGAGGATCATTATGCCGATTCACGATTGGACCAAGGTTCCGGCCGGTACGTACCACTTTTTCCATCAGCGCTGGATTTCCGCCATTGCCGACGCACTCAATGGCGGTGGGTTGCCCGAGGGCTACTTCGCCATGAGCGAAGTAGAAGCCAAAGGGCCAGTCCAGGACGTGCTCACTCTCAAGGCCGTACCGCCTTTACCCCCATCCGGACCTGCAGGGGTCGCCGTTCTCGATGCCCTCCCCATACACGCGTCGTGACTCGTGGAGAGAACACGGCCGGGTACGCCCGGCGGGCCGACCGCTTATCGGTTTACTTGCCGCGGGGCGAACTGATCGCAGTAATCGAGATCGTGTCGCCGGGGACCAAGGACAATACGAACGGGCTTAGAACTTTCGTCCGCAAGGCCGGGAAACTCCTCCGCCGCGGCGTACACCTCTTGATCGTCGATCTGTTCCCACCGTCAATCCGCGACCCGTTCGGCATCCACAAAGCGATCTGGGATCAATTCAAGGAGGAGCCGTTCGACTTGCCGCCGGACAAGACATTGACCCTTGCATCCTATGTCGCCGGATCGGAGAAAGTCGCCTATGTCGAGAACGTGGCGGTCGGCGATATCCTGCCGGATATGCCGCTATTCCTCACACCCGATCACTACGTCCCGTGTCCGCTCGAAGCGTCGTATCGGGTGACGTGGGGGGTGTTTCCCCGTGCGCTCAAGGGGCCGCTCGAGCTTCCACCAAAATGACTGAGGTCAAGGAATTCCCATGCCGCCGCGCGATCATTTTCGACCACCGGTGAATACTGGTTTTTGCTGGGAAGAAACTTATGGCATGTAACCGATCCGGATCGCGTTGGAGGTGCATCGGTAACGAGTAACCATTAGAAACCTTGCCCGGATCCGAACCGGGGAGTGAAGGTTTTGCAACAGACGAGAAAAGCCCCAAAAACTCAATGAAACCCCTTTGATTTCCGTAGTTTACATCAATACGATTTCCACGCAAAGCTGGCCGCGTAGCAGCGGCGAACATCTCGATATAGTCATGCCACTGCGGGAATCAGAACTACGACTTGCCATCAGGCGTTAGCGAGGCAGTCGGGTTGGGAGCAATGGAAGAACATCTTCGGGTTGACGAATTCCCCAGGTCATCGGCACGGTTTGGCCAGTGAGATTGTCGGCCCGGCAGAATGTCTGCCGGATACGTGCAGGAATGAGCGTGAGGTACTGAGTTAGAGCTTCTTGCACTTCGGGCGATTGATCAGGAGCGACATCCTCGGCAATTTGCCGCATCTGCCTCTCGAACTCTTCAAGTTTCATCTGTGCCGCTTGCTCAAATTCTTGACGGACTTCTTCTTGTTGCTTTTCTTGTCGTTTCTTGTCTTGCCAGCGTTTCATGGCATCGGCGGCGATCTCGTAAAGATTCTCTCCAAACGGAACCAACCCAAGCAGGCCTCGCAATCCTTTTTCACGTACCGCAGCCGCAACACACTGGATGAAAACAAACATGGCGAAGAACTCTGAATCAAAGTGAATTATTGGTTTTTATGAAGCTTTCGATAGATTGCAAATCATTTCACAACATGCGTTTGCGAATCAAACAGCTTGTCGAACGAAAATATTACCCCGCCCGTGTGGTAAAATGCGGACGTTGAAATGCCGACAGACTAAACCTGGAATTCGACCCCGGAGATTACCAATGAGAGAAGACTACAAATCCCTCGACGCTCTTGACCTTACTGAAACCTAGATTCACGACGCACATCCGTGGATAGCGATCCTCATCGGACTCGATGGCAGACCCTGCATATCGATTACCGATGCAATTGAAGGTAACCTGGAGAAGTAAGTAGATAATGATGAATGAGAAACAAAGACTGCATCAGTGTAGCCGACACTCTTGCACGCAAAGATAATAGGGTGTTGTCAGAGGCCTCGCCCGGATTCGAACCGGGGAGTGACGGTATTGCAAACAGACGAGAAAAGCCCTGAAAACTCAATGGAACCCCGTTAGCATCCGTAGTTTACATCACCAACAAATCTTTGCAATGTCCTTTGCGAGCTATTTCGTAGGATAGATTGTAACTGCTGGAATTGACGGAACTTCCGAGAAATGAGGTTCGATGCCGATCGCTCAATTGCGGAACCAAAACGGAACAAATCGGAATCCTTTTGGTGGAGTGGAAAGTGATGAGTATTCCGCAGTTTCAATTCCTCTTTGGTAGCACCCTCTGGGCCAACTGCCTTCACCCGTTCGTGCCAATACTGGCAAGCTGCAACGCATCGTACTCTTCCGCGTCCACACCGACTTCGTACCGCTTCTCCTTCCACCAGATCCGGACTCCCCATTTGTTCTTGTGCCGGCTTACCCCACCATGAACCAGTGACCGCTGGCACATTTCCGCGAACGCCACCAGCCAGGTCACCGGTTCGTGATCCGCGTCCCCTGGATGAAATAGTTCCTGATCGTTCATCGTTTGTCGCTCCAAATGACTTGCTTCGCACGAAGAGTTTCGGGTAGGGCCGTTTGAACTCGATGCCGTGTCGTGAGACGGACGCGCCAGAATCAAAACTCCTCAATAGGCTATCACTACCGTTTCCGTTGGATGCTTGAACCTTTTGACCGACATCGGAATGCAAACCACCTCGTTAACTCTGTTGGAGCGGCTTTGCCAGTTACGGGGTGAAGACTCATTTGATACCGCCGCCTGGGAACGTTTTGTCTCATTGTACACCCCTTGGTTGCTTTACTGGTGCGCGGCGGTTTTGTTCCCGGGAACAGGACGTGGCCGATCTTTTGCAAGATGTCTTCACTGCTCTTCTCCAAAAGCTTCCTCAGTTTACTTACGATTCTCAAAAAAGTTTTCGTGCTTGGTTGCGCACCGTGACCCTCAACAAATGGCGAGAGCAACAACGTCGACATTCGATCCCGATCGAGGAGGGTGACGGAGAACAACTCGATGGAATCGCGAACCCGGATGAAGCAAAAGCGGTCTGGGAAACGGAATATCGCAACTCTTTGCTCGATCGCGCGATGACCGTCATGAAAGATCACTTTCAGCCCCAAACCTGGAAAGCATGTTGGGAATTGCTGACCACGGAAAAGAGTGGCCCGAAGTGGCTCGGGAGTTCGGGATGAGTGTTGGAGCAGTTTATGCAGCGAAAGTCCGCGTGCTGGCTCGTCTGCGTGAAGAACTTCAGGATTTACTGGATTGATGATCTTTAGCGAGCTAACCCAATCCAGGCAGGAAGAACATCTCTTATTCAACCCATTGAAGTTTTCAGAACATTTTTTGAATTCGCGCGTATGGATTCAAAAAATGCGCGCATATCTATAGCAGAGGAAACATCCTATCCCAGTTCGTTCAGGAGATGTGGATGACTCCGAAGACCATCTGTCTCGATTCAGTTGTTTCATCCAGAGCAGACAAACTGCTCTGTCGGCAATTACCCAAATAACCACTGGCTTTCACACCGTGTGAAGGTCGGATCCAAACCAGACGCTCGAAACCTCCCAGAACTCAGTCGAGATTGACTTGAGAAAAGGCGGTCGCGCGAAAACTCTCGCCAGATTGTGAGACTCATGTCCAACTTCTTTCAAGACTGGTTCAGCCAGCTGTTCAAGAAATCCCCAGCTTGCGGTCGCCGTTTAACGCGGAGGCTTCGCCTGAGCCTCGACTCGTTGGAAACACGTCTCGTTCCCACTGCCGTCGCCACGCAAGTCCTTTCCTCGGGTACTCTCACTGTCACCGAAGCCGTTTCTTCCCTGGCTGATTTCATCACCCAAACCGGAGCTGGGAGCTACCAGGTAGTCGATTCCGCCGGCACGTTTGGCTACACCGGCGTGAAAAACATCGTCTTCAATTCCAGCGTTGGAAACGACTTCATCCTCTTTCTCAACACTTCTTCGGTTAACTCGTCTCTCAGCGGCAATCTCTGGTCAGCGGCAACAATGCAGAGAATAATCTGGGTGTGATTTTCGGGAACAACTTTAACGTCGCCGGGGCCGTGAGTATCGCGGATACTGGTAACGGTTCGTCACTGGAGGTCACCGCGCGGCAAGAGAGTTTTGGCAGTTTGAATGTTGCCGGCGGCACCGGCGTTTCCGGTCAGAATACGTTCAGTTCGGTTCTCGACAACATTCACAATGGCTCCTTTAGCGGGACACTGGTCGATCTCGAGGGCACTCACGTCAACGGCTCCGCCACCATCAACCTGGGTGCTGGGGGTGGCTATTTCCTCACCAACTATGTCCTTGATCTGAGCAATCCGGCAAACGATTCCCCCAACGCCTCGACGGGTTTGCCGAACGTCAGCATCGGCGGTGACTTGACCGTCACCGACCTCGACACAAGGAAAGACGATTTGTTCGAGATTGATGACGCTGGCGTTAGCGGGAACCTCAGCCTCAACGTGAGCGGTGTCGTCACGAACGAGAATCAGATCGAGATTCAGAATGACTCCATCGGCAAGAACCTGAACATCAACGTCAGTGTTACTCCCGAAGAGACGGAGCAGATTTTCGTTGCCAATGATTTGATTGATGGCAGCGTCAACCTCATCGAGAGTGGCCAGCAAGCGTACGCCTACGCTGTACTCAACGCCTCCAACATTCTCGGCAGTTTGATAGTTGTTCAAACGGCCGGCCTCGAAAACAGCTTTAACTCTTCAGGAACCTCAAACACTTCGATCGAGGGAAATGTGAGCATCGCGCAGGGGAACTCCGAGGAAGATCTCATATCCGTGGAAAACTGGTCATCGATCAGGGGTGCCGTGACCATCACCCAGTCAAGTGCGACTGAAGACGTTACTTACCTGGACAACGACGGCTCCATCAACGGCAGCGTAACCGTGAACCAGCCGGTCAAGACCTACTACGGCTTTGCGCAGGTTAATTACGATACCATCAACGGCAACGTGATGATCAACCAGTCTGAAGTCAACGCTGGTTCGGAAGAGGTCGAGGATGACTCCATCCAAGGTAATGTCTCAATCCTCCAGTCCGGATCCGGTGGCCAGGCACAGTTCGTCTATGTTGACCGCGACTCGATTGCAGGAAACCTGAACATCGCCAGCGCCGCGGAGAATAACACGGTTTATCTGGACTCGAACACGTCGATTGGAAGGGCAGTGACTATTTCCCAGTCGTCTCCATCGGTCGCGGACGATGCCATCGATATCTATGGAAGCGTGACCATCAACGGAAATCTGAGCCTCACGCAATCCGGCGCGGCAACCAAGGAGGTCATCACTATTTCCGACACAGTGAGTATCAACGGCAGTGTGACAATCAACCAGGGCGGTAACAGCGTTGAGGACATCTACATTCAGAACGCTTCGGTTGTGGGGAGTCTCACGATCGCTCAGAGTAATGCCAATGACGCTATCGTCATCAACCAAAGCGTCGCGATCGGCGGCAACCTCAGCATAACCCAGTTATCCCAGCTCCAGGACCAGACCGATATCGAGGACGTCTCGATCAATGGCAGCGTGACCATCAACCAGTCCTCGGCAGCGAATAATACCTCCTCGACTGTCAATCACGACTCGATTAACGGCAGCGTGGCAATCTTCCAGGTCACCGGATCCGGGGGATACATCGACTCCGCCTCCGTGGATGGCGACACGATCAAGGGCAACCTGAGCGTCAACCAGGGCGCGGGTTACCAGAACCTGCTCTACGTCGAATCGAACACCTCGATCGGTGGAACCGTGACGATCAACGAACTGTCCTCGGTGGCCTACATCGAAAACGTCCAGATCGACGGCGGTGTCGAGATCAACGGGAGCGTTAGTATCAACCAGGCCAACGGAGGGTTCGAGGACATTGTCTCGATCTTCAACATGACGATCAGCGGCAATTTAGGGATCCAGCAGACCAGCGCCGGCGAAGCAGATTCCGTTAACATCCAGAACACTTCCGTGACCGGGAACGTCAGCATCAATCAAGCAGCCGCGTCAAATGACGAGATTGAGGTTAATGAGGGTGTCATCATTCGTGGCAATATTAGCATCAACCAGTCGTCAGCCAATTTCAACGAGGTTGAAATCGATACGAACACCTCCGTCAGCGGCAGGGTGAGTATCACCGATTCCCCAGCCGAAAACCAGTTCTACCTTGACACACAATCGCAAATCGGAGGGCTGACGCTCAACTTTGGGGCCGGTCACAACGTTGTGGTTATCTACGCCGCCACCATCGAGGGGACGGCGGTTCTGAACCTGGGTGTCTCTGGGGTAGGCTACAACGAAATCCAGTTGGGGAGCCATCTTGGGACTTTCGGCACCAGCACTTCCTTACTCGGCCAAGTGACCGTCAACATGGGAGATGGAACCAACTCCGTCTACCTCGGTCAAGACGAAACGACAGACTTCGGGAGTAACCTGTCCAACACCTTCACTGCCAATAGCAGCAGTTCCACCAGTTTGACTGAGGGTTACGGACTGACGGGTGATGTTCCGACTTTCAAAAATTTCTGATTCTAAGCACCATCGAAGCGAAAAACAAAAGACTTTCACACGGTGTGAAAGTTCCATCTGAACCTGACGCTCAAAACTTCCTTTTCTCCTGTCGATCTCGGCTGGGAAAAGGAGGTCGCGGACAATATATCTCTACCTGGTAAAACTGATGTTCAACTTTTTCCAAGTCTGGTTGACCCGTTTGTTCAAAAAATCCCACGTTTCTCACAGTCGAGTTCGATTCCATCGATCCGAAAGGACTCGCCCAGCGCAGCGCCCTCGGCTGACGCTCGAGAGCTTACAGCCGCGTCTGGTTCCCTCGGCGGTCGCCACACAAGTCTTGTCTTCGGGGACGCTTACGATCAACGAAGTCGCTTCTTTCCAGGCCGACACTCTCTTCATGACGGGTGCCGGTGATTATCAGCTCGTCGATTCCGCCGGCACATTCGACTATGTCGGAGTGAAAAACATCACGTTCAATTCCAGTATCGGCAACAATAGCATCACCTTCCTCAACGCTTCGAGTCCCAACACCTCCCTGAGCGGCAATCTTTCGGTCAACGGCAACAACGCATCCAACGCCCTGGCGGTGACCTTCGGGAACAACTTCAATGTCGCTGGCATGGTTAGCATCGCGGACACCGGCAGCGGCTCGTCGCTGGCCGTTACGGTGGGTCAAGATACTTTCGGCAGTTTGAATGTTCTCGGCGGCTCCGGCATCACCGGACACAACGTTTCGAGTTCGGTTGCCGACAGCATTCATAATGGCTCGGTTACCGGAACGCTGGTCGATCTTGAAGGCACTCACGTCAACGGCTCCGCCAACGTCAACCTGGGTGCTGGGGGTGGCTATTTCCTCACCAACTATGTCCTTGATCTGAGCAATCCGGCAAACGATTCCCCCAGCGTCTCGACGGGTTTGCCGAACGTCAGCATCGGCGGCGACCTGACCGTTACCGACCTTAGAACTCGAAGCGACGACTACCTGGAGTTGTACTCCTCGAACGTCGGGGGAAACCTCAGCATCAACGTCAGTAGTATCGGCGCGTACGAGGACCGCCTCAACGTTGAGAATGACTTCGTCGGCAAGAACCTGAACATCAATCTCAGCGTTACTCCCGGCGAAGCCGACGAGATGTTCGTTGCCAATAGCACGATCAATGGCAGCGTAAATCTCAACGAAAGCGGTCAAGAGGCCGACATCTACCTCAATTCTTCCAATATCAACGGTAACTTGACGGTGACTCAAGCCACTGGTCTGGAAGACGACTTTATGTCCTACGGAACGCCGAACAGCTCGATCAAGGGCAACGTGAGCGTCACTCAAGGAAACGCAGAGTCAGATAGTATCGGCATCTACGACTGGTGGTCGATCGGCGGTTCGGTGAGCATCAATCAGTCGAGCGGGGATGATAATGATACCGACCTGGACGACGATGGCTCGCTCAACGGCAGCGTAACGATCAACCAGACCGTCGCGGCGCAATGGAGCTTCGCCTCCATCGAGAGCGAGAGCATCAACGGCAGCGTGACGATCAACCAGGCTGCCGACAGCACGGATGGCACGGCGGAGGTCGAGTACGATTCGATCAAGGGCAACGTGGCAATTCACCAGTCTGGGCTCGGCGGAATCGAACAGGAGGCCGATGTTGGCAACGACTCGATCGTCGGCGGTGTCATCATCAACCAAAGCTCGGATACGAACAACGCTTATGTCGAGGCGAGCACGTCGATCGGAGGGGCGGTGGCGATCTCCCAGTTATCCCCAGCATCGACCTCGGACTGCGTCATCATTGAAGGAACCGTAACGATCGACGGCAATCTCAGCATCAACCAAAACAGTGGAGCGATCGAGGATCTTGTCGATATTTATGACACGGTCACCATCAACGGTAGCGCGACCATCAACCAGGGTGGCAACAGCGTTGACGATGCCTACTTCCAGAATACTTCGATCCTGGGTAGTCTTACTATCGACCAGGCTATCGCCAATGACTCGATTGACATAAACCAGAGTGATGCAGTCGGTGGCAACCTCAGCATCACCCAGTCATCCCAGGTTGGGAACGATACCGATATCGAAGGCATCTCGATCAATGGCAGCCTGACCATCACCCAGTCATCCACTTCCAACAATACCTCCGCGACCGTCACTAACGACTCGATCAACGGCAGCGTGACCATCAACCAGGCTTTCGGGGGATACCTAGAAACCGTCTACTTTGAGGGCGATTCGATCCGGGGTAGCGTCAGCGTCAACCAGGCCGGCGCATTTCGATCTGGTCGATATTGAGGCGAACACATCGATCGGCGGGTTGTTGACTATCAACGAATCCCCCGCGCTCGCGTACGGGGAAGATGTCATCATCAACGGCAGCGTCAACATCAACGGCAGCGTAAGTGTTAACCAGGCCGACGGGGAATATTACGACGAGATCGACATCCTTAACAACTCCACGATTCACGGCAATTTGACGATCCATCAAGCTGGTACAGGGATCAACAACACGGTCTACATCGAGACTGCCTCGATAGTGGGCAGCGTCAGTTGCAACCAGGCTGCGGCAGCGAGTGACGCTGTCATCGTCGATGACAGCGCATCCATTGGAGGCAACCTGAGCGTAACGGAGTCGGCAGCCATCGAGAATGATGTCTACGTGACGACAAATACAACAATCGTTGGGATGGTGAGTATCACAGATTCCCCGGGTGACAACCAGTTTGTCCTTTACGGACAATCTCAAATTGGCGGGTTGACTCTCAATTTCGCTGCTGGCAGCAATCTGGTCAATGTCTACGATGCCACCATCCACGGTTCGACGACTATCAACCTGGGTATTTCGGGGATCGGCTCCAATGAAGTCGAGTTTGGCAACGCTGCCGGGGATTCGGCCACGGACCTGGACGGTCAGGTGACCGTGAATATGGGGGACGGAAGGAACATCGTGGACATCGCTGTCTACGAAACGACAAACTTCGCGAGCAGTCTCAGCAACATCTTCACCGCGAATACCAGCGCTTCCAACAGCATTAGTTTGGGCGTTGATGTCACAGGCAATGTTCCGATTTTCAAAAACTTCTGATCCAGCGCGTATAGATTCTCTCATTGTGCGCATATCTTTTAGGTAAGGGGGAAAATGTCCATGACTTCCAGAACTATCTGTCCGCCGTGCGCAATTTGGGAAAGTCTTCTCCAGGGGGACTTTTCGACTATGGACGTCGAACCGCTCGCGGCTCATCTGGAGTCCTGTGAAACCTGTGCCGATTTGGTCCTGAGTCTCAGGGTTGAAGACACGCTCGCGGAAGAGTTTCACAAGCGAGAAACGATTCCCGATCAGACCTTCGAACAAGATGTGGAGTCGTTCGTCGAACGATTCAACAAGCTGCCTACCAACACACAAACGATCCTTCCCAAATCGGATGACGTGCCGACTCCGACCCAGGACTGCACCTCGCCGGGCGCGTCGTCAAATCTCAGGCGCAGTTGAGGACACATCGAGTTTCGACTTTCTCGCTCCACCCGAACAGCCAGGTGAGATTGGCCGGCTAGGCTCTTATCGGGTGTTGAAGGTACTGGGGAATGGCGGCATGGGAATCGTCTTTCAGGCGGAAGATCCCAAGTTGCAGCGAATGGTCGCCTTGAAAGTCATGAAACCGGAAGCTGCGAGAAGGCCTGGTGCTCGTGACCGCTTTCTGCGCGAGGCTCGGGTCACGGCCGCGATCGAACACGATCACATTATTAGTATCCACGCTGTCGATGAAGATCGCGGCGTCCCCTATTTGGCGATGCCGTTGTTGAGGGGAGCATCGCTCGACAAACTCCTCAAAGCGAACAGGCCATTGAAACTCGAGCAAATCCTTCGAGTGGGTCGAGAGATCGCTCTGGGTCTGGACGCTGCGCACAAACGCGGGTTGATTCATCGCGACATCAAGCCCGGTAATATCTGGATTGAAGAAGAGACGGCCCGCGTCAAGATTCTCGATTTTGGTCTGGCGCTTCCCACCAGTGAGCAAACCCAACTGACCCAGAGCGGCATGATCTTGGGGACACCCAACTTCATGGCCCCGGAACAGGCAGCAGGCAACCAAGTTGACGGTCGAGCAGATTTGTTCAGTCTCGGCTGCATTCTGTATCGGCTCTGCACCGGCAAACAACCTTTTCATGGCAAGGACATCATGGCACTTCTCACGGCGCTGGCGATCGAAACTCCCAAGCCGATTCGCGATTTCAACTCCACCATACCGCTCGAGTTGGTTGACCTGACCATGCGTTTGTTGGAGAAAGAACCCACCAAACGTTTCTCGACCGGCAAAGAAGTCGCACAGGCGATTCAGCAACTCGAGAGAATGCTTGCTGTTGAAGCGGAAAGGACAACGACTTCGTTTCCACCGGCGGAATTCGTGCCGTTGATACAGCCGGTTGTTGAACCGATCACGCAATCGGTGACTTCAGGCGATCCCTTCGCCCGGATCAATGATTCCGTTCAAGTTGCCGCTCCCAAGCAGGCACCCTTTCGTTTACGAAAGGGGACCTTCCCGTGGATCGCAATCTGCGTGATCACGTTATTGTTAGGGGGTGGTTTCTGGTTACTGAAGGTGGAAACGCCGGAAGGTACTCTGGTTGTCGAGGTCGATGGCGACGAGGTGGATGCCCGGGTCAAAGGCAAAAAACTTCTGATCATCGACAAAACCAACAAGCGCAACTATGAACTGACCCTGGAAGGGAAGAACACTGCGAAAGGTCTCCCGACCGGTGAATACGAAATCGCGGTAAGCGACGATTCCGGGCTCATGGTGAAAGTCCGAGAGTTCAAGATCGTTCGCAACGACAAGACACCCATCAAAGTTACCATGTTATGGCCAGCGATCATCCCGACGAAGACACCGGTTCCCGAAGAACTCGCAAAAATGCCCAGTCCATTCGATGGGCGAAAACGCGAAGTCGTTTCAAACTGGTTGCTCGCCGCAGGAAACGGCGATCCCCGTGAAGCACCGGAAGAACTGGTGGCCATGTTTGGCGATACCAAGTTGCTCCCGGCAGGCTCGGTTCGAAGTCCAGATGGAAAATTCGTCGCAGTATCCCAACCTCATTGTCTCGTGCTTCTCGATGGTCAAACAGGCCGGTTCTTGCGAAAACTGATGGGGCACCCGAACCCGAATGTCCAGGCAGTATTCAGCCCGGACAGCAAACGAGTTGCAGGTTGGTCGCCGGAGGGATGGAAACACGATGGCCCTCAAGAAGAGGTGTCTGTAACCGTCTGGGATGTAGCAACGGGACGATTCCTTCACTCACTGGGCGGCCACACCCAAAGTTTCACGCGGGGTCTGGGCGTCCGCTGCGCGTTTAGCTCGGATGGTCAGCGTATTGTCACAGCAGGAGCCGATCGGTTCATGAAAGTCTGGGACGCGGAAACAGGCAAGATCATCCATTCCATCGAACTCCACTTTATTGTCCGGAGCTTGCTTTTCAGTCTGGATGGCAAGCAGATTATCGCGGGGTGCAATGGGGGGGGTGGAGACCATTCGGTCAGAATCTGGAATTCAGAGACTGGAACTGAAGTTCACAGTATCAATGGCTTCAAAAATCCTGACCAGCTCAATGTCGCCTTTACACCCGATCGGAAGTGGCTTGTCTGCGGCAGCGACGACGAATGGAGACTGTGGAATACGGATGGGTTCGCGGAAGTCCGTACATTCGATGGGCCGGCCGGTTGGTTTGGATTTGTGGATGGCGGCAAGACCATGTTGGCGGGACGGAAGCAGCATCCGCATAGTGCTCCCAATGCTGCGCACATTATTTCACGATGGGACGTTGCAACCTGGAAGCCTCTGGGCGAGTGGACGTTGCAAGGTCGGGGGGGATGGGTGGACTATTCCCTCAGTGGGGATGGGAAAACTCTGTTCGAAACTCAACTGGACACTCCGGTCTACGGCCGACGCGCATACGACACGGCGACCGGCAAGGAAGACTCGCGTGAAGGTCACACTTGTGAGGTTGACAGCGTGGCCTTCAGTCCGGATGGCAAGACACTTGCCTCGGCGGGTCAGGATCGGACAGTTCGTTTATGGGATTTGCGCAATTGGCAGCGGGGGGCAGGTCAGCCGACCTTCCGAGTCCTTCAACAACACACGGGACAGGTCCGATTCGTGGGCTTTAGTCCGAACGGAAAATATCTTGCTTCCGCGAGCATGGATGGCGAGATCATCATCTGGATCGTGGACACCGGGAAAGTCTACCGCAGGTTGACTGGTTCCAAAGAGCCGACGAACGTGACGTTCCGTGCCGACAGTGAAACGATCGCTTTCGGAACCGAAAAGGGGAGTATCGTTGTTTGGGATCTGGAAACCTCCAAGCAACAATACAGTACACAGGTCCATCAGACAACCGTTCGGGCTGTGACATTCAGCCCCGATGGTAAATTTTTGGCATCTGCTGGACACGATTATGCCGTTCGTATCTTGAATCTCGAAACCAGGGAGATTCGCGATATCGGAACGTGTAAAGAAAGTTATTTCCTGAATCTCTCTTTTAGCCGGGACGGACGACGACTGGCGGCGGGGACGAACAAGCCGAATGGAAAGGTATTGGTTTGGGACGTCGAAGCCGGCAGGCGATTGACCGAATACAAAGCACACAACCAACACGTGACCAGTCTGGCTTTCCATCCTCTGGACAATCTGATCGCCACAGCTTCGAACGATGGAACGGTGCGCCTCTGGGATTGGGAAACCGGCAAGAATTTCGGAATGGAAATCGGCAACCACGCCTGCGGCATCCACTCGATCGGAGTCCAGAGCGCCGCCTTTTCCCCGGAAGGCAAATACCTGGCAACTGCCAACTGGAATGGGACGATCTCGATTTTGCGGGTTCCCTTTGTCGAGAAAGAGGCTCAGGCTGTTCCCGCCACGCAGCTTCCCAAAACCGAGGAATTGCTGAAACGACCCAGCCCTGCGGATGCACTCAAACGAGATGGGATCCAGCCGGCGGTATTGGCCCAGGCAGGCCGGGGCGATCCCCAAAGAGCTCCTCTGGAGCTTGTCTCTGTCCTGGGCGGCGTTCCGCGCTTTCGCCAGTCAGGAACCGTGAACAGCGTTCGTCTCAGTCCCAACGGAAAATATCTGGCGACAACTTCGTCGAATTCAAATGATGCGATCATCTGGGACATGCTCACAGGTGCCGTGGTTCACACCTTCAAAGGTCACGAAGCGCCGATAATAAGCTTGGCATTCAGTACCGATGGTAAACAGTTGGCCTCCGGAAGCCGCGACAAAACCGCCAAGGTGTGGGACGTCGAAAGTGGCAAAGAAATTTTCACCCTGAACGATCATTCCAATGTGGTTCGCGCCGTGTCGTTCAGCCCGGATGGTTCGCGCCTTGTCACTGCAAGTCACGACACGAGCGCCAAAATCTGGGATTGGCGGGAGCGCAAGGTTCTTTTTGAATTGAAAGGGCACACAACCGAACTTACCGACGTGACCTTTAGCCCGGACGGTAGCAAAGTCGCTACTTGCAGCGCGGACGGAACCTCAAGGGTCTGGGATGCGCACAAGGGCCACCAGATGGCATCTTTTGGGGGGCATCCATTTCCTTGGGTTCGCAGTGTCGCCTTCAGCCCCGACGGGAAGCGCGTTGTCAGCAGCGCTCAGTACGATCGCGTCGCCCGGATCTGGGATGCGGAAACCGGGAAAGAACTGATTGGACTCCGCGGGCACGATACGAGTATCTTCGCGGTCGCCTGGTCCAAGAATGGAAAAACGATCGCCACCGGCGGTGGTCCCGACACCGGCTTTGGCGATACCGCGATTCGGCTGTGGGATCCCGAGGATGGGAAGTTGCTTGCCACACTGTCTGGCCACTTTGGCCACGTCACTTCTCTGGCCTTTAGCGAAGACGGGAAGAAAGTCGTCAGCGGATCTCTGGACGAGAGTGTCCGAATCTGGGATACGGCCTCGGGTCGGGAGTTGGGCTTTGTTGAGGGCCATAGAGGCCAGGTTTTGGGTGTTGCCGTCAGCCCAGATGGCAAGACTCTGGCTTCCCGAGGACAAGATGGACAATTGTTGCTATGGAACCTGGAGACGGGGAAGTTTCGGAAGCAACCGTTTCGTCAGCCAGCGGTGGTCCGAGATGTCCTCTTTAATCCTGTCGGCGGCATGCTGGCTACCGCTGAGTCGGAAGGGATTATCAAACTCTGGGAAAGTACCGAGGGCAAATTAATAAACACACTGGCCAGTCCTCATCGCAACATCTCAAGGCTAAGTTTCAGCGCGGCTGGGCAATTGTTAGCCTCAACAGGGATCGGGGAAGGTACAATAGTTCTCTGGGAGACGCAATCGGGAAGGCGGATTCGATCCTTTACGTTACCTGCTGCCACCGTCAACGGTCTTGCCCTGTCTCCCGATGGGAAATTACTCGCCTGCGGCGGCAACGACGGAGCGGTCCATTTGTGGAACACCGGCACGGGGTGGGAACTGAAAGTTTTGAAAGGTCACCAGAGTGACATCCGGTTTGTGGCTTTCCACCCCGATGGACGAACCCTTGCATCGTCCTCGAACGATAACACGATCCGGATCTGGGATGTAGTGTCCGGCGATTTGAAAGAGACCTTGACAGGTCATCGGGGGGCCATCGAGAACTTCTGCTGGCGTGCGGATGGTAAGGCGATCATCTCTCACGGCAGCGAGGACGGTACCATCCGTGTCTGGGACATGACGGCAGCTTCGCCCATCGGGAAGGAGATTCGGCTTTTCCCTGTCGGGAAACCTCTGCATGGTGTTGCGCTGACCCCGGAAGCTCGATACATCATCACGGCAAATCCTGATGGCACGATATATGTGCTGCGTATGCCGACGATCCCGAAATCCACTCTTCCGTAGCTTATGACGGGCTGTTTCCCTTGCCAGAGAATCTATCGCCGCATGGATCGCGCTCAAGGTGAAGTGTGATTTTGACGCTTTTGCCCCCGCGGCCGGAGGGCTACTGGCCAGCCGACGACGCCCCGCCCCGACGACGAAGCATGGGATTGCAGCGTGGCGGCAAAGGTAATCGTAAAATACGATTCGGTAATGAGTTACTTTCAGAGGCATCGCCCGGATTCGAACCGGGGAATAACGGTTTTGGAAACAGACGAGAAAATCCCTAAAAACTCGATGAAACCCCGTTAGCATCCGTAGTTTACATCGACTGGAAATCTTTGCAATAGATTCTGCGAGCTATTTCACGGCATAGATTGTAACTGCTAGAATTTACGGAACTTCCGAGATATGCAGTTCCGTTGATGGGACAAGCCCATAGAGCTAAATCGGAATAATCTCGGAACAACACATTTGCTTCTGTGTTGGCCGAAAAGTCATCCGCCAACAGGTTCAAATTCCGTCTTTGGTGGATCCAACCGGGTTGCCACTTCTCCATACGTTCACCGTGTCGATCGAGCGAATCGCGGCCGGGCCGCAAGGCAACTACCTTCTTTGAACACCTGCAACTCCCCGTAATCGAAAACCAGTGGCCGGCCCGCCGGCACGTGCGCGCGTTCGCCAGTCATGCAGACTGGAATGAAAATTCGCTTCTGAACCAGGTAGCGACGATCCTGGTCAAGGAATTGCTTGAACTCCCATTGGGATAACAAACCCAAGCTGCATTTTCAATCGACAGTTGTAAT
Source organism: uncultured Planctomycetota bacterium (assembly GCA_963783095.1). GTDB lineage: Bacteria > Planctomycetota > Planctomycetia > Gemmatales > Gemmataceae > CAWAMR01. The sequence goes on along the minus strand of CAWAMR010000008.1, from coordinate 406,352 downwards.
CCAGGTTCCGACTAGAACTTGCAGGATATTCAGCCCATCTTGATCACGACGGCCACCAGCAATCCCCTTCTTTGGGGGAGGGGCCACCAGCGATCCGACTTGCGCCCGAATGAGGTTTTCGTTAGGCTCGCAAATCCAACGCTGGGAGTCTAACATGGCCGCGAATTCGATCCGAGTTTCTTCACCCCTCAAATGGCATGGAGGCAAGCACTACCTTGCCTTGAAAATCGTCGCGTTGATGCCGAGGCACACTCACTACGTCGAACCTTTTTTCGGCGGTGGGTCGGTGTTGTTTGCCAAGAACCCAGGAGGCGTTTCGGAAATAGTCAACGACATCCATCACGAACTGTCAAACTTCTGGCCTTGCCTTCAGGGTAAAAAGTCATTTGCGGAGTTCAAACGTCGGATTGATGCTACCCCGCTCTCCGAAGTGGAATGGGAAGTATCGGGCAAATCAGCACGGCATTCTGGCATGATTGGTGCGGCGGTGGCGTTCTTCATCCGTTGTCGGCAGTCGATGGCTGGTCGGATGGATTGCTTCTCGCCGCTGACGAGAACAAGAATTCGGCGGGGAATGAATGCAGAGGCATCCGCCTAGCCTAGCTTTCCACCGTCGAAGGGCTGCTGCCAGTTCACGCGAGATTGCAGCGGGTGGTAATTCGCAATTGCCCTGCGATCGAGTTGATCCGTCAACAGGACGGACCAGAGACGTTGTTCTATTGGGGTGGAATCTCTCTGGTGCGCGAAAAGTCTCGGGTTTTTCGAGCATCCAGCGCTGAATAACCCCTTGAGTTCCTTTTGATCTTGAAAAAATGCGGCGTTCCTCGTCTCGTAGTGTTTACCAGAACAACACGTGCGAAGGAACGCCGCATGAACTACTCTATCTATCTGCTTCTGAGTTTGGCAACTGCAACTCCCAAGTTGCCCAAGTTGCCGGATGATCTCGATGAGGAGAAAGACCGCACACCCGATCTCGATGATGTCCTGGATCTGATCGCTCAAGACCTACGGAAGTTCCTCGCAGAGTTCCTCACGCAGCCCGTCACGCCATCGGGCACTCAGACGTTTGAGCGAGAACTTCAGAAGCATCTTCGTGAAGCCGGCCGACAGTTGGTTCAGTGCGTTTACAATCATCGAGAGCCTGCTGCCGTGGATGAACTACCCAAGCATGCACAGTTTGAGGGTGATTCCTACACTCGGCTCAACCGCAAGACGTCGCAGAACGCCTGGACCCTCTTCGGGCAAATCCAGCTTTGGCGTGTCGGCTACCGCGATAAGGTCAAGGGCGGAGAGCCCTCGATCTTTCCGTTGGCATTAGCCTTGGGGCTCGTTCAGGGAGCCAGCCCGGCATTAAGCGAGCGCGTTTCCGAGTTGCTCGGCGAAGCCGGGGCGACCCAGAAACGGGTTTTGAAGCGATTGCGGCAGGAGTGCGCGGTGGGTTGGGGAGTCAAGAAGTTGCGACTCTTCAGCAACGCCATGGCGGCCGAGTTGGCACCCCAGCAACACGATGCTCAAGTCGAGCAAGTCCTTCAGTGGCTCCGACAGGCGGAACCATCACGAGGCCGACATAAACCGGTGTTGTGTGTCGGACGCGATGGGGTCACCCTGGGATTGCGTTATAAAAAATGTTGCTCCTTTGAAGTGGCCACCACCGGCACGGTCAGTGTCTTGGACCGGCGTGGCAAACGCTTGGGCACGGTCTACCTGGCTTACGTACCCGAGTTGGGTCAAGAGACGATGAGTGCGGCGTTGACGCGCTTGCTCCAAGACATCTTGCGTCGTTGGGATCAGTCGTTACCCCGACTGTGCTATGTCACCGATGCCGGCCACGGCGAAGCCGGTTACTACCAAAAAGTGCTGGCCCAGATGGTCCATCCCCGAACGGGCGAGCGCTTCAGTGGCTGCGCGTTGTCGATTATTACCACGCCAGTCAACGCGTCTGGCAGATGGCGGAGTTGCTCTTCGGTAGTAACAAACGCGGCAAGAGTTGGGCGTGGAAGATGCTGAGATGGATGCTTCGCAAACCGCGTGGCGTGAATCGAGTGCTACACTCGGCGGCGGCGTTGCGGGATCAGGTCGGTCTTTCGGCGAAGAAACGAGAGGCGTTCCAGAAGGCCTACCGATACTTGCGCAAGCGGATGAAGTACATGTGCTATGACGAGTACAAACGTTTGGGAATGCCTCGGGGCAGCGGGGTGACAGAAGCGGCGTGCAAGACGGTTTACACGCAGCGTCTGAAGCTCAGTGGCATGCGCTGGAAAAAAGCAGGGGCGCAAACGATTTTGGTGTTCCGAGTTCTGCAACTCAGCGGTGTTTGGGAAGCGGCGTACGCGCGAGTGCTGAAGGCTCGTAAGCAGCCGCAGATAAGGACAGAACAACCTCGTATAATGGGGGGTAAAGCAGGTGCAGGCCAAAAGATCGCAAAACGGGCGGCATAATCAGGCGCACCAGAGAGATTCCACCCTATCGGGAAGTAGCTCGGCTGAATTTGGTTGCAGTAGCCCAGCAGTTCCCGCTGGATCGGGTCGAGTTGGCTGTCGTTCAGGCCGACCGGAGGAAAAATCGGCTGGCCGTGTTCGTCGCAGTCCTGGCCGATGACGACGTACCCGCCGCCCAGGTTTTCGAAGTCGTTGGCGAAGGCGCAAAGAGTGCGCACCACGGCATCCGGGTTCCAGCCCGCCTTGTACTCGATCCGATCGCACTCGACGGTTCGCTGTCGGAGAAGGTCATCCAGGTTGAGTGGTAGTTTGCTGCTCATCAAACGGCTCGCGCTTCCGCGTTGATTTGGTTGGCAAGCTCGCGATTGATTTCTTGGATCGTCTTCGTGGTGGACATGGATCATCCCTCCTTCAATCCTCCTCCAACTCTATATTGTACCGCTGCTATTGGGAATAGGCATTTCCTTCTCATTGGGTGATTGCTTCATCCGGTTGTGCCGGTTACACTAATAGGAGATTTTTTACTCCGGGGAAGGATATGCCGCTCACGCTCGTACCTCAACAGGATACCGAACCGACTTCCCTGCTCGAACGTCTTCAAGGGGTGCGTTTCCGCTACCGTGCTCTCACGATCTTGCGCGGCGGTTCTCAACTTCTCAGTTTCTTATTGGTCTCCACGGCCCTCGCTGCCTTTTTGGACTGGCGCTATCATCTTCCCTCACTCATAAGGGCCTTTGCTCTCGTTTCGATTCTTTCTCTCGGAGGAGTCTTCTTCTATCATTGGTTGCTTCGGCCGTGTCGATCTGCCGGTGGTCTTTTGACAATGGCACTGCGGATCGAGACCAAGTTTCCCGAATTGAATGATTCTCTCGCAAGTGCGGTTCAGTTTTTTGAAGTTCCTGAAGAAGAGACGGAACAAAGCTCTCCCCTGTTGCGGCGGGAGACAATCGAACGCGCTCACGAACTATGCACTGATTTGAACTTCAACGAAGCGATTCGTCGAAAAGGTACGAAACGCTGGATATTCTTCGCATTCTTGTTGACAGGTGGAGCTGCCTGGCTCGTTCAATCAGCCCCGGTTCCAACAAAAATCAGCCTGGCCCGTCTCACCCGGCCATACGATGCAATTCCCTGGCCCGCGAAAACGCACATCGAAATACTCGAACCGCAGCCGGTACCGACCCGACTGGCGCGGCGAGACTCTCGAATTAAAACTTGCAATTCGCGGAGTCATTCCCGATCGAGCAAGACTTGTTCTGTGGTTGGAAGGGGCATCACCTCAGGAGCAAATGTATTCGGTTCCGCGTGTCGAAGAAGGCGGCAAAGTCTCGACCTTTACCTTACGAATCGATGGGCAACGCCTCATTCGGAATTTTCGCTTTCAGATCAGAGCGAATGACGCGGAAACCGAATGGTACGCCGTTTCAGTACATCCTGCTCCGGTCTTCGTTCCACTGAACGGCCGGCCTTCGCCGCAGATTCAGTTGATATTTCCCGCTTATACCGAACTTGAACCGATTGAATTACCGGATGCTACCAGCGTTGTCGAAGCCCCCGCAGGGACGATCTTGACGTTGCGTGCAGCCATCGACCGGCCCATCGTCAAGTCATGGATCATGTATCTGCCCGATCATACCCGGCTGACTACTGCTTCGATGCTCGCCCCGTTGGGCGGTTCGCAGTCCCTTGGTGTCGCAGCTTCTTATCGGTTGAGTCGAGATGTTTGGGCATCCATTCCCTTGCAAATCAGCGGAGATGGAAAGCTCATCGAGTGTACCTTTATCCCCAGACTGCCGGGGCCATACCTGCTGAGATTTGAAGATGAAACCGGTTTGGGCGGCACACGGCTTTTTGACTTTCGCATTCATCCCGATCCTGCTCCGCAAGTCACTCTTATTCGTCCGGCGGCGGGCCGGGATCCCCTGGTCGTGCTCCCCACGGCGGAGATCACTCTTCAGGCGAATGCGACGGACAAAATCTTTGGATTGAAGGATGTGTTCATCGAGTATCGAATTTCGCAAATGGGCAAGATTCGCCGGGAACCGTTGTTCGATGCCGCATTGTTGGGAAAGGTTCTTCCGCATCTGGCGGGGTTCATGCGCGGAACCATGCCGCTTCCCGCTGCCGACATCGGTAAATTTACCACATTCGATGTCAATCAACGCATCGGCATTCAGCGCTTTACCCATGAGAATGGCGCGCCTTTGAAAGAAGGCGATGTCTTGATTCTTCGCGTGGCGGCAACTGATTTCGATGCAGTCAATCCGATCAAGCAGCCTGGCCGAAGCCATGAAATTGAATTGCAGATTGTCGGTCGATCGCAACTCGAAGCGGTGGTTCAGCAAGCCCTGGCGAATTTGCGCGGTGAGCTTCTGCACATGCACGAACTCGAACGCGAAGCCCGTTCCAAAGTACAGGAGGCGATCAAACAGCAAGAGCGGTCAGGAACTTTACGGCCCGAAGATCACGAGAAAATCTTGCAGGCGGAGCAATTGCAACAACAGATTCGGGCCAGAATCCAATCTCCCGAAGATGGCCTGCTGGCCGATGCCGCCCGGCTCAAACAAACGGTCAAGGATAATCAACTTCCCAAATCGCGCTCGACCGATCGAATCGACACAGTCCTCGGCGAGTTGAATCGGTTGACGACAGAAGAATTCGATCCCATCGAGCAGGCACTCGCCGAGGTGCAAAAATCCTGCCAAGGAAAAATCTCCGCTGGTCAAGGCAGAAAGAGGACAAAAGGAAGTGGAAGAAACTTTGAAGAGTCTCCTCGAAAGACTGGAGCCGTGGAGTGGTGCAGGTGAGGTACGGGGAGAGGCACGATCGATCCTCGGCGAAATGGGCCGGTTACTCGAACAGATTCAGCAGTTGAAAGATCAGCAGAAACCCGGAATGTCGGGGACAAAACGCGATCAACTGACTCCCGAACAGCAAGCCGAACTCGATCGCGCTGCCATTCGACCGGATCGGATCGGCGATCGGACCAGGCAGCTGTTGGAGAAAATGGATCGGCTCAACACCGAGAAAAAATTGGCGCTCAAGGAAAAGGAAGATTTGCTCCAGAAGAAGGAAGCTCAGGCCAAAAAACTCGCTGACGAAGCCAAGGAGCAACCCGCAGGCTCCGATGAGCAAAAATCGCTCCAGCAGCAAGCAAATGATATGCAAGAAGAGGCAGATGATATTCGCCAGAACCGCGATGCTTTGAAGGCAGAAATAGAAGCCCTCAACAAAGCATCCGAAGACGGTAATAGCCGGACATTGAAAGACCAACTGCAAAGTGTCGGCGAGAAGGTTCGTCAAAATCGCCTGGAGAATGCCATCCAAACTCAGCAGATGGGAATGGCCAACATCCAGAAACTGATCGATTCACTGGAGGAAAAACCGCCAACTGCAACGGAGGATCTGCTGAGCAAGAAGAGAGAAGAAGCCGGTCAGAAGTTGGAAAAACTGATTGAGAAGCAAGAAACTCTTCAGAAAAAAATCGACGCAACCAAGAAGATTTCAGATCCGGAAAAAAGACGCGACGAACTTCAAAAACTGGTCCGAGAACAAGAGGAACTGCGTCGCGAAACAGAAGAGTTCGCCCAGAAGCTCTCCCGCCTCCAGGCCGATGCGCCGTCGCAAGACTTACGTCGGGCTCGCGGCAAATGGACGGAGCCAAGCAGCAATTGGAACAAGGGGAGCCTCCGGATCGTGGGCAAGATGAAGCCCTCGAACATTTGGATGATGCACAGGACAAATTGGATGAAATGCGCCGGCAAGAAGACACTGAATTACTGCGTGAGAAACTGATCAAGATGGCCGAGTTGATCCGGGCGATCCGCGACAGGCAACAGACCGCATTGACCGAATCGAAACGATTGCACGAATCGGTCAAGAAAGCGACCGGCTGGGCCAACGAGAAGACGGGCGCTGTTCTGCGAACGAATTTGAACAATCTGATCGACCAGCAAGAGGGGCTATCCAAAGAATTGGAAGGACTTGTTGAAAAGCGATTTCAAGTATCCCGGTATTCGAGCGAATGTTGAAACACTCCATCGATGCGATGAGGCAGGTAACGCAACGACTCAAACAACGCAAGGAAGATGTGCTCGATCAGGTGGATGGTACCGTTGCTTTCGACGAGGAAATCGAGAAAAAAGCCTTCGGGGGAATTCAGGGCAATCAACACTTGGCACTAAAACGACTGGACCAATTATTGGAAGCGTTGAAACCGGACAAAGAAATGCTGGAAGCGCGAAAACCGGGAGAACAAAAGCCGATGCCAATGGGCAGTAAAATGGCCGAAGGCGATGATCTGCCGCCTCTGGCTCAATTGAAAGCGTTGCGGGCCTTACAGGTTGATGTGGCGGAGCGGACTGCGGCCTTCGATAAGGCTCATCCTGATGGTATGAAATTGAGCGAAGATGAAGCCGCCGATTTGAAAGCCCTTCAAGAGCGCAAGAGGACGTTGCCAAATTGATAAAAGAGTTGACCCCTTCGTCTCCACCGGAAGATACCCCATGAAACACAGTTTCCTATCGCTGTTTTTTTTCTTTGGCATGGTGCCGCTGTGCGCGGCAATGGACGATCCGAAACCGGAGCCAAAGAAGGACGAAGTGAAGCCTGCTGAGGATCCGGTGAAGACGGCGGAACGTATCGCCCGCAATGCCCAGGAAGCCGGCAAAAGGCTGGCAGACAAAGACCCGGGCAAGGATACCAGAACGATTCAGGATGAGATCGTCAAGGATATCGATTCGTTAATCAAGAAAGCTCAGGATCCGCCGCCTCCGAGCGATTCGTCCAATCCACCACCCATGGGCGGAATGGGTGAGAACAATCAGCCCAAGTCCAAGGGCGGAATGGGGAACGACTCGAAGCCGATGCCCAGCGGCGGCAGTTCCCGAAGGAACCGGGCTCAGCGCAAACCACGAGCTGATTCTTCACAACAGACGGCCAATAACACGCCCATGCCACAACCCAAATCAGGAAAGCAGCCCCTGGGCAAATCGGCTTTCGAGCCGAACTTTTCGCCGCCGAAGAAACTCGATCGGAAAGGAATGCAGCCTCGGACTGACTCTTACAAAGATGTCTGGGGCCATTTGCCCGAAAAGATGCGACAGGAAATGGATTTGTATTATCGCGAGCAGTTCATTCCACGCTACAGCGAGTTATTAAAACAATATTACTCTTCGATCGCGGAACGCAATCGCAAGAACAACGAATAAGCCCGCTCCACAAGAGCGGGTGGGATTAGAGCCGTAAGCGGGAACCGAATTTCACCATCCAAGGCGACCCCAATGAGTTCATCTGGTTTGTCGAATCGGCGTCGATTCCTCGCTCGTTCATTGATGGCAGGAATTGGCACCACTTTCGGCTTCGAGAGTCTGGCCAATCCTTTGACCGACGGCATTCCCGATGCCAATGAGTTCCGCAGCTGGATCACACCGGAAACGCAGCGGGCGATCAATCAAGGTCTCGCCTATCTTGCCAAAGAACAACATGGCGATTCGTCGTTTGGCGAACGCCAATATCACGGCAACATCGCCATCACCAGTCTCGCAGCGCTGGCGTTAATGGCCGGCGGTCATCAGCCGGGACGAGGAGCCTACGGCTCCTCGGTCTTCGCGCCCTGCGTTTTGTGCTGAGTAAGGAACACAAAAGCCCTGCCGGTCTATTGAACAACAGTCCTAATCCGCTTCTGAATCGCCAGGGTGCCATGTATAGTCACGGGTTTGGAACACTGTTTCTCGCCGAAGTCTATGGCATGGTGCCGGATCAGAACCTCCAAAAGCGCCTGCGCGGAACGATCGAACGGGCCGTTCGATTGATCGAAACAACGCAGAACGGCGAAGGTGGCTGGCGCTACGATCCCAAGCCCGATCAAGCGGATGTATCGGTGACGATTTGCCAGATCATGGCGCTGCGCAGCTCGCAATGCCGGATTTCCCGTTCGCAAAGATGTCGTCGATAAGTGCGTGAAGTATGTTCGCTCGTGTCAGACGCCCGAGGGCGGTTTCACGTACTTCAGCCATCAACCGCAAGCCGTTGCGGCATTTCCGCGCTCCGCAGCCGGGGTGGTGGCTCTGTATTCCGCCGGGATTTACCAGGGCAAGGAGATTGAACGAGGACTCAACTACCTGCTCAAATATAAACCCAACTCGTTTCTGGCACGTCGGGAAATCGAATACCATTACTACTATGGGCAGTATTACGCAGCGCAAGCGATGTGGACTGCCGGGTGCGTTATTGGGCCGAATGGTTCCCGGTTGTGAGGGATGATCTTCTCGAACGTCGAAACCGTATCACGGGCAGTTGGAACGATCCAACGATCTGTAGCCATTATGCCACGGCAATGGCGTGCATCATCTTGCAAATCCCCAACAATTATCTGCCGATTTTGCAGAAGTGATGGTCAAGAAGATGGTTGCGCAAATCAGGTCCGTGCAGAGAGCACGATCGGAACACCAGCCTCATCGGGTCCGATCGTTGCGTTTGTTTTGGATTTCGAGTCGCTTCATGGCAGAGGCGTAATCGCTTCGCAAATTCATGCCTTCTTGTAAAGAACCATTACAATTTCCTTGATTTTCGCTCCACCAAGCCTCTTTTCCCAATTGTGCAAGTCGCCGATAAACTCCAATATAACATCCAGATTATCGTGGTTCGATTCAGCGCTCGACGTTGCGGCAGGCTTGCCGCGCTTTTTATTCATCCCTTTTTTCCGCTTCTCGGCACTTTTGTATTGCGAGATTTGGTTCTTCGGAACATCCTTTCCGAAGGTATTCATGATATACTCCCGATAGACATCGGGCTTCGCGGTCCACCCTTTTTTATCGAGAGCGTCCCGGACCATTTGTGCAACCGACTCAGTCTTGCCGTCCGCGGAGGCTTCATCTGCTCTTTTAACCATTCATGTTTCTCCTGGTGTGATGTGTCATCAGTTTCATATGAAGAGCGAGCCATTGGCGACATCCTATATATCGTTACGACGTCGGCAACATGCAAATTTAATTTACTATCATAAGATGAATTCTCGAACATGTGGGGTGGTTGGTTTGCATATCCCATTTTGCTTTGTCGTGCATACAACAAGAAGATTCATCTGCTGTCTTCCTGCAAGGAAATGATTCCATGTGGATGCTTGTATTGAGTAGTTTGTTTGCAGATCCCATGAAGCCGTCAGCGCTGCAATGGGAGATTACTACTGCCAGTCAATCTCAACATTTGGCCCAACTCAGGCAACTGGATAAGAAATGGAATGCAACCGTCGCTGATGGGGACGGCGTCAAAACCGATGAATTAGTTTCGATTCGGCGGATTGCCGTACCAGTACCCCGGTTCTCTCAAGGGCCCCAAATCTGGTTGACCAACGGGGATCGCATGGGTGGAGAATGCCTTCTATGTACAGCGAATGAACTTCTTTTTCACGTTGAAGTCTCTGCGGATCGCCAGGCGATGCAAGCCGATCAAACGATCAAATTGCCACGCACCTCTCTGGGAATCCTCTGGCTCCAGTCGTTCGATCGCCGAGAGATGTTATTGAAATATCCCTGGCTCAAAGATAGGCGCAAGATGGATTACGTTCTTCTAACCAACGGCGACACCATTCAAGGGGTTCTCGCCGGGCTGGATCGAGAGAAAAAGGAACTCCGAATGGACAAGGGGGGGAAAACCGTGCTGGTTCCATTAGCACGCGTACATGCCGTTGCGTTCAATACCGAATTGACTCGCAGTCGTATCCCTGCAACTGCATTTGGAAACCTGGTCTTGCGAAATGGCAGCAGGATCAAGATTGCTGCAGCTGAGCTAAAGGAAAACCAACTTCTCTGCGAAACGCTGCTGAAGAGGTCTATCGTTTTCCCGTTGGAGGAAGTCGTTGCTCTGGATGTGTATCAGGGGAAAGCGATTTATCTCTCCGATATGAAGCCGGCCCAATATGAATATCATTCCTACCTGGGCGAAAAACTTGGGTGGGGATCCGATCAGACGCTGGATGGCCGACCCTTTCAATTGCACCACGCTCAGGGCGATACAACCGCTGACAAGGGTATCGCTTTGCATGCGCCCTCGACGATTCGATATGCCCTGGATTCACAATACAAACGCTTTGAAGCAGTGGTGGGACTCGATACCCGGCTCGGCAAGCATGGAAGTGTGCAGATCCAAATTCACGTCGACGGCAAGGATGTCACGCCGGATGCTCTGCGAACGCTCACGGGGTCAAACCGATCGGTTCATGTCGTCGTCAGTGTGGAAAAGGCCAAGTCGTTGGTTCTTGTTGTGGAAATGGGGACGGGCGGGAATGTCAACGATCACGTTGACTGGGGTGACGCTCGATTGATTCGGTGAACGAAGCACCGGAAACGAGGGCCTGTCCTTTTGGGATAGGCTCCGCACAATGTTGCAAGGATTAGCGCTTGGAGAATTGAAAGCTCTTTCGAGCACCCTTCTGGCCGTATTTCTTCCGTTCCTTCATTCGGCTATCGCGAGTCAAATAGCCTGAATCGCGCAATTTCTTGATGATTCCACTCTCGACCGTCTCGCCTTCTGCAGTTTCGGAACCGGGGGGTGGACTGAACATGACCTTGAGTGCCCGTGCCAATCCTTGCAAGATGCCGCCTGCCTGGCCGGTGATCCCACCCCCGTGAACATTCACGCGAACGTCGATTCGAGTGCGCATATCGAGCAAATTCAGTGGCGCGGTCACGGCACCGCGATCTTTCTCTTCCGTGAAGAACTCCTCGACGGAGCGATGATTGACAACGAACTTGCCCGTGCCTTCGCAAATCCGCACACGCGCCACGGAAGTCTTGCGGCGACCGGTGCCCAGGTAAAACGTCTTGCCGCCAACTGTCGTCTTGTTCATGGTTATGAAATCCTTCTACCGCCGGGGTCAGACTCATTGAACTTTGAATTCTTGGGGGCATTGTGCCTGGTGAGGGTGCGTCGGGCCGACACAGAGTTTTAGCTTCGAGAGTTGGGCACGCCCAAGCCGGCTGCGCGGCAACATCCGTTTCACGGCCTGATAAAGAATTTCAGTTGGCTTGCGCTGCCGCATCTCTTGGGCTGGTATGATCTTTTGACCACCTGCATAATGACTGTACGTTTGGTAGGATTTAAGTTCCCATTTCCTGCCCGTGAATTTCACCTTTTCGGAATTCACGACAACGACGAAGTCCCCGGTGTCACAATGCGGGGTAAATTCCGGCTTGTGTTTACCGCGGAGGAGGGTCGCAATTTGGACAGAAAGCCTGCCGACAACGAGATCCGTGGCGTCGATAACATACCATTTCGGAGCGATCGTTGCGGCGTTGGCCATGAATGTGGACATGGCAGACAATTTCCTGATTCCATCGGATTTCAAAGATGTAATCATAAAAAGGTAATAGGAATCGTCAAGTGGACAGTCCGAGTCTTTGTCCTTTGTTGATTTTTTCTCTCCTCAAAATGCTGTTCCGGAGAACACAAAATGGCCGAAAATGAACTCCCTCGACCGCCTCTTGGCTTGCCTCCAGGCAGCGTCCGTGGAATTCTTGCATTGATGATTATGGCAATGGGCTGGCTCTTGCTGCTGCTTCCGGATTCGGCCAACGTCACCATCCCCCTCAATCTTTACTGCTTGCTTCCGCTGGTGATCTTGTTCTTCTTTTCGCATGGCAAGTCGATTGCGGATGCAAACGACCCCGATCCTTCTCCTCTTTATCTTCCGGGCGGCACGCTCAGGCTCCTCATCGTCGCCGGGACGGTTGCTGTGGTAGTGTACCTGAACCTTCACCATAGTGACCGTTTGTATCAAAGACTCAAGCCATCTCCAGAGCAACTCATACTTTGGCCGACCTTGTTGGCGCGCTGGTCGGTGGCTTGATGTTAGGCTATTTGTTCAAGTACATGCCTTTCCGGAATCACTGGTCATTCCTGTCTCTTCAAGCCTGGCTGTCGATGCTCTCGATGCTTTCGATGCTTGCAGAAGTGGTGATTCAAGCATTTATCAAATGGAACGTCAGCCAAGAGATCGACATGGTTGTGTGGCAATGGATTGTGACCTTTCTGGCATCGGTCTATTTCGGATCGAGAACTTAGTCGTGTTTTTCATTGACCGTTGTGAGGCAAATTCTCCATAATGATAATATGCCCCATGTCTAGTTACTTGGGGACGGGCGGTGAGGTCGACGATCTCATTGCTCGGAGTCTGGAGATTAGCCTCGACGAATGACTGTGATTCGGTCCGTCGATTCTCAAAAGTTCTGACTCGGTCTGACCTTGCGGTTCACCGGATAACGATTGGATGAAAGGGCACCCGTGCCGACTGGAACATCCGAATTTTCGGGATGGCTGTGCGTTTGGCTCATTCTTTTGAATTGGGTTATTCGTGCAGTTGTTGTTTGCGATAGAGAACCATTACTCTCCAAAATCACCCTTTGCCGGATCGTTGGAGGAATGGTTGGTTGGTTTGATTACTCCATGTCGCGACCACAGGTTTCGGAACAACTCATCCTTGGATGGGCTGCTCCGTTCGATGGTATTCCACCATTCCACGACCCACCGCCCGATCGTTCTCGATGGGGACGTTCGTGGAGGGACAAATTGATCGGAGATTGATCCGGGTCGGAAATGTAAGCGAGAAGGAGGCCTCGACTTCGCTTGCGCTTCAGACTTGGATTGACGCCGAGGGATTCCGCAATCACCGACCGAATGAGTCCACGAGAAATCGCACGGGCCGCTGGAAGGAGTGGCCCTGATGTTCGAACTCGAGGGCATCGCGATTCTGGCTTCGGTTCTCCTCGTGGGAGCCGGGCTGGGCTATGCGATCGCCCGCGCCTTGACGCAAACCCGTTCGCCCGTAGATGAAGAACGATTTCGGGAACTGGAAGTTCAAGCGGTCGCGCTGCCGCCGCACCACCATCGAGCAAGCCGAAAAAGATGCAGAACGAACTCTCAAGGATGCGGAGTTGCGCCAAGGACGAATCGTATCGGCGGCGTGAAGAACTGAATCGAGAAATGGAACAGGCCCGCATCGAGTTGCGGGAGCACGAGCGTCGACTGGAAAAGCGCGAGGATGCTGCGGAACAAAAACAATCGGGACTGACCAAAAAAGAACGTCTGCTCGATCACAATCAGAAGAAGATCACCGAAGAAAAGAGCTATTGGAGAAGCGCACCAAGGAACTGGAGGCCCTGATCGCACAGGAGACCGCCAGGCTGCATGAGATTTGCGGTATGTCTCGCGATCATGCTGAGAAGTTGCTCATGGAACGTCTCGAACGAGAGTTGACCGATGAGATCGCCAAACGTATTCAGCGTTTTGAAGATCGCCTGCGCTCCGAAAGCGAACAGAAAGGCCGAGAAATACTGGCCACTGCCATTCAGCGCTATGGTGCCCGCCACACAGCGGATACGACCGTAAGCACCGTCGATATTCCCAGCGACGATATGAAAGGACGGATCATCGGTCGGGAAGGTCGAAACATTCGCACCTTTGAAAAATGCACCGGCGTGGACGTGATCGTCGATGATACTCCGGGCGTTGTCATTGTCAGTGCCTTCGACAATGTTCGCCGGGAGACGGCCAGGCTGGCCTTGACGAAATTGATACAGGATGGCCGCATTCACCCAACCCGTATCGAAGAAGTCGTGGTCGAAACGCAACTGGAGATGGAGAAACATATTCTCGAAGTGGGCCGCCTGGCCGTGCAGGATGCCGACATCGGAACCTTGCACGATAAGTTAGTTCAACTCCTCGGCCGGCTCAAATTCCGCACCAGTTACAGTCAAAATGTGTTGCAACACAGTTTGGAAGTGGCGCATCTGTGCGGAATGATGGCGTCGGAAATCGGCCTGGATGCTCGTCTGGCGCGTCGTTGTGCACTGTTGCACGATATTGGCAAAGCGGCAGATCACGAAATGGAAGGCGGCCATCCGAAGATCGGCGCGGAACTGGCAAGACGCTACGGCGAAACGAGCAAGGAAGTCCTGCACGCCATCGCGGGACATCACGATGATGTCACCCTCGATCATATCTATACTGTCCTCGTAGCAACTGCTGATGCTATCAGTGCCTCTCGACCTGGAGCACGCCGAGAGACTCTTGAGAAGTACGTCAAACGCCTCGAAGAATTGGAAGCAGTAGCTTGCGGTTTCCCCGGCGTCGAGCAGGCTTTTGCAATACAGGCGGGGCGGGAACTCCGGGTGATTGCCAGTGCTTCGCAAACAACCGATGCCGATGCGATCAAGGTGTGCCGGGACATCGCCAAGGCGATCGAGCAGCAACTCGATTATCCGGGTGAAATCAAAGTAACGGTGATTCGAGAAACGCGGTCGGTGGACTATGCCAAATAAATGCGGCTTGATTATGCGTAGGAGTTAGAGCGAAGGTAAAAAAGGACATGAATCATCATGGCCAAGTCTAATCCGGGGAAACGCATCCGAAAGCTCCTCGTTGCTTTGGAAGCTGATTTCCCTCGCCGGAAGGCTGCCATTGAGAAGCTAATGAAAGAACATGGATTGGACAAATCCGTAGAACTAAAGTTCACGGCTCCCGAAGAGGTGCAGACAATCCCAACCTTCGCCAGCAAGAAAATCTATCCCCCCACCCCGTTGCTTAAGGCACGATTTGAGTACGCCAGCACGGTGCAATATGCAACCGACACTTGGCTAAGCGTCAGCCAGATGCAACGATGGATGAGGAAAAAGGAGGTTAGGTCATACCACAATGCTCTTCGGGAAAACTGGGAATCTTCAGCCCCAATGCTCTTTCGAGATGACCAATTAACGTTGTTGGAGATCACAGAAGGTGTTCCCGACAGCTTGACCTATTTGATTTGGTGTCACGAAGGTGCCGAGCCAGAGTTATGGTTTTGTCGAGGTTTCGAATCGCGGGCCGATTCGTGAATCTTGAAGACTATTTGACATGGTGTATTTGTCGAGAGTGAAACATTTGCTTCCCGCAGGGTAGGCCCACGCAACGAGCGTTGAGATGAAAAGATGCCGCACCGTACAAGTATCGTCATTCGGCTCGAAACATGAGGAGAACGATGGTGGTCGATGAAATTCCCGATCTGTGGCCGAAGATCACTGCGACAAAAGATATTCCGCCGATAACAATCCTGCGCCAGCAGGGTCTTAACCTCGGCAAGAAAACACACAATCGAGTTTATGGGGAGGTGCGCAGTCGAGCATTCGATAAGGGCAAGAAAATCGAACTTCGGTTTGATGTTGTCGCCCCACTTCTCGGATATCAGGAAACGATATTCAAAGCAACACACAATCTGACCAACTACTATCCTGTCCAACTGGTGCATTCCGAACTCGCGAAATCGGGGAGTCAATTTACCGAGGTGACTGCTCAGGACCAATTAGAATTCAAGGACAAACTACGTGCATTTTTGCAGGACGACAAAATCATGGGTGTCATCAATGCATTGTTCGCACAGAGCATCACTGCTGCCGCGGATGAGGATCCAGAGTAACATTCGTCTGCGGAGCAGTCATGGCCCCCCACATTTCCTTGCGTCTTCTGTTCATCGGCGATATTGTCGGCACTCCCGGCGTCGATTTTGTCAAACGCGCTGTTCCCCTTCTGCGCCGAGCCGAAAACATCGATCTCGTCATCGCCAATGGAGAAAATGCTTCCGGAGGTTCGGGGATGACTCCCGCTGCGTATCGTCAACTGCGGTCTGCCGGCGTCGATGGCTTCACGATGGGCGATCACATCTACAAGAAATCCGATCTCATTGCCTTGATGGAAAAAGGAGAGATGATTTGCAAGCCCGCCAATTTTCCCGATGAGGCTCCGGGAAAATCACATCTGATTTGCACCACCGCTTCAGGAATTCATGCTGCGGTGATTTCGCTTTTGGGTCGGACCTATATGCGTCCGGTCGATTGCCCGTTCCATGCCGTGGATCGGATACTTGCCGGCCTCCCTGCTGATGTTCACTGCATTCTGGTGGATGTCCACGCCGAAGCCACCGCGGACAAATATCTTCTGGCTCATCATCTCAAAGGAAGAGTCAGGCGCCGTAGTGGGAACGCACACGCACGTTCCTACCGCCGATGAGCAAATCTTGCCCAGCGGTACTGCCTTTATCTGCGACGTCGGGATGACCGGCCCCTACGACAGCATTCTGGGCCGCTGTATCGATCGGGTTTTATCTGCCGCCATTACCTTCGTTCCCACACCATTCGACGTTGCATCGGGTGATGTCCGGCTGGGCGGCGCGATCATCGATCTCGATCCCGACACGGGAAAAGCCACATCCATTCGTCGAGTGATGATCGACGAAAAGAACTTGGCCGATCTTCAACGGATGAGTGACACTTCCCGGTAATTTCTACAGCTGTACCTCTCACGCGGAGCGTGAGGAGTACGGCTACAGCTTGATGAGCTTGCCCTCACGGATCGATGCTTCGCAACCTTCAATCATTTTCTGAGCGGTAATGGCATCTTCCATCGTCGAGAGAGGCTGCCCACCCTGCGCAAACACACCTCTATGAAATGCTTGACCTCGTTCATGATCGATCCCTGATACGCGGTGTAAGTCTGCGAGTGCGTAAGACCGGGTTTAATCTCGACATGATCCCGGTAACTGTAGCGCGTTTGAGCTGGCCGTCCCGATTACCTTGACCATCACCGACCACGGATCTGCCGCGTGATCGTCGGCGGCGAAACTGGCAAAGAAATGTGCAGCGCTTCGTTTTCGAGCCGCATCTGCACCATCGCAATGTCTTCTTCCGGATAGGTCTTGTAATGTAAGGTTGCCTTCATTGCCAGCAGTTCTTTCGGCTTTCCGACGAGATAGAGCAAGATGTAGGAATGATGGGTAAGGATCTGTCTCACCACACCCGGATAGCGCGAGGCGACTTCCTCGCTATGATGGAGGTTGTACATGACGTAGGCGGATACGATTCGACCCAGGTCGCCGGCCTCGACCAGTTCATGCGTGCGCATCATCCCGGATTCATAGATGTAGTTGTGGCCCGGCATGCACAACAAGCCGTTCGCATCGGCAATGCGCTTCATTTCCGCGATCTCCGCGACGGAAACGCCTACCGGCTTCTCGACCAGAACGGCTTTTCCGGCTTCGAGTGCCAGCTTGGTATATTCCAGATGGCTTTCGAGATTGGTGAGAACGAAGATAGCGTCGATTGCAGGGTCGGCGACCAGCGCTTGCGGGGTTGGATAGTTCTTGCATCCGAACTCATTTGCTCGTTGTAAAGCCCGTTCTTGCGAACGATTCCACAAACCAACGAGCCTGGTTCCGTGGCATTTTTGAATAGCCTTCGCGTGTAACGTGGAGATGTCGCCGGCACCGATAAATCCGACGCCAATGGTGTCTTTCTTGAGGATCATATTCTCTGTACTCCGAGAATGAGTGTCTTGGAGACTCCGTTTTATCGGCGACAGAGCGAACTTGCAAGCTGCGAACAGAGGACAACCAAAAACGGATTAACCGTAGAGTCACCGAGAACACCGAGAAGACCAAAGAAAGAAATACAATTCAGCCACGGATGAACACGGCTTTGCTACGGAATTCGGGAAAACGGCTGAATTCCGTAACAGATTGCGAATTTCGTAACAAAACGAACGCATCCCAATTGGGCAATCGGTTTAGAACCGAAAAAGATGGGAATACGAGAAGTGAAAGACTACTCGCAAATACACTATATTAGTTCGTAATCGGCATCGATCACATAACCGATTGCTCGGATTACCTCTCGCATTGCTTCATCATTTAATTGATTGATCGGCCCTGACTTGAAATCGATAGCAGATGTGTCAAGCGCCAAGATTTGTTCGCCTTGCGCTACACAATCCTTTGTAAAACCGAATGTGCCAGCCGAAAAAGCAACACAATTCGGTTGCTTCGACCTTTCTTCAAACTTCGTTGACGTTACCGGCACAACAACGACATAGTGCCCAGCATTCAATTCTTTGCGTGACACCACTATGACCCGTCTACGCAACTCGTTTCCGGCGTCCGCATAGTATATTTCCCCTGGTTCAGGCACTTTATTCTTCATTCTCCTCTGCCCAGCGGTGGAATGAGCGTTTCCCTAATGCTGACCACATCTCGTCCTCGGTTACTTCCTTGAGCTCGATGGTCTGTTCTGGGAGAATGCTCTGAAATGGCGATTCTGGCAAAATTGGTACATTAGTGTAAGATGCAACAGTATTTATCGATTCACCAGACAATATCATCAGGGAATACCAATCCATATTCATGCCAACTGAAAGCACTCCAGCTTTCATCACATCGGCTCCAGCTCTCATCACATCAACCGGATTTATTACGGCGTTCATTTCAATTTCCTTGTATTAATAAGTTCGATTAATTTATCTGGCCATACTGAATTAGCGGCACCAAGGACTGCCTGAATTTCATGTTGCTCCATCGGGCGACCGAAATCATCGCTGCCAACTTGCAGATTGACCATAAGTCCAAATTCTTTGTTTTCGGGACCAACAATTTGACTTGTCGGCATGCCCTGCACCACGGCGACTCTACCGGTTTGAATCGCAACCGACGCCATTTGTATTAGTATGTTCGTTGAATCGTGCTTATAAATCAGTCCGCAATTGCTGCCAACCAAATTGGCCTCATCGAATTGCATGAAGTTTGGCGCAAGCCACGGTCCGCAATCAAATGTCCCGCTCTTGAAAAGTAGGTGATGAGTAACGCCAACTTTCATTACCTTGCGACCATAAATGTTCCTGAGCACTATTTCAAGACCTTCTATGAAAACATCATCGAGGCTAGTGCCACGCAAATCAACAGCGCCGCCGTACTGTACACCCTTAACCGGGAAAGCAAACACTGGACCACGTGGATTGACAACCAAGGTCACAGATGGGAACTTTGCCTTTGATTCGCCCTCAAAGTTTGATTGAATTACAAATTGATTGCCCACGGTCAGCGACTCGAAAAGGTGCGGCCACTTGTCCCGTAGCTGAGAAAAGATATTGTGGGCTCTGGTCGTTTCCTTGTTCGGCTCAATTGGCGGGTAGGAATCTACGCCGTAATTGACGGTGTGCTCGGAGAGATCCTCCAGGCTAAACTTAGGGCCCCCATTGTCCGATGCATGATTGTCTGTTGACATTTTTTAACCCATCGCGATGGGTTGGCTTGAGTTTGGGCGTCCCGATCGGAATGCCAGAATTATTCTCTCAGATTGGGAGAAAATAACCAAGTCGCGTTTGCGCACTTGTGGAAAGTCAAAATAGCTTGTCGATCTCACTTTTACCACAGTATTTTCGGCAGTGTGAAACTTTTTCTGAAAGTTCCCAAGGAATTGATGTAGGTTTCTGCGGTTAATCAGAGAACCGATACTCATCTCCGAAGTTACGCGATGACGCAACCGCTATTTGCATTTCCTCATTGCTAGCCTGCTGGATAACTGGGGTGAGACTCTTCTTCCAGAAAACCGGCTTAATTCCCACTCTTACGTTCTTTCCGATCTCCCGTCGAATCGCGATTGGAGGGAGCCAATTTCTGGTTGTTGTCTGGACCACACAACTGGATTTCCTTTCACATTATTCAATATACTGTAGGCATGTTCATAATTGCAAGAGGAAATGTTCCAAAAAAAACGAGATTTCTCACGGACGCGACCAGTGTCGCGGTCGGGAGGAAATCGCTCTTGTTCCAACGCGGGTTTGTCTTCTCGGTGTCCTCGGTGACTCTGTGGTTAGTTCTTGATTGATTTGAACTATGGGTCTCGTCTGCCAGTGGCTCAACCCACGAGCGATGAGAAGCCCACCGGTTCGGTTTTCCCCTCAGCGGGACATGGAGTCGCATTGAAACGAAAGGGAAGTAAGACGGCGACGAACACGAAACATAGAATCATTGGAAAAGAAATGCGATGTCTGGAGCCTGAACGCGACACGTTGCTCAATAGGATACGCCGCAATGCCACAACTCATAGAGCGAACCGAGCAGACGATGTTTCAATCGTTTAACGCGCGATGGAAGGAGGGTTGCGGAAGCAGCCTGTGTCCCGGCGCGAAGAAGTGTCTAGTTCGAGGTGAGATTCCGTGTGATGTGTTGTTCGTCGGCGAAGCACCTTCGGTTGGAGCAAACGTAATTGGATTGCCGTTTGTTGGGGAGTGCGGTGTTGTTCTCGATGACTTCATAAAGAGGGCCGGAGCAAATGGTGCAAAACAAGCCTTCACAAACCTCGTTGGATGTATCCCCCGAAGCAATGATGGAGGGCATAAAGCAGTACGCAAGCCACCCGACGAGGCCATCGCGGCATGTCAACCACGATTGCGAGAGTTCATCGCGTTATGCAACCCCAAGTTGATTATTGCCGTCGGTCGTGTTGCCGAGATTGGACTGTCCATCATGCAGTCTCAGGGCATGTTCGCAGCCTCGATTCCCATTGTGTACATGGTGCATCCATCGCATGTCTTGCAGACAAAATGCAATGGGCCTCTGGCGTGGGAAGCTATCGAAACTCTTAAACGAGCCATAGCCGAGCATGTCACTAATTCCTCCGGACAACGCCAGGCGCGTTGATACCGCTTGTCCCACTTCCTCCGCTCATGCCGTTTGTTGATGAACGGCGGCGTGCCCATGCTTTCTCCTGCTCGAATCTTGTCGCTGCGTAAAGGAAGCCCTGGTAACCCGCGCCCGAACGGAGTAGCCAGACATTGCCAGAAGAATCGGAAAAATATCCGCACCACCCGAACGAATAACTCAATTGAGGCCCTTGGGAGGCTGCATCATGGCGGAAGCAGTGTTGGAGGTAAAGATGATTCAGGCGTTGTTTACGGGTATCCTTGGCGTGGCCGCGTGGATGATCGCGAAACGTCAGGTCGGGATTTCCCACCGGCAGGCTGAAACCGCAGCCGCCAAGCTGAAGTTGGATCTTTACGAAAAGAGATATGCGGTTTACCATGCGTTGACGCAGTTCCTGGAATCCCTGCAACGTCGATTTGTGCTTGATGAGGAGTATTACCAACTCCTGAGGGGAGTGAGCGTCGGGGATTTTCTTTTCGGCGATGAGTGGAAATCCTGGCTGCGAAGTGTTCTGAAAGATTGCCGGGAGATGAATAATGCAAACGGTTATTCTTTGGACGTGCACCTTCCGGATGAAGAACGGCAGAAATACGCTTAGATTTACTGCGACCTCACCACCAAACTGGACATGGAATTGATGGTGAAAGCACCCGAGATGTTCATGCCGTATCTGGACTTCAGCAAGAATCTGTAAAGGAAAGAGGATGGCGATCTGCAGAGACGAAGCCGAACGCATGCAGTTCGCTGACAAAAATCTTGCGGAACGACCTAAAGCATATGAGAACGATACAGTTCAACGCCTTTGGTCTACGCCGCCCGCAACATTCCCGGCGATCTTGCTTTGCTTCTCAACCGTTGACCTGCTCGGTGCACTCTATGGCGCGAAAGGCGGCTGATGGAGGCGTGAACAAACCGGTACACATCGCAGTCAATGGACTATATCGAAAAGTTTATTGGGTACAGCCAAGTTGATGCAAAATTGCTGCTCGACATCAATCGACACAAATTCGTGCATTTAGCGCAACCTAACGCAGTTGTGAAATGGAGTGGCAAACGACTGGTTGGTTAGTCCATTTTTGGTTGCCCTCGGCGCTATGCCGCACGCGCCAGCGGAATAAAATCCTGGCGGTTTTCCAGAAGATATTCAGTCAAACGATCGATTTCCGACTGGAGTCTGCGCAGCTCCTCCTGATAAACCTCACGTTGTGTCCGCCAAACGGCTTCTTGCCGAACGTGCCCTTCGACACGTTGCACCAGTGCTAATTGCTGTACTTCCCATTCTGCTAGTCGATCGGAAAGAGTTCGTTCCCGGGTGTGCAACTCCTCAATACTTTCCAGAGTCTTGCCAAAGAGGGTTTCGAGTTGTTTTCGCTCGGCCAACAGCTTGTTTTGATTGTCGGCCAACGTCCGTTCCATCTTCTCCGTCGCCGAGCGAACGTGACGGTTGAGCCGATCCAGTTTTCGCCTGGCGAGCAGTGGATTTTCAACACTGTCGAGAAGTTCTTGTTTTGCACGCTCGAGAACCAATGACTGCTCTGCCAACTCGCGTCGCTGGTTCATTTTTTCCATCTGATTCTGTTCTTCAACGAGAAAGCTTGCAGTCCAGCGTTGCCTTAATTCCAGACACCGCCCGTGCTCGCTGCGCAGCTGTAATAGCTCCGCGCGACGCCGGCCGCTCCAACGACGAAACAGCTCGATCACGGATTGCTCCCGGCGATCCAGCCATTCCGTTTTCGATGCCAGTTCCGAGTCTGTGCGGTGTCGTTCTGCCCTCCACGCCATTTCCCGGGTCGCCTGACGACTGAGCCGGCCTTCCAATTCTTCCCGCTGATGTTTCAATTGTTCGGCATTTTGTCGTTGTTTTTCCTCTTCGCGCGCGAGCGCTTGCTGCCGGTGTTGAAGATCTTCCTCTTGTTGACCCAGTTTCTCGGCAAGCGTTGCCAATTCTCCGGCAAGATCGTTCTGCTCCGATTGCCACCGCGCTGCGCCGTCGCCAGGTTTTCCAACTGCTCCAGGAGGGCCAGACGTTGATCGGCTAACTCTTCGATGACCGGTAATATGCTCTCCCCATGGTTCGGTTGCCTCGCCAAACCCTCTTCTTTGGGTGCTTTCGCAGCCTCGATTGGCTCCGCCTCGCGCAAATGTGAAAAAAAGGATTGTCGTTGCCGTTCCAGATGCACCAGGACCGCTCGGTTATCGAGGACTCTCGATTCCAACCCCTCAGCCTCCACGCGGAGCCGGGCGCAGCGCCGCTCGACCTGGAGTCGGCCGGTGGAAAGCTGATGTTGTTCAGTCGATAGTCGATCTCTCCATTCTTCCAGTTTCTGTCGCTGCCTTTCCATTTCCTCTTGTTGTCGGGTCTGTTCCCGGAGATGTTTCTCTCATCCCGGATAGTTCCTCCCAACTCTTTCGGAGGTTTTGCTGCTCATTGTCGCGATAGGTTGCAAACCGCGACTTGTGGAATTCCAGGGTGGCACATTCCTTTTGGAAGCTCGTACGATCTCCGTCGAGTTCCTTGGTCTGTTTAATGAGTTTGGCACGCTCCGTGGACCAGTGCTTCTTCCATCGTTTAATGAAACGATTCCTCAGATCCAGAAGTCGTTGCCGCTGTGTCGATACCGCCGCCTCCTGATGTTCGATTTCACTTCGAGTACGCAGCAGCGCCCAAATATCTTGCGCTTTTTCCGCTTCCTGTTCGGTTCGTTCCTGTCGAAAGGTGGCGCGTGCTTCATGCAGTTGAGCTTGGAGATCAACCAGGCGCTGTTGACGCTCATTCAGGCCCTTAGGCTCAATAATGCCGATGTTTGACGGTTCGATCTGTGGATCGAAACAAATCTCGAGTTGGCAGCTTCCCAGGGTAAGTCTGTCTCCGTGGCGCAGCAGACCGGAACTCAGCGATACTTCGTTTACAAGGGTATCGTTTGCAGCGAAGGAACGCAGGTGAGGCCCCTCTACGCCAAGGGCAATGATGCAGTGAACAGATTTGACCCCTTCTACGTGCAGCCGAATGTCGCAACCCTTGCTCTGTCCGACGACCGTCACAGTGTCTTGCAGCATATGTCGGGTTCCAGCGGTTTTCCCATTGATGACAACAAGTTCGGCAACGAGCCCGACGGGTGAAGCAACGGGAACTAGGGAGGTTTGCATATCCAGGCACCTCGCACAAAACATGGAAGACCCGGATTATGTATCGGCTTAGGATTTTTCGGAAGTTGAGGAAGAATGGGAAAGAAAGGAAGAGTTCCAGAATTTGCGCCGGAGCACAAAAGACAGAACGCCAGAGGACGGAGGGCAGAGCAAGAACTGGCCTCTGTCCCCGTCCTCTGACGCTCTATTTATGCCAACAATTGATTGAGCATCTTGGTAAGTTCGATTTCCGTGGTTAGTCCAACGATTTGATGAATCGGTTGAGCACTCCCCTTGAAAACGAGAAGCCGCGGTATTGTGGAGATGCCGAACTCGTTCGCGAGTTCAAAGTTCTCATCCACGTTCACTTTCCCCACTTTCACTCGTCCTGCAAACTGATCGGCAATGCGATCGACAATGGGTGTGAGCTGTCGGCACGGGCCGCACCATGGTGCCCAGAAATCGACCAACACGGGGACAGCGCTTTGAAGAACCTCTTGTTGCCAGTTGTCGGCACCAAATTCAAGTACATTCGGGCTTGCCATCGTTACGCTCCTTACAGGAATGATCCGATTGAACGGCGTTGCAAAAAACTATCTTATTCACAACGGCCGGCAATTCACTTCATTAGAGGCAAACGAGCGAAAAAGGATTCGCGCAGAAGGTTATACCGAGCCAAAACCCTGGCTCGATTGAGACTACTTCTGTTGCGTTTTCCACCAGTTGCGCCAGGCAATTATGGAGCGAGCCTTCTCGGCGTCATCGGTTTCGAGCAAAGGACCAAAATCTTTACTCGACAAACTCTTTAGCGAGCCATGAGCAGCATGAACGACCGGGGTCTCCTTATCCGCCAAACAGGTTATCAGATTGGGAACGAGTTGCTTTTCCCCTTTCAATCCGCACGCAACTGCCGACCCGCGACGAACTTCTGCATTCTCATCTTCAAGCATATCCCGCAGAGTCCCAACCGTCATGCGTGTTAGCCGGCTATCGAGCGCTTCACGAACTTGGGACTGCGAATCATCCTTTATTTGAGTTGCTGCGCGGCGAGGCTTTGGTGTAAACCGACCCTTTGGTATCGCGCAACATCGCGATCATTTCCGTCCTTTGCTGGCCGGAAGCATGGATAAGTCCAGTCGTGAGTTTGGCAGCTTGTGCGTCGAAGTCATCGTCGGGTTTGGCAACAGGTGCCATCGGATTGACAATGGGAGCTTCACCGATTGGCATGGGATCGATGGTATCGCCAGGCGTAGTCTTTGAAGGATCGCTATGTGGGTCCGGTAGGAATTTGGTGAGATCGCCGCCGCGCAGAGTCGAAATCCCGGGATCATGGACTTTGCCTTTGAGGGATGCAGAGAGATCTCTTGCCACATTGGCGCGATTCAGAAACAGAAGAGCGAACGGTGTGCTTATCTCCGGGCTTGCACCCGGATACCCGATGGCGTTCCAGCTTCCATCTGCCATTTGGGAGTTCACCAGGGCATCCGCTCCGAACTCATACCAGTCCTGCTTGCCAATGGTCGTCAAGCCGTAAATCACGCCGACCCGTTCTAACGACCACAAGAAATATAAATTGCCCGTTAAGAAATTGTTGAAAGCCCTCATCGGCATTTTACCATTGGGCGGGCCTCCCTGGATGCAAGCCCCAAGGTAATTGAGCCCGGCCTTGACCGCGTTATCGTCACCGAGATCCGGGCGATTGTCCTTCTTCGCGGGTGCTTTGACATTGGAGCCGCTCTTCAATACCGATTCGGTTGCACCGTATGTCACCGCGAGGGCAATCAAACCGGCACAAGTCATCGTCGGCGTGGAACCGACCCCGCCGGAATAGCACCAGCCACCGTCTCCACCCTGATTCTGGCGAAATCGCGTATCAAGAGCGCGCATCGCATTTTCGACCGGAACTCCATGTTTGCGTGCGCACCACAAACCCAGCGTGGCGAATTGAGTGTTGGAATTGTCGCCATCCATGCCGGCTCTGCCGTTGAAAGCAGGCTGCAAAGCTCCCGGATTTTTTGGGTTACGGCCCATTTCATTGATCAACCTCTTTACCGATGGCGCGAGTGCAGGCAGCTCTGCTTTGGGAGTCACTTTCTTGGGCGGCTCCTTTTTCGGCGGTGGGTCGTTCGTTTTGATCTCAATGTCCGGCCTTGGCTGATCCTTAACTACGGGTGGCCGATCCTTCACAGGTGCCGGTTTGCTTGTTAGTCTGTATTCGGTGAGGAATGAGTTGCGCAAATAGGTCTCTGCCTGCGGGTTGAGTGCATAGCCGTCCGATTGATAACTCCAACCTCCTCCAGCAGTTTGCCCGCTCATCAAGCGATAGCCGAGGAACTGGATAAACACCCGATCCGCCGGATGTCCGAGTTGATCGAGAAACATGATGCACAGCGATACCTGATAGGTTCCGTTTTCTTTCAGGCAGCCCGCACGCACGTAGTTGACGATGTTTTGCAGCGAAGGGTTTTTCTCGGAAACGCCACTCTCCAACAGCGCCAGGCCCGCAAGACAGGCGGTTCCCATGGCATTTGAACCGCCGTTGTAGTTCGGCGCGGGTCGATGGACAGCAATGAGGTAATCAGCCCCTTTTTTGATTGCTGCCTGGATCGGATCC
This sequence comes from uncultured Planctomycetota bacterium, assembly GCA_963783095.1. Classification (GTDB taxonomy): domain Bacteria; phylum Planctomycetota; class Planctomycetia; order Gemmatales; family Gemmataceae; genus CAWAMR01. Next base: position 379,675 of record CAWAMR010000008.1, on the reverse strand, counting down.
TTTTGTTTGAGAGGAGCAGCAGACAGTGCCTGACTGTCCGAAAAGAAGATACCGAAAACCAAAATGGAAAATGCAAGATGGGATCGCATCGGAGTTTCCTTCGGATGAAGACCGATGAACAGCTCTTTGCGATTAGTTTATGCTTTTTCCGCCACCCGCAACCTTATTCTTTTGGTTTCATGTCAAACATCTGTGCAACATTGTCCACGACTATACTCGTCGGCTTCGTCGGCTGATGGTAACCCCAGATGCTGTGCATCAATTCGTAGCCCATCAACCCGGCAATGAACACAATGACGACGGCCGGCAAAAGCACAAGTGCGGGGAAGACACCCCAGGGAGCAGTTCCCACATAGACCGTTTGCACTTGCCCAGGCTCAGCCTCCTCGCCTTCGCCTTCCTCGTCGGGAGTGACGCCTTCCAGCGCCTTGCTGGCCGACATGCCGTGATCGAGATCCATATCGTCGAAGCTGACCGCATCGTCGTCCGCGACGACAACATCGGATTCATCCTGGGCAGGTTTCGCCGGCTTTTTCTTCTTGGGTTTTGGCTTGGTCGCTTCGGTTTCATCATCGATCGCCACCACTTCACTGGCGCTTTCATCGTTGAGGCCGACGTCCTCTTCGGAGACCGCCAAATCGAAGTCGGAGCTTTCCAGATCGGTATCGGCATCATCGAGAGCTACCGCTTCCGACGCGGAGTCATCGTCCAGCGCGGGAATCTCGAAATCGGTCTCGAAGATATCGCCCTTCTGCTCGCCGCCCGTAAGGTCGCCCGTATCCACTTCCAGAGAGTCGCTCAAACCGGATTCACCGTCCAGCGTCAATTCAAATTCGCTGTCCGAATCTGCAAGATCCCTTGAAGATTTGCTGCTGCCCAGTCCTTTGCTGGATGCCCCGGGTGTATCGAGACTGAGTTCAAAGTCGATCTCTTCCTCATCCGCTGCCGGTTTCGGCGCAGACGGATTTTTCTTACCGGTCTTGGACGTGCCACTCTTGGGGCCGCCATTCTTCACGCCGGTGCCGCTGTCCTCCAGAGACAGTCCCGAATCCAGAGGATTGCCGAGATTGATTCCACTCCTGGGGCCTGCGGTGCCGGCGGAGACATCTCCCAGTGAAATTTCACCGCTGCTGTCCTCCGATAGCGACAGTTCAAACTCATCACTACTGTCCACGTCCAGACTCAATTCGAACTCACTGCTATCCTCCTCGGGTGGGACGGTGGTCTTGTCGAGGTTGCTGATCTTTCCGGACCCTCCTTTATTGATCTTGGAGGAACTTGGAGAAAGCTTTTTCTTGCTCGACCCCGTCAATTTTCCGCTGCTTCCACCTGCCATCACACCCAAATCGATTTCTTCAGTCACGATTGAATCCGAGTCATCGGATTTCTTTTTTGTCTTTCGGTCGGACTTCTCCAGTCGAACGTCGCTGTCCGGCTTGACACCCAATTTGGAGGACGATGCCGGTGCCGATTTTGGGGGCGGGGCCGGCGCAGAATCGTCCGCAAGAACAAACACATCTTCACCGCCGGGTGTTGAACTTTCCTCCTCAAGAACGATCAGATTCTCAACTTCCTCAGTTGGCTGACTTCGTGACTTTTCCGCCTTGGGTTTAGGTTCTACGACCGGCGCGGGGCCGGAATCTTCCAGGTCCAGATGAATGGGTACATTCAATTCTTCACTGGAGTGGGCTGCGTTCAAGTCAGGGTCACTGCTGCCCAGACCCAGGCTGCGTGCCAGTTCATCGATGACTTCCGCACGATAACGGTTCTTACTGCCGTCGCGGAGCGGTTTGATATGCTTCCAGTCATCGCGCAAACGACGTTTGAACTCGTCGACAGGAAGGCTCACCTTCTCCGCTGCTTCATCTTCGGTATAAAACTGTGCCATGTCGCTTACTCGGGGTGTCGGCACGAACTGCCGGGGACGAATGGGGAAAGGGAAGTGTCCTCGTCCGGAAGAGGGCATAGCTTCGCTCCCACATCTCTAACATTGATCCTAAACGGTGAATTCAGGAAGTACAAGACAAAACAAAATAGGGAAGATCGGGAACCCTTTACGCGCCATGCCGTGAAACGGGGTTGAATCGATTTTTCACCTTCTCCATCGGAAACTTCAGGGTGCGATCAATCATTGGTTTTATGCCGCTCGGCTCGCCCATGGACACCAACCGCGGCATCAACTGGTCGGCGCGTTTTTCGCGAAAGGCTTCATCGGCTGGGAACCAGCGAATGCCGGGATCGAGGATGCCATGGGGGTCGGCTGGAAAAACGGGATGTAGGGCGATTATTTCTTCCCGCGCGCTCGATTCAGCCATTCGCGTGGGTCATTCGGCGGCCGGCGCTTCGGAGTCATAAATGACTCTCCCCTCTTTCAAGGCAGGGCCAATCACCAGGCAGTGTGTGTCTCGATAGCGGTGCGCATCGGCCGAAGTGACAAGGACGATATCGACGGGGGCACCTTTTCCCCGCAAATGTCGCTCGATTTTGTTCAACAAATGCCAATAGGAGAACTTGCGCTTTACGATCACCAGAAAGTCATAATCGCTGTCGGGCTTCATGGTGCCGTGCGCTGCCGAACCGAATAGCACGATTTTGTCCGGGTTCGCCGCTTCTCATTCCTCGCCGCCCGGAGTATTACAGAAACTACCCGAATTCGACACAACGGAATAGCGTTGGTCATTGTTTGATTGCCAGATCATTCCGTCAGTCCGGGTTGACCATTTTGCGTTTGGGCGATATAGGAGGTATTCCTTCGGGCCGGTGTTTTTCCCGCTCGAACCTGGAGAGAGGATTGGCTCGATGGTGACCGCTACGGATTTGGCTGCCCCCCTCGTTGGGGCGACTTCTTCCATGATGACATGGGAAGAAGTTCCATGTCCGATGTGCCGGCACGATCATTGGCATCCAGTTATCGAAGGAGCTGATAACTATCCAGGTTCCACCGGGCTGCGATTCGCCATCGTCCGCTGCGACCGGTGCGGATTGAAATTCACGAATCCCCGGCCCACGTTTGAGAGTATGGATCGATTCTACCCTATCGGGTATGAGCCGCATCGACGGGCAAGCCTGACGCGAAAGCCGCGTCGCCGCTGGTATCCCTTTCGGCGTTTTACCGGCCGACCCTGTCCCGAACGCCGATCGTTACCGTGGTTGGGCGAAGGCAGACTCCTCGATTTCGGCTGCGGAGGCGGGGAATATCTTTGTCGGATGCGTGAACAAGGTTGGAACGTGACGGGAATGGATGCCTCTGTGGAAGTCGTCCGGGAGTTGCGAAAGGCTGGGCCTGAAAGTCTATGCCGGAACCTTGCCCCATCCGAAGTTACGGCCCAACAGCTTCGATGTAGTTTGTATGTGGAGTTCGCTGGAGCACGTTCATCAACCTATGGAATGCATCCGGGCAGCCTATCGGCTGCTTGCTCCCGGCGGAAAGCTCTATGTTACTGTGCCGAATATCGATAGCTGGCCCTATCGTTGGTTCACACACAACTGGTTCGCCCTCGAACTGCCTCGACACCTCACCCATTTCACTACTTCGACCCTGCAAACCATGCTCGAAGTGGCTGGATTTCAGATTCAAACCGTGCGGATGGAAGCTCATCCCGAATGGTTGCGGCAATCCGCTCGCACCGCGATCCAGGCAGGAGAGGCCAATCTCTTTCAACATCTTTTACGCCTCAAAACAGTAGCCCGATTGGCCACCTGGTTATGCTTCCTGGCCGGACGATCGGACTGCATCATGGCAATGGCCCAGCGACCCCGGTAATCACAGTTTCACAGCGCGGCGTAGCCGCAACCAAAAGAGTCAAAGGCTCGCCGAAGGCGAGCGTCGGGGCGTTAGCCCGACGTGGACTGCATCTGCCGAACCGCTCCTCTTTGCACCGGACATTCGCCGCTTGAATTAAATCCAAGCAACAGTGGGTGGAGCCCACGTCGGGCTAACGCCCCGACGCTCGCCTTCGGCGAGAAATCGCCCTAACTCTCTGTACGGCGCAAAGATTTTCGACATTAGCAGTACAGACAACTCCGGCTTCGACTCAAAAATCCCAAAATCCAAATCGCAAATCACAAACAAATTCCAATTACAAAATGAACAAAACGCATACCCCTCAACCGCCAAGGATTAGTTTTCATGTCTTCATTGGGATTTTGGATTTGTTTGTGATTTGGAATTTGCGATTTAGAATTTTGAGTCAAAGCCAACAATTCCCTTTCATTTGTGTTCTTTTATTGAGCGCGTGTAACACTGCTGTAACTCTTACTATTGCGTTTGCAGCAATTTAGGTATGATTGCTCCCATCGCTCGCCCTTTCTCTCTCCGTCTCTATCCCTTGAGGAACGACCATGCTTCGCAAAAGCGCACTTGGGCTGTTCGTTGTCGCATCCATCGTGGCAGTCACACTCGCGTGGCGAGACGATGCGAAGACAGCGCCCCAAACCGTGGCCAAGACTGATGTCCAGGATTCCCTGCCTGCCGGAAACGGCAACGGCAAGCATCTGAAGCAAACGAATCCCCTGCCGGTAACACAAGTCGTCTTGTTCAACAGCGGCGTCGGCTACTTCCAGCGCTCGGGCGAAATTGAAGGCGAAGCCCGTGTCGATCTGCAATTCCCGGCCTCCGACATCAATGACCTCATCAAGAGCCTGGTCGTCGAAGACGCCAAGGGCAAAACCATGCCCCTGCGCTACGATAGCCAGGAGCCTATCGAAAAGACACTGAAAAGCTTTGCACTCGATCTGAGCACCAACCCAAGTCTCGGGCAGATTCTCAATCAGGCCCGCGGCGAGAAGGTCGAGATCACTTTGCAAGCGACCAACACCGGCTTACCCGGTACGCTCAGCGGCGTCATCATCGGCATGGAAACGGCCCATCGGCTGCCGAGCACGACCTCGACCGTAACGGCTGAGATGGAATTCCTCAATCTCAAATGCGTTGAAGGCCTTCGGAGCGTTCCCGTCACTCAGATTCAAAGGCTCCGGTTCCTCAACCAGACTCTGGAAAATGAACTGGCGCGGTGCTCGACGTAGTTGCGGCAGCGCACGACAGCCAAAAGAAATCGGTCCGTCTGGGTTTCAAGGGTGAAGGCAAAAGAGAAGTGAAGGTCGGTTACGTCGTGGAAAACCCAATCTGGAAGACGAGCTATCGCCTTGTGATGGGCACAGACAACAAGCCCAAGCTGCTCGGCTGGGCCAACATCGAGAATACCTCGGACGAAGACTGGAACAACGTCAAACTAACGCTCGTTTCCAGCAGACCGATCTCCTTCCAGATGGATCTCTATCCGCCCCTGTTCATCCCTCGTCCGGTGGTTGAGCCGGCCCTGTTCGCAACATTGCGTCCACAGTCTTATCAGGGGCCTCTCGCCAACTTCGCAAATAACCCCGGTTTAGGACAATTCGGCTTGCAGGGTGGCGCTGGATTCGGTGGTGGCATCGCCACAAATAACATCACTTCCGGTTTGATTCAGCAACAGCAACCTGGACAACAGATACTACAGGGCGGTCAACAAGGGCTCGGTCAGGTCGGAAACTTGGGCATCAGTTCGGCTTCCAGGGTGGGATCGGAAACAGTTTCAACCGGTATCAGAATTCCGCTCAGGTTCAGCAAAATGCCCGGCTCACGTACCAGGAATTTCAAGAACGAAGGAACAATGATAACAAAAACCCTGCAGACAACAATAACAGGGCTAGTCAACTAAAAGCCCAGCAAATGGCGAAACAGGTCGGTAGCATTCTGACCAATACCGATCAAGAATTGATCGAGGCCGCCTTGACCGCTGAGGAACTCGGCAATCCCGCCCGCTACGTCATCGAAGAAAAAGTCAGCTTGCCCCGGCAACAATCGGCGATGATCCCGGTGTTGGAGCAGCCTATCGAAGCGACCCGGGTGAGCATCTATAACGAGCGCGTTCATCCGAAGAATCCGCTCCTCGGCATGAAGATCAAGAACAACAGCAAGCAATCGCTGATGTCCGGGCCGATCGCCGTTTATGACGATTCCCATTACTCCGGCGACGCCCGAATCGCCGATTTGCAGCCTGGCGAAGAACGGTACATCAGCTACGCGATCGACACCGGAACCGAAGTGAAGCCGTTCGACAAAGTGATCCCCGGCCCCGAGATGACGGTCAAAGTCGAAAACGGGCTATTGACCGTTCAGTACAAGCTCCGTCAAACGCGAACTTATGTCGTGAAGAATCGTTCGCCGGAAACTCGCAGGGTGGTGTTGGAGCAGCAGGTCCGGACGGGTTGGAGCTTTGCCGATGCCCGCAAAGTGAGTCAGTTCAAGGATAAGAACGATAAGGACGCCTGGAAGACGGGCGAAGCCGAGAAGCCGATCGAGCGCACGCGCGACTTGTATCGCTTCGCAGTCGAGGTGAAACCCGGTGAGTTGGTGAAATACGAAGTCAGCGAGGAACTGCCGCGTATCGATCCGTTCCAGTCAACCCGTCAAACCGACTGGACCGGCTTCGCCACAACGCTCGGCCTCGATGTTTGGACCGACAATCAACGCCGGCCCGAAGACACGTTTACGGTGCAATTCATCGGTGAATCCGCCGCACCACAGCCGGCGCGTGAGGCCGTGCCTCAGCAAGGCCGAGCAGTCCAAACAAACGTCCCCTGGACTCCTCCTACCCGTCAAACGGTCGAACAATTGCGCGTGACCCACAAGGATCGCCGCTCGACCACCTACTACATCCGCAACCGTGCCGATGTCGATCGAACCGTCTATCTGGAACACGTAGTTGCCAAGGAACGCAAGTTGCTCGACGATATCAAGCCCGACGCCGACAACGCGCAACGGTATTGCATCAAGCTCGCATTGGCGAAAGGGGCCACCGTTTCAAGACAACTCATGGAAGAGTTAAAGGATTCAAAACCCGAAACATTCCCGCTCCTGACCGTTGAGGGAACACCGCCGCCGCGACCGGGAACCAACGATCTGCCCCAACAGCGCTACGTCACCGCCCTTGGGTTCGAGATGTGGTTCGTCAAGAAGACGCATCCGGAAGAGTTGATGAGTGCCAAGTTCGTCAAGGGCGACGTGATGACGACCAGCAAGCAGCAGGAAACCGTGTCGTATCACCTGCGCAACCTGGGCGACGTCGAACGCACCTTCGAACTGGATCACCTGGTTCGACCCAATTGGGGTTTCGTCGGCAAGGACAAGCCGATCGAGGCCGCAGGCATCAAACACCGCTTCACGCTCAAGGCCAAGCCCAATCAGGTGGTCAAGCAGGAAGTAAGCGAGGAACGGACGATTCCCAAGCGGGAACTCATCGACAACTTGAGCGAAGATAGGCTCAAAGAGTTGACGAGCAGCCCCATTCCGAGCAATGCGGTGAAGGAGCAACTGAAGAAAGGCTACTCGCTCCGCGATGCGCTCTATCAAACCTCATCGACTTTGAAGGAGCTGCGGACACAAGTGAAGGACATCAACGAGGAGCAAGCCCGGCTCCGCGTGAACCTCGACAAGCTGCCGCCAGGCTCCGATCTCCACAAGCGGTATCTGAATAAACTCGACAAAGAAGAAACTGCGATCGAGAAAGTTCAGGCCCAACTCACGGAGAAGGTTTCCTTGGAAAAGAAACAGAAAAAGGACTACGAAGACTTCATCGAAAGACTGAATGTCGAGTAAGTTTTCAGTTTTCAGTGTTCAGTGTTCAGTAAAGAAATCGGGTGTAACTGATAGCTTTTGCTGAACACTGAACACTCAAGCCGGCAATTCCAACCGTTTTATCCAAGTGGCCAATCGTTGTTGATTGCGTTGTCCAATCTCCTCGGCTTCTTCAATCGTCACCTCGCGGAAACGAATAAACTGCCCAGGTCGAAGCTGCGCCAACCGATCCAGGTCGGCCCGGATAACATGAGCGATCTTCGGGTAGCCGCCGATCGTTTGGCCGTCCACTCCCAGGATGATGCACTGTCCATCATTGGTGACCTGGATTGCACCGGGTGCCACCGCTTCCGAGACCATCTCGCGGCTGGACGAACCAGCGCACCACCCTGCAAGCGAATCCCCATTCTGTCGCTCGAAGTTGAAACCTGAAACGATTGCTCGAAAAAAGGAGAATTCGGAAACCAATTCTTCTGAGGTCCAGCCACGACCCGGATTTCGTCGGAGTCAGCTCCGGTTTCAAGTAACTCTCTCGCATCGCAGTACTCCAGCGATCTGCTTCGGGCCGATGCGCCTCGGCAACGCAGAATCTGCTTTACCTTCACCGGCTCAAACGCACATCGACTACCGAGTGTTTCTTTCGCCTTGAAACCACCCGCGACGCAGAGATACCCGCGAACGCCGAGCGTTGTCCCGCCAATGGACAATGTTTGTCCCGCTCGAACCGAAATCGTGGCTGCGGGTTGACAGCTTTGCGAGTCGAGTCGAATGCGGAAAGGTGCGCCAAAGACACAAACATCGATATCCCCGACGGCCTGAAGCGTTGGTCCCGAAAACGCGATCTCCAAGGCAACAGCTTCTGGAGAATTGCCCAAAAGAGCGTTGCCGATCTGCCAGGCAGCCCGATCTGCTGCGCCCCCGAAGGGAATTCCAAGACTTCGATGCCGAGGCCGGCCGGCATCGACAAGAATGCTGAATGCGCCTGGATGAACGATCTGAAAACTCATGCGAATGCCTGGATTCGATAACCCTTCTTGAGCAGGTTTTCGCGCACGGTTTTCACGAACATGAGCGCTTCGGGATTGTCGCCATGAACGCAGATGGTTCGTACCTTTTGCTCGCGGATGAGTCGATCGACTTGCTGAACCGCCTCTTCAGGGTCTTCGATAAAGGCATCGGGTTCCGTGCGCGGAACCAGCGAGCCGTCCGAGCGATAGCGCCGATCGGCAAAGCCTTCGGCAAAGAAGGGGCAATGTCCTTGGCAAAGGGTTTCGAGGCGCGAACCTGGTAATCCCACCAGAGCCATGCCGAAGATCTTGGCCGCTTTGATGACGACTTTGGCATAGGCATCCTCTCGGCATGCTTGATGATACAGCCCGCCGTGAGGTTTGACGTAACGATGTCTTACTCCGGTACTCTTCGCCAATCCGACCAGCGCGCCAATCTGATAAACGCAGTCCGCAAATACCAGCGCTGGTGAGCGCTTCAATTCTCGTCGCCCAAAATGCTCGCGATCGGGATGGCCGGGATGCGCCCAATCACCACTCGAAGCGGCTGGCACAGTCGAATGATGGCCAACGCAGTTTCGGGATCGCCTGCATGGAAACCACAGGCAATATTTGCGGAAGTAATGAACGGCAAGACATCGGCATCCGTTCCGACACCTTCACCCAGGTCGCAATTGAGATCGATCGTAGGCTCAATCATGATTCGCGCGGCGTTCGGTTAGTCATTACTCCCGCCAACAAACCGCTTGATGCACGAAGCGAAGTTATCGGCATACGGCTCAAAGAGATTGTATTCATGCTTGAAAAGAAAAACGGCGTACTCTTTCTTGCCCTTCTGAACATCGAAGCAGAAAGTGTCCCCATGATCGGTTGTCGCAAAAGTCAATCCATTTACCAATCTGGATTCTTCGTCCTCGAATTCGCCAGCGTAGTCCTCGAGGCCAAGGTCGTTGGGACCGAGAATCGAAGCCGTAAATCCTTCTTGCTCATCGATGTTCTCGAAGGAGGTTGGACCAATGGCGCTTACGAAATCGATATAAGATTTTGGAAGCTTGGCCTTGACTCGCCGCTCAACAGCCTTGATGTCCCAATCTAACTCGACTTCGCGGACATGGATCTTGATGTAGTCACGCAACCACTTCGCATCATCGTCGGACAATGTACCGGCTGCGTGGAACGGAATACCGCTTGCTTCGAGAAGCTGGAGTTTGTCCTTGATCCACGCAGATTCGTCTTTGTCTGGTGTCATCGGCTTCTGACAAGTCGCCTCATAGAAACCCTTGGCCTTGATCTTCTTGAGAAGGTGAAGAAGGCGAACCGAGAAGAACAGGTTACGGCTGATCCACTGGTCCCATCCTCGTTCGGACGATCCCCAGGTCGCGGATTTCAGAATTTCGTAGTCTGAATCGCTGGTCCAACCCGTTCCCTTCGGCTGGTCGCACGGCGGAGTGCCAAACAAGGTTTCGCTCCACTGCGAACCAGGATGTGCGGAACGTGGTTCTCCGCACGCCTCACAGCGCGGGATTGAAGGGTTGACCTTGGCAGTGACAATTTGATGGCTTGGGAGGCAAAGGAGCCACGGTGTCTTTTCCGACGTTCCTTTGTAACAGGTAGGAAAATAGGTGCATTGGCCCGGTGCCAGAACGTCCAAGACCCTCCGAACTCGCTCGCGAATGAAGAAGTTGCCATTCTCGGCAAGTGCCAGCTCGTTCGGCGTCATGGTCCGGCTCTCGACTAGGAAATACGGTTGGGAAACGTGGTCAAGGTCTGGAAAGCCACACTTGGGACACTTCTGCGGAAGCGGATTGATCGGTTCGTAGAACATTTCGCGGCAATCCATGCGATCGTCAGAGCCACTGATTTCAACGCACCGCATGACAGAGCCTCCTTGATGGCTAACGCCTTGTCGGCAAGCAGCACTCCAAAACCGTCAACGAACCCGATGGGACGCACTCGCATCTTCCCGTTTCCGCCGACAGAAGCAGGGTATCGCCCACCTTCAGAGGAAAACTTTTGCCAAAGCTAACCAGCATTCCGTTTCCTTCGATGACCACGATCGCCCGGCATTCTTCCGGCATCCCCACGAAGAATGGAGCTTTCGAACGATGCCGAATGAGGCGAAAGAATGGACAGTCCACGAGTAATTCAAAACGTCCTGGGTGTTCCTCGACGATACTCGGATCGGCAGGAAGGCACGGCCCCGCGGCGAAGTCGGCACATTCGAGCGATTTCTCCAGATGGAGCGTGCGAGGTTTTCCGGTCTTCGAGTCAACTCGTTCCCAGTCAAAGAGGCGATAGGTAATGTCGCTGGTTTGCTGGATCTCAAACAACATCAACCCCGCGCCGATCGCGTGTACGGTGCCGGCTTTCAAGAAAATAGACTCTCCCGGTTTTGCGTGAAATTGATGGAGAGTGTCGAGAACTTTGCCGGTTCGCAGTGCTTGCTCGAACGATTGCCGGGTAACACCGGAGTTTAGCCCCGCGTAAATCAGGCTCTCCGGCTGGGCTTTCAGAATCACCCAGGCTTCCGTCTTTCCGGACGATGGCCCTTCGGGTTCGAGCCGCTTGGCCTGAGCATCATTGGGATGAACTTGAACGGACAGATTCTGTTTAGCCTCGATAAACTTCAGAAGCAACGGAAACCGACTGCCCGCCAACGCAGAGCGACCGAGTAAACGGTCCGGAAAGAGAACGATCAACTCGCCGAGTGTTTTGCCGGTAAGCGGACCCTCCGAGACGACGGTTTCGCTGCCGGGAACGTCGCTGAGCAGCCAGGCCTCACCGGTCGGTTCCGGACTCGGCGTCGCTCCGAGCATTGGTCGAAGTTGTTCCCCACCCCATAAAGCGGTTTTGAAGATCGGAGCAAAACGCAAAGGGGAGATTGTCGTTTCCAGCACGAATCGTCCTTTCGACAGTTCTAATGTCAACACAACGTCAGTTCATTCGTCGGTGCAGGCGAACCCGGTGCGCAAGCAGACTTCTGGGTGAGAGCCGATCTGTTCTTGTAGCGATTTGTAGCATCTTATAGTGTAGTTTACTCGTTTGAGATTGCGATGGTTGTGGCAAAGTCGAATTCTTGTAGCAATTTGTAGCGTCTTGTACTGTAGATTACTCGGAAATTGTTCTGACAAATGAGGAAAACGAATCGAACTCACTGTGTATAAGCAAAGGAAAGCCGCGAGGAAGTCTCGTCGCTACAGCTCATTTGTTCCCAAAAACCTGTCGAATCGTTGCGGGATCCGCGGGAACAACCACTTTCACACTGGCATCATCGCCGCCGACTTCGATTTCCGATTGCCCCTTGAGCCGTTCACGAAGAACACTTCGCCAACTTTCCGCTACCGACTTACTCTTGAATTGGCTGATGACATTGATTCTCAGCCCTCCGGCATCGGGAGTTAGAGCGACGACCAGCGACCGCATTGAGCTTGCCGGGTCACGCCACTCCTTTAGTCCTTTGTTGAATGGCATGGCGAACCCCACAATCGATCCGAATTCCTCGGATTGCAATACTGCCCAGGCAAAACTCGGGCGGGGAACGATCGTGCGAATCGACTCGACGAGTGCCCCGTCCAGGTGTTCGAGTCCCTGAAACGGCGGCGTCGGTATTTCTTTCAGAACGTCCATTGACAATACGCCGACAACGATCTGAGGCGTGGATACCCACCAATACATCGCGGGAGTTCCAGCGGTCTGATAGGTTGTTCGACCTGTGTTACGATCCCTCTGTCGACTGGCGTGTATCTGCTCGGCGAATTGCTCTTCAGCGATCGGCTGCTGAAGGTGGATGATGGCGACGAGTCTCTCGGGTTCAAAACCTTTTTTCAATCTTCCCGCGATGATGAGTTGATCCAGTTGTCCCCAAGTCAAACCGAAATTCTTTTCGAGAGAATCGACCAACTGAGAAGGTATACCCTTCGCGATGAGGGCAGCGCGAATGTCAGTGCTGCTCGCACCCTGATCGAAACCCAAGAGAGGCTGCAATTGCACTGCAATCAGTGAATCCGTTCCTGGAGGGAGAAGCTTCAGTGCCGGCATCTCCTCCGGAACGTAAACTTTCGGCAAATCTTCATTCGGCAGTACGCGACAGATTACGCGTGGGCGCATCAAGAACCCAATACCAACAACAATTCCGACCAGCAGACCCATTGCGCTCAGCCTAATCCAAAACCGGCTTCTGGAAGCCGTTTCTCGTGATTGTCGATGACGATCGATTTCCTGCGCCAAGGTTGGGGATGATGTGTCGGAAATGGGAGAAGGCTCCGATCTCGGCGAGAACCATTCGGAGCAGCGCGGGCACAGCAGCCTTTGAGGAATCGGCTCCGATAGCGTAACAAGCGCATTACAGAATGGGCAGGTCGCCGAAGTTGCCATCGTCTATTTTCCTCCTGCTCGCGCGAGAATTCCGAAGATCCTTGTCCGTTGATTGTAGAGATAAAGGTTCATTTGGAGAGTTTTTGGAATTTGACCCGTTCGGGGGCCATATTGACCCTTTTTCACCCTCCCTTAGACTAGAACTATTGCAGGACGTTGGAATTTGCTTGTTGGCGCGGGAGCTACGACCACATGGCGACGGAAACCAAGTTGGAGATGAGTTTCTTTGAGAGAATCGGCGAATTCTTCTCCGGTTTCGTTGAAGGATTCACGAAGTTGCTGGGTCGATTGTTCGGCTCAAATCCGGATGCTACAGTTCGCGGCATCGGTTACATCGCTCCGAAAAAACCGGATCAGCCCTACGTGGTCGTTCCCGGTTCGGTTCTGGCTCAAATCAATGAGTTGGAGCCGCAAATCCAGGCCATGACCGATGCCGATTTCAAAGAGATGTCGGCAAGATTCCGCAAGCAGCTTGCAGAGTGTAAGACTCCGGAACAAAAAGATCGGGTCATGGAAGAGATTTTGCCGGAAGCCTTTGCCGCCTGCCGCGAAGCCGGCCGGCGCACCAAGAACATGCGCCATTACGATGTCCAAATGGTCGGTGGCGTCATCCTTCATCGCCGCGGCATCTCCGAAATGGTTACGGGCGAAGGCAAAACCCTGGTCGCCACCCTGCCCGCCTATCTGAACGCCCTCACCGGCGATGGCGTCCACGTCATCACGGTCAACGACTATCTTGCCCGCCGCGACTGCGAATGGATGCTGCCGATCTACAGCGCGCTGGGCGTCAGTGCCGGGTTACATTCAAAGCGACATGGACCCGGTCGACCGCCGCAAGGCTTACGAATGCGACATCACCTACGGCACCAACAGCGAGTTCGGCTTCGATTACCTGCGCGACAACATGAAGCCCGCCCGCTGCGACGATGAGAACTATCACCCGTATTACCGGCAGGTGCAGCGGAAGCTCAACTATGCGATCATCGACGAAGTCGACAACATCCTCATCGACGAAGCGCGAACGCCGCTGATCATTTCCGGCCCCGCATTCAGCGACCTGAAGCGCTACGAACAGGCCAACGCCATCGCCGTGCAACTCATCGAACTGGAGAAGAAAGACCGCGCCGAGGAAAACGCCCGCCGGGCCGCCGCCGGCGAGCCGCTCTGGAAACGCACCGCGTCAAGAAGCAAGGCGACGAAAAGCCGTTCCTCGGGTTCTACTACGAAATCAAGGAAAAGGAACGCAGCTGCCATCTCACCGACGCTGGGCGTCCGCAAGGCCGAAGAACTGGCGGGCGTGGAGAGTTTCTACACGGCCGGCAACATGGAATGGCCGCACCTGCTCGACAACTCGCTGAAGGCGCATACGCTCTACCAGCGCGACCGCCACTACCTGGTGATGGACCACGAAGGCGAGCGACAAGATCGTCATCATCGACGAATTCACCGGCCGGGCGCTGTTTGGCCGCCAGTGGAGCGACGGCCTGCATCAGGCGGTCGAGGCCAAGCACAAGCGCGACGGCGTCGCCATCAAGCAGGAAACGCAGACGCTGGCGACCGATCACGCTGCAAAACTACTTCAAGCTCTATCGCAAGCTGGCGGGCATGACCGGCACCGCCATGACCGAGGCGGGCGAATTCTGGAAGATCTACAAGCTCGACGTCGTCGCCATCCCGACCAACAAGCCGCTGCGGCGCATCAATTCGCCCGACCTCGTCTATCTGACCGACAAGGACAAGTGGGATGCGATCGTCGAGCGAAATTGTCGAGGTGCACACGACGGGCCGGCCGATCCTGATCGGCACCACGGACGTGGCCAAGTCGGAAAAGCTATCGCGCTGCTGAAGCGGCGCGGCATCAAGCACGAACTGCTCAACGCCAAGCCGGAAAACGTGGCCGCGCGAATCGGAAATCGTGGCGCAGGCGGGCCGCAAGGAGCGCGGTGACCATCGCCACCAACATGGCGGGCCGCGGCACCGACATCATCCTCGGCGGCAACCCGGAAACGCTCGCCTGGGCGCAGCTGAAAGACAAGTATCCCACCCGGCTCGACGTTCCCGACGACGTCTGGAAGTCCACCGTCGACGCGATCGAAGCCAAGGAGAAGATGAAGGAGCCGGCCGCGAAGTGGCGGCCCTGGGCGGCCTGCACATCGTCGGCACCGAACGCCACGAAAGCCGGCGTATCGACAACCAGCTTCGCGGCCGGGCCGGCCGGCAGGGCGATCCGGGTTCCTCGCGATTCTACCTTTCGCTGCAAGACGAACTGATGCGGCTATTCGGCGGCGAATGGGTGGCCGGCGTGCTGACCCGGCTCGGCATGAAGGAAGGCGAAGCCATCGAAAGCCGGATGGTCAGCAAGCGCATTCGAGGCCGCCCAGAAGAAGGTCGAGGAATACCACTTCGACCAGCGAAAAAACCTGCTCGAATACGACGAAGTGATGGACACCCAGCGCAAGCGCGTCTACGGCAAGCGCAACGAGATCCTGCACGACCGCAATTGCAAGATCGGAATTGCTGGAGATGATCGACGCCCAGGTCGAGTCGGCCGTCGATCGGTTTCTGCGACGCCGACTATGGCGCGGAAAGTTTCGCCGAATTCGCTTCCAACCGGCTCGGCGTCGAGTTCGAGCCGAGCGACTTCGCCAACCGAGCCTTCGAGGAAGCCGTCAGCCTGCGCGAGAAGGCGATCAAAAACGTGCCGACGATTATTCAGGAAGGAATGGACGAGAACCTGGCCGAAGACGAGACCCCAAGGACTGGAAGTGGCAGGAAATGGCCCGGCGTCATGAACGCCCGCTACGGGCTCGAAGCTACAACGACCGCCAGTTGAAGCAGATCGGCCGCGAGCAACCTGACCGAGCACCTGCTCGAAGAAGCCACGAATTCGATCCGGCCAGATCGATCTGAGCGGAAGGAAAAGTATCTCGACGCCGAATGGGGCCTGAACTCGCTGGTCGATTGGGTCCGGGTAGAAATTCCAGATTCAGCTTCTGACCTCGACGAACTGGCGGCAAAAGTGACGATGCCGCGGTCAAGGAAATCATCCTGCAACAGGTCGCGCGAGGCCTATCGTCAGAAGGAAATCACTTTCCCGGTCGAAGTGGCGATGGCCTCGCACATGGCCGAGCGGACCAGCACCCCGGGCGGCGGCCAGCAGAAATACGACCGCGAAGGACTGTACCGCTGGGCGCGACTGCGCTTCGCGCAGCACGACGGCAAGACCTTGTCGCGAACAGGATTTCCGCACCGAATCGCGCTCGCCGCTAAGGAAATGTCTGCTCGCAGTCAGCAAGCAGGCCTATCCCGCGATCGAATCAGAACGCCATCGACGACAAGGTCGAAGAAGCCCTTTCCGGCGCACCGTCAGGCCGAGGCCGAGGACGCCAAGCGAACTCTGCGAATGGATGAAGCGAGACGTACGAGATCGAACTCGATCCCGGAGACACTTGACCGGAGCAAGCAAGGACGAGGCCCGGCAGACGCTCTGGAACGCCTTCGACCGGAAGTATCGGCCCGAAATGCGCAGCATGGAGCGCGGCCTGTTGCTGGGCAATCTCGATTCCATCGTGGAAGAACCACCTGCTGACGATGGATCATCTGCGTTCGGTCGTCGGTCTGCGCAGTTTCGCCCAGGAAGATCCCGAAGACGGTCTACAAGCAAGAGGGCATGAAAGAATTCGACACGATGTGGGACAACGCTCCAAGACCGCGTCACCGATGCCGTCTTCCGCATGGAAGACGCCGGCGAAGAAGCGTTCCAGGAAGCTCTGTGGGCCGGCCAGCATGCCAGCCATGCCGCAGGCTAATCCGTACGTGCAGAGCGTCGCGTCCCAGCAGAATCCGGAGCAGCAATCGACCAACCAGTCGACCGAAAAGAAAAAAGAACCGATCCGCAACCGCACTCAAAAAGTAGGCCGAAACGACCGTGTCCGTGCGGCAGCGGCAAGAAGTACAAGAACTGCCACATGAAACTAACGCAGCCGATGGGGTGACCGTTTATGCAACACCAGGGATCGGTCGTTTGAAACCAAGATTGTGCAACGAAGACTCTCTGAAGAGGAATTCCAGTTGATCGAAATCGCGGAGCAATTCGCGTTTCAATTTAGCGGTGGCGGCTGCGCCGTCGAGCGGCAACATATTCTTGGGCTTCCGCCATTCTATTCCCGTGCCGTAAACTTCTATCAACGGGATGCAGCCCAGCCAGCGCCGACTTCCTTTGTTTACTCGTCACAGATGTCGGTGATATCATTCGATTTAGCTGCTATAATCAGCAATGTCATTGAACGAAGTCAAGATCGGAGCCGACACCTGCTTCGTCATGCAAAAGGTTTTATGGTGGATTGGGTGTCCGGTCCTTGGTACGGATTTCGAAAACCATGAACTGCACCTGGAGTAAATCATGAACGACACACAGACCAAGATCGTTTTTGGCTTGCTCTTCGACTACGCCAACAAAATCGTCAAGAACGCGAACAGCAATTTGTCCCAACTCGATCCAAGCACGGTAGCCATCGACGCATTTTTGGCGTTTCAGAAGCGACCATCTGGCTACGAGAGTCTATTCTTGGTTGGCCATGAAACAGAACTCCAGGGAGTTCTTCGTACTTTCGTACAAGAAACGGTTCTCACTTTGGCACCGCAGCAATCACTCGACAATCTTGAGGCCTACTCCGTGCGAAGGCCGGAAGAAAGGATTGAAGACAACGGTAAACACGAATCCGGATTTCCAGATGACGTTGATGCTTTTCGAGTCCGAATACCTTCATCTGGCTACCTGAAAACTTGCTGGCTGCTGTTATGGAATACGATTCGCCACCCGTTCCAAACGACTGCAATTGACTTAATGACAGGCCGGGTTATTGGCAGAAAGTGATCAGATTCAAATGCCCCCGAAAAAACAAGCAATCGTTTCAACCAACCCACTCTTTCGATTCGTTGTTTGGATTGTCATTGTCCTGGCGATCAGCACTTTGACCGTTTGGATTTGTGTCGCCTTCCTGGCTGGCGAGAAGCCATCCATCATTCAGCAACGACTCGCCGATGGTTGCGAAACCGTCTTCAAAATGGCCGCGGGGGCGCTTATTGGACTCATTGGCGGACGTGCCGGCACACCGGATCGCATCGAGCTTTCGGACGAACGCACCATTCAGCCAGGATCCAAAAAGAATTGAGCGATACTATCCAACTTCTGCAGCGCGAACCGTTTCGACAAGGGTAGGAAAAACGAATGGATACACTTGGTATTGCAATGATCGGCTGCGGCACCGTTGGCGGCGGTGTTGCCAAACTTCTCCTCGAACAACGAGATCGGATCACGCACCGTGCGGGACGTCCGCTGCAACTTCGCCGAGTCGTCGTTCAGAATAAAGACAAGCCGCGTCCCGGAATCAACCCTTCCTTGATAAGCACCGATATTCCCGCCGCGATCCGCGATCCTGATGTCCATGTCGTATGTGAATTAATTGGCGGAACGGCTATCGCCAAACAGGTAGTGCTGGATGCTCTCTCGGCAGGCAAACACGTCGTCACAGCCAATAAAGCGTTGCTCGCAGAACATGGCCGAGAGATCTTTGAAGCAGCACGCAGACATGAACGAGTAGTCTGCTTTGAGGCCAGTGTTGCCGGTGGAATTCCGATCGTTGCAGCGCTTTTGCAATCTCTTTCCGGCAACCAAATCACGGCGATTCAAGGGATACTCAACGGCACCAGCAACTTCATCCTGAGTTCGATGTCGGACCAGGGCAACACCTACCGCGATGCCCTGGCCGAGGCGCAGTGCTGGGCTACGCCGAAGCCGACCCGACCCTCGATGTCGATGGCACCGATGCAGCGCACAAGCTGGCGATTTTGGCGCAAATTGCGTTTGGCGTCACGGCCAAGATTGAAGACATCGAACGTATCGGCATTGCCGAATTGCATCCGATGGACCTTCGCTTTGCTCACGAGTTGGGATATACGATTAAATTGCTCGCGGAAGCCTGGCTCGATCGCCATGAAGTGGCTCCACGTTGCTCCGGTACTCTTGCGACATAAAGATATGCTCGCGCAAGTTCGCGGTGCCTTTAACGCGATCCAGGTACACGGCGATGCGGTCGGTGAAATGATGTTCCAGGGGGCCGGTGCTGGGGCGATGCCGACGGCAAGTTCAGTCGTCGCCGACTTGATCGACTTGGCTGTGGGACGAGCCCAGCGCACCTTCGCTGCGGCGAAGTTATGGAGTCCCGGTGGTCGAGGTGTGGCGTTGCGCCCTTCCGAAGGCGTGCGGAGCCGATATTATTTGCGAGTGTTGGTTGAAGATAAACCCGGCATGCTGGCGGATGTGGCGCGTGCCCTGGCCGACCACCAAATCAGTATCGCTTCGGTGATTCAACACGAGGCGATTGAAGAGCATGAAGGTCAGGTTGTGCCATTAGTGATTATGACCCACTACGTCCCAACCGGGAAATTTCGAACAGCGGTGGAACGCATCAACATATTGAACGGCGTTGTTCCACCGGGAGTCTATTTCTCGGTGGACGATTGAGAGATTTTCCCAGGGTTCGCAAAGCCTCACCCTGGGCTTTACTGCGACGCCCTTCCAGGGCTGGGTGCTCGATGGTTTGAGGGCTTCAGTGGCAACGACCTAGCTCTGGAAGGGCGATGTAGTAAAGCCCAGTTGGGCGAGCATTCACGCCCAACAACTCTCGGCAGTTATGAGGATCACTTCTTTTTCTTGGGTGCATCTTTCTTCGGTTCTTCCTTTTTGGGCTCTTGGCCCGGAGGGTACAGCACTTTCGTCGGTGCTCCGCCCGAATCGCCGTTGTAGACTCGGACTGCTCCATCCTCGCCGCCGGTCACGATGATCTTCCCGTCGGCACTGGCTGCGACCGCGAATACGAAATCGCTATTGCCGCTGAAGGTTCGCATGTTGCCGCCGTCCTTGTTCCACATCTTTACCGAGAAATCCCCGCTCGTGGTCAGGAAGTTGCTGGTCTTGCCGACAAACAACAGGCTGGTCGCCTGCTTGGTGTGAGCGTTGACGGTCTTCGACTGCTCGCCTTTTTCAAAATCCCAGATCTTCACGTTGTTGTCGGCCCCGCAGGACGCAAGGAATTTCCCATCCGGAGTCCAGCCTACGCCCAGAACATGATGGGTGTGGCCTTCAAACTGCTTGATCGCCTTGCCCGTGGGCACCATCCAGGTCTTCACGAACTTGTCCGCTCCGCACGAAGCGAGTTTGGTGTTGTCCGGACTGAAGCAAACGCCGAACACCGTGTCGCTATGTGCATTTTTGATATCGTTGACGAGTTTCCCGCTCGCGTCGAAGATCTTCAGTTCGCCGTCTTCGGTGGGATGCGCCGCCGCCGGTGGCGAAATACTTGCCATCCGGTGAGTAAGCGATGGCGACCACGCGATCGGCAAAGCCTGGAATTTTTTGCTTGATCTTGCCACTCGCCACATCCCAGAGAATCACCTCCTGGAAACTGCCCGAAGCCAGTGTCTTGCCATCGGGCGCAAATGCCATCGACTCGACCAGAGAAAGATGCGCTGCCGAGACAGGCTTCTTGTCGGGAGTGGTCAAGCCGGGATCGATCAGAGTCTTGCTGAATTTGACATCGACCGCCTTTTTGTCTTCGACCACATTATAGAGGTGGATCTGATTGCCGCGACCCGATGCGATAATCGGCAACTTGTCGGAACTGACGGCCACCGCCCGCACGGGATGCACAACTGGCGGCGGCACACCCAGAACGACCTTCGGCTTGACGATCGCCATGGTCGGCGGTTTAGCCCCTTGATCGATCCACAGTTTCACCAAGGCAAGTTCCTGGGGTGTCAAAGGCTCATCCTTCTTGCCCGGCGGCATGGAGGGATCTTGTGTCCGGCCCGAAAGTTTCACAATAAGGCTCTCGGCGGACTTCCCGGCAACGATGGGGTTGCCGTGCGGCTCCGCCTTTCATCAGCTTTTCATGGCTGGAAAGATCGAGTTTGCCTTCGGTGTTCTTGCCGGCGTGGCAGACAATACACTTGTTCTCGAAAATCGGATGAATGTCCTTCTCGTAGATCACCAGGTCTTTGCGATCCAGTTTGATCACGGGAATCGGCTCAAATTTTACTTTTTTCTCCTGGGCTACTGCCAGTGACCCGGAGAGCAACAACAATGCAAAGCTAAAAGAATAGGTTTTCATAAGTGTTTAGAGTTTAGAGTTTGGTGTTTGGTGTTAGGTGTTTGGTGCTTCACTAAACACCAAACACTAAACACTAATGACTATTTTTTCTTCGGAGGAGCGACCTTATCAATCTTTTTGGGCGGGACCACCTTTTCAATGCTCGTGCTAAACTTCGCTTCGCTGGTGAGGGCGACTTTGCCCTCCACCATCCCGGTCGCTTGAACGACCACGTTGTTCACCGCTCCGGCCGGGGCATCCGCTGCAACTTTGAGAGTCGCCTTGGCTTCGTTCTTGCCTGCCGGGATCGTCACTTCATCGACGCTGAGCCCCTTTGGCGCCCGTCGGCAGCACGACTTTGACTTTGAATTCACCCGCATAATCGTAGTCGCGCACCACTTTAATGGTGACATCGCTATTGCTACCCGGTTTGAGGCTGCCCGTTGGGCCAGTGACCGTCAACTTGCCGAGAGAGGGTGGCAAGACTTTGATGGTGATCGGTGTCGTAGCCTGGACATAGGTCACATTTTGACTTTTCTTGGTCGCAGGATCTTTCACGAAGGGCACCGGCATCGAGGTCTTCAGTGCGACCGTGTAAGTACCCGGCACCGCGTTCGCCTTTACATCGACGACAAACGTGCCTTCCTTCTTGTCCGGTGCAACCGGGGGCAAAGGCTGGCCATTGCTGATCGTCACTGGAGAAGCCTGCACGCCTTGCGGATTGATGATCTGTTGCAAGATGATAGGCTGCTTGGCCTCAGGGAGGATGCGGACTACGTTGTATGGAACCGTCAACTTGTCGCCCTGCTTGAGCAAGAGCGGCAAGTCAATTTTCTGCTCCTTCTTGACGAACGCCTTGTTCAAATCCAGGTCAATCCGAAATGGAGCTTTGTCGCGGATGCAAAGGACCAACCCGCGATCCAGGCGAGCGATCGTCGGCACATTCTGGTTATTTGGGGTGGCCCAGGTGATCGTGGCGCTGCGTGCTTCACGCGCAACGGGCAGCCCGCCAATCGTCGCGGTTCCCTTAACCGTAATCATTGCCTGGCCGTCCTTCACACTCGCGGCCGCACTGACTACGAGAGAGCCTTGCTTGCTGCCGTTGCCGATGATCTGGGGCACGCATGTGACACCGGCAGGAAGTCCTTCTGCGGTGAGCGCGATGGGGCCGGTAAAGCCGTCCATACGGAAGGCGAAGACGTCGAAATACTGATTGCCATCCGCGCGAAGCACAGTTGTATCCGGATGATTATTGGCGGCAGGCATCGCGATCAGCCTGAAGTCGGGTTTTTCCGGTGTCACGCGCAGGCGATACGCAACGCGTGGGCCATACAAGAAATTGGCTTCCCGGCTCGTGACCTGGATCAGGTATTTGCCATCCTCCGGGGCCGTGAACTTGTATATCGGCGGATCATTGGTGCGCGTGAAAAACTGCACGTTATTCATGATTTCGGTATTATCGTCCTGCTCGGTCATGTCGGTCATGGCCTTGCTGTTGCGAATCGAAAAGAAGAAATCCGACTGACCGCCCATCCGATCGCTCCACAGTTCGATGCTGAAGATTTCACCTTTTTTGGCCTCGAACGAGTACCAGTCCCGATCGTGGGGTTTGTCGATTCGACCGGCGACTTCGCAGGGGACCGGTATCGCTTCCGCCGTTTCGGGCTTGTCGTTCCCCTCACGTTCGAGATAGACCTTGGCCGATGCCAGAGCGATGAGAACGCTGTTCGAGGAGCCGGCCGGCCCCTTGAGGTGATACTCAAAGCCGTCGAGGGCAGCGGATTTCGGATCGACGCGTCCGGGGAAAGTAAGCCTTTGCGCTGCCATAGGATCGGCAGGTGGGGTGATCGTGACCGTGAGTTTTTCCAGACCCTGACCACCCGCTTCCGGTGTGCCGCCGGGAAGGTTGCGACCATAAAGCGTCACCTGGGCAGGTTTGCCCGGCTCGACCATCGGTGGAAACACCGCATCGATCCAGGGGGCCGTCGTGATGCTGAGGCGATAAAAGTATTGCGGGCCGCCCGCAGTGTAGGTGAATTGCGACAGACGAACATAATAATCGCCATCGACAGGCAGCACGGCATCGGCAACGGCGTCGTTGTAGTAGTAGTTGCGATTGAACGTGAGGCGTTTGCCGGCAACATCGAACAATTCGACCATCGGCATGAGCCGGGAATCGATGCTGGTACTGAGGCAGCTTAGAATGATTCGCTGCCCCTTCTTGCCGGTGAAAACACTGTAATCGACGTCGGTCGGTGCGGAAATAACGCCGTTGATGGTGGTGTTGATCTCGACCTTTTGCGCCTCGGGCACGTCGTTGTTCGGCTCCTTTTCATTCACCTCCGTCAAATCACCGACGACGAACGAACGTGGATTGCTGACGCCCCACTTGTTGACCACGCGCACATCGTAGATACCCACCGGGACATCGCCGGCAATGGTCACGTTGAACTTGCTCGGCCCCCGGGCAGCAGCCTTGGGCTGCATTTTCGGATCTTTCTTGGGGTCTTTCTTGGGGTCTTTCTTCGGATCCTTCTTTGGATCGACCATCGGCTTCGGCATCGGTGGTTCGATCAACACGGCCTTGATGCCGTTATGGTTAAACAGCAGGGCATCGGCCCCTTCGAGATCGGTGCCAATGAGGCTGACTTCACTTACCGTGGTTCCAAGCTTTCCCCCGAGCGGAAAAATGCTGTCGAGGTGGGGCAACGGGGGACCGGGTTGCTGTTGTTGGGCCAGGGACGTTGCCGACAACAGCAACGTAAAACCGAGGACCAAAACGCGGAGAGTCATCCAGCGCATGGGGCCTCCGAAGGTTGGTGGTTCATGGATAAAAAAGCGATCAGGAGCGGTGGGGGGCAGCCTTGCCGCGGGAGGTAGGACAGGGTGAATCGTACCGCGATCGAGGGGAAAGGTCAAGGATTCACTTGAGAAATCGGGTTCGAGGAATCGTTTTTTTCTTGTCGGTCGGTTCGGTACGTAGGTTCAGGAACATGGGTCGCCACGTCTTTTTCTACGCGGCCCATTGCGGAAGTTGTGCTCCATCTTGGCCTCGGACAGCTCACGGCCGGTCATCCGGGCGTCGGAGTTGGTTTGTCCCCTTGAAAGTCTGCCCGTCTGGGGAAATGACGCAGGTAAGCGGCCCCGGTCATCTGCAGCTTCGAGTCAGGCCTGTGAACTTGCCGTGGGACTTTGCTGAAGATAGTCCTCCAAGGTGACGGTTCGTTCATCGCGCCAGAGATCATCGAACGTCTTCTCAACGAACACCCCGATCGCAGAGTCCATGAAGAACTCATAACGGGTGACTTCGCTGATCGGACGATCCCGAAAGTAAAACGACATGGAAGCAAAGTTATCCATCTGGAACAGTGAGAAGGGAGGCGTTCTCCAGTACAGCCTGATCTCGAGCCGGTAGCGCAGCGGATCGCCCTCGAACAGCTTAACAAGCCCACGCAGCGTTGACAGCGCTTCTTGCATACGCCGCAGGACATCATCATCCTTCCGCTCGGCGGCGCGAGATTGGGCGGCCGGGCTCTCCGGGTGGAGGAAGAGGATTTGCATCCCGGTAAACAACGGCCGGCGGATCGTTTCTGTCAGCGCCTGGAGCAGAGCCTGTCGTTCGGCGCTGTGCTTGGGATGATCCGTGAAGGGGTAGATAAAGGTCGCGAGCATCCGTACTGTCTTGGACTTCCCGATATTCCGGGCAAACTTGAGATAATCGAACCCGTCAACCTCTTTCCCATTGGTGCGCTTCATCTTTTGCCAATAGAGCTCGAGGAGGACGAAAAAAACGACCGAAGAAAGCAAATTGACGCCGAGGCCAAGGAGTATATCTTTCGCCCGGTCGCCCGCCGTGTATGCGCAGCCGATCAGCACAATGGCCAAGGTAACGACGCAAACGATGACATGCCAGGGACGAAGCCACATGGACCACCCCATGCACTGGGCTATTTCGTGTACGAACGAATGTGGGCGAACGACAAGTTCGGCGCGATTGTTGTCGGGGCTCTTGAATAGCAAGAACCTCATATCTGCAAAACCACGATTGCCAGCCTTTGCAATTTGCTCATTGGCGACTCGTAACTTGCAGCCACCATTGGACAGGCGCAGGCAAAAGTCTCATAGGTAGACATCGCTGCCGCGGCTTCCGCTCCGTCTACTCCGCGTCACTTCGCGGCCTGTGCCGCTTCGAGTTCGCGCACCCGATTCTCAAGAGCTTGGATCCGCTCGTGCGCGCGCTTCACCGGGTAAGCCGCGGCCATGAACACCTGCGGCAAGTTGCACAGGAATACCAGAAGCATGCTGGGGTTGGCACCGCCGGTGGTCGCGTAAATCGCTATCATGCCAATAACGGTGATGGCCGAAAGCAAAGCGCAAAACCACGTGGCCCCCCAAATAGCCCACTTGGGGCACGGACGTTCGTTCGTCATCGACGGACCTCTTGTTATGGGATTCTTGCCAGCGATCTAGGCGGCCAACTCTTCTTGATCAACAACACCATTATATTTGCATGCGCCGGTTCGACTGCTAACTTCGATAGGGCTGCCAAACCACATCGGACACCCCCTGAATCGCGGCAAGAGACGCCTCCAGAATCGAACAATATGTGTCGAATCTCTTTCGCGGTCGCTGAAGTAGCAAAACGCGCGCACCGTACCAACAAAGCTGTACGGTGAGGTAGCACGCCTCGTCTCCAGGGTTGAGAACATTGACAAACCGGCATCCCGCGAACTTCGCCTCGAATGACCAGGCGTAATAGCTGTGTTGCTCGATAAGGGAGACGACATTCGCACGAGATTCAAGTTCTCGCGCGATTGTGTCAGCCAACTCACGGACTCCCGGTGCTATCGGGTTCTCGTTTTCGTCGAACTGCCAGTTGTTCGCAAATGTTGATCGAAACTCAGCGGTCCGAAACATCGAAACGCTCCGCTCGGTCGGGTAAGGAAGTGATGTTACCAGCACTTCCTTTCCTGAGAACCGGAACGCGCGCCTTCCGACGCATTCGGCTAACATCCACAGGTATTACACATCGCCGTACACCCGGCGGACCTATTTGGCCCCGCCGCGTTCGCGCTCCTGCTCCTTTTCTTCTTTGGCGGCTTCGAGCAGTTCGTCAAAGCGCTGAAGATAAATCGGGTGCGCTTTGCTCAGGTGCTTGCGGATTTTCCTCAGAGTTGCAGGATTGGTCACCTTGATGACTTGAACGATGTCTGCTTGGTCTTGCACGCGGTACGAACCCAGTTTGGTTTCCATCCACCCGGCGATCGCCGCATAGCCGGTGCCTTCACGAACCCCCAACTGCTCGGGGCCCGGGATGGCGGTCGGTGCGTCCCTTCGAGCCTTGCGACCCTCGGGAACAACATCAATCAGGACGCCTTCGCATTGCAATTTGTGCCAGCCTTCCGGATCTTTCCAGATCACCTTAATTCCGTAGTGGGGGGCGATCCGGGCAAGGAGATCCAGATTGCCGCTCTGGACCACGACGTCGATATCCTTGGTAAAGCGCTCGTAGCCATGATGGATCGCCGCCAAACCGCCCACGATTGCCAGGGGGATGCCTTCCTTGCGAGAAAGAGTTTCCAGCGTCGTCAGAGCCTTGGCAAACTTGGAATCCTGCACCTCGTCGCCCTTCACGGCGGCAACCATCCTATCCAGGGTGGCCATTGCTTCCGCAGCGTCAATGATGTTCATGGCTCCGTATACCCTATTTCCCCGTGAATGTACTGCTGGAGGGCATAGTAGATCCTCTCATTGGTTGAATGGGCATGTTCATTATATCGCACGCCGCGACCTCGTATCGGTGTTGGAACTGTCGTTGGTTACCACCGGATAAGGCACTTCGGGAGCCATCGATAGGCCGGCCGAACTCCCGATTGATTCTTGATGGGAAACCGACAAGAGGGCCGCCGTCTGCTGTAGCACCTGGTTCGGCGAAGCTGCCTGTTTCAGCTCGTGATCGCGCCACGCCCTGCATGGCATGGTGCTCCTTACGGAGGATTCAGTCAGCGAGCATGCCTCCATCCACCGGGATGGAGGCACCAGTCATGTACGACGCACCTGCCGAAGCAACAAAGACAATCACATTTGCGATCTCCTCCGGTTTTGCCAGACGCTTGACGGGTACTGTCGAGACGAGCGCCGCCTTGTTTGCATCTGTGTCGGTGAAGCGTGTGAGCATGCCCGTGTCCGTAGTGCCCGGCGCGACGACGTTGACCCGGACTCCGGTCCCTGCGACTTCAAGTGCAGCGGATTTTGTCATTCCTTCCACTGCATGTTTGCTGGCTACGTAAACGGCGGCTCCGGCAGCGCCAATGCTTCCATAGGCCGACGACACATTGACAATGCTCCCGCTCCCCTGTGACAACATCACCCGCAGCTCATGCTTCATACTTAGCAGCACGCCTAGAACATTGGTGTCGAAGGTGGCCGCGTAGGACTCGGCGGTTTGTTCTGTCACCGGACCGGGAGTGCCTTCGGTGCCAGCGTTATTGACCGCAATATCCAGCCGGCCGAAGCGTTCGACGGTCATGTCGACGAGGGCGCGTACGTCCTGCTCGTGACGCACGTCAGCGCGCTGGAACTCGGATTCGGCACCGAGCTTTCGGAGTTCGCCCACCAGCTTCTTGCCCTCCTCCTCGCGTCGGCCGGAAACGACTATGCGGGCACCTTCTTGTGCGAAGGCCAACGCGGTAGCACGCCCTATGCCTGTAAGCGCACCGGTGATGAGAACTACGGGGGTAGCCATGAGGGGATCTCCTTTTAGAGCTCTGAGAACCGAAGCAATCGTTTCGCCAAGCCGCTGAGAACCGAAGCCATCGTTTCGCCAGGCCGGCCAGTTAAGGAAGCGCCGTTACCGGCACTCCCTCCCTTAAGAACCCGACATGCGCCTCTCGACGCATCCGGCTTGAGCCTTCTCGAACGCCTCTTGCGAGACACAGCCCAGTTCCATTTCTGTACTACCTACTATATCGCTGCCGGTCGCAGTTCGCATGATAAAATCAAGAGGAAGTGTTCTACAAGCCGAATTGTTGCAAATCGAGAGCTATCTGGTCGAGAACCAGCGGCTGCGCGGTGTGCAGGAAAAAATGTCCGCCCGGAAATTGTCGATGAGCAAATTCGCCCTTCGTATGGAGCTTCCAAAGCTCGCGATCTTCACTGAAGACGACCTCATCGGCAAGACCTCCGTGGGCGATAATGGGACAACTCAGCACCGGCACCGGCTCCCAGGTGTACGTTTCGCAAACGGTCAGATCCGCACGCAATCCGGGAAGCACCAACGAGAGCATTTCCGGATTATCGAGCAGAGCCTTCGGAATTCCTCCCAGGGCGGCCAGCTTTTCCACGAACTGTGAATCGGGCAATAAATGGAACGGGGCGTGCCGGGCAGGAAGATGAGGAGCACGGTGACCCGAAACGATCAGACAAACCGGGCCTGGCGCTGCCTGGCGCGACAGTTTTCGCGCCAGTTCGTAAGCGATCAAGGCACCCATGCTGTGACCGAAAAACGCATACGGGCGCTCGGACCCTGACCGAAAAACAGCGCTCAAATTCTTGGTAATCGAGGCGAGCTCAGTGAGCGGCGGTTCGAGAAATCGGTTTTCTCTACCGGGCAGTTGCACCGACAAAACTTCGATGGTGTCGGGCAATCCGGCACCCCACCCGTTGAAGGCGGAAGCGCCTCGTCCTGCATAGGGAAAGCAGAATAGGCGAAGTCCAGCCCGAGCATTCGGACGTGGACATATCAGCCAGGGCGAGGTGGATCGGCCCATAGAATCTCCTGCACTGAAGGTATTGGGAGCCCGCAGCGCAAGCAAGGCGGAACTCCTTCCCTTGCTTGCGCTGCGGGCTCCTATGGTCCTTTCAAGCGCTTTCAGACTTGACGGCCCACACGTTATTTCGAGTTCCCGCTGAGTCTGGCCAGCAGTTTCTCCAAGTCGCTCTGGCTCAATTGCGCCTCCGGGAAATCCTGGGCCGTCAAATTCACGGCCTTGGGGGTGTTGCTTTGCGGTAGGAGTGACCGCAGGGCCTTCAGGTATTCATCCGCGAGCCTTTCGATGGTCGCTTGCCGATAACGGTTGGTGCTGAACGACCAGCGTATCTCAAGGTGGCCTCGCGTGATGGTGGCAGTTATCGCCATGCGCACGGGTGCGGAGTCCGCTTTCGCCTTGCCAGGGGCCTGCCGATGGAACGGTCGGGGCCTTCGGCGTCTCAGCGCGGACGTTCTTGTTGCGCTGCCCGAAATAGTTGAAGCTGACTTCTCCGGTCGGGATCGGGCGGAGTAAATTCTGAATTTCCGCATCGCCAAGGTAACGCAATAAACCAAAGCCGATGCCGTGATTGGGAATGGCTCGGAGCTGGTCCCGCACACTCAGCATGGCGTCGGCCGGCCGGGCGGCGTCTCCCAGGTCCAGAAGTACCGGATACAAGGTAGTAAACCAGCCAACCGTCCGAGATAGATCGATACCGGGAAGTATGTCTTCGCGCCCGTGACCTTCCAGCGACAGCAGGAGCCTGGGCTGGCCGGTCCAGGTTTGGAAGGCGCTCGCCAGTGCGGTCAGCAGCGCATCGTTGGTCTGAACCTGCCGGGCGGTAGCGACCTCCTGCAGCAAGGCTTGAGTTTCATCATCGCCCAGGTTTGCAACGACCACCGCCGATGAATCTCGAGTATTCATACCCTCGGGGAAGTCCACTGGAAGAGGGGGAATATCGATTCGGGATAGCCTCGACCAATACTCGCGCTCCGCGGCCATTGCGTTCGAACGGGCAAATTCGGCAAGCTGGTCGGCCCAGTGCTTGAAGGATGTCGTCTTGCGCGGCAACTTCATCGCTTCACCTTGTTGGAGCAGCCGATGAACCTTCCACAAGTCCTCAAACAGTACCGGCCAGGAAACCGCATCGATCAATAGGTGATGGACGACGATCAATAACCAGGGCGGCAGGTCTGAACCTCTCTCAAACCAGGCAACCCGAATCAGGGGCGGTTGGCCCAGGTCGAACGAGGTTTGCAGTTGAGTTGCCCGGCTCTCAAATGCCTGGAATTGCTCTTCGGACGTCAGTGCCGACAAGTCCTCTCTTATCACCTTCACTTGACTTGCTTCCAGGTCGCAGTTGAACTGTTGCCACTCGGATTCATGGCGAGTGAAACGCATTCGCAAGGCATCGTGTTGTTCCAGGAGGTGGCCAAAGGCGCGTTCCAGCAAATCCACGTTGATGGCTTGTTTGACTTCCCGGACAACAGACTGGTTGAAATGGTGCGGGTCGGGAAGCTGCAATTCGAAGAACCAGTGCTGAATCGGCGTCAGGGGCACTGGCCCCGTCACGAGACCTTGCTCGGTGTGGAACACCTTGCCCCCGGCGGAGGCGGCCAGTCCCGCGATCGTCTGATGTTGCAGAATGTCTTTGGCACTGATCTGCAAACCCGCCTGATTGGCGCGAGCAACGATTTGAATGGAAAGAATGGAGTCGCCGCCCAGAGCGAAGAAATTGTCGTTGATGCCCACCTGATCCAGCTTCAGCAATTGTCCCCAGATCCGTGCCAGGGCTGACTTGGTGGAATTGCGCGGCGCAACGAAGCCGGCTTCCAGGTCCGGGCGTTCCTCGAGGGGGGCGGGCAAAGCCTGGCGATCGACTTTGCCGTTGCCGGACAATGGCAGCGCTGTGAGAAACACGAACGCCGATGGGATCATGTAGTCCGGCAACTGGCCAGCCAAATGGCTCCGCAGTTCGGGCAATAAGCGGGCAGTGAGCGCTGCCTGGTTCGGGACATTGGCAAAAGTATGAACGGGCTTCGCAACATCTCGACGCGACGAGGGGAAAGCAATGCGCTCGCAACCCGCCCGGCTAAACAGCACGTCGAAGCAGCCGACAGGATCGCTGTCCGCCCATGAAAAATCAACTCGATACCCCAGCGATTCACCGAGAATTGCCAGTTCCTCGGGATCAACAGATGCTTCGGAAGCTTTCCCCGCAGCTTGCCGCAGATCCTTGGCCGTGCGATGCAGGCGTGCCTCCGTCAACATCCCCCAGAGAGCAGCATCCGCTGCGGTTCGAGCGTTGGGTACTCGCAACAGTCCCAGTCTTTCAGGCTGCTTTTCCAGCCTTTGACGAAGGTTGTCCAGGGTCAGCTTTTCAGGTTGCCAGCCCAGCCATGGGCCGACCCACGGTTCGGGTCGCGATCCTTGCACGTGCAGAACCACGTCGTAGCGGAACCTGGCGAGTTCATTATTGAATCGGCTTCGCTTGGGCATTACCTCGATATGGCTGATATTCGACACCTGGCCGGCGAATTCTACGAAGAAATCCGGGCTGAGGAGCAATTCCTTCTCCAATCCGATGCCCCGGCGCACGGCCTGCAGCAGGCTCCCCACGGAAGCAGTTTCCACGGCCCGGCTTATCGCCACCGAGGCGTGAAAAGCCTCAAGAAGCTGCAAATGGCGCACGTCGCCGATGAAGAGAATGCCGCCCGGTCGAACCAGGCGAGTTGCACATTCCAGCACTTTTCGCAGATACTTCGCGCTCGGAAAGTATTGAATTACCGAGTTCAGTACCACGCAATCGAACGAGGCCGGTTGCAGGCCGTCCAGGTCGTCGGCCCGGAGATGGTGCAAGTCGAACTCCGCTGGTCGAGCGGTCAAGAAATCCAGATGACGCTCGATGTATTCGATAGCCTTGCTGGAAATGTCGGTCCCAATGTAGGCCTGGCAGAGAGGGGCCAGTCGAAAGAGTACCAGTCCAGCGCCAAAGCCGATTTCCAAAACTCTTTGAGGCTTGTAGGCAGCGATGCGCTCGACAGCGCGATCGACCCATTCCTGCATTTCGATCGTGGGGATCGCTTCTCCCGTGTAGCTGCTTTTCCCCCCTGCGAAATTGAGTCTTGGATCTTGCAATTTTTCTTCAGCATCTGCCTCGCTTTGCTCGGCGGCCTGGTCGAAAACCTTTTCCCAGTCATCGATCAGCTCTTTGGTAATATCCTCTCCAAAAAGCGCATCAGGGTTCGGAACGATGTATGCTGCCAGTCTTTTCTCACCCGGAGTATCCTCTGCGCGATGACGACTCCCTGACGAACCGCGGCATGATGGGCGAGCACATTCTCGATTTCGCCCAACTCGATCCGAAAGCCGCGGATCTTCACCTGCTCATCGACCCGGCCGAGAAACTCCAGGTTCCCCTCCGACAACCACCGGCACTGGTCGCCCGTGCGATAGAGCCGGGAGCCGGGCTGTTTGCTGAAGGGATCGGGCAGGAATCGCTCCGCGGTCAGATCCGGGCGACCCAGGTAGCCGCGGGCCAGACTGATTCCGCCCAGGTACAACTCGCCCGGCACCCCGACCGGTGCGGGTCGAAAGCGCTTATCGAGCACGAAGGCCGTGGTATTGGCAATGGGCTGGCCGATGCTCGGCTTGCGCCATCCGCGCTACAGCGGGCATAGGTAACACTGACCGTTGCCTCGGAAGGACCATAAGCATTAAAGAATCTCCGGCCCGGTGCCCAGCGATTGACGACCTCGATCGGACAAGCCTCGCCGCCGACAATGAGCGTCGTCAAACTGGGCAGCGCTTTCGCCGGGAGAGTTGCCAGCAAGGAAGGAGGGAGTGTTGCATGTGTGATGGATTCCCGGTTCAGGAAATCCAGCAAACCTTCACCTCCGAAGCGCAGATCATCGGGAATCAAACACAGGCAGGCACCACTGGTCAAAGCACGCCAGACCTCGGCCACCGAGGCATCGAAACTCAGCGAGGCAAACTGGGCAACACGACTTTTGGCGGCCACGTCATAGGCTTTCACCTGGGCGGCGATAAGGTTGCTGAGGCTGCGATGTTCTACCTGCACCCCCTTGGGCTTGCCGGTCGATCCCGATGTGTAAATCACGTAGGCCAGATTGGCAGGCTTGATCCCCGCTGAGGGATTTTCCCCAGACTGGTCCGCCAGGTTCGTTTCATCCAGAAGCAAGCAAACTTCGGGAACCGCTTCGGGCGGCAACTGGTTCGACAATCGACGCTCGCTGACCAGAACCGAAACGCCCGCATCCTGAAGCAGCCAACCCAATCGGCCCGGCGGGTCGGAGGTATTGAGGGGTACATAAGTACCGCCGGCCTTGAAGATTGCCGCCAGACTAACAAACGCCTCGACCGAGCGCTCCAGATACATGCCAACCCGAACTTCCGGAGCCACACCCAGAGAGCGCAGTTTATGAGCAAGGCGATTGGCAGACTGATTGAGTGCCTGTAGGTCATCGTCCGATCGCCGCTGCGAATGGCCACAGCGTCGGGAGCCTGGCTGGCCTGATTGGCAAACCATTCGTGAACCAGATTGCCGGCCGACTCCGCCCGCTTTTCCGTCGTTGGCTTCCGCAGCAGTTGGAGAAGCATGGCTTGTTGTTGTTCTCGGGTCAGCCCGTCTTTATTTCGTTCATTTTCGCTCATGAACCATTCTCCTGATCTGCCAGTGTCTTCTCCAGAAGAGCGGCCAGCTCTTCATCCGTGAGTTGGTCGAGTTGGGCGGATAGAGGGTCCAGGTAGTCGTCCGGCCCCGATTCCGGTTGCTGTGAATGTCCCAACCGGATCAGATTGGCACGATTCTCATCATCGACCAACGAGAAACTCGACAGCCGATGCTGAGGATGCGCGACGATATCTTGCAATAGGGCGTGATAGTGAATCGCAAGCCGGGAAATGGTCTCGACTTCAAACAGGTCGGTATTGAAACCCAAAGAACAGCGCAACCCCTGCGGAGAATCGAGACACTGTAGTCCTAAGTCAAATTTGCTGGACTGATTGCCGGACTGGCCCTCTTTGCGCTGGCGTCCTCTTTCCTTCGCAGCGGCCTCTCCGCGCGGGGAGCTTGCCCCATTTCCCCTGAAACGGGGATGTTTTGCATGCCAAAGACGACCTGAAACAGCGGATTTCGGCTGGGATCGCGCGGCGGCTGAAGTTCCTCAACCAGCTTTTCAAAAGGAATTTCCTGATGGGCATAGGCACCCAGACAGACCTCTCGGACTCGGCGAAGCAATTCCACAAAGGTGGGATCTCCTGAAAGATCTGCACGCATTACCAGAGTATTCACAAAAAAGCCGATCATGCCTTCGAGTTCTCGGCGCGTTCTGCCCGCGATCGGAGTTCCGACCACGACATCGTCCTGACCGCTATACCGGCCGAGCAGAGTTTGGAACGCAGCCAACAACGTCATGAATAGGGTGACGCCTTCCTGCCGCGAAACCTGCTTGAGCTGATTCGCCAACTCGATCGGTATTGAGAAGGCGAAGGCCGATCCCGAGAAAGTCTGGACCGGAGGGCGAGGCCGATCGGTCGGTAGTGCCAGGGTAGCCAGGCCCTTTAACTGCGTGCGCCAATAATCCAAATAGCCCTGGAGAATGTCGCCCTGGAGCCAACGGCGTTGCCAGACGGCATAGTCCGCATACTGGACTGGAGGTTCGGGCAACGGCGATTCCAGGCCGGCACAGAAAGCCCGGTAAAGAATGGCTAATTCCCGTTTGTAAATATCCATCGACCAGCCATCGGTGATCGTGTGATGCAGCGTATGAATGAGCGTTGCCTCATCATCGCTCAACAGCAGTAGCCGCACGCGAGCGAGAGGCCCGGCCGACAGATCGAAGGGTTGATGGGCATGTTCGAGATATAACCGTCGAACTTCCGCCTGTCGCTCCTTTACGGGCAACTGTCGCAAGTCGCTGACCGGCAAATCGACGGCGCTGGGCGGATCGATGACTTGCACGGGTTGGCCGTCAACAGCTGGGAATCGTGTACGCAAGCCTTCATGACGACGCCATAATTCGTCCAACGCCCGGTGCAGGGCAAATTCCTGCAAACGGCCTGGAATCCGGAATCGCCCTGGGACGTTGTACATTGATGCGCTGGGTGTCAACTGGTCAATGAACCAGAGTCGTTGCTGGGCGAACGACAATGGCAAGGGCTGGTCGCGCGGGACAGGCACCAGCGGCGGAGATTGAACGCCGGACTGTTCTCGCCGGCTGGCTTCCACGCGTTCGGCCAAACCGGCCACGGTCGGCGCTTCAAAAATCGCTCGCAGCGGCAATTCCACATGCAATGCTTCCCGCAGATGCGAGACCACTTGCGTCACTAAAAGTGAGTGTCCGCCCAGCAGGAAAAAGTTGTCTTGAACTCCGACCCGTTCCACCTTCAGAATCCTGGCCCATATTCCGGCAATCAACTCTTCCGTCGGGTTGGTGGGTGCCACATAGGTCGATTCGGATTCCGAACCGCTTTCCGGGGCCGGTAACGCCTTGCGATCCACCTTGCCGTTGGGCGTCAATGGCATTTCTTTGAGCACGACCCAGGCCGATGGGATCATATATTCCGGCAATCGACTGGACAGGAATGTGCGATACTCCCCGGCCGATACTGCCATTGCCGGTCGGTTTACCACGTAGGCTGCCAGTCGTTTGTTGCCCGGTGTATCTTCGCGGACGACCACTGCTCCTTGCTGTACTGCTGGATGTTCGGCCAGAACACTCTCGACTTCCCCCAACTCGATCCGGAAGCCGCGCCACCTTGACCTGTTCATCGATTCGACCCAGAAATTCCAGATTTCCTGCTGCCGACCAGCGACACAGGTCGCCCGTTCGATAGAGCCGGGAACCCGGTTGCCGGCTATACGGATCGGAGAGGAACCGCTGTGCCGTCAGGTCGGGTTTGCCCAAGTAGCCGCGCGCCAACCCCAAACCGCCCAGGTACAATTCCCCAGGAACCCCAACGGGTACAAGACGACATTGCTTATCGAGAACGTAAGCGGTAGTGTTGGCGATCGGCCGGCCAATACTTGGCTTCAGACCATCTGCGCTGCACTGGGCAAATGTTGCGCACACCGTTGCCTCGGAGGGGCCGTAAGCGTTAATGAAGCGGCGACCCGGTGCCCATTGACTAACGACTTCAATCGGGCAAGCCTCGCCGCCGACGATCAATGTTTTCAGATTCGGCAAGGGGCTGAAAGGCAGGGCTGCCAACAGAGATGGAGGCAGCGTCGCATGCGTGATCGACTGGCTCTGGAAGAACTGGATCAGCGCCTCTCCTCCCGAACGAGCTTCATCCGGAATCAGGCACAAGCATGCTCCGGTCGTCAGAGCACGCCAAACCTCTGCAACGGATGCATCAAAACTCACGGAAGCAAATTGGGCCAGTCGGCTCGAATTGGAAACCTCATAAGCCTTCACCTGTGCTGCGATCAGGTTGCTCAAACTAAGGTGCTCGACTTGCACTCCCTTGGGTTGACCGGTCGATCCCGAAGTGTAAATGACATAAGCTTGGTGGGTTGGCTCTACAGATACCGAAAATCGCTGTTCGGGTTGACTTGCCGGATCGCCAAGGAGTTGCACATCATCCAGATCGACCACTCTCGTCGAGCTTGCATCAATAAGATCCCGATAACGAGTCCTGCTGAGCACAACGGGGGCCTGGCTATCGCGCACCATGAAATCGAGGCGTTCGCGGGGATAGGTCGGATCGAGGGGCACATAGGTTCCCCCCACTTTGAAAATGCTCACGAGTGCTGCGATCCAGTCAACACAGCGGTCCAGACAGACGGCAACCGGAGTCTCGGGGCCAACCCCCAGATCGCGCAAATACCGCGCAACTGGTTGGCTCGTCGATCCAACTCCCGGTACGACCATGCTCGACCTTCAACTACGATGGCAATCGCCAGGGGATTGGCTTCTACTTGCTGTTCAAAAAGTTGTTGCACCCGCTGATCGGCTGGGAAATCGGCTTGGGTCGAATTCCATTCGACCCGCAGTTGCTGTTCCTCTTCAGTTGACAGAATGCTCAGTTGCGCGAGCCGGCGATCGGGACGATCGACGACTTGCTCCAACAAGACTTGCCAGTGACCGACAAGCCTGGCGATGGTCGCTTCGTCGAATAGATCGGTGCTGTAACGAAACACGCCGCGCAAGCCTTGCGTGGTCTCGGTCAGAAACACGCTCATGTCCAGTTCCGCCATGCCTTCTTGCGCTGGTTCCTCGGCATTCTTGGGCCGGGATCGAGCATTGGGGTTGGCGGGTGTCGATTGAGCGGCCTGGAAATTCTGAAGGACAAGCACTACCTGAAAAATCGGATGCCGGCTCAGATCTCGTCCAGGCTGCAACTCTTCAATGAGTTTTTCAAACGGCAGGTGTTGATGGGCATAAGCTCCCAGGCAAATTTCCCGCGTCCTTGCCAGCAATTCCCGAAAACTGGGATCGCCGGAGAGATCGCCGCGAAACACCAGGGTATTGATGAAAAAGCCGATCAGCCCTTCCAACTCTTTGCGAACCCGGCCAGCGATCGGAGAGCCGACCGCCACATCCATCTGGCCGCTGTACCGTCCCAGCAAGGTTTGCAGCGATGCCAGCAAGGTCATGAACAGCGTCACACCTTCCCGTCGGCTCAAATCCTGCAGTTGACTCACCAAATCGTGTGGAAAAACAAAGTGGTGCGAAGCGCTGCGGAAGGTTTGCACGCTCGGTCGGGGCCGATCGCTTGGGAATTCGAGGGTGGTTATTCCCTGAAGCTGACTCTTCCAAAAATCGACCTGTTCTCGGAGCGATTCTCCTTGCAGCCAGGCCTTCTGCCAGACCGCATAGTCGGCGTACTGTATCGGCAACTCCGGTAATGAGGGTTCTTGGCCGTTGCGGTATGCCTCGTAGAGAGTGCTGACTTCCTGGGACAAAATTCCCATGGACCAGCCATCGGTGATGCTATGGTGCATCGTGTAAACCAAAGTGGCTTGATCGTCGTTCATCAGGAGCAGATGAAAGCGCACGAGCGGGCCGGCAGCCAGATCAAATGCGGTTCGAGCCTGGCTCGACATTACTTGACGGGCTTTGTCGCGCCGCTCTTCGGCGGGGAGTTCACGCAAGTCACTCACAGGCAAATCGACCGCAGCGGAAGGATCGATGAACTGAACGGGTTGGCCATCGATCGAAGGGAATCGCGTGCGCAGCACTTCTTGACGACGGCAAAGTTCGCTCAAAGCTTTTGCGACGACCATCGGATCAGTCTTGCCGTGCAGTCGAATTCTGCCGGTGACGTTGTACATCACCCCACCGGGTGTCAGTTGGTCGATGAACCAAAGTCGTTGCTGCGCGAACGACAACGGCAAGGGCTGGTCGCGTGGAACCGGTACCAGCGGAGGAGCCTGGATGCCCGGCCGTTCGCGACGAGTGGCTTCCACCCGTTCGGCTAGACCGGCCACGGTTGGAGCTTCAAAGATTGCCCGCAACGGCAACTCCACTTGCAACGCTTCCCGCAGATGCGAAACCACTTGCGTTACCAGCAATGAGTGTCCGCCCAGCAGGAAAAAGTTGTCTTGAACTCCGACCCGTTCGACCTTCAGAATCCTGGCCCATATTTCGGCGATCGACTCTTCGGTCGGCGTGCCGGGTGCCACATAGGTCGATTCGGATTCCGTACCTCCTTCGGGGGCCGGCAACGCCTTGCGATCCACCTTGCCATTGGGCGTCAGCGGCATCTCATTCAGCACAACCCAGGCCGATGGAATCATATATTCCGGCAATCGACTCGAAAGGAACAAGCGATAATCGCCGATCGATACATCCAGGCCTTCCGCCGCGACGACATAGGCCGTCAGTCGTTTGTCGCCCGGCTTATCTTCGTGCGCGATGACGACCGTTTGGCGGACGGCAGGATACTCGGAGAGCACACTTTCGATCTCGCCCAGTTCGATTCGGAAACCGCGTACCTTGACTTGTTCATCGACCCGACCCAGAAATTCGAGGTTCCCATCGGGTAACCACCGGCACAAGTCGCCGGTGCGATAGAGTCGAGAGCCAGGCCGGCGGCGAAATGGATCGGGAAGGAAGCGCTGTGCGGTCAAATCTGGTCGATCCAGATAGCCGCGTGCCAAACCGATCCCGCCGAGATAGAGTTCCCCCGGTACACCTATTGGCGCTGGTTGGAACCGCTGGTCCAGCACATAAGCAGTGGTATTGGCGATCGGCTTGCCGATACTCGGCTTACGACCATCGGCCTGGCAGCGCGACGAACGTGGCGCTGACCGTTGCCTCGGAGGGACCATAGGCGTTGAAGAAGCGTCGACCGGGTGCCCAGCGATTCACCACTTCGATGGGGCACGCCTTGCCGCCGACAATAAGGGTAGTCAGGGCCGGCAATGCTTTGGCCGGTAGCGCTGCCACCAATGAGGGAGGAAGGGTGGCGTGTGTGATCGCCTGGCGCTGTAGAAACCGCACCAATTCCTCACCATCGGCACGAGTCTCGCTGGGAACCAGGCACAGACAGGCACCCGTGGTCAAGGTGCGCCAGACCTCAGCCACCGAGGCATCGAAGCTCAATGATGCAAACTGAGCCACCTGGCTTGTGGCTATGACTTCATAGGCCGTGACCTGCGCTGCAATGAGATTACTCAGGCTGCCATGTTCAACCTGCACTCCTTTGGGCTTGCCCGTCGATCCCGACGTGTAGATCACATAGGCCAGATGACTCGGCTCCGACCCGTTCGATACGGTCTGTACCGGCTGGTTTGCAAGTTTGCCAATCTGTTCCGGGTCATCGAGGCACAGCACCGGCGTATCTTTGGCGTCGAACCGACCCAGACACGAACGCTGGGTGATAATGAGTCTTGCATGGGCGTTCTGGATCATGAAGTTCAGTCGATCCCGCGGATAGGAGGGATCGAGAGGGAGGTAAGCTCCCCCCGCCTTGAATACGCTCAAAAGAGCGATGACCCAGTTGCCGATCGCTCCAAACAGACCGCGACCGAAACCTCCGAACCGACACCGAACTGATGCAATATATGGACCAGATGATTGGCTTCACGATCGAGTTGCCGGTAGGTCCATTCCCGGCCATTGAACTTCAGAGCAACGGCATTGGGTGCACGGTCGACTTGTGCTTCAAAGAGCTGATGAACCAGCCGATCCGCAGGATATTCCGCCTGAGTCGAGTTCCAATCGACCAGCAACTGCTGTTGCTCGGCGTCCGAAAGGATTTGGAGCCGGGAAATCCGCCGGTTCGGATGGGCAACTATTTGCTCGAGCAGTTGCTGCAAATGGCCCGCGAAGCGGGCGATGGTCGATTCATCGAACAGGTCGGTGCTGTAGCGCAGCACGCCGCCCAGACCGTCGGCGGTCTCGGCCAGGAATAGACTCATGTCGAGCTCTGTCCATCCTTCATTGCCGGCTTGCCCACCCTTGTTCGATCCGGACTGCGACTTTTGGTTGCCCTGGTTCGAATTGGCGGCCTGGAAATTTTGGAGGACGAGAACGACCTGGAAGATCGGATGCCGGCTCAAGTCGCGCTGGGGCTGAAGTTCCTCGATGAGCTTCTCAAAAGGAAGATCCTGATGGGCGTAGGCACCCAGACAGGATTCGCGCACTCTTCCCAGCAATTCCCGAAAAGTCGGATCGCCGGAAAGATCGCCGCGAAACACCAGCGTGTTGATGAAGAACCCGATCAAGTCTTCCAGTTCTTTCCGCGTCCGGCCTGCGATCGGCGAGCCGACCGCCACATCGCTTTGTCCGGTGTAGCGCCCCAGCAATGTTTGCAGGGCCGTCAAGAGCGTCATGAACAGGGTTGCCCCTTCGCGCGGCTCAAGTCCTGGAGCTGTTCGGTCAATTCAAACGATACGGTGAATCGGTAGGAAACGCTGCGGAAAGTTTGTACTGCTGGACGGGGCCGATCCGTGGCAATCTCCAGGGTAGAAAACCCCTTGAGCTGGTGCTTCCAGTAATCGAGCTGTGCGCTCCAGCACTTCACCTTGCAACCAGGACCGTTGCCAGACGGCGAAATCGGCATATTGCACCGGCAGTTCGGGCAAGGGCGAAGGCTTGCCGTCGCGGAACGCGTCATAAAGGGCGGTCAATTCACGAGAGAAGATGCCTGCGGACCAGCCATCCGTGATGCTGTGGTGCATCGTTTGCAAAAGCATCGCCTCATTGTCACTGAAAACCACGAGGTGAAATCGCAAGAGAGGGCCGGCGGCCAGATCGAATACGGTACGAGACTGTCCAGCGATGAGACGACGGACTTCGGCCTGTCGATCTTCGACCGAGTACGAACTCAGGTCGCTCACCGGCAGGTGGGCGGGATTCGGCGGGTCGATGTGCTGAACGGGTTGGCCATCCTCGGCCGGGAACCGCGTCCGCAGAACCTCATGGCGACGCAACATTTCGTCGAGGGCTCGTTGCACCGC
The DNA here is from genome assembly GCA_963783095.1 of uncultured Planctomycetota bacterium. GTDB lineage: Bacteria > Planctomycetota > Planctomycetia > Gemmatales > Gemmataceae > CAWAMR01. The sequence continues at coordinate 338,351 of CAWAMR010000008.1, read as the reverse complement.
TGCGGCATCCACCGGCCCGCGCAGACGAATTCGAACGGGCACGTTGTACATGACCACGCCCGGAGTCAACTGGTCGATGAACCACAGACGTTGCTGGGCAAACGACAACGGCATCGGCCGATCGCGGGGCACTCGGACAACCGGCGGGGCCTGAGGCTGCAATCGTTCGCGCTGGAGCGCCTCCACGCGCTCCGCCAAAGCGGCGACCGTCGGTGCCTCGAAGACCGCCCGCAAGGGCAACTCGACCAGGAGGGCCTCACGCAAGTGGGAAACCAACTGCGTTACCAACAGCGAATGGCCGCCCAAAGCGAAAAAGTTGTCGTGAATGCCGAGACGCTCGACTTTGAGAACTTTGGCCCACACCTCGACCATGATCTGTTCGGTAGGGGTGCCGGGCGGCACATACGTGGAGTCCGGCCTGGTTTTGGCGTCGGGAGCAGGCAGCCTTTTGCGGTCCACCTTGCCGCTGGGACTTAATGGCATGGCCGGCACGAACACGAATTCCGCCGGCACCATGTACTCGGGCAATCGACTTGCCAGATAAGCGCGCAACTCGGGCAGTTGTCGGCTAACCACGCTCAAATCCGATGGTGTGTTGGTGTAGGCCGACCACGGTAACGAAGGAGTAATCGACAGTGGAAATTCGGGTCGATCGGTTCCCGAAATCCAAAGGAGGGCATCGAAGCAGCCCTCATCATCGCATGTTGCCCAACTGAATTCTGTCCGGTAATTCAGTTGCCGGGCCATCTCAAGCAAATCTTGCGGATCGATGCCAAGATTTGCTTCCATGGTCGCTTGACGCAATTGACCGACGGTGTGGACGCCGAGTTGCGCCAGTTGGGCAGCCCGGACATCCGCTGCGACTCTGGCGTTCGGAATGCCGTGAATTCCCAGAGCCTGGGGCCGGCCATCTTCCAATAGTATCTGCAGATTCTCCACGCTATTGAGCGGGTCTTGCCAGTCCAGCCAAAGACAGTCCACTTCATTGGCTGGTTGCTCTCCAACATGCAGCACCACGTCGTAACGGAACTTTGTGATTTCGTTTGGCGTCGATCCCTGTTTCAGCAAGACCTCCGCTTGGGTGATGCGCGCGTGGCCGTGGGAAAGTTGCGCAAACAGCTTGGGATCGATGGTTAGTTCGCGTTCGAGATCGAGTTGACGGGAGATGCGCTGAAGCAGTTGGGAGGAGGGCAGCGTCGCCGCGGCCTGACTCATCTGGATCGAGGTGTGAAAGGCTTCGAGCAGTTTGCGATTGCGAACATCTCCGATGTACAAAATCCCGCCCGGACGGATGAGTCGCTGAGCTCCTTCGATCACCCTCATCAAATAGTCGACGTCGGGAAAATACTGCACGACCGAGTTGAGGATCACGCAATCGAATGACTCGGACTTCAGGTCGGAAAGTTCATCGGCCCGCCGATGCAATAACTCCACCCTGGTGCCTTCGGGCAAGAGTCGATCCTGAAAAGTCGAGACATGGCGGAGCGATTCTTCCGAAAAATCGAGGCCGACATAGCGCTGGCAGCTTGCAGCCAGGCGGAACAGGATGGCACCGCTGCCGCAGCCAATGTCGAGGACAGGCGCGCGGCCTGGATTGCAGGATTCGCTGTGCTGCGTTTTCAGCCCATTCTTCCATTTCGTGCAAGTCAATTGGTTGGCCGGTATAACTGCTGTTCCAACCATAAAAATGGTGCAGCGGATCGGGAGCTTCCGACGGTTGAGGGATGCGATCGAAGAAGGTCTGCCAGTCGACGAGAAGTTTCTCGGCAATCTCGTCCGGGGCCGCTTTGGCGACCACATACGCAACGAGTCTCTTATCGCCGGGAGTGTCTTCGCGAGCCAGGACGGCGGCATCCACGACCGCGGGATGTTGCCGAAGTTTGGCCTCGATCTCACCGAGTTCGATTCGGAAACCGCGAACCTTGACCTGAGAATCGATTCGTCCCAGGAATTCGATATTGCCATCGGCCAACCAGCGCGCCTGGTCACCCGTCTTGTAGAGGCGTGCTCCCGGAACCTGACTGAAAGGATGCGGCACAAAGCGCTCGGCAGTCAGTCCCGGCCGATTGCCGTAACCGCGCGCCAGTCCATCACCACCCAGGTACAACTCGCCGGGAGCACCCACCGGCAGCAACTGAAGGCGAGTATCCAGGACGTATGCCTGCATGTTGGCAATGGGCCGGCCGATACTGGGCTTGCCCTCTTCCGCCAGGCAGCGCGCCACGGTCGTGCATACCGTCGCTTCCGTGGGGCCGTAACCGTTGAAGAAGTGCCGGCCGGGTGCCCAGCGCGTAACCAGTTCCGCAGGACAGGTATCGCCGCCCACGACCACCGTGCGCAATGAAGGCAACGAGGCATCGGGCAAAAGCGACAGCACCGACGGAGGCAGAGTGGTGTGCGTAACCTGCTGATCGGCCAGCAACTGCACCAGTTCCGGCCCCGGCAACAACGCTTGCGAGCTCGCCATGCACAGGCAGGCTCCACTGCCCAAGGCCCGCCAGATTTCCGCCACCGAGGCATCGAAACTCAGCGAGGCAAATTGCAGAACCCGGCTCGTGGGTCGAACGTCGTACATCCGGATTTGGGCGTTGATCAGATTCACCAGACCCCGGTGTTCCAGCATCACACCTTTGGGTTTACCCGTTGAGCCGGAAGTATAGATGACGTAAGCCAGATTGCTCGGCGTTACTTCCGAATCGAAGTTTTCCACGCTTTCGGAAGCGAGTGATGCATCGTTGCTGTCCAAACACCGAACCTTGGGCGGCAAGGGCGAAAGTCGATTCAGCAGCGACTCGCGGGTGAGCAACACTTCGACGCCGGCATCTTCGAGCATGAACGCCAAGCGCTCGGACGGATAGGCGGGGTCGAGAGGGACGTAAACGCCGCCGGCTTTGAAAATCCCGACCAGACCGACGATGGCATCGAGGGATCGCTCCAGGCACAGTCCGACTCGAACTTCCGGCCCAACTCCCAGTCGCGCAGGTGATGAGCCAACTGGTTGGCCCGCGCATTCAGTTCGCGGTAACGAAGCTGCTCTCCGGCAAAAGCCACCGCCTTCGCCTGGGGAGTGCGGGCAACTTGCTCTTCAAAGATTTGCTGCATGCACGAGTGGACGGGATAGTCGGCCACGGTGGCATTCCAGTCGCGGACAATGCGCTCCCGCTCGCCCGGCGGCAGCAGCGAAACTTGCGCAATGCGTTGGGTCGGGTTCTCGACGAAACGGCTCAAGATCGCCTGGATCTGTTCGAGAATGCGGCCCGCGTCGTCGTTATGGAGCCGTTCCGAGGAATGCACCAGACTCAGCGAGAGATGTTCATCCGGCAACAAATGGACGTAGAGTGTCATCGGCGAGTGCGATTCGCTCAACTCCGAAAAGGTTGCTGCTGCGTTCTGGTTGCCGGTCGATGAGTCGGTTCGTGCGCCTGGTTTGCCGCGCTGCGATGAATTCTTCCGTTTGGAGTCCGACCCGGCAGAACGATCCTTTCCTTCCGACGTTTCGTGGGGGTAGTTCTCGAAGACATACGCGATGTTGCAGAGCCGGGTTCCCGCCGATACTTCGCTCCAACGCTGGACCTGCGCCAGCGGTGTATAGTCGAATTGCGTCAGCTCCGCGTGCCGGGCTTGCAATTCGACCAACCAATCGAGGACTTCTCGATCGGGCGCTATCCGAAAACGCAGGGGCAGCGCGTTGACGAACAGGCCGATGATGCTCTCCGCACCGGGGAGGTCCGGCGGCCGGCCCGAAAACGCGGTGCCAATGACCACATCGTCTTGACCGGCATAACGTCCCAGCAACAGGGCATACGCGGCCTGTACCAAGATGCTCAAAGTAAACCGCCCGCCGCGCGCGAGGTCGCGCAGTTGGGCGCTTAACTCCGGACTCAAATCCAGTTTTTGCGACTGTGACTGGCCCAGGTGAGCGGGATATGCTCCCGCCAGTCGATCCAGAGGAATCGGCGTGGGTGTGGAAAACCCTTTGAGATAATTGCGCCAGAATAGCTCGGCCTTACCGATATCCTGGCGCTGGAGCCAGGCGATGTAATCGCGGTAAGGGCGCGGCGGGGGCAAGTCCAGGTCGCGGTCCTGACGGAATGCCTGGTAAAACGACATCATCTCGCGGGACAATAACGGGCCCGACCAGCCGTCCAGCAAAATGTGGTGCCGGCTCCAGATGAAATAGTAGTCGTCATCCGTGAGTTGAAAAAAAGCGATGCGCAAAAGCGGTGCCTGTTTGAGGTCGAAGCCGCGCGTGCGATTGGCACGCCGATACTGGCGGAGCCGGCGCTGCTGTTCCTGAGGTTCGAGGTCGCGCCAGTCCTCCTCGGTCACGGGAATGGTTGCGTGCCGATGGACCACTTGCACAGGCTTGTCCAATTCTTCCCAGTGAAAGGAAGTGCGAAGCACGGAATGTCGCTCGACCACGCGCTGCCAGGGCGCAGAAAGGCATCTTTGTCCGGGGATTTGAGTAATCGTCCCGACTGCATGAAGAACTGGCCCGACTCCGGAGCATCCAGAACGTGGAAAAGAAGCCCTTGCTGCGTTGGGGAGAGTTCGTAGACATCTTCGATGTTCTGAACAGGTATCATCGTCTCGGTACCCTGACAAAGTCAGAATGATGTGAGTTGGATTCCATTCGTTCGCGGGTAGGAATTTGATGCTTAGAGATCAGGAATAACTCTTATCGTCCAGTTTTCGGTAGAAAAATCAGCAAATCTCGCACAAACGATCCTTTATCTGCGCTGATTGACATTTTCCCAACTAATGTCAAGAATACAAGAGGATGTGTTCAGCTTCTGACCAGCAGCATAGGTCTGGGAGAGGCTGCGATTTACGATGCCGTTCGGCTGACGATTCAGGGCAGGACTTGCACGATGGACGTGATGGAAGTGCCGGATAGCGTGCCCGTGCTGATTGGCCAACTCCCTTTGGAGCACCTCGATCTGGTGGTGGATCTACGCACCCGCTCGCTGATCGGCAATCCCGCACACGGATGCGAGCATGTGTATGAGTTGTATTGACGCTTTGCAGTTGCCTCCGGTTTCTTGGTGGAACCGGCCGATTCACCACCAGGCTTTTTGTTCGGGATCCGGATTCTCAGTAAAGGGTGCGTAATAAGCTTCTTCATATTGTCCGGATGCCAGCAAGTGTTCCATGTGGACGATAATTTGTCCGGGTGTCAGATTGGTTCTTTTTGCGAAGTCAATTGCAATCGCATCGATGTCTTTCTCGTTGCTCATCCGATCGACAAATTCCTGGCGAAAGGGCTCAAGCACTTTTTCCTCGTCCGACGTCAGAGTGGGTTGCGTGGCATTGGGCGATCTTGGTTTCATGAACAGCAAGCCGATGTAGATGGCTGTATTGGCAGCAACAAAAGCGGGGGTCAAAAAGATCGTGAGGTACCCCCACCACCCAATTGTCAAACATTTTAATGTGTTTTTCCAATAAGCTCTGTGCATGCAGGATTTGCAGCTCCTGGACCGCTCCCAAATCCAAATATTCGTTGTGATGATCCCGATAGTATGTCCGAAGGCAACCAGCTTCGTTGGTGCTTCTCTCCCGCATTTCTGACAAATCAACTGCGTTGACAGTCTACCTTTGATCCTATCAATCATGTGATGTTCTCCAGATCAGACCACTACTAGAACCCGGAGTTCGACAACGGTTTCAAGGGTTCGCCGACGAGTACCTGACGGCGTTCTTCATCCAAAACGTATTTGACGACCAAAGGCGGAACTGTCGCGATCCACATTTGTAAGGAATGCATTGAAAAGTCACGCAACGGCTCACCGAATTGCGGATAGACACTCAATCGCTGGTGAATTACTTTGATTGCCGCCAGCAACTCTTGCCCCTTCCCGCGTTTGTGTGCTCTTGCAAGAAGTGCCTTTACTTCATCGAGGACACGCTGCGAGTACGAGACGAGATACCGAATGGGTTCGTCGCTCGCTTCACTCATGGGGAGCCACAATCGCTTCAAGTTCGTGGATGAAGTCCTCGAATTTCAGTCCGCCCGTTTGGCGAATTTCCTCGATTCCGGCAAGCGTTTCTTCATCGTTGAATTGTCGGATGGCCCATTCGAGTAGTTCAGGCGACATTCGAGTTGGTTCCAGGTTTGATCCATTCCCGTTATTACCCAATTCTTGAAGTTCGCGATCACCGCGAATCTTGAGCAATTCTGCCCATATCCGGTGCAGTCGAAATCTCATAAGCAATCCATCGTGAAGCTCAGGAGAAGCAAACTCACTGGATGCGGAGACAGATGAATCTGAAAGCTTGAGAATATAAGACTCGCATCCTCGTTCATTCTGCCGTCGATCCCATGCGGCAACGACGGATGAAGCGGACGATCCGAGCATTTCTTGCAACTGTTCGGTTGCTCGTTGCAGGTGAGCATAGTCGCCCGCTTGTTTTACGTCTTCCGAATATGTGACCTGCATAGCTCCTCCAGCCCTCATCCTTTCAGGAGAGGTCATCAAGGCACTCCTGCACGAACCGAATACCGTGCGCAATGTCGTCGTAGCGCTGTTGTTGATTGCCGACCTCACGTTCGATAAAGAGAGGTCCCGCATATCCGACTTTTTTCAAGGTAAGCAGAAACTTCTTGATGTCAACCTGTCCTTTTCCGAGAGGAACCTCCTCACCCCAAGTGCCCGGCGCTTTCGTTCTATTGGCATCCTTGACGTGAACCGAACGGATGTCCGGGGCCAAAAGCTCAACCGCTTTGATCGGATCGTCCTTGTCGTAGAGCAGCATGTTCGCCGGGTCGAAATTGACCTTGAGATTCGGACACTTCAGATCGTCGAGAGTGCGCCTTAACAATTGCGCTTCTTCCTGGCCTGTTTCAAATGCGATCGTAATCCCGCGTTCTGCCGCGAGCCGGCTAACTTCCGTCAACGTGTCGAGAAAAGCCTTGCGCTCTGGATCGCCAACTTCGGGCAGGAAGCCCGCATGCAACATCAGGTCGGTTAGCCCCAGTTCACGAGTTCGGGTTAATGCCCAGCGTAGCCGATCGAGACGATCAGGCCGCGTGGCGGGATCGCCAAAACCGCCGGTTTTCTGAATGGTTTGCGGGGTAGTGTAGTCTTCGCCCGGAAATCCAAGCATTGCACCACCCAGCTTCATTCCTGAAGCGAGCGCTGCCTTGGGCATGGCTTCACCTTCGTCCCAGGCCGCGTGATGCGGATCGCCACAGGCAATTTGAACGAGTTGGACACCCAGTTTGTCCATGAACCCCTTCAATTCGGGGATCGATTTCACTTGCAAAGACCAACTGCAAACACCCACGGCGTTGGCTGACATGTATACTCCAGGAGAGAGGAAACTCATTCGGTCGGCTCAATCCGTACGCCAAGCGGCCCAAGGTCTTTGTTGTCGCGCTGACGAATCTCGTGGAAAGTTTCCATCTGTTCCTTTTTCAATTCGGCCACTTCCTTGGCACCCGTCCACACCACAGCTTCGCCGGATTCGTGAGCGGTCATCATCAGTTGATAGGCTTTTGGGTTGGGATAGCCGAATACCTTGCGCAAGACGTCGATGACGAATTCCATCGAGTGATCGGGATCGTTTTCGAGGATGACATTATAGGGCGGTAGGATGCGCGCCTTGGTCGTCGTTTCCGGCTCGACCATCGGTAGCGTGCCGGTTCCGGCGGCTAAAATAGTGTTCACAGGCAATTCTCCCGGTGGGTGGGTAAATAACATTGCCGTCTAGCATTATACTCCAAGCGCGACATTTCTCCAGGATCAAAATCTTGTCGGGCCATGCGCCACGTAGCGGGGAAGGATCGATCATTTCGGTGTAGCGGCGATCGGATTTGCTACAATATCCCAAGGAAAATTCAGTTTTGAAGGAGGCTGGGTATGGACCGGGAGACATTCGCGGGCGCGATCCGAACATTCAGGCAGCGAGCTCCGTTTCGCCCGTTCACGATAGTGACGATCAGCGGGGGCCGATACGAGATCGATCATGCGGAGGCGATCCTGGAGCGAGACGGAGTAGCACTGTTCGCCGGACCCGGAGGCGTGCCCGTAATCTTCGACCACGAGGGTGTTAGCGAGATTGTCGGCGACCTGTCCGGCCGAGCCGTCGAGAGTTAGCATCCTTAATCAACCGCCAGCGGAGCAGCAAGAGCGACCTAACCCCGGATCGTCAAAGGGTGCTTGTGCGAATCGGTACCCATCGGTTCTTTTGTCGTTTTGCAGACGACCCCTTTCCAATCCATAGGATGGATGAAAATACATTGTAGATGCCGGGATCCGACAACAATGCCGAAACGTACTGACCTGCGCAAGATTCTGCTGATTGGTTCTGGTCCCATCATCATTGGTCAAGGCTGCGAATTCGATTATTCCGGAACTCAAGCTTGCAAGGCACTTCGCGAAGAAGGCTACGAGGTGGTGCTGGTCAACTCCAACCCCGCCACCATCATGACCGATCCCGACATTTCTGATCGAACCTATATCGAACCGATCACCTGGGAAGTTGTCGCCAAAATCATCGAAAAAGAACGGCCCGATGCGCTGCTGCCGACTCTCGGCGGCCAAACCGGTCTCAATACGGCGATGGATTTGTTCCGGCATAAGGTGCTGGAAAAATTCAATGTGGAAATGATCGGGGCGCGGGCGGATGTCATCGACAAGGCCGAGGACCGGCAAAAGTTCAAGGACGCCATGCTGAAGATCGGCCTGGATGTTCCCCTGAGCGGTGTCGCCAAGAGTCTAAGCTCGGCCCTTGAGATGCTCGATAAAGTCGGCACTCCCTGCGTGCTGCGCCCGAGCTTTACTCTCGGCGGCAGCGGCGGCGGCATCGCTTACAACCGGGAGGAATTCATCTCTCTGGTGAGTCATGGACTCGAACTCAGCCCGACCCATGAAGTACTGATTGAGGAATCGGTGATCGGCTGGAAGGAATTCGAGCTGGAGGTGATGCGCGACAAGGCCGATAACGTCGTCATCATCTGTTCGATTGAAAACCTCGACCCGATGGGCGTTCACACCGGCGACAGCATCACGGTCGCTCCCATTCAGACCTTGTCCGACAAGGAATATCAGCGGATGCGCGATGCCGCCAAGCTCATCATCCGCGAGATCGGCGTCGAAACGGGCGGCTCCAATATCCAGTTTGCGACGAATCCGGTCAATGGGCGAATGATCGTGATCGAGATGAATCCGCGCGTCTCCCGTTCGAGCGCTCTGGCATCGAAGGCGACGGGTTACCCGATCGCAAAAATCGCTGCAAAACTTGCGGTAGGCTACACGCTCGACGAGCTTCGCAACGACATCACCCGCGAAACCCCGGCGAGCTTCGAGCCGACCATTGACTATGTTGTCACCAAGATCCCGCGCTTCAACTTTGAAAAATTTCCCGATGCCGATCCAACCCTCACGACGCAGATGAAATCGGTGGGTGAGACGATGGCGATCGGGCGAACATTCAAGGAATCGCTGCAGAAGGCATTACGCGGTCTCGAGGTGGGGCGCTTTGGGCTTGGCTGCGATCGTCGCGACCCGTGGGGCACGCCCGATCAGCCCTCGATCGAGCAAATCATTGGCAAACTGGCCATGCCCAACGCCGAGCGCATCTGGTACATCCGCTATGCCTTCAAAGCCGGGATGACCGTCGATGAGGTCCAGCGCCACACCAAGATCGACCCTTGGTTTTTGATGCAGATTTTCGACCTGGTGGCGTTTGAGGACAAACTATACCAGTGCCCTTCCGTGGACGCTGCGGATGCCGATCTTCTCCTTCAGGCGAAGCAGTTGGGCTTCATCGATCGGCAACTGTCCAACGTCTGGCGCTGCAACGAAGTGGTTATTCGACGCCGGCGAAAAGATCTGGGAATCACACCGGTCTTCAAACTCGTCGATACCTGCGCCGCAGAATTCGAAGCGTATACACCCTATTACTATTCGACTTACGAAGCACCGTTTCGAACGTCGTCGAGTCAACTCACGCAAGAAGATGAAATCAGGCCGTTCAGCGGCAAGCCCCGCATCATGATTCTGGGCGGTGGGCCCAACCGAATCGGCCAGGGTATCGAGTTTGACTATTGTTGCGTTCAGGCCGTCCTGGCTCTTCGGAAGGCCGGGTACGAGACCATCATGGTCAATTCAAACCCCGAAACGGTCAGTACCGATTACGACACCAGCGATCATCTGTTTTTTGAACCGTTAACCGTTGAAGATGTTTTGAACATTTGCGACCGTGTAGAGCCGGCCGGCGTCATCGTCCAGTTCGGAGGTCAGACGCCTTTGAATCTGGCCAAGGCGCTCGAATCCAATGGAGTGCCGATCATTGGCACGAGTGTCGAAAGCATCGAGACGGCCGAGGACCGCAAGCTTTTCAGCAAACTCATCGATGAATTGGGGATCAAGCAGCCTGCCAGCGGAACCACGATGGACTTGCAAGGGGCCTTGCACACCGCGAAAAATTGGTTTTCCGGTCCTGGTCCGGCCCAGTTTCGTTCTGGGCGGTCGAGGCATGGAAATCGCTTACAGCGATAGCGAAATGGAACGCTTCGTCGGTAAGGCGATCGAGGCTTCGCCGGGCAAGCCGATCCTCATCGATAAGTTCCTGGAAAACGCTGTTGAGGTTGATGTCGATTGTTTGAGCGACGGAACCCAAGTGGTAATCGGCGGCGTGATGCAGCATATCGAGGAGGCGGGCATTCACTCCGGGGACTCTGCCTGCGTCATTCCGCCGCACAGTTTGCCGGCCGAGGTAGTCGATGAGATCAAACGTCAATCCCGCATTCTCACGACCGCACTCAAGGTCCAGGGGTTGATGAACATTCAGTTCGCCGTGGCGGGCTGGGGCGGTACAAAAAATTCCCAAACGCTGCAAGAACCGGTGATCTACATTCTCGAAGCCAATCCGCGTGCGAGCCGAACGGTCCCGTTTGTGTCCAAGGCGACCGGTGTGCCGCTGGCTCGTCTGGCGGCACTGGTGATGGTGGGCAAGACACTGGCCGAACTCGGCGTCGCCGATGAGGTGGTGCCGAAGCACTTTTCCGTGAAGGAGAGCGTCTTCCCGTTCAATAAGTTCCCTGGTGTGGACATCATCCTCGGCCCCGAAATGAAATCGACAGGCGAAGTGATGGGGATCGACGAATCGTTCCCGATGGCCTTCGCAAAATCGCAGATGGCCGCCAACTCACCGTTGCCGCGGAAGGGGACGATTTTCCTGTCCGTGGCCGATGCCGACAAGTTGGAGATGGTCACTCTGGCAAGAGATCTGGCGTCGATGGGGTTTTACCTGATCGCAACGCGCGGCACAGCGCGAGTGCTGCGCGAACATCATATTACGGTTGAGGAGGTTCCCAAGATTCAAGAAGGCAGGCCGAACGTGATCGACCGCATGAAAAACGGCGAGATCGCGATGATCCTGAACACGCCGAGCGGCAGGGGTCGGCGCACCGATGAGGGCAAGATTCGCTCCGGGGCGGTAACTCATCGCGTAACGTGCATTACCACCCTGGCAGGAGCCCAGGCTGCGGTGGAGGCGTGCCGGGCGCTGCGGAGCGCGAGTTGACCGTTACCGCGCTACAGGATCGGTTTGCGAAATGAAAACAGTGTTTAGTGTTCAGTTTTTCAGTGTTCAGTTATGGAACCTTACGATTTCCCGAAAAACACAAGACTGCTCTTGACCGATCATTTGAAGATTTGCGATTGTTGGACCGCAATGAACAATAGACTCAGGAGGTTCCAATCATGCGAGTAACCATTTCGGCAATCATCATCACAATAGCGGCCTGCTTCATTTCACAGGTGGTTTCCGACTTGGGTAGGTCCGGCGAGCCGAGCCGGACACGACGCGAAGCGTCGCAACCTGCCGGTTCCGGTGACTTTCGAAGAAGAGGACTCGATGCGAGTGGATCTCCCGACGATCGCGTCGTTACCGGACATCAAGGACCAGGAGTTGACACATCTGACCTGTACGTTCCCATTGGTCCGGCAAATTCTTCCACATCTTCGGGAACAGTTGAGGCGAACCGCTTGCAGTATAATGATGCGTGTCGCAATGACGTTTGAGCTATTGGAGAGAACCGATGCCGCTTCACGACCATTTTCATCCACCTCTCTCCGATACGCACGCCTGGGAATCACTCCATAGCGACTGGGCATCGATGATCGTTCATCGACTCAACGAAGCCTATCTTCCGGAACGCTACGCCGCAGCCCAGCGCGTGCGTCTTGGTGCCGAGGTCGAGGTGGATATCGGGACATTGGAATCGGCAGGCGCATATCCGCATGAAGATGAACGCGAGCTAAATGGCGGAGGAATTGCCACTCTCACTGAAGTTTGCCGATACTTCCGCTCTGGCTTGCTGCAGATTTCGCCGTTCAATTAGAGTTGGAGCATACGTACAGCGCAGCCTGCGCCGGATTGCGAATCCGTTGATCCCGTAGGAGCAAACCAAGTCCGAGGTGCGAAAGCGATTGTTGATAATATGAATCATCCAAATCCGGGTGAACCGCGAAGAATTGTGAGGTTGTGCTTCACGCTCCTCCTCTACGGGTTCTTATTGGGAACCCCGATCGTTTTCTACTGGTTCTTCGTGCCGATCATCAATCAAGCGCACAAGCATAATGTCTCGGTCCAAGATATCACCATTTACCAGCTCAGGGAAAAGAACAAAGCCCGCTTTCAGGGTTATGACCCGCAGGCACCATTGGCAGACCAGAAAGCCTTTCTGCTCGGAAAACTTGGCGATGTGACGCGATTTGGGAGCGATGTCTGGGTTGCCTTTTGCGCCTGGGGCCGACAAATTGCTCATGAGGAACGGGGAGTTGAAAACTGCTCCGACGTAGAAGCAGTGACAGCCGCTGTCGGTCGCCTTACGGCACATGACCGCAAATCCACCGAAGTGAAAGCACTTATCAATCACTTCAGAAGCGACCCCGCCGATCCGAGTTTTCAGTCGCAGATGCTGGCAGGCGGCATGGCCTACCCGCTGTGCGATGTTCTTCTTGCACATGTATTACCCCAATGATGATGTCGGCTACATGGCATTTGCTTGGCAAGATATGTGGAATCCTCGACAGATGGGCGATCAAAGTAAGTCAATGAGTTTCTTTGGGGGAGATTTCTTGGTATGGAGTGCGTTTGCGCCTCATGTTTGCTCTTCTGCTCCAGCGTGCTGCCCGACTGCTCACCATTCGCGTCCTGGGCTGGTTGTTCGGAGTCCGAAAGCTCCCGATCTATCGAGCTTACGAGCGTGACATGTTCAACCCCAAACGTCAGCTTCTAGCCTGTGCGATCGTTTTTCCATTGAGCTGCCTCCTGGCCGCCGCCTTTCTCGAACCATTCCACGTCCTGTCTTTTCAGAGTAACTTTCTCTACGTCGCCGTCGTCTGGAATGCCCTCATAGGAGGCATCCTGGTCGAGGGGCTTGAAAATGTAATCTCGATCGTCATCATCAAGGCGAGCTACGACCCGAATCGAATCGTCTGGGACAATGTTTTAGCAATACTTGCGTCTACTGCGGTCCTCTTATACTTTCAGAATAATTGGACCTCAATCGCTTCGGCACTGACGATGGGTTTGTTTCTGAACTTGTTTCACAAAGTGTACCATTCCAGGCCGCCAATGGTCTTGAGAGCCGCTCCACGAGAAAACTAATTCGGTCTGGCATCGAACCGAAGAGAACATCGGGAATCGTTTTGAAAAGCCCGAGAGCAACGATCCTTAACCAGCGGCGCAGCGCCTGATTCCACCTTAACTCTATTACGACTGTGACCCATGAAAATCACCTCCGTTTTCCTTCTTCTCTCTCCGGTATTCCTCTCCGCCACCGGTCTGGATGCCAAAGAGCCTCCCGCCCCCTACGACCTCGTCATACGCAACGGCAAGATCGTCGATGGCACCGGCAATCCCTGGTTCTACGGCGACGTGCGCCATTCGCGGTGATCGAATCGTCGCCGTTGGGCGAGTTCCAGCTGCCCCGACGAAGCGCGAGATCGACGCCAAGGGCCTGGTCGTCGCGCCGGGCTTCATCGACATGCACTCGCATTCCGATTTCCTGCTCCTCGAAGACGGTGCCGCTCAGAGCAAAATTCGACAAGGCGTTACCACGGAGTTTCTCGGCGAAGGTCAATCGCCGGCCCATATCAGGGCAAACTGACATCACCTCTCGCAAACAGTGAAGGGCAAATCGCAGTCGCTGGACCACGCTTGCCGGTTATTTCGACTCGCTGGAACGCGGCGGGATTTCGGTCAACGTCGCCTCCTACGTCGGTCTGGATAACATCTGGCAGATCGGTCATGGGAACGATCGTTCGACGGCCGACACCCGCCCAGTTGGAGCAAATGAAGAAGCTGGTCGACGAGGCGATGAAGGACGGAGCGCTTCGGCCTGTCGAGCCTGCTGGCCAGGCCGCCCGGTTCATTGACCACCACCGACGACATCGTCGAGTCTGTGCAAAGTCGTGGCCAAACACGGCGGCATTTTCTCCACGCACATTCGCAACGAGGGCACGGAGGTTCTCAAAGTCGGTCAAGGAAGCCATCGCCATCGGCGAACGGGCACGTATTCCGGTGGACATCATTCACATCAAGATCGCCGAGCAGAAACTCTGGGGTCGGATGAACGAGATCATCGCCCTGATCGAAGCCGCCCGCAAACGCGGCGTCAACGTCCAGGCCAACGTTTATCCCTACACGCGCGGCAACAATAACCTGTGCCAGCATCATTCCGCCCTGGGCACACGAAGGCGGCACGGCGAAGATGCTCGCCCGGCTCAAGGATCCGACCGACCGCACCGTCTCAAGAAAGAGATCCGCGAAGGATTGCCGGGCTGGTACAACCATTACACCGCCGTCGGCGGCGACTGGTCGCGCATGTTGATCGCCGGCAAGGGAAGTTACGAAGGGCTGACGATGGACCGCATCATTGCCGCAAAGAGCAAAGGCAAAGATCCCGACCCCCGATCCGCTCGACGTGATGTTCGACATGCTGATCGAGGAAGGCGGCTCGATCCCGACGGTTTACGAGCATCACACGGAGAAGGACATGAACCTGGCGCTGGAGCAGCCGTGGTGCTCGATCGGCTCGGACGGCTCGGCCTACGCCATCGAGGGCGCTTGCGCGCGGGCAATCCGCATCCGCGCAATTTCGGCACCTTCCCGCGCATCTTGGGAGTCTATGTTCGCCAGCGCAGTTTACTGCCGCTGGAAGATGCCATTCGCAAAATGACATCGCTTGAATGCCGCCAAGGTCGGGATTCGAGATCGCGGCTTGTTGCATGAGGGAAATTTTGCCGACATCACTCTCTTCGATGCCGGGCGGATCATCGACCGATCGACGTATACGCAGCCTTTCCAGTACAACGAGGGGATTGAGTATGTCATCGTCAACGGCAAGGTGGTTTTGGAGAAGGGGAAACACACCGGGGAAAAGCCAGGGAAGGCGCTAAGGAAGGGCGGCCAGAACTGAACGAGCAGATCGCATCCTGCGTCAACGTTGTCCATGTTTTTGGCGACAGAGTTATGAAAATAAGTTGAACCGATTGAACCGATTAGGAAATTCAAGAGGGGGTGTTTGTGAAACTCGACGAACACCCGCGGACAGCAGAATTTACCGATTGGTTCGCAACACAGAGAGCGAACTCGCAATCGATGTCGGGCGAGTATTACCGTGTTGCTGGCCCTCGGCACACAACGGCTAAAGATATTGTCTCGGGCATTGGAGCCTACAGAGCAGGAGGTCGTTGGAATCCGCTCAAGATCATGAAAGTGGTTTATTTGAGCCGGGAGCCGGAAACTGCATTACGGGAAGCAAACGAGCACTTCCGGTATTACAGATTGCCGATTTCAAAAAGTTTCCCCAAAGTAGTTGTAGCAATTCGGATCGAACTCGAAAGCATTCTCAATTTGACTCGCCCAGCTATCGCAAAGACACTTCCCGAGCCGATGAAAACGCTGTTGGCCGAAGATTGGCGGGCAATCATGGCCAGAAAAGAGGAAGCCCTAACTCAGGCCATAGGTCGAGTGGCTTTTGAGGCGGGATTTCAAGGTCTGTTGGTACCATCAAAGCTCGATAAAAGGGGTGTCAATCTGCTTGTGTTCCCGGAGCGACTGACGAACAAAAGCACGATGGAAGTTATCAATGCCCGCGAACTGGACAAACTCGGGAAGCCGAGCTATGATGGATTGCATGCAAAATTGCATGCAACGATCCTCCGCGAAAGTGCCATGTCAGGAGCTTCTGATGTCCACAAACCAGCTACCCGCGTCAAAGGCTGTGGCCACCAAGAAAAAAATGCCGCTCATGGTGCCGAAGTGTGGAAGAATTAACATCAGTGAAATCCGTACTAAAATGGGTTTTTCACAGGGGGAAATGGCCCGCATCACGGGCTATTCGTTGCGTTCGATTGCCGGTTGGGAAAGCGGCAAGTCGCTCAGCGAATCTGCTCGGCAGAAACTCGTTGAAACGCAGCGACTGCAGGCTGCATTAAGCGAATTGATTCCTGGCGATCAACTGGGAGAATGGATGCGCTCGCCGAACCCGGCATTTGAGGGCCAAACACCGATCCAGATCATCGAGCGTGGAGAATCAGACCGTCTCTGGCGAATGATTTTTCAGATCGATGCCGGCGTTGCGAGTTAGGCAAAAAAGGACGCAAAACTTGAAATCAACACATCAGTATTCGGTTTGCACAGCCGCTTCTTCATCGCTGCGGAGCAGCAACAAATTGTGATACTGCTGAATAAGCCGATCACGGATTGGTTCGCTCTTTTTCGATAGCTCGCGTTGGGCTTCCACATATTCTTCGCGGCCTTCGCGCGTTTCAATCAGGATTGGTTCAAGTCCCAGCGCTCCTAAATCATAAGGACTCGCGCGCATGTCGAGTTGCCTTGCTTCCCAGGCCAAAAGAAACGCATCACCGAGAAGTTCTCCATTACACCAGGGAGCGATCTTGTACGCGAAGCGGTAGAGATCCATCGTTACGTGAATGCAGCCTTTTTGATCGTGCTCGGTTGTCGTCTTGCGGGCAAGATGGAGCCGATTCAACGGAACCGCTTCTTTTGTGAAAAAACGAAAGGCATCGTAATGGGTACAGCGAACGCCATCGGCCTCCACGATAGCCGCGATCTCCTCGGTTGTCAGCCGAAGCGATGTGGTCGAGTGGCGGATCTTGGGCTCGCGATAGACCATCGCCCATTCGTGCAGGCCGAAGCAATGGTGTGATGCGGGCCGGTCGGCGACCGCTTGCAGATAATTTTGCGCCCAGTGGAGGTAGGATAGCCGATGTTCGGGAAAATCTTCCGCGCGGAGGATCAGGCCGCCGTCGGTCGGGCTGAATTCCTTCCAGGGAATATCGCCTGGTGATGCTCCTTCGAGCAAGACGTTGGTGCCTGGCGACCAGCGCACCAGTTGCGCGGGTCGAAAGGAGTAATATTCAAAGAGGAAGTCATGCACCGGATGTTTGATACCATCTGCCATCCGGGCGGTGCGCTCCACAGCGAATGGGGAAAGCCGATCCTGGTGGTACCTGGATCGAGCTTTCCATTCGGTAGCAGATAGTCGGTCCATTGAAATTAGATGAGTCCATGGTGACTCAAATATCTTTCCGCATCAAGAGCGGCCATGCAGCCTGTCCCTGCTGCGCTGACTGCTTGACGGTAGTAGTCATCGGAAACATCCCCTGCTGCGAAGACTCCTTCGACGCTCGTGTACGTCCGCGCGGGCGTGGTCCATTGAATATATCCCAGTTCCGTGAGCTTGACTTGACTCTCGAGAAAATGCGTATTCGGCGTGTGTCCGATGGCGCAAAACATCCCAGCTGCGGCAAATTCCTCGGTTTGGCCGGACTGGACATTTTTGAAACGAACGCCCGTCATGCCGGCAGTGTCATTGCCCAGAACTTCATCGATGACCGTATGTTTGCGAAGCTTGATCTTCGGATTCGACACCGCACGCTGCTGCATGATCTTGCTGGCACGCAAGACATCGCGCCGGATTGCCAGGTGAACCTTGCTGCCGAACTTCGTCAGAAAAGTCGCCTCCTCAACCGCCGAGTCGCCGCCGCCGACGACGACGAGCGGCTTGTTTCGGAAACGAGGCAGTGCGCCGTCGCACACTGCGCAGGCCGAGACACCGCGATTTTTGAACCGGTCTTCCGAAGGCAGGCCCAGATAATTCGCCCTGGCACCCGTTGCGATAATAATGGTGAGCGCCTCGATCGTATCTCCGGCAGAGCTGAATAACTTGAAGGGTTTGGACTTCAGATCAACTTTCACGATGTCATCGGTGATGACTGCGCGTGCCAAAGTTTTTGGCCTGCTTGCGCATCAATTCCATGAGTTCAGGTCCATTGATCCCATGAGTCGGCTGCGACTTGTTCGCCGTTACCCAGTAGGGTTGGTTCTCTTCGGGCAGAGCGGTTTTCAAATAACCTCGGGTATCGCCGGATGGGAAGCCCGGAAAATTCTCGATCTCCGTCGTCAGAGCGAGCTGACCCAGAGGGGTGGTCCCCTGCATTCGATTCTGTTCGGTCGATGCACCTTCGTAAACCAGAGGTTCGAGATTTGCTCGCGAAGCATAGATTGCAGCTGTCCAGCCCGCAGGCCCGCTGCCGATGATGACGACTTTTTCAGGCATAAATGATTTTTCCTATTATTGGTCGCTGACCGCTGTCCGTTCTACAAATTATACGGAGCCGGGAAACAGATTCCTTCGGTTCATTCGTAACCATTCGACAGCTACAGCCTTATGCCTCATCCTGATTCCTGTAATTCTTTGCGAGTTGGGCCTTGCGAGCAACGAGTACATCTGCGCGGAATGAATAAAAGGAGGAGCCTTCTCATTGAAATCGGTCGGCGTTTTCTCCAAACCAAATACGAATACGATGGTCGAATGGGTTTCGGATTCGGAACCCAAGACGGGCAGGAAATGATAGTGTAATGGCATGTTCAAAAACTCTGTGAGTTCAAGGGAACCGAGGGATCGTCGCCCACATTGATCCAGATGTGAACGTGCGGATGCCCGCGGAAGTACCAGACGAAGGCCG
The DNA here is from genome assembly GCA_963783095.1 of uncultured Planctomycetota bacterium. Classification (GTDB taxonomy): domain Bacteria; phylum Planctomycetota; class Planctomycetia; order Gemmatales; family Gemmataceae; genus CAWAMR01. The sequence continues at coordinate 319,341 of CAWAMR010000008.1, read as the reverse complement.
GCCCCTCCAGCCGCCAGTTATCCCACTCGCCGTCGTTGCCGATATCGCCTTCCTTGTAAAAGGTGAGCGTGCATTTTTCCAGACCGCCTTGTTTCTTGAGGCACTCCAACACCTCTTCGCGGTCTTCCTTGCGATAGGGTTCGAGCAAACTCGTCAAGGTTTTTTGCACTTCTTCGAGTTGGTCTTTGGTCATGTCCGAGCATGGCAGCCCGGTTCGTTTGCCGCCGGTCCCCTTGAATTCGACGGCGGTTTCCGTCGGACGACGATCGACGAGGGCTTGCACCTGCTGTTTGCCGCTGAGAATCGTGTAGACCTTGTTCGCGACCTCGGCCTGGTGCCAGAAGATGTTGCCGGGATGGTGGACCTTCTCGTTGAAGCTCGGTGGGTGCATGCCCGTGGAAGATCGGCCCGCCCAGTGCGACGTGCGAAGCGCTGTGTCCATCCGCGCGGATGGTCATATGCCGGCCCGTCATGACGAATTCAAACTTGTCGGTGCCAGGCTGGCCAAAGATCGCACAACTTAGCCCCGCGCCCCACGGTTTTCCATCATGATCGTCCTTGAGCTGTTTCAGAAATTTCTCGTGCCAGTCCGGATTGAAGATCCCCTTGAAAATATCGAAGAGGATGACCCGCTGGTCCTTGGTGTAGAAGTTGCTGGTCAAGAGCGGTTTGGTGACATGCCAGAAATTCGATACATGGCTGCGCAGCAAACCACGCTGGGGATGTTTGTAATCCCAGGCAAAACAGATGGTCTTCTTCTGAGATTCGGTGAGCGTGTCGTACAGCGATTTCACGGCGGTTTCGGCCGGGCACTTGGGGCTGGGCGCTGTGCCGGCTTTTGCGAGCGGGTACAGTCCGCCGATGGCTGCCGCCGTTGTGGCAGTTGTGATCGACTTGAGAAAACCTCGGCGATCGAGATCATCGCAATCCGGGATCGCAACGTCGAGGTGTTTGGAGAGGTTGTGTTGCATGGCTTTTTCCTTGGTTGAAACGAACCAGTTATCAAAGGTAATGAATCTCGAATGGCTTGTTCGTGATGAAGAGTACCGTCACATCTCCCTCGGCGGATGCTCCATGTTCCATCACTTGGCCTTCCGGAAACCAGACAAAATAGCCAGGACCATAGCGCCCCACATGAGTGACCAGTATTCCTTCCAGGACGTACATGCCATGAGCGCAGGGGTGGGTGTGCGCGACGTTAATGACGCCGGCCGGGTAGTGCACGAGCCGGACCTCCATGCCCGTATCGGGATCGGTAATGAGGTTCTTTCGAAATAATGCCCGTCCCAGCTTCTCGTTTAAGCGCTCTTCCCAGGGTTGAGCATTGGTGTCGATGGCGATCAGTTCTTGCGTGGCCATGCGCGATACCGGGATGAAATTGGATGCTATCCGAAGAGCGGGAGGACTCGCCCTCCATCCGTTATAGTGATGGGTCGGCCCTGTGGGTCTTGAATCGTCGAATTGGGATCGATGCCGAGCGCATGAAAGATGGTGGCATGGAGATCGGCCGGTCCACAGGCGAGTTCCAGAGGTGCGGAGCCGATGCGATCGGATTTTCCGTAGACCTGTCCGCCTTTGATGCCCGCCCCGGCATAGACGACCGAGAAGCAGTTCGGATAGTGGTCGCGTCCCGCACCGCCGTTGACGCGCGGCGTTCGACCAAAATCGGTCAAGGAGACGATCAAGGTTTCATCGAGCATGTTTCGATCCGCAAGGTCGTCGAGCAATGCCGAGAAGGCGCGATCGTAAGGAGGCAGCATATCATTCTTGAGCCGATTGAAGTTGTTGCCGTGCGTATCCCAGTGATCGCCCGAAGATCCATTCAAATCGCCTGCCGCCATGCAAACCGTCACCACCGGGACGCCCACTTCAACCAGCCGGCGGGCCAGCAAAACGCTCTGGCCGCCGATATGCTCGCCGTAGCGGTCGCGGAGCTTGGGATTCTCACCGGCGAGATTCAGCGCCGCCTGGATTTTGGGACTCAGAAGCAGTTCGTTGGCCAGTCCGCGAAAGCGCTCGAAGTTGTGTGGTGCTCGCTCCATTGACGATTCCAACGAATGCAAGAGCGATTGCCGGCCATCGTACCGCGCGATCGATGCCTTGTGGAAGCTGTAGCGAAGCGATGCCGGTGTCGCGGGAAATGCCGCCGTAGGCTTTGCCGTGCGCGGGCTTCAGGATGATTGGATCGTAGGTGCGCCCTAACCAGCCGGCGTCGTGGCCGCCCTGGCGCGTCATGTTGTCCCACATTTGATAGGGGAGCATGGCACAGCCCGGCACACCGGTGGGGATGGTGCGCACTTTTGAAACGACCGAGCCAAGACAGGGCCAATCCTGCCCGGTGGCTTCGTTGTTTGCAGCGAAGTCGGGTTGTTGGGGAGGATGTCCAGTGAGGTTCCAGTACATCCCCTTGCCGTGAGCGCTTGAGCGATGATGTGCTGAGCGGACAACCGCCAACCGATGAGCTTGGCGGGCCAAATGCGGCAAATGTTCGCTGAAACGAATCCCGGGAACCGACGTCGAGATCGGCTGAAAGATACCGCGAAACTCGGCGGGTGCGCCTGGTTTCGGGTCAAAGGTATCGATGTGGCTCATCCCTCCCCAGGCAAAAAGAATAATGCACGATTTCGCCCGCCCGAACCCATTATTTGCCGGATGCTTGCCCGTGGCGGCGGCGTGTGCAGTCGCCCTCAACGAGAGGATTGATGGCAGCGAAAGCCCCATCGCGCCAAGGCCCAGACGCAGTGTTTCACGACGAGTAAGCCGGGGGTCGAGCATGAAAAAACCTGAAGGAAAAAAACGGCAGGGAGGCGATGGGGAGAGATCGGTTGGGTAGGATAACATTATCGTCGAACAACATTGAGCCTGTGTCAAGTGAAAAACAACGGATGCAAGCGAGACAAACACACAAATTGAAAGTCAACCGATGCAACGATGAACGGCCCCACTTTATTGCCCCACATCGTTCGGCGGCAAAACACTCTCGTCATCGTGGGATTTCGACGTGTATTGATTCGCCAGCTATAAATGAGGAGTGAGTAACCGTGATGGATCTGACACGAATTAAGGAGCTAGCAAACTGCCCCAAAGAATCCGTCGAAGAATTAGCCGACCGAATGGTCGATCTGAAATCAAAGGGGGCACGGATTTTGGAGTGCATTCGTTATGTCATGATAAATCAAGGTTGTTCCTTGACGCAGGCTCAAGACATCGTCGTTAATTCCAGCGCTTGGGTTGGCGAGAAGGATGCGTATCTCCAGCACCAAGAGGACATGTTCCTTGAATTTCTTGAGCACAGTAAGGACAGGATCGAATCAATTGAGATGACAATCACACCCGACGGGACGAAGATGGCGGTTCACATGAAACAAGAACATTAGCCGGCGAATTGTAAGAGGAACTGGCCTCTAACCAGAAACTCAGGTGCGTTTTCTCTGTGTTCCCCGTGACGCTTCGGTTAGAATGCTTTCAATCCACTGACTCCGGAAATCCGAGAATTACCCCGTGCTCGCGATCCCCGATATTCGTCTCCATCCGAAACTCACACGCAGAAACTGGCTGCAAATCGGCGGTCTGGGTACTCTTGGTCTCTCGTTACCCCGGCTCCTTCGAGCGGATGGACGGGACACTCGCAAATCGGCGAAGTCGTGCGTGTTGTTCCTGCTGCACGGTGGTCCAAGTCAACTCGATATCTGGGACATGAAGCCGGCCGCCCCGTCGAAATACGCGGTGAATTCAAGCCGGTCGACACTCGCATGCCCGGTGTCCGCATCACGGAACATCTCCCGCTTCTGGCAAAACAAACGCATCGCTTCAGCATCGTTCGATCGATGACGCACACCGCCCTCAATCACAACGCCGCCACCTATTTCGTCACGACCGGCAACCCGCCACCGCGCGAGCAGATTGCCTTCACACCCACCGAAAACGATTTTCCCCATCTCGCGCACAGGTAACATACGGGCATCCTGCGAAGAGCGATGCCCCGACGGCAGTGTCACTGCCCGATTCGGTCAGCGACGGTCCTTATACGTGTCCGGGACAGAATGGCGGGTTTCTCGGTGCTTCCGTCGCGCCATTTACCATCGAGGGCGATCCCGACTCGGAAGACTTCGTCGTGAATGGACTTCACGAAGCCCCCGATGCACCGCGGTTAGCAGATCGACAGGCGCTCTTGAACGCAGTCCAAAAAGGACTGGGCCGGCTTGCCGATGATCGCCGGATCGAGGATCTGGGCAAGCATCAGCAGCGCGCCTTCTCGCTGTTGACCTCGGAAGCAACGCGCCGGGCTTTTGATATTCGCACGGAGCCGGACCGGGTTCGAGATCGCTACGGCAGACATAAATACGCACAAAGTCTCCTCCTGGCACGACGACTCGTCGAAGCCGGCGTGCGGCTCGTCACCGTTTATTGGGGTGGCCGAGTCAATAACCCGAGTCCATACTGGGACACGCACTTCAACAACAACCGCCGGCTCAAGGAAGAGCTTTTGCCTCCGTTTGACCAGTGCTTCTCCGCGTTTCTGGAAGATTTGGACCAGCGCGGCTTGTTGGATAGCACGCTCGTCGTCTGCATGGGTGAATTCGGAAGAACGCCTCGGTTCGGGCAATTCACGGGCAATGGCGTCAATGAAACGGGGCGAGATCACTGGTCGAGTTGCTATTCGCTCATCATCGCGGGCGGCTCGCAGCCCGGCGGGCGCGTGATTGGCAGATCCGATCGTTTTGCTGCGTTTCCCGTCGATGAGCCTATTACTCCCCAAGATTTGGGAGCGAGTTTGCTTCATGCTCTTGGCATCGATCCCAAACAGGAAGTCCGCGATGGGTTTTTGCGACAAGTTCCCTTGAGCACCGGGCAGGTGAAATCGGCGTTGTTGGGTTGAAGAATCACGAATGAACGAGCCGGAAGTGTAAGCGGCCGACCAACGAGACATTTATCTTCAGGAGAAATCGAACCATGTTACAACGGATTTTACTCTTCGTCGTTCTGATCTCTGGTGCTTACGGCTTGATGAGTGTTTCCTCAACCCCGATCGAAGGCTGTGCTGTCGCGCCGATTTGGCTTACCACCGTTCAAATAGCCAATGAGAGCGCGATCATCATCTGGGATTCTTCGACCAAGACCGAACACTTTATTCGTCGAGCCAGTTTTCAAACAGAGGCATCCGACTTTGGTTTCCTCGTCCCGACGCCAAACAAGCCCACTCTTGCCGAAGCCGATGACGGTGCATTTGAATCGTTGCGCATCATCACGGAACCCGAGATCATCGATCGAAAAAGGGCCACGGCGGATGGTTGCGGCATCGGCTGTGCAACAGCGCCAAAGTTTGGGGCACCTGGTGCATCGAAGGTCGACATTCTCGAAGAAAAAAGTGTTGCCGGTTACGATGCCGTCATCCTTCAGGCCGATGATGCCGAGGCTCTCAATCGCTGGTTGAAAGATCACGGCTATCAAAGCAGCCCAGCATTGAAGGATTGGCTCAAACGCTACATCACCCAGGGCTGGAAGATTACCGCCTTCAAGATTGCCAAAGATGACAAAGAAGCTCACAGCGTCGCCACGAAAGCCTTGCGCATGACCTTTCGGACAGAGAAACCATTTTTTCCATATCGAGAGCCTGCCGATCAGCGCGCGGCGGATGCGTCGCGCATGGACCGATTATTGCGGGTTTATTTCATCAGTGATCGGCGCTATGACGCAACGCTAGGTGAAACAAAGAAGGAGTGGACCAAACCGGTCTGGGCCAACAGCATTCCTGTCGAAACACGCAAGAAGGTGGAGGATTTGTTGCATCTGCCCAAGGAGGGCGTTCCGTCAACGTGGTGGATGACGGAGTTTGAGGATCGCGCCTCGCCTCGGCCCGGGACCGATGAAGTTTATTTTTCGGAATCTCCGGATCAGACTACGATCAAACGTCCTCCGACCTACCGTTATGTCCGCTCCAACTCCGATGCTGGACCGACCTATGCAATGGCGGGTATACTGATTGTGGCTTTGAGTTTGCTCCGATTCAGGAAACGATAGGATGGTTCTTGGATCTTCAAGGTTCTTCGGCGTAAGGAGCGAAACCGATGATCGTTTCATGTGTTTGCGGGAAGAAATTGCGGATCGCCGACAACCTGGCAGGGAGAAAGATCAGGTGTCCCGCCTGCGGCGAGGTGTCGATTGCCGTTGATGACTCTACGCCGAGCTTGGCCGAACTTGAAGAACCGAATATCGTGCCCGACTCCGAGGAGGATCGCGAGGATCTGCCTCGCCCCCAGCATTCTACTCGGAAGAAAAACAGGGCCGCTGAAGATGAACCGCAAACCACTCCACCACCGACCTTACTCCTTCTTTCGGGAATTCTGGGAACGCTGGCCGTCGTCGGCTTTATCGCGAGCGGTGTCATGATTTATCTTGGCGGCAAGGCTCGGGCAGAGCAAGAGTCCAAGCCCCAACTCCTCACTCGGGCCGAACCCAAGCAGCCTGCCATTGCCAATATCACAGCAAGCCCGGCACCCAAAGACGTGAATCCGCAGCCTCCGGTTCAGCAGAACCTGCCGCTGCAAAAGGCAAAGGATCCACTTCCCAAGGGTGTGACTCCGACGCCGCCACAACCGCCCGTGACCGGCCCCAAGAAAGCCGATCCCGATGAGCTTTATCGGCTCGATAACATCTATTCGCAAAGCCTTTCCTTCAGCGCTGACGGCCGATCATTCGTCTTTACCAATGGTTTGGGTCTGGCGGTTTTCGATCTGCGGCAAGGTAAGATTCGCCAAAAATTCGACCTGGACCAGATGGGTAGTTACAACGTCAATTGTTTGCCGGGCGGATCCCAAGCGCTTCTAGGCAGAAGTCTGGGCGGTATCGATGTCGTCGACTGGGAGCAGGGCAAAATCCTCCGATCTTTCGAGCCGAAGGTCATGCGTGCGATGTTTCTAAAGTTGAGGCGCTGACGGGCGCTTTGCCGTCAGTGCCGGAGCAGAAGATCATTACGTACGACGGTGGGATGTCCAGACAGGACGGGAAACGACGCGAACCGAAAAGCTGGAACACTCCGCACAACGGTTATCGGCCTCCCGCGATGGCCGGCGAGTTTTGTTCAACAACGGCTTCGATTATCTCTGGGACGTGGAGAAGGACACCAAGCCGAGACTCTTGAAGGCTCCGTTCGCCAGCATCGACTTCGATCTGTCGCCGGATGGTCGTCAGGCCCTATTCGCCAGCAATAAGGAGGTGATCTTGTGGGATGTCGACAAGGAGGTCGAGATCGTACGGTTCACCATGCCGCAACAAACGGAGCGCGTTGTCTTCAGCCGGGATGGCCGCCGGGCACTGGCAGGCACCACAGGATTCGAGTTCCGGAACGGCAAGCCCGAATTCATTCCCAGTTTTCTGTGGCTGTTCGACCTGGAGCAGAAAAAACAGCTTCAACAGTTCGAGGGTCACATAGGCCACTGTGATGTTTTAAGATTCTCGCCGGACGGGAAACTTGCCGTATCGGTGGACGCCGGCCGTACCCTGCGAGTTTGGAAATTGCCGCAGCAGTGAATATCACTTGGGACTCTTCTCCACCGGCTGAGGGAAAAACCCCAGTTCGGACAGTCGCGACGTGGCCAACATCCGCAGGTAAGCGTCGATTTCTTTGGAAATCGCGGCGTGATTCAAATACCTTCTGGCATCTTCTTCCTTGCCGTGATGTCGAAGAAAGCAGCCGACGTAATAGTGGACATCGTGTTGGACGTCGGCGGGAAGACGGGCGATAATTTTATCCACTGCTTTGAAATCGAGTCCCTCCTTCTCTCCTTTGGCCAGACTCTCTCGAAAAAGTGCCCCAAGATCGGCCCAGGGAGTGCCTTTTTTAGGCCAATCTTTCCAGACCTGATCGCGCCGTTCCTTGTTGTCGCAGTCGTCGGCCGCGATCCCGAGGAACAAGGCTCTCGATTCTATCCGGTTTTCTTTGTACATTCGCTCGTAGACATCGAGCGATTTCCGATGTTGTTGGGTGATCGTGTAAAAGAAAGCCATTTCAAGCAAATCAGTTCCAGTGAATTGTTTCCCCATCGCCTTGACGTATTCCTCGGCGACTTCCTTGGCCTCGTCAAAGCTTCCCTTTCCGGTTCGGGCACACCAAAAGATCCATTGCAAACTTTGATTCTGATAACGCACGGCCGTGCGGGCAATCCATATTTGAGACTTTTCCCAGTCTTCCAGTCCCTCGTAACACTGACTGGCGCATATCATCGCCCACGCGGCGTAGGTTTGCGCAGCGGCATCCGCATAAGGCCGGGCCGACTTGAAGTCGTTCTTCTGCATCAGGTATCGGGCGATATTGACCTTGATCCGGGCGTGGTCGAGATCCTGAACATCTTCTTTGAGATATTCGTCGAGAGTCTTCTTCCAGAGATCGAGATTGCCTTGCGCCTTGCAAATCTCCGCCAGACTGGTGTGGCCCAGAAAGTCGGGCGATTTTTTCAAATAAGCTTTCCAACAGCGCTCCGCTGCCGAGAATTGCTTGAACCTGCCGTATCGAGTCCCCAGCCCGCGCAGCACCGTTGCCTGGTGAGATTCGTCTTTCTCCCAGCCATTCAGGGTAGGTTCAAGGACGATCGGTTCGTACTCCAGCCTGGTGCTAATCGCAGTCCCAGCGTGAGAGCTGATTTTCAGCAGATTGTGCGCTGCGATGACCTTGTCTGCCGGCTCATGATCGTGCTTGACGTTCAAGGCCAGATCCCGAAAGATCTGATCTCCCTGCTGTTCGATGCGGATGGCTATCGAGTCGCTCCGTTGCGGATGGGCGACCGCCAGGGAGCCGTAAATGCCGAAGTACTGGATGTTCAAATCGTCGGTGGGCAACGTGTCCGCCAGTTGCCGGTAGGTCGTTGCATCGCCCCTTGGGTTGATAACGAACAAATTCAGGACGTTCCGATAGGGGTGATCTTGCATGAGTGGTTTGATCTCTCCGAGGAAATCATCCACGGGAACCGACCAGTCGTTTTTCATGAAGGTCATTCGTTGCCAGATCGACATGAAGCGGTCTTCTCGAAGCAGCCGGCTCAGCGTACCCCAGTGCAAAGCCGCTGCATCATTTGCCCCGGCCTCTTGAAGGGCTTGCCAGACAATCGGTTCTGCGTCCTGTTTGCGCACGCGGGCTGCAACCGAGTTCGGCAGGCTCGGAGCGCTCAGGAGAGTGCTGTAGAGGGTCTTGGACATGCCTTCGAGGTAAAGGGTCGTGACCTGGTGCAGGTGACCGACGTGCCCCATCCCGCAGGCTGCGCAAAGAACTCGAGTACACTCCGGATTCTCCTTGAGGAGGGTTCTGGCGGTTTCCAGACACAAGCGAACGGTTTTGTGATCTTCCACGACCAGAAACTGTAGTAGATGCGTAAGCTGTGAGAGCCCCGGCTTCGCAGCATGGGCAGTCATCTTGTCGGCATTGAAATGACAGAAGTCTTCGATCAGCACAACCCAGTCAGGCCGCGGCAGCGGACTCTCTTTGTTGCCGGCGGCCTGCAAATCGGCGAGCGCAGAGGAGTGCAGACCGACCAGTGCCTCCGCGTAGGCTTTGTGCCACAGCCCCCAGGGCTTGCCCGACTGTCGGCGCATAAGACGTTCGGCATAGAGCAGGGCACGAGCTTTGAATACCTTGTGATCCGGCAACCAAAAATGTTCGGTGAGTACACCCAGATTGGCGTAAGCTCGAACGAGTGCACCCAGCAATTCCGGCGATTCACCTTGCGACTTGATCAGTGCGTGGAGTTCGCGGACAGCGGAAAACTGCGAGACGATATCCATCTTTATCAGCAGTTGCGCCGATCCGTCGGGGATGGCGCTGTGTTCCAGGAACTTGGACGGCCGAGGCGTAAACCCGGCTTTTTTCAAGGCATCGGCGAAGTCAGTGCGGGAAAGATTCTCACAAACCTCGCTTAGCTTACCGTATTGGAGTGCAGGTTCGCCGATCGCGTTCGGCAACTCCGTTTTCAGCAGTTCCTTCTTCAGCAGTCCTTTGCCGACTTTGGGGTCTCCATACTCGATCAGGACGCTATCGGTTTTCCCGACGGCAAACAGCGTGCGCAGTGAGAATCGATAAAGTTTATCGGTTGTATCCTGGGCGGCTTCTCCAAGCGAAGCGTCGCGTGTCTGCAAGCCAAATTCCTCACGTGCTGTCAGGAGCAGCGCTTGTCGAAGAATCTCTCGGCGGAAAATGCCGGTAAGAAACTCCGATCTTGAACTTGGTGTTTACCGGAGCCGGCTCAAGGAACACGACCGCATGTTCCTTCGATGCATCAGCTGGCGCGATTTTGGCAATCGGCTCCGGAGGACGGGGAACCTCAACAACAGGCTTCTTGACCGGGATAGGCTTTGGAGAATCCGAAACCTTGCTCGAGTTCGGTTTCGGCGGATCCGATTTGATCGGAGCCGAATTCAAGTTTGCAGGAGCCTGTACAACTTCGATCTGTTTGGGTGGGCTGTCGTCTTTCGGGCCGCCGAGGTAATAGTTGGACGCCAGGATCACCGCGACGGTGGACAAGATCACTGCAACGAGTGATGCAGCGAAAATGACCCAGTGCTTACGGGGAAAGCGCGAAGGGCTGCGCCGGGTTTGGATTGGTTTTACCATGATGGTGCCTCAAAAAAGGTCTTTTCAGTATCTCACAAGGGGTTGTTAAATCAAAGCAATTCTTTGAATTTCGCCAAACGGGTTGGGATTGTTGAGGCATAGGTTGGCGTTGTCCCGAAAATAAGTACAGAATCTCAGACGTTGCGATCGTGCAGAGTACGGGGCTAACTCGCTGTTTGGAATCTCGATGAAGACACCAGCAAAAGGCATTCGGCCAAGCGATCTTCTCGATCGGTATCGCCGGGTACGATCTGCCACCGCAAGCGCCTGTGCGCCCTTGTCGCCGGAAGACATGGTCGTCCAATCAATGCCCAATGCCAGTCCCGCCAAGTGGCACCTGGCCCACACAACCTGGTTTTTTGAGACGTTCGTGTTGTCTCATCCATCCGTCAGTTCATATCGAGTATTTCATCCGGAGTTTAACTATCTATTCAACTCCTACTACGATGCGGTCGGCTCGCGGCATCCCAGGCCGCTTCGAGGCTTGCTCACTCGACCGAGCATCGACGAAGTACGAGCGCTATCGACGCCATGTCGATGATGCTATGTCCTCGTTGTTGCCGCGCGTGCAGCCTGGTGATGATTTGTTGCCGATCATCGAGATCGGTCTGAACCACGAACAGCAGCATCTGGAATTGCTGCTCACCGACATCAAGCATTTGTTCTCGCAAAACCCGTTGCGACCCTGCTTACCGAGAAATAACGATCCCGACTGATTCAGCTCTCGCACCCATGAAGTGGTTGGGCTTCAATGAAGGCGTTTATCAGATCGGATATGACGGGCGAAGGGTTTCATTTCGATAATGAAAGCCCCAGGCATCGGGTCTTTCTGGAGCCATATGAAATCAGCGCCAGGCCGGTTTCGTGTGGCTGAATACACGGCCTTCATCGATGATAACGGTTACAGCAGACCGGAACTCTGGCTTTCCGACGGCTGGATGACTTGCCAGCGCGAGAAATGGAATGCACCTTTGTACTGGGAATGGCATGGCTCTTGCTGGTGTTCGTTCACGCTTGGAGGACTCCGGCCCATTGTCCCGAATGAGCCGGTCTTGCATCTGAGCTTCTACGAAGCGGATGCCTTTGCTCGTTGGGCAGGCTACCGCTTACCATCCGAGGCGGAATGGGAAGTGGCTTGCGCAACTTGGCATAGTTTTGCCGCGCAACGACAACGCTTATGAGCCTATCCGACTTCACCCGGCGCCATTAGATGACCAGCACTGGGATTTTTCGACGATGTATGGACTTGGACTCAAAGCTCCTACAGTCCCTACCCCGGTTTTGAGCCGGCAACCGGGGCCATAGGAGAGTACAACGGCAAGTTCATGTGTAACCAGATGGTACTGCGCGGCGGATCGTGTTTGACGCCGCGTTCTCATTTGCGTGCAGAGTATCGTAATTTCTTTCCGCCGGAGACGCGATGGCAATTCACTGGGTTTCGGCTAGCTCGGATCCTCCTAACTCCCACTCCGTCCAAGTCCCAATTCCACACCGATGTATTGAGAGGTCTGAGTTGCCTGCCGAAGGAAATCCCTCCCAAGTATTTTTACGATGAAGCAGGCTCAATCCTTTTCGACCGCATCTGCGAATTACCCGAGTATTATCTCACGCGCACGGAACTGGGAATCATGCGCCGCATATGTCGGCGAAATGGCAAAAGCGCTTGGCCCTCATTGTCTTCTGGTCGAGTACGGCAGCGGCAGCGGGGCAAAAACCACTATTCTCATCGAGGCTCTTCAGGATCCCGCGGGTTATGTCGCCATCGACATTAACCGGGAGCATCTTTATTCGTCGGCGAAAACTCTCGCGCGACGATACCCGAAACTGGAGATCATGCCGGTTTGGGCCGATTTCACGCAGTTGGCCGATTTCCCTCGATCCCTGCACGGCGTCGGCGCAAGGCGGTCTATTTCCCCGGCTCCACGATCGGCAACTTCTCGCCGGCAGAAGCGGTCGAGTTGATGAAACAGATCGCCCATATCGTCGGCCCCGGCGGAGCATTGCTGGTCGGCGTCGATCTGCACAAGGCCGCCGAGATCGTGGAACCTGCCTATAACGATCGCGAAGGAGTAACAGCTGCATTCAACCTGAACCTCCTGGCGCGCATCAACCGCGAACTGGATGGCGACATCGATCTTGCGTCCTTCGATCATCGCGCATTCCTGGATGAAGTCAATAGCCGTATCGAGATGCAGTTGGTTTCCAGGAAGAAACAGGTGGTCCGGATCGGTAATGTCGGTGTTTCGTTCGACAAGGGCGAGCACATCCGCACGGAGTATTCGCACAAGTACCGATTGGAGCACTTCGGAAGACTTGCCGGACAGGCAGGATTCGAGGTTGAAAAGGTTTGGATGGACGACCAGCGTCATTTCAGCGTCCAGTATCTAACCCGCGGTTCTCAATAATTTGAATAACCGCGCGCTGGGAGTTGTCCATGCGACCGATTGCCACTGGTTCGGCCAGGCGTTCAAAGTCAAGGTGCAGCTCAAGCCGGAATTCACCCAGCAGATGGACGACCTGAGCATGCTAAGCGTCAGGTCCGCGCGAGGCGAAATCGTCTTTCTGTCCTCACTGATAAAGATCCGGAAGTCGTCCGGACCTTCGGCGGTCGTGCGCATCAACGCTGTCTTCGTTGTTGTTTTCGAGGGATCAAGCAATGAGACCAAACCGGCTCGGCCTTTTCAGAGCAACTTTCGTCGTTTTCGCTGTAGTTATTGGCGAAGCCGGAGCAAGCGATAAAGATGAGTTGCGGGGCGAAATCGAAAAGGACTTCCAGAAGTTCGCCGCGGCGGTCAAGGCCGACAAGTTCGATGAATTCACGCGCTGGATCGCCCCGCCGGCGGATAGGGTCTGGATCGAGTTTGTCGCTTTCCGAGCGGCCGTCGCTCGATACGACGACGCGCTCGATCAGAAACTGGGTAAGGACAAAGAGCGCCAGCTCGACCAGTTCATGGGCCAAAAGGGAGACCTGGCCGCGCACTTTTATGAGGTCAAGGGGGAGATTCAGGGAGTGTCGCCCGCCGGCAAAGACCGCGCGCATGTCGTGGTTTGGACCAGGCAGCCGGACTTGCGAAAGCCTTCGGAGGTCGTAACTTACGAACGCAAGTTCACGGCCGTCAAGATTGACAAGCAGTGGAAGTTTCAGTTGCACACAATCTCCTCCCCAGTGATAAAGAAGGTCAAGCGGCAAGGGCCAGACGGGAAACAAATCGATGTCTACGCGGCACACGATACCAAAGGAAGCTCTAAGGAGAAAGACTGGGAGGAAATCAAAAAGCCGAACAGCTACGACGGCAAAGAGAGTGATTTGAAAGTACAGGCTGCTACCTGGGCAAAAGCGGCTGGGATTATCCGCGTCCAAACCGAAAAGGTGATGAAGGGAAGCTACTCGACGCGCAAAGAAGCGTATAAGGCGCTTGCAAAGGAAGAGAAGGCAGCTGGGTTGCGCTGAAGAGGTGGGTGGCCTTCGCCGCCCGAAGCGTAGTCGTTGCTCGATCCTAATCACGGCCGGTGAAGAAGTTCGGCGAGGGAAATGGCCAGCATCATCTCAATGTCGAGGGGTGAGCCGAAGCCCGCGAGGAACGAGCAGGCGTTCCGACCAGGTGAGCAGCGCCTGGAACACCAGGGCCATGATCGCGGCCGGGATCGCACCGAACAGAATCTCCCGGTTGTCGAACATTTGCAAACCGGTTCGAATGGGTACACCATAGCCCCCCGCGCCGATCAGAGCGCCGAGCGTTGCCGTGCCGATGTTGATGACCGCCGAGGTTCGGAACCCGGTCAAAATGGATTGAGAGGCCATCGGCAATTCGATGAGTCGTAACCGGGCCGATGCCGATAACCCCAGCGCATCGGCCGATTCGAGGAGTGAGCGCGGAATCGAGCGCAATCCCACTGCCGTGTTGTTGATGATCGGCAGCAAGCTGTAGAGAAACAGCGCCACGATCGCCGGCAATGCACCCGTCTTCAGAAGTGGGATCATGAACACCAACAGAGCCAACGCTGGGATAGTCTGAATCACCCCCGCTGTCCCGATGAGTATCTGACCGATGCGCGGCCGACGGGCGGAGATGATGCCCAGTGGTAAACCAATCAATACCGCAGCGCCCAGTGAGATGCCCACCAGTGTCAGGTGTTCGAGCGTCAATATCCAGAGTCGATGGGCACTCGACTCGATGTGAACCTCCGGCCTCTCTCCGAACTCGCGTTCGATGAAGTCGGCAGCGATGATCTTCATCGAGTCACGATTCTTCGTCTCTGAATTCATCTCGATCATGGTCGCCTGGGTTAGTTTGCCTTCCAGCTTCTCGACAACTCGAACCGCTCCCGGGTTTCGCTCATCCAGATCGAGCCGATAGAGAATCACTGCCTCATAAACGGGGAAGTAGCGGCGATCATCTTCCAGAGCAATCAAATCGAAACGGCGAATCTCGGCGTCGGTGGTGTAGAGTTCCGTCGCATCAATGGTCCCATCCTTCAGTGCCTTATAAGCGAATGTGTGGTCCATGCTCCGCACTTTCGTTTGCGGCAGACCGTAGAGCTTTCTCAAGCCGGGCCAGCCATCGTCCCGGCTCATGAACTCATTGCTGAATCCGAACGACAGATCGGGGTGGCTCTTCAAGTCGGAGACTCGCCGAATGCCCAGTTCCTCCGCGCAAACTCGTCGCATGCCGATGGCATAGTTGTTGGCGAATCCCAGCGGTTTGGTCATGCCAACGCCGTGCCTGGCCAGTTCTTTCCGCAAGTCGGCATCATCGCGAATGCCCCGGCCGGCGAAGATTTGATGGGTTAGTGTACCCGTGTAATCGACATACATATCGATGTCGCCAACCTGAAGGGCCTTCCAGACGACCGGCGAGCCACCCAGTGGAAATTTCGTCTTGACTTGTAGACCGGCTTGTTCGAGCAGATGAGCGATGACTTCGCCCAGCAAGGTGGTTTCGGTATCTTCCTTGGAAGCGACGACGATCTTGGATTCTTCTCCCAGCGCCGGGGAAACCAGGAGGAAAACGACCAGCAAAGCGCAGATAGAATGCTTCACGCGATCGCCTCCCGCAATGCTTCCCAGGGGCCGCGCTGCGAATCCACGAACTCGGTCACGAACGGCGAGGCTGGCTGGCGGACCATATCGCGCAGACTGCCTTGCTGGACGATTCGACCATGTTGCAGCAGCACAACAGTATCCGCGAAATAAGCAGCCTCCGCGAGGTCGTGGGTGACCAATACCACTGTCTTTTTCAGCGTTTGAAACGCATGACGCAGATCCTTTTGCAGGTCGGCGCGGGTTATGGGATCGAGTGCCCCAAGCGGTTCGTCCAGCAACAACGCCTCCGGATCGAGCATCAATGCCCGCATCAGACCGACCCGCTGCCGTTGACCGCCCGAAGTTTCAACAGGATAACGCTCGAGCGTTTCCGGAGATAGCCGCACCAGATCGGTGAGTTCTTTGAGTCGAGCGTTGATTCGCTCACCAGGCCAGCCCAAATGACTGGCCATCAACGTCACATTTTGCGCACACGTCAAGTGGGGAAATAGCCCGCCGTCCTGAATGACGTAACCCATCCGGCGTCGTTGTTGCCGAATAGTTTTGGGCTGGATCGCTTGCCCAGCGAATTGCGCTTCACCGGAATCGGGATAAATCAGCCCGATCAGGATGCGAAGCAGAGTAGACTTGCCGCAACCACTGGCACCGAGGAGCACAGTCGTCTGTCCACCTGGGACGGAAAGCGTGACGTGATCGAGCACACGGGTTGAACCGAACGATTTGCAGATGTTCCGCAACTCGTACATCTTGATCTTTCTCAATGGTTTGGACGGTTCTCGAATCGATCTATGCCAATTCTATAAGGCAAGGCCTGGTAGAGGCGGCTTCCAGCCGCCGGGAGTGAGTATCGGTGGCTTGGTGCAGGTTTCCGAAGCCCGCGGCGGCTGGAAGCCGCCGCTAGTGCGCCTACGAGCGCATGGAATCGGTAGGGTGAAAGTCCCTATCAATGTTTCGAGTTTGGACATTGTAGCTGAAGGTAACTGCGTCGTCGCGAGGCGAGGTGGAGAGCAACCGGAAGCGAACGACTGGTCCGTAGGATAACGAACTCGATTCGGCCTGTTGTCGTGACGAGCCTGCTAGCGAAAGGCGAAGTCCAAGGAGTCTCGGAGGGCGTCAAACTCAGCACCGAGAACGACAAGGGGTGGTTGGAGACAGAACGGTCAGAAGGTTCCATGACGGGAAGTAGGGAGATCCGATTTCGCTGGATGTATGGAACGAGGGTCGAGAACGGTTGCCGCAGATGGACCGTACCCAAAGGCGTCTGGGCCGGGATGTTGCAGCGAGCATCCGCGGAGCGAAGCGATCGCTGCATGCCCTTGGGAAGTATCGGAATCGGAAGTCAGAGCGTCCGTAGTAGCGAAGAAGCCGGGTAACGCCGGGGGAGCCAAGGGACGTAGGAAGTTGGAGGCGTGATGTCAGCACCGCAAGAAACCAACCCGACGGCAGTGTCAGCAATGACTAATCAAGTCGGAGACGTTATGGAGCGCTGGCTCTGGACCGAACCGGCGGTGTGGAACGAACGCATGTTGACGGCGCTCGAAAAGGGCGTCCAAGGAGGAATATGGTTTAGTCTGATCGATAAAGTGTGGAAGGAACGCAATCTGCGCGTCAGTCACAGCAAAGTGGCTGCCAACCAGGGCGCTCCGGGAGTGGATCATGTCACGGTCGAAGCATTTGCCGACGACCTGGACGCCAACGTGGCGAAACTCACCAAAGCCCTCCAGGAAGGAACTTACCAGCCGCAGGCCATTCGGCGAACGTATATCGATAAGCCGGGTAGCCAGGAGCAGCGACCTTTGGGAATTCCCACGGTACGCGACCGAGTCGTTCAGGGAGCAGTCCGACACGTCATCGAACCGATCTTTGAGAAAGAATTCGCCACGCACAGTTACGGCTTTCGGCCCCGGCGGGGTTGCAAAGACGCACTGCGGCGAGTGGATGAACTGCTCAAGCAAGGTTACGCTTACCTGGTCGATGCCGATCTGAAGAGCTACTTCGACACGATCCCACATGACCGGCTGATGAGTCGGCTGCGGGAACGCATCGCGGACGGGCGGATGCTTCAGTTGATCGAATCCTTTCTGAAAGCCGGCATTATGGACGGACTGAAAGAATGGGAACCGGAAGCGGGAGCCCCGCAAGGAGCGGTGTTAAGTCCTTTGCTGAGCAATATCTATCTCAATCCTCTGGATCACCAAATGGCGGCCCAAGGGTGGCAGATGGTGCGCTATGCCGATGACTTCGTGATCCTCTGTCGCAATCAGGCCGAAGCGGAACAAACCTGGGGTATATCCGTCAGTGGTGTGAAGCGGAGGGATTGCGGCTGCATCCAACCAAGACGAAAATCGTCAACGTACAGCAGGAAGGCTTTGACTTTCTGGGCTATCACTTCCTAACCACGCGGCGGGGACGTCTGACGCGCTGGCCGAGGAAGAAGAGCATGGCGAAGTTCAAAGAGACCATCCGGACGAAGACGAAACGGACGAACGGCCGATCGCTGCGAAGTATAATCGCAGATATCAACCTGACGTTGCGTGGCTGGTTTGGATTCTTCCAGCACAGTTACCACACGACGTTTAAGACCGTGGACGGTTGGATTCGCGGACGTTTGCGGAGCATACTGCGCAAACGTTCCGGCGGAAAAGGCCGCGGACGGGGAACGGATCATCAGCACTGGCCGAATGCCTTCTTTGCCAAACATGGGTACTATAGTCTGGAAGCTGCCCATGCCCGAGCAAGTCAATCCCCTTGTGGGTAAGACCGACAACAGGAAAGCCGGATGCGGGAAATCCGCCAGTCCGGTTTGGAGGGAGGGGAAACCAATATGCTTGGTCTTCCCTACCCTATCGCGGCTCGCCGAGGAATCGGCGGGTTTGCAACTACTGTGTAATGTAGCACCGCCAGCAGATTAGCGACATCTCCAGCGTTGGAATAGCCTGCACTGGCAGCCCCGCACTGGCATAGGGCGGTTTTCACAGTAATAGATGACCGGGCATGGTTCCAGGAGATTTGGAGTAACGACAACAGTGTCTGGTGATTTTGGAATCTCATAGCTCTTCAGCTCTACGTTAAAGTCAAAACCGGCCAATTTGAACTCCGATTTTACAAGCCCGATTCCCTTGACATACCAAAATTTTCCCGGATATTCGGTTCCACCAATCTTCAAAGTTATCACCTCCACGGTAATCGCCTGTTTGAAGTAACCCGCTTTAACGGCAACGTCTTCCCTACCAATCTGCAATCTCCATTTCATCTCCTGCCCTTCGGATTTGGTATCCACTGTCCAAGTCGCGCGATTGCAGGCCGGAAGCTGCAGGAACTTGATTGGCGTGTCCGGCCTTTTTCCGTTCACGGCATATCGATATACACCGTCCTTTTCGACTCGGACGTGTTCCGTAGCGGAAAGCTTGCCATTCGCGAGAGTTTCCAACTTATAGCACTCGACATTCCCGATTTTCTCCAGTCCGACAACCTTGACGGTAATCTCACCACCCTCAACTTCGTAGGTCCAAGTCGCGCCGGGTACGAGAGGGTAAAGCGGCGTGACGAAAGCCATCGGTATTTGACTGAACGCAGACGACGATAAGCCCAAGAGGGCCAGAATCGCCAAAACAAGAATTCGCCGCATTGTGGAAACTCCTCGGCTCGCTGGCCGGTCAGATTGATAACCTGAGTCACTCAGTTCGTTCTCTCCTCAACACGGCGAAGATTGGGAAAGCGTTCAGAAAATGATAGAGGTCACGATGAAGCAGCAGAATCAGAAATGGGTATTCGCAAGGCCGAAATCACGAGTCCGCGCTTTTCACCCTTTACCACAGCGATCTCCGGAAGATGCCCAACCTGCTTGAAGCCCAAGCTTTCGTTGATCCGCCGGGTGGCTTCGTTATGGTCGAAATGCATGCTCAACAGCGTCGTCACTCCGAGTCGTGGACATTGTTCGATCACCCACTGCTTCAGATAGCGCCCGATGCCCCGACGTTGAAAGGAAGTGGAAATGTAGAGGCTGACCTCGGCGGTTGCGTCGTAGGCAGGCCGGCCGCCGTAGAACGACGATAAGCTCACCCAGGCCGCGATTTGTCCGTCGATTTCCGCCACCCAGATCGGCTTTTTGTTCGGGTCGAACTTGTGGAACCAATCGAGCCGATCTTCTACCGTTACCGGCAACGTGTCGGCGGTGGACCAGCCGCCGGGGATGGACTGATTGTAGATTTCAACGATTGCCGGCAAGTCGGCGTCCGTCGCATCACGAACGACGATCTCCATCATTCGACTCCGAATTTGCTTCCGGCCCGCTGGGACGGGCACACCAGCGCTGCCACATGGTCCGATAAGCCCCTTCCACATTGCGGGCAAACCTGGGCGCATCCATCAGCGGGGACGCGGTCATTCGTCTCGCGCAGGGTTGCCCGCAATTCGCTGAGGCGGGGGACATCGTTGACCAGGTCGATCGCGATCTTCACGAATTGTTCCGGCGTTTCGGCAATCAATTCCGGTAGTCCAAGATTTCTCAGTTGGCAAAGCCCAGCCCGCCCCACTACCGTCTGGCCCACCAGTGTGACTACCGGCACGCCCATCCAGAAAGAGTCCAAGCTGGTGGTGTGACCGTTGTAGGGAAAGGTATCCAGACCAAGGTCGATCTGGTGGTGAAGTTCCAGGTACTTGGATCGGACCCGCCGATCTTCCAGGCGGACTCGCTCCGGGGCGATGCCTTCTCGTTGCAGTATCTCCAATGTATGCTGCCGATGGCTGCCTTCCCCGGTCAAGAGAAGCAACTGGGAGCCTGCCACGGCCCGGAGCACATGCCGCCCACAACTTCAGCACTTCGACGTTGATCTTGCAGAAATTGTTAAGGTTTCCGAACGTCACAAACTTCTTTTCGAGCACCGGCAGCGCGTTGACCGGCGGGCCGTCCGCGAGTGGATTGTAGCACCAGAACGTGTCCGGCAGACGAAACGACTCTTCCGTATAGCAGCCTTCGTGCATTCCCGGCGGATCGAGATTGATATCGGTGAGTCGATAGTCGATTGCGGTCACCCCGGTCGTTCCAGGGTAGGCCAGCCAGGTGACTTGTACCGGCGCCGGTTTGCGGGCGAAAGCCAGCAGACGGGTCCGGCTCATGTGCATGGTCAGGTCGACCAGCACATCGATGCGGTCAGCGCGAACCAAGTCGACAAACTGCTCATCGCTCAATCCGGCACTGGCCCGCCAGACATCTGCATGGCTACGGAGCCGTTCGGTAATCTGGTCGGGGTTGGTCACGTCGGAATAGCAGAAGATCTCGAATTTCGAGTGGTCGTGCGACGACAGTAGGGGCAGAGTGAAAAAAGCCTGGCAGTGCGTGCGGAAGTCGGGAGAGACATAACCGATTCGCAGCCGGCGATTGGGCGAGCGATCGTTGGTGTGTGCCCGAATGAACTCTGCCAGATGCCCGGCGTAGCGCTGATTCCAGACGCGATGCTCTTCGCACAAAGCCCGGCCATCGTAGCCGGGACAAAAGTTGAGGGTAAAAAGCAAGCTGCTGTGCGTGCCGCGATCGTTGGTCCGCGCCACCGCACCGCGATAATTGGCCACGGCTTCTTCAAGTCGGCCCTGGTCTTTCAGAGCGGTGCCAAGGTGGCTGAGGGTCACGGGGTCGCCGGGCTTCAGTTTCAAGGCCCGCTCGTAGGATGCCGCAGCTTCATCGAGCCGGCCTCGATCTCTCAAGGCGTTGCCGAGGTTAATGTGCGCTCCGACGAAGTCGGGATCCAGTTCCAGGGCGCGACGGTGACTCAGAATCGCCTCGTCCATCCGCCCGCGTTCGGCCAGGGCATTGCCCAGGTTGCAGTGTGTCCCGGCGAAGTCCGGCCTGTGGTGCAAGGACCGGCGGAAACTGGCGATCGCTTCGTCCAGCCGACCCCGCTCCATCAGGGCGATCCCAAGTTTGTTGTGCCCGGAGGCATCGTCGGGTTTCAGTTCCAGTGCCCGGCGATGGCTGGCGATCGCCTCGTCGGGCCGGCCCAGAGCCTTCAAAACCTCGCCGAGGTGGACGTGTGTCTCAGCGTCGTCCGGCTTCAGTTCCAACGCCCGGCGATAAGCGCGGGCCGCTTCCTCAAATTGTTTCCGTTCTTTGAGGATGCGCCCCATGTTGACATACGCAAGGACGTGGTCGGATTGCAGGGCAACGGCCCGACGGAAACAATCCAACGCCTCATCTGTTCGGCGCAGGGTTGCAAGGCTAATACCCATGAAGTAGTGCGCTTTGGCGTCGGCGGGGGTCAACTCCCGCACTCGAGCGAAGTGGACGATCGCATCCTCGTGCCGGCGCTGCTGAGACAGAATCAGTCCCAGGTTATGGTGCGCATCGACATAGTCGGAGTTGAGCTCGACCGCTCGACGACAACTCGCCTCCGCCTCGGCGAATTTGCCCAGAGTGCGATATGCTTCCCCCAGATTATTGTGGAAGGACGCTTCCGTACCATGCAGCCGAATGGCCCGCCTGATGTGTTCGATTGCCGCCTCGGGCCGGCCGGTTTGAAGGGCAACCACTCCCAACAGATGGACCGCATCGGCGTGGCTGGGCTGAACGACGAGCACGTCCCGGTAGATCGACTCGGCTTGCTGGTATCGTCCCGACTGATGATGGGACACCGCTGTTGCCATAGCTTCTTTGATGGTTGCCATAGAAAATCATTGTGGCAACCGGCTTCTCGACTCGCAACCCCTTTCAGATGATTTCGTCCAGCGAGTTGAAACCTCTCGGCGAAGGGGCACCCAGAATTAGAATCGAAAACCGGACGTGAACAAGAAGCTCATGTTAAACATATTGGAATTGGCTCCGGGCAATACATCATCACTTGTGTAGGAGAATTCCCCTCGCACACCGAGCAAGAACATCCAGCCTCCCATCGGCACTTGCAAATCGGCATGAACCGCCAAAAAGTATTCACCGTAGGGAGTCTGGTTGCGAGCGTAGCCCTCGGGGTTGTCGGTGGGCGTCAAATTTACGTGCATTGTCCCCCAGCGTCCACCCGCAGCGATACCATAAAAGAAGTTCCAGTTCGGACTGCCGCCGATGAATCCAGGGCCATACAGGAACCAGTCTTTTCCGAGAGCGGCACCGACGGAAGTCCGCTCCAGATCGCGCACGGTGTAGCTTTTTGGAAGAGTATTCGACATCGGCGTGAAAATCTGGCTGTTGTGCGCGTCGTTGTAGGTGTAAGTCACCCCGACATCGACGGTCCATGCCGACGATCCGTCCACGTTGTAGAACAAAGATCGCCCACCACCCTGAACCTCCCATCCGGCATCGAGCGCCTCTTTTAGCGCGCCGCCGCCCGTCAGAAAGCTAGGCCCGGTGCGGAAGTAGACATCGTACCCGATGGGTCCATTCCCGCCGACAGGCCACAAGCATGCCGGGAGATTTGACACCGTGTAACCGTCGAAAAGCGCCGGTGGTTCCATCGTCTGGGGGACTTGGGTCGAGGGGGTAACCCCCTCCGGCAAGGGCGTCGGCTGCGGCGGAGTCGACTTGAGATAAGGGGCTTGGTCCGCCGGCGCTTGCCCGCGCTCTTGCAAGTAGCTTAAATCCGTTGGCAACTGCGCGGAGGCAATACCTCCCGCCAGGAGACTCAGGAAGACGGCACTCGTCCAACCATGTTTTACACTCATGCCAGCCTCACCTTCGAGATCGGGACGACTCCGACATAAACGCGATCCAGTCTGCGCGGGAGCGCTTGCTTCCTTATCATCGGCATCTGTCGCGGAAGAGTTTAACGACTTTTCGGAATGTGCCGATTATCCATTTGCTGCCGGTTTGCACATTTTTGTGGAAGATCGATTCAAGTTTTCCAAACGAAGTGCCGAAAAAGAGTGATAACCGTCCGACCCTGCGACGCAGAGGCTTCTTCTTGGGACGAGAAGAATGGTGTCGGCTATGGAGAGCAATCAGATGAAAAGGGCGCTTCTTTTAAGTTTGTTCGCGCTGGCGGCAACGCTGCCGAGTTCCGGCTGCTTCTTCATGAACCGCTACGATAGTGATCCTAACTATCGAATGAGACAAATGTTAAACGAATCGGAAGATCTCCGCCAGGCGCAAGAGGAAATGCATCGGTTCTGGATGAACCAGCAGCCTTCCGCATTGTCCTACGATCGACTCAACGGTGCCATCGGCCCAGGGTGATCCTGACCCGATTCGCCCGACCATTGTTTCGGTTCGATCCGAATGGTGCGGATTTTTTGTAGCAAATTGTAGCACGACATTCGTTTATTTGTTCGTTCGCAATTGCGATCGCAGATGCACAACCCATTTTTTGTAGCAAATTGTAGCACGACATTCGTTTATTTGTTCGTTCGCAATTGCGATCGCAGATGCACAACCCATTTTTTGTAGCAAATTGTAGCACGACATTCGTTTATTTGTTCGTTCGCAATTGCGATCGCAGATGCACAACCCATTTTTGTAGCAATTTGTAGCACGACATTCGTTTATTTGTTCGTTCGCAATTGCGATCGCAGATGCACAACCCATTTTTTGTAGCAATTTGTAGCGTCTGCGCCGATGCTCGGGCCCTCATCTGAAAGTAACTTCGCCAGAATATCAAATCAATAATCGTTGGATTGAGGCGAAGTTTCTTGGAAGCACGACATTCTGCAATTTGTCAATTTGTATTATCGTTGATGTACATGCCGAGCCTTCATCGGCAACTAACTTCGCCAGAATATCAAAGCGGTAATCTTTTTCTGCCGCTCGCCTTGCTTCTCGTCGGCCACCCACGACTCATTCCCTTCGCGTAACAAAGTCCTCCTCAACCAACTCCAATTTAATTATAGTGTACATAAATCTCAATAAAAGGTCTGCTGAGACAAGAAATTCCAAGATAAGCCAAGTTGGCAGGGCCAGATAGGTCGTACAACAAACTACAAACACTTTTGGCGGTTGGCGTACTCCATATAAGCTCTCCACGAAAGAACCGACATGAAAACGAAGATTGCCATCAACGGAGCCTGCGGCCGGATGGGTCAACGGCTGGTTGCACTCGCACGCGAAGATTCGGAACTGGCCCTCATGGCAGCGCTCGACTCGCCGAAGCATCCCAACATCGGCAAGGACGCTGGTGAACTTGCCGGCCTGGGCTCAATCGGCGTGCCGGTAACGAGCTCGTTGAAAAATCTGCAAGATATAGAGGTCTTGATCGACTTTTCAGTGCCGGAAGGGACGATGGCAATTTTGCCAGTATGCGTGGCTAATAAGATACCTTTGGTGATCGCCACGACGGGACACTCGGCCCAACAGCGCAAGGAAATTGAAGCCGCCGCCCATGAAACCGCAATTCTGTTCTCCGCGAATTTTAGTTTGGTCGTGAACGTCCTGTTCAAACTCGTCGAGGATACATCACGGATGTTGATGGGAAAGGGCTTCGACGTGGAGATCATTGAGAAACATCATCGTTTCAAGAAAGATGCGCCCAGCGGAACGGCGATGCATTTTGCGCATCGTGCAGCAGGTGATGAAGCAAACCCGGATCCAGCACGGTCGAGAGGGCCTGGTGGGCGAACGCCCAGCGGACGAGATCGGCGTTCATGCGATTCGGGCAGGCGATAACGTCGGCGAACATACGATCATCTTCAGCACCCTGGGAGAAACCCTGGAGTTGGTTCACAAGGGCTATAGCCGGGATAGCTATGCGCACGGCGCGCTACTCGCAGCGAAATTCCTGGCCGGAAAAGGCGCAGAATTGTACTCGATGAACGATGTGCTCGGCCTGTAGGAATTCACGTGGGAAATGGCCATTCACTCCCGGATAAGGTTCCAGGGGATATCGGCAGGTTATAAAAATAAGCCTGCACAGTCTGAAAAGTATCGCGCACTGCCACGTCAGCGCGAATGAAGGTTTCTGGAACACCTTCAAACGCATCGAGTTTTGCCAGACATTCGCCATCTACCAGCCAAAGTTCTCCTCGAATCTCCAGGCCGTTATCGGGGTCGAGCACCATTCCCGGATGCCAGCCTAGCGCGTAAAGGCGATAGAGCGGCATGGTCGTCGCTTCAGCAACAAACTCTTGTCGCGAAAGAAAATGATGGCTTTTCAGGCCGCGTTTCAATGTGCCGTAAACGAATAGCAGAGTTTTTTGCATAGTCACCTTGTTACCCAGACTTCAGCCAGCGTGCAGCATCTCGCGCATGATAGGTCAAAATCAAATCGGCCCCAGCGCGTCTAATACTCGTTAAGATTTCCAGCGTCACGCGCCGTTCGTCGATCCAGCCATTGCGGGCGGCGGCCTTGACCATGGCAAATTCCCCACTGACGTTGTACGCTGCCACCGGCATTGCAAAGGTCTCCTTCACCCGGCGGATGATATCGAGATACGACAACGCAGGCTTTACCATGACGATATCCGCGCCCTCGGCGATATCGAGCGCGGTTTCTCGAAGGGCTTCATCGCCATTGGCGGGGTCCATCTGGTAGCCGCCGCGATCGCCGAACTGCGGGGGTGATTCTGCTGCTTCGCGGAATGGCCCGTAAAAGCCGGAAGCATACTTCGCCGAGTAGCTCATGATCGGAAGATGGGTGAATCCCGCCGAATCCAAGCCCGCCCGAATTGCCGCGACCATTCCATCCATCATCCCGCTTGGTGCGATCATGTCGGCACCGGCATGGGCGTGACTGATGCACTGCTTGACCAGGAGCGGCAGCGTGGCATCGTTATCCACATCCATTCGGCCCGATGTCTCGCACAAGATTCCGCAGTGCCCGTGATCGGTGTACTCGCAGAAACATTCATCGGTCAGCAGTACCACTTCCTGCGCATAGGTCTTGCGGAGCGCCCGCAGCGCCTGCTGAACGATTCCATCATCCAGGATGGCGCTGGAGCCTGTCGCATCTTTGTAGGTGGGAATACCGAAGAGGATGAACGCTCGGACGCCCAGATGCGCCGATTCCCCGACTTCTTCGATGAGTCGATCGACGCTGAGCTGATAATTCCCCGGCATGGAACTGATTTCCTGCCGAATGCCGTTGCCCGGTCGAACGAACAGTGGCAAGATGAAATCGCGCGCATCCAGTGTCGTCTCGCGGACCATGTCGCGTATGAGCGGAAGAAACCGCAAACGCCGAGGCCGAACCGTCGGAAACCCCGCTGGATGTGCTGATAAGAATGCCGGATTCATAAAACCTTTGTGATTTACTCGAAGGAATTGATTTTTCGAGTGACCGTAACAAGTTCTTTCACCAGCGCCGTGAGCCGATCGCGGATCGCCGTATCTTTCAACTGGCCGGCGTCGTCGAAAGCCTCATGTGCTTTCACGACGGCGATCTGGGCCGGCAGTACCAAAACATCGATGTTACCGAGAATCGAGCGAAGATGAACCAGCCCGCGCAAGCCGCCAAGGGCTCCGGGGGATGCGCTTACAAGTGCTGCGACTTTCCCGGCAAACGGCCATTTCGCCAGATCGTCGGAACCCTTTCGAGAACACCAGTCGATGGTATTCTTGAGTACGGCGGTGATCGAGCTGTTGTATTCCGGCGATGCGATCAGAAAGGCGTGATGACTGAGCATGAGCCTTTTGAATCGCTGGGCGGCTTCCGGCATGCCCGCAGATGCTTCCAGATCCTCGTCGAAAATGGGCATGGCATAGTCACGCAAATCGGCCACCGTGACCTCCGCGCCAGCTTCTCGAACGGCCTTGGCTGCAACGGCGATCAGTTTCTTGTTGAACGAGTGGGTTCGCAAACTCCCTGCGAACGCCAGAATCTTGGGGGGCATAAATCTCCTCGGTTACGATCCCATCGGCACAGGTTTCAGCGTGAAGACGGCCTTGAAGTAGGGCCAGTACCCGTAGATGAGGAACAAGGCCATGGCCATCATCGCTACCCCGATGCCTGGAGCCTGCATCAGAAATAGTTCAAAGAACAGGATATTCACGATCACGGGTGTGAGCAGGGTCAATCCGAGCGGGACGAGAAAGCCCGATACCAGCAGTAGTCCGCCGGCGATCTCAAATACCTTGACCGCACGAAGATATCCGCTTGGGTAGAGGGCCTGCATAAAGCTCGCGGCCGAATCGGTCAATTTCGGCTGCTCGAGGGGAATGAAATTCACAAAGAAATGCACTCCGAATGCCAGGAAAATCAGCCCCAACAGTGTCCGGACTACAATGATGGCCCATTTCATGATTGTCTCCTATTTGGAAATCGTTTTGGATTCGGATCCTTCAAAGGAATATTCGCCGATTGCGGCGGAAACCTTACACATGTCACGTTGCAAGTTCATCGCCAAATCTCTTCTTTTGGTTCTTCGCAGCGCAGCAGAGCCGCAACCAATGACCTGGCCAAGAATTAACTATGAGAAACGCAGGAACGCAGGAAAAAAGCAACCATCCTGCTGGCACAATTGATCGTGTAGAATCTTTCCTGGTTTCGTGCCTTATCGAGAATTTCTTTGCGCCGAAAGATTTTCGACACTAGCATAAGTCACTGCTGAAGAAGCGAGGACAGAAATGCCTAAGAATTGGGCAGTCTTCATGAGAATTCTGTGTGACTCCTGAAAAGATACTTACACATAACAACTTATACCATAAAAGGTTATGGCACATAACCAAAATAAACAATTCTGATTGGCACGCGAATTGAAGTAAATGAGTTTGCGAGAGTGATTTTAGGTAGGATGTCGATGTGAGTCCTGCTCTACCCACCCCAATCTGGAAGAGGGATTCGAGTACCGGCGTGTGAATCCGATTTATCGAGGATGCCTCACGCTATGCACCCGACTTTCACTTACCAGCCTTTAAGGCGGTTTTGATCCTCGAAGATCGAAGCCGCGTCCTCTATTTCCACGAATTTGATCGATCGGATTGCTTGTACTGTGTCCAGAAATGCCTCAACGTTCTCTCCGTTGAGTGCCGTTTCGTTCGCGCTTTCCCAATCCGGTCGGTCTTGGAGAATAAACGATGAGCATTCGCGGCCGGGCCTGGCAGACATTCTTGGGCTTAATGACGATCGTTGGCATCCTGGGTTGCGCCTGTCCCGACGGCTTCCAGGTAATGGGGTTCGATTTTTGGAATGCGGATAAGTATCAAGCAGAACTGCTGGCAGAAAAAGCTCGCGCCGAACAGCTTGCTACCGAGAGCCACGAAGCAGTAAACCGTCTTATTCTCAGAGCAGAGATCACGCAAGACATTATCGCCGACCGCATTACTCTGGCGGAAGCTGCTGAAGAGTTCATGGTCATGAATCAGTCCAGTGAGGACCTTGCCGAAATGGTTCGATTCAACTTCCCGGCCCCCACGGTCGAGGCGTCAACAGTTCTCCAGGTGTTCGCATTTGTTCGAGTCCAGTTGGAGCATTATTCTGCCGGTGAACGAGAGCAAATCATGACCCGTCTAACCTGCGAGCAACAGGCGATGGAATCGGCTGCTCCTGTGCCCGAGCAATAAGGCGACCGGGACGAGGACGTTCCGCTTACTTCGTGCGCGGCTCTTACTTAAAGAGCCGCGCACGAAGTAAGCGGTTGCGTACTTAAAGAGCCGCGCACGAAGTAAGCGGTTGCTGTCGCTCGCCTGATGGGGTGTCACCGCTTCCCACCCGATGGAATGGGTTTGCCCATTCGGGTAAGCAGCATTTTCATATCTTCCCATACGGCTTTCTTTAGCTCCGGCTTATCGGGGTTCTTCAAAAGATACGATGGGTGGTAAGTGCAAATGACGGGAATGCCGTTGTACTGGTGGAACGTCCCGCGCAATTTGCCGATGCTCGTTGTTGTACCGAGAAGGTTTTGCGCTGCGGTTGCTCCCCACGCACACAGGAACTTGGGTTGCACCAGCTCGATCGTTTTCAGCAGATACTCCCGGCAATTGGCAGACTCTTCCGGTTTCGGCGGACGATTTCCGGGGGGCCGACAGCGCAGGATGTTGCAAATATAGATGTCCTGCCGGCGCAGGCCGCAGGCCTCGATAATTCGGTTCAGCAACTGCCCGGCAGCCCCGACAAAAGGCTCGCCGATCCGATCTTCATCCGCGCCGGGTGCTTCGCCCACAAAGCACAATTCCGCGTCGATCGGCCCAACACCGAATACCGTCTGCCGTCGCGTCGACACCAACTCCGGACATCGTTCGCAGGTGCTGACACTTTCCGCCAAAACCGTTAATTCACGACGGCGATCACCGGCATCGTTCTGAATCGTCGGGGCTGCTTCGAGAGGTTGTTCCGCGACGATCAATTGAGGCGGATCAACGCGCGGCAACCAATCGACACCCGCCGTCTTCAGACCTTCGAGGCGTCGTCTAATTTGACAAGCGATGTCGGCAACGGTGAGAACATTCGATTCCGGCATTGGTTTCTCCCTTCCAATGGTTCCAAGTTCCAAGTTGGAATCAAAACTGAGTCCGATCCCTTTGGTGTACGCAATGCAGCGGATTTTTGTGCCTCCCTTTCAGGGCTTCTTGTTGGATTGCCCGCCCAGCCCAGGGCGTTGCCCTGGGCTGATTTGTTTAACCCCTTTGGGGCACCTAACAACCAGTTTCGAGAACGGATCGCCATTTTCTCGACGCTCAGGCGCACCACAGAGACCGCACCGTCAATAGTTCAGGATGTCCTTTGAGTACAGCATACAAAATCAGTATTGCGTAAACGGGAACTTGAGAGTTGAAACTTGGAACTTGGAACTTGGAACTGACGGTATGGCAAACTCGACTTATGATGTCATCATTATCGGCGTCGGCGGCATGGGATCGGCCGCCGCCTTCGAGCTTGCACGTCGGGGGCATCGTGTCCTGGGACTGGAGCAGTTTCCACTCGTCCACGATCGCGGCAGCTCGCACGGTCAGTCGAGGATTATCCGCACGGCATACTTCGAACATCCCAGTTACGTTCCACTCGTGCGCAGAGCTTTCGAGCGCTGGTATCATCTCGAACAGCGTTCGGGCCGACACTTGCTCACTTCCGCAAGTTGTCTGAGTATTGGAACTCCGGAAAGCGACGTCATTCGCGGTGTGCAGCAGGCCGCGTGCGAACACCGTCTGGCAACAGATTCCCTCAACGCCGATCAAATGCGGCAGCGATTCCCGATGTTTTGTTTTGGCCCGGAGTATGTTGGGGTATTGGAGCATGAGGCCGGTTTTCTGTACGTTGAGGAATGTGTTCGAACTCACATCGATGAAGCGATTAAGCTGGGCGCAACCATCCATGCCGAGGAGCCCGTTCAATCGTGGCAAGCAACCGGTAGCGGCGTGAGCGTAACGACAAACAAGGATACTTATCATGCCGCGAAGCTGGTGTTGAGCGCTGGGCCGTGGGCAGGTGAGTTGCTGGCGCAACTCGGCAGTCCGCTTCGGATTATGCGGCAAACTCTGCTGTGGTTCGGAACCTCAAATGATTCGTTAATGCAGCGAAATCGCCTTCCGATCTATATTGCGGAAGTGCCTGAAGGTCATTTCTATGGGTTGCCGATGATCGATCCGAACGGCCACAAGGTCGCCCGTCACTACGGGGCACCGGAATTCAACTCCCCCTCGGAAGTATCGCGCGAGGTGACTTCGGACGATGAAGAAGCAGTGCGGCGATTTCTCGATGCCCATCTGCCGATCGTGAACGGCCCGCTAAACAAAGCGCAAACGTGCATCTATACGCTATCGCCCGACCGGCACTTCATCATCGATATTCACCCGGAATATCCACAGGTTGCTCTGGCAACGGGCTTTTCCGGACACGGTTTCAAATTCGCATCGGTGGTCGGCGAGATTCTGGCCGATTTATCGGAGAAAGGCCGGACGGATTGGGATATAGAGATGTTTCGGATTGGGCACTTTCTTCAGTGACAATGTTCGGAATATGACAAGGTGACACGGTGACAACATTCGAGGACTTGTAAAAGTATTGATCCTGTTGACGACAATCATTTATCAGCGTTTTTGCCACCTTGTCACCTTGTCACCTTGTCACCGTTACGCCCCCACCGCCTGCTTGTACAATTCGTCGAACTCCGGGCAGGTTTTCTTTGCTCCCGCTTTCAAGGCTTTGAGGAACTCCTTCTCCCCCGCATCGATCTTCCCGTCCGCATAGAGGAACTTGCGAAGGAAGTTCGCCTCCTTGGCATCGATGTCGCCATCCGCCAGGATGATCGGCTTGAGCGAATCGAAGATGAACTGGTCGAAGACGTGTACAGTCCCCGAAGCGTTCTTGCGAACGTCGATCAGCCATTCGACTTCGCTGCGGTCGAGTTTGCCATCGGCCATCAATTCCTTCTTGATGATCTCGGTTTCCTTGGTGTCGATTTTGCCATCCGCCAGGGCGAGAGCCTTCGCCAGTTTGCGCCAGTCAGCCATGAGAGACTCCTCTGAACTGAAAAGAAGTAAGTGAGTATCGGAATGGGTCAGCCTGTTGATCCGGTGTACGGATTCTTTCCGCATTAACCAAGGGTCTATTTCGAGATGACAGTATATTCGCGGTGCATTTCTCTTGCAACCGGCGGGTTACTTTCCGATGATAAATCTAGTCTCGCTTCTCTGTTCTCGTCTCGAAGAGTGCGACCATGCTGCGTGTCCTGGGATCGTCCAAACGGTTTTGCAACGGCATCACTCGTCGCGATGCACTTTGGGCCGGCGGTTTGAGTCTGTTCGGCCTCGGCTTGAGCGATTATCTGCGCGTCGCAGCGCAGGCCACGGACTCCGAGCAGCACAGGAAAAACATTTCGGCAAAGCCAAGGCTTGCATTCTCCTCTATCTCTATGGGTCGCCCAGCCAACTCGAACTCGCCGACATGAAGCCGAATGCTCCCCTCGAAATCCGAGGCGAGTTGAAGCCGATTCGCTCCTCGTTGCCGGGCTGCGACGTTTGCGAATTGATGCCGAATGCTGCACGGGTCATGGATAAAGTAACCGTGATCCGATCGGTGACGCACAAATATCCGATCCACGGCGTTGCCTACGCCACGACCGGTGTTCCCGAAATCGATGTGGCGATGGAACTGAGTCCTCGCGACGGCCGGCATTATCCGTTTATCGGCTCGGTGATCAGCTATCTGGAAAAACAAAAACAAGCCCGTAAACCGATTCCCGACAACATCGCATTACCCTGGCCGTTCAGTAGCCGGCGAACCGGGGAAGTTCAGCGGGCAGGCCCCTATGCTGCATTTCTCGGGCAGCGCTACCACCCGCATTTCACCGACTTCCAGGGCGAGGCAACGGCGGAAATCACCAAGACGTTGACCACCACGACCAAGGTATTCAAGGAGCCTTACGTCGGTATCCGCTCCGATTCCCGGTTTACGCTCGGCGATGCTTCGACGCTGCCGGCCGAGATAACCGTTCGATCGATTCGATCGAAGGAAATCGCTTCTGAATCAGTTCGAGCAGCGCGCAAGGATCCGCGATCGCATCCCGACCGACGGTACCGATCAGCACCGGGAGATGGCTTACTCGATGATTGGTCGCAATCAAATCCGTGAAGCACTCGACATTTCCCGCGAGCCGATGAAACTCCGTGAAAGTTACGGCATGACGGTGTTTGGACAGGGAGCTTTGGCAGCGCGCCGACTGGTCGAGGCAGGTTCCCGGTTTGTGACGGTCTTCTGGGATGAGTTCGGACTTGCCGGGTCGGGATGGGATACACACTGGGAACACTATCCGCGCATGAAGAACGAACTGATGCCCGGCTTCGATAAAGGATTCGCAGGATTGATCGCCGATCTCGATCAGCGCGGCATGTTGGACGATACGCTGGTGGTGGTCTTGAGCGAGCACGGCCGAACGCCCCAGTTAAGCTCCGGCAAAGGTGGTGGGCGGGATCACTGGTCGCAGGCGTATACGACGATTTTTGCCGGCGGTGGCGTGGCACGGGGCCGGGTTATCGGCAAGACAGACAAGATTGGCGGCACGGTCGCCGATCGGCCCGTATCGCCGAAAGATTTGCTGGCGACGGTGTATCATCTGCTGGGTTACGATTTGGAAACGGTGTTGCGGGACAAGACCAATCGGCCGCAAGCACTGGTGCCCGGCGGGTCGGTGCTGACCGATATTTTCGGGTGAGTGGTTCGAATAATTGACGATTGAAGGCAAAAAATGCGTCAATTCGACCGGGATGCCGACAATGCTCAGCCTGGCAAAAACACAATTAATGACGGAGAAGGCAATTCGTTTGAGGGTTCTGCGATCACGTTCTGGGGCCGGCTCGACTCTCGCGATTTTTATTACCTTGATAAGTACGACAAACTTATCACTTTCTCACTTGGACGCCGTTGTTTTTTTGGATTCATTTCCGCCTTCTGCCTTGCCGCTTCCGCGATATTTGCATTTCACAAAATCAACGAGTATCTCGGATGGGCATTGGTGGTAGCGTCACCGATCGTTTTTGGCTGGTGGGTATTCCATCCGCACTTCACCAGGTTTGGGATGAAGATTTGGTATTTGCTGCATGGGCACCGACTCAAACAGACGAGAGTTACTCTCTCCGATAGTCGGGTCGAGATTCTAAACGAAGATATCGATAACTTTATGTCCTGGACGTCGATTCAATTCGTTGTCGTCGCACCGGAAGGCATTCTTTTTCTCGCTGGTGATGCGCCGATCTTTTGGTTGCCGATCCGACTTTTTTCAAACGATTCTATCATGCATGAGCTTCTTCGATTGATCGATAAGAATGACGTTCAAATTCGAAGGGTGTGATTGCGCGGCATTACTTTGTGGTTTGTTGGAAGGTTGGAAGGCATCAGCGCATGAAGAAAACATGAATTATTTGCGAAGATCATGAACTTCATGAAATGATACATCCGATCGATACAATCATCACTGTTAATTGAAACCGTAATCTAAGTTCTGGCCAAGTATCTTTCCACTATTAGAGAAATTGCCAAATGGCCGTCACCGCACCGTTCAAAGTGAAATGCGAAAGCTGCGAGTTGATTTTCGTGATCAACGATCTGAGCTTCGTCGGCAAGCAGATTTCTTGTAGGCGCTGCAAGTATCAGTTCAAAATTCCGAAGCCCCCCGAAACGCGTGCCGTTGCTCCGACGTCGATTGCCGGGGTCGATTCACCCCAAGCATCCGGCAATGGAAAATCGCGTACAGCGGCTTTTGTCCCCTTCAAAGTGAAATGTGTACTTTGTGAATTGACGTTCGTTGTTACCGATCCGGGCTTCATCGGCAAGAAAATTCGTTGCCGGCAATGCCAGCATCAATTTGAAATTCAAAGACCCGAATCCGGCGATAGCGCTGCTAAGGCCGCAAAAATCGTCGAAGAGAAGACCGAGGCTGCCGAGCCGATCAAGGCACCTGCCCAAGAAGAAGCCCTTCCTCCCACCGAAGTTACACCGGTGGCCGCGCCGGTGGAAAATACGACCTCCGCTCCTCCAACAACAACTACTGCTGCTGAGGACAAACCACCCATCACCGAGGAAGTCACGACCGACCTTACGGTGCAGAAAGTCGGCAGGAAAAAGAAGAAAAAGAAGTTGAATCCCGGAGCCAAGGTGACCAGGCTTGGAGTGGGTATCGGTGTGCTTGCTCTCGGCTTAATTGTCGGCGGCTATTTTGCATTTTTTAGTGGCGGTGGGAGCTCCGACACCACGAAGGGCGTTGCGACGCAAACCCCAAATAAACAGGCGAGCCCTGTTGATCCCAAAGGCAATCCCCCGAAGACCGATCCGAAGAAGAGCACAGCCGAGACCAAAAAAGAGCCCAAGGCGGGTGAAGCAGTCCGGCCCAAACCGGTTCTCATTGCGGACGGCCGGCCTATTTCCAATCTGTTGCCGGAAGATTCTCAATGGGTGCTTTCCGTGACCAAAGAGGCCAACAAGACACCCATCTTTGCAGTCATGTTGGAACCCACCGGGGCGGGCAAGGTCTTCGAAAAATGGATGGGATTCAAGGCAGAGAATATTGAAGAGGTCGTAATGTCCGGTGGTTTGGAATCGGCCTGGGTGTTTGCCGTAATCAGGCTCACCGAGCCTCTCGACATTGCAGCGCTCCAGAAGGCGATGGACCTTGCGCCCAAACAGACGATCCTCAAACGCGATTACTACAGGATCAAGGCGAATGATCTGTTGAAAGTGGTCGGAGAATACCTTGCATCAGAAATCAGGTCTCAAGGTCTGCAAATACCCATGGTCGATCCTTCCGAGACGATGGCTCTGCATCTGCTCGATTCACAGACGCTGGTCATCGCCCATACTGCTGCACTGCAAAAATTCCTGAATGCGGACACGAAAAGACTTGAGCAGACGCTCTACATCCATAATGTCCCACCTGCCAATCCGCCCGATGCCAAGTTGCCCAAGGGAGGTCCGGCGGTGATGCCGCCGAATGGCAAAAAAGGCCCACCGGCGAAACCGATGGGTGGCAATGTAAAAACTCCTCCTGACGAGAAGCCGGCCTCTGCTCCACCGTCTGAACCCGGTGTGGAAAGGCGGGCCGTATCGCATGACCCGACCTATCTCACGGTCGATCCGGCACTGAAGATCATGATCAATCAACTGGAGCTGGAAAATCGACCGATGGTCAATTTTGCAGTCAAAATCGACAATCTTGCCCGGCTCGGTGCTGGAATCCTCATCCGGGTAAGCCAACAAGTTGAAAAGATCCCGGCGACGGTGGTTCCGAAGTCGCCCGTGCTGGGGGTACGGGTGCAAACCTTCAATAATCGAAAGCTGTCCCTGTCGGCAGGACTTCAATTGGATACTTTGGAGCAAGCGAAGTTTTGGCTCGAACCATTAAATTTTCAAGTTCCAAAAATCGCCGACTTCTTCAGCAATCTCATCGGCGTGAAGATTACCGCC
The DNA here is from genome assembly GCA_963783095.1 of uncultured Planctomycetota bacterium. Lineage (GTDB taxonomy): Bacteria > Planctomycetota > Planctomycetia > Gemmatales > Gemmataceae > CAWAMR01. The sequence continues at coordinate 282,956 of CAWAMR010000008.1, read as the reverse complement.
ACGAAACCGGATGCCAAAGGTCTGGGTGCCGATGTCAAGGATCCTTTTCTGAACTTGAATACCAAGCTCGGTTCGTTTTTCTGGACGACAAGGCAGGATCGGATGATTACGGCCTCGCTCCATGTCGATTGGACCGCGGTTTACGATCACCTCATCAATCCCAATCTTCGCTTCCAGGTTGACTTGCTCAAGGGAAAAGCTTTGATGAGTACCGGCATGGCTTATTGGGCGAAGCTGGCACCCGCCATCAAAAAAATAGAAGAAGCCGACCGATTGATACCGCAGGGCGCATACCCGCTGAAGACCAACGAGAGCCGATTCAACCTGCCCTTTCCGCCGCAACGACGCATCAGCTGGATGGTCGATATGCTTCCGTATCTCGGCTACGATTCGGTGTTTTACCGCATCGACAAGGAACTGGCATGGAACGACGAAAAAAACCTGCGTGCAGGCCGGGCGTGGATTCCGGAGTTCCTCGACCCCACCTTCCCCCCCTATAGCCGGCAAGCCATCGTGCCGTCCATGCGTGAGATCGACTTCGGCGCAACCCACTTCGTCGGGCTTTCCGGACTCGGTCTGGACGCAGGGGAATACCCCGATACCCCGGAATATGCCAAGAAACTCGGCGTATTCGGCTATGAACGGCGAACCTCCTTCAAGGAGATTGCGGAAGCGGATGGAACTTCCAATACGATCTTCATGATTCGCACACCGCCCGCTATGGCTCGTCCGTGGATTCGCGGCGGTGGTGCTACGGTATATGGTGTGCCGTTGAAAAACAGTGTCAAACGATTTGTCGGCGAACAGCCCGACGGGAGAAAGGGCACGATCGCGCTCATGGCCGATGGTTCGATCCGCTTCATCGGGGAAAATATTTCCGACGAGGTATTCCAGGCACTGGTAACCTACAAAGGCGGTGAATCGGTCGGCGCGATCGACAGAATCGCTCCGCTCGAAAACCCTTCGGAAACGGAGCGGAAACTGGTTTTCAAGCCGCTCGTGAACTTCCCGGACCCGGACCTGGCCTGGATCGAGGTGGAGATTCCCGAAATCGCCGGATCGATTCGAATGCCGAGCAAGCCGGAAAAGTCGGGCACGCCCGACCACGTCACCTACTTCTGGCCGAAAGAGCGGGATGTCACGCCGGTCTTGACGCTGAGCGTCATCGCACCCGAAACGCCGATCGATACTCTGAACGGGACCGACGGCGACCTCGACCGCCTGATCGCAGAAATGGACAAGAAGGGGATGAAGCCCGAAAAGAAGGTGAGGGTTTCGATTGGAGGCAGGCCGGGCCGGCAGTATGAGGTTTCGACTTCTCGGGGTGTATTCCACCAGCAGTTGTTCATCGCAGGTTCGAGAGTCGTGATAATGGAGGTTCCCAAGAACGGAAAAGCATCTCCTTCCGATTTAAGGAGATATTTCGAATCGGTACAAGTGGGCGGTGGAGGAGTGATCGTGCCGCGCCCAGTTTTTGTGCCGAAAGTTGAGGTTCCAAAGGTTGAGCCGAAAGGCACAGAGTTGCTTCCGCCGCCGAGAGTCAAAAAGCGGTAGCGAGTGCGATCTCTCCATCGGTCTCTTCACCAATTATCATCATTTTCAGGTGCGGCGCTGGGATTGAGGTCCGGTTATATCATCCTTGCAGTCCGAAAAAGCCGCACACACGGATTCGTTTTCACACCCACCCACCAAATTGTGAGCTATGCTGGCGAAAGAAGGTATTTTTCCGCCTTTTCCTTTGGTATGGGTCGGGTGACTCTTTGATGACCACACTTGCCCCGAATGATCTGGTCGAATTCCTGAGCAAACAGCATTTGCTCACCCCTGCGCAAGTGGATTCCTTGCTGCGCGAACGCGTTCAGTTTTCAACGGTCGAGGAGTTGACCGACCAACTCGTTCAACGAGGCTGGATCACTTCCTATCAGCAAACCCATCTGAATGGCGGTCAGGGCGAGAAACTGATCTTCGGTGCTTATCGCATCCTCGAACCGCTCGGAGAAGGCGGGATGGGGTTGGTACTAAAAGCCTGGCATCCGCGCCTCGATCGCGTGCTCGCATTGAAGATCATTCGTCCTCAGGTATTGGCCTCGCGTCCCGACATTCTGACCCGTTTTCATCGAGAAGCCCGGGCAATTGCTCAGCTGCATCACCCCAACGTGGTCATGTTGTACGATGCCGATGAGATTGACGGAATCAATTATCTGGCCATGGAATACGTTGATGGAATGACCCTGGAAAAGATGGTGCGCCAGAACGGGCCTCTGGCCTACAAGCAGGCCTGCGACTACATGCGGCAGGCCGCCCTGGGGTTGCAACACGCCCAAGATTGCGGAATGGTCCACCGCGACATCAAACCCTCGAATCTCCTCGTTTCAGTCAAGCCGGGGGGCAGCAAGCGCTCATCGATCACCTTGAAGCGACCAGCGCTGGTCACTGTTCGGGACCGGGAGATGACTGCTCAGCAGGGAAACGGCCGACCGGAAGCGGCCTGGGGTGTTTTGAAAGTTCTGGATATGGGACTTGCCAGACTCCAGGAATCGCTGGACGAAGATAACATCATTAAATGCGCAACGCCCCTAACGCGAGCCGGCGCACTTCTGGGGACGCCCGACTTCATTTCCCCGGAACAAGCTCGCGATCCTAGGTCGGTGGATATTCGTGCCGACATTTATTCGCTGGGTTGCACGTTTTATTACATTCTGACGGGTCGGCCGCCATTTCCGGGCGGTACCGATGTCCAAAAACTATTGCGTCATCAAACCGAACAGCCCTATCCCATTGAAGAACTTCGCCCGCACATCCCGCCGATTGTGGGCAATATCATCACGAAATTGATGAACAAATCGCCGGATGATCGCCATCAGACGCCACAGGCACTCGCCGACGATCTGGCCAATCTGTTGGCGCATATCGCGGCCACGACGACTCCGCCCCGAGGCACTCCAACCGTTTCCACACCCGTTGAACCGACCGTCGAGCCACCCGAAGAAACACCGGTCCCGATCGCAGAACTTTCCACGGTTCGCGAGGCCGAAGAAGATGGCTCGATGGAAGTTGAACCGGTGGACTTTCCAACGGCCGTGACGAATCTCGTACCGTGTGTGGAGAACCTGGAGCCGTTTGCGATTCTTTCGACGGCCCACGCGGGAATTGTCAGGCGCAATCGATTTGAGCAGCGATGGCCGTCGCCTGGTGAGCGGCGGCATTGATGGGCGAGTTCGCCTTTGGGAAGTGAATGCCGCGCAGCCGCGCGAATTGGCCTATCTCCCCAGGCCGAGCGGGGAAATTCAATCTCTGGCCTTTGCGTCCGACGAACCCTACGTTGCCATCGGAGGCACGCAGCACGGTAACGCGCGGGTGTGGCGTTGGGACTGGAACGAGGGGCGCGTTTTCGATTGGGGCAGTTTCCCCGACGAGAAACGCGGCGTGGGAGGAATGGCCTTTGCTTCGGATGGACTGATGTTTGCCGCGGGCGTGGGAGCGTTGGTTGCTGTCTGGAAAGTCAACAAACGCAATGCCTCCAGCCGAACGACCTTGAAGGGACACATAAATCCGGTAGGGGCGCTGGCCTTCTCACCCGATCGTCGCCTGCTGGCCTCTGCCGGCGAAGGCAACACTTTGCGAATCTGGGGTTTTGGCTGGCTGGGCACCAGTCTCAAAGCGAAGGTGGACGGCCATTCCGACATTATCACAACGATCGCTTTTTCGCCCGATGGCAAACGCTTGGTAACGGCCGGCTTGGATCGGCTGATCGTGCTCTGGGATCCAATGACTCCGTCGGAAGAAACGGCAATCACTCTGGTAGGTCACAGCACCAGTATTCGCCTTGTTCGTTTTGTGGCGGGCGGAAAACAACTGATTTCGGTCGGAGAGAATGGACAGGTGATTTTCTGGGACGTTGTTTCCGGCGCGAAGTTGCGAGAGTTTCAACTGCAAGTCCCGTTGGTATGCAGTTTGGCGATTTCGCCCGACGGCAAGCGCATCGCCACAGGCTCCAGCGACGGCCGGGTGGCTGTCTTCGACATCTCTTCGACAACGGCAACCGTTATTCATTGAAATTCAGTACTAATAGCTGAAAACTGTTCCATTTCGATTTCGCGCCTGCGCACAATTTTTCACTGTGAGAGTGAATCACGTGCAGTTATTTTCCAGCATTTTCAGAAGATTTTTCTACCCAACAAGTCCAGATCGTGAGTATATTAACCAGACTCCATGATTCGCCGCGTTTTGGACTCGTTGCATCACCATGAACGTGAGCAGCAACCCTGGGATGCTCGACGTGCTGGCTGACCAGCGCCTCTTGACCCCAGCCCAATTTGAGGAATTCTCCGAGCGGATGCTCCCGATCTGCCAGGAATACTCCGTTCTTGCGCAGGAACTCATCTATCGCGGCTGGCTCACATCATTTCAGGCAACTCAAATAGCACGAGGCCGGGCAGATTCGCTTTTTGTCGGATCCTACGTATTGCTCGATATGCTTGGGGGCGGCGGAATGGGGCACGTGTTTCTCGCCCGGCACGCCAACCTCAACAAAACGGTTGCATTGAAACTTTTGCGTGACCAAAACGCGCGCGAACCCGCTGTGGTGGCCCGATTTCAGCGGGAAATTCGGGCGATGGGTCAACTCAATCACCCGAATATTGTCATGGCGTTCGATGCCGGTCGATACGGATCCGGACTGTATTATGCGATGGAGCATGTGCCGGGCATCGATCTGGGACGCTATGTTTCCAATAATGGACCGCTTTCCATTCCGGATGCTTGCAATGCGGTTTTGCAAACAGCATTCGCCCTGCAATATGCTTACGAACGCGGATTGGTTCATCGCGATGTTAAGCCCACGAACCTGTTGTTGGCTGAATCCACCGGAGTGGTGAAGTTACTCGATCTGGGATTGACTCGCAGTGAGTTCCCGGCGGAAGATTCGGTCTTTGGCGAGATCACCCGCGTCGGTGTGTTGGTGGGCACGCCGGATTACATGTCGCCGGAACAGATTATGGATTGCCGGCGCGTCGACATTCGATCCGATCTGTACAGTTTGGGTTGCACCTTCTACCACCTGCTGGCCGGGCAACCTCCATTCGCCGATGCTGCCACCACGATCGATAAACTCACGCTGCATTGTCAGGAGGAGCCTTTTCCCGTCGATTTCTATCGACCCGACGTTCCCCCAGTTGTCACGGCATTAATCCATCGATTGATGGCAAAACGCCCGAGAGACCGACATCCCGTACCCGGAGAACTCATCGAAGAATTGCAAACCGTGCAAGCCAACGACTATCGAAGCAGTCGAGAGACGGCGCGGGCCGGTGTGACCCTCACCGATTTGCCTGCATTGAAGCCCGATCTGCCCGTCGCGAATCTGGCACCGACGGAAGAATTCTCGGTTTCTGAAATGCGCCTTCTTCGGCCCAGGCTGACCTCAAAGCTCATTCGGGGCTGGATCCGGGAATCGCCCTTTCAGCGGATGAACTGGGTGCAGTTGCTGGTTGCAGTTTTGCTGGGAACCTTGGGCATGTTGTTGTTGTGGGGAACGGGCGCACGCCGTCCGAACAAGCCCGATTCCACCCGGTCCTTCGAACAAGTGCTGCCACTCGACGAGCAAGATCTCTCAGAACCCATGATACATGAATCTTAAGATAGTGTTCAGTTTTCAGTGTTCGGTGTTCAGTAAAAACACCGCAGGTTCTTACTGAACACTGAACACTTTTGTTCATCGTACTCGAATCTCGCACGGTGCTATCAGCCACAACTTCTCATGGTGCAGGCGCAACAACATTTCTGCCGTACGTAAATGTCCGCGCAATTCCGGCAATTCATTCACCAACGGCAACAATGGCATCGAAGGTCCGGCAATCCTGGTGTCTGTCTTGCTTTCCAGGAGCCGATCGAGAAAGTTGGAGGGTTCCGGCAAAATCAGCAGTTCCGGCTCGCCCTCCATTTTGGCCATTTTCTTGGCTTCGGCAATGGCATCGTCGAGTGTGCCCAGTGCATCCACCAGCCCATTTTCTTTGGCCTGTCGCCCGGTCCAAATTCGGCCGCCGGCAATCTTGAGCAACTGCTCTTTTTTCATATTCACGCCTGCTGCGTTTCGGTTCTCCAGCGTCTTGTCGAGGAATTGATCGTAGATGTCCTGCATCAAGGCGATCATGGCCTTCTTTTCGGAAGGGCTGAAGGGTACATGCGTGGAGTTGACCCCCGCATTCTTACCGCGCGTCATGGTCTCAGTTTTAATTCCTGCCCATTCCGTCAGGCCGCCCAACACAATCTTGCCGCCGACCACGCCAATGGAGCCGGTCACGGTTCCCGGTTCGGCATAAACCTTCTGACAACCCATGCTGATGTAGTAACCGCCGCTGGCGGCCACGTCACCCATGCTGGCGATGACCGGTTTCTTGGATTTCTTCAGTTCGTGCCAGATCATATCGCTTGCGAGCGCGGATCCTCCCGGACTATCGACTCTCAGGACGATGGCTTTGACGGTTTCATCCTTCTCGGCTTCCTGGATCGCCTCGACCATGGTCGCCGAACCCATCGATTCGCCGCCGAGAAGTCCGCCGCCACTCTTGCCGCTGGTGATGCCGCCTACCGCGTAAATCACGGCGATCTTCGGCTTCTTGGACTTGTTCTTTTTGGGAGGAGTCATCAACTTGGACAATAGCGCAAATGGATTGTCGTCGATTTCAGTTTTCTTCTTGCCGTAGTTTTTCGTCAGGACCAGATGGTCGGCGCTGAGATCCTTCTTGACCATTGCTTCGATGTCGTCGTAATAGACGATCCGGTCGACCAAACCGACTTCCTTGGCATTTCGGGCGGCGTAGGGGCCTTCGTCGATCAGCTTCTTGACTTGTTCGACGCTCCATTTTTTCGCGGTTCGCGATGCGGAGATCGTTTTGATGATACCGTTGTCGTAGAAGTCGTCGATGACGAGTTGGTACTGCTTCTTGTTCTCCGGCGACATGTTATTGCGAATGAAAGGCTCAGCAGCCGCCTTTGGCGTCTCCCATCATCAGGAAATCGCCCTTGACCTTGATCGAATCGAGCAGATCCTTATAGAAGGACATTTCCAGGTGCAAGCCAACCAGAGCGAATGAACCGCCCTGGGGAATGCAGATCACTTCGCAAGCACAGGCGATGAGATATTCCAAACCGTTGAGGTCTTCGGTGTAGCAGTAGGTTTTCTTGCCCGACTCTCTGAAGTCGGCGATAGCGCGGCGGACTTCATCGATTTTCCCGAAGCTGAACAGTCCAAACTCCAGTCCTTCGAGTTCGACCAGAAGTGCCTTTACATTGGGGTCTTTCTTGGCCTTCTTGATGCGATCGAGTTTCATTTTGAGGTTTTCGCTGCTGCCGCCGAACAGTGACTCGCCTACCGGCGCTTCATCGAGGCCGCCGGAAATCTTGATGTGTGCGATGAGCGATGAGGATTTGTTGTCTTTCTTTTTATCCTCGGCCCGGACAGGAACAACGACGAACAGAGCCGTCGCGATGCCGAACAACAATCGACGCGAATTCATGCAGCGTCTCCAAAAAGGTAAAAGGGACATTTCCATCCCCGATGACAGGGGAAAGTAGAGAGTGTATCAGCGCCAAAGGATTTGGGGAACACGGAATGGCGTTTTGCAGACTACAATGAATTCAGTGGAAATTGCTTTTCGTCTGGGAATCTAAGGTTGAAGGGATTTGGACATGCCGCTCGAAACTGAAGCTGCAACCTATCGCCGTGAAGTTGCGCGTCTCTTGGCCGAAGGACATGCGGGGCGTTATGCGCTCATCAAAGGAAATGAAATCATAAGTATTTGGGATACGCAGCGCGAGGCCCTGTGGGCAGGCCGCGATCGGTTCGGGTTGGAAGATATTGCCGTCGTGAAAATAGACAAGCGCGATCCTGAGAGGTTTTGCCTGATTGACTCCCGGAAAGTGAGTACGTCGTGCCCAGCCTAGTTTCGCCATTTGCAGCGGATGGGCCGATCGTGGAAGTGGAAGTAGGTTGGAGCAACGCCGAAATCCGCGCCGCCCGACGTGCCGGGCGTCCGATTCCGGCTCCCATTCAGTGCCTGGCGTTGATTGATACCGGAGCAGACGGCAGTTGTCTCGATTCATCATTGATCCGCCAGTTGGGATTGTCGTATGGGGGCATCTCCATGGTCAACGTGCCCACCCTGGGAGGAATCGTGTTTTCGCCGTCCCACGATGCGAATTTGATCGTTCGCCATCCATCAGGAAACTCAGCCCTTGACCTGGTCCTCGCCGATGTTCTGATTCTCGATCTGGACCTTGGAATGCTCAACTGTCAGGCACTGCTGGGTCGCGATTTGCTTGCCAGCTGCCGATTTCTCTATGATGGGCCACGCGGGCGATTCAAACTGCGCAATCGTACGTGCAGGCCGGGTTCGCAATAGGGACAGCCCGAGCTGAGCGATCAAACTTCGCGGGACAAGGAGCCCAGTAGCTCCTGTATCGATCAAGGCGTCGGTTACTTCTGCGGTACGCACTTGCTCGGTGGGCAAAGTACCTTGCGAAACCTTATACACGTCTTCCAAATTCTCCAGGCGAGCTGTCACCACGACCTTGCCCATCGTTGCGTTCTCCATAGCCTCCCCCAGTCAGCTGAAAAGTCTCTTTGAGTTCTCCCCGAAACCTATCGCACAGAGCGATTCACGCCAAATCCAGCGACACCGAATAAGGCACAACCCCCGCCTGGGGCGTTTGACGGCTTAGACCCATCAACTCTTCTTCGCTGTTGACGTGGCGAACGTCGCGCACCCCTTCGGCAAGCAATCGACCGTGTGCCTGCGACCCATCGTTTTCGTCCAGCCCTAGCAGAATCGCCGTCACCGCGAAGCCTTGCCGGCGAAGCATTCCCAACACACTTGAAGTTTCAACGGGTACCATTGCCAACACGGCAATCACCGTCGCATCGCGCGGCAAACGGGGCATCATCTCGACTACCAGTTGAGCAAAGGTAAGCCCATCCGTCAATTCGAGTCGAGCCAACGATTCACGGATGCGCTGAAATTGCTCTATTCCGCGTCGAGTCTCCACCAGCACCGGTCGTAGACGGGTGCTTTCTTCGAGCACTTCTCCGCTTGCCCTTGCTTCGTCGCGGGTTTGGAAGCCAGGCTGCTCCCGATCGGTGCCGCGCTGGATATGAACATCGAGCCGAACGCGGTCGGCTGCATCGCGGCCATTGCTTACCAGACCAAGCTGTTGATTCAAGATCGACACGGCATACGCCAGGGATACCGCTGTGGTAATGCCCAGTTCCGACCGGTAGGGCTCGCCGCGCTGGTGATAGCCGGCTCGATGGAAATCGAGCAAGATGGTCGCGCCGGCCAGCGAGGTCGGCTCAAAAACGCGACATTGCAACTCCCCGGTCCGGGCCGTCGCACGCCAGTGAACTCTCTGCAAGGGGTCGCCGACCTGATAGGGTCGCACGCCGGAATTACGGGTCGGATCTTCAAATAGTCGATGCGCCATCGTGATTTCACCGAGGGGACGTTGCGAGACAAAATCGTATTTCGGCAACGGCATGACCCTGGGATAGACGAGCAGGAAGATGGGCATGGTGGCGACACGGTGACGGCGATGCAGTCCGAAGAGGTCGCCGGTTTCGAGAAGCGTTGGACCGATCTGGTAATATCCGCGCATCCTGCAAATCATCGAGTATTTCAGTTTCGTCGATTTTCCTGCACCCAGCCGGACAATCTTGAGTCGTTTGCCTTTGACATCCAGGCGGGCGGGTTTCTGATTCAGGGCATATTTAGGAAGCAGATCCTCAATCAACACCCAGACGACCGTGATCGATCCGTTATTGGTGACGGTCAAACTCACTTCGACGACATCGCCGATTTCCGCCGGCTCCGCGGCCCTGGTATCTCGGGTCACTGTCAAGCCGGCGACCCAGGTGCGCGAGAAATATCGACTCAGCAGAAGAATACCCAGAAGTGCATACATGGCGAATGCCAACAGCCCCGCTTGCAGCGCCAGCGCAGCAAATAGGGTAGCGATGACAATGAACCAGATGCGCATTTCCGAGTTCCAGGTTCCAAGTTCCAAGTTTCAAGTTTCAAGTTGTAAAACCCGAAGAATCGATGGTTTTTAACTTGGAGCTTGGAACTTGGAACATGGAACTGAGGGTTGCAGCCAGTAATCAAAAACGAAAGGGCCAAAGGGAAGCACGGCCGCTGCCAACGCACCCATGACTCGCCCGATTGGCCATGGACTCGCCACACTGACATTCACTATCGCAAGAATGTAGAGCAGAAAAAAGCGCACCATGAATCGAACCGACGATCAACACGGCTACCGGCAGATCTGCAAGGTATTTTAACGGCATCGCGATGCACAAAAGCACCAGAAACGAGACAGCTTCGATATGGCCGATCACGCGAAATCGACCCAGAGGAGTTTTCAGCACGTAGATTCTTCTCCGAAATCCGAACTGCGGACACCGGCCCCACGCGGATACGGGCGTAAGTTATCATTGTAGTCGTTCCGCCCTACTTCAGGGCAGGTGCGAGGGGATTTTTCTGCGATGTCCTACCCATGCTCAAGGGTGTCTGTGGCATGAGAGATGTTTTGTTTGGCATGGTCCAGCTTGGCGAGGATTTTTTTGATCTCGTTGGGGTCTGCCGGCTTGATCATACAGTGGTCGAATCCCGAATCCAGCAACTTTTGGCGATGTGCATCATCGCAGCAAGCCGATAGTGCGATCAAAGTGACTTTCTTTATCGGGGGTTGCTGTCGGATTCGTTGAGCAACCGTGTAGCCATCCATGGAAGGCATTGAAATGTCGAGGAACAGGCAATCGGGTTCCCATTCATTGGTGACTTTCAATCCTTGGAACCCGCTATAGGCCGTTCGTACCGCATAGCCCCACATTTGCACGACTACGGCGAAGGTGTCTGCAACATCGCGGTTATCGTCTACTACCAAGACCTTGTACGAATCGGTGTCGGATCTTCGAGGATTCATTGCAGTTTTCGCGATCGAAGGGAGGATGAAAAAAGTGTCGTTAATAAAGAAGCCGCAAGAATTGTGCCGTTGTTGAGTTTGCGGCAATGGCGCGATGACTTATGGGCCGCAGCACGTGATCGAGTTCAATTCTAAATCCGCATCCAAGCACTTGTAAAATCCGCCCATCGGCTCAAGAATACAATTGTGTACACTTTTCCGAACTATCCAGGCGAACCGAGGCGGAATTCGATGGCTGCCTCCGACGACGGTCCCAATTTCACCGATTTTATCGTGACCTCGATCAGTCCTGTCCTCATCGTCGGGCTGGTCGGGAGTTTGGTCTTTTTCCTGGTCGAAATTCTCTACGGCGGGAAGTACGAGGGCCGACTTCTCTGGACACTGTTCTTTTTCGTGATCGGCATCGTTCTGGTAGCGCGGGTCGCCATTCAGGTCGATGCGGGCCGGGCCATGGCTTATGGTTTGGCCTTGGCGGTCGTCTGTTGGCTTGCGCTTATGGCGTTTATCGAGTATCCCCGCGATAGCAGCATGGCACCCTTCGCTCCCATCATCAATCTGGTGCTAATGGGGGTAGTCTGGTGGTGTGCCAACAAACTGACGTGGGATTGCACTTTTATCGACGAGAATCGCATTTCGGCCAGCAAAGGCTTGCTCGTCGCTTCGGGCATGGAGCCGCGTTCCGATAGTTCCGACAAAACGCTTCCGGAGCCTAAACGCGGCAAGGCACGCGGCGGATTCTGGGAGCGGTATCAACGGTACCGCGATCGGCGGGCCAAGCAGCCTCACACTCCCGGAGTGACGGTTGTCTACTTTTCGCTGGCAGCGCTGCCGATCTTCGGCTTGGGACAGTCCTTGATTCCTTCCGATGATGCGTCGCGCCGAAGTTTTGCCTTTACTCTGGCCGCTTGCTATGTGGGTTGCGGTCTCGGACTGCTACTGACCACCAGTTTCCTCGGCCTGCGCCGTTATTTACGGCAGCGCGGCGTGAAAATGCCCGTCGTCATGACGGGAACCTGGCTTGGCATGGGGAGTGTATTGATCGCCGGATTCTTGCTGGTTGCAGCTCTGTTGCCGCGTCCTTATTCCGAAACTCCCATCTGGAATCTGGATCGCATTGGTTCACCCGATCGGAAGGCGTCCAAAAATGCGCTGTTTCGCGATGGAACACCCGGTAAAGGAGACGGCCGAGGCGGCAACCAATCCAATCCCGGAAAGGGTCAAGCGACCGCAAAAAATGGGGAGCCGGGAGGGAAAGGAGATGGTGATGGTAAGAAGGGAAGCGGCGACAGGGAGAACGGCAAAAGCGGTGGCAAATCCGAGAACGGCAAGTCGGGAGATGACAACAAGGGTGAGCCTGGAGACAAGAAATCGGGTGAGGACAAAGATTCAGAACGCGGTTCGGGGTCAAAAACCGAAGACGGCAAGCAAGCCGATTCCAAATCGGGTTCCGAACGCGGCGATCGGCGTTTTCCCGAGACCCGGCTCGGTGGGATGCTCGAAAAAGTGGTGGGCTTTCTGAAATGGGTGGTCTTCATTCTGCTCGGGTTGGCCGTCTTATTTATCCTGTTCCGCTGGGGGTTGCAATACTTTGCGAACTTCACGGACTGGGCCAAAAACTGGCTCGCAATCCTCAACGGCTGGTTCGCCTTTCTCTTCGGTCGGCGCAAAGAGGGCACACAACGAGAGGATGAAGTCGTGGCTCGCGTTATTCCCAAACGACCCTTTCACTCCTTCACCAATCCGTTTGCCGACGGCTCTGCGGCGGGCAGGCCGATTGAAGAGTTGATCCAATATAGCTTTGCAGCCCTTGAAGCATGGGCCAACGACCGCAATCACCCTTGCCTACCCAGCGAAACCGCGCTGGAATTTGCCTCTCGGCTATCCAGCATGTTCGCTTCACTCGGCAACGATGCTCATCGTTTAGCGGTGCTGGTTGCCCGGCTTGCCTATGCCCAGGACACCATTTCCCGAGATACGTTACCCATTCTGGAACAATTCTGGGACCGAGTCACCGCGCTGATGCCGGAACCAGCCGTGGCGTAAGACAAAGGGTTCAAAAAATCTCTCAATGCGGATGTTTGCACAGCGCTCAATGGCGTGGTACAATGAGCGCACGATCTGAGTGATCCGCTACGGGAACAGAGTATTTCATGGAAGCAGACCGTCATGGTTGTCGGTTCGCGGGATCATCTTTATCCCAACCTGACCTCTGACGGGCTGTAACAGCGGCGAGGGACTCCGTATGTTTCAGGTTCGGAAAATTCTCTACTCAACCGACTTTTCATCCTACTCCAACCAGGCGTATTTCCACGCGGTAGCACTGGCGGAGAACCATGGGGCCAGCCTGACGATGGCTTACGTTTACACGCCCGGAGTCGAATCGGGCGATCGACGGTACTGGCGCAATCAGCTCGAACAGATTCGTCCATCCAATCCGAAAATCCCCGTTCACCATGTCTTCCTGGAAGGCGACCCCGCCACGGAACTTGTCCGGTACGCAGCGGATGCCTTCATGGATTTGATCGTGATGGGCACTCATGGCCGCACCGGTGTTGAACGCCTCCTGATGGGAAGCGTCGCGGAGAAAGTGCTGCGCGATGCTCACTGTTCCGTTCTGGTAGTGAAATTGCCCAAGGGAGTGCCGGCCGTCGAACGGCCCCACGTCGAGTTGCTCGCAACTCCCAGTGCGGCGCTACGCTAGCCCTGGGCTGATATCCTCCAGGCTTTCAGCCCGATGTTACCAAAAATCACTTGTTCCGCGTTGCCAGCGGCCTGGGGCGACGAAGCTCGGCTTGCTGGCATATGCGCAGCAACCGCCACTTTCAATAAGTGAATTCCCCCGCGAAACAAGAAGATCCCAATCAAGGTCATCGGGCCGGCTTCGAAGAATTTATGCTGCGACAATAGCGACGAGTAAACCACCCAAAAGGTGATGAGTCCCAGCACAATGAATAGCCAGCCCACGATCTCGCGCACCCAGTACATCATGGTCAACCTCCCTTGAGCTTCTGCGGTTTGGCCGCTCGTTTTGCCTGTCGTTCTCCATACCAGCGCCGCCAGCGATAAATGCGTTCCTGCTCTCGACTCGTTTCCTGCCAGAAGGCATCCTGGACGATGAGCCTGGCCTCCGTCGGACTCATCCAATTTAGGCGGATATAGTAGAACACCGACGATGCGATGAGCAGAGAACTGCCAATGATCCATAGGAACAAAAGAGCCTTGCCCCATTCTTGCGGATCGAATCCCCAGGTTAATGAAAATCGCCGTTCCACGTCCAGCGCTGTGAGTATCCACCAACAAATTTGGCCAACCACAACCGACACTCCGCCCAGTGCGAGCATCCGTCCCAGTTCGCGGTCGGTGAAATGCACCGCAGGCCGCCGCAGTTGGGGCGGATCGCCCTGTCCCTTTCGCAACGGCGCTGGATCGTATGGCAGTCCGGATCGCATCAAACTAAGAAGTCGATATTGCGCCATCAGGTAGGCCATGACAGCCAACGTCAAGACGAAATCTTGAATATCAAAACTGTAGAGACTACGTAAAACATAGTCATCGTAACCATAGTCGTAGTAACTTCTGCCGGCATAACGATACAAACCGACGCCATACATCAGACGTGCAAAGTTGGGGTCGTAGAGCAGGTAGGTGTTGAGGATCAAAAACAACGCCGGTGAAATGACCCCCCATCCCAACAAACCGGGAATCGCGACCAGCACGGTAAGCAGTGCCCCCATCGCTCCGGTTCGATCCATCATGAGCAGATAGTAGAGGAATAGTGCCAGAAAGCCGACGACCATGTAGGTCTTGATCGCCGGTTTTTGAATCAATTCGCTGAATGCGGGTTCATCGATCGAGTCGGAGTCTTTGCTCATCGTCGTGCCCTCACACCGCGAAGCCGGTCCATACGATTCAAAATGAGGCGGACCGAATCCTGTTGCTGCGCTCGAATGACCAGCACCCCCATTTTGGCAAAGGCTCGGCGCAGCCGATCGTGGGCATCGTGGTAACGAAGGACGGTCTGAACGAACAGTTGGGTTTCAATGCCCCGGAACTTTTGCCGCTTGGCTTCTTTTCGGATTGCCGTGGTTCTTGCTTTTGGGGTCATTTCACCATCCAGGATCGGCACACCCGGCATCCAGGGACAGACGACCAAGACCTGGTGATGTCGCCCACGGCCACACGTACTGCTTTGAAAAGAAGTTCGAAGATCGCCGTCGAGTTCGATGAGGTCAGCCAAAAGGACGAATAACTCGTTGTCGCGCCCATGCGCCACCGCACGCAGCAAAGCTCGCGATAGAATATCCACTTTTTCAGTGCTGCGGAACAGGTAATGGCCTTGCTCGTCATAGAGCGCAACGGGATAGCGGCGATGGTGTTCCGAAAGGAATCGTTGCAGACGATCGGCCATATAGACATCATCGTCGAGCAAACGGGCCTCGGTCCCGGGCGGAGCATTGTCGAGCGCTGCCAGCAAAGAGGCGAGCCTTTTTCGACGGACGCGAAGCGTGAGCCACGGCGGAAACAAACCGCTCAAGCCGTGCCCCAGCCACCAAAGTCCGCCGAATAAACCCGTCGCAAGGACTACAATCAATACTGGCAGATACGCGTCGTCCAGCCAATCGGCCGCTTCCCAATACTTTTCGTGGAGGAATTGCGCATTCTCTTTTTTGCCACCCTCCAGGCAAAATGCCGCACCGAAAACAGCGGCAAAGGCCAGGAGCAAGAACATTGGAAGGCAGAAAATCAATACCCAGGGAGCCTTGCTGTAATCGAGCAAAGGTTCCCAAAACGCGCTCCAGGGCAGGCTGTTCGCGCGGCGATTCATGAGGTCGGGATAGAGTTCGTGAGCCAGCGGCGTGGCCAGTTGCGCCAGCGAGTCAATATCCGGTGCCGGGCTGAGAACCGGTGCATGGCCGGCCTTGGCAAGATGATTGAGCAGGTCCATCAAATGCCGGCTACTACGCTTCGGCAGCAAAATATCGGTTTCATGTTCGTCGAAGATCGTCAGGCCCACCAGATCGCGATCCGAAAAGGCGGCCTGCGCCACCGCCGAAGAGAGGATGGTTAGCTGATTGAGCATCGTCTCCCGGCTCACACCGATCCGCACCGATTGTGAGGCATCCAGGAAGAGGGTGCAGCGGATCGGAATATCGCTTTCGTATTCCTTGACAATCAATTTGTCGCGCCGGGCAGAAGTCTTCCAGGCAATCATCTTGGGTGGATCGCCGTCCCGATATTCGCGGAGGTCGTGCAATTCGCTGCCGCCACCGGGACTGCGGCAGCGATCGACACCGGGAGGAGGCAGAATGTTTTGGCTCTTGGTGCTGCGTCGCTTGCCTTCCGCATCCGAAAGCGGCGGCAGCACCGGATACAACCTCGGCTGGTGGACGAAGGTGCGATGATAGAAGAAGCCCTGATAGTCCGCGATTTGAATGCGGACACCTTCAAAGCGAATCTCTCCGGGTGTGTTGCAGCGCAGCTTATATTTTACGCCAACGAGTTCGTGTTCGCTTCAGCGCCGTAATGCGGAAGTCAATTCCTTCCATGCGATCGCAGCCGGTCGGCGGCCGGTCTTGAAAGATGAGGTAGGGCAGTTTGACTTGCGAATCCAGATACAGATCGACATAGACGTCGAATTCCTGACCGGCCCAGATGACCGGCACCTTCCTGCGACCCGTCTTCAAAACCCGGCTGATTCGTAGTTTCGGAACCGCGAAGCGAACGCGAATGGCAAAAAGCAGCCATTCGATCGAAAACCAGGTTAAAAGCGAGAAACCCATAATGGCAACGACTGGTCCGATGCGATCGCTTCTACCCGACATCATGATGCCCAGGAACGATAGCAGAAGGATGAGAAACAGGAACCACCAGCCGCGAGAAGTCAGCATAGAATCCGTTGAGTTGGGATCTCGGAGCCTTTATGAAGCAAATCTGCCGGTCAATTTGGAGTGCCAGCCGAATCAAATTGCTCAATAGTTGGTGTACCAACGAGGGCGACAGCCTCCTCGCGATTATTCCTATTCTTAAAGATCCAGTCCCATGCATCTTTCGGCAGCCACCCCGTCATTTCTGGTCCCATTTCAGCGATCAACAGGTGCACATTATTGTCGAGATAAGGCTGAAGAAGTGAGTAAATATCAGCTGCAGCAAACTCGGTCGAGAGCAGCCAGGTTCCATTGATATAGTGCCACCAAGGCCCCAACCCAATCAGCTTATCGAAGAAGGACTGTGGAATCTCCCCGGTATTGAAGTCGTATGTGACCATGAACATCTTTTTCATCGCGTTGTTTCTCGCTTGTTTTCACCCGTAAACAGTTTGTCCGGGCCAACCGGACTTTGGTTGCTGCCATACGGGATTTTCCCACGATCAAGAAGGTGGGAATGCTTATCGAAGATCAAATTAGCTGGGGCAAAACATACCAACAGCCAGACTCCAACCACTACCAGAACGAACATGCCAACGCCGAGCCAAACACAAATCATCTGGTCTTCTGCTTTTACTTTGCCGCCAAGCAGAACTGTCGCAAGAAACGACTCAACTATCAACAATGCCAGAACAAAGAATCCAAGCGGCGAAGTTACAGCCTCGATCATCGTCGTTCGATGGAAGGCACCGTGCTCCCCGCCGTCGTCTTTGGACTTTGTTTTTGGTTTCGTGGCAATCGGCGCTTCTCCTGGATCGAAATCCCAAGCTTGATTATAGCGACCCTTTCCATTTCACGAAGTTGATAGCAATACTAGTCAGACGACTTTTGATCACTGCGTTTCCAGTACCGGTACTGTCGCGAGTAAATCTTCAACCACGTCGTAGACCCGCTTGCCTTCCACTTCGGCCTCGGGTCGGAGGATCAGCCGATGCGCCAGAACGCTGTGCGCAATCTCCTGAACGTCCTCATGCGTGAAGTAGTGCCGACCCTCGAGCAAGGCATGACCCCGCGCACATTTCAAGAGACACAAGCCTGCACGCGGACTGCCGCCCAACAAGACATCGGGGTGTTCCCGGCTCGCCTCGACGATCGAGACGATATACTCGAAGAGCGACTCGGTCCCGTAAACCTCGGGCAGTTTCGACTGTAATTCACGAATGATTTCGGGATTGAAGAGCGGTTCCGGTTCGGAAACGGGCCGGCTATGGAGTTTCAAAAGGTGAACTTCATTGTCGTGGCCGGGGTAGCCCATTTCCACCTTGATGAGAAAACGGTCGAGTTGAGCTTCCGGCAGGCGATAGACACCTTCTTGTTCCACCGGATTCTGAGTTGCCAGGACCATGAACGGCAACTGCAACGGGAGTGTCTCACCGTCGACGGTGACTTGATATTCCTGCATTGCTTCCAAAAGGGCTGACTGAGTCTTCGCCGGTGCCCGGTTAATCTCATCCGCGAGCAATACCTGAGTAAAGATTGGTCCCTTGCGAAGTACGAATTCATTCGTCCTGCGGTCGAGAATCGATGTGCCGGTAACGTCGGAAGGCAAGAGATCGGGGGTGAATTGCACTGCGCTGATACTGACAACCCAACAGATGGGCAAAAGTCTTGGAAAGGGTCGTCTTGGCAACACCGGGCACGCCTTCCAGCAGGACATGGCCGCTTCCCAATAGTGCGATCAATAATTGTCGCGTAACCTCTTCCATCCCGACCACGACTTTGCCAACCTCGGAGACCACGCCGCTTACTGAGGGCGCGACCTCGTTCCGCAAGTTCTTGCGCGGAGCGTATTTTTGGCTGAGTTCCCACATCGGTCATCGGCTCTCCTCAAACGGACGGATTCGTAAGCAATGTTATCAAGTTGCTTGCCCCGAGGCAGGCTCAAAACTCCACCACTGATCGTCGTAGTATTTCAACACCCGGTCGAGTTCGTCCAGCACTTCATACCAATAATCGGTGGAAACCTTCACCGGTCGGGTTCCGTAACCAATTTCCCATAAGCGCAGAATCAACTTGCGAAGCCGGCGAACATCGCTGTAACTCGGGTCGATCCGAATCGGAGGGACGTGCCCCTGCACGTCCGGCTCCCCCCGGATCGGCGAGAATTCTTCGCGAATCTTATGCCGAGCTACTTCGTACAAGTTATCGACATCGAGTTGGGCGTCGAAGCGCTGACGGAGGACGCCGCCGCGCGGGATCATCGCAGCGACCTCATGCGTTACCAGTGTTCGCGCCGGGTCGGCTTTGACGCGCGAACCAATCATGCGGAGGAAGCAATAAAGCAGAAAGAGAATTGATAACCCGATGAGTGTCCATCGCAGAACCGATCGCACCGAGACTTGATTGTAGTTCAGGAAACCCAGAAAAAACTCATTGAGCGCATTCTGCTCTTCCCATTCTGGAACAACGTGGTTCATGCCCTCGGCGATGAAGTTGAATTGCTCCCACCACTCCAGATCCAGATCCGGAAAAATGTCGAAAACGGGCTGGATCTTTCCTTCTTCCACAAACAAGCACTGCGTCCGCGGTTCTTTCCCGGTTGTTTGCATCCAGTTGATCAGCTCGCTGGAGAAGACAGCGTTGGCATTTTTCTCGGCGGCCGGCGGCACTGCGAGAAACAATTCGTTGCAAAAGAGGCTGTGATCTCCAAGCACGATCACCTGGCCGTCGCTCCAGTTGCCGCCTACGGCGAAAAAGTCTTTAGCGGGATCGAGATTGCCGTGCCGAGAAGTTTCTGCTGAAAGAGGGTAGCCGGCAATACCTTCCAGCGGCGTCATTTGAGCATTTGGTCCATCCAGCCAATTTCTTTTGATGACGCTCGAATTGCACGTGGCCAGACCATCAGGCCCTACCGGCTCCAATTTGTTGAAAAACTCCAAAGGTGAATTCTTGGGAACCTGTGTCAAAGGCGTTCCCTTGGGTCGAACAAACGGCCAGAAAGGCCGACCCTCGTAACCGTCTTTCGGGTCGACTCTTACCGTGTCGCCCGTAACTTCAACTCCAAACAATCTTCGCAGGGAACTTCGACTGGTACTGCGATCGGTAGCGATCAAAAGGGCGGCCCCGTGTTGAACCGCATGCTGGATGTCATCGGTGAGATATTTGCGAACCGACTCGCCGCCTAAAAGGATAATGATTGTCTTGGCCGGAGCGGCTTTGACAGCATCGACTTGGTCGAGTGGATCGATGCCCAGCTTGTTCAGCATGAGCCGAAACCCTTCGGTCCCAGCCGCTGGTACACGGATGGTTCCATCATCGGCATCATCCTGCGCCTGGACGCTTGAGATTCCCGTTGAGAACCACGCCGCCAGAACGATCAGTGCTCGCCCAATCAGGCGAAGGGAACGCTGCGTCATGCCGATGCTTCTCCCGATAATGCACGAACATTTAGCCGAGCTGCGGCCAAGTCGGCATCCGTGAACAATTCGTTGCTTGGGGCATAGCGTGCTTTTTCGTATAACCGCGCCAGTCCCGAAGCGGCGTCGCTATCGGCAAGTTGGGCCATCTTCTCGGCGATTTCGTTGTGGTGCCAGTTCCGAGCTTCGGAGCCGCACTTCGTTACCGAAAGATACTCGAACGCCAGGATGACATCTTCGCGTGTCGCCAGATTGGACAAGTCGACGGGAGGAGGAGGCAATTCTATGACCGGCATCGGCGCTGTTTTCACCGGTTTGAGGTAATAGAACCAGATAGCAGCCCCTATCACGATGAGTACGATCAGGCTCAAGAATCCGAAACCCGAGCCAGTGCCGGTTTCAGTACTTCCCGATCGCGAAAAAAAGGAACTGTCGCTCGAGGAGGAGGTTCTCGAACGATCGGACAATTTGAAACCCGAGCCGACGTTCGGCAGTCTCGACAGCGACGATGTTGAAGACTTTTCAACCTCTTTGTTTCTGTTGCTATCCTTTTTTCGTTTGAACCAATCCGCGGAAGGCAGCCAATCTTTTTTCATTTTCGGCAGCCAATCGAGTTTTCGGCCACTTCCGTTTTGCAAGCGCTCGGAGAACTGCTTGGCAAGATTTTTCATCGCGGGTGAATCGCCAAAATTCTTTTTCATCCATTTCTTCATTTCATTGACGCGACGATCGTCTTTCGGTTCCTCTTTGCGGTCGTTGCGCGGCGGTTTCGGCTCCTCCTTGGGCTGAACCTTGGGGTCTTCCTTTTTGGGATCGAGACGGTCTTTATTTTTCAACTGGAACTCTTCCAGGCGTTTGAGCGCTTCTTGGATCTTTTTGGGATCCCACTGCTCGGGTTTCTCGCGCTTTTGTTTATCGACGAATTCCTTGAGGCGTTCCAGATTCTTTGGGTCGCGGAATTCGGGATTTTGCTCAACGAAATTCTTGACCAGTTCCGGATCGATATTTGCAGGGTCAACTCCGTCCCCGAAGTTCGCTATCAGTTTTTTCATCAAACCCAGGTCGATCCCGGCGCCGCGGCCTTGACTTCGGCGTTCATCCAGGAATTTGGATATGTTTTTCGACGACAAGGTCCGATCCCCGAAATCGTGCGAGGGACGGTCGTCATCTTGAGCGGCAAGCCCCCCGACGACAACGACGAACCAACCGAAGGAAAGGCAAGAGGAACAGAACCGACTCATCTTGGGGCTCCGGAAGGTAAGGCACTCGGCGTGGGGTCGAGCGGCGGATACACGGTTGCCGGTTTGGAGGATTCGGGGTTGCGAACCGCGGTTTCAGGTGTCGCCGACAGAATTCGATTGAGGGCATACGAAGCGTTGCGGCGAACCGAATCATCGGTTGACTTGAGCGCCCTCAGCAGTGCCGGCAAAGCCGGACGAGCGGTTGCCCGCAATTGACTCAGAGCATACGCAGCACCCGCACGTTGGAATGTGCTGCCGTGTTCCAGGACTTCGATAAGCGGCGCAACGGTTTTGGACCCGAGTTGTCCCAGCGCCATCCCCAAGTTCATCCTCACCTTGGTATTCGCATCATCCAAACCATCAATCAGTTTCGAGATTAACTGATCGTCTCGCAACTCCGGTGTACCCGACGTGGGTGCCGGGTTGCGCGAAGCGGGGAAGTGATGACGATAGACAATAAAAAGAGCAGCCCGGCGCGCATAGATGTCTCCGCAAAGATGTGATAGTAGTTTAGTCGCTCAGATGGGTAAGACGCAAGCAGAAGTTACACCGATTGCGTATGTCGAGCGGAGAACGAATGGCAGAATTACGAAGTGTGCTCCACGACGATTGCCGGCAGAATGAATGGCGAATCGACGCAACTGCAGCAAACTTCAGCTTCGGCGAGGAAACTTTCAACGGTCTCTGCAGAAACAGCTGCATCCAACAAGTGTATTAGATCGTCGGAGTCGAGCCGGGCGCGAATACGCATCCCAAGTTCTGGAGGTGGCGTGAAATCAAAACGGATTGTCAGGACACGCAGAATGGCCCAAATGCGTCCTTCGGTTCGACCTTCGGCCTGCCCTTCAACCCGACCTTCGGTTCGCCCTTCGGCCCGTATTTCATCCAGGAATGGAGATGTTTTCATGTTTCTGCACTCCATGATTCAATTCGCGCCAAGTCGGTCAATCCGGCAAATTTCAATTTCTCGCAACTTCGTTGAGACACTCCTCCACGGTGTTGGCAGAGAGAGCGATGTCAAACCAGCGCGATAGCCGGTCGAGGTCATTCGTCTGACGAATGCGGTCGACGATCTCAGAAGTTGGGGTAGTGTTAAACCGCACTCTTAAGACTCGCAGCAGGTCATCCGCCCGCGCCTCCGCAAGTCCTTCGACTCGACCTTCGACTCGACCTTCGACTCGACCTTCGACTTCGACCTTCGGCTCGAATTTCATCCAAAAAAGGGGATGTCTTCACGTTCCAACCCTCCAAAGCTTGTAACCATTGATCTCTGGCATTACTGAGTTTGGCGAAGACTTTGGCCAGCGCTCTCATATTCGCCTCGCAGCCGATTGTCAGGCTCCGCTAACGCGAGTTCTACCCACCGCTGTATCATACCTAATGGATCGTCCGTTTGCATCAGCGGAATCCACACCAAGAGCTGCTCTGGGCAATTCTCCGGCCGCGATTTTCTCCAGTAATTCATCTCCTGATTCCCGTTCGAGATATATTTCCCGAACGGTCAGAGCGCATCGCACGCCATCCTCACCCGGCAAGACATAATCGCGCGAAGCTGGCATACTACCAGGGGTTCCCGTCAGGTTGACTACCATCGCCGAGACCTGATATCGGCTGCCGCGCAATTCATCCGGCCGAAACTGTAGCCAGATCGTGCCGAGAAAAATCAGCAGCCGACCAAACATATCGGGGTCAGGTTCGGCCTGGAACTCAACAGGCAATGCCCAAGGTGGGGATGCCTCGTGCAGAGAAGCCAACTCCGCAACCGTATCGCCAATGCGCTCCGGGTCGCCGGGGAACGGAACTGTGCGCGTATCCATCCAGCGTTCAAATCGCAGGTGGTTGGCGAATCTGCGGAGCAGCCAGCAGAAGAATCCCAGAGGATCGAGTTTGGCTGCTCGCCGGGCAGTGCGGTCGTAATCGTTCATTGATGAAGGACCTTTGCGCTCGTTACATTGTAGTTCACGGCGTTTTTGGGCGATAGCCCGAAGATGCGGGTGATTCCTTGATCCCGCTGCTCGGTTGAACTGCGCCTCGGATTCCGAGTGACTCCGGATGTCGGGCGATCTTATCCGCGAAGACGCCGACATCCTTCAGGATTTGCTCAAATTCCGGCATCAGTTTTGCCATCGAGCATGTAACCGAATTCAGGTTGTTGTAGAGCGATGGGTCGGAAATGAATTTTTGGAACGTGCCCTCGGCTTTGCCGATCGCTCGGATGAGTTCGTTGACGCTGCTCATGGTTTGAGTGAACTGCTCGACACCGACGTCGGCATTGCGGATGAGTTTCGGCGCGCTTTCCGCAAGAGGTTTGGTCACTTTACGGATGTCGTCCATTGCCAAATCGGCTTTGTTGAGAGTGCTATTGATGGTCCTCATCGTCGTTTTGCCGTCCTTCATCAGGTCATCGGCGGAAGCCGTCAAACGGTCCAGCTTGCCGCTGGCACTTTCCACATTTTTCAACATTGCAGTGATGCTCTTCTGGTTTTCGGGTGAGAGTGTCTTGTTGACGCCGTCGGCCGCGGTCGTGAAGGCCTCGATGGCTTTGCTGAGCTTGGGTTCGTTCTTCAGAGCCATTACGCCGAATTCATCGATCCAGAAGGTGGCCGTGTTCAAAAAGTAGCGAATGTCCTGGGTCGTCTTCTTGATCTCCGGGCCAAGTTGCTTCAATTCTTTCAGTGCTCCCTTGAGTTCGCGTGGGCCGGCGGGCTGTTTGGCCTTGGGGGGAGCAACATCCTGCTTCATGGCGACAAATCCCCCCTGTGGAACTTGCATCGCGGCAGGAGTGTCGTCGTCGCCCGCGAAGAAATCGCGGATGGCATCGTTGGTTTTGCGAAGCTCTGGAATAAATTCCCGGCCTGCGCGCCAGTTCGGTGAATTCTTTGAACGTCGTCTCGATTTGGGGCATCATCTTTTCCACCGATTCGAGTCCTTTGCGAATCTGCTCCATTGACTTCTGCGCTTTCGGGTATCAGATCCGTTGCCGAGGCGACGAAGGCGCGCGAGTTGAAAGGAGCCACTCCAGTGATGGTGCTGCCGGGCGAAACCGGCTCGCCACGTTCAGGTTTTCTGCCGAGTTTCAGCATGAAGTCGATGGATGTATCGCCCGTAATCAACCCTTTACTAATCACGGGTTCGTCGTTGCTTCGAGGAATGAACTTGGAATCGAGATCGACGACCACACGTACCAGGCCGGTATCGTTGTCCAGGTCGATGCTGCTGACCTGCCCGACTTTTACTCCGGACTTGCGAACCGGGGATCCATGGCTGATTCCCGGCGCATCCGTAAACACGAGCGTATATTGGTTGTAACTGGAAAACCATTGCTTGCCGCTGCCGAAGACGACGATCAATCCCGCCATGATGAACAGCGTGAAGAAGACGAAGATACCCAGAGCAAGGCGTTGACGGGGTTCGGACATAAGAATGTCTCCTGGCAGGTTTGTTACTTGTCACCGAATTGTACGCGGTCGCCGGCGTTGCCTTCGATGAACTGGCGAACTCGATCATCGCCGAAGTTTTCGAGTTCGCCCGGTGCGCCGTCGAAGAGGATCTGTGGATCATTCGGCCCCAGCAGACCGAGCGGATAAAGCATCACGATCCGATCGCCGACCTTCCGGGCCGTCTTCATGTCGTGAGTGACGATGATGCTGGTAATCGGTCTTTTGCGTCGCGTCTGCAAAATCAATTCATTGATGACATCCGACATGATCGGATCAAGCCCTGTAGTCGGCTCATCGTACAGCATCACTTCCGGATCGAGCGCCAGGGCCCTGGCCAGACCGACGCGTTTCTTCATGCCGCCCGATAATTCCGCAGGCATTTTCCGCTCGACTCCAGGCGGCAACCCCACATCCTGGAGGCGAGCGTTCACTTTCTCGCGCGTTTGCTCCTCCGTGAATCGGCCCGTAGCCCTCAGTCCAAATGCAACATTGTCGAAGACATTCAAACTGTCGAAGAGGGCAGCTCCCTGAAACAGAAAGCCCATGCGCAAGCGCAGTTGAATCAATTGCCTTTCGCGCATGGTGGTCAAGAGTTTTTGTTCGAAGGCGACCGTTCCCTCCGTGGGGAACATCAAGCCGACAATCAATTTCAGGAGCACGGTCTTCCCGCAGCCGCTCTCGCCGATGACCACTACGCTTTGTCCGCGTTCAACCTGCAGATCGATCTTGCGGAGCACGTTTTGACGATCGAACCGCATGGACAGTTTGTTGATGGAAATGATCGGTTCGGTCATGATAACCTGAAAGGGAGTTGGCAAAATTACAGATGATGAAGGCTCGCGTGAATGAGCGATTGAACAGAATCCTTTCCATGCTCATCGTATGCCGGGAGTCAATAACAAAGAATAGCATCTCAATTTTGGGTGGCCGTTGATTTGCACGGGTGTGGCAAAATTTCCTGGCATACCTAACCCTTTGAGGGCAAATGACTTTCCCAGTAGACCTTCCATTGGTCAGTCTGTGAAAGCGATTCGATCCCCATGATGGCCTCGGCGTTCGGCGGATCCCAGCGCATTCCTGGGCCTTTCACACGTTCCGTAAGTGTTCTGCAGGTCGCTTCCGTTGGGCCGCTGCCAATCTGCCACCCCTTGGCGATGAATTCGGGATAGCGGATCATGTCCGACCGCTCGCTCACGTAAAAGAGCAACTCGTCGGCGTGCGCACGCTGGCCTCGTTTGAGGCCAACGCGCCATTGTAGGAGCGACTCCCAAGCAGGCTTGTAGCCTTCGTGCTTGAACAAATGGAGCAGGTCCACCGCCCATTTCTTTCCCGTTTCGTCCCCATCACCGTAGATTTCCCGCCGCGTTTTGTGAACGCGCTCGCTCAGGTGATAGAAATCCAGACCCAGCGCATCCAGATTCAGATTCTGTCGCTCGACTTGATTGCGGATCCACGGCGCGCCGTCGACATTGCCGATCTTCTCGTCCGCTTCATCCAAATGAATGCGGTCTGCTTCTCGACGCATCAGGCGTCCCGCTACTTGGTGGTCGCCTTTGGTCCCCGACACCAAGCGATGGTCTTGCGTTTCGTCGTAGAAGGCTACGATCTTGAATTCCTTGTATTTCTGGTCCGTGCCGACTTTTCGAGGCGGCAGAGGCTTTGCCTTCTTGCCGCGACGCCGACGCTTTGCCTTGGTCTTCTCACGCCGTTTCTTTTTCTCGACGTCCGTCACCTGGGGCACCATCACCCCATCGCTGCCGAAGTAAACCCGCGTACCGGCCGCTTCCGTTTTGCAATCGCTGGCCGACCAATTGACGGGTAACTTTCCCTCCTTCTGCGCTCGCGCGATCTGCGCCCCTCCGTCTCCACTAGGCACCGGAATGATTCGCCGCTGATCTGCACTTGAGCCGTACGACCCAAGTTGTCGGCTGACTTGTCGAAGCTCCTGCCATCACGGTTGAGCCGACAGGCCATCTCGCGCACGCCCAGGCTGATGGTCGCTTCGACCGCATCGACCCAAGCGTCCAGCGGTGTCGTTGTGCCTTCGTCCGGCGAATGCCAGCGCCGCCGCCACAGTCGGATGCGGCCGTTGATCGTCAGAATGCTGTACTCCTGCCGTCCTTTATTTCGCTTGCTCTTTCCGGTCTTCGCATCCTGCGGAGGGGGGAAAAGCGGCTTCCGCCGCATCGATCCGCATCTGGGCTGCTCGCTCGAATGCCTCACATCTCAGCTTTGCGAACAGGTCGCGAACTTGCTCCTCACTTCCCGAAATGATGTGGCCTCGCGTCGCGTCGTTGACTGCATCCGCCACCTTTCCAAGGATTTCTTCGACCCGTTGTCGCATTGATTCAATGTACGCTTCGCGGGAAAACTTCGGTTCTGGCTGCATGATAGGATCCTGGTCATGGTGCTCAATTCCTTCCGCTCAACACACCTTTTACCTATCTTGACCAAACTACTCAAAATGCGCCAGGAAATTTTGCCACACCCATTTGCACTCCGAATTCACCCATGAAATCGCAAACAACAGGACGCATCATGGCAGCCCCGCTAACTTTCGAATCCCCCACTCGAGGGCCAACAGGATCAATAGCGGGATCATCAGCAACCACGATTGCCATAACCGCTTCTCATAGCGGTGTTCGCGCTGATCTTTTTTGCTCTGCAATTTCTCCAACAGCTTGCCCGCATCCTCCGCAAGATAGACTTCGCCCCCGGTCTTTTTCGCGATCTCATCCAATAATTCCTTGTTGGTGCTCAGATCGAGTAATTCGCCCGAGTCGGGCGGCAAAACCTTGAAACTGGCCCGCAGTTTCTTGCCGTCGGGTCCATTCAACTTGTCCTCGATGTCCGGAATCGCCAGTTCCATCGAATAGTCACCGGGCGGCAGATTGCTTTGCTTGCCGTCGAGTTCGCGTGGAATCACCGCGTGCGGTTTCAAGGATGCCAGCGCCTGCGATTCCTCGGTACCGTCCGGCTTCTTCCGATAAAATCGCGCCCCCGCCAGAGCGTTGGGAGCCAGTTTCTTCACCTTGTCGTTCATGCGAACCAGAATCTCGACTTCCTTATCCGCCCGATAGGTCGGCTCGCGAACGCCAAAACGGATGAACTCGTTGCCCGTGACCAGCGCGCGATCGCTCGCCGCCCAGCGAATGATCTGACCCCAGAATTTATGATGATACTCATCGCCCTTGCGATAGCGCCAGCGCCAGGTGCTGTCCAGACCCACAAATACCGACCGGCCAAAGCCATAGTTCTGCTGGACGATCAAAGCACTATTGCGTTCGCGCGCTGCGCCTTTTCCCTCGATGCCGAAGAGGCCGCCATCGGCAGGGCAATAGGCTAACGATACCGCTCCCTCCTTTGCTTTGCCGACGATCGCCCAGTAATGCACCGGCAACTCGGACCAAAGCTCCTGGTTTTCTCCGGACTCGGCTTTGAGCCGGAGAAAGTTCGTCTGTTTTCCTTCGGCGGTCAAAGTAACCTGGAAGCCTTGTTTCACATTGACGCTGTGTGGATTTTGAATCGGCAGCAATTTCGCCAACGGGTCTCCATCCTTGAAGAACTCCAGCGGCATCGAGCGCTTGCCCGCCAGCATGACCAGCGTTCCGCCTCGCTCCGAGACGTATTTCTCAATGCGTTCGCGTTCGATCATCGGCAGTTGTTCGGGCGAGACATCGCCGAGGATGATGCAATCGTAATTCATCAAGGCATCCTCGCCTTCGGGGAGTTTTTGATCGGGCAATTGCATCAGTTTGACCTCGTCTTCCCGTACCAGATTCAGACGAGGTTGATCGAAAACGACGCTTTTCGTTTCCATCGTCTCATCGCGGATCAGTGCCGTGTGCAGATAATGCAGTTCCCAGCGCGCTTCGCCATCGACGATCAGCACCTTGGCCTTGTCGGGCGAGACATTTATCGTCACCGTTTTCGTGTTGTTGTCGGGAAAGCGATCCTCCGGTTTTTTACCGTCGATTTCTTCCGGCTCCGCCGTCACGGTGAGCGTTTCCGTGGCGGCGCGATCCATCCTGGCCTGGAATGTGACCCACTGCACGGTCTTTTGCGTGCCGTCGTGATTGATAAATTTGACGATTGGTTTCCGGCTCGGCAGATCGGGAGCATCGGGATAGGTCAGCGTGACCTTGATCCGCCCGGCAGGCATATTGTTGATCAAGACGTGCGCTTCGATGGCGGCATCGGCATGCTTGAAGACGGTAGGAGGCATCGCCTTTACCGACGTCACGGCCACGTCGCTGGGCGGAATAAGCGAGCCGCAAACCACAGCGTAGATGGGCAGTTTGGGGCGATCCTCACCGGGTTCCGGAACCTGGCTCTCCTTTAACTTCGCGATCCATTTCAACGGAGATTCGCCCCAATTGTGTTGGCCATCGGTGAGGATCACGACGCCAAGCAGTTTTCCCTCACCGTCGCCGCCGCGCTCGGCACCCCGGATCAACGGCAACTTCAGATCGGTAAAGGAATTGCCCGGAATCTTGCCATCACCCGACAGAATCTGACGGATGCCGGCAATCTCCTTGGGCAGATCGGTTATTCTTTGATTGAAGCCTATGACATCGACGGCATGCTTGTCCTTCAAACCTTTCAGCAAGCCGATGCCTTCGTCGGACAGAACACGCTCGGCGATTTCCCGGCGCAGATAGGGATCGACGCGAGTGGAGATGCGCTGATGGAGATTCCAGTCATCCTCGTTCGGCGTGCCGCCGGAACTGAGCCGGGCGATCACCTCGTCGAGTTTGCTGTCATCGATAATATCGCCGGCGAGTTTGAGTCCGCGCGCCAGCTTCATTTTTTCCAACCCGCCGCGTTGCGGATCGCTGATGCTCATACTGTCGGAACGATCGATGGCGATGAGCACCTTGGAAGGCAATGTTTCATATGTGGTATGCACCCATCTCGGCTTGAATCCCAGCACAAAAAAAACAGTAGCAACGATGATGAGCCGAAGAGCGAGAAGTGTAAAGGAATATCGTCGCGCAATCAATCTCGCCTCATGCAAGTAAAGGCGCAAAATGATGAAGAGTACTACGCCCAAAACGACGACCAGCATGAATGTCTGAAGGCCGCGCGAGAAATTGCCGAGACTTGGTGTCAGCAACAAAGCGGCATCGGAAAATGGAGATTCAATTCGGAACATGATTTCAAGTTTAGATCGGGAACAGATTTAGCGCCACCAACAGACGACGAATTTCTACCATGTTCGGATGGTTCATTTGCAACAATATCAGCGTGGCGATTATACCTCGTCCGGGATGAGGGTTTGCAGTTCCCGCAGGGCCAGTTCGGCCTGTAATTTCTCAAGCAATCGTTCATTCGCGAACGTCGTCAGGGCCAGAAGCTCCTCGTGTTCTGCTGAACCAAGATACTCCTTGTTTTCGCCGAGTTCCTGCAAGCGCCGATCCAGAGCCGCGGGCAACGCATAATTCGCCACGCGCTTCAGAGCGTGAACGCCGTTGCGCAGGGCCGTTTGCACGCGTGAGTCGGCGAAGGTGGTTGGTGCCATAATAAGCGAGCCTCTGAGGATCTTCCCTTTCAACCATTCATGATACCGTCGGACAACGCCGTATGCAATCAAATCGAGTTATCGCCGTACCTTGTGCCAGAATGCCTCTTACAAAACGAACCGGCGGGAGCCGGCTTGAATCACTCGGTAGCAGGTGGATTCTTCTTGACTAGGTGTCGAGTCATCACCAGTTCGCCGACCAACAGCGCGAGCACCAGCACCAGACAAAGTTTCCACAAATCGAGCTTTGGGTCGGCCTGGCGGAACAGCGTTGCGATAATGTTGTGATCGTTCTCGTAGCGCAACTCATCGTTCGTTAACATGGCTTGCACTGCCTTGCGTTCCGCGTCGCTGCAAGATGCAAGGTTCGATTCGGCAGAATCGGGTTGGACCACATAATAACGGGTTTTTCCGGTGTCGGTCACGAGCTTGTAAACTCCCGTTTCGGCAGTGTCCTCGTAGACCAGTGGCCAGGCTTTAACCTCCAATCGACGAGCCTTGTCGTCCGGCGGCTCCAACGTCATCCCGATGGGCGGCTCCCCAAGCGGATGATACACGATCGGCTGCCGGGCCTGCAAATTGACATCCGCAGCCCGCGCAGCAGCTAGGTAATACATCATCTCATGGCACAGGACCACGAACTCCCAGTTGGTATGCAAATCGGTCCGCCAACTGTTATCGAGCGGCACTGCCGAGAGAATTATCCGCCCCTTGCCGACGTTCTTTTCGACAAACAAGGGGGCGCGATTGTTAAGTGTCGCAATAACGCTGCCTTCACCGGAGCCTGTATCGAGTTTCCAGTAACGCGGAAACTTCGCCGAACTGAACCCGCCAGGCTCCTCCCGCCTAAACAGCTCAAGCGCTGGATGTTCCAGCGTCGATCCGATCGGCCTGGGTGCGTGCTCGATATCGTTCTCATCTCCGATCGGTTCCAGGAGTCGGGCGGGAAGCCAGCTGTGACCATCGCGGTAAAGATCGTCGTTGTACAGTCGGCCGTTGACGCGCGGGCCGAGTGTCATGAGCACACCTTTGCCGCTATTCAGAAACATTTCCACTGCCTTGCTTTGCTCCGGCCGAAGCTCGGCGATGTTGTGCAAAATGACCACGCGCGGCACCATCGTCGGATCGCTGGTGTTCGATTGATTCAGGGAGTCGCCGCTGAAATCGTTGATCGAAATGGTGCGGATATTGAAGGCAGGATCCTTGTCCCGGCCGGGTGCCAGGGCATCGTGAATGAAGTCGCTGCCGTGCGATTTCGGATTGGGCCTGGTGTCGCCATCTACGATTAGAACAGGCATTGCGGCCAGCACTTCCACGGCAAAATCGCGGCGGTTATCGCCGGGGAGTTCATCTTGATCGATCCGGACAGTAACCAGATGCGACCCAGGCGCGGCGAAGGTATATTTGAACTCCTCGGTGAGCTGTTGGGGGCCATCATCATTCTTGACCTGCTGCGAAGGCTTGCTCGCCACCTGTCTGCCGTCAACGTCCAAGTAGACCGATGGTGAAGCAACGGCACCGGTGCGATCACTCTTTCCATGCATGA
Organism: uncultured Planctomycetota bacterium; assembly: GCA_963783095.1. Taxonomy (GTDB): domain Bacteria; phylum Planctomycetota; class Planctomycetia; order Gemmatales; family Gemmataceae; genus CAWAMR01. The sequence continues at coordinate 250,951 of CAWAMR010000008.1, read as the reverse complement.
ACAAAAGATCGGCTTTGAACGTCACTTCTCGGCGAACGACCGTGACGGCACGCGTGCTGCGAATCGGTCCCACTGCCCAGTTCCTGAGCTCGGCAGGGCGGTCGGGCACCACGTTGACCACCCAGACTTTGGGAAGCTCAGCGGGCGAAATCTGTCCCTTGGCGAGTAATTCCCAGCGTTCCAGAGTTCGTGGGTCGGCCCAGCCTTGCCGTTGGCCGTCCGTCAGGATGATGATTTCTTTCTTCTGATTCTTCCCTGTGGCGAGAATCTGAATGGCCTTGTTGACCGCCTTCGGGAAATCGATGCCTCCTCGGGGCTGAGCCAGTTGCTCGACCTTCTCGCGCACCTGGCGCAGATCGCTGGATAGTTCAGGGACGAGGGCGATAGGCTGCTGCTTGGCCTGGATCACGGCAACGCTATCGCCGATCGGCAACTGGTCGAGGATTCGCAATGCCGATTCCCTGGCGATGTCATGCGCGACTTTCTGTTGCACTTCACCATTGGGGGCTTGCACCTTTTGAACGTAACCCATGCTGTAGGAGCCATCGACGATGATGACGATGTCGTGACTCGGTCGTTCGGCAACTTTGCCAAGAAGGTAGGAAACGCCCGGAATCCCTTCGAGCCGGTTGCGATCAATCTCAGGCTCGGCAAGCACTGCCACGAAAATGGCTATGATCGCCATCCTCATGAGCATCAGGAGATAGTTCTCCAGGAAAAATCGTCGTCGGGTTTTTTGCGAGATGTGTAAGAACTGCATCGCTGCCCAATCGACCGTATCGAAACGGCGGCGATTGAGCAGATGAATGATCGGCGGCACGACGAGAGCAAACAAACCGTAAAGCAAACTCATTAATGAACTCGTTGTCGTCGCGACAAATAGATCCCCAGCGCCCGATCGACCGGTTCATCGGTGCGCAACAAATGGTAATCAATATGCATCGTACCGGCACGTTGGCGCAACTGCTCTCGGAAAGCGTTAAAGTTTTTGAGGTATTCTTCGCGCCATGCGTCGGGCATCGACCAGCAAACGGTCATCTTCTTTTTCCAGATTACGGAACTGCGTCATGCGCCGGAAGGGAAATTCCAGCTCCTCAGGGGCGACTACCTGAAATAATACTACCTCATGATGCCGATGCCGCAAATGTTGAAGGGCACGAATCAGAGCATCAATTTGATCGAAGAAATCCGAAAGAATGATGACCAGTCCCCGGCGCTTGAGATGATGCCCCGCCAGTTCATGCCAGATGGGGGCCATGGCCGTTTCGCCGCCTGGTTGAGTCGCTTCCAGGGACCGAATGATCTGCAACAGATGTTTTGGATTGGCCTTAGGTGTAATCAGGCTGCGAACTTTTGTGTCGTAGCTAATCAACCCAACTGCATCCATTTGATGCAGCATCATGTAGGCCATCGATGCAGCGACGTACTGAGCGTATTGAAATTTCGTCGGGTTCTTCGGATTGCCTTTATAGCCCATGCTGGCCGAAGCATCGACGAGAAGATAGGCTTTGAGGTTGGTTTCCTCCTCATATTCCTTGACGTAATAGCGATCGGTCTTGCCGTAGGCGCGCCAGTCGATGTGTCGAATCTCATCGCCGGGGCTATATTGCCGATGCTCCGCAAATTCGATGGAGAAACCTTTATAGGGACTACGGTGAACGCCGGTCAAAAAACCTTCGACGACTGTCCGCGCCAGGAGCGTAAGGCCGCCGTATTTTCGGAGTTCAGTAGGGTCGAAGCGGAGCATGGTAACTTCCTGGTCGGGGCGCGGGATGCGGGGCGCAGGGCGCGAAAATACAAACAGAGAATTCAACCCCCTCGTTCCCACGGTCTCCGTGGGAACGCACGGCCACGACGCTCCGCGTCACGGTCGTGAAAGCCCGGCACTTTCACCCAATGCAAGAAATTGCTGTGGATGAACGGGACGCGGAGCGTCCTGCCCGTGCGTTCCCACGGAGACCGTGAGAACGAGGTGGTTGTGAATTATCTCGCCCTGCGCCCCGTATCACTTCTTTTTCCCAAGGCTTGGATTGAGACGGATTGCTTCAGCGTAGTCCGCCTTTGCCTTGTCCAGGTTTCCTTTTTTCGCGTAGATGATGCCTCGGCTATAATAGGCATCGGCATACTTCGGATTGAGCCGTATGGCCTCGGTGTAGTCGTCAATGGCGTTGTCGGGCTTGTTTTGGTCGTCGTATACCGAACCCCGGCCATAGTAGGCATTGGCATGTTTCGGATCGAGCCGTATGGCCTCGGTGTAGTCCTCAACGGCCTTGTCCAGCTTCCCTTTCTTACCGTAGGTGATGGCTCGGCCGTAGTAGGCATTGGCATGTTTCGGATCGAGCCGTATGGCCTCAGTGTAGTCCTCAACGGCCTCGTCCAGCTTCCCTTTCGTACCGTAGGTGATGGCTCGGTTGTAGTAGGGTTTGGCAAACTTTGGATCGAGCCGTATAGCCTCGGTGTAGTCCTCAACGGCCTTGTCCAGATTTCCCTTATTACCGTAGGTGATGGCTCGGTTGTAATAGACTCTGGCATCCTTCGGATCGAGCCGTATGGCCCCAGTGTAGTCGTCAATGGCCTTGTCCAGATTTCCCTTCTTCGCGAAGGTGCCGCCTCGATTGCTGTAGGCTTTGGTATAATTCGGATTGAGGCGGATGGCTTCGGTGTAGTCGTCAATGGCCTTGTCAAGTTTGTTTTGGTCGTCATATACCGAAGCACGGTTGTGGTGGGCTATGGCATTCTTCGGATCGAGCCGTATGGCCTCGGTGTAGTCCTCAACGGCCTTGTCCAGGTTTCGCTTCTTCGCGAAGGTGACGCCTCGATTGCTGTAGGCTTTGGTATCCTTCGGATTGAGGCGAATGGCTTCGGTATAGTCATCAATGGCCTTGTCGGGATTGTTTTGGGCGTCGTACACCAAACCCCGATCGCGGTAGGCATTGGCATCTTTTGGATCAAGCCGTATCGCTTCGGTGCAGTCGTCGATGGCCTTGTCCAGTTTCCCACTCTTCAGGCAGGCGTTGGCTCGGTTGTAGTAGGCTTTGGCATTCTTCGGATCGAGCCGTATGGCCTCAGTGTAGGCTTCAATCGCTTTGTCGTACTCGCCGGCGTTGGCGTGATCGAAGCCTCGCTTGAAGGCGGCGATCGCTTTCGCGTTATCGTCCGCAAGAGCGAGCGACGGCGTGAAAATTAAGATGAAACTCAAAAGGCGAATGCTGCACATTATTGCTCCTTGTTGCGAGCGTGACACCGAAACTTGGGCGTAACAGAATTCCCGCAAGTGTATTTTTTGCGCCCGCGTCCCGAACAAAGCCATCTTGTCGTCAATATGAAAAATACGGCCTCGCAAAGCCATCGGCCATTACCCGGTACCTTACGGTGCTCGGCTCGCCAGTCCTGTAGACGGCGCACGCGCCACTTCCCAAAACGCGATCCAAAAGGCGAGCCGAGCACCGTAAGGTACCGGGTGATGGCCGATGGCTTTGCGAGGTCGTTTTCAAGAAATCAAGCGTGGTTTCCAACTGCGAAATACCCTCATTCTCCCACGCGTGCAGCATATATGCATTTGCATTTTATCGCGCCCTGCGCCTCGCATCCCGACCTATCCCCGTCTCACCCGCGCTGCGGCCTCATCCTGCGGCAGAGGTATCGTTTCAATCAATTTCTTGATGACGTGATCGGTCGAGATCCCTTCCGCGTCGGCATTGAAGGTTGTCATCATGCGATGTCGAAGTACCGGATAGGCGACTTCGCGAATGTCCTCGGTGGTGACGTGCAATCTGCCGTGCAAGACCGCGCGGGCCTTACCGCCGAGAATGAGGTACTGACTCGCACGTGGACCTGCGCCCCAAACTACCCACTCCGGAATGAACTTCGGCACGCCCGGCTCCTTCGGACGGGTGGCTCGAACCAGATCCGCGGCATAAGCGAAAATGTGATCGGCAACGACGATTTGGCGAACGATTTCCTGGAGCCGAAGAATCTGCGGACCATCCAGAATCGGCGTCACCTCCACTTTCTGGTTGGAGGTCGTCGTCTTCATGATCTGAATCTCTTCTCCTCGACTCGGATAATCGACCCGGATGTTGAACATGAAGCGATCTTGTTGAGCTTCCGGCAGCGGATAGGTTCCTTCTTGCTCAATCGGATTCTGCGTGGCAAGGACGAAGAACGGCTCCGGCAACATATAAGTGTGACCGCCGGCCGTTACGTGGTGTTCCTGCATCGCTTCCAAAAGAGCGGCCTGGGTTTTAGGAGGTGTCCGGTTGATTTCATCTGCCAGGATCATGTTGGCGAACAGGGGGCCGTGCAGGAAAGTGAATCGGCGCTGACCCGTCTCCGGATCATCCTGCAAAATATCGGTGCCGGTGATGTCGGAGGGCATCAAATCGGGAGTGAATTGGATCCGCTTGAATGTCAGGTGCATGATGCGCGAAACGGTGCTCACCAACAACGTCTTTGCCAAACCCGGCACGCCCACCAGCAAACAATGTCCCCGACTAAAAAGGGCCATCAAAAGCTGCTCGACCACCGACTTTTGACCGATGATGACCCGGCCAATCTGCTCGGCCATTCGCTCGTAGATAGCTGCAAGTTCTTTGACGGCATGAGCTTCTGCGGAAGTAACGGCAGCCATACAATCTACGCCTTTCTGTCGAGAAGGATTCGGAGAAAACAAGGGGTTAGGAGTTAGGAGTTAGGAATTGTGAGAAAAACAAGACTCAAGTCTTTATCCTAACTCCATACTCTTTTTGCTCCCAACTCCTAACTCCCAACTCCTAACTCTTTTCCGGTTTTCCCCGGCACCCATAACACATCTATTTTACCATTATCGTTCGCAACGCGCGCCATGACGAACAACAAATCTGAGAGCCGATTGAGATAAATCAAGACTTCGGAGTTGATCGCTTCTAATTCCATCAAACTTACGATCGCCCGTTCTGCGCGACGACAGACCGTTCTTGCCAAATGCAGCCAGGCCGCCGGCACACTCCCGCCTGGAAGGATGAAACTATGCAACGGCTGAAGATTCTCGTTGAGCCGATCGATGGCTTTTTCGAGCCGCTCGGCCTGCGCCGGCAACACGCGCAGGCATTTCCCCGGTTGTTCTACAGATTGGGCGGGCACACACAAATCGGCACCGACATCGAAGAGATCGTTTTGGATCGTTTGCAGGAGTTCGATCTCCGGCATGGCGGGAATGGTGCATACCAAACCGATGGCGGCGTTGAGTTCATCGACCTCGCCATACGCTGTCACGCGCGGATGATCCTTGCGAACTCGCTGACCATCACCCAAGCCCGTTTCGCCTTGGTCACCCGATTTGGTGTAAATGCGGGAAAGAAATACCATCTGTTTGACCCTCGGTGCAAAGTTCCTTCGGCAAAACTTGAATCAACGGTTAAAGTTGCGTGGGCGGTAAAACCGATACACAGGTCAGGGATAAATTATCCGTTGCAATCCGACTATTCACGAAGGCCGGCTACGACAATCGCCGTGCCCGATCAACGAGCGGGAGGGGCCAATGACCTGGGTACGGAAGGTGGGGTTATTGCTCGCGGTAATTGCGGCACCGGTAACCGCGGGGTGTAACCCGTTCGCGCTGGGTGTCTTCACGCCGGTTCCAATTCCGCCGTGGGTTCCGGTGCGGATGGAGGACAAATATCTCCACAAGAACGATTATCGCACCCCAATCATGCCGCCGATCCGGGACGGTTTCCCTCCGCCGATGTGCGAGGATCCTCCCACCGAACGTGAAATTCTGCGAACGATGAAACGAATCGCTCGCGGGATTCCATACATGTACGAGGAATTCCGCGACGACATCCGCATCAGCTCGGAACGACTCGTGGACAAGATCGACCCTCCTCGCTTCTTCCCGCTGGTTGGCCTGGCACAACTTCATCACTGCCACTGGAAGTGTACGATTTACTATACCGAGACGGTACAGTCGGACTACCCGTTCCCTTGTAAGTTACAGAAGCGCCGGGTCCAGGTTGTGTATATCGACAAGGATCATCTTCACCTCTATGTCGGACCCGATCCCGCAGTGCAGGCGGACACAACTCGCGAACTCACCGGATACTAATCGAAGACGCGAACCCCAGGAATCAGTTCCTGGGGTTCTTTCATTTTCTCTTGTCAACTCTGGATGATCGGCTAAAATCAGCAAAAATGGTGGGTGTAGCTCAGTTGGCAGAGCACCGGATTGTGGTTCCGGTCGTCGCGGGTTCAAATCCCGTCACTCACCCTGATTGCAAGACACTGCATTACCATGAAACACGACGCAACCCTCAGGTATTTCTGGGGGTTGCGTCGTTTACCAATTGGATGTACCCACAAGAATCAGTAGTTAGGATTCTGTTCGGGGGAAAGATACGATCATGAACGCTGTCGAGAAATTGCCGGACTTTGAAGGTTGGCATCTGATCGGCCAATTCCCCGACGATGACTCGGACGGCGTTGGTAGTTGGTTGCTTCTTAACGACGGGGAAGCGTTGTTGCTTGAAGTTCCGGAGGGTCTTACTGTCGGGGCTGTCGAGTCGGCACTGGAAAGCACTGAGACAACGCTTCGCTATTTCACGGCGTCACACGAACATTGGGACCATCTCGATACGGATGTTTGGAATTCACTGGTCAAGGCTTTTCCCGATGCTGAATTCTTGCATCCGAAAACGGTTCGCGGAGATCACTTGCTCTATGTTGGTGATGAACCGTTATGGCTTATCAAATCCCCGAAGCATTCCCCCTGCGATTTCGTTACCGTTTGGCGCGGGGTTGCGATGACCGGGGACATCGAACTTGGCATGCTCGCGTCGGTGAATAAAGAGGTTCCGCTTCGGACCAAAAAGAAGAGTATGGACTTGCTGCGCGGGTTTCAGGATCGAACGGGCTACCATGTTCATTCCATCGTCAGCGCCCACTTGAACGACGTAAGGACAGCAATCAATTGGCCTGATCTATTTCATTACGCGGAGGGGAAGCGAACGGAATGCCGACGTTGTGGCGGGAAACTCGTCCCACGAGAACGGGAGTCTGCCAGTTTTGACACAAGCGGTTGTGACGTGATATGCTCAGCGTGTGGCCGTACTCCCCCCTCGTGAGCCGTATCCACACGGTATCCAATGTCGGCAAGAATGTCGGAGAGGTTGCTACAAAAGTCTACTTCATCATCGACCACCAGGATCGAAGGAGTTGCCGCATTCATCGTGGATTCCTCTGTTTCATGTTCGCGAGCAGTGTGATGGTGAAGACCTTCGTCTCGGAACATAGACGGAGCCGCGAATCAACGAATGCGCCATCCAGTAGAGAAATAGTGTAATCGTCAGACGATTACGCGGCCAGGATTTCCCATCTTTGCCAGAATCCACAATTCGTGATGGAGTCGAGCCGATTGGCATGAGGTATGCGATGAGGGGTTCGACCCAATCGTACTTTGATTGAGCACATTTGAATGAAGGAGAGAACCCATGCGAAAACATCGTCAAAGCACCATGACATTGATGTCCGCCGAATCGATTTTGGCACGAAATCCAACGCAACCCCACAAAGCGGTCAATCAAGCCGATGAGCCATGCGAGGCTGAGATTCGCATACTGGCCTACCACAAGTGGGCGTTTGCCGGAAAGCCGGAAGGAGATGGGATTCAGTTCTGGCTGGAAGCCGAACAAGAGTTGCGAAACCATTAAGACTTACTGCGCCCTTCGCTCAGTGTGCGATGTTGTCATCAAAAAACGAGCAAATGTGACGAAAGGTTACAATCCTCATGACAAAGCATCGATGAGTTGCTAATGTCGCATGCAAATTTCCCATAAACTCCCTTCAACTGCCTTCTGAATTCGATTTCCACGCAGGTATGGTGCGCGGCACAGGCTTTGCGGAAACACCTCTCGATTCACTGGTCCCGGGACTTGCCCGCGATCATATCTCAACTGCGAGCCGGATCTCGGAGGTGAATTCTCCATGAATGATTCGGCGGTTTATTCGAAAGGACATTCGTCATGACAAGCATCATCCCCTGGGTTCGCTCCTCAAGCAACCCTCTCAGTCAGTTCCGCTCGGAACTCCAGGAAATGTTCGATCGGTTCTCCGACGATCTGTCGTTCCCCAACGGCGATGCGTTGAAGGCTTGGCAGCCTCGCGTCGATGTTGAAGAGACTGACAAGGAGATCACCGTCAAGGCTGATCTGCCCGGCGTTGATCCCAAAGACATCGAGGTCCAAGTGGTGAACGGCGTTCTCACCCTCAAGGGCGAGAAGAAGGAGGAGAAGGAAGAGAAGAAGAAGAACTACCATCGCGTCGAGCGGTTTGTGGGTTCCTTCTACCGAGCGATACCTCTACCTGCCGGAGCAGACGCCGACAAAGTGGTGGCAACTACTACCAAGGGCGTAATTACCGTCACAGTGCCCAAGAAAGCCGAAATGCAACCGAAGAAGATCGCCGTGAAGTCTCAGGAATAAATAACCATGAGCCGGGGAGGGAAAAGATAACCTCTCCGAGTTTTTTAGGTTAGTGAAATCCGCTTGGAATGTTGCGTCGTCAACCACTATTAACACCTATATCTTTGCAAAAATGGAACTATCATGCGGCAATTTCTGGTTATCGGTGGGATAAATGGCGACACCGAAGCGCTTCTTCGGCTTCAGAATGTGGTCCGCGACAAACGCCCCGAAGGACTGCTTTTCGCGGGTGGCATCCTCCACTACAACGGAGAGGATGCGGCGAAGGCTGGGGTTGTAAATACGCACTCCAAAGAGGGACCATTCTTCGTCGAGCAATTCTTCTCCACGCTCGGCTCGCTCGGAGTATTCTGTGCGGTCATCCCAGGTGTTTTCAATGCCCCGCTCGACTTGTTTCTAAGACTCGGCATGGCCGCCGAACTTGAGTTTCCAAATATTCACCTTGTCCACGTGACTCCAGTGGAAGAGAGTAATACAAGTGTTTTCGGCCTGGGTGTTTGCATCACTGATTGCACTTCGACAGACATTGGATACTTTTCTCGGACCCTCGCAGAATACTATTTGCGCCCAATGTTGACTGCGACACAGCCTCGAAAAGTGCTTCTCCTGTCGGACCTGCCCGAAAGCTGGGAAAGTAATGTCGAGAACAAACGAGTCGCAGACGCCATTATTACCACTTATCACCCTACGGTGTGCGTAGTTGGGGGGCAGGGGGGCGCGGGGACGGATCGAGCGCCTTGCGCGAACTCTGCTCATCCACCCCGGTCATTTTTCTGCTGGATCGGCGGCCTGGATCGACTTGGGTCGGGCAGGGGACGACCAATCTCAACTTCTCGACTTGCGATGACCGGTCAGATCATCCGAAGACGTTGTGTAGCAATTGTGAATACGGGCAGGATCGTTCGAAGTGAATCTTGAATGAAAGGATCTGGCCCACGATTTTGCTTCACGAATGTTTTCGTTGTTCAATAGTGTTCTGGTTTTTGAAAATTATTTCCGATAGTGATTGGCAGAGTTTGCGAAAATGAACGATAAGTGGCTTAGAAATGTCATACCCTAAATCCATGCCTTGTGAGACACATCATGTTCCTCTCGATCTTGACTCCGTTGGATCGAACGTCGTTTGCCGAACAGTCGTTGCCTTTGGCGGCCGGCATCGCTCGACGGGCGAATGCGAAATTAGACCTGGTCGAAGTCCATTCCCTTTATGCACTGGAAGCACCTTCTGCCGGCTGGATACCCTTCGACACCGAGAGCGACGACGAATGCAGGCAGCAGGAACAGCTTTATCTCGACGCCACAGCCAAGCGGGTCACATTGATGTCCGAAATCCCCGTCACCACCGGTGTGCTTGCCGGCTGTGTCGTGCTTCCCAAAATGATAGCGGACAGCATCCTCGAGCGGGCAAAGTCCGACAAAACGGACCTGATCGTGATGGTCACACATGGTCACGGACAAGTGAATCGAGCCGTTGGCGGCAGCGTCGCAGATGAACTGGTTCGACGTGCCTCGATCCCGGTTTTGTTGGTTCGACCCGGCGAAAAGGCCAATGATATCATCCCGGAGCCGGTAATCGATAATATCCTGATCGCTCTCGATGGCTCGCCTCTGGCCGAGCAAGTTCTGGACCCGGCCTTCGATCTTGCCCGACTCATGGAGGCGACGTGCAAACTGATTCGGGTTGTCCCACCTGAATCGTCGCAAGGGGATCTCAAATCCGGCGCTGCATCCGAGAGGCAAGAGGCGGAGATCTACCTGGAGCGGGTTGCCAACCGGCTCAGAACGCAGGGCGTGGAAGCCCAGACGCACGTTCTCGCGGCCCGGCACGTTGTTGATGCCGTCATCAAGGAGGCTCAGGCTCAGACCAATTGCCTCATCGCTCTGTCCACTCGCGGTCGAGGCGGACTCAAACGGCTCGTGCTCGGCAGCGTCGCCGATCAACTCATCCGCACCTCTGAATTACCGGTTTTGGTTTACTGCCCGTCCGGCAAGGAATCTTGATAACGCACTTCAGATATGGCCGCCAATCACCCGCCTTGTGTGCTGAATTGTGCCAGCGCCTGTGCGACTTGGCGCAGTTCAGGCTTCGGAACCGGCGACAATCAAAACGAAAAAATCGATTCAAGGCCTGGATAATTGCCGAAATCGGCCCGTTTGTAGCAAGTGAGTTCCTGGCACGATACTTGTAATAGACATGTTCGTGGACTCAACGATCACCAAAACCGTCAGTTGGAAATACGACGATGGGAAACCATTTGAATCTCGATTATTTGCCTCCTTCCTATCGGGATACCCTGGACATAGGAGAGATTATCCTCCGGGACGGCACGACCGCGAAGGTGCATCCGGCCCAACCCAAAGACCAGGCCGATCTTTCCAGCTTCTTCGATAAACTATCCGCTGAATCTCGACGTCGGGTCTTCTTCTCCGCCACACCCCCTCGACCGGAATTGGTGACATCGTATTGCAAAAACCGCGACCCGCGATCATCTCTGACTCTCATCGTGACCAGGACACAAGGCTGCAAGGAATGCATCATTGCAACCGGGTCTTATTTTGCAAAGGACGATCACGCGGCAGAAGTCACTTTTGCGGTAGATGATTCTTTTCACGGCAAGGGGTTGGCAACGCTGCTGCTCGAACGGCTCGCGCTCCTGGCTGTCCGCTCTGGCTTCACGCGCTTCTGGGCAATTACTCATGCCGACAATCAGGCCATGCGCGATGTCTTCCAGCAGTCGGGGTTTGCCTGCGAGGAGCGGTCGGATCGCGGCGGCGAGATCGAAGTTGATCTGTCTATCATTCCCGATGGAGCAAGTGTGAACCGGCTGGAGGCCAGGCACCGGATTGCGACGGTAGCTTCGTTACGGCCGTTCTTCCACCCGTCATCGGTCGCGGTCGTAGGCGCATCCGCAACCCGTCGAATATCGGCTATCGGCTGTTGGATGCCCTGGTCCTGGGAGGGTATTCAGGCTCGGTCTACCCGGTCAACCCAAACGCCGACGAAGTCAGAAATCTCAAGGCCTACCCATCGGTACCGGCACTTCCCGAACCTCCCGATTTGGCCATTCTTGCAGTTCCTGCCAGTGCTGTATTGGGTGTGGTGGATGACTGTGCCGCGAAAGGCGTCGCCCCCCTTGTCGTAATCAGTGCAGGGTTTGCCGAAGTAGGCCCGAGCGGGCAGGAGTTACAGAAACAACTGGTCGAAAAGGTTCGCGGCTACGGCATGCGCATGATCGGCCCTAACTGCCTCGGTCTAAGTTCGACCATCGCGGACACCAGACTCTATGCCACGTTTGTCTCCGTGTTCCCGCCGCCTGGGAAAGTGGCAATGTCCTCCGACAGCGGCGCTCTTGGCCTGGCCGTTCTCGCAACCGCTACGCGCCTGGAATTGGGCGTCTCCAACTTCGTCAGTGTTGGCAATCGGGCCGATGTCTCGAACAACGACCTGCTGGAATACTGGGAGGAAGACGATGCTACCGACGTCATCCTTCTGTATATGGAGTCGTTTGGCAACCCGCGCCGGTTCGCCAGGATTGCCCGCCGGGTTAGTCGTCGAAAACCGATCGTCGTGGTGAAGGCCGGTCGAACCAAGGGTGGCTCGGCGCAGCCGGCTGGCACACGGCCGCCCTGGCCGCCAGCGATGTCGCGGTCGATGCGCTTTTTCGGCAGACCGGCGTGATTCGTTCGGAAACGCTGGAAGAACTTTTCGACCTGGCCGCCGCCCTGGGCAGCCAGCCGTTACCTTCCGGGCCTCGGGTTGCGATTCTTACCAACGCCGGCGGCCCCGCCATCCTTTGCGCGGATGCTTGTGAAGCAGCGGGTCTGACGCTTGCCGAATTTACGGAAACGACAAAGTCGCAACTTTCCGCCTTTCTCCCCAAGACGGCGAGTCTTGGCAATCCCGTCGATATGATCGCCTCCGCCAGTCCTGGCGACTTTTCTCGTGCGATTCAGGCGATCCTGGGTTCGACCCAGGTCGACGCCTTGATCGTGATCTACGTAGATGTTGGCATGGCTGGCGTCGATGATGTAACCGAGGCCATCCAAGCGGGTGTGGCCGCCTCACGCAGAACCTTTGCTGCCAGTCAACCGGTGCTGGTATCTTTCATGCCGGCTCAGACAGGACTGAGGCTCATGAGTGCCGGCAAGTCCAAAATTCCGTGCTATGCCTTCCCGGAAGCCCCTGGACGGGTGTTGGGCAAGATGTTTGCCTATGCCCAGTGGCGCAACCAGCCACTGGGGCGACTTCCCAAACTTCAAGATATCGACATCTCCTCGATACGATCGGTCTGTCGAGAAGCTCTGGATCAAAGAGGCAAAGGCTGGCTTTCGACCGAAGAGACTCGCCGTGTTCTCGATGCCACGCAATTGCCTATTGGTCCGGGAGGAGTGGCCCGGACACCGGACGAAGCAGTAACTTTAGCTCGCGGGTTGGGCTTCCCTGTCGCGGTCAAACTGGCGTCGAGCCGGCTGGTCCACAAGACGGAGATCGGTGGTGTTCAACTGAATCTACATGATGAGGGCATGGTTCGCACAGCCTTTGCGACGATCCGCAATAGTCTTGAGGCCGCAAAAAACCTCGACGCAATGGAGGGTGTGCTGATCCAGTCGATGGTCAAGGGCGGAACGGAAGTGATGGTCGGAATGACACAAGATCCGGTCTTCGGCCCTCTGATGGCATTCGGTCTGGGAGGGATCCATGTTGAGATTCTCGGAGATGTCTGTTTCCGCGTAACGCCACTGACGGATCGCGACGCCTCCCGAAATGGTAAGAGGAATCAAGGGCTATCGCCTTTTTGAGGGTTATCGAGGTAATCCTCCAGCGGACATTTCAGCCATCGAGGATATCCTGCTGAGAATCTCGCAACTTGTGGAGGAAGTTCCGGAAATCGTTGAACTCGATCTGAACCCGATCATGGCGCTACCACCTGGGCAGGGTTGCCGAATCGTCGATGCCCGCATCCGCGTCGAATCAGCGTCGGATTTGGAATAGTGGGTTCCAATCATCTGTGATTTCGGTTTCAGCAATTTGCTTCGATGACCGGTGAACGGACCAAAGCCAGATAGATCCGGCCAGCGCGAAAGAAATGACCAGGCCAAGGACAAAACCAATGGAGCCGTAAAAGACTGTATCGATCGCGATGCCAAAGATTATCAGGCCGCAGGATTGTCCGGGCGGAATCATTTTCTCGCCATACCAGACCCCGAGCGTTGCGCCCGCAATCGGCAGGAGCAATAGAACCAGTGCCAACAGTGATAAGAAAAAAAACACGCATTGGAGTCGTCTGTGGCTGTTGCGGTCTCAAAGGGCTTTCATTCGTATTCTAGCCGAGTCGATCGCATCCGTACATTCTTTTTGCAGATCATGGGGTCGGTTGTGGAACCTGCGTTTTTGGAAACTACGTCAAAATGACTCAAGCATCATCTCCCGACCGCATGCTCTTACCGAAGTCCCAACTGCAACATCTCATCGATCTGTTGCAGGGCGATGGCTTTGAAACGATCGCTCCAAAAATCGAGCAAGCCGCGATCGTTTATGGGCCGATACGGTCCGTTGACGAACTGCCGATCGGCTGGACCGATCTGCAATCGCCTGGATCCTATAATCTGGAAAAGCGACAGGATAAAGCCTACTTCGGTTATGCCGTTGGGCCGCACTCCTGGAAAAGATTCCTTTTTCCGCCGATGACTACCTTGTTCCGAGTGCGACGGAGTGAGAATCGGTTGACCGTGCTCGATGAAGAATCGGAATATCCGCGCCGGCGATTGGGGTCAGAAGTTGTGAACTGCATGCCATCGGATTCAGGATCGTGTCTTCATCCAGCATGGCGGGAAATTTACCGATCCGCACTGTGGAAGCGCGCGCCGACTATTTATTGTCGCAGTGGAATGCGAATCGCCAGCGGGCACCTGCTTTTGTGCATCCATGAATACAGGGCCTGCCCTCGAACCGCAACGGATTCCATTGCCGCTCACTTCAGCACCGCAAAATGGCTTGGCATCGTCGAGTTTCTCGACCCGCTTCGGACCTCGTGTTGACGGAACTGGACGATGCATTCGTTATTCGCGCTGAGACCGAAGCGGGGCAACAGATACTCGATCGCCTCAAGCTACAGGCCGCTTCCACCGAACAAGTTCAGGAGGAACGAGGCGCGAGTCGCCGACGCTGCAAAGAAGATGGGGAGAACGCTGGACACGCAAGCGGTACGCGAGTTGCTCCAAAGTAACTGGGAACATCCACGCTGGGATGAAGTTGCGGGCCGATGTCTGGCCTGCACGAATTGCACGCTGGTCTGCCCGACCTGTTTTTGCTCCAGTGTGCAGGACGTGACCGACTTGGGCGTCCAGGAATCGCGCGAGTGCATCGCTGGGATAGTTGCTTCAATCCCGATTTCGCCCAGGTGCATGGCGGCAACTTTCGCTCCAGCGTAAAGGGCCGCTATCGGCAATGGCTTACCCACAAGTTCGCCTCCTGGCTCGACCAATTCGACGTGTCGGGCTGCGTCGGCTGCGGCCGCTGCATCACCTGGTGCCCGGTCGGCATCGATGTTACCGAGGAGATCGCTGCCATCCGACAGTCCAGTCAGCAGGAGAAAAAACATGACTGAGCAATCGATTGCCTCGCATCTCACGGCACACCCTTTCTTTGAGGGGTTTCCTCCGAAGTTGATCGAACTGCTGGCCACTGGAGCTGAATCGATTCAGGTCGCACCGGGGCAGTTGCTGGCGCGAGAGGGTGATCCGGCCAACGATTTCTTTCTGATCGAAAGAGGGCACGTGTGCGATCGAGATCCACCACCCCGAACGCGGGGCGATCCCGATTCAGACGATGGGCGCTGGGGAAACAGTCGGCTGGTCCTGGCTGGTGCCTCCCTATAGCTGGGAGTTCGATGCAAGAGCTTCCCACGTCGTCCGAGCGATACGATTTAATGCGCGATGGTTGCGTGAGCAACTTGCAAAAAACCATGAACTCTGTCTGCATCTGTTACCGAAGATGGTTCGCATCATGGCCAGTCGACTAACTGCCGCCCGCTGGTTGCTGCTGGATCTCTATCGTTGATGAGAAAGTTGTCCATGACCCGAGTGCCACCGCCGCACGATGATTCCCACATTCTGAAGTTCGCGATCACCGTGTCGAAACCTCGGATGTCTTCACTATTCGACTCGATCCGCCGAAAGGGTATCGTTTCAAACCAGGCCAGTTCAACATGCTTTACGCATTCGGGGTTGGCGAAGCCGCCATCTCCATGAGTGGCGACCCGGAAGAGACAGGAGACATCGTTCACACCATTCGAAGTGTAGGCTCGGTGACCCATGTACTTTCAAAGCTTCGACCTGGAGACCAGATCGGAGTGCGGGGGCCGTTCGGTTACCTCCTGGCCGGTAGAGGAGGCTCGAGGAAACGACGTGGTGATCGTTTGTGGCGGCATTGGACTGGCACCACTTCGACCCCTCATTTATCATCTTCTTCGCCATCGCGCTAACTTTGGGAAAATCGCGATTTTGCTCGGTGCACGCAGCCCTGGCGATCTACCGTTCCTGGCGGAGCTTCGCGCCTGGGAGGAGCGTGGCGATTTACAAGTGTTAATCACCGTCGATCAGTCACAGGGAAGTTGGCAGGGCCGAGTCGGCCTGGTCACAACGCTGTTGGCGGAACTCAATATCGATCCTGCCCGAACCATCGGCATGACGTGCGGGCCGGAACTGATGATGCGGTTTTTGCTTCGCGAGTTCGCCAAGCGCGGCGTCGCCGACGATCGCCTTTATCTGTCGCTGGAAAGGAACATGCACTGTGCAGTTGGTTCGTGCGGGCACTGCCAGTTCGGGCCGAAATTCATTTGCATGGATGGGCCGGTCTTTCGCCATGACAACATCCGATCCATGCTCGATATTCGAGAAATCTAAGATGCTAAAGCTCACCACCCCACGCAAAGCCCGCCTGGGAGTATTCAAGTTCAGTTCCTGTGACGGCTGTCAACTCACGTTTGCTCGATTGCAAGGATGAGTTGTTGGAAGTGGCTTTCTGCCAGTGGAGATCGCCTACTTCCTCGAAGCGACGCGGAAACCGTGTGAGGGGGAATTCGACTTGACCCTCGTCGAAGGATCGGTGAGCACTGCCGACCAGGTACAAGAGATTCAGGAGGTCCGTCGTCGCAGTCGGTTTTTGGTCACCATTGGTGCTTGTGCCACGGCCGGGGGAGTCCGGGCACTGCGCAATTGGGGCGGCGATCAGGCTTTCTTGCAGATCGTCTACGCACGACCCGATTACATCAAGACGCTGGCCACATCGACGCCCATTCGCGATCATGTAACGGTCGATTTTGAATTGCAGGGCTGCCCCATCAACAAACATCAACTGGTTGAAGTGATCGCATCTTTTCTCGCCGGCAGAAAACCTCGAGTACCGAACAGCTCCGTCTGCATCGAGTGCAAGCAGGCAGGGAATGTTTGTGTTACGGTTGCGCAAGGTATCACCTGTCTGGGACCGGTGACCCATGCGGGTTGTGGTGCCATCTGCCCTCATTACAACCGGGGCTGCTTTGGTTGTTACGGCCCCGCAAAAGGTCCAAATGTTCCTTCGCTGGTGCACCATCTCGAACGGACGGGGATGCCGACCGATGCGGTTCGACGTTTATTGCATACTTTCAACGCCTGGTCTGAAGAGTTCCGCGAGGCAGTGCCCGGCGAGAAGAGTCAGCTCCTCGAATTCCCTTGGCCCTGGTCCAACCCCGGTGACAACGATGTCGGAAGCAAACATGCCGATCACGCGAACCATCAGCGTTTCCGCCATCGCCCGCGTGGAAGGCGAAGGCGCTTTGACGATTCAACTCAAAGATGGTTCCGTGGAATCGGTCCAATTGAGAATCTACGAGCCGCCGCGATTCTTTGAAGGATTTCTCCGGGGCAGAATGGCGATCGAGGCTCCCGACCTTACCGCGCGAATCTGCGGCATTTGCCCGGTGGCCTATCAAATGACGAGCGTCCATGCGATCGAAAAAATCTTCGACGTGACACTTCCACCGGACCTGCGGAACCTGCACGATTACTCTACTGCGGCGAGTGGATCGAAAGTCATATTCTGCATGTCTTCATGCTTCAGCGCACCGGATTTTCTCGGTTATGAAAGTGCTGTGGCACTGGCCCAGTCCAGCCCAGGCACTGCCCAACTGGTCAAACAGGCTCTGTCGCATCAAGAAAGCGGGCAACTCACTCATAGATGTTCTGGGGGGCCGGGCGATCCATCCCATTAACGTCAAGGTCGGTGGTTTCTATCGGCTACCGCGACGCGAAGAATTTGCGCCGGTGCTCGAGGAACTGAAATGGGCACGCGATGCCGCTGAGGAAGCAGTGCGCTGGTCGTCGAAGTTGAACTTCCCTGAATTCGCGGGCGACTATGAATTTGTCGCTTTACGACATCCCAATGAATACCCCATGAATGAGGGCCGACTCGCATCGAGTCGAGGTCTGAACATCGCTCAGAATGAGTACCCCGAACACTTTCAGGAATACCAGGTTCCACACTCAAACGCATTGCAGTCGGGCCGGAGAGATAAGCCGGTGGGCGATGGTGTATATTTTGTCGGACCCCAGGCGCACTGGAACCTGAACCGCGATCGAGCACCAGATCGAGTGCGCGAACTTGCCGACGCCGTCGGTTTGCCTTTTCCCGTGGTCAACCCTTATCAGAGCATCGTGGTTCGCTGCCTGGAGGCGCTTTTGGCCATCGACGAAGCATGTCGGATTCTCGAAGGGTATCAGCCTCCCGAAAACCCAAGCGTCGCTTTTGAGCCAAGGGCAGGAATGGGCCGGGCCATCACGGAAGCGCCGCGCGGGATTCTCTACAACCAATATGAAACGGATGGCGAGGGGCGAATCTTGTCCGCGGTGATTGTGCCTCCCACGAGTCAAAATCAGTCGCAAATCGAGCGCGATCTGGTGGCACTATGCCCCACAACTGGTCGCGTTGCCCGACGACACGGCAGCGCTCTGGGCCGAACGGATCATCCGCAATTACGACCCCTGCATTAGCTGTGCGACGCACTTCCTCAAATTCAAAGTCCAAGGAAGATGAATCATTCCAATCGAGTGCGCGTGGTGGGTGTCGGCAGTCCCAATGGGGATGATGTGCTTGGGCTGGAAGCGATCCGCCGTTTGCGAACTCGCGGTCTGGCGGTGGAACTCTGCGAGGCCGATTCGGGCCAGCGATTGCTGGATTTTCTCGATGCTTCCACTCCCACGATCATCGTTGATGCCCTGAAAACCAGCGCAGGGAATCCGGGAACAATTCATCGACTCGTTTGGCCGGATTCGCGCCTCGAATCGCTTCAACTTATTTCCACGCATGCTTTGGGAGTTGCCGAGGCACTCAAGTTGGCAGAGGTGCTGGGTCAACTGCCGCGACGACTGGTCATCTTCGCGGTTGAGATTAACAACGCTACATCCCAAATTCTTCCATCAGTCGAGTTCGAAGCAATCATGCCGCAGCTTTTACAGCGCATTGAAGAAGAGATTGAAAGAATTCGGACGGAAAACTGACAACCAATCAATGGGAGGAATGGGGTTAATCGCCAGGATTTTACTGATCGGCCAAGTCTGGTTCTTCCAATTCCGCCTCTACTACAATGCTCAAGGTCGCAAGGAATTCTTCAAGCCGATCAAAAGTTTCTTTGGCGGTCAGGTTCACGATGCGTGGATCACGCGGCTCGCGTTTGCCGTGAGCAATCCAATTTCGATAATCGCGTACCTGTTTTTCTCAGACTCAGCCTTGTAAACGGCAGCTTTCTTTTTCAAAAAGTCTCTGAGCGATGTCTCCATGCTCGTTTCCTCCAACTGAAGCGCGAGCGTACCATTTCAAGATCATTTTACGCCAATCGGGAAAGTTGAGAAGGGCGGGAATAATTCGGTACGATCTGCCAAATTAGGGAGAAAACCAATACCATTTACGGAAACGAATTGAGCTGTTGTCCGGAGCGAAAACGCATGCCAAATCGGAAGCATAATCAGATCCTCATTGTTGATGACGAACCCGAAATCATGACCTTCTTGTGCGACTCCCTGAAAGCACATCAATTCGCTACCACCGGTATCGGAAATCCGCTGGCTGCTCTGGAAGCTCTGCGAACCGGCGACTATGACATTTTGCTCACCGATCTCATGATGCCGGAAATGGATGGCATTCAATTACTCCGGGAAGCACTCGCCATCGATCCCAAACTGGTCGGGATCGTGATGACTGCTCAGGGTACGATCCAAACCGCCATCGAAGCGATGAAAGTCGGGGCGGTCGATTACATCCTCAAACCCTTCAAGCTCCAGACCATTCTCCCCGTTCTGGCACGCGCGATCGAGATCCGAAGTTTGAGGGTTGAAAATACTCGCCTCAAACAAGTCGTCGCGGAATTGACCTTCAAATCACCGCGTCTGCAAATGATCGGCACCAGTCCGGCGATGCAAAAGGTTCTGCATATGATCGAGAAAGTCGCGCCGACCGATGCGACGGTTCTCATTCGCGGTCCCAGCGGGACCGGCAAGGAACTGGTCGCG
This sequence comes from uncultured Planctomycetota bacterium, assembly GCA_963783095.1. Classification (GTDB taxonomy): domain Bacteria; phylum Planctomycetota; class Planctomycetia; order Gemmatales; family Gemmataceae; genus CAWAMR01. Next base: position 230,954 of record CAWAMR010000008.1, on the reverse strand, counting down.
AATGCCCTGCACTATAACGGCTCCCGAAAAGATGAACTGATGGTAACGATCAACTGTGCCGCGTTGCAGGAGACCCTTCTGGAATCGGAGTTGTTCGGCCATGAAAAAGGCTCGTTCACCGGCGCTGCGCAAATGAAAAGAGGGTTGTTTGAAGTTGCCGAAGGAGGAACTTTGTTTATTGACGAAATCGCGGAGATGTCGCCGGGCATGCAAGCCAAAATGCTGCGCGTGCTTGAAGATGGTCACTATCGTCGCGTGGGTGGAAGCCAGGAATATCACGCCAATGTGCGCATCATCGCGGCTACCAACAGACCCCTGGAAGAAGATATCAAGAACGGCAAATTCCGGGAGGATCTCTTCTATCGACTCAACGTCATGACGATTCACCTGCCCGCATTAAAAGACCGCGCGGAAGACATTCCCGCACTGGTGCATCACTTTTTGAGCACGCGCCAACTGGGAAATACCCCCTATCAGGTCGATCCCGCGGCGATGTCGGCCTTGGTTCGCTATCCCTGGCCAGGCAATATCCGGGAGTTGGCAAATGTCATCGAACGAGCACAGATTTTGGCAGAGAATCAGACGATCACCTTGGATGATTTGCCCGAAAATATGCTCTCAACTCCGGCCAACTCGGCGAGTCCGCCCGGCCGGGCCGAATCGTCCAATCCGGTGTTCCTGGAAGAAGTAGAACGAAAACACGTGCGTCAGGTGCTGGAACAAATGAAAGGGAATAAAGTGCAGGCCGCGAAAGCTATGGGTATCAGTCGGCGCCGCCTCTATCGACTGGTGGAAAAATATGATCTGGGCGAGAAAAAGCCGGCGAACCCCGAGCCCATTCAAACTCAGTAGCTCAATTGCCTTTTCTTAGAACCCATCGAATGGCGATGTAGGGGCACAGAAAGAATACTAAGACCAGACTCTTCATGAATACGATGCCGCTGAAGTTAATCAGGTCCATCTCGCGTTGCGTAATGCCAAACAGTCTGGCCCAAAAACCAAAGAACTGCTCCCCGCCAAAGGCATACAGTAAAAACCAGATGAGAAGAAGTATGTAGCCCAGCACGAAGCATCGCAACAAGATCCTGGCGAGCGTGTCGAACCATTCATTTGCATTTTTTGATTCTGTCATGATTGTGCCTCCTCTGAGCACCATTGTTTTACACCGCGACGGCACACGACAGAACCCCAACGGCTACGATTCTCGACTCCTCAAAGCACGTGAATTTCGTTGGCGCGAATCGGGATCTGCGTCGCTTTCATGATGGCATGTTGTGCAAGTTGCTTGCCATAAAAACTGGGGGATTCGCCTTGCAGAACCAAACCCTCATCGCGAAATAGCAGGCGAATTTGAATGAGCCTGCCGCGCAGTTCCCGGCGCAATAGTTGTTCGAGGTGGTCGAGATCCAGAGGATTAACACACTCCGGTCGCAGAACAAGGTTCGGAGATTCCATATTGGTCTTCCCGGAAAATGGTCAAATTTTGTTGTCAGACTTCAGAGGCATCCACGTCCGACCTTCTTAGTTCCGACGCACAAAACGTGAGCAGGATCGCATCTCAAATCGATGGCAGTCTCCACGCCTGAAGCCTGGGTACGATCGTGTACTTCCTTGCGATGCACAGACACGGAGTCGGGGGCCGTGGTCCCCAGCCTGACATTGTGGCCTTTGACCGAGAGAATGCGGATGCGAATGTTCCCATCAATGATGATCTCTTCACCAATCCGCCGAGTCAGTACGAGCATAATGCTCTCCTTGGTTTAGGTTTATCCTGCTGCCTTGATGTTCAGTTGCTCGATGACGGGTGCGGTTATTCCCAACATTCATTGGTCAACTTGGAAAACAAAAAAAGCCACGTTTGCATAGCACGGTATGCAAACGTGGCTTTTCTTAGCCGGCCAAATTACCCGTCGCGAGTAATTGAATGATATGAAGGTAATAGATAGCTCACACACATGTCAAGCCTGTTTTTCACACTCTGGAGAAAATATTCGCAAAAAGGTTTCACTCTGTTGATATGCTATCATCACGATGCCGAGCGCTTTCGATCTTTGCATTTCTTCAGAGTGCCAAGATCCTTCTCGTTCCCGCGCTCGGTTGATGTGAGGAACCTGTGAATCCGGAAGTTCTTTTTCGCCGCTATCAAGACTTGCAGACCTATGTTGGCTGGAGCCCGGCCGATGCCGTGCGAATTCGTGAAGTCGGCCCTCTGCTCGAGTCGTCCTTTGCCGGAATGATCGATGATTTTTACGCAGAGATCGAGCGTCATCCCGAAGCCCGCAAGGTTATTACGGGCGGGCAAGCACAGATCGATCGACTCAAATCGACTTTGCTTGCCTGGATTCGAGAGCTTTTCTCGGGTCAGTATGACCGCGACTACGCAGTTCGTCGCTGGCGCGTCGGCAGAAAGCACGTCGAGATTGGTCTAGATCAGTTCTACACCAATGTCGCTTTGTCCCGGCTGCGACGAGGCATCATGCTCGCTCTCAAGCAATGCTGGTCGGGCGATGCCCAAGTATTGGATGCAACCCTGCTGTCTCTCAACACATTGATCGATCTCGATCTGGCACAAATCGAGGATGCCTACCAGACCGAATACCTCGCCCGCGAACAGCGCAGTGAACGGCTCGCCGCGATCGGCCAGGTCGCCGGGGGGATCGCTCATGAACTTCGCAACCCGCTCAATGTGGTCAAGACCTCGGTCTATTTTCTCCTGAATGCTCGCAGCCCTACACCGGAGAAAAGGGCGGAACATCTTCAACGAATCGAACGACAGGTTCTTCTGGCCGATGGTGTCATCACCGCGCTGACGAACTTTGCCAAATTGCCGCTTCCTAACCTCCGTCCGATCTCCGTTCTCCAGTGCGTCCAAGAAGCTCTGGATACCAATCCCGTGCCCGAAAACTGTCGGGTTGGCATTGATTCTTCGCCCAATTTGCCGGCAGTTCTGGCCGACATCGATCAGATACGGATCGTCTTTGCCAACATTATCCGCAATGCCAAAGAAGCGATGGCTCAAGGCGGTACCCTTAATATCAGCGTCCGGCAACTCGGTGATGGAGTGGAAGTCGCTTTTGCCGACACCGGCGTCGGCATTTCTGAAGAGCATCTCCGTAGAATCATGGAGCCTCTCTATTCGACGAAGGCGCAAGGTCTAGGACTCGGATTGGCGATCGCCCGTTCGATCCTCGATAAGAATAAAGGAAGTTTATCTGTCGTAAGTGAGCCAGGTCGAGGCAGTACGTTCAGCGTCGTACTCTCGGCGGTTGCTCGAGAGGAGAAGGCTGCCAATGAAAACGACCAGCCCCACCATCCTGGTGGTGGATGATGATGTCGATACCTGCCGCAACCTCAAGGATATCCTGACCGACATGGGGTATGTCGTCGATATCGCTCACGACGGCTATGACGCGCTTGAGTTGGTGCGAAAGAATGCCTACGACATCGCCCTACTCGATTTGAAGATGCCGGGAATGGATGGAGTGGAATTATACCGCCAAATCAAAAAGCTCCAGGCCGGCACTGTGGCGATGGTGGTCACTGCCTATGCTTCCACGGACAGCAATGAGGAGGCGCTGACGGCGGGGGCCTGGCAAGTGCTGCCCAAACCCGTTGATTTTCCCAAACTCTTGGGATTGCTGGACACCGCGCTGGGCCAACCGCTGGTTATGGTAGTTGATGATGATCCGGACCTGTGTACCAATCTCTGGGACATGTTGCGCGACCGTGGCTATCGCGTCTGCCTGGCGCACGATGAGAAGACCGCATCGGATCGCTTGAAGGAGCGAAACTACAAGGTCGTTCTGATCGATATGAAGCTCCCCGACGGCAACGGCTCAACGGTGTTTCGATTGGTGCGGGATGTCAACCCGGTGGCCCGAACGATTATGATCACCGGGCACCGCTCGGAACTCGATCAACTCGTTCAGCAAGTGGTTTCGGAAGGAGCGGATGCCGTCTGCTACAAACCCTTCGATATTCCCCGACTCCTGACTACCTTGCAGACCTTGACCGGCAAGCATTCCGACCCGAACCCAACTGAATAAGACAAAAGATCATGAACCACGAAAAACACGAAAGACACGAAAAAATGCGAAGACAAGAAGCAGTAAGAATTCGAAAGCGTTAATGCAACTCGGGAAGCAAGGAGAAACGTCTCTTCTGCAATTTGCATTTTTCGTGTCTTTCGTGTTTTTCGTGGTTCAATTGGGGGTGATTGACGCATTCCGTTGTGTGGAGTTCGCCCAGAGTGCTCCCGTCATGGAGTGCCCGAATCTGTACTCAGGTAAACGCATGTCCAATCTTTCTCCTCTACGAATATTGGTTGTGGACGACGATCCCGATACCCGCTCGAATTTGGTCGACATCCTTCAATTAGATGGTTACGAAGTCGAGACTGCCGGGACGATGGCACAAACTCTCGCTCGTACGGATTGGGACACGCTTAGCGTCATCATTCTGGATCGAAGGCTTCCCGATGGCAGCGCGGAGGAATTGCTGCCCCAGCTCAAACGTCTTGCCCCCAGGGCGGACATCGTCATTGTGACCGGCTATGCCGATCTGGAAGGGGCAATAGCGGCTATCCGCCAGGGGGCTGCCGACTATCTCCTGAAGCCGATCAACCTGGAGTTGTTCGCCCCCGTCTGGCCAACATCGCCGAACGCAAGCGGGCGGAAACCGAGATCACCAGGCTCAACCAGGACATCCAACGACGCGTGATGGAAATGCAAACATTGTTGGATGTGATTCCAATTTCCATTGCCATTGCCGAAGATTCGCAGTGTCAGCGCATGCGCATCAATAATTCCTTCGCCAAAATCTTAAGGATCAACCCCCAACACAATGCTTTTCTCGGGCAAATCGATGACCAGTGGTTTTCGTTCAAACTATTTCGCGAGGGAAAGGAGATTTCGAAGGACGACCGACCAATGATTCGTGCAGCACGGGGTGTGGAAATCCACGACACCGAATTCGATCTCATGCTTGAAGATGGAACCATCTTCAACCTTTTCGGACATGCCGCACCTTTGCGCGATGAGCAAGGGAATAGTCGGGGCGCGGTTGGGGCTTTTATCGACATTACGGAACGGAAGAAAGCTCAAGAGAAACAGATGCAAACCGAACGGCTGGCGGCCATCGGCCAGATGATGGCAGGGCTTGCTCACGAAAGCGGCAATGCCCTGCGCGCAGTCAGGTATGTCTGGAGATGCTAAGGCTTCAGGTCGAAGATCGGCCGAAGGCTCAAGACCTGATCGACCGCGTTCAACTGGCGCAGGATCATTTGCAACAACTTTACGAGGAGGTTCGCGGCTATGCGGCCCCATTGATTCTCGAACGTGAAAAAGTGAGTCTGCAAAGTGTCTGGCGGCAAGCCTGGGGAACACTTGAACTGTTGCGCAAGGGCAGAGACGTATCGTTAGTCGAGGAGGTTGATTCGCTCGACCTGCGTTGTGCCGTTGACTCTTTTCGCCTTCAGCAAGTCTTCCGGAATATCCTCGAAAACGCTCTTGCTGCCTGTAAAGACCCCGTCAAGATTACCATCACCTGTTCTGAAGCAAATCTGAAGAATCATCAGGCAATCCGGATTGCTATCAGGGATAACGGCCCCGGCCTGAAGAAGGAACAACGGCAGCGGATATTCGAGCCTTTCTTCACGACAAAAACCAAGGGAACGGGTTTAGGCATGGCAATTGCTAAAAGAATAGTAGAGACGCATGGAGGCTCAATTGAAATCGGCGAGGATGGCCATGCCGGAGCGGAAATCCTGATTACATTGCTGCGAGACGGCCGATGAATGCGCAATTACGAATCGCGGTTGCAGACGATGAGCCGGACATGCGGGAGTACTACCAAACGATTCTTCCGCACCTGGGTTATCGGGTTGTCGTAGTTGCGCAAAATGGGAAGGAACTGGTCGAAAAATGTCGGCTATCCAACCCGGATCTCATTATCACCGACATCAAAATGCCCGATATGGATGGGATCGAAGCAGCGAAAGCAATTCAGGAGCACCATCCCACTCCGATGATTCTTGTATCCGCTCATTACGATCCTGAACTGATTCAACGTGCGGAAACAGAACAGGTCATGGGCTATCTTGTCAAACCGGTTCGTTCTGCGGACCTTTCTCCCTGCATTGCTATCGCTCTGAGACGTTTTGCCGATGCGCAGATGCTGGAAAATCTCTCCCTCACTGACGCGATGACGGGACTGGACAATCGCCGTGGCTTTCTGCTTTTGGCTCAACAGCAAATGAGATTGGCCCAGCGCCAGAAAATCCATTTGTCGCTATTGTTCATCGACGTCGACGGCTTGAAGCAGATCAACGACACCTATGGACATGAAGCCGGGGATCGGATACTGAAGGCAACCGCTGAGGTTCTCCACAAGACGTTTCGAGGTTCCGATATCCTGGCCCGCCTCGGTGGCGACGAATTCTGTGTCCTGGCGATCGATGATGCAGGAGGTTCGCGAGCTGCCATCGATCGGCTCCTGAGAAATGTTGAGAAATTCAATGTTGAGAACGAAGGATGGGCGCAGGCGTTGTCCCTGAGCGTAGGTGCGACGGAGATCGAGTCCGGGACCAACTCCCAAATCGGGGAATTCCTCGCTGAGGCCGATCGGCGAATGTACGAGCAGAAGCAAGCCAAACGCAACACACGAGCCGATGAAAGAAACTGTGAGCCAGCTTTCATCACACAAAGATAACCCGACGCGCAAGCGAGGTGACAGGCTGAACCCCGCTTGCGCGTCGGGTTATCCGCTTGCCCCGGAATTGACAAGACAAATGCTATTTAGGTGATCGAGACGGACCTTATTTGAAAGCCCTTCCCACCCCGCATCGAGAAAGCTTATGACCGAATCATTGCGAATCGTCGTCGCGGACGATGAGCCCGACATGCGCGATTACTACCAGATGATCCTGCCTTGCCTCGGACACAATGTCGTCGGCGTTTCGCAAAACGGTCATGAACTGGTCGAGCAATGCGAGATGTTGAAGCCCGATCTGGTGATCACCGACATTAAAATGCCTGAGATGGACGGCATTGATGCGGCCATGCGCATTTATGAGCGAGTCCCGGTTCCCGTGATTCTGGTCTCCGCGTATCACGATTCCGATCTTATCGAACGCGCGGAGGGGGACCACATCATGGCCTACCTCATCAAACCGATCAAACAGGCCGATCTGGAACCCGCCATTCATCTGGCGATGCGGCGTTTTGAACAATTCCAGACTCTGAGCCTGGAAGCAGCCAACTTGCGGCAAGCACTCGAAGATCGCAAGGTCATCGAACGGGCCAAGGGATTGATGATGAAAAAAGCAGCACTCGACGAGATGAATGCTTTCCGCCGGCTGCAAAAATTAGCCAGCGAAAAGAACCTGAAGCTTGTGGAACTGGCCCGCATGATCGTAACGGCAGATGAAGCGTTTCAATAGTCTGGATTGATTCAACTGAATCCGAAGTGTGTGGCAACACGGCAACCCGATGAGGGCCTCATTGGGTTGCGGCTTTGCCCCGCTGAGTCGCTTCTGATTCCACAAGAGACGATGGACTGGGGAGAACGGTTTTTGCTCGCCCGATATGCAATACAAGTCCCCAAGCGATTCCTCCGAGCAGACCGCCGGCAAACTGTCCGCCAATCTCTCCGACGGAACCCCAGCAGACTTTTCCAGCGACCGCCCCAGATGCTGAACCGGCGAAAACTGCCATCAGAAACACCAATAGTCGTGGGTCGCGGATCAGGCCCAAAATCACGCCCGTTACCGCGCCGACCACCCCGCCGACCGGGACAGCAATGCTCACCCGTCCAACATCGAATTCGAGAAGACGCCAGAGACTTTGAGCGATATTGATTCCCGCGGATCCGCCCAACAGCATCCAGAAGACCATCATTACCGGTCGCTCGGCGGGCCGCGGACTCTCGAGGATGGTCGGTGACTCTCCCGGCGCTGCCTGGTTGGGGCTTTCCATGATGAAATTTCCTGGTTAGATGGGCATTACCGAAGCGATCGGATCTTCTCGTCCCATGCGTCGCAGCCAGCGATAGTGGGAACGCAGACCGGCCCGAAACGTCGCGTGAACGGAATACTTTACTCCGAACTCGCGACAAGTCTCCTCAACTATCTTTGAAATCGCGGGGTAGTGAATGTGGCAAATGCGGGAAGAGGTGATGCTCGATCTGGAAGTTCAATCCGCCCAGTAGCCAACAAAGGATTCGACTCCTGCGGGCGAAGTCAACCGTCGAACGCGCCTGATGAACGGCCCAGGAATTGGTCATCATCAAGCTTCCTTTTTCAGGAAGCAGGAAGTCTGCCTCTTCGACACAGTGTGCCAGTTGGAAGACGATGCTCAGAGTCATCCCCAACACACCGGTCACGATTGCATAGTAGACCAGCACCACCCACCAGGCATGAAAGAACATTGGAAGCCCTAGCAACAGCCCGATCGAAACAACTTTGCCTGCGATGAAGACCACCAGATCCCACCCCTTTGGGCGGGGGATTCGATGGGGGCCGAGGTTGCCCGTGGCAACGTCGTGGAAATCGCCGTAGAGGTGCCAGCGTGCAGCCATGATCCCATAAAGCGGCCAGAGATAAAGCTGCTGCCAGCGATGGAAGCTTTTTCGTGGTTGATAAGGGGTCAACCGCACCAGGCTGCCCAGTTCGATGTCGGTATCGACTCGGGTAATATTGACGTAGGTGTGATGGAACACTCCATGTTTCCAGTGCCACAGATAGGAACTGCCGCCGATCAAGTCGAGCGTCATCGACGCGAGCTTGTTGATCCAGCCGAAGCGGGAGTAAGCTCCGTGACCACCATCGTGCTGGATATTGAAGCCGATCGCGGCCATCGAAAACGCCAGGGATACCGCCAACAACAGCGTCTGCCACCACGTTTCCGCAAAGAACACCAGGAGTACGTAGGAAGCGGCAAACCACGAAAGAACGATCGCGGTTTTGGCATACATTTGCCAGCAATCCCGCTCACTTCGACCGGTTTCCTTGAAGTAAGTATCGACCCGTCGGCGCAGCTCAACCTGGAACCCTTGTTGATCTCTGGGAAATTTGGGTCTCAGGTCAAGCGCTACCTTGGCGACATTCCCACGCGCATGATTCAGCGGTGGTTGTTGATCTGCTTCGGTTTGAGTCGAGTTCTCAGATTGCGTGATTGTTGATGAGGGCCACACGGTTTTATTCCTATTTCTGGTTGTATTCCTCGTAGAACTTTCGAGCCAAAGCCAGCAATTGGTTCTCTGTGGTATGGTGCGTATCGAGAACCATCTCGCCGACAACTTTCGCAGCGATGTCGGGGTGGAATTCCTTCAAGTCAGCGAGCAGCTGATCCATTGCGCTGCTCCTGCCCGTGCCGCTCCCGAATACCAGGACTTGCTCGGCCCCTTGCAATGTCTTGGCAACACCCTCGTAATAACTTTTCCGTTCCGGCAGGCGTTTGCCATCGGTCCATTCATGAAAAGAATGCAGGTGTCGGCCGTAGCTGAAAGGATCGTAAGGAACCAGACGCACGGGTGTTGCTCCGTCAACTTCGGCGCGGTAGACTCGTGCCTCGTGGTGGTCGATTACTACCAACAGATGCAGTGCCGTTTTTTGCGTGTTGAGTGAAGGCATGATTCAATTCTCCATTTCGGTTGCCGTCGGGCTATGGATGTGATGGTCTTGTGAAGAAACATCTATTCAACGCGAACCAAACTCCCAGTGTGCGTTCAATCCCGAGCGGCTCGGCGGGCAATCGAGCCGGATCGGGGAAGTATTTCAGGATGTGCCAATAATCCAGTGTGAGGTATTATCGTCTACTTGCCAGGCCGGTTCCGATGTCGAGCTTTGGCAATCGGCTGTCTCGTTCTTCGCGGGTATGCTGATGGCATTTGACGCAACTGAAGGTCATGTCGACATAAGCCAGCGTCGCACCATCAATGTTTTTGGCCTTGGCTTTTTGGATCAGAGTTTCGACTGCGCGGCGAAAACTGTTGGTGTGCATTTCGTATTCCGGCGTCTTGTAAACCGTCCATTCCGCCGCCTTGCTGATCCGCATCAACTCTTGTCCACCATTGCCGATTTTTTCAAAGTTGTTCGTAGCCAGCCCTTCGAGCACCAGTTGAGAATTCTTCAACTTTTCGGCCATCAGCTTCACGGTGGTTTCGGATCGCTCCTTGGGAGGGCTCTTTTTGGGGGGAGCCTTGACTGCTGAGGCAGAGAGTCCCGTACACATGACAACTGCAAGCAAAGAGATAATCACAATTCGCATAACATTTCTCCTGAAAGGTGAGTTGAGTAGGGAAAAGCAAATTCGATGCCAAGAGAAAAAAAGTCAAAATGCTGGAGAAATGGTCGATGAATTCGCTCTTTTGAATCCCCAGACGCACAGCGAAGCATTCAAACCGCACATTTTGTTTTACCTGTGTGCAATGAAAATCACTCTTCATCGAACGAAGCAAACCGTGCCGATATCAGTTCCAGCACTTGCTGAGTGATTTCACCCTGGCGTTCCCGTGCTCCAGGTTGAGCAAATCTTCAAGCATCTTCTCGGAATTGCGCGTTGCCCCGTCCATCGCCACCAGTCGAGTGGCTTGCTCACTGGCATACGAATCCGCTGCCGCCCGATAGAGATTGATGAACGCAAACTCTCGGATCAAACCAGCCAATAAAACCGGGGTCGAGAGATACCGATAATGATTGCGCGAATCTTCCCCCGGCATACGATCAACGAAAGGCAATTGCACCGGTAGGATTTGCTCGATCGTTGGCACCGATTCCGTCACCGATTGATAGCGGTTATAAATCACTCGTAACTTTCCCTGTTGTCCCATTTGATATCTTCGGCTCACAAGCGTCGAAAGACGTTTGACCAGATCGCGCAAACCTGGCGATGTTGTCGCCCCAGCTTCCACAGTATCCGCTGTCATCCCTCGTGCGGAAAGTTGCTTGCGTCCATGCTGGCCGATGACGATCAGAAACACCGTCTCTTTTTCTTTCAGTTGCTTCCATTGCTTCTCGGCAAACGTCAAAAGATCCTGATTGAAGCGTCCGCACAGAGGCTGTTCCGAAGTCATGAGAATAAGGGTCGAGGCGCTTCCTTCAAACTGGGAAAGGGAATCGGCAGGCAGCTTGTCGATTACGGCATGAAGCGTTTTCACAACCACATCATGATAGCGCCGGGCGGCCAGCATCGCTTTCTGAGCGCTCTGGATCCGACCGGCCGCGATCGCCCGCATCGCTCCGACGATTTCATGGATCGTGGTCACGGCCTGATGATGCCGACGAAGTTTTTCCGTGCTCATGTGGTGCTCGCCGGCTGCAACCGCTGCAAAATCATCTGAATGGCTTGTCGCAACGGCTCCTGGATTTCTTTTACGGAGCAGTTTTCGCGCTCAAGGCGCGACAGCAGAGTGGCATCCATCTCGCCTAGCCGGTTTTGTAGAACGTTGAGCGTTGCGGCGACTGCCGACACCGGGACTGAGTCCAGTAAGCCGTCCCGAATGGCGAATAGCGTCGCGGCTTGGCTAGCGAGTGACCCCGGCTGCAGCCTGGGCTGCTTCAACGCTTCGCGCAGCCTTCGACCACGTTCGAGCCGTAAGGCGCTTTCCGGCTCCAGCTCGGCACCGAAACGCGTGAAAGTTTCCAGTTCGCGCAACTGCGAATAGAGCAGCCTGAGATCCCCGGAGATTTCACGAAGGAGTTGAGGCTGCGCTTTGCCGCCCACCCGTGAAACGCTCAGCCCGACATCGACGGCCGGGCGCAAGCCTTCGTTGAAAAGCCGCATGTCGAGGTAGATCTGGCCATCAGTGATTGAGATCAAGTTTGTGGGAATATAGGCGGCGATGTTTCCCGCCTGAGTCAGCGCGATGGGCAGAGCTGTGAGGCTACCGCCGCCGAGTTTGGCGTTCAGGCGGGTGGCCCTTTCGAGGAGCCGGGAGTGTAGATAAAACACATCCGGAGGATAGGCTTCTCGTCCCGGGGGCCGGCCGAGCAGCAACGAGAGCCGGCGATACGCATCCGCATGCTTGGTCAGATCGTCATACACTACCAGCACATCCTTGCCTTGGTGCATGAAATACTCGCCGATGGTACAGGCGGAATAGGGCGCGAGATACTGGTGCCCCGGCGGCGAATCGGCATCGGCAACGACGACCACGGTATAAGGCATGGCATTGTGCCGAGTGAGAAGTTCAAGCACTTCTGCGACGCTGGCCTTCCTCTGACCGATCGCGGCGTAGATGCAAATGACCCCGATATCGCGCTGGGCCAGAATGGCATCGAGAGCAATCGACGTTTTTCCGGTTGACCGATCTCCAAGAATCAGTTCGCGCTGGCCTCTGCCCAGCGGCAGCAAGGCATCAATGACTTTGATCCCGGAATGGAGAGGTTCTGTGACGGGTTGTCGGGAGGTAACGCCGGGAGCATCCCGTTCGATTGGCCAAAATTCTGTTGCCCGAATCGCACTACCCTGGTCCATGGGTCGGCCTAGCGAATCGATTACCCGCCCCAACACCTCATTGCCGACGCACACGCTGGCGACCCGACCGGTAGGTCGAAACTCATCGCCGGCACCGATATGCTCTGCCGCGTCGAGAAAAATGACGCCGATCTCCTCCGGACGCAGGTCGAAAGCAAGAGCGGTGAGGCCGTCGCCGCGTTCCAGTAGCTCCCCATATTTCACCGAAGGAGCACCGCGTAGATAGGCGACGCCGTCCCCTGCGCTCACCACTGTGCCAACTTCGCTATGCCGGACCTGCCAGCGAATCGAAGCCAGTTGCTCGGTCACGTCCTGCAGAAGTTCGGCGGTTAAATCGGACATAAGAATTCCCAGTGATCCCAGGGTTCGCAAAGCCTCACGAAGCCTGCCGAATCGCGACCAACTGGCCTGCCAGCGATGAATCCCAGACCCGTCCGGCCAGTTTCAAACACGCTCCGCTCAACAGTGCCGGGATGAGCACCAATTCGACGTCCGTGGGCTGCCCGATAATCTGTGCGATGATGTCTTTGAACTCCGTTGTAATAGCAGGATCCAGTTCTTGGGCTGTCTCGAGGGTGAACTTGTCTCCGTGCTTCCATTGATTGCGCAGTGCTTGACAGTCTGCCTGAGTCAAACTCTTCACATGATCGATCAAGTGTCGGGCCAGTTGCTCATGAAGAGTTCGATCCGATGCTTCGCGCAAGAGGCGTTCGACGATGCCGATCGCCAGGTCCACAACCTTTTTTCGTAAGGCAACCAGGGCTTCTTCCCGCTCGCGTTCCAGGCTTCGTTTTGTTTCGGATCGAGTCCGCTCGGTTTCCATTTCGACCTTGTGCAGCATATCTTTGCGTTCGCTATCGGCGATGGTGCGTGCCTTGGCGATAGCCTCCTCCTGCAATTGATCGATGCGAATCATTTCTGCCTTGAGCCGAGTTTGCAGGTCAACGGTTTCTTTTTGCGCCTTTTCGAGATCGGCCTGGGCACGCAGACTGGCGTCGCGCCGTTCGTCGATCGCCTTTTGGAGCGGGCGATACAGGAGCCGATACAGGACGTAGGCCAGAACGATGAAATTGGCGATTTCAAAAAGAAACGTCCACACATTGAATGTCATGGGTCAACGCTCAATGAGTTTGGAGAAGGGGTTGGCGAAAAGCAGAATCAATGCGATCACCAGACAATAAATCGCCAGAGATTCGATCATCGCCAGGCCGACGAACAAGGTTCTGCTGATGCGATCGGAGGCATCGGGTTGACGTGCCATGGCATCGAGAGCCGACTGAATGGCCTTGCCTTGTCCGGCGGCAGTGCCAATCGATCCGATCGCCACCGTGATTCCGGCAACGATCATGGCCACCATCGCGAGAATCGAAGCGCTGTCCACAAGACTCTCCTTCAGTGCGGCTGCGTCTGCAATGCGGCACTCAAATAAACCACGGTCAAGACACTGAATATATATGCTTGCACCACGCCGGTGAGTACGGCGAGCATCATGATCGGTATCGGCACAAAAAGTCCGGCAATGGACAAGAGCACGAGAATCACAAGTTCTTCGCTGACGATATTCCCGAAAAGTCGAACGGCCAGAGCCAGCGTCCGCGAAAACTCCGTAATGATTTCCAGAGGAAGCATGAAAGGCGATGGTTCGAGATAATGCTTCAAATAGCCGCGCAAACCCCGTGTACGGATGCCGTAGAAAGGTACGGCAACGAACACGATTACCGCAAGGGCAGCCGTCGTCGAAAAATCCGCGGTCGGCGAGCGCAACCCAGGAACCAGACCGATCAGGTTCGCCAGGCCTATGAAAAGGGCAAAGGTAACAACCAGAGGAACGTATGGCTTTGGGTCGCGCTGAACATATTGCGCATGATCCCTTCCAAATGCTCGATGATGAATTGCGCGATTACCTGGAAGCCCGTAATCCGGCGGGCGAGACTGGAGCGAACCAGGAGCGCAAACACGACCAGGACAGTGGAGACAAGAAGCGAATAGACGACGGTGGTCGTTATCTCGATGGAACCGATCTTGAGAACGATTTCGGGGACGAATTCCTTACCCATGCGAGAGTCCCCCAATACGATTCATCACGCACAGTCGAGCCACTTGCAGGCCACCCAACCCCACCAGAACATGACCTGCACCCCATTGGCTTTCGAAGAAGAAAACCCCGGCCACGATAGTGAGTCGAAAGCTTCCGCTGAAAATGTAGATGACGAGTCGACGCGGCTTGCTTACGGTCAGCCACAAGCCGTAAAAGGAGAAAAGCCCCGCGGCGAATCCGATGAAAAAGGCGGCAGGCCAGATCATTCTTTGGTTTCCCGGTTAATGTGACGCCAGGCAGTGACGCAGCCAAGGAAGAGTCCGATGGTCAAAAACGACAACGTCCAAGATATCCCTGTGCCGTATCGCCCATCAATCCAGCGTCCGACGAACGCGCCACATACGGCAGGCAAACTGATCATCCAGCCAATTGCTCCGACCGTTGAAAGACTCTTCCAAAAGCTGGTATGGTGTGCGTTTTTGGCCAAGTTGGCCTGTCGCCGCACTTCTTTCACGAAAGGGTCTTCGTCGGGTTGAGGTTGTGTCATTTCCGCGAGTCCACTTTTCGGAGTTCGCTCAGGAGAGTGCTCTGGAGTTCGGCAAACTCGCCTTGTGCGGCACGTTCGTGCAAACGGCGTGCCTTGAGCATTTTTGCAGCGGCATCCGCCACCTCGTCGTAGTGATCGACCGCCACTGCCTCGCGCGTGGTGATCGCGATTCGATTCTTCTCGAGTAGCAACACCCCGCCATCCACGGCAACATAATGTTCCCGGTCGGCACTGTCGCGAAAAATCACCACGCAAGGAACCAGCAGAGTCAGAAAATCTTGATGGGCAGGCAACAGACCAAACCGCCCACTCTCATCGGTCGCTTGCAGACTCTTGATCTGAGCTTGAACCACCAATCCATCTGGTACCAGCACTTCCAGATCGAGGTTCACGGCTTCACCTCGTTCAGAGAGCCGATCATGTAGAGGCGGGATTCATCGACACCATCTTGTTTGCCGGCCAGGATTGCTTCGCAACCGGCGAGCGTATCCTCAAGGGGAACATGACGGCCCTCGATGCCGGTGAAGGCTTCGGTTACGAACATCGGCTGCGTCAGAAACCGTTCCAGCCGACGGGCTCGACGAACCATTTTTTGATCTTCTGCGGAAAGCTCCTCCATGCCGAGCATGGCGATGATGTCCTGGAGCTGGCGGTAGCGCTCGATCGTTTCCTTGACGCGCAGCGCAATGGCATAGTGCCGGTCGCCGACATGCGATGAGTCGAGTAACCGGGAAGTAGAAGCGAGAGGGTCAATCGCGGGATAAAGTCCCTGGGCGGCAAGACTGCGGGCCAGGACGATGCTGGCGTCCAGATGTGCAAAGGTCTGTGCCACGGCGGGATCGGTGAGATCATCGGCAGGAACGTAGACTGCCTGAACCGAGGTAATCGCGGCACCGTCGGCCGAGGCGATCCGTTCTTCAAGAGCGGCGATCTCGTCGGCAAGTGTGGGCTGATAACCCACTTCCGAGGGGAGCCGACCAAGCAATCCCGACACTTCGGAACCGGCCTGGACATATCGAAAGATGTTATCGACGAGAAACATCACTTCTTTTTTCAACACATCCCGAAAATACTCGGCCATGGTCAGTGCGGCCAAAGCCACGCGAAATCGGCTCCCCGGCGAATCGTTCATCTGGCCGAAAAGCAAAATCGTTTTGGCGATGACGCCGGTTCGCTGCATTTCCAGCCAGAGATCGTTACCTTCGCGCGTGCGCTCGCCCACACCCGCGAACACGGCGATGCCGCCGTGATCGTGATCCATCGTGCGGATCAATTCCTGCAAAAGCATGGTCTTGCCCACGCCCGCGCCGCCAATCAACCCGGCCTTGCCGCCTCGAGCGAGGGGGCACAGCAAGTCGATGACTTTGATTCCGGTTTGAAGAAATTCGATGCCGCGCCGCTGGGCACCAAGGGAGGGTGATGGTCGATGAATGGGCCAACTCAGATCGGTCTTTGGAGCAGGAAGATCATCGAGAGGCTCGCCAAGGCAATTAAAGAGCCGACCCAGAGTTTGCGGACCAACCGGAACCATGATCGGATTGCCCGAGCGCTCCACCTTCAGACCGCGCGATAGCCCTTCCGTATGCGTCATTGCGATGGTGCGGACCGTCGTTGGGTTGAGGTGATGAGCAACCTCCAGCACCAGGGATCTGCTGCCGGCGTTCAGAAATAGCGCTTCGTTGATGGATGGCAGGGAAGAAAGAAACTCGACTTCAACAACGGAACCGCGCACGGCGGTCACTCGTCCGGATGCTGATTTCTCCGTTATTTCCGACATGTTTTATCTCGATCCAATTCGTGACGAAGTCGCACAGAGCACCCAAGCAGCAACCAAAGAATAGAAGCTTTACCTATGAAGAATGCAGGAATCGAACCAGTTTGACGCAACAATCTTTGACTATCGAATAAGTTTCCTGGTTTCCTGCATTCCTCATAGAGATGTACTCTGTTGCCAATTGCGAGCTTTTTTTGCACGTCAGCAACTCCGCGCAAGATTTCTTGTAAGTTGACATCACGCCGGCTTATCGGCATGAATCCAGGCCTCCGCCTCCTCGACCTTGGTGGTGTCGAAGTATCGAACGGCGGCCGTTGTGAACGGTCTGCAAAATACCGCCATGCTGTGCTGCCACCAGCGTTCACCGACAAGAGCAATTCGATCGATGTCCCGATAATGTCGCAGGCCAAACTTGAAATCTTCCCACATCGCACGTGCCGTCTCGCCGTGGAAATCGTGCATCTCCATCAGAATCCGAACCTTACCGTGCTGTGCGATTAGACGATCGATCTCCGGAACAAAGCGGTCGTAATCGTCCTTGATCAGCTTGCCCGTGAGCCTAATCTTCAAGATCGTGCCATCTGCCTGCTCTTGTAAGTCGATAGACATGGTTCATCTCCTTAGAAGATTGTGTCAATCTCAGCGGCCTTGACTATAACTTGCAGGTTTCATGCCAATGGTCATCTTGCTCAAATGCATTCGCGGCCCATGCCGTGCCGGCCGGATGGAAAATCTCTCTTGCAACCCGGTCGGGATGATGGCATACAGACCAGCACTTGACGGTAGGTTTCCAATCGCCACGCATTACCAGGAGCGACCATGCGCGGTTTTCATCTGGCGGGTATCGTCTTTCTTTTGCCGATGGCCCAGGCGGTTGCGGCCGACAATGCTGATGCGCTGAGTGCCTTCAGGCGTGGCCTGGATCACGCCGCTGCCGGCCAATACGACAAGGCGATCGAGGATTTTACCCAAACGATCCATCTGGATCCGACCAATGCCAGCGCCCATTTCAACCAAGCCTCTGCCTTTGCAAATCGAGGCAACTTCGACAAGGCGCTTGAAGACTACTCCACAACGATCCTCCTCGAGCCGAATTTCCCCCGTGCCTACGCCAACAGGGGAATGATATTCACGTACTCTGGAAAACCCGACAAGGCCATCGAGGACTTTACCCAGGCAATCAGGCTCAATCCGGCGGATCCATTTCCTTACCACGGTCGGGCAACCGCGTATCAGGTGCAAGGGAAATTCGACGCGGCGATCGAGGACTTCAGCACGGTCCTCATGCGTCTCGGCCAAGGACTGCCTCGGGTAGGCACCGGACTTGGACCATTGGAGGATCCGGATCTGAGGCCGGCGATCGATCTGAAGGCGGCCAGTGCCTACTACAACCGAGGGCTGGCGTATGCGAGCAGGGGCGACATCGACAAGGCGCTTGCAGACTTCACCCAGGCGATCCGGAACAATCCGAAGTTCGGCCCGGCCTACAACAATCGAGGCGTTGCGAATCAGTTGGCGGGTAAGCACGATGACGCGATGACTGACTACAGCAAAGCGATCGAGCTCAATCCGAAAGATGCTCGTGCTTATCATGGCCGGGGCACGGTATACCAATCGAAGGGCGACTTCAAGAAGGCCATAGAAGATTTTTCGGAGGCCGTGCGCATCGATCCAAAGTTCGGGTTTGCGTACTTCAACCGGGGCGTTGTTTATGCCAGACTGAAGGACTATTCTCAAGCGATCAAGGACTACGACGAAACGATCCGTCTTTATCCGAAATATGCTGCAGCTCACAACGACAAAGCCTGGTTGCTGGCTACTTGCGTCGATCCCAAATATCGAGACGGGAAGAAAGCCGTTGAGCTGGCGACGATTGCCTGCGAACAATCGAAACAAACCACTTTCCTCGATACACTTGCCGCCGCATACGCAGAGACCGGAGATTTTGAACGTGCAATAAGCACACAAAAAAAGGCTTGCGCCGATAAGACCCTGAGCGCAGAAAATCGATCCGCGCTGGAGAAGCGACTTAAATCCTACGAGCAAAAGAGGCCGTATCGCGAGGAGTGAACGGGCTGCAGTGACTTCTCCGGTCAAGAAGTGGTCTGGGTCGCACGAACCTGCGACCTTGCGTGACTTATTTGCCTTCGACGTAGCCGTCTCTCTTGAGATTGAGCACGGCATACTGTCCGCCTAAATTGAATTCGGTTCTGATGATGCCCACGCCGGGAGCACTCATTCGCCGACCAACAACTCGGCAAGGCTGCTGACAAGTGTTTAGACGGCGAGCGGCAAGCAATGGGGTGTCGTAACTGAAAACTGAACACTGCGATGAGAATCATCGCCGAGCCATCACCTCGTCAACAGTAGCCGCGATCACTTTCAGATCCTCTTCGGTGGGCGGCTTTTCCTTGGTGAACCACATTCGTTTGATGATGTTAAAACGGTTGTAAACGATTATGGTGATGTCGTGCTCAGGCTTGATACCCCACTTTGCAACCTGTGTCGCAGGCTCAAGATTTTCCTTGGACTCGGGTTCCGCACCTTCCGGCACTTTCGTGGCTTGGGCAAGGCTCAGTGCCAATTGCTTGTATTTGGCGGCATCTCCGACATCCTTGATTTGTCGAGCTAAAGGCTCCCGCGTTTCATCGTCGGCAAAATCGCGCTCTAGTGACAGGAAACCCACGAATGCGCCCATTCGACGGGTCTTGTAAGCGGTCGCGAGTTTTTCTTGTCTGGCCATCACGGCGTAAAGGGGATCTTCCATTTCCTTGGGGATGTGGCGAGAAAAGACCGCTACCACCGTAAACAATCCGTGTTCATCGACCGGGTCGTGCAGTTTCTCTTCCCGATTCCGTTCATCGCCTTTTTCGAACCGCTTGTCGTAAACGAGGTACATCCGAAAAATTCCCGGAACCGACTTGGCCTTGGGAACTTGCAGGATCTTTGGTTCCTGAGCACTCGATCCGACGAGGACGCTGCACAGGATGCCAAACAACGCCAGTCCAATCAATCGATGCAACTGATACATCCGTTAGCCCCGGAAGAAATCTGCGAATTTTCAAACTATCCCTTTAGCCTGACGTTTGCCGACCAATTAGTCAAGCGCCAGTTACGCTTTCTTGATGAACTTATGGAAAAACGCTGCGTCCTGTACCGGGAAATCGAGCCGCTGAGGAAAACTTTGGCACACTCTTGCTTCTCGGAGGTATTCTCCTGTAGGATGCCATTATCTCGCACGTGGATCTGTTGAATTCCACCAAAAAATAGCACTCAACGGAATTGGGTCGCTCGGAACCGATTGGAACCGGATCGAAAGATTTTATCCGTATTCCGATTCTCAATAAAAGGCCTCCCCATGCCGTTTGCATTCGGTTGCCCGGAATGTGGCTCGAAACTCAAGACTGCTGCTCCCATTCCAGCAGATCGGTCGATTCAATGTCCCAAGTGCAAGCACACATTCACCGGTAAGGATACCGAAGTCCAGGAGATTCCTGCGCCGAAGTGTGGCAGCTGGGTCGAACAACCCAACTGCCTCGCCCCGTCGTGCCGCGAACGATGAAGCACCACCGCGCCGACAGCCGATGAGGGGCCGGCGCGATCGAGTCGGCGCGATGATAATGAAGACCAGGCACCACGCTCGCGTCGTCGCGATGACGATGATGAACTACCGCTGTCGAAGCGGCGCAGCGACAATGACGACGAGCCGCGTTCACGGCGACGTGACGAAGACGACGACGATCGGCGGTCGCGGCGACGCAATGACGACGACGATGACGATCGACGGTCGCGAAGGCGCGATGACGATGACGACGATCGACCCTCACGCCGCGGCGTTGCCGGCTTGCCGCGCTCGCGTCGCCGCGACGAAGATGACGACGATCGGCGGTCGAGAAGGCGCGATGACGACGATGACGATCGTCCGCGCCGCCGGCGTCGGGACGAAGAGGACGACGATTATGATTCTCGTTCCCGGCGGCGGAAACAAGGCGGCAACAAGGGGGCGATGATCGCAATCATCGCCTTGGTGCTGGCCCTGATTGGGGGTCTGGTCTGGTTATTGATCTACCTCTTCGGCGGCAGCAGCAATTACGACAAGGAAATGCTGGCTTTTTTACCCAAAGACACGGTCGGCGTTTTCGGTGGGGACATCGATGCGCTGATGAAAATGGACGGTACCCGTGACGCCTTGCAGCAGCAACCGTTCAAGAAGGCAATCGATGAATTGAAAGATGAAACAGGGATGAGCGTCGATGATTTCCAGCGCGTGGTTGTCGGAATTACCGATTTTGGCGAAAACCGACCACCCGATGCGGTAGTTGTTTTTCGTTTCAAAAAGGGCTTCGACAAGGATAAGGTCATCAAGAAATTAAAAGGGGAGAAAAAGGAGAAGAATGGAGCCACCTACTATATCGACAAGGGTGATCGATCCTGCCTTTATTTTCCAGCTGACGAATTGTTAGTGGTCACGATGAAGGAAGAAACGATGACGGACTCAGTCCTGAAAAGCGACGGATCGATTCGATATTCCGAGGAACTTCAGGAAATGGCGAAACCGATCAGTAAATATCAAGTTTGGGGAGCGGTTTTGATCGGCGAAGATATTCGCCAGAAGATGGTTGTTCCTCCGCAAGCAAAACTGGGGCTCGCCTTGGTTCTTCCAAAGGTTGCCGCTCTGACCGATTTCTTGCCCAAGGCCAAGGGCTTCGCTTTTTATGCGAACGCGAACGATTCGGAAGTCAAATATGGCTTGGGGATGAAAGTGTCCGACAGCTCCGAAGCCGACAAGTTTTCAGAAGCAGCCAAAGAGGCAGTCGTTGCGAGCATAGACCAACTAATGAGTTTGGTGGCTGCTCAGGGAATGAATGTTCCGAACGATGTCAAGGAGTTTGTCAACAACACGGCAAAAAAGACCAAGGCCGATCGCATTGGCGATGTGGGGTATGTAGTACTTACGTTCGACTATGCCGAAACCAAAAAGCTGGTGGACAAATACAAGAACCAATTGAACAATATGGGCGGCGGCGGTTTTGGCCCTGGATTTCAAGCACCCAATCCTCAGCCACCGATGAAATTCCCTCGTCCAAAACGGTGATTGCCGGGATGCAGAGCGCGGTCTTGCGGGGTATTTGTGCCGGTTGTTCGCGTTGGCTCATCGTTACGTTCTGCTTCCCGGCCGACACTTCCGCGATTTGATGGCGCGCACCAGATCGCTCATCGTCCGAATCTCCGCGTCGAATTCGGTATGGCAGCAGCCGACCACATCAATCTCGTGTGCATCGCTGTTGCCGAGCGTTGCGAAGCCAGGCTGCCGGCTCGATAAATCTGCCGCCAACTGACGAATCGAAGGGTCCATGTTGTTCGAGATCATCTCGATCCCGTCGAGTTCCGGTTTGTGCTTGCGCAAAATATCATCGAAAGGCTGCCCCCATCGATAGGGATGGGCTGCCACGCAGGCTCCGCCCTGCCGTTGCACTTCCTTGCAAACCGCAGCCATCGGCATCCCACGCGGAACTGCAAAGGGATTGGTCACTCCATAACACAACACGTCGCCGCCGCGCGATGCAACCTCAACTCCCGCGAGAATCACAAGGTCCGGCTGCAGCTTTTCGCAGCTCGTCCAACTCTTTTTCGGTCCAAAGCCAGTCGTGCTCGGTGATGACGATGCCATCCAGCCCTATCGCCTTGGCACGCTGGACCAATTCAAAAGGATCGATCACACTATCGGGCGAATGGCGGCGAGTGTGCATATGGAGATCAAATTTCATGCAAGATGATGGGGTTGGTGGGACCAGGGAGGGTGAACCAAGTCATTATACCGGAGCAGCAAAGAATGGCAGACAGGAATGTCTGCCCCACGTTTCTCATGCCGCTTTGCGGCCATCGAGTCGTTGATTGCTCAGATTCCGGCATTCCCGGATCAGGTACGGTCGTTTGTCCTGACTCTCGAAGTAAGTCCGGGCCAGAACTTCGCCGAGCAAGCCGGTTGACAGCAATTGAATACCGATGAGGGTCAGCATCACGCTCAAGAGCAGCAGCGGATTGCGAACCATGCTCGTGTCGAATATGAACTTCACGATGATCGTGGCGATCAGGCTCAAGATGCCCAGCGCGATAATCCCCAGTCCCAGTCCACCCAGAAAGTGCATCGGGCGCGTGAGATAGCCCGACAAGAACTTGATCGTGATGAGATCCAGGAATACCCGGCCGGTTCTGCTCAGACCGACCTTGGACTTGCCCGCACGCCGCGGATGATGCTTGACGGGAACCTGTACGATCTTTGCACCTTGTTGCTGGGCCAAGACCGGAATGAAGCGGTGCATTTCACCATAAATCCGCAAGGAGCGCGCCAGCTCACCCTTAATGATGCGCATGGTGCAGCCGAAATCGCGGAAGGGCAGCCCGGTTACTTTGCGGATCAACCAGTTGGCCATTCGGCTCGGCAACTTGCGGAACAAGAAACCATCGCGGCGATTGGTGCGCTCGCCCAAAACAACATCGTATCCCTCATCCATTTTAGCCAATAACATCGGAATGTCGGTGGCATCGTTTTGCAAGTCTCCATCCATCGTGACGATGACATCGCCCGTTCCGGCATCGATGCCTGCTTGCATCGCAGCCGCCTGACCAAAATTCCGGCGCAGCCGAACCACTTTCACGCGCGGATCGTTATTGGCGATTTCGTCCATGATCGTGAAGGAATCATCGACGCTGCCATCATCGACGAGGATCAGTTCCCAGTCGTGACTGCCGCGCATCGCTTCCTTGACGTGCTCGTACAACGGGCGCAGATTTTCGCATTCATCCTTGATCGGTACGACGATAGAAAGCGTCGGCATGAGAAATCCTTTCCTGCTTTCAAGTCCCACAATATTCGCGTGGCCGGCCGGACCACGCGAAGCGTGTCTGAACGGAGCCTGAAGCGTTAGCGAAGAGGAAGGCTTTCTCCTCGCTAACGCTTCAGGCTCCGTTCAGACAAGTTCTTACTCCGCCGTCACAACCAATTCGAGCATCAGTAACTCAGAACCATATTGAACGAACGGTATTTGCCGCTCCGCAAGATCGAGATTGACATAATAGCGGCCGGGTTTGCGAAAAATCGGCAGTGCCACGTCGATGTCGATGAACTCGCCCGGTCCAACGGTGCATTCGCGCTGTCCAAACCGCAGCCGATTCAGGCCGTTGCCCTCGGCGTCCATCACGATGCAATCGAGGTAAAGCCCGGTAAAAGTTCCCGGTTTGAAGTGCCACGGCTCATCCGATCGATTGTGCGCGCGAACCTTCAGGTATGGGGATTCATTCGCTGTAAAACGCAGCGAGGAAGTCAAGAGGTCCAGATGCGCCAGGCCGATACCGGGACGGTACTCGTGCAAAATCCATTGCCGGAACCGCGTGGGAGTGTGCGAAATGCCTTCTTCAGCCAACTTGCGCTCGTACATCGCAAAAAAATCATCCATGCTCGCGGTGGTAAGAATCGGCCAGTGACCATAGCGCGGCGAACATTGGCGGCGACAGGTCTGATAATCGGCATCGGAGTAAAGCAACATGGCAACCGCGGCAGCAAGACCCGTTCGATCCGCGCCCCGGCGACAGTGAAAGACTACCGGATATTCGGTGTGATCCAGGACATCGACCAGTCGGCGCAGTTCGATGGGCGAGGGCAATCGATTGGCCGAAAGAGTGATGTCTTCCTGGGCAATATCCAGTTCCTGCGTCGTCCGGCACTCCTCTTGATACCAGGATAACGACGGGCAATGACCACGCAGGTTGATAACCGTGCGGATATTGTTCGCGCGAACGTATGCCTGAAGATCTTTGGCTGACAGTTGAGCACTGCGGTAAAATCGGTTCTGCAGCACCACGTGGAAATTGTTGCCTGCCGACATTCGCCATATTTCCAGTCCCAAAGTAATGCCGATGCCGAGAACGCATCCCAAAATGAGAAAGCGCGCTAAACGACGCCGTTTGGGTGGTTTGGATCCAACCGAAGGCGAGGTGGCGACGAAGTTCGGCAACAAACCGTGCATACGAGGAATCTTCGGGACAAAACGGCCAAAAAGGTGAGAAAGTGCCATGACCTCCCACCACGAGCGCATCTTGCCACATTATCGGCTTTTTTCCTAGGCCGAATTGGGTGTGAAATCGGTCGCTTTCGCTTTCGGCTCGTTATGGGTGTAACCAACTTCTCTGGGGGATGGCTAAATGTACTCTTCACGCTCCGCGTGAAGAGTACATTGGCCCCAGAACGGCCCCGCTGAACGGCCCACGTCACCAGAGGCCGGCCAGGACGTCAAAGGTTGGGGACGTGCCCCGCGTTCTTGGCGAACGCGGCTACGGAGAAGCGATGACCTCCGCCGTAGCCGCGTTCGCCAAGAACGCGGGGTATCGGCGGCAAGCCGTCGGCAACTCATGCTGGGGTAATGACTTAGGTGTTTGCAACAAATTTGTAACAGAATTGCAACAGAAAATGGCCTCTGATCAGAATATGGCTGCATCCCCGTTATACGCTTCTCATTTTCGCGATTGACCCATTGGTCACAGCACCGTAATATCCGCCCTCTTCTCAAGAGTCGGTATCTGTTATGTTCGGAGAATTCCGGAATGGCCAAACGGAAATGGCTGTTCATCGGGTCGGTGTTTCTGGTTCTGCTGCTCCTGGCAGCAGGAGCTGGGTGGCTTTACCTCTGGAT
Source organism: uncultured Planctomycetota bacterium (assembly GCA_963783095.1). Taxonomy (GTDB): domain Bacteria; phylum Planctomycetota; class Planctomycetia; order Gemmatales; family Gemmataceae; genus CAWAMR01. The sequence goes on along the minus strand of CAWAMR010000008.1, from coordinate 205,432 downwards.
TCAATCCGGCGTTGTTCGACAGAAACTCATTGCACACCTTCAAGATCAGTTCAATGATGTTGACGTGGAGGCCGGGACCGTTTGGTGGCTGCCTTGGGATAGTATTCACGTTAATGAACTTCAGTTGATTCGCCGGGATGATCGGAGTCGAAGTCCTTTCTTGACCGTTCATCAGGTTCGCATTCACCCGGATAAGGAGCAGTTTTCGCAAGGTCGAATCATCATTCGGAAAATCGAGTTCGATCGGCCCCATTTCTATTTGAATCGAGGCGCTGACGGGAAGTGGAACCTGGCAAACATCTTTCGAACCGACAGGACGCAGGACGGTCGGCCGATGCCGCTCTTGCAAATGCAACGCGCAAAAGTAACCGTGATGGATAATCAAGCGAATTCGCGCCCTATCCTCCAGTTAGAAGACATCAGTGCAACGATTATCAACGATCCTCTGCCGGTAGTCAGTCTCCGCGTGGATGGGAAAGGCCAAACCATCGGTGCGTTTGCAGTCCAGGGAAACTTGAATCGCGCACGAGGATTTGCGGGATCGGTGGATTTGACGAGTGTGAACCTCTCTCCCGAATTCCTCGATCTGGCTTCCCGATGGATGCCGGAACTTCACGAACATCTGCAACATTTGCAAGGCACTGCCGTAGTTCATCTCGATCTGAAGGCAACTTCCGACGGAACCATGTCTCCCGATCTGCGCGTGCAGTTTCGCGAAGGTCGCTGGTCACCTCCCTGGCTACCGACACCTCTGGAAGAGATTCGATTCGATGCCCAGATTCGCAATGGCGATTTAACCATCGAGAATCTGACAGCGCGGGCCGGGCGAGCGAAGTTGACGTTTGCGCTCGATCTCGCCAGAGATCCGATCCACGCACCTGTCGGCCAGCCAATCGAGGTACCCAGCCGAAATCCCAAACGCGCTGAGACTTCCGCCCGCGAGGAACTGTCGCCGCTGCAAGACATCGAAAATCGCTTGCGAAAACTCGATCTCACGATTCAAAACTTGACGCTTCATCCGGAGTTGTTTCACCGGCTTCCACCCAGGATACGAATACTCAACGACATGTTTTCTCCGTCCGGATCACTCGATCTTGGCTATTCCTATGTCCGCCGGGAAGGCGTTTGGCACAAAAAGCTCATCGCTCGCCCCAAAGGAATCAACGCAAACTATCGCGGCTTCCCTTATCCCATGAAGAACATTCGTGGAACGATCGAGTATAACCTCGACAGTCTTAGCAATTCACTGCCGGACGTCGTGACTCTCGATCTTACTGCGGAAGGAAGCGGAACCACAGCCACGATCAAAGGGACAGTCAAGGGAACCTCGCCGATCTGGATGTCGATCTCACGATCGAGGGAAAAGGGATCACATTGGACAAAGATCTTGTTGCGGCCTTGCCCGACGATAATCCCCGACTGATCGAACGGCTGCACGCAACGGCGTTTGGTGATTTTACCGCCCATATCCGACAAAACGAACGGATTCGTCGGGAGCATGGTCCGGACGTATTCGACAATCTTTTCACGATCTATCTGCGTTCCGGCTCGCTGAATTACGAGGAGTTTCCGTTCCTGCTTGAGAATCTCACGGGGAAGCTAGTCATTCGAACCGTGCCCGCTCACCCCACCCGATTGCCTCCTACTCCCGGAATCGTGGTTCAGAGATCATTCGGCGACACCGGAGTTCTGGAATTCCACGATTTCAAAGCAACCCATCGCGGAGCCTCGATTCGAGGCAGCGGGCGAAAGATCCCGTCCAGGGAGGAAGTCTGCTGGATTTGCGGATACACGGGGAGAATGTTGAACTCGACGGCGACTTACACAAAGCCCTTTCGGCTATTCGTCTCGATTCATCGTGGGCAGCTGTGAAGCCTCAAGGGCGAATCAACTGCAATGTGAACGTTCGACTCATGGATCGTTCAAATCCCGATCGGAAATTCAACCCGGTCGAGGATTTACAGATGAGCATGGCCTTCAACGGCGCGACGGTTCGGCCCAACTTCTTTGCCTATTCCTTCACGGGAATGTCGGGAGCATTCTCGTACACAGGGGGTCGCGTCAAAATGGAACGGTTTGCAGTGCGCACGGCCGAATGCAGATCTCGTTACCCAAGGCAGAGGTTCTGTTGCGACCTGGTGGCGGCTACTGGGCAGATCTGCACGAACTTCAAGTAACGCCATTTGTCATTGACGCGGACTTCATCAAGGCGCTTCCGCCCGGTCTGCGTCTGGCATGCGAAGGACTGAAAATGGAAGGGAAAATGAGGTTGCATGCCAGTCGAATCGTCATCGACGAGCAGCCTGGCCCCTTTCAGCCGAGGTATCTGCCCACACCTGGACCGCGGGTAGCGAACGTGGCCCGGCTCAAGCCCACCGATCGGCTTGTCAACTTGAAATACGAAATCGAGAGAATCAATGCGGAAGAGAAAAATACACAATTGGTTTCAGGGACCGATTTCGCAAAGTTGCGGCAGGAACCTCAGCCGCCGCCGACTCCGAACGATCCATTGCCGATTTTGCCCACCATCTATTGGGATGGATCAGTGATCATGGAGGGCGTTTCAACTGAGGTCGGCGTACCCTGGGAAGGCATCTACGGAAAGTTTGCTTGCTGGGGCGTATATCGGGGCGATCGACTCGGGGCGGTGCGCGGCAATCTGGATATTGCCAAGGCCTTACTGTCCAAGCAGCCGGTCGATACGGTTCGGGCAAAAATGTGGGTCGATCCCAAACAACCGGAACTCGTCCAAATTGATTCCCTGACCGGCAAGTTTTTTGGCGGTGAGGTCGGCGGGCAAGGATGGGTTGCCATGCACAGGCCGGCACGGTATGCACTGAATTTGCAGGCAACGCGGATTCAGCTCGCCGAAATTGCCAGGCATTACCAGCTTGGCCCAAAGGTGCAACTTGAAGGACTCGCCAGCGCACAGCTGTATTTGCACAACAAGATCGACGATCGAACTGGAATGCCCATCGTCGAAGGTGCCGGGACCATTGATGTTCCCAGCGGCAAATTGTTGAATTTGCCCTTCCTGCTCAATCTCGTCAAGGTCGCCAAGTTACATCCGCCGGACCAGACAGGATTTGAGGAGGCACATATTCTGTTTGGTTTGAAGGGCAAACGGATCAAGTTCGGGCAACTCGACCTGATCGGCAATGCCGTCAGCCTCGGAGGCGAGGGTGAGATGAATGCCGATGGCAGCGACGTGAATCTGGCATTCTACCCCGTGTGGACCAAGATGAGAGAGCTGTTCTCTTTGCCGGGTGCTTTCTCTGCGGAAGTGAGCAAGATGGTTTTCAAGGTCAAGGTATCCGGACAACTCGACGGCAAGCTCGATTACAAGCCCGAACCGGTGCCGTTGCTGGTCGACCCGATCAAACGAGTGTTGGACAGGATGAAACAATGATTAGTGGTCAGTGATCAGTGGTCAGTGGTCAGAAAATGCAAAGACAGGATACATCGCGTATTGGGTATTTACTGACCACTGACCACTATCCACTGACCACTGTTCTCTAAGAAGGAGACTGCCCTTGTTCGGTAGCATTATCAACCGGATGATCCTGCTGGAACTGATCAAAGTATTCCTTCTGTCATTGACTGCGCTCACTGGGCTATTTTTATTGGCCGGGTTGATTCAGGAAGCCTTGCAGCGCGGTCTGGCACCGAGCCAGATCTTGATGGCTATTCCGCTCTTGATTCCAAACACGCTCCCGTACACGATCCCGGCAACCACGCTTTTCGCCACGTGCGTTGTTTACGGGCGAATGTCCGCGGACAACGAAGTGCTGGTCATGAAGTCGGCCGGCGTAAACATTTTGCGGCTTTTGAAGCCTGCCATACTTCTCGGCACGGTGACCACCATCACAACCATGGGGTTGTATTACGATATCATCCCCAGAACCCAACGAATCATGCGCCAGAAATTTCTCAGTGATGCCGAGGAAGTAATCTACGGTGTTCTGAAACGTGAGGGAGCATTACGGCAGGGGAATCTCCCGTATGTCGTTTTCGTCAAGGAAGTCCAGGGCAAACGGCTGCTCGACGTTATTTTCAAGCGACGGCAACTGGTCAATGGCGAATGGAAATATGATCTGGTGGCCCGCACGCGGGAAGCGAAAATCAAGGTTGATATGCCGACCCTTCAGATCATGGTGGATATGGGATCGTGCGTGGCTTATGGCGACAATGTCGGCGCGGATATGCGCGAGCGAAATTATACCGTTCCCCTTCCGGATGCACTCTTCAAACAGGACAACAAAGGCCGTGCGTCTGCCATGACCTGGGAAGAATTACAAGAACGACTGCATGTGGTTAAGGAAGAGTACTACCGTGCCGCGGAAAGTTGTGAATCCATCAAAGCCAAATTCGATTCTCTGCCGCCGGGGCCGGAGAAAGAACTCGCCGCGCAAGAGTGGAGCGGCGCGAAATTCGGTTTGGTGCATGCGTTGCGAACTTACAAAAGCGTCGAAGTGGAAATCCAGATGCGCCCTGCTTTGGCTGTGGGGTGCCTTTGTTTCGTGCTGATCGGCTGCCCTGTCGGTATCTGGGCGAGCCGATCCGACTATCTAAGCACCTTCGTGATTTGCTTCCTGCCGACCGTTTTTGCGTACTATCCGCTGGTGCTGGCCGGCGGGAACATGGCCAAAGATGGGAAGCTACCTGTCGTACCAGCTGTTTGGGCCGCCGATGCCGTTCTCGGCACCGTGGCGTTGGTCTTGATCTGGCGATTGATGCGGCGCTGATTGCCCTATCGAATGAGGCACACCCCAAGCTTACGCAATTTAAGTTGCGTGTGGAAGGAATTTGGAATGGTGCGGCGAAGCCGCACACTAACCACAGCGCAAGCAAGGGAAGGAGTTCCGGCGATGTTGCTGCTCCGCCTTGCTTGCTTGCGCTGCGGGCTCCCAATACTTTCGGAATCCCGCGGATTTTTCGCAGGCGAACTTCAAAACCGGCGCTTCCGGCTAACAATGGGACCGGCAACCTTATTTCAACGTCTGCAAAAAGAATATCAAGTCGAGAAATTCCCGCCGGCTCATCTGGTTTTCCTGGCCCTCCGGCATGATCGAGAGCTTGGAAATCGTTCGCGTTTCCACGTCATTCTTTGGCACGCGGATTTCGCCCTCGTGATTGAGTACGCGGAAGAAATCTCCTTCCTCCTTGACCAGACCCTGATGCACCTTGCCGCTCTTGGTCTCGATCTTCTCGGCGTCAAAACCGGTCTTGATCACCTTCGATGGATACAGGACCGACTCCACCAGATACTCGGGCTTCTGCATGGCGATGCCCTTGAGCGAAGGGGCCAGCAATGTTGTTTGTGTCGCAGTGGTGTGGCACTTCGTGCAGCCGGTGCGTTCGAAGACTTGCAGGCCGAGTGCCGAACGAACTGTCCGATTTTGGTTTGGCTCCTTGAGCATCGAATCCAGCGCCACCTGGTCAAGATTTCTTTATCTTTCTCGGGTCGCAGGAAGATTGAGCTTGTCGATTACTTCCTGATATTTTTCGAAGTGCCGCAGCACTGTGGCGAGATCCTCGCCGGATGCGGAATCACGCTTCAGAATCGCTGGGGCTTTTTCAATCAAGGCGTTACGAAGTTCGGGAAGATCCTTGAAATTTCGCCACCAGCGAATGGCCTTGGTTCGCACCGCCGCCTGGGGATGGTCGAGCAGTTTTTGCCACCCAGTTGCATTCGGTATCTTCTCGATGCGAGCCAGTGTCGAAAGAGCCTCGACGATGTCTTCCAGTTTCCCCTTGGGGTTATCGACAGTAATCCAGAGTTGCGCGGCGAGCGCTGATGACTTCGGCCCGAACTTGCGAGCCAGCACGTGCGCGGCTTGACGCAACTGCGCATTGGGGCTGCGTAGTTGAGCGTCGATCTGCTTGAGCGAAAATGGGGTCGGCCCCTCTGCCTCAAGAAACTCGAAAAGAACGAGTTGATCCGCCGGGGTCGCCAGTGAGAGCCGCCTTTGTCCACGGCCTCGATCAGTCGTTTACCTGCGCCGGCGGAGAGTTTATTGGAGAGCGAGCCGCCCTTGGACTTGATCAGCATGATCGCCTTGGCAGTGGTGGCCAGCGGCAGGCCTTCGCGCGACACCAGCTTTTCAAGCGCGGGGACGATCTTGGCATCACCGTGGAGTTGAGCGAGTTGCAGCACCAGCGCATGATCGAGCAGGCCAGGGTTCTCGACCGCTTTGCCCAAAGCGAGCATTGCTTGCGGTTTGCTGGGGAAATCTTCGTACCCGGCGACGTCGATTGCAATCAGCCCGGCCAGTCGGACATTGGCGTTCTCCGACGCGAGCATTTTGCTCAGGAAGCCGGCATCGGCATTTTTGGCGATGTACCAGGCCGACTCGTAGCGCAAGAACTCGTTCTCGGCAGCGCCTTTTGTCAAGGCGTCGAGCATGGCCTGCCGAATGGCTTGCGAAGTTTCGAGCAGCTTGGCTGCTTCGACGCGAACCATCGGGCGCTATCGGCAAGGGACTGTTGAACTACCGTTGCAACCCCTTCGACGCGATAACGGCGCAGCAGGGTCAGAGCCAGACGACGAACCTGCGGGTCGGCATTTTTGACGCCCATTTGCAGAGCGGATTTCGACTGCGCCGTGTCGATGCGAGCAAGCGCCCACAGAGCATAGGCGGCACCGATCGGCCGATTGGCCGTTGCCGCATGTTCCGCCAGTTTGCCGATGAACTCATTGCCCTTCTTGACTGCCTCGGCCGTGGCTTTTTCCCGGATCAAGTGATGCGGTGAATCCAGGGCGGAGAGGATATAGTCGTCCCCAGACCAGTCGGTTGAGTTGAGCTTGTGGGTCACGGCCGGCCGATCCTTGCCGACATATTTGAGCCGCCAGATGCGTCCGGTCATGTCGCTTTCGTCGTCGCGGCCGTACCAGTCGGACGATCAGCAAGCTGCCGTCGGGGTCGAGATGAATGTGGCTGGGGCGGAAGTGCGGATCGGTGCAAGCGACGAACGTCTCCTTCTTGACGACGTTGCTTCCGTCGTCGAGGACGAAGCGGAAGATGCCGCGGTTGGGGCCGGCGAAACCGTGCGCGGCCCCAGTTGCAGAGCAGCAGGTTGCCCTGATACTCTTGCGGGAAAGGCGGCAGCGTAGTAGCGCATGAGCTGGGTGTGGGCGCCGCCGTGCAACTTCGATCACAGGGCGGAGCGAGCGGAGACTTGCCGGCCAGCCAGTTGTTGTCGACGCCCGGCCGGCTGTAGCAATGATAATCGACCCCTTCGATGACGCGGACGAAGCGGTCGGGTTGCCCTCGCCGTTGGAGAGCAGCCAGAGCTGGCCGAACGGATCGTACTCGAAGGAGTACGGCACGCGCAGGCCGTGTGACGAGGCGCTCCATCTTGGTGCCGTCGGGGTTCATGCGCATGATGATGCCGGATTCGCCGCGCCCGGATGATCTTGCCGTCCGGGCCCTGGATAGCTCGATGTCGTGATTGCCGACGCTCATGTACAGCATGCCGTCCGGCCCCCATTCCAGGACGAACATGCCGAACGGGTTCCAGGCCTTGTTCTTGTCGGTGAGGATGGTCTTCTTGTTGGACGGCGGTGCCGTCTTCGGCGAGAGATCATACTGGTAGAGGTAATTGCACGCCGTGAGCCAGAGTTTGCCGTCTTGACTGGCGATGCCCATGACCGGATCGTCGAAGCCGTCGGCGACCAGCGTGCGCTGTGAAGCCCTCCCTTGCCCGTCAGGGTCGAGCCGGATCGACCGGATTGGCGAACGGCTTGATCGGCGAGCCCGGCGGGCCGTAGCGATAGGTATGGCTCTCGCTGACGATGATGCGGCCCTTGTCGTCCATCGCCATCGTGATCGGGTTGATGACCAGCGGATCGGCCGCCACCAGCTCGATCTCGAAACCCTCGGGCACGACGAAGTATTTTTTTTGTTGCTCCGCGGAAATGGGAGCTTTGATCGTCGGCTCCACTTTGGCAAAGTCGTAGCTGAATCCGGAGCCGCCGGCACCGCCGCCGCTCAGGTTCCAGGGTCCAATCCCCACAGGCCCCAGTTCAATAGCGGCAAACCACCCGGAATCATCGAAAGTAACCTTTGTCCAATCCATTCCCTTTTCCACTTGCTGTGTGATCCGCATCTGGGCATCGCTGGCGATCGAAAGTTCCTTCTTGTCGGGAGTCTGAATGCGAAGTCGAGCGATGGCACCGGCGACACCGCCGGCATTACGGAACTCAAACGCAAGAACATTTTTCCCTTTGACGAGTTGCTGGGTCACGTCATAGCGATCGATCGTTTCCCATGTTTTGTCGGCCCCGATCTTTTGGCCGTTGACGAATGCGACGTACTCGTTGTCGCAGGTAACGAACATTTCAGCCTTCACGGGCGCATTTACCAGATCGAAGACCCGACGAACAAAACGGGTGCGTTCGTTTGCGTAACCTGGTTTGCATCGGCCTGATCCCAGATCCACTTGGCTCCGGCCAAATCTTTCGCCGAACCGGTGGTCTGGGCCGATGTGGAGGAAGAGAGAAGGGCGAGGAGGGCAGCTGATAAAATGGTGACAATTCTCATTGGGTTCCTTTCGGTTTTGCAGGTATGCAAGCTCTCAACCAAGGGCATGCTGGAGGAGTTATCGGGTTTGGGAGGTAAAGAATCCTGTGAATGGGTATTCGATGAGGGATGTTTCCAGCTTATTCGGAATTCGCGCAGCGGCCAAGTCCTCGATAGAATAGGAGCGATCCTTCCGGCTCCCTAACATCAGGATGACAATTATGCCGCGCGTTGCCGCCGGATTATTGATGTACCGAATTCTCGAAGGAAATTTGCAAATTCTACTTGCCATCCGGGCGGACCATATTACAAAAGGAAGGATGAAGGGGCTTGGTCGATTCCCAAGGGTGAAGTGGAACCGGGCGAGGATCTGCTCAAACCGCAAAGCGCGAGTTTCAAGAAGAAACCAGCTTTACCCCGACCGGCCCCTTCATCCCATTGACAACAATCAAACAGCCTGGTGGAAAAATCGTTCACGCCTGGGCCTTCGAGGGAGATTTCGATCCGAGCAAGGTCATCAGCAACACCTTCACGATGGAATGGCCGCCAGGTTCCGGGCGACACCTGGAATTCCCGGAGATCGACCGAGCCGACTTTTTTGATGTAGCCACAGCAAAACGGAAGATCCGAGCCGGGCAGGAAGCACTGATCGAAGAGCTTGAAGCGATTTTGAAAAAAAGAGCCGGCAACTGAATGCGCCCGGCCGATTCAGACCAGAAGCCATTTGCCGTTTGATTCAATGTTCGGAAATGCGGAGCCCAACCGATGGCCACGACTTCTGTGAACTATGCAACCATCTCTTATTTCGCGAACTTCGCGATTCGGCCTTTCGGCCCGACCGCCCAGCCTTCACCGGTCGCGGTGAAGCCGACGCTGTTGTAATTCTCGCGGTCGAGCAGCTTCCAGGTGGCGCCGTTGTCCTGGGAAAAATGGGAGCCCGACGTGCCGACCGCGACCCACCGATCTTTCGCCCAGGCGACGCCAGAGCGAAAGGGAAACGGCTTGTCGAGGAGTGTCCAGGTTTTGCCGCCGTCGGCGGTGATCGCCGCGGTTGCGCCGGTGTCGTTGGGTTTGCGATAGTCGCCGCCGACGATCATGCCGTGCTTCCGATCGCGGAAGGCGATCGAGAAAATGCCCGCCGACTCGACGCCGGCAATGATCGGCGTCTCGCTCACCGTCCAGTTTTGGCCTCGATCCTTGGAATGAAAGACCCGCGCCGTTTTGGCTCCGCCCGTGCAGAACCAGACGTCGTTCTCGCCGTGGGTGACGAGGCAGGTGCCGCTGGCGGCGAAGGCCCCCTCGTTCGGCAAGGCCGGCGGCAGGTTCTTCTCCGGAAGCGGTTTCCAATTCGCTCCGCCGTCGTCGGTGACGATCAATTGAAACTGCCCCTTTACGGGGTCGCTGAGGGCAATGCCGTTCTTCTCGTCCCAGAAGGCGATGGCATCAAAGAAGGCTTCGGGGTCGGGGTTCTTGAATTGAAGCGCCCACGTTTTGCCGCCGTCGGCCGTTTTGTAAATTCGAGAATCCTCGCCCGGGCCGGCACTGAGCAGATAGGCCGTGGTTTCTCCGAAGGCTTCGACATCGCGGAAGTCGAGTTTTTCCGCGTCGGGCACGGTTCCGACCGACCAAGTTTTGCCGGCGTCGGTGGTTCGGCCATATGTCCCTTTCGTGCCGCTGACCCACGCGACTTTTGGACTGACGACGCAAAGGCCGCGGAAATCCGCATCGGTATCGATGGTCTGCTGTTGCCATTGGGCGTGAGCAATTGAATCGCCGAGTTCGAGAAGTATCGTGGCGAGGAGGAAGAGTTTCATGGCGGTTCCCCATCATCAATGGTTGAACACGAATTCGCTGGTTGTCAAAACTGCCCAGAAGAGATCCTCCAGGGCTTCGCGGCGAACATCGATTTTTGCGATCGGCGCAGCTTTGAGAAGCTGAACGCACTTTTTCAACTCTTCTTCCTTCGGCGCTCTTGAAAGCGCTGCCAGGAACAATTGTTTCACGACCTGTTCATCCGATAGCCTGGTACTGAGCCATTCATTCAGAAGAGAAGTTTTCGCTCGGAGTTTGTCGTTGAGAACTTGCCCATTGTTGAGCATGAGCGCCTGGCCAACCGTGGCATCTTGCTGGCGTTCGCAGGAGCAAGTCGCAATACGATCGGGTCTGCCGAACGCATCCAGGAATCGCGATGCAACCCGCGAGTCCGGCAATTGCAGTGCCCGCGTTCCCATGGGATAATTCATCGTTCCCGACTTGCCTCCTTCCACCCCTGTGTAAACTTCATTGAAACTCGTCGGCACCCCCGTTACCTGCGACATGGCATCCAGAATCACTTCCGCCGGTAGGCGTCGAACAAGGTAGCGCGAGTAAAATCGGTCATCGTCGCCATTTCCCTGTACCGGCTTCGAAGAGCGCTGATAGGCACTGGAATTCACGATTTGCCGCATCAAATGTTTGACATCGTATTTGTGCTCGACAAAGTCTTTGGACAGTGCATCGAGCAGTTCTCGATTGGAGGGCGGGTTGGTTTCGCGCAAATCGTCTTCCGCTTCCACCAGTCCTCTGCCCATGAAGTTTCGCCAGACTCGGTTGACCAGCGCCGCGCAAATAGGGATTCTCCGGCGCAGTCAACCAAGCCACGAAAGCCACCCGGCGATCTTCGGGACTATCGATCTCGACCGGCTTGCCGTCCAGAGGGGTCGGCGGCATGGCGATACCCCGCCTCGGATGCAATACATCGCCTACGGCTTTGGCAGTAACGATGACTTCTCCCGGCCGATCACCATTTTTCAGCCCGATGCGCGAGAAAAGATTTGCCATGCTCCAGTATTGATCCTGAGTCCGGCGCTCCATCGGATGGTTGTGGCAGCGGGCGCAAGTGATCGACATCCCCAGGAATGTAACTGAGGTTGCTTCCGTCAGGTCAGCGACATCTTTGTGGAGGACAAAGTAATTCCCGAAGCCGTTATCGAGCGTTCCGCCCGTCGCGGTCAACAATTCCCGGGCAAACTGGTTCCAGGGCGTGTTGTTCGCGACCGATTCACGCACCGAACGATAAAAAGACCACATGGCCGTTTGAGGTAACTTCCGCGTCGAGATCAAGAGCAGATCGGACCACTTATAGGACCAGTAATCGACAAACTCGGGCCGATCCAAAAGCGCCTCGATCAACCTGGCTCGTTTGTTCTTCTCGGTCGATTCTATAAACTTCTGTACTTCCGGGAGTGTGGGCAAAATCCCGCACGAATCGAGGTAAACCCGGCGGATGAATTCCTCATCGGTACACTCGCCTGAAGGCGGCAGGTGAAGCTGTTGCAGCTTGCGAACAGTCAACTCGTCGATGGCGTTCGCTTTCGGGGAGGAAGCAAAAACACTTTCCGGGATGCTATTCGGATATGGCGAAGTCACCGTGACGGCAGCGACGCGCATACCGAAGTTGACATTAATAGCGGCCTCGCCATGCCCCACCACCAAGATCAGCCCGCTATCATTCACGGTCGCGACCAGATCTTCACTGCTGGTGAAACGTGCCCAGTTGGTGACATCTTCAACGGTTCCATCACCATACCAGGCGCGAACCACAATACGAAGCGAATCTTTGGGTTTGAGCCTGGCGGCCCGCGGCAACACCTCAAGGCGTTCCAATCGAGCATCTTTATCGCTGACAGGCTTTGCGCCGGCGCGTATCCAGTCGAGCAGAACCTGATATTCGCGAGAGTCGTCTTCAAATCGTCGGCCGCCCGCGTGGGGTATGGTTCGCGTCGGTTTGAGCAAAAACAGACTTTTTTCAGGCTGAGATCGATCCACTCGACGAGCAAGAGCTTGTCGGGTCAGCACGAAGTGATCGGTTTCGGGATCATAACCGCGCAGACTCAATTTCAATCCGCCCTTGCCGGCCAAGGCACCATGACAAGCCCCGGAATTACAGCCCGCGCGAGTCAACACTGGAAGTACATGATTGCGAAAGGTCGATTCCGCCGGACTCTGGGTCTTGCTGATGCGAACTTTTGCAACTGCTTGTTTGCCGTCCACCGTCGCGGTAATCGAGGTCTCACCATCGGCAAGTGCCGTGACTCGCCCGATCGCATCGATCGACGCGATTTTGGGATTGGAACTGATGAACTGGGCCGTGGTTGTGTGATCCGCGATGGTTTGACCGGCTTCCTCCGAGACTACCACAATTTGATGCCCGGTGTTAAGCCCCTTGAGGGTCAAGTCAGCAGGATAGATGCGGAGATCCGCGGCGGAGCAGATCGGCAGAACCGTCAACATTGAGAAGAGTACGAGGAAGGTTCGCATTATGGCTCTGTTCATTGAGGAGTGGTTTTCGGTCAATGTTGTTTTGTATTCATAAGAGAGCTATTTTAGAATCACTTGATACCAGCTTTGTGCGCTGCTTCCGGGTCAATGCGATTGAGAGCCTCGCCAACGGTGAAGGTCGAGCCACCGATCAGAATGTCATGCGCAGTTGTAAACCTTCACGAGCAACGGGACGGCTGCACGCGCTTTCGATCCGAACTTTCCCAAGTTTTCCGCAGCAGCCAATCGCACTCTGCCGCTTTCGCTTTTCAACGACTCCACCAGGAGCGGGATCACGCGATCCGATGCCGGTTCGACGAGCGCGAACGTATGAACGGCGAGCGCTGCGACGACTTCCTCCTTATCCTGCAATTTCTTGCCAACGGCCTTGGCGGCCGGATTCGCACTGGCACCGATTTCGCTGAGCGAATATAGAGCACACCACCGTATTTCCTTTCTTGGATGTTCGAGCAGGTCGATCAATGCCGGGACTGCCTCCTTACCGAAACAAGAAAGACTCTCGGCGATTGTTCGCTTCACGTCCGGAGTCGCGTAAAATGCCATGCTTCCGAAATACCGGCACGGGGTTTCCTCGTTTTTCAGAGCTGTCGCGAGCACAGGCACAGCGATGGCGTGTTCGCGAGCAATGCGCCCGACGCCCTGGCAGCGGCAGCCCGAATGCCCGAATCCTTATCTTCAAGCAACTTGATGAGCGAAGGAACAGCGGCCTTCGCTTCGGGCCCAATCTTTCCGATGGAGCGAGCAGCACATTGGCGAACTGAGCCGGCGCGATCACTTAGCGACCTGATAAGTTTCGGCAACGCCGTGATGGCCCCAGGGCCAATCTCGCCGATCGCATACGCTGCACCGTCCCGGACATGCTCATTCCTGTCGTCCAGGGCAGCGATCAGGGCAGGCAGAGCAGGCCTGGCTTTGGGACCAAGGTCCGCCAGAGCATAACCGGCATTTGCCCGAGTCTCGTGGCCTTTGTGCTTGAGAGCCTCGATCAGTTCAGCAACCGACTTTGCAGCGGTGGGCTCCGCTGGTTGCTTGGGGTTGCCGCTCTGCTTCTGATCGGGTGACTCGCGCCGGTAGACAACGATTTGCTTGCCTTTGCCGGGCATCAGATCCTTCGCTTTTCCTTTGTTTCCTGGCGAGTAACACAAAGTCAGCACATCGCCGTCGATCCTGTAGGCATACTGAAGTTTTTGACTGGTCTTGCCGGCTTCCAGATCCCAGGGGCTGCTATCCTCGACGGTCAGCTTCAGGAAGCCGTCCTCGATTTTGAATTTTCCCGAGGCGACGACACGGTTACCTTCACGCCGCGCAAATTCGCCGGAGACCTGATCCTTGCCATCGCCTCGTTGATTTTCATCTACGTCGAAATAGATAGCTCGGCCGGCCAGCGGGTACTTTTCCGCCCCTTTGGTTGTCATGAGAAGGTCCGGGATCCAGGTTCCTTTGAGTTGCTTGATCGCGAGCATCCGCTCGACCTTCTTGATCGTTTCTTCCGACTGTGCGTTCGCGGGAGATACTCCGCCAAGAATAAATGCGAACGCAACGATCACCGAACCATTTAATGCTCTCACGATTGACTTCCTCCAGCTCATCTGCCGGGCGCTTCAGCGGGAGCTATTCTTCTCTCGGTCTGAAATGACGCGTCTGACGATGTAGCTGTCTATTCTCTGATTAACTCGACACTGGTTGCTGCCACTTCGCCCGGAGTGATGGGTCGCGTTTTTGGAGTCTAACGAGTTTAGCCCCTTGAGGTTGACGTCAGCAGGGTAGATGCGGAGATCCGCGCCGAAGCAGACAGGCAGGACCGTCAACATTGAGAAGAGTACGAGGAAGGTTCGCATAATGGCTCTGTTCATTGAGGAGTGGTGCTCGGCCAATGTTGTCTTGTATTCATTCCTGAAGCGAAATCGCGAAGCGACCCTGAAAGCGGCAGCCCTGGAACGACACCTCGAACTCGACCGATTCGGCCAAACCAATGGTGCCATCGAAGCCGGCGAGTTTGACGTCTTCATCGGTCTTCGGAAGCGACTGGTGCCGGCGGTTCCCCGTGGATTGCGATAAGAATGATTGTAGCTGATTCGATTCGTGCGACTTTGGAATTCACTCCTCTTCCCATTTCCAGGCGTGCAGAACATCACGATTCAATGTTACATCTGCAACGGCTGATTCGGCTGCGATTAAGGCTCCCGCTAGCGGACAAAATACAAAACCACTGGGACATTCGGGGCGTATCATCAGCCGATTAGCGACACCTTGAGGCAGGCGTCGGCTTTCCGCATGGCCTCATCCGGCAACTTGCCGACCACATCCTGTAATCGATCTTCACTCATCATGGAAATGAGATAACCGGAAAAAAGGCAGTCCTGGACAATGCCCGCGGCTTGGCCTTCAGGCGTCGCCGCTTCGATGAGGAAACAAGCGGGATCGTTTTTGTCGGCCAGATTGGTGGTGAGCTGCACAACAACGGCATGGCGCAGCCGTTGATTGTAAGGGGCGGTTTGAACAACGACAACCGGCCGCTTCTTGCCCCGACCGCCGGACGCATGCGGAAAGCGGGCGCTGATTACCTGCCCGCGTTCAATCTTCATGGGATTCCCTTTCGGAAATCATCGCCTCGGCCTCGTCCGCCAACAGGTTCATTTCTTCCATCGTCCACGGCCCAGCATCATAATCCGGGTCCAAACGCAGGTAAATGTCGCGGCGGATCAAAACGCATGCCGTGCCGCCTGCGTTCATTGCAACTGGTGCACCGCTGTCAACTGCTTTTTGTTGTTCTGGATTCAGCGTCATGATTCATCCCCCGGGCAGTAAGCTGGCCGATGCCTTCGCGCATTCCTCGACCATCTATTCTAACGACAACGCCTGATTCCGCACATGCGACCTCGCTTCACTTGCTGTCTGGCCTTAAATCCCGACCCTTTGTTTTCCATCGCGGAACACATTCGTATTCGCGGGCCGCAAAGGAGTGGGACTTTGATCCCGACGAATCCCCTTCCGCTGCGTCGAATGCTCGACCCCAGTGCTTTTGGATTGCCGGAAATAACGCTGGACGCACAAAAAAACGTCCCCGTGGAAGGAACGTATATCAACTATTCAAGGCCATATAACGGTTCGGCGATACCGCCTATGGTCATGAAAACAACTTGTCGATGCGTGCTGTGGTGAGCTTGAACTGTTCCAACTCCCCACGACTGAAAGTATTCTTCGTGATCTCGTTTTTCTCCAACAGGTATACGCTACATTTGTCTAGTTTTAGCAATGGGTTTGAGCGGGAACCTTAATTTTGTTGCACCATGAAGATGGAAATTATTTTACTCCAATAGGTCCTTCGGATGAAATCGCGCGTTTCTATGTCACTCACAATCGAATCCCAGCCGGTAGTGGGCCGTTCCGCGTAAGAAAACAAACTGACCATCAATTCCCAATCATTATCGCCGTTTTCAACGCGCCATAAGCCAACATCCGTCCCGTCCGAGTTCTGAATGAGCAACTGAATAGAGTCCACATATGACTTTCTGGGAAAATATTGAAGGTGGATCTGCGCATTCCCCAACTTCAAGGTGTAATGCCGCAATTCGGGATTCTTCCAATTCACCTCACGCCCTTTTGATTTATCTCGGAGTTCCGTTGCAATTTTTCGGAATGTCTCGATCGGTATCATGATTCTACCTCCGCATCTGCCACGAAAGGACCTCGAAAGGAATCCATCTTGCGTTGAAGCTTTTCCAAAAACTTTGTCCAATTGACTCCCGGTAACTTTTTCAAGCTTCCGCTATTCAGTCGTTGGAACCTATGCGTCCATTCCCGCAAGAGGCTACACAATTCAGCGAGTTCCGAATCTTCAATTGGGAATAGTGCAAGCAACTCCGCCACATCATTCGCTCGCTGTTTGGCCAAATCCCATTGACGCTGATCGACGAATTCTCGCAACTCGCTGATGAATCGGGACGCGAGGCCCGTCAGTGAACTGCGAACTCGTTGATAGCTTATTTCATATGCACGTTCAGCGGCGTGTTGTGCTGCCAGCGCTGCATCTTTTGTCTTTCTCACCTGCAGGATAGTGTACCAAAACCCCAACACACCCACCAGGAATCCCAGCAGCCCGAAGATCAGTCCACCAACCGCACAAAACTCGTTCCAAAACTCGGTTAGGGCGAATAGAGACATTACGCGCGTCCTCCCGATTTCAAAACAGCTCAGCAATCGGTTTCAGCGAGAATTCCGCCAGAGGAATGGGTCGGTTTTGCGGGCCAGGCAGTTCTTTATGTGGATCGAGTCCCAGTCCTTGATAGATCGTTGCCGCAACCTCGCCCGGAGTGATGGGTCGGGTTTTCGGAGTGTAACCGAGCTCATCCGACTCGCCGATCACTTGCCCCGGCTTGATGGGCCCGCCACCCATGATAATCGTCCAAACGCCCGGATGATGATCTCGACCACCCGCTGGGTTGATCTTGGGCGTGCGTCCAAACTCGCCCATTGCCGTAACCATCGTCTTGGACAACAAGCCGCGTTCCTTGAGATCTTCCAGCAACGCCGTATACGCCTGATCGAAGTTCGGAGCGACGAGCTTCGACATCTCTTGAATGTCGGTGAAGGGCTTGGAGCCGTGAATGTCCCAGGTGATCTCATCGAATACGGTCTCGAACATATTGACCGTCACGAAGCGCACACCAGCTTCAATCAGTCGGCGCGCCATCAAACAACACTGGCCAAAGCGCGTTCGACCGTAACGATCTCGTACCGAATCAGGCTCCTTCTCAACGGCGAATGCCTCGCGGGCTTTGGCGCTGCTCATGAGTCGATAGGCCAGATTGAATGTGTCGTCGAGTTGTTTGGCGGCAGCGTTTTTTTCAAACGAACCGACGGCACCATCAATCGCCTCACGTAGTTTTTGTCGCCGCTCGGCCCGGACATCTGAAATGTAATCGGGCGGCAACAAGTCGGGAACTTTGAAGTTCGGAACCGAGGGATCGGCATTCAGCACAAAAGGATCGTACGGCTTGCCGAGATAGCCTGCCGTCTGACCGTGCGGCAAATTCCCACCCGTTCTTCCCATCGGTCGAGGCAATACCACGTGCGCGGGCAATTCGCCTCGACCACCTTTGAGATAGCCGAGTGCACAGCCGATGTGAGGGTGTTCCACGCCACCCGTAAACAATCGACCGGTTTGCATCATTTGATGACCGGTATCGTGAACTGCCGTTGCGGTGTGATAAACGGAACGGATCAAAGAATATTTATCCGCGTGCTTGGCCATCTTGGGGAAGATTTCGCTGATCTGCAGCCCGGTTGCACTCGTCTGGATCGGCTTGAAAGGCCCACGAACCTCTGCCGGTGCCTTCGGTTTCAAATCCCATGTATCGAGTTGACTTGGCCCGCCCAGCAAAAAGAGCATGATGCAATTGACGTCATTGTCCTTGACCGCCCCCGATTCTTTGGCGCAGAAAACCGGGTAAGGTTAGCCCTAACGGCGCGATGGCACCCGCATGGAGGAAATCACGCCGACTGAACTTGTCGCAAAAGGAGACGGGTCGAGCAGTATGGAGACGAAGCATGATAAACCTTCGTGACAGCGGATGCGAAAGAGTTTCCATTTGTGATTTTACGATTCCCGACCACACAGTACCATCGAAAAGATGGGTAGTGTCCTATAATGAAAACGTCAAGCCAATGGGATTGATCCGAGGGCCGGACATGAATCATGTCAATCTGAACACCGTCTCCGATGAAGTCCGTCAAGTTATTCTGTCCTTCAATGCCAATGGCACCATCTTCGAACTGGACGGCCGGCCGATCGCCTGTTTGGCTCCGCCTCCGACCCAGCCCGATGATTCCGGGGAATGGACGACTACGAAGAACGCACGCCGTTTTTATCTGATCG
Source organism: uncultured Planctomycetota bacterium (assembly GCA_963783095.1). Taxonomy (GTDB): domain Bacteria; phylum Planctomycetota; class Planctomycetia; order Gemmatales; family Gemmataceae; genus CAWAMR01. The sequence goes on along the minus strand of CAWAMR010000008.1, from coordinate 186,712 downwards.
ACAGGGAAATCGATGGCACAATTACCATGGAGGAAAAACTCGAACTGCAAACCCTGGAAGAACAGTTCGAACATTTCATGGACCGCTTGGCACCTCTGCCGGTGGATCATGCCCGCCAACTCCATCAGGAGTTGATGGACAAATTGCGATTGAGGGGGTAACCGAGATGCCATGACAGTTCCTTTCACCTACCCATCAAGTCCCAGTCGCCGCCGACATTGGTCCCAAGGGTACGGGAGTCATTCGAGTTTTCTGCCGTGGCTGCGCGACGAGTTCGCATTTCGGTGCGTTTATTCCCCTGGTGAGGTTCCCTCATGCGTGTTGCGATGCTGATGTGGGTGATGTGTGTGGTTCCGCTGTTGGGAGCAGAACCACCCCAGAGCAAGGAACCGACTCCCGAGCAACTTCAGGCGGCGAAAGAGGCGTTTGCCAAGATCGGGGGAGTCTTGCTCATATCTCGCAATGGACAAAAGCCTCAATTTGAAATGCTCAGGCAAAGCAAGGATGAAGACCTAAAGAAAATACCGGAAGTGCCATTCTTATTTGGCCTGAGTCTCGCCGGAACCCAGGTGACGGATGCGGGAATTAAGGAAATCAGCAACATCAAAAACCTGACGAGCCTGAACCTTCTCGGCACCAAGGTGACAGGGGCAGAAATGAAGCAACTCGAAAATCTGAAACACTTGACGGCCGTGACTCTTAGTCTCACCAAAGTGACAGATGCAGGAATGAAGGAAATCGCCGCACTCAAGAATCTGACGGACCTTGACTTATCTCGCACCAAAGTCACCGATGCCGGCCTGAAGAAGATCGCCGACCTCAGCCGTTTGACAAACCTTTCTCTTTCAAGAACCAACGTAACGGACGCAGCGATCAGTCAACTGGTGAAGCTCAAGAACCTGACCAACCTTTCGCTCGACGAAACCAAGGTAACGAATGCAGGGATGAAAGATATTGCCGACTTCAAGAATCTGACGTACCTCAGCCTTAGCTCTACGAAGATAACGGATGTGGGGCTAAAGGACATCGCAAACCTCAAGAACTTGACGACACTTTATCTCTACAGAACCAACGTGTCTGATGCCGGGTTGAAGGAAATCGCCGACCTGAAAAAGCTTTCGATGGTCGATTTTTTCGGAACGAATGTGACGGATGCGGGTATGAAAGAAATCGCTAATTTCAAGAGCCTGACATCGCTGTCCCTCGGTGAAACCAAGGTGACGAATAAAGGATTGAAGGAAATTGCCACCCTCACGAAGCTGGAATTCCTTAATCTTTACCGCACCAACATCACAGATTCGGGACTGAAGCAAATTGCTAATCTCAAGAATCTGACCGTACTTTATCTGGCTGGCACTCCAGTGACGGATTTAGGATTGAAGGAAATCACTAACCTCAAGAACCTGAAAAATCTTTCGCTCATCGAAACCAAAGTAACGGACGTTGGAGTGGCAGAACTGCAAAAAATGTTGCCGAAGCTCATTGTTTTCAGGTAATGTCGAGGCAATAAGGACACTCATCGGTGTCAAAAAGCAACTTGCACTTGTCACCCGAGAAAACTTGCATGCGGTGTGTGAAATCGAATCCCAATAGCGATCTCGAAATGTAAACTCAAGGACAGTGCAATTCGCGCAGACTTCGCAAGCATGCAGATCATGATCGCCGATCAATGCGTCATTTCACCTTCAACAATACGCCTTTGGCCCCGTGAATACTGCCTTTTCCTTCCTGTCGAGCCATAACGATAAACGGGACCTCCGCCGGTTTTACCCACGGCTCCGCATAGATGAAGATTTCCCGTTCCGTATCGCGCTCCGTCACCAAAATTCCGTTAAGTCCGATGTTCAACACGCGAACCCCGCGCGGCAAACCCTTCACCTCAAGTGGGATACGCCCCTTGAATCCGTTTTTCCGCTCAACCTTGACTAATAGTCGAGCTTCGTGCCCGGGGTGAATGTTGATCTCGCCAACCGCCGTCGTTGTGATGATGTCGCCCGGATCGATCAACTTGGGAAGCGGTGCAGTCGAGTCATGGATGGTCTGGCGTCCCTGGATATTGGCCTGTGCGACCAGTTTCAGGGGCAATGATTTGTCGGGAATCACGGCATTGCCAACGGCATAGAGCGGAACCGTGGTTGTTGTCTGTCCCGCTTCGATCGAACTGCTCGGTATCTCGATTCCCGAAGGCAGATTCTCGAATTGGAACGCGATCGGGCCATCGTAACCGTCGATGCGTGTCGCGGTCACACTGACTGGCGAGGAACCTCCCCTGGTTACCGTTGGCGATGGGCTGAAAGCGATTTTGAAGTCCGGGCGAGGTTCGCGGATCGTCAGGCGGTAGGCAAAATCCATCCCACTCAAACCGCGGGAATCGCCGATGCGAGCCTTGTAAAGTCCATTCGAAGGCGGGGTGAAGAATAGGCGGGAATCCTTGCCATAGCCTGGGCCGCCGTCATCGTTACGATAGGCGAGTTGAAATGTCGGTAAACCATTGGCCGGGAACGTGGAACCGGGCGGGTGAGTCTCAATCTTGTACATCGGCGAGCCGTTGCTGTGATGGATCGGCGTTGTATCGAAGAAGCCAACCCGCTGACCGGCGACTTGATAAAACTGGCAGTCATCATCCGGGCCCTTCGGCAATTCCAGGACCTTCATGATCTCGCCATCCACATAGAGCAGGTCATCCATTGCCAGATCGTTCCACGATTCGAGCCGAATCCCTCCGCCCACGGAATCGTTATCTCGGAAGGTGGAAAAAGTTCGTGAAATAGAGCGGAGCGTGGATCGAATCACAGGCTTGCCGCTCTGATCCAGAACTTCGATGAACGAATCCAAGGGGGAGCCCAGTTGACGTGCCTGGACCTCGATGATTCGCATCTCTCCGTGCTTGGCCGAGAACGTAAAGGTCTGCATCTGGCCTGGTTTGGAAATAATCCCATTGGCCGTACCCGGTGAAGCAACGGTTTTTTCGGCACTTCCAGAATTGGCGACGATCTCGGGGAATTCGCCAACGACGACACTTACGCCGCCGAGAGGTGATTCCCCCTTCATCGGCGGGGGAGTGACCGGCAATCGCGTCCCAGGAAGCGCATCTTTCGGGGCGGTCATTTTGATGACGCCATCGCCTGGGAGGAAAACACCCCGGAGCTGAATCTTCTCTTCCGTGCCGCGTTGCAAGCCAAGAGGAAACGCGCCCGTGATGATGGGGATTTCGCCCAGATGTATGCGGTAGAACATATCCGCGCCGCCGCGATAGTCCTTGTCGCGAATACCCAGCGCGTAAATGCCCGGACTGGGACAGACAAACCCCAGTAAGCCGTTTGTGCTATGGGCAAGGATTTTACCCTTCGCATCCGTAAGCGAGAGGATCGGTTCGAGCTTGGAACCAAGACTGGCACTGAGAACTTGCACACCCAGTTGTTGACCTTGTTGAAGTTCAAATCGATAGAAATCGCAATCGCCGGCCTTGTGAATCTTGCCCATGACCGAAGCAGGTAAAGTAATTGCCAACCCTTTGGAGGCCGAATCCATCGCGCCTTTCTCTTCTGTCGCGGGGTAACGATCCACAATGAAAGGAAGATTGACCGACGCTCCCGCCGGCGACTTCAAGGTGAGTTGACCGAGTCCCGGTGGTGTCAGAGCGGGAATCACCAGATCGAGATCGACACCTGTGGAAGATCGTGTATCGGGAAGGATTTTGGCGGTGACGCCTGCCCAACTGAAGCCGGCTTCGGCGACATCTTGGAGGTTTTGTCCTTCCGCCCGGATGCGAATCGTCTTGCCGCGTGCTCCAAAAGCCGGCGAAATCCTGGTAGGCTGGGGAGGTTTTGGTTTGGCTGGAAATGGTTGACTGATCTCCTTGCCGTCGGCGGTGTTGAACACCACCACGACGCCATCATATCTGCCCACCGCCACTTGTCGATCGTCGGGCCGAAGCGCCAAGCTCAAAAGGGTCTGAGTTTGAGCAGGAAAGACGACGGACTCCTTCATGGTCGTGGTGTCCCAGCGTTTGAGACTTTTTCCTTCACTCATGGAAAACAGCATCTTCCCATCGGAGGAATACGCGAGGCGAGTGATGGGTTGCGTGTGCGCAAAAACCGAATGCACTAACTTGCCACCCGTTGCGCTCGCATCCCAAACACGGATACTCTTATCGATACCCGCTGCAGCCAGTTGTTTACCGTCCGGATGCCAGCTCACGGCATAAACCCAGTCGGTCGGCTCATTCAAGGTGTAGAGCCGGATCCCTGTGTGGACATCCCAGACTTTCACCGCGCGATCTCCCGCAGCGGAAGCCAGCAGCTTGCCATCCGGATGAAACGCGACGCTGTAAACGGTGTCGCTGTGGTCCTTCATGGTTCGAATGCTCTGGTTTGTCGTCGTGTTCCACAGCTGGATGATGCGATCGTATCCTGCCGAAGCAAGCATTTTGCCGTCGGGACTGAAACTCAAAGTGTAGATAATGTCCTGGTGAGCAGGGATGATGGTTGGCTTTTCCGGCTCCAGAACATCATTCGCGGGGCCGAGCTTCCAGAGATGAATGATCCCCGATTTACTGGGCCGACCGCTGGCCACTGCCAGGCGCGTTCCATCTTTGCTGAAGGTGATAGCTGTCACTCGCTCGGTCAACCCCGTGAGCTTTCGACGAAACTCGTTTTTCCCCACGTCGAGTAACTGAACTTCTCCGTAAGTACCGATCGCGAGTATTTTGCCATTGGGGGAATAGGATAATGCGGTTACGGGCGGTTGAGGCACGCCGAGAACGAGCAGAGGGGAAAACAGGCAGGATGCGAGAGAGAGAATCTGCTTCATGGAGAACACCGAAGGAAGGTAACGAACCGAAAGGCTTTTAGTTGTTGTACCTTCGAAGTACGAGAAAGCCACCGAACCATTGCCCGAGGACCACATCCGGCTTGACGATCGAGGAGTTCCTCTTGATAAAGACGGGTAGCCGGGTCCAGATTCTTCCCAAAGTAAATGAACTTTCCATTGAACTTCACTGTCTATTGTCTGGTAAAGCCCCCGTAGCTCAGGGGATAGAGCATCGGTTTTCTAAACGAAATTACACCTATTTAATCTTGGCCGCGAATTGACGATATTTGCCGCGTTTTCTCGGTCGAAACGCACTTCCAAATGCATTATCTAACACATATAAAAACCTACAAAAACAGGTACACTTTGGTGTAGTACACCGATGCAAAATGATTTTCACAAAAACGCCAAATCCATCGGCCACCTGCGCTTCACCGAAGTAGCGGACGAGAAGGGGCTGGACCATGCCGCGGCGCGGGAATGCATGTGTGAAGACGTTGGAAGTAACTACCCGACGAAAGCCCGTGCTCGCCGACCTGTTATCCCGAACCCAACCGCAAGGCGGGCTTCCGAAAGGAAACAGGCAATGACCGCTTTTGAAAGGCATCATAGATGTTATCACGTCGGCGGTGAGATTATGCAGCGATCACTTCCTGGGGTTGTCACGCACCAGCGATTCATATTGCGCTCGTCCGGACTTTTCGTTAGGCTCCCCAAAACCAATTCAGGGAGTCTAGCACGGCCGCGACATCGATCCGAGTTTCTCCGCCGCTCAAGTGGCATGGAGGCAAGCACTATCTTGCACCGAAGATAGTAGCATTGATGCCGAAACATAGTCACTACGTCGAACCTTATTTCGGCGGTGGGTCGGTGTTGTTTGCCAAGAACCCGGAAGGCGTTTCGGAAGTAGTCAACGACATCCATTACGAACTGTCAAATTTCTGGGCTTGCCTTCAAGGTAAAGAGTCGTTTGCGGAGTTCAAGCGTCGGATTGATGCTACCCCATTCTCCGAAGTGGAATGGGAGGCATCGAGTCACTCGAAACACCTTTCTGACTTGACGGGTTCCGTTACGAATGCCCCGATGTTCACTCAGGAGCTTCCAAAGAGATGATCCACCGGGCAATCCATGTCGGCCATCAGGCAACGCCCCCAATCAGGGTTTGATCTGACAATTCGGCAGAGCGTCACGGAGTTCCTTCAATCCCGCCTCCGTTACTCGGGTAAAGCTGAGGTTCAACGAATTGAGATTCTTGAAATCCTTGAGTTCCTTCAGTCCCGCATCCGTAACCTTCGTACAGCTAAGGTCCAGAATGGAGAGATTCTTGAGCTCCTTGAGTTCTTTCAGACCCGCATCCGTCATCGGGATGCCGATGAGGACAAGTCTCGAGAGATTCTTCAAATCCCTGAGTTCCTTCAGTCCTGCATCCGCGACCTGGATATTCCTGAGGTCCAGCGAGGTGAGATTCTTGAGACCCTTGAGTTCCTTCAGTCCCGCATCCGTCACAGCGCTGTCGCTCAAGTCCAGCGTCGTTAATTCCTCTACTGTCTTGGGACGCTTGCCGTCCTTGGTGGTGCCCTGAGCCAGTGTGTGCATCAACCCTATCTCGTTTAGCGTGTGTAGCGTGGCATCGGTCACGTCGCCGGAGAGGTACAGCGTGCCGAGTTGCTTTAGTTCTTTGAGTTCTTTCAGCCCCCGATTTGTCACCTTGGTCCCGGTAAAGTACAGCGTGGTGAGTTTCTTGAAATTCTTGAGTTCCGTTAGAATCGCATCCGTCACAAGGGTGCAACTGAGGTCCAAGGAGGTAAGTCGATCGAGATTATTAAGTTTCCGCACGCCCGCATCCGTCACCTGGGTAAAGCTGAGGTCCAAGGAGGTAAGTCGCTTGAGATCGTTGAGTTCCTTCAGACCCGCATCCGTCACCTGGGTGCCGCCCAGATCCAACGAGATTAGTTGTTGGAGTTGCGTGAATTCCTTCAGCGACGCATCCGTCACTGGGGAACCGGCCAGGGAAAGCGTGGTGAGTTGCTTGAGTTCGCCCAGGTCCTTCAATCCTGTATCCGTCAACTTGGTGTGGAAGAGGAACGGTGTGGTGAGTTGCTTGAATTCTTTGAGGTCCTTTATCCCCGCATCGGTCACCACTGTTTGGTCGAGGTACAGTGTGGTAAGCTGCTGGAGATCCTTCAGGTCCTTCAGAACCGTATCCGTCACTGGAGCACCTGTGAGGTACAGCGAGGTGACTTGCTTGAGACCCCTCAGTTCCTTCAAAACTGCTTCCGACATCGGCTTGCCGGTGACGTACTCGGCGACCAACCGTTTAAGTTGCTTAACATCCGTAAGCCCCGCACACGTCAGCGAGTCGCCGCACAACCACTCCACGGCGAGGCGGTTGGGCCGGTTGCGTACCCGTCGCCCAACAGCCCTCTCTGGGGACAACAAGGGATTCAATTGCCTCGCGTAGAAGAAGGGGTTGAACACAATGGAGAGATCGAGAACGTTTGTTTGCACCGGTGAACTTTCCATTCGAGTTGTGTCCCGACGGGCATCCTCCTTGGGATTTGAGTACACGACAGAGTGCATCATCCCATACTCCCGTAACTTTTGTCTTGAATAATCGGTCACCTGACGGTGTTCGACGCGCAGACAGACCAGGTGCTTGAGGCTCTTGAGTTCCCTCAACCCAATGTCCGTCACCTTCGTGCCAGTAAGGTCCAACGTGTGAACTTCCGCGGGTTTCGTGGGCCGATCGCCATTCCTGCTGGTTGCCTGTTTGAGCGCATGCAACAAGCCGATGTCACTGAGAGTAAATAAGGCCCAGTCTGTCAGCTGGTTGTGGTCGAGGTTGAGCGTGGTGAGTTGCTTGAGTCCCCTGAGTTCCTTCAAGCCTATGTCCGTAATCTGGCTGCCCGCTACATCCAGTTTGGTGATTTGCTTGACGTCATTGAGTTCCTTCAGCCAGGAATCCGTCGCCCGTTGGCCCCTGAGGCAGAGCGTGTTGAGTTGCTTGAGTTCTTGCAGTTCTTTCAGTTCCTGCCGCCAAACATTCCTGACCGGGGTGTCGCCGCAAAGATACAGCGTCGTCAAGTGTTTGAGTTCGTTCATCCCTGCGGCGGTTACGTAGGAATTGCTGAGGAACATGGTGGTAAGTTGGTTGAGATCTTTCAATTCCTTCAGTCCCGCATCGGCAATCCAGGTATCTCGGAGGTTCAGCGAAGTGAGATGTTTGAGTTCTTTGAGTTCCTTCAACCCCGCATCCGTCACCTGGGTGCCGCTGAGGTCCATACCAAAATCGAAGCGAAGATCGGACAATCCCTTGAGGTTCGCATCAGTAATCGGTGCCAGGAATTTGAAAACGCGTATGGACTGAGAATCTCGATCCGAATCGAGTCTGGCACCAACCCTGGCGAAGGCACGAGTTGCCTCCTGTAATTGTTCGGGGGTTGGTTCCTTGCTCTTGGGTTGTTCCGCCTGGGTCAATCGAGCGAAGACGCACACCATTAGCATGATTACGGTGCAACGCATGTCGGTAGCTCCACCGGGGTAAACGGAGTTCCAAGGCTTGCTCATCCTTGAACTGCGGCCACACTGGATTAGAGTTCTTTTCGTTATTAGTTTCCAGGTGACCAGATTTGGGACCGAGATTCAACTTAAATCCTATTACCTCTTCGAGAGGAAATGCCAATCCCCTGAAACCAAAAGTGGGTGTGACCGCATTCCCGCCGGATAGGTCTGGAGGGTTGGACAAACTGGGCTAAACAAAAGACGGCCTCAGAAGCATGCGTTGGACGCTGCAGGGCGCAAAAGCCATGCTCAACGTTCGCTCCGTGTTGGCGTCCAGCGAGTCGGAGAATTTCAGCCGCTGGCGGCAGGCGGCGGAAGCCAAACGAGTGCATCCACACCGAACAATTGTCGCAAAACTTGATGATCTCAAAGCATGATCGCCTGCCGATGTTGGGGATGTCTTCAAGGTGGGCGATCTGGCGCGCTCCCTTGGCAGGTTTTTTTCTCTGATGGATCATCGTTAATTTCTTTGGTCGATTCATCGCCTTGATCGCTGCTTCCCGCTTCAATGCTGAACTCTGGTCGGAGCGAGTCTATCATTCACGGGATGAGGACGCAAAGAGATTGCTGAAGCGAAGATTTGCTAAAGTTCCCGGCCTGATAGCACCGGGCCGACTTCAAGATGCTTCGACCTGCATCTCTGACTTCTGAACAATTAGCGGAATTGCGTCCGTGTCTTGGGGCGGATGCTGGCCACGGCAGCGGGTTTCACAGCGCAAACACCCTGAACATGGCTCGACCTGGGTACTGTATTAGTAGAAGCCAAGCGTCACAGTCGCCGCCGAGAGTGAACCTGATGGAGAGCCAGATCAAGGAGATGGTTGACTTCCTTCGCCAAGCCGCCCTTCGGCAAGGCGATGGCGGTCCGACCGATGGGCAACTGCTGGCGCGCTTCATCGAGCATCGGGAGCAGGCCGCTGTCGCTGCGCTGGTGCAGCGGCATGGCCCGATGGTCTGGGGCGTCTGCCGCCGTATTCTCCGCCACCATCACGACGCCGAGGACGCCTTCCAGGCGACGTTCCTTGTCCTGATCCGTAAGGCAGCGTCGGTTCGGAAGAGGGAGATGATGGCGAACTGGCTGTACGGCGTGGCGCAACAGACGGCCATGAAGGCGCGGGCGATGCTGGCAAAGCGGCGGACCAGGGAGAAGCAGGGGACGGCCATGCCTGAGCCACAAGCTGCCGAGCAAGACACCCGAAACGATCTGCAAGCGCTGCTTGACCAGGAGTTGAGCCGTCTGCCCGACAAGTACCGGGTTGCCATCGTCCTATGCGATCTCGACGGGAAAACCCGCCGGAGGCCGCCGGCAACTCGACCTGCCTGAAGGCACGCTGGCCGGACGGTTGACGAGGGGAAGGGCGATGCTGGCGCGGCGACTCGCTCGGCGTGGTCTGGCCGTGTCGGGCGGGGCGTTGGCAGCGGCGTTCTCCCAAGAGGCGGCATCGGCGGCGGTGCCGATTTCGGTAGTCGCCTCCACGATCGAAGCCGCAAGCATGTTTGCTGCCGGGCAGGCAGCAGCTACGGGAGCGATCTCTGTCCATGTCACCGCTCTAACAGAAAGTATGCTGAAAGCCATGTTCCTGACGAAACTGAGAATCCCGCTGACACTTTTTCTTGCCCTGACCCTCGTCCTCGCGAGTACGGGCGTTGCTCATCGCTTGGTCCAGACGCAGGCGGCCCAACCTTCGCCCAAGCGGGATCAATTGGTTCCCGGTGGTCAGGCCGCCGCACCGCAACCGGGTGCCGTCCTCTGGCGCTTGCTCAGGATGAGAAGCAGGCCGAAAAGCTCGTTCGTGAGTCGGAGAATAAGCTGGGTGATGTGGACCAAGTGCCGATTCAGCCGGCAGCAGGACCGGAGAAGCAGGCGAAGCCGTTGCCTTCCGAAATCGTCGCCGCCTGGAAAAAGGCGGGTGCAGTTGATGCGCTCGCGTAGCGGCGGACGCACTCGCCAAATCCGCCCCCATGTGTATCCCTTCCCTTTTTACTTTTCCTTCAGCCCGTCGAACAAATGCTCCACCTTTTTCAAGTCGTCCATCGATTTGTGGAGTTGATGATAATCTACAGGTTGGTTCGGTGATGGCGTTTTCTTCACGTAGCCGATTAGAATTCCGATAACTGCTGCTATAGCAATCGCAACTATCAACATGGCAAGCCTGCCCGCACGACCCCTGGTCTTCGCTGAAGACCCCAGAATAACGGCGAGAGGCTTCGTGTAGTGATGGTCCATTCTACTCAAAAACCAAGAGGTACTTACGCCTGGTCCCTCGTGAATGATGCAGTTGCCCAACGCGCAAAAGGTCACGAACACAGCGTCAGCAGCGACCTGTTGGGGAACCGAAATCGTCCGAAGGCCGCAAGTCGAAATGACATTTACAAGGATCTGCCAACGCTTTTGCAGCGAGGAACGCTTTCCCGGCGGCAGAACGAATATCACCTTTTGTAATGGGGCGAAGCGGAAGATTTGTTCTCGATCATTTCCTCCAGGCTTGACAGATTGAACGCGTCGATCTGCAATTGGCTCCTCGCCGACAAGCCTGGCTGGGTTGTCAGCGAATATCGTATAGGGTCCATGTATTCTTCGAGCGTAGACCCGACACTCCGTGGCGGGATGAGTTTCCCGCCACGGAGTGTCGGGTCTACGCTCGGGCAAATCCTCCCGCCACGGAGTGTCGGGTCTACGTCATCGGGCTTCGCCATCCCCCTGGTTTCGGATGGAGTCATTTACCGCGTTCTCAACAACCTGCTGATCTTGCAGGGTGAGCGAATTTCTTACCGTACACTCGATGTCGAACAGATCGGTTCGGTTTACGAAGCGATCATGGGTTACCGGCTCGAAAAGTCAGCGGGTCGGTCGATCGCTCTGAAACCGAAGAAGGCTCACGGCGCGCCGATAACGATCAACCTTGAAGCGTTGTTGGCCGTGCAGCCGGCGGAACGCGGCAAATGGTTGAAGGAACAGGCCGATCAAACGGTGGAAGGGAAATCGTTGGATCCTTACCTGGCCGGGTTTTTTGGGAGATTCGACTCCTTATACCAAAAGTCTGTCCTAACTACGACGTTATTTGCGAAACGGACCACTTAGGACGGTAAAGCCAGATCTCACCGCTCATGTCCAGATCGGCCCGACGAAGCCGACACACTTCACCCGGCCTCATCCCGGTCAGACGCTGCATTTGGACCATTCCCCGGACGTGGGGATTGAGATAACCAAGAGTCTTTTCGATCACGTCATCGGGGACCGGGAGAACAGGCTTGTGTTCCCTCGCCTTGCTTCGTCCCTGTTTCAGTGCATCGACGGCCTGGAATCCGTGGTAGACGGAAGAAGGAACGAGTTCATCCGACACTGCCCATTTGAAGAGTCTCTTGATTCGGTTGATCCGGTGGTTGATGAGGCGACGGACCAGACCGCCCTCGGCCTTTCTCCCCTGATGCTTCTTCTTCCGATCGGGGACAGTTGTTTCCATCATCTTCAGTCGGACTGCCTTCAATGCCAGTGGGCCGAATTCCGCCGCGATTGTGTGACCGTACAATTCTTTCAGCGGTCGAAGCGACAACCGGAAAGCATCCACTTCCGAGGTCGGCGTTTCATCGGGGTGCCGGTAGTGTTCCTCAATGCGTGGCCAGAGTTTCAGAATCAATTCATTCACGGTCATGTCGCTCGCCGGCGCTTCACCTGAAAGCCGTTTTCCGACGGTTCTCCATTCGGCAAGAACGCGGTTGTATTCCGCGTGGGACGAATCGGAGCCGTAGAGGCCAAGCCAAGTAGTCTCGATAGGTTCCGTCGCCTCTGGGAAGCGATACGACGGCTTGTCCACTGGACTTGTGAAGGCGGTAGGAAGGGGGTTTGACGGAGGTTCGTTTCCGGGTCATGCGAGAGGTTCCTGCGTAAAATCGGAAGAGTTCCGATTTTACAGGGGTTCCCACCGCACTCCCGACCATTCGAGAGGTAATCGTAAGGTACGATTCGGTAATGAGTTAATTTCAGAGGCCTCGCCCGGATTCGAACCGGGGAATGACGGTTTTGCAAACCGTTGCCTTACCACTTGGCGACGAGGCCTTTCGATGAGTTGAAATCTATCGGCTCAAGCCAAAACTGTCAACGTCAGCACTCCCCGTTGACCCTGCTGCCAAATCACTCTAAAGTAGAATCCGCCGGTTCGATCAGTGCACCTCGCCCCAGAATCGATTTACTGCATGGATCCCAAGAAACCTCGCAAGGATCGACGTTACCACTGGCTTCTCTCCAAGCTCGGAATCCTTGCGGTTATTCTTATTTTCGCTCTGTGTTTCTTCCTGTCTCGGGAATCGACTACTCAGACCATCTCCTACGGGAAATTCAAACAGTTGCTCCTTGCTCCGGGTGTGACCTTTCGCAACGTCAAAGTCGGTCGAACGGAAATTCAAGGCGAAATCAGCACGCAAGATCGAGTGATCGGAGCAGACCCTCCGGAATCGAAGCAAAAATTCGCCTTCAGGACCAACCGGGTCGGCGTTGAGAAGGATGATAAGGACTTGTTTGCGCTGCTCGCCGCTCATGTTCCCGATTATGATGCCGAAGGGGAAGAATCCCCGATCAAGAAGGTCATGTCCTACGTGGTTTGGTTGCTCGTGATGATTGGCTCCTTGTTGCTTTTGGTCGTATTGATGCGCTGGATGTTCGGGGCAGGGGGGTCGCCGTTTTCTTTTGGCCGCCGGCACAAGACCTACACCAGCAAGGAAGAAACGAAGATCACTTTTGCCGATGTCGCCGGAATCGATGAGGCCAAGGAAGAACTCAAGGAAGTGGTCGATTTCCTCAAAAACCCAGCGAAGTATCAGATCCTGGGCGGGCGGATTCCCAAGGGGGTGCTGCTCGTCGGCCCGCCGGGAACCGGCAAGACCCTGCTGGCACGATCGGTTGCCGGTGAAGCAGCGGTGCCGTTTTTCAGCATCAGCGGCAGCGATTTTGTCGAGTTATTCGCCGGCGTCGGTGCTTCCCGCGTTCGGGAACTATTCCGCGAGGCGGAAACCAACGCTCCCTGCATCGTCTTTATTGATGAACTCGACGCAGTCGGTCGAGGGCGATCGAGCAACGCCATCGCCAGTCATGAAGAACGGGAGCAAACACTCAATCAATTGCTCGTGGAAATGGACGGCTTTGATGCCAATCGCGGGGTCATCATCATGGCCGCAACCAACCGGCCCGAGATTCTGGATGCTGCGCTGCTTCGGCCCGGACGATTCGATCGCACCGTGGTGGTGGATCGGCCCGACATCAATGGGCGCGAAGCCATTTTGCGGGTTCACTCGCATCTGGTGACGATGTCTCCCGATGTGGACCTGCGAAGATCGCCGCCTTGACTCCGGGCTCCGCCGGGGCCGATCTGGCGAATTTTGTCAACGAGGCAGCGCTGTTGGCGGCACGCAAGGGAAAAACCGCGGTCGAGATGAAGGATTTTGAAGAAGCGGTCGAGCGGGGTGCAGTGGGTTTGGAGCGCAAAAGCCGAATCATGCCCCGGAGGAAAAAAAACGGGTTGCCTATCACGAGGCCGGGCACGCCCTGGTCGCCTGCGCGGTGCCGGGCAGCGATCCGGTTCACAAGGTCTCGATCATTCCGGCGGTTGGCGGGCGGCTACGTTCTCCAGCGTCCCGATGAGGATCGAACTTTGATGACGCGTTCGGAACTGGAAGCGCGAATCAAGGTCGCTCTTGCCGGAACCATCGCCGAAGAAGCAGCATTTGACGAGATCTCCACGGGGGCAACCAGCGATCTGCAAGTCGCTAATGATCTGGCAACCCGGATGGTCCGCGAGTTTGGCATGAGCGGGCTTGGCAGGATTTATCTCAGTGCCGAATCCGCTTCCTTTCTGCCGGGGATGGGCAGTGAGGGCATCCGCAGCTGTAGCGAGCAGACGAGCCGGGAGATTGATGTTGAAGTTCGCAAGATTATCGACGGCTGTCTGGAGCAGGTGCGAGAAATCATTCGACGCAGCCGGGCTGCACTCGATCACGTCGCGAAACGACTCATCGAGAAAGAAGTCATCGACGGCCCGGAATTATTGGAGATCCTGACCAGCAACAACTTCGAGCCAAACGAGATGGCGCGACGAAGTTTGTTGGCGGATGCCGTGCATCGACGTGCGCTTTTGATGGAGACTGCTACCCATGTACCATCGACTTGATTTGAGGTGTGCATCTTGACGATCCCTGTTCGCATTGCGGTACTCCTCAGCGGGACCGGCACCACCCTGCAAAACCTCATCGAACGCATGGCTCAGGGATCGCCCGCCGCCCGTATAGTGCAAGTCATTTCCAATAAACCCGATGTCCTCGGCGCGGAACGTGCCCGCCGGGCGGGTCTGCCGGTGGACATCATATCTCAAAAGGCTTTCGATACTGTCGATGCTTTCAGCGCGGCGATTTTTCAGAAGTGTCGTGAGAGTTCCGCAGGACTGGTCTGTCTGGCGGGGTTTCTGCAACGCCTGCGCATTCCGGTAGATTTTGCCGGGCGGGTGATGAACATTCATCCGTCGTTGTTGCCGGCTTTTGGCGGAAAAGGAATGTACGGCGGCCGGGTTCACAAGGCGGCGATCGATTTCGGCGTGAAGTGGACCGGCTGCACCGTTCATTTTGTCGATGACGAATACGATCACGGACCGATCATTTTGCAACGACCGGTTCCCGTGTTGCAAGACGATACGCCGGAGTCTTTAGCGGGAAGAGTTTTCCTGGAGGAATGTGAGGCCTACCCGGAAGCGATTCAACTCTATGCGGAAGGGCGACTCAGAATCTCAGGGAGAAGGGTATTGATTGAGAGCGTAACTTTAGAGCAGTAGTCCCAAGTTGAAATCGGGTTGTACCCCATCCATCACTTGGAGCGAGTCGAGAAATCATCGGACCCGTCTTGTGAGTTTTAGTTTTCCAGCCTGACGAAGCGCTCTCGATCCCATAAATGAATCTTCACCTCCTCTCCCGCTTTCTCTCGGTCTTCGTTCGGACTTTCTTTCCAACAAGGAGCTTATCGCATTATGCAACGCTTATGGATCGCTCTATGGCTGCTGTTTGCGCTCGCGGCAGCGCAAGTGCATGCAGCGGATATGGCCTCGGAAAAGCTGTTGGCCAAAATCAAATCGGTTGGTCCCGAAGGTGCGGGCAACTCGGACGCCAGTACTGCCTGGAAAGAACTGGTAGCTCTGGGCGCGCCTGCTTTTTTCCCGACGCTCGAAGCGATGGATAATGCGAATCCGCTCGCCATCAACTGGCTTCGCACCGCGGCCGAGGCAATCTTCGAGAACCGCAAACAGGCCAAGAAACCGATTTCCGCCGAGCAACTCGAAGCGTTTGTCAAGAACACGAAACATGCGCCATTCCTCGCCGGGTTGCCTACGAACTGCTGGTTGCCGTCGATCCCAAAGCACCCGATCGGCTGCTGCCGGGAATGCTCGAAGATCCCAGCGTCGATATTCGCAGGGATGCCATCAGCGCAGCGCTCGAAAAGGTCGCACCGCTTGTCAAGGAGCAGCCTGACGCTGCAAAACAACAATACGAAAAGCTGTTCGCGGCCAGCCGGGATCTCGATCAGGCCGAGCAGATTGCCAAAAAGCTCAAGGATCTCAAGGCCGAGGCAGACCTGACGAACCACTTCGGCGTCGTCGCCAAATGGTCCGTCATCGGGCCATTCGACAGCACCAAGGGTGCCGGGTTCGGCAAAGCTTTCGACCCGGAAGCAAAAATCGATCTGAGCGCCACGCTCGAAGGCAAAGGCGGAACGATGCTCAAGTGGAAAGAACACACTTCCGCCGACACCTATGGCGTCGTGGACTTCAACAAAGTTCTTGGCAAGTTCAAGGATTCGGTAGCCTACGGATACGCCACCGTCGAATCCGACAAGGAACGCCGGGTTGAGATTCGCTTTGGCTGCATCGCCGCGGTGAAGATATTCGTCAACGGCAAGGAAATCTTTGCCCGCGAGGAGTATCATCACGGTCAGCGCTTCGATCAGTATCTCGGTCTCGCCACGCTCAAACCGGGGAAAAATGCGATTCTTGTCAAAGTCTGTCAGAACAATCAAACCGAAGAATGGGCGCAGGATTGGAAGTTCCAGCTGCGCATCTGCGATTCAACCGGCGGCGCTGTCCCGGTCAAGGTCGTAAGCAGCAAGTGAGCGTGCGCACTGTATTTTTTTTCAAAGCTATCATTCAAAGGACATCCCATGAAATATATCGCTGTTTTCTTCGGCTTGCTTCTACTCGGAGCGGTCACACGAGCAGGCAACTGGCCGCAGTTTCGCGGTGCCAATGGGGCCGGTGTCGGCGATGAAAAGAACCTGCCGGCGAATTGGAGCAAGTCGGAAAACATTCGCTGGAAAGCTGATGTTCCGGGTCGAAGCGTCGCTTCTCCCGTCGTATTTGAAGGGCGGGTCTATGTCGTGTCGGCATCGGGAACGCGCGGCGATCGGCTCCATGTAAGCTGCTTCGACGTCAAAGATGGCAAGCAACTCTGGACGCGGCAACTGCTCGGCACCGGCAACACCGGCTGCCATCCCAAATCGAGCATGGCCGCCCCTACTCCTTGCGCCAGCGCCGAGGGCATATTCGTGCTCTTCGCCACGGCCGATCTCGCGGCGTTCGACAAGGACGGCAACCTGAAGTGGTATCGCTCGCTGACCAGCGATTATCCGCGCATCGCCAACCAGGTCGGCATGGCCTC
Source organism: uncultured Planctomycetota bacterium (assembly GCA_963783095.1). Lineage (GTDB taxonomy): Bacteria > Planctomycetota > Planctomycetia > Gemmatales > Gemmataceae > CAWAMR01. The sequence continues at coordinate 169,651 of CAWAMR010000008.1, read as the reverse complement.
ATCGCCGATCTTGTGGAACGATTCTCTGATCATTCCGATGGATTCGGACGGCGAATCTTTCCTGGCCGCGGTCGATACCAAATATGGCCGGAACATCTGGAAAATCGCTCGTCCCAAGGGAATCAACTGGGTAAGTCCTACTTTGCGGCAACTCGGCACCAAGGCAGAAATTCTATTCCAAACTGGAACCGAACTGGTGGCTTACGATGCCACCAACGGCAAGAAGTTGTGGACCTTCAACACCCGTGGCGGCGGTATCGTGACTCCTGTTGTTGTCGAGGACAAAATCCTCGTCCCCGGCAACGGCTTGACCTGTCTGAAATCGAAAGCGGATGGCGATGGCGTCGAGCAGGTGTGGCAATCGCAAAAGCTCGGATCGGGATCGTGTACACCGCTCGTCTACAAGGGCCGCGTTTACAACATAAACTCTGCCGGTGCCATGATTTCCGCCGATCTGGCGACCGGGAAAGATGTCTGGCAAGAACGTCTCAAAAAGGGGAAATACTGGGCTTCTCCCATCGCCGGCGACGACAAGATCTATGCCTTCAACGATGAAGGATGGTGCAGCGTGGTCCAGGCCGGCGGCGAGACCGGCAACGCGCTGACCCACGTCCAGATGAAGGAGGGAACAGGCAAAAAGGAAACGAGTGTGGAGATCATGGGAACCCCTGCAATTGCTGATGGTGCCCTCTTCATTCAAACCGTAAATGCGTTGTATTGCATCGGATCGAAAAAATGATCGGCGATTGGCTGTGGCTATAGCTGTACTCCTCACGCTCCGCGTGAGGACTTTCTTCACGCGGAGCGTGAGGAGTACAGCTATAATGGCACCCAGCCTGCCATTGCACATCGTCTTCACGACTCCAAATGCTTCCGCAATTTTCGGATCGCCTTGTACTTTTCGTCGCTAATGCGTGCGACGGTCGTGCCCAATTCATCGGCGATTTCTGGAATCGCCCAACCTGCACAACTCATTTGTACAATTCGTTGTTGCCGCCGGCTCAACACCGCCTTGGCTGCCCGATCGAGTTCTTCGCGAATTCGTTTCGGGAGGTTTCAGGCTGATAGCGATGGTCGCTGACCTCATCGATCAGACCGGCGTATTTCTTCGAGCGCCTGCGTCCGCTTTTTGACGGCATCGATGGCGCGAAGAAATTCCCGGCGATCTTCCGTTTCTTCTCGAAGAAGCGACGACCACCGGGCCGGCTCCACTCGTTCCAGAAGCCGGGCCAAGACTTCCTGTGTGCAATCGGACCAGTTATCGGGGTGCAGCCTGGCATTGCGCCAGCATACCTGACAGTATCGGCTAATATCCTGAACGGCCTGCGGATTCGGGTGAGAAGCAACCACCGGCTCGGGAGCAGATAGCGAGGTTAGCGCTGCACCGACAACGACGGCGACCATGAATGATCGTGCCCGTCGAGCGGTTTGCGGTAATGTCTTTTTCATGAGTCGATCGATCCTCAAATAAGAGGAATGGATAAAACTTTCCACCATTATACAGACATCGTCTTTCGCCGATCTCGCTGATTTTTTCTTTGTCCTTCCATCCGATAACATTTGTTAGAGTGTTTGGCGACTTCAGGATTTGTACCAGCCCTGCCAGCCGGCCCCATCTACCAAAGAACTTCATCAGTGTATCAAATCGATAATGGATTGATCCCGCCCTGCTACATGCAATTTGCGCAGGGCGCAAATTGCATGTAGAAAGACTCTAAGTCGAGCAGACCTCAGTATCCCGTTGCTTTCCCATCAATTCTCTTATCTGCTGCTCCATAGTAAATCCCCGTTTTCGGATCAATCCAGATCGAATGCGCATCGCCCTGGTTTACTCGTTTTTTCGGTTCTGCCAGGTTGTGGCCCATTACCTTTAACTGCTTCACCAACTCCGGATATTGTTCTCGGCCCTCGAAGTGAAGCGTATCCGGGAACCATTGATGATGATAGCGCGGAGCATCCACAGCGGCCTGCACGTCCATTTGGTAATCGACGACATCGACCACAATGTTGAAAACCGTGTTGATGATGGTTCGGCTCCCTGGACTTCCCGTAATGAGGAAGGCTTTGCCATCCTTGGCCACGATGGTCGGCGACTGCGAACTGAGCATTCGTTTTCCGGGCGCGACTTGGTTCGGCTCCGTGCCAATCGTGCCGGTTCTGGTGGTCACACCCGGTTTGGTGTTGAAGTCGGCCATCTCATTGTTGAGCAGGTATCCCGCCCCGCGCACCACGATCCGCGAGCCGTAACCGTGTTCCAGAGTGTAGGTATTCGAGACGGCCATGCCCTGTTTATCGATGACCAAGAAATGAGTCGTGCTGTCCCCGCCCGGCGACAGCGGGATGTCATCGGCTAGCGCTTCGCTGGGAGTAGCGCGCTTCAGATCGATCTTCTGTGCCAGCTTTTTCGCATATTCCTTCGACGTGAGATGGTCGGGAATCTTGGTGAAGTCCGGATCGCCCAGATAACGGGCACGGTCGCAGAAGGCGCGCCGACTGGCCTCCACCATGAAATGCATCGTCTCCGGCGACCAGCGCTGGTACTTTTTCAGATCGACCGTTTCGAGCATGTTGAGCATCTCGACCAGACAGATCCCTCCCGAACTCGGTGGCGGAGGGCCATAGATGTCGAAGCCGCGATAGGTGCCGTGAATCGGTTTTCTTGCCTTGGCTCGATAGGCGGCAAGATCTTCTTTAGTAATAAGGCCGTTGCCCGATTTCATCTCCTTATCGAATAATTCCGCAAGCGGTCCTCGATAGAAGGCGTCGGGGCCGTTCTCGGCGATCTTTCGCAATGTGCTTGCCAGATCGCGTTGCGTGAGCTGGTCCCCGACCTTCCAGTCGGAGCCATCGGGTTTCCCAAAGACGCGCTGCAACTCGGCCTGGTCCTTGGCCTGCTTCAGGATACCGTTCAGGGACGCTGCCATCGGGCCTGAGAGGAGGAATCCCTCCTCTGCGAGTTTGACCGAGGGCATTACCACTTCTTTCCAGGACAGTTTGCCGAATTGTTTGTGTGCCAATTCCATTCCTCGAACCGTTCCGGGAACGCCGACGGCACGGTGCGAGAACCAGTTTTTCTCGTGTGCGAGAGTGTCCTTCTTAACCGATGCAGGCGACACTTCGCGGTAATCGAAGACGACGGGATCGCGCTCGCCCCCCGGATAAACGAGCATGAAGCCGCCGCCGCCGATGTTCCCGGCGGGTGGGTAAGTGACGGCCATTGCAAAGGCAACGGCAATGGCTGAATCCACTGCATTTCCACCCTGCTTTAGAATCTCAACACCGACATTCGCAGCGGGTGCAGAAACGCAAACCACCATTCCCCGCCGGGCTTCCACGGCTTGGTTCGCAGCAAGAACCGGAGAAGGCAACAACACCATGAACAACGGGAGGAAACGCTGAATCGACATCAAAACCTCAGTTTTCACACTTGGAATTTGGGTGCAGCCAGATTCTCTGGGGGGCATCGTCGTAGCGGCGGCATCCTGCCGCCGTCTGCAACCTCTCGGCGGCAGGATGCCGCCGCTACGACCCCCAGAGAATCTGGTTACACCCAAAATTTCGTTCGGGCTTCATTGGCATTGCCCCAACCTTGCATTCAACGCTATTGTATCTATTCGTAGTATTCATGAAGTTCGGTTCTCTCACAGCATGAAATGGAAAGATGGTCATCATGCACATACGAGACATTTTTTACCAACACCGGACCACGTTCAGTTTTGAATTCTTTCCGCCGAAGACGGATGAAGCATCCAACGAGTTGTTTGGCACCATCGCCCGCCTTCAGGAGTTGAGTCCCTCGTTCGTCTCGGTAACATACGGCGCAGGCGGCAGCACGCGCGAGCGCACTCACGATCTCGTTGTCCGGATCCATCGCGAAACGAAACTGACGGCGGTATCGCATCTGACTTGTGTTTGCCACTCTCTTTCCGAAATGGAAGCGATACTGGAGCGCTATGCAGCATCCGGGATCGAGAACATCCTGGCACTCGGCGGCGATCCGCCGCGCAATCTGCAAAACTTCGACCGCTCGAATGATGCGTTTCGATACGCAGAGGATCTCGTGAAATTCATCCGATCGCGAAGCAACGCGCCGGATTCGCGCGGTTTCGGCATCGGCGTGGCGGGTTTCCCGGAAGGCCATCCCGGCACACCCAATCGATTGTCGGAAATGGATCATTTCAAACGGAAAATCGATGCGGGTGCGGACTATATTTGCACGCAACTGTTTTTCGACAATCGCGACTTCTACGATTTTCGGGATCGTTGCGATCTCGCCGGAATCAAAGTCCCGATCATCGCGGGCATCATGCCGATCAGCAGCAAATCGGGCATGACCCGCATGGCGGAGCTGGCCTTGGGGGTGAGAATCCCGGCCTCGCTTCTGCGTTCGATTGCCCGTTGCGCTGATGACGACGCCGTGGTCGCGCGTGGGCACGATGTGGGCAACCGAGCAGTGTCGTGATCTGTTGCACTACGATGTCAGGGGCATCCATTTTTATACCTTGAATAAATCGGATGCGACCCGGCAGATCTATGAGAATCTGGGTGTCAAGGATTCGACTGCGCTGCGAAAGGTGTCGTGAAGGACGGATGATCTACGGCTTCTTCGTGCTGTTCGAAATCCTCATTTCGCACCTTGAAATCGATCTTCGTCGTTTCTCCCCGCTTTACCTCCACGCGCTGAACTTGTTCCACCATCGGTCGATACCAAACGCGAGCAAAGCCCATCAACTCCGGGTCGCGCTCGGCACGCTGCAAATTCCAGTTGGGAACTACGCACACTACATCATACGTCCCATCCGGAACATTTGTCAACTCGAATTCCCCGCCATCGTTGGTTCGTGCGAAATAAGGATGATCGGTCACGAATAACCAGGCACGCATCCAAAACTGCATCGAGGCGCTGCTCAGTTCGACTCGGCCAATCTTTGAAAATCGATGATGCCGTGGCTCGTTCACTTTGGCCAGAGTGATCGTGAAGAATGCCGCATCCCGTCCGCGAAGGAGTTGCAATTTCGGATTGTGCGAGATCATCTCCACTTTCTGACCCGCGCGAACGAAACCGAATCTCGAATTGGTTGCGGCACCTTGAATCACTCGCATCTGCTCGTTTTGAATTTCGACTTGCACCTCGGCGAGGTCCCAGGGCCGTGAACGTCGTGGATCAACGCCGCGCAGGTAGACAACCACATCCGCCAAATCGTTGTGTTCGGAAATGCGCGGTATCAGCGGATTGCGCAAGGGTTGCTGCAAACTCAGTTCCCCTGGAAACAGAGTCGGATAGTAGTAACTTGCTTTTTCCGGATGTGGCCCGTTCCATTCGACCCGACCGCGGATCTGACCCGTTGCCGTGCGATCGTATTGATCGGTTTCCACTGCAAAGGGAGTATTTGAAGTCACTTCCAGGGGATACAGTGCATGCGGCGTTTCGCCACAGCCGGTCAATCCCGGCAGTATCAAAAGCAGAGTTCCAAAACGAATCATGGTTTGCATTCCCGGCGAGGTTCAAAAGCGGACAAGCGGGACGCTTTTCCTACGAGTACCACGCGACGTAGGACAAGCGACCCGCTTGTCCATCGGTCGGAACGGCCAAAAGCGGACAAGCGGGACGCTTTTCCTACGAGTACCGCAGGACGTAGGACAAGCGTCCCGCGCTTGTCCATCGGTCGGAACGGCCAAAAGCGGACAAGCGGGACGCTTTTCCTACGAGTAGCACGCGACGTAGGACAAGCGTCCCGCTTGTCCATCGTTCGGAACGGCCAAAAGCGGACAAGCGGGACGCTTTTCCTACGAGTAGCACGCGACGTAGGACAAGCGTCCCGCTTGTCCATCGTTCGGAACGCTTCAACGCTCCAGACTTGCCGTGTGCCGGATCGGTTTCAAATAAGGCCCCCGTTTTCGGCCTGTAGCCTGCATGGGAGTGATCCGTACATTCCCTGGAACTCGTTCCAAATGGGGATAAAAGCGCAACCGATAAAGCGTAAATCGATCGGCGGGTGATTCTTCTCCACGACTTTTTCGGCTCTGGTCGAGTTGCTCGACCGTGCCATATTCTTGCAGCGATTTTTCATCCGACTTTCGACAGACGATATAAACCGTCGGCTCCTCGAAACGATCACTTCTCAAGAAGGTTGCATTGTGCAAGAGCCGGCTGCGCGGCCCAAGGTAAAACAACCGCCAAGAGGCATCGAGCGGATTGTTGTCGACAAGAACCCATATCGGTTGATCGGCTTGAACTTCTTCCCGCACTTTACAAAGGAACAGAGAATCATCGGCATATCGGTCCAGAAATGCGGTGCGATGGGCGTAGGCAAGACAGTTGACCAAGACGACCGGCGCAGATGCCGCCGAAGGCAATTCGACCTTGGCGATGCGCAATCAACCACCACGCCAGAAAAGCATAGATGGGCCATCCGGCCGTTAAGATCCAGCGGACATACTCCGGCCCAGGAATCTTTTTGCCCAGAATCAGCAGCAGTATCACGCCGGGAATTCCCAGCGTTATGACACTCATCCAGGGCGAGCGCCACCACTTGGGTGTCGATTGAACGAATCGCCACAAGCCGATGCAGCCTATGGAGGCGAGAACCGACCAGGGCGCAATACAGTTGAGCATGTAGTGGTGATGCTTGCCCCGGAAGCAAGAAAACATCAAAATCGGCACCAAGGCCCAGCACCAAATCCAGCGCTGCACGCTCTCCCCCGATTTCCAAACCTTCCGCCAGGTCATACCGAGGCCGACGAACGCGCAAATGGTCCAGGGGAACAGGTTCCAAGGTTGGTGGACGAAGTAATACCAGACCGGCTCTGTGCATGTCAGTTGGCGCTGACCCGGCCCCCGTAATCGCTTTGCCACAGATCGACCACGTCGGGATAATGGGAATAGGCAACCAGCGGCCAAATGGCGCTAATTCCTGCGAAAATCAACCAGCCCCACAACCAGACGTAACGCTGCAAGCTGCGCGATCGCGAACCCACAGGTAATAGATACCCAGAGAGCTGAACAGGAAACTGGCCCCGAACATTGGCCCTTTGGCCATGTTGGTCAGGCCCATGCCGAGGAAAAAAGCGACGACATACCAGGGCCGTTTGCCGAAGAAGCCTCGTTGTTGTTGGGCTTGATCCGATACCGGCCCAAACTCCATGCGAATGAAAAAGGCCCCAGTGATGGTCACGATGGCGCAGAGAAAAATATCTGCTTCCGGTCCGGTTGAGTAAGCAGCAAATTCGCGGGCGGTTGCGAGAATGGCTCCGCTCATCACGCCGATGCCGCGACCCAGCGCGGATGTCACCGCCCAGGCGAACACCAGGACGGTCAGAGTGCCGATGAGTATGGAACCAAGACGAAGCGCCGACTCCTGATAGACATCACCTACGACCACGGCGACGCCGCCGGTGATCCAGTGGGGCAGGGGCGGGCGTTCCAGCCAGGGCCGGCCGCCGTAGGTCGGTATCCACCACTCGCCGTTACTGAACATTTCAACGACGTTGATGCAGTGAGTCGTTTCATGCGTGGTGAGAACGCGATGTTGAACGAGGGAGTAACCGTATAGACATAGACTTACGACGAGTAAAAAGACCACATCCGTCCAACGAAGACGCCGCTCAACTGCGATCGATTCCGAATTGTCTCTGACATCCATGCGAATAAATCCCTGACAGCGCGAAGCATCCAGCATCGCGCCATGATCGTGGGTTCCGGCCCACGAAAGTTTTACCCGAATTACCCCATTTAGGGAAATCCCAAATTCTAATTGTTCACACCCTATGGATTCCTTACTTCGATCTTTTCCCTAGACTCGGATCGAGCCGGATGGCGTCGTCGTAGTCCTTCTTCGCCTGTCCGAGATTACCTTTTTCCTCGTAAAGTAGGCCGCGGTGGTAGTAAGCGGTGGCATTCATCGGATTAAGTCGAATCGCTTCGGTGTAATCATTGATCGCTTTGTCGAGAGTCGCCTTTATTCATGAATGCGGTGCCCCGGCCGACGAAGGCTTCCGCAAGCTTCGGATTGATGCGGATCGCAGCCGTGTAGTCTTCGATCGCCTCGTCGAGCTTACCTTTGACAAAGTTTGCCGAACCTCGGTTGTGGTAGGCTTTAGAATGACTCGGACTTATTCGGATGGTCGCGGTGTAATCATTGATCGCCTTGTCGAGTTCCCCATTGGTATGGTATGCGAAGCCCCGGTTGTAGTGGGCTTTGACGTCGTTCGGATTGAGACGGACGGCCTCCGTGAAGTCCTCGATTGCCTTGCCGAGGTTACCCTTGGAAAGGTAAACATTGCCCAGGTTGTAGTAGGCACCGGCATGCTGCGGGCTGAGGCTGATCGCTTGGGTGAAGTCGTCAAATGCTTTCTCCAGGTCCCCAAGCTTCTGATATGCCGTGCCACGGTTGTTGTAGGCATCGACATAGTTCTGATCGACTCGGATCGTTGCGGTGTAGTCCTCGATCGCTTTGTCGAAGTTACCCTTCGTAAGGGATACGTTGCCTCGGTTGTAATAAGCACCGGCAAGTTCAGGATTGAGGCGGATCGCCTCGGTAAAGTCCGCAGTTGCTTTCTCCAGATTCTCCTGTTTCGTGTGCAAAATACCCCGGTTGTGGTAGGCATCCGTATACTTCGAATCGAGCCGGATCGCTTCAGTGTAGTCCCTGATGGCCTCTTCGAGTCTTCCATCCTTATCGTAAGCGAGCCCCCGGTTGTAATGGGCAGAAGCTTCTTTTGGATCCAAGCGGATCGCTTCGGTGAAGTCCTTAATTGCCCGATCAAAGTTTCCCTTCATCCCGTATACAGTACCTCGATTGCAATAGGCATTGATAGCCATCGGTTCGAGTCGTATTACTGCGGAGTAGTCCTCGATCGCCTTGTTGAGGTTGCCCTTTACCTGAAATGCCAATGCCCGGCAGTAGTACGCAAATGCGAGTTTCTCATCGAGTCGGATGGCCTCGGTGTAGTCGTCGATTGCCTTGTCGTACTCGCGCGCCAAGGCGCGCTCAAGCCCGCGTGTCAGGGCATTGCCAGCCGGAGTGTCCTTGCCCGCAAACGCAGGCGACATCGAGAAAAGAATCGCGAGACTCACAAGACGAAAGCTGTTCATGGTCGCTCCTAGTTCTTCTCCATTAGGAAGAAGCGATTCGATACCCACAATCGTGTGGGTGTTTTCTTATCCCATGATTGCAGTCTGGTTGCAATACAGACAACCTGCTTCAGTAGTAGCGTCAGTGTGTCATATCAATAATCGTTTGATCAACTGCCAAGTTCTTTGGAAACAATTTGTAGCATCGCGTTCACTGTCTCGCTTGCTTGGTTATTCAATCGTTGTTCCAAAAACCAGATTTTTGTAGCAACTTGTAGCACGTCATTCGGAAAATCGTTAGTTCGTATGTGCGATTGCAGGCGCACAATCCATTTTTTGTAGCAATTTGTAGCGTCTGCGCCCCGTTTCGGGCTCTCATCGGCAAAGACTTCGCCAATCCATCAAATCGATAAGCGTTTGATTGGCTTTAGTTCTTGGAAGCACGTCATTCGGAAAATCGTTAGTTCGTATGTGCGATTGCAGGCGTACAATCCATTTTTTGTAGCAATTTGTAGCGTCTGCACCGGTTTCGGGCCCTCATCTGAAAGTAACTTCGCCAGAATATCAAATCAATAATCGTTGGATCGAGGCGAAGTTTCTTGGAAGCACGGCATTCGGAAATTCGTTCGTTCGTTCGTTCGCACTTTCGATGACAGATGGATAATCTCAATTTAGGCCGCGCCAAGTTATACTCGACGAGAGTGCGCAACGATTCCGCCACCCTCTCACCAAAACCAGCCTCGAAGCCATCGGCTGGAGCCTCGCTCGCGCGTCGGGTTAACAACGACCCACCTGCGGTTTACTGGTTTCTGGGAATGCAGATGTATCGTTAACCCGACGCGCCAGCAAGGCTTCAGCCGATGGTTTCGAGGCTGGTTTCTGAGACACCAAGAACGGCTCATTCTTTACCGGGTGGTGTATATTGAAGCAAATTGTAGCATCGCGTGTACTGTCTCGTTTGTTTGGTTATTCAATCGTTGATCCGCATGCCGAATAGTGTAGCAACTTGTAGCACGACGTTCGGAAATTCGTTTGTTGTTGTCTGGACTACACAACTGATTTTCCTTTCACATTATCTAATATACTGTATATTTGTTCAAAACACAAGTGGAAATGCTCTAAGGCGAGCGGCAGATGAAGTCTGAACCTGCCAGCACTCCAATGAGTCATCTATACTCAACGGGTGTACACATTCGGGTCTCCTTGCCGCAGCTCGAAGTTATGGTTGGTGGATAGGTCGGTCCACTCTTGGGCTGCTTCCGGGCCTTTGCCCGGCCAGCGAACCGTGATGCGATCGATCTTCTCGGCATGGCCGAGGCCGAAGGTTACGCTCTCTTCGCTTTGGCTCAAGTAGCCGCGAGCCCCGCCAGATAACGGTGTTGGAGCTTGCCCCCGGCTTCGAGCGTCACATGCGCTCCTGTGGCATCTCGGGAAGATCGCTTGCCATCTCCAACTAGTCTTAGCCGGACCCAGTGATGGCCCAGCCGTTGTCGTTGCGAAACAGCCTGGCCGGGCCGTTGTTTTCCGTGAGAACCAAATCCAAGTCGCCGTCGCCGTCGTAGTCGAGGTAAACGCAGCCTCGACCCACGAGGGGCCTGAAAAGGTCATCGCCCGAATGAGCGGAAGTAACGGGTTCAAACATCAGCGGTTTGTCGCCCATGTTCCAGAAAAGTTGAACGGGCTGCTTGTAGCTCTGCCTCTTTTGCACCTTGTTGATTTCAGGCTCAAGATGCCCGTTGCAGGTAAGAAGATCCATTCGGCCGTCCAGATCGTAGTCGAAGAAGAATGCCCCGAACTTCAGCGGCAGCCGGGACGCATCGGCCAGACCGACTGCCGAAGCGGAATCGACGAAGCGAATCTGTTTGGGATCGACCAGCGTCAAAAACGAATCGGCTTCGTTGGCAAAGTTGGCGATCAGCAAAGCCTGCTTGCCCGGCTGGTATTCTCCCCAGTCTATTCCCATGGCACCTCGGGTATGGCCCTCCGAAAGAGCCACGTTGGTCGGCAAACCAATCTCGTCGAAGTGCCGAGTGCCATCCGGGCTGGGTACGTTGTGAAAGAAAAAGTTTCTCTCGGTGTCGTTGGCGACGACGATGTCGGGCCAGCCGTCTTCATCGGGATCGCAAATCACGACGCCCAGTGCCTTGCCGACCTTCCTTCTCGCCTTGCCGTTGCCTTCCAGAACCTGAATGCCTGCCCTTTCCGAAACGTCTTCGAAGTGCAGGCCGTCGATATTGCGCAGGAGCACGCAATGGGTTCCTTCGAATTGTTGCGGCGGGACATAGGCACCGCCCACGCCAGGGATCTGCGCGTTGATCGACAGGTCTTTCGCGGGCGACCAGGTCAGATAATAGCAAATAAACAAGTCGAGTTTGCCGTCGAGGTCGTAGTCCAGAAAGGTGGCGGAGGAAGGAAACGGGATCGACCCTTGCCAGCGCAGAAACGCCTCGGCACTGGCATCGGGCCAAATGGGCGCAGTTTTCAATGCGAGATGATTGCGATATGTTCTCGAATCGACGCCCGTTCTTTCCATCGGCAACATTGTGGAAGAGCCAATTCCCTCCCACAGCGGTAATGAAAATGTCGGGGTATTGGTCGTTGTCGATGTCGCCGACCGCAACGCCCATTCCGAAGATCGTCACTCCCAGTCCCACGGCTTCGGTGACATCTTCAAAGGTTCCATCGCCCATGTTGCGGTAAAGAGCCGGCTTCGATCCGTTCGGCCGAGTGGGATTACCGGGCCAGGGACAGGAGTTCACGAACAGCAGGTCGGGCTTGCCGTCGCGGTCGAAGTCGAGAACCGCTACGCCCGATCCCATGGTTTCCGGCAAAAGTTTCGCACCGCCGGCACCGTTGAAGTGCCGAAAATGAATGCCCGCAGCGTTGGTTGTGTCGGCGAAATGAACTTCGGGTACGGGCGGAATGGATGGTGAGTGATCGTTGCCGTCAGGGATTCTGGAGCGGGCGTCAGAAAGGCGACGACGGCAATTGCTGCAACTGCCAGTACGATCAAAACATAATGAATCGGGCTTAGGCGCATGATTCTCCATGAAGTAGTTTTCCTCTCTCACAGCGCGGCATAGCCGCAATCAAGTGGAACAGAGAGAGCAAGCACTAATCCCCTCTCCCCTGTACTCAGGGGAGAGGGTTAGGGTGAGGGGTTGAACCATCACCCTTCCCAGACGCGTTTTTCATGGTGGCAGGCTCTTCCCCTCACCCCAACCCTCTCCCCTGAGTACAGGGGAGAGGGGGAATGACTCGACGCTCCGCTTAAATCGTTGCACGCGCCGATAAATTTCTTGCTCGTCGAGCAAGAAATGAGGAGTGAGCAGTACCGAGGATATTTTAGCAAAGGCAGACCGAAAGGAACAAACCTTGCCGGAACTATGCCTTCGGCGTTCGGATAACATTTCGAATCTTTGCAAACTTTATTCTTTACATGGCGACCGTGCGGGGGTACAAACAAATTGTCAACTCTTCATTCAAACGCAGGTTCGAAGTGGCTTCATCACCGCAAAAAGTGGCGCGACGCTGGCTGATAGGAGCAATCCTTGCATGCTTTATTGGCGTTGTTGCTCCTCGAAATGCCGGTGCCACTTGTGGCGATTACATCCACATCTTGCCCGCTGCAAATAATGTCGCCGACGTTTCCGACAACAGCACTCCGCCAAACCAAAGCGATCCCGGAAGCGGATGCCCTTGTCGAGGTCCGAATTGTTCGCAACGAGAATTGCCCTCTCTGCCGATAACACCCGCTGCCCCGACGACGGTCGGGGGCGGGATATCGGACGCGATCGTCGCCGGCGAATCACTCGAAGCGACTCAAGACCACGGGTCGTTGTTTCCACTCACATTTCACCAGATGACCGATTCATTACCCGAATCGATCTTTCATCCACCTCGCAGCTAAACTGCCGCCAAAAGTCCCGTTCGTTGCGCCACCGTTGCGCGCAAAAAGCTGAATTTATGCTTCTCGCGGTGGAAATGAGACATGCGTAATGGCGCAGCCGTTTGGGAGCGACGCGCAAGCAAGGGTAGGAGTTCCGCCTTGCTTGCGCTGCGGGCTCCCAATCCCCTCGGAATTCTACAGATATTGGGAGCCCGACGCGCAAGCAAGGGTACGAGTTCTGCCTTGCTTGCGCTGCGGGCTCCCAATCCCCTCGGAATTCCACAGATATTGGGAGCCCGACGCGCAAGCAAGGGTACGAGTTCCGCCTTGCTTGCGCTGCGGGCTCCCAATCCCCTCGGAATTCCACAGATATTGGGAGCCCGACGCGCAAGCAAGGGTACGAGTTCTGCCTTGCTTGCGCTGCGGGCTCCCAATGCCTTCGGCCCCAAGTGAGAAGACCACCCACGATTGTTCCATCCATTAACATCAACGAATTTATCATGGAGTTTACTGATGCGTTGCCGACAGTATTTCTGCGTTCTTTCAATAGCGGTGCTGATTGCGCCCATTTCAAGGTCCGACGAGTCCAAGAAACCGATCGCTCCGCCGAATCGCTCCGGTGCGCTGCGTTTGCCGACATTCACGCCGGAACAACTGGCCAACCCAAAAGAAGCAGCCAAGGCTGCCGATGAATTGGAAAAGGCTTATGAAGGCAAAAAGCAGCCTGAAGCCGTTCGGATGCTTTCCGCCATTCTTCGCGGCTCCCAATTGGGGCCACAGGAAGGCTGGTTCGGACCGGCAGAATCACGATTTACCTGGAAGTGGCTGGCACAGAGACACGAAATCGATCCGAAAGACGGAGCGATTGAGCGCGACAAGTTCCGGGGGCCGGAAGCCCTCTTCAAAAAGCTCGATCGCGACGGCGATGGGAGAATCACTGCCGGCGATCTTGACTGGTCGGATCGAAACCCCTGGGTCCAACAAGCCTACATGGTCAACCGTCTCTTCCGGCGCATCAATAGCCGCGGCGACGGCAAATTGACGCAGAGCGATCTGGAAGAATTCTTCAAGAGGACAGCTGACGGCAAGGAGTACTTGACATCGGAAGATCTGCGCGGTGCGCTCCTGGGCGGAGCAGCAGCAAAAGGCTTCTCGCCGGGCGATGAACCTTCCATTCCCGTCCTGGTGCGCGGCCTGTACGCGGGCGAGATCGGCTCGCTGAACGAAGGACCGAAAGTCGATGAAGCTGCGCACCGATTTCACACTTAAAACGGTGGACGGCAACGACACCATCCAATTATCGAAATTAATCGGCCCCAAGCCGGTCGTGTTGATCTTCGGCAACTTCACGTGCGGGCCGTTCCGATCGTTCTACCCTGATGTGGAACTGGTCTATCAGCGCTTCAAGGGCAAGGCCCACTTTGTCATGGTCTACGTCCGCGAGGCACACCCGACCGATGGCTGGAAAATGGAATCCAACGCCAAGGTCGGAATTGCCGTCAAGCAGCCCATCGAATTGGGTGAGCGAGTGAAGGTTTGCGATCAATTTTGCAAGAAGCTCAAACCGACCATGCCGGTCGTCGTGGATGAAATCAACGACAAAGTTGGCAATAGCTATAGCGGAATGCCGGCGCGCATGTACGTGATCGATCCCAAGGGGAAAGTTGCCTACAAGACCGGCCGGGGGCCTTTCGGCTTCAAGGTCGGTGAAATGGAGCAAGCGCTGGTGATGTGCCTGCTCGAAAGTGTCGGGAAGAACAAGGAGCCAAAATTCGAGAAAAAACCAACGTCCAGACTACCCAGCCTGAGCAATAACGACGCCTGGAAACTCTTGCCACGCGCGGAGCCGGCGCTGCCGGCCTGGGCACGAACATTGATCGATTCGTTACCGAAGACGACCGCGCTGATGCTGAAACTGGACTATGTGCACCGGGTCAAGAACCCGCTCGGTCAACTGCTGTACGGCAAGCTTCGCTGGGTGGCTGCGGACGCCATAGGCTGCGCTTACAGCAGGCGCTATGCGGAGGCCGACCTCAGGCGCGCGGGCATCACCGAAGTGGAACTCAAGAGACTCATGACCGGCCAATGGAATGACATGCCCGCTTCGAGCGTGCGGCACTGCAATTCGCCCGCAAGTTGACAATTGCTGCTTACAAAGTGACCGATGACGAGGTTGCCGACCTCATCAAACACTTTGGTGCAGAGAAAGTCGTCGCCATTGTGCACACGCTGGCTCACGCCAATTTTCAGGACCGCATTATTCTGGCGCTCGGAGTTGAGGTTGAAGCGGATGGGCCGTACCCTCCGCTGGAACTTCAACTCGATAAAGAGCGACAGGCGAGAATACCGGTGCCGAACCGTTCCGACTGGAACCGGATCGGCGAAGTCCAATCGGTTTCTCTCGGAGAAAAGCCGAACTGGCGCACCGAGGATTTCGGCCAGGTTCAAAAGGCACTATCCGCTCAAAAGCAAAGAACCTCGCATTCCACTACCGCCCCTCGAAAGCCTCGACAAGCTTCCGCCCGCAGCCAAAAAGCGGTCGGCGCGGATTGCCTGGAGCCGGGTGAGCCTGGGCTATCAGCCCCTTCTGACGCAGGCCTGGTTCGAGTGCATGAGTATGTTTGACGAGGAGTCCAAACTCGATCAGGTCTTTGCGAATACTTATTTTTGGGTGATTACCAGGAGCAATGAGTGTTATTACTGACTGGGTCACAGTGAGATGCTGCTCGCGGTCGCGGGTCTGAAGCAGGATGAAATCAAGAAGCGCACCAAGAACCTGGCGGAAGCGAACTGGTCGGCATTCCCGCCGGCGGAGCAACTGGCCTTTCAGTTCGCTCACCGGATTGCCGCTGAGCCGGCGTCGATTACCGGCAAGGACATTCGACGACTGGTGGATGTGTTTGGGCGAGAACGCGCCATCGACATCGTTTGGTACGGTGGCTGGTGCAACTACATGACGCGCGTGGCCGACGCCTTTCAGTTGCCGCTGGAACCCGTCAATGTCTTTGCCCGCGAAGAGGGCAAGAAATCGGAAGAGAAGAAGCCATGATTCTGTCTCTAATCCAACGGCTTACTGAGGCCGAGCGCATCGGCGACGCGGTTGATGTAATTGAACCAGGAGGCAATGAGCGTGATTTGGAGAATTCCAACGTCGTCGAAGCCGACCGCGCGGAGCCTGTTGAGGTCATCCGGAGTCGTCTTGTAGGCTGCTTTGGTCAACAGAACGGCAAAATCGAGCATGGCACGGTCTTGCTCGGATAAATCGGCCTGAGTGTAGTCCCGCCGCAACGCGGCGGCGAGTTCCTCATCAAGGCTGGCCTGACGAAGAAACTCAACGTGGCTCTCGGCTCAGTGAAAACACTGGTTGTGAACGGATACCACGGATGCGATCATCTCGTGCTGTCGGCGCGTCAAAGGTAAGCTCGGCCGCAATAACACGGCAAAGCCCGACATCATATACTTCATCGCCTCCGGGATGATGCTGTGGGCAGCAACGATACTATCGCTGGTGCCGTCGGGCCGCATGAGACTTGCCGGCGACTCGCCCTCATACTCGGATGGGTAAAGACTGCGGATGGCTTCATAAGTCCGCGCAGTTCGGGACTCGCCTCTGCGTAGGGAACAGTTTTGATCCAGGTCATCGACAAACCCCCGACGAATGGATTCCCGGAGCGAATGCCCCGGCTAAAGACAGTGTATTGACGCAGATGTAATGTTGCTCACAGGTGCAAGGCCACATTGAACCCGGCAAAGATGGCTGGCTGCCCGATCCTTGGTGCGGTCGAGACACACAAGGACGAGTAAGAAAGATCCCCGCGTGTGAGGACCAATCTCCAGGCACACCAGCCACCTTTGGTTTCAATGAATCACTTTTCAATTCGCAAACCCGCAGCTTCCGTGATGCGATCGAAGGAAGCTCGGTTGGTGGTGTAACTGATTAACTGCACGACATCGCGAGGACCGGCCAACTTGACTGCTTTGGCAACGTCGTCATCCGTCAACACTACGGGAGATGCCGCCAGTTTTCGGGCAACCGTGAAAAGGGCTTGCTCGGTTGGGGAGAACTTCGACCAGTTGCCGTCCAGCGTGTAAACTTGCTCATCCGACCAGCCCGCCTCTTTGAGACGAAGTTTGGCCTGGCCGATGGCATACCAGGCACGATCTTGACGGGCAATGATCCAGCTCACCTGCGCTTTCAGTAACGGCTTGAGGTCGCCCTTGGCCTCCGCCGATTGGATTCCCAAGATTCGGGACTTGCCATCTCTTGGGAAATTCGACAACAAGAGCATCCACCCGGGTAAAGAACCTTTCGGACGTTTTCGCCGAGAAGCTCGCGAGCCTTTTCCTCATCGATGAGAGGCAGCCGGGCTGTGCGTTTTCTGGCGACATTGAGAGCCTTCTCAACCTCTGCCCGGCTTTCCAGCGCAGGTCTGACGCATACAGTCGGGCGACGTGACCCTTCGGCCTTGTCATCGATCAGGTAGGGCGCAACCTTGGTGATCTTGCTTTTATAAGTCTCCGAAGTCGGCGTGAGGTAAGTCTGTTTCGTTGTTGGCGGTTCTTTGGCCGCGGGCGCATCGGTTTTGCGCCGGAACCCGCCGCCATTAGCCGACTGCGGTACGCCTACTCCTTCCTTCCAGCGATTGATCGAGTTGTTCCCGGCCATCGAGAGAATCATCTCAAGGATTTGCAAATCCTTGTAATGCTTGCGCAGAGCGTTGATATCGGCATCGTTCAAGAGGTGAGGCTGGTAGGTAAATTTCCTGGCAAACGCAAAGGCTGCACGTTCTTTATCCGTGAACTCGGACCAGTCCCCATCGAGAGCGGCAATTTCATCC
Source organism: uncultured Planctomycetota bacterium (assembly GCA_963783095.1). Taxonomy (GTDB): domain Bacteria; phylum Planctomycetota; class Planctomycetia; order Gemmatales; family Gemmataceae; genus CAWAMR01. Next base: position 151,851 of record CAWAMR010000008.1, on the reverse strand, counting down.
TCTTTCATGCCTGCTCCAAGAAGTTTGGATTCCTGGTGGCCCATGCAGTATTGACAGTTATTCGTTCGGGACACGATCCAGAACAATTCGGTCTTGAAGCGGTAATCCAGTGACATGGCCGGGTCGGCCTCGCGGCTAAACCCGCCTCCGCCGCCGTTGCCGCGCCCATCGCCTGCCGGCATGTACTGGGAGCGAAGTCGAGCCTCATAGCCGGTCCCACGCTCGCCGAGTTTTTTCTCTTCATCAGTCAACTCGGGCAGCGGGATACGCGGTTTGCGAGCCTTCATATCCTCGAGCATCTGTTTCATGTCGGGCCGGGTCAACGGGACGGGACGCGGTGTCGTTCCAGGCTCCTCGGCACGGCTCAAGGCCGGCGAGGTCGCGATCAAGGTGAACGTCGCGATGATAGTCGTTCGCATGAAGTTTCTCCAATTCAAGAAGGTTTTAAGGTCGTTTTGCATTCTTCAGCCGTTTAACTTTCCACCCTGACGATAACGATCGACGGGTGGATACTGACGGTGTACATGGCGGTTTCTTCAGTCTCGTTGCCATCGGGTCCTAAAAGCCAAAGAACGACGCGGCACTGCCGGTCGTAGCCGGCAGGAGTCTGGCCGTCCGCCTGGATCTCATAGCGGAGCAACTGATAATTATCGCGCCACCGCGAATCCTTGGAGGTAATGGACGGTTTCCGCGTCCGAAACGCTTCCATCGTCTCGCCATTCTGCCAGGCGGTGAGGAAGGTCCGAATGCCTCATCGGTTTTTTCGGGACTGCCGATTTTCGGAGTGGGCCGGGCGCACACCCGATCAACGCAGCGGTAATCGCAATCGAACCTAATACCAGGGCGAATCGTAGTTTGCTGCAAATCATTCTGACTCCTAAGGCGGGCTGAGCCCGCAACCATCTGGCGGTAGGGCGAGTCGAGGCTTTGCGAGGCCCGCCTTGGACGACATCGCAGCGCACGGCGGGCCTCGCAAAGCCTCGACCCGCCCTACGACATCGCAGCGCACGGCGGGCCTCGCAAAGCCTCGACCCGCCCTACGACATCGCAGCGCACGGCGGGCCTCGCAAAGCCTCGACCCGCCCTACAACATGCAATCACCAGTCAGAACCAATGATTTCGCCGCCATTGCGCGTGCCGACGGCTTGCCAGGTCGCAAGAGAGATCGAGTAAGAAACCGTCCGCACCGAACCATCGAACATGAGCACGTTAACCAAGCCGCCCGTGTGGTTACTGTTGGCCGTCGTCGCGATTCGCTGCGGCGGGTACATGCACGATCGGCTGCCGGGAGGAAAAGCGTGATAGTAGCGCGTGCTGGTATGAGTATCATTCATCCAGGTATCTCCCGCATTGGAATTGCCCTGATATGCGAGGTTGGTAATGTCGATCGCCATGCACTCGGCATACGCTTGGGCCGCGTTGGCAGGGTATGTTCCGGGTTCGTAAGTGTCGCCGTTCGCGGTGGAGACAGAGTTCGAGAAATCCCCAATGATGTGCTCGCTCATGGCCGCAGTATTGCTAAAACCATCGGTAATGTCCGCATAACCAAATGCCATATTCGCCCAGAAGCCGCCGTTGGGTGCCGGCATGGCGACGTTGACCGCGGTGGGGTAACTGTTGACGACGATGGTTCCATCATTGATGCGGTAGCTGTTGCCGGCATCGGTGACCGGCAAGTTCGACCCCGAGTCCGAAGGACACCGGTAGATCTTGACCGGGGTCGCCCAAGGGGTCACGTTGAGGCTGGGCTTAATCGTGAAGTTGATTTCGAGGAATAAGTTGTTCTGTTCAATATAGGGCAACATATAACACTGAGCTGTGAAACCGTTAGCATCGTTTCCCTCGGGAAACACCCCGTTCGCACTCAAGTAGTTGTGCAAGGCCAACCCGCACTGCTTGAGATTGTTCTGGCACTTGACCCGGGCCGCTGCTTCGCGGGCTTTTTGGACCGCGGGCAGCAAAAGCCCGACGAGAATGGCGATGATGGCGATTACCACCAATAGCTCAATGAGCGTGAATGCTGATCTCTTAGAAGACATTTGTGAAAGACTCCCGTTAGAAAAGTACAAATGAACGCCTAACAAATGCGAACGCAGCCACGAAGTCGCTCCGGCCTCAAGCGTGCGGCAAAGCCGTTGTGAGGCGCGACAAGGTGCGCAACGCATGGACTCTCCATCACGGCCTCAGCCACGATGAAAGCAGCGATGAATAATGTTGTTGATGGGCGCGCGAAGACCTGTGCCCCAGCGAGGTCCGGGGATGGACAAGTCGAGCGTGCTGTTGGGAGGGTTTAGTTGCGCGGCGGATGGAAGATCGAAACGGGAGTTGTCGAAGGATAAAGAGGTGAACTCGTAAACAGAGCTGTTCTCTCAGGTGAATCCATTGCAATCGCCGGGACGAAAATCAGTTCCAGGGACGTCGAGGTTGTCGGACCGGACGTGAGGGGAATCGTGCGGTACGGATTGCCGGAACAATTCGCTCCATGACAAGGCGTTTTTGGCACCGGCGCTGCGGCGGGAGAGTGATCGGACGTTACTGTATCCTTGATCGAAACACCACCAGGCAAGATCTGAACGTAATCGCCGCAATCTGCCTGGACATTCCTCGATGAAAATAGCAGCACGAGAAGCGCGAAGAAGGTTCCTCGCTTCCCATGTTTCATCAAGCCTCGCGGAACAAGCGTCAAGTCTGGCTACCACCGTGTTGCTGGTTACTGTTGAACACTGTTTGCCAAAACCAACAGGCGACATGGATCCCCAAAAAGATGGCTGGCGGCCCGATTCCTGGTGCGGTCGTGACACGACAAGAACGAAAGAGAAGGTCTCTTCGCGTGTTAAGAAACAATCTCCAGGCACGCCAGCCATCCTTGGCTTCAATGAATCACTTGTCCGTTTGCAAACACGCAAGTTCCATCGGCTGAAAGAGAGATGCAAGCGAATTGGTCGATGGTTGGACCTTGGTCGGCCTGCCTTCTTGTCCCTGGGATTCAATCCGAACGTGAGCGTTCTGAGACTGCGTTCGGGCATATGCTTCGCGAGCATCTTCAATCGCCGGTACCAGGATCCCCACGGGGATGGCGAGGATGGCAAATACTGCCAGGAGGTTCAGAAGAGTGAAGGCGGATCGTTTCTCTGACATATTTGAAAACTCCAATAATAACGAAGTACGAATGAAAGTTTGAAGGAATGCGAACGCATCAATGGAGTTTCCACGCACTGCTGTCACTCTCGGCGGGCCTCGCAAAGCCTCGACCCGCCCTACAGGAGCTGTCACTCGCGGCGGGCCTCGCAAAGCCTCGACCCACCCAACAGGAGAAAAGCAGTTTAAGTTGAAACTCGCCGAATGCAGATCGCAAGTCTTGCCAATCATGGCCTTGGCCACGAATGATGGAATGTAAAATCGCCGGCAATGTTGTTGATGTAGGTGCCTGCACCCTTACCCAGAATCCGGGGATTCAGAAAACGGGAATGGGATTGGCCTTTTTAGAGGTCAGGGGCGCGGAGGATGGAAGATTGAGTCGACAGGCGTGGAAGGAACCAGAGGTGAGCCAAGAAACAGCGGCGTACTGTCCGGCGAATGGCCGGGATCTGCCGGGGCAACAATCAGATCGGATGGAGTTGAAGGCGCGGGCGGTGGGGCAGGGACGGGCGGTAGTAAAGGCAGCGGGTTACCGGAACAATTTGGTCCACGGCAAGGACATTTTGGGGTATCCGGTGGCGGGATCTCTTCACCCGATGCAGTTTCCTGCGCTAGCGAAACGCCGGCAGGGAGGATATGAACGTAATCGCCGCAGTCCGCCTGAACCTCCTTTGACGAGAAAAACAATACGAGAAGTGCGAGGAACGAACCTCGCCTCCATCGTTTCATCATTTCTCGGAGGTATGGAGTCAAAGTCAGGCAACCAATTTGCGAGATGGTATCGTCCACCAATCCGTTTGGTTATACCTCCGGCAAAATGAAGTGTAAAGAAGAAAACCACGATTTTGGTGAAAAAAGGTAAACGAGTCGATTTTCACGCCGTCCACTGCAACGCCTGACCGTGAACGATCCCCACGGGGATCCGACTCGTTGCCGAGCGCGTTCAATCGATTACCGCGCGGGATTTACCGAGGCATCCGAGCCGTCGGCGCAGGCTGTTGGAGGCATCTCGGGTACCTGCCCGTTGAACTATCTCCAAACCACCGCTAAAATAATGACAAGAGTTACATTCGTTTATGGGCATTTTCGTGGACGTGTTCACCATGCCGGATCAACTGCTCGAAAAACCGGTGATCGATGCGACCAACTCAGAGTCCATCCTGGCGAACCTGACGGACGACACCGAGTACACTTTCGGGTCGCCATCAACCCGGCGTAAGGTTGCCGTCAGCTATTGCGCAGAACATCTGGATCAGACGAAGTTTTCGGAGACGGTTAAACGTGTGATCGGGAAAATCACGACCAATTCCAATGCCAAACTTGTCAGCGACAAATCCGAAGAGGTTGAAAGCGGGATAGTCGAAACTGCTGTTTTAACCATCCCACCGAAATCATCGACTGAAATTGCCTTGAAACTGTGGCTCGGATTCTTGCATTTCCCCGAAGGAGATTGGGCACAGTTGAACTTGATGGCGAACTGCATCGACTCCGAAGCCGAAACGGAATTCCGCCGCTTGTGGAAAAGCATTCGCAAAACGATCGGGAATGCCGACGCCTTGGCTGCGGTGCGGGAATCCATTGCTTTTCCGATCGGCGCAGGCCCAGTCCCATACCGTGCCGGGCCTCTCTCACTGGAATTGACGGGTGATTATGTTCTCCCCAAGCTTTTCCATTTCAAGACGCAAATGCAGCAGCGCTTCTCATTAAAGCTGGTCGATGATCCCGTCGAATTAATCGATCCTGTGCCCGGCACCATCTCGACAGTCACCGACCTGGACGGTAACCCCGTGCGCGTCCGGACCACCCGGAATCTTTGGAACCAGTGCCCGTCCGCGAGCCGCAAACAGAATTGGGACTCCACGTTTGTTGAAGAAGCCAACCACGAATCAACGCAGCCGTTCGTGATCCATCTTGAGGGAAGGCCCGTACATTTGGAATTGACCGTCGACGCTGGTAATGTCAGGGTCAATGAAATGAAGACAGCCCTTCAAGAGCATTTCGAGTGAATATGGCAGCAGCCGATCGAATGATCGCCGTCCCCGGCATTACTCACGAATCTGCATGCGAAGATCGGCGTGTGCAGGGTGTTGTGCTGGCAGTGCTTGAACTTTGAACTGAACACCATCGCGATGAGAAGACATCCGTCATCCGAAGGGATACAAATTCATCTTCGCCGGATCGCATAGCCGCGCGACATTCCAGGGAGCAATGTCGGCTGCGACTTGTCGCTCGAACGCCTGAATTTCTTGTGTAGTTGGCCCGCCGGCACAATTCATCCGCAACAGGTCTCGATAACTGCGCATCACAGCCTCTTGAAAAGCCGGAATGTGCGAAGAAAGAATCTCTTCGTTGTCTGCGGAAATCCCGTTGCGCCGACGGTGTTCCGCGGCGATTGCTCCGGTGAAATAATACATCGTCCAGGCCGTCAACAGCGGAAACCAGCGGAACGACAAGTAACATCCGTGAACGAGATGGTCGAGAAAATCGATTTCTCGTTGCATCGACCTTTCATAACCAGCCAACTCCGCAGCCAGGCTCGGCTTGCCGATGTGACGATCGAGCATTTTGGCGAGCCGTTGAATCGTCAGCATGGCATGAGCATTGCCGGTGCTGAACATGGCATCGAGCGAATAGGCAGCGCTCGATACCAAGGCCCAGTTCTCACCGGCGACCCGACCGGCGCGGCGCTGAATGATGCCGGTGCGCTGCCATTGCAGGATCGGCTCGGCACTCTGGAATTGACGGGCGATACTTGGATAACGCGAGACTATCATTTCCCACTCATGGGCCGGTGATAGCGACAAGTCAGCGGGATGGAGTTGGGGATCGAGGAGCATTCCCGCACTGGTGACACCATTATCGAAACGAAGCACCCAGATCCAGCCATCCGGCATGATGTGATGCAACGCGGCATCATCGCACGCGAACGGATGTGCCGAAAGGTCAGCCCCCAGTTCACGCTGAATTTTTCCCCACGGCTCCACGCCTGTGAAATGCGAATAGATCGACCACGACCGCGTTCGCATGTTGCGCGGACTGCAATCGATACCCAGTGCCGTTGGCAGCGCTGCGCCAAAGCCCGAAGCATCGACGACGAAGTTCGCCGACACTTCGATCGCTTCACCTTCACGCATCCCGCCAAGACGCCAGGGTGGTCCAGGATCGAAGTCGGTCAGAAATGTTCGGTCGAAGTACTGCACACCTGCTGCGATAGTTTGCTCAAGTATCAGATGGTCGAAATCGCTGCGCAGCCAGTGGGTATCGCCCACCTCGTCCCTGGGACTGGCGGTTACCAGCAGTTCGTTGCCATGATCGGGCGCGGGGTTGAAGGGTTGACCGGGTTGGTGCCAGGCGAAGGTGAAGCCGCGTTTGAGTCCGACGGGCAGATGCGGGTAGTTTTTCTTCCAGGGGCCATGTTTTGCCAGAGGTAACAGCCAAGGCAGATCGTAATCGTGCCAACTTGTTCAAGCGCCAGGTTCGTCATCGGCGTCGAGGATTCGCCGAGCGCAAGACGCCGGATGTTGGCCGCGCTCCAGAAGAACTACCTTTCTACCCACTTGATGCAGCATCAGGGCCAGTAGGCTACCGGAAAAGCCCGCCCCGATGATCGCAACATCGACAACCATTGGACTCATGAAGGTTCTCTGCACTCACAGGCAATGGCTGGAAGAATGCTCTGCGAGTGATTCATCCGGAGGAGCCGATCAGCCGGCGGGGCCGCACAGGGGACATTCGAAGAGCTTGTCGATGTCCCACAAATCGACGAAAACTCGACCTTTCTGTCGATCGATACCCCATTCCAGCACCCTTTCCAGCGAAGAGAGTGTCGGCGGAGAGAAATGGCCTTGCTGTTGCAAGAGATCGATCGCGCCGTTGCCCGACCGCGTGGGGATCACCACACAGCACTTGACGCCGTTGTCGAAGGCAAATTCCAGCGATCGGCACGCCCATTCGACCCCCTCGGCCTCCGCCAAATACGGGGGCCGGAGCAGGATGAATGCTCGGATGAATATGCCGTGTTTGCGCAAGAAACCCGCTGCCCGGTGGTAATCGTCCAGAGTCATCCGCTTGTTAAGACGGGGCAAGACTTCGGGGTGGATCGTTTCCAGACCCATCGCCACTTCCAACTCACCGCCGAGTTGATCGCGAAACCGCAGGCAGCGCTCATCCACTAGTCGCGGGTGACACTCGATGATCACAGTTTTCATACCGGCAAGCTGCTTGCCGATGGCCGGTACATCCGCTGGAGGTATGGCCTGAGCGTCGAAGAAATTGCCGGCGTTATACAGCTTGACGTGATGCACGGATTGCAGGCGCAAAGCGCATATTCGATTTGCGTGGGGATGCTGCCAACCGACACCCGCGAATCGGTCGTGTTCTTCCAGAGGTCGCACATCAAACAGCGAAACGGGCACTCTCGATTGGTCAAGAGGATTGTCGCGACTTCCTCGACAGCACCCTTTCGGGTGCGCTCAGGCTCCACGAAAAACGCGTAGGGTTGATCGGTCCTGACCGCGTTTTTCGCAGGCCGAAGCGCCAGGATCGCGGCATCATCCCACACGAGCGGTTCCCTCGTAGATCGCGTGAAAGGCCCGCCGGTAGTCCGAGGGTTGCGTCGGAAACAGATCGTCGAAGGTTGAGCGGGCCGTTGCCCCGTGCTGGAATCGGCGCTTGGTGAAGATCGGCATGGTGAAGCCGGTCACGGCCTTGACGCCGGCGGCGACCAGGTCTCCTTTGAGTTGATAGAGCCGATCGTGGTTCCAGTCGGTCAACGAGATGAAAGGAATTCCTTCGGCGATTTCGATGAGCCGGGGCAGCGTAAACGGACTGAACCCCTCAAACCCGGCCGAAGCTGCCGTCGCGTACGTGCGCGTGTAGCCCCGGCTCAGGCCGCCCGAGTAAGTCAACGAATGCTTGATCGCCTCCACGCCCCAGCCTTCCTGGTAGAGCATCGAGTTGTTCAGAACGCTCCGAATCGTCAGTTCGGGGTTATCTTCAATGGGATAATCCTTCAGGTTTTCATCGCCGCCATCACCGTCGATCAGCAGTTTCCAGTCCGGGTAGCGTTTGCGAATACCTCGAACCAATGCGAGCGCCATGGCCGCGGATTGCACGTCGAGCGGCTTGTAATCTTCGATGACGGAGATCGCTTGCCGCCAATTGATGTCGCAGCGAGTTGCCTCGATCGGCTCAAGCATGTAATCGAGTTTGACCTCGCGCAAAAACCGTCGGGCTTGTTCCAAATCTTCGCCGCCGCCCTCGACATCGAGCGTGAAGGCCTTGAGCCGGGCGGGACTCATCCCCAGGTGCAGCATGGTGTGATACGTGACCAGAAATACCGCGCCGCTGTCGATGCCGCCTGAGAAGCAAACTCCGATAGGGCCTTCGCGCCCGCACGCTTGCAGCCACTTCGAGATCTCTTCGGCAAGCGCACCGATGTAGGCAGCTCCGAGCGCTGACACATCCTCTTGAAGATTTCCCTTCGCCGGGGCAAAGAATCGCGCTAGCCGGGGATGGGATCGGGACAACCGACGAGCGCGACCTCGGTCAGGTGATGTGCAGGGACCATGCGCGTGTAGCTTGGGTGGAATTGACCATCCAGACCGTGTTCCTTGAGAAAGCGATGAATGGTATCGATCCGGTCAGCGGCGATCAGACAGGGGCCGTCGGTGAGCTTGGCGATGAAGAAACGCAGGGGCCTGCTGATGGAACGGGCCATGCGGACATTTTTGCCGACGACGGCCAGTAGCGCGAACTGGCCGTCGATGGCGGCCACGCGAGCAGGGTCGCCCGAAGCAACCCTGGCGATCGCCTCTTCGAGAGTGAAATTGTAGATGATGTTTTTGCTCGAATCGGTCAGATTCACGACGCGCTCGACGGTTGGTTTGAATTTCATCGCTCTTTCCTTTGCGAGATGCTGTCCCGAATGCGACTTCGGGAATCAGGAGTAACCTAATTGAAATGAGTCCGGCCATCCAATAACCGGCATCGTTGAAAAATCTTATCGCAAACAACTTTCTTTTTACGTCGCAATGAAGACGATGGATCGAATTTGTTAAAGGAAAAGCAGATGAAAGGAGTTTAAGGGATTGCCGACAACCCGAATCTGGGTTAGAGTACGTAAAAGATAAAGGCTCCCGACCTGAGTCAGCCGATGGTGAAAAAACCAAACCACATCGGGTTTTCTTACTCCAACCGACTAATCGTAAGGTTAGCCGCGGTGGGAGTTTTGTTGTTTGCAGGGACTAAAGTTGAAGCTTCCTGTGGCGACTATTTGGTCATCGGCGATGCCAGGAACCACGTCGATTCCATGATGGCCAAGCAGCAGATTCAATCTCAGCCCGGCCAATCGATGCCCGATCACTTGCCGAGACACTGCTCCGGGCCGAATTGCAAGTCGAATCCCTCCAGGCCGCCCACAACGCCGGTGACCACCACCGTATCACTCGGCAAGCCCTGCGCTACCTTGTTCACCTCACTCTTGCTTCCGAAATCGGGCATGGATGGCGTAGTCCCAGACACCACACCACGCTGTCCCGTCCAAACCTTCTCACCTCCCGATCCCCCTCCGCGATCTTCTCTTTAGTGAAAACCAACCCCCGGCCATCGAAAGTCGATGCCCTGCAAACGTCACTTCTGACCGTTGAAACTCAACGCATCTTGCGCTGATATACGGAAAGATCGTAGGCACCCGCGCGTGTCTGCACCGTTATGGTTTTCCAATGACCTCGACTGCCGCAAGTCATGGTCGATTTCGCCCCACTACGAACATTTGAGAGGATCGCGATGACGAATTCCAGCGTCGGGAAATCCCGACGATCTTTGCGCTCTGTGCTGCTATTGCTGTTGGTGCTGGTTCCGGCGAGTACCGTTTGTCTACTTCTGAATGGGTGTAGCAAAGGACCACAAGGTCCAAAAAACAAGCTCAAGGTCGCCTATCTCGGACTGACCTGCGAGGCCCCCATCTTCATCGCCCTTGAAAAAGGGTTCTACGCGGAAGAGGGACTCGAAGTAGAGTTGGTCAAGACGGACTGGGACGGTCTGCGCGAGGGGCTCGGAACCGGCCAATTTGATGCCAATCATACCCTCATCATGTATGTGCTCAAACCAATCGAAAACGGCACGGACATTAAAATCACCGGCGGCATCCACACCGGCTGCTTAAGGCTCCAGGTCGCCGCCAAGTCCGACATCAAGTCGGTGAAGGATCTGAAAGGGAAGAGAATCGGCGTGCCGACTCACCTGGGCAGCCCGCCTTTTCTGTTCACGAGCCGGGTTCTGAGTGCCAACGGCATCGACCCCCGTATCGAGAGCAAGCAAGTCCAGTGGTTCACTTTCCCGCCGGATGCCATCGGGAAGGCACTGGCGGATGGCCGGATCGATGCGCTCGCCACCTCCGATCCGATCGGAACGATTCTCATCGGCAAGGGCTTAGTGAAGACGATTACCGATCAGGCGATCGATGAACCCTACAAGGACGAGTATTGTTGTGCGGTGGTCGTCAGCGGCAAGCTGGCGCGCGAGCACCCGGCTGCTGCGGCAAAGGTGACGCGTGCCATGCTGAAAGCAGCAAGGTGGGTCGAGGAAAACCCCACCACTGCCGCCGAGCTGGCGGTCGAGAAAAAATACATCGCGGCCTCGGCCGAGATCAATGCCCAGGCGATTTCAAAACTCACTTATCTTCCTGGAGTGTCGCAATGCAAAAAGAGTGTTGAAGATGCAGCCCGCGAAATGAAGCAGGCTGGTCTTTTGAAGGATGGGACCGACCCGGAAGTTCTGGCCCGTCGCGCGTGGCAAGATCTCGACGGGGTCAACGATGACTGGGTGAAGAGCCTAAGAGTCGAGAAAGTTGCCGGAGGTGGGAAGCCGGTCTTGCTCACTCCCGAGGAGTTTGCTTTGGTGTTTGACGCAACGAACGACCTCACCTGCTGTCACGGCTGCTGCCCGGAATAGTCTTCTTCACCCTATCAGGAGATCGGTCTTGTCCTCGAATGTTCTCGAATCCTTTACTGCGACAACCAGGGTGTCAAAGACGCCGGTCACGACCAACAGTCCGCATCCTCCGTCAATCGCTGGTATCATCGCGGTTCTGGCTCCTGTTGTTGCCGCGAGCCTGGCGCTGCTGGTTCATCGGCTCATCCCGGATGGCCGGCTTCCGACGATGTCGTGGCTGGATAAACTGCCGGGATGGAAACACCCTTACCCGATCTTGCTCGATATTCTGATCGGGCTTTCGATCCTTGTGGCATTCGCCCACGTGCTTTGCCGGCCCATTCGCCCGCTGGTGCGCTATTACTCCCCGCTCTTCGCCGCAGGATTGACTATCGTCTGTTTGTGGGACTTCGTGACGGGCAAGATGGGCTGGCTGCAACAGCCGTTTTTCCCCAGCCCGGATGAAGTGCTGGGCGGTTTGATCGAAGACCGCGACATTCTCTTGACCAGTTTACATCACTCGTCCCTGTTATTGTTCACTGGCTATATGGTCGGCGTATGTGTCGGCTTCATTTCCGGAGTCGTGATCGGCTGGTTTCCTCTGGGCCGTTACTGGGGCATGCCGGTCATGAAGATTGTCGGCCCGATTCCCGCTACGGTTCTGGTCATTGTCGTCATGACGATTTCCACCAGTGCCTTCGTGGGTGGCGTCGTCCTGATCGCCTACGCAGTGTGGTTCCCCATGACCATGTTGACCGCTTCCGGCATCGCCAATGTTCGCGTCTCGTATCTGGATGTGGCGCGGACACTGGGAGCAAATCGACGTTACCTGATCCTTCACGTGGCGATTCCTTCTGCGCTACCGAATGTTTTTCTGGGCCTCTTTGTGGGACTGTTGACCACGTTCCTGACGCTGCCGGTTGCGGAAACCAACGGTGTCCAGGCGGGCCTAGGCTGGTACATCCCCTGGCAAAAAGGCTACGCTGAATACGGCAAGGTCTACGGCGCGATATTGGTTCTTTCGGTGTTGTATTCGGCCCTCTTGACGCTCCTGTTCAAAGTTCGAGACCGCGTCCTCAAGTGGCAGAAGGGAGTCATCAAATGGTGAGCGCATCGCAAAGCATCGCCGAGGGTTCTTCGCTGGTCATTTCGGGAGTGAAAAAGTCGTACCGTGCCGGGGATGGCTCCGAAGTCCAAGCTCTCAATGGGATCTCGCTCTCGGTCGAACCAGGGGAGTTGATTTCACTGATCGGGCCGAGCGGTTGCGGCAAATCGACCCTTCTGCGTCTCCTGGCGGGACTGGACCAGCCCAGTTCCGGGGAGCTAAGGGTCGGCTCTCAGCCGATCGCCGGCCCCAGCGCCGAGCGCGGCTTGATTTTTCAGGATCCGAATCTTTTTCCGTGGCTGAGCGTGCGCGGCAACATCCGCGCGGGACTGGTGGCGCGGGGAGTGCACCATCAATACCGCCAGGACGTAGAAGAATACATGCAACTGGTGGGGATTGAGGCGTTTGCCGATGTCTATCCCCACGAATTATCGGGCGGCATGGCCCAGCGGGCGGCACTGGCCCGCGCGCTGATTAACCATCCGAAGGTGTTGATGCTCGACGAGCCGTTGGGAGCGCTCGACCAGTTCACGCGGATGAGAATGCAGGATGAGGTTCTGCGCATCTGGCAGGCACGCAGAACCACCATGGTGCTGGTCACGCACGATATCGACGAGGCCATCTACATGAGTACTCGAATCGCCGTAATTACGCCCCGACCTGGACGAATCGAACGCATCATCGACGTGCCGCTGGAACGGCCTCGACTGCGCAACCATCCGGGCTTTCTGCAACTTCGGTCGACGATACTGGAAATGCTTTCTTTTACGGGAAATGAGGCGAGGCAGGCCGAAGACCGACTAATGCCCACGAATTGAAAAGAGAGCGAGCAAGCGCTAATCCCCTCTCCCCTGTACTCAGGGGAGAGGGTTAGGGTGAGGGTTGAGGCTTTCTCCATGAAAGACGCGTCAAGGAAGGATGAAGGTTTTCCCCTCCCCCCTGAGTACAGGAGGAGAGGGAATTGGTGTTGCGCCGGTTGCGCTATCGGCCTACTTACTCAGGATACGACCCTGATTGGCAATGATTGTTTGCTGGTTGGCAATAATCTTGGCCTGATTTTCCTGAATGGATTCCTGGTTGGCCAGCACGGCGGCAACCTCGGCGACCAGCTTGTCGAGCTTGCCCTGGTTCGACATGATTGTCGTCTGGTTGGCCGTGATGGCGGCCTGATTGGCCAGTATCTTGGTCAATGCGGATTGGTTGTCCAGAATGGACCGCTGGTTGGCCAGAATTTCCTTCTGGTTGACCAGTACTTCGTCCGTAGCCATGATGTTTCCTCAAAAAAAGACTGGTGGACCGGTGGGAGAGAACTGTTTCTCCCAGACATGTTGCCACAACCGTTTTGTGGTGCTGGGTTATCCTAAATCCCTTGTGGAAAAGCAAGAGTAAAGGCAACAAAACGAAGAGTTTTTTTCAGATGGGCAACCCCAGCGATTTGCCTGGGAGAGAAGAATCCGTCGTCAATGACTGGCAACCCTTGTTACCTGGATGAGGTGTCGAATGCAGTTTCTTACCTACTATCGTCGCGTCATTCTCATTCTGGCGGCAGCAGCAATTGTAACCGCTGGGGTTCTCGTCTATGTATTGCGCACCAAACCACCGGAGCCGATGTTGCCCGGCCCGGGCGACCCCCGTTATGACGCTTATGTGTCGGCCTTCCAGACCGGAACTGCCCAGCTCGATGCCGGGTTGCCGAAAGATGCAGAAGAGAATTTGACCAAAGCCATTGAAATGATTCCCGAGGAGCCTGCCGCCTGGGCCAATCGAGCCATTTTGCACATGCGCGAGTTCGGTCAAGCGAAACAGGCATCGGCAGATCTTGCCAAGGCCATGCAACTGGCCCCCGACAATCCGGACATCGAAGAAATTGCCGGCTTCCTGGCCGAGAAGGAGTACAAATACTCGATTGCCAAGGAGCATTTTCGCAAGGCATCGGCCGGCGACCCTCGTAACACGCGCAGGCTCTACAAGATTGCGGAAGTCATTTCCAAAGAAGCTGATCCCGATGCTTACAACCAACGCCGGGTCATTTTCGAGCAAATCCTGGAAATCGAACCCAACAATCTACCCGTGCTGGCGCAACTGGCCCATGAAGCAATCATTGCCAACGATCTGCCTACCTTTCGAAAAACCCTGGCGGTACTGGACAAAATCTCGAATACCTGGCAGGAAATTGCGCGGAAACAACTGGCCCTGGTGAAGAAGGAAAGTGAAAATCCCAAGTCATCTGTCCTGGAGCTTGAAACAGGCCGGCTGGGCCGGGTGCTGATGGGAGAACCCGGTTACGGGGCAACCGTGGCAAGCCTTTCACCCCAGGATGCCAACATCGGGACCACCTTGCAAAAACTGATTCGACTCGCTCCCGTGCGTTCGGCACCTGCGGAGCCGGACCTGGACTTGACGTTCAAGGTGGTCAACTTTGAAGTTCTTCCGGACGTGCAAGCCAAGTCGTGGACCGGCATCACACCACTCTGGCTGGACGGAACCAGCCCGCCTTCGGTGTTTGTATTTGATTCAAAGCTGGTCCGGATTGGCAATGGGCCTCTACCGCAATTTGCTTTTCCCAGCGGCGCTGAATCGATCCCGCCCAGCATCGACGGCATCCTGGGCCTTGATTGGGACAACGATCAATATCCGGATGTTCTGCTGGCCGGTGCGGGCGGACTGCGATTTCACCAGCAAATCGATATCGTCAAGGTCGCGGCACCGCTGGTCGGCCCAGGTTGTTTTGCGCTCATGCCTCAGAACCATCCCAGACCGGCGGGGTTTTTCGAGGATGTGACCGCGCGAACCGCCCTGCCCGTCGATGTTTTATCGGGCGATTACTACGGAGCCTGGGCGATTGATATCGACTTCGACGGGGATCTCGACATTCTGCTGGCGCGACGCAAGGGGGCACCGATTTTACTCCGCAATAATGCCGACGGCACATTTTCAGCTCAACCTATTTTTCCTGGACTTAGCGATGTTCGTGCATTTGCCTGGCTCGACCTGGACAACGATGGCGCTGCGGATGTTGCCCTGCTCGATGCATCCGGGCATTTGCATATCTTCATGAATCAGCGCAAGGGCGTTTTTGCCGCCCGAGCGGTGCCCGATCGGCAACAGACTTATTGTGCTCTTGCCGTCGCGGATGTGAATGATGACGGCGTCCTCGATTTGATTGCGCTCACGGAATCGGGATTGCTCCTGCGCATCTCCGACCGCGACAAGGGCGATCGCTGGGATGTCGGCGAACTGGCGAAGCGCGATGCCGCTTCGCCCCTTCGGATTGGCACAGTGCGCCTGCTGGCGATGGATCTCGACAACAACGGTGCAATCGATTTGGTCTTGCGGACTCCCTCGGGAGGAACGGCGTGGTTGGCGGATGGCAAAGGCGGTTATGTGCTGTTGCCCGCGGCCGTGCCGCGCGGTGTCGCCAACGTTGTCGATCTGAACGAAAAAGGCGTACTCGATTTTCTGGGTCTCGACGACAAGGGACATGTTCAATGGCATCAAGCGGTGGGGACAAAAGGGTATCAATCGTTGACCATCAAACCGAGATCCGTCAACGCAGAAGGAGATGCGCGCGTCAACAGTTTCGGGCTGGGAAGCGAAGTGGAAATGCGCACCGGCGTGCTGGTCGTCAAACAACTCGTCGATCAACCGGCGATTCGCATCGGGTTGGGCACGTCCAAGAAAGTCGATTTTCTCAAGATTGTTTGGGCGAACGGATCGTTTCAGCATGAATTTGCGACAGTGGCCGGGGGCCCGATCACGCTCGGTCAAAGACTGAAGACCTCTTGCCCATTCTTGTACACCTGGAATGGTGAGCGGATGGTTTTCGTCACCGATTTCTGCTGGAGCACTCCGCTGGGCATGTACATCAATGCGCAAGACCAGGGCGGTTTTGCGCAAACGACCGACTGGGTGAAGATTCGCGGCGATCAAATGGTAGAGCGCAACGGCATCTACGACGTTCGGATCAATGCGAACCTCTGGGA
Organism: uncultured Planctomycetota bacterium; assembly: GCA_963783095.1. Lineage (GTDB taxonomy): Bacteria > Planctomycetota > Planctomycetia > Gemmatales > Gemmataceae > CAWAMR01. The sequence goes on along the minus strand of CAWAMR010000008.1, from coordinate 135,693 downwards.
AACGCACTTTCTGGATGAACTGGGCCTGATGGTCGTCGATCATCCGCCCGGGACCGAAGTTTATATCGATGAACGGTTTTTCCTGGAGCCGACCAGGCCGCAAGTCTACTTGACCAGCCCGGCCAGACCGGTTGCTCGTGCCTGGGATCACCGGGGGCACGATGTCACCGACATCGTGCGTGCTGTGGATGGCAACTATCTGGATCGTGCCGGACGTGGTCAATATCAGGGAGTCACCAACGACCACTGGGTCGAGATCGATCTGGGTGAGGATGCTCCGAAGACTGGTGCCGTGTATCTACTGGCAAATGGCTGGATTCACCCGACCGATAGCTCGATCAATTTTGCTCTGGAGCAAAACAAGTCGATCAAGCCTCAAGCCCTCACTTTGGAAATTCCCGACGGCAAGGGAGCCTGGAAAGTTGGCCGCGCCGGACTTGGTTTTCCTGCCGGCAAGAACAAGACTTGTGTGATCCGCCTGGATGGCATTGAGGGAACACAAGTCACCCGGCGATTCAGGCTCAGGACCAATCTTGAGATCTATTGGGATGCGCTTCATTATGCATCCGGCCTGGATGCGGGCCAATGCAGGCAGCAGCGCCTGACTGCCCAATCAGCTGATTTGAGCTTTCGCGGTATCGTGCGCATGACCCAGGCGAGCCCCAGTGCGCCGGAACTACCCCATTACGATGAAGTCATCGCGAACCGGCAGTACTGGCGTGACCTTATCGGTTTTCATACCCGCTTTGGCGATGTGCGCGAATTGATCGAGAAACCCGATGATCGTTACGTCATCATGAACGCCGGCGATGAACTTCGACTGACCTATTCCGCTCCGGATGCCCCGCCGGCCGGCTGGAAGCGCGACTTCGTTTGGATCTGCGACGGCTGGGTCAAGGATGGGGATCTGAACACGCGCTGGGGCAAGACGGTGTTGCCCTTACCCTATCATGGCATGAAGAATTACGATGCGCCACCCGGCCCGCTGGAGGATGATCCCGTCTACCGGAGCTTTCCGGACGATTGGAAACGCTATCACACGCGATATGTTACGCCGGCTCAATATGAACGCGGCCTGCGCCGTTCCAAAAACCACGATGAGGAGAACCTGAAATGAGTCAATCGATCAAACAACTGGTCATTACCATATTCTTTAGCGCGCAGCTTTTTGCGGTGTGGGCTTTGAATCGCGACGAGAAGCCCCTGACCGATGTCGGTGAGGACGTGGCTCTGATACGCTACGGCTTCCATCTGCGCGAGAGCGCCAAAGAATGCGGCATCGATTTCATTCACGAAAGCCCGCAGAAGCTGGACGGCAAGCTGGCGCATATCCTGCCCATTATTGCCTCGATGGGGGCTTCGGTATCGGTCGTCGATTTCGATAAGGATGGACTGCTCGACCTCTATGTGGTCACGAGCCGGGAGGGTGGGAAGAATCGCCTCTATCGCAATAACGGCAACGGCACTTTCACCGATGTGGCGGAAAAACTGGGTGTCGCCGATCTCAATAAGGAGGCGCGGGAGTTTGTCAGGGAGCTGTCTGGGGCGACTTCGACAACGATGGTTATGAAGATCTTTTTATCTACAAGTGGGGCAAACCCGAACTGTTTCGCAATGTCGAGGGGAAGTCATTTAAGCAAGTCACTCAGGCTGCCGGTCTTCCTGCGTGGATCAATGCCAATAGCGCGATCTGGGTCGATTATGACTGCGATGGACTTCTCGATTTGTTTGTGGCGGGCTATTGGCCCGATAACATCGACCTCTGGAATCTGCAATCAACGAAAATGATGCCGGAAAGTTTTGAGTATGCCAAGAACGGGGGCCGAAAGTATCTCCTGCGCAATCGGGGCGATGGCACATTCGAGGATGTCACCCAGAAGCTCGGCATTCACAGCACGCGCTGGACGCTGGGCCTGGCAGCTGCCGACCTGTGCGGCACCGGCTATCCGGACATCATCATGGCCAACGACTATGGCGTTTCGGAATTCTTCTGCAACAAGAACAAAAAGGGTTTCGAGGAAATCGGCGATTCCACAGGTATCGGCAAAACCCCCAAGAGCGGCATGGGCGCGAGTTTCGGCGATGTCTTCAACACCGGCCAGCTCGCCATCTACGTCACCAATATTACGGAGCCTGGCAATCTCGTTCAGGGCAATAATCTCTGGGTTCCCGAACCTCATAAACCGGGTGAACCACCGCGTTACATCAATCAGGCAGGCACATCAAAAGTCGAGCGCGGCGGCTGGAGCTGGGGCGCTCAGTTCGGCGACCTCAACAACGATGGCCGGCTCGACCTGTACTTGACCAACGGGTATATCTCGGCAGACAAAAAGAAAAGTTTTTGGTACGACTATGGCTTGATCGCCGGCGGGAACAAGTACATTATTGCGGATGCAAAGAACTGGCCGGCGATCGAGGATCGAAGCCTGTCGGGGTATGAAGCCAAGTGCGTCTGGTGGAACCGGGGCTCGGGATTCGTGGACATCGCGGGCGCTGTGGGAGTAATGGACACCTACGATGGCCGGGCCGTCGTCATGGCCGATTTGTTCAACCGCGGCGTCCTCGACGTGGTGGTGGCCAATCAAAATGGGCCGCTTTTGCTTTACAAAAACACCGTGGCCGCAGATCGAGACTGGGTGCAATTGGAACTCGAAGGAAATAAGTCCAACAAAAGCGCGATCGGAGCGCTGGTCCGCGTCTTCTGGAAGATGGCGGGCCAGAGCCGAACTCAGGAACAGGTCCAGGTGGTATCCGGCGGCAACGGCTACGCTTCCCAGAACATGCGCAGGCTCCACTTCGGTCTCGGTCAGGATGCGCAGATTGAAAAAATCGTTATTCAATGGCCTTCGGCTTCAGGGATGATCCAGACGATTGAAGCGCCTGCGAAAAATGTTCTTCACAAGATTCAGGAGGTCAGCCAATGACGCCTTCAACTCCCGATACCCTTGCCGCGTTGAAGACGATCGATCCGCGGGTTCGGTCATCGCCCCCGCTGCCGGCTCCGCCCGCCCCTGTATACGGCCGGCTTCTCATCACCGCAGGCCTGATCTTTCTGTACTACTGGCAACGGCTGCCAATGCTCAACTGGTTGAGCGCGCAATTCCGGGTGGTCACCGGCATTGAGGTTGCGCCCAACGAGATCGGCATCGGGGTTGTGGCGCTCTTGATCGTGGCGCTGGTTTTCATCTGGCGCAAGGTGCTGGCCAAGGACAAGCGGTTCCATGCGCCGCTGTTGGTGACTTCGATTCTCATTATGGGCGACACCGCCTTTTCGATTCTCGAAAACCATCCAAGCAAGTGGCTCTCGTACTTGACTGGCGGATCGATCAGCACGTATTCACCCACTTTTTTTGCGATCGGCACCTGCGTCCTGACGGAACTGATTCTGGGACGTTTCTTTTTTGGCAAGTGGCCGCACCTCGCCAGCGCTTACGTCTCCGGGATCAGCGCGGGCATCCTGGTCAAGTCGCCCGATCTCTGGCCGTTTATTCTCTGCGGCATGATTTCGATTACGTCGAAGTTCGTGTTGCGGATCGACGGCAGACATTTGTGGAACCCGACGAATTTTGGCTTGACCGCGCTGCTTTTCCTTGCTCCACAGCATATGTCGAGTTTGAGCGTTCAGGCCGGTAACGAACTGGCAGCGGTCGTGGCGATCTGGCTTCTAGGAGGGCTTATCCTCTGGAATTTGCACCTGCTTCACATACCGGTCGCTTTTTTGCTGGCGTTTGTTCCGCTCTCGATCTTGCGAAGCTTCGCCACAGGCCATTCCTCGTTGACGGAACTTGCACCCATGACCAGTCCGATGTTTCAACTGTACATTTTCTTCATGATTACCGATCCGAAGACAACGACCAGGACGAAGCGACGACAGATTATCGTTGCGGTCTGCGTGGCGATCATGGAGACGGTCTATCGCCTTGCTTTCCGGGACATTCATTCGCTGTTCCATGCCTTGTTCACCGTTGGTCCCATCGCGAATCTAATCGAGATTTTTTACCTGACTCCACCGGCAACTGCCACAGCGCGGAGAACTGCCGAGGCAGCAGCACCTTCCGCAAATGGCGCTGCGCCATGAACGGCACGCATAGCGTCATCGTTTGCCGCTCTGCGCCGAACGTCTTGTCTTGCCGCTCCGCGGCTTTGCGCTGTGACCCCTCAGAACGTATTGAACACTTTTCTCCGCCTAAAAAGGCGGAGATTCGACGGCCCAGATGGAGTGAGGTTTTACGCCGCGGAGCGGCAAGAATAGACGTTCGCCGCGGAGCGGCAAACGATGATGGCCGTACTCATTGCGAATTGTGTCATTTCAGGCTGTTCGCGGTATAATCCGTCGCTCACGCTTCCGGCTCGTTAGCTAATTGGCTTCGGGTTGGCTTTTTTCGACTTCCTCGTTAAAATCCGTGATCGATAGACTTCATTCGGTCACGGATGTCAATCATGTCGTCAAAACCTGCGCTCTTCACGTTTCTCGTCGCGCTCTTCCCGGCACCCCTCCCGGGCCAGGTTCCACCCGCCGATCGTCCGGAAAAGCTCGAATCGCGCCCTCTGACGCGCGAAGAACTTCAGCGCAAACAGGCCGATGAGCTCGTGCGCGAGGCCAAGACGATCTATGGCGTCGGTATGCTTCGGCAACGCGGCGATCAGCTCCTCGAAGCCCTCAAGTTACTGGAACGTGCTGCGAAACTCGATCCGAACTCGGCCGAGCCTCGACGGGCTTTGATACCGCTTTATCTCGGTTTGGCGCGCGAGGAAGATGCGCTGGATGCTTGCCGGTACGTTCTCGAACGCGATCCCGCCGATGCCGATACCGCCTACGAATATGGCAAGTTGCTCAAAGCCGATGCCAGATTTCGTGATGCCGCGGATGTGCTGGGGCGCGGCCTGGAGAGCAAACAACTCGCTTCACGTCCCGAGTTGACCTACTTCATGCTCATGCTGCGAGCGGAGCTTCTGGAAAAGGTCGAAGATTATGTGCAGGCCGCAGCAACTTTGAAGCGTCTTTCGCAACACCTCGTCAAAGAGCGAGTGCAACTGGTCAATCATGGCTTGCTGACGTTGGCGGAACACCCGGTTGCCGTGGCTCGAGCCTACGAGCGTGAGGGCATGTGTTACGTCCAGCGCACACAGTACGATGAAGCGATTGCGATTTTCAAGAAAGCCAGTGCCTTTCTGCGCGACCAGCCCGAGGCCGAGATCCGTCTCAAGGCCGTCCGGTTCAACTGGCAACTGGCCGAAGTGGAATATGCTCAAGGGCGATTTGCCGATGCCTTGCGGGATCTGGATGCGTATCTGCAACATCATCCGGTTCATGCCGAGGCGTTTGAGCGCAAAGTAACTCTTTTGCAGAAACTCGACCGTTCGGAAGAGATCATTTCCAGTCTCAAGGATTACGCCAGGGATATGCCAAACACCTTGAGTGTGCAACTCTTGTTGGCTCGTGAAATGAGCCGGGATCGACTGCACCGATTGGAGGCCGATCGTCGCTATCGGGATCTTGCAGACCGCTTTGGGACCGAGGAGGTTTATCGAGGCTGGTTCAAACTTCTGGCGGCCGAGAACCGCATGAACAAAGTCATCGATCTTTTGGATGATGCGTACGGGATCATTTCCGGTAAGGACGACATCGATATCGAACTGCGCGAACGTGCGCGGGGCCGGGCCAAGGCCATGATGACGGTGCTTCGTACGGAGCCTGCCCTCGTCAACGCCTTGTTGCCGATCAGCGTGCAAGAGGCGGGCACCAGCCGCAAGCACTCAATCAAGACCTGGCAGCTGTTGGCATCCTGGCCGGCAAAACCCGAGACCTCGACAAGGCAGAAATGTTCTTTCGCAAGTGTCTCAAGCAGCTGCCGGAAGAACTTGAAGCGGAGGTTTATAGCGGCTTGATACAGGTTCTTCACGCATCTCACAATCCGGAAGCCTTGGTTCAACTTTGTCGTGAAGCGATCATGCGAAAGCTCAAAGGAATCCGAGAGTTCTATTTTCACCATCAGTTGGCAAATGCCTTGTCGGAACTCGGTAAAGATGACGAGGCGATCCAGGAAGCTCGGCTTGCAGTCGAGATGGCAGGCAAGAATAGCGAGGTCCGAAAACTGCTCGCCCAGCTCCTGGCCGAAGCCGGCAAATACGATCTCGCCGTCGCCGAGTGTCGGGACATGTTGAAGGAGTACACCAGCGCTGAAGACATCCGCGAAGCCCGCTATGCGCTGATCGGTGTTTATCAAGTTCGCGGCGAACACGCCAAAATTGAGGAAGAATACCGTAAGATTTTGGCGGATGATCCCAACGATGAACTCGCCAACAACAACCTCGGTTTTCATCTCGCCGAACGGAATCAGAAACTCGACGAGGCCGAACGCATGATCCGCCGGGCCATTGAAGTCGATGGTATCCAGCGCAAGCAGCGCGCGGACGATGAGGTGGAGAATTCATCGTATCTCGACAGCCTGGCATGGGTGTTCTTCCGCAAAGGCAAGTACGAACAGGCCAGAGAGTTATTGGAACGGGTGATCCAGATGGATCGCGGCACGGATAGCGGTGAAGTGTGGGATCATCTGGGCGATGTCTACGCCCGGCTCAAACAGACTGCCAAGGCCAAAGAGGCCTGGGAAAATGCTCTGAAGTATTTCAAGTACGATCGTCGCGCCAAGAAACAAGGCCGACCCGAGGCAACGCAGAAAAAGATTCGCCAAGTCGCAGAATAACTCCCAGCGATTGTATCCCAATTCACTGGAGCAGATATTGTCGGCTACGGAAAGAACTCAACCCTCTGCCGAAATGACTGATATTGCGTGCAGAACCCGATCGGAATATAGTGATGAAAGTGATTTTGTTGTGGACAGTCCATCCTTCAACGGACATGAGAGCCGGCGATCGGGAATCTTGACGCGACAAAAATCCTAATTGTCGATAACCCGGATGAATTGGCAAAAACACCTCCCGCTGACGGAACCCCAGGGATGGAGTCTGGCTTTTGGCACCCGGTCTTCAATGAGCGAATCTCGCGAACATTTGCCACTTGATCGGCCTGAAAACAATTTCTTACCAAACGGACTCCTGAGAACCTCGCTGCCATGAATTTGTTCGTCTTCTTGCTTCGCGCCTCTTCCCGGATCGTCTATTTGTCGATGGCCATCGCGTTTGTCGCAGGTCTTAGCACTGCGGGCGTTCTCGTCTTTATTCGATTTTGGATCATGAAATCGGCAGAAGACACGCCAACCCTGGCCTTCGCATTTGCCGGTGTATGTCTCGGTGCTCTCTTCTCCAAACTTTTCTCCCAACTCTTGTTGGTTCGGTTGACTCGTCGCGCCATGAGCAGGCTGCTGATGCAATTGAGCCGGGGGGTCGTGGCGGTTCCTCTGCAACAACTCGAACGCATGGGCTCCAACCGTATCCAGTTCACATTGACGCGCGATGTCCAAACCATAGCGCAAGGCCTGCGGGCCGTTCCTCTGGTCTGCGCCAATGTCGCCATTGTCGCCGCCTGTATGGGTTTTTTGGGTTATCTTTCGTTGACGGTATTCCTGGTCGTGGCCATATTTCTCGGCCTGGGAATGCTGGTTCAGTTGGCATTGTTGCGTCGCGCTCAGAAACATAGCGGACGGACGCGCGAAGGACAGGAAGATGTTTCGGGACAAATCGAGCACCTGATCGACGGCGTCAAGGAATTGAAGACTCATCGTCCGCGCCGTGAGGCCTTTTTGAATACGGTGTTGCAGGGAAGTGTCGACGCTCAGGAGAAACAAAGGTCGTCCGGCCAGATCTACCAGAGTTTGGCCGACGTTGTCGGTCGCGGCGTATTTTTCGCGCTGTTGGGCTTTATCCTGCTGGGTTTACCGCTCGTGGCCGAGCCGCAGCCGCGAGCGATGGTGATGGGCTATGTGTTGATCGTTTTCTTCCTCATGGCACCGCTGGGAACGGTCAAGCACATGCTGCCGGCGATGGGACGAGCCAAGACGGCACTGGAGAAGGTGCAAGCTCTCGGAGTGGACCTGGCAGCGCACGCGGAGCCTGAAGATAGTGCCAATGTCAAATTCCCTACGACCTTCAACGTGCTGGAGGTGTCGGAAATCACCTACCGCTATCATGGTTCTCCCGGAGAAGCGCCGTTCACGCTGGGTCCGCTCAATCTTACTTTTCGCCCCGGCGAGTTGGTCTTCCTGGGTGGCGGCAACGGCAGCGGGAAAACGACGTTTGCCAAGCTCTTGACCGGGTTATATGTACCCAAAAAAGGTCAGATCCTCGTGGATGGACAGGAGGTAACCTCGGAGGAACTCGAACACTATCGCCAACTGTTCACCGTCATCTTCGCCGAGTTTCATCTTTTCCCGACTTTGCTTGGTCTGGATAGTCCGGGGCTTCAGGATCGAGTGAAAAGTCTCCTGAAACGATTTCGACTCGACGGCAGAGTCAGGCTGCTCGACGGCCAGTTCACCTCGGTTCAGCGCCTATTGCGCGGGCAGCGTAAACGCCTGGCGCTGCTGATTGCGCTTCTCGAAGATCGTCCGTTCTATGTTTTCGATGAATGGGCAGCGGACCAGGATCCGAACTTCAAGGAGATCTTCTATTGCGAGTTGTTGCCCGAACTGAAAGCAGCCGGCAAAGCAATCCTCGTCATTACTCACGACGACCGCTACTATCCTCTGGCCGACCGGCTAGTCCTCCTGGAAGGCGGGCATTTGCGGACGGCCGAGCCTGAAGTCACCACCCATTTTTTGCGAGAGGAACAGTGATGAGCAAGCTATGGCGATTTGTCGTCAAGATATTTCGGACCGTGACTTTCTCACGCAAATCCGCGCAACTTGCCGGCGAGCCGGAAAGCCAGCTCCAGGCGTTCGATTTCATTCAGAAAGAACCGATTCGAGAAGAATTGGGGCTAAGCCACGATCAAATTGGGCTTATTGGGATGCATACCAGGGAGATTCGCCAGAAGCATCGGGCCGATCTCTCCCGTCTTCAGACCTTGCCCGAAGACAAACGTCGTGGCGAGTGCCGGCAGATTCGGACGGTCATTGCTGCCGAGGTGATGCAGGCCATCTATAAAGCAGGCATCCTGACCGACGAGCAACGCACCCGTTTCCAGCAAATACTCTGGCACAGAAAAGGTGCGAGAGCCTTCCTCGATCCTGCCTTGGGTGAAGCTTTGAAACTCAGGCTGCCCCAAAAAGAGGCGATCCGGACGATTCTCGAAGAGACCGCGAAAAAAGTAACTGCTCTGTCGCACGGGGGCGGGCAAGCCGCTGAAAATCGCCCCGAGACGGAAGGGTTGCGAGTAGCAGCCATGCTAAAGGCACTGGAAGTTTTGTCCGAAGAACAAAGAGCGATGTGGGAAAATTTGAAAGGATTGCCATTCAGATTGAACCGAGGGGCCGAGGCTTCATCACCTGCGGACGAAGCCGAGGAATAAGTGAAAGCGATTTTACCCGGTGCGGCCCTGTCTTGTCGGCCACTCGGAGTCCATATAAACATACTCGACAGAGTATTGGTTGTTATAGTTTCGGGGAACCATCACCCCGAAAACCGCCAACTCGAATCGCGAAGGAAGCGCCATCATGTTGACACTCACAATTCTTACTTGCTCGGTTGCTACCGGTCTTTGGGTGATGAATCGCGGAGCGGGCGGGCAAGGCGGAGGCGGAAAGGGCGGGCGACCTGGTCAGGGCGGTAAAGGAGCTGGAGCAGGGAAGGGGGCCGGAGGAGGGAAAGGGGCTGGAGGAGGGAAAGGGGGCGGATCTGGGAAAGGATTTCCTCCACCGCAAGTTTTCATTCTTCTTCAGAATGCCAGCGTCCACGAAGCATTGCAACTAACTGAAGAACTAAAAGCAGCGATTACCGAGGCAATAAAGCCCGTCCGGGCCCAACATCGTGAGCAAGCGAGTGGTTTCGCAGACCTTCAACCCAAACAACGTCGCCAGAAGAATCAGGAATTGGCGCTCAAGACGACTCAGGCCGCCTATGCTGCCCTGAACAAGGTTCTTGAACCTGCGAAATACAGCCGGCTTGTCCAAATCGAACTCCAAACCTTGGGACTGCGCGATTTCTCAACGCGCACGCTACTTCAGCGCTTGCTCTAACGGCCGATCAGAAGACGAAAATCCAGGCGATCGTGGCGGAAGTGGGCCGAAAAGCCCAGAAACTGAGCCGGGCCGGCTCCTCGGGCGATGCTGCAACCAAAGACCAGATCACCACGCTGCGCAAGGATGCTTTCAAACAAGCAGCAGCGCTGCTCAACCCCGACCAGCAAAAAGCCTGGCAGTCGCTCATTGGTGAACCGTTTCAGCTGCGTACCGAGCAGCGTCCGGGCCGCCAGCAGTCGAGCGAATCGGCTCCTCAAGCGGACCCCTTCAGCTTCGACGATGATGACGATCTCTAACGGTCGCCCAATCGATTGATGTTGGACTTGCGAACTGCCAGGGAGTGATGAAGTCTTTGATTTCTTTTGATTTCCGATCATGAGGCGAACCGAACGTGAACGAGCAAACTGACAACACCGTTTACCGAGTCGTGGTCAATCATGAGGAGCAATATTCCCTCTGGCCCACCGATCAGGAAATCCCGCTCGGCTGGAAGGACACAGGTAAGAGCGGGAACAAAGAAGAGTGTCTCGCCTACGTCAATGAAGTTTGGACCGACATGAGGCCGCTGAGCCTGCGGTCCAAGGATACCGACCCGAATACCAAACGGCCCGGGTAGTCATTTCATATACTGCAAAACCGCCAGGCTCATCGTCAACACGCCGGTCTTGATCGTTGGTTCCGGGACCGGATAATAGGCATCGGAATGCGTGAAGGCGACCGGCTTGCCGCCTTGTTTCCATTCCTTGATTCGTTCGGGTGGTGCGCTTCCGAGAAAATAGTAGAATCCGGGAATCCCCTCACCGACAATGCGCGAGAAATCTTCTCCTCCCATGCTCATGCCGCGCTCAGCAACCCGTTCTTTTCCGAGTGAATCGGCAAATAGCCCCGCAAACTTTCGAGTCAAATCGGCATCGTTGGCCAGGGACGGGAAGTAACCGTTCGGATCGAGTTTCACTTCCGGCTCCGGTGCGTTTCGCCCGCGCAGCCGCCTTGACCTTTCTCTCGATGGCTGCAAGAACCTGTTTGCGCGTTTCATCCTTCGTGGTGCGGACTGTGAGTTGCAGCTTCACTTCGTTCGGAATGATATTGTGCTTGGTCCCGCCATGAATCGATCCCACGGTCACGACCGCAGGGTCCACAGGATTGACTTCGCGCGACACGATAGTTTGCAGATCGAGGACAATCCGCGCTGCCAGAACGATCGGATCGATGGTTGTATGCGGAACAGCGCCATGACCGCCCTTTCCCTTCACGAGGATGTCGACGGTATCGACATTGGCCTGCATCAGTCCCGAACGATAATTGACCTGCCCGTGCGGGTAGCGAGCGTCGCAGTGCAAGGCCAGTGCGATTTCGGGCTTGGGGAATCGCTTAAACAGGCCGTCCTCAATCATTTTTCGTGCTCCGCCACCAACTTCTTCTGCGGGCTGGCCGATGAGTATCAGCGTTCCATGCCAGCGTTTCTTCATGGCAGCAAGAGTTCGACCGACACCGACCAGGCAAGTCATGTTGATATCGTGGCCGCACGCGTGCATCACCCCCACAACCCGGCCCTCGGCATCCCGGACCGTCTCCTGACTGGCATACGGTACGCCGGTCTTTTCCACGATCGGCAAGCCATCCATGTCTGCTCGCACCAACACGATGGGACCTGCACCGTTTTTCAAGACGGCGACGATTCCCGTTCCGCCGACTTTCTCGGTGACTTCGTAGCCTGCCGTGCGCAACTCCTTTGCAAGTCGTGCTGCCGTGCGAACTTCCTGGAAGGAGAGTTCCGGATGTGCGTGAAGATCCTTGTACAGAGCTTCCAGAGAAGCGTACTCCCGGCCGATATGTTCCTCTATTTCACGGGTCTGCTCCTGGAGCGATGGAGATTGTGCTTCCGCGCCTCGTCGCACAAAAGAGAATCAGCAAAATGGATGACCGGCAGCGCATGTTATTAATCCTCAAAGGGATGCAAAACAATCAATTGGTAATGGTGTCTCGTCGTATATTAAGGGTATTCTTTGTGTGAGGATTGGTCATGAAATATCTTGCCATTGTGAGTTTCTCGCTTTTGGTTTCGATCGTCTCAGCTGCCGAACCGGCACCCGTCCAAAAGGGATTGACGGTCCACGAGTGGGGTATTTTCCGCGTCCATGACGACGTGGACTTCGCCAACGCCAATCTTCGGGCGGAGTGGGATGATCTTCCCGAATTCGCCTACGGCCACATCAGCAATCGCCTTGTGCCGAAACACTGGGGAGCCTTCGAGATTCGCCGACGGCCGATCATCTTCTTCCACGCCAAGGAGCCGACGACGGTTCGGGTGAAAATCGATTTCCCCGGCGGGAAGGCCGGCGTCTGGTTTCCTGCCACTGAGTCGCCGGCAGTCTACGGGAACACAAAGCAGCCGGTGGCCGGCGGCAAGTTGGAATGGAACATCGGCGTCAAGCAGATTCCCGAAGGCTGGCAACCCAAACATCCCAAAGTTCCCTCCGTTTCAGACCGCCACTGGATAAGCCGGATTCGCCAGGTGAAGTCCGATGAGATCTTTGCGCGCTACAGCCCCAATCCTCTCGATGTCGAGCGTGAGAAGTTTATTTATTACGACGGTATATTCCCGCAAGGCAAGTGGCTGAAGATCAAAGTCGAGAAGGATTTCGTATCGTTGACGAGCCAGGTCAAACACCCGGTCTTCGACGTGACCATCGTCGATCGCCGCGACGACAAAGTCCGGGTCTGCCGAATCGCCAAGATCGAAGCGGGCGAAGAGATCAAACAAGCAACTTTCAATACGGTGGATGCAGCTCAATTCTCCTCTCAGGCCACCGGCACCCTCGTCAAACAACTTGCCTCTGCCGGGCTATTCGAGGATGAAGCGTCCTCCCTGGCCGATCTGGAAAAAAGGGAAATGTTCGAGACGCCGGGTATGGATTTGTTCTATCGTTTGCCGCAAGAAGAATACGACGCCAAGTTACCGCTGACGCTGACACCCAGGGCCGAATCGGTCGTTCGCGTCGGGCTGGTCTTCCACGGTCATATCGAACCGGACTTCGCAGCCCGGCTCCTGAAACTGGTTCAACAGCTCGACTCCGACAAATTCAAGGACCGCGAAACGGCATTGAAGAACCTCCTGGCAATCGGCCCGGTGGCGTTGCCGCAAATGCAGAAGCTTCTCGCAAAGCAGAACCTGTCGGCGGAAGTGAAGGAACGTGTCAAGAGCCTGGTGAAAAAATGGAGCTCGAAGGAGGCATTCGAACCATAATCGATTGTCATCATGGACGGTTCGTTCCAATTGAAGAGTATCAGCTAGAGAAGTCCGATTTGGTCGTGGCTTGAAACAGTACACTTTACACGAGGGCCATTTCCCGGCGACTTGGTATAATCCTGAAAGCGTCGAACCTGGAACTGGCTGCATGAGGATAATGTCGTGAGTGCCATAACTGCGATCTTCGAAAATGGCGTTTTTCGGCCGATCGACGAAGTGCGGCTCCCACAGGGAACCCGCGTGGTGGTCGAAACGGAAGAGACAGCGATGGAGCGCATCCGGGCCGCTCGGCGACGGGTATTCGAGTCGCTCGCTCGGTCTTACGACAGCGGTGAACCCGGCAAAGTTTTGGAAACCCACGACGACCACCAGCCGTGAATACGATCTTTCTCGACACGGTTGGGCTCGTGGCCCTTTGGGACCAGCGCGACCAGTGGCATCCTGCCGCCAAAGCTTGCCTGGCGACGATTGATCCGCTCGCCACTTGGTTTGTCTCCACTTCCTTGGTAATGGTGGAGTGCGCCAATTACGCCGCTCGCCGTCTGTACCGTCTGGAGGTGGTCCGCATGCGCGACGATTTAGGCATGGCAGGCGATTTGTACGAACCATCGACCGACGAAGTTCACCAAGCCTGGGATGACTACGCGCGGGGGATGGCTGGCTCTGCCAGTGTGGTCGATCTGACTTCCTTCGCCGTCATGCGCCGCCTCGGAATCACCGAGGCGTTCACCAACGACAAACACTTTGCCGCCGCGGGATTCAAGGTGCTCTTCTGATTTGTTGCGACTCCACGCATGTGCTGAACAAAGGCGGACATGGAGTAAAGAGTCCCTGGATCAATTACGAACAACGCCACCTCGTTTTCAGGCGAAAAATCAATTCGCGCAAGGTATAGTTACCCTGTTGAACTAGACCGCCTTGTGGTGATCGTGGGTTGAAGGTTTGTCGTCTCTGTCGGCGTGACCGTGTTGTCGCATCGGAAAGCACTGAAGATCGTAAGGAACCGCCCAGCGGCCCCTGCCCGCCGTTTCGAGGAGCGTGCGCGCTGTCAGTGGAGAAGGCAAGATTGCGGGCAGGCACTCCGGACACAAAGCGCGTTCGACGCACTGAAAACGGCGAAAAAACATTTGCAACTCGCGGCAATGGACCGTTACAGTGCATCTCAGAAGAAACGCTTCCCGATGGGAATTCTCATAGGAAGTCGTTGCAAAGCGGTTTAGCTCAACCCGGGTCTATGCTGCCTGCTCCGCCAACGAAGTCGTTGACGCACGGCCAAGCCGTTTCAGGCGGAGCATGCAGCATAGACGTCTTAACATTCGCCGAAGCAAGTCGTATATTTTTGAAAGGACTACCACGATGCGGCTTCAAGTGAATGATACTGTCATTCTTATCCGCGAGCCTGAAGTTGTGGGCATCGCCGAGGTCCTGGATGGAAACCAGGTGCGGGTGCGACTCCCCTTTTACGGTAACAAGCGAGAGGACCACTCCCGTAACGACCTACGTCCATTTGCGGAAGAACTTGCCGAGCGGCGGTCCCACGGTACGCGGGTTTGGAAGGGATTGAATCTTGTTGGTGATTCGACGCTCGCCGACCTCGTGTCGGCCTTCGGATATCCGACGCAGCGGCTCCGTCAAGAATCCCTTAGCAAGTACTTCGGCAACTTCAACGGGCCGCTTTGGATGTCAAATCTCTGTCAGGGGGCTGGAATCGGGACGACCGCTTTCGACTCGACATCTCCCAGGAAAAACCCGAAGATGCCGCTGTTCCGTCTGGTCCGTCTGCTCCCGGTTCCCTCATCACTGTAGCCTTACCGGAAACTTTCTGGCCCACAGCGTTCGGTCTTCCGGCACACCGGGAACTCGATTTCCTACATGCGCTAATGCAGCATCGTCCGATCCTTTGCATCCTGCAAGCCCCAGACGATGCATCGACGGCGGAATGGCTTCAGGCGACGTGGGAAGGTATCGTCAGTTGGGCATTTCGATCCGCGCAACAATTCATTCGCAACGATCTTTATTCGCCGGTCCAGGTCCAATTCGGGGCTGCTTCCCTCCTACATGCTTACTTGCAACCATCGGTCCTTGACGAACATATTGCTCAATTGTTTGACGATCCTCATTGTTTGAACCTGGTCACATTGCGTAAAGACGCCGATCTCCCCGTTGAATTTAATCGCATCCGAGCTGTTTGGCCGGGGCCTATATTTCACTTCAAACCCGAACTGGCTATTGTTCCCGCAAGTTCGGATGGCCAGCCGTCTTACGACATGAAGGCAATTCTCGGTTGCTTGCTGCTTGCAGGTGGTTGTCCGCCTCAGGGCAGCGACGACCTCTGCCCGCTCAAGACCCTCCTCTGGGTTGCGGAAGCATCGGCAAGTATCCTGAGCCGTGCGGCGGCATGTCTTGGGAATTTGCTTGGCGGCAAATCGCTGATGCACTTCAAGGGTAGCAACGAGGGTTCAACTGCCCTTGCTCTAAAAGCCGATGTCGCGTCCTGGATCAGGCGTGGCCACAAAAACGCCGATCTTCATTTCGAGAGTAACCCGGTCGAGGATGCCGACGGCTCCGACGGAACTCCGAGTCTAATCCGCCGAATCGACCTCCTTGTCCAATCGTTGGGCCGGTTCGAGATAGAATCACTCATTGGTTCCGGACCGATCGAAGCATTCTACCATCAGAAGGTTTTTGCCAGACTCACACAGACTGACGATCCTTTCTGGATAGTTATTCCGAATGAGGCAATCATCTGGGCCGGGCCATATCTCGCGGACATCGCACACCACCTCGGAAAACGCGGTCGTGTTCTTCTTCCGGGGCTGGAAGATTACTACCTGGAATTACAAGGCAAGCCGCTCACGCCGGTGCAGACAAGCTACACTCAGACGTTAGATAAACTAACTGCTCGACCCCTGGTCGATGAACGAAGGCCCGTTGCCGAGTCAGTTATCGAACTCAAGGACGTTGCTGGCTACGGCGAAATTCGAACTCGAGTTGAGGAGTTGATCATCTGGCCCGAGAAACACCGGAGCCTATTTCGGCAGACGTCGCGGTCATCCGGAATCCTATTCTTTGGGCCGCCCGGCTGCGGCAAGTCGCGCCTCGCTCGTGCCATCGCCGGCGAGTTGGAGCAAGAAGTGCGCCTTCTTAGCCCGTCGGACATTCGCGGAGCTTTTGTTGGCTGGGGCCAAATCCAAATCCGCGAGCAATTCGATTGGGTAGCAGAAAACGAACGTCGCATGTTGGTGATAGACGAACTCGACGCCGTAGCTCAGTCCCGCCGAGACGTAGGGAACATGCATAGCGATGAGAAAGCCAATGTCAACGAATTACTGGTCCAACTCGACAGGGTAGGTCGCCTCGGACGGTTGATTGTCGGCACCACGAATTTTATTGCCGCGCTTGATGAAGCTGTAATCCGGAGCGGACGATTCGGACGTTTCATCCCCGTGCCGCCTCCCACATTTGAAGAGGCTGCTGCGATTCTGGATTACTACCTCAAAGCTCTTTGCGCGTGTGACAGTTCCGGATTGCAACCCAATGTCCGCGTGCCTGCCCCAGAAGTCGTGCACGCAATTGTAAAGAAACAGTACGATCAGAATGTTCACGAATCGCACTTTTTTGCGGTGCCGACTTGGAAGAGGCCGTGAATCGGGCATATATCCGCCGCGTAAGGGAGACTATTACGAAACTCTCTTCAGGTACGGATTACACGACAGCAATAATAGACATTACCGAAAAGGATTTGCACGACTCGTTACAGGAAGTGCCCAGATCACTAACCGGCCGGGCTGTTGGTCGTTTTCTTAAAGAGGTTGACAGGTTTTGCGGAAGCAGCGGGAAGAAAAAACTATCGGAATCACTGTATGGGACCACGCAAGGCACCTGAAGCTTGAGCAGAAGAAGGACAGGGGGCCTTCAAGCTCTGCAAAAGAGGCCCAACACAAAGCGTTTTATCCGTCGTGCTGGGCCGCATCGGATGACATGGCGGTCTCACCTCGACTCGAAGGCGGCCCAGCATGACGGATTAAACGGGTTGGACTGAGCCGCGTCACACTATGAGGATTGCTTGCCGATGGATGTGCTGTCGCCGGTCCGAATTGCCTCTGAACGGAACGACGAACGGCCCCAATCTTTCTCAATCTTGCCTCTGGACTACGAAGTCAGAATCGGTCATCATAAATAACCACAGTCCGGCAACTATTGCTACTCAGGAATGTTCAAGAGCCACGATCCATGATTCCTATTCACGGTTCTCGACGACGTTTCTGCGATGGATTCTCACGCCGGCAATTTCTCAACATCGGCGGTCTGAGTACGCTGGGTTTGAGCCTGAGTGATTACTTGCAAGCTCAAGCCTCACCGGCCGTGACGCATGTTACCGGACAATTTGGGAAAGCCAAGGCTTGCATCCTTCTTTTCCTGTACGGCTCCCCGCCGCAACATGAGACCTTCGATCCCAAGCCTGACGCTCCTGCCGAAATCCAGGGCGAACTGAAGTCGATACCAACCAGTCTTCCGGGAATCCGCTTTTGTGAAGGGTTGCCGCAAGTCGCCCGTATCGCCGACAAGGTTACGGTCATCCGCTCGATGACTCATCCTTATCCCCTTCACGGCGTCGCTTATGCGGTCAGCGGCATCCCCACGTACGATCCGTCGCTTGAGACCCGCCCGAGATTCCCGGCACTGGCCCTACATCGGGTCTGTCGTCGATTATCTGTCCGAAAAACAGGCCGACAACTCGAAATCAGCCGGCATTCCCCGCAACATCGGGCTGCCCTGGATGCTCAATTCCAAGACCGACCAGCTCGTCAATGCCGGACCTTTCGCGGCTTTTCTTGGACAGGCCTACGACCCGGTCTGGACTGACTTCATCGGCGAAGGAACCAGGCACGTACCCCACTACTCCGATAGCCAGAAAAAAGATTTCCTCGATCCCTTCGGAGGCTGTAAGCCGGAGGGTCGATTCCAGCTTTCGCCGGCCGGCCGATTGAGCGATGACGTGCCGATCGAACGGGTTGCTCTTCGTCGTTCATTGCTGACTCAATTTGAGAGAGCACGTCGAGAAATCGATGCTTCGGCCTCTGCCCGGCCCTTTGAGAAACACCGTGAACGAGCTTACGCGCTGTTGACCACCGACTCGATGCGCCAAGCACTCGACCTGGGCCGGGAATCACTGGCGATCCGCGAATCGTATGGCATGACGCTTTTCGGCCAAGCCTGTCTTGCGTCGCGCCGACTGGTGGAGGCGGGTGGGAAGTTTGTCAGCGTCTTCTGGGATGGTTATGGACAGTTTTCGGCGTGCGCCTGGGACACGCACGACAATCATTATCCTCGGCTCAAGGAGTATCTTCTGCCCGGCTTCGATCGGGCTTATTCGGGCTTGATTCGCGATCTCGATATGCGCGGCTTACTCGATGACACATTGGTCCTATGCATCAGCGAACATGGCCGGACACCCAAGATCAATTCCAAGCCGAAGGGGGCCGGTCGAGATCACTGGTCGCGAGCCTATTCCGCCATTTTCGCAGGAGGGGGCATGGCCAAGGGCAAGGTCGTGGGAGCAACCGATCGCATCGGCGGCGACGTGAAGGATGCACCGATTTCTCCGAAGGATATTCTGGCGACTTCGTTTCACTTGCTCGGCTATAACCCCGAAACAACCGTTCCCGACCCACAAAATCGGCCCATGCCCATCGCCGGCACCGGACAAGTCGTTTCCGAATTGCTGGAATGATTGCTTCAATTCACCCGCTGTCCTCGACGACCTTGCTGCGTATCTTGCCAAGGAGTATTCTAAAACATGTCCGGCAGCTCTAGCGGAAGCGTTTGTTAAATTGGGGTTCAGGGAACCATTCGGAATGCTACGTCTTACCGACCTCCGCGAAATCCTTCACTACATTCCGCAATTCCGCGATCGCGTCTTCGTGATTTCCGTTGACGGCGCGGTGATTGCCGATCCGAACTTCGGTAACTTGTTGCTCGATATTGCCCTTTTGCGCAGTCTGCGCATCGGCGTTGTGATCGTTCACGGGGCCGGCTTGCAGGTTCGTCAACTCGCAGCGAAGGAAGGATTGCGCGTTTCGAGCAGCGACGGCAGCGGCATCACCAACGCCGAAACATTGCAGATTTCCATCACTGCTGCCAATCGGGTTACCCATCAGATCCTCCAAGGACTTGCTGATAACGACTTGCGCGGCGCGAACGGCAATGCGGTCGTCGCCCACCCGGCCGGCATTCTCGGCGGGGTCGACCATCAGTTCACCGGCAAAGTGGAACGGATCGACGTGGCCATGATCAAATCGCTGCTCGAAAACGACATCATTCCGGTCATTCCTCCGCTCGGCTACGACGGCGTCGGGCAGACCTACCGTCTCAACTCCGACGCGATTGCCGTCGAGGTCGCCAAAGCACTGGAGTCGGTAAAGCTGATCTATCTGGCATCGCATCGGCCGCCCTTCGTCGGCAAACGAATGCTGCGCCAGGTCACGAGCGACGATGCCGCCAATTATCTCAAGAAGCATCGCGCTGAGATCAACCCGACCGAGGCCATTTCCAAACTCGAACAGGCCATCCGTGCCGGCAAGGGCGGCGTCCCGCGCGTTCACATTATCGACGGTACGATTCAAGAGGGCATCCTGGCCGAAGTATTCTCGAACGATGGCGTCGGCACCATGATCCACGCCAACGAATATCAATCGATCCGCAAGGCCCAAAAGAAGGACGTTCGCGCGGTCCATGCCATGATTCAAAGCGGAGTTGAAGCCGATGAACTGCTGAAGCGGACCCGCGCCGACGTCGAGCGGCAGATCGGCGATTTTTTCGTCTTCGAGGTCGATCACAACCCGATCGCCTGTGGTGCCTTGCATCAATACCCCGAAGAAAAGAAAGCCGAGCTGGCCTGTATCTTTGTCGATTCTCGCTTCGAGAACAAGGGCATCGGCCTTAAACTGATTCGCTATGCCGAGGATCTGGCCCGATCGCTCGGTTTTGAGGAATTATTGTGCCTCTCGACCCAGGCCATTAACTACTTTGTGCAAAAAGGTGGATTTCGGCTCGCTTCGCCCGATGATCTTCCTCCCGCTCGACGCGACCTTTACGACCGGAGCGGTCGAAAATCACAGGTTCTTATGAAACAACTCTCGACATAATCGATGAACTGCTCCCGATCGCTAAATCGCGTCCGACAAAAGCTTCAATCCTTGTCTCAGTTTTCAAAGAGTGCACCTCGAACCATCGGCGCTGCCGATACCCTAACGCCCACGCACCGATTTTTACTCGTACTCGTACTCTTACTCTTATTCTCACTCCTATTTAACGTTGAAAGAAGAGTATGAATAAGAATAAGAGTAAGAGTGAGATAATTCATGGAAGGTTGCACATGGCTGTTTTCTATGTCTTGCCCCCACGAGCAGTGGTCGGTGAGGTGATCGCGAGAAATTTGCGGGCTTATCTTCCGGGAATTCCCGTGGCCGGCCCAACCTGTCTGGAGTGGCTTCAGCAATCCCTCTCGACCACCGATTATCTCATCTTCCGGGACGACCTTCCGGACGGAGAATCTCTGCAAGATTCGCTACGCGAAGGGTTTGGAGCAGAGTCGGGCGATGAGATTCGTGAAGTGATCCTCTCTTCCCGGCCGGAAGCCCCGCGGATTCGTGCCGAGGTATTTGCGGAGGCTGCCACTGCAATGCAAACGCTGGAATCGCTATAATTCCTTTATGGAAGACCGCCCAGTTGACTCACACTAGAACGGCATACCATGAATTCTGTCGAAGACGATGATTTTTCCCACTGGGATTCCCTGGCCGATGAGCTTGGGCTTGAGCATAAGCCCGCTCCCCCGAAACCTCCCGCTTCGGTCAAACCGACGCCAATCCCCGAGCCTTTACCAGCGGTCGAAGTAAAACGGCGCATCGTTGAACCGGACGTTGAGCCGGAAGCGGAGGCAGAACCCATTCCGCAAGTTCACGAGGAAAGCCTGGAGCCGTTGTCGGAGGACGGTGATATCCCCGAAACCGCAGACACGGTTCTCGACGACGAGGATCTCGTTGACTCGGGCAGCGCTGAAGCTGAAACCGCCGAAGAACGCGACGGGAAAGAAGAAGGCAAAGGACGCCGGCGGCGGCGGCGTCGCCGCAAGAAAAAAGGTGGCGGTGAAACTACGGCAGCCACCAGCCCGGCCGAGACCGAAGTGGCCGGCGTGCTGCCGGTTCCCACAGCGAAGCCGGTTGTCGTAACCAATATCGCAGAGTCTGCGATCGAAGAGTCCGGCGTGGAATTGCTGGATGATGCCCCCGAAGAACTACTGGATGAAGGAGATGATAAGACCGAATTGACCACCGCCATGGATGAAGAATTGACCGAAGAAACGGCTCAGCCGACTCAGGAATGGAAAGTCGTGTCCTGGAATGAGTTGGTTGGATCGCTGTACCGACCCGAGCGTTGATGCTTTTCGCCCTCGCCCGGACAGGGAACTTGATATGGCCGATGCAGTCATTGAGATTGCGGGTACGGAAGATTTACCCGTGATCGTCGATCTCTACAATCAGATTTTTCGTCCATCCCGCGACATCGCTTCTTTCCGTCGCAGATATTTGGGACGCTACAACATTCTGCAAATGCTGGCATGCGTGAAGGATAAGCCTGTGGGCTTCTTCCTCGGTTTCGAATTGAAGCCCACGACTTTTTTTGCCTGGTTTTACGGCGTGTTGCCCGATTTCCGCCGCCAGGGAATCGCTTCGCAATTGATGGAAGCT
Source organism: uncultured Planctomycetota bacterium (assembly GCA_963783095.1). GTDB lineage: Bacteria > Planctomycetota > Planctomycetia > Gemmatales > Gemmataceae > CAWAMR01. The sequence goes on along the minus strand of CAWAMR010000008.1, from coordinate 113,611 downwards.
GCTCATAGTTGGGCCGTTCAACACGAATACGAAATGATCCGGGTTGAATGTCACAACTCCCATCGGCCCTTGCTTCATCTGTCGATTGCTTTGGGCTATGACATCGTCGGGATTCGCTGGGACGCCGATCGTGGCGATAATCTGGTGATTTTCGAAAAAACATTGAGCGGATGAACGAGATCGAGGGGAGGCGGCAATGATACACTTTGAAGGCGAACGCCAGTTCACCCGACCGGTCGCCGAGGTAGCTGCGAAGCTCAGCGATGCATCGTTTCTCGTCACCTGTATTGCCAATGTCGAAGAGATTGTATCCGCAACGCCGGCGAGAGTGATCTGGAAACTTCGCCCTGGATTTTCGTTCGTTCGCGGCACGCTTACGATCACCATGGATATTATCGAACGTGTTCCCGATTCTTCAGTCAAAGTGAAAATCTTCAGCAAAGGGATCGGTGCGAGCACCACTGTTATCGCGGACCTGAAATTTGCAGCCCGCGAGGCCGGTAGCGCAGTCCAATGGGTCGCCGACATTACCAAGATTACCGGATTATTGAAAATGGTCCCCAAGGGTTTGATTCAATCGACTGCCGCCAAGGTCATTGAGGAAACCTGGATTGGCGTCGATACGCAACTCAAGAACGAAATGCAAACTCCGCGGTGAACTGTGCAGGATTGGATCATTCATGTTTCGTTTGACTCTCCTCTACCTCTTCGCATCCTCTGCTCCACTCTGGGCGGGAAATGTCCTGAAAGCAGGTTTCGCGGAATCGGATGTTACGCCGAAACTTTCCAAGGCCAAGCCGGTCTATATCGCGGGATTCGGGTATAACCGCCGGGCAACCGAAATTCACGATCCGATCATGGCCCGTGCCGTCGTGCTCGAGGACGACACGACCAAAATAGCAATGGTCTGCGTCGATGTCGTGGGTTTGTTCCATCCGTTCGTCGAGTCGATCCGCAAACAGCTACCGGGATTCCGTTACGTTTTGGTCTCCAGCACGCACAATCACGAAGGCCCCGATACGCTCGGACTCTGGGGGCAGACTCCCTTTCATCGCGGCGTTGATCCGGATTACCTGCAACAGGTCGAGGCCGGAGTCGTTCAAGCCGTCAAGGACGCCGATGCCTTGCTCCGGCCCGTCGATGCGAAAATCGGTACCGTGTCGGCACCCGAACTTCTCAACGATTCCAGGGAACCCTACATCAAGCACGACGACCTGGTTGCGATTCACTTTACGGATAGCCGGACGAAAAAGCCGGTCGGGGTTGTGGTGCAATGGAATTGCCATCCGGAGTCGCTCGGCAGCAAGAATACCAAGCTCAGTGCCGATTTCGTGGCAGGTACGGTAACGCAACTGCGAAAAAGCCAGGGTTGTCCGGTTGCATACTTTACGGGAACCGTCGGGGGGTTGATGGGTCCACCGCGCGGGCCCATCAAGGGTGCCGATCCCAAGCGTCTCAACGAGGACACATTTGAAAGAACAGATGCCTATGGCCGAGCCATCGGCAGATTAGCGGAAAAGGCGCTGAAGGATGCGAAGCCGATCGCGTTGACACCATTCGAGGTTCGCACACAAGCGCTACTGCTTCCGGTGGACAATCGGCTCTATCAACTGGGCTGGACGGTGCAGGTTCTGAAGCGAGAAATCTACGTCTGGGAAGGTACGCCATTTCCAAAGAAAATGACACTCGCCAAAGATTTGCAGAAACGGGGAGCCTTGAGAACGGAGATCGGTTACCTCAAACTCGGCGAACTGGAAGTTGCAGTCATTCCGGGCGAAATCTATCCGGAGCTGGTATTGGGCAAGGTCCAGGATCCAGCGGATCCCGGCGCGGATTTTCGCAATGCGCCAATCGAGCCATGGATCTATGCCCAATTCAAAGGAAAGCATCGGATGTTGATCGGCTTGGGAAATGACGAAATCGGTTACATCATTCCCAAGCGGCAATGGGATGAGAAAGCACCATTCTGTTACGGACGAAAAGAGGCGCAGTATGGTGAAATCAACAGCACAGGCCCGGAAACCGCACCGATTCTGTGTAAGGCATTCGAGGAACTAGTCGACAGGAAGAAGTAGAATTAAGCAATTGGACACGCGATTAACGGGTGAATTGCTGCTTTTGAAATGGATGTTGGGAACCACGTTTGCCGGTGTCGTCACCATTCTGGTCCGGCTCTTCTTCTTCCGAGTAGTATGAACCGTTCCATGTCCGGTCAGGAAGATTTCGCTTTGATTCCCACCAGGGAATCAGCGGCACTTGCTACCGCTTTCAGTTGGGCTCGCGATATTCCGCTTATTGATGAAGCGGTGGAAAGCCGGCAGTTCGTATCGACATCGCGGTGTTGAGTGTACCGATATGTGGGCAATTCCTCATCGGTGGGCGGCGGCACGTCTGCGATCCACGGAGCCAACGACTGGATCAAGTCCGAAGGAGTTGCATGCCGGTTGTCTCGATCCTTATCCAGCATTTTGGTAATCACTGCCGACAATAGTTTTGGCAGATCGGGACGAAGCGTATCCAGGGGCGTCGGCATTTTGGTCTGATGCCAAATCAACTTCTGAGCGATATTGCCGCCGTCAAAGGGTGGCTTCCCCGTCAACAGGAAGTAAAACAACCCGCCCAAACTGTAAATATCCGAGCGAATATCGACGTTGGAATCGCGTGCCTGCTCGGGAGCCAGATAATCTGCCGTCCCCAGGATCGTCTTGGAGTTGAGCATCTGAGTGAGGTTGTCGGCACTGGTGGTAAAGCGTGCCAGACCCAGATCGAGGATCTTCACAATGCCGGTTCGGTCGAGGACCAGATTCGTGGGCTTGATGTCGCGGTGGACGAGGCCGGATTCGTATGCGTGTTGTAACCCGGCCGCGACCTGAGCGACATAATTCACACTGCGCAAAACCTGAAGCGGGCCGCGCACCTCGACCAGTTGCTGAAGACTGACCCCATCGACATATTCCATGACCAGAAAGTGGATGTTTCCATCGTGGTTGATGTCGTAAGCCCGGACAATGTTGGGATGATCCATCCGCGCTACGGCCTGCGCTTCGCGCATGAACCGTTGCAGGCTGCCGGCGTGCTCGATCTGATCCGGAGGCAGCAACTTCACCGCAACTCTTCGGCGCATATGACGATGTTCGCAGAGAAAAACGGTGCCCATGCCGCCTGAGCCGAGGTGTTCCAACACCTTATATTTCCCGCCCAGGAAAAAGTTGCGCCACTTCCCCTTGAAGAGCAAACCGGACTGAAACACGGTGAGTAGCCCGTCGCGGATGAGCATCTCGGCCGTTTCCTTTACGGTCGCGTTGCCAACACCGTCGCGATAGGGCTTCAGTTGCGTCGCATCGAGGAGTTCGCTCTTCTCGATTAACGTCAAAAAATCTGCGGAATTTCGTGGGATCGCCATGGGCGCTCCTCAACAGATCGAGCAAGCGGGCCGAAAGTGCTCGGTGAGCCTCGGGACGCGATCCGGTCAAGGATCGTGGTGTCGGATAAAGATAGCGGTTCACTTTTCTTGGAACGACCAAATTCGCGCATCCGACCTGAATCAATGCGAACTGGCGCATTTGCATAGAGGGATATAGAACCGATTTTGACGGTCGCAATGAAAATGCGGCTTTTTTCAGTTTTTCCACGCTGAGATGTCTTCCCGTGGCAAGAGTGTTGCGACGCCGGGCATAATCGTCACGCCTGACTCGGTGACAAGGTTCGGAAGGTGACAAGGTGACGTGCTGACACAGTAGTTGCAAATTTCTTGTTGGTCGAGGTTTTGGGCATGAAAAACGCATGGTTAGTCTTGATAAGGACTTACGATCTCTTAACAGGAGGTTACCATGCGTTTCATTCATTCTCGCTATTACGCGCGGCAATTACAAGATCGAACGACCGACTTGTTACTACGCCGCCTCCAACTGCCCGATTACTCCTCACACTGTACTGCAACCACTTTGATCCGCTCCTTATTGCTGGCCGCAGTCGCTGCGGTTTCCATTGCGGCCGTTGTCACCCTGCGTTCCCGAAGACCCTTCGCGCAAAACCTTGCGCAAGGCCGCATTAGCGACGTTGCCGGACTACGAGCACCTCCAACGTCTCATTCCCGAGTTGCTCCGTGCCGACTTGCCCCGTCGGATCCGTCGGCTGGCTCGCCGACAACGAGGTTCCAAGAAGCGTCGACGCTTTCCGATTGCCATCGACCTGCATGGCGAGGTCTATTACAAACGCAACCAGTCGCCGCCCGAACATGCCCGCAAGGGCAAACGGGTCGGAGGCACCAACTATGGCCATTGCTATGGCACCGCTTCCTTGTTGTTGAAGGGACAGTATTACATCATCGCTCTGACTCCTTATCAACCCCGCGAAGCTCTGGTCGAGGTTGTCAAACGACTGCTCCGTCAGACCCAAAAATGCGGTTTTTCCCCGAAATTCGTACTGTGCGACCGAGCCTTCTGGTCCGTCGCGGTGTTCCGGTATCTCAAACACGCTCACTATCCCTTCCTAACACCGGTGCTGTCGCGTGGCAAGAAGATCGATGCACCAGGCGGTCCCACAGGAACGCGAATTTTCTTCTACGATCACCCCCGTGGCCGCTACGCCTACCGCATGGAAAATCGAAAACGTCAGGGGGTTTGGCTGACCATCGTGGTCAGCCGCCATAATCGCGGTGGTCGGAAAGACCAACACGGTCGGTATGCTTGGGTCTATGCCATATGGGGCATGGCGATTTCAACCATTCAAGGCGTGGAGGAGTGTTACCGCCATCGCTTCCGGATCGAGTCGAGCTATCGATTGATGGAGGAAGCACGGGGACGAACCAGCAGTCGCAATGAAGGCTTGCGCTTGTGGTATATTGTGCTGGCAGCGTTGATGGTGAATGCCTGGCTGGCCTTACGTTGGGAAATATCCCGTCAGAGATTGAAAGGAACCCACGACTGGTGTTGGCTAAACCACATGGTGAAACTGTGCGCGTCACTGCTGGCGCAAGAAACGGACGACGAACCAAGAGGGACGCCCTCAATGCATGTGCCACTGCTACAATGACTTAAGGTGAAACGGGCGAAGTCGCAAGTTTTGCAACTACTGTGACAAGGTGACAACGGTCAAGAATGGTATGTTCACTAGAACATACCATTCTTGTTGGTCCTCAATTGTTGTCACCGTGTCAGCGTGTCAGCTTGTCATCTTCCGAACCTTGTCAACTTTTTCTTCCTCAGACTCTTAAGTAATAGATGAGCATCGCGTAGAATGTTGATAAGTGCTCTTGAATCGCCTCCGCAAAATTAGTGAAACACCTATCGGAAAACTCTAGCTCTCTCCAGATTTTTCCGCCCCATCGCAATTCTTTGGAGGATGCAAGATGCCTGTCGTCGAACATGCCAATGATAAGAATCCGCAGCCTCAGTCGCTCCAAAGAATACTGATCGTCGAGGATCTGCCGGATGCACGGCAAAGCCTGCAAGAATTGCTGAGCCTTACTCTCCACGTTGCTGTAGATGTTGCCGAGGATGGAACTCGCGCGCTGCACATGCTTACCGAGCGGCCTTATAGCCTGGTCATTACCGATCTTCGGATGCCGAAAATGAGCGGGATGAAAATGATCGAGGAAATCCAGAATCGGAAGATTCCGGTCACGATCATCGTAACGACGGGTCACGGCAGCGTCGACGAAGCAGTTCACGCCATGCAAAAGGGTGCTTATGATTTCCTCACAAAACCCGCCGACCCGCAACATCTGTGTTTGTCGGTGCAGAGGGCATTACGAGATCGCATGTTGCAGGACGAGGTTGCCGCACTACGCAAATGGGTCGAGGGTAGGCATACCTTTCAAAATATATTGAGCAAAAATCCACGCATGCTCGACGTGTTCGAATTGATTGGCCACGTTGCAACCACGAATACCACGATCTTGATTTCCGGTGAAACCGGAACCGGCAAGGAACAAATTGCCCGTGCGATTCATCAGGCGTCGGCTCAGCATCGTTCCGGCCCGATGGTGGCGATCAACTGCGCTGCGGTACCCAAGACCCTCATCGAAAGTGAGTTGTTCGGCCACGAAAAAGGATCATTCACCGGGGCAGTCGGTCAACGCCGGGGCCGGTTTGAACAGGCCCATCAAGGCACGCTCTTTCTCGATGAAGTGGGTGATGTACCCCAATTCGTGCAAGTGAAGCTGTTGCGAGTCCTTCAGGAACGCAAGTTCGAGCGCGTTGGCGGCAGTGAAAGCATCGAGATCGATGTGCGCGTCATCGCCGCATCCAATCGTTCACTGGAGAAGATGGTGAAAGAAGGAAGTTTCCGCGAGGATTTGTTCTATCGACTCAACGTGATCAAGATCGATTTGCCGCCCTTGCGGGAACGGCCCGAGGACATTCCACTTTTGGCTGTCCACTTTACTCAGCGGTTTGCCCGGCCCAATCATCCGCCGCCACAGATTCTGCCGGAAGCGATGGAACTGCTCCTGGCGCACCCCTGGCCGGGAAATATCCGCCAGTTGGAGAATGCGATCGAGCGAGCGTGCGTGACGTCGTCCGAGGGCGTGATTGGCCCGGAGCATCTTCCCGCCGAGATTTCGGGACCCACTGTCTCTAAACCCGGAATGACCGTCGATCTCTCCCGGCCTCTCACCGAGCAACTCGCTGAATTGATCGCGGCGTTCGAACAACGCTATTTGCGAAAGGCTCTGAAACGAACTCATGGGCACGTTGGCCGCTGTGCCGAGATCAGCGGACTATCCCGGCGAAGCATCACCAAGAAAATCTCCCACTATCAAATTGACAAGGACGAATTCAAGAAGGAATAATTAGTTTCATGAACCAGCCGACTTCTTTCAAAATGCTTCCCGGCCAGACCGAACTGGCCGATATTCAACGCGACCTTCGCTTTCACCCTTCGCAAAACCGGAATCCGCTATTTCTTGAGCTGCGCCAGGTCGAGCACTTCAATCGCGAAGGTTATTTGAAGGGTATTCGCGTCTTTACCCAAGAAGAAGCCGATGCCAATCGCGCCTATTTCGATGCGCTTTTGGCTCGCGTGCTGGCCGAGGGTGGAAACAGTTACTCGATCAGCACCGCCCATCTGAAACATGGCCGCGTCTGGGATTTGCTCACGCATCCGAAAATCGTCGGTTTGGTGAAGGATTTGCTGGGCGAAAACGTCATCGGCTGGGGTTCCCATTTCTTTTGCAAAATGCCGCACGATGGTAAACGAGTCACCTGGCATCAGGATGCAAGCTATTGGCCTTTGACACCCTCTCGCGCCGTCACGGTCTGGCTGGCGATCGACGATGCGGATGTGGAGAACGCCTGCATGCGTTTTATTCCAGGCTCGCATCATCACGGCCATCTGACCTATACGATGAGCGAGAATTCCGAGTCGAACGTACTGGACCAGACGGTAGAGAATGCCGAAGGAGTGGGACCGCCGGTCGATGTCGAATTGAAGGCAGGGGAAATTTCCATCCATTCGGATCTACTGCTGCATGGTTCGGAGATCAATGATTCGGATCGGCGTCGCTGCGGTCTGACGTTGCGTTATACGACGACCGACGTTCGGGCCTATCTCGGCTGGAATAAAAAGGGAGTCGTGGTCAGCGGCCCGCCGGTAGAATGGTGGGCGAATCAACCACGTCCAAAACAGTCCGAGCCTGAAGCGTAAGCGAAGTCCGGGACTTCTCTTCGCTTACGCTTCAGGCTCTGATTGACGCTTCAGGCTCGGATGACGCTTCAGGCTCGGATGACGCTTCAGGCTCTCATGTCTCACTCTTGGGATGTCGGATGATAAATCAGCACGGGCGTTGTTGCCGTGCGAATGATCTTGTCGGCCACGCTGCCGAACACCAGCCTGCTCAAGCCGCCGTGCCCGCGCGTTGCCATGGCAATGACGGGGTTGTCGTGACTTGCAGCGTAATCCAAAATCGTTTTCGGCGCGGAGCCATGCGCGATCACTTCGGAGTGAACCCGCATGGAACGCACCCGCAAAGTGTCGGCAATATCCTTGAGGTAGCTTTCTGCTTTGGACCGGACATATTCACCTTTCCACGGGTCAGGCAGATCGAGCGCATGTCTGCCCGCCAGGGCGACAATATCTTCCACAGCATCGACAATCATGAGCAGCGTGTAATCCGATCCTTCGAGTTGTCCCAGCCGGGTGGCAGGTTCGATAATCTGTTCGGCCAGCGGGGAGCCGTCGAGCGGCATGAGAATATGTCGGATGAAAGGCGTGAGGCTGAAGTTAGGCGCGGTTTCCTGGGGCCGAATCAGCAGCGTGGGAATCGTCGTGTGACGGATGAACTTGTCCACGACGCTGCCAAGCCAAAAGCGCGCCAAAACTCCACGTCCGTGGGTCGTCATCACCACCAGATCGGTCAGGCGCACCTTGATGTAGTCCATCAATGCACCCGTAACAGGGCCATCCAGTAATTCGCCCGTCACGTCGCATTTGCAAACGGCTTTGACCTGTCGAACCTTTTCGCTCAAATAAGCCAGTTCCTGGTCGCGGATCGCACCGTCGAGCGAGAAGTCGGATATCAGTTCGTTACCGACCATGACCGGATTGGGACTCAGATGGACGCGGACCAGCCGAACTGCTGCCTCGTCTTGTCGAGCAACGCTCAAAGCCCAAGGGATGGCGTGTTCCGAGGCGGAAGAACCGTCCAGAGGAACGAGGATGTTTTGATACATGAACCGCTCCAGGTCATGAATTGAATGTCTTGGAACTCAGAGTGCGGTCATGCCAGATGTCGCAAAACATCGCCGGTACTAATGACCCCCACCAGGGTTCCCTCTTCATCGCGGACGAACAGATGATGTATTTTCAACGACAGAAGCTGTTGCACGACTTCAAAAGCCGGGGTTCCAAGGTCGACACAGAACACGATGGGAGTCATGATGTCTTCCACAGGCGTACGATCGACAATCTCAATACCAAAGTCGGGAGGAAGCCGATTGTGAACTTCCAGGTCGTTGCGATAAGTCGTGTCGCCAGTCTTGAGGAATCGCACGTATTCGCGATCGTGCACCAAAATGTCGGTGATCGTCACGACGCCAACCGCCCGGCCCATTTCATCGATTACCGGAGTCGCATCGAAGTTGCGATCCAGCATCAGCGCCACCGCTTCATGAACGCTGGCCTCCCGGCGCAGCGAGATGGGGTTGGATGTCATCAAATCTTCCGCTGTGTTGGCATGAAGAGATAGATGAGGCATGGCGGTCGTTGGCAGTAAAGACATGATCGTTCTCCCGATTGGGTATTCTATGTCCCTGGGTCCATGAATGTGAATGGGTCGAAAGGTTACGGATTATCATATTCCGTTCCCATTCGACCCTGTACACAAACTGGGAACAATTTACTCTTGGGATTTCACCGCGATCTTCTTGGGCTGCGCTTCGGGCTTCTTCGGAATGGTCACGGTCAGCACGCCTTTGCCGCTGGTTGCAGTCACATTCGATTCATCGGCTCCAACCGGAAGCGGGATGGATCGGAAGAACTGGCCGAAGAACCGCTCGACGCGATGGTAGTTCTTCTGTTTTTCTTCGTGTTCTTCTTTCTTCTCGCCGCGGATCGTCAGGATACCGTCGCGGACCATCAGTTCGACATCTTTGGGATCGACGCCCGGCAGGTCGGCTTTGACGATGAGGGCCTTGTCGGTTTCGGAAATGTCAACTCGTGGTGCCCAGGTCGTAGCCTGGGTCTCTTTTGTCGTTTCGACAACCGGCGCACCGAAGAGCGCTGGAACATATCGTCCATCTCGGTCCGGACTTGATCCAGCAGAGTTACGCCATTGTTTCGAAGGGGTACTAAGGTTTTCATGGCATCCTCCTATCAGACTGTCCAATAGAGTGTTTATTCGATCACTGAACCCTTCCAGTGACGACAAAATATTAAATTGCAAACGCTATGCCATTTCCGAAAATCCGCAAAAACATGGGAGAATCGGCGAGAATGACTCGGTTCTGCACGAGATCTGTGAACGGAATCGCACAGAATGCAGAGCAACAATGTGCGTAACGGAAATAATTGATTTTCAAGGTGATAGATCAATGGACAATTCTGGAGGCAAGACGTCAAAAACTCGCGCAGAAGTCCTGGTGGAGGGTGTTCACGCCGGGCAGGACCGTATGTTTCGGATTCGAAAGCGAGAAGAATCAAACTGCCGATTTGACAGTCTTTTTGATGCTTTGCCCATTTCTATTTCCGTTGGCAGTGGACGAGGCTACAACAGAACAAACGTGGAAAGGTGAACTTTGTCCTTGAACTTGCATCGGAAGGCAACGCTGTGAAAACGGAATTCTTTGAAGCGCTGGAGTCGGCAACCCAGGCCGGCGGCACGAATCTCAAGCCGAAAGACATCGGGGGAAAATCGATCGTCGCCGAGCTTCTCTCGGCCGGTTATCTCGAAGAAGTGAAAGTCGGCAAATCCAAAGGTTTGTGCATCACCGAGAAAGGAAAAACGGCGTACGAACACGAGAAAAGTCCGCAGCGGGTTGAGGCACGTGAAAAGGCTCGCCAACATCTCGCGATGGTTCAGTTTTTAACCACGATCGAGAAGAGCGGTAAAATTTCCGGCGGAGACAAGAAAAAAATCCCCGAATCGATCGTCGAGGAAGCCAAAGCTCGACGGCTCGTGACACCCGGCAAGAAGGCCGATTCCTACGAGCTTCTACTGGGCGGAGAAACGATTCTCTTCGCCGAGAAACCTCTGGAAGAACAAGTAACATCTTTGAAGAAAACCAATGAGCAATTGGTCGCGCGAGTCGAGGGTGCACAACAGAAGGCAAAAGAAGGGCTGGATTCGATTCAAGGCGAAGGTGTACCGGAACTAAAATCGGCTTTCGCCACGATGGAAGAACACGGCAAAAAAGCCGCGGAAGAATTCCAGAGAGTTCTGGACGAGATTGCCGCGTTCTCCACCATCACCGGGGCCGCTGTGCGGTTTCAGTCGGCGCTGGAGGAGACCCGCAATTCGGCAGTTCGCCAACTTCAGATGGAAACCGAGCAATCGAAAGCGCACGAAGCCCAATTGAAACAGACGATCGCCATTGATCTCCGGAGGATCGAGGAAGAGATCAAGCATTTGGGTGAGCGAATCTCGGCTACGGAAGCGAAGGCTTCTGAAGTCTTGACGGCAACGAAAGCGATTCCGGTCGCTGTGCCGCCCCCCCCACAACCTGAAACCCATTCCCAGCACCATCATCCGGCTCCGACGGAAGAAGCAATTTGGGAAACAACCAAGATTGAATATCAACGAGTACTTGCGGATACTGCCCGGATGGGCGGGATTGTCAAGATTCCCGAATTGAGCGACGCCGTTCGCAAACACTTTGCAGATTTGTCGGCCGGGCGTTTTCATGAATTGTTGCAGGAATGGGGTAAGACCGGGAGATTAACGCTTCAGTTGTGCAGCATGACCGACAAAGAACCCCGCGCAGAAGAAGGGATTCATTCACCGACCGGGTTGCTTTTCTACATAACCATGTCCCACTGATGGGAGGAGGTCGCCCATGATACTTGCATTCCGGTCCCCTTCGTATGCCGAGCGCGTGGAATTATTGCGCTCTGGCCCAGCTCAACGCGCAACCCTTCATCAATCAGGTCGCTCAATCGCCGTGGGATGATCTGGTCGATGTTCCCTCGCTCCATGCCGAAGCGAAAGAGCGAATTCAACAAATGTTGGATCGGTGCGAGCAGCGCAGCAATGCGATCCGGATCCAGACCATCATCAGCCATGCCGGCTATGGAAAAACGCACTTGTTGTCTTGGCTCCGTCAACAACAAAAATCTGCGGGACGCGGGGTCTTTATCTATGTTCCGCCCTATCGCTTCGGATCTCCCGACAGCACATCCTTTGAACAACATCTGTTGCAGGCGGCATACCAGTCGTTCTGGCAGCGAAACGAATTCCATCGCGATCAACTCATCGACAGAGTCCTCAATAAACTGGTCGAATGCTACGACGAGATGGTGAGCAGCACCAATTCCAAAAAAGAGACTCTTGGCCTGGCACCCGGCTTCTTCACGGGTTTGTTGGGCTATAGTCTGAAAATTGGCGGAAAATCCCGCGCGAAACAACGAAAAGCGTTGCAGGATGCCCTGGCATGTCCGCCCTTTTTGGATGCCGCTTTCGCCGCCTTCAAAAAAGAAAACCCGCTCGATGCCGATGGTGTTCAGTATGAACGCGATGCCTATATCAGCGTCTTGCTGCTGATTTGCGGGAATACCAAACAGATGGACGTGGCGGAGCGATGGTTGTTGAGTAAGGCAACCGAATCGGAGATGAAACTCTGTCACCTCGATGGTCTGTGCCGTTCCACCAACAAGGTTCGAGATAGTCTTTACACTCTACGTCGTTTGTCGGCCCAGCCGTTTTGTCTGGCATTCGACCAGCTCGAAGATACCTATCGATCTCTCCCAACTTCCGAAGAAGGCAGCCGAATCTTCGGGAGCACTCTGAGCGGAATTATCCGCGACTTGGGCCTTATTCCCGGAATGAGCGTCTTGTTCATGTTCAATGTCGCCCCCTGGCAAGAGTTCTTTCGGGTGGCAGATGCCTGGCTCATCGACCGGCTCAGCGAAGGACGGGGCGTCTGCCAGCTTCAGCCTCTCGATGCGCCGGCCGCTCAAGAATTGATTCGGGCAAGGATGCAACGAATGGTCTGGGATCTGCTCGACGAAGCAGCACCGCTTACCAACGAGCCCATTTTTCCATTTACAGCCGATCTGATCCAGCAAATCCTCGGCAAAAGCCGCGGCGAACTCCGGACGTTTCTTTATGAGGCCCAAATGCTCTATGAGAAACTTCTGAAGCACGAAGAGCCGATCGAATGGCATAACATTGAGCCGGACCGCGTCTGGTGCGATCGGGAAACGGCCGTCATGATCCACTGCACAAACCTTCCGATCCAGGTTCGAGTGTTCCTTGGTGACAAAGAACTCATTGCCAAGTCCAATGCAACGGACCGAGTGATCGAGGTTACCATCCCGGGCGGCTTATCGGGAGACTCTCAACTGAGGATTGAATCGGCGAACCAGCCCCTGAACTGGGTCAGCGTTCCATTTCACGTGATCCCGCTCCCGCAGCCGGTCTCGCCTTGGATTGACGCCGAGAAAGTTCAAAAGCGCCGAGCCGAACTGAAAATGACACAGAAGGCAGTGTACGAGCCTTTGAAATTGACTTCTCCAAAGTTGAAACAGTTGATTACGGGAGCGTGGACCGACGCAACGGACGATCACTATCTCAGACTCGCGGAGATTCTTCAAACTCCGTTGAGCCTTTTGCTGAAATCGACCGAAACCGAGTCCCAAAACGGCCAACTCTTGTACGGAGAGCCTGTCGAAACCGAGGAATCGGCGTGAGCGCTTCTTCCCAGTTGATCCCGTGTCCCGGCGGATGCGGGAGGATGGTACATCGCCGCTCCAATCAATGTCCGCAGTGTGGTTTTCGGGCAGAACTCACCGGTTTCGAGGAACTGCTCGGTAGCTTATCTACGGTCAGTTCTATCCTCGTTGGGTTCGGATTGGCCGCCATCGTTTCGATCGCAACGGCGGAGAAAGATCGTGCGGACGATGAAGTTTCCTTGCTTGCTTCCGGGTGCTGGATAACTTCGTCGCTATTTCTTTTGGCGGTCATGTTGACAGCGGAAATTCTCCGACGGCGCGAAGTTGGTAATCGCATCGAAATCAGCGATGTCGAAGAAGACCGAATTTGGGCACGTTGTGTTCGCTTGTTGTGGGTGTTCAGTTTCTCTTTGCTGCTGATGGCAACCGGTGTCGTGTTACTCGCCTTCCATCTTTCGTGGACGCACGGCTACTGTGCCGTGGGTGCAGTTCTCTTCGCCTTTTTTTCCATTTTCCGCGTACTGCGTTGAGCGAATATTCGAAGCTTCTGAATTGACCTTTGCATCCTTCCACCACACAATGAATGATTGGAGAAGTTAAGAAAAAGAGCCTTCCAAGCGGGGAAAAAGGCGTCCGGAGCTAATGTGATGAATCTTGAACTGGATCAATTGCGGGAAGTAGTCCTCCAATCTGCGCAACAAGCTGCAGCCCATGCGTTTCACCGGGCACGCGAGGTCGAATCGGATTGGCCGCACTCATTGACCTGGCTCCGCACGCATCAGGACTGGAGCGACCGAGAGAACCTCTTGAAGCTCTTGCTGCACTCGTTTGAGACCGACCAGCAGTTCGCACGATCAGCGCGACGTTTGTTGGTTTCAGTACAACCAAACGGAATCCAGTCGGAAACAGTTAATGACCTCCAGCAAGCGGAAAAACTATTCGGTGATCTCGCGAGAGAGGTAACTCGAATGTTATCGCGGAAGAAAATCGAATGGGAACCGTCTGACCCAGCCAGATTAGAGCGTGGGTTGCAATCCGCAAAAGAGGGAAACACGGTCAAGGCTGATGTGGCGAAGACATGGTTTCGCCGAACGCAAAGTGTTGTTCACTCACCATAGATTGCTCACAATCGCAATTGGTTTCGCATTCTGGTTAACTGCTTCGAGACTTATCATGCGTTTCATCGTGATCTTTTATCTGATTCTGATCGTAAATTCGTCTGGTGCCGCCGAAAAGCTCATCCTGATGGCCGGCACCGAAAAGGCTCCTCTCAAGGAACCTTTCGGTCTCGACTTTACCGCCGAAGGAAAAATCATCATCGCGGAGTTCGGGGCGCACCGTATCACTCAGGTCGATCCCGACGGCAAGCTCACCATCCGCGCCGGCGATGGCACCAAGGGCGATCTCGACGGCCCGGCCCTCAAGGCAAAATTCAACGGACCTCACAACCTTGTCATCGCCAAAAACGGCGACATCTACGTTGCGGACACCTTCAATCACAAGGTTCGAAAGATCGATGCCAAAACCGGCGACGTCACCACCATTGCCGGAACCGGCAAGAAAGGTTTTTCAGGCGACGACGGCCCCGCGACCAAGGCCGAGTTTGACCAGACTTATCATGTGGTGATCGATCCGACCGGCGCTGTCGCTTTTCGTGGTCGATCTCGGTAATCGAAGGATTCGCAAGATCGACTTGAAGACCGGCATCGTTACCACCGTCATCGGAAATGGGAAACGCGGCATTCCTCAAGACGGCGCAAGGCCGCCGACGCTCCGCTGGTCGATCCGCGCGTGTGCATTCGATAGCAAGGGGAGATTGTACATTCTCGAACGAGGCGGACATGCCTTGCGAGTGGTGGAAGATGGGAAAATTCGCACCGTTGCGGGAGCGGGCAAACAGGGCAGCAGCGGCGACGGCGGACCTGCGCTCAAGGCGACTCTGAACGGCCCCAAGAATCTCTGGATCGACAAGATGGACGATGTGCTCATCGCCGATGCCGAAAACAATCTGATCCGAAAATATGTCGCGAAGGATGGCACCATCGTTCGCGTCGCGGGAACGGGCAAGAAAGGGGCGTCAAAGTTGGGTGCGCCTCTGGAAACCGAGTTATTTAGGCCGCATGGCGTTGCGTTGGGGCCGGACGGGACGTTGTATATCGTCGATAGCGAGAATAGCCGGGTGTTGAAACTCATCAACGAATAGGAAACAAAAATCCGAAGATGTCCCCAGGGTTCGCAAAGCCTCACCCTGGGCTTTACTGCATCGCCCTTCCAGGCTTCCAGGGCTGGGTGCTCGATGGTTTCAGGTCTCGATCGCTGCGACCAAGCCCTGGAAGGGCGTCGCAGTAAAGCCCAGGGTGAGGCTTTGCGAACCCTGGGTTGGTGCGGCTTGGGCGCTGTGATATTAAGGCTCCGTGACCACTCGTATCGTCCTAGTTTCGCCCGGGACGATCGTGCGTTCTTGCGGAAATCGTTGCAGCTGGAGGATTTGGTAGACAAACCCGCCCGACGGCACGCTGACGGTCAGCTTTTCACCGGGGTAGAGTCGATATGACGTATTGTTGACGCGAATCGACATCTCCGTGAGGTAGTCGTTCACGAGATGAACTTTTGCGGAGTTGTCGAATGGCGGCGGCGTCGGGATTCGCATTGAGGTGCTGCTCGGCGCGTTGACATGGGTCTTCAAATCCTTGATCTCCGTTCCCATCAAGCCGATGCGGGTCTTGAGGCTGGCGATTTCTTCCCTCAGAAGCCTCATTTCTTCGGCGTTGACATTCAGCTTCAACTCGAGCTCCTTCAAATCCTTGATTGCCCTTTCCAGTCGTTCCAATTCCTTGACCGCTTTTTCCAGTCGTTCCACATTGAGTTTCAGGTCTGCCTTTTCGTCGGCGCGGGCAGTTTTGCTCACCGGTGCAGCAATGATGGCGGCTCCCAGCACCACCGAAGCAACGAGTTTCTTGGTCATCATGGGTGACTCCTCATGGGGTTGTAGCGGGATCATCAACTGATCCGACATTAAAGGTTGTTCTGCCTTGCCCGGCATGTCGAGTGTCGCAGGTGGAACAGCGATTGCCGGAGGATCTTCCAGAATCGGAGCGGTCTTAGACTTTGACCCGGCCTTGAGTTGTTCTCCGGACTTAGTGTTGAGATTAAGTGACGGTTGTTCCAATGGCAAGCGTAATTCTGACTTTATCTCTTGTTTTGCCGGCGCAGTTTGGACCGATTTTAACGATTGCGCAGGCGGCACAATCTGGAGAAGACCAGCTTCGACCTTGCCGGTTTCGCGTTTTTTTGGGGGTGCCCATTCCTTTTCGGATGCGGCCCTTATGACGGGCGGATCGATCAATTCGTCATTTGGGACAGGCTCCTTCACCGGCTCCGCTTGTATGTCTCGTCGATTTGAGAACATGAGCGCCTGCGAGTCCGAAGAAGATCAAGAACAACCCAAGAGTGCCCACGGCACGTTTCATATTCGACTCTCGCATCAGCGGACCCAATAGTGAAAACTTGATTTCGGATTGCTGATAGCAATCCGCCGGCATTCCTGCAAGGCGGACATCATTGGGTGTAACCATTTTCTCTGGGGGATACCGTCGTAGCGGCGGCATCCTGCCGCCGTCTGCAACCTCTCGGCGGCTGGAAGCCGCCGCTAGTGCGCCTACGAGCGCATGGAATCGGTAGGGTGAAAGTCCCTATCAATGTTTCGAGTTTGGACATTGTAGCTGAAGGTAACTGCGTCGTCGCGAGGCGAGGTGGAGAGCAACCGGAAGCGAACGACTGGTCCGTAGGATAACGAACTCGATTCGGCCTGTTGTCGTGACGAGCCTGCTAGCGAAAGGCGAAGTCCAAGGAGTCTCGGAGGGCGTCAAACTCAGCACCGAGAACGACAAGGGGTGGTTGGAGACAGAACGGTCAGAAGGTTCCATGACGGGAAGTAGGGAGATCCGATTTCGCTGGATGTATGGAACGAGGGTCGAGAACGGTTGCCGCAGATGGACCGTACCCAAAGGCGTCTGGGCCGGGATGTTGCAGCGAGCATCCGCGGAGCGAAGCGATCGCTGCATGCCCTTGGGAAGTATCGGAATCGGAAGTCAGAGCGTCCGTAGTAGCGAAGAAGCCGGGTAACGCCGGGGGAGCCAAGGGACGTAGGAAGTTGGAGGCGTGATGTCAGCACCGCAAGAAACCAACCCGACGGCAGTGTCAGCAATGACTAATCAAGTCGGAGACGTTATGGAGCGCTGGCTCTGGACCGAACCGGCGGTGTGGAACGAACGCATGTTGACGGCGCTCGAAAAGGGCGTCCAAGGAGGAATATGGTTTAGTCTGATCGATAAAGTGTGGAAGGAACGCAATCTGCGCGTCAGTCACAGCAAAGTGGCTGCCAACCAGGTGCTCCGGGAGTGGATCATGTCACGGTCGAAGCATTTGCCGACGACCTGGACGCCAACGTGGCGAAACTCACCAAAGCCCTCCAGGAAGGAACTTACCAGCCGCAGGCCATTCGGCGAACGTATATCGATAAGCCGGGTAGCCAGGAGCAGCGACCTTTGGGAATTCCCACGGTACGCGACCGAGTCTCGTTCAGGGAGCAGTCCGACACGTCATCGAACCGATCTTTGAGAAAGAATTCGCCACGCACAGTTACGGCTTTCGGCCCCGGCGGGGTTGCAAAGACGCACTGCGGCGAGTGGATGAACTGCTCAAGCAAGGTTACGCTTACGTGGTCGATGCCGATCTGAAGAGCTACTTCGACACGATCCCACATGACCGGCTGATGAGTCGGCTGCGGGAACGCATCGCGGACGGGCGGATGCTTCAGCTGATCGAATCCTTTCTGAAAGCCGGCATTATGGACGGACTGAAAGAATGGGAACCGGAAGCGGGAGCCCCGCAAGGAGCGGTGTTAAGTCCTTTGCTGAGCAATATCTATCTCAATCCTCTGGATCACCAAATGGCGGCCCAAGGGTGGCAGATGGTGCGCTATGCCGATGACTTCGTGATCCTCTGTCGCAATCAGGCCGAAGCGGAACAAACACTGGGGTATATCCGTCAGTGGTGTGAAGCGGAGGGATTGCGGCTGCATCCAACCAAGACGAAAATCGTCAACGTACAGCAGGAAGGCTTTGACTTTCTGGGCTATCACTTCCTAACCACGCGGCGGGGACGTCTGACGCGCTGGCCGAGGAAGAAGAGCATGGCGAAGTTCAAAGAGACCATCCGGACGAAGACGAAACGGACGAACGGCCGATCGCTGCGAAGTATAATCGCAGATATCAACCTGACGTTGCGTGGCTGGTTTGGATTCTTCCAGCACAGTTACCACACGACGTTTAAGACCGTGGACGGTTGGATTCGCGGACGTTTGCGGAGCATACTGCGCAAACGTTCCGGCGGAAAAGGCCGCGGACGGGGAACGGATCATCAGCACTGGCCGAATGCCTTCTTTGCCAAACATGGGTACTATAGTCTGGAAGCTGCCCATGCCCGAGCAAGTCAATCCCCTTGTGGGTAAGACCGACAACAGGAAAGCCGGATGCGGGAAATCCGCCAGTCCGGTTTGGAGGGAGGGGAAACCAATATGCTTGGTCTTCCCTACCCTATCGACCCCCCAGAGAAAGTGGTTACACCCAGATCATTCCAAATCCGAAGTTGCCCTTGTCAAGTTCCGCAAACTGGGTATTTTCGCGGCGTTCATGTCATGTCCCATCGCACTGCTGAGGGAAGTTAAAATGTCGCGTTCGTACTGGGTTGCTTCCATCGTCTTGCTCAGTTTGATTCCGCCGATCACGGCGGAGGAGAAACTCGTAACCAAGACCTACTCCGTTGCCGATCTTGTCATTCCTTTGAATAGTTCGCACTGCCAATCGACCGGCGAGCCTCTTTCGTTGCCTGTGCCGATGGTTCCCAAGAAACCCTCTTCGGGAGGCACTTGTGAAGAGGAACTGATCCGTAGCATCAAGCAGATAGTCGCACACAAAAGCTGGACCGGTTCGGGAGGACGTGGAACGATCGAATATTACCCAATAGGTATGTCGCTGGTGGTAGAACAAACCGCGGCAATCCACGACGAACTGGGGCGCTATCTAAAGGCGTTGAGCAAGGAGATGGACCATCAAGTCGCGATGGAGTTTCGTTTGGTGACAATCCCCACGAATCTCTGGGAAAGCTGGCTTCGGGATCGCACCGCTGCGGATCAAGGCAAATGGTACTGGCACAAACGGCTCGTATTGGACGATAGAGCAGTGACCATGCTGATGCAGACCGTCCAAACCAGCCCCAGCGCTCACGTGCTGCAGGCACCGAAGGTCACCGCATTCGACGGGCAACACTGCTGCATTGAAATGGGTGAGAAGTTTCGACTGTGCATGCATCCCCGTCTTGGGGAAGATCGCAAATCGATCGGCGTTTCTTACCATCTGAAGTCGCCGGGTGGGTTGTCGGAGGGATTGGTCGTATCCGCCAGCGGACAGACGACTTTGATCGCCGGCTGGTGTTCGGATGCGGAAGCAGTCCAGCTTCTTGCTCCCGAACTCAAGAAAAGCCCCTGGCTCAATCTTATCCCCAAAAACACACCGAAAGTTTGCGTACTGCTGGTAACGCCGCGGGTAATCTCGCCTTCTGTGGGAACCAACGCCCAACATCCAGTAGTCGAAAAGACTCTGGCTTTGATCGCGTCGGGAATCAACGGCATCGCCAAGGTTCCATTTGGGTCGATGGCAATGCAGCCTCCAACCATGAAAGTCACCCTCAAAGTGGGGATCGGGAGTAAGGAACCGGCGGAGTCCGGGGTTATTCAAGTGGGAGGGGTTATCGTTGGAGCGGAGGTCAAACCGATTTCGGAGTTAAAGAAGGACAAAGAGAAAAAGCAGCCCATGAAAAAGGAAGAGACTGCTCCAGGTGGCAAGGAGTCGATGAACCGGAACATTCCGCAAGAAGAAAAGACATTCATGCAGAAAGTGGAACAGTTCGTGCGGGATAACCCGCCACCGTTGTGCATTTTCAATAAATATGATACCGACCCCGAAGCTCGAATGCGACAAATGTTGAAGGAGTCGGAAGACCTGCGTGCAGCGCAAGAAAAAAAGCATCCGTTTTGGATGAATCAACAACCCTCGGCGCTAAGCTACGATCGGTTGACTGGCGCAATCGTCGGCCCCGACGGGGACGTTCAGAAATCGAAAGTGGGTGCGCAGATCGGAACGCGAGTCAGTGAATTTTTCGAGGGCCTCATCAATGGAATTGGGGCGATCTCCCAGGAATGGATATGCCGCTTTATGGCGATCCCATTGGAGGGATGACTTTGCCCGAAGGGCGCGTATCTTTCACACACCCCGCAGTATTTCCCGCAAGAACCCGATTTCCCTCTTCCGAAGGAATTGAGTCGTGAAGAAGAGAAAGCGGGGCTTTGGGATCCTCCAGGTAGTGGAAACAATCCCAATGTAGATGCAAAGAAATCGCAGCCTATGAAAAAGGAGACTGCTCCAAGTTGCAAGGAGTCGATGAAACAAAGCCCACCAAAAGAAGACGAGAAGTTCTTCGCGAAATTACGTCGATTCGTACAAGGCGATTCGCCACGTTACGACACCGACTCCAATTATCGAATGCGACAAATGCTGAACGAGTCGGAAGATCTGCGGCAGATGCAAGAAGAAATGCATCGATTTTGGTTGGAACCACATCCCTCGGCGCTAACCTATAGTCAGAATGGGGCCTATGGCCCAAGTGTTCCGAGGGACGAGGAAAAACCCAAAGCACAGACGACAACTCCGACCGGGAATACTGGCAAAACCAAGGTAGACAAGAAACTTCAAAAACTGCTGGCTAATTACCGCAAGGCATGTGAGGACGGCGACACTGCCAAGGCAAAGAAAACCGCGATCAAGGCATTGGAACTCGATCCGATGTGTTTCAGCAAACCGATTGTCGAGACTTCCAAGCTGGAACGCGAGACACCGGATCCCTTGTGTCCGCCCGAGTATCCCTTGACGCGACCGGCGCGAAAACATGAGGAAGTGCGCGTGGTTGTAATAACTTCGGCAAGACCGGGACTGAACGAATTCCGGGGGATCGATCAGTCACTGGCTACCGAGTTCAAGCGGGCGTTGGAAACGATGGCCAAGGAGGCCAAGGAAAAAATCATCGTGCTGAAGAATCAGCCAGTCTCCCGGTATCAGGACGAACACCCGGAGTGGAAGAGCTATCATCCCATTGACATTGGCAAGCATTTTGGCGCTGATTACGTCATCGACCTGGAGGTTTTGAGTATCAGCCTCTTTGAACCGGAGACGAATCGCCGGCTATTGCGTGGTAAGACAGAAATCGCAATATCCGCTTATGATCTGTCGAAGAAAGACAAAGCACCGTCGCTCGAACAAGAATACACGAGACACTACCCCGATTCATTCAAGGTGGATGCCGACAGTATCGCGTTACCGGCATTCCGCGAGAAGATGCTCCAGCGAATTGCCGCCGATCTGGCGAGAAAGTTCATGCCGCACCGCGGCTCGGATATTTATTTCGACGAATGACTTACCCGCCTTTCATTCACCTCGTTCTCAAGCTTAAAGCTTGGGAACAAGCTGAATCCAAGAGGCATCCCATGAGCAGCCCCGCGATACAGCCCACATCTAAAGAGGCCAGCCACGTTCTACTTTTTCGCAGTTTGTCCCTGTCAACCCGACGTGCCATACCTTTCGCGGAGCGAAAGGACTACACTGTGTGTCGCGTATTTGGAACCTGGCGGACTAATGTAGCCCTTTCGCTCCGCGAAAGGTATGGCACGTTGAGATACCGACGAAATTCAGCGAAATAGTAGAACTAAACTCCGTTCAGATTGAAAACCGGATTCTTCATACACCAAGAAACGGTATCTATCATACGTGCTTTCTGTAGCGAGAATTGTGTCGCTTGTCTGGAATCCGGTATTCAATCTGAACGGGGTCAATGTACTCTTCCACCGCGTAGCGGTGTTCGATGGTAGCCGGGCGTTTCAACGCCCGGATTCGGGCCGCCGCGGGTTTATGCGTCGCGTCAGCGACGCTTGAGACGGACTCTTATGACCGGAGACGTCGCCATGGCCAACACCTACACGAGCTTGCACTACCACTTTATTTTCAGCACCAAAAACCGCGAACCCTGGATTAGCCCGGAGGTCGAACAATGCATCTGGGAATACCTTGGCGGCATTGCCCGTCAGAACGACATGAAGGCCCGCAAGTTGCCGGCATTACGTGTGGGGTTGATGGCTCAAGCGTCGCTACGCGACGCTCTAACCCCTGCGTGCCCAATCCGGGCGTCGAAACGCCCGGCTACCATCGGCCACCGCTACGCGGTGAAAATCCCAAACGGGATCTTCAACTCCGTTCGGATTGGTAACCGGGTTTTTCTTGCACCAACGGTCTTGGCATAAGTGCTTTCTGAAGCGAGAATTGTGTCAATTGCCTGAAATCCGGTTTTCAATCTGAACGGGGTTTAGGCAACGGTGCGCCCGTCGCATTGATCCGACGGCCAGGGCTCTTATTAAGCGATCCGCCAATACCTGATGCCAAGGTCTTTTTGACAACTGGTCCGGGTCGAGCAAGAATTCACTCTTTTTCTGGGACATTAGAGATCGCGAGAAGAATCAGCGAAATCGCCTTCGCCAGATTCGGATTGAGCCTTTCCCATTTTCCAACTCCTCGTATACCAGACCTCGCCGATGAAACAAATCTTCAGCGCACGCTGATTTGGCTGTGCCACCCTATCAAACCATTCGGCAATATCCTTACTGGGGAGCCTTATTGTGACGCGAAGAACGACGTCCGCGAGCATCGTCATTGCTATTCTGGGAATCGCTTTCGGATACCTGGCCTCGACGTTTTTTTTGGCTCCGAATCGACCAGTTGTCGCCGAGGTGAAAACCAATCCTCCCGATAGCGCGATAGTCGATCGGACGATCCTCCCAATTCCTGAGCCAACGATTGCGCCGATCACTGTACTCGACGTCCGCAACGCCAAGGCCCCTCCTCGGTTTGAAGTCAAAGCACCGGCGGGCGCACCCAACGTCCTGATCGTTCTGATCGACGATATGGGTTTCGGCCAGTCCAGCGCCTTCGGCGGACCCGTTCAGATGCCGACTCTCGAACGGCTCGCAAAAAGCGGACTGAAATACAACAAATTCCATACCACCGCACTGTGTTCGCCCAGCCGAATGGCACTCCTCACCGGGCGAAATCATCATGTCTGCAACATGGGTTCCATCACGGAAACCGCCACTGCGTTCCCCGGAAACACGGGTCAACGCCCCAACAGCGTTGCGCCTCTCGCCGAGATGCTTCGGCTCAACGGGTACAGCACCGCAGCGTTCGGCAAGTCTCATGAAACGGCGGCCTGGGAAGTAAGCCCCTCCGGACCTACCGATCGCTGGCCAACCCGTTCCGGTTTCGACAAGTTTTACGGCTTCATCGGCGGCGAAGCCAATCAGTGGGCACCCGGTTTGTACGAGGGACTGAACAAGATCGAGACGCCGCGCGACCCAAACTATCATTTGATGACCGACCTTGCCAATCAGGCCATCAAATGGACTCAATTCCAGAAATCGCTAACGCCCGACAAGCCGTTCTTTACCTACTTTGCACCGGGTGCAACTCATGCACCGCACCATGTTCCGAAGGAATGGATTGCCAGGTACAAGGGCAAGTTCGATCAGGGCTGGGACAAGGTCCGCCAGGAGACACTGGCCCGTCAAAAGAAGCTGGGAGTGGTCCCCGCCGACACCACGCTGGCACCGAAGCCCGAAGCCATCAAAGACTGGGACAAGCTCAGTGCGGATGAAAAAAAGCTGTTCGCCCGACAGATGGAAGTATTTGCCGGGTTTGGAGAATACGCCGACTATGAGGCGGGCCGACTGGTCAAGGCTATCGAGGATCTGAACCTGCTGGATAACACCCTGATTTTCTACATTGTGGGCGACAATGGTGCCAGTGCCGAAGGAACCATGAACGGCCTGTTCAACGAGTCCACCTACTTCAACGGCGTGCCGGAATCGGTCGAGGATGTCCTCAAACATTTCGACGAGTTGGGCGGGCCTAATTCTTATAACCATTATGCCGCAGGCTGGGCGGTTGCGGGCGATACACCCTTCACCTGGACCAAGCAGGTCGCCGGCAGTTATGGCGGAACCCGCAATGGCATGGTCGCCCACTGGCCAAGCCGAATCAAAGCCAAAGGTGAGATACGATCCCAGTGGCATCACCTCATCGACATTGCTCCAACCATTTTGGAAGCGGCCGGCTTGCCGGAGCCGAAGTCGGTGAATGGAACCGTTCAGACACCGATTCAGGGTGTCAGCATGCTCTACACTTTCGCGGATGCCGCGGCCAAGGACCGGCATAAGACCCAGTACTTCGAAATCTTCGGCAATCGAGGCATCTATCACGATGGCTGGCTGGCTCATACCGTGCATCGACTACCCTGGGATTCAAAGCCGCTCAGGCCGCTGCTCCAAGACAAGTGGGAACTCTACCACGTTGATACCGACTTTAGTTCGGTGAATGATTTGGCCGCGAAAAACCCCGAAAAACTCAAAGAACTTCAAGAGTTGTTCATGAAAGAAGCCGTCAAGAATCATGTTCTACCCATCGACGATCGCGGCATCGAACGAGTCAACGCGGAAGTGGCGGGCAGGCCCGACCTGATGGGTAGGCGCACTTCTCTGACGGTCTATGAAGGCATGGTAGGAATGAGCGAAAATGTCTTTATCAACACCAAGAACAAAACGCACACCATTACCGCAGAAGTGCAAATCCCCGAGGGTGGTGCCAACGGCGTGATCCTGGCCCAGGCCGGACGGTTCGGCGGTTGGAGCCTGTATCTGAAGGATGGCAAACCGACATACACCTACAACTTCCTTGGCCTGAAGGAATACAAGGTTAGCGCACCCAAGCCATTGGTCCCAGGAAAGGCAAACATTCGCTACGAGTTCATTTATGATGGAGGTGGTTTCGGAAAAGGTGGAAAAGGAACCATTCTAGTGAACGGACAGAAGGTCGCAGAGGGCCGGATCGAAAGAACCCAGCCCTTCATATTCTCTGCGGATGAAGGCGCTGATGTTGGTATGGACGGTGAAACCCCCGTGACCTCCGACTACAGGCAAGGGGACAACAAGTTCACCGGCAAGATCGACAAAATTGTTATCGACATCGACCCGAAGGCTGCTCGCGATCCCAAGCCGATTATGAAAGATTGAGAACCTTAGAAAAGATAATTCAGTTGAACGATTCCTTCCAAATCAAATGGCTTGGGGGCGGTAAGCGGTGCCGACATTCCGACGCCGAGTGTGGTTCGATTGCTAAACTGAAACGTCGTGCCCAGCGTGAGGTCCACAGTGTTGTACAATTTCAACGTGTCGAATACTCCGAACAAATTTACGTTTGGGTTCGCTTGGGTCAACGGGGTCAACACGTGAAGCTCAAGGGTCGGAGCAACCGATTGCAGGAACGATTGCCCGGAGTTGCTTCGGTAGGCGAAATAGCCGATGCCGATGTCGTTGAACATCACGATCGACTGGGGACTGGCGATCGGCAAAGTGATCGATGAAAATCCCTGAACATAGAAGTTGTTCAGGTTCGCAATATAGCCGACGAAAGGCTGCGCGTAAGCGATGGTTGACATGCCCGGGTTGATCGCATTGGAAGAGGCCGTTGGAAAACTCAACGTGGCACCGGCGGAGATAAGACTTCCCGTCACACGATCTTCCCAAAGCAGAGCCTTGAGGATGGCGCTGAATATTGCCGAGTTCCGTAGCGACGCTTCCCCCTCCACCCGGTCCCACGGTAGTGCCACCCAACAAGGATGGGCTCACGACATAATCTTTGCCTTCCGTGGTGAGCGTATAAAACGGGATCCGCAATCCCAACGAGAGGATCCCATCCATGAAGGTCTTTTCAAAGCCGAAGGAGTAGCGATACAGGTTCACGTTGTGGATCGGTTGAGTCGGATCGGCCCAGCGATAGGGCACCAGATCATCGTAGAGGTTGGCTTTCAGAAAGAAGCGATCCATGGGCCGGGGACTTTCGCCCTCAGCGATTTTGACATCCGAAAACATATTCGCCACCGGGCCGGCAAAATCACCCAGCATGAAGGGCGTAAACGGAGCCGGTGCAGAATCTGAACATGGAGAGGATTGCTGGAGTAGCCCGCGCGGACGGAGATATTCCGGCGTGTCTTGCACAGGACTGGTCAGGTAACTGCCAGTCTGGGGAACAACACCGGTTTCGGTTGCAAAGCTACTCTGGGCGACAACCGCTGGCGAATTCGAAGTGGTTCCGGTCTGCAAAGCGCCCGTGTGGCCTCACCCAATGAGAGTGAGACCGCTATGGCGAACACGATCGACAAATTCTTGAGCATTTTGAACGACCTTGTGCAACAAGAACGATCTTAAAGCGCCAACGCTTCACGCTCTTTCTGGTAAAAGGGGTGTAACCATTTTCTCTGGGGGATGCCGTCGTAGCGGCGGCATCCTGTCGCCGTCTGCAACCTCTCGGCGACTGGAAGCCGCCGCCACGACCCCCAGAGAATGTGGTTACACCCGGTAGAAGCGCACAAGAGTTTCCGAGTTTAACGAAAATAGTGATTGCACCGAATATATCGGTAAACGCGGCAGTAAACTTTATGAGGATTTGCTTATTGTGAAGATAGAGGTGTAACCAGAATCTCTGGCGGTCGCCAGATTCGTTGTGTAGCCAAATTCGCCAGAATTCGGGTATCGCACCACCCCGAATTCTGGCGAATTCGGCTACACAACGAATCAACGTCGTCGATAAGCGTAACGAGTCGCAGATCTTCCCGTGTATGGGTTGTAGACAGTTTTCTCGGCCGCTGCTCGCCCTGTGTATGGGTTGTAGGCCGCTTTTTCGGTTGTCGTTCGGCCCGTGTAGGGATTGTAGGCCGATGCCGTTCGTGTGTTGGTTCCCGTGTACGGATTGTGCGTTTGCGTCGCCGCTCCGCGTGCTCCGGTCCAGGGATTGTACACATCTTCATATCGAACCTGGCCTCGACCGATGGAGTTCATTCCAAAGAGCGCGACCAACACAAGTCCGACATGAAGGATTCGCTTACGAATCATTGGATTTCTCCTTTCAGAAACAAGAATTCATTGCCTGGCAGACTCCGCGATCGATAACCCCAGAGCGCCAGATTGTGCGTGCTACTTCTGGATATTGATCGCCTTGGGCTTGAGCACCGGCTTGCCGACCTCGTTCAGATCAAGGGTGCCTCGCAGTTTGAGATCCGAACCGACCGGCTCCCCCTTATCCACTGTGTAGAAGTAGACCGTGTTGGTTGCGTTGTCGGTGACGATGACGTTGTGACCTTCGGTCTCAATCACCGAATAATGTGCGCAGTTCATTGCCGGTTTCTCCTCTTTATTCGCCTTGACGGAGGCCGGTTGCAGGTAGCCCATCAGCCCAATTCCAACGAGAACCACGGCCGCAAAAAGAATTGCCGCGCCGTAGCGGTTGCCGACTCGATTCATGTCAAACTCCTTGAAGAATGGTCCATTGTTGTTCGATATCAGTTTCGGACAAATGCAACGGAAAACAAGTCGGGAAACGAGAATCGTGGTCTTAACTGACAGAAATCCGCATTCGATGAGCGACGTCGCTTGCTGCGGAGCAGTTGGCACTGAGTTTCTTCCGTGCGACTTGCGTCAACATAGGCTACCTGAGGTATAACATTGAGGATCGACCGTTTTCGTCTCGGGACAAAGCAGTGTTCGACTTGTTGCCACGTGGAGGATGTTCGTGATCAGTTCACTCGCTATCGCTGCCATTGTGTTTGCCTGTATACTCGCCGGCACATTGATCGGGATGTTCATAGCTCGAGTATTGCCGGAGGATCATCTGAACGGCGAATCGAAAGAGAGCGTCAAACAGGGACTGGCCCTGATTGCCACGCTTACGGCACTGGTCCTGGGCTTACTGGTCGCCACGACCAAAGGAACTTACGACAACCAGAGTTCGGCCGTCCGGGAAATTGCCGCCAACGTGACGGTCCTCGACCGACTCCTGGCTCGATATGGATCTGCTGAGACGAAAGAAATACGCGAAGCAATACCGGCCGGCGTTCAGAGCCTTATTGATGTAATGT
The DNA here is from genome assembly GCA_963783095.1 of uncultured Planctomycetota bacterium. Classification (GTDB taxonomy): domain Bacteria; phylum Planctomycetota; class Planctomycetia; order Gemmatales; family Gemmataceae; genus CAWAMR01. Next base: position 85,159 of record CAWAMR010000008.1, on the reverse strand, counting down.
GGCCGAATAGCAATTCCGTGAACCCAGCAGAAATGCGGGTTGCCTGGGAGACCATGTTCGACAAGATCTCGGCACTCGAACCAAAAACCGACGCTCAGCGCATGCTCAAGCCCCGCGCAGGAGATCATGCTTTCACTGGCGCAGACGCGACAAAAGTTGTTGGCGCAGAAAGAGAGTTCGATTCCAGTGCCGTTTCTGGTGGTCCTGACCTTCTGGTTAACCATTCTGTTTGGCTGCTATGGCTTGCTGGCTCCCCGAAATCTGACGGTCATCGTCATCCTGGTCGTGTGCATGATATCGGTATCCGGTGCGCTCTTTTTGGTCCTTGAAATGGACCGGCCGTTTGAGGGCGTGATCCAAGTTCCCAGTGCTCCGTTGAGATCTGTAATTTCTCGGCTCGGAGAATGAGATTATACATGGTATTGATTGTACAGTTATCGACGTGCCACGTGGCACGTCGATAACTGTACAATAATTACTTAATATTCATTATGTCACTAATAACCAATATGGCATTGCTCGCACGGCGCAACCCATGCAGGGTTTCTTCTCACTGGCCGTGACGGTTTTTGATCATTGTCTCTATCTGCTTTTTCACCGCGTCAAGGTTGAACGAGGCCGGATCCTGCATGGGCGGGTACTCCACTGCGGTCAAAGCAAGTTCCTTGACCTTTTCCTGCACATGGACGAAGCGCCAGAATTCTCGCGCGTAGAATTCCATGAAATACCCCGGTGCGCTGTTGTTCAGAGTTGCGTTTTCACCGTAGGTCAGATTGGAAAGCCGTTCGAATGGATCTTGGCGGAGGTTGGTGAGTATAGGCATATCGGTTGCGATTTTCGGTCCGGGCCAACCCGTCGGCTGCTGGATGAACTGGAACTTCATGTCTTCGAGCCGAATTGCGGCAAACGTGGCACCGCTGAAATAGTAGATCTCATGGCGCTTGGATGGCGATTTACCTTCGAGCAGTTCCAATTGGTTGTAACCGTCGAGGTGATTCTTGTAGGTTCTGTCGCCGATCTTCACTCCCTTCAAGAGCTTTTTGCTGATATCGGCGTCGCCGGCCGCTGCGACAAATGTCGGCAGCCAGTCCAGCCCGGAAAACAGGCCGTTCTCGACCGTTCCCGGTTTGATGTGGCCGGGCCAGCGGGCGATGCACGGGACGCGGAATCCACCTTCGTAGGAGGTGCCTTTATTGCTCTTGAACGGCGTCATCCCGCCGTCCGGCCAGGTGAACACCTCGGTGCCGTTATCGGTTGTGAAGACGAGGAGGGTATTCTCGGCCTCGCCGATATCGTCCAGCTTTTTCATGATTGAGCCGACAATGTCGTCGAGTTGGGCCATGCCGGCCTCCTCGAGGCCGTAGTTGGATTCGCCGTTCATCATTGCTTTGTACTTCGCCGACAGAAAGGTAAAAATGTGCATGCGCGTCGGGTTATGCCAAAGAAAGAATGGCTTGCCCTCGGCCTTGGCCTTGTCCATGAACGCGAGCGACGATTTCAGGAAGTCGTCATCGACCGTTTCCATGTTGAGCTTGACGCCCTGGGTCGGGTGCGGCGGTAAGGGGCCGTCGTCCTGGATCTTTTGCATGCCGACTTTGCCCCAGCGCGGCATGATGGTCTCGTCGTCTTTGTCAGCTGCCCAGGTATGGAGGACGTTGCGTGGGCCGTACTTGGCGCGGAAGGCCGGATCCTTCGGATACGAGGGCCAATAGGGGTCCGACAAGGCATCGAGATGGTAGAGATAGCCGTGGAATTCATCGAAGCCGTGCAGCGTGGGCAGGTACCTGTTCAAATCGCCGAGGTGGTTCTTGCCGAATTGCCCCGTGGCATAACCCATCGATTTGAGGATCGTGGCGGTGGTAACTGCCTTGTCCGGCATGCCAACCTCAGCGCCCGCCTGGCCCACGGTCGTCAAACCCGTTCGGATCGGCAATTCACCCGTGATGAAGTTCGCCCGACCGGCAGTGCAGCTTGCTTCCGCATAGTAATCGGTGAAGATCATGCCCTGTGATGCGAGCTTGTCGAGGTTGGGAGTCTTTCCCGACATCATGCCGCGATGATACGCGCCGATGTTCCAAATGCCGACATCATCTCCCATGATGACGACGATGTTCGGCTTCTTGCCGCTCTTCTCGCCTTGAGCGCTGGCTGCACGCGCCAATAACTGACCCTTGTTCGCGCCTTCCGAACAGCAAGAAGGCGCAGCGCCACGATCTACCTTTTCGTGAACCGTTGTCTCTTGAGGTGGGGCACCATCGGCGTTCTGGAACGCGCTGAAGTTTCCCGAAGCGGCGGCATAGCCAAGCACTGCACCGAGTCCAAGTACAAGAAGCATCTGGACTCTGGAATTTTTGAGCATTTGTATTTTCCTGCTGCAACGACATGAAGAATTGACGTGGACAGGCTCCACGCCCGAACACGACTTCTTTGTACGGAATCGCGGGAAGTTGCACAGGAGACTACCAGAGGCGGACCACGCCATAGGGGTCGAGTTGCGGGTTCAGCAGGGTCGATGCGCGCCTTTGCCAGCCTTTCCTGCTGCTCCACGTACCGGTACTGCTCTCAATCCGTTGCTACTGGGTTAGCGGCCATAGCGAGTTACTTCCATTACCCGCACCCGGCGCGTGCTCTCATCGACGTGGAAGTACACCCTCAAGAGTGGTGGGAAGGCGACCCGATACCCGCCGAACCTGGACTCGCCTACTTCGAGCGGGTCGGCCGCGATCCGAGCGTTGAACGCCTCCACTCCAGCTGCCATCCGGTCCCGCTCCGATGCGTCGGCGGCGACGTAGATCTCTGCCAGTTTATCGAGGGTAGTCTCGAGCCAGCGGTACTCAAACATTACTTGGCTTCCCGCAAGGAGCGGAGCCGGAGCATCACCTCTTCACCGGTCACCCACTTGGCGTCCGGATCGTTGCGCCGGCGGTCAATCTCCTCGTCGCTGATGCCCAGTTCGGGAAACATCATACCGGGACGGGGTGCGGGAGTGAATCGGCCGAGCAGTTGCCCATCCGGTCCGCGGACCTCAACCTCGAGGCCGGTTGTGGAAGCCAGGGCGGCGACCGCCGCCGTGTCGTGGATGGTCACGGTCATAACAGAATCCTCCGTTGGAGATCGGTTTATTCTAGCACGGCGGTATGCGTAAGTCACCGCTTCTTCTTCCCCGGGGATTACCGAACAACGACGCCATGACCAGCGTGCTGTTGTCGGTCACGAATGCGCCGTAGATCGTCTGGTAAGCACCGGCGAGCGGGAGCCAGACATTGGCGCTGGAGTACGAGGCGTATTGCCCGTCGAAATTCTTTATCGGGTAAAGACTGTCGGAAGCGAATCGCTGCGGGCGTAGCCCGTGAAGGTCGCCTCGACCTAATTTCTGACTAGATCGCCGGGCGACGGTGCGAAGTTGGTCGTGTAGAGGCGCAGGTTGCAAGAGGTGACGAGATAATTCTGCCAAGTCGTCGCCAGCAAGAGGCACAGCAGCCAGGAAAGTGCGGATGGTAGTTAGGGCAGGAGAGTTTTCGAGTTCGTGGCAAGCGAGCAAGGGTTTGGTGATGGCCATGTGCATGAGCAGGGCGCATTTAAGAGTGAGAAGCACAACAACTACTACATTACAACGCAAAAGATACCGGCATTCCAAAGCTAGTGGCTGAAAAATCGCAACGAAATCGATTTTTCAATGGAGGTATCGAGTTTCGAGCCTTTCCCAATGTTTTTGTACAGGACGCTTCGGAGCTATTCTGGCTTGCAAGCGGTCATTGTGTAACACCAAGTTTCTTCAACGCCTCGATCGCGTGGGGGTCTCCTTGTTTGGCAGCCTTACGATACCATTGAATGCCAGCTTCTTCGTTACGCTCTACCCCCATACCAAGCAGGTAAAATCGGCCCAGATTCGATTGAGCCATAACATGCCCTTGTTCAGCTGCTTTTTGATTCCAGTGGAAGGCCTGCTTCGGATCAATAGTCACACCGGTTCCGCGCGCATAACAACCGCCCAAGTACATCTGTGCATCAGCCAAACCTTGTTCGGCAGCGTTACGAAGCCAACTGGCACCAACGATGTTGTTTTGCTCAACACCGATGCCCTGCAAATAACAATCTCCTAACATGAACTGCGCGTAGGCCATTCCTTGAGAAGCAGACTTGGTAAACCACTCTATTGCCGTTTTGACGTCTTTTTGGACTCCAGTTCCATCCCAATAGCACCGACCAAAATTGTATTGGGCTTCCCGCAAACCCTGGTCAGCTGCCTTCCGATACCAGCCCACAGCACCTTGTTCATTTTTTTCAATCCCTTTTCCGAGCTGGTAGCAAATCCCGAGGTTGAGTTGAGCAGGTGCGAACCCCTGTTCTGCTGCTTTCCGGAAGTATTGGATTGCATTGGTTTCTGATTTCTCTACGCCGTTTCCATGAAAATAGTGCTCACCAATCGCGTTTTGTGCCAGCAAATGTCCTTTTTCGGCAGCCTTCCTATACCAAATTGCGGCTTGGCTAATATCTTTTTCAACGCCATAACCGATTATGAAACACCTGGCATCGGCACGTCAACACCGAAATCTCCGCTTTCCGCTGCTTTTCGAAACCATTCGACCGCAAGCTTGGGGCTCTTTTCTACCCCGAGACCGTCTCTGTAGCACAGGGCTACGCAATATTTCGCCTGGGCATTTCCTAGATTTGATCCCTGGATGAACCATTCCATTGCTGTCGAGAGATTTGTCTGGATTCCAATACCGCACGCATAGCACTTCCCAAGGGAGCTGCGCAGCCGGACCGTATCCTTGATTCGCCGACTTGCGAAACCACTCGAAAGCTAAAGCGTCGTTTTTCGTCACTCCCGAACCAGCAAAGAATGCATGACCAAGTAAGAACTGTCCCGCGGCAATACCCATTTCCGCGCCAATTTGCCATTCTTTAATGTGGTTTGGTCCTGTCAGCTTGATAAATTCCAAGCCGTCTTTACCATGCGTGAAGTATTTCTGATACTCAGCCACGTCCTGTCGGAGTCGTTCATCGAGACTAGTCATTGGCTCCTCAGCCGATAAAGTCGCAGCCGGGTAGGAAAGTTCAAAGATAACCGCTAACCCCCAAAAAAACATCAGTGCGATTGAGGGATTCAAGGGAGCGAGACGGAAGCGCAAAGCAATGTTCAAATCCGAAGGCAAATGATGGGCGACTTTTCTCAAATCTGGAGATTGTGTGGGCGACGACTGGTTGGGTATATACATTTCTGTGCTTGCACTCTTCTTATTCATCCATTTCTCCACCAGACTACAGGGGACGCGAATTGGGGTCTCACGAAATTGACATACCCGGCTCTGGAAATAATTGCAACTGCATCTGACCATGCAAATCAAAAGAGAGTGACCTGGGAGCCCAATATCAACAAAACAACAATTGCCATTTGCCGCTCTGCCAGAGCAAGCAATCCAGACGTTGGCGCTGGGGTACGAAGCGTATTGCCCGTCGAAATCGTTTATGGGGTAAAGGCTGGCGAAAGCGAAGTGCTGCGGGGCGTTGCTCGCGAAAGTCGCCTCGACGTAATCGCTGACCAGAACGCCGGGCGACAGTGCGAAGTTGTTCGTGTGCAAGTCCTCAACCTCACCCGATTCGATGTCGATGCTGAGGCCGATCGGAATCTCGTAGATCACGCGGCACGTGATCTTCGTGGTGGAAAGTGGCAGGTCAGCGCCGTAGTCCCGATACCTTTGGCAGCGAATGGCGGCAGCGCAGCGAAAGATCACAAAAACTGACTCCCTTACTGCTTCACCACATCACGGACTTCGTCGATTGTTTGGGCGAACAGCAAAGTCTCTTGAATCGTTCGCAGTTTGGCAAGGTCTGCGATCTCTCGAACCTGCGCAAATAGCTGTTTTCCAGGCTCGCCGAACTTCCGTCCCAAACCAGTCTCAAGCAGACCAATTAGTTCCAGCTGCCGGCCTTTTTCGAGGCCTTTTTCGAGGCCTTTTTCGAGGCCTTCCTCGCGACCTTCGTCGCGAGCAGATTCCACATAGAATTTCTGGTCTCGAGTCGCCTTGAGTCGCGACTTCGTATCGCTCTCGTTCGATTTCACTCTGCGTCATGATTTTCATCACCTCCACGGCCTTCACGATTGGCGGCGTATTCAGCCTGTCGGGGATCGGGTCCGTCTCCAAATCCTCACCATATCGTAGGAAATAACACCATCGCTCCAGATCGTCCTTCAATTCCTCGATTTTACCAAGAAACTTGGGCAGTTCAATCACGTGAATCGAGAGATCCGGGCACAAGGCAAAACTCGGCTGACTGCTCGAACGGACTGCAAATTCGTGATGAAACCCCGTCGCCGAAAAAAGAACCTTGTTCACGAAACTGATCGAGATCGTCGGCTGCAGCAGGCGATAGTGATCTCCCTCGTGAAGCTGCGATTGGTAAAGCTTCGACCAATAGAAGAGGATGCGCTTCGGATACGCCCTCGCGGCCGCCATCTCCATTTCGATATTGTACAATCGCCCGCTGCGGTCGCGGGCCTTGATGTCCAGAATCGAAAGCTTGTCGTCCAACAAGTCTTTGTCGTTAAATGGGTTCAGGATCTCCACATCGACGATCGGCTCCGCAAGGTAGGCGCGGAGGACGGCGTTGAGCAACGCTATCAACAACGGCTTGTTCGCCACGTTGCCGAACAGCTTCTTAAATACGTAATCGACTTTCGGATCGATGCCAAGGATCATGTTTTTCTGTGCTCCCGCCTTCGCTGAAGAAGAGCGCCGTTCATTGGGCCGACTTGACACACCGGAAGCCGAGGTGCGACATGCCGTTGTCCGGCGTGCAGCCGATTCGGGCACTTGGTCTGTAATTGAAACAATATCCAACACAGCAAAGAAATGAGCCGCCCCGATGGACACGCTCCGCCGGCCGGCGGCGTGGGTCGAAGCTGCGCTCCGGCCCCTTGGGATTGACCAGTATGGCCTCGCCTGCCGTCAGTGCATAGGCATTGGGCAGATACCAGTCTGCACACCATTGCCAGACGTTGCCGGCCATGTCGTACAGACCATAGCCGTTGGGCGGAAACGCTTTCACCGGCGAAGTGCGAAGATAGCCGTCTTTCTTGGTGTTGGCGTCGGGGAAGTGGCCCTGAAAGTTATTGCATTGCGGATGCTCATCGGAGAACGGCTCATCACCCCAGACAAATTTCTTGCGCTCCAGGCCGCCGCGCGCGGCGAATTCCCATTCCGCCTCGGTCGGGAGCCTTTTGCCGGCCCATTTGGCATAAGCATCTGCATCAAACCACGAGACGTGGACAACGGGGTGATCGTCCAGGCCGACAAGGGAAGTGCCTGGGCCAAGCGGGTGCTGCCAGTCGGCACCGGGCGTCCATTTCCACCAGTCGCGAACGTCCGCCAGATCGACCGGATGGTCCGGCGCGGTAAACACCAAAGCCCCCGCTACGAGATCCTTTGGATCGGGCGGTTTGCTGCCCACAGGAGCATAGCGCAGAAAGTCATCTACCGTTGGAACCTTTTCCGCAGTGGTGACGTAACCGGTAGCCTCCACAAACGCGCGGAATCTGCGCATTCGTCACGTCGGTCTCATCCATCCAAAAGCCGTCCACACGGACCCGGCGTGCGGGCGCTCGGCGGGCCCAGCATCCGGTTCGTCGCTCCCCATTGTGAATTCACCCCCGCGAATCCAGATCATGCCGGGCGGAGCAGAAGCAACGTTCCCCTTCGTGAATTCACCGTTGGGAGTCGCAATGGTGTCGGATGAACTTCTGAAGAATCTCACGCCCGCGTAAGTCGCAGTGAAGGCAATCAGGCCAACGGCGGCGAGTACGATGCCGGCACGGAATGCGGGCGGCTTTGCTTTATCTGTGTTGTTCTTCATTCACGCGGCCTTTTCATTCATGAAGGTGCTTGTCACATCTGCGCACCTGGTTTAGCATATTCATTATACTTCGATCGTTTGCTTCGAGGGTTTGCGGATGCCGTTCCCTGTCGTTTGCCCCAAATGCAAGGCCGACTATCAGGTTCCCGATCATCTGCTCGGCAAACCGATCGGCTGCCGAAAATGCGATTTTCTCTTTCGCGCCGCTCCTCCCGGCCCCCAATCCCCACTTGCTGCACGACCCACTTCATCGACACCTCGCCAGGCCTCATCGGCATCGGAGTCCGCCGCAACCGCAGTGGTTGCTTCCGAACCACAACTGGAAGTCGTCGAGGAAAATCGAGCCTCCCGCCACGCAATTGGAGCCGATTATCCCGGTCGTTGTCGATGAATCGGACGGCCCTCGCGCAGAAACAACCCGTCCGTCGCCGCCGGCGACCGATCACCTGGCAGGATATTGAACACAAAAAACGCAGCCGGGATCCCGAAACGGCAGAAGATACCGCGGGTGACCCCAGAAGGAAATCGAATCCTGGCGTGGTGCTGGTCCCACCCTGGAAAATGGCTCGATGGGTCGGTTCCGGAGTGTTCATTGGTCTATTGCTCGTGGCCATTATCGTTGCCATCTATTACGGCACAAAGTCTCAAAGGACGTCACCGCCAAAGATCGTTGGCGAGCGGTTGCCGGAAACAATCCAATCGGCGGAACCGACCAGCATTGCTGCTCTGGGGGAGAAGTTCGGCATTCAACCCGCTCCTTTCGAGGGGGAAAATGCTACCGTTCAAGTGGGCGGGGAGATTGAAAACCTCTGTGTCGGTGGTGGAGGACGATTCATTGTTCTGAAACTTCTCAAGCAGCATGAGCTAAAAATCTTTGATGTCAATCAAGCACAGATAGTGAAGGCGATCCCGGTAGCAACGGCAACAAAATTCGCGGCCTGCGGTAGAAAACTCGTCATTTCCAATCCCCAGCGAAGGACTTTGGAGCGGTGGGATCTTCTCAAGCAACAGCGCAATCTGGATGTCGGCTTGCCCGAAAACGAAGAGGTGAAAGAGCTTGTCATGGGGTCGGCTTCGGATGGTCCGATTCTCGAAATCTGGGGCGACCGGTCCGCCTTGATGGTTCCGGTCAATCACCTGCGATTCTTGGATCTCGAAACGCTGGCCGAAACGCCCATCCGCAATCTTCCCCCCATCGGCCCGGAACAGCGCAGGCTTCCGGGCTTCGGCGGATGGCAAAGTATTCACGCACTGGGCAAATCAAAGCCCAACTTTGAATAATGGTGTAATGGCCATCTCAGGAGATGAAGTACTTTCCTTCTTCTCGAAGAATGATCCACTGCTTCCCTCTGCCGACGGTCGAGCAATCTACTCGCCGCGGGGTCGATCCGCCACGAATCTGAAGAGCTTCAAGGGCATCCTCAGCACGGCCATTGCAGCTTTGTTCCTTCCGTCCACGGTTGCTATTGCTTGCAAATTACCACCGACCAACCCGCTAACCTGGGGAAAGCAGTGGCAAACCGGGTGTGCAAGTTTACGCTTCAGACCGGGGCTAACCAGGCCTTTTCCAAACCTTTGATCATCCCCTTTCCATTGCCGACGCCGCCGACAGGCCACGATCCTTTGGGTACGGATAGGCGCGCGCTGCTGATCCCCGCTGCGAAAGTCCTGATCGTGATACCCGCCTCTTCCGACCGGCTGATCCTCTATCGTTGCGATCTGGAAAAGCGGATGGAAGATAGCGATTCGGATTACCTGGTAATTACATCGGGTGCGCCGGCGGAATATCAGCGTGGTCGAACCTATATTTACCCTCTGGAGGTATTATCGAAACATGGCGGCGTCAAGTACAAACTGGTGCGCAGGGCCTGAAGGAATGACGATCTCCAAAGATGGGATCGCATCGTGGAGCGTCCCCGCAGACTTCGCGCGCGTTGAAGTAACTGTCGAGATCGAAGTCACGGACTCCATTGGCGGACAAGCACGGTCAACTCCATTCCGCCTAACGCTGGATGATCGGCCCGTCAGGAAAGATCCAATTGAGGTCGATCCTCAAAATCCTTGATTGAATCGAGAAAAATCATTCGGTGAGCGATACTTCTTTCAACATAGCAATTGGACTTCCGGACAGAAGTGTTTTACTCTTACCCTAGTCTCTCTGCATGAGGAGACTCCGATGCTGCAGGAATTGCGCATGGCCACTCGCCGGTAGCGTTCATGAACTGGATGCGCGAGCCGATGCCGAACCGTTGCCGGGATACCGGCTGATCAAGCCCTTGGGAACCGGCGGCTTCGGCGAAGTTTGGATGTGCGAAGCTCCCGGCGGCATCCTGAAGGCCATCAAATTCGTCTACGGCAATCTCACTGCCGATGACGGCGGCAATCGTCCGCGCCGAACAGGAATTTCGTGCGCTGCAAAAGGTGAAGGAAGTTCGCCATCCCTTCGTTTTGACGATCGAGCACATTCGATGTTTGCGAAGGCGAATTGTTCATCGTCATGGAGCTGGCCGACAAGAGCCTGCACGATTGCATGGTGCGAGCAGCAAGAAGCCGGCCGGCTGGGCATCCCGCGCGAGCATCCTTTCAGCTATCTGAGCGATGCCGCCGAAGGGCTAGACTATCTGATCGAGCGCTACAATCTGCTACATCTCGACGTCAAACCGCGCAATCTGTTCCTGGTCGGCAATCACGTCAAAGTGGCCGACTTCGGTCTGGTCAAGAATCTGGAACGGCAAAGTTCTTCCGGGCCTGATGGGCGGCATGTCGCCGATGTACGCGGCCCCGGAGACCTTCCGGGGCAGATATGTCCCGGCAGAGCGATCAATATAGCCTTGCCATCGTCTACATGGAGTTGCTGACCGGCCAGCGGCCGTTTAGCGGCTCAGAACATCCGGCAACTGGCCCTGCAGCACATGAGGGAGGAGCCTGACTTGCGTCCGTTGCCGAACGTCGGATCGGCCTATCGTCGCCCGCGCGCTGGCGAAAGACCCGGCGCAAGCGATTTCCAAGCTGCATCGCTTTTATTCGTGCTCTGACCGGCGATAATCGCCGGCCTGACTCGTTCATCGATATTTCGGAAGCCGACTCCGCCGCTGCCTCGCCCGGTCTTCCGCCTGGGGAAGATAGGAACGCCGCCCACCGCGCAAGTTTTCTGCCTCGGCCCCACTCCAACGATTGACGCGCAACGTGCGAGGAGTCGGGCGGCAAGCAGACCTCAACGCAACGCAGGCCCATGCAGAAGTGGGAGTCCTTCGGCCGGCCATCGTTATCGGCGTCGGCGAGTTTGGCTTGAGAGCACTCAGAGAATTACGCTCCCGAATTCTCGACCGTCGTCGGCGATCTTTCTCAGACTCCTGTCCTTTCGCTTCCTCTACATCGACCCCGATCCCGGATGCCCGGACAAGGCCATGGGCGGTGATCCCGAACAGGCCTTGCGGGATGAGCAGATTTTTGAGATGAAGCTGCAACCCGTTGCAAACTATCGCAAGCGCATTCTGGAACATCTCACCGAATGGCTGCCCCGCGAGAAACTCTTTTCTTTGCCGCGTTCGCTTCATCCCCGGGCTCGCGCGCGCTCGGGCCGGCTGGCCTTTTGCGATAACTATTTGCGGTTCGACAGCCGATTTACCCGAGAAATGCAGCTGGCGGCCCATCCGGAATCTCTCGCTCTGACCATGACTCAGACCGGGTTGACCCTGCGCGACAATTGTCCGCGCATTTATGTCATCGCTTCCGCTCTGGGGAGTTCATCGGGCTTGCTGGCCGACATGGGATTCACCATCCGTCGCAGACTGGCCAAATCAAATTTTTCCAAAGCCCCGGTGATGTCTTTTCTATTCTGCGGTGCGCCCAACGATCCCGCGTCATCGCCCGAAGAACTGGCCAATCTTTATGCCAGCATCACCGAACTGCACCATTTCCAGGATCCGGCCATCTCGTTCAGCGCTCAATACGGCGGGCCCGACGGACCAAAACTCATTAGCCGGGAATGGCCGTTCACCAGCATCTATTTGATGCACGCTCGAACCGCAGCACGGAAGCGATGACCCAATGTGCGGCCAACCTTGCAGGATATCTGGTTCAGGATCTGTCCTCGCCGCTGGGTGCGGAACTTGACGGGCAGCGCGAGTCCGATGCGGCAGAGGATCACTCGCCCTTTCGCGGTTTCGGGACGGCAGGGATCTGGTTCCCGAAAGGTTTGATGCTGCGTTCCGCCGCCCGGCTCATGTGCGAAAGGCTCCTGCTGGACTGGCAAGATCCAAACTCCATGATTTCCAGCAAGCCAATCGAGGAGCTTTACGAAAAGGTCCGACAAGTTCCGTCATTGAAACCGGAAGCGATCGCGGAACGGATCGAGCAATCCGCACGAATCGGTCACCAAATGGCCGCCGAAGCTCTGGAAACTCTGCTCAGCGAGTTGGAGTCGAGCATCCCCGCCGGTGTCAACGAGCCGGGCGAGTGGGCGACCAAGAGTGTCGAAAAGATCGTCTCTTTTGTCGGCACTCAACAATCGACTGATTCGACCGCTTCTTATCTTCAATCCCGACTATCGCGCACGCTCAGTCCGATCGTCGCCGAACATGCAGCGGAATGGACCAACAAGCTGGCTTCCGTCGCCACCAGACTCATGGAGCTGCCGGGTCGGCGGATTGCCGCTGCCGAAGAAGGCATCAAACGCCTGGAGAGGCATTGCAATGAATCGGCGGCGTACGTGCAGCACCGGCTCACGACGTTGGTGAGCCGATCCATGCAGGCCGGGCCAATGTTCGTGGTGCTACGGAAGTCAGTGTACAGGGGAGCGGTTTTCGCCTCTTTGGCAGCAGACCGCTGCGAAATCTCAAGACTCTCAGCGCCGAATCGAGCACGTTTGCGCTGGCCCGTCTCAACGAATTGTTGGTGGATGCCACGGTTCGCTGTTTTCAGGGGATGGCAACGGGGTTGGTAGAACGCCTCCGCGACTTGTCTTTTTGCCGGCAGCGTCTGGGCCATCTTCAACAGCTGTTGGAGTCGCCCTCCGCAGGTAGTCACTCCGGAGGCCAGCCGGGCTTGATGATGTCGAACACGGGCTTGTCGGCCTGCATCGATTCATCGAACGCCGGTAACGAGCAAATCTTGTTGCCGTTCGGCGAACGGGATGTGGAATGGGCGGCAGCGCGGTTCGTTCAAGGCTTGAAGGCAGAGCAATGGACCCGGCTCGATGAAGTGTTGCACTCCCTGGTATTAGCACCCCTGGGCGGCTTGTACGGTGTATGTCAAAAGGCCGGTGATCTGTTGCGGCAACTGGCAGGCCCGCTGATCGATCAAACGACGGCATATCTCGGCAATTTGCTGACGGTGGGAGATGTCTCGCGTCCGGAGTTTGCTACTGCGGGCGGGCGCACGATTGATCTGATTGGACAGGTCAAGAAATGTTTTGAGCGTGCGGAACCTCTGATGACGGGTTCCGGGGAAGAACGCCTGATTTGGTGGTTCCAGGGAGTGAAACCGGGAGCGCAGCTCGGCGATGAAATCGCTCAAGAGATGCCGGGGCTAAAGGTATTGCAGGCGGTCGGTCAGACCAGCGATTTGATGGTCTGTCGGGAAATGGGGAACTTGAGTTTGGCGGATGTCCAGAAACTTCTCGGCCATTGCCGGGAAGCCTATCAAAAGCTTGCTGCCAAAAACGGCACCTCACCGCATTCGCGCTTTGACATTGTGGAATGGATGCCACTAGATGTTTGAGTTTCCTTACGTCCATGAGCATTGATTATAGTCGCAGTTCGTTCCGAACTGCGTAATCCTTTGGTGACTTGATCGCAAATAACAAGTGCCATGAGAGTTCCTCCTAGAAGTAAAGTACAATTATCATTCTTTTTTGGGCACCTTAACTGGCATCTCGACGACCAGATCATCGCCTGGAGGCTGGACAAATCCTCCGGGCAAAGAGTTAGTCCGGCTCGACAGAAAATAGTGCCATAAAAATCCGCCGGGCGGAAGCTGGTTACGGTCAATGCGCAGGGCGGGACCGAGGTGCGCAGATCCATTGGTCCATCAACGTGCTCTAATGACGGACAAATAGGTTTACCAGATCGCTCATGGTAAGTCCGTCTTTGGACTGGTTGCGAACTCGCCCGGCGATAAGGTTGTCTTTCTGGTTAGAGCCATTTTCTGTTACAATTCGGTTACAAACTCGCCGCCGATACCCCGCGTTCTTGGCGAACGCGGCTACGGCAGAGGTCGTCGCTTCTCCGTAGCCGCGTTCGCCAAGAACGCGGGGCACGTCCCCAACCTTTGACGTCCTGGCCGGCCTCTGGTGACGTGGGCCGTTCAGCGGGGCTGCTCATCCAGGTAACGCTTCAATGTCGCGTCCGGATCGGTGCCGAAGTAGTATCATTTGCCTTTGATCTTCTTCGCCCACTGCCCTGTAGCGTGCCGGAACAGGGGGAAGTTCTTTGTTGCCTTTTTGGAGGTGGTTCTTGTTTGGTTCATATTCGCCTGTAGATAAACTGGTGTAGTGCAATAATATCGCGACGTGAACAGACGAGAGAAAAGTCCGAAGATTTTCGACAAAACGGGCCTGTAGCTCAACGGTCAGAGCAGGGGACTCATAAACAAAATTTCACTATTCTTAATTTGAGCCATAATTGCAATATTTGCCGTTTTTTCTTGGTCAGAATGCACTTCTAAGGCGGTTGCAAATTACCCTGAATTACCCTCGATTTCTAGCCGATCAGGTGTGGCCACACCCGGCAAAAAACATTCCTGATATGTTCGGAGAGTGTGCAACCATAAAGGCGCTGAATTATTGTTTTTCCATCTTCAACTTCAGCCTGTCACCCGTTTTCGGAGTGAATCTCAGGCGAGTCGATTGCATCCAGGCCGATTCGCAACCAAATGGCATTCCCAGCGTGGTTCTTTTGCCGCTTCGTTGCCGTCGAAGCCGAGAAATAGTTTCTTGATCCAATTCATTTCCGTGTTCTCCAATAAGGGTAAGGCTGAGACTCATAGCATCATCCTTATTAACGCTCATTCATTAAGATTGCCTGCAAATGATTCCTTCCCGCGAACCGCCCCTGCCCCTCATGTCCATATCGGACCATTGCTTTAGGAATCTTTCCACACCCAGACTTTGGTGGTTGACCAGGTAGACGCGACCAGAACCGAATCCCTGAATAACAGTCCAATGGTCAGTGTGCCAACCGCGAGGCCACACAGAAACAATGATCGGCATTCCTTGCTTGACGCACTTGCGGATTTTGGCAACCGTCAAATCTTTGCGAAATTCCGCCTTAATTCCAAGAGACTCCAGGGCGTTCGTCAACCCGGTCTGATTGACTCCACAATTAACGTCGGGACGAACAGCCCTCAATACCTTCACGGCATCAATATCGGGTTTGAATTTCCTTGCCACTGCAAATGCGGCCACAAACGCGCACGAATACGGGTCTCGCTGTTTGTAGTTCTTGAGTGGAATGCTGTAGCCAGCTATCTTCTTATCCCGATGCAATGAATACCGAACCCGAAATTTGCCGAAACTAATCGATTGGACGATCATTGCAACCACCTTCCAAAAGATTGTTGACTAATATTACTGTACGTTAGCTATTTGTCGAGGATGTGACACAAACGATACTGTATCCGAAACGGCTTTCGGCTTCCATCTGGAAATATATGCACATAAAGCCAGTACAGGTGTTCGATTGATAGGTTCCGGTCATGCGGCAAGGTCTGTCAATCCAATCGCGGTACAGTCCAGACAAGCCGAATCGCCGGGTTCCCACTCGATCATTTCCGAACCGCACTCCGGGCAAGTCGTTTCATCGGCGGGCCACTTCTCTGGTTCACGATCCGAACAAGGTGCAATCAGCTTGCCTTGCTCGATCAGTGAACCGATCGCGCCAATGTGTTTGCATGGCTTGCCGTTGCCGTACTCGAATCCGGCACAATCGCAGAGATGACCGCGAACATTCCGGCAAATAAGCACGTTGTAGCCGTCGTTCGATTCGATCTTCTCAAGTCGGAAAGCCCGACCGTCAAAACCTGCATCGGCGTAGATTTCCTCAACTGTGTATCTGGTAGTGTTCTTGCGTTCCGCGATCGTCATGACCGAGAGTTTGTTGGTGTCATGGTCAACCAATTTGACGCGAACGGATCGCATCGCAGACTTGTTTTTCCGAATCGAGGGAATGAAGATTTCCATGTTTAGTTCTCCAAAAAAGGGTTTAGGAAAAAAAGGCGGGTGAGTGTTCGCAACACTCACCCGCCAAGTTCATTTCATCGTGTCGATTAAGCAACAGCGTCAAACTGCTTTTCGGTCTGCCGCCCAAGTCCATTACCCAGCCGGCTTTACCTGGATGTATAACCTCTCCGGAGCCTTCTTAAAATATTTCAGCAGCGCGGGACAGAACCAGCCTTCCATTTCCCTTTCCGGCCAGTGATAGACGTTCCCGCCGCTTTCCTCCCGCCGCCAATCGAGAACGATCTGCGCATCAGGGAAGTAGCTTGCAGAGAACACCGCTACGAACCCCTCATTGGCATTAGGAATGTGGTCGGTTGCACGATCAATCATCGTGTCCGCGCCGCCGACGAAAGGCTCTTGGACAAGCCCTACGTTCGGGTCGTCAAAGACCCACATACCGTGCCACTTGTAGGGCTTGATGACAAATATCGAGTTGTTCATTTCTTCTCCTTGTCTTTTTGGGAATGATGCGGGTCAGGATGCGTCGGAAGGTGGAGTGACTTCGCCCTTCGCTTTGTCGGCTTCAATCTCCGCGTCCAGCTCATCCAGCCACTTGTCGATTTGTTCCCAAGTGGCCGCGATCCTCTCATGGTTCTGTTCCTTGAAGGCACGCAGCCTTTCGTAGTATTGCTCACGCGGTTCGTCGCAAATTGGGCTTGGGCATTCGTTGTTCTGCCGTGCGATTTCCTCACGCCGGCGATCTTCCATGATCTGCTTCCGGCGCTCAAGCCTCTCTTTCTTCTCTTCTTCCTTGCGTGCGGCATAAGCAGCCTGACGCCTCATCGCGTCGATCCGCTTGGCCTGGTCGCGGCCTTCGCGGGTGTAGCGGTCGATCTTGTGGCCCATGTTACCTCACTCCAATCTGAATTAGTTTCGGAACGCGATGCCCACCACACTCAAGACCGTCTTCAGGTGTGAACATCTCGATAAAGTCATGCCACTCGGGTATCAGAACTGTTTCTTGCCATCATGCGTTTGGATGCGAATATGCTTATCAGCATAAGAATCGCAGATGACTTTCAAGTTTTCCAGCTAATTATCCAAAGTTATGCCAGCGGTTCAAAATGCTGGCCAGGAACGTCCTGACCAGCATCGGAGCGAATCTTACGTCAGCACCATTTGCAGCGCGACAGCCTCTTGACCCTGATCGTTCTTCGTCCGCAGCACGAGCATGGTGTTCACCTTTTCATTCCCGTGAATCTCAAGGTCGATGCGGTTGTATTCACCGCAAGTGAACGGAACGAGTGCGGTCAACAAGTCTTTGAGCTTATCGGCATCAATCGCGACCGTCGATTTCGCCTTTTCAGCGTTGGGAATAACGTCGGCCAGTGGTGGGAATCGTCCCTCGATATTACGGGGTTGCTCGAATGTTACCGCTTCCAAGTTCGTCGATGCCAGCGAAGTAACCTTTTCTCCGATCACGGTGGCGACCGATTGCAGGATCGGCTTGAACCCAGTCTTGATCTTCTTGGCAGCGGCAAAGGAATTCTTCCACGACTTCGCGGGAATGAGCGATTCCGTTGCCCCATTCGGAGCGCTTTCGAGCGCTGGGATATTCGGGTAATTGTCTGCAACCCCGCACGGGCCAGTCACCATAAGTCCAACTTTGGTATCGGTCGAACATGCTCGATAGGTGTTGTCGTCATGCACGCGGAGATGAACCCCGTTCATCGCGTATTTCGTGTTATCCTTCGCGCAGACGTTAGCCAGCGTTCCGAGATTGTTGGGAAGCAAGTTCATTTCGTTTGTCCTTTGCAGAGAAAAAGTAAAGGTAAAAAACACTGGGGCGATAGTTCAGAACGGCATTCCATCTTCACGGTCCTCGACCGGCTTTTGTCGGGCCGATTCATCTGCGGGGCGGAACGGATCGGGCATACCCTCCGCGATCCACTGGAAATAGTCGTTGACCGCTTCGTCGTCGGCCTGGTCGATGTAGATTCCCATAGTCGCTTGCCCCTTTGTGGTAATGAATGTTCAGAACAATTTTCCGAGTCCAGAAAATGCTTCGATGGCCTGATCGCGATCCATGTAGGCATCTTCGAGGGTGGGCATATTTCCAACCTGCCATCTGTTCCGTTTGATTCTGACGACGCACAGACCGAACATCCGTTGGCACGTTCCGACTTTCACTTCATCGATTCGTTGGCCGATCGTTACAGACTGAATCTTGTCCATCGCGTCTCTTCCCCAGGCTTGTGACTGGTCCCCCGAACGTCGGGAGGCTCATTAACCCGCTGGGCGCGGGCCACTCTGAATTAGGCGGCAACGGCAAACTGCTTATCCTTCTGGAAGATCAACCCGCTGGCCGTATCGCAGATCCCATGTAGAGCCTGACTTCTCCGAGGAAGTTCATTCAGATTGCCCTTCGCACATTCAGTAAATGCATTGAACAACCGCCAGAGTGTCTTCGCTTCCTTGAACTCCGGATGATTCGGTTCCCGCCATTGCTTCAAGACCTCTGGCAACGCGGTAACGGGCAGAATCCGCGAGTCATAAGCCTTGATAATCAGGTCGTGGGCCTGTGCATCCGTGATTTCCATGTGCTTGTAGGTGTCAAACCGCAACGATTGCACGTGGCGATGATCGGCCAACTGTCCCACCGCCCGATCGATCAACATCGGAAGATCACGTTCGATCTGGACTGTGTGCTTTCGGGCCAGTTTGATTTCTCCGCTGAAGCTGAGGTTGTCGCAGACAAAAACCGAAGACCCCACCACAAGGCCGGCTGGGAAACTCTTGTCGTGCGAATTTCGGAGTCCCACCACAAGGCCGTAATCGCCGTCGGTGTGGCCGTTGACCAGTTGCATGAGTCCGAAGTAGCGTTGACCGTCCTTCGTCAACCCATGCGATTCCTCGACCACTCGCAAACCGGAATGTTCCAGAGACTTTTGCACGCGGTCGATCAGAACCCCGTGCGAGATCGGAACCCAGGTGTTCGTCCGTTGCGGTGTCATGCTGTCCATGACTTGTTCGCGGGAAACCGTCGCGGCCCCGGTATGCAAGCAAAGTTTAGCCTTGTTCATGGTTGTGCCTTTCATTCGTTGGGATTGAGGGTTGAGAACCCTGAGACATTCAGGGTTCCTTTCGTTTCACTGGTCAATTACCACGGACATTCGTCAGTTGTTGCTAATTGGTCCATCACTGAGCAATCACTAACCTTGTGATGCTATCTTAGTCAATTTCATTGGACTAGTCAATAGATTTGGACTAAATAAATTCAAGGAAATATGTCTAGTCCTTTGGACTGGATTTGCGATAGTAATAAAGATGGATGATTTTCTTTTTGGGAACAACCGAATGGCTGCAAACTTCAAAGAAGCATTAGAGGAACAGCTTCTCAAATCCGGGTTCAGTGCCTATCGACTTGGACAACTCGCCGGGGTGTCCAAGCAAACGATGTCGGTATTGCTGGCCGGCGAATCAAAACCTTGGTGGGAAACTGTGGTGCGGATCGCCAAGGCACTCAATGTTTCTCTTGACGTGTTCTCTACCGATGACATCGAGATACCTGAACCGCCGCATGTAGGAAAACCAGGCCGACCAAAAACGGAGGAAGAGAAACTGCCACCCAAAAAAGCCATAAAGGGCAGAGAGAAGAAGTGAGCCCTCCACCATTATCCCGTTGAACTCAAACTTGAGACAACCACTAATCGATGAGGAGTCAACATGAACGAACGAGTTCCCGGTCCTGGGGTTGCCACCACTCCCAGAGAAGTCGAGAAACCGAACCCCGAGACTGTCGATGAGGCGACCACGATTCCCGAACAGTGTTCGGGAAATAACCCCGAAAAGATCACGCCGACGCCAAGGCCGAAGAAGGCAAAGAAGCCGAAACTCGATACTACCATTGCCCATCGTGCAGCCGAGGCTGCTGCGAATATCTTTTGGAGTCTGCCATCCGACCAGCAAAAAGCCTTCTGGAAAATCCTAAAGCGACTCACCAGGATGGGGGATATGCCTGACCTTTCCCCAGAAGATGAGGAAGCTCTCCGCTTCACGGTCGTTCTCGGAAGGATCAGGGTCTTGCCGTTGTTAGGTTGGGTGATTCGCTCAAGGTCATCGCACGCGGCTTGAATAAGGGATTGACCCATGAACTTGTTCTGACCCCTGAACAACTTGCTCGACTGACCATTTCCGCCGACAAAGAACCTGTTGACGGTGATGCTCGTCAATTTCGCCACGGTGTCGAAGCTTGCCGGCTTGGTCGGGCGTTTGAATACGACCCGTTTTTCTCGCTCTCTGACGTTGCCGCACGGCAAATTCCAAATTCTACAGTCGTTGTCAATTCCCAAGTTTGAAGTCCGCCAATTCCGGGCTACTGGCGCGGCTTTCTATTCTAACTACCGAGCTATTCCATTGCGCCAGCGCCACGAATGCCCCCAGTTAGTTCAGTCACTTTTATCTGGCCCATTCATTATTCGGCGTGGTAAACTT
This sequence comes from uncultured Planctomycetota bacterium, assembly GCA_963783095.1. Taxonomy (GTDB): domain Bacteria; phylum Planctomycetota; class Planctomycetia; order Gemmatales; family Gemmataceae; genus CAWAMR01. Next base: position 64,650 of record CAWAMR010000008.1, on the reverse strand, counting down.
TCTCGGCTACGCGATGAAGCTGCTTGGGATCGTCTTAGGGGTCGCCAATGGGACAGTGGATTTTTGAAGAACTTCGCGGCGCGGCGGTTCGACGCCAGCCCAATGAAGCCGTCCTTTTCAAAACCGAGCAGACTGGCGAGGATGAATACGCTGGCAACGACGCATTGGTCCGAGAAATATTGCAAAACGCGGTGGATGCCAGAGTTGCTGAAAAGCCTGTGCGGGTTCGCCTGGCGATTCATGATCCGAGAGATGCGCCGTCGCCGGAACGACTCCGATATTATTTCGAGCGATTGCGGTCGCCGCTAGCAGGGCGACAAGTCGAGTTCAATGGTGACGGTTGTCCGAAAACGCCCTGTCGTTTCCTGGTTTGCGAAGACTTCGGCACTCGGGGGCTGGAGGGGGACGCCGAATTGTTTCACGACCCAAAGGAAGGCGACCGTTCCCGACAGGATTTCTATTGGTTCTGGCGCAACATCGGACGCAGCGGAAAAACCGGGGACGATCTCGGCCGGTGGGGACTTGGGAAAACGGTATATCGCGCTGTGAGCCGGGTCGGATGCATGCTTGGCTTGAGCATTCGAGAGTCCGACAAGCAACGATTTCTCATGGGCCAAGCAGTGCTGCAAATCCACCGGCACGGAGGCAAGGAATACATGCCGGAAGGGTACTGGTGCGGCATACAGAATGCGAATGGTCTTCCACTGCCGATTGTGGATCCCAACGAGTTAGATCGGTTTTGTAAAGAATGGCGGCTGAGCCGAAAAAACGAACCGGGCCTATCGGTCGTGGCACCATATGTTCCGGATGAACTCAATTCAAATCGGCTCTTGCAAGCCGTCCTGGTTCATTTTTTCACTCGAATTGTTCGAGGAGAACTCATCGTTGAAATCGCTGGTCCCGGCATTGGTTCGGTAACTCTCAACGAAAGTGAAATCGCCGCCGCCTGCAAAAAGGTAAAATGGGACGGTCCGAAGCGAAACAAGCGGCACATTGCCCCACCGATTCAATTCGCCAAACAAAGTCTCACCCGCAATTCGGACAAAATCGCGTCAACGATCGTTCTAGGTCGGGAGCGAATCCCCGAACTGACCGATGCCGCGTTCAAACCTGAAGATTTGACCGCCTTGCGGCGTCGCTTTTCCGCAGGCGAATTAACAAGCGTCCGCGTAAATGTGTGGCTCCCACGTCGGCAAGGAAGCGGCCAGCAGGCTCATCTGGATGTTCACCTGGAACGTCTGAGTGACGGCACACGCTGCGATGCCTACTACGTTCGCGAAGGTATGACAATTACAAAAATCAATGCGCGGGCTTCTCTACGAGGAATACAAGCACTTGTGAACGTGGAAGGTGGACCTCTCGCCAAACTGCTTGGAGACACGGAGGGGCCGGCCCATGAAGATTGGGATACCTCTGCGGAACGCCCCGACCTCGAATGGAAGACCTGGAAAGGCCGTGTCAAGTTCGTTCGCGGGATCGTGGACAGTTTGGTCGAGGTACTCACTCCGTCCACGACGGAGCCCGACTTTGACTTGTTAAGCGACTTCTTTTCGATCGAACGCACGGGCGGACCTCAACGGCAGAAGACGCACGGTGAAGACACAGATGTTCCGCCAAAACTGAACCCGCCAGTTCCCGATCCCAAGTGGTATTCGATCACAGAGCGAGCAGGCGGCTTCAAAATCAGTCGAAACGCGGCAGTACCGATGCCGAAGCATTCGTCAATTCGCGTTTCGGTCGCTTACGATCTTCCACGGGGTGACCCACTGCGCAATTGGAATCCGATCGATTTCAGGATCGGCAATGGCGACAACGACTTGCATCCCACCGGCAAGGGAATTGGCCGACCGCAAATCGAGGACGGAAACATCGTCGTTTTGACCCAGATTCAACAGGACTTCAGTTTTTCAGTGAGCGGATTTGACCGAAACCGCGATTTGTTTGTCCGAGTCGATGAACTAACGAGCGCAGAGGAGCATGAATCGTGACGATTAAACGAGTCAACTTTACTGGTCGCCGCCGCATTACTCGGGATTGCGTTGATATTGCGGTGCACGACGGTCAGCCTCGCACTTTTGACGCTACCATCAAACTAGAGGGACTTTCGTTCCTCTCGCATTATTCCCATGCCGCCGTCTATTTGGAGGCGACCTGCGCCGGATCGTCGGTAATCAAAAGATTCGAGTTTGGCGAAGTCGGTAAGCTGCAACTGCCGACTAATCGAACGCTAACGGACTTGGAAGGCGAGAATGTCTTTTTCACACTGAAGGTCGTGGATCGCACAGAGCAATACGGTCGAATACTGGGCATCGCTGAACATATTCGCCCACAGAAGGCCGGAAAGCAAACGGTTGCTGGTCGGCGCGGTATCCTGCCCATCGAGCCCGTGGAACTTGGCCAGCAACTCTGGCAGTTAGAGTTCAGGGAGCATGACGTATTTCTGCTCGTGAACAAGAGCATACCTGGCCTCGTCGATCGCGTTCGATCCGACCCAGTGTTCTATGCAGCGATCTACCCTGAAGTGGTTCGGCGAATATTATCGGAGGCCATTGCACAAAACGTTGAAATCGAGGACGAAGCCGACCAATGGCCCGTTCTTTGGCTGCGGTTCGGAACACAATTGCACGCAAGCAAACAGGAACCTCCACGCGCCAATGATCCCGATGACATCCGTGAGGAATGGATTGAGTCAGTGGTTGATGCATTCTGTGAAACCCATGCACTGAAAGACAAATACGTGGTCGCCACAAGCGGGAACGGAGGCGAATCGTGATATTGCGACAATTCAACCAATTGGGAATAGTGGCGTTCAAGTCGTTCTTGGCCGGGTGCCGAGACGATCCAACTTCACCTGCACCGCGCCATCTGCTGGAAATGGATTCAATGACAGAGAAGGTGACGCCGCAAATCACTGTCGAATTGCAGCGGTTTGAATTGCGCAAATCCGCAGCGGACTATCTTACCTCCATACTCGCACCGTTGCCGACGGATGATGTAGCACAAAGCGCCGGGCTTTGGACCTGGCTGAGCCTCTTGTACTTTGACGAAGTTTGCCCAATTCGCAGCGGCAAACGCATCGTTCGAAACGACTACTCCTATGTATTCGAACCGAAGAATGTTCGGCATTTCTACCGGCATTTGCTTTTCATTGCCTGGAACGCCGCACGTCTCGCGAAGAAACACGACCGCCTCTACATGAACGTGCCGCTTGCAAGTCTGGACAAGATGACCGAAGCAGTGATGAAGCGACTGTACTTGACGCGAATTCCGTGCATCTTTGAAGTCTTGGACAAATTATACTGGGATGAGGAACGTCAAAAGGCACGAAAAGGCGTCGTTGATGCCAACCGGGTTCGACCCGGAGATTTAGTTCACCGATTCCCTATTCGGATTCAGCAACTCGAACGAACCTTCGACTTGTTCACTCTGAAGGCCGATCAACTCATCAGATTGCTGGGAGAAGAATTCACTCGATTGGAATCAGTTGCGGAAACCGGGTGAATCAGCTTGGATTCACGATGCCGGCCATGCTTCAAACTTTTTCATCTCGTCTTCACTACATCACTGACGCGCTGAAGGCGGCGTTCGCATACTAAGCATCTTCGGCTCTCCCCGCATTGCGATCTTCGCGCAGGAAGACCTGCATCTTGTCCATCGGAATGTCAAAAGCAATCAGCAGCCGACGAATCACATCGCGGATTCCGTTGGCGGATAGATTGCTCTCGACGAACAACCCTTGTCCCACTTCGAGTGCCTTGCGGAGCGCGGATGAGTCGGTCGTCACAGTGTGATGCCCGCGACTACTGACAAACTCCGGATTGTCGAAAAAGCGCGCGGAATCGGCCTTCATCGCGACCAACAAGTTGACGGCAGACCAATTCGTACATGCGCTGCCAAGTCGTGATGCCCGTGGCCGCTTGGCCATCGAGAATGAATCCGTGCGGGCGTTTATAGGTAAAGTCCTCGTCCAGTCGATGTGGTTCTTCGCGGTTCAATTCGGAAATGATGCGTTCGTTTTGTTCCTGGTCGTCAGCGCCGGACTGTTCAGCCGATTCGAGACGAACACTGGTGTACTGTTGCACCAGAGCCGACAGATCACTGGCCACCTGGTCAAAGGCGGCAGCTTTAGCGTTGTATGCTCGCTTGAACTCGACGCCTTCATCCAGGGCAACTGGATCGTTGTGGTCGATCGACCGCCAGATGTCGTCCGACAATGCAAGCAAGTTCTCTCGTACTCCTTCGAGGTCTTCGAGTATTCGCCGCGTTCTTTCCGAGGAAGCCAAAAGGAGGGCCGGGGTCATGGGTGCGCCTTATTTAGATTGAAACGATTCCCCACTATTCAAGAATTCAACCTCACAATTCGCGACTACTGCACGACTCGTGGTTTCCAAATGTGGCGGAAAGCCTGATAGCCAAGAAACAGCGGGGTTTTGTCATCCGACAAATTATCCTCGCAATCGAGGATCGTGCAGATTTCCGTTCCATCGAATTTTGGACCTCTCAAGCCGCGTCCGATAATCTGTTCGTAAAGAACCTGACTCACAGTTGGCCTAGCCACGACGACGTGCGTCACTCGTGGGGCATCGAATCCTGTCGTCAGAACTTCACAGTTGCAAAGGACGCGCACCCGACCGTCCTTGAACTCATTCACAACTCGCCGGCGAGTAACATCGCGTGTCGCCGCGCTAACAACTGCCGTTGGGATGCCTTTTTCGCGCAGCAAGTAGGCCATACATTCCGCGTCGCGAACACTTGGCCCGAAGTAAAGAACTAGGTTTGATTCATCCTGGCAGATTGGCAAGATGTGTTGAAAGACAAGCATTCGGCGTCGAGGATTGTCGGCGCGGACCTTCATCGCAGCGTCGATTTTCTCCATTTGTTCCAGGGTCATCGTTTCGTTTTTCAACTCGGGGAGGGTAAGGCGGGTATGCGTCTTGATCGTTTCGGCAACTGGTTTGGCAAGAATGCCCCGTCGTTGCAATTCTGATCGCGGGTCATCGCCAAGAGTTTTCTCCGCTTCGAGCAAATTGGAAAATATCTCGCGTAGTTCCTTTGTCCCCGCCTCCGGATCGTTCCCAAGGTACTCAAGCCGAAACGGTGTAGCTGTTAGCCCCATGAGAGACATTCGAGGGTTCTTTCCGACCAATTCATCAACGATTCGTTGATACGACGGCGCAGCGGCTCGATGAGCTTCGTCGATTACGATAATGCTCGTTGAATCGCTGAGCATCTTGAATAGCTGCTGGCGTTGTTCATCTTCGGCACCCATCAAACTCACAATCCGATTCGGCGTCGATACCAAGACGCTGGCCTCACGAGCGATTCGATTGAGCGATTCACGATGATCCTCGTAACGACGGGTGTAGTCGCCCCAGAATCGAAAAAGCAAAAGAGGCGGGACAAGTGCCGATCCTTCCCACACCTGCCGGAAACAACTATATGCCTGCTCACAAAGTTCCTCTGTGTGGGCCAGCCATAGCACCGCGCGCGAGTTTTGTGTGAACCAATCTCGGATCGTTTCAACGGCAACCCGAGTCTTCCCAGCACCGGTGGGTAGCGTGACGATTGCCCTACGTCCCGGACTGCGAAGGCATTCCGAGAGTTGTGATTTGACCTCTTTTTGAAAATCCTCCAGTTCCCGGAGTTCAAACCGTCCTTCCAGATATTCAAAATCCGGAAGAGAATCCTCTGTTGGGATTCCCGCCAGTTCGGGCGGAAAATCAATCGCCGCGACAAATTGAATTGCCTGATTTTTTCCGGGGTGCCATCGTTGAGGAATATCGGAATGAGAAACACCGGCCCGTTTTCCGACAATCGCCCGGATTGAGTTATCGCGCAACAAGTCAATCCCATGCTGAATTACGAGCGCGGCAGCTAGTTCGCGTTTAGTTCCGCGACGATCCTCACCAGTGGCATGCGTTCGCGATTGCCGCACTGTCTGGACCAGGGGCCCCAACAATTCTTCGAATTCGCGATGTTGAAGGATAGGCAAAGTCGAGTTACAGTTTCGTTCTCCCATTCTGTAGAGAACGTCAGCCCGGACGCGGTTTCTTCCGGTGTTTTTCCAGGCGCGCTTCTTGATAACGAAGCCGCCGGTATGCTTTGGGCCTGCCTCAATCAACTTTTGTTTCAGAACCTGTTTCTTAATCTCCGAATACTCGTCTTCACGCACATTGAAAGCGTTTAGGATCTCGTCCTTTGTCACCTCTCCATTGCCAGTTACATACTCGATTATTTGCTCGATTCGCTCATCCATTTTGGTCCTCGCTTTCCACCGCCATCCAGCACACCAAATGAATCTCCTCGACACGAATAACAGGAAGAGGTGCTGGTGCCTGGAAGGGTTCCAGGCCCATCTTGATGACTTGCTCCACGATCACCCTCGACTTGGTTTTGTTGCTGCTATAACGTGCATCAAATGTCTGCCGCAGTTCATTCTCCTCACGCCGCGAGATTGGTGCCTCGATCGCTTCGATGCAGCGCTCAAGTTGCTTTTGTTCGATCCCTTCCGGTGGATACTTGCCAAAAACTCAGCCAACTGCCGGTTGAACTTGGAAACCCTGGGCTGCAAATTCGCCGGATCGGTTTCGAGCATCCACTGTTCAAAAATATCCTGACGTGCCTTTCGCCAGATCGAATGTGCGGAATGAAGCAAGTCGTTCGGCACGTGTCGTGGGGTTATCTCAGTGCACTCGATTATCCGTAAACACTTGCCGATTTCTCGATCGATTGCCGATCCATCGAACGGGACGAATCGCAAAAATACTCGCGATCCCACTCTGGCACAAAAGAAATGGCCCCGTTGCTTCCCCTTCAACAATCCCGACCCCGCTTTCCAGGGCAGTTTGCGGATTTCATCGCCACGTTTCTGGAGAGCTTTCGCGCAACTCCTGTCGGTATTCCTCCCCACTCTGGGCGGCAGCGGGGGTGCCACCTCGTTCGTACAATGAGGGATTTCCTTTGCGTAAATTTTCGATTTCTTCGCGGGTTTCAGAAAAGGCAACTTCGCGTTCAGGGCCGTGGATGATCGGAGCCGATTCGAGCCCTACCGACGCGGCGGCTTGAGCTAGTTTTCGTCGAACTCGATGCTCCAATACCAGTAGTCGATCCAGTTCCTTGTCGGGGAAAAACGTCCGAAGAAATACTTTGTCGTGCGGACTACCGATTCGGTCCACTCGTCCGTGACGCTGGACCAGTCTCATGGGGTTCCAAGGCAAGTCGTAGTTGATAATGTTCCGGCACTGTTGCAGATTCAATCCTTCCGCCAAGACATCCGTGCTGATGAGCAAATCGAATTGATCTTCCTTCTTGGTTACCGAATCGCCGGCAGATTCCGGTGCAAAGCCTTCCACTGCTCGATCACGGCTGATGCCCGCGCTCGTGTCAGTCCCACTGACGGCAACCATTCGCCCTCGATAGACCTTCAACCTGGCATCGGTCCTTAGTTTCGTTTCGAGAAAGCTTCGTATCCACTCGACGGTGTCGGCGTAGAAGGAGAAAATCAGCACTTTTCGGCGGCGTCTGCGGTCTTCTTCATCAATTCCTTCGTCATACGCGTGCTTGGCGATGTGTCCCAGTTCCTCGACCAAGGCTGCGAGTTTTGGATCGTTGTCGGCTTTCACAGCTGACGACGTTTGATGGAGTCTCTCCAATAGATCGCAGTCATTTTCAACGTCGGCTTGAAGTTGCGCGTGATCAAAGTCGGAAGCGGGTTCGCTGTTGCTGTCGTTGTCCAACATTTCCTCAACCACGTCGTCATCGTCGCTGGCCGCGAGTTCCCGCATTAACTCTTTGCGAAGGACTCGGCCATTCTTCAATCCATCGAGAAATAGCTTGTGTTCCCGGAACATCTTTTCCGTGGTCGTGGCGAACGCATAGACGGATGATTCAAATCGTTTCAGGAGCGCCGATCGCAACAACCCAACCAAGGCTGTTTCGTCGCCTGTCGGAGTACCCTGGCGATAGCTGCTTGCCTGATAGCGCGCCATCGTCAATAAGGGCTCACCATCCGCCGGCATGAGGGCTGTTTCAAGCTGGCTAAGAAAACCCGGTAACACGGAATCGAGGTTATAGGTAATCGACGAAGGCACTGGCCTGGGGAAACGGATGAATGCAGTCCCTCCGTTGGCAAGCTTGATTTGGTCGTTTTCGTAATGCTTCTTGACGAATTGCCGCGTGCGCTTGACCGTCGTTGCATCGAGAATCGGATAGAGCAGATCGGGATTGATGTTGAACGGATCTTGTCGCATGGCTTCTTCGAATCGCTCACGCAACGACAAAACCCCCTTCTGCGCCAGTCCAGCATCCTGGCGAAGAAAATAGTGCAAGAGATGGTACAAATCCCAGAGAGAATTGTTCACGGGTGTCGCGGATAGCAAGACCAGATCGCGACGAGGTCCGCTGAGCAGTCGGCGCAGAATTCCAGCCCGCGAAGGTGTCGATGGGTTCCGGAAATTGTGTGCTTCATCTACCACAACCAGGGCGTAATCGTCCAATTGGGCACGGAGCCGGTCGTAATCGCCACCGAGTTGGCGTTCGCTTGCCAATTCTTCATACGAGAGGCAATCGACGAACAGTTCATACTTGTGCAGAAAGGTTGCCCAAGGTCCGTCGCGCAGGGCTGCGGGACAGACCAGCAAAACGCGCTGCCGTCGCTCGCGGTAGAGTCGGATGATTTCGCCGGCAACGTAGGTCTTGCCCAGGCCGACGCTGTCGGCGATCAGCACGCCGCCGAATTCCTTGAGAATTCGCAAGGCTCTCCAGACACCATGCTGTTGAAAGGTGGTAACCGGGATATTACCGCTCTCGGCTTGCTCCTCGGCAACTTCATCGCCGTATAACTCGAAGAGGACACGAAGAAAAATCAGATAAGGCGGATAGTCCGCATTCATGCGCCAAACAACCCAGCTAGATCGTAGTGGACAGCTTGGTTCCACTCCCGTTCGAACCAGTCCGCCAGCTTTGATACCGCAGGGTCACCATGATGTCCCAGCATGAGCATATTTGGATCTGTGAATCCTTGCAGGCTCACGTTTGCTGATCCTGCAAATGCTCCACCATCCGCCGCTCGGAATAGCAAGAATCGTTGCGGCAAGTAACGATGCCTCATTTGGCGGACTTCCAACTTGCCGGCACCCATCATCTCCAGCAATCGGCTGGTAGCGTGATCCGTTTCGTCATCGAAAGCAAGTTCATCGCGGGCCCGGCTCAGGCCAGCATCGAGTTGCGCCAGTGCAGATTCTACTTTGCGACGCGTCCATTCCTGGCCAGTTGGCTCTCCGGGTTTCAGAATTTCCTTGGTCGCTTCGGGCGGCTGTTCCGCTCCCAGCAACATCCGTGCCCCTCCCGCTGCATCCAGGGCGTCGGCGATTTGCATGAATCCGGGCAATGTGAAAAAGCCAGTGGCAACATCAATACCGAAGAGAAACGCTTCCTGACTGCGAAGCTGGCGCTGATGAGTCGCGATAGCACTGGCCAGATTATTCCCCTCGCGATTATCGATAAAGAAAATTTCATCTTGCAAGACTGGTTTCATTTCACTTTTCCTTTCCAGGCTTGATAGTGCTTCAAGGTCGCTGTCAGTCGGGCGGTAAAGTCCCAGCCTTCGTGAAAGGATTCAAAAATGTGACGAAGTTGCGATTCGTTCAGTCCGTAAAGGTGAGCAACCACCGCGTCGAGTTCGTGAATGTAATCTGCTCTTTGGTCTTCTGGAAGAGGGCCACATGCTACGCTTACTTTGGTGGCCCAGTCTGCAAAACGATCATCGGGTGAAGCAAGGCGACCAGCCAGTGCGATGACACGCTTTCGAAGCGAGTCTTTGGGTTCAGGACGAGGAATTGGAAATGGGTTGATGACTGCGTAGGTTAGATGAGTCTCGACAAAACGCCGCGCATACCAGTCCAATGACAACGAACTGAGTATGCCAATCAAATATGCAACGTCAGATTCGTCTCCCCGTGGGAATAATAAGCTGGGTGCCAAATGTATCAGAAGTATATTTGGGGGCACTAATGCTGCACGGACGGTTCTGGAATCGGTAGCTCGCGTAACATCCCGAAATGCGATACGCGGAAACTTACACGGCAAGAGTTGGGGATCGCTTAACCGATTGGGGGGGAATTCTATGAATGGTGACGACCGAATACGACCTCCCCGTTTTTGGGTGGCAAGTAACTCCGGTAGCACAACTTTCGGATCCGCCCATGCGTAATATCGTTCGCGATCTGGTTCCCAGATGTCAAAGGATTCTCCTTTGTAAACCGGCCAAAATCCTTCTGGTTGGGTTTCTTGATCCAAAACCATAAGATGCTTGTCGTTTGTAGCATCTAGTTCCCGGTATGGTCTTGCACGCCAAGTTGATGGATCGTCGAAATCCAATCGAGGATGCTTGCGCATCTGTGCGAAGATCGGAAGCGATTGTTCCGTTGGAAGAAGTGGCAACGAAGCTGTATCGGTCCAACCAGAAACTTCGACAGCTGGGAATATACTGGGTTGTTCTGTTTGCCCAGCTATAAAGCGATCCAATGAGGCATAAGGGCCGCGCAATTTGACCGTGCCAGCCTGGTTCAATTCTTCGCAAATTGCCGCAAGTCCGATCGAATACTGCGGATGCACATCCTCGAAGACCCAGTGTCGATTGTTCACCAGCATGGTCAAGTCAAGGTTGCGGGAGTTTGCATAGACTGCCTGGCGAAAGTCCGTTGAGCCTTTGGCTGCAAAAGCAGATCGGGGAAGAACGATACCGAGCCATCCACCTTGAGAAGAGATGAGCTTCCAAAATCGCCAGCAGAAAGCCTTATAGAGATCGGGATCACCAGTGCCCATACCGGGATACGGCCCCCTCAAAAGCGACCTCGAAGCACAGCTGCTTCGGCGGTTTCCTCTTCGAGCAAGGCCAGAAGATCAGGCCGAGTTGTACGAAGCTCTCCCCGGATTTTCTCGTATTCGCGCTGGCTTTGAGACCTTAATCCTGGCTGATGCCGTGCCCAGAATGCGTGTTCCTCAACTCGGGCTTTCTCCCAAGGAGGATTGCCGAGGATCACGTCAAAACCCGATCGTTCTCGCAGAAAGACTTCCGGAAAGGCGATTGGGAAATGAAAAGGTGGCAAATGTTTCAAAGCCGCCTTTGCTTTGCGATGATGCTTGGAATCGACAAGATCGGCACTGAATTCATCCCAATCCTCGAGATCCGGTAGGTGGAAAGGCAGCGGTTCTTGCTCAATACGGCAAGCCGTGACAATGTCACACAATGCCTCCGCTGGCTTCACCGCTTCACGAGCATCTTCTTGAGCTTTTTTCGATCGCTTCACTTCGGTGATCGTGGCATCAACTGCACGAGCCAACCTTTTGAGTGGCTCCGTTGCCGCCCCAACCAGTTTCTCGGCATCGAAGGGAAATAGAGACCCGTGCGTTTCGTTGTCCGGATCGACAAACGTAGCAATTTCTTCGATTCGAGCAATACCGACCAGCGAATTTCCCGGAACGAGGTTGTGCTGCAACAAGGAAAGTGGCAATCCCGGCACAAAGGTGTGAATCCAAATCGATAGCCGGGCCAGCATGACCGCGATGGGGTTGAGATCGACTCCATAAATACATCGGCGCACGATCAATCGGCGAAGAAGTTGGGTATCCTCCAGTTCGACCTGATCCTTCAGCGATCCCAGTGCCTTGTTTGCTGCCAATCGAAGATTGGCAAGTTCTTGACGCACTCCCAAAAGACTGCGATTCGCAAGGTATTGGGTCAGTTGTCGTTCGATCCGGTCCACCGCCGCGACCAGGAAGTGAGCGGACCCCATCGCAATATCGGCGACGCGGAAATCGAAGAATTGATCCGCAGCGGAGTCATCGTCGAGCTTGTCGAGCCGATTGAGATGCTCCTGAAAGCGCTGGTTCGAGGGCTTGATCCAATAGATGATCGACGGCGAATTCCTTGGTGAAGTAAGTCCCTGTAGCCTTGCGAGCGCCCGATCGGTTGTGCAAATAGATTTGATTCTTCTTCACCTCTACGGGTTCTTTCGCGAACCGGTCGATAGAAACCTTCGGTATCAACCGTCAAGTCGGTCTCGGCAACGGCCAGTTCACTCTCCAACAATCCTTCGTATACCGTCCCGAATTCGCCACCCCCAGACTGCGAAAGTCGATCGGTCCCAGTCCTTCGGGCGTCTCGATTAGGAGGAGTTTCTCCAGAACTGGCCGCATCACGGAGTTGGGTAATTTCAGGCCGGCCAGCAATGCACCGGTCGGGGATTCATCAGGATCACGAATAAAGAGATCACCCCCGTAAGCTGGCACTCCCCATTCGTTGTTGCCGGATTCAACGGCGCGACAAAGCGCATCCACTTCATCCCAGTACGTTTCGCCGTCGCTGATCGGTTCCCCCTTGCCAATCAAGTCGGCAAGTTCCCTTGCCTTGGTCTTTAACGATCGGCTTTGATAAAGTCCGTTGAAGTCATAGGGAAGGAGTTTTTTGTCTTCACCATAGGCGATGAACAGCAACCGAAACAAGACGGTCATCGCCATCCGATAGGTCTCGGCCAAGTCCGAAGCGGATCGCTTCTTCAGTCCGCGCGCCATTGCCAGTCCTTCAGCCAGGTCGGGGACGACCGATTTATAGATGCGTTCGCGAAGTCGAATGGCCAGATCCCCGGCGTAGCGGCGTGAATCCTCAAGGAGACGCTCCAGTGTGCCGCCCGGCGCGAGCGCCCGGTGCGAAAAGAGCAAGGAGAGATACCCCGCCTGGGTGTCTCGCAATAGCCCCGTATGGATCTCGACGAAAGTCTCAGTGCGCCCGCGCCGACCAACTCCGACATTGATTCCCACGGGATAAAGGCGAAGTTTAGGCCCCTGACAGACCAGCACATAGGGCAACCGTTCCCGATCGGCGACCGACATGGCATAGGAAACTGGCGAGAGTCCGTTAAAGCGGTTTGTCTCCAATTCGGGCGACTCCGCTGCCTCCAACAGCACAGCGACTGCAACACGAGTTCCCTTGTCGCAAGTCCGCAACAGCGTCGAGACTTGATCGCACGGTTCGCGGGTGAAACCAAGGTGATCGATCAGCGCATAGTCGCGGTATTGAAGGATAGGCTGGGAATGACGAACGGCATCGCACCATTCCGCAAGCTGGGGAGCGCGATTCACCAATTGATAGGTTGCAAGAAAGCCTTCGTTGCGCAAGCCGGGTAGAGGGGAATCAATCGCCGGCAAGGCATCCCGGAGAAACCGTAATGCAGAATGCCGATCCGGTTGTTCCAGTGCCTCACGACATAATCGCTCTGCCTGTCCAAAATCTACATCGACATAGACAGGTGGGTCCGGTCCTACTGGACCACTCAGCAGAACCCGATCTTGGTGCAAGACCACAACCAGTAAGGGCGCAGGCCGTCCACTGTTGCGATCTTTCCACAACGAACGTATCGAAGGTAATCGAGGCTGGTTTAACGCATCGGCGATCAAGACTTCGAGGCCACCATTGCCTGGACCGAGGGCATAGCCACGGATCTTGAAATTGCTGTGTCCTTCCAGCTTTTGGTCGGGCCGAGGTTCAACCTCTGGCAGAAAGACAGGATCGTTCATTGGGGCGTCCATGAAGAAAGATTCGGATTACGACCAAGCACGGCTGCCGGATCGTTCCAGTGGACTCGATTAAAGTAGCTGCTGAAGGATGTTGCTTTTGTATGTCCAAACGAGGTTTTGGCGGTCAGAAAAAAAACGAACCAACCAAAACCTCCTGGGATCATCGAGACGGCATTCGAGCGTCGCTCAACTCATTTCCCTTCGGAATCAATGAGCCGATCTTTTTCTCGCATGACGATTGGCACACAAGCGCCCCAGTATTCCATGTCCGATCCTAGTTGCGAGGTGGTTCGGATCTTGGAACTACGTGTGTTGAGGACGTTGTAAAGCTTCTCGGCGCTGTTGAGGAAAACTTGCCTCGGATCGACCCGCCAAGCGTAGCGGTCGCCCTTGAGGACAAGTAACTCACGAAATGCTGAAGCCATTGGCAGAAGTGCTGCAAGGTCCATTCGGTGAGTTGTTTCGAATGGCGTCCCCGGTCTTTTCCAGGGTTTTTTGAGATTGGTGACCGCCCGCAGTTTGCCGAAACTGCGCAATGGGACCAGCTCACCCTTGCTCAAAGTAGCCTGAATGAATTCGGGAAAGGTCACGACATCGTGAACCACGTCATAGAGCCGGCGGAATTCATTTCGAGAAGTCTCGTTGATGTAGAGCTCGAGCGCTTTTCCTTTCGACTTGTACATCGAAGCGGGTTGAGTCAACTGCCAGCGTTCCTTCAGGAAACAAGCCATCCGCTGGATTATCTCCATGACTGTCCATGCTTTCTCTTCGTTCTCGCGAAAGGCGATCGTGCTGAGGTCGAAACCCGCTTTGCTAAGTGCTTCCTTGAGTTCGTCGAATTCGCCCGAGTATTCATCGAGTGTGAATTGTTGAACCTGGGATGATGTGTTGAGTGCCTCGACAATTTCTTCGTCGGTGGTTGGAAGGCTCTTTGTACCGGCAATGAAATGAACCCGAACAAAAGGCATCGTCCATCGCTCCTTCTCCTTGAGTTCGGTCAGACGGGTGATCGTTTCTTGAATAACAGAGAACGTGTGCCCACCGTCAGCGATGCCAAATTTCGGCTCATCGTCGTCTTCGGCGACTTCCGGAAGTGTAACCGTGACGAGCTTTTTGGCGTTGTCGTACTGGAATCGATCGCAGAAATACGTGATCCCACGATTCTTCAGATGAAAGGTATCGGGTGACGAATCAACAGTTTCGAGCATTGCCTTGTATGCAGGCTTGCGGGCGCTTGATGGTCGGACGTTGGCGTTACCACGATCAAGTTTGGCAGCTTCGGAGAAGGTGAGAAATGCTTCCAGGTGAAAGACATCAGGCTGGATTGGATCCCGAAGACGTTTGCAGTGGTCGTCGTGGATGAGAGATAAATCGACGGAAAGAGAGCGGCGTGCGCGGCCCATAGAGGTAACTCCTTCGCAGGGTAATTCTGCGGATTTTTTAGGTCAACAGAAGCCGCCTCATTGTGAGGTTGGGTCATCTGAAGCCATTAACAAGTTATTCGGTGGGCCGGCAGAAGTCAAGCAAGGCAGCAAAAAAAGACAAACGGCGCTGAAGACTTGGTGGAGAGTTACCAGGAAAAAGCGGAATGATTGACCTCAGCCACACGAACCAACGGATATGCGAGAATAGGTTTGTTCGGAGAAAGCGAAAAGTCAAACGGGTTGGCGACTTATCCATTTTTCGTAACGTCATTACTAATCGCGCAGACTATCGAACAAAAGTGTACAATTGCAAAAGATAGTCTTGACGATTTCCGATTGTTCTGAAACAAAGGTAGCCTTCCAGAACGCCAAGTCGTCGAAATGACCTTGACGTTCTCGGAGTAGGCGCTAAATTCTTCCGTTACGATTTACACGACTCGCCAACGGGCGATCAACTCGTGGAGTTCACTGTGGCCACAGCCGAACAGCTCAAGGCCCTGTTGAAAAGCCACTCGTCTGGCGATGACGATCTTTTCCGCTCGGTTGCCCTTCAGATCGCAGCGCACGAAGCCACGAAAGGAAACGAGCGGCTAGCCCAGGAACTGAAAGAATTGGCCGACAAGGCAAAACATCAGCATGCGGGCGTTCCGCCCAAAATCGTTCCGATCGCACGAACTACCGGCGAGTTGGCAGGTCTGGTCCAAGCGTCGTACCCAGGAATGCGGCTGTCTGATATGGTTCTAGCGGATCAAACCCGCGCAACTCTCGAAGAGGTGATCTTCCAGCAACGGCAACGCGATCTGTTGAGATCCCACGGACTTTCGCCAAAACGAAAGTTGCTATTGGTTGGTCCCCCAGGCTGCGGAAAGACCATGACCGCCTCGATGCTGGCCGGTGAGTGCGACATGCCGCTTTTGTTCGTCCAGTTACACGCACTGATTACGCGCTACATGGGCGAAACCGCTGCGAAGTTGCACCTCATCTTTGATGCAATGTCATCAACCCGTGGAGTCTACCTGTTTGACGAGTTCGACGCAATCGGCGCTACTCGCTCAGCAGGTAACGACGTGGGCGAAATCCGTCGCATACTAAACTCCTTTCTTCTTTTTCTCGAACGGGATGCAACGGAAAGCTTAATCATTGCGGCGACAAACTTCCAGGGCATGCTCGATGACGCGCTGTTTCGCCGATTCGACGATGTAATCAACTACGAACTTCCCGATAAGGTCATGATCCGTCAGTTGATTGAAAACCGACTAACCATATTTGACCTCAGTTCTGTAAAATGGGCTAACGTCGAAATCGCAGGCGGCGGGCTGAGTCATGCCGAGATCGCTCGCGCTTGCGACGATGCCGCCCGCAATACAGTTCTTGCGGGTGGAAAGACAATCCCTAACACAAGTCTGACGCGGGCCCTAAAGGCGCGCGGCGGCATGCGACCAACTCGGCGACGAAAGAAGTCCTGAATGGACGGCAAGCCCCACCTCCGGATGACCGACACTGAAGAAGCAGCAGATTACACGTATGCTGGTGGTGGCGGTGGGGATGACGACACGTTCATACGACCCGAACGACCCAAAAAAGATGCTCATGCTCGCATGGTTCGTAAACAACTCCAAGATGCTAAGGCAAACGCGTCTGCCCAGCGCACCGCGTCTGAAAAGAAATATCCGAATCTTACTGCATGGCAACCCGAAGGTGTCGTTCTTACGTTCGAGAGCGATCCCAAATTCGATCTAAGTATCGACAGCTTGGAACGATTGCGCGTGGGAATTCAGTTAGTCAGTTTGAAACTCGAAGGCGACGTTCAAATCGCCAAAGTGTTCGTTCCCGAAGACGGGCTTGGGGAATTCCTGAAGCTAGTGAACGAATACGCGCGCAGTGTGATTCTAAAATTCCGCACCGTTGAAGCAAACGAAGACACGCTCGTCGAAAAGGCCGATCCAGACAACGGCTTCAAGAAATACCGTGCCGTCTCCCGCAAGGATGGTTACGTTACCGTCGGGTTTATCATGGAAGAAGCGAAAGAAGCAGACTTCATAAAGCACGTCGGCAAGCTCGCAACTCTCGTTGAGACGCACCGCAAAAACGAGAAACTGGTTGAAAGCATTGCCAAGGTTCGCTTGGCCCTGGTGCGGGACTTCTGGCAAGACATGCTTGAGTATCCCGACGAAAACGAAAAGATGTGGTTCGAGGTCTGGTTGCGAGGATACCGGCATGAAGCATTGGACATTCATCAGCGGTTCAAGGGTCGTGCCGCCGCCGTTGGAATCACACGAGTCAGCGATCGGTACGTGGCCTTCCCGGAGCGCGTCGTCGTTCATGCTTACACGTCTGCCAAACGACTGGCAGCGTCCATCGACCTGATTGCGATGCTTGCCGAGTTGCGAAAAGCAAAAGAGTTAGCGACATACTATGCGGACATGGAGGCACGCGAGCAGCTTGAGTATTCCGACGAATTGGTGGAACGATTGACGAAAGCAAGCGACGATGCGCCCTGCGTGACCATTCTGGACGGCGGCGTGCATCGCGATCACCCGATTCTGGAAATTGGCTTGGCCGAAGAAGCAATGCACACGAGCGTCGAGGAATGGGGGGTTTCCGACACCTTACGAAATCAGCACGGGACCGGTATGGCGGGAAATGCCTTGTACGGCTGCTTGACCGAGATGCTCACCAGGACCGACGCGATCGTCCTTCGCCACCGTCTGGAGTCGGTCAAGATCTTGCCGCCCTGGCCGGCGGAAAACAGTCCGCCCGATTATGGCCGTGTCATGCAGGACGGTGTCGCCTTGGCGCACATGGGTGTGGCAAAATTTCCTGGCGCATTTTGAGTAGTTTGGTCAAGATAGGTAAAAGGTGTGTTGAGCGGAAGGAATTGAGCACCATGACCAGGATCCTATCATGCAGCCAGAACCGAAGTTTTCCCGCGAAGCGTACATTGAATCAATGCGACAACGGGTCGAAGAAATCCTTGGAAAGGTGGCGGATGCAGTCAACGACGCGACGCGAGGCCACATCATTTCGGGAAGTGAGGAGCAAGTTCGCGACCTGTTCGCAAAGCTGAGATGTGAGGCATTCGAGCGAGCAGCCCAGATGCGGATCGATGCGGCGGAAGCCGCTTTTCCCCCCTCCGCAGGATGCGAAGACCGGAAAGAGCAAGCGAAATAAAGGACGGCAGGAGTACAGCATTCTGACGATCAACGGCCGCATCCGACTGTGGCGGCGGCGCTGGCATTCGCCGGACGAAGGCACAACGACACCGCTGGACGCTTGGGTCGATGCGGTCGAAGCGACCATCAGCCTGGGCGTGCGCGAGATGGCCTGTCGGCTCAACCGTGATGGCAGGAGCTTCGACAAGTCAGCCGACAACTTGGGTCGTACGGCTCAAGTGCAGATCAGCGGCGAATCATTCCGGTGCCTAGTGGAGACGGAGGGGCGCAGATCGCGCGAGGCAGAAGGAGGGAAAGTTACCCGTCAATTGGTCGGCCAGCGATTGCAAAACGGAAGCGGCCGGTACGCGGGTTTACTTCGGCAGCGATGGGGTGATGGTGCCCCAGGTGACGGACGTCGAGAAAAAGAAACGGCGTGAGAAGACCAAGGCAAAGCGTCGGCGTCGCGGCAAGAAGGCAAAGCCTCTGCCGCCTCGAAAAGTCGGCACGGACCAGAAATACAAGGAATTCAAGATCGTAGCCTTCTACGACGAAACGCAAGACCATCGCTTGGTGTCGGGGACCAAAGGCGACCACCAAGTAGCGGGACGCCTGATGCGTCGAGAAGCAGACCGCATTCATTTGGATGAAGCGGACGAGAAGATCGGCAATGTCGACGGTGCGCCGTGGATCCGCAATCAAGTCGAGCGACAGAATCTGAATCTGGATGCGCTGGGTCTGGATTTCTATCACCTGAGCGAGCGCGTTCACAAAACGCGGCGGGAAATCTACGGTGATGGGGACGAAACGGGAAAGAAATGGGCGGTGGACCTGCTCCATTTGTTCAAGCACGAAGGCTACAAGCCTGCTTGGGAGTCGCTCCTACAATGGCGCGTCGGCCTCAAACGAGGCCAGCGTGCGCACGCCGACGAGTTGCTCTTTTACGTGAGCGAGCGGTCGGACATGATCCGCTATCCCGAATTCATCGCCAAGGGGTGGCAGATTGGCAGCGGCCCAACGGAAGCGACCTGCAGAACACTTACGGAACGTGTGAAAGGCCCAGGAATGCGCTGGGATCCGCCGAACGCCGAGGCCATCATGGGGATCGAATCGCTTTCACAGAGTGACCAATGGAAGGTCTACTGGGAAAGTCATTTGCCCTCAAAGGGTTAGGTATGCCAGGAAATTTTGCCACACCCGGTGCACATCGCGGACGCCAAACGAAACCGCGTCTTGTGCATGGCCATTAGCGCAGATGATCGGGACAGGGGACTTCCCAGCCTGTGGTCTGGTGCGGTTGATGACCTGTGCTTTGGTACTGTCACCGACAAGCCAATGCTCATGTTCGTTGCGGCCGGAAACATCCGCGACGAATTCGACTCGGACGAATACGTTTACCACGACCACAATTGCCAGCGTGGGCATATCGATGATCCGGGGCAAGCTTGGAACGCCCTGACAGTGGGCGCGGTTACTGACAAGGTTTGGGTGGAGACAGATGTTGAAGGCTGGGAACCGCTGGCTGAGGCCGGCGACCTCAGCCCGCGCAGTCGCACGTCGCTGCCCTGGCCCGAGGACAACCAAAAGGGCTGGCCGACCAAGCCTGACATTGTCATGGAGGGCGGCAATTACTTGCAGCACGCGTCGCTGGGCCGCATGGATAACGACGATCTGTCATTGCTAACAACATGCTTGCGTGACGGCCGTCTGTTTGACACTACGCACGATACCAGCCCGGCGACAGCTTTGGCCGCGCGATACGCTGCGATTATCTGGAGCCACTATCCGAAATTATGGCCGGAAACTGTGCGTGCTCTTATGGTTCATTCCGCCAATTGGAATGACAAGATGATCGAACGATTTCCGCTAAACACAAAAGGCGAAGCACAACGGCGTCTGCGTTGTTATGGTTACGGCGTTCCTGATCTGGAACGCGCGCTGGCCAGCGCAGAAAATAAAGTTACGCTGATGTACGAAGGCGAGTTGCAGCCGTTTCAGAAAAAGAAATCAGAATTCCGCAGTTTTGAGATGCACGTCCACCAGTTGCCGTGGCCTATCGACATCCTGGAACAGTACGACACGCTCCAAATCAGAATGCGGATCACGCTTTCGTATTTCATCGAACCCAGCCCCGGCAGCGTCGGCTGGATGCGCCAGCGATCGTTACGCCTCACACGGTCTACGATTCGACGTAATCCGGCTGACTGAAAACTTGGATATGTTCAAGCAACGCATATCCCGTGAGTTCTGGAACCCGCCAAACGTGCGTCCCACTGGCCAGGCCACAGAGTCTCGGAATTGGGTTATTGGCGAAAACGGACGAACTCACGGCTCTATTCACTCCGACTGGTGGGTCGGACGAGCAATTGATCTCGCCAAGTGCGAAAACATTGTCGTGTATCCCACAGGCGGTTGGTGGCGTGACAGGCGCCATCTGGGTCGTTACGACTCAAAAGCACGTTACAGTCTGATCGTTTCTCTGGAGAGCGAGTCCGAGGAAATCGAGTTGTATACCCCGATCGTTACTCTGGCGAATGTGACGACAGAGATCCTTTCCTAACAAAAAGCCACGCAGAGAAGGTACTTACGAACAAAGGAGATGAGCGAGTCGGGAGGGCGGGTAAGAATCTTCTTCAACGACGTGAGGAAGTTGCAGAGATAACCAGTCAGGGAATAGGCACATGGGGTCCGAACCGAACGGAGTTTGAATGGACGGTAATCGAGCATTGATACTGTTCGGGGCAGGTGCCAGCTTTGGCTCAGAGCCTAAAGGGGTTCGCGTGCCCCCGTTGTGCAATCATCTGTTCGATGAATTGAGTCGTTTTTCTCCAAAACTTTGGGGGACGCTGCCCGTTCCGTATCCTGATGAATTCAAGAATAATTTTGAAGATGCATTTCGTCGATTAGGAAATGACATTCCTTTACCGCTGTCGCCCGGCTTTAGCCCAACCGCCAAGTACCCCGCCCATCTGACAGGACCCCTCATAAGGAGCATGGCTGAGTTCTTTTTGGATTTTGTTCCGACCGAAAAAAGCCTTTATTTGAGGCTGGCCGAAGGAATGAATAAGAATAGTTGGAAGGGCGTTGTGGCGTCGCTTAACTATGAGTTATTATTACCGATGGCGCTGAGAAAAATCGGGAATAACCTTTTGCCTGAATCCGTGGGACGATAGCTGCGTGCGGCTATGTTTGCCGCACGGATGCTGTACTCTTTTGATCGAGCCAGGGCGGATTGTCGGACAGGCGACCCTCGTGGGTCTTGGTAATCGAATTACAGGTGCGCCTGTTGTTTTCGAGCGAGATGTTCCTTTGGCTCGTCAGCGCCTAAGAGATGAATTCGTGCCACCAGTAATGTCGTTCATTGAACCGTCAAAGACGGTTGTGACGTGCCCTGAGTTTCTCCTGACTCAGAGAAACTTGCTTGCCAAAGCTATCAAGGAAGCAGAAACAATTGTTATCATCGGCGTTGCGGTTCGTGAGCATGATCGACATATTTGGGACCACTTACAGTCTACCTCAGCGAAAGTCGTTTACTGTTCACCCGACATTGATGATTTTCAAAAATGGGCGCGAAAGGCGTCCAGAAAAAACCAACGAGACTTTGCAGGGTTCCTTTCAAGCCGGATTTGAACAAGTCTGTCGGTATGCGCAAATTGGATGAAGCGGGCGATAGTGTCCCGTGGAGTTCCTCCTGATGCCAAACAACCTCTTCAAGATCCGCTCGAACCACAAACACCGAAACCAAAGAAATTACCAAGAAAGAAGATCGTGTTGGCAATCCTGCATTTCTCGCAGAGATTCGAGCCTGCATCATGGATCGCATCAAGGTTCGCGGGCTGAAACCCGACGCTTCGACCGCAAACCCATTCGACTTGAAAAACCTAAAGGGTCTTTCCAATAAAGAACTCGACACGTTTCTTACGCTCTTTGCCTTACTTGGTTGGGTAGTCTCTTGTCCCGGTTTCTGTGTGACCTGATCGCGCTTCCGAATAACGATAACTAGAATCGTGCTTCCCACGACGAGCAGGACGCCGAGAACAATCACAATCGAGATCGACGATGACGGAATCCCCAAGCTACAGGTGATCGTGACGGACATCACACGCAGCAAGGCTGGAGCGGCGTTGGCCAGAGCGGATGCCATGTTGAGGGATCAGGGGCGGAAATGACCGTTGCTGCACGATCAGATTGTGTTAGGCGAGCTTCGCAAGAAGCAAGGAAATCAACCGTTCGACGACAGTTATGCATGGTCGCAATACCTCGATTTGCACCGGTGTATCTGCCAGATAGCGAGCCTGCTCCTTTGTCTCTTCCGGCGTACATTCGCGTATGATCTCGATCATGACCGCCCCCGTTTTTTCTGCTGAATCGTGAGCAGTGTTTGCTGTCCGAAGCATTTCTATGCCTCACGATGTTGTTTGCAAGAGAATCGAGCCATCGGGAGGCTGAAGATTAACCGGCGAATTTGGACAAGGCAGATTGGTACAATAGCAGTGGTAGATGCCCAAAGTCAAAGCAGAGTGGACCGTGGCACTTACAGACGCTCAATCCCGTTTTGTCGATGAGTACATGCTTGACTACAACGCTACTCAAGCTGCCGTCCGATGCGGGTCGAGGAAGGGTGCAGTCGCCAGCGTTCAAGGCTGTAGGATGTTAAAGAATGTTAATGTCCGGGCCGAAATTGAACGAAGACGAGCAGAGCGACGGGAACGCATCGAAATCTCCCAAGAAATGATTCTTGAGGAACTCGCTGCAATAGCCTTCTCAAACATCGGCATCTACGCAAGATGGAAGGGCCGGCAACTTACCGTCTACGAAAGCAGTTCGCTCACCCCGGAAGAACTCTCTGTGATCGAAGAGATTTCAACCCGTACCAATCGGCATGGTACGACACTGAAGATCAAACTTCATGACAAACTCGCAGCTCTCGAAAAATTGATGCGAATCCTCGGCATGACGGAGCCACCGGACTTTGACAAACTCTGTGCCATGCTCCCCGCAGCTTACGCCGCAGTCCTTCGCGAGCTTGTTGGCAAACGGGACGCCGGCCATGAATGAAAACTAGGCTGTACGGCGGTCGTTTGAGGCCAAGGAATGCGGTTTTCTGAACCGCATTCAGGAGCGGAAACCCGGTGCCGGATGGCGAATTTTCAATTCTCACGGAAAACACGAGTAAAATGAAGTATTATTGGTCTGCACCACCCCTTGAAAATTCCCACATAGAAAACTCCTCAAAATGGCACGCGGCGGCAAAAGAGATCAACTGAATATGGCTGAACGCCGGCTGAAGGTGGCAAGGCTTCTTCAGCAAAAGAAAACGCAATTAGAGATAGCCAAGATTCTGAAGGTCGATCGCAAAACCATCTGCAACGACATCGCCGCTATCAAGCAGGGATGGGACGAAGAGGCTAAAATCACCAGGGCCAAAATGAAAGCCGAAGAGAAGGCCCTCATCGACGATGTTCAGAGGTTGGCCTATGACGCTTGGGAACGATCGCGGAAGCCATTCACCTAGATCCACAAGAGCGTCAAGCGCGAACATCAAGTCCCACCACCTGCGCCGCGCCCGGTCGAAGGCCAACCCGTCCAGCTTCAAGCAGATCCCGAACCTCGCATCGTCGAATCGAAAGAATCAGTCCGTAAAGAGGAGCGGATCGGCAATCTCGATTGCCTTGCCAAAATCCTTGCCTGCGTTGAAGCGCGGCGGAAACTATTTGAAGGGGATTCCGACACGAAGAGTAAAGGCCCGACGCTGGATTTAGCCAACGTCAAGAGCCTAACCGATGAAGAGCTAACAACTTTGCTTACGCTCCTTGCCAAAGCCACCGGCGACGAAACCGAGTGAGGTTTGGGAACTAGGGTACTCGACCTGAACGACGTACCTTCATGTCCTAGAGAGATAGAGGTCTGTGCGTGCACGCACCATAGAAATACGCATCGCGTGCGAGTGCAAATACCCAAGTTTTTGTAATACATGTTCACAGAAGGGGTTACTCTAAATTCTGGCCATCTGAGATTTGCGCAACCCCAATCAACGTGTTTGCGCATTTGAAGCTGCGCAAAATCAGGGCAGCTTCAAATCTGTGTCAACTTCTGGTAGTGAACCGATAAAATCTGTGTCAATTTCTGGTAGTGAATCGATTAGATCACCGATGAGTTCCGGGGCAAGCACGATGGCATTTTGCCCGCCAGGTCGATCCTGTGGGGTTGATTTGCCAATCCCATAGCGTGCAGCCCGGCGGCTGAACGCCTTCGCTCCCATGTCCCGCAACCGGCGATCTGCCCCCACTTGGCTGAACAGTTCATGGCGAATTGCCACCGTCAATTCGAGTTCACCTCCCGATAACTCTTGCAATTTGCACCAACATTTTTTCGAGCGGATACTACGCCACGGGC
This sequence comes from uncultured Planctomycetota bacterium, assembly GCA_963783095.1. Classification (GTDB taxonomy): domain Bacteria; phylum Planctomycetota; class Planctomycetia; order Gemmatales; family Gemmataceae; genus CAWAMR01. The sequence goes on along the minus strand of CAWAMR010000008.1, from coordinate 40,103 downwards.
CAGTTTTTGCGAATTTGTGGCACCAGTCAATCAGGCTTCTTCGCTCTGTCTGGGTAACTCCACTCTTGCGAATAATGTCCCCAAGTACAACCTCGGACAGCATCGCTTCACGGACCAGTCGGCGAAATACCTCCGCTGGTGGTGCGTCATTGCTGAATGTCGCCGTGTCCTCATCTGGCAAAGACTTGAGCAAATCTCCCCAAGCGACTTTCGACCAGGTTCTGAAAAATCCGGGGAGGGAATTGCGTCTGATGCCACCACCTTGATACTTTGGGGCATCCTCCGCATAAGCAAGTTCTTCGATCAGATTGGAGTCGGGGACGGCGGTCGCCACATTCATTGGAATTTCCTCCCCGTCCTCACAGAAGATTGAATTCCCTTGCTTGAATACGGGCCGGTAGCGTTCTCGGAAGTAGTTGAGGATGATTGAGGCACCTGTCTTGGACTGGTCCTCGTCGTCGATTTCCGATGCTGGTTGTTTACCCTGACGCTTGCCGTTAGCTCTCGGCTTAGGGCAAAAAAACTCCGTTTTTCCCTCAGTTGCTTTTTCAATCGTCGCCTCGCGGTAATCTTCACGTTCCCATTTCTCGCGGTATAGACCGGACTGGCGAAAGAGCCGGTCGATTCGTTCCTGGTCGCCGGCGCACCAGAAACTCAGATGAGAACACAAGGCAAGGTCCGCGCGTGAGTCATCACCGTTATAGTCCGACGTGTCCCCTGCCCAGAGCCGGCCAAACAATGCGCCGTTTCTGGCGTGCTTTGCCTTCTCGATTAACTGGCTATCGGTGAAGATTGATTCCGTGGAGCGCTGGCTTTCCCCTGCCTTATTTCGCGTAGAAGTTTTGTTCCGGTTGCCTGTCAAAATCTCAGCAACAAGTGCCGTACCATCCCCAATGTTCGTGGATGCTCCATCAAGGACGTTCCCCGTAATTGCGATGAATCCCACCGTGCCAAAGATTTCCACTGCGCTTCCACGCCAGGGCACTTTGCGCTTGCGATCGAATCGACCGAAGTAAAACGCATGAACACCATTTCCGGATACCGACACTTCCATCCATGTCGGGTGGTTATCTAATATCCACTGTAGCCGCTCGGAAATGCCGTCTATTAGGTCGCCGTCAAGGTCTGCACAGATGACGCCGATCCCATCGTGGAACGCGATTCCGATGCCATAGTGATTACCGAGCCGGCTTCGGAGATTTTGGACTGCCTCAATAGCCGCTTCGAGATTAGACCAGCTTGCTCGATCGGCCATGCTTAAATTGTGACCCGTCACCGGGTCACAAGGAACCTTGTTCAGTTTCCATTTGCCTTTTTGATTCTTCCACTCCGCACGCCAAACGATCCACGATTTCGCCGAGCGAATTTCGGGAGGTATCGCCGTCGGGTCAGGTATCGGAACAATCGGCAGTGACGGCTTGCCCGCGCTTGCAGTGTTCATGGAAACACCCCCTGCGCCCGGTCGCACCATGCCCGCGATGTAACGGAGCCGGACAGGAGAATGCAATTATTCATCACTCACCTCGCATTCGTCGGAAAGTTCGGGATGGGTCAAGAGCCATTGGCTTGCGCCTTCGCGGTCAATCAGCTTCCAGAGTGAGATCGGCCTGGCGTGCGCCTCGGGACGTGTAGAGGCGATGTAACCGATCCGCTCGATTAGTCCTGCCTTCGCAAATGGCCCTGGAACCGCTCCGAGTAGACGCTTTGCCGCCTTGTGGATCGCGAGTGCGTCAGAAATGGCGTCAGCGGAGCAGATGCCCGTTGGGGAATTGAGCAGCACATTAAGGAACAACCGCCTTGCCCTGCGAATGATCGCTTCCCGACTGTTCTCGAAAAATTCAAGAACCTGTTGCTTCAGTAGGTCACTGATGCCATTCATTGAACGCCTCCAGTCGTCCGCACGCATTTGCGGAGAAATCGTCGGAGGTGTGGGATGTCGAGGGGGATTCGGCATCCGGGCTGATCGTCCTCTTGGTCGATAAGGCGAGCGCAACGAGGTATACTTGCGGAGATGATCTCGATCGTGGAAGCCTGGGCAGCAAGTTTGGCAATCTAGGGGTCGGCGGGGCCGATGATCTGGACACAAACCGATGTGCTTAGTAACATGTGTTTACTCCTCAGTTCTTGCTGTAGGGGTTGCTTGTGTTAGTTCACCGAGGGAGTCGGTTCGTGGCGCGAACCACTCCCTCACTTCATTTCCGTTAGAAGAATTTGATAACGTCTGCATACTTTATTTTCCTCTTTGCTTGAGGCTTGGAATGAGTCCGATTGCGGCGTGACTCGATGAACGCCTGAAGATCCGCCGGGTCGATCCGCCATCGAGGTCTCTTTTTGCCAAGACCGACGTTGGTAGCTCTAAGTTTCCCGGTGTTGATGTAAGCCAGAATTTGCTCAGAGCCGACTTGAAGTTGCTTGGCAACGTCGGATACAAGAAGAAAGGTGGTCATGATGCCACCCCGCTTGGTTTTTTGGGAAGGGTTTTCGACCACTCCAACAAGTCCGCATGAACAAAGAGTAGTGTTCCATCGGGTAGCGAAACGTGGGGTATTTGCCCCTTATTCGCCAATCGACGGACGCGGGCCGGTGTTGTCAGCAACCACGCCGCAACCTGATGATCGGTGAGGTATTCGGGGAGTAGATTTTGCGGTTCCATGTTGGCATAGTAACTTGCTTACAATTGCGATCAATTGCTGAGACTTGAGGTTGTGCAGTAAAGTGCGTTTGTGTGCAATAAAGTCCATTCCGTCATCTGGTTTTGGGCTTCTTGAGATGTGGTTTGATTTCTTTTGGAATCACGTCCATGCGTATCTGCCAGTCGCGACCAACTTTCCGAGCCGTGCCTGCTTCCTCATGCTCTGTCAGTCTTTTCCTCATTGTATTTCGATGAATACCGCCATAAAGTCTTGCCCACGCATTTACCCCATCCGGCAACGACCACTGATCTTCGGTTCCTTGTGGAGCGTCAGGCAGTTTGCTCAATGGTTCGACTACTCTTACAAGTTGGCGAACATGCTCAAGATGCTGAGAAATGTTGGACCTGATGAGCTTTAGGGGCCTGCCGTCAAGATCGCGATAGTCACATGGGCCGCGTTGCCACGTAAATTCCTTCCCGATTTCTGCTATCAGTCGAATTACTCCAACGAGATCAGAACAGAGAGAATCTATGAGCGGGCTGGATCGATGAGCAGAAGAAGCCTCATCGATCAGTTGGTTCAATCCTGCAAGATCGGCTCCGGCAATGATCGATGAGAGGTCGATCTTCTGCAACGCTTCAGGGATTTCGTTGGGTTTTCCTTCCTTGCGAGCCGTGTCGCAAGCCTCATCGCTAGGCTTGCAAGTCAGTTCTATTTGATTGAATATCTTCTCGACTTGTGAGACGAATTGACGGGTCGGGTTAGCAGTCATGCGAGTTTCCCGTTTGAGACGGGCGGGCCTTGGCCTCGGCAAATGCCACACAGGAGAAAGCATTGCTTCGGCCAGGGCTTTCGCGGGTTAATTACTCCCCCGATCCCGATGGCTTGATTGTATCCGTTTCGGTTTTCACCTTGCAGGTCTGGGGCCACAACCACAACCGAACTACCTCGGTAACCTGCGCGGAGTCTCGAATCGTCCAACTGCTCCCGGTAACCGTCGCCCATCCCATCTCTGACGTGCCCCATGATGAGGTCTATGGCGACTTCGTCCTTCACGTTGTCTCCAATCGTCCTGAAGGTGTGCCGCAAGTTGTAAAACGAACCGCGACACTTCGCACCGTCTTTTGCTTTCTGCTTGATGCCAACCGTGTCGAGAACCTTCACGAACTCGCCTGCAACGGCATCGGTGAAAACCGTGTGACCGTCTTCGTGCTGTTTATGTCGAACCCATCTTGCGCCGCGCTGGGTGATAAACGCCAACCCTGCATCGGCCTTGTCTTTCGGCCTGGGTCGGGTTTTGATAGCTTCCTCCAGCGCCTTCACCGTTTCGGGCCACAAGGGGCAACGGCGCACGATTTCCGTTTTGGGTCTAGGGAAGTCCACCCAACCACCTTTGAAGTCGATCGCGGATAAGGGAAGGTTGGAAATGTCGGTTGCTCCGAATCCGCAATTGATTCCGAGAAGGATCATGGCTTTGAGAGGCTGCGTTGCCGAGTCGAGGATCTTCCGCATCTCCTCGGCTTGGAACATCCTCATCCCGCCTTCGTTCTTCGCTTTGCGGATCGCCTTCTTTGGCGGGCATCGAAAGCCAGCGCCGAACCGAACGGGTTTGTCGATGATGTAGTTGTCAAAAGCATACTTGAACAGCACGCGGGAACGGATGATGCAGTTCCGAAGGGAAACCGGTCCTTGGGTCTTCCCCAATTTCGCTCGGAACTTCTCGAAGTCCTGGGGTGTCAGATCGAGAACCCCTTTGGTCTTGCCGAAGAAGTCAACGAGTGCCTCAGAGATGCGGAAATAATCGTTGAACGTCCGGGGAGTTAATTCGCCTGATTGCATCGCCAGCTTCTTCGAGGTCAGGAAGAGATTGCACAGATCGCTGAGAGTCAGAACATCCGGGGCATCGATCGTGCGGTCCCGACCGGCAAGAATATTGTCCTTTTCATCAAGGTATCGATCCAGTGCCGCGTCCGAATCGGTGCCGAAGTAGTACAATTTCCCCTTGATCTTCTTGACCCATTGCCCGCACTGGTGCCGGAATAGCGGGAAGTCGGCATGGGGCTTTTTCATTGTGGGAGATTTCTTCTTCATCGTTCGCCTGCAAGTTAGTTGGTGTGGTCGCGGGTGTGGTAGTATTCTATGGCGAAGAAGCGAAAGAAGTCAACTATGCCGTGAATTGTCGATAAAACGGGCCTGTAGCTCAACGGTCAGAGCAGGGGACTCATAATCCCTTGGTTCTCGGTTCGAATCCGAGCAGGCCCATTCATCTCATTCGGTGCGAGTCGGTGCGGATCGGTGCTAAGTATCTCATTTTGTTGAACTTGTATCATCTCACTTTGCATCGATCCAACTATGCGAAGAGTGCTGTTTGATGCTGATAAATGCTCCGAAATGCGACCCTCTACTACAGCCGGCACTACAGCAGAATTGTCGGTTCCGGTAAGGCGAAGGGGCATACTTTCCCGGTCATTCGGCACAAGATTCGGCAATCTCTCCACGGCCCCGGCCAAGTCGTAAAGCCGACGATGCGAGTATCGGGCGGTCAATATCGGGTCGGAATGTCCCGCCAATTCTTGAAGCGTTCTCAGGTCGATTCCCGAACGGCCCCCCAAAGTCAGAAACGAGTGCCGTAAGCTATGGAAGTCGGCGTACTCCGGTCCATCCGGGCCTTCCACGGAATAGGGGATTCCGGCGGCTTCGAGGTCCAGACGGATCATTTCGGCCATTCGGCCCCCAGAATGCCACGTTCCACCCCAAAGCGGCGAATGAGCGAGCCGGCCTTCGAGGTAAACGCGCAAAGCGTCGGCAACATTACCCGGCAAGGGTTGAATCTTCGCTTTGCGTGACTTGTTGAATCGGGCGGCCATCGTCACGGTAGGGGCATCGGGTTTCAAGTCGAAGTCGGCGGGCGTCAGATTCGCCAGGGCGTTCGCACGGAACCCGGTGCCGGCGGCGGTCAGATACAGATAGAACCTATCCGGCCCGGTCAGTCCCCGGTATGTGCGTTCGCTGGTTTGAGCGGCCCGAAAGAGTTGGTGTAGTTCAGCGGTTGTCAATTCCCGGCGGGCGCGTCGGATGTCGGTTCGGGCGTCGGTGTATCCCAGAGTTTCGAGCGGGTTTCCTGCAATCCGCTTCGAGCGCTGTCAACCAGCGAAAGAACCCGCGCACGGCCCGAACGTAGTGGTTGATGGTTGCCGGACCAGTTCCCCGTTTCATGTGGTCCGCCAGGAACAGAACCGTTTCCCTCGGCAAGCGTCGGGCCTTGCCGTTGCCGGTTGCGGTCAGCCGATGCCGTTTGACGGCGATGCGAACCCCGGCAACGGAAATGCCAAGTAGCTTGGCGGCATCGGACGGTGTGAAAGAATCCTCCGCCGGCAATTCCACGGAAGACGGTCGGCGGAGCGCGTTTCAACCATTCGGCGGTCTTGCCGGCGTCCACGTCGCGCAGGTAGACGAACCCGCAACCATTCAGCAAGGCGGAAATGCGGGATAGCGTTTTTTGAACGTGTTCCGTCGTTCCCCCCTTCGATTCGAGGGTTGCCCCGTAGTCTCGAAGATGATCGGCCAGAGGTCGGCGGATATGCTCCTCGGCGGGATCGGTGATTCCCGATTTCAACCGGTCGGCCTTGCGCTGTAGTTCGTTCCCTAGTTGTTCCGTCGCTTTGAAGTCGGCGAACCCCTTCACTCGGCGAACGGCCCCGTTCGCGTCCCGGTAATCGACGTACCAGCGCTTCGAGGGTCGAAGGTATTTCTTCCCGTCCTTGCTCAGCTTGAACAAGACGGGTTTGCCCCGTTCTCGAAGTCGAACGTGCGGGCGGCCCTCCACGTCCACGATTTCGGCATCTTGCGGAATCGGACGGGCGGCGTAGACTCGGTATGGTTTCGACATGATGTGAATTATTCCTTTCTTCTTTTGGACGACCGATTTTACTCCGGTGTTGATCGATCGTGCGGTAAGTATTTCAGAATCACTTCCTCCTTGATAATCTTCGCAATGTCGTTTAGAGAATTAAGAATCCATGGTAGATACTCGCTGGTGTCAGGCACGGCAGAGTCGCCTAAATGAAGTTTCGGTTTGATATTCGCTTTTCGTAGTTTCCCTAGGTAGATATCGTTGCAACGCCAATCTGCATGCATACCCAAATCTCGTCTGGCTTTTGCTTCGACAAAAATGGGCCAATGCGACTTCAACTTGTCTTCTGAAATCGAAATCAGCTGGCACATATCCGACAGGTAATCCATCGGTTTCTTATACATCAAGTCGTTTAGATGCTTTTCGATCGCCTGAAGAATGAGAAGTGCCGTTCGCCATGCCGGGGCTGATCTGGAACATGATGATGTCGATGTCGGGCGGCTGGTTCTTCGTCGTCGCCTCCGAAGCGATCTCGGTCGGCAACCTTCAGATCGCGCTTCCGGGCGTCGGATCCTATGTCGCGATGGCGATCCAGCAGCGCAACCTCGCCGCGGTCGGCTGGGCGATCCTCGCGATGACCATCGCTATCCTCCTTTACGATCAGCTTGCTGTTCCGGCCGATGGTCGCCTGGGCCGACAAGTTCCGCGCCGAGCAAACGGCGGCGCAAATCGTGCCGAGAAGCTGGGTTCTCGATCTGTTTCGCCGCTCGCGTATCGTCGCTCGGCTGCGCCGGTCGGCATGGGACCGGATTGCATGGGCGGCGCGCGCGCGGCTGGTGCTGCCGCGCGCCGTTCATCGGACCGTCTGGCCGCGCGCCTCGGCCGCGTGGCGGACGTGCTCTGGCTCGCTGCATCCTCGCGGCCGTCGCCTATGCTGCGTGGCGGCTCGCGGGATTACGCCGCGAGGCCGCTGATCGTGGGCACGATTTCCGGATCGTCGTTACCAACGGGGGCATTACGCTCGCTGCGCGTCGTCGTTCCTCATTGTGCTCGCCTCTCTATCTGGGTGCCGATCGGCGTCGCAGTCGGCTTGCGGCCCCGGCTTGACGGCAGACAGGTCCAGCCGGTTGCGCAGTTTCTTGCCGCCTTTCCGGCCAATCTTCTGTTTCCGGTGGTCGTTTCTTTCATCGTGCGCTTTCAGTCTCGCGCCCAGGATCTGGCTCGTTCCGCTGATGATTCTGGGCACCCAGTGGTACATCCTGTTCAACGTCATTGCCGGCGCGAGTGCGTTTCCGAGCGATTTGCGGGAAGCGGCCGCGAGCTTTCGCGTCGTCGGCTGGCGCTGGTGGCGCGACGTCATGCTGCCCGGGCATCTTTCCTTACTATGTGACCGGCGCGATCACCGCATCGGGAGGCGCCTGGAATGCGAGCATCGTCTCCGAGGTGGTCAGTTGGGGGCCGACGAAGCTGAGCGCCGACGGGCTCGGCGCCTACATCGCCCAGATGACGCGACGCCGGAGATTTTCCCCGCATCGCGCTCGGGATCGCGGTGATGTCGGTGCTTGTCGATCGCCACCAACCGGCTGTTATGGCGGCCGCTTTACGCCTTTGCGGAACGCCGCACGCGGCTTGATTGAGGAGGCACTCCATGGACAGAATCGCGACCGCCGCATGCACGCGCCGACCATTGCGTTCGCAAGGTCTGCATGGCCTTCGCCAAGCCTTCTGGCGAGCCGCTGCCCGTGCTCGTCGAATATCGACCTGGCCGTTGCGCGAAGGCGAGATTCTTGGCCTGCTTGGCCGCTCGGGGTCGGGCAAATCGACCCTGCTGCGCATCGCCGCCGGGCTGATCAAGCCGACCTCGGGGAGGTGCTCTATCGCGGGCGAGCCGTTGACCGGCCCGTCGGAGGGCATCGCCGTCGTGTTCCAGACCTTCGCGCTTTTTCCCGTGGCTCACCGTGCTCGAAAATGTGGAGTTCGGCCTCGACGCGCTCGGCTGCCGCGCGATGAAGTGCGGCGCCGCGCAATGGCGGCGATCGATCTGATCGGGCTCGACGGTTTCCAGTCCGCCTATCCGCGCGAGCTCTCCGGCGGCATGCGCCAGCGCGTTGGCTTTGCCCGGGCCATCGTCAGCGAGCCGACGCTGCTGCTGATGGACGAGCCGTTTTCGGCGCTGGACGTGCTGACGGCCGAAACCTTGCGCACCGATTTTCTCGATCTCTGGACCGAACATCAACTGTCGACCAAGGCCGTGCTGATGGTGACGCATAACATCGAGGAGGCGGTCATGATGTGCGACCGCATTCTGGTGCTGGGGGCGAATCCCGGTCACATTGCGGCCGAAATCCAGGTGCCGTTGCCGCAGCCGCGCAACCGGCTCGATGCGTCGTTTCTCGCGATCGTCAACGAAATCTATTCGATTCTGACCTCGCGCATGGCCGAAGCGATCGACAGGCAAAGCCAGATCCACGGAGGGCTGGCGCTGCATTTACCGGATGTATCGATCAACCGGATCGGCGGATTCATCGAGAACCTTGCTTCGTCCGCGTATGACGGGCAAGCAGGGCTGGCGAAGATCGCCGCTCCGCTTGGCCTGAAAAGCAGCGACGTGTTTCCGATTGCGGTGGCCTTGCAAATCCTGGAGTTCGCCGACGATCAAGGACGGCGCGATCAAGCTCACCGCCGCCGGGCGCGTGTTCGCGCACAGCGAAATGGATGAACGCAAGCGGCTCTTCAAGGAACACCTGCTTCGCTTCGTGCCGCTTGTCGCCCACATTCATCAGGTACTCGATGAGCGCGAGGAGCACCGCGCACCACGGGAACGCTTCGAACTCGAGCTTCAGGATCATCTGAACCGGAACGACGCCGACAACACGCTGCGCATCGCGATCGACTGGGGACGTTACGCGGAACTCTTCACCTACGACGACCGCACACGAACGTTCGGCCGCGACGAGGCAAAGGGATAGATGATCGTGTATCCCCATACCCATCGTACGCATCGTTCCGGCTGGCTTCGCGCCGCTGTGCTCGGGGCCAATGACGGCGTGCTGTCCATGTCGGGACTGATGGTCGGCGTGGCCGCGGCGCAGACGCAGCCGCACGGCGTTCTGGTGTCAGGCGTGGCGGGGCTCGTCGCGGGGATGCTGTCGATGGCCGCAGGCGAATATGTTTCCGTCAGTTCGCAGGCCGATGTCGAGCGTGCCGACCTCGAAGTCGAGCAACTGTCCCTGCGAAACGAGTTCCAGAAAGAGCAGGCGGAACTGGCGGACATCTATGTGCGGCGCGGCCTCGACCCGGAGCTCGCGCAACGTGTGGCCGTACAGCTGATGGCCTTCGACGCGCTTGGCGCCCATGCGCGCGACGATATTGGTATATCGGATGCGACGGCAGCGCGGCCCATCGTTGCGGCAATCACCTCAGCGTTGAGCTTCGCGAGCGGCGGAGCCGTGCCGCTGCTGGCCGCGACCCTGGCGACGCGTGCGGCGCTCATACCGGTGGTTGTCGCTGTTTCTCTGCTTCTGCTGGCGCTGGTGGGCGCCCTCGCTGCACACATTGGCGGCGCGCGTATCGTACCGGGCATGTTGCGGGTGCTCGCATGGGGTGCGATCGCGATGAGTGTCACAGGCCTCGCGGGCACGCTGTTCGGTGCGCTCGCGTGAGAGCGGCGCGCATCGAGCGATGCTTGCGCGCGCAGCGCTTCATAGGGACTCGGCATTGACCTGCGTCAACAGGGCGGCCGCGGCATTGCATAGTCTGAGGCGTAGGGGTGGCGGCGTGGCCGGAACCCGCATCCGGGATGCGGAAGTGACGACTCAGGATGTGGTTTCCGTCGACCAAGCCGCGCCATTGAGCGAGGTAGCGAACGGAGAGCCAGCTTCGGGGGAACGGAACATCATGTATCAGAAGATACTGTTAGCGGTAGACGGAAGCGACGCGTCGAAACGAGCCGAAGAAGAGGCATTCCGGATCGCGGCGTTGGCGCGCGCTCGCGTGCACGCCTTATACGTCGTCAGCAAATGGGGGCTCGCTCCGTATGCCGGCTACTATGAACCGGAAGCGCTCGGCACAGTGCTGCGAGAAGACGGCCGGCTAGCGTTGGAAGCGGTGCGCGCGGCGATGGCCGAACGGGGGATCGCGGGCGATATCGAAATCGACGAAACACAGAATGCCGCTGACGATATCCCGAGCTGTCTCGAACGGTGCATTCAGCGGGAGAAGATCGATCTCGTTGTGATGGGCACGCACGGCCGGCGCGGCGCGAGCAGGATCGTGCTGGGTAGCGTAGCCGAGGGTTTACTGCGCATTTCGACCTGCCCTGTGTTACTTGTGCGCTCGCCTGGCAACGAAACTGCGCAGGGCGGGCAGGGTGCCCACGATTAAGCCAGGTCCACGGAAGGATCGGTCGCGGAAGGTCGCCACTGCTCGCGGCGTTGCAACGTTCGGGAGCCTCCTCCCGATGACGAACCTGCCCTTTTGGACGGCGAGCCTTTGTCAAAAACAGCTCGTATGCATGACGCGGTCTTCAGTTGACGCTCAGTTCATCCACCACCCACCGCACGCCTTTCGCTGCCCACGCTACGCCGCATGCTGCACGCTTTTCCGCCAATGAATCGACAGTTCCAGTCAACCTGACGACGCCATCGTGCACATTCACGTTGACGCGCGCCGACTCGCGCTGTGCCCGCCGCGCCAGCGCCCCGGCTATCTGCGTGTGGATATCGGTGGCAACTTCAGCACCGCGCACGGTGATCTGATTGGACAGGCCAACCACACCGCGCATGCGGCTCACCGCCGTTTCGGCCGACTGGCGTTGATAGCCATGATCAACTTGCCCGCTGAGCGTGACGCAGCCGTGCTCCACGACAACCTGTATCGCGTTCTCCGGCACGCCGTCCTGCCATTTCAAAATCGACATGACCGCTTGGGCCAGCTCTTCGTCCGTGCGCTTCGAAGGCGAGGGCAGCCGCACGACGAGTTCCAGCACAACCGCGCGGCTGTCAGCCACACGCTGCGTGGCTTTCTGCGCGGCGAGTTTCTGCGCATAGCTCGAAACCGAGCCTTCGAGCGTCACGACACGACCGTGAACGGTTACGGTGACATTGCGGGCATCGACAGCGGAATCCCACAGCAACTCCTGCTCGACGTCATGCTTGAGCGCCTCATCTGACTTCATCTCTATCTCCTCAGGCAACGCATCCCGCAACCCTGCGCGATGCATAAGTGATAGGGTCGCGCAGCGCGTGCTAAATATATTGATGCGGGTCAATCACACGCCTTTTACACGCGCGCGAACGATCTGGAATCGGTCGCTACTCTGATTTGCCCAGCGGAAGATTGGAGATGCCGTCGGGTTGCGCAGAAGCGGCGGACAGTCATCTCAGCGGTTCGACACTTCACGATAGAGCCGCTTGACATCGGCCTGCTTGCAAAGCGCTGTGCCGGCACTCAGCAGTGTCGCCGATGCTGCGGCTACGCCGTAGTGAAAAGCCTCATCGAGACTGGCATCGCGGTTGAGTGCCCAGACCATCGCAGCCACAAAGCTGTCGCCCGCTCCAATTGAGCTGGACACCTGCACGGGGAGCCCGGTTGCCCGCAGGAAGCGTTCGGCCGTCACCAGCACTGCGCCTCGCTCGCCGAGCGTCAGGGCCACAATTTGTGCGCGCCCGTCGCGGACGAGTTCCTCTGCTGCAGCGAGCCATTCAGGCTCGCTGGCAAGGGGCTGACCGGTCAGGGTCCGCAACTCATTCAGGCTCGGCTTGACGAGCCACACGCCTGCGTCGAGTGCAGCGGCTAACGCGGGGCCCGACGTGTCGAGAACAACACGTGTACCGGGCGCGCAAGTCGAGCGCGCGATCCGCGCATAGCTATCGACCGGCGCGCCGGGGGGCAAGCTGCCGCTCATCACCAGATAGCGCGGCGGCGCCCCCAATGCATTGATCTGGTCGATGCACCGCTGCAGATCGCTTTCGGCGACGGTGGGCCCCGGCATCACGAAGCGGTACTCCCGCCCGGTCGACGTCTCGTGAACCGAAAAATTTTCGCGTGTTTCGCCGGTGATCTCGACGCCCTGGCTGGCCACATGTTCCGCATCGAGCAGTTGCTGCAGCACCTGACCTGTTGCGCCTCCGTGGAGATAGAGCGCCACGCAGTCGCCCCCCAGCCGTTGCACCACGCGTGCCACGTTGATCCCGCCGCCGCCGGGATCGCGCTGCGCGGCGCTGCATCTGAGCTTGCGCGCGTCAATGATCTGCTCGACAGACGTTGCCACGTCTACCGCGGGATTCAGCGTTACCGTCACAATTTCTGTCATGATCGTTCCTGTTGTGGGCCTGCGGCAAAACGGGCATCGCCTACTCAGCGATGTCGGAAAGTACAGTCTGCTCAGCGGTCGCAACGCGGCGCTTGACCGCGATGAAACTGTCAGGACTCACCGACATCGAATCGATGCCGCATTCCACGAGAAAGCCGGCGAACTCTGGTTGGTCGCTCGGCGCCTGTCCGCATAAACCGACATCGGCGCCGACCTTGTGCGCCTGGGTGATGATGCTCTGAATCATCCACCGCACGGCGTCGTCCTGTTCGTCGAACAGTTCGGCGAGTTCCGCCGAGTCACGATCTACACCGAGAGTCAACTGCGTCAGGTCGTTGCTGCCGATCGAGAAGCCATCGAATCGCTGTGCGAACGCCTTGGCCAAAATGACGTTGGAGGGGATTTCGCACATGACGTAGACCTCCAGCCCAGCTTCGCCGCGCCGGATGCCGTTCTCGGCCATCACTTCGAGTACCCGGTCGGCTTCCTTCGTCGAGCGGCAGAACGGAATCATGACGACGACGTTCCTGAAACCCATCTCGTTGCGCAGACGGCGAATCGCCCGGCACTCGAGCGCAAATCCTTCCCGGTAGCGCGGCGAGTAATAGCGTGACGCGCCGCGGAAGCCGAGCATGGGATTGTTTTCCGTCGGCTCGAATTCCGCTGCCGCCGATCAGATTCGCGTACTCGTTGGTCTTGAAGTCGCTCATGCGGACGACGACGGGGTGAGGGTACTGGACCGCCGCAAGCCGCCCCAATCCACGCGCGAGCCGATCCACGAAATACTCGGTCCGATCCTCGTACCCGGCGGTCAACTCGTCGATGGTGCGCTTCGCAGTGTCGTCCTTGAGGGAGCCGTACCGTACAAGCGCCATCGGATGGATCTTGATATGGTTACTGACGACGAATTCCATCCGCGCGAGCCCGACGCCGTCGGCGGGAAGCCGCCACCAGCGAAAGGCTGCCGCCGGGTTCGCGAGGTTCAACATGACCTTGGTGCGGGTCGTGGGAATACTGTCAAAGTCGATGTCCTCGACTTCGTAGTCGGCAATGCCTTCGTAGACAAAACCCTCGCGGCCTTCCGCGCAGCAGACGGTCACCTCCTGCTCGTTGTGGAGCAGGTGAGTGGCTTTGGTCGCCCCCACGATGGCCGGCAAGCCTAGCTCACGGCTCACGATAGCCGCGTGCGAGGTGCGTCCGCCATGGTCGGTGACGATGGCAGAGGCGCGCCTCATGATGGGCACCCAGTCGGGGTCTGTCGTGCGCGTGACGAGAATGGCGCCGTCGACGAAGCGCCCCATTTCGCTCGGATTTTCGATCACGCAGACTTTGCCAGTGGCCACGGCCTCGCCAATGCTCACACCGGACAGGAGTCTGCGACCCGCTTTTTTGATTCGATAAGTTTTTACCGAACTGGCTTCACGCCGCGACTGGACGGTTTCCGGCCGAGCCTGCACGACGAACATCTCGTTGGTCTGGCCGTCCTTGGCCCATTCGATGTCCATCGGCTGCCCGTAATGGCGCTCGATGACACAGGCCCAGCGTGACAAGGCCAGGATTTCCTCGTCGCTCAGGACGAAGGCAGCGCGCTCCGCCTTCGAGGTCGGGACATTCCTGGTCGGCTGCCCGCTATCGTTCGTATAGAGCATCTTGAGGGCTTTCTCGCCGCGCTTCTTGCCGATGATCGGCGACAGGGACGGGGCGGACAGCAGCGGCTTGAATACCTCATATTCGTCGGGGTCGACCGCGCCCTGAACGACGTTTTCGCCGAGGCCCCAGGCCGCATTGATCAGGACTACCTTGTCGAAGCCCGTCTCCGTGTCAATGGAGAACATCACGCCGGCGCCACTGAGGTCGGACCGGACCATGCGCTGCACGCCAACGGATAACGCCACCTTCAGGTGATCGAAACCTTTCGCCTGCCGGTAACTGATTGCGCGGTCCGTGAAAAGCGATGCGTAGCAGCGCCGGCACGCATCGAGCAGGGCTCGCTCACCTCTGACGTTGAGATAGGTTTCCTGTTGGCCTGCAAAGCTCGCGTCCGGCAGATCCTCGGCGGTCGCACTTGAGCGCACCGCCACGTCCATATCGTGCTGTCCGGTGCGGCGGTTCAGTTCATCGTAAGCGGCGCGAATCGCCTGCGCGGTCTCCTCTGGCCAATCGCCGCGGAGGATGGCGCGACGAATGGACTCTCCCGCTTCGGCCAACGAAAGCTTGCCGCCGGCGAACTCACCGAGCACGGAGGAGACGGTCTTCTGCAATCCATTCGCTTCGATGAATTGCCGGTAAGCATCGGCTGTGACGGCGAAGCCGGGCGGAACCTTTACGTCCTGCCTCGAGAGGTTGGCCACCATCTCGCCGAGCGATGCATTCTTGCCACCGACCCGAGGAACGTCGGCGCGCCTCAGTTCTTCGAACCAGACAACCTGTGAAGTGTCGTTGGGCATTTGATGCTCCTCTGCAGCGGTGGTGCGCCGGAAACTGCCCACGTCGCGGGCAGCGGGGCGCTTTGAACGTTGCAAGCAGGGCGAAGCGGTGGCCAGCTAGTCGCGAGCGCAACCGGCCAGTGCGCGAGGCCTGGCGCCTGAACCGGGTACGGCTGAAATCCGTACGTCAGTGGGAACGCCGCCTGCATGCGTCTTCAGATACTGATGTAACCGTGGAACGTCCACGGAAGCCTCATTTGAGAAGGCGGCTGGGTTTCTTCAGCTATGTCGATGCTTGACCCGAAAAAGCCCGGACTGCCGTCCGACGAAAAGACCGGCACGAAAGAAAAGACCCGGTTGATTGTGACCAGAAAGTCAGGGTTAAAGCGCGACGGCGCATAGATCGTCACTTCGCGGAAGAACTGCGGGGACGGTTCACCCGCAGGGAATCCGGCAGCGGACGTCGTGAGCGGCTGCACAGCGTCGTAGTGAGCCGGTAGCTCATAGCGCAGACTTCCTGCTTCGACCACCTGAGCGGGGGTCAAGGCGAGTGGCACACCCGGATAGGGGAGAACGTATGCCGGTTGTGCGACGGGCCCATCGGGTCCCAGAATAAGGGGTGGCTGTGCCCACAGACTCAGAGTTAGCGGACTGGTGCGCTGCGCAAAGTATTCTGCTAGCCATTTCATGTCAACCTCCAGGTGGTGCGTCGTTTCAGCAACGCGCACGCTATGCCGGCACGACGTTTTTAGAAGTCGTGCAAACACGTTATTCCCCGAAAGGCGGGTGAATTCTCAGCTGGGCCGCAACTGGCGGACCTGCGCGATGGCCGATCAATCCGTCTCCCGGTGTCTCCGCGTAGTTTTGTCTAGCGTTGTTTCAATATATGTGATTGCTTCTGCCGCCAGTTGATGTGCATCAATCCCGTCGCGGACGGAAAATCAGCCAGGCGGCCACGCTAGTCAACAGCAGTGCGATGAGCGCGACGATCCAGAATCCGTGGTTGTCGTATTTCAACGGCAAGCCACCTATGTTCATACCCAGCAAACCGGAGATCAGGTTAACCGGTAACGCGATAACCGTGACGGCGGTGAGGATCAGCACGCTGTGGTTAGTGTGCTCGGCGACCCCGTCGGCGATTTCCTCTTCCAGCAACTTGATACGCTCCTGAAGCCCGGCTATGTCGCGCAACGTCAGGGAAAACTCCTCTGCGGACTGTCTGAGCGATTGGGCGTCTTCTTCCAGCACCCAGTGCGGCGGCCGGTTGACGAGACGGAAAAGCGCGGCAGGCTCAGGTGCCAGCAGACGGCGTAGGCGCACCAGATCGCGGCGAATGCCGCCGAGACCCGACCGCGTTGGCAGTCTGCCGGCGAGCAGCGTTTCATCCACGTCGTTGGCGGCCTGCGCAGCCGTGCGCACGATGTCGACGAGTACATCAGCCTGTTCCTGTAACAGATGGATCAGAAGAGCCATCGGGCTGCGGAAGGTTTCCCCAGCGTCGACTGCCTGTCTCAACTGACTAACCGAACGCAGCGGGGAACTGCGCACGCTGATCAGACAGCGAACGCCGACGTTCACCCACAACGTCGCGACCTTGAGCGGCTTCTTCCGCTCAAGGTCGTACTCGACATCGTTAAGGACGGCGATGAGGGTCTGGTAGACGTGCGTAATTCGTGTTGAGCGAGAGCCCTCCCTAAGGGTGTCGCCGAACGCCGCGGGCAGTTGAACATGTTGCAGTGGCCAACCCTCCAGTACGGTAGGGATGTCGTGAAAATGCAGCCAGATGAATTCCGCACTGCCTTCGTCACGATGCTTTAACCATTCGACGGCTGTATTCGCGTCGATCTCGCGGCCCACGCCGTTCCCCGAGAACAGATAGCCGCGGTCCAAAGGGAAATGATCGATGTTTTGCGCCGACATAAGTTCGCTGGCCATTCAATTCTCCGTCTTGCCGGACCCCTGGTCCCGCGGCCCCCATGTATCGGCTCGTTTGACGTATGAGCGCTTAACGGCAGCCCAGGCAATCCGATGAGCGATTTCTTCCTGACGAGACTCTCCGGCATGCGTTGCATAGGCACGGTTGAACGCGTTGCGATAGATGTTTTGCGCGTGCTCGGGAAGATGATTGCGTACAGGCGCAGGCAGAGCGGCATTGAAATAGTAGGGCATCGAGTTTCGGGGAAAGGCAGAGTATCCACGATCGGGATTGACGTACAGCCAGACTAGGTTTTGTAGAGAGATTAGTGATTGATATGTATCAACTACCAGAGGTTGACACGTGCTGCGCACGTGAGATCCGCTCATCATCCAGTCGGAGTCGTAAGTGCGGTATGCACTTGACATGGGTCAAGAGCCTGTACCTTGAACGTACTATCGTGCATGAACGTGCCCAATCCCCCGCAAGTTGCCGCCACCGCCTCCCGCGTATTGTGCGGACTGCAGGGAAGATTATGGGGATGCTAGTGCCCCTCGGAGTGACAACTGTCAGGGCAACATGCCGGTCCACAACGCAGACATTGCTGCCATTTTCATGGAGATTGCCGACCTCCTTGAAATAGAGGGCGAAAATCCGTTCCGGGTGCGAGCGTACCGCAACGCCGCACGCTCGGTGGGCGAGCTTGGACGCAGCGTGCAAACTATGATCTCGAAAGGCCAGGATTTGAAACGCGTCCCGGGTGTTGGCGCTGATCTTGACTCGAAAATTCGTGAAATCGTTGCCACGGGTACGTGCACGCTGCTCCAGCATTTGCGCGGCACGCTACCGCCTGCAATTGCGGACTTGCTGCAAATCCCGGGGTCTGGGACCGAAGCGGGTTCGCGCACTCACTTGAGGCCCTCGCTGTAGAGACACAGGAGCAACTTGCGTGTGCGGCAAGGGAAGGGCAGATTCGCAAGCTACCCAGTTTTGGCGCAAAGACCGAGGCGCGTATCCTTGAATCGATCGAAGTGGACTAAACAAATCCCGCCGGTTCAAGCTGGCCATAGCGGACAATATGCCGAACCTCTTCCAGCCTGTTTGCGAACTACTCCGGGCGTGGACAAGGTCTACGCCGCGGGCAGCTTGCGCCGCATGCGCGATACGGTGGGCGACCTCGATATCCTTGTCACGGCACGAGATAGCGCCGCGGTAATACAGCGCTTCACGCACTACGAAGAAGTGAATACGGTACTCGCAAGTGGCGATACACGTTCGAGTATCGTTCTGCGATGCGGGATGCAGGTTGATCTGCGTGTAGTTATACCGCAGAGCGCGGGTGCGGCGCTGGTGTCTTTCACGGGGCTCAAGGCGCATAACATTGCGCTGCGGCGCATCGCTCAGGCGCGGGGACTAAAAATCAACGAATACGGCGTATTCAGGGGTAGCGAGCGGATCGCTGGGGAAACCGAAGAATCGGTCTACGCTGCTATCGGGCTCGCGTGGGTCGCTCCCGAATTGCGCGAAGACCGCGGCGAAGTGGAGGCCGCTCGGACATACTGTCTACCTGTATTGATCGAACGAGGCGATTTGCGCGGCGATCTGCACGCGCATACAAATGCCACCGACGGCCACGACAGCCTGCGTGAGATGGCGCTCGCCGCCCGCAATAACGGATTGACCTATCTGGCGATTCACCGACCACTCGCAGCGGCTTGCCATGGCCCATGGACTCGACCCGGTGCGGCTCGCGAAGCAGATTGACGAGATCGACAGGCTCAATGGCGAACTGCCAGATATCACGTTGCTCAAGGGCATCGAAGTCGACATACTCGACGACGGCAGTCTCGACCTGCCGGACTCGATCCTTGCCCGGCTCGATATGGTCGTGGGCGCGATTCATAGCCACTTTGATTTGCCTCGGGCGAAGCAGACCGAGCGTGTTTTGCGCGCGATGGATCACCCCCGTTTCAGCATTCTTGCTCATCCCAGCGGGCGTCTGATCGATGAGCGGGAGCCGTGTGACATCGACATGCTGAGCGTCATCCGTAAGGCCCGTGCACGCGGTTGTTATCTGGAACTGAATGCGCATCCTGAGCGGCTCGATCTGCTTGATACTTGCTGCCGGATGGCGAAGACGGAGGGAGTTCTGGTCGCGATCAATTCCGATGCTCACAGTCGCTTGGAATTCGGGAACCTGCGTTTCGGGATCGGGCAGGCCCGTCGCGGCTGGCTGGAGAAAGCTGATGTACTCAATACGAGATCGCTTGCGGAGTTGCGCCCGTTACTTGCGCGCACGCTCTGTGCCGAGGAACCGACATGAATACCGGTGGATGCCGCCTTGCCTGAGCCGTTTCCCAGCCTACTGCTCACTGACCTGTACGAACTACAATGCCACAGGCCTATCTCGACTGTGGCATGAACAATACTGGTACATTCGAATTCTTTGTTCGCCGGACATGCTGCCTGACGCTATCCAGCGCCGCAAGCGTTTGGAGGATAAGGCCACATGGCCGGGCCGCAAGCAGGTGTGTCGGCACTACGATGAAAGCGGCATCATGACCCATGACGAGTTGAGTCGCGACAACGACGCGCGCGACGGAGTCGCGTTGTTGCGACCCGTGATGATGGCGGGGATCTTGTACAGGGTCGTTTCCAACCCTGATGGAAAAGCGGCTCACGCTTTCGCCAAACGCACGCGAGGCATCGAGTGCGAACAATAACAGTCCAAAATCAACCATGGTTTCGCGACGTTCCATTCATAGCACGGTGAAAGTGCATGAGGCATTTCGATGTGTTCAATGGTGATGCCGACGGAATCTGCGCATTGCACCAATTGCGATTGAGGAAGCCGTTGAGATCTTTGCTGATCACAGGTGTCAAGCGCGACGTGAACTGCTCACCCGCGTTCCAGTTAGGCCCGGCCTCTCAGTGACCGTACTGGACATCTCTCTGGACACCAATCGAACGGCGTTGCTTGCATTGGTTCAGCACGGAGTCGAAGTTGAATACTTCGATCATCACTTTTCCGGCGCAATTCCTGAAAATCCCGACCTGAAAACATACATCGATACGACGCCCGAAATTTGTACGAGTCTGATCGTGGACCGTCATGTGGGAGGGCAACACCGACTTTGGGCTATTGTTGGCGCCTATGGCGACAACCTCTTGCATGCGGCGCGAACGCTTGCTGGGACCTGCAGGCTCCAACCTGGCCAGGTCGAACAACTGCGTGAACTGGGAGAGTCGATCAACTACAACGCCTATGGAGAGAGTGAGTCGGACCTGCTGATCCCGCCGACGAGGCTTTACAAAATGCTGCACGCTTATGCCGACCCATTCCATTTCGCGACGAATGAGCCGATTGTGCAGGCGCTGCGCGACGCGCGAAGGCATGACATGGAACTGGCGCTGGGACGTCTCCCAGTGCTGTTCTCTCGAGCGGATCAATGTATGTGTTGCCCAATGAGGGATGGGCTCGAAGGGTGCGGGGAGTTTTCTCCAACTTTCTGGCGAGAATGCTACCTGATCGTGCCCATGCCGTCCTTACCGTGGGTGTTCAGGGCGACTACACGGTGAGCGTGCGTGCGCCGCTCGCCAATCCTTACGGTGCAGATGAGTTATGCAAACGGTTCGCAAGTGGCGGCGGCCGTGAGGGCGCCGCCGGCATCGGTCGGCTTCCACATGATCGTCTGAGGGACTTCACGCACGCGTTCGAGGAAGCGTTTGACGCAGGCGTTGCCGTGACCGGCGACACGCCCCACCTTGACCGCATGTCGTCCGGTCGACTACATGGTCAGATGCGCCCATGGATTGCCTGGCAGTGCTCGCAAAGCTGTGCGATAGGACCAGGCCTCCCGGTTACAGGAAGTCGCGCATCTCGCGATTGCGCTACATTCACACCTGAAAGCGCCGTCAGTCATTCTGCTTGCGCAGGACATCGCGAAACTGCTTGACGCGAGCCTGATACTGCTCAGACGCGCCATAGCTCAGAAAGCGCTGATACCGCGCATGTGTACCGAGCACTTTGTGAGCATGCTTGATAGGGCACCAGTACCGTTCGTGCGTGCCGCGATCTCGGTCGCATAGGCGATGAGGCCATTGGCATATTCGCAGTAAGCGCAGTGGAATATTTCCATAGCGTTCAGATATCGCAATTGCCATCGGTCCATCACGATGTAGTCGGCGCGCCTGACTTTCACCATGCCGTAGATCGGAAAGCAGATCGTCTGGTAAAGGGATAGGTCGATGTCGAGAAATGCAAGTGGGATGATCAGCCCGTAGTTACGGCGCCGCCGGAAAGTTCAGCGGAGCGCTGTCAGAAGCCACCGGCCGATGCTGGTTTTCGACTCCTGATGAAGCTTTCTGACCGCCTCGTCGAACTCGACCCGTTTGCCGCTCACCCGATTGAAGAGCCTGGTTTCCTGTTGATGCAACTCGGCTCTCAGGTCATCTTCCCGTGTGCTGATCTGATTAGAATATGCTGGATTTTCTTATCCACATCGACTTCGCCGAAGTGAAGAAACTGCATGTGTTGCCGGCTGTGCGTTGCTCAGCCGACTTCCCTCGATCTTCAGGAACCGCACGTACCCGAGTGCGGACCTCGGTCCTTTGTGTCGTTCGGCTCGATTGAGTAGGTATGGCAATACGTGCGTATAACAAACGGACAGCGCCATCATCGATCATTGGACTCCGCCTCGAACATTGGTCGTTGACCTGAATCAACCAGGGTGTCATTGCAGGCCTGGAAAAATGCAATAGCTTCGTGAGCTTGTTGAGCCAATCAAACTGACCCGCTGCTTCGCCGCGGCAGCGTCGTTGACATCCTGATGGCGGTCGTCTTGCCCGCGCCCTTGCGACCAGGTAGCCGAGCAACTTCCCCGGGCTGGATGGTCAGCGTCAGTGCATCGACGGTGGTAAGCCTGCCGGATCACCATGCTGGCCTGTTAAGTTCAACCGGGTCCCATGTTGTGGGCTAGACAGGAAGGGAGGCACAGACTGCCTCACCGTCTGTCTGTGGCGCAATAGCGATTGTTCCCGTCTGGCATGCGTAATAACAAACACGATCCCGGAACATGGAAATTGTCATTGCGCAGCACATACTCATGTTCTCGTGTGCGGGCACTGGAGTCGTTCGATCCGGTTGGTCTGCAGGCGGTTGAGGCCGCCGAAGTTGAGAATCCGGATCTGTTTGCCGCGCGTCTCGACCTTACCGTCTCGCCCGAACTTGCAGAACATGCGGCTGACGGTTTCGAGCTTCATCCCGAGATAGCTGCCGATTTCCTCACGGGCCATCTGCAGGTTGAATTCCGTAGCCGAATAGCCGCGCGCCTTGATGCGACGGACTTTGAACAGGTACGCGGCGACGCGCTGCTCGGCGGACATCGTGCCGAGCAACGTCATGAGAGTCGTGTGATTCAACTTCCTGCCGTCATGCGGAAATGGCGACAAGCAAGTACGACCTCAATTAATGTGGACATTCTTTGTTTGAGCTGGGCCGCGCAAGATGGCGGGGGGCAGGAAGACATGATCGTCGACGTCGCACTTGACCTGCTGAAACGGGCTGGGCACGAGCAGATGCAGGCCGAGCCGACCATGAGTGAAGCAGGCTAAACCAAGGGCGATGCGATGACACGGCTTATCTCCCCGTCCGCTCACAGCAATCGAGCTGACGCCCCCTGAACTGTGACGGCAGCGGGCCGCACGGGCTCGACGCGGTCAGTCTCGCGCCTCAGCCCGTTTGGGCGGGCGAGGCACAGCATCCGATGTTCGACAACTCACCATGTCCGCTCGAGACGGAAGCTCGCGTACGCGACACCGGTCTCGACGTGCTGGATATCGAAGTCATGCTGCTCACGCCTGAGCGCGACGTGAAGGACTTCAAGCGTGTGTTCGAGACGGCTCAGCGTCTCGGCGCACGCAATGCTTTGACGCTGATCGATATCGCCGAACGCTCGCTGGCCGTTGAGAAATTCGCGCAGCTTTGCGAATTGGCTGCACTTTTCGACATTTCCTGCGCGCTGGAGTTTGCGGCGTGGCTCGGCGTCGGCAGCATTCAGGCCGCCAATGCAATCGTCAGCGAAGCGGCGCAAGCCAACGGCGCATTGCTGCTCGATCCGTTTCACTTGATACGCAGCGGCGGGAAAGTCAGCGACATTGCTGCCATCGATCCTGCACGCATCAGGTACGCGCAGTTCTGCTCACGCCAGCGCGACGGCGCCTACGACCACCGCGGCTATTTCCGAAGAGGCACGCTATGGGCGCCTGTTGCCGGGCGAGGGTGGGCTTGCCGCTGCGCGAGTTTATTGAGGCGTTGCCTTCGGCATTTTATTCGGTCTCGAAGTACCTAATCGCAAGCTGGCCGAGACTCTCGAACTGGATGAGAGGTTGAGGAGAACACTGGCGGCAGCGAAGCGTGTCGCCGGCGGTTTAAGTTAAGCCGATTCGCTATTGCCAGGCTTGCAGCGATAGGCCTGACGAAGCGACGCTACGCTACGCAACACGGCGAGAACCCCGTCTCCACAAGGCCTCAGCCGCCGATTGACGATCGAGCGGGCGTGACCTGAATGGCTCCCGGGTCGTTCCGGGAGCGCCGGTTTTCCCTGTTCATTCCTGGGTCAGCCCGTGTCGCCGCCGGCTACCGGCAACACCGTGCCGGTGATATAGCCCGCCTCGTCCGAAGCGAGGAACAGAATCGGCGCGACCTGCTCGTCGATACTGCCGTAGCGTTTGAGGAAGGTGGATTCAGTGACCTGCTTCACCGCTTCGCCCATCCAGACCTTTTCCTGCTCGCTGTCGCCGGCGGTATTGCGCGGGACGCGTCGCGGCGGCGCGTCGGTCCCACCCGGCGCGGTGGCGACCACGCGGATGTTGTGCTCCGCGTATTCCATCGCCAGTGACTGCGTCATCGCGTTGACGCCGCCCTTGGCCGCCGAATACGGCACGCGGCGAATACCGCGCGTGGCATTCGAAGAAACGTTGACGATGGTCCCGCCGCCGCGCTTGAGCAGGTGCGGCAACACAGCATGGCAGGCGTACAGCGTGGGCATCAGTGAACGGCGAATTTCCGCGTCGATCTGTGCAGGTTCGAACTCAGCGAATGGACGCATGCGAATCGCGCCACCCACGCCATTGATCAGAATGTCGATGCCGCCAAACTTGCTGCACGGCAAAAGCCATCGCCGATGCCGCGCCTTCATACGTCTCGAGGTCGGCGACGAAGCCGGCCGTGTCCGCGCCACTTCGCTTCGGCGGCGACTTCGGCAGACGAAATCGGCGCGGTCGACGAACAGCACCTTGCCGCCTTCGGCGGCCGCACGAAGCGCCACGGCGCGACCGATGCCCTGCGCGGCGCCGGTGACGACCATGACCTTGCCGGCAAATCGTTGCGTGCTCATGCGGTCCTCGGTGCTGCGTTAGGAGTGAACTTCTCGTAGTGGAAGCTGTTGGGCTTCACGCCGTTATCGTCGAAATACTTGCGCACTGCATCGACCATCGGCGGCGGCCCGCACAGGTAAACGTCGACGTCGCCATCATTCAACGCCTCGGCCGGCATGTGCTGCGTCACCCAACCCTTGCGAGGATGGTTCGAATCCGCATCGGCCACGACGGTGGTGTAGGTGAAATTCGGCAACTTCGCCACGTACGCTTCGATTGCATCGACCTGCACGAGGTCGAGGTCTCGCGTCACGCCATAAATCAGGTGGATCTTCTGCTGCGAATTGGCGCGCGCCAGCACTTCCAGCATCGACAGGAACGGTGCCAGGCCCGTGCCGCCAGCGAGGAACAGCAACGGCCGCTCGACGGCGCGCAGATAGAAACTACCGAGCGGCCCGGTCAGCTCCAGCTTGTTGCCTGGCTGCGCGGAATCGAGCCAGGTGCTCATCACGCCACCGGGAATCCTCTTGATCAGAAAACTGATTTTCGATTGCACCCGGTGCCGACGAGAACGAATACGAACGATGCTGGCCGCTGCCGGGAACATCGATGTTGACGTACTGGCCCGGCAGGAACACGGGCGCGGTCGCGTCCACGTCCAGTTCGAGCACGACGGCCGCATCGTTGTGCGGCTCGACCTTCGATACCGTCGCGGCGAACCTGCTCTGTTCAGTCTTGCATGCAGTGGAAGATGCCGGCACCGCAATCACACAGTCGCTTTGCGGCACCATCTGGCAGGTGAGTACGAGGCCGCTCTCCTTCTCGTCCTCGCTCAGCGCGTCTTCGATGTAGTCGTCGCCGAGGTCGTAGCTGCCGCTTTCGGCGCGGCACTTGCAGGTGCCGCACACGCCATCGGAGCAATCCATCGGCAGGTTGATCTTCGCGCGAAAGGCGGCATCGAGCACCTTCTCGCCCGGCCTTGCATGTCGACGAAGCGGGTCACGCCGTCTTCGAAGTTCAGTGCAATGTTGTAGCTGGACATGTTGTCTCCTGTACTTCCAGTTTCCTGCTCGATCGCTCGACATCAAACGTGATAAATGTCGAGCACCTGGCGGATGTAGTCGTTCTTCAGCACAATTCGCTTGTAGGAAATCAACAAGTGCATCGTCGACCTTTCGCAAGCGTGACGAACATCGTGCCGAAAAACTGGTCGGTGGTTTTGTAGCGGTGGCTGAGCGTGTTGAAGTTGTAGCGCACGTCCACTTCGTTGCTCGCGCTCGGCCAGCACTTCCACATTGGTGACGTTGTGGCTGGTGCGCGGCTCAGGCATCGAAGCACCGCTGCGTTCGGTCTTGATGCGGAACACACGGTCTTCCAGGCCGCCACGGTCCGGGTAATACATCAGCGAGATCTGGCTCTCGTGGTCGTCGGTGAGCTGGTCGTCGTCATCCCACGCCGGCATCCAGTAGGTGACGTCCTCGGCATAGCAGGCGAGCCATTCGTCCCACTGGCGGTCATCGAGCAGGCGCGCTTCGCGGTACAGCGCGGCGCAGATTTTCTGGTAGTCGAAGCTCATGCCAGCGCCTCCGCTTGTTCCTTTTTCAGCGCGTCGCGCATCACGTGCACCCAGTATTCGTGCTGACACACAAACAGGCCTTCGTCTTCGCTGCGCTCGCCTGAGATAACGCGGCTTGAGACCCATCGTCTTCGCATTTGCGTCCGGGCCATCGACCCACAACGGCGCCCCGCGCGAAAGGTCGTTCCACAACGCGGTGGTGCCGGCATAGCCAGCCTGGCAAGCGCGGAACTCTTCGAGGTCGTCCGCGGTGCCCATTCCCGAGACGTTGAAGAAATCCTCGTATTGGCGGATGCGGGTGGCGCGGTCGGTTGCGCTCTCGCCCTTCGGGGCAAAGCAGAAGATGCTGACTTCGGTCTTGTCCACGCTGATCGGGCGTACCACGCGAATCTGGGTGCTGAACTGGTCCATCAGGAACACGTTCGGATACAGGCACAGGTTTCGAGTCTGGTTGACGATGAAATCCGCCTTGACTTCGCCGACGCGTGCCTTGATTTCTTCGCGGTACTGATAGACCGGCCGCACTTCCGGGTTCATCGTCTTGGTCCACAGCAGGATGTGGCCGTGGTCGAACCCGTACACGCCCGCTACCGACTTGCTCCAGCTATTCGCATCCACCGCCTTGGTGCCATCGACCTTGCGCCGGTCCATCGTCGCGGCGTAGTTCCAGTGCACGGTGCTGACGTGGTAGCCGTCGCAGCCGTTCTCCATCTGCATCTTCCAGTTGCCGTCGTAGATGTACGAGGAATTGCCGCGCAACACTTCCAGCCCGTTCGCCGCCTGGTCGACGATCTGGTCGATGATGACCTTGGTCTCGCCGAGGTAGTCCTCCAGCGGCATGCGCGTCCGCGTTGAGGCTGCCGAACAGGAAGCCGCGATAGCTCTGGAAACGCGCGACTTTTTTCAGATCGTGCGAGCCGTTGGTATTGAATTGCACCGGGTATTCGGTGGTCTTCACGTCCTTCACTTTCAGCAGCTTGCCGGTGTTGGCGAAACTCCAGCCGTGGAACGGGCAAGTGAAGGTGCCTTTGTTGCCGTGCTTTTTCCGGCACAGCATCGCGCCCTTGTGCGCGCAGGCGTTGATGACCGCGTGCAGTTCGCCGCTCTTGTCGCGAGTGACCACCATGGGCTGGCGGCCAATCCAGGTGGTGTAGTAATCGTTGTTGTTGGGAATCTGGCTTTCGTGCGCCAGGTACACCCAATTGCTCTCGAAGATGTGTTTCATCTCGAGTTCGAACAAATCGGCGTTGGTGAAAATGTCGCGGCGGCAACGGAATACACCGTTTTGCTTGTCGTCCTGAACGGCGGTGTGCAGCAGTTCATCCAGTTGCGAGGCTTTGTCGATAATTGCAGACATGAGTGCTCTCCCTGCGCGTGCTCCAGGCTATGGAGCACGCGCATTGGTGTCGAAAGATTCTTGCGAAGAATTGAGCGGCGGCAGTGGTACGACGTAGCAGCCGCGTTCAGCGGTCAGGCGGTAGCAGACGCACGCAGTCGATGGACGAGCTGGTTATCCTTGCCCTGAACCAGCGGCGTCAACTCGATGTTGAACTCGATTTCCTTGTACGCGTCAGCCTTCATGCCCAGTGCAATGCCGCCGGTCTTTTCGACGACGTGCGGAATCAGATCCTCGCGCGTGGCGTAGGCGAAGTCGTCCCAGATCAGCGGGTCGCCTTCGATATTGATTTGCGTCGTCAGCTTGCGGTACTTGTCGCTGGTGACGAAGAAGTGCACATGCGCCGGACGGTTGCCATGGCGGGCGAGCACGTTCAACAGTTGCTGGGTCGCGCCATGCGGCGGGCAACCATAACCGACCGGCATGAGCGTACGGAATTCGTACTTGCCGTCGGCACCCGTGCTGACCGCGCCGCGCAGATTGAATTCGCTCTGCGCGCCGGTCGGGTCGAAGTGCGAATAGAAGCCTTTTGAATTCGCGTGCCAGCATTCGACCACCGCATCCGCGACGGGCTTGCCGTCCGGGCCGGTCACGGTGCCGCGGATGACCAGCGGGCCCGCATCCTCGTCCGGATTGATGTCGATCTTCGATACGCCATCGCGCACCGGTGCACCGGCGACATACAGCGGACCTTCGATGGTACGCGGCGTGCCGCCGATATCGGCCTCCTTGTCCGCGGCATCCATGCGAATGTCGAGATACTTCTCCAGACCGAGGCCAGCGGCAAGCAACGCCGCTTCGCCGTCCTGGCCGAGCTTGTTGAAATAATGAACGCCGGCCCAGATTTCGTCGGGCGTCATGTCGAGGTCGTCGATGGCCTTGAACAGATCGCCCAGCAGGCGATGGACGATCTGCTTGGCGCGAGCATTGCCGTCCTGGCTTCCGAGGTTAGCAGCGGCCTTCAGCAGGTCCTGCACTTCCTTCGTATCGAACACTTTGACGCTCATGTCTGCTCCTGAATCTCTATTTTCTTGTGGGGTTAACCCTTGGTTTAGCGCCCGTCTGAATATGCCTGAGAAGGTATAATCGGGTGCTGAAACAGAGTGTGAATGCAGAATAATGGACGCTAGAAGGCCCCGTCCAACACTGATTTAGTATCGGTCTATATCCAGGAGGTATTGAGATGGAATTGCGGCATCTTCGCTATTTCGTCGCGGTAGCCGAAGAACGCAATTTCACGCGCGCGGCACAGCGGCTGCAACATGGCCCAACCGCCGTTGAGCCGTCAGATACAGCAACTTGAAGAGACTCTTGAGGTGCAGCTATTCCAGCGCGACTCGCGCCCGTTGAAGCTAACGGAGACGGGTAAGTTCTTCTATGCGCATGCCGTGCAATTGCTGGCTCAGACAGCCGAACTCGAATCCATGACGAGGCGCGTGGGCAACATCGAGCGCAGCCTCTCGGTCGGTTTCGTGGGTTCGACGTTGTACGGCATGCTGCCAAAAATCATCCGGCGCTTCCGCGACGAGAACACGACAGTCGAACTCAGCCTCCATGAGATGTCGACGATGGACCAGATCAGAGCGCTGAAAGACGGTCAGATCGATGTCGGGTTCGGCCGTATCCGACATGAGGACGCGAACATCCGCCGGGTGATTCTTCGCGAGGAGAAGATGATTGTTGCCTTCCCGGAGGGCCATCCACTCTCATCGGGCAAGCCCATTCTCGCTCTCAGCGACCTGGTCAACGAGACCCTGATTATTTTCCCTAAGGCGCCGCGACCCAGTTATGCAGACCAGGTGCTGTCGGCATTCGCAGGACCGTGGTCTCAAGCCTCGCCGGATCTATGAAGTACGGGAGTTGCAGATTGCGCTAGGTCTTGTCGCAGCGGGGGAAGGAATTTCTGTCGTTCCGAGCAGCGTGTACGGCCTGAAGCGAGACGATGTGAGCTACAAGGAACTGGACGACCCCACGCTGGTTTCCCCAATCATCATGAGCATGCGCATGCTCGACGA
This sequence comes from uncultured Planctomycetota bacterium, assembly GCA_963783095.1. Taxonomy (GTDB): domain Bacteria; phylum Planctomycetota; class Planctomycetia; order Gemmatales; family Gemmataceae; genus CAWAMR01. The sequence goes on along the minus strand of CAWAMR010000008.1, from coordinate 10,599 downwards.
GTCGCGCGACATTCGGGAAATGCTTGAACTCATCTATCGGCTGTACGAGGAGGAGAGGGTGCCTTATGCGCCCCGTAATGAGGTCGGGCGGTGAGACTCGCTTACCGTCCGGCGCCATGAGTATGAAACCTTCCAGATAGCCTGAAACGATCGACCGGCGTGTACTAGAGTGTACTTACGACGCCTTCAACGGAGTTTCTTCCATGGATACGCATTCGATTCTGGGCATGATTCACGCCGAAGAGGCTTTGCTGGTCTCCATCGTACGGTCGTTACCACCGGACATCAGACGCGCGGTCGCCAACGATTTCCATGAGCAGGTCGAACTCGCCGGGACTTCGCACCTGAATCCGACAACCGATCGAGAAGCGAGCGACGCGTTCAAGGCTCACCTCAAAAGGTTGTCGATCATGCTTGCCTCGCTGTCGTGAAGAGAAGTCGATCAGTCCGAGGCGCCACGTGTGGCGTGCGCGAGGGTAATCGCGAAGCCATGGCGCGACCCGGCATATAGACCCTGTGACCGGCGGTCAGAAAGCGCAATTAGACGGCGGCGGGTACGTGCAATGTTGAACGAGACGTATTTGCCGTTCGCTCAGGAATTGCTTGTTGAGGCATAGTCGGACTGCGCTGCGGTGCGTCGTAAGGAGCCCGAAGGGCGAGTGAAGACGCACCCGGCGCCGGCTCGCGTTTGCTGGAGGGGGTGACGCAGGGATACGAGATGCGGTAGAAGAACAGTTCACCGCCGAAGAAACAGGCCCGACACCGGCCCAAACCGCCAAGTTCACTCCGATGTCAGACCCCACCGCGTGCACGGAGCATGGGTGTGCAATGAGTATTGCACGCCTCGCCAGCCCTGTCGATATCGCCTCGGCATTGACGGGGATTGCTTCGATGCCGGCCACAGGCCGCCTTTTCGTGTGCGCGCGCTGCCGGGCGCAGGTCATCGTTTGCCGCCGTTGCGACCGCGGCCAGATCTACTGCGACGGCGACTGCTCGTTGGCCGCTCGGCAGAGCCAGCATGCGCGAGGCCGGGCAGCCGCTACCAGCGCAGCCGCCATGGCCGCCTCGCGCACGCCGAACGGATGCGCCGCTATCGCAGCTCGCCAAAATAAAGTGACGCATCAGGGTTCCGCAGCGCCTGCCGCCGATGCTCTACTGGCAAGCGACCCCGACGACGTCGGCGGCCAAAGCAACGGCTCCCGCTATCGCCAGGCGTCTGTGCCCGCGCATTGCCACTTCTGCCACTGCGTCTGCTCGGCGCTTCGTACGCCTCGGGCCACTGCGCACGTCGGGTCTTCCGATGATGTTCGTACTGCTACTAGACTTACACAGGACACGACCCATGACCATCGGAGCAGAACTCGAGGCGCAGATCCTGCGCTATTACCACGTCGAGAAGTGGCGCTGCGGCACCATCGCGCGCCAATTGCATGTGCACCGCGGCACGGTCCAGCGGGTGCTGGCGCAGGCCGGACTGCCCAGGATCGGTGGCCGTGCAACGACCTTCGCAGATCGACGCCTACCTGCCGTTCATCCACGAGACGCTGAAGAAGTTTCCGTCACTCACGGCCAGCCGCCTGTATGCGATGGTGTGCGAGCGCGGCTACCGGGGCAATCATCACCACTTCAGGCATCTGATCTCGGTGCACCGTCCACGGCCGATCACCGAGGCCTATTTGCGTCTTCGCACACTGCCCGGAGAACAAGGACAGGTCGACTGGGCCCATTTCGATCACCTGCAGATCGGTCGCGCGCGCCGACCGCTGATGGCCTTCGTGATGGTGCTGTCGTGGTCACGGCAGATTTACCTGCGCTTCTTCCTTGATGCCCGCATGGACAGCTTCCTGGCCGGCCATGCAGGCGCCTTCGAGGCATGGTCCGGTCTGCCCAGGGTCCTGCTCTACGACAACCTCAAGAGCGCCGTCCTTGAGCGTCAGGGTGACGCGATCCGGTTCAATCCTCAACTCTGCTCGCGTTCGCCGCCCATCATCGCTATGAGCCCCGTCCTGTGGCCGTTGCGCGAGGCAACGAGAAGGGCCGTGTCGAACGTGCAATCCGATATGTACGCGAGAACTTCTTTGCCGCGCGCAAGTTCATCGACCTCGACGATCTGAATGCCCAGGCGGCACTCTGGTGCGCTGGTCCTGCCGCGAATCGCCCTTGCCGCGAGGAGCCCACGATCACCGTGCGCGAAGCCTTCGAACGCGAACAGCCAAGTCTGCTGGGTTTGCCCGAGAATCCCTACCCGTGCGAACTGCAACTGGCGGTCTAGGTTGGCAAGACTCCGTACGTTCGCTTTGATCTGAACGATTACTCGATTCCCGCACACCCACGTGCGCCGCACGCTCACGGTACGGGCCGATCCTCGTCAGGTGCGCATCCTCGATGGCGCCATGCTGCTCGCCACCCATGAGCGCAGTTACGATCGCGGCGCACAGATCGAGATTGCTGCGCATATTGAAGGCCTGCTCGAACGCAAACGCGAAGCCCGTCACCATCGTGGCCTTGACCATCTGGGCCACGCGGCTCCTGCCAGCCGGCTGCTGATGCAACGCGCCGCTGAACGCGGTGGCAATCTGGGCAACATTACATCGCATTTGCTGCGCCTGCTTGATCGCTATGGCGCCGCCGAACTGCAGGCGGCTATCGAGGAGACCCTCGCCAGTGGTGCGGCACCTCATCCGAATCCGGTGCGTCTTGCGCTGGAGCGCCGGCGCGAAGCGCGCCAGGCACCTCCGCCCGTTGCCATCCCGTTGCCCGAACACGTGCGCAAGAAAGACACGCTCGTAACACCCCACCGGCTCGACATTTACGACCAGATCGCGGGAGACACCGATGAACACGCCTGATGAGCTGCAAACTCGCGCGCACGCCTTGCGCCTGTATGGACTGCTGGCGCATTGGCCCGACGTGGCAGCCGAGCAGTGGGTCGCGCCGCTGCTGCAGTGGGAAGAGGACGAGCGCGGCCGCCGTTCTCTGGAGCGACGTATCCGCGATGCCCATCTGGGCAGCTTCAAACCGCTGTGCGACTTCGACTGGGCCTGGCCCAAGCGGTGCGATCGTGCCGCCGTCGAAGAGCTGATGGCGCTGGAGTTCGTCAAGGACACCGCGAACGTCGTGCTGATCGGCCCAAACGGCGTCGGCAAATCGACGCTGGCGCTCAATCTCGCCTATCAGGCAATCGTACGTGGCCATACTGCTTTGTTCACTACGGCCGGCCAGATGCTCGGCGAACTTGCCGCGCTCGACAGCGATTCTGCGCTACGTCGCCGACTGAACCGCTATGCCTCACCCGACGTTCTGGTGATCGACGAAGTCGGCTACCTCTCGTACTCGAACCGCCACGCCGATCTGCTGTTCGAACTCGTTAGCCGGAGATACGGAGTCGCATCAACCGTGGTTACGACAAACAGACCGTTTGCAGAATGGTCAGAGGTGTTTCCCGAACGCCGCTTGCGTCGTCTCGCTTGTTGACCGACTGGTGCATCGTGCAGAGGTCGTCGTGATCGAGGGCGAGTCCTATCGTGTAAGGAGGCACGCGAACGCGCTGAGCAACGCACGAAGAAACGCAGTGCAGCTAAAGCCGAGAAGAAGACGTCATGACGCGTAGTCACCTGCCTTCCGGAACCACGCACGGGCTCGACTTCCTGATCCCCGACGACTGGTCGGCCGACCAGGCGCTCGCCGTCATTGAACTCCTCGACGATCTACGCGAGCGGATCTGCACTCACTACCAGCTCGCGTTGCATGAACTGCAGCGAGAGCAACGCGTCCCGCCCGTGAACGCTCACCCGAACAACATCGACGATCCCTTTTAACCCCAACCGTAGGCCGACATCGGCCTCGGTCGGTTCTCTTTTATCCCTTGCCGCCATCTAGCCGCGCTTTTATACCGCCGGCAACAGGGGTAGCGGGGCGGGGGTCGTCCAATGCTTCCTGCACCTTCGCGCGAAACCAGGCGTCATGTACGGCCGGGTCGGTCGCGAAGGCGAACGGCAATGCACCTTCGTTGGCAACGCGCGTCAGGAGAATACGCACGGCATCCGAGACAGTCAGTCCCATGTTGTCGAGCACCGCGAGCCGTTACCGGCTCCGCATGTCTGGGTAGGAAACGGCTGATGGAACAGCCGGTTCGATCACAACGGATCACGTTGAGTCGAACAGAAATTCAAGCGACTTGCAGGTCGCACGTGCGCCTTCATCCCGAAGTACCATTACGTCCTTTCTTTGTCTGGTGCATTTCCGGGTCTCGCTCACCCGAGGCATTCTTCGTCGAGGTGGGCGCTGATATCAGGGTGGCGTCCACCACCGATCCCGCCTTGAGCATCAATCCCTTGTGGATCAGAATCTCATTGACCAGCGCAAACATCTGCGCAGCCAGACCGTGAGCTTCGAGCAGATGGCGAAACCGCAGGATCGTGCTCTCGTCGGGCAAACGCGTCATACCACCATCCAGCCCCGCAAAGTCCCGGTACAGCGGCACGTCATAGAGCGCCTCTTCCATCGCCGGATCCGACAGGCCAAACCACTGCTGCATAAAATGAATCTGCAGCATCGTCGCAATCGGAAAGGGCGGGCGTCCCGTCTTACCCTTCGGGTAGTGCGGCTCGATCAGCGCAATCAGCTTCGACCACGGCACCACGCGCCTCATCTCTTCGAGGAATTCACGCTTGCGTGTGCGCTTCGTTGACAGATCCAGACCGAGACCCAGTTGCGTCATCACGACTCTCCCTGATTCACTATCCTTCTTCCAGGATAGTCCACTCACACATCAACGCCAGGACTTTTGCAGACCTTCCCTAGCACCAAAATGTTCGTACCCCCATCCTAGAAGCAGGGGCTCCTGAGCTGTGCGTTATCAGAACAAAATTTCACCCTTCCCCAGACACGTTGGACATCCTGGACGCAGCCCAATACGACAGGGTGTTTTGCTTTCCCGCCGTGCGCGCAATTACCCGGTCGCTTCTTGCTCCTTCTCGACACACCGGTAAGTCCTCCTAGACTTTGAAGATCCAATGCCGTCGTCTACACTGGACATGTGCCCGGATCTTGTGGAACTTTGTCATACACGACTGTGTCGGGGGATGCGCTGAGGTTAGGCTACGCTGAAGAAGCCGCTGTTTTCGCCGACGGTTTGCAGCTGAATTTCGGAATGCGAGATCAGCGACGCGACTGGTTCCATTTCCTGGCCCAGAAGGGCCTTATAAGTGGGTCTCTCGACCCACTTTGGCCGCTCATGGACGCACCTGTGCCATCAGCCGCTTGCGGCTCATGTAGATGTTGGCTAGCGCCAGTGCGGTAAAAGCGTGCGTGGCGTTCTTCGCCAGGCCGCGATAGCGCACCTTAACGAAACCCCACAGCCGCTTGACCACCGCAAAGACGTGCTCGACCCGGGCGCGTATCCTGGACTTGTTGCGGTTCTTCGTGCGCCTGGTTTCATCGACTTCGCCACTGCGGTTGCGCACACGCTGGTTGGTAAAGTCCTTCGCTTGCGGTGCCTTGCTGGCGATGAGTTCCTTCTGGCTCGCATATGCGCTGTCGCCGTATACACGCTGCTCGGCGCCATGCAGCAAAGCCGGCAGCGGATGCTTGTCATGCACGTTCGCAGCGGTCACTACCGCGCTGTGTGCCAGTCCCGTCTGGCTATCGACACCGATATGCAGCTTCATCCCGAAGTACCACTGCTGGCCCTTCCGCGTCTGATGCATTTCGGGGTCTCGCGCCTTGTCCGCGTTCTTCGTGGAACTGGGCGCACCGATGATGGTCGCATCCACGATGGTGCCGGTGCCACCTTCAGCCCGCGCCCTTGCAGTACCTCGCCGACCTTGGCGAACAACTGCTCGCCGAGCTTGTTGCTCTCCAGCAGCCGGCGGAATTTCAACAGCGTCGTGCCATCGGGAACCCGCTCGCGCCCCAGGTCGATCCCAACGAATCGCCGCAAGGCGGTGCTGTCCAGCAGCGCTTCCTCGCAGGCTTCATCCGCCAGGTTGAACCAGTGCTGCACAAAGTGCATGCGCAGCATGCGCTCCAGACCCACTGGCGGGCGTCCGCCCTGACCCTTCGGATAGTACGGTTCGACAACCTCGCACAGTTGCGGCCACGGCACGATCTGCTCCATCGTCTCAAGGAACACATCACGTTTGGTTGGCCGACGGTACTGTTCAAATCCGGCGCCTTGATGGCCGCCATCGCAAGGGTCTGTTGTTTCATCCGCATTTAACGATCGACCGCCCAACGGCGTTGACCTTTTTCAGCGTAGCCCTAAACTAAGCCTCGCATCCTGGGTGATCGTGATGTCGGCTTATCGCTGTCCGTGGCCACATCGAGTGCCTCCAGCGCATCGATCCAATCATCGAAAAGGGCTACTTCGTTACCTTCCGAATCCAAGATCGCATAGCCGACCAACGTCTCGGTCTGGTCCGCTCATAAACCGCCACATAACTGCCTTTTTCCTGCACGGCTTCACTTATATTTGCGCATATACCCCCCCATTGTGCACCTTAACTCAAACTTCGCTGTCGATGCGGGTTCAGCTCTTGGTGAACTGTTGGATTCTAACGCCTCGCCCTGGCCGCTGGCTACCGGTAGATCCTTTCCATAAATAATAATGCCGGTGTTATATAGATAGCAAGATTCTCTGATTTTCCCGGACATGTTGGGCACCCTTGGACACAGCCTTATATGACAAGGGTCTACGCCGTCCAATTCGATAATCCACGCTGGTCACGCCCTCTTCATGTCGGACATGACTATTCAACTGGCGAGCCTTCGCCCGACCAAGCTGAATTGCAACCGGGACTTCTGTTCCATGAGTTTCGCCAGTGGTCGCTCGGCTTCGCCACGCTGCTTCGGTGTCGTGGCCGAATTCACGTCTGCGGTCCCCACATTGATATTTGATTGCACCTCGCCAACGGCCGCCTCGATGTCGCCGAAAACACCTATGGCGGAGGGTGAGGTCGGTCGTCAATAGTGGAGGCCAACGGGTTAAGCAACGAGCCGATTTTTGAAGAACTGCTGTGTGAAGGCGGCAGGAGACAGATAGCCGCGGTAAGCCTGTTTATGCTGCCAGTTGCATAGGATTCCAAAATATTTGGTGATCGCATTGCGGGCTTATTGACGCTTGGCGAAACGCTCGTGATACACGAGTTCGTTCTTGAGCGAGCCCCAAAAAAACTTTCCATCGGCGCGTTGGAGTCCGCAGACAACTGCGCCCGTGAGTGACGCTGGAAGCCGACGTTTTCAGGTAACTCATCCGTACCATCCCCTTCATTTGCTGGAATTCGAACTGGTCCTTCACGCCCAGAACTGGCATGAGGACAGGGTTTGGTTTCACGACGCGAATGGCCGACTGCGGGCGCTGCCCGCAAGCTGGACGAGCGTCGTCGGCGAGGCCCCATTCAACGTGGTCGCTGCCGGGCGCGCCTTGTTTCGCGTGGAAGAGTTGCTTGAACTGGGGCGTTTGATCGCCACGCTGGAGCCATGAAGAGTGCGTGCATGTGTAAGGCCAAATACGCCGCATGTGTAAAATTAACTATGCCGATAAACGCCTTCCGTGGTTACCTTGGCTGTCGATATGTCGCCTGAAAAACAGCCATATTTCCGCAAATATCCTTGATATTTAACTTGCATATTGATAAATATGGTACATAATTGTATTTACAGTAATTAGTGGATTCTTCCCTGGAGGTGCGAATGCCGACAGACCGACGCAAGGAAGAGAAACAACGTCGGTTGCGGCAACAGGCGACCCTCAATCCGCGTCCGATGCCGTCAGCTACTCGCTGTTTTGGGGCAGCGAGTTCTTCGATCCTCACGATCTGCTGCAGGTCAAGTACGAAATGCTGCGCCTAGTCAGCACGGAGAAGCGACCGGTGAGCGAAGCTGCCAAGATATCTGGCTTCTCCAGGCCCTCGTTCTACCAGGCTCAAACCGCCTTCGCGCAGAGTGGGTTGGCCGGTCTGATACCCAGAAGCCTGGACCTCGGAGCGGCCACAAGCTGACCCCGACGGTGATGGAGTTCTTGACCGGGCACGCGTTGCCGAGCCATCCCTGCGAGCCGACGTCTGGCGAAGCTGGTGCAGAAGAAGTTCGGGGTACCAGGCTCACCCACGCAGTATCGAACGACAGTTTCGGCGCCAAAAAAAACCGCAACGAATCCCTCACCTCATTGCCTCGCCGCGCGCCTGCTAATGATGGATTGATTTCGCCGTTATGAGTCTGGAGACAACAGAGGCTCTCGGCGACCGCGTGGGGTTACCTCGCGGTCAAGGGCTGGCGCTGTTCATGTGCAGTGGCATGTGCGTATGGATGCAGGCGTGGGCGCAATGCGTGGTGCAGGTGCCGGCGCCAGCCGAGGAACGGCTTGATGAGGATGAAGTCTTCCCCTTGGAGCTGCACAAGGAGGTGACGATGATCCTGGCCGCAATGGTTCTCAATGGCCGTCGGGAGGCGAACGCATGAGGAACGATCGGCAGCAGAAGGTAAGCCAGCCACCTCAAACGTAACGCCTATCTGTATATCCGGCAATCGAGCTTGCGCCAAGTGTTCGAGAACACCGAGAGCACTGAAGCGCCAATATGCCCTGCGCCAGCGGGCCATCGCGCTGGGTTGGCCGATCGAACAGATGATCGTGATCGACACCGATCTCGGACAGTCCGGCGCGTCAGCGGCGACCGCGAAGGCTTCCAGCGTCTGGTGGCCGAGGTCGGTCTGGGCAAGCCGGCATCGTCCTGGGACTGGAAGTGTCGCGTCTCGCGCGCAACTCCACCGATTGGCATCGGCTGCTGGAGATCTGCGCGCTAACCGATACGCTGATCCTCGACGAGGACGGCATTTATGATCCCGCCCACTTCAATGATCGCCTCTTGCTGGGGCTCAAGGGCACCATGAGCGAGGCCGAACTCCATGTGCTGCGGGCACGGCTGCAAGGCGGGATCCTGAACAAAGCCAGACGCGGCGAGCTGGAATGCGTCCACCTGTTGGACTCCTCTACAACGCCGAGGGCGTGCTCGGTCTTGACCCGGATCAACAGGTCCAGCAGTGCTTGCGCTGGCTGTTTGAAACGTTCCGCCGGACGGGATCGGCGATGGCGACGGCGAGAGCCGCGCGGCATCAGGGCTTGGCGTTTCCACGACGCTGCGGTAAAGGCCCGCACAAGGGCGAGCTGCTATGGACTGGTCTCGATCACAGTCATGTGCTGCGCATCTTGCACAATCCGCGATATGCCGGTGCGTTCGTCTACGGTCGTACGCACAATCGAAAGACAGTCGATGGCAGTACGCGTTTACGTAAGGTCCCCGACGTGACCAATGGGATACTTTGATCCTCGATGTTCACGCAGGCTATCTCTCGTGGGAAGAGTACGAACAGAACCAGAAGCGATTGCACGAGAGCGCGCAGGCAATCGGAGCCGATCGGCGCCGCGGGCCACCGCGCGAGGGTCCCGCGCTGCTCCAAGGAATGGTGGTCTGCGGCCGCTGTGGAAACCGCATGACGGTTCGCTACCATAGCCGCAATGGGCACCTGTGCCCCGAGTACGTCTGCCAGCGCGAGGGCATCGACACGCGGAACCGATTTGCCAACGGGTCCCCGGAGTCGGTATCGATCAAGCTATTGGCAATCTACTTGTCGATGCCGTCAATCCGGTCGCGCTCGAGGTAACATTGGCGGTGCAGCACGAACTGCAGTCGCGCATCGAGGAAGCCGGTCGACTACGCCACAAACAAGTCGAACGTGCCAAGTACGAAGCAGACTTGGCACAGCGGCGCTACCTGCGCGTTGACCCCGATAACCGACTCGTTGCCGACTCCCTGGAAGCGGACTGGAATCATAAGTTGCGTGCACTGACCGAAGCACACGAAGAATATGCGCGCCGCCGCGAACAAGATGCGCGGGTTCTTACGGACGATCAGCGCGCCGCCATCCTTGCATTGGCATCAGACTTTCCCCGACTGTGGCGTGATCTCGCCACGCCGGACCGAGAGCGCAAACGCATGGTTCGGCTGCTGCTCGAGGATGTGACTCTAAGCCGCCGCCACCAGGTTACGCTGCAGATCCGCTTCAAGGGTGGCGCGCACAAGACACTCAATCTGCCCTTGCCATTGCAATCCTGGCAGAAATGGGTCACACCCTCGGCGGTGGTCATGAGATCGACCAGTTGCTTGACAAGCATACGGTCGCGCAGATCGCCGCGATCCTGAATGAACGTGGCGTTATCTCCGGCGCCGGCAGATCCTTCCATCCGCATCTGGTTGCGCGTCTTGTGCGCAGTTATGGTCTGAAGCCGCGCTATGATCGCTTACGGGAAGCCGGGCTGCTGACGCTGCAGGAAATGGCCAATGCGCTGCAAATCTCGCCATGCTGTGTGAAGATATGGAACCGCCACGGCCTGCTTCACGGACACGCCTATAGCGATAAGAACGAGTGTCTGTACGAAGCGCCGGGTCCTGACTCGCCGCGAAAGGCGAAGGGCATTAAACTGCTCCTGCAGGCGCGCCATCCTACGTCGTCTCTGATCGCCGCAAGGAGGTGTAGTGTGAAACGCAAGCCTTGTCGTAGCAATCGCCCTTGCGACTCATGCACATTTTCATGCCGAGCTGC